>NZ_AP026947.1:237500-5037500 GCF_059738865.1 Myxococcus sp. MH1 | reverse complement strand
TTCGGTCCACACTCGCGGGCCACCTGCGCCACGGCCTCGTCGGGCGTGTTCGAGTTGAGGACGAGCATCTCCGCGTAGGCGTCCTTGTCCTTGAGCAGCCCGAGGAAGTAGCCCAGCACCTGGGGCTGCACCTCCTCGTCGCGCAGCGCGGAGCCGAGGATCTTCTCGGGCAGGCCCGCGGACGTCTTCGCCGCCGTCTCGCGCACGCCCGCGTCCGGGTCGTACGTCAGCATGTACAGCGCGCCCAGCATGTCGGACGGGCTGAGCGGCACGAGCGACTTGGCGGCCATCATCCGCAGCGGCACCGGCGCGGCCGGGTCCACGTGCTTGCGCAGGTTGGGCGGGAGGAACTCCGCGTTGAAGGGGCAGCCCGGGGGAGGCGCCGGGACGTTGCTGGGGGCGGCGGTGGTCATGTCGCGTGGTTCCTTCCGTAGATGATGCGCAGGCCCTCGAGCGTGAGGAACTCGTCCACTTCGTGGATGGCCTTGGATTCACTGGCCACCAGCGGCGCGAGCCCTCCGGTGGCGACGACCCTCACGGGGTGGCCCAGGTCGGCCTGCATGCGCGCGCAGATGCCGTCCACCATCCCGACGTAGCCGTACACGAGCCCCGACTGCATCGAGTGCACCGTGTTGCGGCCGATGACATGCGGCGGCCGCGCGAACTCCACGCGCGGCAGCTTGGAGGCGTTCTGGAACAGGGCCTCCATGGAGATGTTGATGCCCGGGCAGATGCAGCCGCCCAGGTACTCGCCCCGCGCGGACACCGCGTCGAACGTGGTGGCGGTGCCGAAGTCCACGACGATGAGCGCCGAGCGGTGCTTCTCGTACGCGGACACCGCGTTGACGATGCGGTCCGCGCCCACCTCGCGAGGGTTGTCGTAGAGGATGGGCATGCCCGTCTTCACGCCAGGCCCCACGAACATGGGCCGCATGCGGAAGTAGCGCTCGCTCATCTTCTCCAGGCTGAACTGGAGCGGCGGCACCACGCTGGACACCGCCACCGCGCCCACCTTCGCCGCGTCGATGCCGCTGTGCGAGAAGAGCTGGCGCACCAGGATGCCGTACTCATCCGAGGTGCGCCGGGTGCTCGTCTCCACGCGCCAGTGGTCGAGCAGCCGTCGGCCCTCGAACACCCCGAGGGCGGTGTTGGTGTTGCCAACGTCGATGGCCAGGAGCATCACCCCGCGCACTCTACTCCGAAGGCGCCGCTCAGCGGGGCGTCTGGCGCGAGCGCGGCGACTGCCTGGGGCGCAGCTGCTCCACGTCTCCGGCCAGCACGCGCTCCAGCTGTCCGCCCTCCGTGCGCACCAGCAGCGCGCCGGACGGGTCGATGTCCTCGGCCAGGCCCCGCAGCTCGCTGCGGTCCGTGCGCACCAGCACGTCCTGCCCCAGGGTGGACGACAGCTCCTTCCACCGGGCGCGCACCGCGTCGAACCCCGTCTCCAGGTACAGGTCCAGCCACTCCTCCAGGCGCGTCCACAGGGAGGCGGCGAACCGGGCGCGGTGCACCTTCTCGCCCCGGGCCAGCGACAGCGAGGTGGCCACCCCGCGCAGCTCCTCGGGGAAGTGCTCGTCCTGGCAGTTGAGGTTGACCCCCACCCCGACGATGACGAAGTGCACCCGCTCCGGCTCGGCCGACAGCTCCGTGAGGATGCCCGCCACCTTGCGCCCGTCGATGTGCACGTCGTTGGGCCACTTGATGGCGGCGTCCACCCCGCACTCGCGCAGCGTCTCCGCCAGCGCGACGGCGGCCACCAGCGTCAGCTCCGGCGCGCGCTGGGGCGGCAGCTCCGGGCGGAGGATGGCGGAGAAGTACAGGTTCAGCCCCGGCGGCGACACCCAGGCGCGGCCCCGGCGGCCCTTGCCAGAGGTCTGCTGCTCGGCCACCACCACCTCGCCGTGCTCGGCGCCGTCCTGCGCCAGCCGGAACGCCACCTCGTTGGTGGAGCCCAGCACCGCGTGGTGATGGACCGTCCGGCCCAGGTCATGGGTCTCCAGCAGCGGCGCGACCTCCAGCGCGGTGAGGCGGTCCGGGACCTCCACCAGCCGGTAGCCCCGGGCGGGGATGGCCTCGATGCGATAGCCCTTGGTGCGCAGGGCCTCCACCCGCTTCCAGACCGCCGTGCGGGACAGCCCCAGCTTGCCCGACAGGGCCTCCCCGGAGGTGTAGTCCTCACCACTCTCGGAGAGGAACCCGAGGATGAGTTCCTCCTGCGTCTGCTCGGTCGATTCCAGGGCCACGGCGACACCTCACGAGAGCGCAAGGGTACGGAGCGGCGGCCGGGCTTTCAACTCGCCGGGCCGGGGCCCTCGGCGGCCCCTCCTCGCCCTCCGTCCCGGCCTTCAGCCGGCCGGTGGGGTGCTCGCCCCGGGGGCACGACTCCCACCCACCTCGTAGGCGGTGAGCTCCAGGTGCGTCTGGGGGATGCGCTGCTGGCTCGCCGTCTCCAGGAAGATCTCCATGCGCACCATCCCGACGCCCGGCGCGAACGTCATCGCGTTGACGAGCGTGGCCTGGGCATCCACCCGGTTGCGCCCCTCCACCTGCACGCAGGACGGGAAGGTGCCCGCGGGGGTGTCACACGCGCTGCCCGCCTGGACGATGCGATAGCGCTCGGTGGACGACACCGACACCACGTTCGTCCACGCGTGCCCGGTCTCCAGGGGGCCCCGCAGCAGGTAGCGCTTGGGGTCCCTCAGCCCGTAGGCATCCACGGCGAGCTGGCCGCCCTGGTTGTCGTGGAAGAAGCCCTCCTCCTGCTTGAGGATCTCCACCGTGACGAGCTTGTCGGCGCGGCCGTTCTGCCGGTACGTCCAGCTGTTGCCCACCGCGAGCGGGTAGTAGTCCGCCACGCTCCCGGCCACGGCCGACGTCTGCGACTCCGACTCCACGCGCTTGGAGCAGCCGCTCCCCAGCATCATCGTGGCCAGCAGGGCGGCGGCGCCCACTCCGAACGAACGGTTCATCTCGATGTCAGTCCGCGTGGTCCCGGCCACGCGCCTCCGCGGTGATGTGCTTGCGTGAAGCGTAGAGCGTCTCCAGGGCCTGCTGCGCCGCGGCCTGCACGGCGGGCGCGTCATGCCCCTGGGCCACCGTATACAGGTACGCCTCCGCCTCCGGGCCACCAATCTCGCCCACCGCGAAGACGAGCTCCTGCACGAAGCCATTGTCCTTGCCGCGCGCCAGGTCGATGAGCGCCGGCACCGCCACGCGCGCCTTCATCTCCACCAGCGCGCCAATCGTCTTGCGCAGCACGTCCCCGTCCGAGGACTCCTTGAGCCGCTCGATGAGCAGCGGCGCCGCGGCGGGGTGCTGGCGCTCGGCCAGCGTGCGCAGCGCGAACTCACGCAGCCGCGCATCGTCCGCGCGCAGCTCCTGCACCAGCACGTCGTCCGTGCGCTCCAGCGCGTTGAGCTGCATCACCGCGGAGTCCGTCACCTGCTTGAGCACGGCGTCCAGCGCGGCGCGCATGGCGGCCTGCCGGCCCGCGGGCGAGTCCTCCATCACCGGCGCCTCGCCCAGTCCCACCACCTCGTAGTGCTGGGGCAGCTCCCCTCCGAAGCGCTCCAGCACGAGGTTGGCGCCCACCTCGGCGAAGCTGCGCGGATCCCCGTCCTTCAGGACCTCGCGCGTGAAGGGCACGTCCAACGTCAGGCGCCAGGGCCGGACGTCCTTCGTCACCTCGTCGCCCTTCAGCTCGAAGCGGCCGGAGGACTTCAGGGACTGGGTGAACAACGTCGCCACGCCCTCGGGCGCCAGGCCCAGGAGGGCGTTGTCCTTCACCGTCGCTCCGGAGACATCCACCGGAGAGACGGGGTAGCGCGGCGCCTGCGAGCGGCAGGCGCCGAGGAGGACGGCGCAGAAGGCGAGAATCAGGGCCGGCTTCATCGCCCCCTCAGGGTAACACCCGAAGCGGGCCCGCGCCGGCCATTCCCACCCTCCGCGCCAGACGGTGTCAGCCCTCTCCCCCTTCGGACGGGCTCTTCGCGGGACGGTGCGCATCCTCTCGCACCTCGTGCGACTCCGCTTCCGGACCGGACACGGACGGGACGACCGCCTCCGGCTGGACCTGCGCCTCGCGGACCGGCGCCTCGGGCTCGGTGATGCCCTCGGTCCGGGTGCTGGCCTCCAGCGCCTCGGCCAGGGAACCCGCCACGGGGACGGCCTCCGGGCTCGGCGCGGTGGCCTCGCTCACGTTGACCTCGGGCGCGGCCACCAGGTCCTGGTGCTTCGCGATGCCCGCCTCACCGTCGGGAGAGGGGGTGCCCTCCGCCTGGGGCTGGGGCGCGGCGATGCTCGCCTCACCCTCGGGAGCGGGAGCGCCCTCCGCCTGCGCCTGGGGCGCGCTCGCGGCCTCGCCCGTGGGAGCGGCGCCGCTCGCGGCCTCCGCCGGAGTGCCACCCGCCGGAGTGGCGCCAGCCTCGGCACCCCGGTTCCCACGACCCCGACGTCCACGACGGCGACGGCGGCGGCGCTTGCGGTCTCCCTGGCCGGGCTCGCCGTTCGCTTCGGCGCCCTCCGGACGGGCCCCCACGAAGGCGCTCGCGGCCTCCAGGTCGTCGTCATCACCCTCGTCGTCGTCCTCGCCCTCCTCGTCCTCGGAGCCCGTGTTCTGGGGCGCGGGCGCGGACACGGCGGGAGCGGCCTCGACCGCGACGTCGCCCTGGGCGCGAGCCTCACCGCCCTCGGAGGAGACCTCCACCTCGTCGGACGAAGGCGAAGCGGACGCGCGCTTCTCGCCACGCTCGCGGCGACGCTTCTCGCGCGGGCGCTCCGACGACGCGGCGACCTCGGGGGACTCGTCCTCGCGGGACTGCTTCTCGCGCTGACGCTCCTCGCGGCGCTTCTGGGCCTCCTCGGCGTCCAGCTTGGCGGCCTCGAAGAAGCGCTCGTCGATCTCGTACAGCTCCACCCGGGTGACGGTGACGGCCGTCTCGGCCTCCAGGAACTTCTCACCCAGCGCGTCGCCGCACCACAGCATCACCAGCGAGCCGCTGGCCTGCGCCTCGGTGCGCGCGTCGCCGCGCACGTCGCCCGCGCTCACCAGCAGGCCCACCTGCGCCGAGTAGTGGCTCAGGTCGCGCCGCAGCTCCTGCACGCACTTGCGGTCGATGCCGGGCATGCCCTTGAGCATCCGCACCGCGTAGCGCAGCTCCACGCTGCCCTCGCGCTTGCGCGCGGTGAGCAGGGGGCCTTCCTTGGAGCGCTTGGCCACCTTCAGCTCGCGGAAGCCCAGCCCGTGCATCATCTTCACGACGGACTTCTCGAACGTACCCACGTCCGCGTCGCCCAGGCGCTTGCGCAGCCCTCGCGCCACCGCGCGGCGCGCGTCCTTGAGCGACGTGCGCAGCGTGGTGAGCAGCGCCGCGTCCACCACCGGCTCGCCCGCGACCGCCGCGGCCGAGGAGCGCGCCAGCACCGGCCGGCCCGCCTCCAGCGGAATCCCCAGCGCCTGCGCGAACGCGGCCTGCAGTTCCAGCGACGGCGCCTCGCTCGGCGAGCCCGCGCGCTCCAGCGTCACCTCGCCGGAGTCCTTGTTGAACGCGTACTGCGGCCGGCGACCCGCGTCGATGCGACGCTGGTTGTCCTCCAGGAGCGCCGTGAGCACCGCCTCCACCGTGAGGTCCTCGGCGCACAGCTCCTTGCTCCGGGCGCGCTCGATGATGGCCTCCGTGCGCAGCCCACCGTCGGCGTCGCTGAGGATCTCGAACACCACCTCCGGCAGCGGCGGGAAGCGCTTGCGCTTTCCACCCCGCTCCTCGTCCTCGTCCCGGCGGCGCTTGCGCTCACTGCCCCGGCCCGCGGCTCGCACGTTGTCCGTGCGCGGCTCCGGATGGCGCTCCGCCGGCCTGAGCGGCGGCAGGTCCTCTTCCGGATTCGGCTCGATTACGCCTGTCTGCGCCAACGCCTCCACGTCCTCGGGAATCGACCAATCCACCAGGGCGAAGGTGTCCTTCGCCGTCACAATCACCTTGCGATCCCTCGTGCGACGCGCCATGGCGGCCAGGCGCGAGAGCATCGTCACCTCGGGCGTCTTGCCGACGTGGGAGAGCAGGCTTTGTTGGATGGACTTCTCGGTGATTTCAAGGAAGTGGAGGGGACGTCCTTCGCTCTCCAGGATGCGGAGCGCGGCCTCGTAAAATGTCATCGAGTATTCCCCAAGAATTCCGAACGGTTACAAAAATGTAGGTCCGTATGGGCGGCGGATGCTAGCCATCGCTAAACTGGCTTGTCAACGAACGGAAGATGACCCGCATACGCATCGGACAGCGCTGGAAACGCGAACCCTCGGCCTCCCCGCTGGATTCCATCGCACTGGAACTGGACGGCGTGGACCTGCTGTCCGGAGCGGTGGAGGAGTCCTTAGCAGAAGTGGTGCCCGCTTTGGTGCGCGCAGTGGCCTCTCTTCGCACGGGGGGCCGGCCCATGGCCCAGGTCTCCCTGGCGGAGGCCCACCTGGAGCTGGTCCTGAGACGGGTGGGCGCCGAGGTGGAGCTGCTCGTGGTGAGCCTGGCCCGCCCCGCCCGGCTGATGCGGCCCCCCGTCAGGGTGGACGCCGAGGAGCTGACCGAGGCCGTGAAGGCCACCGGCGCGCGCTTCCTCGCGGACGTCACCCAGGTGGCGCCCAAGGGTGTCTCCGCCCCCCTCGCCCAGGCGCTGGCGGAGCCGCTCAAGCAGCTCGCGAGGCCTTCGCGGCCCCCGGATGAGGAGCCCGCCCGCCCCTCGGTGAAGCGCGTGGAGCCGCCCGGGACGCCCGGCTTCGGCTTCGAGCTCCGGGACGCCGGCGCCCGGGGGCATCGTTCCGGAGGCAAGCGGAGCCCATCCGGGACGCTGGCCCCCCTGCTGGGCCCAGGCGAGGTATGGCTCGCCCTGCCCGGCAAGCCGGAGGCGTGGAAGGTCCAGGCGCCGCCGTTCCTCACGGTGCTGGAGCTGTCGCGGCAGGCGGTGGAGCTGGCGCGGGCGGTGGAGCTCAAGGAGCCCCGGTTCCAGCTGGAGCCCGCGGGCACCCGCTCCCCGCTGCTGCTCGACCTGGAGGCCGGCAAGGCGCGGGTGGGCCGCGCGGGCGTGCCCTTCCCGCTCACCGGCATGCAGCTCGCGGCGAGCCTCTTCCACCTGGGCGAGGCGCTCGCGGCCACCTTCGCGGAGGAGGACCGGACGCAGGTGGGCAACCCCTACCTGGTGGAGCTGGCGGAGCGCTGCCGGGAGGGCCTCTCCCATCTGCGCGGCCCCGTGGAGCCCCCCGAGCAGTCCGGCGCGGCGAGGGAGAAGCGCACCCGGACGACGGAGAGCGCCTCCAAGCCGCTCAAGGTCCCCGGCCGGCTGAGGCGACTGCGCTTCGAGCGGCTGTGGGAGCAGCGCGGACTCGAGGACACGGAGGAGTCGCGGCTGCTGCTCGGACGTCACGGGCCGGTGTGCTGCTCGCCTCAAGCCGCGGTGGCCTTCTCGCGCAAGGACGGGTCTCGGCTGTGGCGCCGCGCCGCGGCGCTGGGCGTGGCGGCCTCGGCGGACGGCCACGCGGTGGCGGCGGACCTCTCCCGCGTGTACGGCTTCACGGGCCGGGGCGCGGGGGCGCGCTGGCTGCATGACCACGACGGCATCCCCCTGGGGCCGCTGCTCCTGCGCAAGGACGGGCTCTTGCTCACGCTGTCCGAGGACCGCACCGTGGTGGCCTTCGCGGAGGCCACCGGGCGCGAGGTGTGGCGGCTGGCCCCTCCGCGCACGCAGCGAAGCTGGCTGACGACGCAGGGCCACCGCGCCCTCGTCACCACGGACTCCGGCTATGTCTACGGGCTCGACCTGGAGGATGGACAGGTGCGCTACCGGATGCGCGCGCCCCTGCCCTTCCACGGCGCTCCGGTGCCGTGGGGTCGTCGGTTCCTCGCGCTGCTCGGTCGGGGTTCGCACTGGGCGCTGCTGCTCGCGGACGCGCACACGGGCGAGGCGGCGTGGACGCACGAGCCGGACCTCACCCACCCGTCGGCGCCGCTGCCGGTGGGCTCGCGCGTCTTCATCGCCGGGGAGCGCGAGCGCGAAGGCATGCTCTTGTGCCTGGACGCCAAGGGCCAGCGCGTGTGGGAGCGGCCGCTGAACCTGGGGCCGGGGCCGTACGCGCTCTCGCCCCTGCCTCGCGCCGTGGTGGTGACCAGCGCCTCGGGGGCCGCGGCGCGCGTGGCCTCGTCGGGCACCGTGGACTGGCGCGTGGGCGCCGCGGGGGAGCCGCTCATCGGCGCACTGCCGGCACGCACCGCGCGCGGGGTGACGCTGGTGCCGGGTGAGCGGGTGCGCGCGGTGGACCCTCGAGGAGGCCAGGTGCTGGCCGAGGTGCGCGCGGGGGCGGGGCTCGTCGCGCTCCAGGCCGACGTGCGCCTCAACCTCTACTTCCTGGACGACACCGGCGCGCTGTCCGCGTACCGGCTGGGCTCCCACTTCACCGTGGTGGAGTGAGGGCGAACACCCGCTTCGCCCTCCCCCACCCGACACACCGCTAGTTCGCGGCGGCCTTCTTCGCCGGGTCGATCTCCTCCTCGGGACGCTCCTCCTGCGTGGCGCCCTCCCACGTCTCACCCGCGCCCAGCTTCCACTCCGAGGGCACGTCCAGCTTCCACACGTACGTGGCCGTGGCGTCCCCGCCCGAGGGCGAGCGCGACGAGACGGTGATGGTCATGTCCAGCTTCGCCACCTCGTTGGGCATCAGGTCCAGGTCGTAGTGGCCCAGCACCAGCTGCGGCGGGAACTCCGCGATGAAGCGCTCCGGGTGGTCGATCTTCATCGACGGATCCCCACCGCGCATCTCGCCCAGGAGCTTCCCCTTCGCGTCGGTGAGCTTCCACACCGTGTCGAACGTGGCGCTGGTCAGCATCTTGAGGACCTTGCCCTCGTCCTTGAGCTGCCGCTGCGCGCCCCACAGCGCGAGCTGCAGCCGGATCTGCGGCTTGCCCATCACCATGATGGTGTCCGAGGACACCACGTCCAGGCGCATGCCCTTGTCCGTCGCCGTCCACACCGGGCGGTAGCGACCCTCGCGCAGGCTGTCGAACACCTTGCGCGTGTAGTCGTAGAACGCCTTGCGGTCCCCGGCGCGCTCGTCCTTCTCCGCCCGCTTCTCCAGCTCCTGGAGATAGCCGTCGAAGTTCTTGTTCCCGTTGAACGCCTTCAGGTGGTCATCCACCTGCTCGAAGTACGTCTTGAAGAACGGCTTGAGCTCCTCGCGATAGGCGTTCTCGTCCGGATTGACCCGGAGCCAGGCCACGCGCTCCAGATAGTCCGCGCGGATGCGCTGGACGTCTGCCTCGCGCTGCGCCTCCTTGGTGCGGGCACTGGCGCTGCGGTAGCTCATGATGGCGCCCAGCAGCACACCAGCGACGAGGACAATGACTCCGAAATAGCGCTTCAAGCGGCAGTCTCCTGTGCGGTGGAGCAGGCAGTGATATGAAAATTCCCCAACGTGATCCAGGCCACCGGCACCCACCTGTTCACCTCCCTGCTCCCTCTGGAGGAAGGCGAGCTGCTGCGCAACCCCCAGGTGGCGTGGGAGGCGTACGGAGAACCGTGCGACGGCAAAGCGGTGGTGCTGCTGCACGACCTGTCGCATTCGCACCGGGCGGTGGGGCCGGCGGAGGACTCCGCGTATCAGCCGTCGGGTTGGGCGCGTGAGCTGGTGGGGCCGGGGCTGCCGTTGGACCCGGACATCATGCCGGTCATCGTCCCGGGGCTCTTGGGCAGTCCGTTCGGCAGCACGTCGAACGCGTCGATGGACCGGGAGACGGGCGAGCGACTGGGTCTGAGCCTGCCTCCCCTCACGGTGCTCGACATGGCGCGCGGGGTGTCCGCGCTGCTGCGAGCCCGGGGGCTGAACCACGTGCGCGCGCTGGTGGGCGTGGGCCTGGGCGCGCAGGTGGCGCTGCGGCTGGCGGCGCTGTTCCCGGAGCTGTCCGACTCGGTGGTGGCCATCGGCTCGGCGCGCGCGCTGCCGGAGGGCGTGCGCGAGAAGCTGGGCCTGGCGTGGCAGCTGTTGCGCGCGGACCCGGACTTCCGCGAGGGCCTCTATGAGCCGGACGCGCAGCCTCGCAAGACGATGCGGCGGCTGAGGCTGGACTTCCAGAAGCTGCTGTACGGCCGCGAGTACCTGTCTCAGCGCTTCGCCGACGCCGAGGCGGCGAGGCTCGCGCTGGACGCGGAGGCGGACGCCTTCTCCGAGTCGTTCGACGCGTCGTCATGGGCGACGCTGTGCTCGGCCTACTCGGGCTGTGACGTAGCGGACTGCTTCGCGCAGATCCGGGCGCGGGTGCTGCTGGTGGCGGGGAGCTCGGACGTGCTCGCGCCGGTGAACCGGGTGCGGGACACCTACCACCTGCTGTCCGCCGCGGGCGTGAGCGCCCGGCTGGTGGAGCTGCCCGGCCCGGGGGACCATGGCGCGCTCCTGACGGAGACCGAGCGCCTGCGCGCGCCACTCGGAGACTTCCTGCGGCGCGTGGGCTGAGGCGCTGGGGCTACTCGCGAGGCTGCGGAGCGGAGAGCTTCCCGCGCAGCGCGCCCACCAGCATGCTGATGGCGATCTCGTTGTTGCCGCCGTGCGGGATGATGATGTCCGCGAAGTGCTTGGACGGCTCGACGAAGCCCATGTGCATGGGGCGCACGTGGCGCAGGTACTGGCTGACGACGTGGTCGAAGTCGCGGCCGCGGTCCTTGATGTCGCGGGTGAGGCGACGAAGGATGCGCAGGTCATCATCCGCGTCGACGTAGATCTTCACGTCCATCAGCTCGCGCACTTCCTTCATGTGCAGGACGAGGATGCCCTCGATGAGGATGATGTCCCCCGGGTCGACGCCCATGGTGCGGGGCTGACGCGACGAGGTGACGAAGTCGTAGACGGGCTTCTGGATGGGCCGCCCGGCCTTCAACTCCCGGAGGTGGCTCACCAGCAACTCGGTGTCGAACGCGTCGGGATGGTCGAAGTTCACCTCCCGGCGGTCCGCGATGGGGAGGTCCTTCAGGTCCCGGTAGTACGAGTCCTGATCGATGAAGGCCACGCGGCAGTCGGCAAGCGCCTCACGAACCTTTCGGGCGACGGTGGTCTTGCCGGACGCGGTGCCACCCGCGATGCCGATAACGAGGGGTGACGACGTCATTGCGGCGCGACCTACCCTACCGGACGCACAGGCGCAAGGGTTCGGTCCAACCCGGAAGCATCCCCCAGGCGGATCATCCGGTGATTCAGCCCCTCCGCCAGCACCTCCGGGGGCACCGACTCCACCGGCACGGGCCTGGAGCCCAGCTCCCGGAGCAGCACGGCCAGCCCTCGTGACACGCCCGACACCTCGAATCCCGGGGCCTTGCGTCGCACGGCGAAGCTCCAGGGGGTCCCCCCCGGCCGCCGAGCCACCTGCGCCAGCGCCTCCAGCCCGGACAGCTCCAGCGCCCCACATGCCCACGCACGGGCGGTGAGGTGGCGCCGGACGGCGCGCGCGGCGAAGACGAGCTCGGACAGGTCCACGGGGAAGCTGCCGGGCCGGACGTCCTCCGCGAGCCCCACCTGGCCGGGGCCCGGAGCCGGGGCGGCCTTGAGGAAGGTGGTGGGCGCGAGCATCTCCAGGCTCAGCGCGGCGGAGGCGCCCTCGTCGGGCTGCTCCCGGAGCCGACGCATCGCCCAGGCGGAGAAGACCTGCGGCAGCGAGCGCCCTCCCCCGCCGAAGAGGTTGCGGTACTCGCGCGAGCGGGTGAAGTCGAGCAGCGCCTCGCGCGTGCCAGCCAGGAGCAGGCGCGTCAGCGGCCAGTCCTTGTCCAGCGCCTCGGCGACCACCGCGAGGCGGAAGTCCTGGTCGGCGGCGGTGCCCTCCGGGTCCTCGCTCGCGTCCGGGGCCGACACGCCGTGGCCCGCGTCGAACAGCTCCCACGGACGGCTGTCGCCAGAGAGCGCCGGAGGCGCGCTCACATCCGGCGCGCGAAGGGTCAACGGCTCGCGAGGGCCCTGGGGGATGAGCGTGCGCAGCCGCCGCAGGGACAGCCGGGCCACCTCCGGGGGATGGCCGTCGCCCTCGAAGGTGACGGCGCGCAGGGACGGACAACGCGGTAGCAAGGACTCCAACAGCTTGAACAGCTCCTCGCGCACCGGCTGCGTGTGGTCGTCGACGTAGAACCGACGCGAGCCCCGGCGCGTCACCACACCGCCCGCGAGGTGGATCTCCACGACCTGCTCCAGCGGGAAGCCGTCCAGGCCCGCCTCGAGCGGCAGCCCGGCGGAGAGCTGGTGGCTGAACAGGTGGCCCAGGTCCAGGAGCAGCGGCAGCCCCGTGCGCTGGTGCAGCTTCGCGAGGAAGTCGAGCGCGTGCAGCTCGCCTCGGCGCGCCAGCACCGCGGGGTTCTCCAGCACGAGCGGCATGGAGAGGTGTGACTGGACATGGAGCGCGTGCGCGGCGCAGTCCGCGAGCCCGGCCTCGTTGAACGGGGGCGTGATGTAGAGGTAGCCGGGGAACGGCTGGCCCTGCACGTGCCACCACCCCACGTCATTGCCCACCCACGGGCTGCCCACGGCGCGCGCGTGCGCGTCCAGGGCCTTCAGCGTGGCGGCGGGCTCCAGCTCCGGCCCCCACAGGTTGAGGTGCACGGGGTGGAAGAGCACGGGCACGTCGGCGCGGCGGCGCCACATCTCCGGAAACAGCGAGGCCTGGGCACGCGCCTCCTCCAGGTCCAACGGAGCGCTGTACTCGACGAAGTCGAAGAGCCCCGGCGACGCGTCCAACAGCCGGTACGGCTGCGGCACATCCGCGGTGCTCAGGTTGCTGCTCAGCCCCAGACCCCGCCAGGGCAACGTCCATGCGTCCGAAACGGCCTGCGTCATGCGGCGCAACCTAGTCCACCGCTCGCGTCTGTTGTGCTCGGAGTTGCGGGCGACCGGGCGAGCCCGCGTGAGGCCCGCACACCCTCCGTGGGCATTTGAAAAACAACATCGAGCGGCCCCTCGGTGATTCATCGTGATGACAACCCAGCGCCGGGTTCACAGACATCGAACATGGCCCGTGTCGACGAATCAGACAGCCTTGAAGTCAACCTGCCCTCCATTCTCGAGCGCATCCATCCGGAGCGAGCGTTGCACGGAGACGAAGCGCGTCCCCGCTTCGACGAGTCCGCGCAAGACGTGCTCCACGCCAGGAAGGCCAGCGCGGACTCGCCCTTCGCGGACCAGGGCCCGCCTGCGAGGCACCGCGGAGGGAGCGCCGTCGAAGGCAGACCTGGCCTGGAGGGTGAGCGTCCATGGCGAGGACGGCCTCGTCCGGGAGGTCCTCCAACGCGCGCGAGCAGGCGCCAACCAGGGCCGGAGCACCAAGTCCTCGGAGGTCTCCGGCTGCACGCATCCGCTGTGGCAGCAGACGATGAACGAACAGGGCCTGAGAGGCACAGCGAGCTACCCCACGTTCGCCGTGGCGGTGCTCGGCGGACTCAGCACGGGGGAGTTCGGGGACTGGCGGCAGGACTACCTGGCCACCCTCATCTATGGCTTCTACGTCGAATACAACATGGACATGTCGGGCGGCGAGCACCACAGCAGGCCTCCGACCACAGGCATGCCATCTGGCGCTGTGAGCAACACGCCAGGAAGGTCCTCCGCGAGGAGGCTGGCGAATACTTCGACCGAACTACACGGCGGACCTGAGCTGGGGATGGATGACACCAGCGCGAGGCCTCGGGTGAATCCGCGGAACCTTTTCCACGGACCGCTGTCGGAGCACTGGCGAATCCAGGAACAGGGAGGCAGTGAATGAGGCGGAACCTCAAGGCCGTCACGGGTGTCGTGTGTGCGCTCGCGTTGAGCGGAGTGGTGTTCTCGTGCCGGTCATCGGACGTGGACACGAAGAACCTGGCCCCTCGTGACGCGCACGCGGGACAGATGGCCTCCAAGTCCCCCCCTTCCCAGGCAGACACGGCCCTGGCGCCAGCCGCCGGGACCACGAGCCCTGATGCCCCCTCCCCCGTCGCCGCTCTCGAAAAACCTGCCCCCGCACCGAGCGCGGCGCCCCCGCCCTCCGGGAACTCCGCGCGCCTGCGCTCCGCGATGGGCAACATGTTCGGAGCGGCCGGCGCGGCCCATGGCCAGGGCGGACTGGGGGTCAAGGGCAGCGGCTCCGGTGGCGGTGGCGTCGCGATACTGGGTGGCAAGAGCAGCGGCATCACGGGTATCGGCACCATGGGTCGCGGCAGCGGACGCCTCGCGGGCTCGTCCCGAGGTCCTGCTGCCGACGCCACTTCCAGCCAGGAGGGCTACCGCGACCACGGCGTGAATCCCTTCGTCTCCACGGAGAAGGACCGCCTCTCCACGTTCGCGGCGGATGTCGACACGGCCTCGTACACGCTGGCACGGCGCAAGCTCAAGGAAGGCACCCTGCCGCCGCGTGAAGCCGTGCGCGTGGAGGAGATGCTCAACTACTTCCGCTACACGTACCCCGCGCCCGCACCGGACGAGGGCCCCTTCGCCGTGCACCTCGACGCCGCGCCCTCCCCCTTCACGCCCGGACGACACCTGCTGCGCGTCGGCGTGCAGGGCAAGCGCCTGAGCGTCTCCGAGCGCAAGCCCTCGCACCTCACCTTCCTCGTGGACGTCTCCGGGTCGATGCAGTCCCCGGACCGCCTGCCGCTCGCGAAGCGCGCCCTGCGGATGCTCGTGGACCAGCTCCGCGACGGCGACACCGTGGCGCTCGTCACCTACGCGAGCGCGGTGCGCCGCGTCCTGCCGCCCACGGGCATGGAGCACAAGGCCCGCATCCACGCCGCCATCGAGGACCTGACCGCGGGCGGGAGCACCGCGATGGGCTCCGGCATCCAGCTGGCCTACCAGGAGGCGATGAAGACGCTGGATGGCGAGTCGGTGTCGCGCGTCGTCATCCTGTCCGACGGCGACGCCAACGTGGGGAGCACCTCCCACGAGGAGATCCTGAAGACCATCCGAGGCCACGTGAAGGAAGGCATCACCGTCACCACGGTGGGCTTCGGGATGGGCAACTACCAGGACACGATGATGGAGCAGCTCGCGGACCAGGGGAACGGAAACCACCACTACGTGGACTCGCTGATGGCCGCGCGGCGCATCTTCGTGGAGCAGCTCGGAGGCACGCTGGAGGTCATCGCGAAGGACGTGAAGCTCCAGGTGGAGTTCGACCCCAAGCAGGTGTCCCGCTATCGCCTCGTCGGCTACGAGAACCGCGACATCGCGGACGAGGACTTCCGCGATGACCGCGTGGACGCGGGAGAGCTGGGCTCGGGCCACTCCGTCACCGCGCTGTACGAGCTGGAGCTCATGCCCGGCGCGGGCGAGGGTCTGGCCACGGTGCGCGTGCGCGCCAAGCGCCCTCGTGGAGAGAGTGCCTCCGAGCGCGCCTTCCCCTTCCCCGCCAGCGCGCTCTCCCCCACGTTCAAGCAGGCCCCTTCGGACCTGCGCTTCGCGACCGCGGTGATGGGCGCGGCGGAGCTGTTGCGACGCAGCCCCCACGCGGAGAAATGGAGCCTGGACCAGGTGCGGGAGATCGCGCGCTCCGCGACGCCCTCGGGCAACGAGGAGCGTGAGGAGTTCCTCGCGCTGCTGGGCGAGGCGCATCACCTGCTGCGCGACGTGGCCGCGCGTTGAGTCAGGAACAGAGGGCACCGGGGGCACCGCGCCTCCAGGCGGAGCACCTGGGGTACAATCGATCCTTCACCCCTCGCCCCTGGAGCCCTCCATGCACTCCGCGACGCAGGCAGAGATCGACGAGTCCCATGCGCAATTCCGAGGCGCCTGGCGGAAGATGGCCCTGGGCGGCAGAGCGGGCGAGGTGGTGGAGCGCCCCGAGGTCTTCATCGCGTCGAGCCATGTCTCCTGGGCGATGATGAACGCGGCCTTCCTGCGCGCGCCCGCCACGACGGAGCAGGCCCTCTCCGCCGCCGTCGCGTCCGCGGCGCGCTACTTTTCCACGGGCCGCCACCCGTGGACGTTCCTCATCTCCGACGACTGGCTCGCGCCCCAGGTGCGCGAGCGCGCCGGGTCCATCCTCGCCTGGTACAAGCTGCGCCCGCTCACCACCGTCACCGGCATGGTGTGCGAGCGGCTCTCGGAGCCCGTGCGCGCCCTGCCCTCGCTCGACGTGCGCCCCGTGAAGGACACCTGGGGACGCCAGGCCGTGGCCGACATCAACTCGCTCGCCTACGACGTGAGCCGCGAGTCGGGGCGCGAGGCCCTGGACGCGGAGGCCCTGTACGACGAGGAGATCCGAGGCTTCGTGGCCTGCCGCGAGGGCGCTCCCGCGAGCAGCACCGTGGTGCTCCGGGTGGACGGCCTCGCGTACATCGCGCTCGTCGCCACGTCCCCCGGCCACCGGCGGCTCGGCGCCGCGGAGCTCGTCATGAGGCACGCGCTGCGCGAGGCTCGCGACACGTGGGGCATCGAGCGCTCCGTGCTCCACGCCACCGACGCCGGCGCGCCCGTGTATCAACGCATGGGCTATCGCCCCGTGACGCGCTTCCGAATGTACGAGGCCCCCGCGCCCGGGAGCACCTGACACGCACGCGGCTCCCGCCACGAGGACGTCCTCACCCCTCCCTCGCGAACGAGGGCTCTGCACGAAATCCCACCCTGGAGGGCACGAAGGACCCATGGGCCCGAGGCCTCATCATTCTCGCGGTACCAATCCAGCAATGCGCGACAGCCTCGCGAAGAAACGTGACCTCACGAGAACACGGGCACCATTTTCTGCCGGGCCTGAAAGCGCGCGGCCATCCAGGGATGAGAGAGCGAGAGGCGGTGGCGGAAGCGCTGACCCAGGCTCGTGAAACCGCGTGGCTGTGGCAGACTTGGTCTCCAGGGGGATCGCCGGAGACAAGAGGCGCCGCAGCACACGGGAGTCCGCGAATGGCGACGTGGAATGACCTCATCCTGGCCACACCTCGACAGGTGAACGGCAGGCATCAGGAAGAGGGACCGGTGGCGCTGCAGGAGGCGCTGCTTGGGACGGAGGGAGAGCAGCTGGTCCTGCTGGGCCATCTGCATCGGGAGCCGCACCTGCTGCGCGAGGGCGCATTCCACGCCGGGCGCGCGCACCTGGAGGCCTCCACCCGGCCCTCGTGTACGCGCGACGAGCGGCTGGAGCAGATCAGGGCCGCGGGCCACCGCTTCACGGAGGCGCTGGGCGCCGAGCGCGACACGGCCCGCGTCTCGCTCATCTCCCTGCACCTGGGCCTGTGCCGGTTGCTGCTGGGCAGCCCGAAGGACGCGCGCGAGTGGCTGGGGATGGCGAACCAGTCCGCGGTGGAGACGCTCAAGGACATCCTCACCGAAGCGACGGGCGAGCAGGGCTTCACCCGCAACCGGCTGCTCGGGGGGATGCTCAACTTCGTGATGTTCTTCACCAGCTCCGCCACGCTCGGCGCGGGCTACCTGGTGTGGGATCGCGTGATGAGCAAGCGCTCGGACAAGGTGCTGCGGCGCGCGCTCGCGAGGATGGAGCCGCTGGCGGGCTACATCGACGCCCTGCGGGAGATGCGCCTGCGCCTGGGTGAGCCCGCCTCCAGCGTGCCGCGCTACGTGGTGACGCACACCGTGGATGACAGCCAGTGCCTGTCGCGCATCACCATCCGCACGCTGGTGGGCGAAGGCGAGGCCGTGGACTTCAACGGCCGGGAGACCCGCCGCGTGTCGAGGACCGGCTCGGAGCGCACCACCCCGCTCATCCGCTGAAGGCATGCGCGGGGGCAGCGGCGGAATCCCCTGCCCCCGTGAAGCCGCTCAACCGCGGACGCCCGGAGTCACGGCGCGGGCGTGGAGACGACGCACAGCTTCACCGAGCCGGAGCGGACGCCGCCGCGGCTGTCCCGAGCCGTCATGGTGACACTGCAGTTGTTGCACGCGCCGGACGGCACTTCCGTCGGCGTGAAGTTCGAGGACTGCCCGGTCGGCGTGCTGAACGTGCCGGGGCAGGACGCGGTCCACTGGTAGGTCACCGCATCGCGCTCCTGGTCGAACACGTTCGCGATGACGGCCGTGCTCTGTCCGAGCACCACCCGGCCCTCGCTCGCGTGCACGTAGAGCACCAGCGGCGGCCTGTTGAAGCTCACGTGGACCTCCGCGCTCCCGCCCGGGGGAGGCGGCGCTCCGACGACCTCCACCGTGAGGCGCGCGGTGCTGACGCCATTGCGCTGGTCGCGCACCGTCAGCGTGAGCGTCACCGTCTGCGGCGACGTCGGCGCCGTCCACGTGGGGTTGGCCACCGTGGTGCTGCTCAGCTGCCCCGCCGTGGCGCCCCACGAGTACGACAGCAGGTCGTTCGGCACCGGGTCATGCGCCGTGGCGCCCAGCGTGAGCTGCTCCCCGACCACCACCGTGCTCGACGACACCGACACCGAGTCGATGATGGGCACGTCGTTGTCGTCGTGATGGCCGAACGTCATGTCATGCAGCGTGACGGCCACCAGCGCCGTCTCGCCCCCGACGATGGTGACGCCCGTCGCCTGGCCCTGGTACTCGAGCCCGTTGTTCGCCGCGAAGGCCGACACCGTGAGCGTCCTGTCGGTGCCCGCGGGAATCCCGGCGATGGTGCCTCCCCAGACCGATCCCGTCTTCACCAGGTCCTGCTGGATGTCCGCGAAGTCCGCGCCGGAGACGACCACCTGGATGCGGACGACGCTCGCCTCCGTCGCCGCCGCCTCCTGGTCGCCAATCACCAACTGCACGGCCCCCGACTGCGAACCGGAGCCACAGCCCACCACCATCGCCAGCAGGAAGCCGACGACGCAGACACTCTTCGCCATGCGCATGGATGTTCCCCTTCTCGCACGCAGACGCGAATCGCCTGGCCGTGCGCGGAGCCCCAGCCTGCAACAATGACAGACACGCCGGAAGTGGAATCAGACACAATCACAACCGGGGCCAGGTCGACACCCGTGCGCAAATCATGCGCGTCGGTTTTGGACCGCCCACCCGGCCCACGCCCCAGGGAGGGATGGGTCATTCCGGATGCCTCGGCACCTCCCCCGCGTCACGAGACGATGTTTCACGGACCCGACAACTCCCAGGGAAAGAAGGAGTGAACAGACATACAGGGAGTTCACGAGAACCCACCCTCGTGATAGAGACGCGCGCCGAACCAATCACCAGGGAGTCTCTTCATGACCTCGGCTGTCCGAAAGCTCTGCGCCCTCGCGCTGTTCCTCGCGTCCTCGTCGTCCTTCGCCATCGAGCACTGGGCGGATGGCCGCGCGTCGCTCCACTCCTGTCTGTACGCCAGCTCCTACGAGGCGGAGATCCGGATGTCGTACCGGAACCTCTCGCTGCCGTGGGGCACGTCGGTGGAGCTCATCCACGGCTGGGGCGGGCTGGACAACTGGGTCGCGTTCGACTGGGACAACACGCAGACGGTCGCCGCGCCCGCCTCCGCGCCGTGGACCTGGACGGTGACGGTGCGCAGCTTCATCTCCCACCGCACGTCCCCCAAGTGGTACGACAGCTTCAACTTCGTCTGGAAGGTCACCCTGCCCGGCGGCAGCGTGTTCTACGAGAAGGGCAACGGCTCCACCTACGGCTTCTACTCGGCCAACCTGGGTGACATCGCCGAGCGGCCCTGCACCAACAACTCCAGCTTCTCCGGCCCCCCGTTCGCGCTGACCATCACCTCCATCGAGCGGTGGTAGTCCCGCGCCACGTCCTCCGGGCAGGGCTGCTCCTCGGAGCCCCTGCCCCGCTGTACCTCCAGTCCTCCGCGAGGTGTCGACGAGCCACCGCGCACGCGCTCCCCGGATTGAATGCGAGGCACGGAAGGCTCTAGACAGGTGGGATGCTCGATTCCCCTGGAAGGCTCCGTACCAGCTCGCGCTCCGTGTTCCGCGCGAAGAGCTGGGTGCTGCTCGCGCTTCTCGCCCTCGTCGCTCCGGCGTGTGACGACTCGGACGACCCCTCACCCGCGACGCCCATCGGCGAGGCGCGCGGACGCGCCACCGGCGAGGCCGTCACCGTCGAAGGCCACGTCACCGTCCCGCCTGGCGCCTTCAGCTCAGCGCTCGGAGATCAGGGCTTCGCGGTGCAGGACGACACCGGCGGCGTCTACGTCAAGCTGGAGGAGAAGCTGTCGCTCGCCGTGGGCGCCCGCGTTCGCGTCACCGGGACGCTCGACGAGCAGAACCAGCTCCGCATCCTGAAGGCCGTGCCCGCGGACGTGTCGACGCGAAGTGGAACCCAGACACCCACCCCGAAGAACATCGGCACCGGCTCCGTCAAGGAGCCCGTCGAAGGCCAGCTCATCCGCGTCACCGGCGCCGTGACCAAGACCTTCGAGGATGACTCGCCCTACGGGTACAAGCTCTACATCGACGATGGGTCCGGAGAGGTCCAGGTGTTCGTCCACGCCTCCGCCGGCTTCAACCCGGACACGCTGCGAGCCCTGCCCCTCGGCCAGAGCATCACCGTCGTGGGGCTCGCCGCCCAGTACGAGACGACCTACGAGGTCGCCCCCCGGGAACCCGCCGACCTGAGCATCCCCTGAGCCGGAGCGTCACACCTCTCCTGACACCGGGAGTCCGGGGTATTTCAGGTTTTCCGGAGAAGGAACGTCAGACCCCTCCGCCATAGTGCATGGAGGAGGGAGACGGTGACGGCTCAAACGTTGTTGGTGTTCGTTCCGGTGGTGTTGATGCTCGCGGCGGCGGTGGCCATCCGTCGCCCGCGACGGCGCTCGCGGCGACTGAAGGTTCGCGAAGCCCACTGACAGGCTGAGCCGGGGCGCAGGCAGCCGCCCCGGCTCGAACCGGACGAGCCCCTCCCCCGAGGTCGCTCGTCCTTCCGTCAATCAGGTGGCGCTGACTTCCCCCGAAGCCAGACGACCGCATTCCTTGGGGTTATCGGTCCTGCCCGCACCGGGTTGCGTCCGACCCGAATAAAAAATGGAAAGGTGACTGTACGCCCAGGTCCGGGCGTGTCGGAGGTAGACTCCACGCCCTCCCCAACCCGAGTGCCGCGTGGCTGAACGTCCCACCGTCCTGGTCGTCGATGATGATCCGCACCTGCGGGACATCGTCCGTTTCGCGCTGGAGCAAGGCGGCTTCCGCGTGGAGGAGGCCGCGGAGGGGCGAGCGGCGCTGGCCCACGTCCAGCGCTCGCCCCCCGCGCTCATCGTCCTGGACATCATGATGCCGGAGATGGACGGGCTCACGGTGTGCCGCGAGGTGCGGCGCACGCACGAACTGCCCATCGTCTTCCTCTCCTCGCGGGACGACGAGGTGGACCGCATCCTCGGCCTGGAGCTGGGCGGCGACGACTACCTCACCAAGCCCTTCAGCCCGCGTGAGCTGGTGGCGCGCGTGAAGGCGGTGCTGCGCCGCGCGCGGCCCGCGCCCGAGAACCCGGCCTCCGCGGCGTCGAAGCCGTTGATGCGCGGCCCCTTGAAGCTGGACGAGGAGCGCTTCCGTGCCTGGTGGGGCGAGCACGAGGTGGTGCTCACCGTGACGGAGTTCCACCTGCTCGCGGCGCTGTTGCGCGTGCCGGGCAAGGTCTTCACCCGGGACGAGGTCATGACGCGCGTCTACGACGACGGCGTGGTGAGTGACCGGACCATCGACAGCCACGTGCGTCGGGTGCGGCAGAAGTTCGCCGGCGTCGGCGGCGAAGTCATCGAGACGGTGCATGGCCTCGGCTATCGGCTCGCCATCCCGTAGCCGCCGCCCCCAGCCCCGGCTGTGGATGGTCTTCGCGGCCGTGGGGCTCGCCGGCTTCGTGCTCACGCTGGGTGGGCTCGCCTTCGTGCGCGTCTACGACAACCAGCTCATCCGCCAGACGGAGATGGAGCTGCTCACGCAGGGCGCGGTGGTGGTGGAGCTCTATCGCGCCACGCTGGCAGAGCGCGTCGGCGAGGGCGACTATGGACGGGCTCGCACGGCGAAGTGGCCCTTCCCCATCCCCGATGACAAGCGGCTGCGGCCCATCCTCCCCTCGCTCAAGGCCTCGGACGAGCCGCTCCCCGCGGACGAGGAGCCGCCGCGCGCGCTCGTGCCCGGCGAGCCGTGGGCCCTGGAGACGGGCCTGAAGCTCAACCCGCTCCTGGAGAACGTGCGTGCCGCCACGCTCGCGGGCATCCGCGTGGTCGACACCAGCGGCGTGGTGGTGGCCAGCAGCAGCCCGGCCGTGCTGGGCACGACGCTGGCCGACCGACCCGAGGTGCAGCAGGCCCTGCGAGGAGAGCCCGCGAGCGTGCTGCGCCGTCGTCACTCCGAGGCCGAGGACACACCCCTGGCCTCGCTCAGTCGAGACACCGGCATCCGCGTCTCGGTGGCGCTGCCCGTCCTTCAAGGCGAGCGCGTCTGGGGCGTGGTGGTGCTGGCGCGCACGCCGATGACCTTCGCCAAGGCCACGTACGCGGACCGCTGGAACCTGACGGCCACGGGCCTGGTGCTGCTCGGCGCGCTCGGGTTGATGTCGCTGGCCGCCGCCGCGCTGCTGGGCCGCCCGGTGCGGGCCCTGGTGAAGCAGACGCGCGCCATCGCCGCCAGCGCACCGGAGGGCTACGAGCCTTTGGCCCGTCCCGTCGTCGCGGAGCTGGCCGAGCTGTCCGAGTCGCTCGCCGGCATGGCCACCGCGCTCAGGGACCGCAACCAGTACATCCGCTCCTTCGCGGCCAACGTCTCGCACGAGTTCAAGACGCCACTGGCCTCCATCCAGGGCGCGGTGGAGCTGTTGCGCGACAGCGCGGACGCGATGACACCCGAGCAGCGCACGCGCTTCCTCTCCAACATCGACGCCGACGCGCGCCGGCTCACGCGGCTGGTGCAACGCCTGCTGGAGCTGGCCCGCGCCGACTCCATCACCGCCACGCCCGCCCAGGTGGAGCTGGCCCCGCTGCTCAAGGCCGTCACCGCGAGGGCCCACGCGGAGGGACTGGAGCGCGTGGACGTGGGCCCCGTTCCCGAGGGCCTCACCGTGGCCCTGCCCTCCGAGGTGATGGAGGACGTGCTCTGGCAGCTCGTCACCAACGCCCGCCAGCACGGCGGCGAGGACGTGCGCGTGTCGCTCGCCGTGGAGACGCAGGCGGACGGCGTCGTGCGCGTCGTGGTGCGGGACGACGGGAGAGGCATCTCCGAGTCGAACCGCGCCCGCATCTTCGACGCCTTCTTCACCACGGCGCGCGAGCGCGGAGGCACGGGCCTGGGTCTCACCATCTCCCAGTCCATGCTGCGCGCGTTCGGCTCCACCCTGGAACTCCTGCCCGCGAGCCCGGAGACGAAGGGCTCCGCCTTCGCCGTCGCCGTGCATCAGCGGAAGTAGCTGTTGGAGATGTCCACCGAGTAGCCCAGCTCAAGCGTGGGCGAGGACGCGGCCACCAGGTATTGACGGAAGTGCAGCACCTTGCCCGGCAACGTCGCGCCCTGGCTCGTGCCCTCGGCCGCCTCGAACTGCTCCAGGCTGCCGCCCTCTCGGCGATAGTTGAACACCGCGGGGAAGTGCGCGCGGGCCCGCAGCTCCGCCACCGGCCACGAGACGCGCGGCAGCGCCAGCTTCAACCGACCGGACAGGTGGAACACGCCCAGCTCCCGCGTCATCACCACCTCGAGCGCACCCGACGTCTCGCCCAGTCGCGCGGGCGCCACCTTCAGCCGCAGCACCCCATCCGTCACCGCCTCCACGGGCACGGGGATGGCGTTGAGCGTGACGCGCTCCAATGCGTGCCCTTCCGGGATGCTCAGCTCCAGCGCCTGCTCACGGTCCAGGCTCAACGTGTAGCCGACGCGCAGCGTGGCGCGGCCTTCCAGCGTGGACACCCACGTCGCGGTGGCCTCGGGGATGCGCGGCTCCAGCGGAGGACGCACCTGCGGCTTCGTTGCCTGCGCAACCTGGGACGCCGCCTTCCAGCCGACCCGCAGCGCGCCCTGCACCGGATAGAGCACGTAGCCCTCACCCGAGGACGACAGCGATTCCAGCAGCGTGAAGACGGACGTGTCCGCCTCCAGCTCCAGCGGCACCGGCGAGGCATGAGAGCCAAAGCGAAGCTGCGCGCGACGCTCCGGCCCCGTGCCCGACGAGCGCACGGTGAGGCTCACGTCGAAGCTCTGACGCCCCGCCTTGCGCGTGAGCAGACACAGGAAGCCATCCACCACGCCCACCGTGGCGCCCTCCAGCGTGGGCAGGGCCGTGGGGTACGTGTCCGCGTCGAGTTGCAGCAAGCGCACCTGCGTCCAGCGTCCATCCGCGAGCACCTCCACCTCGAAGCTCGCCTCCACTTGCAGCGCATCCGCGGACAACCGTCCGCTCAGCTCGGTCTTCACCAGCGCCTCGGTGGGGGGCGCGGGAGGTGGTGTCTGTCGCTGCGAATACAGCGGGATGAGCTGCTCCAGCGGCACGGTGGCGGTGCCGGCGGGAGCCGGAGTGGACTCGGGCGCGCCCAGGGCCTCGGGAGCGAGCAGCAGGATTCCGACGACGAGGGAAAAGGTCCGCATGATGGGCTCAGCTCGCTTCCGGGGTGACAGGAGTGGACACGGGGGCCGCGCTCGGAGCCGCGCCGGGCTGGGACAGGTCCGACAGGAACGCGCGCACGCTCGCGCGGGTGGAGAGCACCATCAGCCCGAGCAGGCCGGCGAGGATCTCCAGCGTGTAGATGAGGCCCGTGTAGCCCTCCAGGATGACGGCGCCGGTGGGCACCAGCAGCGTCGCGGCCCACAGCCCCGCGAGCAGCGACGTGCGCTCCTTCGGGAACAGCCACCGGGCATACGCCACCACCGCCGCGCCCAGGCCCAGCGCGCTCACCGCATAGGCCACATAGAAGTTCATGAAGGCCGCCAGGTACGCGAGCAGCACGAAGAAGAAGCCGTACACGGCGGCGAGCAGATACGACTCATGCAGCGCGAGCTGCCGCTTGTGCCGCAGCCCCAGCGCCGCGAGCAGCGCCACCAGCACCAGGAACGGCACCCACGCGCGCCCCGCCATGCGCGACACCATCGAGTCGAACGTCTTCTCCGACGGGAGGATGACGCCCAGGTTGACGCCGGACTCCAGCGACTGGAACGCCCAGTCCAGCGTGACGGTGTCGCTGCCCGCCTGCACGGACGACGCGGACAGCACGCCCGCCGGATAGTCGTAGTTGTCCCCGCCCTCGACGGCCAGGTGCACGCGCACGTCGCGCGCGGAGAGCGCCGGATCCAGCTTGTAGATGAACGAGTCGAGCCCTCGCGCGCGGTAGCGGATGACGAAGCGGGCCGTGGCCCCCTTGGCGATACGGCCCGTCCACACGAGCCGGTTGCCGGACTCGCCCAGGTCCAGGCTGGCTTCCTTGCCGTCCACCAGGAACTGGAGCTCCGACAGGAGCACCTGAGACTTGTCCATCTCCATGGGGAAGATGAACGCCACGTCGATGTCGTGGCCCTCGCGGTTGACCACCGCGTACTCCGCGCCCAGGTTGAAGTCGAAGCCGGAGAAGTAGCGCAGGCCTCGCTTGCGGTAGTTCATCTTCGCCAGCACCTCCACGTGCTGACGGTCGAACGCCAACGGCTTGAGCTCCGTGAAGATGGTGCCGCTGTGCACGTAGCGCAGCGATGGCGCGGGCTGCACCACGGGCGCGCCCCACCGGTCCTCCACCCCGGCCGCCAGCTCCGAGTTCGCGAAGTCCGTCCGCCCCGCCACCTGACCGGCAATCACCGCGGTGGCGAAGACGACGATGAAGAGACTGCCGAAGACGTGGTGCGCGACGAGCCACCGGAACGCCCCGCGGATGGGGCCATCGGACGTCCTCGGAGCACGAGGCGGGAAGGCAGGAGGATTCATGCGCCCAGACTCGTCCCGCGCGGTGCAACGCGGATGGCGCACCCGTGCGCTTCCCGAGGAATGTTCGTGCGGATTTCGTGCAAGCCCTCGTCACAGGCACGGAGGTGAGTGCGCGTCGACCCGCACGCGCCGAACGCGGCTGAGCACACCTCGCGACGGAGTCCTCTCGGACCACACCGGCCGCCCCGACTGTGACTTTCCGCGCCCGTCGCGCGCACCGCGCCCGTCGCTGTCACAAAGTTGTCAGCCGCCCCAGGAAGGGGCTCAAATCCAGGAAATGGAGAGAGTCGAGGAGATCTACCAGGGCTTCGTGGTCGATCATCAGCTCGAGCGCGCGGGCCTCTTCGAGGTGCTCCGCGAGCGTTACGTGGCGGTGGACACGGTGCTGTACCCGGGGTGCTTCGTGCACATCACCCCGTCGTTCTTCTTCCAGCACGTGGTCTACGTGGACCGCAACGATCTGGCGCAGGGCTTCTTCGCGAACAAGGACGGCGTGCTGCGCAAGATCAGCTCGCGGCAGCAGTACGCGCAGAAGGCCTACGTGCGCTTCGTCGCGCAGGACTTCACGCAGCCCATCCCCATCCTGGACGAGAGCTTCGACCTGGTGCTCTCGCTCTACGCCGGAGGCATCGCCCGCGCGTGCGGGAAGTACCTCAAGGTGGGCGGGCTGCTGGTGACGAACGACCACCACGGCGACGCGGCCGACGCCGCGGCCGAGGAGAACCTGGCGCTCGTCGCGGTGGTGAAGGAGCTGCGCGGCAAGTTCACCTTCAGCGACCAGGAACTCGACACGTACCTGGTCCCCCGGCAGGCCACGCGGGGGCCTCGCGCGTCACGCTCCGAGGGCCGCCCCGAGTGGACGCGCCACGCGGACTACTACGTGTTCCGCAAGACACACCCGGGCCCCTCGACCCAGGAGCCCGGGCGATTCTCCGCACCGCACTGAGCGCGCGGACGTGCGCTACCTCGGCTCCAGTCGGAACTGCTGGCAGTCGTTGTTGGACCAGGTCCACTGCTGCAGCACGGTGCCGTTGGTGCTCGAGCCACAGTTCGTCACGTCGAGCACCTTGCCGCTGTGCCGCGCCTCGATGCGGACGTAGCCGCCGGACGTCGCCACCGCGCGGAACTGCTGGTTGGCGCCGCCGCCATAACCCCACTGCTGGATTCCCGCGCCGTCCGCGGTGCTCACGTCCCGCACGTCCAGCGCCTTGCCGCTGTGCAGGGAGACGAAGCGCGAGTAGCCGCTGTCGGTGGGCTCCACCACCCAGATCTGGCTCGCGCCGGTATGGCAATCCCACTGGTGGATGGTGGCGCCGTCCGCCGTGCTGGGCCCGTCGATGTCCAGGCACCGCCTGGTGCTCTTGTTGACGATGCGGTAGCGCTGCGTCGGGCTGCCTTGCGCCGCGTTGTAGATGGCGAGCAGCAGCGACGTGTCGTTGCGCGTGTCCTGGCTCAGCTCCCAGATCATCACCCCGCCGCCCTGCTGCAACGCCAGCCGCGTCTTCGCCTGGATGGTGGCAATGCCGTTGTAGAAGACGTCGCCCACGTTGTCCTTGTACGGCGCCTGCGCGTCGCGAGCGACCAGGTCCGCGTAGCCGACATACGACGACGGCGAGCGCCCGTAGAACGGCACGCCCAGCACCGCCTTGGACGCGGGCAGCCCCCGCCCCTTCCAGTAGTTCAGCGACTGCACCGCGTAGTCGTACGTCGAATGCGGCTGGCCGCCGTCGTACGCCATGATGTTGAGGAAGTCGAAGTCGGTGAACGTCGACGCGGGGACGCCGTCACCGTAGTAGCCGTTGGCCACCACCGCCGCGGTGAGCAGCTTGCCGCGAGCGCGCATCGCCACGCCGAGCTCACGGATGAGCGCCGCGAAGTTCTGCGCGGACGCGCCCGGGTCCGGGTACTCCCAGTCGATGTCCACCCCATCCAGACCCGCCGTGGTGACGTAGCTCACCAGCGTGTTGACGAACGTGGTCCGCGTGCCCGCGCTCGCCGCGAGCTGCTCGAAGGCGCTGTCGTCGCCGTTGTTCCACCCGCCCACCGCGATGAGCACCTTCACGCCACGCGCGTGCGCCGCGGTGACGAGCGAGCGCAGCCGCGCATCCGTCGCCCCAGGGCCCGTCAGCCCACCCCACGCCGTGGGCACCACGAACGCGTAGTTGATGTGCGTGAGCCGCTCGTAGGGAATCGCGTTGACGTCCCCCGCCCACGTCGGGAAGTAGCCGACCACGCGCGTCGCGAGCGCCGCGTCCTCCCGTCGCTCCAGCGATGCGTCCCTCGGCGCCGCCTCGTCCGGCGGCCCCGAACACGCCATCAGCACCACCGCCAACACCGCTTCGAGGACCAAGGCCCTGGATGTGAATCCCGTGCGCGACATGCGGACTCCCTCGTGAGCCCCCGCCCCGACGCGGGACGGATGGGTCGCGCACCTGTAGCGCCGCCACAAACCCGCAACAACGGTTTTTCCAGAAATCAAAGAAAGACTATCCAGTCCTGTCGGACGTTTGGCGAGGGCCTGGAGCCTCTTGCGGGGGCGTCCGTATTTTCGGCGGGGACTGCACGGCGGGCGTCAGCGGGCGTCGGTGGGGAGCGGCTTCACCTGGAGCTGCTTGGACGCGAGGAACTCCGCGTTGAAGACCTTGGACGCGTAGCGGCTGCCGTGATCACACAGGAAGGTGACGATGCGCAGGCCCTTCCCCGCGTGCTGCCGCGCGATTTCATACGCGGCGCGCACGTTGAGCGCCGCGGAGGTGCCCACCACCAGCGCGTCCTCGCGGGCCAGGTGGTAGAGCATGTCGAGCATCTCGCCGTCGCCCAGCCGCATCGCCTCGTCCACGCGAGCGGCCTGGAAGTTGGCGGTGAGTCGCATGATGCCGATGCCCTCGGTGATGGAGGAACCCGACGACTCCAGCTTCCCCTCGCGCACGTAGCAGTAGAGGCCCGAGCCCGCCGGGTCCACGAGCACCACGCGCAGCGCGGGGTTCTTCTCCTTGAGGAAGCGACTGACGCCGGACATCGTCCCGCCGCTGCCCACGGAGGCGACGAGCACGTCCACGTGCCCCTCGCACTGCTCCCAGATTTCGGGCCCGGTCGTCTCGTAGTGGAAGTCGCCGTTGGCCGTGTTCTCGAACTGGTTGGCCCAGAACCAGCCATGCGCCTCCGACAGCGCGCGGGCCTGGTGGAAGAAGTGGGCCGGGTTGGCGAAGGGCACGGGCGGCACCTTGCGGACCTCCACGCCCATGGCCTCCAGGTACTCGTACTTCTCGCGCGCCTGGTTGTCCGGCATCGTCACCACGACGCGGTAGCCACGCTCGCGGCCGAGCAGCCCCAGGCCGATGCCCGTGTTGCCCGCGGTGCCCTCGACGATGGTGCCGCCGGGCTTCAAGCGCCCCTGCTCCTCCGCGCGGCGGATCATCCCCTTGGCGGCGCGGTCCTTGATGCTGCCGCCCGGGTTCATGAACTCCGCCTTGCCCAGGATGTCGCAGCCGGTGACGCGGCTGAGCGAGCCGATGCGAAGCAGCGGGGTGTTGCCGACCGAGTCCCACAGCGAGCCGATGCGAGGCGCCATGCCCCCTCCCCTAATGGAGTCCGGGGAGGGAGGCAACCGGCCAGGTCCGCTTGCGGCTACTCGTTGCGCATCGCCTCGACGGGGTCCAGCTTCGCGGCGCGGGCGGCCGGGTAGATTCCGAACAACAGGCCCACCCCGCAGCTCATCGACAGCGCCAGGGCCACGGCCCACGGCGGCACGGACATGGGGAAGCCCACCATCCAGTCGCCCAGGAACACCAGGCCGAAGCCCAGGCCCACCCCCATGGCGCCGCCCAGCAGCGCCAGCAGCACCGCCTCCGTGGCGAACTGCCCCAGGATGCGCCGCCGCTTCGCGCCCAGCGCCTTGCGCACGCCAATCTCCCGCGTGCGCTCCATCACCGACACCAACATGATGTTCAGGATGCCGATGCCGCCCACCACCAGCGACAACAGGCACACGCCCACGCCGGCGATGGTGATGACCTGCGAGAGCTGGTTGAACGACGCCGTCACCGACTCGTTGGTGTGCAGCTCGAAGTCGTTGGCCTCGTCGGGCGCCAGGTTGTGCCGGCGGCGCATCAGCGTGGCCACCTCGTCCTGCGCCTTGCGGAACAGGCCGGGGTCCTTCGCCTGGATGTCGATGTCCAGCGAGCGCTCCTTGCCATAGAGCTGCTGGAACACGCGCAGCGGGATCATGGCCTGGTTGTCCAGGCTCACCATGCCCAGGAAGCTGCCGCGCCGCTGGAGCACGCCAATCACCCGGAACGGCCGGCCCTTCAGGCGGACCTCGAAGCCCACCGGGTCGATGCCGGGGAACAGCTCGTCCGCCACGTCCACGCCCAGGATGATGACGTTGCGGCCGTCCAGCCCCTCCACCTCGTTGAAGAAGCGGCCGGACTGCACGGACACCCCGCTCACCGCCGGGTACGTCGTGGACGCGCCCATGATGAGCACCGCGGGCCGCGTCTCCTTGCTCACCGTGGACACCTTCTGCCCGCCCTGGTCGTCCGAGGGCGCCACCAGCCCCACCGACGGACAGAACTGCTCCAGGGCGCGCACGTCCTCCAGGGTCATGTCCGGACGCTTGGCGAACTTGGCCCAGTTGAAGCGGCCGAAGCCGCCCGCGGGCCACTTGGTGAGCTGGAAGGTGTGCGCGCCCAGGCGGCCCAGGTCGCGGTTCACCTTGGTGCGCAGGCCCTCGATGAGCCCCATCATGGTGATGACCGTGGCCACGCCGATGACGATGCCCAGCAGCGTGAGCAGCGAGCGCAGCGGGTTGCCCAGGAACGTGCCCAGCGCCAGCCGGAGGTTGTCGAAGAAGGCTCGCATCGGCTCACTCGTACCGGAGGGCTTCCACCGGGTCCAGGTTCGCCGCGCGCGCCGCCGGCCAGATGCCGAACAAGAGGCCCACCAGCGCCGCGAAGAACACCCCGCCCAGGATGGTGCCCGTCTGCACGTCCGCCGCCAGGGGCGTTATCAGCGACACCACCTTGGCCGTCCCCAGCCCCACTGTCGTCCCCAGCAGGCCGCCCACCGCGGACACGCTGGCGGCCTCCATCAGGAACTGCACCACGATGGTGCGCTTGCGCGCCCCCAGCGCGCGCCGCACGCCGATCTCCCGCGTCCGCTCGCGCACCGACACCAGCATGATGTTCATGATGCCGATGCCGCCCACCAGCAGCGTGATGAGGCCCACGCCCACCGCGACGCCATACAGCGCGCCCGTGAGCTGCGCGTACGTCTGCGCCATGGCCTCCGGCTTGTTGATGTTGAAGTCGTCCGGCTCACCCGGCGTCGTGCCGCGGATGCGCCGGAGGATGCCGATGAGCTGGTCCTCGGCCGCGCGCACCTGGCCCGCGTCCGCCACCGCCATGGCGATCTCGAACGGGCGCCCCTTGCCGAAGCTGCTGTAGAAGGTCTTGAAGGGGATGATGACGAGCAGGTCCATGCTCTGGTTCACCACCTTGCCCTTGCGGCTGAGCGTGCCCACCACCTGGAAGGAGCGGTTGTCCACGCGGATGGTGCGCCCCACCGGGCTGATGCCGGGGAAGAGCCGGTCCGCCACGTCCGCGCCCAGCACCGCCACCGGCCGCGTCACCTCTTCGTCCGCCTCCGTGAGGAAGCGCCCGCTGGTGATGTCGAACCCGGAGATGCTCAGGTACTCGTGGTTGACGCCCTGGATGCGCACCGTGGACATCTGCTCGCTGGCGTACGACACGTCCGCCAGCCGCGACACCGACGGCGACATCGCGCTGATGAAGGGCGCCATGGAGCGCAGCCGCTGCACCTGGTCGAGCGTGAAGTTCTTGCGCCCGCGGTACTTCCACCAGTCGCCCTTGATGATCATCGGGTACTTGCTCACGTAGAGCGTGTTCGCCCCGAAGCTCGCGAGCTGCCGGTGGAAGGACGTGTTGAGCCCCTGGATGATGCCGACGATGGCCAGCAGCGTGGCCACGCCGATGCCGATGCCCATCGTCGTCAGCACGGTGCGCAGGCGGTTGGCGCGCAGCGAGAACAGGGCGATGCGCGCGCCCTCCAGGATGTCCACCCGAAAACCCGCCCAGTGCTTCATGCGCCCCCCGCAGCCATCGCCGCGGCGTTGCCCAGCGCCACCTCGCGCCCCGGCCCGTCGGCGACGATCTCACCGTCGCTCAGGCGGATGGCCCTCGGACACCGGGCCGCCAGCTTCGGCTCGTGCGTGACGAGCACCAGCGTGTGGCCGGCCTGGTGCAGTTGCTCGAACAGCCGGACGATCTCCTCGCCCGTGGCCGAGTCCAGGTTGCCCGTGGGCTCGTCCGCCAGCAGCATGGACGGCTCGGACACCAGCGCGCGGGCAATCGCCACGCGCTGACGCTGACCGCCCGACAGCTCGTTGGGCCGGTGGTGCATGCGGTGCGTGAGCTGCACCTTGTCCAGCGCCGCCTTCGCCCGCTCCCGCCGCTCCTTGGCGGGCATGCCGCGGTACACCAGCGGCAGCTCCACGTTGGCCAGCGCCGTCTCCTTTGGCAGCAGCTGGAACGTCTGGAAGATGAAGCCGATCTCCACGTTGCGGATGACGGCCAGCTCGTCGTCGCTCATGCGCGACACGTCCTTGCCGTTGAGCATGTAGCGGCCGCTGGAGGGCGTATCCAGGCAGCCCAGCACGTTCATCATCGTGCTCTTGCCGGAGCCGGACTGACCGATGATGGCCACCCACTCGCCCCGGCCCACGCCGAAGGTGACGCCTCGCAGCGCCCGCACCTCCTCGCCACCGACGTGGAAGACGCGGGTGATGTTGTCCACCTGGATGAGCCGGCCATCGCCGGCGCCGCTGCCGTGGCTCACGACTTCCGCCCGCCCTTCATTCCGCCCGGACCGCCGCCCTGCTCGGGCTCCTGCACGTTGTCCCCGTGGTTGAGCTCCTTCGACAGCGTGCGGTAGGGGCCCTCCACCACGCGGTCTCCATCGTTCAGCCCGGAGAGGATCTCCAGCTCCGTGTCGGACGCGATGCCCGTCTGCACCCGCCGCACCTGCGCCTTGTTCGCCGCGTCCACCACGAACACCACCTTGGCCAGCGACTCGGTGCGCCGCGCCTTGAGCGCGCCACCCTCGATGGGCTCCTTGTAATCGGGCAGCGTGCGCTCCGCACGCACCGTGACCGCCTGGATGGGCACCAGGACGACGTCGTTGCGCGTCTCCGCGGAGATACGGGCCTCCGCGCTCATGCCCGGCAGCACGCCCGGCGGACGCATGTCCAGCGCCACCGTGACGGGGAAGCTGGTCACCTCGGCCTCCGTGCCCTCGTTCTTGATGAGCGCCTTCTGGGCGATCTCCACCACGGAGCCCGCGAAGGTCTGCCCCTCCAGCGCGTCCAGCGTCACGTCCGCGGGCTGGCCCGGCTTGAGGTGCACCACCTCGTGCTCACCCACCTCGAACTTCACCTCCATGGCGGACAGCGCCGCGATGGTCATCACCACGTCCTCGGCCAGCTCCGAGCCACGCACGCGCTCACCCACCTCGCGCGACAGCTCGATGACGTTGCCGTCGATGGGCGAGAACATCGTCGTGCGCGACAGGTCCGTCTGCGCCTGCTCCACGACGGCGACGTTGCGCGCGAGCAGCTGCTTGGCGGACGCGAGCCGGGCCTCCGCCGTGTTCTTGCTCGCCTTGGCGACGTCCAGCTCCGCCCCGGACGCCAGGCCCTTGGTCACCAGGCCCTCCACGCGTCCGAGCTCCTGCGTGGTGCGGCTGACCTCCACCTCCGCCACCTGGGCGTCGGCGCGCGCCGCGTTCTGCGAGGCCATCGCCTGCTTCAGCGCCGCCTCGTAGACGCGCCGGTCGATGCGGGCCAGCACCTGGCCCTTCTTCACCGCGTCGCCATCCTTGACCAGCAGCTCCACCAGGTCTCCAGAGAGGCTGGAGGAGATCTTCACCGTCGTGGCCGCCTGCACCTTGCCCGCGCCGGTGATGGTGCGGGTGATGGTGCCCTTGCGAGCCTTGGCGATCTGCACCTCCTGGGACGGCGGGGGACGCTCCTTCAGGCCTCCCGCCGTGATGGCCGCGGCACCGAGGAACAGCGCACCGGCGATCACACCCTTCCACCACTTCATTTCGTCTCTCCCGGGCTCATCAGGGCGCCCATGGCCCGCATCAAGGTGAAGCGGGCGATTTCGACATCGATTCTGTTTTCCAACAAGCTCAGCTCCGCCTGCGTGAGGCTGAGCTGCGCGTCACGGACCTCCAGCGTGGAGCCCGCACCGGCCTTGAAGCGCTCCTCGGCCAGGTTGAGTCCCTGGACGGCGGCCTCGCGGTTCTCCGCGGCCAGCCGGGCGGCGACGATCTGCGCCTCCAGCGACTGGTGCGCGGTGCGCACCTCGGCCTCGATCTCCCGCGCGGACTGCGCCAGCTGCAGCTGGGCCTTGCGGATGTTGGCCTCGGCCCGCTTGGTCTGCGCGGGGGTGATGAAGCCGTTGAAGATGTTCCAGTCCAGGTTGAGGCGGGCGATGACGTTGTTCTGCAGCCGCGGCTCGGTGAAGACCTGGCCGGCGTCCGGGCCCTGGCGGGTGTAGAGGCCCTGGGCCGACAGCTTCGGGATGTAGTCCGCGCGGGCGATGGCGCGCTCCAGCTCCGCCGCGCTCACCCGCGCCTCGAGCGCCTTGAGCAGCGGGCGCTGCTCGCGGGCCACGCTGATGGCCTGCTCGATGGTGGGCGCGGGGCCGGGCTCCGACTGGAGCACGCCCGGGTCCACCGCCTCCACGGGCTGGGTGCCCGGACGCGTCAGCCACACCGCGAGCTGGCCCTGGTCCGTGACGAGCTGGCTGAGCGACTGGACGAAGGAGATGCGATCATTGCCCAGGTTCACCAGGGCGGAGATCTCCTCCACCTTGCCCACGCGGCCGGCCAGGAACAGGGAGCGGGCACGCTCGAGCTGCTCCTCGCTGCGCTTGACGGTGGCGTCCAGCACCTGGCGGGTGGCCTGGGTGCGGAAGAGCGTGAAGAAGCGGCGGATGGCCTCCAGCTCCGCGGTGTCCGCCTCCTCCTTGGCCTGGCTCGCCTGCGCGTCGCGCAGCACTCCGGCCTGCTCCAGCTGCTTCCAGAGCGCGCGGTCATAGACGCTCTGGCTCAGGACGGCGCCCAGGTCGTAGTCGCCCGTGCTGGTCGGCTTGGACTCGACGGAGATCTGCACGAACTCGCCGGGGTTGTTCACATCCGGCACCAGGTCGAACTGCTGCCGGCGGCCCAGCCAACGCTTGCCCACGAAGCCATTGATGGAGAGCTGGGGCAGGAGCGCGGAGCGGCGGATGTTCACGTCCTGCTGGCTGACCTCCAGGTCCTGGAGCGCCGTGAGGGCGGTGGTGCTCTGGCGGCCCTCCTCGCGGGCCTGCTGCAGGGTGATGGGCGTGGGCGCGGGGGACGCGGACAGGAGCGTCGCGACGATGAGGGCGTTCATTGGCCACCTCCCGCCGAGCCGGGCAAGCCCACCATCATGACGCCCGCGAACATCGCGTAGAGCGCCAGGGACAGCAGCAGCGCGCGGGTCCGCGGCATGCCGGTGGCGGCGGAGAAGCCCAGGCCGAGCAGCGCGGTGCTCCAGAGGTTGAAGAAGTCCACGGTGGAGGCGACGCGCGCCATCTTCGGGCTCAGCTCCCCCAGGAACGCGCCCAGGTGGGACGGGACCAGTTGGAGCACGCGCGAGACGGAGACGGTGTGCTGCGCCGCGAGGCAGCCGGTGAGGATGAGGTGGTACAGCGCGATGGGCAGCAGCGCGATGGCCGCCACCGACATCAGCTTCTCGAAGTGGACGGGCCGGTCGAACAGCCACGACACGACCCAGAGCATGGCGGCCAGCAGCAGCGCCATGAACGGCATCACGAAGACGCCCTTGGCGATGCCGCCCACCAGCGCCTTGCGGGAGGCGGTCTGGATCTTGTCGCTCAGGTCCGCCTCGGAGATGGTCGCCATCTCCCCGGAGGACTGGAGCTCACGGATGACATCCGGGGTCGCGTCCCAGCGCAGGGAAAACAGCGTCCCGGAGGCGGACACGCAGAGGGCGAGGATGAGGAGGGGCCAGACCCAACGGCGGGCTTCGACGGCGGCGGGCGTCCCCTCGACAGGGTCGATGAAGACGCGCACGGGTTGGACGAGTGAGGTCATAAGGTGGGTGGTCTCGGAGGGAAGTACGGCAGTCCCCCTCAGGCAATTGCTCGGCCAGTCGAAATTCCGCGGTGAACGGGCAGCCAGCCGGCCGAATTCCATCCGCATGGAAGGTCGGGCGGCTTTCTACTTCAAGGATTCCGCAGACCTGTAGCAACCTGTTGCGGAAATTTTGCCGTCGGGATCGAGAGGGTGTATTCCGCTCGGCTGCACGCCTGCCGGAGCTCGAATGGTCGAAAGCACGGATCTCGCCCAGGTCCTCCAAGAAGCCAACGACATTGCCCGGAGCGTGGCCCAGAAGCTTACCTCGGCCCACGTGCTCCTGGCGCTGTTCACGGTGGAGAACCGGGCGCAGCTGCTCCTCAAGGAGCGGGGCGTGGACGAGGATGCCCTCCTCCAGCTGCTCACCGCCGCCCCCGCCGAGCACGACGGCCTGGTCCGCGAGCTGCGGGAGAAGGCCCGTGAAATCGCGGTCAGCTGCGGTTCCCAGGAGGCGGACTGCCTCCATCTGCTCATCGCGGTGACGCGGGTGCGCTGCGGGGCCCAGGAGCTGCTGATGCACGCGGGCCTGGATCTGGCGACGCTGCGCACCACGGCGGTCTCCTACTTCGTGAGCGGGCGGATGCCGCGCAAGCTGCAGCCAGGGCGCACGCACGTCACCACCTCGCGGCCGGTGCAGAGCCGACCGCTCGGGGCGCCGCCGTCTCCCCTGCCCTTCTCCGCGGTGGCGGTGAGCCTGCCGCGCCCGATGCCGGCCGCGCCGCCGAAGCCTCCTCCCCCCGCCCCCCCGCGCGCGACGACGCCCGCGCTGTCGCCTCGCGACCTCATCGACGTGGACGAGGAGCCGCAGGAGAAGGCCGCGCCCCCCGCTGCCGCTCCGCCGCCTCCGGCTCCCGCTCCGACCGCGCGCGTCACGCCCACCGTGACGCCCCCGGCGCCGACGTCAGCGCCCGTGGCGCGTCCCACGCCGCCCCCCGCGCCCGCTCCGGCGGCGCGTCCCGCCCAGGCGGCCGTGGCGGTGGCGAAGGGCCCCTCGATGGCTCTGGACCCCAAGGCGTTCCCGCTGCTCACGTCGCTGGGCCGCAACCTGAGCCAGGCGGCCCGTGAGGGGAAGCTGGACCCGGTGGTGGGCCGCGCGCGCGAAATCGAGGAGGTCATCGACGTCCTCGGCAAGCGCCGCACGAACAACCCCTGCCTCCTGGGTGAGGCGGGCGTGGGCAAGACGGCGGTGGTGGAGGGCGTGGCGCAGCGGCTGCTGGGGCTGCGTGGCGGGCTGGCGGAGAAGGTGGTGGTGGAGCTGGACATGGCCTCGCTGGTGGCGGGCACCCAGCTTCGCGGCTCGTTCTCCGAGAAGCTCAACGCGTTGAAGGAGGAGGTCCGCCGCGCCGAGGGGCGCGTGATGGTCTTCATCGACGAAATCCACACGCTGGTGGGCGCGGGCTCCACGGGCGACGGGCCGCAGGACGCGGCCAACGAGCTGAAGACGGCGATGGCGCGGGGTGAGTTCCCCTGCATCGGCGCGACGACGCACGACGAGTACCGCAAGTTCATCAGCGCGGACCCGGCGCTCGAGCGGCGCTTCACGGCGGTGGTGGTGCACGAGCCGTCGGTGCCGGAGACGGTGGAGATCCTCCGCGGCATCATCGGCCGGTACGAGGAGCACCACGCGCTGCGCTATCGGCCGGAGGCGCTGGAGGCCGCGGCGTCGCTGGCGAGCCGCTACGTGACGGACCGGTTCATGCCGGACAAGGCCATCTCGGTGGTGGACCTGGCGGGGAGCCGGTGCCACCGCGAGGGGCGTGACGTGGTGGAGCCGTCGGACGTGGCGCGGGTGGTGGCGAAGCTCGCGGGCGTTCCGGAGGAGCGGCTGCTCATGAACGACTCGGCGCGGCTGCTCCGGTTGGAGCAGGACCTGGGCGAGCGGGTCATCGGACACGAGGAGGCGATCGCGCGCATCGCGCGGGTCATCCGTCGCAACTACGCGGGCTTCGCGTCGCGGCGCCCCATGGGCAGCTTCCTGTTCCTGGGCCCCACGGGCGTGGGCAAGACGGAGATGGCGCGCGGGCTGGCGGAGGTGCTCTTCGGCAACCGCGACGCGCTGGTCCGGCTGGACATGAGCGAGATGTCGGAGGCGCACGGGGTGTCGCGCCTCATCGGCTCGCCGGCGGGTTACGTGGGCCATGGCGAGGGTGGCCAGCTGACGGAGCCGGTGCGTCGGCGTCCCTCGTCCGTGGTGGTGCTGGACGAAATCGAGAAGGCGCACCGCGAGGTGCAACTGCTGCTGCTCCAGGTCCTGGAGGAGGGGCGGCTGACGGATGGCAAGGGTCGGCACATCGACTTCTCGAACACCGTCATCGTGCTGACGACCAACCTGGGCGCGGAGGCGTTCTCGCGCACGGGTCGTCCGCTGGGCTTCGGGCAGGAGAGCTCGGGCGCGGCGAGCGCGCTGGAGCACGCGGCGTCGGCCGCGCGTCGGGCGCTTCCGCCGGAGTTGTGGAACCGCATCGACGAGCGGCTCCCCTTCCGTCCGCTGGAGGAGGAGGAGGTCGCGCGCATCGCGACGCTGCTGCTGGAGGAGAGCAGCAAGCGGCTGTCGACCGAGCGCGGCATCGAGTACGTGGCGGGCGACGACGTGGTGGGGCACCTGCTGAAGTCGGGCGGCTTCGACCCGCAGCTCGGCGCGCGTCCCATGCGGCAGATGGTGCAGCGGCTGGTGGAAGGTCCGCTGGCCGAGCGCATCCTGTCCGGTGAGTTCGGCGCGGGAGACCGCGTGCGCGTCGCGCTCCACGCCGGACAGCTCGCGTTCCAGCGGGAGCGATGAGTCAGCGCGCCTCGCGGAAGCGAAGTGCCCCGAGGAAGGAATCCTCCCGGGGCCGCGCGACCGCGAAGCGCCCCGCGTCCGCCAGCGACGGGGGGATAGAGCCTCATCAGGAGAGCTCTCCGACGACCCTCGAGACCGTCATCGGCGCCGCGCAGGTCGAGGTCTCATCGAAGAGACCCGGCGGGAAGCGAGCTACCAGCACCACGAAGCGGTCCGCATCCACTGGCGCCGGGCAGGCTGAAGTCTCATCGAACAGACCCGGCGGGAAGCGAGCTACCAGCACCACGAAGCGGTCCGCATCCGCCGGCGCCGCGCAGGCCGAAGCATCATCGAGAAAACCCGGCGCGAAGCGAGCTACCTCCACCGCGAAGCGGTCAGCCCCCTCAGGCGTCGAGCCCACGGAGGCAGCGCAGGAACTCCCCGTCGCGAACCGCGTCACACCGCCCGCTACGCCTCCTGTCGCCACCAGCGCAAAGCGCGTGAAGCCCCCGCGACGAAGCACCTCCGCGAGCCACACCACCAACATCCGCCCGGCACCCGGCAGCGTCACCAGCGCACCGACTCCACGAGCCACACGCTCAGCGAAGCGTCCCCCTGTCGTCATCGTCGGAACAGGTCGCCTCGGCGGAGCCCTCGGTCTCGCGCTGAGCGCGACGGGCTGGCCCGTGACGCTCCACTCACGCGGTGACGAAGGTCGTCGGCGGATCGCAGCACTCGGCCTGAAGCCATCGACACCCGAGGACTTGCGGCGCGCGCGGCTCATCCTCCTCTGCGTCCCGGATGCGGAGGTCCCCCGCGTCGCGAAAGAGCTCGCCAGCACCCTGCCCCGCTCCGTCGCCCTCGTGCACACGGCCGGAGCGCTGTCACTCCAAGCCCTCGGCGAGCCACGAGGCCGCGCCCTCGGCTCGTTCCATCCGCTCTGCGCCGTGTCGTCCGCGCACGACTCGCTCGCCGGCCACACCGCGTCCATCAGCACGCGCTCCAGCCCCCTGCGCGAAGTGCTTCGCCACATGGCCGAGGACGTGAAGCTCGAAGCCATCGAGGTCCCCGAGGCTCACCGCCCCGCCTACCACGCGGGCGCGGTGATGAGCGCGGGGCTCGTCGTGGCGCTCGCCGACGCGGCCGTCGCGGCGCTCGGCACCGCGGGAATCGCGCCCGACGCAGCACTCCGCGCCCTGCTGCCCCTGATGCGCTCCGCGCTGCGAGGCATGGACGCACGCGGCCTCGCCGGGAGCCTCACCGGTCCCATCGTCCGGGGCGATGCGGGCGTGGTCGGCGCGCACCTGGATGCGCTCCCGGACGACCTCGCCCCCATCTACCGACTGCTGTCGCGGCGCGCGCTGAAGCTCGTCTCGGAGAGACTCAGCCCTGAATCGCGCGCCGCGCTGGAGAAGCGGCTCAGGTGATGATGAGCGAGCCCTGAAGGCCCTTGCGCACCGAACCCAGGGCGCGCTCGGAGGCGGCCTCGGCCTCGGTGAGGCGGCGCAGGCACAGCTCGCCCTTGCCCTCACCCACGCCGCGCTTCAGGTCCGACAGCAGCGTGAGCGAGGCCTGGAGCATCTCCTTGCCCTGCGGCGTGTCGTTGACCGGCTTGCCCGCGGCCGTCGCCACCGTCTCGCCGAACGTCTTGATGCTCGTCGCGAGCTTCTGCGCGTCGAAGCTGGCCAGCAGCGGCTTGATGCGCGTGGGGTCGATGCGGATGAGCCGCAGCGCGCCCACCCGAGCGAAGCCCGGGTGCAAGAGGCCGATGTCGCTCATCTCGAACGCGCCCAGCAGGCCCTCGTCCGGCGCGCTGTGCGCGTGCGGCACCACGTCCACGAACAGCGGCAGCGGGTCCGCGCCGTTGCGGAACAGCTCCAGTTCCTCGTCATCCAGCGGCGGGAACGTGGTCGGCGCGCCGATGAAGAGCAGCGGCAGGACGATGTCGTGCCAGAAGTCCTCGGGCGCCGAGCCCGTGCCGTTCACCGTGGCGAACAGGTGCACCATCAGCTCCGCCAGACGCGGGGCGCGCTCGGCCTGCTCGATGAGCGACTTGCTGGGATCCAATCGCTGCAGGGACTGGACGATCTGCCCCTCGAACTGCTGGCGAGCCTCGGCCGGCAGGTCCTGCGCGCGGCCCAGGGCGGCGCGCACGTCACGGGCGAGCACATCCGGCTTGGTCTCCAGCGCCGTCTTCGCCTTCGCCGGGTCCACCACGACGAACTGCAGGAAGCCGGGGTCGAACAGCCGCTGGTAGTCCACCGGCGTCAGCTTGGGGGCCTGCCCCCCCAGCGCCTGGGCCGGGTTGGTGCCGAAGCGGGCCTGGCCCAGCGAACGGCGGATGTCCCCCGCCAGGTCGTCCAGCCGGCTCAGCTTGCTCTGCCCCAGCGCGTCCATCGCCGCGCCGAACGGCGACAGCATGATGATGGCCTCGGGGAAGCCCAGCGTGGCGCCCTCGGGCGAGTCCCGGTTGGGGAACCAGAACGCCTGGTGCTCCATGATGAGGCGCATGGCGAAGGCGCCGGCCAGGCCCAGCGCCAGCGTCTGGTGCTCGGGCTGGTTCACCTGGAACGGGCCACCGAGGACCTTCGCGACCGCCTTCTCCACATCAGCCCAGGGCGCCTTGAGCAGATCGATCGGCTTGCCCTCGGCCTTCTCGAGGGCCGCGGCGACCTGGAGCTGCGCCTGGTGGACATGCTGGGGAACAGGATGCGCCTGGGTATCCGGTTGGGACATGGAGGAATCCGAAATCGTAAGGGAAGCGGAGGGCCTCCCCTTACCGTGAAAAACGCGTTCGTGGCTACGAATTGTGGCCAGTAGGATGGCTCCCATGCCTGCTACCCGCCGGCCCCTCCGCTGGCACGCCTGGGTCGTCTGTCTCCTGCTGACATGCTGGGGGTGCGCTTCCGTCACACCCCGTTTTCCCCAAGACATCCAGACGTCCTTCGCGCGCGACTCGATGCGGAAGCTGACGACGGAGACACTGGAGCTCTATTACCCGGAGCACCTGCGCGCCTCCGCGTTGCGCATGGCGGCGAGGCTGGAGGGCTGCGTGGAGCGGCTGCGCGGCCACACCGTGCGGCAGAAGCCGAGGGACAAGGTCCTCGTCTACCTGACGAGCGCGAACTTCAACAACGCGTACGTCGTCCCGGACTACGCCAGCGTCCCCCAGCAGATGGTGATGCCGGCGCACATGACGCTGGAGCTGTTCCACCTCTTCGGGCTGGGCGAGGTGGACGTGGGCGACGTGGCCTGCCACGAGGCCGTGCACTACGTGCAGCTCCAGCAGGCGGACGGGCTCTGGGGCTTCCTCAACACCTTCACGGGGGGCCTGTTCCAACCCAACACCTTCACGGAGTCCTGGTTCCTGGAGGGCCTGGCCACGTACTACGAGGGCCGCTTCGGCAAGGACACGGGGCGTCCGCACAGCCCGGTGTGGCGTGGCTGGTTCGAATCGGTGGTGCAGGCGCGTGACGGCCGGATGGACCCGGGGTTCCTGTCACCGGAGAACCGCGCGTTGGATCCGTTCGGCGGCAACTACCTGACGGGCATGCACTTCGTGGAGTACCTGGCCTCGCAGTACGGCGAGGAGAAGCTCTGGAAGCTGGTGGATGACCAGGGCAGCACCATCATCCCGCCCATCGCGGTGACGCTGCGCTTCAAGCGGGTATACGGCCGGGACATCGGCTCGCTGTTCGCCGAGTTCACCAAGAACCTGCGTGAGCAGCTCATCGTCCGCGAGCGCCCTCCGACGCAGACGGTGTGGCAGCGCGACGCGGGCTACTTCTCGCGGCTCGCCTCGCATCCGGACTCGGGGACGACAGCGCTGGTGAGCGTGGGGCGCACGGAGTATTCGCGGCTGACGGTGCGCGAGCAGGACGGGCGCGTGCGCTTCGAGCGGCCCTTGGTGGAGCTGCTGCCCTTCCGCCGCTGGGTGCTGGGGACGTCCACGCTGGTCAGCGGCATGTCGTTCAGCGCGGATGGCGCGTGGCTGTACCTGGTCATGGCGGACCTGAACGCGGTGGGCGCGTACGATGCGAAGCTGTGGCGCGTGGACGCGCGCTCGGGCGACGTGGTGCGCGTTTGGGATGGCCTGAAGGGCATGGGCGGGAGCATCACCCCGGACGGCAAGGCGTATGTCTTTGTCCACGTCGAGGGGGACACCGCCAACCTGCGGCGGCTGGAGTTGGACACGGGGAAGCAGGAGCCGCTCACGAGCTTCGAGGCGAGCGCCCCGGTGGGGCCGCCCTCCGTGTCTCCGGATGGGAAGCGCATCGTGTTCCCGCTCGGCGGGAGCCAGGGCTGGGACCTGGTGATGCGCGAGGAGGATGGCCGACTGCGCTGGCTGACGCGAGATGGGCAGTTCAACTACTCGCCGCGCTGGCTGGACGCGGAACGCATCGTGTTCCTGCGGGAGTACGAGACGCGCCTCCAGGCGCACGTGATGAACGTCGACACGCGCGCGTTCGAGCGAATCACCGACGCGCCCTTCCTGGTGCTGGACGTGAATCCCGTGGGCACGAAGGAGGTGACGTTCCTGAACAGGGACGGCACCGCGTTCACCATCGACCACGCGCCCATGGTGGACATCCCCGAGCGACAGGCCACGGTGGCTCCCGTCATTGCCCCCACGGGGACGACGTCCTCGCACGCCGAGGCGACCTCGGAGGACTCGCCGATGAGCCCCCCTCCGCTCACCGCCGCCCCCACCGGAACGTCGCCGTCGGAGCAGGGCGCCGCGTCATCGATGCCGGGGCAAGAGGTCACACCGGCACCGGCTCCTTCCCCACCGGATGCAGCGCCGCCAACGGGAGCGGTCGCGTCGACCCCGGAGACGGGAAACGTGACGTCCGAGGCAACGAGCCCGCCCGGTCCGGCGAACACGCCCGTCGCCAACGAACAGACACCCGCGGGGACCGAGCCACCACCGAGCGACTTCACGCCAACGCCCTTCCCCGCCGCGCCCGATGCCCCTCTCGCGGAGACCGTTCCCACCGCGCCGCCGCCCATCGCGGTGCCGCCGTCGACCGTGCCCGTCGCGGACCTGGGAGACCTGGACGCGCCTGTGGTCGCGCCGCCTCCGGACCCCGGCAAGGCCGTCACGGTCCTCGGCGATGAGCCCTACTCGACGCTCGAGGGCTTCCTCATCCCCGAGTTCCGCCTGCCCTACGTGTGGCTCGCGACCGAGAGCGAGGACTCGGACGACCTCATCTTCAGCGGCGGCCTCGCGCTCGCGGGACAGGACCGGCTCGGCTTCCACGCCTACGCGCTGTCCTTCGCCTACAGCACCCAGGACAAGGAGCCGAACGTCGCGCTCGCGTACGGCAACGCGCAGCTCGCGCCCTGGTATCTCCAGGCCTCCGTGTCGCGCCTGCGCGAGAACGAGCGCACGGACCTGCAGGCCCTGGCCTACGCGTCGCGTACATTCTGGACGACGCCCGTGACGATTGGCGTGCTCGCCCTGCGGCGCGAGTACGACGCCGTGGGCCGCTTCCCCGGCCTCGTCACCCGGCTGATCGGTCCGGAGGTCTCCACGTCCTACTTCGCGGGCGATGCGACGTCCTACGGCGGTCTCCAGCGCGGACTGGGCATCAACCTGAGCGCCGCCATCTATCCGGGGGCCTTCGCCCTGGACTCGACGGTGGGTGATTTGCGCGTGGGCCTGGACGCGTTCCTCGCGGGCTTCTTCATCGGGAGGGATCACCTCCAGCTCTCCGCGGTGGGCCGCTATCTGCCCGGCGCGCCCGAGGGCCTGCTGGAGGTCGGCGGTCTCACTGCGGGGCAGACCTGGTACAGCAGCCGCCGATCCACGGAGACGCGCCCCCTCCCCCTCCAGCTCCAGCCCGGAATCGCCTTCAGCGAGTACGTGCGCGGCTACGAGGACATCACCCTCCGCGCGAAGAACGCGATGGTCGGCACGGCGACGTATCGCTACCGCATGCCCATCGACTACGGCTGGGCCTCCACGCTGTGGCTGTTCCCGTCGCTGTTCGTGAGCAACCTCCAGCTCGAGGTCTTCGGGACGCTGGCGCGCACGGACAACCGGGACAACCACGGGGCCTTCGGCACCGCGCTGTCGCTGCAGTCCACCATCGGCCAGTCGGTGCCGTTCTCCATCTTCTACCAGTTCGCCCGTCGCTACGACGATGGGCTGGGAGACCTGCACCTCGTGGGGTTCGGCCTCTAATCGCGGAAGTGTGACTCCGCCACGGACGCGCCCCAGCAGCACGCGTCCTCGCCCTCCGCATCCGCGGGGAGCGACGTGTGCAGCGGGGCGCCCGGCTTCACGTCCGCGAAGTAGAAGAGGTTCCGAGGCACCAGGACGAGGGCGCGGTCTCCCTGACGCGTGCGCAGGGTGAGCTGGCCGAGCGTCGGCGCGGACAGGTCCGCGGCACCGTCCGGGAAGAACGTCTCCTGCTTCGGAGGCTCGAACGCGCCGCCCACGTTGCAGCCACCGTCCTCCGTGAAGACGTCCACCTCACGCAGCCGGCAGCCCTGCCCCGCCTCGAAGCGGAACACCGCCTGCAGCCGGGTGAAGTAGCAGTCGGGCGTCCCGCAGTCCGCGCTGTGGACATCCGCCATCACCGACAGGCGAACGTCGCCTCCCGCGAGCGACGCCACCATGCCGCCGCGCGCGAAGCGCTCGAACAGCGAGGCCTTCGCGCAATCGGAGGACGACGACGGCTTCACATCCACGGCACGCGACGCGCAGTTCGTCAGACACAGCAGAAGCACGAGGGAGCACAGGGCACGCGTCAGCGACATGCCCACGGTCATATCAAGCACGGGCCCTGATTCCTGGCGAACCGCCACGACCTACCGCGCGCGGCCCAGCCCGTACAGCCCCGCCGCGCGGGCATGGGCCAGCACTCCCGAGGGCACCAGGTCCGAGGGCTCCTTGCCTCGGGCCAGCAGCTCGCGAATCTCCGTGGAGGACACCTCCGCCAAGGGAGGCCCCACGGTGTTGGGCGCCGGATAGCCCGCGCGGTACAGCACCAGCACGCGCGACATCGCCTCGATGCGGTGGAAGTCCTTCCAGTGCGGCAGGTCCCTCAGGATGTCGCTGCCGATGATGATGGACCAGCGCACGTCCGGATGACGCGCCACCAGCAGCTCGAGCGTGTCCACCGTGCGCCCCGTCAACCCCGGCTCGCTCTCGATGCGCGTCGTCCTCAGCCAGCCCGAGGTCTCCCGACACATCGCCTCGCACATCGCGATGCGGTGGTCGAAGTCCTCCATCTGCTTGCCGAACGGGTGCTGCCAGGACGGCATCAGCCACACCTGGTCCACGCCCTGCGTCGCGTGCACATACGAGGCGGCCATCAGGTGCCCCACGTGCGGCGGGTTGAACGAGCCTCCAAGCAGCGCGACCTGCACGTCAGGGCCTCACGTCACTTCAAGGTCAGCTTCGGGGACTTCTTGTCCAGCGTCAGCACGCGGGGCTCCAGCACCACGTGGCCATCCAGCCGGTACGCGGAGAAGCGCAGCTCCCGGTCCACCCGGTCCAACAGCGCGCACGTCTGCTCCGCCGCGCCCACCAGCCTCCCCGGCGTCAGGAAGTAGCGCGGGCCAATCTGCACCACCTTGGGCTCCGGGTCCTTCCCATGGATGAACACCAGCGCGTTGAGCAGGTCCTCGCGCGTCAGGTCGTTCTTGTCGTGCACCACGCAGCACAGCGTGTCGCCCAGCAGGTCCATCGCCTTGTTGTTGATGGCGGGGTCCCGATACTGGAGCGAGTCCCGCTCCGGCACGCGCACGAAGCGCTCCATCACCAGCCGCCGGTCCTCCTCGGAGGCCACATCCGCGGGGGCCTCGCCCCGGGACGGCGTGCGGGGCAGCGCGTCCTGGCTGCCCAGCCACTGGCTCACGTCCGCCAGGAAGTCCGCGTCCGAGTACTCCCGGCCGCCGCGCGACTTCTGCCGGCGCCAGAGCAGCCACTCGTCCAGGTCCGTGTAGCGCGCGCCCGTGAACAGGAACCGCCGCGCCCCCAGGGAGCGCAGCAGCTCGTAGGCCGCATCGAAGGCTTGAAGGTCGCCGTGGCTGTCGGAGAAGACACCAATCACGTGGAAGGTCCCACGCTCAAGCGTACAGCAGGTAGGGCTCCCTGTGCCCGGCGAAGCGCTCGGATTGGGCCTGGAACCCCTCCATCAGCCGGTCCAGGCTCCACCCCTCCAGGATGCCCCGGCGCACCTGGTCCGTCCCGCACAGCAGGTCGAACGCCGGCACGTCCTCCACGAACTCGTACGCGTCCGCCCGCCAGTCGAACCTCCCCGGGCCGATGTCGTGCAACGCCTGGAAGATGGCGATGCCCGTGCGCAGCGGCTGGAACGTCCGCCGGTCCGTCACGTGGATGAAGGCCCCGTTGCAGGACTCACCCCGGTACTTGTCGAACGTCGGCGTGAAGCCCACCGCGCGGAAGGCCACCCCCGGCAGCTGCTCTTTCGCCAGCCGCGCCAGCAGCGCGTCAGTGTCCACCCAGGGCGCGCCGAACTGCTCGAACGGGCGGCATGTCCCACGTCCTTCGGAGACGTTGGTGCCCTCGCCCAGGCACATGCCCGGGTACACCAGCGCCGTGTCCGGCGTGGGCATGTTGGGCGACGGGGAGATGAACGGCAGGCCCGTCTCGGACCAGAACTGCTCGCGGCGCCAGCCCTCGCACGGCACCACCGTCAGGTCGCAGCCGAAGCCCTCCTGCGCGTTGAACAGCCGCGCCAGCTCCCCCGCCGTCATGCCGTGACGGTTGGGCAGCGCATACAGGCCCACGAAGGAGCGGAAGCCCTCCCCCACCAGGTTGCCCTCCATCGCCACGCCGTTGAGCGGGTTGGGCCTGTCCAACACGTAGAAGGGCACGCCCGCCTTCGCCGCCACCTTCATCGCCAGGGCCATGGTGTAGACGTAGGTGTAGTAGCGGCTGCCCACGTCCTGGATGTCGAACACGAGCGCGTCCAGCCCCTTGAGCCACTCGGCGCGCGGGGACAGCGACTCGAAGGTGGAGCCATAGAGGCTGTGCACGGGCACGCCCGTGCGCCGGTCCTTCGCCTCGTCCACGGCGACCATGTACTGCGCCTCTCCGCGCACGCCGTGCTCGGGGCCGAACAGCGCCGCCAGCGTCACGCCCGGCGCCTGGGACAACAGGTCCGCCAGGTGCCGGAAGCGCGAGTCCACGCTGGTGGGATTGACGATGGCGCCCACGCGCTTGCCCTTCAGCGCGCAGAAGCCCTGCTCCACCCAGACATCCAGTCCCGTCTTCACCTTCGTCACGGTGATTCCTTCCTCGCGCGAGCCCATCCGGGCCCGGGCCTAATCCTTGAAGCTCTTGAGCGCGTGCTCGGCATACGCCCGGGAGTCACACTTCCCCATGCCCAGAAAGCCGCCCGAGCCATCATCCGGGCCGCCATCCTCGGCGAGGTCCTCCAGCGCCGACACCGCGCTCGTCAGCTTGAGCGAGCGCACCGTGTCCACCGCGGCCACGCGCACGTTGCAGGTCGGATGCGCCAGCAACTCGATGATGCGCTTCTCCGCGTCGCGGTTGCCCACCTTCGCCGAGCGCCCGTAGTCCTCCAGCGAGCGACGGGTGTTCTCCATCGCCTCGTCCAGCCGCCCCTGCAGGTAGAGCCGCTGGCCCGGGTCCTGCTCCTCGGCGATGACCTTGCGCGCCTCCTTCACCAGCGGGTCGCGCTCCGCCTTGGGCGCCTTCTCCACCGCGGAGATGGCCCGCATCGCGGGGCCGCCACCGAGCGCCACCATGCCCACGCCCGCCACCGCGACCGCCAGCAACACGCAGCCGGCCACCACCAGCGCCTTGCGCTGGGAAGACAGCGCCCTCAACGCCCCCGAGACGCCACCCACCTCCTCGAAGCGGGAGGTGGCATGTCGCCCGAGTCCCACCGCCTGCTGCCCCAACACCACCGCGTGCTGCCCCAGCACCGCCGCGCCCGCCGCGGCCTTCTGGCCCAGCGCCGCCGCCTTCACGCCCAGCTGCGCCAGCTCTCCGCCGGGCGCCTCCAGCGCGGACTCCGGCACCCGCGACAGGGCCAGGTTGCCGTAGGGCGGATTCGATTCGCTGCCCGGCGCCTCGGCGATGGCGCCCGCCGACGGCGCCTCCACCCGGTACGGCGCACGCGGCACCTGGAAGACGCGGATCTTCCCGGGGATGCCCTTGAGCTCGAAGGCCCCCACCTCGCGCGCGGGCACCTCGGCCCGGTTCATCGCGAGGTAGACGGCCTCCGTGAAGTACACCTCGCCCGCCTCGGCCAGCCCCTCCACGCGCGCGGCGATGTTCACCGGCTCGCCGAAGATGTCGTTGCCATCCAGGCGCACCTCGCCCACGTTGATGGCGAAGCGCACGTGGAGCTGGTCCGCCTCCGGGGACACCCGGTTGTGGTGCCACAGCCGGTCCTGGATGGCGACGCCGCTGAGCACGGCCTGGGTGGGCGACTCGAAGGTGACCAGCAGCGCGTCACCGATGGACTTGATGATGCGGCCACCGAACGCCTTGAAGAGCGGAGACAGCAGGGCACCGTGGATGCGCAGCAGCCGCTGGTTCTCCTCCAGCGTCTGCCGACTGGTCCGCTCGGTGAAGCCCTTGATGTCGGTGAAGACGATGGCGAGGTTGGCGGTCTTCAAAGCGCGCGCAGTCTATGCGCCACGCTCTGGGGTGCAATCGCAACGACGCATCGCGACGTCGACCGTCAGCGACGCGACGGCTTGAGTGCTCGCATGCGCCGCTTCTCCTGCGGCTCCATGGACTTGCGCACCTTCGCCGCGAGCTGGGGCCGCTCCGTGCGGTCATAGAAGTCGGCCAGTCGCCGGAGCACCAACGGGCTGTCCGGCTGGAAGCTCCTCGCCGCCAAGAGCTCCGTCTCCGCGTCCAGCAGCCGCTCCTGCTTCTCCAGCACGTCCGCCAGCTGCAGGCGCACCTGTACCCACTCGGGCTTCGCGCGCGCCAGGTAGCGGTAGTGGAGCTCCGCCTTGAGCAGGTCGCCCAGCGACACCCACAGGCCCCCGAGCCGGAAGCGGGCCTCCTCGTAGGAGCCCCGGTGCTGCACCGCCGTCTCGTAGGCGCGGGCCGCCTGCATGGGGTTGCCGCGCTCCTCCCAGAGGAGCCCCCGCAGGTACCAGGCGCGGGGGTTGGTGGGGGCCTCGCGGGTGGCGACCTCCAGGTGGGCCTCGGCCTGCTCCATGGAGCCTCCCAGCTTCAGGAGCAGCCGGGCCGCCTCCATCCGTGGCAGCTCCCACCGGGGCTGGCTAAGAACCAGGGCCTCCACGGCCTGGAGCGCGGCGGCGTCGTCCCCACCCGCCTCCAGGGCGAGCGCGTCCGACAGCGTGCCGGGCGAGGGGGCGGCGGCCGGGGTTCGCGCTCCCGTCAGGGCGGAGGGCTGTGCGGCGTCAGAGGCGCCCGCCAGGCACGCCACCAGGATGACCCAGTGCATGCGCGGCAGATAGCAGAGCCGAGCCGGGCGCCTCAATAGATCCTCTTGACGGCCGGACGGCCACGCATGAAACCCATGACCGTGCAGATATCCCAAAAGACGCTGGAAGACCTCGGATTCGCGGATGTGCTCCGAGCGCTGACGCAGCGGTGTCGGACGGAGCCAGGCCGGGAGCGCGTGCTCGCCCGCCCGTTCCTCGACACGGCCGAGCAGGTCTCGGAGGCGCTGGCCCTGGTGGGTGAGGCGCGAACCCTCTCCCAGGAGCAGTTCTCCCTCCCGCTCGGCGGCGTGGTGGACCTGCGAATCCACGTGGGCCACGCCGCCAAGGGCGGCACCCTGGAGCCCCGGCAGCTCATCGACGGCGCCCAGCTCCTGTTCGCCTTCGTGCGCACCCGCGAGGCCCTGGACGAGCGCAAGGAGCGCGTGCCCCGGCTGATGGACATCGCCCGGCGGCTGCCCCTGCTGGAGTCGCTGGCCCGGCGCATCGACCAGTGTTTCGAACCGGACGGTGAGATTTCGGACCGGGCGAGCCCGGAGCTTCGCGAGGCCCGCGACAGGGCGCGCGGCCTGCACCGTCGCATCAAGTCGCGCCTGGACGAGATGCTCCACGACCAGGGCTTCGTCGCCAAGCTGCGGGAGAACTACTACACCCTGCGCAATGGCCGTTACGTGGTGCCGGTGGTGTCGAACTACCGCGCGGAGGTGGACGGCATCGTCCACAACGCGAGCCAGACGGGCCAGACGCTCTTCATGGAGCCGCAGGCCATGGTGGGGCTGGGCAACGACCTGGCCATCGCGCAGTCGGTGGTGTTGGAGGAGGAGCGGCGGGTGCTCCAGGAGCTGAGCCAGCTGCTCGGCCGGGAGGCGGACCGCATCCTGGAGGGCCTGGAGGCGGTGGCGGAGCTGGACGAGGTGGAGGCGGTGGCCATCCTCTCCTCGGACCTGGACGCGACGACGCCGGAGTTCGCGGGCGCCACGGAGCTCCAGTTGCGGATGCTGCGCCACCCTCGCCTGGTGCTGCGAGGCACCGAGGTGGTGGCCAACGACGTGACGCTCAACGGCGGGGCGAAGGCGCTCATCGTGTCCGGCCCCAACGCGGGCGGCAAGACGGTGACGCTGACGGGCGTGGGGCTGTGCGCGCTGATGCTGCGCGCGGGCCTGCCGATTCCGGTGGGCGAAGGCTCGCGGATGCCGCTGTACCGCTCGGTGCACTCGACGGTGGGCGACTCGCAGGACCTGGCGCAGGGCCTGTCGACGTTCAGCGCGCACGTGGTGATGCTGCGCGACATCATCGCCGAGGTCGGCGAGGGCTCGCTGGTGATGATCGACGAGATCGCCGCGGACACGGACCCGCGCGAGGGCGCGGCCATCGCCATCGCGGTGCTCGAGGACCTGCTGGCCAAGAACGCCGTGGCCCTGGTGACGACGCACCTGGAGGAGCTCAAGGCGCTGGCGCACATGGACCCGCGCTTCCTGAACGCGCGGGTGGGCTTCGACTCGAAGCGCATGGCGCCGACGTACCGGCTCCAGATTGGCGCCGCGGGACAGTCCTCGGCCATCGAGGTCGCGGCGCGGGTGGGCCTGCCCCAGCGGGTGTGCGAGCGCGCCCGTGAGCTGACGATGAACGCGGGCGGTCCCCTGTCGCAGGCGCTGGCGGCGGCCGAGGAGGAGCGGCGCAAGCTCTCCGAGGAGCTGGAGAAGGCGCGGGTGGCGGCGAAGGAGGCCGAGGCGCTGCGCGTGGAGCTGGAGAAGCAGAAGCAGACCTTCGAGCGCGAGCGCCGCGCGAAGATGATGCAGTTCAACGAGGACGTCCACGCGGCGAGCGAGCTGGCGGCGACGGAGGTCCAGAAGCTGCTCACGAAGCTGCGCGCCGAGCAGAACGAGAAGGCGCTGTCGGAGGCGCGGCAGCAGCTGCTGCAGCGGGCCGAGGACGCGCAGAAGCGGGCCCTGGCCGCGAGGGCGGAGCTGTTCCAGGTGGAGGCTCCGGCGCCGGTGAACCTCAAGGTCGGCGCGTGGGTGCACCACTCGGGGCTCGCTCGGGATGTGGAGATCCTCGAGCTGGCGGATGGGCACGCGGTGGTGTCCGCGGGCGGCGCGATGAAGATGCGGGTGCCCACCTCGGAGCTGTCGGGCTCTCGCACGCGCAAGCCGCAGCAGGCGAAGTTCCCGGAGCGGCAGAAGCAGGATGCAGCGCTGAAGCGCGCGTCCACGGCGGCGGGCGCGCCGGTGGACGCGATGAACTTCCGCTGCGACGTGCGCGGCATGCGCGCGGACGAGGCCCTGGCGGAGGTGGAGTCCTTCCTGGACCAGGGCATGCGCAGCGGTGAAGAGGCCGCGCTCATCGTCCACGGACATGGCACGGGCGCGCTGAAGCAGGCGCTGCGGGACTATCTGGCGAACTCGCCCTACATCCGGATGTATCGCCCGGGAGAGAGCCACGAGGGCGGCGACGGCGTCACGGTGGTCGCGCTGCGCTCCTGAGTCAGGCCCCGTGGAGCCCGAGCGTCCCCGGCGCTCGCGGTTCCACGGAGGGCCATGTCATGCACTGGGTCGTTCAGGACAACCTGTTCAACGAGCGCGGCTTCCACGAGCTGCTGCGGGTCCTGGAGCGCGGCGGCATTCCGCACACCCTGGTGAAGGTCATTCCGTTCGACGGGGGCGTCGAGCCCACCGTCGACGTGGACGGGCACGTCATGGTGATGGGCTCGTTGAGCCTGGCCCGGTACGCGCGGCGGCGCGGATGGACGCCAGGGGCGTTCATCAACGAGCGGTTCGACTTCCGCGTCTGGCGCGAGCACCTGGGGGAATTCCTCCTGAACGGGGACGCGCGCGTCTGCCGGTTCGCCGAGGTGCCTCGCCAGGAGGGCGCGTTCTTCATCCGCCCCTGCCTCGATGACAAGGCGTTCTCGGGGATGGTGGCGCGGTGGGAGGACTTCGAGCCCTGGCGCGAGCAGGTGTTGCGAGTGGGCGACACGCCGCAGCTCACCGCGGAGACCTGGGTCGCCGTGAGCGAGCCTCGTCGCATCCAGAGCGAGTACCGGATGGTGGTCGTGGATGGCCGCGTCGTCACCGGGACGCGCTACAAGCTGGGTGACCGGGTCTTCTCCTCGTCGGAGGTGGAGCCGGACGTATGGACCTTCGCGCAGCGGATGGCGGCGCGGTGGGGGCCGGACAGGGCCTATGCCCTGGACATCTTCGTCCACGAGCACCGGCCCCACGTCGGGGAGATCAACACGCTCAACGCCGCGGGCTTCTATGCCTACGACGTGGGGAAGATGGTCGACGCCATCGAGTCGATGCCGTTCTGAGACGATGGAGACAGCAAGGCGCCGGCCTCTCGCGAGCGGCCGGCGCGCCCTCAGTGATGTCGCCCCAGGCTCTCGTGGCTCGTCACCCACTCCTCCGAGCCCAACGCGGAGGCCACCGCGCAGGCCAGCGACAGCTCCCCCGCGAGCACCACGCCAGCGACAATCTCCGCGAGCCGACGCACCTTGCCTCGCCCGAAGCAGTCCATCAGCTCCAGACACTCGCGCTGCGTGGGCAGCCCCGTGCCACCTCCGTGTGTTGCCAGCACCAGCGACGGGAGCGTGATGGAGGCATGCAGGTCGCCCTCCGGCGTCTCGTCCATGTACAGGTCGCCCGCGGCCGACTCCGCCAGCGTCGCCACGTCCTGGCCGGTGGCGATGAACAACGCCGCGAGCGCGTTGGCGGACTGACACCCGTTGTTGTGCGCCCCCGCGAGGCTGGAGCCCTCCGCGCTGACCCGCTGCAACAGGACGACCTGCTGCACGGAGGTCCGCATCTTCTCCAGCAACAGCGCCTTGGGTACCACCACCTCCGCCGTCACGCGCTTGCCCCGCGTCTGGAGGATGTTCAGCCGTGACGACTTCTTGTCGGTGGAGACGTTCCCATCCAGGAAGCTCGCTCGGATGTGCGGATACTGCTCGCGAATCCAGAGCAGCGCCGCGAACGTGGCCTTTCCCACCATGTTCTGGCCCGCCGCGTCCCCCGTCGCGAAGTTGAACCGCACGAAGACGAACCGGTGGAGCTGATACGTCTCCAGGCGCAGCAACTTCGCCACATGGCTCGTCGCCTCGGCCTGCTCCGCGATGGCGGACTCGTTCGCTCGCAGCCACCGCGAGAAATCACGCCCCGCCCTCGCATCGTCGAACACGAAGACCGGCGCGCGCTGCATGGCATCCTCCAGCACCGTACAGCGGGCTCCGCCACACGCGTTGAGCAGCTTGATGCCCCGGTTGTAGCTCGCCACCATCGCGCCCTCCGTCGTGGCCAGCGGAATCAGGTACGGACCGTGGGCGTACTCTCCCTGGATGATGAGCGGTCCCGCGAGACCCAGCGGGACCTGCGCCACCCCGGTGAAGTGCTCACACGCGTTCCTCGCATGCGCGGGCTCGAACGAGGGGCTCGACACATGGCTCAGCCGCGTCCCAGCCCACTGCTCCGCGTGGGCCCGCCGCGCGCGGACGACCCCCTCGGCGAAGTCGTCATCCGGGGCGCGCGGAATCCGCCCATCCGCCTCCGGATGCGGCTCGTCGATGACCTGGGTCACGTCCGCGCGGATGACGCCATGAACCCCACACTCGAGCTCCAGCTCGACGCGGTGCTCCCCCATCGCGAGCGGCGGAATACCGACCCGGAGCCACACACGACGTTGTCGCTCGAAGAGGAACGGACACCGGGACGACAGGTCCACACCGGGCCACACGGCCCCCTCCTCGGGGACCAGGACGATGTCCTCCAGCGGAACCTCCCGCCCGTTCACCCGCACCACCCCCACCCGGATGAGCTGGAGGTCCGCGACCTGGTTCGTCAGCGAGACCTCCACGGCTCCACGTCGATTCCTGAGACACGGCCCCAACACCATCGGGGCCGACCCATCCAAGCCGGTGCCTTCGTTGCTCATGTCCCCTCCCACCGGGAACATGATTCACGTGCTCACCTCCGACCACGGCCCCAGGTCCCTAGCGTGAGACAGCGAGCGAGGAGATGCGATCATTCCACGGCCCGCCCGCCACCGAGTCGACACTGTCGATGCTGGAGGACGTGCTGAAACACCGTCCAGACATGAACGCATGCTCACACAGCGTCGCCTGATACGAGCCGAGCACCGTCACGGAGCTGGTGACGTCGTTGAAGCCGAAGTCCCCCAGGTTGCCGACGCTCGACGTGAGCCGCATCACGTTGCCCTCGTAGCCCCCGTGCTCGTGCAGGTACACGCCGTCTCCCGCCGAGTACCCCTGCACCGCGTACGTGTAATCACCCGACGACGTCTTGTAACCACGACCGTAGTCCGAGTACGCCCAGTTGCTCAGGCCTCCCGGTGAGCGCTTCACCACCACGGACCAGAGCTGGAACGGAAAGCGCGCACTCAGCCGGCCATGGAGCTGTGTGGCCCGATCTCCCGCGCCGCCAGAGAGGCTCCCGAGCTGTCCGTTCACGTAGCTGGCGAGATACGAGGGCCCCACCACGCTCGTCACCGTGCGCGTCGTGAAGGCCAGGTGGGTGTACTCATCCATGGAGTCGGACTGGAGGAACGCGCCCTCGTAGTGCATCCAGCCGCCCCACTCCCGCTTCAGCGCCAGGATGTGCCAGTACCGCCCCGGCGCCGCGTTCTGGAGGAACGCCCGCGTCCCGCGCCACCGGGCCTCCGCGTCACCGCCCACCGTGTGCGCCGTGTTCCGGAAGATGATTCCGAAGTCCGGAGGGAGCGCCGCGCTGCTCGGCAGGAGCCGAACATTGAGCGCGAGGATGGCGTCAATCAGGCCCGCCCCGGGGAAGTCCATCATCAGGATTCCCGCGCGCTGCGCGTACCCGCCCACCAGGTGGTCGATGGCGAAGTCGTTCACCCCGCGATAGCCGATGCCCAGGACATTGATGCCGCCCGCGACGTGGAGCGGATGCGCCATGGCGGAGGCGCCGCTCAGGAAGTTCACGAACAGCTTCGACGGCGCGCCACCCTGCGTCCGGTCCAGGTGCGCCCGGACCTTGTTCCACTTGTCGTCGATGTCCGCGAGCTGCGACACGGTCCAGTCATCCTGGAGCTCCAGCGCCCCCCAGGGGATGCCGTAAGCGCCCCCCGCGAAGTCGTCCAACACGACGATGCGCCCGCGCACCTCGCCCAGCGTGGGCACATGCGAGCCTCGCCAGAGATACGGACTGTAGGCCGGCTGGTCGCGATACCACTCGAAGGTCTGGTTGAAGCTCCGGGTGATGTCCTCCTCGGTGTGCTCGCGCTTCACGCGCATCACCACCGTCTCGGTGGGGTTGTCGCTCAGGAACTGGATGGTGGTGCGCAGGACGTCATCGAAGTTGACGTGCAGGTACACCACGCCGTGATGGATGGTGAACCGGTCGCCGATGTGTCGACACCGGATGTCCAACGCGCGCACGCCCGCATCCAACTGCTTGCGCAGGTCCAACGACTGCGTCTGCGTCAGGCTCCCGCCATACGACTGATACGCCATGGTGTCGTGCGTGCCGGGGATGGACAACGACGCGAGGCTCGTCGAGTTCGACACCCAGCTCATCCACGAAGGATGGGTCGTCTCGATGCTGCCGGAGTCGTTGTAGTAGCGCCCTCGCGCGAGCGCGGAGGGGGCCGCCGCCACCAGCCCCACCGCCAGGGACACGAGGATGTGACGCAGACGCAGGACTGACATGAAGCCCTCGACAAGGATGAGCGATAAGCCGCAAAAGCAGCATAACACTCAAAACGCTATCCAGGCGGGAAGGCAGGCGCCCGGCACTCCGGGAGGAGCTTGTCGAGGGAACGGGCGGGTCCACACCGTACGGGCATGCTCCAGCTCGACCACTTCGGTTTCGTGACGACGGACCTGGACGCGAGCGTGCGCTTCTACGAGGCGTGCCTGAAACCGCTTGGCCTGGGCGTCCTGGAGCGCGGGGAGGGCTTCGTCATCTTCGGCACGGACGCGAAGTCGCCGTTCCTCTGGGTGGGCACGTTGCGGCCATCGACCTGGACGGCCGAGCACGCGCCGGCGCGCAGCCCGCTCCACCTCGCGTTCTCCACGAAGGAGCGCGAGGTGGTGGACGCTTTCCACCAGCGGGGCCTCGCCGCGGGAGGACGGAACAACGGCGCCCCCGGTGTCCGCGAGGGCGGCTTCTCCTACTACGCCGCCTTCCTGTTGGACCCGGACGGCAACAACATCGAGGCCTGTGTCCGGCTGACGTGAGGCCCTGGCCTCAGCCGGGGGACTGTCCCGACAACACGCGCTCCAGCGCCGCCGCCTGCTCCCGCTGGTCCGCGTCCGCGCTCCGGCTCGCGGGCTTCAGGTGAGCCTTCGCCCGCTCCGGGTCCGTCTTGGCCAGCGCCATGGCCATGCAGAGGTTCGCCCTGGGGTGGTCGGGCTGCGCCGCGAGCACCGGCGCCAGGACCTCCGCCGCGCGCGCGTCCTCGGTGCGCTCCAGCAGGGCCATCGCCAGCTCACACGCGGCCTCGGGGTCCGAGGGCGCCTTCGCGTGAACCAACTCCAGGAGCTGCACGGAGCGCTCCCGCTCGCCCGTCACATCCAGGGCCCGCGACAACGCATGCATCACCTTCACGTCTCCGGGGGCCTCGCGAAGCGCGGCCTCCAACAGGCGCGCCGCCTCCCGCCCATCCCCCGCCTCCAGCCGAGCCACTCCGTCTCGATACAGGTCCGCGCCCACGTGCTCTCCTTCTCACAATGCGATGCGTCAATCCCACCCGCGCAACTTCCACCCTACAAATTGCGACAACCCGAGAGAAGCTTTCCCCCGGGTCCCTTCATGCTCGTTCGCAACGCTCCCGTCGCCCCCCGCCGCCAGACGCCCTCCGCCTCGGAGGCTCCGGCCTCGGAGAAGGCCCAGAACACGGCCCTGGTCCGTCCGAACACCGAGGACACCTTCACGAAGGGCACGGCCGCCACGGCGCGCGTGGGCAAGGCGCCCGCCGGAGACCACGGCAAGCTGATGACGGAGTACCTCACGGGTGCCCGTCCTCCTCCGGCCGACTTCGAGAAGGTCATGGGCTACAAGCCCTTCGCCATCCAGACGAAGCACGGTCAGCGCATGCAGGACCCGCACGGCTCCGCGTCCGCGCCCGGCAAGATTGGACCGGACAAGGAGTTCGACCCCGCGGCGAAGACGCACGACTACGGGTACGACCTGCTGCGCTACTTCGACCGCAAGGGCACGCCCCTGAGCGGCGACGCGCGCAAGGCCGCCGACGCGCTCTTCCGCAAGGACCTGTTCGACTACGCCAATGACCAGAAGGGCTTCGGCGACCGGCTGAAGTACCGCACGTGGGCGCAGATCTACGCCACCGCGGTGGAGCTCAACTCCCGCGTGCAGGGCTACGGCCCTCCGTGAGCCGCGCCCCGCGGCGCTACTGCATCCCGTAGCGCCGCAGCTTGTCGTAGAGCGTCCGCAGGCCGATGCCCAGTCGCTGGGCCGCGCGCTTGCGGTTGCCGCCCTCGTCCGCGATGGCCTGCTCGATGGCCATCCGCTCCAGCTCCTCCAACGTCTTGTCCGGCAGCCGCGCTCCCACCGCCGGCGTCGGCGTGGACGTCGGCGCGCTGGTCGGGTCCAGCCACAGGTGACGCGACTCCACCACCGCGCCGTCCGCGAGGATGGCCGCGCGCTCCAGTGCATTGCGCAGCTCCCGGACGTTGCCCGGCCAGGCGAACGACTCCAGCCGCTCCGACGCCTCCGGTGACAGCTTCAACCCCGGACGTCCCAGCTCCTCGCCGATGCGCCGCAGCAGCAGCTCCGCCAACGGCCGCAGGTCCTCGCGTCGCTCGCGCAGCGAGGGCAGCCGGATGGGGAACACCGCCAGCCGGTGGTAGAGGTCCTCGCGGAACTCGCCGTGCGCCATCATCGTCTTGAGGTCACGGTTGGTCGCCGCCACCCAGCGCACGTCCGCCTCCAGCGTCCGCGTCCCACCCACGCGCTCGAAGCGCCGCTCCTGCAAGACACGCAAGAGCTTCGCCTGCAGCTCCGCCTTCAGCTCGCCCACCTCGTCCAGGAAGAAGGTGCCACCCTGGGCCAGCTCGATGCGCCCGCGCCGATGCGCCACCGCGCCCGTGAACGCGCCCTTCTCGTGGCCGAACAGCTCGCTCTCCAACAGCGTCTCGGTCAACGCCGCGCAGTTGACCGCGATGAACGGCCCCTCGGAGCGCTCGCTCCACTGATGCAGCGCGCGCGCCGCCACCTCCTTGCCCGTGCCGCTCTCCCCCACCAGCAGCACCGTGGCCTGCGTGGGCGCCACCTTGCGCAGCGCCTCCACCACCGGGCCCATCGTCGGCGCGCCCCAGCTGAGCACCACCTCGCTCGTGGACTGGCGCGCCTCCGTCTTCAGGTTGAGCAGCGCGCGCCGCTCCAGCGCCCGCGCCACCGTCAGCCGCAGCTCCGCGGGACTGCCCACGGGCTTGAGCAGGTACTCGAACGCGCCGGCCTTCATCGCCGACACCGCGCTCTCCACCGAGCCCACCGCCGTGAGCACGATGACCTCCACGTCCGGCTGCTCCTCGCGCACCTTGCGCAACAGCGTCAGCCCGTCCATGCCCGGCATGCGCAGGTCCGTGACGAGCAGATCCACGCCCTGCTTCGACAACAGCCGCGCGGCCTCCTCGCCGTCGGCCGCCGTCGTCACCGCGTGGCCCTCCACCTCGAGCGCCTCCGCGATGAACGAGCGCACGCCCTCTTCGTCATCCGCCACCAGGATGCGCGCCATCTCAGGTCCCCCTCGCCGGCACGGTGAGGCGGAACTCCGCGCCTCCCTCCGCGTGCGTCCTCGCGCTCACCGAGCCCCCATGCAGCTCGACGATGCGGCGGGTGATGGCCAGCCCCAACCCCACGCCCCGCAGGCGCCCGGTGACGAAGGGCTCGAAGATGCGCTCCTCGTCGCCCTTGGGGATGCCCGGACCATGGTCCCTCACCGTGAAGACGAGCGCCGGCCCCTCCTGCGCCACCCCCACCTCCACGCGCTGCCCCGCGGGGCTCACCTGCACCGCGTTGCGCAGCACGTTCTCCAGCGCCTGCTGGAAGCGGCCCGCGTCCAGCTCCACCTTCTCGTGGCCCGGCAGGTACCGCGCCTCCACGCTCGACTCACCCGTGGCCTCCACCGCCGCGCGCAGCACCTCGTTGGGGTCCGTGCCCGAGCGGCGCAGCTCGCCGCTGCGCACGAAGTTCAGCAGGTCGTTCATCAACTGCTCCAGCCGCACCGCCTCGCCGACGATGCGGTCCGCCTTGGGACGCAGCACCTCGTCGCGCTCCACGCGCTCGGCCAGCAGCTGCGCATGCCCCTTGAGCGACGCCAGCGGGTTTCGCAGCTCGTGCGCCAGCACCGCGGACATGGTGCCCAGCGCCGCCAGCCGACGCCCACGCTCCAGCTCCGCCGCCAGCGCCTCACGCTGCGCCAGCGAGCGCGAGAACGCGAACGCCAGCCCCAGGATGCCCATGCATGACACCGCGGCCACGAACAGCAGCCGCTGTGAGCGCTCCTTCAACTCCAGCGCCGTGACGGGCTCGAAGTCGTAGCCGATGCGCAGGTTGCGGCGAGGCTCCTGCGAGACAGGAGGCTCCACCATCGGCGGCGTCCCGCTCACGGCGGGCGGGCCGTCCGGCGGCCTCGGCTTGCGCAGCCGGTGGATGAAGCGGCCCCGCCCCTCCTCGAAGCGCAGCTGCGTGCCGTCTTCGATCTTCCCCAACGAGCCGACACCCGCCGAGGCGAGCACCTGCCCGTCCTCGACGATGGCGACGTAGCGCAGCCCGCCCTCCTGGTGGGTGTTCAGGAAGGCCTCCAGCGCCTGCTGGCTCGGCACGCCCGTGCCCTCCCGGAAGGCCTCCACGCCGGCGAGCATCAGCACGTTCGCCATGCCGCGCACCACCAGCGAGGACGACTCCAGCGCCGAGCGACGGATGAACACGACGGCGGACAGCAGCACCGCGCACATCAGCCCGGCCGCCACCCAGGGCATCCAGGGACCCCGCGGTCTCCAACGGGCCGGGCCACTCATCGACGCGGCCCTCGCTCCGGGTGTCTTCCACTCCATGCGGCTCCTCCACTCGCTGCGAACTCTGCATCCAGGATGCGGAATCCGCACTCCCTTCCGTCACGACGTGGCGCCGCGTGGGCTCCTCCTTGCTTGAACGCTGCCGAGCCCATCTGTCTCTCCCCGAGGGTTGGGGGTGGCGCCCGAGCCGGGTCACCACCTCTCTTCGAGACTCCGTTGTGCAAGCACGAGGCCCATGGCCCCATCCCTCGATGACGAGCCGCGTCGAGCGCATGCGAAATCCGCACCCCACCGGCGACTCCCGCAGTCCCTGGAGACATTCTCCATGTGATTCCGCAGGGTTGAAATGTGGCAAGGTGCATGCAATCGACCCTGCCTGGGAACGCCGGAGCGCCAGGAGCGCACCGGCCTGCAACGGGACATGGCGGCGATGACGATGCTCCGGAAAGCGTGGTTGAAGAGGCGGCCCCAGCGGCTGACGGCGCTGACCCTGGGGATGCTCGGCGTGGTGGTGGTGCCCGGTACGGGTCTGGCGGGCGCGACGAAGGGCGCCGCGCTGTTGCCGGGTGATGCGCCCACGAAGGTCGCCCTCCTGGGCCTCGCCCAGGCGGGCGTGGTGCCCGCGCCGGCGGAGACCGCGGCGCCTCCGAAGGAGCCGAGCGCTCCGAGCGAGGCGGTGCCCACGGACCTGGGCGTCACCAGGCAGGCCCAGCCGGAGGTGCCCAGCGTCTCGCTGGAGGAGGCCATCGCGCGGGCGCTGAAGACGAACCCGGCGGTGGCGCAGTCCGAGGGCAACGTCACCAACGCGGCGGCGGCCGAGCGCAGCGCCGTGGGCGCGTACATCCCCACGCTGTCGGCGAGCGCGAGCGGCTCGCTCTCCAGCACCCAGCGCGTCGAGCCGGTGACGGGCGCGGTCATCAACGGCTCGGCCGACAACTACAGCGCGGGCCTGTCCACCGGGTGGAACGTCTTCACCGGCGGCCAGCGCAGCGCCACGCGCGAGCAGACCAAGGCCCAGTCGGGCGCGGCCTCCGCGCAGTTGAGGGCGCAGCGCGCCAGCGCGGTGCTCGAGGTGCAGCGCGCGTACTACGAGGTCCTCCGCGGCACGGGCCTGGAGAACGTGGCGCGCTCGCGCATCGAACGGGCCCGGCAGAACGAGGAGGCCGCGCAGCGCCGATTGGCGGTGGGCTCGGCGACGCGCTCGGACCTGCTGCGCGCGCAGCTGGACCACACCACGGCGCGCGATGCCCTGCGCACGGCGGAGACGCAGCGCGCCTCCGCGGCCCTGGCGCTCGGACGGCTCATCGGCGCGGAGGGCGCGGTGGAGGCCAAGGGCACGGAGAACCTGGACCCGAAGCCGCTCGCCGTCTCCGATGAGACGCTGGTGTCGGACCTGGAGGCGCAGGCCCCCGCGGTGCTCGCGGCGGCCTCCACGCTGAGCGCCTCCGCGGCGGGCGTGGACGTGGCCAAGGCCACCTACCTGCCGACGGTACGCTTGTCCGCCGGCTACGATTGGTTCAACCAGGACCCGAGCTTCAATGGCGGCAGGACGAGCTGGAACGTCCGGCTGGGACTCTCCTACCCCATCTTCGACGGCTTCCTGCGCGAGGAGCGCGTGCAGCGGGCGAAGACGGCGGAGGTGGTGTCGCAGGTGCAGCTCGCGGACACGCGGCGCGCGGTGCGCACCGGTGCCCACCAGGCGCTCAACCAGCTGCGCCTGTCCGCCGACCGCATCGGCCTCTCCGAGCAGTCGGTGGAGGTGGCGCGCGAGGACCTGAAGGTGCAGGAAGAGCGCTACCGTCTGGGGGCCACCACCATCCTGGAGCTGCTGACGTCCCAGGAGAACCTGGTCCAGGCGGAGATCAACCTCGTGTCCTCGCGCTTCGACTATCGCATCGCGCACGCGGAGCTGGAGGCGCTCGCCGGGAGGCAGCTGTGACGACACCCATGAACGACACGACGGGAGCACCGGCCGACAAGGCGCGCGACATCGCGGACGTGGTCATCCGGGTGGAGGGCCTTCGCAAGGACTACACCATGGGCTCGGAGGTGGTGCGCGCGCTGCGCGGCGTGGACCTCACCATCCGCCGCAACGAATACGTGGCCGTCATGGGCCCGTCCGGCTCGGGCAAGTCCACCTTCATGAACCTCATCGGCTGCCTGGACGTGCCCAGCGAGGGCCAGTACTGGCTCAACGGCCAGCCGGTGGCGGGCATGACGGAGAACGCGCTGGCGCGCATCCGCAATCGCGAGCTGGGCTTCGTGTTCCAGAGCTTCAACCTGCTGCCGCGCGCGTCCGCGCTCGACAACGTGGCGCTGCCCCTGGTGTACGCGCGCGTGCCCAAGAAGCTCCGCCTGGAGCGCGCCGCGGCCATGCTGGACAAGGTGGGCCTGGGCAGCCGCAAGGACCACCGCCCCAACGAGCTGTCCGGCGGCCAGCGCCAGCGCGTGGCGATCGCGCGCGCCCTGGTGACGCAGCCGGCGCTGCTGCTCGCGGACGAGCCCACGGGCGCGCTCGACAGTCGCACGGGCGAGGAGATCATGGCCCTCTTCGGGGAGCTGCACTCGCAGGGACAGACGCTGATGCTCGTCACGCACGAGTCGGACATCGCGGCGCACGCGCAGCGGGTGCTGTTCCTGAAGGACGGCGTCATCGAGCGGGACGAGCTGAAGAAGCACTGAGCAGGTCCGTCTCCTGGATGGAGAAGGCCACGAAGATTTGGAGGTCGTCGTGAGCAAGGTGAAGAAGGTGGTCATCACGGGTGTCGCGGCGGTCCTGATTGGCGCGGGCGTGTACGCCACCCAGCAGGGAAGCCAGCCGAAGACGCCCGAGCGCTCGGCGGCGGTGGCCGTCGTGGAGCGCCGGGACATGGAGGTCGTCGCGGAGTCCGCGGGCCTGGTGGAGCCCCTGCGCGTGGTGGAGGTGAAGTCCAAGGCCTCCGGCGAGGTGCTCCGCGTGCTCTTCGACACCGGCGACAAGGTGGAGAAGGACGCCCTGCTGGCGGAGATCGACCCGCGCGACGTGCAGAATGCGCTCGCGCAGGCGCAGGCGGACGTGGAGTCCGCGCGGGTGCGGCTGAACACGACTGACGCCCAGCGCCAGCGCATGGAGGCGCTGCGGCAGTCCGGCTACGTCACCCAGCAGGAGTACGAGTCCGCCATCGACGCGTTCGCCACGGCGCGGGCGGCCAAGGTGCGCGCGGAGACCAACCTCCAGCTCGCCAAGGAGCGCAGCCGCGACGTCACCATCCGCGCGCCCAGCTCGGGCACGCTGCTGGAGCGGCAGATCCAACCCGGGCAGATCATCGCCTCGGCCATCTCCAACGTGTCCGGCGGCAACACGCTGTTCAAGATGGCGGACCTGTCGGTGATGCAGGTGCGCGCCAAGGTGGACGAGACGGACGTGGGCCAGCTCAAGGCGGGCCTCAAGGCGCGCGTGACGATGGAGGCCTACCCGGGCCGGACGTTCATCGGCGAGGTCGTGAAGATCGAACCGCAGGCGCTGGTGGAGCAGAACGTCACCCTCTTCCCGGTGCTCGTGCGCCTGGACAACCCGGAGGGCCTGCTCCGGCCGGGCATGAACGCGGAGGTGGCGATTGAAATCTCCCGCCGGCGTGACGCCATCACCGTCCCCAACTCCGCCGTGGTGGGCCTGCGGGACGCGCGCGCCGCGGCGCTCGCGGTGGGGCTGACCGAGGAGTCCGTGCGCTCGCTGATGCGGCCGACGGGCGGCAGCGGCAACGCGGGGGCGCCGGGCGGTGACGCGGCGGCGCGTCCCGAGGGCGCGGCGGACAAGGGCGCGGTGGCGCCGGGTGGAGCGACGCCGGTGAACGTGAGCGCGCAGGCGGCGGAGCCGGGCGCGGAGGGTGGCGGCCGTCGCAACCGGGGCGGTGGGCGCGAGGGTCGTCAGGGCACCGGGGACACGCGGCCGGGCATCGTCTTCGTGAAGGGGCCGAACGGACCGGAGCCGCGCCGGGTGACGCTGGGGCTGAGCGACTGGGAGAGCTCCGAGGTGCTGAGCGGCCTGACGGAGGGCGACCAGGTGATGCTGGTGTCGGTGGCGCAGCTCCAGCAGCAACAGCAGCAGCGCTCGGAGCGCATGCGTCAGTCGGCCGGCATGATTCCGGGTGCGGGCGGCGGCGGCATGCGCGGCGGACGGTAGTCGGCGGCAGGAGGAGGAGGACAGGTCATGGGAGAAATCATCCGGGTCGCGTTCGACGCGGTCCTCGCCAACAAGCTGCGCTCCCTGCTGACGATGTTGGGCATCGTCATCGGCATCGCGGCGGTCATCACCATGGTGGCGCTGGGCGAGGGAGCCCAGCGCTCGGTGGAGCAGCGGCTCAAGACGCTGGGGACCAACGTCCTCACCGTGCGCCCCGGACAGTCCTTCTCCGGCGGTCTCGGCCGAGGTCAGGCCACCATGACCATCGACGACGCGGAGGCGCTGCGCGCCAACCCCAAGCACATCCAGAACGTGGCCCCGGAGATCGAGTCCCGCTTCCAGGTGGAGTACGGCGCGGGCAACGCGAACCTGTCCGTCGTCGGTACGTGGCCGGCGTACTTCAACATCAACGAGTCGAACATCGTCTCGGGGCGGCTCTTCACCGAGGCGGAGGACAAGGGCCGGCGCCGCGTGGTGGTGCTGGGCGCGCTGGCGGCCGGGCAGCTGGGGGTGCGGGACTCCTCGGCGCTGGTGGGCGAGACGATTCGCATCCGCGGCATCCCCTTCGAGGTCATCGGCGTGCTCGCAGAGAAGGGCTCGCAGGGCTTCTCCAACCCGGACGAGAGCCTCTACATCCCGCTGGCCACCGCGCAGTTCCGGGTGATGGGCAGCAACCGCATCCGCTCGATTGCCGTGCAGGCCTCGGGTGAGGGCGCCATGGATGACGCGATGGCGGAGATCGACCTCAAGCTGCGCCGCGAGCACCGGCTGCGTCCCGAGGAGCAGGCGGACTTCAACATCCGGGACCAGGCGTCGCTGCTGGCGACGGTGCAGGAGACGACGCAGACCTTCTCGCTGCTCCTGGCGGGCATCGCCGCCATCTCCCTGCTGGTGGGCGGCATCGGCATCATGAACATCATGCTCGTCTCGGTGACGGAGCGGACGCGCGAGATCGGCCTGCGCAAGGCGCTGGGTGCCACCGGCACGGACATCCTGCTCCAGTTCCTGGTGGAGTCGCTGGTGCTCTGCCTCGCGGGCGGCACGCTGGGACTGGCGCTGGGCGTGGGCGGCGCCGCGCTGCTGCAGAAGCTCATGGGGTGGACGATGGTGGTGGCGCCCGAGGCCATCATCCTGGCCATCGCCTTCTCCGCCACCGTCGGCGTGTTCTTCGGCATCTGGCCCGCGCGCCGCGCCGCGAGCCTCGCGCCCATCGAGTCGCTGCGCTACGAGTGACGTCGCGTCGGGCCCGGGAGCACGCCTCCCGGGCCTCGCGCGTTCAGCGTCCGGGGCGAGGGCCGGGGTCCAGCTCGTAGGCGGCGACGTCGCGGTAGTAGCGCTCCACCTCCTGCTGCGCCGCGGGCCGCGTGAAGACCTCCGGGCGCGGATGCGCGATGGCGTCGAGGATGACCTCCACGGCCTCCTCCACCCGCTGCGCGCCGGGCAGCATGCGCGAGTCCGGCCCTCCTCCCAGCGCGTTCGTCCCGAACTCCGTGGCCACCACGCCCGGCATCACCACCGTGACGTGGATGCCGGGATGGGTCTTGTGCAGGTCCTGCCGCAGACAGGCGCTCAGCGCGTTCAGCGCGTGCTTGGCCGCGCTGTACGCGGAGCGATGGGGCACGACGGGCAGGCGCCCCAGCGTGCTGGAGATGTTGAGGATCTGCCCCGCGTTGCGTGCCTGGAAGTGCGGCAGGACGGCCTGCATCCCGTAGAGCGCGCTGTTGACGTTGGCGCGCCACATCTCCTCCAGGTCCTCGTCCGAGAGGTCCGCCACGGAGCGGGTGATGCCGCGCCCCGCGTTGTTCACCCAGACGTCGATGTGACCGAAGCGCTCCAGCGCCGCGTCGCGCAGCTTCTCCACCTGCGCGCGGGACGTCACGTCGGTGACGACCGCCAGCGAGTCCCGGCCGGAGCGGGTCGCCACCGTCTCCAACGCATCCTTGCGACGGGCCGCCAGCACCAGCTTCGCCCCACGCGCGCCCGCCACCCGCGCCAGCTCCGCGCCGATTCCTCCACTCGCCCCCGTGATGACGATGACCTTGTCCATGTGTGTCCCCTCCCGAGGCTCGCCTGCTGTCACGGCCGGGGAATCTACCTGCCCGGAGCACACCTGGCCGGTTCTCGTCCGCCGTGTGCCACGCTCAGTGTTCAATCTCCGGGACACGGCCGGGCCCGAGGCCGCGTGCTACCCTGCCCGTCCGTTCTCAGCCCGGGCACATCCCCATGCCGTTCCGGTTCTCCTCCTTCTCGATGCTCATCGGCCTCGGCGCGGTGCTGGGCCACCTGTATCTCTACCGGCGACTGGTGCGTGAGCTGGTGCGAGGCCGCGTCGGCCGGCTCGTGGCCATGGTCGTCCTGGGCCTGCTCACGCTGTTCCTGGGGCTGCGACGCACGCTCCTGGACGCCGTCCCCGAGCAGCACGAGCAAACCGTCACGGTGGCCACGTACACGTGGATGGGCGTGGCGCTCTGCCTCGTGCTGGCCCTGGGAGCCATGGACCTCGCCCGCGCGTTCCTCGCGTTGGGTCGCCGCCTCCAGCAGCGCCGGGCCACGCCGCTCGCGTCCCCGAACGAGGAGCCCATCGACCCGGAGCGGAGGAAGTTCCTCGGACGCGCGCTGGCGGGAGGCGCGGCCATCGCGGGAGGTGGCCTCGCGTCCTACGGCCACTGGCGAGCCTTCGCGCCGCCGATGGTGACCGAGGTCGCCATCCGGATTCCCAAGCTGCCGCGCGCGCTCGACGGGCTCAGCATCGTGCAGCTCACGGACATCCACGTGGGCCCGTTCATCCAGCGCCGGTTCATGGACGAGCTGGTGCGGCAGGCCAACGCGCTGAAGCCGGACCTGTTCGCCATCACCGGCGACCTGGTGGACGGCGACGTGCCCACGCTGGGTCCCTCCGTCGCGGCGCTGCGGGACTTGCGCTCGCGGTACGGCAGCTACTTCGTCACCGGCAATCACGACTACTACTCGGGTGACGTGGAGTGGACCACGTTCCTCCAGTCGCTCGACATCCAGTCGCTGCGCAACCGCCACGTGCGCATCGGTGACGCAGGCGCATCCTTGGACCTGGTCGGCGTGGATGACTGGAGCGGCTGGAAGCGACGCAACCAGAAGGGCTACGACCTGGATCTCGCGCTCCAAGGGAGGGACCCGGAGCGCGCGGCGGTGTTGCTCGCGCACCAGCCCGCGAACTTCAAGGTGGCCGCGGAGCGCGGGATGGACCTCCAGATTTCAGGCCACACGCACGGCGGGCAGCTCGTGCCCATGACGCTGCTCATCAACTTCGCCTGGGAGCACGTGGCGGGCCTGTACCGCCATCAGGACTCGCACATCTACGTGAGCCGGGGCTGCGGCTTCTGGGGACCGCCCATGCGCGTGGGCAGTCCTCCGGAGCTGGTGAAGCTCGTGCTCACCACGTGAGTCATCCCCGAGGAGGGATGCGGGGCGTATAGCGACGGTGGCTGTCGACGCGGCCACAGGCCGGACACGTCACCTCGACCCGGAGCTCTCCGCCCTTGCGCTCGGTGGCGGCGGCGACGGTGTGCACGCTGAACGTCGCGCGTGCGCCGCACCCGGTACACGGGCTCCAGGTCTGCTCGAAGGCGGTGTTGCGCACCACCACGCCCTCCTCGCACGAGCCGCACCACCAGACGTGATAGTCCACGGCGCCGCTCTGCTCGTGGCGTCGTTGCTCCGCGTCGAGGTGATGGTCATCCAGCTCCTCGTCGAGCAGCTCGCGCGCCTTCCCACAGCGAGCACATGCCCCGAGCGACGGAACCGGAAGCGCGCGCCGGTTCGTCATCAGGTGCCAACCCAAGGCCGCCGCCCCGAGCGAGAACACGATGACCACCCACGTCATCGGCTCGGCTCCAGCTCCACCTGATGCAGGGCCTTGCCCGTGAGGTCGTGGATGGCCACGGTCATCACGCCCGATGCGCCCTGGATGCGGACGCTGCCGAAGTACTGCTGTCCCTCCCACGGCGCCGCGTTCATCACCGTGGCCGGCTTCTGCCACTTCACCTCGGGGCCGAAGGTCTCGTCGAGCGGGCTCGGGCCGAACGTCCCCGCGTTGAGCGGCCCCGCGACGAACTCCCAGAACGGGTCGAAGTCCCGGAAGCGCGCCCGGTCCGGATGGAAGTGGTGCATCGCCGGGTAGTGCACGTCCGCGGTGAGGAACACCACGTTGCGCACCCGTCGCTCCTTCAGGAACGAGAGCAGCTCCGCCAGCTCCAGCTCGCGCCCCATCGGCGCGCCCGGCCCGTTGGCCCAGGCCTCCATGAGCGGACCGTCCGGCGTCTTCTCCGCGGGCACCACGAGCCCCAGCGGCATGCTGGTCGCAATCACCTTCCACGTCGCGCGCGAGGACGCCAGGGCCTGCTTCAAGCCATCGAGCTGCGCGCGTCCCAGGAAGGCCGTCTCCGGGCCCTGCTTCGTCTGACGGTTGAGCGTGTTCGGGCCTCGGAACGCCCGCACGTCCGGGATGAAGACATCCAGCAGCGGCCCCTGGGAGAGCTGACGGTGGATGCGCCCCTCCGCGCGAGCGGCGCCGCCCACGGGTGAGTACTCGAAGAACGCCTGACGCGCCCGTGCACCGAGCACGCCGTCATCCGAGACCCGCGTGTAGCGCGGGTCCTCCGCCATGGAGCGGCCCGGATACCAGTTGTTGCGCACCTCATGGTCGTCCCACTGGTACGCAATGGGCACCTCGCGAGCGAAGGCCCGCAGGGACTCGTCGAGGAAGTTGTAGGCGAAGTTCCCGCGCAGCTCCTCGAGCGTCTCGGCGACCTTGGACTTCGCGGGCGTGACGACGTTGCGCCACACGCGCCCGTCCGGGAGCGTCACCTCGGGCAACAGCGGGTTGTCCGCGTAGATGACGTCGCCGACGTGCAGGAAGAAGTCCGGCTTCAGCGCGCGCAGGGCCGCGAAGCCGCGATACCCACCCCACTCCCGGTTGATGCCCCACCCCTGCCCGCAGACATCCGCGCTCCAGGCGAAGGAGAGGTCCCGGGCGGTATCCGAGGCCGACAGGAATCTCCCCGTCCACGCCTCCCCCGTGGCACCGCCCTCCTCCGCGAGCACCCGCACGAAGAGCTGCCGCCCCGGAGGCAGCCCCGTGAGGTCCACCACGCCGGTGAAGTCCGTCTCGGCCGTGAGCCGTCCCCCCTCGACCCGGTGGACGCCCCGGGCGAAGCGCGAGTCCTCGCTCCACTCCACCACGAGCCGGGACGCCCGCTCCGCCTTGCCCCAGACGCTGACGGCCCCGGTGCGCACGTCGCCCAGCTGCGCGCCCAGGGGCAGCGACGGTCCGGAGCGCGGCGCGACGAGGGGGCGCGTCGAGGCACAGCCCGCGGCGGTGACGGCGAGCCCCTGGAGGACGGTACGTCGGGTGAGGACGGTCATGGCGCGAGAGCTCCGACGGGGGGAAACACGGGGCCGCACCCTAGCAGCGCCCCCACACCCCGGGTGTCCACAGGCGCCCCCACGTCGGGTGGACCGGGGCCCAGGAGGGGGTGGCCGGAAGGCAGGGAGGCAGGCGCGCGCTGCTCCTGGGTGGCGGGGCCGTGACTTCGGGTATGCTCGCCCCTGATTCCGGATCCGCGTGAGGGCGGGTCCCACGCTGAGCGAACAGCAGGATGGACTGGGCCGGGGTCGACTCCCCAGGCCCGCTCGAGAGGTTCACACACATGAAGCGACTGGCACGAGTCGGTCTGATGGTCGGAGTTCTCGCACTGGGTGGCACCGTGGCCTGTAGCGAGGAGAACGACGTCGCCAAGCAGAACCGCGTCAAGGGCACCAACCACCTGGCGAAGAAGGAGTACAAGGAGGCCACCGAGGCCTACGCCCTGTCGCTCCAGGCGGACCCCAAGCAGGAGAAGGTCTGGGAGAAGAAGGCCTTCGCCCACCTCGAGCTCGGACAGATGGACAAGGCCAGCGAGGCCGTCCTGAAGATCCTCGAGATGAAGACCACCCCCGCGGACAAGGCCGAGACCTACCGCACCCTGGCCAGCATGCACATGAAGGGCGGCACGCTGGAGGACGCGGAGAAGTACTTCAACGAGGCGCTCAAGATCGAGCCCAAGGACGAGGCGTCCCTCGGGTGGATCGCGGAGATCTACGCGCAGAAGGGCGGCGCGCGCTCCATGTCGGCCCCCATCGTCAAGGCGGACCTGGAGAAGTCGCTGAGCATCTATGACCAGGTCATCGCCATCAACCCGAACTCCGCCAACACGTACCTCAACAAGCGCGTCGTGATGGGCCGCCTCATGGAGTACGAGCGGCAGCAGAAGGACATGGCGCTGTCCGAGGCCGCCGAGAACGCCAAGGACAAGACCATCGTCGACGAGGCCAACGCCCGCGCCGCCGAGCACCAGAAGAAGATGGACGAGTACCAGGGTCAGTTCGCGGAGATGACCAAGAAGTTCAGCGAGGCGCAGAAGGCCGCCAAGGCCCAGGCCGCGGCCGGCACGCCGTAGTCGCTCCCCTGCCTTGCCCGAAGGGCCTGGAACCGCGCGTCGGCTCCAGGCCCTTCTTCATTTGTCGATAAGCCCCGGAAGCGTCCGCCAGGCATCAGCGAGCGAATCCGTCGTGCGACGCCCGCCCGCCGCGCATTACGCTCCCGCCCTTCATTTCTCACAGGGAGGCTCGTGTATGGACGTGCGCGCGGCGGTGGCGCTCGAGGCAGGCAAGCCGTTGGTCATCGAGACGGTGCACCTGGAGGGACCCAAGGCGGGCGAGGTGCTCGTGGAGCTGAAGGCCACCGGCATCTGCCACACGGACCAGTTCACGCTCTCCGGAGCGGACCCGGAGGGGCTCTTCCCCGCCATCCTCGGCCACGAGGGCGCGGGCGTGGTGGTGGACGTGGGCCCGGGCGTGACGTCGGTGCGCAAGGGCGACCACGTCATCCCGCTCTACACGCCCGAGTGCCGGCAGTGTAAGTCGTGCCTGTCGCGCAAGACGAACCTGTGTACGGCCATCCGCGCCACGCAGGGCAAGGGCCTGATGCCGGACGGCACCAGCCGCTTCCGCCTGGGCAAGCAGGCCGTGCACCACTACATGGGCACGTCCACCTTCGCGCAGTACACGGTGCTGCCGGAGATCGCCGTCGCGAAGATTCGCGAGGACGCTCCGTTCGACAAGGTCTGCTACATCGGCTGCGGCGTGACGACGGGCATCGGCGCCGTCGTGTACACGGCCAAGGTGGAGGCCGGCGCGCGCGTCGTCGTCTTCGGCCTGGGCGGCATCGGCCTCAACGTGGTGCAGGCGGCCCGCATGGTGGGCGCGGACCAGATCGTCGGCGTGGACATCAACCCGGCGCGCAAGGCCATGGCGGAGAAGTTCGGCCTCACCCACTTCGTCAACCCGAAGGAGGTCGAGGGCGACCTGGTGCCGTACCTGGTCAACCTGACCAACGGCGGCGCGGACTACAGCTTCGAGTGCATCGGCAACGTGAACACGATGCGCCAGGCGCTCGAGTGCTGCCACCGCGGCTGGGGCGAGAGCATCGTCATCGGCGTGGCGGGCGCGGGGCAGGAGATCAAGACGCGGCCGTTCCAGCTCGTCACCGGGCGCGTGTGGAAGGGCAGCGCCTTCGGCGGCGCGCGCGGCCGCACGGACGTGCCGCAGATCGTCGACTGGTACATGAACGGGAAGATCAACGTCGACGACCTCATCACCCACACGCTGAAGCTGGAGGACATCAACCAGGGCTTCGACCTGATGCACAAGGGAGAGTCCATCCGCAGCGTGGTGAAGTACTCATGACGGCGGCGCCCACGCTCCTCAGCCAGCACCGCTGCTTCGACGGCACGCAGGGCTTCTACAAGCACGTGTCCGAGGCGTGCGGGGGCGAGATGCGCTTCGGCGTCTTCGTCCCGCCGCAGGCGCGGGAGCGCAAGGTGCCGGTGCTCTACTACCTCGCGGGCCTCACGTGCACGGAGGAGACCTTCCTGACGAAGGGCGGCGCGCAGCGTGTGGCGGCACAGCTGGGGGTGATGCTGGTGGCGCCGGACACCAGCCCTCGGGGCGCGGGGTATCCGGGCGAGGACGCGTCCTGGGACTTCGGCGTGGGGGCGGGCTTCTACCTGGACGCCACCCAGGCGCCGTGGTCCGCGCGCTACCGCATGGGCACGTACGTCACGAAGGAGCTGCCCGCGCTCATCGCCGGACACTTCCCGGCCCGCGAGGACCGGGAGGGCATCTTCGGCCACTCCATGGGAGGCCATGGCGCGCTCGTGTCGGCGCTGCGGCAGCCCGGGCGCTACCGCTCCGTGTCCGCGTTCGCTCCCATCGTCGCGCCCATGCGCGTGCCGTGGGGACAGAAGGCCTTCAAGGGCTACCTGGGCGAGGACACCCAGGCGTGGCGCGCGTATGACGCCACGGAGCTGATCCGCGCCGCGAAGCAGCACCTGCCCACGCTGCTGGTGGACCAGGGCACGGGCGACAAGTTCCTCCAGGAGCAGCTCAAGCCGGAGCTGCTGCGCGAGGCCTGCGCCGCCACGGGACAGCCGCTCACCCTGCGCATCCACGAGGGGTACGACCACGGCTACTACTTCGTCTCCACGTTCATGGAGGACCACCTGCGGCACCACGCCGCGGCGCTGAACGCGTAGGCCCTCCTTCGCGAGCTCCGTGGGGGCCCGGGTGACACATCCCGGCCCCCGCGGTGTTCCAGTGCCCGGACCTGTCGGACACGGGAGCGGGACGATGCGACTGGGAGCACGGGAGCAAGGCGCGGGGCTCGCGCTGCTGGCGGCGGCGTGGTTGTCGGGCTGTGGCTTCGGGCACCACCTGGAGGGCAGCGGGCATTCGATTGAGGAGTCGCGGACGACGCCCGTGTTCGACCGGCTGGAGGTGGAGGACGGCATCCCGGCGCACGTCCAGGTGGACCCGACGCGGCCCCACTCGGTCCTCATCATCGGCGATGACAACCTCGTCGCCCGCATGCGGACGGACCACGACGGGGACCGGTTGCGGGTGCACTTCGGCGGGCACGGCTCGGTGGGCTGGGACTCGCCCAATCCGCTGCGCGTCGAGGTGGTGGTGCCGAGCCTGGAGGCGCTGGAGCGCTCGGGTGGCGGGCGCACGGACGTGACGGGCGGCGTCGACGCGAATCACTTCAGCGTGTCCGCCAGCGGAGGCGGCGCGATCCTGGTGCGTGAGCTGCGCGCGCAGTCGGTGGCGCTCTCCCTGAGCGGAGGCGCGTATGCGCTCCTGGAGGGCGAGGCGCGCCAGATGAGGCTGGACCTGTCGGGTGGGAGCGAGGTGTATGCGGGAAAGCTCGCGTCGCGGGAGGCGGCGCTGGAGTCCAGCGGCGGCGGCATGGCCTCGCTGCGAGTGTCCGACACCTTGCGAGTGAGCGCTTCGGGCGGCAGCCACGTGCGCGTCTTCGGCCGCCCCGAGATGCTGGAGGAGGACCTGTCCGGTGGCTCCTCGCTGACCTTCGAATAGTCGTGCCGGGCAGGCGCTCGCGTCGGCTTTGACGGCCCTTTCCCCCAGGCATAGGGTGGGAGCGCCGCTGGAGGGCCCCGCGATGACGAGCGCAGATGCATCCACGACCTCCGCCAGCGCCGGGCGGCTCAATCGCCCCCGACGGCTCGCCGTCGAAGCGCTCGGCTGCGGACTGCTCGTGGTGGCCCTGGAGGGCGCGCACCACGGCGCCGAGCACCTGGGCGTGAGCGCCACCGACAACCGCCTCTTCATGTCCCTGGCGGCCGGCGTCGTGCTCGCGTGCCTCACCTGGGTGCTCCAGCCGCTGTCCGGCGCGCACTTCAACCCCGCCCTCACCTTCGCGGACGCGCTGGAGGACGGCACTCCGTGGCGGGACGTGCCGCGCTACGTGCTGGCACAGCTGGGCGGAGGGCTCGCGGGACGGCTGGTGGCACACCTCATGTGCGGAGAGCCGCTGCTCATCGCCACGCGGACGCCCTCGGCCAGCTCGGCGCAGTTCCTCACGGAGCTGGTGGCGACGTTCGGCCTGCTCATCGTGGTGCGCGGCTGCGTGCGCACCCGGCCCTCCGCCACCCACTTCGTCGTGGCCGGGTATGCCGCGGCCACGGTGTGGTTCACCGACTCGCGCTCGCTGGCGAACCCGGCGCTCATCCTCGCCCGGGCGGTGAGCACCCGTGCCAGCGCCCTGCACGCGATGGATGTCGAGTCCTTCGTGGCCGCGCAGTTGCTCGGCGCGACGCTCGCGGTGTTCTTGTTCCGATGGCTGATGACGCCGACGGCGAAGCCCGCGCACCGCCCCTGGCGCGTCATCTTCGAGTGCTCCCACCGCGGCGTGGCCGAGCAGGCCGCCGCCGTGTTCAACGGCCTGTGCGCACCGGACCGGGCGCATGCCACGCTGGACACGGGGACAGGCGCCGTGGACGCCCTGGGGCCGCCGCCGATGGTCATCCGGCTCATGCTGGAGGGCGAGGCGCCTCCCTCCGGAGAGGGCGCCGCCGTCTGGCGAGTGCCCGCGAGCGGAGAGGGAACGCCGGACGCGGAGCAGCGACTGCGAGCCTCGCTGCGTGAGCCCATCCACCGGCTGCTGCGGGAGCGGGGATGGTCCCGACTGCACGCCGTCGGCGACCCCGCGCACGAGGCGCCGGTGCGCCCTACCTGAGCAACTGCTCGCGCGCTGACGCGCGGCCGGGAGGCAGACCGCTTCCGGGTAGCGCGCAGCGGGGGCGATGGGCAACACCTGCGCCCGCGAGTGACCCGGACGAGGAAACGCCCGCGCCAGCGCGCGACCCGGACGAAGCAACACCCGCGCCCGCGAGCGACTCAGCAGGGGCGACACCTGCTCGCGCCGGGGCGGCGCGAGAAACCAGCCCCCGCTCGTGCGGGACTAGCGACGCTTGCCGCGACCGCCGCCGAACAGCACCAGCAGGATGCCTCCCGCGAGCGCGGCGCCCCCGCCCGCCAGGTACAGCGTGGTCTGCTCCGTGTACTTGCCGGTGAAGGCCTGGGTGGCTCGCTCGGTGAGCGACTCCCGCGCATTGAGCCCCGTCCACAGCAACACGCCGCCCGCGACGGCGAGCATCACTCCCACGAGCCGGATGATTCCCACGAGTTCTCCTCGAGCTGTCCAGGCAGCGTTATAGCGCCCGGTGACTCGCCGAGGGGAACTCAGATGCCCCCCTCCCCCCTGGGCCCAGGAACCTCACGCCACGGCGCCACGAATCAGCCACCGGGATTCAAGAACAACTCCATGGCGATATCGCCAGGCCCTGCGCTTCGATTCGACGTCAGCGGCGCCCGCCGGCAAGGCGTGCTCGCCCAATGGACGCACGCGGGACTGCTGCCAGGGTGAGCAGCTCACGGGGGACTGCTCCTGCTCGTTCGGCATCTGGGCCTCCACGGCCTTCGCCCCGTAACCCCCATGCGGGTGTCCTCCCTTTCGAGGGAGGGCACCTGTCCGTCCCTGAATAAGGGCTCGCCTCGCTGGCGGATAGGGGAATCCCTTCCGCTCATCCCATCCTCCGTCGGTTGTCGCCACGGAGGAGAGGGACATGCAAGCGAGACATGTGTGTGTGCTGATGGGTCTGGTGTTCGCCGGCTGCGGGGGCCCCACCCGACTTGAGCTTCGAGGCGCGGGCGTCGCGCCCCCTGCCCGCTCCACGGCGGGCTTCCGGGGAGCCACGGCGCACAAGGAGCACACGGAGCAGGTCTGCCCGGGACTCCCCGCGCGCCTCGCCGTGGTCATCCCCCCCGGCTCGGGCGCCACGCTCAACGGCCCCTTCCCCGAGTGGTTCGCCGACGTCGAAGGCACGCTCTACTTCGCCACCAACCTGTTCGACGGAAGCGCCGCCCTCTGGCGCAGCAACGGCACGGCCGTGGGGACGACCCGGGTGAAGTCCTTCCCCGCGGCGTCGGTGGGAATCCCCGCGCTGCGCAACCTGATACCCGTGGGCCCTCGGGTGTTCTTCCTGCTCGACCAGCCCGCGACGGGACGCGAGCTGTGGGTCAGCGATGGCACCGAGGCGGGCACGCACCTGGTCAGGGATTTGACTCCAGGCCCTGAAGGCACGCACCTCAGCTTCGTCGCGGCCCAGAACGGGAAGCTCACCTTCATGCGCCAATGGAGCCCCACGCCCGGGGCACCGGAGCTGGAGCTGTGGCACACGGATGGAACGCCCGAGGGCACGCTGCGCTTCGCGCGCTTCGGTCCGGAGTCGACGCTCGGGAACATGTCGCTGCGCGTGGGCCCCTACCAGCTCTTCTTCTTGTCCTCGGCGGCGCAGGGCACTTCACTGTGGCGCACGGACGGTACCGCCGCCGGCACGGCCCTCGTCAAGAAGGTCGATGCCCAGCAAGTGCCCATCACCGGCACGGGACAGGCCGGTGACGTGGGGCTGTTCCTGTTCGTGGACGGAGCGAACACGGAGGTGTGGAGGACGGATGGCACCGCGACGGGGACCCGGCGGGTGGATGCCTTCGGCAAGGGTGTCACCCTGCTCGGCGCCTTGAAAGGCAATGCCTACCTGGCCTCGGTCGACGCCACGAGCATGCGGATGCGCATCCAGCGACTGTCGTTGAGTGGCGGCGGGAAGGGCGCGGTCGTCACCCTCCCCAATCCCTATGCGGGCGAGGAGGCGGCCTACCCTTATCTGCAACAATATACCGTCTCGGGAGAGCGGCTCTTCTTCTCCGTGGCCATCGCGAGCCCCGGGCCCGCACCGCGCGCCGCGACACTCTGGACCTCCGACGGCACCACCGCGGGCACCTCCGCCTTGTCGGAAGCGCTCAGCCTGAGTGACGAGTACGCCTCGCCCCTGTTCCCGTTGGGCCAGAACGCCGCCCTCTTCGCCGCCTCGGCGCCGGGCGAAGGGCTCGAACCCTGGTTCACCCACGGCACGGTCGCCTCCAGCCTTCCCCTGGCGGACATCGCGACGCGCGGCGAGAACTCGCTCCCGGAGGGCTTCACCCGCGTCGGCGACCGCATCTATTTCCGCGCCATCGATGACACCGGCTCCTTCCAGGTGTGGTTCATCCCGCTTCAAGACTGCGACGACACCTGACGCAGACCTCAGGCCCGCATGAACAGGCGCTGCGGGCACCCCGGATGCCCGCAGGCGCCACCGGCCACCTCCAGACGCAAGACATGCGAGGAATTTCATCGACAAACGCCCAATTGACATTAAACAAATGTCAAACACCCCCACCCGACACATCCATGAGGAGCGCGCGACGAGCATGCACATCATCGAATCCCCATCGAAAAGCAGCGTTCCTGCAAGGCGTCATCCGTCTCAGTCAGGGCTCGCGGACCTGTGGCAGGCCCAGGTCCACCTCCAGCCCGGAGCCATCGCCATCCACTGGGGCGTCAAGCGCGTCACCTATGACGCGCTGGACCGCCGGGCCAACCAGCTCGCGAACGCGCTGCGCAAGCGAGGCGTGGGCGAGGAGACGCCCGTCGCCGTGGCCATGCGGCGCGGCATCGAGGCCATCGTGGCGCACGTGGCCCTCGCGAAGCTCGGGGCCTCTCACGTCCCGCTGGACCTCCAGCACCCTCGCGAGAGAATCACATACATCCTGGAAAACTCAGGAACGAAGGTCCTCCTCACCGAGACCCTGACGGAAGAGACGCATTGCGCCCTGGCTGGATTGAGCTGCCTTTGCCTGGAACGTGACGCGGACAGCGTGGCGCGCGAGCCCGAGACCTTCACCGGTCCGCGCGACACCCCGGAGCGACGGACGTACATCATGTACACGTCCGGGACGACGGGACGTCCCAAGGGCATCGAGGTCCTCGCGAAGGGCATCCGCCGACTGGTCATCGACAATCCCATCCTCGGCATCCATCCCGGGGAGCGCGTCGCGCAGCTCACGAGCCACGCGTTCGACATCTCCCTCTATGAAATCTGGGGCGCGCTGCTCAACGGGGCCGCGCTCGTGGTGATCTCCAAGGCGACGCTCCTGGATGCCCAGGCCTTCCGCCAGGCCCTGCGCGACATGCGCGTCGACGTGATGACCATCGCCACCGCCCTCTTCAACCTGGTGGCCCAGGCCTGTCCGGATGCCTTCGGCGGGCTTCGGCTGGTGGTCGTGGGGGGAGAGCGCGCCAATCCCCGCCTCTTCCGCGCGGTGCTGGAGAGCCACCCTCCCGAGCGGCTCGTCAACGGCTACGGCCCCACGGAGGTGTCCATCTACGCGACAGCCCACGAGGCGCGCCTCCAGGATGCCTTGAGCGGCTCCATCCCCATCGGGAGGCCCATCGCGCGCACCGAGGTGTTCCTGCTCGACGAGGACCTGCGCCCCGTCGCACCGGGACAGATGGGAGAGCTGTGCCTCGCGGGAGAGGGCCTCGCGCGCGGCTATCTCCACCAGCCGGAGCTCACCGCGGAGCGCTTCCCCACGGTGCCCGGATTGAAGGACGGCGAGGCGCTGCGCATCTACCGCACCGGCGACCTGGCGCGGTGGCGCGAGAACGGGACGCTGGAGTACCTGGGCCGGGCCGACCATCAGGTGAAGATTCGCGGTCATCGCATCGAGCTGGACGAGGTCTCCAAGACGCTCCTGCGGAGCGGGCTCGTCTGGGACGCCGTGGTGACACTCCAGGAGAGACCCGATGGCGAGAAGTCGCTGGCGGCTTTCGTCGTACCCAAGGACACCGGCCCGGGCCTCGAGGACGCCCTCCGCGACTTCCTGCGCGACAGGGTGTCGGAGCCCATGGTGCCGTCTCGCTTCGTCCTGCTGGAGCGGCTCCCCGTCACCGCCAATGGAAAGGTCGACCGCGCGGCGCTGCCCCGCCCCGTGTCGCCAGGACCCGGAGCGGTGCCCGCACAGAGCACTCCCCCGCCGGAGGACCCCGTCGTCGCGGGCGTGAGCGACATCTGGACCGAGCTGCTCGGCGTGGAGACCGCGTCCGCTGGCGATGACTTCGTGCGCCTGGGCGGCAACTCCCTGATGACGGGACGCCTGACGCTGCGGCTGCGCGAGAAGTTCGGCGTGGGCCTGTCCGCGCACGCCCTCCATGAGGCACGCACGCTGGGGGACTTCATCGAAGCGGTGCGGCAGGCCCTGGCGGGTGTCCAGGCCGAGGGCCGCGCCATCGCGGGGCCCGACGCCTGGCGCGAGGACGCGCGCCTGCCCGAGGACATCGCGCCCGCTTCAGGCAAGCCGGTGACGAAGGGACGCGCGCTGGAGGACATGCGCTGCGTCTTCCTCACGGGCGCCACGGGCTTCCTCGGCGCCTTCATGCTCCGCGACCTGATGCGGACGACGAAGGCACAGGTGGCCTGCCTGGTTCGCGCGAGGGACGCGGAGACAGCGCTCGCTCGCGTCCGCCGGGCCCTGGAGAAGTACGACCTGTGGGAGGACTCCTTCGCGCCTCGCATCGAGCCGGTGCTCGGGGACCTCGGCGCCCCCCGCCTGGGCCTGGGCGCCGGGCAACGACAGGCCCTCGTCGAGCGGGCCGAGGCCATCCTCCACGTCGGCGCGCACGTGAACTACGTGCAGCCCTACGAGGCGCACAAGGCCGTCAACGTCGATGGCACCACGGAGGTGCTGCGGCTGGCCGCGCTGGGGCCCACGCCCGTGCACTACGTGTCCACCATCGCCGTGTTCGGTCCCACCGGTTACTTCAACGGCACCCAGGTCCTGCGCGAGGACGAGGACCTGGACAAGCACCTGGACTGCCTGCGCTACGACCTGGGCTACTCCGCCAGCAAGTGGGTGGCCGAGAAGCGCGTATGGGAAGCCGTCGAGCGAGGGCTGGCGGTGAACATCTACCGCTCGGGCTTCATCATGGGACACACCCGCACGGGCGTCGGCAATCCAGACGACTTCGTCGCGCGCTTCGTCTGCGGCTGCGTCCAGATTGGCAGTTGCCCCATCCTCCCGCGCCAACGCAAGGAGATGGTGCCCGTGGACTTCGTCAGCGGTGCCCTCCTCGGCATCGCCTCTCGCGAGGGCGCCATCGGCAAGGCCTATCACCTGGTGCCCCCCTCCCCTCGCGACTCCATCGACATGGACTCGCTCTATGACCTCCTCGACGACTGTGGTCAGCCCCTCAGCCGCGTCCCTTACGAGGAATGGGTGGACCGGCTCATGAAGGACCCCCGCGCGGCCGACAACCCGCTCTGCGCCCTGGTGCCCATGCTCTACGAGCAGGTCTACGGCGGCGGCTCGACGCGCTGGGAGGTCTACGAGGGAATGCCTGTCTACGACGCCCGGAACACCCGGGAGGCACTCGCCGGACTCGGCCTCGGGTTCCATCGCCTGGACCAACCGCTGATGTCCCTCTACCTCGAGGACTGGCGCGAGAAGGGCCTGCTCCCCAGCCCATCGACAACGGCACGCGGTCACTGAAGTCCTCTCTCCTCCATCGACTGGAAGAAACATGATGACGACACACCTCGCATCCACGGCCGAGGGGGTCACCCCTGCGTCCATCTATCCCCTCCAAGCCGGACTCGCAGATCTGTGGCATGCGCAAGTCGCGCTCCGGCCCATGGACATCGCCATCCACTGGGGCGTCAAGCGCATCACCTATGGCGCCCTGGACCGCCGAGCCAACCAGCTCGCGAATGCCCTGCACAGGAGAGGCGTGGGAGAGGAGACGCCCGTCGCCGTGGCCATGCGAAGGGGAATCGATGCACTCGTCGTCCATGTGGCCCTCGCCAAGCTGGGCGCCACCCATGTCCCCCTGGACCTGCAGCATCCGCGCGGGCGCATCACCTCCATCGTGGAGAGTTCACGGGCCCGAGTCCTCCTCGCCGAGACAGTCACCGAGGAGGCGCAGTGCACGACGGGGGCCATCACCTGCATCTGCCTGGAACGAGACAGGGATGCCGTGACGCGCGAGCCCGAGACCTTCACCGGCCCCCGCGACACTCCGGAGCGACGGACCTACATCATGCACACGTCCGGAACCACCGGGCAGCCCAAGGGCATCGAGATTCTCGCCCAGGGCATCCGCCGACTGGTCATCGACAACCCCATCCTCGGCATCCATCCCGGGGAGCGGGTTGCCCAGGCGTCCAACCACGCGTTCGACATGGCGCTGTATGAAATCTGGGGGGCGCTGCTCAACGGCGCCTCACTCGTGGTGATTTCCAAGGCGACCGTCCTGGATGCGCACGCCCTGCGTGAGGCCCTGCGCGACATGCGCGTCAACGTCATGAGCATCGCGACGGCGCTCTTCAACATGGTCGCCCAAGCGTGCCCCGATGCCTTCAGCGGACTGCGCCTCGTCGTGATGGGCGGAGAGCGAGCCAATGGCCGGCTCTGCCGCGCCGTGCTCGAGAGCCATCCACCAGAGCACCTCGTCAATGGCTACGGCCCCACCGAGGTGTCCATCTACTCGACCGCACATCGGATTCAACTCCAGGACACCCTGAGCGGGTCCATCTCCATCGGCAAGCCCATCGCGCGCACGGAGGTCTTCCTGCTCGATGAGGACCTGCGCCCCGTGGCGCTGGGACAAACCGGAGAGCTGTGCCTCGCGGGAGAGGGCCTCGCGCGCGGCTATCTCCACCAGCCGGAGCTCACCGCCGAGCGCTTCCCCACGGTGCCAGGGTTGAAGGATGGCCAGGCGCTGCGCATCTACCGCACCGGAGACCTGGCGCGGTGGCGCGAGAACGCGACGCTGGAGTACCTGGGCCGGGCCGACCATCAGGTGAAGATTCGCGGCCACCGCATCGAGTTGGACGAGGTCTCCAAGTCGCTCCTGCAGAGCGGGCTCGTCTGGGACGCGGTCGTGACTCTCCAGGAGCGACCCGATGGCGAGAAGTCGCTGGCGGCTTTCGTCGTACCCAAGGACACCGGCGCGGGCCTCGAGGACGCCCTCCGCGATTTCATGCGCGACAGGGTGTCGGAGCCCATGGTGCCGTCTCGCTTCGTCATGCTGGAGCGGCTCCCCGTCACGGCCAATGGCAAGGTCGACCGCGCCGCGCTGCCCCAGCTCGACCCGCCCAGGAACCGACCGTCACTCGTACGGAGTACGCCTCTGTCGGAGGACCCGGTCGTCGCGGGCGTGAGCGACATCTGGAGCGAGCTGCTCGGTGTGGAGACCGCTTCCCCTGGCGATGACTTCATGCGGCTGGGTGGCAACTCCCTGATGGCGGGGCGCTTGACGCTGCGGCTGCGCGAGAAGTTCGGCGTGGGCCTGTCCGTGCATGCGCTCCACGCGGCGCACACGCTGGGAGACTTCATCGAGGCGGTGCGGCAGGCCCTGTCGGGTGCCCAGGACGAAGGCCGCGCCATCGCGGGGCCCGACACCTGGCGAGAGGACGCGCGCCTGCCCGAGGACATCGTCCCAAGCCAAGCTGTCATCCAGCACAAGGCCTTGGAGGAGATGCGCTGCGTCTTCCTCACGGGCGCCACGGGCTTCCTCGGCGCCTTCATGCTCCGCGACCTGATGCGGATGACGAAAGCCCAGGTGGCTTGCCTCGTCCGCGCGAGGGACTCGGAGACAGGGCTCGCGCGCATCCAGCGGGCCCTGGAGAAGTACGACCTGTGGGAGGACGGCTTCGCCGCGCGCATCGAGCCGGTGCTCGGAGACCTCGGCGCCCCCCGCATGGGCCTGGGCGCCGGGCAACGACAGGCCCTCGTCGAGCGGGCCGAGGCCATCCTCCACGTCGGCGCGCACGTGAACTACGTGCAGCCCTACGAGGCGCACAAGGCCGTCAACGTCGATGGCACCACGGAGGTGCTGCGGCTGGCCGCGCTGGGGCCCACGCCCGTGCACTACGTGTCCACCATCGCCGTGTTCGGCCCCACCGGTTACTTCAACGGCACCCAGGTCCTGCGCGAGGACGAGGACCTGGACAAGCACCTGGACTGCCTGCGCTACGACCTGGGGTACGCGGCCAGCAAGTGGGTGGCCGAGAAGCGCGTGTGGGAGGCCATCGAGCGCGGGCTGGCGGTGAACATCTACCGCTCGGGCTTCATCATGGGCCACGGGGAGACGGGCGTCGGCAATCCAGACGACTTCGTCGCGCGCTTCGTGCGCGGCTGCATCCAGATTGGCAGCGGTCCCATCCTCCCGCGCCAACGCAAGGAGATGGTGCCCGTGGACTTCGTCAGCGGCGCCCTCCTCGGCATCGCCTCTCGCGAGGGCGCCATCGGCAAGGCCTATCACCTGGTGCCCCTCTCCCCTCGCGACTCCATCGACATGGACTCGCTCTATGACCTCCTCGACGACTGTGGTCAGCCCCTCAGCCGCGTCCCTTACGAGGAATGGGTGGACCGGCTCATGAAGGACCCCCGCGCGGCCGACAACCCGCTCTGCCCCCTGGTGCCCATGCTCTACGAGCAGGTCTACGGCGGCGGCTCGACGCGCTGGGAGGTCTACGAGGGAATGCCTGTCTACGACGCCCGGAACACCCGGGAGGCACTCGCCGGACTCGGCCTCGGGTTCCATCGCCTGGACCAACCGCTGATGTCCCTCTACCTCGAGGACTGGCGCAAGAAGGGCCTGCTTCCCACGAACTCCGCGAGAGCCCCTCGCGGCTGAAGTCGCACCCCGTCGTCTACCCACAGGAGGATCCATGTCCATCGCGCATCTCGCAGCCAAGGCAGAGGGGAACAACCCTGCGGTCATCGACCCCAACCAGGGCGGGCTCTCCGACCTGTGGCACGCACAAGTCGCGCTCCGGCCCATGGACATCGCCGTCCACTGGGGCGTCAAACGCATCACCTACGACGCCCTGGACCGCCGCGCCAACCAGTTCGCCAACGCCCTGAAGAAGCTGGGCGTGGGCGAGGAGACGCCTGTCGCCCTGGCCATGAATCAGGGCATCGAGGCCATCGCGGCCCTGGTGGCGCTCCTCAAGCTGGGCGCCACCTGCGTGCCGCTGGACCTCCAGTACCCCCGAGACCGCATCGCCTACATCATGCGGGACTCACAGGCCCAGGTGCTCCTCTCCGAGACCGTGACGGATGAGGCGAAGTGCATGGCGGGGAGCATCACCCGCCTGTGCATGGAACGCGACAGGGCCTCCGTGGCACGAGAGCCCGAGTCGTTCGTCGCGCCGGACGACCCGCCGGAGCGGCGCGTCTACATCATGTACACCTCCGGGACCACGGGCCGGCCCAAGGGCGTGCAGATCCTCGCCAGGGGCATCCGCCGGCTGATCTTCGACAACCCCCTCCTGGTCGTCCGGCCCGGGGAGCGGGTGGCCCAGACGTCGAACCTCGCGTTCGACATGTCGCTGTATGAAATCTGGGGCACGCTCCTCAACGGAGGCCTGGTCGTGGTCATCGCCAAGGCCACGCTCCTGGACTCCCACGCCCTGCGCGACGCCCTGCGCGACATGCGCGTCGACGTGCTGAGCATCGGGACCGCCGTCTTCAACATGATGGCCCAGGCCTACCCCGATGCCTTCAGCCAGCTGCGCCGGTTGATCGTGGGTGGGGAGCGCGCGAACGCCCGCACCTTCCGCGCGGTCCTCGAGAGCAAACCACCGGAGCAGCTCGTCCACGCCTACGGCCCCACCGAGGTGTCCATCTACTCGACCACGCATCGGGTGCGGCTCCAGGACACCCTGGGCGGCTCGGTGACCATCGGGCAGCCCGTCGCCCACACCGAGGTCTTCCTGCTCGATGAGCACCTGCGCCCCGTGGCGCCGGGACAGCCCGGAGAGCTGTGCCTCGCGGGCGCGGGCCTCGCACGGGGATACCTGCACCAGCAGGAGCTCACCGCGGAGCGCTTCCCCACGGTGGAGGGTCTGAAGGACGGACAGGCGCTGCGCATCTACCGCACGGGCGACATGGCGCGCTGGGACGAGAACGGGAACCTGGAGTTCCTGGGCCGCAACGACCATCAGGTGAAGATCTACGGCCACCGCATCGAGCTGGACGAGGTCGCCAAGATGCTCCTGCAGAGCGGGCTCCTCTGGGACGCGGTGGTGACGCTCCAGGAGCGAGCGGACGGCGAGAAGTCACTGGCGGCCTTCGTGGTACCCAAGGAGCCGTCCCCGAACATCGAGGAGGCGCTGCGGGACTTCATGCTCGCCCAGGTGTCGAAGCAGATGGTGCCCTCCCGCTTCGTGGTGCTCGAGCGCCTCCCTGTGAACGCGAACGGAAAGACGGACCGTTCGGCGCTGCCCGCGCTCCTGTCGTCGCGAAGCTGACGTCTTTGTCCCTCCAGGAGAGAACCCATGACCACGACATCCATCGAAGCACGCCCCGCGATCCCGCCCCCTCCTGGCGGGTCGGCAATCCCGCAGGATTTGATGACCTCGGAGGACCCGGTCGTCTCGGGTGTGAGCGCCCTCTGGACAGAGATGCTCGGCGTGGAGACAGCCTCCCCCGACGATGACTTCGCGCGGCTGGGAGGCACGTCCCTGATGAGGGGACGCCTGGCCTTGCGGCTGCGCGAGAAGTTCGGCGTCGGCCTCTCCGCGTATGCCCTCCACGAGGCGCACACGCTGGGGGACTTCATCGAAGCGGTCCGCCGGGCGCGCTCTGGGGCCCAGGGTGAAGGCCGCGCCATCGCGGGGCCCGAGACCTGGCGCGAGGAGGCACACCTGCCCGAGGACATCATCCCCGCCAAGGGCAGACCCGTGACGAAGGGCAAGCGCCTGGAGGAGATGCGCTGCATCTTCCTCACCGGCGCCACGGGCTTCCTCGGCGCCTTCATCCTGCGCGACCTGCTTCGGACGACGACGGCCCAGGTGGCCTGCCTCGTCCGCGCGGAGGACCCGGAGGCGGCGCTCGCGCGCATCCGACAGACGCTCGTGAAGTACGACCTGTGGGAGGAGCCCTTCGCCTCGCGCATCGAGCCGGTGCCCGGAGACCTGGGGGCCCCAGGGCTGGGGATGGACGCCCGGCAACGACAGGCCCTCGCCGGACGCGCCGAGGCCATCTTCCATATCGGCGCGCACGTGAACTTCGTGCAGACCTACGAGGCGCTCCGGGCCGCCAACGTGGGAGGCACCACCGAGGTGCTGCGGCTGGCCGCGATGGGGCCCACGCCCGTGCACTACGTGTCCACCATCGCCGCGTTCGGCCCCACCGGCTACTTCAAGAACACCCAGGTCCTCCGCGAGGACGCGGACCTGGACGATCACCTGGAATGCCTGCGCTACGACCTGGGGTACTCCGCCACCAAGTGGGTGGCGGAGAAGCGCGTCTGGGAGGCCCATGCGCGAGGCCTCGCGGTGAACGTCTACCGCCCCGGCTTCGTCATGGGCCACTCGGAGACAGGCGTCGGGAACCCGGACGACTTCATGGGGCGCTTCATCCTCGGCTGCATCGAGATCGGCTGCTGCCCCATCCTCGAACGACAGGGCAAGGAGATGGTCACCGTGGACTTCGCCAGCGCCGCCCTCCTGGGCATCGCCTCACACGAGGGCGCGGTCGGCAAGGCCTATCACCTCGTTCCGCCCACGCCGGAAGACAACACGGACATGGAGGGCATCTACACGATGCTCGACCAATGCGGACACCACCTCAGCCGCGTGCCCTACGAGGCATGGGTGGACCGCCTCATGCAGCATCCCCGCGCGGCCGAGAACCCGCTCTGCGCCCTGCTCCCCATGCTCTACGAGAAGGTGTACGGCGGCAGCGCGACGCGCTGGGAGCTGCACGAGGGACAGCCCGTCTACGACGCCGCCAACACCCGCGAGGCCATCGCCAGCCTCGGCCTCGCGTTCCGTCGCGTGGACCGCGAAATGCTGTCCCTGCACCTGGACGACTGGCGCAAGAAGGGCCTGCTCGCCGCCCGCTGAGTCGCGGGCAGACCTCCGCAAGCACCACACCCGACGCGCCCGGATTGCGCAAAACACTCGCGGGTGATTTCGCGGTGAGGGATTGATTCGCCAAGACAGCCAGAGCCGAGGTGCCCGCGCGTATTGTGACCGCGGCATTTCCATCAGGAGGTCTTCGTGAAGCGGTCTCGTTTCTCCGCGGTACTCGGCTCGGCATGCGTGGTCTGGTTGGTCGGTTGTGGCGGTGCCCCCGGACAGGAGCAGGAACTGGATGATGGGCAGGCGAACATCGACCCGGGGACGGAGAGCTCCCCCACCGATGGTGGCCCCACCCCCGACGCGGGCCCCACCCCCGACGCAGGCCCACCGTCCGACGCGGTGCTGGTGACCGACACCACGCGCTTCTACACGTCGGTGGGCATCGCCGAGCAGGTCAATGACCTGTCCGCCAACCCGCCCGAAATCCTCGTGCAGCAGGGCTCCACCTTCCAGCTCATCCTCGGCTCCGCGGTGCCGGGCGGCTGGCGCTTCAATGGTGTGCCCTCCGGCCCGTTCTACCTGCGCACCGGCGCCACCCACGTCATCACCGACGCGCGCCACATCGACCTCGGCCGCAACCGCCTGGGGCGGATGGACGCCGAGTACTCGAACAGCTACCTCACCACGCTGCAGATCAACCTGCTCAACCTGGCGCCGTGGCAGAACACCTGGAGCAGCCAGCAGCCCGGCTCCAGCCTCCAGCTCACCTCCGGTGAGGTGGACCTGTTCGGCTATGTGAACGTCTTCGACCAGATTCCCGACGGCCAGACGACGCTGCTCACCAACCAGGCCGACCTCGGCCTGAGCAGCGGCTACAACCTGCCCACCTTCGACGCCTCCAAGGGCGACCGGATGTATGTCAATCAGCTCAGCCAGTTCAGCGCCGGCACGGCGCCGGATGGGACGGCGCTGGGCTACGCCGCGGTGGAGCGCTCCGTGCAGATGGGCGCGTTCGACTACGTGCCGGACGGCATCACCCCGCTGCCCGTGACGGGCTACCTGCAGCCCACGCCGATGCGCGAGTTCCCCATCGAGTGGCGCCTGCCCGCGTACACCCAGTTCGCCACGGACGTGCACCCGCAGGCCACCGGCTCCACGCCCCTCTTCGAGGTCCTCCCCAACGCGCACAACACCGGCGGGCGCTGGGTGGGCTACTCCGGGGAGCTGCTCAACCTGTTCCTCCCCCGGAACGCGTCGTTCAACTTCACCAGCCGCCTGAAGTTCGGCAATCCCTTCCCGTCCAGCTGGGGCCTCGTCGGCATCCACAGCTATCCGTTCCGCGTCCTGTCCCCGGTGCCGGATGACTCGGGCGTCTCCATGTACCTGTCGGGTCGCCTCTACTCGTACGACGTGTTCGACAACCTCATCGCCGGCCCCGTGCAGCCGCAGGTGTCCCCGCCCCGCTCGCTGACCATCGACGGCGTCCCCGCGAACGTGCAGCGCGAGGTGGGCACCAACAGCCCCGTCCTCGCCTGGACGCCGCCCACGCTCGGCACGCCCCACGCCTACCGGGTGACGCTCTACCGCTACGACGCCCAGCTGCGCTTCCTGATGCCCGCCGGCAGCATCTACGCCCCGGGCTCCACCACCCAGGTCCGCCTGCCCCCGGGCACGCTGCAGCCCGACAGCATCTACTACCTGCGCGTGGCCTCCATCGTGTCGCCCGGGTTCGACCTGAGCGAGCCCTTCACGTCGCTCGAGAAGCTGCCCTTCCACAGCGCCGAGGCCATCAGCTCCTTCTTCACCACGCCGTGATGCACCCCCGGGCATGGGGCACGCACCGCCCGGGCCTGGGTCCAGCCCTCCCTGGCGGTTCGTCATGCGGCCGCCAGGGGCCGGGGTTAAGTCAGGCCACGCGGAGGGCGCCCACCGCAGGACACCCGGGCGCGTGTGAAAGCAGACCCGGGCCGCCGTCCATGCTAGGCACCGCCCGGCCGCAGGGCTCGGGCCGGGTGACAGCTGGCGGCGGCTGGGGTGTTTACCTTCCCAGCATCGCCGTCCGCGTCACTCCGCCGTGAAGGGGGGAACCGTCGTGCACCGCAACCTCTGGATCAGGACCGTCGTCACCGCCGCGCTGGCGCTCATCCCCTCGCTGGCCGCCGCGGAGCCGTCGCCCCAGGAGCCATCCGCCTTCTTCCTCTCCCGGAGCGAGAACCGCAACCAGGTCCACTACGCCGTGCGGCTCGACGAGGCCTGCCATCCGGTGGGGAGCAAGCCCGTGCGCGTGTACTGGCGCATGCTGGAGCGCGGCGAGTCGGAGGTGGAGGACCTGCTCGGCGTCGAGCAGCCCGCGTACGGCCTGGAGGACACGCAGCAGGTGGAGCTCACGCCCGACGGGGGCCGCGTCCGCATCCGCCTGCGGGCCTTCGCTGATCGCCCCATCGACCTCACCACCACCCAGGTCCAGGGCGGCGGCTGCGCCGTGCAGGCCTGGACGAAGTTCGGCGCCGGCCCCGCCCAACTGCTCCACATCTTCGTGAAGACGTCCTGGCCCTTCTCCGTCGACTTCGTCCGCCTGGATGGCCTCGGCGCCGACGGCCGGACGCAGACCGAGCTCCTCCGGAACTGAGCCTCCGGGGCTGCAGGGCGCCGCCAAACCCTGGAAAAGACGTCAATATCGCCGGGAAATCCCCAGTTTTCCGGCGTCATCAAAAAAGACACGGCGACGGGACAACCTGTGACGCGTCGTTGCCGATAATGCCCGCATGACCAGTGTCGTCGGCCCCCGTCGCTCGCCCCTCCCCGCCCGCCCGACTGAAACTGAGACCACCCGTGAGACGTCCGCCCCCCGGACGGCCTCGGTGGCTCGCAACGAGTTCGAGCCCTCGCGCTCCGGACTCGCGGGCCTGTCGCCCTCCCTGCTGACGAAGCTCGGCGCCGTCTTCGTGCCGGTGAAGCCCACCGTGTCGAACGCGGCCGCCGAGGGCCTGAAGGCCGCCGCCGGCGCCCAGGCCGCCCCGCTGGTCCACACCACCAGCCCCAACGCGGCCATCAAGGACAACGCCACCGTCACCAGCACCCTGGACGTCGCGGACGACGCCAAGGTGGAGTCGCTCAAGCTGGACCTGGACATCGCCCACACCTACCGCGGCGACCTGACGGTGAAGCTGACGGCCCCCTCCGGCAAGAGCGCGGTGGTGTCCAGCCGCCAGGGTGGCTCCGCCGACGACCTCAAGGGCAGCTTCGACCTGACCGCCTTCGCCGGCGAGTCCACGAAGGGCACCTGGACGCTGGAGGTGCAGGACCAGGCCAAGGGCGACACGGGCACGCTGAAGCAGTGGGGCCTGAACATCGTCCCGGAGACGAAGGCGCCCGAGCCGGATCCCGAGCCGTCGGATGACCCGTTCGACGGGCTGCGTGACGACGCGCTCCTGCGCGCCGTGCGCGAGTCGTCCTCCGACAAGAAGGTCGTCAGCTACAACGAGGCGCGCCGGCTCATCTTCACCAGCCTGGACGTGAACGCCGCGGGCAACGTGGAGTGCGTCTACACGGGCCTGGAGACCAAGGGCGGCAAGATTCCGAACAACGCGGTGATGAACGTGGAGCACACGTGGCCCCAGTCCAAGGGCGCCACGGGCGCGGCCAAGAGCGACCTGCACCACCTGTTCCCCACCGACAGCAAGGCCAACTCGCGCCGCAGCAGCTTCCCGTTCGGCGAGGTGGTCAACGTCAAGTGGAGCCACAACGGCGCCAAGCTGGGCACCGACAGCAAGGGCAACACCGTCTTCGAGCCGCCGGACTCCCACAAGGGCAACGTGGCGCGCGCGATGTTCTACTTCTCCTCCACGTACAACAAGCCCATCCCCAACGACGAGGAAGCGGCCCTCAAGGCGTGGAACAAGCTGGACGCCGTGGACGCCGCGGAGATCGAGCGCAACCGCCGCGTGGCCAACATCCAGGGCAACACCAACGCCTTCGTCGACAACGCCAACCTGGCGGACCGCATCAAGGACTTCTAGGCGCCCGCTTCACGCGCCGCTGAGCCACGGGATTGGACGGTGCTCACCGTCCAGCCCCGTCTGTCTTTGGCGCCGGGGAGCACGACATGGCCGCCCCTGGGCGCGGAAGGCGGTCCTGACAATCCTGTCGCGAATCGAGTCCCCCATCGCCCGGGCACACGGGCGGTGTCGACGGGGATGACGCGAGGCATGGGTGTTGCTTGGAGACAAACGCCACCCAGCAACAGGAGCGCCCCCCCTGAAACGCATTGCCCTCGCCATGCTGCTCCTCCTCGCGCCCGCGGCGAACGCGCAGGGGGAGCACGACTCCGCCCCGAAGAACGCGCTCTGGCTGTCCCCGGTGACGCACCTGTCGCTGCTCCTGGTGGGCCCCATGACGGAGCGGCTCCACCTGGCCCTCCCCGTCGGCTTCGGGCGGAGCTTCTCGGAGAGCACCACGGGCGTGCTCGAGGTCACCCCCATGATGACGGCCAACCGGTGTGACTTCGAGCCCTCGCGCTGCTCCAAGCTGCGGCAGCTGAAGGTGACGCTGGGCGTGGCCTGGAAGCCCTCGCCGCGGCCCCGAGGCCAGGGCTTCTTCCTCCAGCCGCGGCTGTCGGGCACCTGGAGCCGGGAGACGCTGCGCTACCGCCCCAACGGCAGGAACTACTCGCTGCAGTACGAGGACGAGCAGGGCTTCCAGGTGACGCTCGGCCTGGACGTGGGCTACCGGGCGGTGACGCGCGGCCAGGCCTTCTTCTTCGAGCCTCTCGTCGGCCTGGGCGTGGGCTACAGCTTCAACCAGCGCCGCGACACCGTCGACATCGGCGCGCAGTATGCCTTCATCCGCAACAGCGACGACGTGGTGGCGCGCGGAGACCGGGCCATCCTCGACGTGGACATGGACCTGGTCCGCATCGGCTTCCTGTTCTGAGTCCAGTGTCGCGGTACTCGCGGACGGCTTCGCTCTCGGGGCCCGAGAAGCGACGCCTCACGTCCCGAGACAGTCACCGCGGCACCTTGCACCCCCAGTCCGACTCATCAAGGCTTTCGAGGTATCAACGACTGAAACATACGTCATCAGGCGGATACCCCCTCGCCATGTGCGCCACTTGGGTATACCGGTTGATTCATGAGTCGCTCGTCAGCTCGCGTTGGAACTTTGCTGGGTCAGAGGTATCAGCTGCGTCAGCGAATCGGCGTGGGGGCCATGGGCATCGTCTACGAGGCGGCGCCGGTGGACGCGGAGGACGTGGTGGCCATCAAGGTGCTCCAGCAGCACCTGATGGACGATGACGCGGTGCTGGCGCGCTTCAAGCGGGAGGCGCACGCCACCGCGCGGCTGAGCCACCCTCACCTGGTCCAGGTGAAGGACTTCCAGTGCAACGAGGACGAGCCGCCCTTCATGGTGATGGAGCTGCTCCGGGGCCAGACGCTGCGGCTGCTGCTCAAGGAGCAGGGCCCGCTGCCCGTGGCCAGGGCCGCGACGCTGGCGCTCCAGACGCTGTCCGCGCTCGACACCGCGCACAAGGCCGGCGTCATCCACCGGGACATCAAGCCGGACAACCTCTTCATCGTCACCGGCGACCAGGTGAAGGTGCTGGACTTCGGCGTGGCCCGGCTGCTCCACGAGGATGACGCCCGCTCGGTGGGCGCCGAGGCCGGAGCGTGGGTGGGCACGCCCTCCTTCATGCCCCCCGAGCAGGTCCGCTGCCTGCCGGTGGACGCGCGCGGGGACGTCTATGCCCTGGGCGCCTGCTTGTTCCAGATGGTGACGGGCCGGCAGCCCATCGACGTGGCCGACACCGTGGCCCTCTTCTCCGCCATCATCGAGCGGGTGCCGCCCCTGGCGTCGGAGCTGCGCCCGGACGTGCCCGAGGACTTCGCCCGGCTCATCGCCCGCGCCTTGAACAAGGACCCCGCGGAGCGCTTCGCGACGGCCGAGGAGATGGCGGACGCGCTGCGGCCCTGGACCCAGGTGGAGAAGGCGGCCCCCACCCTGCGGCTGGTGGAGCGTCCGTCCGAGCCCGCCGTCGAGGACACGGGCCTCGACGACGATGACGAGGTGACGCAGCTCGAGCCGGCGCCCCTGGAGGCGAAGGTCGACGCCGCGCCCGTGCGCTCACAGGTCAGCGCCGAGCCGAAGCCGGCTCCCGCCCCCAAGCCGGTCCGGAGACGCTCCCCCTGGAGGGACAACCTCCTGGTGGTCGGCGCGACGCTGGTGGGAATCGTGGTGGGCGTGGCGCTCGGGCTGTAGCCCGGAACCACCGCTGCCCGCTGGAGGCCTCCCGGCCCCCAGCGAGCAGCCCCCTCCCCCATCTTTCAGTGGACGACGAACGTCGAGGGCAACAGCACCTTCGCGCCGCGGCCCTGGAAGAAGCTGTCGTTCAGGTGCAGTTGGACGACGACATGCTTGCGCTTCTCCAGATCCACGCGCCGGGTCGTGAACAGGAGCGAGCCTGAGCGCGCGTTGATGAGGCCCGACCCGCCCGACGCCTGGAACGCGCCCACGTCATCGAAGTGAACCCGGACGTCCGCCGCGTCCGCCTCCGCCGGGAGGTAGAAGTACCCCAGCAGATAGGCGTGGTCCGTCCGCGCCAGGTCCATGGCCCGCGCCGCGGGCGAGAGCTGGAACGGCACCAGCCGGCCCTGCACCATCACCTCCACGCGCCCCACGCCCAGCATCAGCTTCTCGTAGTCCTCGGCGTCCTGCCCCAGCAGCCGCAGCTCGAAGCGGTCTCCCTGGGGGACATCGATGGGCACCGTCTCGCCGCCGTCACACGCGGTCAAGGACAGCGCCAGGAACACTCCGGACAGGATCTTCCAATTCGGATTCGTCGACATGTCATCCCCCTCTCAGTACTGCGGCTCCACGGCCCGCTCCTGCCCCTTCAGCGGCTCCAGCTTCCAGGCCTTCTTGCCCAACGGAACCGCCAGGCGCGCGCCGGAGCGGTTGTGTTTCTCCAACTGCCCCAGCACCTTCTGGAGCACCATCGGGTGCGGCGCCACCCACGCCTCCAACCCGGAGAGCTGCGGCGCGGGCGTGCCGAAGTAGCGCTCGTTGCACGTGGCCGTGAGCAGCTCACGCGCGAAGCGGGCCTTGAGCGACTCCAGATCCGAGCGGATGGCCCCGCCCTGCGCGATGGCCGGGTTGGCCCACAGCACGCCCAGCGCGCCCTCCATCGTGGTCACCTTGCCCAGCTGCCCCAGGGAGATGGGGCCCTTCGACAGACACTCCGCCAGCGCGTCCTCGGAGGAGCCGAAGAAGCCATGGTCCCGCGTCACGTGGGCTCTCGGGGGCTGCCCTCCGCCACCTTCCACGTTGAAGGCACACGTCGCGCCATCGGCGAACTGCGTCGCCGGACCGGTGGAGACGGTCGTCAGCGCCCCGGTGACCAGGTTCACCGAGTAGAATGTATTGGCCAGGTTGTTGTTCAGGTTGGTCGACCCATAGAAGAACAGCTCCCCCACCTGGGTGAAGACGGCCGCCACCATGGCGTTGCCCACCGAGGGCAGGCCGTTGATGAGCGCGGGCAGCAGGAAGTCGGTGAACGTGCCCAGCTCCGGGTTGACGACCGTCACCCGCTGCGTGGCCGAATTGAAGCCATACAGCAGCCCGTTGATGGGGTTCACGGCGAAGTCCGCCACCCGGAACGTCGCGGGCGTCCCCACGACGACGTCGGACAGCGTCACGCCCGTGCTGGTGTTGATCCGGACCAGGTGGTTGGTGGTGATTTCGAAGCCCAGGTAGGTGCCGTCCTCGAGGATGGCGCCCGCCGCCCAGCCCGCCGAGTTCGCGGCGCCCGACACCAGCGGCGCGACGACGGTCGCCGAGCCGTTCGCGTCCACGCGGATGAGCGAGGGCTGCGTGAGGCCGTCGGAGGAGAGGGCGTACATGAAGCCGTCGACATGGTTGAAGGCGAGCCCGTTGTAGGGCAGCGACGTCTCGCCCTGGAGCGCCAGCGTGGCCGTCGCGGGGTCGAACACATAGAGCCGCGAGGGCCCCACGGGCAGCCCTCCCGACGAAGACGAGGCCGTGGAGATGTAGACGGTGTCGTCACAGGCCAGGATGCGCTCTTGTCCGCACAAGACGTTGACCCCGTCCTGCGCCGAGCCGCTGTCCCAGCTGATGCCGAACACGTTGGTGAAGGTCACCTCCTCGTTGGGGGTCGACGGGTTCGTGTCGAGCGCCCCCAGCGCCAGACAGGCCTCGTAGTTCTGCATCGTGTACGAGCACTGGTAGGTGACGTTTCCACCCACCGGGACCGTCAACGGTGGCGCCGGAGTGAGCGTGCACTGCGTCAGGAGTGGATCCACCGCCGTGAGCAGGATGGACTCCAGCGTGGGGTGGATGTTCGTGGCGCTGAACGTGAAGTTCAGCGTCGCGGGATAGGTGAGGACCGACACCTGCTTCTGGCCATTCACGAGCTTCTCCGCTCGGAAGTCGTGTGCCGCGACTGCCGGGGCCCATAACGCACCACCCAGCAGGACTGCGAACCATCTGCGATTCATTCGGATGCCTCCACGCCCCTTGGGGGACTTGTGGCAAGGGGTGCCGCTCGCCCTGCACGGAAGGTGCCCGGAAATTCCTCGCTTGCAATACATTCTGGATTTTCCATTTATACACGTCTTCGAGTCGTGAATGTCTATTCATCATCGGGCGGAGAACCTTGGACATTCCCGAATGCTGGAGCTTCGAGAGCGCGGGGATGACGTGTGACGAAAGGCTGTCTCATCCCCGGGGGCAGTCGACGTGCGGGGATGCGTGGCGCGGGCCCTGGCGGAATCGGAAAGTTTTGACCCGGCTGAGCGGAAACAATTGCAGCCGCGAGCGCTCAGTGGGGAGCACTCGGCGCGCGGGGCTCCAGCGGGGCCTGGCCCCGGGCTTCCAGGCCCGAGCGCAGGTACCAGGGGACGCTGATGACGACGACGCGCCGGGCCCCGGACAACAGCAGCGTGCTGCGCAGCAGCTTTGAGCGGGGCCGGACGACGGACGGGGCGGGTGCGCGACGGCGCACAGGCACCAGACCCGAGGGGCGAAGCGATCCCCACCCCGCCCCCTGTCGGGCAGGCGGGTGCTGCACGGCGGACATCCCGTCCGGCCATGTGTCGACTCCGGACGCTTGGCCCTCCGGTCCGGTTCACGCGGTGCACCCCGAGGAGCCACCTCCGTGAAACCCCACGAGTCACGTTGGAGGGCAGCACGCATGGCCAAGAAGCACCGCTGGACGCTGGCAGTCATCGCCAGCCTGGGAGTGTCCGGGACGGCATGGGCACAGGAGCGCGAGTCGGGCGCGGTGGAGATGGACGTTCGCGCGGCGCACGGGATGTCCGGGCCCCAGGTGGCGATAGGCGTCAACCTGGGCCTGGGCGCGGGCCACGTGTACAAGGACGGCACGTCGCGCACCGGCTCGCGCGAGGACCTGAAGATCACCGACGCGGCGAACGCCTCGCTGCCGCTGCTGGCGGAGGTGGGCTATCGGCTCAACCCGCGCTTCTACGTGGGCGTCTGGGGTTCGTGGGAGAAGGTCTTCACCAAGACGAACGACATCTCCTGCCCGGAGGACTTCGACTGCAACAACTACCAATGGCGCTTCGGACCGGAGGTCCGCTACCACATCAACCCGGCGTCGGGCTTCGACCCGTGGGTGGGCCTGTCGGTGGGCCTGGAGTTCCTCAAGAGCCACGTGAAGGGTGACACGCAGGTGCCGCTGCCCACGGGTGGCTTCGCGCCGGCGCGCATCGACACGCGGGTGGAGGACCGGGGCCCCACCTACGCGCGCATCAGCGTGGGCGGCGACGTGCGCGTCTCGAACTTCCTGGCGCTGGGGCCCATGCTCACCGCGTCCGTGGGCAGCTACACCGTGCGCACCGGCGAGCAGACGGTGACGGTGACGGGCCTGCCCGCGCAGACCAGCGCCGTCAGCGCCGTGGACGACGGCTTCCACGCGCTCTTCACCCTCGGCGTGCGCGGCATCTTCCGCGCCTTCTAGCGCGCGGCGTCCGCCGCCCCCCGGAAACCCGGCGGGCCGCCCCCTCCAGCGGCCCCGCCAGGCTCCGGAGCCGCTCACCCGCTGACGTTGAAGAAGGCGGGCAGCGGCGTGGTGCCATCCGCCTTGAAGGCCCGGATGACGGCGCGGAAGCGGACCGTCTGGTTCGCGTTGACGGTGGTGTCCGCCGCGGTGGGGTTGAAGAGCGTGCTGTTCGTCTCCCAGATGCCCGCCGTGTTCAGGACCTTCAGCGTCGGGTTGCAGCTGGCGTCGTAGTCCATGCGTCCGCCGCCGATGCGGTACCAGCGCTTCTGGCCTCCGGCCGCCGTCTGCTCCCGGTACAGGTCCACGTGCGCGCGGCCGTTGGCGCCGCCGTTCGCCGGGCAGTTCTGGATGCCGGGGTACATCGCATGGGCCGCGGACCAGGCGTGGGTGATGTCCACGTCCGCGATGAAGCCCGGGCACAGCCCCGACGTGTGGTAGCCTGTGCCGCCGCTGGTCACGTTGCCGTAGTACCAGGGCGCGGACGACGCGTCGGCGGGCTCCGACAGGCAGTCGAACACGGAGCGCACCGCGGCGGCGACGACGGGCCCGCGCGTCTGCACGCCGTCATGGTTCGCGGTGATCCACCCGAAGTACTGCTCCAGCTGGATGCCATTGGAGAACGCGCTGGCCGCGTTGACGAAGTTCTCGGGGCCGTCCCCGTCGAAGCAGTCGCCCCACTTGTAGGTGACGCGGGAGCCGTCATCGAAGGCGGAGTCGGGGAAGGCCATGCGGATGACCTCGGCCACGCCCCGGTGCATGGACTGCTCCTCGAGGTCCCCGTTCTGTCCGCCCACGCGCACGGCGATGGAGGACGCGCAGCTGGCGCCATGCGTGTGGAACGACACCGCGTACGGCATGCGCGTGCCCCCGGCCCCCGTGTGCAGCGACAAGGCAGGCCAGCTGTGCTGGAGGTTGGCGGAGGTGATGTGGAAGCGGTCGAGCTCGTGATGGGTGCGCTGCGCGTTGTTGAAGCCCGCGCCCCACAGCGTCTCCCACGTCCGCGCGCCCGTGGCGGCGTCCATCGCCTGCAGCTGGGCCAGGGTGCCGTTCTCCATCAGGTGCGGCCAGGTGTAGAGGACCTTCGGCGCCGACTGGGGCTTGTAGAGCTCCACCAGCGAGTTGGCCGAGCCGCCCGTGACGACGGCCACCGACGGCGTCGTCAGCGCGGGCAGCGCCCAGTTCGCGCCCGCCGCGCCCGCGAAGTTGCTGCGCACCGTGGGCAGCGTGAGCGTCTGGTTCGTCTCGTCGTCCGTGCCGTTGCCATCCAGGTCCAGGTCGATGCTGCCGTTGACGTCGAAGTCCGCGTCGATGTCCACCCGGTTGCGGAAGCCCGTCTGCGTCATGAGGATGTTGGGGCTCCCCGAGGGCCCCACGACGGTGCAGACGCCGCGCAGCGTGGCGCCCCGGTAGATGAGCAGCTGCGTGCGTGGGGGAATCGGGTCGAGGATGCCGTCCCCGTTCAGGTCCTGGTTGGGCACCAGGCAGTTCTCGTGACGCGCCGAGGCAACGCCCCCGGTGGCCGGAATGGCGCTGTCACTGACGACCTGGATGTGGCTCGCGGCATAGACGACGGCGGCGCATGACGCGTCCAGTGCCTCGGAGTTGTTGATGGGCTCGGAAACTTCGGGCCCCGCGCAACCCGCGAGGAAGACCAGGGGCCACCAACGGAGTCGGGTCAGCTGCATGAGGTGCGTTCCTTTCGGAGGGCGGTTCGCACTCACCAACGACGCCTCGGCCGAATGTTCCCGGCTCACGGTATATTGCGTCATTTTCCCGCACCGGATGCCCTGTGGCATTTGAACCCGGGTCGCAAAAGCCCCTCCCGAAAAGCCCTCCCAAACCTTTCCTACATGTCAGGGGATGCAGACCTATTTACAGGCATGCATCGCGCGGTCGAGCATTGGGGCCCTCATGGCTGCCCACCGCCCTACCCCGACATCTTTCGACAGCCTTGCCTCACACGCTGGTTCCGTGAGGCTTCACAACCCATCGCGCCGAGCCGCGCTGCTGGCCCTGATGGGCTGCGCGTTGCTCGTGGCGCTCCTGCACTCACCGACGGCGAATGCCGCGGAGGCAGGCGCTCCCGTCCAGTTGAAGGAAGGCTGGCGCTATCGCTGGGGAGACTCTCCTCCCGGAACGGATGGCATTCCGTTGTGGGCCCAGACGGCCAACGTCGCCGAGGACTGGCGCCCGGTGGAAGCGAACAAGCCGCCCCCGGGACGCGGGACGAACACGTTCCTGTGGCTGAGCATCCCGTTGCCGGAGGGCCCGTGGGCCGAGCCCGCGGTGATGCTGGGCGAGGTGACCAACGCCGTGGAGGCGTACGCCAACGGTCAGCGCATCTACGTGAGCGGCAAGCTGAACACGTCCGGCGCGGAGCTGTCCGACAACATGGCCTGGCACCTGGTGCCGGTGCCTCGCTCGGCGCTGGGGGGACACCTGCTGCTGCGCGTGCAGTCGAGCAACCCGAACATCGGCGTGGCGCAGGGCGCGCAGGTGGGCTCGCGCCACCAGCTGCTCGCGTTGGTGACGCGTGACGGCCAGGCGCCGTTCGTCATGGGCATGCTGCTGTTGTCGGTGGCGCTGGGCTCGGGCGGTGCGTTCCTGATGCACTGGCGGCGGCGGATGCTCGCGGGCCTAGCGGTCTTCTCCGCCAGCGGCGGCTTCGTGCTGCTGGGCCTGAGCGGCATGCCCAACGCGCTGTGGGACGCGCCCATCACCGCGACTCGCTTCACGGTGCTGGGCATCTTCCTGCTGGTGTCCGGCCTCATCGAGTTCGTGTCGGACGCCATCCTGGACAACCAGCGGCGGTGGTTCCGGCTGGGCGCCATGGGCTACACCGCGCTGTGCGTGGTGGCGGCGTTCACCGTCTTCATCGACCTGGGGACGGCGCAGCGCATCCTGGTGCCCTTCCTGCCCTTCTCCTTCACCATCCTGCTGGTGTGCTTCATCGTGGCGGCGACGGAGGCGTGGCGTGGCAACCCCGACGCGCGCATCTTCATGGGAGGCCTGGCGGGCCTGGTGTTGTTCCTGGCGCTCACGGTGCTGCCGGTCATCGGCGTGTTGAGCGTGTCGTTCGGCAATGTGTCGCACTGGGGCTATCTGGCGCTGACGCTGTCGCTGTTGGGCATCGTCGCGCGGCGCTCCATCGAGGTGGTGCGCTCGCTGGAGGCGCACACCCGTCAGCTGGAGGAGCGGCAGGCGGAGGTCCGAAACCTCGCCGAGCGCATGGGCACCGGCGCCGGGGAGCTGGCCACGGTGGTGCAGCAGCTGCGCTCCACGAGCGATCAGCAGACCGAGGGTGTCAGCCGTCAGGCCGCGGCGCTGCAGGAGGCGGAGCAGACGGTGAAGGAGATCCGCCGCTCGTCGCAGATGACGGCGGAGAAGGCCAGCTCGCTGGCGGCCTCCGCGGAGGGCGCCGAGCAGGTGGGCCGCGAGGGCAGCGCCGCGCTGGAGCGCACGCTGGGAGACCTGGCCGCCATCCGCAACGAGGTGTCGGAGATGGCGCGGCGCATCCTGGCGCTCGACGAGCGCACGCGCGAGGTGTCCGGCATCGTCGACTCGGTGAAGGACCTGGCGGACCAGTCCAACATGCTGGCCATCAACGCGGCCATCGAGGCGGCGCGCAGCGGGGAGAGTGGCCGGGGCTTCGGCGTGGTGGCGCGCGAGATGCGCGGCCTCGCCGACCAGTCCATCCGCGCCACGCACCGCATCCGCGAGGTGCTCAACGGCGTGAGCGCGAGCATGCGCGAGGCGGCCCAGTTCAGCGAGAAGGGCGACGAGCGCGTGCGGCAGAGCCTGGACGCGGTGCGCACCTCCAGCGCGCAGTTCCAGGAGCTGGCGGTGCTGATTGGCGACTCCAGCGCCAGCATGCGGCAGATCACCGCCGCGGTGAGCGCGCAGGACGCGGGCACCCAGCAGATGGCCCTGGCCATCCAGGAGCTGTCCGGCCAGATGCAGCGCACGCTGAAGACGGTGCAGGAGACCCAGGAGGCCACGCGCTCCGTGCAGTCGCTGGCGGAGAGCATGTCGGGCCTGGCCACCCAGTCGCTCCGGACGGAGAGCGGCACACACGCCGCTCCGCACCGCTGAACGAGGTTCCTCTCACGCTGCGAGCCCATATGCCCACCCGTGCCGCGCTATCGGTCGTGTTGCTGCTCATCGGCGCCCTCGCCTGCGCTTGCGCGACGACGCAGGCGGCGGACGCCGACCCGCCTCCCCGGCCCAAGACGACGGTGCAGGTGGAGAGCCGCAAGACGGTGGACGTGAACCTCTACGCCCTCAACGGGGCGCGCAGGGTGCGGCTGGGCACGGTGCCGGGGATGTCCAGCCGCAGCTTCGTGCTGCCCCCGGACATGGTGGGCGTCACGGACCGCGTGCGCTTCGGCGTGGAGATCATCGGCACGTTCGGCGGCAAGAACATCGGCAGCGAGCGCCGCTTCGAGAGCGAGCAGGAGATCTCCGTCCAGCCGGGCGAGGAAGTCACCCTCACCCTCTACTGAGCGGACGGGCCCACCTCCCCATGCCGGGGGAGGTGGTGGCCGGCTAGCGTGGCGTGGGCGCCGGGCGGAACGACGCCAGGTCCTCCGCGGCCCCCCGCGTGGGCTGGGTGAGCGCCTGGACCCCGTCGAAGGGCAGCGCGGGCGCGGGCTCCAGTTGGCGCGGCGGGCCTTCCGGCGCGGCCAGGGCGGGCTCGGTGACGTCGAGGGTGAAGAAGCCCCCGTTGTTGTCCTCGTTGCCCTCGGCGACGGTGGCCTGCGGAAGCGATGGATGCAGGCCGTCTGGGTTCCGATGGCGGGGACGGTGGCCATGGGGCAACCCCCGCGTCAAGACAGACATCCGTCGCCCGGCCGTTCCAAAGCCAGACATCGGCAATCGGTGGACAAGGCTGGAACACGGACGCCCCCGGCCGGTATGACTGGGCCACGGGCGGCACGCGCACCACGTTCACCGTGGGACGCGCCATCACCCAGGCCACCGACTGACACACGATGAAGTCCCATCGGCACGCGGGAGAATCCTCGACGTCGCACGGACGAGATGGACGGGCACAATCAGGCGGCTACAGTCCGCCCATGACTGTCCAGGCGATGAGCGTACTGCTGGAGGTGGACGACGGCGTCGCCACCCTCACGATGAACGATGCGGCCCGCCGCAACGCGATGACCCCCGAACTGGGAATCGCACTGCGCGAGCGCGTCGAGGAGCTGCGCGGACGTAGCGACGTGCGCGCCGTGCTCCTCACCGGCGCGGGCGGGACGTTCTCCGCCGGCGGAGACCTCCAGATGCTGGACCGCCTGCGCCAGGTCCCCTTCGAGGAGGCCCGCCTCTTCATGCTCGAGTTCTACTCGCGCTACCTCTGCCTGCTCGACCTGCCCGTGCCGACCATCGCCGCCGTCGAGGGCGCCGCCATCGGCGCGGGCCTCTGCGTGGCCCTCGCGTGCGACCTCGTCATCACCTCCGAGGACGCGAAGCTCGCGCTCAACTTCGTCCAGCTCGGCCTGCACCCCGGCATGGGCGCCACCTTCCTCGTCCCACTGCGCGCCGGCCCCCAGCGCGCCGCCGAGCTGCTGCTCACCGGCCGCCGCTTCGATGGCCGCGAGGCCGCCCGGCTCGGCCTCGCCCTCGAGGCCACTCCCGCGGACCAGACGCGGACCCGCGCCTCCACGCTCGCCCGCACCATCGCGTCCAACGCGCCGCTCGCGACCCGAGGGCTCAAGCAACGGCTCGGCCTGGACCGCGCGGCCCTGCGCCGTGCGTTGGAGGAGGAGGCCCGGCTCCAGGCGGAGAGCTACGGCAGCGCGGACCTGGGCGAGGGACTCGCGGCCGCCGCGGCCCGCCGTCCTCCCGTCTTCCACGGGCGCTAGCCACAAGGAGCATGAGCACATGGCACCCCTTCGATTGGAACGACACCTCCACGGCGTCCACGTCGTGCTGCACTGCGAGGACGACGCGGAGGAGCAGGCCGAGTGGGTGCTCGGTGTGCTCACCCGCCTGCCTCCCGGTGGGCTGCTCCCGGGCCGCACGCTGCGCTTCGGCTGGTCCAGCCTGCGACTCGACCCACGGGGCACCTCGCTCGTGGTGACCGAGCCCGACTTCGCCGGCAACCCGATGACGGACTGGCGAGACGACATCACCGTGACGCTGCGGGTCCAGGGCCGCATGCTCGAGACCACCCAGGCGGTGGGCTGCGCTCCCCTCTTCCCCCGCTATGGCGACCGGGTCGACGCCCTGCCCGGCTGGGAGTCCAGCTCGCGGCTCGCCGTCGCGCGCATCCGCGCCCCCGAGGCCACCGACTCCGGCTGGCTCATCATCCCCCCGGGCGCCGCCACCGGGCAGGAGCCCGAGTCCCTCCCCCTCTACGCCCTGCTCCATCGCCGCCCCGCCCTGCTGTCCGCGCTCGCGCTGCCCGTGGGCTGGGTCGCCGAGTTCGAGGACGACGCGCTCCTCGGCTACGGCCGGCCGAACTGAGAAGCCGTCACCGCCGTCAGGTCCGCTCGGGACGAAGCGTCGAGCGCCGCAACTCAAATTCAAGAGAATGACATCGTGACCAAGCTCAATCAGATCATCGCCGTCGAGAAGGGCGTCAAGAACCGCTCCCAGCAGGAGCTGACCCAGGCGCACCACGACCTGCAGAAGCCGCAGCTGCTCAACGGCATCTCCCGCACCTATCAGCCCCGGGACGAAGAGGGTGAGCGCTTCCCCCCCGAGTCCACGCGCGTGCAGGTGCGCACCGACGACGTGCTGAAGAAGACGAAGGAGATCCTCACCCGCCTCTTCGACGTCACCGCCACCAAGGACCTCACCAACTGTCGCGCCAAGGCCGACGTGAGCGTGGACGGCCGCGTCCTGCTCAAGGGCGTGCCCGCGACGTACCTGCTCTTCCTCGAGAAGCAGCTGGTGGACCTGCACACCTTCGTGAAGAAGCTGCCCACGCTGGACCCGTCGGAGTCCTGGATCCCAGACCCGGCGCAGGGCCTGTGGGCCACCGAGCCCGTGCAGACGGCGAAGACGAAGAAGGTCCCCCGCAACCACGTGAAGGCCGAGGCCACCGAGAAGCACCCCGCCCAGGTGGAGGTCTATTACGAGGACATCGTCGTCGGTTACTGGAAGACGGTGAAGTACTCGGGCGCCCTGCCGGCCGTCCGGGTCAATGAGCTATTGGAGCGCGTGGAGAAGCTCCAGCAAGCGGTCAAGTTCGCGCGCGAGGAGGCCAACGCCGTCGCGGCGGAGGAGATGAAGGCCGGGGATGTTCTCCTCGGCTACCTCTTCAGCTAGGCTCGCGCACGCAGTCCTACGGAGTACAAACTCAAGCTCAGCAGCAAGTTGACGCCGAGCGTTCCCGGGTCGTCTTCCAGTGCAGGTTCGAACCCTGCCCCCGCCAACCCTGTGGCGGGGTAGCCCAAATGGTAGAGGCGAGCGACATAGACCGGGCCCGCGAAGCACCCCAGTTTCAGACTCTCACTCCAGACTCAACATTCGCTGTCGTGGGTCCGATCAACCGTCTTCGCCCTTCTCCTCGAGATGCTGGTTCAATTCCAGCCCGCCGCTTGTTCCACCCTCGCGCGGCGGTCGTTCAATCGCAGGACACGAGGCCTCATCCTGAGGCGAAGACTTAAACGTGCGGACTCCAACATGGCAGCACCCCGGGCCCGGTCAGGAGGACACCCTGATCGGGCCCACTTCTTTTGGGAATCTTCCATTCCAGCTGTCACGCATCCGTCGCTGAGCGTGCACGGCGCGGCGCGCCAGGGCGCGTGGGGTTGCCCCTGACTCGCGGGCCGACTTCAATGCGGAGTCGATGCTGTTCGGAAGCAAGACGCCCCCCTCCCGTTCCCAGCTCGTCACCGACGCGGACCTCGCGCGCTCCAAGGGTCGGCTGAACAAGGCCATCTCCGGCTATCGCAAGGCGCTGGAGCTGGAGCCCAAGGACGCGGTGGTGCTGGGCAAGCTCGCGCCGCTGCTGGCGAAGACGAAGCAGTCGGAGGCCGCGCTGGAGAGCTTCCGCGCGGCGGCCCAGGCGCACCTGGACAAGGGCTTCGCCGACAAGGCGCTCGCGGTGTACGCGCAGGCGACGGAGCTGTTCCCTCGCGAGCTGGACCTGTGGCGCGAGGTGGCGCGGCTGCACGTGGAGAAGGGACATCGCGCGGAGGCGGTGAAGTCGCTGCTGCGCGGACGGCTCCAGTTCTCCCGGGCCTCGGAGCAAGGCAGCGCCATCGCGCTCCTGCGCGAGACGCTGGCGCTGGATGCGTCGCTGTTCGAGGTGAAGCTGGACCTGGCGCTCCAGCTCGCGCGCCAGAAGCAGCGGGACCAGGCGCTGGAGATGCTCTCGCCGCTCGAGGCCGAGGCGAAGGGCCCGCGCCAGGTGCGCAAGCTGCGATGGACGCAGGCCCAGGTGAGCCCGAGCGTGGGCGCCTACTTCGCGTGGCTGCGCGCGGTGCTGCGCGGCGGCTGAGGCGGGTCAGGAGGAGCGCGGGAGCTCGGCCTGGATGCTCCGCCACGCGAGCCTCGGGAGCCGGGAGCGAATCCACGCCGGGTCCAGCGCCGCGCCCGCCAGGTAGCGCCGACACGCCTCGTGACTGGGGCCGAGCAACACGACGTCCAGCTGCAGGGGCGTCCACACGGGCACCCCGTCCTCGGCGATGAAGCGCGCCGTGTGCTGGATGATGGGCCCGAGCAGCTCCATCTTGCGAGCCAGCAGCACCTCCGCGGCGCCCGCGCTCAGCTCCATCGCCATGGCCTGGTACATGAAGCGCCCCTCGTCCGGATGGGCCAGGACCCACTCCAGGTGCCCATCCACCAGCGCGAGCACCACCTCCTCCGCCGTGGACGTGGCCAGCACGCGCTCCGTCTGATGCGAGAAGAGCCGCTCGAAGGTGCGCAGGAGCAGTGCCAGCGTCAGGTCCGGCAGCCCGTCGAACAGGTGGTAGACGCTGGAGGGGCTCGCCCCCGCGGCCTTGCGAATCTCCTCGATGCCCGTGCCGAGGACACCCCGCTCCGTGAAGCACTGCAACGCCGCGTCCAGCAGCTCGTCGCGTCGCTTCACCCCATCCCGTCGTGCTGGCCCCATGCGCCCCTACCCTATGTCCGGCCCTCCCCCGGGTCATCTGGAGCAACCCTCCAACTCCCCCCGTCCCCGCCCGGGGAAGCGCGGGCACCGGGGCGAACGCTCGCCGAGGTCGTGAGCCCGGACGCGGTACAAAGGGCCCGTGCGCCTCCAGCCCCACCCCTTCACCCTACGGCAACTCCAGTACGCCGTCGCCGTCGCGGACAGCCTGAGCTTCCGCAAGGCCGCCGCGCTCTGCCACGTCTCCCAGCCCTCGCTGAGCGCGCAGCTCGCGCAGCTCGAGGAGGCGCTCGGGGTCCGCCTCTTCGAGCGGGACAGGAAGCGCGTGCTGCCCACCACCGCGGGCCAGCGCCTGGTGGAGCGCGCCCGCCGGCTGCTCCTGGAGGCGGACGACCTCCAGGAGGAGGCCCGGCGCGTGGGCAACCCGCTCGACGGCACGCTGCGCATCGGCATCATCCCCACCGTCTCGCCCTACCTGCTCCCCTCGCTCACGCCCGCGCTGCGCCGCCGCTTCGCGCGCCTGACGGTGGCGTGGGTGGAGGACAAGACGGAGGTCCTGACGCGCGAGCTGGAGGCGGGCACGCTGGACGCGGCGCTGCTCGCGCTGGAGGCGGACGTCGGCGACGTGGAGCGGGACATCATCGCGCGGGACGCGTTCTTCCTCGTCACGCCCAAGGGCCATCCGCTCGGCGCGAGGGACACGCCGGTGACCCCCTCGGAGCTGCGCGACGCGAAGGTGCTCCTCCTGGACGAGGGCCACTGCCTGCGCGCCCAGGCCCTCTCGTTCTGCACCCGCGCCAGGACCCACGAGCAGGAGTTCCGCGCCACCAGCCTGTTGACGCTCGCGCAGATGGTGGCGGGCGGCGCGGGTGTCACCCTGCTGCCCGCGCTGGCCCTGCCGACGGAGAGCCGACGCGCGGACCTGGACATCCGCCCCATCGCCGCCCCCACGCCCCATCGCACGCTCGCGCTCGTCTGGCGGCGCAGCACCCCGCTCGCGAGCGCGCTGCGACAGCTGTCCGCCGTGCTCCGCGAGCACTACCCCGACACACCACCCGCCCGTCCCCGAGGCCCGGCGCGAGGCCGCTGAAGCCGCGTCGGCGTCAGAAGCTCCCCGCCATCCACGCGCCACCCAGGACGATGGAGAGCGTGGAGGCCACGCGGGGCACATGGGTGGCCACCTTCGCGGACACCCGCTTCGCGCGCGAGAAGGCGGCGATTCCCGCGGTGAGCGCGGACATGGCCAGGGTGCTTCCCACCGAGAAGCCGCCCAGGAAGAGGGCCTGCTCCACCCCCGTCCCCGCCACCGCGACGGGCAGGAGCAGCAGCAGCGCCGACGCGCCCGTCAGGCCGTGGACCAGCCCCACCGCGGCGATGCCCCGCGACTGCCGCGCCTCATCGCCCGTCCCCACGCGCCGCTTGAGCCCCCACACGCCCATGCCCAGAAGCGCCAGCCCCGCGATGCGCTCCGCCCACCGGTCGACGGACTCCAGATGCACCGCGGACAGGACGACCATCAGCAGCCCCGCCGCGACCAGGGTGCCGAGCCCATGGCCGAGCCCCCACAGCAACCCCACCCGCCAGGCCCCCTGACGCCGTCCGACGGACAGCGGCGCGAGGCTCAGCAGATGGTCCGGTCCCGCCAGCGCGTGCAGCGCACCTGAACCAACACCCGCCAGCGCGATGAGAGGCATCGTCAAGGCTCCTTCCACCTTGCATGGAAAGATGCCCATCGCGCATGCCCCGTTCCAAGACATCGTTTGGATGAAGGTGATAGCCGGGGGCTATCACCCGCCAGCACGGCCGCCTACCCGCCCAGCACGGGACGCGGGGCCAGCGCCGGGGAAGAAACCTCGCGCCACCAGGGCGTCACCGTCTCGACGCGCGTGGGCTCGCTCGCGGCCCCCAACCGGGGCGTGAACAAGCGCACCTGCTGCTCCGAGGCCAGCCGGACGAGCGTCTCCGCGGGCTCGTCCCACGCGTGCAGCGCCAGGTTGAAGGTGCCCCAGTGCACCGGCATCAGCCGTCCACCGCCCAGCATGTCGTGGACCTTGAGCGCGTTCTCCGGCCCCAGGTGGATGCCACCCCAGCTCGGATGGAACGCGCCGACCTCCAGCATCACCAGGTCGAACGGGCCATGCAGCCGGCCCACCTCGCGGAACTCCTCCGTCAGCCCCGTGTCGCCGCTGAAGAAGAGCCGATGACGCTCCCCCTCCAACACCCACGACGCCCACAGCGTCCGGTTCCGGTCCGCCAGCCCCCGTCCCGAGAAGTGCTGCGAGGGCGTGGCCGTGAAGGTCACCGGCCCCACCGGGTGCTTCTCCCACCAGTCCAGCTCGGTGATGAGCTCCGGCGCCACGCCGTAGGCCTCCAGGTGCATCCCCACGCCCAGCGCGGTGATGAACGGGACGCGCCGCTTCGCCAGCGCGGTGATGGTGGCGCGGCACAGGTGGTCGTAGTGGTCATGCGACACCAGCACCGCATCCAGCGCGGGGAGTGTCTCCAGTGACACCGGCACCGGGTGGAAGCGGCGAGGGCCCGCGAAGGACATGGGCGAGGCGCGCTCGCCGAAGACGGGGTCCGTGAGGATGCGCGCGCCGTCCAGCTCCAGCAGCATCGTGCTGTGCCCCAGCCACGTCACCCGCAGGCCGGAGTCGGGCCGCCGGGTCCACGCCTCGAGCGGGCTCTCCAGCGGGAGGACGCCGGGCGGCGTGCGCTGGGTGCCGCCGAAGAAGTACTCACCCAGCAGCGGGAGCGGATTGCCCTGGAGCCCGGGCCCCACGGGGGCGGTGTTGCGAAACCGGCCATCTTCGTACCGCCGCGAGGCGCGCATCTTCTCGAGCCTCGGGCCCGAAGGCCCACAATCCCGTCTGGAAGAACCCATGCGGCCTCTTCTAACGGGCGCCCCTGACTCTGGCCACCTCGCCAGCAGCCCGGACATCCACGCCAACGCTCGCCTCCCCGCCCGCCGGGTGGCTCAGGGCGGAGGGGTGTGAGACGCCTCCTCCCGGGCCACGCGTGAGTGGCGCCGCCCGTAGCCGAAGTAGATGACCAGGCCCAGGCCCAGCCAGAGCACCAGCCGCAGCCACGTCTCCAGTCCCAACCCCAGCATCAGCGCGCCGCAGGTGAGGATGCCCAGGATGGGGACCGCGGGGACGAACGGCGTGCGGAACGGCCGGGGCAGGTCCGGCTGCGTGTAGCGCAGCACCAGGATGCCGGCGCAGACCACCATGAACGCGAACAGCGTGCCGATGGACACCAGGTGCCCCAACAGGCCGATGGGGAACAGCCCCGCGACCACCATGGCCACCACGCCGGTGATGAGCGTGGAGACGTAGGGCGTGCGGAAGCGCGGATGGATGCGGCCGAAGAAGTCCGGCAGCAGGCCGTCGCGCGCCATGGCGTAGAAGACGCGGGGCTGGCCCATCAACATCACCAGCACCACCGACGCGAGGCCCGCGATGGCGCCCAGGCCGACGATGGGACGAAGCCACGCCAGCGCGGGGCCGCCCTTGGAGATGGCCACGTAGACGGGCTCGGCGACATCCAGCTCGTGGTACGGCGCCAGGCCCGTCATCACCCCCGCCATCAGGACGTAGAGCACGGTGCACACCACCAGCGAGCCGAGGATGCCCCTCGGCAAATCCCTCTTCGGGTTCTTCGTCTCCTGCGCGGCGGTGGAGACCGCGTCGAAGCCGATGTACGCGAAGAAGATGACGCCCGCGCCCGCCAGCACCCCGCTCCAGCCGAACTGACCGAACTCCCCCTGGTTGGGCGGGATGAAGGGCGTCCAGTGCTCGCGCTCGACGTGGAAGGCGCCGAAGACGATGACCAGCAGGACGATGGCCACCTTCACGAAGACGATGATGTTGTTGACGCGCGCGGACTCGTGGATGCCCACGACGAGCAGCGCGGTGAGCACGCCCACCAGCACCACCGCCGGCAGGTTGATGAGCGCCCCGGTGGCGTGCGGCACGAGCGAGCCGGGCGTCGTCCCGAAGGGCGCGTTGGCCAGGGCCGCGGGCAGCTCCCAGCCCACGTAGTCGCGCAGGAAGGCGGTGAAGTAACCGGACCACCCCACCGCCACCGCCGACGACGCGAAGAGGTACTCCAGCATCAAGTCCCAGCCGATGATCCACGCCACCAGCTCGCCCAGCGTCGCGTAGCCGTACGTGTACGCGCTGCCCGCGACGGGAATCATCGAGGCGAACTCCGCGTAGCACAGCCCGGCGAGCAGACAGCCGAAGCCCGCCAGCACGAAGGACAGGACGATGGCCGGGCCCGAGTGCTGCGCCGCCGCCGTCCCCGTCACCACGAAGATGCCGGCGCCGATGATGGCGCCGATGCCCAGCAACGTGAGCTGGAACCCATTGAGGGTGCGGTGCAGCTGCTGTCCCTCGCCGTCTTCACCCTGGAGCCTCGCCAGGCTCTTCTTCGACCAGATTCCCACGGCCGGCAGTCAACGCCGACTCACGAGCCTTCGGGAAGCGCGGAGGTCGGAGGGCGCCGCGCAACTGTCACCCGGCGAGCGAATCGCCTACCAGCGACGGTCCTCGCGGCGCTCACGGCGGTCCTCGCGACGCTCCGCCTTGTCCTCGCGCACCTCCTGGTAGCCCTCGCGAATCTCTCGCTCACCCAGGCGGATGAGCTCCTGGATGAGGTCGCGCTTGCGGTGCAGGGCCCCGCCGCTCCGACGCCCCTCCAGCTCCGCCAGGTCCTTCGCGATGGCCTGCCGCGAGCGCAGAGTGGCCAGCTCCGCCTTCACGTCCCGCTTGTCGTCGCGGGCATCGCGCCGGTCATCCCGGAGGTCGCGGCGCCCGTCGGAGCGGCGGCCCCAGGCCGCATCGTCCCGGACCTCCCAGGCCTCCGCGCGGGCCTCGCGCTGACTGCGCTTCGCCTCCGAGCTCGCCGACGCCAGCTCGACGCGGCTCTCCTGCAGCTCCATGCGCATCAGCTGACGGAGGCGGAGCTCCACGGCGCGCATCTCACGTTCGTCGTTGCGGCTCCAGGCCCGGTCGAAGCGGCCGAGCACCGACTTCAGCTCCGCCACATCCAGGCGGTCATCCTTGAGCTCGCGCCGGTTCTCGTGCTGCTCGTGGTGGTTCTGGCCGCGCTCGGACGGATTCGCACGGAACTGCGCCTGGGCGCTGCCGGCGAAGAGGAGTCCAGCGAGCAGGGCGGAAGAGAAGGCGTTCATGGGGAGGGGTCCTCGGGAGCACGAAGCTCGCTTGCGTGTTCTGGGCTTTCCGACGCCCCTGGCCCCGATTTATTCGAGGCCACCCCGCTCCCCCTTGGCGCCGAGGTGGGATTCACGCCGACTACTGGGAGCCGACGGTGCAGTCCCCCGTCACGGTGGAGGCCGGAGCGCCGTTCACCGTGTTGCCGGTGAAGACGTTGTCCGACGCCAGCACCAGCTCCACCGCGCCGCTCCCCCGGTTGCAGACCACCACGCCCCCCATCCCCGCCTGGTTGTAGAGGAAGCGGTTGCGGCGGAGCGTGACGGCGCGTGTGCCCAGGTCCTCCAGGTAGATGGCCGCGCCAGGCCCTCGCGTCACGGTGTTGCGCTCGAAGAGGTTGTCCTCGAGGAGGTCGTTGTTCGGCTGGAAGTAGTGCAACGCGCCGCCGCCTCCCAGGTCATAGGTGCCCTGCGGATTGGGCCAGGTCAGGAACGGGCGCACGACGAGGGTGCTCCACTGGCTGCCCCGGAAGGCCACCAGGGTATTGCCGCGGAACGTGTTGCCGCGGACCACGGAGTTCTGACCGTGGGTGACGCACATCGCGCCGCCGCCCGCCATGGACGACGTGCCCGGCTGCGCGAAGCGGTCGATGTCGAACGTGCGGTTGTTCTCGAACACGGTGTTCTCCACGCGCGAGCCGTTGGTGAACATGAGGTCCAGCGCGCCGCACTTGGCCGCGGACTCGTTGTCCCGGAACAGGGAGTTCAGGATGGTCACCGGCCCCGGGTAGTAGGCCCACAGCGCGGCGCGCGTCCAATCCCGCTCGCCGTTGTAGTCGTTCTTGCGCACCCGCTCGAAGACCATGTGCTCGAACACGGGGTGCCCGTTGCCCACGGAGCCGGGGCCGTAGAAGTTCATGCCCCACCAGCCATACGGGTTGGTGGAGGTGAAGGTGACCTTCTTCTGCGCGGTGCCGCGCACCTGGATGCCGCCGTAGACGCGCAGCTCCACGCGCCCCTTGTGGTAGTTCATCACGTCGTCGATGGAGCTGTTCACGTCGGCCTGGGTCACCTCGGGGCGGCCCTTGAAGTCGATGACGACGCCCGGCTGGACCGTGAGGACCTGGCCCTTCGGAATCGTGACGACGCCCTGCGCATCGCCGATGACCTGATAGGGCGAGCCCGCCTCCGTCAGCGTCCCGGAGAGCGTCCCCGTGATGACGGTGCCCGCCTTCGGGCCCTTGGCCACGCCACGCGCGTGAGGGCGCGGTGGCGAGGAGGCCTCGGAGCGAGCGGGCACGGACAATGACAGGCATACGAGCACCCAATGAGCCATCGACAGCGGTCGCGACGGAGTCTTCATGAGGTGCGGGCAGGTAACACGGGCGGGAAGCCCCCACCATCGCATGTCGGTCCGATGCGAGCCCGCTGCGCTCGCCGTCCATCCTGCACACCGGTACGCCGCGCGCTCATTCCCGCGAGCACTTCCCCGCCCCGCGGTCGGGATTCCCGAGCCGACGCGGCGAGTCGGTGGGAGGTCCGGGTGGACGGGAGGGGCCCTCTTCGCGCGCGCGAACAGCTTCGCTAGACTCCCAGCCACGATGGAGCTCGTGCTGTCGTTTCTCGCGGGCGCCTTGCGTCCGTGTGGGCCAGACGAGTCACACGCCCTGGCCCGGCGATTGGGGGAAGCCATGGTCCGCTGCCGAGAGGCGTGGCCGGAGATTGCATTGTCCGGCGACGTCTTCGCGAGGCACCTCGGCGAGCGCATCCCTCCCCGCCTCACACTGGCCGAAGGGCTGGACGCGTTGAGGGTCGAGGACCTCTACCTCGCTCGCGCCTGTCTGGAGGGAGAGCGTCCCGCGCTCGAGTCCCTCCAGCGCGCCATCCTCCAGCCCGTCACCCGCGCCATCCGCCGCGTGGACCGCTCCGAGGCGTTCGCGGACGAGGTGCTCCAGCTCACGCGGATGCGGCTGCTCGTGGGCAGCACGCGGCAGGGGCCTCGACTGGCCGAGTACGAGGGGCGAGGCGCGCTGCGCCGCTGGGTGGAGGCCATCGCCGTGGGCATGGCCCTGTCCCTCAAGCGCGCGCCTGTCCGCGCCACCTCCCTGGACGATGCGCTCCTCGTCTCCGACCTGCATGGCGCGGACCCCGAGCTCGCGCTCATCCAGCAGCGCTACCGGCCCGCCTTCCGCGCCGCGTTCGCGGAGGCCCTCGCCTTGTTGTCGCCTCGCGACAGGAACCTGCTGCGGCTGAGCCTGGTGCAGGGCCTGGGCGTGGAGTCGCTCGGGACGCTGCATCAGGTGCACGCCTCCACCGTCTCGCGGTGGCTGGCGCGGGCGCGGCAGGCGCTGCTCGAAGGCACTCGCGAAGGGCTCCGCCGGCGGCTGACGCTGGACACGGCGCAGCTCGACAGCCTCTTGCGGATGATGGACGCGAGCCTCGCGGTGAGCCTGTCCTCGCTGCTCGCCGAAGGATGAGCGACATGGCGCCAGCTTCCGACACCGCGTGCCTGGATGACCCCCAGCTCCTCGACCTCGCGGACGGAGTGGCGTCGCGGGAGCTGCGGGCCCGGGCGGACACCCACCTGGACCGCTGCCCCGATTGCCAGGCACGGCTCGCGGGCTTCCTGCGCGCGCGTGCGCCGTCGACGCCGGACACACCAACGGATGCGCCACGGACGCCCACCACGTTGCTCGAGGCACCGCCGTCGTCACGACGGATGCCCTTGTCCGCGCTGGAGAGGGGCACGCTCCTGGGACGCTACGTGGTGCTGGAGCGAATCGGGGCCGGGGGCATGGGTGTCGTCTACGCGGCCTATGACCCGAGCATCGACCGACGCGTCGGGCTCAAGCTGGTCGCGGCCACGGACCAGGTGCTGAGCGAGGCCCGCGCCGCCGCGCGCACCCAGCATCCCTCCGTCGTCGCCGTGCACGACGTGGGTCGGGTCGACGACCGGGTCTTCATCGCGATGGAGCTGGTCGAGGGCGGCACGCTGCGCCAGCACCTGGCCAGCGCGCGTCCGGACTGGCGAGGGGTGACCCGCCTCTATCTGCAGGCGGGTCACGGGCTCGCCGCCGCGCACGCCGCCGGTGTCATCCACCGCGACTTCAAGCCCGACAACGTCCTGGTGGACCGCGCCGGGCGCGCGAAGGTGACGGACTTCGGGCTCGCGCGCCTCGCCGCGCCCATGGAGTCACTGCCCGCTCGCGCATCGACGGACATCGAACCGGCGCCGCACATCGCCTCCACGGCCGCGGCCGGCACTCCGGGCTACATCGCGCCGGAAGTGCTGGCGGGAGGACGGGTGGATGCGCGCTCGGACCAGTTCAGCTTCTGCGTCGCGCTGTTCGAGGGGCTGTCCGGTGTGAAGCCCGGTGCTCCGGAGGCACGCGAGGCCCTCGCACGCGCCTCGGTCCCCCGCGCGCTGCTCGCCGTGGTGCAACGCGGGCTCTGCCCTGCTCCCACCGAGCGCTACCCGTCGATGGACGCGCTCCTCGTGGCGCTGGAGCGCGCGGCCTTCCCCAGGACGTCGCGCTGGCTGGGAGCCGCGGGAGCGTTGGTGGGCCTGGCCGCGGTCCTCACCGCCATCCTCGTCACGCGAGGGCCCCGGCCGTGCACGGACAGCGCGTCGCGGCTCGTCGGTATCTGGGACGCGTCTCGCAAGGCGTCCCTGCGCGAAGCCTTCCTCGCCACGAAGGCTCCCGAGGCGGAGAGCGCGCACGCGGCCTTGAGTCAGTCCCTGGATGCGCAGGCCGGAGCGTGGGCCGAGGCCCATCGCGACGCCTGCGAGGACACGCACGTCCGCCAGGAGCAGTCCGAGGCGGCGATGGACCTGCGCATGAACTGCCTGGAGCGCGCCAGGCGTGAGCTGCGCGCCCTGGTGGACGTCCTGCGCACCGCCAACGCGAACGAGGTCTCCGGTGCGCCCCAGATGGCGCGGGGGCTGAGTGACGTCTCGAGCTGCGACGACGCGGAGGCGCTCGCGCGGCCGGTGCCGCCTCCCTCGAAGGGCCCCGACGTGGAGAAGGTGCGCGCGGCCTATGAGACGCTCGCGGACGCGAAGGCGCGCGACATCGCGGGGCGCTGGAGCGAGGTGCAGGCGCTCGCCGCCACGGTGGAGGCCGCGGCGCGCGCGGTGGGCTACAAGCCGCTGCTCGGCGAGGCGCTGCTCGCCCAGGGCCGCGTGAAGCTCCACGAGCGGGACGAGAAGGAGGCAGCGCGGCTCCTGCGCCAGGCGGTGCTGGCCTCACAGGCGGGCCGCGACGACGACCGGGTCATCGAGGAGATGACGCTCCTGGTCCAGGTCGAGGGAGAGCTGGCCGAGCGCCCCGAGCACGCCGACCTGTGGCGCGACCTGGCGCAAGCCCAGCTGGAGCGCATCGGCGGCGACGAGCAGCTCGAGTCGAACCTCACCTTCGCCCACGGGCTGGTGCTCACCCGACAGGGCCGCCACGCGGAGGCCATCGTCCAGCTGGAGCGGTGCATCGCCATCCGCGAGCGGACGCAGGGCAAGGACGCGTATGTCCTCCTCGATGCCTTGCTCGCGCTCGGGACCGCGCAACGCGGCGTGGGACGCCTCGAGGAGGCCCTGGCCACGCAACAGCGCACCCGGACGCTGCTGGTGCGGCACGTGGGCGCCGAGCATCCCTTCGTCGCGATGACGCTCAACAACCTCGCGGGCACGCTCATCAAGCTGCGCCGCTACGACGAGGGACTCGCGACGTACGACGAGAGCATCCGCCTCTTCGAGCGCATCCACGGCCCGGGACAGCCGGCCAGCTACCTCATGAGCCTGCATGGGAACATCGGCGCGGTGGAGGCCTCGCGGGGACGCTACGAGCCGGCGCGTGAGGCATTGGAGCGCGCCTGGGCGCTCGCCCGCGAGCATCGACCTCCGGGCCACCCGGACCGGGCCTTCGTCGCGGGGAACCTCGCGGTGGTCCTCGCGGGGCTCGGGAAGGTGGATGACGCAGTCGCGCGCGTGGAGGCCATGCGCGCGGAGCTGGACGCCGCCCAAGCCGAGGGACGGCGCAGCCAACGCCACGCCGACCTCCAGACGCGCATGGCGGAGATCTTCCTGAAGGTGCGTCGCTTCGAGCAGGCCGCCACCCAGGCCCGCGCGGCCGCCGCGCTCCTGGGCGAGCTGGGCGTGCACGCCGAGCGCGCCACGCCGCTGTGCCGGCTGGCGATGGCCCTGCTGGGTTCGGGCCGGCTCGTGGACGCGGAGCGCGTGGCCCGGGAGGCGGTGACGCTGCGAGAGCGCACCGGGTCCTCCCTGCCCGAGGACCTGGCGGAGGCGCGCTCCATCCTGGGACAGGTGCTGCTGGCGAAGGGAGACGCGGAGCAGGCCCGCGGCCTCCTCGACCAGGCCCTGGAGGACTGGGAGAAGGATGGGGCCAGCGCCTTCACGCTCGCCGAGACACGCTTCGCCCTCGCCCGGGCGCTGCGGCAAGCAGGCGTGGAACCGGAGCGGGCCCGGGCCCTGGCGCTCTCGGCCCGCGACGCCGTGGCGCCCACCTCCGAGCCCCGGAGCCCGCGGCTGGAAGAGGTGGAGGCGTTCCTCACGGGAGCCCCCCCTCCGCGCGCCGCGCCGGGTCGCGTAGACTTCGCGCCACGATGAACCGCGACGAAGCGAACCAGGCCCTCGAGCTCATCCGCCGGGTCGTCTCCCAGGCACGGGATGATTCGGCCCTCCAGAACTGGGGCGTCATCTGGATGCTCCATGGCTTCACCAACGCCGCGGGCTTCGCCGGCACGCAGTGGCTGTGGACCGGGGGCCACCGCACGCCCCAGGCCTACGTGGTGCTCTGGGCGCTGGTGCTCGGCTTCAACATCGTCACCATCTTCCTGCTCAAGCGCGGGCAGACGGCGGGCGCGCGCTCGTTCATCGAGCGGCAGATCTGGGCCATCTGGAGCACCTTCGTGGGCGGCATGGTGCTGGTGGCGCTCTGCAACTGGCTGCTCGGTCTGGACCGGCTGTTCATGCCCGCCATGTCCTGCGTGTTGTTCGCCACGGCCTTCTCGATGATGGGCGCGCTGATGGGCCGCGTCTGGTTCGCGGTGGCCGCCTTCTTCGCGGCCATGGCGCTGGTGATGACCCGCCTGCCGGACCACGCCTACGGCCTGCTGGCGGGACTGTGGCTCGTGGTGCAGTGCGGAGGCGGGCTCGCGCTGCACCGGGCCCGACTGCGCAGGCTCGCGTCGCAGCGCCCCGAGGCGCGGCTGGTATGAAGCCGGAGTCGCTCGCCGCGCTGGTGGCCCTCGCGACCGAGCCCTGGGGGCTGGACGAGCAGGAGCTCCATGCACGCCTCTCGCTCGCGGGAGTGGAGGATCCAGGCTCCGCGCTGCGAGCCCTCTCGGGCGCCGGGCTGGTGCGACAGGAGCGACGCCGCTGGACACCGACGCCCTCCGGACACGAGGCGCTCAGACATGCCGAGGGCCTGCTCGCGGCGAGTCAGGACCCGAGCCCCAGCTCTCCGGACATGGAGGAGTGTCCGTCGGTGCCCTGGCTCACGCAGGTGCAGACGCACTGGGTGGAGGCCGTGTCGCTCAACTACGCCGTGGACCCGGAGCGGCTCGCGCGCATCCTGCCGGCGCCCCTGGTGCCCGAGCTGCACCGAGGCACGGCGTGGGTGCAGGTGCTGATGTCCTCGCTGCGCGACATGCGCCCCCAGGGGGTGTCTCCGCTGCTCGGCGTGTGCTTCTACCAGGTGAGCTACCGGGCCGCGGTGCGCTACCGCAACGCGCGGGGCGAGTGGCGGCGCGGCGGCTACTTCGTGCGCAGCGAGACGAATGATCCGGTGATGCGCCGGGTGGGCAACACGCTGGACGAGTTCCGCTTCCACGAGTTCGGCGAGGCCCAGATGGTGATGGCCCGCGAGGGCGATCTGCTCACCCTGGCGGTGGACCCGGCGGCGCGCTTCGCCGGGGGGCGACTGGTGGCGGTGTTCGACACGCGCCCCAGGACCGAGCCTCCCGTCGGCAGCGTGTGGGCGGGACTGGAGGACCTGCACGAGCCCCTGGTCGAGTGCTACGACGCGCTCGGCGTCTCGGGCGACTTCGTCTACGTGCTCACCATCGACCGTGCACCGTGGAACGCGCGCTTCTGCACGCCCGTGGAGCTGTACTGCGAGTACTTCGAGGACGGTCCGCTCGCGCCGGGCGCGCGGCTGGACTCGGTGCTCCACCTGACCGAGTGCGCGTACCGCTGGCGGCCCTTGCGCCGGGAGCGTCACGCGCCATGACGGACAGCGCGGGAACGATGCCGGGACACGCGGTGTCCAAGCCGCGATGAGCCCTTCCCTCTTCCGAATCGTCAGCCTCCTGGGCGTCCTCGTCGCGCTGGGCGCGCAGGCCAAGGACCGCGTCGCCACGGCGCGCCAGGGCCGCATGAAGGACGTCACCGCCCTCTTCGCCGCGGCGAAGACCCCGTGGCCCACCGAGCAGCTCTACGTGCGGGCCTTCAAGCACGAGCGCGAGCTGGAGGTCTGGGCGGGTCCGAAGGACGGGCCCCTGGTGAAGGTGCGGACCTATCCCTTCTGCGCCGCGTCCGGCGAGCTCGGCCCCAAGCGGAGGCAGGGAGACCTGCAGGTCCCCGAGGGCTTCTACACCATCGACCTCTTCAACCCGGTGAGCAGCTACCACCTGTCCATGCGGGTCAGCTATCCGAACGCGGCGGACAAGCACCACAAGACGCCCGGTGTCTCGCTCGGCGGCGACATCTACGTGCACGGGGACTGCGTGAGCATCGGGTGCATCGCCATCGAGGACGGCCCCATCGAGGAGCTGTACCTGATGGCCCTCGACACGCGCGCGCACACGAAGCGGGACCCGATCATCCACATCTTCCCGCGCAGGCTCGACGCGGCGGGGATGACGGCGCTGGAGGCCCAGGCGGGGACGGACGCGAAGCTCCTCGCCCTCTGGCGGAGCCTCGCGCCCGCGTATACCGGGTTCGAGGAGAGCCGGCGGGTGCCGCGCACGAGCATCGACACGAAGACGGGCGAGTACCGCGTGGCGCCCGCCCCGAAGCCGCGCGCCGCGGGCCGCTGACGCCTACGGGTACAAGAAGCCCGCGGCCTGGGCATCCAAGCGGCTCAGCACCAGATCGCCCGCGATGCGTCCGCACCCGGGATAGTGCATCACCGAGGCCGGGTCAGGGTCCGTCAGCGGGCATGTGTTGGCCTGCCCCGGACACGTGGCGCTCGGCTCGTGCAGGAAGCCCAGCACGTGTCCCAACTCGTGCCGCAGCAGGCCCGCCAGCGTGTACGGCGCGATGGAGCCGAAGGCCGTGGTGTCGATGAGGACGTTGCGCGCCGAGCGAGCCGCGTTCGGGAAGAACGCCCGCGCGTAGTAGGCCGCGCCGTTGACGGGACGGACATCGAAGATGACCCCTGCCTGCGAGGCCGTGCACGCGCCGTCGAAGCTGTACGCGTGGAGAAAGTCCACGTTGGCCGCCGCCTCCCACGCGGCCGCCGCCTGGTTCAACGCGTTCACCACCACCGCGTGCCTCGCACCGAACGCCGTGCTGACGCAGTAGCGCAGGTCGCGCGCCTCGGAGGGCGTCCACTTGACGATGACACCCTCGGGACAGCCCACCACGAGGCCCGGCCCCTCCGAAGGCTCCAGGTACGCCCGGAGCGCCGACGCGCCATCGAAGGCCAGGTCACCCTCGACGACGTACACCTCCGAGTCGGGCTCCCGGTACGCCTCGAGCCGCTGACTGGAGACCGTCGCTGTCTCCTCCGGCTCGGCTCCGGCGCACGACGTGACGAGGACCGCACCGCCTAGCAGCAGCACTCCCGTGAAGCAGATGGCACGCATGGACTCCCCCCTTCGAGGGAGACACTAGCCCATCCGGGGACGCGGGCGCGGCCCGCGCTACTTGCCGCGCACCAGCACGATGTCCACGCGGCGGTTCAGCTCACGGCCGCGAGGAATCAGGTTGGGCGCCTTGGGACGGGTGTCCCCCAGGCCCGCGGTCTCGATGCGCGTGGGATTCAGCCCCTCGCGCACCAGCGCGTCCGCCAGGGCCTTCGCACGCGCCTCGGAGAGCGCCTGCCGGGCCGTCGCGGGCGCCTCGCGGTTGTCCGTGTGCCCCTCCAGCCGCAGCTTCAGCGACTCGTCCCGCACCAGCATGTCCACCAGCAGCGCGATGTCACCCGTGGACCCCTTGCGCGGCGCGGCCTGCTTCTCCGCGAAGCGCGGCGGCTTGGGCAGCTCCACCCGCTCGTTCTTCACGCTGGCCTGCGCCGTCTTCTTCGCCGGCGCCTTCGTCAGCGTGAAGGACACCGTGGCCTCGCGCTCGCGGGTCACCTTCACCTGACGCGTCTGGGCCAGGAAGCCCTTGGAGAGCACGTCCACGGTGTACTCGCCCGGAGGCAGCATCACCGGCACGGGCTTCTTCGCGCTCTTCTCGAGGATGACCTGCTGCGGCGCGCCCTTGCCCCGGACATACGCCGTGGCCTCCACCGGCTTCTTGCCCGACAGCACCTTCAACAGCAGCTTGCCCGGCGCCACCGGCCCCAGCTCCGGCGTCGCCACGGGGGGCGGCGCCATCGCCAGCGGCTGGGTCGTGGGCGGCGGCGTCACCGGCGGAGGCGGCAGGGGCAGCGTCACCGGCGCCCGGGCCACCACGGCGGGCGTGCCCGCGTCCTCGACCAGCGAGGCGTCCGCGAGCTGCGCGGTCATCTCCGCCGACACGTCATGGTTGAGCTTCAGCTTGAGACGGGGGTCCGGCGCGGTGGGGTTGATGCCGGGGAGCACCCGCACCTTCATGCGCAGCCCCTTCTGCGCCTGGAACGTGACGGACGCCGTCATCTTCCAGAGGAAGCCGCTCTCCTCGCTGAAGAGGTTCCACGTGTCGTTGTTGGTGTAGGTGACGCGCGACACCAGCGTGTACGAGCCCTCGTCCACCTTGAGCGCCGCGAGCCGGTGGACACCGGGGCCGCTGAGGACGTCCAGCCCGGGGACCGCCAGCGGCTGGCCATTGAGGATGAAGTCCACCTCGAGGAGCTTGTAGGCCCGCGCGCCGCCGGCGCCGGGCAGGCCCTCGTAGGTGATGACGATTTCGGGCGGAGGCGTCTTGACCAGCGCCTGGAGCTGACGGTCCAGGTCTTCGCGGGCGCGCTGCTCGACGGAGGAGGGCTCGGCCGCGCGCGCCGTGGCGCTCGCGAGAGCCAGGATGCCGAGCCACAGTGCTTGGACGGAAGAGGAAGCCACGGGGGTCCACAGCATCGCACAACCTGGGCCCTCCGCGAGTTGTCAGCCGGGCAAGCTGACCACCAGACGACCGTCAGGCCCCCTCCCCTCCCAGACCGCGCTATCCTCACTCCATGTCCAAGGCCAGGCGCTACCGCTGCACCGCGTGCGAGCACATCTATGACCCCGCTCTGGGCGACCCCGACACCGGCATCCCCCCGGGGACGGCCTTCGAAGACCTCCCGGACGACTGGATGTGCCCGGATTGCATGTCTCCGAAGTCCTCCTTCGAACCCCTGGACGACTGAGCCACGGGGGGCTACTCCTCGGCGCCGGAGACTCCTCGAAAAGGCCGTGAGATGACCGACTTTCAGTTCCAGGAAATGCTTCCGCTGGGCAAGGACGAGACGCCCTACCGCCTGCTCACGAAGGACTACGTCACGCCCATCGAGGCCGCCGGGCGTTCCTTCATCCAGGTGGCGCCGGAGGCCATCTCCCTGTTGACGCGCGAGGCGATGCGCGACATCGCCCACCTGCTGCGTCCCGGGCACCTGGGCCAGCTCTCGAACATCCTGAAGGACCCCGAGGCGTCCTCGAATGATCGCTTCGTGGCGCTGGAGCTCCTGAAGAACGCGAACATCGCCGCTGGTGGCGTGCTGCCGTCCTGCCAGGACACGGGCACCGCCATCGTCATGGGCAAGAAGGGCCAGCACGTCCTCACGGACGGGCGCGACGAGGAGGCCATCTCCCGGGGCGTGTTCGACACGTACCGCACGTCCAACCTGCGCTACTCGCAGATGGCGCCGCTGGACATGTACAAGGAGGTCAACACCGGCAACAACCTGCCCGCGCAGATCGAGCTCTACGCGACGGCGGGTGACGCCTACAAGTTCCTGTTCATGGCCAAGGGTGGCGGCTCGGCGAACAAGAGCTACCTGTACCAGGAGACCAAGGCGGTCCTGAATCCGCAGAGCCTGCTGGCGTTCCTGGACGCGAAGATCCGCTCGCTGGGCACGGCGGCGTGTCCGCCGTACCACCTGGCCATCGTGGTGGGCGGCACGTCCGCGGAGTTCGCGCTGAAGACGGCGAAGTACGCCTCCGCGCGGTACCTGGACACGCTGCCCACGGAGGGCAACGCGCTGGGCCGGGGCTTCCGCGACGTGGAGCTGGAGCAGAAGGTGCTGGAGCTGACGCAGCGCATGGGCATCGGCGCGCAGTTCGGCGGCAAGTACTTCTGCCACGACGTGCGGGTCATCCGCCTGCCGCGTCATGGCGCCTCGTGTCCGGTGGCCATCGCGGTGTCGTGCTCGGCGGACCGGCAGATCCTCGGGAAGATCACCCGGGACGGCGTCTACCTGGAGCAGTTGGAGGCGGACCCGGCGAAGTACCTGCCGGAGACGACGGAGTCGGACCTGGGCGGCGAGGTGGTGAAGCTGGACCTGAACCGGCCGATGAGCGAGCTGCGGGCGGAGCTGTCGCGCTACCCCATCAAGACGCGCCTGTCGCTGTCGGGGCCGATGGTGGTGGCGCGCGACATCGCGCACGCGAAGCTCAAGGAGCGGTTGGACCGGGGCGAGGGCATGCCGCAGTACCTGAAGGACCGCATGGTGTACTACGCGGGTCCGGCGAAGACGCCGGAGGGCTACGCGTCCGGTTCGTTCGGTCCGACGACGGCGGGTCGCATGGACGCGTACGTGGACCAGTTCCAGGCGGAGGGTGGCAGCTTCGTGATGCTGGCGAAGGGCAACCGCTCGCAGGCCGTGACGGACGCGTGCAAGAAGCACGGCGGCTTCTACCTGGGCTCCATCGGTGGTCCCGCGGCGCGACTGGCCAAGGACTGCATCACCAAGGTGGAGGTCCTCGAGTACGAGGAGCTGGGCATGGAGGCCGTGTGGAAGATCGAGGTCGTCGACTTCCCGGCGTTCATCGTGGTGGATGACAAGGGCAACGACTTCTTCGCCAACATCAACAAGCCCACGGCGAAGAAGGGCTGAGTCACATCGCGCCGGCGTCTGGCGGGTTCAACGTCAGACGTCCGGCAGCGAGGGCGACGCCGGCGCGGCCTTCTTCTTGGGGATGAGGTTGCGCCGGGGGCCCTTGAGGGCCACGCCGAGCAGCATGCTGGCGGGCAGCAACATGCCCAGGCCTTGCGTGAGGTTCTCCGGAGGACGCACCACGGCGCCCAACACCAGCGCGGAGAACAACAGACCACAGACGAGCCGAAGCAGGATGGGGCTCACGGAGCAAGACCTCGGGGACAGGAGTCCCCCAGCCTAAACATCCGCGAGCCCCTGTCCACCCGGCCCCGGCACGCCCTCACGTCCACACCCCACCGTCCAGGTCGGACCGTGGGGCATGGGAGCGCACTACCAGATCTTCACGCGCTTCTCGGGAGCGAGGTACGCGGCGTCGCCTTCCTTCACGCCGAACGCCTCGTAGAACTCCGTCATGTTCCGCAGCACGCCATTGACACGGTACTGCGGCGGCGAGTGCGGATCCGTCAACAGCATCTGGCGCATCGCATCGTCGCGGTACAGCCCGCGCCAGATCTGCCCCCAGCCGAGGAAGAAGCGCTGCGGGCCCGTGAAGCCGGCGATGGAGGGCGCCTCCTTGCCCTGCAGCGACAGCGTGTAGGCCTTGTACGCCACCGCCAGGCCGCTCAGGTCGCCGATGTTCTCGCCCAGCGTCAGCTCGCCGTTGACCTTCATGGCCTCCAGCGGGCTGAAGCCCGAGTACTGCTCCACCAGCACCGCCGTGCGCTGCTTGAAGCCCGCCTGGTCCTGCTCCGTCCACCAGTTGCGCAGGTTGCCGTCACCATCCGAGCGGCTGCCCTGGTCGTCGAAGCCGTGGCTGAACTCGTGGCCGATGACCGCGCCGATGGCGCCGTAGTTCGTCGCGTCGTCCGCATCCGGGTTGAAGAACGGCGGCTGGAGGATGGCGGCCGGGAAGACGATCTCGTTCATCGTGGAGCTGTAGTAGGCATTCACCGTCTGCGGCGTCATGCCCCACTCCTGACGGTCGATGGGCTTGCCCAGCTTGCTCACCATGTACGCGTGGTCGAACACCTCGCTGCGGCGCACGTTGGCCACCAGCTCCCCGGGGACGATCTTCAGGCGCGAGTAGTCACGCCACTTGTCCGGGTAGCCGATCTTCACGTTGAACTTGGACAGCTTCGCCTGGGCCTGCGCCTTCGTCTCGGCGCTCATCCAGTCCAGCCCGTCGATGCCCTGACGGAACGCCTCGCGCAGGTTCGCCACCAGCTCCTGCATCCGCTGCTTGGAGGCCGGCGAGAAGTGCCGCTCCACGTAGAGCTGGCCCACGGCCTCGCCCAGCGAGCCCTCCACCGCCGTCACCGCGCGCTTCCAACGCGGACGGTTCTCCTGCAGGCCCTGCAGCGTCTTGCCGTAGAACTCGAAGGACGCCTGCTCGAAGGCGGACGACAGCATCGGCGCACGGCCGGACAGCACCTTGTACGTCAGGTACTGCTTGAGCACGGGCAGCGGCGTGGCCTCTACCGTCTGCGCCAGCGCCTGGAGGAAGTCGGGCTGACGGACGATGACACCGGGCGTCTTCTGCGCGCCGGTGGCCTTCAGGAAGCGCGCCCACGAGAAGCCGGGCGTCAGCGCGTCCAGCTCCTGGACCGTCTTCAGGTTGTAGGTGGCCTCGCGGTCCCGGTTCTTCACCCGGTCCCAGCTCTTCTCGGCCAGCTTCGCCTCGAGCGCGAAGATGTCCTCGGCCGCCTTCTTCGCGTCCTTCTCACCCGCCAGCGTGAGCAGCTTCTCGATGTACGTCAGGTACGCGGCGCGGATGTCGACGAAGCGCTGCTCCGTCTTCGTGTAGTAGTCGCGGTCCGGCAGCCCCAGGCCGCTCTGGCTGACCTGCGCGATGTAGCGCGTGGCCTGCTTCTGGTCCTGGCCCACGTACATGACGAACGGCGTCTGCAGGCCGTTGCGCTGCATCTCCGCGAACAGCTCCGGCAGGCCCGCCTTGCTCTTGAGCGCCTTGACGCGCGAGAGCTCCGAAGCCACGGGCTTGAGGCCCAGCTTCTCGATGCGCGCGGTGTCCATGAAGCTGTTGTAGAGGTCGCCCACCTTCTGCGGCGTGGAGCCCGCGGGGCGCTTCTTCGCGGCGGCGGCCTCCTCGATGATGGCGCGCATCGCCAGCTCGGACTTGTCCGCCAGCTCGATGAACGTGCCGTAGCGAGCGCGGTCCGCGGGGATGGGCGTGGTCTTCAGCCAGGTGCCGTTGACGAACTGGTAGAAGTCGTCCTGCGGCCGGACGGCGCGATCCAGGTTCTTCAGCTCCACGCCCAGCCGGCGCACGGCCTCCTCGGAGACCTCCTCGACGACGGGCGCCGCGGCGGGAGCCTCGGCCACGGCGGCGGGTGCCGCGGGAGCGGCGGCGGGGGCCTCGGCCACGGGAGGCGCTTCGGCGGCGGGCGCGGCCTCGACGGCCGGAGGCGTCTCGGCGGTGGGCGCGGGCTGGGGCGCGCTGGCGCAGCCAGTCAGGAGAAGGGTGCCGAGGGCGCTGCTGGCCCAGGCTCGGTGGGCAATGAACTTCTTGGGGCTCATGAGGCTCCGGGAGAATTGGGGGACGCCGGAATCTGCCGGACCCGAAGGGCCGGCGTCCATCCAGGCAGACGGGAAAAACACACGGGCGGCCACCCTATTCCTCGGGTCGTGCCATCCGGGCCATTCCCCTCTTTCCTGGCTCTCACGCAGGTCTCCGTCAGAGCAGACCCGCGAGCCCCTCGCGGGTCGCTCCGAGCGTGAGAGCCCGCGCGCTGACCGTGCTCCCGTGAGGCGACGGCGTCAGGGCCCGCCGACTTGAGCCCGTCCGACGCATCCACGGCGTCCAGAGCGCCCCTCCACGACGGCGCCTGGCCCTGTGGCGGTCCGCCTCGAGGACAAGCGCCAAGCACCGACGCCCCCGGGCACTTCACGACGAACCCGTCAGTCGGGTTCGCCGCCTGGTCCGCCACGGCGCACCTGGTCTCGACGCCCTCCGAGCCGTTCCGGAGAGCTCGCCCCTCGGTCCACCACGGCGACCAGGGGGCGCTGCCCACCGCCCCCACGACGACGAGCCCTCCATCAGGGCTCGCCTCGGGGTCGATGCGTCAGCGCTGACCCATCACGGGCGCCGGAACGGGCGCGGCGGGAGTCGTGGGGGCCGGCGTCGCGGGCGGAGCCGGCGTCACCGCGACGTCCTGGGACAGGGCATCCAGGTCGTGGAAGCCCTTCGAGGCCACGTCCCCACCGCGGAACACGGCCCAGCCCTGCAGGTTGCGCTGATAGGTCCGCGTCATCTGCCACAGCTGGAGGCCGCTGTTCGCGACGTAGAGATACAGCGCGCGCTTCGGGTTCCACGGGTTGGGCAGCGCCATCGCGATGCCGTCATCCGGGCGGCCATAGGTCTTCCCCTGCCAGCGGAAGAAGCGCCGCCCCAGTTCCACCGGGAGCTTCTTCTCGGACGCCAGCCGCGCGAGCAGCGCGTTGTCCTCCGCGCCACCGAAGAGGACCAGGTCCCGGTCCGCGAGCTGCGCGTCCGTCACCTCGGCGTCCGGCGCGATGGGGACCAGCCGCTCGGTGAACACATCCGCGAGCACCTCGCGGTAGCCCAGCGCCAGCGTGCGCATGGACTCCGTCTGGCGCGCGGTGCCGTGCACCAGCAGCAGCCGCTCCCACGCGTCCGTCTGGTTGCCCAGCACCTGGAAGCGCTCACGCACCACGGGCACATCGTTGCCCGCGTTGAACACCACGCGCACCGGCGCCTCGGCCGTCTTCAGGACGAAGGTCTCGTTCGCGGCGGCCTTCACCTCGATGCGCTCCAGCGTGGAGCCCTTCGCGGTGCGCACCTCCACCAGCGTGACGAAGTGCCAGGGCTTGGGGCCCGGCTGCTCCACCTTCAGCGTCACCTCGTAGCCGTCCTTCACCTGCGCCGCGCTCGCCTTGAAGCGAGGCTGCGGCAGGCCCGTGCGCTCCAGCCACTGACCGACGAAGGCGCTCACGTCCTTGCCCGATGCCTCCTGCGCCAGACGCTTGAAGTCCGCGGTGGTGATGTCCTTGTTCGCGTACTTCGCGTGCACGGCGTTCATCACCTTGCTGAAGCCCTCGTTGCCCACGAGCAGGCGGAGCTGGTGCAGCGCGAAGGTGCCCTTGACCCGAGGCACCAGGTACGTGCCGTAGCGCCCGTACTCCGTCTTCGCGGTGGCCGGCGCGACATCCGCCTCGCGCGAGGTGGTGAAGAGGAAGCGGTCATTGAGGTCCGCGAGCACGTCGCGCTGCGCCTCGAACGCCTTGTCCTGCTTGCCCTCCTGCCCGGAGACGTCCTTGAGCAGCTTCCAGTACGCGGCGGTGCCGCTGACCAGCCAGTTCTCGCCATCCGTCGCGGGGAAGAGCGTGTTGGACCACAGGAGCTTCTCGTCGAAGCCGACGGCGTCCTTCACGCGGGAGAAGTCACGCTTGAGGGCCTGCGGTTCCTCGGGCGCCTTCCACGTCTTCTGGGCCTGCTTGAGCTTGGCGGAGACGTAGAGCGGGCTGAACGTCGTGTAGCCCAGGGACAGGTGCGGCGTGGCGCCGGGCAGGTCCGGCATGAAGCGGCTGCCGATCATCTTCTCGCGCAGCGTCGTCTTCCCGTAGTGGGCCAGGAACATCATCTTCTCGGCCATCTCGGACGTGGTGATCTTCCCATCGCACGCGTGGGGCCGGTTGATGGGGCTGGAGGCCAGCATTCGGATGGCCGAGTCCAGGTCGAAGCCCTTCTTGCCATGCTGCTGGTAGTACTCCCAGAAGGCGATGTCGCGGTTCCACGTGTTGAAGGCCAGGTCCGCGGGGGCGTTGTCCGGGTTGGAGACGGACTCCTTGCGGACCTCCAGGTCACGGTTGTTGTTGTTCGCCCAGATGAAGTCCTTGAGGTTGCCCGGCGTGTCGGCGGCGTTGCCCTTGCTGCCGGTGCGCCACAGACGCGTCTTCTTCGTGCCGAGCAACAGGCACGCGCCCTCGTCCGTCTTCGTGTCCGCGAGCGTCCAGTCGTTGGTGTACAGGCCGTTGTTCTGGTCCTTCATGATGCGCGCGACGTCGTCGATGGAGGACGCGTACTGCGCGGCCTTGCGGATGCGGTTGCTCTGCGGCGTGCCGTTCGGGTCGAACGGCGTCTGGCCCACCGTCGTCTCGCCGATGACGATGCCGGCTGCGTTGATGAACCAGTCCGCGCCGCTGTGGATGCCGCCGGGGAAGGTCTGCATCACGAAGCGGTGGCCACGCGTGGGCTGCACGTCCAGCACCACGTCCCAGTGGACGCCGGTGTAGCCGTTCCACATGAAGATCTGCCCCATGATGGCGCGGCCATCCTTGGTGGCGGACCTGGTGGCGACGAAGGACGAGCAGTGGTCCCCCTTCCCTCCGCGCTCGGCCTCGTCCTCTGCCTTGAGGAAGGTGCGGCCGGACAGCGAGGTGGAGGTGGCGCGGTTGGCCTCCTCGAGCTGGCCCGCGTCCACGGCGGTGTTGAGCGTGACGATGTCGATGAGGTCCAGCGGGCGGTCCTTGAACTTCGCCCCGGCCTTGTTCGCGCCGTCCGCGATGCCCTTCATCTCCTCCAGGTACTCGGGGTCGAACTTGCGCAGGAAGAGCGAGTCCGCGAGCAGCCGCTGGTGGCTCCAGCCCTTCGCCGGGTCGGCCTTGTCCTTCTGGACGCCGAGCTTCTCCATGTAGCGGACGATCTCCTGCGGCACGAGCTCACCGAACTGGTGGCCGCGCTCGTACGGGTCGCCCTCGATGTGGACGTAGATCCACCCGCCGTCGTCGTAGCGGAAGCCCTTGCCCGCCCATCTCACGGACTCCAGCGGCACGTACGCGTTGATGTCCTCCACGGGCTCGACGCGCACGTCGTCGTACCAGACGGAGCCGGTGGCCTTGCCGTTGCGGCCCAGGTGGAGCTGCACGCGGTCCGTGGCCTGGGTGGCGAAGAAGACGACGGAGGCGCGGCCCCCCGCGTCCGCGCTGGTGGCGGGCGTGCAGTTGGTGAAGGGGAAGCTCTTCATCGAGACGCACGCGCCGTGGGGCGTGGGATAACGCGCGAGCGGGTCCGCCTGGACGCCCTGGGTGCGAACCCACGCGCTCAGCCGGTAGAGCTGGCCGACCTGGAGCTTCAGCTCGCCGGACTCGACGGTGGTCTCTCCGCCGCCCTGCGGGCTCTCGATGAGCAGGCCGCGCGAGCCCTCCGCCTTGCTCGCGCCGTTCGAGGACACCTTGCCCGAGCCCCGGGCCGTCCAGAACGCGGGCACGGACGAGGCGCCGCCCGCGGTCTCGAAGCCTCCGTTGGGGACGGTCGTGGAGTTGACGGGCGCGGCGGCCACGGCGGGGGCGGCCGTGAGCAGGCTCGTGGAGAGCACGAGCGCGCCGAGGAGCTTCGTCGTCGGACAGGAGTCGGTCATGGCGTTCCCATCCCGAGCCTGCGGGGGCTTGAAGCTCGGGGAGTCGGGGCGCATGACACTGCCGTGCGCCCCGAGCGTCAACCCTTCCCGTCCGCCGCCGCACATTGACGCGAGGCGCCTTCCCGCCCGCCGGATGTGCGCTGCCCTGCTCGCTTCAGCGCAGCAGGCGGCCCGACACGCCGAGCACGCTGCGCGCGGCCCGGCGCACGGCGTCCACGCGCCGGGAGTCCACCCAGGGCGGCTCCACGGGCGCGTCCCAGTTGAAGTCGCGCAGCCGGGGCAGGAAGCCCTGCTTCACGCAGCCCTCCAGGCTGAACACGTGCAGGTCGTGCGTCCACCGCACCGCCAGTCGCAGGTCTCTCGACAGCTCGGTCCAATCCAGCGGAGCTGACGCGAGCAGCCCCGGCAGCTCCACGCCGCCGCCCGTGCTGCCCACGGCGATGGAGGTGGAGCCGGGCGCGTAGCTCCACAGCAGCGCGGGGCCCTGGGGGCGCACGAAGCTGGTGTAGAGCATCAGCACCTCGCGGTCCGTGGGCACGTCGAGCATGCCCGCCACGCGGCGCAGGACGGAGGAGCGCGCCTGGCGCTCGTCGACGATGAAGGGGAACTGGTACGTGTCCACCTTGTGGCCATCCGCGCGGATGCGCTCGACGAGCGCGCGGTAGCCGGCCTTGGCGTCGCGCGAGCGGCCTCCGCGCAGGATGAGGCGCGACAGCATTCCCGGGAGGCTTCTCAGGGGCGCGCGGGCCCAGCGGCGCAGCTCCTCGATGTCGGGCTCGATGTCCAGGCCCACGCTCGCCCACTCGAGGTCGTGCTGGGAGGACCAGGTGCGGAAGGCCTCGTAGCGCGCGCGGGCCTGCACGAGGTTGCCGGCGTGGAACCAGTAGCCCTGCTCGGGAGGGAGCAGGAGCCACGCGGTGACGGGAATGCCCTCGCGGTTGAGGCGGCGGACCACCTGGGCGCGCTCGCCGGTCAGATCCACGAGCCCCAGGCTCACGCCCGCGCGCATCTCGCGCAGGTCCTCGAGGACGCCTTCAGTGTCGAACAGTTCGCCGAGCGGGCCCGGTGCCAGCTCACAGAAGAACGTCAGGAAGTGGGGTTTCATGGCAGCCTCGCGCCTCCTCACACGCGTACCCCATTAGGGGTGCACAAATCGGCGGAGAGCAACCATGGAATTCCATCGCGGCCGGATGTTCGACCACGTGCACCTGCGCACCCGTGACCTGGAGGCAAGTCGGCGGTTCTATCAGGCCATCCTGGGAGTGCTGGGCATCCCCATCGGCGCGCACGGGCCGGGGCACTTCTTCGCGGACGAGCTGTTCGTGTCGCCGGTGGACCCGGGCTCGACGAAGACCTCCAGCGTGCACCTGGCCTTCCAGGCGAAGGACCGCGAGACGGTGCACCGCATCTACGAGGCGGCGCTGGCGGCGGGCGGGAAGGACAACGGCGCGCCGGGTGAGCGGCCGTACCACCCGGGGTACTACGCGGCGTTCATGCTGGACCCGGATGGGAACAACATCGAGGCCGTGTTCCACGGTCCCTCGAAGCGCTCGGCCGATTCGGTGGTCGTCACGGCGTAGGCAGGGAACGCGCGCGACCCGCTCCGGGAGACACCGAAGCGGGTCGAGGCGCGAGGAGTCAGTAGGACCAGGGGAAGCGCTTGAAGTCGCGCTTGCGCTTCTGGACGAAGGCGTCGCGGCCTTCCTGGGCTTCGTCGGTGCCGTAGGCCAGGCGGGTGGCCTCGCCGGCGAAGAGCTGCTGGCCGACCATTCCGTCATCGGGCAGGTTGAAGGCGTACTTGAGCATCTTGATGGCGGTGGGGCTCTTGGTGTTGATCTCCGCGGCCCACTCGAGGGCGAAGTCCTCGAGCTTCTCGTGGGGGACCACGGCGTTGACCATGCCCATCTGGAAGGCCTCCTGGGCGGAGTAGTTGGCGCCGACGAAGAAGATCTCCCGGGCGCGCTTCTGGCCGATCTGTCGGGCGAGCAGCGCGGAGCCGTAGCCGCCGTCGAAGCTGGCGACGTCCGCGTCGGTCTGCTTGAAGACGGCGTGTTCCTGGCTGGCGATGGTCATGTCGCAGACGACATGGAGGCTGTGCCCGCCGCCGACGGCCCAGCCGGGGACGACGGCGATGACGGCCTTGGGGAGGAAGCGGATCTGCCGCTGGACCTCGAGGATGTGGAGGCGGCCGAGGCGGGCGGGGTCGGACTCGCCCTCTTCGCCTTCGTACTTGTAGCCGTCCTTGCCGCGGATGCGCTGGTCACCGCCGGAGCAGAAGGCCCAGCCGCCGTCCTTGGGGGACGGGCCGTTGCCGGTGATGAGGACGCAGCCGACGTCGGTCATGAAGCGGGTGGCCTCGAGGGCGCGGGACAGCTCGTCGACGGTGCGGGGGCGGAAGGCGTTGCGCACCTCGGGGCGGTTGAACGCGATGCGGACGGTGCCCTGGTCCACCGCGCGGTGGAAGGTGATGTCCTTGAACTTGGGGCCCTCGACGGGCTTCCAGCGGGCCGGATTGAAGATGGCCGAGACCATGGGTGCTCACTCGGGAGAAAGGGTGGAAACGGCGCGGACCCTACGCCGGCCCGCCTGGAGCGTCCATCCTGGGCAACAGTCGAGGTCTCCCATCGCGGATGGGTCGATAGCCCCCCGAGAATAAAATGAACTCTCCGCGAGGGAATCTGCCGCGGACGGCATCTCTGGCGATGAGGACCCTTTCATGCCCCTACCCAACAACACGCCCAGCGGTCTCATCCTTGTTGCCCACACCCACCAGTTCCCGGTTTCGCATCGGGAGATGGTCGAGGCGCTCCCCTCGACCTACAGGGGCCTACCGCAAGTTCTCGTCGAGTTGCGAATGGAAGCGATTGCCGCGCAGGCACTGCGCTCGCGTGACTGGAGCGCCGCGCAGCGAGAACAAGAGGCCCTGTTCCACCAGGAGTTGGAGCCACTTCGCAAGGCGAATCCCGACTACAAGGTGGTGTACTTCGGCTCCTGCCCCATTCCCCTCGCCATCCATCTCGGCGTCCTGCTCGGAACCTGGCAGCAAATCGAGGTCGTTCCCCACCACCATGTCAGCCGGACCTGGGGTTGGGGCGAGGAAGAAGCAGAGCGAACGGCGTCCCCGCTCCGGATGGTCCTACCCCAGGAACGGGACCGCACGGCGGGGGATGCAATCATCCGGGTCTCCACCTCTCATGTCGTCGATGCCATGCTGACGCGCCGAGTGGTCAACACTCCCATCTTCGATGTGGACATCTCATTGTCGCCGCCGTCCGAAGACGCGTTCTCAAACCAGGAGGACCTACAGCGCGTGGCGCAGGCCTTTCGAGAGGCTCTGGACACCCTCGGCGACAAGTTCACGGGGGTCGGGCGTGTCCACCTGTTCGCCTCCGTCCAGCCCGGTATGGCGCTCCTGATGGGGGCGCAGATCAGCCCGACGATGCACCCGCCCGTGCAGACCTACCAATACGCTCGGAACGCGGACGGCGCGGCGAATCATGTGCGAGCCATCCTCGTGAACGCACCACCTCCCGTGACGCGTCCCGAGCTGACGGCGGAGCAGGTGGTCCAGGCACAGCGTGACCGCGAACAGCTCAAGAAAGACCTGGAGCGGATGAAGGGGATGGCGAAGACCGCGAAGGCGGAGGGCTGGCTCTCTCAAGTCTTCTCAAGCGCTACGGAGTACGCAGCATTCACTCATTCATGGTTGCACCTGCCGACCCTGATTGAGACCTCCTTGCTCGAAATGAGCGTGGACATCACGACCCGCAGCGTCGCGGACAGCTTCAGCCTCGAGCCGACAGAGAATCGCTGGCAGTTGGACGATCACTGGCTCTCGCGGCTCGCGGATCGACTCCCGGATGAGGCATCGAGACATCGCGCGCTTCGGATGCTCGTCCTCCATGAACTCGCGCACCGCGGGCGACAAGTGCTGACCAGCTTCACCAGTCCGGGCATCGGCCGCTTCCCCAAGGTCTTGGAGGAGATGGACTACCACGCGGATGTCTGGGCGATGCTGCACGAATATGCCCTGACACGACTGTCGGCCCCGAGCGACGTCTCTAATGTCAGGCTCTTCTTCCAAGGCTTGGTGGAAATCGCCACCAACACGATGTGGGCGTTCGATGACGAGGGGCCTCCGCCCTCCGAAATGCAGGTTCGTCGCATCAACCGATACCTCATCTGGGCATGGCAGAGTCTCTTGCTAGGGCGAGGAGCGGGGCGTGGGGAGGCAACGCCCCTGAGCACGGTCCTCTCCATCCTCGCGCATCGTCCCATCATCGAGCTGGCGGGTCCCGAGCTCCACACTCGTGGAGAGCGCATCTTCTTCTCCCTTGAGTTGTCACCGAGTACCCCTGAGCTGGCGCTCTATCACGACGGGCAGCTCCATCGAGTCGGTCCTCGCACCGACTTCTCCATCACCCGACTGCTCGCACAGTTCACGGCGCGCTCGCCCAAAGGATTGCGGGAAGCCCTCCGTCCAGCCTTCGAGCCGATGATTCGCTGAACCGCAGAGTATTCTTCGCTTATCAAAGGAGTCAGCCATGTCGATGCAGCCCTTGTTCCGCACATTCCATGAAGCCATCAAACTCAAGCGATTCAGCGAGAACGCAGAACTCATCGAGAAGCGAGACAGGGTCTTGACGAGGATTCGAGAGAACATCCGAGGCCCCAAGGGAGAGAGGATGACCTTCCAGCCCTTCGACCAGGGCAGCTACGCCATGGGCACGGGCATCAAACCCTTGGGTGGAGACTACGACATCGACGTCGGGATTGAGTTCAGTTTCAGCTATCGGGACTACACCCCTGTCGAAGTCAAGGGCTGGGTCTACGAAGCCATCAAGACACACACGAAGCGCGTCGAATGGCGCCGCCCCTGCCTCACCGTCTATTACCAGCAGGAGAGAGAGCCCATCTACCACGTCGACCTGGCCATCATGGCGCGAGACCCAGGAACGGGTGGATTGAGGCTGGCGGTCGGCAAGCAGCACTCAGCCGCAGACCAGCAAGAGTGGCAAGCAGACGACCGCAAGGGATTCATGGCGGCAGTCGAGAACCAATTCACGGGCGAGGATGCCGAGCAGTTCCGCAGAGTGATTCGATACCTGAAGAGATGGAAGGACCAGCATTTCTCGCTCGAAGGATCTGCAGCCCCCACCGGATTGAGTCTGACTGTCGCGGCCTACAAGTGGTTCCGTCCCATGGCGAGGTTCGCTGGAGAAGGCCGTGAATACGACGACCTGAACGCGACATCGGCATTGGTCGACGCCATGATCAATGGCTTCGGGAGCACGTGGAACCCATCGACGGCCAGGAACACGCCACGGCTGTCGCTCCTCTTCCCCAAGGCGCCCCACGACGATGTGTTCAAGTGGATGACTCATCAGCAGATGGTGGAATTCCACGCACGCCTCCTCACGCTCAACCGCCTCCTCGCCAGCGCGAGAAGCACCGGGACTACGGCACCGCTTCGCCAAGCCTTCGGCGATGAATTCCCGGCGAAGGAGGTCTGACGACGCAGGCCCCAGTCAGCATCATGTGACAGCTTCAACCCAACGACCCGGGACCGAGGGGCTAGTCCCCATCGCATGCCTACTGATCAGCCCTCCACACTTGGTGATTTCCTCGGCGCACTCGAATTCGGTCTGTTTATCCTCCGCGCACCCCAGAGACGACTCCAGGCGCCTCCCACCCGGATTGACGTTGGACAAAGCCTGTCTTTGGGCCCTCAACCCACAAACACAGGAGTGCCAGGTATGTCTTCATACAAGGTGCAGAACCAATGGGGCGGCTCGTCGGCTCCTTGGAATCCGGGTGGCACGTGGACGATTGGTGGTCGGGAGAAGCAGAACGTCGTCGCCATGAAGGTCTCCTCCAGTGATGGAGGAAAGACGCTGACGGGCTCCATGACCTACAGCGGAGAGGGCCCCATCGGCTTCCGCGCCACCCTCACCAGTCCGAACAACTACGCCGTCGAGAACCAGTGGGGCGGGCCGACCGCCCCGTGGAATCCAGGCGGCACCTTCGTCCTCGGCTCGCGCCAGGGGCAGAACGTCATCAACCTGGACCTGACCTCGCCCAACGGCGGCCAATCCCTCACGGGGACCATGACCTACAACGGCGAAGGGCCCATCGGCTTCCGCGGCGACCAGGGCTGACCGCCAGCTATCGCAGGAGCCCTCGCAGCGCGGATGGCGGGACCTCGTTGAACTTGCGGAACGTCCGCGAGAAATGGGCCTGGTCGGCGAAGCCCGTGCAGAACGCCACATCCGTCAAGGTCAGCTCCGGCTCACCGAGCAGCGCATGCGCGGCCTCGACCCGCGTGCGCTGCAGGGTGGCGGAGAACGTCGTCCCCTCGGACTGCAGGGCTCGCTGAAGTCCTCGGCGGGAGAGGATGAGTCGCTGCGCGCACTCCTCCAAGGTCCATGGATGCAGCAGGTCCACGCTCATCAGCTTCTGGAGCCGGTCCCGGACCGACCGCGACTCCTCGCCTGGAGCTGGACTCTCGCGAACAGGAACGTCCCGCGGTGACTTCCAGGCGAAGGTCGCCACATCGGTCTTCGCCGGTAGCACCTTGGGGCCCCGCCCTCCATGGATGACGACGGAGCGTCCTTCCGTCGACGCGAGCGACACGGTGATCCCCGTGAAGCCCGCGGACTCCAAGACGGCGATCAGCACGCCCCAGATGAACAGGTCATTGACCGCGCGAATCCTGCCCCCATCGATGGCCACGTGCTGAAGGGTCATCCGCGTGAGGCTCGCGTCACGCTCGACGAACCGGGTGCGGTGACGCGAGTGCAGGAACCGCTCGAGCGTCTGCCACCGCTCCATGGTGTGCCAGGGAGTCGCCCCGGCCCCGAGCGCACGCAGGACCGGATGTGCGGACAGGGTCCGAAGCATGAGTCCCAGTTCCAGCACCGGGCGCCAGCCATGCGCGTCCAGGACGGCCTGGAGGATGGCGACCTTGTCGCGCCCACCGGTGGCGATCTCCGGGTAGGAACGGGCCACCGTGGCCTCGAGCACCCGGCGCAAGGCCGGGCTCGTCATGACGCCTTGGTCCTCCATGGTCCGCGAGCCCTCGTCAGCGGGTGGCCTTCTCCGTCCCGCCGGATTCTTGCGCACAACGGCCCCCGTTGCGCCAATCACCGAGCGCCGCCAGGAAGCTCGCATTGAAGTCCGCCCCGGAGAACGGGTTCTGGCTCGTCACCAGGTTGCAATCGCGCACGGCCCGCGAGCGACCAGGGAAAGCCGTCTCATGGAGGTAGCCCGCGTCATCGAGCTGGTCGCCGATGCCACGAACCTCCGCGCGCGCCCCCATGACGAAGGTCTCGATGTACCACTCCTCGAATCCCGACACCGAGGTGACGCGTCGCCCCGCGAAGGGGCTCGCATCCGGAGGCAGTCGCGAGAGCAGCGCCGGGGCGTGGCAGACGAGTCCCACGGGCCGACCCGAGGCGCCGAAGTCGATCAACAGCCCGTGCAGCTCCGCATCGTGGAGCAGGTCCACCATGACGCCCTGCCCTCCTGGCACGAGGAGCGCCTGGAATTCCTCCGCACGGCCCCGGACGTCGGAGATGGAGACCGGCGCATCCAATCGAGTCACCATCGCCTTGGCCGCCTCGAGCGCCTCGGGGTGCTCCTTCCAGTACTTCGGATCCATCCCCTCCGGGTCGAACGAAGGAACACGGCCACCGGGAGTCGCGAGCACGACCTGATATCCCGCGTCGACGAGCACCTTGTAGGGTTCGTAGAACTCGTTCAGGAAGACGCCCGTCTGACGAACACTCCCATCCGCGAGCTTCTGCTCGGAGGCCGCCGAGAGGACCATGAGCACGGCGCCCGGAGCACGGACCTCCGCCGGAGCAAGGGGCTCCGAGGGAAAGACCACGGCCCGGGTCGGAGATGAAGCACAACCCCAGCAACCCACCAGACTCGTCAGCGCGACGAGCACGAGCCGCCCCGCGCGAGACAAACGAAACACATCCATGCAAGCCCTCCTGGTGACAGCGTCATCACCAGGATAGGGAGGCCAGGTCACCCGGGCTTGAACGAACGCGCCAATCAGCTGTGAGCTCCATCCGGCGGGGACTTTGCCTCGGAAGAGGTGATCTATTGGTCACGGGAGCAAGTTTCGAGGAGGTCTGACGCGCCTCCAGCGGCAGACGAGCCCGGTGGGTCTCGAATACCTCTCGCCCTCGTGCGCGAATGCGGCCCGGCGAGACGCAACTGCGTTGCGACCGGACGCGCCAGGTCGGCTCACCCGCCCCCGAACCAGGACCTCACCGGGCGAGCTCCTCGATGGGCCGAGCTGGCGCACCCATTGCTATGCGCTCCGCGCCATGAGACCCACCTACCAGTACGGCGCCGCGGACGTCCACTTCGGACAGAGCATCCAACTCGGAACGTCGAGCCCCATCGACCTGAGCGGGAGCAGCTCCTACTCCATCGGCTTCTGGTTGAACCCCCGAGCGCCCGCTTATGACGGGGTGTTGCTGCGGTCCGGCACCTCCTATTCCATCGGACTGCATGGGCTGCTCCCCACCCTGCAGCTCCCTGGGATGAACACGCCACAGTGCGCGGAGATCGAACTGCTGCCAGGCCAATGGCAGTACCTCCTGCTGGTCTTCGAGTCGCAGGGAACCACCCAGGGCAGCTACACCTTGTGGGCGAATGGCACGCCGGTCATCGAGGGCTTCATCTCCGGCCCCACCACGACCAACGCCCCGTTCAGCCTGGGGAGCACGGTGGACGCGCAGTTCATCAACGTCGCGTTCTGGTCCACGGCGCTGCCCGAGGGCGAGCGCCTCCCCACGTGGGACATCCCCTCGCCGAGCACCCACCTCGCCGCGTGTTACAGCTTCGTCGACGGCTCGAGCAACGACGTCTCCGGCAATCATCACAACGCGGCCACCTTCCAGGGCGGCGCCCAGGTGTTGATGGTCGCCCCGGCGCTGCGACTGATCAACACGGGTGTCCAGCCCTCGCCCCGCGACGCGCTCACGGTGGCGGCGGACGGAGCCCCCTTCAGCGTGCAGGGCTGGTTCAACCTCGACGCGCCCTCCGACTTCCAGGAGTCGTCCCGAACCCTGTTCTCATGCAGGGACCGGGACAGCGGCTACGGCTGCTCCCTGGGCGTGCAGTGGAATGGTGGAGGCTTCAACCTCGAGTTCAAGCTGGATACGGCGGGAGGCTCCAGCGGCTGGGGGAACAGCATCCATTTGCCCCCGGGCACCTGGCATCACCTGGCGGCCACGTACAGCAACTCCACGGTCCTCATCTACCTCGACGGCTCGCATGACCTGACCATCCCGTGCACCCTGCCGGTGTTGGCGAACCCGGTGTGGCTGTTCGGCGCGACGTACAGCCCGGACACCGCCGGGTCCACCCTCAGCGACCTCCAGGGATACCTCCAGGCGGCCGCGCTCTGGTCCCGCGCCATCTCCGCCAACGAGGTCCAGCAGTACATGTCGCAATCGCCCGCGGACGCGGAGGGCTGCGTCGCGTACTACGCCTGGAGCAGCATCATGCTCACCAACCAGGTGACAGGGAATCCGCCGGTGCTCCTCAACACGGCCTTCCCCGCCACGGTGAGCACCCCTCCGTCGGAGTCCACGCCTCCTCCCGGGACCGCCTCGACCCAGCTGGCGGTGGAGCCTTCGTCCGCGCGGCTCGAACCCGCTGTGCGCTGGTCCCGCGACGAGGTGCCCTACCCCGCGAACAGCCCGCTCTCGCCCGACCAGATCCAAGCCATCATCGCCGCCTACGAGCCGGTGCTCGCCTCGGTTCCCGGGGCGCTGAAGGATCGCCTGCGCTCGCTGTTCCGGAACAATCTCTATCTTGGACTGTCGAAGGGCAACGGCCCCGGAGGCATGCCGGTGGGCGCCATCGCCGGCAAGGTGGAGGGCGCCGCGTATGTCTTCTACCACCACACCGCCAAGGGCCCCGTCGAGTGCGGACGGATGGAATTGGCCGTCGACACGGAGTGCATCGGCTGGGTCGTCTCCGTCGCCGCGACGTCCCTCTGCCTGTTCCTGACCGTCGTGGGCCTGGGCTTCTCCGCGAGCCGAGCCGTCTCCTCCTTGAGCAAGGTCGTCGGCGAGAGCACGCCCCTGCTCAAGGCCATCGGCGAGGCGGCCAAGGGCGCGACCAGTGGCAGCACCGTCATCAAGGTCATCAAGGCACTCTACGTCGCGGGGACACTCGGCAAGGTTTTGGGTGACATGCTGATGGGGAACTGGGTCTCCATCGCCCTCAACTGCGCGTCGCTCATCCTCATGGTCGTGGGCCTCTTCACGTCCGGGGGCGCCTACCTGGCCGTCGTGCTGGCACAACTGCTCATCAACATCGCCGTCCTCATCGCCGTCATCGCGCGGAAGCCAAGCAACTGCTGCTGACCTTGCACCTTGCATCCCGAGAAGATTCGGGGCAGGGATTGGCACACATGAGCGCTTCTGACGTGTCTGGCGGCGGGCGTTCACGCTCATCCATTCACGCCCCGATACGGGCTCCGGAGCTTCATCCCGGAGCCCGTCATGTGTCATCGGATGGGTCGAACCGATGCGCCTCGTCGCCTCAGGGGCTCACGACCCGACCCAGGAAGAGCACGCTCCTCGTCGCCACCTCCTCGATGACGAACACGAACGGGCGGTCCACGTGGACTTCGGGAGGAAGCGACACGGGCCCGATCTCGACGGCGGTCGCGGCGGCGGCCTCGGTGCCCGCCTCGTCCACGGCGACGAAAGCCTGATGTTGCGCGCCAGTGAGCATCAGTCGCTCCTCGCTGGTGATGCCAGACAGGTCCGCGCGGTCGGAGAAGGCATCCTCCATTCCCAGCGAGCTCAGCGCATCCCCCAGGGCGGCCGACTGCCTCACCTCGAAGCGAGGGAAGCGCAGCAGCATGTGCCGCTCGCTCAGGTTCGCTCGCACGGTGTCCAGGAACGCGGCGGACAGGCGCTGCTCCACCTCCTGGAAGCGTCCCGCGTCGGGGACGATGACGAGCATGCGAAAGGCGCGGCCCACGTAGGGAAGCGCGATGGCGTCATAGCCCTCTCCACGCGCGAAGGGGAACGACCACGAGGTGTGCATCATCGGGACCTGCGTCGTGCCACCCGCCAGGCCATGGAAGGTCTTCGGGCTCGTGGCCTGGGCAGGGAACGGCGTACGCCAGGCCCCCTTGAAGTGGAGGGCATTGGCCAGGACCAGTCGCGTGTCGGCGCGCACCTCCCCCTGGGGAATCAGATCCCAGATGCGGTCAGCCGTCACGCCGGAGACCCAGTCGTTGATGGCGCGGCGTACGCCGTCCGGGTCCGCGGCGAAGTCCACCGTGCGCAAGCCCGCGCCGTGGTGCTCGGCGAGCACGTCCAGGTAGGCGGGCTCGAAGCGATAGCCCTGCTGTCCCCAGAGGGCATTCACCGCGCGGAACGTCGGCGCCGGCCCCTTGTCGCCATGCGCCTGCCCCACCTGCTCCTGGAGCGCCAGGTCCAGCCGATTGAGCGCCGGGTGCAGCTGCTCCGCGGGCAGCGTGAAGCCCAGCGTCCGAGCCATCTGCGCCTGGGTTTCGCCGCGTGCTCCGGCGTACACCAGGCTGAAGGCCCGGGTGATGCTGAGGGGAGACACGGCGGCGTTCTCTCCAGGCTCGGCGAGCCGACGGTAGAGCGCCACGCCGAAGTCGGTGTTGCCGGCGACCAGCGCCGCGAAGTCCACGTCGGAGACGGAGGGAGACCTCACCCGCTCCTTCTCCGAGGCGACGAGCGCCCCCGGTGGAGGCGGCTCCCGCTCGGCCGGGGATTGCTCGTCGGAATGGCAGCCCGCCAGTCCCCACACCACCGCGAACATGCAAGCTTTCAGCGACGTCGATGAAGCCATGAACCAGACCTTTCGGGAGCAAGAAGGTTCGCCTCCGAAAGCAAGGGCCATGCACATGCCACGGGCCTGGAACTTCAGATGTTTGGCCTTGTCCCCTTCCCGCCTGCCCTCGGATTTCCGAGGACCCGCCCCGCCTTTTCACCAGCGCCCCGTCACGGGCCCGGGGCTCGACATCCCCGTGACACGGGGACGCTGGGCGGCGGGCCCGGAAGGTGCCAGCGTGCGGGGGCATCCCTTCCGCGAGGACCTCCGCGTCATGCCCGCCGACGTCGCCCTGCTCAAGGAAGTCCCCCTCTTCGCCGCCCTCGACGACGAGGAGCGCGAGCTGCTCGCCGCCCAGCTCGAAGAGGTCCGCCTCTCCGCCGGAGAGAAGGTCTTCTCCCGCGGAGACCCCGGCGGCGCCATCTACATCGTCAGCGCCGGCGAGGTGCAGATATCGGTCGAGGACACCACCGGCCAGGTCATCGTCTTCGAGACCGCCCGCCGCGGTGACTTCTTCGGCGAGCTGTCCCTGCTCGACGGAGACCCGCGCAGCGCCGACGCCCGCGCCATCCAGGACACCCACGCCCTCAAGGTCGACCGCGCTGACCTCCAACTGCTCTTCCAACGCCACCCCTCCAGCGCCATGGACGTCCTCACCGCCATCGGCCGGCGCCTGCGAGAGGCGGACAAGATGCTCCACAGCCGCCCCACCCTCAGCCCCAACGAGACCGTGGAAGAGCGGCTCACCACCATCCAGCGGCTCGCGGATGGCCTCTCCGCATTCAGCGGCACCTTCACCTTCATGCTCCTGCACGCCGCCTGGTTCGCGGTGTGGATCTCCATCAACCTGGACTTCATCCCCGGCTTCCACGCCTTCGACCCGTTCCCGTTCGGCCTGCTCACCATGGTGGTCAGCCTGGAGGCCATCTTCCTGTCCTGCTTCGTCCTCATCAGCCAGAGCCGCCAGGCCGCCAAGGACCGCATCCGCTCGGACGTCGAGTACGAGGCCAACATCCGCGCAGGCCTGGAAGTGACGCACCTACACACCAAGCTGGACCACCTGTACGCGCAGACCATGGCCCGCCTGGACGCCGTGGAGCGCGGGCGCTCCACCCCAGCCCCCATCCCCCCGCGCTCCTTCAACGGCTGAGGCGGCTCGGAGAAGGCCAGACTGAAGCTCAAGTCGAGACGACGCCAGCCCCTGCTGGCCTGCCCACCACCACTTCCGCCACTCGGATGCCTGTGTCACCCAGGCCGCGAAGCACTTCGACGAAGCGCTCGCTCGCGAGAGTCACGGCGGGGTTCCAGCGAAACCGGAAGACATCCTCTACCGGCATCGAATCGGCATCGAGCCATTCCTCATCAATCGATGGGGCCGACCGTGGCTGGGTACCACACACCGGGCACGACTCGCCCATCGGCAGCGGACGACACTCGGGGACGTAGTCGCCGCCCACCTGAAGCTCGAACTCGAGCAGCGGCGGCACGTCGCGAGGAGTCTTCGTCGCCGTCGGCACGGGCTTGATGCCGCGTAGGTTCGCCGAGAGGAGCCGCTCCACGCCAGTGGGTTGGGCGTACAGATTCCACGGAGCATCCATCGACAGGGGCGCCGGACGGCCGCGGACTCGCCCCTCCAACGGCCCCATTCCCATCCCGGGGCGTACGACAGCGCCGGGTGGGAGGAGCGGCAGGACTCGGTCCCTCAGCGGCGCATACTCTTCCCAAGGCACGAACCGGGCCTTTCGGTACGCCCTCTCCTCGGGAAGTCCGGACAAATCGACGCTCGGGTAGTTGAGCGCGATGGTCATCGGCCCGGCGTGGCACCGGGGACACTCCGTTCCGGGAAGCCCCCAACGACGCTTCGCGTCCAGCGACCATCGCCACTGGGTGGCCGCCGCATCATCGATAGGGTCGAGTCGGAAGAAGCGCATCTCTAGTCCTTCGACAATTGCATGTTCGCAGTGAGCTGCTGCCAGTACGACATGGGCATTCCAACCAGACGATACTTCTGGATCATCAGCCCCGCGAAGTCGAATAGCCTCCTGCGGACTTCTTCCGGCGTGGTGTCGCTCTTCTTCGCCACCTCTCCCTCCACGCGCTCGATGAATTGGCGCCAGTCCGCGTTCCATGGGGCGCCATATGCGCCGCCGTGGATTTCCTTGTGCCGCTTCACGTCGACAGCAAGGGTCCACTCGTGGATGTTGATGCGGCGGCTCGCGAAGTAGGACTCGAACGCCCGCGGAAAGATGTGGTGCTTCTCCTTCGTCGCCTGTTCCCACTCCTGGCGAGCCTTGCGGAGGGCCTTCTGGCTCGGAAGCTCCTCGGGGCGCTCCTTCCGGAAGACGAGCACCGGCTCGCGGCCGGGCAGCACCTGAGGCGCGCCCCAGTATCTCTGGGGCGCGTTACCTACACCCGCCATCGGCGCGGTTGGCGCGCCCGTACGGAACGCCACTGCAGCGGATGCAACGTCCTCGCAACGGTAGAGTCCACACACGCCACCGTCACACGCGGTGGTGACACACCCCTCATCCCCGTCGTCTTCCGCGGCCGTCCGGCAGTCCGCCGCGGAGTCATCCTCGAGCGACAGCCCCTCGACCTCCGCGCGGACGGCAGGTGCCGACGCGCAGCTGACCAGCAGGAAAAACAGCACGGCCCACCACCTACGCACTGTCATGGACTGCTCCCGGACAATGGTGTTCCCGCAGCATGAGCCCACGCTGCGAAGCGGGGAAAGCTGCCACACGAGCGCCATGACGCACAGGACACCGGGCGTGGTGTCCGGTGCGGCCAATGCGAGCCGGGGCGCAGAAGGACTCGGTCGACGCGCGCAACGGAGAAGGTGCCGTTGGGGAAAACGCGAATCCAAGCCCCGGATGTCAGATGCCTCAGGTAGGGTGGCGCTCACACACCCCATGAAACCCGCCGAGAAAGCCGCCCTCCTCCTCGAGCGCCTGCGCGAGCAGCACCCCGACGCACGCTACGAGCTTGACTGGTCCACCCCCTTCGAGCTGCTCGTCGCCACCATCCTCGCGGCCCAGTGCACCGACGAGCGCGTCAACCGCGTCACCGCCACCGTCTTCCCCAAGTACCCCGGCCCCCAGGCCTTCGCCGACGCGGACACCACCCAACTGGAGGAGGACCTCAAGCCCACCGGCTTCTACAAACAGAAGACCAAATCCGTGCAGGCCATGAGCCGGGCCCTCCTGGAGCAGTTCGGCGGCGAGGTACCCCGCACCGTGGAAGAGTTGGTGAAGCTCCCCGGCGTGGCCCGGAAGACGGCCAACGTGGTGCTCAACACCGCGTTCGACATCCCCTCCGGCATCATCGTCGACACCCACGTCGCCCGCGTCAGCCAGCGCCTGGGCCTGACGAAGCACGACAAGCCCGAGGCGATTGAGCAGGACCTGATGAAGCTCGTCCCCCAGGACACCTGGACCTTCTTCGGCCCCGCCACCGTCCTGCACGGCCGCTACACCTGCACGGCCAAGAATCCCAGATGTGAGACGTGCATCGTGAAGGACATCTGCCCACGCATCGGCGTATAGGCCCACCCGGCTTGCCGGGTCAGCGCCGTATCCGCCGCAAGCACGGAATACAGACAATGAAACGGGGGTTCGAGCGTATCTACGCAAGACATGACCCCTGCTCCTTCGTCGGCCACCCCCACCGACGCCCGCCCGGTAGACTCAGGCGAGCGCCTGGCGTTGCTCGACACGCTGCGAGGCTTCGCGCTCTGCGGCGTGTTCATCTCCAACACCTTCATGTGGTTCAGCGGTCGGGCGTTCCTCCCCAAGGAGCAGCTCGAGGCGCAGTTCACCCAAGGATCGCTCATCGACCGCATCATCATGCCGGCCTTCGGCATCCTGGTGGGCGGCCGGTTCATCACCATCTTCTCGTTCCTGTTCGGCCTGGGCTTCGCGGTGCAGATGGGGCGTGCGGACGCCCGGGGCTCGGACATCACCCGGCTCTACATCCGCCGGCTCGTGGTGATGCTGGCGCTGGGGCTCAGCCACCTGTACCTCATCTGGTACGGAGACATCCTGAGCAACTACGCGTTGCTCGGCTTCTGGCTGTTGTTGTTCCGGAAGCGGGACGACCGCACGATTCTGGGATGGGCGATAGCCCTGCTGGTGGTGGGCCCGCTGCTCACCACCTTCGTCCTCAAGCTCCCGCAGCTGCTCGCCGCCACCCCCGAGGCCGCCGCCGCGCTCGCGAAGGCGCAGAGCGAACGTTCGGCGGCGCTGAAGGTCGCCCTGTTCCCCAGCTTCACGGACGGCAGCTGGTGGGATGTCGTCAAGGCGGGCGCGACGTTCCACCGGGTCGAGTTCCTGCACATCATGGTCCTCCACTCGGTGGGGCTCATGGGCCGCTTCCTCCTGGGCTTCTACGTGGGCCGCCGGCGCCTCTTCCATGACGCCGCCCAGCACCTGCCGCTCTTCCGCCGGCTGCTCTACGGAGCGCTGGCGATGGGTGTGGTGGGCGGAGGCGTGGGCGCCGTGGTGCAGCAGCTGGTCATCCGGAAGATCCTGGACCCGGACGCGCTGCCCGCGTGGCTGCCGTTCGCGCTGACCCCCATCCGGACGATGGGGGAGATTGGCTTCGCGGCGACGTACGTGCTGGCCATCACCCTGCTCTTCCAGCGCGCGACCTTCCAGCGCATCTTGTCGGTGCTGGCGCCCGTGGGTCGCATGGCCCTGACGAACTACCTGAGCCAGTCCGTCATCAGCGTGCTCGTGTTCTACGGCTACGGCCTGGGGCTGTTCGGGAAGCTGGCGCCCAGCCTGTGCATCCTCTACTGCCTGGGCGTCTTCGCCGTGCAGATCGTCTTCAGCCACCTGTGGCTGTCGCGCTTCCGCTTCGGGCCCATGGAGTGGGTGTGGCGCTCGCTGACGTACGGCAAGGCCCAGCCGATGCGCAAGGCCACCGGGTCCCCTGGCGCGGCGATGGCGACCTGAGCCGCGCGCCGTGATTCAGCGCCGGGGCACGGGTGGGAAGCCGTGCTCCCGCGCCCTCCAGGCCACGAGCAGCGTGGGCACCAGGAGGAGCATCAGCATCCACGGGAACGAGCGCGTCCCCAGCGTGTCGAGCAGCACGCCGCCCACAAGCCCTCCTCCCGCGATGGCGATGTTCCACACCGTGACGACCATGGACTGCGCGACGTCGGAGGCCTCCCCGGCCGTCTTCGCCGAGGCCGTCTGGAAGAGCGTGGCCACGCCGCCATAGGCCAGCCCCCAGACGGCGACGCCCGCGTGGACCACGGCGGGAAGCCCGCTCGACACCGTGAGCACCACCGCCACCCCGATGAAGAGCGCCGTGCTCAGGAGCACCAGCTCCCGTAGCCACCGGTCGATGAGCACGCCCACGCCCCAGATGGAGGCGAGCGCCGCCACGCCGAAGACGAGCAGCACCACGTCGATGTCCCCCGCCAGCCCCATCGCCCCCAGGAACGGGGCGATGTACGTGTAGAGCACGTTGTGCGCGAGCACGAACGCCAGCGTGACGAACAGCACGGGGCGGATGCCGGGCATCAGGAACACGCGGGCGAGCGACAGCCGCTGGTCCTCGGGCTGCCCGGGGAAGTCCGGCACGCGCGCGAGCACCCAGCCCACGAGCACCAGCGTCAGGCCACTCATGATTCCGAAGGTGACGCGCCAGCCGACGGCCGCGCCCAGGAACGTGCCCGCCGGAATCCCCAGGGACAGCGCCAGCGGGATGCCCACCATCGCGATGGCCATCGCCCGGCCCTTCTGTCGCTCGGACACCATGCGCGCCGCGTAGCTGGCGACGAGCGCCCAGAGCAGCCCCGCGAACACCCCCGCCAGGAAGCGCGCCGCCAGCGTCACCGCGAAGCTGGACGACACCGCCGTGACGGTGTTGACGACGGCGAAGCCCAGGATGGCGCCGAGGAGCAACGGCCTGCGGCGCCACCCCTGCGTCGCCGCAGTGAGGGGAATCGCCGTCAGCAACGTGCCGAGCGCGTACAGCGTGACGAGCTGTCCGGCCAGGGACTCGGAGACGCCCAGGTCCACGCTCATCCGGGGCAGCAGCCCCGCGGGGAGCGCCTCGGTGAGCACGGTGATGAAGGCCGCCATCGCCAGCGCGAGGAGCCCTCCGAGAGGGAGCGCGGGTTCGGTCCGCGGGGTGGCATCGACAGGAAGCGAGGAGGTGGTCATGGCCTGTGGGGATGAGGTCGATACACGGAGGCCCTCGTGCCGAAGAGGCGAGGTGGGCCCGTGCGCGTCGACCGTGAGGTGTTGGCGGGCAAGGTAATTTCGGGCGGGCTCGCGGACCATCACGCTAGAGTTCGGAACACATCGGACATGGATGTCCGGAATCGGAGCGCGGTGGATGGACAGTCTCGGCTCACTGCAGGCCTTCGTTCAGGCGGCGGAGGCGCGCAGCTTCACCGTGGCGGGACGACAGCTCGGGGTGTCGTCGTCGGCCATCGGCAAGGCGGTGTCGCGGCTGGAGGAGCGGCTCTCCGTCAGGCTCTTCCACCGCTCGACACGCACCATCACCCTGACGCCGGAGGGCTCGCTCTTCCTGGAGCGCTGCCGGCGCATCTTCTGTGAAATCGAGGCCGCGGAGCTGGAGCTCGCGCGCACGCAGGAGGCTCCGCGCGGCAAGCTGCGCATCAGCATGCCCCTGGTGGGCATGTTGATGATGCCGACCCTGAGCGCGTTCATGCGCGCATATCCGGACATCGAGCTGGACCTGGACTTCTCGGACCGGCTCGTCGACGTCATCGACGAGGGCTTCGATGGCGTGGTGCGCGGCGGAAGCATCAGCGACTCGCGGCTGATGGCGCGGGTGCTGGGGACGTTCCGGCTGGTCCTCGTCGCCTCGCCGGACTATCTCGCGCGCCGGGGCACACCCCGCAGGCCCGAGGACCTGAAGCAGCACGCGTGTCTGCACCACCGCTTCGCCACCACCGGCAAGCTGGAGCGCTGGCCGTTCCGCAAGGGGCGCAAGAAGGAAGTCGAGCTGCCCACCACGGTGGTGGCGAGCACCATCGAGCCGCTCATCCACCTGGCAGAGCAGGGCCTGGGCATCACCTGCCTGCCGGACTTCGCCCTGCGCCGGCAGTTCGCGCAGGGCACCCTGGTGAAGGTGCTCGACAGCCACCTCCACCACCAGGGCACGTTCCGGGTGCTGTGGCCCTCCAGCCGCTACCTGTCCCCCAAGCTGCGGGTGTTCGTGGACTTCATGGCGGCGCACCTGTTCGAGACCTGAGACTTCCGGGCCCGCCCGCCCGCCGGGCCGCCATCCATTCCACACAGGATGCACGCAGACCCATCCCCACCGGACACAGGGTGTGGCAGAGTCTGGGGGACCATGTGGGATTGGGTCCGCCAGTTGGGCGAGTGGGCGCGCGAGGGTGCGCCCTTCGCCGTGGCCACCGTAACAATGTGTCAGGGAAGCACCCCCGCCGAGCCCGGCGCGAAGCTGCTGGTGCGCGGGGACGGCGTGTTCCACGGCACCGTGGGCGGCGGACACCTGGAGCAGCTGGTGCTCGCCGACGCGCGCGGGTGCCTGGAGCGCGGCGAGTCCCGCACGTACCGCTACCCGCTGGGCGCGAAGCTCGGCCAGTGTTGTGGAGGCGTGGTGGACGTCTTCGTGGAGCCCGTCAACCACGGGCCTCGGCTGTACCTGTTCGGCGCCGGCCACGTGGGCCAGGCGGTGTGTCGCATCCTGGAGGGCACCCCCTTCCGGGTGCACCTGGTGGACGAGCGCCCCGAGTGGCTCCAGGGCGAGCGCATCCCCGCGTCCGTGACGCGCCACGACGAGCCGTGGGAGGACTTCTTCGCCCGCGCCACGTGGGACGCCCGTCGCACCTATGTCGCGGTGATGACGCACCGACATGACCTGGACCAGGACATCGTCGCCGCCGCGCTGGAGAAGCCCGCGCGCTACCTGGGTCTCATCGGCAGCAAGACCAAGTGGGCGCGGTTCCGGCAGCGTCTGGAGGCGCGCGGCGTGCCCGCGAGCCTCTTGAGCCGGGTGCAGTGCCCCATGGGGTTGGAGCTGGGCGGCAAGTCGCCCCAGGAGGTCGCGGTGAGCATCGCCGCGGGCCTGCTCCAGCTCCACCACCAGCCTTTCGTCGAAACCCGCCCCGAGCCGTCCGTCTCGGAGCCGCCCCGCCTGCGCGGGGTTTCGTCTGGAGAATGAGCACCATGTTCGAGTTCCGGCTCAACGGGAGCGTCGTCCGCGTCGACGACGTGTCCCCCAACACCACGCTGCTCGACTTCCTGCGCGCCAAGGGCGCCACGGGGACGAAGCAGGGCTGCGCCGAGGGTGACTGCGGTGCGTGCACGGTGGCCATGGTGGACCGCGACGCGCAGGGCCACCGCAACCTGCGCGCGTTCAACGCCTGCATCACCCTGGTCCCCATGGTGGCCGGCCGTGAAATCGTCACGGTGGAGGGCGTGGGCTCGAGGGAGAAGCCCCACCCCGTGCAGCAGGCCATGGTGAAGCACTACGGCTCGCAATGTGGCTTCTGCACGCCGGGCTTCGTCGTGTCGATGGCGGAGGCGTACTCGCGTCCGGCCGTCTGTAGCCCGGAGGCGGTGGCGGACCAGCTGTGTGGGAACATCTGCCGCTGTACCGGTTACCGCCCCATCCGCGACGCGATGATGGACGCGCTCGCCGCGCGCGACGCCGCGGTGGGGTTGAGCGCGATTCCCGGCACGCCGCTCGGTGGTCCCGCGGCGGCCCTGTCGTCCGTGAGCTACGAGGCGAAGGGACAGAAGTTCCTGCGGCCCACGTCGTGGGAGGAGCTGCTCGCGCTGAAGGCCGCGCACCCGGAGGCGATGCTCGTCGCGGGCGCCACCGAGCTGGGCGTGGACATCACCAAGAAGTCCAGGCGCTACCCCTTCCTCATCTCCACCGAGGCGGTGGAGGGCCTGCGCGACGTCCGTCGGGAAGCGGATGGATGGCACGTGGGCGGAGCGGCGACGCTCGTCGACCTGGAGGACGCGCTCGGCACGGCGCTGCCCGAGGTGACGAAGATGCTCAACGTCTTCGCCTCGCGGCAGATCCGCCAGCGGGCCACGCTCTCCGGGAATCTGGTGACGGCGTCGCCCATCGGCGACCTGGCGCCCGTGCTGCTCGCGCTGGATGCGCGGCTGGTGCTGGCGTCGGTGCGCGGCAAGCGGACGGTGGCGCTGTCGGAGTTCTTCCTCGCGTACCGCAAGACGGCGCTCCAGGCGGACGAGGTGGTGCGCGCCATCGTCATCCCCCACGGCCCTTCGGCGGACAGCGGGCTGACGCGGCGTTCGGATTCCTTCAAGGTGTCCAAGCGGCGCGAGCTGGACATCAGCATCGTCGCGTCGGGCTTCTGCGTGGACGTGGACTCGGGCGGCGTGGTGCGGTCGGCGCGGCTGGGCTACGGCGGCGTCGCGGCGACTCCGATTCGCGCGCGTCGCACCGAGGAGCTGCTGGTCGGCAAGCCGTGGACGCGGGAGACCGTGGACCAGGTGCTGCCGGTGCTCGGCGCGGAGCTGTCCCCCATCAGCGACTTGCGCGGGAGCGCGGAGTACCGACGCGGGCTCATCGTGAGCCTGTTCGAGAAGTTCTTCACGGGTGAGCGCAGCCCCTCGCTGGACGCGGCGCCGGGCTTCGTCGGAGGTGACGGTGAGGTGCCCACGGACGCCACGCGCGTCCTGCGCCACGAGAGCGCGCTGGGGCATGTCACGGGCGCGGCGAAGTACGTGGACGACGTGGCGCAGTCTCGGCCGATGCTGGAGGTGTGGCCGGTGTGCTCGCCGCATGCGCACGCGCGAATCCTGCGCCGGGACGCGACGGCCGCTCGGGCCCTGCCCGGCGTGGTGACGGTGCTGCTCGCCGAGGACATCCCGGGGATGAACGACACCGGGCCCATCCGCCACGATGAGCCGCTGCTCGCCAGGGACGAGGTGCTGTTCCACGGGCAGATTGTCGCGCTCGTGGTGGGCGAGTCGGTGGACGCATGCCGCGAGGCCGCGCGTCAGGTGGTGGTCGAGTACGAGCCCCTGCCCGCGGTCCTCACGGTGGAGGACGCCATCGCCCAGGGCAGCTACCACACGGAGCCGCACATCATCCGCCGGGGTGACGTGGACGCGGCGCTCGCGGCGAGCCCTCGCAGGCTGTCCGGCACCGTGTCGATTGGCGGCCAGGAGCACTTCTACCTGGAGACGCACGCGGCCTACGCCGAGAAGGGCGACGACGGGGACATCACGGTGGTGTCCTCCACGCAGCACCCGTCCGAGGTGCAGGCGGTGATCTCGCACGTGCTGCACCTGCCGCGCAGCCGCGTGGTGGTGCAGTCGCCGCGCATGGGTGGCGGCTTCGGTGGCAAGGAGACGCAAGGCAACGCGCCCGCGGCGCTGGTGGCGCTGGCGTCGTGGCACACGGGCCGACCGGTGCGATGGATGTTGGACCGGGACGTGGACATGGTGGTGACGGGCAAGCGGCACCCGTTCCATGCCACGTACGAGGTGGGCTTCGACGAGCAGGGCAAGCTGCTGGCGCTGAAGGCCGTGCTGGTATCGAACGGCGGCTGGTCGCTGGACCTGTCCGAGTCGATTACGGACCGCGCCCTCTTCCACCTGGACAACGCCTATTACATCCCGGCCACGAGCTACACGGGGCGGGTGGCGAAGACACACCTGGTCTCCAACACGGCGTTCCGGGGCTTCGGCGGTCCGCAGGGCATGCTGGTGGGCGAGGAGGTCCTCGCGAGGGTGGCGCGCGCGGTGGGTCTGTCCGCGGAGGACGTGCGCGAGCGCAACTTCTACCGGGGCACGGGTGAGACGAACACCACGCACTACGGACAGGAGCTGGAGGACGAGCGGCTGCCGGGGCTGTGGCGTGAGCTGAAGGAGTCCTCGGAGCTGTCGCGTCGGCGCGCGGAGGTGGACGCGTTCAACGCCAGCTCACCGAGCATCAAGCGGGGGCTCGCGATGACGCCGATGAAGTTCGGCATCTCGTTCACCGCGACGTTCCTGAATCAAGCGGGCGCGCTGGTGCACGTGTATCGGGATGGCTCGGTGATGGTGTCGCACGGCGGCACGGAGATGGGCCAGGGCCTGCACACGAAGATTCAAGGCGTGGCCATGCGTGAGCTGGGCGTGCCCGCGGATGCCATCCGGCTGGCGAAGACGGTGACGGACAAGGTGCCCAACACGTCCGCGACGGCGGCGTCGAGCGGCTCGGACTTGAACGGCGCGGCGGTGCGCGAGGCGTGCGTGAGCCTCCGCGAGCGGCTGGCGCCGGTGGCGGCGAAGCTCCTGTCGGAGAAGCACGGGCGCGGGGTGGCGCCGGAGTCGCTGGTGTTCGAGGGCGGCCGCGTGGGCGTGAAGGGCGCGCCCGAGGTGTCGGCGGCGTTCGCGGCCGTGGTGGACGCGGCGTATCTGGCGCGCGTGGGCCTGTCGGTGACGGGGTACTACCGGACGCCGGGCATCGGCTACGACAAGGCGAAGGGCAAGGGAAAGCCGTTCCTCTACTTCGCGTATGGCGCGGCGGTGACGGAGGTGGAGGTGGACGGCCTCACGGGCATGAAGCGCGTGCTCCGGGTGGACGTGCTCGAGGACGTGGGCGACTCGCTCAACCCGGGCGTGGACCGGGGACAGATTGAGGGCGGCTTCGTGCAGGGCCTGGGGTGGCTCACGGGCGAGGACCTGCGGTGGGACGCGAAGGGCCGGCTGCTCACGCACTCGGCCAGCACGTACCCGGTGCCGGCGTTCAGCGACGCGCCCGTGGACTTCCGGGTGAAGCTGCTGGAGCGGGCGACGCAGCACAACACCATCCACGGCAGCAAGGCCGTGGGCGAGCCGCCGCTGATGCTCGCGCTGTCGGTGCGCGAGGCTTTGCGCGACGCCGTGGGCGCGTTCGGCCAGCCAGGGGGTGACGTGGAGCTCGCCGCCCCCGCGACGCACGAGGCCCTGTTCCTGGCCATCCAGAAGCGCCTGTCTCGAGGCAAGGCGGAGGACGGACGCGCCGCCGCATGATGGGCAGCTGAAGACAATGTCCAACCTGGAGCGGCCACAGCAGAGCGTCGAGCGAACGAGGGCTCAGCTCCGGGTCGGCGGCACGTCCGCCGGAGCCGTGCGCACCGACTCCTGAATGACCCGCGCGAGCGCCTCCAGGTCCACCGGCGCTGAGGGCGGCTGCTGCGCGAGCGCATCCTTCAGACACTCCGTCATCACCTGCCCGAACTCCGGCCGCGCGAAGAGCCCTGGACGGCTGTCCGCGGCGGACTGGAGTGCCTGCTCGACGACAGCGCGCACCCGGGCCTCGTCCGCCTCGTTGAGCCCTGGCCGCTGCACCAGCGCGTTCGCGACGATGCGCTCCAGGTCCTCGGGCCCCACGCCGTTCATCAACGACACGTTGAGCACCGGTACGGGCTCCGTCCCCGGGTTCACCCACGCGGTGGACACGTAGTGTGCGTGGAGCCGCCGCACCACCTGGTCGTGCTCGACCAGCTTCACGATGGACGACACCTGCGACTCGTCCATCCCCAGCGCCTGCGCCAGGGCGGCACGACGTGCGTCATCCGGGGCCGCGTCCAGGGCCACCACCGTGCCCCACAGGTCGATGGCCCCGCGCACCAGCAGCCGGTCCGCGAGTGACTTCGCTCGCGCGCTGCCCACCCACTGGAGCAGCAGCGCCTGGTCCTGCCAGTCCACCAGTCGCTGGAGGCTGTGATTGGTCGAGAAGAACAGCCGCGCCGTGGGCACATAGGCCAGCCCATGCGTCGACTCGATGCCCTCCTCCGCGAGCCGGGCCACGTCGTCCCGGGTGAGCCCGGCGATCTCCTCCAGGTCCGCCACGCCCGCGGGGTTTCGCACCGCGATGCCGAACAGCGATGCGGCCTTGGCCACGACGAACTCGAGCACCTGGTCCCCGAGCGCCGCCACCGTGGCTCCCAAGAGCACCGCCCGGTCGAACCACTGCACCAGCGGCGCCTCGGAGCCCGCCTTGGGCGTCAGGAACATGGCCGCCACCACGGTCGCGCACAGCGAGAGCAACATCGAGCGGGTCGCCCACGAGTACATCCGCGCGTTGAAGTCCTGGCTCGCCAGCCGCACGACGATGCGCCCGAAGTGGATGGCGAACGACACCGTCGCGGCGGACGCGGCGGCCACTGCCACCAGCGGCACCATCGTGTACCCGTCCGCTGTCGGCTTCGGGAGCGGGAAGCAGATGAGGTAGGTGAGCCCCAGCGTCAGCGTGGTGACCAGCCCATAGATTTGAGCGTGGAGCCCCACCTTGCCCAGCGCGGCCCGGAAGAGCAGCCGCTCGTAGCTCCACGACTTCTGGACGCTCAAGAGGATGCGCTGGTCCGTCGGACTGTAGTTGCCAGGAGGATGCGCCAATTCGAACCGGGTCCGCGTCAGCCGCGAGCGCGCCGAGAGCAACGACGTATAGGTCAAACCGAACGGCAACAGGATGAGGAACACCGGCAGCCGCCACCCACCCGGGACGTCCGGAGCCGTGGCCGCGGCGTGCTGGCCCGCCACGGCGACGATGGCGAGCGCGAGGACGACCAGCGCCACGTCCACGACACCCGCCACGTGCTGCGTCCAGCCGCGACGGACCACCCCAGGCTTCTTCGGGGCGGCGCGCTTCGGAGCCCGCCGCTCCGCGCGCCACCGCGACCACCAGCCGCGCAGCCCTCCCGGAGCAGGAGGGGACGTCGGCTCCGCGCGCGCCTCGAGCAGCTCGTTGTCTTTCATTGCATGTCCCCCGTTCACCCTTGCGGCGCATCCCGCCAGGGCGAAGCCAGAGCATGGCGCAGGGGCCACCCCTCGCTCAAATCGACGTCCCTCTCGGCGTCGCCGAGGCGGACAGAAGCGTCCACCTCCAGCCAGACGCGGAGCAGACTACGCGAGGCAGAGCCACCGGCTGTTGGTGTACCGACAATAGGTCTCGAAGGACCACTCGTCAGCGGCGTCCATCACCTTGAAGTAATAGGAGACCTCTCGCCTTCCACTCCTTGCACAGTGAAAGAACCACCGCGCGAGGGTCACGGACCGCTCATCCGCGGGTCACCTGTCCGACGTCAGGAAATGGCCTGACAATCTCAGCCAGCCACCCGCTCCAGCCCCGGACGCGCGGCGTCAACACCCTCGGGCATCGCGGTGGACTCGGGGAAGCTCGCGCTCGCCCAGCGGGCCAGCTCCGCCACGCACGCCTCGATGGCGCCCCCCGTCGTGAAGATGTGATTGGTGCCCCGCAGTCGGACGCGCGACAGGTTCGGATGCGGCAGGTCCGCCAGCGCCGAGCGGTGGATGCGGTCGAAGAAAACGTCGCGCAGCTTGCCCTCCGCCGTCATCACCAACACCGGCTGCCCGCGCCGCACCACGCGCTGCCACGCTCGCACCAACGGCACGTTCGCCACCGCCGGCAACGCATCCCAGTCCATCAACAGGTCCAACAACTTCTGACGCGGGAACGGCACGTACTTGAACAGCCGCGCGTACTCGTTCTCGCGCGTGAGCATCCGCATCCATCCCCAGTACGAGAACAGCTTCGACGTCACCCGCTTGAGCCGCCCCGGAGCCGCCTCCGTCACGTCCCCCTCCCCCACCGCGCTCGCCTCCTGCTCGGACAGGTAGAACTCCGGCTCGAACATGAACAGCCCCGGCACGCCCTCGGGCTCCTGGTCCGCCAGGTAGAGCGCCGTCGTCGCCGCCCCACACAGCCCCCCCATCAACAGGCCGCGCAAGCCGAACCGACGCTGCAATTCCTCTCGCACCGCGCTCGCCACCTCCACGAAGCCGCCCTGACACACGTGCTGGTACAGCTCCGCCGTCGTCTCCGGCAGCTCCCCCGCCGAGTCCCCCAACCCCGGCAGGTCGACGCGGAAGCACGCGAAGCCCTTCGACGCGAGCCGGTCCGCCGCGAGCACCGACAGCCCGCCATGCCCCGAGCGCGGCACATGCCCCGGATTCAGGAACAGCACCCCCACCGAGCGCCGAGTCCCCGGAGCGGGCGGATGGTACGTCCCCCAGAGCCGATGCCCCTTCACGTCCAACTGCACCAGCGCCCTCATGACCGCACCTCCGCGCGCGCCCCGCCGCCCGCGATGAAGCCCATGCCATCCGCGTACAGCTCCGTCAGCTCCGGCAGCAGCCGGTTGCTCGTGGTCCAGAAGAACGGCCGCGGCGCACGCACCGAGCCGCTCCGCCCCGGCGCGACGAACCGCTCCGCCGGCCTGCCATCCAGGTGCACCACCCGCCAGGGCCGCGCCTCGTGCGCCTCCGGCAATGCCAGCTCATAGCCCTCCGCGCTGCGCCACAGCGCCCGCGACCAGGGCAGCCCCTCCACCTCCACCACCTGCCCCGCCTCCATCCGCGCCACGTAGTCCTCACGCGAGCGCGCCTGTCCCCCCGTCCCCTCCAGGTTGTCCGCCGCCACCTTGCGCCGCAGCACCTCCATCAGGTGCGCCCGCCCCGACTCCGGCGGCTCCCACATCAACAACCCATTCACCGCGTCCGTCCGGAACACCCGCGCCGCAAGCAGCGCCCCCAGCCGCAAGCCATGCACGAACACCGGCACCCCGGGGCTCGCCGCGCGCAGGTGCTCCAGGCCCGTGCGCACGTCCTCCTCCCAGCGCGGGAAGGTCATCTCATCGAAGCGGCCCGTGCTCTCCCCCGAGCCCCGGTAGTCCAATCGCAGCACCTCCACGCCCCGCTCCGCCAGGTAGCGGGCCCACCGCACCCACACCACGTAGCCATGCGCGCGCTCCAATCCCAACGGCCCCGCGAGCAACACCGCCGCGCGACGCTCCGCCCGGGCCCGATGGTGGACGTAATAGAGCGAGTCCTCCCCCTGGGTCAGGAACCCAGGTGACTCAGTCAAAGCCGGCATGTGAGTGGAGAGTCCCCCGCTGCGATATCCCCGGATGCTAGGAACGCGCCGCCAAGCGAGTCAAACGGTCCTTGTCCGCTCGGCCGCTCAAGCATTCCCAGACATGTCGCGCGCAGTCCCGGCGGACCCGTTGACACGCCGTAACACGTGTAAATCAGGAAGAAGAGGAGTCCTGTTGCTCGCGGCGGAAGCGCTCGGGGCTCTGGCCCCACCAGCGCTTGAAGGCGCGGTGGAAGGCGGCGGGCTCGGCGTAGCCCAGCAGGAAGGAGACCTCCGCGATGGACATGCGACGTCGCAGGTAGATGCCGGACAGCTCACGTCGCAGGGTGTCGACGATGCCCGCGTACGAGTGGCCCTCCTCGGCCAGACGACGCTGGAGGGTGCGCGGAGGCACGCGCAGCGCCCGGGCCACGGCCTGGAAGGACGCGTCCCCACCCGAGAGGGCCTGCCGCACCTGCTCGCGCACGCGGTCCGCCGTGGTGCTCAGCGCCGGGAGCTTCTCCAGGGCGCGCTGGGCCAGCCGCTCGAACATGGCGTGCAGCAGCGTGTCCGCGTGGACGAAGGGGCGGCTGGCGTCCTCGTGGGAGAACTCGATGTCGCTGAAGGGCGCGTCGAACTCCAGCGGCGCCTGGAACAGGGCCTGGTGCTCGGACACGTCCTGGGGCGCCGGGTGGGCGAAGCGCACGCGCAGCGGGTGCACGTCCTCGCCGGTGAAGGCGCGCACGCCGGTGACGAACTGGCTCAGCGCGGCCTCCACCAGGTGCCGGTGCGCGGGCCGCCACGCGCCCACGGGCGTGAAGCGCATGCGCACGCCGCGCGCGGTGTCCTCCATCCGGAAGCGCTCGCCGTCGCCCCACACGCGCTGGTAGCGGACGCCGCGCTCCATCGAGTCGCGCAGCGTGGCGCTGGTGAGCACCACGAAGGTGGCAGGGTCGTCCAGGTCCACCATGTCCACGCGGGCGAGGTGCAGCCCCAGGTTGGCGTCGCCGGACAGGGACTCCATCTCTTCCAGCAGGTCGTCGAGGACCGCGTAGGGGACGCGCAGCTCCGGGTCGTCCAGGTCCTCCAGGCTCAGGCCCACCGCGCGCCGCAGCAGCGTCTCCACGGGCAGCCCCATCCGACTCGCGATGCGCAGGGCCTGGCGCGCCAGTCGGGCGGAGAGTGACGGCACGCCACTGGAGGACGGCTTCGGCACACGGCGGACGGTAGTCGCCGGCTGGCGCGCGCGGCAAGCCGTTCTGGCGCGGGCTGTCACTGCGGCCGGGCGCTCGGGACGGCACCCTTGGCGCATGAACGACACCGTCACCGCTCGCGCCTGCGTGCCCCGGCTGCACCTCTTCGAGTTCATCGACCAGGACTGGTTCCCCCACGCCCTGAGGGACCTGGCGACCGACTACCTGCACACCGTCAGCTCGCGCCTGGGCCTCTTCGACGGCGCCACGGAGGTGCTCGCGCGAGGCTTGAAGGCCTCTGGGAGCGACGCGCTCTTGGATCTGGGCTCGGGGGGACGCGGACCGCTGCCCCGGCTCAAGCGCCTGCTGGCGGAGAAGCACGGCGTGGAAGCGCGCGTGCTCCTGTCGGACAAGTATCCCAACGCGGAGGCCGCCGAGCGGGCGCGCGGCGAGGGCGTCACCTACCTGGAGCGCTCGGTGGACGCGCTCCAGGTGCCCTCGGACCTGCGCGGCATGCGGACGCTGTTCAACGCGCTCCACCACTTCCGTCCCGAAGAAGCCCGGCAGGTGCTCGCGGACGCGCAAGCGAAGGGGGTCCCCATCGCAGCGTTCGAGACGGTGCGCCGCACGCCGGTCGGGGTGCTGTCCATGCTGCTGGTGCCGGTGCTGGTGCTGCTCTTCACCCCGCTGGTGCGGCCCATGACGCCGCTGCGCCTGCTGCTCACGTACGGGGTGCCGGTGGCGCCGCTGCTCATCTTCTGGGACGGGCTGGTGTCCGCGCTGCGGGTGCACCATCCGCGTGAGCTCGCCGCGATGACCGAGTCCCTCGCGAAGGAGGGCTACACCTGGGAGGTCGGCGAGGTGAAGGCGCCGGGCAAGGCGGCCATCTCCTACGTGCTGGGGATGCCCTCGAAGTGAGCTCAGCGGATCTGCAGCAGGATCGCCAGGACGATGATGCCATTGAGGCCCAGGCCCACGGAGAAGTAGCCACCGCTGGCCATGGAGACGCCCGCGGCCATGTTGATGTGGCCGATGTCCTCCCAGGCGACCTTGGCCCCGGCCTCGCCGCCGACGTTCAGCGCGCTGCCCCCGGCCACCGAGCGGGCCCCCATCATCAACCGCGCGTAGGGGATGAGCCAGGGCGACACGTAGTGCTGGTAACCACCGAAGCCGTTGAGCTCGAACAGGTCGGGAGGGCCCAGCACGGTGTTGAACCCGAAGCCCAGGCGCCGGTGGTGGAAGGCCATGGGCTGCAGGTTGAAGGACAGCTCCGTCGCGGCGCCCGCCTCGGTCGTCACGCGCAGGGCGAAGACCACCTCCGTGGCCGGCTTGTTCAGCGCGAGGGCCTCGTGTCGGAAGTCCGACGCGAGCTGGAGGTCCCTGGGGCCGCCACGGGCCTCGTGCACCTCCGCCAGCGCGATGGCGGCGGACTCCTGGCCCGTGTCGTAGACCTTGCGCAGCGGACGCTCGGCGCCGTTGTAGTCACCGGCCTCCTTGCGCAGCTCGCCCTCCGTCATGCACGCGGACAGGTCGCCTTCCTCACACGCCTTGGCGAAGGCCTCCGTGGCGCGATAGCGGTCGCCCTCGCGCAGGAGCTTCCGCCCCCACTCCGCGCAGGGCAGCAACGCCCCCGGCTCGCACGAGGGAGGCGCCGCAGGGGTCGTCGGTGTCGTCGCACACGCCGTCACCCCGAAGAGACACATCACCAGCAGTCGCCACCGCGTCATTGTCCGGAACATAACGAATATTCCGATGGCGCGGTATGGCCTCCGAGCGCGTGGGGGGCTGTCGATTTCCTGCAACGGTGTCTCGCGGCCTGTCTCCTCTCGACAAGAGGGGGCGCTGCCGCCCCCGTGACTTCTCGGGAGGACGACATGAAGGCGACGGCGAAGTACCTGGTGCTTCTCTCCATGCTGGTGGTGGGCTGTGGGAGTGACTCGAAGGGGGACGATGGGAAGGAGGACGGCGGCAACACGTCCTTCCCGGAGACCGTCGAGTGTGGGGACACGCGCTGCAAGCGCGCCACGGAGTACTGCGGCACCATCGTCACCGCGACGACGAGCCACGTGTGTCTGAAGAAGGAGGCAAGCTGCCACAGCTGCGAGTGCGTGAACCTGGACGCGGACCTCATCTCGCAGACGGGGCGCCGGGACTGCGCCGACAGGCCCGACGTCAACGTGTACTTCACCTGCGCGTATTACGACGACGTGGACTTCATCAAGACCTCGTGCACGGTGCGCTCGCGCTGAGCACCTTCGACGGCCCTGGCCCCGGACGGTAGGCTTCGCGGCCATGAGCGCTGGGAGCCGCGAGCACGCCGACGAACAGGATGAGTGGTCCCACGGCCTCCGGCCCTATGTGCCGCTGTGCACGCTCAAGCCGGTGGCGGAGGGGCTCTGGTGCGTGGACGGACCCGTCATCGAGATGAAGGTGGGGCCCATCACCCTGCCCTTCCCCACGCGCATGGTCATCATCCGCCTGCGCTCGGGGGGACTGTGGCTGTGGTCCCCCATCGCGCCCACGCCCGAGCTGTTCGCGGAGGTCGACGCGCTCGGCCCCGTCGAGCACCTGGTCTCACCCAACCGGCTGCACTACGTCTCCATCGCCGCGTGGAAGGCGCGCTACCCCGCCGCGACGGCCTGGGCGTCTCCGGGAGTGCGTGAGCGCGCGCGCTCGCAGAAGCTCGAGGCGCCGTTCGACGCGGACCTCGCCGACGGCGCGCCGGGGGTCTGGGCGGGGGACCTGGACCAGCTCATCTTCCGAGGCAGCCGCTTCATCGAAGAGGTCGTGTTCTTCCATCGGGACTCGTCGACCTTGCTCGTCGCGGACATGGTCATCGCGCTGGAGCACGAGCGCGTCCAGCCGCGCTTCCGCTGGATGCTCACGCTCGGCGGGGCGATGTGGCCGGGACAGACGCCCAGGGAGGTCCAGCTCACGGCCTGGGGACGCAAGGCCGCCGCGCGCGCCTGCTACCAGCGGATGCTCGCGTGGAGGCCCCAGCGCGTCGTCGTGGGACATGGGCGCAGCTATCTCGACGATGCCCTGCCCCGGTTGGAGCGCGCCTTCGCCTGGGTGCGTTGAGCCGTCGCCCGGACGCCGCACACCTGCCCCGCGGTACGAGGCGACCGAAGATATCGGACAAGCGCCGTCTCCTCAGGGGTCGACCCGCCGTCGCCGTGGGACAACGACGGTCCGGGTCGAGCCCAGGCCGTGGGGGGACACATGAGAACGATGCTCGTGGCGCTGTTCGTCGGAGTCTGCTGTGGGGCCGGAGCCGCCGTGGCGGCCGAGGACGCGCCTCCGCGGGTCGAGGTGGAGCAGATGGAGCGGCTCGCGGCCGCGTGCTGCGATGACTGCGACGGGACCTTCGGCACCTGCTGGGACGCCTGCGAGGGCGAGGCCGATTGCCAGGCGGTGTGCACGTCGCGCCTGCGCTCGTGTCGCCGCACCTGCTGCTGAGGACCTGTCCCCGGTCCCCTGCCCCGAGTCCCGGGAAGGAAGGTGGTGCCCTCCTGCCCGCCTGCTCTCCGTCCCGGCGAGGAAGACAACCCCGCGTTTCGGGGGGGCTTGCCCCTGGCCAGTCGGAGGATCCGCACCGAACTTGAGGGGCACTCAGGAGGATTGGTGGATACCGTCGCTCGCCAGCTCGACTCGCTGCCCCGCGCCCCGCGCGCATCCCGGGAGGCCGTATGAAGGTGCCCGAGGTCCTGGAGCACCTGCCCGGCGTGGGCCCCCTGCTCGGCCGGATGGCCACCCCGATTGATGAGCCGCATCCGCGGAGGGACTCGACGCTCGTCCTGCCGACGCTCGATGCCCTCAAGCTGCCCGCCACGGAGCGCCAGCTCGGCGACGGGCGCGCCATCATCGTCCGTCACCCCGAGCCCCGCCCCGCCACGGGCCCGGGGCTCACGGTGATGACGTACAACATCCTGCTCGGGGGCCAGCGCCGCGCCGCGCTGCTGGCGTACTTCGACGAGCTGGAGGCCGAGGGCCGCATGCCCGACGTCATCGGCCTGCAGGAGGCCAACGTCCCCATCTCCGTGCTGCTGGCGGCGCGCTACGGCTTCCACCTGGCGTACCACGGCAGCGACGGGCTCCACGGCACTCGGCTGGTCAACGGCAAGGCCTTCCTCGCCCGGCATCCGCTCGCGGACGCGGCCCACTTCACCTACGTCATCTCCGACGCCGAGCGCGCCGCCGCCATCCAGCGACGAGGCGGGGACCCGTGCGAGATTCCCGAGGACCGGGGCGCGCTCATGGTCCGGCTGGAGGTCGCGGGGCTGCCCGTCGTTCTCTACAACGTGCACCACACGCTGGGGGACTCCGGCATCAACGCGCACAACATGCGCCAGCTGAACCTGCTGGTGCGTCACCGGGAGGCCCCGCACGCGGTGGCGCTGGGTGACTTCAACGCCAACACCGCCATCAAGACGGGCGGCTCCTGGCTGATGGCGCACCTGAGGACGTACGACGACACGGACACGGTGGAGGAGTACGCCGTGCGCTACGGCGAGCCGAACACGAGCGTGGGCGACAAGGGCGTGGGCAACATCTCGGACCCGCGCCTGCGGCACGAGCTGCACATGTTGGAGCAGGGGCTGCCGGAGACGATTGCCCACGCGGCCGTGACGCGGGTGCGCCTGCCCGGCGGAGCGATGATGACGCCGAAGCAGGCCTGCGCGGAGCTGCGCTCGGGCAAGGTGCAGCGCGGCAGCGAGCACTGGCTGCGATTGCAGGACATCGCGGACAGCGCGACGCTCACGTCCCTGCCGGACGAGTCCGGCGTGGTGCCGGCCACGGGCAAGCGCTTCGACAACTTCTACGCGAGCCCGGAGCTGGAGCCTGTCCTCTTCGAGGTGGACCGGAGCACGGAGTCCTCGGACCACCAGCCCGTCGTGGCGCACTACACGCCACGCCCGGCGAAGGGCCAGAACGGGAAGCCGGCACCCACGAAGGCGACGTGAGGGTTTCGGGACGGCGGATTCGAACCTCGGGGTTCGAGTCCGCCCTCACCGTCACTCATCATCAAGGACACCGCGGCCCGAAAATTCAGGAAGTCCCCAACGAAAATAACAACCCAGGCCCCCATCCCGTCTCCTGCTCGCGGAATTCACGCTGGGAGAGGTCAAAGCAATGGGTCGGATTGGCAGGAAGCTGCTGGGGTGCCTCACAACACTCGCGATGGGCTGTCAGGGTGAAGTCCTGGAAGAAGGGGCGGAGCTCAGCTTCGCCTCCCTCCAGCGGGAGCTCGCCTCCCCCAGGGAGGAGTCATGTCTGGACATCCAGCAGGCCCGGCCCTCGGCTCCGGATGGGGAGTACACGCTGTATGTGCTGGGGGACCCGGCCTGGCCATGGCGCGTCTACTGCCACGGGATGACAGGAGTACCCAAGGAGTACCTGCCCCTCCAGGAGCGCACCCTCTTCTCCAACTTCTCCCAATACACCGCGGGCGTCGCCTCACCGGGCACCACCGTGCGCAGCCGGTACTCCAGGCTCCGCATCAATCCCTACACCCTGGAGGTGGACACCTCCGACACGACCTTCGCGACCAGCACCGGTGAGCTTGCTCACGCCGGCCTGCCCGTCACCTCCATGCCCTTCGCCACGGCGATGTCCTGCGATTGGGCTGACTCCGGCCGGGCCAACATCGACCTGCGAGGCACGCCGTTCCGGGTCGCCCCAGAGGCGTTCGTCGTCACCGGCTGGGGACAGGTCGGCTCCCAGGTCTACAGCTTCGCCGACCAGGTCGTCTCGCTGAAGGGCGGCGGTTACTGCGGCTCGAACGCCCCGCTCAACGCCGACGGGCTCACCGGCGGGAAGCTGCCCCTGTTCTACACCCTGGCCGACAGCCCCTGGACGCCCGTCGCCCGCGTCTATCCCGTGGACGGCTCGGAGGCCACCGCGAAGCCGCTGCAGCCCGGCTACTACCTCACCCAGGACCTGAACCTGGGCCCCCAGGGCCTCGGCGCCGTCCATGTCCCACGAGGCTGGAGCGTCGTGCTCCATGCCGGCCCGGGCTTCACCGGCACCAGGCACTTCCTCGGCGGCGACGCCGAAATCGTCGGCAACCCATGGTACCGCCAGGCCCGCGGCATCGAGGTGAAGGCCGAGGTCACGCTCCACGCCGGCCACGGCTATCAAGGCGCCCGTCAGACGCTGCGCGCCGGCCGCTACGATCTGTCGCAGCTCACCATCGGCAACGACGCCCTGCGCTCAATCGAGGTGCCGGAGGGCTTCCAGGTCACCCTCTACTGGCATGGCGGCTTCCAGGGCGGTCGGCTCATCCTCACCGAGAACACCGACCTCGCGGGCCACGAGTTCGACGCGCAGACCTCCAGCATCATCGTCGAGTCCACCACCGCCCGGCACAACAACATCATCCACGGCCGCTGGCTCTCCTCGGGAGGACAGGACAAGGGCAGCACTCGCAACCGCGCCTTCACCGTCGACTACACGGGCCGCCCCGATGTCGTGAGCTTCGAGCTGGAGGCCGGCGTCGACCCCTACCTCTACCTCCTGGATGCCAACGGGCAGGTGCTCCTGGAGGGCGGGGAGACGCTGGGAGACGGCCGCGCGCGCCTCGCGTACTTCCTGAGCCCGGGCACGTACAAGCTGGTGGCCGCCACCGCCCAGGCGGGGCGGACGGCGGACTTCACGGTCCGCTCGGACAAGGCGCGCCTGAGCTATCCCCAGAAGCTCTGGGTGAGGACGGTGAACACCTTCACGTGGGCCTACGACGACAGCGGCACGGGCTCCCATGACGATGTCTCCGTCTGGCGTCCCGACCTCAGCCAGCACCCCGGCTACTACTCGCTGGGCGACATCGCCATGCCCGGCCATGGACAGGCACCGCGGATGACGTTCGCGGTCTCCGGCGAGGGAGACCTGCTCGCCAAGCCGCTCTATTACAACCGGATCTGGGAGGACGGCGGCACGGGAGGCAACCACGATGCCGCCTTCTGGCAACCCGTGCCTCCCCCTGGCTACACCTGTCTGGGTTCCGTCGTGGAGCTGGGCTACAACGCGCCTCCCACGGACCGCATCCGCTGCGTCAAGGATGAGTACGTGCTGCCCGCGGGCGCCAGCTGGGTCTGGAACGACAAGGGCTCCGGCAAGGCGAGTGGAGACATCGCGCTGTGGCAGGCGGACCCCAGGGACCACCGCACGCTGGCGACGTCCACCTTCGTCGGCCAGGGGAACTACGACGGTCCGGATGGCTCGCGGTTCTGGGCCCTCAACAACAGCGCGCTCGCCAACCCGGAGCTGCAGGGCGGCTTCGTCGACGACCTCACGGTGCTCCGCTACGCCCCGCGCATCCGGCTCCACCCGAACGAGACGTACTTTCCCGCCGGGATGAATGACTTCGTGCCGAACATGGTGGACGACGGCACGCGGCTGAGGACCCGTGACGCGCTCGCCTGCCCCGAGTGCACGAACCTGCCGTTCCTACAGGGCAAGCGCCCGGACCAGCACAGCGTCCCCGTCTACGCGCAGATCATCCCGCGCACCCAGGCGGGCCTGCCTACCAACACCACGGACGTCGTCTATTGGCTGTTCTATCCCTACAACCGTGGCAAGCCCATCTGCACACAGTGGCATCACCTCCTTCGTACCTGCATGCAATACACGACCTTCGACAACCACGTGGGGGATTGGGAGCACCTCACCCTGCGGTTCGTCGACGGCCGACCGACCCAGCTGGCCATGAGCCAGCGCGCGGGACGTCCGCCCACCCACTTCGCCAGCAAGGACCTGGCGCTGGTGGACCTCCACCCCGAGGTCTACGCGGCCCAGGGCTCCCATGGCCTGTATCCAGCCCCTGGCCGATACACCTACGCCCAGGCCAACTTCAGCGAGTACTACCACGATGACACGGGGCCAGGCCTCGCCTGGGATGGCTGGAGCAACGCCGTCATCTTCCCCTGGCAGCCGGCGGGGACGTACACCACGCCCGGGCTGGAGCGGTTCAACCTCACCGTGGACTGGGGCAATGACAAGGCCGGCTGCGGCAACCCGAACCTGATCTACGTGAGCGACTGCATCCTCAACCCGGGCCCCAAGGCCCCCATGGCCCGACCGTTCACCCAGCCGGGCAACCTGTCGATGCAATAGTCGCCGGAAATAACACGCGCTCCACCCCGCCGTCCTTTCGTCGAAGGAGACATCACTCCTTGGATGAAAGGACGGTCTTGCAAGAATGCCTCGGCGTCTTGGATGGAAGCGGTGGAGCGCCCTCGTCGTGCTCTGTATCGGTTGTCAGCCGGTGTCACCCGACGAGGTGACCCCGGAGGAGCCAGGGCCCGGAGAGCTGGACGCGCTGCAGGTGGTGGAGCAGCCGCTGGGGCCCGTGAGGGAGAAGTCCTGTCAGGAGATTCGCGCGGCCCGTCCCACCGCGGGAGATGGCGAGTACGCCCTGCACTTCATGGGAGACCCCGCGCGGCCGTGGATGGCCTGGTGCCATGACATGGCGGGGACGCCGCGTGAGTACCTCACGCCGCGTGAGAAGGGACAGCTCGCCAACTTCGCCCAGTACACCGCGGGAGGCGCGACCCCTGGCACCACGGTTCGCACCGTCTACTCGAGGCTGCGCATCAATCCGCACACCCTGCACGTGGACACGACGGACACGACCTTCGCGACCTCCACCGGACAGGTCTTCCATGGTGGCCAGCCCGTCACCTCCATGCCGTTCGCCAACGCGATGTCCTGCGATTGGGCGGACTCGGGCCGGGCCAACATCGACCTCCGGGGCACCGCGTTCAAGGTGGCCACCGAGGCCTTCGCGGTGAAGGGCTACGCCCAGCACGGCGCGAGCGTCTACTCCTGGGGAGACCAGGTCGTCGCGCTGCGAGGCGGTGGCTACTGCGGCTGGATCGGCCCCGCGGACTCCAACGGGTTCGACGGCGGAAGCCTCCCCCTGTTCTACGCTGGCGCCGCGACGGCGTGGACGCCCACGGTCGGCGTCTACCCCGCGAGCACGTCCACCGCCCTGCCCCAGACGCTCCAGCCCGGGTTCTACGACGCCGCCGAGCTGTCGGTGGGCGAGGACGCCATCCACTCGGTGCGCGTGCCGCGAGGCTGGCTGCTCACGCTCTATCCGGACCGGGCCTTCAAGGGCACACCGGCCACCCTCACGTCGGACACGGACCTGACGGGCCAGGCGATCGACTTGAAGGCGTCGAGCCTCAAGGTGGAGGCGCCGGTCATCCTCTACACGGGCAATGGCTTCCAGGGAGCGCAGCAGACGCTGCTCGCGGGCCGCTACGACCTGAGCCAGTTGACCCTCGGCAACGACACGCTGCGCTCCATCCGCGTGCCCGAGGGCTACCGCGTCACCCTGTTCTGGCACGGCGGCTTCCAGGGCGAACGGCTCGTGCTCACCCAGGACACGGACCTCGCCGGACAGCCGTTCCAGGCGCAGACGTCCAGCATCATCGTCGAGTCCACCACCGAGCGGAATGACCACAACACCCTGCACGGACGCTGGACGCCGTCCGGCGGCCAGTTCCCGAGCAGCCTCGACAACCGCCAGTTCATCGTCGACTACACCGGAGCGCCGGACGTCGTGACGTTCGAGCTGGAGGCCAACGTCGGCCCCTATCTCTACCTGCTGGACACCAGCAACCGGGTGCTCGCGGAGGTCAACAACCGGGACGGGGGCCCTGTCGCGCGCATCTCGTATTACCTCAACCCCGGCACGTACAAGCTGGTCGCCGCGACGACGCTGGTGGGACGCGCGGGGGAGTTCACGCTCCGCTCCGACAAGGCGCGCCTGCGAGCCCCGCTCCGGCTCTGGGTCCAGGCGACCAGTGGGTTCGATTGGATCTACGACGACTTCGGGACCCACGCGGACAACGACGTCTCCGTCTGGCGTCCCAACCTCAGCCAGCTGCCCGGCTACTACTCCCTGGGCGATGTCGCCATGCCGGACCACAACCCGGCGCCGAGGATGACCTTCGTGGTCAAGGGCGAGGGGGACGTGCTGGCGCGTCCGGTCGACTACACGTTCGTCTGGAATGACCGTGGCACGGGCGGCAGCCACGACGTCGGCTTCTGGCACCCCGTGGCGCCCCCGGGCTACACGTGTCTGGGTTCAGTGGCCCAGCTGGGTTACGACAAGCCTTCCACCGACCTCATCCGCTGCGTCCGCTCGGAGTATGTCCTTCCGGGCACCTCGAGCTGGATCTGGAACGACCAGGGCTCGGGGGGACACAATGACGGCTCCGTCTTCCAGACGGGCGGCGTGGACCATCGCGCGCTGACGGTCCCCGTCATGGTGGGCCAGGGAGGCTACGGCGGCGCGGACGCCTCGCGCTTCTGGGCGCTCAACAAGAGCATGCTCGCCAATCCGGAGCTGCAAGGCGGGCTGGTCGACGAGCTGGCCGCGTTCCAGTACGCGCCGCGCATCTACCTCCACCCGGGGGAGTACTACATGCCCTCCTCGGTGGAGTTCTTCCTCGCGAACGTGCACGACACCGGGACCCACCTGAAGACGAACCAGTCGCTCGGGTGCCCGTCGTGTACGGACCCCGCGTTCCTCGACGGTCAGCGGCCGGACCAGACGCACGTGCCCGTCTACATCCAGAAGGTCCGCCGCACGTCGCTGGAGATGCCCACGAACGTCACCGACCTCATCTACTGGACGTTCTACCCGTACAACGCGGGCAAGGAGGTCTGCATCGGCTACGACACCGGAGGCGGCTGTCTGGGCGTGGGCAAGTCCACCTTCGGCAACCACGTGGGGGACTGGGAGCACCTCACCGTGCGGTTCATCGACGGGCGGCCCGCGTATGTCTACATGAGCCAGCACTCGCACGGCGGGCTCTTCGAGTTCGGGCACAAGGACATGGCGCTGTCGGGCTTCCGTCCCACGGCCTACGCGGCGCAGGGCTCCCACGCGCTCTACGCAACCCCGGGCAAGCACACGTACGAGTACCTCCCCAACAACGGCACGCTGGATGACATGACGGGCCATGGCGTGAGCTGGAACGCGTGGGACCGGCCGGTCATCTTCCACTGGCAGCCGATGGGGACTTTCACCGGCTCGCTGGCGTGGCTCAACATCACGTCGGACTGGGGCAATGACAAGGCGGGCTGCGACAACATCGTCTCGGAGCGCTCCGGCGAGTGCATCCTCAACGGAGGCCCCACCGCTCCGCTGAAGAAGGGCTTCGCGCACCCGAGCGCCATGACAATGGAGTAGCCAGCGCGCCGGCTCACCCGAAGAGCTTCGACCAGAAGGACTTCTTCTCCTTCGGCCGAGGCTCTTCGGCCGTGGGCCGGCGCCCCGCGTCGAAGTCGATGCGCGCCACCTGGAGGAGCCCCACCAGGCCGAGGCCGCCGTCCTCGTGCGCGAGGTTGAAGTCCCGCTGGCCGAACGCCACGGCATAACCGTGGGGCTCGTGCTCCCAGAGGGTCATCTCTCCCAGGCGCACGGCGGCGTTGCCGTGCAGACCGGAGCCCGGATAGCGCGAGGGCACGCGGGTCTCGAACTGCTGCCCCGTGAGCGTCTGGAAGACGGCGGGGACCCACACGGCATCCATGGAGCTGCGCGGCCGCTCGAACTGGATGGAGGCGAGCTCGTTGTAGGGGATGTCCAGCACGGTGCCGGCCTGGAAGCATGGCAGGTGCGGTCCGGTCAGGTCATCTGAGTCGATCATATCGGTGAAGCGGACGCGGGCGCCGTTGGTGCGTGTCAGCGTTCCAGGGACCTTGGGTGCGGCGCCCGCGATGTCCTTCAGGACGCGGGCCGCGTCGGAGAAGTCGCCCTTCGCGTGGGAGACGGCGGCCTGGAGGTAGGCGCGGGAGAACGGCTGCGGCGCCTGCAGCGCGCCTCGCTCGTTGGCCAGGGCGGGGTCCTTCCTGCGCAGGGAGTGCAGGCGCTCCAGGTTGGCGCAGTGGCCCAGGAACGTCGCTCCATCGGAGATGCCAGGGTCCAGCTTCACCAGGGCGTCGAGGGCGCGCAGGGCTCCGTCGAAGTCCTCCAGGCGCACTCGCACGTTGAACGCCATCAGCCACCGGTCCGCGGATGGCGCGGAGGACAGCTCCGCGTCGATCAACTGGAGTGCCGCCTGGAAGTCACCCTTCGCGAGGTGTTGCTCGATCTGCGCCATGGCTCATGTCCCCCGTTCGCCGCGCGGCGACCATAGCGTGCGCGTCGAGGACGTGGGAATGCGGGAGCCGGACTCAGACGCTCATCGAGCGCATGCCCTCCGAGGGCTTCATCATGGGAAGGTCCGAGGCGGGCATGGACTGCATGCCGCTCGCGGGCTGCGTGCGGCCCATCATCTTCTCCATCTCCTGGTTCGGCGGAGCGTCCTCGAAGGTGGACATCTCGTGGGTCATCGCCTGCTGCTTGCCGTACGGCGGCGTCTGCCCGGCGCGCTCGGCCGCGTCGTTCGCCTTCTTCTTGGCCTCCTCGGCGCGGCGCGTGGCCTCGGTCGTCTTGGCGGAGGCGGCCTGGAGCTGCTTCTTCGCGTCGGTCAGCGTCGCCTCGGCGACCTTCTCCGCGGCCTGGGCTTCCTTCAGGGCCTGCCTCGACAGCTCCTGCTGCTCGGGCGTCTGTCCCGGCGCCTTCGCCTTCTTCTCCGCCTCCTCACGCGCGCGGGAGGCCTCCGCTTCGGCCTTCTGGGCGGCCTCCGCCTGGCGACGGGCCTGCTTCTCCGCCTCCTTCGCCGCGTTCGCCGCGCGAACCTCCGCCTCGGCCCGCTTGCGTGCTTCGTCCGCGCGCTGCGCGTCATCCGTCTTCGGGCCCTGCTGCTGCCGCACCGACGAGCGATTCTCCACCTTGCTCAGCATGTTCACGGGTCACTTCCTTCCGAGCGCAATGAGGGACAGACACCCCTTCTTCGCCAGAAGCGCCCACATGGTTACAGCGGGGATTTCCCGCGGATTTTCGGGCCACGTCCGGCCCCTCGCCCACCCGGCTCCCTGGGACGAGCGGCTCCCGCCTCGGGCTCGCGCGGTATAGGGTGCCCGGGTGCTGCTCAACGATGGCTATGTGTACCGCGAGAAGCTCGGGCGTCAGCCCGGCCGCAGCGCGCTCGCCCACCTCACGAACAAGTACCGGCACTCGACGGAGGAGGAGTGGCGCAGGCGCTTCGCGCGCGGTGAGGTGCGCCTCGATGACCGCGTCGCGGATGGCTCGGAGCCGCTGAAGGCGGGGCAGTGGCTGTGCTGGCACCGCCCGCCCTGGGAGGAGCCGGACGCGCCGCGGTCGTTCGACCTGGTGCACGAGGACGCGGAGCTGGTCATCGTGGTGAAGCCGAGCGGACTGCCGACGCTGCCCTCGGGCGGGTTCCTCAAGAACACCCTGCTCTCCCGCGTCCAGGAGCGCTGGCCCGAGGCGGTCCCCATGCACCGGCTGGGACGCGCGACGTCGGGCCTGGTGCTCTTCACCCGGACGCGCGACGCCGCGGTGCGCCTGTCGAGCGACTGGCGCGAGGGCCGCGTGAACAAGCGCTATCGCGCGCTCGCGCAAGGCCTCGCCGTCGAGGAGACCTACGACATCCGCGCGCCCATCGGGCTGGTGCCGCACCCCAGACTGGGAGAGGTGCACGGCGCCTGTGCGACGGGGAAGCCCTCACACAGCACGGCGAGGGTGCTGGAGCGACGCGCGGAGGACACGCTCTTCGAGGTCGACATCCACACGGGGCGCTCGGAGCAGATCCGCATCCACCTGGCCTTCATCGGCCACCCGCTCGTGGGAGACCCGCTCTTCGTCGCCGGGGGACTGCCACACGCGGAGCACCCGGGCCTGCCCGGAGACGGCGGCTACCTGCTGCACGCCGAGTCCCTCGCCTTCACGCATCCGGGCTCGGGCGAGCGCCTCCAATTCCAGGCGCCGTTGCCGCCCGCGCTGCGGCTCGGCGGGTGATGCGCGGCTGTCCCGGGACGAGACTCCACCAGGACAGCCGTCGTGACTGCGGACCGCTAGTCGATGGACTTGACCTTGTCGTCCTGGTCGAACGTCACGCGCACCTTGGCGAGCGACGACTTCCAGTAGGTCCAGGTGGTGGAGTTGAAGGACGCCGTCTCGTGCGGAGGCGGCGGGCCCCAGGCCATGCGCACGGCGGCGCGCGACATCCCAATCACCACCTCCGACGCGGAGACCTTCTTGCGGTCCTCCGGCGACAGCTCGGCGAGCTTGCCGGCCTGGTCCTCGGCGGCGAACGAGGCCTGGAACAGCGCCCACGTGTCCGCGCCGGAGCGCGAGTCGTTCTCGAACACGAACTCCTTGCCCGTCTCCACGACCTTGAACTTCACCTTCGAGCTGCCCTTGTCCAGCACCTCCACCTTCGTGTTGAACGGGAGGATGGGGCCCTTGAGGTAGTTCACCCACGACACCGTGTCGTCCTGGAAGTGGAAGTTCGCCGTCGCGTGGAAGAACTTCGGCGCCGGCGCGGGAGCCGGCTCGGCGGCCGGCGCGGGCTCGGGCTCACCGCCGTACGAGACGACCTTGCCGTCCGCGTCGAAGATGACCTCGAAGGTGGAGAACTTCGAGCTCCAGTAGGTCCACTTCGTGCTCTCGAGCGACAGCGTCCGGTGCGGCGGCGGCGGGCCCACCGTCAGCAGCACCGCGTCCCGCGACATGCCCTTGGCGAGCGTGCCCGCCTTGACCTGCTTCTGCTCCTCGGGCGTGAGCGCCGCGATGCGCGCCGCGGGGTCCTTGGCGGAGAAGAAGCCGGGGAACAGCGCCAGCGCCGTCTTGCCCAGGCTCTTGTGCGAGACGAACCGGAACTCGGCGCCGGAGTCGACCACGCGGCAGCGGACCTCGTCGTCATCCCGCTCGAGGACCTGCACCTTCGTGCCCACCGGAAGCGACAGCCCCTTGCCCCGGTAGTTCACCGCGGAGAGCTGGTTCTTGTTGAGCAGGAGGTTGGCCTGGGCGAACACCACCTCGGCGTGAGCGGTCAGGGTGGTCAGCAGTCCCAGCGCGAGCAGGGTGCCGAGCGCGTTCTTTCGATTCATACGGTGGGTGTGCCTCGTCGTGAATGAGGGGCGTGCTTCTAGGCGCCCTTCAGGGGGTTTTCCAGTACCCCCGGGCCGCTTCCGACGAGACCCGGCCCACCGCATTCACAGACGTGGGCTCAACTCTCCTTCTTGGAATCTGAATCGAGCTTCGGGAGCCCGACGCTCCGGGAGAGGTGCTTGAAGGCGGTGAGCCACATCTCCACCTCGCGCCGGGACAGCGCCGCGCGGGTGAGCGAGTGCATCATCTCCGCGAGCAGCGCGTCCGGGGCCTGCGTGTTGAGGAAGCCCACCTTCAGGAGGACCTGTCGCATCCAGGCCTGGAGGGCCTGCACCAGCCGCAGCGGGGCACCTTCCACGGCGCCGGGCGTGGTCTGCTCCACCTGCTCTCGCGCGCAGAGGTAGAGCAGGACGGCGGCCGCCTGGGCCAGGTTCATGGAGGGCTGCTCGGGCCGGGTGGGGATGACCAGGGCCTGCTGGCAGTGGCTCAGGTCCTCGTCGGACATGCCGCGCTTCTCGCCGCCGAGCACCAGGGCCACCTTGCCCCGCTGCGCGTGCAGCGACAGCAGCGCCACGGCGTCCTCGGGGGAGAGGGTCGACATGCCGCGCAGGTTCTGGCGCGAGGTGGTGCCCATGGCGAAGACCACGTCCTCGAGGGCCTCGGGGAGCGTGGGGTAGATGCGCGCGGACTCGAGGATGTGGCCGGCGTGCACGGCCATGCGGCGCGCGCCGTCCATCTCCTGGAGCTGGGGGTCGGAGAGCACCAGCTCCGCCACACCGAAGTTCGCGGCCAGGCGCGCCACGGCGCCGAGGTTGTCCGGGCCCTGGGTCTGGTGCAGCACGACGCGCAGGTGGGAGGTGAGAGCCATGCGGCCACCTTACCCGCCACGTGTGGACCCGTCGCGGACATCCGCACGGGCGCGTTCCCAGGTCTATTTCTTCCAGCCTGGTCCCACGGACATCTCGTAGTCGAGACGAACGGCTTGCCCGGACTCGACGCTGAAGTCCGTGCAGCGCTCGAAGCTCGTGCAGATGACGTAGTCCCCCGAGGCCAGCTCGGCCTCGTAGAACCCGTCGCCGTCCGACTTCACCGAGGTCACCAGCTCACCGTCGGACTGCGTGCGAATGCTCAACTCCATCGACCGCGGCTCGGGGTCGCAGGAAGAGGAGCACACGTCGTCGACATACTCGGTGAGCCCGTAGACACCCTGGGAGATGGTCCGGGCCGATTCGGGGTCGAACTCGCCACAGGCCACACCGCAGGCGACGACCGCGGTGAGTGCAGCCTTCTGGAGAAGAGAGGACGATGTCATGAGCGAGACCCTAGCGCAGGTGCCTTTACGCTGTCCGAGGAAGACCGGGCCAGCCACAGCGCGCTCGCGACGAACGCGGAGATGGCTGTCCAGTAATAGAAGCGGTACTCGGCGCTCACGCTGACGGGGAGATACGCCAACGCATAGCAGGCGCCCGAGGCGGCCACGCAGAACATCAACCCACCATCCAACGCGCGACGACGCCAGCCCACGACCGCCAGCGCCAGCGTCAACGCCAGCCACGGTGCGCCACTGGCCGCGACCCACGGGAACTCCTCGCGCATCGCCGACAGGGCCCGATAGACCGCGGTGTGGGTTCGCAGCGTCAAGCCCAGGTCGTTGGGATCGATGACGCGGTGGAAGCTCCCGATGTCCCGATAGTAGCTGTCGGAGGAGTCTCCCAGGCCGAGGCTCGCGGAGTACGTCGACAAGCGGTGCCGCAGATACGCGCCTGGATGCGTGCGCACGACCCGGAGCCACTCGCGTGTCAGGGCATCCCTTGCTTCGAGCACCTGCGTCGTGGAGATGGAGCCACGCGCCGGTTCTCCCCATAGAAGCGGAGTGATGGACCGGGGGTCATACAGTCCGCTCAGTTGCTCCGGAGTCCATTGCCACCGCTCCACGAGCGGCGAGCCATCCATCGCCGAGGGCTCGCGCACGTAGACGCCCACCACGTCGAACACCAGCAGCGCGCCGGCGATCCACGACTTCTGCGCGCCCATGGCTCGCTCGACGAAGCCCGGGGCGCACGCCAGGATTCCGAGCAGGATGCCACCGGCGATGAACGGGCGAGCCCGCTCCTTCATCAGCGCGGGGACGCGCGCCACCACCATGGGCACCAGCAACACACTGGCGACGATGGCGTTGTGCCGCGTCAGGGTCGCGAAGACCAGGCAGGCGAAGGCCCAACCCGGACGCCCTCGGGTGAGCAGCACCACCGTCCCCAGCAGCATTACCGCGTTGAACACGTCCTTCCAGAGCGTCACCCCGACGGCCCAGGTGCTCGGCAGCAGGCAGTACACGACGAGCAGCGCGAGCGCCCCCAGCCCGCGTCTTCCGGAGACACGCCCGAGCAGGAGGACAGGGCCCAGCGACAGCACCAGGAGCTGGAGGGCCAGCACCGGCCAGGTCGACCCCGTCAGCGCGAAGGACTTCCCCAACACGAACGAGAAGAAGGGAGAGTGCCAATCCGAGTAGCGACCCGCACGCCCCTGCGCCAGCATGTCGAGCGAGTCGCTGGAGAGCAGCCCGGGCTGGAAGGCCACGAAGAGCAATACGCCCCAGACGCTCATCAGCGCCAGCCGCGCGCGCCAGCTCCCGAGCACCGCGAGCAGGGGGCTGCCGGCCGACATCGAGGCGGAGGGCGTCTGCTCGACCTCGGGCGTCGAGCCCTTCGGAGCGGGCGTCGACGGGTCCACCTCCGGCAGGGGCCGGACTTGCATCCCCATGGGGCATGTCCTCCGCGTGGTTGAATCCATCCGGAGCCTGTCAGGCAGGCCCCTGGAGCCAAAGGGGTCATCGCCTCGGGAGCGTCGCCCAAGCGACATTCGTCGGGTCGATACCCATACGCCAGGCCCGCGCCCGAGCGACCGTACGCCTCCCACGAACTCCAAAGACTATACTGTCCGGCTCCTTTCCCAGGAGGCTTTATGAGCAAGCATTGGAGTGGAGTGACGGCCACTGTCGTGGCCGCCCTGGTCCTGCTGGCGTGCGGTGGAGTGGCACCGGAGTCAGACGCGTCGACGGCCGACGGACCTGGCTCTACGAAGGCGGACTTCTACTACCAGTGCGGCGACGGGAGCTGTGATGGGAACGAACCCACCACCTGTCCCGCGGACTGCGCAGGACTGTGCGGAGACGGCTACTGCGCACCCTACGAGAATACGTCGACATGTCCGAGCGACTGCTGGTCTGGTCCTATCTGTGGCAACGGCGTCTGCGAGTCGGGAGAGCACCCCGGCAACTGCTCGTTCGATTGCTGGCTGTCACCGACCTCTTGCGGAGATGGCATCTGCGACGCGGGCGAGAACAGCAACATGTGTCCCCAAGATTGTGGCTCGTGTCGCATGTCCTCATCGCCGACGCGCGAGGTCCCTCCGGATGGGGCGTTCTACTACCAGTGCGGCGACGGGAGCTGCGACGGGAATGAACGCGTCACCTGCCCCGCGGACTGCTGTGCGTAGCAGGGACGGATGAACTCCTGAGCGTTCCAGTCGAAACGGAGGAGCACGAAGCTCGCGAACAGCGCTCGGAGCCCTTCGTGGGCCTGAATCGGCACCTTGCGTGGAGATGCCTCCTCGCCGAGCATCCGTTCGTGTCTTCGCGCTCCTCCAGGTCATCGCACCGCGCGCAGTTCGTGGACAGGTCCACGGTGAGCGCCAACGTCCCGACTCGTCACGTCCTGACGGACATGTTCGTCCGGACACGAACCCACGAGGTCGCGGTCATCCTCGGCGCGGCGCTCTGCACGGCGTTGTTCGCGCAGGTCGCCATCTCGGTGCCGGGTTCACCGGTGCCCGTCACGGGGCAGACGCTCGCCGTCGTCGTCACCGCCGCCGCGCTCGGGCCTCGACGCGGGATGCTGGGACAGCTCGCCTATCTCCTGCTGGGGGCGGTGGGCCTGCCCTTCTTCGCCAAGGCCGCGAGCGGATGGGGCGCCCTGCTCGGGCCAACGGGCGGCTATCTGGTGGGCTTCATCCCCACGGCCTTCCTCGTGGGACTCGCGGCCCGGCGTGGTTACGACCGGCGACTGTGGACGGCGGTGCCCCTGTTCCTCGCGGGACAGCTGCTCGTCCTGGTCATCGGGATGTGCTGGCTGAGCGTGGCGAAGTCGCTCGACCTCGCGACGGCCTTCCAGAAGGGCTTCGTGCCCTTCCTCCCCGGCGGGCTGCTCAAGGCGCTCATCGCCGGGCTGCTCACGCACTTCGCCTGGCGGTTCGCCCGCGCTCGCGAAGTCTGAGGCCCATCACACCACGACGAAGTCCACGTTCTTGAAGCCCCGGGTACGCGCGCAGACCTCGTAGCCCTCGTGCGCGCCTTCGTCGTTGGTGTTCGCCTCGATGGTCTGGAACGTCTCCTCATCCACCTCGGTGACGATGCCCGAGTGGGACCAGTCCCCCGGCGTACGCCTTCGCAAGAACAGACTCCCAGGGCGGATTCGCGCGCGGTCCGGCGGAGCGCTCAGGCTCGACACGAAGCGCTCGCGCGCCCTGCCCTGCGCCGCCAGCAGGTCACTGGAGAACGTGCGCTCCAGCGGCATCGGCGTCCCCAGCGTCCTCGCAGCCTGGTTCAGACAGAAGGTCGCGAACCCCGCGGACCAGCAGAAGGACGCACCCTCGTTCCCATCCAGGTACAGCCGCACCCACGGCCCCCGGTTGCGTCCGCCCACCTCGCGCGGCAGCTGCCGCAGGTGCTGCGCCGCGTACGCCACCGTCAGCGCCCCCAACGTGCGCCCCGCCGGCGGAATCGTGGCCAGCGCCGCGCGCAGCGGCCCCGTCAGCCGCTCGAACGTCGCCGCATCCGCGACGCCCGAGACGGGCAGCCCCACCTTCGCCTGGAAGCGCTTGAGCGCGGCCTCCGTCGCCGGACCGAAGTCCCCGTCGATGGCGACCGCGAACCCGCTCAACGTCAGCCATTCCTGGATGCGCCGCACACCGGAGGACTCCTCACCCCGGCGCAACACCTTGCCCAACTCGACTTCGCTCATGGGACACCCGCGCGCCAGCTCGTGGCCGCGGGGCACATCCTGTCACCCCGCGAAGCCATGACGCCACCGAGCCTCCCGCAACGTCAGCGAGCAGGCGTTTCGGCGGGCAGTTCGTGGTCTTCCAGCGAACGTTCCCGCGCGTCCGGAGTCTCTTCCACCTCACCGGCCTCACCCGCGCCGCCCATGCCTTCCTTGAAGCCCTGCGAGGCCTCCTCGGCGGCCGTCTTCATGTCCTTCGCCGCCTCGCGCGTGCCCTCGCGCACGTCCTTCGCGGCCTTGCCCACCTCACGCCCCATCTGCCGCGAGTTCTCGCGTACCTCCCCGTCCTCGCACCCCGCGAAGGCCACCAGGGACGTCCCCAAGCCCAGCAGCGTGAGCCACTTCCATCGTGTCCGTGCCATCTCGCCTCCCGTGCTCGTCGCGTTCGTTTCTTCCGCCGACCAAGCTAGGCACCCCCACCCCTGACAGCGGGCACTCAGCCGAGCCCCCTCTCCCTCGTCCCAGGGGCAATCCATCACCATGACGCAGTGCGCCCGCGCGCAAGCACATCCATCCCCGGCACGGCTTCTTCCTGGAACTCGACAGAACAGCGGACCTAGGCTCCCGCCATGGACCTCATCGTCGAGAACGGACTCGTGTTCGATGGTCTGGGCAACCCACCCCGCAAGCTCCACGTGGGCATCCAGGCAGGCAAGGTGGCGCGACTCTCCGAGGGCCCCATCGAGCGCGGCCCGGGCACCCGGGTCATCGACGCCACGGGACACTGGGTGACGCCGGGCTTCATCGACTTCCACACCCACTACGACGCCGAAGTCGAGCTGGCCCCGTCCCTCTCCGAATCCGTCCGCCACGGCGTCACCACCGTCGTCGTGGGCAGCTGCTCGCTGAGCCTCGCGGTGGGCAAGCCCGAGGACCTGGCGGACATGTTCTGCCGCGTCGAGGCCATCCCCTACGACACCGTCCGCTCGCTGCTCGAGGAGCGCAAGTCCTGGGACACGCTGGGCGGCTACATGGAACACCTGGATCAGCTCCCGCTGGGTCCCCATGTCGCGTCCTTCCTGGGACACTCCGCGCTGCGCGCCCACGCCATGGGCCTGCACCGCAGCCTGGATGCCACCGTGCGCCCCAGCGAGGACGAGCTGCGCCGCATGGAGTCGCTCGTGCGCGACGGCTTGGACCTGGGCTACCTGGGCCTGTCCATCATGACGCTCAAGTGGGACAAGATGGGCGGCTCGCGCGACATCCGCAGCCGCCCCCTGCCCTCCACCTACGCGCGCTGGAGCGAGTACCGCCGGCTCACGAAGCTCTTGCGCGAGCGCGGCCGCGTCTTCCAGGGCGTGCCCAACATCAGCACCAAGGTGAACGTGGTGCTGTTCCTGCTGGAGAGCATGGGCCTGTGGCGCAAGACGCTGAAGACCACGGTCATCTCGATGATGGACCCGCGCGCCAGCCGAGGCATCCACCGCCTCATCGGCGTGCTCTCGCGCGCGGCCAACACGCTGCTGGGCGCCAACTTCCGCTGGCAGGCCCTGCCCGAGATCTTCGACCTGTGGGCGGACGGCATCGACCTGGTCGTCTTCGAGGAGTTCGGCGCGGGCGCCGCGGCGCTGCACCTGCAGGACGCCACTTCCCGCGCGGGCCTGCTCAAGGACCCCGTCTACCGCGCGCAATTCCGAAGCCAGTGGACCAACCGCTTCCTGCCGCGCGCCTTCCACCGCGACTTCAATCAATCGCAGATCCTCGAGTGCCCGGACAAAAGCGTGGTGGGCAAGTCCTTCGCGCAGGTGGCGCAGGAGCAGGACCGCGACGCGGTGGACGTGTTCCTGGACCTCATCGCCACGCACGGGGACGCGCTGCGCTGGTACACGGTGATGGCGAACGACCGGTTGCAGGAGCTGGAGTACATCTGCAAGCACCCGGACATCCTCATCGGCTTCTCGGATGCGGGCGCGCACCTGCGCAACATGGCGCACTACAACTTCCCGCTGCGCCTCTTGCGCCTGGTGCGCGAGGCCGACAAGCGCGGCGAGTCGTTCATGACGGTGGAGCGCGCGGTGCACCGGCTCACGGGTGAGATTGGCGAGTGGCTGGGCATGGACGCGGGTGTGCTCGCCGAGGGCAAGCGCGCGGACCTGGTCATCGTCAATCCCGAGGGCCTGGACGCGAAGCTCGACGCCATCGCGGAGGCGCCCATGGAGAACTTCGGCGGCTTCGTGCGCCTGGTGCGCCGCAACGACGCCGCCGTGAAGAGCGTGCTCATCTCCGGCCGCGAGGCGGTGAGTGACGGCGCGGTGTCCCCGGCGCTCGGCCGCGAGCGGGGCTTCGGCGGCGTGCTGCGCGCCAACGCCTGACGGCGGAAAATGCCGCGGGAATATCCGCGCGAAGGTCCGTTCCAGCCAGCGACACCGGGATTGAACCCCCGGCGAAGCACTCGACTGGAAAGGCACTGAATCATGACGCGTGGAACGAACCTGCTGTGGACCCTGCCGCTCACCCTGCTCGCCGTGGCCTGCGGCGAGGGCATGGAGGTGGCGCAGACGCCGGAGAACACCCCGGCGATGGAGGAACTGGGCGAGGCGAAGCAGGGCCTCGTCGTCACCGGGCGCTGGGGCTGGGGCACGCCGGGCAACAGCGGCCCGGACCTGGACCTGGGCCCCTCCAACACCCAGACGTGCTTCCTCACGGGCGTGCGCGGAAACCTCAAGGGCCAGTCCGCCTACCCCTACAACCCCATCTCCAGCGTCGGCGTCTACGAGGAGGGCGGCCGCTGGAAGCTCAAGACGCGCGACGGCATCGGCACGGGCGTGGTGGGCGAGGCGACCTGTATCGCCAACACCGCCAACCGCGTGTCCATGAGCTGGTCGGAGTGCACGTCCTTCAGCTGTGCCTTCCCCTACGTGCCGGTGAACACGAATCGCCGCTGCTTCATCACCAGCATCTGGTCGCGCGCCGGCATGACGTTCCACTACCAGGGTGACTCCAAGCCGGGTCTGCTCGTCAGCAAGCAGACCATCTTCCCGCCCAACGGCGGCGCGGCCTACGACGCGTGGGTGCTCAAGGGCTGGTCGTCCGACGACGCGAGCGAGCCGGCCAACATGGGCGGCACCGCGCACTGCGTGGACTTCCCCGGCGGCGGCGTGGCCGATGGCTCGTGGGAGGGCAACGCCACCGTGCAGATGTGCAACGGCGCCTCCACCGTGGGCCTGCTGCGCGGCGTCTTCGGTGACTTCACCGGCGGCTACGAGGACGGCGTGACGCTCACCAAGAACGACGCCACCGGCTGGACGGACCTCAAGGTCACCAACGGCAAGACGGGCTACGTCAGCTGCGTCTGGTGAGCGTGGACCAGTTCCACCACCTCCTCCGCGCAACCCCACGAAAGCGTGACGCCCGCGCCTCCGTGTCCGTAGTCATGCACCACCCAGCGCCCCGCGATGACCTCCGCCTCCAGCCTCACGGTGGGTCGTCCGGGGCGCAAACCCACCTTGTGCTCCACCACGTCGAACACCGCGCCCGGCGGCAACAGCGGCGCGTTGCGAGCCAGGATGCCGCGCGCCGCGGCCGGGTCCGGAGTGAGTGAGCCGTTCCCCTCCTCCACCGTGCCGCCGAGGATGCAGTCGGCCGAGCGCGGAATCACGTAGGCGATGCCGTCCTCGTGCTCGTCGTCGAAGAGGAAGCGGTCCGTGGGCGGCGGCGACACGCGCAGCACCTCGCCCCGCACCGGATAGAGCGTCGAGTCCCCCACCACCTCGCGCGCTCCCAGCCCCGTGCAGTTGACCACCAGCGACGCGCGCGCCCAGGCCTCGTCGAGCGAGCGCACCTCGCGCTGGACAATCCTTCCGCCCAGCGCGCGCAGCCGTGACATCAGGAACGGCAGGTAGCGCGGCATCTCGATGACGGGCGCGGTGAAGTGATAACCCTCCAACAATCCCGGCGGCAGCTCCTCCGGCCTCGCGCGGCGGAAGTCGGGCACGCTGTCGCGCCACCACGGGTCCTCCACGTGGCGACGGAACAGCTCGACGCCGGAGACTTGCAGGATGCCCGCCTCGGGGTGCTCGTGCGCGAGCGAGGCCAGCACGGTGTATGTCCTCCTGGCCCAGGCGTTGACGCGCTCCTGCGGCCAGGCGCGGTAGGGATACCAGACGGCCGCCGCGACATCCGACGTCGTGTGCGGTGACACCTCCCGCGCCCACACCTCGACGGTGTGCCCCGCCTCCAGCAAGCGGATGCCGCAGGTCAGACCTGACACACCACCACCCAGGACGACGATGAACATGGGACCGCAGCCTACCGCGCGCGGCACGTCAGGGTTGACCCGCAGCGTCATCCGCGAGGCGGTGTGCGATTCGCGCCTCTATTTTCCACGGTTTGTCGACATCCGCGTCTTTGGCTTAAGACACACGAACGCAGTGCTGGCTTCGCGCCCCGGGACGCGAAGTGACGGGGAGGGTCCAGCGGATGGCCGCCGAGCTGGATGCACCAGGGAAGTCCACTCGAGGGCGACGCGCCCCTCGCCTGCGTGCGTGGCACCTCATCCCGCTGCTCGTGTTCCCGGCCATCCTCATCGCCCGCTCGGGGCCGCTGGCCCACCGCCGCCAGGAATTGCTCTGGCTGACCGACGCACGCACCCGGCCGCTGGAAGCGCGCCTCTCCGTCCCCGCCGCGGATGTGCACCGTCCCTACTCGCGTCCCCGCGAGGAGCGCGCCTCGGTCGCCGTGCCACTGCGAGAGCTGGCGCGGCTGGAGGAGCAGGCAGACCGCGCCGGCATCGCCGCGTCCTATCTGGTGCATGGCGACCCGCAGCAGGGGCTCGCGCACCTGCAGCACGCACAGCCGTCCCTGAACCGGGACAATGACCAGGCCGTGGCGCTGCTCCTGCTCGGGCGGCATGACGACGCGCTGGAGCGACTCGACACGCTGCTGGAGGCATCCGGGCGCCATCCCCAGGCCCTGTGGAACCGGGCACTCGTCCTGCGGGAGATGGGGCTGCACCTGGTGTCGGCCTCGGTCTTCGACGAGGTGGCCGCGCTGGGCGAGGCGGGCTGGAGCAAGGAGGCCCGCGAGCAGGCGGCCGCGCTGCGGCGCTCCGTGACGCAGCGGATGGAGTCCTGGAAGCGCACCCACGCGGCCATGACGCGGCTGAGCACGGACGCACGCGCGCCCGTGCCGCTGGAGGAGGCTCGCCAGCATCCCGGCATCGCGCGCGGGCTGTTCTATGACGCCGTCCGCACCGCCCCTTCCTCGGCGCGGGTGACGGCGCTGCTGCCCCTGGCCGAGCTGCTCGACGGCATCCACGGCGGCACGGCGCTGGCCGAGTACACGCGCGCCACCGCCGCGCGGGACTTCACCCGTCGCGCGCCGCTGGCCGCCGAGTACGCCAGGCTCCTCGAGACGCGTGCCGCCGCCTCCGCGGACCTCCTCACGCGGCTGCGCGCCTCGGGGGAGGCCGATCTGCTGCTCGGCGCGAAGCTGCGTTCCCCCGACGCGCCGAGCCCTCCCGACGAATGGGAGTCGCTGGCCCGGAAGTGGAATGACCCCTGGGTGGAGCTGCTCGTCCAGGACGCGCTCGCGATGCAGGAGGGACTCGCGGGTGAGGCGTGGCAGGCGGACCAGCGGCTCAAGGCGGCGCTCACGCTGTGCCGGGAGAAGCGGCTGCGCCCGCGCTGCGCGGACCTCTTGCGCAAGGTGAGCCACCGGGCCACGTCCGCCAATCGCCTGCTGGAGGCCGACGAGGCGGCGCGCGCGAGCTGGCGCGAGGCGCAGTCCATGGGCGAGTGGGAGCTGGAGTCCGCCGCGCTGCGCGCGCTCTCGCAGGCCGCGCGCTTCCAGTTCCGCGTGGCCGCCGCTCGCGCCTACCTCGCCGAGTACCTGGCCCGGGCGCCCGACACCTGTGACGTGAAGAACTACGTCCACCGCAACGTGGCGGCCCTGGAGCTGATGCGGCTGCGGCCCCAGGAGGCGCGCCGAGCCCTGGTGCGCGCGCAGGAGTGTGGACCCACCGTCGGGCTCGTCGGCGCGTGGACGCTCACGGACCTGATGCGGCTGGACCGCAAGCCCCAGGACGAACAGCAGATTCGCGCGGAGCTGACCCGGGCCCTCGCGGCCCGCGAGACACCCGGGCGAAGGATGCTGGCCCGGCTCGTGGAGGCGCGCTTCGAGCTGCTCCTGAACCGGAGCGTCGGCAACCAGAAGCTCGCCGCCGTCATCCGCGACGCGGAGCCGTACCTCTCCACCGATGCGGACGCGCGCGACGCGGCGGCGGTGGCCTACCAGACGATGGCCGTCACCGCGGGCGAGGCCGGGGCCTTCAAGGAGGTGCCGGACGTGGTGGCCAGGCAGCTCGGCGTGACACGGCCCCAGCAGTGCGCGCTCATCGCCGCGATGGAGGCCGAGCGCACGGTGGCGGTGGCGCTGGGGCCCCGGGGTCAGGTGCTGGGACACCTGGATGCCTCGCGCAAGGAGCCGCTGGGCGAGGACCTGTCGGGGCTCGTGCCGGAGTCGCTCCTGGCCCTGCTGAGGCCCTGTCCCCAGGTGGACGTGCTCGCCGCGCCGCCGCTCGACAGCCGCGCCGGGTTGCTGCCGCCCGAGATGGCGTGGAGCTACCGCGTGGCGACGCGGACCGCCACCGCGCCCGACAGGAAGCCCGCGGCTCCGCTGCACGTGGTGGTGGCCAACGTGGAGACCCCCGCGGGGCTGGGACTCGCGCGCCTGTCCTCGTGGGAGTCGACGCCCGCGCCCGTCGGTCAGTCGATGGAGCTGTCGGGCGCGCAGGCCACGCCCTCGCGCGTGCTGGAGGCCATGGCGCGCGCCACCGACATCGAGTTCCACGCTCACGGCGTGGTGGACCGCAGCCTGTCCGAGGCACCGGTCATCGCGCTGGCCCCCGAGTACGACGGGCGCTACGCGCTCACCTCGGAGGCGCTGCGGCAGGTGAAGCTGGAGGGCTCGCCGGTGGTGCTGCTGGGCGCGTGCAGCGCGGCGCGACTGCCCCCCTTGCTGCATCAGACGTCGTCGCTGCCCCAGGCCTTCGTGGGCGCCGGAGCGCGCGCGGTGTTCGCGGCGACGGTGGACATCCCGGACTCCGCGGGGCGCTTCTTCCAGGGCGTGCGAGAGCGCATCCACGGCGGCGCCACGCCGGCAGTGGCCTTGCGCGCGGAGCGGCTGCGCTGGCTGCGCGAGGTCAAGGGCGCGCCCTGGGTGAGCCAGGTCTTGCTGTACGAGTAGCGCCACCCACGGCCTTCGGGGAGGCCGCGGGTGCTGGTGAAGCAGAGCCGTGCCCGGGAGCACGCGCGAGGGGGAGGTGGACATGCACCACGCGGAACCGCTGGCCATCTACAGCCTGCACTTCGACCGAGGTGACGCGGACAGCGGCACGATTCCACTCTGGAATCCCGTCACGGACACCCGCTTGGGCGAGCTGCCGGAGTGGATTCGAAACCATCGCGCCGAGCCCGTCGCGTACGTGCGAGGCGCGCGCCCCTCCGTCCGGGTGTCCCTGCTCGCCAACCACTTCGTCCCCTCCTCCTTCGAGCTGAGCGCCTTCGGCCCCGCCCTCTCCACGCCGGGCAGTCCGGGCACGCGCATCCGCTGGCTCGGTCCCCATCCCGTGAGCCTGGAGCGCACGGCGGGCTGGAGCACGCTCGCGGAGCCGGTGCCCTTCAACCGGCCGCTGCCCAACCACATCGGGACCCACGCGCTGGAGCTCCAATGGGTGGCGGAGTGGACGGACGCGGACGGCAGCCCGCGCACCCTCTTCCTCGGGGACAGCCAGCACGAGCTCTTCACCACGGGCGCGCCGATGCGCCACGGAGAGACGGGGGCGCCCGTCTCGGGGGCCTACGCGCCGCTGGTGCGCTGGTCCTCGCGCTGGTGCGCGGGGCTGGAGTCGCGCAAGGACATCTGCGACGCCGTGCTCCGGGGGCTCCCGGAGACGGGGCTGCGCTACGGCGTGCCGGCGTGGACGGTGCGGCACATGCTGGCGGTCGGCGGCGGCATGTGCGGCGGCTGGTATCAGCTGCTCCAGCAACTGGCCAACATCCAGGGCGTCAGGCTGGAGGGGCGCACGCTGCACCTGAGGCCTCGCGAGGACGCGCGCACGGACGAGGTGCGCTGGGAGGCGATGGTGGCGGTGGCGCCGGGCATCAACCAACCCGAGCCCAGCCGGCTGACGCGGTTGCACGGCCGCTTCCAGGACTGCGCGCACTACCCCTTCGCGCCGGACGAGCCGGTGGAGCTGCTGGGCCGCGTGGAGTCCCGCTATGCCTTCATGGCGGGCTGGGATGACGGCCACTGCCTGAACTTCCTGGAGGACTCCGGCCGGCTCTACCTCTACGACGCCTGCTTCCGCAGCGAGCCGGTGGAGCTGGACATGCCGCTGCCTCCCGCGGACGGCAGGCCCGTCCGACTGGGGAAGGACTCCTCGCTGCGTCGTCGCTACCTGCACCCCACCCTGCCGTTCCTCATGGGAACGCTGCGAGCCCAGGGGCGACTCTGGGAGGTGGACCTGGAGCGCAACGCGTTCGGCATCACCGTCGGGACGGAGCAGGTCCCAGAGATAGACATCATGTGGACACGCTAGGAGTTGTCATGCCGACGATACGCGAGCAGCTCAGGCGGATGGTGACGGAGCGCGACGTCCCGCCGCGAGGCTTCGCCTGGGCAGAGCTGATGGAGGCCTTGGAGGAGCTGGAGGACGCCGCGAAGCCCCTCGCGGCGGCGCCCCTGGAGGGCGAGGACGTGAGCGCGCTGGTGGAGCTGCTGAACCAGAAGGGCCGACTGCCCATGCGGGGACAGACACCGGCGACGCACTCGATGCCACCGGAGGAGCTGCTCCAGCTCAAGGCGCTGAAGATCCTCGAGCAGGCGGGAAGCATCGACCGTGCCCAGGACGTGCTGGAGCGGCTCGACCGCGAGCCCGGCTCCCCCGCCCTGAAGGCGATGGCGCGACGGCTGCTCAACCGGGGCGGCGGAGAGGAGCCGGCGTAGGCTCACGGGACTCCGGCCGGGGAGTCCACGACACGTCGGGCCCGGGCACGGCGAAGGACTCGTGGACCGTGGCGGCACCGCCCTCCGGGGAGTGATGGGTGAACCACCAGCCCACGGGAAGGAGCAGCAGCTCACCGGGCAGGAGCTCCACCTCCAGACGCGGCACCCCTTCCGGCACCGACCTGGCGCCCCACACGCGGTGCAACGCATACGCGGGGAGCAACTCCAGACATGCGCGACCCTGGACCTGACACAGCAAGGTGTTGCGGCGCACGGGCGTCAACGCGCGCGCGGCGCCCGGCGCGTCCCGCCACTCGACCGAGGGGGACTCCGGGGCCACCAGTCCCACGGATGAGCGCGTCACCACGGGGAGGTTCTGGAAGTAGTAGCGCTCGAAGAAGTCCTCGGGCGACAGGTGCTCGTGTCGATCGATGCGCGCGTGTCCCTCCGATTGTCGATGGAGGTCTCCATAGAGGTCGAGCAGTCCCTCCAGCTTGCGCTGCATGGCCACGGCCCGCGCGGCGCCCTGGAAACATGGGTCCTCCGCCTCCGCGTGCACCGCGGCGCGCGCCAGCGCCGGGTCGACTCCGGCGCGCGAGAGCACGGCCACCAGGTCCTCGACCTCGGAGCCTCGCAGCAGGTTCTCCACCACCCAGCGTCGCCACTCCGGCGCGAGCACGTCCGGCTTGTCTGCCTCCGTCATCGGGGAGCCCTCTCCGGCCTGGGGCCGATCCAGTAGTCGCGCCACTCCACGTTGCGCTGGGGTCTGTCGAAGCTGACGAACGTCACCGACATGCTCACGTCCAGCGCCTCCACCGCGTGCCACCAGCCCACCGGAATCAGCAGCGTGTCTCCCGGCCCCACCACACACGAATGCAGTGTGGCGCGCGCGAAGCCGGGGTAGCGCGTCAGGTCCGGGGCGCGGATGTCCACCGCGCTGTAGAGCCCCCGGTCGTTGTAGAGGCGGGGCGTCTCGCAGGGCGGCAGGAGCCAGAAGCGCTTGCGCCCCAGCACCTGGCAGAACAGGACGTTGAGGTGGTCGTGGTGGAGGTTGGACACCGTGCCCGCGGGACCGAACCACAGGTGCACGCTGTCCGGCGCGCTCAGGTCCGGATGGATGTAGCCCGCGGGAGGACGAAGGTCCTGGATCAACGGCCGGAACGCGGGACGCAGGAGCAGGCTGTTGCGCGCCACCAGGTAGACGTCGTCGGAGCCTCGCGTCCCGCGCACGTGCGTCACCAGCTCTCGCAGGAGCCACGTGCGGCGCAGGCGCTCGGCGTGGAAGTCCGGGTCCGCCTCCGCGTCCCGGCCCGCCATCACCTCGACCGGCTCGTCACCGAAGCGCTCCTCCAACCACTCCGGCGTCCACCGCGTCCGTGCGGGCCAGTCGTCCAGGAGCCCCTCGATGACGACGGGCTGGTTGCGCGCGTAGTAGCGCTCGAAGAAGTCCTCGGCCGGAAGCCCGTGACACCGCTCCACCGTCGCGGGCGTGGGCCCCGGGTGGCGCTGGGCGTGCAGCGCGGCGCGCGCCGTCAACAAGGCCTCCAGCTCGTCGCGCAGGGGCGCGGAGCGCTGCCCGTGACGCACCGCGGGGTGCTCGGCGATGGTGCGCACGGCCTCGTGGGCCCGGGGCTCGGACAGCCCCAGCGTGAGCAGCACCTCGACGAGCCGGGCGGGCCCCACCCCCGCGGTCAAGTTTTCCGCGAGCCAGGAACGCAGGGACGCCGGCAGGGTCTCGCTGTCGTCACGAGTCATGGTTCGCGCGGTGCGATATACCACCCACGAAGGCAACCACGTTGCACTGGGGATGGCATGACGACGTCCAAGGAACCTGCTCCAAGAATCGTTCCGAATCCTCCGCCCAACCCGGCCACGCGGCAGGCGCCGCGCATCGTCCCCAACCCGGGAGGGCATTCCGCTCCCTCCGTGGAGAGGACGACGCCCACCGAGCCGCCGACCACGCCGCCGCTGAAGAAGTGACGACGCCCGCGGGCCTCATCCGAGCCTCCACCACGTGTTGCCTCCCGGGACGTCGAACTCCTGGAAGGTGACGGACACGCTGACGTCGAGCGCGTGCACCCAGTGCCACCAGCCCGCGGGAATCAGCAGCATGTCACCGGGCTCCACCACGACCTCGAGCACGTCGGCCTCGCGATACAGGGGGAAGCGCGTGAGGTCGGGGTGCTCGGCGTCGACCTGGCTCCACACCTCCAGGTGGCTGTAGACGTGGTGGGTGTGGAACGAGGGGATGAGGCGGAAGCGCTTGCGTCCATGCACCTGTCCGAACAGGACGGTGCCCAGGTCGTGATGCAGCTGCGTCAGCGTGCCGGCGGGGCCCACCCAGAGCTTCACCGCGCCCGGCCGGTCGGAGGCGCGCAGGAGGCCTGACGGGTAGCGCACGTCGTCGAGCAGGCCGCGCAGCTCCTCGCGCTCCAGCGCGAAGTTGCGCGCCGTGAGGTAGAGGTCGTTCGACGGCCCGCCCTCCTCCAGGCGACGGAGGAACTCCTCGAAGCGCATCACCGCGCGGCACGCGTCCGGGTCCAGGTCGTGGTCCACGCGCGCCTCCCGGCCGGCCATGACCTCCACGTCCACGTGGCCGTAGCGCCGGGCCAGGGACGATGGGCGCCAGTGCTCCATCAGGGGCCAGTCGCGCATGAAGCCCTGGAGGTGCACGGGCTCGTGGGCCAGGTAGTGGCGCTCCATCAGCGCCGGGATGGAGAGGTCCGTGTGACGCGCCAGGTGGCGGTGTCGACCGGATTGACGATGGAGCGCGACGCGGGTGTCGAGGAGCGAGAGGACGTCTTCGTGTCGGGTGAGGTGGCCACGTCCCATCGACACGGCGGGATGCTGCTGGACGGCCTCGACGTGAGCGTGCGCCTCGGACAGCGGCACTCCCGCGGACACCAGGGTGTCCACCAGTCGCGTCGGGGCCACGCCTCGCGCGACGTTCTCGGCGAGCCACGCTCGCCACTCCGGATCCAGGCTGGATGAAGCGACGTCCACCATGCCCCCATCGCTGTCGCGTGCGCGGGCCACTCTACCGAATCCGCGTCTGCGTGCGTGGCGCGTGGCGCCCCGTCGCTCGCACCGTCCTGGAGCGGCCGGGAGGCACGGTGGGACAGCACGACGCGCGCACTCCCTAGATTGAGGGCCGAGAGGACACGCGATGACACCAGCCCACTGCCGGTTCCGTTTCGTCCGCACGCTCGCTGGCCTGGGTGGCCTGACAGCGTGGCTGCTCACCCTCGCGCCCACGAGCGGGCTGGCACAGGACGACGATGATGACGAGGAGGCGGTGGCGCCCCAGGTCGCCTGCTACACGGCCGCGAGCCAGGGCGGGCTGACGGACGACTCCGCGGCCACCCAGCTGTGTCGCGGCGCGCGCTCCTCCGCGCCGGCGAAGTGCTTCCTGCGCGTGCAGGAACAGGGCTCGCTGACGCAGGCGCAGGCGCTCCAGCTCTGCCAGTTCGCCACCGCTGAGGACGACCCGGCCGCATGCTATCTCCAGGCGCGAGGCAAGAGCTTCGGCGACGACGCGCGCCTGCTCCAGCTCTGCCAGCCTCCGGTGACGGAGTTCCTGCGCTACTGCCCCGTGCCCGTGCAGTAGGCTGACGCACCTGTCGCCCCGATACGGGCTAGGGTGGCGTCATGACGGTGCAGCCGCCCTCCGAGGATGAGCTTCCCACGGCCCGTGAGCTGGAGCAGGACGAGGCCAGCGCCACGCCCACGTCGCGCCTGCTGCTTCCCCCCGGCAACGAGCCGCTCGCCATGCTCGCGCGCCGAGGCTTCCAGGCCACCGTCGCGCCGCTCGACCTGCCCTTCCCCGCCGACCTGGACCCGAGCCGCGCGGAGCGGCTGGTGGAGCGCCTGGGCCACTACGCGTTCCGACTCTTCCTGCGCGGCGCCATCCTCCGGCGCGGCAGCTTCACGCCCCAGGAGGCCACCCGCTACCTCGAGGAGGACCGCGCCACCGCCTTCGCCGAGGACCTGGTGTCCATGGACCTCGCCACGCGCGAGGAGGCCGGCCGCTACCGCCTCACCCACCCCGCCCTGAGCTTCGGCGGCACGCTGGAGTGGTACGTCGCGCACGAGCTGCGCGAGCGACTGCGCTTCGATGTGGCCGCGGGCGTGAAGTTCCACGCGCCCGACGTCGGCGGAGACCTGGACGTGGTGGCGAGCGCGGAGGGCCGCCTCGTCTACCTGGAGATGAAGTCCTCGCCGCCCAAGCACCTGGCGCCGGACGAGGTGGGCGCGTTCTTCCGCCGCGTCCGCGCCCTGCGCCCCCACGTCAGCGTCTTCGTCATGGACACCGCGCTGCGGCTCTCCGACAAGGTGCTGCCGCTGCTGCAAGCGGAGCTGAGCGTCCAGCCGCCTCCCCCACCCCGGCGCATCGTCCGCGAGGTGTGGGCGCTCACGCCGCACCTGTACGTCGTCAACGCGCGACAGGACTTGATGGGGAACATCGGGCTGGCGCTGGCGGAGGGCTTCCGCGCGCTCGCGCCGCCCGCTCCGTGAGCCCGCCGGTCCGGGGCGAGCTCACGAAGCCGACTTCAGACGGACTCAGTGCCGGGGGGCACGGGCCTCGCGGCCCCGGGCACGCGCGGCCTTGGAGAGCGCATCCGCGCCCTGCTCGTCCCCGCGCATCCACTCCTTCATCGCCGGGACGACCTGCTTGCTCCACGTCTTGCCGACGCGGACCTTGAGGAAGTCGTTCACCAGCGCGTCCACCATCGCGGAGAGCTGCTCGGTGAGGAACAGCCGCTCGCTGAGCTGGTCATCCTCCTCCTCGCTCATCAGCGCGGGCAGCTTCGCGGCGCGGATGTCGAGGAACTCCGAGTCGATGGTGGCCTCGTACTCCTTCTCGCCATGGGTGAAGCGGATGCGCGCCTGGGCCACCAGCAGGCCCTTGTCCAGCGCGTGCTTCACCTGCTCCGAGTACGGCGCCAGCGTGCCCTTCGCGCTCAGCTCCGTGACGTCGCCCGCCACGCCGCGCAGGATGATGCGACCCATGAAGAGCACGTTGACGCCCGTGCCCTCCAGCTCCACCAGCGCGTCACCCGACTCCGAGCGCCAGAGCATCCACGTCAAGAGCTCGCGGCCCAGGTACGCGCGGCCGCGCAGGAGCTGCTCGCGCGCCTGACCCTTCTCCACCTCGGCGACGTCCTTCGTCTCCTCCGTGGAGGCGCCGTCGACGCCGATGTCTCCTCGCGCGAAGGCGGCATCCGCCCGCGCCTGCTCACGCCTCGCCATGCACCACCTCCGCCCCGGCACCCGCCGGCAGGTCCATCCCGATGAGCTCCGCGGTGGGCCCCAGGGCCCCCTCGTCGATGCCCGACGCCTGCGCGATGGCCGCCGGCGTCAGCGCGACGAGCTTCAGCCCGAGCGCGTTCTCCAGCGCGATGAGGATCTCCTCCACCACCTTGCGCGACGCGGCCCAGATCTGCAGCTGCTGGGTGTTCTGGTTCCAGCTCACGTCCAGCACGTTGGTGCGGGGCGTGGTGCGCGTGCGCAGCATCTGCTTGATCTGCGCCTTGGCCTGCGTCTTCTCCGCGCGCGACGCGGGGCGGTCGTTCTCCGCCTCGAACTGGGTGGTCCACTTCGCCAGCTCCGCCTTCATCGCGGCGGCGGGGACCTTCAGCGAGTCGATGCGGAACGAGAACAGCGCGTACTCGCCATAGAAGACGCGCCCGACGGAGAAGTCGACGGCGTCCGCGTTCTCCAGCTCCACGAAGCCCGCGGCCCGGTCATCCTCGGAGCGGCGGTCGATGGGCTCGAACGCGTTCGCCTTGAGGCCCCGCGGGAGCGAACGCTTGATGTCGGAAGGCGCTTCCTTCGACGGTTCGACCCGGAAGCGCGAGAAGGTGACGGCACCACGTAGGACTGGCATGGGGCGCGGCAGGATGGGGGGCGCGGGCGACCTCGTCAAGGCACTCCTGGTGCTCTCCTCGGACGGACCCTCTCCGGGATTCTCATGCTTTCTAGAATTTTCTGATGAAGCCCGCGTCTGCGGGCTGTCACCCCTGTCCGGGCGTGACAGCCCCAACGCGTGGACGGCGCCCGGCGGTCCACGCCACCCCACAGGACACACATGCCACAGCAATCCCGCCCCGCCCCAAGGTGGATGGCCTTGGGCTGTCTATTGTCTCTCGCCGCCACGAGCGCACACGCGGACCCCGCCTCGCTCGCGCTGCTGCCACCGCGAGTCGAGAGCACCACCCAGTCCGCCGAGCAGGTCCCGTCGCGAGGCACGTCGGTGCTCGGCGTGACGGCGAGCGACCCACAGGGCTCGCCGCTCACCTTCACGTGGACCTCCACGGAGGGAGCCCTGGCGCCGCCCGTCCACGGCGCCACCACGAGCGAGGTCACCTGGACCGCGCCGGACTGCCTTCCTCCGAGCAGCGCGCCGGTGAAGGTGGCCATCACCAACGGCCACGGCCTCACGTCCGAGGTGGCCTTCACCTTCAACGTCGGCGGTGACCTGTACCTCGACTACCAGAAGCCCTTCGCCGCCTCGCAGTTCAGTCACCTGGACGGCGTCACCCTCTCCGAGAGCGGCTCGCTGCGGCTCGCGCTGTCGCACAGGCCGATGAGCGCGGAGCGCATCATCTTCGAGGAGCCGGTGTTCCTGTCGCTCCAGATGGTGCGCAAGAGCGCCGTCGCCAGCCACACGCTCGGGTGGATGTACCACGACGAGCTCGTGGCGCGCGGGTACGTCGGAGCCAACGACGAGCTACTCGACACCAATGCCAATGGCATCGCCGACCTGCACGAGGACCTCTACAACGTCGCGCCGCACAGCGGTCCCCAGGCGCGGCCCTACATCGGCGTGAATCCCCGGTGCCCGCGGAGTTTCGTCTCGGGGGGCTTCGCGTACAGCGAGCCGGACCTCGCGATGAGGTCCACCTGTCTTTCGACCTTCCGGCGTCAGCCGCTGGCGGATCCCCGTCCGGGACAGGGGAACACCGCGTACACCACGGACATCGTGGGGCAGTGGACCGTCGACGCCCACCCGAACGGCTACTCGGACCGAGGCCGCTTCGCGCGCATCCCCAACCTGCTCGAGCCCGCGCTGCCGGACAACGACTTCAAGGGGCTGGGCCGGCTCGCCGTCCTCCTCACGGACGACGACGAGGACGCGACCACCTACAATCAGATGGGGCCCGTCCAGGACGGCCGGCTGGCCTTGCCGGATGGCATCCCCGACTATGACGTCTCCGCGTACACGGCCCAGGGCCTGCCGAATCCCCAGAACCCCGACCCCGGCATCACGCCGCGCGACCGGAAGATGACCCTGGGCACCATCGACCGTCACCGGGAGATCGTCTTCTTCCTCGTCACCTACTACGAGAGCAAGCACGCGCCCGCCGACACGGGCATCACGTTCCCCTGCTTGAAGAAGTCGCCGGATGGCAGGTGCGCCCTGTTCCTCCAGTCCCCCGTCTCCGTGTTCTTCTCCAAGGCCGCCTGGAACCTGGACATGGACACGCGAGGCACCAGCCCCGCGGCCGAGTTCAACCAGGGCTGCACCTATCGCGACACCTGCGACCGCGTGCACCCCACGACGCCCACCGCGTGCGCCCTGCCGGGCAACGGGCGGCCGATGTGTGGCTGGCTGGATGACCTGGGCATGCACACGCTGCGCAGGCCCGAGTACGGCGCCATGATGCTCCCCTCGGAGCGGCTGGTCGTCCCCGCCGCGTCGAACGGCGCCATGCCGCACCTGGCCCTGGCCTCGACACCCGCGTACCCGCGGCGCTGGTTGATGGGCTGGGAGGACCTCAATGGCGGCGGCGACCGGGACTTCGCCAACGTCGTGTTCCAGTTGCAGGCGGAGCCCACGGGCCTCGCGCGCGCCGCCTCGCTCGGCGCCCTGCCCCAGGACCTGGACCCGCGCTGCTTCGTCTCGCGCGTGAGGGTGGCGAAGTCGGACGCGTTCGGCCCCTACTGCGCCTCCACGAGCGAGGTCTACGCCTCCTACGCCATCTCCCCCGACTGCAGGGTGTGCTCGGCGGGCACCTGCGTGCCCAACCCGACGCCCACCTGGCTGCATGCGCCCCTGGCGACGGGCGTGACGGAGACGGTGATGGATGTCTCGACCTTCCAGGGCCAGAGCCTGTGCTGGCAGGCGTCGCTCGGCACGCGGGACTTCATGTGCCAGCCGGAGGTCTTCAACGTCGACATCGGCTACGAGTTGACGCGCACGCCATGACGGGAGCGTGAAGGAGGGGGCGGGAGTCGTGACGCCTCGCGGGTCCGGCTCCCACCCCCTCTCCCAGGCACCGCCTCGCGTCCGCGATGAACGCAGACGCGTACCATTGCGACGCGCGATGGCGCATCGACGGGGTTGTCCTCCCGAGCCCCCGCGTGCACCGGGACAACCGGGCACGGTGGCTGCAATCGCCGTCGGGATGGACAACCCCACACGCCCCAACATCCTGCTGCTGACGGTGGACCAGCTCATGTTCCCGCGCTTCGCCTATGGCGCGGGGGGAGGATTCCTTCCCGGCATCAAGGACCTCCTGGGGTTCATCGACGAGGGGGGCGAGGACAATCCCTATCGGAAGTTCTTCCCGGGCTTCGCGGCGCTGCGGCGCAACGCGTCCATCTTCCGCAACCACACCATCGCCGCCTCGGCCTGCATCCCCAGTCGCGCCGCCATCTACACGGGCCAGTACGGCACGCGCACGGGCGTCACCCAGACGGACGGCCTCTTCAAGAGCGGCGACGCGGCGGCCTTTCCGTGGCTCGTGCCGGAGGGGATTCCCACCATCGGCCACTGGTTCCAGAAGGCCGGCTATCACACGCACTACTTCGGCAAGTGTCACTTCGCCAATCCGCCCGAGCACTCGCTGAAGCGGCTCGGCTTCGACGACTGGGAGCTGTCCTATCCGGAGCCCCACGGGTCCTCGGTCAACAACCTGGGCACCTTCCGGGACGTGGGCTTCGCGGACCTCGCGTGCACCTTCCTGCGCAGGATGGGCCTGGGGCAGCCCTACAACCGCGCGCTGGCCGAGCAGGCCTATGCGGCGCCCCGCGCCGACGGACCGTCGACGACGCCGCAGCCGTGGTTCGCCGTCGCGTCGTTCACCAACCCGCACGACATCGCGACGTATCCCATCCTCCCCAGGCAGATGGACCCGGACGCGCGTCCCGTGGGCCCCCTGCTCGTGCCCGGTCAGCACAGCCAGTCGGCGACGCCCGTCGCGGGCAGCTGGACGCTCCCGCTCAATCCGATGGGCTTCCCGCAGGAGAACTCGCACCTGCCGCCCAACGTGCATGACTCGCTGGCCAACAAGCCCACCTGTCAGCGCGACTACGCGTACAAGATGGGGCTCGCGCTCGCGGCGAAGACGGGGCTCGCGATGCACCAGGCGAAGGAGTCCATCGACCCCGTCGCCGTCACGCTCAACTCGGGCATCCCCTTCCAGCTCACCGCCGCCCCGGACGAGTCCACGCTGCGCTTCAACCAGTACTACACCTGGCTCATCCACCTGGTGGACGGACACATCGAGCGCGTGCTGCGCACGCTCGATGAATGTGGCCTCGCGAAGAACACCATCGTCGTCTTCCTCTCGGACCACGGTGAGTACGCCGGCTCCCACGGCTACATGATGGAGAAGTGGCACACCGCCTATCAGGAGGCGCTGCACGTGCCGCTCGTGGTGCGGATGCCGCTGGAGAAGGAACGTCCCCAGACGCGTCAGCACGAGGCGCTCACCAGCCACGTGGACGTGCTGCCCACGCTGCTGGGGCTCGCGGGCCTGTCATCGGGAGAGGTCGACGCCATCCGCACGGACCTGCGCCTGCATCACCCCGTGCCGCCGTTCGTCGGCGCGGACCTGAGCCCGCTGGTGCAGGGCACCGCGGACACGGTGACGGAGCAGGACGGGAAGGCCCGTCAGGGCGTGCTCTTCATCACGGACGACGAAATCACCGAGCCCCTGCCGCGCACCGGCGACCCGCACCAGATTCACGACGAGGCCATCTACTCGGTGTTCGTGCGCTCGGTGGAGGCGCTTCGCGAAGGCACCACGCGCGCGGGGCATCTGCCGTGGCTCGCGCCGGGGCCGGTGTGCCAGCCCAACCACGTGCGCTGCGTGCGCACGCCGCGCTGGAAGCTGTCGCGGACGTTCGACCCGTCGGGCGAGCACGCGGACCAGTGGGAGCTGTATGACTTGCAGAATGACGCGCTGGAGCTGGAGAACCTGCTCGTCTTCGACGGCCCGTTCCCCACCCTCGTCCCCAAGCTGCCCCCCGGGCTCTCCCCCGGGGAGGTCGAGTCCGCCGCGCGCGAGACGCACGCGCTGCTCCTGAAGTACGAGGCGGAGAAGCTGTCACCCTGGCCCGCCTCGTAGTCACTCGGACGCGGCGGCGGCACCCACCGGCTCGAGCTCGGAGTCGACGCCGTCCTCGAGCCGGTGGCGGGTGACCTCCTTTGTCGACTGCTCGGCGCCGGACGCGTCCGCCCCGGCCACGCCCGCCCGACAGGTCACCGGGCCGGGTCGGATACCGGACGGCCGGGGTGCCGCAGCGACCCGCGGGGCCCGTCGCGCCACATGACACTCCAGGTCGTGGGCGTTAGCGTGGCGCCCGTGATGAGCCGCGCCCTCTCCTTCTGTCTCGTCCTGGCCGCCGCCGCCCTGCCCGTCGGCTGCCGTCACACCCGACATCCCGCGACGCCCACCGTGAGCTCGGTGGCGAGCTCGCTCTTCGCCACGCTGGAGGACGAGGGTGCGCTGGCGAGCGCCTTCGTGCTGGACGCGACGACGGGCGAGCCGTTGTATGCCCACCGCGAGCACGTGCGGCTGCTCCCCGCGTCGACGATGAAGGTCGTCTCCACCGCGTCCGTCCTCTCCGCCCTGGGCGCGGACTATCGCTTCCAGACGCCGGTGACGCTGGAGGGCACGCTGACCGACGGGCTGTTCCTCGGCGACCTCGTGGTGGACTCGTCGGGAGACCCGTCCCTGGGCTCGTGGCGCTTCCCCGAGACAGCGCTCGCCTGTGAGCAGGTGGCCGACGCGCTCCAGGCGAAGGGCGTGCGGCAGTGGAAGGGACAGGTGCGCGTGCGCGGCATCGACGACGACGTTCCCTTCGGCCCCGGCTGGGCCTGGGATGATGTCGCGTACGCCTACAGCGCGGCGCCCACGCCCTTCGTCTTCCGCGAGAACGTGGTGGACCTCGCGCTCTCCCGTCCCGAGGGCGCGGACTGCGCGCAGCCGCCCCACGTCCAGCTCACGCCCGCCTTCGCCACGCTCTCCACCGTCGTGCGCGTGGACCCGAACGCGGAGCGCGCCAACCTCTCCTGCACCCGTCAGCGCGGCGCTCCGGGCGTTCGCTGTGTGTGGCGCTCGCCCGTCAACCAGTGTCCGCGCACGGCCAACGTGCGGCTCTCCGTGGACGAGCCCCAGGTGCTCTTCGCCGCGTGTGTCGAGGAGGCTCTGCTCAAGCGAGGCGTGCCGCGCCTGCCCTTCACGCTGGAGGCCCCCGCCCCCTTGCGTCCGCCCGTCCCCGAGCCGCTCGTCACGCTGGCCAGCCCGCCCCTGTCCGAGCTGGTGAAGGTCACCAACAAGGAGTCGCTCAACCTCTATGCGGAGCGGCTGGGCCTGCGCTTCGCCAGTGAGCGCGGCGGCGCGGAGGGCTACGCGAACCTGCGCACCGCGCTGGCCGAGGAGCTCACCCGCCGAGGCATCCCCGCCCGTGATTTGCGCCCCGTCGATGGCAGCGGCCTGTCGCGCTACAACCTGGCCACCGCGCGGGGCTTGGCGCGCGTGCTCTTCACCAGCCTGCGCGAGCCGTATGGCGCGGCGCTGGTGGACAGCCTGCCCGTGGCGGGCGTGGACGGCACGCTCGCCAACCGCCCGGTGACGCCCGTCACCGCAGGCCGCATCCGCGCGAAGACGGGCACCCTGTCCGGGCAGAAGTGCTTCGCGGGCGTGGTGGAGCGCCCCGGGGACGCCGAGCACCCGCGCGTCGTCTTCGCGCTGATGCTGGGCAACATGGACGAGGCCACCGCGCTGCCCGCCAACGAGGCGTTCGACCGCTTCGCCGCGGCCCTCGTGGAGCTGCCGCTGCGCGCGCCATAGAAGGCGGGAACGGCCGGTATTCCCGGCGCGCTTGACGCGCCGCGCGCCTGGAGGCAATCCGAGGCAACACCCGGCCCCTCGCGGCATTCCCCTGGCGGGAACCCACCCCAGGAGGTGGGAGGACATGGCAGGCTGCGGCCCGCCAAATCCCCCTTCCGAGGTGTGAACATGAAGCTGAGAACCGCGATGGCCGCGGCGGCGCTGATGCTGCCCCTGGCGTCCCTGGCCGCGGCCAAGGGCCCCTCCAAGCCGCCCGCCACGGAGAAGAAGGACGTCGTCGACACCTACCACGGCACGGAGGTCAAGGACCCGTACCAGTGGCTGGAGGCCACCGACGACGCGAAGGTGAAGCAGTGGAACGACGCGCAGAACGCCCACACGCGCGCCATCCTCGACAAGCTGCCCGGCCGTGAGCCGCTGCGCCAGCGCATCTCCGAGCTGCTCGGGTGGAAGTCCCCGGGCTACGGCGCGCTGACCGAGGCGGGCGGCACGCTCTTCGTCATCAAGTTCCAGCCGCCGCGCCAGCAGCCGTACCTGGCGGTGCTCGGCTCGGTGGAGGACCCGTCCAAGGAGCGCGTGCTCCTGGACCCGATGGTGCTGGACCCCAAGGGCCACACCACCATCGACTTCTTCGAGCCCACGCTGGACGGCAAGAAGCTGGCGGTGTCGCTGTCGAAGAACGGCACGGAGAGCGGCGACGTCTCCGTCTATGACGTGGCCACCGGCAAGCCGCTGCCCAACGAGGTGGTGCCGCGCGTGAACGGCGGCACGGCCGGCGGCGGGCTCGCGTGGAACGCGGACGGGACGGGCTTCTTCTACACGCGCTATCCGCGCGGCGAGGAGCGTCCGGCCGCGGACCGCGACTTCTTCCAGCAGGTCTACTTCCACAAGCTGGGCACGCCCACCGAGCAGGACACGTACGCGCTGGGCAAGGACTTCCCGCGCATCGCCATGACGGAGCTGGAGACGTCTCCGGACGGCAAGCACATCGCGGCCATGGTCGCCAACGGCGACGGCGGCGAGTACATGCTCTACCTGCACGGCCCCGACGGGAAGTGGACGCAGGTGACGAAGTTCGCGGACAAGGTCATCCGCAGCCGCTTCGGCCACGACGGCGCCATCTACCTGCTCAGCCGCCAGGACGCGCCGCGCGGCAAGGTGCTGCGCCTGCCCCTGGCCACGCCGACGCTGGACAAGGCCACGGTGCTGGTGCCCGAGGGCGAGGCCAGCATCCAGGGCTTCTTCCCCGCGAAGACGCGCCTGTACATCAACGAGCAGCTGGGTGGCCCGTCGCAGGTCCGCATGGTGGACCTGAAGGGCAAGGACCTGGGCCTGGTGCCCACGCCGCCCGTGTCCTCCACCGGCGGCCTGGTGAGCGCCGGTGGTGACGACGTGTACTTCAGCAACGTCAGCTTCGTGCAGCCGCAGGCCTGGTACCGCTTCTCCGCCAAGGACGGCCAGGTGACGAAGACGGCGCTGGCGCGCACGGCGCCGCTGGACATGAGCGACGTGGAGGTGGTGCGCACCGAGGCCACGTCCAAGGACGGCACCAAGGTTCCGCTCTCCATCCTGAAGAAGAAGGGCACCAAGCTGGACGGGAAGAACCCGACGCTGCTCACCGGCTACGGCGGCTTCAACATCTCCATCTCCCCGGGCTTCAACGCGCTGGCGGGCCTGTGGCTGGAGCAGGGCGGCGTCTACGCGGTGGCCAACCTGCGCGGCGGCTCGGAGTTCGGCGAGAAGTGGCACGCCGAGGGCTCGCTGACGAAGAAGCAGAACGTGTTCGACGACTTCTACGCCTGCGCGAAGCTGCTGGTGGACCAGAAGTACACGCAGCCCAGGAAGCTGGCCATCCAGGGAGGCAGCAACGGCGGGCTGCTCATGGGCGCCGTCGTCACGCAGCACCCGGAGGCGTACGGCGCCGTGGTGGCCCGCGTGGGCCTCTACGACATGCTGCGCTCGGAGCGCACGTCCAACGGCCAGTTCAACGTCACGGAGTACGGCTCGGTGAAGGACCCCGAGCAGTTCAAGGCGCTCTTGGCCTACTCGCCCGTGCACAACGTGAAGGACGGCGCGAAGTACCCGTCCGTGCTCTTCACCTCCGGCGCCAATGACCCGCGCGTGGACCCGTTCCACTCGCGCAAGATGGTGGCGCGGATGCAGGCGGCCACGTCGACGAAGAACCCCATCCTGCTGCGCGCCGACGCGGAGACGGGCCACGGCGCCGGCACGCCGCTCAACGCGCGCATCGAGGAGGAGGTGGACGCGTACTCATTCATCTTCAGCCAGCTGGGCGTGAAGTACCTGCCGCCCGCGAAGAAGGTGGCCGCGCCGAAGCCGCAGTAACCGCTGCATCGTCACGCATGGGGCCCGCCGCGGGTCCGGGACTGTTCTTCCGGACACGTGCGCGGGCCTCGTCATGTCCGGGGTGCACTGTCGCCTGGAGTGGCCACGGGCACGCGTGCCACCATGCGCGGCATGTCCCCCACCCCGCTCGACGCCCTCACCACGCCCGCCGCCCTCGTGGACCTGGACCGCGTGGAAGCCAACCTGCGCCGCGTGGCGGACTACACGCGCGAGCACAAGCTCCACTGGCGGCCCCACACGAAGACCCACAAGACGGCGGAGCTCACGCGGCTGCAGCTCGCCTCGGGGGCCGTGGGCGCCACGGTGGCCACCGTGCGCGAGGCCGAGGTCATGGCCACCGTCGCGGACGACGTGCTGCTCGCCTACCCACCCGTGGGCCTGGCGCGCCTGTCGCGGCTGATGGCCCTGCCCTCGCGCACGCGCCTCACCGTGGCGCTCGACTCCACCGAGGCGCTCGACGGGCTCGGCCACGCGGCGCGAGAGGCCGGGCGCACCGTGGGCGTGCTGGTGGAGCTGGATCTGGGCATGCGGCGGGTGGGCGTGCAGACGCCGGCGGACGCGGTGGCGCTGGCGCGCGCGGTGGCGGAGACGAAGTCCGTGGCGTATCGCGGCGTCATCTTCTATCCGGGCCATGTGCGCGCACCGGTGGAGCAGCAGGACGCGGCGCTCGCGGACCAGCGCTCGCGACTGGGCGCCTTCCTGGACGCGCTCTCGGCCGAGGGGCTGAGGCCCGGGGTGGTGAGCGGCGGCTCGACGCCCATGCTGTGGCGCTCGCACGAGGTACCGGGCCTGACGGAGATACGCCCCGGAATCAACGTGCTCAATGACCGCAACACGGCCTCGCTGGGCGCGTGCGCCTGGAGCGACTGCGCCTTCTCGGTGCTCGCCACCGTGGTGAGCACCGCCGTGCCCGGCCAGGTGGTGCTCGACGCGGGCTCCAAGGCCCTGGCCAAGGAGGAGGGCCTCGCGCCCTCGGGAGGCTATGGCGCGCTGCTGGACAGGCCGGAGCTGGTGGTGCGCAGCGTCTCCGAGGAGCACGGCCTGCTCGACGTCTCGTCCACGTCCTGGCGGCCGCGCGTGGGCGAGCGCGTGCGCGTGGTGCCCAACCACGTCTGCGCCGCCGTCAACCTGCACGAGCGGCTGCACGTCCTCCGCAAGGACACCGTGATGGAGACCTGGGAGGTCGCGGCGCGCGGCTGGTGAATCAGCCCGGCACGCGCACGACGTCCAGCCGCTCCAGCTCCCGCGTCAGCAGCGTCTCCAGCTCGCGGATGTTCCGGTAGACGATGCAGCGGTACGACGCGACGTCGAAGCGCAGCTCGCGCACGTCGCGCACCAGCAGCAGCGTGGGCCGCCCCTTGCCCCACGCGTAGCCGACCTCCAGGTACACGTTGGGGTTGGCCAGCGACAGGTCCGCGATGACGACCTTCGCCGTGTCGATGCGCTCCTTGATGCGCTGGATGATGGGCCCGTCGAACACGTCCTGGTCCACGCGCTCGCACAGCATGCCCGCGGCCTTCACCGGCCCCTGGATGCCGTAGTGGAACGTGTCCTCCAGCTCCGGCGTGAAGGGCATCGCCACGAAGGCGTGGGGCTTCGCGCTGGACACCGTGCCCGCGCTCGCCATGGAAGGCGCCTGCACGAAGCCGCGCTCGCGGCGCACGCGGAAACCACCGCCGGGCAGGGGCTCCACGCCGGGCGTGCCCCCCAGCCCGCGCTCCAGCGCCCTGCGCAGCCGCAGCGCGCGCCGCTCGTCCACCTCCACCACCGTGAAGCGCTCCAGCTCCTTGGGCCCCGAGCCCCGCTGGAACGCCTCGATGAGCCCGCCCACGAAGGCGAGCACCGCCTCGTCCTCGTCCAGCCCGTAGTTGGGCCCGTGCACCGTGCTCGCCACGTGCTTGAGCCCGGGCCTGGACTCCATCGCCTTGAGCGCGCGCAGCGCGAACTGGCGGATCTCGTGGTAGCCGAACTCGCCCAGCCGCACCGTGCCCACGAAGAGCGCCAACGGTGAGCCCAGCGCGCCGTGCGTCTCCACGAAGCGGTGCTCCCCGGGCAGCACCGACACCTGCGTCGGTGGCACCCCCACCACCTCCAGCAGACGCACCGCCTTCCCGGCCGCGCCGTACAGCTTCTGTGCAAACTTGAACAAGACGACGTCGGCGGTCGCCTCGGTGACGTCCCCCACTTCCAGCACCACGTCGAGAGCCGCGCTCATCCCTCGGACTGTAGGGCTCCGGACGGGTTGGCCCAAGGTCCGACCCAACGGTCCATTCGCGAACGGGGCCCCCCAGCCCCCCTTGGCTCTAAGACTCTGGGTATGTCCAATCTGAAGAACTCCATTCGCATTGTGATATGGAGCCCTGCACACCCCGGAACACCCGGGGAACCCCACATCCCCTGGGGGGGCCTTCCCGACCTCGAAGCTTCCGGCTCGGGAAAAGTGAAGGAGAGACAGATGGCGAGCATCGGTATCGTCGGCGCCGGCACTGCCGGTCTGCACCTGGGTCTGAAGCTTCTCTCGCAGGGCATCCCGGTCAGCATCTACGCGGAGCAGGAGCCGGACGCGCTGCGCTCGGGTCGCCTGATGAACACGGTGACGCACCACGCGCCCACGCGGACGCGCGAGCGGGAGCTGTGGGTGGACTTCTGGGGCGCGCCGGAGCTGGCGATGAACCGCTGCGCCATCCACGTCCACGGGCCGGAGCTCATCAGCCTGAGGGGACGGGTGGGCGAGCCCAGCCTGTGCGTGGACTACCGGCTGTACCAGCCGCGCCTGGCCGAGGCCTTCGTGGAGCGCGGGGGCCACCTGGAGGTCCGCCCGGTGGACGCCAGGGAGCTGGAGGCGCTGTCGCGCCGTCACACGCTGATGGTGGTGGCCACCGGCCGCAACGGCCTCAACGCGCTGTTCCCGCGCGTGCCGGAGCTGTCCCCGCACACCAAGCCTCCGCGGGTGTTGTTCGCGGCCATCCTCAAGGGCCTGCGCATGCCGGAGCCGCTCGGCATGCACGTCAACCTGGTGCCCGGCCAGGGCGAGGTCTTCGAGTCGCAGATGATCACCCGCCAGGGCCGCGTGCCCAGCACGCTCATCGAGGCGCTCCCCGGCACGGAGCTGGCGGCGCTGATCTCCCGCAAGCGGGACGACGACCCGGCCGCGTTCGACGCGGGCCTGCTGGACATCTTCCGCCGCTTCGCGCCCGCGACGTACGAGCGCATCGACCCGACGGAGTTCGGCGTGCGCGGTCCGCTGGACTTCCTGCAGGGCGGCTTCGCGCCGACGGTGCGCCGCGCGTGGGCCGAGCTGGGCGAGGGGCGCTATGCGATGGCGGTGGGCGACACGCACGTGACGAACGACCCCATCGCGGGCCAGGGCGCCAACGCGGCGTCCGCGTCCGCCTTCACGCTGGCGGTGGCCATCCACGACACGCTGTTGTCGGAGCGCCCCTTCGACGAGACGTTCTGCCGCGACACCGAGGCCCGGATGTGGGCCGCCGTGGCGCCGGCCACCACGTGGACCAACGCGCTGCTCGAGCCGCCTCCCGCGCACGTCATCGACCTGCTGGTGGCGGGCAGCCGCGACAGCCGGGTGGCGGACGCCATCGTCAGCGCGTTCATGATTCCCGAGCGCATCCTGGGCGCGTGCGCCTCTCCCGAGGCCACCGCGGAGTTCGTGATGAACGCGAGCCGCCCGAGCGCGGAGGTGCTGGCGGCCACGGGCGTGCTGGGCTGGGACACCGGCACGCGCATCCGGCCGCTCGCGGGCTGACCGGCGCCCAGAAAGCGTCGTGGCGCGGGCGCGAGCCTTCGCTATCCTCCCGGACCATGCGATTCGCCATCGTCGGTTCGGGAGGAGTGGGCGGCTACTACGGCGCGCGGTTGGTTCGCGCGGGTCATGAGGTGGGCTTCCTCGCCAGGGGTGCGCACCTGGCCGCCCTGCGGAAGAAGGGCCTCACCATCCTCAGCCCGGAGGGCGACTTCACCGTCCCCGTGCGCGCCGAGGAGGACGCCGCCCTGCTGGGCCCCGTGGACGTCGTCATCCTGGGCGTGAAGAACTACGACGTCGCCAGCGTGCTTCCCCAGGTGAAGACGCTGCTGGCCGCGTCCAGGGAGCCCGCGCTGGGCGGCGCCACCGCGGGGGTCGTCACGCTGCAGAACGGCGTGGACAGTCCGTCCGAGGTCGCCGCGGCCGTGGGCGAGGCGGCGGTCATCGGCGGCACCACGTACATCTCCACCGCCATCAGCGAGCCGGGCGTCATCAAGCAGACGGGCACGCAGCACCGCATCGTGCTGGGCGAGGCCTTCGGTGACACCTCGCGCGTCTCGCGGCGGGTGCAGGCCGTGAGGGACGTGCTCGCGCAGGCGGGGCTCAACGCGGAGGCGGTGGCGGACGTCCGAGCACCGCTGTGGGAGAAGCTCGCCTTCCTGGCCCCCATGGCGGGCTTCTGCACCGCCGCGAGGACCCCGGTGGGGCCGCTGCGGGAAGGCCCCTTCTTCCGGGAGACGTTCCGGGAGGCCGCGGCCGAGGTGCTCCGGGTCGCCGCCGCCGAGGGTGTCACCACCACCACGCGGGCGGACGACGTGATGAACTACATGGACGGCGTCCCTGCGGAGGTGCGCCCCTCGATGATGGTGGACTTCGACGCGGGCAAGCCGCTGGAGGTCGAGTACCTCCAGGGCACGGTGGCGCGGCGCGGCCACGCGCTCGGCGTCCCCACGCCCGTGATGAGCACGCTGTACTCCGTGCTGCTGCCGCACGCGAAGGGCGCGCGCCAGAAGTGACGTCCCGGCAGCCCCCCGGGCGAGCAGGCGCGCGGTCCGGTCCGGATGCAATGATTCGCCCTTTCGCGCATAGAGGAGAGCGATGAGCGAGCCGAACCCCCGTCTACCGCCCGGTGCCCCGTCGTCCGCCCCCCTGGGGCGCGTGGCGCTCCACGCCGTCGCCGCGGGGCTCACGCCCCTCATCCCGGTGCCGTTCCTGGATGACTACGCGCTCTACCAGGTGCGCGAGCAGCTGGTGCGCTCGCTCCTGGAGGAGCGCGGCCTGCGCGCCTCGACCCAGGCGGTGGAGGCGCTGGCGGGCTCCAGCCTGGGGAGGACCTTGGGCGGACGGCTGGCCAGCTACCTCAAGGGGTTGATGCTGCTGCCGGTGAAGAAGGTGTTCCGCAAGGTCTTCTTCGTGTTGTGGGTGAAGGACTGCGTGGACGTGGCCTCGGTGTCCCTGCACCACGGCTACCTGCTGCACCACGCGCTGGAGCGAGGCGACCTGGACGCGCTGAGCCTGCAGGGCGACAAGCCCGCGGCGGTGCACGCGGCCATCGTCGCGGCCTGCGCGGAGGTGGACGCCCGGCCCATCAACCAGGCCCTGCGCCGGCTCTTCGCGAGCAGCCGCGTGCTGATGGCCGAGGCCACGCGCGTGTTCCGGAACCCGGGCAACGTCGGTCCCCGCACGCCGGAGCCCGGCGAGGGCACCGAGGTGAAGTCGCTGTCGGAGCGCCTGCTCGCCCTCCTCTGGGAGGAGCGCGGCTACTTCACGACGCTGGAGGCGCACTACGCGCGCCACCTGACGACGCCCGCCCCACCCCCGGAGATGAAGGCCGCCTCAGGGGCTTGAGGTCGTCGCGCGGGCCGCGCCCTCGCGGATGCGCTGCGAGAAGTCGGCCTGCCCCGCGGCCTCCAGGGCACGCGCGTTGATGAGGTGCCGGGCGCGCACGTCGGCCAGGGGCGCGTCGCGGTCGATGAGGTCCAGCTCGTACGCGAGCTCGTCGGAGAAGGCCGGCAGGAGCGTGCGGTGGTCGTACGGCACCTTCAGCGCGCTCACCTTCTCGAAGTGACGCACCAGGTTGGTGGTGCAGTTGTTGTAGACGGAGTTGTAGAACTCCGGGTGCTCGTGCAGCGCGTTCATCCGCGCCACCATGTCCAGGAAGAAGTCGGAGATGCGCTCCTTCGACGCGTTCACCGGGTAGAGATACACGTCGTCGCGGCGGTGGTTTGCGCGCAGCTGGACCAAGTCCCGTTCGTCACCCACCACGTAGACCAGCTCGAACTGGCGGAACAGCCCGCCCACGGCGGAGAACGTCTCGCCCTTCTCGCGGCGCACCTCCACGGAGAAGACGACGTAGCGCCCGTCCGAGAAGCCGAAGCTCACCATGGTGTGCGCGGCGCCGTAGAAGCCGGAGAACGGCTCGACGATGAACCAGGCCCCCGTCAGCTCCTTCGCGTCGTAGGTGGCCGTGTACCAGGAGGCATCCCAGTCCGTCGTGCTGCGGTAGCGGAAGTCGCGCACGTCGTGAATCGTCACGCGCGAGCCTTCCACATCGGCCCGGGCCATCCGCGCCAGGTCCGGCGCCCACTCCCGCTGGTTGGACGGCGCGTGGGAGAAGGCCCAGAAGTGCAGGCCCGCGCCCGCCGCCACCACCACGCCCACCGCGCCCAGCTTCGAGCCCTTCTTCCAGACGAAGACGGCCAGCCCCGCCACCAGCAGCGCGCCCAGGGCCCGCACCCAGTGCGGCCCCTCCGGCCCCGCTCCCGTCAGCGCGAGCGCGAGCGCGGCCCAGCCGGTGCCGCCCAGGACGACGAGCCCGGTGATGACATTGGAAGCCCCCGAGGAGAATCGCATGTCCCCAGTATTCCTTGCCCCGCCGTCCACCGCCACCCCGCCCGTCGGGCCCGCCCGGTTCTCCGGAGAAGCCGCCTGCCCCCGGGTATCACTTCGCGCGGCGATGACATATGAGAGCCGGGAGGGCTCGGTTATCAGAGCCCTCCGGGTCTCCTGGAGCCGTCGTGTCATTGCTCGCCCTGCTCTTCAAGAAGTCGAAGCTGCCCATCATCCTCGCCGCGTTGCTGGGCATCCTCACGGGAGCCTGTAGCGCGGCGCTCGTCGCGGCGATGAACCAGGCCCTGACGTCCCGGACGGTGGCGGACGCGATGCCGCTGATGCCCGTCTTCGTGGGGCTGGCGGTGGCCGTGCTGGTGCTGCGAATCATCTCCCAGCTCCAGCTGGCCTCGATGCAGCAGGAGGCGCTGCTGGACCTGCGGCTGTCGCTGTGTCGACGCATCCTCGAGGCGCCCCTGCGCAAGCTGGAGGAAGCCGGGCCGCACAAGCTGCTCGCCGCGCTGACCGAGGACATCAGCGTCATCAACAGCACCATCGCCGTCATCCCCGGGGTCATCATCTGTCTGGCGACGCTGGTCGGCTGTCTCGTGTATCTGGCGTGGCTGTCCGGTCCCCTCCTGGGGCTCATCCTGGGCGTCATCGCGGTGGTGATGGCGAGCGTGGCGCTGCCCAACCGCTATGCCTACGCGCAGTTCTTCAAGCGGCGTGAAACCCATGACGCGATGTACAGCGGCTTTCGCACGCTCATCGACGGCTCGAAGGAGCTGCAGCTCCACCACGCGCGCAGCGAGGACTTCTTCAACCGGGACTTGAAGCCGACGGCGGAGGAGGTCTCGCGCATCTCCCTGACGACGAGCAAGCTCTTCATCATCACCGGCAGCTGGGGCGGCTTCATGGTGATGGCCGTCATCGGCTTCATCCTCTTCGGCGTGCCGCGATTCCAGGACGTGGAGATGTCCACGCTGGCGGCGTACGCGCTGGTGGTGCTGTACCTGCAGCAGCCGCTCGACGGGCTGATGAACCAGTGGCCCAACCTGTCGCGCAGCCACGTGGCGATGAAGAAGCTGGAGAAGCTGGGCCTGTCGCTGGAGGACCCGGAGCCCTCCGCGTCCGACGACGGCATGCCGCGCGACTTCCAGCGCATCGAGCTGGTCGGCCTCGGCCACACCTACCGGCGGGAGCTGGACGGCGCCAGCTTCACGCTGGGCCCCATCGATGCGACGCTGCGGCGCGGGGAGCTGGTGTTCCTGGTGGGTGGCAACGGCAGCGGCAAGACGACGCTGGCCAAGCTGTTCACGGGCCTCTACGCCCCCGAGCAGGGCGAGCTGCGCGTGGACGGCGTCCCCGTCACCGCCGCCACCCGGCGCGCCTACCGTCAGCTGTTCTCCGCCGTCTTCTTCGACTTCCACCTCTTCGAGCGGATGCTCGGCCTGGACCACCCTGGCATGGAGGACAAGGCCCGCCAGTACCTCACCCGCCTGCAGCTCGAGAAGAAGGTCCGGGTGGAGGACGGCAAGCTGTCCACCGTGGCGCTGTCCCAGGGGCAGCGCAAGCGCCTGGCCCTGCTCACGTCGTTCCTGGAGGACCGCCCCATCTACGTCTTCGACGAATGGGCCGCGGACCAGGACCCGGTGTTCCGCGAGCTCTTCTACCGCGAGATGCTCCCGGCGCTCAGGGACCAGGGCAAGCTCGTCTTCGTCATCAGCCACGATGACCGCTACTTCCACCTGGCGGACCGTGTGCTCAAGCTCGAGGCCGGGCAGCTCGTGCCCTCCTCCACGCCCCTGGTGGCGGCCGTGCCCGCATGAAGACAGGGTGATACAGACTCCGACACATCACTCGGATACCTGAGTGTCACGCTTTCAGTGGCAATCCGTGATAATGGTTTTTGTAACGGAGTGACCGCCTGACACGTGCACCGGACTGAGCGCGGTTCGCTCAGGTCCCCTGAATCGAGGTTCTGCGAGTGGTGCTCACGAACGTGGAGCATGCGGAGCTGTATGTGGGCGACGCGGTCCTCTCCGCCTACTACTTCTGCCATGCGCTGGGCTTCCGGATGGTGGCGAGCGGCGGGCCGGAGTCGGGGCTCGCGGGACAGCGCTCCTTCGTGTTGGAGCAAGGCGCAGCCCGGCTCGTCGTCACCTCGGCGCTGGGTGCCGAAGGTGAGGTCGCGGAGTATGTCCGTGCACACGGTGACAGCGTGCGGGACATCGCGCTGGGCACACCCGACGTCGTCGCCACGTTCGACCAGGCGGTGCGCCGGGGCGCGCGTCCGGTGGCACGGCCCGCGGTCTTCGAGGCGGCAGGCCAGCGCGTGGTGAAGGCCACGCTCGCCGGGCCCGGAGGCTGGGTGCACTCGCTCATCCAGCGGGACACGCCCGGGGGCGCGTTCCTTCCGGGCGTCTACCTGCCCGTGGACGCGGGGCCGTCCGGAGGCGCGTCACTGTTTCGCGACGTGGACCACCTCGCCTTCGCGCTGCGGGCGGGCACGCTGCTGGACACGGTGGCCTTCTACGTGGACGTGCTCGGCTTCGAAGAGACCCACCAGGAGGACGTGCGCACCGAGTACAGCGGCATGAGCTCGCGCGTGGTGCAGGCGGCGGGCGGACGCATCTGCTTCCCGCTGCAGGAGCCCGTCTCCGGCACGCGTCGGGGACAGCTGGAGGACTTCGTGGACGCCCACGGTGGCGCGGGCGTGCAGCACCTGGCCTTCCTGGCGGACGACATCGTCCGCGCGGTGGACTCGCTGGGGCAGCGCGGCGTGGGCCTGCTCGACGCGCCTCGGGGCTACTACGAGGCGCTGGAGGCGCGGCTCGGCTCGCTGGGGCCGTTCCCCCGCGAGCAGCTCCAGTCGCGCAACATCCTGATGGACCGCGATGCGTGGGGGGTGCTGCTCCAGGTCTTCACCCGCTCGCAGCACGCGCGGCGCACGCTGTTCTTCGAGGTCATCCAGCGCCACCAGGCGCGCGGCTTCGGCGGCGCCAACATCCAGGCGCTCTACGCCGCCAAGGAGCAGGACGCCACGCGCGCCGTGGGTTGAGCCGCGCGCCGCCGCTGCTTCGAGGCGCTTCAGCCGCGCCGCTCCGGGCGCATGGGCATGCCGCCCTTGGGCAACAGGGCGATGCCCGGGTAGATGTCCACGCGCCGGCCAGGGATGGCGTGGAAGCGGTAGCGCTGGGAGACCATGGCCAGCACCAGCGCGCCGAACATCAGCGCCAGGTTGTTGCCGATGCAGATGTGCTGGCCCGCGCCGAACGGCAGGTAGGCGAACTTGTGCCGCGCGGCCTTCTGCTCCGGCGTGAAGCGCTCCGGGTCGAACACGTCCGGACGCGGCCAGAACTCCGGATGCCGGTGGAAGACGTAGGGCACGGCGAGCACGGACGCGCCCGGCTCCACGGTGTAACCCCCCAGCGTGTCCGCGTCCTTCGCCGTGCGAAGCAACCGCCACGCGGGGGGATACAGGCGGAGGGTCTCCTCGAACACCTGCGTCGCGTAGCGCAGCCGGGGCAGGTCCTCGAGCGTCGGGGCGCGGCCACCGAGCACCGCGGCGCACTCCGACGCGAGGCGTGCCTCGATGTCCGGGTGCCGCGACAGGAGGTGCCAGGCCCAGGAGAGCGCCACACCCGGCCCCTCGTGGCCGGAGAACAGGTTCATGAACTCGTCACGCAGCTCCTTGTCCGTCATCGACTCGCCGGTGTCGCGGTCCTTCGCCGCCACCAGCATCGCCATGATGTCGTCCTGGGGACCGCCGGCCTTGCGCTGGGCGATGACCTCCTTCGCCTTGACGTTGAGCATCCGGAGGGTGCCGAAGAAGTCCGCCCACTTCTTCTTGTAGATGGGCAGCCGCTCCAGCCGCAGCAGCCGCGACATGAACGTCCCCCGGTCGTTCATGATCCACATCATCCGCCCGACGGCCGCCGCCGCCGCCGCGTCCGGCTCCTCCGAGTACAGCGCGCGCGTGGTCATCCGCAGCGACAGGCTCCCCATCTGCGCGGCCATGTCGAACGGCCGCGCGGTGGCATCCGCCTCCCACGCGGTGAGCGTCCGCTGGACCAGGTCCACCATGCCCGCCAGCAGGCCCGCCAGGCGGTCCCGGTGGAACGAGGGCTGGACGAGCCGGCGCTGGCGCCGCCAGTAGTTCCCCTCGCTCACGAACAGCCCGTTGCCCAGGAAGGGGTCCTCGGACAGCTCCTGCTTCGAGTAGTTGGGCGCGTTCTCGGTGAGGAAGTACCGGATCTGATCCGGATGACTCACCATGTAGGTCGCCGAGGCGCCCGTGTCGAAGCGGACCACGTCCCCATACTTGCGGAAACCCTGGGTGAAGTAACCCAGCGGGTCGTGCTCCTGACGCAGGACATTGAGCCAGACGGGAAGACCCCGGGGGCCGGGGGCGGACGAAGGTGCTTGAGGCGATGCCATGAGGTCTCGCGAGCGAAGTTCTCCAGTTTATCAGAAGAGCCTGACCCCCTGACAAACCAAGGAGTTAGAGCGGTTCGTGGCTGACTAGACATTCCAGATAAAACAAGGGATGAAGGCAGAGGGCATGCTTCACCTTCGACCTAATTTTCCTCACTCACGGCTCCGGACGACGGTGCCGTGCCGGCGTGCGGTAGCGGGCCACTCGCGGCAGAGCCAGGGGCGGATCGGGACAGCGTCCCCCCTGAGGCGCCGCGGCGTTTCGTGTCGTCGCTGTTAGACGCCAGACCCCCACCAGCCACCAGGACGTGAAGCGGTACCGGGACGGCCACGCCCGGGCCCGCGGTACCACCATCGCGAGTCGTCCGCCGGGGAGCACGCATGAAACAGCACCATGAGACGTCCGCGGGGGACTTCCACCACCTCGTGGACCTGCTGTGCCATCGGGCGGGCACCCAGGGCGACGCGCTGCTGTATCGCTTTCTCGAAACGGGAGACGTGGACGGCCCGGTGGAGGAGTGGAGCTACGCCCGGCTGGACGCGCGAGCGCGGGCGCTGGGCGCGCTGCTGCGGGCCTCGGGCTCACCGGGAGACCGTGCGCTCCTGCTGTATCCGCCGGGGATGGAGTTCGTGGCGGGCTTCATGGGCTGCCTGTACGCGGGCGTCGTCGCGGTGCCGTGCTATCCGCCGGACCCGACGCGGCTGGAGCGCACCCTGCCCCGCCTGCGGGCCATCGCGCAGGACTGTGGCGCGCGCTACGTGCTCACCACGAGCTTCATCCTGGAGATGTCGGAGCTGTTCAAGCCGCAGGCGCCGGAGCTCGCCGCGCTGCAGTGGCTGGCCAGCGACGCGGTGCCGGAGTCGATGGCGGCGGACTGGCGGCGGCCGGAGCTGACGGGCGGCACGACGGCGTTCCTCCAGTACACCTCCGGCTCGACGGGCAACCCCAAGGGGGTGATGGTCAGCCACGCCAACATCCTGCACAACGAGGCGCTCATCACCCGGGGCTTCGGGCTGGAGGCGTCGCGCTCGTCGGGGATGGGGTGGCTGCCCATGTTCCACGACATGGGGCTCATCGGGAAGGTGCTCCAGCCGCTGTACCTGGGCTTCCCGTGCACGCTGATGTCGCCCATCTCGTTCCTCCAGCGTCCGCTGCGCTGGCTGGAGGCCATCTCCCACTTCCAGGCGACGTGCAGCGGCGGGCCCAACTTCGCGTACGACCTGTGCGTCCGGAAGGCCACCGACGAGGACCGCGCGAAGCTGAAGCTGGGCAGCTGGGAGCTGGCGTTCAACGGCGCGGAGCCGGTGCGGCGAGAGACATTGGAGCGCTTCGCGGAAGCCTTCGCGCCTTGTGGTTTCAAGCGCACGGCATTCTACCCCTGTTACGGTCTGGCGGAGGCCACGCTCATCGTCACCGGCGGCACGCAGGGCGAGGCGTTCGTCCACGGCGACTTCTCCGCGGACGCGCTGGAGCAGGGTCGCGCGGCGGCGCCGGAGAGCGGAGACACGCGGGCGCGGACGCTGGTGGGCTCGGGCGTGAGCGCGGTGGACCAGGAGGTGCTCATCGTCCAGCCGGAGACGCGCGAGCGGCTCGGCGCGAACCAGGTGGGCGAGGTCTGGGTGCGCGGCCCCAGCGTGGCGACGGGCTACTGGGAGCGTCCCGAGGAGACCGCGCACGCGTTCGACGCGCGGCTCGCGTCGGGCGAGGGGCCGTTCCTGCGCACCGGTGACCTGGCCTTCCTGTCGGAGGCGGGGCAGCTGTTCGTCACCGGCCGGCTGAAGGACCTGCTCATCATCCGCGGCCGCAACCTGTATCCCCAGGACCTGGAGCTGGAGACCGAGCGCGCGCATCGCGCCATCCGCGCGGGCTGCTGCGCCGCCTTCAGCGTGGAGGTGGAGGGCGAGGAGCGGCTGGTGGTCGCGGCCGAGGTCGACGTGCGCGACGGCTTCGACGCGAGCATCGTCGTGGCCGCCGTGCGCAAGGCGCTGGCGGAGCAGCATGCCGTCCACGCGCACGCCGTCGTCCTGCTCCAGGCGCGCAGCATCCCGAAGACGTCGAGCGGGAAGATTCAGCGCCGCGCCACGAAGGCGGCCTGGCTCGCGGGTGAGCTCGAAATCGTCGAGGCCTCGGTCGCCGCCGCGGTGTCCTCGCCGAGCGTCCCCGAGTCCGCCATCCCGCTCAAGGAGCAGCTGGCCACGGCGGAGGACGGCCAGCGGCTCGCGCTGGTGGAGGACTTCCTGCGCCGGGCCGTGGCGCGCGCGCTGCGGCTGGATGCCTCGACGCTCCCGGGCGACACGGAGCTCGCGGGCCTGGGGCTCGACTCGTTGATGGTGCTGGAGGTGCACGGCCAGCTGGAGTCGGAGCTGGGCGTGGCGCTGCCCGCTGCATTCCTCTGGGTGAGCCCCACGCTGGAGGCCGCGGCCCTGCGGCTCCTGGAGGCGTGGCGTGGCGTCCGGCCCGAGCACTCGCTGGTGGCGCCGCCGCTGAGCGCGGGACCTCGCGAGGGCGAGCATCCCCTCTCCTCCGGTCAGCTCCGCCTGTGGTTCCTGGACCGCCTGGTCCCCGACAGCGCGCTGTACAACCTCCACTTCCAGCTCCGGCTCACCGGTGCGCTGGACACCGGGGCCCTGGCGCGGAGCCTGGATGCGCTCGTCGAGCGTCACCCCGTGCTGGGCGCGGCGTTCCCGGAGGTCGACGGACAGCCCCGGCTGCTGGTGCGCGCCAGCGTGAAGCTGTCGTTCCCCGTCGTGGACCTGCGCTCCATCGCGTCCGAGGCGCGTGACGCGGAGCTGCGCCGTCTGTCGCTGGAGCAGGCGCGTGAGCCCTTCCGGCTGGCCGAGGGCCCCGCGGTGCGCGCGTCCCTGGTGACGCTGGGCGAACACGAGCATGTGCTGCTGATGACGCAGCACCACATCGCCACCGACGGCTGGTCCATCGGCGTGCTCGCGCATGAGCTGGCGGCGCTGTACCGCGCGCAGGTGACGGGCGCGGCCACCGAGCTGCCCGCCGTGAAGCTCCAGTACACGGACTTCGCCCGGTGGCAGCAGGGCCTGGGGCCGCTGCTCGACGCGCAGCGCGCATACTGGGGCAAGCAGCTTGCGGGGCTGCCAAGGCTGGAGCTGCCCACCGACTTCCCGCGTCCGCGCGAGCCCGGGTTCCAGGGCGCGCTGCATCACCTCGCGCTGGAGCGCTCGCTCGTCGAATCCCTGCGCGCGCTGGGGCGTCGCGAGGGCTGCACGCTCTTCGTCACGCTGACGGCCGCGTGGACGGCGCTGCTGCACCGCTACAGCGGACAGGCCGACTTCGCCGTGGGCACCGTGGTGGCGAACCGCGAGCGTCCGGAGCTGCGCGGCGTGGTGGGCTTCTTCGCGCACACGCTGGTGCTGCGCGCGAACCTCTCCGGCACGCCGAGCTTCCGCGAGCTGCTCTCCCGCACGCGGCAGACGTTCCACGAGGCGCTGGCGCACGCGGACCTCCCCTTCGAGGAAGTCGTGGGCGCGGCCCGTGCGCCGAGGGGCGGCGCGGACAATCCGCTGTTCCAGACGGCCCTGCTGCTGGAGGCGCTGCCCCCGACGAACCTGTCGGTGCCCGGCATGCAGTGGCGTCCGGTGCTGCCGGTGCCGGATGGCGCGGTGGAGGGCACGTCGAAGTTCGACCTCCAGCTCTCGCTCGCGGAGGGCGCGGACGGCCTCACCGGCGCGCTCGAGTACCGCACCGACTTGTTCACCCCCGCCACCGTGGCGCGGCTGGCCCGACAGCTGGAGACGCTGCTGCGCGCGGTCGTCGACACCGTGGAGACGCGGGTGGACGACCTGCCGCTGCTCGGCGCGGACGAGTCGCGACAGCTGCTGGTGGACTGGAACGACCTCACGCCCGCGAGCACCGAGCACACCTCCATCCACGCGCAGTTCCGGGCGCAGGTGGCCAGGACTCCCGACGCGGTGGCGGTGGCAGGTGACGACGCGACGCTGACGTACGCGGAGCTGGACGCGCGCTCCAACGCGCTGGCGTGGCACCTGCGCGCCCAGGGCGTCGGCACCGAGACGCGCGTGGGGCTGTGCGTGGAGCGCTCGGCCGCCATGGTGGTGGCGATGCTGGGGGTGCTCAAGGCCGGCGGCGCATACGTGCCGTTGGACCCCGAGTATCCCCGCGAGCGACTGGCGTACATGCTGGAGGACTCGGGCGCGCCGGTGTTGCTCACGCAGACGCACCTGCGCGGCGCCATCCCCACGGGCAGCGCGCGCGTCGTCGCGTTGGAGGACCTGTCCCTGACGGAGGGCACGCAGCGGGACACGCCTCCGCCGTCGACCACGGGCGCGGGGCACCTGGCGTATGTCATCTACACGTCCGGCTCCACGGGCCGCCCCAAGGGCGTCATGGTGCCGCACGGAGGGGTGGCCAACTTCTTCTCGGCCATGGACACGCGCATCGGCCATCCGCCCTCGGGCACGTGGCTGGCCGTGACGAGCATCTCCTTCGACATCTCCGTGTTGGAGCTTCTGTGGACGCTCACGCGCGGCTTCAAGGTGGTGGTCCAGGGCGAGGGCGCGTCCATCAAGGCGCCGGCCCGGGCCTCGGCCGCGCGCGCCACGCCGATGCAGATGAGCCTCTTCTACTTCGCGGACGACGCGGAGGCCTCGGCCGGCGACCGTTACAAGCTGCTGCTGGAGGGCGCGAAGTTCGCGGACCGTCACGGCTTCGCGGCGGTGTGGACGCCGGAGCGTCACTTCCATGCCTTCGGTGGGCTGTATCCCAGCCCGTCCGTGGCGGGCGCGGCCATCGCCGCGGTGACGGAGCGCGTGGCCATCCGCGCGGGCAGCGTGGTGCTGCCGCTGCACCACCCGGTGCGCGTCGCGGAGGAGTGGGCGCTGGTGGACAACCTGTCGCGAGGCCGCGTGGGCATCTCCGTCGCCTCCGGCTGGCACGCGAACGACTTCGTCTTCGCGCCCGAGCGCTACGAGCAGCGCCGCGAGCTGATGCTGGAGGGGCTGGACACGGTGCGCCGCCTGTGGCGCGGCGACTCGCTGCGCTTCCCGGGCGGCGCGGGTGCCCAGGTGGACGTCACCCTGCGGCCGCGGCCGGTGCAGCAGGAGCTGCCGGTGTGGCTCACGGCGGCGGGCAACCCCGACACGTTCGTCACCGCGGGGCGCCTGGGCTGCAACGTCCTCACCCACCTGCTGGGGCAGACGTGGGAGGACCTGGAGAAGAAGCTGGCCCTCTACCGTGAGGCCTGGCGCGCGGCGGGACACGCGGGCGACGGACACGTCACGTTGATGCTGCACACGTTCATCGGTGAGGACGCCGCGACGGTGCGCTCGGTGGTGGAGAAGCCCTTCCGGAACTACCTGCGCAGCTCCGCGGACCTGATGCGCGGACTCGGCCGCACGCTGGGCGTGGACCTGGACACCGCCACCGAGGCGGACCTGGACCGGCTGGCCGCGCAGGCCTTCGAGCGCTACTTCGAGACGAGCGGACTGTTCGGCACGCCGCGCTCCGTGCGCGAGCGGATGGAGCAGCTGCGCGCCCTGGGCGTGGACGAGGTGGGCTGCCTCATCGACTTCGGCATCCCCGCGGACACCGTGCTGGCCAGCCTGCCGCTGCTGCACGAGGTGAAGTGCCAGGCGGACCGTGACGGCGCGCGCCAGCGCACCGCGCGCTCCATCCCGCTCAACCTGCGTGAGCACGCCGTGACGCATCTGCAGTGCACGCCCTCGCTGGCGCGCGCCCTCCTCGCGGACTCCGAGTCCACCGAGGCCCTGCGTGGCCTGAAGCGGTGGATGGTGGGCGGCGAGGCCCTCCCCTCCTCCCTGGCGACGTCGCTGCGACAGGTGCTCCCCGAGGACGCGCGGCTGCTCAACATGTACGGCCCCACGGAGACGACCATCTGGTCCTCCACGCACGACGTGCGCGGCGAGTCGGGGCCGGTGGTGTCCATCGGCACGCCGTTCCTCCGGACCCGCTTCTATCTGCTCGACGCGCGGCTGCGGCCCGTGCCCGTGGGCGTGCCGGGCGAGCTCTACATCGGCGGCGCGGGCGTGGTGCGCGGCTACCTGTCGCGTCCGGAGCTGACGGCCGAGCGCTTCGTGCCGGACCTGTTCTCCTCCGAGCCGGGCGCCCGGCTGTACCGCACCGGAGACCGGGCCCGCTGGCGCGACGACGGCACGGTGGAGTTCCTGGGCCGCGTGGACCACCAGCTCAAGGTGCGCGGCTTCCGCATCGAGGCGGGTGAAATCGAGGCGGTGCTCAGCGCACGCCCCGAGGTGCGCGAGGCGGTCGTCGTGGCCCGCGAGGACTCACCGGGCGACGTGCGGCTGGTGGCCTACGTGGTGGCGCGCGACGGGCAGACGGTGGACGCGACGGCGCTGCGCGACGCGGTGGCGCAGAAGCTGCCCGAGCACATGGTGCCCTCCGTGGTGGTGGACCTGCCGGCGCTGCCGCTCACGCCCAACGGCAAGGTGGACCGCAAGGCCCTGCCCGCCCCCAGCGCGACGCGGAGCTCACGCGCGGCCTTCGTGGCGCCGCAGGGTCAGCTCGAGCAGCAGATCGCCGACATCTGGAAGCAGGTGCTCAAGGTCGAGCAGGTCGGCGTGAACGACAACTTCTTCGACCTGGGTGGGCACTCACTGCTCATGGTCCAGGTCCACGCGCGGCTCAGGGCGGTGCTCGGTGGGGAGCTGCCGCTGCTGAAGCTGCTGGAATACCCCACCGTCAGCGCGCTCGCGCGTCACCTGCGCCAGGGCGCCACCACGCCGCAGGCCAATCCGGTGGAGACGGCGCAGGACCGCGCGAAACGCCAGCTCGAGAGCCTGAAGCGACAGCAGCAACGGGCAAGGAAACAGGGATAGGTCCGTCATGGGTCGTCGTCACAAGGTGTACGAGGGTGACTCGGGGCTGGCGGTGGCCATCGTCGGCATGGCCGTGCGTGTGCCCGGCGCCGCGGACGTGGACGCGTTCTGGCGGATGCTGCGCGACGGAGTGGAGGGCATCACCCTCTTCTCCGACGACGCGCTGAAGTCCCTCGGGGTCGACCCGTCGTTCCTGGCCAACCCGAACTTCGTGCGCGCCGGGGCCGTGCTGGAGCGCCCGGGCCGCTTCGATGCGGGCCTCTTCGGCTACGCCCCTCGGGAAGCGGAGCTGCTGGACCCGCAGCACCGCGTCTTCCTCGAGTGCGTGTGGACGGCGATGGAGCACGCCGGCTACTCCACGGGACGGCTCCCGGGCACCTCCACGGGCGTCTTCGCGGGCTCGAGCCTCAGCAGCTACCTGCTCTTCAACCTGCTGTCGCGCGAGGAGTTCCAACGGGCCGAAGACACCTTCCCGGCCATGGTGGCCAACGACAAGGACTTCCTCGCCACGCGCGTCGCCTACCACCTGGACCTGCGCGGCCCGGCGCTGACGGTGCAGACGGGCTGCTCCACGTCGCTGGTGGCCACGCACCTGGCCTGCCAGTCGCTGCTCGGCTACCAGTGCGACATGGCCGTGGCCGGCGGCGTCTCCGTGCACATGCCGCAGCGCACGGGCTACCACTATCAGGAAGGCGGCATCACCTCTCCGGACGGGCACTGCCGCGCGTTCGACGAGCGGGGCCAGGGCACCCTGTTCGGCAGCGGCGCGGGCGTGGTGGTCCTCAAGCGCCTGGCGGACGCGCTGGCGGACGGCGACACCATCCACGCCGTCATCCGTGGCTCGGCCATCAACAACGACGGAGCCCTCAAGGTCGGCTTCACCGCGCCGGGCTTGAGCGGACAGGCGGAGGTCATCGCCCGGGCGCAGAGCCTCGCGGAGACGCCAGCGGACTCCATCACCTACGTGGAGGCGCACGGCACGGCCACGCCGCTGGGCGACCCCATCGAGGTGCAGGCGCTCGACATGGTGTTCCGCCGGAGCACCGACAAGCGCGGCTTCTGCGGGCTCGGCTCGGTGAAGACGAACGTCGGACACCTGGACGCGGCGGCCGGCGTGACGGGCCTGGTGAAGACGGTGCTCGCGCTGGAGCACGCGGAGCTGCCCGCGAGCCTCCACTACGAGAAGCCCAATCCGCGCATCGACTTCGCGAACAGCCCCTTCTACGTCAACACGAAGCTCACGCCCTGGCCCGAGGGGCCGACGCCGCGCCGCGCCGGGGTGAGCTCGTTCGGCATCGGCGGCACCAACGCGCACCTCATCGTGGAGGAGCCGCCGTTCACCCAGCCGGGCGACGCTTCTCGCGCCTGGCAGTCGCTCGTGCTCTCCGCGCGGACGCAGACGGCGCTGGAGGCCCAGACCTCGGCGCTGCTCGCCCACCTGAAGGCGCATCCCGAGCAGCAGCTCGCGGACGTGGCGTGGACGCTGCAGACCGGCCGCAAGGCCCTGGAACTGCGCCGGGTCATCGTGTGCAAGGACCGGGAGGACGCGGTGCGGGTCCTGGAGACGCGGGATCCACAGCGGTTCTTCACGCACTCGCCCGGCACGACGTCGGTGTCGCTGGTCTTCATGTTCCCCGGGGGCGGCGCGCAGTACCCGGACATGGGCCGTGGCCTCTACGACGCCGAGCCCGCGTTCCGCGAGGCGGTGGACCACTGCTGCAAGCTCTTGCGGCCCAAGCTGGGCTTCGACCTGAAGCCCGTGATGTACCCGGACGCGGCCTCGGCGGAGAGCGCGGGCCAGCGCCTCAAGCGCACCTCCCTGGCGCTGCCGGCGCTGTTCACCATCGAGTACGCGACGGTGAAGCTGTGGGAGTCCTGGGGTGTGAAGCCGGAAGCGGTCATCGGCCACAGCCTGGGTGAGTACATGGCGGCGCACCTGGCTGGAATCTTCTCGCTGGAGGACGCGCTCGCGCTGGTGGTGATGCGCGGCAAGCTCTTCGAGGAGCTGCCCGGTGGCGGCATGCTCAGCGTGCCGCTGCCCGAGTCGGAGGTCCGTCCTCTGCTCGGGGAGACGCTGTCCCTGGCGGCGGTGAATGGCCCCGCGCAGTGCGTGGTCGCGGGCACGGTGGAGGCCGTGGAGGCCCTGGCCACGGAGCTGACCCGCCGCGAGGTGGAGTTCCGTCACATCCCCATCGACGTCGCCGCGCACTCGTACGTGGTGAACCCGATCCTCGACCGCTTCAGCGACTTCATCCGCACCATCAAGCTCAACCCGCCGACGAACGTGCTGTTCCTGTCGAACCTCACCGGCACGTGGATCGACCTGGATGACGCGCTGGACCCGTCGTACTGGGTGAAGCATCTGCGGCAGACGGTGCGCTTCGGCGACGGAATCCGCGAGCTGGCCAAGGACCCCGCGCACGTCTACCTGGAGGTCGGTCCGGGCCGGACGCTCAGCACACTCGCGCGGCTCCAGGTCAACGGCCCCTCCGCGCCGGCGGTGCTCTCGTCCCTGCGCCATCCGCAGGACCCGGTGGCGGACGAGGAGCACCTCACCGCGACGCTCGGGCGACTCTGGGCCGCGGGCGTCGAGGTGAACTGGACGGCCGTGCGCGGCAAGGCGCGGCGGCTGCGCGTCCCGCTGCCGACGTACCCCTTCGAGGGACAGGACTACTGGCTCGCGCCCCAGGCCCCTTCCGCGCGTCGGCGGTCCGCGGCGAACAAGAGCGCGGATGTCTCCAGCTGGTTCTATCTGCCGTCCTGGAAGCGCGCCCCGCTGGCGCCGCCGCGCGCCGGGGCCGTCACGCCGAAGGACTGGGTCGTGTTCCTGGACTCCACCGGCGTGGGCTCGGCCCTGGCGATGGCGATGGAGGAGCAGGGACATCGCGTCGCGCGGGTGACTCCGGGCGCGAGGCTCGAGGAGCTGGGCGAGAACCACTTCAGCCTGGATCCGGCGGATGCCGACGAGCCGGGCTTCCTGCTGCTCGCGCTGAAGTCGAAGGACTTCAAGGTGGAGAACATCGTCCACCTGTGGAGCCTGGATTCTCGCGAGGGCGAGCAGGACGCCTTCGGCAACGAGCGCTTCGAGCAGGCCCAGGCGCGAGGGTTCCATCCGCTCCTCCGCCTGACGCGGGCGCTCACGGAGGCGGAGCTCCCCGGCCCCGTGGAGCTGACGGTCGTCGGTCGTCAGGCGCTCGACGTGGAGAGCTCGGATGAAGTCGCCCCCGAGCGCGCCACGCTTCCGGCCCTGTGCAAGGTCATCCCGCAGGAGCACGACTTCCTCTCCTGCCGCTACGTGGACCTGGGCCGTGGCCCGGTGGCGCTCGACACACGGGCGCTGCTGCAGGAGGTGACGAGCACGGCCACCGAGGCTCGCGAGCCCGTCGTCGCCTGGCGCGGGACGACTCGGCTGGTGCAGACGCATGAGCCGGTGCGGCTGGAGGCGGACACCCAGCCCGCGCGGCCCTTCCGTCACCGGGGCGTCTACGTCATCACCGGCGGCCTGGGCGGCGTGGGCCTGATGATCGCCCGCTACCTGGCGCGCCAGCATCAGGCGCGGCTCGTGCTCGTGAGCCGGTGGGGTCTGGAGATGGACCGCGGCGGCCACAAGCGCCGCGCGGTGAGGGAGCTGGAGGCGGCGGGCGCCGAGGTGCTGCTGGCTCGCGCGGACGTGGCGGATGACATGCTGCTCAGCGTCGCCATCACCCAGGGGGCGATGCAGTTCGGCGAGGTGCACGGCGTCATCCACGCCGCGGGCCTCGCGGGCGAAGGCGCCGTGGCGCTGCTCTCCGGATTGGATGCCGCCGCGTGCGAGCCCCACTTCCGCGCGAAGGTGCAGGGCACGTACGCGCTGGAGCTGGCGCTGGCGGGCCGTGAGCTCGACTTCGTGATGCTGGTGTCGTCCAACGCCTCGGTGCTCGGGGGCCTGGGGCTCGCGGCGTACGGCGCGGCGAATGCCTTCCTCGACGCGTTCGCGACCTCGCGCTCGAAGCAGGGGCTGACGCGCTGGGTGAGCACGAACTGGGATGGGTGGCCCTCGGTGGACGAGGAGTCCCGTGAGACGAAGACGAGCCTGGACGCATTCGCCATGACGGAGGACGAGGCCGTGGAGGCCTTCCGCCGCGTCGCGGAGTCCTCTCTGGGCGGGCAGGTGGTGGTCTCCACCGGAGACCTGGAGGCGCGCGTGGCGCGCTGGTTGAAGCGTGAGGGTGGGCAGAAGAACCAGGACACCTCGGGCGGCGCGACGCACGAGCGGCCGCAGCTGGGCACCGAGTACGTGGCGCCCACCGGCGACCTGGAGCTGGCCCTGACGAAGGTGTGGCAGGAGCAGCTCGGGCTGTCGCGGCTGGGCATCCATGACAACTTCTTCGACCTGGGCGGCAACTCGCTCCTGTGGCTCAAGATCGTCGGACGGCTGAAGCGGGAGCTGGGGCGCGAGGTTCCCCTCACCTCCGTCTTCGAGGCGCCCACGGTGGCCGCGCTGGCGAAGAAGCTGGGAGCGCTCGGCGCCCCTTCGGACCCGCCCGGGTTCGAGTCGAGTCAGAACCGTGGAGCCGCGCGACGCGAGCGGCGCAGCCGCCGTGAGTGAAGGAGCGGACGTCGTGGACGTGAAGCAGCCGTCAGACATCGACGACGCGGACCTCGCCATCATCGGCATGTCCGGGCGCTTCCCTGGCGCGCGGAGCACGACCGAGCTGTGGGCGAACCTGCGCGGCGGCGTGGAGTCCATCCGCTTCTTCACGCCCGAGGAGAGCCTCGCCGCGGGCGTCGCTCCGGAGCAGGTGGAGGACCCGGACTTCGTGCGCGCCGCCGCGGTGATGCCCGAGCCCGAGTCCTTCGACGCCGCGTTCTTCGACATGCCGCCCCGTGAGGCGGAGCTGACGGACCCCCAGCACCGCGTCTTCCTGGAGGTCTGCTGGGAGGCGCTGGAGCACGCGGGCTACTCGCCGCGCGACTTCCCGGGCGCCATCTCCGTGTACGGCGGCGCCACGCTCAACACGTACCTGCTGATGAACCTGGCGCGCAACCCGCGCGTGCTGGAGTCGGTGGAGCCGGTGCAGGTGAACATCGGCAACGGCACGGACTTCCTGGCCACCCGCGTCTCGTACAAGCTGAACCTCCGGGGCGCGAGCCACGCGGTGCAGAGCGCGTGCTCGACGTCGCTGGTGGCGGTGCACCTGGCCTGCCAGAGCCTGCTCAACGGCGAGTGCGACATGGCGCTCGCGGGCGGCGCCTCCGTCAACGTGAGCTTCCTCCATGGCTATCGGCACGTGGAGGGCGGCATGGCGTCTCCGGATGGACGCTGCCGGCCCTTCGACGCGAAGGCGCGAGGCACGCTGTTCGGCAGCGGCGCGGGCGTGGTGGTGCTCAAGAAGCTGAAGGCCGCGGTGCGCGATGGCGACACCGTGCACGCGGTCATCAAGGGCTCGGCCATCAACAACGACGGCTCGCTCAAGGCGGGCTACACCGCGCCGGGCGTCGAGGGTCAGGCCCAGGTGGTGGCCGAGGCGCTGGCGGCCTCGGGGCTGGAGGCCGACGACATCGGCTACGTGGAGGCACACGGCACCGCGACGCCGCTGGGTGACCCCATCGAGGTGGAGGCGCTCACCCGCGCCTTCCGCGCGTCCACGCAGCGACGGCGCTACTGCGCGCTCGGCTCGGTGAAGGGCAACCTGGGCCACCTGGACGCGGCGGCCGGCGTGACGGGCCTCATCAAGGCGGCGATGGCGGTGAAGCACGGCGAGCTGCCGCCCAGCCTCCACTATGAGCGGCCCAACCCGGCCATCGACTTCGACAACAGCCCATTCTACGTCAACGCGACGCTCAAGCCATGGCCCGCCACCGCCATGCCTCGCCGCGCCGGGGTGAGCTCGTTCGGCGTGGGCGGCACCAACGCGCACGTCGTCCTGGAGCAGCCGCCGCGTCCGCTCGACAGCGCGACTCCGCGCCGTGCGTGGCAGTTGCTCCCGGTGTCGGCCCGCACGCCCTCCGCGCTGGAGACCAGCACGCAGCGGTTGGCGGAGGCGCTGAAGAATCTCCCCGACGCGAAGCTCGCGGACGTGGCGTGGACGCTCCAGGCGGGTCGTCAGCGCTTCTCGCACCGCCGCTTCATCCTCGCGCGCGATGCGGGCGACGCGGTGGAGGCGTTGACCCGGACTCCCACCGAGCCGTCAGCCCCCGAAGCCCAGGACAGCGTGGACCGGCCGGTGGCGTTCCTGTTCCCCGGCCAGGGCTCGCAGCACGTGGGCATGGGCCGCGCGCTGTACGACGCGGAGCCCGTGTTCCGGGCCGAGGTGGACCGGTGCACGGCGCTGCTGGTTCCGCACCTGGGCGGCAAGGACCTGCGCGACGTGCTGTATCCGAAGGCCGGCACACCGGAGGAGAACGAGCGCACGCTGGCGAGGACGGAGCTCACCCAGCCCGCGCTCTTCGTCCTCGAGTACGCCACCGCGCGGCTGTGGATGACCTGGGGCGTGAAGCCCGCCGCGATGCTCGGCCACAGCATCGGTGAGTACGTGGCCGCGTGCCTCGCGGGTGTCTTCTCGTTGGAGCACGCGCTCCAACTGGTGGCGGCGCGTGGACGGCTGATGCAGTCGCTCCCGTCCGGGGCGATGCTGGCCGTGCCGCTGAGCGAGGACGAGGTGCGACCCTACCTCGGCACCGAGCTGAGCCTCGCCGCGGTGAACTCGCCCATGCAGTGTGTCGTCTCCGGGCCGCATGAGGCGGTGGAGCGCGTGCGCCGCCTGCTCGAGGAGGCCGGCGTGCGCAGCCACGTGCTCGCCACGTCGCATGCGTTCCACTCGACGATGATGGACCCCATCCTCGACGCCTTCACCGCTCGCGCGGCGGCCATGCCGCTGCGGCCGCCCACCCTGCCCTTCGTCTCCAACGTCACCGGGACGTGGATCACCACCGAGCAGGCGACGAGCCCGCGTTACTGGGCACAGCACCTGCGCGGCGCGGTGCGCTTCGCCGATGGGCTCCACGCCCTGCTGTCGGACCCGAAGCGCGTGTTGCTCGAATGCGGCCCGGGACAGGTGCTCAGCAGGCTCGCGCGGAGACATCCGGACACAGTCGCGTCGCGCCCGGTGCTCGCGTCCATGCCGACGTCGCAGGACACCGTCGCACCGGGCGCACCACCGATCGCGTATTCGACGCTGGGCGACCTCTGGCTCGCGGGCGTCACCGTCGACTGGAAGGGCTTCCACGGCGAGGAGCGACGCCAGCGGCTCCCCCTCCCCACCTACCCGTTCGAGCGTCAGCGCTTCTGGGTGGAGCCGGAGACGCGGAACACGCCGTCCTCCGAAGCGAAGAGCGCGCCCGCCGCCACGGAGACCGCGCTCGTCCAGGAGCCGATGGAGCGCTGGTTCCATGTGCCGTCCTGGAAGCGCGCCCCGCTGTCGTCCTCGCTCGTCGCGCGAGGGGTCACGCCTCGCGTCTGGCTGGTGTTCGAGGACGAGGCCTCTCCCACCGACGCGCTCCTGGCTGCCGCCCCTGGTGAGGAGCGACGAGTCCTCCGCGTGCGCCCGGGTACGGCCTTCAGTCGCACAAAGGACTCCGAGTTCACCGTCGCGCCCGGCTCGCTGTCGGACTTCCGCGCGCTGCTCGGCGCGCTGCGTGACGCGGGCCTGCTGCCCGACGCCGTGCTGCACCTGTGGAGCCTCACGCCCGGGCTGCCCACGTCCTTCGCGCAGGCGCAGGCGAGCGGGTACCACTCGCTCGTCGCCCTCGCGCGTGCCCTCGTCGAGCACGCCCCCGAGAAGCCCTGCTCCATCTGGGTGGTGACCAATCACGTCCACGAGGTGACGGGCGACGAAGCCCTCTCGCCGGACAAGGCCACGGTGCTGGGCCCCTGCCAGGTCGTCTCGCAGGAGCAGCCGTTCCTGCGCTTGCGCCACATCGACGTGGTGACGGACGCGGACTTCAAGCTGCCCCCCGCGAGCCTCCAGTCCCTGCGCGCGGAGCTGCGCTCGACGGCTCTGGACACGGTGGTCGCGTTGCGAGGTCCGCACCGCTGGGTCCGCACGCTGGAGCCGCTGCCGCTGCCCGACGCGACGGGCGCGAAGGTCCTCTCGCGCCCGGGTGGCGTGTACCTGCTGGTGCATGGCCTCAGCGGCGTGGGCGCGATGAACGCCCGCGCCCTCGCGGGCATCTCGCCCGGCGCGAAGCTGGTCTGCCTGGAGCCCGCGGACCTGCCGTCACGCGAGCACTGGGACACGCACCTGTCCCAGCACGGCGAGGCGCATCCCTCGTCGCAGCGCATCCGTCGGGCTCGTCAGCTGGAGAGCCTGGGCGCCGAGGTCACCGTCATCTCCGGCGACGTGACGAGGCAGGAGTCCCTGCGCGAAGCGGTGGAGGCCGTGCTGGCGCGCTTCGGTGCCGTGCACGGCGTGGTGTACGGGGCCTGGCTGCCGCGCGAGCTGGTGGCGCGGCTCGTCTCCGAGACGGGGCCCGAGGAGAGCGCGTGGCACTTCGATGCGCGCGTGCGGGGACTGGCGCTGCTCGACCAGGTGCTCGGCGAGCGTCCCCTGGACTTCCGCGTGGTGGCGTCCTCCATCTCCTCCGTGCTGGGCGGCATGGCCACCGTCGCGCACACCGCGGCGAGCGCGTGGCAGGACACGTTCGCCCAGGCGACGACTCGCGCGGGGCGGCGCTGGGTGAGCCTGGATTGGGACGTGGTGCGCGTGGAGGACTACGGCGCGCATCCGGGTGCACGCGGAGAGGCCCTGGACCGGCTGGCCATCGCTCCCGAGCAGGGCGCCGAGGCCCTCGCGCGCGTGCTCTCGCAGTCCGAGGGCAGCTGGTGGGTGGTGTCCACGCACGACCCGGTGGCGCGACAGGCCCGCCCCCGCGCCGTCGAGGCGGTGGACTCCGCCACCCCGGCCGCGCGGCCTCAGCATCCCCGGCCATCGAACCTGCGCAGCGCCTATGTCGCGCCCACGACGGAGCTGGAGCGCACGCTCACGGAGCTCTGGCAGCAGACGCTCGGTGTCGCGCCCATCGGCATCCAGGACAACTTCTTCGAGCTGGGCGGTGACTCCCTCATCGCCGTGCAGCTCAGTGATCGGCTCAAGCGGCGCCTGGACATCAGCGTGCCCGCCTCCAGCCTCTACGAAGGCGTCACGGTGAAGGCCCTGGCCGCCCTGCTCCAGCCTCCCGAGGCGGGCACGGTGCAGGCGGAGACGGACGAGCGCGAGTCCACGGTGCAGCGCCGCAAGCAGAACCTCCAGCGGCAGCGCTCCCGGCGGCGCTCCGACGACGAGGAAGTGGAGGACGAGGGCTGAGTCGGCCCGCAGTCGACCCTGCCCGCGCACCATGCGAGTCATCCTCACCAACTTCGGGTCTCTCGGTGACGTCCAGCCCTTCGTGGCCCTGGCCGTCGAGCTCAAGCGCCACGGCCATCAGCCGGTGCTCGCCGCAGCGCCCTCGTACGAGGCGCTGGCGCGGCACCACGGCCTGGAGTTCGCCCCGGTGGGTCCCGACCTGAGGGACGCACAGAGCGGCATCACCCAGGCGATGATGGGCAACCCCGCGGTCGCCCACTCCGCCGGAGGCATGCTCCAGCTCTTCCAGCCGCTCGCCGAGGCCGTGCCCCTCATGCTGGAGGACCTGCGCGCGGCATGCCGCAACGCGGATGTCCTCGTCAGCGGACGCGTGCAGCCCGCCGCCCGCATGGTGCACGACCTCACGCACCTGCCCTTCGTGACGGTGCTCGTGGAGCACAGCGGCAGCGGTGGCGGGAGCCCGGCGTTCCAGGCCGCGGTGCGCGGACTGGTGAACCCGCTGCGCGAGTCCCTGCGACTGCCTCCGCTCGACAATCCGCTGGTGGATGGACTGTCACCGCAGCTGGTCCTCACCGCGCTGAGCCGGCACGTGCGCCCGCCCGCCTCGGACGCGCCGGCGCACCACCACACCGTCGGCTACTGCCTGCTCGACGAGCCGGACTTCACGCCGGACCCGAAGCTGGCCGCGTTCCTGGCGGAGGGCGAGCCGCCGGTGTGCATCACCTTCGGCAGCATGACGCACGCGGACCCGGCGGCGCTGACGGACACGCTGGTGGCCGCCGCCGAGCGCGCGGGACGACGGGCCCTCATCCAGCACGGCTGGAGCGGCCTGGGCCAGCGCGCCCTGCCTCCGACGGCGCACGCGCTGGGACAGGTGCCGCACTCGTGGCTGTTCTCGCGGGTGTCGTGCGTGGTGCACCACGGCGGCGCGGGGACCACGGGCGCGGCGTTCCGCGCGGGCGTCCCCCAGGTCGTCGTGCCGCACACCTATGACCAGTTCACCTGGGGCGAGGTCGTCCAGGAGCGCGGCTGCGGTGGACCGGCGATTCCCATCGGCGAGCTGAGCGTGGAGCGACTCGCGGCGGCGCTGCGCGCGGCGCACGAGGACACGGGCCTGCGCGCCTCGGCGGCGCGGCTGGGCGAGCAGCTCCGCGAAGAGCACGGAACGACGAAGGCGCGTCACCACATCGAGGACCTGGTCCGTCGGGTGGGGCTCGCCTCGGACCCGGTGAGCGGGGACGAGGGCGATGAGGACGCGGAAGACGAGGGGCGGCGTCAGCGGCGCAGGAGCGCGCTGAAGCAGCAGCGGGCGAGGAAGGTCGACACTTGAGCGGGACTCGGGAGAGAGACATGGCCACGGATTCGTCCAACGCGGACACCACCGGACTGGAGATCGCCGTCATCGGCATGGCGGGGCGGTTCCCGGGGGCGCGCGACCTGGAGGCCTTCTGGAAGAACCTGCGCGACGGCGTGGAGTCCATCCGGTTCCTGGAGGACGCGGACCTGGAGCCCAGCGCGCTCGACACCGCCGCCGTTCGCTCGGACCCGAACTACGTGAAGGCCGCAGCCGTCCTCGAGGACGCGGACCTGTTCGACGCGGGCTACTTCGGCGTCACCCCCAAGGAAGCGGAGGTGATGGACCCGCAGCAGCGCGTGTTCCTGGAGTGCGCCGTGGAGGCCCTGGAGCACGCGGGCTACGACACCGAGCGCTTCAAGGGCCGCATCGGCGTGTACGCCGGCGCGCGCACGGACACGTACGTCTTCAACCTCTTCTCGAACCCCGCCGCGCTGGGCGGGTTGGACCCGTTCGAGATCGGCCTGGGCAACGACCTGGCCTTCCTCACCACGCGAGTCGCACACCGGCTCAACCTGCGCGGCCCCGCGTACTCGGTGCACACCGCGTGCTCCACCGCGCTCGTCGCCCTGCACCTGGCCGGACAGGCGCTGCTCGCCGACGAGTGCCGGATGGCCGTCGCGGGCGGCGTGGCCATCAACGTCCCGCAGAACGTGGGCTACCTGTACCAGTACGGCGGCATCGTCTCGCCGGACGGCCACTGCCGCGCGTTCGACGCGAAGGCGGCGGGCACCATCTTCGGCAGCGGCATCGGCCTCGTCGTCCTCAAGCGGCTGGAGGACGCGCTCGCCGACGGTGACACCATCCACGCCGTCATCAAGGGCTCCGCCATCAACAACGACGGCGCCGTGAAGGCCAGCTTCACCGCGCCCAGCGTGCAGGGCCAGGCCACCGTCATCAAGGACGCGCTCGCCGCCGCCGAGGTGTCCGCCGACAGCATCCACTACGTGGAGGCGCACGGCACCGGCACCGCGCTGGGCGACCCCATCGAGATCCGCGCGCTGACGAAGGCCTTCGGCAACAAGACGAAGGGGCGCCGCACCATCCCCATCGGCTCGGTGAAGACGAACGTGGGACACCTGGACGCGGCGGCCGGCAGCGCGAGCCTGCTCAAGGCCATCCTGGCGATGAAGCACCAGCAGCTCCCGCCCAGCCTCCACTTCGAGTCACCCAACCCGCAGATCGACTTCGACAGCGGCCCCTTCTACGTGAACACCACGCTCCAGCCGTGGCCCCGTGGGCGCACGCCCCGGCGCGCGGGCGTGAGCTCGTTCGGCATCGGCGGCACCAACGCGCACGTCATCATCGAGGAGGCACCCGCCACGCCCGCGTCGTCCGTGAGCCGGCCCTGGGAGCTGCTCGTGCTGTCGGCGCGCAGCCACACGGCGCTCGACACGGCGACCGCGCGGCTCGCGCAGCACCTGGAGTCGCAGCCCGGGTTGTCGCTGGCGGACGTGGCCCACACGCTCCAGGTGGGTCGCAAGGCGCACTCGCATCGCCGGGTCCTCGTCGCCCGTGACGTCCAGGACGCCGTGCGCGTGCTGCGCATGGCCGAGCCCCAGCGCGTCCTCACGGCGACGCACGAGACGAGCCAGCGGCCCGTGTCGTTCCTCTTCTCCGATGCCGGCGCGGGCACGCCGCTGGAGTCGCTCTACCGCTCGGAGCCGGTGTTCCGCGCGGAGGTGGACGCGTGCGCGAAGCTGCTGCGCTCGCCGTTGGACCTGGACCTGAGCGCCGCGATGTATCCCGAGGACGGCAGCCGTCCCTCGCTCCCCGCCCCGCTGGGCACGATGGCGCGCTTCGTCGAGCAGTACGCGCTGGCGCGGCTGTGGATGGCCTGGGGCCTGGTGCCCGAGTCCGTGCTCGGAGAGGGCACCGGCGCGTGGGTCGCGGCGGCGCTCTCGGGAGCACTCCCGCTGGAGAAGGCCCTGACGATGGCGCTGCTCGGGGACCCGAGCAGTCAGCGTGCGGGCCTGACGGGCTCGGGGCTGAAGGCTCCCGAGACGCCGCTGCTCTCCTCCGCGACAGGCGCCTTCGTCACGGACGCCGAGGCCGTGCGCCCGGAGACCTGGCTGGACGCGGCGAGCAACACGTCCCGCCTGGACGATGCGCTGCGCGAGCTGGTGAAGGAGCCCACCCGCGTCGTCCTCACGATGGGGACCCCGGGGGCGCTGGTCGAGCGCGCCCGTGCGTTGGCCGGCACCACGGGCACGCGCGCGATCAGGACCAGCCTCGCGGACTCGCTGCCCGCGCTGGCCTCGGTGCTGAACACCCTGGGCCAGCTCTGGTTGGACGGCGTGGAGGTGGACTGGGACGACGTGAACGAGGACCGTGGCCTTCGCCGCGTGCCGCTGCCCACCTACCCCTTCGAGCGACAGCGCTACTGGGTGGCCCCCGCCGCGCGCGCCGAGTCCACGCAGGCCGTGTCGTCCCAGACGCCGCAAGGAAAGCTCGCGGACGTCGCGGACTGGTTCCATGTCCCCGCGTGGCACCGCACGGCGCCCATCGCCCTGGACCGCAAGGCCCTGCAGGAGCGCCGGTGCTGGGTGCTCTTCGTGGACGGCCTGGGCGTCGGCGAGGCGCTGGCCCGTCGACTGGAGGAGGCCGGGCAGGACGTGGTGCGCGTGCGCCAGGGCGGCGCCTTCATGCGCGACGCGGCGAAGCGCTACGCGCTGGATGCCCGGCTGCGCGGGGACTACGCGACGCTGTGGAAGGACCTGGCCGACCAGGACCTGAGCCCCTCGGTGGTGGTGCACCTGTGGAGCCTGGGCTCCTCGGGCGACGAGCCGTCCAGCCCCGAGCTGTTCCGCAAGGTCCAGGACACGGGCTACTACAGCCTGTTGCACCTGGGGCAGGCGCTCGCGAAGGGCGACACGTCGCGCCCGGTGCGCGTTGAAGTCGTGACGGACCGCGTGCAGGACGTCGCGGGCGAGGGCACGGCGCTCCCCGAGAAGGCCACGCTGCTGGGGCCCTGCAAGGTGATTCCGCAGGAGCAGGAGCACGTCTCCACGCGCTGCCTCGACGTCGTCGCCCCCGCGCCCGGAAGCCCGGCGGTGGAGAAGCTCGCGGAGCGACTGCTCGCCGAGCTGAGCCAGCGCTCGCGTGACGCCGTGGTCGCATGGCGCGGCAGCCTCCGCTACGCGCAGACGCACTCGCCGCTGCGCCTGGAGCCCGCCGGCGAGGCTCCCACGCCGCTGCGTGAGCAGGGCGTGTACCTCATCACGGGCGGCCTCGGCGGGGTCGGCCTGATGCTGGCCGAGCATCTGGCGCGCACGCTCCACGCGCGCATCGCACTCTTGGGTCGCACGGCGCTGCCCGCGCCCTCCGAGTGGGATTCCTACCTGGCCACGCATCCCGAGGACGATGCCGTGGCGCGCCGCATCCTCCGCGTGCGAGAGCTGGAGCAGGCGGGCGCCCAGGTGATGGTGGTGCACGCGGACGTCGCGGACGCGGCGCGGTTGGAGGCGGCCGTCGCCAAGGTGGAGGCCCGCTTCGGCGCGTTGAACGGCGTGCTCCACTGCGCGGGCGTCACGCAGGGCCCGTCGCTCTACAACCCGCTGACGGACATCGGCCGGAGCGAGTCCGAGACGCAGTTCGGCCCCAAGGTCCATGGCACCTATGCCCTGGAGCAGGTGCTGAGCCGGCGCTCGGCGGACTTCGTGCTGCTCTTCTCGTCCAACGCCGCGGTGCTCGGCGGCCTGGGCTACCTGACGTACGCGTCCTCGAACCTGTTCATGGATGCCTTCGCGCACGCGCGCGCGGGCCGCACGGGGACGCGCTGGGTGAGCGCGTCGTGGGACCCGTGGCCCGAGGAGACGAAGCACACGAACGTGCGCACCAGCATGGACCAGTACGCCATGACGCCCGCGGAGGGCGCGGAGGCCGTACGCCGACTGGTGACGCTCGGCGTGGATGGTCAGGTGGTGGTCGCCACCGGTGACCTGGCGCAGCGCTGGCGGCTGTGGATTCAGAGGGAGACGTCGCAGCCCACCGCGGGAGCCCGCGCGGCCGGCAAGCCGCGTCGCTCGAAGACGCCCTTCGTCGCGCCCGGCTCCGAGCTGGAGAAGCAGCTCGCGGCGCTCTGGCAGGAGGTCCTCGGCGTCGACTCCGTGGGCCTCAACGACAACTTCTTCGACCTGGGTGGCCACTCGCTCCTGGCCACGCGCGTGGCGGGACGGCTGCGCACCCAGTTCGACCTGGACATTCCCCTGGCGAAGCTCTTCGAGGCCGCCACGGTGGCCTCGCTGGCGAAGCTGGTGGCGGACCATCAGGCGGCGCTGGAAGAGGCCGCCAGTCAGGCCGCGCTCGATGAGCTGGCCAACCTCAGTGACGAAGAAATCGAAGCCGAGCTCGCGCGTCGCTCGCGATAGCCGGCCCTGAACCTTTCATGGACCGGAGAGCCCTGCTCGTCCGGTCCCCTCGAACTTCCCTCCGCCCTGGGCCATCCCCAGCCACCGGAGGACCCGGAGTCCAGCAATGAGCGGTAGTTCCAAGAACCTCGACAAGCTCACTCCCAAGCAGCGCGCGCTGTACGAGTTGCTCCTCAAGGAGAAGAAGGGCCAGCTGCAGGCCTCGTCGGCCCAGGCACTCGAGCGGACCATTCCGCGTCGCGCCAGCACCGAGCCGGCGCCCGCGTCCTTCCCGCAGCAGCGGCTGTGGGTGGTGGATCAGCTCGAGGGCGGCCAGGCGTTCGCCTACAACGTCCACATCACCGTGCAGTTCAGCGGCACACTGGACATCCCGCTGCTGGAGCGGTGCGTGAACCAGGTGGTGCGCCGGCACGAGTCGCTGCGCACGGTGTTCGCCGCGCGCGACGACGGGCTCCCCGTGCAGGTCGTCCTGCCGGAGCTGACACTGCACATCCCCGTGGAGGACATCTCCGCGCTGGCCAAGGAGGAGCAGGACGCGGAGGTGGAGCGCCGCACCAGCGAGGAGTCCCAGCGCCTGTTCGACCTGGCGAAGGGTCCGCTGCTGCGAGGCAAGGTGCTGCGCCTGGGGCCCGACAACCACGTGGCGCTCGTCACCATGCACCACCTGGTGACGGACCGCTGGTCGCTGGGCGTCTTCGTGCGCGAGCTGATGGCGTTCTACGCCGCGGAGGTCACGGGACAATCGCCCGCGATTCCCGAGCTGGCCATCCAGTACTCGGACTTCGCGGAGTGGCAGCGCGAGCGGATGCAGGGCGAGCGGCTGCGCGTCGAGCTCGACTTCTGGAAGCAGCACCTGAAGACGCTGCCCGCGCCGCTGGAGCTGCCCACCGACAGGCCGCGTCCCGTGCGCCAGACGTACCGGGGCTCGCGTCAGTTCGTCACGCTCCCGGTGGCGCTCACGCGCGCGCTGAAGGAAGTGAGCCAGCAGGAGGGCGCCACCCTCTTCATGACGTTGCTGGCGACGTTCCAGACGCTGATGCACCGTCACTCGCGGCAGACGGACATCACCGTCGGCTCTCCCATCGCCGGCCGCAACGTGCCGGAGCTGGAGTCGTTGATCGGCTTCTTCGTCAACACGCTGGTGCTGCGCAACGACCTGGGCGGCAACCCCACCTTCCGCGAGCTGCTGCGCCGCGCGAAGGACGTGTGCATGGCGGCGTACGCGCATCAGGAGCTGCCGTTCGAGAAGCTCGTCGAGGAGCTGCAGCCCCCGCGCGACCTGAGCCGTCACCCGCTGTTCCAGGTGATGTTCAGCTTCCAGAACACCCCGCGCCAGGACCTGTCCATGCCGGGGCTCCAGTCCACGTATCTGCTCGTGGACCCGGGCTCGGCCAAGTTCGACCTGCTGCTGGAATTGCGCGAGGACCGGCCGGACGAGATCTTCGGCTGGCTCGAGTACAACACCGACCTCTTCGACGTGACGACGGTCCAGCGGCTGCGTGGGCACTTCTACACGCTGCTCGGCGCGGTGGCCGCCAACCCGGACACCCGTCTGTCCGAGCTGCCGCTGCTCACCCAGGATGAGCACGTCCAGTTGCTCTCCGACTTCCAGGGCGAGCACGTCCGTTACCCCGAGGACGCCACCCTCCACTCCCTCTTCGAGGCCCAGGCCCTCCGCACGCCTCACGCCGAAGCCCTCCGCTTCGAGGGCACGTCTCTCTCCTACGCTCAGCTCGACGCGCGCTCCAACCAGCTCGCCCACCACCTGCGCTCTCTCGGCGCCCGCCCGGGCCTGCTCGTCGCCGTCTGCCTCGAGCGCTCCCTCGACCTCGTCGTCTCACTCCTCGCCGTCCTCAAGTCCGGCGCCGCCTACGTCCCCCTCGACCCCGCCTACCCGCGCGAGCGTCTCGCCGGCATGCTCGAGGACGCCCAGGCCCCCGTCCTCCTCACCCACTCACGCCTGACCTCCGTCCTGCCTCAGCACGCCTCCCAGGTGCTCTGCCTCGACACCCAGTGGGACGCCGTCTCCCGTCAGTCCTCCGCCTCTCTCCCTCCTCTCGCGGGGCCGGACTCCCTCGCCTACGTCATCTTCACCTCGGGCTCCACCGGCCGCCCCAAGGGCGCCATGAACGCCCACTCCGGTGTCGTCAACCGCCTCCTCTGGATGCAGCAGCAGTACTCCCTCACCGCCCTCGACACCGTCCTCCAGAAGACTCCCTTCAGCTTCGACGTCTCCGTCTGGGAGTTCTTCTGGCCCCTTCTCACCGGCGCTCGCCTCGTCCTCGCCAGGCCCGGCGGACACCAGGACCCCGCCTACCTCGTCCGCCTCCTCTCCGACGAGCGCGTCTCCACCGTCCACTTCGTCCCCTCCATGCTCCGCGCCTTCCTCGAGGAGCCGGGGCTCGACTCCCTCAACCACCTGCGCCGCGTCCTCTGCTCCGGTGAGGCCCTCCCCGCCGACCTCGTCCACCGCGCCCACTCGCGCCTTCACCCCTCCTCCGAGCTCCACAACCTCTACGGCCCCACCGAGGCCGCCGTCGACGTCTCCTTCTTCCACTGCGCTCGCGGCTCCTCCCTCTCCTCCATCCCCATCGGCAGGCCCGTCGCCAATACCCGCCTCTACGTCCTCGACTCCCAGGGGCAACCCGCCCCCGTCGGTGTCCCGGGCGAGCTCTTCATCGGCGGTGTCCAGGTCGGCCTCGGCTACTGGCGCTCCCCTCACCTCACCGCAGAGCGCTTCATCCCCGATGCCTTCAGCGACTCTCCCGGCGCGCGCCTCTACCGCACCGGTGACCTCGCTCGCTGGCTCCCCGACGGCACCCTCGAGTACCTCGGCCGCTCCGACTTCCAGGTCAAGCTGCGTGGCTTCCGCATCGAACTCGGTGAAGTCGAGAACGCGCTGCGTTCGGTTCCGTCCGTCTCCGATGCGGTCGTCACCGTGCGCGACGAGGCGCGTCTCGTCGCCTATCTCGTCTCCACGTCACAGGACACCTCGGCTCTCCGGGATACGCTCTCCCAGCGCCTGCCCGAGTACATGGTGCCGTCCGCGTTCGTCTTCCTCGACGCGCTCCCGCTGAGCCCCAGCGGCAAGGTGGACCGCAAGGCGCTCCCCTCGCCTGACTTCGTCCCTGTCGCGCGGGAGTTCGTCGCGCCTCGCACGCCGACGGAGCAGTTGCTTGCGTCCCTGTTCGCCTCGGTCCTCCGGGTCGAGCAGGTCGGTGCCACCGACCACTTCTTCGAGCTGGGTGGACACTCGCTGTTGGGAACGCGGTTGGTCGCGCAGCTGCGCTCCGCCACGGGCGTCACGTTGCCGTTGCGGGACCTCTTCGAGGCGCCGACAGTAGAGCTGCTCGCGAAGCGGCTCGGAGCGCTGTCGCAGGGGGAATCCGACGGCGCGGCGAAGCTGGCGCCTGTCTCTCGGGCGGGTGCGATTCCGCTGTCGTTCGCGCAGCAACGCCTGTGGTTCCTGGATCAGCTCCAGCCCGGCACTGCGTCGTACAACCTGCCCGCGGCGCTGCGACTGGAGGGCTCGCTGGATGTGGCGGCCCTGAGGCAGTCGCTGCGCGCGCTCGTTCAGCGCCATGAGGTGCTGCGCACGCACTTCGTCGTTCGTGATTCACAGCCCCTCCAGGTCATCCGGCCCGAAGCCGAGGTCGAGCTGCCCGTGGTGGAGCTCGCTGGGTTGGATGGACAGCCGCGCGAGGAGGAAGCGCGTCGACTGATGCGCGAAGAGGCGCTCCGTCCGTTCGACCTGGCGCGTGGACCGCTGGTCCGAGCCTCTCTGTTGCGGCTGGATGCGCGACAGCATCTGCTGCTCGTCACCGTCCACCACATCATCTCGGATGGATGGTCCACGGAGATCATGGTCCGTGAGCTGGGGGCCTTCTACCGCCAGTTCTCGGGCGGAGAGCCCGCGCAGCTCGCGTCGCTCCCCATCCAGTACGCGGACTTCTCCGTCTGGCAGCGGCAGTGGCTCGACGGCGAGCGGCTCCGGGGCGAGTTGGATTGGTGGCGGGAGCAGCTCACGGGGGCGCCGTCGGCGTTGGAGCTGCCCACGGACAGGCCGCGTCCGGCCGCGCAGACCGAGCGCGGCGCGGTGCTTCCGATCGAACTCTCCGGGAGCCTGAGCAACGCGGTGAAGGCGCTCGCGCAGCGCGAGGGGGCCACGCCGTTCATGGTCCTGCTCGCGGCCTGGCAGCTCGTGCTCTCGCGCTACTCGGGCCAGGACGACGTCTCCGTGGGCTCGCCCATCGCGAACCGCAACCGCGCGGAGACCGAGGGCCTGGTCGGATTCTTCGTCAACACGCTCGTCCTGCGCTCGCGCATCGACACGCAGCGCACGTTCCGTGAGCTGCTGGGACAGGTGCGTCTGAGCACCCTCGCCGCCTACGAGCACCAGGACGTCCCGTTCGAGAAGCTCGTCGAGGAACTGCAGCCACAGCGTGACCTGAGCCGCTCGCCCCTGTTCCAGGTCACCCTCACCCTGCAGAACACGCCGAGCGCCACGCTGACGCTCCCCGGCATCACGCTCACGCAGCTACCGCCGGAGCTGGAGACGTCGAAATTCGACATCAGCTTGCTGCTCGAGGAGGACTCGGGCGGATTCGCGGGTGTCTTCAACTACAACACCGACCTGTTCGACGCGGCGACCATCGAGGGCCTGTCGCGCCACTTCTCCGTGCTGCTCACCGAGGCGGTCTCCACGCCCGACATGCAGCTCGCGCGGCTTCCGTTGCTCACGTCCGCCGAGAAGCAGCAGGTGCTCTCGACGTGGAACGAGACAGCCCGGGCGTATCCGCGCAGCGCGAGCGTGCATGCGCTGTTCGAACAGCAGGTGGTCCGTTCACCGGAGGCCGTCGCCGTTGTCTCCGGGGATGAGGCTGTCACCTACTCGCAGCTCGACGCGCGCTCCAACCAGCTCGCCCACCACCTACGCGCCCTGGGTGTCCTCCCCGGCTCTCGCGTCGCGGTTCGCCTCGACCGCTCCGCGGACCTCATCGTCTCCCTGCTGGCCATCCTCAAGGTCGGCGCGGCCTACGTCCCCCTCGACAAGGCCTGGCCTTCCGAGCGCCTCTCCTTCGTCCTCCGTGAGTCCGCCGCCGGCGTCCTCATCTCCCACTCCGACGTCGCAGACGACTTGCCTGCCTTCGGCGCCGTCCTCCTCCTCGTCGACGAGGAGGCCTCTCGCATCTCACGTCGGCCCACGACTGCGCTGCCCTCTGACGTCTCCGGCGACGACCTCGCCTACGTCATGTTCACCTCGGGCTCCACCGGCGAGCCCAAGGGTGTCTGCGTTCCCCACCGCGGCGTCACTCGCCTCGTCTCTTCTTCCTTCATCCACTTCGGTGCCTCCGAAGTCTGGCTCCACGCCGCTCCTGTCGCCTTCGACGCCTCCACCCTCGAAATCTGGGGGGCCCTGCTTCACGGCTCGAAGCTCGTCCTCGCGCCCCCCCACTCCCTCTCCCTGGAGGAGTTGGGTGCTGTCCTCTCCCGCGAGAAGGTCTCCTCTCTCTGGCTGACGGCGGCCCTCTTCGAGCAGATGGTTGCCCACCAGCCTTCTGCTTTGGCGGGTGTCCGCCAGTTGCTCGCTGGTGGTGACGTGCTCCCGCCTCACCGCGTCCGTGAGCACCTCGCCCGCCTCCCCGAAGGCCACGTCCTCGTCAACGGCTACGGCCCCACCGAGAACACCACCTTCTCCGCCACCCACGCCCTCCGCCATGGTGACGAAGTCTCCCGCTCCGTCCCCATCGGCTCGCCTCTCTCCAACTCCTCCGCCTTCGTCCTCGACTCCTCCTTCCAGCCGCTTCCTCCTGGCGTTCCGGGCGAGCTCTTCGTCGGTGGTGACGGTCTGGCTTGGGGTTACCTCAACCGCGCGGACCTCACCGCCGAGCGCTTCGTCCCGCATCCCTTCAGCAGTGCCCCCGGTGCTCGCCTCTACCGCACCGGTGACAAGGCTCGCTGGCTCTCCGACGGCACCCTCGAGTTCCTCGGCCGCAACGACTTCCAGGTGAAGATTCGTGGCTTCCGCATCGAGCTCGGCGAAGTCGAGGCCGCTCTGCGCCTCTTCTCCGGCATCCAGGACGCCGTCGTCCTCGCTCGTGAGGATGTCCCCGGTGACAAGCGTCTCGTCGCCTACTTCACCGCCGCCGAAGCGCAGTCCGTCGATACCACCGCGCTCAAGGGATTCCTCCAGCAGCGACTGCCCGAGTACATGGTGCCCTCGGCTTTCGTTTCGCTGACGGCCTTCCCCCTCTCCGTCAACGGCAAGCTCGACCGCAAGTCGCTCCCTGCTCCTGACTTCGCCTCGGCGGCTTCCGCTGACGAATTCGTCGAGCCTTCCACTCCCGCCCAGGCTCGCCTCGCCTCCATCTTCGCCGACGTCCTCGGCCTGGAGCGCGTCAGCCTCCACGGCGACTTCTTCGAGTTGGGTGGCCACTCCCTCCTCGCCACCCAGGTCGTCTCTCGCATCCGCTCCGCCTTCAGCGTCGAACTGCCTCTCGGTGAGCTCTTCGCCGCCCCCACCGTCGTGCTCCTCGCTCAGCGCCTCGAGCAGCACGGCTCCGCTTCCCGCCAGCCTCCTCTCGTCCCTGTCGACCGCTCCCAGCCGCTGCCTCTCTCCTTCGCCCAGCAGCGTCTCTGGTTCCTCGACCAACTCCAGCCCGGTTCCTCCACCTACAACATCCCCTGGGTTCTCAAGCTCTCCGGCGCACTCGATGTCAGCGCGCTGCGCCTCTCCCTCAACTCGCTCATCCAGCGACATGAGGCTTTGCGCACTCGCTTCGCCGTTCACGAGGGTCAGCCCGTCCAGCTCATCGACCGGGACTTCTCTCTGGAACTGCCGGTCACCGACCTCTCCTCGCGCTCGGAACAGGAGCGAGAGGCCGAGGCCCAGCGGTTGGCCTCGCAGGAGGCACTGCGTCCGTTCGACCTCGCGCAGGGGCCCGTGGTCAGGGCGTCACTCGTCCGCCGGACCGCATCGCAGCATCTGCTGCTCGTCACCGTTCACCACATCGCGTCCGACGGCTGGTCCATTGCCGTCATCCTGCGCGAACTCGCAGCCCTCTACCGTCAGTTCTCCGGGGGAGAGGCCGCGCAGCTCGCCCCCCTGCCCATCCAGTACGCCGACTTCTCCGTCTGGCAGCGCCAGTGGCTCCACGGCGACGTCCTCGCCTCCGAGCTCGGCTGGTGGCGTCAGCAACTCTCGGGCGCCGCTTCCGCGCTCGAGCTGCCCACCGACAAGCCTCGCCCCGCCGTTCAGTCCTACCGCGGCGCCGTGCTCCCCATCGAGCTCTCTCGGGAACTCACTCTGGCCGTCAAGGCCCTGGCCCAGCGCGAGGGCGCCACGCCCTTCATGGTCTTGCTGGCTTCCTTCCAGCTCCTGCTCTCTCGCTACTCGGGACAGGACGACGTCTCCGTGGGTTCGCCGGTCGCCAACCGGAACCGCTCCGAGACGGAGGGCCTCATCGGCTTCTTCGTCAACACCCTCGTCTTCCGCGCCCGGATCGATGGCAGGCAGTCCTTCCGCGAGCTGCTGGGACAGGTGCGCCTGAACACCCTCGCGGCTTATGAGCATCAGGATGTCCCCTTCGAGAAGCTCGTCGAGGAACTCCAGCCCCAGCGTGACCTGAGCCGCTCCCCGCTCTTCCAGGTCACCCTCACGCTGCAGAACGCACCCGAGGCAGCCCTCGCGCTCTCGGGCCTGGTGCTCGAGCCGGTCCCCGCTGAAATCAACACATCGAAGTATGACTTCAGCCTGTTGTTCGATGAAGGCGACCGGTTCTCGGGCGTCCTCAACTACAACACCGACCTGTTCGAAGCGGCCACCATGCAGGGCCTGCTTCGCCACTTCACCGTGCTGCTCGAGACGGCCGTCTCTCGGCCCGAACAGTCTCTGGGCACGCTCTCGGCACTGAGTGCTCACGAGAAGCAGCAGGTGCTCTCGACGTGGAACGAGACAGCCCGGGCGTATCCGCGCAGCGCGAGCGTGCATGCGCTGTTCGAACAGCAGGTGGTCCGTTCGCCCGACGCAGTCGCCGTTGTCTCCGGGGATGAGGCTGTCACCTACTCGCAGCTCGACGCGCGCTCCAACCAGCTCGCCCACCACCTGCGCGCCCTCGGTGTCCTCCCTGGCTCTCGCGTCGCTGTCCGCCTCGACCGCTCCGCTGACCTCATCGTCTCCCTGCTCGCCGTCCTCAAGGCCGGCGCGGCTTACGTCCCCCTCGACAAGGCCTGGCCTTCCGAGCGCCTCTCCTTCGTCCTCCGTGAGTCCGCCGCCGGCGTCCTCATCTCCCACTCCGACGTCGCAGACGACTTGCCGGCCTTCGGCGCCGTCCTCCTCCTCGTCGACGAGGAGGCCTCTCGCATCTCACGTCGGCCCACGACTGCGCTTGTTTCCGAAGTGACGGGCGATGACCTCGCCTACGTCATGTTCACCTCAGGCTCCACCGGCGAGCCCAAGGGTGTCTGCGTTCCTCACCGCGGCGTCACTCGCCTCGTCTCTTCTTCCTTCATCCACTTCGGTGCCTCCGAAGTCTGGCTCCACGCCGCTCCCGTCGCCTTCGACGCCTCCACCCTCGAAATCTGGGGGGCCCTGCTCCACGGCTCGAAGCTCGTCCTCGCGCCTCCTCACTCCCTCTCCCTGGAGGAGTTGGGGGCCGTCCTCTCCCGCGAGAAGGTCTCCTCTCTCTGGCTGACCGCTGCTCTCTTCGAGCAGATGGTTGCCCACCAGCCCGTCGCCCTCTCTGGCGTGCGCCAGTTGCTCGCCGGCGGCGACGTGCTGCCGCCTCACCGCGTCCGTGAGCACCTCGCCCGCCTCCCCGAAGGCCACGTCCTCGTCAACGGCTACGGCCCCACCGAGAACACCACCTTCTCCGCCACCCACGCCCTTCGCCACGGTGACGCTGTCTCCCGCTCCGTCCCCATCGGCTCGCCTCTCTCCAACTCCTCCGCCTTCGTCCTCGACTCCGCCTTCCAACCGCTGCCTCCTGGCGTCCCGGGCGAGCTCTTCGTCGGCGGCGACGGCCTGGCTTGGGGCTACCTCAACCGCGCGGACCTCACCGCCGAGCGCTTCGTCCCTCACCCCTTCAGCAGCGCCCCCGGTGCTCGCCTCTACCGCACTGGCGACAAGGTTCGCTGGCTCTCTGACGGCACCCTCGAGTTCCTCGGCCGCAACGACTTCCAGGTGAAGATTCGCGGCTTCCGCATCGAGCTCGGCGAAGTCGAGGCCGCTCTGCGCCTCTTCTCCGGCATCCAGGAGGCCGTCGTCCTCGCTCGTGAGGATGTCCCCGGCGACAAGCGCCTCGTCGCCTACTTCACCTCTGGCGACTCTTCCGTCGATACCACCGCGCTCAAGGGTTTCCTCCAGCAACGACTGCCCGAGTACATGGTGCCCTCGGCTTTCGTTTCGCTGTCGGCCTTCCCTCTCTCTGCCAACGGCAAGCTCGACCGCAAGGCACTCCCTGCTCCTGACTTCGCCTCGGCCTCTTCCGCCGACGAATTCGTCGAGCCTTCCACTCCCGCACAGGCCCGTCTCGCTTCCATCTTCGCCGACGTCCTCGGCATGGAGCGCGTCAGCCTCCACGGCGACTTCTTCGAGTTGGGTGGCCACTCCCTCCTCGCCACCCAGGTCGTCTCTCGCATCCGCTCCACTTTCAGCGTCGAGTTGCCCCTCGGTGAGCTCTTCGCCGCGCCCACCGTCGCCCTCCTCGCTCAGCGCCTCGAGCAGCACGGCTCCGCTTCCCGTCAGCCTCCTCTCGTCCCTGTCGACCGCTCCCAGCCGCTGCCTCTCTCCTTCGCCCAGCAGCGCCTCTGGTTCCTCGACCAGCTCCAGCCTGGCTCCTCCACCTACAACATCCCCTGGGCCCTCAAGCTCTCCGGCGCACTCGACTCCTCCGCCCTCCTCAAGTCCCTCCAGGCTCTGACTCAACGCCACGAGGTCCTTCGCACTCGCTTCTCCACGCACGAAGGACAGCCCGTCCAAATCATCCAGGACGATCTCCGGCTCGAACTGCCTTTGGTGGATCTGCGAGGCATCGCGCCTGCACAGCAGGAGGCCACCACCGAGCGACTCACGTGGGAAGAGGCCTCGCGACCGTTCGACCTGGCCCGAGGGCCACTGGTCCGTGCCTCACTCATCCGCACGGATGACGAGCAGCATCTGCTGCTCGTCACCGTCCACCACATCATCTCGGACGGTTGGTCCATCGCGGTCATGGTCCGCGAGCTGGGTGCGTATTACCGCGAGTACTCGGGCGGAGAGGCCGCGCAGCTCGCCCCCCTGCCCATCCAGTACGCCGACTTCTCCGTCTGGCAGCGCCAGTGGCTCCACGGCGACGTCCTCGCCTCCGAGCTCGACTGGTGGCGTCAGCAGCTCTCGGGCGCCGCTTCCGCGCTCGAGCTGCCCACCGACAAGCCTCGCCCCGCCGTTCAGTCCTACCGCGGCGCCGTGCTCCCCATCGAGCTCTCTCGGGAACTCACTCAGGCCGTCAAGGCCCTGGCCCAGCGCGAGGGTGCCACGCCCTTCATGGTCCTGTTGGCTTCCTTCCAGCTCCTGCTCTCTCGCTACTCGGGACAGGACGACATCTCGGTCGGCTCCCCCGTTGCCAACCGCAACCGCTCCGAGACCGAAGGTCTCATCGGCTTCTTCGTCAACACGCTGGTCCTGCGTGCGCGAATCGAAGGACAGCGTTCGTTCCGCGAGCTGCTGGGACAGGTGCGCCTGAGCACCCTCGCGGCCTACGAGCACCAGGACGTTCCCTTCGAGAAGCTCGTCGAGGAACTCCAGCCTCAGCGCGACCTCAGCCGTTCCCCTTTGTTCCAGGTCTCGTTGACCCTGCAGAACGCGCCGGAGTCATCTCTGGCGCTCTCGGGACTCGACATCACGGCGCTGCCAGCCGAGATCAACACGTCGAAGTTCGACTTCAGCCTCTTGTTCACGGAGGCCGAGCAGCTCTCGGGCATCATCAACTACAACACCGATCTGTTCGAAGCGGCCACCATGAAGGGCCTGCTCCGTCACTTCACCGTGTTGCTCGAGGCCGCGGTCACTCGCCCCGATCTGACGCTGAATGACCTGCCCATCATCTCCACGGAGGAGAAGGCGCAGGTCCTCACGAACTGGAGTGGCACTGCCGTCGAGTATCCGCGCAACGCGAGCGTGCATGCGCTGTTCGAACAGCAGGTGGTCCGTTCGCCGGAGGCCGTCGCCGTTGTCTCCGGGGATGAGGCTGTCACCTACTCGCAGCTCGACGCGCGCTCCAACCAGCTCGCCCACCACCTGCGTGCACTGGGTGTCCTCTCCGGCTCTCGCGTCGCTGTTCGCCTCGACCGCTCCGCGGACCTCATCGTCTCCCTGCTGGCCATCCTCAAGGCCGGCGCGGCCTACGTCCCCCTCGACAAGGCCTGGCCTTCCGAGCGCCTCTCCTTCGTCCTCCGTGAGTCCGGCGCAGGCGTCCTCGTCTCCCACTCTGACGTCGCGGACGACTTGCCTGCCTTTGGCGCCGTCCTCCTCCTCGTCGATGAGGAGGCCTCTCGCATCTCACGTCGGCCCACGACTGCGCTTGTTTCCGAAGTGACGGGCGATGACCTCGCCTATGTCATGTTCACCTCAGGCTCCACCGGCGAGCCCAAGGGTGTCTGTGTTCCCCACCGCGGCGTCACTCGCCTCGTCTCTTCTTCCTTCATCCACTTCGGCGCTTCGGAAGTCTGGCTCCACGCCGCTCCTGTCGCCTTCGACGCCTCCACCCTCGAAATCTGGGGGGCCCTGCTTCACGGCTCGAAGCTCGTCCTCGCTCCTCCTCACTCCCTCTCCCTGGAGGAGTTGGGGGCCGTCCTCTCCCGCGAGAAGGTCTCCTCTCTCTGGCTGACCGCTGCTCTCTTCGAGCAGATGGTTGCCCACCAGCCCGTCGCGCTCTCTGGCGTGCACCAGTTGCTCGCCGGCGGCGACGTGCTGCCTCCTCACCGCGTCCGTGAGCACCTCGCCCGCCTCCCCGAAGGCCACGTCCTCGTCAACGGCTACGGCCCCACCGAGAACACCACCTTCTCCGCCACTCACGCCCTCCGCCACGGTGACGAAGTCTCCCGCTCCGTCCCCATCGGCTCGCCTCTCTCCAACTCCTCCGCCTTCGTCCTCGACTCCTCCTTCCAGCCGCTTCCTCCTGGCGTTCCGGGCGAGCTCTTCGTCGGTGGTGACGGTCTGGCTTGGGGTTACCTCAACCGCGCGGACCTCACCGCCGAGCGCTTCGTCCCGCATCCCTTCAGCAGCGCCCCCGGTGCTCGCCTCTACCGCACTGGCGACAAGGCTCGCTGGCTCTCCGACGGCACCCTCGAGTTCCTCGGCCGCAACGACTTCCAGGTGAAGATTCGTGGCTTCCGCATCGAGCTCGGCGAAGTCGAGGCCGCTCTGCGCCTCTTCTCCGGCATCCAGGACGCCGTCGTCCTCGCTCGTGAGGATGTCCCTGGTGAAAAGCGCCTCGTCGCCTACTTCACCGCCGCCGAAGCGCAGTCCGTCGATACCACCGCGCTCAAGGGATTCCTCCAGCAGCGACTGCCCGAGTACATGGTGCCCTCGGCTTTCGTTTCGCTGACGGCCTTCCCCCTCTCCGCCAACGGCAAGCTCGACCGCAAGGCGCTCCCTGCTCCTGACTTCGCCTCGGTCTCTTCCGCTGACGAATTCGTTGAGCCCTCCACTCCCGCGCAGGCCCGTCTCGCTTCCATCTTCGCCGACGTCCTCGGCCTGGAGCGCGTCAGCCTCCACGGCGACTTCTTCGAGTTGGGTGGCCACTCTCTCCTCGCCACCCAGGTCGTCTCTCGCATCCGCTCCGCCTTCAGCGTCGAGCTCCCTCTCGGTGAGCTCTTCGCCGCGCCTACCGTCGCTCTGCTCGCTCAGCGCCTCGAGCAGCACGGCTCCGCTTCCCGCCAGCCTCCTCTCGTCCCTGTCGACCGCTCCCAGCCGCTGCCTCTCTCCTTCGCTCAGCAGCGCCTCTGGTTCCTCGACCAGCTCCAGCCTGGCTCCTCCACCTACAACATCCCCTGGGCCCTCAAGCTCTCCGGCTCCCTCGATGTCAGCGCGCTGCATCAGTCGCTCAACGCGCTCCTCGCGCGCCACGAGGTGCTCCGCACTCACTTCGCGGTCCACGACGGTCAGCCCGTTCAGGTCATCCAGCCTGACGTTCGGCTCGAGCTTCCTGTCGTCGACCTGCGAGGACTGGAGCCTGCGGCTCGCGAGACCGAAGCACAGGCGCTGATGCGACAGGAGGCCCAGCACTCCTTCAACCTCGCTCAGGGCCCTCTTGTTCATGCGACCTTGGTGAGGATGAGCGATGAGGAGTACCTCCTCCTCGTCACCGCCCACCACATCATCTCCGACGGTTGGTCCATCTCCGTCATCGCCCGAGAGATCGCGGCCTTCTACCGCCAGTTCTCCAATGGAGAGGCCGCGCAGCTCGCGCCCCTGCCCATCCAGTACGCCGACTTCTCCGTCTGGCAGCGCCAGTGGCTCCATGGCGACGTCCTCGCCTCGGAGATCGACTGGTGGCGCAAGCAGCTCGCCGGCGCTTCCACTTCTCTCGAGCTACCCACGGACAGGCCCCGGCCCGCCATCCAGACGTACGGTGGCGCCGTCGTGCCTGTGGCACTCTCCAAGCACCTCAGCACCCAGGTGAAGGAACTGGCCCAGCGCGAGGGCGCCACGCCCTTCATGGTCTTGCTGGCTTCCTTCCAGCTCCTGCTCTCTCGCTACTCGGGACAGGACGACGTCTCGGTCGGCTCGCCCGTCGCCAACCGAAACCGCTCCGAGACGGAGGGCCTCATCGGCTTCTTCGTCAACACCCTCGTCTTCCGTTCACGCCTGGATGGCAGGCAGTCCTTCCGTGAGCTGCTGGGACAGGTGCGCCTGAACACCCTCGCGGCCTACGAGCACCAGGATGTCCCCTTCGAGAAGCTCGTCGAGGAACTCCAGCCTCAGCGTGACCTCAGCCGTTCGCCCCTGTTCCAGGTCACGCTCACGCTCCAGAACGCACCCGAGGGGGCTCTGACGCTTCCCGGGCTCAGCCTCGACGCCCTCCCGCCCAGCATCGAGACGTCCAAGTACGACTTCAGCCTTCTCCTCGACGAAGGAAGCGAAGGCTTCTCGGGCATCATCAACTACAACACCGATCTGTTCGAAGCGGCCTCGATGGAGCGCCTCGCTCGTCACTACGCGGTGCTCCTCGATGGGCTTCTCACCAGCCCCGACAGACAGCTCGGCCTCGTGTCGATGCTCACACCGGCAGAGAAGCAACTGCTCCCTGCATGGAACGGTGCGCAGTCCGCCTACTCGCGCGATGCCAGCATCCACTCGCTCTTCGAACAGCAGGTGGTCCGTTCGCCCGACGCAGTCGCCGTTGTCTCCGGGGATGAGGCTGTCACCTACTCACAGCTCGACGCGCGCTCCAACCAGCTCGCCCACCACCTGCGTGCACTGGGTGTCCTCCCCGGCTCTCGCGTCGCTGTCCGCCTCGACCGCTCCGCTGACCTCATCGTCTCCCTTCTGGCCATCCTCAAGGCCGGCGCGGCTTACGTCCCCCTCGACAAGGCCTGGCCCTCCGAGCGCCTCTCCTTCGTCCTCCGCGAGTCCGGCGCAGGCGTCCTCGTCTCCCACTCCGACGTCGCAGACGACTTGCCGGCCTTCGGCGCCGTCCTCCTCCTCGTCGATGAGGAGGCCTCTCGCATCTCACGTCGGCCCACGACTGCGCTGGCCTCTGACGTCTCTGGCGACGACCTCGCCTACGTCATGTTCACCTCAGGCTCCACCGGCGAGCCCAAGGGTGTCTGCGTTCCTCACCGCGGCGTCACTCGCCTCGTCTCTTCTTCCTTCATCCACTTCGGCGCTTCGGAAGTCTGGCTCCACGCCGCTCCTGTCGCCTTCGACGCCTCCACCCTCGAAATCTGGGGTGCGCTCCTTCATGGCTCGAAGCTCGTCCTCGCGCCTCCCCACTCCCTCTCCCTGGAGGAGTTGGGTGCTGTCCTCTCCCGCGAGAAGGTCTCCTCTCTCTGGCTGACCGCTGCTCTCTTTGAGCAGATGGTTGCCCACCAGCCTTCTGCTTTGGCGGGCGTCCGCCAGTTGCTCGCCGGTGGTGACGTGCTGCCTCCTCACCGCGTCCGTGAGCACCTCGCCCGCCTCCCCGAAGGCCACGTCCTCGTCAACGGCTACGGCCCCACCGAGAACACCACCTTCTCCGCCACTCACGCCCTCCGCCACGGTGACGAAGTCTCCCGCTCCGTCCCCATCGGCTCGCCTCTCTCCAACTCCTCTGCCTTCGTTCTCGACTCCTCCTTCCAGCCGCTTCCTCCGGGCGTCCCGGGAGAGCTCTTCGTCGGTGGTGACGGTCTGGCTTGGGGCTACCTCAACCGCGCGGACCTCACCGCCGAGCGCTTCGTCCCGCATCCCTTCAGCAGCGCCCCCGGTGCTCGCCTCTACCGCACCGGTGACAAGGCTCGCTGGCTCTCTGACGGCACCCTCGAGTTCCTCGGCCGCAACGACTTCCAGGTGAAGATTCGCGGCTTCCGCATCGAGCTCGGCGAAGTCGAGGCCGCTCTGCGTCTCTTCTCCGGCATCCAGGAGGCCGTCGTCCTCGCTCGTGAGGACGTCCCTGGTGACAAGCGCCTCGTCGCCTACTTCACCTCTGGCGACTCTTCCGTCGACACCACCTCGCTCAAGAGCTTCCTCCAGCAGCGACTGCCCGAGTACATGGTGCCCTCGGCTTTCGTTTCGCTGTCGGCCTTCCCCCTCTCCGCCAACGGCAAGCTCGACCGGAAGTCTCTGCCTGCCCCCGACTTCGCCTCGGCGGCTTCCGCCGACGAATTCGTTGAGCCCTCCACTCCCGCACAGGCCCGTCTCGCTTCCATCTTCGCCGACGTCCTCGGCATGGAGCGCGTCAGCCTCCACGGCGACTTCTTCGAGTTGGGTGGCCACTCCCTCCTCGCCACCCAGGTCGTCTCTCGCATCCGCTCCACTTTCAGCGTCGAGCTGCCCCTCGGTGAGCTCTTCGCCGCGCCCACCGTCGCCCTCCTCGCTCAGCGCCTCGAGCAGCACGGCTCCGCTTCCCGTCAGCCTCCTCTCGTCCCTGTCGACCGCTCCCAGCCGCTGCCTCTCTCCTTCGCCCAGCAGCGCCTCTGGTTCCTCGACCAGCTCCAGCCTGGCTCCTCCACCTACAACATCCCCTGGGCCCTCAAGCTCTCCGGCGCACTCGATGTCAGCGCGCTGCGCCAGTCGCTCAACGCACTCCTCGCTCGCCATGAGGTGCTCCGTACTCACTTCGCGGTCCACGACGGTCAGCCCGTTCAGGTCATTCGTCCTGACGTTCGACTCGAGCTGCCTGTCATCGACCTGCGAGGACTGGAGCCCGCGGCTCGCGAAACCGAAGCCGAACGACTGACGCGCGCGGAGGCGCTGTACTCGTTCGACATGTCCCGCGGTCCGCTCGTGCACGCGTCACTGGTGCGACTGAGCGACGAGGACTACCTGCTCCTCGTCACCGCCCACCACATCATCTCGGATGGTTGGTCCATCGCGGTCATCACGCGGGAAATCGCCGCCTTCTACCGCCAGTTCTCCGGTGGAGAAGCCGCGCAGCTCGCGCCCCTGCCCATCCAGTACGCTGACTTCTCCGTCTGGCAGCGCCAGTGGCTCCATGGCGACGTCCTCGCCTCGGAGATCGACTGGTGGCGCAAGCAGCTCGCGGACGCTTCTCCGGCGCTGGAGCTACCCACGGACAGGCCTCGTCCCGCCATCCAGACTTATGGCGGCGCCGTCGTGCCTGTGGCGCTCTCCAAGCACCTCAGTGCCCAGGTGAAGGAGCTGGCCCAGCGCGAAGGTGCCACGCCCTTCATGGTCCTGCTGGCCTCCTTCCAGCTCCTGCTCTCTCGCTACTCGGGACAGGACGACATCTCCGTGGGTTCGCCCATCGCGAACCGCAACCGCTCCGAGACGGAGGGCCTCATCGGCTTCTTCGTCAACACCCTCGTCCTGCGCTCACGCATCGATGCGCGGCGTTCATTCCGCGAGCTGCTGGGACAGGTGCGCCTGAACACCCTCGCGGCCTACGAGCACCAGGACATCCCGTTCGAGAAGCTCGTCGAGGAATTGCAGCCGCAGCGCGACCTCAGCCGTTCGCCCCTGTTCCAGGTCACGCTCACGCTTCAGAACGCTCCGGAAGAGGCACTGACGCTCCCTGGAGTCACGCTGGGTGGCGTGCCTCCGAGCATCGAGACGTCCAAGTACGACTTCAGCCTCCTCCTCGAAGAGGGCAAGGACGGCTTCTCCGGCATCATCAACTACAACACCGACCTGTTCGACGCGACCTCGATGGAGCGCCTCGCACAGCACTTCTCGGTGCTCTTGATCGAGGTCGTCTCTTCACCGGAGACGCAGCTCCGCCAGATTCCGCTGCTCACGTCCGCCGAGAAGCAGGCCGTGCTCTCGACGTGGAACAACACCGTCACGGATTACCCGCGCAACGCGAGCGTGCATGCGCTGTTCGAGCAGCAGGTGGCCCGTTCACCCGACGCAGTCGCTGTTGTCTCGGGGAATGAGGCTGTCACCTACTCGCAGCTCGACGCGCGCTCCAACCAGCTCGCCCACCACCTGCGTGCCCTGGGTGTCCTCCCCGGCTCTCGCGTCGCTGTCCGCCTCGACCGCTCCGCTGACCTCATCGTCTCCCTGCTCGCCGTCCTCAAGGCCGGCGCGGCTTACGTCCCCCTCGACAAGGCCTGGCCTTCCGAGCGCCTCTCCTTCGTCCTCCGTGAGTCCGCCGCCGGCGTCCTCATCTCCCACTCCGACGTCGCAGACGACTTGCCTGCCTTCGGCGCCGTCCTCCTCCTCGTCGACGAGGAGGCCTCTCGCATCTCACGTCGGCCCACGACTGCGCTGGCCTCTGACGTCTCCGGCGACGACCTCGCCTACGTCATGTTCACCTCGGGCTCCACCGGCGAGCCCAAGGGTGTCTGCGTTCCCCACCGCGGCGTCACTCGCCTCGTCTCTTCTTCCTTCATCCACTTCGGTGCCTCCGAAGTCTGGCTCCACGCCGCTCCCGTCGCCTTCGACGCCTCCACCCTCGAAATCTGGGGGGCCCTGCTTCACGGCTCGAAGCTCGTCCTCGCGCCTCCCCACTCCCTCTCCCTGGAGGAGTTGGGTGCTGTCCTCTCCCGCGAGAAGGTCTCCTCTCTCTGGCTGACGGCGGCCCTCTTCGAGCAGATGGTTGCGCACCAGCCCGTCGCCCTCTCTGGCGTGCGCCAGTTGCTCGCCGGCGGTGACGTGCTGCCGCCTCACCGCGTCCGTGAGCACCTCGCCCGCCTCCCCGAAGGCCACGTCCTCGTCAACGGCTACGGCCCCACCGAGAACACCACCTTCTCCGCCACCCACGCCCTTCGCCACGGTGACGCTGTCTCCCGCTCCGTCCCCATCGGCTCGCCTCTCTCCAACTCCTCCGCCTTCGTCCTCGACTCCTCCTTCCAGCCGCTTCCTCCTGGCGTTCCCGGAGAGCTCTTCGTCGGCGGCGACGGCCTGGCTTGGGGTTACCTCAACCGCGCGGACCTCACCGCCGAGCGCTTCGTCCCTCACCCCTTCAGCAGCTCGCCCGGTGCTCGCCTCTACCGCACCGGTGACAAGGCTCGCTGGCTCTCCGACGGCACCCTCGAGTTCCTCGGCCGCAACGACTTCCAGGTGAAGATTCGTGGCTTCCGCATCGAGCTCGGCGAAGTCGAGGCCGCTCTGCGTCTCTTCTCCGGCATCCAGGAGGCTGTCGTCCTCGCTCGTGAGGACGTCCCTGGTGACAAGCGCCTCGTCGCCTACTTCACCGCCGCAGAAGAGCAGTCCGTCGATACCACCGCGCTCAAGGGTTTCCTCCAGCAACGACTGCCCGAGTACATGGTGCCCTCGGCTTTCGTCTCGCTGTCGGCCTTCCCCCTCTCCGCCAACGGCAAGCTCGACCGCAAGTCGCTCCCTGCTCCCGACTTCGCCTTGGCGGCTTCCGCTGACGAATTCGTCGAGCCTTCCACTCCCGCCCAGGCTCGCCTCGCCTCCATCTTCGCCGACGTCCTCGGCCTGGAGCGCGTCAGCCTCCACGGCGACTTCTTCGAGTTGGGCGGCCACTCCCTCCTCGCCACCCAGGTCGTCTCTCGCATCCGCTCCGCCTTCAGCGTCGAGCTCCCTCTCGGTGAGCTCTTCGCCGCGCCTACCGTCGCTCTGCTCGCTCAGCGCCTCGAGCAGCACGGCTCCGCTTCCCGCCAGCCTCCTCTCGTCCCTGTCGACCGCTCCCAGCCGCTGCCTCTCTCCTTCGCTCAGCAGCGCCTCTGGTTCCTCGACCAGCTCCAGCCCGGCTCCTCCACCTACAACATCCCCTGGGCCCTCAAGCTCTCCGGTTCACTCGACGTCAGCGCGCTGCATCAGTCGCTCAACGCGCTCCTCGCGCGCCACGAGGTGCTCCGCACTCACTTCGCGGTCCACGGCGGTCAGCCCGTCCAGGTCATCCAGCCGGACTTCGTGCTGGAGATGCCGGTCATCGACCTGTCCGCCCTGCCCGCACAGGAGCGTGAGGCCGAGGCCCAGCGGTTGGCCTCCCAGGAGGCCGTGCGTCCGTTCGACCTGGCTCGGGGCCCCGTGGTCCGTGCCTCACTCGTCCGTCTGGATGCGCGGGAGCACAGGCTGCTCGTCACGATCCACCACATCGCGTCCGACGGCTGGTCCATCTCCGTCATGGTCCGCGAGCTGGCGGCCTTCTATCGCCAGTTCTCCGGCAACGAGCCCACGCAGCTCGCGCCGCTTCCCATCCAGTACGCCGACTTCTCCGTCTGGCAACGCCAGTGGCTGCACGGTGACGTGCTCGAGAAGGAGCTCGGCTGGTGGCGCAATCAGCTCGCGGGGGCTCCCGCCGCCATCGAGCTGCCCACCGACAGGCCTCGTCCCGCCGTCCAGACCTACAACGGCGCGGTCCTTCCGTTCACGCTCTCAACGGAGCTGACGCAGGCGGTGAAGGCGCTCGCGCAGCGTGAGAACGCGACGCCGTTCATGGTGCTGCTCGCTGGCTGGCAGGTCCTCCTGTCGCGCTACTCACGGCAGGACGACATCTCGGTGGGCTCGCCCATCGCCAACCGCAACCGCGCCGAGACGGAGGGCCTCATCGGCTTCTTCGTCAACACGCTGGTCCACCGCGCGCGCATCAACCCCGAGCACTCCTTCCGGGAGTTGCTCACCCACACGCGTGCGTCCACGCTCGCCGCGTTCGAGCACCAGGACATCCCCTTCGAGAAGCTCGTCGAGGAACTCCAGCCGCAGCGCGACCTCAGCCGCTCGCCGCTGTTCCAGGTGTCCTTCGTCTACCAGAACACTCCCGACGAAGACCTCGACCTCCCTGGCCTCGAGCTCGACGTCCTCACCTCCGAACTGCACTCCGCCAAGTTCGACCTCTTCCTCGGCATGAGCGAGGTTGGAGGCAAGCTGCAGGGCGCGCTGGACTACAACTCAGACCTGTTCGACGCCTCCACCGTGGAGCGCATGGCTCGCCACTTCACGAGCCTGCTCACCGAGGCGACCACACACGTCGACCAGCCGCTGCACAGCCTGAAGCTCCTCTCGGCCACCGAGACGCAGACCCTGCTCTCCGACTTCCAGGGCGAGCACGTCCGCTACCCCGAGGACGCCACCCTCCACTCCCTCTTCGAGGCCCAGGCCCTCCGGACGCCTCACGCCGAAGCCCTCCGCTTCGAGGGCACGTCTCTCTCCTACGCTCAGCTCGCCGCCCGCTCCAACCAGCTCGCCCACCACCTGCGCTCCCTCGGCGCCCGCCCGGGCCTCCTCGTCGCCGTCTGCCTCGAGCGCTCCCTCGACCTCGTCGTCTCACTCCTCGCCGTCCTCAAGTCCGGCGCCGCCTACGTCCCCCTCGACCCCGCCTACCCCCGCGAGCGTCTCGCCGGCATGCTCGAGGACGCCCAGGCTCCCGTCCTCCTCACCCACTCACGCCTGACCTCCGTCCTGCCTCAGCACGCCTCCCAGGTGCTCTGCCTCGACACCCAGTGGGACGCCGTCTCCCGTCAGTCCTCCGCCTCTCTCCCTCCTCTCGCGGGCCCGGACTCCCTCGCCTACGTCATCTTCACCTCGGGCTCCACCGGCCGCCCCAAGGGCGCCATGAACGCCCACTCCGGTGTCGTCAACCGCCTCCTCTGGATGCAGCAGCAGTACTCCCTCACCGCCCTCGACACCGTCCTCCAGAAGACTCCCTTCAGCTTCGACGTCTCCGTCTGGGAGTTCTTCTGGCCCCTTCTCACCGGCGCTCGCCTCGTCCTCGCCAGGCCCGGCGGACACCAGGACCCCGCCTACCTCGTCCGCCTCCTCTCCGACGAGCGCGTCTCCACCGTCCACTTCGTCCCCTCCATGCTCCGCGCCTTCCTCGAGGAGCCGGGGCTCGACTCCCTCAACCACCTGCGCCGCGTCCTCTGCTCCGGCGAGGCCCTCCCCGCGGACCTCGTCCACCGCGCCCACTCGCGCCTTCACCCCTCCTCCGAGCTCCACAACCTCTACGGCCCCACCGAGGCCGCCGTCGACGTCTCCTTCTTCCACTGCGCTCGCGGCTCCTCCCTCTCCTCCATCCCCATCGGCAGGCCCGTCGCCAATACCCGCCTCTACGTCCTCGACTCCCAGGGGCAGCCTTCTCCCGTCGGCGTCCCGGGCGAGCTCTTCATCGGCGGTGTCCAGGTCGGCCTCGGCTACTGGCGCTCTCCTCACCTCACCGCCGAGCGCTTCATCCCCGATGCCTTCAGCGACGCTCCCGGCGCACGCCTCTACCGCACCGGTGACCTCGCTCGCTGGCTCCCCGACGGCACCCTCGAGTACCTCGGCCGCTCCGACTTCCAGGTCAAGCTGCGTGGCTTCCGCATCGAGCTCGGTGAAGTCGAGAACGCGCTGCTCGCGCACCCGTCCGTGCGCGATGCCATCGTCACCGTGCGCGAAGACGTCGCGGGTGACGCACGCCTCGTCGCCTACGTCACAGGCGACGCGGAGTCGCTGACCCAGGCGCAGTTCCGGGCACACCTCGAACCTCGGCTGCCCGAGTACATGGTGCCCTCGGTCTTCATGCACCTGGCGGCCATGCCGCTGACGCCGAGTGGCAAGGCCGACCGCAAGGCACTCCCCGCGCCGGAGCGTCTCGCCACGGCCCGCGAGTACACCGCGCCCCGCACGCCGACGGAGCAGCTCCTCGCATCCCTCTTCGCCTCCGTGCTCCACGTCGAGCGCGTCGGCGTCACCGACAGCTTCTTCGAGCTGGGCGGACACTCGCTCCTCGCCACGCAGCTCGTGTCGCGGGTGCGTCAGTCATTCGGCGTCGAGCTGCCGGTGCGGGCGCTCTTCGAGGCCTCCACGGTGGCCCAGCTCGCGACGCGCATCGAGTCCGCGCGTCAGGAGCGTCACGGCCTCCAGCTCCCGCCCTTGGCGCCCGTGCCGCGCACGGGGGAGCTGCCGCTCTCGTTCGCGCAGCAGCGGCTGTGGTTCCTCGACAAGCTCCAGCCGGACAGCCCGTTCTACAACATCCCCAGCGCGCTCCAGCTCGACGGAGCGCTGGACACCGAGGCCCTCACGCGCGCGCTCCGGGAGCTCGTGCGTCGCCACGAGTCGCTGCGTACCAGCTTCCACACCCGCGAGGATGGCGAGCCCGTCCAGCGCATCCATCCGGACGCCACGCTGTCGGTCTCCGTGGTGGACCTGGGCCAGCTGCCCGAGCAGGCGCGCGAGGCCGAGGCCCAGAAGCTCGCGACGCTCGAGATCCAGAAGCCCTTCGACCTGACGCGCGCGCCGCTGGTGCGGGCCACGCTGCTGCGACTCTCCGAGCAGCGTCACGTGCTGCTCGTCACCGTGCACCACATCGTCTCGGACGGTTGGTCCAGCGGCATCTTCGGCCGCGAGGTCGGCGAGCTGTATGCCGCGTTCTCGCGTGGCCTGCCGTCGCCGCTCGCCCCGCTGTCGCTCCAGTACGCCGACTACTCCGCCTGGCAGCGAAGCTGGCTGCGTGATGACGTCCTCGCCCAGCAGGTCGCCTGGTGGCGCGAGCACCTCTCGGGGGCGCCGCATGCCCTCGAGCTGCCCACGGACCGTCCTCGTCCGGCCGTGCAGTCGGCCCACGGCGCCAACCTGCCGGTGAGGCTCGGAGCGGAGCTCACCACCGCGCTTCGCGCCCTGTGCCAGCGCGAGGGCGTCACGCCCTTCATGGTGTTGCTGTCCGCCTTCAACGTCCTGCTCGCCCGCTACTCGGGTCAGGATGACATCGTCGTGGGCTCGCCCATCGCCAACCGGCAGCGGGCCGAGCTCGAGGGCATCATCGGCTTCTTCGTCAACACGCTCGCGCTCCGGACCCGGACGCGGATGGACATGACGTTCCGCGAGCTGCTCACCCAGGTGCGAGAGTCCACCCTCGCGGCCTACGAGCACCAGGACGTCCCCTTCGAGAAGCTCGTCGAGGAGCTCCAGCCGCAGCGCGACCTCAGCCGCTCGCCGCTCTTCCAGGCCATGCTCGGTCTGCAGACGGCCCGCGCCGAGGGCGTCCCAGCCGGAGCCCCTCGCAGCCTCGAGGTCGACAGCGGAACTGCCAAGTTCGACCTCTCGCTGCTGCTGGTCGACACCGGCGACGACATCCACGGTCTGCTCGAGTTCAACACGGACCTGTTCGACCGGAGCACGGCCCAGCGCATGGGTGAGCACCTCACCCGACTGCTCGCCTCGGCGGTCTCCGACGCGAGCCAGTCGCTCGCCCGACTGCCGCTGCTGAGCACCCACGAGCGTCAGCAGCTCCTCACGGAGTGGAACGACACGGCGCACGCGCCGCACGTGCCCGTGGCCATCCACCACCCCGTGGAGGTCCAGGCCGCGCGGACGCCCGAGGCCATCGCGGTCTCGGACGGCACGACGGCGCTCACCTACGCCCAGCTCGACGCGCGGGCCAACCAGCTCGCGCACGTGCTGCGTCAGCATGGCGTCTTCGCGGGCGCCACGGTCGGCATCTGCCTGGAGAAGTCGCTCGACATGGCGGTGGCGGTCCTCGCCGCGCTGAAGGCCGGAGCGGCCTACCTGCCGCTCGACCCGAACTACCCTGCGGAGCGCCTCGCCTTCATGCTGGAGGACTCGGGTACGCGCGTCGTCCTGTCGCACTCCAGCCTCCGGGATTCGCTCCCGGTCGCCGGCTCCGTGCGGAACCTCCTCCTCGATGCCGAGGCCGAGGTCATCACCACGAAGCCCACGCACGCGCTCACGGTGACGCTGTCGTCCGATGCGCCCGCGTACGTCATCTACACGTCCGGCTCCACAGGCCGGCCCAAGGGTGTCGCGCTGCCGCATCGAGCGCTGAGCAACCTGTTCACGTGGCAGCTCCGCCAGTCGCGCAAGCCCCAGGCCACGACGCTCCAGTTCGCGTCGCTCAGCTTCGACGTGTCCTGCCAGGAGCTGTTCTCCACGTGGTGGGCGGGTGGAACGCTCGTGCTGCCCACGGGCGGGCTGCGCCAGGACGTGCCCGCGCTGCTCGACTTCCTCCAGGCGCAGGGCGTGGAGCGACTGTTCCTCCCGTTCGTCGCGCTCCAGGCCATCGCCGACGCCGTCGCGCACGGCGCCACGCTGCCCGTGTCCCTGCGCGAGGTCGTCACGGCCGGTGAGCAGCTCCAGGTCACTCCCGCGCTCGTGGCCCTCTTCGAGCGGCTGCCCGGGTGCGTGCTCGAGAACCAGTACGGCCCGTCCGAGACGCACGTCGTCTCCGCGCACCGACTCCAGGGTGCGCCCGCGTCCTGGCCGCGCCTGCCGTCCATCGGCGCGCCGCTGCCGCACACGCAGTTGTTCGTGCTGGATGCGATGGGACAGCCGACGCCCATCGGCGTGCCGGGCGAGCTCCACATCGGCGGCGAGCACCTGGCGCTCGGCTACCCGGGCCGTCCAGAGCTGACGGCCGAGAAGTTCGTCCCGCATCCGTTCAGCAAGGCTCCGGGCGCGCGGCTCTACCGCACCGGTGACTCCGCGCGCTGGAAGGCGGACGGCACCGTCGAGTTCCTGGGACGCCTGGACGGTCAGGTGAAGCTGCGAGGCTTCCGCGTCGAGCTCGGCGAGGTCGAGGCCTCGCTGCGTGCGCTCCCGGGAATCCGGGACGCGGCGGCCGTGGTGCGCGAGGACGTGCCCGGCGACAAGCGCCTGGTGGGCTACGTCGTTCCCACGGGGGAGTCCGGTGTCGCGCTGACTCCGGGCGCGCTGCGCTCGGCGCTGCTCGGACAGTTGCCCGAGTACATGGTGCCGTCCGTCTTCCTCACGCTGGACGCGCTCCCGCTGACGCCCAGCGGAAAGATTGCCCGGCGGCTGCTGCCGGCGCCCGACGCGGAGAGCCTGCGCGGAGACGCGACGTTCATCGCGCCCCGCACGCCCGCGGAAGAGAAGCTCGCGGAGCTGTTCGCCGCCGTGCTCAAGCTGCCGCGCGTGGGTGCCACCGACAGCTTCTTCGCGCTGGGTGGACACTCGCTGCTCGCCACGCAGGTCGTCTCGCGCATCCGGGCCGCGTTCAACGTGGAGCTCCCGCTGCGAGAGCTGTTCGAGGCGCCCACCGTCGCGGGCCTCGCCGAGCGCCTGGAGCAGTACGCCGCCGAGACGAAGGTGCCGCCGCTCGTCCCGGCGGACCGGAGCCGGCCGCTGCCGCTGTCCTTCGCGCAGCAGCGCCTTTGGTTCCTCGACAAGCTCCAGCCGGACAGCCCGACGTTCAACATGCCCATCGCGCTGCGGCTCGAGGGTGTGGTGGACGTCGAGGCCCTGCGACAGGCCATCACCGAGCTCGTGCGCCGTCACGAGGTGCTGCGCACCACGTTCCAGGAAGGCCCTGTCCAGGTCATCCACGCACCCGCACCGGTGCCGATGCCCGTCGAGGACCTGTCCTCGCTGACGGGTGAGGCTCGCGAGGCGGAGGTCCAGCGGCGCGTGCTCGCCGAGGCGAAGCGCCCGTTCGACCTGGGCCGCGGCCCCGTGCTGCGCGCGTCGCTGCTGCGGCTGGAGGCCACGCAGCACGTGCTGATGCTGACGCTGCATCACATCGCCACGGACGGCTGGTCCATGGGGCTGCTGGTGCGCGAATCCACCGAGCTCTACGCGTCGTTCGTGACGGGCCAGCCCGCGCGGCTGCCCGAGCTGCCCATCCAGTACGCCGACTACGCGGCGTGGCAGCGTGAATGGCTGCAGGGTGACGCGCTCGAGGCCCAGCTCTCGTGGTGGCGGACGCACCTGTCCGGCGCGGCGCCGCAGCTGGACCTGCCCACCGACTTCCCCCGTCCCGTGGTGCAAGGATTCCAGGGCGCGATGGTGGGCCGAGTCCTGCCGCGCTCGCTGGTGGATTCACTCCAGGCGCTGTGCCGTGAAGAGGGCTCCACGCTGTTCATGGCGTTGCTCGCGGGCTTCCAGGTCGTGCTGTCGCGCTACTCGGGCCAGGAGGACTTCGTCCTCGGCACGGACATCGCGAACCGCAACCGCGCGGAGACCGAGGGCCTCATCGGCTTCTTCATCAATCAGCTCGCCCTGCGCGCGCGGCTGGGTGGAGACCCGTCGTTCCGCGAGCTGCTCTCACGCGTGAAGACGGACACGCTGGGCGCGTACGCGCACCAGGACCTGCCCTTCGAGGAGCTGGTCAAGGACCTCAACCCCGGTCGAGGCCTGGGCTTCGCTCCGCTCTTCCAGGTCAAGCTGGTGCTCCAGAACCAGCCGGACACGGAGCTGGAGGTCCCTGGCCTCACCTTCCGTCCGCTGGGCAGCGGCACGGGCACCGCGCGACTCGACCTCACGCTGTCCATCACCGAGTCCGCGCACGGCCTCTCCTGCTCGGCCGAGTACCGCACGGACCTGTTCACCGCGGAGACCATCGACGGCCTGATTCGCCACCTCGGCAATGTGCTCGAGGCCGCGACGACCAAGCCCTCGGCCCGAATCTCCACGCTCCCCCTCATGCGGCAGGAGGAGCAGCAGCGCGTGCTGGTGGAGTGGAACGACTCCGCTCGCGACTTCCCGCGCGAGGCCACCGCTCATTCGCTCTTCGAGGCCCAGGTTCGGCGTACGCCGGAGGCCGAGGCGCTTCGCTTCGAGGGCGAGTCCCTGACGTTCGCGCAGCTCGACTCGCGCGCCAATCAGCTCGCCCACCACCTGCGCTCGCTCGGCGTCAGGCCCGAGGTCCCCGTCGCGCTCTGCCTCGAGCGTTCGCTCGACCTCGTCGTCTCCATGCTCGCCATCCTCAAGGCTGGCGGCGCCTGGGTGCCTCTCGATCCGTCCTACCCCGTCGAGCGGCTGTCCTTCATCCTCCGAGACTGCTCCGCGCCCGTCCTCCTCACCACCGAGTCCCTGGCCGACGAGCTTCCCGTGTCGACGCAGCAGCTCGTCCTGCTCGACTCCGACTCTCGCTTCATCTCGCGGCAGCCGACGTCTGCACCTGACTCCGGCGCGGTGGCCGACAACCTCGCCTACGTCATCTACACCTCCGGCTCCACCGGCACTCCCAAGGGCACCCTCCTTCAGCACCGCGGCTTCTCCAACACCGCGCTCGCCGCGGGCCGCCGCCACGGCTTCTCTCCCGCCTCCCGCGTCCTCCAGTTCGCTTCCTTCAACTTCGACGCCTCCGTCGCCGAAATCTTCGGCGCCCTCCTCGCCGGCTCCACCCTCGTCCTCGCTCCTCGCGAGCGCCTCATGCCCGGCGCTCCTCTTCGCGACCTGCTCCGCGACGAGTCCATCTCCGCCGTCACCCTCACCCCCTCCGTCCTCGCCCAGCTCCACCCCGAGGACTTCCCCTCTCTCTCCACCCTCATCTCCGCCGGCGAGGCCTGCCCTCCCGAGCTCGTCTCCCGCTGGGGCTCCCGCGTCCGCCTCCTCAACGCCTACGGCCCCACCGAAGTCACCGTCTGCGCCTCCATCTCCCAGCCCCTTCTCCCTGGCCAGACGCCCTCCATCGGCACCCCCTGGGACAACGTCCGCCTCTTCATCCTCGACGCCTCCCTGCGTCCTCTCCCCGTCGGCGTCCCCGGCCAGCTCTGCATCGACTCCGTCGGCCTCGCTCGTGGCTACCTCCACCGCGCGGACCTCACCGCTGAGCGCTTCGTCCCCAACCCCTTCTCCCTCGTCCCCGGCGCCCGCCTCTACCTCACCGGTGACAAGGCCCGCTGGCTCCCCAACGGCACCCTCGACTTCCTCGGCCGCCTCGACTCCCAGGTGAAGCTGCGCGGCTTCCGCATCGAGCTGGGCGAAGTCGAAGCCGCCCTCCTCCTCCACCCCTCCGTCTCCCAGGCCGTCACCTCCATCCGCACCGAAGCCTCCGGCGACAAGCGCCTCGTCGCCTACGTCGTCGGTGAGGACGTCGACGTCTCCGTCCTTCGCGACTTCCTCAAGCTGCGCCTGCCCGAGCACATGGTGCCTTCCGCCATTGCACAGCTCGACGCACTCCCCCTCACCCCCAACGGCAAGGTCGACCGCGACGCACTGCCCTCGCCCGACGCGTCCATCGCCGCCCCCGTGCGCGAGTACGTCGCGCCGCGCACGCCCACCGAGATTCGCCTCGCCGCGCTCTGGGCGGAGCTGCTCCACGTCGAGCGCGTCGGCCTCACCGACGACTTCTTCGAGCTCGGTGGCCACTCCCTCCTCGCCACGCAATCGCTGTCTCGACTCCAGGCCACGTTCGGCATCGAGGTGCCGCTGCGTGAGCTGTTCGAGGCGCCCACGGTGGAGAAGCTCGCGGCGCGTGTGGAGGTGCTCGTCCAGGCCGGAGCAACCACTCCTCGCGCACCGGAGCTGACGCCTGTCGCGCGCACGGGCAACCTGCCGCTGTCCTTCGCCCAGCGTCGGCTGTGGTTCCTGGATCAGCTCGAGCCGGGCACCGCTCTCTACAACCTGCCCGCGGCCATCCGGCTGGAAGGCGCGGTCGAGGTCTCCGCGCTGGAGCAGGCCTTCGCCGCGCTCGTGCGACGCCACGAGGCGCTGCGCACCACGTTCCCCGCGAACGCGGATGGCAGTCCGCATCAGGCCATCGCGGAGGAAGCGACGCTGAACGTCGCCCTGGTGGACCTGTCCACGCTCCCCTCCGCGCAGCGTGAGGAAGAAGCCCGGCGACTCGCGCTCGCCGAGGCACGCAAGCCGTTCGACCTCGCCCGAGGTCCGCTGCTGCGCGTGACGCTCCTCCGTCTGGACGAGCGCCTGCATGTGCTGCTGCTGACGATGCACCACATCGTCTCCGACGGCTGGTCCACGGGTGTGCTCGTGCGCGAGGCCGCGGAGCTGTACAGCGCGGCTCGCGAGGGGCGCACGGCGTCCCTCCCGACGCTGCGCGTGCAGTACGCCGACCATGCGGCGTGGCAGCACCAGTGGCTCGGCGCCGGTGAGCTGGAGCGTCAGCTCACGTACTGGAAGACCCAGCTCGCGGGAGCCAACCACGTGCTGGCGCTCCCCACGGACCGTCCCGTGCCTCCGATGCAGACGCAGGCCGGCGCCACGCATCCCGTGCGGCTGTCCCCGGAGGTCTCCTCCGCCGTGGCGGCCCTGGGGCAGCAGCTCGGCGCCACGCCCTTCATGGTGGTCCTCGCCGCGTTCCAGGCGTTCCTGTACCGCGTCACGGGCCAGGATGACGTGCTCGTGGGTTCGCCGGTGGCGGGTCGCAATCGCCCGGAGACAGAGGGTCTCATCGGCGTGTTCATCAACACGCTCGTGCTGCGTGGCCAGATGTCCGGAGCCATGTCGTTCCGCGCGCTCGTCGAGCAGGCCCGTGAGGCCGCGCTCGGCGCCCTCACGCATCAGGACGTCCCGTTCGAGCACCTGGTGGAGGAGCTGCAGCCCGCGCGCAGCCTGAGCCACTCGCCGCTCTTCCAGGTGATGTTCGCGCTGCAGAACACGCCCGTGCCGTCGCTGACGCTGCCGGAGCTGTCGCTCACGCCAGCGGACGTGGACCCGGGTATCGCGAAGTACTCCCTGTCCCTGGTCCTCCAGGAGACGCCCGCGGGCCTCATGGGCGGCTTCGAGTACAACACGGACCTGTTCGACGCCCGGACGCTCGAGGCGATGACGGGTCAGTTCACCCGCCTGCTGGAGGCCGCGGTCTCCACGCCGGACGTCTCGCTCGCCGCGCTGCCGCTGCTCTCCGCCGAGGAGCGACACCAGCTCCTGGTGCAGTGGAACGACACGCGCTCCGACTTCCCGCGCGACAGCTCCGTCTTCACGTGGTTCCAGGCGCGCGCGGCGCGGTCGCCCGAGGCCGTGGCGCTCGAGTGGACCGGCGGGACGCTCACGTATCGGGAGCTGGAGCGGCGTGCCCTCGCGCTCGCGGAGCTGCTGCGTCATCGGAACGTGGGCCCCGAGGTGCGCGTGGGTCTGTTCGCGCGCCGCTCGCCGGAGCTGGTCATCGGCGTACTGGGCGTGCTCGCGGCCGGAGGCGTGTGGGTACCGCTGGATCCCTCCTCTCCGTCCGAGCGCCTCGGCATGATGCTGGAGGACACCACCCCCGCGGTGGTGCTGACCCAGCGCGCGCTGCGTACGGCGCTGCCGTCGACGCGCACGGTCCTCGTCCTCGAGGACCTGGTGGGCGCCGACGCGGTGGCGAGCAGCACGTTCACCGCGCCGGGTCTCACCTCCGAGAACGCGGCCTACGTCCTGTTCACGTCCGGCTCGACGGGTCGCCCCAAGGGCGTGGTGGTCCCGCACCGCGCGCTCGCGCGTCACACGGCCTGGTTCACGAAGAGCCTGGGACTGGGCCCGGCGGACCGCATGCTCCAGAAGACGGCGCCCGGCTTCGACGCCGTGGTGCCGGAGCTGCTCGCCACGCTGGCCGGCGGCGCCACGCTGGTGCTGCCGCCGTCCTCGGCGGACCTGGACATGGACGCGCTCCTGTCCGTGCTCGCGAACCAGCGGGTGACGGTGCTCCAACTCGTCCCGTCTCAGCTCCGCCTCCTTGTGGATTCCGAGCGACTCGAGCGGGCCTCGGGTCTGCGAGTGCTCGTGTCGGGTGGTGAGGCGCTGTCCGCCGAGCTGGCGCGACGGGTGCGCACGCAGTGGCCCGAGACTCGGTTGGCCAACTGCTACGGCCCCACCGAGACGACCGTCGACGCCACGTCGTGGACGGTGAGCGGGGACATCCAGGGTGCCACCGCGCCCATCGGTGGTCCCATCGCGGACACGCAGGTGTACGTGCTCGATGCGCATGGCCAGCCCGTGCCCGTGGGAGTCACGGGTGAGCTGTTCATCGGAGGCGAGGGCGTGGCGCGGGGCTACATCGGCCAGGCCGCGATGACCGCCGAGCGCTTCGTGCCCGACGCGTTCTCTTCCGTCCCTGGAGCGCGGCTGTACGCCACGGGCGATCAGGTCCGCTGGCGTCGAGACGGCGTGCTGGAGTTCCTCGGCCGCGCGGACGACCAGGTGAAGGTGCGCGGCTTCCGCATCGAGCTGGCGGAGATCGAGTCCGCCCTGCTCGCGCATCCCGAAGTGCGCGAGGCCGTGGTGCTCGTGCGCGAGGACCGTCCCGGCGACAGGCGCATCGTGGGCTACGTCGTGGCGCCCGCCTCGCTCGACACCGCCGCGCTGCGGACGTTCGTCGCACAGCGGCTGCCCGAGTACATGGTCCCGTCCTCTCTGCGGGTCCTCGATGCGCTGCCGCTCACGAGCAACGGCAAGGTGGACCGCAAGGCCCTGCCTGTTCCCGAGCAGACCGGGTCCTTCACGGACGACGCACAGGTCGCGCCAGGAACCCCCACCGAGGAGCTGCTCGCGGGCCTCTTCGCCCAGGTGCTGGGTGTGTCACGTGTCAGCACCACCGCGAGCTTCTTCGTGCTCGGTGGTCACTCGCTGCTCGCCACGCAGCTCGTCTCGCGCGTGCGCTCCGCCTTCCAGGTCGACCTGCCCCTGCGGGACCTCTTCGAGTCGCCGACGGTCCAGGCGCTCGCCCAGCGCATCGACACAGCGCTGAGCACGGGCGCGCGGCTCCAGCGTCCGCCGCTCACCGCGCTGCCTCGCGAGGGAGCTGCGCCGAGGGCGTTCGTCCAGTCCTTCGCCCAGCAGCGGCTGTGGTTCCTCGACCAGTTGGACCCGGGGAGCCCCGCGTACAACATGCCCATCGCGCTGCGGCTCGAGGGTGTCGTGGACACGCGGGCCCTGGAGCGGGCGTTCACGGAGATGGTGCGGCGTCACGAGTCGCTGCGCACCACGTTCCGAGCGGGTCCCGAGCAGGTCGTCCATGCTCCGTCGCCGGTGACGGTGCCCGTCGTGGAGGTGTCCTCGCTCGACGAGGGCCAGGTCCAGCGTTGGGTCGATGAGGAGGCGCGTCGTCCGTTCGACCTCGCGCGCGGTCCGCTCCTGCGCGCGAAGCTGCTGCGCCTGGGTGAGCAGCGCCACATCCTGCTCCTGACGATGCATCACATCGTCTCGGATGGCTGGTCCATGGGCGTGCTCGTGCGTGAGACGGCGGCGCTCTACGCCGCGTTCCGCGCGGGCCAGCCTTCTCCGCTGCCCGAGCTGTCCATCCAGTACGCCGACTACGCGGCCTGGCAGCGCGCGTGGCTGCAGGGCGAGGCGCTCAAGGCCCAGGTCTCGTGGTGGAAGGAGCACCTCTCAGGGGCACCTCCGCTGCTGGAGCTGCCCACGGACTTCCCGCGCCCGGCGCGTCAGGGCTTCGGTGGCGCCCTGGTGTCGCGCGTGCTGCCGCGCTCGCTCGTCGAGTCGCTCCAGGCGCTGTGCCGTCGTGAGGGCACCACGCTCTTCATGGCGCTGATGGCGGGCCTCCAGGCCGTCCTGTCCCGCTACTCGGGCCAGGAGGACTTCGTCGTGGGAACGGGTATCGCCAACCGTCACCAGGCCGAGACCGAGGACCTCATCGGCTTCTTCATCAACCAGCTCCCGCTGCGCGTGCGGCTGGGTGGCAATCCGTCCTTCCGCGAGCTGCTTGCACGCGTGAGGAAGGACACGCTGGGCGCCTACGCGCACCAGGACCTGCCGTTCGAGGAAGTGGTCAAGGCCGTCAACCCGGAGCGCAACCCCGCGCACGCGCCGCTCTTCCAGGTGGCGCTGGTGCTCCAGAACCAGCCGGACTCGGAGCTGAAGCTCCCCGACCTCACCTTCCACCTGCAGCCCGCCAACACGGGCACCTCGCGGCTGGACCTCACGCTCTCCGCAGCGGAGACGGCACAGGGTCTGTCCTTCGGCGTCGAGTACCGCACGGACCTGTTCACCGCGGAGACCGTGGATGCGCTGATTCGCCACCTGGGGGTCCTGCTCGAGAAGGCCGTGGAGCGACCCGAGGCGCCTGTCGCCTCGCTGTCCCTGCTCACCGAGGCGGAGCAGCAGCGCGTGCTGGTGGAGTGGAACGACTCCGCTCGCGACTTCCCGCGCGAGGCCACCGCGCATTCGCTCTTCGAGGCCCAGGCTCGGCGTACGCCGGAGGCCGAGGCGCTTCGCTTCGAGGGCGAGTCCCTCACCTTCGCGCAGCTCGACTCGCGCGCCAATCAGCTCGCCCACCACCTGCGCTCGCTCGGCGTCAGGCCCGAGGTCCCTGTCGCGCTCTGCCTGGAGCGTTCGCTCGACCTCGTCGTCTCCATGCTCGCCATCCTCAAGGCTGGCGGCGCCTGGGTGCCTCTCGATCCGACGTATCCCGCCGAGCGACTGTCCTTCATCCTCCGCGACAGCTCCGCGCCTGTCCTCCTCACCACCGAGGCGCTCGCGAAGCAGCTTCCTGTCTCGACGCAGCGGCGTGTGTTGATCGACTCGGAGGCCGCGAAGATTGCGACCCAGTCGACGTCGGCACCTGACTCCGACGCGGTGGCCGACAACCTCGCCTACGTCATCTACACCTCCGGCTCCACCGGCACCCCCAAGGGCACCCTCCTTCAGCACCGCGGCTTCTCCAACACCGCGCTCGCCGCGGGCCGCCGCCACGGCTTCTCTCCCGCCTCCCGCGTCCTCCAGTTCGCTTCCTTCAACTTCGACGCCTCCGTCGCCGAAATCTTCGGCGCCCTCCTCGCCGGCTCCACCCTCGTCCTCGCTCCTCGCGAGCGCCTCATGCCCGGCGCTCCCCTTCGCGACCTGCTCCGCGACGAGTCCATCTCCGCCGTCACCCTCACTCCCTCCGTCCTCGCCCAGCTCCACCCCGAGGACTTCCCCTCTCTCTCCACCCTCATCTCCGCTGGCGAGGCCTGCCCTCCCGAGCTCGTCTCCCGCTGGGGCTCCCGCGTCCGCCTCCTCAACGCCTACGGCCCCACCGAAGTCACCGTCTGCGCCTCCATCTCCCAGCCCCTTCTCCCAGGCCAGACGCCCTCCATCGGCACCCCCTGGGACAACGTCCGCCTCTTCATCCTCGACGCCTCCCTGCGTCCTCTCCCCGTCGGCGTCCCCGGCCAGCTCTGCATCGACTCCGTCGGCCTCGCTCGTGGCTACCTCCACCGCCCCGACCTCACCGCTGAGCGCTTCGTCCCCAACCCCTTCTCCCTCGCCCCCGGCGCCCGCCTCTACCTCACCGGTGACAAGGCCCGCTGGCTCCCCGACGGCACCCTCGAGTTCCTCGGCCGCCTCGACTCCCAGGTGAAGCTGCGCGGCTTCCGCATCGAGCTGGGCGAAGTCGAAGCCGCCCTCCTCCTCCTCCCCTCCGTCTCCCAGGCCGTCGCCTCCATCCGCACCGAAGCCTCCGGCGACAAGCGCCTCGTCGCCTACGTCGTCGGTGAGGACGTCGACGTCTCCGTCCTTCGCGACTTCCTCAAGCTGCGCCTGCCCGAGCACATGGTGCCTTCCGCCATTGCACAGCTCGACGCACTCCCCCTCACTCCCAACGGCAAGGTCGACCGCGACGCGCTCCCGGCGCTCGACACACAGCCCTCTGCTCGGGACTACGTCGCGCCGCGCACGCCCACGGAGATTCGTCTCGCCGCGCTCTGGGCGGAGCTGCTCCACGTCGAGCGCGTCGGCCTCACCGACGACTTCTTCGAGCTCGGTGGCCACTCCCTCCTCGCCACGCAGCTCGTCTCCCGCATCCGCGCGAGCTTCGGCGTGGAACTCGCGCTGAGAGACCTGTTCTCCGTGCCGACCATCGAAGCGCTCGCCCAGCGCGTCGACGAGGCCATCCTCGCGGGCAAGAGCGTCCAGCTCCCGCCGCTGGTCCCGGTGTCGCGTGAGAACGGACCGCTGCCGCTGTCGTTCGCGCAGCAGCGGCTCTGGTTCCTCGACCGCTTCCAGCCGGACAGCGCCTTCTACAACATCCCCTCCGCGCTCCGGCTCGACACGGTGGTGGACCTCGACGCGCTCATCCGCGCGCTCCAGGAGCTGGTCCACCGTCACGAGGCGCTGCGCACCAGCTTCCACACCCGCGAGGACGGTGAGCCCTACCAGCACGTCCATCCGCGCGTGGAGCTCGCCGTCCCCGTCGTGGACCTGAGCCGCATGCCTGAGTCCGCGCGCGAGGCCGAGGCCCTGAAGCTGGCCACCGCCGAGGCGCAGAAGCCGTTCGACCTGACGCGCGTCCCGCTGCTGCGCACCACGCTGCTGAAGCTGGCCCCCGAGCAGCACGTGCTGCTCGTCACGGTGCACCACATCGTCTCGGACGGTTGGTCCAGCGGCATCCTCTCGCGCGAGGTCGGCGCGCTGTACTCCGCCTTCAACCAGGGTCTGCCTTCACCGCTGGCGCCCCTGCCGCTCCAGTACGCGGACTACGCGGCCTGGCAGCGCGGCTGGCTGCGTGACGAGACGCTCGCCGCCCAGGTGGGCTGGTGGAGCCAGAACCTCTCGGGCGTGCCCCACGCCCTGGAGCTGCCCACGGACCGGCCTCGACCTCCCGTGCAGACCTCGCACGGCGCCAGCTTCCCCGTGAAGCTCGGGGCCGAGCTGTCCGCCGCGCTCCACGCCCTGTGCAAGCAGGAGGGCATCACGCCGTTCATGGCGCTGCTCACCGGCCTGCACGTCCTGCTCGCCCGTTACTCGGGACAGGACGACATCGTCGTCGGCTCGCCCATCGCGAACCGCCGCCAGGCGGAGCTGGAGAACATCGTCGGCTTCTTCGTCAACACGCTGGCCCTGCGCGCGCGGCTCACATCCGGCATCACCTTCCGCGCCTTGCTGGCGCAGGTGAAGGAGACCACGCTCGGCGCCTACGCCCACCAGGACGTGCCCTTCGAGAAGCTGGTGGAGGAGCTGAAGCTGGAGCGCGACCTGAGCCGCTCGCCGCTGTTCCAGGTCATGCTCGCCCTCCAGAACACGCCTCGCGGCGAGCGTGTCACCCAGGCGCGCGGCGCCGATGCGCTCCGCTCGGTGGACGTCGACAGCGGGACGGCGAAGTACGACCTGTCGCTGCTGCTGGGTGACTCGGGCCAGGAGATCGAGGGCCTCGTCGAGTTCAACACCGACCTGTTCGACGCGAGCACCGCGCGGCGCATGGGCGCGCACTGGGTGCGGCTGCTCCAGTCCGCCGTCGAGAACCCGGACCAGTCGCCGTGGAGCCTGTCGCTCTTGAGCCGCGAGGAGGAGCGCCAGCTCCTCGTCGAGTGGAACGACACGTCGCGCGAGGCCCACACCGCCACGACGATGCACGGCCCGGTGGAGGCCCAGGTCGCGCGCACGCCGGACGCCATCGCCATCACGGATGGCCAGCGCTCGCTGACGTACGCAGTGCTCGACCAGCGCGCCAACCAGCTCGCGCATCACCTGGTCCAGCACGGCGTGACGCCTGGGAGCGCCGTGGGAATCTGCGTGGACAAGAGCCTGGACATGGCCATCGCCGTGCTCGCGACGCTCAAGGTCGGCGCGTACTACGTGGCGCTGGACCCCACGTACCCCGCGGACCGGCTCGCGTTCATGCTCGAGGACACGCGCGCTCCGGTGGTCCTCACGCAGTCGCACCTGGGCGGGAGCCTGCCGTCCAAGAGCCTGGCCCGCCGCATCGCGCTCGATACCGAAGCGGTGCTCATCGCGCGGCAGCCGACGGATGCCCTCGCGCGTGACGTGTCGCCCGAGGCGAACGCGTACGTCATCTACACGTCCGGAAGCACGGGCATCCCCAAGGGCATCGTCATGCCCCACCGGGCGCTCAGCTACATGTTGGCGTGGCAGATCCGCCAGTCGCCGCGTCCGCGGGCCACCACGCTCCAGTTCGCGTCGCTCAACTTCGACGTGTCCATCCAGGAGCTGTTCGCGTCCTGGTGGGTCGGCGCCCGGGTGGTGCTGCCCACGGACACGCTGCGACGGGACATCCCCGCGCTGCTCGACTTCATGGACCGCCAGGGCGTGGAGCGGCTGTTCCTGCCGTTCGTCGCCCTGCAGGCCATGGCCGACTCCGTGGCCCACGGCGCCACGCTGCCGCGCGCGCTGTGCGAGGTCATCACGGCCGGCGAGCAGCTCCAGGTGAACGCCACCCTCGCCGCGATGTTCGAGAAGCTGCCGGGCTGCACGCTCGAGAACCAGTACGGCCCGTCGGAGGCGCACGTCGTCTCCGCGTACCGGATGCGCGGCCCGCCGGCCTCGTGGCCCCGGCTGCCTCCCGTCGGCAGCCCGCTGGGTCACACGCAGCTCTACATCCTCGACCCGCTCGGTCAGCCCGCGCCCATCGGCGTCGCCGGTGAGGTCTTCGTCGGCGGCAGCCACCTGGCCCACGGCTACCTGGCCCGGCCGGACATCACCGCCGCCGCCTTCGTGCCGAACCCGTTCAGCGGCATCCCCGGCGACCGGCTCTACCGCACCGGTGACTCCGCGCGGTGGACGGCGGACGGCAACCTGGAGTTCCTCGGCCGCATCGACTTCCAGGTGAAGGTGCGCGGCTTCCGCGTGGAGCTGGGCGAGGTCGAGTCCGTCCTGCGCACCGCTCCGGGTGTTCGCGACGCGGCCGCCGCCGTGCGCGAGGACGTGCCGGGCGACAAGCGACTCGTGGCCTACGTCGTCCCCGTCCCCGCGGACGAGGCCCCTGCCTCCGCGACGACGGCGGAGACGCTCCGGACGTTCCTGCTCAAGCGCCTGCCCGAGTACATGGTGCCCTCCGCGTTCGTCACGCTGGAGGCCCTGCCGCTGACGCCCAGCGGGAAGCTGGCCCGCAAGCTCCTGCCCGCGCCGGACGCGGAGAGCCTGCGCACGGACGCGTCCTTCGTCGCCCCGCGCACGCCGGTGGAGGAGAAGCTGGCGCAGCTGTTCGCGACGGTGCTGAAGCTGGCGCGCGTCAGCATCACGGAGAACTTCTTCGAGCTGGGTGGCCACTCCCTGCTGGCCACGCAGGTCACCTCGCGCATCCGCTCCACCTTCGCGGTGGAGTTGCCCGTGCGCGAGCTGTTCGAGGCGCCCACCGTGGCCGCGCTGGCCCAGCGCGTGGACACCGCCCTGCGCACCGGCGCGACGACGGCCGCTCCGCCCATCCAGCGCGTGGCTCGCGACGGCAAGCTGCCCCTGTCCTTCTCGCAGCAGCGCGTGTGGTTCCTGGATCAGCTGGAGCCGGGCAGCCCCGCGTTCAACATCCCCGCCGCGCTGGTGCTCTCCGGAGCGCTCGACGTGGAGGTGCTGCGCCGGACGCTCGAGGCCGTCGTGCACCGTCACGAGGCCCTGCGCACCACGTTCCGCGCGGAGTCGGACGGCCCCGAGCAGGTCATCCACGCGCCCGCGCCGTTCGTGCTGCCGCTGACCGACCTGCGCGCCCTGGCACCCGAGCAGCGTGAGGCCGAGGCCCGCCGCCGCGCGGGCGAGCATGCGCTCCAGTCGTTCGACCTGAGCACCGGGCCGCTGCTTCGCGCCGAGCTGTTGGTGCTCGCGGAGCGTGAGCACCTGCTGCTGCTCAACCTGCATCACATCGTGTCGGACGGCTGGTCCATCAGCGTCATCGTGCGCGAGATGTCCACGCTGTACGGCGACCTCCAGGCCGGCCGGACGCCGAGCCTCCCCGAGCTCCCGCTCCAGTACGCGGACTTCGCCGCGTGGCAGCGCGGGTGGCTGGAGGGCGCGGAGCTGGACCGCCAGCTCGCGTGGTGGCAGCGGCAGTTGGACGGCGCGCCACAGGACCTGGAGCTGCCCACCGACAGGCCGCGCACGCACCTGTCGCGGCCTCGGGGTGGCGTGGTGTCCCTGGCCATTGCGCCCGCGAAGGCGGAGGCCATCGAGGCCTTCTGCCACCGCGAGGGCCTGACGCCGTTCATGTTCTTCCTGGGTGCGTTCCAGCTCCTGCTGTCGCGCTACTCGGGCCAGGACGACATCTCCGTCGGCTCGCCCGTGGCGGGACGCAACCGCGCGGAGCTGGAGGGCCTGGTCGGCTTCTTCCTCAACACGCTCGTCCTGCGCACGAAGCTGGACGGTGACCCGACGGTGCGCGAGCTGCTGGCCCGCGTGCGCGAGACGGCGCTCGGGGCCTATGCGCACCAGCACCTGCCCTTCGAGCAGCTCCAGCCGCTGCGCGACCTGCAGCAGTCACCGCTGTTCCGGGTGATGTTCATCCTCCAGAACACCCCGGACGCGGACGTGTCCCTGCCCGGCCTGGAGCTGCGTCCCGGCCCCGACGAGGGCCATGTCGCCAAGTTCGACATGACGCTCTCGCTGGGTCGAAACAGCGCGGGCTTCACGGGTGAGCTCGACTACCAGGTGGACCTGTACGACGCGTCGACCATCGAGCGGATGACGCGGCACTTCCTCGCGCTCGTGGACGTGCTGGTCGCCTCGCCGGAGCGCCGCCTGTCCACGGTGACGCTGCTCTCCGACGAGGAGCGCTCGCGTCAGCTCGTGGCCTGGAACGACACGCGCGCGGACTTCCCGGACACGTGCGTGCACAGCCTCTTCGAGGCCCAGGTCCGCCGCGCGCCCGACGCGCTCGCGGCCAGCTTCGAGGGATCGCGGCTCACGTACGCCCAGCTCGACGCGCGCGCCAACCAGCTCGCCCACGCGCTGCGCCGCCGCGGCGTCGGCCCCGAGGTGCGGGTCGCCCTGAGCGTGGAGCGTTCGCTGGACGTCGTCGTCGGCCTGCTCGGAATCCTCAAGGCCGGTGGCGCGTGGGTGCCGGTGGATCCGCTGCTCCCGCGTGAGCGACTGGCCTTCCTGCTGGAGGACAGCGGCGCGGCGATGCTGCTCACCCAGGCGCCCTTGCTGGAGCGCTACCCCGAGGCCCACCGTGCCCGCGCGCTGTGCCTGGACACGGAGCTGGAGGCGCTGTCGCGCGAGAGCACCGAGGCGCCCGTCTCCGGTGTGCACTCGGGCAACCTGGCCTACGTGCTCTACACGTCCGGAAGCACGGGCCAGCCCAAGGGCACGGCGGTGGAGCACCGCTCCGTGGCCAACCTCGTCACCCACGAGGCCCGGGCCTACGGCATCGGCCCCGGCGAGCGCGTGCTCCAGTTCGCGAACCTCTCCTTCGACCTGTCCGTCGAGGAGATCTTCACCACGCTGACCTCCGGCGCCGCCCTGGTGCTCGCGCCGCTGGAGAAGGTGATGCCGGGCGCGCCCCTGCACACGCTGCTGCGTGACGAGGCGCTCACGGTCATCAGCCTCACGCCCGCGGCCCTGGCGGCCACGCCCGCGGAGGGGCTGCCCTCGCTCAAGACGGTCATCTCCGGCGGCGAGGCGCTGCCCTCGGACGTCGTCGCGCGCTGGGCGCCGGGTCGACGGTTCCTCAACACGTATGGTCCGACGGAGGCCACGGTGGTGGCCACGCTCGCGGAGGTCGTGGCGGAGGAAGGCCGCGTGCCCTCCATCGGACGTCCGCTGGCCAACGTGCGCGTCCACGTGCTGGATGCGCGCGGAGAGCCGGTACCCGTGGGCGTCAAGGGTGAGCTGTACCTGGGAGGCGTCGGCGTGGCCCGGGGCTACGTGGGCCGTGCGTCGCTCACCGCCGAGCGGTTCATCCCGGATTCGTTCTCCGGAGTGCCGGGCGAGAGGCTGTACCGCACGGGCGACGTGGTGCGCTGGCGCGAGGATGGTTCGCTGGAGTTCGTGGGCCGCGTGGACGCGCAGGTGAAGGTGCGCGGCTTCCGCATCGAGCTGGGTGAGGTCGAGGCCGCGCTGGCCCGGCACCCCGCCGTGCGCGAGGCCGTGGTCATCGCTCGCGAGGACGGCCCCGGTGGCAAGCGACTGGTCGGCTACGCGGTGGCGCGCGAGGGCGTGCCCACCGACGGCGCGACGCTGCGTGCGGCGCTGAAGGACGTGCTGCCCGAGTACATGGTGCCCGCCGCAGTGCTGGTGTTGGACGCGCTGCCGCTGACGGCGAACGGCAAGGTGGACCGCAAGGCCCTGCCCGCGCCCGACATGAGCACGGTCAGCGGACGCCCGGACTTCGTCGGTCCCCGCACGCCCACCGAGGCGCGGCTGGGTGCCATCTGGTGCGCGGTGCTCGAGGTGGAGCGCGTGGGCATCCACGACAACTTCTTCGAGCTGGGTGGCCACTCGCTGATGGCGACGCAGGCCATCAGCCGCATGCGCGCGGTGTTCGGCGTCGAGCTGCCCCTGAGGGACCTGTTCGACACGCCGACGCTGGAGGCGCTGGCCCAGCGCGTGGACCTGGCGGTGCAGCAGGGTCAGGGCCTGGAGATTCCGGCCCTCGTCCCGGTGCCGCGCACGGGCCACCAGCCGGTGTCCTTCGCGCAGCAGCGCCTGTGGTTCCTGGACCAGTTGGAGCCGAACAGCGCCTTCTACAACATCCCCGCCACCGTGCGGCTGGAGGGCGCGCTGGACGTCGACGCGATGGGCAGGGCCATCAACGAGCTCTTGCGTCGCCACGAGTCGCTGCGCACATCCATCCAGAACAACGGCGGCCAGCCCATCCAGGTCGTCCATCCGCATGAGCCGACGCGCCTGGATGTGTTGGACCTGAGCGCGCTGGAGCCCACGGCGCGCGAGGCCGAGGCGCGCCGCGCGGCCATCGAGGAGACGCAGAAGCCGTTCAACCTGGCGGACCGCTCGCTGTTGCGCGTGCGCCTGTTGAAGCTGGGCGCCGAGGACCATGTGCTGCTGATGTCCATGCACCACATCGTCTCGGACGGTTGGTCCATGGGCCTGCTCGTCAACGAGCTGGCCTCCGCGTACGCGTCGTTCTCGAAGGGCCTGCCGCTCACGCTGCCGGAGCTGCCGCTGCAGTACGTGGACTACTCCGCGTGGCAGCGCGGCTGGCTCAAGGGCGACGTCCTCGACAAGCAGGTCGCCTGGTGGAGCAAGCACCTGGCGGGCGCGCCTCCCGCGCTGGAGCTGCCGTCGGACTTCCCCCGGCCTCCGGTGAGCACCTTCCGCGGCGACATGGTGGGCTTCACCATGCCTCGCGAGCTGCAGGACGCGGTGCAGACCCTGGCCCGACGTGAAGGCGCCACGACGTTCATGGTGCTGCTCGCCGCGTTCCAGACGATGCTCGCGCGCTACTCCGGCCAGGACGACATCAGCATCGGCTCGCCCATCGCCGGCCGCCGTCACTCGGACCTGGAGAAGCTCATCGGCTTCTTCGCGAACACGCTCGTGCTGCGCACGCAGCTGTCGGAGCACCTCACCTTCCGCGAGCTGCTCGGCCGGGTGCGCGAGACGACGCTGGACGCGTACGCGCACCAGGACGTGCCCTTCGAGAAGCTGGTGGAGGAGCTCCAGCCCGAGCGCAGCCTGAACCGCACGCCGCTGTTCCAGGTGCTGTTCGTGCTGCAGAACGTCTACAAGGAGAACTACGACACCGGCGACCTGCGGATGTCGCCGATGGAGGCCACCAGCGGCACGTCCAAGTTCGACCTGACGCTCTCCGTGTTCGAGTCGTCGCACGGCCTCACCGGCTACCTGGAGTACAGCTCCGACCTCTTCACGCGGCAGACGGCCGAGCGAATGGTGGGCGCGCTCCAGCGCCTGCTCGAGGGGGCCGTCACCCAGCCGGACCAGACGCTGGGTCGACTGCCGCTGCTCTCCGAGGCGGAGCGCCGGCAGGTGGTGGAGGACTTCAACACCGCCGTGGATCCGACGTACGTGCCGGGGCTGATGCACCAGTGGGTGGAGGCCCAGGTCGCCCGCACGCCGGAGCGCGTGGCGGTGACGGACGGCACGCAGTCGCTCACCTATGCCCAGCTCGATGCGCGCGCCAACCAGCTCGCGCACCACCTGCGGGCGCTCGGAGTGAGCGTCAACAGCACGGTGGGCCTGTGCCTGGAGCGCGCGAGCCTGGACATGCCCGTCGCGGTGCTGGCCACGCTCAAGGCGGGCGCGGCCTTCCTGCCATTGGACCCCAGCTACCCCGCGGACCGACTGGCGTTGATGCTCGAGGACACCGGCGCGCCCGTCGTCCTGGCGCACTCAGCCCTGGTCTCCGCGCTGCCGCCGGGGCTGACGGCGCGCATCGTCCGCATCGAGGAGGAGACGGCCGTCCAGTCGCGCCCGACACACCGGCCCGACGTGGACATGTCGCCGGAGACGAACTGCTACTTCGTCTACACCTCCGGCAGCACCGGCCGCCCCAAGGGCATCGTCATGTCCCACCGCGCGGTGGGCAACATGCTGTGGTGGCTGATGAAGCGCGCGGTGAAGCCGGACGCCACCACGCTCCAGTTCGCCTCGCTCAACTTCGACGTGTCGTTCCAGGAGCTCTTCGGCACCTGGTGCCTGGGTGGCAAGGTGCTGCTCATCAACGGCTCGCTGCGACAGGACCCGCCCGCCATGCTGCGCTACATGCGCGAGCACCGCGTGGAGCGGCTGTTCCTGCCCTTCGTCGCCCTCCAGGCGATGTGCGACGCGGCCCTCACGGAGAAGGAGCTGCCCCCGCTGGGTGAAATCGTCACCGCCGGCGAGCAGCTCCAGGTGACGCCCGCGCTGCTCGCGTTCTTCGACCGGCTGCCCGAGTGCACGCTGGAGAACCAGTACGGCCCCTCGGAGGCCCACGTCGTCACGGCGTGGCGCGCGCCGAAGGACCGCAAGCAGTGGCCCGCGCTGCCGCCGGTGGGCTCGCCGCTCACCAACATGCAGATCTACGTGTTGGACCCGCACGGCGCGCCCTGCCCCATCGGCGTCGCGGGCGAGGTCTACGTGGGCGGCGCCAACGTGGCGCACGGCTACCACGGCCGCCCGGACCTGACGGCGGACCGCTTCCTGCCGCACTTCATGGGCGGCAAGTCCGGCGCCCGGCTGTACCGCACGGGAGACAAGGCCCGGTGGCTCGCGGACGGCAACCTGGAGTTCCTGGGCCGCCTGGACAGCCAGGTGAAGCTGCGCGGCTTCCGCATCGAGCTGGGAGAGGTGGAGGTGGCCCTGCGCGCCCTGCCCCACGTGCGCGACGCGGTGGCCATCGTCCGCGAGGACGTGCCGGGAGACCGGCGCCTCGTGGGCTACGTGGTGCTGCCGCCCGACGCGCCGTGGAGCACCGAGGAGGCGCGGCAGGTGCTGCGCGAGAAGGTGCCCGAGTACATGGTGCCCTCCATCTTCATGCGGCTGGAGTCCCTGCCGCTGATGCCCACCGGCAAGGTGGCCCGAGGTGGGCTGCCGCAGCCGGACGAGGAGAGCCTGCGCGGCACCACGCCGTTCGCCGCGCCCCGCACGCCGCTGGAGGAGCTGCTCGCCAACGCGTTCGCGGAGGTGCTGCGCACGCCCCGCGTGAGCGTCACCGACAACTTCTTCTCGCTGGGTGGACACTCGCTGCTCGCGACCCAGGTCGTCTCCCGCGTGCGCGTGGCCCTGGGCGTGGAGCTGCCGCTGCGCGCCCTCTTCGAGGCTCCCACCGTGGAGTCGCTGGCGCTGCTGCTGCAACGCGCCCAGGCGCAGGAGGCGCGGCCCAAGGCGCGTCCCGCGACGCCCGCCTGGTCTCCGCTCGTCACGCTGCGCGCGGGCGCCGACCACCGCCGCGTGCTGCACGTCATCCATGACCTGGATGGCCGCGTGGAGCGCTACGCCGAGCTGGCCCGCCACGCCCCCGAGGGCTGGAGCGTCGTCGGCATCCAGGCCCGCGGCCTGGAGGAAGGCCGCGCGCCGCTCGAGTCCGTGGAGGCCATGGCCACGCTCTACGTGGAGGCGCTGCGCGGCGCGACGCCCCAGGGCCCCTATCGCCTGGCGGGCCCGGGCCTGGGTGGCCTCATCGCCTGGGAGATGGCGCAGCAGCTCCAGCGCGAGGGGCACGCCGTGGAGCTGCTCCTCGTCGAGCCGCTGCCCGCAGAGCCGGAGGCATCCACGGCCGCGACCACCGCGGGAGCCCAGGCCGCGCTCTTCGCCCGGGCCCTGGCCACGCAGGCGGGCATCGACGCGCCGGTGTTCCCCGCCGCGCTCACGTCCGGCAAGGACGCCGAGCCGCTGCTCACCCTCATGCACGAGCAGGGCGCGAAGACGGGCCTGTTGCCCGAGGACCTGTCGCTCGGGGAGCTGCGCACGCGCTTCAAGGTCTTCGCCAGCCACCTGCGCGCCGCGCGCCGCTACCTGCCCGAGCCCTACGAGGGCCCGGTGCACCTCCTGCGCGCCGCGGACGCCCCCGAGCGTGACGAGGATGAGCTCGATGGCGGCTGGGGCGAGCTGGCCGAGGGTGGCCTGACGATGTTGGAAACATCCGGTGACGCCGTCGCGCTGCTGCACGCGCCGGCCGTCACCGAGTGGGTGAAGCGGTGGGTGGACCTGGGAGGTTCCGGGGAATGATGGCCGCGTTTCACACCGGGGCCGGGCGGCCCTCGCGCACCAGCACCCACGGTGCCGCGATGAACAGCCTGTCGGAGCAGTGCGACCAGGAGAGGGGAAAGTGGGCGTCAGCCTACTTTTGGCGGTCTTGACCCATTTTCCTGGGATGTGAACAAGATACAGCCACTTTCAGGGGTGACTCACATGGCGGACGAGCGCGAAGACACGACGATCTACAAGGTCGTCGTCAACCACGAGGAGCAGTACTCCATCTGGCCGGCGGACCGGGAGAACGCGCTGGGCTGGAAGGACGCGGGCAAGCAGGGCCTGAAGGCCGAGTGCCTCGCGTACATCAAGGAAGTGTGGACGGACATGCGTCCGCTCAGCCTGCGAAAGAAGATGGAAGAGCAGGCCCTGAAGAACTGAGGCACCCGAGTCGTGCCCGACGGACCCCGGCGACCTGGCTGGGGTCCGTGGCGGGCGGTGTCGACTCAGAGGTCCGGAGGCGGACGAACCCCCAGGTGGCACGCGCGCAACGCGAGCTGGGTGCGGTTCTCCGCCCCGAGCTTCCGGTAGAGCTGCGTGACGTGCGACTTCACGGTGCGCTCGGCGATTTGCAGATGCGCGGCGATCTTCAGGTTGTCCGCACCGCCGGAGACATACTGCAGCACCTCGCGCTCGCGCTGCGTGAGCGCCATGAGCACGCTCGCGGTGGGCGTCGTCACCGGTGGATGCTCGAAGTCGTTGCGCAGCAGCTGGACCGGGAACAGCCGCTCCCCTCGCACCAGTGAGTTGATGGCCGAGGAGACCGCGGAGGTTCCCAGCCCCTTGCGGAAGAGATACCCCGAGGCGCCCTCGTCGAAGCACTGGGAGATGATCTCCGGCACGCTCACGGCCGACAGGAGGAGCATGCGCACCTCCAGACGTCGCTTGCGCGCCTCGCGCAGCAGGTTGATGCCCTCCGTCACGGAGCATCCCAGGGATGCCTCGCCGTCTCCTTCCACATCCATCACCGCCACCTGCGGCGGATCGGTCCCGAGGCTGTCGAGGAACAAGCGCGCATCCCTCGTCACCGAGGTCACGCTCACGCCCTCACCACGAAGACCGTCGGCGATGTTCTCCCACATCACGAACGGCCCTTCGAGAATGGATACACGAATCGCAGCTTGATTAGTTGCCATGCGAAGGCCCCCCAGCCGCCATGGCGAAACAACTTGTACTAGCGTGTTGACTGCTTCCGACCTCGGGACTGCTCGGTCAGCGGGATGAGGCTTCCAGGTCGAGCTTGCGCGTCCGCTGAACCACTCCGGGGTCGGTCCGATGATGCACGACCTGACTCCGTGACTGCTTTTCACTCCTCACAACTGGTGACGTCCTTCCGGGCTCCACCTCCGCTGGAGCCAGCTCCAGGTCCAACGTCACCAATACCCTAACACCGGGGAAGCGCAGAGGCGAAGCCGACCCTGGACAGAGTGTCAAGTGTGCGCGAATCCGATGGGATTCGGCCACCGCGTCCGTTGGTTCGTCATCGCTGTCGTTGGAATGACAAGCCCTTCCGTCCAACAGCCGATATCCGCCGGGCCCTGGCACGTGGTCGGCTGTCCACCATGCGACAGCGGGTGATGTCCGGAATCGTCGCAGGGCCTGCCCCAGGTGACGACGGGAGATGGGTCCTCGGCGTGTATGCTGGGTAGCGGACATGAGGACCGCACCCAGCCCGCATCTCGCCGTGGCCACGCCGGAGCGCGTGGCGCTCTCCCTGCCCGTGGCCGGAATCGGCTACCGGTGCCTGGCGTGGTTGGTGGACGCCAGCCTGCTCTTCTTCCTCTGGGTGGTGGCGTACTTCGTCTTCACGCTGCTGGTGTCGGACGTGCTGGGGGTGTTCCAGGGGCTGTCGAGCCTGGGGCAGACGCTGCTGGTGGTGGGCGTGTTCGCCACCCAGTGGCTGTACTGGACGCTGGGCGAGGTCTTCTTCCACGGGCAGACGCCGGGCAAGCGCGCGCTGGGCATCCGCGTGGTGCGCCTGGACGGCTCGCCGGTGGGCCTCTACGAGAGCGCCGTGCGCAACCTGTGCCGCGCGGTGGACTTCCTGCCCGGCGTCTACGCGGTGGGCTGCATCAGCCTCCTGCTCACGCCCAGGCATCAGCGGCTGGGAGACGTGCTGGCCGGCACGGTGCTGGTGCGCGAGGAGCGCATCGACCTGGACAAGTACACGCAGCCGGCGTCCCAGGCGACGAGCGGCGCCGCGCCTTCGACGACGCGGGCGCTGAAGCCCGACGAGGTGGAGCTGGTGCTGGCGTTCCTCACGCGCGCGCCGGGCCTGGCGCCCGACGTGCGGCTCCGGATGGGCGCGCGGATGGTGGAGAAGCTGGGCGGCCTGACGGACGCGGAGCGCGACGGGGTGCTCGCGTCCTCCACGTCCATCGAGGCCCACCTGCGCGGCCTCGTGCGGACGGAGCGCTGAGGATGGCCCAGGCGCTGACGGCGTTCGTCGCCCAGAAGCGGGAGGGCTGGAAGTCGCTGGAGGGGCTGCTCGAGCGCCAGCGCGCGGGCACGCTGACGCTGGACGAGCTGCGCACGCTGGACACGCTGTACCGCCGCGCGACCTCGGACCTGGCGCTCGCGCAGACGTTCTACCCGGACACCGACGCGCACCGCTTCCTCAACCAGCTCTGCGCGCGCGCGTATGCGGCCATCTACCAGCCTCCGCGCGAGCGCTGGGCCGCGGTGCGAGGCTTCTTCCGCCGCGACTTCCCGCGCACGCTGCGCCGCGAGCTGGGCTTCGTGGGCGCGAGCGCCGCGCTGTTCTGCCTGGGACTGCTGCTGGGCGCGCTGGTGGTGCTGTGGGAGCCACGCGGCGCGGAGCTGCTGGTGCCCTCGGGCGTGCGTCAGTACGTGGCCCAGGGGCGCATGTGGACGGACGACATCCTGTCGGTGGCGCCGCCCAACTCCGTGTCCTCCGGCATCGCCACCAACAACCTCACCGTCACCATCCTCACCTTCGCGATGGGCATCTTCGCGGGGCTGGGGACGATGTTCATCCTGGTGAACAACGGCGTGCAGATTGGCGCCATCTCCGCGCTGTGCATCCGCGAGGGCATGACGGTGGGCTTCCTGGACTTCATCGCCGCGCACGGGCCGGTGGAGCTGTCCATCATCGTCATCGCCGGGGGCGCGGGGCTGATGGTGGGCCAGGCGCTGGTGGCCCCCGGGGAGCTGCCCCGGAGCCAGGCGTTGGCCCTGCGCGGACGCGAGGCGGTGAAGCTGGTGCTGGGGTGCGCGCCCTTCCTGGCCTGCATCGGCGTGGTGGAGGGCTACGTGTCCCCGGGCGACCTGTTCCCCACGTGGGCCAAGGCCGCGCTGGGCCTGTCCCTGGGGGGCCTGTTCTGGGCCTACCTGCTGCGGGCCGGCAGGACCGACGCCGACACCACGGACGCGCCCGAGGTGAGCGCCTCCTGACGCTTGCGCTGCTGGTGGCGGAGGATGCGCTCGTAGGCCACGTTCAGCTCGCGCATCTTCTCCGCGGAGCCGCCCCGGTCCGGGTGACGCTCCATGGCCAGCGCGTGGTAGCGCGCGCGCACCTTGTCCGCCGAGTCCAGCGGCGACACGCCGAGCAGCTGGTAGGGGTCCTGGTCCTCGATGGCGGACAGCCAGCGCTCCAGCCGGTCCTTCACCTCGATGAACTGCTCGTCCCGGGCCCCGGTGTCCTTCACGGGGTGGGTGCGCACCTTGGCGTCCGCCCGGAACACCTCGGAGTAGGTACTGGAGACCCAGCGGTGGCAGCCGGAACACCGGAAGTAGCGAATCCGGTTCCCCATCTGAAGGGTCATCCGGATGCCGCAGTGGGTACACTCCACCTCGACGTTCTCCAGTGTCCGCCAGCTCGAAGCCACCGCGTTCATCGGCCCTTGCTCCCGTCAGCAACAGTCCTGTAGCACCGCCAAGCTCCCACGTCGGGAGATCGCGTCAAGAAAATCTCCACCGCGCCCCGCCGGACCCCCGGCCTTTCGGATAGAACCCACAGCATGAGCCCCCTGCTCGTCGCCGGACTGCTGCTCGCCGCCGCCCCGGCCCGGCCCCCGGCCGCCCAGGCCCGTCCCGCCACCGAATCGACCCGGCCCGCCCCGGAGCCGTCCGCCCCCGCCCCCCAGGCCGTGCCCGGCGACGACGCCGCCTTCCTGCGCGCCCTGCTGTGGGCCGCCCGTCCCGCGCCGGAGGAGATTCGCGCCATCGCCGTGGAGGACCTGGCCCTGCTGGGGGACCCTCGCGCCCTGGACTCGCTGGCCATCCACCTGTGGGACCCCAACCCCCGCACCCAGCAGGCCGTGCTGCGCGCGGTGGCGCTGTTCCAGCATCCCCGGGCCGAGGAGATCCTCGGCAACGTGGTGCGCCACCCCCGCATGCCGGACGCGCTGAAGATCCAGGCCCTCAACGGACTCATCTTCCAGCGCACCGCCTCCGCCCGGCGCACCCTGCAGGACGCCACCACGGACGCGCGCCTCACCTCCGCCGTGCAGAACGCGGCCCGCGCCGTGGCCGCCCAGTGGGAGGCCCCCTCCACCGCCGCGCCCTGACCCCCGCCCTGCGGGCAGGCGGGCTCCCGGGGCCGATTCCTGGAGAAGTCGCGGTCCTGCGCTAGACTCCCGGCGCATGAAGATCACTCCGCTCGACATCCGGCAGAAGCGGTTCGACACGGCGCTGCGCGGCTTCTCCCGCCGCGAGGTCGAGGCCTACCTCGAGCTGATCGCCGGCGAGTTCGAGGAGGTGGTGAAGGAGAACATCGCGCTCAAGGAGGAGCTCAAGCGCACGCAGCTCAAGCTCGAGCAGCATCAGGAGCGTGAGCGCACCCTCCAGGAGACGATGGTCACCGCGCAGCGCATCAGCGAGGACCTCCAGTCCGCCGCCAAGAAGGAGGCGGAGATCATCATCGCGGACGCCGAGCACCAGGCGGAGAAGATCGTCCACGGCGCGCACCAGCGGCTGGTGCAGGTGGTGGAGGACATCAACGAGCTGAAGCGTCAGCGCACCCAGTTCGAGTCGCAGGTGCGCTCGGTGCTGGACGCGCACCAGAAGCTGCTGGAGACCTTCAAGGCCCCCGCCTTCGCGGACCGCGACTACGCCCGCGTCGAGGACAACGTGGCCTACCTGTCCCAGAAGAAGGCCACCGTCAGCGAGTAGCGCCGTGGCCCCGCCCTGGCTGAAGTCCCTGCCGGACGGCGTGGAGCTGGCGCTGCTCATCCAGCCCCGCGCCTCGCGCACCCGCGTCGTCGGCGAGCATGACGGGCTGTTGAAAATCCAGCTCGCCGCTCCGCCCGTGGATGGAGAGGCCAACGCCGCCCTGCTCGAGTTCCTGGGCAAGCAGCTGGGTGTCCCTCGGAGGCAGGTGAGGCTCGTGGCCGGTGACGCATCGCGCCGCAAACGCGTGCACGTGGTCGGCATTGATGCGGCGCGGACCGAGGCTGTTATGTCTGGGGCCTAGCGAGGCCCCCGCATGCGCCACCTGCTCGTCCTGCTGCTGTTGCTTTGGGCCATGCCTCGGGCGTGGGCCCAGGGCCTGGTCGAAGGCTCCGTCTCCCATCCCCACGGCGCGGGCGACGCGCTCGTGGACAACGTGGTGCTCGTCCCCCATGCCCGGCCTCCCCAGGTCGTCGGCGAGGTGACGACGAAGCGCTTCCGCATCCTCCACACGGCCGCGGCCACCGGGGCGGCCCGGGAGCTGGCGGGGCAGATTGAAGCGGTGCGTGACGGCTTCGGCGGCATCCTCGGGCGGGACTGGCCGGGGGTGACGGAGGTGCGGCTGGGCGTGGGGCGCGACGAGTTCGACGCGCTGGCGCTCCCCGGCGGCAAGCCCCCGGGCTGGGCGGTGGCGCTCGCCTACCCCGCCCATCAAATCATCCTGCTGGACGCGCTGAGCCTGAACGCGCCGGACGGGCAACAGACGCTGCGGCACGAGCTGGCGCACGTGGCGCTGGGACAGCTCGCGCGCGACTGGCCGCGCTGGTTCCAGGAGGGCGTCGCGCAGAACGTCACCGGAGAGCGCTTCTCGCTCACGCACTACTCCGCCCTCTTCCGCGCGGTGACGCAGGAGCGCGTCTTCCACTTCGAGGACCTGTCCGACGACTGGCCGGACCTGCCCGCCGACGTGGAGATTGCGTATGCCCAGAGCGCCGCCTTCGTCGCGCACCTGGGCACCCGCTACGGCGCCCACGCCATGGGGCAGCTCGTGGACGGGGTGCGCGCGGGCGAGCCCTTCGAGACGGCCTTCGGCAAGGCCTTCCACACGTCACTGGACGTGGAGGAGGCCGGCTGGCGCGACGGGCTCGCGGCCCGCTACGGCTGGCTGCCGCTCACCACCAGCTCCGCGCTCCTGTGGCTGACGGCCTCCGTGCTGTGCGTGGCCGCGTACGCGCGCCGCCGCCGGCAGAAGAACCTGCGCCTGGCCGAGATGGCCGCCCAGGAGGCCGCGGACGAGGCCGCCCTGCGGCTGATGCTCGTCGCCCAGCAGCAGGCGGCCGAGGCCAATGCCACGCCCCTGCCCGCCCCCGAGGACGGCGCGCCCCCCGGCGAGGTGTACTGGACGGGCGCGCCACCCGCGCCGGAGCCCGAGCACGCCGACAGCGCCCCCCACGCGGAGTCGCCCTCGGGCGAGTTCGGGATGGGACCGGAGGGTGAGGCTCCGGACACGGACGGCGAGGACCCGCGCGCCCGCACGCTCAAGCCCACCCTGCATTGAAGCGCCCGGGGCATCTGGACCTTCGGACACCTCTACAAGCCGAACCCGGAAGTTTTTACCGTCCCAGGCACCTCCACGCCACACTCCACCCGGCCAAGTGGCTGGAATTGCTGGAGGGCGCGGGTCTCAGGCGCTGGCAACCGCCTTGCTATAGCTCCCGATGCGATGCGGAAGGCACCGGACATGAGCGAGCGGGGACGCAAGGCAGCGGGGTTGGCGAGGTTCTTCCGCCAGCAGCCGGACCGAATCGCTGCGCTGTGGCGGCGGATGCGGATGACGGCACACGACTCGGATGGCTCGCAGGCGCCGCTGAGCCAGCTGGACGGACTGGTGGAGCCCTTCGTCCGGGAGCTGGGCGTGATGCTGGAGGGGGACGACACGAGCCCCTGGAGCCGCACGAAGGCGGTGCTGCGGCTGTCGCCGGAGCGTGGCGCGCGCGCCCTGCACGAGGAGTTCTCGGCGCTGCGGCGCTGTCTGGTGGATGCCGCGGAGGTGCTGGGCGGCGGGGATGGGGAGAAGGAGCGCATCAACCGCGCCGTGGACGAGGCGGTGGACTCGGCGGTGGCGCTGCTCCAGCGGCTCAGGGATTCGAGGGTGGAGGGGCCCAGGGTACCCTTCGGGGGATTGGTGGTGGAGTACTTCGAGCGGCCGTCGCGCGTCAGGCACGTGCCGCCCGGCTCGAGGGATGGACGCACCGCGATGCATTGAGTGAGGGGTGGTCGGGTTTGCCGACCCGTTCGGCTTGACGCTCCAGACTGGGAGGGTCCGAGGCCGGCGGGAGGGAGCGTGCCAGGGGTGGGGACCCCGTGGCGCGCCTTATGGGGACGCGTGCTCCCGCTGGGGAGTGGTGAGCGCGCATCGCGAGCCGCTGGCAAGACGCGTGGATGGGGGTCCGCGCGACTCGCCGGTCGGACGGGTCGGCATTGTTGTCGTGGGGGCTGTTTCGTGGGGGCAGTGAGATAGCGCGTGGGACCGCGGGGGGAGCGTCTACGGGGGTGGGCGCTCCTCCCGCGTTGCTTTTCAGTGGGCGTCCGCCCAGCTCTTCCCCGCGCCGACGTCCACCTTCAGCGGCACCTTGAGCGAGGCGACGCCCGCCATGCCGCGCGCCACCAGCGCCTTCACCTGCTCCACCTCGGCGTCCGGCGCCTCCAGCAGGAGCTCGTCGTGCACCTGCAGGAGCAGCACGGTGGAGAGCTTCTGGGCGCGCAGCTCCTCGTCCACCACCAGCATGGCCTTCTTGATGAGGTCCGCGGCGGTGCCCTGGATGGGCATGTTGATGGCGGCCCGCTCGGCGGCCTGCGCCACGCCCCGGTTCTTGGAGTTCAGGTCCGCCATGTAGCGGCGCCGGCCGTACAGCGTCTCCACGTAGCCCGTCTTGCGGGCCGTGTTGACGGTCTCCTCCAGGTAGCGGCGGATGCCCGCGTAGCGGATGAAGTAGCGCTCGATGATGTCGCGCGCCGTCTCCTGGGGGATGCCCAGGCGCGTGGACAGGCCGTGCGGTGACAGGCCGTAGGCGATGCCGAAGTTCACCATCTTCGCCACGCGGCGCTGCTCGCGGTCCACCTGGTCCGGCGCCACGCCGAAGACCTCGGCGGCGGTGCGGCTGTGCACGTCCTCGTCGTTGCGGAACGCCTCCACCAGCACGGCGTCGTCGGCGATGTGCGCCAACAGCCGCAGCTCCACCTGGCTGTAGTCCGCGCTCACCAGTTGGTGGCCCGGGGCCGCCACGAAGGCGCGGCGGATCTCCCGCCCCAGCTCCGTGCGCACGGGGATGTTCTGGAGGTTGGGGTCGGTGGAGGACAGGCGGCCCGTGGCGGTGGCGGCCTGGTGGTACGTGGTGTGGATGCGGCCGTCCGCGGCCACCAGCGTGGGCAGCGTGTCCAGGTAGGTGCTCTTGAGCTTGGACAGGCTGCGGTACTCGATGATGGCGTTGGGCAGCGGGTGCTCCTCGGCCAGCTTCTCCAGCACCTCCTGGTCCGCGGACGGCCCCGTCTTGCCGCGCTTGATGATGGGCAGCTTCAGGTCGGTGAAGAGCACCTGCACCAGCTGCGGATTGGAGCCGATGTTGAACTCGCGTCCGGCGTGCTTGTAGACCTCCTTCACCTGCGACTCGACGGCCGCGTCCACCTTGACGGAGATGCGCGCGAGCTCCTGGGTGTCCAGGCTCACACCCCGCCGCTCCATGCGCGCGAGGATGGGCAGCAGCGGCAGCTCCAGCTTCTGGGCCAGCTCCGACAGCTTCGCCTCGTCCAGCTCCTTCCACAGCTCGGGGGCGAGCCTGCGCGCGGCCTCGGCGCGCACCGCGAAGCCCAGCGCCAGCTCCTCCGGTGAGTGGTCCGCCAGCGCGCGGTCCTTCTTGCCGCGCCGCCCTTCGGCCGCGGGGGGCAGCGCGGGCAGCTCGGTGACGAGCCGCTCGCGCGCCAGGTCCGCCAGCGCGTGCTCGCGCCGCGAGGGGTTGAGCAGGTAGCTCAAGAGTTCCACGTCGTCGTGCGCGCCCGTGAGGTCGATGCCCTCGTTGGCGAGCACCAGGGTGAGCGCCTTGAGGTCATGGCCGCCCTTCTTCACCGCGGCGTCCTCGAGCACGGCCTTGAAGGCGGCGGCGAAGGCGTCCGGGCGCACCTGGGTGGCGCCCAGGACATCGTGGCGCAGCGGCACGTAGCGGGTGCTCGCGTCCGGCAGGGCCACGCCCAGGCCCACCAGCCTCGCGGCGAAGGGCAGACCCTCGTAGGCCGGCACCAGGCTCACCGAGCCCGCCGCGCGCACGGCCTGGGCCAGCGCCTGGAGCTCCTCGTCCGTGGTGACGAGCGCGGTGGTGGTGGGCAAGGGCGCGGGCTTCTCCTTCACGGGCTCGGAGGCGCCCGGCGCTCCGCCCTGCCCCGCCTGCGGCAGCTCCTTGAGCAGCGCGTAGAACTCCAGCTCGGTGAACAGCTCCCGGGCGCGCGTGGCGTCCAGTTCCTTGCGGGTCAGCTCCGCCACACGGACCTCCAACGGCAGGTCCGTCTTGAAGCTGACCAGTTGCCGGGCGCGCAGCAGGCTCTCGCGGTGCGAGGCGAGGTTCTCGCGAATCTTCGGCTTCTTCACCTCGTCCAGCCGCGACAGCAGCGTGTCCACGTCACCGAACTGCTGGATGAGCTCCGTGGCCGTCTTCGGGCCGATGCCCGGCACCTTGGCCACGTTGTCCACCGCGTCGCCGATGAGCGCCAGGTAGTCGCGCATCTGCCTCGGTTCGATGCCCAGCCGCTCCTTCACGTCCTCGGGCCGGGTGTGCACGTCCTTCATCGGGTCGAACAGGCGCACGTCCTCGTCGACGATCTGGATGAAGTCCTTGTCCCCGGTGACGACCTGGACGCAGAAGCCCTCCGCCTTGGCCTTCTGCGCGAGCGTGCCGATGACGTCGTCCGCCTCCCAGCCCGGCATCTCCAGGATGGGCAGGTTGAGCGCCTCCACCACGCGGCGGATGAGCGCGAACTGGGGCACCAGGTCCTCGGGAGGCCCCTCGCGGTTCGCCTTGTACGTGGGGTCGATCTTCTGGCGCTCCACGCGGCTCTCCTTGTCGAAGGCGAGCGCGACGTGGGTGGGCTTCAAGTCCCTCAGGGACTTGAGCACCATGCGCGTGAAGCCGAGCACGGCGTTGGTGGGCACGCCCTTGCTCGTCGTGAGCGGCGGAATCGCGTGGTAGGCGCGGAAGATGAAGCCGGACGCGTCGATGAGGACCAGGGTGGGCGCGGAGCGCGGGGGGCTGGTGTCGGCCATGCCCCCGTGCCTAGCGCGCCCGTCCCTCCCTGTCCATGTCGCGCGCTAGTTGCACTTCCACTCCCGCTTCTTCGCCTCGACCATCTCCTCCACGCCGTCGCCCTTGACGGCCAGGTCCAGCACCGCCGCCAGGTCCGGACAGCCGCCGGCGCCACGGAAGGTGTTGAGCGCCAGCGTCGAGCAGAAGCCCGCCGCCTTGTTGAGGTCCGCGTTGCCCGCATAGAAGCTGAAGCCCAGCTTCCACACCCGGCACGCGCGGCGGTTGTCCTCGCGGTCCGCCCAGTGCCGGCCGCGCTGATAGGCCTTGTCCGCCATGTCCTGGAGGATGCTGCGCCGGTAGAACGACGGCTTGGACTCGGCCAGGTCGAGCATCAGCGACTTGTCCACCTCCAGCGCCTCGCGCAGCGGCTCCGACGCCTTCTCCGGGTCATCCGCGGCCAGGTAGCTCTGGCCACCCTTGAAGAGCTGATCCACCGTGGACATGGTCTTCATCATCTCGTCCGCGGCCCCGTGCAGCGCCGAGGACTCGTAGTTGGCGCGCAGCTTCTGCAGCGTGGCCAGCGCCTCGCTGCCGCGGCCGGACCAGTAGTCCATCATCGCCGCCTGCATCAGCTTGTTGGGGTAGCGCTGCTTCACCGCCTCCAGCACCACCATCTTCGGGTCCGTGGGCAGGTTCTCCTGGTTGAGCACCTCGGCCACCGGGCACGTCCACGGGACGGAGTTCGGATCCAGCTTCTGGCGCGAGATGAGGAACTTCACGAACAGGGGGTCCTTCGGCCGCCACTCGTTGCGGCGCAGGCGCCCGTCCAGCTTCAGCGTGTAGCCCAGGGGCGGCTGCAGGTCCTCGCGCGGCTGGTTCTGGCACCACACCGCCATGTACGTCTGGCAGCGCGGCACCGCGGCGCTCCACTGCGAGTTGTTCAGGTAGCGCTTGCAGTCATCCAGCGCGCGCTTCGTCACCTGCTCGGCCGCCTCGCTCGCCTTCGAGCGCGCGCGGCGGAAGTACTCGCTCTCACGCGGAATCTTGCGGAACGACGCCAGGGCCTCCTCGGGCTTGAGGCGCTGCACCAGCTTCTCGCCCGTGGAGAAGTTCTCGTACGCCTCCTTCTCCAGCTTGATGCGGCGGATGAGGGTGTTGGCGTCCGTGTTGATGGGGTCCAGGTCCAGCACCTGCGAGCAGATCTGCTCGGCCTTGGCCCAGTTGGGCGCGCCCAGCTCGCTGGACGCGAAGGAACGACACTCGCTGAGCAGGTCGGCGATCTGCTGAGCGGGGTCCACCTGCACGCCCGGGCCCATGGGACCGTCCGTCTGCGCGGGCGTGGAGGGCAGCATCACCTTCACCACGCCGGCCACGAGCAGCACCGCCACCAGGCCGCCGCCGGCCACCATCAGCTTCTTGCGCCGCGCGGCCTCCGGGTCTCCACCGCCGTTGCCGGCGTCTCGCCGCCGGGAGGGCGGAGGCGCGCCCGCGCCACGCCGCGAGGGCACCGCGGCGTCCTCCTGAGGCGCCTCGAAGGTCAGCTCGATGACGCCGAACTGGAGCTGGTCCCCGGGCTGGAGTTCCACCGGCTCCGGGCCCAGCGGGTCTCCGTTGAGCAGCGTGCCATTGGCGCTGCCCAGGTCGCGCACCAGGACGCCCCGGCCCGTGGCCTCGAGTTCCGCGTGCTTCCGGCTGACGGAGTCGTCCTCCAGGATGATGGCCGCCGGAGGCAGCCGCCCCACCAGCACCTTGCCCTTGAGCGGGTACGTCTTGCCGGCCCACGGCCCCACGGTGCCCCGCAGCAGCGGACCGCTCGCGCCCCCCCCTCCCGCGGGCTTCGGACGCTTCGCCAGCGCCCCACCCTGAGGAGGAGCCCCGGCGGGCTTCGACTTCACGCTGGGCAGGGCCCGCGTCGCGCGCGCCCCACCGCCCTCGCCGCCGACGGGCATGGGCGGCTCGGAGCCGGCGGACTTCGCGGCGCGCCGCGCACCGGACGCGCGGGAGGGCGCGGCCTTGAGCGTCAGCGTGTAGTCGCCGAGCACCACCTCGGTCTGGGGCGTGAGCGCGGTGGGCTCCGCGATGGCCTCGCCATTCACGAAGGTGCCGTTGGCGCTCCCCAGGTCCTCGATGAAGACGGTGCCCGCCTCCGTGAAGACGCGCGCGTGCGTGCGCGACACGCCGCCCTCGGTGAGCAGGATGTCACAGCCCTGCTGGCGGCCCAGCTTCAGCTCGCCGACGACTTCGTGCTCGTTCTCCGTACCGTCGGGCAGACGGACGACCAGTGTGGCCATGGCGCGTCAGTCCTCGCGGAAGATGCTCATGTTGACGGGGATGCCCTTGCGCTGAAGCTCGTCGTAGAACTTCGGCACGAAGCCCGACGCCACGAAGCGGCCACGCACCTTGTGGTCCTCCGTGAAGCCGTCCTGCTTGTAATAGAAGATGTCCTGGAGCGTGACGATGTCGACCTCCATGCCGGACACCTCCGTGACGTAGCAGATCTTCCGCGTTCCGTCGGAGAAGCGCGTCTGCTGGACGATCATGTGCACGGCGCTGGAGATCTGTTCGCGGATGGCCTTCACCGGCAGGTCCATGCCGGACATGAGCACCATCGTCTCCAGCCGGGCGATGGCGTCGCGCGGCGTGTTGGCGTGCAGCGTGGTGAGCGAGCCGTCGTGGCCCGTGTTCATCGCCTGGAGCATGTCCAGCGTCTCACCCGAGCGGCACTCGCCCACGACGATGCGGTCCGGACGCATGCGCAGGCAGTTCTTCACCAGGTCGCGGATGGTGATGGCGCCCTTGCCTTCCAGGTTGGGCGGCCGGCTCTCCAACTGCACCCAGTGGTCCTGGGGCAGCTGCAGCTCCGCGGCGTCCTCCACCGTGACGATGCGCTCGTCGTCGGGGATGAAGGCGCTGATGATGTTGAGCGTCGTCGTCTTGCCGGAGCCGGTGCCGCCGGAGATGACGATGTTGCGCCGGGCCTTGACGCACATCTCCAGGAACTCGGCCATCTGCGCCGTCAGCGTCTTGTACTTGATGAGGTCCTGGATCTTCAGCGAGTCCTTCTTGAACTTGCGGATGGTGATGCAGGGACCCTTCAGCGCCAGCGGCGGGATGATGGCGTTGACGCGGCTGCCGTCCTTGAGGCGCGCGTCCACCAGCGGGCTGGACTCGTCGATGCGCCGGCCGATGGGCGCGACGATTCGCTCGATGACGCCGAGCACCGCCTGGTTCGAGGAGAACGTCTTCTCCGACAGCGTCAGCTTGCCCTTGCGCTCGATGTAGATCTGGTTGGCGTGGTTCACCATGATCTCGCTGATCTCATCCGACGCGAGGAACGCCTCCAGGGGCCCCAGGCCCAGCGCCTCGTTGATGACGTCGGTGAGCAGCTCCTCCCGGTCCACGTCCTCCGGGAGCTCACCATCGGCCTCCATCTGGTCGATGATGTCGCGGATGGCCTTCTCGGTGCGACGCCACAGCTCGTCGTCACCCAGCCGGTCCATGTCCATGCGACGCAGGTCGAGGTACTCGATGAGCCGGTCGTGGATCTCCTTCTGGAGCCGCGTGTAGCGCTCCACCCGGGGGTCCACCTTCTTCTTGTTCTTCGCCAGCGCGGACGCCATGGACGCGGGCATGCGGCCCGCGGCGGGCTGGGGGGGCGGCGGAGGCGGCGGCTCCTCCTCGTAGGGCTCCTCGTCCTCGTACTGCTCCTCCTCGGGGTAGCCCTCCTCCTCACCCTGGTCGTCGTAGGCCTCTTCCTCCTGGCCCGCGCGCGTCATCGCCGGACCCGCGTCCTCCAGCGGCTCCACGTTGATGATGTAGTCGCCGATGTAGATCTGGTCCGTCGGCTTGAGCACCTGCGGCGCGGCGATCTTCTTGCCGTTCACGAAGGTGCCGTTCGTGGACTTCATGTCCACGATGATGCACTTGCCATCCTTGGCGACGATGCGGGAGTGGTACTTCGAGACATTGCCCTTCGCGAGCATGATGTCATTGCCGGGCAGCCGACCGATGGTGATCTCCGGCTTGTGGTACTCACGCTGCTCGGTCCCGCCGCCCTTTTCCGCGAGGGTGATCAAAAACATGGGGCTGATGCTACCAAGCGCCCCTTCCACCTCAAAGCGTCGGTCGCAGCCGAATGCCCGCCCGCAAAGCCGACGGGCCGGCTCCCGCCCCCGGAAGGGAAGGAAACCGGCCCGTGACGGGGCCCCAGGTGGGCCCCGGTGCCCCTGGGCGCCGGCGGAGCGGCGCCCGCGGCGTCAGTCGAAGATGTTGAAGTTCACCTCGGACCGGGCCTGCTTGTAGCGGCTCTTCACGTCCTCGATGATGGTGCGGACCTTGTCGGAGTCCGGGTTGACGATGCGCGGCGTGACGAAGATGACCAGCTCGCGCTTGGTCGAGTCGAAGCCGCGGCTCTTGAAGAGCTCGCCGACGATGGGGATGTGACCCAGGCCGGGAATCTTCGACACGGACTTCTGCTCGTCGTGGCTGAACACGCCGGACAGGACGATGGTCTCGCCGTGGCGCACGGTGACGTTCGTCTTCACCTTGCGGGTGCGGAAGCCCGGAATCGTGGACGAGCCACCGAAGGACACCGCGACGGACGTGTCGATTTCGGAGGCCTCGGCCTCGATCTCCGTCTGGATGTTGCCGTTGCGGTCCGCCGTGGGGCGCAGGTTCAGGATGACGCCGTACTTCTTGTACTCGACGGAGAACTGGTTGTTGGTGATGAGCGGAATCGGGACCTCGCCGCCCGCCAGGAACTCCGCCTTCTCACCGCTGGCGCACACCAGCTTGGGCTGGGCGAGCAGACGGCCGTAACCGTCGTTGCCCTGGAAGCCGATGGAGAAGTCCGCGCCCGCCGTCAGGCCCAGGTTGGAGCCGCCCTGGCCGAAGGTGCCCGGGAACAGCTCCTGCGTCACCGTGGCCGCGGCGGACGCCGTGCCCGTGATGTCCAGGGGGTAGCGGATGCCGTAGCGGTCGCGGCTGTTGCGGCGGATCTCGACGAACTGGACCTCCGAGAGGATCATCCGCTTGATGCCGACCACGAGCAGGTTCTCCACCTTCTCGCCGATGGCCTTGGTGATGAGCTCCGCCTTCTGGAGGTCCTGCTGGCTCTCCACCGAGCCCTCCAGGAAGATGGTCGCGCCGACCACGTTGGCCTGCACGTTCTTGAGGCCACCCTTCTGGAACGCGGCGTTGAGGTTCTGCGCCACCAGCTTCTTGGCGTTGGGGGCGATCTTCACGAACGACTTCACGTTCGGATACAGGCTCACCACCTGCTCGATGCGGTCCGCGTCCTGCGTGGTGTAGGCCTGACCGTCCAGGTAGATGCGGTCGCCCACCATGCGGACGGAGACGCCTTCGATCTCACCCAAGAGGCGCTTGATCTCCGCGATGACGTCGTTGGGGTCCTGCTTGCGCACGTTGATGAGGTAGCTGGTGCGCTGGCCGGTGGACTTCCAGATGAGGAGGGTCGTCTTGCCTTCGGCCTGGCCGGTGACGAGCAGCTGGCCGGAGCCGAGCGTCTTCACGTCGGCGATGGACGGATCGCCGAGGGCCACCTTGCTGAGGCCCGGGATGTTGAGAACCTTCTGGGCGCCCACCCCGAGGCTGAACGTGGTGCCTTCCTGGGCCAGGGCGGAGCCGCCGGCAACCAGGGCAACGAGCGCGCCCAGGGCGGCGGCATGCGTGAAGCGTGTGAACATCGTGCGTGTCCCCTCTTCCAAAGTCTCTGCGCCTACAGTCTCTGCGCTAACCCAAGCTTTGTTGCTGCCACCACATCGCCCAGAAGGTCCCGAGCGCGATGGCCACCCCGTAGGGGATGTGTCGCTGCGCGGAGGGCTCCGTGACCGCGCGCGTCAGGCGAAGACGGACCGCCCAGCGTCGCAGCGCCGCCGCCACCGTGTCCCAGGCCGCCCCCTGCCACAGGAGCGACACCACCGCCTGGGCCGCGCCCACCAGGGAGATGAACGCGGCGGCCGCCATCGACGCTGGGAACCCCAGCACGGCGCCCACCCCGCCCATCAACTTCACGTCACCCCACCCCATCCGCCCCCGGACCGCCGCGGGCACCAGCAGCAGTGCCAGGCCCACGCCCGACACCAGCCCGCTGATGAGCCCCTGGTCCAGCCCCCCCACCCCCTCGGTGGCGAGGCGCACTCCCAGCCCCACCGCCATCAGCGGGTAGGTGACCCAGTCGAGGATCTCCCGGCGCATGACGTCCGTCACCACCGAGATCACCAGGGCCACTCCAAGGGCCGTCCACAGCGCGAGTTGTCCAGGCGTCATCCGTCGCCTGTCCCATTCGCGTCCAGGCGTCCGGTATCAAACCAGGGACGCCTGGAGCCCGTCAATTGGCGAACAGCGAGAGACCCCCTGGAACGAGGGTCGTCTCACTGTCTCAGCGGACGACGAGCCGGATTTTCTCGCTGCAGATGAAGTACTCGTCCCCGTCTTCGATCTTGCGGCGCTTGATCCGCTGCTTGTTGAACCAGGTCCCGTTGGACGAGCCCAGGTCCTCGATGATCCAGTCATGCCCTTCCTGGGCGATGACGGCGTGCTCGCGCGAGACCTTGCCGGAGTTGATGACGAAGTCGCAGTGCTTGCCGCGGCCGATGACGTAGCGCTCCTTGACGATGCGCTCCTCGCCGCCGTCCTCGGTGACCAGGTACAGCGCGGCGCCCTCCTCCTCGGCCAGCTCGTCGGCGGGCTCCTCCTCGGGCTCGGCCTGCTCCTCGTCCTCCAGGGGCGGCTCGTCCTGGTCGGGCAGCGGCTCCTCCTCCTCGACCATCTCGTCGTTGGGAGGGGGCGGCTCGTTCTTGCCCTTGATGAGGCGCTCGAGCTCCGCGGCGGTCTCCAGCACGCGCTCGGCCACCTCGCGGCGGACGGGGTCGTTGTCCAGGCCGTTGGAAGAGGAGCGCTCCTCGGGAGGAGGCGGCGCGCCACGGCCTCCCGCCCGGACGGGCGCGGGTGGCTCGGCCTTGGGAGCCGGCGCGGGCGCCAGCACCGGAGGCGCGGAGGGACGGGCGGCGGGGGCCGCCGCGACGGGGGACGGACGCGAGGGCGCGGCCACGGCGGCGGGCGCGACGTGCGCCTCCCCCCGGGACTTCGCCTCGATGAACCCGTTGAGGCGCGCGAACATGAAGAGCGCCTGGTTGATCAGGGCGTCGCGGTCCGAGCCCATCTGCTGGGCCATGTCTTCGTACGTCTCCCACAGGTGGTCGGCGATACCGACCTTGCGGGCGGGGCGTGAGTTCTGATCGATCATCGGTCTTGACTCGGACGGTACAGGATGACCCGGACTCTAACAGACACCTCTGGCCACGCCCAATTACTCGAACGCGGACAGGCCGAACGCGTTGACGGCGTTGTCGATAATCACGCTCAGGTTCAGCTGTAGAATTCCATCCGCGGAGGGGTAGGCGATGTAGGCCAGGGAGGCCCCGCCACTCTGGGCGGCCACCACGGGCCCCGGCAGCGTGTAGAACGCCAGGCCCGCGCCCGAGGACGAGGACGTGTCCACGCCGGAGATGTGGTTGCGCACGCCGGAGCCCACCGACACCACGAACCGATCACCCCGACTCAGCGCGCTGGTCGCGGTCGCACGAAGCGTGAGGGGCGGCGGCGTGGGCGGGAAGAGCGGCACGGTGATGTCGCCAGGCGTGCCACAGGGGCTGGCGGAGTCGGGCACCGTCGTCGTCTGGGTGAAGTCCGCCGGGTGGAAGTAGTAGCTCGTCGGAATCTGGTAGCCCGGCCCCGAGTCCTCCACGTCGCGGGACAGGAACTCGCCCAGGTCGTTCACCAGCACGAAGCGCTGGTCCCCGCCGACGCGCACCGTGAAGAGCGGCAGCTCCGCGCAGTCCTCGGGGATGGGCGTCGTCGTCTCGAGCACCACCTTGCCGGCCTCGCTCGCGGGCCGGATGCTCGTCACCTTGAGGTCCGTCGTGCAGCGGATGTCCTGGTTCGCCAGGACGATGGTGTCGTCGAGCCGCACCTGCCGGGAGACCTCGGTGGCCTGGGGGACCACGAAGCTCGTGGGCGTGGTCAGGTCACGCGGCAGGTCCACCATGCTCGGGAACGCGCCCTGGTAGATGAAGCGGAACACCCCGCCCACCACCGAGCCCTCGAGCAGCGTGCGCCGGGTGACGCTCGGCCCCGTCGGATTCGACGGATCACACAGGTGCTCCACCGCCTGGCTCACGTCGACGAGCGTGGAGGCGCCGCCCACCGTGATGACCTGCTCCTGCTCGTTGCGCGCCTCGACCACCACGTTGGCGCGGCGCAGGTCCAGGTCGAACTGACGCCGGTCGCTCGCGGAGAACGTGGTGATGCTGCCGTTGGATGACGGCATCAACCCCAGCAGGGGCACCGTCGCGGAGGCGTCCGTGGTGATGGTGCCCTCCGGGCCCACCAGCCGCAGCCGCAGGGTCGCCGTCGGGATGAGCGCCAGCCCCGTGGGCAGACCGTCCGGAGGGCGGATGGGCAGCATCTTCGCGCCGCTCAGGTCCGTGGCCGTCAGGCCCGTCAGCGTGTCCACGGCGAGCACACCCGTGCACTCCGTGGCGCCACCGCAGGACAGCTCGTCCTTGATGCCGAAGACGAACTGCCCCGCCTCCATCACCTGGGCCTCGTTCTGCGGCGTCTCCGAATTGTCGGGGATGGACACGCGCGGGTGCGTCACCAGGTAGCGCACCGGGAAGTTGTCGAAGCCGCCGGACAGGTCCCGCACCGCCGCGGAGGGCGTGGTGCAGTCGACGCTCGTCTCCGGGTGGGTGTCCTGCACCAGCAGCGTGCGGCCCGTCAGGCCGGTGGCCTGGCGCGTGGCCACGACGAGCTGGTCGTTCGGGAGCACCGCCATCGCCTGCACGGACTCCCCCGGCTGCAGACAGAACAGCGTCACCGCCGCGGGGACGACCTCCCCTGCCCCGAGCGCGTCGGGACCGGGCACCCACTGACGCTCGATGCGCGAGCCGCCGGTGTCGGCCTCGAAGGGCGCGTCCGGGTCCTGGATGCCGTAGTAGAGCACGCCGGGTCCTGGCGTCTGGCCCTCCGGCACGGGCGCGGGAGAGCGCGCCGCGAACGCGGTGATGAGGCTGCGGCCCTCCAGCCGGAGCACCTGCACCAGCCGGTCCGGGCCCGCGGCCACCACGGAGATCTGCGAGGCGCCGGCGCTGCGCGCGTAGACATACGGGCCCGCATGGTCGGAGCCGTCGGCCTTGTAGCCCACGTCCCGCGTGAGCGAGTCCGGCCGGTCCAGCACCGGGATGGCCAGCGTCTGCAGCGGGTTGGGCGCGGGGATGAACTGCTTGGGGTCCTTCGACAGGTCCAGGACCTGGAGCTCGTCGCGGTCCGAGGACGTGACGAAGACCAGGTCGCCGACCATGGTCAGGTCATAGGTGCCGGACAGGCCGGCGAAGCCCGTGGTGGCCTGGGTATCCGAGCAGCCGGCGCCCAGCCCGGCGCACGCGAGGAGGACGGTGAGGGTGCCGCGCTTCACGGGGAGGACTCCTGACACACGCTGGTGCCCTGACGCGTGTCGCGGAGCTGCTGCACGCCGAGCAGGGCGACCCGCCGCGCATCCTGCGGCCGGTCGAGGTTGGGGATGTCGATGACGGCGACGCGTCCGTCGCCGAAGGTGGTGGTGAACAGGCGCGCCGAGTTGCCCCGCACGTCCGCCGTCAACCCGTAGGGCTGGCTGGGCTGGGCCGGGTCCTGGTCTCCCACGAGCACCTGGGCCACCAGCTGGCCCACCTCCTCGTCGTAGATGGAGACCGCCTCGTCGCCGCTGCCCGTCACCGCCACCAGGTTGCCGCGACCGGCGGCCCGGGGGATGACCTCCAGCTCGCTGGCGCCCTCGGGCAGCGACTGCGCGGACACCACGCGCAGCGTCGGCAGGTCCGCGCGCGCGTTCTCGATGTCGATGATGAGCAGCGTGTCCGGACCTCGCGCCAGCAGGTAGACGCGCTCGCGGTCCAGGTCCACCTGCGTCGGGTCGTCGCGCCGGGGACGGGACACCACCGCCACGCCGCGCGCCTCGCGGATGGAGTAGATGCTCCGCACGTCGGACTCCAGCACGCGGTCCGTCGCGGTGCGGTCCACCAGGCGCAGCACGTACGCCGCCGACAGCGTGCCCAGCTGCTGCGTCGCGGAGCTGCGGCCGGACGCGTACAGGTACCGGCTGCCGATGGCCACCGAGTGCGCCGCGCCCGGCAACAGCCCGTTGACGCCCAGCGGGACGAAGCTCGACGTGGTCAGCGTCTCGCGCGTGGGCGCCGCGGCGGGCAGGTTCACCAGGTACCCCTGGAGGTCGGACTGCTGGACGTCCGTTGACTGCGGGCCGACGAGCTCCGTGTGCGTCACCCACACCCGGCCGTCCGGGTTGAAGCGGTCCACCGTGACGCCCAGCGGCGCCGGCGCGCCCGGGACGCCATCCTTGTTCGCGCCCGGGACGCCCACCAGCGAGAGCGCGTTGACGCGGCAGTCGCGGTTGGACGTGGACTGGGCGCACGTCAGGCCCAGCCCGTCATCCGCCACGTCGATGACCTGGAGGTAGCTGCCCTCGGCGCGCGTCGGGACGAACAGGCGGGGTGAGCGTCCAGGCGGGGTCCACAGCGTCATCTCGCCGGCGAAGCTGTCGATGCGCACGTAGCTGCGGTTGGCGTCGACCTTCAGGTCGGTCAAGAGCGCGGGGAAGCTTGCGAGCTCCCCCGCGTCGGCGAAGTCCTTGCCGAAGGGCCGCAGGCCCAGGGCGTCCAGGTCCAGCGCCGTCACCGCGCCGGATTCGTAGCACTTGTCGAAGTTGGCTCCCGCCACGTACAGGAAGCCGTTCGTGGACGAGGTGACCTCGGGGCGCCAGAAGGCGACACCGCTCGGATAGACGAGGCGAGAGGACGGCGGAGGCTTCTGCGTGGTGTCGACACAAGACGACAGCAGCAGCAGCGCGGAGGTGACGAGGTAGGGGCGCATCAGAGGGGGCGGGAGTGTAGGAAGGGGCCTCCCCCCGGGCAACCGGAAAGGGGCCGCGTCATTCCCGGGCGCACGGCAGCCGACGAACCGGCGCCCCCGGGGACGTGCTCCATCCCCCGGGGGGCAGGCGGCCTCGTGAGGGCCTCAGGCCGCGACTTCGGCCTGGATCTTCGAGAAGTCGGCCACCTGGTTGAACAGGGCGCCAATCTCCGTGAGCAGCCGGATGCGGTTCTCCCGCAGCTCCTTGTCCTCGGCCATCACCATCACCTTGTCGAAGAAGGTGTCCACCACGGGCTTCAACCCGGTGATTTCCTTGAGGGCGCCGGAGAAATCATCCCCCTGCAGCAGGCCCGTCACGGACGTGCGCGCGTGGGAGAAGGCCGCGTGGAGCTGCTTCTCGGCGTCGTCCACCAGCTTCTGGGCCTGCGTCTGCCCCCCCGCCACGTCGCGGCCCTGCTTCTCCACGATGTTGACCACGCGCTTGAAGGCCGCGGCCAGGGGCTGGAAGTCGGCCCGCCCGACGATGAGGCTCAGCGCCTCCAGGCGCTTCTGCGCGGCGACCAGGTCATCGAAGCCCGCCGCGAGCACCGCCTCCACCACGTCCGTGCGGTGCTGCTCGCCCCACAGCGCCTTGAGGCGGCCGCGGAAGAACTCCAGCACCTGCTCGCGCGGCGCGGGCTCGCCCGCCTTGCGCTTGACGTTGGCCAGCCGGGGCGCGAGCAGCCGCAGCGACTCGTCCACCGCCGCCGACAGGCTGAAGCGGTAGCCCCGCCCCAGCACCAGCCGGATGATGGCCAGACACGCGCGGCGCAGACCGAACGGGTCCGCCGCGCCGCTGGGCACCTTGCCGATGGCGAAGATGCCGCACAGCGAGTCGAGCCGGTCCGCGATGCCGATGAGAGCGCCCGCGTCCTGCGTGGGCAGCGCGTCCTCGGCGCCTCGCGGCAGGTAGTGCTCGAAGATGGCCAGGGCCACCGCGTCCGGCTCGCCGCTGGCGCGCGCGTACTCGCGGCCCATGACGCCCTGGAGCTCCGGGAACTCGCCCACCATGCCGGTGACGAGGTCCGCCTTGGCCAGCGTGGCCGCGCGCTCGATGGTGGCGCTCTCCCCTGCCCGCTTCGTCTGCCCGGCCAGCCACACCGCCAGCGAGCGGAAGCGCTCCACCTTCTCCAGATACGTGCCCAGCTGCCCCTGCCACACCACGCGGCCCAGCTTCTCCACGCGGTCGGCGAGCGGCGTCTTGCGGTCCTCGTCGAAGAAGAAGCGGCCATCCGCCAGACGCGCGCGCAGCACGCGCTGGTAGCCGCGCAGGCTCAGCTGCTCGTCGCGCACCGGCGTGTTCGACACGGCGATGAACTTGGGCAACAGCTTCCCCGCCCCGTCCACCAGCGAGAAGTAGCGCTGGTGGCTCTTCATCTCCTGCACCAGCACCTCCGGCGGCAGGTCCAGGTGTCGCTCCTCGAACGTGCCCACCACGGGGCTGGGCAGCTCCACCAGGTTCGTCACCTGGTCCACCAGGCCCTCGTCCTCGAGCAGCGCGCCGCCGGCCGCCTTCGCCGCCGCCGTCACCTTCTCCACGAGCATGGCGCGGCGCTTGCCGATGTCCGCCACCACGTTCGCCTTCGCCAGCGCGGCCTCGTAGTCCGCGGGCGCCTTCAGCTCGACGGCGCCGGGCGACAGGAAGCGGTGGCCGTACGTCACGCGGCCGCTCTTCACGTCGCCGAACACCACGGGCACCACGTCGCCGCCGAGCAGCGCCACCAGCCACTGCACGGGCCGGGCGAAGGACGACTCCACGTCCCCCCAGCGCATGGACTTGCGGAAGTTGATGGAGTGCACCGCCGCGTGCAGCGCGTCCGGGACGATGTCCGCCGCCGCGCGGCCCTTCTCCTCCACGCGCGCGGACACGTACTCGCCCTTGGCCGTCTGCGCGCGGCCCAGCTGGTCCACCGAGAGCTTCAGCCCCTCGGCGAACTTCTCCGCCGCCTTGGTGGGCTTGCCCTGCGCGTCGAACGCGGCCTTGGCGCTGGGCCCCAGCACCTCCTTCACCACGTCCTTGCCCGCGTCCGCCACGTCGCGCACCCAGACCGCCAGGCGCCGGGGCGTGCCGTAGACCTTCACCTCACCGTGCTCCAGGCGCGCGTCCGCCAGGCGCTCCGTCACCACCCGGCGCAGGTCCTCCAGCGCGGGGGCGATGAACGAGGCGGGAATCTCCTCCGCGCCCACTTCCAGGAGCAGATCACGCGCCACGGGTCACCTCCGCCTTCTCCTTCTTCTCCACCGGCTTGTTGAGCTGCACCGTCTTCCAGTAGTCACTGGCCGCCTTGCCCTCGAGGATGGCGGGCTGCTCCCCCACCGTCCACGGCGTCTTGAGCAGCGGATAGCCCAGCCGCTCGCGCATCTGGAGATACCCCTCCGCGCACAGCCGCGCGTTGTCGCGCACGCGCTTGATGAAGGCCGCGCGCTCCGTGACGGAGATGGCGCCGCGCGCGTCCAGCAGGTTGAACGTGTGCGAGCACTTCAGCGCGAAGTCGTACGCGGGCAGCGGCAACTGCCGCTCGATGAGCCGCTTGCACTCCTTCTCGTACGCATCGAACAGCGAGAAGAGCATGGCCGCGTCCGACTCCTGCAGCGCGTACCGGCTCATCTCCACCTCGTTCGGGTGGAACACCTCGCGGTACTTCACGCCCTTGACCCACTCGATGTCGAAGACGTTCTCCACGTTCTGCAGGTACATGCAGATGCGCTCGAGCCCGTACGTGAGCTCCGCGGAGACAGGCTTGCAGTCGAAGCCGCCGCACTGCTGGAAGTAGGTGAACTGCGTCACCTCCATCCCGTCACACCACACCTCCCAGCCCAGGCCCCACGCGCCGAGCGTGGGCGACTCCCAGTCGTCCTCGACGAAGCGGATGTCGTGCTCGAGCGGGTCGATGCGGATCTTCCGCAGCGACTCCAGATACAGCTCCTGCACGTTCTTGGGCGCGGGCTTGAGGATGACCTGGAACTGGTGGTGCTGGAACAGCCGGTTCGGGTTCTCACCGAAGCGGCCATCCGCGGGGCGACGCGAGGGCTGCACGTACGCCACGTTCCAGGGCTCCGGCCCCAGCGCGCGGAGGAACGTCGTCGGGGCCATGGTGCCGGCGCCGACCTCGAGGTCGTACGGCTGCGTGGAGAGGCAGCCCTGGTCGGCCCAGTGCTTCTGGAGCGTGAAGATGAGGTCCTGGAAATACATAGCGATGGGTGTCCTTCTCGCAGTGCGTCGAAGGAAAAGAGCCCGCGGACCCTATTGAGGGGGTCCGAGGGCGTCAAGGACGGCGCTCACTCCTTGTACAGAGGGAGGTCCGCCAGTCGAATCTGCAGCTTGGTCACCTCGCCGGGCTTCACCGGCGCGGACAGGCGCCGGCTCACCCCGTCGGGGCTCGTGGGGTCGACCAGCCGCAGCGTGTAGGTCCCCACCGGCAGCGGGAACTTCAACAGCGGCGTGGTGCCCAGCTGGGTGGCGCCGTCGAACACCGCCGCCCGGGGAACCGTGTAGAGGGTGATCCACCCCAGCCCGGCCTTCGCCGCGCCCTTGGGCGTGCTGGTGTCCATCACCTCCGCCAGCGCGTCCGGGTCCTTCGTCACCGTGGTGACGGGCTCATCCTCCGGCTTCTCCTTGCCGGCGTAAACCCGCGGCTTGCGGGTGACGGGCTTGGAGGCCTCGGCGGTCCGGGCCGGGTCCTCCTTCGGCGTCTCCTTCCCCTTGCGCGCCGTGGAGGTGGACGCGGGGCGCACGTCGGGCGCGGCCGGGGACGGCTCGGGCGGAGTCTCGACCTGGGCGGTGGGCTCCGGCGCGGAGGGCGCCTCCGCCTGGGCGCCCGGACGCGGGTCCGGCGCGGGCGTGGTGCCGGGGAAGCCCGGCGGCGGTCCCGGCTTCTGCTGGGGCGGCCACGCGGCGTTGAGCGTGGGGTCCGCGGGCGGCTGCGGATCCAGCTCCGCCTTCACCCAGGCCTTCGCGGACTCGAAGGCGGGGACGAACTGGGCGCGGACCATGGGCTGCGTCGAGGCCCAGCCCACGGCCCCCAGCAGCACGAGCAGGAACAGCCGCCCCATCCAGCGGGACTTCGGCTTCGCGGCCGGCGTCTGCACCGGCGTGTCCGAGCGCGACACGCCCCGGCCACGGCCCGAGGAGCCGGCGCCCGGGCGCGGAGGACGGGTGCGGAACTGCTGCGTCGACAGGTCGCTCGGCTCATCGAGCGAGTCCACGTCCTCCAGCGGCTCCTCGCGCGCGGCGGGACGCGGGCGCGGCGTGCGGGACGTGCCGCCCGCCTCCAGCAGCGCGCGCGGGGCACGCGGCGTCGTCGAGGCCGCCTCGGCCCCCGTACGCCGCTGCGGCACCGGCTTGGGTCCGCTGCCCGCGCGGGTGGGGACCTCCGGGTCCGTGGGCGTGGCCGGACGCCGCTGGGGCACCGGCTTGGGCGCGCTGCTCCCATCCGTGCGCCGCTGCGGCGTCGGCTTGGGCGCGCTGCTCCCATCCGCGCGCGCCACCGTGCGGGCCGCCGTCGGGGTCGGCAGCTGCGCGGTGGCGCCCATCTCGCCGACGTCGTCCTGCTGCAGCTCGCCGGCCGCCTCGCTCACCCGGGCGTCCTCGGCGCGGCTGGCCAGCTCCAGGAGCGTGCGCGTCTTCTGACGCTTCTCCTCGAACAGCTCGCCCATCACCGCGGTGACGCCGTCCTCGTCGAACAGCTCCGGGCCGAGCGCCGCCTCGATGGCGCGCGCCATCTCACGGCCACTGGTGAAGCGCTGCGCCGCGTCCCGGGCCAGCGAGCGCATCACCACCGCGTCCAGCGCCTCAGGGATGTCCGGGTTGGCGGCGCGGGGCGACGTGACGTCCGCCTCCACGATCTGCAACATCACCGCGGCCTCGTGCGGACCGTTGAACAGCCGCTGGCCGGTGAGCATCTCGTGGAGCATCACGCCCACGGAGAACAGGTCGCTGCGGCCGTCCATCGCGTGGCCACGCACCTGCTCCGGGGACATGTACCCGCTGGTCCCCTTCACCGTGCCCACCTGCGTGCGCCCCAGCCGCCCCCTCGCCTTCGCGATGCCGAAGTCGATCACCTTGACGACGCCGTCGTAGGTGAGCATCACGTTCTTCGGCGACACGTCCCGGTGCACCACCGCCACCGAGCGCCCCGACGGGTCCGTGAAGTGGTGCGCGTAGTGCAGCCCCAGGCACGTGTCGCGGATCACCCGACCGATGAACCCCAGCGGCAGCCCGTACTGGCGCCGCGAGGCGGCCTTGATGACCTGCTCCAGGTTCTGCCCGGGCAGGAACTCCATCGCCAGGAACAGCTCGCCGCCGTCCTCGCCCAGGTCGAAGACCTGTCCGATGTTCGCGTGCGAGAACGCCGCGGTGATCCGCGCCTCATCCAGGAACATCTGGACGAATTGCTCGTCCTTCTTGATGTCCGGGAGGATCTGCTTGACGGCGACGAACTTGCGAAATCCGCCCGGCCCCGAGGTGAAGGCGAGGAACAGCTCCGCCATTCCTCCCATCGAGAGGCGGGTGAGGATCTCGTATTTTCCAATGCGCCGCCCCCGGTCGGGATCTTCGCTGGCGCCATCCTGCCTGGCCATGAAGCCGGACATGTTAGCCGCGCGCTGCGTCCACGTCGATGACAGTCGCGCGAAAAGGACCCACCTCCTGGGTGAGCCGAGCCACCCGCCGTGCCCTCTTCCCCACGCCCGGAAGGAGTCCTCTACAGTGCGCTGTTCTCATCATGCCGGGGCGAAAGCCGAGCCCCTCGCCGAAAGGACGCCCATGTCTCGCCACGCAGCGCAGCCTCGACTCCTCGTGGGAATGCTCGCCACCCTGGTGCTGATCGCCTGTGCTCCCGCTCACGCGGACGAACAGGCCGCGGCGCCCAAGGACACGAAAACCCAGTCCTCCCCGAAGAAGGACGGCGCGAAGCAGGAAACTCCCGTGAAGGAGGACACGGAGCAGGCCGCGGAGGACGCGGCGCCGAGCAAGGGCGGCCAGTGCACCGGCAAGGCGACCTTCTGCGGCGTGTACTCGAGCGTCTTCTGCAACAGCCAGCCCGGCTGTTCCTACTCGTACTCCACCAACCGGTGCATGGGGCTGGCCATGGAGTGCACGAAGGCCACGAACGCGGCCTTCTGCGAGAAGATCAAGGGCTGCTCCTGGAAGTGAGCCGCCTTTTCAAGCGCTGAGGGCGCGCACCCGGGCCGCGAGGTTCTGCGTGAAGAGGCGGTAGATGCGCAGCGCCGCGGCCTCGTGGGTGTCCAGGTAGTGCTCGAAGGCCGTGCGGCTGATGCGCAGCGCGCGCACGGCCGTGCGCGCCCGCACGTGCGCGGACACCGGCGCGTCCTGCACCAGGGAGATCTCCCCGAGGTACTCCCCCGGCCCCAGCGAGTTGAGCAGCCGCGCGTCCGACTCCGGGCCGCTGAAGACGTCCACCGTCCCCTCCATCAGGACGAGCAGCGCCACGCCCGGCTCTCCCTTCTCCAGCACCACGGAGTCCTGCGCGAGCACCACCTGCCGGGCCTGCCGGTAGAGGTCCTTCATGTCCTCCAGCGACAGCTCGCTGAAGATGGGGATGGCCTTGAGGAAGCGATAGCCGTTGGCCACGGGCGTGGTGGAGGGCGTGTTGCGACGGCCGAGCACCGCCTCCGCCTCCGCGTTCATGCCCATGCGACGCAACAGGCGCGCGCGCTCGGTGACCATCGCCGGCTCGGCCCGCGCCACGTCGGAGCTGGTCAGCGCGTCCACCAGCACCGCGAGCGCGCGGTGCGTGAAGCCCTCGACGTCCAGCAGCCGGCACATGCGAAGCACGGCCTCGATGTAGCGCGGGTCCTCGGGCGTCACGCCGCCCAGGGCCTCCACCTCCGCGTGGGGCTGACCGAGCTCGCGGTAGAGGTCCGCCGCGTCGAAGGGGCGCTTGAGGCGCACCAGGCACTGCGCCATGGACTCACGCGCGCCCAGGCCGCGGTACACCTCCAGCGCGCGCTCCAGGGCCCCCGCGCGCTCGAAGGCCGACGCGGCGCGCTCGGACTCACCCGCGCGCAGCCAGGCCTCCGCCGCCTCCAGGTACTGGCCGCTCTGGACGTAGAGGTCGGCGGCCACGGCGTCGTCACCGCTGCCATCCATCAGCCGCGCGGCGCCCAGGAAGTCCCGGGCGCGTCGCAGCACCTCCACCAACCCGCGTCGCTCCTTCACCGGCCCCTGCGCGGCCTGCTTGCGCAGCCGCTCGCGCTGGGAGGCCCCCAGTTCCTCGTAGAGCTGCGCTGCCTGCTCCGTGTCCTCCAGCTCCACCAAAGACCGCACGGCGCGCAACGCCCCTTCTGCATCCGTCCCCATGCGTGCTCCCCCCACGCGAAGCCCCACTGTGGCTCCTGGCATGTCTCATCCTCCGGCCCGGTTGGCCGCCAGAAAAGGCCCGGTTCGACGCGTTGTATCGCGACGCCACCGACTGACACGACGCCCCCATACCTCGTACAGGCCTTAAACGTGAGATAGAAAGCATCCAGCCGGACAACATCCCATGCCCCGCGCGCGGCCCATCACCGTCTCGACCTGGACGCCCGCCGGAGCCCCCGGGGTCCAGGTCCTCCGAGTAGAGGATGACACCCGCCTGTGGACAGGCCACGCCACCGCCCACGGACTCACCGTGACGTACGCGGGCACCTTCGAGCCCCTCTCCACCGAGGCCCAGGTCCGCGCCGCGTTCCAGGGAGACCGCCGCGTGCGGTTCCTCACGCCCGGCGAGCAGACCGCCCTCTGACGACGCTCAGCGGCGGGGCCGAGTGCTCGGGCGACGTCGAGGCTTCGGTGTGCCTCGACGCGCCTGGCTCCGAGTTCCCCGACGCGCTGGCGCCTTGCCGCTCCCGGGTCCGTCGACACTCGACAGCACCAGATGCTTCAGCAGCGCGTACACCGGCCCCGGGTCGAACTTCGGATCCAACAGCGCCTGGAGCGCCAGTCCGTCGAAGCACGACTTGATGATGACGGCGTAGTGGTGGTCCAGGGGCTCGGGGCGCGAGGCCTCCCCCCCCCGATACCGCGCCACCGTGCGGGCCACCTCCAGGTCACCCTCCGCCTGGAGCTCGGAGACCGCCGAGGTGAGCTCCGCGTTGCGCAGCCCCAACGCGAACAGCTCGTAGCGCAGCCGGAACTGCTCGGGTGACGCGCGCAGGTGGCGCTCGCCCCACGCGAAGCTGGTGTCCGCCAGGTCCTCCAGCGGCGTCTCGTCCCGCAGCTTCTTGAGCTCCGCCACGTACTGCGCGCTGTGCGCGCGCGTGACGGCGAGCAGCAACGCGTCCTTGCTGCCGAAGTAGTAGTGCACCAGCCCCTGGTTCACCCCGGCCACGCGCGCCACCTCCTTCACCGTCGTCGCGTCGTAGCCCCGCTCCGCCAGCACGCGCGAGCTGGCGGCGATGAGCCGCTCCCGGGCATCCGGCTCTCCCGTGAGCGCCGGCTCCGGCGGAGGGGACGAAGGCTTCTTCGGGCTGCGTGGACGGGCCATCTGTCTCCCATAGGACGCCACACACCTACCCGCAAGCACCCCGAGGCCGGCCGCCCGGTCGCCTTGACATCACCCGGGCGCAGTCTTAGTTAGTCGTGTAACTAAATTAGTCGAACGACTAAAAACACGGGAGCACGAGATGAAGGTCCAGTCCAAGGGAGTCCTGACGGGAGTGCTGGCGGCGGCGGTGTTGATGGGTGCACCGGCGTGGGCGGACGACGCGGGCGAGCTGATTCCCTCGCGGGAGCGGGAGCGCCGGGGCGCGGTGCTGCTGGAGCTGCAGCCGCCCGCGCTGGACGCGTCGATGTACGGCGTGCGACTGGACATCTCGCCCCGGTTCGAGGGGCCGTTCTCCTTCGGACTGATAGCGCGCGCGGGCCAGTGGGGCAACGCGGTGGGCGTGCGCACGCGCTTCGAGGGGGCGGAGCTGGGCGAGGTGAAGCTCAACTACGCGGTGGGCGCGGACGCGCGCTACACGGTGACGACGTTCGCGAACGGCACGCTGCGGCCCTTCGTCGGGCTGACGGCGGGCTTCGAGGAGTTCGTGGCGCGCACGGGCAAGGGCCCTTCGCAGGGCGCGAGCACGGCGGCGTTCGTGGAGCCCGCGGTGGGACTCATGTGGCGGCCGGGTGCGGGGCGGCTGGGCCTGACGGCGCGCGGAGGCCCGGGCTTCACCTTCACGGACGTGCGCACGCTGCGCATCTCGAATGGTGAGCTGAAGCTGCGGCAGGTCTACCCGACAGCGTCCCTCGGCCTGCTCGTCGTCCTCTGAGCATCCGGCGGCCCACCGTGTCGGGCGCGCGACAGGCAAGGCCCACCCCGTCGTGCCCACCCCCTGAGTCCCTTCTTCATCGTGGTGAGCTTCCCCCCGGACGGCCCCGAATCCCGGGCGCCGTCCTTCACGTCGTCGCTTCCGACGCGTCGCTGGAGTCCGTCTCATGAGGACGTCGTTGCTGGCCCTCACGCTCGTCCTGGGCGCCCCGCTCGGGCTCGCCTGCGGGCGCTCCCCTCCCCCGCCCGCGCCGCCCACCGCCGTGCGCATCGCCACCGTGGGCCGCGCCGGGACGACGGCGGATGCGCGCTTCTCCGCGGAGATCCAGCCCGCCACGCGCGTGGACCTGGCCTTCAAGGTCGGCGGCTACGTGGAGTCCATCGCGAAGGTGAAGGACGTGGACGGACGCCCCCGCCTCATCCAGGAGGGCGACGCCGTGCGCGAGGGCATGGAGCTGGCCGCGCTGCGCAAGACGGACTACTCGCAGAAGCTCACCGAGGCCCGCGCGGCGCTCTCCCAGGCCCGCGCCGCCGAGGAGCAGGCGCGCATCAACTTCGAGCGCACGACGAAGCTCGTCGCCGCGGAGGTGTCCACGCCCGCGCAGCTCGACGCCGCCCGCACGCAGAAGGACAGCGCCGTCGGCGCCTCGGCCGTCGCCCAGGCCCGCGTGGAGGAAGCGCGCACGGCGCTCGAGGACACCCAGCTGCGCTCGCCGCTCTCCGGCGTGGTGCTCAAGCGCACCGTGGAGGTGGGCGTCCTGGCCGCGCCGGGCACCGTCGCCTTCTCGGTGGCGGAGACGCGCAGCGTCCGCGTGGTGTTCGGCGTCCCGGACACGCTCCTGCCCAGCGTCCGGCTCGGCGCGCCCCAGGCCGTCATCACCCAGGCCTTCCCCGGACAGCGCTTCGAGGGGCGCATCTCCCGCATCGCGCCCTCCGCGGACCCCAAGAGCCGCGTGTTCGCGGTGGAGGTCTCCATCCCCAACGAGGACCAGCGACTCAAGCCCGGCATGGTGGCCGCGCTGTCGCTGCGAGACGGCGGCTCCGCCCGACTCCAGCCGGAGCTGCTCGTGCCGCTGTCCTCCATCGTCCGCGCGCCCGGCAAGCCGGACGGGTTCGCCGTCTTCGTGTTCCAGCAGCAGGACGGCAAGTCACTGGTGCGTGCCCGCGAGGTGGAGCTGGGCGAGTACCTGGGCAACGTCATCCCGGTGCGCAAGGGATTGGAGGCCGGTGAGCGCATCGTCGTCACCGGCGCCAGCCTCCTGTCCGACGGCGAGGCGGTGGAGGTGATTCCGTGACGCCCGAGCAGGCGGAGCAGGCGGAGCGGGAGCGCGACGAAGCGCTGGTGCGCCACAAACACAACACCGCGCGCTACTTCACCGAGAAGCGGCAGGTGGCCTGGGTGTTCCTGGCCTTCACGCTGGTGTGGGGCGTCTACGGCTACTTCAAGATGCCCAAGGCGAAGGACCCGGTCATCGCAGTGCGCGTCGCGGTGGCCACGTGCCTGTGGCCCGGCGCGGAGGCGGAGAAGATTGAACAGCTGGTCACCCGCCGCATCGAGCAGAAGATCTCCGAGAACGCCAGCGTCGAGAAGATCGAGTCCATCAGTCGCACCAGCCTGTCCGTCGTCTACGTCACGCTGAAGGAGGACGTCGCGGACCGCGCCAAGGAGTTCGACGACATCCAGGGGCGGCTCGACACGATTCGCGACCTGCCGAGCGGCGCGGGGCCGGTGCAGTTCCTCAAGGACTTCGGCGACACCGCGACGCTGATGCTCACGGTGGCCAGCCCTCCGGCGAACGACGTGGAGCTGGAGCTGCGCTCGCGCGCCGTCGCCCGCGCCATCGAGGACGTGCGCGCGTCCGCGTCGTCCTCCGCTCCACGGGCCACGCTGGTGGTGAGCTTCCCGCCCTCCATCAACGCGACGTCCATGCAGCGCCTGGGAGACCAGGCCCTGCGCTTCTTCGACGCCCTGCCCGAGACGGATGACGCGCGCTTCATCCAGAGCCCCGGCTTCATCGGCGTGGACATGGCCACGTCCCTGGACGACGACACGCTGCTGCGACACCTGCGCGCCTTCGCCCAGGACCACCTGAGCCTGTCGGAGCTCCACCCCGACGTGTGGCGCCCCATCATCGTCCGCGACCCGAAGGACGTCCGCGCCCGACTGACGGCGAACGCGGGAGACCGCTACAGCCACCGGCAGCTCGACGACTTCACCGACACGATTCAGCGACACCTCCAGCGGCTGCCCGTCGTCTCCAAGGTCACCCGCGTGGGCGTGCTGCCGGAGAAGATCTTCCTGGAGTACTCGCAGGAGCGCCTCGCCTCCTACGGCGTCCAGGCCTCGGGGCTCGCGAACCTCATCTCCGCGCGCAACATCACCGCGCCCGGCGGCATCCTGGAGATGGGCGGCAAGAGCATCACCATCGACCCGTCGGGCGAGCTGTCCAGCGAGCGCGAGCTGGGAGACATCGTCGCCACCACGAGCACCAACGGCACGCCGGTGTACCTGCGCGACATGGTGGACGTGCGCCGCGACTACCAGAGCCCGCCGCGCTTCCTGAACTACCTGGACGCGCGCAACGCCCAGGGCGAGTTCGTCCGCAACCGCGCCATCACCCTCGCCGTCAACATGCGCCCGGGCGAGCAGATCGACACCTTCGGCCACGCCGTGAGCGAGGAGCTGGCGCACGTCCAACGGCTGCTGCCCGAAGACCTGGTCATCCGCCGCACCTCGGACCAGCCGCTCCAGGTGAAGGAGAACGTGGACCTGTTCATGTCCTCGCTCTACGAGGCCATCATCCTGGTGGTGCTCGTCGCGCTCATCGGCTTCTGGGAGTGGAGGACGGCGCTGCTGTTGGCCCTGTCCATCCCCATCACCCTGGCGATGACCTTCGGGCTGATGCACCTGTTCGGCGTGGACCTGCAGCAGATCTCCATCGCGTCGCTCATCATCGCGCTGGGCCTGCTGGTGGATGACCCCGTCGTGGCCAGCGACGCCATCAAGCGCTCGATGTCCATGGGGTGGAAGCCGCGCATCGCCGCGTGGCTCGGTCCCACGAAGCTGGCCACCGCCATCCTCTTCGCCACCCTCACCAACATCGCCGCCTACCTGCCCTTCCTCTCGCTGCCTGGAGACACGGGCAGGTTCATCCGCACCCTGCCCATCGTCCTCACGCTGTCCCTGGTCGCCTCGCGCGTGGTCTCCATGACGTTCATCCCGCTGCTGGGCTCCGCCATCCTCCGCGCGCCCGAGACGGAGACTCCCGCATCGGACCAGAAGACCTCGCGCTTCGCCCGGAGATACCAGCAGGTCGTCGGCTGGGCCATCGACCACCGGCTGCTCGTCGTCGGCGTGGCGCTGCTCGTCCTCATCGCGGGCGCGCTCGTGGGCACCCGCGTCCGCTCCGCCTTCTTCCCCAAGGACCTGTCCTATCTGTCCTACGTGGACGTCTGGCTGCCCGAGGACGCCACCCTCACCGCGACGCGCGACACCGCCAGGGACGCCACCCGCATCCTCCAGGAGGTGGCCGAGGAGTACGGCAAGGCCCACCCGAGCGACGGCAAGCCGCGCCAGGTGCTCGAGTCGGTGACGGAGTTCATCGGCGGCGGAGGTCCCCGCTTCTGGTTCTCCGTCGCACCGGAGCTCCAGCAGCTCAACTACGCGCAGCTGGTCATCCAGGTCCGAGACAAGGAGGACACCCGCATGCTGGTGCCCTTGTTCCAGGACGCGCTGTCACGCCGCATCGCCGGGGCGCGCGTCGACGTGCGCGAGCTGGAGACGGGCAAGCCCGTGGGCATCCCCGTGTCCATCCGGGTCTCCGGCGAGGACATCTCCGTGCTGCGCGACATCGCCGAGCAGGCCAAGGCCATCTTCCGCTCCGTCCCCGGCACCGCGCGCACGCGCGACGACTGGGGCAGCGACACGTTCTCCGTGAAGCTGGAGGTGGACCCGGACCGGGCCAACCTCGCGGGCGTCACCAACCTGGACGTGGCCACGTCCTCCGCCTCGGCGATGAACGGCATGACGGTGGGTCAGCTGCGCGAGGGCATCCATCAAATCGACATCGTCGCCCGGCTCCGCGCCGAGGAGCGCGCCCAGCTGGGTGACATCGAGAACCTGTACATCAGCTCGCGCAGCGGGCCCCAGAAGGTGCCCCTGCGGCAGGTCTCCCGCGTCGCCTACTCGCTCCAGACGGAGAAGATCCGCCGCCGCAACCAGTTCCGCACCATCACCATCTCCACGTTCCCGCAACAGGGCGTGCTCGCGTCGGAGGTCCTGAAGGAGGCCCGTCCGAAGCTCGATGAGCTCCAGCAGCACCTGCCCATCGGCTACACGTTGGAGATCGGCGGCGAGGCGGAGGAGCAGAAGAAGAGCTTCGCGAGCATGGTCGTCGTGCTCGGCATGCTCATCGTCGCCATCTACGTGGCGCTGGTCATCCAGTTCAAGAACGCCGTCAAGCCGCTGGTCGTGTTCGCCGCCCTGCCCTTCGGCGCGGCGGCGGCGCTGGTGTCGCTGGTCCTCATGGGCGCGCCCTTCAGCTTCATGGCCTTCCTGGGCATCATCAGCCTGATGGGCGTCATCGTCAGCCACATCATCGTGCTCTTCGACTACATCGAGGAGGCCCACGAGCGCGGAGAGTCCCTGCGCGAGTCCCTGCTCGACGCCGGGGTCCACCGCCTGCGGCCCGTGCTGGTGACGGTGGGAGCCACCGTGCTGGGGCTCATCCCCCTGGCGCTGCACGGCGGCCCGCTGTGGCAGCCGCTCTGCTACGCGCAGATCGGCGGACTCACCGTGGCCACGGTGCTCACCCTGCTGCTCGTCCCCGTCCTCTACACGCTCTTCGTGAGGGACCTGCGCTGGATTCATTGGGAGGAGCGCTGAAGCAGGCGGCGGAGCGGTCGCCGCCGCGACATTGGTCAACGACAGGACGTGACTCCAGTTTCGTGGATGGAGGTTTCGTCGCGCCCTCTGGAAAGGGTGCTCGACTGGCTGGTCCCGCTCGTGTGCACGTTCACCGTCCTGGTGACGGCCACCGTGCTGGCGGGCTGGGCGATGGCCAGCGAGCGGCTCACCCGTGTGGTCTTCCTCCCGGGAGCCGGGGTGATGATGCCCCTCACCGCCGTGGGGCAGTTCTCCATCGGCTGCGCGCTGTGGCTGCTGAGGAGGAAGTCGGCGGAGCGCCTGGCAAGGGGACTGGGGCTGGCACTGGCGCTGCTCGCCATGGTGCTGGGCGGACTGGTGCTGCTCGAGTACCTGACGCGGCGGGATTTCGGGATCGCCCCCCTCTTCTTCGCGGACACCCTCACCCGGCTGTCGCCGCACATGCCGGGCCGGCCGTCTCCCCTGACAGCGGCGAGCCTGGTGCTGCTCGGGTCCGCGCTGCTGCTGCTGCACGTCAGGACCCGCTCGGGGTGGCATCCGGCCCGTCCGCTCGCCCTGCTCGTCGCGCTCGTCTCCGCCCAGGCCCTCATCGGCTATGCGTATCTGGAGGAGGCTCCGCTGACCGCGTTCATCGGGCAGCGGGCCTTCGGGCCCTACACGCCCATGGCGCTGCACTCGGCGCTGTTGTTCCTGCTGCTCTCGGTGGGAATCCTCTCCGTGCATCCCCGATATGGACTGATGGGGGTGCTGCTGCGGGACGACGCCGGCGGCCTCATGGCGCGCAGGCTGTTGCCCGCCGTCATCACCCTGCCACTGCTCGTGTGGGGGCTGCGGCTGGTCAGCGAGGAGCTCGGCTTTCGCAGCGGCCCGTTCGGCACGTCGGTCTTCGCGCTCGTCACGGTGCTCGCCTTCGTGCTCCTGCTGGCTCGCAACGCGAACGCCCTCTCCCGACTGGATGCGCGTCAGCGCGAAGTGGCGCAGTCGCTGCGCATCTCCGAGGCCCGCTTCGCCGGCATCGTCAACAACGCCGCGGACGCCATCATCGCCGTCGACGAGCAGCGGAACATCACCCTGTTCAACACCGGCGCCGAGCGCATCTTCGGCTACGCCGCGGGCGAGGTGCTGGGCAGGTCGATGGACCTGTTGCTGAGCGGCCCCCTGGACCTCCCGGCGCGGGAGGCCGCCGGAACAGGCCCGGGCGACGAGGAGGGAAGACCCCTGTCCGGCCGTCGCAGGAGTGGGGAGGTGTTTCCCGCGGAGGCCACGCTCGCCGACGTGCGGGTGGATGATGTCGCGTTCAGGGCCGTCATCCTGCGCGACCTGAGCGCGCGGGTGCGAGCGGAGGAGGCCCGGCGCAACCGGGAGGAGCTGTTCCGCACCGCCTTCGACCATGCCCCCATCGGCATGTCCCTGGTTGGCCTGGACGGACACTTCCTGAACGTGAACGAGGCGCTGAGCCAGATGCTCGGGTACACGCGCGAGGAGCTGTGCGCGATGACATTCCAGGACCTCACCCACCCGGAGGACCTGGAGGGGGACCTGCTCCAGGTGGGGCGGCTGCTGGATGGGGAGCTGGGCACGTATCAGCTCGAGAAACGCTACCGTCACAAGCTGGGCCACTTGGTGTACGTCCTGCTCACCGCGTCCCTCGTCCACGATTCGAAGGGCAGACCGCTGCACTTCATCTCCCAGGTGCAGGACATCTCCGAGCGCAAGCAGCAGGAGCGGGAGCAGCGCCTGCTGGCGGAGGCTGGGCCCAGGCTCGCCAGCTCGCTGGACCCGGGGACGACGGTCACCACGGTGTCGCGGCTGCTCGTCCCAGCGCTCGCGGACTTCTGCGTCGTGACGATGATCGACGAGCACGGGAAGGTCCAACGCCGCGAGTGCCTCGCCTCCACGCACGAGAGGACGCTGTTGATGGAGGAGCTGTTCGGCGCGTATCCGCAGGCCCACCTGCGGCGGGGACATGCGTTGGCGGAGGTCTTCACCAGCGGCCAGTCGCTGCTGCTGGAAGAGGTCCCCGCGTCGCTCCTGGAGAGCACCGCGGAGGATGCCCGGCACCTGGACCTGCTTCGACGGCTCGCGCCCCGCTCCATCATCGTGGTGCCGCTGAGCGCGCGCGGGCACACGGTGGGCGTCGTCGCGCTGGGCACCTCCGAGTCCGGGCGGAGCTACGGGCGTCGGGACCTGGCGCTCGTCGAGGAGCTGGCGCGGCGCGCGGCGCTGGCCATCGACAACGCGAGCCTGCATGCGCGCTCCGAGCAGGCCACGCACCTTCGCGACGAGGTGCTGCGCATCGTCGCCCATGACCTGCGCGCGCCCCTGAATGTCATCTCGCTGAGCGCGGGGACGATGATGAAGCGCTCGCCGGCGGAGCGCGCCGCGGACTCGCGTCCACTGACCTCCATCCAGAAGGCGGTCACCCGGGCGACCGCGCTCATCGCGGACCTGCTGGATGTCGCGCGGATGCAGGGCGGCAGCCTCACCGTGGACCGTCGGCCGGAGTCGACGATGGCGCTGCTCACGGAGGCATTGGAGCTGCACCGGGCGCTGGCCGAGGCCCAGTCCGTCCATCTCCAGTTGGACGTCAGCCGCGACACGCCGGACCTCTTCGTGGACCGGGACCGGGTGCTGCAGCTCTTCTCCAACCTGATTGGCAACGCGCTGAAGTTCACCCCGATGGGCGGCTGCATCGTCCTGCGCGCGCGCCCGTGGGGGGAGATGGTGCGCTGCTCGGTGAGCGACACGGGCTCGGGGATTCCCCCCGAGGACCAGCACCACCTGTTCGAGCCCTTCTGGCAGGCCCGGAGCCGCGCCAAGGAAGGCGCGGGCCTTGGGCTCACCATCGTCAAGGGCATCACCGAGGCCCATGGCGGCCGGGTCTGGGTGGACAGCCAGCCCGGACTCGGCACCACCTTCTACTGCTCACTGCCCGCCATCCACTCGGCGGACAGCTCCCTCACCTGGCACGTCTGAGGCCGCGCTCAGTGCGTCGCGGGCGTGGACCCGTTGTGGCCCGGCGCGTGGCGTGGGCCGCGCGTACGGGGATCGGGGACCTCCGGTGCCGGGGTGCTCGCGGCGCGCTCCAGTGCGTCCTCCGTGAAGACACTCAACCCGAGCTCCGGCCGGTAGCCGTGGACCTCCTTCACGTCCAGCTTCCGCATGAACTCCACGATGCCCGGGCTCACCTCCTGCCCCGGCACCAGGATGGGGAAGCCCGGCGGATACGGCACCACGAAGCGCGTGGACACCAGCCGCCGCCCCGAGTCCAGCGCCTGCGCGGCCTCCGGCAACGTCACGAACTCCGCGTTCTCCTCGCGGTACGCCAGGAAGAAGGCGCTGCGCAAGTCGCCCTCCCCCACTCCGCCCGACGGCTGGAACGCCGGATGGAACCCGCTGAAGTCCGGCAGCGGCGGCAGCTCCTCGGTGATGGCGCGCACCTTCGCGTCGAACAGCCTGCGCTCCGCGCCCGTCGCCTGCGCCAGCGTCGCCTCCAGTCGCTCCGCCTCGTGCCGGAGCCCGTCCAGGAGGAACGACAGCGAGCCCCACGTCACGCCAATCGTCGCGTTCATCAGCACCGTGTTGATGGACGTGTGGTTCACCTGGATGCCCAGCCGCTCCATCAACACCTTGCTCCGGAACTCGAACCCGTTGCGCCCGGTGAGCGCGGTGAAGAGCGTCAGGCGCGTCGGGTCCAGCACGAACTCGTCCTGCGCCCACGCCCGCGTCATCTCGTCCACGCCCGCCGAGCCCGGCCCCACGTAGCGGTTCAACCCCGAGCTCCGGAACACCTCCGGCACCATCTGCTCCGCGTCCAGCAGCCGCAGGTATCGATGCAGCAGCGGGTCCTCGCGCAGCCGCTCGCGCATCCGCATCGCCAGCTGGTAGGCCTCCTTCACCATCGCGAAGCCCTCCAGGTCCATCTGTCGGCGCGCCAGGTCCAGCGACGCCACGAGCTGGTGGTTCGGCGACGTGGTGATGTGCGTGAAGTACGCCTCCGTCAGCGGCGCGGCCGCGCGGCGCTCGAAGTCCTCGTCCCAGACGTGCAGCATCGAGGCCTGACGGAACGCCGACAGCGACTTGTGCGTGGACTGTGTCGCGTACACGCGCACGCGCACCTTGTCCGGGTCCGGCAGCAGTCGCTCCTCCAGCGCGCGGGCCCCCGCCACCGCGTCCCCGTCTCCGCGCCGTGCACGCCACGCCCGGTACTCCTCGCGGAACGCGCGGCTGCGCAGCCGCTCCGCCAGCTTCTGCGCGGCCCGCATCGCCGTGCGCTGACGCGCCAGCGGCATGAACGTGGCGTAGGCGAACCACGCCTCATCCCAGAGGAACGCCAGGTCCGGCTTGATGGCCAGCAGCTCCTCCATCACCCGCTCCGGGTGGTAGACGAGCCCGTCGAAGGTGCAGTTGGTCAACACCACCAGCTTCACCCGGTCCAACCGCCCCGCGGACTTCAGCTCCAGGAGCTTCGCCTTCAGCGTGCTCAGCGCCACGCCGCCGTACATCGCGAACTCCCGCACCGGATACGCATCCAGGTACACCGTGTGCGCGCCCGCCAGCACCAGCCCGTAGTGGTGCGACTTGTGGCAGTTGCGGTCGATGAGCACCACGTCACCGGGCTGGAGCAGCGTCTGGTGGACGATCTTGTTCGCCGTCGACGTGCCGTTGGTGACGAAGAACGTCTGCTGCGCGCCGAACGTCTTGGCCGCCTTCTCCTGCGCCTGCTTGATGGAGCCCGTCGGCTCCAACAGGGAGTCCAGTCCACCCGCGGTGGAGGAGGACTCCGCCATGAACAGGTTGGGCCCGTAGAACTCCCCCATGTCCCGCAGCCAGCGCGAGTTGTACACCGAGTGGCCTCGGGCAATCGGCAGCGCGTGGAAGTTGCCGATGGGCCGCGAGGCGTAGTGCTTGAGCGCGTCGAAGAACGGCGTCCGGTAGCGCTCGCGCACGCCGTCCACCACCGTGACGTTCAGCTCGTGCGCGGACTCGTACCGGTAGAAGACGCGGTCGAACAGGCGCTCGGTGTGCATCTCCCGCCCCACCAGGGACTCGTCGGTGATGAGGTAGACGTTGAGGTGTGGACGCAGCCGCCGCACCCAGCGCGCCACCACGAGCCCCGCCTCGTCGCCGTTGCGCTCCGCCTCCGCGAGGATGGGCTCCAGCGTGGAGCGAAGCTGCTTCACGGGCGAGCGCGAGCGCAGCGGCAGGTCCTGCCGCACCACGCACACCTGCACGTCGTCGTTGACGAGCACCGCCACCAGCGCGTCCTCCACCGAGCGCACCTGGAGCAGCTCGTAGAGGAACTGGTGCTCCCCGCGCTGCGCCTCGAGCATCCCGCGGTGGACCCGCTCGAAGTCCGCCGCCGCCATGTCATCCACCACCAGCGTGGTGAAGTAGTGCGAGCCCTCCGGCGCCGCCGCGCGCGTCCCATCCAGGTCCGTGAGCAGACAGGCGCGGTCGCGATGCAGGCTCAACAGGCCCACCAGCCGACGCACCTCCTCGGCCAGCTCCTCCACGTCGTGCCGACGCGCCATCTCCGCCAGCCTCTGCAGCCGGGCCTCGCCCGGGAACACGAAGAGCCGCTCGATGGGGTGCACCTCCGCGAAGAGCGAGAGCACCTGCTCCATGTGCTCGGGCGACACCTGCCCCTCGGCGTGCCGCGCCTCCAGCCGCGTCACCTCCTCCCGCAGCCGGTTCCACACGTCCAGTCGGACCTGCTCGGGATTGAAGACCGCGGACAACAGGTGTGCCTGGACACCGGACTCCAGCGAGCTCAGGGGCTCCGCCATGGCGGCACGCCCTCCTTTCGTCGACGGGCACGGGCGGAGCGCCGTGCGACTCGACGTCGGACAAGGTAGGCGCCACGTCATCGACGCGAAGCCCGGACGGCGGGGAGGGTTCCTGGGCCCACGCATGGACGCGAGGGCCTCTTCGCTCGTGCGCTCCCGGCGTTGCCGCGCGGCCGGGCGGCCCCCACTCCTCAACCACCGAAGCCGACGCGCCAGCAGCCTGCGCTCGCGGGCGCCCACGTCGCTGGGAGGAGATGACATGAAGCTCGCAAGTCGCGGTCGCAGAAGCTGGTTGCTCTCCACATGTCTGCTGGCCCTCGCGGGCCCCGGTGTCGCGCTCGGCGCGGCGCCCAGGTCCAAGCCCGCCGCGTCCCAGACGACCGCCCGCCCCTCCCCGGGAGACGAGGCGATGCCGTCCGAGACGGACATCCAGCAGGCCCTCCAGAAGGCCCACACGCAGTTCAAGGGGAACAAGGAAGGCAAGAACGCGGACTACATCCCGTACCTGGCCACGGTGAACCCCAACCTCTTCGGCCTCGCGCTCGTCACCGTCGACGGGAAGATCTACACCGCCGGCGACGCCGCCTCGCCCTTCCCCATCGAGTCGCTCTCCAAGCCCTTCACGCTGGCGCGGCTGATGGAGGAGGTGGGCGCCAAGAAGGTCGAGGACAAGATTGGCGTGGACGCCACCGGGCAGCCGTTCAACTCCATCGTCGCCATCGAGATGAACGAGGACCACCGCGCCGGCAATCCGCTGGTCAACGCGGGCGCCATCACCTCCGTGAGCCTGATTCCCGCGAAGACGCCCGACGAGCGCTGGAGGAAGATCAGCGGCAACTTCAACGCCTTCGCGGGCGAGCCGCTCTCCGTGAACGAGGAGGTCTACAAGTCGGAGACGGCCACCAACACGCGCAACCAGTCCATCTCCGCGCTGCTGGAGTCCTATGACGTCCTCGGCTCTCCGCGCGAGCAGGCGCTCGACCTCTACACGCGGCAGTGCTCGGTCAACGTCACGGCCCGGCAGCTGGCCACCATGGGCGCCACGCTCGCCAACGGTGGCATCAACCCCGTCACGGGTGAGCGGGTCATCAGCCCGGACACCGCGCGGCGCACCCTGGCGCTGATGGCCACCAATGGTCTGTATGAGAACACCGGCGAGTGGCTCTATCAGGCCGGCGTCCCCGCGAAGAGCGGCGTGGGCGGTGGCATCGTCGCCGTGGTGCCGGGCCGCTACGCCATCGCGGCCTTCTCCCCGCCGCTCGACAAGGCGGGCAACAGCGTGCGAGCCCAGCGCGCCATCACCCATGTCGTGAACTCGCTGGGTGACAACCTGTACGCCGCCACGCCTGGCGGCGCGGGCACGATGGGGACCGGTGGCGCGGGCCGCGACGGCGCGGAGCAGAAGACGCCTCCGTCGCCATAGACCCTCGCCGCCGTGGTTCGCGGGCGCCTCTTCCCATCACGAGGGAGGGGCGCCCTCTCACGTTGCGTGTTCGATGAGCCCCGTCCACGAGGGCGAGGCCGCTGTCCGTCAGCCATCGTCGCGCCGCGCCCGCCGTCCGCTCGCGGATAGCGCACGACGCCCCCGACTGGCGCCCTCCAGCCGCATGCCCACCGTGCCGCTCGGCCCCTGGCGAGTCGCCTCGCTTGGGGACCGCGCTCATTCGAGGGAACAGGGCATGCGCTGGATACGAGTGGCGGCGGTGGTGGCGGGCGTGAGCGGACTGCTCGCCCCGACGGAGAGTCACGCGCAGGACGAGAAGAAGGACGACGACAAGCCCACCATCACCGGAGGCTATGATGAGAAGAACGGCTTCCACGTCCAGTCCGAGGACGGGAACTACCTGCTCGGCATCGGGCTGCAGGCCGGCTACAAGCTCGAGCCCGTCTTCCTGGATGGCAAGGCCGAGTCCCGCACGGCCTTCTCGTTCCTGCGCCCCATCATGCGCGGCAACGTCTTCCGCCCCTGGATTCGCTTCTGGACGTCGCTGGAGCTGGCGGACCCGCCGCTGTACCTGCTCGACTCGCTGGTGGAGATCCAACCCTGGGACGAGCTGGGCGTGCGCGCGGGCCAACAGTACACCCCGCTGAGCCGTCACGAGTCCTGGGGCCCGCAGCAGATCCTCTTCCCCGAGTTCTCCACCATCGCCAACTACTACTGGACCGGTCGCGACAAGGGCGTGACGTTCTTCGGGACCATGGACCGGCTGGAGTACTACGTCGGCGTCTACGGCGGCTCTCCGCTGCGCAGCGTCCGCTCCGAGTCCGACAAGTATCAGCTCAACGCGCGCGCCACCTTCTCCCCCATGGGCAAGCCCGGCTACGGCGAGCTGCCGTACATCATGTCCGGCGACAAGGAGCCACCTCCACTCAACGTGTCCTTCACGCTGCAGGGGGCCGCCGGCGACGTCTCCCAGGTGAAGGAGAACTTCAACCCGGAGTCCGGCGTCTTCGAAATCCTGCGCGAGGGTGAGCGCCGCTTCGTCACCGGCGGCGTGGACCTGTTCATCCAGGCGCGGCGCTTCAGCCTCTTCGGCGAGGCGTACATCAGCCGCGTCGACCCGATGAACAACGCGCGCAACTTCTCCAGCTTCGGCGCGTGGGTGCAGGCGGACTACGTCGTCTACAAGAAGACCGTGGATGTGGGCGTGCGCCTGAGCTACCTCAACCCGAGCTTCGACCTGGACGACGACCTGCTCTACATCGGCGAGGCCCAGCTCGCCTGGTTCGTCAACGCGCCGCACCTGGCGTTCAAGCTGCGCTACCAGATTGCCCACCAGGAAGCCGCCAACGGCGCGGAGGACGCCTCCGTCGTCATTCCGAAGGACCCCGGCACCTCGCAGCTCATCACCCTGCAGCTCAACCTGGCGTTCTAGCGCCCCCGTCTTGCGAGCATCCAGGCGGCGCATGCCGTGCGCCTGTCGATGGCCAGGAGACGCCGCCGCCAGGCGCCCCATCGACGGCAGGGCCCGCACCTGTAGCGCCCCACGCTACAGGCGGGCCGGATTTGTAACCCTCCAGGCTACGCCCCTGTCTCGAGGGCGGGAGTGACCCCAGGGTGAGGGTGGAACGGCACACCCGCTGCATTGTCGTGGACTGCCACACGGTCGGGCGCAACCCACCACGACCGTGCGCTCCGTGCAGCAGGGGGGCCGGGGGGCGGAGAGGGGGGACGCGGGGCCCGGCCGGGAGACAGACCGAGCCGGGCCTCCGCGGGGGCTTTCACGGAGCAACCTGACGGATGGGACAGGATGGACGACCGGAACTTCGCGTCACGTGGCCATGGTATCTTGAAGCTCATGTCTGCTTCCGACCGGGCCCGCACACCACCTCCGATTCCCGACGTGAAGAGTGATCCGGTCTGGAAGGTCGAGGCACGGGACTCCGGCGACGAGGCGCTCCACGTCACGCTCCCCTACGAGCAGGGCCGCCGCGCGTATGACGCCTCCACCGTGCGCCGCTTCCGGCTGACGGTGGTGGAAGGCCCCCAGTCCGGCAGCACGTGGGAGTCCACGGCGGACACGTGCTCGGTGGGCTCGCATCCGCTCAACGACTTCGCGGTGGATGACTCCACCGTGTCGCGCTTCCACTGCGAGATTCGCATCGGGCCCAAGGGGCCGCAGGTGCGCGACCTGGACAGCCTCAACGGCGTCATCCTGGACGGCGTCCTGGTGATGGAGGGCGTGCTGCGCAGCGGCTCGCTGCTGCGGCTGGGCCGGGTGGTGCTGCGCTTCGACTTCAGCGCGGAGAACAACCGGCTGCCGGTGTCGGAGAGCACGCGCTTCGGGACGCTGGTGGGCGCGTCGGTGGCCATGCGCGTGTGCTTCGCGATGATGGAGCGCGCCGCGTCGCGCGACGTCACCGTGCTGCTGGAGGGCGAGACGGGCACGGGCAAGAGCCAGGCGGCCCAGGCCATCCACGAGGCGGGCCGGCGCAAGGACGGCCCCTTCCTGGTGGTGGACTGCGGCGCCATCCCCGCGCACCTCCTGGAGAGCGAGCTGTTCGGGCACGAGAAGGGCGCCTTCACCGGCGCGCTCCAGCGCCGGGCGGGCGTCTTCGAGGAGGCCATCGGCGGCACCGTCTTCCTCGACGAGATTGGCGAACTGCCCGCGGAGCTGCAGCCCAAGCTGCTGCGCGTGCTGGAGAACCGGGAGATCCGCCGCGTCGGCAGCAACACGTACCAGCCGGTGGACGTGCGACTGATGGCGGCCACGCACCGAGACCTGCGCGCGGAGGTGAACGCGGGGCGCTTCCGCTCCGACCTCTTCTTCCGCCTCGCGGTGCTGAGGATCGCCCTGCCCCCCCTGCGTCAGCGGCCCGAGGACCTGCCGCTGCTGGTGGAGGGCATCCTGGGCACGCTGGGCGCGGACAAGGAGCGCACCGCGTCCCTGCGCACGCCGGACTTCCTGGCCCGGCTGCGCTACGCGGCGTGGCCCGGCAACGTGCGCGAGCTGCGCAACTACCTGGAGCGCTGCCTCGTCTTCGAGGAGGCGGTGGAGCTGACCGAGGACGAGTCGCGCTCGGGCAACCCCATGGAGGTGGACCCCACCCTGCCCTACGCCGACCAGCGCCGCCGCGCCGTCGACGACTTCGAGCGCCGCTACCTGCGCGCGCTCCTGGAGAAGCACCAGGGCAAGGTGGCCCAGGCCGCCGTCACCGCGGGCATGGACCGGGTGCACCTCTACCGGCTGCTGCGCCGGCACGGCATCAAGCCGTGAGCCTCACCGCCGTCCGGTGACGCGGGACCAGAGGGCCCCGCCACCGGGCAACGGCGCCGCGAGGAAGCCGGACTCCAGCCCTCTCAGCGCCGACTCGGTGGCCACCAGCCCTCCGTCCGTCGCGTCCGCCACCCAGCCCGGCAGGTGCAACAGGCTCGCGCCCACGCGGCCCTCCGCGCCCGGCAGCTGGTCCACGTGGACGGTGATGGCCAGGCGGACCGGGGACGCGGTCTCGCGAGCGTCCTGGTCTCGCGCCCCCTCCTGCTCCAGGAGGGACAGCGCCGCCGCCAGCACGCGCTCGCGCACGGCGCGCTCGGAGGCCGCGTCATCGGGCAGCGGCGCCAGCGCCATCAGACAGCCGCTCCCCTCCAGCCGCACCTCCAGCCCCACCTCGCGGGCAACCAGGCCCGTGCGCTCCAGCAGGGAGTCCATGCGCTCCAGGCTCGTCGAGTCGGGCGCGTGGGACATGCGGGCCTCCGCGTAGAGCGCCACCGCGTGGCCCGGGTTCGCGCGAGGCCCCACGCCCCCCACCGCTCGACGCAGCTCCTCCAGGAACAGGGCCACGTCCGGGTAGCGCTCCTCGCGAGTCTTGGCCAGGCAGCGCGACACCACGTCATCCAGCCCCGAGGGCACGGGCGCGCGCTCGGTGGGCCTGGGGGGTGGCGCGTGCAGGTGCTGCTCCTCAACCTCGTGCCGCGTGGCGCCCTGGAACGGCGGCTGCCCGGTGACGAGCTGGAACAGGAGCACGCCCAGCGCATACAGGTCCGTGCGCGCGTCGGGCACCTCACCGCGGATCTGCTCGGGCGCCATGGACAGCGGCGTGCCCAGGGCGACGCCCGTGTGCGTGAGCGACGAGGCCCCGGGAACCCCTGGCGTCAGCGCCTTCGCCACGCCGAAGTCCACCAGCTTCACCCACGGGGCCTCGCCCCCGCCGGACAGGCGCATCACGTTCTGCGCCTTGAGGTCCCGGTGCACCACGCCCGCCGCGTGCGCGACGCCCAGCGCGGCGCCCACCTGCTCCAGCACCTCCAGCGCCTCACGTGAGGACAGGGGCCCTCGCGCGGACAGCTCCGCGGCCAGGTCGCGGCCCTCCAGCCACTCCATGGCGATGAAGGGCCGGCCCTCCGGGAGCTCGCCATGGTCGAGCACCTGGACGATGTGCGGATGACTCAGCCGCTGGAGCGTCGCCGCCTCCCGTCGGAAGCGGCGCAGCGCGGTGTCCGTGGACAAGGCCGACGACTGCAGGACCTTGAGCGCGGCGAGCGTCCCGCTCGTCGCATCCCGCGCCCGATAGAGGGTGGAGACCGGCCCCCGGTAATGGACACGCTCCACGACCCAGCGCCCCACCAGCGCGCCGGGCCGCAGCTCCTCACCGTAGAGGGCCTCCACGCCTCCGCTCGTCATCGACTAGCGCTCCTTGCTCGTGCGAATCGTCCGCGAGCACAGCTTGAGCGCGCGCTCACCCTTCACCGGGCCGCAGGCGTCATGCAGGAACGTCGTCACCGGCTCCCTCCACAGACCGCCGAACGGATCCCTGCACCGCTCGTAGTCGCCATCCCCCGGCACCTCCGGGCCATCGTCGATCTCACACCGCCCCTCGCCCTTCGTCGCGCTCCCCCAGCAGGGGCCCGCCACCGTGGACGCGCAGTTGGCGCCGGTGCCGGGCAGCGCGCAGACGCGGTACGAGGAGTACGCCGCGCCGTTGCTCCACTGCGGGTCGTAACAGGAGTACATGCGCTTGTAGATGGCACCATCCACCACCGCGTCATCTCCCACCACGCGATAGCGCGTGATGTCGCCCTGGCGGACCTCCTCCACGTACACCTGCGTGGCCAGCGCCTTCGAGTCGAAGATGTTGCCGTAGAAGGCGCCCTCGCGAACGCCGAAGACCTCGGCCTCCGCCAGCGGATACGCCGCCAGCTCGGAGGAGTCCGCGGCCACGCTCGCGACGCCGCTGTCGTTGCTGTCATACGGCGCCGTCATCACGCTGAAGTATCCCTCCGCCGGGCAGGTGAAGCCGACCACCGGCCCCGTGCCGGAGCAGCTGGACTCCGACTCGCCGAGCGCCGTGTCGCTGGCGGAGCCACAGCCCACCACGCCCGAGCAGACCCGCAGCGCCATGCGCCCGCCGGTCGAGGCCCCCAGCGTCGGCCCCGGGCAGGAGACGGCGCCGCCCGCCCCGACCCAGACCTGCGAGCCGGGCAGACAGGAGCCGATACCGTCCGGCGTCCACCCGCAGTCGCGCTGCGCGCCCGTCTCGCCCTCATGGCAGCCCTCGAAGCTCGGCAGCTTCGTCGCCGTGGTCGGGTCGTACTCCGCCGGCCGCGACACCGGCTCCAGGTAGAAGATGCTCGGGTTGCCGGAGACCTCGCCGCGGATGGACAGCTCCACGCGGCGGCCGAACGCGTTGTTGCGCGCCAGCAGGCACGCGGAGACGCGGTTGAGGCAATCGGGCGTCGGGGCCGACGTCAGCCACGACGTACACAGGCCCGCCTTGCCCTGCCACAGGTTGGCGCCCGGCGTCGGCCCGCGAGGGTTGTAGTACCAGAGCACCTGGTTGGGCCCCAGCGCGCAGCTCACCAGGTAGCTCATGAACGTCTGGGCATCCGGATCATGCAGCTGCTTGCGGATGTACGCGTCCCCTCCCGATGCGCTGAACAGGTCCTGCAGCTTCTGCGTCGCCAACATCCGGTTGGCCAGCGCGTTGGTGGAGAGGGCGTTGAGGACCAGCGCATCCGTGGACAGCGAGTTCGCGATGCGAATCTCCGCCCGGCTCTCCCCGACGTCGGACGTCGGGGCGTCGGCGACGGGCACGCTGCTCCCTCCCCCACAGCCGGCCAGGGCCAACAACAGCAAGGACACGACACCCGACGGGGCGCGACGGACAGTGACACCCATGGACGCTCCTCCAGTGAAAAACATGAAATTGGAGAAATACCCCCCCACTGAAGCACGCTCCAGGCCAGCCGCGCCGCCCGTCACCTTGCCGGCGGGAAACCGCCCTGGGAGGTCGTCCGCTGTAGCGTGGGAGGTCACTCCCCGGCGGGTTTGTGACGTCCCGCGCTACACCCGCCCCACCGTGTCGCGCAGGGCCTCCCAGCGGGTCCGCCAGAGCGGAGCGGAGGCGATGGCGCTCTCGGCGCGGGTCAGCCACGTGCGGGCTTCGTCCGGGAGGCGGGAGCGGAAGGCGGAGTGGGCGGCCTGGAGCAGCAGCTCCGCCTTCTCGTCGGGAGAGGCCAGCTCGCGGGCCTCGTCCTCCAGCGCCGTCCATGCGGGCGACTCGTGCACTCCGCCTCCGCGCTCGGCCTCGCGCACCTGGAGCTCAACCAGCTTGCGCATGACGGCGGTGGGCGGCAGCGAGGCGGGCGGGCAATGGAACTCAATCCAGCGCAGCTGGCGGGACGCCTCCTCCCAATCGCCGAGCGCCACGCCGATGCGCGCGAGCAGCAGCGCGTCCACGGGCACCGGATGTTCGAGGAAGAAGCGCACGCCGAGCTCATGGGCCCGGCGCGCCAACGGGAGCGCCTCCTGCAGGCGCCCCTGCATGTAGAGCACCTCGGCGAGGTTGAAGGTGGACCAGCGCTCCACCTGCGCGTGTCCCAGCTCGCGTCCCAGGCCCATCGCGCGCCGCAGGTCCTCCTCCATCCTCGCCACATCGCCCTGCCCCAGCCACAGGAGCACGCGGTTGATGAGCGTGGCGGCCAGGTGCAGCGCATCGCCCGCGGCCTCGCAGCGGGCCAGGGCCTCCTCGAAGCGCGACGCGGCCTCCTCCGTGCGCTCGAGGAACGTCAGCGACGAGCCCAGCATGGTGAGGGCCACCACCAGGGTCTCGTGCTCCCTGGCGCGCTCTGCGCCCTCGATGACGGAGTCGAGGATGCGGGCCGCATTGCCCCACTCCCCCTGGCGCACGTGCAACCGTCCTCGGGCCAGGGTGCAGCGCAGGGACAGGCGCGGGTCGTCGAGCTGCTCGATGCGCTCCAGCGCCTCGCGAGCACAGAGCGTCGAGCCCTCCACGTCCTCCATCCAGTCGCGCGCGGTGGCCTCCTCCAGGAGCAGGTCCACGCACAGGGCCTTGTCGCCGCGGACCTCCGCCAGGGCGCGCGCGGCGGCCAGGTCACCGAGCCCTTCGTGGAAGCGCTGGAGGCGATGGCGCACGCGTCCTCGTCCCGCGAGAGCCCGTGCCCGCTGCTCGGAGTCGCGGTCCGGCAGCAGCGCGAGCGCGCGGGTGTAGAGCTGCTCGGCCTCCACGGAGCGGTGCGCGCGGCGTGACTCCTCGGCCAACACGAGGAACGCGGTGGCGGCCTCGTCGTGCGCGCCGCAGGCCGCGGCGTGGAGGGCGCGACGATGACGTTCGACGGGTGAATCCCCGGTGGTCGCCAGTCGCGCGGCGGCATGCAGCGCACGCCGAGTCACCGGAGGCAGGAGCGCTTCGATGGACTCGCGCAGCAAGGGGTGACGGAACGCGAAGCGGCCCAGGCCCACGGGCCTGAGGAGCCCCGCGCGCGCCAGACGCTGCAGGCCCGCGCCCGCGTCCAGGGAGGTGGCCATGCCCACGCCCTCCTCCGCGGGCCCGAGGTGTCGCAAGGCCGCGTCCACGCGCTCGACCTCCAGCTCCGTGCCGAGCACCGCGCACAGTCGCGCGAGCCCGCCGTACGCATCCGGCAGTCCATCCAGCGCGCGACTGGCGAGCCGCTGGAAGAGCGGCGTCACGGACACGTCGAGCAGCGCGTCCGGGGCGATGTACCAACCGCCCCCGGGCGAGGCCCTCAGCGCGCCTGCGGTCCGCAGGGCCACGGCCAGCTCCACGAGCGACAGCGGCACGCCCTGGGCCAGCTGCTCCAATCGCGCGAGCACCGGCTCCGGGATGTGCTCGGCGGGACGCAGCAGGTGCAGCATCAGCGCGCGACTGGCCTCGGGAGGCAGCGGCGGCAGGACATGTCGAGCGGCGCTCGCGCTGCGCTCGCCCAGGTGGGGCCGCAGGCCGAGCAGCGCCGGTCGAGCGACGACGCAGACCCAGAGCGGCGCGGACGCGCCCGTGAGCGTGGCGACCTCCAGCGCGTCGAGCGTCGTCGGGTCCGCCAGGTGCGCATCATCCAGCAGCAACACCCGGGGCAGCTCGCGAGCGCGGTGACGAAGCGCTTCGGCGAGCCAGCGCGCCGCCGCGTGACGTGCGTCCGCGAGCGGGACGCCGCTGGTCCTGGGGGACTCGGGCAGCGGCGAGGGCCCGTCGACGAGAGCGGCGCGCAGGGTCTCGAGCAGCGCCTCCGGCGATCGGACGTCCGGAGCCGTGGCGCGCAAGCGGATGACCTGGGCCTGGCCGCTCGACTCCAACCGCGCGGCGAGCGCTTCGATGACGCGCGACTTGCCGAGCCCCACGTCCGCGGTGACGACCGAGAAGCCCGGGACGCTCTCCGAGAGGCTGCGGAACGCCTCCTTCGCCAGCGACTCCAGCAGGTCCTCGCGGCCGAAGAGCGGAGGCGGTTCGGAGGAGGCGCTGGACGCCGCGCTGTCGAGCAGTCTCAGCCGCCCCACGTCCGAGGTGGAGTCCAGGAGGCTCGCGGTGTCGCGGCCCACGGCCTCGGTGGCGCTGGAGTCCAGGCGCGCGGCCGCGGCCTCCGTGACGCGCGTCTCACCGGGCACCCATGTCTGCGGCCACCAGTCCGCGGGCGAGTCCAGCGCGGCCCCCGCCAATCGCAACGTGGACGCACCGACGCGCACGTGCAGCTCCGCCAGATGGAGCACGGCCGAGGCCTCCGACTCCTCGAGCAGCTTCCTCGCGGCGAGCGCGCCCGCGCGCACGTTCGCCTCGGCGGTGAGCGACTCCGCGAAGGCGATGACGTAGCCACCGGGCCTCACGCGCGCGATGAGCCCGCCGCGCGGTTCGATGGCGGCCTTCACCGCGTCCAACGCCAGCGGTGTGTGGAGCCCGAGCAGCGCCACCTGCCGAGGCCCCGCGCCCGACGAGAGCGGCTGCTGCGGGGACACGGCCTCGCCCGGCGCGACGGGGCCGAGCGCGGTGGTGGCGCGACATGCGGCGTCGAAGGCCGCGAGCACGTCGGGGGCCCTGGCGAAGCGCTCCAGCGGCGACTTGGCCAGACAGGAGCGGAGGACATCGTCGAGCGCGGCGGGGACCTCCGCGCGCTCGGAGACCTTCGGCGGGCGCAGGCTGACGTGTCCGTGGCGGATCTGCTCCGGGCTGCCGACGAAGGGCGGCGCGCCCGTGAGCAGCTCGAAGAGGACGATGCCCAGCGAGTAGATGTCGGCGGGCGTGCTGGCCAGACGCGCGTCCAGACACTGCTCCGGAGCCATGTACAACGGCGTGCCCAGCCGCTGCCCCGCGGGCGTCACTCCGGGCGGGAGCGCGTCCGCGTCGTCCGGGTCCTCGAGGTCGTGGAAGCGCGCGAGCCCCAGGTCGAGGAGGCTCAGCGCGCCGCCCTCGCGCAGGAAGATGTTCTCCGGCTTGAGGTCGCGGTGCGCCACGCCCGCCGCGTGCATGTGCTCCAGCGCCGAGCACAAGCCACGGAGCAGCTCCCGCACGCGCGGCAGCGACGCGGCGCCTGTGCCCGGCAGCGCCGCCATCCACGCCGCGAGCGTCTGCCCGTGCAGGTGCTCCATCACCAGGAACGGTCGTCCGCGCGCGACGCCGTGCTCCAGCAGCTCCGGGACGATGGGAGCCCCCACGCGCCGCAGCGCCGCGGCCTCGCGCGCGAAGCGCTCGTGATGTGGCCCATGCCCGACCTTGAGCGCCACCTCGCGACCATCCGAGTCGCGATACGCGGTGAACACCTGCGAGAAGCCACCACGCCCCAGCGGCGCGGCGCCGCGCACGCCCGGCACGTCCGTGAGCGTCAGTGTCCCGGCGAGCGAGCCGCCTGGAACACTCGCGCCGTGCACGGGACAAGCCGCGCCCGGAGCAAGGCGACGGTGACAGTTCAGGCAGCGCATCGATGAGGAGACGCTACCAGAGCGACTGCGACAGGACGATGGCGACGCCCACCAGCCCCTCGCCCGCGATGCAGCCCGCCGCGAGCGTCACCACCCGCCCTTCGGCTGTCGTGGATTTCACGTAGCTCACGACTCCGGAGATGACGCCGCCCAGGAAGAAGCCGAGCGCGTACGACGCGGGCAGCAGACAAGCCAACCCCATGCCCAGGGGCGAAGGTATCCACCGGCCCCACCGTGCGGGGAGCAGTCGCTCGGCGAGCACGAGGAGCGCCGCCAGGAGCGAGGCCCACCCGACCGCGGCGCGGGTCATCGGCGGCAGGCTGTCGAGGCCCGAGGCGAGGATGCGCGCGACACCCGCCGTGCTGAAGACACCGGGTGCGGGGAAGCGCTCGCCGCCCAGCGCCTCCGCGTTCGGCACGAGCAGGAAGAACAGCGGAACCACCGCGAGCGCGCCGATGCCCGAGCCGATCAACTGCGCGAGGAACAAGCGACGGGGATGGGCCCCCAGCAGGTGTCCCGTCTTCAAGTCGGTGAGCAGGTCCGCGGACGACGATGCCGTGTTCACGGTGATGCCCGCCGTGGCGAGGTTGGCCTGCACCTGGTTCGGCAGCAGCACTCCGTAGGTCACCTGCGTCACCTGCCCCAGGGCGCCCACCGGCGTCGAGTCCGTCTCACCGGTGACACGACAGGAGATGAGGCACAGCGCGAAGGACATCGCCACGGCGAGCGCTCCGTGCGCCACGGGAACCCCGAAGCCGACGTACGCCACGGCGACGGACGCGGGCGTCAGCACGACGAGCCCCGTGAGCAACCAGCTTCGCGGAACCTGCAGCGCATCCACCGGATGCGGCCTTCCGGGCGCTCGGGAGAGGACACCGCGGAGGGCACGACCCACGACACGGCCCTGGAGCAGGAAGTGCAGCAGCGAGCCGACGACGAGCGCGGCGGTGCCGGGCCACAGGCTCCACTCGAGGTAGCTCCCCTCCTTCGCGTCGACCACGCCCGAGGCGAACACGCGGGGCGCGACGACGCCGTGGATGAGCACCGCGCCCAGCAGCATCGACGTCGTGATGCGCGGCCCCAGCAGCACGCCGGCGCCGATGGGCAGCAGGCTCAGCTCCAGTCCGAAGCCCAGGCGCTCCAGGGTGAGTCCACGCCAGGTCCCCGGCAAGGGCACGGAGACAGGCAGCTTTCCCCACGCATCGCGTGCCAGCGTGACGAGTCCGGAGAAGAGCCCGCCACCTCCGAGCAGCCGCAACCGGGAGGACGCCTCCGAATCCGTGCCATGCATGGCGCGGATGGTGGTCGCCGCGGCGGTGCCGGAAGCGAAGGGCAGCTGCTCATGGTCCACGAGCTGTCGCTTGAAGGGCACGGCGAACAGGACACCGAGCGCGGACAGGAAGAAGGTCCACGCGAGCAGCATCGGCCCGGAGGGATGGTGTCCGGTGACGACGAGCCACGCGCCCTGCACGGACACGAGCGCGCCACCGGTGGCATAGCCCGCGGCCGAGGCGACCGCCTGCGCATTACACGTCTCCAGCGGAGACAGCGGCGCGCCCGCGATGCCGGGCACCAGGCGCCGGAACAATCCATGGGCGCCCTGCGCGAGCAGCACGGCGGTGATGGCGACACCGAAGACGATGCCCGTCTTGAGGCCGACGTAGAGGTTGGTGGCACAGGTGACCAGACCGATGGCCGCGCCCAACAGCACCGAGCGCAGCGTGAGCTGCGGCAGTCGGTCTCCCTGGTACACATGCTCCAGCCAGTACGAATCCGTCGCCTCGGGCGAGTCCCCTGGGATGCTCAGCAGGGTCAATGACGCGGCGGACGGCGAGCGCGGAGGCGCCGTTGCCTCGGGCGATGCTTGAGGGGGGGACAAAGCCATGGGCCTCTCCATCTTTCCACCCCGCCCTCTTCCGCACGAGCCCCTCCCGTCGCTTCCAGGTGGACACGCGGTGACCGGGAGGCTTCAGCGACGCTGCACGGCCAACATGAGCAGGTAGCGGTCCGGCGTTCCGGGAAGGTAACGCTCCAGGTGGAGTGAGCCTGGACGGAAGCCCAGCTCGTCGAGGAAGCGGAACACGCGGTGCGCGGCCACGTCGTCGCGCAGGCCGCACTCCAAGGTGGCGAAGAGCGTGGGCGGGACCTCCTGACGCCGCGCCCCCGCGGGAGTCCGCCTGCTCGCCTTGATGCGGAACCCGACCTCCCCCGACAGCGTCCCATCCTGGGAGTCGAGCGTCCTCACATAGCCACCGGTGAGCACCGGCACTCCCCGTTGCTGGAGGGCCCGCTTCCTGGAGGCCACCTCCGCGCGGAACGGGAGCGGCGCCTCGTCGGCGCTCGCGGGAAACCAGACAAGGACGGAAGGCTCGTTCCAGTGCTCCAGATGCAGCGGGGGGCGCTCGGGTGTCAGGCCGCGCAGGTACTGGTTCGCGACCTGGAGCGAGAGCAGCCTCGCGGCCATCTCCTGGCGCCATGAGGACAGCATCGCCTCTCTCGCGCGGACGTCCTTGCGGAGGAAGTCGCGGATGGCGCGCAGGGGGATGCCCGCGGCGCGAAGGCTCCCGAGGAAGCGCGCCTCCGCGACCTGCTTGGGCGAATACGCGCGGTAGCCATTCTCCTGCCGCCCGGCGGGGACGAGCAGGCCCTTGCGCTCGTAGAAGCGCAGGGCGCTCGCGGAGATGCCACAGCGTTCGGAGAACTGGGAAATCGACAGCATGCGACGACATTCTCCTGGAGCTTCAACCAGGTTCAAGGTGCAGGGTATGGCCGCATGAACATCTCCATCGTCTCCCTGGGTGGCCTGTGCCTGGTCGGCCTCAAGGTCGTGGGGCGCCGCAGCGAGCTGAGCCACCGCGTCCCCCTGGCGTGGCTCGAGCTCGTCGCGCGCCTGGGCTCCATTCCCAACGCCGTGAATCCGGACGTGCTCTACGGCGTGTTCCCGGAGAGCGACCACCTGAAGGAGAGCGTCGACGGTGTCTACACGTACAGCGTCTGCGTCCAGGTCCGTCACCTCGGCTCCGTTCCCGAAGGGATGGACGGTCGGGAGCTTCCTCCGCGCGAGTACGCCTTGGCGACGGCGCTGGGCGAGGCATCCGCCATCGACGCGGCGTACATGGGGCTCGCGCAGTGGGAGACGGCGCAAGAGCGGAAGACGGATGTGGGAGCGGACTGTCTGGAGCGCTACGAGCGTCGCCGACAGCGGGTGACGCCCCCCTACGAGCGCTTCGACTACGACATCCTGCGGCCCTTGCTCGCCAGCAAGTCGCCCAGGAATGGGTGAGCGTCGAGCCTGGACACGCTGGCTTGCCTCGTGCGGAAGCGCTTTCCTAGCCTGTCCGCATGAGCTCGACATTCAGACCTTCATCCTCCCTGTTGCTGTTGAGCCTGGTGCCGGCCTGCGGTGCGCCGGGCGAGTCGGAGGTGACGGAGCGCTTACCCGTCGGACAACGGGAGCTGCTCGGAGCGAGTGAGCTTGTGCCGGCCCCCTGGACCTCCACGTACGGAGGCATCGAGGGCTTCGGGGACGTGGCGGTGCAGTCGAGCGGACAGGTGGCGTTCGTGGCCACGTCGTCGTGGGACATCCTCGTGGCGCGGTTCGACCCGAGCGGTCAGCCCCTCTGGGCGAGGCGCTTCGGTGACGAGAACTACCAGCAGGCCACGGGCCTCGCGGTGGATGGCGCGGGCAACATCGTCATCACGGGGGATTACTGGGGCTCGCTCGACTTCGGTGGAGGTCCCCTGCCCTGCCGTGGTGAGCCGGGCGTCCCGAGCGCGTTCCTGGCGAAGTTCGACGCGCAGGGCACGCACGTCTGGAGCCGCTGCTTCGGGGACGGCGGACAGCAGCAGACGGGCTCGCTCGTCACGGCGAGCAACGGCGACGTGCTGGTGAGCGGATACTTCGAGCGCTTCATCGACTACGGCACCGGACCGATACCCGGGACGGGTGCGCTGAATCAGTTCGTCGCGAGGCTCGCCGGAGACACCGGTGCCCTCGTCTGGCACAGCCAATACGAAGCGGGCACGGCCACCGCGCTCACGTCGTTGGCGCTGGATGCCCAGGACAACCTCTACCTCAGCAGCGGCTTCCTGGACGTGCTGTCGGTCGCCGGCATGCCCTGGCTCACGACGCCGGGCTTCAACGTCTACGTGATGAAGCTGGACGCGCATGGCCTGCCCCTCTGGGCGAAGGGCTACGGCGAGCTGCGGAGCCAGACGCTCTGGCGGCTGGCCGCGGACCCTCAGGGCCAGGTCGTCGCGACGGGCGCATTCATCGGCACGGTGAACCATGGCGGCGGACCGCTCTTCAGCGCGGACGGTGACGTGTTCGTCTCCGCGTTCGACGGTGATGGCAACAACCGCTGGAGCCGGAGCTTCGGCGGGGCCGGGTTCGACTGGGCCTACGACGTGGACGTCGACCCCCTGGGCAGCCCCGTGGTGACGGGCACGTTCACCAGCCGCATCGACTTCGGTGACGGGCCCCTGACGAGCGCGGGAGGCGATGATGTCTACGTGGTGAAGCTCGGTCGTGACGGCGAGACCTGGTGGAGCCGAGGCTTCGGCGACCTGCGCAACCAGTCCGCGATGCGCGTCGCCACGGCGGGCCGACGGGATGTCGTCCTGTGGGGACGGCTGCTCGGCACGTTGGACTTCGGCTCGGGTCCGGTGACGGGGATGTCGCCCACGGACTCGTTCCTGACGCGCGTGTCGCCGGAGTAGACGCGAACCGCTCAGCAAGCGTCAGGTCGGGAGGGCCACACCGAGGAGAGCTCCTCCGCGCGTGGCAGGCCCTCCACCGCGCCGGGCTTCTCGACGACCCGCGCCCCCACGGCGCACGCGAAGGTCGCCAGCACCACCAGCTCCTCGCGCGTGGCGGACTCCAGCGCACGGGTGCCGCCGTACCAGCGCACCAGCCCGTGCAGGAGCCCCGCGACGAAGCCATCCCCCGCGCCCGTGGTGTCGACCACCCGGGTTCGAGGCGCCGGCACGTGGACGTCCTCGCCCTTCCAGCGAAACAGCGCGCCCCGCTCGCCGAGCGTCACCACCGGCAGCCTCACGCCCATGCCAGACAGTCGCGTGAGCGCCTCCTGGGGGGACTCCGTGCCGGTGACGAAGCCGATCTCCTCCTCGGACAGCTTCACCACGGTGCACAGCGGCAGCATCCGCGCGAGCAGCGTCTTGAGCTGCGTGGGCTCCTCCCACGCGTGCAGCCGCAGGTTCGGATCACAGCTGACGATGCGGTCCGCCTCGCGCGCCAGGCCGAGCATCCGCACCGTCGCCAGTTGGGCATCCTCACGCTGCAGGGAGTTGGAGCCGCAGTGCACCGCGCGGGCGCGCAGCAGGAAGTCCGCGTCCACGTCGGTCTGCCCCAGGAGGAACTCCGCGGAGCGGGTGCGGAAGAAGGTGAAGCTGCGCTCCCCTTTCGCATCCAGGGAGATGAACACCAGGCCGGTGCGCGCCTCCGTCGTCTGTCGCAGGTGGCTCACGTCCACGCCCTCGCGGGACAGGCTGTCCTTGAGGAAGTGGCCGAACTCGTCCGAGCCCACCACGCCGAGCATCGCCGGCTTCAGCCCCAGCCTCGCCAGCCCCACGGAGACGTTGGCGGGAGAGCCACCGGGACACGGGTGCCACGCGGGCACGTCGCGCACGCGCTTGCCCTGCTCGGAGGGAAGGAAGTCCACCAGCGTCTCACCGAAGCACACCACGTCCAGCGGCGACTCCTGCCCCTCGCTCATGTGACCCCTCTCGTGTGACGGCTTCGGACCCGCGTCAGTCCAGCCCCACCTGGGCCATGAAGTCCACGCTCTTGAGGCGTCGTCCCAGGTGGTGGGCGATGAAGACGTTGAGCAGTCCGCGCGCGCGGGCACGAAGGTCCGCGGGAAGCGGCGTGCGGGCCCCTTCCTGGAGCGCTCGCAGCCCGGACAGCAGCGCGGACGGGACGAGCACCGCCTCCCGAGCACGGGCGCTGCACGGCTCGCACACCGCGCCCCCGTGCGCCTGGTCGAACCGGGGCCGCTCACCGGGCGCTCCGCCACACAGCGAGCACGCATCGAAGCGCGGCATCAGGCCCGCGTGGGCCAGCGCCGCCAGCTCGAAGGCCAGGAGCGACGTGGGCCCCGCCTCCTTCGCATCCAGGCGGCCCAGGTAGCCCTCGAGCAGGATGAAGAGCTCCGGGTGCGGTTCGTGGTCGCGCGTCAGCTCGCGGCACAGCTCCACCGCGTACAGGGCCCGGGCGATGAGCGACAGGTCCTCGCGCGCGGCGTAGTACCCGGCGACGATGTCCGTGGAGTCCAGCCGCACCGTGGAGCCGCGCGTCTCGACGATGTGCACGCGCAGCCGCATGAACGGCTCCAGCGCGCCCGCGAAGCGCCGCTTGCTCTTGCGCGCCCCCGCGGCGAAGGCCGTCAGCTTCCCATGCTCGCGCGTCAGCAGCGTGACGAGCCGGTCCGACTCGCCGTAGTCCACGGTGGACAGCACGAGCGCATCGTCGTCGTAGCGCTCCATGGCGTCATTCAACGCGCGAGCGGAGAAGGAAGCTTCCCGCTCAGCACGAGGAACACGTAGAGGCCCAGCGCCAGGGCCACCAGGAGGACGGACAACCCCACGTAGGCTCGCTTGCGGCGCTCCTGCTCCAGCTGCGCGGGCGACGGCGCCGGCACCGAGCGGTCCACCTCCTCGTACCGGAGGATGGCCTCCTCGGGGGACAGGCCAATCACCTGGGCGTAGGCCTTGATGTAGTTCACCACGAAGATGCGCGAGGGCAGCCGCTCCACCTGCCCTGCCTCGAGCGCGGCGATGAGCGTCGGGGGAATCTTGGTCTCTCGCGCGACATCCTCGCGAGACATGCCTCGAAGCTCCCGCTGCTGGCTGAGGTACTTGCCGAAGTCGACGTGGTCCACGGTGCGCCCAGATAGCAGAAGACTAGAGCTTTTCGAGCAGCCTTCGGCAGTCGTCCTTCAGCTCCTGTTCTCCCGCCTTCGCCTTGGCCTCGCAAGTGGAGAAGGCCTGCCGGGCCCCTTCCGCCTGCCCCTGCTTCGCCAGGCACACGCCCTCGCGCATGTGGGCATCGGCCGCGTCCGGGCAGTTCTCGCGGTAGCGGGAGAAGTTACGGCACGACTCGTCCAGCTTGCCCGTCTCGTCGAAGATGATGCCCAGGTTGCGGTAGCCCATGCAGAAGCCGGGGTTGGTCGTCACCGCCGCCTTGAGGCTCCCCACGGCCCGCTGCGTGTCGCCCTTCTTGTAGAAGGCCCAGCCCATGTTGCCCTGCGCGATGTACGGCGTCACGTAGAGCATGTCGTTGAGGACCTGCTCGTACAGCTTGATGGCCTCGTCGTAGCGCCCCTGGTCCAGGTGCACGTTGGCCAGGTTCGTGCGGGCCTCGGAGAAGGTGGGACGCACCTTCAACGCGCGCTCGTAGTGGCCAATGGCCTCGGCCGGGCGCGCGAAGACGAGGTGCAGCAGGATGCCGATGGCGTTGTTCGCCTCCGGATAGTCGGGATCACTCTCCAGCGACACCTGCAGCTCGCGCAGCGCGTCCTGGACGTGGCCTTGCTGCTGGGCCTGGAGCGCCAGGTCGTAGTGGATCTCCGCCTTGCGGCGCTCCTTCTCCGTGGGGACATGGGCACAGCCGGCGAGCGCGAGCACGAGCGCGAGTGGGCGGAACGCGGAGGCGAAGCGGAGCATGGGGCGGTTCTCGACGACGGGGGTGAGCAAGACTCAGAAGGCCGCGAGGAAGCGGCCCAGGGTGGTGGTGACGTTCTTCTTCTCTTCGGCGCGAGCCTTCACCGCGGGCACCAGCGTGGGGTCCTTGAAGAAGACCGGCAGCGTCTTGAGCCACTCGTCCTGCTGCTCCGGGGGCTGACCGCGCCAGTTGGCGTCATCCATCATGAAGCCGAGCGACTCGACGAAGGCGAGCGCGTCCGACTCGTCCTCGCGGTACTCGTCCGCCGTCGTGTTGCGGCGGCCGGACAGGTACACCGCGCAGTCCTCGGCCTCCGCCAGGTAGAGGTACACGAAGACGGCCGCGCCCTGCCCTCCGCGCAGCCCCACGACGAACGCCTGCGCCGGCCCGGCCTGCTTGCCGGGGATGGCCACGTGCGGCGTGTTGAGCGAGGTGTGCAGCGCGAGGATCTGCTCGCGCGTCGCGGGAAGGCCGCGGTAGCGCTCATCCAGGTTGAACACGTCGTGTCTCCGAGAGTCTCGCCCCTCAGCGCGTGGTGAGGGTGAACTCCTGCGTGATGTCCTTCGACTCCGCCGCCGACGTCTGGAAGCGGATGAGCGGGTTGTCGATCATCACGTTGCCACCGCCCTCGTTGCCCTCGCCAATGATGACCCGGAACAGGTGCTTGGGCGAATCGCTGCGCTTGGAACCGGTGGAAATCTTCCGGGCCATCAGCATCACCTGGTTCGCCCCGGGCTTGAGGTGCTGGGTGATGTCCGCGACCACCTGGTCCTCGTTGCCGCGCAGCTTCCGCAGCCACCGGGAGTTCACGTACACGTCGATGTCGTACTCCGTCATCCCGGGCACCGTCTGCTCCGTCACCAGCCAGTAGCGCTGGGTGATGCGCGTCGGCTGGGTGGCCGCGGCCACCGTCGGCTGCGCCGAGGCCATCCCCGCCGTGGGTACCGCCTGCGCCGCCGGAGCCGCCGTGGCGGCGCCACCCGCGGGGACGGCCTGCGCGGCGCTCGGCGTGGGGACCGCGGCCTGGGCGGGAGCCGCCGGAGCGGGCGTCGTCACCGTCGAGACGCGGTAGCCCGCCGCCTCGATGTGGACGTTGCCGGACTCGTCGATGCGGACGGTGGCCTTCTCGAACTTCTGGTTGGTGACGCCGTCGATCAACACGCCGTTGAGATAGACGGAACCCGCCAGGGTGCTCAGCGGGGCCAGCGCCACCAGGGTGGCGACGAGCGCCGCGCGCGAAAAGGGACGATGCATGGGTTCACTCCTCGGAATCTCCAACATTCCCGGGCACTTGCAACGCTTAGCGCACCCTGGGGACCGGGACAAGGCGCACATGCCTCCGCTTGGAGCGGCCATGGCGCGGCGAGATTCACACGGGGTGTATCAAGGCGTGGGGACGGCGTCCGCCTCGCGCTGGGCGAGCGCCCAGTCTCCGCCCAGGCCATGGCCCTCGCGGAAGCGGCGGAAGTCGCGCCGGACGGCCCGGGGGTAGCGCCGGAAGCGGTCCAGCTCGCCCTGCTTGATGGCATTGCGGATGCGGGTGGGGCCGGCGTTGTAGGCCATCAGCGCCAGCTCCAGGTCGCCGCCGAAGCGGTCCTGCAGCGAGCGCAGGTAGCGGATGCCCAGCCGCACGCACAGCGCCGTGTCGGCCGTCACCTCTTCCCGGGAGAGGCGAAGGCCCTCCTTCTCCGCCAGGAAGTGGAGCGTGCTGGGCTTGATCTGCATCAGCCCCCGCGCGCCCTTCTCGGACACCGCCTCCTCGGCGAAGTCCGACTCCACGTCGATGAGGGCCAGCACCAGGAGCGGATCATACCCCGCCGTCCGGGCCTCCTCGGCGATGGCGTTGCCGAGCTGCCGGCGCAGGGTGAGGCCCAGGCCCGGAGCGCGCCGCGCGAGCACGAGGTCGATGAGGGACGCCTCCGGAGAGGGGCTCTCGGCGACCACGCGCTCGGACAGGACAGGCTGGACCGAGCGCTCCTCCAGCAGCGGCACCAGCCGCGCGGACACGACGAGCGCCACCCCCGCCAGCAGGGGGAGTCGGGAACAGCCTGAGCTCAGAGCGTGGAGAGATTCGAAGAAACGCGTCGCGAACGACCTCCCGCCCGTGGGGGCGGGAGAAGTCACTTGCGTTGCTCCAGGGCCTGGATGCGCTCGGCCACGCGCTCCAACCGGGAGCCGAACGCCTGGAGCTCCTCGCGACGGGGTAGCTTCATCCGGGTGAGGGCCGTGCGAACCCGGTCCTCCACGTTGTGCTCCAAGTCCCTACGGTGGCCGGCCAGGCGGTCCGAGAAGGCCTGGGCCTGGCGCTTCACCTCGTCCTGGCTCCAGCCGGCCACGGACGCCACCTTCTGCACCGCGCGGGAGGCCTCCTCTTCGGCCGTGCTGACCGCGAGGAGCGCCTGACTCCAGATGCGCTCAAAAGTTTCCGCGACAGGGTTCTTCTCTCGGGGGGCCTCGGGCTTGTTGTCCAATGGGTCTCTCCGGGAGGGGGTGTACCAGACCCGTGGGCCTGGAACAGTCGAACGGACCTGCCACGTAATCACACCCCCGGGGTGAAGGAAACGAGAACGAGCCCCCTCCCCTGCCTCATGTCCACTCGTGGAGTGGGAAGGGGGCACCATGCGTCAACCACCCGTCGCTGTTCAGGCGCGGGGAGAGGAGTCCGTGCCCTTCGAGGCACCCGAGCGTCGGATGGGCTTCAAGAGCGAGTCCACCTTGCGCGACAGCTTGGACAGCTCCTTGTTGAGCTCCTGCAGCTGGGACTGGCTGGCCACGCCCACCGCGCCCACCACCTTGGTCTGCAGCCCGTCCAGGCGCTTCTTCAGCTCGGCGCCGGCCGCGTCCACCTTCTTGCCCAGCTCCTTCACGCGCGGGTCCGTCAGCAGCTCACCGGCCTGGAACTTGGTCCACAGGGCCTGGGCCTCCTTCGTGGCCTCCTGGCGGCGGGCGTCCAGCGCCTTCACCACCTTGCCCGCCTCACCCTCCAGCTCCTCGATGCGCTTCTGCGCCTGCGCGAGCTGGGCCTTGAGAAAGACCTCCACGTTGGAGAAACCGCTCTTCGCCGCCTCGGCGCTCGCGTCCACCGCGGGGGTCGTCTCCTCGTGCTTCGTCTCCGCCTGCTTCGTCGTGGCCATGTGTCGTCCTCCCCTTTTCACCCGGCATCGCCGGGCAGTAACCCAGTGAGTCAGAAACTCTCCGCGCAAAACATAACGCGGCGCGCCATGACCGTCAAGGACGACGTCCCGGAAAGCCCGACTAACTGGGTCTGAAAATGAAACCGCCGCCCCGGCACGAAGACCGGAGCGGCGGGAGGACTGCACCCAGGCTCGCCCGAGGGGCGGCCTGGCGAGCGCTAGGCGGCGCCCGTCGTCTGGGTGCCTTCCGGACGGGGAGCCGGAGCGGACAGGGGCCCACCATCGCCGTGGGCACCGGCCAGCGCGGCCTCCATCTCGTTGACCTCGTCGGTCGGGCTCTCCACCTCGATGTCGAGGTGCTTGTAGTTCGGCAGACCCGTACCGGCGGGGATGAGCCGACCCATGATGACGTTCTCCTTGAGGCCGCGCAGGTAGTCCACCTTGCCGTTGATGGCGGCCTCGGTGAGCACCTTGGTGGTCTCCTGGAAGGAGGACGCCGAGATGAACGACTCGGTGGAGAGCGAGGCCTTGGTGATGCCGAGCAGCAGCGGCTCACCCACGGCCGGGCGCTTGCCCTCGGCCATGATCTTCTCGTTCTCCTCCTCGAACACCCACTTCTCCACCTGCTCGTCGACCAGGAAGTTGGTGTCGCCCACATCCGTGACGCGCACCCGGCGCAGCATCTGCCGGACGATGGTCTCGATGTGCTTGTCGTTAATCTTCACGCCCTGGAGGCGGTAGACCTCCTGCACTTCGTCCACCAGGTAGCGCGCGAGCTCCTTCTCGCCCAGCACCTTGAGGATGTCGTGCGGGTTGGCCGCGCCGTCCATCATCGCCTCGCCGGCCTTCACGCGGTCGCCGGAGTGGACGCTGATGTTCTTGCCCTTGGAGATCAGATACTCCTTGGCCAGGTCCGTGCGCTGCTCGCCGTTCACCTCGGGGGTGATGATGAGCTTGCGCTTGCCCTTGGTGTCCTTGCCGAACGACACCACGCCGTCGATCTCCGCGATGGCCGCGGCATCCTTCGGCTTGCGCGCCTCGAACAGCTCGGCCACGCGGGGCAGACCGCCCGTGATGTCCTTCGTCTTGGTCGTCTCGCGCGGCACCTTGGCGATGACCTCGCCCGGGTGGATCTCATCGCCGTCGTTGACGGTGATGATGGAGCCCTGCGGCAGGAAGTAGCTCGCCGGGTTGCGGGACGAGGGCAGGTCCTTCGTGTTGCCCTGGGCGTCGCGGATGGAGACGCGCGGACGCGCCTCCGGGTCCTTCGACTCGATGACCGTCTTACGCGACAGACCCGTCACCTCGTCCAGGGTCTCGGACATCGTCACGCCTTCGATGATGTCCTCGTAGCGCACGGTACCGCCCACCTCGGTGAGCAGCGGGATGGCGAACGGATCCCACTCCGCCAGCAGCGTGCTCGCCTCGATGCGCTGGCCTTCCTTCACCAGGATGCGGGCGCCGTAGATGACCTGGTAGCGCTCGCGCTCGCGGCCGGAGTCGTCGACGACGACCAGCTCGCCGTTGCGGTTCATCGCCACGAGCGTGCCGTCCGTCTTCTGCACCGTGATGAGGCCCGCGAACTTCACGCTACCGGCGTACCGGTTCTCCAGGCTGGACTGCTCCGCGCGCCGCGTCGCCGCACCACCGATGTGGAACGTGCGCATCGTCAGCTGCGTACCCGGCTCACCGATGGACTGCGCCGCGATGACACCCACGGCCTCGCCCACGGACACCTTGCGGCCACGCGCCAGGTCACGGCCGTAGCACTCCACGCAGATGCCGCGCTTGGCCTGGCACGTGAGCACCGAGCGGATCTTCACCTTGTCCAGGCCGCTGTTCTCGATGCGGCGGACGCGGTCCTCGTCGATCTCCTCGTTGGCGCGCACCAGCACCTCGCCCGTGACGGGGTCGAGGATGTCGTCCAGGGCCACGCGGCCCAGGATGCGCTCGCCGAGCGGCTCGATGATCTCGCCACCCTCGACCAGGGCCCCGATGAACAGACCGTCCATGGTGCCGCAGTCGTACTCGTTGATGATGGCGTCCTGCGCCACGTCAACGAGACGGCGGGTGAGGTAACCGGAGTTGGCCGTCTTGAGCGCCGTGTCCGCCAGACCCTTGCGGGCGCCGTGCGTGGAGATGAAGTACTGGAGCACCGAGAGACCCTCGCGGAAGTTCGCGGTGATGGGCGTCTCGATGATTTCGCCGGACGGCTTCGCCATCAGTCCGCGCATACCGGCGAGCTGACGGATCTGCTGGGCGCTACCACGCGCGCCCGAGTCGGCCATGATGTAGATGGGGTTGAACGACGGCTGCTTGCGCGACTCCCGCTTGCCGTCCTTCTCCCGCGAGGCCTCCTCCTGGGAGATCTGCTGCATCATCTCCTGGGCGACCTTCTCCGTCACCTCGGCCCAGATATCGATGACCTTGTTGTAGCGCTCGCCGTCGGTGATGAGACCCTCGAGGTACTGGTTCTCGATCTCCGACACCTCCTTGCCCGCGTAGTCCAGGAACTCCTGCTTCTTCGCGGGGATGATCATGTCCTTCAGCGCGATGGAGATACCGGCGCGCGTGGCGTTGAAGTAGCCGAGGCTGCGGATGCGGTCCGCGAGCAGCACCGTCTCCTTCTCACCCGTCAGGCGGTAGCAGAGGTCGATGAGGCCGCCGAGCGACTTCTTGTCGAGCACCTTGTTGATGGCGTCGAAGCCCACGCGGCGGGGAACCACCTCCCACAGCAGGACACGGCCGACGGTGGTCTCCTTGCGCTTGCCGTCGATGCGGCAGACCACCTTCGCCTGCAGGTGCACCTCGCCGTGGTCGTACGCGGCGCGGACCTCGTCGGGCGAGCTGAACACGCGGCCCTCGCCGTTGGCGAACTCGCGGGCTCGGGTCATGTAGTAGATGCCGAGCACCATGTCCTGCGTCGGGACGATGATGGGCTTGCCGTTCGCGGGGCTGAGGATGTTGTTCGTCGACATCATCAGCACGCGGGCCTCCATCTGAGCCTCGATGGAGAGCGGCACGTGCACGGCCATCTGGTCACCGTCGAAGTCGGCGTTGAACGCCGCGCAGACGAGCGGGTGCAGCTGGATGGCCTTGCCCTCGATGAGCACGGGCTCGAAGGCCTGCATGCCCAGGCGGTGCAGCGTGGGCGCGCGGTTGAGGAGCACCGGGTGCTCGCGGATGACGTCCTCGAGGATGTCCCAGACCTCGGGACGCTCCTTCTCCACCATCTTCTTCGCCGACTTGATGGTGGTGACGTAGCCCTTCTCTTCGAGCTTGTTGTAGATGAACGGCTTGAACAGCTCGAGCGCCATGATCTTCGGCAGGCCGCACTGGTGCAGGCGCAGCTCGGGACCGACGACGATGACGGAGCGGCCCGAGTAGTCCACGCGCTTGCCGAGCAGGTTCTGACGGAACCGGCCCTGCTTGCCCTTGAGCATGTCGGACAGCGACTTGAGCGGGCGCTTGTTGGGGCCCGTGATCGTCTTGCCGCGGCGGCCGTTGTCGAACAGCGCGTCGACGGCCTCCTGCAGCATCCGCTTCTCGTTGCGGATGATGATGTCCGGAGCGTTGAGCTCCTGCAGGCGCTTGAGACGGTTGTTGCGGTTGATGACGCGGCGGTACAGGTCGTTCAGGTCGGAGGTCGCGAAGCGGCCACCGTCGAGGGGAACGAGCGGGCGCAGGTCCGGCGGGATGACCGGAATCACGTCCAGCATCATCCACTCGGGCTTGTTGCCAGAGACGCGGAACGCCTCGGCCACCTTCAGGCGCTTGGCGTACTTCTTCCGCTTCGCCTCGCTGGTGGTCTCGCGCATGTCCTTGCGCAGCGCCTCGGACAGCTTCTCCACGTCCAGGCCCTTGAGCATCTCGCGGACGGCCTCGCCGCCCATGCCCGTGGTGAAGGAGTCCTCACCGTGCTCCTGGTAGAGCCGGTGCATCTTCTCCTCGCTGATGAGCTCACCGGCCTGCAGCGGCGTCGACTTGGGGTCGAGGACGATGTAGCTCTCGCAGTAGAGGACCTTCTCCAGCTCCTTGAGCGTGATGTCGAGCAGGTTGCCGATGCGGCTGGGCAGCGACTTGAGGAACCAGATGTGGGCCACCGGCGTGGCCAGGGTGATGTGACCCAGGCGCTCGCGGCGGACCTTCGACTGGATGACCTCCACGCCACACTTCTCACACACCACGCCACGGTGCTTCATGCGCTTGTACTTGCCGCAGTTGCACTCGTAGTCCTTCACCGGCCCGAAGATGCGGGCGCAGAACAGGCCGTCACGCTCCGGCTTGAACGTGCGGTAGTTGATGGTCTCGGGCTTCTTCACCTCACCGTGCGACCACTGGCGGATCTTGTCGGGCGACGCCAGCGCGATGCGAATGGCGTTGAACGACAACGGGTCCTTCGGCTTCTCGAAGAAGTTGAAAATGTCCTTCACGTTGCCTCCGAAATCTCGTGAGGCGTCCCCCGTGGGGAACGCCAGCTGATTCGGGCCCCCGCCCCGGACCCGGCCGCGCCCACCCCCTCACGGGGTGGCGGGCGGCCGGTCAGGCGGGCGCGCCGGCTCTAACTCAGGCCTCGGTCCCGGTCTTGCGCTCCTCGCCGTCACCGCCGCCGAGGAAGTCGCCGCCGAAGCTGCGCTGCCGCTCCGGGGGGGCGCTCTCGAGCAGCTCGACGTCCAGCGCGAGCGACTGGAGCTCCTTGAGGAGCACGTTGAACGACTCGGGCAGGCCGCTCTCCAGGACGTTGTCGCCCTTGACGATGGCCTCGTACATGCGCGTGCGGCCCACCACGTCGTCCGACTTGACGGTGAGGAACTCCTGCAGCGTGTACGCCGCGCCGTAGGCCTCCATCGCCCAGACTTCCATCTCGCCCAGACGCTGACCGCCGAACTGCGCCTTGCCGCCCAGCGGCTGCTGGGTGACCAGGGAGTAGGGCCCGATGGAGCGCGCGTGGATCTTCTCGTCCACCAGGTGGTGCAGCTTGAGCATGTACATCACGCCCACGGTGACGTTCTGGTCGAACGGCTCACCCGTGCGGCCGTCGAAGAGCACCATCTGGCCCGTGCGGGGCAGCTTGCCCTCGTCGAGCAGCTGGTGGATCTCCAGCTCCTGGGCGCCGTCGAACACCGGCGTCGCCACGTGGATGCCGCGCTTGGAGCGACGGCACAGCTGGCGGATCTCCTCCTCGTCCAGCTTGTCGAGGAACGCCGCGAACGGGGTCTCCGCGCCGTAGATGACCTTGAGGCGCTCCTTGATGGCCTCCGCGCCCCAGTTGTCCTCCACGTAGCGCTGCAGCGCCTCGCCGGTGCCCTTGGCGGCCCAGCCCAGGTGCGTCTCGAGGATCTGCCCGATGTTCATGCGGCTGGGAACGCCGAGCGGATTGAGGACGATGTCCACCGGGCGGCCGTCCTCCAGGTAGGGCATGTCCTCCTCGGGGAGGATGCGGGACACGACGCCCTTGTTTCCGTGGCGGCCGGCCATCTTGTCGCCCACGGCCAGCTTGCGCTTGATGGCGACGTACACCTTCACCATCTTGATGACGCCCGGAGGCAGCTCGTCGCCCTTCTTGATGCGGGCGATCTTCTCGCCGAAGGCCAGCTTCACGGCCTCCTTCGTCTCCTCCAGGTTGCGCAGGATGTCGCGCACGCGGGAGTCGAGCGGGTCGCCGACGGAGATCTCACCCCAGTACTTGTAGGGCACCGTGGCCAGCAGCGCGTCGTCGAGGATGTCCCCCTTCTTCAGGAGGATCTTCCCCTTGTCGTCCACGAGCTTGCCCTGGACCTCCTTGCCGCGGACCAGCGCGCGGATGCGGCCGATGGCGCTGTCCTGGAGGACCTTGATCTCGTCGTTCTGGTCCTTGAGGAGCTTCGCCTCCTCCATGGACTCGATCTGCTTGGCGCGCTCGTCCTTCTCCACGCCCTTGCGGCTGAACACCTTGGCGTTGATGACGGTGCCCACCACGCCCGGGGGCACGCGCAGGGAGCTGTCGCGCACGTCGCCGGCCTTCTCGCCGAAGATGGCTCGCAGGAGCTTCTCTTCGGGAGACAGCTGGGTCTCGCCCTTCGGGGTGATCTTGCCCACCAGCACGTCGCCGGGCTTCACCTCGGCGCCGATGCGGATGATGCCGCTCTCGTCCAGGTCCTTGAGGGCCTCCTCACCCACGTTCGGGATGTCGCGGGTGATCTCCTCCTTGCCCAGCTTGGTGTCGCGCGCGATGCACTCGAACTCCTCGATGTGGATCGACGTGAAGACGTCGTCCTTGAGGATGCGCTCGCTGATGAGGATGGAGTCCTCGAAGTTGTAGCCCTGCCACGGCATGAACGCGACGACCACGTTCTGCCCCAGCGCCAGCTCGCCCGTCTCGGTGGCCGGGCCGTCGGCGATGACGTCACCCTTCCGGACCTTGTCGCCCTTGCTGATGATGGGCTTCTGGTTGAGGCAGGTGTTCTGGTTGGAGCGCTGGTACTTGAGCAGGTTGTAGATGTCGACCTCGCTCGACACGTCGCTCAGCGAGGCCGGCACGTCCGCCTTCACCACGATGCGGCCGGCGTCCACGCTCTCCACCGTGCCGTCACGGCGCGCGACACACGTCACGCCCGAGTCGCGCGCGACGATGGCCTCGATGCCCGTGCCCACCAGCGGAGCGCTGGTGCGCAGCAGCGGAACCGCCTGGCGCTGCATGTTCGAGCCCATGAGGGCGCGGTTGGCGTCGTCGTTCTCCAGGAACGGGATGAGCGACGCGGCCACCGACACCAGCTGGTTCGGCGACACGTCCATCAGGTCCACGTCCTCGGCGCGCGCCTGGACGAACTCACCGCCGCGGCGGCTGGACACGAGCGCGTTGACGAACTTGCCCTTCTTGTCCGTCTCCGCGTTCGCCTGCGCGATGGTGTGCTTCTCCTCCTCGAGCGCCGAGTAGAAGGCCACGTCCGTCGTCACAACGCCCGCGTCGACCTTGCGGTACGGCGTCTCCACGAAGCCGAACTCGTTGACGCGCGCGTAGGTGGACAAGGACGCGATGAGACCGATGTTCGGACCTTCCGGCGTCTCGATGGGGCAGATGCGGCCGTAGTGCGTCGGGTGGACGTCGCGGACCTCGAAGCCCGCGCGCTCACGCGTGAGGCCGCCGGGCCCGAGCGCGGACAGACGACGCTTGTGCGTGACCTCGGACAGGGGGTTCGTCTGGTCCATGAACTGCGACAGCTGGCTGGACCCGAAGAACTCCTTGATGACCGCCGTGACGGGCTTGGCGTTGATGAGGTCGTGCGGCATGAGCGTCTCGATCTCCTGGAGGCTCATGCGCTCCTTGATCGCCCGCTCCATGCGAACCAGACCGATGCGGTACTGGTTCTCGAGCAGCTCGCCCACCGCGCGCACGCGCCGGTTGCCGAGGTGGTCGATGTCGTCGATGGTGCCCTTGCCGTTCTTCAGATCGATCAGGTAGCGGATCACCTCGAGGATGTCCCGCTTGGTGAGGATCTGCCCGTCGAGCGGCTCCTCGAGGCCGAACTTGAAGTTCAGCTTGAGGCGACCCACCTTGGACAGGTCGTAGCGCTCGGGGTTGAAGAACAGGTTCGTGAACAGGTTGATGGCCGTCTCGGGCGTCGGCGGATCGCCAGGACGCAGACGACGGTAGATCTCCATGATGGACTGCTCGGGCGTCTCGAGCTTGTCCAGCATGAGCGTCTCACGCAGGTAGGGGCCCACGTTGAGGTTGTCGATGAAGAGGACCTTGAACTCCTTGATGTTGCGCTTGAGGAGCTCGTCCACCTTCTCCTGCGAGACTTCCTCGTTGCACTCGAGGATGACCTCGCCGGTGTTCTCGTCCACCACGTCGTACGCGGACACCTTCGTGAAGAGCTCGTCCGCGTCGATGGGGAGCGTCTTCATCTTCGCCGCCTCGAGCTTCTTGATGGCGACGCGGGTGAACTTGCGGTTCTTCTTGACGATCAGCTCACCCGTCTTCGTCTTGATGTCGCGGGTGGCGCGCTGGCCCGGGAGCAGCTCCAGCTCGACGCTCTTCTCGAAGTCCGTCGCGCTCTGGAGGTAGATGGTCTCCGTGGCGTAGTAGTAGTTGAGGATCTCCTCGGTGGAACCCTTGAACTCCAGCGGGTTCTTCTTCGCGGTGTCGCTGACGGCGCCCAGGGCGCGGATGAGCACCGTGGCGGGCAGCTTGCGGCGCCGGTCGATGCGCACGTACAGCAGGTCCTTGTGGTCGAACTCGAAGTCGATCCACGAACCGCGGTAGGGGATGATGCGCGCGTTGTAGAGCAGCTTGCCCGACGAGTGGCTCTTGCCCTTGTCGTGGTCGAAGAACGCGCCCGGGCTGCGGTGCAGCTGGCTGACGACCACGCGCTCCGTGCCGTTGATGATGAAGGTGCCGTTCTGGGTCATCAGCGGGATTTCCCCGAAGTAGACCTCCTGCTCCTTCACGTCGCGGATGGACTGCGCGCCGGTCTCCTCATCCTTGTCCCACACCACCAGGCGGACGACGACCTTGATGGGCGCGGAATAGGTCATGCCACGCTGGTGGCACTCATCGACGTCGTACTTCGGCTTCTCCAGGTGGTAGCTGACGAACTCCAGCGACGACGTCTCGTTGAAATCCCGAATCGGGAAAACCGAGTTGAAGACACCCTGAAGGCCGATGTCCTCACGCTTCTCCGGGGCGATATCGGCCTGGAGGAACTTCTCGTAGGACTGCTTCTGGATGTTGATAAGATTGGGAATGTCGATGATCTTCGCGATCTTCGCGAAGGTCTTCCGCACGCGGAAATTGTTCTGGATCTGCGTCGGCATTCTGGCTCCGGGGACGGCTGCTCGGGCGGGGCAAACTTCAGTAACGCGCGGCGGCGCCGGGAAATTTGCAACGGTCAAATGGGCAAAGCCGGCAGCCCCCCTACTGGGAGCGCCGGCCTGCTCATCCGGTCAGGAGGCTGCTTGGAAATTCCCGGAAACCAAGCAGCCCCTGTACGACTTACTTGATGTCGACGGTGGCGCCAGCGGCAACGAGCTGGTCCTTGATCTTCTTGGCGTCGTCCTTGTTGACGCCCTCCTTGACCGTCTTGGGCGCGCCCTCGACCAGGTCCTTGGCCTCCTTCAGGCCCAGGCCGGTGATCGCGCGGATCTCCTTGATGACGTTGATCTTGTTGGCGCCGGCGTTCGACAGCACCACCGTGAACTCCGTCTTCTCCTCGACCGGGGCGGCGGTCGCAGCACCACCCGCGGGGGCGGCAACGGCGACGGCGGCGGCGGAGACGCCCCACTTCTCCTCGAGGGCCTTCACCAGGTTGGCGGCCTCGATGATGGTCAGGCCGGAGAGCTGCTCAACGATTGCATTCAGGTCAGCCATGGAACTCGTCCTTCTGGGTTTGACTAACGGCCTGCGTCCCCGTGGGAGCTACGGCCGTCAAGGTTGGTGTAGAGAAACTTCTCGGATGAATCAGGAAAACTAACCCTGCGCCTTGTCCGCGTGGGCCTGAACGACCCGCGCGAGCTGGGAACCCGGGGCGGCAATCGTCCGAACCAGCTTGCCAGCCGGCTGGTTGAGCATGCCGAGCAGCTGCGCCCGGAGCTCGTTGAGACCCGGCAGCTTCGCCAGCTGCTTGACGCCGTTGACGTCGACCTTGCGGCCGTCGACCACGGCGGTGCGGATCTTGATCTTGTCCTCGAGGTCCTTCGTGAACTCGGTCAGGATCTTCGCCGGGGCCACCACGTCGCCGTAGCTCAGGCACAGAGCCACCGGACCCGTGAAGTCATCAGCGATGACAGCCACGTCCGTGCCCTGCGCGGCACGGCGCGCCAGCGTGTTCTTGATGACCTTGTACTCGACGCCGCCCTCGCGGAACTTCTTGCGCAGCTTCGTCACCGTCTCCACATCCACCTTGGAGAACTCCGCGACGATGGCCGACTTGGTCCGCGAGAACTTCTCGTGGAGCTCCTTGATCATCTCCTCCTTCTCGCTCTTCAGCACTTTGACTCACCTCCTTCTTGGCCCGTCTTCCGACGGGCGTGATGCCTGGGCCAAAGTGGCAGAGCGAGAGGAGCCTCCGAGAGACACCACACCGCACCTCCAGTCTCGGCAGGGCTGGCCTTGCGGCCGTTTGAACCCGCCAGAGGAAGCCACGCCCCGACCGGTTGTCCGGTTCCCAACGGGGCACTTCTCCTCTGACCGGGTCCCTGCTGTCATGAACCAGGTCGAAGCGCACGCCTCATGACGTGGCGCTCCAATTGCAAAAGCCGGGGGCCTATACCCCCGGCTTCGGCAAAGATCCAGAACTTTCGAACCTGAGACGTCAGGCAGGCGGCAGCTCTGCCTCCCCCACTGCGGGGAAGTGAGCACCGCCCGCCTGCTGGCCGCCTAGCGGTGGCGGGCCAGAATCTCCTGGGTATCGATCTTGATGCCCGGGCCCATCGTGGTGGAGATGGCGATGCCCTTCAGGTACACGCCCTTGGCGGTGGCCGGCTTGAGCTTCATCACCAGGTCCAGCAGCGCGTTGAAGTTGCCCTCGAGCTTGTCCACCGAGAAGGAGGACTTGCCCATCTTCGCGTGGACGATGCCGGCCTTCTCCGCGCGGAAGTCGACCTTACCGCCCTTGGCGTCGCGGATGGCCTTGGCCACGTCCATGGTCACCGTGCCGACCTTCGGGTTCGGCATGAGGCCACGAGGACCGAGCACCTTACCGAGGCGACCCACGATACCCATCATGTCCGGGGTGGCGATGACGGTGTCGAAGTCGAGGAAGCCCTCCTCGATGCGCTTCTGGAGGTCCTCCGCGCCCACGATGTCCGCGCCCGCGTTGCCAGCCTCGGTGGCGCGCTCGCCCTTGGCGAACACGGCCACGCGCACGGTGGCGCCCGTACCGTTCGGGAGGACCACGGCGCCACGGACCATCTGGTCCGCGTGCTTCGGGTCCACACCCAGGTTGATGGCCACGTCGACCGTCTGGTCGTACTTCGACGCGCGCGCATCCACCGTCTTCTTCAGCAGCGCGAAACCCTCGGCCACCGTGTAACGCTTCTCGCGGTCCACCAGCGCGGCGGCCGCCCGGAACTTCTTCCCATTAGCCATGACAGAAATCCTCGTCCGTGAGTGGGGCGGCGGCCTAGCCGACGACGTCGATGCCCATGGAGCGCGCGGTGCCAGCAATGGTGTTCATGCAGGCCTCGAGCGACGCGGCGGTGGTGTCCTGAATCTTCTTCTTGGCGATCTCCTCGAGCTGCGCGCGGGTGATCTGCCCCACCTTCTCCTTGCCAGGCTTCTTCGCTCCCGAGCCCTTCTTCTTCTCGGTGTGCAGGCCCGCCGCCTTCTTGATGAGGACGGCCGCCGGAGGCGTCTTGAGGATGAACGTAAAGGAGCGGTCCTGATAGACGGTGATGATCACCGGGATGATCAGACCCTCCTTGGCCTCCGCCTGCGTCTTCGCGTTGAACTGCTTGCAGAACTCCATGATGTTCACGCCCTGCTGACCGAGCGCGGGGCCGATCGGCGGAGCGGGGTTCGCCTTGCCGGCGGGAATCTGCAGCTTGACCTGACCTGTGACCTTCTTCATCGGCTGACAACTGCCTTTCGAGGGGGTGGTCCAGACGGGCCTCCAGACGGGGAGGCTCTCCCACCCATGGGACCGCGTCCTGACGGACGCGGAAGCACCGCGAGGCGCGCTCTATCCGAGTCGCCCGCGAAAAACTAGCCGGTGGTCTTCTCCACCTGCATGAAGTCCAGCTCCACGGGGGTGGCGCGACCGAAGATGCTCACGAGCACCTTCACGCGACCCTTCTCCGCGTTGACCTCTTCCACCGTGCCGTTGAAGTTGGCGAACGGGCCGTCGACCACACGCACCGTGTCACCATCGTCGAACTGCACCTTGGGCTTGGGCTTGAGCGTGCCCTCGGAGATCTGCGACGTGAGGTTCGCGACCTCCTTCTCCGAGATGGGCCGCGGCTGCTCGTTCTGCCCCGTGCCCGGGAAGCCAGTGATCTTCGGCGTGTTCTTCACCAGGTGGAGCGTCCGGTCGTTCAGCTCCATCTGCACGAAGATGTAGCCCGGGAAGAACTTGCGACGAGAGGTCTTCTTCTCGCCCTTCACCATCTCCACGACCTGCTCCATGGGGATGAGGATCTCACCGAACTGGTCCTGGAGCCCCTCGAGGCGGATCTTCTCCTCTAGGCTCTTCTTCGCCTGGTTCTCGAAGTTCGAGTAGGTGTGGACCACGAACCATTTCATCGCCATTACAGCTTCCCCCACAGGGACGGCAGCCACTCCACCATCAAGTTGTATGCGACGGTGTCGATGCAGAAGAGCAGCACCGCGGCCACGAGCGAGGCGACGACCACGGCCACGGTCGACGTCCGGGTCTCCGGCCAGGTAGGCCAGGACACCTTCATCAGCTCGGACGCGACCTCCATGGAGAGGGTGTGCGTCTTGGGGTGGAAGTAGCCGGCCAGTGCGAGGCCCACGGCCGCCAGGTAGCCCACGAGCGTGGACACCTTCCAGTCCAACCCCTCGACGAGCACCGCATCGGGCCATCCGAAGCTGGCCCACAGCGCTCCGAACAAGCGCTCCAGGAACAGCGCCAGGATGATGCCGGCGAGGAGGTAGAAGATGACCACGAGCCGCTTCGGATCCATCGCCGAGCGGTTAGCCTGCTGGCTGGCCTCTGATGCCGTCGCCATGGTGCCTCACGAGGTACTGCGAAAGCGAAATTTCACGAACTGCGGAAACACAGGAACCCCCGGTACCTCCAGGTACCGGGGGCCCCGCTCCCACTGAGACTTGGCAGGCCAGGAGGGATTCGAACCCCCAACACGCGGATTTGGAGACCGCTGCTCTACCGTTGGAGCTACTGGCCTAGAATCTCTCAGGAACTACCGACCTAGACCTTACCTTCCTTATGGTCCGTGTGCTTGCGGCACCGCGAGCAGAACTTGCTCAGCTCGAGCTTGTCCTGGCTCTTCCGCTTGTTCTTCGTGGTCGTGTAGTTCCGCTCCTTGCACACCGTGCATTCGAGCGAAATGATGGAACGATTGCCCTTCGGCATGGCCTACCTCTTCAGACACGGAAGGGGAAGGTTACCATCAGGCACCTTCCCCTCGGAATCCGGTGTTTGGGGCCAGGGAGCTTGAAAGCTCCCCGGGCGGGTTACTCGATGACTTCCGCCACGACGCCGGCGCCCACCGTGCGGCCACCCTCGCGAACAGCGAAGCGCAGCTCCTTCTCCATCGCGACAGGGGTGATCAGCTCCACCTCGATCGCGATGTTGTCGCCCGGCATCACCATCTCCACGTTCTCCGGCAGCTTCACCGTTCCCGTCACGTCCGTCGTGCGGAAGTAGAACTGGGGACGGTAGCCCTTGAAGAACGGGGTGTGGCGACCACCCTCTTCCTTCGACAGCACGTAGATCTGCGCCTTGAACTTGGTGTGCGGCGTGATGCTGCCAGGCTTGGCAATCACCTGCCCACGCTCCATGTCCTCGCGCTTCAGGCCGCGGACCAGCGCGCCGATGTTGTCGCCCGCCATGCCCTCGTCCAGCAGCTTGCGGAACATCTCCACGCCCGTGACCACGGTCTTCTGCGTCGGGCGCAGGCCGACGACCTCGACCTCCTCGCCGACCTTGATCTTGCCACGCTCCACGCGGCCCGTCGCCACCGTTCCACGGCCGGCGATGGAGAACACGTCCTCCACCGGCATCAGGAAGGGCTTGTCCGTCGCGCGCTGCGGCGTCGGGATGTAGCTGTCCACCGCCGCCATCAGCTTCAGGATGGCCGGCTCGCCGATGTCGCTCGTGTCACCCTCGAGCGCCTTCACCGCGGAGCCCGGGATGATGGGGATGGTGTCGCCGGGGAACTCGTACTTCTTCAGGAGGTCACGCACCTCCATCTCCACCAGCTCGCGCAGCTCCGGGTCGTCCAGCAGGTCCACCTTGTTCAGGAAGACCACGATGTACGGAACACCGACCTGGCGCGCCAGCAGGATGTGCTCACGCGTCTGGGGCATCGGGCCGTCCGCCGCCGACACCACCAGAATCGCGCCGTCCATCTGCGCCGCGCCCGTGATCATGTTCTTCACGTAGTCGGCGTGGCCCGGACAGTCGACGTGCGCGTAGTGACGGTTCGCCGTCTGGTACTCCACGTGCGCCGTCGAAATCGTGATGCCGCGCTCGCGCTCTTCCGGCGCCTTGTCGATCTGGTCGTACGCCAGGAACGTGGCGCCGCCCGTCTTCGCCAGCACCTTCGTGATGGCCGCCGTCAGCGACGTCTTGCCGTGGTCCACGTGTCCGATCGTGCCGATGTTCACGTGGGGCTTGTTACGCTCGAACTTCTCCTTGGCCATGACACTCCTCTAAAAAATGGAGCCCTGAACCAGGATTGAACTGGTGACCTCATCCTTACCAAGGATGCGCTCTGCCAACTGAGCTATCAGGGCTTGGCGATGCTATGAACTACAACGTTTGGAGCGGGAAATGGGATTCGAACCCACGACATTCAGCTTGGAAGGCTGACGCTCTACCAACTGAGCTATTCCCGCAATGCCGAGTGGAGGGAGATGGATTCGAACCATCGAAGGCGTAGAGCCGGCAGATTTACAGTCTGCTCCCTTTGGCCGCTTGGGTATCCCTCCAGAATTTTGAACCGCCGACTTCAACTGCCCCCCGCACTGCTCGTCCCGGGCCCTCATCCGCGGCCCCGTCCTGCTTGGCCGGCGGCGGGACTTGAACCCGCGACCTACTGATTACAAATCAGTTGCTCTACCGACTGAGCTACACCGGCACTCATCGGCTCCTGCCCTACCCTACCTGCACCGAAGCCGTCAACCACCCGACTCCGATGTGCGAGGCGCGCCCTTTTAGAAGTCCCCATCACCCAAGTCAAGGAGATTGATCCCGGGTTCAGACCGACTAACGGGAGGAGCTGCTCCCCCGCTGGCGGGCGACCTCGTATAGCAGAATGCCGGCCGAAACGGACGCATTGAGTGAACCGACCTGACCCGCCATGGGAATCCGCAGGCGGTGGTCGCAGTGCTTGAGCACACCCTCCCTCACCCCTCCCCCCTCGGCGCCCACGACGAGGGCCAGGGGGCCGTCCAGCCGGGCGCTCCACATGGGCTCGGTCGCGTCCACGTCGGCCGCGGCCACCCAGAGCCCCGCCTCCTTCAGTTGCTCCAGGGCGCGCGAGATGTTCACCACCCGGGCGATGAGGCAGTGCTCCACCGCTCCGGCGGACGCCTTGGCCACCGTCCCCGTCACCTGGACGGCCCGGTCCTTGGCGATGACCACCCCATGCGCCCCGAGCGCATGGGCCGACCGGATGATGGCCCCCAGGTTGTGCGGATCCTGGATGCCGTCGAGCACGACCACGAGCGCGGGCCGCTTGCTGGCCTGGGCCGCGTCGAGGAGGTCCTCGAGTTCCGCGTACTTGAAGCCCCGGAGCTCCAGCACCACGCCCTGGTGCACGCCGCCGTCGGCCATCACGGCCAGCCGCTCGCGCGACACCTTCTCGACGCGGACGCCCGCGTCCCGGGCGCGGCTGAGCAGCTCCCCCGCGGCCTTGGCCGCGAGCTGTCCCTCCACGATGAACAACCGCTCGACCTCATCCGGCCGGGCCCGCAGGGCCTCGAGGACCGGATTCACCCCATAGACGTGCCGCGCGGAGGAATCTCCCCCCTCGCGCTCGCCTCGACCACCTCGGGAGGAACGCTCACGCATGGGGACTAGAGGACCTCGACAGGGACGGAGAGGGTCTTCTGCTGACGCGCGCAGATCTTCTCCGTGCAGATGAAGAAGACAAGCTTGGCGTCCACCGAGCCCTTGCCCGCGGCGGCCGCGGTGAAGGGGACCTCGAAGCGGGGGTCGGCGAACTCCTGACCCGCGGCCTTCTTGGAGACCGAGTCCTCGCGGCCCAGCTTCTCCTTGGCCACGGTGAGCTGGGTGCCCTTCACGTCCAGCTTCAGCGGGGCCTCCTCGGAGACATGCGCGCCGGACTTCGTCTTCACCGAGACCACGAACACGCCCTTCTCTCCCGCCTTCACCTGGGAGGAGGAGCCGTCGGTGGACACGTCATAGAGGCTGGCGGGGTCCACCTCGTTCGCGGACGCCGGGACCGCCCAGACGCAGGCCACCAGCAGGGCGGCGACGGAGGTGACGCTTCGGATGTGCGACATGGCTGGGTCTCCTGGATGCGGGGGTTGCGTATCACGCCTCGACGTGAGGTGCCGGGATTCTGTTCACGCGCCCTCCGAGCCGCTCCGCGGCGCACGGCTCGCGCGCTTCTTGCGCGGTGATGGGACGAGGGCACTCGCGAGCGGGCTCGGTGGGAGCAGGTCCGGCATCGACACAGGCTCCGCGCCCGCGACCAGTTCCTCGGCCCGGATGATGATGGGGGTGGCCAGGTCCATGCCCGTCACCGCCTCCATCTCCGGCAGCGCGGGAGAGCTGTTCACCTCGAAGACCTTGGACTGGCCCTGGACGTCCAGGAGGTCCACGGCCGCGACCTCCAGGCCCACCAGCCGGGTGGCCTTCTCCGCCGTGGCCCGCTGCCCCGGGGACAGGTCCATCTCCTCCAGACGCGCGCCCTTGATGAGCGTGTGGGCGAGCCGGCCCGGGCGAGGACGCCTGCGGACGGCCGCGATCGCCTTGCCGCCCACCACCAGCACGCGCACGTCCTGGCTGGTGCTCTTCACGTACTCCTGCATCACCAGGTTGTGCCCCAGGCCCAGCACCGCCTCGAGCGCGGCCTCCAGGGACTGGAGGCTCTCGCACACCATCACCCCGTGCTTCTCCTGCCCCTGCAGCAGCTTCACCAGGACGGGGACACCGCCCACCAGGCCCACCATCTCCTTGAGCTGGGCGGCGTCGCGCGCCATCACCGTGGCGGGGATGTCGATGCCGTGCGCGGACAACAGCTGCAGCGAGCGCATCTTGCTGCGCGACTGCGCGATGGCCTGCGCGTGGTTCACCAGCGGCACGCCGTGGAGCGCGAACTGGTTCACCACCGCCAGGCCATAGGTGTTGATGGACTGGGCGATGCGCGGCAGCACCACGTCGGTGGGCGCCAGCTTCTTGCGGTCGTAATAGAGGGTGGCGCTTCCCCCTCCATCCAGGTGCATCTGCACCCGGAGAGGGTTGAGAACGCGGAGCTGATGCCCCCTCGCGCGCCCCGCCTCGACAAGACGTCGGGTGGACGGAATGGAAGCGGAGCGCGAGAGAAGGGTGACTTTCATGGGCAGGGGCGGCAACCGGGCCGGAGGCGGACGGGACCTATAATCCCCACCACCCCCGGGGTAAAGCCGCCCCCGGCCGCCTGCTCAGCGCTGACGGATGGCGCGGATCTCGATCTTGATGGGATCTTCCGGGCGCGAGTTCTTGATGCGGTCGCACGTGGCGCCGTTGAAGAGCACACCTTCGTCCGTGAGGCTCCACGTCCCATCACCCGCCTGGAGCCGCTCTTCCTCGACGTACACGACGATGAGCTGGGGGTTGGACGGCAGCTGCGGGCCCTTCAGGGGGATCAGGCACGGCTCGGGGTTGATGACTTCCTTGCTGATGCGCTCGAGCGCCGCCGCGAGCTCCTCTTGGTTGCCCGCCTGGTAGAAGGTCCGGCTGCACAGGCCTGTCGCCGCGATGCAGGTGTCATTGGCGCCGCACGCCGTCGGGTCATCCGCGCAGGAGCGGGCGAAGCCACCCGCCGCGGCCATGGCCTGCAGCACCGCGGTGCCCTCGCCCGTCGCGGTCTCCGCGCCGAAGCCGATGACGATGGTCGTCACGCCCGCGGCCTTCAACTCCTGAACCGCCGTCACGGAGGCGTTCGTGTCCAGGCAGCCGCGCCGCTCGAAGGCGGTGCCCGCCGTGGAGCAGCCGGTGGCGGAGATGGTGCACTTGCACTGGGCCGGGTTCTCCGCACCGGAGTACTCATTGGCCTCATTGCAGTTGGGCAGACCATCCGTCAGCAGGATGACGAAGTTCTTGCGGTCCGGGTCCTTCAACGCCTCCAGGCTTCCGACGAACCGGAGGCTGCCACTGGTGGGCGTGCCGCCGATGGGCTGCCCCGTGCCGAAGTTGGGGATGCCCTGGAGGATGGCGTTGATGGAGTTGGCGTGCTCGAGCAGCGAGCCGTCGTCCTCGACGGCGGGAAGGTCCTTGCGCACGGACGTCGCCGAGGCCTTGGTGCACGCCTCGACGCCCGAGTTGCCCGTGGCCTCCGGGTAGGTCGTCAGGCCGAAGCGCACGAACGGACCGCTGGTCGCGAGGAACTGGGGGACGGCGGCCTGGAGATCCGTCCAGCGCGTGGGGCACGTGTCCGTGGGGCACGCCAGCGACTGGCCGCACACCACCAGGTTGCCCTGGTTGTTGCGCACCATGCAGGTGGGCTCGCTCGGATTCACCGGCAGCGTCATGGAGCCGGAGACGTCCACCAACAGCATGATGTTGGGCTTGCTCGACAGGGCCGAGATGGTCTCCTCGACCGTCGTCTGCGCGATGGCGAGCGGCTCCACCGGCTCGAAGTCGTAGGACTGACAGCCCGTGACGACGCCTGCGAGGGCGCCCAGAGCAAGGGCGCTCAGGCTCAGGAGGTTCAACTTGGCGCGCATAGGTGATGAATTCCTTCTGCTTCTATGGGGGGACGCGGAGCTCCGCGCGGCCGGGCTCTTCAGGGGGACGGCTTGGGCGCAAGAGTAACGCGTGACTCCCCCTGGAGGCTACAGCCTCAAGAGGAGGGGTCCGAGGGTTCGGATGAGACTGCGAGGTTACAGCAGGAGCCGACGCGCCTCTTCGTCAGGCACACACCCGGAGCGGAGCAGACGACATTGTCGCCTGCCTGGCGCGCCTCGGGGTGGAGTGGCTAGAGCGACAGCGTGCGGGCGCCCTGCGTGAGGCGCCAGAGGGAGGCGAGCCCCATCACCTCGTCCAGGGCGCCACTCAGTGCCTCCGGCGGGTAGCCACACAGGCGCACCGTGGTGTCGCAGGCGATCAACCTCGCCCCCAGCGCCCTCGCCTCCTCCAGCATCTTCGCGGGGGCCAGCACGCCCAGCCTCTCACCTCGCGCGTGCTCCTCCTGCTCGCGCTCGCCGTCGGGGTGACCGAAGGTTCCGTCCACCCAGGCACGGAGGGCATCGAAGGCGAGGACGAAGTAGACCTCGTCCCCCATGGCCACCGCGGTGATGCCCATGGAGGCGGCCTGGAACGCCGGCTCATACGTGGCGTGCTGAAGAAAGAAGAAAACCCGTCCAGCCATCGACGAAGCACCTTACCGGGGTTCGAGTCCGGGCGGGCAAAAGGCGTATAACCCTGGACCTCCCCCCTCCCCTCGCCGAGGCGCCCCATGTCGACCCCGACCTCGCCGCCCCCCTCCACCTTCGCTCCTCGCGCCACGCGGGGACGACGATGGCGCGCCCTCGTGCTCGGCGCCGGACTGCTGGCCACCTCCGCTGGCTCCGCGCTGGCCTACTCCCGGGGCGCTGGCGAGCCTCCTCCCACGGCCACTCCTCCTCGCGACCTGCGCGCGCAGGTGGAGTCCCTGCTCGATGCCTCCCAGGGCACACCGCGCGACGAGCAACTCCGACGGCTCGGGCCTCAGGCCGTGCCTGTCCTCAGCTCGCTGGTGATGGATGGCTCCGCGCCCTCGACGCGACGGGCCCGGGCCGTGGCCTCGCTGGCATTGGTGGACCCGACGCAGAGCGCGCACTCCATCCAGGAGGTGCTGGAGGACGCACGCGCTCCCGCGGACGTTCGCGCGAGCGCCGCGGGAGCCCTGGCGCGCTGCCTGGGAATCGACGCCATTCCTTCGCTCTCCGCCCGCCTCACGGACCAGCAGGAGCCCGTGCGGGAGGCCGTCGCCCTGGCGCTCGGACGGCTCGGCGGACAGCAGGTCCGACAGGCACTCGAGGAACGACTCCCCTTGGAGGAGCGTCCCCTCGTGCGAGAGGCGCTCCAGCGCGGCCTCAGCCTCGCGGAGCCGTGACTCGGCGCTCGCCTCGGCCCGAGCCTTCCGTTAGATGGGGTCCATGCGTCCCACGGTCCTCCTGTTCGATATCGACGGCACCCTCATCACCACTGGCGGCGCGGGCCGCCGCGCCATGGACCGTGCCTTCGAGCAGCTCCACGGCCGCCGCGATGCGTGCGACTCGTTCCCCATGTCCGGCATGACCGACCGGGGCATCGTCCGGAAGGCCCTGCGCGTCATCGGCGTCGAGGACACCGAAGCGGCCATCGACGCGGGCATCGCCGCCTACCTCACGCACCTGGCGGACGAGGTGCGGAAGGTCGACGCGCAGCGCTACCTCGTCTACCCCGGCATGCGCGAGGCCGTGCAGGCGGCGCGTGGCCTCGAGGGCTTCGCGGTGGGACTGGGGACCGGCAACGTGCGCGAGGGCGCTCGCGTGAAGCTGGAGCGCGTCGGCATCCATGACCAGTTCGCCTTCGGTGGCTTCGGCTGCGACCACGAGGACCGCGTGGAGCTCATCCGCCGGGGCGCGGAGGCGGGCGCGGCGCTGCTCGGGGTGCCTCGCGAGGAGTGCCGGGTGGTCATCATCGGCGACACGCCCAAGGACGTCGACGCGGCCCTGGGCATCGGCGCCGAGTGCATCGGCGTGGGGACCGGGACCTTCACCGCCGAGGCCCTGTTGAAGGCCGGCGCTCACGCGGCCTTCGCCGACTTCTCGCACCGCGACGCCCTTCCGACCTTGCTCGGCCGAAGCTGAGGCCCCCGCCCGCGCTCGGAGCCGAGCCCGGGCTGTGGTATCTCCCGCCGCCCTTCCGAGGAGCCCGCCGCATGTCATCCACGCTCGAGTCCTATGAGCTCATCCGCTTCGCCGAGGCCTTCGAGGCACGGCTCGCCACCGCGGGGGAGATGCTCGCTGGCCGCCCCGGCCTCGATGCCGAGAAGAGCTGGCTGGCCACCGCCCTGGAGCTGGTGCGCACCACCCGCGCTCCCGCGGCTGGGGTCGTCGACCGGGTGAAGGACCTGCCCGAGCTCGATGAGGCCCGCGAGGAGTTCGCCTTCCACCAGCAAGGCCTGTGGGTCGATGCGCTGGAGAAGCTGCACGCGGGCATCACCTTCACCGCGAGCAGCCGCGCGCCCGTCATCGAGGCGCTCTTCCCCCACCTCAAGTTCGCGCAGCTCCGCCGCGCCCCCCGGGACACCATCTTCGAGTACGCGACCTCCTACGACCGTCGCACCCGCAGCGCCTACGTCACGCGCATCTTCGCTCGCGACGACTTCGCGCTCGTCCGGCCCGTGATGGAGCAGGTGGCCACGGCGCACGCCGCCTGGCGATCCAGCCATGAGCCCGCGCCGCTGTCCCCGGAACAGGAGGCGGTGCTGCGCGAGGAACTGGTCAACCTCGGCCGCAAGCTGGAAGTGGCGCTGCGCCAGGCGCGTCTTCTCTCCGAGGCCGCGCTCGTTCCCGTGCCCAGCGTCCATGAGGCCGCGGCGCTCGGACTCAAGCCCAAGCGCCGCGCGGGACGCGGTCTTGCTCCGTCCGACGAGGGGCTCGGCGCGCTCGACCTCGAGCCCTCGGACTCCATGGAGCCCACCGAGGCGGAGCTCGCCGAGGTCGCCGCGCTCGACTCTCCTCTCGAGGAGGGTGACGCGCCGCCCGCAGCTCCGCTCGAAACATCCGAGGTGGAGCAGCCGGCTCTCGATGAGCCCACTGGGGCAAGGGAGGGAGACTCCGCGGACCTCGCCATTGTTGACGATGGTGTGGCAGATGCAACCGTGAATGCCGATGTGGACTCCGCGGAACACGTGAACGGGCGCGCCACGGCTGCCGTCGTGACGGTCCCTGCCGCGACAGGTGGGCGCACAACGGCGGAGGAGCCCCGCGTGAAGGCGGGTCGCGGCCCCCGACGTGCTTCGGGTGCGGCCGAAACCGGCGCAGACACCGCCCGCGCTGCGTCGATGCCCGGTGCCCATCTCGATGCGGCCGACGCGGGGGCAGATGCGCCTCCCGTCGCTTCGACACAGGACGCTCGGCATGGCGCGACCACCCACTCGGGCTCCACTGAGGACACGGCCTCTGTTTCGATGGGTTCCGAGGAAGCGGCTTCAAGCCCGAGCGATGGAGCGGCTTCTTCCGAAGGGCCTCGCGGCTCGACGGGACGTGGACGGAGGCGTGAGGGCGGAACGAACCTGACGGCGAATGACAGCGCGGGTTCGGACGACGCAGGCACCTCGACCCCACGCGGCCGGCGAGGCACAGGCGCATCCCCGGGCGCCCCATCCGGTTCCGGAGAGGATACGGGTGGCACTCCTCGTGGCCGGAAGCGTGAGTCGAGCGACGACACCGAGGCCCCCCAGCAGCACCGCACTCGCGGTGCCCGAGACTCCGAGGCGGCTCGGGCGCAGGCCCCTTCCGTGCGGAAGAAGCGAAACGCGACGTCACCTTCCGGCGGGGCGGGCAGCGAGACACCGTGAGCGAGCCTCCGCGCGCGTTGAGCGGAGACCGGACATGACGGATGCCGACCGCCCCTTCCAGCGGGCTTCTCCACATTGGCGAGGCCCGTTCACCCATGCGAGCCCAAGGCGTGCGCGAGAGCACACCGGCCAGGATGGATGCCGCCCTTCCGTACTGCGAGCCGCACGCGCCATCGTGCGACGCCCCGTGAGCGAGCCCCGGCTCGCGACTGAATGGATGCCGCCCTTCCCTACTGCGTACCGCACGCGCCATCGTGCGACGCCCCGTGAGCGAGCCCCGGCTCGCCCCTGAGAGGACACCCGCCATGGCGGATGCCACCCTTCCCATCGACCCGCTCCTCCCGGAGATCGTCTCCACGCTGCGCGGCGCTCGCTCGCTCGTGCTCGAAGCACCTCCCGGCGCGGGCAAGACGACCCGAGTCCCGCGCGCCCTGCTCGAAGCTGGCCTCGGCGCGGGCAAGGAGATCGTCGTCCTCCAGCCGCGCCGACTGCCCACCCGGCTCGCCGCCCAGCGTGTCTCCGAGGAGATCGGCGAGCGCGTGGGAGAAACTGTCGGCTACCAGGTCCGCTTCGAGGATGTCCGCAGCGCGAAGACGCGCATGTCCTTCGTCACCGAGGGCGTCCTCGGCCGACGCCTCCTCTCCGACCCCACCCTCCGCGACGTCGGCATCGTCGTGCTCGATGAGTTCCACGAGCGCCACCTGTCCGCCGACATCTCCCTCGCGATGCTCCGTCGACTCCAGGAGACGCGTCGCCCGGACCTCAAGCTCGTCGTCATGTCCGCGACCCTGGAGGCCGAACCCGTCCGGGCATACCTCGGAGGTTGTCCCTCTCTTCGCTCCCAGGGACGCCGCTTCGACGTGAGCGTCGAATACCTCCCGACTCCCGATGACCGGCACCTGGACCAGCAGGTCCTCTCCGGCATCAAGCGCCTGTTCACCCAGGGCGTCGACGGCGATGTGCTCGTCTTCCTCCCCGGCGCCGGAGAGATCCGCCGCACCCGCGACGCCTGCGCCGAGTTCGCCGAACGCCACGACACCGACGTCCTCCCCCTCCACGGCGACCTGTCCCCCGCGGAGCAGGACCGCGCCGTGCGCAGGAGCTCGCGCCGGAAGATCATCCTCTCCACCAACGTGGCCGAGACCTCCGTCACCATCGACGGCGTCGCCGTGGTCATCGACACGGGCCTCGCGCGCGTGGCCAGCCACTCGCCCTGGTCAGGACTCCCCACGCTCAAGCTGTCCAAGGTCAGCCGCGCCTCCGCCGTCCAGCGCGCAGGCCGCGCCGGCCGCACCCGCGCCGGGCACTGCCTTCGCCTCTACACCCAGCACGACTTCGACGGTCGCCCGGAACAGGACGCGCCCGAGATCCGCCGCATGGACCTGGCGGAGACCATCCTGTCCCTTCGCGCCTCCGGCGTGACCGACCTGACCGCCTTCCCCTTCTTCGAACCACCTCCCACCGCCTCGCTCGACGCGGCGGAGACGCTGCTGCGTCGCCTCGGCGCGGTGGATGCCAAGGGGGCCGTCACCGACGTGGGCCAGCGCCTCCTGCGCTTCCCTGTCCACCCGCGCCAAGCTCGCATCATCGTCGAAGGCGAGCGACGCGGTGTCGGCGCCGACGCGGCCACCCTCGCGGCCCTCATGGGCGAGCGCGACATCCGCCGCGAGGCTCGCGCCAACCTCGGGGGTGGCCAGCGCGCCGCCGCCGTCGTCAGTGGCCCCTCGGATCTGCTCGAGCTCCTCGAACGCTTCCGCGAAGCCGAGCGCTCCAACTTCTCCTCCGGACGCCTCCACTCCCTCTCGCTCGAACAGGGCGCGGTGCAGTCCGTGGACCGCGTGCAGAAGCAGCTCCGCCGCGCCGTGCGAAGCCAGGGCGAGCGCCCGCACCGACCCGAGGACGTGGAACAGGCCCTCATGCTCAGCGTCCTCGCGGGCTACCCGGACCGCGTCGCGCGACGTCGTCGACCCCGCGCGCCCGAGCTGCTGCTCTTCGGCGGCGGCACCGCGTCCCTCTCCGAGCTGAGCGTCGTCCAGGACGCGGACCTGATGGTCGCCGCGGACGCGGAGGAGCGCCCCGGCCGCGGCGCCGTGGTGCGACTGGCCAGCGCCGTGGAGCCCGAGTGGCTGCTGGACCTCTACCCGGAGACGCTCGAGGAGGTGGACACCCTCCAGTGGAACGCCGAGGCGCGCCGCGTGGAGCGCCTCACCCGCCTGTCCTACGGCAACCTCGTCCTCGAGGAGACCCGAACGCCCGCGCCCGCCTCCGAGGCCACCGCGCGCGTCCTCGTCGAAGCCGCGCTCGCCGCCGGCCCCGGCCGCTTCGCGGAGCCCGAGGCGCTGGAGCAATGGCGCACCCGCGTGGCCCTGCTCGCCCAGGCCTTCCCCGAGGCGAAGTTCCCCACCGTCGACGACACCTTCCTGCGCGATGCGCTCGCGTCCCTGTGCTCGGACGCGCGCAGCTTCAAGGACCTGGAGGGCGTCTCGCTGCTCGACGCGCTCTACGCGCGCCTCACCTCGGAACAGCAGCGACTGCTCGCCACACACGCTCCCGAGCGCGTCACCCTCCCGGGCGGCCGGGGCGTCAAGGTGAACTACGAGCCGGGCAAGCCGCCCTGGGTGGAGTCACGGCTCCAGGACTTCTTCGGGATGGCGCAGGGGCCCAGCGTGTGCGCGGGCCGCGTGCCGCTGGTGCTCCACCTGCTCGCGCCCAACATGCGCGCCGTGCAGGTGACGACCGACCTGGCGGGTTTCTGGGAGCGACACTACCCGGCGCTGCGCAAGGAGCTGGGGCGCAAGTACCCGCGCCACTCCTGGCCGGAGGACCCCAGGCACGCACAGCCTCCCGCGCCCCGTCCTCCGCGCCGCTGAAACCACGGCCACCTAGAAGCGCTTGCGCATCTCCAGGTGGTCGATGCCGCCCTCGAGGAACACGGTGCCCACCTCCGTGTAGCCGTGCTTCTTGTAGAACTCGAGCGCGTAGAGCTGCGCGTGCAGCATGATGCCCTTGACCCCGCGGCGGACCGCTTCCGCCTCCAGGGTCGTCAAAAGCAGCGAGCCCACGCGGGCCTTGCGATGCGCCTGCAGCACCGCCATGCGCCCCACCTGCCCCCAGGGGCCCTGCTCGCCCTCGGGCGCTTGAGGCAACATCACCAGCCGCCCCGTGCCGATGGCGTGGCCTCCCTGGTGGGCGATGATGTGGTACGCGTTCGCGTCCTCGGCGTCGCGCTCGATGCCCTCGGGGACGTGCTGCTCCTCGATGAACACCACCTCGCGGATGGCGAGCGCCTGCATGAGCTCCGCCTCGTCCCGGATCTGGGCGACGGTGACGGGCGCGGAAATGTCCGTGGAACTGGCCATGTCGAGGGCAAGGTACACAAAAGGCAGCGAGGTCAACAGGCGGAAAAGCACCCGGACATGTCAAGGTCCCAACCGTCCATGAGCCCCCGCCCCGTCGCCAGCCGCCTGCCGCTGGCGGGCTTCTACTTCCTCTACTTCGCCGCGGTGGGCATCGTCCTCCCGTTCCTGCCCGCCTGGTTCAAGTCGCTGTCGCTGTCCGCGACGCAGGTGGGGCTGCTCCTGTGCCTCAGCCCCTTGGCCTCCCTGCTCGTTCCGCCGATGTGGGGCCACCTCGCCGACCGCACCGGCCGTGCGTCCCGGGTCCTCACCGTGCTGGCGCTCGGCGCGGCGCTCGCCTTCGCGCTCGTGGGCCGCGCGCGGACCTTCGACACGCTCGTGCCGGCCATGGCGCTGTACGCGTGCTTCGTCTGCGCCTTCACGCCCCTCATGGACAGCCTCACCCTGCACCATGTCGCGCGCACCGGGGACAGCTTCGCGCACGTGCGGCTCTTCGGCTCCGTGGGGTTCATCACCTCGACGGTGCTCTTCGGCTGGCTCGTCACGGGCGTGAACGAGTGGGTGGTCCTGGTCCCGCTCGCGCTGCTGTCCGCGCTCGTGCCCTGGAGCTTCACCCTGCGGGACACCGCCGCGCCCAGCCGGGGCCTGAGCCCGCTGGCGGGCCTGGCGCTCCTGAGACACCCGGACCTGCGCTGGCTGCTCGCCGCCACCAGCCTGCATTGGATGGCGTGCGCGCCCTTCCACGGGACCTTCTCCATCCACGTCATGTCGCTGGGCCTGTCGCCCGCGGTGGTCGGCACGGTGGCCGGCATCGGCGTCATCGCGGAGGTGGCGGTGATGGCGTTCTACTCGCGCGTGGCCAAGGACACCGCGCCGCGCGTCGTGCTGGCCGTGGCCTTCGTCGCGAGCGCGGTGCGCTGGGGCGGCATGGCCCTGGTGTCGTCCCCCGAGGGCATGGTGCTGATAGCGCCCTTGCACGGGATGACCTTCGGTGCGTTCTACGTGGCCAGCGTGGCGTTCCTGTCGCGACGCGTGCCCCCGGAGCTGCGCGCGTCCGGGCAGGCGCTGTTCGCGGCGTTCACCTTCGGACTCGGCGGACTGGTGGGCTACCTGTCGTCGGGAGTGGGCTACGACTGGCTCGGCGGCCATCGGCTCTTCGCGGTGGCAGGCGTGGTGGAGCTGGTCGCCGCGGGCCTGGTCCTGCGGGCGTCCGCCGTGCCCGCCCCACTCTCCACGACGAGCCCGGGATGATAGGCTGCCGGGTGATGCGTACCGCCCGACTGCTCGTCCTCGCCCTGGGGCTGCTGGCCAGCCCCGCACTCGCCCAGCCCGAGTTCTTCTTCGGCACCGGAGAGGCTCCCGTCTTCCGCGAGGAGGCCATCGACAAACGCTTCCTGCGCACGCGCCTGTTCCAGGCCCTGGACCAGGGCACCGCCGACGCCAACTGCGCGCAGGTGGTGGGCGCGTACCTGACGCTGCTCGGCGAGGTGGGCACGCAGTTCCACAAGCGCGACGAGAACTTCATGCTGGATCCGGCGCTCGTGCAGGCGCTGAACACCCAGCTGGTGACGGACCGCTTCCCGGGCAACAGCTACTTCGTCACCATGGTGCGACGGGTGCTCATCGACAAGCAGCTGCGCCCCGACTGGTTGAAGACGGCCGAGTCGCTCGTCCCCTACTACCCGGCCATCGACATGGCACGGCTGCGCTTCCTCGCCGACGGCACGAAGCCGGTGGACAGCTTCCTGCTCACGCTGCCGGTGCTGCGAGAGCGGTACAAGGAGGAGGTCCAGCGGGTGAACTCGGTGGCCGTCTCCACCGCCGAGGCCCTGTTCCGCGACAACTACCTGGACCACGAGCTGGCGTTCAGCGGCCTGGAGCTGGTGGACGTGAAGCTGGAGAAGCCCAAGAAGAAGAAGCTCAAGAAGGGCGAGGAGCCGGAGCCGGAGCGCATGGTGGCCCGCCTCATCTGGACGGAGCCCGAGCCCGCGCCGACGGCGACCTACGAGTTCCAGTTCGGCAAGCCGCGCAAGCGCGAGCGCGTGGAGGTCGTCGCCATCCTCCAGGACAAGCAGTACGTGGACCTCAACAAGCTGCTCAAGGGCAACACCGTCCTCGTGAGGGGTCGCTTCTGGGAGTACAAGAAGGGCCTGTCGTCCATCGAGCTGCGCGACGCGCTCCTCTTCCAGGAGCGGGACTGGGCGCGCATCGGCGGGCTCGTGGAGCCCATGGCGCTGGCCTCCTGTCCCCTGGCCGTCAACGACCTGACCGGCATCGCACCGGTGCAGCCCGGAGCGTTCGGCTCGAAGCCGCGCTGAAGGCCCATCCCACGCCAGAGCCTGGACCTCCATCGGCTGGGACGGTGACGCCACCGTCCCATGGGGGGAGCCTCCTGGCATGACCGCTGCTTCGTGTCGCCCCCGCACGCCAGCGAGGGATGACATGAAGGTCGACACCGACGCCTCCACCGACAGCGGTACCTCCACCCGACGGCCCGCCGACGGCGAGCGCTTCCAGCGAGCCCTCCAGGAGTCCGCTTCCCGCCGCCCCTCGCCCCCCCCGCCCCGGCCCGCGCCCGGCGAGCCCAGGGCCTCTCCAGGCGTGAAGGCGCGTCCGCCGAGCCTCCCGCTCGGAGCCCGGAGCCTCGCCACCGTCCGGACCACCACCACCGTGCTCTCGACCTCCCGCGGGGTGCTGGCCAGTCCCGAGCGGCTGGGCATGGCCCGACAGGCGATGCACGTCGAGTCCCACCGGCTGGGTGCGGTGCGGAGTGAAGCGCAGGTCCTGAATCAGGAGCGGACCGAGCAGCGCCTCACGGAGCTCGTCGTCCGGGAGGTCTCCCGTCAGGCGGCGCAGCTCCCCACGACGCGCGGGTCGAGCACGCCCAGGACCGAGCCCGTCCCCGTGGACAACCCACGGCTGGTCCCTCCCCAGGAGGGCCCGCTTCCGGAGGCGCGGCAGTTGGCCCCGGCGTCGACGGGAGCAAGCCCACCCGAGCCACCGAGCCGCGTGGAGTCGACCCTGGAGGTCATCGAGCGCATCGAGGTGCTGGTGAAGTCACAGCGCCCCGCGCTGAGCCTCAGCGTCCGAGGCAGCCTGCACGCCACGGTGGAGGTGGAGCGGACGGGTCCCCGTGAAGTCTCGCTGCGCATCCAGGGCCACCAGGGGCCCGTCCCCGACACGGAGCTCACCCGACTGCGCGAGGCCCTGGAGGCACGCGGGCTCCGGCTGCGTTCGCTGAGCGCGGGCTGAATGAGGCGCCCCGCAATGGCGAAGGCCCTCGCGCCGGAAACAAGCGGGAGGGCCTTCTCGAGACTCACGGGCGCGACAGGCGCCAGCGGACTACTTGCCGGGCGCGTCACTCAGGAGGGAGCGCTTGTCCTCCTTGTCCTTGTACTCCTCGGCCTCGGGGAGGGACGTCTTCTTCTCCGCGATGTTGGGCCACTTGGACGAGAAGTCCGCGTTCAGCGCCTTGTAGTCCTTCCACTTCGCGGGGAGCTCGGTCTCCGGGAAGATGGCCTTGGTGGGGCACACGGGCTCGCACGCGCCACAGTCGATGCACTCGTCCGGGTGGATGACCAGGAAGTTCGCACCCTCGTAGAAACAGTTGACCGGGCAGACCTCGACACAGTCTGTGTACTTGCACTTGATGCAAGGGTCCGCGACGACGTAGGCCATGAAAGCTCTCCTCTAGAAATCTTCAGCGCGTCCGTGGGCGCGCAGACTAATGGTTCGTTACAGGGATGGCACCCTGAATTTGTGCCATCGGTCCGACGCGCGGCGGTGTCAGCCGAGCAACCCCTGGGCCCGCAGCTGCTCGGCCACCAGGATGGACCCACGCGCCGCTCCCATCTTCGTATTGTGGGAGACGAGCACGTACTTGAAGCCGTTCTCCAGGACACCATCCTCGCGCACGCGGCCGACGGTGGTGGCCATGCCTCCATGGGTCTCCCGGTCCAACCGGGGCTGAGGACGGAACGGGTCGTCCAGCACCTCGATCCACCGGGGCGGCGAGGACGGCAGGTCACGGGCCACTTCGGCGCCGCGCCACTCGCGCATCGCCTGGGTGACTTCAGCCACCGTGGCCTTGGTGCCCAGCGAGACGAAGACGGACTCGGTGTGGCCCTCCATCACGGCCACGCGGGTGCAGGTGCAGGAGACCCGGAGGTCGTGGGGCGTGAGGGCGGAGCCGTCCTGGCCCAACGCGCCGAGGATCTTCTTCGTCTCCACCTCGACCTTGTGCTCCTCCTTGGGGATGTAGGGGATGACGTTGTCGAGGATGTCCATGCCGATGACGCCCGGCGAGCGGCCGGCGCCGGACATGGCCTGCAGGCTGGTCATCAGCACGGCCTTCACACCGAAGCGCTCGACGAGCGGCGCGAGCGTCACGGCCAGGCCCGTCGTCGTGCAGTTGGGGCTGGGGACGATGAAGCCCTTCCAGCCGCGGCGGCGCTGCTGCTCGCGCACGAGCGGCGCGTGCGAGGCGTTGACGGGCGGGATGAGCAGCGGGACGTCGTCCTCGTAGCGGAAGGCGCTCGCGGCGGAGAAGACGGGGATGTCCCGGGCCAGCCGGGGCTCGAGCTCACGCGCGACGTCCGCCTCCACGGCGGAGAAGACCAGGTCGTAGTCCTGGGCCTGGAGCGCGTCGCCGCTGACCACCTGCATGCGGGCGATTTCAGGCGAGAGCGGCTCGGAGACGAACCACGCCGTCATGCCGTTGGCCGTGCGCAGGGCGTCCCCGTAGGATTTGCCCGCCGAGCGAGGCGACGCGGCCAGGCCGGTCAGCTCGATGAAGGGGTGGTTCCTGAGGGCGGCGATGAACTGCTGCCCCGCGAGTCCGGTGGCGCCGATGAGGGCGGCACGAAGCTTGGCCATGGGAACGGTTCTCCAAGGGAGGAAGTCCGCCGCTCCATACACCCTTTGACGACGCACCGCACCCAGGAGAAACCTAGCGATGCAGACCCGCCACCTGGGCACGGACGTGCCGCTCGGTGGGATAGCCCCCGCGAATCCAGGCGGGGAGGCCTCCGTCGAGGCAGACGGCCTTGCGCCCGTGCATGCGCAGCAGGCGACAGACGCGGCGCACATCCGAGCCGTCCGGCGCGCCGCCACAGAGGACGATGAGCTCGTCATCGGGCAGCATCCGGTGGTCCCGGGCCACTTCCGTGGGCAACATCCTCAGGGCACCGGGGATGTGCAAGTCGTGGTGCTCCCAGTCGAAGGGGGCCCGGCAGTCGATGACGAGCAGTTCGTCATCTCCCAGGCGCAGGTACAGCTCGGTACACAGGATGGTGGGCTCCACCAACACCTCCGCGGGGGCTCTCCAGGCTCAACCCGGGGCCCCCGGGGCCTCTTCCGTCCCGCCTGGTCGCCTGCCCCTCCCCCATGTCCCGGACGGCCTACAGGCCGAGCTGCTTGGCGATGATTTCGTTCATCACCTCGCTGGCGCCACCGCCGATGGGCCCCAGGCGGGCGTCGCGCCAGTGACGCTGGATGTCGTACTCCATCATGTAGCCGGCGCCGCCGTGGAGCTGCAGGCACTCGTCCGCGACGCGGCACGCCGTCTCGGTGGCCACCTTCTTGGCCATGGAGGTCTGGGCGACGGCCCACTCCCCCGCCGCGTGCAGCCGGAGCGCGTGGTAGGTGAGCTGGCGCGCGCACTCGCGGGCGGTGAACAGGTCCGCCAGCTTGTGCCGCACCACCTGCATCTGGCTGAGCGACTGGCCGAAGGCGCGGCGCGACTTCACGTGCTCGACGACGCGCTCCAGCATGTCCTCCATGGCGCCCACCGCGCCCAGCGCGAGCGACAGGCGCTCCCACTGGAAGTTGCCCATGATCTGCGAGAAGCCCTGGTCCTCCACCCCCAGCAGGTTCTCCGCGGGGATCCGGCAGTCCTCGAAGAACAGCTCGGCGGTGTCCGAGGCGCGCCAGCCCAGCTTCTTGAGCTTGCGGCTCACCGTGAAGCCAGGCGTGTCCTTCTCCACCACCAGCATGGACAGGCCCTTGTGGCCCCTGGAGGGGTCCGTCTTCACGGCCAGGACGATGAAGTCCGCGCGCACGCCGTTGGTGATGTACGTCTTGGAGCCGTTGACGACGTAGTGCGCCCCGTCACGACGCGCGGTGGTGCGCAGCCCCGCGACGTCCGAGCCGGCGTCCGGCTCCGTGATTCCGAGCGCGCCGATCTTCTCGCCGCGAATCGCGGGGGCGAGCCACCGGCGCTTCTGCGCGTCCGTGCCGAACAGGTGCAGCGGTCCGGTGGAGATGGTGAACTGGGCGCCCAGGCCCGCGGACACCCCACCCGAGCCGCAGCGGCCCAGCTCCTCCAGGAGCACCGCCTCGTAGAGCACGCCGGCGTCCGTGCCGCCGTACGCCTCCGGGTACTTCAGGCCCAGGAAGCCCAGCTCGCCGAAGCGCGCGAAGAGCTCCCGGGGGAACTCCTCCGCCTCCTCCCAGCGCGCCACGTGAGGGAGGATCTCCTTCTCCACCACCGCCCTCACCGTACGGCGAAAGGCCTCGTGCTCCTCCTGGTACACCCCATGCCCATGCAGCATCACGCGACTCCTCGGTCGTCTCGAGCACGCGACGTCCACCCGAGGCGGACATCACCGTTTCCGCGCGAATCGTACCGTCACGTCAGGACCCGGGGGCCGGTTCCGTTGATTCCTTGACCGGGTGGTGGCTGGCTGCGTATAAACCCGGCCCCAAGCCGTCGGCGCCATAGCCAAGTGGTAAGGCAAAGGTCTGCAAAACCTTCATTCCCCGGTTCGAATCCGGGTGGCGCCTCATAGACAAGGCCCGATGCGGAGAGTCGCTCCGCATCGGGCCTTTTCATTTTCGGGCGTCAGGTGCGCCCTCCCCCGCGGAGCAGGCCGTCGGCCGGGTCAGCAGCCCATCTCGACGGCGCCGATGTCGGGGGCGCCGCCGCAGAACGGCAGGCCCACGTCGACGCCCCGGTCCACGGCCTGGGGACCGGGACCGAAGGCCTCGCCCAGGTCGGCGGAGCCGCTGGAGGACGACGCGTCCCCGGTGGTGGCGAGGAACTGCTCGGTCCCCACCATGGCGCCCTGGCTCTTGAACTGGCCGCTGGCCGCGAAGAGGTTGTTGCCCAGCTTCAGGCCCGGCGCCTGACCGCCCAGGTCCACGGCGACGGAGCCATCCAGGATGTTGTTCTGCACCACCGCGGACTGGGTGGGGCCGCCGGTGCCGTGGCCGATGATGAGGCCGGTCGTCGTGCCGGTGACGGTGTTGTTCACCACCACGGTGCCCTGGGAGTTCTCCAGGCGGATGCCGGTGCCCTCGCCGCCGTTGGCGTTGGAGATGCCGTGCACGCGGTTGCGGCGCACGACGATGCCGGAGGGCACGGGGCCCTCGTGGTTGCCACCCACGGAGATGCCCTTGGCGCCGTCGTAGATTTCATTGTCCTCCACCAGCACGTTGCTCGCGGAGTAGTGGATGACGACGACGTCCCCCTTCGCGGTGCTCGAGGGGCGGAACTGGTGCATGCGGTTGTTGCGGATGACCACGCCGTAGCAGGTCTTGATGTCCACCGCGTTCTCACGGTTGGCGTAGAAGTGGTTGTTCTCCACGACGAGGCCATCCGCGGGCGGCAGCGAGCTGAAGCCCTCCGGCCCCAGGCACTGCACGGAGTCGCCCGAGTTCGAGTGGATGTCGTTGTTGCGCACGGTGATGTCCTTGGACGTGGGCTGCACGACGACGCCGTGCGAGTCCTGGTTGCCCGTCGTCTTCAGGAAGTCGTGGATGTGGTTGTTCTCGATGATGGCGCCCGTGGCCTTGTTGAAGGTCGTCACGGCCGCGCCGCCGCCGCCGTGGTGCAGGTGGGAGTTCACCAGCATGGAGCCGGTGACGTCGCCCTCGAAGGTGACACCGAAGATGGGCTGGCGCTGCACGTCCAGCTCGAACCCGTCGATGACCCAGTGCGGCTGACGCACCTGCACCATGCCGCCGCTGCCGGGGCCCGGGACGATGCGCGGGCTGCCCTCGCCCTGCAGCGTGATCTTCGCGCCCTCGGTGCCCGCCTTCGCGTTGGCGCCGATGATGACGCGCTCGGCGTAGGTGCCGGCCTGCACGCGGATGACCTCACCGGGGCCCGCGAGGCTCACGGCCCTGGTGATGGTCTTCAGCGGCTGCGCGGCGCTGCCGTCCCCGTTGTCGTCGCCCGAGGGGCTCACCACCCACTCGCGGGTGAAGGACTGCGCGGACGCGGAGGCGGGCGCGAGCCCGTTCGCCTGGATGCCCGGCTGCGGCGAGGGCGTGGCGATGACGGCGTGGTCCGCATGGTCCGGCAACGCCTCCACGGGAGTCCCCGCCACGGGCTGCACGCCGATGGCCGGCAGGCTGCCCGTCGTGGGCTGCGACGCGGGCGCGCGCGTCGTGGAGACGCCGGGGATGTTCGGCGTGGGAACGAAGGCATCCAGGCCCGCTGCGTGAGCGGTCGTACCGAGCATGAGCAGGCTGGTGGCCACGGCGGCCACGGGAGTCTTCAGCTTCAGGAAGTTGCCTTTGGAAATTCGCATGAGCAGGACCAACGCGAGACGCGCCGCGTTCTATTCGCCACAGGACAAGTGGACCCGGACGGGCTCACGGGCGTCCGGTCCGTGACACGCCCCGGACTGACGGGTACGGTGTCGCCCCCCGTGCGCACCGCCGTCCCGCTCCTGCTCTCCGCCCTGCTGCTCGCCACCTGCGCGAGCCCCAAGCCGCCGTCCCGAACCACCACCCCGGTGGACGGGCGAGCGGACGAGCGCCAGGAGGTGCCCGTCGACGCGGGCACGCAGCCGCCCGTGGACGCAGGGGCCGCGGACGCGGGCGAGGAGCCCCCTGCTCCCGCGCCGCTCCCGGACGCGCTGTCGCAGGGCATCCCCGGTCCGGGAGAGCTCAAGCGCCTGGACTTCCGAGGCGGAGAGCCCCGGCTGCCCATCCGCCTCATGGAGGGCCGGCGCGAGGCGACGTTCTCGCCCCGAGGGCGGATGCGGATGCGCTTCGGCGGGCCGGAGGACAAGGTGCTGGACGCGGCGGCGGGCACGCGGTGGACGGTGCGCGTGACGCAGGCGGAGGCCGCGGTGCTGTCCGCGCGGGTGCAGCTGAGCGAGCACCGCTTCGCGGACAAGGAGGGTCTGGCCGCGGCGCAGGAGGAGTGGAAGGCGCGAGGCCTCGCGGTGCGCACGCACGTGCTGGGCGCGGTGTACGGCATCGCGGGCAAGGTCATCGACAACCGGCGAACGCTGCTGCTCGTCGACGAGACGCTCACGCCCGAGGAGGCGGCGGCGCGACAGGCGGAGCTGTTGCGCACGTTCGGCGTGCGCACGACGCTGTTCGAGGAGGCGAAGACGCCGGGGCGCGGCATCCTCGAGGTGCGCGACGAGTCCGGCGCGGTGGTGGGGCTGGCGCAGGACCGGCTGGACACGGAGACGCCGGACGGCGCGGGCTTCGACGTGCGCCAGGTGGAGTTCGGCGTGGGCTACGACTTCCACGGCTTCGAGGACCGCACGTTCCGGGGCTCGCTCCAGTTCGCCGTGGACCGCGCGGGCCTGCTCGCGGTGGTCAACGTGGTGCCCCTGGAGGACCTGCTCAAGGGCCTGGTGCCGGCGGAGATCTTCGCGCGCGCCCACTCGGAGGCGCTCAAGGCCCAGGCCGTCACCGCGCGCGGCGAGGTGCTCGCGAAGGTGGGCATCAAGCACCTGGCGGACCCGTACCTGCTCTGCTCGGAGCAGCACTGCGCGGTGTACCGGGGACGCACGGGCGAGGCTGTGAGCACCACCGCCGCGGTGGAGGCCACCCGGGGCGAGGCGCTCTTCAGCGCGGAGGGGCGGCTGGTGGACTCCGTCTACAGCGCGGTGTGCGGCGGCCACACGGAGGACAACGACATCGTCTGGGGCGGCCCTCCGGACCCGAGTCTCCGGGGACGTCCGGACATCCTCGTGCCGGTGGCCTCGGGCCCCTCCCCGTCCCGGCTGTCCGCGTGGCTGGCCACGTCGGAGGTCGGGGCCGCCTGCCGGCTCTCCAGCTTCGCGCAGCCGAGCAAGTTCCGCTGGGAGAAGCGCTTCACGGCGGCCCAGGTGGACGCGCTGGTGGCCCGGCTGGGCGTGGGCCGCGTGCAGGCGATGGAGCTGACCGAGCGGGGCGTGTCCGGCCGGGCGCGGGTGCTGACGCTGTCCGGGGACAAGGGGGCCACGCAGGTGCGTGGAGAGCTGAACATCCGCAGGCTCTTCGGGATGCTCAACAGCAGCATGGCCCTGGTGGACGCCGAGCGGGACGCCGAGGGCCGGCCCACCCACTGGCTTTTCCGTGGCGGCGGCTGGGGCCACGGAGTAGGGATGTGTCAGACTGGCGCCATCGGCCGAGCCGAGGCCGGACATCGCTACCAGGACATCCTCCGCCACTACTTCAATGGTGCTGAAGTCGCCCCCATCTACTGAGCTCGAAAAAGGGGCGCGCGCGGGGAACCGTGCACGTTTCGCGAATGTCCCTCCCAGTCCACCTGTTCTGCCGCGAACGGGACGGGACTAGGCAGCGGGCCCGGAGGTTTATCATCGCGCCGTGAGCACGGGTTCTTCTCCCACAGACTGGCGCCGCAAGCGGCGGCGAGGCTCTCCGTGGCGCTTGGTCGCCGCGGTGGTGCTCGCCCTGCTGGTGCACGGCGGCTACCTGGCCGTCGTCCTGTTCACCGGGACACTCCCGGTGACGCCCCGTGAGCGCAAGGCCGTCACCCGCCCTCCCACCTCCGTGGCCGTCCGGCCGATGACGGAATCCCAGTGGGCGAAGAACCGGGGCCAGGCGAACACCAAGACGCAGCCCAACCTGTCCAGCCGGCCGCGCGTCGAGGAGAAGAAGCCCGAGGAGAAGAAGCCGGAGACGCGCCCCCAGGGACAGGTGGTGGACCTGGCGCCGGGCAACGAGCAGGAGGCCCCGGACGCCAAGTACCTGGCCGAGCACAACAACCGCGTCGACAAGGAGACGCGGGCCCGCGAGCAGACGCCCTTCTACCGCAACGCCATGCCCCAGCGCACCGCCCCCCAGAAGCAGGACGGCGCGGACGTGGAGCCCACGGCGCCGCGCATCGCCGGCAACAACGGCATGGGCAACGATGATCGGCCCCTGGCCGAGGGCGGACAGAAGTTCGCGTTCGAGATCCCCGACATCCACAAGAAGAACGAGGTGAAGGTGAAGTCGGACCCCACCTCGCCGGGTGGCGTCGCGGTGAACAACCAGACCGAGAGCGACGAGCTGACGGGCAACTCGAAGCGGCTGCGCATCCAGCCCGGCACGGGCGGGGAGGAGGAAGGCTCCGCGGGGCGCGTGGGCTCGCCGGGAATCGCCGCGCTGATGCCGTCGCGCACGGCCATGGACAAGGTGCTGGGCGCCGCGCCCAATGACCACCTGAAGGACGTGGACGAGGGCGACGGCACCCTGCTCAACTCGCGCGAGTGGAAGTACGCCAGCTTCTTCAACCGCGTGAAGCAGAGCGTGGGCATGCACTGGAACCCGAACGAGTCGCTGCGCCGCAGGGACCCGACGGGCCGCACGTACTCCGGTCGCGACAGGCACACGCTGTTGGAGATCACCCTCGACGAGAAGGGCCGCATCACCGACATCCAGGTGGAGAAGAGCAGCGGCCTGGACTTCCTGGACATGGAGGCGGTGTCCTCGTTCCAGCGCGCGCAGCCCTTCCCCAACCCGCCGCCAGGCCTGTTGGGTGACGACTCCCGGGTGCGCTTCTCCTTCGGGTTCTTCCTGGAGATGGGCGGCGGGCCCCGCATGCGGTTGTTCCGCCAACCCAACTGACGTCGCGCGGAACACGCGGCAGGTCCTCGCGCCCGAGCGCGGTTCTGGTTACGGTGCCGCGCCGTGGACACGACCCTCGCCGACCGGAGCGCCGCGCTCCAGCAACGCAGCCAGCGCATCCGCACGGTGCTGCTCGCCATCCTCGCGGCCAACTGGGTGGTGGCGGGCGCGAAGCTCGTCTTCGGCCTGCTGAGCCAGTCCGCCGCGGTGACGGCCGACGGCCTGCACTCCTTCATCGACGGCGGCTCCAACGTGCTGGGGCTGGTCGCCATGGGCGTGGCCTCGCGGCCCGCGGACGCGGACCATCCCTACGGACACGGCAAGTTCGAGGCGCTCGCGTCGCTGGGCATCGGCGCGATGATTGGCATCGGCATGTTGGAGCTGGGGCGCATGGCGCTCGACTCGCTCCTGCATGACGTGCACGCGCAGGTGACGCCCGCCATGGCGGTGGTGATGGGGCTGACGCTCGTGGTCAACATCACGGTGACGCGCGTGGAGAGCCACTACGGGCGCAAGTACCAGAGCAGCCTGTTGATGGCGGACGCGAGCCACACGATGTCCGACGTCTACGTCTCGCTGGCGGTGCTCGCGTCGCTGGGGCTGGTGGCGCTGGGCTACCCGAAGGCGGACGGCATCATCGCGCTGGGCGTCATGGTCTTCGTCGCGTGGGTGGCCTACGGCATCGTCCGGCAGGCGGTGGGCATCCTCTCCGACACGGCGCGGTTGGACCCCGCGCAGGTGGCGCAGCACACCATGGGCGTGGCGGGCGTGCGCAGCTGCCGCGACGTGCGCAGCCGGGGCATGGAGGAGAGCGTCTACGTCGACCTGAAGATCGAGGTCGACCCGAACCTCACCACCGCCCAGGCCCACGAGGTGGCGGACCGCGTGGAGCGCACGCTGCACACCGCGTATCCCCAGGTGGTGGACGTGGTGGTGCACGTGGAGCCCGAGCACGACGGCGCCTCGGCACACGCGCGGGCCCCGGCCACCGAGTCCCACTGAAGCCAGTCCCCACAACGACGAGGGCCGCCTCCCGCTGAGGGAGACGGCCCTTCGGTGTCACGCTCGAGCCCCGCGGGCCCGCGTCAGGCGACGGCGGGCTTGGGCTCCGGCGTCATGTAGTCCTCGATGGGCGGGCACGAGCACACGAGCTTGCGGTCCCCGAGCACGTTGTTGAGGCGGCCCACGGACGGCCAGAACTTGTTCTCGCGCACCCACGCCGCCGGGAACACGGCGAGCTCGCGCGAGTACGGACGGTTCCACTCCGGCCCGGTGATGACGCGAGCGGTGTGGGGCGCGTTCTTCAGGACGTTGTTGTCCTTGGGCATGCGCCCCTCCTCCACGTCGCGAATCTCCTGGCGGATGGCGATCATCGCGTCGCAGAAGCGGTCCAGCTCCGCGCGGGACTCGCTCTCCGTCGGTTCGATCATCAGCGTGCCGGCCACGGGGAAGGACACCGTCGGCGCGTGGAAGCCGTAGTCCATCAACCGCTTGGCCACGTCCTCCACCTCGACGCCGGAGGTCTTCTTCAGCGGGCGCAGGTCGACGATGCACTCGTGCGCCACCCTGCCCCGCTTGCCGCGGTACAGCACCGGGAAGTGCGGCTGGAGCCGCTCGGCGATGTAGTTGGCGTTGAGGATGGCCAGCTTCGTGGCGCGGGTGAGGCCCTCGCCGCCCATCATCGAGATGTAGACCCAGGAGATGAGCAGGATGCTCGCGCTACCCCACGGGGCCGCGGAGATGGCGCCGATGCCGTCCGAGCCGCCCGTCTGGATGACCGGGTGCCCCGGCAGGTGCTTCACCAGGTGGCTGGCCACGCAGATGGGCCCCATGCCCGGGCCGCCGCCGCCGTGCGGGATGCAGAACGTCTTGTGCAGGTTGATGTGGCAGACGTCCGCACCGACGAGGCCCGGCGCGGTGAGCCCCACCTGCGCGTTGAGGTTGGCGCCGTCCATGTAAACCTGGCCGCCGCGCTCGTGGATGATGGAGCAGATCTCCTTGATCTCCTCCTCGAACACGCCGTGCGTGGACGGGTACGTCACCATCAGCGCCGCCAGCTTGTCCTTGTGCTCCTCGGCGCGGGCGCGCAGGTCCGCCACGTCGATGTTGCCGTTCTCATCGCACTTCGTGACGACGACCTTGTAGCCGGCCATGACGGCGGAGGCTGGGTTGGTGCCGTGCGCGGAGGACGGGATGAGGCACACGTCGCGGTGCCCCTGGCCCCGGCCCTGGTGGTACGCGCGGATGACCAAGAGGCCCGCGTACTCGCCCTGGCTGCCGGCGTTGGGCTGCAGCGAGCAGCCCGCGAAGCCGGTGATGGCGGAGAGCATCTGCTCCAGCTGCTCGAAGATGACCTTGTAGCCGGCCGCCTGCGAGGTGGGCGCGAACGGGTGCAGCCGGCCGAACTGCGGCCACGTCACCGGAATCATCTCCGCGGTGGCGTTGAGCTTCATGGTGCAGCTGCCCAGCGGAATCATCGAGTGCGTCAAGGACAGGTCCTTGGCCTCGAGCCGCCGGATGTAGCGCAGCATCTCCGTCTCGGAGTGGTAGCTGTTGAAGACGCCGTGCGTGAGGAACTCGCTCCGGCGGCGCAGCTCCGGGGAGATGGAGCTCTCCACGTTGGCGCCCACGTCGTCCAGCGACGGCACCTGGGAGGCCTTGCCCGCGCCGGTGGCGAAGGCGGTGAGGATGGCCTCCACGTCGGACGCGCGCGTCGTCTCGTCCAGGGCCACGCCCAGGGTCTTCTCGTCGATGCGGCGGAAGTTCATCCGCGCGGACTCCGCCGCCGCCAGCACCGCGCGCACCTGCGGCGCCGTCAGCTCCACGCACAGCGTGTCGAAGTACTGCTCGTGCCGCGTCTTCAGGCCCAGCTTCGCCAGGCCCCGCGCCAGCACCACCGTCAGCCCGTGCACGCGCTCGGCGATGGCCTTGAGCCCCTTGGGCCCGTGGTAGACGGCGTACATGCTGGCGATGACGGCCAGCAGCACCTGCGCGGTGCAGATGTTGCTCGTCGCCTTCTCGCGGCGGATGTGCTGCTCGCGCGTCTGCAGCGCCATGCGCAGCGCGCGCCGGCCCTGCGCGTCCTCGGACACGCCGATGAGCCGGCCCGGCATCACGCGGGTGTACGCGTTCTTCGTCGCGAAGTAGCCCGCGTGCGGACCGCCGTACCCCATGGGCACGCCGAAGCGCTGCGCGCTGCCCACCGCCACGTCCGCGCCGAACTCGCCCGGGGGCGTCAACAACGTGAGGCTCAGCAGGTCCGCGGCGACGATGAGCAGGCCGCCCGCGGCGTGAACCTTCTCGCCGAACGCGCGGTAGTCCACCACCGCGCCGTCCGTGGCCGGGTACTGCACCAGCGCGCCCACGTACTTCTTCGCCGTCAGGTCCACCGTGCGGTGGTCACCGACGACGATTTCGACGCCCAGCGGCTCGGCGCGGGTGCGCACCACGTCCACCGTCTGCGGGTGGCACGCCTCGGAGATGAAGAAGGCGACGCCCGCGTCCTCCCCCTTGACGTGCAGGGCCAGCGACATGGCCTCGGCGGCGGCGGTGCCCTCGTCAAGCAGCGACGCGTTGGCGACCTCCAGCCCCGTCAGGTCCATCACCACCGTCTGGAAGTTGAGCAGCGCCTCCAGCCGACCCTGGGCGATCTCCGCCTGGTAGGGCGTGTACTGCGTGTACCAGCCCGGGTTCTGGAAGATGTTGCGCAGGATGACGTTGGGCGTGTGCGTGTCGTGGTAGCCCATGCCGATGTAGGACCGGAACACCTGGTTCTTCGCGGCGATGGTCTCCAGCTGCGCGAGCAGCTCGTGCTCTCCGCGCGCCTGCCCCAGCCGCAGCGGCTCCTTGGAGCGGATGGCCGGGGGCACGGTCTGGTCGATGAAGGCATCGAGCGAGTCCACGCCCAGCGCGGACAGCATCTGCTTCAGCTCCTGCTCATCCGGACCGATGTGCCGGCCGGCGAACGACTCCTGGTACTTCCAGTTCAGGGACATGGCGGTGGTGACTCGCTGGCGACTCGAAGACATCCGAGTCGGAAAATTCGAGGACCGTCACTAACAACGGCCGCTCGGCGTTTCCCTCTCAGGCGTTCTTGAGCAGCTCGGCGTAGGCGGCGGCGTCCAGCAGCTCGCCCAGCTGGCTGCTGTCCGAGAGCTCGAGCTCGATGATCCACCCGTCACCGTAGGGGTCCTCGTTGAGCGTCTCGGGGCTCGCGGTGAGCTCCTCGTTCACCTTGGTGATGGTGCCGGACAAGGGGCTGAACAGCTCGGAGACGGCCTTCACGGACTCGACGGTGCCGAAGGGCTTGCCCTTCTCCAGCTTGGCGCCCGACTTGGGCAGCTCCACGTAGACGACGTCACCCAGGGTGCTCTGGGCGTGGTGGGTGATGCCCACCACCACCTTGTTGCCCTCGATACGGGCCCACTCGTGCTCTGCGGTGTACTTCAGGTCGCCGGGAATGTTCGCGTCGGACATGGGGTGCTCCTGCCAGGGGGCGGGAAGGGTTCAGGACTTCTTGAGGAAGGGCGTCTTGACGACGACGGCGGGCACGGCGCGGCCGCGGATCTCCACGTCGAACGTGGAGCCTTCGGCGGACAGCTCCGTGGGGACGTAGCCGATGCCGATGGGCTTCTTCACCGTGGGGCCCATGGTGCCGCTGGTGGTCTCGCCCACCAGGGTGCCGTCCTTCTTGATGGGGTAGCCGTGGCGGGGGATGCCGGCGCCGGTCAGCTCGAAGCCCACCAGCTTGCGCTTCACGCCCGCGGCCTTCTGGGCCACCAGCGCGTCCTTGCCGATGAAGCCGCCCGCCTTGTCCAGCTTGACGATCCACCCCAGGCCCGCCTCCAGCGCGGTGTGGGCATCGTCGATGTCGTTGCCGTAGAGCGCGTACTTCATCTCCGTGCGCAGGCTGTCGCGCGCGCCCAGGCCGCAGGGCTTGACGCCGTCCTGCTGGCCTTCCGTGAGCAGCGCGCTCCACAGGGCCGCCGCGTCACCCGGAGCGCAGTACAGCTCGAAGCCGTCCTCGCCCGTGTAGCCGGTGCGGGAGATGATGGCGGGCTTGCCAGCGACCTCGCCCTCGGCGAAGCGGTAGGTGCCCACCTTGGACACGTCCGTCTTCGTCAGCCGCTGCACCAGGCCCACCGCCTTGGGGCCCTGCACGGCGATCTGCGCGTACTCGTCGCCCCGGTCCACGGGGGTGACGCCGCGCGCGTGCGCCTTCATCCACGCGAAGTCCTTCTCGCGGTTGCTGGCGTTGACGCAGATGAGGATGCGCTCGGGGCTGAAGCGGTAGGCGACGACGTCGTCGACGAAGCCTCCCTGCTCGTTGAGCAGGCCCGCATAGACCGCCTGGCCGTCCGCGATGCGGGCGAGGTCATTGGAGATGAGGCCGTTGACCGTCTCCAGCGCGCCCGGGCCTTTGAACTCCACCTCGCCCATGTGCGACACGTCGAAGAGGCCGACGGCGTTGCGCACCGCCTCATGCTCGGCGATGACAGAGGAATACTGCACGGGCATGTCCCAGCCCGCGAAGTCGACCATCCGAGCGCCCAGCGCGCGGTGGGCCTCGTTGAGCGGCGTACGCCGGGTCATCGGCTTCTCCTGAAGGGGGGATGAAAACGGCGCGGACTATAGCCGCGCACCTTCGCCGATCAAGGCCGACGCGGAACGTCTACACTGGGTCCGACATGAAGATTCGTAATCGGTTGAATCCGTCCAACCCTTGCTTCTCCTTCGAGTTCTTCCCCCCGAAGACGGACGAGGGGGTGGCCAACCTGCTCCGGACACTGGAGGACCTGGCGCCCCTGGAGCCGGGGTTCGTGTCCGTCACGTACGGCGCTGGCGGCAGCACCCGCGACAGGACGCTGGAGCTGGTCAGCCGCATCAAGCAGCAGACGGGCATCGAGGCGATGGCCCACCTGACGTGCGTGGGGCACACCCGGGAGGAGCTGCGGGACGTGCTCCAGCGCCTGGCCGACGCGAAGCTGGACAACGTGCTGGTGCTGCGCGGGGACCCGCCCCAGGGCCAGACGACCTTCCAGCCCACCGAGGGCGGCTTCTCCTATGCGTCGGAGCTGGTGCGATTCATCCGAGAAGAGGATTTCAACTTCTGCCTGGGGGGCGCGTGCTATCCGGAGGGCCACGTGGAGACGGCCTCCCGTGACGACGACCTGCGTCATCTGAAGGCGAAGGTCGACGCGGGGCTGGACTTCGTCGTGACGCAGCTGTTCTTCGACAACGCGTTCTACTTCGACTTCGTGGAGCGGGCCCGCCGCGCGGGCATCAACATCCCCATCGTCCCCGGCATCATGCCCATCACCAACTACGAGCAGGTGCAGCGCTTCACGCGCATGTGCGGAGCCACGGTGCCCATGCGCCTGGGGCTCCAGTTGGAGCGGGTGAAGGACCAGCCGGAGGCGCTGGTGCAGCTGGGCGTGGCGCACGCGACGGTGCAGTGCATGGAGCTGCTGTCGCGCGGCGTGCCCGGCATCCACTTCTATACGCTCAACAAGTCCCCGGCGACGCGGATGATCGTGAGCGCCCTTCGAGCCCATCTATGAGCGGTCCTGGTCTCCATCTTCCCCCCGATGATCCCCGCTACAAGGTCGTGGAGATCATCCGGGCCCCGGCCTTCTTCCTGCTGTGCACCGGGGTGCTGAACGTCTTCTTCAACCTGGCGGGCTTCGTGCTGGCCGCGATGCACGTGACGTCGCCGCTGGTGCCAGCGGGCGCACCCGCGACGACGCTGGAGCTGAGCTGGTCACTGGCGCTGATGCTGGTGGTGGGCATCCTGTGCGGCGTGCTCTCCGCGTGGGGCGCGATGAGCGCGATGAACCTCAAGGGCTACGGGCTGGCCACGGTGGGCGGAATCACGGCGCTCTACATCCTGTCGCCCGCGTGTGTCGTCGGCGTGCCGGTGGCCATCTGGATGCTCTTCACGCTGCGCCGCGAGGGCGTGCGTGAGGCGTTCCGGAGCTGACGGACGGCGCGCGCAAGGGGCACGGAGGAGCCGACAGTCATCCGGCACCCGTGGTCCGGGTGATGGGGACCGGGTGGGGCAGCACTCATTCGGAGCCCCGATGACCGGCCCATCCAGCGTGTCGGCCCGGGGTGCTGGACCGGATGCACCGTCCAGCCCAGTCCTCACGGAGCCGTCATGTCGCCGCGTCACCTGCTGTCCATCCTTCCCGCGCTGCTCGCCGCCGTCCTGCTGCACGCCGCCCCCGCCTCCGCCCAGGTCCAGCTCACGGACATCACCTGCAAGGGGACCGTGAAGCAGACGTGGACGCCGGGGTTGAAGGTGCTGCCCGCGGACGTGCGCTACACGAACGACACGGACTTCACCGAGTGCACGTCGGCGTCCACCGGCATCACCTCCGGGAGGATCCGCGTCGACGAGACGTTCAACAACAGCTGCCTGGCCAATATCGAGCGGGTCGAGGCGGTCATCGAGTGGAGCGACGGGAGCGGGTCCACCGTCTCGCTGCTGGGCATCGGCGTGAACGTCGTGGGCAACCTGCAGATCTTCACCTCGCTCGGCCGGGTGACGTCGGGTCAGTTCGAGGGCGGCCTGGTGTCCCTCACCAACGCGTTCGCCGCCAGGGACTTCCTGCCGTGCCTGACCCCCATGGGCCTGAGGGCACTGCAGGGCAGGACGGCCCTCATCATCAACACGCCGTCACTGCCGCTGCCGCTGCCCCAGCCTTGACGCGGCGGACCGCGCGAGCTTCCGCGCGGCCGATTCCCGACAGGCGCATGGGACCGAAAGGCGGACTGGTGACGCTCCCGGAGGGGCACCACTCATCCGGCGTCCCCGCACCGCCACTGGCGAGCGAGGCACGGACGGCTCACCCCGAGCCGTCCGTTTCCACGGAGCCGACCCATGCCCTCGAAACTCCTCCCCGTCCTCCTGGCCCCGCTCGTCCTCTTCACCCCACCCGCCCGGGCGCAGGTGGGCATGACGGACCTGACGTGCACCGGCGCCGCCTATCAGGCGTGGGACCCGGGCCTGCGGCTGTCGAACCGGGACGTCATCTACTCGAACGAGACGACCTACGAGCGCTGCTCCTCGAGTGATCCGCTCGTCACCTCGGGCAGGCTGGTGGCGCTGGCCCGGCACACCACCAGCTGCGCGTCCAACCTGGGCCCCCTCCAGGCCACCGTGACGTGGGACGACGGCTCCATGTCCACCCTCTCCGTCCAGGGCGCGGGCATCCACAACATCGACGGGACGCGCGCCTACGTGTCCATCGGCATGGTGACGGAGGGCCGCTTCCAGGGCGACGCGGTGGTGATGACCCACGCGCTCTCCACCATGGACCTGGCGCCATGCCTGTACTCGGGCCTCCACTCGTTGTCGGGCCCGACGACGCTGCGCCTCACCCGGCTGTTCTGAGCCGGGCCGTCACGACGGACAGGCGACACCGCTCGCAGCCTGCGTCCCGGGCAGGCTGACCGTGAAGACGCTGCCCTCCCCCTCGCGGCTCTCCACCCGGAGCGTGCCGCCGTGCTGCCGGAGGGTGGAGGACACCACCGTCAGGCCCAGGCCGGTGCCGTGCTCCTTGGTGGTGAAGAGCGGCTCGAAGATGCGCTCCAGCACGCTCGCCGGAATCCCATCCCCATTGTCGGCCACGCGGATGTGGAAGGCGCGCCCGGTGGCCATCTCCGCGGAGACCTCCACCCTGCCCTCGCGGCCTCGCGGCATGGCCTCCACCGCGTTCTGCACCAGGTTGATGAGCACCTTGCGCAAGAGCTCGCGGTCCACCCAGGGCGGCTCCAGGCCCACGGACACGTGGTTGACCACGTGCACGGCCTCGCGCGCGGGCACCAGGTCGATGACCTCCTCCACCAGCCCATGCAGCGAGCACGGCTGGAGCACCAGCGGCCTGTCACGCACCAGCTCCAGCATCTCCGACGTGAGGCTGGCGCAGACGGACAGCTCCCGCTCGATGATGCCCAGGAAGCGCTGGATCCGCTCGTCCTCCTGCGCGCCACTCACGTTGCGCAGCCGCCGCACCACCGCCGCGTTCGCCGTGCGCGCCGCGGCCAGGGGGTTTCGCAGCTCGTGGCTCACCGTCGCGGTGAGCTGCCCCACCGTCGCGAGCTTCTCCATCCGGGCCACCCGCTCCCGCGAGTCGCGCAGCTCCCGGCCACTGTTCTCCACCAGGCGCACGCGCTCCTGCCGCTCGCGCTCACACGCCCGCTCCAGCAACACCTGCCGCTCCGCGACGCGCGTCATCTCGCGCACCGCGCCCTGACACGCGAGCACCAGCACCGCATCCACCAGCCCCACCCAGAACGTCAGCTCCAGCGCGCCCCACGTCGGCCCGCCCGCGAACGCGGCCCCAGGCTCCGGCCAGCCGATGCTGCGCGCCACGTGCACCACCACCGCCGTCACCCCCGCCGTCACCAGCACGCGGGTGTCCCGGTAGAAGCTCAGGAGCGCCAGCGAGCCGAAGACATGGAAGTACGTCTCCAGCCTCCCACCCGACAGGTGCACGAGCAGCACGGACCACAGCACCTGCGACACCGCCATCACCTGCCGCGTCACCACCGCGCCCGGCCGCAGGAACGCCAGCGTCACCGGGATGATGGACAGGGGCCCGCCCAACAACACCGCCCCCCAGAAGGGCTGGGGCGACAGGTGCGGCTCCGGCCCCCAGGAGGGCATGGACGTCACCCACGCGAGGCCGAGCGCGAAGAGCCACTGGCCCACCATCAGCCCCAGGCACAGCCGGTCCGCGCGGGCCCGCACCGCGGCCAGGTACTCCGCCACCACCGCTCGCACACGCGCCGCCATCGCCCCATCGGACGACAGCGAGGCCAGCCGCCCGGACTCCGTCGTCGGCACGGTGGGACTCGAGCGGGACTCCCGCTTGCCCGCATGAGCCGACGTCGCCCGGCCCACGAGCGATTCCACTTCAAGATTGGTCGCCATCCTCAGGCTCACCCCGGCCGTACTGGCCCCTCAGGATCCGCGCCATCTTAACGCGACGCACCTATCCAGCAATACAGTTATTTCCACTTAGACCGGTTGTGGTACCGACGACATCTTCGTCGCGCTCCAGGACCAGCCGACACCCTGGCTGCAATGACAGGCATTGTACCCAGGTACAATTCCAAAGCCAGACGTCCACACATCCACACAATCCCGTTTTGAATCGAGTTGCAGGAAATCACCCGGGTCATATCATCCGCGCGTGGTGCTGGCGTAAGGACCCGGCTCGAAGCCTGTCGGAGTCAGAAGGGCGATTCCAACCCGGGCCCGAGGTCCCGCCGACGGCTGGCGTTGGTTCAGGGCTCCGCTCCGCCCCCGGGGGGGTGGGCGGAGTGGAGCCCGTGGTTTCACTGCGCCGAGGGGCTCGCGTGGTGCGCCAGCAGCTTGCGCAGCAGCGGCGCCACCAGCTCGGTGCCCCGCATGGCCGAGCGCCAGCGCGAAGGAATCGCCCCCACGCCCCCGAGCACGCCCGCGATTCCGCCGGCCACCGCGGCCGTGGTGTCGGTGTCGTGGCCCAGGCGGATGGCACCGCGGACCACGCCTTCAAAGTCACCGCCCGTGGCCACGCAGTCGCGCGCCGAGCGCAGGCAGTCCACCACGTAGCCGGTGCCGTGGCCCGGCATGTCCTCGGCGCCGAGCGGGAGGATGGCGCCGTCCAGCTCCTCGCGGGCCTCGCTGCCCGGTGGGTACAGCGCGCGCATGCCCGACACGGCCTCGTCCCAGGGACGCGCGGCGCCCTCCAGCGCGCGGCGGGCCCAAAGACAGTACAGGGCGCAACACACGCGAGCGCGTACGTGGCCATGTGTCACCAGGGACTGGTGCATCGCATCCGAGACGAGCTGGGCGTCACTGCCCCGGTGCCACAGGGCCAGCGGCAGCACGCGCATCAAGGAGCCGTTGCCGTTGTCCTGGACGCCCGAGGGGCCGGCGCTCGTGGCGGGGGCGCCGGCGCGAAACATCGCCAGGGCCCGGTCCGTCTGGATGCCCACGTCGAAGACCTGCCCGTCCACGGCCAGGTAGCCCCACTCGCGCCAGTTCACCAGCCGCCGGCCCAGGTCGTCCAGGTCCAGGTGGCCCTTGAAGAGCAACGAGTCCAGCAGGCACAGCGCATGGGCGCCGTCGTCCGACCACGTCCCCGCCGGCACGCCCGGGTGCGCGCGGTGGAAGCCCGCGGGCGGCTCCAGCTCGATGTCGCGCGCCGGGGGTATCGCCTCCGGGGCGTGGAACTCATAGGGCACCCCCAGGGCATCTCCCACGAGCAACCCCCAGAGCCCGCCCTCCAGCCGCTCCTCACGCGATGGCACGCTCGTCCTCCCTCGAACCGACAGGAGGCGACGCTCCCGCCGAGCCCTCCCGGCGTCAAGCCCCGCCAGCGGCCTGGCTGGACGCATGCGGCCGGACGGGCGGAGGCCTCCGCGCCCGAGCGCGACATCGGGGCGATGTGCCCTGGCGACGCGCTCCGCACCTTCGTTCCCTGAAGAGTCGTTCGCACCGGAGCCCGGAGCTCCATGCCGTCCGAGAGCGACTCCCCGCACCGGGGCGACTGGTGCCGAACGAAGCGGAGGAGAAATCACATGTTCAACCTCATCGACATGGTGCGTGAGCGTTTCACGGGCAACGTGATGCAGAAGATGGGGTCCTCGCTGGGTGAGGACCCGATGTCGCTGGGCCGGGCCCTGCCGGGCGCCATCGCCGCGATTGGCGGGAGCGTGGCGGAGCGGGGCTCCACCGAGGGTGGCGCGCAGCGGCTCTTGTCCCAGCTCAACGAAGGCGGCTTCACGGGGCCCAACGCGGGCAACGAGGACATCTTCGCGCCGGACATGGCTGAGCGCGGACAGGGCATGCTCAGCGGGCTGTTCGGCGACAAGCTGGGCGCCGTCTCCAGCGCGCTGGGCCGCACGGGCGGCTTCAGCAACAGCAGGTCCGCCACGGGGATGATGGCCATGGTGGCGCCCATGGTGATGGGGGTCATCGGCAAGCACGTGCGCGACAACCGCATGGGCGCCTCCGGCCTGTCGCAGCTGTTGGGCGGCCAGCGATCCCTGCTCGCGGCGGCGATGCCCGCGGGCCTGGGCAGCATCCTGGGCATGGGCGGCGCGGGGCCCCGCGTCGTCGAGGAGGTCCAGGAGGCGCGCTCCATCCCCACGGTGGAGACGGTGCGCCGGCAGCAGCCCATCGAGCGGATGCCCGTGCACCATGACGAGCCCAAGAAGCGCAACCTGGGCTGGGTCATCCCGGTGGCGCTGCTCGCGCTCCTGGCCGGGTGGTTCCTCACCCGCTCGCGGCGCGACGAGCCCCGCCGGCAGCAGGCCAGCGTCACCCAGCCGGCGCCGCGCCAGCAGACGGACACCGGCGTGGGCGGCGCGGGCACCGCGGGCACGAGCACGCCCACCATCGCCCGGGACGCGCAGACGATGCGCCAGGCCATCGAGGGGGGCGCGAAGAGCTTCGTGCTCGCCGGCGTGGGCTTCGAGGAGGGCTCCGCGCGCCTGACGCCGCAGAGCGACGCGAGCGTGGGGCAGCTGGCCTCCGTGCTGCGCGAGAAGCCCAACGCGCGCGTGCGCATCGAGGGGCACACCGACTCCACCGGCGACGCGAACGTGAACCGGCAGCTGGCCCAGCAGCGCGCGGAGGCGGTGCGCTCGGCGCTCGTCGCGGACGGCATCTCCGCCAACCGCGTGGACGTGGCCGCCGTGGGCTCCGGGCAGCCGGTGGCGTCCAACGACACGGCGCAGGGGCGCGACATGAACCGCCGCATCGAGGTCCAGGTCCTGAGCCGCTGAAGCGCCCTCCCCTCCCTGGGCATCCAGGCCCCTCGCGCGAGCCCTCGCGCGGGGGGCTTGTCGCATCGCGGCGTCCGCCCTGGATGCCTTTTCCATGCGACACGTCCCGTCAGGCCCCGTTTCCTCCAGGCGTGGTCCTCGAGGAACGACCAGAAAACGCCAGAACGCCCCCGGCCCGCAGCGCGGGCTGTGCATTGGCCGTCACCTCGCGCCAAGGCCGTCTGCACGCGTCGCGCCCTGGCCCTCCGTCTGGAGGCGCCCTCAACTGTCCCCACAAGGACAGCGCACACCGACTCGCGTCGCAGCCAGGCGGGCTTTCCAGGCTACGCGGTTTGCCTCACCTTCAAGGGGAGGCAGCCCGGGCGCGAAGTGGCGCGGGTCGCGAGTTCCATGACGGGGGGAGTCCATGACTGTGATTGCGTTCCGGAGCCGGGAGAGGGAGGTCCTGGACCCTGGCTGTGAGCTGGAGCGCCGGCTGGGGCTGGCCGCGAGCGAGGACCGCGCGCGCGGCATGTTCTTCCTGGGCGTGCTGGACGTGGTGCGGCGCGAGGCGGGTGAGACGCAGGCGGCGCGATGTCTCGCGGCGTCCGGGGAGCGGCGCTTCGTGCCGTTCTTCCTCTACCCCGTCGGCGCGTTCCTGCGGATGTCCTTCGCGGCGGCGGAGATCCTGGCGCCAAGGTTGGGAGGCTTCGAGACGGCGATGCGCATCATCGGCGCGCAGGCCACCCATGACTTCCTGGACTCGGTGGTGGGGCGCAGCTTCCTGATGCTGGCGGCGGGAGATCCGCGTCGGCTCGTGAACAACCTGCCGTCGGGCTACCGCACGGCCGTCACGTACGGCGAGCGCCATGTCACGTGGAAGGGCCACCAGGAGGGCTGCATCAACGTGTTCAGGGACTTCATGCCGCACACCTACCACGAGGGGGTGTTGCTGGCGGTGTTGCAGGCGGTGGGCACGCGGGTGGCGCGGGTGCGTGGACGACCGCTGAGCCTCCTGGATTGCGAGTACGTCGTGTCCTGGGCGTAGGAAGCGACGCAATCTCATCCGGGACATGGACGTGAGCACGCAATCGGAAGAGGCGGCGCAGGCGGGCTCCGAGCCCGGCAGGGTGGTGGATCCGCTCACGCAGCTCGCGCGGAGGCTGGCCTCGGCCACCGCCCAGGACAAGACGCGGGGCATGTTCTTCCTGGGCACGCTGGACGTGGTGCGCGCCATCGCCGGCGAGGCGACGCGGGAGCGCTGCGCGCGGGCCTCGAAGGAGCGCAGGTTCGTCCCGTTCTTCCTCTACCCCGTCAATGACTTCCTGCGGCTGACGTACTGCGCGGCGGGGTTGCTCGCGCCCCGGCTGGGGGGCTTCGACGCGGCGATGAAGACTCTCGGCGAGAAGGCCACGAAGGACTTCCTGGAGTCCGCGGTGGGCCGCACGCTCTTGAGCGTGGCCAATGGCTCACCGCGGAGGCTGGTGGACAACATGCCGTGGGGTTACGCGGCGTCCGTCAGCTACGGGAAGCGGACCGTGTCATGGAGCAGCGAGCGCGAGGGGTGCCTGCACGTGCGTGGGGACTTCATGCCGCCGCCGTATCACCACGGCGTGCTGAGGGCGGCGCTCGAGGCCCTCGGCGCGCGACACGTGCACATCGAGGGCCGCGAGCTGGAGTTGCTCGACTGTGATTACTCGTTGTCCTGGGAGTGAGGCGCCACGCGCACGGCGGCGGTCACTCGTTCTGGCTGATGTACTGGATGATGGCCGCGTAGAACGAGCGCTCGCTGAAGAGGTCCGGCCCGAAGCCCACGACATCCAGGTGGTCCTGGTCGATGACGCTGGACAGGGACGTCATCTGCGCGGGGCCCGGCGCGTTCAGGTCCGTGACGGGGCCGAGGGACGCATCCACGGTGACGGCGCCCAGGCCCAGCAGGTTCTCGGTGTAGCGCAGGCGCGGGCCCATCTGCTGCGAGTTGATGCCGACGACGCCGTCGTCATCGCGCTCGTCGCGGATGCCGTCGCCCTGCCCCGCGGCGCCGTCATTGTCGCAGTCATCCACGCAGTACCCATCCCCGTCGATGTCATAGACGGTCTTCTGGACGAGCAGGAAGACGGGGCTGACGTCCAACCCCGCCTGCGCGGTCATCAACGACGCGTAGTGGGACGCGTAGCGCGGGTCCATGGGGTGGTTCTGGTTGAACGCCTTCGCGCCGGTGGTGACGCCGTCATTGGCGTCGTAGTCGTCGTAGACGAGCTGCTTGAGGGCCGCGAAGCCGTCATTGCCCGCCTCGTAGATGATGTTCCCGTAGACCGCCGCCAGGAGGTTGGCCAGCTCCGTCACGGTGGGGTTCAGGTCCAGCACGAACTTCGCCACGGGCGAGCCCCGATGCGGCGAGGAGACGCTCACCAGGACATCCACCACGGGCCGTCCCCGCCGCTCGGCGAGCACCCGCGCCGCCTTGCGCGCGTCGATTCCGCCCTGCGAGTGACCGATGAGGTTCACCCGCGCCGCGCCCGTCGTCGCCAGCACGCCCTCGATGTCGGACGCCAGGTCCAGCCCGCGGACATCCGAGTTGTGGAAGGCCAGGACCTGCGCGGCAAAGGCCTTCTGTCCGGGATTCAGGAAGGGATTGCAGGCCAGCTCCAGCAGCTCGTCACAGGCGTCTCCCACGAAGCTGCCCAGCTCGTCCCCGAAGTAGTCGAGCACCAGCAGCTTGTCGAACCCGGCAAGGCCATGCGCGAAGACCACCGGATGCTGCGTGCGCTGTGCGCGCTGGGCCCGCGCCGTCTGCGGCCCCGCGATGAACCAGACACAGGCCAGCAGTCCCACGCTTCGAATGACACTCATGTCGCGACTCCATGCCCGCGGCACTCGCCGGGCGCAACGCCATGCGGGCATCCCCCTCTCCCGCACGGCTCGTGTCCGGCCCGCTGAAACCAGGCAGGGGCCCGCCGACGGTCAAGGTGCGGCGCGAGACGACGGGCCAGGGTGGCCCGGGCGGAGGACTCGCCGGTGAGCGTCTGTCTTTCTTACGAGGGAGCCGCCGACGGCGCGGGCATGGGCGCCAGCGACGTCCTGAAACACACACACCCGCCATGACGCCTCACGGAGGCGTTCACTCCGTGAGTCTGTCAATGGGAGAAAAGGACAACCACCGTCGGTTCAAGCCGAGGAAGGGCCCCCGCCACGCACCGCGGCCTCGAGCGTGTTGCGGATGAGCATGGCGATGGTCATGGGCCCCACGCCGCCGGGCACGGGGGTGATGAACGACGCGCGCTCGGCGGCGGCCTGGAACTCCACGTCCCCCACCAGCTTGCCGTCCTCCTCCTTGCGGTTCATCCCCACGTCGATGACGACGGCGCCGGGCTTGATCCACGCGCCCTTCACCAGCTCCCGCACGCCCGCGGCCACCACGAGGATGTCCGCGCGGGACACCTCGGAAGGCAGGTCACTCTTGCTGTGGCACAGGGTGACGGTGGCGTTGCGCTGCAGGAGCATCAGCGCCATGGGCTTGCCCACGATGTTGCTGCGCCCCACCACCACCGCGCGCTTGCCGGAGGGCTCGCAGCCGATCTCCTCCAACAGGCGCATCACCCCCAGCGGCGTGCACGCGCGCGTCGCCGGGCGGCCCAGCACCAGGTTGCCCGCGTTGAGGGGATGGAAGCCGTCCACGTCCTTCTCCGGCCGCACCGCGGAGATGATGACGTCCGGGTCGATGTGCCGGGGCAGGGGCAGCTGCACCAGGACGCCGTGCACGGCGGGGTCCTCGTTGAGGCGACGCACCAGCGCGAGCAACTCGTCCTGGGAGACGGTGGAGTCGCGGTGGTGCTCCCAGGAGTGGAAGCCCACCTCCTCGGCCGCCTTCTTCTTGCCGGTGACGTACGTCTTGGACGCGGGGTCCTCCCCTACCCGCACCACCGCGAGCCCGGGGACCAGGCCCTGCTCCGCCTTGAGGCGGTCCACCTCCGCCTTCACCTCCGCCCGGACGCGCGCCGCCACTGCCTTGCCATCGATCAACTGGGCCATAGGTCACCCCACTCTATGAGAGACTCCCCCGCGAGCAGGGAGGTAAACGGCGGCCATGGGCTCAGGAAAAGTGCTGGGGGCGATGATAGGTCTCATGGTCGGGCTGCTCATCGGCAGTCCCTGGGCCATCATCCTGCTCGGTGTCGTCGGCGGCGTCGTCGGCCACCGCTTCGACGAGATGAACGCCCTGCCCGCCGAGTCCCCCGACGCGCTCGCGGACTTCCCACCCCTGGCCCACCCGGGCTTCAGCGCCCCCAACGCGCCACTCGACGCGCGCTCCGTGCAAGAGGAGGCCGATGCCCACCTCACCCGCAGCCTGTGCGCGCTCTTCGTCGAGGTGGCCCGCGCCGACGGGGAGGTGCGGCGCGAGGAGGTGAAGGAGATCCGCCGCTACTTCGAGGAGGTCCTCAAGTACGGCCCGGACTCGCTCGACTTCGTGCGCGGCCGCCTCAAGGACTTCATCGCCGTGCCGCCCGACCTGGAGGACGCCGCGGCCGCCTGCCAGGAGGCCCTGCCGTCACTCGAGCGGCGGCGCCTGCTGGACGCGCTGTACGAGCTGTCGCTCGTGGACGGGGCGCTGCAGCGCTCCGAGCGCGAGGTGCTCGCCCGCGTGGGTGACGCGCTGGGCCTGTCCGCCGACGAGCAGCGTGCCATCGCCGCGCTGCACCTGGGGGACGCCTCGGCCCACTACGAGGCGCTCGGGCTGTCCTCCGGCGCCACGGACTCCGAGGTGAAGAGCGCCTTCCGCCGGCTCGCGGCCGAGCTGCACCCGGACAAGCATGCCCACCTGAAGGGCGAGGACGCCGACGAGGTGGCCCGCCGCTTCCAGGAGGTCCGCGACGCCTACGAGGAAATCCGACGCCTGCGCGGCCTGTAGCCCTGGGTTACAACCCGCGCGAGCGACTCGAAGAGAAAGCCCCCCATGAGCCAGCACCGCAAGCCGCCCCCGCCCAAGAAGAAGGAAGAGGCCTTCCACAACAACCCCTTCAAGAGCGCAATCAAGGGCATCCAGGAGCAGGAGAAGAAGGAGAAGGAGGCCCAGGCCCGCGCGGCGGAGGAGGCTCGCAAGCAGAAGGCGCCCCCGCCCGCCGCCCCCGCGCGCAAGAGCCAGGCCGCGCACGAGAGCCCCGAGGACGAGGCGTCCCTCTTCTTCTCCGCCATGGACGGCGTGGCGCAGATCACCCACCGCGGCGAGCCCCCCAAGTCCAACCCCCGCCTGCCGGAGCTGGTGGACGAGAACGCGGAGGCGCTCGCGGAGCTGAGCGAGCTGGTCGCCGGAGGCCCGGGCGAGTTCGACATCGCCGAGGTGGGCGAGCACATCGAGGGCCTGGGGCCCGGCGTCGACCGCAACCTGCTGCGCTCACTCCGGCGCGGGGACTTCTCCATCCAGGGGCAGCTGGACTTGCACGGCATGACGCAGCTGGAGGCCCGCGCCGCGCTGGAGCGTTTCCTGTCCGACAGCCGCCGCGCCCGCCGCCGCTGCGTGCTGGTGGTCCACGGCCGCGGTTTGCACTCCAAGCAACAGCTGCCGGTGTTGAAGGAGCTGCTCAAGGCGTGGCTCGCGCAGAAGCGCATCAACGCGGCGGTGCTGGCGTTCTGCACCGCACGTCCGCAAGACGGTGGGACGGGGGCGCTGTACCTGCTGCTGCGCAGGTGACGGCCGTATCCTTTACGCGCGCCCGGCACTGTGCATACATGCCGCCATGGCACGCGAACTGATCGACCTGCACATCCACGTGGGCGGCTCGGTGGCCCCCCACATCCTCTGGTCCATCGCCCATCAGCAAGGCTTCAAGCTCCCCGTCAAGACGTACTTCGACTTCGTGGAGCTCATCACCTCCCGTCCGGGCAAGGTGGGCAGCCTGGATGACTACCTGAAGATCCTCCACACCTGGACGGAGAAGATCCAGTCGTCGCCGAGCGCGATCGAACGCTCCGTCTACGAGATCATCGGCAAGGAGTACCGCGGCAGCCGGGTGACGCAGATCGAGCTGCGCTTCAACCCGATGAAGCGCAACCTGCACTCGGAGCTGGACCTGGACCACATCATCCACGCCGCGCTTCGCGGCATGGACCGGGCGGTGCTCGAGTACGGCGTGAAGGTGGGCTTCATCTTCTGCCTGGCGCGCGAGTTCGACCACCGGCTCAACAGCATCCTCGTGGACAAGGCCATCAAGTACCGCACGCGCGGCGTGTACGGCATCGACCTGGCCGGCACGGAGACGAACGCGATGGAGCTCAAGCCGGAGGTGGTGGCCCAGTACGAGGACCTCTTCGGCCGGGCGCGCAAGGCGGGCCTGAAGTGCACGGTGCACACGGGTGAGACGAAGGGCACGGGCGCCGAGGGCGTCATGTCCGTGGTGGACAAGCTCAAGCCGCACCGCATCGGCCATGGCATCCGCGCGGCCTATGACGAGAACGCGATGAAGGTGCTGCGCGAGCAGGACATCGTCCTGGAGCTGTGCCCCACCTCCAACCTGCACACCAAGGCGGTGGAGGGCATCGAGGAGCTGCGCCACATCGTCCGGACGTTCTGGGACCGCAAGGTGAAGTTCACCATCAACACCGACGGCCCCTACCTGCTCGAGACGGACATGCGCCGGGAGATCGAGCTCATCGAGAGCCACGGCATCCTCACGCCGGAGCAGGTGGACCAGACGCTGGCGTGGGCGCGCCAGGCGTCGTTCATCCCGGGCTGAGCAGCGAGCATGTACGGACTGACTCGCTCGCTGCTCTTCAAGCTGGACGCCGAACGCGCGCACCGGCTGGGGCTCTGGGGCCTGCGCCAGCTGGGGCACTCGCGCGACCTGTGCGAGTCCCTGCGGGAGCGGGCGCTGGAGGGCGTGCCGGCCTCGCTCGCGGTGGAGGTCGCCGGGCTGCGCTTCGCCCACCCGGTGGCCCTGGCCGCGGGCCTGGACAAGGACGCGGAGGCGGTGGACGGCCTGTTCGCCTGCGGCTTCTCCGCCGTGGAGGTGGGCACCGTCACCCCCCGCCCCCAGCCCGGCAACCCGACGCCCCGCCTGTTCCGCCTGCCGGAGCACCAGGCCGTCATCAACCGCATGGGCTTCAACAACCACGGCGCCGCCGTGGCCGCCCAGCACTTGCGCGCGCGCACCTGGCACCCCGGTCCCGTGGGCGTGAACCTGGGCAAGAACAAGGACACGCCGCTGGAGCGCGCGGTGGAGGACTACGTCGCGTGCGTGGACGCGCTCGGGCCCCTGGGTGACTACGTGGTGGTCAACGCGTCGTCCCCCAACACGCCGGGCCTGCGCAAGCTGCAGGAGCCGGAGGTGCTGTCGGCGCTCCTGGGCACGGTGCGGGCGCGGCTGGACACCGTGGCGCCGGGCAAGCCGCTGTTCCTCAAGATCGCCCCGGACCTGACGCCCGAGGCGGTGGACGAGGTGGTGGACGTGGCGCTGGCCCAGAAGCTCGCCGGCCTCATCGCCACCAACACCACGGTGGCCCGGCCCTTCGAGCACCCGCTCGCGAAGGAGGCCGGCGGCCTGTCCGGCGCGCCCGTGCGTGAGGCCTCCAACGCCGTCATCGCGCGCGCGTACCAGCGCTCGGGCGGGAAGCTGCCCATCATCGGCGTGGGCGGCGTCTTCACCGCGGCGGACGTGTTCCAGAAGCTGCGCGCGGGCGCGTCCCTGGTGCAGGTCTACACGGGCTTCATCTACGAGGGGCCGGGCATGGTGCGGGGGATTCTGCCCACGCTGGCCCAGATGCTCGAGAGGGATGGGTACCAGAGCGTCGCCCAGTTGGTGGGCGCGGATCACCGCGGAGACCCGGGCACCGTCCAGGGCGACGACGACGCGCCCTGAAACACGAAGGGCCCCTCGCTCCGCCATGGGAGGACGAGGGGCCCCGCGTAAAAAAGTGAGCGCTCGCCGGCGCCTTGGAGTTTCACCGGCGAGCGCCCCGGGCCGTCTGACTTGGAGACGGGCCTCGAAAGCTATTCCTGGACGGTCAGCGAGCCTCCGACAGTGCTCACTTCCACCGTGTGGGTGCCCGCGCCGTAGGTCTTCTTCTTCGACCCGAGGCTGACAGAGCTCCCGTTGAAACTGCCCCCCACGGAACTGAATTCCACCCGCGCGTCCGCTCGCTCCGGCAGCTTCAGCCGGACGTTGCCCGACACCGTGCTGACCTCCGTGTCCTCGAGCTTCCGGGGAGCCAGTACCACCTCTCCCTCAACGCTGCTCACCGACAAACGTCGCTCCGAGCCGTTCACTTCCACACGGCCGTTGACGGTGGAGTGCTTCTGCGGGCCCGTCACCCCCTTCACCACCACCCCCGCGTTCACCACCGACACTTCCAGCTCCGACGCCTTCGGCACCTTCACCACGAAGCGCACCGCCCCCGCCGTGCCCTTGCACGACTGCCACCGCTCCTCGCAGGGGCCGCAGCACGCCCTCGCCCGCACCTCGTCACCCTCCTGGGTGACCTCGACGTCCATCCGAGGACCGGAATCTCCGGGATTTTCCGGAACAGCCTCGATTACCACACTATTCCCGTCTACCGCATCTACGCGAACGGCGCCATTAACATTGGACAGGTGAACCTGAGGGGTTCCGTCCGTGTCGAACTTCCAGGTCTGGGTCGCCGGCGCGGCGGCGAGGATGGCCAGGAGGGGCAGCAACATGGCGGGTGCTCCGAGGTAGGGTAGGTCCACCCCACCCTACGGAGGAGCCGGCCCCCCATTGCCGGCGAACGACGCGAAGTATCCACGGCGGTCTGACATTCCCTGGCTAGTGGCCGTGGACCACCCGTTGATACAGCGCGTCATGGAGGCGGATCAGCCGCTCCAGGGACAGCTCGCGGGCGACGAAGTCACGGGCGGAGCGGCCCATGCGGCGGGCCTTCTCGGGGTCCGAGAGGAGCTGGCTGATGGCCTGGGCGAGCTGGGCGGGGCGCTCGGGCGGGACGACGAGCCCGCGCTCGCCATCGCGCACCAGGTCGGTGTTGCCGCCCACGCGTGTCACGACCATGGGCAGGCCCGCGGCCATGCCCTCCATGACGGCGTTGGACATGCCCTCCGCGCTGGAGCACAGCACGCCCACGGTGGCGCGAGACAGGATGGCGGCCACGTCCGTGCGGTGACGCAGGAAGTGGACGGTGTCGGAGACGCCCAGCTCCGCGGCCAGCTTCTCCAGGCCCTTCCTGCGGGGGCCGTCGCCCACGAGGAACGCATGCAGGGGCGTGCCGCCGTGGTGGAGCATGGCCAGGGCGAGCAGCAGGTCCTCCTGGCGCTTCACCGGGTGGTTCATGTTGGCCACGTGCACGAGCACCGGCGCGTCACCGGTCTCCGGCAGCGGCGCCTTGAGGCCCTCGCGCATGCGCGCATCGAAGCGGGCCAGGTCCAGGCCGTTGTGGATGACGGACACGCGGGAGGCGGACAGGCCCTCCTCCTCCACCAGCATGCGCCGGATGGCCTCCGCGTTGGCCACCACGTGGTCCGCCATGGCCGTCAGCCGCGAGTGCACGGCGCGCCGGGCGGTGCCCTGCCAGTGGGACAAGTCCAACCGGCCGACGATGACCTTCACGCCGGCGAGCTTCGCGGCGGGCACGGCGATGAGCGTGGAGTAGAAGTCGTGCACGTGGACCAGGTCCACGCGGTTGGACTTCAGCCACCGGGCCATGCGCATCACCTGGTACGCGGTGTTCGGCTGCGCGACGGAGCCCTTGAGCGGGAAGCTCTCCGCGGTGTGGCCCAGCTTCCACACCGCGCCCATCAGCGGGCCCGCGTCCTCGAGCACGGCGACCTGGAGCTGGTAGCTGGGGGGCAGGCCCCGGAGCAGCTCCAGCACCTGCACCTCCGTCCCGCCGATGTGGAACGAGCGGGTGAACTGCACCAGGCGCATGGGCCTGGCCCCCATCATCACCTCTTCACGCCGCATGTCCCGACCCCTCCCACGCCCCCACCGGTGCGGCGGACGAGCGCCCCTCTGGCACACCCAGCGACTCCTTGGCCTCCTCCGCCCGGGCGATGCGGTGCGCGGCGGCCGCCAGGCCGAAGAGCACGTAGCAGTGCGCGGACAGGATGTAGCCGGAGAACAAGTCACACACGAGATAGCCGGCCACCGAGGCCGACAGCGCTCGCGCCATCCACCCCATCGTGCGGCTGGCCGACGCGGCGAAGGCCCCGCCCGACGCGCCTCCCGCGAACACCAGGAAGAAGGCCAGGCCCACCCAGCCCAGCTCTCCGATGACGTCCAGGAAGATGTTGTGCGCCACGTACGCGCGCGTCGCCTCCGGAGGCGCGTACTCCGCCCACGCGTAGCGGAAGCTGCCCGCGCCCACGCCCAACAGCGGCTTGTCCAGGCTCATGCGGCTGGCCACCTGCCACGCGTAGACGCGGCCCATGGCGGACGCGTCCTCGTGGAAGGCCGCCACCGTCTCGTTGCGCGCCCAGAAGCTCTCCGGCGCGAACACCACCAGGCCCACCACGAAGAGCGAGCCCACGACGATGGCCTGGATGCGGCGCTTCTCACGGAAGGCCCACAGGCCCATCGCCACGGTCAGGCCGATGAAGCCGCCGCGCGAGTGCGACAGGACGATGGCCACCACCGCCAGCACCGCCGCCACCAGACAGGCAATCCGCCACACCCAGGCGCTGCCCTTGCGGGCCACGAAGGCCACCGCCAGCGGCACCACCAGCACCAGGTTCATGGCCATGTGGTTCGGGTCCGCGTACACGCCCACCCAGCGCGCGCGGAAGCCCTCCACCAGGTCCTCCCCCACCATGTACCAGTTGATGACGCCGATGGACGTCACCACCGAGGCCAGCACCATGGCGCCGCACACGACGACCAGCCGCTTGCCGCTGGTGATGACGTTGACGAGCGTCAGGTAGATGGCCGTCAGCTTCAAGAGCTCGATGCCCGTGTAGCGCGCGACCTCCGCGTTCACCGCCCACGACACGGACAGGACCGCCAGCGAGGAGAAGCCGATGAGCGCCCACCCTCGCGCTCCGTCCAGGTAGAGCGGCTCGCCGCGCCCCAACCTGCGAATCAACATCAAACCCGCCGCCACCACCGACGTCATCAGCGCCAGCCGCAGCGGCGCCATGGCCGGAATCCATTCGCCCGGCACCGCGTACATCACCGCGGCGAAAGCGGTCAGCGAATAGAAGGCCCACACGTCACGGCGCTGCCCCTGCTCTCCCGGCACCATGTCCCTCCTCCTCTGGCAGTCACGCGCGTACACCTCCGCGTGGGGCTGCCTGAAAGCAGAGGGCGTGCCAGGAGTCGGGCTCGCAACCGCCTGGATCTCCACGGGCCCGGAGGGCCTCCGGCGCACGGAGACCCTCCCAGGCTGAAAAAGCTACGGGACCGGGCCGCTCTCCATCGGGAGCACTTCGGAGGCCACGGGGCTCCACGTCGTGTCCTCGAGCCACGCCGCGCCCAGCTCCTCCAGCAGCTTCGCGAGCGTCACGCCCACCATGCGGCGCAGCTCCTCGCGGGCGGTCTGGGGCACCGCGCCCTCCAGCCCCGCCAGCGCGCGTTCAGCCGCGGACGCATGCAGCCGGGGCGCCTGCGGGGTGCCCTCGAAGAGACGGGCGCCCAGCTCCGCCCCACGGCCCAGGGGCACGGGGCGCGCTTCCGCCCGGCCGTCCAGGATGGCCATGGCCACCACGGCGGCGAACAGGCGCGGGACCCCCAGCGACTCGAGCGGCGCGCCGAAGCGGGCCACGGCCTGGCGCGCCGCCTCGGGCGTCCCGCCCAGCACCCCGCGCAGCACGTCCACCTGCGCCTCCGCGCGCGTGAGCACCGCCTCGCTGGCGGAAATCTCCCGCAGGGAGCGGAAGGGCACGGGCTCCGCGCCCTCCACCTTCAGCGCGCGACGGGGGCGCTTGCGGCGCAGGGCCTCCAGCGCGGCGGCCTCCTCCGGCAGCACCAGCAGCACGCCGTCCACCACGGCGCCGGGAGACTTCGCCAGCCGGTCCGCGCGGTACTTGAGCTGGAGCGTCAGCGTGAAGCCCGTCTGGAAGACGCGCCTGAGGGGCACGTCGCGCAGCACCTCCGTCGCCTGCGAGGGGTCCGCGCCCGTCAGGTACTCCAGGCCGAGCGACAGGGAGTCGCGCGTCATCTCCCCCACGCGGCGCACGGCGTCCAGGTCGCCCGGGTCCTCCAGCTCCGCGACCAGCGCCGCGTTGGCGACGCCCGCGAGCTCGTCCTCGGCGTTCTGCCGCTCCAGCGCCGTCAGGCCCCGGAAGGACGCATCGAGGTAGTCCACGTGGCCCTGCGAAGCGGCCAGCGCGCTGGTGACGAGGGGCTTCTTCGGCGCGGCCAGGTCCACGCGACTGAAGAGCGCCACCGCGTCCTCCAGCGACGGGAAGCCCATGTCCACCAGGCGCCCCCTGCGGAACTGGAAGGCCGTCTCCTCCAGCTCACCGGGAATCTCCCAGCGCACGGCCTCCAGCAGGCGCACGGCCTCGAAGGGGTTCTCCGCGATGAGGTCGTTGACGAGCGCGCGCACGGCGGACATCTCCACGCCCTCGGCGGTGATCTCCACCAGGTAGCGCCCCTCGGGCGTCTCCAGCGTCACGCCCTGCGGGTTGACGTCCGGGTTCTCCTCCCGGTCATGCAGCACGACGAACTCGCGCAGCACCAGCTCCAGCACCTCCAGGTCCAGCGCGTGCAGCTTGCGCAGGTACTCGGCGGTGTCGTCGAAGCCGCCGCGCGCGGCGCGCAGCCACGTGAGCGCGGCGTGCGGGTCCACCTTGTCGCGCTTCCACGCGCCCAGGTCCACGAAGGCGCGGAACTGCGCGGGGGACGCGAGCTGTACCAGCTCCGTCGCGTCCGCCAGGCCCACCTCCTGGATGGTGAGGTAGAGGCTCTCCGGAGGCAGCGCGCGCACCACCGCGCCCGCATCCGCGCCCTCCAGCAGCGCTTCCATCCGCCGCCGGGGCGACAGCCCCATCAACCGCTGCTGCAGCTCGCGCAAGGCGAGCTGCGAATCCCTGCCATTTCCCTTGCCGTTCTCGGACACGGCGGCGTGCCTACCACAGGGCCCCTCCCACCGGGAGGGGAACCCCGCCCGAGCGGCCACTACCCGATGGAGTCAGTCCGGGTCCTGGGCGGCTTCCGCGCGCACCCGAGAGGCACGGCCGAAGGTGTCCAGCAGCGCCCCCCAGACCTCGTCCACGCCCCGCCGCTCCGTGGAGGAGAAGGGCAGCACCGCCTCCAGCGGCAGGTCCATCAGCTTCGCCAGCTCCTGGAGCCGGGGGCGCGTCTTCGCCTTGGTGAGGCGGTCGATCTTGGTGGCGACCACCATCACCTTGCGCTTGTGGGCCTGGAGGTAGTCGAGCGTGGCCAGGTCGTCCGGCGTGGGACCCACCTCCGCGTCGATGATGCTCACCACGACCTCCAGGCGGTGCCGCTTCTCCAGGTAGGTGGTGATCATCTTCTCCCACTGGGCCTTGTCCGTCTTGCTGGCGCGGGCGAAGCCGTAGCCGGGCAGATCGCACAGGCGCACCTGGTAGCGGGCGGTGCCGCGCTCCAGGTCCACGTCGAAGAAGTTGAGCGTGCGCGTGCGTCCGGGGGTGTTCGACACGCGCACCAGCTTCTTGCGGTTGGTGAGCGTGTTGATCATGGAGGACTTGCCCACGTTGGAGCGGCCCACGAAGGCCACCTCCGCGGTGTGCCCCTGCGGATAGCCCTTGGGCTCCACGGCGGTGATGACGAAGCGGGCGTCGAGAATCTTGATCACGTTGCGGCTATTTCTTCGCGGTGGCGGGAGGAGGCGTCGCCGGGGTCGCCTCGGTCCGGGCGGCCCTGCGGGCGCGCTCGGCGGACCAATGGTCGATGGCCTTCAGCGACTCCTTGAAGTCGAACGGCCGCAGGGAGGGCGAGGAGGCGTCATGGCAGGAGCGGCATTGCTTCTCGGATGGGTCCACCAGCCCCACCAGCCGCGCCAGCTCCGGGTCCTTCATCACGTACTCCGGCGAGTAGTACTGCCCCCCACCGTGACATGTCTCACAGCTCACACTCGCCTGCGTCTGGGCCACCTGATCCGGCGAGTGGCATGACAGGCAGCGGCCGTCCTTCTGCTGCTGCTCGGACAGGGAGCTCACGGCCCGGGCGTGCTTGGACTGCATCCACGCCTCGTAGGCCTCCGGGTGGCAGCCCTTGCAGCTGTCAGCGCCGACGAAATCAGCCGCCCCCGCCACGCCGCAGAGGGCCAGCAGGAGGACGGGCAGGAGCCGGATGCCAGGAGCGCGCATGACCTCGCGAAGTAACACTCCCCTCCGGACGGGGCAAGGCGTCTCGTGGTTGAATGCCAGCGGGAATCGTCCGTTGAAAGAGAGGGCAGCGCTTGAGCCCCGCCCGCCCTTTCCATTAGGGAGGATGTCGTGATGAGGACCTTGATTGCGCTCGCCGTGGTGGCCGTCTCCCTTCCCGCTGTCGCCAAGCCCTGGCAGGGCGTGGAGCCCGGCGTCACGAAGAAGGACGAGGTGGTCAAGAAGTTCGGTGAGCCCTCGCGCACCGTGAGCCAGGACGGCAAGGAGACCATCGCCTACCTGGGCAAGGAGGCCATCAAGGGCACCAGCCAGGCGCAGTTCAAGGTGGACGCCGGCGGGGTCATCGAGCGCATCGACGTGTTCCCCGGGCCCATCATCGACAAGGAGACCATCGAGACGAGCTACGGCCCCGCGTGCCCCTCGGGTCCGGTGCCCTCGGCGCCCTGCTACCAGCGCAAGCTGACGGACGACTTCCGCACCTACTTCCTCTACCCCAAGCTGGGGCTGGCCATCTTCTTCAACGAGGACGGCAAGACGGTGCAGTCGCTCACGTTCACCACGCAGAAGGCCGCGAAGTAGGTCCGCGCCCGTGCACGTCTTCGGGCTGACGGGCGGCATCTCCTCCGGCAAGAGCACCGTCACCCGGATGCTGCGGGAGCTGGGCGCGGAGGTGCTCGACGCGGACGTGCTCGCCCGCGAGGTGGTGGAGCCGGGCACCCCGGGGCTGGCCGCCATCGCCGAGCGCTTCCCCGGCGTGGTGGGCCCGGACGGCCGCCTGGACCGGGCGAAGCTGGGCGCGCGCGTCTTCGGGAACGACGAGGAGCGCGCCGCCCTCAACGCCATCACCCACCCCCGGGTGCGGGAGGCCTTCCTCGAGAAGGTCCAGGCCCTGGAGGCCCGGGGCGTCACCCGGGTGGTCTACGACGTCCCGCTGCTCGTGGAGTCCGGGATGCACGCCTGGATGGAGGGCACGGCGGTGGTGTGGGTCCCCCGGGACGTGCAGAAGGCGCGGCTGATGGCGCGCGACGGGCTGGACGCGGCGGCGGCGGAGGCGCGGCTGGCCTCCCAGCTCCCCCTGGACGACAAGCGGGCGGTGGCCACGTGGGTCATCGACAACAGCGGGGATCTGACGTCCACCCGGGAGCAAGTGGAGTCGGTCTGGCGCGCCATGCTCGCGCGCGGCTGACGGGCGAGTATGCTGCGCGCGCAATGAGCGAGACGCGCAAGAAGGCCGGCGGCGGGACGTACTTCATCACCGGCTACCCCGGGTTCATCGGCAAGCGGCTGGTGGAGCACATCGCCCGGGAGGACCCGAAGGGCCACGTGTACGCGCTGGTCCAGCCCAAGGCGCTGAAGGAGGCCCAGAAGCACGCCTCCAAGCTGAAGGGCGCCACCGTGGAGCTGCTCACCGGCGACGTGGTGGACATGCACCTGGGCCTGTCGGGCGAGGAGTACCAGCGCCTGTGCGAGCGGGTGACGGACATCTTCCACCTGGCCGCCGTCGCGCAGCTGGGCGTGCCCAAGGACACCGCGTGGCGCGTCAACGTGGACGGCACGCGAAACATGCTGGAGCTGGCGCGCGACTGCGAGCACCTGGCGCGCTTCAACCACTTCTCCACCTGCTACGTGTCCGGAGACCGGCTGGGCGTCATCGCCGAGGACGAGCTGGACCGGGGCCAGGGCTTCAGGAACCCGTACGAGGAGACCAAGTTCCAGGCCGAGCGGCTGGTGACGCGCGCGGGGGCGACGCTGCCCGTGACGGTGTACCGGCCCTCCAGCGTGGTGGGCGACTCGCGCACGGGGGAGATCGACAAGTTCGAGGGGCCCTACTACCTGGGCATCCTGCTGGTGACGTCGCCGCTCGTCGTGCCGCTGCCCCTGCCGGGCAACGGCGTGGCGCCGCTGAACGTGGTGCCGGTGGACTTCGTGGTGGAGGCGGTGTGGCGGCTGTCGAAGGACCCTCGCGCGGCGGGGCGCACCTTCCACCTGGTGGACCCGAATCCCATGAGCGCGCGGCGCGTGTACGAGCTCATCGCGGAGAAGGCGAACAAGAAGCTGCCGCGCTTCAACCTGTCCGCGCGCGCCGCCGACGTGATGCTGCGGCTGCCGGTGCTGGAGAAGCTGGCGCGTCCGCAGCGCGCGGCCATCAGCTACGTGAACCACCTGGCCATCTACAACTGCCACAACACGCTGGAGCTGCTCGATGGCTCGGGGGTGCGCTGCCCTCCCCTGTCGTCGTATCTGGACCAGCTGGTGGCGTACGTGCGGGAGCAGTACCGCAAGCGCCGCGAGGGCTCCGAGGTGGAGGACCCGCTGGACCAGGGCACCGCGACGGGGTGAGTTCGTGGGCTGGGCGAGGGGCCGGCCGTGCTAGACAAGACGGCCTCATGGCACGCACGTTCCAGGTAGGCGACACCTTCACGCATGTCCGCGAGTGCGACCTGTACCGGCCGATCTACTACGCGGGCGCATCCGGGGACTTCAATCCCATCCACATCGACCCGGAGGTCGGCAAGGTGGCCGGCCTGGGGGGCGTCATCCTCCAGGGGTTGTGCACCCTGGGCTGGGCGGTGGAGGCCGTGGCGGTCTTCGTGGGAGACCCGGGCCGCATCCGCAGGGTGAAGGTGCGCTTCTCGCGCCCCGTGCGCCCCGAGGACACCGTGACGTTCGAGGGCAAGGTGACGTCCATCGAGGGCAACCGGATGGTCACCGAAGTCACCGCCACCAATCAGCGCGGCGAGGCCGTCCTCAAGGGCGCCGTCGTCGAAGCCTCCCTGGGATAGACCACCATGGCCATCGACAAGCGCTTCATCGGCCGGGAATACGGCCCGTACACGTACACGATTGGCGCGGAGAAGCTGCGCGAGTTCGCGCTGGCGCTCGGCGGCGCGCACCCGGCCGCGGGCACGCCGGGCGAGGCTCCCGCGCACGTCAGTCCCCTCCTCCACGACGAGCAGGCCGCGAAGGCGGGGCCGTATGGGGATTTGATTGCGTTCCCCAGCTTCGCCGTCGTCTTCGCCATCCGGCCCTTCGGCTCGGCGGTGGCGGACCCGGAGCTGGGCGTGAATCTGCTGATGCTGGTGCATGGCGAGCAGGAGCTGGAGTTCCTGGACGTCATGCGGCCGGGCGATGTGATGACCACCACGGGCCGCATCGCGAACATCTATGAGAAGGCGGGCATGGAGTTCGTCGTCGTCACCAGCGAGTCGCGCAACCAGCGCGGCGACGTGGTGGTGAAGGGCACCTGGACCGCCGTCATCCGCGGTTCGTAGTCCCCCGCTCGCGCCATGAGGATCGCCTTCTGCGGTACCCATCGCGCGGGCAAGTCGACGCTCCTCGATGAGCTGGCGGAGCTGCTGCCCTCTTCCTACGTGACGGTGGATGAGCCGTACCACCAGCTGGAGGAAGAGGGGCACGAGTTCGCGCAGCCCCCGTCCCTGGAGGACTTCGAGGCGCAGCTGGTTCGCTCCCTCGAGAACCTGGCGGAGGAGGACGGGCGCGACGTGTTGTTCGACCGGTGCCCCGTGGACTTCCTCGGCTACCTGCGGGCCCACGAGGACGGTGACGCGTTCGACCTGGACGCGTGGCTGCCGCGGGTGCGCGAGGCCCTGCGCAAGCTCGACCTGGTGGTGTTCGTCGGCATCGAGTCGCCGGATCGGATCGCGCTCTCCGCCTCGGAGGACGCGGAGCTGCGGCAAGCCGTGGACGAGACGTTGAAGGAGCTGCTCCTCGACGACCCGCATGGGCTCGGCGTGGCGGTGCTCGAAGTCGAGGGGAGTCCGAGGACGCGCGCGAAGCAGATCCTCGAGCACCTCTGACGGTGACGAGGCGCCCGCCGCGGACCGTGGGCTGACGGCTCAGACTCGGAGGAGGCGCTCCAGGGACTCACGCTCGTCCTGCAGGGAGCCCCGCTCCGGCTTCGACAAGGTCAGGGAGTCCAGCTCTCGCAGCAGGGACTTCGCCCTCGGCGCGTCGTCCAGCACCACGGCCAACTCAGCGCGCGCCAGGCATGCGCGTGCCCTCTCCACCCCCGTCCCGCCGTCGGGCTTCTTCAGCGCGACATCGAGGACCTTGGCCGCGGAGGCATCGTCGTTCTTGAAGTCGCGCAAGCGGCGCGCGGTCTTCAGCGCCTTGGCCAGGGCGGACTGGGGCTCCTGCCCGTCATCCCCGTGGCCCGAAGGCTCGTCACGACGGATGAAGATGACCGAGTTCCCAGAGGGGTCGACGATGGTGAAGCGCGACTGCCCCGTCCGCATCCGGGTGATTCGGGGGACGCCACGCAGCGGCAGCTTTCCGTACTGCTCGCGCAAGGCGCTCGCGAAGTGCTCGTGCAGACGTTCGACCTCGTCCACGATGATGAGACAGGTGCTGAAGGCCGTCGCCGGGTCCAGGCCCTTCAAGCCGAAGAAGTGGAGATGAGCGCCCCCTCGTCGGGTCGCCGCGTAGGGATTCGGCGTGCGCTGCTGGTACGTCACGTCGAAGCCCAGCAAGCCGTAGAACGCGAGCGTCGACTCCAGTTCCACACAGGGCAACGCCGGGATGCTGGCATCCGCGTGCATGGCAGGTGCTCCTCTTCAAACGCGGTCCTGGAAAGCCGTACGACAAGACAGGAACCTGTCATCCAGACAGCCAACTGTCAATCAGGCCAGACGGAATGGAGGTGCGGCAGCCGAATCGGGACTCAGGCGGCGGCGATGACGCCTTCGTCGAGGAGCTGCGCGAGGATGCGGGCGGTATCCAGCCGCGTCATCCCCGACAGTGAGAACAGGTCCTCGAACGTCACGGCGCCGTCGATCTGCGCGAGCACGAAGCCCGCGCGGTGGTCCAGGCTGAGCCAGATGATGTCGTCGGCCTGGAGCCGGACGCGAGGCACCCGCCCCAGGTCTCCGAGCTTCGACTCCAGCATCGCCATCAGCATCCGCTCGCTGCGCGCCCGCAGCGCCTCGACGCGAGGGTCTCCGGGCGCCAGCTCCTGCGCCTTGAACAGCAGATCCACCGCGCCCGAGTGGTCATCCAGCTCCAGCAGGTCCGCCGCCCCGCGCAGCAGCCGCTCCAGCTCGCTCTCCGTGGCGGGGACGCCGTACTCGTCCGTCTCGCCTTCGGGGATGCCGTACTCCTGCGTCGTGGACTCGTCGCGCGCGAGCAACTCCAGCACGTCGCTCCCCGGAGTGGGCTCGTCGACGTCGGGAATCAGCACGCTGGGAGAGCGCTCCTCGTCCTCCTCGTCCAGCGGCCCGCCCTCCCCTTCCGCCCACGCCCCCCAGTCACCCTCCAGCGACGCCAACGGCGTGCCGCGCGTCCCCGCATCCAACGGCCCCGGCGAGAACGGAAAGCTCTTCCCCGGCGAGGCCTCCAGCGAGGCCAGACAGTCACGCGCGCGGACGTTCTGCGGGTCCAGCTCCAGCGCCCGCTCGAAGAGCTTCTGCGCGCCCTGGGCGTCGCCGCTCAGGCGCAGCCACAGTCCGGCCTCGACGAGCTGGTTGGCGCGCTGGCTGCCCATCTATCGCCCCGCACCGCCGCGAGAGGAGCCCTTCAGCTGCGCCAGACACCCGGCGAGCAGCTCACACGCCCGCCCCAGCGCGGCCACGTCCTCGTTGGCGCGGACCTGGCGCGCGTGCTCCAGCACCTGCTCGGCCCGAGGCACCGCGTCCGGCGTCAGCCCACCACCGCCCGGCAACAGCCTCGCCCGCGTCAGCGCGTCCATGACGTCGCGCGCGAGCGTGTCCAGCTCCACGCGCTTGACCTTCAGCTCCTCGGAGATGCGCGCGGCCATGAGGTAGCCGCGCTGCTCGTCCATGATGCGCTTGAGCTCCTCCTCGGTGAGGCCGCTGGACGCGGTGACGGTGATGGACTGGCGCAGCCCCGTCTCCCTGTCGCGCGCGGAGACGGACACGATGCCCTCCGCGTTGATGTCGAACGTCACCTCGATCTCCACCTGCCCGCGGAGCGCCTCGCGCAGGCCGGTGAGGACGAACTCGCCCAACAGCTCGTTCTGGTGCGCCAGCTCGTGCTCGCCCTGGAGCACCATGATCTTCACCAGCCGCTGGAAGTCCTTCGACGTCGCGAAGACCTCCGTGGCGGACGTGGGCACCGTGGTGTTTTTCGGGATGATGCGCCGCACGAAGCCCCCGGCGATGGCCACGCCCAGGCTCTGGGGCGTGACGTCCAGGAGCAGCAGCTCGCTCTCCTGCGCCACCAGCGCGTGCGCCTGCACCGCCGCGCCCAGGGCCACGACCTCCTCGGGGTGCACGCCCTTGCACGGCTCGCGGCGGAAGTAGCCGCGCACCGCCTCCACCACCTTCGGCATGCGCGACATGCCGCCGACCAGGATGACCTCCTTCAGCTCCGACGCGCGCACCCCCGCCTCGCCCAGCACCTCCGTGGTGATGCCCACCACGCGCTCGGCCAGGTCCGCCGTCAGGTCCTCCAGCTTCTCTCGCGACAGCGCCGCCTGCAGGTGCAGCGCCGCGCCTCCACCCGGGGGCGTGCTGATGAACGGCAGGTTGATCTGCGCCTCGCGCACGCTGGACAGCTCGACCTTCGCCTTCTCCGCCGCGTCCTTGAGCCGCTGCAACGCCATGCGGTCCTTGCGCAGGTCGATGCCGTGCTCCTTCGCGAAGCCGAAGACGAGCCACTCGATGATGCGGTTGTCCCAGTCCTCGCCGCCCAGGTACGTGTCGCCGCCCGTCCCCACCACGTCGAAGACGCCCTGGTTGATCTCCAGCACCGACACGTCGAACGTGCCGCCGCCCAGGTCCAACACCGCCACGCGGCCGTTCACCGTGCGGCTGAAGCCGTACGCCAGCGCCGCCGCCGTGGGCTCGTTGATGATGCGCAGCACGTCCAGCCCGGCGATGCGGCCCGCGTCCTTCGTCGCCTGGCGCTGGGCGTCGTTGAAGTACGCCGGCACCGTGACCACGGCCTTCGTCACCGGCCTGCCGAAGTGCGCCTCCGCGTCCGCCTTCAGCTCCTGGAGGATCATCGCGCTGATCTCCGGGACGGACAGGTCCTTGCCCCCCATCCGGATGCGCAAATCGTCGTGCTGTCCGACGACCACCTCGTAGGGCAGCGAGCGCAGCGCGTCCTGCACCTCGTGCGAGGAGAACTTCCGGCCGATGAGCCGCTTGGCGGCGTACACCGTCTCCTGCGGGTTGGTGATGGCCTGGCGCTTGGCGATGCCGCCCACCAGGCGCTTGCCGTTCTTCGACACCGCCACCACCGACGGCGTCAGCGCCATGCCGGTGCGGTTCTTGATGACGATGGGCTGCCCGTCCTGGACGGTCGCGACGATGCTGTTCGTCGTGCCCAGGTCGATGCCAATGAGAGGTTCGGACTCAGCCATGGGTGAGCGTGCTCATCCTACTAGAACGTCCAGCGCAGCTTCTTGAGCGCCGCCTTGGCCTCGGCGTTGTCGGGGTCCAGCTTCGCCGCGTCCTCGAAGACCCGCTTGGCCTGCTTCTTGGCCCCTGACTCCATCAGCACCCGCCCCAACAACACCTGGTGCTCCACACGCCCCGGCAAGAGGTCCACGGCGCGCTGCGCCAGGACGCGCACCTCTCCGACATCCTGGCCCTGCTGAAGCCCCAGCTTCGCCGAGCGGAAGGCCGCCTCGGCGCTCTGGTTGTCCAGCGAGAAGGCGAGCCGGTACGCCGCGAGCGCCCCGACGTCGTCCCCGTGCTGCTCGAGCTCCCGCCCCCGCGTCACCTCGACGGAGGCCCGCTGCTCGTCGTGACGGCGGCGCGCCTCCACCAGCAGCGTCGCCACCTCGCGGTTCTTCGGGTCCATCGTCTGGACCTGGTGGAAGTCCTGGTACGCGCGCTCCCAGTCCCCTCGGGCCACGGCCGCCTTGCCCCGGGCCACCAGCTCCGTCAGGCGCACGTTCTTGGCCATGTACGGGTGGCGGGCGAGCCGGGCCTGTCGCTCGGCGCGCCGGGCCTCCGACTCCGCGTCGTTCACCGGTGGCGGTGCGGGCGCGCGCGGCGGCGGCGGCGCGGGCCGGGCCATGCGCAGGGGCGAGGGCGCGGGCGGAGGCGTGAGGCCAATGGGCGTCAGCTCCGTGGCCGGATACGAGGCCGCGGCTGGAGCCGGCGAGGAGGCCACGGGCGGCGGTGTCGAGGGAGCCGAGGCGGCGGCGGAGGCCTGTGCGAGCGCCGGGTTCGCCTTGAGGTACGCGTCGCGCTTGTCCTGCTGGCTGAGGACGTTGTGGGCGTCGGTGAGCTTGCGGAAGATGCGCTCCATCCGCGCGCGGAAGCTGCCCAGGTTCTTGCCGAAGTAGCGGTCCGGGTGGAAGCGGCGCGACGCGTTGTAATACGCCTGCTTCACCTCGGTGGCGGGAGCGCCCGGACGCAGGCCGAGGACGGCGAAGTAGTCCAGGCCGTCCAGCGCGCGCTCCAGGTCGATGATCTCCTTCTTGCGCTCCGGCTCGAGGTCCACCTCCTCGGCCATCGCCGCGTCCACGGCGGGCGCCGGCTGGTTTCGCTGCACCACGCGCGCCGGGACGATGGCGCCCTTGGCGCGCAGCGCCAGCAGCACGGCGATGGTGCGCGCCTCACCCAGGGTGGAACGTGACAGCACCTGGTCGATGCGCTCCACCCTGCCGACGAGCGACAACACGCCCGCCTCCTCCGGCGAGAGCTGGAGGCGAGCGAGGTCCAGGTTGGGCACGGTGGCGATGTGGTCCGTCCGGGCCCCCAGGCCGACAATCGTGTTTGACGCGCTCACAGGACGGTCCGCTGAAGGGTTGCCGAATGGAACAGCCTAGGTTTGGGGGACGCGGGGCGTCAAACACCCAGTGTCCCCCAACCCGCGGCTCCGGCCGAGGGGAGGCCGCCCTCAGAGGGCGGTCAGCACCCGCTCGATGATGGCCAGGCTCTGGTCCAGCTCCTCCCGGCTGATGGTGAACGGAGGGGCGAAGCGCACGGTCCGCTCCCCCGCGGCGTTGCCGAGCACCCCCGCCTCGCGCAGCTTGCCGAGCACCTGGGGCGCGTCGCGGTCCATCTCCAGGCCCACCAGCAGGCCCTGGCCCCGGACCTCCACCACGCGGCCCGCGGGCAGCCGGGACTGGATGCCCCGCAGCTTCTCCAGGAAGTACGCCCCCTTGGAGTTCACCTCGTCGAGGAAGCCCGGCTGGCGGATGACCTTCAGCACCGCGTTGGCGGCGGCGGCGGCCACCAGGTTGCCACCGAAGGTGGACCCGTGGCTGCCGGGCACCATGCTCGCGCCCACGTCGTCGCGGCACAGCATGGCGCCGATGGGCAGGCCGTTGCCCAGCGCCTTGGCCATGCTGATGGCGTCCGGGAGGATGCCGTCGCGCATGAAGCCGAACGGGATGCCCGTGCGCCCCATGCCCGTCTGGATTTCATCCACCAGCAACAGCAGGCCCTTCTCGTCGCACAGCGCCCGCAGGCCCTTGAGGAAGCCCGCGGGAGCCTGACGCACCCCGCCCTCGCCCTGGACGGGCTCCACCAGGATGGCGGCCGTGGTGGGCTTCACCGCGGCGCGCACCGCGTCCAGGTCCCCGTAGGGCACGTGGTGGAAGCCCGCGGGCAGCGGCTCGAAGCCCGCGTGGTACTTCGGCTGTCCGGTGGCCGTGACGGTGGCCAGGGTGCGGCCGTGGAAGCTGCGCTCGAAGGTGATGACCTCGAAGCGCTCCGGCGTGCCCCGGTCCTTCATCACCTTGCGGGCCAGCTTCAGCAGGGCCTCGTTCGCCTCCGCGCCCGAGTTGCAGAAGAACGCGCGCGACAGGCCGCTCCACTCGCACAGCTGCGCCGCCAGGTCGATCTGCGGCTGCGAGTAGAACGCGTTGGAGACGTGCCACAGGGTGTCCAGCTGCGCGTGCGCCGCCGCCACCACGTCCGGGTGACAGTGCCCGAGCGCGCACGTGGCCACGCCCCCGATGAGGTCCAGGTACTCCCGCCCATCCGCGTCCCACACGCGCGTACCCTGCCCACGTGCCAGGACGATGGGCTGCTGCTTGTAGTTCTGCAGCAGGTGGTGGCGGGCCTTCTGGATGAGGGTGTCGTTGGAGCTGGGGGCGGCCGAGGGCACGGGTTGCGGCAAGGGAGTCAACCTTCCTTGTGGTGAGGGCACTGCGGTGTGCGCGCCATATAGCGCGCTAGAGGATGTAGCGCGACAGGTCCTCGTCCTGGACGATGGCGCCCAGCCGCTCGCGCACATAATTGCCGTCCACCTGGAAGTCCCGGGGGCCCAGCTCGCTGGCGGAGAAGGAGACCTCGTCGAGCAGCCGCTCGAGCACGGTGTGCAGGCGGCGAGCGCCGATGTTCTGCGTGCGCTCGTTCGCCTGCTGGGCGATGCGCGCCAGCTCCGTCACCGCGTCGTCCGTGAAGGACAGGCGCACGCCCTCGGTGGAGAGCAGCGCGGTGTACTGGCGCAAGAGGGAGTTCTTCGGCTCGCGCAGGATTCGGATGAGGTCGTCGCCGGAGAGCGGCTCCAGCTCCACGCGGATGGGGAAGCGGCCCTGCAGCTCCGGGATGAGGTCGCTGGGCTTGGAGACGTGGAAGGCGCCCGCGGCGATGAAGAGCATGTGGTCCGTCTTCACCATGCCGTACTTGGTGTTGACGGTGGAGCCCTCGACGATGGGGAGGATGTCGCGCTGCACGCCCTCGCGCGAGACGTCCGGGCCTCCCCCGCCCTTGCCGCCGCCGTCGCGGCTGGCGATCTTGTCGATCTCGTCGATGAACACGATGCCGCTCGACTCGGCGCGCACCACCGCCTCGCGCTGGACGCGGTCCGGGTCCACCAGCTTCTGGGCCTCCTCCTGACGCAGGAACTGGAGCGCCTCCGGCACGCGCACCCGACGCCTGCGCGTCTTGCTCATGCCGGGCATGTTCTTGAAGAGGTCCTGCAGGTTGACGCCGATCTCCTCCATGCCCTGGCCGGAGAAGCCGCGCATGAAGGTGGGCGCGCTGTCGCTCGTCTCCACCTCCACGAACTGGTCATCGAGCGTGCCCGCGCGCAGCTGGGCGCGCAGCTTCTCGCGCTCGTTGTCGCCCAGGCGCTGGGGCGCGGGCTGCGCAGGCGGCGGCGCGAAGCCGAACGGCGGCGGCGAGGACGGCGTGCGCGGCGCGCCGTTGTTCTGGAGCAGCTCCATCAGCCGGTCCTCGGCGAGCTCCTCCGCGCGGGGGCGGACCTTCTCCGTCTCCTCCTCGCGCACCAGGCCGATGGCGGCCTCGACGAGGTCGCGGATCATCGACTCCACGTCGCGGCCCACGTAGCCCACCTCCGTGAACTTGGAGGCCTCCACCTTGACGAACGGCGCCTGCGCCAGCTTCGCGAGCCGGCGGGCGATCTCCGTCTTCCCCACGCCGGTGGGGCCGATCATGATGATGTTCTTCGGGTGGATCTCGTCGCGCAGGTCGTCGGAGACCTGCTGGCGGCGCCAGCGGTTGCGCAGGGCGATGGCCACCGCGCGCTTGGCGGCGTTCTGCCCGACGATGTAGCGGTCCAGCTCGCCCACCACCTCACGAGGCGTGAAGGCGGACGTCTTGCGCGATTCGGCCACGGGGAGGCTCCTAGAGCTCTTCGATGGAGATGTTGGAGTTGGTGTAGATGTCGATTTCGCCCGCGATGGACAGCGACTGCTGCGCCACCTCGCGAGCGGTCAGCTGCGTGTGGGCCATCAGCGCCCGGGCGGCGGCGAACGCGTAGGGGCCTCCGCTGCCCACCGCGGCGATGCCGTGGTCCGGCTCGATGACGTCCCCGGCGCCGGACAGGATGAACGTCTTGTCCTTGTCCGCGACGACGAGCAGCGCCTCCAGCCGGCGCAGGAAGCGGTCCGTGCGCCAGTCCTTGCCCAGCTCGACGCAGGCGCGCGCCATGTTCTTCTGGTGCTCCTTGAGCTTGCCCTCGAAGCGCTCGAACAGGGTGAAGGCATCGGCGGTGCTGCCCGCGAACCCGGCGAGGACCTGCCCCTCGCCCAGCTTGCGGACCTTCTTCGCCGTGTTCTTCATCACCGTCTTTTCGAGCGAGACCTGACCGTCGCTGGCGATGGCGACCTTTCCGTCGCGTCGCACACAGAGGATGGTGGTGCCGTGGAACATGGAGCGGGTTTAACAAGCCGCGCCCCGCGTTTCCAAGGAACACCGCCCGCCTGTCCGCTCCCGCACCGTTTCTCAGGCGCGGGGGTGGGCGGCGTCGTAGACCTGCTGGAGCTGCTCCCAGCTGACGTGGGTATACCGCTGCGTGGTGGACAGGCTCGCGTGGCCCAGCAGCTCCTGGATGCTGCGGATGTCCGCGCCCCCACCGAGCAGGTGCGTGGCGAACGAGTGACGCAACGCGTGCGGACTCACCTTGCGCGCCAGCGCGCACTTGAGCACGTGCTGGTCCAGGTGTCGGCGGATGCTCCGGGGCGTCAGCCGGCCGCCGCGGAAGTTGAGGAAGATGGCCTCCGGCGCCTGCCCCGGCCTGGGCTCCGCGAGCAGCTCTCCCCGGCGCGCCAGGTACGCCTCCAGCGAGCGGATGGCCTGCGCGTTGACGGGCACCAGGCGCTCCTTGCTGCCCTTGCCCATGACCCGGACGATGCGGCCGCTCCGGTCCACGGCGAGCAGGTCCAGGTCACACAGCTCGCTGATGCGCAGCCCGCCGCCGTAGAGCATCTCCAGGATGGCCTTGTCGCGCAGGCCGAGCACGGACTTCAAGTCGTGCACGTCGAGCAGCGCGAAGACCTCCTCCACCGGCAGCACCTTGGGGAGCGCCTTGGGCAGCTTCGGGCTCTTCACCAGCTTGGCGGGGCTGGCGGGCAGCAGCTTCTGGCGCACCAGGTACTTGTAGAAGGACTTGATGGAGGCCAGGCGCCGCGCGCGGCTGGCGGGCGCGTGGTCCACGCTCAGGGTGCCCAGGTAGCCGCGAATCGCCGCGTGCGTGCCGGCGAGCAGGGACGACTTCATCCGCTCGACCAGGTAGCGCTCGTAGTCCACCAGGTCGACCAGGTAGTTGCGCACCGTGTGCGGGGACGAGCCCTTCTCGTCCTCCAGGTGGACCCGGAACTTCTCCAAGAGCGGCGACAGGTTCGTCATGGCGAGGTCGAGCGTAGGGGGCCCGGAGAGCCTCGCAAGATTCCGGGCCCCACGAAACCCCTACTTCGTCGGCACGGCCGGGGCGGTGGGCACGACGACCGGCGCGACGGGAGGCGTGGGCAGCAGCGCCACGCACGTGGCGTCCGACAGCCAGGCCTTCTGGCACATCCAGGTGAGGATGGGGTTGCGCACCTGCCAGAGCAGGATGAACAGCACCAGCGCCGCGAGCCCCAGGCGGGACCACCAGGACAGCCCCTCCTGCTCGCCATCCTCGTCCTGCTGGGCGAGCAGCGCCGGGCGGACCATGTCTCGGTGGTCCACGCGCGCGCCCTTGGGCAGTCGGGGCCGGCGCGTCACCAGCGTGGACAGCCCGCGCGTGAGCATCAGCCGATCATTGAGCGCCCAGCCGGAGCCCTCCAGCAGCAGCGCCAGGTTGCGCCGACGCAGCTTCAGCCAGCCGAGCAGCCCCGCCGGCGCCATCACCGCGATGGCGATGAGCGACGCGGCCGTGATGACGTCCCCCAGCGTCAGGGACTTCACCTGCGAGACGATGAACGCGAACGAGGAGCCGAGCGCCGCGGCCGCGATGCTGCCGGCCGCGATGACCCCCGCGAGCCCGCCAGGCGCCGCCGCGGGAGCGGGAGCGGGCGCCGCCGTGGCCGGAGCCGGGGGCGCGGTGGGGGATGGGGCCGCGGCCACCGTCTTCGCGTAGCCCTCCTCCAGCGTCGCGTCGAAGGTCTTCTCGCCCGCGGTGGCCATGCCCTCCACCTTGCTGGTGATGAAGCCGGCCATGCGCGTGAAGGGCATGGTCATCGACTCCCACAGCGACACGGGCTGACGGATGACGTGCGTGACCGTGGCGTCGTGCTCCTGGTTGTCCACGTCGTAGAAGACGCCGCGCTTGCCCACGACCAGGTCCGTGCTGCGGCCGCGCGTGACGGGCACCGCCACCTCGTAGCCGGGCGTGCCGTCCTTGGGCGCGACCATCACGTAGAGGATGCACGTGGTGCCCTGGCTCGTCAGCGCGGCGTGCTCGGCGCGGTTCTTGGCGAGCACCGACAGCGTGTACTTGCGCCCGCCGAGGATAAGCGTCCCGCGCTCCATCAGCGCCGGGGCCTTGGGCAGGTACAGGTTGGGCATGCTGATGAAGTTGTTGGCGAACACCAGCAGCCAGCGCTGGTAGAGCACCAGCCGCTCCAGCTCGATGATGGACGCGAGCGTGGGCGCCAGCGCGAGGTCCGCCTGGCTCACGGCGTCGAGCGCATCCACGTCCGCGAGCGACACCGTCTCCAGCGAGCCGGCCAGCTTGTGCAGGGGGCTCGCGTCGCGCGTCGCGAACCACGCGAGCACCGCGTCCGCCTTCGCCACCAGCTCGCGCCACGCAGTGTCCGTCAGGCGCTCCGGGTCCCCCGTCAGCGGCGCCGCGACGTCGCGACGGAATGCCTGGAGCTGCTCGTACGCGGGGCCGCGCAAGAGGCGCGACCACTCGAGCACACCCGCCGCGTCGGGAGGAGCAATCGGCAGGTCGCCCGCGGCCTTGCCCAGCGCGGCCGTGTCACCGAGCGCGCCCTCCACCCGCTCCGCGCGCAGCCGCAGGGCCGCCGCCGCCTCGGGCTGCGCGGCGACGAGCCGGCACTGCAGGAAGTACGCGTCCAGGAGCGGCGCCACCTCGCGGATGCGCTTCGCGCGCGCCTCGCTCTCCTCGCCCCAGACGAAGACTTCGCCGCGCTTGCCCAGGTGCGTGAGCAGCGCCTGACGCTCGTCGCGGAAGCGCTGGAGCATGGGCTTGTCGACGCCCGCCTCCCCCGCGCGGTTCTTCACCTCGGGGAAGGACGCCATGATGTCGCGGGCGAGCGGACGCAGGGACTCCGGCAGCCGGTCCGGGGCGATGATGCCGTCGCCGTTCTGCCCCGCCTTGCGCAGCGCCTCGTCGCTGGCGCGGACCTGGGCCAGGGAGATTCGGCCCGTGTCCGCCGCGCCCACGGTGCGCAGGATCATCTCCGCCGCGCTCCGCAGCGGGGCCCCCTCCGAGGACAGCGCGTTGAGCTCCAGCACGTCGCTGCTCGCGTCCGCGCCGCGCCGGTCCTTCAGGTGTCGAGCGGCCCAGTCCACCGCGCTGCGGACCTCCGCCACGCGGACTCGGCCATTGCCATCCGTGTCGAGGAACTTGAGGAAGGCCGGGTCACAGCTCAAGCCCTCCAAAGGGCACGCCGTGGCAATCCACTGCGTCTCGGGGATGCGCGAGGCCTCCACGAGCACGTCGAAGGTGGGGATGTCGACCTGGAGCGAGCCGCCATAGCGGCGATACGTGAGCGGAGTCGAAGTCATGCGCGCCGCGGACCTAAGCACACCCGAGGACCCTCGGGCGACACCGAGCGAGGGACTCCTGGGTTGTCATCCCGGACCCGGTGTCTCCGGGCCAGGACGACGGCGCGGGCCAAGCCATCGGAACGACGTGCCTCCCGCTGGCGAGGCCCCTGCACCCGTCGGCGGCACACCGCTTCACCTCCGCGAGGGAGCCGATGCACACCGCCGCCACCACCGAGTACGACGACCGTTTCCACCTGAGCCGCAAGCGCTACTTCCAGCTGCTCGCGCTCTCCAGTCTCTGGTTCACGGTGAACGACACCCCACTGCTGCCCGTGGGGTTCTTCTTCGCGCTGCGCTTCGTGGGCGCCAACTACGAGACGACCTTCTTCCACTCGCTGCGCACCGGCCACAAGGTGGTGCTCGCATGCCTGGGCGTGGCGCTCTTCTCCGTGCTCGCCTTCGGCCCGCACGCGGGCTTCAGCATCGGGGAAGGAGGCGTGAGCTTCCAGCTCACGCTCCGGTGAGTCCCGAGGTCCTCCGGGTCAGGGCAGCGCGCTCACGCTGTAGACGCCCGCCTTGGGCCCCTGCGCGATGATGTAGACGGCGCGCGAGTCCTCCTTGCCGCCGAAGTACACGGGCACCTGGACGCCCTGGTCCAGCGGCTTTCGCGCCTGCGTCTTCGCGTCGTACACGGCGATGTCGTACGTGTCCGAGTCCATGCGGGCGTACGTGGCCAGCACGCGCTTGCCATCCGTGGACAGCTTGTAGCTGAAGATGCCCTGGAGCCACGTCTGCGGCTCGGCCTTCTGGGGCAGCTCCAGCGCCTTGAAGTCACACGCGCGGCCGTTGCGGATGCAGTTCGAGCGGAACACCACCTGGCCGTTGCCCGGCATGAAGCCGTAGCCGAACACGCCCCGGTGCACCTTCTCCGCCTTCTCCGCGCCCATCGGATAGAGCATCAGGTCCACCGAGTACTCGGGCTTGAGGAAGCGAGAGAGGAACGCCACGTAGCGCGCGTCCGAGCCCCACACGAAGTTGGGCACCCGGTCCCCCACCCGCCTGGGCGCGCCGTCCGGCAGCGACGCCACCGCCATCAACCCCGCGCGCGCCGTCACGTCGTACTTGTCCAGGAAGCCCACCGCCTGCGAGTCCGGCGAGAAGGCGAAGGTCTCCACGCGCTCGCCCACCTTGCGGCCCGGGCCGCCCGCCGCGGGGCCCACGTACAAGTCCCCCGGCACGTCCGGCTTGCCGTTCTCCGAGCGCGCCAGCCACTTGCCGTCCGGAGAGAAGCCGAACGACTGCGACGCGACGGCCAGCCGCTTGGGCTTCTCCGCGGGCAGCTCCGCCAGGTAGAGGTCATAGAGCCCGCGCACGGACTCGCTGCGCACCTGGAAGGCCACGCGCTGGCCATCCGGCGACACCGAGTAGTCGCCCACCTGGTCCGCCAGCTTGCGCGGCGCGGCCTCCGGCTTGTCCACGGCGACGACCGCCAGTCCGCCCGCCGCGGACAGCCGCCGCTTGAACAGGAGCGCCTTGCCGTCGGCGGTGAACTGCGCCGTGCTCACCTCGGCCGCCACGTCGACGAAGGGCCCCGCGGGCAGCGGCCCCAGCTTCAGCTTGCCGCCGTCGACGAACGCCACCTTCGTTCCATCCGGCGAGGGCAGCATGTAGCTGACGGCCGTGCCGAGCACCGCCGGCTCCGCCTTCGCGTCGTCGAGCGTCGCCACGTTGAGCGTGCCCGACTGCGAGGCCGGGTTGTAGCCGGTGAGGTACAGCGCGTAGCGCGAGTCGGCCGAGAACAAGAGCCCGCCCGGCACGTTCGTCACGCTGTCGCCCAGCTTGCGAGGCTCCCCTCCCTCCACCGGCACCACGCGCAGCTCGCCCAGCAGCATCTGCGGCGGCACACCGTCCAGCCGGGGCTTCTGCCCGTTCATCAGGTACGTGGCGAAGCGCCCATCCGACGTGAGCCGCAGGTCCGCCGCGCGGCCCGCGTCCAGCAGCAGCCCCTGCCCCGCGCCCGCCGGAGCCCGCCCGGTGGGGCTCGGCGCGGCCGGCGCGCTCGGCGCCGCCGCCGAGGGAGTCGCGGCCGACGGGCTCCCCGCCGGCTTCGCGTCCTCGCTCTTCTTGCATCCGCCGCCAGCCACCACGAGCGAGGCGACCAGCCCCGCGCCCAGAAGTCGTCCCAGCCTCGGCCGAATCATGCGCTCCTCTGCTCCTCGTGCTCCGGGGCGCCCGATGCCGGGACACCCGCGTGTGGCAGCCACGCCGCCAGGTCCGTCCTCGCGCGGGCCGAATACGCCACCCGCTTCTCCGCCTTCTTCATCCGCCCCGTCAGCGGCGGGAAGAGGCCGAAGATGATGTTGGAGGGCTGATGCGGGTAGTCCGGCGGGTGCGCTTCGCCCGTCACATGCCGGAACAGCGCGCCCAGCGCCGTCGTCGCCGGGGGCGGAACCCACGGCTTGCCGCTCAGCCGCGCATGCAGCGCCAGCGCCACCAGATAGCCGCACGCCGCGCTCTCCACGTACCCCTCCACGCCCGACACCTGCCCCGCGAAGAACACCCGGGGCTCGCTCTTGAGCGACAGGTCGCTCGACAACAGGCGCGGCGAGTCGATGAACGTGTTGCGGTGGATCTGCCCCATCCGCAGGAAGTCCGCGTTCTGCAGGCCCGGGATGCAGGTGGTGAAGATGCGCTTCTGCTCACCCCACGTCAGGCGCGTCTGGAAGCCCACCATGTTCCACGCCGTGCCCGCGCGGTCCTCCATGCGCAGCTGCACCACGGCATGGGGCTCCTTGCCCGTGCGCGGGTCCCTCAGCCCCACCGGCTTCATCGGCCCGTAGGCCAGCGTGTCGTCGCCGCGTTCCGCCATCACCTCGATGGGCAGACAGCCTTCGAAGTATTTCGGTTCCTCGAAACTGTGCGGAACCACCTTCTGGCCCGCCTTCAGCTCCGCGATGAACCGGTAGTACTCCTCGCGGTTCATCGGCAGGTTCAGGTAGTCGTCCCCGCCGCCCTTGCCATAGCGGCTCTGCCGGAAGGCCACCGTCAGGTCGATGGAGTCCGCCGACAGGATGGGGGCGATGGAGTCGTAGAAATAGAGCTTCTGCCCCACGTGCCGCTCCAGCTCGCGCGTCAGGGCGTCGGACGTCAGCGGCCCGGTGGCCACCACCACGGGGCCCTCCTCGGGCAGCGTCTCCACCTCGCCCGCCACCAGCTCCACGCCGCCGGAGTTCCTCAGCGCCTGGGTGATGGCCTGGGAGAACCCCTCGCGCTCCACCGCCAGCGCGTCGCCCGCGGGCACCCGGTGCGCATCCGCGCTCGACAGCACCACCGAGCCCAAATCCCGCAGCTCCGCGTGCAGCAGGCCGATGGCGCTCTCCGGGTTGTCCGAGCGCAGCGAGTTGCTGCACACCAGCTCCGCGAGCGAATCCGACTTGTGCGCTGGCGAGCGCTTGTGGGGCTTCATCTCGCGCAGCACCACCGGCACGCCCCTGCGGGCGAGCTGGTACGCGCACTCCGTGCCCGCGAGACCGCCGCCAATCACCGTCACCCGCTGCTTCACGTCCGACATCCGCGTCCTCCCGGGAGCGCCCACGCGCGCGTGCCCGTCAGCCAACAGTTAGCAGGACTGGCACGCCCTGTCCCGACCGTGAATCCACGAGCGTCAACCCGTCGTCGGGGACAGGCCGCCGTGTCCGCCCGCCCGCCCCCCGAGCCACCTTTGCCCCCCGTTGGAAGGCGCGGTTTCCGCACCTGGGTTGCACCCCTACGTTTCTCGCGTTCGTCGCTCGGGGCCGCGTGCTTCCGAGCGAGCGCAAGACGCACTCGAAGCAGCATCCACGAAGACGAGGCCCATCATGAGCCGAGCCCAAGACTTGCTGAGGGTACGCGAGATACTCCAGCGCCGCAGGCGGGAAATCCTCACCACGAGCGACGGCGCGCACCGCGAGCTGACGGCGCTCAAGGAGCAGGAGCGCGACCCCGAATACGAGGAGCAGGCCCAGTCGGAGCTGGCGGACTACACCCTGTCCAGCCTGATGGAGGCCCAGCGGCGTGAAATCATGCTCATCGACGCCGCGCTGCGGCGCATGGACATGGGCGTCTTCGGCGAGTGCGTGGACTGCGGCCAGGAGATCTCCAAGGAGCGCCTGGAGGCCCTGCCCTTCGCCATCCGCTGCGAGGAGGACGCCACCGCGCACGAGCAGGAGATGCGCGGCGGCCACTACGCCACGCCGTCCCTCTAGGCGACGCGGGACACGGACACGGGCCGGGCGCTCCCTGACTCACGCCAGGGGGCGCCTTCAGTCTCCGTCCTTCTTGAGGACGACGAAGCGGTAGTTCTCCAGCTCGTTCTGTCCCGCCGTGTAGAGCACGCTCAGGAGCATGTCGTACGGCACCTTGCGGTCCGCGATGACGGACAGCTCCTGGCTGAAGGGCGCCTGCGGATTGCGCTCCGCGATGTACTTGAGCTTCTCCACTTCCTTCTTCAGGCGCGCGTCGAGCGGGAGCACCAGCCGGCCCTGGAGGGCCTCGGCCGGGAGCTGACCGTTCACCAGCCGCAGCACCTCGCGCTCGCCCACGAGGATGCTCTTGGGGGTGATCGTGACGGCCACCGTGTCCCGGGGCGTCGCGCGCGTGGTGGACACGGGGGGACGCACGTCCTCGGACGCCGTCACCGCCGCGGAGGACGAGGCGAAGGACTTGAGCAGGAACACCAGGAGGATGGTCATCATGTCCATCATCGCGGTGATGTTCAGTTCCTTGATCTCCCCCGCCGCCTCGCGCTCCTTGCGCTTCTTGCGCGCCAGGGCCCGGCGGTAGCGCAGCCGCGCGAGGGCCTCCTCGTCGACGACCTCCGGCACGTGCGGCAGCGTCTCGGCCATGGCTCAGGTCCCCGCCAGCGTGACGTCGGGGAACAGCAGGCGGCGCTGGGCGCCCTGCTCCTCGCGGATGGCGTCCATCGTCTGGATGAGCGCGTCGTAGGGGATGTCCGCGTCCGCGCCGACGATGACCTTGGTCTCCTTGGGGAACTCCGACTTGATCTTCACCATCCACGCGTTGAGCGCGGCGTAGTCGAAGTCACCGTCGGCGCGGGTGGGCACCGTGGGCGCCCCGGCCTCGCCGAGGATGGCGTTCTCGCTGCTGACGAAGTGACCCTTGCGCGAGATGAGCACCGACAAGGTCAGCTTCGGCTCGTCGCTCGCCGACTCCTGCGTCATGCCCGCCGACGGAGGGCCGTACGCCGGCGCGCTCACGTTCAGGATGCCGAACGAGGCCAGGCCGGTGATCGACAGCAGCATGAAGATGATGAGGTTCATGAGGATGTCGAGGTACGGGACGACGTTCAGCTCGCCCGACTCCTCTTCCTCGCGGACCTTCAGCTTGCGGCGGGAGTAGTAGAACGCCATGGACGCGCGCTCCGCCCGCGCTACGACGCGCGAGCCTCGAGCTCCGTGGCCGCCGGGTCCACGCCGCCGCGCCGCGACAGCAGGTTCTCCAGCTTCAGCGCGTGCAGCTCCAGGCTCTCCACCATGCCCTTGGCGTACGACGTCAGGAACAGGTGGAACACGATGCACAGCACCGCGATGGAGAGCGCGAAGGCCGTGTTGTTCATCGCCTTGGAGATGCCCTCCGACAGGAGCACCTGCTTCTGCTCCGCCGGCACATTGCCCAGCGCCTGGAACGTCCCGATGAGGCCGAAGATGGTGCCCACCAGGCCCACCAGCGTGGCGATGTTCGCCAGGGACCACAGCCAGGGGATGCGCTTCGTCACGTGCGGGCTGTACTCGACGATGGCCTCCTCCACGCCCTTGGCCACCTCGATCTCACCCCGGTTGGCGTTCACCAGCCCCGCGCGGATGACCTTCGCCAGCGGCGCGTTGGGCGCCATGGCGCAGACCTTCACCGCCCGGTCCAGGTTGCCGCTGCGCACCAGCTTGGAGATCTGCTCCATGAAGGGCGCGGGGTTCAGGTTGTAGCGGAACACCAGCGTGACGATGCGCTCGGTGGCCACCGCCAGCGCGCACGCCAGCCAGAACAGGTTCACGAACATGAACGGACCGCCATCCTTGAAGAACTTGATGACGGAGTCCGTGACACCCAGCTTGCCGGCGTCCGCGGCCGCGAGGCTCGCGTTGACCAGCCACTCGCTGACCACCGAGGAAATCATTGGCCGGGTTGTAGGGCGGGCCCGCCGAAGCTGTCAAGCCACGGACGGGCCAGCCCCCTGTAAACACTTGGGTTTTCAGGCAGCCGAGCTGGTCCCCGGGTCCGTGGGGACGCCCGGCTGCTCCGCGACCTCCCGCCGGTAGTCGCACTCCTTGTTGGGGCAGGAGATGTACGCCCCGTCCCGCTTGGAGAACTTCTGCAGCAGGTACGGCGAGGCGCACTGGGGGCAGGACTCGGCGAGCGGCCGGTCCCAGGCGGCGAAGCGGCAGTCGGGGTAGCGGTTGCAGCCGAAGAAGATCTTCCCCCGGCCGCTGCGGCGCTCCGTCAGGTAGCCCTGCTTGCACTCCGGGCAGTTGACGCCGATGGAGATGGGCTTGGACGTCTTGCAGTCCGGGTAGCCCGAGCACGCCATGAAGCGCCCGAAGCGGCCGCGCTTGATGACCATGGGCTTGCCGCACTTCTCGCACAGCTCGTCCGTCGTCTCCTCCTCGACGATGACGATCTTCCCCTCGGCGTCCCGCTTGAAGTCCTTGGTGTTCTTGCAGTCGGGGTAGTTCGAGCAGGCGAGGAAGTGCCCCATCTTTCCGAACTTGATGACGAAGTGGTTGCCGCACTTCTCACAGGCGATGTCGGTCTTGATCTCCTCGCGCTTGACGTCGCGCATCTCCGCCTTCGCCTTCTCGAGCGTGTCCTTGAAGGGCCCGTAGAAGTCGCGCAGCACCGCCACCCACTTGGCGCCGCCCTCGGAGATCTGATCGAGCTTCTCCTCCATCGTCGCCGTGAAGGTGACGTCCAGCTCGTGGGGGAAGTGCTTGACGAGCATCTCGTTCGTCATCTGCCCCAGGTCCGTGGGCCGGAAGCGGCTCTCCAGCTTCTCCACGTACTTCTTGTCCTGGATGGTGGAGAGGATGGCCGCATACGTGGACGGCCGGCCGATGCCCTTCTCCTCCAGCTCCTTCACCAGCGTGGCCTCGCTGAAGCGCGGGGGCGGCTGGGTGAAGTGCTGCTCGTGCACGAGCTTCTGCAGCCCCAGCTTGTCGCCGTCGTTGAGCACCGGCAGGTCGCCCACCGCGTCGGCGCCGTCCGCGCTCTCGTCACCGGCGGCCTTGGCCTTCTCCTTCTCCGCCTCCTCCTCCGGCGTCAGGCCCGCGCCGTACACCGCGAGGTAGCCGGGGAACTTCAGCGTGCTGCCGGAGGCGCGGAACGTGGCCCGGCCCGCGGCGATGTCCGCGCTCGTCTGGTCGTAGACGGCGGGCTTCATCTGGCACGCCACGAACCGGTTCCAGATGAGCTCGTAGAGCCGGAACATGTCCTGCTCGTCCATCGCGTCGAAGAACGGGCGCACCCGCTCCGGCGGGTACTCCAGCGACGTGGGGCGGATGGCCTCGTGGGCGTCCTGCGCGCTCTTGCGCGACTTGTAGACCACCGGCTCCTCGGGCAGGTACTCCGCGCCGTACTTCGTGCCGATCATCTCCCGCACCTGCTTCACGGCGTCGTCCGACAGACGCGTGGAGTCCGTGCGCATGTACGTGATGAGCGCCGTCTGGCCCTCCTCGCCGAGGGGCACGCCCTCGTAGAGCTTCTGGGCCAGCGTCATCGTCTTCTTCGCGGTGAAGGACAGCCGGTTGGCCGCCTCCTGCTGGAGCTTGGACGTGATGAAGGGCGCGGGCGCGTTGCGGCGGCGCTCGCGGCGGTCCACCTTGGCCACGTTGAAGGCGGCGCCCTGCAGCTCGGCGACGAGCGCCTCCGTGTTGACGCGGTCCTTCAGCTCCACCTTCTTGCCGTCCACCTTGGACAGCTTGGCCTTGAACGGCGGCGGGCCGGACGGGCCCTCCAGGAGCGCGTCCAGCGTCCAGTACTCCTCGGGGACGAAGGCCTTGATCTCCGCCTCGCGCTCCACGATGAGCCGCACCGCCACCGACTGCACGCGGCCGGCGGACAGGCCCCGGCGGATCTTCTGCCAGAGCAGCGGGGAGATCTGATAGCCCACCAGACGGTCCAGGATGCGGCGCGTCTGCTGCGAGTCGTAGTTGTCCTGGTTCAGCTCGCGCGGCTGGGCGATGGCCTCCTGGATGGCCTTCTTGGTGATTTCGTTGAAGGTCACCCGCATCGCGTCCGGGTGCGCCAGCTCTTCCTTGATGTGCCACGCAATGGCCTCGCCCTCGCGGTCGGGGTCCGTGGCCAGGAAGACCTTGTCGGCGGACTTCGCCATCTTCTTCAGCTCGTTGAGCACCTTCTCCTTGCCCTTGATGACCTCGTACTCGGGCTGGAAGTCGTGCTCGACGTCGACGCCGATCTTGCTCTTGGGCAGGTCCTTCACGTGCCCCACGGAGGCCTTCACCGTGTAGCCGGAGCCCAGGTACTTCTTGATGGTCTTCGCCTTCGCGGGCGACTCCACGACGACCAGGTAGTGCGGCCCCTTGCCGCGCGGCGTGGCCTCCTCCTCCGCATCCGCCTCCACGGAGGGCAGCGCGTCGTCGTCACCCTTCTTCGTCGCGCGCCGACGGGCGGCCGTCTTCTTCGCCGCGGCCTTCTTGGCCGCAGGCTTCTTCTTGGCGGCGGTGCGACCGGCCGCCTTGCCGGCTGCCTTGCGGGGCGCCTTCTCCTCGGTCGCCTCGGTCTCTTCCGCCTTCTTCTTCGTCCGCGTGGCCATGACTCTCCTACCTAGAGCTTCTCGTACAACCTGCCCGGGTGCTGGAGGACCAGCCCCGTCATCTCCAGCTCCACCAGCGCGCTCACCAGCGCGGCCGGCGTGAGGGTGCTCCCGGCCAGCACCTCGTCGAACGTCCGGGGAATCCGGTCCAACACCGCATAGGCCCCGCGTGCTTCCGCGGAGAGCCGGGCCCAGCAATCCTCCCTGCCCGGCGCCACCATCCACCCAGGGTCAACACCCACCGCCCGCCAGACGTCCTTCACGTCCAGGCACGCGCTCGCGTGGCCCTCTCGCAACAGCGCGTTGCAGCCCGCCGCCCCCTCCTGCCGCACGTCCCCGGGCATCGCGAGGACGGGCCGTCCCTGCGCCCGCCCCGCCCGGGCCGTGTACAGACTCCCCGACTCCGCCCCCGCCCTCACCACCAGGACCGCATCCGATGCGCCGGAGATGAGGCGGTTGCGCCGGGGGAACGTCGTGGTGCTCGCCCGGACCCCAGGCGGCAGCTCGCTGAAGAACACCCCACCCCGCTCCAGGAAGTGGGGCAGCAGGCGGGCCTGCGCCGGGTCCAACGCGTCCAGCGCCGACCCCAGGAACGCCCAGGTCTCCCCTCCCGCATCCAGCGCGCCCCAGTGACACGCCCGGTCCACGCCCGCCGCCGCTCCGGAGACCACCCCCACCCCGCCCTCGGCCACCTGACGGGCCAGCGACCGGGCGAACGGCAGGAAGCCCTGGTCCGGACGCCGGCTGCCCACCATCGCCACCCGTCGGCGCGGGGGGCCCGGCTGGCCCCGGAAGAACAGCAGCGGCGGCGCGTCCTCCACGTCCCGCAGTCGCTCCGGGTAGGCCCGCTCGTCGGAGAACGCCACCCGCGTGCCGCTCGTCCGACACAGCTCCAGGAGCCGCTCCGCCACGGCCGGCAGCCCCGCCACCGCCGCCAGCCTCTGGCGGACCTGTGGGGAAACCGGCGCGTCGGACACCCAGTCCCGTACAGGAGTCGAGGCCAGGGGCGCCAGGCGACCGTCGGCGAACGCGCGCAGGGCGACCAGCGTCCTCGGCCCCAGGCCGGGAACGGCCCAGAGCGCCAGGCACGCCTGCTGCTCCGCCGTGAGGCTGTCCGTCTCAGCGTCCGCCATACCGACCCCCACTCGAGACCCACCTATATAGAAGATGGGTCCCCTGGGAGGGGCGCGACACATAAACACCGGGCCGCCACCGGTCAAGCACTCAACCCCTCCGGCGTGGAGGGGGATGCACTTTTCCTGCCGGACTCAGCGGCTGGCGCTGGTCGCCGGCGCGGCGCCACTCGGACGCATGAGCGCGCGATCTCCCGTGGAGACCTCTTCCAGGGAGTTCATCATGAGGCAGTTGTTCGTGCGCTCCTTCACCTCGGTCACCATGCACGTGCCGATGCGCTCCCAGGGCAGCGCCTTGTCCGCCTCCGACTGGGCCGGCACGACCTTCTTGCCCAGCACCGCGCGCGCCGGATCCCCCTGGCGCAGGATGACGAAGGTGTTGCCCAGCTGCACGCCGTCCGCGCTGCCCTTGTCCAGGACGATGGTGTTGTGCTCGCCCAGGAGCGTCAGGTACGGCACCAGCGAGGTGATGACCGTGGCGTTGAGGTCCTTGGAGTTCGTGTTCGGACGCGGGGCCACGCGCTCGGTGAGCTTCTCGCCGTAGGGGCCCACCAGGAAGCCGCGCTCGATGCCGTCCCAGGTGTCGACGATCTGCGCCGTCACCAGGCCCTTGTCCACGCGCACCACGCGCAGCGTGCCCGCGAAGTCCGTCAGGTAGCCCAGCTTGGCGCCCGTGCGCGGGTGGTGCACCGCCTGCGTGGTGTGGAACACGACGTAGCGGTCGCCCACCTTCGCGTCCGCCTTGCGCTTGAAGCGCACGTAGACGTTGTCCGGGAAGGACAGCATGTGCGCGCCGTTGGGCGAGCCCTCGATGCGGCCCGCCTCGTCCAGCTCACGCGGCGTCACGAAGCCCTGCGTCGTCACGGGGCGCGACGAGGACACGTCGTAGCCGATCTTCCCCGTCACGGTGACGGTGTTGTCGGCGAGCTCCGTGGGCGCGACCACGTCCCCGGGGTCCTGCTCGGTCTCCACGCGCTGGGGGACCTCCTCGCCGGAGCCGAAGAAGCGCACCTGGTTGCCCGGGTAGATCCAGTGCGGGTTGGCGATCTCCGGGTTGTAGGACCAGACCTTCGGCCAGTACCAGGGGCTGTCCAGGTAGCGCTGGGACAGGTCCCACAGCGTGTCGCCCTCCTGCACCGTGTGGACGGTGCCCGGCGCGCTCTCGCGGCCCCTGGGCGCGCCCGGGGGCAGCTGCACGGTGGTGCCGCCGGAAGGAGGCTCGGGGGCCTCGTCCATGACGTCGGCGCCTTCAGTCTCTCCGCCAGCCTCCGTGTCGTCCTGCTCGCCACCCTCCTGCTGCGCGAGCGCGCTCCAGGCGGGGGCGACGGCGAGGCTCAACATCAGCGAGGTGAGGATCCGGGAGCGCATCGCACGACTTCCTTTCGATGAAGACTTCACTGCGAGAGCGCGGCGAGCCGCTGCTCCGCCTGCGTGGCGGCGGCCGTCCCCGGGAACTGGGTGACGACGCGCGTGTAGAGAGCCCGGGCATCCGCGGCCTGGTTGAGCCGCACCCGACACTCGGCGAGCCGGAGCATGCCGTCCAACACGGCGTCCCCGGCGGGATAGGTGGCGATCAGCCGCTCGAACGTGCTGGCGGCGTCCTTGAAGTCGTTGAGCCCCATCTGCCCCAGCCCGCTGAAGTACAGCGCGTTGTCCGCGCGCGGGTGGCGGGGGTTCTCCTCGGAGAAGCGGCGCAGGCGCTGCACGCCCCCCTCCACGTTGCCGGTGCGCAGCATGGACACGTACTTCTCGTAGTCCGCGTCGAGCACGTCCGGGTCCGGCTGGTCCGCGGGGTCCTCGCCCCGCGTGCTCACCAGGGTGGCGCCGCCCGAGGAGGAGATGGCGGCCACGGGCGCGGAGTCCTCGCCCACCGGGCTGATGAACATCTCCATCTGCTCGGAGTCCGGCTCCACCACCGCCACCTGCGTGTTCAGCTTGGGCGCGGGCTCGAAGCGCGGCTTGAGCTTCACCACGGACAGCTCCGGCGTGGACATCAGCGCCCCACCCGACTCCACCGCCGTGACGGGCACCGTCGCGGAGGAAGCGGGCCGGGCCGCGCTGGGAGCCGTGCGCGCGCGGTCCACCGCGGCATGGGCCTCCAGGCGCTCCAACCGCTCCACCAGCCGGGACTGCGACTCACGCAGCGCGCGCACCTCGGCCGTCAGCGCCCCGACGTCCGCCTGGGAGGCGGCGTTGTTGGCACAGGCGCACAGCGCGCACAGCGGCGCGGCGACGAGCAGGCGGAAGATGACGGAGCGCGCGAGCACGGGCCTCGATGGACGCAAGGGAATTCCCCCGCGAGGATAGGAAGGCACGTCCAAGAGCGTCAAGAAAACGGCCGGAAGCCGCCCCTAGAACCGGTTCACCACCAGGTTCAGGTGCCGTCCGGTGCGCCCCGCGTCACGGCGGTGGGAGAAGAACCGCGAGGGCTCACAGGCGGTACAGGCCTGTAGCACGTCCACGTGCTCCGGCCGCAGCCCCGCGCCCACCAGCGACCTCCGCACCGCCCGGCTCAGGTCCAGCCGGACGCGGCCGGAGCGTTCCACCTCCACGACGTCCGCGCCGAAGCGCTGCGTGAAGCGCTGCCCCAGCTCCTGCGACACCTCGTAGCAGCAGCGCTGGATGGAAGGCCCCACCGCCGCGAGCAACCGCTCCGGCCGGGCCCCCCGCGCCACCAGCGCCTCCACGGCGCGCGCGCTGATGACCAGGTCCGTCCCCTTCCACCCCGAGTGGATCGCCGCCACGCGCCGCCCGTCCGGGTCCACCAGCACCACCGGCACACAGTCCGCCGTCCCCACCGCCACCCAGGTGCCAGGGACTTGTGTCCACAGCGCGTCCGCCTCGCCCTCCACCGGCCGCAGTGCTTCGTCCACCTGCTCGACGCGCGCCTCCAGCACCACGTCGCCATGCACTTGTGACACGCGGGACAGCGCGCCCAGCGGAGCACCCGCCGCGCCCGCGAGCCGGCGCAGGTTCTCCTCCACCTTCTCGCGCGCGTCTCCGGTGGAGAAACCCAGGTTCAGCGAGGAGAACGGGCCTTCGGACACTCCCCCCGCGCGCGTCGCGAAGCCGTGAGGGACTGGAAGCAGTCGGGACGTCAGCAACTCAATCGACATGGGGAAGCCTCTTCTAACCTCCCCTCCCCGCGCGACGCACGCGGACGTCGGCTCGCGCCAGCCGGATGCGCCAACGGAATGATAAATTTCCCATGGAAGTACGTTTGACAGTCCGCGTCAGCCCATTGACAATTCCGCGGACTCTTCGTGAAACGAGTGTCGTCTTTTCGAACGAAGTGACGCGAACGCGCCATGCCCCTGGGTCCCGACACCGTAGGCCGGAAGCTCCTCTGGAGCATCGCTCTGCCGGGACTGGTGGTGGCGCTGCTGGGGGTCGGTCACTTCTGGCGCGAGGCCCGGGTGGCGGTGCAGGACGCCACGCAGGTGGAGTCGCTCGCGCTCGCGGAGTTCGTCGCCTCCACCTTCCTGCTTCCGCAGCCTCCTGGCGCCGCGGCGCACGGGGCGGTGACGGAGGTGCTGCACTCGGACACGCGGCTGTTCCGCTCGGTCGAGGACGTGCGCGTGCTGACGGCGGACGGCATCATCCGCTGGTCTCGCAACCCGTCCGAGGTGGGCACCCGGCACCGCGAGGCCGAGCGACTCACCCGCCCCGGGCCGGAGACGGCGCGCTCGGCGGACGGCGTCACCGAGGTGGTACGTCCCCTGGGCGGACCGGAGTGCGGCGGCTGTCACACGCGCGGTGAGGTCCCTGGCGAGAGCGTGCTGCAGATGCGGATGTTGGAGCCCGCGCTGCACCAGCAGCTCACGCACGTGTTCGGCGGCGCGCTGGCGTCCATGGCGCTGTTCGCCATCCTGCTCGCGCTGGTCATCGCGCTCTCGCTGCACTTCAACCTCACGCGGCCGCTGCGTCGGCTGAGCGCGGCGATGGGGCGCGCGGAGGCCGGAGACCTGCTGGTGCGCGCGGACGTGCGCGGCACGGATGAAATCGCCCGGCTGGGCGCCGCCTTCAACCAGATGCTCGCGCGGCTCACCGCCATGAAGGCGGAGGAGATCGACACCCACCGAGATCTGGAGCTGGTGAAGGAGAAGCTCGCGCTCAAGGACGAGCTCGAGGACCGCCTGCGGGAGCTGTCGTTGCTGTTCGACATCACGCGCTCGCTCAACGACACGCTGGAGCTGGACGAGCTGCTCGACGGCGTCACCCGGCTGGTGGTGGAGCGGCTGCAGATCCCCGAGTTCTCCATCATGCTCCTCAACCCGGAGGGCGCGCTGGAGGTGCGGCAGGCGTGGCCGGAGCACCGTGGCTCCGAGGGCCTCACCTTCGCCCTGGGCGAGGGCGCGTGTGGACGCGCGGCGCAGACGCACAAGGCGGTGTACCTGCCGGACGTGGCGGACCCGACGAGCATCTTCGCGCGCCGCGGACTGTCGGCGGACGCGCTGAACACGGGCGCGCTGCTGGCGGTGCCCATGGTGCACGCGGGCACGCTCCTGGGCGTGGTGAACTTCCAGCGGCCGCACATCGCCAGCTTCTCCGCAGGCGAAATCGAGCTGCTCACCGCCGTGGCGGACATCGCCGCGGCCGCGGTGAAGAACGCGCGGCTGCACGCGGAGACGGTGAAGCTCACCATGACGGACCCGCTGACGGGGGTCCCCAACCGGCGCCACCTGTTCCAGCGCATGGAGCTGGAGCTGGCGCGGGCGCAGCGCTTCGGCACGCCGCTGGCGCTGCTCATGGTGGACGTGGACCACTTCAAGCGCCTCAATGACCTCGCGGGCCACCGCGTGGGCGACGAGACGCTCCGCCGCGTCTGCGACATCCTGCGCACGCGCGTGCGCAAGGTGGACACGCTGGCGCGCTACGGCGGCGAGGAGTTCGTCCTGCTGCTGCCACAGACGACCAAGCAGGACGCCATGGACGTGGCGGAGAAGCTGCGGCGCGCGGTGGCGGAGCACCTGGTGCTCTCGCAGCCGGGGCTGCCCGGAGGACACGTCACCGTCTCCGTCGGCGTGTCCCACTTCCCCAGCGACGCCTCCACGCAGGAGGGCCTGGTCGACAGCGCGGACGCGGCCCTCTATTGCAGCAAGCGCACGGGCCGCAACCGCAGCACGGCGTTCGAGGTGGGGATGGAGATCCACCCCGGCCGTGAGCGCGGCCCCCACGCGCCTCCCGCGGAGGCCGCCGCGTCGACGCCTCCCGGTGGCGTGGCCAAGGCCTGAAACCGGGGTACCCCACCGCTTCAGCGCGACACGAGCGTGCGCACCGTGGGCAGCATCAGGTCCGCCCACTCCTCGTAGCCCTCATCCGAGGGATGGAACCCGTCCTGCGAGAAGAAGTGCGCCGAGCGCGGGAACATCTCCCGGCTGGCCGAGTGCAGGTCCACCAGGTGCAGCCCTTCCGCGCGCGCCACCTCGGCGATGGCGGCATTGAAGGGCTCGATGCGGCCCTCGTAGAGGGTGCTCGGCACCATCCGCGCAATCGGCGCCAGCGCCATGTCCGCGATGTTCACCAGCACGAGCGGCGCGCCGGTCTGCTTGAGCCTGCGAGCGATCCGCTCCAGGTCCTCGCGGAAGTCCTCCAGCGAGGTGCCGCGCCAGATGTCGTTGGTGCCCACGCCCAGGGTCACCAGCGTCGGCTGCGCGGCCACCGCCGCCTTGACCTGGCCGGTGAAGACATCCCGGATGCGCGCGCCGCTGACGCCCAGGTTCGTCAAGCCGAGTGACAGGCCATCGCCGCGCAACCGCGAGGCGAGGCGCTCTGGATAGCCCCCTCCCCGCGTCGCGCCCACGCCCATCGCCGTGCTGTCTCCGAGCGCGACGTAGTTGACGCTCATGTGCGCCATCCCTCCGCTACGGCACGCGCAGCGCGCGCAGCAGGCGGCCACCACCCGGCCCCGTCACGCGCAGCAGCAGCGTGCTGCCCGCGGGCGCGGCGCGAATCGCCTTGGCCAGGTCATCCGCCCGGGCCACCGGCTTGCGATTGACCTCCACCACCACCATGCCCGCCTCGAGCTGCGCGCGGTCCGCGGGAGAGCCCGGCACCACGTCGGTGATGAGCGCGCCCTGGCGGTCCGTGAAGCCCGCCTGCTGCGCCGTGCGCGCATCCAGGTTCTGCAGGCTGACGCCCACGCGGCGGGAGCTCTCCTGCGACTCGTCCCCCTCCTGCTTGCGCGCGGCCACGCCCTCCAGGTCCGGCCGCGTGCCGAGCGTCACCTTCACGTCCTGCTTCTTGCCCTCGCGGAACACCGTCAGCGTGGACGTGCTGCCCGGCCGCTTGAGCGCCACCGTGCGCGTGAGCTGGCCGCTGGACGTCACCTGCTGCCCGTCGATGGCGGTGACGACGTCGTCGGACTTCAGCCCCGCCTTCGCCGCGGGAGAGCCCGGGTTCACCTGCGTGAGGATGGCGCCCTCGGTGACGGGCAGCTTGAGCGCGCCCGCCAGGTCGCGCGTCAAATCCTGGATGCCGACGCCCAGCCACGCGCGCGTGACGGAGCCGTCCTTCTCCAGCTGCGGCACCAGCGCCTTCACCAGGTTGCTGGGCACCGCGAAGCCGATGCCGGTGCCACCGCCGACGATGGCCGTGTTGATGCCGACGACCTCGCCCTTCATGTTGAACAGCGGACCACCGGAGTTGCCCGGGTTGATGGCGGCATCCGTCTGGAGGAACTCGTCGTACTGGCTCGCGCCGATGTCGCGGGCGCGCGCCGAGACGATGCCCAGGCTGACGCTGGAGGCCAGGCCGAACGGGTTGCCGATGGCGACCACCCAGTCCCCCACGCGCAGCGCGTCCGAGTCGCCCAGCTTCACCGTGGGCAGCCCCTCCACCTTGTCCTTGAGCTTCACCAGCGCGACGTCCGTCAGCGGATCCCTGCCCACCACGGTGCCGGCGAACGAGCGCCCGTCATCCAGGCGCACGGTGATGGAGACGGCGCCCTCCACCACGTGGTTGTTCGTGAGGACGATGCCCGTCGGCTCGATGATGAACCCCGAGCCCGCGCCCTGGCGCAGCGGCTCCCGCCCGCCCCTCCCGCCGCCGAAGAAGCGGTCGAAGAGCGGGTTGTCATCCATGCCACCGCCCATGCCCCGGGGACCGCCGCCCCCGCGCGCCTGCACGTCCACGTTGACGACGGCGGACTTCACCGACTCCACCAGCGGAGCCAGCGACGGCAGCGCCTGCGCCTCCCGCGTCGCGGGCTGGAGGTTGCCCGGCGCGGTCTGCGCCGGAGCCTGGGCCCAGGAGACCGACGGGACGGCGAGCAGGAGCGCGCCGACCAGGGCCCTGCGGAACATGACGGGAGAACGGTTCATATGCACCCCAAGCTAAAGCCGAAATGCGGTCCCGCAAGCGAAACGGCCTGTGGGCGGTCATCCAGCGGAACGTGGTGTCAGCCGGGCTGGTAGAGGCGGTAGTCCAGCTCCGGGAAGACGTTGTCGCGCGCCTCCAGCCCTGTGAGCCAGGGCTCGTCCAGGGTACCCGCGCGGAGCTCGTCGTGCAGGCGGAGGAAGTGGCGCACGTGCTCCTGGGTGCGGCGCTTGGCGTAGTCCACCATGGTGCCCGTCTTCATGATGAAGGCCCAGTCGGAGCTCTGGGCGAGAAGCAGCTCGCGAGCGGCCTGGTTGAGCGCGCGGCGCTGCGAATCGGTGGCCTCCCGGAAGTCCCGGGCCAGCTCCACCATCTTCCGCGCGCAGTGGTTCAGGTGGCGGTAGACCCAGTCGTTGCTGTCGTCCAGCCACATGTGCGCGTAGCCGCCCGCGCCCCACGAGGACATCGGCGGCGTGGCCACCTGGTTCTCGGGGTGGTCTCGCAGGTCGTCCGCCGGCGTCACCAGGTCGAAGGTGGACCGGGCGCGCGCGGCCTGACGGATGAAGGACTCGAGGAACCACGGCCCCTCGAACCACCAGTGGCCGAAGAGCTCCGCGTCGTACGGGGCCACCACCACGGGCTTGCGGCCCCCGAGCCGCGAGGCGAGGTACTCGAGCTGCCGCTGCCGGTTGAAGAGGAAGTTGCCGGCGTGGACCTCGGCGCGTGCGCGGGCGCGCGCGGGGTCATAGGGCTGCTTGTCGTTCGTCTTGCCGGTGATGCGGTAGTACTTGAAGCCCGTGTTCTTCCGGTCCCCCGTGGGTTGGATGTACGGGCGGATGTAGTCCAGCTCCAGGTCCCAGCCGATGTCCCGGTAGAACTCGCGGTACTCGGGGTCGCCGGGGTAGCCGTACTCGGAGCTCCAGACCTGCTGACTGCTCTCGGGGTCTCTCGCGTACGCGGCGACGCCGGCCTCGGTGAAGATGGGCGCGTAGGGCCCGTGGAGCGGACGCGGCGTGGCGTCCGTGAGGCCGTGCGTGTCGACGAAGAAGTACCGGATGCGCTCGGCGGCGAGCACGCGCTCCAGGCCCGGGAAGTAGCCGCACTCGGCCAGCCAGATGCCCGCGGGGTCCTTCCCGAAGTTCTGCCGGTAGTGGTTGGCGGCGACCGACACCTGCGCGCGCACGGCCTCGGGCACCTGCTGCATCAGCGGCAGGAAGCCGTGGGTCGCGTTGCACGTGAGGATGTCCAGGTGGCCCGCGTCCTGGAGTCGGCGGAACGCGGAGACGAGGTCTCCCCGGTAGCGGTCATGGAAGGCGCGGCGCAGCGACTCGAAGTGGTCGCGATGGAAGCGCGCCAGGGGACCGAAGGTGGCGTCGGTCCTCGTGCGATGGACCTCGCGCTCGCCCAGCTCACACAGCTGCTCGAGCTTCCTCGCGTAGCGCTTCATCAACAGCTCGTCGCGCAGCATGGTGACGAGCGTGGGCGACAGCGTCATCGCCAGGCGGAACGGGACTCCATCCTCCGCCAGGGAATCGAACGCGAGCAGCAGCGGGAGGTAGGTCTCGGAGATGGCCTCGTAGAGCCAGTCCTCCTCGAGGAAGTCCTCGTGCTCGGGATGACGGACGAACGGCAGGTGCGCGTGGAGGACGAGAGAAAGGGAGCCCAGGCTCATGGTCGGTCGGGAGGTCCGTGGAGGTTCACGAGCGGCCGCCGCCCGAGGGCGGCTTCCGATGCGAGGGCTCGTTCGAGACAGCGGGTGGAGGACTCCTGACCTCCAGGACGCGCTCGGAGGCGGCGCGGTCCCTGGCGTCCGACGACCCGGGAGGCGCGTCGAAGAAGCCCGACACGGGGATGACCGACGCGGGCTCGTCGTGTCGCGGCGGCGCGGGCTCGCGAGTCTCTCGTGGGCGTGCCTCGAAGTAGCCGGACTCCGGCGAGGTGGGCGTCCCTGCGCCGGGGAGCTCTCGGGTACCTCGTGGCGCCTCGCTGTTCGCCGGTGTGGCCGCACCAGACACCCCAGGGCCCTGGTGAAGGTCCGGGCCCTCGCGCGAGGACGTGTCCCCATAGCGCAGGTCCGAGGCCTCGAAGGCTCGCGGGCTGGGCTCGACGTGGCGGGACGCCGCCACATCGCCATGACGCGGCCCCGCAACGACCACGGGCGACGCGAGGGGCATGAAGTCCGAGCTGGTCAGCGCGCGTGGAGGTGACACGAGGTACTGCCAGCCCGCGGCGTCGCTGTAGGCCCAATCCGATGCACCCGAGGCTCTCGGAGGTGACTCCAGATAGCGCCAGCCAGACGCCCCCGGAACCTGCGCGGAGGCATCGAAGTACCGCATGTCCGATGCGCCCGGAGCACGCGGGGGCGATTCGAAGTATCTCCGGTCGGACGGCGACGGTGGCGCGGTGCCACCCGCGACGTCGACGTAGCGCATGTCCGATGCGCCAGGAGCTCGACCGACCTCCAGATACGCATACGTGGGGCGAGGACCTTCGACGGGTGGACGGGCGCCTTCGAGCCTACCCACCGAGGGCGATTGATATCGCTGGTCCGAAGCCCCCGGAGCCCGCGGCGGCCCCACTTCGAGATACACGAGCGTGCGCGGCGCGGGAGGCGCGAGGGGCGGCTGCTCCGCGTAGCGCATGTCCGAGGCCCCGGCCATCCGAGCCTGGGCTTCGAGGTAGCGCTGCGAGGCGACGTAACGCTGATCCGAGGCTCCCGGCGCGCGTCCGATGCCGGCGAGGTGCGGGCCCGAGGATTCACCTGGAAGCACACCCTCGACGTCGAAGCGCTCGCGGTGGACGACGGAGATGTCCTTCATCCCCGCGCTTCCTGGCAGCTCCACGCGATGCCACGTGACGTACTCGCGCTCCTCCACCGGAGGCACCTGGCGCCTGGGAACGGGAGGCGCCTCGGGCTCCACGGGGACCGGGCGACGCATGAACCGCACGGAGGTGTCGGTCGACACGCCCGCCGGAGGAAGTGCAACCCGGTTGCTGGAACCACCGATTCTACGCGAACGACCATCGCTCCCGAGGAAGTGTGCCTCGATGCGGTACAGACGTCCGGAGGGCAGCCCGTGGATGTAGTAACCGCGCGTCTCGAGCACGCAGTCGAGCTCGCGCACGAGCGCGTCTCCGTCGAAGACCCGCAGCACGGCGCGAGGGGAATCGAGGTCACGCATCGCGCGCGTCCGCGTCGCGGCGCTGAAGTCCCAGAGCGCGAAGAGCGTGTTCGGGTCTCTCGCGAGCAGCAACACCGTGTCGTCCTGGTACTCGGAGGGCAGCGCATCCCGCGCGGCGGTATGTCCCTCGCCTCGCTCCGCGGACACGGGCGGGTGCTCGACCTTCTCCTGGAGGTGATGACGTCGGGCCTCGCTCTCGCCGGCGACACGGGCGACGAAGAAGCCTTCGATGACCGGCTCCGCGCGATGCTGCTCGACGGGAGCAGGTGCGGGCGGCGGCGCCTGGGATGACTCGGGGGCGCCCATCGGCGCCGAAGGCGTGGGTGCCGAGCCCTCGGCCTCCGCCCTCGCGGGTTCACGAGGCGCTCGAGGCTTGGGCGGAAAGTTCACCACCTGCGCGGGCCGCGCCGAGGGAGGACTGCCGGGCTTCTCGGAGGCGCGCTTCGCAGCCACGCGCTTGGGTGCGGACACCCTCCCCTGCTCCGAGGGCTCCTCCGCCCGGGAACGACCTGGCTTCGGCTTCGACTCGGCGGGCGCCTTCGCCACCGTCACCGGGGACGCCCGAGTCGCCCGCTTCGAGGCCAGCGCGTCCTTCGTGGCGCCACCGCGAGACGTCGGGGCCTCGACCTTGGCGGACACGGCCGGGGCCTTCGACGCGGCGGTCTTCATCAGGGGCACCGCCTTCGTGGGGGGCCGGGCCCTGGCGGTCTTGGACGCCGGCGCTGGAGCCTTGGCCGCGGCGGCCTTCACCGGCGGAGCGGGTCGGGTCGCGATTTTCGCCGGGACCGGAGTTTTTTCAGCCGGGGCCTTCTTCGCGGCGGCCTTCTTCCCGGGAATCCTGAGGCCCGCCAGCCGGGCGAGCTTCGCCAGCGCGGGCACGAAGGCGGCCAGGGCGGCGATCAACTCTTCCTTCTTGAGCTTGCTGTATCCGCTCCCCAGGTGCTTCCGAGCCAGCTCTCGCAGGGAGCCGACGGTGACGCTCTTGAGGTCGTCCATAGGCACCGTTCGCCTTTAGGTCGCTGGCACTGGAGGGTCAACGTGCCAGCATTGCTTGTGTTCGTCGCCCGACCCCCTCAGCTTCTCATCAACCGATGACACCCACGATGCGGCTGGGTATTCTGCCCCCGCTTTGAGCGACCTGCCCAGACTGCTCCTGTGCAGCTTCGACGTCATCCCCGGCCCATCCGGCTCGTCACGCCGTTTGACCGAGTACCTCAAGGCGTTGCCCGACCGCTTCTCTGTGGTGGTGCTATCGGCGAAGACGCCTGACCACTCCCATATCGAGAAGTACCAGGGCGCTCGGCTGCTGCGCGTGCCGGTAGGCTCGGGGGACCTCGCCTCGCGAATCCAGGCCTTCGAGCGGGCCGTCCGGCGCCAGCTCGAGAGCGAGGACTATGCGCTCGCGCACTTCACGGACCCCTTCGGGGGCTACGCGCTGTGCGAGCTCAAGGGGGACTACGGCTACCGCCTCATCTACGAGGCGCAGACCTTCCCGTCCCAGGAGCTGCGCTACACGCACCCGCAGACGGAGGGCGACCGGCGCTTCCTGTCGAAGGTCCGCAGGCAGGAGCTGTTCTGCCTGATGAACGCGGACCGCATCATCACCGGCTCCGAGACGACGCGCTCGTACATCCAGTCCCTCGGCGCGAGCGAGGAGCTCATCCGTGTCGTGCGCGCCCCCGTGGACCTGGGGCCCTTCTCGCCCGACGTGCTGGGCGCTCCGGATGGGGAGCCGCTGCGGCTGATGTACCTGGGCAGTCACGTGGGCTGGCAGGGGCTGCCCACGCTGCTGCGCGCGGTGGCGCTGGCGGCGAAGCAGGTGGAGGTGCGGCTGACGCTCGTGGGCGCGCAGCACCCGGACTGGCAGCCGCACCTGGACGAGCTGGTGAAGGAGCTCGGCCTGAAGGACCAGGTGGAGTTCCAGCCGCCGGTGCACCACGACGACGTGGCGAAGGTGCTGGCGCTGGCGGACGTGGGGGTGCTGGCGCTCGACGATGTGGAGCGCAACCGGCTGCAGGGCGGACCGCTGGCGAAGGTGTCCGAGTACTGCGCCGCGGGCCGGCCCATCATCGCCGCCGACCTGCCGGTGTGCCGCGAGCTCATCCCGGCGGACGCGGCGGTGTTCTTCCCCGTCGGCGACAGCCAGGCGATGGCGGCCCGCATCGTCGAGCTGGCGCGCGACGTTCCTCGGCGAATCGAGCTGGGGCAGCGGGCGCGGGAGCACGCCGAGTCGGCGCTCGACGCGGGGGTCATCCGCGGGCAGCTGCTGGATATCTACGACTCGCTGTTGGACAAGCGCTCGGTCCCCGTGTCGGGCCGGAGCGAGGATGACCTGCCCGCGGCGACGATGGTGACGGGCACGCCGACCAGCCGGCTCGCGTCGCTGCTGCCGCCCGACAGCGGGCGCATCAAGATTCCGCAGCCGGCGAAGCGAGACCCCGTCGAGGAGAAGCCCGCCGAGCCCCCGTCCGAGGTGGCCGCCGAGGAGCCCCCCGTGGTGATGGGGATGGTGCTCGAGGACGGGTTCGATACGCGGCTCATCAAGACGGAGCCGGACGCGCGACCCATCGAGCCTCCCGTCGTCATGGGGCTGCCGCTGCGTGAGCGCGCCGCGCAGACGTCGACTCCGGGCGCAGCATCGTCGACCTCTGCCCCGACGACTTCCGAGCCCACGCCGGTGACGGCGCAGGGCATCCCTCCGGATCCGACACCGGTCACGCCCCGTCGCACGACGGAGCCCGAGGAGCCGGAGCAGGACGCGCCTGAAGCCTCACCTCGTCGCGAGGATGCACGCGAGGAGGACGCGACGGAGGAGCGGCTGTCGAAGGTCCCGCCGCATGGGACGCCCCGGCTTGGCGATGAGCCACCGGCGCCGACGCCCGTGGAGTCACAATCGGCGAGGTTCCCCGACGAGTCGCGCGAGGAACCGGGCGGGAAGGAGGCCCGTGATGAGCGCGCCGAGGAGCCTCCGTCGCCGACGCCCGTGGTTCGCGCGCCGGCTCCGCTTCCGATGGATGAGCCGCCGTCCCCCACGCCCATCATCCGCATGCCGGCCTCGTTGAGGGATGACCGGGGCGCGATGGCGCGGGACGGGGGGCCGTATTCCAACGGCCGCCATTCGACGCGGGAGGAGCCGCCCTCGCCGACGCCGGTGGTCCGGGCGCCGGCGCCGCTGCCGTTCGACGAGCCGCCCTCGCCCACCCCCATCGTCAAGGCGCCCGCGCCGCTGCCGTTCGACGAGCCGCCCTCGCCCACGCCCATTGTTCGCAGCCCGCTCGCCTCGCGAGCGGAGGACGACGCACCGGCACCGACTCCGATCATCCCCGCGCGCTCGGTGCTCGCGAGTCGGAGCACGTCCGCACGGGTCGAGACACCGTCGCGTCGGATGGCGCCGCTCACTCCGCAGACGAAGGGCTCACCCGACGGAGACCGCGGATCGACGCGAGTCGACTCAGAGCGTCCGTCGGTTCGTGGTGCGCCCGTACCGGATCCGGAGCGTCCCGCGGGGCGCGCGGGCGCGACAACTGACTCCGAGCCCCCCTCGGTTCGCGGCACGCCACTCCCCGACGCGGAGCGCCCCTCCGTCCGAGGCCCCCCCGTCCCCGACCCGGAACGGCCCTCCGGGCGCACTCCGACGGTCCCCGAGCCCGAACGGGCCTCCGTGCGCGTCCCGAATCCCGACTCGGAGCGGCCCTCGGGCCGAAGCGCCCTGCCGGAGCTGGCCGCTCGCGGTCACACCACGGACCCGGAACGCAACACCCCGCGCCCCTCCGGCATCGTCGAACCGGAACGTCCTCGCACGGGTGAGACGGATCGGCTCCCGCCGCTCGTCCGTCCCAGCCCGCCGCCCGACCTCTCGCGCAGCGGATCACGCGGCAGCGCGCTCGACCCGGATCGCCCTCCGCCCATCCTCACCCCGGGAGCCGGCACCCCTTCCGTCGGAAAGTCCTCCCTGCTGGGCGACCTGCCGCCGCCCGACACCGACCGAGGACCTCCCGTCCTCAGCCCCTCCAGCGACGCCGACCGGCCCCCCTCCCTCCCCCCTCGCGCCACCAGCGCCCCGCCGCCCGTTCCCCGGCAGCGGCCGCCGCGCCTCTTGTCCATCGACGGGCCCCCTCGACTGGAGCCCGTCGACACCTCCGCGTCCCGCCCCGGCCTGCCCGCCATCAGGTCCCCCGAAGCCGAGGACGAACCGGAGGAGATCTCCGAGGACGAGGCCCACGCCATCGAGGATGGCGAGGAGGCGGGCCCCACTCCGCCCCACTCGCGCCCACGTCTGGACGATGAACCGGACGAAATCAGCAGCGACGAGGTCGAGGACGCCGAGGTCTCCGCCAGCAGCGCCGCCCAGCTCGTCGACGACGAGGACGACCTCCAGGAAGCCGACGCGGACCCCATCCCCGACGAGGACGAGGGCCCCCCGCCCGAGCCGCTCTCCTCGACGCTGAACCCCTGGTTCGCCCAGCTCGCCCACGGCTACTGTCCACCGGAAGGCACTCAGTTCGCGCGCCACACGCCCCCCACCACCTTCCCGGGGCGGGACGACGACGCGGATCCATCCCGAACGCCCTCCGCCCCCCGTGCACCAGGCGTCGTTCGCGGCAAGAGCTCGTGAAGCAGCCAACCGAGCACCCTCCGGAAAGTTTCCAAGCGTCGCTCCCGCCCAGTAGGATGTCGCGGTTTTCACTGCACTTTTTACGGGTGAAAGGGCTTCATGGAGCGCCGCGTCCTCATCGTTGAAAGCCAGAACGACTTCGCCCTCAGCATGGCGACCGTGCTCAAGAGCGCGGGTTACCAGACCGCCATGGCGGCGACCGCGACGGATGCGCAGCGCGAGCTGGAGAAGCGCCGACCGGATCTCGTCGTCCTTCGGGCCGAGCTTCCGGATCAATCCGGTTTCACGCTGTGCGGGCAGATCAAGAAGGGCAAGTGGGGCCAGAACCTCAAGGTCCTGCTCCTCTCCTCCGACACGGGCGTCGAGGGCCTCACGCAGCACCGGCAGACGCCGGGCGCCGCGGACGGCTACCTCGTCATCCCCTTCGAGATGGGGGAGCTGGCCACGATGAGCACGGGCATCATGCCGCCGGGCCAGGACGAGTCGGACGCCTCGCTCGACGCCGCGCTCGCCGGTAACGCGCCGCGCGAGGCGCCGCCCCCCATGCCAGGCATCCGCACCAACGCCGGCGGCCCGCCCAAGCTCCCCAAGCGCGAGCGCCGCAGCGCGATGACCGAGGAGGACCGCGCCTTCCTGGACCGCGCCTTCCAGTCCATCGCCGACCGCAAGGCGGAGCTGCTCGCCGAGTCGCGTCAGCTCAAGCGCCCGCCCCCGCGCCGCGAGCTGATGGGCACGCCGGAGGGGAAGATCCAGATCCTCCGCGACGAGCTCAAGACGCGCGAGGCCCAGCTGGCCCGCCTCTCCGAGATCTGGAGCGTGCGCGAGCGCGAGCTGCTCTCCGGCGAGGACCGCCTCCACGAGAAGGACGTGGAGCTGCAGGGCCTCAAGATGCAGGTGGACGATCTGCTGCGGCGCTTCAACGAGGCCCAGCAGGCGATGCTCCAGAAGGAGCGCGAGCACGGCGCCACCGTCGACGACCTGCTGCTGCAGAAGTTCTCCTCGGAGAAGGACCTCATCGAGGTCGTCGCCTCCAAGGAGAAGGACATCAACCTGCTGCGCAAGGAGGTCCACAACCGCGACGACGACCTCGCGCGGCGGGGCGCCGAGCTGGAGCACCTGCGCGGCGAATACGAGAAGCTCGACAAGCACCTCAACGTCGTCACGTTGGAGTTCGAGGTCAAGGAGCAGAAGCTCCAGGACAGCGTGCGCGCGCACGAGGCCGAAGAGGCCCGGCTGGGCAAGCGCGGTGACGACTTCGAGGCGGAGCTGGGCCGCACCATCAGCGAGCGCGACCAGCGCTACGCCGAGCTGGACGGCGAGATTCAGGCCCTCCAGGAGCGGCTGCAGCAGACCGAGCAGGAGCGCGACTCCACCGTGCGCGGCCTGGAGACGCGCGCCGCCTCCGCCGAGGAGCACGGCGCCCGCGCCGACGCGGAGATCACCCGGCTGAACGCGGAGCGCGACGCGCTCGAGGCGAGGCTCAGCCAGCAGGTGGCGGATCTCGAGACGGACCTCGCGCGCACCACCGGCGAGCGGGATCAGCTCCGGCTGGACAAGGACGCCCAGGAGGCGGAGCTCAGCCAGCGCATCGAGGACCGCGACGCCAAGATCTCGGCGTTGGACCGCGAGCTGTCGGAGACCATCGCCCGCAACGAGCGCACCGAGGCGGACCTCAACTCCAGCATCCAGCAGCAGCTGGAGCGCATCGGCGAGCTGGAGGGCGAGGTCGAGGCCGTCAAGACCCACCTGGCCGACCGCGAGGCCGAGCTCACCGGTGAGCTGCAGGCGCTCACCGAGGCGAAGAACGCGCTGGAGGAGGACCTCACCGGCCGCCTGGAGGCGCTGCGCGTCGCCAAGGACGCGCTGGAGGAGGACCTCACCCGCCAGCTCGAAGAGGTCCGCGCCGCCAAGGCGGAGCAGGAGGCCGACCTCACAGGTCAAATCCAGGCCCTCACCTCGCAGCTCGAGGCGGCCCAGAACCAGGGCGAGCAGCTCCAGGCCCGCGTCGCGTCCCTCGAGGACACCGTCGCCCAGCGCGAGTCCACCATCGAGGGACTCCAGGGTGATGTCGCCACGCGCGACCAGCGCATCTCCGAGCTGACCGGAGACCTGGAGGCCACCAGCCAGACGCTGGCACAGACGCAGGGCACGCTCGCGCAGACCGAGCAGCAGCTCGCGGACACGCAGGGCACCCTCGCCTCCACCGAGCAGTCGCTGTCCGAGACGCGCGGCGAGCTGGAGGCCACCAGCCAGTCGCTGTCCGAGACGCAGACGCGCCTGGCCCAGACGGAGGAGGCGCTGTCCTCCACGCGCGGGGAGCTGGACGCCACCAGCCAGACGCTCGCGCAGACGCAGGACACCCTCTCCCGCACCGAGCAGCAGCTCGCGGACACGCAGAACACGCTCGCCACCACGGAGCAGTCGCTCTCCGAGACGCGCGGCGAGCTGGACGCCACCAGCCAGACGCTGGCGCAGACCCAAGGGACGCTCGCTCAGACCGAGCAGCAGCTCACGCAGACCGAACAGCAGCTCGCGCAGACCCAGGGGACGCTCGCCAACACGGAGCAGTCGCTCTCCGAGACGCGCGGGGAGCTGGATGCGACGAGCCAGACGCTGGCGCAGACCCAGGACACGCTGGCGCGCACCGAGCAGCAGCTGGCGCAGACACAAGGCACGCTCTCCCAGACCGAGGGCAGCCTGGCCGAGACGCGCGGCGAGCTGGAGGCCACCAGCCAGACGCTCACCCAGACGCAGAACACGCTGGAGGAGACGCGCGACGAGCTGGGCACCACCACCGCGCAGCGGGATCAGCTCAAGCTGGAGCTGGACGAGACGCGCGCCGTGCTCCAGGAGACGCAGGCCTCGCTGTCCCGGACCACGGGCGAGAGGAACCAGCGCATCGCCGAGCTCCAGGCCCTGGGCGAGGCCAAGGACGCGCTGGAGCAGCTGCTCACCGGCCAGATTGGCCAGCTGCGCGGCGAACTGTCTGAGACGCTGGGCAACTACGAGGCCGAGCGCGCCGCGCACGAGAAGCTCGCCGCCGAGACGAGCGCCACCATCGAGGCGCTCACCGGCGAGCGTGACGGGCTGCGCTCGGAGCTGGAGGCCACCAGCCAGACGCTGGAACAGGTACAGGGCCAGCTCGCCGCCACCCGCGACGCCCTGTCGCGCGAGCAGCAGGCGCACACCACCAGCCGTCAGCAGGCGGCCAGCACCCAGTCCGCGCTGGAGGGCGAGCTCAACGAGGCGCGCAACCAGGCGGAGGAGCTGGGCGAGCAGCTCACCATCACCAAGCACGAGCTGGGCGCCCGCGTCGCGGACGTCACCCAGCTCACCGCGCAGCTCGCCCAGGTGGAGGACACCCGCGCGAACCTCAAGGAGCGCCTGGACACCCTCACCGAGGAGTCCCAGCGCCGCGAGGAGCTGCTCCAGAACGACCTGGCCACCAAGGGCAAGGAGCTCTCGGACACGCTGCGCAAGCTCACCCAGGTGACGCAGGAGAAGATGCGTCAGGCCGAGGTGCTCAACCGCGAGGTCGCCACCCGCACCGAGCAGGTCAAGGCCCTGGAGACCAAGCTCCAGACGCAGGCCACCGACGCCAAGCGCCACGCGGACGGGCTCGGCCAGCAGATGGCCGGCCTGAACAACCAGCTGGAGCTGGCGAAGAAGGCGCTCGGCGAGCGCGAGGAGCAGCTGCGCGCGGCGGGCACCAGCCACCAGAAGCTGACCCAGGAGCGCGACGGCCTGGCAGGACAGCTCCAGCAGGCGCAGGCGGCCCAGGCTCAAGCGGCCCAGGCCTGGCAGCAGGAGCGCGCCGAGGCGAAGCGCGCGTCCGACGAGCTGGCGGCGAAGCTGGCCAAGGCCGAGCAGCGCATCGCCCAGCTCACCCAGGAGGCTCAGGCGAAGGCGGCCGACGCGGACGCCAAGGCCAAGGACCTGCAGGCCCAGCTCGCCACCCGCACCAAGAAGGTGCAGGACCTGGAGCTGGCGGTGGAGAACGCGCAGGGCGCCAAGGCCCGCGCGGAGAAGGACCTGGCCGCCAAGGTGGCCGCCGCCGAGGGCAAGGCCAACGAGGCCGCCGCCCGCCTCGCCACCGCCCAGAAGGAGCGCAAGGACCTGGAGGCCCGTCAGCTGCGCGAAATCGAGGAGCTCAACACCAAGCAGAAGGCGGAGCTCGAGCGGCGCGAGGCCATCAAGACGCAGGAGGTCACCCGCCTGCAGCAGTCCGTCCAGGAGAAGAGCAAGGCGCTCAAGGTCGCCGAGCTGGAGCTGGCTCGCTACAAGAGCAAGGCCCCCGCCGCCACGCCCGCCCCCGTCGCCGCCAAGGCCGCCAAGGCCCCGGCGCCCGTCGAGGACGACGACCTGGCCACCCGGCCTCAGCTCAACCAGGTCATCCCCGCGGCCGCGGCCCCCGCTCCCGCCAAGGCCGCCAAGGCCGCCGCGAAGCCCGCCGCGAAGAAGGCCGCTCCCGCCCCCGCCCCGCTGGGTGGCGACGAGTCGGAGCCCACGGACCGCACCATGGTCATCCAGCTGCCCACCCAGGCCGCCAAGGAAGATGACGACTGGACGGCCCTGGTGGACGAGCTGGACAAGTAGCGGGCCTGGGGCCGCCTCACGTGGGGCGGCCCCGCCGGCTTCCCGTCACCCTGGCTGTCTGGAGTCCCGGCATCCACCGGAAGGCCGGCGGTCCGCCGACCCGGAGGGCTTCGGGAGCGACTTGCCTGGAGCCGCGACATCCGTGCCCTACCAGGGTGAAAAACTCAGAGGACGGCGCGCGCGTCGCGCACCAGCTCCTTGAAGTGCAGTGAGGCGAGGACGTCGCGGAGGGAGGCCTCACGGCCCACGCTGTGCGCCTGCGCCTGCGCCTCGCGCCAGCGGGCCATCAGCGTCCGCAGCGTGATGTACGCCAGCAGCAGCGGGAAGCCTCCCGGCAACAGGAGCACCGCCACCGCCATCACCATCCTCATCCACGCCCACACCATGACCACGGACCTCGCTGCTTTCCCTTCGTGAGTTGCGTCACTGAGATGCACGGTGCGTGCCCACGGTGCGCAAATAATTTCCCTCCCTTTTCCGCAGGGTTGGGGACCAGCGGGGCAAGAGAGCCGCGACGTGGGGGTGAGGATCCTGGCATTTTTGCCGCAGTCGCCTGAAAGGCCCTCGGTTAAGTTCCGCCGCGTGAGCACCCCAGAGACGGCCAAGGTCCGCGGATTCGACAGCGTCGCGGACGCAGAGAAGCAGCTCGAGCAGGTGGGATACCTGCCTTCACCGGAGATCGCCACCGCGGCCTTCCTGGCGGACCGGATGGACAAGCCCATCCTGGTGGAGGGCCCCGCGGGCGTGGGCAAGACGGAGCTGGCGCGCGCCATGGCCGCCGCGCTGGGCCGCGAGCTCATCCGGCTCCAGTGCTACGAGGGCCTGGACGAGGCCAAGGCGCTCTACGAGTGGGAGTACGCCAAGCAGCTGCTCTACACCCAGCTGCTCAAGGACAAGATTGGGGAGATGGTGGAGGGCACCCAGTCGCTGGCGGAGGCCGCGGATCGGCTGGCGTCCGGCGACGCGGTGTTCTTCTCCGAGCGCTTCCTGTTGCCCCGCCCCATCCTGCGCGCGCAGCTGTCCGAGCGCCCCGCCCTGCTGCTGGTGGACGAGATCGACAAGGCGGACCCGGAGTTCGAGGCCTTCCTGCTGGAGGTCCTCTCCGACAACGCCGTCACGATTCCGGAGCTGGGCACGTTCCGGGCGAAGCACATCCCGCGCGTGCTGCTCACGTCCAACGCCGCGCGCGAGCTGTCGGACGCGCTCAAGCGCCGCTGCCTGCACCTGCACATCGACTTCCCGGACCGCGAGCGCGAGCTGCGCATCGTCCGCTCCCGGCTGCCCCAGGTGCCGCAGGTGCTCGCCGAGCAGGTGGTGGAGGCCGTCGCCGCCATCCGCGCGCTGGACTTGAAGAAGGCTCCCTCCATCAGCGAGACGCTGGACTGGGCGCAGAGCCTGGTGCTGCTCAACGCGGACCAGCTCACCTCGGACGTGGTGGCCTCCACGCTCAACCTCGTCCTCAAGTACGAAGGCGACATCGAGAAGGCGCGCGCCAACCTGCCGCAGATCGCCCAGGCGTGAGGTGCGTCGGGACACCCGCCTCCGCGTGAGCCGGGGCATCCGTCCACCGGTGTATGCTCAGGCGGCCCGCTCTCCTCGAGGCCCTGGCCGCTCGTGCTCCTGAAGGAACGCTTCCAGATCAACCGCCCGCTCGAGCAGCAGGAGCTGACGCTCGTGCGCGCGTGCGTGGACGGCCCCGGCCTGCTCGACGCGCGCGAGGAGGCCGTGCTGCGCACCGCGCTGTCGCTCGCGAAGCTCTACAAGGTCCAGCACGGCGGCCTCGACGTGGGCGTGGGCGCGCAGCTCACCCCTTTCCGTGAGGAGGTGGAGCGGCGGCTCGGCCCGGTGCTGAACGGCGCGAGGCCTCCCACGCGGGACAGGCTGGTGCCGCACGTGAGGGACTTGCGCGAGCACGCGGCCCGCGCGCGCGATGGAGTCCTCGCGCGACTGCGGGGACGTGTACCGCCCGAGGCGCTGGACAGGGAGCTGCGGCACAAGGAGCTCGTCATGGTGACGGGCGGCGGAGGCGGCACCGCCTTCGTGTACCTGGGCGTGATGAGCCTGCTGGCCGAGCACGCGCTGGAGCCCCGGCTGCTCGCGGGCGCGTCGATGGGCGCGGTGCTCGCGCTGATGCGCTCGCGCATGGCGCGCTTCGACCCCACGGAGATGATCAACATCGTCCGGGGCCTGTCCTTCCGGAAGCTCTTCCGCTTCATCTCCACGGAGAGCCGCTACGGCCTGCCCGCCGCGCTGCGGCTGTTCCTGCGCGCGGGCCTGGGCCGCTTCTTCGGCGCGGGCCCCGAGGGCAGCGGCATGCGGCTCAAGGACCTCCCCGTCCCCACGCTCATCGCCGTGGGCGGCATCCGTCGGGGCATGCTCCCCAGGCCGCTCGAGTATTACGAGCGCCTGCTCGGCACCAGCCCCCTGGGGCTGCTCGACCCCGTGGGGGTCGCGCGCCGCATCCAGGCCGCCATGGGCGCCATGGCCGAGCTCTTCACGCGCCCCGAAATCACGATGCGCCTGCACCTGGGCGCCGACGACGCGAGCGGCGAGTTCGACGCGCTCGACGCCGCGGGCTTCTCCTCCGCCCTGCCCGGCGTCATCCACTACGACGTGCTGCGCGAGGACCCGCGCATGCACTCGCTGCTCGACGGGCTGATGGCGCACCACGGCATCGCGCGCTTCATCGACGGAGGCCTCGTCGACAACCTCCCCGCCAAGGCCGCCTGGAAGGCCGTGGCCAAGGGGCGCATCGGCACGCGCAACACCTTCATCCTCGCGCTGGACGGCTTCGCGCCCCGCCTCGCCACGCCCTTCTGGCTGCCCCTGCAGCGGCTCGCGGCGATGACGGTGGCGCCCAACCTGCCCTACGCGCATCACATCAAGCGCTTCCCTCGCACGCTCTCACCGCTCGACGTCGTGCCCTCCGTGGAGCTCGCCTCCAAGGCCCTCCACTTCGGCCGCAAGGCCATGGCGGACGACCTGCCGTGGCTCCGCCGCATGCTGACCCCCTTGCCCGCCGTGCTCTGAATTCCGGGGAACGGCTTTCACGCTTTGACCTCATAGCGTGTGGTGGCTAGAAGGGCGGGGCAGTTCCACTTTTCAGGGCGAAGGAACCCCCGCATGAGCTCCACCTCGACCAGCGTATTGCGTGCCGACCAGATCTGGCTCGACGGCAGATTGGTGAAATGGGACGAGGGCCATGTCCATGTGATGACGCACGCCCTCCACTATGGGCTGGGCGCGTTCGAGGGCATCCGCGCGTACCGCACGCATGATGGCCGGCTCGCTGTGTTCCGCCTGCGTGAGCACATCCGCCGGCTGCTCGACTCGGCGCACATCATCATGCTGAAGATTCCGTACTCCGAGGACGAGCTGGTCGAGGCGTGCCTGGACGTGCTGCGCAAGCAGAAGGACCTGTTCGCCAACGGCGCGTACCTGAGGCCGGTGGCCTTCATGGGCGACGGCGCCATGGGCCTGGGCGCCGTCAACCCCACCCGCGTCGCCGTGACGGCGTGGGATTGGGGCGCGTACCTGGGCGACAAGGGCATCCGCGAGGGCATCCGCGCCAAGGTGAGCTCCTTCACCCGCATGCACGTCAACGTGAACATGGTGCGCGGCAAGATCTCGGGCCAGTACGTCAACTCCATCCTCGCCAAGCGCGAGGCGGTGCTCGGCGGCTATGACGAGGCCATCCTCCTGGACATCAGCGGCTTCGTGGCCGAGGCGTCCGGCGAGAACATCTTCATGGTGAACAAGAAGGGCGTCATCAAGACGCCGCCCCTGTCCTCGCCCATCCTCGACGGCATCACCCGCGACACCGTGCTGAAGATCTTGCGCGACAGCGGCCGCGAGGTGGACGAGGTCACCTTCACCCGCGACGCGCTCTACATCTGCAACGAGATCTTCTTCACGGGCACCGCCGCGGAAATCACCCCGGTGCGCGAGGTGGACGACCGCATGGTCGGCACCGGCAAGCCCGGCCCCATCGGCACCTTCGTGCAGGAGACGTACTTCCGCACCGTCCGGGGCCAGGAGCCGCGCTACGCCGAGTGGCTCACCTACGTCTGACGCTCCACCCGTCCGGCTCCCGGCGCCCCTGACGGCCCGGGAGCCCGACGTCCCTTCCTCCACCCGAGGGCCCCGACGCCCCGGTGACGGAAGACCCTCCCCCCCATCGTCGCCTGCCCTCCACCCACCGGATTGGGCTAGAAAGGCCCCGATGGCACCCGCCGGCCCCGCATACGACGACAATCCATTCAAGCTAGAGAACCCGTCCATCCTGGACATCGCCCCGGCCGAGCCGAAGACGGTGGAGGAGACGGGGCTCAAGATGGGCCTGCTCGCGGACATCGCGCTCAAGTTCCTCTACTACTCCGGTACGGGCACCGGCATGGGCATCGCCGACGAGATGCGGCTGCCGTGGCCGGGCGTCATCGAGCACGTGGTGGATTTCCTCGCCACGGAGAAGCTGGTGGACCTGCGGGGTGGCAAGGGCTTCGGCCGCGCCTCGGTGGAGTTCATCCTCACGGAGAAGGGCCGCGAGTACGCGCGCGACGCGCTCACCCGCACCACCTACGTGGGCCCCGCCCCCGTCCCCATCGAGCAGTACAACGCGCTCATCACCAGCCAGACCGAGGAGACGCCCGTCGTCAGCCAGGAGGAGCTGGTGATGGCGCTCAGCCACCTCACCGTGCCCGCGGAGCTGATGGACAAGCTGGGCCCGGCGGTGAACTCCGGCCGCTCGCTCTTCCTCTACGGCCCGCCCGGCAACGGCAAGACGAGCCTGGCCGAGGCCGTCTCCCACATGTTCGGCGGCGAGGTGTACGTCCCGCACTGCCTGGAGATCGGCAATCAGATCATCCAGGTGCATGACCACCTCATCCACACCCCCGTCCCGCTGGAGCTGGGCCGCGACACCTCCGGCCGCCGGCAGACCTTCGAGATGGACAACCGGTGGATGCTCTGCCGCAGACCCGCCGTCGTCGTCGGCGGCGAGCTCACGCTGGAGACGCTCGACCTCATCTACTCGGAGAGCACCCGCTTCTACGAGGCCCCGTTCCAGGTGAAGGCCAACGGCGGCATGCTCCTCATCGACGACTTCGGCCGCCAGAAGGTCCACCCCACGGACCTGCTCAACCGGTGGATCGTCCCCCTCGAGAAGCGCGTCGACTTCCTTACCCTGCATACCGGGAAGAAGTTCGAAATCCCGTTTGATCAGCTTCTCGTGTTTTCAACGAATCTTGATCCGAAGGAGCTGGTGGACGAGGCCTTCCTGCGGCGCATCAAGTACAAGATTGAGGTCACGAATCCGGACGAGGAGTCCTACCGGGAGATCTTCCGCCGGGTGTGCGAGGCGGCGGGAATCCCCTATGTGGACCAGGCCGTCACGTACCTCATCGAGCACTACTACAAGCCGCGGACCATGCAGCTGCGCGCCTGTCACCCCCGGGACCTGGTGGGACTCATCAAGGACGCGGCGCGCTACCGGCAGATCCCGCCCGCCCTCTCCAAGGACCTGCTCGACCAGGCGTGCGAGGTCTTCCTCGTCAATCTCTAACGGAATTCGTTGTTACAACCGTGCGGAATTTCTAGAATCCGCATGCCGTTGTATCGCTCGGCCGCACGCTATGGCCACTCTTGGGTGGCTCGGCGCAAGAAGGAGCCGCAGTCCGTGAAGGAACGCTACCAGGACATCGACGAGAAGAACGAGGCGCTGCGCGATTACCTCGAGATCTTCAAGGACAAGCAGCAGGCGCGTGACTTCCTCGAGCAGTTCGAGATGTCGTGGATCTACCACGACGCCGCGTTGGAAGGCGTGGTCTACACCCACCAGGAGCTGAAGGCCGCGCTGTATCCGCAACGCGCGAGCGCCGAGGCCTCGATGATTCCGGTGGTGCTCGAGATCCGCAACCACAAGGCCGTCTGCGACTTCATCCGCGAGGAAGCCGCGGGCGCCAAGAAGCAGGCGCAGATCACCCTCACCACCATCAAGCGGATGCACGACCTCTTCCTCGGGAACACCCCCGAGGCGCTGGCCGAGCGCGCGCGCATGGAGCGACGGGAGCGCACCGAGAAGGAGCTCGCCAAGGAGCGTGAGCGCTCGGGGCTGCGCAAGGACATGCCGCTGCACCGCACGTACTTCCACGACATCCACCAGCCCGCGAAGATCCAGCCCGCGCTGGAGAAGCTGGTGGACTACACGGCCAGCGCGGAGTTCCGCGAGTTCCACCCCATCAAGCAGGCCGCCACGGTGCAGCACATGTTCCTGCAGATCTTCCCCTTCACCGAGCACAGCGGGAAGGTGGGGCGCATGTGCAGCAACCTCATCCTGCTGCGCAACAACTACATGCCCGCGGTCATCCACTCCATCGATCGGCAGCGCTATTACGAGTGCTTCCGCGGCCCGGCGGCGCAGTTCCGCACGGTGCTGATGGACGCGATGGAGAACTCGCTCGACAACGGCGTGAAGTACTTCCGGGACCTGGGCCGCAAGTACAAGGCCATCAACAACTAGGTCCCCTCCCGCCAGGAAGACCAGGCCCCCTCCGGCCGGCAAGGCCCGCCGCCGGAAGGGCGGGCCTCCGCACCCGGGGCAGGAAGGCGTCCGGGCACCCGGTCTTCCGCCCCCGCGTGAACGTCGGCCGGGGCATCTGCAACTTTGGTGTGCGGCAGACACCCCGCACCCGCCGGCCCCTCGAAACCGGGAGCCGGAGGAAGTAAAGAAGACCACTCCATGCCCGTGACACAGTCCTTCAACAGCCGCCGTGCCCAGGGAGCCTCGGGGGGCGAGCTGACGGAGCCTCCGCCACCGCGACTGGCCCTGCTGTCGGCGCGGGACAAGCTGGAGCGGCTGCTCGAGGTGGCCAAGGGCCATCGCAAGGCGCTCATCCTCACCCACGACAACCCGGATCCGGACTCGCTGGCCGCCGCGGTGGCGCTCGCCCAACTGCTCGAGCGCCGGGCGAACCTGGAGGCCCAGGTGGGCTACGGGGGCATCATCGGCCGGGCGGAGAACATCGCCTTCGTGAAGGTGCTGCGGCTGCCCGTCTCGCACGTGTCGCAGCTGGACTTCGACGAGTACGACCTCTTCGGGCTGGTGGACACGCAGCCCAAGGTGGGCAACCACTCGCTGCCCGCGCGCATGGAGGCGCACCTGGTGGTGGACCACCATCCGCTGCGTGAGGAGAGCCTGGCCTCGCCGTTCGCGGACGTGGGCGGCGACTTCGGCGCCACGTCCACCATGCTGGTGGAGTACCTGCGCGCCGCGCGCGTGGAGCCCTCGGTGGAGGTGGCCACCGCGCTGTTCTACGGCATCAAGGCGGACACGCGCGACCTGGGCCGCGAGACGACGCAGACGGACATCGACAGCTACCTGTGGCTGTTCCCGCGCATGGACAAGTCGATGCTCGCGCAGATCGAGCACCCGGAGCTGCCGGCGCGCTACTTCCAGCTGTACCACACGGCCTTCGAGCGGGCGAAGGTGTACGGCACCGCCATCGTCACCGACCTGGAGGAGGTCTACTCCCCGGACATGGTGGCCGAGGTCGCCGAGCGGCTGATGTTCCTCGAGGGCACCAAGTGGTCGCTGGCCTTCGGCACGTACCGCAACCAGCTCTACTTCAGCCTGCGCGTGAAGGACCGGCGGATGAACGCGGGCCGGCTCATCCGGGAGATCTTCGAGGACTACGGCGGCTCGTCCGGCGGCCACGGCAGCATGGCGGGCGCGCGGCTGCCGTTGTCGGGCAAGGCGGCGCAGCGCAAGGCGCTCAAGCGCGAGCTGGTGATCCGCTTCCTCGAGGCCTTCGGCGTCGCCGACGAGCGGCCCGTGTCGCTGCTGTCCGCGCAGGACTCGTGATCTACTGGGACCACAACGCCGCCGCACCCGTGCGCGCGGAGGTGGCCTCGCTGCTCGCGCGCGCCTTTCTGCAAGGGGGCCACGGCAACGCGTCCAGCGTGCACGCGGCCGGACGCGAGGCCCGCGCCAGGCTGGATGCCGCCCGGGCCCGGGTGGCGCGGGTGCTGGGCTGCGAGCCGAAGGAAGTCTGCTTCACCGCCTCCGGCAGCGAGGCGGACGCGCTCGCGCTGGTGGGCGCCTTTCACACGCGTCCCGTGGCGGAGCGACGCCGCGTGGTGACGTCCTCGGTGGAGCACCCCGCCCTGCTCGGCGCGGTGGCGCGGCTGGAGCAAGAGGGCGCGCAGGTGGTGCGGGTGGCGCCGGGCCCGGACGGACGGGTGCGTGAGGAGGACCTGCTCGCGGCGCTGACGCCGGACACCGCGCTGTGCTCGTTGATGTGGGCCAACAACGAGACGGGCGTGGTGCAGCCCGCGGCGGAGCTCTCGCGCGCGTGTCGCAAGCAGGGCGTGCTCTTCCACACGGACGCGGTGCAGGCGGCGGGCAAGGTGCCGCTGTCGTTGCGCGAGGTGGACGCGGACCTCCTGTCGCTGTCCGCGCACAAGTTCGGCGGCCCCTCGGGGGTCGGCGTGCTGGTGGTGCGCAAGGGCGTGGACGTGCGGGCCCTCACGCCGGGACACCAGGAGGGGGGCCGGCGCGGAGGGACGCAGAACATCCCGCACGCGGAAGCACTCGCGCTCGCGCTGGAGCTGGCCGCGAGCGAGCAGCCCCAGGTGGCCTCGCGCGTCGGCGCGCTGAGAGACGCCTTCGAGCAGGCGGTGCTCGCGCAGGTGCCGGGCGTGGTGGTCAATGGCGCGGGCGCGCCGCGCGTGCCCAACACCAGCAACCTGCGCTTCGAGGGGGTCGAGGGCGAGGCGCTGCTCATCGCGTTGGACCTCGAGGGCATCTGCGTGTCGATGGGCGCCGCGTGTGCCTCCGGAACGCTGACGCCCTCGCATGTGCTCCGGGCCATGGGCCTGTCGGCGGCCGAGGCCCGAGGCAGCCTGCGCTTCAGCCTGGGCTCCGAGACACGCGAGGAGGACGTGCGACAGGTCGTCGACGCCCTGCGTCGTCACGTCCCCACCGTCAGGGCGCTCTCGGGCTGAGGCCGGCGTGGCCCGGCGTGCTTGCAGGGTGCAAGGCGCGATTGACGCGGCCGCCCATCACGCGCGCGAGCATCCGGCGTTGAATGCCCCATCCCCCCTGGGGTGCATGGACCTTGAACATGCCCGCTCCGGTGGAAACCATTCTTTCCGCTGCCGATGCACGGGGGGAACACATGGGGATGGGCTCAGGGGGGAAGCAGTGGCTGACGCATCGACTCGCGGTGCTCGCGGGTGCGCTCGCGCTCGCGTGCGCGCCGGGCTCGGGGCAGGAGGACGCCTCGCCGACGGAGGACGTCACGCGGGCCGCGAGCGCGCCGACGCCGCTGTGGGACGAGGACGCGATGCCGCTCGAGGCCGCGAGTGCTTTTAGAGATCGCTGCCCGGGGCCGGAGGCGGCGCTCGGCGCCACGCTCCACGTCGCGAACCTGGGACCTCGGGATGCCGAGGCGCCGCTCGGCTCTCGCGCCAATCCCTTCACCACCATCATGGCGGCGGTGAGGGAGGCACAGCCAGGGAACATCATCCAGGTCCACGCGGGCATCTATCCGGAGCAGGTCGCCATCACGCCGCTGAAGGCGCGCGCCGGCACGGCCTCCGCGCCCATCGTGCTGCGAGGTGAGCGCGCCGCGCGCCCCATCATCGTCCCCTCCGCCACCGACGTGGGCAGCCTGGTGATGCTGAGCCAGCCCTATTGGGTGGTCGAGTTCGTCGAGGTCGACGTGCGCGAGCGGCCCTCGTTCGCGGCGTTGTTCGAGAACGACACCACGTGCACGCAGCTCACCGATTCGCTGCTCCACGGCGGGCGCGCGGGAGGTGGCGTGGTCGTCAGCGACGCCTCACGGCTGCTCATCTCCGGCAACAAGGTGCATGACTTCTCGCGATGGGGTCAGGACTCCCACGCCGTCGTGGTGAAGGGGGCGTCGCGCGAGGTCTTCATCGTGGGGAACGATCTGCATGACGCCTCGGGAGACGCCGTGCAGTGCCAGCCCAACGAGGGCCGCCCCTCCGCGCTCTTCATCGAGGGGAACCAGATGCACGACTGCGGGGAGAACGGCATCGACGTGAAGGCGTGTGACGACCTGGCCATCCAGGGCAACGTGTTCTTCCGCTTCCCGAACCTGGAGCGCTTCCCGTGGCAGGCGACGACGTCGGCGGCGGAGGCGGTGCTGGTGCACGAGGACGCCACGAACATCCGCATCATCGGCAACGCCATCTTCCTGGCGGGGAGGGGCATCTCCATCGGCGGCCTCTCCCCCGTGGACAATCCCGTCGACGTGCTGGTGAAGGGCAACGTGGTGACGGACATCTTCAACTTCGCGAACCGGGCCAATGGCCAGGGCATCCGCATCGTGCGGGCGCACCGGGTGAGGGTGCTCGACAACATCATCGAGCGGACGGAGGACTCGGGGCTGCGGCTCGCCGCGGACGAGCCGCTCGTCGTCACGGACCTGCAGGTCTACGGCAACACGCTGCGCGACATGACGAGCTTCGTGAAGCTGGGACGCGACACCGCCCGCCCCGGACTGCGGATGGACCGCAATCGCTACGAGGGGGCGGACGGCAAGTTCAGCGCCTTCGGACTCCTCTCCATCGGCACCTTCACCACCTGGCAGAACCGGCTGGCCCCCTTCAACCTGGAACAGGGCTCCTCGCTCATCACCGCCGAGCCCGACGATGGGCAATCACCGCCCATGGTCGGCGAGGAGTGACACGTCGCCCGCGGCGCGGTGAGCGGCGCCTGGGCGCTACCACGGTTGATCGGGCAGCGACTTCTCGCGCACCTCTTCGTCCGGCTGGCCGTAGCCCGGCATCCCGTCCTCGCGAGGCTCCTCGGGCCGGGCGGGCAGCCGCTCGGGCTGCTCCTCACGCGTCTTGCGCTCGGGGGCGGACTCTTCGGGCTTCGGCGGCGGGGGCTTCTGGGTGGCCATGGCGGTCCTCGCGAGGGGGCGCCGCGCGCACCTTGGCGCGGCATGCGAGGAGGTTCGTCATCCCCGCGCCCTCGTGGGACTGCCAGCGCCGAGGCGACAGCGGGGCGCGTGGCCGCTCCCCTACTCCGTGCCCGAGGAAGGCGGGGGCACCACCACCGCGGGCATGATGTCGCTGGCGCCGAACAGCCCGCGCACCACCGCGGCGATGGCCAGCGGCGTCCCCACGCGCTCGTCGTAATGCGGCGCGAGCGCCTGGGCGAAGGACTCCGCCGTGGTGAACCGGTCCTCGGGGCGCTCGGAGAAGGCGCGCCGCACGACGTCCTCGAGCGCCTCGGGAACCTCCGGACGCAGCTCGCGCAGCGGCCGGTACGCGCGGGAGCGGATGGCCTGGAAGACCTCGTCCGGCGTGGCGCCCGTGAAGGGGCGCTCCAGGGTGAGCAGCTCGTAGAGCACCACCGTCGCCGCCCACAGGTCCGCCTCCGGGCTCACCTCGCCCAGGAGCGACTCCGGGGAGAGGTAGTACGGCTTGCCCAGCACCTCCCCCTCCTGGAGCTTGCCGTCCACGAGCACGCGCGAGACGCCGAAGTCCCCCAGCTTGATCTCCCCCACGCGGGAGATGAACAGGTTCGACGGGGACACGTCGCAGTGGACGATGCCCAGCGGCTCGCCCTGCGCGCCGGTGGCGGAGTGCGCGTACGCCAGCGCCTCCAGCAGCACCTTGCCCAGGTACACCGCGAAGTCGAGCGGCAGGGGGATGCCTCGCACCTTGCAGCGGCGGAGGATCTGCCCCAGGTCCCGCCCGTCCACCAGCTCCATGACGATGAAGTAGATGCCCTCCAGCTCACCGGCATCCAACACCGTCACGATGTTCGGGTGGTGCAGCTGCTTGGACAGCTGCGCCTCGCGCGAGAACAACGTCACCGAGTCCGGGTCCGCCGTCAGCGCCGGCAAGAGCCGCTTGAGCGCGACGGTCCACCCCTCGCGCGGGCCCGACAGCACCCGCGCGCGGTACACCTCCGCCATGCCGCCCTTGCCGAGCACGGAGAGGATTTCATAGGGGCCGAAGACCCGCTGGGCTTTCGGAGGCGAAGGCGTCTGGCTCACGGGCTCGAGCTTCCGGCTCCCGCCGACTCGCGGCCCGGCGCGCGCTTGCGATTCTTCACCGTCTTCTGCACCTGCTCGATGTCCGCGGCGAGCGCCCGCACCAGCACCGCCTCCCAGGGCTTCGGACTCTCCGGCGCCCAGTTCAGCTCCAGCGCCCGGCGCAGCAGCGGCACCACGCGCCCCTTGAAGCCCTGCTGCTCCGCCGCGTACGCCTGCCACGCGTAGACGTCCGGCCGCGACGGCGGCACCGGGCGGATCCGCTCCAGGTACTCCACCGCCCGGACGGCGTTGCCCGAGCCCAGGTTGCTGGCGGCCATGCCCACCAGCGCGTCGATGTCCTTGTTGTCCTCGGCCAGCGCCGCCTCGAAGCGCGCCCGGGCCATGTCCCACTTGCCGTTCGCCAGCAGGTTCTGCCCCAGCTCCACCGGCCGGGTCCCCAGGGGCTGGGGCCGCGCCGCCGAGGCCTCCTTCGCCGGCGCCAGGGACGCCTCCACCGCATCGGGGGGCGCGGCGGGCACCTCCTCCTCGCGCTCCACCGGCTCCGCCCCCCGGACTCCGCGCAGCGTCAGCACCGAGTCCTTCAACCCGGGCGAGTGACACTTGGGCGGCAGCCGGAAGTGCGCGCTGAGCACCAGCGAGTTGGGGTTGTAGACGGCCAGCGCCGTGAAGGGCCTCACCCCCACGCAGTCCGGCGGGGGGCCCTCCAGGCAGAGCTGCACCGTGGCCACCAGGACGTTGCCCTGGAACTCTCCGGACAGGACTTCCGTGCCAGGGGCGAACTTGCAGCCACCTCCGGACCCGGCGGACAAGCCCACCAGGCGCTCGCCTTCCATGTGCAGGTCCACCTGCCCGTAGGTATCCCCCTGGTAGGGGCCTGCGAGCTTCGGTCCCGCCCAGGCGAGGCCGGAGGCGACGGAAAGAGCCGTCACGAGTCCCTTGTTTAGAAGCGAGGGCGGCATGTGCGGGGTGTGGGGGACTGCCATCATAGGGGGCCTGCGCCCGCCTTGTAAACGCGCGAGGATGCCTTGACCTCGCCGCTTCCCATCCTTATCATTTCAAAAGGTGGTCGCGAGTTTTCGCTGTAATTTCGGGACCTTGGTGGCACTGTAGCTTTGTTTCAAGGGCTGTCCCCTGCGGGGCGCGTGATGCCCAGCAGAAATTCGAACCGATACGTCCATTCCGGGGTCCGTTTCGGTCGCCATGTGCAAGCCCTCCCTCCTCACGGGGGATGAGGGAAGCCTGCGGCGGCATGATTTCGGTTCCCACCTGGCTTTTGAGGGTTCAATGGACGCTGGGCACACGGCCATGCGGCGGGGGACTTTTTCTGCGGAGCGGCGGCGGTGAGCGAGACGGTGGTGGAAGAGGCGGCGGCGGCGAGGAAGCAGACGCTGCGGGATGAGTTGACGGCGCGCCGCAAGGCGATGACGCCCGATCTCATCGATACGCGGGGTCTCAAGGTCCAATCTCGATTCCTGGCGACGAAGTATTACGAGAAGGCGCGGTACGTGGCGCTCTACGCCCCCATCAAGGGCGAGGTCCCCACGCAGGACATCCTCAAGGCGGCGCTGCAGGACGGGAAGATCGTCTGCTACCCGCTCTCCCATGTGCACGGGCGGATCCTCTCCTTCCGGGCCATCAAGTCCGAGCTGGAGCTGGAGCCCGGGCGGCTGGGCGTGAGGGAGCCGACGAACGCGTCGGATCTCATCGCGGTGGAGCAGATCGACCTGTTCGTGGTGCCGGGACTGGGCTTCACGGAGGACGGCAAGCGGCTGGGGCGCGGAGGCGGCTACTACGACGCCACCCTGCGCGCGGCGAGTCCCCGGAGCCGGCGCGTGGGACTGGCCTTCAAGGAGCAGCTCGTGTCGGTGCTGCCCACGACGGGTGACGACGTGGACATGGACCTCGTGGTGACCGAGTCCGAGGTCCACCGCGGCCTGCATCGCGAGCCAGAGTTCCTGGATACGTGAAGGTCCTCTTCATGGGAGACGTGGTGGGTCGTCCGGGGCTTCAAGCCGTCCGCGCCCTCCTGCCACGCCTGAAGGCCACCCATGGCATCGAAGTGACCATCGCCAACGCGGAGAACAGCGACCAGGGTGCCGGCATCTCTCCGGAGACGGCCGACACCCTGCTGTCCGCGGGCGTGGACCTGCTCACGAGCGGCAACCACTTCTGGTCCAAGAAATCCATCATCCCCTGGGTGACGGCGCGGCCGGACAAGCTGCTCCGGCCCGCCAACTATCCCAAGGACACCCCGGGCAAGGGCCATGGCCTGGTGACGCTCCCGGACGGGCGCGCGCTGGGGGTCATCAACCTGGAGGGCCGCGTCTTCATGCGTCCCCACGACAACCCCTTCGAGGTGGTGCTGGGGTTGGTGGAGGAGCTGAAGGCGCGCACGCCGTGCGTCCTCGTGGACATGCACTGCGAGGCCTCCAGCGAGAAGAACGCCATGGGGGCGCACCTGGACGGGCGGGTGTCCGTCGTGGTGGGCACGCACACGCACGTGCAGACGGCGGACGAGCGCATCCTCCCCGGCGGCACGGCCTTCATCACCGACGTGGGCATGTGTGGCCCGCTCGACTCCGTCATCGGGATGAAGAAGGAGCAGTCGCTGGCGCGGTTCCTCGGGCAGAAGCACGCGCCCTATGAAGTGGCCGAGCGGCTCGTCTACCTGCAGGGCGTGGTGGTGGACATCGACGACGCCACCGGCCGCGGCCGGAGCATCGAGCGCGTGCGCGTCCACCTGCCGGGCACCTGAACTTCCGGAAGCGGAAGGCTCGCGTGCAGGGCGGGGGTTTCGGTTATGGTCCGCCGGCCATGAATCAGGACGCACTGCGCAAGGCGACCCCCGAGGAGCAGTTCGAAGAAGTCACCCGCGGCACGGTGGACCTCCACTCGCCCGAGGACCTGAAGAAGAAGCTCCAGTATTCGTATGACTCGGGCAAGCCGCTGGTCATCAAGGCGGGGTTCGACCCGAGCCGGCCGGACCTGCACCTGGGCCACTCGCTGCTGCTCACGCGCATGCGGCGCTTCCAGGACTTCGGCCACTCGGTGGTGTTCCTCATCGGCGACTTCACGGCGCTGATTGGAGACCCCACGGGGCGCAACGCCACGCGCCCGGCGCTCACCCGCGACGAGGTGAAGGCGAACGCGGAGACGTACAAGCAGCAGGTCTTCAAGGTGCTGGACGCGGACAAGACGACGGTCCGCTTCAACTCCGAGTGGCTCGACAAGCTCGGCACCGAGGGGATGATCCGCCTGGCGTCGCGCTACTCGCTGCAGCGCATGCTGGAGCGCGACGACTTCAAGAAGCGCCACCGGGACAACGTCTCCATCGCCATCCACGAGCTGCTCTACCCGCTGCTGCAGGGCTACGACTCCGTGGCGCTGAAGTCGGACGTGGAGCTGGGCGCGACGGACCAGCTCTTCAACCTGCTGGTGGGCCGGCAGCTCATGCGCGAGGAGAGCATGGCCCCGCAGGTCATCATGACGGGTCCCATCCTCGAGGGCCTGGGCGCCCGCCTCATCGACGGGAAGATCGTCGGCGACAAGATGTCCAAGAGCCTGGACAACTACGTGGGCGTCAGCGAGCCGGCGGACACCATGTTCGGCAAGCTGATGAGCATCACCGACGACCTGATGTGGCGCTACTACGAGCTGCTCTCGTCGAAGACGCTCAAGGAAGTCACGGAGCTGAAGGCCAAGGTGGCCAGCGGCGAGGTGCACCCCAAGGCCGCGAAGGTGGCCTTCGCCCGGGAGATGACGGCGCGCTTCCACGACGAGGAGGCGGGCCGCAAGGCGGAGGAGGACTTCGAGAAGCGCTTCGCGAAGAAGGAGCTGTCCGCGGACGCGCTGCCCCAGGTGGACGTGTCGCTGGGCGGCGCGCCGACGCTGCCGCTGACGAAGGTGCTGGCCGAGGCGAAGCTGGTGGCGTCCTCGACCGAGGGCCGGAAGATGCTGGCCCAGGGCGGCGTGCGGGTGAACGGCGAGAAGGCCACGGACCCGAAGGCGGAGCTGTCCGCCGGCGAGTACACGCTCCAGGTGGGCAAGCTGAAGGCGGCGCGCGTCAAGCTGGCGTGAATTCCCTCCGGGGGTGGTGCGTCCCTGGTGGCCGAGGAGTGGCCCGTCCCGTCCCTCGTGTCGAGGGGCGGGGTGGGATTGGGATACAGTCCCGCGCACCATGCGTCTTTCCGCCGCCCTGAGCCTCGGTCTGCTGCTGAGCGCCCTCCCCGCCCTCGCGGGCCCGGGCGCGTTCGTCTCCGAGTCCTCCGTCGACGCGGTGGAGCAGCCCGAGTCCTCCCGCGTCGTCTTCACCGTGGAGGCTGGGAAGACGTATCCGTTGCTCAAGAAGGGCGGCCCTGCCCGGGCGTGGTGCAAGCTGCGGGGCCCCTCCGCCGAGGGCTGGGTGCTGTGCGAGGGCGCCGAGGAGTCCGCGGCCCCTTCGGCGCCGAGCGCGGCCACGCTGGCGGCGGCGGACCGGGCGGAGTCGTCCGAGCGCGCACGCAGTCGTGAGAAGCAGCTGGCGGAGCGTGAGGAGGAGCGCCGCGCGCCTGTCGTCGTCACCGCGCCGAGCGCCGAGGCTCCCCGGTATGCCGCCGAGACGAAGCCCGCCGTGTCGTGGAAGCCGGCCTCGGGCTGCGCCACGACGTGCTCGCGAGAGCCGCTGTTCGCCAGGCCCCCTCCCCTGTCGGCGATGGACCGGGAGGTGTTGGATTTGTGCCCCGCGCGGCCGGACGTGAGCGTGAGCGCGGCGGACGTGCGGCGCTTCGTCGCCCGGCACTACGACGACTCGCGGCTCCAGACGGCGCTGTCCGCTGCGGGGCGCCCTGGAAACCGGCAGGCGAACATCGACTGGCTGACGAGCCTGTGGGTGAGCACGGGGCCGCGCAACGCCTTCACGCACGTGTTCTGTGGGGACGACTGGCAGCGCGGTCCCATTGGCGGGCTGCACTTCCTGCCGCGCTACGCCCAGCTCGAGGCGGAGGGACGCATCTGCTACGGCGGCCCGGTGCGCGGAGGTTCCGCGAAGACGAAGGAGCAGTACCTCATCCGCTTCCAGGGCGTGGCCCCGTGGTCTTGTGGCGAGAAGCGCGTGGGCGGGTTCACCGACTCGCAGGACGCGGTGGGCCTGATGTCGATCGGGACGCGGGCCTTCGCGCGCTGCTGCGCTCGGGATGGGGCGAAGAAGGAAGGTGGCGTGTACGCAGCGAAGGACCTGGGCAACACGCGCTGGCAGATCTGGTGCGGCACGCGCAACGGCACCTACGGCATCGCGACGCTGCACCCCACGGACAACGCCGCCACCTGCGGCGAGTAGCCGCTGGGCAGCACCGAAGGCTTCGCCACACGCCCCCCCACCGACAACGCCGCCGCCTGCGGCGAGGAGCCGCTCCGTTCGCGGACCACCTCGAGAGGCACACGATGTGCCTCATGGCGCCACTCCGCCATCCCACGGACCACGCCGCCTCCCGCGGTGAGTAGCCGCTCAGCTCGCGGACTGCCTCGACAGGCACGCGCCTCATGGGGCCACTTCAGCAGTCGCACGCCCCCTGGTCACCACGGCCCCCCTCAGGGACGCGGAAGCTCGCGCCTGGACGGACCAGGCGGCCACCGCCGCGAGGTCGATGACGTCCCCGACAGTGCCCTCAGGGCGCGACGTACTCGCGTGGCCGGTAGCCCAGCCGGGTGACCTCGAGCTGCCCGTGCGCGAGCGGGTCCTGGAACACGCAGACCAGGTCGGTCCTGTCCTCGCAGGCAGAGGGCACCATCCACTTGGTGATGCGCTGGATGAGCTCGTCGGTCATCGTCCTGTCCGCGAAGCGCTCGTAGCGGACATGGATGAAGCGCGACAGCGCCAGAGGAGCCATCCACGACGTCGTCGCCGCGGTGATGGGGAAGATGTCCACGCCGAAGCTGTCCACCTGGAGCCACGGCGTCGCGTTGTGTGGGAAGGGGCGCGTCGGGAGCACGCCGCTGTTCACGTACACATCGACGTCCTCGCGCGCGGGCCACCCTTCCAGCTTCGATGTGTCCCCTCGCCCCGACTCATCGAGTCCTGACTCGAGCGTCGTGAAGAAGCCCACGCGAAGCCGGTTCGGGTACTCCGCCGACGGGTAGTCGTAGGGGTAATCCAGCGGGTCCGTGGCGTCGATCGCCGCCTGCGCGGTGAAGACGCCGGGGGTCGCGAAGAGCACCTGCGCGATGGGGGCGTAGGCGGCCAGCTTCGCGCGGAGGACCTCCACTCCCGGCGCCTCTCCCGAGCAGTACCGGGGCCAGGCGCGCCGCAGGGAGTCGACCGTCTCGCCCAGGCTCAGGTTCACGAAGCGGACGCCATGTCGCTCGATGACGCCCCGCAGCCCCGTGGCCGCGCGCTGAGCCCTGCCCCTCAGTCGCTCCAGGGCGCCCGGCTCACCCGTGGGCTCGCAGAACTCCGAGCGCGACAGTTCATACAGGCCCGGATGGTCCATCACGACGATGGGCTGCCGGGGATTGGCCTCCACCAACAGGGAGAACACCGTGCTGCCGTGTCCCACGCTCTGTCGACCCTGCTCGGGATAGTGGGCCCGCAGCGGCTCCGCCAGCGCGCGCAACGCCTCGGCCGGGATGAAGTCCTCGGTGGCGAACGTGGTCAGTGCCTCGTGGAACCTGGGGGGAACCAGCCACCCTGGGTCCGCCGCGACGACGTCACCGCCCTCCAGCGCCCGGTAGTACCCGAGGAGTCGATTGCGATAGCGCAACGCCCTCGCGGGCAACGTCGGGAAGTCGTCGACGATGAGCAATGCTTCGCCCGTGCTGTCCTTCATGGCGAAGTCGCGCGTCGGCGCGAACGGCACCGTCACGCGGGGACAGCCGCGGGTGTCCTCCCCCTGGTAGCACGTATCCGAGAGGATCTCCGTCCTCAGGGCCTCCAGTCGCGCGGCGCGCTCGGGTGACAGCCGGTACTCGGGCGCGGGCCTCTCCGCACCACCGTCGGAGCACGCCAAACCGAGACACAGCAGCAGCCACCCACCCGACCGACACAGACCGCGCGACAAGGACATGACGACACCCGCTCCCAGGGGACCCGGGCCCGCCCGGCCCGGGCCCTGGAGCGAGCCTACTTCGCGGCCCCCACCGTGATCACCGCTCCCGACGAGTACGCGGTGAACTCCGGCGCGTACATGGACTGCACGGTGGCGGGCCCCACGCGGAACGTCCCCGCCATGTTGGCGCGCAGCCGGTACTTGAAGGTGTATTCACCCGCGGGCAGCCACTCGAAGAAGAAGTTCGAGCCCGAGTCCCGCGTCTCCTCGTACCAGACGATGCCCAGGTCCCACCGGTGCCGCGACTGCGCGTTCTCCGGCTCCAGGCCCGCCGCGCGCGGATCCCTCAGGTGGACGTACTCCGCCGCGTGCTTGGTGCGCAGCGACAGCTGCACCTCCACCTCGTCACCCGGGGCAATCATCGCCCCTTCCTTCAGCGGCTGGAGCACCACCTGCTTGCCCTCGCGCTCGCGACGGAAGTAGCGCCGCGACACCTGGAAGAAGTCACCCCGGTCCTCGTCCGGCAGCTTCTCCGTGGAGAAGTGCCACGTGGCCGACGCGAAGGCGAAGCCCTGGGTCGTCTTCTCCACCACCACGCTGCTCATGGTCTCCGGCTGGAGCTCCGGCCCGAGCACCACGACCTGGTTCTTCTTCCCCGTGTACGCGTCCGGCGCGAACTCCATCCGCACCACGCGCGGGCCCACCGTCACCTTCGCGTCCTCGCGGATGCCCAGCGCACCCTCGGCCTCCAGGTACTTCACCAGCGCGTAGAGCGCCTCGGCCGTGGCCCGCGTGGACTTCCAGTGGTTGAGCTTCTTGTCGAGCAGCAGCCACTGCACCAGTCCCTCGCGTCGGGAATCCTTCGGCCGCAGCTCCGTCAGCGTGCGCAGCGCGAAGGCGTGCGTCTCCGTGGTGTCGTTGTACCAGAGCCAGCTGCGGTCCTCGGGGGCCCAGTACGTGCCCAGCTCCTCGCTCGTCTTCGCCGAGTCCATCACACTGTCCCAGACCTTCAGCGCGTCCGGGTTGCGCCCGGCGCGCTTGAGCGTCAGGGCCAGGTAGCCCTTCAGGTACGGCGAGTGCTTCTTCCAGTGCGTGAAGCTGAAGGCGAGCATCGCCTTGCGCTCGTCCTCGGTCAGCGCGTCGCCCGTGTAGCTCGCGTTCGGATAGTTGGACGCCACGTAGTTGAGGAAGGTGAGGAACTCCCAGCCCACCCCCTTCTTCATCAGCTTCTCGGAGTACTCCTCGCGGTAATGCCGGGCCACGTACTCCCAGGCACGGCTCGTCATGTCCGCCGGGACCTCCACGCCGTACTCCATGGCGCGCGACAGGCCGTGCAGGATGTAGAGCGTCATGTACGGCGACGGCGGGCCACCCGGCCACCAGGGGAAGCCGCCGCTGGACGTCTGCGCCTTGCGCAGCTTCGCCATCGCCGAGTCCCGCTCCGCCCGAGCCACCTTCGGGTCCAGCACCTTCACCAGGCCCGCGTTGCCCTCGCGGCCGCCCTTGGCCAGCTCGAGCCAGGGCGTCTCCTCCAGGGCCATCTTCCGGTTGGGGTCCACCGCGTCCCAGGTCTCGAACTGGGTCTCCCGCTGGCTCATCTCCTTCGCCATCTTCGCGACGGCCGGGTACTTGTCGTAGAGGCTGCCCAGGATGCCGGAGGACACGAAGCGGTTGAGCGTCTGCTCCGAGCACTCGTAGGGGTAGTCCACCAGGTAAGGCAGCGCCTGGAGCGCGGAGTAGAAGAGCTGCGTGTCCACCGTGACGACGAGCTGCTCGTTCACCCGCGTGGAGTCTCCGCCCTTCTTCAAGTCGTCGAAGCGCATCGTCTTCGAGCCCGGGCCCTTGAGCGTCACGAAGCGCGACTGCGCCAGGTGCACGCGGCCGGGAAGCACGGGCAAGGGCCGCAGCTCTCCGTCGCTCAAATCCCCGGAGCGGGCCTCCACGCGGAAGGCCACCTGGCCCACGCGCGTCGGCGTGGTGAGCGGGAAGCGCAGGCTGGTCCCCCGCCCCGCCGCCACCGTGAAGGCCTGCGACGCGTTCTTCACGCCGAACTCCGACAGCAGGCTCTTGCGAGTATCCGGGTCGACGATGTCCAGCGTGAGCGTGCCCTGCTTCTGCTGCTCGGAGGCGTTGTTCACCACCACCTCCAGCACCGCGCGGTCTCCCTCGCGCAGGAAGCGCGGCACGTACGGCCGCACCATGAGTTCCTTGATGCTGCGCGTGGTGCGCTGGGCCGAGCCCCCCTTCAAGTCCCTCGTGAGGCCGTGGACCCAGACATTCCAGGCCGTCACCGAGTCGGGCACCGTGAACTCCAACGACGCGGACCCGTCGTTGCCCGTGATGAGGTGCGGCACCCAGAACGCCGTCTCCGCGAAGTTGGAGCGCAGCCCGCTGGACGGCGCCTCGGCCTGACCGCCGCCCGGGTTGGGCTTCTCGGCCTTCGCCTTCTGCTCCATCGGCGGCGCCGGAGGCGGCGGAGGAGGAGGAGCCCCCGGAGCATCCTGCTCGCGCATCACCCTCGACTCGTTCCGGACCATCTCCGGAGCCGCCGCGGACGGACTGGCGACACCCCCGAAGCTCATGCGCGAGGACCGGTGCCGACGCCCGGGTCCTCCCACGCCGTAGCCGTCATCGAACCGCAGCCGGTCCGACGAAGGCTGCGTCCACGAGGAGAACTCTCCGTAACCCTGTGACACCAGCCACTGGGCATGCGACATGGACAGCGAGGTCCCCAGCTCCACCGCCGTCGCGCGGTTGGGATAGAGGCTGGAGGCGCTCGGCGGCGAGTGCGGCGCGAACAGGTCCAGCGACTGGTCGTACATATACGCGAGCAGCTCCGCGGCGCCCGCCTCCACCTTCGCGCCCTTCGGGCCCTTCACCGTCACGCGCCAGGTCTCCTTCGCGCCGGGGCGGATCTTGTCGCGGAACGTGGAGAACTCCAGCTGCAGCTCCTTGTTGTCCCACGGGACGAAGACGTGCTCGGTGAAGCGCACGAACTGCCAGTCACGCACGGCCACGAGCACCGCGGTGAAGCCGCCGCGCATCGCCTCCGTCACCGGAATCTCCACCACCGACGCGCCCTCGCCCGCCACCAGCGCCTTGCGCAGGATGCGCGTGTCTCCCTGGTACAGGTCCAGCACCAGCGGCTGTCCCTCGAAGCCGGACGTGGCCAGCAGCCGCGCCTTCTCGCCCACGCGCACCGAGGACCGCTCCACCACCAGCGCCGCGGCGAGCTCGGCCGGCGACTTCGTTCCGGCCACCAGCAGCTCGCGCGCCACGGTGAAGGTCTGCCCGAAGGCGTCCTTCGTCTCGTAGTGCAGCCGATAGGCGCCCGCCTCGAGCGCGGGCAGCGTCACCTTGGCCACGCCGTCCTGACCGTGCTGGACACTGCCCTTGGCGCGCTCCGCGCCATCCGCCCAACGGGCCAGCACCGACTCGGGCTTGTAGTCCTGCGCCCAGCGCGGCTGGAGCGCGTCCCCCGGCGTGGGCGAAGGCGCGGTGGCGGGGTCTTCCTTCAGGTTCGGCGGCGTGGGAATCGGCTCGTCCGCCGGCAGCAGCGGCTGCGCGGGCTGCTTGAGCGCCACGAGGCGCCAGCGTCCCTCACCGGGCTGCGGCGCGCCGTCCAGCGTGGAGCGCACGAGGCGCACCTCGGACTTCGCGCCCTGGGAGAGGAAGCCCGTGTCCGTCTCCACCCGGCCCTCCACCGCGACGAAGCCCAGGCGGAACGCCCGCTCCGCCGAGCGCGTCTCGCCGCCCTCGTCGGTGGCATCCGCCTCCACGCGGTAGCGCCACGTCAGCCCGGGCGTGCTCGCGGAGCGCTCGTCCGCCTCCGGCGTGAACGTGATGTCGAAGCCGCCGTCCTCCTTCACCGACGACGAGCCCGCGGCGACCAACTGCCGCTGCTGCGAGATGAAGCGCGTGTCGTACCACCACCACCAGGGCAGCACCGGCTCGCGGTACGCGCGCCAGCGCACCGTGCCGGACGCCACGGGCAGCCCGAAGTAGTAGCGCGCCTCGCCCTTGAAGGTCGCCGGCCGGTTGAGCCGCATCGGCGAGTCCGGGTCCTTCAGCGTCACCTCGAAGGTCGGCCGCTTGTACTCCTCCACGCGCACCGCCGCGCTGCCACCCGACTCGACCTGGACCTGCCACGCGCCCAGCAGCCGGCCCGTGGGAATGGTGAACTCGCCCGCCGCCGAGCCGAAGTCGTTCGTGCGGACCTCCTTCGACGCGACCTCCTGGTAGTTCGGGTCCATCAGCCGCACCTTCACCGAGGTGTGCGGCATCGTCTCGTAGCGCGACTGGCTCGTCTGTCCGCTGTACGCCACCACCTTCCACTGCAGCTTCTGCAGCGGCCGGTAGACGCTGCGGTCCGTGAAGACGAGCGACGACACGACCTGCTGCGGCTCCGAGAAGGGATAGAAGTTCACCCCGTTGAGCAGCATCAGCGCGGACTTCCCCTCGCCCAGCACCACGATGTAGCTCTGATAGTTCTGGCCCTTGGGCGCGTCGAACGACACCTCGCCCTGGGCATTGCTCTTCGCCCGGGCCACGGTGCGCGGGCCCTGGCGGTAGTCCATCTGGACCAGACGCACGGCCACGTCCGGCGCGGCGACGCCCGTGTCGCCCTTCACGATGCGCGCGTCCACGCCCTGGCCGCGGATGTTGCGGGTGATGGCCACCCACGGCGTCACCGACAGGAACGACGCCTGGATGCGGTTGCCCTTCTCACGGAAGTCCTCCCGCGCGGACGCGACGATGACGTACGTGCCCACGTCCTTCAGCGGCGGCGTGACGAAGGTACGGTGCGGCTGGAAGTCGGGCGTGGCGGGCAGCTGCGTGGTCCACGTGGCCACGGGCTTCGTGCTCCGGACGAGGCGCAGGAGCGCGTCCCCGTACGGCAGCAGGTTGTAGTCGTCGATCTTCTTCAGCCGCGCCTCGACATCCAGCGGGTACGCCCGGAAGTGGAGCGCCGGCACGTTGCGGTGCGTGACCTCCACCGAGCGACGGTTCGCGCCGTCCGACTGCATGGAGACGACACGGAAGTCCGGCGCCTCCAGCGACTCCACCAGCGTCCGGCACCGCGAGGCGCCCAGCGACTTGGGGAACGCCGCCATGCCCGCCTTGCCGAGCGCGTGCGCCCGCACCGCGTGGCCCGCCGCGTTCTCCTGCTCCGCCAGGAGCCCCTGCCCCATGGACCACCAGGGCACGTCCTTGAACCCCGCCAGGTGCGCGGTCAGGTGCTCGCGGATGCGCGCGCGGTCCTCCGCGTCGGTGATGTGCTGATGCAGGACCTCGTAGCGACGCAGCCGCGCCTCCAGCGCCGCCTCGCGCCGTCCGCCCGCGCGGTGCCAGGACTCCAGATCCCCCAGCACCGCGGCCACCTTCACCAGCGGGTGGATGTTCGGGTCCGTCAGGTCCACCACCGGCGTGCCCTCCAGCAGCGAGCGCAGGTCCAGCTTGAAGACCTCGTTGGCCTGCTCGGGCAACCAGTGCGTGCTGTCGGCGAGCAGCTCCACGCGCAGGTACGTGACGGCGTCGCGCAGCGTGGGCCGGATGCCTTCCGGGTACGTGTTCAGCTGCAGGTACTCGGACAGCGCCTTCACCGGCTCCTGGCCCAGCGCCTGCCGCTGCTTCCAGAGGTCCTCGTACGCGCGCTGCGCCTCGGTGATGAGCTGCGAGTACGTCCACGCCTTCAGGTCCACCGGCCCCGAGGACGCCACCTGCTCGCGCTGACGGACCTCCCAGCTGTAGACGCGCGCGTACGCGACGAGCGAGTTGGCGTAGTAGAGGTTCAGCGCGGCGCGAGACAGCTGCCCCTTGGGCCAGGGCTCCTCGCGCAGGAAGCGCACCGCCGTCTCGTACCCGTGCAGCGCCCTGCGCAGGCGCACCGTGCGGAGCAGCGCGCGCGTCCACTCGGCCTCGTCCTGACCTTCACGCGCCTTGACGAGCCGGGCCTCCGCGCCCTTCGCGGCGGCCTCGTACTGCTGATTCGACTCCAGCGCGTCGATGTCCTTCCACGAGGGAGGCGCCTTCGCCGCCGCGGCGCCGAGCGCGGGCGGGGCGAAGAGCAGCAGGGACACGAACAACAGCGAGACAGTGGATGCCCAGGTGCGGAGGGTGTGGTGCATGGTCGGCACTCTAGACACAGGAGGCCGCCCCACCGTTCCACAATGCGGATCAACTCGCGGGGGGCGCCCCCTCCGACGGCGCCTTGCGGCGCAGCCCCACCAGGTAGACCTCCATGCTGGCGCCGCGCGTCGCCTCGGGGCGCACCACCTTCACCTCCTCGAAGAGGGCGCGCACCTGGTCGCGGAAGTCCTCGAAGTCGCCCCCCATGAACACCTTCGCCACGAAGGACGAGCCGGGCCGGCCCCGCTTCTGGGCCAGCTCCAGCGCCTTGCCCGCCAGCCGCAGGCTGCGCGCCTCGTCCGTGGCCTTGATGCCGCTCGTCTTGGGCGCCATGTCGGAGATGACCGCGTCGAACAGGCCGTCATGCAGCGCGGTGAGCTTCGCGTCGAAGTCGTCCGCGAGCACGTCCAGCACCGCCGTGCGCACGTGCCGCTGGGTGAAGGGACGGATGGCGACGATGTCCACGCCAATCACCTGCCCCGTGCCTCCCACCGCGTCCGCGAGGATCTGGAGGAACCCTCCAGGCGCGGCCCCCAGGTCCAGCACCACATGGCCCTTCTTCACCATGGGGAAGCGTTTGATGAGCTCGTCGACCTTGAAGGCGGACCTCGCTCGGAGGCCCTCCTGCTTGGCTTTCTGGAAATAGTGGTCTTTAGGACGGTAGGGCTTGCCCATGTCAGGGGGGCTCCCTACCATCCGCTACTGTCTTCGGGAAGCCGGGGCAGGCGTGGGTGTCGAGGCCCGCGCAATGGCGATTCCGGAGGACGAGGCGATGGGCACCCGGAGCTTGACGCTGGCGCTGTGCTTCACCCTGCTCTCCTCGGGCGGGGCGGTCTACTGCTACACCCGGGCGGATGCGCTCCAGGTGCAGGGGCAGTGGCTGATGGAGCGCGGCACCGCCCAGGCCCAGGAGTACGCCCAGCGGCTGGACGACAAGGCCGCCGCCGCCCAGCTCAAGACGTTCTCCGAGCGCCGCGGGGTGATGGAGAAGGCGCACCTGTGGGAGCGCGGGATGATGCTGGCCGTGCTGGCCGCCGCCCTGTCCCTGGTGGGTGCCTACGTGCTGTTCCTCCTCAAGCGCCTGGATGACCAGCTCCTGGATGCCCTCGGGGAGCTGCGCCCCTCCGCGCCGCCCTCGCCCGCTCCCTCGGAGCGCACGCCGGCGCTCGTGTCCAGCCTCCAACGGTAGGCCTCCCGGCCATCACGCCACGCTGGCAGAATGTCCCCCCTGCTCTTTCGCGGAGGTGGTCATGGCCGGCTGTGCGCACTGTGGACACACGCTCGACATCATCGCCAACCAGGTCGGTCGCAGCGACACGTGTCCGAAGTGTGACGAGGACGTGCGCTCGTGCCGCAACTGCCGGCACTACGACGCGAGCTTCGCCAAGGAGTGCAAGGAGCCCTTCGCGGAGGTGCCCTCCGACAAGGACGGCGCCAACTTCTGCGAGCTGTTCCAGATTGGCGAGGGCGGCCTGCACGCGAAGGCGAGCCGCGACGCGCTCATGAGCGCCGCCGAGGCCCTGTTCCGCAAGCGATGAAACGCCCCACGGCGGGCCCGTGATAGACGCTCGGGCATGAACCGAAAGCTCATCGGACTGCTCGCGCTGCTCGTGCTCCCCGGCTGCGTCACCGTCGCCGCCACCACCGCCGCCGTGCCCAAGGAGCGGGCCACGGAGTGCGTGAAGATCTGCACCGACCTGGACATGGAGTTGGGCGCGTTGGTCATCATCCGCAACTCCGCGGGGTGCGTGTGCTCCCCCAAGGGCAAGCCGGCGACCCCCGAGGACATGGGCGCGGCGGCGGCGGGAGCGGTGCTCGACGACGAGCAGCAGAGCGGCACCTACGCCTCGCAGCAGGGCGGCGTCCGCTGAAGGAGCACGCCCGGGCGGACCGGACACCACCGTCCGCCCGAGCCGTGCTCACGGCCTCCTAAGTAGGTCGCCGGAAGTTCCGAGACAAATGCCGGTCGCATGCGCATTTTCTGGACCATGCGACCGGCAAGGAGCCCTGCCGAACTGGGGCTGACAGCAGAGGACAGGCGGAAGCTGGAGCATGCGCTGCGAAGCGTGCGCGACGCCCGCCACTTCCGTCGACTACTGGCAGTGAGACTCCTCGCAGAGGGCAAAGGCCCGGGCGAGGCTGCGCATCTGGCAGCCCTGAGTCGGCCAGCCGTCTACTTCTGGCTGGAGCGCTATCTGGCGCAGCGTGACCCCGAAGCGCTGCGAGATGCCCCGCGGCAGGGGCGGCCGAGGAATGCGCCGCGCCTGACGGCCGAGCGCCTGCGCGAAGTCGTCCGAGGCAGCCCAGAGAAGCAGTCCTGGGCGAGCCACGGCTGGACGGTGCCGCTGCTGTGCACGCACCTGAAGCGACAGGGCATCGAGGTGTCGCCCCGTACACTGCGCCGCCGGCTGCACGAGGCGGGCCTGGCGTGGAAGCGGCCACGGTACGTGTACGCCACGGCGGCGCCCCATCCAGGGCAGAAAAAGGGGGCCTTGTCCGCCGTCTGAAACGGCTCAAACGCCTGTTCCCCCGGGCCGTGCTGCTCGTCATGGACAGCACGGTGCTGCGGTGGTTTCCGCCGCTGCGCGCCGCCTGGGCCCCCAGGGGAGAGCAGGCCGTGGTGCCGATTACAGGCGAGAACGCCAAGCGCACACTGTGGGGCGCCATCAACCCTCGCACCGGCAAGCGCGTGCTGCTGGCAACCCAGCGCGCCAGACGCGAAGACTTCATGGATTTTCTGCGCGCCCTGCGTGCCGCCTACCCCGGTCGCCCTCTGCTGCTGGTGTTGGACCGCGCCAGCTGTCACACGGCCCAGAAGTCCCAGCAGCTCGCCGCTCGCCTCGGAATCCACCTGCTGCTGTTGCCCAAGCAGCGCTCAGAACTCAACTGCATGGACCACTTGTGGCGCTCCCTGAAGCAACGCGTTTCCGCCAACCGTCAGTACCCCACGGTCGAGCAGCACGTCGGCGCCGCCATCCGATGGGTGCTGGGCCTTTCTGCACGGGACGCCCTCCGCAAGGCCGGCTGCCTCGCCGAGGGCTTCTGGCTACGCGATTTGTTAGAGAACTTCTGGCGACCTACTTAGAAGCCGTAGAGCTTGGAGATGATCTCCTTCATCACCTCGGAGGTGCCGCCGCCGATGGTGATGAGGCGCACGTCGCGCCACATGCGGGCGACGGGCGTCTCCTCCACGTAGCCCATGCCGCCGTAGAACTGCTGGGCGTCGTAGGCCACGCGCTGGGCCAGGTCGCCCGCGAACAGCTTCGCCATGGAGATCTCCTTCACCGGGTTCTCCTTCCGGTCGAAGAGGTCCACCGCGTGGTACGTCAGCCGCCTGGCCGCCTCGATGGCCGTCAGGTGCTCCACGAACTTGTGGCGCCACACCTGGAACTTCATCAGCGGCCGGCCGAACGCCTCGCGCTCGTTGCCGTACTGGATGGCGTCCTCCATCATCCGCTCCATGCCGGCCACCGCGGTGATGGCGCCCACCAGGCGCTCGCCCTGGAAGTTCGTCATGATGTGGTAGAAGCCCTCGTTCTCCTCCCCCAGCACGTAGCGCGCGGGGATGCGGCAGTCCTCGAAGTACAGGACGGCCGTGTCCGAGGACAGGTTGCCCACCTTGTCGAGCTTCTTGGAGACGCCGAAGCCCTTCACGTCCGTGGGGAACGTCACCAGGGAGATGCCGCCGTAGCCGGCCTCACCCGTGCGCACCGCCAGCGTGATGAAGTCCGCGCGCGTGCCGTTGGTGATCCACATCTTCGAGCCGTTGATGACGTAGTCGTCGCCGTCCCTGCGCGCCGTCGTCTTGAGGCTCGCCACGTCCGAGCCGCAGCCCGGCTCGCTCACGCCCAGCGCGGCGATCTTCTCGCCCTTGAGCGCCGGCTCCAGGAACTCCTTCTTCTGCTCGTCGGTGCCGATCTCGTTGATGATGGGCGTGGCCATCTGGCTCTGCACCAAGAGCGCCATGTTCACGCCCGCGTTCTTGCTGTAGCTGAGCTCCTCGCAGAACGCCGTGACGTACCAGTAGTCCAGTCCACTGCCGCCGAAGCGTGGATCATGGTTGATGCCGAGGAAGCCCAGCTCCGCGCACTTCTTGAACAGCTCGCGCGGGAAGATGCCGGCCCGGTCCCACTCCAGCCCGTACGGCGCCATCTCCTTGTCGACGAAGGCTCGCACCGTCCTGCGAAACGCCTCGTGCTCCTCGGTGAACGGGTTCGGCATGCACGCTCCTCCCTGGAGAAATCCGGGGGGTACCTCGGGGGATTGATTCGCGAATCAATACGCAGCCCCGTCCGGTGGGCAACACCCGTGACGCAACCGGCAAGGTGACGCAGTGAGCCAACCCGCTCGCCCTCCGGGGCAGGTCCCGCAGAAAGTCCTGCTTGCCCGGTAAGCGGGCGTTAGGTAGGCGCGGCAGGAGATAGTCCGCATCACGGAGTATCCCCTTGACAGACAGTTCAGTCTCTGTAGTTTCTGGGGCGCAGACTTTCCATGGCATCAAGCCGGAGCAGCGACCTGGAGGAGTCCAGGTCACGCGAGCCGGCAGGAGCAGGACGATCGTGATTCGACGCATGTGGATGGCCGCGGTGCTGGCGGCGGTGATTTCGACGGGCTGCGGCAAGGGTGGAGCCCAGCCGACCCTGCCCCAGCAGACGGGCCCGGCGGCGATGGGCGTGAAGGCGATTGCGCCCGCCACGGAGCTGGAGGCCAGCGTGACGCGCGTCACCGGTCAGGTCCGCTCCAAGCAGGAGGCGACGCTCAGCCCGCAGGCCAGCGGCACCATCGCGAAGATGCTGGTGAAGGTGGGCGACAAGGTGAAGAAGGGCCAGGCGCTGGCGGTGCTGGACACCTCCAACATCCTCATCGGCGTGGAGCAGGCGCGCGCGGTGAAGGCGGCGGCGGAGGCCGGGCTGCAGCTGGCGACGAACAACCTGGAGCGCACCCGCAAGGTGGCCGAGGGTGGCGGCATCGCGGCGGCCGGCCTGGACCAGGCGGAGATCGGCCAGAAGCAGGCGGCGGCCCAGGCGGCCCAGGCCACGGCGGCGCTGCGCATGGCGGAGGAGAACCTGCGCGACATGACCATCGTCGCCCCGTTCGACGGCGTCATCACGGCCCGGCTCAAGAACCTGGGTGACTCGGTGGCCATGACGCCGCCCACCGCGGTGTTCACCCTGGTGGACACCACGGGCCTGGAGGTCCGCGCGCTCGTGCCTGAGTCCGTCGTGGACAAGGTCAAGCCCGGCGTGAAGACGCACGGCACGGTGAGCCCCAGCGGCATGCGCTTCGAGGTGCAGGTGGCCACGGTGGGCGCGGTGGTGGACGCCACCAACCGCACCGTGGAGGTGCTGGCGGACGTGGTGGGTGAGACGACCAACCCCCTGCGCCCCGGCGCGCTGGTGGACCTGGACTTCTCCAACGTCGCGGAGCAGGCGGACGACAAGGGCCTGTTCCTGCCGACGCAGGCCGTCTCCGCGCGAGGCCAGGACGGCTTCGTGTGGGTAGTGCAGGACGGCACCGTGCGCAAGCGCGACGTGCGCGTGGAGCGCGTGCTCCCCGGCTACGTGCGCGTCCTCCAGGGACTCAGCGCGGACGAGCGCGTGCTCGCCGACTCCTCCCTGGACGTGAAGGAGGGCACGGCCGTCCGCGTGGTGCAGTGACGCCCTGCCCTTCCCCTTCGAGACTTATAGGGAGCTGCTGAATGAGCCCACTCAAGACATTCATTTCACGACCCATCTTCACCGCCATGTTGATGATGGCGGTGGTCGTGTTCGGCATCAACGCGTACCCGCGCATCGGCGTGGACCAGTTCCCGGACGTCGACTTCCCCGTCGTCACGGTGACGACGGTGCTGCCCGGCGCGGACCCGGAGACCATCGAGAAGAACGTCAGTGATCCGCTGGAAGAGGCGCTCAACACGCTCAACGGCGTGGAGCAGCTTCGCTCCATCAACATGGAGAGCGTGTCGCAGATCGTCGTGCGCTTCACGCTGGACACGGCGGTCGACGTGGCGGCGCAGGACGTGCGTGATCGCGTCCAGGCGACGCTGAGCAAGCTGCCGAACGAAATCGAGACGCCCGTCGTCGAGAAGTTCGACATCGGCGCGGCGCCCATCGTCACCCTGTCGCTGTCCGGCGCGCTGCCCATCCAGGAGCTGACGCGGACGGCCGAGGACATCGTCAAGCCGGCGCTGCAGCGTCAGCCGGGCGTGGGCAGCATCGACGTGACGGGTGGCCGGGAGCGTGAAATCCAGCTCGTGGTGGACCCGGACCGCCTGCGCGGCTTCGGCATGGCCATCAGCGACGTGAGCCAGGCGGTCAAGGCGCAGAGCCTGGACATGCCGGGTGGTCGCACCATGGACTCGGGCCGCGAGCGCGTGCTGCGCCTGACGTCCGAGGCCAAGAGCGTGGACGACATCCGCAACATCATCCTCACCAACACCAACGGCGCGCCGGTGCGCGTGCGTGACGTGGCGGACGTGGTGGACGGTCCGGAGGAGGCGCGCGGCGCGGCGAAGAACGGCGACCGGAGCGCGGTGGCGCTCATCGTGCGCAAGCAGTCCGGCTCCAACACGGTGCAGGTGGCCGAGCTCATCAAGGAGTCGCTGGCGGACATCAACAAGCAGCTGCCCGAGGGCATCCTCATCGAGACGGTGTCGGACAACTCGCGGTTCATCCGCTCGTCCATCGCGTCGGTGCAGTTCGACCTGGTGCTCGGCGGTGTGCTCGCCGTGCTCATCGTGCTGGTGTTCCTGCGCAACCTGAACTCGACCATCGTCGCCGCGATTGCCCTGCCGGTGTCCATCGTCGGCACGTTCGCCGTGATGGCCGCGCTGGGCTTCACGTTCAACATGATCACCATGCTGGCGCTGACGCTCTCCATCGGTCTGCTCATCGACGACGCCATCGTGGTCATCGAGAACATCGTGCGTCACATGGAGGAGGGTAAGTCCCCCATGCAGGCGGCCATGGACGGCGCCGGGCAGATCGCCGTCGCGGTGCTCGCGGTGACGCTGGCCATCGTGGCGGTGTTCATCCCCGTGGCCTTCATGGACGGCATGATGGGCAAGTTCTTCTACCAGTTCGGCGTCACGGTGGCGGTGGCCACGCTCATCTCCTACGCCGTGTCCATGACGCTCACGCCGATGATGTCGTCGCGCCTGCTTCGTCACCACGGCCAGCCGACGGGCATCTCCGCGAAGGTGGAGAAGGTGCTGGTGGGCATGGAGACCGGCTACCGCAACCTGCTGGCGGGCATCCTGCGTCGCCGGGCGCTGACGCTGGTCATCGCGGTGGGCGTGCTCTTCGCCACCTTCGCGATGGCGCGCTTCCTGAAGTTCACGTTCATCCCCGAGCAGGACAACGGCAACATCAAGATGACGGTGGAGCTGCCCATCGGCTCGACGCTGCAGGAGACGCAGGCGGAGCTGGACCGGCTCGACGCCGTCATCCGGCCGTTGCCGGGCATCGCCTCCACCTTCGCCACCGCCGGCGGCGGCGTTCAGGAGGAGGTGCACAAGGGTGAGCTGCTCATCAACCTGGTGAACGTGAAGCTGCGCGGCTACACGCAGGGCGAGCTCAAGACGTACCTGCGCCAGAACATCAAGGCGCCTCCTGGAGTCCACCTCGCGGTGCAGGACATCTCGCCGGTGGCCGGTGGCGGCTCGCGCACGCAGGCGGTGCAGTTCAACCTGCGCGGCGACAACTGGCAGCAGCTCATCGAGACCGCGGAGAAGGTGAAGGCGGCCATGGCCAAGAACCCGGGCCTGGTGGACGTCGACTCCACGTACCGCTCGGGCAAGCCGCAGTACGACGTGGAGGTGGACCGCGAGCGCGCCGCCGCCCTCGGCGTGCCGGCCGCGTCCCTGGGCGCCACGCTGCGTGCCTTCCTCGGCCGCGACAAGTTCATGGACTACCGCGAGGGGGGCGAGACGTACGAGGTGAAGCTGAGCCTGCCGCCCTCCACGCTGGCGTCCGCGGACTCGCTGGGCAAGCTCACGGTGCGCTCGCCGAGCGGCCAGCTGGTGGAGCTGCGCAACCTGGCGAAGATCACCCCCGCCGACGGTCCGGTGCAGATCGACCGCGAGGCGCAGAAGCGGCAGATCACCCTGCTGGCCAACCTGGCCAGCGGCTACCAGCTCTCCGAGGCCATCGCGTTCATGAACACGACGGCGCAGGAGCTGGCGCCCGCGGGCGTCATCCACGACTTCGAGGGCAACGCGAAGGAGCTCGGCAAGGCGGTGACGGCGTTCGTCTCCGCGCTGCTGCTCGGCATCATCCTCGTGTACATGATTCTCGCGGCCCAGTTCGAGAGCCTGGTCCACCCGTTCACCATCATGCTGTCCCTGCCCTTCGCCTTCATCGGCGCCATCGGCGCGCTGCTCATCACCGGGCAGGCCATGTCCATGTTCGCCCTCATCGGCGTCATCATGCTCATGGGTCTGGTGGTGAAGAACGGCATCCTCCTGGTGGACTTCACGCTGCAGCTTCGTGAGGAGGGCAAGTCGGCCACGGAGGCGCTGCTCGGCGCCGCCCCGGTGCGTCTGCGTCCCATCCTCATGACCACCATCGCGATGATCGCCGGCATGGTGCCGGTGGCCATCGCCCGCGGCGACGGCGCCGAGACGCGCGCGCCCATGGCCATCACCATCATCGGCGGTCTCATCACCTCCACGGTGCTGACGCTGGCCGTGGTGCCGGTGGTGTACTCGCTGCTGGATCAGCTCACGGAGAAGTTCAAGCGCAAGAAGGGCCCGGGCTCCGCTCCGGACCACGGCACGCCGCACGCCGTGGACCCGCACAGCGGCAAGCCCGCGGTGGCCGCCGCCGCGCGAGTGGAGACGGCCTGATGCGAGTGCCGGCCAACAGACCGGCCCTCCGCGTGCAGCCGACGGGCGCGGGCGAGGAGGAGCTGGAGTCCACCGAGGATTCGGGCGCGGCCTACGAGGCGCCCCCCGAGGAGGACACCTCCACTCCCGCGTCGCGGCGGCTGCACGACCTCATCATCCAGCTCGGGCGCTACCGCTCGTTGAGGGATCCGCTGCACGGAATCTGCGAGAGCAACCAGCTCACCCCCACGCAGATCCACGTGCTGATGTGGCTGGGCAACGACGGCCCCACGCACGTGGGCGTCCTGGCCCAGCGGGTCGGAATCACGAAGAAGACCATCACCGGCGTGGTGGACCGGCTGGAGGACATGAAGATGGTGGAGCGCACGAGGGACGCCGAGGACCGGCGCGCCGTCGTCGCGCAGCTCACCCCGGAGGGCGTCAAGCTCTTCACCCTCATCAGCCGCAGCGTGGACCAGGGGCTGCGGCGGATGCTGGACCTGCTTCCCCCCGATGACCAGGAGGCCCTCTTCGGCCTCCTGGAGCGGGTGCTGAAGCGGCTCGGGACCACGCCCGAGCAGGCCATCTAGGATGGACGAGCGCGCGTCGGTGGCGACCTCCGCCCGACGCGCGCTCCGTCTCCTGGCGTGCCTCCCCTGTCTCTTCTTCACCCCACAGGTTCGAGCCGAGCCCTCGCCGCTCGCGCGTGAGCTGGCATCCAGGTGCCGTGCGTGGGCCTCGGATGCACGGGCTCCGTGGGCGCTCGCGCATGGCATGGCGCTGGACGGGCGTACGTTCCGCGCGGCGGATGGACGGCTCGCCGCCGAGGTCGTGGTGGCGGACTTCCTGCGCCAGGCGCCCGCGCGAGAGCAGACCGCGGCGAGCCGGGTGGACGTCTACTTCGACTCGTTCACGTCCGACGGCACACCGGTGGAGCCGCACCCGGCGCTCCAGGTGAAGACGCTGCTCGCCTCCGGGTTGCCCTTGTCACAGCGCTTCAAGACGGACTGGGGCGAGGTGACGCTGCGGGAGCTGGTGGAGGACGTGAAGCGCGACTTCCGCATGGCGCAGGTGGAGTCCGGTGAGAGCGCGTGGATGTTGGAGGCGCTCTCGCTGAGCTCGCGGCCCGGGGATTCGTTCCGTGACTCGACGGGGCAGCGGGTGCGCGTGGATGAGGTGATGACCCGTGCGCTCACGGCGCTGGAGACGGCGAACGCGGAGCTGGCCGAGGGGATGAAGGCGAAGCGGCCCGAGGTGCCCAAGCGGGGCCAGGGCATCTACGCGCATCCGTGTGGCGGGCTGCACTACTTCCAGGCCGTGGCCGGCTGGGCGCGGCATGCCTCGGTGCGTGCGGCATGGAGACGACGGCTCGCGGCCCAGGTGGACGTGCTGCTGTATCGGCTGGATTCGGAGACGCGGCAGTACGAGACCGCGTGGGCCTCGGCGCCCGCGGAGCGCGAGCGCGTCCTCGCGCAGATGCTGAAGTTCCAGGGGCATCTGCTGGAAACCCTCGGGCGATTGCGGGAGGACACGGGCTGGCGCCCTACCCCCGCACAGCAGCAGACGGTGGAGCGGGCACGCCGGTACCTGGAGAACACGGTGCGCCGGATGGACCAGACGGGCCTGCTCGCCGCTCCCGCGTCGGTGGCCGGGCGCGACAAGCAGCTCGCGCTCGACCTGGTGGGCGACACCTGTCACGCCGCGCGAGGAGAGTCCTTGTGGAGCCCCCGAGAGCTCACACGCCCAGCCGCGCCATCTCCTCCTCGGTGAAGCCCGCCTCGGCGAGCACCTCGCGCGAGTGCTGCCCCAGCGCGGGCGGCTCGCGCAGCGGCGTGGGCCCCATGCGCAGCGGCGTCAGCAGGTGCGTCACCTTGCCCAGCCTGGAGTCCTCCGCCTCGACGAAGAGCCCCCGGGCACGCAGCTGCGCGTCCTTCAGCACGTCGTCCCCTTCGGCCACCGGCTCCACGCACAGGTCCGAGCCGGCGAATCGCTCCGCCCAGTGCGCCAGCGGCTTCGAGGCGAACAGCTTCGTCAGCTCCGCCTTCACCCGCGCGCCCGCCTCCCCTGGCGCGTACGCGTCCTCCATCAGGTCCGGCCGCTCCAGCCGCTCGCACACGCCCGAGAAGAACTTGGGCTCCAGCGCGCCCACCGCCAGCCACCGGTCGTCCGCCGTGCGGTACAGGCCGTAGCACGCATACCCGCCGTTGAGCGCCTCGCGCCCGCGCTCCAGGGGCGCGCCCTGCTCACCCATGAAGAGCCGCGCCGCCAGGTGCATGTGCAGGAACGCCGTGGCCCCGTCCGTCATCGACACGTCCACGAACCGGCCCAGCCCCGTGCGCTCGCGCTCGTACAGCGCGGCCAGGATGCCCACCAGCGCGAAGAGGCTGCCGCCACCGATGTCCCCCATCTGCACGCCCGGGAACGCCGGCGCACCGCCCGCCTCGCCGCCGTACCCCAGCAGCCCCGCCCGGGCGATGTAGTTCAGGTCATGCCCCGCCTTGAGCCGGTCCGGCCCCGTCTGCCCGTACCCGGAGATGGAGCAGAAGACGAGCCGGGGGTTCTCCGCGCGCAGCACCGCCTCCCCCACGCCCAGCTTGTCCATGACGCCCGGACGGAAGCTCTCCACCAGCACGTCGTGCGTGCGCGCGAGCTTCTTGAGCGCCTCGCGCCCCTCGGGCGTCTTGAGGTTCAACGTCAACGAGCGCTTGTTCCGGTTGAGCCCGTAGAACAGCGCCCCCACGTCGTCACGCGACGGCGGCATCGCCCGGACGTAGTCACCGCCCTCCGGCTCCTCCACCTTCACCACCGTGGCACCCAGGTCCGCCAGCACCAGCGTGGCGTAGGGACCGGGCAACAGGCGCGACAGGTCCAACACGCGCAAACCCTTCAGCGGCAACGTCGACATGGGAGTCTCTCCAGGAGGTGCTCGGGGGCCCGAAACGACACGCGGCGCGCTCCCGAGGACGGGGGCGCGCCGCACATGACTCACTCAAACGGCCATCAGCCCAGGATCTTCGCCAGCTTCATCGCGAGACCCATGTCCATGGGCTTGAACTTCAGCTTGCCCTGCATGGCCGCCATCTGGGGGTTGAGCGTCTTGTTCTTGATCTTCACGAAGTCGTCGTTGCTCACGAGGATGGTCATCTTCGACGCACCTTCGTGGCCGGCGGAGACCCAGCCCTCGGACTTGGTCAGGTCCAGCGTCCACTTCCCGCCACCCTCACCGGAGACGTCGAAGTGGATGATGGCGTTGACCTCCTTCGCCAGCTCCGGCTTCGCCGTGAGCTTCTGCGGAATCTCGGTCTCGATGATTTCCTTCGCGGTCGTCATGGGGCGCTCCTTGGCCTGGTCGTTGATTGGAGAATCAAGACGGGGGGACCGTAATGTCGCCCCCCTGGCAGGTCAAGGCATCAGATGCGCCGTGTTCATCACGCGCTGGTCGTGTTCGCGGCCGACGAGGGCAGTGAGCGGCGCACCATGTTGAGCAGATCATTGAGCTCGAACGGCTTGGCCAGGTGCCCCACCGCGCCGATGTCCTGGGCCTTGCTGCCCACGTTGCGGTCCGCGCTGAGGACGATGATGGGGATTTCCGCGTGCGTCGTGGGCCGCTGGCGCATGCGCTGGGCGAACTCCCACCCGTCCATCACCGGCATCATCAAGTCCAGCAGGATGAGGTGGGGGGGCTCCGGCTCGAGGCGCTCCAGGGCCTCCTTGCCGTTGCGCGCGCGGCGGATGACGAAGCCCTCGGCCTCGAGGATTTCGGAGAGGGCTTCGAGGATGTCCGGATCATCGTCCACGACGAGGACGACGGGGGCACCATCAGGCTGTGTGTTAGGCGGAGTCAGGGCAGTCTCCCTCGGTGCGACGCTGGGGATTCTTCCACCATCCTCCCACCCGGCGGCGCAACAAAAACGCGCTCCCCGCACGCGACGGGGGTGCACGTTGCAAAACCGACAGTCACGCCCCACCCTTTCCGTGACCTGCTGGACGGGAGGTGGAAAACGTGAGGAGCCCAGGGGAGATGGGAGCTGGCAGCACGGCGGAAGCGCCTGGCCTCGTCCTCGTCCCCACGCAGGGGCCCCCGCGCCTGCTGGGCGGCCTGCTGCTCGAGCATCTGGGCCTCCAGGCGCTGCCCGGGGACGTGAGCTCCCTGGACGCCCTGCTGGGCGCCGCCGGCTTCCAGCGCCGCATGGGGGACGCGCGCCTCTGGGAGAAGGACGACGACCACGTCCTGCTCGCGGGCGAGGAGTCCCTGGGCGACGGGGGGCGCCTGTTCTGGACCTTCCCCGTGGCGTGGGACGAGGCCGACAACCGCCGGCGGGTGCGCTACCTGGGCATGGCGTCCCACGACCTGCGCGGCTCGCTGGCCAACATCCGCTCCTATGCCGCGCTGCTGCTCAACGGCCGCTCGCCGCTGGAGCCCAAGGTGCAGCGCGGGCTGGAGACCATCCTGCGCAACGCGGACCGCTCGCTGTCCTTCTCGCAGGACTTCTTCGACTCCAGCCGCGCCGACCTGGGCTCGCTCGCCTGCGAGCCGGAGCGCCAGCCCCTGTTGCCCCTGCTGGACGCGGCGGTGGAGCGGCAGCGCGCGGCGGCCACCGCCGCCAACGTGGCGCTCGTGCTGGACCTGGACCCGAGCGAGGCCCAGCCCGAGGTGAGCGTGGACGGCGCCCGCATCCAGCACGCCCTGGAGGCCTTCATCCTCTACCAGCTCTCCCGCGCCCAGCCCGGCGAGGTCATCCACCTGCGCATCCATCCCGGCGCGCCCCGGGTGCGGGTGGAGGTGCGCCGCGAGGGGGTGCCCCTGTCGGACGAGGACGCCTCGGCGGTGTTCCGGCGCGAGGAGCGGGCCTTCCGGGAGAAGAAGCTGGAGGATCCGCTGCGCATCTACCTGGCCCGCCAGGAGGTGGAGGCGCACGGGGGGAGCGTGGGGGTGGAGACGGATCCGTCCGGCAGCTCCCTCTTCATCACCCTGACGGCGGTGCCGGGGGCCACGCTCGCAGAGGCAGCGGCCCTCCAGGCATGACACGTCCGCTCTTGCTGGCGGTCCAAGGCGCCCCCCGGTATGCTCCGCCCGTTTTCACGAAGGAGCCGTGATGCTGGGGCTGAAGCCGATGGAACTTCTTCTCATCCTGTTTGTGCTGCTGCTCCTCTTCGGGGCCACGCGGCTGCCGCAGCTCGGCTCGTCCCTGGGCAGCGCGATTCGCAACTTCAAGCGCGGCTTCGGCGGCGAGGAGGACGCGGGGACGCCCGGCGCCGACAAGAAGGGCGGCAACCTGGCCAGCGGCGGCAACGTGGACAAGGACGTGAAGTCCTCGTCCCCCAGCAGCCACGCCTGAGCCCCGCTTCCTGAAGCACCCTTGAAGCGCGACGCCCGCTCCACCCCTCCTCCAGGGGCCGAGCGGGCGTTGACGTTTCCACCGGCCAGCCGGGCCCCCGGTCGACCGCACCGGGGGCGAGCGGCCTTGAGCGCTACTCGACGACGGCCACGTTGTCGTACATGGCGTCGATCTGCGCCTTGTACTTCTGGCTGCACACCTTGCGCTTCACCTTGAGGGTGGGCGTCAGCTCGCCGGACTCCTGGGTGAAGTCGGCGGACATGATGGTGAAGCGCTTGATGGTGGCGTACGGCGGCGAGTCCGCGTTCACCTTGTCCAGCACCGCCTTCACGGCCGCGTGGACCTCGGGGCGCTTGGCGTTCTCCGCGTAGCTGCCCACCGGGGCGCCCTTCTCCTCCAGCAGCTTCTTCGCCGTGTCCTCGCCCACGGTGATGAGCGCCACCAGGTACGGGCGCTTGTCGCCGTACACCATGGCCTGGCTGAGGATGGGGAAGGTCTTGAGCGTGTTCTCGATGTTCTGCGGCGCCACGTTCTTGCCGCCCGCGGTGACGATGATGTCCTTCTTGCGGTCGGTGATGCGCAGGTAGCCGTCCGAGTCCAGCTCACCGATGTCCCCGGTGTGGAACCAGCCGTCCGCCTCCAGGACCTCGGCCGTGGCCGTGTCGTTCTTGTAGTAGCCCTTCATGATGCAGGGGCCACGGGCGAGCACCTCGCCGTCGGAGGCGATCTTCACCTCGGTTCCCGGCATGGCGGGGCCCACGGTGCCGATCTTGATCTTGTTCGGGCGGTTCGCGTTGGTGGGCGCGGCCGTCTCCGTCAGGCCGTAGCCCTCCACCACCTTGAAGCCGAGCAGGTCGAAGAAGTAGCCGATCTTCCGCGACAGCGGCGCGCCGCCGGAGACGAACAGGCGCATGTTGCCGCCCAGCTTCTCGTCCAGCGTGCCGCGCACCTTGGTGAACACCAGCTTCTTGGCCAGGGTGAACGCCAGGCCGTCGTACTCGCGGCCCTGCTGCTTCGCCTCGACGTACTCGTCGAACAGCTTGAAGGCCCAGCGCGCCATCCGGCCCTTGAGGCCCGGGGCCGACGTGCCGTTGGACACCACCGTGTTGTAGACCTTCTCGAACACGCGCGGCACCGACGGCAGCACCGTGGGGCGCGTCTCCACGATGTTCGCCATCAGCTTGTCCACCGACTCCGCGATGATGAGCCGGAAGCCCATGGACAGCCACGCCGCCTTCACCACCTGCGCGAACACGTGCGCCAGCGGCAGGAACAGCATGACCGCGTCGCTGGGCTCCATCATCCCGATGGCCTGCACCGCGTGCGCCTGGTACGTCCAGTTGCCGTGCGTGAGGATGGCGCCCTTCGGGTCACCCGTGGTGCCCGAGGTGTAGATGAGACAGTTGGTGTCCTCGGACTTCACCGAGGCCACCCGCTCCTCGAAGGACGCCGGGTTGGCCTGGTGCGCCTCGCGGCCCTGGGCCATCACGTCCGCCAGCGCGACCTCCTGGCCGCCCGCCACGGCGCCCTCGAAGACGATGACCTTCTGGACGGTGGGGCACTCGGCCAGCTTCTGCCGCACGCGCGTCAGGCGGCCCGCCTGCTTGGCATCCTTCTCGTCATTGTCCACGAAGACGAAGGACGTCTCCGAGTGCTTGATGACGTAGCGGAACTCGTCCGGGAGGTTGGACGAATAGATGGGGACGGTGATGGCCTGCGCCGCCGTGATCGCCAGGTCCGCGACGATCCACATGAGGCTGGTGTTGGCGAACAGCGCCACCCGGTCCCCGGGCTTCACGCCCTGCGCCACCAGGCCCGCGGACAACGCCTTCACGTCGTCCAGCACCTGCCCGAAACTCACGTCCTGCCAGCGGCCGTCCTTCTTGTGCGTCACACCCGCCTTGGAGGCGTTCTGCGCGCGCTGGATCAGCAACTGGACCAGGTTTCCCTCCTGCGCTCCGGCCGCCGAAGCCGAAGGTCCTACCTGATTCTCTGCTCTCACTTGAGCTCCTCCTCGATGTCGGCTTCGACCTTCTTCGCCCACTCCTGGATGCGCCGTCCCTCCGGGGGGTCGTACGCGACGCTGCCCTGCTTCACCTTCTGGATGGCGTTGCGCGCCTCCTTCGCCTTGTCGTCCCTGAGGAGCGTCTCGGCCAGGAAGTAGTATGCGCGCAACATCTCCGGATGCTGCTGGATGGCCTTCTCGTAATACTCGGCCGACTTCTTGAGGTCCCGCTTGGGCCAGGGCAGCTCGTAGTAGTAGCGCCCCTTGGCCAGCAGCGGCGCGGCGCCGTAGAAGCCGGAGTCCAGCTTGATGGCCGCGTCGAGCCGCTCGTTGAACTTGCCTTCAAGGCCCTCGCCCAGCGCCTTCATCACCCCCACTGCTTGAGAGTAGGCGCCAATCCCCGCCGCCGCGAAGTAGTGGCCTTCCACGCGGTTGGGGGCCAGCTTGACGGCCTTCTCCGCCACGTCCCACGTCTGCCGGCCGAGCACCTTCTTGAGCTTCTCGCTCGCGGCCCCGTCCGCCTGCCACTGGAGCTGTCGCGCCTGGCGCCACACCAGCTCGAAGTCGTCCGGCGTCACCGACAGCGCCGCCTTGAGCTCGGCCTCCAGCGCCTTGCCACCCTCCGCCTCGCCACGTCGCTCATGCAGGGCATCCAGCCTAGCGAGCAATTCCGGCTCCGCCGCCCGTGCCGAAACCGCCACGAACGAGCACAAGGCGAATAAAATCAAGCGCATGGCGGGTGGGCTTAGCACGCACGCTCGGTTGCACGCAAACGACCAGGACCGACTTTTCCACCAAACAGAAGGGGCGGGTCCAGCAAGGGTTGAAGACCCCGCCAGTCCCGCCCCATTCGAGCGCCTCCCCAGGTGGGGAAGCGAGGTGGCTCAGGCCACGTCCTGCAGGGCCTGCTCCTCGTTCTCGTTGAACGCCGAGAGGTAGCGCTCGAGGAACGTCTTCGTCTTGAGCTCCACCTGGCGCACGCGCTCGCGCGACACGCCCCAGCGCTGCCCCAGTTCCTCCAGCGTCAGCGGCTTGTCCTGCGTCAGCCGCTCCGTGAGGATGTCCCAGCCCAGGTCGCCGATGCGCTTGCGCACCTTGGTGAGCGCGTCCTGGATTTCGGTGTCCTGCTCGTTCGACAGGAACACGTCCTGGGGCGACGGCCCGTTGTCCTCCAGCCGGTCCAAGAAGGTCGTCTCGCCTTCCTCGTCGATGGAGGCGTCGAGCGAGAAGTCCACCATGCTGCCCCGCTCGGCCTCGCCGCCGCGTACCTGGCTGCGGTTGTCCTTCAGATAGCGGGTGATGTAGGCGCGAATCCACCACACCGCGTACGTCGCGAAGCGCACGTTCTTCTTCGGATCGAAATGCTCGATTGCCTTCATCAGGCCGACGTTGCCTTCCTGGACGAGGTCATCCAGGCGAGCGCCGCGATTGGCGAACTTCTTCGCGACGGCGACAACGAAAGCCAGGTTGGAGGTGGCGAGCGTCTGCCTCGCCGACTCGTCGCCCTTGCGAGCGCGCCGAGCCAGCTCGTACTCCTGCTCGCGAGTCAGTTGCTGGTGTCCCCCCAGCTGACGCAGGTATTGCGACAGGCCCTCCGCCGCAAACTTCGTCGAGTTGGCCATGATTTCCCGTCCTCCGTTCGATGCCGGACGCGCCGTCCCCGCCGACTCGCGTCCACCTGTCTCTAGGACGCCCAACGAGCGAAAGGGTTTCTCATTCCATCGCCGAAAGTCGTTTCGACTGTCGAACTTCGCCCTCACGCGGACGCAAGGCTTGCGCTTCCGCTGACTTGCAAGGTCGAGAAGCACCGACTCCCACGGCGATGGCCGCGACGCGGCCACTCACTCATCAACGTTTGAGCGCGGGGAAGATTTTCTCGGGATTGAGCAGCCCTGATGGGTCGAAGAAGGCCTTGAGCCGCCGCTGCAATTCCAGCAGCGCTGGCTGCTGTTCGAGCGCGAGAAATTCCCGCTTCGCGAGGCCCACACCATGCTCGCCTGTGATCGTCCCGCCCAGCTCCACCGTCATCAACAACATGCGGCGCAGCGCCTCATCCACCAGCGGGCGTTGATGCGGGCCTTCATAGAGGATGTTGGCGTGGAGGTTCCCATCGCCCGCATGGCCATACGTGGCCACGGTGAGGCCCAGCTGGGCGCCCATCGCCTTCAAGCGCTCGATGACCTCGGGGATTCTCGAACGTGGGACGACGATGTCCTCGGAGACCTTGCGCGGCTTGAGCGCGCGCAGCGCGGGGGAGATGACCCGACGCACGGCCCACAGTTTCTCGCGTTGGGAATCATCCTGCGCGACGAGTGTTTGACTGGCTCCCTGCTGTGCGCAGATGTCGCCGAGGCGTGACAGCTCCTCGAACAAACCCTCTGCGCCGTGGCCATCGACCTCGGCGATGAGGGCCGCGCCCGCGCCGGGTGGGAACTGGAAGCCGCGTCCGTCCACCGCGCGCAGGGCCACGTCGTCGATGAGCTCCAGGCATCGGGGCAACAGGCCCGCCGCGAGCACGGCCGACACCGCGCGGGCCGCGTCCAGCACCGACGGAAAGACGACCAGGGCGGTCAGCACTTTTCGTGGGAGCGGAATGAGCTGGAGGGTGATTTCGGTGGCCACGCCCAGCGTGCCCTCGGAGCCGACGAAGAGGCCCACCAGGTCGTAGCCGGCCACGCCCTTGATGGTGCGCCGCCCCACCTTGACGACCTCGCCGTCCGGGAGCACCCACTCCAGGCCGATGACGTAGTCGCGCGTGACGCCGTACTTCAGCGCGCGCGGGCCGCCCGCGTTCTCCGCGACGTTGCCGCCCAGCGTGCACGACTCCCAGGAGTTGGGGTCCGGTGGATAGAAGAGCCCCACGGCCTCCACGGCCTTCATCAGGTCGCCCGTCACCACGCCGGGCTCCACCACCGCGGTGAGGTCCTCCACGGAGATGGAGCGGATGCGGTTCATGCGCTCCAGGCTCACCGCCACGCCGCCGCACAGGGGCAGCGAGCCACCACTCTTGCCCGTGCGCGCGCCACACGGCGTGTAGGGGACTCCGTGCGCCACGCAGGCCTTGAAGATGGCGGAGACCTGCGCGGTGTCCTCGGGGAACACGACGACATCCGGAGGGAAGATGCCGCTGTCGGACTCGTCCCGCGCGTAGGCGGCGAGCGTGGCCTCGTCGCGCTTCAGCTGCCCGGCGGCGAGCACCCGCGAGAGCGCCTCGCACACGCGCTCCACCCGCTCGGGCTCCACGCGGTCCGGCCGCGCGGACACGTCACTCATCGCCGCGCCCCGAGCCGCGCCCACAGCTCGCGTCGCAGCGCACCGTCGCTGCGCAGCTCGCCTTCATAGGCCTCCGCGTGGGTGATGGCGTCGCGCTGCTGGGGACCGCGCATGCGCAGGCACGCCTGCTCCGCCTCGATGATGCACGCGGTGGCGGGGCTGCCCAGCTCACGGGCCAGGGAGCCCGCGACCTCGCGCGCCAGGTCCTCCTGGAGGATGAGCCGGTGCGCGAAGCAGTCCACCAGCGCGGACAGGCCGCCGAAGCCCGCCACGTGCTTGCCCGGGACGTACGCCACATGCGCGACGCCCGTCACCGGCAACAGGTGGTGCGGACACATGGAATGGAAGCGCAGGCCCGTCACCACCACCAGCTCACGCGACGAGCCGCGCGGCGCGGAGAACGTCTTGCCCAGCACCTCTCCGGGCGTCTGGGCATAGCCGTCCAGGAACTCGCGGCTCCAGGCGTCGGCCACGCGCTTGGGCGTGTCCACCAGGTTCTCGTCATCCATCGGCAGGCCGGCGGCCCGGAGGAAGGCCTCCACCGCGCTCGCCATGGCGACGGGGTCTGGCACGCTGGCGAAGGACCTGGGGGCAGGGACTCCGCGGGGACGGACTTTGGACGAGCTCACGGGGCAAGGACTCCTGCGGGGGTGCGGGCGCTCAACGGCCGGGCACCCTATCCGATGCGGCGATGAGGATCTCCCCACCTCGCACGAGCACGTCGTAGATGCGAACCTTCGCCTCCGGGCGCCAGGGGCACAGCCCCGTGCGGACATCGAACGGCCAGGCGTGCAGGGGACAGTGCAGCAGCGTCCCCTCCAGATCTCCCTCATGAAGCGAGCCGCCACGGTGGGGACAGGTGTCCTCCAGCGCGTGCACCTGCCCGTCGACCCGCACCAGGGCCACCCGGGTGTCTCCCACCTGGACCACGGCGCGACCGCGTGCGTCCAACGCGGTGAGCCGCGCCACCGGAATGAAGCGTCCGTCCGGTTGTCCTTCCTCCATCCAGGTGTCTCCCTCGCCCGGGCCCACCGGGCCGCCCTACGTGAATGCGGTGACACGAGTATGCGTCCCACCACCGTGCTAGCCTGCCTTGACTCTCCCGGGGGCCGTCAGTAGAGCACCCGGGCCTCCCCCCTTCCCGCCGATGACCCAGCGCGCCCATACCTTCGCCCGCGGCACCGCGACGCTGTTGGTCGTGCTGTGGGCGTTGCAGCCGCTGGGGACCCTGCTCCATGCCCGGGACGCGCACGCGCACCGCTTCTGTCCCGAGCACCAGACCTTCGAGGAGACGGCCAAGGGCACGGGTGCCATCCAGGCCCGGCTCGCCCCGGAGAAGCTGGCGCAGCTGACCGCCGTTCCTCCCTCGGGCACGGACTCCAGCCGGCCGACCCACGAGACGTGCCCACTCCTCACGTCGAGCTCGCGCGACGAGGGGTGGTTCGTCGCGCCCTCCTCGTGGGTCCTCGCGCGGCTCGTGGTGAGCCGTCCCACCACCGCGCCGCCCCACGTCACCCCTCCCCTCTCCGTCCTCGACACCGCGCCCAAGTCCTCGCCACCCGCGCACGCCTGAGTCGCGTCCGCAGTGAGCTTGCAGGTCCTGTGCTGTGGGGCGCCACGCGCACGCGTGCGTCCCGTCCGAGGAGCATCACCGGTGTCATCCGTTCCACGTCGTCCGCACGGCGCGCTTTTCGTCGTGTCCCTCTCCGTCCTGTTGTCCACGGCCACGGCCGCGGCGCAGGAGCTTTCCCCACCCTCTCCCGATGCGGGCGTCCCCGCGTCGGACGCGCCCACCGCCGAGCCCGACGCCGGCCCGTCCTCCGACCTGCCCGCCGGCCTGACGCCGGAGGAGATGGCTCAAATCGAGAAGGCCTTCGGCGGCGACACGCAGCAGGGCGTGCCCGCCAGCACCTCCGCCGCGCCGGATGCCACACCCGGCGGGGGCTTTCCGCTGTCCATCCCTGGCGCGAGCAGCGGCACCAACTTCCTGGACATGAGCTTCATCCTGGATGTGGCCGCGGCGGCCTTCACGTCCAAGGAGCCGCTGCAGGGCGGCGCGCATGACCCCACGCGCAACGGCTTCAACCTGCAGCAGTTGGAGCTGTCCATCGGCTCGGTGGTGGACCCGTACTTCCGCTTCGACGCGAACATCGTCTACAGCCAGTTCGGCGTCGAAATCGAGGAGGCCTACGGCACCACGCTGGCGCTCCCCGCGAGCCTCCAGGTGCGCGCGGGTCAGTTCCTCACCCGCTTCGGCCGGCTCAACGCCACGCACCCGCACGCGTGGGACTTCGTGGACCAGCCCTTCGCGATGAGCCGCGTCTTCGGCGGCGAGGGCAACCGGGGCCTGGGCGTGGAGCTGTCGTGGCTCACGCCACTGCCCTGGTTCGTCGAGGTGACGGGCAGCCTCACCGACGCCACCGGCGAGGCCACCGCGCGCAGCTTCCTGGCGTCCTCGGGCGACCGCGTGTTGTCGCCGTTGGACCTGCAGGCCACGGGCGTCGTGAAGCAGTTCTTCCCGCTGTCGGACGACCTGTCCTTCATGTGGGGTCTGTCCGGCGCCACGGGCCCCAACCCCACCGGCTACCGCAACCGCACGGACATCTTCGGCACCGACCTGTACCTGCGCTACCGCCCGATCACGGAGGCGAGCAACACGCTGGTGTCGCTGCAGGTGGAGGCGCTCTACCGACGCAGGCAGGTGCCCGGCGACGTGCTGACGGACTTCAACGCCTACGCCCAGCTCGCGTGGCGCTTCTCCCAGCGATGGGCCACCGCCGCGCGCTACGAGCTGGGGACCGCGGCCAAGGGTGAGGACGGCCAGGTGGCCGTGGACCCGTTGGACCCGGAGTGGACGAAGCGTCGCGACCGCGTCTCGGTGAACCTCACCTTCTGGCCCACCGAGTTCTCCCGCCTCCGCTTCCAGGCCGCGCGTGACAACGCACGGTGGCGCGACGAGGCGGACTACTCGGCGTTCCTCGCCCTCGAACTGGTCACGGGTGCCCATGGCGCCCATGCGTTCTGAACCTCTTTCACGGGAGCCCTTCCCCATGCGTTCTCTTCGATTCGTCGCGGCCCTGTGCGCCGCCCTCTGTGTGCTCGCCGCCGCCCCCGCGCTCGCGGCCGTCAATGTCGTCACCACCCTGCCGGACCTCGCCGCGCTGACCAAGGCGGTGGGCGGAGACCTGGTCAAGGTGCAGTCCATGGCGCTCGGGACGCAGGACCCGCACCGCGTCGACGCCAAGCCCAGCCTGGCGCTCGCGCTGCGCAACGCGGACCTGCTCGTCTGCGTGGGACTGGACCTGGAGGTGGGCTGGCTGCCGAACCTCCAGACCGGCTCGCGCAACCCGCGCATCCAGCAGGGCAACCCGGGCTTCCTCAACGCCTCGCAGTTCGTGCGGCTGCTCGAGGTGCCCCCCACCAAGGTGGACCGCAGCGAGGGCGACGTGCACCCCGGCGGCAACCCCCACTACCTCTACGACCCGAGGCAGGGCGCGGCCGTGGCGCGCGGAATCGCCGAGCGGCTGGCCCAGCTCGACTCCAAGAACGCGGCCACCTACCGCGCCAACGCGGCGAAGCTGACGGCGGACCTGGATGCGGCGCGCGTGGAGTGGGAGAAGCGGCTGGCGGGCCTGAAGGGCGCGCCCGTGGTCGCCTTCCACCGGACGACGGCGTACCTGGCGGACTGGCTCGGCTTCGACGCCATCGCGTTCCTGGAGCCCAAGCCGGGCATCCCGCCCAACCCGTCGCACGTGGCCGGCGTGCTGGTGCTCGCGCGTCAGCGCAAGGCGCGCATGGTGCTCATCGAGAGCTACTACAACGACCGCGAGGCGAAGATGCTCGCCGGCATGATTCCGGCGCCGCTCGTCATCCTCCACGGCGGCACGGACTTCCGCGCGGGCGAGACGTACCTCCAGCACATCAACGAGATGGTGGGCAACCTGGAGAAGGGCCTCAACGCCGGGAAGGGGGGCTGACGCCATGAAGCTTGGACGACTGCTTCCCCTGTTGTTGCTGTCCGGCTGCGCGCTGGACGCGGGCGAGGGCTTCGCCGTGCTCGAGCCCACCGTCCACGCGACGTATGTCCCGGCGGTCTCGCGCGACGCGGGCAATGGCTTCCAGCGCCTCGCGTCGGACTACCAGCTGCGACTGGACTCGGCCGCGCTGGGCGTCTCGCATGTCGAGCTGGTGGGTGGCTCGGGCGGTGGTGGGCCGACGACGTTCGACCCCGCCAATCCGCCTCCGGGTTATTCGCTGTGCCACAACGGCCACTGTCACAGCGACAGCGGCGCGCTCGTGGACTACGAGGACATCGAGGCGGAGCTGGGCGGCGGCGCGTCCTCGTCCGTGGTGGCCGCGCTGCACGTGGATGGCACGCTGGACCTGCTGACGTCGGCGGCGACGCCGGTGGAGTGCGAGCCGGACTGCGAGCTGCCTCGCACCGCGCTGTCCCGCGGCGTCTGGGAGGTGACGGCCGTCACGCTGACGGGCGTCGTGCGCGACTCGCGCGCAAGCCCCAGGCTCCAGGAGGTCCCCTTCCGGCTCACGCTCGAGTCCACGGGCGGCGAGGAGGCCGAGCCGCTGTTCACCGTGACGGGGGACGTGGACGTCCCGTCGGACCGGGAGCACAAGCCGCGCGTGAAGCTGGACCTGTCGCTCGCGGTGCCTCCGAGCATCTTCGACACCGTGGACTGGGCCCAGGTGACGCCCGGCGCGGACGGCGTGCTGGACCTGGGCACGGCCGCGAACGAGGCGACCCGCAAGGCGCTGCTCGCGGAGCTGGCGGAGCTGACACCCCAGGCGGAGGTCCGACGTGAAGACCGATGAGCCCGTGCCCTCCGAGGGCACCGCGCACGCCGTGTCGCCGACCTTCACCGTGGGCGAGCCGCTGCTCACCTGCACGGAGCTGGTCATCGGCTACAACGACAAGGCCATGCTGCCGCCCATCAACATGGTCATCCGTCGCGGCCAGTTCATCGCCGTCGTCGGTCGCAACGGCTCCGGCAAGAGCACCTGGTTCAAGACGCTGCTGGGCATGCTCGAACCGGTGTCGGGCACCATCTCCCGGAGCCATCCGACGATGCGCAGCGCGTACGTGCCGCAGACGTCCAGCATCGACTCCATCCTCCCGCTGCGGGCGAGGGAGCTGACGGCGTGGGGACGGCTGCGCGGGTGGAGCTTCCTGTGGCCCTTCGCGCGCAAGCCGGAGCGCGACGCGGTGGAGGTGGCGCTGGAGACGGCGGGCGCGAAGGCCATCGCCAACAAGCCCTACCGCGAGCTGTCCGAGGGACAGAAGCAGCGCACGCTGCTGGCCCGCCTCATCGCCACCGAGGCGGACCTGGTGCTGCTGGACGAGCCCACCGCCGCGATGGACGCCGTCGCCGAGCGCGAGACGATGCAGCGGCTGTGCTCGCTCGCGCGTGAGCGGGGCCTGGGCGTGGTGGTGGTGTGCCACGACCTGGAGGTCGCCGCCGAGCACGCGGACGTGCTGCTCTTCGTGGACCGGGAGACCTCCGCCTTCGTCGTGGGCGACGCGCGCACCGTGTTCTGCCACCCCGCCTTCCGTCGTCAGTACGGCGACGAGTACTGCCACCGCGCTCCCGAGGGACCCCACCGTGGACCCGATGCTCGCTGAACCCTCCCAGTGGCAGCAGTTCGTCGAGGGGTTCGAGCTGTTCAGAGACCCGCTCCTGTGCGCGCTCCTGGCCGGGGGCGTGCTGGGCTTCCTGAGCGTCTACGTCGTGCTCCGGCGCATGGTGTTCGTCAGCGCCGCGGTGGCCCAGTCCGCCGGCCTGGGCGTGGCGCTCGCGTTCTACGCGGGCATCCACCTGGGCTTCGAGGTGGAACCCGTCATCGGCGCCACCGCGCTCGCCCTGCTCGCGACGATGCTGCTCATGATGGACCCCACGCGGCTGCGCCTGACGCGTGAGAGCCTGCTGGGCATGGCCTATGCCCTGTCCGGCGGCGCGGCCATCCTCGTGGGAGACCGCATCGCCCAGGAGTCGCACGACATCCAGGGCATCCTCTTCGGCACCGCTGTGCTGGTGACCCCCGAGCAGCTGCGCACCGTGGCCGTCGCGGGCATCGCGGTGATGACGCTCCACCTGTGGTGGTACCGAGGCATCACCTTCGCGAGCTTCGACCGCATCGGCGCGCTGGTGCAGGGGCTGCCGGTGCGGCTGCTCGACGGCGTGCTGATGGTGTCCATCGGCGTCATGGTGGGCGTGTGCGCGCGGGCCCTGGGCGCCCTGCCCGTGTTCGCGTTCTCCACGCTGTCCGCCATCGCCGCGCTGATGTTGGACCTGCGGCTGCCGTGGACCTTCGTCGTGGCGACGCTCGCGGGCATCGTCTCCGGCGTGGGTGGCTACATGTTCGCCTACTTCTTCGACTTCCCGGTGGGCGGCTCGCAGACGGTGGTCGCCGCGCTCCTGGTCGGCGTGGCCATGGGTGCACGCGCACTCATCCAGCTCGTTCTGCGCAGAGCCAGTTGAAACCCGTGCGTGCCGGGTGAGGGGTATCCCCCGGCGCGCAGATATGCACCCGCGCAAAGGCCGTTCCCCGTTCATCTCAGCGATGAATGATGCGAGGTTGCACATGAAGCCGCGAAGCGGGTGGTGGTGTCTCGTCTGGCTGCTGTTCGTGGGGTGCGCCCATGCCCCCCGCACCGGGGAGCCTGACACGCCGAAGTTCGAGCACGTCTTCCAGAAACCCCTGGAGGAGGCGCTGGCCGTCACGCGGGAGCTGCTCGCCAACCGCGGCATGACCTTCGAACAGACGGAGGACCCGCACCAGCTGCTCACCACCTGGGAGGTCCGTGACTCCATGCGGACGGCGAACAACACCTATACCCGCTATCTGGTGACGGGCATCGCCGTGGGTCCGCGCCAGTCCGTGGTCCGCGTATTCAAGTCGACCTTCCAGTCGTCCGGGAACGACGCCAGTCGCGGCGACCACTGGTGGAAGATTCTCTGGGAGCGCGCGGAGATGGACATCCAGAGCCCTGCCCAGTTCCAGACCGGCCTCCAGCGTGCCATGCCGCGCAGAGGCGGCCCCATCGAGCTGCGCAACGCGCTCAAGGGGACCCGAGACCTGGACCTGGAGAAGGAGCTGACGCTGCGGCTGGAGTCCGGCCCGTCGCTGGAGGTGGTGAGCGGGAACGTGAAGGAGGACCCGCGTCCACCGGCTCCCGTGCGCGACTCGGACTTCTATCTCACGCGCTGGAAGGAGGACGGCGTGAAGGAGGGCCCCTGCGCAGAGACGATGCGAGGGCTGCATGAGCTCCTGGCTCCGGGGCTCACGCTGCTGGTGGGCGAGCAGCTGGGCTCACGCGAAGCGCCCGCGGTCGTGGGCGAGCTGGTGTGTCAGGTGGCCGAGCTGGGGCTGCCCGTCGCGCTGGGCGTGTCCATCCCTCGCAAGGAGCAGGAGCGGCTGGACCGCTACCTCGCGAGCCCCGGTGCGCCGGCGGACCAGGACGCGCTGCTCGAGGGGCGCTTCTGGCATCGGCCCTATCAGGACGGCCGCAGCAGCCGGGCCATCCTGGACCTCATCGACCGCGTGCGCGCGATGCGGCTCGCGGGGCTCGCGGTGTCGCTGGTGGCGTATGACACCGACCTGAAGGGCGGCAGCGAGCGGGACCAGGCGCAGGCGGACCTCTGGAATCGTCGCAGGCAGGCGCTCAAGGACGAGGTGCAGGTGGTCCTCGCGGGCAACACGCACACGCGCACCGTCGCGGGCACGCCGTGGGACAAGGCCTTCACGCCCATGGCCCACCTGCTGAAGGCCTCACGGCTCGTCGTGCTGGAGATGAGCTACGCGCAGGGCACGCGGTGGGGGTGTGACCTGGACCGCGCCGGGAAGATCCAGTGCGGCTTCGTCGGCGCGACGCCCAGCGGACGCGTGGCGGCGCGGCCGGGCCTGTCGCCCCACATCACCCTGTTCGAGGCACCCACGCCCGAGGGCACGCATGGACTGCTCTACGTGGGCGAGCTGTCGCCGTCGCTCCCGGCCATCTCGCCCCACAAGGAAGCACCGCCGCCCACGAACATCCGGCCGCCTCGGCCGATGCGCGACGACAAGCCGCCCATGTTCTAGGCGTCAGCGGACCGCGGTGGAGATGGCCTTGAACTCGGGCGTGCCCGCGCGCCCGAGCACGTCGAACAAGGCGGTCTCCACCGTCGCCACCACGGCGCCCGCGTCGCGGCACAGGTCCAGCCCCACCCGGCGGTCCTCCGTCGAGCGCGACAGCAGCGCGTCCGCCAGCAGCACGGGCAGCAGCCCCTTCTGCGCCAGGTCCCTCGCCGTCTGGAAGACGCAGATGTGCGTCTCCATTCCCGCGATGAGCACCTGCTTGCGCTCACCCAGCTGCGCGAGCACGTCCGGCACCGCGGCGCTGAACTCGAGCTTCTCCACGGCCTTGTAGCTCTTCAGGAACATCTTCAGGAGCGAGTGCGTGGGCCCCAGCCCCTGCGGGTATTGCTCCGTGACGATGATGGGCAGCCCCAGCGCGCGGGCCCCCTGGATGGCCGCGTTGGTGCGCGCGAGCATCCGGTCCAGCGCGTCGCGCTCCATGGCCGCGCACAGGCGCTCCTGGACATCGACGATGAGCAGCGCGGTCTGGTCCTGCGTGAGACGGAAGGTGGCCATGCCCCCCTCCTCGCGCGAATGGCGCGGGGCCGTCAAGCGCGAGGCACGGCGGACGCCCGACGCCTCACGCTTCCGCGCGGCCCGCTTCGGGCGGACGACACTCGCGGCACAGCGTCCGGTTGCGACCATGCGCCACGGCCAACAGCACGCCGCCGCCCACGGTGAGTCCCACCTCCCAGGCCTCGTCCATGCCCTCGGGCACCAGGAAGGCCCCGGCGCCGAGCAACCCGAGCCCTCCCACCGCGAGCACCGGCACCCACGCGCGGCGATGCAGCCGCCACCCCGGGAGGAAGGCCGCGAGCGCTCCGAGCAACGCCAACGCCAGCAGCCCGCGGTGAGCCCCCTCCCCGCCCAGCCACCCCGCCAGCGCCGCGGGCAACAGCCCGAGCACCGCGGGGAGCCCCAGGCAATGCACGACACACAACGCGGAGAGCAGCTGTCCCACGCCATCCCAGCGCGAGGGCGCGACGGCGCTCCGTTCAAGAGAGCTCAACAGGACACCTTCTCCAGGGGACGGAAGTCGGGAGGAACCGGGGGCGGCGCCTCCGCCGTGTGGACCAGTCGCAGGATGCGCCCGCGGCCGGAGATGTACGTGCGCGCGCGCCGCAGCTCCGGCAGGTGCTCGTCCGCGTCACGCCACCGCTCCAGGAAGCGCTCGAAGTCCTGCACCGCGAGCACCCGCTCCCCCATCGCCACGTGCGTCTCCGCCAGGAGCAGCCGGTAGTGGCCACACGCGGGGCGCTCCTCCACCAGCGCGCGCGCCAGCTCCAGCGCCTTCTGCTCGCGCTCGCCGCGCAGCCGCGCCCGGGCCAGCGTCTCCCGCGCGGGGCGGGAGAAGGCCGAGGGCCCCGCGGTCCGCAGCCGCCGCTCCATGCGCCACGCGCGCACCAGCGTGGCCTCGGCGCGGCCACCATCACCCCGGCGTGACTCCAGCGCGCCGCGCAGCTCCTGCTCGGCCACCTCCACGACGCGGGCGACATCGCGCGGACACAGCTGCCGTCCCTCGGCGCGGCGCAGCTCGGACAGGGGCGCGTGCAGCAGCGCGAGCGCATCACACGCGCGCTCCACCTCCGAGAGCCGGCCGGCATCCATCGCGTTGATGCCGCGCGTGTACAGGCGCAGGCCATCGCGCAGGCCCCGCTCGGCCGCGGAGAGCTCGCCCGAAAGCTCCAGGGGCACGTCCGCCGCCGCACGGCAGAAGCCGAAGCGCAGGTGCGTGGACACCAGCGTGGACGCCGCGAACAGGAGCGCCTGGGGCTCGGCGCCCGCGGACTCCACGCGCTGACGCAGCCGCCGCGCCCACGTCTGCGCGTCGCTGTACTGCCCCGCCTCCGCGCAGCCCTGGCTGAGCAGTCGCATGGCCAGCTCCGCGCACGGCGCGAAGGACGCGGGCAGCGACTCCGCCGCCAGGTACGCGTCATCCGTCTCCACGACGGCCTCCAGCACCCGATAGGCCGCGTCCGTCTCCCCCAGCCGGCTCAGCAACCGCCCCGACGCCAGCAGCGCGGGGCTCGCTCCAGGCGCGAGCCGGGGCAGTCGCAGCGCGCTCTCGTGCGCCGCTTCGGGGCGGGAGCTCGGCAGCGTCGCGCACACCCAGGCGAAGTGGACGCCCACGTGGTCCGGACTCGTGCGCATCAAGTCCCGCAACATCGCCTGCGCGTAGGGCTGGCCCTGTCCGGGGCGGCCGTCCGGCTCGTAGCCGTCCACGAGGAAGCCCGCGAGCAGCAGCTTCGCCTCGACGTCCTCGGGATAGCGGTCGATGAGGCTCTCCATCTCGCGGATGAAGGCATGGCGACCGTTGGCGGGCCCCTTGTCCGACAGCAGGCTGGCCGCGACGATGTAGCGCTGCTCCAGGTCCGGCAGGCCCTCGCTCAGCGCGAGCGCGCGGGCCATGGCCTCGGCGCGAGCGGCCGCGAAGCGCGCTCCCGGCCCGCGCGTCAGGGCCAGGCCCCACCACGCCATGGCCAGCTCCGGGTCGTGCCTCGCCGCCTCCGCGAAGGCGCGGCGGGCCTCCGAGCCCCAGCCCAGGTGCAGGAGGCTCAAGCCCTGGTCGAACCAGGCCTGCGCCAGCGGCACACGCGTGCTCACCTTCAGGTGCGAGGCGCCCAGTCCCTCGCGCAGCCGGGGACGCGGAAGCGCCTCGTCCGCGACGTCCTCCCAGGCGGCCTGGACGTAGACGGATGGCTCATCGTTGCGCAGCAGTCGCGACAGCATGATGTCCTCCCAGTGCCCCGGCATCCGAGGCGCCACAGGCTTCGAATTCACAACCCAGTGAGCGAATGCGCGCGCCGAGCCGCCACCACGCGGCGGCCAGCGCTTCCGGTGGAACCGGAGACGCCTTGCGCCGCGACGCGACGCACGCACGCCTCCAGTCCAGTCCCACTTCCCGCAGCACCCAGTCCTCGTGCCCGGCCAACCACTCGGCGAGCTCCACCAGACACTGGTGGACCTCCCGCCGCTCTCCGACGGTGGCCGGAGCCCGCGAGGGACCCAGCTCACTCGCCTGGAAGGCCGGACGCGCGGGCGCGTGCTCGAGCCAGCGAGGGGTGAAGCCGTCCCGTGGGACGAAGACGGCCTGACCGCACTCGCACAGCGCACCGAAGCCCCAGAGCGACAGCCTTCCGCCGTGCGCCAGCGCGATGGAGTAGGCGCTCTGCCCCTCCACGCCCTCGGGCCGCGCGTGACGCGTGAGCCCTCGACGCAAGAGGAGGTTCCCCTCAGGGCAGCGCACATCCTGTCCGAGACACCACATGGTGACGTCGAACAGGCGGTCCGCGTCCCGGAGGACGTCGCGGGGAAGCAGCTGAAGGGCCTCGGTTCCAGACATGGGGTCTCCGGGGCTCAGCTCGCGGACTTCTTCGCGGGGGCGCCGGAGCGGATGGCCGTGTCACCGAACAGGGCCTTGGAGTCCACCGCCGCGCCGCCCTTCTTCGACAGCACCGCGTTGATGGCCCGCACCAGCTTGCCGCGCACCTTGCGGGGCAACGGCTTGTCCTCGAGCGCCGCCTGGAGCTGCTGCGAGCTCACACCCCGGCCGCTCTTCGGCTTGGCGAGCGACAGCTCCGTGTAGCTCTTGCCCTGCGTCTCCTTGTCCCGCCGCTTCGAGGTCCGCTTGCGCGCGAGCGCGCGGCCATCACTCCCCTGCGCCTCCAGCTGACGGGACAGTCGCAGCAACGCGTCGGAGGCAATCTGCTTCTCGGTCAGGAACTGCTGAAAGGTACCCATGGTCTTCTCTCCAGGAGGGGCCGGCCGGAAGGCCGACCCCGGATTCGGTTGAGGCAGGACACGAGGCCCCTCGCGAGGCCCCGGACACGCGGCCGGCTAGTGCTCGTGGCCCTCGTGCGACGCCTCCTCGATGACGAGGTTCACGGACGCGGAGGTGGTGGGGCCGAAGGTGAAGGTGAACGTGCCGACGGACAGCGGGACGACGTGGCGACCCTTGATGTCGGTGCAGGACTCGGAGCTCTTGGCGCTCTCCTCGATCTCCACCGCCGCGCCGCTGGCGTCGGTGATGACCACCGGCACGTCCGCGCTCAGGTAGAGGACGTAGTCGGTGGCCTCCGCCGCGGCGAACGACACCGAGCCCCGACGGCCGCCCGCGCCATCCACCAGCGAGATGTCGTAGCGGCGGTGGTCGTTCGACACGGAGGGCGGCGTGCCCGTCAGCGTGGCGTTGACGGCCGTGGACGGGCCCTCGGCCAGGTGCTCGCACCCCTCGACATCGACGTCCTCTTCGTGCGGCTCGTCGTCACCGCAGGCGGTGGTCAGGAGCGCGGTGGACATCAGGAGGGCGGCCAGAAGCTTCTTGTTCATGTGTGTAGCTCCACGTGGATGGACTGCGGATACCCAGCCACCAACGCCGCCACGGACCCCACCCGCGAGGGCAGAGCCAAGACAGACATGGGCGACAGGGTGGGAATCGCGCGAACCGTGCGCGACACGGGGGGCGAGAGCGTGCACGCAGGGGAAACGAGTCATCCGGCGGCGCGTCGCGCGACGTCTGACGCGGGGCTCCGAATTCCGGAGCCGGACGTCAGGCGTCGACCACGGACCGCGGCCTTCTCACGGCATGGCTGTGCCGGGAGCGAGGGACGCGTACCCTGGGTGCTGACTCAGGCGCGAGGCGGAGAGGCCTTGGGGGCCAGGTGCAGACGGGCCACGGGCTCCGCGTGGAAGCGGAACACGGCCAGCGCCGGCGAGGAACGGGTGGGCACCCGGGTGACGACCGGGGTGACCTCTGTCGGAGGAGGACCCTCGCGACGGATCAACGTGTGGACGCAGTGGGCCTCGGAGCCGTGGCCCGCAGGAGCGTCGTCACGAGAAGTCAGCCGGACGTCGTCGAAGGACTCCTCGGCGACGGGGGCGGTGTGCGAGCCCCCCTCCTCCACGTGGACCACCTCACCGTGCTCCAGACACGTGGCGTGCTGGACCATGGCGAAGTGGAGCACCGTCCCCATGTACGCCAGCGCACACACAGCCGCGAGCGGCAGCGCCAGGAGGCGCGACCGGACGAGACGCGAGGGCAGCGAGTGGAGGGAGCGGCTCACGGTGATAGGGATTCCAGCGTTGAACGCAACGCGGTTGTAAGCCAGACGGAGCGCGCGTGCAAGTCACACGAGCGAGTCCGTGGCGCGCGCGGGCCCCGCTGCTTGTTGGCGCGCGCGCCGTGAGGGGCCGTGCAGGCGGCGCGCCGATGGACCGGTGAGCCTGTCCGCGCATAGGTTCGCCGCCCCGGGCAGGCCCCGGCATCTCGAGAAGGACAGAAACACCCGTGCAAGAGCTCATCGACGTGCTGCGACATCAGGCGCGCCACTTCGCGCCCGAACTCGCGCAGCTCGCGTACAAGCGCGGACTGGCCGTCACCCAGTCGGACGGCACCACGCGCCCCATCCCCATCACCGCGACGCCCGTCATCCTCGACGCCGCGGAGATCCGCCGCCGCGCGGAGCTGTCCGCGCACCTGGCCTCCGCCACGGTGAAGATGGCGCGCGCGTGGCTCGCCGCGCCCGACGCCGAGCTCCTGCTGGCCTCGCTCTCCCCGCTCGAGCGCGCGCTCGCGGAGCGCACCTGGCCCCAGGCGGTGCGGCTGGCCACCACGCGCGTGGACTACTTCGTCTCCGGCGGAAAGCCGTGGGCGCTGGAGGTCAACGCGACCATTCCAGCCATGCAGGGCTACTCGGACATCGCGGCCCGCACGTTCATCGAGGTGGTGGCGCGCCACTTCCGCTATCCGGAGAAGGCGCTGCCCTCGCTGCTCACGCTCAACGGCAGCAACGCGCTGGCGCTCTATCGCTCGCTGTTGGACGGGTACGCCGCCGAGCGCCCTGGCCGGTTCCCGGACACGGTGGCGCTGTTGTGCCGCCGCAACGACGCGCAGATTTCGGAGCTGCGGTGGCTGTGCGAGCGCTTCCGGGAGTTCGGCGCCGACGCGGACATCGTTCACCCGGATGAGGTGTCCGGTGATGCGACGTTCGAGGCGCGCGGCAAGAAGTACGACCTGGTCTACCGCCACCTCTTCGTGCGGCGGCTGGAGCAGCAGCCCTCGCCGTGGGTCGAGGACTTCCTCGCCACGGTGCCCGGCAAGAAGGCCGTGTTCCTCAACCCGCCCGCGTCGCAGGTCGAGGTGAAGTCCACCTTCGCGCGCCTGTCGCAGGCGCTGGCGGAGCCCGAGCTCGCCGAGGCCGCGGGGCTCACCCCCACGGAGCTGGAGGCCATCCGCGCCTCCGTTCCCTGGACGCGGCTGTTCCGCGCGGGCCCGACGACGGGGCCGGATGGGACGAAGCTGGACGACGTGGTGGCGGAGGTGGCGCGCAACCCCGCCCGCTTCGTGCTCAAGCGGGCGTGGGACTACGGCGGCAAGGCCGTGTTCCTCGGTCGCTCGGCGGGCACGGTGCCGTACACCGAGCGCGTGACGGCGGCGTATGGCGAGCCCCTGGGCTGGCCGGAGCTGTGCGCGCGCGCGGCGAGCGACCCGACGGGCGGCGGCTTCGTCGTGCAGGAGATCGTCGACTCTCCTCCCGAGGACCACCTGCTGGTGGAGCCGCATGGGACGGTGCTGCCCACGTCGTTCTTCGTGGACTACTCGGCCTACGCGTCCGTGGGGCTGGCGAAGCAGCCCGCCTGGGGCGGCGTGTGCCGGGGCTCCATGGCGGAAATCGTGAATATCGTGGGCGGCGGCGGCGTGCTGCCCCTCATCACCACCGAGGTCGCCTCGAAGCTTTTGCTCGCGTGGAAGGCGATTTAAGGAAGGGCCTCAGCCAGGGTCCGCGCACGCCCGGGTCGAAGACGCTATAAGCAGTGGCGCCGCCGGGGCGGGTCCCCGGCGCGAAAGGATACGATTCAAATGGCCTGGGAAACTTCCGGATGGCAGACGGCCGAGAGCGACTCGGTCAACTCCGTCCTGGTGCAGGAGTCGAAGCGCGCGTTCATGACGCGCGTGCATGGTTGGATGTTCGCGGGGCTGCTGCTCACGGGCGTGATGGCCATGGTGACGCTGAGCAACGAGGCGCTCCTGCGCACGGTGCTCGAGTGGCGGTTCGGGTTCATGATCGCGCAGTTGGGCGCGGTGTTCGCGCTGTCGTTCCTGGCGCCCCGCCTGTCGGGCCCGGCGGCCGCGGCCCTGTTCCTGGGCTACTCCGCGCTCACGGGGATGACGTTCTCCATCCTCTTCCTCGTCTACACGGCGGGCAGCATCGCGCAGGCGTTCTTCCTGACGGCGGGCGTCTATGGCGCCATGGCGCTGTACGGCACGGTGACCAAGAAGGACCTGAGCGCCTGGGGCACGTTCCTCTTCATGGGCCTCATCGGCGTGGTGCTCGCGGGCCTGGTCAACCTCTTCATGCGCAGTGACATGATGTCGTTCGTCATCGCGTGCGCGTCGGTCCTCGTGTTCGCGGGTCTGACGGCGTACGACACGCAGAAGCTGCGGGAGATGCACGCCAACACCGGCTACAGCAGCGCGGCCACGGTGAGCATCGTCGGCGCGCTGACCTTGTACCTGGACTTCATCAACCTGTTCCTCGCCATCCTCCGGTTGCTCGGCCGCCGTCGGTAGTCAGGCAGGCGACAACCCTCCGTTCGCGACGAGCGGCGGCACGGCCCATGTGGGCACGTGTCGCCGCTTTTTTATTGGGGCGTGTTTGACCCGATTGCCGGCCCTCCCTGCTCCATCCGTGGGCACAGGAGGAAACCCCATGCAGAGGTCTCTCGCATCATCCCTCGTCGTGCTGTCCCTGTTGTCCTCGAGCCTGGCGTCCGCGCACGGCTCCATGGAGGTGCCGCTCAGCCGCGTCTACAGCTGCTTCAAGGAAGGACCGGAGACGCCCAAGTCCGCGGCGTGCAAGGCCGCCATCCAGAGTGGTGGCACCCAGGCGCTCTATGACTGGAACGGTGTCCGGCAAGGCAACGCCAACGGCCGCCACCGCGAGCTCATCGCGGACGGCAAGCTGTGCAGCGCGGCCAACGAGAGCCACCGGGGCCTGGACCTGGCGCGCACGGACTGGCCCGCGACGCTCATCTCTCCGGACGCGAACAACCGCTTCGACTTCGTCTTCCACGCGACGGCGGTGCACGCGACGGCGTACTTCCACCTCTACGTCACGAAGGAGGGCTACAACCCCGCGCTGCCGCTGAAGTGGTCGGACCTGGAGGCCTCGCCCTTCTGCACGCTGACGGCGCCGTCCGCCCCGCAGAACAACCGCTACCGCTTCACCTGTCCGTTCCCCCAGGGTCGCACCGGCCAGCACGTCATCTACGCCATCTGGCAGCGCTCCGACAGCCCGGAGGCCTTCTACGCGTGCACCGACGTGAAGTTCAGCAACACGCCCCCGCCACCCACCACGTGGAAGGAGCTGGGCGCGGTGCTGGCGCGCGAGGACCTGGCCGCGCAGAGCAAGGTGACGCTGCGCCTGTTCGACAGCGGCGGTCGTGACGCGGAGACGCACCCGCTGACGCTCTCCGCCGCGACGCCCGCGGCCACGTGGATCTACCAGCTGGCCCAGCAGGTGAACGCCACCTCCAGCCGGGTGCAGGTGGGTGAGCTCCAGACGAACGGCACCGTGCGGCCTGCCAACAGCGCCACCGCGAACCGCGTCTACTCGCGCGAGGCGAGCGACTCGTTCCAGCTCGACATCGAGAAGCCCACGGGCGGCGGCGGGGACCCGGCGCAGTACAAGTATCCCAATGGCATCGACAGCTACGTGGCGGGGACGCTGGTCGAGGGGACCAACGGCAGCATCTACCGGTGCAAGCCCTTCCCCTACTCCGGCTGGTGCAAGGGCTCCGCGCCGTACTACGCGCCCGGCACGGGCAGCCACTGGAGTGACGCGTGGGAGTTCGTGCGCTGAAGGAGCGCTCGAGGTCGGTCCCGACGCGATGACGCAGTGGATGGGCGGGGGGTTGCCGGGGGCCAGGTGCCTTGCGTCAGCTCCCCGCTTTCTCCTTGCGGGAGAACGGCATCAGCAGCCGCTCCACGGGGCGGCCGTTCATCAGGTGCTCCTCGACGATCTCTCGCACGTCCTCCACCTTCACGCCCGCGTACCAGGAGCCCTCCGGGTAGATGACGACGGACACGCCGAAGGCGCAGGTGTCCAGGCACCCCGCGGCGTTGGCGCGCATGCGGCCCTTCACCCCGCGCTTGTCGAGCTCCTCCTTGAACGCGGCGCGCACCTCCTCCGCGCCCTTGGTGGCGCAACACCCCTTGGGGTGTCCGTCCGGTCGACGGTTGGTGCAGACGAAAACGTGGCGCTGGAAGGGAGGAGGCATGCTGGCCTCCTAACGCGCCGGATGTCCGAAATCGACCCCCTCCTGGCCACCCGGCGACGGGACTGTCGAGCGGCGGGCGCGCGGATCATCGCCCCCACTTGTGGCATCGCGGATCCCATGCACAGACTTTCAGCAAACGTCCCCCAGTGATCACGCCCGTTTGCGTCGGAGTGACGATACATGTCTCGCACGCTGTTATCCGTCAAGGTAGAGCCTGGCTTGCGGTGCCGGCGCCAAGGGTCTAGATCCGCCCTTGCACGCCCTCCGAGCTACAGGTTGCTACGTCCTCTGCCCGCACGGACGGCAGCGGGATAGAGCCCATTTAGTTGTGTGTGCGACAAGGCACAGCACTACAAATAGGGTCTGAGCTGTTCCTTGATCAGCCGAGGCGAAGCGCGTATTGATCCCGGCCGCCCGGTCCTCGGCCGGGCAATCTCCACAACGGAAGTCCGGGGCCAGCAGCCCCCCACGCACCGCTCGCGAGCCTGATCCAGTGCCGCTCACGCCTGTCCGCGTGACGTCCCTGGAACCTCCGGAATCTCGCGCGTTTAGCGTTGCGCAAAATTTTGCATTCCAACTCAGAGTGAACCCGGAGGGTGGCGACATGGAGAAGGAACTGAGTTCGAAGGCCCTGATCAACGGCAAGGAGCGCCGTGCGGCACGCAGCAAGCCGAAGGGGGTTTCGACGGGGCTGGGCCTGGAGCGCTACTTCACGACGCCGGGCGTGGACCCCGCGGACGAGCTGGCGTGGGAGTACCGCAGCGCGAGCATCACCGGTGAGGACGGCAAGGCCGTCTTCGAGCAGAAGAACATCGAGGTCCCCCGCTCCTGGTCGATGCTGGCCACCAACGTCGTGGCCTCGAAGTATTTCCGCGGCACGCCGGGCACGCCCGAGCGCGAGACGAGCGTGCGCAAGCTGGTGGCGCGCGTGGTGGACACCCTCACCCGCTGGGGCGTGGAGGGCGGCTACTTCGCCACGGACGTGGACAAGGAGACCTTCCACGCCGAGCTGACGCACCTGCTCCTGCGCCAGAAGGCCTCGTTCAACTCCCCCGTCTGGTTCAACGTCGGCGTGGAGGCGCAGCCCCAGTGCTCGGCGTGCTTCATCAACAGCGTGGATGACTCCATGGAGTCCATCCTCACGCTCGCCCGTACGGAGGGCATGCTCTTCAAGTACGGCAGCGGCACCGGCAGCAACCTCTCCACCATCCGGGGCAGCAAGGAGCTGCTCGCGGGCGGAGGCACCGCGTCCGGCCCGGTGTCGTTCATGCGCGGCTTCGACGCCTTCGCCGGCGTCATCAAGAGCGGCGGCAAGACGCGCCGCGCGGCGAAGATGGTCATCCTCAACGCGGACCACCCGGACGTGCTCGAGTTCATCCGCTGCAAGTCCGCCGAGGAGAAGAAGGCCTGGGCCCTCATCGAGGCCGGGTATGACCCGTCCTTCAACGGTGAGGCCTATGCCTCGGTGTTCTTCCAGAACTCCAACAACTCCGTGCGCGTCACCGACGACTTCATGAAGGCCGTCGTCTCGGATGGCCCCTGGCAGACGCGCGCCGTGCGCGACGGCTCTCCCCTGGACACCTACCGGGCGCGCGACGTGTTCCGCGAGATCGCCGAGGCCGCGCACCTGTGCGGTGACCCGGGCATGCAGTTCGACACCACCGTCAACGGCTGGCACACGTGCTCGACCACCGCGCGCATCAACGCGTCGAATCCGTGCTCCGAGTACATGTTCCTGGACGATTCGGCGTGCAACCTGGCGTCGCTGAACCTGATGCACTTCCGCGACATCGCGGGTGACTTCGACGTGGCCGCCTTCAAGCACGCCGTCGACGTCATGCTCATGGCGCAGGAGATCATCGTCGGCTTCTCGCGCTACCCCACCGAGCGCATCGCCAAGAACAGCCACGACTACCGGCCGCTGGGGCTGGGCTTCGCGAACCTGGGCGCGCTGCTGATGGCGTCGGGCCTGCCGTATGACTCGGACGCGGGCCGCAACTACGCGGCCGCCATCACCTCGCTGATGTGCGGTGAGGCCTACGCGATGAGCGCGCGACTGGCCGAGAAGCAGGGCCCCTTCGCCGGCTACGCGAAGAACGCCGAGCCCATGCTCGGTGTCATCCGCAAGCACCGCAAGGCCGCCTACAGCGTCCCCCAGGCGGGCGTCACGGCCGACCTGCACGCCGCGCAGAAGGCCGCGTGGGACTCGGCGCTCGCCCTCGGTGAGGTCCATGGATTCCGCAACAGCCAGGTCACCGTGCTCGCCCCCACCGGCACCATCGGCTTCATGATGGACTGCGACACCACCGGCATCGAGCCCGACATCGCGCTCATCAAGTACAAGAAGCTGGTCGGCGGCGGGATGCTGAAGATCGTCAACCAGACGGTGCCGCAGGCGCTCGAGAAGCTGGGCTACCCCCAGACGCAGGCCCAGGACATCGTCGCCGCCCTGGACAAGGCCGACACCATCGAGGGCGCTCCCCACCTCAAGCCCGAGCACCTGTCCGTCTTCGACTGCGCCTTCAAGCCCGCCAACGGCTCTCGCAGCATCCACTGGATGGGCCACATCCAGATGATGGAGGCCTGCCAGCCCTTCCTCTCCGGCGCCATCTCCAAGACCGTCAACATGCCCTCGGACTCCACCGTGGAGGACATCGAGAAGGCGTACATGGAGTCGTGGAAGCGCGGCCTGAAGGCCGTCGCCGTCTACCGCGATGGTTGCAAGCGCACCCAGCCGCTCAACACGTCGAAGGCCGGCGTGAAGGACACGCGCAAGGCCGAGGCGGCCCCCGTGGTGGAGCCGGCCGTGAAGCCGGAGCCTCGCGCGGTGCGCCGTCGCCTGCCGGACGAGCGCCGCTCCATCACCCACAAGTTCTCGATTGGCGGCCACGAGGGGTACCTCACGGTCGGCATGTACGAGGATGGCTCGCCGGGCGAGCTGTTCATCGTCATGGCGAAGGAGGGCTCGGTGGTCAGCGGGTTGATGGACAGCTTCGCCACCAGCATCTCCCTGGCGCTCCAGTACGGCGTCCCGCTGAAGGTCATGGTGGACAAGCTGAGCCACACCCGCTTCGAGCCGAGCGGCTTCACGGGCAACCCCGCCATCCCCATCGCCAAGTCCATCACCGACTACATCTTCCGGTGGCTCGAGCTGAAGTTCCTGCCGAGCGAGGACCTGGTGGAGGACGCGGTCCTGTCTCCCGCGGAGGGCGCGTCCAAGCAGCCCGCCCTGCCCGCCCAGGCGGCCTCGTTGTCGCTCCCGTCGACGAACACGCGCGCGACGTGGCTCAACCAGGCGGATGCCCCGCCCTGCCACACCTGCGGCGCCATCATGGTCCGCAGTGGCGCTTGCTATAAGTGCGGCAACTGCGGCGCGACCAGCGGCTGCAGCTGAACCTCACGCGATGAGCTGAAGCACTCGAGGGCTCCGGAGCGCTGCTTCCGGGGCCCTCGCTGTTCTCGCGCTCGCGGCGGCGGCCACGCGGGTGGCGCGGTACGCCCGCCGTGCCCACTTGGGGCGCGAGGTCCGTGGATGCGGGACCTCGCGCGGGAGCGGACGATGCGTGGCTCAGTCCGCCCGGGTCGCGGGCAGCCGGTCGTAGACCTCCGAAGCCTTCGCGGACACTCGCGTCAGCTCGTCGAGCGTCGTGGCGGCCACCTGCGCGCCTCCCGAATCCGCGACGACGAACGCCACGGGACGCCCACGGGCGCGGATGGGGACGACGAGCAGGTGTGACGTGGGCCCACCGAGCGCGGCGAAGATGGCCTCGTCCTGGACGCAGGACGGAGCATCGAAGCTGCTGGGCCCCAGCTGGCCGAGCGCGGACACGAGCAGCGACGGGGCCTCCAGGTCCACCTTGAGCGAGGCCACCGCGGGGCTGTCACTCCCCGGCCCCCATGCATGGCCGACGCGCACGAGCCCGAAACTCTCCCCGAGCAGGAAGGCTCGCTGGAATCGACCCGCGCAGTAGGCGATCAACACCTTGCCGAGCACGCCTTGTGAGCCGACGTCATCGAGCGCCGTGAGGACCTGGTCCGCGGAGACCCTGGGGCCGTCGGGGCTCGCGTCTGGAGTGGACTCGTCCGCGGCGGCCAGCAGCGTCGTCAGTGCCTCCGAGGGAGCACGGGCCTGGGGCTGCCAGGGCTGCTGGATGAAGTCCCAGGCGGAGGCGAGGGGAAGCTCCGTGGTGGCGCCCGCTGGCGCCGCCGGACGAGCGTTGCCCTCGAGGTCCACCGCGCGGTCCTCCCACGTGTTCTCCACGGAGTGACCGATGGTTCCGTTGCCTTCGGCCCCCTGCCACCCGACGAACTCCCACGTGGACGCGAGCTGCATCGGCGCATCGTCCGCCGCTGGAAGTTCGTCCAACTCGATGGCCGCGCGGCGCTGCGGGACGGGCCTGGGGGGCGGCGCCGAGGGCGTGGGCTCCGCGTCGGGCACCTGGGGCTCGCGCAGGGCAATCACCTCGGCGCCCGAGTGGGGACTGGGTGACGGTGGATCCACGGGAGCCGAAGCCACGGTCGCGGAGCCGGAGGACTCACCGTGGGATGCGAGCATCGTGCCCGCGGCCTCGAGGGTCAGGGTCTCCCCCACGTCGCCCTCGACGGGCACGGAGGACGACGCACCCGAGTCAATCGCGGAGGCGGGCGTGTCCTGGGCAACCGGGCTCGCGTCACCGAGCGTTGCCTTCATGAGCTTCCAGTGTTCGACCGACGGCGCTTCCGTGCTGTCGGATGCGGCGGCGCCCGAGTGCTCGGCCTCGGGGACCTCCGGTGACGACGGGACCTCGGAGTGAGGCTTCACCTCGGTTTCGTCGAGGTAGGCCACCGCGGAGGACGACTGGACCTCGGGAGCGCTCGACGTCTCCGCGTTGCGCGTCTCTGTCGCGTCGTTCGATAGCGCGGCGGTCTGGAGCGCTCGTGCAGCCGACCCGGTGGTCGATGTGAGAGGCACCTCAGGCGCTGCGCTGACATCGGACTGCGCGGAGATGGAAGGGGCATCAACGCTCGGCTCGAGCGTGGAGACCTCGCTGGAAGACCGCGCGACGGTTTGGGACGACTCGTCGACAGCTCGGCGCTCTTCCGGCGGGGTCCTCACCTCTCGCGCGGCAGGCTCCACATCCACGGAAGCCCCCGTGACCTTCGACTCCGGCTGCGCGACATCACCCCAGTCATCAAGCGGGCTCGCGTCCTGGCCGGTGATGCGGCCGTCCGCCCCGGAGACACCCTCCGCCACGGGACGCGCGGAAGGCGCACGGTCGGAAGCCGCGGCGCTCGAATCGACCTCGACCGTCTGGAGCGAACTGCCCTGTGCTGTCTGCGATTCGACCGCGAACGGCGCGGAGGCAATCACCGAGGCGAGGGCCACGTCCGAAACCGTCTCGACATCAGCTGGTGCGGCCCCGTCCAGCGTCGGCACATCGGAGCCCGTGGTGGACGGCGCCACCACCGCGCCCTCCCCGACGTCTTCAGGAGTGGAGAGCCGAACCGCCTCGGCATCCTCGGACGACGATGCGGCTGCGTCCTTGTCCGCGGGAGCGACGTGTTCCTCCAGTCGGGCAGGGACCGGCACATCGGTCGTCGCAGCCGCGCCCTCTCCTTCGAGCGGGTGGGCCGCGCGCGACGTGGCACCGGCCTCATGCGATGAGGCGGGCTCGACCCCATCGACCTGCGCGTTATCACGTGCCTCGATGCGTTCGTCCGCCACACGGGGTTGCGCGAGGTGCGTCTGCGCTCCGCTCAACGGCTCGGGGTGCTGGGCGACGGTCTCGTGCGAGGCGACTTCGCCGCTCGGCGCAGGCTCAGTTCGAGCACCCGCGTCACCCTCACTCCACGGTGACCCGGAGACGTCGGACGTCGTGGCCTGCGGCGACTTCTCCGCGGCACGTTCCCCAGGAGGGAGCTCCTCCCCGGACACGTCCCCCCGTGTCAGGTCGCTCGCGGCTTCGACGTTCAGCGCTGGAGCCGAGCCCGATGCCGTCGGAGGACTCGCTGCGGCGGCCGCATCGTCCAGACCCTGCGTGTTCGACGACGCGAGCCCCGCCACTTGCGCAGGTCCATCGTCGAGAGCACCGAGCGCCGCTGGAGAGACGTCACGTGCGTCTGCCTCGCGAACCGACGAAACCTCGGAGGCATCCGCGGCCTTCGCCGGCCCATCGTCGAGAGCGCTGTGCCCCGCTTGAGGGACCCCAGGTGCTCCACCCTCACGAACCGCGGAGACCTCGGAGCCATCCGAGGCTTGCGCCTGACTGCCTTCGCGAGCGCTGAGCACCTCGCTGGAGACTTCGAGCGCGCCTCCATCGAGGACCGCTCCGGCCACGGAGGCATCCGGGCCCGAAGCGGACTGGCTGTCCTCCGTGGAGAGAATCTCCGGACCCGACTCAGACTCCACGCGCGCATCGAGCGCGCTCGGAGGAGCCTGCGAGACATCGCCGACCGAAGGCGTTGCGGGTCCGATGCTCGACGGAACGGAGCTGGCGGCGGCGTGCGGTGGCGCTCCTCTTGGCGCCATCCCCGGAGGTTGTGGCGCGGCGATTCCCTTCATGCCCGGAGGCGGCTGCGGCCCCATCGACGGACGCGGCGCTGCACCGCCCACGTCGGGAGTCATGCCGCCCATGGGCTGGGGCGGACGCACCGTTCCTGGAGGCGGTGGCGCTCCGGGTCCTCCGGACATCGAGGGAGGTCGTCCCCCTTGCATTCCGGGAGGCATCGCACCGTGCGGTGGTCCGGGGACCGTGGGGAAGCCCGTTCCCGAGGGAGGGCGCGCACCCGACATGCCTGGAGGCACGGGGCCTTGTGGGGCCCCCATGCTCGGCATGCCCGGGTTCGAAGGACGCGTCCCCGCGCCCCCCGGAGGCACCGGCCCCTGCGGTCCCGGACCGCCCGCTCCCAGCGGAGGACGAGGTCCCATCCCAGGAGGCACGGGCCCGGGCACCGTGGGAACTCCCGTACGCGACGGAGGCCGTGCCCCCGTCATCCCAGGAGGCACGGGCCCCGACGGAGGCCGAGCGTTCATCATCCCAGGAGGTGCGGAGCCTGGCCCCCCCATCGACCCCGGAGCAGGCGCGGTCCCAGGCATCGGCGGCGCCCCTGGTCCCGGAGGCGGCCCGCCCACGCCCTGCGCGGGTCTCGCCACCATTCCAGGCGGCAGCCCCTGACCTCCCGCTCCGGGTCCACCCGGAACAGGAGGCCCTCCCTGAACGGAAGGCATGCCGCTGCTCGACGGAGGCCGGGCCCCCATCATTCCAGGGGGCCCACCAGGTCCACCAGCGACAGGTCCACCTCCAGGCGCCCTGGGCGGGACAGCCCCCTGCACCGAGGGCACTCCACTGCTCGAGGGAGGACGCGCGCCTGGCATCCCAGGCGGCCCCACGGGGCCCGGTCCACCCGGCATCCCAGGAGGCACAGGACCAGGAACCACGGCCGTGCCCGCGCTCGACGGAGGTCTCGCTCCGCTCATCCCTGGAGGAACAGGTCCCTGCGCACCGGACACGACGGGAATCCCCACCCCCGACGGCCGGGCACTTGCGAGCCCCGGCGGGACAGCCCCTGGGCCCCCCGGCGCGCCGGTGTTCGGAGGAGGCCTTGCGCCTGGCGCGGCGGCCGGTCCCCATCCCGGTGACGCAGGCGGCTTCGCGCCTTGAGGCGCCGCGGACGGAGCCACCACCGGAGCGCCCAGGCCCGGCTGCGGCCGCGCTCCCGGTCCCGCCACGGGCCCCGGAGGCACCGTCCCCTGCGTCGCCACGGCCGGCTCGGCAATGCCACCCGCGGCAGCGGACGGCCGCGCCGCAGCCCCCATCCCCGAAGGAATCCCACCCTGCGGTCCCGAGGCAGCGGCCTCCACGACTCCACCGGGAGCAGACGGCGGTCGCGCGGCCATCGCCGGAGACACCGGCGCCTGCGGCTCCACGGGTGCGCCTCCGGCTCCAGGTCCACGAACCGGAGGCAGCCCCGCGCCACCAGGCCCCGCCGCCCGGGCCAACCCCGGAGGTTGGACCGGAGACCACTGCCCCGCGGACTGTCGCGACACCATGCCCGGCGGTTGAGCGGATTGTCCCCCCTGTCCCTCGGGGTTGCCGGCGAGCACCGGGCTCCTCGGGGCGGGAGTCTCCACCACCTCCTCCATCACCCCTTCGAGCACCTCCTCGGTGTCCACCACATCGAGCTCCTCGGTGGGCTCGATCTCCTCCGCCGCCTCGAACTCCTCCTCGGGTTCGATCTCCTCCGCCTCCTCAATCGGCGTGGGAGGAATCGCCGGAGCCAGCCGAGGCGGCTCCGCCGGCGCGAGCCGAGGCGGAGGCCCCGACGGCCGAGCCCCTCGCGCCGCGTCCACGGACGCCAACTGGGGCGGCCCCGGAGGCCGGGCCGACGCCGCGGGCCCCAGCACGGGTGGCCCGGACTTCGTCACCACCGCCGCGGGCGCCTCCGACGCATCCCCCAGCAGCCCCCCCGTTGGCGCCAGCACCGGGCTCGCTCCCGTCCACGGCGTCTCTTCCGTCGTCGCGTCGTCGGAGTCGTCACTCAGGAACTGCCCGGGCGCCAATCCACCGAACATCCCCTCCGTCCCCGGAGCGGCCCGCACGGGCGCGGGCGGGGGCGGAGACTCGGGCTGCTCCACCACCCCGCCCCGCGTCTGCACGGGCGGGGCCGCGGGACGAGGCGGCGGCGCCGGAGCCAACCGCCGGGCCGTCGCCATGCTCAACGAGCGCGACTCGCGCCGGATGCCATAGCGCTGGGCCTGGTAGTGGAACAGCCGCAGCTCGGGCGTGATGTGCGGGAGGATTCGCAGGCCCGTGATGAACCCCAGCGCGTCCGTGTGCTGGATTTCGAAGGGGCTCGCCATGGCCACCCTCAGCCGGCGCCCCTCCTGTCCCAGCGGGAAGGCCAGGTGCTTCTCCGCGAGCGCCGCCGGAAGCAACGTGAGCGTCGCGTCCGTGACGGCCTCGAAGTCGGCCTCCTGCGCCACCGGGTAGCGGGTCTGCTCCCCCAGCACCATCGCCAGGGTGTCGATGTCCAGCATCTCCAGCTCGACGAGGATGGAGCCCAGCCGCCCACCGTAGATGAGCTGTGCCTTCAGGGCTTCGTCGAGCTGCGCCTGCGAGAGGAGGCCCTTGCGGACCAGGATTGCTCCGAGCTTTTCGGCCATGCCTCCCGGAGTCTAGACGGCTTCGCCCCACACCGGACCGGCCCCCGTGCGCCCTCGCGTCATTTCGCCCAGGTCCGCGGGTACCTCGCACACAACCCGGCGGCAACAATCGCGCTCCGTGTGAAATCAGACGGGCGCCCAACCTGCCTGCCCTCCCCCCGAGACAGTGTCAGTTCCGCGTCCAGGACCCTTGCTCCCGGCAAACGCCGCCAGGCCCACATCCCATCGCCTTGTTGCAACCGGGTACTCAACTGCGAGTCGGGGCCCTACGTGACTGCCGCTATAACGGTGCGTGCAGCCCACGCTGCGAAGTCCCATCCCCTGCAGGAGAACCGATGAAACGATTCCAGCTCGCAGGTCTCGTCGCCGCGCTGTCGCTCAGCGCGCCGGCGGCGCTGGCCTCGGCGCCCGTGTGTGAGGCGACCGTGTCGCCCGCCTCCCAGCGCGCCACGAAGGTCGGCGAAGACGTGCACCGGCGTTTCGAGTCGGCCCATCCCTACGCCACCCCGGAGCTGCGCACACGAAGCGGTCCGCTCCACACCGACGTCATCACCCACCCGGGCGCCGCGTACATCGCCGCGCACTTCGAGCGGCTGGAGCTGGCGGAGGGCGACTTCGTCGTGGTGCGCGCCCCGGACGGCTCCCGCGCCAAGCGCTACGACAACCGCCACCCGGGCGCGCGCGACGGCTTCTGGGCCCTGCACATCCCCGGCGACACGGCCATCATCGAGCTGCACAGCGCCGACCACCCCGGCCGCCAGGGCATCCTGAACCAGTACGGCTACAGCATCGACCGGTTCGCGCGCGGCTACACCAACCAGGAGATGGGCTTCACCTCCGAGCTGAACAAGGCCGTCTGTGGCGCGGACGACTCGCGCTGGGCGCCCTGTTACGCCGCCAGCGACCCCACCCTCTATGGCCGCGCCCGCCCCGTGGCGCGCCTGCTCATCGGCGGCTCCAGCGCGTGCACCGGTTGGCTCGTGGGCAGCCAGGGTCACGTCATGACGAACCAGCACTGCATCGCCACCGCGAGCGACGCGCAGAACACCGACTTCGAGTTCATGGCGGAGGGCGCCAGCTGCGCCACGAGCTGCGGCAGCTGGTTCGGCTGCCCCGGCCACGTCATCTCCGGCGGCACCCTGGTCCAGGCGGACGCGCCCCGTGACTACGCGCTGGTACGGCTGGCGGTGAATCCCACCAACAGCTTCGGCTACCTCCAGCTTCGCGGCTCGGGCGCGGTGGTGAACGAGCGCATCTACGTCCCGCAGCACCCCGCCGGGTACGGGAAGAAGATCGCCGTCGCCTCCACGGACGCCTCGGACGCGTCCGGCTTCGCGGAGGTCTACAGCCTCAACGAGCCGTCCTGCCAGTCCGGCGGCCCCAACGACGTGGGCTACTTCGCGGACACACAGGGCGGCTCCTCGGGCTCCCCCGTGATTGGCCATGGCGACCACCTGGTGGTGTCGCTGCACCACTGCGCCAACTGCCCCAACCGCGGCGTCCCCATCCAGGCCGTCATCAGCCACCTGGGAGCGAACCTGCCCACGTGCGCCCTGCCCGCCGCCGGCTGCCCCAACCCCAACGGCGACGGCACGCCGCCCCCGGAGGAGCCGCCTCCGCCGGCCAACTCCTTCGCGTACACGGCCTCCAACACCAACGACGCCCAGCAGAACACGACGAACAAGCGCATCGCCCTCACCGCCGGCCAGACGCTCACCGTGGCCACCTGCGGCCTGACGGGAGCGAAGACCTCCGGGGACACCTATCTGCGCCTGCACAACCCGTCCGGCGCCTCCGTGGCCGCCAACGACGACGCCTGTGGAGGCCGCGGCTCCAGCATCACCCACGTCGCCACCGTCACCGGAGAGTACGAGGTGCGCGCGGGCTGCTACGCCAACGGGAGCTGCGGCGGCACCGTGGTGTGGGAGGTCTCCGGCGGAGGCAATCCCCCCACGCCCCCCACCTCCGGCACCTTCCAGTACAACGGGACGAACACCGACAGCGCCCAGCGCAACACCACCAACCGGGATGTCGTCGTCGCCGCGGGCCAGACGCTCCTGGTGGCCACCTGCGGCCTGCCGAACACGTCCTTCAGCGGGGACACCTTCCTGCGCCTCTACGGCAACGGGGCGCAGGTCGCGGCGAACGATGACGCGTGCGGGGGCCGGGGCTCCAGCGTGAGCTACACCGCCACCGCCAACGGCACGGTCCAGATTCGCGCGGGCTGCTACACCAGCGGGACCTGCAGCGGCACGGTGGTCTGGAACCTCCAGTAGCGCGGGTCCGGTTCCACGGCGCGTCGGGCCCTCGGATTTCCACGGCCCGACGCGGCCCCGGGCCTCGGATTTCCGAGGCCCGCTCGCCCTCCCGACGTCAGTAGGCGTTCTTCGAGAGGAAGCCGCCCAGCGCGGTGCGCACGAGGATCTTCAGGTCCATCAGGAGCGACCAGTTCTCGATGTAGTACAGGTCGTACTCGATGCGCTTCTCGATGCACGTCTGGCCGCGCAGGCCGTTGATCTGCGCCCAGCCGGTGATGCCCGCCTTCACCTTGTGCCGCAGGTGGTAGCGCGGAATCTGGCGCTTGAACTCCTCGATGAAGACGGGGCGCTCGGGGCGAGGGCCCACGAGGCTCATGTCCCCCGTCAGCACGTTGAAGAACTGCGGCAGCTCATCCAGCGAGTACTTGCGCAGGAACGTGCCGATGACGGTGCGGCGCGGGTCGTCCTTGCGCGCCATCATCGCCCCGGAGTGCTCGGCGTCCACGCGCATGGTGCGGAACTTGAGGATGGAGAAGGTGCGCCCGTCCATCCCCATGCGCTCCTGGCGATAGAGCACCGGCCCGCGGCTGGTCAGCCGCACGGCGATCGCGGTGGCCAGGATGAGCGGCGAGGTGGCGAGGATGGCCAGGAGCGAGAAGAGGATGTCGAACGCCCGCTTGGCCACCCGGCTCCAGCCCTCCATCGGGTCGCCCTGCAGCCGGATGATGGGCAGGCCGCCGAACTCCTCCAGGCCGCCATACAGGGTGATGTACTGGTAGAGGTCCGGGACGACGCGGACGTCCACGGTGCGCAGCGCCAGCTGCTCCATGAGCTGCTTGACGTGGGCCTGCTCCTGCAGCGGCAGCGCGAGGATGACCTGGTCCACCGGGTGCGCGTCCAGCACGCGCTCCACGTCGCCCACGTGGCCAATCACGCGCACGCCGTTGACGTACTGGCCCACCTTCTCCGGCCGCAGCGACAGAAGGCCCGTCACCCGGAAGCCCAGCTCCTTGTGGACCTCCACCGTCTCCACCACGCGCTGCCCCAGCTCCCCCGCGCCGATGACGAGGATGGACTTCAGGTTGTGGCCCCGCCGGCGCACCTCGCTGAGCACGTAGCGGAACGCCAGCCGGCTGCACGTGACCAGCACGAAGGCGTAGACGACGAAGATGACCAGCGTCAGGCGCGAGTAGCGCTCGCGCACGAAGTAGGTCACCGCCACCAGGATGAGCGTCGCGGTGATGGTGGACTTGAAGACCTCGAACACCTCACCGGTGTTCGTCCGGGAGCGGATGGCCGCGTACAGCCGCGACTGCTTGAAGGTCACCGGGAAGATGACCAGCAGCATCAGCAGGAAGACGAACGAGTCCTCCCAGGGAGGGATGCCCTCCGTGACGGGGACGATGCCCGAGAACCGCGTGGCGTACGCCAAGGCGAACGCCAGCGCGAGCATCACCATGTCCGCGACAACCTTGATGGACGTGTAGAAGCGCTGGAGACGACTGAACACGCCTGGACTCCTGTAACCTGGTCAACGGGGCGCCACCCCACTGCAAGACTCGCACCCTGGTCCGACGAGCACGCGTCCTGCCCGACTCCCTCTGACGAGACGGCCTCCTAACACGGAAAAACGCGTGAAACCAATGGGTTACCTCCACCCCGGCTGGACAATGGTGGGCAGAGGACACAGCCCGTCGATGAAAGACGGAGGTGGGGATGACAGCCGCGTCACACCGCCGTGGCGCGGGTTGTGGATTTCGTCGACAGGCTGAGGAGCGACTCCACTTCGCGGAGCATCGCCTGCTGGAAGGACTGGCGGCTGAAGCGCTCGGCCTGCGAGCGGGCCTCTCGGGGACTGAAGCTCGCTTCCCAGGAATCGAAGCGGCGGACGGCCTCCGACAACGACGCGGGTGTCTGTTCTGAAAAGAACAGTCCGGTGCGGCTGTTCACCGTCTCCAACGCGCCGCCCTTGGCGAAGGCGATGACGGGGCGGCCGGTGGCCTGGGCCTCCAGCGGGGTGATGCCGAAGTCCTCCTCGGGCGTGAAGATGAGGGCGCGGGCGTCCCGGTACAAGGACGGCAGGGCGTCATCGGAGACGTTGCCCAGGAAGCGGATGTTCGGCGGCGGAGCGCCGGAGGTGAGCCGCGCGGCCTCCTGGCCGGTGCCCACCACCCAGAGGGGAACGCCCAGCTCGCGGAAGGCCTCGAGCGCGATGTCCAGCCGCTTGTAGGGCGCGAAGGCGCCGAGCCACAGGAAGTATCCGCCGCGTCCCCCGCCCTCCAGCGGCGACCGGGTGAAGCGCTCCAGGTCCACCGGGGGATGCACGACGGTGGCCTCGCGCCCCCAGAAGCGCTGGAGCTTGGCGGCGACGTGGTGGCTGTTGGCCACGAAGCGGTCCACGCGCGCCGCCGAGGCACGGTCCCAGCGCCGCAGCCAGGGCCGCACCGCGTGCGCCGCCGCGCGCACGGGCAGCCGGGCGCGGCCGGGGCCGAAGTAGTCGTCGAACAAATCCCACATGTACCGCATGGGCGCGTGCACGTAGCTCAGGTGCGGCACCCCCGCGGGCGCGCGCAGGCCCTTGGCCACGCAGTGGCTGGAGGACAGCACCAGGTCGTAGTGCCCCTGGAGGCGCAGCGACTCGATGGCCCGGGGCATCAGGGGCAGCAGGTGCCGGTAGCGGCCGTGGACGCCGGGGATGTGCTGGAGGAACGAGGTGAAGATGCGCCGGGACTCGATGGCGGGGGACTGGGTGCCCGGCTGGTGGATGAGGGTGTAGATGTCCGCGTCGGGCAGTGCTTCGCAGAGCGCGTCGAGCACGCGCTCTCCCCCGCGGTGGGTGACCAACCAATCGTGGACCAGGGCGACCTTCACGAGGGCGGCTTCTAGCACCCCCCATGCCGTGCACGGCCAGCAACATGAAGCAGGTGGCTGCCTGCCCCCACGAGGGCCGCGCGTGTGGTACGCGGGAAGCGTGGCTCAAGTCCTCCTCGACCTGCGCATGGTGCGCGGCCGGCTGCATGGAATCGCTCGCTACGCGCTGGAGCTGGCGCGACGTGTGCCGCTCCTCGCGCCGGACCTGCGCTTCTCCGCGCTGGTGCCACCCGAGGGGCTCCCCTCGGACCTGGGGGTGCTCGCGCCCCGGATCCCGCTGCACCGCTCGCTCGCGGGCTTCCTCTCGCCGGTGGAGCAGGCCGCGCTGGCGGCGGAGCTGACGAAGCTGTCACCGGACGTCTTCCACGCCACGTCGTTCTCGCTGCCGCTGTTCTGGCGCGGTCCGCTGGTCGCCACGCTGCATGATGCCAACCACGTCGCGCTCGCCCGCGAGTACACGCCGGCGCAGGCGCTCTACTACCGGCTGGTGGTGGGTCCTCGCGCGAGGCGGGCCTCGGCGCTGGTGACGGTGTCCGAGTTCTCCCGGGAGGAGCTGGCGCGACACCTGGGGCTGTCGCCCTATCGGCTGCAGGTGATCCACAACGGCGTGGACCCGAGCTTCCAGCCGCCGTCCCCGGTGGAGGCCCGCGCGTTCCGCGAGCGGCACGAGCTGCCCGCGCGCTACGTGGCCGCGGTGGGCAACGCGAAGCGGTTCAAGAACCTGGAGCTGCTGCGCCACTTCGCCGCGGACCTGCCGGTGCCCATCGTCCTGCTGGCCGGCAAGGGCGCGGTGGCGCACGAGCTGGGTCTGCACGAGAACGTCCTGGACCTCGAGGAGCTGCCCGAGTCTCAGATGCCGCTGTTCTATGGCGCCGCGGCGGCGCTGCTGTTGCCCTCGAAGTACGAGGGCTTCGGGCTGCCCGCGCTCGAGGCGATGGCGACCGGGTGCCCGGTGCTCGCGGCGGACGCGACGGCGCTGCCCGAGGTGGTGGGAGGCGCGGCGTTGAGACTGCCTCCGGATGACCCGGACGCCTGGCGCGAGGCGACGCTGCGAATCCTGCGCGACGATGCGCTGCGCTCGGAGTTGATGGAGCTGGGGCGAGAGCGCGCCGCGCGCTTCACCTGGGACGAGTGTGCTCGGCGCACCGTCGCCGTGTACCGGCGTGTCCTCGAGAACCGCGCGCCCTCCACGACCTGAGGAGTCGACCGACGTCACGCCTGCACGTCGCATCCCGCGGGCGGCGACACCTGTTCCTCACGCGGCCTCGAAGCAATTCATGGCGCGAGCCATGGAAAAGCCCTGACACACGACGACGCGCCAGGCCGAGGCAGAGCGGCGACACGCAACGCCGCTCGGACCTCACTCGTGCGCGGCGGGCGCCGGTGCGGCGGGCCGACGTGGCGAAGCGCCGCGCAGCACCCCGCTGCCCTCGCACAGCCCCAGTCCCCACACGAGCGCGAACGACAGGTGCACGCTGGAGTGGAACGGCAGGTAGTGCACGAGCGCGAGGATGTGGAAGCCCACGAACGACAGCAGCGCGCCGGTGGCCGCGATCGACCCCGCGCGGTGTCGACGGATGAGCGCCCAGCCCAACAGGCCGTGCACGGTGAGCATCAACACCAGCCCCACCAGCCCCGTCTCGGCCCACACCGTGAGCCAGAGGTTGTGCGAGTCCGTGGCCAGCAGGTCCGTGATGCCCGACTCGTCCTGCCGCGCGAGCACCGCCGCCTTGTGGTTGCCGAAGCCCACGCCCACCCAGGGGTGGTCCTGGACGAGGCTCCAACCCACCGTCATCGCCAGCTCGCGCTCGCCGCCGTAGATGTTGTCCACCGCCTTCCCCAGGCGCGCGCGCCACGCGGGAGACGCGAGCACGACGACAATCAATCCGGCGATGAGCCCCAGCCCCACCCTGCGCGCCAGGCCGCTCACGAGCAGCAACAGCGCCACCACGCTCACCATCAACGCCGCGCCGAGCGCCGCGCGCGCGAACGCGTTGTAGATGGACACCAACATGCCCAGCACCACCACGCCCGCCAGCAGCCGACGGCGCGCGACCTCGGAGCCTCCGAGGATGGCCAGCGCGGGCCCCAGCGCGGCGATGGCGCCGTGCGCGAAGCGCAACCGGTGGAAGAAGATACCGCCCGCCGCGTAGCGCGGTGAGGCCTCCGTGCCGAAGTTCTCGTGCAGCCGGGCCAGGTTCAGCTTCAGGAACGCGGGGGGCTCCCAGGGCCAGCGCACGCGGTTCTGGAAGACGCCCAGGCCCGCCGCGAACAACCACCCGCCCAACACCGTCCCGGCAAGCGCCAACCAGGGCACCCCCACCGAGCCCACGCACGCCACCGCCGCGCCCGCCACCGAGTCGAGCACCTGCCCGTAGCGGGAGCTCCGCGGCCACGCCGCCGCCGCGCCCGTCATGAGCGCGAGCGCGGGCGACACCACCTGCCACGCGCACAAGGCCACGCTCGCCAGGACATACGCGCGCACGTCCCTGGCGAGCACGAGCCTCCGCTTCGCCAACAGCACCAGCGAGAGCAGCACCGCGGCGGACGCGGCCACCTGCAGCACGACCTCCGCCAGCACGAGTCCCACGGCCCAGGCGAGCAGCACTCCGGCCACGACGCGACGAAGAAGAATCTCCAGCCGGGGCTGGGAGGGTTGGTCCATGAGGGGGTTCACGCTATCTCACGGCGAGCCAACGACGGGGCACGTGAAGAAACCCCTCCCGACGGAGCCAGAGCGCGGCGGCCACCAGCACGAGGATGATGGGGGGTGTCCACGCCGCCACCGGGGGTGACAGGCGCTCCGTCAGCACCAACGTGCGGCACACCATCATCAGGCCCCACATGCCCACCGCCACGAGCAGGCCCTCGACGATGGCGGCGGTGAGGTGGCCCTTGCGGCTGTTTCGCAGCGCCAGCCCCACCCCCAGCAGCGCGGCCGGCAGCGCCGCCAGCGGATAGGCGAAGCGGTTGTGCAGCGCGAGCTCGAACTGCTTGGTGGCGAGCCCCACCTCGCGCCGCGCGACGATCTGCTCGCGCAGCTCCCGCACGCGCATCTGCTCCGGACGGCCCGGGCGGATGCGGAAGGCCGAGGCGGCGATGCCCAGCTCGTACTCCGCGCTCTCCAGGCTCTTCACCGCCGTGTCCTGCTCCCCGCTGAACGTGCGCTCCACCACGCCCGTCAGTCGCCAGCGGTTGCCGTCCAGCCACTCCATGCGCGCCGCGTCCAGTCGGCTTCGCAGCTCGAACTCGCGCGACAGGGTGAAGATGGACACATCCTGGAAGCCCTCCTGCGCGCTGCCCGCGCGGAGGAAGAAGATGCGGTCCCCTCGGCGGAACCACTGCTTCGGCGTGTAGTAGAAGCGCCAGTCCCCCCAGCGGTTGAAGCGCTGGGTGGTGATTTCGTCCACGCGGCGCCCGGCGTGCGTCGCCACGACCTCGTCGAAGACCACCAGGCCCGAGCAGGCCAACAGGCCGAACGCCAGCACCGGCATGTACAGCGCGGAGGGGCCGAAGGTCAGCGCGCGGATGGCCGTCACCTCCCCCTGCTTGCGCAGCGCGGACACCGTGGTGCCCGCGGCCAACAGCAGCGCGGCCGGCCCCAGCTGCTGGACGGCCATCAGCGCCTTGTAGCCGTAGAGCTTCGCCGCGTCCGTCACCCAGCCCGGGCCCGTGTACGTCTTCGCCCGGTCCACGAAGTCCACCACCACGAACACGAGCACCAGGCCGCCGAGGATTCCCAGCGCGAAGCGCACGTACGTCCGCAGCACATAGCCGAAGAGCGTCAGTCTCACCGGACCGTCCCCGAGCGGCTCACCCGATACAGGGCCACCGCCCCCACCACCATGAACACGACGTTGGCCAGCTGTCCCGCGAGCGCCGCCGGCAGCTTGCCCTGCTGTCCCAGCTGCTCGAAGGCCCGGCTGAGCAGGTAGTACAGGACGTAGCCACCCAGCGTCAGCAGGTAGCCCCACGCGCGGCCCGCCTGTCGCCGACCGATGGCCAGCGGCGTGCCCAGCAGCGCGAACGCGATGGGCGCCAGCGCGCCCCCCAATCGGCTGTGCAGCGCCATCCGGAAGCCTCGCGCGTCGCCGCCCTGCGCCTCCGCCTCGCTCGCCGCCTGCATCAACTCCACCGGCGTCAGCTCCTCCTTCGCGGAGGTGAAGCGGCCCCGCTTGCCCATGGACGCACCCACGCCCACGCTGATCTCCGCGCCATCGAAGTGGATGACGCTGTAGTCCTCGCTCGCGCGCCCGGAGCGGTGCACCTCGCCGTCCTCCAGCGCGAAGCGCAGCACCTCGCCGCTGTTGGACGTGCCCACCTGTCCGCGATGCGCCAGCACGAGCAGGGGCGAGCTCGCCTCGCGGTCATCGTGCAGCAGCACGTTCGTCCACTTGCCGTCCGCGGACACCTTCTCCGCGTACAGCGTCAGGTCACTCAGGTCCTCGTAGAAGGTCCCCGACTTCACGTCGCCCACGACGTTCTTGCGGATGACCTCGCTCACCAGCTCCTTCACGCCGGTGAGCCCCCACGGCTGCGCGGTGGAGGTGATGAGCAGCATGAGCGCGCTGAGCGCCACCGCGATGCCCATGGGCGCCGCGAGCAGCCGCGAGGGCCCCACGCCCAACGCCTGGAGCGCCGTCAGCTCGCGGTCCTCGCCCAGCCGCCCCAGCCCCAGCAGGATGGCCAGCAGGAAGGCGATGGGCAGCGCCATCATCAGGAAGTGCGGCGTCAGGTACGCCACCAGCCGGCCCAGGTCCGTCAGCGTCACGGACGAACCCAAGAGCACGTCCGTGCCCCGCAGGAACTGCATCACGAAGAGCAGCAGGAACATGAAGGCCACCCAGACACCGAGCGGCACCAGCAGCTCCTTGAGCAGATAACGCGAGATGCGCGTCACGACGTCGCCTTCAGCCCCTTCGCGCCGATGTCCCGACGGAAGTGCATGCCCTCGAAGCGGACCGCCTCCACCGCCGCGTAGGCGCGCTCCCGCGCCCGCGCCAGGTCCTCGCCCCGGGCGCACACCGTCAGCACGCGTCCGCCACTGGTCACCAGCGCCCCACCCCGCTCCTCCGCGCCCGCGATGAACACCAACGCGTCCGCCGGCACCGCGTCCACCCCGTCGATGCGCTGCCCCTTGCGCGGTGACTCGGGATACCCCTCCGCCGCCACCACCACGCCCACCGAAGCGCCGGACGCGGCCACCAGCGGCCTCGACTCCAGCTGCCCCCGCGCGCACGCATCCACCAGCGGCAGCAGGTCCTCTCCCAGCTGCATCATCAACACCTGCGTCTCCGGGTCTCCGAAGCGCGCGTTGAACTCCAGCACCTTGGGCCCGCTCCGCGTGAGCATCAGCCCCGCGTACAGCACGCCCCGGAACGCCAGCCCGCGCCGACGCAGCACCGCCAGCGTGGGCGCGATGACGCTCTCGCCCACCTCCGCCAGCTGCCGCGCGTCCAGGAAGGGCGCGGGACTGTAGGCCCCCATGCCGCCCGTGTTCGGACCGGTGTCGCCATCCCCCACGCGCTTGTGGTCCTGCGACAGGGGCAGCATCACGTAGCGCTCGCCGTCGCAGAGCGCCATGGCGGAGACCTCCTCGCCCTCGAGCAGCTCCTCCAGCACCATGCGCTGGCCCGACGAGCCCAGGGCCGCCACGGCCCGCACCGCCTCGCGCGCGGCCTCCACGTCATGCGCGACGATGACGCCCTTGCCCGCGGCCAGCCCGTCCGCCTTGACGACGATGCGGCCCTGCGCCACCGCGTAGGCCTCCGCCTCCGCCGCGTCCGTGAAGGTCTGGAAGGCCGCGGTGGGCACGCCCGCCTCGGCCATGATCTCCTTGGCGAAGGCCTTGGAGCCCTCGATGAGCGCGGCGCCCGCCACCGGTCCGAAGCAGGCGATGCCCGCCTTCGCCAGCGCGTCCGCCACCCCCGCCACCAGCGGCGCCTCCGGTCCCACCACCACCAGGTCCACCGACTCGCGCTTCGCCAGCGCCACCACCTCGTCCGGCGACTCCGCCTTCACCGGCACGTTCGTGGCCAGCTTCGCGGTGCCCGGGTTGCCCGGGGCACACCACAGCCGCGTCAGGCGCGGGCTCTGCGACAGCTTCCACGCCAGCGCGTGCTCACGGCCTCCGGAACCCAGCAACAGGACCTTCACATCCACCTCATCTGTCCAACAGGTAGAGCATCCGTTTGGCGGGGAGGTACTCGGGGTCCAACCCCACCACGCTCACGAGTTCCTTGCGCGCCTCGGCTCGCCGCTGCGTGGACTCCAGCTCCGCCAGCCGCACCCTCGCGGACCAGAGCGTGGGAGACAACCCCAGCGCATCCCGCAGCGCGCGCTTGGCGGGCTCCACCTGACGGCCGTCCGCCAGCGCCCAGCCATGCGCCAGGTGCGCCACCGGGTGCTGCCGCCCCGCCGACACCGCGCGCGCCGACAGCGCCCGCGCCTCCGTGGTGTTGCCCTTGCGCGAGGCGATGAGCGAGCGGTACGCCAGCGCGTCCGCGTTGTTCGCGTCCGACTCCAGCACGTCGCGCAGGTGCCGGTCCGCCGCGTCCAGCTCCCCCTGGTGGAAGCGCAGGACGCCCTCATAGAGGGAGGGGCCGGGGTCATCGGGGTTCTGCGCGAGCGCGAGGATGGTGCCCTCCACGCCCCTCACCGTCTCCGCGGGCCGCAGCCAGAAGCGCGTGCTCACGGGCCGGGGCTCCAGCCGCAGCGGGTCCGCCGCCAGGGCCTGCTTCAGCACCCGGAACGCCTCCGTGCTCCGCTTCGCCGCGGCCTCGGCCACGCCCGCCAGCAACTGCGCGTCCAGCCGCCGCGCATCCAGGCTCGTCGCCGTCTGGAAGCGCTCCAGGGCCTCCAGGGGCTTCTTCTCCAGGAGCAGCAGGCGGCCCTCCAGCACCGCCTCCAGCGCGCGGTCCTCGAGCCGACCCTTGATGCCGTCCAGGTGCTTGCGCGCCCTCGCCGCGTCGCGCTGCTCCAGCGCCACCAGGAAGACCTGCAGGTGCGCCTCGGGCAGCTCCTTCGACAGGCCCAGCGCCTCTTCCGCGGCCTTCACGCCCGCGTCGCTGTTGCCCGCGGCGCGCTCGGCGGCGGCCAGGTGCACGAGCACCTGCGCCACGTCGCGGTGGTCATGTCGCTCGCGCGTCTTCAACAGCGCCCGCAGCTCTCGCACGCCCGCGGCGGCATTGCCCTCCGCCTGATAGCGCAGCACCGCGAGCGGCAGCAGCGCCCGCAGCTCCCCGGGGTCCGCCTTCACGCGCGCCTCGTACAGCTTGCGCGCCTCCTGCGGCTCACCGACCTCCTGGTAGATGCGTGACGTGGCCGCCAGGCTGTCCCAGTCCCGGGGGTCCGCCGTCAGGCGCTTGCGCAGCGTCTCCAGCGCGAGCTTGTACTCACCCGCGGACTCGTGCGCGAGCGCCCGGTAGTACTGGATGCGCTTGAGGTCCGGAGCGAGCTTCTGCGCCATGCCGAACTGCTGGTCCGCCAGCCCCCCGGACGACGACAGGTAGACGCGGCCCATCACCAGATGCGCCTCCGCCTTCTGCGCATCCGTCGCCTTCGCGTGCGCCAGCGACTCCTCCGCCAGCACCCGGGCCCGCTCACGCGGCGCGCTCTGCCGCGAGCGCGTCAGCAACAGGTTCGCCTCCGCCAGGAGCAGTTGCGGCACGCGCCCAGCGCGCGACTGGGCGGCCTCGACCAGCTCGCTCGCCTCCTTGAAGGCCCCGTCATCCAACCCCGCGCCGCGCCCCAGCGCGAGCGACTGGACATAGCCCGCGATGGCCTCGTCGCTGCGAGGGTCCAGCAACAACGCCTGCTGGAAGGACTCCTCGGCCTCCGTGTACGCGGAGCGCTCCTCGCGGGCCAGCTGCCGCCGGCCGTCCTCGAGTCGCTGCGCGCTCGTGCCCTCCAGTTCCAGGTACTTCAGCTTCCAGCGCGGCAGCACCGTCTGGATGACCTCGGGGATGGGCGCCACGACGGGCGTCGCGGCCGCCTGCCGCGCCTCTTCCTGATGCTGCAGGTAGAAGTAGCCGCCCACCCCCGCGCCACCGAGCACGAGCACCAGCCCGCCCACCAATCCCCAGCGCCCCCCACCGCCCGACGAGCCCTGCTTCTGCGCGGAGCCCGAGCGCACGTTGGACGGCGGACGCGCCGCGGCGCGCTTGCCACTGCGCGGCTCCGCGCCCAGCTCCGGCGCGGGCGGGCCCCGCATCGAGCTCACGTCGTCCCGCATGCTCTGCCCCAGCGAGGCGTCCACCCCACCCTCCTCGGGCGCGGTGAGCGGGGGCAGGAAGTCCATGCTTCCCGGAGCAGCGACGGGCGCGGCCGACTTGGGCGCACTGCCCGCGGACTCGCGCTGACGGCACGCATCACAGATGCCGAGCGCCTGGTCGAACGGGTCGACGAGCGGCTTGTTGCAGGTGCGGCACCCCATCGTCGCCGGCTTCGGCGCGGCGGCAGCGGCGGGCGGAGGCGCGGCGGGACGCGGCGGCGCCACGGAGACAGGCACCGCGCCGGGCTCCGAGGAGATGCGAGCCACGGGCGCGGGCGGCGAGGTGGGCGCGGGCCCCAGGAAGTCGAGCAGCGGATCCGCTCCCGCCGAGGGCGCCGGCGCGGGCCCGCCCAGGTCGGCGAACGGGTCCACCGGCGGCGCGCTGCTCGGCGAGGGCTCCGGCATCGCACCGAAGTCTCCGAACAGGTCGGCCTCCGGCGCCGCGGCCTTCGCGGGCCGGGCCGGAGCGGCGGGCGCCTGCGCGGGCGTCGGCGCCGGGGCGCCGAAGTCACCGAACAGGTCATCCGCGGGAGGGGGCGCGGAGGAAGCGGCCGCCGCGGGACGTGACGGGGCCGCTGGCGCGTCCTGTGAAGGCGCGGCCGAGGGATCCCGCCGGACGAGCTGCAGGTTGCGGCAGCGGGGACATTGCGCGCGGACGCCCTTTGCCGTGATCAGTCGATCATCGATGGCATAGGCGGCGGCGCATTTCTGGCAGACGATGCGCATGAGTCAGTGCCGGAAGTGTCGCACTCCGGTCACCACCATGGCCATCCCATGTTCGTCCGCGGCGGCGATGACCTCCGCATCCCGAACAGAGCCGCCCGGCTGGATGACGCAGGTCGCACCCGCCCGGGCCGCCTCGTCCAGGCCGTCCCGGAAGGGGAAGAAGGCGTCCGAGGCCACGGCGCTCCCCTGGAGGGCCGCTCCGCCGCGCTGCATCGCGATCCGGACCGAGTCCACCCGGTTCGTCTGTCCGCCGCCCTGCGCCAACAGCTGGCTGCCCGAGGCGAAGACGATGGCGTTGCTCTTGACGTGCTTGCACACCTTCCAGGCGAAGCGCAGGGCGCGCTCCTCGTCCGGTGTGGGGGCCCGCTTGGACACCACCTTCCACCCCAGCTCCGGCTCCACCGCGTCCCGGTCCATCAGCAGCAGGCCTCCGGACACGCTCCGGCCGTCCAGCTGGGCCCTTGGCCGCGCGGTCGGAGACGCGAGCGCCGCGCCCGCCTCCAAGAGCCGCAGGTTCTTCTTGGCCGCCAGCACCTGCAGCGCCGCCTGCGAGTACGAGGGGGCGATGACCGCCTCCAGGAACGTCTCCGCCATCGCCTGCGCCGTGGCCTCGTCCACCTCGCGGTTGAACGCCACGATGCCGCCGAACGCGGAGGTCTCATCCACCGCCCGCGCCGTGCGGTACGCCTTCACCAGCGCGTCATCCACCGCCACGCCGCACGGCGTGTTGTGCTTGATGATGACCGCGGCGGGCCGCTCGGCGAACTCGAGCGCCAGGCCCAGCGCCGCGTCCAGGTCCAGGATGTTGTTGTACGAGAGCTCCTTGCCCTGGAGCACCTTGGCGAAGCCCACCGTCGGCTCCGAGGGCGCCGAGTGCTCGCGATAGAAAGCACCGCGCTGGTGCGGGTTCTCCCCGTAGCGCAGGTCCTGCGCCTTCTTGAACGACAGCGACAGCTCTCCGGGGAAGGGCTCGCTTGCCTGCGCGGACAGCCACGCGGAGATGGACGCGTCGTAGGCCGCCGTGTGCGCGAACGCCTTGCGCATCAGCTTGCGCCGCGTCGCCTCGCCCACCGCCTTGTGCTGCTCCAGCTCCGCGAGCACCGACGGATAGTCGTCCGGGTCCACCACCACGGCCACGTGGCGGAAGTTCTTCGCGGAGGCGCGCACCATCGCCGGCCCGCCAATATCAATCTGCTCGATGACGTCCGCCTCCGCCGCGCCCGACGCCACCGTCTGACGGAACGGATACAGGTTCACCGCGACCAGGGAGATGGGCTCGATGCCGTGCGCCTTCATCTCCTCGCGGTCCGCCTCCAGCTCCAGGCGACCGAGGATGCCGCCGTGGATGCGCGGGTGGAGCGTCTTCACGCGGCCGCCGAGAATCTCGGGACTCTGCGTGTGCTCGGACACCTGGGAGGCGGGGATGCCGGCGCCCTTGAGCGCCTCCAAGGTTCCCCCCGTCGACAGCAACCGGAACCCCAGGTGAACCAGCCCCTGGGCGAAGGGAACCAGACCGCGCTTATCGGAAACGCTGAGGAGTGCCAGCACGTGTGCGCCTCGGTGTGCGGGAAGCGGCGGTACTAGCAACCACCCCCTGGGGTGTCAACGCAACACGTCGGCGCGACGTTGGCGGCACCAGGCCGCCGGTCGATTCAGGGCTTGCGGGCCGAGACAGGAGGCTCGGCCTCGGTGGCCTCGCGCAGCTTCATCAGCCCGCGCGTCTCCACCTGGCGGATGCGCTCACGAGTGAGGTTCATGATCTCCCCCACCTCCTCGAGCGTGATGCCGCCCTTCTCCGCCACGTCCAGGGCGCAGGTGTGCTCCAGCTCCCAGATCTCCTTGTCCGGGAAGTTGAGCTTGATGGACCCCGTCTCCGGGTTCACGTCCAGATACAGGTTGTGCTTGCAGGAGACGAACATGCACGGACGCGGTCCGTTCACGCAGTCCGCGCGCGTGCGCGGCCGGGTGTCGTCCATCTGCTTGAGCAGGTCCGCCTCTTCCGGGTCCACCTGCCCGGTGAGCCGACGGCGGCGCAAATCACGCGCCATCTCCTTGCGCGACATCGTCTTGGACCGTCGGCGCTCCTGCGCCAGGTCCTCTTGCGCCTGGTCTCCGCCCTCCTCCACTTGCTTCACTTCCGACATGTCCCCTCCACGTGAGGCCAGTCTAACCGGGTCCACCGGTTGCAGGGCCGGCATCTTATTGCGAACTCATCGTTTCGTCTTCGCGTGCGGTCACCGCGCTGCCCAGCCGGGCCACGTCCCGGACCAGATCCTGCGCTCTTTGCCGCAGCGTTGCCAACTCCACCTCGAGCGAACGTCGATGCTCCCCCCCGAAGGCGCGCTCTCCCAACTCCTCCTGGAGCCCATCCAATAGACCGCCGAGGTCGCGTTCCACCTGGTCGATGTGGTTGCGGTGGAAGACGAAGGACTTCTTGATGTCCTCCAGGGTGTGCCCCTCCGCCATCATCTTCTTGATGACATTGATCCGGCGCACCGCTTCCACGGGGTAGAGCCCCAGGCTCCCCTGGTGCTTCCCCTTCCGCCCCACCCGGCGACTCCTCGGTAGCAACCCCGCCTGGACGTACTTGCGGAAGGTCGCCTCCGACAGCCTCACGCCCCTCGGACGAAAGATTTCAAGGATGGCGCTCGCGGGCAGACCGCCCGCGTTCTCGCGCTCGATCCGAGCAATCTCGTCGGGAGCCAACAGGTCCATCGGTTCCATTGAATATAAGCCACTCAGTAGAAGACACTGAGTGCCAGAAACGACCATTCGGTGTCAAGGCAGACCGCTACAGGGCTGTTGTGCTGTCGGCCTGTTCACGCTTTCGAGAAAGACGGCGGGTGCGCCCGCGCCCGAGCGAACGGCGCTTCGAACGGAGTGCTCGCGGACCCGGAGGACCCCTCGGTTTTCCACGAGGCGACGCGCGACGCGGGGTGACAGGAGACCCGGCGTGCGACTCGGACGCGGAGTGATGAGGACGAAGCGAGGCTCCGTCACGCGTGGCGCGAGGGCGGAACGGGGATGCAGGCGGACCGGGTCAGCTCACGGCGCGCGGCGCAGACAACGCGATGCTTCGGGGGGCGACGTCGCCGCGGAGGTTCAACGACCGCGCGGCGGTCGGAACTCTCGCGTCACCGTGCCGCCCGCGGAGAGGGTGATGACGAAGAGCTTCTCGCCCGCGGGATGATGGAAGAGCAGCTTGTAGGTGCCCGGCGCGAGCTTGAAGGTCGCTCGGCCGGAGACTTCGCCCAGCTTCCGTCCGTCGAGGAAGACCGTGGCATACGGCGTGGCCCGGACGAGCAGCGTGCCCGTGCTCGCGGGGACCTGCGACGAGGGCTCGGGGACGGAGTCTCCTCCCTTCGAGGGAGTCGGTCCCGCCGCGAGCACCTCCTCGCGCTTCATCCCCTCGACCTCGGCCTCTGAATCGGAGGACGAGGGCTCCACCACCGGGCTCGCGGCGTCACCGGTCTCCACGCCGGCCTTCGGCGCGGTGGGAGCCTGCCCCGTGCCACCCCGCGCGCTGAACTCGCTCGGCGCGGGAACGGCCTCGGGCGGAGTCTTCACCGCGGAGGTGGAAGGGGTCTGCGTGCCCGTCGGCACCGGGTTCCATCGATCCTGCGTCACCACGATGGCGGACACGAGCAGCGACAGGCCCAGGCTGCCGACGAGCAGCCACGTCCTCGGCCGCCGCGACTTCGAGGTCGAAGCGCTGCCCGGCGAGGAATCGGTGACGGTGGGGACCTCACTGCCCGACAGGGACTGTGGCCCCCCTGCCCGCGCATCGGGCACCGCGACGTGGTTCCCGTCCGTCGAGGTCCGCGCACGGCCCTGGCTCGCGTCTCGTTGCGCCCAGGCTCCCGAGTCTCCCTCACCGACGGGCTCCGGAGCACCCTCCGGCCGGGGCGAGGATGTCGCCGCCCCCTCGGACACGTCGGAGACCGCGTCGTCATGCTCCGCGAGTGAGTCCCGTCGCGAGACAGCGGCCACGTCGCCCGGACGGCTCGGCGTCCGAGCGGGCACCGCCGACACGCCGGAGGTCTCCTTCTCGAGCGGCAACGCAACCGAGGGGGTCCCCTCCGGGCGGCTCGGGCGCACCGAGGCCAACGGCGCGGCCACGGGTGGAAGCGAAGACGGCGTGGGCCCGCGAGGCACCGGCGACGACGCCACCGCCGGCAGCGGCATCATCGGCGTGGCCATGGGCGGCAACGGGACGAGCGGCGCCTCCATCACGGCCTCGTCGCGCCGGGGCAGCACGAAGGTGGACGCGTCGAAGTCCTCGTCGGGCGAGGACGGCGCTCCACCCGTCCGCCCCGGCCTCATCACCGCGGTGGGCTCCCTGCGCGACGGAGCCAGCGGCGCGACGTCCTCATCGTCACCCTCGGGCCCCTGCTCGCCCGGCAGCACCTGCGTGCGCTCCTGCACTGCGGGCAGCGCCATGGTGGGCGTCGTGGGGAACAGCCGCCGCAGGAAGCCCGCCAGGTCCGTGTCATCCACGGAGCGGGCGTGCCGCAACACGCACTGCGCCAGGGCGCGCTCCAGCTCTCCCGCCGTCTGGAACCGCGCTGCCGGATCCCTCTCCAGCGCGCGCATCACCACCGCGTCCAGTTCCTCGGGCACCTCCGGGTTGAGCCGCGCCGGGGGCGGGATGACGCTGTGCTGCACTGCCCGCAGCACCGCCAGCTCCGAGTCCCCGTCGAACAGCCGCCCGCCCGTCAGCATCTCCCACAGCACCACGCCCAGCGCGAACAGGTCCGTGCGCGAGTCCACGTCCTCGCCCCGCGACTGCTCCGGGGACATGTACGCGAACTTGCCCTTGAGCATCCCCGGCTGCGTGAGCTTCTTGCCCGCCTTGGCGATGCCGAAGTCCGTCAGCTTCACCGCGCCGTCGTACGAGAGCAGCACGTTGTGCGGCGTCACGTCGCGGTGCACCAGGTCCAGCGGGTGCCCGTTCACCTTCAGCCGGTGCGCGTAGTGCAGCCCCCGGGCGACCTCCGCGCCGATGTGCGCCACCAGCATCGGCGGCATCGGCTCCATCAGCTCCTTGCACTTGCGCCGCAGCTCCCACAGCGAGCAGCCGCGCACGTACTCCATCGCCAGGTAGTACGTGTCCTCGTGCTTGTCGAAGTCGAAGATCTGCACCACGTTCGCGTGGTTGAGCCGCGAGGCCAGCCGGGCCTCCGCGATGAACATCCCCACGAACTCCGGGTCGCTCGCCAGGAACGCGCGCACCCGCTTGATGACCACTTCCTTCTCGAAGCCCTCCGCGCCCCGGGCGGTGCAGAGGTAGATCTCCGCCATCCCGCCCTCCGCGAGCTTGCGGCGGACGACGTACTTGCCGATCTGCGTACCGGCGAGGAGCGTCAAGGGAGCTTCCGGAGCATGTGCGCTATTCGAACTTCACGCTCACGACGTTCAGGTCGATGGGCTTCACTTCGATACGTCGACTGAGCGTCTTCTTGAGGTCGGGATTGAAGAATTTGCAGTCGTAGCTGCCAACGCGCAGCTCTACCGCCTCGAAGGGCGTCTCGCCCAGCTTCTTCCCTCCACACGTCACCTCGGCCCACGGCCTGACGGCGAAGCGCACCTTCGCCATCCGCGTCTCCGCGCGGACCTCCTGCCGGGGCGGACGCGGCGGCGTCACCACCGGGGCCACCCTCGCCTCCGGCTGCAGCGTGAAGCGCTCCACCTGCTCCGGCCCCGAGCCCACCGTCACGGTGCGCTCCAGCGGGTGGTGCTTCGCGGCCTCCACCCGGACGGCCAGCGCCACGCCCGGCGCGGACTCCACCACCAGCGGCGCCGCTCCCTGCTGGCGCCCATCCACGTACACGAGCGCCTGCGCGGGCTGCGACTCCAGCCGCAGGCGGACCTTCTGGGCGACCTGCGCGGGAGGCGCCTCCACGGGCGCCTGCTCCGGCTCGGCCACGGGCACGGGCTTCTTCTCCGCCGGCGCCACCGACACCAGCTTCAGCACGCCCAGCGGCAAAGGCCCCGAGGCCTGCACCTCCAGCTCCGTCCTCAGCTCCTGGTAGCCCTCCAGGGACACCACGAGCGCGTAGCGCCCCTCGGGCATCCCCGGCAGCGTCAGCGGCGTGCGCTCGGGCAGCTCGCGCCCGTCGAACACCACCCGCGCGCCCGCGGGCTCGGTCTCCAGCAGCGCCTGCACCGGCGCCGACTCGCCCGGCTTCATCCATGCCCACAGCAGCACCAGCACCACCAGCCCCAACCCCACCGCGGGAATCCACCAGCCCAGCCGTGACGTGGTCGCCTGCGACACCTCGCCCGTGCGCGCCGCGCCCTTCTTGCGCCCCGGCCGCGACATGCCCAGCGACAAGGTGGGCGCGTCCTCCTCCTGCTCCTCATCCTCCTCACGCGGCACTGGCAGCGCCAGGCGGGAGGGCCTCGAGGGTGACGCCACCTCCGGCAGCGCCAGGCGGGAGGGCCGCGACGGCGTCGACGCCAGCTCCGGCATCGCCAGCGTGGGCGCGTCCTCCTCCACGTGGTGGCCGTGGTGCACGACGACGGGCACGGCCCGCGTCGGCGGCCTGCCCTCGGGCTTGGGCTCGGTGGCCGCCTTCACGTCCGTCAGCGTGGCCCGGGACGCCGCGCGCCCGTCCATCGTCGGCGCGTCCTCCTCCACCCGCGGCGCCGCCGGCACCGCGCCCAGCCCCGAGCGCGACGCCCGCTCCGGCGCGGACGACGACTCCAACGCCCGGCGCTGGCCCGTCAGCCGGCCCGCCGGTGACTCCAGCTCGATGCGCCCCGTGTTCCGCGTCTGCCCGCGAGGCCTGAGCGCCGCCGTCTCCCCCTCGGGCGCCACCGCCGAGCGCGACAACGACGGCCGCAGACCGCTCCTGCGAGGGCCCTGTTCCTGGCGCCCGGAGCCCGACGCGGGGTCGGAGTCCTCCATCGGCACCTCGCCCGAGCGCGCCTCCGACGCCAGCCGCTCCGCGTAGATGTCCTTCATGTACACGGCGACGTGCGCCGTGGACGAGGGCAGCCGGTTCGCGCTCAGCCAGTCCTCGAGCGCCAGCTGCAGGTGGACCGCCTCCTGGTAGCGGTCCACCGGGTCCTTCGCGAGCGCCTTGAGGACGATGGCGTCCAGGTCCTGCGGCACCCGGGGGTTCACCTGCGAGGGCGGCAGCACCTTGCACTCGGCCACCGCCGCCAGCGTCTGGATGTCGCTGGGGCGCTTGAACAGGCGCGTGCAGGTGAGCAGCTCGTACAGCACCACGCCCAAGGCGAAGATGTCCGCCCGGCAGTCCACGCGCTGACCCGCGGCCTGCTCCGGCGACATGTACGAATACTTCCCCTTCAGCACGCCCGAGCGCGTGACGGTGGCCTGGTCCGCCGCCTTGGCGATACCGAAGTCCACCACCTTCACCCCACCCTCGAACGTCACCAGGATGTTCTGCGGGGACACGTCGCGGTGGACGATGCCCAGGGGCCGCCCCGTCGACGGGTCCGTGCGCTTGTGCGCGTAGTCCAGGCCCGAGCACGCCTCGATGAGGATGCGGCACACCAGCGGCACCGGCACCGGCTGCCCCATCGCCTCCGACTGCTTCCAGATGCGCCGCAGGTCGTCGCCGTGGATGTACTCCATGGCGATGAAGAACGAGTCGTCCTGCGCGCCCAGGTCGAAGATCTGCACCACGTTCGCGTGGTTCAGCCGCGCGGCGATGCGCGCCTCGTCTAGGAACATCTTGACGAAGTCGTCGTTCTCCGCGAGGTGCGGGAGGATCCGCTTCACCACCACCAGCTTCTCGAAGCCCTCCGGGCCCTGCTGGCGCGCGAGATAAAGCTGCGCCATCCCGCCCATGGCGAGTCGCTTCAGGAGCTGGTACCTGCCATACGTTTCAATGGTCACGGCGACCTGACCGGCACTCCCACAGGGATACCCACGGCCCGTGGCCTACCGGAATCCGGGCGCGGCGAAGTCCCGAGCGTAAGCCCACACGACAGGGGGGTCAAACCCTTGTAGGCATGGCGGAACCGGTTAATCCCGGCCCGCGCGCTACCGCCGGGCCACCCGGACCTCGCGCGTCTCGCGCATCAGCGCCTCCAGCTCGTCCAGGTACCGCTTGAGCACCGGCATCAGCACCGGCGCCCGGTCCACCCGGTCGAACAGGTCCAGGACCCGGTCCACCTTGCGCTCGATTTCCTGGGCTCGCGCCGGAGAGATGCGGCGCAGGAGCAGGTCGGCGCCGGCCTCCATCAGGGCGCGGGCGACGGCATCCCGAGAAGCGAGCGGCTCCTCCTTGCGGCGGCCCTCGCCCTGGATGACCCGCAGGCCCGGCGAGCGCGCCGCGCTGGGGCGGGCCGGGCTCGTCGTCTTGGTTCCTTCGGAGTCTGGGGACATCACCGGGTGCCTCCTCGGCGGGAGCGGGTACGACCTCAGGGTACACACCGTGAGGAGCGCTCCAATTTTCTGGTCATCCGCACAGGCGGAAGCAGACCTGTAGCACCCGGGACCGACATGAACGTCGAGGGCCGGATGACCGGCCCTTCGACTGGCTCACACCTCCTGTCTGGAAGCCCCCGCCCGCGCCCGCCTGCTCACCCGGCGTCGCACGAGCGGCGGTAGCTGATGGACACCTTGGCGCCCGGCGCCGGCACGTTGGTGAAGACCACGCTGTTGGTGGGCGCGTCGTAGCGCCAGCCCGTCGTCACCGGGGCGCCGTTGACCGTCACCGTCACGCTGCCCGGCTCCGGCGAGTCGCTCAGCGGGAAGCGGTCCTGGGCGGAGAAGGCCTTGTTGGCCACCGCGGACAGGAGCGGGCCGTAGTTGGCCGCGCAGACGTTCATCACCTCGCCGCCGGTGCGCGCGGTGGCCTCCGCGTAGCGCGTGCCCGTGCCGCCCGCGGTGCCGCACGCCGTCGCCGTGGGGGCGATGGCGTAGAACGTCGCGCGCTGGGGCTGGTTCTGCCCCTTGAGCTGCTGGGCCCACGCCACGTAGGTGTCCACCGCGTCCGGCGAGTGGTCATCCTCGTCGCCCACGAACACCACCACCAGGGCGGCCGCGTCGCGCAGGAAGCCCAGGTTGCCGTCGCGCGGCAGGGACGTGCGCGGATCATCCGCGTTGTTCACCAGGGGCGGCGACAGCGCCCGCCGCATCGCCTCGAAGCCCTGCTCCACCTGGGCGCACTGCCCCACCTGCACGTTCTGCTGCAGCAGCGTCGTCAGGTTCGGCGTGTTCTGGGTGAGGATGCGCGGCCGGGCGTTGTCCGCCGGGAAGAAGCGGCCGGCCTCGCCACCCTGCGCGCCGCCCGGGCACGCGTTGGAGACGGCAGAGATGCCCGTCGTCGTCACGGCCACGTGCAGGTCCACCTGCTTGGCCAGCGCCGCGTCCACGAAGGACGGAATCGCCGACACGAGCCGCGGGTGCTCCTCCACCATGGACGCGGTGTTGTCCACGACGAAGAGCACGTCCACCTTGCTCACGTCCTGCTGGGTGAAGTGGTCCGTCTTGTCCGTGCGCTTGGAGGACTCGCCGATGAGCGGCACCAGCAGCGGCGCGGCCAGGTCGTCGGAGCTCACGAACAAGGGCGACAGGTTCATGCCGTACACCTGCGCGGTGTAGTCCAGGTCCACCGTGAAGGCCTCGCCCGGCTGCAGCGTGAAGGGCAGCGGCGTGGGCACGCCGCTCACGGAGAACTCGCCGTCCGTGGTGCCGGGGCCGATCCACACGTTGGACACCGACACGGGCATGGTGCACGCGTTGAGGTAGTTCACCTCGCGCGGCTCGGGCGGACAGTCGCGCCGGGCCACGCCCCAGTCCACGTACCAGGGCGACGGGATGAGGCACGTCGCCTGCGCGTTGGCGATGAGCGGCACCAGCACCACCGGGTTGGCCGGCTCCATCTGCTCCACCTGCAGCGTGCCCGCGAAGGTGCCGCCGGTGACGGGCATCTGCACCGCCACCTGGAAGCTGAACCAGTCGCCCGGGTAGATGATGACGCCGAACAGGTCCCCACCCGGCATGCGGAACACGCCGCCGTCGCTGTCGCGCAGCTGGATGTTCTTCACCGGGCACAGGTCGCGCCCCTTGTTCTCCAGCTTCACGCCCAGCACCGCGCCCCGCCCCGGCGGCACCGTGCCGAAGTCCAGCGCCATGGGAGTGATCGCCAGCTCGCAGGGCGCGTGCGCCAGGGCCGTGCCGCGGAAGTCCATCTGCACCGTGGCCGCGGAGTACGCGTTCGTCGTCATCACCAGCACGCCCGACGCGGAGCCCGTGCGCGTGGGCTCGTAGAAGACGGGGATGTTGATCTCCTGCCCCGGCTGCAGCGTATGCGGCATGGCCAGCGGCGTGTGGTTGAACTGCGCCGCGCCCGCGGGGTCCGGCTGCCAGGTGAGCGACTCCAGCGTGAGCGCGCCCGCGTTGGACGAGCCGCAGTTCTTCACGTTGACCATGACGCGCGTCTTGGAGCCCAGCGGCTGCGTGCCGAAGTCGTGCGTCACCGGCGACACGCACAGCTCCGCCGCGCCGCCGAAGCCCTTGAGCTTCACGTCCGTCGTCGGGTGGCGCTTGCTCACCACGTGGTAGCGCGCCATGTCCTCCGCGGGCCCCATGTGGCCGGGGCTGTAGCGCACCTGGAACCCGCGCACCTCGCCGGGCTGGAGCACCAGCGGGAAGCCCGTGTTCGCCTGCGAATAGGACAGGTCCAGCCCGTCCAGCGTGAGCTGGTTCACCGTCATGGGCTCGGTGCTGATGTTGCGGATGCGCGACTCGCGGAAGGCCTCGCGGTCCACCGGCACCGCGGCGAAGTCGAGGACCGGGGGCTCGGCCACCACCGCCTGCTCCAGCGACTCGGCCGCCACCAGCACCGGCACGTCCGCGCAGCCCCGGCACGGCGTGAGCGCCAGCGCCACCTGCTTGCGGCCCACCTTCACCGGGTTGAACTGGATGGGCAGCTCCACCTTGGCGCCCGGCTCCACCACCACGGACTTCGCCACGAACTCGTCCTTGTCCGCGCCGACCAGCCGGGGCGTCACCTCCACCGCCAGCTCCGTGGGGTTCTCCAGCGACAGCGCCAGCGTCTTGCTGGAGTCCGCCTCGATGCGCCCGAAGTCCAGCGAGCGCGGCGACACCCGCGCCCACGCGTCCACGCCCGAGCCAGTGAGCGGGATGCGCAAGAGCGGCTCGATGCGCGTGTCCGAGCGCACCACCAGCATCGCCGGCTGCCCACCCTCCTTCGTCGGCGCGAAGCGCACCTTCAGCGACGCCGCGCTCCCAGGCACCAGGCTGTGGGGCACGTCGCTGGTGAACTCCGCCCGGTAGGCGCCTTCCGGCCCCTCCACCCAGACCTCGTTCACGTCCACCGGCGCACGTCCCACGTTGCGCAGGGAGATCTCCGTCTCGCGCGCGTCGTAGAGCGCCACCTTCTGGAAATCCATCCCGCCCGGGGTCGCCGTCAACCGCCCGTCCGCGAGCGTCGAGCGCTCGCGATCCGCGCACCCCGCAACCAGCCCCAACACCGCGAGGGCCCAAATGCCCAAGCGCCCCGTCATGGCTTCCACCCCTTCCCCGCGCCCATCGCCCTGTGCCGCTTGCTTGCCGCCAGTGAGGCAGCCGAGCGGACCCGATGGCGAAACTAGGCACCCACCCAGGGGCGGGCAACCACCCACGAGGGCCAATCCCGGTGTCAGGGGGGCCTACGACGTCCGGTTTCCCTCAAATCTTCGGGATGCGCAGCGTCTTGGAGATCATCGCGCTGCCGCTGGCCGCGTACAGCAGCACCAACGGGTGCAGCACCAGCGGCCCCACCTCCCAGGTGCCACCCAACAGCGCATCGCCGATGCGGCCCATGTAGGTGGCCACCGCCAGCACCATCACCAGGGCCAGGCTGGTGGGGATGGGCGTACCCTCGAAGTACTTCACCTTCCCCGTCGGGTCGGCCAACTCCGCCGACGTGACGTTGAAGCGCGCCAGCCGGCTGATGCCGCACGCCACGAAGTACAGCAGCACCGCCACGTCCAGCGCCCCGCGCATCCCCACCGCGAACGCCAGCGCCGCCGGCGCCATCCCGAAGGAGATGACGTCCGCCAGCGAGTCCAGGTCCGCCCCCAGCGGCGACTTCTTGAAGCGCCACCGGGCGATGCGTCCATCCAGGAAGTCCATCACCAGCGCCAGGGGCATCAGCGCGAAGGCCACCCACATCCAAATCACCTGCCCGGTCGCCAGGTACTGCATCGCGGCGAGGATGGTCCCCGCTCCCGCGAAGCCGTTGCCCAGCGTCACGAAGTCGGCGAGCACGAAGGTGCGGATCATCGAGAAGTGGCGGCGCGGGCGGCGGGCTCGCGGCTGCTCGGTCGTCATATGCGCGCTCTCCTAGCACAGTGAACCCTCACTGCCGGTCCCTCGCTGTCGTGTTTCATGCCGCGGTGCGTCTGAGTTCAGGCTCTCAGGAATCGTCGAGTTCGAGAAAACTTTTGACGGCTGAATCAGCCCCTTCCTACGCTCGACGACTGCCATGCATCCAAACCCAACCGTGTCCTCCCCGCGAGGGGCGTCCTGGAAGTCCGGGCGCTCTCGCTGGCACCTCACCCTTTTCGCCGGCGTGAGCCTGGCGCTCGCCACCGCCTGTGGTGAGGATGATGACGGCAAGCCCACCCCGCCAGCGCCGGAGGAGCCCGCGAAGTACGAGGCCACCATCCGCCGCACCGCGCATGGCATCCCCCACATCATCGCGGACGACCTGGGCAGCCTGTCCTATGGCCAGGGCTTCGCCTTCGCCAAGGACCACGTCTGCATCCTGTCGGATCAGATCCTCAAGGTCCGCGGCGAGCGCGCCCGCTACCTGGGCGCGGGCCCGGGCAACACGTACGCGGGCAGCGACTTCGGCTACCGGGTGCTGGCGCTGGACAAGAAGGCGGAGGCCGCCTTCCCCAAGCTGCCCACGGACGTGCAGGAGATGTTCAACGGCTACGTGGCGGGCTTCAACCGCTACGTGAAGGAGACGCCGCCGGACAAGCTCCCCGCGCCCTGCACGAACGCGCCCTGGGTCAAGCCCATCAGCGCGGTGGACCTGCTGGCCTATGACATCAGCGTCGGCCTCGCTGGCAGCAGCTACCAGCTCATCCTCGCCATCGCCGCGGCCACGCCCCCCATCCCGGGCGCCGGCAGCGAGGGCCGCCCCGCCCCCGGCAGCTTCAAGGTGGAGCGCCCCGAGTGGAGCAGCGTGGGCAGCAACGGCTGGGCCATCGGCGCGGACCGCTCGGCGTCCGGCCACGGCATGGTGGTGGCCAACCCCCACTTCCCCTGGGAGGGTGAGCTCAAGCTGTGGGAGAGCCAGCTGACCGTCCCCGGCCAGCTCAACGTCTACGGCGTGGGCCTGCTCGGCGTGCCCGCGGTGCTCATCGGCTTCAACGAGCACGTGGCCTGGACGCACACGTTCTCCTCCGGCCAGCGCATGACGCTCTACGGGCTGCAGCTCGTCCCCGGCAACCCCACCCGCTACAAGTACGGCACCGAGGAGCGGGACATGGTGGCCCAGGACATCACCATCCTGGTGAAGCTGCCCGAAGGCTCGCTCACGCACATCACGCAGCGCTTCTACAGCAGCCACTACGGCCCCGTCATCGTCATCCCCGGCACCGCGCCGTGGACCGCGCAGTCGGTGCTCACCTACCGCGACGCCAACCTGGACAACACCCAGCTGGTCAGCCAGTTCGTGGGGATGAACCGGGCCAAGAGCCTGGAGGAGTTCCAGAACGTCTACGCCACCGTCCAGGGCATCCCCTGGGTCAACACCATGGCCGCCGACCGCGCGGGCAACGTCTGGTACACCGACGCGACGCCCACCCCCAACCTGTCGCCCGTCGCCATCGGCACCTGGCGCGCGGCCTCCGCCGGCGCGGACCCGACGACGGCCGCCATCTGGAACAGCATGGGCCTGGTGCTGCTCGACGGCAGCAACCCGGAGAACGAGTGGCGTGACGCCGAGGGCGCGCGCGGCCCCGGCCTGGTCCCCTTCAGCGGCGTGCCCAAGCTCGCCCGCCGCGACTTCGTCTTCAACGCCAACGACAGCTACTGGCTGGCGAACCCGAACCAGCCGCTCACGGGCTTCTCCCCCATGCACGGCCTGGAGAACGTGGGCCAGACGCCGCGCACGCGCATCAACGCCAAGCTCCTGATGGAGGAGAACGGCGCGTCGGGCGCGGACAACAAGTTCACCGTGGCGGAGCTGGAGAACGCCATCCTCAGCAACCGGGGCATGGTCTCCGAGCTGCTCAAGGACCAGGTGGTGGCGCGCTGCACGGGCGTGACGACGGTGCAGTACAACACCACGCAGATCGACATCCGCGCGGGCTGCGCGGCGCTCACGGCCTGGGACGGCCTGTTCAACGCGGACAGCCGCGGCGCGGCGCTGTTCCGCGAGTTCTCCGGTCACCACACCATGGGCACGCTGTCCAACGGTGGCACCCTGTTCGCGGTGCCCTTCAACGCCGCGGAGCCCCTGGCCACGCCGCACACGCTGGCGGCCGCTCCCGCGACGGGCTCGGACCCGGTGCTGCTCGCCCTGGCCGCGGCCGTCTACCGGCTGCAGGTCGCCGGCATCCCCGTGGACGCGCCGCTGGGTGAGTCGCAGTACTCCACCCGCGTGGACGGCAAGAAGATCCCCATCCACGGCGGCGGCAGCTACGACGGCACGGCGAACATCGTGTCGTGGGGCACGCTCAAGTCCACCACGCCGGACTCCGACTACAGCGCGGTGCGCGGCAGCACGGTCATCAACTCCCGGACCAACCTCACCGACCAGGGCTACGTCATCAACAACGGCAGCAGCTTCATCATGGCCATGGGCTTCACCGACACGGGCGTCGAGGGCCGCGCGGTGCTGACCTACAGCGAGTCCAGCGACAAGAGCTCGCCGTACTACGCCGACCAGACGGAGCTGTTCTCCAACAAGCAGTGGCGCAACATCGTCTTCACCGAGGAGGCCATCAACGCCGCCAAGGTCGAGGAGACGAAGATCTCCGGCAACTAGCCCCAAGCCGTCCGGGCGCTCGCTCCTCGCGTGAGGCAGCGCCCCCCTTGAAGCACCCGAGGCCCCTGCCCTTCCACGGCGGGGGCCTTCGTTTTTTCGGGCGCGTGGGGGACACCGCCCCGCACCTTCCCGGGCCGGCCCTATGAAGCCCGCAGTCCACCACGCGACAGCGGCGGGGGCGCGGGCAACCTCGGGGCGACACTCGGCGCGACGTGGGGACGAGCCCCGTGTCCAGCGGGTGATGCCCGCCCCCGTGGGCGGCTGGCGTCACGGCGGGGCGAACCCAGGATGCGCGGGCAGACCGCCCGGCACCGCCAGCAGCACGCGGTGAAACGGCCCCGGGGGCACCGGTACTGCGAAGGAGCGGTAGCGCACCATGACGACGACACCCGTCTTCAAGACAGCCATCATCGACAGGGTCTTCTTCTTGCGGTGGGAGTCCCCTCCCGACCCGCAGGACATCCAGCGCGTGTTCCAGCAGATGCGCGACGCCCACGCGAGGCCCGAGCCACCCCTGGTGCTGGTGGCGAGCCTGTCCTCCAGGTCCGCGGTCCCCAACAGCGAGCAGCGCTCGAACCTGTCCGCGTTCCAGTCGGATGCGCGGCCGCTGTTCACGGAGATCCACGCCATCGTCGAGGGCAATGACCTGCAGTACAACCTCCAGCGCGTCATCATCGCCGGCATCAACATCGTCACGCGCACCTACGACAAGACGCTCCAGCGCGTGCACCAGCGCGCCGAACAGGTGGCGCCGCTGCTCTCCGACACCCTGGGCGTGGACGGGCCCCGGGTCATCGAGGAGGCCAAAAGGCGCGGCGTGGTGTGAGCCACCTGCACGCGCGTCGGCCCGCCCTCACGCGGGCTGGCGCGCGGGCTCCTCGCTCCGGGGCCTCGCGCGGGCCTTGACGTAGCGGTGGTCGAAGAGGTCCACGTAGAGGTACTCCGGCCACGACACCATGGTGTGGGCGCCGAGCATCACCCCCCGCATCAGCTCGCTCACCATCATCCCCGCCGCGGTGGTGGCCCCCACGACACAGGTGGGCGCGGGCCCCTTGCCCGCGAAGCACGCCTCCATGGCGGCCTGATGCAGGTAGTCGCCCAGATGCGGGATGATGGCCGGCAGGTCCACGCGGCCATCCGGAAGGATGTACAGCTCCTCGTACAGCGGGGCATCCGGTTGGAAGACATGCAACGCCGCCCCGAACCCCAGCATCAACCCCGTCATCGCCGGGACGCCGCGCTCGCGGCACGCCTTGTGGAGGGCCTGCTTGGCGCGCGCGCCCGCGATGTCGATGACCTCCACCACGTAGTCCACCGGCGGCAGCACCTGGGTGCCCGCCAGCACGTCGGTGACGTTGTCCTCGGTGATGCCCTCGTGGACCAGCCGCAGGCGCAGGTCCGGGTGGATGTCCAGGCACATGCGCCCCACCACGTCCACCTTGGACGCGCCGAGCGTGCTCTCGAAGCACCCCACCTGCCGGTTCATGTTGTGGACCTCGTAGGTGTCGAAGTCGGCGAGCGTCAGGCACCCCACGCCCAGCCGCGCCAGGTCCACCGCGCACTGGCCTCCGGCCCCTCCCACCCCGGCGACGAGGACGTGCGTGCGGGCCAGACGCGCCATCACCTCGGCGCTCACCACTCCCAGATTGCGCTCGAAACGGGGCTCCACCATGACGCCTCCCCTTTCTTTCCCGGGAGCGTCGAGGTGTGCGTGCGACGTGTCGCCCTCGCGTCATCCCAGGGCCCGTCGATGTGGTCCTCGTCCCCCGCTCCCGGGAGGGGCTGGCGGCCCGGGATGTTCACCAGTCCGCCTCCCCCGGGGACGGTGTCCGGCGCACGGCACTCGGCACGTCCGACAGCCTCAGCCATCCGCCCCGCGCCACACCCGTGATGTGCCTGCTTCAGTCGTGAAGCGGGGTCTTTCCCACCGCACCCGCCAGGGCATGTCAGACGGTTGCTTCACAGTGGACACCAGGCGTGAAGTCCAGGGATAGGAGACACTCCGCGAGTTTCGTGTGTTCAAACTCTGGCGTGGATTCTGCTCAGCGGGTGACACGGCACGGAGGAGCCAGGACACCGACGCGCGGCCTCCTCCGAACCCCTCTTCTTCGATTCGAGGTCCCTATGCGTTTGAGGTTCAGCCTTCTTGTCTGTCTGACATTCTTGTCATTGGGTTGTGGGAATTCCGAGCCGCCCGCCACGCCGGAGGCGCTGCGGGACAGCGCGACGGAGGCGCTCGCGACGAACGGCTCCGAGCTGTTGGGTGTGGCGGGCCCCGCCACCGCGCGGCACGCGACGCGCGAGGCGCTCTTCGGAGACCTGGCGCACTACCGCTTCGAGCTCCAGGTGGGGCCCGGTGAGCATGACGTGGTGACGGTGCACCGCGTGGTGCGGGAGAACGCGCCCTGGTGGCCCGCACGGACGCAGCGGGCGGTGTTCATGCTGCACGGCGACGCGTGGGGTTTCGACGCCGCGTTCCTGTCGAGCGTGGGCTCCGCGCACGTGCCGCGCGAGCAGTCCATCGCCGCGTACCTGGCGGAGGAGGGCGTGGACGTGTGGGGCATGGACATGCGGTGGGTGGGCGTGCCCGCCGGTCAGCAGGACTTCTCCTTCATGGCCGGGTGGAACCTGGGCACGCATGCGAAGGACCTGGGCGCCAGCATCCTCCTGGCCAAGGCGCTGCGGCTGACGAATGGAAGCCTGGGCTCGCTGCACCTGCTCGCCTGGAGCCGCGGCGCCATGGTCGCGTATGCCTATCTGAACGACGAGGCGCGGCTGCCCAGGGGGCTGCGCCAGGTGGATGGGTTCATCCCCGTGGACATGGTGATGCGGCATGCCCCGCAGAACGCGGAGCAGCGGGCCTGGGCGTGCGGGCGTCACGCGGCGATGAAGGCCCGGCGGGACTCGGGCATCTACGAGGGTGGGCTGCTCGGCGCGGCGCCGGGAATCACGCTGCAGGCCATCGGCCAGCTCGCGGCCCTGGCGCCGTCGGCGCCGTCCCCGCTCTTGCCGGATGATGTCTTCGGCCCCGGCACGGGTCGGCCCACCAACCGCCGGGCGGCCATCGTCTCCGCCGCGGCCACGGGCGCGCTGCTCAAGCCGCTGGAGCCGCTCGCCCCGGGCTACCACCTGCTGGCGGGCAAGGCGGACGAGACGGGACTGCCGGGCAGCCTGACGTACACGTCCGAGGCCTACCTCTACGAGTACGCCCAGCGCGCGGCGCCCTACCAGAGCCTCAACGAGGTGGTGGAGTCGGATGCGTGGACGTGCGGGCTGGAGGTGCCCTACGACGACCGGCTGAGCCAGGTGAAGCTGCCCGTGCTGTACGTGGGCGCGGGCGGCGGCGTGGGTGAGTACGGGGTGTTCTCCACGTCGCTCCTGGGGAGCAACGACGTGGTGTCCCTCATCGTGAGGGACCACCCGGTGGCCGAGCGCGCGCTCGACTTCGGTCACGCGGACCTGTTCCTCGCGGCCAGCGCCCGTCAGCGGGTGTGGCGTCCCATCCTCCAGTGGGTGCGCGCCCACTGACGCCCGGACGTCAGTCCTGCTTCCACAGGCCGTGGCGCCGGGCCCGGCGGCCCAGCGTCACCGGGTCCATGCCCAGCGCCATGGCCGCGCGTCGGAGCACCCCGCCGTGGCGCTCGAGCGCCTCGCGGATGAGCTCACGCTCCACCCGCTCCAGTCGCGCGCGCAAGGAGCCGTCTCCCGCCAGTTCGTTCCGGGGCGGGGACGCGGACGCCAGGCTCGGCGGCAACAGCCGGCGCGACACCACCTCCCCCGGCCGCGACAGCAGCACGGCGCGCTCCAGCACGTTGCGCAGCTCGCGCACGTTGCCCGGCCACGGGTAGGCCCGCAGCATGTCCTCCACCTCCTGGGACATGCCGCTGGCCGAGCGGCGCAGGGTGCGGTTGAACAGGCCCAGGAAGTAGCGCGCCAGCTCCGGGATGTCCTCGGGCCGCTCGCGCAAGGGCGGGATGTCGATGGTGAAGCTGTTGAGCCGGTAGAACAGGTCCGCGCGGAAGCGCCCCGCGCGCACCTCCTCGCCCAGGTCCTTGTTGCTCGCGGCCAGCACCCGCACGTCCACGTGGCGCACCTGGGTGCCGCCCACCGGACGCACGTCGCCCGTCTCCAACACACGCAGGAGCTTCGCCTGCAGGTTGGGGGTGGTGTTCTCGATCTCATCCAGGAAGATGGTGCCGCCGTTGGCCAGGACGAACAGGCCCGGGTGGTCCGCCACCGCGCCGGTGAAGGCGCCCTTCACGTGGCCGAACAGCTCGCTCTCCAGCAGCGTCTCCGTGAGCGCGCCGCAGTCCTGGATGACCAGCGGGGCCTCGCCGCGCCCGCTGAGGCGGTGGACGATGCGCGAGAGCACCTCCTTGCCCGTGCCCGTCTCGCCCTGCAGCAGGACCGCCACGCGGTGCGGAGCGACCAGCCGCACCATCTCCATCACCCGCTGCATGGCGGCGCTGCGCAGGCCCACCTCCTCCTCACCCCGTGCCCCCGACACCGAGGGCAGGGCCTGCGACAGCGCGCGCTCACGCAGGAGGTTGCGCTCGAGCTCCAGCGCCATGCGCCACTGTTCGGTGCGCACGCCCCGCTCGCGGCCTGCCTGGAGCACGGCTTGGAGCACGGCCTCGGGAGGGGGAGACTCACCGAGCGCGCGGAAGACGAGCCCCGCGTTGAACAGGGCCACCAGTCGCTCGGGCGCGGCGGGCGCGCAGTAGATGATGCGCGAGGTCAGGTCGGAGGGGGGCCCCGCGGAGGACAGGTCCACGTCCTCGGCCGGCGTGCCCAGCCCCGCGACCAACGACAGCGCGCGCTCCTCGTCACGGCCGCAGACCAGCAGCGCCGCCGCGTCGCCACGGGCCAGGAGCGCCTGGGCCTCCTCGGCGCTCGACGCGAAGTGTGGCACCGCCTGGCCCTCAAGCGCGGCCCGCACGTCCTGGGCCTCCTCGTCGCTGGCGAACGCCACCACCACGTGGAGCCGCGCGGTGGCCAGATAGCGCGCCAGCTTCACCCCGTCCGAGTCCTCGAAGGCGTGGAAGAAGACGCCGAGCGCCGTCACCGGGCCGCCCGTCTCGTGCCGCCAGCGCACGTCGCCCCGGGCGCGGATGTGCTCGCCCGAGTCCGGCAGGGAGAAGGACAGCTCCACGGACTCGCCCTCGCACGGGCCTTCCTGCGGGCCACGCGGCGTGGCGATGAGGCCGATGCCGGTCTCGCTGATGTTGACGGCCCAGCACCCAGGGAGCGCGGGCTGCGTCACCACCTTCACGTACAACGGCTTGCGTTCGCTTCGAGGGGCGTAGGCGGACACAGGCCGCGTCATGACGCCCGCAGTCTACTTCACGGATGAAGCCTTGCTGGGAAATTGCGGCGGCAGGGGAAAGACAATGTCGCCGTCCGGTCGTCGAGGGGCGGTGCGGGCGAGCCCGGTGGCGGAGTGAGGGTGGAAGGCGACTCAGGGCCGCTCGGGGTGGAGCAGCAGGCTCATGAGGAGGTCGTCGACCCAGACGCCCTCCTCGGTGCGCAGGAAGTCGCGACGGGTGCCCTCGAGGACGAAGCCGAAGGAGCGATAGAGGGCCTGGGCGCGGGGGTTGTCGCCCCGGACCTGGAGCTCCACGCGGTGGATTCTGTCGCCGTTCACGTCGCGATGGGCGCGCAGCCACGCGAGCAGGTGATGCATCAGCGCGCGACCCACGCCCAGGCCCTGGGCGTCGGGGTGGACGCCGATGCCGAGCACGCCGCCGTGGCGCAGCATCCGGTAGCTCGGCCTCAGGAAGGAGGCCTCGCCCAGGAGCGCGCCTCCGGGTGCGGTGGCGACGAGTGGGAACGCGGTGCCGTCCTGGCGGTGGAGCCCCGCGGCCTCACGTCGGGCGGTGAAGGCGGCCGCGTCCGCGGGCAGCTCGTCCGGCAGCTTCACCAGCCCCTCGCGAGCCTGGACGACGGCGCGCTCCAGCTCGAACAACGCGGGTCCATCCTCGGGCGTCGCCTCCCGGATGAGACAGGGACGACCCTCCTTCAGCGACAGCGACACGGGCGAAAAGCGCATCGGTGCACCCTTCATCGAGCAAGACTCCAGGGGGAGAGAAGACAGGGGGTCGCCTCACTCGGCAAGAGCGCCCTCGCGAAAGGCGGCATGGCCATGGGATGACGAGATGCCCGAGGGCGCTTCTTCAACAAGCGCGACGGCCGGAGAGACAGTCGACATGGGCTGGAGAGATAGCGCCGGCCGCCTTCAGCAGGAGCAACCGCCGGGGGGAGCATCGACCTGGAATGGCGAGGCAACGGAGCCGCCCCTCGTTCCGCACGCTCCACCCATGGAACGCCCCTCCTTCGACGAGAGCGCCGCTGATGACGAGCCTGTCGACACGGGCTGGCGAGACGGCAGGAAGGCCCCTCCCTCAGTGAGCACGCTCCCGGTAACGGACCTGTCGACATGGGAGGTCGCGACGGGGTGCGGAGACCGGACCTGACTCGCTCGCGGGTTCGGGGCATGATGCGCGCACGCAGATGAGGGGGAGTCCCATCTTGACGATGACCACCACCGCGAGCCCTCGCGGCGAGGAACACGAGCTCGCGCTGCTGCTCGGCGGACGCTGTCGGCGCTGCGCCGAGCGGATTCCGGGAGGGACCGCGCTGCGCGGCCGCCCCTGCCCTCGCTGTGCCGAGGCCACGCTGCCCAGCCCCGAGGACCGGGAGGTGCTCCACCAGCTCGCCACCCAGCGCGCCACGGTGCGCCTGAGCGTCGCGGTGGTGGGCGTCGCGGCCGCGGCCCTGGTGGCCAGTTGGGTGCCGCTGCTCACGTCGTTGCTCCTGGTCGCCGCGCTCGTGTGGCTTCGCGTGACGCTGGTGACGCCCGCGCTCCAGCTCCTCTCGCTCCAGCGCAAGCTCGTCGCACGCTGGACGCTGCGGCTGGCCGCGGGCTGCTTCGTGGCGCTGTCCGTCCTCCTGCTGGAGCTCCTGACGCTGGTGCCCGGCCTGGGCGCGCTGGCGAAGGTGGCGCTGAGCGCGGGACAGGTCGCCGTGGCGGGGCTCTTCGCGCGTCGCTACCTGGCGTGGCAGACCGGACGCGAAGCCCGGGGCGTGCCCATCGCCTGGTGGGAGCTGGGGCTTCTCGTAGCGTGGATGCTCCTGCTACTCGCCTTCACCACGGCGTCGGTGCTGCTGGTGCTCTACGTGCTCCAGTCCCTGGGGTTCGTGAAGGAGTTCCTCGTCATGCCGGTGGGAGGCTGAGCGATGCTCACGTACGCCCTCGTCTCGCAGGCCATCGGCCTGAGCGGTGCTTCGGGGACTCGCGCGGGAGGCAGCCTGCTGCTGCTCGCGCTGGCCGCGCATGCGCAGTACCTCACGCTGCCTCCTGAGCTGACGTGGCTCGCCACGCCGCAGGCGCTCGGCGCCATGGTGGCCCTGCTCGCGTTCGAGATGTACACGCAGCGCGACAGCGACCTGCGCATGGTGCTCGGCCTCGCGCAGTTCGCGTTGAGCGCGGGCAGCGGCGCCACGGTGGCGCTCGCCTCCGTGGGCGTGGGCACCGAGACTCTCCCACCCTGGGCCGTGGGCGCGGTGGGCGCCTTCGTCGCCGTGTCCACGCTGTCGCTGCGCCAGTGGCTGCACACGCGCGTGGACCAACTGGAGACGGAGGTCCTGCGCCCCCGGAAGTGGCTCCTGCGCATCGAGGACTGCTTCGGACTGGGACTCGCGGCGGTCGCCATCCTCTGGGCCCCGCTCGCCCTGGTGCTCGTCCTGCTGTTCACCCTGGCCTGCGCCGTGGCCGGCTGGTTCGCCTACCGGCTGGAGGCACGTGGCCGGCGCCCCTGCCCCGCCGGCTGTGGCGCGCGCATCCGACAGGAGGCCTCGCGCTGTCCGAAGTGTCACGCGGATGTGCCCGTCGCCCGGACGCTGGACCTGCGGCTCGCGGGCCGGATGCGGGACGCGCTCCAGAACGCGCTGGGCTCCGGGACTTCCGGTGTTTCCCACACGGACCCGAGCGTCCGGCGCGGCGGCGGCAAGCTCCCCTCCCGACTGGGGTGATGCGCGGCCCGCGCCGTTCCTGGCATGCTGCGCCCCTCCGCCATGTCCTCGAGCCCGGACACGTCCTCGACCGGCCCGGTGCTCCGGGTCGCCCAGCAGGTTCCTCGCACCGAGGCGGAGGGCCCTGGCCGCCGCTTCGCGCTCTGGGTCCAGGGCTGTCCGCTGCGCTGCCCCGGCTGCTGCAATCCGGAGATGTTCGCGATGGAGCGCGGCGCCGTCGTCACGGTGGAAGCCATGGCGGCCCGGGTGCTCGCGACGCCCGGCATCGAGGGCCTCACGATCCTGGGCGGTGAGCCCTTCTCCCAAGCGGACGCCGTGGCGGAGCTGTGTGAGCGCGTCCGCGCCGGCGGGCTCAGCACCCTCGTCTTCACCGGCTACACGCTGGCCGAGCTGAAGGCGCAGGGCCGCCCCGGAGTCGAGCGCCTGCTCGCCTCGCTGGACCTGCTGGTGGATGGGCGCTACGAGAAGGACCAGCCGGAGACGCGCCGGCGGTGGATCGGCTCTCGCAACCAGGTCATGCACTTCCTCACGCCGCGCTACGCCCCGGAGGACCCAACGTTCACCGCGCCGAACACGGCCGAGGTCCACCTCATCGAGGGGCGCATCATCGTCAACGGCTGGCCCGACCTCGCGGACCGACTGCGCCCATGACGCGCGTCTCGCCCTCCGAGCACCGGCTGCTCACGCTCGCGCGCGCCATCCTGGGCCAGGGCCCCTACGTGGCCGTGGAGGACTTGTTCCGGGGCAGTCACGTCTGTCCTCCCCAGCTCGGCCCCGCGGCGCTCTCCGCGCTGAGGGATTTGCTGTCCAAGGGCACCGTGCTCGCCCTCGCGCGGATGGGCGGGGGTCGCAAGCGCCGTCACCTGCCCTCCACCTCCGGAACGACGCGGCTCTGGGAGCGACACCCGCCCCGCCCGCTCCACTTCTCCGCGCTCTGCTTCCACACCCTGCGCTGGCTGGTGGAGCAGCCGCTCACCGTCCCCGACCACCGTGCCCTGGACGTCGACGCGCCTCCGACGCTCGCGGATGAGCTGTTCCTGTATCTGTGCTGCCGGATGCTCGTGGGGACCTCCTGCGCGCCGGCGCTGGGCAAGGAGCCCCAGTTCCGCCGCTCCGCCCTGTGCCGGCTCGGGTTCCCCGACGTGTTCGCCTCCGTGTCCGATTCGCTCTCGGCCGACGACTTCGCGCCGCTGCTCGCCGAGGGTGGCTGGCTCCTGGAGGCCGTCCAGGACGAGCTGGCCCTGCGCTGGCGGAAGATGGAGGAGTCCAAGAGCCGGCGAATCGAACCCCGGGAGCTCGTCGAGCTGGGGGCCTCGCAGACGCGGGTGCTGGACGCCTTCTTCGATGCGCTGGACCGCGCGCGCCGAAGAGACCTCGCGGGCTTCCTGCTGGACGCGCTGCGCCCCCTCGTGGACCAGCCCGCGGCCCGCTGGGTGGCCCACCTGTCGCCGCGCGCGCCGCTGGGCGCGAAGGTCGAGGCACGCCGTGGCGCTGGCGCGGGATTGCGTGCCCTGGCCCGACTGGCGCGGTGGGACCAGGAGCACCGCGCGGTGCGCTTCTTCGACGATGACCACGATGACGCCCAGCTGCTGCTCTCCGAGTGGTCCTCGTTCGGCGACGCGGGCTTCCGGCTCGCGGCGGACCGGGAGCGCGAGCTGGGCTCGGACCTGATGGTTTCCTCCGAGGTCCCCGAGGACGGGGCCTCTTCGACTTTCACCGGGAGCGCCCCATGAGCCGCGCCTATCGCATCTCCGTCTCCGAGTCCCTCAACCGCATCGTCCACGCCGACGACGGCGTGTGCTCCAAGCTGGAGCTGTTGCCGCTGCTGTCGCGCGAGGAGACGGCGGGCCTGCTCGCCGCGGACCTCGCCGCGCGAGGCTTCGTCCAGGAAGGCGACGTGGCGGTGCGCACGGAGGCGGACGGCGTGCGCGTGGCCGTGGACGTCACCACCGGCGAGGTCAGCGTCACGCTCGCGGCCCAGCAGGAGGTGGAGCTGACGGCCGTGGGCGAGGTCCTCACCAATGCCCCCTCCGGCACCGAGGCCACGCAGAAGCTCGCCCGGGAGAAGGCACGCGCGAAGCTGGAGGACCGCGCCCAGGACGCCACGGAGGCGCTGCGCGAGGAGGTCACTCGCAAGCTGGAGGGCCGCCTGCGCGACCTCAAGGCGGAGCTGGACGCCATCTCCAACAAGGTGACGGCGGAGGCGCTCAAGGTGCGCGCCTCCCAGCTCGGCACGGTGGAGGAGATCCACGAGGACGCGGCGACGGGCTCGCTCACCATCAAGGTCCGCGTATGAGCCAGCGCATCCCCGACGACTCGCTCCCCACGGAGCTGACGCCGTTCCAGGCGGTCGAGGCCGCGTACCCCGCGGAGCTGGAGCGCACCCGCGAGGCGCTCCTGCGCGGCCTGCCCGTCATGGTGGAGGCGGACAAGGAGCTGACGCCCTACTTCTACAAGTGCCTGCGAGACAGGCTGAAGAAGGACGGCAAGCAGTTCCTCTATCTGGACGGACGCGCCGCCGCGGAGCCGCCTCCGGGCATGCCCGCGCCCAGCATGATGGCCACGCTCATCGGCCAGCTGCGGGACGCGGTGCGCGGCGCGGTGCGAGAGCGCATCGTCGTGCTGCCGCACCTCGACCTGCTCACCACCAGCAGCGGAGGGCTTACCTCCGAGGCGCGCGAGGTGATTCCGCTGCTCTACGAGAACCCGGAGATGGTCTGGGTCGGCTTCAAGGACCCGTCCTTCCCGCTGCCTCGGGTCATCGAGAACCTGTTCCCGCACAAGGAGACCATCCTCGGTGTGAGCCGCGAGCGGCTGCGCCACCTGGTCACCCAGCGCGAGTGCCGCAAGTTCGGCCGGGGCCTCCAGCCCTACGTGCTCTACAAGCACGTGTCCGGAGTGAACGCCGTCCGCCTGCGTCGGCTGCTCGGCGCCATCACTGGCGAGGACTATCCGAGCGACGCGCGGCCCGCGTACGCGCAGCTCCGCTCGGCCACGCTGAGCGGCTCGCTGAACGTGCCGGACCTGGACCTGCGGGCGGACATCGGCGGCTACACGCAGGTGAAGGACCGGCTCCAGCGCGAAATCCTCGACGTGCTCGCGCACAAGGACACGCTGTCGGACCCGGAGGCGGTGAAGCGTGTCGAGGGCCTGCTCCCGCGCGGGATGATCTTCTGGGGCCCGCCGGGCACGGGCAAGACGCTCTTCGCCAAGGCCATGGCGTCCTCGCTGGGCGCGGCGGTGCTCGTGGTGAGCGGCCCGGAGCTCAAGAGCCGCTGGGTGGGCGAGAGCGAGGAGAACCTCCGGCAGATCTTCGTCCGGGCCCGGCAGGCGGCGCCGAGCATCATCATCTTCGACGAGCTGGACTCGTTCGCCTCCGCGCGTGGGACCTATACGGGCTCCGGCGTGGAGCACTCGATGGTGAACCAGCTGCTCACGGAGATGGACGGCTTTCGCAAGGAGGAGCTCGTCTTCGTGGTGGGCACCACCAACTTCGTGGAGTCGCTGGACCCCGCGCTGCTGCGGCCGGGGCGCTTCGAGTTCCAGCTGTGCATCCCCTACCCCAACAACACGGACCGCCGGGCCATCCTGTCCATCTACAACGAGAAGCTGGCCCTGGGCATGACCGAGCGCGCGCTGGACTACGCGGTGAAGCGCACCGGAGACCGCGTCGAGGGCACGGGCACGCGCTTCTCCGGCGACCACATCCAGGCGCTGTGTCGCGCGCTCGCGCGACGCCGGCTGCGTGAAGGCGCCCAGACGCCCACCGAGCCCGTGGACGTCGAACGCGCCCTCACCGACTACCTGGACCGGCCCGCACTCACGCCCACCGAGGAGCGCGTCGTCGCCACGCACGAGGCCGGCCACGCGGTGTGCGCGCTGTTCTGCCCCAGCGCTCCCGCCATCGACCGCATCAGCATCCGCGGTGACCTGGCGGGCACGCTCGGCTTCGTGCAGTACGCGGACCCCGCGCATCGCCACGTCGTCACCCGGGGGCAGCTGCTCGACAGCATCTGCATGCTCTTCGGCGGACGCGAGGCGGAGGCGCTGCTGCTCGAGGACCTGTCCATCGGCAGCGCGCATGACTTGGAGCGCGCCACGGAGATCGCCCGCGAGCTGGTGGAGGAATTGGGCATGGGCGGCGACGGCCTGCCCGTGCGCCGCTTCGACGCGCCGGGCAGGAACGCGGACCGACACGCGCTCTCCGACGCGACGCGCGGCACGCTGGAGGCGGCCATCCTGGAGGTGCTCGAGGTGCAGCGGGCCCGGGCGCGCGACATCCTGCGCCGCGAGAAGCCCCGCCTCGTCGCGCTGCGGGATTTGCTCCTGGAGCGCAAGGTGTTGGACCGCGAGGCATTCGTCCACCTGGCGCCCGAGGCGGCGCCCAAGAAGGAGCCGGCCCATGGCTAGTCTCATCCTCCGCCTGCTCGTCAATCCCCAGACGGGCCGCAAGGACGTCGTCATCCAGTACGAGAGCGACTCCGACGCGCTGCCCATGGAGCACGAGGACGAGCACCGCCGCCTCGTGGACCAGCTCATCGCCGGGGGCGCGTTGAAGGCGTCGGAGCTGGGCCAGGTCATCGTCCAGCGCGACACGCCGTCCGGCCAGGCCGCGAACCCCGAGTCCACGTCCGACGGCAACGCCGAGAAGGTGAGCCAGAAGGCCTGATGTCCACGCTCGTCTTTCCCACCCGGGAAGCGCTCCACCTCGCGCTGACCTCCCGACTCGTCCCTCCCGAAGTCCAGGCCGCGCCGGCCCATCACCACACCCGCGCCGAGGGCCCGCTCTACGTCACGCCGCACGCGCCGCTGACGAAGGCCGCGCTCGCGGAGCTGGCCGCGTTCGGCGTCCGCGTCGACGCGAAGGCCCCTCGCGGTGAGGCCATGGTGCGCTGCTGGGCGGAGCTGCTGCCCACCCACCGCGTCCCGCTGGAGGGCGTGCTCCCCGGCACGGTGATGTTCCTGCCCACCGACGCGGACGCGCTGCTCGCGCTCGCGGGTGAGCTGCTGCGCCTGGGATGCGACCGACAGGAGCTCTGCTTCGCGAAGGGCGAGGCGGGCTCGCGGGCGCTGCTGCGCGCGGTGGCGCCTCCGTACTTCACGCTCACGGGCGCCCTCGACCGCGCGGGCGGGCTGCGCGCCTTCGTCCCCGCCGTCCCGGGTCAGACATCCGTCTGGGTGGAGCTGGGGCATGTGCATCCGCTGGCGCGAACGCTCCAGCCCGCCGCCGGCAACGTGCTGCTCATCCCGGGCGAGGGCGCGTGGCTGACGGCCGCGGATGGCCCCTGGCTGGACCTGTACCAGCTCACGGACTTGCGGCTCCCGGAGCCCGCGCGGGCCTGGGAGCCCCTGCCCGCGCCCGGCCGGCTGTCCGTCCCGCTGCGCCTCACCCGCGCCGCGCGCACCGAGGCCGCGAGCCTCTGGGTGCTGCGAGAGAACGCCGTGGCCCAGGTGGAGTCACTCGTCCACACGCTGCCCGAGCCCGTTCTCGCGCAGCTCCGCTTCGCGGTGACGGGTCCACCGGACGCGCCCTGCATCATCCTGCGCGCGCGCGCCGGCCGGGAGCGACCTCCGGAGCTGGGCCTGTCCGCGATGGCCTATGCGCCGCTGCCGCAGGTCGCGGAGCTGTACCTGCCGTGCGACGGACTGCTGGAGCCGCCCGTGCGCAAGGAGCGGCTGCGCGCGCTGCTCGTCCCCACGCCGGAGACGGTGACGTGGCTGCACCCCACGGGGGACGGAGGCTTCCGCGCCGAGCGCATCTGCGAGAAGGCCTTCCAGCCACTCGAGACCTGGGTGGACTACGTGGTGGACGCGAGCGCCGTCGCGCTGGAGCCCTGGATGAAGGGCGCGACGTTCGACTTCGACGCCATCGAGCTCGCTGACGGGGAGTGGATTCCCGGCACCACGCGCGCCCCGTCCGCGGAGAAGAAGCCCAAGGACGCGCAGCCCTCGCGGACGGAGCGCCGCGCCCATGACACCGCCGAGCCCGAGCCCGTCGCGGAGCCCTCGCGCAAGGCCTCGAAGAAGGCGGCCACGAAGGCCCCGAGCGCGCCGCTCGTCCCCCTCGCGCCCGAGCGACAGGACGCGGCGGCCGAGGCGCTCGCCCGCGCGGAGAAGGACTTCCTCGCGCTGGACGTCCCGGCCGATGCCCCCGAGCGACAGGCGCTGTGGGTGCGCATGGCGGAGCTGCAGGTGCAGCTCGGACGCGCTCGCGAGGCGACCCTGTGCTGGACCCGCGCGCTGTGGAGCGCCACGGGCGATGAGGCCACCGAGCTGGCCGAGCGCTGGGCCCGCGCCGAGACTCGCAATGGCCAGCCCCCCGAGCAGCTGTTGACCCGGGACACGCCGTCGGAGGACGACGTCCGCGGCCTCGCGAGCGCGCTCGTGCACGCGGCACGCGCATCGGGAGGGGCGACCTTCAGCGACGTCCCGACGGTCCAGCGCTGGCTGGACAAGCACGACACCGCGCTCGACGTGCGCACGCTGTGGCTGTCCCGCGCGGCGCTGGACAAGCTCGCGGGGGGAGATCCGCTGAGCCTCGCGAAGGCGGGAGACCGGGTGCAGGAGATGCTCCAGCGCGGCCTCTCCCTGTCGCGCGACGTGCCGCTCTTCCTGCGCGGAGGCACGGACGCGGCGCTGCTGCCCCGGCTGGCGACGCACCTGACGACGCTCCTGGACCGCTTCGAGCGCACCACGCGCCGACGCTCGTCGGTGGAAGCCCCCACCGCGCTCACCCAGGCCTATGTCCGCCTCGTCTTCGCCTGCGGCCTCGCACGGGTGGGCCAGCCGGAGCACGCGCGCACGCTGGTGGAGGCGGCCACGGCGGCGCTCTCCAAGTCGGACCCCATCCACGGCTTCCTCGTCCGGGCGTACGGCGCGCGCGTGACGCAGGCCATGGAGGGCGAGCCCCTGGAGACGCCGCTCCCCGCGGACATCGCCGCGGAGCTCAACGCGCTGGTCACCTTCCAGCGGTACAAGGTGGACCGGCTGCGCCAGGGCTCCGGACTGCTGGAGCCCAGCGAGCGACTGGACCCGGCGCGCGCCTTCGGACGCGGGACGCGCGACCTGCGTGGCGAGGAGTTCGCCGCGCTGCGAGACATCCGCGACCCGGAGGTCGTCGACCACGAGGTGCGCCAGCTCGTCCAGCGCGCCACCGGGGCGAAGCTGAACGCGGCCGAACGACAGCGGCTCATCGGCGGGCTGCTGGAGACGCTGCCCCGGCTCCCGATGGCGCGCGCGCTGCCGTTGATGGACTCGCTCGTGTCCGCGGTGGACACGCTGCCGGGCGAGGTGCAGGCGCGGCTGCTCGGAGACGCGCTCGCGCTGGCGGCGCTCTTCGGCCGGGTGGACCGCGCCACCACCTTCGCGGGACGCCTGCGCACCGTGCTGGCGGGCCTGCCGCCCGACTCCCACGCGTGGAGCGCGGGCATCCTGGAGGCGAGCCTGCGCGGCCTGCGTCGGGTGGGCCTGACGCGCGAGGCGGGCGACCTGGTGGAGGCGACGCGCGGCCTGCTGACGCGGCCCAAGACGCCGGTGGCCGCGCGACTCGGCGTCGCGTCCGGCATGGCCTTCGTCGGCCGCATGCAGGAGGCACTGCCCGTGTTCGACGCCGCGTTCGAGGCGCTCGACGCGCTGAAGGGCACGCTCCCGGAGCGGCTGGCGCTGATGCGCAGCCTCGCGGGAGCGCTGTCCCATGCGCCCGCGGACCTGGCGCTGTCGGGCCTGGCGCGCCTGTCCGAGGTGCTGCCCCTGGTGACGGACAGCTACAACACCAACAGCCACTTCTGCCTCTCGGTGGTGGAGCTGGCGGACATGCTGGTGCTGGGACACGTGGAAGTGGCGCGCGGCTCGGGTGAGCGCGCGCGTGGTTGGTTGGATGAGGATGAGTTCCTGGTGCGACGACGCATCCACCAGGAGTTGGAGGAGCGTCTATGAGCAGTGTTCCCCGGCGTGAGGAGCCCGCCGCCGACCCCATCTCCGCGCTGACGTTCGATGCGCTGTCGCGCGAGGCCCAGGGGCTGAGAGACCGACTCAACCGCTTCCGTCAGGCGCTGGGGCGGCACTTCGTGGGCAAGCAGACCCTGGTGGACTTGATGACGGTGGCGGCGGTGGCCCAGGAGCCGCTGCTGCTCGTGGGCCCTCCGGGCACGGCCAAGTCGGACCTGGTGCTCAAGTTCCGCGAGGCGCTGCGCATCCCCTCCGAGGACTACTTCGAGTACCTGCTGACGCGCTTCACCGAGCCGTCGGAGGTGCTGGGCCCCATCGACATCAACCTGCTGCGCCAGGGGCGCTACATCCGCCGCGAGGGCGGCAAGCTGCCCACCGCCCGGCTCGTCTTCCTGGACGAGGTCTTCAAGGCGAGCTCCGCCATCCTCAACGCGCTGCTCACGGTCATCAACGAGCGCAAGTTCTACCAGGACGGCGCGCCGCAGCCGGTGCGCCTCAAGGTGCTCTTCGCCGCCACCAACGAGCTGCCCGAGCACGCGGAGCTGGGCGCGCTCAAGGACCGCTTCTGCCTCAAGGCCGCGTGCCGGCCGGTGCAGGACCGCTACTTCCTGGAGCTGCTCGACTCGGGCCTGGAATCGCAGACGAACCGGGAGCTGAACCAGAAGCCCTGGGCGGAGGGGCACGCCACGCTGGAGGACGTGCTCAAGGCGCACCGCTACCTGACGCTGATGATGGGCCGCAAGGAGGCCGGGCCGGAGGGACGCGAGCTGAGAGACCGCGACCTGTTCTTCCGCGACGAGCTCTTGCGTGAGTTCCGCCGCGTGGTGCAGACGCTGACGCGCGAGGACGGCGTGTTCATCAGCGACCGCAAGCTCGTGAAGCTCTACCGGCTCCTGCGCACGCGCGCGTGGATCTTCCACGGCGGCGCGGTGGAGCGGCAGGACCTCCAGCTCCTCTCCTACCTGGGAGAGACGCGAGAGGAGATCGACCTCCTGGAGGAGAAGGTGCCCCGGCTGCTCGGCCTGACGTGAGTCCGGAAGGAGCGGAAGGCGCCCTGCCCTCCGCTCCCGTCCCTTCGGCTACGGCGTGCAGCTCACGTTCGAGGGCATGGCCCAGAGCTGGTGGTAGCCCGTGTCATCCCTCGCGCCGAAGTAGATGCGGTTGCCCACCCGGGCGAACGCGGTCGCCAGATGCGTGCGCGACGGGCTCGTGGTGATTTCGGACGAGGTCTCGTCGGTGCCGTAGGACACCCACGGCACCGCGAAGGAGCCCTCGCCGCCCGCGGTGAACACCACCCCGCCATTGTCCGCGGCGATGAGCGGAGACCAGTACTCGTCGGAGGTGCTCAGCGCCGCGGGAACCCGCCGCGTCGTCCCGGCCGTCCCCTGCGTCACCCACAGCCACACCCTGCGCGGCGCGGGACCCGACGTCCCGATGGCGACGGAGAAGTAGAGCGTGTCCCCCGAACGCACGACGCCCTGGACGTAGGTCCCCGCATCCGGGTCATTCCCCCATGGGTTCTCCAACTGGGTGACGTTCGCCTTCCCGCCCCCCGCCAGCGACACGCTGGAGAGCGTCATGATGGGCAGGTAGGCGCTGTCCACCAGGTACACCGAGCCGCCCAGCGAGCCGAGCATCAGCATGCGCTTGCCGAAGGTCTCCAGCCGCACCGTTCCCGCGGCCGTCCCGTCCGTCTTCCAGACCTCCGTGTTGCCGCCATCCAGCAGGGTGAACAGCCCCACGGCGCCATCCTGCGTGGTGCCCACGTCCATCACGGGGACCTGTCCGGCATCCAGCTTCTTGACGAAGACCGTTCCGCCCGCGGTGCCATCCGTGCGCCACAGCGACGTGCCGTCCGTCGCATTGGACATGAAGAAGAAGTGCGCGCTCGTGGTCCGCACGTATTTCTCCGACAGCGTGCTCAGCACGCCCAGGTTCACCTCCATCCGCGTGCCGGCCTCCGTGCCATCCGTGCGCCACAGCTCCACCTGCGTCCGGGGCGGCGTGAGCACCTGCCGGGTGCGGAAGAACGACGCGCTGTTGCCCCACACGGAGACCTGCGACATCGCCGTGCCCTCCGGTCCGGGTGTCACGTCCTTCAGCAGCCGCGTGCCAACCTCCGTCCCGTCCGACACCCACGGCTCGCGGCCCGACTCCGGCGTGTAGACGGTGAACAGCAGCTTGTCGCCGAGCGGCGCCCGCGGAGACAGCGCACGCTCGGGCCACATCGCGGAGAAGGCGCGGACCTGCACGGTGCTGCCCTCGGTGCCCTGCGTACGCCACAGCACGGAGGCGCCGTCGGGGTAGTTCACGGTGAAGTACGCCGTGCCCTGCACACCCACGAAGCCCGCGGGTGACAGCCCCGCGAACGGCGGAGGCTCGGGCGTCCCCGGGGGAATGACGACCTTCACCCGCTGCGCGCCACCGGTCGGGCATGACGGTGCCAGCAGCGGCGCTTCCGCCGTGCTCACGGGACTCTCCGCCCTCGCCTCCGGTCCTCCGCAGCCCAGGGCCCCCAGCAACATCACCGCCCAGCCAGACTTCGCGCGCATGTGGCCTCCTCTCCCGCGAGGGAGCAAGGAAGCGAGGGTGGGAACCGACCCTGGGCTGGACAACTGCCCCGAAGTCGCAGGGGCCTGTCCGCGTCGAGACAGGGACCGCTCCTCCGGTCCCCTGCCGAAACCACGGCGCCTCGGCGCCGCGCACCGACACGCCCCTGCATCCGCCCCCAGCGGGAAGTGATACATGGTGGACGCATGGGAGTCCCCGAGCCGCGAACCCCCCAGGACCTGGAACGCTGGTTGTGCGCGGGGCTCTGCCTCTCACGGCAGGAGGAGCTCGACGCGGAGGCGCTCGCCGCGAGCATCCCCGGGCTGAGGGCCATGCTCGAGGAGGCCCCCACGCTCCCGCCGCCCGCGCTCATCGCCGACCTGGGGCGGCTCGTCTCGGGGCAGCCTCCCGCACCCTCCCTCCCCATCGCGGACACCCTGCCCCGCCTGCGCGACGCCGTGCGGGCCTACGACGACCACGTCCTCGCGCGCCTGGCCGCCGAGCCCTCCCTGGAGGCCGTGTCCGCCGCGCTGGCCCGCGTGCCCCAGGCCCTGCGGCCCAAGGGCCTGGCCTTCCTCGTCAGCCGCGTGCTCACGCGCATGGGCTTCACCTCGGGCACGCCCGTCAGCCCCGCGCTGGCACGGCGCATCCTCGAGAAGCCACCGGGTGAACTGTTGCAATCGGGATACGGCGCCCTGCGCGAGCGGGACTCCGCGCTCGAGTCGCTCGCCCGGGGCTACGAGGCGCTGGCCACCGGGGCGCGTCGCGCCAGCGCCCTGCTCGGCGACGCCGAGGTCTTCACGCTGGAGAACCTGGAGCACCTGAAGGGCAAGGCGCAGCGCCTGGCGTTGGAGCAGGCCGTGGAGGCCGCCGAGTCCCTGTCGCGCACGCTGCCGCCGCGTCTGCGCGCGCGCGCCGTCTCGCAGGGCCCCGCGCCCACCGCGCTGGAGGACGAGGCCGCGTTCCCGCAGGGCGGCTTCTCGTCGGTCTCCAACGTGGGCAGCCTGGAGAACCTGGTCACCTCCGAGCTCGTCTACATGGAGGACGAGCCCACGCTCGACTTGTTCGACGTGCGCTACGTCGAGGGCGAGCTGCTCTACTACACGCGCGACGAGAGCCTCGCGGTGCGCCGCCGTCGGGTGCTCGTGTTCCTCTTGCCCGTGAGCCTCGCGGACGCGCGCGTGAAGGACAGCGGCGTGAGCTGGCAGCGCGCCGTCGTGGCCCTGGGGTTGGTGCTGTGTCTGGTGCGGCGGCTCTCCGTGTGGCTCGGAGACCAGGACCTGCGCTTCCAGGTGGCCTTCCCCTGGGAGGGACAGGGCCCCCACCCGCTCGAGGCCGAGCGCGGCTTGTGCGAGCTGCTCCTGCGTGAGTGGCGCGCCCGCGGCACGGTGGAGATTCTCACGCCGCGAGACAATGAGCAGGTGTTGGAGCAGGTGCGTGTCGACGCGAAGCGGGCACGCGTGGACGTGCTGTGGCTCGACGCGGTCCGTCAGTCGCCGCTCGACACGCGCGGGCTGCCCTCGCACGTGAGCGTGCACCGGGTGGACCTGAGCGGGCCGAGCCCTCGGGTGCAGACGTCACGGCCGGGTGTCCCCGCGCAGGGAATCCCGGAAGACGGGCAGGCAGGGCGCGTGCCCGAGACGCCCTGGGAAGCCTGGATGGGCGCGACGCTTGAGCTTGCGCGAGGGCTTCTCTAGCTTCCGGTCGGACGCGCCACGCTCGGCGCAGGAGAGGACGGCCATGCCGCGGTACGAGTTCAAGGAAGGCAGCTCCAGCAAGTTCTGGGAGATCAAGCTCGAGGGCGACTCCTTCACCACGCGTTGGGGCCGCATCGGCACCGACGGCCAGGAGAAGACGCAGTCGTTCGACTCCGACGAGAAGGCCCAGAAGGAGTACGACAAGCTCGTCCGTGAGAAGGAGAAGAAGGGCTACGAGCTGGTGGGCGACGGCGAGGGCGACGACGACGACGAGGGCGAGGCCGTCGAGGGCAAGTCGAACCCGGAGCTCGAGGCCGCCATCCAGAAGGACCCGGACAACGTCGACGCGTACCTCGTCTATGGCGACTGGCTCCAGGCCCAGGGCGACCCGCGCGGCGAGCTCATCGCGCTGCAGCACGCGCTCTCCAAGGCGTCCGGCGCCGAGGCCACCGCGCTCAAGAAGCAGGTGTCCGCGCACATCAAGAAGCACAAGGCGCTGCTGCTCGGCTCCATGGCGAAGGGTTGGAGCGACGAGGAGATCACCCTCGAGTGGCACCTGGGCTTCATCCGCTCGGCGCGCCTGGGCCGCAAGGAGTACGACTCCGAGTTCGACGTGGGCGAGGGCGTCAAGACACTGCTGACGCACCCGTCGGGGCGCTTCCTGCGCTCGCTCGCGGTGGGCATCGTCGACGCCTCGGATGGCGAGAACAGCTACGAGCCCGTCCTGGAGGCCCTGCAGGAGGCGCCCCCCAAGGGGCTCGAGCACCTGTTCCTGGGCGACTTCGAGTACCCGGACGAGACCGAGATCTCCTGGTCCTACGTGAACGACGTCTCGGCGCTCTACAAGCTGGTGCCAAACCTGCGCTCGCTGCGGCTGCGCGGCGCGGGCGCGGACCTGGGCGACATCGACCTGCCGGAGCTGCGCGAGTTCACCATCGAGACGGGCGGCCTGCCGCTGGGCGCGGTGAAGTCCATCGCCAGCGCGAAGTGGCCCAAGCTGGAGAAGCTGGAGGTGTGGTTCGGCCAGGACAGCTACGGCGCCGAGGGTGGCGTGGCGGACATCCAGCCCATCCTCGACGGCAAGGGCCTGTCGAACCTCAAGGTGCTGGGCCTGCGCAACTCGGAGTTCACCAATGACCTGGTCAAGGTGCTGCCGACCGCGAAGGTGCTCCCCCAGCTCGAGAAGCTGGACCTGTCCATGGGCTGTCTGACGGACGAGGGCGCGAAGACGCTCGCGGAGAACGCGGCGGCCTTCAAGCACCTCAAGCACCTGGACCTGACGGAGAACACGCTCACCGACGCGGGGGCGAAGCTGGTGGCGAAGCTCGCCGGCACCGTGGCCGCGGGCAACCAGCGCGATTACGACCCCGAGTACCACTACGCCGCGGTGGGCGAGTAGTCCTCCCATGTCCGCGTTGCCCGGCTTCATCGTCATCGGCAACGCGGAGAACCGGCGCGTCTCGCTGTTCCAGGACGCGCTGGACCGTCAGGGCCTGCCGCCCGCGAAGGTGGTGCCCTGGCGGGAGCTGCTGGAGTCCCCTGCCCGCCTCGCCGAGCTCCCCGACACGGAGGCGCTCGTCCGCATCGACGCCGCGGGCGAGAGCTGGGAGGTGGAGAAGGGCCTGTTGAAGCGGGGCTACGAGGACGCGCTCGCGCACCGCGGACAGGTGCTCGCCCCGGACGAAGTCGACGCGCTCGTCGAGGCCCCCGGGCGCATCCTCGCGCCCCGGCAGGGACACCTCGGCTTCCTCCGCGTCCTCTCGGAACTGGAGGCCGTGTTCCGCGAGCGCCCGTCGTGGCGGGTGCTCCAGTCGCCCGCGAGCATCGGGGACTTGTTCGACAAGCGCATCACCTCGCGCAGGTACGCCGGGCTGGGTGTGCCGGTGCCGGAGCCCCTGGACGGGGTGACGGACGTGGCGTCGCTGCGCGAGCGCATGGACGAGGAAGGCTGGCGCGAGGTGTTCGTGAAGGTGTCCTGCGGCTCGTCCGCGTCGTGCCTGGGCATCTTCCGGCGACTTCGCGGCCACGAGTCGCTGGTGACCACCGTCGAGCAGTCGCCGAGGGGCTGGTTCAACACGCTCAAGGTGCGCCGCATCCGCGAGCCGGAGCCGCTGGAGCAGGTGCTCGGCTTCCTCTTGCGCGAGGGCTCGCAGGTGGAGCGCTCGATTCCGAAGGCGCGGCTGGGTGGCGACCTCTTCGACTGTCGGGTGCTGGCGGTGCGCGGCGAGCCCGCGTTCATCGTGGTGCGCCAGAGCCGGCTGCCCATCACCAACCTGCATCTGGGCGGCTGGCGCGGAGAGCTGGAGGAGCTGGAGGCGGCGGTGCCCCGGAACGAATGGGACGCCGCGATGGAGAGCTGCCGCCAGGTGGCGCGCGCCCATGACTGCCTGCACGTCGGCATCGACCTCATGTTCGAGGAGTACTTCACCGGGCACCGCGTGCTGGAGGCGAATGCCTTCGGTGACCTGCTGCCCGGCCTGAAGCGCGATGGCCTCACCGTGTACGAGTGGGAGATTCGCGAGGCCCTGCGGGCCGCGGGCTTCGACGTGCCCGCCTGACACCTCCGTCGCAAAGACAGGCACGGACGCGAAAGAGCGGTTTATCCGCCTCACCGGGCCTAGAGTGCGAACCTTTCTCGAGGAAGGTTCCGCCATGAATTGGAAAGCGTCACTCGGTGCGTTGCTCTTCACGCTGACGGCCTGCTCGGAGTCTCCGGACCCGACGCCCACGCCGCCCCGGCCGATGAAGGCCGTGTTGTTCCCGTACATCCCGGACACGGTGGGGGACGGCTTCGCGAGCCTCGCGGCGCGGCTCGAAGCGGACTTCGAGCGGGAGCACTCGGACATCGACCTGGACATCGTGTTCGATGCCAACCTGGATGTGTATGACCTGGATGATGGCGGCACGCTGAACCAGCTGCTCGGCTCGGGCCCCTCGGCGGCGCAGGTGGTGGAGGTGGACACGCTCATCCTGGGCTCACTGGTGTCGAAGGGCTGGATTCAGCCGGTGACGCCGGCGGCGGGCACGGTGCATCCGGCGGCCGAGGAGGCGGTGCGCATCTCCGGCACCAGCTACGGCATGCCCACGTACCTGTGCACCTACGTGGTGTACTCGCACAGCACGAACATCCGCTCCGCCACGAATGGCGCGACGCTGGTGGACATCCTGCGAGAGGTCTCTCCGGGCAAGCGGCCGCTGGCGGCGAACTTCGACGGGAGCTGGACGCTGCCCTCCTCGTACATCGATGCCTGGGGAGACACGCACCCGGCGGACGCCCTGCCCGGCGCGCTGTCGTTGCCGCTGGATGCGACGACGCTGACCCCGTTCGAGACCGTGGTGGACAGCTGCGCGATGGAGCCCGGCGTCAACCCGTGCCTGGATGGGACGTACGCGGACAACACGGCGGCGGAGGAGGCGTTCGCCACGGAGCAGGCCAACGGGTTCATGGGCTACACCGAGCGCCTGGTGCCCATCCTGAAGGCCCGGCCGGGGATGGCGTTGCCGGACGTCGTCTCGGTGCCGCTGGGTGGCGGCTCGGCGCCCACCGTGTTCGTGGACGCGCTGGTGCTCAACGCGGGCTGCACGGGCACGTGCGCGGAGGACGCGAAGGCGCTCACCACGTTCCTGGGGAGCCCCGAGGTGCGCGGCCTCATCGCCTTCAGCGGCGAGGGACCGCAGGGCACCCTGCCCCGCTATCTGCTCCAGGCCAACCGCGCCTTCTACCAGCAGGAGCCCGCGCGCTCGGACCCGATGTACCGCAAGTTCGAGCCGCTCATCCACGGCGCGCGGCCCTTCCCCAGCCAGGGCTTCCCGGAGAACCGCAAGGCGATGCAAGCCGCCCTGTTGGAGGCGCTGAAGTAGTAGGGTCCGCCTCGCCATGCGGCGGCTCGGAAACCCAGCGCGTAGACGGTCCGTGGTGACACGACCCTCTGCATCTCCGGGGCACCCCCGGGGACTCTTCATGAGGAACACACTCCCACTCGAGGCCGGAATCGCGGCGAGCCGCGAGTCTGGCCACGCCGGACGGGACAGGTGGGCCCGAGCCGCCGCATGGCACCCGGAGGCCCGGACGTGAGCACGCGCCACCCCGTGGCGGCGGCGCTCGCGTCCGCGTTCCTCGCGGGTCCCTGGACTCGAGCGGGACTGAGGGAACGAGGCGCCCATGTCGTGGGCGGCCGCCCGCGCTGGCTCGTGCCCGTCGTCCGCGGCATCCTGAGGTACTTTCCTCGCCCGCCCCACGCCCGCATCGAGCTGCTCACCGAGCTGCTCGCCACCCGCCCAGCGCTCATCCGCGCCTGCGGCAACAGCGCCGAGCCCATCCGCATCCACCATTGGCTGGACGCGGAGCCTCAGATGGGCCGGCGGCCCTGGCCCGTTCCCGAGCTGACGACGCAGGCAGCCCTCGCGGAGTGGCTCGGGGTGACGGATGCGCAGCTCGGCTGGCTCGTGGATGGCTCGGGCTTCGAGCGCACGTCGCGTCCCGGCCAGTGGCGACGCTATCGCTACGTCTGGATTCCCAAGCGCACGGGAGGCAAGCGACTCCTGGAGCAGCCAGGGCTGGACCTCGCGCGACTGCAGCGCAAGGTGCTCCACGACATCCTGGACGTCATCCCGCCCCACGCCGCCGCTCGCGGCTTCGTCCGGGGCCTCGGAGTGAAGGACTTCGCAAGCCCCCACGTGGGCCGCGCAGTGGTGGTGCGCGTGGACCTGGAGGACTTCTTCCACGCGGTGCGGCCCGCGCAGGTGTGGGGCGTGTTCCGGACGGCCGGCTACCCCGATGGCGTCGTCAACGCGCTCGCCGGGCTCTGCACCAATCGGACGCCGGGCGCCGTCGTTGAACAGGCACGCCGGGCCGAGAGCGCACAGGAGCTTGACGCCTGCTGGCGACTGTCGCGCAGGCTCTCCGCGAGACACCTCCCGCAGGGAGCGCCCACGTCACCGGCGCTCGCGAACCTCGCGGCCTATCGACTCGATGTCCGCCTGTCCGCGCTCGCGGCGACGCTGGGCGCCCGGTACACGCGCTACGCCGATGACCTGGCCTTCTCCGGTGACGAAGCCCTGGCGCGACGCGCGCGCAGGCTGCTCACGTGCGTGACGCGCATCATCCGTGAGGAGGGCTTCACCGTGCGCCACGGCAAGACGCGCGTGATGCACCAGGGCCAGCAGCAGCGGCTCGCGGGCGTCGTGGTGAACGCACACCCCACCGTCCCTCGCGAGGACTACGAGCGCCTGAAGGCCGTGCTGCACCTGTGCCGCACACGCGGCCCCGAGAGCCAGAACACCGAGCAGCATCCCGACTTCCGCGCGCACCTGCTCGGGAGGATTGCCTGGGTGGAGCATCTGCACCCGGCGCGAGGAGCCCGCTTGAGGGCCACCTTCGAGCGCATCACCTGGGCGTCGGAATGAAAAGAGGCCGCCGACAACGCGCCGGCGGCCTCTTCGGGCTTCACGTCGTCCCAGGCTCAGGACGTCGCGTGTGAGTCATCCACGGGAGCCGAGGACTCCGTCTTGCGTCGGGTGAACAGGCGCTGCACCACGACGAAGAACAGCGGCACGAAGAAGATTCCGAGCAACGTGCCCACCAGCATGCCGCCGAGCACGCCCGTGCCGATGGCCCGCTGAGCACCGGCGCCCGCGCCCGAGGCGATGGCCAGCGGCACCACGCCGAAGCCGAACGCCAGCGACGTCATCAGGATGGGCCGCAGACGCGCACGCACCGCGAGCAGCGTGGCCTCCACCAGCTCCATGCCCTTCTCGACGTTCTCCTTCGCGAACTCCACGATGAGGATGGCGTTCTTGCTCGACAACCCCACCGTGGTCAGCATGGCCACCTGGAAGTAGACGTCGCGGTCCATGCCTCGCATGAAGCTGCCCAGCACCGTGCCGAGGATGCCCAGCGGCGCCACCAGCAGCACGGCCGTCGGGATGGTCCAGCTCTCGTACATGGCCGCCAGACACAGGAACACCAGGAGCAGCGACAGCGTGTACAAGAGCGGCGTCTGCGAGCCCGCCTGCCGCTCCTGATACGACTGGCCCGTCCACTCCAGACTGAAGCCCGGCGGCAGCTGCGCCACCATCTGCTCCACCGCGGCCATGGCATCGCCGGAGCTCACTCCGGGCGCCGCCTCACCGGTCAGCTCCATGGCGGACACGCCGTTGAAGCGCTCGAGCCGGGGAGAGCCCGAGCCCCACCGCACGCTCGCGAACGCGGGGAACGGCACCATCTCCCCCTTCGCGTTGCGCACGGACCAGCGGCTGAAGTCCTCCGGCACCATGCGGAACGGCGCGTCCGCCTGGATGAACACCCGCTTCACACGGCCCCGGTCGATGAAGTCGTCGATGTACTGACCGCCCCACGCCGCCGTCAGCGTGTTGTTGATGTCCGTCGTGGAGAGCCCCAGCGCGGTCGCCTTCGCCACGTCCACGTCCACGCGGAACTGCGGCGTGTCTTCCTGGCCGTTGGGCCGCACGTAGGCAATCAGCGGGTTCTGCATCGCGGCGCCCATGAACTGGTTGCGCGCGGCCGTCAGCGCCTCGTGCCCCTGTCCGATGTTGTCCTTGAGGAAGAACGTGAAGCCGGCCGAGTTGCCCAGCTCTGCCACCGCGGGCGGCGGGAAGGCGAACGCGAGCGCGTCCTCAATCTGCCCCAGGGCCCCCGCGGCGCGACCCGCCACCGCGTTGACGCCCAGCTCCGCCGACTTGCGCTCCTTCCAGTCCCGCAGGTTGATGAACGCGATGCCGGCGTTCTGACCGCTGCCGGCGAAGCTGAAGCCCTGCACGCTGAAGAGCGCCTTGACGGTGTCCTTCTCGTTCTCCAGGAAGTGGTCCTCCAGCTGCTCGATGACCTTCATCGTGCGCTCCTGCGTGGCGCCCACCGGCGTCTGCACCAGGGCGAACAGGAAGCCCTGGTCCTCGGACGGGAGGAACGAGGTGGGCAGCTTGAGGAACAGCACCACCATCAGCGCGACCATGGCCACGAAGGCGACCATGAAGCTCCACGCCCGGCCCAGGATGCCCTTCACCACCGACTGGTAGCGGGCGTTGCTCCAGTCGAACGCGCGGTTGAACGCGCCGAAGAAGCCCTTGCTCGCCGCGTGGTGGCCCTTGGGAATGGGCTTGAGCAGCGTGGCGCACAAGGCCGGCGTGAGCACCAGCGCCACCAGCACCGACAGCGCCATGGACGTCACGATGGTCACCGAGAACTGCCGGTAGATGACGCCCGTGGAGCCCGCCAGGAACGCCATGGGGATGAACACCGCGGAGAGCACCACGCCGATGCCCACCAGCGCGCTGGTGATCTGCGACATCGACTTGCGCGTGGCCTCCTTGGGGGACAGCCCCTCCTCGCTCATCACGCGCTCGACGTTCTCCACCACGACGATGGCGTCATCCACGAGCAGGCCGATGGCGAGCACCATCGCGAACATGGTGAGCATGTTCGCCGAGTACCCCAGCGCGGTGAGCACGCCGATGGTGCCCAACAGCACCACCGGCACCGCGATGGTGGGGATGAGCGTGGCACGGAAGTTCTGCAGGAACAGGTACATCACCAGGAACACCAGGAGGATGGCCTCCAGCAGCGTGGAGACCACGCCCTGGATGGCGACCCGGACGAACGGCGTGGTGTCGAACGGCACCACCGCCTTGAGTCCCTTGGGCAGCGTCGGCTCCATCTCCTTGAGGGCCGCCGCCACGCCCTGCGCGGTGTCCAGGGCGTTGGCGCCCGTGGCCAGCGACACGGCGATGCCCGTGGCGGGCTTGCCGTTGTAGCGGCTGATGACGCTGTAATCCTCGGAGCCCAGCTCCACGCGGGCCACGTCGCCCAGCCGCAGCACGGAGCCGTCCGCGTTGCCTCGCAGGACGATGTTCCGGAACTGCTCCGGCGTCTGGAGGCGGTCCTGCGCCGTCACCGTGGCGTTGAGCTGCTGGCCCTTCACCGCGGGCGTGCCGCCCAGCTGGCCCACCACCACCTGCTGGTTCTGCCCGCGGATGGCGCCGATGACGTCCGTGGGCGTCAGCGCGTAGGTGTCCAGCTTGTTGGGGTCCAGCCAGATGCGCATGGCGTACTTCGTGCCGAACACCTGCGTGCTGCCCACGCCCGGGACGCGGGAGATGGGGTCCACCATGTTGGTGGCGACGAAGTCCTGGATGTCGTCACCGCCCATGCTGCCGTCCTCGGACACGAAGCCGATGACCTGCAGGAAGCCCGAGGCCGCCTTGGTGACGGCGATGCCCTGCTGCTGCACGGCCTGCGGGAGTAGCGGCGTGGCCAGCTGCAGCTTGTTCTGCACCTGCACCTGCGCGATGTCCGGGTCGGTGCCGTTGGCGAACGTGAGGGTGATGGTCGCCGCGCCGTTCGACTCGCTGGTCGACGACATGTAGAGCAGGTTGTCGAGCCCCTTCATCGTCTGCTCGATGACCTGCGTGACGGAGTCCTCGATGGCCTTCGCCGAGGCGCCCGGGTACACGGCGCCCACCGTCACGGTCGGCGGAGCGATGATGGGGTACTGCGCGATGGGCAGCCGGGTGATGGAGAGCGCGCCAGCCATCATGATGATGATGGCGAGGACCCACGCGAAGATGGGTCGATCAATGAAGAATCTTGCCATGGCCGCGTTCCGTCACTGGTTGGGAGCCGGCGGGACGAGGGGCGCGGCTTCGCCCCCCTTCGTCTCTGTCGGCGGGGCTTCCGTCGCCTGGACGGGCATGCCCGGCTGGATCTTCTGGAGGCCGGAGATGATGACGCGGTCGCCCTCGGACAGGCCGCTGTCCACGAGCCAGCGGTCTCCCACGGTGCGGCTCACCGCGACGGTGCGCGGCTCCACCTTGCCGTCCTTGCCCACCACGAGCGCGGAGGCGTTGCCCTTCGCGTCGCGCGCGATGCCCTGCTGCGGGACGAGGAGTCCCTCCTGACGCAGGCCGTTGCCCACGAGCGCGCGCACATACATCCCGGGCAGGAGCATCTGGTCGGGATTCGGGACGGTGATGCGCAGCGCGAAGGTGCCGGTGCCCGGGTCCACCGTCACGTCGGAGAACGTGAGCGAGCCGGGGTGGGCATAGCGGCTGCCGTCCTCCAACAGGAGCGTGACGGGCGTGCTGTCGGTGGGCTTGAGCGTGCCGGCGCTGAGCTCCTTGCGCAGGCGGAGCAGCTCGCTGCTCGACTGGGTCAGGTCGACGTAGAGCGGGTCCAGCTGCTGCACGACGGCGAGCGCCTGCGGCTGGTTGGCGGTGACGAGCGCGCCCTGGGTGACGGACGACTTGCCGATGCGACCGGAGATGGGCGAGGTGATGCGCGCGTGTCCGAGCGTCACGCCGGCGCGCTGGACGGCGGCCTGCGCGGCCTTGACGTCCGCCTCCGCCTGGGCGAGCGCGGCGACGGCCTTCTCGTTGTCGGCGGGGGTGACGGCCTCGAGCTTGAACAGCTCGGCGGAGCGCTTGGTGGAGAGGGCGACCGAGGTCAGCGTCGCCTGGGCGCGCTCCAGCGCGGCCTTGGCGCTGGCGTAGTCGGCGCGGTAGGTGGCGTCATCGAGCTCATAGAGGGCCTGGCCCTCCTTCACCTGGCCGCCCTCGGTGAAGAGCCGCCGCTGGACCAGGCCGTTGACCTGGGGGCGGACCTCCGCGACGAGGAACGCCTGGGTGCGCCCGGGCAGCTCGCGCGTGAGCAGCACGGACTCCGACTTGAGGGTGACGACGGTGACGGGGGCGGCCTGGGGAGCCTGCTGCTGCTGTTGCTGCTGCTCGGCGGGCTTCTCACAGGCGACGAGCAGCACGGCGCCAGACAGCATTCCAACGAACGCCGGCGTGAGCCGACGTGAACGAGACCACATGAAGTCCTCGGGGGTGGGGGACTGAAACGGGCGGCCGAAATGCTTCCGGCGCGGCCTCTCCTCTACCGAATACGCGCGCTCATGCCACCAAATCCGCATGCGCCCGGAGTGAATCCTCCGAAGCGACGTCAGCAATTCGCGGCGGACGAAATCCCGCTGGAATCCTGACAGGAGTTGTGTGCACGCGAGATTTCCGGTTGTGCGGCGTGCACGCGTTTTCGAGCACGACGAACGGTCGTTCTCGGGCGCGACACGCGCACGTCACGGAGGTGAGGACGGGCGCCACCCCACGAGGGCGCCCGTCCTCAGGAGCCGGAGCTCAGGGCACCGACGCGCGCTGCTGCGCGAGGAGCCAGTCCCAGAAGGCGTAGTTGTTGTAGGTCTGGGTCCAGCAGTCATGCGCGCTGCCGGGAATCACGGTGAGCCGGGCCTGGAGGTTGCCCGTCGACACGTAGCCCGGCTGGGACGTCCACACGTTGCTCGCGGCGCCGGCGAACAGGTACGTCAGCGTCGCGGACGGCTGCGGCACCGTCACCATCTGTCCCTGGTTGAAGTTCTTCGTCACGCCCATCAGCCACGAGCGCTCGGCCAGCAGCGAGTTGCCATCCGCGAACGAGTGCACGGCCCACACCGGCACGTTCTTCAGCTGGGTGATGGTGGGTCCCGGGCCGCCGATGTTGGTCGCCATGGGCGCGAGCGCCGCCAGGCGGTGGCCGTAAGTATATGCGTACTGCCAGGCGCCATAGCCGCCGTAGCTCAGGCCCGTGACGTAGATGCGGGACAGGTCCACGCGGTAGTTCGCCACGATGAAGTCGACGAAGGCGTTGACCTCGGCGGGGACCCAGTTCGTCGCCGCCTGCGGCGTGAAGATCATCACCTGCTTCTGACCGAAGTACGTCTTGGCCGTGGGCTCGTGGCGGATCTTCTTCAGCGCCCCGTTGGCCGTGCCCTTCTCGAACAGGGCCGCCTCGTTCTGCGCGGTGCCGAACTCACCCCGGCCGTTGAGGTGGATGATGACCGGGTAGCGCGTCTCCGGAGACGTCAGGTAGCCGGGCGGCAGGTACTCGACGTAGCCGTACAGCGTGCCCGTGCTCGCGGGCATGCGCGTCACGAGCTGGTCCTCGGTGGTGACGGTGAGCCGCGAGCCCTGCGCCTCCAGGGACTCGTGCTCCCCCAGCTCCCCTCCGCAAGCAACAACCCCCATCACGAAACACAGCAACATCCAACGTAGCAGCATGGTGTGCTCTCCAGGGTGAACGACGGTAGGCACCTGGAGTCTGCACAAAAGCTGGAATCCCGGAAACAGCCACAGCCCTGCTGATACAATCGGGATTCAAATGCGACACGAGGGCCGTCGACGCACCTGGCCCCCGCTGCCCTCACATCAACCGCCCCAATAGCCCCGGGCCATGCAGGTGCAGCGCACAAACAGACGCGCCATGTCTAGCTTTGCGGCCGCGACGCCCAGGCTTCAGCGACTCGCGACAGGCTCACGCCGCCACAGCGGCTCGGCCGGCACGCGCTCCAGGATTCCGGAGCCGAAGACCCGATCCAGCTCCAGGTAGTCCATGTGCACGTAGCCGATGTGGCAGCCGCAGGTCGCCTTCGAGCACGGCCGGGGTCGCAGCGCCTGGTCGAAGTCCGGCGCGTAGATGTTGCCAATCGCCTCGTCGATGAAGTGACACCGCCGCGCCGTGCCCTCCCCGTCCACGGAGATGACCGACTCCCCTCCCCTGCACGCCTTCCCCAGGCTCGGGTGACGCACGTTGTTCACCGGGAACAGGGGGTCCAACCGCGTGAAGCGCGCCACGTCCTCGGGCGTGTAGGGCTCCTCCTGCCCGTCCTTCACCGCGTTGATCCACAGGTACGTCTCGGCCGGCAGCTCGCGGCGCAGCGTCTCCGCCTCCTCCACGAAGCGCAGGAAGCCCACCACGCCCACACTGTGCCGGACGCCCAGCGACACCAACGTCTCACACTGCTTCAGGAAGCGCGGCCGCTTCGTCCACTCCGGGTGGTACGTCGCCCAGAGGCCCAGCTTCTCCGCGCGGCAGTCCTTCACCCAGTCCAGCCGACACGACAGGTTCGTCTGCGCCGCCACTCGCTCCACGTGCGGCAGATGCGTCAGCCGCGCCAGCGCCTGCTGATACCAGGGCCAGATGAGCGCCTCACCCCACGGCGTGAAGAACACCGACACCGTGTCCTGCGTGCGCGCCTCCACCCACGCGATGAACCGCTCCAGGTCCGCGCGGTCCTTCGCCAGCTCCTCGTCCGTGTGCTTCCACTTCCCGAACGGGCAGTACTCGCAGCCGTAGTTGCAGCTCGACAACGGCCCCCGATAGAGCACCGTGAGCTTCATCGCCAGGCATACTCCGACGACAGCGCGCGCACCCCGTCCGAATGCAGCCACGGACCAATCAAGTCCGAGCGCTCCACCCCCGCCGCCGTCAGCCGCAGCCCCGTGGCGTCCCTGCGCCCCAGGCCGTGCGCCTCCAGCTCCAACAGCTCCGGGAAGTCCTCCAGCACCTCCGCGCCGAACCGCGCCCGGTACGCCGCCAGGTCCACTCCCTCCGCGAGCAGCGACAGCAACATGAACCTGCGCCGCCGCTCCCCCTCGTCCAACCGGAAGCCGTACCCCACCTCTCCAAAGGACTCCGCCGTCCGAGCGCTGTACGACGCGATGATGTTGCGCACCTCGCGCGAGCCCACCGCGTACTCGGACGAGTAATGCACCGCCCCCGTGTACGAGCGCGCCCCGCAGCCCAGCCCCACCATCCCGTCCTCCTGGCAGCGGTACACGGGGCCCCCCGCGTCCGGCGCGTGCTTCGCGCGGAACATGCGCATCGACACCTGCGTGTACCCCTGCGACAGGAGGAAGTCCCGGCCCGTGCGGTACAGCGACAGCCGCAGGTCATCCCACGCGCGCGCCTTCTTCCCCAGGAACGTCAGCGGACGCACGTACAGGGGATACAGGTAGATCTCCTCGGGCGAGAAGCGCAGCGTCTCCCGCAGCGAGTACAGGAAGCTCTCCGGCGTCTGCCCCTCCATCCCGTAGATGAGGTCCAGGTTCAGCGTCGGGAAGCCCGTCGAGCGGATGAGGTCCAGCGCCGACTCCACCTGCGCCGTCTTCTGCGGTCGCTTCACCGCGGCCACCTCCGCCTCGATGAAGCTCTGCACGCCCATGCTCACCCGGTCCGTGCCCCGCGAGCGCAGCGTCCGCAGCTTCTCCGCGTCCACCGTCTCCGGCGACACCTCCACCGACACCGGGATGTTCCGAGGGTCCGCCCCCAGCACCTTCTCCGCCAGGTCGAACACCTTGTTCAGCCCCGCCACGTCCAGCAGCGTCGGCGTGCCTCCGCCCAGCGCCAGCCTGGCGAAGCTCGCCCGACCCAGCGCGTCCTTCACCCGCTGCGTCTCGCGCTCCAGCGCGCCCAGATACCCGTCCACCACGTCCTGCCTGGGGCCCGCCGCGGTGAACAGGTTGCAGAACCCGCAGCGCATCTCGCAGAACGGGACGTGGAAGTAGAGGAACAGCGCGTCGCGCCGCTCCTCGGCCCACACCGACTCCAACGAGAGCGGCGGCGTGAAGGGCCGGTAGGCCGTCTTGTGCGGGTACCCATACAGGTACGCCACGTACGGCGACTCTCCCAACATCTGCTCCAGGCGCGTCATGGTGCGGGCTCTCACGGCAGGGTGAACTCCGCGTAGGGCACCGTCCAGACGACGGGGTGACCCACGCGGTGACCGTTATAACCGTCCTCGCCGTACGCCGTGCCGTGGTCCGAGCAGACGATGCAGAAAGCCGGCCCCCGCCGCCGCAGCGCGGCGAACAGGGGAGGGAGCTGACTGTCCACGTATTCCAGGGCTGCCGCGTGGGTCTCCCGCGAGTCCTCGCTGGCGCCCGGCAGGTAATGACGGTTGGGCTGGTGGAGCGCGGAGATGTTGATGAACAGGAAGACTCGCTGTTGCCTCGGGAGGGCGTCCAGGCGACGGACCGCCAGGGCCACCTGGTGCTCGGTCGAGCGGGGCTCGCGCACCCCCAGCTCCGGCGCCCAGTGGCTCTCCGCGAACAGGCCCGGCAACACGTTGCCCAGCGGGTTCAGCTTGTTGAAGAAGCCCACGCCGCCGATGCACACCGTGTGGTAGCCGCGCCCCGCGAGCCCCGTCACCAGGTCCGGCGCATCCAGCACGCACGTCCCCTGCCCCGTCGTCTCGCTGCCCTCGAAGCGCATGGCGAACAGGCGCGGGTGGCGACCCGGGCGCGCGGGGGTGGGAAGGAAGCCCGCGAAGAAGGCGTGGTGCGCGGCGTAGGTGAAGCTCGCGGGCGAGTGCCGCTCCTCCCACTGTCCTCCGGGCAGGAGCGCGGCCAGGTTCGGGATGCGCCCCGAGGCGGCCAGCTCGGTGGCCACGTCGTGGCGCAAGGTGTCCAGCGTGAGGAGGAGCAGGTCGTGCGAGCCGACCACCTGGTTCATGTCCATGTCGAGAGCACCCGCTCGAGGTCCCGCACGGCCGTGGAGACGCGCTCCACGGTGAAGTCGGGCGGAGGCAGCGACGCGGGCCACTCGCGCCCGTGCGACACCCAGCACGTGGTGATGCCCAGCCGCCCCGCGCCGACGATGTCGCGCACCGGGTCATCGCCCACGTGGAGCACCTCCGAGGGCGCGCGGTTCACGTGCTTCAGCGCCGCCTGGAAGATGGCCGGGTCGGGCTTCTCCACGCCCACCTCGCTGGAGAAGAAGCCCTGCGGCACGCAGTGGTAGAGCCCGGCGTGGAGCAGCTTCATGCGCTGCGTGTCCGCCGCGCCGTTGGACACCACCACCACGGGCTGACGGCCCGCCCGCGCGGCGAGCCACGCCACCAGCTCCGGGTCCGACGTCACCTGCCGCGCCAGCCCCACGTGGAACTCCGCGCGCACCGCCTTCTCGGAGAGCCCCACCGGGAAGCGCTCGAGCAGGTCCTGGAAGAACGCCTGCCGGTCGCGCCCACCCCGCTCGTCGAGCACGCGCAAGGTGGCCAGGTCCTCGGCGCGACGGTGCGCGGGGAAGACGTCCGGGAAGCGGGCCATGAAGCTCTCGAAGTAGCGCGTGAAGGCGCCCCCTCGGTCGACCAACGTGTCGTCGACGTCGAAGAAGAGCGCCTTCGGACGCACCGGGCCGTGCTTCCCGAAGGCCCGGGGCTTGTCCATCCAGCGTCTGTCCGCGTACTGCCCACCCTTCTTTCGCATCGCATCCTCCCGTGCCTCACGGCGCGGGTGAAGTCCAGCGGCTCAGCTGGCGGCCGGCGATGAGCGGTCGTACGCCCGCAGCGCCTCGACGACCTCCTCGCGTGAGTCCGTGAGGAGCAGGTGCCGCGCGTACTCGTGGCCCTGCGCGAGCTGCGCCAGCAGCGGGTACACCGGGCGGGTGCGCGTCCAGAACTCCCGGCCCAGGAAGATCATCGGGCTGATGACGCCCACGCTGTTGTAGTGATTCTGGCAGGCGTCCTGGAACACCTCCTGGATGGTGCCGGCGCTGCCGGGCGCGTACACGATGCCGCCCTTGGCGATGGTGAGCAGGCCGTCCTCGCGCACGCTGTTGGCGAAGTACTTGGCGATGTGCGTGGCGAACGGGTTGGGCGGCTCGTGGCCGTAGTGCCACGTGGGGATGCCCAGGCTCGAGCAGGCGAAGACGTCCTTGGGCCCGAGGGGGAACGCGCCGCGCACCTCGAAGGCCCGCGCCAGCCACTCGCGGTCCGTATAGCTGGGGGCCCTGGCGAGGATCTCGAGCCCCGCGTCGAGCTCCGCCTCCGTGCGCGTGGCGAACCAGGCGCCCACGTGTGTGGCCTCCATCGCGCCGGGGCCTCCGCCGCTCACCAGGAAGAAGCCCGCGCGCGTCAGCTCGCGCGACAGCGTGGCCACCTCGCGATAGTCGGGCATGCCGCGCTTCATGGAGTGCCCTCCCATGATGGCCACCACCTTGCGCGGCGGCCCCGCCTTGAAGAGCAGGCCCTCCATCGCGTCCGTCACCGCGTGGTCATGCAGCCGCTGCGCGAGCGTCTCCAGCAGCGTCGGCGGCGTGCCCCGGCCGTGGGATTCCCAGTGGCGATAGATGCGCGCGTCGAGCGTGTCCTCGTACGTCTCCGGGCGCGCCGGGTCGAAGCCCGCGTACAGCTCCTCCGGCGTGTAGAGCGTGCCCCGGTACGGCTGATAGGGCACCCCGGAGATGGGCGGGAAGACGAGCGCGCCGTGGGCGAGCGCCGCCTGGAGCGCGTCCTTCTCCAGCTCGCAGCCCAGGAACACGGTGCCCGCCAGCGGCAGCGTGCCCAGCTCGCGCGTGTAGCGCCTCAGGTCCAGCCCCTGGATGACGACGTTGGCGAGGCTGTGTCCCTCGCGAAGATGCCGCTCGAAGGCCTCGGGAGTCTCTAGCTCGATCACCCCGGAAGGATTCCACGCATCGCGGCCATCTTGAAGGCTAGAAGAGGACCACCATGGTGCCCTTGGGCATCTGCTCGTACAGCCTGGTGATGTCCCCCGGGTGGAACACGACGCAGCCCCAGGACAGCCGCCCGCCGCTCTCCTCCAGGGACCACTCGCCCGACCAGCCGTGGAACCCGATGCCGCTGCCCAGCCGGGTGCTCGCGTCCGTCGCCTCGCGCGCCGTCCACGCGCGCGCAATCCCCTGGCGCGCCTTCTCCGTGAGCCACCCGCGCCTCACGCCCCGGCTCGCGTCCCACGGGTTCGGGTAGTTCACCCGCAGCCAGTGGCCGCCGTAATAGGCCGCGTACGGCCCGGTGATGTTCCCGCGCACCGTCTGCACGATGAAGTACATGCCCACGGGCGTGCGGTTGTCGCCTCGCTCCTGCTTGGGTCCCTCGCCCTGGCCGAAGCCCACCTCCACCCTCGCCCGCTCGACGCCCCGCTCGTACAACCGGAGTTCGTTCCGAGCGTGCGAGATGAGCACCAGCACCGGCTCCTCCAACGGCTGCGGCAGGCGGGCCCGCTCCCGGGTGAAGCGCCGGGCCTCCGCCGGGGACAGCTCGCGGTCCGTGTGCAGCACCACCGAGGCCCGCGGCCCCACGCGCCCGAGCACCTGTCCGCGGGACACCCCGGCTCCGCGCTCAAGCGACACCGACGCCAGTCCCGAGTACACGGCGCGCACGCGCTGGAGCTCGTGGTTCTCGTGATACAGATGTTCCAGGGTGACGCTTTCGCCCGTGGCCGCCACCACGCGGCCTCGCGCCAGGGAGCGCGCCTCGGCGCCGGGCTTCGCGCCGCCCAGGTCCGCCCACGCCTCGAACCCGTCCGCGGGAGCGTGGGCCGGACGCAGCCAGGCCTCGAAGACATCCGGCGCCTCGGCGAGCGCGCGTGGGGTGACCAGGGCGAACAGGAGGCAGGACAGGAGCCCGCCACGACGGAGCACGAATCGAGGCACGTGTCCTGGACACTCGGGCCGCGCCGACGGTTCCGTCAACCCCCTCGTCAGCGCCGGGCCTCCAGCGCGCGCAGGGCCGCCTGGGCCTGGAGCAGCTCCGGGTGGGCATTGGCCGCGGCGGCGTCCTGCGCGGCCAGCCGCAACTGTCGCGCGGCCTCCTCGCGCTCTCCCAGCCGCAGGTGGGCGCGCCCCAGGGCGCAGCGCAGGAGCGACTTCAGCTTCCGGTCTCCCAGCATGCCCGCGAGCTGGAGCCCCCGGACGGCGTCCTCCTTCGCCAGCTCCGGCGCGTCCGCCTGGCTGTGCAAGAGCGCGAGGCCATGGTGCGTGTACGCCATGCCGCCCCGGTCCCCCGTGCGCGCCTTCGAGTCCAGCGCGAGCTGGAAGTAGTGCACCGCGCGCTCACGGTCCCCCGAGCGCGCGTAGGCATCCCCCAGGTTGAACAGCGCCGTGGAGTGCTCCCACGTGTCCCCCGCGCGCTCGGTCCAGCGCAGCACCGCCGCGTACTCCGCCGTGGCCTGCTCCGCGCGCCCCTGCCGCATCAGCAGCATCCCCATGGCGCGATGCAGGGACGCCTCCGCGCTCGCCCGGCCCACGCCGTCCTGCCCCGACACCTGGAGCAGCCGCGCGCGCGCGCTCCCCAGCCGCGCCTCCGCCTCGGTGAAGCGGCCCAGCCAGCACAGCGCGAGCGAGGACAGCGCGTCCAACGAAGCGGCGGCGACGAGCGCCTCCTCGGACGACTCCTCCACGACGCCCACCTCGCCCAGCGCCACCACCTCCTCGTGGCGCTCCAGCGACAACACCACCGAGACCAGCTTGCTCAAGCACTGGAGCCGCCCGGCCGTCCCCCCGCGTCCCCCCACCTCGTCGAGGGACAGGGCGATGCGCCACGCGGACTCCGCCTCCCCCCGCTCCCCCGCCAGCCGGTGCGCATCCCCCATCCGCTCCCACAACACCCGCCCCCACTGACACGCGGACTCCAATGACAGCCGCGAGGTCACCTCCAGCGCGAAGCGGTACACCTCCAGCGCGGCCGCGGGCTCCATCGCGGCCAGGTTCCACCCGGCGACCTCCAACAGGTGCGGCAGCGCGCGCTCCGGCCGCTTCGCCCCCAGCCAGTGACGGGCCACCTCCGCGCACGCGCGCCGACGCGTCTCCTCGGAGAGCGCCTCGTAGGCCTCCGCCACGCGCGCGTGCAAGGCCACCCGCTCCGCTTCCGTCCACGTCGCCTCGAGCCCCGGCGCCCGCGTCGCGCTCGCGTAGCGGCCTCCCGAGACGGGCGTGAGCCACCCGCCCGACTCCAACCCCGCGAGCGACGCGAAGCCCCCCACGAGCGCGCCCAGCACCGCCCGGGGGAAACACGGCCCCAGCAACGCGCCCACCCGCAGCGCCTCGCGCCGCGCGTCCGACAGCGCCTGGAACCGGGCCGACACCACCTGCTCCGCCGTCGCGGGCAACGGCTCCAGCGGCGACTCCTCGTGGAGCGCGAGCGCCTGCAACAACCTGCGCGGATGGCCCGCGCCCACGCGCAAGAGCGCCTCCCGCGGCAGGCCCGCGGGCAGGCGCGCGGAGACCAGCGTGGCGGCCTCGCTCGCGCTCAACGCTCCCACCTCCAGCACCTCGGCCGGTGGCGGCACGGACGCCCCCGTGCGCTCCAGCACGAGCACGAGCACCGGCGCATGCGCCAGCCGCGTCACCAGCACCTCGAGCATCGCCCGGCTGAGGCCATCCGCGTGCTGCCAGTCCTCCAGGACGAGGACGCGCGGCGTCCGGTGTGGCAGCAGCGCATGGCAGAGCGCGTCGAGCAGGGCGATGCTCTCCGCGGAGAGGCTCGCGGGCACGCCTCGCCACCGCCGCCCTTCCAGCCACCCCGCCACCCGCTCCGCCTCGGCGCTCGACATGCGCCCCACGCCCGCCACCGGCCGCAGCGAGCGCGTGGCGTCCAGCAGGTCCAACAGCGGCCCCGCCGGAGTCCCTGGATGGGCCAAGCCGCTGCCCTCCCAGATGTCGAAGCGGTGCGCGGACAGCGACTCCACCAGCGCGTCCTTCAGCCTCGACTTGCCGATGCCCTCTTCTCCCACCAGCCAGATGGCCCGCCCCAGCCCCCGGCGCGCCTCCTCGGCGCACCACTTCAGCCGCTCCAGGTGCGCCACCCGCCCCACGAGCGGCGGCTGACACGAGGCGAGCCCCCAGCGGCGCACCCCGCCCGCCAGGGGCGCGAGCAGCAGCGCGCGCGGGCACGTGGAGAGACCCGGGGAAAGTCGTGTCCCACAGGCCAGGCACACGCCCGACGACGCGGTCATGAGCACCTCCAGAGCCCGAACCTCTAACGCCACGGCCCCTTCACGCGCCTCGCGCCCGGGGGCTGTGCGTCTGTATTGAATCCGCCTGTGGGCCTGCCCTCCAGGCCACCGCACGCACGCACGCCCCCGCTGGATGTATGCCCTTTCCCTCACGGCATGGATGGGCTCGCCACCAATGCCAGACATTTCCAGCGCCATCGCCCAGACCCACACGCCGAGTATGCGCGCCGCGTTTCCTGCCCAGCAGGCAGGCTCGACGAGAACTGTTGAATACGAAATAAAATGAGGCGATGGTTGTCCTCCGCTGCAACGCGGCGAACCCCCGCCGTGACCTTGGAGAAGCCCCGCAACTGAAATCACTCGTCGGCCCGTCGTGAGACGTCGCCGGACACACTCCCCGTCTGTCTGTTTTTGAATCCCCCCAGAGGTTCCCACATGAAGCAGTCTCTTCTGCTGGCCGGCGCGTTGCTCGGCCTTGGCGCCACCGCGTGCGGTCCCCAGGACTACAATGAGCTGGGAGAGGCCCCCTCCGGCGCGGAGGCCACCGCGTTCGCGACGTCCGCCGCCGCGCTGACCGCCTCCAACTGCACGCAGCTCACGGCCACCTCCGTCATCGCCAAGGGCCACGACGGCAATGTGCCGGCCAACACGATGGATGACCGGCTCGACACGCGCTGGAGCATGCTCGGCAAGGGCGCGTGGATCGACTACGACCTGGGCGCCATCAAGTCGATCTCCGGCGTCACGGTGGCCTGGCACGAGGGCAACACGCGCTCCAACACCTTCACCGTGTCGGTGTCGCCGGATGGCTATACGTACACGCAGGTCTACAGCGGCACGAGCGCGCTGCAGACCGCGGCGCAGACGTACTCCTTCGGCACCACGTCGGCGCGCCGGGTGCGCATCACCGTCATGGGCAACACCGTGAACGACTGGGCGTCCATCGCGGAGGCCCGCGCCTGCGGCAGCACCGTGACGTCCCCGCCTCCGCCCACCGGCAGCAGCGTGGTGTGGGTGGGTGACTTCGAGACGGGAGACCGCACCCAGTGGACGCGCGCGCAGATGGTGAGCTCGGACCGGCTGGCGCTGGTGTCCTCACCCAAGCGCCAGGGCGGCTACGCGCTGAAGGCCACGGTGAAGAAGGGCGATGACCCCATCAACTCCAGCGGCAACCGCAACGAGCTGGTGCGCATGACGAAGGAGCCGTCCGGCTCCGAGTACTACTACCGCTGGAGCACGATGTTCGACTCCACGTTCCCCAACGTGAACACGTGGCAGCTGTTCACGCAGTGGCACCAGGAGAGCGACACGGTGGGCGGCTCGCCGCCGGTGGAGTTCTACGTCTACGGCAACGAGGTCCGGCTGAACATCGGCGGCAACCCGGGCACCATCGTCTGGCGGGCGCCGCTGGTGCGCGCCAGGTGGATGGACTTCATCTTCCACGTGCGCTGGTCGGCGGACGCGAAGGTGGGCTTCGTGGAGCTGTACGTGGACGGCAAGCTGGTGCTGCCCAAGCGCTACATCGCCACGCAGTACAAGGGGCAGGTCAACTACCTGAAGATCGGCCTGTACCGGAACGACACCATCTCCCCCACCGGCATCGTCTACCACGATGGCTGGGTGATGGCGCGCAAGCTCGAGGACGTGCTGAGCCCCACGGCCATCGTCAAGGCGCCGTAGCCCGGCGACGGCTGTACGGCACTCCACACGGTTTCAACCTCCGGGTCCTGGTCGCGTCCCCACGCGGCCCGGGCCCGGAGTAGTTTCGGGGCATGCCCAACACCCTGCGGGTCGTCCATGTCCACGTCCACGTGAAGCCCGAGCACGTGGACGCCTTCCGGGAAGCCACCCTGGCCAACGCGCGCGAGAGCGTGAAGGAGCCGGGGGTGGCTCGCTTCGATGTCATCCAGGACAGCGAGGACGCCACGCGGTTCGTGCTCGTGGAGGTGTACCGGAGCGCCGAGGCACCGGCCGCGCACAAGGACACGGCGCACTACCTGCGCTGGCGCGACACGGTGGCGCCGATGATGGCGGAGCCGCGCACCAGCCGGAAGTACGTGAACCTGTTCCCCGAGGACGCCGGGTGGTGACGGCGGGCCCCGCGGTCTTCGAGTTCGCCACCGCCACGCGGATTGTCTTCGGACCGGGCAGGTTGTCGGAGGCCCCCGCGTTGGTGCGCGGCCTGGGCGCGGAGCGCGTGTTGCTCGTGACAGGGAAGAACCCCGGGCGTGCGCGCGGGCTCCAGACGGCGCTGGAGGCGCAGGGGTTGGTGGTGAGCACGTTCTCGGTGGAGGGCGAGCCCACGGTGGACGTGGTGCGGCGTGGGCTGTCGGTGCTCGCGGCGGCGAGATGCGAGGCGGTGGTGGCGCTGGGAGGTGGCAGCGCGCTCGACGCGGGCAAGGCGCTCGCCGCGCTGGCGACGCAGCGGGGCGACCCGCTGGACTACCTGGAGGTCATCGGCCGCGGACAGCCGCTCACCGGGGTGGCCCTCCCCTTCCTGGCGATTCCGACCACGGCGGGCACGGGGTCGGAGGTGACACGCAACGCGGTGCTGGGGTCGAAGGAGGCGCAGGTGAAGGCGAGCCTGCGCGGACCGCAGCTGCTGCCGCGGGTGGCGTTGGTGGACCCGGACCTGCTCATCGGCGCGCCGCCGTCGGTGCTCGCGTCCAGTGGCATGGATGCGTTGTCGCAGCTCATCGAGCCGTTCCTCTCCGCGCGCGCCAATCCGCTCACGGACGCATTGGCGCGTGAGGGGTTGCGTCGGTCCGCGCGCTCGCTGCGCCGGGCTGTGTTGTCGACGGAGCCGGATGCCGAGGCCCGAGAGGACCTGGCGCTGGCCAGCCTCTTCGGTGGACTGTGTCTGGCCAACTCGGGGCTGGGTGCGGTGCATGGCTTCGCGGCGCCGCTCGGAGGCATGTTCGATGCGCCGCATGGGGCGGTCTGCGCGGCGCTGCTCTCCGCGGTGCTCGAGACCAATCTGCGCGCGCTGCGGGAGCGTGCTCCCGAGCACCCGGCGCTGCCGCGCTACCGGGAGCTGGCGACGCTGCTCACGGGCCGCGAGGGCGCGAGCGCCGAGGATGCCATCGAATGGGTGGAGTCCTTGCGGGGAGCGCTGCGCATCCCTGGCCTGGCTCGTCATGGACTGAGCCTGGAGCGGGTGCCGGAGCTGGTGACGAAGGCGCGCGCCGCGAGCAGCATGAAGGCCAACCCGCTTCCACTCACTGACGCGGAGCTCACGCACATCGCCACCCGTGCGCTGTAGCCCCCGGCATTCACGAGGAACCCTATGGAAGACATCGACCTCGACACGCCTGATGGAACGATGGACGCGAAGCTGTTCCAGCCCGAAGGACGCGGCCCTTGGCCCGCCGTGCTGCTGCTCACGGACGCGATGGGCATCCGCCCCGCCTTCGAGCACGCGGCCCAGCGGCTCGCGGACGCCGGCTTTGTCGTGCTGCTGCCCAATGTCTTCTATCGCGAGGGGCGCGCCGCGACCTTGGACTTGAACGGCTCCTTCGCGGATGAGGCCTTCCGCAAGCGCATCTACGCGCTCATCGCCACGCTGACGCCGGAGCGCGTGCGCACGGACGGCGCGGCGGAGCTGGACTTCCTCGCGCGGCTTCCTCAGGTGCGTGGCCCCAAGGTCGGCGTCGCCGGCTACTGCATGAGCGGCGGCATCGCCGTGCGGCTGGCCGCGGACTTCCCTGACGTCATCGCCGCCGCCGTGTCCAATCATGGCGGTCGACTCGCGACGGACTCGCCGGACAGTCCTCACCTGCGCCTGGGCGACGTGAAGGGCGAGCTCGTCTTCGGCCACGCGGACCAGGACGCCTCCATGCCGGCTGATGCCATCCAGCGACTGGAAGCAGCGCTGAAGGCGGCCGGCGTGCGACACCAGTCCCGACTCCACGTGGGAGCCCGCCACGGCTACGCGGTGGAGGACTCGGCCGCCTATCAGCCCGAGGCCGCCGAGGAACACTGGCGCGAGCTGCTCGACGTCATGGGACGCACGCTGGCGAAGTGAGGCCCACCCGAGGCCCTCTTGCCAGCAAATCGCGGGAGCGTTATTCGTACGCCCATGGTTCGCGTCGTGATTGCTCGTCGATTTAGCCGCCCCCCGGCCCCCTTCGGGTGTCGGGAGGCCGTGCTGCTCTGAGCGCGCACGCACCTCTCGTTGGCGAAACGCCGTCTGGCGCGACGCCCACCCGGAGCCGCCGGGGGGGCATCCGAGGCCGGTGACGCCTGGCGGACTCCTCGCTCGGCGTGCCGGAGACCGCTGCGTTTCCCGTTCGCTTCCGAGAGGTCTTCCCCATGTCGTCCCTTCCCATCGCCGTCCTCAGCGCCGAGGAGCTTCGGCGCGCCCTGTCCGTTCGCGATTTGACCGACCCCGCCTCGGGTCCTCACGCCCTCCAGCTCCTCGTCGCCTCCGCGCTCGACGCCCTGCGCACCGCCTGGCGCTGCGAGGTCCTGACGCATCGACAAAGCCCCGTCGTCTCCATCGCCGACAACTACGACCGCCTCCACTACCCACCCGGAGGCGTCGCCCGCGACGCGCGCTACACCCGATACGTCTGTGACACCGCCCTTTTGCGCTCGCAGACCTCCGCCATGATTCCCGGCGTCCTGCGCCGCCTCGCCTCCTCCCCACCCGAGGACGTACTGGTCGCCTGTCCCGGCCTCGTCTATCGACGCGACTGCATCGACCGGCTCCACACCGGCGAGCCCCATCAGATGGACCTGTGGCGCATCCGCCGTGGCCCGCCCCTCACCCCCCAGGACCTGCGCCAGATGATCGCCACCGTGGTCCAGGCACTCCTCCCCGGACGCGAGCTGAAGCTCACCGACGCCGTGCACCCGTACACGACGGACGGCCTGCAGATCGACGTCCGGGACGGCGACGACTGGGTGGAGATCGGCGAGTGCGGCCTCGCGCTCCCCGCCCTGCTGGCCGAGAGCGTCCTGGAGGCGGGCCCCGTCACCGGACTCGCCATGGGCCTGGGACTCGACCGCATCCTCATGCTGCGCAAGGGCCTGGACGACATCCGGCTCCTGCGCTCCACCGACCCACGCATCGCCACGCAGCTGTTGGACCTGACGCCCTATCAGCCCGTGTCCTCGATGCCCGCCGTGCGCCGCGACATGTCCCTGGTCATCGACGAGCACCGCACGGCGGAGGAGCTGGGCGACGCCGTCCGCGCCGCGCTGGGCGCACGGGCGGAGCTGGTGGAGAGCGTCGAGGTGGTGAGCCAGACGCCCTACGCCGAGCTCCACCCCAACGCCATGAAGCGCCTGGCCCTCCGCCCGGACCAGAAGAACGTCCTCCTGCGCGTGGTGCTGCGCTCCCTGGAGCGAACCCTCACGCATGACGAGTGCAACGAGCTGCGCGACGACATCTACGCCACGCTGCACCAGGGGACCACGTGGGAGTGGGCCGCGCGCCCACGTCCCAGGGCGCCTCAGACCTTGTAGAGCAGGTCCATGTACTTCTTGAGCAAGTCGCTCACGAGGCCACGGAAGGGGACGGCGGCGGCCATGCCGTAGACGGGCGCCATCGTCCCCTTCTGGCCGGGGTTCGCCTTCACGTGGTCCACGGCGGCGCGCAGGTCCGACAGGAAGCGCTCCGCCACGCCCGGCTGCGCGTGCCGCAACGTCACGCACAGGTGCACCGCCGCGGGCTTGTGCAACCCGTTGAGGCTCCACCCCTGCTCACCCAACCGCTCCATCACCTTGAAGATGTCCACCGTCTCGGAGCCGAACGCGATGACGAACAGCGGGTCCCCCAGCACGTGCAGCTCGGGGATGGCGCGGATGCCTTGCTTGATCGTATCCGCCGTCTCGAGGATGCGGCGTGTGGCCTCCAGGTAGCCCTGCTCCCCCATGCTGACCAGCGACGCCCACGCCACCGCGATGAGCGCGCCGGGACGACTGCCGGAGAACGTGGGCGAGAAGTAGATGCCGCCGGGCCACTCCGTGGCCGTGAAGTACTGATGCGAGCGCAGCTCGGTGCCCCGGTACAACACCACCGACGAGCCCTTCGCCGCGTAACCGAACTTGTGCGTGTCCGCGGACATCGACGTCACGCCCGGCAGCCGGAAGTCGAACGGCGGCACCTCGCGCCCCAGCTTCCTCGCGAAGGGCAACACGAAGCCGCCCAGGCACGCGTCGGTGTGGAAGCCGATGCGCTTCTTGCGCGCCAGCTCGGACAGCTCGGCGATCGGGTCGATGACACCGTGGGGAAAACCCGGCGCCGAGCCGATGAGCACGATGGTGTTGCGGGTGAGCGCCTTCTTCGTCGCGGCCACGTCCGCGCGGTAGTCGGCTCCCACCGGCACGCGCACCATCTTCACGCCGAAGTAGTGCGCCGCCTTGTCGAAGGCCGGGTGCGCGCTGGAGGGCGCCACCATCTCCGGCTTCGTGATTCCCTTCGTCTCCCGCGCCCAGTCCCGGTACGTCTTGATGGCGAGCATGATGCTCTCGGTGCCACCCGAGGACATCGAGCCACAGACGTGCTCGGAGGCCGGGCGCCCCGCGTTCGCCGCGTCCGCGCCCAACATCGTCGCGGCCATGGCGATGACCTCGGCCTCGAACTTGGTGGCGCTCGGCCACAGGTCCGCGTGCAGCGGATTGCTCTGCGAGTGCAGCGCGTAGACGCGGTTGAGGAAGTCGATGTGCTCCGAGTCGCCGCTGTACACGGCGCCGGACACCTTGCCGTCCCGCCAGCGCTCCTCCTCCTGCGACTCCAGCGCCTGCAGCTCGCGCAGCACCTCCTCGCGCGAGCGCCCCGTCACCGGCAGCCGGTCGAACGCGGGCATCTTGCCCCGGTACGGCTTGAGCCCTCCCTCCAGCTCCGACAGCAGCGTGTCCGTCTCCTTCGAGAGCAGGTCGCGCACCAGCGGCACGGCCTTGAGATAGCGCTCGGCCGCCGACAGCAGGCGGGGCGGGACGTGGTTCAGCAGGTTCAGCGACTTGGGGTCGGGCAATGCCATGCGCGGCTCCTGGGCCTTCAGGCGCTTCGCGCGCGGTTGAGCCGCGCGAAGATGGCCTTGTTGCTCTTGTAGAGGTTGACGAATTCGCGGAACAGCTCGTCGTACAGAGCGCGGTTCGCGGGGTCCGGCTCGAAGGTCCGCGCCACGGGGACGAGCGCGGGCAGCTGCTCCACCGTCAGCTCCCCCAGCGCCACGGCCGCCTGGAACGCGGCGCCGCGCGCGTTGGCCAGCACCGGCTCGTCCACCTGTTGGATGGAGCGGCCCAGCACGTCCGCGTGAATCTGGCACCAGAGCGCCGAGCGCGCCCCTCCGCCGATGATGCGCAGCGACTCCAGCTTGCGCCCGACGAACTGCTCCACGTAGGTGAACAGCCAGCGCGAGTTGAAGGCCACGCCCTCCATCACCGCGCGCACCAGGTGCGCCCGCGTCGTCTTCAGCGACTGATTGAAGAACCCGCCGCGCAGCGACTTGTCGTCCACCGGGCTGCGCTCGCCGTTGAGCCAGGGCAGGAAGATGAGCCTGTCACTTCCGGCGGGCACCTGGCTCGCCTCGCGCTCCATCAACCGGTACACCTCCGCGGAGTCCTCCTCCTGCCCCTCGGGCCGGCCCGCCTGGCCATACAGGATGTTGTCCTTGAGGAAGGTGAGGCAGATGCCCGCGGACTCCTGCTCGTTGGCGAGCAGGTAGCGCCCCGGCAGCGCCGACGGCACGGACGCCATCTGGTGGAACAGGTCCGACTTCTTGTACGGCACGTGGCAGCACAGCCACGACGACGTGCCCACGCACAGGTGCGCCTCGAAGTCGCGCACCGCGCCCGAGCCCACCGCCGCGGCGAGGATGTCCGGCGCCCCCGTCACCACCCGCACGTCCTCGCTCAGCCCCAGCTCGCTCGCGGCCCGGGGGCTCAGCGGCCCCAGCACGCTCGCGGCGGGCACCAGGTCCGGCAGCTTCTCGCGGTGCAGGCCCGACATGCGCAACAGCCCCGCGTCGTAGTCCACGCGGCCCAGCGTCCGATTGTCCGTCACCCAGTGCAGGGTGATGGAGTCGTACGACGCCGCGAAGCGTCCGCTCAGCTTCAGGTTGAGCCAGTCCTTGGGCTCCAGGAACTTGTACGTCGCGCGGTAGACCTCCGGGTGCTCCGCCTGGAGGTAGAGGATGTGGCCCACCGGGTCCTTCCCGGACAGGCTCGGCACGCCGCCCGTCAGGCGGATCCACTGGAACAGCCGCGTGACGCCATAGCCCTCGATGGGCACCAGGCCCCCCGCCACGCGCTTCACGTGGGGCGCCCCGCGCGAGTCCATCCAGATGAGCGCCGGACGCAGCGGCGTCCCCTGCTCGTCCACCGCCACCGTGCCGGACCACTGCGAGCTGCAGTTGACGCCGATGATGTCGCGCGCGGACACCGCCCCCGCGCCGAGCAGCCTGCGCGTGCCCCGGACGATGGCGCTCCACCACGCCTCCGGGTCCTGCTCCGCGCCGCCGTCCGGCAACAAGTCCAGCGCCAGGGGCTCCACCTCGCCCCCGAGGATGCGCCCGCGCAGCGTGACGACCGCCAGCTTCACGGCGGAGGTACCCAGGTCGATGGCCAGGATGGACTTGTCACCTGCGTGGGACACTCGGCCCTCCGAGCCGGAATGGGGAGCCGCCCAAGCACGACGGCGGGCCGGACTCTAGGAAGCGCGTCGTGCCCCTTGCCATCCACAAGTCGGGGCAAGGGCGCTTTTCTGAACGACGGGCCCCGCCCCGGGCCTTGGTGCTAGCGTGCACGCCTCCCCTGGGGGTGGCATGCGCCGGTTCGTCGTCAGCGCGAGGGAGCTGTGGCAGCGGCACCCGGTGGCGCTGGGTGTCGCGGTGACGTTCTCGCTCAGCCTGCTGTTGCGCTGGCTGTATCTCCAGTCCGCGCCGGACCGCGCCTGGCCCTTCTCCATCTTCTTCTACGGCGACTCGCGCTTCTTCCACACGTACGCGCTCGAGCACGCCCGGGGCCTCGCGAGCTCCGCCACCCTGCCCTACCACCCGCCCCTGTTCCCGTGGCTCCTGGGCCTGCTGTACCGCGTGCTGGGCGAGCCCCAGGGCAACGCCTATCCGTACAAGCTGTGCCTCGCCGCGCTCAGCGCCTCCACCGTGGCGCTGTCGTGGACGTGGTGGCGGGGCCTGCTGGGCACCGCGTGGAGCTTCGTGGCCGCGGGCCTGTTCGCCGCGAGCTTCGGCTGGCTGGTGCTGTCCACCACGTACAGCAACGAGGTCCTGTACGCCTTCTTCCTCACCGCCACGCTCGCGCTCGTGCTGCGCCACCGCGCGGGGCCCACGCCCGTCGGCGCCGTGCTGCTGGGGCTCGCGATGGGACTGGGCTCGCTCACCCGCGCCGAGCACCTGTACCTGTGGCCCTTCCTGCTCGCGTGGGCCTGGCTGTACCGGGGCTCCACGCCGCTGACGTCGCTGGCCACCCGCTGGGGCGCCGCGGTGCTCGTGTCCGCGCTGGTGCTCGCGCCGTGGGCCCTGCGCAACGCGCGCGTGCTCCAGGAGCTCAACGCGAGCACGCCCGCGCTGGAGCCCCTGCCCGTCATGGCGCCCGTCACCGTGTACGGCCCCATCAACTTCGCCATGGCGAACCACGCCGGCGCCACCGGCGGCTTCACCCCGGACTCCGTCAACCAGCTGGGCCAGGACGGCCACCTGGACGTGGCCAACACCGCCCAGCGACACCTGCTCCTGCACGGCTACGCGGTGGGCCTGGCGTGGATGCGCGAGCACCCCGCCGACGCCGCGCGGCTGTGGAGCGCCAAGCTGGGACGGTGGCTGGATGGACTGAGCCTGGGCCTGGGCGCGTCCAACCTGCCCTCGGGCCTGAGCGGCTCGCGCGCGCCCGTGGACCTCTTCGTCCCCGAGGGCGGCGCGCTCAAGTGGCCGCTCGTCGCGCTCCTCGTCGCGGGCGTCCTGTTGTCCGTGACGCCCCGCTGGCGCGCCTTCAGCCTGCTGTCGCTCGTCGTCCTGCACCGGGCGCTCATCACCGCCGCCTTCTTCGGCTACACGCGCGGCCTGCTCACCATCTTCCCCGCCCTGCTCCCGCTGCTGCTGCTGCCCCTCGTCGCGCTCACCGCGCGAAGGCCCGCGCTCGCCCTGCGCGTGCCCGCGGTCGCGGGCGTCCTGCTGCTCCTGTTGTGGGTGGAGGCCGGGGCGCTCGCGCTCGGCGCGCCCCGCGGCTTCATGGCCAGCGGCAGCACGGACCGCACCAGCGGCAAGCTCATCCAGGACGACTGGGTGCGCATCTGGCCGAAGTGAGCCAGAACAACCTGTCAATAAAATTTGGATGAGGGTGGCACAAATACGCGCCCAGCGCCATAGCGGTATTCACTTAGGGTGCGTCGAAGTGTTCGCCAGTCAACACTCCTACCCCGCGTTTTCCCTAGAGCACATGTCTGGAACGAATCTCTGGGAATAAGCCATATTCAATTTTCTGCGGGGCATCAGTAAGGCGTCTGCGGGCTCCGCACCGGAGCCTTCGGGGTCCGCCCCTCGGGACCCCCATAGAGGAGAACCGCATGCGCCACACCCAGGTGTCAGCAGCATGTCTTGCCTTGCTCCTGTCAGGGACGAGCTGGGCGGTCCAGCCCCCCCAGGCGGGACCGAGCGCCGTCGCCGACAAGGCCTTCTTCAAGCCGGAGTTCTACCTTCCCATCCAGAACATGCCGCTGCAGCAGGCCCAGCAGACGCTGGACAAGGCGGCGGTGGGAGGCTGGGACGACTTCTTCAAGCGCAACGGGAGGGACTTCCGCGTCCACATCGACCCTCGCACCGGCACGCCGTCGGGCATCGAGGGCGCCTACCCCATCATCCCCGGCAAGGGCGTGCGCAACCGCGTCACGCTCGACAGCGTGCGCGAGGCCATCGGCCGCTCCGTGGCGGAGGTGGACGAGTCCGTCGTCGGTGACCTGGTGTTCAAGTACATCGCGGACAACCAGGCCGCCTTCAACCTCGACGTGATGCAGATGAGCGCGCCGCGCGTCACGAAGATCAACGACAACCTCTGGCAGGTGCACATCGGCCAGGTGGTCAACGGCATCCCCGTGCGCCACGCGCGCATCGCGGCGACCATCAGCCACGGCAACCTCGTCCTCGTCGGCACCGAGGCGTGGGCCACGGTGGGCATCGAGACCCGCCCGGCGCTCTCGGCCGGTGACGCGCTGGTGGCCGGCAACGGCTTCGTGGGCCTGAACACCAGCCCCCAGGGCCTGTGGCAGCAGCCCACGCTGGAGATCGCCCCCGTCGCGCCGGAAGGTGAGTCCTTCGCCGGCGCCGTGGGCACCGGCTACAAGCACCAGCTGGTGTACGCCTACGGGTTCCAGGACCCGAACGGCCACCAGCGCTGGAAGGTCACGGTGGACGCGAACTCGGGCGAGACGCTCGCCGTCGAGGACGACAACCACTACCTCGACGCGCAGATCAACGGCGGCATCTACCCGTCCACGAACATCGGCACGTGCGCGGACAACACCGTGTGCGGCACCATGAAGCCCAACTCGCCCATGCCCTGGGCGAACACGGGCCTGGCCTCGCCGAACAACTTCACGGACGGCGCCGGCGTCTTCAACTACAGCTCCGGCACCACCACCACGTCGCTCGCCGGCCGCTACGTCCGCGTGTCCGACGGCTGCGGCGCCATCAACGTCAGCTCCGCCACGGGCACCATCGCCCTGGGCGGCGTGAACAACGACCACGACTGCACGGTGCCCACCGGCACGTCCCCGGGCAACACCGCCGCGTCGCGCTCCAGCTTCTACGAGCTCAACAAGCTGGCGGAGCAGGCCCGCGGCTACCTGCCCAACAACACGTGGCTGCAGCAGCAGCTGCTCGCCAACGTGAACATCAACAGCACGTGCAACGCCTTCTGGAACGGCACGTCCGTCAACTTCTACCGCAGCGGCGGCGGCTGCCGGAACACGGGTGAGATTGGCGCCGTGTTCGACCACGAGTGGGGCCACGGCCTGGATGACTTCGACGCCAACGGCTCGCTGTCCAGCTCCAGCGAGGGCTACGCGGACATCGCGGCCATCTACCGCCTGCAGACCTCCTGCGTCGGCTACGGCTTCTTCCACACGTCCAACCTGGGCTGCGGCCAGACGCCGGACGGCTCGGGCTACAACCAGCAGGAGTCGCAGGTCTCCGGCTACAAGTGGTGCGACACGCGCTGCTCCGGCGTTCGCGACGCGGACTGGGGCGCGGCCCTGTACGCCACCCCGTCCGCTCCGACGCTCGTGCCGGCGCCCCCGGCCACGCCGCAGAACTTCGTGTGCCCCATGTGCTCGTCCGGCTCCGGCCCCTGCAGCCGCCAGGTGCACTGCGCGGCCTCGCCCGCGCGTCAGGCCGCGTGGGACCTGGTGACGCGTGACCTGACGGCCGCGCCGTTCAACTACGACTCCAACACGGCGTTCATCGTCGGCAACAAGCTGTTCTACCAGGGCTCCGGCAACATCGGCGCCTGGCACGCCTGCAACTGCTCGGGCGGCACGTCCGACGGCTGCGGCTCCACCAACGGCTACATGCAGTGGCTGGCGGCGGACGACGACAACGGCAACCTGAACGACGGCACGCCGCACATGACGGCCATCCACTCCGCGTTCGCGCGCCACAACATCGCCTGTAACACCATCACCCCGGTGAACTCCGGCTGTTCGTCCGGCCCCACCGCGGCGCCCACGCACACCGCCACGGCGGGTGATAGCCAGGTGTCCCTCAACTGGACGGCCTCCGCGGGCGCCACGGAGTACTGGGTGATGAAGACCGAGGGCATGGGCTGCGACTTCGGCAAGGCGAAGGTCGCCACCGTCTCCGGCACCAGCTACACGGACACCGAGGTCGCCAACGGCCGCGAGTACTGCTACTCCATCGTCCCCGCGTCCTCCAACGCCTGCTACGGCGCGGCGAGCGCCTGCACGTGCGCCACGCCGGTCTGCGCGGCGCCGGGCGTCGCCACCCTGTCCACGCCGTCCAACGGCGCCACCGGCGCGGAGCTGGCCACGGTGCTGGACTGGAACGACGTGACGGGTGCGTCCACGTACGAGGTGCAGGTCTCCACCAGCCCCACGTTCGCCACGGTGGTGGCGTCCGCCAACTCGCTGGTGGGCAGCACCTGGACGGTGACGCCGTCGCTCAACGTGAACACGACCTACTACTGGCGCGTGCGCGCGAACAACTCGTGCGGCGGCGTGGGCACCTGGTCCACGGCGTCCAGCTTCACCACGCGCGGCTGCGTGGCGCTCTCCGCGCCCACGCTCGCGTCCCCGGCGGATGGCGCCACGGGCGTGGCCTCGGCCACGGCGCTGGACTGGGCCGACGTGCCGAGCGCGGCGACGTACGAGGTGCAGGTGGCCACGGACGCGGGCTTCGCCAACATCGTCCGCTCCGCCAACGCGCTGACCACCAGCAACTGGACGGTGTCCCCCAACCTGAGCAGCGCCACGACGTACTACTGGCGGGCCCGGGCGGCGGACGTCTGCGGCACCAGCGCCTTCAGCGCCGTGCGCAGCTTCACCACGTCCACCGTCTGCACGCCGACGCTCGCCACGTTCGACACCACCCGCCAGGCCCCCACGTGCGGCACGGTGTGCGGCTGCGACACCGGCCCCACGCTGGTCAACGGCCGCGGCTCGATGTCCGGCGGTATCGAGCCGAACCAGCCGAACACCATCAATGACTCGTGCGCGGACGGCACCTCCGGCTCCTACCACGGCGACGAGAGCATCGACCGGGTCGTCATCAAGACGGTCGACCAGGGTCCGTTCGCCGCGGGCAAGCAGGTGACGGTGGAGGTCACGGTGTGGTGCTACAGCACCGGCTCCTCCGACTTCTTCGACCTGTACTACACGACCAACGCCGCGTCCCCGACGTGGACGGCCCTGGTCACCGGCGTGGTCTGCCCGGCGGGCGGCGTGCAGAAGTTCACGCACACGTTCAACCTGGCCAACACGGCGGGCACGCACGCCATCCGCCCGCAGTTCCGCTTCACCGGCACGGCGAGCGCCTGCGCCAGCGGCAGCTACAACGATCGCGACGACATGGTCTTCTCCGTCGGCGCGGCCGTGGCCTCCGCGGACTCGGGCAAGTCCACCACGTCCCAGGGCCGCGCGGCTCCCGCCGGCCGCTGACCGACGCCTCCCGTCCCCTCCGGTGCAAGCGGGCCGGAGGGACGCGGGTGAGTGACAGCAGGGATGGATGACGAGGGCTTCCGGGCGGTCCGCCGGAGGCCCTCTGTCTTTCAGTGGCGCTCGCCGGGGCCCTGCTCCGACGGAGGCTCGCCGCCTTCCAGCGGGCCCGCGAGCAACAGCCCCTCCTCCACCGCGCCCTTGCCCACCTGGCGGCGCGCGCGCTCGCGGTGGTGGGCGCGCCTGAAGCGCAGCTGCCGCTCGCGGAGGACCTCCTGGAGCAGCACCTGCGCGGCGGCGGCCAGCGGCACGGCGATGACCGCGCCGAGCAGCCCCGCCAGGGCGCCTCCGCACAGCACCACCAGCGAGATGAGCAGCGGGTTCATCCGGATGGCGCGCCGCTGCACCATGGGGCCCAGCACGTTGGACTCAATCTGGTTGTAGACGACGAAGATGATCAACGCGATGACCGCCGAGCGGAACCCCACGGTGGCCAGCGTGGTGAGGCACACCAGCACACCGCTGACGATGCTGCCGATGTAGGGGATGACGCCCAGCACCATCACCGCCAGCCCCAACGGCAGGAAGTACGGCACGCCCTGGGCGAGCGCGACGATGGCCGCCACCACGCCGCCGATGGTCATCACGAACAGGGTGCCGGCGATGTAGTTGCTCACCGCCTCGCGCATGCGGCCCACCAGCTGGCGCACGTGGTGCTGCCGCCGCGGCGCCACCCACTGGAGGATGCTCTCGTACAGTTCGCCGCCGAACAGCAGGCCGAACACGGTGAGCGCCACCACCGTGATTCCACCGGCGAGCAGTCCCAGGGAGGAGGACAGCACGCCCACCGCGCGACCCGCCAGGTCCAGCGGCTCGAAGCGCAGCAGCTCCTCCGGCTTCAGCTCGAAGCCGTAGCGCGTCCCCAGCTCCTGGAGCCACTTCGACTGGGAGAGCTTCTCCAACAGCCCCGGCGCGGACTGGACCAGGCCCTCCAGCTGCTGCACCAGCGCGGGCACCAGCGTCCCCACCAGCACGCCCATCAACCCCAGCAGGAGCAGCGCCACCGCCGCCACGCCCAGGCCGCGGCGCACGCCCCAGCGCTCCAGCCTGCGCACCAGCGGGTCCAGCGCGAGCGACAGCAGGAGCACGACGGCCAGCAGCGTCAGGAGCGGATAGAGCCTGCGCAGCACCAGCCAGCAGACCGCGAGCAACAGCACCTGAAGCCCCACGGCCCACACCGTGCGGGCGGGCACGTAGACGGGGAGCTGGCGTCCTGAGTCCTTCATGCGCGACAAGGTAGGAAGTGGCGCGCCGCCAGTCAGTCCCCCACCCACACGAGCGCGGGACGCTCGCGCGCACGAGCGCCCGGGCCCAGGGGCGTCGACGCTCGGTGTCTCGTGGAGCAGGCGGACGGCCGAGCCCCCGTGCGCGCGCTGACTCCACGGGGCGGTTGGCGGCGCGCCGGAACGAACCTGTGCCGTGAGGGTGCTGGCGCCCCACCCTTCAGTCCGACAGCGACGGGACACAACCGGACTGCGCCATGTCCGATAATCTTCAAGCAGACCTGGAATCACGCCCGGAAGGAGGCGACGCGATGTGGGTCGAAGCCATCGTCATGCCCCGAGAGAAGCCCGCGGAGGTTCGAGCCGCTCCACGCGGCGAGGCCAGGCGTGCGTCCGCGGCCGCGCCCCTGGAGAGCCGCGCGGCCATCCACCAGCGTGCGGGGGAGGAGAGCCGCCAGTTCCGCGACCAGGTGCTCGGCTTCCTGCGGGCGCACCAGTTGATGAGCGCGGTGCGCTGGGTGAGCGAGCCCGGGGTGTTTCCGTTGGTGACGCTGCACTGCACACGCGGCGTGCTGGAGCGGCTGCGCCGCGAGCCGGGCTTCGAGGCGGGCCAGGCCATGTCGTTGGAGCTGACGACCTGAGGCCCTGTCGCGCCCCGGGAGCATCCCTACGTTTCCCTTGAGACATCACAGTCGGGCCACGGGTTCCGGGGCGCTCCGGCGCTCCTCCGCAGGCTCGCAGGGGGGAACATCATGAGCGAGCTCAGCATCAAGCGCTTCTCCACGCCCGACGAGCGTCGGCCGTTCGCCGACCACGGGCACGCGGAGATCCTCCGCTTCGACGACGACACGACGGTGGGAAGGGTCGTCTTCGAGCCGGGTTGGAAGTGGTCCCAGGACGTCAAGCCGCTGGCGGGAACCGACTCCTGCCAGGTGGCGCACGCCTGCTACATCGTCAGCGGGCGCATGGTGATCCGGATGGATGACGGCACCGAGCTCGAAGCGGGCCCGGGAGACGTGGCCATCATCCCGCCGGGCCATGATGGCTGGGTGATTGGCGACGAGCCCTGCATCGCGGTGGACTTCGAGGGCATGGGCCACTACGCGGAGCGCGGCGCGTCCCAGGGCCGCGCGCGCGTGCAGTCCTCCACCCAGCAGCCGCCGGGCGTTCACTGACTCGGGGAGCGGGGCGGACCCTCGGCTACAGCCGGGGGTCCACCGGTTCACTCTCCAGCGCGAGCACGCCGAAGACACACTCGTGCACGCGCCGCAGCGGCTCCCGGCGCACGAAGCGCTCCAGCGCCTCCAGGCCCAGTGACAGCTCCCGCATGGCCAGCGAGCGCTTGGTGGACACGCCCCGCTGGCGCAGGCGCGACAGGTGCTCGGGCGCGGTGTACTCGGGGCCGTAGATGATGCGCAGGTAGTCGGGCCCGCGGCACTTGATGGCCGGCTGGAGGTAGCCCTTCTTGCCACGCGCCACATAAGCCCGGGGCTTCACCACCATGCCCTCGCCGCCGTTCGCCGTCAGCGACTCCCACCACCGCGTCGCCGCCGCCACCTCCTCCGCGTCCGCCAGCGACACCACGCGATAGGGCGTGGCCACCAGCCACCCGGCATCCGCGCGGCACACCCTGGCCAGCGACTCCATGTGCCACACGTGGTCCTTGTCCGTGTGCACGGCGCCCTCCGTCGCCAGCAGGTGGAACGGCGCGAGCCGCACGTCCTCCAGCGAAGCCACCGGCCAGCAGTAGCGCCGATAGGCCGCGACATAGCGCCCCACGCCGTCCGCCTTGCGCTCGAAGCGGCTCACCAGCGCCGACAGGTCCAGCCCCCGCGCCGCCGCCTGGGCCACCGCCTCCCGGGCCGCGCCCACCGAGGCCAACGCCGCCGCGCCCACCGCCGCGTACTGTTCGCGCACCAGCTCCCGCGCCTTCAGCGACCACGGCATCAGCTCGCAGTCCAGGCAGGCCCAGTCCGTCTGGTGCTCCCCCCAGAACCCGGAGGCGTCGAAGGCCGCGCCCAGCCGCGCCAGGAACGCCGCCTCCAGCGCCTCGTCCTGGAAGAACCGCCGCCCGGTCCGCGTGTAGCACGCGCCCCGCTCGTCCCCGTCGAGCCCGAAGCGCCGGCGGGCCACGTCCGCGTCGCGGCACAGCACGACGACGGCGCGCGAGCCCATGTGCTTCTCCTCGCACACCACCTCCAGCACGCCCTCGCGCTGGAAGTAGGCGAACGCCTCCTCCGGGTGCTCCAGGAGCCCGGGGCGCGCGCTCGTCTCCGACGGCGACATGGTGGGCGGCAGGTAGATGAGCCACTTGGGGTGCACCGCGAAGCGGCTCATCACCTCCAGCGCGGCCGCGGCGTTCTCCTCGCGGAGGGTGATGTTGCGCATCAGCCCCGTGGTCACGATGCGCTTGCCCAGCACGTCCGCCACGTCGAGCACGTCGTCGTCCTGCTGCTGCGCCGTCAGCGCGGCGGGAGCGCCTCCGATGCCCGGCGGCCTGCGCGCCTCGCAGTACACGCGCGCCGCCTGCACGGAGCACAGCTCCCGCTCCGGATAGCGCAGCGCCGTCAGCTTCCCGCCGTAGACACAGCCGGTGTCCACGCAGAGCGTGTTGTTGAGCCACTCGGCCTCCGGCACGGGCGTGTGGCCGTAGACCACCATCGCCTTGCCCCGGTACTCGGAGGCCCAGTCGTGGCGGACGGGCAGCCCGTACTCGTCCGTCTCCCCCGTCGTCTCGCCGTAGAGCGCGAAGTCGCGCACCTTGCCCGAGCCGCGCCCCTGCATGGACTCCTTGAGCCCCGCGTGCGCGACCACGAGCCTTCCACCGTCCAGCACGTAGTGGGACACCAACCCGTCGATGAACTTCACCACCTGGGCGCGGAACTCCGGGGGCTCGCGCTCGAGCTGCTCCATCGACTCCGCGAGGCCGTGGGACAGCTTGACGTCACCGCCCCGCAGCTTCCGCATCAGCTTGATTTCGTGGTTGCCCGGCACGCACAGCGCCGTGCCCGCCTCCACCATCCCCATCACCAGCCGCAGCACCCCGACGACTCCCGGCCCCCGGTCGACCAGGTCGCCCAGGAACACCACCTTGCGGCCCTCGGGCGGGCGCACGTCGAAACCAGGGTCCCCCACCGGTTGGGGCGTGACGACGTAGCCCAGCTTCGTCAGCAGCAGCACCAGCTCGTCCAGACACCCGTGGATGTCGCCGATGATGTCGAAGGGCCCCGTCTCCTGCTTGCGGTTGTTCCACAGCGGCTGACGCTCGATGACCAGGTCCTCGAGCTGCTCGGGCTTGAGGATGTGGACGTGGCGGAAGCCCTCGCGCTCCAGGCCGCGCAGGGACTGGCGCAGCTGCTGGAGCTGGTGGCGCACCACCCGGAGTCCGAACTGACGGTTGGGCCTCAGCGCGTTGCGCGCGTGGCAGGTGGCCTCGGGCACGTCCAGGACGATGACCACCGGCAGCACGTGGTACTCGCGCGCCAGGGCCACCAGCGGCTTGCGCGCCTCGGGCTGGGTGTTGGTCGCGTCGATGACCGTCAGCCGGCCGCGCGCCAGCCGCTTCGCCGCGATGAAGCGCAGCACGTCGAACGCGTCGCGCGTCGCGTCCTGGTCGTTCTCGTCGTCGGACACGAAGCCGCGGCAGGTGTCGGACGAGAGGACCTCCGTCGGGAGGAAGTGCTTGCGCGCGAAGGTGGACTTGCCGGCGCCAGAGGGGCCAACGAGCAGGACCAGGGACAGCTCGGGAAGGGAGATTTTCATCGTGTGAACACCGCCATCTGGGTCGGCGCGCCGACCTCCGCATCCAGCGTCCCGACGGGCACGAAGCGCACGCCGTAGCCGAAGCGCTCCGCCTGCCGCCGCGCCCAGGACTCGAACTGCGCCCGCGTCCACTCGAAGCGGTGGTCCTTGTGCCGGAACGCGCCCGGGGCCAGGCCCTCGAAGCGCACGTTGTATTCCGCGTTGGGCGTCGTCAGCACCACGACGCCCGGACGCGCCCACTCGAACAGCACCCGCTCGAACGCGGCCAGCCGGGACGGCTCCAGGTGCTCGATGACCTCCACCACCGTCGCGGCGTCATGGCCCGAGAGCCGCGCGTCCCGGTACAGCAGCGAGCCTTGCAGCAGCTGGATGCGCTGACGTTGGAGGTCGGGGAGCCGCTCCAGCTTCAGCCGCTCGGCGGCGACCTCCAGCGCCCGCGTGGACACGTCCATGCCGGTGATGCGCGTGAAGCGACGCTCCTGGAGCAAGGCCCGCAGGAGCTTGCCCTCGCCGCAACCCACGTCCACCACCGACGCCGCGCCCTGCTCGACGAGCGCCGTCAGCACGGCCTCCCGCCGCTGCTCGTCCAGGCTGACCCGCCGCTCCAGCGTGGCCTCGGCCTCGTCGCGGGCCGTCTCGACCGCGTCCGTCACACCGGTGTCCTCGCCCTCCAGCAGACGCGACATCGCCTCGCGCGCGAGGCTGCGCTGGTGGCGCAGGTAGCGCCGCGTGATGACCTCCCGCTCCGGATGCGACGCGAGCCAGCCCTCACCGTGGCGCAGGAGCTTGTCGACCTCATCCTCCGTCACCCAGTAGTGCTTGTCGTCGTCCAGCACCGGCACCAGCACGTACAGGTGGCTGAGCAGGTCCGACAGCGGCTTGTCCCCCTGGAGCGTCACCGTGAAGTAGCGGCTGGGCCCCCACTCCGGCACCGTCTCGTCGAGCACGTGGCGGGTGGCCGTCACGGTGTAGCCGAGCGGCTCGAAGAGGCGCCGCAGGAAGGGCTCGCCTCCACGACACGGCAGCACGGACAGCCGCGCGGTGAGCGGCAGCGCCCGGGCCGCCAGCTCGGGCCGCTCGCGGCTGCGGCCGGAGAGGGCCGCGCCGAAGACGCGCGAGAGCGCCACGCTCAGGAACGACGAGGCCACGTAGGGGCGGTCATTGACGTACTGCTCCAGCGCGCCGCCGTCGCCGGAGGGGCCCTTGCGCTCGCGCACCAGCGCCACCGGGTCCACCTCCAACAGGAGCGCGGCCGTGCAGCGCTGCTCGGTCGCCTCCGGGTAGAAGACGTGCGCCGTGCCGAACGACACGTCGAACGACTGGGGCTTGTGCGGGCTCTTGTGCAGCAGGTAGCCCAGGTCCGTCGCGGGAGAGTGGGTCGTCGAGAGTGTCAGGAGCATTCAGTGCCAGACCCGGGCCGAGGCCACGAGGGTGTCGAGGTCGATGCGAAACGCGCGAGTGCCTTCGCCGCCATACAACCAGGGCCCACGCCCGCGCATCCACGTGGGCTGCCAGCGCTCGCCGTCCGGGTCCACGAAGACGAAGGTCCCCGCGGAGGCCAACGTCTTCTCGCGGCGACCGTGCAGCACGTACAGCTCGAACTGGGAGCGCGCCGAATACGAGCCGCCGAACAACACGTGCGTAGAGCCCACCGCCATCGCGCTCGCTCCCGCGACGGGTGTCTTCCAGGTCACCGGCTTCGCGCCGTCGCGCAGCCGCACCAGCGGGAAGTCCGTGTAGAAGTACAGCCAGGTCTCGTCGTCCGACGCGACGTTGAGCGCATAGCAGTCGATGATGATGTCCGTCCCGGCGGCGCGCGGGTCGAACTCACTCAAGCGCCGCCCCATCGCATCGAATTGCACCAGCCCGCTGCGGCCGATGGGCTCGCTGTCGATGTCACCCTGCCCCCAACCCCGGTTGCCGAGCACACCTTCGTCGAAGTAGCTCACCCACAGCCGACCATCGCTCGTGGTCTGGATGTCCTGGATGCCATCACCGAGCGTCAGTTCGCGCCGGGCCACGCCTTGTCGCGAGTAGACGATGGCGTTGCGGGCGTGAGCGTCCTTGTCCACGTAGGCGCACCGGGCCCCCGCCAGCAGCAGGTCTCCATCGGGCAGGGGTTGGACGAAGTGGAAGTTGAGGCGCTCGGGTGGAAGGAGGATGGACTCGGGCTCGGCGTCCGGGGAGGGATAGCGCAGGACCTCGTAGGACTGCGGAGCGTCCGCGTGGGACTTGGCGAACGAGGCACCTCCCGGCGTGAAGGACATCCGGTCGTCGCGCTTGCCGTCCAATGCCACGAGCCACAGGTCGAGGTCGGGCCCAACTCCCTGCGCCACCACCTCTCGGCCCGCCAGGGCCTCCGAGAAATCGACGAAACACGGCACCTCGAGATGGGTCAACTCGCGTTCTGACATGGCTTTTTCCTGGTCTGGGAACCGAGCTCGGGGGGGCCGGTTTCGAGGCCGCAGACGCCAGGTCCGGAGGGGACCTGACGCTCCCCGCGGGCGCACACCTCCCCCCATGACAGGCACTCGCGCTACAGTGGAAACACCCCCCGCGCGCTTCGTTGTTCAAGCCGCACAACGTCGTGTCCCCCACGGGCCTCACCTCGTCGCCGGGTCTGCGCGCGGACGGCACCGCGTTCTGACGCGGTGCGAGGGCGCCCGGAATGACGCGGGCGCCCTCATCCCCGCGCTACACGACCACCGCGCGGAGGAGTAGGAAGCGGTGCATGCGCACCCTGCTCTCCTCTTCCGTGCTGCTGTCGCTGCTGCTGACTCCCACGCTCGGCGCCGCCCAGGCCGAGCGCCCCAGGCCTCGCGCCAGGGACCTGGGCATCACCTTCGGGGGGCAATCAGGCCCCCTCAACGCCATCACCGACGTGCCGGGCGTGGAGGTGGGCCACACCACGCTCATCTCCGGCCAGGGCCGCATCGAAGCGGGCAAGGGCCCCGTGCGCACCGGCGTCACCGCCGTGCTGCCCCGAGGCAAGGCCAACGTGGGCGAGCCCGTCTTCGCCTCCACCTACGCCCTCAACGGCAACGGCGAGATGACCGGCACGCACTGGATTCAGGAGTCCGGTGAGCTCAACGGCCCGGTGATGATCACCAACACCAACGACATCAGCGCCGTGCGCGAGGCCGTCATCACCTGGGCGGTGAAGAAGGACCTCGCGTGGGACCTGGGCCTGCCCGTCGTCGCGGAGACGTGGGACGGCATGCTGCACGACGTGTATGGCTTCCACGTCAAGCCCGAGCACGCGCACCAGGCACTCGAGACGGCGCGCACCGGCCCCGTCCCGGAGGGCTCCGTGGGCGGCGGCACGGGCATGGTGTGCCACAACTTCAAGGGCGGCATCGGCACCGCGTCGCGCAAGCTGCCCGAGTCCGCCGGCGGCTACACGCTCGGGGTACTGGTGCAATGCAACTACGGCTCGCGCCGCCTCTTCTCCGTCGAGGGCGTGCCCGTGGGAGAGGAGCTCCCGGACCAGCGGCCGTGCTACCTCGGCTCCCAGAAGCCCGGCAGCCCCATGATGCAGGCGGTGCCGTCCTGCGACGCGACGGGCGCCCCGTCCAAGGCACCCAACCCCTTCGAGGGCGCGGGCTCCATCATCGTCATCGTCGCCACGGACGCGCCGCTCCTGCCCCACCAGCTCAACCGGCTCGTCCGCCGCGTGCCGCTGGGCATCGCCAAGATGGGCGGCCTGGGTGAGAACTACTCGGGCGACATCTTCCTCGCCTTCTCCACCCAGCACCTGAAGCCGCCGACCCAGGCACACGTCGCCAACGTGGCGGTGCTCGGAAATGATCGCCTCAACCCCCTCTTCGCGGCCACCGTCCAGGCCACGCAGGAGGCCATCCTCAACTCCATGCTGGCCTCCGACACCATGACCGGGGCGGACAACATCCGCGTCTTCGGCCTGCCGCACGACGGCCTGGTCAAGGCGATGAAGAAGTACGGACGGCTCAAGCCCGCCGCGCCCGCGCCGGCGACCCGCAAGACGGCGAAGCCCTGACCGGACTCGGGCGGCGGCTCGCATGGGCTCCAGGCGGCCACTCGGAGACCCACCCGCCGTCGCCCGGGCCACAGTCATTCTTTGTCATGCAAGTATCGAGTGACGACATTGTCACGTCCGTGATTAAGGAACGGGAATGCGCTTCTCGTTCTTCGCGACTTCCACCACCCTGAAGAAGCTCTATGCCCCCGAGATGTCCAAGATCCTCCTGGCCGGAGGATTCAATGGATACTGGAACTTCGGGGACATCCTCATGCTGCAGGGCGCCGTGCGCTGGCACCTGGGGCGCAAGGAGTCGGCGGTCGTCTCCATCCACGAGCTGGGGCGGGTGCAGGACGCGCAGTACCTGCGTCAGCTCCCCGTGGTGCTCGGGACGGAGGACTTCGTCTTCTTCTCCGCGGACAGCGGAGACACCGCGTCCACCAAGGCGAGGGAGCTGGGCCTGGAGCCCGTCTCGCCCACGCGCCTGAGGGGCGCGGCCCGGCTGCATGTCTATGGCGGTGGCTACTTCAATGGCCGCTGGGGCGACGGGATGCTGGCGCTCGTGGAGTCGCTGCTGCACGCCTGGCTGCCGGGGCACTACGTGCTGTCGGGGCTGCAGGTCGGTCCCGAGTTCGCGAGCCGGCTGGCCGCGCACGCGCACCAATGGCAACCGCTGCTGCTCGGGTGTCGGGACCCCGAGTCCGTCCAGGCGTTGGTGGAGCATGGCGCCCCGGCGCTCCTGTCCGGGGATGACGCGCTCGAGGAGCTGGACCGCGCGGCCGAGGAGGCCTCGCGTCAGGAGCCCCGGCCGAAGGCGCCGGGTCGCTTCGCGCTGCACATGAACCTGTCCACCTACGCGTATACGGACCCCGGCGTGGACCCGGACTCGCTGCCGCCTCCCGCCGCGACGATGAACGAGCAGCTCCAGGCACTGCGCGCGCACTTCGGCGAGGCCGCGGCGCCGGTGGTGCTCAATGCATATATCGACGAGCGCCCCGTGGTGGAGGACAGCCTCGCGGCCATGCGCAAGACGGCCTTCACGGAGCACTTCCCGCAGGCGGACGTGGTGGACCTGGTGGGGCTGCTCTTCCAGGGGCGCCTGTCCCAGGCCGTGGAGCGCATCCGCGAGTGCGAGGCGCTCGTCGCGTCCTCGTACCACGTGACGCTGCTGGGCAAGGTGTCCGGCGTGCCCAGCCACCTGTTCGCCTTCAACGAGTACTACCGCCAGAAGAAGGCGGGGCTGGCCGAGTCGGAGACGTCGCTGAAGGACTTCCTCGAGGGCGGCCTGCCCGCGTCCCTGGAGCGCGGCGGCGCGTACATCGAGGAGCAGCGGAAGCTCCGGCGCGAGTGGCTGTCACGGCTGGCGACGAACCTCGCGCAGCCGGTGGCCAACGTGAACTGGGTGTCGCGCGCGGCGACGTGGCTGGAGGAGGTCCGCGCCGAGCTGCGGCAGGAGAAGCAGCTGCGCGCCGAGGAGACCCAGGCGACGCGCTCCGCGCTCGAGGAGCTCCAGGCGCGCCACCACGCCCTGCTCGCACGCTGCGAGGCGGGTGAGGCGCGGGTGAGGGAGCTGGAGCAGCAGCTCGCCCACCGGGATGCGGAGGGCACGGCGCTCAGGGGAGAGCTGCACGGCGTGCGCGAGCTGCTCGCGTCGAAGGAGTTCGAGCTCGAGTGCTCCACGAGGCGCGAGGAGGAGCTGCGCGCCAGCTACGAGGCCCTGCTCACCACCGAGCCGCCCCTGCGCCACCGACTGGTGGATGACCTGAATGACCGGCTCATCAAGTCCGCCGGAGGCCAGCGCGCGCACCGGGCCATCAAGCACCTGGTGCGCGTCACCGTGGGGCGCGGCAAGTAGCCCGCGCTCCCCTACTTCGCGAGGGCCTTCTGGCGGGCCACCCACGCGTCCACCTTGCGCTCGAGCACGTCGAGCGGCAGCGAGCCGCTCAGCAGCACCACGTCGTGGAACTCGCGCACGTCGAAGCGCTCACCCAGCGAGGCCTCGGCGCGGGTGCGCAGCTCGCGAATCTTGAGCTGCCCCACTTTGTACGCCAGCGCCTGTCCCGGCCAGGCGATGTAGCGGTCCACCTCGTTGGTGATGTCCAACGCCTGGCGGGGCGCGTTCTCCATGAAGTAGTCGAGCGCCTGCTGACGCGTCCACTGCTTCGCGTGCATGCCCGTGTCCACCACCAGCCGCACCGCGCGCCACATGTCGTACGAGAGCTGGCCGAACTTGTCGTACGGGTTCTCGTACAGGCCCATCTCGTCGCCGAGCGTCTCGCAGTACAACGCCCAGCCCTCGCCGTACGCCACGTAGTAGCCAAAGCGGCGGAAGTCCGGCAGCGCCGTCTGCTCGGTGGCCAGGGACGTCTGCAGGTGATGTCCCGGCACGGCCTCGTGCAGCGTGAGGGGCACCATCTCCCAGTGCGGCCGCGTCTCCGGACGGTACAGGTTCACCAGGTACGTGCCAGGGCGCGAGCCGTCCGAGGAGCCCGCGTAATAGAAGCCCGTCGTCACGTCCGGCGCCATGGCCTCCGGCGTGGGCTCCACCGCGTACGGCTGCCGGGGCAGCGTCTTGAACAGCCGCACCAGCAGCGGGTCGATCTGCTTGGCCAGGCTCCGGTAGCGCATCAACAGCTCTTCACCGGTGCGCGAGTAGAAGCGCGGGTCCGTGCGCAGGAACTGGAAGAACTCCGGCAGCGTGCCCTTGAAGCCCGTGCGCTTCATGATGGCGTCCATCTCCGCCCGGATGCGCTTCACCTCCGACAACCCGAGCGCGTGGATCTCCTCGGGCGTCAGCGACGTGGTGGTGAACCGGCGCGCGAAGAAGCCGTACGCGGCCTGGCCGTCGGGGAACTGCCAGATGCCCACCGCCTCGGGCGCGCCGGGCAGGTACTCCTCGACGAGGAAGCGGTGGAAGGCACGCAGCGCGGGCACCACGCCCTCGCGCACCGCCTTCTGCCCCGCCGCCGCCAGGCGCTGCTGGTCCTGGGCGGACAGCTTCGCGGGGAAGCGCAGGAAGGGCGTGTAGAAGCCGCTCTTCGTCGGGTCCTCCACCAGTTGCCGCTCGATCTGCGGCGGCACGCGCTGGAGGATGACACGCGGGTGCACCTTCTTCTGGCGCACCCCCTCGCGCATCAGCGCCGTCACCTGCTCCACGTAGGTCCGAAAGCCCTCCAGCCGGGCCACCCAGTCCTCGTAGTCCTTCACCGTGTCGAAGCGCAGCGTGTCCGCGAGCTGGTAGGCCGTCTGCACGCCCGGAGGCTGGCGGATGCCCTCGGGGATGCCGCCCACCTGGTTGACGGGCAGCAGGTGCCAGCCGAAGCGGAACTCCTCCAGCCACGTCTCGTGCTCCTTGCGGAACAGGTCCAGGTTGAGCTGGTCCTCCTCGGACAGCTTCGCGCGGTCCACCTTCTTCAGCTGCTCGAGCACCTGGCGCGAGTGCGTGTTGTCCGCCTGGAGCGCGGTGAGGCTCAGGTCATCCCAGCGCGTGTTCCAGCGCCGGTCTCCGGCGACGGACGCGTACGTCGGGCTGCGCTCCAGTTGGTATTGCCAGTCGCGCTCGAGGATGGTGCGCAGCGTGGTGGCCGCGTCCTGCTTCTTGGCTTCGGCATCCATGGACAGCATCAGGAAGAACCCCAGGGTGAGTCCGAGCAACCGCTTCACGAGAACAGCTCCAGCAGGTCTTCACGGGTGATGGCCGCCGCGCCGCCGGCCTCGCTCAGCGCGGCCTCCATCAGCGCGCGCTTCTTGTCCTGCAGCCCGAGGATGCGCTCCTCGACGGTGCCCTGCGACACCAGCCGGTAGACGTTCACGGGTCGCTCCTGGCCGATGCGATGCGCGCGGTCCGCCGCCTGCGCCTCCGCGGCCGGGTTCCACCACGGGTCCACCAGGAACACGTGGTCGGCCGCCGTCAGGTTCAAGCCCGTGCCGCCCGCCTTCAGCGACATCAGGAGCACCGGCGGGCCGTCGTCCGCCTGGAAGCGCGCCGTCACCTCGCCCCGGTTCGCCGTGCTGCCGTCCAGCCGGTCGAAGCCGATGCCCGCGCGCTTGAGCGCCGGCTCGATGAGGTCCAGCAGCGACGTCCACTGAGAGAACACCAGCGCCTTGTGGCCCTCCGACACCGCCGTGTCGAGCGCCTCCACCAGCGTGTCCACCTTCGACGACGAGGTGGCCTTCTGCCCGGGCACCAGCGCCGGGTGGCACGCGGCCTGACGCAGGCGCAGGAGCGCCTCCAGCGCCTTGAGCACGCTGCCGCCCTCGTTGAGCAGGGCCACCACCTCCGCGCGCGTGGCCGCCATCACCGCGTCGTAGATGGAGCGCTCGCGCTCATCCAGCGACACGTGCATCACCGACTCGATGCGCGGCGGCAGCTCCGGCGCCACGTCGCGCTTGAGGCGGCGCAGCACGAAGGGACGGATGCGGCGGCGCAGCTCGCTCGCGGCGCCCGCGTTGCCCTCGGAGATGGGGCGCGCGAGCTTCTCCTCGAACTGCCGCCGTCCGCCGAGCAGGCCCGGGTTGGTGAAGTGCATCAGGCTCCACAGCTCGTCCAGGCGGTTCTCCAGCGGCGTGCCGCTGAGCGCCAGCCGGAAGCCGGACTTGATGCCAAAGGCGGCGCGCGCCACCTGGCTCTCCGGGTTCTTGATGGCCTGCGCCTCGTCCAGCACCACCATGGCCCAGTCCTGCGCCCCCAGCACCGCCGCGTCCAGGCGCAGGATGGAATACGTGGTGAGCGTCACGTCCGCCGCCGCGTCCAGCGCGCGGCCGGGGCCGTGGTAGACGCAGACCTTCAGCGAGGGACGGAAGCGCTTGAGCTCCGCCGCCCAGTTGGGCAGCACGCTGGTGGGGCACACGACGAGCGAGCCCTTTCCCAGGACGCAGATGGTCTGGAGCGTCTTTCCCAGGCCCATGTCGTCCGCGAGGATGCCGCCCAGGCCCGCGCTCTTGAGGAAGCCCAGCCAGCTCACGCCCGTCTGCTGGTAGTGGCGCAGCGACGCGTTGAGTTCCTCCGGCAACACCGGCGGCGGCAGCTTCTCGAAGCCCTCGACGAGCGGCGCCAGCTTGTCCAGGCCCGGCGGAGGCGGCTGCTCCAGCGTCTCGCACAGCTGCGACAGCTGCGGCAGCGCGTGGTTGGACACGCGGCCATCCGACTGACGCGCGGCCAGGAGGTCCGCCACGCGCTGGCCGTTCTTCTCCAGCCAGGCGCGAGGCAAGGGCGCCCAGCCCCCGCCCACCAGCGGCACCAGGCCCAGCCCCTCCTGCCACGCGCGCACCACTGCGGCCGCGTCCACCGAGCGCGTCTCGCCGCCCTTGCCCCCCTCCACCTGGAAGTCGAGCGTGAAGCGCACCTCCGGCACGCCGAGCGCGTTGGTGGCACCCTCCACGGACAACGAGGGCTTGAGCCGCACGTCCGGGCTCACCACCGACGCGCCGTCACCGGCGAGGTCCCCGCCCCACCGCCGCAGCTTGTCCGCCCAGCGCACCATCTCCGGCCCCTGCACCGTCACCCGACGGCCCGGCACCAGGTTCAGCTCCTCGCGCAGCTCGTGCACCAGGCGCTGCTCCACGGCCTCGTCGCGCAGCGGCACCGCGCCGCGCAGGTACACCATGCGGCCGTTGTCGATGCGCACCGCCGGCGGCGCGCCGTAGACCAGCGTCGGCAGCACCGACAGCCCGGACTCCAGCTGGTGCAGCTCCAGCAGGATGCGCGGCTTGAGCTCGCGGTCGATGGACGGCACCCGCTTCGTGCGCACGTCCACGGGCATGCGACGCCCCAGCTCCGGCAGCACCTTGGAGGTCAGCTCGCCGAGCTGCTCCGCGCCGTAGGTGCGGACGATGGGCAGGTTGTTGAGCCACGGGCCCGTCATGCCCGTCTCGCCCAGCCGCGCCAGCGCGTCCCCCACCAGCGCGACGCCGGGGCTCACCACCTCCGTCACGCGGGAGTCCCTCGCCACCGTCACCACCAGCTGCCCGCCACGCTCCTCCACCAGCGCCCGGGGCACGACGACCTCGTCGGGGATGGCCACGGGGCGGCCATCGAGCAGCACGTTGCGCGCCTGCACCAGGACCTTGAGCAGCGCCTCCAGCGTCTCGGGGGCCAGGGCGCCGCGCGTGCGGCGCTGCTCGAGGATGCGGTCGGCCAGCAGGTCGGCCTGCTCCACCTGGAGCTGCGCGGCCTGCGCCGGCTTCGCCATGTACGAGGCGAGGCTGCCGTCGAGCGCCTCCTCGCGTCCGTCCGCGTGGGCCAGCGTGCGCTTGAGCTGGAGGCCGTCGCCCGTGCGCGCGAAGTGGTACACCACGCGCGACCAGCGGGTGGCCGCCGTCTCCATGGGCGCGTCCGTCTTCTCCGCCTGCTGGAGCGACAGGGCCGCGGCCACCACGTGCTCGCACGGGTCCACGCGGCTGGGGCAGTCACACTCCCAGGCCTCGTCGGCCGGATAGAGCGTCACCGTGAAGGGAACCGGGCGCCCCGACGAGCGCACCCTCAGCTCCAGCTCGCTCTCCGTCTTCGACTGGAGGACCACCGCCCCGGCGCGGGAGAGGTTCACTCCGTTGGACCAGATACCGGGGCGGGCTTCCTTCCGGACGGCTTCGAGCAGTTGGACGGTGGCGGACATAGGGGATGGGAACTCCCTACGCCCCCGGGGTGCGCCGCGCAACGGCGATGCGCACCCCGGCCCCCCGGCTCAGCCGCAGGTCAGCGTCCAGCGGCAGCTACCCGACAAGCACTCCTTCCCGTACAGGCAGGTGGCCCCTCGGGCCTTCTTCGGCTGGCACTTGCCGCTGTTGAGACCCCAACCACAGTACTGCGTCGACGCGCAGTCGGCCTCCTCGTCGCAGATGCAGGTGCCGGAGCTGTTGCAGCCGGACGCGGTGCACGCGTCGCTGATGCACTCCTCCTTGAAGCGGCAGGACTCGCCCACGGCCTTGGAGTCCGGCGCGTAGCGCACGCCGCACAAGAGCGGGTACTGCGTCTCGCGGGTGGCCTTGTCCACGTAGGTGGCCACGCCGCTGGTGTCGATGTCCGCCGCCGCGTCCGCCATGCCCGTGCGCGGGTTCACGGCGCGCTCCCACGTCTTCAGGAACGTCTCCGCCGAGCCCGACAGGCCCGCGGTGTTCGCGCCCACGCGGCCCAAATCCTTGAGCAGGTCCGGCAGGTAGCCCACGTGCGCGAGGCCGTACTCGTCGAAGCCCGTGCCCAGGCGCGTGGGGCCGGCGACGTTCTGCTGCCGCAGGTGCGCGTCCGCCTCCGCCTGGAACGTGGCCGAGCATGCGCCGTTGTTGCCGAAGCGCGGACGGGTCTGCTGGATGAAGCCGTTCAGGTCCGCGCCGAAGGCCATGGGCACCTTGAGGCCCTGGCGGCCGAACTCGACCGCCTGCGCCAAGGAGCGCGTGGAGCCGTGGCAGTTGTTGGCCACGCCCGAGCGCGAGTACGTGCGCGTCTCGTCATGCGCCGTGCGCAGGCCGAAGATGCCGCCCGTCTGGCGCAGGTAGCGCACCACCCACGCGGGCGTGGTCTTCTCGTCGTCCGCCAGCTTCGGGTTCATCACCTCGCGGAAGTGGCCGTGGGAGATGACCAGCGGGTAGTACGTGTTCGCCTGCGCCAGGGCGAAGGCGTCCTGCAGGCCCTTCTCCGACAGGTGCGCCACGTCGATGAGCATCCCGCGGCTCATCATCGCCTGCACCAGCGCCTTGCCGTCCGCGGTGAGGCCCTTGGTGTTGCGGCAGTTGCCCGCCGCGTCGCGGTACACGTCGAAGCCGAGCGTCATCGTGTCGGTCGTCACGCCGCAGTCGGTGTCCACGTGGCACGTCTCCAGGAACTGTGCGGCCTGGAAGATGGCGTTGTGCAGCGCCGCGCCGCCGAAGCGGTTGTCCAGCTGGTGCACCGGCTGGAGCGAGCGCACACCCAACGAATAGAAGCGGTCCAGCTCCGTGCGCCAGTCCTTGGTGCCGAACAGCTTGCTCGTCTCGATGGAGAGCACCATGGCGAGCTTGCCGGAGGCGATGATGTTGCGCGCGTGCGAGGGCGTCAGGGCGATCTCCACCCAGTCGTTGCGCGCGTCGAAGTCACGCGCCATCTGGAGCTGGAGCTCCACGTCCACCATCTCGTCGCACGGCCGCGAGATGTTCTGGTACGGCAACACCTTGCAGAGGAACTCGTTGCTGACCAGCGACACCATCACCAGCGACATGCCGCCCTGGTGCGCCTGCCGCAGCCACCCCTCCCACGACTGCTGATGGGCGATGGTGTCCCAGCGCGGCCACTGGGTGTTGACGGACATGCGGCCCAGGTGGATGCCGGTGTCGCCCTCGGTGCCCTCAATCTTGCCGATGAACTCCGAGCCCACCGCGCCGCCCAGGCCGAAGAGCGCCGCGAGCAGCGGGTTGCCGCCCAGGTTGATGCCTCCCGAGTTCGGGCACAGGTTGAGCAGGTTGCTCAAGTCCATGCGCACGCGGGCGTGGTCGCTCTCCGGAAGGCCGCCGTCACAGCTCGTCAGCGAGCCGGTGTGGCTGCCGTGGAACCAGCCACCGCCGAAGGCCTCCTCCGCGAACATGTGGTGGTGCAGCTCCGCGAAGCCCGGGGCCGTCAGCGGCTGGGATTCGGACTCGGTCGCGGGCGCTTCGGACGGCGCCTCCTCCTGCACGGGACCGCAGGCGAGCCCCAGACACAGGCTCAAGGGAAGAAGGGCCAGGACACCCTGGCGTCGATGACGCGGGGACATGAACATAAGCGGGGGATTCCTTCTCGGGATGCGGGCGGATGGCTCCGCGGCCGCGGTGGTGAGGATACTCCTCGCTCAACGCGCATTTCGAGCCGCGTCCGTGCTGCTTGAAACATTCGGTGACAGTTGTCGCCGCCTTGCGTCATCGGCTTCGCGTGGTGGTGCGGTGGCGACCCGGCGCGGCGCGCGCGAGCAGCGGCGAGAGGTGTAGCGGTATCCTCTCGCGCCGCACCTGGGCCGCGTCCCGTCGGCCGGTGCGCCACGAGGACTCATGCACCTGGACGACTACACGCGATACGACGCGCTGGGGCTGGCGGAGCTGGTGCGTCAGAAGGAAGTCAGCCCCGACGAGCTGCTGCGCGCGGCGCTGGAGGCCATCGCCCGCGTCAATCCGAAGCTGAACGCGGTCATCGACGTCCGGGAAGCCGACGCGCGCGAGGCCTTGAAGCGGGGGGTGGCCGATGGGCCCTTCCGTGGGGTGCCCTTCCTCATCAAGGACCTGGTGGTGCACGCCGCGGGAATCCCCACGGAGCTGGGCAGCCGGCTGGCGCGTGGCCTGGTGCTCCCGCATGACACGGTGTTGATGGAGCGCTATCGCCGCTCGGGCCTGGTGCTGATGGGGCGGACGAACACGCCGGAGTTCGGCAACAACGCGACCACGGAGCCGGTGACGTACGGCCCCACGCGCAACCCGTGGGACCTGTCGCGCAGCCCGGGTGGCTCGAGCGGCGGCTCGGCGGCGGCGGTGGCGTCGGGCATCGTCCCGGTGGCGCACGGCAACGATGGCGGCGGCTCGCTGCGCATCCCGGCCTCGCTGTGCGGTGTGTTCGGCTTGAAGCCCACGCGCGGGCGCGTCTCGGTGGGTCCGGACGGAGGCGACGCGGTCAACGGCCTGGGCATCGAGCATGTCATTACCCGCTCGGTGCGCGACAGCGCGGCGATGCTGGATGCCACGCAGGGCGCGGCGCCGGGTGACCCGTACTACGCGCCGCCGCCGGAGCGGCCGTTCCTGGAGGAGGTGCGTCGGGAGCCGGGGAAGCTGCGCATCGCGATTTCACGCAAGGCGGCGTCGGGCGTGCCGGTGCACCCGGACAACGTGGCGGCGGTGGAGGACGCGGCGAAGCTGTGCGCGTCGCTGGGGCACGACATCGTGGAGGCCGCGCCCGTCTATGACGACGCGGTCCTGGTGGAGGCCATGGTGTCGGTGTGGTGCGCGAGCAACGCGGCGCTCGCGGAGATGCTCGGCGGGGCGCTGGGGCGCACGCTGGGGCCGGACACGCTGGAGGCCACGACGTGGGCCGCCGTGGAGCACGGACGGCGTCTGCGCGCGCTGGACCTGCAGGCGGCGTTCGCGGTCTTCAACCAGGTGAGCCGCGTGGTGGGCGCGTTCTTCGTGGACCACGACGCGCTGCTGACGCCCACCGTGGCCGTGCCGCCCTACCCGCTCGGCGTGCTGGACTCGAACAAGCCCATGGGCGCGGGCGAGTGGTACCGGCACGTCTTCACGCTGATTCCCTTCACGCCGCTCTTCAACGTGACGGGACAGCCGGCCATGTCCGTGCCCCTGCACTGGAACGCGCAGGGTCTGCCCATCGGCGTGCAGTTCGTCGGCCGCTTCGCGGAGGAGGCCACCCTGTTCCGGCTCGCGGGCCAGCTGGAGCACGCCCGCCCCTGGTCCGTGCGCAGGCCGCCCGTGCACGCGGCGCAGGCGCCGGAGAACCTCTCCGCCTGACCCAAAGCCGGAGTGGGCGCGCTCCACCCCCTGGTAGCGACCGGCCCCCGATAAAAACCGTCGGGTCATCCAGCTCCTGGCCCTGTCCATCCAGCGGGGCGCCCAAGGACCAGGTGCCTGGCTGCACGGCGTCGGGGAGCCGGAAGTATCGGGTCAGCCTGACGGACATCCTAGCGACCTCACTCGCCTCGAGACGGAAACCGTTGAAGCCCAGGCTCCAGGCGCGGCAGGTATCGGCCGAGTCCATCCATCACCAGGGCCTCGATTCGGACCACGGTCCGGTCGGGCCCGATGACGAGTGTCTCGACGCGCTGGAACTGGGAGGTCTCACGCCGCCGCTCCTTGATTTCAGACCAGGGGATGAGCAGCGGCGGATGGAACGGTGTGAAGCTGGGCATCATCGCGAGATAGAGCCCCGCTTCACTCGCGCCCACCGTCAGGCAGCGGTTGTAGTGCGTCCAGCCCATCCGCCCGGTCGACATCTTCATGAACAGGTCCGGCCGGGGCGCGCTCGTCCGGTAGCGCTTCGCGAGCCCGGACCAGCCACCCTTGACCGACGCGAAGAACGAGATGCCCACGAGGCCCAGCACGAACAACGGAGGAAACAGCCAGCCCGGTAAGGCCCCCGTCGCCAGCAGGAGCATGTCTCGTGACTCCAGCATCTGAATCCCTCCTCACTCGCCCCGGCGCGGAGCACGCGCCCAGAGCACATCCCAGGTCAGCTCCAACCCCGCGGAGCCGGGGGTCTCGATGACGACCTGCACCTCGGTGGCCGCCACCTGTGCCCCCTCCGCCCTGGCCCGATTGAAGAGCTGCTGGAGCAGCTTCGGCCCATCGACATACGTCGCGAAGAGGAACCCCGAGGCGCCCACCGGCGTCAGCGGCTCCGCCTCCGGCAGGTCCACCCCCAGCCCCCACGCGGCCAGCAGCTCGTCGTACAGCTCATCCAGATCATACAGCGGCGCATGAATCCCCAGCGCGCCACAGCCACACTCCCACCCGAAGCTCCCCGCCAGCGCGCCCTCCTCGAGCAGCCGCCCCTTCGCCGGCGCGGCGCACAGCCCGCACGACACCGGGGGCACCTCCCCCACCAGCTCCCGCTGCTCATCGAAGACGAGTCTGAACGCGTCCATCGCGGCCGTCCTCCAGGTAGGCAGTGAGCGACTCCATCGCGGACGAGGGAACCGTCAGCCGAAGGTGCGTCGGGCCGAGGAGGAGCGTGTCGGTCCACCGGAACAGGAACTTCTTGCGCTCCCACGCTCGAATCTCCGACCAGGGGATGCGCAGCGGGGAATGGGACAGCCGCAGCGGCAGGACGGGCCGCAGATAGAGGCCGCGCTCGTCTCCACCCATCCAGAGACAATGGTTGTACGAGGCCCACCCCAACCGGGCCGAGCGCAACCACCGCATCGACTCGGGCCGGTCCCCGGCGTCTGTCCCGAAGTTCCGCGCCAGCCCGCGCCAGCCACTCACCCACGACAAGACCCACAACACGAACGCGAACCACAGCGCCGCGAGCGGCAGGAAGAGCTCGAGAGCAGGACCTGACTGGGAAAGGGACGCCATGACATCTCCCTAGGAGGGCAGCCGCAACCGCGAAAGCGCTTCTCTCAATCGCTCGGGAATCGCCGTGGACCTGCGCGTCTGTCGGTCCACGAACACATGGACGAAGTGGCCGTGGGCCGCGGCCTCCGCCTCGCCCTCCTTGAAGATGCCAATCCCATACGTCACCGAGCGCGTGCCCAGCTTGTCCACCCGCAGCCCCGCCCGGAGGCGGTCCGGATACGCAAGCGGCGCGCGGTACTGGCACTTCGACTCCACCACCAACCCGATGATGGGGCTCGCGTGGATGTCCAGCCCCCCCTCGTGGATGAGGTAGTGGTTCGCCACGGTGTCGAAGTAGCTGTAGTACGTGACGTTGTTGATGTGACCGTAGACGTCATTGTCCATCCACCGCGTGGTGATGGGCAGGAAGTAGGTGTAGCGCTCGGCGGTCTCGACGTCACTCACGGCACAATCCCTCTCATCACGGCGACCAGTACCCCAGGGCCTGCTGGAAGAGCCCTTCCAGCACCGGCCGCGTCATCTCTCGGGGCGCGTTCTGGAGCAGGCGCTGCTGGGGCAGCGCCCCCGACGCGAGCGCCGATACGTCCTCCTGCGTGTACCCCACGCCCCGCAGCCCGTTCGGCATCCCCACCGCGCGCATGATGCGGATGAGCTTGTCCGCCAGCACCTCGCCCGCGTCCCCAGGCCCCGCGCCCCGCGCGTCCGCGCCCAGCCACGTGGCCGCCTCCAGATGACGCTCCGGGCTCTCGGCCGCCGTGTAGCGGAACACCGCCGGCGCGTTGAGGATGACCGCCATGCCGTGTGGCACCAGCGGCTCCTCCTGGGGATAACCCGAGGGACGGAAGTCCCGCACCAGCCCCGCCACCGCGTACGCCATGCCGTGCGGCGCATGCACGCCCGCGTTGCCGAACGCGATGCCCGCCAGCGTCGCCGCCCACATCAACTGCTCTCGAGCCTCGTGGTCCGTCGCGTCCGCCACACCCCGCTCCAGATACAGCCCCATCAACCGCAGCGCCTCACGGCAGCCCAAATCACTCCAGGGATTCGCCCCCTGACTCATCGGCCGCAGCGTCGGACGCGCGGGCGCGGGCCGGCGCACATAGGCCCGGGCCGTATAGCTCTCCAGCGCGTGGGACAGGACATCCAGTCCACTGGCCGCCACGACCTCGCCCGGCAGCGTGGCGGTGCAGTCCGGGTCCACCAGCGCCTCGGTGGGCCGCAGCGCGTTCGACGCGATGCCCGTCTTCGCGCCCAGCGAGCGCAAATCGAAGATGGTGATGCCCGTCACCTCGCTGCCCGTGCCGGACGTGGTGGGACACGCGAGGTGGGGCTTGAGCGGCCCGGGCACCGGCCGGCCCTCGCCCACCGGCGCATTCACGTACGTCAGGAAGTCGGACGGCCAGGTGGCGAAGAGGTTCGCCGCCTTGCACGTGTCGATGACGGAGCCACCGCCCAGGGAGACATAGCCATCCGGACGCAGGTCCGCGGCGAAGCGGATTGCCTCCAGGAAGGACTGGTCCGTGGGCTCGATGCTCACGTCCTTGAAGACGCCAAACTCCAGCCCCGCCGCGCGCAGCGACTCCACCACGGTGCCGAAGATGGGCAGCCTGGCCACCCCCGCGTCGGTGAAGAGCGCCACGCGCCGCATCCCGAGCGCCCTCGCCCTGTCCCCCACCTCCGACAGGCAGCCCCGTCCGAAGGTGACGCGCGAGGACTCCATGGTGAAGGCGGAGTCACATCCCTCCCCCACCTCCTGGTAGTGGCAGCACCCGAAGCCCATGACGTCCTCCCGCGAGGGTCCAGGCCGCAATCTACCGTGGCTCGACGCCCCAGGGGCGCGCCGTCGTCAGCAGTCGTAGTCGGGAGGTGTCCCCCCGTCCTCGATGACCACCGGCGCGGGGCCGCCCCGCTTCGCCAGCGCCTCTCCGCAGTCGAGCGATGCCTCCCCCGACAGCGTGCGGTAGAGCACACATGACGCGCGCTCGACGAAGAACGCCTGACGTGGCCAGTCCGGCCCGCGCGCCACCAGGATGGCCACCGTGTAGTGCCCGCCGTCCGGCAGCCGCACCACGCCCACCTCGTTGAGCACGTTGTAGCGCGCGTCGTCCGAGCAGCACCCCGGAGGCAGCCACCCCGCCTTGTGCCGCAAGCTCGCGCGGGCCTTCGCCGGCAGGCGCGTGCCCAGCCACCCACCGCAGCCCTCGCGAGGCGTCAGCTCCATCCACTTCAACAGGCGCGACGTCGGCCGGGGCTTCAGCAGCTCGCCCGCCGCCAGGCGATGGAGGAAGGCCACCGCGTCCGCCGCGCAGAGGTAGTTGTCGTTCCCCATCACCTTCGGGGAGTTGGTGGCCCAGCGCGGCTTGCCGTAGTTCCACTTCGTCAGCGCGGTGTTCTTCACCTCGAGCGAGCGCAGATAGTCGTTGATGGCGTCCGGCCCACCCACCAGGTCGATGACCGCGCCCGAGGCCTCGTTGTCCGAGGTGCGGAAGACCTTCTCCGCCAGCGGGGCCACCTTCTTCTCCTCGGCCTTCTTCAGCGCCGCGGCCACCCAGAACACCTTGGCCGAGCTCGCGGAGATGTGCGGCACCGTGTCCGAGAACCCGGCGTACTCCCCCGTCCTCGAGTCCCGCACCGCCAACGCGATGTCCGAGCCCGGCGACAGGCTCGCCGCCTCCGCTGCCAGCGAGTCCACGACGGACTGGAGCGAAGCACGCGCGGGGCCCGCATCCGTCGCCTGAGCGGTCCCCACCGCGAGCAGCCCCAGCACCAACGCTCCCACCCGAAACATCAGCGCTCCACCTGGAGCTGCGGCGTGACGAGCGGAATCCCCGCGGCCGCCACGTACGCGCCGTAGTCATAGGGAGGCAGGCGCTGGGCGCCGTCGTAGTCGAAGTCCACCACGCCGGTGAGCGTCACGGCCTTGTCCACCGCGGCCGAGGAGGCCAGCAGGTGGAAGTCCTTCGCCGCCGCGTCCCTGAAGCCCGCCGCAGACAGCTGCGTGGACACCAGGTTCGCCCTCGCGAGCGGGTCCAGGCACGCCGTGTTGTTGCCATTGCCCGCGTGCGTCGTCGGCGCGCCCGCGACGATGTTGTTGGAGAAGGTGACGTTGAAGCGCGTCCCCGTCCGGGCTCCGAGGATGATGTTGTTCATCACCAGCGAGCCGCCCAGGCCCTGGAACATGATGCGCTCGGGGCCCGCGCTGGAGCCATCCACCCAGATGGAGCCGCTGCCAGCGCCGATGAGCTCCGAGCACCCGCCCTCCACGACGAGGACTGCCCATCCCACTGCCGCAGTGAAGATGCTCGAGCGAGTCGTCATGGACCTGCTCAATACAACTTTTCACGGTTTGTCGGGAGTCTCCTGAAAGAGCCAGCCGAGGAAATGGGAGAACTGGCTGGAGCCGTAAGCGGCGAGCGCACATTCGGCGACGAGCTCACGCGAGCCCTCGACGACGAGGTCATGTCGCGTCTGAGCGAGCGCGCGGTCCACCTCGGTGAGCGGACTCACCTGCGTCCGCAGCAGCTCGATGAGCGCGGCGGCCCGGGACATGGCCTCACGGAAGGCCCTGGAGAGGACGCCAGAGGTCCGAGCCTGGGCCGCCGCGGTGTCCTCCTCCGCCTCCAGCGCGGCGCGGCGCTCGTCGAACCGGGCCTCGAGCGCAGCCAGGCGCTGCTTGAAACGCAGCAGCGCCTCGTCGCGCGCGCGGGCTGAGAGCGATTGTTGAAGCTCCGCGTCGTCCTCCCAGCGTCGACGTTCGACCTCCAGGTCCTTGCGAGCGTTGAGCTCCTCGCGCTCCACCTGCGCCCGCCGTCCCTCGATGCGCTCCAGCTCGGAGCTGTCCACGTCGAGGTTGCGTCGACGCACGTCCTCCATCCACGCGTGCAGGGCGTCCTGCTCCGTGAGCAATGGGGAGCGCGCGGCCTGGGACTCGCGCAGGACGGCGGGACGGGACTGGGTCAGCCGACGCAGCTGCTCCTCCAACCGGACTCGCGCCGTGGCCGCCTCGGTCCGCTGGCGTTCCCACGCGAGGCGCTCGCGCGCCAGTGCGTCGCGCAGGTACAGCGCTCGACTGCGCACCGCCCCCACGCTCCCGACGAACCCCGCGCCCAGCAGCCACCACGGCGAGAACACCACGGCGGGCACCAGGCCCAGCGCCGCGGTGACCAGCAGCCCGCCGACCATGCCGCGCTCCAGCGAGCCCTCGCGGGAGAACTCCCGCACCACGGGCTTGTCGAGGGGAAGGAACCGCGACAGCTCGCGCAGCCAGGCCATCGTCGGCGACGCCTCGCCCGCCCTGGGCGGCGACACGTCCAGCGACACCTCGGGCACCGCGTCGGCGCGCATCGCCAGCAGTCGCGACAACATGGGGGCCACGTACTCGCGCACCCGCGCGTGGGGCGAGGTCCGCAGCGCCTGGAGCAGCGGGGAGCGCTCCGGCTCGACGAAGTCCCTGCGGCGCAACAGCAGACAGTCATCCCCGCCCTGGAAGCGCTCCCAGAGCGACGGCTCGTGCGCGAGCGCCACGAGCGACAGCCACACCACCCAGCCCGAGAAGTGGTCCAGCCGCAGGTCGAAGAACGCCGCGTCGCGGCCGGGGTGCTGGTAGTTCGGGTGACCCGTCTCGTGGCCCGTGCGCCCGACCAGCGCGGGTACGCACATGCCGTCGTAATCGATGAGCCGCAGCCCCCGCTCCGTGACGAGCACATTGCCGTGCTGCAAATCGCCGTGCGCGATGCCGGCGTCACGCAGGGCCGACAGCAGCCCCAGCCACTCCGCGGCGAGCCTGAACAACGTCAGCGGCTCATGCAGGTGTCGGCCGACGTAGCGCTCCAGGGACTCGCCCTGCACCCACTCCATCGTGACGATGGGCAGCCAACGGCCACGGACGTGGATGCCACGAGGCTGGAACCAGACCCCCACGGACGATGGCAGCCAGCGCTGCTCCAGATGCCGCCGGATCTCGAGGTAGCGCGACTCCTGGTCCCGGGGATACGGGCGCGTGAAGCAGCGCACGGCGTAGACCTGGTCGCCGCAGGTCACCTTGTACGTGGTGGCGAAGTTGCCCGCGCGAGGCCGGGGCAGCCCCGCCATCGCCCCCGTCCCCTGCTCGACGACGCCCGCCTTCAGCCGAGCGTCGGAGAAGGCCTGTCCCGGATGCTGGAGGGCGGCTTGATAGTCGCTGTCGGAAGGCAGGGACATGACGTCACGCCCCCACCGACAGGCGCATCAGCGTGGTGTCGTCATTGCGGATGCTCCGCGCCGCGCGCAGGCCCGCCACGAACGACTCGAATGAAGCCCGGGCGGGCAACGCCAGCCAGGGCCGCGCTCCCCGCTCATGCTCCCCCAGGAACCAGTGGGCCAGCGCATCCGTCATCAGGAGCAGCATGTCACCCGCGCGCACCTCGCCCGTCGCCCCGCGCGCCTGCTCGACGACGCGTGCGTTCTGCGCGCCGTGCGTGGACACCAGGAAGGGACGCGAGCCGAACGACGACGCGAGCTCCAGGGGGAAGCTCCGCACCAGCTGCTCGTCGCGCACCTGGAACAGACACGAGTCCCCCACCGCCAGCGCGGACCACGTGCCCACGACGCCGTCCCCTCGCGCCGGCGTCCCCACGAGGCTCACGCCCAGCAGCGTGGCGAAGGCCCCCTCGCGGAGCTTCTCCTGGGCGTACCAGGGCAGCTCCCGCCCCTCGACCTCCGCGAGCCAGCGACGCTGCAGTCCCGGCAACGCCTGGAGCAGGTCCGGGGGCGCCCGCAGCGGGCCCTGGGCGTACTCACGCGCGAGCAGCCGCGCCCACAGACCGGAGAAGAGGCTCTCCGTCGCCCCGTCCGCGACGGCCACGTGCAGCGTGTCCTCTTCGATGACACAGGCGTGCTCGGGCGCCGCGGCGTCCTCGTTCTCCGAGGGCGCGTTGCCGTCCTTCTGGACGCCCATCACCTCGAGCCCGATTCGCATGCTCAACGCAGGTTGCTCGGCCGCGTCCCGATGTTCAGGAACTTGATGAGCGAGAGGATGTCCGCGTTGAAGACGAAGCCGCGCGCGCCCTCGCGCACCGCGTGGCCCTCGTCCCTGGCCGCGGCGAGCATGCCCTGGGTGAGCGGGCTGGAGAGCGCGAAGAGCCTGCGCGCGTGCGCGTCCGGCAGGTTCGTCTCCGAGTCGGGGAACTGGATGGGCACGGCCGGGTTCGAGGACAGGTGCACGTTGAGCAGCAGCACCGCGCCGTCCGCGCCCTGCACCGAGCGGAGCGCCGCCGCGGCCTCCGTCGGGTCGCCGTCCGTGGGCTCGCCGTCGGAGATGTTCACCACGATGGGCGGGAAGCTCTCCGGGTGCTCGCGCCTCCAGGTCGTCACCAGCTCGCGGGCCCGGAGGAGCACCTCGCACATGGGCGTGGGGCCGTGCGCGTGCGGCTCGACCCAGATGGGGAAGCGGACCTTCTCGCGCACCAGGCCCCCCATCCCGTCCTCGCGCTCGCGCGTGCGCTCTTCCAGCCTCGCGGGCGCATGCCCCACCTCGCTGATGGGCACCAGCCCCCGCCCCGCGAGCGCGCCGGAGAAGGCCGGGGCGACCTTCTCGCCATACCCGAGCACGCCCAGGTGGAAGTAGTCCCGGATGCCCTCCTCGCGGGCGCACCGCACCACCAGGTTCTGCAACAGGCGGTTGGTGACGTCCGCCACACCCTCGGCCTTCTTGCGCGTGCCGCCCTGCCCCCCGAAGGGGTCGTCCATCGACCCCGACTGGTCGATGAGCAGCAGGATGCAAGCGGGCTGGGTGCGGCTGATCTCCGACGAGTAGGCCATGGGTCCTCGCACTGCGCGGTCCAAGCTGCGCGCGCGAGCCTACAGTGCCCCCTGCCGACGGGGACGACGATTCGACGCCCTCCGCCGCGCCCCGGGACAGCCGGCGCGGCGGAGGACGGACGGCCTAGTTCGTCACGCCCTTGGCCAGCTCACCCACGAAGCCCGCGGCGATGCGCGAGAACTTCAGGGCGTGGTTGGCGTTGTTACCCGACTGGGCAATCGTGTCGTTGACCGTGTGGATGTAGGGGTTGCCCGAGCTGACCGTGGACTCGTGCGGGATGGAGGCGGCGAAGCCCTGGTTCGTCCACGACGCGTGGTCCGAGCACGCGTAGCCACACGTGGTGTCGCGCTGGACGATGCCACCGCCGTAGGTGGTGATGATGTTGCGCAGGAACGTGTTCTGCGCGGCGTTGGTGTAGTCCGTGACCACGCCCACGTCATGGGTGTTGCCGGCGCGCTTGTAGTTGGTCATGTCCAGTTGGAGCACGCCCACCACGTTGATGCCGTTGTTCTTGTGCCAGGCAGCGATCTCCTTCGAGCCGCGCAGGCCGACCTCTTCGGCCGCGTAGCCGATGAACTTCACCGTGCGCAGCGGACGGTAGTTGCAGGACACCGCGGCGCGGATGACCTCCGTGAAGGACGCGATGCCGGAGGCGTTGTCATCCGCGCCAGGCGCCGTGGAGCCCGAGGAGATGGAGTCCAGGTGGCCGCCCACCACCACCACCTCGCTGGCCAGCGTGGAGCCAGGGATGGTGAGGACCACGGAGGGCTGCGCCCACGCCGCGTGGGTGAACAGCGACGCGGTGATGTCGCTGCGCGACGCGGCGATGTTCGCCCAGAGGGTGCGCAGCGCGTTCGCCGCGTTCACGCCCGTCGTGTGCGTGTAGTAGCGCGTGGTGTACCCCGACAGCGTGGTGATGGTGGAGCGCACGCCGGGCTCGGTCAGCCGGCCAATCATGCAGTTGACGGCGGTGGCGTTGTCGATGGTGTACGTCACCAGCTCCTGCGTGGCCGCCAGCGGCTCGGGCACCAGCGACTTCTCCGCCTCGTCCCGGGTCTCGAACGTGACGAAGCCCGCACACCGGTTGAACTTCTCGTGCATGACATGCGCGATGCGCTCCAGCTGCGACTCGCGCACCGCAATCACCGACACCTCCTTCTTCGTCAGCGACGGCGGCGGCAGCTTCCAGCCTTCCTTCGCGAACGCCTCCGCCACGGGCTCCATGGCGTCGGCGCCCAACGAAATCCACAGCTCCCGGTCCTCGGCCCCCGCGAACGACGCGGTAGGGCTCAGCAACATCAGGGCAAACGGAATCAACCGCTTCATGGGCAGCGCTCCTTGCTGGGTGGGTGGTGCGTCGCGGATCACCGCGGCCAGCCGCATCGCACGGCCTCCGCGTGTGGACTCCACATGGCGCGCGCACTGCTGCCGCGCGCGCCCTCGGGAGACGGAACCGCACTTTCCGCTTAATCCGCGATTGCGGACAACCTACCCCACCCCGGAGACGCAGGGTGAACTATTCACCATTCAACATGGACGCTCCGTATGGGCGTTGCGCCTCCACGGCCCCACCTGCACGGCCGTGGAGTGCGGGCCAGTCACTCGCTGGGGAGCACGGCCACCACATTCGTGCCCGGCCGGGCGCCGTTGTGGGAGGACGGCTCGTGCTCGGTGAGGCAGGCCTCGGTGCGGACCATGGGCAGGCCGTAGGGCTGCTCGCGCAGGAAGGCCATCAGCCGCTCGCGCACCAGGCACCGCAGGTCGAACGCCTTGCCGGAGTCCGCCGCGCTCACCAGGGCGCGCAGCTTCATGGTGCGCTCGGACATGTCCGTCACCTGCAGCCCGCCCACCTTGCCGTCCCACAGCCCGTTGGACTCCTGCTCCAGGATGCGCCGCAGCTCGGCGCGGACCGCGGGCACGTCCGTGCGGAAGTCCACGTAGAACTCCGCGGTGCCCATGATGTCCGGAGACACCTTGCTCCAGTTCTGGAAGGGCTTCTCCAGGAAGTGGCCCATGGGAATCACCAGCCGGCGCAAATCCCACACCTTCACCACCACGTACGTGAGGGTGATCTCCTCCACCCACCCCCACTCGTTCTCCACGATGACGGTGTCGCCGATGCGGATGGGCTGGGTGATGGACAGCTGGATGCCGGCCAGCAGCGTGGAGATGGACTTCTGCGCCGCCAGGCCGATGAACAGGCCGGCGATGCCCGCCGAGGCGAGCAGCGACACGCCCACGTTCCGCACCGCCTCGAACTGCAGCAGCATCAGCGACGCGCCGATGAGCACCACGGCGACCTCGACGACCCGCCGCAGCACCGCCAGCTGCGTGCGCAGGCCGCGGGCCCGGCCCACGTTGCCGCCCTTCTCCTCGCGCACCACCGTCTGCTCGACGAAGCCCGCGGCGAGCTTCACGAAGCGCAAGAGGAACCACGCCACCGCCACCAGGCCCACCGAGCGCGTCACCAGCTCCACGCCGTGCTTCGCCACCGGCGGCAGCTTCAGCGCCCACAGCCCCGAGGCCACCAACACCGCGAACAGCACGTAGCGCGTGGGGCCTCGCGCGGACGTCGCCAGCTGGTCATCCCAGCCCGACTTCGTCATGGCGGTGGCCCGGTCCACCAACCTGAGCACCAGCCACTCGAGGGCCCGCCCCAACAGCCACGCCCCCACGAACAGCACCGCCAGCCCCGCCCACTGCCACAGCTCCAGGCCCCACGCGCTGCCCTCGGGCACCGGGACGGGCAACGGAGGCGGCGGGGTGCTCGCCACGGGTGCTTCGGGAGTCGCGGCGGAGAGCCAGGGCAAGGGGATGGAACGCACCATGTCTGGGACCTTTCGAGTCGGGGCGCACGGCGAGCCCCGGTCCCGCGCCTCCCTCTCGCGTGGACTCCGTGCTCCCGGGCTTAATGTTTGAGGTCAAACCTACTAACGGTACGAGCGGGGATGGTCCAGGACCTTTTTTGGAGGGAGGTTCCCCTGGACCCGGCGCGGCTTTCCGGGATGACCGGGTTGAGGGAGACTCGGGCCCCACGCTGTCCACGCGGAACCACGGCCCGGGCCGTGTGCTTCCTGAGCGCAGGAGATGGTGATGAGCATCTGGAATGTCGCGGGCCGTTGGGCCCGGAGCGTCGTTCAGCAGCCGCCCGCCCCCTCCACGGCCAACGAGGCGCGGCCCAAGGATGGCGCGGGCGCGGCGTCGGGCTCGGCGCAGGCGAAGGACTCCTTCACGCCGTCTCCGTCACCGGGCCCCAGCCCCACGCGGCCGGACTTGTCTGGGGGAGCGAACGAGGGGCCGAGCGGCTACTCGAAGCCGGTGCACGCGGACGAGCTGCCGGACATCCAGAACGGCACGGGGGTGCTGACGCTGAACCTGGCCAACGGCGCGGGCTCCGAGTACCGCACGGCGAAGAACCGGGAGGAGCAGGCGGAGCTCATCCGCGAGACGGGCGCGACCATCGCCGGGTTCCAGGAGGTGGACATCGGCGTGGACCGCAGCGGGAACGCGAACACGGCGTTGGACATCGCGCGGCACCTGAACCCGGCGTTCGAGGCGTTCAAGTCGGGCACGGTGCCCACGGTGGGGCTGCACGAGGACGCGCCGGCCACGGCGATCCGCCAGGGCGCGGATGGGACGACGCTGTACCAGACGCCCGAGGGGACGCTGGTGACGGGCGAGTCGTTCTCCGGGGACGACAGGAGCATCAAGGGCGACACGGGCGCGGACGCGACGTACGGCAACGCCATCTACGTGGGGGCGCCGGACAAGGTGGTGGACGCGTACACGGTGACGCTGCCGGCGGCGGAGTCCGGAGGGCCCGCGGTGTCGTCGAAGGAGGACCTGGCGGCGCTGGGCGACGGCAAGCTGACGGAGTCCGAGCGCAAGGCGCTGGGGGAGCGCAACGAGGCGCTCAGGAAGAACAGTCCCTCCGAGCCGCGCACGGCGCTGGTGACGCGCGTGGTGGGGCCGGATGGCCAGGAGAAGAGCATCATCAACGTGCACCTGGCCGCGGGGAAGGAAGGCGCGGGGCTGCGTGAGAAGCAGCTCCAGTTCCTCGCGGAGGTGGCGCGCGCGGAGGCCAAGGGGCCGCCGGCGCGCGAGCTGGTGGTGATGGGTGACTTCAACGACTCGACCGAGAACGTGGGCAAGGCGCTCGAGGGCGCGGGGCTGCACCGCGTGGTCGGCGGCAAGAAGGCCAACGGCGACAACTTCGACCAGGTCTGGGTGTCGGGCGGGCTGGACACGCACAACGCCGCGCAGGTGAAGACGGACGGCGTGAGCGACCACGCGCACGCCGGTTACGCCATCATCCGCTGACGCGGGGTCACTCGATGACCTTGACGTACTGCGCACCGCCGGCCTTCAGGTAGTCGGCGATGCGCTGGACGATGACCTCGCGCTCCGCGTCGGTGACCTTCTTGCCGTCGTCCCAGCGCCGGATGGACTTCTTGACGATGAAGCCGAAGCCGGCGCTGAACTCGAACAGCAGGGCCCTGTCGTTCTGCTGGTAGAAGCCCATCTCGCCGCGGCCGAGCGCCGTGATTCGGTACTCCTCCGAGTCGCTCACGCGCACGCGGAGCCCCCGGGAGGGATCCTCCTTCTTGATGCGCTCGATGAAGTCGCGCTCGTCCTGGTCCATCCGGGCATCTTGGCCACGCTCGCGCCGCGCCTCAATCCTCCTGGGGCGCGCGCTGGCGCAGCACCAGCAACCGCAGCTCGGTCATGTCCTCGATGGCGTACTTCACGCCCTCGCGCCCCAGGCCGGAGCCCTTCACGCCGCCGTAGGGCATGGTGTCCACGCGGAAGCTCGGCACGTCCCCCACCACCACGCCGCCCACCTCCAGCTCGTCCCAGGCGTGCATCGCCCGTGAGAGGTCGTTGGTGAAGAGCCCTGCCTGGAGCCCGTACCGCCCCGCGTTGACCTGGGCCATCGCCTCCGTGAAGGACGTGAAGGGCTGCAAGAGCACCACCGGACCGAACGCCTCCTCCGCGCTCAGCGGCGCGTCCTCGGGCACACCCTCCAGCACCGTGGCCTCCAGCAGCGCCCCCTTGCGTCCACCGCCCGTCAGCACCCGGGCGCCCCGCTCCACCGCGTCCTGGATCCACCCCTCGAGCCGCTTCGCCGCCGGCTCGTCGATCATCGGCCCCAGCGTCGTCGCCTCGTCCCGAGGGTTCCCCGAGCGCAGCGCCCGCGCCCGCGCGACGATGAGCGCCTTGAATGCGTCGTAGTGCGACGCATGCACCAGCACCCGCTGCACCGAGATGCAGCTCTGCCCCGACTGGAAGAACGCCCCGAGCGCCACGCGGTCCGCCACCGCCTCCAGCGGCGCGCCCGGCTCGCGGTCCACCACGCACGCCGCGTTGCCGCCCAGCTCCAGCACCACCTTCTTGCGCCCCGCGCGCGCCTTGAGCTCCCAGCCCACCTTCTCCGAGCCCGTGAACGACAGGAGCTTCAGCCGCTCGTCCTCGATGAGCGGACCGATGTCCTTCAGCGTCGGCGTGACGACGGAGAACGCGCCCTCGGGCAGGTCCGTCTCCGCGAGCACCTCCGCCAGAATCATCGCGCTCACGGGCGTGCGGTCCGACGGCTTCAGGATGAACGGGCAGCCCGCGGCAATCGCGGGGGCGACCTTGTGCGCCACCAGGTTGAGCGGGAAATTGAATGGCGTGATGAGCGACACGGGCCCCACCGGCACCCGACGCGTGAAGCCTCGATAACCCTCGGCCCGCGCGGACACCTCCAGGTTCAACACCTCGCCGCCCCCGCGCACCGCCTCCTCGGCGGCGGCCTTGAAGGTCTCGATGAGCCGCGTCACCTCGCCGCGCGCGTCACGCAGGGGCTTGCCCGCCTCGATGCAGAGGACCCAGGCCAGCTCCTCCGCGCGCGCCTGGAAGCGACGCACGCAGTGCTCCAGCACCGCCTGTCGGGCATGCGCGGGCAGCCGCCGCATCGGCCCCGCCGCGCGCACCGCGGCGGCGATGGCCTCCTCCACCGCGGCCGCGTCCGAGAGCGCGACGCGCGTCACCACCTCGCCCGAGTACTTGTCCACCACGGGCAGGTCCGTGTTCGGCCAGCGCGGCCGGTTGGCCACGTAGTACGGGTAGCGTTCAGCCAACATGGAGCACCTCGCCTTCCTTCTCCCCGACGCCGAGCGCGCGGGTGTTGTCCGAGTAGTCGATGGGCAGGTCGATGACATGCACGCCGCCCGACTCCAGGCAACGTGACAGGGTGGAGCCGAACTCCGACGCGCTCGTGGGTCGATGCCCCCTGGCGCCGTACGCCTCCGCGTAGCGGACGAAGTCGGGGTTGCCCAACGCCATACCGAAATCCGGCAGGCCCATCTCCCCCTGCTTCCAGCGAATCATCCCGTAGCCGTCGTCACGCACGACGACCACCGTCAGGTCCAGCTCCAGCCGCACCGCCGTCTCCAGCTCCTGCGAGTTCATCATGAACCCACCGTCACCGCAGACCGCCACCACCTTGCGGCGCGGATGCACCAGCTTCGCCGCAATCGCGGAGGGCAGCCCCGCCCCCATCGTCGCGAGCGCGTTGTCCAACAGGAGCGTGTTGGGCCGCCGCGTGCGGTAGTACCGGGCGAACCACAGCTTGTACATGCCATTGTCCAGGCACACGATGCCGTCATCCGGCAGCGCGCGGCGCACTTCCGCCACCAGCCGCGCGGGGTAGATGGGGAAGCGGTCATCCGCCGCGCCTCGCGCCAGCTGCGCCTCCAGCCCCGCCCGGGCCTTCTCGAACGGCGCGAAGTCCCAGCTCGCCCCACGCTGTCCCAGCCCCTCCGCGATGCGCCACACGGCGTTGGCGATGTCCCCCGTCACCTCCAGCTTCGGGAAGTAGACCGGGTCCACCTCCGCCGAGGAGAAGTTCAGGTGGACAACGGCGCGGCTGCTGTCGCGCATCACGAACGGCGGCTTCTCGATGACGTCGTGTCCCACGTTGATGATGCAGTCGGACATCTCGATGGCGCGGTGGACGAAGTCTCCGTCCGACAGCGCGGCGGTGCCCATCCACAGCGGGTGGGACTCATCGACGACGCCCTTGCCCATCTGCGTGCTCGAGAAGGGAATCCCCACCCGGTCCACCAGGACGCGCAGCATCTCCGAGGTGAGCTTCCGGTTCGCGCCCGCGCCCACCATCAGCAGCGGCCGGCGCGCGGAGGCAATCGTCTCCACCGCCCGCGCGATGGAGCCCTCGTCCGCCACGGGCCTGCGCCACGCGCTGGGCGCGAGCAACGGCGCCTCGGTGGCCTCGCGCGCGACGTCCTCGGGCAGCTCCAGATGGGTGGCGCCGGGGCGCTCCTCCTCCGCGCGGCGGAAGGCCTCGCGCACGGCGGACGGGACGTGCTCCGCGGAGACGAGCGTGCGCGTCAGCTTGGTGAGCGGGCGCATCATCCCCACCACGTCGACAATCTGGAAGTGGCCCTGCTTGCTCGCCTTGATGGGCTTCTGCCCGGTGAGCATCACCATGGGCATGGCGCCCAGCTGCGCGTACGCGGCGGGCGTGACGAGGTTGGTGGCGCCCGGCCCCAGCGTCGCCAGGGTGACGCCCGCCTTGCCGGTCAGCCGCCCCCACGTCGCCGCCATGAAGCCGGCCGCCTGCTCGTGGCGGGTCAGCACCAGCTTCAGGCTGGAGCCGCGCATCGACTCCAAGAGGTCCAGATTCTCCTCGCCGGGCAGCCCGAAGACGTAGCGCACGCCCTCGGCCTCCAGCGCTTTGACGAACAGGTCCGATGCCTTCATCTCGCGGTCCTTCCTTCCGGTGACACCGAAGTTCTACGGACCGGTCTCGATTCGTACATTCGTTTGTTCGCATCGCTTCGATAGGCACCATCTATGATGGCCCCATGGAGCTCCGACACCTGCGCTACTTCACCGCCGTGGCGGACACGCTGCACTTCGGCCGGGCCGCGCGGCGGGTCCACGTCTCGCAGCCCACGCTGTCCCAGCAGATCCGCCAGCTGGAGGAGGAGCTGCGGACGCCCCTCTTCGAGCGCTCCCGCGCGGGCGTGCGCCTGACGCAGGCCGGAGAGCTGTTCCGCAGCTACGCGTCGCGCGCGCTGGAGGACGTGGACGCGGGACGGATGGCGGTGGGCGCGCTGCGAGGCCTGGCCACGGGCGCGCTGCGCGTGGGCTATCCCCCCAGCATGCGAGGCCTGGTCGTCCCCGCGCTCGCCGCCGTCCTGCGCCGGCACCCCGGCCTCGCGCTCAGCGCGGAGGAGCTGGTGGTGCGCAGGATGGAGCGGCGCTTGACGGACGGAAAGCTGGACGTGGGGCTGGGCTACGCACCGGCGCGCGCGCCGGACCTGGACACGGAGCCGGTGTTCGACAGCCGGCTCGCGCTCGTCGTCGCGCGAGGCCATGTGCTGGCGGGCGCGGAGACGGTGGGCGTGAAGCAGCTCACGGACGAGCCCTTCGCCCTGCTCTCCCCGGGCCTGCGGGTGCGCTCGCGCGTGGACGCGTACTTCGCCACGCTGAAGCTGTCCCCGCGCATCGCGCTCGAGTCCAACGCCGTGGGCACGGTGCTCGCCATCGTCCGCGCGGGGCTCGCCGTCACGGTGCTGCCCGAGCCACGTCTCGCCGACGTGGAGCGGCTGGTCGTCAAGCGGCTGTCCCCGGCGCCGCGCTCCGAGCTGGCCGCCCTCCTCTGGCGCAAGGGTGCGCCCCGAGCCCCCGCCGCCGAGCTGTTCGCCGCCGAGGTCCGCGCCCGCGCCAGGGAGTCCGGAAGCTGACCCCCTTCACGCCCGAGCCGCACTCACAACCAGATGGTTGACTGTCCCGCCTCCATCGCTATTCTCAACGAAATGGTTGAACGTCACGCGGGAGGACCGCGTCGACGACGTTGTCCCCTCTTGGAGGAACCGATGCGCATCTCGATGAATAGCGTGTTCGTCGACGACCAGGCCAAGGCCCAGAAGTTCTACACGGAGAAGCTGGGCTTCGTGACGAAGGTGGACGTGCCCGCGGGTGGAGCGCGCTGGCTGACGGTGGTGTCGCCGGACGACCCGAACGGCACGGAGCTGCTGCTGGAGCCCAACGGGCACCCGGCGGCGACGGCGTACCAGAAGGCCATCTTCGCGGATGGCATCCCCGCCACGGCCTTCACGTCGACGAACATCCACGAGGAATATGAGCGCCTGAAGGCGCGCGGCGTGGTGTTCACGAAGGCGCCCACCCAGTTCGGGCCCGCCATCATCGCCACGTTCGAGGACACCTGCGGCAACCTCATCCAGATGTTCCAGGTCGTGGGACAGCCCTGACGTCCCCACGCGGGACCTGTCAGGATCAGCGCGACCCTCCGTCCCCGCGCCCCATGCCCCCTGAATCCTCCCCGGTCCTGAGTGCGTCCCAGCTTCAACAGTTCATCGAGCAGGGCTTCGTCCGGCTCGATGACGCCTTCCCGAAGGAGGTCGCCGCCGAGGCGCGCGCCCTCCTCTGGAAGGACACCGGCTGTTCACCCGACGACCCTTCGAGCTGGACCCGCCCCGTGGTCCGGCTCGGCGAGTACACGCAGGACGTCTTCCGCGCGGCCGCGAACACCCCGAGGCTGAAGGCCGCGTACGACCAGCTCGTCGGCTTCGAGCGATGGTGGCCGAGGATGAGCCTGGGCTCCTTCCCGGTCCGCTTCCCCAGCACCGAGAACCCCGGTGACGACGGCTGGCACGTCGACGTCAGCTTCCCTCCACCGGGCGGCACCGACTCCTTCTTCGAGTGGCGCAGCAACGTCTCCACCCAGGGGCGCGCGCTCCTGATGCTCTTCTTGTTCTCCGACGTCGGAGAGAGCGACGCTCCCACGCGACTCCGTGTCGGCTCGCATCACGACGTCGCGCGGATGCTGGCCCCCATGGGCGATGCGGGCCTTTCGTTCATGGAGCTGGCGCAGCGGATGGAGCAGACGGCGTCACGACCGGAGGCGCTGGCCACGGGCGACGCGGGGACCGTCTACCTCTGCCATCCGTTCATCGCCCACGCCGCGCAGCCGCACCGGGGCACCCGCCCCCGCTTCATGGCGCAGCCTCCCCTCTTCCCTCGCAAGCCCTTCGACCTGGAGAAGGACGACTGCCCCCTGGTGGTCGCCATCCGACAGGCGCTCGCGACGACGAAGGCCTGAGCGCACGCTCGAACAAGGAGCGTGGAGAGGCCCCCCGCGGACCTTCTCCACGCTCCCCTCGAATTCCCGACCAGGAGCGGTCAGCCGTCCCCGGGTCCGCGCAGGGGGTGTGGGGAAGCAAGCGCGGTATCGGGGCACATCACCCTCTCGACACGCCCCGGCGCGAAGTGGCGCATTCGCGCCTCGCTTTTCCCCAAGAATCCGGGCGCGCCAGCGCTCAAGACGGCGTCGCGTCGCGCATCACCGAGCGGATGCTCAGGTCCAGCTGGCTCTGGAGCACCCGCAACAGGCTGGTGAGCCCCTCGGAGTTCTCGCCCAGCCGGGCCGCGAGCCGCTCGCGCACGTCCTGCCGCAGCCGCTCGCGGAACTGCGCCAGCCACCGCTTCACCGTGGAGCGGTCCACCTGGTACGCGCGGGCAATCTGCGCCGTGCCCATGCCCTCCACCAGGTGCAGCCGCAGCAGCGTCCGCCCCCGGGGCTCCAGCGCGCCGAGCGCCTCCTGGAACGCCACCGTGAAGTCCTCGCGGTAGCGCTCCTGGATGAAGCGCCGGTCCATGTCCACGTCTTGAACGCTCGTCTCCGCGAGCTTGGAGTCATCCAGGTCGAGCGAAATCTTCCGCTCCCGCATCAGGTTGAGCGCGGTGCGCAGGGCGGCCACGCGGAGCCACGCCAGCAACGAGCCCTGCCCCTCGTAGTCGGCGATGCGCGGCGCGCGCTCTCCGCTGGGAAGGAAAAGCTTCACGCGCAGCAACTGGAGCGCCTCATCCGCCACCGTGACTTCCAGCCCCCGGTGCAGCAGCGCCTTGCGGAGCGAAGGGATGAAGCGCGACTCGAACTCGGTCAGGGCGCTGGCGTCCTGCCGCGCACAGGCGCGCGCGAAGGCCAGGTCCTCATCATGCTCGGAGCCACTCATCGTCTTGACCGCCCACGTCGGTTATCTTCGCCACGGTCATGGAATGCATCGAGACACGACGACTCTTCGCCTTCGCACTGGGTGAGCTGGACGTCGAAGCGACGCATGAGGTGGAGCAGCATCTTGATTCCTGCGCCTCCTGTCGAGCACTCCTGGCGGAGGCCGCGCGTTCGCGGGACGAGGAGGCAAGCCCTCCGTCCTCGACGCCCGCGACGCCCACCTCCGCGCGCTCGTGGATCGAGCGCGGGGCGCTGCTCGGGCGCTACGTGGTACTCGAGCGCATCGGCTCCGGGGGCATGGGCGTCGTCCACGCGGCGTATGACCCGGAGCTGGACCGGCGCGTCGCGCTCAAGCTGATCCGCATCGACTCCAGCAGCTCCGCCCACCTCGAGCGCGCCCAGGCGCGGCTGTTGCGCGAGGCCCAGGCCACCGCCCGCGTCATCCACCCGAACGTCATCACCATCCACGACGTGGGCCGCTTCGGTGAGCACGTCTTCCTGGCCATGGAGCTGGTGGACGGCACCACGCTGCGCGCGCACATCCGCGCGAGCAAGGGCCCCAAGGACTGGCGCGAGACGCTGGGCCTGTTCATCCAGGCCGGGCGCGGGCTCGCGGCGGCGCACGCGCAGGGGCTGGTGCACCGGGACTTCAAGCCCGACAACGCGCTCGTCGGCAAGGACGGGCGCGTGCGCATCACCGACTTCGGGCTGGCGCGCATCGTCGAGGGCGTCGAGGACACGCCCACGCCCCCCCCGAGCGGCCCGCCCACCCCGCTGCGCAGCGAGTGGCACACCCGCTCGGACATGGTGCTGGGAACGCCGGCCTACATGGCGCCCGAGCAGAAGCGCGGCGAGCCCTCCGACGCGCGCAGCGACCAGTACAGCTTCTGCGTCGCGCTGCACGAGGCCCTCTATGGCAAGCGCCCCTTCACCCCGGCCGAGCCCGCGAGCCCCGGCACGCAGCTGCCTGTCCGCGTGCCGCCCGGACCTCGGCCACCACCGGGCTCGGATGTCCCGGTGTGGCTGCATCAGGTGTTGCTGCGAGGACTCGCCGCCTCGCCGGAGGCGCGCCACGAATCCATGGACGCGCTCCTGCGCGGGCTCAGCCATGCCCCCGGGACCCGGTGGCGCCGCGCCGCGCTCGCCACGGCCGCGGGGCTGGTGTTGCTCGTCGGAGGCGCCGTCCTGCACCGCACCACGTCCGCGTCGCCCTGCGCCAGCAACGAGCAGGCCCTCGTCGGCGTCTGGGATGACGCCCGCGCGGCCGCCGTGCGCGCGCGCTTCACGCAGAGTCCCCTGCCCTACGCCGCAGGCGCGTGGAGCGAGGTGGAGCGCACGTTGAACGGCCAGGCACGGGCCTGGCTCACCGCGAGCCACGAGGCGTGTGTCGCCACGCGCGTGAAGGGACAGCAGACGGAGCGGCTGCTCGAGCGACAGGTCATCTGCCTGGACCAGCGGCTCAAGGACCTGGGCGCCGTGGTGGACACGCTCGCCGCCGCGGACGCGCAGGTCATCCAGAACGCGACGCGCGTGGTGCACTCGCTGGAGAGCGTGTCCGTCTGCGCCAACCTGGCCGCGCTGGCCGCGCCCGAGCCGCCGCCCACCGACGAGGCCAGCCAGAAGCACATGGAGGCCCTGCGCACCCGACGGGCCCAGGTGCGCGCGAAGCTCAACGCGGGCCAGGTCGCGCCCGCGCTCCTGATGGCGAACGAGGTGGCGGCCGAGGCCCACGCCATCGGCTACGGGCCGCTCGAGGCGGAGGTGCTGGACCTGCTCGCCGAGACGCAGGGGAAGAACCTCGCGTACCGCGACGCCATCAAGACCCTGCACCAGGCCATCCAGGTGGCCACCGCCAGTCGCCATGACCGACAGGCCGCCGAGTCGTGGGCGGGGATGATCCGCCTGCTCAGCCTGGTGGGGCCGGAGGTGGACCCGGACGGCGCCGTGCCCGGACACGCGGAGGCGGCGCTGCGCAGGCTGGGCGGCGACGCGCGCATCGAGGCGATGTACTTCCGCAACCTCGCCAGCCTCCACCGCAGGCGCGGGCGACGCGAGGAGGCGCTGGCCGCGAGCCAGCGCGCGGTGGAGCTGGCGCGCAAGCTCTACACCTCGAACGAGCCGGAGCTCGGCACGGCGCTGTTGACCATGGGCCACGCGCTCCACGAGTTCGACCGCCACGCGGAGGGGCTTCGCTTCCTCACCGAGGCGGAGGCCATCTACCGGGAGAAGTACGGCCCCGAGCATCCGTACCTCGCCACCGTGCTCAGCAACCTCGCCGTCTTCAACGTGCGGCTCGGCGACATCGAGGCCGCGCTCCGATACGGACGGGAGGCGCTGGCCATCAACCAGCGCGTCTACGGCGAGGAGAGCGAGGCGGTGGCCAGCGCGTACCACAACCTGGCGGGGTTCCTGATGGAGCAGGGGCGCCCGGAGGAGAGCCTCCAGCACTACATCAAGGCGGCGCGCATCCACGAGAAGGTGCAGGGCCCCGACGCCAGCGACGTGGGCGCGTCCCTCTCACGCATGGGCCTGGTGCTGGCCTCGCTGGGGCGGCACGAGGAGGCGCTGAAGCACCACCAGCGCGCGGTGACCATCCGCGAGAAGCGCTACGGTCCCCAGGATGCCCGGGTGGGGATGGAGCTGATGAACGTCGCCGATGACCACCTGGGCCTGGGGGAGTCGCGCAAGGCCATCCCCCTGCTGGAGCGGGCCCTCGGCCTGCTCGAACAGCCCTCCGCCGAGCGCTACGCCGATGAGCTGGCCAGCGCCCGCTACTCGATGGCCCGAGCGCTCGAGGCCGAGCCCGGCCAGCGCCAGCGCGCCCTCACGCTGGCGAACGCCGCGCAGCGCTACAACCAGTCCCACCTGCCCGCCCGTACCCAGCAGTTCAAGGACGTCGAGCGCTGGCTCGTGCGACACACCGCGCCTCGTCTATCCTCCCAGCACCATGGCAAGCCCCTATGAGGTGACGGCGGTGCGCGGCCCGTCGGAGCTCCCGCGAATCCTGGAGCTGCAGCGCAGGAACCTGAAGCAGGTGCTCGAGGATGACGAGATGCGCTCGCAAGGCTTCGTCACCGTGGAGCACGACGTGACGGCCCTGGAGCAGATGCACGCGCTGGCGCCCAGCATCGTCGCGCACCACGGCGACGAGCTGGTGGCGTACGCGCTGACGATGCCCCGCGAGTGCCGGGCGCTGATGCCCCTGCTCGTCCCGATGTTCGACCTGCTCGACACGCTGGAGTACCGGGGGCGCGCGCTGCGAGAGCAGCGCTTCTACGTCATGGGGCAGGTCTGCGTGGACAAGGCCCACCGGGGCAAGGGGCTCTTCGACCAGCTCTACGCGAAGCACCGGGAGCTCTACCGCGGCCGCTTCGACCTGCTCGTCACCGAGGTGTCCGCGCGCAACACGCGCTCCCTACGCGCCCACGAGCGCGTGGGCTTCAGGACGCTGCACACCTATCGCGACGCCACGGACGAGTGGGCCGTGGTGGCGTGGGACTGGAGCGCGGCGCCCTGACGCCGGCTACCACCACGCGGAGCAGCGCCCCGTGCTCGTGTTGCACAGCCGCAGCAGGAAGCGCTGGACGCCCGAGTACTCGCCGCTCCAGGCCGCGTTGAAGACGTAGCCGTCCGCGTAGAACTGGAGCCGGGTGCCGCTGGCGTGGCTGCTGGTGGACCACGTGCCCCGATAGACGCCACCGCCCATCGCCGTCCACGTCTTGCAGACGTTCGCCCGGCGGTTCCCGGGCGCGGTCAGCGTGGTGCAGGCCCGCGCCAGCTCCGGGGCGGCGTCGGGAGGCGCCTCGGGGACGGGTTGTGAACCGGCGACACCCGCCGCGGCGAGGATGCCTGCGAGGACCTGGAACATGGTGTGACGCTCCTGCCCGGGGCCCGTGCGGCCCACAGCGGGCTGTCGAGGGAGCGGCCAAGCTGCCTCCGGTCATGCATCGCGGCAACGAGCCCCGAAGGGACGGCCACGCGCCGACGCGTGACACCTGACTGCGGGACAGCTGCGCATGCGGGCGCGCGGGGACCGCCTCCGTCGCCCGGGAGGAGCGGACCGCCGCCGTATGTCATTGCCCCGCGTGTCATCCCGGCCCGGCGCACGCTTCGCGCCAACGCGCTCCGCCCGGTTTCTTCGAAAGCGCGGGGCCCGCGGCGTCGATTCCTCCCTGGCGGAAATCACGGGGTCCGGCCGCTTGCGCAGTCCCTCGGTGATCCGGGTCGTCATCACACCATGGGAAACCACGAGGTCTCTCCTACCCTCTACCACCCAGGGTCTGGAGGCGGCGCACGGGGCGTCACCATTCCGGACGGCACGCTCGCGCGCTCGTGGCCCAGGGCCCTCGACGCGGAATCGACCCGTGGGCGGGCGCCGGCCACCTCCCCACCGGCCATGCGAGCGCGTCGTCCACCCCACCCCTCTCGGCCCGGTGCGGGCGCGGCGTAGCATGAGCGAGTGAATGCGCGGGTGCCCTGTCTCGTCCTCGGAGGCAACGCCCCATCGGAGCCAATTGTCTCGTATATGATGCTTTGGTAGAGGACCGCCGCAGGCAGCACCCGCCTTTCTTCCCCGCCATCATGGTTTTTTCCGTCCACCACTGGGCCGCGTGGGCTCCTGGGCTTTTCGGGCAAGACGCCTGGAGGTCCTGGCTCTCCAAGCCCCATCCACTCCCGTCCGAGGGAACGCCTCCCCTGACGGAGATGCCGCCGATGATGCGCCGTCGGGTGGACAGGCTGGGCCGCATCGCGCTCCAGGCGGCGTACACGTGCCAGGCGGACGCCCCCGCGTGTCCCCTGGTGTTCGCGTCCCGGTATGGGGACATGGGCCGCTCGGTGGACCTGCTGGAGCAGCTCGCGAGGTCCACCCCGCTGTCGCCCACGTCCTTCAGCCTGTCGGTGCACAACGCCATCGGCGGGCTGTACTCCATCGCCCGGGGGGATTTGACGGCGCAGAGCGCGGTGGCCGCGGGCGCGGAGACGGTGGAGGCCGCCTTCGTGGAGGCGTGCGGGCTGCTCGGCGAGGGCGCTCCGGAGGTCGTCGTCATCGTCTACGACGAGCCCCGCCCCGCGCCCTTCCAGCACTTCCCGGAGCAGACGTCCCTGGCGCACGCCTGGGCCTGCAGCGTGAGGCCCGCGGGCGACGGCCCCCGCTTCCGGCTGTCCTGCGGCGCCGCGGAGGGTGTCCCTCCCGCGCCGACGCCGGAGGGGCTCCCGGAGGAGCTGTCCGTGCTGCGCTTCCTCGTCCTGGGCGACGCGCGCCTGGAGCGGGTCCTGGGCTCGCGCCTGTGGCGGTGGGAACGCGATGTCTGAGCGCCTCAACTACTACTGGCGCGTGTTCGCCACGGGCTTCTGCTTCGCCACCTTCGGGCTGGGCGGGCTGGCCCTGCGCATCTTCTTCTTCCCGCTGCTGTCGCTGCTGGTGCGCGACCGGCCCCGGCGCACGCGGCTGGCCCGGCTGGCGGTGCACCACTCGTTCCGCTTCTTCATCGAGCTGATGCGCGTGGTGGGCGTGCTGGCCTACCGCATCGAGGGCGTGGAGAAGCTCGCGCGCCCCGGCCTGCTCATCCTCGCCAACCACCCCACGCTCATCGACGTGGTGTTCCTCATCTCGCTGGTGCCCAACGCGGACTGCGTGGTGAAGGCGAGCCTGGCCAACAACCCCTTCACCCGGGGGCCCGTGGAGGCCACCGGCTACCTGTGCAACGACTCCGGCCCGGAGCTGGTCAAGGCGTGCATCGCGTCCGTGAAGGCGGGCAACAACCTCATCATCTTCCCCGAGGGCACCCGCACGCCGGTGACGGGGCCCATGAAGCTGCAGCGCGGCGCGGCCAACATCGCGGTGCGCGGGCCCTGTGACATCACCCCCGTCACCATCCGCTGCCAGCCGCTGAGCCTCACCAAGGGCCTGCCCTGGTGGCGCGTGCCCCCCTCGAAGATGAACTTCACCATCGTGGTCCAGGACGACCTCCAGGTCGCGTCCATGGTCGACGAAGCGCACGGAGAGGCGCTCGCGGCCCGCCATCTCACCGAGAGATTGCACGACTACTTCTCCACGGAGACACAACGTCATGCAGGTGCTTGAGCAGGAGATAAAGAAGCTGGTCATCGAGACCTTGAATCTCGAGGACGTCAAACCCGAGGACATCGACCCGGGTGCGCCGCTGTTCGTCGAGGGCCTGGGGCTGGACTCCATCGATGCCCTGGAGCTCGGCCTGGCGCTGCAGAAGACCTATGGCGTCGCCCTGGCGAGCGATTCCCAGGAGAACCGTCGTCACTTCGCCAGCGTGCGCGCCCTCGCGACCTTCGTGAGCGCCCACCGCAAGTCCTGAGCATCCACCATTCATTCGAGGGGGCCCTTATGCACCACATGACCAAGAACCAGCTCTTCGAGAACCTGCGCACGCTCCTGCAGGACACCTTCGACATCGACCCGGCGCGAATCACCCCCGAGGCCCGCCTCCGGGACGACCTGGACATCGACAGCATCGACGCGGTGGACCTGCTGGTGAAGCTCAAGCCCGTGACGGGCAAGCGCATCTCGCCGGAGGTCTTCAAGTCGGTCCGCACCATCCAGGACGTCGTCGACGCGCTGCACAGCCTGCTCGACGAATCCGTGGCGGCGTGAAGCACCTGCGTCCAGCGCTGCTCGGCGTGCTGAGCCTCGCGTACCCGCTCTTGATGTACAGCGGGCTGGGCCGGTTCGAGCCTCGCTGGATGGCGATACCCCTGGTGGTCATGGCCGTCCTGCGCGCCGTGGCCACGAAGGAGCGCGTGTGGCTCGTCACCGCCGCGCTCGCGCTCGTGCTCGCGGGCACCAGCATGCTGGGCAACCACGCCCTGCCGCTGAAGCTCTATCCGGTGCTCGTGAACTCGATGCTGCTCGCCGTCTTCGCCACCAGCCTGGTGTATCCGCCCACCGTCATCGAGCGGCTGGCGCGGCTGCGCGAGCCCCAGCTCCCGGCGTCGGGCGTGGCCTACACGCGGCGGGTGACGCAGGTGTGGTGCGGCTTCTTCGTCGTCAACGGCGGCATCGCGCTCGCCACGGCCCTGTGGGCGAGCGACGCCACGTGGGCGCTGTACAACGGGCTCATCTCCTACGGCCTGATGGGGCTGCTCTTCGCCGGCGAGTGGCTGGTGCGCCGACGCGTGAGGGCGGGCCACGTCCATGGCTGAGAGCGTCGCCCTCGAAGAGCTCCTCACCCACGGCCGCCCCTCCGACTTCCCGGTGGCGCTGCGGGACGGGCACGTGCTGGGGTTCGCGGCCTTCCAGGCCCGGGCCGCCGGCTGGCGCGCGGCCTTCGAGCGGCGCGAGGGTCGGCGCCTGGCGCTGTACTTCGAGGACACGTACGAGTTCGCCGCCGCGCTCCTGGGCGCCTGGCACGCGGGGAAGTGTGTCTACCTGCCGTCCGACCTCCAGCCCGCCACGCTGGAGCGGCTCGCGCGCGAGGTGGAGGGCTTCGCCGGACAGGTCCCCGCCTCGCTCTCCCCGCTCGTGCCCGAGGAGGCCCGGCGCTCCGACTGGAGGCCGCTGTCCTCGGGGGCGCGCTCGCTGGTGGTCTACACCTCCGGCTCCAGCGGCGAGCCCGCGGCCATCGACAAGCACCTGGGCCAGCTCACGCGCGAGGTCCACACGCTGGGCCGCCTCTTCGACGCGCGCGTCGGCGACGCCCGCGTGCTCGCCACCGTCTCGCATCAGCACATCTACGGGCTCTTGTTCCGGGTGCTCTGGCCGCTGACGGCGGGCCGGCCCTTCCTCGCGCGGAGCCTGCCGTATCCGGAGGAGCTGCTCGCGGAGCTGACGAAGGGCCCCTCCGTGCTCGTGGCCAGCCCCGCCCACCTCAAGCGGCTGCCCGGGACGCTGGCGTGGGAGGGCGCTCGCGGGAACCTTCGCGCGGTGTACTCGTCCGGAGGGCCGCTTCCCACCGAGGCGCTGCACGCGTGCCGGACGCTCCTGGGTCAGGCGCCGGTGGAGGTCTACGGCAGCTCGGAGACGGGCGGCATCGCGTGGAGACAGCGCTCGCGCGAGGACGACGCGGGCTGGACGCTGATGCCGGGCCTGGAGGTCCGCCTGGAGGACGACGCGCTCGCGGTCCGCTCCCCGCACCTGCCGGAGGACGGCTGGTTCCAGACCGAGGACCGGGCGCGGCTCCTGCCGGAGGGCTTCGAGCTGCTGGGGCGCAAGGACCGCCTGCTCAAGCTCGAGGAGAAGCGCGTGTCGCTGAGCGCCATGGAGCGAACGCTCGTGGCGGGCGGGCTCCTCACCGAGGCGCGCGTGGTGCCGCTGCAAGAGGGCCTGCGGGTGACGCTCGCGGTGGTGGCGGTGCCCACGGCCGCTGGCGGGAGGCTCCTCACGGAACAGGGCAAGCGCTCGCTGAACCAGGCCCTGCGGGAACAGCTGGCCCACGGCTTCGAGCCTGCTGTCCTTCCGCGTCGATTCCGGTATCTGGAGGCGATGCCAGTCAACAGCCAGGGCAAATCCACCGAGGCGGCACTCACCGCCCTCTTCGACTCCCGCAGGCCGCCCCTGCGCGTGCTCGAGCAGGGTCCGGAGAAGGCCGTGCTGAGCCTGGAGACGCCGGCGAGCCTGCCCCAGTTCAAGGGCCACTTCCCCCAGAAGGCCATCCTGCCCGGCGTGGCGCAGATTGAATGGGCCATCCAGTTCGCCCGCGAGCTGTTCACGCTGCCGCCCCACTTCCTGCGCATGGAGGTGGTGAAGTTCCAGCAGCTCATCGTCCCCAGGACGCAGGTGACGCTGGAGCTGACGTGGAGCGCGGCCAAGGGCAGCCTCCACTTCAAGTACACCTCCGAGGCCGGCACCCACGGGAGCGGCCGCATCCTGTTCACCGAGGTCCACGGATGAAGGTCTGCGCGGTGATTCCCGTCTACAACCACGGCGAGGCCGTGGGCGCGGTGGTGCACGCCGTGCGCTCGCATGGGCTGCCGTGCGTGCTGGTGGACGACGGCAGCGAGCCGGGCTGCGCGCGGGTGCTGGACTCGCTCGCGGCAAGCGACACGTCCGGTGTCTCCGTGGTGCGCCTGCCCCAGAACGAGGGCAAGGGCGGCGCGATGATGGCGGGCCTCAAGGCGGCCCAGGCCGCGGGCTACAGCCACGCGCTGCAGATCGACGCCGACGGTCAGCACGACACCGGCGACATCCCGCGCTTCCTGGAGCTGGCGAAGGGCGCGCCCGACAAGCTCGTCTGCGGCACGCCCGTGTACGACGAGTCGGTGCCCAAGGGCCGGCTGTACGGCCGCTACGCCACGCACATCTGGGTGTGGATCAACACGCTGTCCCTGGCCATCCGCGACTCGATGTGCGGCTTCCGCGTCTATCCGCTGGCGCCCACCGTGGCGCTCATCGACCAGGTGCGCATCGGCAAGCGGATGGACTTCGACGTGGAGGTGCTGGTGCGGCTGTACTGGCGGGGGATGGGCATCCTCAACCAGCCCACCCGCGTGCGCTACCCCACCGACGGCATCTCCCACTTCGACGTGCTCTGGGACAACGTGCGCATCTCCGGCATGCACGCGAAGCTGTTCTTCGGGATGCTGGCGCGGCTGCCGCTGCTCCTCTGGAGGAAGGTCTCCTCATGAGGGCGCGGCACTGGGCGGAGATGGGAGAGAGCACGTTCGTGCTCGGCATCTGGCTCCTGTACTGGGTCCACCGGCTCCTGGGCCGCTGGCCGTTCCGCCTGTGCCTGTACCCCGTCGTGTTCGTCCACTGGCTGTCGCGCCCCGTGGTCCGCGACGCGTCGCTGCAGTACCTCACGCGCGTCCAGGCGGCCACGGGCGCCATCGGCCACACCCCGGGCCGGAAGGACAGCCTCAAGCACCTGGTGACCTTCGCGGAGACGATGCTCGACAAGCTGCTCGCCGTCAGCGGCCGCTACCGCTTCGAGCAGGTCCGCACCGAGGGGCGCGAGCAGTTCTACGAGGTGGTGAAGCAGGGCAAGGGCGGCATCATCGTCACCGCGCACATGGGCTGCCTGGAGCTGTGCCGGGCCATGGCGGAGAAGCGCGGCGAGGTGAAGCTCCACATCCTGGTGCACACCCGCCACGCCGAGCAGTTCAACCGGCTGCTCAAGCGGCTCAACCCCGACAGCATGTTCCAACTGGTGGAGGTCACGGACATGGGGCCGGGCACCGCCGTCGCGCTGGAGAAGTACGTGGCGGCGGGCGAGTTCGTGGTGATTGCCGGGGACCGCGTGCCGGTGAACGCCAGCCAGACGGTGGACGTGGAGTTCCTGGGGCACCCGGCCGCCTTCCCCGTGGGGCCGTACGTGCTGGCCTCGCTGTTCAAGTGCCCGCTGTACCTCTTGGGCTGCATCCACGAGAACGGCGGCTACACCATCCACTTCGAGTGCCTGGCGGAGAAGGTCGAGCTGCCCAGAGGCAGGCGCGTGCCCGCGCTGACGGAGCACGCCAGGCGTTATGCCGGACAGGTGACGGCGCTGCTGAAGCGCTCACCGTTCGATTGGTTCAACTTCTTTCCCTTCTGGGATCAGGCGAATGTCTCCGCCAGGAATCAAGAGTGAGCGCGCGGTCCGGTTCGATGGGAGCCGGCTCGCCATCGAGGACGTGTCCGCGCTGTCGCGCCGCGAGCGCGAAGCCGAGCTGAGCACCGCCGCGGAGTTCCGGGGACGCATCACCCGGGGCGCGGAGTTCCTGGACCGGCTGCTGGCCGAGGACGGGCACATCTACGGGGTGACGACGGGGTACGGAGACTCGTGCACCGTCACCATCCCCCCGGAGCTGGTGGCCGAGCTGCCGCACCACCTCTACGCCTACCATGGCATCGGCGCGGGCCGCTTCCTCACCCCCGAGGAGACGCGCGCGGTGCTCGCGGCCCGGCTGGCGTCGCTGTCGCAGGGCGTGTCCGGCGTGGGCCTGGGGCTGCTCCACCAGTTGGAGCAGTTCCTGCGCCTGGACATCCTGCCGCTGATTCCGGCCGAGGGCTCGGTGGGCGCCAGCGGTGACCTGACGCCCCTGTCCTACGTGGCCGCCGCGCTGTGCGGTGAGCGCGAAGTCCTCCACCGGGGTGAGCGCCGTCCCGCAGCCGAGGTGCTGGCGAAGCACGGGCTCGTGCCCCTGAGGCTGCGCCCCAAGGAGGGGCTGGCCATCATGAACGGCACGGCGGTGATGACCGCCCTGGCCTGCCTCGCGTGGGAGCGCGCGGAGTACCTGAGCCGGCTGGCCACGCGGCTGACGGCCTTCAACGTGGTGGCGAGCGCCGGCAACGCGCACCACTTCGACGAGGCCCTGTTCGCCGTCAAGCCGCACGTGGGCCAGCAGCGCGTGGCCGCGAGGCTGCGGCAGGACCTGGCCACCGAGCGCCCCAGCCGCAACGAGCAGCGCCTGCAAGACCGCTACTCGCTGCGCTGCGCGCCCCACGTCATCGGCGTGCTCGAGGACGCCCTGCCCTTCTTCCGCGCGCAGATTGAGAACGAGCTCAACAGCGCCAACGACAACCCGCTCATCGACCCGGACAGCGAGCGGGTGCTGCACGGCGGGCACTTCTACGGCGGCCACATCGCCTTCGCCATGGACGGGCTGAAGAACGCGGTGGCCAACGTGGCGGACCTCTTGGACCGTCAGCTCGCGCTGCTGGTGGACACCCGCTACAACCACGGCCTGCCGTCCAACCTCTCCGGGGCCACGGGCCCGCGCGCGGCCATCAACCACGGCCTCAAGGCGGTGCAGATCAGCGTGTCCGCGTGGACGGCGGAGGCGCTCAAGCAGACGATGCCCGCGTCCGTCTTCTCCCGCTCCACCGAGTGCCACAACCAGGACAAGGTGAGCATGGGCACCATCGCCGCGCGCGACTGCCTGCGCGTCCTCGAGCTGTCCGAGCAGGTGGTGGCCGCCATGCTCATCGCGGCGCGTCAGGGAATCGCGCTGCGGCAACGCGTTGCTCAAGGTTTGAATCTCACGGCGTCTCTGGCGTCGATGCAGGCCGAGCTGGAGCAGCGAATCCCGTTGGTGGTGGAGGACCGCGCGATGGACCGTGAGCTGCAAGCGCTGCTGGGGGCCATCCGCGCCCGTGAGTGGAGGCTCTATGAAGCCTGACCTCAGCCACGAAATCGAGCTGACGCCGCCCTTCCATGACATCGACCTGATGGAGGTCGTCTGGCATGGCCACTACGTGAAGTACCTGGAGCTGGCGCGGTGCGCGCTCCTGGCGAAGTTCGACTACGACTACCCGCAGATGCTGGCGTCCGGCTACGCGTGGCCCGTGGTGGACATGCGGCTGAAGTACGTGCGCTCGGCGACGTACGGGAAGGCGCTCAGGATTCGCGCCGAAATCACCGAGTGGGAGAACCGGCTGCGCATCGACTACGTGCTGCGCGACGCGGCCACGGGCCAGAAGGTGAACCAGGCCCACACCATCCAGGTCGCCGTGTCCATCGCCACCAAGGAGATGCTGTACGTCTGTCCGCCGGTGCTCTGGCAGCGGCTGGGGGTGAAGCCCGAATGAAGCGCGTGCTCCTGCTCGTGGCGCTGCTCTGGGGAGCGGCGGCGAGCGCCCGTGACGTCGTGTCCCAGGTCCGCGAGCGGCTCGTGGATGTGCCGCTGCTGCGCGGCGACTTCGAGCAGAAGAAGACGGTCTCCGGCTTCAAGAAGCCGCTGGTGTCGCGCGGGGTCTTCCTCCTGTCGCGCGAACAGGGCGTGCTGTGGGACACGAAGGCGCCCTTCGCCTCCACCCTCACGCTGACGCGCAAGTCGCTGAGCGCCGAGCAGGGCACGGGCGCGGCGTCGTACCACCTGGACGCGAGCAAGGAGCCGGGGCTCGCCGCGGTGAACGAGGTGATGTTCGCGCTGCTGTCCGGCGACGTGAAGGCGCTCTCCAGGCGCTTCAAGGTCGAGGGGGAGCTGGTGGGCGCGGCGGGCTGGAAGCTGACGCTCACGCCCACGGACACGGGCCTGCAGCGCGTGTTCCGGAGCATCCACCTGGAGGGCGACCAGTACGTGCGGCGAGTGCAACTGGAGGAGGCCCGAGGCGACTCGAGCGTCATCCTCTTCGACAAGCTGAGCCAGACGCCTCCTCCCAGCGACGCGGAAGCCGGACGCCTTGCGAAATAAGTGGGCCATCCTGTGGCTGCTCGTGGTGCTCGTCGTGGGCGCGCACCAGGTCCGGTTCTGGCGCTCGGCGCGCCTGGACACGGATGTGCTGGCGCTGCTGCCCGAGGACGAGCAGGCCCCCGAGGTCGGCGCCGCCACGCGCAAGCTCGCCGACCAGGCCGGCCGTGAGCTGGTGATGCTGGTGGGCGCGGCGGACTGGGAGTCCGCTCAGCGCGCGGCGGACGTCGTCAAGGCGGAGCTGTCGCGCGAGGACTCGCCGCTGAAGGCCTCCGCGCTGGATGCGTCCTCGCTGGAGACGGCGCTGGAGCTGTACCGGCCCTATCGCGACAGGCTGCTCACCGCCTCGCAGCGCGAGTGGCTGGCGAAGGCGAGCCCGGAGGAGCTGGGCGGCACCGCGCTGATGAAGCTGTACCAGCCCGCGGGCCCCAAGCTGACGGACTGGGAGGCGGACCCGCTGGGACTGTGGCCCGACTGGTGGGCGGCGCGCGCATCGGAAAGCACCGCGCGTCCGCGGGATGGACGCCTGTGGTTGTCGGGCGAGGGGCGTGAGTGGGTGCTGCTCGCGTGGCACAGCCAGGTGTCCGCCTTCGCGCTGGGCGACGAGGGGAACATCACCTCCGCGGTGGCGCGAGCGCGCGCGACCATGGAGGCCCAGGTGCCCGGCAGCCGGATGGTGTCCGCGGGCGTGCCGCTGTACGCGGAGGCCGCCGCGTCCCAGGCCAGCTCGGAGATGTCCACCATCGGCATCGGCTCGCTCGCGGCGGTGCTGTTGCTCGTCTGGCTCACGTTCCGCTCGGTGCGGCCCATCGTCCTGGTCGGCGTGTCGCTGGCGCTCGGGTGCGCCGTGGCGCTGAGCGTCACGGCCCTGGTCTTCGAGCGGGTGCACCTGCTCACCCTGGTGTTCGGCTCCAGCCTGGTGGGCGTGGCGGAGGACTACGGCTTCCACTACTTCGCCGCGCGCCAGGGCAGGCCGCCCTCGGAGCGCTGGCCGCTGATGCGCGGCCTCCTGCCTGGCATGGTGCTGGCGCTCGCCACCAGCGTGGTGGCGTACCTGGCGCTGGGCGTGGCGCCCTTCCCCGGCCTGCGGCAGATGGCGCTCTTCTCCGCCACGGGCCTGGTCGCCGCGTTCCTCACCGTCGCGTGCTGGTTCCCCCTGCTGGACACGGGTGAGCTGCCGGTGACGTCCTTCGCCACCCGCTTCGGCGCGTCGCTGTCGCGCTGGCCGCGCTTCACGCACACGCCCGCGTGGTGGGTGGGCACGGCGGTGCTCGGCCTGTTCGTCGTCGGCGGCCTGTGGCGGCTGGGCACGCGCGACGACGTGCGCCAGCTCCAGAACGCGCCCGCGCACCTCATCTCCGACCAGCGCGAATTGGGGCGCCTGCTCGGCCTGCCCAGCCCCGCCCAGTTCTTCCTGGTGGGCGGTGACGACGCGGAGCAGGTACTGGAGCGGGAGGCCGCGCTCAAGGCGAAGCTGGACCCGCTCGTCATGCAGAAGGTGCTCTCGGGCTACCGCGCGGTGTCGGACTGGCTGCCCAGCATGGCGCGGCAGCGCGCGGACGCGGAGCTGAGCGCGCGCGCGGAGGCGCAGGCGGTGGCCGCGGTGGCCGAGGCCACGGGCGAGGCCCCCACGCGCGCCCGCTTCGCCGACGACGTGCTCACCCCCGAGCGGCTGTTGGCCAGCCCCGCCTCGGCGGCCATCCGCCAGCAGTGGCTGGGCCAGCTGGGCGACGGCCACTTCAGCATCGTCATGCTGCGCGGGCTCAATGACCCGTCCGTGCTGCCGCGCGTGGCCGATGCCGCACAGGGGCTGGAGGGCGTGCGCTGGGTGGACAAGACGCGGGAGATCTCCAGCCTGCTGGAGCGCTACCGCCGGCTCATGGGCGGGCTCATCGTGCTGGGCTACGTCGCGGTGCTGCTGCTGCTCGTCGCGCGCTTCGGCCGACAGGCCTGGCGGGCGTGGGTGCCCACCGCGCTGGGGACACTGGTGACGCTGGCCTGCTTCGGCTGGGTCGGCGAGCCGCTCCAGCTCTTCACGGTGCTCGGCTTCATGCTCCTTTTGGGCATGGGCGTGGACTACGGCATCTTCATGCTGGAGCACCCCGGGGACAACTCCGCCTGGCTCGCGGTGGCGCTGGCGGGCGTGAGCACCCTGCTCTCCTTCGGACTCCTGGGACTCTCCGCCACGCCGGCGCTGCGCTCCTTCGGACTCACCATGTTGTTGGGCGAAGTCACCATCTGGGTGCTCACGCCCTGTTGCAGACTGCCATCAGGCAAGGACGTGTCGTGAAGATCGAAAAAACGGAAGTCGTCATCATCGGGGCGGGTCCGTCGGGTTCAGTGGCGGCGGGCATCCTGCGCAAACAAGGCCGTCAGGTGTTGATCCTGGAGCGCGAGGAATTCCCCCGCTTCTCCATCGGAGAGAGCCTGTTGCCGCAGAGCATGCAGTACATCGAGGAAGCGGGGATGCTCCGCGACGTCGTGGAGGCGGGCTTCCAGTACAAGAACGGCGCGTCCTTCGTACGCGGCGACAAGTACACCGACTTCGACTTCCGCGAGAAGTTCTCCCAGGGCTGGGGCACCACGTACCAGGTGCAGCGCGCACAATTCGACCACGTGCTGGCGCTCGCCGCCGAGCGCATGGGCGCCACGCTGCGCTTCCGCCACACCGTGGAGTCCGTGGACGTCTCCGGCCCCACGCCGGAGCTGACGGCGCGCGGCCCCGACGGTGAGCCCTACCGCGTCCAGGCCCGCTTCCTGCTCGACGCCAGCGGCTTCGGCCGCGTGCTGCCCCGCCTCCTGTCGCTGGAGACGCCGTCCAACTTCCCGGTGCGCGGCGCGCTCTTCACGCACGTGGAGGACCGCGTCGCGCCGGGCACGTTCGACCGCAGCAAGATCCGCATCACCGTGCACCCCCAGCACGTGCACGTCTGGTACTGGACCATCCCCTTCTCCAACGGGCGCTGCTCGCTGGGCGTGGTGGCCAGGCGCGAGTACCTGGAGCAGTTCAAGGGCACGGAGACCGAGCGGCTCAAGGCCATCGTCGCCGAGGACCCTTCGCTGTCCGGCCTCCTGAAGGACGCCGTCTGGGACACGCCCGCGCGCGCCATCACCGGCTACGCGGCCAACGTGAAGTCGCTGTGGGGCAACGGCTTCGCGCTGCTCGGCAACGCGGGCGAGTTCCTGGACCCCGTCTTCTCCTCGGGCGTCACCATCGCCGTGACGTCCGCGAGCCTGGCGGCGAAGTGCATCGCCCGGGAGTTCGCGGGTGAGAAGGTCGACTGGGAGGCCGACTACGCGGTGCCCCTCAAGGGCGGCGTGGACACGTTCCGCACCTTCGTCGAGTCCTGGTACCAGGGCGGCTTCCAGGACGTCATCTTCCACCCCAACGCCTCGCCCGAGGTGCGCAAGATGATCTCCGCCATCCTCGCCGGCTACGCGTGGGACAAGGAGAACCCCTTCGTGGCCGACAGCAAGCGCCGGCTCGGCGTGCTCGAGAAGCTGTGCGCGGCCTGAGCGCCACCCTCGCCCTGGTGGGGCTCGCCTCCTGCGTCACCCCGGCCCCGCGCCGGGGCGCGCCGGAGGTGGCCTTGCCCGCGCTCGCCCTGCCGCCGGCCTCGCTCGGCGCCAGCGTCAGCCTGACGCAGCGGCTGAGCTTCGCCCACGCGCTGGACCCGGGCGGCCCGCGCTCGCTGGAGGCCCTGCTGGAGGTCGACCCGGCGGCGCTGCGCCTGGCCGGCTTCGCGCTGGGCCAGCGGGTCTTCACCATGGAGTGGGACGGTGAGCGGCTGGAGGAGCAGCGGGACGCGCGGGTGCCCGAGCAGTTCCAGGCTCGGACGGTGCTGCGCGACATCCAGTGGGTCTACTGGCCCGCCCCCGCGGTGCGGGATGCGCTGCCGCCAGGATGGACGCTCGAGGACGCCCCGGGCCAGCGGGTCCTGCGGTATGGAGACAAGGAGTGGATGTCGGTGCGCTATGGTGGAGAGCCCCGCTGGAAGGGCCGCGCGGAGCTGGTCAACGCGGCGGAACACTACCGGCTGACCATCGACTCCCAACCCACGGAGGAGTGAGCCCGTGACGCCGCCCGTCTTCCTCAACCACCTCGGCGTGGTGTGCGCCCTGGGCCATGGCACCACCGAGGTGGCCCAGGCCCTCTTCGGCACCCAGCCGACGGGCGTGGCCCCCAGCCCCGACTTCGCCTCCCGCGTGCTGCACGTGGGGCAGGTCACCTCGCCGCTCGTGGCCACGGACGCGCTGCCGGTGCACCTGCGAAGCCGCAACAACGCGCTCCTGCTCACCGCGCTCGCCCAGGTGCGTCCCGCCGTGGATGAGGCCCTGCTGCGCTACGGGCCCCAGCGCGTGGCCGTGGTCCTGGGCACCAGCACCTCCGGCATCGGCGAGAGCGAGGCCGCCATCAAGGTCCGCGAGGCCACGGGCGAGCTGCCCGCGCACTTCGACGTGCGACAACAGGAATTGGGCTCGCCCGCGCTGGCACTCAACCACGTGCTCGGGGTGAACGGGCCGTCGTTCGTCATCTCCACCGCGTGCTCGTCCAGCGCCAAGTCCCTGGCCACCGCGGCCCGGCTCCTGCGCTCGGGAATCGCCGACGCGGTCATCACCGGCGGCGCGGACGCGCTGTGCGCCTTCACCGTGGCGGGCTTCGCCTCGCTCGACTCGGTGAGCGAGGCCCGGTGCAACCCGATGAGCGTCCACCGCCGGGGCATCAACATCGGGGAAGGCGCGGCGCTGTTCCTGATGACGCGCGAGCCGGGGCCCGTGCGGCTCGCGGGCTGGGGCGAGTCCTCCGACGCTCACCACCTCTCCGCACCCGAGCCCGGGGGACGGGGCGCCCTGGTCGCCATGCGGACGGCGATGGAGCGCGCGGGCGTGACGGCGGCCGACGTGGGCTACGTCAACCTCCACGGCACGGCGACGCCGCAGAACGACGCCATGGAGAGCCGCGCGGTGGCCTCGCTCCTGGGGCAGGCCGTGCCGTGCAGCTCCACCAAGCCGCTCACCGGGCACACGCTGGGGGCCGCGGGCGCGCTGGAGGCGGCCCTGTGCTGGCTGACGCTCACCGACGCCCACGGGCGGCTTCCGCCCCACTGGTGGGACGGCGAGGCGGACCCGGAGCTGCCCGCGCTGGCGCTGGTGAAGCCGGGAACGGCGCTGGGGCGCCCGCCGCGCTATGTCCTGAGCAACTCCTTCGCCTTCGGCGGCAGCAACGCCGCGCTTCTGTTGGGGACGGCCTGATGCGCACGCCCATTGCCTTCGACATCTCGGAGATTGTCCCCCACGCCGACCGCATGCGGCTGATAGACAGGGCGGTGGAAGGCGACGAGGAGGGCCTGGTGGCCGAGGTGACGCTGCGCGAGGACTGCCTCTTCCAGGAAGGGGGCGAGGTGGGCGGCTGGGTGGGCATCGAGTTCATGGCCCAGGCCATCGCCGCCTACGCCGGCTGGCGGCAGCGGCTGCAGGGACAGCCCCAGCGGATGGGCTTCCTCCTGGGCACGCGCAAGTACGAGTGCAGCCGCCCGTCGTTCAAGGTGGGCGAGCACCTTCGCATCGAGGTCCGCCGACAATTCTGGACGGACGAGGGCATGAGCCAGTTCGACTGCACCCTGGGCGTGGGCGGGGAGACGGTGGCCACCGCGGCGCTGACGGTGTTCCAGCCGCCGGCCTCGGTGGACCTGACGAAGGTGGGCAAGGATGAGTGAGAAGACGGTACTGGTGACGGGCTCCAGCCGGGGCATCGGCCGCGCCATTGCCCTGCGGCTGGCGCGCGACGGCTTCGACGTCGTGGTGCACTGCCGCGCCAAGGTGGAGGAGGCGGAGGCGGTGGCCGCGGGCGTGCGCGAGCTGGGCCGCGCGTCGCGGGTGCTGCGCTTCGACGTGGCCGACCGCGCCGACACGGAGAAGGTGCTGCTCGCGGACATCGAGGCCCACGGCTGCTACTACGGCGTGGTGTGCAACGCGGGCATCGCCCGGGACAACGCCTTCCCCGCCATGCCCGCGGAGGACTGGGACGCGGTCATCCACACCAACCTGGACGCGTTCTACAACGTGCTCAACCCGCTGAGCATGCCGCTGGTGCGCAGGCGCAAGCCCGGGCGCATCGTCACGCTGTCCTCGGTGTCCGGCCTCATGGGCAACCGGGGCCAGGTGAACTACAGCGCGGCGAAGGCGGGCATCATCGGCGCCACGAAGGCGCTGGCGGTGGAGCTGGCCAGCCGTGGAATCACGGTGAATTGCGTGGCGCCGGGCCTCATCGACACGGAGATGGTGGAGCCGCACGTCGTCGAGGAGGCGCTGAAGATGATTCCGGCGAAGCGGCTGGGCAGGCCCGAGGAGGTCGCCGCCGCGGTGAGCTTCCTGATGAGCGAGGACGCCGCGTACGTCACGCGGCAGGTCATCTCCGTGAATGGAGGGCTGCTGGGATGAAGCGGGTCGTCGTCACGGGCGTGGGCGCGCTGAGCCCCCTGGGCCATGACTGGCCGCAGGTGGAGGCCCGGCTCAGGTCGCTGCGCAATGCCGTGCAGGTCATCGAGGACTGGAAGCAGTACGAGGGGCTCAACACCCAGGTGGGCGCGCCCACCGCGCCGTTCGAGCTGCCGCCGCAGACCTACTCGCGCAAGACGATGCGCGGCATGGGCCGGGTGGCGCTGCTGGCCACGCGCGCCAGTGAGCTGGCGCTCGTCGACGCGGGGCTCCTGGGCGACGCGCTGCTCTCCAGCGGGAGGATGGGCGTGTCGTACGGCTCGTCCACCGGCTCGCCGCCGAGCATCGGCGACTTCGGCCGGATGCTGATGAACAAGAGCACCGAGGGCATCACCGCCACGTCCTACGTGCGCTCCATGTCCCATACGGCCGCCGTCAACATCGGCGTCTTCTTCGGGCTCACCGGGCGCATCATCACCACGTCGAGCGCGTGCACGTCCGGCAGCCAGGGCATCGGCTACGCGTACGAGGCCATCAAGATGGGCCGGCAGGTGGCCATGCTCGCCGGAGGCGCCGAGGAGCTGGATGCCACCGGCGCCGCCGTGTTCGACACCCTGTTCGCCACCAGCACGAAGAGCAACGGCACCCCGGAGCTGACGCCCCGCCCCTTCCACGCCCAGCGCGACGGCCTGGTGCTCGGCGAGGGCGCGTGCACGCTGGTGCTGGAGGAGCTGGAGCACGCCCGGGCCCGGGGCGCGCGCATCTACGCGGAGCTCATCGGCTACGGGACCAACAGCGACGGGCGCCACATCACCCAGCCGCACTCGGAGACCATGGCCCTGGCGATGCGACTGGCCCTGGAGGACGCGGGCGTGGAGCCGGGCGCGGTGGCCTACGTCAACGCGCACGGCACCGCCACCGACACGGGCGACGTGGCGGAGAGCGTGGCCACGAACCAGGTCTTCGGCGAGCGGATGCCCATCTCGTCCCTCAAGAGCTACATGGGACACACGCTGGGCGCCTGCGGCGCGCTGGAGGCGTGGATGACGGTGGAGATGATGCGCTCGGAGTGGTTCGCCCCCACGCTCCATCTGGATGAAGCGTCGGTGGATCCCCGCTGCGCCCCGCTGGACTACGTGACGGGAAATGGCCGAAGGATCCAGGCCGACGTCGTCATGTCGAACAACTTCGCCTTCGGTGGCATCAACACCTCGTTGATCTTCCGCCGGTGGCAGTGACGGAGAACTCCATGAAGAAGGCAATGCTGCTGTCGCTGCTCGCGCTCACCGTCTCCACCCCGGCCCTGGCGCGCGACACCGTGGTCATGATTCCGCTCAAGGAAGTCCTGGCCATGCCCCAGGCCCAGGAGAAGCTGGACGGCACGGTGCGCTTCTACCTGGCCGGCGCCAAGACGCCCGACATCGTCAAGGAGATGGGCGAGGACGTCTCCAACAAGAAGACCAACGGCCTCAACAAGTCCGACGAGGAGGGCTGCAAGTGGGCCACCCTGTCCGCGCTCATCGCCCTGCAGGAGGGCGCCAAGAAGCGCGGCGCCAACGCCGTGGTCGGCATCGTCAGCTACTACAAGAAGAACGAGCTGCAGCACGCGACCGAGATCGAGTGCCACGCCGGCACCTTCGCCATCGGCGTCGCCCTCAAGGGCACGTACGCGAAGGTCGCGGGCAAGAAGTAGCGCCTTTCCACGGGGGTCCTCGACCACCCCGGTGGCTTGGTTTGAGCCCCGTCTAAGTCGTAATTCGCGAGGAGCGGGAGGCCTGGACTAGGCTCCCGCGTCGTGACGCCCTACACGATGTTGCATCTGGCATTGGCCGGCGCCTTCCTGGTGCTCGCGCTGGTGCACCTGGCGACGTGGGGCGCGGTGCGCTCCCAGCGGGTGCAGCTGTGGCTGGCCACGAGCTTCCTGGGCTTCGCGGCGCTGAGCTTCTCCACCGGCGTGACGAGCCACGAGGCGGGGCGGCTGTTCATCGACACGCGGCCCTGGTTGCTGTTGGGCGCGCTGATGGCCATCCCCCTGCCCTACACGCTGCTGCGGGTGCTGTGGGCGCTGTTGGACCTGCCGCTGACGCCCTGGCGCAAGGTGTTGGTGGCGCTGGCGGTGGCCTTCGGCGCGCTGCGCATCGTGGACGTGCTGGGCTCGGTGCTTTCGAGCGCCAGCGTGCGGATGACGCCGGCGGAGCTGGGCCAGGCGACCTCCAGCCTGGGGTTGCCCATGTTCTGGTTGCTCGCCTTCACGGTGGGCGGGACGTGGGCGGTGGAGGCGCTGCGGGCGCTCAAGCGGCGCGGGGCCATGGCGGTGGCGGTGCTGTTCGCCGCGCTGTGCGCGCTCGGCATCCTGGGGCGGGAGCTGGCGGTGGACCTGGGGTGGACGCAGGGGCCGTCCTTGACGACGCTGGTGGGGATTCCCTTCCTGATGCTGGCGACGACGGCGCTGGCCATCCTCACCGCGCGCTCGCTGCGGGGCGCGGACCTGGGCACGGGCATCCACCGCTACCGGCGCCTGTCGCGGTTGGGGCGTGGCGGGATGGGCGAGGTGTGGCTCGCGGTGCGCACGGGGCGGGCGGGGTTCCACCGGCTGGTGGTGCTCAAGCGGATGGTCGACGAGGGGGGCGAGGACCTCGCGGTGCGGCTGCAGCGCTTCATCGGCGAGGCGCGTACGGCGGCCAGGCTGCATCACCCGAACATCGTCTCCGTGCATGACCTGGGACAGGTCGACGGCGCGTGGTTCATCGTCATGGAGTACCTGAGCGGCGTGAATGCGCTGAAGCTCGCGCGGCAGGTGCGGCGCGGGAGCGTGGTGCCGCTCGAGGTCGTGGTGGAGATCTGCGTGCAGGCGCTGCGGGGGCTCGCGTACGCGCACGAGCGCGGCGTCATCCACCGGGACATCAGCGCGGACAACCTGGTGGTGACGTTCGACGGCGTGGTGAAGGTGGTGGACTTCGGCATCGCGCACGGGCTGGGCGCGCCGCAGGAGTCGTCCGTGTCCACCGCGTCCGTGCCCGCGCTGAGCCACCTCACCCAGGAAGGCGACGTCATCGGCAAGGTCGCGTACATGCCGCCCGAGCGGAGGGCGGGCGCCCCGGCGACGGTGTCCGGGGATGTGTATGCGCTCGGCTGCGTGCTGCATGAGCTGCTGTGGGGTGAGCTACCGGGCATCGGCATGAGCCTCCAGCAGCGCGCGCTGTGGGATGGGCCCGAGGCGGCCGAGGTGAACCGGAAGCTGCGGGCCATCGTCGACCGGGCGCTGCACCCCATGCCCGCGCGGCGCTTCGAGGATGCGCGGCAGATGGAGCTGGCGCTGGAGGGGCTGAGGCACGCGCTGCCTGCGGTGAATCTGGCGCGGTGGCTGCGCGAGGACTTCGTGGAGAAGTACGCGCATGAGTGCGCGCTCGCGGACTTGAGCGACCCCACGCCCGAGCAGGTGGAGGCGCTCCAGTCGCGCGCGCCCGGGGTGGCTCCGGTGGAGCTCGTCCCCACCCAGCTGGTGGCGCCAGTGGAGGCCGCGCCCACGGAGCTGCAGGCCACGCGCAAGCTGCGCGCCCCGAGCTGATGAAGCCGAGCGGCTCGTGCCAGCATGGCGTCCACAGAAGCCCTGCCGCGAGCGGCACGCCGAGCCTCGAGGTCCTCATCGCTCCGACCTGGCACAGACCAAGGCCGCCCCTGGTGAGCTGCGGCGCGCGCGCTCCGAGCCGGAGCGCACCTCGCGGCGTGGGGACGGAGGACCTCGTCGGTTGCGAGTGCCGCGCGTCTCCTCGGGGCGCTATGGGCCGGGGCGCTCCTGTACCGGGTAGATCCACCCTTCTCCCGAGCGCACCACGGAGGCGGGAGCCCCACTGAACCCCGAGGCCCAGGCCGACGCGGCCGACAGCGCCGCGAGGAGCGAATCGAGCGCGTCGCCATCCGCGTCGGAGACCAGGGTGAGCTGGTCGCGGGTGGAGATGACCAGCCCGGTGGATGCACGAACGCATCGGAGGAGGTCGCGGCGGCGCTCGGCGAAGTCGCGGCCCTTGTATGTCCTGGGCAATCCCAACCAGCGGACGACCTCCGCGGGGAGCACCTCCACCACCGCCGGCCCGGGGTGCATGCTCCACGGAGGAACGGCCCCGCGCCAGCCCGCGAGCGCACGCAGGCCCCAGTACGTCTGTCTGAACATGCGCAGGTTCGTGGGCGCGAACGGCGCCGAGCACGTCACGTCCGTGACGCGCTTCTTCTCCGGCCCCACCGCGTCCCTGAACGCGTCAGCCGAGGCATGCGCCTTCGCCACCGCGGCCCCCAACCGCGAGGGGCCCGTCACGGGGAGCCCCAGGCGCTGGAGCTGGCTCGCCTCCAGGCTGAAGCAGAAGTCGAGCCCGGCCACGTCGGCGCCGTGGGACGACAACCAGGGCCCCAGCCCCTCCGCCACCACGAGCGCGCCTCCGGAGGAGAACGGGCGCACGAGCGACACGAGCCTCGCCCGCCCCGCCTCGAACTCCACGGTGGCGGCCCAGACCTTCCGGTGGGCGTGGACCGCGCCACTCCAGTCCACTCCCACCGCGCGCCCCTGCCGCGGGAGCCACATGCGGCGCGACGTCACGACCCCAAGCTCCCGAGCACGCTCACCTCGAGGACCTCAGAAGTAGAGCCACCGAGCGCCGGTGGGCGAGCCCGAGGATGGCGTGCACAACAGCGCATCCGCGGACCCGCTGGCGCTGCAACACGCCATCTGCGTCCCAATCTGACTGCGGGGACAGGATTGGTTCGCGTAATGGCCGCACACGGGGAGACCCGCGCAGGTGGACTGGGAACAGGCGGTGAACACGCCATCACATGTGACGCCCTGCCCATCCGTGCCCGAGCACGTCGTCCCCGAACACGACACGGACGTGGACCCGGGACACGACACGGAACACACGGCGAGCTGGGAATGCGTCGCGCCCTCCTCCGAAGGCGCCGCGGAGCCGGGCTCCAGCTCCGCTCCACCACATCCGATGAACGAAAGCGCGACGAACAACGCCAACATGACTCCCGACGGCTTCATGTGCGTACCCCCGGCTTGGACGGACAGCCGCGCGACTCTAACGCGCGAGGCCCGGCAGTTCGATGTGCCCCGCCCCACTCACCCTCGCGATGAAGTGTCATCGGAAACGGGTGACCGCATCGTCAGCCCACGAAGCACCAGCTCGAGCATCTCCGAGAGCGCCGCACGCTGACCGGCGCCCTCCGCTGACGTGAGGAGCATTCCGGTGATGCCGTGGAGCCCGGCCAACAGCCCCATCGCGACGCTCCGGGGCTCGCGGACGACGAAGGCCCCCCGCGCCTTCCCCTCGACGATGATGGACTCCAGCAGCGCGAGCTCCCGCGCCCGGTCCTCCCGGAGGAAGGGCTCGGCGACGGGGATGAACTCCAGCATCGCGGTTTCAGGGAGCGAGAGCGTCCGCGTGACGCGCGTGAGCTGCGCCTCGCGCACCTCGATGAACGTGCGCAGCTTCGCTTCCGGAGTCGCCGCCCTGCGCACCGCGGCCTCCAGGTGGACGAGCGCCTCGCCCCGGTTGCGGTCGATGACGGCGCCGAGCAGGGCCTCCTTGCTCTCGAAGTGGAGGTAGACGGTCCCCTTGCCGATGCCCGCGCGCTTCGCGATGTCCTCGATGGAGGTCTTCTTGAAGCCGAGCCGGGAGAAGCTGTCCGTGGCGGCGTCGAGAATCGCGGTGCGGTGCTCGGAGCTCATGCCCCGAGGGTAGACCGGAGGGCCGGTCCCCCCAAGCGACACGAAGCGCCGCGTGCCACGCGCACACGGGGACGGCCGGCCGCCTGGAGACAGGCGGCGAGCGAGGGCTTCAGCGCTGGCTGTAGCGGTCGCAGGTGGCCAGGTACTCGTCGCTCGACATGTCGAGCGCGGCCACGCGGTACTGCTTGCCCTTGGGCTTCTTCAGCGTGGTCTTGATGACCACGAACTTCCCGATGGGGATGCCCATGTACGACTGGTCGAGGTAGGTGTTCTCCTCGATGTGCTCCCAGGCGATGTGCACGCCATCCGCGAAGTGGATGCCGTCGTGGCCGATGGTGAGCCCGGGCTGGTCCATCTTGCCCAGCACCATCGGCTTGATGCAGTTGACCAGCATCACCAGACAGCCGAACAGGATGAGCCCGGCGATGGCGAGCACGGCGGCGCCCTTGTCACGCGCGGCGAACGCGAGGTAGCCGAAGAACGCCGTGGCCACCACCCAGATGACGGTGCCGATGATGAGCTTCGTGCGCGAGTAGTAGAAATGCTGGGGCTGGTTCGACTTCGCCTTCGACTGAGCGGATCGGTAGAGTTCCATGATGTGCTGCCTGACGGTGGGGTGAGGACGAAAAGCTCAGCCGGCGAGCCGGTCTGAGAGGTAGGAGAACAGGACGGGCGCGTTGACGAGCTTCTCCTCGTCGATCTTGTGCAGCCGACCGTTCGCGAGGATGTGCAGCTCCCGAGTGGAGACGCCCTGCTCGAAGTCGTCCTGCAGCCGCAGCGACTCGATGTCCTCCCACTCGATGAGCTTCTTCTTGAAGACCAGCCCCTCGGCGCGGATCCACAGCGGACCGAAGCGCACCTCTTCGCCGCGAGCCACCTGGCGACGGATGGCCGGCAGCAGCATGGAGACGACCTGCTGGGTGACCACGGCCTCCAGCTCGTCGGAGTCGCTCCACAGGTGCAGCCGCAGCCGGTACTTGCTGCCGCGGTGCGCGAGGATGAGGCACTCGTTGTTGTGCTCGCGCACGATGCTCGTCATGTCGCGCCACAGGACGGACTTCTTGCCCACGTGGATGCCGCGGGCGTCGAGCACCAGCGAGTTCGGCGAGAGCAGCCACGCGAACAGGTCGCCCGCGCGCCAGAGAATCAGATAGAGCCCACACGGGATGCCGAGCAGCGAGAAGGCGAACCCCGTCTGACTGCGCACCATCCCCTTCACCATGTCCGCGGGCAGCAGATGGATGCCCGAGGGCGTGAGCATCATCGCGAGCGCGAAGTAGATGAGGACGAGCCCCCCCGCCAGCCAGGACAGGGTGTGCGTGGGGAAGACCAATGAGTGCGAGTACTTCAGGGGACGACTCCCAGCGGGCCGACCGGGGCACGAGCCTCAGCGAACGTTCGGTCACCTATAAAGGAGTGCGGGCGATTTTTCGACCCCGAAACACTCTCCGCGACACCGCCTCATTTGGGAGTCAGGCTTTCCAAGCCAGCCCTGTTGGACGCGCAGGGAAATGCAGCCCGGCTCCGCCTGCCGTCTCACACGGTGAGACTCACCCTCCGCGAATGCGCGGGTAGCTCCAGGGAGTGTGTCCAGGACATGCCGTGGACATGTCGTCGACACGCCAGGTCTTCGAGGCCGCCCTCCACGGGGCCGTCGGGTTGCGTGGCACATGTCCTGCTCTCGACAGGCTCGGCGTGAGCGACACGCCGGTCCCCACTCCTGGAGAGAGCAATGGCTTCCTATCAATGGAACGACGGCCACATCCTGACGTTGTCCCAAGGCGACACCGCGAGCTGCGCGGGCGGACTCAACAAGGATCTGCTCCATGCGCTCTTCTTCTACAACAGCGCGCAGAACGAGACCGGCGCCACGCTGACCGTCGTGTGGAAGACCAGCGAGGCGCCTGTGACGGTGCGAGTGCCCGGCACCAACGCGAAGCAGGGGCTGGCGTCGCTGTTCTTCGTGTCGGGTGACGACACCAACAGCGTCTCGGTGGGCATGAGCAACAACCAGCCTGGAGCCCAGGTGCAGTGCTTCATCGGGAGCGTCAAGATGCCCACCAACACCACGGGCCTCAACAACACGCTGCTGGAGGCGGATGGGAAGCTGCATCCCCTCAAGACGTTCACGCGGTACCACACCGCGCCCCAGCCCTCCTGGTACCAGGGACAGCTGCAGAGCAACGTCAATCAGTTCATGTCCGTCCAGTTCACCTCCAAGAAGGCGACCGTCAACCTCGTGAACAGCCAGGTGGAGCCCACGAGCGCGTTCTATTACGCGACCTCCCGGCTCAAGGACCTGGTGCAGATCAACCGCGCCGAGTCCCAGACACTGCAGTGGAACCTCCAGGGCAACGGGGAGCAGGTGGTGTGGATCAACGCGACCAGCCTCCAGAACTCACAGACTGCGTCCATCGCCTTGCAGAGCCTCGCCTCGCTCTACAAGCTGGTCCAGGACTAGCGCCTCCGCGGGTGGGAAGCCGGCTACAATGCCAGCTCGTGTCCCGGCCCCCTCTCGTCTCCCCTCCATCGCCCCAGCTCCTCGCGGATGTCTCGACGGCCGCGGAGCCCCCGCGCCGGGGCGGTGAGCCCATGCACCACCCGGCGGCGGTATTGACGCTCGTCGCCCATCCCCAGCTCGCCCGGGTGGGCGAGCGGCGGGTGCTCGAGGACCTCCTCGCGGGGCAGGAGTGGGTCCTCTCGCGCAACGCTCCGGACTTCACGCCCGCGTCCAGCGCCTTCGGTGCGCCGCTGGGGGACCCGTTCCTGAGCCGCAAGCCCTTCCTCCGGTTCAATCGCACGCAGACAGGGATTCGCGTCAGCGTGGGGCCCGAGACCCGGTGCACGTCGGACGGCGTGCCACTGCGGGACTCGCGCGAGTGGGACCTGGAGGCGGTGCGCTCGGGGGTGCCCCTGGAGCTGGCGGGGCGACTCGTCCTGCTGCTGCATCTGTGCGAACCCGGACCGTCCACCGCGCTCGCATCGCCGGGCATGGTGGGAGAGAGTGTGGGATTGCGCCGGGTGCGCAAGGACATCCAGCGCGTGGCGGACCTGGACCTGTGTGTCCTCATCCGGGGTGAGACGGGGACCGGAAAGGAATTGGTCGCCCAGGCGCTCCACCAGCAGGGCCCGCGCGCGAGGAAGCCCTTCCTGAGCATCAACCTGGGCGCCATCCCCAGGGAGCTCGCGGCGGCGGAGCTGTTCGGCGCCGCCAAGGGGGCCTTCACCGGGGCGAACCAGGCACGTGATGGTTTCTTCCGCGCCGCCCAGGGCGGCACCCTCTTCCTGGATGAAATCGGCGAGGCCTCCGCCGAGCTCCAGGTCATGCTCCTGCGAGTCCTGGAGACGGGTGAGCTGTTCCCCGTCGGCGCCAGCACGCCGGTTCGCACGGACGTGAGGCTGGTCGCCGCCACGGACGCGGACCTCGAGACCCACATCCGCGACGGCCGCTTCAAGGCGCCGCTGCTCCACCGGCTCGCGGGCTATGAAATCCAGCTGCCGCCCCTGCGCGAGCGCCGCGAGGACATCGCCCCGTTGTTCCTCCACTTCGCCCGGGAGGCGTTGGAGTCCATCGGGGAGTCGCATCGACTGACACCGGGAGACCCCTACCAGGAGCCCTGGTTGCCACCGGCGCTCGCGGTCCGGCTGCTGCGCCATTCCTGGCCCGGGAACATCCGCCAGCTGCGCAACGTCGCGCGACAGCTCGTGGTCGGCAGCCGGGGACAATCCCAGCTGGAGCTGGGCCCGCGGCTCGCACAGGAGCTGGAGTCTCCCCTGCCCCTCGCGCGGCCTCCGGCTCCCGCGTCGCCTGACGCCGAGCCCCTCACCCGCCGCAAGTCCACGGAGGTGACGGAGCCGGAGCTGCTCGAGGCCCTGCGCGCGCACGAGTGGGACGTCAAGCGCGCCGCGGACCACCTGGGAATCCCCCGCTCGTCCATCTACAACCTCATCGAGCGCAGCCCGGTCATCCGGCTCGCCGGGGACTTGAGCGTGGAGGAGCTCACCCGCTGCTTCCACGAGTGCCAGGGTGACCTCGACACCATGGTCCGCCGCCTGGAAGTCTCCCGGCGCGCGCTCAGCCGTCGCATCAAGGAGCTGGGGCTCGGCTGACCCGATGACGGGGCCCCTGGATTGCAATCACATCGTGCCTCTCACGAAGTGGAGGCATGGATGAGCAATCCCCTTCCCAAGAAGCAACCACTGGCACCCGCCCCGGGCCTCGAAACCCTCGAGGCCGAGCCGGATCTCTGGAGCCTCGACGGCACGGGCTATCAGCCCGGCCAGGTCATTCCCATCCCAGGGCATGCCTCGGTCGAACTCGAGGCGTCGCCTCAGTTCATCAAACCGCAGCTCTACCTGGATGGCTCCCCCGTCGGGGACGGGGCCATCATCATGGGCCTGGCCCCCGGCATGCACCCGGTCGAATGCACATACACGGGCGAGGGCGACGTCGCTGGAGACCTCACGGGGACCCTCAACGTCGGCACCGGCACCGATGACGACGCACACAAGTAAGCAGGGCGAAAGCGAGGCCAGGATGAGCACCCCAGCTCCTCAGCGCCCCCTGGAGAGACACGCCGATTACCGCATCGAACTCAGGGACGATGGCTGGTATCTCAACAACGTGAAGTCGCCCCGCCAAGGCATGAGCATCCCAGCGGGCCGCGAAAACACCCTCCTGTTCACAATCACGGCCGGGACCCGCTCCATCCTCGAGGACGTACCTGTCCAGCTCCACATCGGACTCAGCGGCGCGGCAGCCGCCCTCCACACCCCCGTCCGCCTGAACACCCTGCTTCCCGACGTCCTGCCCTCCGGGAGCTACCTGCTCACGGTCTATTCCTCGGAGAAGAAGCTGCTGGGTGACATGACGGGGACGTTGAACGTCGGAAAGGGTGGAGATGAGCCCCCATCCTCGGTGTCGCCACGAGCAGCGGGCGTGGACGACTCCAGCCCGGGTTGCTGAACCCGAGCCGCACGAATGGGCGGGGCCCGTGGATTGCACATCCCGGGCACTTCTCACATCACGGAGGTTGTGCATGGGGATTCCACCCAAACAGAGACAAGACCCGGCGCGCGGTGGACTCGACGTCATCAAGGCCACGCGGCAGTACTGGCTCCACAACGAGAAACCGGTCAAGGACGGTAGAATCAACGTCACGGCGGGCAGCACCCATGTGCTCCTGTTCATGACCGCACACGACCTCGGAGATGCTCGAATCCAGCTCCGGACGCAAGGCTTCGACTCGCGTCCGCCTGTCGACCTCTTCGTCCCGAAGAACGTCCCCATTCCAGACTTCCTGCCCGCGGGGCAATACACGATCACCTGCCAGTTCCGAGACGTCCTGGCTGGCGAAATCACCGGGACGTTGAACGTCGGCATGGGGACCGAGGAGCCCCGCGGAAACTCCCACGTCAACGCGTGAGCGTGGCGCCCCGCGGCTCCCGTCCGTTCGACCAACGGGGGGCAAGATTCGGGTTGCGGGAGAGCGCCAGGTTCAACGCCTCCCGCGCCTGAAGCCGCGCCCTTCGGGAGTCCTCACCCTCTCCTGGCGTGAGCTCCGCCCGCGCCAGGAGCAGGCCCGCGCGGTGGGCCTGTGCGTTGGGCCATCCGGGCCTCGCCTCCAGCGCCTCGTCCACGCGGAGGAGACCTCGCACCAGCAGGGCCTTCGCGTCCGCGCCCCGCCCGGCGCTCCACGCCGCCCAATCCAGACAGAGCCGCACGAAGGCCAGCCGGAAGTCATGGCGCTCGGGAGCAAGCTTCAGGGCCTCATCGAACGCTCGCGCCGAGGCCTCGAAGTCCTCATCCTTCCCCTGCCCCTTCGATGCACGCCAGCGGGCGAGGACCGCGAGCCGCTCCCCCTGCCCGCTCCAGGCCTCCGCCAGCCGGGGGTTGTGCTTCAGGGCCTTCTGGAGCGCGTCCTCCGCGCGCCTCAACGCAGGGCCCGGGTCTCTACCTCGTACCAGGTCCTCCGCGGCCCCCTGCACCTCGCTGGTGCCCAGATTGGACCAGGGCTGGGCATGCTCCGGCGCCAGCACCACGGCCTGCTGGTAGGCCTCCAGCGCCGCGCGGAGGCTCACGCCCGGGTCCTTCCCCGCCTCGCGCAGGTGCAGGGTCCGCACGGCGTGCACCTCGCCCAGGTTGTTGAGCGCGGGGAGCCACTTGGGCGCCACCTCGAGCGCCTTCTCATAGCTCGCCTGGGCCTGGGCCAGCAGCGGCTCCGAGGCCTCGCCGCGCTCCCACGCATCCTCCGCCAGCCGTCGGAGCACCCGTCCCACGCCGTTGTGGAGGTGGGGCAGTCGCGGATTGATGCCCAATCCCTGGCGGTACAGCTCCAGCGCGGCGTTCAGCTCCGGCTCCGGGTCTCCGCCCGAGTTCCGTCGGCGCGCCGCCAGGAGGATATGGACCTCGCCTCCATAGAAGAACGCCACCACGTGTCTGGGATTGATGCGTCGGCCCTCGGCCAGGGCATCGCGCGCCCGGGACAGGTCCTCCTCCTGCTCCGCGCCGTGCGAACCCTCGGCCCGGGTGATGTATGCGATGGCCAGATTGATGTACGGCTCGGGCAGTCGAGGGTCGAGCGCGATGGCCTCGCGATAGGCCTCCATGGCCCTCCCACGGGCTGCCCGCGAGGACAGCCCCGCCTGCTCCTCGTACTCCGCCCATTCCTTGTGGAGCAGCCCTCGCTGGTTGTGGAACCCGTGGTCTCGCTGCCCGGGAGCGATTCCCTCCAGCATCGCCAGGGCCTCGCGGAAGCGCTCGCGCGGGTCGCCTCCGTGCTCCCGGCGGGACTGTCCCCACTGGAGCAGGACGTTGACCAGCTCGAGCCGCGCCTCGGGCCGCTGGGGTGCGAGCGCCAGCGCGGCCCGCAGGCGCTCGGAGGACTTCTGGAGCAGCGCCTCCAGGTCCACGCCATGGCGGCCCCGGTCCTCGGCCCAGCGACGATGGAAGCGCGCCTCCAGGACGAGCGACTCATAGTCCTCGGGTGAGGCGGCCAGCGCCCGCGCGACGGAGGCGAGCCCCCGCTCGTAGGCGGGCCCCACATCGCCCTTGTCGTAGAGCTCCATCAACAGCACCGCGTACTCGAGCCCAGCCAGGGCCCGATGCGACGCGGGCAGACTCTCGGCGATGGCGATGGCCCGGGAGTAGGCGCCGCGAGCGGCCTCGAAGTCGCGCAGCGCCTCCTCACGCGCACCGGAGGTGCCCTTGCGAGTCGCGCGAGCCACCAGGATGTCCCCGCGCAGCATCGGCGCCTCGTGGAGCCAGGGCTGCTGGGTGCCCAGCGTGTCCAGCAGACCGAGGGCCTCGTCCAGGCGCCCTTCGTAGAAGGCCAGCAGGGCCGTGCCGTACTCGGGAGCGAGCCCCTCCGCGCCCTGGCTCTGGCGCAGGTACGCGAGCGCCGGGTCTCGATAGTCGCGCTCCAGATCACTCAGGCGCGCCTGTCGTTGCTCGGGAGAGCGCAGGCGCTCGGCCTCGAGCAGGTGCTCCCGGTAGAGCTGCCCCATCACCAGGGCCAGGGACTGGGCCACGCGGGGCTCACGGAAGTCCGCGCTCCAGGCGGACTCCAGGGAGCGGCGGGCCTGGGCGAGGTCGCCCAGCGCGAGGGCGCCTCGTCCCAGCGCGTAGTGTCCGGGGCCCTGGGCGCTCGGCCCACCCGTGTCGATTTCGGCGGCGAGCACCTCCATCCGCTCGCGCAACCTGCGCTGGTCCTCGCGCGTATCGTGCAGCGGGGCGAGCGCGGAGTAGCGCGCCAGGGCCTCGATGCGCTCCACCTGCTCGGTGAAGCGGCGGGCCAGGCGCTCACGCACCGAGGCCTCATGGCGAGCCAATGCCACCTGCCCGAGGGCGCTCGCGACGACCAGGAGCATCGCGGCGGCCACTGCCACGCGGCGCCAGTGTTTGCGCAACCGCTTGCGGAGCTGGTAGCTGGCGCCCCGGTGCGCGCGCACGGGCTCGCCCGAGAGGTAGCGCTCCAAATCCTCCGCGAGCGCGCGCGCCGAGTCGTAGCGAGCGGAGCGGTCCTTCTCCAGACACTTGAGGGTGATGGCCTCCAGGTCCTCGGGGATGGCCTTGTCCAGCATCCGGGGTGGCCGAGGCTCCGCGGTGCGCAATTGCTCCAGCACCTCCAGGGCCGTGTGCCCCTCGAATGGAGCACGCCCGGTGAGGAGGAAGTAGAGGCTGGCGCCCAGACTGTAGACATCCGCGCGGCGGTCCAGCGAGGCGTGCTCGCCGCGGGCCTGCTCGGGGGCCATGTAGTGGGGCGTGCCCAGCAGCGTCCCATCCAGGGTGGTGCTCGCGGACCAGTCACGGGCGAGGCCGAAGTCCATGACATAGGGCTTCAGCGTGCCGTCATCGGCGCGCTCCACCATGATGTTGGAGGGCTTCAGGTCGCGATGGATGAGGCCCACGCGATGCGCCTCGTGCACGCCGAGCGCGGCATCCCGGAGCACCATCACCCGCTGCTCCAGGCGCAGCGACGGAGCGAGCGTGCCGAGGGGTTGCCCGTCGATGAACCGCATGGCGATGAAGACCTTGTTCTGGACCTCACCGACCTCATAGACCTCGCAGACGCGCTCGTGACTCACGCGGGCCTGGGCGCGGGCCTCCGCGATGAAGCGGCGCGTGAGCCACGACGACTCGTCGCGGACGAACTTGAGCGCCACCTGACGTCGCAGGCGCGGGTCCCACGCGAGGAACACGCGCCCCATGCCGCCCTGCCCCAGGAGCCGGACGGGCTGGTAGCGGTCCCACCCGGGCACGGGGAAGTCCTCGGGCGCTATCGCGCTCCGTGCCTCGACGGGAGGCGACACCGTGACCGTGTCGTCGGGAGAAGGGCCCGCCGCGGGGTTCGGAGCCGGGTGACTGGACAGGTCCTGACGCAGCGCCGCCAGCGTCTGCGCGGAGAGCCGCCCACGCTCCAGCAGGAGCTGGAGGGGGCTCTTCCCCATCCGGAGCGCCTCCTCGCGAATCGCAGTCACCTCGTCCCGGGTGAGCAGGCCTTCAGCCAGCGCCACCCCGAGCAACGGCTCATCACCATCCTGGACAGCCATGGGACCCCGCGGTCAGGAACAGGCAACAACCCTCCACGGGTGCCTAGCATGCCCTGAGCGGGACAGGTCTGGGAGGGGGCCCCGCACGTCCCCGCGCTACAGCGCAGGTCCGGGGAGCCCCAGGCCCGCATGGGCCGCCTTGGAGCGCCCCAGGTCGAGCCCAGGTGTCGAGCTCTGACTCGACTTTCGCCCTTTTGGGGTGGGATGCCCAAGCAGGGGGCCGAGAGGAGAGAGGGCTGAGGGTAGGTAAAGAGCGGCCATCGAGACCAGCTGAGAGAGGTGTCCGGCAAGACACGCCTCTTCCAGCACCTTCGAGGTCTGCGATGGCCGCTTCCCATTTGTATGCACTGCTTCGAGTCCTGCAGCTGGTTCGGCCGGCGTTCACCGAGCCCTCGTTCCTCCGCTTCCTGGTGCTGTTCGCCGGCTGGGTGTGCAGTGGAGGCACGCACGCCGTTACCGAGGCGCTGGTGGCAGCGGGAGTGTCGGGCGTGCAGCACCATGCGGCCTTCCATCGCTTCTTCTCCCGGACGCGGTGGAGTACGGACGAGGTAGGCCGACTGCTCCTGTTGAAGCTGGCGGCATTGGGACCCGTGCGGTTGGTACTCGATGACACCCTTTGCAGTCACAAGGGGCCGAAGGTTTTCGGCCTGGGCAGTCACCTGGATGCGGTTCGCTCCACCCGGGCCATGCGCGTCTTCTGCTTCGGCCACGTCTGGGTGACGCTCGCGGTGCTGGTGCACGTGCCCTTTGCTGCGCGCCCCTGGGCACTGCCCGTTCTCTTCCGGCTCTACCGCACCCAAGCCGAGTGCCAGAGGAGGGACATCCGGCACCGGAAGAAAACGCAGTTGGGCCGAGAGTTGGTTGAGCGTGTCCTCAGCTGGCTGCCAACGGGCCCTTTGGAACTGGCCGCGGACGAAGCGTACTCATGCAGCACCCTGCTCAAGGGGTTGCCGCAGCGGCTCGTCTTCGTCGGAGCCATGCGTCCAGATGCAGTGCTGACGCGCCCGCGCGTGCACCGCTGCCGCTCGCGGAAAACGGGCCGCTGGCTGACGCGTGACGTGCCGGTGCCCAAGCCCGAGGCCCTTGCCAGAGATTCAGCACTCCCCTGGATGCGGCTGACAGCCCAGCTCTACGGCCGCTCGCAGCAGGTGGACTACAAGGAGGTAGTGGCCCGGTGGAGGAGTGCTGCCGGCGAGCGGATGCTCAAGGTGGTCGTCGTGCGGATGACAAGTGGAAGCCGCCCCCTGCGAGTCTTCTTCTGCACCGCCCCCTCCCTGTCTGCCCTCGAAGTGGTGGAACGGTATGCCTTCAGGTGGAGCATCGAAGTGCTCTTCCGGGACTTGAAGCAACTGCTTGGCTTCGCCGACTCGCGGGCCCGCCGTCGCCTGGCCGTGCTTCGCACCGCTCCCTTCGCTGGCTTGAGCTACACCCTTCTCGTCCTCTGGTACCTGGAGCTCACCGCCAGCTGGCAACAGATGAGGTGGCCTCTGCGCCCCTGGTACACCACCAAGACCACGGTCAGCTTCGCGGATGTCCTCCGCCTGGCTCAATCCTCCCTGGCCCGGGCCCGCTGGCATTCGCCGCGTCGACTTCGCGCCAACTTACGTGCTGCCTCTCGCGCCCCGCCATCTCAGGAGAGCACGGAGTAGACCGTCGCGCTCTCTCCCTCGCTCTAAAATGGCGAAAGTCGAGTCTGAGACATCCTCGAACATCCACTCGCCCGCAGACACAGGGAGCGTCCCTCTTCGAACACCCTCCTTGAAGCCGACTTCAGCTCGTTTGGGACGTGTTTCATGAATCACCCCACACAAGGAGCACCACCAGGCTGCGTTCGACCTCCCACCACAGGTTGACTCTGGGACTGCTGGCCCTGTGCTTGTCGTGGCATCCCCCGTCGCTCACGCGGAAGACCTCCTGCCGGGCAACCCCATCACGGGGCCACTGCTCTTCAACCTGAGATGCGCCCAATGTCATAGCACCGCCCCGGGGACCAACCCGCTGGCCGCATGGGCCTCCAGGGCCTTCGCTACTTCTTCAGCTCGTTCATGCCGAACAGGGACACGCGGCCATCCGGGATGACCGACACCTTGTACACGTAGGTGTCGGTGCCGAAGTCCACCAGGTACGTGTAGACGCGGTCATCGCCCACCACCTCTCGCTGGGCGAGCCGCAACTTCCCCGTGGGCCCCAGCTTCTTCAGGCGCTCCGTGAAATGCGGCAGCGCCTCCGAGGCGAGCCACGGCGGCGCGTAGGCGAAGCGGGCCTTGTCCACCGTCCCCGCCCTCACCTCCTCGAGGAACGCCGTCAGCTGGGCGGTGACCTGCGGCTCGGTGTCCTCGACGGCGGCGAGCTTCGGCGGACCGAGCGCCGGGTTGACGATGGCGGCGATGCCCTCGGTGAACCGCCCGGGGCTGGCCTGCGCCGTGTTCGCCAGCACGATGATGGACAGCGAGTCCCCCACGTAGTGAGAGTAGTTGGCGCGGAAGCCCTGCCACGCGCCACCGTGCTGGAGCAGCGGCTTGCCATTGCGCTCCAGCAGTTGCCAGCCGAACCCATAGGGATGCGTGGCGCCGCTGTTGAGCCGCACCGGTGAGAGGATCTCGCGCCAGCTCTCCTCGCTCAAGAGCGCGCGCTTCCGCACGGCGGTGTCCCACGCCAGCAGGTCCTTCACGGAGAAGTAGAGCGCTCCGTCTCCCGTCGTGTTGAGTGACGGGGACACCCAGGTCTGGTGCTTGGGCGTGCCCTTCACCAACTGATAACCGGACGAGCGGTTGGGGATGATGTCGGCCTCGCTGATGCCGCGCGCCGTCTTCATGCCCGCGGGCTTGAAGACCTTCGCGTCCAGGACATCGACATACGTCGTGCCCGTGATGCGATTCACCAGCAGGCCCAGCAGGACATAGCCGGAGTTGCTGTAGCTGAAGCGCAGGCCCGCCGGGAACTCCAGGGGCAGCGTGTAGATGAACCGCGCGAACTCCTCGTCCGTGTAGTCCTTGCGCTCGTCGAGCTTCCCCTCCAGGTCCTGGATGCCGGACGTGTGCGTCAACAGGTGGCGCACGGTGATGGGCGCCCAGGACGCGGGGGCGTCCGGGAAGTGCTTCGTGATGGAGTCGGACAGCGACACCCTGCCCGCCTCCACCTGCGCCATCACCGCCATGGCGGTGAACATCTTCCCCACCGAGCCCGACTGGAAGAGCGTGTCCGTCCCCACGGGGACGCGGTGCTCCAGGTCGGCGGAGCCGTACCCCTTCGCGAGCACGACGCGCCCATTGTGCACCACGCCCACCGCGAGCCCCACCACGCCCTGACGCTTCTGCTCCGCCTGGACGAACGCGTCGATGCGCCCTCGCAACGAGCCCTGCGCCAACGCGGGCCCCGCCGCGAGGAGGACACCAAGGATGACGCCGAAGATCCGCCTCTGCCCCGAACGACCTTGCATGAAAGCTCCTGCGCGAGAACACCCCTGTGGCCCTACGCAATGACTGCAACAGGATTGCGCTTCTTGGCAGGTCTCCGCCTGCCCTCCGCCCCTCCAGGGAGGATAGCCCCGCTCCACGCAAGCCCTCCGAATGAATTCGCGCGCCCCCGAGCCATGGGGGCCTCACGCGCATGTCAGCGAAACTGTCTACCGGAGGACCACGCCCGCGACGCCGCGGCCCAAGACGTTCGCCAATGCCGCCCCCGCCCCGCGGTGCGGCATCGCGCGGCGCCGGGCCATCGACTTCCCCAGCCTGGACGCCATCGTGTGGATGAGTCCCTCGAACCACGACGTGCTCGTCTACCGCCTGTGAGGCGACGCTCAGAACCGGCCGCCCAACCCCAACGTCATCCCCCCCTGGGTCACCGAGACCAGGGGTTGCAGGTGGACGTCCGACGGGGCCGGCGGCGCGCTGTTGGCGGCATGGGACAGTTCATGGCCCACGAAGGACCCCTGGACCGAGCCCACCAGGGCGACCGAAGGGACGATGATGAAGTCGCCCTTCTCCACCAGGAGCAGAGACACCACGGTGCCCGTCCCCGCGCCGACCCCGGCCCCCAGGAGCGTTCCGCTCCACGTCCCCTTTCCATCCAGGATGCGTGCTCCCCACATGATGCCGATGGGCGCGCCCACGGCGGCGCCCACGAGGAAGCCCGCAGCTGCATTGTCGATGCACGCACCGATTCCCGAGCGGGATTGACAAGACGCATTGCCCACGAAGAAGCCGGGGAGCCCCATCGACAAGGAGGTCACGGACATGGCGCCAATCTCCACCGCGATGCGGGCACTCGTGCGAAGCGCCGCGAGCGCCGCTGCGTCGGATGACGGGGCCGCCTCCCGAGGCGGAATGCTCGTGGCTCCATCCGGAAGGGGCGCTTCAGCGGCCCCGGGGCCCTCGCTGGACGCGAGCGCGAGGCGCGGGGAGAGGAACAGCAGTGAAAACAGCAAGGACCATGTCGACAGGAGTCGTGCCGTGATGACGAACATGCGCATGCGCCACTGCAAGCCAGGAGCCCCTCCGAGCCCCGAGGAGTTTCCAGCAGATGCGCGGCCCGCTCACGCGACGTGGTGCCTGGCATGTGCAGCCCGGTGCACACTCCCGCCCGGGTGCGAAGCCCGTTGTGCGGCGACAGACCGAGGCGGCGGATGAGGCGCGAGGGACCCTCGGCGCCTCATCTCGAAGGGGGCCACGCCTGGCGGCCCCACCAGCACCGAAGCTCCGCGGTTACGGCAGACAGTCCGCGCAGGAGCCGGACAACCGGGTGTTGGCGATGAAGGCGTCGTAGTCCGCCTGGGTGGTGAGCACCGCGGAGCCGAAGTCCGCGTAGACGGCCCAGAGCGAGGGCGTGGCCGCCGCGCCCTCGAAGGTTCCGCGATAGTAGTCCACCCCATTGTTCGTCTGGATGAAGCTCCACCCGTGGTTGCGATTCCAGGGGCGGCAGCTGGCGTGGGTCACCATGTAGCTCTGCGTGGGATTGCCCCCGCGCCCCTTCCACAGGTAGCACGCATTCGCGGGCGCCTGGGAGGAAGGCGTCTGCGCTTCGGCGCCAGACATCAAGAGGCAGCTTCCCAGTGCGAGGAAGGACAAGGAGCGGCGAGGCATCATCGGTCATCTCCGGTTGGGCCCGGATCGTCGGGCGGGAGCCCGCGCTGCAAACCTCACACCCGGAGATGAAGAAGCCCGGGCCCGGTGACCCCGTTCGCGGCCTGGGGCCACGCCGCGTGGTTTGACATGTCAAGGGAAGGATTTGACGTGTCAGGAGCGGGGTCGTGACGCCAGGCCGAGGATGCTGGATGTCTGCCCTAGCGCCCGAGAATTGACGGCATTCCTGGTATCACGACAGGCAATGCGCTATGAGTCGCCGGGTCGTCTCCGAGCCGCTCCTGGTCAGGGTCACTGAAGGCCCCGTCACGAGCATGTCTGAAGCGAGCCCCTGAGACGCGAAGCGCTGTCGACACCTGTCGTTGACATGTGTCCATGGCACTCGAGTGCCTGGCGGCTGGTGGCCGGAGGACGTTGGCCATTCATGTATTGCGCGACGAGACGTCGGTCGCAAGAAGAGCTGTCGTTCAATCCACGAGGGGGATGGTCCATTCCGGGCATCATCTTGCTCCTCGGGGGGAGTCCATCGATGCGAAGTGGTCCTGGGATGACGTGGTCATGGGGGCTCGGCGTGACGCTGGCCCTGTCGCTGGCGGCGTGCGGTGCGGAACCCGTGGTGGAGGAGCAGGTCCGTGCTCCGGAGCCCGGGATGTCGCAATCCGGGGAGGCGGCGTTGACGTGGGACCCGTATGCGGACGCGGTGGCGTCGGGCACCAACGCGGCGGTGCTCAACGCGAGCGCGGCGCTGGGCGCTCCGGACGGGAGGGCGGCGACCCTGCTGGGCCTGCTCAACGCGGCGCTGGTGCTGGACCTGGGCCAGGGTGAAGAAGGGACCGGGGACCTGCGCGTCTACTACCAGGGCCTGTCGCTGGCGCTGGTGGCCCAGGTGGACTTCCTGAAGGCGGATGGGACCTTCATTGGCTCCAGCCCGCTGCACCTGGTCGAGCTGGGCCTGGGGACCCATATCGCGGTGGCGAGGTACCCTGGGAACGTGCCCTATCGCTACGTGCGCCTGAAGGGGGCGCTCGCCGTGTATCTGGTGGACGCGGTGGAGACGTCGCTGCGGGTCATCTGTGGGGACGGCGTGCTGGACGGGTACGAAGTCTGTGACGACGGCAATCAGCACTCCGGAGACGGCTGCAGCAGTGTCTGCGAGGTCGAGCCGGGCTACACCTGCACGGGACAGCCGAGCGTCTGCGACAACAACCGCGCCCCCACCGTCGAGCCCGTCCAGGCGACCACCCCCGAGGACACCGCGGTGGACATCACCCTCCCCGCGACGGATCCGGATGGCGACGCGCTGACCTACACGTTCACCCTGCCCGACCATGGCACGCTCACGGGCACGGGAGCCGTGGTGACGTACACCCCGAACGCGAACTTCAACGGGACGGATGCGTTCCAGGTCACGGTCTCGGACGGGAAGAAGCAGGCGAGGGCCACCGTCACCGTCACGGTGACGCCGGTCAACGACGCGCCCGTGGCGACCTCCGCGGCGGTGACGGTGAACCACAACACGTCGACGCCCGTCACCGTGGTGGCCACGGACGTGGACGGGGATGTGCTGGGCTTCACGGTGACGACGCCGCCCGCCCACGGGACCTTGTCCGGGACGGGGGCCCAGCTGCTCTACACGCCGAACGCGGACTACCAGGGGACGGACGCGTTCACCTTCACGGCCAACGACGGCGTGCTGACGTCGAACACTGCCACCGTCAGCATCACCGTCCGGGGGCCGCCGGTCTGCGGTGACGGCTTCGTCGACTCGGGCGAGGTGTGCGACGACGGCAACCGGGCCGCGGGCGATGGCTGTCGAGCGGACTGTCAGGGCCTGGAGGTGTGCGGCGACGGCCTGGTCGACAGCGCGGCGGGAGAGCAGTGCGATGATGGCGGGACGACGCCGGGAGATGGCTGCGACGCCGAGTGCCAGCTGGACGCCTTCTCGAACATTCCTCCCACGCTCATCAGCGGGACGCTGAACTGCACCACGGCCAATTCGAACACGGGCCGCAAGGCCGCGGTGGACGCCCTGGGGCGCTTCTACGTCGTCATGCTCTGCGGTGGCTCGGTCCATGTCAGCGTGAGCGCGGACCGGGGTTTCACCTGGGTAGGGCCGACGCCGCTGGGCATCACCGACGCGGCGGAGGTCGCCATCGAGGGCGGCCCCACGGGGACCGCGTATGTGGCGGCCACGAGCGCGGGCTCGCTGCTGTTCACCCGGACCGTGGACGCGGGGACGAGCTGGGAGGCGCCGCGAAGCCTCGGCAACGCGGGCAACCCCACCGTCAGCCTGGATTCGACAGGCGACGCGGTCTACGTCGCCGTCTCACGAGGCGGCGCGGGGGTGCGCGTCCTGCGCAACTTCGCGCGCGGCACGGGCGACTTCAGCGTGACGGACGTGGACCAGAACAATGCCTTCTTCGACGTACTCGTGGACAAGATCAGCGGCGATGTCTTCTCGGTGAGCGATGACCCGACGTTCCGCATCCGTCGGAGCAGCGATCAGGGGACGAGCTTCGGTCCGCAGAGCTCGCCGCCGGGGCAGGCGTTCTTCTCGGACTGGACGGGCTCCAACGGGTTCATCTACGTCACGGGCTCCTTCGGGGACGACAACGTGGATGTCATCCCGGTGTCCGCGCCGGGGACGAGCATCCAGGTGACGGGCCTGCCCACGGATGTCTCTCCGGCTCCGGTCCGGTCGATTGACGCGGACGCACTCGGCAACGGCTACATCGTCACGCAGCGGGGGACGGGCAACATCCAGTTGGACCGGATGCTCGTGGGGGCGACGTTGATTCAGCCCACGGACGCCAGGACCATCGGGCCGGGCAACGTGCCCGCGGTCGCCGCGCTCCCGTCGAACGGCGGCGCCTTGGTGGCGTACACGAACGGCACCAGCGTCTACGCCTCGGTGGTGGTGTACTGAACGTCCGGTCGCGCGCCTCCTGCTCATTGTGGGAGGCGCGCGGTTGCCGTTCCTGTTGAAGGTTGTCTTCAGGCCGCAGCGCACGGCGAAGGCGCCCCCCAGAGACTGTCGTCACGAATCGCACGTGCCGGGCAACACCGGGTCTCCATGCGGGCCCGTGCCGCCCCGGCGCAGTGTGGATTCGCGGCATGGCCCTCTTCCGAGATGCGTCCTGGGTCCTCCAGTCCGAGTCCACGCAGGAGCTGCGACCCACGGCTCCTCCGGTCAGTCACCGTGGCGATGAAGCGCGGTATCGCGGCCCTCTCGTGACGCCGCGCCCCGGGTCCGACAGGTCCGTGCGCGTGAACGCGGAGCCCGGTTCACCGGAGGCGTTGGAGCACTTCCTCGAGCGCCTGGTCGGCGGGGACCAGGATGTCGGGGGTGATGCCGACGCCCTCCCAGTCCTTTCCCGTGTCGGGGTCCAGGGTCCGCCCGACGGGGAGGACCACGGCCAGCGAGTCCCCGAGCGGTTGTGGGCAGGCGAAGTGATTGGCCCCTGCCGTGGTCTCGCCCACCAGGGTCGCGCGCCCCGTGCGCTGGAGGGCCAGCGCCAGGTGCTCGGCCGCGGACGCGGTCCGGCTGGAGACGAGGTAGAAGACCCGCGCGCCGAAGAGGCGTGACTCCGTCGTGTGGGGGTGCACGCGGTGCTCCCGCCGATGGATTCCCTCGGGCCCAGGGCCCTCGCGCATCAGGACGTCCTCGGGCGGCCCGCATTCGAGCTCGAGGTTGCGCCGTGGGGTGTCCAAGTACGCCAGGAGGGTCTCCTGCTCGAAGAGATAGGACAGCAGGACGTTCATCTCGCGAGGGCCTCCGCCGCGATGGGTCCGCGCATCGAGGATGAGCGCCTTGGCCGTCGCATGCTCTCATGAACCGGCCCACCGCGGCGACCGACCTCTCGTCGCCGGGGAAGGCATTGATATGGACGCACAACACCACGGTCAGCAGCTACTCAGGCAGGGGGCCACCGCTAACAGTCTTCTGCGTGCACTTGCCAGAACAGCCATTTCCAGAGCAACTGAAGGGCGTACATGAGCCATTCATATGCGCCTGACACCCATAGCCACTGCACGACGGTCCGCTGCACTCAAGGATGCACTCCACCTTTCCCGGCTCCGGCAGCGGATCATTGAGAGAGGAGTTCACCCACACGACATCCACAGTCGAGACCGTCTTGTCCTTCGACACCCGCACGGTCCTCGTCTCCCCTACCTGGTAGACGGACACATCAGGTCGCGCGAGATACTCCCGAAGTTTCGGGTCCGTCTCATCCGTCACGATTCCGGTACACGTCTCCGAGACTTCGTTCGGCTCCTCAGCTGCCACGAGCCCGCTCGACAGCGCGACCGCCAGGAACAGCCACCTCATGCTAGACCGCATGTATTCTCCCTGAGAAAGCGCGCACAAACTCGCGCTTAACTAGAATATAGCGCAAATGCATCGAGACTGCCACCAAACAACATATGCCATCATGATGCAAATACCCCTCAGTGGTTTTGACTCTTGAGCAGCTACCACCCCGAGGCTCCTACCCTGCCACCTCCTGGAACTCCGCGCTGACGTCGTGGGCGTTGAGTTCCTTCACGCTGGTGGACCAGCTCTCGCAGACGACGCGGTGCACCCGCGCGCCGGCCCCGGTGAAGGTGAGCGCCGCGCCCGCCGCTGGGGCTGCGGCGAAGGTGACAAGCCCCGAGGCGGAGAGCGCGTAGCCCGTCCCAGCGACGAGCGTAACGGACCGGGGTAATGGATCGCAGGCGGGTCACCCAAGCTGTTCGTAGCGGGGTCGGCCAAGCGGACCGCAATCAGGAGCAGTCGGGGCGGCGGTCCGTTCCACCCTGAAGACCGTTGGAAGAAACGCAGTTGGCGGGGGCGAGAGCGCCTACGGGGCCAGTCATCCCGTGCATCTTCGCGAGTCCAAGAGCACCGCCCCGCGGTGCGGCCAGGGACGCGCGCGGATGAGCTACCGGAGAGTCGACATGGACAGGTTGCGAGAGTGGGTGCGGTTGCACCGCATGGGGGCGGGTGCGCGCGAAGTGGCCTGGTTGTTGGGAATGGGTCCGAATACGGAGAGGGAGTACCGAGCGGCCCTCGTGAGGGCCGGCGCACTGGAAGGCCCCGTGGACGAGGTGCCCGAGTTGGAAGTGCTCAAGGCCCTGGTGCAGGAGTACCTGCCGTCCAAGGTGTCACCGCAGCAGACGTCCTCGCTGGTGCCCTGGCAGGAGCGGGTAGAGGCGCTGCTGAGCCAAGGACTGGGGCCGCGAGCCATTCACGACAGGCTCCGGCTGGAGGTGGAGGGCTTCACGGCGAGCGCCTCGCCGGTGAAGCGGATGGTGCGCCAGTTGCGCAAGGCGCGTGGCGTACGGGCCGAGGACGTGGCCATCCCCCAGGCGGACCCCACGTCCTAACCGGGCGTCAACGTCTCGGCCCTCCCCTTTGGCCGCTTTTCAGGGGACCTTCATTGGCCGGTTTTGGGTGACCACTGAGGGTGGAACTGCGCCGCTTCCTGATAGACTTCGTCCGGATGACCTTCCGGGTGCCGCCTGAAATCGTGGGAGACATCTCCAGCTCGAACAAGGCCACGGCCTTCGCTGCGAGGGAGAACCTTGCCGAGCAAGCGACGCTACCTCGCATGGAGTTCCTGCGCACCGAGTATCAGATGCGATTGATGCCTCTTCTGGGCGACGAAGGGGTCATTCTCGACTACGACAGCCCTGTGCCGGCGGACCGCGAACACCAGCTCCGCGTCATGGGCGCCACGCCGGAGGCGTTCAGCTACGACGAATGGCGGGAACTCGCTGGACTTCGCCCGGACCCTAACAGGCAGGGGCATCCGTTGCCTATGCCGGGCCAGTCTCCTATCGAAGTTGAAGGGTAGACTTCGTTCCTAATTGTCATGGTGCCCAGTGCCATGAGGACCGATAGACATCGATCTTTCGAGCAGTCCAGTGTCGCTTCTCCCACATGGAAGTACCATTGGTGGTCTTCACCTCATTAGCCATCACGTCATATACTGATGATGTGATCCATGACGTGTATACGCCCTCGCGCAAAGAGCAGAGCTTTGCTGCGTAATTCGCTGCTCGCCCTACCCAGACAAGATCGTTAGAACCCCGAATGCCGGTTCGGGCTGCAAATAAGGTGCTTGTATCTACGCCAACCGACTGTCGGACTTCGTACTCACTGGTCGGATACTGCGCCTTGAGTGATGGATTGATAATCTGCGTCACTGCGTAGTTGATTTTGAGTGCTGACCTGACGGCCGATGTGTTCTTGCTGTCTCCAATGAAGATGCCCATTACTCGGTCGCCGTCAAATGCAGTAATGGCGCCGCCTTCGGCCTTGATGATTCTTGATGCGCATACCAAGTAGGTCTTGTATATCTCTGCCGCAAAGGGGGCCTTGTAATCGTTCACAAGCCCCGTGGATTCTGCAAGGTCGGCATACAGAACAGTGGCGTCGAGTTCGACGGCGTCGTTTCCCAGCGCGATATTTTCAGGCTCAGGGACCTGTTGTCCAGCCCTCTTCTTCCAGTCAGTCTTGAAGATTGCCACGACTTCGGACTTGAGATCGTCTTTCAGTGCCATTCTGAGAGAGGTCCTTGCTTATCGTGTGCCAATTCTTTTAATGACGTTTTCGATCTCGGTACAGGCAGGCCCTAATGCCGCCGAGAGTTCCTTGTCCCCAGGTCTCGCGATGTACGTAATTGGGGTGATTCCAAGCATGTCGCTAGGTATCTTTATCTCAGTGTTCTGCTCCTTGATTATGAATGCCCTTTCTCTCCCAACACGCCCCATGAAGAGCCCGAGCTCGAAAACCACATTGTCGCGAGGGGCATCATAGAGTTCTCTTCTGCTTATGGTGGTGTCATCAGGCCCGAATACGAAGGCGGCAAAGTCGCATGCATCGACCTGCTTAATTAAGTCGTCAATAGGAACTCCCGAAGGACCAAAAACCCCGTTAGTCCATATGCAAACGGTTGCGGTGTGCTTTAGGTTTAGCTGTATTTCTTTTGCGATCGAGAGTCCCTCTGTTGACGAGCCCAAGAACATCAGTGGGTGTTCGTTGGGGGGGCGATAGAAATTGTTTCGCTGTCTGAGTCTTTGAGCCATGACGAGGGCCATGGCGCGCCAGATTTTTGGATGAGTATCGGCTATTTGATGAAAGTCTGGCTCTTGTATCTTCATTGCGACTACGGGGTCTTTGGCCTTGACGGTCGCCGCCCTAGGGGCGGACGGATCGATAAGGGCCATTTCTCCGAGGGCTTCGCGTGACCCTCTGTCGGCAACGTGGCGGCCATTGATGAAGACAGACGTTGTTCCAGAGAGAATAAAGAAGATACTGTTGTCAATGTCGTTCTGGGCCATGATTACGTCGCCAGCCTTGAACTCAATTAGGCTCCCTATATTGGCGAGGCCCTCGGCAAGTGCAGGATCGTGCTGCACAACTGCTTGTTGCATCAGAGCTTCAATGAGTATCCGCTTCCCTTTATCGCCCTCATAGCGAGCTTTCATAAATCCCCCATGTCGGGAGCTAATCAGTAGAGCAGGTCCCTGGCAAGATACTGCCATTGCTGTTCAGGGGCAGGTGTCCTTGGGCGCAGATCCTGCATTTGGTCGCCGCGCGGGCCACTCGCAAAAAGCACCCCCATAATGAGAGGTGAATGACATGTCCTCTATCAAGAGCCCGCCCCTTCACCGTTCAGCAGGACGCCCCTTAGCTCGCCGAGAGTGCGCCGAGGTTCCACACCTTCCTCGCCAACGACGGCGACTTCGACCGCTTCAACGATCGTCTGAGCGTCCAGGGCTGGATGCTGGAGGCCTTCAAAGCAAACCCCGTCGTCCTCTATAACCACGACGACGGTTCTTGCGGCCTCTTTGGCACGGGGCGCAAGGACGTGCTGCCCATCGGCAAGGCGCGCGCCTGCGTTCAGGGCGATGCCCTCCTGGTGGATATCGAGTTCGACCAGGAGGACGCCTTTGCTCGGAAGGTGGAGAGCAAAGTGGCCCGTGGCATCCTGAATGCAGTGTCGGTGCGCTACCTCATGCACCGCTACCACGAGAACGAGCGTGGCGGATTCGATTGCGAGCACCAGGTCCGTGTCATGGCCGCCATTGTCGGGGTCAAGTCCCGAATCGTGTGTAGTTGTTCGGAGGGGGGTTCGGGGGAGGAATGCTCCTTGGCGGGGTCAAGCAGCGGCAGTGTCTGGGGTTGAGTTGAGCAGGGTCATGTCGAGGTAGCGGCGGTCGTCCCAGATACCAGTCACTTCGAGGGCGACGGCGGTGATGAGACGCAGCGCGCTGGCACGGTCCGGGAAGGCGCCCACGGAGCGGATGCGGCGCTTGACTTCGCCGTGCAGACGCTCCAGGCCGTTGGTGCTGCGCAGGCGCTTCCAGTGGGCCTTGGGGAAGGAGAAGAAGCAGGTGGCGGCGGCGAAGCCCTCGCGCAGGCACTCCATGGCCTCGGGGACCTGGCGGCCCAGTCCGGCCTGGAGCGCCTCCAGACGCTTCCTGGCGTCCAGGAGAGAGGGGGCCTCGAGACGGCCGAGGTCTCCTTGCCGAGGCGTCCGCGCAGGCGCCAGGGAGCCTTGGCGAGGACGTTCCGGGTGAGGTGCACCGTGCAGCGCTGGAGCTGGGCCTCGGGCAGTGCCTGCCGGGCCGCGGCGGCCAGTCCCGCGTGCCCGTCGGCGATGACCAGGCGCACGCCCCTCAACCCTCGCTCGAGCAGTTGGCGCAGCAACTCCAGCCAGGAGTCCTGCGACTCGCTGCCCCCCAGAGTCACGGCCAACAGGTGCCGGTGCCCATCCTCTCCCACGCCGTAGGCCACCAGGGCCGAGACGTTCTGCACCGTGCGCGCCCACCGGGCGTCCAGGAAGGTGGCATCCAGGTACAGGTAGGGGAAGGCCTGGGTGAGAGGCTGGGTGCGAAGGCCCTCCACCTTCTCTTCGAGGGACTTCGTCACTCGGCTCACCGTCGAACGCGAAACCTCCTCACCCATGAGCGCTCGCGTCACCCGGCCCATCTTCCGCGTGGAGACGCCCTGCACGTATGCGCTGGTAATCGCCTCGTCGAGCTCTTCGCTGCGCCGTTTGTAGCGGCCCAGGACGGCCTCCGCCGAGCCGCTGGCCCGCGTCCGGGGCACGGGTGCCCCATGGACGTCAGCAGGCCTCGCAGGTAGCTGCCGTTGCGCTGGTCCTTCCGCCCTGCCACCTGCTGCCAGCGCCCGGCCCCCACCAGCCCTCGAATCTCCTCCTCCAGCAGCATCTCCAGCGTCATGCGGATGGCTCCCAGGAACAGGCCTCGCACGTCGGTGCGCACCTCCTCGTGCGAGGGCGCGGCAAACTCGGTATCGTCCACTTCAGGGAACTCCTCGGCTCCCCTGCCAGGGGGAGACCGTCTCGGTTGGTTTCACCGAGGAGCTTCCCTCTTTCCCGCTCGTCCCTGCTCGCCGACTACACACTTATAGGGACACGACCCTACGGGGGGGCAGGGGGAACTTATCGGGCTCCAGTGGTCGGACGTCGACCTCGTCCGCGCCAAGCTCCACGTCAAGCGGACCATCTGGCGCGGCGTCGAGGGCACTCCCAAGGGCGGCAGCTCGCGGACGGTGGATCTTCCGCAATCCGTCGTGGATGCCCTCAAGGCCCACCGGCACCTCCGAGGCCCCTTCGTCTTCTGCCAGGAGAACGGAGAGCACCTCACCCCGGGAATGATGGACCACCTGCTCATCACCACGCTGAAGCGGGCGGGCGTCACGCGCGACAAGAGCACCATCGGATGGCACGACCTCCGTCACACCTACGGAAGCCACCTCGCCATGAGGGGCGTGCCGCTGAAGGTCATCCAGGAACTGATGGGCCACGCCACGCTCGACATGACCATGAGGTACGCGCACCTGAGTCCCCAGGTGAAGCAGGACGCAGTGCAGCTCCTCGACGGCCCCTTGCTGGCGAGGGGCAATACAGGGGCAATGACCGGAAGCTAAAAAAGCAGAAGGCCCGTAACCCCGGAGGATTACGAGCCTTCTGAGAGTGCCCAGGGCGGGATTCGAACCCGCGACGGACGGTGCGAAAACTTCAGCAGAATCAGGTCCTTACCGCGCAACCGCCCGAAATCGCTAGAAGTCGAAGTCCCGCCCTGTGCCGATTCATCCCACCTTGTCCCAGCCCATTCCGCAGGCTCATGCGACATACGTGCAACATGCGGCCGGCCCCTGAACGTGCGGTTCGGCACCGGAAAGCGCCCGATTAGTGGGTGCTGGCCTCGTCGGAGACCTCGACGCCACGGGGTCGCCGAATCCCCAGCTCGGCCATCGCGCTTCCAGCCTTCTTCATGAGCCCGAGCAGTTCGGCTTCTGCGTCCGCCTTACCGAAGACCCCCTCGCCCCCGAGCCATCGCCCCAGGTCCGTCGCCAGCTCCCTCGCTGAGGGGTAGCGGGCATCGGGAGACCGTTGAAGCAGCTTGAGCAACGTCAGGCCCAGCCCCTGCGGCAGGTTCGCCGTCAATGCCACCAGGTCCGCTTGCGTGTAGGTCGCCGCGCGCCAGATGGCGTCCCCCACCAGGGGATGACAGTCGGCGAGATGCGCCCGCTTGATGGCACGCCGGACGCGGACCCGCTGACGCCTCGACAAGGAGTCCTTCACCGCATCCGTCACCTCGTCCGGAGCGTCGAGGAGGTTCTTCCCGGTCGCGAGTTCGAGCATCACGACACCGAGCGCGAACAGGTCCGAGCGCGCGTCGACCCGCCCCGTCAGGAGCATTTCCGGAGACGAGTAGAACGCATCCCCCTGCGGTCGGTGCACCGTCGATGAAACGCGGCCCGGCAAGCTCGATAGGGCGAGACCGAAGTCGGCGACCTGCACCCCACCCTTCCAATCAACGAAGAGGGTTCCGAGGTCGATGGCTCGATGCACGATGTTGAGGGGCCGCCCCTGCTCGTCCTTCGCTTCGTGGGCATGCTCCAGCGCCGCGGCAACCTGCGCTCCCAGGTAGAGCACGAACAGCGGAGAGAAGGTGTGCCCACACTCCCCTGCGAGCGCCAGCAGCTCCCGCACCGAATGCCCGGACGGGTGCTCCGTGATGACGTACGAAGCCCCTTCCGCCTTGTGCAGTCCGTGGACACGAAGGATCGCCGGGTGGTCGAGGAACATCGCGAGGCGCACCTGCTCTTCGAGCTTCTGCCTCGCCCTCTTGACGCGCCTCACATCCTGGCTCGTATGCGCCGCGACCGCTTTGAGTAGCACCCTCCCCCGTGGATGGTTGCCCTCCAGCGTCCGGCGCCTCGCGACGAACAGGCTCAGCCCGTGATGAGCCTCCCCCAAGCTGTCGCGGAACTCGTACTTGAAGCCGTCCTTCTCGAAGAGGATCGCCCCCCGTGGAACGCCGAACTCGATTGCCGCCATGCGTGTCCCTCCACCTGCGCGAGGCCCGAACGCCACGCGCTGCGGAGACCATGCTACCCATGAGATGGGGTATCGAAGGAAGGCCCTGGTAGGTCCGATGCCGTCCGTCGACGACTCTGGCGAAATCGACCACCTACCCAATACGTCCTGCACGCAGACTCAAGGCCATCGGGCCACGACGATGCCGCCATTCCAGTTCCGCGCTTTCACCCGGCCATCCTTGTAGGCCAACACGGTGCCCTCCACGACGAAGCAGATGGGTTGCTCGTCCTGCCCAGGCAGCTTCACCCGGTCATACCGAACGACGAGCGCGGGTCCATCCGCCCGGCCCATCTTGTCGGACAGGTAGTAAGCCTTCCCATAGAAGCGAGTCCCGACAGGCGCGACCTCCCTCTGCCGATCCTCGTCCATGCCCTTCGGGACGACGCCCACCACATCCCCCCCTGCGGTAAACCAGACCTTGTCGTCGACCCCGTGTCGGTCATCGAGGACAAGCGAGAATCGCTCACCGTAGGTCCAGCGGAGGTTCTCCAGCATCGCTTGTTCGGCACCAGCAGGACAGGTGAACGACTCAGGCCGTATCTGGGCACCAGGGCAACCCGCCGCCAGCGCCGCGACGAGCGACAACGACGCGCACTCAGCGGCAGCAACGAACTTCTTCGACATGCGGGCTGCGCGGCCCTGGGTTGGCGACTCGGCCGGCGGGGTCTTCACGGTTGAACCTTCCTTCTGTGCAGCGACAAGAGCCAGCCCCGGGGTATCCAAAGAAAAGGGGCCCGAGAGTGACATAGCAGGGGGGCCCATCCTGGGCGGCGAAGAATCTGGAGCGGTGGGAGCACGAGGCACCGAAGCAACGTCCAGCCCCATTGGGGGTTCGCGCTTCGCGGCCGGATAACGCCACAAGGCAACGCCCACGACGAGAGCCACGGCACCGACTATCGCGACGCCCCACCTCCCAGCCCTGCGAGAGCTAGCAGTAAGGCCGCCTTGCCACTTGCGGGGGGTGTACTCCGGAGGCAACGAATCGGCAGTTCCCTCATGCACGGCAAGAGCGAGCTGACGCTGCTCCGAGGGCGCATGTGCCGGAACGTCGTAGCCAGGAACCGGGTCGTCGCGGAGTTCCGCCAGTTCTCGCCGAAGCGATTCGGTATCAACCGGACGCCGCGACGGGCACCTCGACAGAATGCCCTCGACGAGTTCGCTCAGCGCCTCGGGGATACGCGCATTCACCAGCCGAGGAGCCGGGGGCGCATAGCGAGGGTCGTTCAGGTCGAAGCGCGCGTGAAGCTCCATCGGGCGAGGGTCGGTCAGCAGTTCGTGCAGCATGACTCCGACCGCGAAGATTTCATCGGCGACCTGAAAGGCATATCGGGCCCGATGCTCGTCCTTGTGCTCTTGCAGGAACTTGAACTGCTCAGGCGCACGGTAGCGGTCGGTGCCTGGGGGAAGCCCACCGTCCGTCAGCTCTTCGGCGAGTGTGTAGGTCGCGCAACTGAAGTCGATGATGACGGGCTCGCCGTCGCTCTTCCGGACGAGGACGTTGGACAGCTTCAAGTCCCGATGCAGGACGCCCCGGCCGTGCATGTACGACAGGGCGCCGACGACCTTCTCGAAGACACGGATGATCTCGCGAAATGTTGGATGCTTGCGCTCAGCCCACTCCGCGAGCGTCCAGCCGTCCACGTAGTCGAGCGCAAGGTAGACGTTGCCAGTCAACGTGTAGCCATACCCTTGAGGACGGACAACGTTGCGGTGCTCCAGCATCAGCAACGCCGTCAACTCCCTCAATGTCCGGGCATGGGTTTGCTTGGAATCACCACTGGCCTCGCGATGCCGGGCCACCTTGAGCGCCGCACTCTTGCCGTTCTTCTCGCCCAGGAAGACGAATGCAAACCCTCCACTTCCAAGCTCCCTTGAAACTTGCCATCCATCGACAACCGTTTCGAGGGGAGTCATCGAACCTCCCCTGCACCCGCCTTGGGAAAGCGAACGTTCGGAATCACGAGGTGCCGGCCGCCATCGCCCCGCACCTCTACTGTGAATACGAGACTCGCTTTCGGCTCCAGCAGATCAACGACCGCAAGAACGCGCCTCTCCGCACCGGGGAGAATCGCACCTTTCTTGGCTGAAACTAGTCGTGCCCGAAGAGGCATACCCGCACGACCGACAAACGCGGCCTCTCGCGGCGTCCATGCCGGTCGACCTGCCTCATTCCTGATGGTCACATCAACCAGTGCCCAGCCATTACCCTTGTAGGAGAAGGTCAAGCTTGAGGAGAGCCCCTGAGCCTCGTCGGCAACGTCCTTGACCTTCGAAGCAGTCACGCCGCTGTCGTCCACGAAGCCAAGCAATACGAAGTCTTCCGGTCTCGGCGCTGGCATGGGCGTGTCCGGATGACAGGGCGAGTTCAACGACTCGGGCCGCTGCGCATCAATGCGCGAGTCCACTTCCGCTGGGTCGGTCACGAGGACGAAAGCGGCCCGTGCTGGCGAGCTACCATCGGCGAAGAAGACGCCCATCTCCTGCCGCTCATCGCCCCGGAGGTCGGCAAGGGGCTGGACGATGACGGACCGCTCCCCCACGTCCAGAACACGGAGCCGTGTCTCGTCGAAGGTCAGGGAGTTCTTCTGGATGGGCGCGGAGAAGAGGATCACCGTCGAGGTGTCCCCCGCGACACGAATAACGGGAGGGGCCTCGGAGGAAGAGCGAGCGACGGTCACGGAGCGCTCCCGCCGGACTCGTCCCTTGGGAATTGGCTCAGCCGCAGCAGCAACCCCCGACACGAGCACGAGAGAGAGCGCCAATCTGAAAGGTTGGAGCAACGGTGCGTGACCTCCCAAATGGGGAGACTACCACCGCGGACGTGCGCGCAGTCGGTCTCTTTCCTACAGCCGAAGCGCCTCTTCATGTGGTTGTCGGCACACCTTGGAGCCTAGAGATGCCACAGGCCAACGGCACCCGAACAGCCCTGGAGGCACGACCAACAGCAGGTCCGTCATTCGGGCCGACGTCCTGAGTAGACCGGTTCGGAAACGAGGCTTGGTCCGATGAGCCACGAAACCGAGCACACGGTGCGAACCAAAGACGACCTGGCCCCCTCCCCTCGTTGCCGCCACCGGGGCTCCGTGCCTAAGTCCCGTGTCGGGCGGCTGTGGTGAGTACGCAGTTCACGGCGTTGCGAGGTCCCAGACCAACCGCGCCGATGCCGCAGCCGCCCACTCTTAGTCAGAGAGCCTCGCAACGGCGAACCCGGCCCCGAGCCCGAGCACCAGGGCCACGGCAACGACGGTGAAGGACACGTCCCCGGCCTGTTCGCGTAGGGATTTGTTCTCGGCCCGGAGCCGCTCAATCTCGGCGGCGGTCCGCACACAGAGACTCTCGGACAGCCAGCAGCCGCCCTCGACCTCGACGGCTGCCGTCCCTCCATCCGGAAAGAGCTGAGCGCGCTCCACGCCGATGACCTCGGAGCCCGCCGCAGGAGTCGCGACGAGCACCACCAGCACGAGCGCGCCGAGATTCACTTGTCGCCCCGCTTGTCGAGCTGCTCAAGCACGGCAAGCGCCGCGGCCTTGCCCGCGACCTGGCCGGCGGCAATCTCGCCCGCGTGCTCCGCGCTCTCAATCGCGGCGTCCCCGAAGAGAAGCCGCTTGATGAGCGTGAAGCCACCCGCCGCCGTCAGGGCCACCTTCACGGCGGTCAGCATCAGGGACAGGGAGAACGGCGCCCCAGCGGCGAGCGCGTTCGCCACGGCCCCCGCGAGCGAGACGCCCAGCACCAGCAGCGCGCCGCCCCGGTCCGTGTTGAAGAACGGAACGAACGACCCGCCGAACCGTCGCAGGAGGTAGACGAGCAGCACCACCACCAGTGACGCGACGAGCGCGTAGTTCTGGCCCGTCACCGCGTCGAGAAGCATCTGGGCGAACACCTCGAACTGCTCGGGGTTCGGACCGACCATGCCCACGTCAACCATGTTTCCTCCGAGTTAGAAGTCGAGCCGATTCAGTTCGGCCGCGAGCTTCGGGTTTGCGGCACGCCACTGCGGCGACTTGCGCTCTTCGTCGAGCCGAGCCCACACAGCGGCGACCGAGCTGCTCTCCACCAGCGTGCGAAGGGGCGTGAGCTGAAGCGCGCTCACGTAGCCCGGCCACTGGACGTGCGGCGCGTCGCCGAACCTGCCGCCCCAGACGAGTCCCGCCTTCGTCGCTTCCTCGCCGAGCACGCAGTACGCTGGCAGGCGCCAATCGGGTTGGACTCCCGGCCGCGCGTCGCCGTCGCAGACGAAGTCGAAGGCGAGCCCGTAGTTGTGAGCGGACAGACCCGCCGCAGACGCCTTGCCGCCCTTGCCCGCGAGGAACAGGCGCCGCAGCTCGGCCTGCTCTTCGAGGCTCCGGAAGCCGTAGGTCGCGACGTAGTTCACGCCCCGGGCCTCGCACCGCGCCACGAGCTGAAGGGCGACCGACACGAGCGGCAGGTAGACGCGGTCAAGGTCGACCCGCTTGAAGTTGGCCCGGGTCATCTGGAATCCCCCGACACGACCTGGGCCCTGCGAAGAAGCTCCAGCTCCACCGTCTGCCGGACCTGGACGGGAAGACCGACGGCGAACTCGTCGCGCCAACGCCGCAAGGCGCCCAGCTCCACCGCGAGGGCATTGATGCGCTCGTCCTGACGGGCGACCTTCTCGACGAGCGAGCGAATCTCTCCGACGAGGGACTTCGCGGCCCAGGTGAGGACACCGACTCCCGCCGTTCCGAGCAGGGAGCCGACTACGAGCTGTAGGGACTGGGTCTCTTCTACGGTCACAGCATCACCAGGGTGCGAGAGTACCCTTGGTAAATGCGTGCGAATATTGAAGATGGCCCGGCGTCGCGAATACCGCACAATAGGAACCGACCACCCGCTCCCACTCACTGACCAGCAAAGCACAACACTGCAACCAGAAAACATGAACCCAATCAAGCCCACCCAAGAAATAGGCACCACCACCAATTACTCACGCAACACAATCCAGAGCATCACCTCCACATGGGACACACGCGATTGGGAGAACAAAGCCCCCAAACTCTCTACCGGCACCCTTGACGATACCGCTCGAAGTCTTTTTGTTTCCGAGGTTCAGAAATATCTCCAAAAAGGCCAAATCGGCCGCGCATACAATTGGGCCTTACTTGCGCTACACCTCTCCCAGGGCGAAATACTTGAGCACGCAAAATTCACAGACTCATTCAGACCATCCAAACACCCACCCCACGCCCTGCCAAAGCTCTCCTCCCTCCTCCAAAGACTCTCAAACTCCATCTCCATCTTACTCCCCAGCACACCCACCTCAACAAAACTCGACTCCATAGCAAACTACACCAAAGTCATCGCCGACACACAGACAGACAAGCACCACCTTTTGCAAGCCTTGAAGTCCCCAAGCCGTCCAGCACTTTCCATCCTAACGCTTGTCGAGTACCAATTCAGCGGCCTCCACAGTCGAGCGACTTGGTATTCCTCTCCAACTCTACCAACGGGACTAAAGGATTTAACTCTAGAAGAGAGTGCATCAGCAGCATCTTTCGCCCTTGACACACTCAACAAAAGCACACCACTAAGTTTCAATCAATTCAAACCATTCACCCACATCGAAGACTCCCCTGAGAAGGCAGAGGGAATCCTATTGAGCGCACACCGCCTTCGCGAACTCAAAGAGATGGAGGCGTCCATCTTTCGTCTCAACTACAGGTTCACCAAAACCGCCAAAAACACATACATCCACACTGCCGAGTCCGACAGAATAGGCATGTCAGTCGCCCTGGGATACATCAAGAACCAGTGGATGACGGCCATAAAAAATGCCCCTGCCGACTATTCCGAGGCAGCATCGCTCAAAGACACATTCAAGCTATGGTTCGAAAAATTCGGCAACCAAATCGTCCAGGTCACATCGGACAAAATCCCCAGAATACGGCTTGCAATTCCGGTCGATCACGTCAAGCACCTAGGCGAACTCATTCTCTCGAAACGCAGATTCTTTCGTGAGGAGATGCACGGCATACACAACGCCTGCTACGAGCTCGGAACAAATTTTTCCGACATGGAGGCGCTTAAAGTCACGCCGGACCTCTCCTTGTTCGACATTCTCGCAATCTCAAGACTGCTCCGACTTGTATTCTTTGCACGTTTACAGAAATTGATCGAACTACGAGATAGCAACATCGTCGCAATGTGGAACTCCTCCCTGCTTGGCATCCCCGACACAAGCCTAGTCGAAATAATCACCGCCGCAGGATTCTCACCGCAGCAAGCAGAATCCTACATCGAAATATTCACGTGGAATCCCCAAAACAGCGAGCAACTCGTAGACCTCCAGTATCGACCATTCATCCGCTTCGGCAAAACAATTGCAATTCCGCTGGCAATCCACCTAACCTCGAACATCTTCCGAAATCCACTAATAACAGAGAACAAGAGGTTCTATGCCGACGGAGCAGACGACCCCATATCTCATTACCTCGAAGAGGCTCTTCGCACAAAGACACCTCTGACGGCACTAAACGTAAAATACCGCCACAAAAAAAAGGAAGGAGATATCGATGTCCTTGCAGTGCTGGATGGAAAGCTCTACATCTTTGAGTGCAAGAACACGATTCTTCCGACCAGCACAACCGAGCAGCAGACCACCCTCGGAAGAATACAGAAAGGTGTCGAGCAACTCGATCGCTTCCTTGCGCTATGGAAGGACAAGGAATTCCGCACAACCATAAGCCAAAAAACAGGCTACAACCTCAATCAGATAGACGAGGTCAGGACGGCCATAGTCTTGGGCAATCGCATCTTTTCAGGCGCATCCTTCGGCAAGCACCCTGTTCGTCACAATCGCGAACTGGAGAATATTATCAAACACGGAAAGACAACCTCGTGGCCACCTGACGGCCCTCCCCAAGAGATCAATCAATGGAAAGGGGACACCTTCTCCAGTCATGACCTAGACGACTACCTGTCAGACGACAGCAAACTATATGGCCAACTATGGCGCAGCTTCGAAGCCCTGGACAAGCCACTACCTTTTTCCAACACACTTGTCCTAAGGCGAGACTTTGTCCTAATTCAGGAGAAGTTCCTCGCTGAACTTGGCATCAGCCAGACGCCCACCAGCCCATCCCCCTCGGTGCCGCCTGCCATCTAGCTACGTGGCTTGAGGTTGTGGGCAAGCAGCCCGTTCACCACATAGGTCTTCGCAAAGCGCACCGAAATCTGCATTACGTCGCCGGCCGCCGTGGGCTCGACTCTCACCACGCGGCCCGGCGCGAAGCCTTCAATCATCTCGCCAGCTCGCAGCGCATCCGTGCGAGTCCATCCGCGCTCCACGGTGCGCCAGCGGTGGTCGGGCGTCACCACCAATACCCGGCCATCCTCCATGAAGAGCTTTGAGCGCGGCGCCTTGTGGCGCCTGACGTGCACGACTTCGAACACGCCCCCGTCCTTCTCGTGCTCGTGCATGGTGAGCACCCGCATGCCGGGGCGAAGCATCCCAGCAGGCAGCTCGGCGCCGTTGCTGAGCATCACCAGCTCCCAGGGCGCCACGCACGTTCCATGGTCGCGTCCCCCGTCGTCGCCTCCGCTTGATGGTGTCGAGGCCGGACCCGTCGCGCTGCGAGCCATGTTGGTGTTGTAGGCGTACGGAGGGAAGAACCACCGCTCCGCACTGAAGCCGCTCGCGTTGTGGATGCGGACCTTGAGGTAGAGCAGCTTGTTCGAGAGTGAGTCGCGCAGGCGATTGAAGCGGTCGCCATACATGAATGAGAACCCCGCGCTCACCGCGTTACTGGCGTCGTCGTCCTGCACTCCGTTCTGATACTTCCGGTCCGGCAGGGGGACAGCGGTGCCGTAGAGCCACTGGGGCACGTTGTTGTCCCCATACGCCCAATAGAAGCCCACCTCCATGAAGCGCAGCGCGTCCAGGTTGTCGCCCTGAGCCTGCGGCTGAATCGAGGCCCTGTAGTGCGCCCAGGTGAAGTTCGCCGCGCCACCACTGCCCCCAACGAGCGCGTTGCCCTCAACCACCTGAATGTTGAGACGCTCGATGTTCGGCACTCCGTCGTTGTTGCCCCGGTAGTAGACGCGACTCCCTGTGTCCGCGAGTGCTTGGACGGACCGGAAGAACCCATCGCTCAGGTAGTAGCGCCCCACCTGTACGTTGTTCGAGGCGACCTTCAGCGTCGTCCCCACGTTGTCCAGCTTCGCGCCCGCCGTCGGCATGCCGTTGGCGTCCTCCGCGTAGTTCGACGTCTTCAACGTGTTCGCGGCCAACAGGTCGAAGGTGACCATCTTCCGGAGCGAGACAGCGTCGAAGTTGAGCCGCTTGCCCACGTCGGCCGGCATGACTTCCGTCTCCCAGAAGAGCTGAAGCCCCGTGCATCCAGCCGGGCACGTCCCCATCAGCGTCACGCGCCGATAGGACGTCCCCACCGTCCCCAGTTCCACGGCCGACGTCTGCCCCGCGTAGGTGCCGCTCGCGTCCTCCCAGAGCAGATAGAGCGTGCCCATGCCACCCACGGTGGCCGACGACGCCTTGACGTAGACCTCCGCGAAGAACTGGTCCCCGGGCGAGCACTTGAGCCGGCCACCGGGAGCCGAAGAGCCGTAGCCGCCCGTCCAGTTCAGCCCCACCCAGCTCCCGGCGCTCGCCAGCTCCACCCGCCGCACCCACCGCCCCGAGCGCGCGTTGACCGGGTCCTCGACGAGCTTGTCGCCCTCGGGGAGCTTGCCCACCGCGCGCAGGCCCGCGTCGTTGTACCCGTTGGGGATGAGGTTGTCGGTCGGCGGGTGCAGGAGGTGCTGGTAGCTGACTGCGGAGTCGCTCAGCGACGCACCTTCGAGCTTCTTCGGGGCGACTTCGAACTGAGGGGACGCATTGCCGCGGTTACCGAACCTGTCCCGAGGAACGACGCGCACGAAGTAGGCCGTCCCCGGCATCAGGTCCGCCACACCAAAGGACGTCGTGTCGAAGGTGCCGCGCAACGTGGAGCTGCTCGGCGAGAAGCCGCTCGTCGTCGAGACGTGCAGTTCGTAGGACGCCACGGCAGGGCCACTCAGGGCCGGCTTGAGCGATACGCTGAAGCCGTTGACCACGGGCGACACCGTCACGTTGAGCGGGTCCAGCGGCGGGAGCGTGTGGGCCGGCTCACTCAGCCCGGGGCGCGCGTCCATCTCCAGCCACACAGAGACACCGAAGGAAGGTTTGCCTCGCGTGGTGAGCGTGGTCCGTGCGTCGCCTTCCGCCGTGAAGGCATGCCGGAAGCCCGTCACAGCCAGGTTCTGGTCATCCGAGTAATGCACGCCGTTCGCACGGAATTGGTAGAAGTCCCCCAGTTCCACCGGCAGGAAGAAGTCGGCTTCAACCTCCTGGTCCGCGAGCGGCTCTTTCAAGTCGGACAGCGCCGCTTCCGCCATCTTCCTCGCTTCGGCCTCGCGGTCGATGTTGCTCGACGCGTCCTCGGCAAGCTGGATGAAGCGCGTGCCATAAGTGGTCTGACTAGCGGCGTCCTCGACGATGACGCTCTTGCGCTTGGGCTGCCCCGTGACGTCCACATCCCCCGCGTCCGAGTAAATGACTTCGACCTTGTTACGCACCTGCGCCACGTTGATGGTGAGCTTCGAGACGTCGCGGTAGTCGCTGGGGCCGAAGGTCCACGCGAGCATGGGACTCACGCGCTGGGGCTCGCTGAGCGTCAGGACGAAGCTCCCGCTCGCCTCTCGCCAGCGGTAACGCACCTCCCAGCCAATCTGTTGGGCCAAGTCGCGGAGCGCGTCCAGCACGCTCGCCTTCTTCTGGGCGTACTTCCGAATCTTCCAGCCGGGGGCGACGGGCGTGTGCAGCAGGACACCCGTCCCGTTGTCGGCGAGAATGCTCTGCATCGCGACTTCCAACGCGACACCTGCCACGTCGTCCCCGTAGGGCCGTTCAATCTCAATGAACGTGTCCTGGAGCCGGCCCCCGAGGTCCCTTCCACGGAAGACGAGCGGATCGCTCCCGAAGTCCACCTCGTCGATGTGGCCATGGAACAGCATGCGCCACTCGCCCGCGCTCGGCGCCATGTCCACCGGAGACACCGCAGCTTCGACGATGAACTCGCGACCTGGCCGGATGAGCGGCGCGTTGCTGGCGTTCAGCTTCGAGTCGGCCCGGAGCGGCGACAGGCTCATTAGGTCCACCTGCCGCTTGAGCGTCACCGTCGCGGCGGAGACGGGCTGGTCAACGTCCTCGTCGACCTCCACCGCGTCGAGGAAGTCGCGCCCTTCGAGCTGACTCAAGTCCACCCACGCACCTGCCCCGCCACGGACCTTCACCCGGACATGGGACGCATGCCCCGCCGGATTCGTGAGGACCGCGAGCCCCTGAGACGACACACCACGCATGCTGACTAGACCTCCCGCAGAGTGAATTCGAGCCGCTCGCCGACGACGCGCGTCCCGTTGTGGCTGAACTCGACGAACTCGCCGTCGCGCACCTCCCCGAGCACCTTCGCTTCAGTGGCCAGGAAGCTCCCGCTCGCCACGAGGAACGGAAGAGCGCTCCAGGCGCGCGCGGCGTGCCACGCGACGAGGTGAGGCACCCACGCGTCGGGCACCTCGAAGGGCAGCCCCACCACGTCGTCGAAGCTCACCGCGTTGGTGGCGCCCGTCACCGCGAGCGCACCGGAGACGACCGACAGGCCCCTGGCATTCGTCGAAGGCACGCCCTGCACCCACCGCTTGCCGTCGCTCCTGTTGATGACCTGGAGCCACGCGCCCGCCGAGCTGCTGAAGACGTGGTGCAACGCCGTCCAGCGCGCCCCGAGCTGCATGGACCAGGAAGCGGACGCGCCGACAGCCAGGTTCAACCCACCGCCGAAGCGCGCGCCCTGGAACACGCCCCCCGTAGCGCTCGCATGATTGAGCCCGCGACTGGTGAAGGCGTCACCGTCGAAGGACACCGTGTGCCCGTCCCCAGCAATCAGCCCACGCAGGGCGAGCACCTCGTCGCGCGGCAAGGGGGGCGTTCTGAATTCCCACTCCTGCCGGACGGCGCGCCGCCCCAGGCGATAGGCCCCGCTGAAGGCGCGCGAGTCCGTGCCGATGCTCACCTGCCTACGCCGGCCCTCCACCACGGGCACGGGGATGCCGTTCAGCGCGAGGAAGGTCATCTCAGTACCTCCCACTCAGCCATTCACCGTTGCCTCGGCGTCGGTGGGCCTCGCGCTTCATTTCGATGTAGACGTGTCGCGCCGTCGCCTCCGGGTCGTCGACGCCCTGAACGACAATCTGCCCCACGCTCACGTTTCCGCCGCTCACTGGAACGACGGGGCTCGGCGTGACGGGCGACGCACCAGGGGCCAGCGGCGCCCCTCCTATCGGGTCCTGCGCGTTGAAGCGCGCGAGCGCCACCTTGAAGCCCGTCGGGACGTTGGTGAGGGCCTCCGTCGCGCGGTTGGTCGCGGCGGCGTTCTCCCAGGCGGCAACGCCAGCGGCGGCATTCGCAGCGGCGGCGTCATAGCTGGAGTCCTTCAGCGCATCCAAGGCGCCGTCGACCTGGTCCATGGGCACCTTCATGCTCTCCAAGCCCTGCGCCATCTTCTTGAAGGCACCACCGACGAAGGGAATCTTGCCGAGCGTTTTGAACACGCTCGCGATGAACCCGATGATGGCGTTCCAGACCGTCCCAATTCCCTTCACGACGTAGAGGATGCCCATCGCCACCACGCGGATGACGGCGAAGAGTCCCTTCATAATGGGGCCGCTGAGCAGGGTCAGGGGCTGAAGCAGCGCGACGAGAATCTGGCCGAACACCGTCACGACGGGAGCGAGCCCCTCGAAGAGCATGCCGAGCACTTCGAAGATGGGTGTAATCGCCTCGATGGGCTTCGAGAACATCTCCAGCACCGGCACCAGCGCGTCCAGGAGCGGTGTCACCATGTTGAACACGGACGCGAGCAGCGGCAGCACGGGGGCCAACACGCGGCCGATGACGTCCGCCACGTACTGGATGAAGTTCGTCACCATCTGGAGCAACGTGCCGAAGGTCGTCGACTGCGAGAGCAGCTCCGCGACGACGGCAATCAGTCCACCCCACACGCCACCAGCCGACATGCCCTGCTGGAAGCGGTCGACCAGCTCGTAGACACGCCCGAATGCCTGGGAGAAGCGGCTCGTCAGGGCCCGCTTCGCTTCGTCCGCCGCACGGGCGAGCGCGTCGGCGAGTTCCTTCGCTTTGCGGCGCGCGACTTCAGCGATAATGGACGCGGTGTTGCCGACGCTCGCGAGGAACTTCTTCGCGTCAAACTTCCCGACCTCGACGTTGCCGACTTCAATCTCGGGTGACTCCGTGGGCGTGCGTAGCTTGCCCTTCGGCCCGAGCATGTCGTCGAAGACACCGCCGAACTTCTCGCGGAGGAACGCGGCGGCATCTCCTCCCATCATCTTCACGCCGTCAAAGGCGTAGCTTGCCCCGTAGGACACACCCTCCCAGACGGACACCATCCCATCGCGAAGCGTGCCGACAGTGCTGTCGACGAGTCCCTTCAGCCCGCCGAGCACGGTGTCGCCCGTCAAATCCTTCAGCCCCTCCAGCGCGCCCGCGACGCCGTCGAGGCTCAGCGCACGCGCGAGAGGCGCCGCCAGTCGAGCCAGGTTGCGCACCACGAAGGCGAAGGTGTCGAGCTGCCGCCGCGCCCACATGCCCACGACAGCCGCCAGCCCCGCGAAGACTTCCTGGAAGAACCTCGCGACGCGCGACGCGACGTCCGTCACCGCCCGCCACATGGCGACGAAGGCGTCACGCATCCCCGTGCTGCTGTCGTGCCATGCCTTGTAGAGCGTGCCCGCGAGCATGACGACGCCTGCCACCGCCAGCGCAACCGCGGCGAGTGGCGCGCCCACCGTCAGGATGCGAGCGGCAGCGTTGCGGAACGCCTTCGCGAAGCTCTCGTCGACCTGCTCGGCCCCCTTCGCGACCTTCTTCAGGTTGCCTTCGACGACGGGCGTCTCAGCGCGGAGGAATGACGAGAAGCGCACCACGGACTTGCCGGCCCCATCCAACGCGGGCACCACGAAGGCCAGGAAGCTCTCGGCCATCTGCTTCACCGCGCCCGCCACCTTGCCGACGGCCCCGCCCGCGAGCCCCGCCGCCGTGCCCCAGAAGAGGAAGCTCCCCATGGAGGACTTCACCGCAGGGTCCAACCGTTGGAACCACCCGAGGGCCAACTCCAACGAGTCGGAGAGCCGCTCCAGGTGAGGGAGAATCGCGTCGCCAATCTCCGCGCCGACGTTCTGAAAGACGAGCGCGATTCGGTCCATGCGCTCCGTCACCGAAGCGTCGAAGGCAGCCGCCGCCGCGAGCGCCCCATACAGGCCCGCGCTCACAATCGCGCCAATCTCTCCAATCTTATTGCCGAGCTGCTCGACCTTCCCAGCGGTGGCGGCCACGTCGGAGACAATCTTCCGCATGGACTTGGAGAACTCGCCGACGGCGGCCGTCACGACGACATAGACGTCCCCGACTTTGAGACCACCACCCGCCATGACGAATCACCTCCGACGCAAACGTCGAACCGACTGCTGTCCTTGTGGAGACGTGCCCGAGGCGGTTGGCGAGGAAGAGCGGCGCTCCAACTCCTCGGCCTCTTTCCGGGCGTAGGCCACCAGCCCGACGACGTCTTCGTAAGCCATCGCCCGCACTGTGTCGGGCGGCACCTTCAGGAGAGACGCGACCCCGTAGAGCAGACTCGCCTCGGGGTCGCCGTCTATTTTCCCCGCATCTTCTCTTCGGTGACGTTGAACACGTCCGTGAGGTCCGTCGCGAAGTCCTCCAGCCACGACTCGTCCAGCAGCTCGTCGACGTCGTTGACGGAGAACATGGGGCGGCCCGTCTCCGCGTCCTGCATGACGCACACGGCGATTCGCGCCAGCATGCGCGCGCCGGCCCTATCGCCCGTCGGCTCGTTCTTCTCCGTCATCTCCCCGGCCGCGCGTGCCTGCTCAATCAGCCGCAGCCGGTCGCCCATGGTGGGCTTGATGATGTCCACCTTGACGCCATCAATCTCGACGGACTTCACGACGCGCCGGTTCTTCGCGAGCAGCTTGTGTTTGTTCGACATGTGCTTTCCTTCCGGCAGTGGTTCAGGGGATGCCGTAGCCCCAGGCGATGGCGCCGCCGCTCCCCATGGGGAAGGCGTGGCCGATGAACTTCACCGTGCGCTCGTAGAGGGCCCCGGGCGTCAGCTTGTGCGACAGCTCAGGCACCTTCACCCAGGCGCGGAACACCTCGGAGCCAGCGCCCTTGCTCACCTCGACGAGCAGCGGAGCGCCATCCTCGAAGCGCACGTCGAGCGCCGTCAGGCCCACCAGCTCCCCGGAGAAGTCCCGCAGCGACACCGCGCGCCGCTTGTACCCATCCCCCATGACTTGCAGCTCGACGACGTCGTTCGTCACCGACAGGGAGATGGAGCGCACCAGCGCCACGGGAAGGGTTGGGAGCGAGGCGCCCGAGACACGCACGCGCGCCGAAGGCCCTGGAGCGCTGGCGAGGTGGACGAATCCGAAGAGTGCGTCGACAACGGCCTCGGCATCCTCCCATTCGTCACCGTCGGACGAGGTCTCGACGAGCACAGGTGCCCCAGGGGCGAGCCGACGAAGGGCCGGGTCGACGATTCGGAACACGCCACCCGCCACGAGGGCGGCGTCGGCATTGAGGAACTCTTCCGGCTCGCCCGCGATGGAGAGGGAGCCGACGTGCGCGGGGATGACCGACATCAGACGGCCACCGGGGCGCCGTTGCCCAGGAGCTTGCACGAGAACTCGACGACACCACCGGGTGTCATCTTCTCGTCGTAGCTGTTGACCACCATGGGGATGCGCTTGCCCTTGCTGCCAGCGGCGGCGCCCGGGTCGAAGACGAACGTCACGTAGACGGTGCCCCCCGTGTCGCGTGCGTCGCGCAGGACTGACTGCGGCGCGTCGCCCTCCATGAAGTGGCCGGACAGGTCCGCGCTCGTGTCCTTCAGCGTCTGGACGCGGGACTTGTAGCCCGAGCCTCCGAGGTAGTTCGTCTCGGTGAAGTCGCCCGTCTCGCTCAGCGACGCGTCGGTGAGTCCATCCACACGGTCCGCAGGCAGCGCGGCATTCGTGTCCGAGCGCACCGACACGCTATCGAGGTGGGCAGCAACAGGGGTGGACATGCGAGTGCCTATCGGCTCGGGAAGAGCCGCGAGAGGGTTGAAAGAATCTGGGCCGCCACCGCCTTGCGGAACTTCGCGCGACCCTTCCTCGCGGGCTTGCGCAGGAAGTGGACGGGCTCGGCGAAGCGCTGCTCTCCCCAGTGGAAGCCTTCGTGAATGGCGCCGGCCGCGTCGTGCGCGTAGCCGGCCGTCGCGCTGACACTCGACTTTTCGCGATTCACCTCCGGGCCATCGACGAACCCCGAGGTGCTCAGCGGCGGCTTGCCGTCCGTGTCCCTCTTACCGACGGGGACGAGGGCCCGGCTCGCCTGGAGCACCGTGGAAGCGTGCGCGTGGGCCAGCGGAGCCAGGTCTTCCAGCACGGGCCGTTCGACCTTGCGCAGCTTGTCGAGCAGTCTGAAGTCCAGGGTGACTTTGAGTGCCATTGCCCCCTGTAAATGCGTGTGACTTCCGGGAGTGGCTCACGCGCCCGAATCGACGAAGGACGCGTCCACGGTGAAGGTCCACCAGTGGCGGTCACTGCCATCCGTGCCGATGTAGTTGGGACTGCCCTCGTCGACTTCTATCAGCACGTAGGACGCGGCATCCGCGAGGTGCAGCACCCCGAGGGCCGCGAGCGCGAGGGACTGTCCCGCCCGGAAGCTCTCGCGGTCCGAGCGCACGCGAACCTGACAGGTGACGGTCCGGTACGACTTGCGCCCTCCCAAGTAGCCCTGCGGCGGGTCGCCTCCCGTCTGGAGCACGAAGCACGAGACGTCCGGCACCGTCGCGTCGTCGTCCTCAAGCGTGGGCCCCAGGAAGAGGTTGGTGCCGACGCGAAGGCCCAGCTCCGCTGCTGCGAGGAGACTCGCAACGTCGGCGGCGGTATCCCGAGCCATCAGAGCCAGACCTTCCGGTAGCGCACCACGCCTCCACCGTCGACGTGCTCGTCAACGGCGGCAGGGCGGCGGGCGTGGTTGAAGTCGCTGGTGTCGTCGCCCTTGAACCAGAGCCGATGACGCAACGTGAGCGGCGCGGCGGTGTAGACGACGAAGGACGCGACGAACTCGGCGCCGTTGGCGTCGCGAATCAGCTTGCGGCTCGGTTGGATGCGCGCGCGGGCCTCATGGACGGGCCCCAGGAGTGGAGCCCCCCAGGCGTCGCGGCCCGTGACTTCGGCGTAGCGGACGAGCTGCCGGAAGTGAGTCTCGGGGCCGCCCATCAGCTCGCCCTCCACAGGACGTGCGGCGCGACGAGCAGTTCCGCGCGGGGATTCGCGAGGTGCTGGCCCGCCCCCCGCTCCCGGTAGCTCACGGACCAATCCCCAAGGCTCTCAGCAGACACGTCGGCGTCGCGCCCCCGGCCCCGGTAGAGCGCGCAGGCTTCGAGGATGGCGGCTTCCTCGACTTCAGCCGGCAGGGTGACGGGGCCCAGGGACGCGTCGCCGGCCACCTGCCCAGGAGTCACGAAGCCGCCCGTGTACGTCACCGCCAGCGCCCCGGGATGGCCCTGGCGGCTGTCCACCGTGAGGGTGACAAGCCCGCCGACATGCGCCGTCTCGGGCCACACGCCGGAGAGCCGGTAGAGGAGCCCCCCTGCCGCGAGGTCCCCGGCGATGGTGTAGGCCAGGGCGTCGAGCAGTTCGCCCCCAACACGCACCTGGAGGACTTCCACCAGCGGCGGGCGGGCGAGCAGGACGTAGGGGCGCGCGTAGCTGGCGGGGTACTCCGTCACCGTGGCCCGCTCAAAGGCCCGGCCACACAGGGCGGCAATGGCGCCGCTCGCGGCACTGACGCAGCGCTCAACGTGTGGGTCGACGGCCACGCCCAGGTCGGCGGCCACGGTGGCGGCAAGGCAGAGGTCTGTCGGACGGGCCATGGAAGGGGCTCAGGAGGGCCTAGGAGCGACGAAGCCGGGGCCAGGAGGGGTGAGGGGCCCCGGCTTCGTCTCGTGGCGCTAGGTGGCGGGAATCTCGTCGGGGCCGCACAGGACAATCAGGCTGGACGCGCCGAGCGTCGGGGACGTGCCGCCCGTGAGGGCCACCGTCTCGACGACGCGCAGGTAGCGGCGCGCAGTGGGCAACCGGACGTTGACCCGGGCCACGGCGTTGGGGGCCGTGAGGGGCTCGACAGCGGCACCGGGGAGGTCGGTCCATCCGTTCTGGCCGTCGGCGCTGTCCTGGAGCTTCGCGGCAAGCGACAGGGCCGACGGCGCGCCCGTGGCGGCACCTGTCGAAGCCGTCAGCACGCAGGAGTCGAAGCCCATGCGGTCGATGGCGGCGCTGTTGCGAGTCCCCGCGCCAACGGCGGCGGGCACGGTTCCGGGGCGAATGCCGACGAGCACGCCCGCGTCGGTGGAACTGGCGTTCATGGTGGGGCCTCTCAGGTGCCGTAGGTGATGGAGCTGAACGCCTTCGGCTGGCGGACCTTGAAGTCCCCCTTCACGATGGCGCGAACGGTGGTCTCGTCGAACTCGGCCCGCGTGTCGTGCTCGCTCAGAATCAGGTCCTCGTCGATTCCGTAGATGAACTGACGCCAGTCGGCCGAGAAGGTGATTCGAGTCGCGGGGACGCGCGTCGTCATCACGAAGGGGAAGCCCCGAATGGTGCCCCGGTCGAGCATCTCCTGTCGGAACACCCAGACTCCGGAGTTCTGGAGCTGAAGCAGCGCCGTAGCCCGCGTCGGGTGAAGCACCCAGGCCGCATTGCCCATGCGGACATGCGCCGTCAGCGGCAGCTCCACCGCCTTATCGATGTCGGCCAGGTACGCGGCGGCCGTGGTGCCCGTCGACGCGAAAGAGTGCGCCGCGTCGAGCTGCGCGAAGAGCCCCTTCGGCGCCGGGCCCGACCCATCGCCGTTGAAGCCCGCGTCGTCGAGCCCGTCCGCCACCGTCGCGCGGATGTCCTCGCCCACGCCCGCGTCACCGACTCCCGGGGTGCGCAGCAAGTCGTTGCTGATGTCGGTCAGCACCATGCCCTTGTGCGCCTTGAGTACAACCTTGCCGTACTTGGGCGCGCTCTTCGGCACCGTCTCGCCTTCACCCACCCAGCGGAACTCGGAGGTGCCCGTCTGCCGCCCCATATGCAGCTCGCCCTTGAATGCCTGAGTCCTCACACCCAGCTTGAGCAGCGCGGCCTCGGGCCGCAGGAACTCGATGACCTCGCCGCTCTGCTGGATGGGCACCAGCACACCCGCCGAGTCGAACTTGCTGAGCTGAACGGCCTTCTGCACGTCGGCATTGCCGAAGCGCTTCGCGGCGTCGACCAGTTCGACGGCGCCCGTGCGACGGCCCGCCGCGATGACGCTCTTCGCGAACGCACCGAGGTTCTCGACGCTCGAATAGACGCCTCCCGGGAGCGCCCCCTTGTCCGACTCCACTCGGCCGGGCGCGCTTCGTGCGGCGGCGTCCATCAGCTCGCGCGCCACCTCGGGCCCCAGTGCCTTCACCATCTCTGCAACCTGCTCGCGCGTCATTGCTTCACTCCTCGGATGTAGCCCTTGAATGCCTCGACGAAGCGCTTCGCGGCGTCGGGGGCGTTGAAGTCCTCTTCGTCCTCGTCGTCCGCCTTCGGCGAGTCGGCGGGCGCCTCTTTCGTCTCGGGCGCGGGCTCGTCGGCCGCTTCCGGCGATTCGGTCTCGTCCTCGTCGTCCGTCGACTTCGCTTCGGCGCGTGCGTCGAGCAGCTCAACGACGCGCGCGGCAATCCGCTCGACGATGTCCTCGCCCTCGTCCTCGAAGGACTTCGCCCTCACGGCCCGAGCGTTTCCCGGAATCGTCACGACGGAGACTTCGAGCAGCTCTTGCGCGTCGCAGTCGTAGCCGCCCCGCTCGTTCTGCCGGTACTGGCCCGGGAGCATGAGGTAGCGGACGGAGACGGCATTCAGGATGCCCTTGGACACCTTGCGCTCGACTCGCTTCGCGAACTCGTCCTCGTCGTCGAACTCCACGTCGACCATCAGGGCGTCACCCTCGACGTAGACCCGCCCCTTGCCGATGGGCAACTGCGGCTCGGCGCCCGACGATGCGGCTTCGGCCCCGTCGTCGTGGTTGAAGAGGACGACGCCGTTGGCGTTGTAGCCGTCGACGCGCCAGCCCTTCACGTTGAGCCGGTCCGAGTAGCGGTCGAAGTCTCCGTCACTCGCCCGGAACTTGTAGACGCGCCGCCCGCCGACGGACTCGACGGCGCTCAACGTCGCCGCGTCCTTTCGGACGGCGCTCAAGCTCAGGGAGCGTGTAATGGGTCGTGTCATTCCCCCTGTAAATGCGTGTGACTTCTGGGAGTGGCTCAGCGCTCGCTTGCAGCTTCGGCATGCGCTTCCGCTGAGCTGCCCTCGGCGGGCGTCGGTGTCTGCCCCGGCTCATTGGGCTTCTGGCCCGGCAACAGCTCCGCGAAGCCCTTGCGCTCGGCGTGGGGCTTGAAGCCCGCTTCGGTGCGCCACTCGTCGAAGGTGAAGGCGCTCGGGAGTGTCCCCATCACCCTCAAGCGGTGTTCACGGTCGGCCGGCACGGGTGAGTCGTAGGAGAGCAGGACGTCGTCGTTGAAGCGCGGGGCCAGGTACTTCTGCACGGCGGCCAGGAAGACTTCCGCGCGCGGCTTCGTGGCCTGCTCGGCGAGGTGCTCGCGCGCGGCGTAGCTCGTCGCCTTGTTGCTGCTCGTCACGTCGCCCACAATCTCCGGGGGCACGCGGTACACCATCCGGATGTAGTCCATCAGGAAGCGGCGCAGGTCGACGAGCTGCATGTCGCGAAAGGGCGTGTCGAGCCGCGCGAAGGTCGTCTTGCCGCTCGTAATCATCACCCGGCCGGCATTGGCGGGGCCTCCGTACTCGCGCGCGAGGCTTTCCTTGAAGGCGCGCGCGGGCCCGGCCTGTCCCTCGTTGAAGCCCTCAATCGCGATGACGGCGCCGGGCAACATGTTGTTGAAGAAGGCATTCTTCGTGAAGCGCGCGGCGTGCTCGTCGGTGTCGACCTCGTCGCCCAGGGCGTAGGCGATGCCGATGCCGCGGCCGAGCGGGTCCGCAGGGTTCAGCCGCCTCACGTAGACGACGCTCGCGGCGGGCAGCGAGAACATGCGCCCACCCGCCGTCACCGTGTACGTGCGCTCCGCCTTCGGCTTGCTCAAGTCGGGCAGCGCGAGCACGCAGTCGGGAGGCACCGGCCACAGTCCCACAGGCACGCTAGCAAGCTCCTCGACGACGGCGAAGAACTCGCCCGTCAGGTCGTAGTGCAGGCAGAACAGCTTCGCGAAGTCGCGGCCCGTCATCATGTCGTTTGGGTCCGCGAGCAGTCGCAACAGGGGATGGTCCGCCAGTTCCACCGCGCCGCCCAACTCCACGAGCGACTTCAACCGCTCCCGGCGCATGTCGCCACAGGCCCGGCGCAGCGACACGTCGACGAGCGCCTTCCTCGTCGCGGGGTCCTGCCGCACGAAGGCGCGCCACGTCACGTCCGCGAAGGCGTCGCCCACCGTGTCGACGATGGTCCCAAGCCACGGCATCTCCGCGTAGGCCGCGAGCAGCGCGGGCACTTCGCGGCGCGGCGGGGCCGACGTCCACCGGCTCAGCTCCAGCCCTGTTCCCTTGCGATTGCTGCCACCGCCCAGCGCGGCGCGCATCTTGTCGAGCAACCCCATACCCATCACCTCACACCGCGAAGAACTGCTCGGCGAACACGAGGTCGTGGACGCCCCAGCAGAAGGCATCGGCACGGTCATCACGCCGCCCGTTGATGCCGGTGAACTTGCTGAGCTGCTGTTCGAGCTTGGGGAACGTCCCGACGAACTCGACGCGGCTCGCCTCGGCAAGGGCGGACACGGGCTCAGCGCGCTTGCTCTTCGCGCTCGTCGCCCGGACGGGCTTCACGTTGACGGACACGCCCATCTCGCCCGCGACAGTGGAGATAAGCGTCTCCACCATCTCCCCGCCCGTGTTCACCTCCACCACGAGCGCGTCACAGCCCCACTCCAGATAGGCGCGAATGGCCTTCGTCGCCCATTCCCTAGGACTGGCCCGGCACGACAGGTCCGCGAGCACCGACACGCGCTTGAGCGGGATGCCGTCGGCACCGAACAGCGCGCTCGACTTGCAGCCCTCGACGATGATTCCCGTCTCGTCGGAGCCCGTCTCACTCGTCGGGCTCGGGTCCACGCTGACGATGCGCCGGTCCAACTGCTGCGCGTAATCGTGCGGGTCCGAGTCGACACGCCGCCACTTCGCCGAGCCGAAGATGGCCCCCGGCGTGTCGAGCAGCAGTCGCCCGAGCACCTCTTGCTGCCCCCAACGCGTCCCCGCCAGCGCACGCATGTTCGCCACGGCAGTGGGCGCCAGGTTCGCGGCGTTGCTCAGCGACGAGCCCGTGCGCAGCACGACGCCCGGCTTCAATTCCTGGGTCTCCGTGTTCGAGAAGAGCAGCTCTTCAATCTTCTTCAGCGGGCGCGGCGTCCCCGTCAGCAGGAGCTGCGGCGGGTCCTCGCGCGAGCCGATGCGCAGCACCAGGGGAAGCTGGTCCACCGCCGCCATGTCGTGTTTCCACGAAGCGGGCTCGTCGCCCCAGCCCCAGCCGGCATTCGGGCCGCGCAGCCGGTCGGGCTTATCCGCCGAGTAGCAGATGGCGTAGACGCCGTTCGGCCACGTCACCCGGCGCTTGCTGGGCTCGTACTTGGGGGTGAACCAGGGCGGCGACAGGGCGAGGATGCCGGACGCACCGCGAATCATCGTGTCGCGCACGTCCGCCGCCGTCGGGCCAATCAGCGCCCCGACGCTCTTCGCCTGCCACGCTTTCTTGATGACCCACCGCGCGCCGCACCACGTCTTCCCGAAGCCGCGCCCGGCCATCACGAAGCACGTCGAGAACTTGTCCGGAGGGGTCTGCTCGCGCCGCGCCCAGTAGTCGAGGTCGTAGACGAGCAGCTCGACTTCCTTGTCGTCGAGCCCGCCGAAGAGCTTCGCGAGCTGCGCGCGGGAGCCGGCCACCTGGACCATCCTCGACGCGGGCGACTCGTGGGGAGCGAGCCCTTCAGCGAACTTCGCCCAGGCCCCAGTCAGAACGCTGCGCATCACTCGCCCCCCTTCTCATTGGGAGGCACGGGGGAAGCGGCCTCGGTGGCGGGCAGCTCGTCGGGGAGGAACTTCCCCAGCCGGTCAATCAGCAGCTCGCGCAGGGCGGCGGTGTCGGCGGCCTGGTCCTCGGGGCTCTTCGCCTCGACGTTGTCGCGCCGGCCGTACAGCTCCGGGAAGCGTCGGGACAGCAACCACTGGACGTGCTTGGGGTTCGTCGTCGCGGCGGCTTGCAGGGTCTCGGTCGCCCCCTGCATGAACTCGGCTTCCGCCCGGTTCACCGCGACGAAGAACTCGCGGTAGAGCCCGCGCGGCTCGCTCGCGCCACGATGGAACCAGCGGGAGAGGGTCTGCTCGTCGACGCCCACGAGGCCCGCCGCCGCTCGACGGAAGAGGCCGGACCTCAAGTGGTCGCAGATCTGCTGCTGAAGCTCAGGGGTGAGTTTGGTCGGTCGTGCCACCCCATCTAAATGCGTGCGGTTTCGCGGGCTTTTTCATGGGGGCGCCCAACAAAACGCAGCGGCCCCAGCGGTTTTCCCAAAAATTTCTGAAAAGTGGTGCGCGCCGAGCAAGCCAGGATTCAGCCCGTGGAAGGAAATGCTAGCCGGGGGCAGCCCAGACAACCCACCCACACAAGAGCACATAGTCACATACCGACAAAGTTGGGCCGCACTTTCCCGATAGCGCAACCGCAACTGAGCGTAGGATATAGTCTACTCAATCAGCAACGCCAGCGAGGTTGAAACGATGTCTTCACCCACCATAAAAATCGACATTCATCCCGACGCAGAAAAGCAATTCCAGCGGCTTCCCACCGCCGCTCGACAATTCGTCCTCAACAACCTATCCACCTGGGTCGAGATTGAGCCCCAAGCAAGCCGCCCAGGAGACGTCAGGGCAAATCCAAACAACTAGACCACTCCAGCCAAAAGCAGCACACCTATAGCATAGCTGGCGTCACCTATACACTCAACTACGGCAACTCCCAGGCCACCATCACCAAGCTTCAACTATCCAGCCCATAAAAACCATGCCCACGACATACTACCTAGACACGAGCGCCGTCCGCAGATTCAGCTCTCGCCTGAATCAGATCGAGACGCCAGATAGAGTCTTCAAAACGTCCGCACTTACTGTCTCCGAACTCGTGAACGGCATCCTTGCATGCGACAAAGAATTCAAGAGCAGGCGGGCCGCACTGACAGCTCTTCTGAGTCTAAAGAGCTGCGAAATCGAGTGGACACTACCAGACAGGCCGCTCGCCCTGTGCTTCTCAGAAATAGAAAAAAACTACACCTTCACTGACAAGCGCCCATCCTCACTCCAGCAACTCGCCCAATGCATAACAACATCCAGCGACCGGGACGACTTCAAAACAAAAGAGTCCAAACTAAAATTGGACTTCGGCAGGCCATATTTCGAAGAATACGACACTAACTTCGGAGATGCCCTGATACAGATGAACCGCCAAGGGAACCCACAGGTCCGAGATGCCTTTGAGAAAGCCAAGGCAGGACAACTAGTCACGCAGGTGCCCCGCGAGATCCTCGACGCCGGATACTCAAAATTCTGCGAGTGGTTCTCGATCGAATGCCGAAAATCAAACGAGTCAATCACCATCCACGGATTGGCGTTGCGAGCTGCAAACGACGTCACAAGCAGGCCAACCGAGGACTTCATCGGCCGCATCTACAACAGCTACGATGGATCAATCGATGCCTTTATTTCAGCATTCTCAAAGACGGCCATGTCCATTGGCACAATGGGGCGAAACGAAGCTCTCGACCTAGCACATCTGTTATTCGTGCGCAAGGATTGGATTCTGGTCACCAATGACAAAAAGATGCTCAACTCTGCACGCGCCGTTGGCCTAAGTACCGTGACAACGTCGGACCTCCTGCTCGTCCAGCCACAATCGACCACGATCTAGGGACCTGGGATGCTGAACACGCGCGACACTAACCTCCATTGTTTGGGGACTGGACCTTCGCAACAGCCCCCTCAGGCGAAGTGGTCACACAAGTGGACTAAGTCAAAATGAGAACATCAGCCCATGAGCCCCTGCGCCAACTTGCCCAAAAATACGCCGACTGGGCGTCCAAAGAACTGTCGCTAGAACCAATCTCGGTAGATCTCGGGCGCGAGGATGGAGACGCTGCATTTGCAGGCCTTGGCCAACTGATAGTCTTTCGACCTACTTATCTCGCAGCCTGCACCCCGCGCCTATTGGCGTTCTCTGTCTTCCATGAAGTCGGCCATCTCTATGCCACTTCCAAGCAGGAGGCAGGTATCCTCAATACATCGGCACACGACGAAGAGTATGTTGCCGACTACGTCGGAGGTTGGCTACTTGGAAAGTGGGGCATTCCTATCCATGAACATCCACTCATCGAGTCAGACATCAGAACAGTGACCGACGGAGTTGGCACCTTCAACACACCCGTAAGCTCATTTCCCACAGACCTAATGCTGCATCTCGGGCTCAACGAAACAGCGTCACATCCAGGTGGCGGACCACGCGTAACACGGTTTGTAGTCAGCGGATGGAGTGACGCCGTCGCAGGGAATCCACTACAGTTCTAGTGCTCGTCGCCCCACAACGACGGGGTACGCTATTCCGCTTGACGAACAAGCCGAACTCGCAGCTCCACCAGGGCTCGCGCCAGCATCCGGTCGACCCGGCTCTTTGGCGCGCCCCATGCTTCGGCCACGGAGCGCACCGACTGCGCGGGGCGGTTGATACCGAAGACGCGCGACACCAGCTCGCGCTGCTGGGGAGCCAACTGCCGCACGGCCTCGAACACGAGGGCTCGTGACTCAGCCGCCAGCAGCATCGCCTCGGGCGTCTCGTCGTCGGCATCGCGTCCCGAGCGCTCGTAGAGTGCGGCCTCCAACTCGTCGAACAGCTCTTCGTGGCCTGGGGAACCGTCCGAGAAATGAGACAGTGTGTCCATGCGATGGATTCGAATCGTGTTGCGCTCGGCATCACGCACTGAACCCGCCGTGCGGCCCTTGTGCGCGCCATCGCTCGGATGCACGTCGCTCGCGTGGAGTCGCGCGTACTGCTCACACGCGGTCCGTGCGCGGAAGTAGGCCACATCGCCGAACGACTGCCGTCCCCTCGACGGGTCGAACTTGTCGACGGTGCGCAGCACGGCCATCGCGGCGACCTGTTCGAGATCTTCAGGCGACAGCGAGCCGGCGAACGGCAGGCACTTGAAGACGGCGCACCGGATGACGGGACGCACGGACACGAGCAGCTCGGCGGACAGGAGTCGCTCAAGCGCGGCGTCCCCGTCCTCTCGGGCCTGAACGATTCGCGTCACGAGGACAGTCTGCTGTGCTGCCTCGGTGACGTACCCGTAGCGTGCAACGGCCCTCCCAGCGCTGGCCCTGAAACATTTGGGCTCGTGAAACATCGCCGCGCGCAAAGCACGCCTCATGCCGACCCCACCCAATTCACACGCAGTCTCAGACACGGTGACACATCGCCCCTCGTAACAGGACCGCACTGCGGCAGCCCAACGGCATGAGTGCCGTCCCTGAGTAAATGCGTGTGACTTCTCACCGTGGCCCAGCGAAGCAGGCGGCAGGAGAAGAAGGCGAGTCGAGCCCGAGGTAGAGACCTCAGCTCCAAACCGACCCTATCTAGTCAACTGACTATCCTCTCTTCTCTTTACTCTCTCTAACTCTCTAAAGATTAAGAAGGTGAAGTAGTATAAGGGAGGAGAAGAGGTAGGGGGAGCTAAGGGGTTTAGCAAGCCAGCCTTTTTGACGAGTGACGAGCTGACACCCCTCCTGCCGGCGAACAAAACGAGCACGCGGGCCACTGCGAGAAGTCACACGCATTTAGCAGGGGTGAGCCAACCACTCGACGTTTCCGCCCCGAAGCCCGTCCCCTCGCCCCTCCATGCCCACCGGCTGAAGGTCGCCTTCTACGCGTCCGCTCAAGACAACGTGCCGCAAGTCGCGGACCTCTCGTGGCCCGAGCTGTCAGCAAAGCTCGTCGCCCATCGTCGCAGCCGCTGCCCGACGTCGCCCTGCCCTCGTGGCTGTCCCGCGAAGAATGGCCCGGCATGGAGCCCCGTCGACATCGTCGAGCGACGACGCACCGAGAACGTGCGCGCCGTCACCGTCGCCGTGTTCGACCTGGACCACCTCAGCGCGTCGCAGCTCTCGTGCCTGGATGCCGTCAGGAATCGGGGACTGGCCTTCGCGGTCCACTCGACGCACAGCAACCGCCCGCCCGAGGACTACTGCCTGCGGCTCGTCATGCCGTTGTCCCGGCCCGTCATGCCCCGGGAGTGGTCCGCCGTTCGCGAGGCCGCAATCCGCCTGCTCAACCTCCCCGCCGACCCGGCCACGAAGGACCTGGCTCGCCTCTACTTCCTGCCGGATGCCCCCGAGGGAGTCGAACCCATGGCCCTCAGCGGCGAGGGAATGCCCCTGGACGTCGACGGGCTGCTCGCCATGGCGCGTTCGGGCCTTCCGGCTACTCCCCCGCCCCCTGATGCCTCTCCGACCGACCTGCACGAGCTGAGGGCCCTTCTGCGGCGCATCCGGAAGCCCGAGCATGTCGACCTCGTGCGCCGAGCCCTTGCCGGTGAGCCCCTGGCCCCCGTCGGCGGCCACGACAACGCCCTGAACGCCCTGATGTCGTGCGCGGCCTTCGTCCTGCCGCTCGCCACGCCCGAATCGGCCATCGTCGAGCTGTTCCGCGCGTCCTTCGCGGCTACGGACTGGCAGGAAGGGACGGAGCACCTGTGCGAGCAGGCCCTCTTCAAGCTGCGGCGCCACAAGGAACGTCGTCGAGCCAGGGACGCGTCGCAGCTCGCCGATAACCGCGCCATCTGGGAGGCCCTCGGCGGGAGCACACCTGCTTCGCTCTCCATCGACGCCCCCGGCTTCGAGGAAGACGCCCCGGACCCCGACGCCTGGGTGGGGGAGCTGCTGCTCGACACCACGAAGGACGGCGGCAAGCGCATTCGCAACTGCGAGGCGAACGTCTTCACGGTGCTCCTCAAGTCCCCCGAGTGGCGCGACGTCTTCCGCTTCAACGAAGTCACGAAGGGGCTCGAAGTGGAGGCCAGCCCGCTCGGCCCCAGTGTGGACCTGGAAACGCTCGACGTGCTCGTCGCCAACTGGATTCAGCTCAGCAAGTACGGACAGCTCGGCCTGATGCCGAAGGCGCACGTCGTCGCGCAGCAGCTCCTCGCCGTGGCGAAGGCCAACAGCTACGACCCGGTGGCCGACTACCTCGCGGAACTCGTCTGGGATGGAAAGCCGCGGCTCGACGAGCTGCTCGTGACGTACTTCGGCGCGCGAGGTGAGCCCAACTACCTGCGGGCCGTCGGAGCGAAGTTCGCCATCTCAGCCGTTGCACGTGCCCTGCGCCCTGGATGCAAGGTCGACACGGTGATGATTCTGGAGGGCCCCCAGGGCCTACGGAAGTCAACGGCGTTCCGGATTCTGGGCGGCAGGTACTTCAGCGACGCGACCATCGATGTCACCAGCAAGGACAGCGCGATGCTGGCCTCTCAGTTCTGGTTCATCGAACTGGCCGAACTGAGCACGTTCCGCAAGAGCGAGGATCAGGCACTCAAGGCGTTCATCACGCGGGTTGAGGACACGTACCGGCCTCCCTACGGACGCGCCAACGTGAAGGCTCCGCGTCGGTGCATCTTCGTCGGGACCACGAACGACGATGACTACCTGAGAGACCCTACGGGGCATCGCCGCTTCTGGCCGGTGAAGTGCACTCGCATCGACACCGAGGGGCTCGCGCGCGACCGCAGCCAGATTTGGGCCGAGGCCGTCGTGCGCTTCCACCAGGGAGAGGACTGGTGGTTGACCAACGAGGAAGCAGCCGGGGCCGAGCAGCAGGCCGCGCTGCGCATGGAGAACGTGGGAGACAGCCGGAAGGAAGTCATCTTGAAATGGCTGCTGGAGATGCCGGCCGACAGGCGGCCCAACGACGTGACGCTGCTCCAGGTCGGCGTCGAAGCCTTCGCGCTTCACCCCGCCCAGGTGGACATGCGGTTCTCACGGGAGATTGGGGCGGCCCTGAAGTCACTGGGCTTCACCCGTGGCCAGCGCCGGATGGGGGACGGGAAGCGCCCGCTGGTCTACTACCTCCCGGACGAACTGAAGAACGCGCCGATGGAGAAGCGTGGCAAGTGACGTGCTCCCCAAGAAGGCATCATCGAGACTGCGCACCATCGCGGCTAGACAATCAATTTGCACCCCGCTTGACAGGACCCTAGAACAACCACCAATAGACCAGCCTTTCAATGGCAGCGCACATCACACAACTACATCCCGTTGATTAGTTCCGAGCCAAAGAGCCCCTACCGACGCATCCTCCGTCTATGCGCAGAACGTCCACCTGACCTAACGACTGCACCGCCAGTGACGTACCGCTGCCATGCACTCCAGACCATGGCCCACAGGCAGACAAACGAAAACACGACAATAAAAACAAGTAACCCAACGAGGTCCAGCTCAAGCCCAGCCTTCATGGCCACACCGAACGCACTCGACACATTCATGACACCGCTCCCAGGGAATTAGCCACGTCCCCCACAGCCCGAGCAGACTTTCGGCCAGAGGGGCACGACACAGGAAACAGCCACATCAGACCGACGCCGCAAGTACTTCAGACACGAAATCGCACCTTCACATTGCGTTCTACAATAGCGGCCGTCTTGATCTGATCGGATGGAGCGATCACTACATATAGCGTGCGCCAAGGCACGGACTCCCCCCCGGCCAAAGAGAGCCGATGGCTATCGACGCCAATTGAAACGACAGAGCCCATTTCCTGAATCTGCTGAACGATCTCGAATGCAGCCTTCGCATATTTTCGTCGTTGGACGGCCCCACACTCTCCGGAGACATCAAGCAAATCCGTTAGAAACTCCTCCAACTCTGCCGCCACGTCCTTGACTGCCTCCAAGTCAGAGATGCAGTCGACTCGCATTGAATCAACATCAAAAATCGCATCCAACTCGGCGGCCGTGCTTGCAGCAACAAGTGGGACAGTCTCGTACTTCTCCTTTGCCTCCTCCGCCTTCTTTGCAATAAATTCCGGCGTAATGTCATGCAGCGCGACCCCAAACAACTGTGCAAGTCCCTGCCGCGGATCTGTGCGTAAGTCGTCTACGGACACCTCCAGCGCACTAGCGATCGCAAGGAGCGATTCTTTTCCTGCCCCCTTCCCCCTCTCCACCCGCTGGACCGTTCGGACATTGATCTCCGCAGCTCCAGCGAGGGTTTCTTGGCTCCACGACTTATGTTCCCGCAGGCGCCGGACGTTCTCTGCAATGACCGCGTTCAATTCAATGACCTCGTTCAAGTGGAGTTCTCCTCTTCCGCCCCCTGAATTTCATCTGGGAGGGCTCGCCGCACCACGACAGCAGGGCGACAGAAACCCGACAGCAGCACGCTCCCAGCCCCCAAGCTCGTCGACCTGGGTATCACTGGAGGATGGTTGACCATCCCCACTCCATCTAACTATCGAGAATCACTCAAGAACTACACATCCCCTGCGCCTGGCCTTGAGACCATCAGTCTTGTGCGCACTCGTAACCACATGGAGCCCGCCATCAGCTACTGCCTAACGCGTTGGTGAGCAGGGACAACCAATGGGCACGAAGGTGGGGAGCATCCCTCATTCATCGCGCAGATGAGCCACTCCCGGAAGCCGCACTCATTTAGGGAGGGTGACGCCCTCGCTCGATGCGCCCAGCAACACCGCCTCGGTCATCGCCGGGGTCATCCAACGGTTGAGCGTCTCGCAACTCAAGCGCCACAAGCTGTGCCCTCGTGCGTGGTTCTTCCAGAAGGTCATGCGCCTTCCGGAGCCCACCACGGGGGCTCAGCAGGTCGGCACCGAAGGCCACGCGCAGCTTGAGCACTTCCTGTCCACGGGCGAAGACGTGCTCGGCGCGTTCGCGAAGGCGGGCGCCCATCTCCTGCCGACGCCCGGCGCCGACCTACTCGTAGAACAGCCCCTCGACGGCGCGCCCCCACTAACGGCGGGCGGCATCCCCTTCACCGGGTTCATCGACCTCGTGGACGCGCGGCGTCTCGCTTCCGAGGGCGTGCTGCGCATCACCGACCACAAGTTCACGAGCAACATCGCGAGCAACGCCGCGAGCGCCGAGCAGCTCGCCGACGCCGACACGGAACCCGGGCTCCAGATGGTCGGCTATGGCGCGTGGACACTCGGCCAGGTCGAGCGCTTCCCGGGCCTGCGTGTCCTGGAACTCGAACACATCTACTACCAGACCCGAGGCCAGCGCCTTGCCGCCTCCGTCGTCGCGTCGGTGCCCGTCGAGCACGTCGCGCGCGAGTGGCGGACCAAGGCCGAGCCCCAGGTCGAAGCGATGAAAGCGCACGCGCAAGCCGCCCGCGCTTCCGACGTGCCCGCGAACTACGGCCCCGCCTGCGCCAAGTACGGCGGGTGTCCGTTCATGGCGAAGTGCCTCACTGGAGGAAGCAAGACGATGTCCCTGCGTGACAAGCTGCTCAACAAGTCCGACCTGCCCGCCGTCCTGCCGCCCGACGCGCCCCAGCCCAATCCCGTCCAGGTGGCGCCCGAGGTCGCCGAGCAGCCCGCGCCGAAGCGTCGAGGCCGCCCGCCGAAGCCCGAGCAGGCCGCGGAGGTGGCGCCGTCGGTGCGTCAGCGCAGCGTCCTCTTCGTGGACTGCTTGCCGACCACGTTCGACGGGCCGCCCCCCATGGCGCTCACCGCCTACGTCGACAGGATGCACCGCAAGGTCGCCGAAGCGGGCGGTGTCGACGACGTGCGATTCGCGGGCTCCGACTCCTCACTGGGGTTCGGCAAGTGGCGTGGCGCGCTGGCGATGGCCGTTCGCGCCGAGCCGCCTTGCCCGGGGCACTACTTCGCGCTCGGCCTCGCGCACTCGGAGCTGATGCAGGTCATCGTCGAGGCCCTCGAACCGTCATTCGACGTGGTCGTTCGTGGAACCCGGTAGAGTTCTAGCTCGCCTCCGCAGCGCGACAGTTCCTCCTGAAGCCTGCTTACCCGCCAGCAAGTCCCGACAGTGCACCAAGAGCAGACTTGATCACGTCATAGCCGGCGTTAGTGGAAACCCCGCTCAAGAATTGAGATATCGCACCTCTATTCGTGAGCTTGTCCCCAAGCTGTTGCGTAAGCACGTCGGCAGCAAATTCTACATCCAGCCCCACACGCTTGATCTCCGACTCAATCCGATCCAAGCGTGGCGCGTTCTGGCTCAAGAACGCCGAAACATCCCCCTGAGCAGCCACGAGCTTTTTCACCTCCTCAACAAGAACCAGCAGTTCGTTTGTTGGAGGGCGACTCGGAACAGTAAGCAGAACGTAGGAATGCTTAGCCTCCTCAATGCGGTGATGGACATCAAGGCGAAGATTCGACGCATGCTGTTCGAACATCTGCCCTACGACCATCTCCATGGACATATCCCAGCGCCCTCTTTGCTCAAGTGCCGACTTCAGCGTGAGCTTGCGCCGCCTAAATTCAGTCTTCATCTGCTCATCCAAGCATGATCCAGCAGACTCCCACAGCTCGGCAAATGCTCTCGGCGAAAGCTGCATCGACTCCTGGCGCAACTCCTTCAGAATCCCCACCACCAATCGCTCAACACCCTCAATGTAGATTTGAGCTCCGCTCGTCACATGCGGGCCACTGCCATACCCCCCACGCGCGCGATACGACTCATCGTCATCTCCGATACGCTGACGGGTTGCTTGCTGTTCTTCTCTAAGCCTGACCTGAAAACGTGCACTCAGAAGCTCTCGATAGGACATGAACCCCTCCCCTGTTTGAGGTCAACTCTAGCCTCTAGAACGCCGCAAATGAAACTCCTCCACCGGCTCAACCCGGGTGCGGCGATTTCCGCTGAGCGCCCCGCAACCACTACGCCCTTCGCCCTCGCGAAGCTCGCGGGTGACCGCGCCACCATCGCGAAGGGGCAGCCCGTTGGCTGGTCCCCCGACCTCGCCCGGGTTCTCGGCCTCCCTCGCCGGGACCTCACGCGCGTCTACGGGGACGGCGACTTCGCCACCCTGGAAGCCTCGCTGCGGGCCCCTCCCGAGGTTCGTTGCACCTGCCGGACGCTCGGGAAGCGGTGCCCGTCCTCGTTGCTCCCCATCCAGCGCCTTGCCCTCCTGGAAGCCGCGCGCACGGGTGGCGGGCTCTTCCCCATCGGAGTGGGCCACGGGAAGACGCTGGTCGACCTGCTGCTGCCCCTGGTCATGCCCGGGTGCAAGGTCGCCGTGCTCCTCTTGCCGTCCAACTTGCGCGCGCAGCTCGTCGACGTCGACTGGCACTACTACGGCGGGCACTGGCGCCTGCCCAACCTCGCGGGCGGCAGGTGGTTCCGGCCTGGCCTACCGGTCCTCCACGTCATCACCTACGAGAAGTTCTCCACCCAGGAAGGCACCGACCTCCTGACGCGCATCCGCCCCGACCTCATCGTCTGCGACGAGGCCCACAAGCTGAAGGACCGGAAGAGCGCGCGCACGGGCCGGTTCCTCCGCTATCTGGAACAGCACCCCGAGACGCGCCTCGTGGCCCAGTCGGGCACGCTGGCGACACGAACGGTGAAGGACTACGCCCACCTCGCGGAGTACGCCCTACGCGACAGGAGTCCGCTCCCGCTCAAGCACCACGTCGTCGAGGAGTGGGCCGCGGCGTTGGACCCAGGACATGCCCTTGCGCCTCCTGGAGAGCTGCTCAAGCTCGTCGACCCTGCCGCCCCCTTGGCCCCGCTCGAAGGAGAGAACGAGGCCGAGCGCGAGCGGCGGCGGGTGCGTGACGCCTATCGGCGCTGGCGCAACGCAACCCCGGGCGTCGTGGCCACGGACGAGAGCGCCGTCGGCATGCCGCTGGTCATCCGCACTCGCGACCCGGGGAAGGTGCCCGACGAGCTGCTCGCCCACATTCAAACGGCGCTCGGCGGGCAACGCCCCGACGGCGAGGAGTTCGTCGACGAGCTGCAACGCGTCGTCTGCGCGCGTCAGCTCGCGAGCGGCTTCTTCCACCGCTGGCGATACCCGGCCATTCAGGGAGTGCCGCAGGACCCCGAGCTGATTCTTCGCTGGTTTTCACGCCGACAGGAGTTCAACCGGGAGCTGCGCGAGCGCCTCAAGCGGCCCGCCGAGCACCTCGACTCGCCCGGGCTGCTAGTGCGCGCCGCGATTCGCGCCCACCAGTCCCCGCCCTATGACGGCGACCTGCCCACGTGGCGCGCGGCGTCCTGGCCCGCATGGGGCGAGATTCACAAGCGCGTGGTCCACGTCACGGAGGCCGTGTGGCTGTCCGACTTCATCGTGAAGGACGCGGCGAAGTGGGCGACTCGTAAGGGGCAGCCGGGAATCGTCTGGGTAGAGTTCCCGGAACTGGGCGAGCGGATCGCGAAGGCGGCGGGAGTGCCGTTCTACGGCGGCGGCCCGGAAGCGTCGGCGACCATCATCCGGGAGAGCGGGAAGCGGTCCATCGTCGCGTCGCTGCGCGCCCATGGGACGGGCAAGAACCTGACGATGTTCTCCCGGATGCTGTTCGTGAACCCGCCAGCGGATGGGGCCGCATGGGAACAGGCCATCGGCCGATGCCACCGACAGGGGCAGTTCGCCGACGAAGTCGAGGTGGAGCTGTACCAGCACACGAACGAGCTAGTCGGGGCCTTCCAGAAGGCCCGCGACTTCGCCCGGTTCATCGAACAGACAGAAGGCACTCCGCAGAAGCTGTGCTTCGGCGAGCTACACGTCGAACCACTCATTGGTAGATGGGTGGCGCGGTACCGGTCAGCGGCCCGTTTCCACCCGCCTCCTTTCAAACCGTACGTGCGGTTTTCCCGCATACGGCTTAACGAGAGTGTTGTCGTGCAGCATGCACGGTTTCGGGTAACGAATCGTCCCACGCAATCGGTGGAGCCCCTGTCCCCAGAACCATTCCCGATTCCACTCGTGAGCCTGTCCGGCTCGCAGGTTCCTTCCCCTGCGCTTCACCATGAACTGGTGCAGCCGCCTGCACACGTAGGAGTCGAGCTGATTGAACTTCCGGGCTGCATTCCCGCTGCGGAAGTAGTTGCCCCACCCTCGCAGCACCGGATTCAGGTCGGCGATGATGACTCGCACGTCCTTCACCCCGTACCGCTGACGACTCGTCAGCTCCTTCACCCGGGCCCTCACCCGCTTCATGCTCCGCGCTGACGGCCATCTGTGCAGGTAGTAGCGCTTGAGGCCACGCTCCTCCAGCAGCTTGCCCGACATGCGTTGATGCAGGTGACAGCCCAGGAAGTCGAAGCCTTCCTTGCCCTCGGTGAGTTCCACTCGCCGCGTCTTCTCCGGATGCAGTCGTAGCTTCAGCCTCTCGAAGATGATTCGCACTCTTCGTTCAGCCTCCTCGACAGCTTCGCGGCTTTTGCACAGCACCACGAAGTCATCCGCGTAGCGCACCAGCTCGCCTACCCGCGCGCACTGCCGCTGCCACACGCTGTCGAAGACGTGCAGGTAGATGTTGGAGAGCAACGGAGAAACCACTCCGCCCTGCGGCGTCCCCGAGACCGTCTCGGAGTACCGGCCCTCTTCTACCACTCCCGCACTCAGCCACTGCCTCAGCAGCTTGAGCACCCTGCGGTCCGACACCCGTCGCTCCACCCGCTCCATCAGCAGCTCATGCTCGATGCTGCCGAAGTAATCGCGGATATCCGCGTCGAGCACGTGGCGACATCCGGCATTGACTACCTCCCGGATGCGCTCCAGGGCCTGCAACGCGCTTCGGCGAGGCCGGAAGCCATACGAGGACGGCAGGAAGTCCGCCTCGAATACCGGCTCCAGCACCAACTTCACCGCCATCTGCACGATGCGGTCCTTCACCGTCGGAATGCCCAGCGGCCTTCGCTTCCCGTCCGCCTTGGGGATGTACCGCCTCAGTACCGCGGGCGGCCTGTACGCTCCTGCTCGCAGCACCTCGCCCAGTTCCTCTACCAGCCGCTGCGCGCCGTACCGCTCCACCGCCGCCAGCGTGACTCCATCCACGCCAGCCGCGCCCTTGTTGCGTCGAACCCGCTCCCACGCTTCCCACAGGACGTCACTCCGGTGGACTCGGTCATACAGCGCATGGAAACGGCGCTCCTTGCACCGCTTGGCTGCCACGAAGAGCTTGCGCTGGAGTCGTCGAACTTTGTCGGTGGACTCTGGTCCACCGGGGAGATTGGAGCCGCCGTGGCGGCTCATGCCCTCGCGCTTACCTCCCACCCAAGCACCACTCAAGCAGGGGCCCTTCCCTCCGGGCGCGTTGTCCTGCACGCCCCTCATCGGTACTACGGCCCCCTCGGACTCCCGCTGCACTCCCCTCGCTTTCGCCTTCGGCTTATACGCGGGGCCCTGCCGCGACGACGGCTGCGCAGTCGGGTCTCTCCTGTTCCCCACCACTCCTTGAACACGTGCCGCGCCCCATACCCCGGGGAGTTCCGCTGCTTCACACCCGGACTCGTCCGCAGCGGACCTGGCCTTCACCGTGACATGCTCGGCTCGGCTCTCCCATTGTGTCTCTGTCGAGGCGGCAGGCTTCACTTCATGTTGCGGCCCGTGCTCTTGCTCCCTCCCTGTCGGAGGCTTTTGACGCCCCGCTGTGGCCTGCCGCCTCTCGGCGACCGGCTGGGGCCTGCTACCGGGCACTCCGGTGTCTACCCGGACGGGACTCTCACCCGCAGGTCTGGTGGAGCATGGACGTGCTCCTCTTTCTCGTCCTTCAGGACGCACCATGCGAGTACGACTACTTAGGGAATAGCGAATTCCTAGCACCAACTAAGCCCATGGACATGATTTCCAATCTGGCAAACTCTTCAGATGCGTCCACAAAATCCTGGCGCTGAAAATCAAGCGCTTTGAGAACCTCTTCTCGTTCATCCTCATTCAAGTCATCGCGGACCAGTTCAAATGCTTGCCCTAGTGCGACAACCGCTCGTGACGAAGAGAGAAGTTTAGCGCGAGCTGCCCTGCTCTTGTTCATGCACGTGTTTAAGACCACATCGAGAGATTCTTCGGTCGAGTCGGCCCACTTCTCGCGCGCCTGCTTCTCGTAGTCAGAAAGGAGCTCTCGAACCTTCTTTCTGCGCACTTCACGCTCAACCATCGACATAATTTCCCCCTGGGACTGGCTGACACTAGGCGCCGGATTTGGCTCTGGCTCCTCGGTCGGATGATGGTTCAAGAATCAAGCTCGGTTCAAGTCCCTTCGCGCTACCGAGCCACTCCCAGAATCCGCACGCATTTACGTGGGGTCAGCACACTTCCTCGCTGACTCAACCCAAGCCCAAGGGCCCACGTAACCATGAACAACGCACTGACGAAGATTGCCACCGCCCAGGCCGCCACCGGAGGCCGCTACCCCCGCGCCGGGCGCTACCTGCTCGAAGTCGCCGTCATCCGCATGAAGGAGGGCTTCAAGGGCGACTCGGCCATCGCCGAGCTGAAGGTCCGCGAGTCCGAAGCCCTCCCGGGTAGTGAGTCACCCAGCCGCGTGGGCGAGACGGTCGACTACGTCGAGAACCTCAGCGACCAGAAGAAGGGCGGCGGCGGGCGCTTCAAGTCCTTCCTCATGACGCTGGTGGGTGCCGACGAGCACGAGTTCGCCAACCCGGCCGTCCTGAAGAAGTTCTTCGACGAGCGGCAGGCGGGCACCCACGTCCTGATTCGCTGCGAGGTCTTCCCCAAGCAGCTCCCCGCGAAGGACGGCCACGCCGGCAAGGTCATCACCGGCTTCCGCTGGTCCCACGTCGAGCTGAACGACGAGCAGCTCTCCCAGGTCGAGCAGGCCCGCAAGGGTAGCAAGCTCCCCGCGCTCGCTGACGCCCTGGCCTGATGCCGGGCGGCGACTGACGGCGCGCGCTCCGTCAGCGGATGGCCCACGACACGGGCCGCTCTCCCTCCCACACAAGGCTTCCCGTGAACGTCTGGTCGTTCGACACGGAGACGTGGCTGATTCAGCCCGGCTTGCTTGCGCCCCCTCTCGTCTGCGGGAGCGTCGCGGCACAGGCCCCGGGCACCGAACGGCTACTCGACAAGGCCCAGGCCCGCGCCTTCTTCCGCGAGGCAATCAACGCCCTCGACACACACCTCGTCGGCGCAAACCTCGTCTATGACCTGGGAGTGATGGCGGCGGATGACCCGCGCCTTGTCGCCCCCATCTTCGCGGCGCTCGATGCCGGGCGGCTGCATTGCGTCCAGGTCCGTGAAGCCCTCATCGACATCGCCCGAGGGGTGTACGGCGTCGACCCGTCCACCGGCCGGAAGCTCGACGATGACGAGGGAGCCCGCTACCCGCTCGCGCTCCTCGTCCAGCGCCACCTGGGGCTCGACATCAGCGAGGAGAAGAAGAACCCGAAGGCATGGCGACTGCGCTACGCGGAACTCGACGGCGTCCATGTCGAGCGCTGGCCCCAGGAAGCGGCGGACTACCCGAAGCGCGACGCTCGCTACACGCTCGACGTCTACTTCCGGCAGGAGGCCATCGCGCGCGAGGCTCCCAACGGCGGCAACCTGCATGCCGAGGCCGACCAGATGCGCGCGGCGTTCGCGCTCCACCTCGCTTCCATCTGGGGCATGCGGACGAGCGGCGCGTCGGTGGCCCAGCTCCGTGAGCGCGTCGAGAGGGAGTGGGGCGAGAACCGGGCGAAGTTCCAGGCGGCGGGCATCTACCGCGAGGACGGCACGAAGGACTCGAAGCGCCTCGCGGCGCTCGTGACTGCCGCCTATGACGGGCAGCCTCCTATCACCGCGCCCAGCGACAGGTTCCCCCAGGGCCAGGTCGCGACCGACCGCGACACGTTGATGGGCTCGGGTGACGCGCTCCTCGAAGACCTGGGGAAGAGCGGACGCGTCGACAAGTACAAGTCCACTTACCTGGATGTCGTCGAGGCCGGCACCTCGCACCCCATCAACCCGCGCTTCAACGTGCTGGTGTCCACGACGCGCGTCTCCAGCGACTACCAGCAGCTCCCGCAGAAGGGCGGCATCCGCGAGGTCCACGAGGCCCGCCCCGGCTTCGTCTACTGCTCAGTCGACTACGGCGGGCTTGAGCTTCGCACCATGGCTCAGCGGGCCATCTGGGAACTTGGCTTCTCGAAGATGGCCGACGCCCTGAACAGTGGCCTCGACGTCCACACTCTTGCCGCGGCCGAGTTCCTCGGGGCGAGCTACGACGAGCTGCTCGCCAAGGTGAAGGCGAAGGAACCCGTCGCGGTCGCCTTCCGGCAGCTCGCGAAGATTCTCAACTTCGGTAAGGGCGGCGGCATGACGGGTGGCTCCCTCGTCTACAACGCGCGTGCGAAAGACCGCGTCTCGTTCTGCCTGCTGGCGAAGCGCGCAGACGTCTGCGGTGTCGAGCGCGTCGTCGTGCATGTCCAGCGCAAGCCGAAGATGGTCTGCCGGGCGTGCGTCGAGGTCGCGAAGGAACTGGACACGAAGTGGCTCAACGCGTGGCCCGAGCAGCGCGAGCTACAGCACCGGGCGAAGTCGCGCACCTACGGGGGCGGGTTCGCCGACGTGATGATTCCGGGCGCCAACATCCTGCGCGGGGCATGCGGCTACACCCAGATTCTGAACACGCCGTTCCAGGGCCTGGGGGCCGTCGGGTGCAAGCGGGCCATGTGGCGCGTCAGTCGCGAGATGTACGTCGACCGCAGCTCGCCCCTGTACGGCTCCCGGCTCGTGCTCATGGTCCACGACGAGCTGATTAGCGAGCTGCGCGCCGATGACCCGCAGCGATTGCACGACGCGGCCGAGCGCAAGGCGGAGCTGATGCGGCAGGCGATGCGCGAGGTGACGCCCGACCTGGCACCGTCCATCGAAGCAGAGCCCGCGCTGTCCCGCATCATGTCGAAGGACGTCGCCACGGTGCGCGACAGCTCGGGCCGGCTGCTCATCTGGGAGCCACCCGCGAAGCGCGCGGCATGAACCACGCTCCGAATCCGCACCCATTTAGGAAGCACACGCGCTCTCTGGATGGTGCAACGGATGACCTCAGCTTCCACCGTGCGACAGCTCCTCGTGGCGCTCGACCCCGGGCTTCGCGAATGTGGCGTCGCGCTCTTCGACATGGACTCGGGCGAGCTGCTCGCGGCGGGCATGCCCACCAATGCCGAGCGGAAGGCCCGAGGGCTTCCGGCATGGGCGCGGATGGCCGATGGGGTGTCCGCGTTCGTTTCGTCGTTCCTGGAGCCGTACAGGGCCGCAGGTGAAGTCATCTCCATCACCCTCGCGAGCGAATGCCCCCAGGTCTACACGGCCGGGAAGAGCAAGGGCGACCCGAACGACCTCATCGAACTGGCGGGAGTCGTGGGGCGCGTCGCGGGCTCCCTGAAGGCCACGTCGGAGCGGAGCTACCTGCCGCGCGAGTGGAAGGGCACGCTCGATGCCGACGTGATGATTGAGCGCATCAAGGCACGCCTCGCCGAGCGCCCGCACGAATACCTGCGAGTCCAACTCCCGCGAGCCCAGGACAAGCACCACAACGTTTGGGATGCGATTGGCATCGGCCTGCACGTCGTCGGCCGACTCGCACCCAGGAAAGTCTTTCCGAGGTGAGCGCGCATGGCCTGGCTGTTCATCCCCTCGGAGTTCATCCCCGCCGCGCACTCGAACTCTTCGCTGGCGGCGGCGGGATCGCTCACGGCCTCAAGCTGGCCGTGCCTTCCCTTCGGACTGTTTGTTACGTCGAGCGGGAGGCATACGCAGCGGCCTGCCTCGTGGCCCGGATGGAAAAGGAAGAACTGGATTCGGCTCCTGTCTGGGACGACGTTGGAACCTTCAATGGCATCCCATGGCGTGGCGTCGTGGATTGCGTCAGTGGGGGCTTCCCCTGTCAGGACATCAGCTTTGCTGGCAAGGGTGCTGGCCTCGAAGGCGAGCGCTCTGGCTTGTGGCGCGAGTACGCGCGAATCGTCGCTGAGGTTCGACCCCGCTTTGTCTTCGTCGAGAACGTCGCGGCGCTCCGTTCGAGGGGCCTCGACCGCGTGCTCGCCGACCTTGCCGCCCTCGGGTTCGATGCGGAGTGGATTTGTCTCCGAGCGTCCGACGCCGGGGCTCCCCACAAACGAGAGCGGCTCTTCCTCCTGGCCCACGCCGAACACCGGGGAGAGTTCGAACGGCCATGGGAGACGTGGCGGGAGACCACGCAACGGCCGGCAATCGGGGGCGGACCTGAGCGCGCTCGTGAAGGACTGGCCGACGCCGGGGGCGTGCGACTGGAAGGCCGCGAGCTGCATCGGCCAGCGTCGACGGCAGCTCTCGGAAGCCATCCTGAGCTTCCCTCATGGCCCCCAGGACGCGACGACCTCGAAGGATGGCGCTCCGTCCTCGCCGGGCGCCCGGACGTTGAACCCGCGGTTTGTCGAATGGCTGATGGGCTGGCCCATCGGATCGACCGACTGCGGCTCCTCGGAAACGGCGTCGTGCCCCAGCAAGCGGCACTCGCCTACGGACTCTTGCACGCACGGCTGTTCGGTGCCGCCTTGAGGGACTCGAAATGAAGCAGCCCGAGCAGGTCGAAGTGGGGAACCCTCCCGAGTTCCTGACGGTCGACGAGGCCGCAGCTCTCCTCCGAGTGAACCGGAAGACGCTCTACGAGGCGATTCGCCTGGGGCAAGTGCCGGGCGTTGTTCGCATCGGCAAGGCCCTGCGCATCCGGCATGTCGTGTTGGTAGATTCCACGGCCGGTAAGGGCCGTGATTCTGCGCTTGAGAGTCGACGATGAGCGCCAGGTTGCGGAAGTGGACGACGAAGGAAGGGAAGTCAGAGGAGGCGTGGCAAGTGGACTTCGTTTTTCAGCACGCGGACGGACGGAAACAGCGAGTCGTGAAGTTCTCGCCCGTTCAGACCCGTCGAGGTGCTGAAGCCTACGAACGCGAGCTGCGAGCCGCCCTCCTCGATGGGTCCTTCGGGAAGGAGAAGAAGAGCGAGGAAGCCCCCCTCACGCTGGCGAAGTTCACCCAGCGATTCCTCACCTACAGCGAGAACAACAACAAGCACTCCAGCGTCGTGAGCAAGCGGCAGATCTTGGACGACCACCTCATTCCGTTCTTCGGGGAGATGGCACTCGACGCCATCGGCCCGGCCGAAATCGAGGACTTCAAGGCCGCCATGAAGAAGAAGCCTCGACGGCTCAGCGGACATTCGGAAGCGCCCTCCAAGCGCGCTCTCCGTAGGCGCAAGGTCCGCACGCCGAAGCCTCTGAGCCTGAAGACCATCAACAACGCCCTGGCCGTCCTCAGCAAGCTCCTCAACCTCGCCAAAGAGCAGAACGTCCTGGCCCACACCCCAGACGTGAAGCTCTTCAAGGTCGCGAAGCCCGACTACGACTTCCTCACCTTCGAGGAGGTGGAGCAGCTCCTCGATGCGGCCACGCCCCAAGAGATGGCCCTCCTGACGACGGCGCTCAAGACGGGCCTACGGCAGGGGGAACTCATCGGGCTCCAGTGGTCGGACGTCGACCTCGTCCGCGCCAAGCTCCACGTCAAGCGGACCATCTGGCGCGGTGTCGAGGGCACTCCCAAGGGAGGCAGCACCCGGACGGTGGACCTGCCTCTGTCCGTCGTGGACGCTCTCAAGGCCCACCGGCACCTCCGAGGCCCCTTCGTCTTCTGCCAGGAGAACGGAGAGCACCTCACGCCGGGGATGATGGACCACCTGCTCATCACCACGCTGAAGCGGGCGGGCATCACGCGGGAGAAGGGGACCATCGGTTGGCACGACCTGCGCCATACCTACGGCAGCCACCTCGCGATGAGGGGCATCCCCATGAAGGTCATCCAGGAGCTGATGGGGCACGCCACGCTCGACATGACGATGCGGTACGCCCATCTGAGTCCGGACACCCGACGGGATGCAGTGCGAGTCCTCGACGGGCCCGTGATGCCGCGTGCGACATACGTGCAACATGAGGAGGAGGCCACGGCCTAGAAATGAAAAAGCCCCCAAGTCCTAGGGACTTGGAGGCTCTTTCGGGTTGCCCAGGGCGGGATTCGAACCCGCACACCTTTCGGCGCCACCCCCTCAAGATGGTGTGTCTACCAGTTCCACCACCTGGGCGTTGCTGCGCGGACCATCTACAGGACCGCTTCGGATCACGCAACGAGTTTCTAACCGCTGCGTGCTCCGATTTGTTTCAACCCGCTCCTCAGGGAGCCGGGGTCGGCGCGGGGGCCTGCTGGCCCTCGGCCGGAGCCGCCTCACCGCGCGGCTGCTCCACCGTCCCAGGGGCCGCCTGCTGACCCGCCGGAGACGACGTCTCACCCGCCGCAGGAGCCGGCGCCGCGGGAGCCGCCGGGGCGGGCGCCGCGATGGAACCACCCGCCGCCACCGAGGACTTCAGGCCGACGAAGGACAGGCCCAGCGACGTGAAGAAGAACATCGCCGCGCACACGCCGGTGAGCTTGCTCAGGAAGGTCACCGCGCCACGACCACCGAAGGCACTCGTGGCCGCGCCGCCGCCGAGGGCCGAGCCCATGCCAGCGTCCTTACCCGGCTGCAGCAGGATGACGAAGATCATGAACACGCACACGAGGACGTGCACGATCGTGACGAAGGTCAGCATGTGGAGTTTTCCGAACGTTCCGTGAAAAGAGGGCGCACCTTATTGCAGAAAACAGTGCGCCGATAGCACCAAATCGCGCGCCCTACCCTACCGGGCCGCCTGGATGATGGCCGCGAAATCGCCGACCTTCAGGCTCGCCCCCCCCACCAACGCCCCGTCCACGTCCGGCTGCCCCAGCAATTCCGCGGCGTTATCCGGCTTCACACTGCCGCCGTACTGGATGCGCACCTGGGCGGCCGTCTGTTCGCCGTACAGCCGGCCCACCAGCGCCCGGATGGCCGCGTGGACCTCCTGCGCCTGCGCCGACGTCGCGTTGCGCCCCGTCCCAATCGCCCACACCGGCTCGTACGCCAGCACGAAGCCCGCCACGTCCTTCGCCTCGAAGCCCTCCAGCCCTCCCCGGACCTGACGCTCCACCACCTCCAACGTCCGGTTCGCCTCGCGCTCCGCCAGCGTCTCGCCCACGCAGAGGATGGGCGTCATCTTCGCGGCCAGCACCGCCTTGGCCTTCTTGTTCACCGTCTCGTCCGTCTCGCCGAACAGCTGCCGGCGCTCCGAGTGCCCCACGATGACGTAGGCACACCCGAGCTCCGCCAGCATCGGCGCGGACACCTCGCCGGTGAACGCACCCGACGACTCCCAGTGGCAGTTCTGCGCCGCCAGTTGCAACGGCGCGCCCTCCAGCGCGACGTGCACCGCCTGCAGCGCCAGGTACGTCGGCGCCACCACCACCTCCACCACATCCCCCACGGAGGTCACCGCCCCCCGCAGCTCACGGACCAGCGCCAGGGCCTCCGGCACCGTCTTGTTCATCTTCCAGTTGCCGGCGACGATCTTCCGACGTCGAGACGAGACGGCCATGTGTCACTCCCCCAGCGCTGTGGATGTGGTGGTGCTGCTGCTTGGGCGCGACGGAGACTACCGCGTCTCCAGCGCCTTGATGCCCGGAAGCTCGCGGCCTTCCAGGAACTCCAACGAGGCCCCGCCGCCCGTGGACACGTGGCTGAGCTGCTCCGCCAGCCCCATCTGCTCCACGGCCGCCGCGCTGTCCCCGCCGCCAATCACGGTGATGGCCTGCTTGTTGTTCGCCATGGCCGTGCCCACCGAGCGCGTGCCCTCGGCGAACTTCGCCACCTCGAACAAGCCCATGGGCCCGTTCCACACCACCGTGCGCGCGTCGCGGATGTGCTGCGTGAACAGCGAGCGCGTCTTCGGACCGATGTCCAGGCCCATCATGTCCTTGGGCACCGCGTTGTCCGGCGTCTCCTGCGCGGAGCTCTTCTCCGTCGGCTCGGTGCCGACGATGTGGTCCACCGGGAGGACGATGGGCGTCTTCAGCCGGTGCGCCGCCTCGAGCAGGCGCGTGGCCAAGGACAGCTTGTCCTCCTCGACGCGGGACTTGCCCACCTCCACGCCCTGCGCCTTCAGGAACGTGTACGCCATCGCCCCGCCCACCAGGAGCGCGTCCACCTTGGGCAGCAGGTTCTCGATGACCTTGATCTTGTCGCTCACCTTCGAGCCACCCAGGATGGCCACGAAGGGCTTCTCCGGCGTCTTCAGCACGCGGCCCAGGTACTCGATCTCCTTCTTCATCAGGAGGCCCGCCGCCTTCTCCTTCACGAAGGGCACCATGCCCGCCGTGGAGGCGTGGGCGCGGTGCGCGGTGCCGAAGGCGTCGTTGACGTAGACGTCCGCCAGCGCGGCCAGCTCGCGCGCGAAGGCCTCGTCGTTGGCCTCCTCCTCCTTGTGGAAGCGCAGGTTCTCCAGCACCACCACCTGCCCCTCCTTCAGCTCCTTCACCTGCTTCTTCACGCCGTCGCCCACGCAGTCATCCGTGAGGATGACCTCGTGCTTGCCGCCGAGCAGGTCGGCCAGCCGCACGGCGACCGGCTCGAGCGACAGCTTGGGGTCCGGTCCCTTCGGACGTCCCAGGTGGGAGGCCAGGATGACCTTGCCGCCCAATTCCAGCGCGCGGCGGATGGTGGGCAGCGCCTCACGGATGCGGGTGTCGTCCGTCACCTTCCGGCCGTCGAGCGGGACGTTGAAGTCCACGCGGATGAAGGTGCGCTTGCCCGTGAGTTGCAGCTCGTCGATGTAGCGGATCATCTTGGCTCTCCCTGGACCGGAAACGGACTACACGCCCTTCGACACGAGGAACTTCGCCGTGTCGACCATGCGGTTGGAGAAGCCCCACTCGTTGTCGTACCAGGCCATGACCTTCAGCATGTTGTCGCCCATCACGAAGCAGTTGGTGGAGTCGAAGATGGCCGAGTGCGGGTTGCCGTTGTAGTCCACCGACACCGTCTGCGCGTCGCTGAACTCCAGGATGCCCTTGAGCGGACCGGCGGCGGCGGCGCGGTAGGCCTCCACCACGGCCTCCTGGGTGATCTTCTTCTCGGTGTTCACCGTCAGGTCCACCAGGGACACGTTCGGCGTGGGGACGCGGACGGCCAGGCCGTGCATCTTGCCCTTGAGCTGCGGAATCACCTCGCCGATGGCCTTCGCGGCGCCGGTGCTGGTGGGAATCATGGAGAGCGCGGCGGCGCGGGCGCGGCGCATGTCCTCGTGCGTGAGGTCCAGGATGCGCTGGTCGTTGGTGTAGCTGTGCACCGTCGTCATCAGGCCCTTCTCGATGCCGAAGTTGTCCACCAGCACCTTGGCGATGGGCGCCAGGCAGTTGGTGGTGCACGAGGCGTTGGAGATGATGTGGTGCTTGGACGCGTCGTACTCGCCGTGGTTGATGCCGTAGGCGATGGTCAGGTCCGGGCCCTTGGCCGGCGCGGAGATGAGGACCTTCTTGGCGCCCGCCTTCAGGTGCTTCTCGGCGCCCTCGCGGCCGGTGAAGCGGCCGGTGCACTCGAGCACCACGTCCACGTTCAGGCTCTTCCAGGGCAGCGCCGTGGGGTCCTTCTCCGCGGTGACGATGATCTCCTTGCCGTCCACCACGATGCCCTTGTCCGTCGCCTTCACCTCACCCGGCCAGGTGCGGTGCACGGAGTCGTACTTGAACAGGTGCGCCAGGGCGGCGGGCTTGTCCAGGTCGTTGATGGCGACGATCTCCAGGTCTTCCTTGCGGCTGAGCGCGGCGCGGAGGATGCAGCGACCGATGCGTCCAAACCCGTTGATGGCGATGCGAGTGGCCATGTGCGTGTCTCCTTAGAAGAGGTGGGCGCGAAAGGCGCGCCCACGAACGGTTTTCACGTCAGAAAACGAGGGCCGCCGACCGTAGGCACGCGGCCCCGCTGAGTCAACGCTTCAGGTCGCTCGTGCGACGGCGCGCGCGTCGAAGCTGAACAATCACCCCGACCAACAGCCACAGCCCCGCGCCCGTTCCCCCGCCGGCCCCGCAGCCGCAGCCCGAGTCGCCCAGCGGATGGTAGAACTGCGGCAGCACGTCCAGGACGATGGGCTCGGGGGGCTCGGGAGGCTCGGGCTCCTCGGGAGGATGCGGGTCCACCCCGCGCGGCGCCACGCACCCGCTCAACAGGCCGGGCCCCGTCTCGCCGGAATCCCCGACGGGCGGCGAGCCCGGCGCGGGGAAGCCCGCGCGCACCAGGAACGCGGACAACAGCCGCGCCCGCGCCGCCCGGTCCACCACCGCCTCGAAGGGGACCCCCAACAGCAGCACCTGCCCCGCGGGCATGGAGAACACGCCCGCCCCCAGCTCCGTCCCCGCGTACCGCACCACCGCCGAGCCGCCCGAGGCCGGGATGAGCAAATCGGTGGACCCCACCGGATAGGCGCCCCGGGTGCCGTCGTCCAGGGCCACGCCCGTCCAATCCGCCAGGAAGTCTCCCGGCACGCCCTCCACGCTCCGAGGCGGCGCGCCGGTCCCCACCGAGGCCCGGAGGATGTCCGTGAGGAAGGCCTTGTCGTCCGCGTCCCCCACCGACAGCGCGGACGCCACCTGGCTGCCCGACAGCAGCAGATGTCCACCGCCCATCACATACGCGCGCAGCGTGTCCTGTTCGGCGCGCGTCAGTCCGGCGCCGGCAGCGCCACCCCGCCCGGTGAACCAGTCCACCACCCGGTAGCCCGCTCCGACGGACACCAGCCCCGCCGCCACCGCCCCGCTCGTCGCGCTGTCGAAGGCCACGCCCGACTGGCTCATCGCGTCCCCGTGGCGGCGCACGTACGTGCCGTCGTTCATCGTCTCCAGGAGCACCCGCAGCGGGGCCTCCAGGCCATACGCGTCCAGCGCCTCGCCGCACGCCAGCGCGGAGTCCAGCCGCTCGAAGGCGTTGACCACCAGCGCCGGGGGCGCGTCCCCCGAGCGCACGCCGACGATGGCGGACGGGAAGCCCTCGCCGCCCGCGCTCACCGCCGCGACGCGGAAGTAGCGCGAGACGCCCGCCGCCAGCGGCACGCTCAGGCTCGTCCCGGACACCTCGGTGCCGTCGTCCCAGGCCTGGCCGTCCTCGCTCTGGTAGACGCGGTACGCGCTGGGCGCATCGCGCCCCTCCTCGTCCGGGTTGGCCTGGGGCGCGGCCCAGCGCACCTCCACCGTGCCGGCCGAGACGTTGCGCGCCACCACCGCGTCGGGGGCCTCGGGCGGCAGCGTCACCGCCACGCCGTCCCGCGCGGCGTAGTACTTGATGAGGCCCTGGAGGATGGCGCGCGCGGCGACGCGGCGGAACGCCGGCTCCTTCAGCCGGTTCGAGTCCGCCACCGCGTCGTGGTAGGCGATCTCCAGCAGCACCGACGGCATCTCCGGGTTGTGCGTGGGGTTGACCTCGCCCAGGTTCGCCGAGCGCAGGCTGCGCACGCGCCACGACGGGTCGACCTCGCGCTTGAGGTCCGCGCCCAGCTCGTCCAACAGCGCCCGCCCCAGCACGTCGCTGCCGGGCACGCCGGTGAAGTTGAGCGTGCCGTCCACCGGGTTCGGCCCGTAGACATAGGCCTCGGTGCCCACCACGTTGCCGGTGGTGGAGGCGTTGGTGTGCCAGGCCACGTACACCGCGTCCTCCCCCTCCTCGTGCAGCCACGCGGCGAAGCGCGCGCGGGCCGTCACGTCCGCGTTGCGCTCGTTGGCGATGGCGTTGGCCCCGGTGGGCGCGTACACCGTCGCGGGCGCGCCGCTGAACTGCACGTGGTAGCGCGCGGCCTCCTCGTAGCGGGGACGCGACAGCGCGGCCATCTGCGCGTCGCCGATGACGCCCGAGCCTCCGCCGAAGCGCACCGCGTCCACCGACACCGTGGCGCCCTCCTCCGCGTCGTTCATCAGCACCACCGCAGCGCGCTCCGGCCCCGCGTTCGCCTTGAAGAAGAAGCGGCCCAGGAGCACCCACGTCCCGCCGTGGCGGCGCTGGTTGACGCGGAAGTGGCTCTCGCCGCCCGCGTGGCGCACGACGTAGTGCGCGTTCTCGGTGCGCGTGGGCGCGGCGCCATAGGAGACGTACACGTGGTAGTTGCCGTCCGCGGGCACCACGGGAGCCCACGTGGCCGTGGCCGTGGACGTCTGCGTGGTGAGCAGCTCCCGCGTGGTGCCCTGCGTGAAGGGCTCCACGCCGTTGCCCATGGGGAAGGCAGGCGTCGCCCAACCCTTCTGCTCCGTCGCGCGGAACAGCCCCGTGTCCCCCTCCTCCGAGTAGCCCGGGCCACCGTCGTCCACGATGACCATGCGCGAGTTCAGGTCCGCCTCGCGCACCGGCACCACCGTGGCGCCCGCGCCCATCAACATGGGCAACAGGTACTGGTTCACCACCTCCGCGGAGATGAGGTCCTCCACCACCGCCCACGTGTTGGGCCGCTGCGTGGCCCAGCGCGACAGCGTGGGCGCCCGGTAGAAGCCGTGGCCGGGGCTCAGGTAGATGACCTTCCCGGACAGCGCGCCCGCCCGCGTCCGCGTCTGGGGCACCCCCGCGAGCGAGGCCTTCGTCGTGCCATCCCGCTGCTCGCGCCGCACCACGGGGGCGTCGGAGGCGCTCAGCTTCCTCGACTCGTGCGCGCGGCGGGTCGGCGCCGGCAGGTACACCGCGTCCGGGGGCTCCAGTCCACAGGCGCCCACTTCGCCCTCGTGGGTGTGCACGGGGGCCTGGGCGGCGGCGAGGGTGGAGGTCAACAGGAGGGCCAGCAGCACGCCACCTGGACGCGCCCGGAAGAAGTCGGTGCTCATGGCGGCCGACCTTACCCATTCACATCTCCACGGCAATCGGACCCGTGAGTGCTAGCCTGCCCGTCCCTTCAGGTTCCGATGACCGTACCTGCCCGGCCACCTCCCACCTTCCCTCCCCGTCGCGGCTCGGGGTTCCTCGCCTCGTTCGGCCATGCCTGGGCGGGCCTCATCCACACCGTCGTGCACCAGCGCAACATGCGCCTGCACCTCATCTCCGCCGTGCTGGTGGGGCTGGTGGGCAGCGGCATCCCCCTGGGGCTCGCCGAGAAGGTCACTCTCATCTTCTGCGTGCTGCTCATCTTCTTCGCGGAAATCCTGAACAGCGCGCTGGAGCACCTGGTGGACCTGGCCGTCCAGCAGTTCGACGAGAAGGCCCGGCTCACCAAGGACGCGGCCGCCGCGGGCGTGCTGGTGCTCGCGCTGGGCACGGTGGTCATCTTCGCGGCCATCCTCGTGCACAACTGGGAGACGGTGCGCACGAGCACCGACGCCATCGTCCGCCAGGTGGCGCTCGGCCTGCCCCTGACGGCGTGCGTGGTGGTGCTGGTGCTGCCGCAGCGAAGGCCCGTCGGCGTGGACGTGGGCGCCTTCGTGGCGGGCGGCGTGCTGCTCGCATTCCTGGCCCAGTACACGGCCAGCACCGTGTTCACCGCGATGACGGCGGGGCTGCTCTTCGTCGCGGGCTCGGCGGCCTACACCCGCCGACGCGAAGCGGGCTCTCCAGGGGCGCCAGCGGGCGATTCGGCGGTCAACCGGACATAAAAAAACCGGCTGACGCCGGTCCACCACCGCCTCAGGGGGCGGGAGCCCCGGAACCCGTCCGGAGCTCGCTCACCCGCCGAGGGTCGCTAGGGTGAGTCTCGCACGCTCAGGCGCGCTGACGCCACTCGGAGCCCTGCTCCGGGGACGCAGGCACGGCGACGGCCTTGTCGCCTTCCTTCAGGTCCGATGTCACCAGATCGAGCAGCTCCGTGGCGATACCGATGACCTGGTGCGGCGTGTAGCCGCTGGCGCGAAGCTGGTTGAAGAAGGTGCGCGCCAGGATCCGGGTGCCCTTTTGATCGGTGCTCACAGTCAATGCCTCCAAATTTGGGGGCGGCGCGAACAACGAGGGCCGCCGGCTAATCACTTGAGCCTTGTTCTTCAACCCCCGTGCCAGTCGTTCTCTTCCAAACGGATTCACCAGCAGTTCCCAGGGGTTGAAGAGCCGCGCGGGTCGGCATGGGGTGAATTGGGGTGCGAAGGGGGCTACGCACCCGGGGGAACCCCCGAGGGAACTGGATGGCCGGGTGCATCACGAGGTACGCACCCGTTCCGCGGCGGCGAGCCCCTCGTGGTTTCAAGTGCTTGCAATCTTTCAGCGGGGTGGAGCAGAACGCGCCCCCCACCAGGAGCGAATGGCAATGGCGTATCGGGTGAACAACATCGGGCTGTGGCTGGACGAGCCGGAGGAGCTGCTCGGTCAGCGGGCCGCGGAGAAGCTGGGCGTCACCCGCTCCGACCTGGCCTCCGTGCGGGTGGTGCGCTCCGTGCTGGATGCGCGCAAGAAGGGCAGCCCGCGCTACATCTACACGCTGGAGGTGGAGATGGCGCCGGGGCGCAAGCCCAAGCAGCTGCCGCCGGACGTGGGCGAGGCGCCGCCGCCCCCCGAGCCGCTGACGTCGGTGAAGCCGCCCGAGCAGTGGCCCATCATCATCGGCACGGGCCCCGCGGGGTTGTTCGCCGCGCTGGGGCTGCTGGAGCGCGGCGTGAAGAGCATCCTCATCGAGCGGGGACGCGAGGTGGTGGCGCGGCGCAAGGACGTGGCGAAGCTGATGCGCGACGGCACGTTGGACCCGGAGAGCAACATGAACTTCGGGGAGGGCGGCGCCGGCGCGTACACGGACGGCAAGCTGTCCACGCGCATCAACCACCCCATGGTGCGCAAGGTCATCGAGGCCTTCGCCCGCTACGGCGCGCCGGACGCCATCCTGGTCGAGGGCAAGCCGCACATCGGCTCGGACCTGCTGCCGGGCGCGGTGGCGAAGCTGCGCGAGGAGCTCATCGCTGGCGGCTGCGAGGTGCACTTCGGCCAGCGCGTGGACGACCTCGTCTACAAGGACGGCCGCGTCGCGGGCGTGAAGCTCGCGGACGGGCGCACGCTGGAGAGCGACCGCGTCATCCTGGCCCCCGGCAACTCCGCGCGCGAGCTGTACGAGCGCTTCGCCGCCGACGGCCGCGTCAGCGTGGAGGCCAAGCCCTTCGCGCTGGGCTTCCGCGCCGAGCACCCGCAGACGCTCATCAACGGCATCCAGTACGGCAGCGCCGCGAAGAACCCGAAGCTGCCCCCCGCCGACTACAAGCTCGCGGAGAACCTGGACGTCGACGGCGAGGTGCGCGGCGTCTACTCGTTCTGCATGTGCCCGGGCGGAATCGTGGTGCCCACGCCCACCGAGGACGGGCTGCAGTGCACCAATGGCATGAGCAACTCGCGCCGCAACGCGCGCTACGCCAACGCGGGCATCGTCGTCTCCGTCTCCGTGGCGGACTTCGAGCGCGAGGGCTTCCACGGACCGTTGGCGGGCCTGCAGTTCCAGCGGCACTGGGAGCAGAAGGCGTACGAGCTGGGCGGCGGGAAGTTCTTCGCCCCCGCGCAGACGATTCCGGACTACCTGGCCGGGCGCGTGAAGAAGGACCCGGGCGGCACCAGCTACCGTCCGGGCCTGGCGCACGTGGACCTGAACCGGCTGTTCCCGGAGCGGCTCACCACGTCCCTCAAGCAGGCGCTGAAGACCTTCGACCGGAAGATGCGCGGCTTCATCAGCGACGAGGGCAAGCTCATCGGCATCGAGAGCCGCACGTCGTCCCCCGTGCGAATCACCCGCGGCGAGGACCTGCAGTCGGTGTCCTGCAAGGGCCTGTACCCCGCGGGCGAGGGGTGCGGCTATGCGGGCGGCATCGTCTCGTCGGCCATTGATGGATTGCGCGTCGCGGAGCAGATTGCCACCGAGCTGGCGTGAGCCACGCCCGCGCCCCAACAGAGGGAGCCCTGCCATGCGTTACGTCGTGCGCACTCCGGATGGTGAGCTGACCTACCCCAGCCTCCTGGACGTGGAGCGCGCCTACGTCCAGGGCCTGGTGGACGCCGATGACGAGGTGCGGGAGGAGACCTCCCAGACGTGGCGCAAGGCGGGCAGCCTGCCGGTGCTCGCGCGCGCGAAGTCGCCGTCCTCGGGGCTGGCGGCGCGAGGCCAGTGGCTCACGGTGGCGGGCGCGGTGCTGGTGGGCGCGCTGGCCCTGTCCTTGGTGCTGCGCGACTCCTGGCACCTGCGCATCCTGGGAATCGTCCTGGCCCTGGTGGTCAGCTCGCTGCTCACGCGGGTGACGTTCAAGGCCTTCAAGCGGCCTCCGCCCCAGGCCTGAGGCCCGCCTCCTCCCCTGCTCTCCAGCCGGAGGGCCCGACGCCCGCCGACATCGGCAAGCGCACGGCCCATCTTGTCCGCTGGAAGTCAGCCACGCGAGAGGGGAGGACGCACTTGCTCAGCACCTACCTGTCCAAAGATGCCGCCCGCCGACTGCGCCATGGAGCCCCCTGGTTGCGCCGGGAGGACATCGTCTCCATGGAGGGAACGCCCCAACCCGGCGAGCCCGTGCAGCTGCGGGACGAGGACGGCGCGGTGCTCGGGCTGGGGGACGTGGACCTGGAGGCCTCGCTCGCGGTGCGGCGGCTGGGCATGCCGGACGAGGCGGTGGAGGGGCTGATTCCGCGCCACCTGCGCCGCGCCTTCGAGCGCCGGGGCCGCATGGTGGACGACCCGCGCTTCTGCCGGGTGGTGAACGATGACGGGGACGGGCTGCCCGGCCTCATCGTGGACCGGTACGACACCCACTTCGTGGTGCAGACGCTGACGCGCTCCATGGACGCCCGGCACCAGGACATCACCCGCGCGCTGGTGGAGGTGACGGGCGCCAGCTCGGTGCTGCTGCGCAACGACTCCCCGCGCAGGAAGGCCCTGGGACTGTCCACCCAGCGCCCCCATGTCCTCTACGGCACCCCACCCCGCTGGTGCCGGCTGCTGGAGCTGGGCGCCAGGTTCACCGTGGACCTCACGTACGGCCAGGGCACGGGCTACGCCTATGACCAGAGGGAGCTGCGCCGCGTGGTGGGCCGCATGGCCTGGGACGGCCGGGTGCTGGACGCCGCCTGCAACGTGGGCGGGCTCTTCGTGCACGCGGGCCTGCACGGGGCGCGGCACATCCTCGCCTTCGACGCGGACGCGGACGCGGCGGACCTGGCGCGCGAGAACGCCGAGGCGAACGGGCTTCTGGGGCGCGTGCTGGTGGAGAAGGGCACCGCGCTGCAGGCCCTGCGCGCGGTGCGGGAGACCTTCGACCTGGTGCTGCTGGACACACTCCGGGTGGCGACCGAGGAGGAGTTCGTGGAGCACCTGCGGTACGCGCTGCGACGCACCCGGCATGGGGGCCGGCTGATGGTGGTCGGCTATCACCCACCCCTGGCGTTCGGCGGCTTCGACGAGCTGGTGGCCACCGCGTGCGAGGCGGAGGCGCGAATCGCCACCCGGCTGGCCCGGCCCGGACTGCCTCCGGACCACCCGACGCTGGTGGGCTCCCCCGGCGCGGAGTACCTGGACACGGTGGCGCTGGAGGTGAGCTGACGCGGGAAAGCACCGCTCCGCCGTGGGGAGTGCTAGTGTCCGCGCCCGCGATGACCAACGAAAACGCCCCCCAGACCGCGACCTCCACCCCGGCGGATTCCGTCGAGACCGTCCGCAAGGTGTACGCGGCCGACCTGCGTGAGAAGGACCGCGTCCACACCGTCTTCCGCGTCACCAAGAAGGAGAAGGTGACGGCCCGCAGCGGCAAGGTGTTCCTGGCCCTGACGCTCGTCGACAAGAGCGGCGAGGTGGACGCGCGCGTGTTCGACAAGGTCGACGCGCTCGAGCCGTCCTTCCAGTCCGGCGACTTCGTGCTCGTCCAGGGCAACGTCATCCAGTTCCACGGCCGCACGCAGGTGGTGGTGGAGGGCCTGGAGCGCCTGGACCCCGAGCCCCTGGACCCCAAGGAGTTCGAGCCGCCCCCGGCGCCTCCCGTCGAGGCCAAGGCCGCCCCGGAGGCGAAGCCCGCCGCCGAGCCGCGCGCCGAGAAGGCCGACAAGGGTGAGAAGAGCGAGAAGAGCGAGCCCCGTCACGACGGCGGCGGTGGCGCCCGGGCCGCGGGCCTCATCCGCGAGCTCATCAACGAGCGCATCAACGATCCGTTCGTGAAGCAGCTCCTGATTGCGTTCCTGGACGACCCGCAGGTGGCCGCGGGGCTGCCGGTGGCGCCGGCCGCCAAGGGCATGCACCACGCGTGGCGCGGCGGCCTGGCCGAGCACCTGCTGTCGGTGATGCGGCTGACCCTGCGGGTGGCGGACCACTACCCCATGGCGGACCGGGACCTGCTGCTGGCGGGCGCGTTTCTGCACGACGTGATGAAGGTGGCGGAGATCTCCCCGGACAAGGGCTTCGACTACACCGACGAGGGCAAGCTCGTGGGCCACCTGGTGATGACGGCCCAGAAGATCCGCGAGAAGACGCTGTCCATCCCCGGCTTCCCGCCGCTGCTCGAGAACCACCTCACGCACCTGGCCATCTCGCACCACGGGCAGCTGGAGTACGGCAGCCCCAAGGTGCCGATGACCATCGAGGCGCACATCGTCCACGCGCTCGACTCGCTCGACTCGCGCATCGCCTCGTGGCTGGAGGCCATGCAGCGCGACTCGAACGAGAAGTGGACGGACGTGCTGCGCCACTACGACCGGCAGCTCTGGAAGGGCCCCCTGCCCACCGTGCGCGGCCGCGGACCCGTCGAGGGTGGCGGCGGTGGTGGCGGTGGCCGCCGCAAGTCGCGCGAGGAGAAGCGCAAGAACCGGGGCGACAAGGCTCCGCAGCAGCAGGCCCCTTCGCATGAGGGCGGCGCGCCGGTGGTGGCGCGTGAGGAGCAGCAGCCGCAGCAGCGTCCTCCCCGCCGCGAGCGGCCGCCTCGCGAGGACCGGCCTCCCCGCGAGGACCGTCCGCCGCGCGAGGAGCGCGCCCGGGACGAGCAGCGCGCGCCCCGCGAGGAGCGTCCGCCGCGTCCGCCGAGGGATCCGAACAGCCTGCCGAAGGAGCTGACCTTCAAGCCCTTCAGCGCGCTGACGACGCTCTCGGGCGACAAGAGTGGCGAGGGTTCGTCGGAAAGCTGAGTCGTCATGGCGAAGAAGCTGGGTGAGCGCCTCATCGAGGCGGGGCTCGTCAACGCCGGGGCCGTGGAGCAGGCCCTGGAGCACCAGAAGATCACCGGCCACAAGCTGGGGGACTGTCTGGTGGAGCTGGGGCTCCTCCAGGAAGCGGCGTTGCTGCGCTTCCTGGCCGCGGAGTTCCAGACGCGCTTCGTGAGCGCGGACAAGCTGGCCAAGGCGAAGATCGCCACCGAGGTGCTCGACAGGCTCCCGGTGCGACTCGCCGAGGCGCAGAACGTGCTGCCCCTGGCGGTGGACCCGGACCGGAAGCTGTTGTCCGTGGTCGCCGCCGAGCCGCAGAACAAGGCGCTGATGGACGAGATTGCCCTCGTCACGGGCATGTCGGAGGTCTACGCGTACGTGGGCCTGCGCGGCGCCATCGCCGCGGCCATCCGCAAGCACTACTACGGCGACCCCACCGCGTTCGCCGCGCTGCTGGAGGCCGCGAGCGCGCAGTCCGGCCCCGCCGAGTCCACGTCGCGCTCCGGCGCGCCGGAGCACAACCGCACGTCCACCAGCAACCGCAGCAGCCTGTCCTTCCGCATGGAGACGGACCCGCGCATGCGGGTGCAGCGCCCCAGCGGCGGCACACAGGTGGCCGGGCGTCCGTCGTCCACGCAGCGGCGCGAGCCGGGTGGCCCGCGCGGGCTGGTCAGCGACATCGACTACGTGGAGACGCTGGGCATCCTCGTGGGGCTGCTGGAGCAGGACCGCCAGCGGCACCGGGGACACTCCGCGCAGCTGGCGCGGCAGGCGGGCATCGTCGGTCAGCGCATGGGCATGCCCCACAAGGAGCTGGCCGCGCTGTCCATCGCCGCGTACCTGCACGACCTGGGCAAGCCGTCCGAGCGGCACTTCTCGCTGGCGAGCAACGCCGTCAACTCGGAGTGGAAGGCGCAGGCCCGCGCCGCGTGCCGCGCGCCCACGAAGCTGTTCGAGACGGTGCACCTGCCCGCGCAGGTCAACACCATCCTGGCGCAGCTGTATGAGGCCTGGGATGGCTCGGGCACGCCCCAGGGCGCCAAGGGAGAGGAGATCACCCTGGGCGCGCGCATCCTCGCGGCGGTGGACAGCTTCCTGGAGCTGACCAAGAACCCCGGCAACGCGCTGGGCAAGGCCCTGCCCAAGGAGCAGGCCCTGGAGCACCTGCGCACGAACGCGGGCGTGCTCTACGACCCGGTGGTGGCGGACATCGTCATCCAGTTGCAGAGCGGCGAGCTGCTCCGCCACCGGCTGGAGAGCGAGGGCCGGCAGGTGCTCGTGGTGGAGCCGGACGAGACGGCTCGCGGCGAGCTGCTGGAGGCCGTGCTCAAGCAGGGGCTGGTGGCCCATGCGCTGTCCACGCAAGAGGGCGCGCAGGATGGCCTCGCCCGGCAGGACTGCGATGTCCTGGTGGTGAGCCTGCGCTTGGGTCAGCAGGAGGTGTTGGATCTGCTCCAGCAGGCCCGCTCCGCGCCGGAGACGGCGGGGCTGCCCATCGCGGTGGTGGGTGAGCCGGATGCGCCCACGCGCGAGCGGCTGATGATGGGCGGCGCGACGGAGCTGCTGCCTCCCGGGGACAAGTCCCTCGTCGCCAAGGCGGTGCGCGCGCTGCTCGAGGACCGGGTGCTGCACAACGGCCCGGGTCGCGTGGTGCGTGGCAGCTTCGACGAGCTGCCTCCGAAGGAGCTGCTGCGCACGCTGGGCAGCGCGAGGAAGAGCGGCAAGCTCAACCTGCGTCAGCACACCCTGGAGGGCTCGATGCACCTGGAGAGCGGCCGCGTCGTGTTCGCTTCATTCGGCGGACACACGGGAGAGCCCGCGCTCCAGGCGCTCTTGAAGCTCAAGCAGGCCGACTTCCAGTACGACCCGGACGCGCTGCTGCTGGACGTGCCGCAGATGGACCAGGACCTCCAGGCCCTGGCCGGCGGCGTCAGCGCAGGTTGAGGTTGAAGAGGGCGGCGGCGTTGGCGGTGGTGACCTCGGTCACCGTCTCCAGCGTCACGCCCTTGAGCTCCGCCAGCTTCCGCGCGGTCTCCACCACGTGCGAGGGCTCGTTCTTGCGCCCCCGGTGCGGCACGGGCGCCAGGTACGGGCTGTCGGTCTCCACCATCAGCCTGTCGAGCGGCGCGAAGCGCACCGCGTCCTGCAGCGCCTCCGTCTTCTTGTAGGTGATGACGCCGGAGAGCGAGAGGTAGAAGCCCCGGTCCAGGTAGCGCCGCGCGGCGTCGGTGTCTCCGGTGAAGCAGTGGATGACGCCCTTGGGCACGCCCACCTCGCCGAGAATCGCGTCGCAGTCCTCGTGCGCGTCACGCACGTGCACCACCAGCGGCTTGCCCAGCTTCACGGCCAGCTCGCACTGGTGTCGGAAGATGCGCGCCTGCGCCTCCCGGGGCGAGTGGTCGTAGTAGTAGTCCAGGCCGGCCTCGCCCACGGCGCGGACCTCGGGCCGGGCGCAGGTGCGCTCCAGCGTGGCCAGGTCGTCCTCCGTGGCGCGCGCGGCCTCGTGCGGATGGATGCCGAGCGTGGGCGAGAGGAACTCCGGATGCGCGGCGGCCAGCTCCAGTGCGTTGCCCCACTCGCCAGGACCGTGGAACTGGCCCACGACGATGGCGTGGATGAGGCCCGCGGCGCGCGCGCGCTCCAGCACCGGGGCCGCGTCCGCGAAGTCCTTCACTTCCAGGTGGCAGTGCGCATCCACCAGTCTCATGTCCCCTCCTGAAACAAGTCGTCCAGTTCCTGCCGTGCCTCGGGTGAGGTGAAGGTGCTCACCGCCGCGCGCACGTGCTCGCGGCCCTCGGGGAGGCCCAATCTCCAGAGCCCATCCGCCGCGTCCAGCCGGTCCTCCTCCTGGGCGCTCACGTCCCGCAGCAGCGCGAGCAGCCAGGGCAAGGCCCGCTCGTCCCCCAGGCGCCCCAGGCCGCGCGCGGCGGCACCCCGGCAGGAGTCCTTCGGGTCATCGAGGATGGCCTTCAAACGCTCCAGCGCGCCGGGCGCCTTCACCTCGCCGAGCAGCTCCACCGCGAGCGCGCGGTCCTGACTCCACTTCTTGCGCGAGCGCTGGAGCAGGTGCGCCGCGCCGTCGGCGTCACCCAGCCGGGCGAGGACTCCCGCGGCCTGCGTCTTGTCGAAGGCGGGGAGCAGCCAGCGGCCGAACAGCTTCTTCACCGCGGGCAGCGCGCGAGCGTCCTCGAGCTCCGCCAGTGCACCCAGGGCGCGGAAGCGGAGCAGGTCCGCGTCCAGCGCGTCGATGAGCACCTCGAGCCCCGCGGGGTGCTTGAGGGCGGCGATGCCTCGCGCGGCCTCGAAGCGCACCTCGGGGACGGAGTCCTCCAGCATGCCCGCGAGCGCACCGCGCAGCTCGGGACGGGCCATGTCCGCCAGTCGGCCCGTGGCCTCCAGGCGCACCAGCGACTCCTCATCGCGAAGCCGCGAGATGAGCAGCGCGATCGCCTCTTCTTGAGGCAGCACCACGGTGGCCAGCGCGATGCCCGAGCGCTTCACCTCGGGCTGCGCGTCCGACAGCATCCGCGGCACGACCTCCGTGAACTCGGGCGCGCGCGAGGGCACCTCCGCCGCGAGGTGATGGAGTTGCTCGGCCGCCTCCGCGCGAAACGCGGGGCGCTTCTCGTTCTCCAGCGCCAGCAAGGCCCGGTCCCGCTCCGCACGCCAATCCGTCACGTCCCATCACCTCGCTTGCCCGACAGCGTCCGCTTCGAGCACCTCGAGCGAACAGGGGCAGGGGGTTGCCACCCTGCCCCGTCCGCGCCGACTACTTCACGTCGCTGCCCGGCGGCACGTTGCCCGGATCCAACAAGGACAGGTCCTTGCCGCCCGGCCCCGCCGTCAGGAGCATGCCGCGCGACGAGATGCCCTTGAGGCTGCGGGGCTTCAGGTTCGCCACCACCACGACGTTGCGCCCCACCAGCGACTCCGGCGCGAACGCCTCGGCGATGCCCGAGACGATGGTGCGCGGCCCCGTCGCCTCGCCCACGTCCACCGTGAGCTTCAGCAGCTTGTCCGCCTTGGGGACCTTCTCCGCCGCGAGCACCTTGCCCGACTTGAGCACCACCTTGGCGAAGTCCGCGTACTCGATCTCAGCGGACGCCTCCCCTGCGCCCTCCGTCGCCTGCGTGACGGGCGCGGCCTCGGCCGGCTTCTTCTCCACCTTCTTCTCCTTGCCACCTTCGGCCTTCTTCGCCTCCACCGCCGGAGCCGGCGCGCCGCCCGCGGGCAGCGAGAGGATGGCGTTGACGCGCTCCTCCTCCAGCCGGGGCAACAGCGGCTCCGGCGTGCCGATGGGACGGCTGCGGTCCAGCAGCGGATACTTCCCGCCCTCCAGCGCCTGGAACGTGAGCGGCGGCGCGCCCAGCTGCGCGAACAGCTTCTCGGACAACCTCGGCGTCACCGGGCCCAGCAACGCGCCCAGCAGGTACACGACGTCCGCCGCGTCGGAGAGGTCCGCGCGCGCCGCCTCCGCGTCCTTCTTCACCAGCGCCCACGGCGCCTGCGCCTGGACGAAGGCATTCGCAGCCGACGCGATGTCCGTGATGACGCGGATGGCGTTGCGGTACTCGAGCTTCTCGAACGCCTCGCGCACCTCGCCGACCCGGGCCAGCACCGACTCCACCAGCGCGCGTCCAGGCCCCTCGGCCCGACCCGGCGCCAGCTTCCCGCCCAGCGGCCCGGCCAGGAGCGACAGCGCGCGGTTGGCCAGGTTGCCCACGTTGTTGACCAGCTCCCCGTTCACCCGCAGACGGAAGTCCTTGAGGTTGAGGTCCAGGTCCTCCACGCCCGCGCCCAGGTTGGCCGCGTAGAAGTAGCGCAGGTAGCTGGGGTCCAGCTGGTTCAGGTAGTCGCGCACCGGAATCATGGTGCCGCGGCTCTTCGACATCTTCTCCCCGTTCACCGTGAGGTGGCCGTGGACCTTGATCTCGCTCGGCACATGCAGGCCCGCCACGTCCAGCACCGCGGGCCAGAACAGCGCGTGGAAGTAGACGATGTCCTTGCCGATGAAGTGGACGATGCGCGCGCCGCTGTCCTTCTCCCAGTAGTCCAGCGCGCTCTTCGCCTTGCCCGTCTCCTTCGCCCACTTCTCCGTCGTGGCGATGTAGCCGATGGGCGCGTCCAGCCAGACGTAGAAGTACTTGTCCGTCTCACCGGGGATGGCGAACCCGAAGTAGGGCCCGTCACGGCTGATGTCCCAGTCCGCGAGCCCCTTCTCGAAGAAGCCCTGCAGCTGCGTCGCGAGCCCCGGGTGGAGGAAGCCCGGCTTGCGCAGCAGCGCCTGGAGGAAGTCCGCGTGCTTCGAGAGCTTGAAGAACAGGTGCGCCGAAGACTTGCGCACCGGAGGCGTCCCGCAGAGCGCACAGCGCGGCTCGATGAGGTCCGTGGGGCTGTACGCCTTGCCACACTTCTCACAGACGTCACCGTACTGGTCGGGCGACTTGCAGTTGGGACAGGTGCCCTTGATGAAGCGGTCCGGCAGGAACCGGCGGTCCTTCTCGCAGTACGCCTGTTCGACGTCCTTGCGCTCGATGTCGCCCTTCTCCTTCAGCCGCCCGTAGATGAGCTCCGCGTAGTGGCGGTTCTCCGGCGAGTTGGTGGAGTGGAAGGAGTCGAAGCGCACGTCCAGGTCGTGGAAGTCCTTCTGGTGCTCGTCCTGGAAGCGGGCGATGAACTCCTCGGGCTTGAGCCCGTGCTTCGCCGCGTTGAGCTCGATGGGCGTGCCGTGCGTGTCGTCCGCGCAGAAGTAGACGACGTCCTTGCCGCATGAGCGGAGGAAGCGCACGTAGATATCGGTCTGGATGTACTCGACGGCGTGCCCGAGATGGATGGGGCCGTTCGCGTACGGAAGCGCACTGGTGACGAGGATTCTCTCCGCCATGGACTCTCCTGGGGGCGGCGGACATTAGCCGCTCGGGGGGCCGAGGTCATCGACGGCGTGGGGCCGCGCGCACGAATGCACGACGGAGCCGGGGATGTTATCGACCGGATACGAATGTGCACCATCGTCATCCTTCGTCAGGTCCACCCCGAGTGGCCGCTGGTGCTCGCGGCCAACCGGGACGAGTTCTACGCACGTCCCACGACGGGCCCCCAGGTCCTGCTCGAGTCCCCTCGCGCCGTCGGCGGACGGGACGTGGAGCGCGGCGGGACGTGGATGGGAGTGACTAACGAGGGCCTCTTCGTGGGCCTGACGAACCAGCGCGGAGGACAGGGGAAGGGCCCGGCCCCCCGCTCGAGGGGAGAGGTGGTCCTCCAGGCCCTGCGGGCCGCCAGCGTGGAGGGCATCGAGCGCTACCTGGACACGCTGTCCGGCGAGGACTTCCTCCCCTTCAACCTCCTCTACGGCGATGCCCGGACGCTGCGGGTCGCCTACGCCAGGACGGGCCAGGCCGAGCTGCGGCGCGAGGACGTCCCCCCAGGCATCCACGTGCTCCCCAATGACGTGCTCGACAGTCCGGAGCTCCCCAAGGTGGCGCGAGCCCGGATGCTCGCCGCCGAGCTGCCGCACGAGCCCTGGCCCCGGTTCGAATCCGGGCTCAAGGCCCTGCTCGGGGACGACCTGCTGCCCCCGGAGAGCGGGACGCCGCGCCCCGCGCCCGGGGAGTCGCTGCCCCCCGACTTCCTGCGTCGCCTGCAGGCGCTCTGCATCCATACGCCCGCCTATGGCACGCGCTGGTCCTCCATCGTCGCCCTGGCTCCGGGACGCGTGGGGCATTACCTGGTGTCGCAGTCCGCGCCGTGCGAGGGCTCCTGGGAGGACATCACGGGGATGCTCGATGTCCCCCCTCCCACGACGCGCTGAGCCCGCGGCGCCCCTCGCCCAGGCGCGCCAGCAACCGTGAGAGCAGGGGCCACGGGTGCGCGCCCTGCTCGGCGCCGAGCCCGCGCAGCGCGCGATGCAGCGCCACGAAGTCCCGCGCCACGTCCGGGTCGTCGAGCACGGCGCCCCCTCCGGGAAAGAGGTCGTCGACGAGCGCCACGTCCTCGTCTTCCCATCCACGGCGCGACGGCGGCCTGAGCAGGGCCACCGGCACGAGCATCCCGCACAGCACCCCGGGGCGACCGCTCTCGGCGTGCAGCGCGTGGACTTCACCTGGAGGAATCACGACGAGGCTTCCGGGCGGCGCCATCAGCCGGACACCTCCGCAGCACACCTGCTGGACATGCCCCGCGTCCAGCGTGAGTTGGAGCTCGTCATGGACATGCAGGGCCTGCGTGGTGGCGCGGCCACTCACCCGATACAGCACCAGTCCCGGGTATGTGCCGGGTCGCCAGACCTGCGCCGTCGCATGCCCGTCCCACTCCGTCACCATCTCCCGCTCCCCGCGTCGATGTACGGGAAGCTAGACGCCGATGTGGGTTCGGCGCAGCCAGCCCCCGGGACACAGGCCGTGTCGTCGGGCCGGCACTCGCCTCAGGCCGGACCGGCGGGCGCGGGCTCGCCCACGAGGACGCGTGCCCGGCCGTCCATGGAGAGCTTCACCTCCTCGACAGTGCCGAAGCCGGACTCACGCGCCAGCTCCGCCAGGTGACGCATCCACGGGTTGTAGGGCATCCCGTTGTCCGAGCAGCACGGCACCACGGCGAACGGCAGCCGATGTCTCGCCGCGTATTCGATGATGACGCGCGTGGCGCCGTCCGGGTGCATTCCCACCACCAGCTCCGCCTCGCACGGCTCGTCCAGCGTGAAGATGCGCTGGGCATACGTCACCGGCAGGTGCTTGTGCCGCAGGTCGAACGTGGTGACGGCGCGGCCCCGCCGGGTCAGGGCCTCGTTGAGGCGCCCCTGCCCTCCCGCCACGTCGAAGACGCGAGGGGCCATGAAGCGCGACACGATGAAGTCCGCGAAGAGGTCGAAGCGACGCTTGTCCGCCATACGCGGCCTCCTCTACCCGAGCCGGACTCCGAGTGCACGTCCCAGTGTGCCCGCCCGCTCCCTCAGGCGCCGAGGCACACCGTGGCCAGGAGCCGCTCGATGACCAGCCGCCCGTTGCCCGAGGACTTCAAGGACAGGTCCGCCTCCGCGCACGCCACCAGCGCGCCCAGCAGCTCCTTGCGCTCGTAGCCCGCGGCCGCCTTCATGCTGAAGGTGAGCGCCCACGCGTTGGGCATCTTGCGCCGGGTGCCCTTCAGCTCCGCCTCCAGCTTGGGGAACACCCGGGCCTCCACGTCCTTCGCGGTGCGCGGCGGCGTGCCTCCCGCGTAGCGCGTCAGCCACTCGTGGCTCTCCAGCAGCGTGCGGACGATGGAGGCCACCGCGCCCAACAGCTGCAGCGCGTGCGTGCCCTGCCCCATCGCGTCCTCCGCGTAGGACAGCGCGCCGCGGAAGTCGCGCTTCTGGAGCGCCTCCGACAGCTCGAAGAACTCCTCCTCGCGCGCGTGGTGCACCAGCATCACCACGTCGGAGCGTTCGATTGCGGGGCCCTCCGAGTACGTGGCCAGCTTCTCCAGCTCCGACTGCAACAGGCGGATGTTGCCGCCCACGCGCTCCTTGAGCTCCTCCAGCGCGCCGGGCCCCAGCTTCTTCTTGAAGGGCGCCAGGAACTCCTTGGCGATGTCGGAGAGGTCCAGGTCCTTGTGGCGCGCGGCCACCTTGCGCTCGACGACGTGGCCCTTGTCCTGCGCCAGCTTCACCAGCGGGTTCTTCGCGTCCACCTCCGTGGCCGCCATCACCAGCGCGTGTCCCGCAGGCGCGCCCTTCTGGATGAGCTCGATGAGCGCGGTGGCGTCACCCTCCGGGGCGCTGATGCGCTCCTCCTTGCAGAAGGCCGCGGCCTCCTTCAGGAACGCCACGTCCGCCTCGGCGAGGTCGACGTTCAGCTCCTCCTTCCACTGCTCCACCGACGGCGCCCTGGACGCGGATGGGTCCAGCTGGTCCACGCCCCAGCCCGCGCGCGCCGCCAGCGCCAGCAGCCGCCGCGCGCCCTCCTTGCGCTTGCCCGCCTTCCACGCCTCGCGCGCCTTGGCGAGCGGGTCTCCCCGCCCCTTCTTCGGCGCGAGGAACTCCGGGTCCCTCACCACCACGACCTTGCGGCCGGGGAACAGCGGCATCGTGGCCAGCTCCTGCGCCACCTCGCGCGGGCTGCCCGCGTCCAGCGTGACCAGGTTGAGCCCCACCGCCGCGTCGGGCACCAGCACCTTGACCAGCTCGTCGGCGCCCTTTCGGACCAGGAACTCCTCGCCCCACAGCAGGTACAGGGGCGAAAGCTTCCCGGCCTTCACGCCCGCCAGCACGTCATCCAGCTCCGAGCTCATCGGGACGTCTCCGTGAACAGGTCGATGAGCATCCGCTCCAGCTGCAGCCGGGGCGCGCCGTTGCGGGCCACCGCCGCGCGCGCGCCGTCGAGCAGCGCGTGGCGACGGTGCAGCCACGCATCGGACAGGCGCGCGCCCACCTCCACCGCCAGCTGGCGCAGGTCGCGGTTCGCCAGCGCGTCCTCGCGTCCCACCTTGGCCAGGGCCACGTCGCGCGTCCAGAGCGTCAACAGCTCCAGCGTCGCCTCCGCGTCCTCGCGCGAGCCGCCGTGCTCGTCCGCGAAGCGCAACAGCCCCACCGCGTTGTCGCCGCGCAGGTTCTCGAAGGCCGTCACCACGTCCTTGCGGCGGGCCAGCGCCTCCACGTCCAGAGACAGCGCGCGGCCCAGGCTGCCTCCGGCCATGATGGCCGCCAGCTGCGCGGTGTCCGCGTCCAGCTTGCGCTCGGTGCGCACGCGCTCGGCGACCAGCTCCACCGGCAGCGGGCCGAAGTGCACCTTGCTGCACCGGCTGCGGATGGTGGGCAAGAGCTTGTCCATGGCGCTGGCCACCAGCACCAGCGTGGTGTCCGCGGGCGGCTCCTCCAGCGTCTTGAGGAACGCGTTCTGCGCCTGCACGTTCATCGCCTGCGCGGAGACGAGGATGGCCACCTTGCGGCGCGACTCCAGGCCGCGCAGGGCCAGCCGCTCCTGCAGCTGGCGGATCTGCTCCACGCGCAGGTCCCGGCTCGGCGTGCCCGTGAAGTCCGAGCGCCCCGCGAGGCCCCGCGACACGCGCTCGTCGTCCGGCATCACCCAGGTGACGTCCGGGTGGAGGCCGCGCGAGACGCGCGTGCAGCTGGCGCAGGTGCCGCAGCCCACGTCCGGCTGCTCGGGGCAGGTGAGCGCCTGGGCCAGGCCCACGGCCGCTCGCTCCTTGCCCACGCCCTCCGGCCCCGCGAAGAGATACGCGTGGTGCACCGCGCCGGAGCGAAGTGCCGCCTGAAGTGAATCAATCGCGCGGGGCTGTCCCAGCACCGATGCGAGGGTCATGGCGCGTGTATCCCCGCTTGCGCGCCACGCGTCAACCGCTGCCTTGACCCCCCATGTACGCGCGGGAGAGAGTCAGGGGGCCTTGCTGCCTTTCCTCCAGAGCAATCTGTCCCTGGCCGTCGGCGCGATACTGGCGCTGGTGCTGCTGGGAACCCGGGCCTCCAGCCAGGACGCGGACCTGAAGCGGGACCTCACCGGGGCCCTGCGGCTGATGGTGATGTTCCTCATCCTGCGCGTGGGCGCCTGGGCGCTGCCCGCCACCACGCCGCCCGGGCCGATGAAGGCGCTGCAGGTCGCCTGGATGCTGACGTTCGCCTTCGGCGTCATCCGCGCGGGCGTGGGCTTCGGCCTGAAGCTGGCCCGGCTGCGCTCGACGTCGGTGGGGACGCCGAAGATCCTCCGCAACGTCATCGACTTCCTGCTCTACACGCTCGCCGCGGTGCCCATCGTCCAGACGCAGCTGGACCTGGACCTGACGGGCCTGGTCGCCACGTCCGCGGTGCTGTCGGTGGTCATCGGTCTGGCGCTCCAGGAGACGCTGGGCAACCTCTTCGCGGGCCTGTCCCTGCAGTTGGACAAGCCCTTCGAGGTCGGCGACTTCGTGCGCATCGGCGAGCACGTGGGGCGCGTGGCGCAGGTCAACTGGCGCTCCATCCGCATCATGACGTTCCGCCGTGAGCTGGTGACGCTGCCCAACTCCATGGTGGCCAAGGAGCAGCTCAAGACGTTCAACCAGGACCGCGAGCCGGTGGGCGTGGACATGCAGGTGCGCGCCACGTACGAAACGCCGCCCAACGTGATGAAGGCGGCCCTGCTGGACGTGGCGCGGGAGATTCCGCAGGTGCTGGTGGACCCGCCGCCCATCGCCCGCACGCTCGCGTTCGACGAGCAGTCGGTGCGCTACATGCTGCGCTTCTTCGTGAACGACTTCTCGCTCGCGGACGCGACCATCGCGGAGGTGCACACGCGCCTGTGGTACCGGATGCGGCGCGACGGAATCGAGCCGCCCGTGCCCCACCGCGTGGTGCGCATGCGCGAGGACGCGGCCCGGCCGGAGCTGCCCGCGCACACCGTGCTGCGCCTGTTGCGCGCGGTGGACCTGTTCGAGCCCCTGAAGGACGCGGACCTGGAGCGGCTGGGCCAGGAGGTCCACGTGCGCCGCTTTGGCCGCGACGAGCACATCATCCAGGAGGGCGATGATGGTCGGACGTTCTACGTGCTCGCCTCCGGCGAGGTCAGCGTGCGCGCCGGCAAGTCCCAGTCCGAGGTAACGCGGCTGGGCCAGGGCGGCTACTTCGGCGAGATGTCGCTGCTCACCGGCGAGAAGCGCGCCGCCACCGTGGTGGCCCTGGAGGACTCGCTGCTGCTCGAGGTGGACCGGCCCACCTTCGCGCGGCTGTTCGGCGAGCACCCCAACCTGGCCCGGCAGCTGTCCTCCATCCTCGCGCAGCGGCGCACCCAGCTGCGCGCCGTGGCCCAGGCCAGCGGCGCCACCGGGGACCCCATCCCCGCCGAGGTGGGCCGCATCCTCGGCCGCCTGCGCCAGATCTTCGGCCTGCACGGCTCCCACCACGAGTAGCCCGCACCGGGCCTCCCGAAGCCCCTTCCCCGCCCTGGTCGTGCCCGCCCACCCTACCTGCCAGGGGGTGCGTTTCTGGGGGCCTCCAGGCCGCCCCGTCTCCGAGGGAATGTCAGACCCTTCCGGTAGTCTCTCTTCATTCCCGCTACCGGAAAGGAAGTCGTCGACATGACCACCCCTCGTGAGAACCCGTGTGTCTCGGTCAACCAGCTCGGCCAGTACCTCACCGGAACGCCGTCGCTGCGAAAGCGCATCATCCAGGGACAGAAGAACCCGGTGGATCCGCAGTACCTGCGCTACCCCGCGGCGGCCCAGGCCATCACCGAGTTCCTCTGCGAGGGCCGGGACGAGGTCATCCTGCGCTACCACCAGCGCCGGATGCTCAACGCCCAGGCGGACTCGGACTTCGACGCGCACCGGCTCGCCCTGTGCGCGGAGGCGCTCCAGCGCTGCCTCGTCGCCACGGAGGACCTGGCCACCCGCGCCGTGGCCAGCCCCGCGGACCCGGAGCTCGCGCCCCTGGAGCTCGCCGGCGTCGCCGTGAAGGTGCGCCCCGAGGTCCTCCTCCGGGGCGTGGACGCGCGCGGGCAGATGCGCTCGGGCGTGCTGAAGCTCTACTTCTCCAAGCACACGCCGCTCGACGAGCGCGCCGGCCAGTACATCGCCACCGTGCTCCAGCTCTTCGCCGAGGAGCGGCTGGAGCAGCAGGGGCCCGTGGACCCGCGCCTGGTGGGCGTCTTCGACGTGTTCGCCGGCCGCCTGTTCGTCGCGCCGAAGGCCCGCCAGCGCCGGCTCCAGGACGTCGTGCTCGCCTGCGAGGAGATCGCCGGCCGCTGGAACTTCCACTGACGGCCCGCGGGGCCCGTGTCCGCTTCCGGGACACGGGCTTCCCGCATCCGCGAACGGCGCGGAGCCCGCGGCGGGCCTCCCTCCAGGGAACCTGGGGGGTTGCCTCGCTCCAGGAGGGCTGGCATGGCCTTCGCTTCGGGGGCCCGCCATGGACTCGCTTCGTCAGGACTTCCGCTACGCGCTGCGCACGCTGAGGCACACGCCGGCCTTCACCCTGGCCGCCGTGGTGACGCTCGCGCTGGCCATCGGCGCGAACACCGTCCTCTTCAGCGCCATCCACGCGATGCTGCTCAAGCCCCTGCCCTTCCAGGCGCCGGAGGCGCTCGTGCGGCTGTGGTGCCAGCAGCTGGACTTCCCTCAGGCGTCCGTGTCCCCGCCGGAGCTGCTCGGCTGGCGGGAGCATGGCCATTCGTTCGCGCAGCTGGCCGGCTTCGCCCGTCGGGACATGAGCCGCACGGGGGCGGACTCCGCCGAGCGCGTCCGCGCGGCCCGCGTCACCCCCAACTTCTTCCAGACGCTCGGCGTGACACCCACGCAGGGGCGCGACTTCCGGGACGAGGACGCGCAGCCGGGCAATCCCCCGGGCGGCGTGGTGGTGAGCCATGCCTTCTGGAAGAAGGCGCTGGGCGGAGCCTCGGACGCGGTGGGCGGGACGGTGCGGTTGGACGGGCGCACGTACACCGTCGCGGGCGTGCTGCCGGAGGGCTTCACCTTCCCGGAGTTCTCCGAGGACGTCGACGTGTGGCTGCCCAACTGGCTGGACCCGGAGTCGCACGGCAACCACTACATGAGCGTCATCGGGCGGATGGCCCCGGGCGTCACGCTGGAGGCGGCGACGGCGGACCTGGCGCGGGTGGCCCAGCTCATCGCCCGGCCGGGCGCGCCGGGCGAGAAGGCCCACGGCGTGACGACGGACCTGTGGCAGCGCTACCTCACGTCCACCTCGCGGCCGGTGCTGTGGGCGCTCTGGGCCGCGGTGGGCTTCGTGCTGCTCATCGCCTGCGCCAACGTGGCCAACCTCCTGTTTGTGCGAGCGCTGGCGCGGCAGCGGGACGGCGCCATCCGCGCGGCGCTCGGGGCCAGTCGGGGTCGGCGCATCCAGCAGGCGCTGGCGGAGAGCGTGCTCCTGGGCCTCGTCGGCGGGCTGGTGGGCCTCCTGCTCGTCATGTGGGGCATGGAGCTGGTGCGCGCGCTTCTGCCAGCCTCGATGCTGCGCATGACGCCGGTGGAGCTGAGCGTGCCCGCGCTGCTGTTCAGCGTGGCGCTGTCGCTCGGCGCCGGGTTGCTCTTCGGCCTGGCGCCCGCGCTGCACACCTCCGGTGCGGACGTCCTGCCGCTGCTCAAGCAGTCCGGGAGCGCGGCGGGCGCGCGCGCCAATCACCCGCTGCGCAACGGGCTGGTGGCCGTGCAGCTGGCGCTGGCGCTGGTGCTGCTGGTGGGCACGGTGCTGATGGTGCAGACGCTGCGCAACCTGCAGGCGGTGGACCCCGGCTTCGACGCGGAGCGGGTGCTGCATGCGCGGCTGGCGCTGCCGGACCTCAAGTATGGCGGCCCCGACCAGCAGCGCGGCTTCTTCGCCGACTACCTCGAGCGCCTGCGCGCGCTGCCGGACGTGGAGAGCGTGGGCATGGTCAACGACGCGCCGCTGGGGGGCACCAACTCCAACGGTGACTTCACGCTGGAGGGGGCGCCGCGGGACTCGGGGCTGCGCTACGTCACCGAGTACCGGGTGGCCTCGCCGGGCTACTTCCGGGCCCTGCGCGTCGCGCTGCGCGAGGGACGCGACTTCGACGGCCGCGACTCGGAGAAGGGCGCCCCCAGCGTCATCGTCAACGAGGCCTTCGTGCGCAAGTTCCTCGGCGGCGGCGAGGCGCTGGGCCGCAGGGTTCGCCTGGGCTGGAGCGACAACGAGCCCTTCCGCGACATCGTCGGCGTGGTGGCGGACGTGCGTCACAACCGCCTGACGGAGCCCGCCCAGCCGGAGACCTACCTGCCGTACGAGCAGTACCCGGTGCGCACCATGTCCATCCTGCTGCGCACCTCGCGCGAACCCTCCGCCCTGGTGGCCGCCGTGCGCCAGGAGCTCAAGGCCGTGGACGCGGAGCAGCCCGCGTACGACGTGGCCCCCTTCGTCGACCGGATGGACCGGCAGGTATCCCGGCCCCTGGCGACGGCGCGGCTGCTCGCGGCCTTCGCGGCGCTCGCCGTGGTGCTCGCGGGCGTGGGCGTCTATGGCGTCATGGCCTACGCGGTGGGCCAGCGCACCCGGGAGCTGGGAATCCGCCTGGCATTGGGCGCCCACCCCAGACAGGTGCTCGGGCTGGTGATGCGTCAGGGCCTCATGCTCACGCTCCTGGGCGTGGGGGTGGGCCTGCTGGCGGCCTTCGGCTGCATGCGCCTGCTCGCGGCGCTCCTCTATGGTGTGAAGGCCCACGAGCCGGGCGTGTTCCTGGGAGTCGCGGCGGCGCTGGGGTTGGTGTCGCTCCTGGCCACGTGGATTCCCGCGCTGCGCGCCAGTCGGGTGTCACCGTCCGTGTCACTGCGCGCGGAGTAGCTTCCGCCGCTGGCGGAACGCCGCGCCCAGGCAGCTTCAAGGCCCCGCCACGGGCCCGCGCCAGCTCGGCGGGCAGGCATGGGGTGACTTCGCCCCAGCCCCTGCGTTCCACGCGTTTACGGGCACCAGCGGACGTCCTGCTCGGCTGCCCTTTGACGCTTGCCGACGGAAGGGTTTAAGAGTCCGCATGCACTTCGACTGGACGTTTCTGGTTCGCGTGAGCGTGCTGGCTTTGCCCGCCATGCTGCTGATGGCGTTGCACGGCACGGTGGCGCAGGCCTCCGCGCCGAGCGCTCCGCTGGAGAAGCTGTCGGGTCGTCGCATCTTCTTCGGCCACCAGTCGGTGGGCGGCAACATCCTGGACGGCGTCAAGGCGCTGCCCAACTCGGCCCAGGGCGTGGTGCCGCGCGTGGTGGAGGTGCAGAGCCCCACGGAGTCGCTGGCCCCCGGCACCCTGGCGCACGCCATGGTGGGACAGAACGAGAAGCCCGAGTCGAAGATCGCCGACTTCGAGCGGCTGATGGACGCGGGGCTCGCGAAGTCGACGGACGTGGCCTTCTTCAAGTTCTGCTACATCGACATCAACGGGGCCACGGACACGCGCGCGCTGTTCGAGAAGTACCGCGTGGCCATGGAGGGCCTGAAGGCGCGCCACCCCGGCACCACCTTCGTGCACGTGACGGCGCCGCTCACCACGGTGCAGCGCGGCGCGAAGGCGTGGCTGAAGGAGCTGCTCGGCCGGCCCGTCTGGGGCGTGGCGGAGAACGTGCAGCGCGAGACGTTCAACGAGCTGATGCGCAAGACGTACGCGGACAAGGAGCCCCTGTTCGACCTGGCGCGCCTGGAGTCCACCGCGCCCGACGGCTCGCGGGAGACGTACGAGCTCAATGGCCAGACGTGGCCGGCCATGGTGTCGGGCTACTCGGATGACGGCGGCCACCTGAACGCGGCGGCCCAGAAGCGCCTGGCCACCGAGCTGCTCAACTTCCTGGCCGGCCTGCCCGCGCCCGTGGTGCAGCCTCCCATCCCCGCGGTCCAGGCCACGCCGTGACATGAGGCCGTTACATCAATCACTGTCGCGCGAGTGGGGGAAGCTCATGGCGCGCCTGAAGTTGAGGCGCTGTCAGGAGATAGGGGACTCGCCCACGGTGCTGGGCCGCGTGTGGATCCACGGCGCGGGCCGGGTGCTCGTGGGACACCGCGTGGTGCTGGATGGCCGGCTGGCGCCCATCGAGCTGCATGCCATGTCGCCCCAGAGCGTCATCATCCTGGGGGACGAGGCCCACATCGAGGGAGGCGCGTCGCTGGAGGCGCTCAGCTCGATTTCGGTGGGCCGGGGCGCCCGGCTGGGGCCGTTCAGCAAGGTGATGGACAACCAACACCACCCGCTGAGGGGAAACCGCCATGAGCGGCCTCCGTCGGTGCCCCTGGTCATCGAAGAGGGCGTGACGGTGGGCAGTCGTGCCATCCTGTTGCCGGGCGCGCAGCTGCAGAAGGGCTGCACCGTGGCGCCCGGCACCGTCATCTCGCGTCGGATTCCGGCGGGGGTGACGGTGGGGGGAGCGCCCGCGAGGGTGCTGCGCAGGGAGGTGATGGGATGACGTCGCGTAGCCCATTCGTCCGGATTCCCGAAGTGGTCGCCCAGCTGGAGGAGATGGGCCGGGCGGCCCGGCCTCGCGCGGAGCGCGCGGTGGCGATGGTGCGCGCGCGCTGGCAGTTCCGCGCCGTCCAGTCGCTGGGGCGCAACGTGGCGGCCTATGGGCCGGTGAGCGTGCACAACGAAGGGGAGATGGTCCTCGGGGATCGGCTGACGTTCTCCGGGGGGATGCTGCCCAGCTCGCTCGTGTGCCACCCGGGTGGCCAGCTCACCATCGGGAACGAGACGCAGTTCAACTACGGGGTGTGCCTGGAGGCCTGGCGCTCGGTGAGCGTGGGGGCCCGGTGCATGTTCGCGTCGTTCGTGCGCGTGGGAGACCGGGATGGGCTCCACACCGCGCCCATCATCATCGAGGACGATGTCTGGGTGGCGCACGGCGCCATCATCATGCCCGGCGTGCGCGTGGGAGCGCGCTCGGTGGTCGCCGCCGGGAGCATCGTCACCCAGGACGTGCCGCCCGACACGCTGGCCATGGGCAACCCCGCGCGCAACATGAGCCTGGAGCTGGTTTCCCGCGACACGGGCAGCTGAGCACCTCAAGTCTTCGTCCCGGGCGCGTCTTGCTTCGCGCCCGGCTTGTTCCATCACTTCACCACCGCACTTCCAGACAGGACGTCCTACCGTGAGCATTCGTGAACGCATCCGTACCTTCATCGTCGACACGTTCTTCGTGGACGACTTCGGCGATGACGACTCCTTCCTGCGCAAGGGGCTCATCGACTCCACGGGGATGATGGAGCTGGTGGCGTTCCTGGAGTCGGACTTCGGCATCAAGCTGGAGGACAAGGAGCTGGTTCCGGAGAACCTGGACTCGCTGACGCGCGTGGTGGCGTTCGTCGAGCGCAAGCAGAACCAGCGCCTGCCGCAAGCGGGCTGAAAAGAGCGCGCCATGTGTGGCATCGCGGGATTCACCTACCCGGCGGGAGGGGGCGCCGGGGCCGAGGCGGGCGAGCGGCTGGTCCGGATGACGGCGAGCATCCGTCACCGGGGCCCGGACGCGCAGCGGGCGTTGGTGTTGAACGGGGTGGCCCTGGGCCACACGCGGCTGTCCATCGTGGACCTGGAGGGGGGCCACCAGCCGATGCGTGACGCGGCAACGGGGCTCACCGTCGTCTTCAACGGGGAGATCTTCAACCACGTGGAGCTGCGCGAGCAGCTCGCCGGGCGGTATGCGTTCCGCACGCGCTCGGACACGGAGGTCATCCTCGCGGCGTTCCTCACGTGGGGCATCGACTGTGTGCGCCGGTTCGAGGGGCAGTGGGCCTTCGCGCTGTGGGACCCGAGGGATTCCACGCTGTGGATGTCGCGCGACAGGGTGGGCATCTGCCCGCTGTATTACGCGGAGCTGCCGGGTGGGCAGCTCGCGTTCGGTTCGGAGGCCAAGGCGCTGTTCGCCAGCGGGCTGGTGACGCCGGCGCTGGACGCGCGGGGGCTGAAGCAGACGTTCCAGCTGTGGTCGCCGGTGGCGCCGCGCACGTCGTTCGAGGGGGTGCGGCTGCTGCCGCCCGCGCACTCGGCTCGGTTCCGCGCGGGGGTGCTGGAGACGTTCAGGTACTGGGACCTGGATTTCGGCGTGGAGCCGAGCACGGCCAGCGACGCGCGCATCCAGGAGGAGCTGGGCGAGGCGTTGGAGCGCGCGGTGCGGCTGCGGCTGCGCGCGGATGTGCCGGTGGCGGCGTACCTGTCGGGCGGGTTGGACTCGAGCCTCTTGTGCGCGCTGGCGCAGGGGCAGTTGGGTGGGACGCTGCGGACGTTCTCGGTGGGCTTCGCGCACGCGCGGTTCGACGAGCGCGAGCACCAGGCCGCGGTGGCCGGGGAGCTTCGCACGGAGCACCGCGTGGTGGAGATGCGCGACGGGGACATCGGCACGCTGGTGCCCGGCGTCATCTTCCACGCGGAGCAGGCGATGATGCGCTCGGCGCCCGCGCCGTTCCTGCGGCTGAGCGAGTGGGTGCGGCAGAACGGCATCCGGGTGGTGCTCACGGGGGAGGGCTCGGACGAGATGTTCCTGGGCTACGACCTGTTCAAGGAGACGAAGGTCCGGCAGTTCTGGGCGCGGCAGCCGGCGTCGAAGTGGCGGCCGCTGCTGCTTCGTCGGCTCTACCCCACCCTGTCGGTGAGCCAGCAGAACGTGGAGCTGCTACGCGAGTTCTTCGGCATGGGGTTGGAGGACCCGGGCAGCCTGGGCTTCTCGCACTTGGTGCGGTGGGCGAACAGCGGGCGGATCTCGCGCTTCCTGGCGCCGGACTTCGCGGCGAGCGTGGCGGACGAGGAGCCGACGGCGTCGGTGCTCTCGACGGTGCCCGCACACGTGGCCCGCTGGCGGCCGCTGGCGCGCGCGCAGTACCTGGAGGCGAAGACGCTGCTGTCGGGATACCTGCTGTCGGCGCAGGGAGACCGGATGCTGCTGGGCAACGCGGTGGAGGGGCGCTTCCCATTCCTCGACACGTCGGTGATGGAGCTGGCGGCACGCATCCCCGAGCGCATGCGGCTCAAGGGGCTGGACGAGAAGCACGTGCTCAAGCGCTACGCGAAGGGCCGTGTTCCGGCGTCCATCCTGGAGCGCAGCAAGTTCCCGTACCGTGCGCCCATTGCCGGAGCGCTGGTGGGACCGGAGGCGCCCGCGTGGGCGAGGGAGCTGCTCGCGCCCGAGGCCGTGGCGAAGGTGGGGGTGTTCGATGCACGCAAGGCGGAGCGGCTCGTGGCCAAGCTGCGCGCTCCCAACGCGGCGGAGAGCGAGGCGGACACCATGGCGCTGTTTGCCATCGCGTCGACGCAGTTGCTCGCGCACCACTTCCTCACGCCGCGCGCACCGCCGCAGGCGGACCTCGACGCCGTGGTGCTGGAGGCGGCATGAGCGGCAGTGATGCTCACGTGCGGAGCGCTGGTGCGTCCGCACATGTCCTGCATCGGGAGGTCGCGTGAACCCTCGCGACGGTCTCGCGCCTCGCCGCAACCACAGATGTCCCGCATCGGAAGGTCGCGTGATTACTCGCGACCTCCCCGCGCACATCTTCGCCGCGATTAAACCAGCCGTGCTTCAGGAGGTCGCGTGAGCGCGACGGACTCCGCACCAGCGTGGGTCATGGCCCACGCGCAGCGCACCCCCACGGCCTCGGCGGTGGACTCGCCGTGGACCCGGCTCACGTACTCGCAGCTCGCGGAGCGGATGACCGCGCTCGCGGGGCACCTGCGTGCCTCGGGCGTCTCCGCCGGAGACAAGGTGCTCATCGCCCTGCCCCTCGGCTCGGCGGGCGCGGTGGCAGGGCTCGCGGTGCAGGCCCTGGGAGCATGCGCGGTGGAGCTCGACCGTGAGACGGGCGCGACATCCGTGGACGCCATCCTCGCGCAGACGGGCGCGCGACAGGCCTTCGTCTTCGGACAGGACGCGCGCAAGTGGACCGGAAAGCCGGGCCTGACGCACGTGTATGTGATTCACGCCACGCGCCCACCGGAGCGGATGCTCCAGGCGCTCGCCCCCGCCACCTGCACGTGGGTGCAAGAGGACGGCGCGGTGGACCCCGAGGCAAAGGCAGCGCCGCTGGACGCCCTGCCCACCACGCCCTCCCACGCCCACGCGTCCATCGTCTACACCTCCGGCAGCACCGGCACGCCCCGAGGCGTCATCCAGACCTTCGGCAACATCGCCGCCAACACGCGCTCCATCGTCGAGTACCTGGGCCTGTCCTCACGCGACAGGGCGCACCTGGTCCTCCCGCTGCACTACTGCTACGGCAAGAGCGTCCTCCAGACACACCTGCTCGTGGGCGGCTCCGTCTTCCTGGACCCGCGCTTCATGTACCCACAGGTGGTGCTGGAGGCGATGGCCCAGGAGCGCAGCACCGGCTTCGCGGGCGTCCCCCTCACCTTCGAGTTGCTCAAGCGCCAGGCCGGCGCGGAGGCCCTCTCGAAGCTCCGTCTGCGCTACGCCACCCAGGCCGGCGGCGGCATGTCTCCGGACACCATCCAGTGGACGCGCGAAGCCCTCTACCCCGCCGAGCTGTACGTCATGTACGGCCAGACCGAGGCCACGGCGCGACTGAGCTACCTGCCCCCGACGCGGGCCGCGGAGAAGGCGGGCTCCATCGGCGTGGCGATTCCCGGTGTCGAGCTGCGCGTGGTCGGCGAGGACGGCAAGGCGCTCCCCACGGGCGAGACAGGCCACCTGGTGGCGCGCGGCGCCAACGTGACGCCGGGCTACCTGGGCGCCCCCGAGGAGACCGCGGCCATCCTGCGCGACGGCTGGCTGTGGACCGGAGACCTGGCCTGGCGCGACGCGGAGGGCTTCATCTTCCTGGTGGGACGCGCGAAGGAGATCCTCAAGGTCGGCGGCCACCGCGTGAGCCCGGCGGAGCTGGAGCATCAGCTCGCGAGGCACCCATCGGTGCGCGAGGTGGCCGTCGTGGGGGTCCCGGACGCGCTGGGCGGAGAGGCGGCCTGCGCCGTGGTCGTGCTCCAGGAAGGAGCCACGGTCGAGGAGGACACGCTGCGGCGCTTCTGCAGGGAATCGCTGCCGGCACACAAGGTGCCCCGGCACGTGGTGTTCACGAACGCGCTGCCGCGAGGGCCCAGTGGGAAGGTGCTCAAGGCGGAGCTGCGCACCCAATATTCATCCATCGGTTCGTCGTGAAGGGTTCGAGAGGGGTCACACAATGAAGTTTTCCAAGCAGGTGTTGGAGCTGGACTGGGAGGCGAAGGCGGCCGAGCTGTCCGAGGGGCTGCGCGAGACGGTGCTCAAGAAGCTGCGCAAGCGCGGCCTCGTCGTGGCCATCTCCGGCGGCATCGACTCCGCGTGTGTCGCGGCCCTGGCCGTGCGGGCCCTGGGCCCCGAGCGCGTCTTCGGCATCCTCCTGCCCGAGCGCGACTCCAGCGGCTGGAGCTCGCAGCTGGGCCGCAAGCTCTGCGAGAAGCTGGGAATCAAATACCAGCTCCACGACATCGCCCCCATCCTCGAGGCCGCCGGCTGCTATCGCCAGCGCGACGAGGCCGTGCGCTCCGTCTTCCCGGAGTTCACCCCGGACATGAAGTGGAAGATCGTCATGCACGGCGACCGGCTCAACACGGACGCGGTGAACTTCTTCTACGTCGTGGTGCAAGTGAATGGCGAGGAGCGCCGCTTCCGGCTGCCGCCCCAGGCCTATACCCAGATTGTCGCCGCGACGAACTTCAAGCAGCGCACGCGGAAGATGATGGATTACTTCCACGCGGACCGCCTGAACTTCGCGGTGGCGGGAACGCCCAACCGTCTGGAGTATGACCAGGGCTTCTTCGTGAAGCTGGGCGACGGCGCCGCGGACGTGAAGCCCATCGCCGGCCTCTACAAAACCCAGACATATCAACTGGCCAGGCACCTGGGCGTCATCGAGGAGATCACCAGCGGCGAGCCGACCACGGACACCTTCAGCCTTCCCCAGTCGCAGGAGGACTTCTATTTCTCCGTGCACTACTCGCAGCTGGATCTGCTCATGTGGGCCAAGAACCACGACGTGCCCACGGACGAGGCCGCGCAGGTGATGGGCCTGACGCCCACCCAGGTGCAGCGCGTCTACGACGACATCGACCAGAAGCGCCGCAGCACGGCCTACCTGCACTCGCCGCCGCTCTTGCTGGAGAAGGTGCCGGAGTTGGAGCCGTTCAAGCTCGGCTGAAGCACGACGCCGTGCCAAAGAGACGGGAGGCGCCCTCGCCTCCCGTCCCTCGCGAACAGGGCGACTACTCCTCCTCTTCGCAGACCTCAGCCTTCACCGGGATGTCCTTGCGCGCGTCGTCACGCACGTAGAGATACCCCTCGCGGAAATAGTCCTTCCCGCCCTGCACGCGCATCACGTTGCGCTTCGCGTCGGTGACGGTCCACTTCAGCGTCTCGCTGGAACCGCTCGGATAGGCCACCTGCAGCGTCGAGCCGCCGCGGGCCTCGGACTTCACGGACTTCACCTGGCCCTTCAGGTCATCCTGGCCGAAGTCGATGAGGATGGACCCGGCCGCGTCCACCGTCACCGAGGGCGTGTTCGCCCCGCACCACTCCTCGATGAGGTAGCCCTTGCCCTTGCGGCGCACCTGGAGCCACTTGCCGGCCAGGGCCTTGAGCGCCCCGGACGACGCGGCCTCGACGCCGGCCGCCTGCGTCCCGCAGTCCAGCTCACCACCCGGCAACAGGCCCGTGACGACCTGTGTCCCCTTCACCACGCGCACGGGCACCACGTCCGGCAACGGTGACGCGGCGTGCGCCTCCACCTTGTCCCCGCTCACCACCGTGGGCCCCTGCCGACTCCCATCCAGCGGCTGCAGGCGCGCCTCCTTCGCCTTCACCGTGCACGTCGACAGCGCTCGGCTGAATGGCCGCGAGAAGCTGTCCTGTCCGGACCACCCCGCCCCGCAGCAATCCGTCCCAGGCCCCTTCAGCACCAGCTTGTTGGGCTCCAGATACAGCGTCCATTTCCCCTGGGACTGGAAGGTCGTCAGGGCCCACGACTTCGGAGAGGTCTTCTTCTGGACAGCGAAGGTGCATTCACAGGCACCCATGCTCTGGCCCTGTGGAAAAGTTGACTCGTATTGAACGAGCGTCTGCCCATCCCCCTCAAGCACCACGAGGGAGCCGCCCTGCTTGGCATAGACCCCCGTGAGCGACTGTTGCTGCGCGGCCGCGAGGCCCGCCCACAGACACAATGCCGCGCCAGTCACGAGTCCGTAACGCAGTGCATTCATTCGCGACTCCTTGTGTGGATTCACCCAGACAGGGCGACTCCTATCGCTCTCCGAACCCGGAAGTCAGGCCAAACCGACCTGGGTCGCCGCAACTCTTTTTCTCAGCCGCCGACAATCGGTCATCAGTCGTTCCCACACCCCCTGTTTCTCCACTCGTGGAGTGACCCCATGTCTCCTCGCATCGAGCGTCGCCAGCAGACGTACTCGCCCACCTCCGCGCAGGCCGAGGGCCTGCCGCAGGGCCGCGACGCGCAGCTCAACCTCCAGCAGCTCTGGCCGTACATCGAGAAGTACGCGCAGAAGTACGGCGCGGACCCGAAGGTGCTCGCGGGCATCGTCGCGCAGGAGTCCTCCTTCAAGAACCACGGCGTGCACGCGGACGGCACGGGCCATGGGCTCATCGGCCTGGACGACAACGGCCTGCTGCCCTCGTTCGAGAAGTGGTCCGGGATGCAGGTGGGCCGCGGGGCGAACGCCAAGACGATTCCGCCCGAGAAGCAGATGGAGTTCCTGGCGAAGACGATTGGTGACCTCACCAAGAAGCACGGCAGCGGCATGGCGGCCGCGCGCGAGTGGCACCGGGGCGCGGGCAACATGAACGACGCGCGGGGCTACGACTACCAGAACAAGATCCAGAACCACATGAGCCGGCTGTTCCCGGGCGGCAAGACGCCGAGCGGGACGACGGCCGACGTGCCCGACACCACGGTGGGTGGCACGGACACGTCGAAGCCGGGCAGCAAGCCGGGGCTCACGCCGGGCAAGACGGACGACGCGCGCACGCCCGTGGCGGCGTCGGACCGGGAGATCAAGAAGGGCGACACGCTGTGGGGCATCGCCTCCGAGCTCAAGGCCAAGGGCATGGAGGGCTCGCACTGGGATGTCATCAACCAGATCCGCCAGCTCAACCCGAAGATCACCGACCCCAACCTCATCTTCGCGGGCGACACGCTGAAGCTGCCGGGTATCGCGGGCAAGGACCAGAGCACCTTCACGCCGGGCACGAACAAGCCGGGCCCGGTGGACCTGAACCCCAAGCCCACGGGCCCGCAGGCCACGGACGGCGCCGCGCCGGTGACGGGTGACGGCCGCGTGGACCCGAGCAAGGTCCCGCAGATCAGCCAGTACAGCCCGGCGGGCAAGGACGGCTCGTATACGAATGGCCCGGCCAACTGCGGCCCCACGTCCATGGCGCAGATCGCGCGTGCCTTTGGATACGGCAAGGACATGACGGATGCCCAGCTCATCAACCACCTGGGCCGGATTGGCGGCACGTCGGGCAACGGCACGGACGTCAACGGCATCGCGAAGATGGCCAAGGCGATGGGCAAGGACGCCGTGACGAAGGGCCCGGGCGCCAACGTGGAGTGGATCGCCGACCAGCTCAAGCAGGGCAAGCTGGTGGTGGCCAACGGCGACTACCACGCGATGCCGCCGCACCAGAACGAGGGCCGCACGTCCGGCCACTACGTCACGGTGGCGGGCATGGATGCCAAGGGCAACTTCATCGTGCGCGACCCGGCGGACGCGAACGTGAAGACGATTACGCCCGAGCAGATGCGGCATTTCCTGAACTCCAACCCCAACGGCGGCTACCAGATGTCCATCGGGTGAGATGACCCGCGCCTGGATGGAGTGAAGTAGACTTCGAGCGGACCGGCACTCCGGCGAGGGTGTCGGTCCGTCCGCGTTTCCACACCCCGAGGACTCCCAGATGACGCAGAGCAAGCAGACGCATACCTGCATTTCCTGCAAGAAGACCGAGGGCGGCGAGGTGGTCGGCTCCACCTACGTCTCCACGGGTGACAACGGGATGATCGTCCGCTTCTGGATGTGCGACGAGTGCGCTCTGCCGCTGGGTCCGGGTCAGGGCCCCATCGACATGGACGACCCGGCGAAGGCCGAGCAGCCCCGGAGCTGAAGCCGAGGGCCCTCGGGCGAGGAGCCGCGCGAGGGCCTGGCGCCCGGAGGGCCACGACGGGGTGGAGCCAGGTGGGCGCGACGGGGTATGGAATACGTCGTTGCCGTCCCCGTCGGAGAAGCCATGAACAAGCTACTGGGTCCCGCCTCCTTCGTCCTCGCCTCGGCCGCGCTCGCGGTGGCCCTCTGGGCCCCCGGGCGTGTCGAGGCGCCCTCCCCGTCCCAGACGCCCGAGCCCGTCGCCGAGCGGCCCGCGAACCAGGAGGCCCTGGAGCGGCGCATCCAGGCGCTCGAGGACACCACGCTGAGCCTGTCCCGGCGCCTGATGGAGCTGGAGAAGCAGCCCGGCACTGCGCCCGCGGGCGGAGGCACCGCGGTGGCGGCGGGCGAGCTGGAGCAGCTGCGCAACGAGGTGCGCGGGCTGATGGCGGGCGAGACGCTGACGACGGAGGGCGGGCGTGAGGCGCTGAAGGACGCGATGCGCTCGGTGCAGCAGGAGATGCGCACCGAGCAGCTCAACCGGCGCCAGGAGGAGTGGATGCAGGCGCAGGTCCGCGGGCAGGAGCAGCGCCAGGAGCGGGTGAAGCGGCTGGTGTCCGAGGCGAAGCTGAACTACTCGCAGGAGCAGGAGCTGACGCGCCGGCTGGAGCAGGAGGAGACCTCCCGAAACACCCTGTTCGACGAGGTCCGCGCCGGGACGAAGTCCGCGCGTGACATCCGCCAGGCCCTGCGAGCCCAGCGCGAGGAGACGGACCAGGTCATGAAGGGAATGCTCGACGCGGAGCAGCTGGCCAAGTACCAGGTCATGCGGCGCGAGGAGCAGATGAACTCCCGCCCTCGCGGACCTCGCGAGGGACGCTTCGGCGACCAGTAACGCAATGATTCACAAGGAGGTCTGCGCTTGCAAAGACAGACATCCGCGGACATGCGCGAGAGCGCCATTCAATGTCACGAACCAGGACCTCCATTGCCATCCTCGGCGGCTTTCTCCTGGGGATTCTCTCAAGCATCATTGCTCGGGATTACATTCTGGACGGGTGGTATGGCCCCGCCCAGTTCGTCGTGCTCGACGAAGACATTGAGTTGAGCGATGGGCAGCGCCAGGGAATGACCTGCCCGGGCCCTCCCGGTGGAGGCATCCTCGCGGGCACGCCACTCGTGGTCCGTGCCCATGGCGCGAAGAAGCTCGTTGAGCTGCGATTCACCTACTACGGGAAGGAGCTCCCCAGCACGATTGACGCAGCCGACGCTCCCGCGAACAGGCGGAGAACCCGGTGTGTCAATCCCTGGGAGCAGAGCACTCCCGAGTAGGAGCGCCGTCGCCCGCCCCTCCGCGCCATGCAAGTCGTTGGGCGCGCACGAGCTTGCGCGCCGAGGCCGCTACTTCGTCATGGTCGGCGGCATCCGGCGCGGGTCGCACGCAATGCCAGGGCATCCCTTGCTGTCGCCGCAGCTCCCGTCGCAGCACAGGTACTGACCTTCCGGGCAGACCGTGCGCCCGGCGTCCATTTCCGGCTCTGCCACCCGGGGGCGCTCCTTCGACTCCGGCACGTCCGCCGACCTGGGGGCCTCGGCAGCGGGCGCTGTCTCCGGCGCCGAGGCGGCGTCACGACGCTGCTCCTCCCCTCCCCCCTTGCACCCGAGCGCCCACACCATTGCCACACAGCACGTCCACCGCAGCGCTTGATTCCACGTCCTGGTCATCCGCATCCTCACTTCCTCCCCGAGCACCTCGCACGCGAGCCCGTTGAAAAACAAGGGGCGGCCCCGGAAGACATCCCGGGACCGCCCCTCACACTCCGCTCGCCGACCTCACACGGAGGCCGGCGGGCTCATTTCATTACTTGCGACGACGGCGCAGCGCGAGGCCCAACATGGCCAGGGCCGGCAGCAGCGCGCTGGTGGCGCTACCACCCGCCGCGGTGCAGCCGCCGCTGTCCGTCAGGTTGCGCACCGTCACCGCCACGTCCACCGTGTCGCTGTTGGCCACGCCGTCGTTCGCCCGGACGCGGAACAGGAAGATGGTCGTCTCGGAGACCTCGGGCGCCACGAAGTAGGCCTGGGCCGTCTCTGCGCCATCCAGCTTCACCGTGGGACCCGCGACCTGCACCCAGCGGTACGACAGCTCGTCACCGTCGGCGTCCGTGCCCGTGGCCGTGAGCTTCACGCCCGAGCCCTCGTGCACCGTGTAGCTCGACGTCGCGCTCACCACCGGCTTGGTGTTGGTGCGCGTCACGGTGACCGTCACCGTGCTCGCCGCGCTGGCCTGCCCCGCGGCCGTGGCCACCAGGCTGAACGTCAGGTCGACGGAGTTCCCCGTCACGCTCGGCGCCGTGAAGGTCGCGGTGGCCGCATCGGCCCCCGTGAGCGTCACGGACGGACCCGCCGTCTGGGTCCACGCGTAGGTGATGGTGTCGCCATCCTCGTCGGTGGCGCTGCCGTTCAGCGTCACCTGGCTGCCCTGGTTGACCGTCTGGTTCTCACCCGCGTTCGCCACGGGAGCACGGTCCACGTTGCGCACGGTGATGGTGATGGTCGCCGGAGCGCTCGCGGCGATGCCGTCGCTGGCGACCAGGGTGAAGGTGAAGGCCGTGTCCGCCGTCACCTCGGGAGGCGTGAAGGTCGGCGTGGCGCTGGTGTCGTCATCCAGCTCCACCGCCGGGCCCGCCGTCTGCGTCCAGGCGAAGTCGAGCGGCTCGCCGTCCGCATCCGACGACCCCGTCGCGTCGAGCGTGACGCTGCCCGAGCGCTCGTCCACCGTCGTGGGGCCGTTGTCCTTCACGCGGGCCACCGCGACGGGCGCCGCGTTCACGTTGTTGACCAGGACCTGCACCACGCGCGGGTGGCTGGAGTCCGTGCCATCGCTCACCACGAGCTGGAACGTGAAGATGGTGGCCGCGGGAACCTCCGCCGTGAAGCTCGGGGTCGCCGTGTCGGCGCCCGTGAGCGTCACCGCGGGGCCGCCAATCTGGGTCCACGCGTACGTCAGCGTGCTGCCCGCGACGGCATCCGGATCGAAGCTCGCGGAGCCGTTGAGCGTGATGACGCGCAGCGTGCGCGTCCCGTTCGGGCCGACGACGTACTCCGTCACCGTCTGGGAGATGCCCGGCTCGGCGATGGGCGCCACGTTGCACGTCCCGGAGCCCGTCTCCGCGACGCGTGAGTAGAACGGCGTCGTGTTGGTGATGCCCGTGACGCGGATGTTCCTCACGTCCCAGCCATACGCACCCACGAAGCCATCCGTGCCCAGGCGGAAGCGCAGACGCACCTGGTGCCCGCCGAAGATGCGACCGAAGTTGGTCTGCGCCGGGATGAAGCTGGGGTAGTCCGAACTCATGCGCACGTAACCCGGCCAGTCACCGATGTACGGGTTGCCCGCGTCGATGATGCCCTGGTTCGTGAGCCGCGCCCGCTCGGCCGCCGTCAGGTAGAGGTACCAGTTCTCCCACGGCCCCTCATCGACGGAGACCTCGATGACGCCCGCGTCGAAGTGCACCCACTGGCCCTGAACGACGGCGGACTCGAACGAGTGGCGGTGGAAGAAGGACAGCACGAAGTTCTGGCCCTGGGCGACGTCGAACAGCGGCGACGTCAGGCGGATGTCACGCGACTCCGACTCGTTCGCCGCGTGCCAGTAGCCCGTGGTCGCATGACCGTTCTGCCACAGCGGACGGTAGTTGAACGTGGAGTTCGTCCAGCTGGTGTTCTGCGTCTCGACGTAGTCCGTGTTGGAGGAGTTCGCGACCTCGTCGTAGTTCACGTTGGTGCGGAACTCGTGGACCGTCCCACCCTGCAGCAGGGTGATGGGGAAGGTCACGTCCACGCCCACGACAGCGAGCACGCCATCGGCCTGCGCCGGCGCCGCCGTCAGGGAGACCGGGATGGTCGCCACCGCGGTGCCACCGCGCGCGATGTTGCCGAACGTCAGCGTGTTGCCGCCACCGAACGTCGCCGCGACACCCTCGCTCGACTCGTTGAAGGCCGCCGTGGCCGTCACGCCCGAGACGCTCTCAGCGCCCACGTTGCGCAGCGTGACGCGCAGGAGGCCCGTCTCGCCGGCATCCAGCACGCCGTCCTTGTCGCAGCCCACGGAGGAGTCATCCAGCGTGACGCTCACGACCTCGAGCACGTTGCCGGTCTGGTAGCTCTCCACCACGCCGATGTGGTCCGCGCTGTCGCGGTCCGCCACCCGGGCGCCGAAGCCGGCGCCGCGCTTGGCGAACGCCGCCACGAAGCGCTGGTAGTCGGCGGGGTCGGCCGCGGCGACGACGGACAGCAGCGCGTCACGACCCTCGAGGAAGGTCGGCGACGACGGGGTGGCCTTGTACGACGCCACCAGGTAGCGCTTCATGCGGTCCTGCGCCTCGCCGAACGGGTGCGCGTTGAGCAGGCTGGCGTAGCACTCCCACAGCATCGTGGCCCAGACCTCGCCGGCGTTGTGCACCTCGGCGTTGTTGGAGCCCGCGTAGTCGGGGTTCGACTTGACGTCGGCCGGAATCGCCGTGCCGTCCGCCATGTGGCGCAGCGTCAGGCCGTTCTTCGCCAGGTTCGTGCTGTACGGGACGCGGCGGATGCCCCAGTAATAGCCGTCGTTACGGCCACCGGCCTGGGTGTAGCCCGCCATGCCGTACGTGCCCTGCCAGTTGTTGTTGCCATTGCGGTCACGGTCCTCCTCGCGGACGGACAGCATCATCGCGTGGAAGTCGCCCCAGCCCTCGCCCATGGACCCGCCCTGGTTGTTCGTCAAGCCAGAGCCGTTCCCCACGAGGCGGTTGGAGATGTAGTGCCCCCACTCGTGCGCGATGATCTCGTTGTCGAGCGTACCGTCGCGATCCAGGTCCGCGTTGCGGCGCAGGCGGCCCTTGACGGCCGCCGACTCCAGCGCCGTACGCCAGGCATCGCCGTCCGGCTTGGACACCATCAGCGAGGGGATGGTGATGGCATTGTCGACCGCCGGGACGCCGCTGGCGCCCATCGTGCCCAGCGCGCCCGTGGCATTGTTGGTGATGATGACGGCCACGGCGCCCGCGTTCTGGGCGTTGAGGACCTTGAAACCGAAGCTGCAGTCACCGCGCTCGATGAGGGCGATCTTGCCCGTGAAGAGCTTCTGACCGCCGTACGGGTCCGCGCCGGTCCCGTCCGCGCAGCCACGGCGGTAGCCCAAGGCAATCGCCGGATCCTCGTGAGACGGAGGCACGACGAAGTCCGCGGAGACGTCGTACACCCGCGTGCCGAACGACGCGTTGTACGTCAGGTAGCCCCGGGCGAGGGGCGACGGCTCGGAGACGACGAGCTCCGCGACGCCATCGAAGATGTACTGCTGCATGCGGGGACGCGCGCCGTCGGCCGGGGTGGCCATGTTGGCGTTGTTGCGGCCGCCGAAGTCCTGCGCCTCGACGCGGAGGCTGTCGCCCTCCAGACCACCGCGCCCGTAGTTGCTCATCTGGGCGTTGCCGGAGGCCTCGTCGAAGCCCGCGTCATAGAACCAGTCGTGCAGGAAGTTGGTGACGTAGAACAGGTTCACCACCGCCGCCTGCCGCTGCTCGACGCTGGACGCCGGGGACTTCGTGACGTCGAACGTGTAGTCGAACGTCCGCGAGCCCGCGTTGCTCAGGGGCGCCCGCAGGTCGATGCCCTCCTGGTAGCCGTCAGTGCCGCCCAGGTCCGCGTACGCGTCGACGTTGTTGCCCGTCGTCACCTGCGCGTTGGCCGGCAGCCACGGGTCGTTCTTGCTGAACGGGAAGTTCTGCAGGGTGACCAGGTTGGCCGGGTTGTCCAGCGGCTCCTGGTATCCGTCGGGCTCGCCCGTGGGGTGCGGCGTGGCGCCGCTGCCCTGGGGACCGTCGTAGGGCAGCTTGGTCGCCGGGTCCGCCCACACGCGGTAGGTGAAGGCCTCCGACTTCGTCAGGTCGTGCTTGAAGAGGACCGAGCCGTCCTGCGCGTTGACCACGAAGGCGACGTAGTTCGCGTCCGGGTTGCTCGCCAGGCCCGCGTTGATCTCCACGTAGTACGCGGGGACCAGGCCGTCCGGCAGCGGGAAGAGGACCTTCTTCGCGCGCGGCGCATCGCCAAAGCCGTGCGTGGAGAGCAGGTTGCGGTCCACCGAATAGTGGCTGTAGTCGCCCTGCGAGCCCGCAGGCGCCAGCGCCCGGGCATCCAGCGACGCGCCCGTCACGTCCTGGAACGCGCGCGCAATCGCCTGCGGCGCGGAGACGCGGAAGGCCGAGGCCTGGGCGTTCTTCTCGTCATCCTTGTTGCGCGGCTGGAGGTAGCCGGAGATGGCCACGAGCTGCTGGCTCGGGTCCATCACCACCTTGACCTCGTTGCGGAACACCTCGATGCCGTTGACCCGACGACCGTAGGTCGCGATGACCGCGCCGTCGTTGTCCTTGGGCAGGTGCACCTGGCGCAGCTCCGCGCCATCCACATCCGCGGAGCCCAGGCGGTACAGGTCCGCCACGCCGCGCAGGTGCTCGCGCGCCGAGGCGTTCACGCTCGCCTTGGTCAGGGGACGCGCGGCCTTCGGGGCCGACGTCGCGTTCAGGGCGCGCTCGCTGAAGACGAACGTCGGGACGCCCAGGCGGCCTTCCACGCTGTTGATGCGCAGCCCGCGCTGGGGTGCGTTCGCCGCGGACGAAGGCAGGGAGCGATCCGCCGGGGAGCGGAGGAAGGCATCGACCGAGGCCCCTCGCGCGGAGACCGACGGGGACCACATCAGCACGGCGAGCACGGCGCTCACTGTGCCCATCCAGAGACGCTTCATGAACGACAACCTCTTTCGGGGGTTTGAGGAGGAGGGCCCCTCGCCGTCGGACGCCTGCTCGGCTGGGGCGTCCAGAGGTTATTTACTATTTTGTTATGAACACAATAGGCCCCCCTGAACTCACTCCCTCAGGGTGCCAGCAAACCCAGGATAGACGCTAAGCCTGACGGCCAATGCCAGGAATTCACGTCTAGGATTATTCCCAGACGCGAATCCGGGCGCGCGGCGTCACCCGAACGGTGGCCGGGCGTTGTGGCCGATGACGAGCATCTCCTCCGGGTGCGTCTCCGCGCGAGCATACTTCAGAAGCGCGGCGAGGCTATCGGAGTGCTTGGGGGCGGCCGTCTCCAGCACCACCTCCTCGCGGTGGGGATGGAACAGGTCCTCCTTGCCCAGGTTCTGCTCCTGCCACCGGCGCCAGCCCGGCAGCGACGAGCCCTTCGCGGGCTGGAGGCCCACCACCTCATAGCCCTGGGGTGTGAAGGCGCGGTGCAGGCCCACCAGCGTGGCGCCGGTGCCGAAGCCGCACACCACCCGCCGCACGGAGGGGAAGGCGTCCCGGACGAAGTCGCGCAGCTCGCCCGCCCAGCCCTCCACGCACCCCACGAGGGCGCCATTGGAGAGCTGCCGGGGCCAGCACCACCCCTGACGCTCGTAGCCCAGGGCCACCTCCCAGGCCTCGGACAGCCGGCGCACGGTGCGCACCTCGCCGCCGAAGCCCTGGTCCCTCAGGTACGCGGCGCCGGCCGTGTCGGTGAGCGCGAGCACGGGCAGCCCCCGCTCGCGGCCCAGCGCGTCGAGCGCGAGCGAGGACGAGGAGCCGGACAGCTCCACGAGTCCACACGCACCCTCCGGCACCGTCTCCAGGTAGCGGGAGAAGGTGAGGTACTTCAGACCACCGGAGGGAAGCTCTCCCCCCCACAGCACCACCGGCCCTTCGGGGGACAGCCGTGACAGGGGAAAGTGCATGGGCGGACCTCCCTCCATTGAGTGAGGGCCCCGCGTGGACTCCTCGGGCCCACGACGCAAGCTCGGCACCCTCTTGCATTGTCGGCCAGTCCCCTCCCCTCGCGGCTGTCATCCCGTGGACCGCGAGCCCGGCCGTCCGCCCGCCAGGGACACTGGCCCTGTCCCCGGGGGTGATGTGAAAGCGCTCCGGAAGCCAGGGGCTGTGCGATAGTGGCCCGCAGCGAAAACACATGCTGCGCCGGCTCCTCCCCACCCTCGTGGCCCTGGGCTGTGGGCTCCTCGCCCTCGGTTGGGGGCTGGTGAGCCTCCAGCGCATCTTCACGCGCGAGCGTGAGGACGCGCACGCGCAGGTGCGCTCGCGCCGGGACGCGCTGGCGCACGCCGCCACGGAGTCGCTGCGCCAGGTGCTCGCGCGGCAGTTGGAGGAGCAGGTCTCCGCCATCCACGCCGCCGTGGACAACCCGCTCGCGCCGGGCGAGGGCTTCTACCTCCAGTTCCGCGGCCACCAGTTCCTCCCCCGCCTCACCCGTCCCCTGCCCGGCCACGACATGCCCGCGCGCGCGCTGTACGAGACGCTCGCGGACCAGCTGCGGGACGGCGCCACGCCCGGCCCGTGGGAGGCGCGCCTGGCCCGGCTGCGCGCGGCCGAGTCCGCGCTCCGGGAGGGCAGCCCCGCGCGAGCCACGGCGATGGTGGAGGAGCTCTTGCGCTACCACGCCAACCACGCGCTGCCCGCGGACCAGGAGCTGCCGTTCCTGCTGCTGGCGGTGGAGCACCTGCAGCAGGGGGCCCGCTCCACGCCGCTGGTGCGCTCGCTGCTTCGCGAGGGGCTGCCGGAGGAGTTCGGCGGCATCGGCCGAGGCGCGGGGCTGCAGCGGGACCTGCTGCGCGAGCGCTCGCGCTTCACGCAGGCGGACTTCGACTTCCTGCAGGCGCGCATCCTCCTGTTGAGCAGCGCCCTGGGCGAGCCCATGGGGGACTTCCTGGAGCGCTCGAGAGAGACGGGCGCGGGCGCGCTGGTGATGCCCGAGCAGTTGGTGGAGCCCACGCTGCTGGGCCAGCAGTGGTACGTGGAGCCCCGGGGCGAGGTCGTCTACGGCATCGCGGTGGACATCGCCGCGCAGTTGGTCCCCATCGCCGAGGACATGCGGGCGCGCGGCCTGTTCGGCAACGGCGGTCAGGTGCGGCTGGTGGGCGACCGCCCGGCGATTCCGGTCCGCGAGCTGCCCGTGCGCGTGGACCTGCCCGAGTGGTCCCGCGCGGAGGTGGACATCGAGGCGCGCTACGGCCTGAAGACGCTGCTGGTGGCGGTGTGCGGCGTGCTGGCCGCGGCCATCGTCGCGCTCGCCGTCGTGTCTCAGCAGCGCAAGTACCGCTTCCTCGAGCTCAAGAGCGACTTCGTCGCCACCGTGTCGCACGAGCTGCGCACGCCCCTGGCCTCCATCCGGCTGATGGGTGAGACGCTGGAGCGCAGGCTGGCGCACGCGCCCGAGGTGCGCGACTACCCGACGCGCATCGTCCAGGCCGCGGACGGGTTGCACTTCCTGGTGGAGAACATCCTGTCGTTCAACCGCATCGACAAGGGGCGCTGGACGCTGCGCCCCTCGCGGGTGCGGCTGGAGGAGCTGGTCAACCCGCTGCGCGATGACCTGGCCGCGGCCACCTCCACGCCGGTGGAGCTGACCACGGACCTGAACGACGCGGAGCTGGAGGCGGACCCCACGCTCCTGCGACTGCTCTTCTCCAACCTGGGCCGCAACGCGTGTGCGTACAACCAACGCACGCCGGTGCGCCTGTCGGTGAGCGCCCGGGTGATTGAAGGCCACGGCTGCACGGTGCTCTTCCGCGACAACGGCGTGGGCATCCCGGATTATGAATGGGAGAACGTCTTCCAGGACTTCTATCGGTTGACGCCTCCCGGACAGGATGTCCACGGTAGCGGCCTGGGACTGGCGCTCTGCCGCAAAATCATGAAGCTGCACCACGGCGACATCCAGGTGGCCTCGTCCACGCCCGAGGGCACCACGTTCGCGCTGACCTTTCACGAGCCGCGTCGATGACCACCACCTCCACACCCTCCACCACCCGTCCCACCATCCTCATCGTCGAGGACGACGCCCACCTGCGCGTGGGCCTGCGGGACAACCTGCTGGACGAGGGCTACGTCGTCTCCGAGGCCCCGAGCGCGCGAGACGCGGAGCCGCTCCTGCGCGAGCGCGAGTTCGACCTGCTCATCCTGGACGTCATGCTCCCGGGCGAGGACGGCTACAGCTTCTGCCGGCGCCTGCGGGCGCAAGGGGTGAAGAGCCTGGTGATGATGCTCACCGCGCGCTCGCTCGAGGACGACATCGTCCGCGGGTTCGAGGCGGGGGCGCAGGACTACCTCACCAAGCCCTACCGGTTGAGGGAGCTGCTCGCGCGGGTGGGCGCGCTGGTGCGCCGTGCGGGCACGGCCCCGGCGCAGGTGACGACGTTCGGCGGGTACTCGCTGGACCTGGGACGCCGCACGGTGACGAAGCCGGATGGCACGGGCGTAGAGCTGACGCGCACGGAGTTCGACCTGCTCGCCTACCTCCTGCGCCACCGCGAGCGCGCGCTGCCCCGGGGAGAAATCCTGGACGCGGTGTGGGGCCGTGACGTGGTGGTGGACCCGCGCACGGTGGACAACTTCGTCTCCAGTCTGAAGAAGAAGCTCGGGTGGACGAGCGCCTCCGGTTTCAGCATCCACACGCTGCGCGGTGTGGGGTACCGGATGGAGGTCTCGTCACCATGACGCAACCATGACCAACAGATGGACGGCCCTTCGCCATCGCCCACCCGGGACTTCGTAGTTTGAATCCTGCGTGGACGGGGCGCTCCGAAGCCAAGACGCCCACGCCGGAGAGACGCCGCATGGCGTGGTGGACCTCCGGGAGCGCCCATCGGGGAGGAGGCCTTCCATGTTCAAGTCTGTCATCGAGCGGCAGCGAGCTGGGCGTCTGGGTGCTGGGATGTGGTGGTCCGTCGCCGTGCACGCGGCGCTCTTCGGCGCGGTCCTGGTCATCTCCGCGCGGCCCGCCGAAGTGCCGCCCGAGCCGGAGCCGGATATCGTCATCAAGCTCGCGGCGCGTCCGCAGGTGGCCAAGGGCTACGCGGCGCCGGCGCAGCCCAAGACGCAGGCGGCTCCTCCCAAGCCGCGCAAGCCCAAGCGCGACACCTTCCCCACGCAGATCAACCCGATGCCGGTGGACCCCAAGCCCGTCGACGTGGAGCCGGAGCCGGTGGCGAACGCGCCGGACACGGGTGACACCGAGCCCACGGGCGTCCCGGGCGGTCATCCGGAGGGTGACCCGAACAGCACGGTCATCGGGTTGCCCTTCGTCCCCGGCTTGCCTCCGGGCGGAGTCGGCGAGGGCACCGGTGAGGACGTCATCCCGTTCGGCGGAGGCATGACGCCGCCGGTGCTCATGGGTGGCCAGCCGCTCGACTACACAGAGCAGGCCCGCATGGCGCGCGTGGAAGGCACGGTCATCGCCAAGTGCGTCATCACCCGCGAGGGCGACGTGCGCGACTGCCGCATCATCAAGGGCATGGCGCACATGGATGAGCACGTCACGGAGGCGCTGCACACCCGGCGCTACAGCCCCGTGAAGTTCCAGGGCAAGGCCGTGAGCGTCTCCTACGTGTTCACGCTCCGCTTCAAGCTGCCGCGCTAGTCACGCGACGGGGCCTCACAGGTCGTAGTTGCCCACCGATGACGCCGGCACCAGCACGTGCTTGAGCACGTAGGTCTTGAGGCGCTGGCGCATGTCGTCATCGAGGGTGAGCACGACCTGGGGGTGCACCCGGGCCCCCACCTCGAAGAGCACGGCCTGCATCAACAGGCCCTCCTCGGTGATGCGGGACAGCCGCTCCAGCGTGGGGTCCGAGCGCTCCGTCTCGCCCTTCTTCTTCTGGTTCTCGTGGACGAGCAGCGCCGAGCCCAGGCACTCCATCTCCTCCAGCGACGTGAAGTGCTCCTTTGTGGTGCCTGTCATCTCCTGGCGGTGTGACGGCTCTCCCAGCCACAGCGCCTTGCAGTTGGCGAAGGCGAACCACGCCGGGTCGTGGTCGGGGTCGAACTGGATGGAGATCTCCTCGCCGTCCCGCTCCGCGTAGCCACGAGGGACGATGACGTCCTCGCGCACCACCAGCCCCAGGCCCGCGTTGGCGCGGAAGAACTGGCGGATGACAGGGTAGCGAGGGTTGAGCACCAGGCACCACGCCCACGACTCCAGGGCCTCCTCGAAGCGTCCGAGCCGCGCGAGCGCGTTGCCCAGGAAGAACCACGAGCGGTGGTCATTCGGGTTGAGGCGCGTGGCCTGCTGGTAGTGCCCCAGCGCCGTGGCCGAGTCGCCCGCGAAGTACGCCGCGTCGCCGCGGAAGTTCCACGCGAAATAGCACTGCGGGCACACGCTCGTGGCCTTCTCGTACAGCTTCCCCGCCTCCTCGTAGCGCTTGGCCTGGAAGTGCGGCTCGGCCTCGTCGAGCAGCGCTCGCGCCTCGGGGCTCTCGGGCCACTCGACGATGACGCGCTCGCCGCCCTGCTCCACCACGCGCGGCGCCTCGAGCGCCTGCACGCGCTGCGGCCACAGCTGGTCCGCCCAGCCACCCGGCGGCGAGTCCTTCCCGTCGATGCGATACGTCACCGGCGAGTCCTCGATGCGCTTGATGATTTCGGCGGGATTGAGGAACGGAGGCCGCTTCGAGGGCTCCGGTGCGGCGGCGGCCTGGGGCTCCGGGTTGCTCCTGGGGGCGGAGGCGCAACCGGCCACGAGCACGAGGCAGAGGACGGCGAGGAGGCGGTGCACGGGAGCCCTTTCAGTGAGCAGTCGACAACAGTCTACGCCCTCCCCGCGCCAGCCTCCTGGCTCCGGCCTCGAATCGAAACGATTTCTCCGCACGGATTCCACGGCTCGGCCCGGGCGAGTCGAGGCGCACACCAGTGTCAGGAGCCCCACCCTTGTGACGAAAGAGTCGCCCCCCTGGCGTGGACCCGTTAGGAGGTCCGCCCCTGGACTCGACCTGGAGATGTCGGACTTGGATTACGACGTGGTGGTGGTGGGCGCGGGGTTCGGAGGGCTCGCCACGGCGCTGGAGCTGAGCCGGCGAGGTGCGCGCGTGGCGCTGTGCGAGTCGCTCAGCTATCCCGGGGGCTGCGCCAGCACGTTTCGTCGCGGCGGCTTCGCGTTCGAGTCGGGCGCGACGTTGTTCTCCGGCTTCGAGCCCCATCAGCTCTTCGGTCGCTGGATTCGCGAGCACGCGCTGGACGTGACGGTGGACTGGCTGGACCCCGTGGTGGAGCTGCGCACGCCCGGGCTGCGGTTGCCGGTGACACGAGACCGGGCCCGCTTCATCGAGACCCTGTGCGCCCTGCCGGAAGCGCCCGCACCCGCGATTCGTCGCCTGTTCGACCTCCAGTCCCAGGTGGCCGGCGCGCTCTGGGCCATGTTCGATGACCCGGACCTGCTGCCACCCTTCGACCTTCGCGCGCTCTTCCGTCACGCCGCGCGGCTGCATCGCTATGCGCCCCTCGCGCGGTGGCTCGGGCGTCCGCTCGGAGCGGTGCTGGAGCACCTCGGCCTCTCGCGCTTCACTCCGCTGCGTACCTACCTGGATGCCCTCTGTCAGATCACCGTGCAGTGCTCGGCCGCGGAAGCGGAGACACCGTTCGCGCTCGCGGCGATGGACTACTACTGGCGAGGCACGGGCCACGTCCGGGGCGGCATCGGACAGCTCGCGTGGGCCCTGGCCCGAGCGATGGAGGCCCGCGGTGGAACGCTGATGCTGGCGAACCGCGTGAAAGGCCTGTCCCGTCAGCCAGGACACTGGCAGGTCGATACCCGTCGAGGCGTGCTCCGGGCCCGACACGTGGTGGCCAATCTGCTGCCGGGAGGACTGATGCGCCTCGCGGGCCTGTCACCCGAGCGCGTCGGCTCGATGCGTGTGTTGTCGGAGCGCGTCGCCGAGGGCTGGGGCGCGGCGATGCTCTATCTCGTCATCAAGGCGCCCGACGCGGTGTCACGCGAGGCGAGCCACCTGGAGCTCGTGCGTGACGAGCAGGCTCCGTTCATCGAGGGCAACCACGTCTTCATGTCCATCAGCGGCGAGGAGGACACGGGCCGTGCACCCGAGGGACATCGCACGGTGACGACGTCCACACATGTGCCCCTGCGCAAGCTGGGGGCGATGTCCACCGAGGAGCAGGGGCGCTACATCGCGGACATCCAGACACGCATGCGCGAGTCGCTGGAGCAGCTCACGCCCGAGTGGATGCCCCACGTCACCAAGGTCCTCCCGGCCTCCCCGCGCACCTTCCAACGCTTCACCCAGCGGGAGTCCGGCGCGGTGGGCGGCGTCCCCCGTCGCGCGGGCCTGAGCCACTACCGACAGCTGGGCCCGCTGCGCGTCATGGAGGGCCTCTGGCTGGTGGGCGACTCGGCGTTCCCCGGACAGAGCACCCTGGCCACGGCGGTGGGCGGCGTGCGCACGGCGGCGAGCGTCGCGCGCGAGAGCTGAGCCTTCCCCTCACTCGTCCAGCAGGCTCGCCCAGAAGCCGACCATCCGCACCATGTCCGCCGCGCCCGCCTTCTTGTCCACCTCCGCGTGGCTGATGAGCGGCGTGGAGAGCTGATGGACCTCCGTGTACGGCCGCAGCGCCTGGGCCAGCAGCACCGACTCCATGGACGGAATCACCGTGTCGCCCGCGCCATGCAGCAGATAGACGGGCGAGGCCGGCGCGGGTGAGCGTGCCGGAGACATCGACGGGTCCGCGGCGAACTCACGCACCAGCGGCAACAACAACGGACCCAGCGCCGCCACGTTCCGAAGATTCACATAGCCCATCAACTTCGACGCGGGCTCGGGCATCCGTGTCTCCAGCACCCGTGCGTGCGCGAACGTCTCCTCCGCCAGCTTGCGGTCCGTCTGAGTCTGGTGCGAGGCCCGCAGGAACGTGCGGATGCCCTCGCGCAGCGGCTCCACCTGCTCGGGAGGCACCAGCCGGTCCGCCACGTTGAGGAGGATGATGACCACGCCATAGTCATGCGGCGTCAGGTGCGAGCCATCGGGGAGCTGACCGCTGCACAGGAAGGTCAGCACCCGGGGCAGGTCACCATGGCCTCCGAACGAGAGCGTGGAGGCCACCTTGTCCCGGAGCGCGGGCCGTCCCGCTGCGACCACGGAGAGCCCGCCCGAGAAGCTGATGCCGAACAGGTCCACCTTCCCGCCCGGCGCCAGGTCCTCGCGGCCGCTCACCCACAGGGCCGCGTCCTCGATGATGTCCGGGAGGCGCGGGGTGATTTCGTAGCGCAGCAGGTCCGGCGGCTCGGGCGAGAGCACCATCTGCCCGCCCCGGGCCAGGTCCTCCGCCAGCTTCACCAGGCGCGGCTCATCGATGCCATCCGCGTGCACGCCCGAGGTCAGCACCACCGTGCGCCCTCGCACCTCTCGCGGGCGATACAGCCGCGCGCGGACCTCGCCATGCCGGGTGGGGACCCGCAGCTCGCTCTTCTCGAACGGAGCGTTGCGAAACCCCGCCACCGCCTCCGGCACCGGACCCTGCATCCCGGCGGCGCGCACCACGAAGGACAACCCACGAAGCCAGTCGGCGCCCACGAACACCAGGGCCCCGAGCATCGCCACCAGGCCGATGCCCACCCACCGCCAGGTCTTGCGCTTCATGGGAACAGGTGCTCCACGAAGGTGCACAGGCGCTCGCGCTCGAAGGGCTTCTCCAAGAGCCCTCGCGAGTGGCGCCCCACGAACTCCCGCGCCTGCGCGGTGAAGGCCCCACCCGTCATCAGCCCGGTGCGCAGCACCAGCTCCGGCGCCAGCCGCTCCAGCTCCACCACGAAGTCCATTCCGCTCATGCCCGGCATCATCAGGTCACACAGGATGGCATCGAATCGCTCGCCGGTGGACAACCGTCTCAGCGCCTCGCGCGCGTCCTGCACCGCGTGCACCTCGTACACGTCCCGCACCAGCCGGCTCACCGAGTTGCCCACGGACGGCTCGTCGTCGATGAGCAGCAGCCTCTTGCGCATGGCCAGCGGCACCACGTTGCCCAGCACCGGGGACTCCGGCGCGGCGACGGTGCCCACCGCGAGCGCGGGCAGCACCACGCGGAAGGTGCTCCCCCACCCCTGCGCGCTGCTCACCTCGATGCGCCCGCCCATCGCCTGCACCAGCGTGAGGCAGATGGACAACCCCAGCCCCGTGCCCTCCCCCACCGGCCTCGTGGTGAAGAACGGGTCGAAGATGCGGCGTTGCACCTCCGGCGCCATGCCGTGCCCGTTGTCGCTGACCTCCAGCTCCACCTGGCCCGCGCGCCCGGTGCGCAGGCTGACGCGCACGCGGTTCTCCTCGGCCGGCCGCTCGGGCAACGACTGGAGCGCGTTGACCAGCAGGTTGAGCACCACCTGCCCCAACCGCACCTCGTTGCCGTGCACGGGCGGCACGCGCTCCAGGGTGCACACCATGCGCGCGCGGTGCGTCAGCTCGTTGCGCACCAGCCGCAGCGCGCCCTCCACCGCCCGCACCACGTCCACCGGTCCGTGTCGCTCCTCGTCGCCTCGGGCGAAGGTGCGCAGGTCCCGGACGATGGCGCAGACGCGGCCCGCGCCGTCGAGCGCCTCCGCCACCACCTCTCGCAGCTCCGGCAGCTGCTCGGCGGACAGCTCCGGCAGCGCGAGCAGATCCCTCACGTACGCGAGATTGGAGCTGACATAGGCCAGCGGGTTGTTGATTTCGTGCGCCACGCCCGCGGCCAGCGTGCCCACCGACGCCATCCGCTCGGCGAGCAGCAGCTGCGACTCCAGGCGCTTCTGGTCCGTGATGTCCCGGATGATGCAGACGAGGAAGGCCTCCCCGGCGCCGTCGAACCCGGCCTTCTTCGTCACCAGGACGCGGGCCAGCCCCGTCCTGTCGGTGAGCGTCTCCTCGCTCTCGTCGGGGCCCCCCGTGAGGAAGACCCGCTCGTCGTTGCGCCAGAAGCTGTCGGCCTCGTGCGCGGCGACGAACTCGTGGTCGGAGCGCCCCAGCAGCGCCTCCGCCGGATGTCCCATGACGCGGCAGAAGGCCTGGTTGACCGCCACCCAGCGGTGCTGCCGGTCCTTGACGAAGAGCGGCTCCGGCACCGCGTCCAGCGCGCTGCGCAGGAACGTGTTGGCGCGGCGCAGGGCCCGGACATCATGCGCCTCCGTGTCCGAGGCCAGCCGTCGACGCAGCGCCACCACCCGCGCGCCCCAGCCCGGGCCCACCGAGGCCACGCACTCGTCGGCGCCCGCCTCCGCCAGCGCCTCGGTCTGCGCGTCGTCCCGCGAGGTGAGCACCACCAGGTGCGTGCGGGCCACCACGCGCAGCGCATGCAGGCGGCGCACATCCTCGAGCAGGGCGTCCAGCGGCCCTCCCGCGTCCCACGCCACCAGCAGCCCCTCCTCCACCGGAGCGGCGATGACATCGGCCCCCGTCACGCTCAACACATGGCAGGACGGGCTCGCCCCCGACGCGCGCAGGCCGCGCTCCACCGCTTCCACCACCGCCGCAGGCACCGACACCAGTGTCGCGAGCACCGCATCACGCTCCTCGGCCCGGGCAGGCCCTGATGTCCCCGTGGAATTCACACGCAGACACCCGGCCGGATTGCAGCGTTCCCTCATGCAGGAATCAACGACGTTCCCTTCCGGACATTGCGCGGCCCTTGAGCCGCGAGGCACTGGGGACCCGTCGGGTCGCCCCCGCCACCACGTCCGGCCCGACATGGCAGGCAGGCAGCAGCGGGCACCGCTCGCAGTTCTCCGGGAGCGGCCGGGCCGGACACGCGCCGCTCATTCCATAGTGGCAGAGCGCGAAGTCGTAGCGGACGGGGTCGGCCGCATCCAACGCCCGCAGCGACGCCGTCACCTCCTCCGCCGTCCGCCACGTCAGGTCCGTGCGACGCGTCAGGCCCAGGTGTCCGGCGATGCGGCCGATGTGCGTGTCCAACGGAATCAGCAGCGCCGACGCGGGCACCCGCTTCCAGATGCCGAAGTCCACCGTGTCCGGTCCGCGCACCATCCACCGCAGGAACAGGTTCAACCGCTTGGCCGCGCCCGGCCCCAGCGGCGAGGGCAACAGGTGGTGAAGCCCCCGCTCGGGTCCCATCGCCTCGCGCAGGGGCTCCATGGGGAGGCGGCGCAGCGCGGTGGTGAAGGCGCTCAAGCCGCCGTGCAGCGAGCCCTCGGCCGCAAGTCCCCTCACGAACAGCGACTCCAGGCTGCCGTGCTCCCGCAGCGCCTGGCCCATGCCGAGCAGCAGCACCGCCAAATCAGTGCCCACGTTGAAGCGGTACACGAAGCCCGTCAGCAGGGCCTTGGCGCCAGCGACGTCCAGCTTCCGCACGAAGTCCGCGGGCGACGGGCCCATCCGCTTCAGGAGCGAGTCCACCTTGGGACGGAACAGGTCCGCGCGCCCGTAGGCCAGACAGGCGGCGAGCAGCGCGGAGACCTCGATGTCGCGGGCGTCCTGGTAGCGGTGGGGGAACTCCACCGGGTCGAACCCGATGCGGGCGCGGGCATCCGTGGAGGCCAGCACGGCGTCGAGCCGGGGGCGCAGGTGCTGCACTGCCCGAGGGCTCAGGCCAGGGTGCGTCTTCGAGCGGCGTGTCACGTCGGGGCTCCCAAATGTTCCTGGAACGGCGGCCCGCCGCCCACGCTTCCCGGGCCCACATGGGGCCCGGGAGTCCCGCGCCTCCTCCAGCGAATCAGGAGGAGGCACGGGAGGGCATCCTACGACACGGCTACGGGCTGACGGCGAACACGATGTCGTCGTGGTCGTCGTAGGCGCCCGCGTAGCACGGCGTGGCGCTGCCCTGCTTGCGGAAGCGCGCGCGCACGACCTGGTTGGCGCCGGCCGGCAGCGTGAAGGTGGCCGACAGCGTGTGCTGACCGCCCGCCGGAGGCGCCAGCGTGGTGATCTTCGTCCACACCGGGTTGCTGGCGTCGGGCGCGTGGTACAGGTCCAGCTTGTCCGGGCGCGCGGCCAGGGCCCACACGGTGGCCTCGATGAGCACCGTCTCACCGGCGGCGAAGGGGTTGCCGCTCACGGTGGACACCTTGATGCGGTCGTTCGACTCATCGAAGTGGAAGGTGCCGTTGATGCCGTCGGCGCACGAGTTGTTGACGGTGTTGGGGCCGTTCGCCTCGGGCCCCAGGCTCGCGCGGCCGACGAGCAGCGTCGTGGAGTCACACACGTTGGACACGTTGGCGCAGCGCGGGACGCGCAGCACCGGGTCGTAGATGGCGTTGCCGGAGGAGTTGCTGGTGGTCACCGTGACGGGGGCGCTGTCGGTGGTGTTGCCGATGAGGTCATAGGCCCGGGCGACGACGGCGTGGCTGCCATTGGCGATGACGGCGGTGTTCCACGCGATGGAGTACGGGGACGTGGTCGCGGTGCCGACGACGGCGCCGTCCACCAGGAACTCCACGCGGCTGATGCCCTGGTTGTCCTGCGCGTTGGCGCTGGCGGTGACGGTGCCGGACACGGTGGTGCCCGCCGACGGAGCGGTGAGCGACACGGTGGGCGCCACGGGGTCGGACAGCGTGGCGGTGCCCTTGGCGAGCTCGACCATGTACGCGCCCGCGACCTTGGCGAACTTGAGCGCGTGGTTCGCGTTGTTGCCGCTCACCGCGAGGGTGTCGTTCGCGGTGTGGATGGTGCTGTTGTGCTGCCCCATCATCGCCTCGAACGGGATGGAGGCCGCGAAGCCCGCCGCGTTCCAGGACGCGTGGTCCGAGCAGCCGTAGCCACACGCCGAGGTGGCCTGCTGCACGCCGGCGACATAGGTGGAGATCAGGCTGCCGATGAACGCGTTCTGCGCCGCGTTGGTGAAGTCCGTCATCAGCACGACATCGGCCACGGAGCCCTTGTAGTTCGTCATGTCGAGCTGGAGGACGCCGACGACCTTGTCGCCCTCGTTCTTGGCCTTGTCGGCGATCTCCTTGGAGCCGCGCAGGCCCACCTCCTCGGCGGCGTAGGCCATGAACTTCACCGTGCGCAGCGGCTGGTAGTTGGAGGCCATGGCCACGCGGATGACCTCGGACAACGTCGAGATGCCGGACGCGTTGTCATCCGCGCCGGGGGCCGCGGAGCCCGACAGGTTGGTGGAGTCCAGGTGGCCACCCAGGACGACGATCTCCTCGTCTCCCGCCGGCACCTGCTGCGTGCCCTGGATGGTCAGGATGACGGACGGCTGCGCCCACAACGCGTGGGTGAAGAGCTCCACGGTGACGTCGCCGCCGGTCTGCGCTCGCGCGCCGGCATAACCCGCCCACAGGTCCCGCACCCACGTGGCGGCGGCCACGCCATGGGTGGACGTGTAGTAACGCGTGGGGAACTGCGTCGAGAGGTACTGGATGTTGGCGTGGATGTTCGTCGCGGCCATGCCGCCGATGAGCGTGTTGACCACCGGGGCCTTGTCCAGCGAGTACGTCACCGCCAGCGAGGGGGCCAGCGCGGGCGCACCTTCGATGGCCAGCTCCGCGAGCGCGTCCGCTTCCGTCTCGTGATAGAGGAAGCCGCCACAGCGCTTGAGCTTCTCGTGCATCACCTCGGAGACGAGGTCGATGCGCGACTCGGGCAGCTTCATCGCGACGACGTCGCCCTGGCGCCCCGCGAGCGCCGGAACCCGCTCTCCGGCCACGATGAACGCGGCGTTCACCTCCGTGACGGCATCCGCGCCGAGGGTGATCCACACCTCGCGCTCCGGCGCCTTCGCGTACGCCGAGACACAGCCAAGCATCAACGCCAACGAACCCAGTCGTTTCATATGCATGGGGCTCCTCCTCTCCGGGAGGGTCAACTTTGAAGGGACGACCAACGGGACCTATTCGCGACAGAGCAGCGAATTCCGTATACTCTGCGTAAACATTTCCCGTGGGTCAATCCTCAAGCCCCTGGCAATAAGGGAAAGCCGCAATAACTCTCGCGCGATGAAAAAACCGCGCGTTCGTTACCGGGTCAGCTCCCGAACGGCGTGGCCCAGCTCGGGGAGGATGAGCGCCTCCAGCGCGAGCCGTACGGCCTGCGGCGAGCCCGGCAGGGCGAAGATCATCATTCCCTGATACGTGCCGGCGGTCGCGCGCGACATCATGGCCGGGCTGCCAATCTGCTTGTACGAGAGCATGCGGAACAGCTCACCGAAGCCGGGGAGCTCCTTCTCGAACAGACCTCGCAGCGTCTCCACCGTGGTGTCGCGCCGACCGATGCCGGTGCCCCCGGTGAAGAGGATGGCCCGGGCGCCCACCGACTGGGCCTCCGCCACCGCCTGCCGGATGGCCTCCGGGTCGTCCTTCACGACGACGTAGCCGGCGACGCCGTGGCCCGCGGACTCGAGGCCCTCGCGCAGCACCCTGCCGCTCGCGTCACGTGAGGCATCGCGGCTGTCGGAGCACGTCACCACGAAGGTGCTGACGTGCACCGGCGCACGCGACTTGTGCTCGTGCGAGACGCTTGCCGCACCGTGCTCGTGTCCGTGGCCGTGGGCATGAGCGTGCCCATGCTCGTGGCCGTGGCCGTGGCCGTGCCCATGCTCGTGGCCGTGGCCGTGGCCGTGCCCATGCTCGTGTCCGTGGCCGTGGCCGTGGGCATGAGCGTGCCCATGCTCGTGGCCGTGGCCGTGGGCATGAGCGTGCCCATGCTCGTGGCCGTGGTCATGAGCGTGCTCATGCTCGTGGCCGTGGCGGTGTTCGTGGTCATGACCGTGGCCGTGCTCATGCGAGTGCCCGTGGTCATGCGCGTGCGCGGCGTCATGACCGTGTCGGTGGTCATGCGCGTGCTCGTGCTCATGCGCGTGTTCGTGGGAATGCACCACGCCATCCTCATGGGTGTGGGGATGTTCGTGGTGGTGCTCGTGCCGATGCGAGGGCGGCGCGCCGCCGTGGTCATGGTCGTCGTGTGCCATGAGGAGGAGACTCCGGTGCCGGAGGCACGTCAGGTGTTGTCGGGAAGCTCGACGACGAGGGCGCCGTCCTGGACCTCGACGCTCACTGTCGGCTGGTCGTCACAGACCCCGGGCGAGGTCTCGTTCCTCCCCGTGTCTATGTCGAAGCCGACCTCATGGCACGGGCAGACGACCATGTTGTCCTCGATGCGTCCGCCCGACAGCAGACAGCCCGCGTGGTTGCACCAGTCATCAAGGCCCTTGTAACGGCCGTGAATCTTCGCGATGCAGACATTGCGCTTGCCGACTTCGTAGCCGCGCATTTCCCTCTCGGCGAAGTCCGCCGGTCCGAGCTTGATCTTCGTCATCGCCGCCCTTTTCCCACAACGAGAAGCAAGCTGCACCCCCGTTCCCCGGGCATTACCTTCTTCCAGGTGACCTCTGACGTGACCCCGCCCATCGTCGACAAAGCCACCGTTGCCCAGGTCCTCCGGGACATCTCCCTGCTGCTCCAGCTCCAGGGCGAGAACGGCTTCCGCTCCCGTGCCTACGACATGGGGGCCGACCGCATCCTCGGCCTCACCCAGGAGCTGGGCACCCTCGTCGCCGAGGGCCGCCTGGAGAGCCTGCCGGGCATCGGCCCCGCGCTCGCCGAGAAGATCACCGAGCTGGTGACCACCGGACGGATGACCTACTTCGAGGAGCTGCGGGCGAAGTTCCCTCCGGGACTCCTGGAGCTGATGAAGCTGCCGGACATCGGCCCGCGCAAGGTCGCCACCCTCTGGAAGGAGCTGGGCATCGGCGGCGTCGAGGCGCTGGAGCAGGCCTGCCGCGAGGGGCGCGTGAAGCAGCTCAAGGGCTTCGGAGAGAAGAGCCAGGCGAAGATCCTCGAGGGCATCACCCTGTATCGCCGCGCCCGCGGCGAGCGGAAGCTGCTGGGCGACGTGCTCCCCATCGCCGAGGGCCTGCTGGAGCGCGTACGCGCCTCCCCCGGGGTCATCCGCGCCAGCCTGGGCGGCAGCGTGCGCCGCCGCGCCGAGACGGTGGCGGACGTGGACATCATCGCCTCCGCCGCGGACCCCGGCCCCGTGCTGGACGCGCTCGCCACCTCCCCCGGCGTGGCCACCGTGATTGGCAAGGGCGACAGCAAGTGCTCCGTTCGCATGGAGGCCGGCGACCTCCAGGTGGACCTGCGCGTGCTCCCCGACGAGGACTTCGCCACCGCCCTGCACCACTTCACCGGCTCCAAGGCCCACCACATCCGCCTGCGCAACCTGGGCCACGAGCGCGGCATGAAGATCTCCGAGTGGGGCGTGCACCGCGACGACGGCACCAAGCTGCCCGTCGCGGACGAGGCCGCGCTCTACGCGCTGCTCGACATGCAGTTCGTCCCGCCGGAGCTGCGCGAGGACAACGGCGAGGTGGAGGCCGCGCGCGCGGGCAAGCTGCCCACCGACCTGGTGACGATGGAGGACCTGCAGGGCGCCGTGCACGCCCACTCCACCTGGTCCGACGGCCGCAACACGCTCGAGGAGATGGCGCTCGCCGCCAAGGCCCTGGGGCTGAAGTACCTCACGATCACCGAGCACAGCGAGGCGGCCATCTACGCGGGCGGCCTCAAGGTGGAGGCGCTCGAGCGCCAGTGGGAGGAGATCGACCGCGTCAACGCCGCCGTCCCCGGCATGCGCCTGCTCAAGGGCATCGAGGTGGACATCCTCGAGTCCGGCGCGCTCGACTACGACGACAAGGTACTCGAGAAGCTGGAGGTGGTCATCGCCTCCATCCACGTGCGCCACTCCATGGACGAGGACCAGATGACGAAGCGGGTCCTCACCGCGCTGGACAACCCGCACCTGCACATCCTCGGGCACCCCACCGGCCGGCTGCTCCAGAGCCGCGAGCCCTATCCCCTGCGCATGGACGAGGTGCTCGAGCACGCCGCCCGGCGCGGCGTCGCGGTGGAGATCAACGGCAAGCCCGCGCGGCTGGACATCAAGGCCGAGTATGTCCGCAAGGCGGTGCAGTTGGGCGTGAAGCTGGTGGTGAGCTGCGACGCACACCGCCGCGAGGACCTGGCCAACCTGGCCTTCGGGGTCGCCACCGCCCGGCGGGGCTGGGCCCGCAAGCAGGACGTGCTCAACACCCAGAGCGCCGAGCGCTTCCTCACCGCGCTGCGCGCCGGGCGGTGATAGGCTGCCTGGCGCGCCGATGTCCCGCCTGTCCCCGCTCGTCCTCTCACTGTGTCTCCTCGCCCTGCCCGCCGTCGCGGCGGACAAGGCGCGCCCCTCGCGCGCGGACCTCCAGCGCGTGCTGGAGCAGCACACCCGCTCCGTGGTGAAGGTCACCGGCCCCCAGCGCACCGGCCACGGCGTCATCGTGGGTGCCGCCGGACAGGTGCTCACCTCCGTGGAGCCCGTGGGCGAGGAGTATGTCGGCCTCCAGGTCGCCACCGTGGAGCACGCGGGCCAGGCCCTGCCGGCGCGCGTCCTGCTCGCCAACGGCGCGCTGAAGGTCGCCGTCGTCGCGGCGCCGGATGGCGCGTACCCCGCGGTGGCGGTGCGGCTTCTCAAGGACGGCGACAGCCTGGAGGGACGCTGGGTGGTGGGCGTGGTGCCCGGCACCCGGGGCCGTCCCGCGAAGCCGACGGCGGCCCAGGTCTCCCGCGCGACGGCGCCCTTCTATGACGTGCCCCTCGCCCTTCCTCCCGGCAGCCCCGTGTTCGATGGGGACGGCAGGCTGGTGGCGGTGGTGGTGCAGCGCACCCGGCGCGGCTGCAGGGTGCTGCCCATGGGCGAGGTGAAGGTGACGCTCGCCTCCGCGGACGGACCATGACCCAGCAGTCGGTGGCGACTCCCTGGCGCCCCAGCGCCGTGCAGGAAGCCGTGGGCCTGTGGGCCCTGGGCTTCGCGGGCATCATCGCCTCGTTCCTCGCCTTCGGCGGCACCAGCATCCCCAAGCTGGTGGCCACGGTGGGCTTCCTCTACCTGCCCCTCATCCCCATGCGCTGGCGGGACGAGGACTACCGCGACTACGGCCTGTCCGCCCGCGCGTGGCGCGAAGACCTGGTGTTGTTCCTCAAGGTCTCCGCGCTGGTGGGCCCGCTGTTCTTCCTCGCGTTCGCCGGCTTCGTGGAGCTGCTGCCCCACCTGCCCGAGTCACTCGCGCGACACCTCACGCCCCTGGGCGGCGAGGTCCACTTCCGCCTCCGGCTGCCGCCGCGCTTCGGCGAGTGGGTGGTGGATCAGCTCTTCGTCGTGGCCCTGCCCGAGGAGTTCTTCTACCGGGGGTATCTGCAGGCGCGCCTGCGCGACGCCTGGCCCCAGGGCCGCAAGTTCCTCGGCGCCCGGCTGGGGCCCGCCTTCTGGGTGACCGCCCTGCTCTTCGCCCTGGGCCACTTGGCCATCTTCCAGACCTGGCGGCTGTCGGTCTTCTTCCCCGCCCTGCTGTTCGGCTGGATGCGCGAGCGCACCGGCACCGTCGTCGGCGCCGCCCTCTTCCACGCCGCCTGCAACCTCTTCGTGCGCGTGCTCGAGGCGTCCTTCTTCGGCGGGCCCTGATCCACCCCGAAGCCCCGGAAGAGCGCCTTTCCATGCCGGTGAGGCTGGAAAAATCCTGGGATAATTCACGGTTAATTCGGCTTCGCGGTCCGGAAACCCGCCCGGGTGGGCTCATACCCCCAGAGTGACGGCCAGCACTCCGTGTCCTCAAAACCGCTTGAAAACACTGAAACACGGGCTGAAACAAGCCGACAAACCCGAAATGGCGCGTCGCAGCAGGGGGGGCGGCAACTCCATGTGACGTGGGTGCGACAATTCTCGCATCCCCCGCTGTGAATGAGCTTTGAAATGACCATCCGCCGAGTCGACACCAAGCCCGTCAGCGTTCGCCCCGCGACCACCGAGACCCAGCCCAAGAACACCGCGAAGGCGGCCAGCACCCCGCTGCAGACCAAGGACGGCTTCGGCCCCGCGGCGCGCACGACGGACCTGGCGCGCGCGGAGAAGACGCTGACGCAGGTCCCCGCCGGCCCGGGCCGTCTGGCGCTGCAGAGCCCCGAGGCGCAGAAGGCCGTGCAGACCTCGCTCAGCCACCTCAACCCGCTCAAGGGCGCGCAGACGCTGATGGCGCAGCAGCCCGCGTTCGCGGCCGCCAACGTGGAGAAGGACGCGCTGGGCATGACGCACGTGCGTCTGGACCGCGTTCACGAGGGCGTGAAGGTCTTCGGCGAGCAGGTCATCACGCACCTGGACAAGGACGGCAAGGTGACGAGCGTCACCGGCGAGCAGTCCGTGGTCCCCGAGGGCCTGGGCAAGGAGCTGCCCAAGCTGAACACCCAGTCCGCCATCGACATCGCGCGCAAGGAGTTCGGCGGCAAGCCGGACAAGCAGCCGCACGCCGAGCGCGTCATCTACCAGGACAAGGCCGGTGAGTATCACTCCGCCTACCGCGTGCAGATGTCGCAGATCGAGGGCCAGGACCGCCCCCGCAAGATGAACTACCTGGTGGATGCGAACACCGGGAAGATCTTCGAGTCGTACAACGAGATCGGCGGCTTCTACGGCTCCAACAAGGGCCTGCCGAAGGCGGGCGTGTCGGCCGGGCAGATCTCCGCGACGAACACCACCAAGGCGGAGATCGCCGACAACAGCACCGTGACGTCCAAGGTCAAGGTGGACCAGGACGGCACCATCGAGAGCCTGAAGCTGGACCTGGACATCGCCCACACGTTCAAGGGCGACCTGAAGGTCACGCTGACCAGCCCCTCGGGCAAGAGCGCGGTGGTGCACAACCGCGCCGGTGGCAGCGCGGACGACGTGAAGGGCACGTTCGACCTGAGCGACTTCGCCGGTGAGTCGGCCAAGGGCGAGTGGACGCTGACGGTCGAGGACAAGGCCAAGCGCGACACGGGCACGCTCAACGGCTGGGGCATCAGCATCACCCCGAAGGAAGTGCCCCCCGAGCCCGGCAGCAAGGCGGACGACACGTCGCTGTACAGCGGCAAGGTGGCGCTGGACACCAAGCAGCAGCCGGACGGCACGTACACGCTCGAGGACAGCACGCGCGGCAAGGGCGTGAACACCTACGACGCGATGAACAAGTCGACGGCGTCGGGCAAGACGCAGCTGACGGACGACAACGACGTCTGGGGCGAGGCCACCGACGGCCAGCGCACCAAGGCGGGCGTGGACGCGCACTACGGCGCGGCGATGACGTACGACTTCCTCAAGGAGGTCCTCGGCCGTGACTCCATCGACGGCGCGGGCGAGGCGCTCAACTCCTTCGTCCACGTGCGCACCAACTACGTGAACGCGTTCTGGGACGGCACGAAGATGAGCTACGGCGACGGCGACGGCAAGACGTCCGGCCCGCTCACCGCGCTGGACATCGCCGGCCACGAGATCGCCCACGGCCTGACGGAGCGCACCGCCGGCCTCATCTACCGCAACGAGTCCGGTGGTCTGAACGAGGCGTTCAGCGACATCATGGGCGCGGGCGTGGAGTGGTACGCGTCCACGAAGAACCCGGCCGTGAAGTTCAACTGGACGGTGGGCGAGACGGCCTGGACGCCGACGAACGGCGACTCCGAGGACGGCCTGCGCTACATGGACGACCCGAAGCGGGACAACTACTCCATCGACAACTACAAGGACTACCCGAAGCAGACGGAGGTCCACGGCTCCAGCGGCATCGCGAACAACGCGTTCTACCTGCTGGCCAACGGCGGCACGAACCGCACGTCGCAGATCGAGGTCAAGGACGGCATCGGCATGGACAAGGGCCTGAAGATCTACTACCGCGCCCTGGCCCACTACATGACGCCGAACACCACGTTCGCCCAGGCCCGCGCCGCCACCGTCCAGGCGGCCACGGACCTGTACGGCGCGGACTCGACCGAGGTGGCGAAGGTCAAGGAGAGCTGGACCGCCGTCGGCGTGAACTAGCGCTGACGTGAGCCGGGAGGACGGGGGCCGAACTCCTCGCCCTCCGGCTCCAGTCGCCAGGATTGTGATTGCAGTCCCGAGGCCCGGGACTCCGCGCCAGCCCACTGGCGAAGGAGTGCCTGGGCCTCGTTGCGTTCGGCGACGGGCAGCTGGGAGATGCGCGCGCCGTGGTTGCCCGCGGGCACGGTGTACAGCGCGGACTCACGCGCGCCGCCCAGCTCCACGGCCGCCGCCGTCCACGGGTCCTGCCCGCCGTAGACGAACATCAAGCGCTCGCCCTCGCGCGAGACCCAGTCCTGGATGTCCGGCATGGCGTGCTCGACGAAGGTGGCCGTCACGCCCTGGGGCAGGTACGTCGCCGGCACGTCGGTGCCCGGGAAGCGCAGCAGGTCCGCCAGGTGGGACTCGAACGGCCGGGGGAAGCCCAGCTCCGCGGCGGCCTGGTAGTAGTAGGGCCCGTAGGCGTCCACGTCCGCGTCCGCGAAGAAGGCGAGCCCCACGCGCCCGTCCAGCTCGTCCATGAGCGCGGCGTCGCTGCCGGTCGCCGGGGGCACGGTGTCGCAGCGCGAGAGGCTGTCGTACTGCCAGAAGTAGAAATAGTGCTCGATGAGGGCGTGCTCGAAGGCGCGCTCCAGGCCCAGGTGCGTGAAGGCGAGCTGCCGCTCCCGGGCGCGCGTCTCCATCAGCGCCAGCATCGCCTCGCGCCGGCCGAGGGCCGCGCGCTGGAAGGCCTTCAATCGCTCACGGCACTCCGCGGTGCCGACGGACTCCTGGAAGGCGACGAAGCGCGCGTCGTCGTAGCGGGCGAGCGGCGCCACGTACGCCACCGTCCCGTCCACGTCGTCCGGATAGAAGCGCCGGAAGAACACCATCGTCTCGCCGCCCTTGCTGGCGCCGGTGGAGATCCACTTCCGGGGATACAGCGGCTTGAAGGCCTGGACGACGCGGTGGAAGTCGTCCGCGGACTGCTTGATGGTGAGCAGGCTCCAGTCCGCGGGCGACGGGCGGCTGGGGCCGAAGAAGCGGTGCTCCAGCGAGAGCTGGTTGGCGTCGAGCAGCTGCGTGGGCTCGCGCCGCGAGGCCTGGAGCGAGACGAAGTAGCCGCCCGCGTAGAGCACCATGGGGCGGTCGCTGGAGACATGCAGCAGCGTCATGCGCTGACGGAAGCGCGGGCCGTCCGGGCGGGTGTGGTCCGCGGGCTGCTCGAACTCCATGACGAAGAAGCGGGCCGACGCGGGGAACTGCGCGTCCAGGGCCTCCTCGCGCACCGTCAGGCCGGGGATGGCGGACAGGCGCGCGAAGATGTCCTCCTCGACGACGGGGTCTCCGTCATCACAAGCCCAAGACAGACAGGCGGCGAGAGCGAGGGCAAGAAGCCCACGACGCAGGACAGGCTCGGCGGACATGACGCTCCAGTTCGCACCGCTCCGCTCGCGCCGGGACGACGCGCGGGACGGGCTCGGGCGTGGAGGCTACTCCGATTCGGCGCAAGGGCCCGCTCAGGGCGCCAGCGTGGAGACGCCGGCGACCACCGGGAGGCCCTCGTCGCGCGGCAGGCCGTCCATCAACAACATCATCGTGTGGGCGCTCGCGTGGCGCAGCGCCTTCGCGGCGGCGTACTCGGGCGAGGACCACCAGGAGCGGGCCTGCTCGACGTTGGGGAACTCGAGGATGACGAAGCGCGGCGGCTGCCACGTCCCCTCGAGCGCCTCCGTCGCCCCACCCCGGACCAGGTAGCGCCCGCCGTACCGCGCGATGGAGGGCGGCGCCAGCTGCCGGTAGCGCTCATACGTCTGCACGTCATGCACCGCGATTTCGACGACGACGTAGGCAGGCATGGGCGCTCTCCTGTCGGTGGGCTTTCAGAACACGAACGGGAACCGCACGGGCCCCCCCTGCTCCTGGTGCTTGGGGAAGTCCCACGCACGGACCTTGGCCTCGATGCAGCGAGCGAACGACGTGCCCCGGAGTGACGCCGTCTCGGTGACGACCTCCGACACCTCGCCACTGGGGAGGATGGACCAGCGCACGACGACGCGCGTGCCCTCGTCCACCGGGCGTGGCTTCACGTTCGCGCACGCGGTGACCTCGCCCTTCTTGGCGAGCACGACCTCGAAGACGTCCGACTGGGTGAGCGACAGGCGCGGGTTCTGGATGGGCGCCACCGGCGGGATGTAGACGGACGGCGGCGGCTCACGCTTGCGCGGGCCCGACGCCGGGCCCGACAGCTCGCGCGCATAGGCCGCGTCCGGGCCCAGGTCGCTCTCCAGGTCCCCGAAGTCATCCTCCGCCGCCGCGGGCGCCTCGGCGGGCGTGGGCGCGGGCGCGGTGGACCGGGAGGACAGCTTCACGTAGGCGGCGCGGGAGCTCGGCGACACGGGCGGCGCGGACTCCACGTCCCGCTCCTGGCGCGACGTGCGAGAGATGCCGCTCACCTCGGCCGCGAGCCCGCCACCCGACGCGGGCACCACCGGCACCGAGCCACCCCGCTCCACGGTGACGACCCCCGTGAGCGAGGGACGCGAGGGCGCGCTCGCCGTCGCGACGGCGCCTCCGGCTGGAATCACGGCGCCACCGCCGGGCGCCCCCACGGCTGAGCGCGCGAGCGCGTCCGCCACGGCGGGCGCGGGAGGCTTCGCCGCGACTTCGCGAGGCGTCTCGACGAGCACGGGCGCCACGGACAGCTCGGCCGGCACCTGTGCCATCGGAGCCGGCGCCGCGGCGGGCACGGCCGGAGCCACCGGGGCCGGAGCGGACGCAGCGGGCGGCTCGGACTTCATGAACGCGGGCAGGTTGAAGCGCGACAGCAGCTGCGAGGCCCCGACACCCGAGCCGAACAGGCCCATGACGATGGCCACGGTGACGCCTCCGGCGACGCCGCCGGCCAGCGTGAACCACCAGCCACCCAGCCTCCACTTCGCCTCGACCTGCTCGGTGGCCGCCGTCACCTCGGCCAGCACCGCGTGGGCGCCCACCGGGTCCACCGGCACCGAAGCGGCGGGAGCGGGAGCACTCGGCGCGGCGGGTGACGCCACCACGGCCCACGCGGGAATGCCCGAGACATCCGCCTCGCTCACGACCGCGAGCCCAGGCGCGCCCGGCAGCTCCGTCAGGGCGGCGTCCAGGGCCGCGCTGAGCTCCTGCGTCGCCGGCATCAGCGCCTCGACCAGCTCCGGCACCTGGCTCACCGGCACCCAGGCCTGGAAGCCCGCGCGCCAGCACAGCGTCTCCGGCCGCAGCTCACCGCGCGCCCAGGGCTCCTTGAGGGCCTCCGCGTCGAAGGGGCCCGAGGGCTGGGCGCCCAGGGCGAGGAACCAGGCGTGGTTCGCCGCGATGGGCGGCGTGGGCGTGGCGTCCTCCTCCACCAGCACGGAGGACACGAGCGAGCGACGCACACCCTTGTGCAGCCGCTCCTCGTTCACGTCGTTGCGGGCGCGCGCGTTGGCCGCCGCCACGCGGGGGTTCTTGTCCGTGCGCAGCTTGCTGACGAAGACGTCGAGCTCCGCCTCGGACACCCCGCCGAACACAGGGGTGCCTCCGCCGTCCGGCTCGTGGGGGCCCGCGGTTGTTTCATCCGGCTGGGACTTACCGTCCCGTGAATCGCCGACCATTCGCCAGCTCCTTGCTTCCACCACGCCCCGACGCCATCAGAACCCCAACAATGGAATGCCGACGCGCGATTTCGTCAACGGGGAGTCTCTGCGCGAAGGTGGCCAGGGTCCACACTCAAGAAGGAGAGGGGGCGGAAATCTCCATTCTCACGCCGAATCACGAGACACACCACCGCACATCTCCCCACGCATACAGCAGAAGACCTCCAGTCTCACTCGACACAGAGGTGCTTCTCCAGGACGAGGAAGGTAGGCGCGGGGAAGCCCGGGTGGGTGCCCTGCGAGTGGAGCTGGTAGCCGAGCCGGCCATACCAGACGTGGTGGTTTTTCAACGCGAGCCGGACGGAGAGGCGCACCCTGTCCCGTCCCGCCGCGCGGGCACGCGCCTCCACGGCGTCGACGAGCAGACGGGCCAGTCCCCGCCCCCGATGGGCGGGCAGCACCGCGAGGCGGTCCAGGTACACGTGGTCCGGCTTCACGTGGAAGAAGACACAGCCCACCGGGTCACCGGTGTCCGTCTCGGACACCAGCGCGCCGCCGTCCTCCAGCTCTCGGCGGACCGCGGCCTCCGTCTTGCCGTGGGCACTGGAGGGAGGCTCCAGCCGCCCACGGTACTCCTCGAACGACTCGCGCAGCAGGCGGGCGAGGAGCGCGGCGTCGTCCGAGGTCGCTTCGCGCGGAAGGGGCATGCGCCCTTTCTAGCTACTCCTTGAGCGCGGAGGTGAACTGCATCAGCGTCTTCTTCGCGTCCCCCAGCACCATCATCGTGTTGGAGCGGACGAAGAGCTCGTTCTCGATGCCGGCGAAGCCCGCGTTGAGCGAGCGCTTGAGCACGACACACGTCTTGGCCAGGTCCGCGGAGAGGATGGGCATGCCGTAGATGGGGCTGCTCTGGTTGCTGCGCGCGGCCGGGTTGACGACGTCGTTGGCGCCCACCACCAGCGCGACGTCCGTGGCGGTGAAGTCGTCGTTGATGACGTCCAGGTCGAACAGGTGGTCGTACGGCACGTTGGCTTCCGCCAGCAGCACGTTCATGTGGCCCGGCATGCGGCCCGCAACCGGGTGGATGGCGTAGCGCACGTCACAGCCGTTGGCCTGGAGGACGTTGGCCAGCTCACGCACCGCGTGCTGCGCCTGCGACACGGCCATGCCGTAGCCCGGCACGACGATGACGGAGCGCGCGGCGCGCAGCACCTCGGCGGCCTCCTCCACGCTGCCCACGTTGGGCGCGGGTCCCGAGGGCTGGGCGCCCTCCGTGACGGCCTTGGCCTCCGGCACCGCGCCGAACGCGCCGAAGAGCACGTTGGAGAACGAGCGGTTCATCGCCTTGGACATCATCATGCCCAAGAGGAAGCCGGAGAAGCCGTCCAGCGCGCCGCAGATGATGAGCACGTTGTTGCCCAGCGCGAAGCCCGTGGCCGCCGCCGCGAGGCCCGCGTACGAGTTGAGCAAGCAGATGACCACCGGCATGTCCGCGCCGCCGATGGGCAGCACCAGCAACACCCCCAGCAGCACGCCCAGCGCGGCCACCAGGTAGAAGGCCCACGCCGAGCCCGGCGAATACACGAGCAGGCCAATCAACCCCAGCGTGCCGACGATCATCAGCAGGTTGGAGAGGTTCTGCCCCGGATAGGTGACGGGCCGGCCGGTGATGAAGCCCTGGAGCTTGCCGAACGCCATCAAGCTCCCGGTGAAGGTCAGCGCGCCGAGCGCCACCTCCAGCCCCGTGGCGGAGATCTGGAGGGTGGTCATCTGGGGGCCGCCGTGCTGGAGATACTCGACGACGCCGACCAGTCCCACCGCGAGCCCGCCGAAGGCATGCGAGAGCGCGATGCGCTCCGGCATCTTCGTCATGGGAATCCACAAGCCCATGCCCGTGCCCACCGCCGAGCCGATGAGCAGCGCCACGACAATCCATTCCCAGCGCACGATGACGTGCGTCACGCCCACGCCATACAGCAGCGTGCCGGCCACCGCGGCCACCATGCCCAGCTCCGCGAGCAGCACGCCCCGCCGGGCCGTCTGCGCGTCGCCCAGGTCCTTCAGGCCGAGCACGAAGAGGATGGAGGCGAGCAGGTACAGCAGCTGGACGAACGTCTCCGTGAGCGAGAGGGCCGCCGTCATCGCGCGCCGCCCTTCTTCTTGAACATGCGCAGCATGCGGTCGGTGATGAGGAAGCCGCCCACCACGTTGATGGTGGCCGCCAGCACCGCCACCGCGCCGAGCACCGTGGACACCGTGCCGTAGTGCCCGCCGGCCGCCAGCAGCGAGCCCACCAGGGAGATGCCGGAGATGGCGTTGGTGAAGGCCATCAGCGGCGTGTGCAGCAGGTGCGGGACCTTGGAGATGACCTGGTAGCCCGTGAAGGCCGCCAGGAAGAAGACATACAGGCCGAAGATCAACGTCAATGACATGTCAGCCCTCCCTCATCGCCACATCCGCCACGGCGGGGTGGACCACCTCGCCGCCGCGGGTGATGAGCATGCCCTTCACGATTTCATCCGAGACATCCAGCTTCAGCACGTTGTCCTTGTCGGTGACGTGCGCGAGCAGCTTCTCCATGTTGCGCGAGTACATGGCGCTGGCATGCACGGAGAGCTGGCTGGGCAGGTTCCGCTCACCGACGATGGTGACGCCGAAGTCCGTGCGGTAGCGCTCCCCCACCCGCGTCAGCTCGCAGTTGCCGCCCTGCTCCGCGGCGATGTCCACCACCACCGAGCCGCTCTTCATCCGCCGCACCATGTCCGCGGGCAGCAGCACCGGCGCGCGCCGTCCGGGAATCTGCGCCGTGGTGATGACCGCGTCCGACTTCGCCACGTGCTGGGCGAGCACCTCCGCCTGCTTGCGCCGGGCCTCCTCGCCCAGCTCCTTCGCGTAGCCGCCCGAGCCCGCCGCGTCCTCGATGTCGATGTTCACGAAGCGCGCGCCCAGGCTCTCCACCTGCTCCTTCACCACCTTGCGCACGTCGTACGCCTCCACCACCGCGCCCAGCCGGCGCGCCGTGGCGATGGCCTGCAAGCCGGCGACGCCCGCCCCCAGCACCAGCACCTTCGCGGGGGGAATGGTGCCCGCGGCGGTCATCAACATGGGGAACAGCCGGGGCAGCGCCTCCGCCGCGAGCACCACCGCGCGGTACCCCGCGATGGTCGCCTGCGAGCTGAGCACATCCATCATCTGCGCCAGCGTCGTGCGCGGCACCATGTCCGCCGCCAGCAGCGTCACCCGCCGCTTCGCCAGCGCCCTGGCCAGCGCCGGGTTCGCCAGCGGATAGGCCAGGCTCACCAGCACCGAGTCCGGCCGCAGCCGCTCCACCTCCGCGTCATCCGGAGGCTGGACCTTCAGCAGCACCTCCGCTTTCGCATACAACGCGTCGGTGCTCGGCTCGATGCGCGCGCCCGCCGCGTGGAGCTCCTCGTCGGAGCACTCCGCGCCCAGGCCCGCGCCGCTCTCGACCACCACTTCGTGCTTCCTGCCGACGAGGCGTTTCACGCTCTCCGCCACGAGCGCGACCCGCCTTTCACCCGGCACCGTTTCACGGGGGATGGCGATGATCATGCGGATCAGCAAAGCCGATCCGCTCCACCCGATTCAATCCCAGCCACGCAGGCTTGTTGGCAATTCCAGTCAAGCTCGGCCGCGTCACGACTGTTGGCAATGCAAGCCATTGCCCCCGCCCTAGTGGATACCCCCGAGCCCCACCCCACCCCGCGTCCACCCGCTCCATCGGAGCGGCCGCGCGCCTCACCGACGGCCCGGGTCTTGCGTGCGGGTGGCCCCACGCGTCCGTCGCGTCGCGTAGACTCCCCCCGAGAACGCCACCATGCCCTTCGACCTCCGGGAAATCCTCCGCCAGACGGAAGCCACGACCAGCGACGGAGCACTTCCGGCCTGGCTGCGCGACAGCTGGAGCGACGCGCCCGGCTTCATCGCCACGCTCGCCGCCCACCACGCCAGCCGGGGTGGGCCCGCGCCCAAGAGCCGTCCGGGCCAGCACCACGACTTCTTCCACGACCTGGTCGTCCGTCACGCGGACTCCACCGCGCCCGCGCTGCGCACCTGGGACGGCGCCCGGTGGCAGCTGCTCGGCTACCGCGAGCTGGCGGACCGGGCCTCGCGCCGCGCCGCCGAGTGGGCCGCCCAGGGCGTCAAGGCGGGCGCCAGGGTCGCGCTGGTGCATCCGCTGGGGCCGGAGCTGCTCGTGTCCCTGCTGGCCTCACTGAAGCTGGGCGCGTGCGTCAGCGTGCTGCCCCCCACTGGCACCCACTTCCTGGCCCGCAGGCTCGCGCGCCTGGAGCCCGCCCACATCTCCGCGGAGGCCCACCAGGCCCCGCTCATCAAGGGCCATGAGGCGCTCCTCCTGCGCTCCAAGGGCGACGTCGCGCCCGGCTTCACGTCCCACACGTACAAGCCCGGCGACACCGTGGCCCTGCTGTTCTCCCCGCTCGTCGACCCGCCGGACACGCCCGTCCCCCTCACGGCCGAGCGGGCGTGGAACGGCGCCCTGGTCGACGGGCTGCTCACCTTCGGCCTGGGCGCCGGGGACGCCTTCGCCGCGCCCGGCTTCCACTTCCTCCAGCACCAGCCCGCGCTCCTCTTCGCCACGCTCTTGCGCGGCGCCACCTATGTCCACCTGGAGCCCGCGGAGGTGGAGCGCGCGCCCGCGCGGCTCACGGAGCTGCCCCTGCGCTCGCTCGGCGTCTCCCCCGCGCTGCGCGAGGCGCTGGTCCGCGCCAACAAGGGGGCCTTGCGCGGCGTGGCCCACTGGTTCCGCTCCGCCGATGACGCGCTCGACTGGGAGTCGTGGCGCGACTGGATGCGCCAGTGCGACGTGGCCAACGTGCCCCACACCCACGTGCTCATCGACGCGGCCGAGGGCGGCGCGGTGCTCGCGTCCCGCCGGCACACCGGCGAGCTCCACACCGCCCTGGCCCCCTCGCCGGGCCGCGCCTGGGCCTTCAAGGACCTCAACCTGAGCGGCCAGGAGGCCGCCGGGGACGTGGGCCTCTTCACGCCGCTGCCCGACAAGGGCCGCCCCCCGCCCTTCGTCCTGCTCACCCGCCAGCGCGAGCAGTACCTGTTCTCCGGCACCCGCGACACGCGCCGCGAGGGCCGCGTCTACCCCTCCGCCGAGGTCATCGAGGCGCTCGCCGACCTGCCCTTCTGCCACGGCGCGTCCGTCACCCCCGCCGCCTCCGCGGGCACCTCCCGTCACGCGCCCCACGTCTTGATCCTCTTCACCGGAGCGGAGGACGCGGAGGGCTTCGCCAAGGAGCAGGACGCGCGCCGCGTCGAGGTCAGACGCAGGCTGGAGCTGCGCCTGGGCGCCGAGCACCTGCCAGACCGCGTCGAGTTCTTCCCCCTGCTCCCCCACCGGACGAAGGAGGGGCGCATCGACGAGGCCTGGTGCCGCGCCCAGTACCTGATCGGCGCCCTCCATCAGAAGTCCACGGATCCGATGTTCCAGGCCCTCACCGCGCTGCGCGGCCGCCTGCGGGAGAGCGTCCGGGCCCCGGGCGAGGACGAGCGTACAGGCTCGCGGTAATCCACGCGTACGCGCCGGACGCGCCCGCGTTCGTCGACAACGCGCACCGCCAACGCGCCGCAGCCCCCGACGGGGGTCCCCAGAGGGAAGCGCCGCTGTCCACTGGCTGGCACGACTCGCGCAATGGGGTGGCTCCGCGTCAGGCGCTCCATCCCGGAGCCCGGGACGCGCGCGAGGTGGACCATGGGTGCCCAGGTCGTCATGGGAGCGATGCTGCAATGCAGCTTCGGCGTCGCCCCCTCGTCGCTGGTGGTGCTGCCCGCCAACAAGGTGGTGGGCCCGACGCCCGCGGCCAACATCCTCGACAGCAAACCCCTGGTGAACATCCTGCCCTTCGGGATGTGCCAGTCGCTGGCCAACCCCACGGTGGCGGCGGCGACGGCGGCGGCCCTGGGCGTGCTCACCCCCATGCCCTGCATCCCCGCCACCGCGGCGCCGTGGGTGCCCGGCTGCCCCAAGCTGCTGCTCGGCAGCGCCCCGGCGCTGGAGAGCAACTCGAAGCTGATGTGCTCGTACGGCGGCGTCATCCAGATCGTCTCCCCCGGACAGGTGAAGGTCATCGATGGCTGACGCGGCCCTCACCCTGGCGCCCTTCGACGGCACCCTCCTCGAGAAGCTCCTCGAGGGCGCTCCTCCCGCGCCCGCGCCGGACGGCGAGCCCGACGCCCGCGTCGAGGCCGTCACGGAGGCGGTCGCCAGCGGCGAATACGCCCAGGCCGCCCGCGGCGCGGAGGCGCTGCTGCGCGAGGGCCAGCGCGACACGCGGCTCGTCGGCATCTACCTCTTCGGCGGGTTCCAGGAGCGCGGCCTCCTGGCGATGCCGGGGATGTTCCACTCCATCCACCACCTGCTCACCGACAGCCTCCCCGCGTTCGGCCCGGAGTCCAAGCGCGACATCTTCCTGGAGAGCGGCCTGCGCTGGCTGTTGCGCTCCATCAACAAGCACCTGGCCCACCACGAGAAGAAGCAGGACGCCACGTGGCGGCGCTGGTGCGAGGCCGACATCCGCGCGCCGCTCGAGGAGGCGCTCGCGCTGGGCGACGCCATCCTCACCGCCATCCCCGCCACGCTGCCCAAGAACGGCTGCGAGGAGCCCTTCCGCAACCTGACGCACTGGCTGCGCCGCCACATGGAGGCCCTGCCCCCGCCCGCGCCCGTCACGCTCGTGCCCCCGCCCGCTCCGGAGCCCGTGGCCGTCGCCGCGCAGCCCGTGGCCGTCGCGCCGCCGGTGGCCCCCACGCAGCCCGCGCCCGTCGCCGTCGCCGCGCAGCCCGTCGTCGCGCCGCCGCCCGGCGTGCCCATCTCTCCGCAGCTCGCGCTGCTCATCCGCAAGCTGGAGGCCTTCACCCTCCTGCTCGAGAAGGGCGAGCTGCCCAAGGCGGGCGTGGTGGCCTCGGACGTCATGGCCACGGTGGAGCGGTTCGACCCGCGCGTGTTCCTGCCGTCGCTCTTCACCCGCTTCTTCGCGGGCCTCAGCAGCCACGCGCACCAGCTGGAACCCTTCCTGCAAGAGGCCGACTCGCTGTCGATGCGAGCGCTCGAGCAGCTCTACCGCGTCGACCTGGACGCGTTCATCGCGCAGCAGCCGCCCGGCGGCGGAGAGGAGGACTGACGTCATGCAGCAGCACCCACCCCAGCCCCCCGTCCGCCTCGCCCCCGTCGAGGAGCGCATCCGCGAGCACGCCGGCGCGTTCGACATGCCGGCCCTGCTGGAGCTGCTCTCGAAAGAGGGCTACGGCCCGGACGACGTGGAGCTCAAGAGCCACCGCGGCACCGTGCACGCGCCCCGGCTCATCCAGTCCGTCGACTTCGCGCGCAACCCGCGCCGCGCCATCATCACCGTCCACCTGGGACTGCTCAGCGTCCAGTCGCCCCTGCCCTCCTTCTTCCTGAAGGCCATGGAGTCGCTGGAGCACGACGCCATGGAGAGCTTCCTGGGCTACTTCGACCACCTGCTGCTCAAGGCGCGCTTCGCCGGCCTGTTCCCCGAGCGCGACGGGGCGCTGCTCCCCGGCTGGGAGTCCGCCGCCGCGCACCGCCTGCGCCTCTTGCGCCCCGGCTGTCCCTCCACGCTGCACTGGCTGTTCTCCCAGGCATATCCGGAGGCGGAGGTCCGCGTGCGCCGCGCCACCCGCCGCCAGCGCATCGACACGCGCGGCATCCGCCTGGGCGGCGCGGCCCTGGGCGACGGCACCGCGATGGGCGGCTTCGCCACCGTGCCCACCGGCGGCCTGGAGGCGTGGCTCCACGTCAACGAGTCCTTCTGCGGCACCGGCGCCGCCTGGGCCGTGGAGGCGCGCCGCCGCCTGCGCTCGCGCGTGCTGCCGCACCTGGTGGACACGCCCGTGTTCCTCACCGTCGCGCTGGTCATCAGGGATCAGCACGGCCACGCGCGCGTCGAGGACACCAGTCACCTCGGCTACGAGCCCATCATCGGCGGCCCCGAGGAGGACCGGCAGGTCGTCCTGTTCTCCGGCGACACCGCCCCCAGAGCTTCACCCCCGCAGTGACGTGCAGCACCCCGGCACGTCGCCGGGCAAGAAAGGCCTTCAAACCGAGGGAGTAACGTAGCCATGTCAATCCAGGATCAGTTGCCCAAGTCACGAATCACGCTCACGTACCGGACCACCATCAACGGCGAGCAGGAGACGGTGAACCTGCCCCTGCGTCTGCTGATGCTGGGTGACTTCTCGCTCGGCTCCTCCGAGGACCGCAAGGTGGACCTCGAGGCGCGCAAGCTGCGCTCCGTCAATGGCAAGAACCTCGACGAGCTGATGAAGGACATGAAGATGTCCGTCAGCTTCCAGGTGCCCAACCGCATCAACCCGGATGTGGAGGCGGACCTGAACGTCGAGCTGCCCATCGACCGGATGAAGTCCTTCCACCCGGACGAGATCGTCAACCACGTGCCGAAGCTCAAGGCGCTGCGGCTGCTCAAGAAGCTCTTGCTGGAGATGCAGTCGAGCATCGACAACCAGAAGGCGCTGCGCAGCATGGTCTACGAGCTGTTCTCCAACAAGGACGCGCTCAAGGCCGTGCTCGCCGAGCTCAAGGACTACGAGTCGCTGCGTCTGCCGGGCAAGCCCGCGCTCTCCTCCGACGCGACGCCCGCCGCCGCCACCCAGCCGGCCACCGTCTCCGAGCCCGCCACCGTGAAGGCGTAAGGGCCCGCTTCCTCAACCCACCCTTTTCCATCTCAAGGTAACCGTCATGGCTGAAACCTCCTATCTGCCTGGGTTGTTCAAGAGCGTGCGGCTGGAGCGTCCCACGGACGCCAAGCCGATGATCTCCGAGAAGTTCGTCCCCACGCTGGACGAGAAGGAAGTCACCATCGAGGCGCGCTTCATGTCCGCGCTCGCCGCCCTGGTGCAGAACGTCACGCCCGCGGAGACCGACTCGGGCGACGCGCTGCGCTTCGACAAGGGCAAGGTGCTCGACGTCGTCAGCCGCATCGACTCGATGATCGACGACCAGATGAACGAGATCCTCCACCACGAGCGCTTCCAGCAGATGGAGTCGGCGTGGCGCGGTCTGGACGACCTGGTCGCCAACACCAACTTCAAGGCGAACATCGCCATCGACCTCCTGGACGCCGCGCGCGACGAGCTGGGTCAGGACTTCGAGAACAACTCCGCGGACGTGTTCGCCGGGGCGCTGTTCGACAAGGTCTACATCCAGGAGTACGACCAGTACGGCGGCCGTCCCTTCGGCGCGATGATTGGCCTGTACGAGTTCTCCTCCTCGCCCGGCGACATCAAGTGGCTGCGCGCGATGGGCAAGGTGGCCAACGCCGCGCACTGCCCCTTCGTCGCCGCCGTGAGCCCCAAGTTCTTCGGCTGCGAGAAGGTCGAGGAGATGGAGGCCATCAAGGACCTGGAGGGCGCGCTCGCCCACCCGCGCTACGGCAAGTGGAACGAGCTGCGCGACAGCGAGGAGGCCGCGTACCTGGGCCTGACCTTCCCGCGCTACGTGCTGCGCCTGCCCTGGCACCCGGACAAGAACCCCTGCGACGACCTGCACTTCACGGAGAACGCGCAGGGTGACTCCAGCAAGTACCTGTGGGGCAACTCGTCCGTGCTCTTCGCCCGAAACATGGTGAAGGCGTTCGAGAACTCCGGCTGGTGCCAGTCCATCCGCGGCCCCAAGGGCGGCGGCCTCATCACCGGCCTGCCCGTGGACACGTTCTTCCTGCGCGGCCAGGAGGAGCTCAAGGCCCCGGTGGAGATCGCCATCCCGGACTACCGCGAGTTCGAGTTCGCGCGGTGCGGCTTCATGCCGCTGGTGTACCGCAAGGGCACCAGCGAGGCGACGTTCTTCAGCACCCAGTCCGCCAAGGTCTCCAAGCGGTTCAAGGACCCGAAGGACTCGGAGAACTCGCAGCTCGTCACGAACATGGCGTACACGTTCTCCATCACCCGCCTGGCGCACTACGTGAAGTGCATCATGCGCGACAACATCGGCTCCACGGCGGATGCGCCCTACATCCAGCGGCAGATCGACGCGTGGCTCGCCGGCTACGTCACCACGGTGGCCAGCCCCGACGACCTGACGGTGCGCCGCTTCCCGTTCAAGGCCACCAACGTGATGGTGGAGCAGCGCACCGGAGAGATCGGCTGGTACGACTGCAAGGTCGCCGTGCTGCCGCACATCCAGTTCGAGGGCCTCAACGTGGAGCTCATGCTGGAGTCCCGGCTCGGCTGAAGTCCCCCCGCTGCAAACCCACCAAGCAGTCCCACCCAAATGCAGGAGTGAGTCATGCCTCAGTTCGCCCGAGACCTGGATGTGTACCAGGGCTACAACTTCAAGAAGGACAAGCAGTCCCCCGTCGGCTACATCCTGTCCATCTCCATCGGCGGTGAAGCGCTGGTGGCGGACCAGGAGACGCTGAAGGACCCGGAGCAGCCGGACAAGGCCCTGGCCTCCAAGGCCGTGGCGGTGCTCAACAACTACCTGTGGGAGACGGGCGTCACCGACGCGCTGTACTTCTCCGGGCAGATCTCCACCGCCAACAAGCAGAAGATCTCCGAGATGCTGCTGGGCAGCTTCTCCAACATCGAAGTGGTCGTGAAGTACGTCATCTACGAGTACGACCCGCTCGCGAAGAAGTACTTCAAGTCCAACTTCGTGGACGCGGACCTCAACGGCCTGCTCGAGAAGAACGGCGACGCGCTGAACATCGCCGTGGCGGAGAACGAGTCGCGTGAGGTGCAGTCGCCCAAGAACTTCACGTTCCAGATCGGCGTGAAGCCCAAGACGCTGGAGCAGTCCATCAACGTCGCGGCGGCGTCCTCGAAGAACATCGTGAAGAAGTGGGGCGTCACGGAGACGGCCTAGTCGTCCTGCGGTAAGAAAGTCCCATGCCCCCCTTCAAGCTCGCCCGGGTCCGGTGGCACGTCGGTCAGACGCTGCTGCCGGAGCACTTCGAGGCCCAGGAAGAATCACTGGAGGCCCAGGTCCGCCTCCAGGCTTCGCTGTCCGGTACGCCGAGTCATGGCGTGGCGGCCATGGCCTGGAGCGAGCCACTGCTGGCGGGTGGAAGCCTGTCCATTGCCACGTTGACGGCGGTGACCCCCGCCGGCTTCGTGGTGGATGTGCCGGGCAACGCGGTGCTGCCGCCCTTCTCGCTCGAGGGGACCGGCCGCGCCGAGGCCACCGTCTACCTGCACGTGCTGGGGGGCAGCCAGGGCGCGGCGGGGGTGCGGCTGTACGCGGAGGACCCGCCGGTGGTGGAGCGGGTCATGCGTCGGCTGCGCCTGTCCGCGGAGCCCGTGCTGGACGGAGCCATCGACACGCTGCCGCTGGCCGTGTTCCGGCGGGACACCGAGGGCGTGTGGGGACTGACGGAGGACCTGGTGCCTCCGCTGCTGCTCGTCGGTCCCCACCCGTTCCTCTCGGCCCTGCTCGTCAGGCTGGATGACCTGCTGGAGCAGGCGCGGCTGCAGCTCATCGCGCGCCTGTCCGACAGCTACCTGCGCTCGGACCGGCTCACCAACGCCCGCCGCGCGCTGTGCGAGGTGCAGCGGCTGCAAGCGCTTCGCGGCGACATGGGTCGCCACATCTCCCCCCACCCGTACGTCTTCTTCGACGCGCTCAGGGACTTGTACTTCGAGTCCTGCTGCTACCTGGAGATGATGCCGGACGCGGACCTGCCCACGTACCAGCACGACAGCCCGGGCAAGGGCCTCATCCGCTGGGTGGAGCTGCTCACGCGCGCGCTCCAGCCGGAGTCCACGCGCGCCACCCATCGCTCGTTCACCGCGCGCGACGGGCAGTTCATCTTCTCGCCGCTGCCGCCCGAGGTGCTGGAGAGCGGCGAGCTGTACATGCTGGTGCAGCGCAAGCGGGCCGGAGAGCCTTTGGTCGTGGACGGCGTGAAGCTGGCGGGGCCCTCGCGCCTGGCCACGGTGCGGCGCATGGCCCTCAAGGGCATCCCGTTCCACCACGTCCCGCACCCCTCGTTCCCGCATGCGCTGGGACCCGAGATAGACTGGTACCAGCTCGTGCAGGGCGAGGAGTGGCAGTTCGCGCTGCGCGAGAATGGCCTGGCCTTCTACGCCACCCCGGCGTTGCAGGGAGCCCAGGTGTCCCTCTTCTGGCGCAGGGCGTGACATGGGCCGAGCCTCCTTCCTCGACAAGTTCGCCACCCGCGCCGACTCCGCTCGCGCGTCCGGCAAGAAGGGCCACAGCGAGCTGGAGCACGTGGTGCGCAACCTGGAGGCCGTGCTCAACACCAAGGAGGGCTACGGCTTCTTCCGCCGCGACTTCGGCCTGGGCGAGTACACGGAGAAGTACGGCACGCGGGAGCTGGTGGAGACGCTCACCCGCGAGCTGACCGAGGAGATTTCGCGCCACGAGCCGCGCCTGTCGGACGTGGAGTTGACGATGCGCGGGCGCGACGCGGGGCTGTGGCTGCACTTCGGCCTCGTCGGCACGGTGGGCCAGGAGCGCCGCAAGCTGCGCCTGCGCTTCGACACCCTCAGCGGCAACGTCCGCGTGGAGGAGGAGCCATGAAGGCCGACAGCTTCGCGGACCGGCTCAAGGTCGCCGTCACGCTCACCGCCGGCGGCACCGCGCACGTCATCCCTCCAGGGGACGTGAAGTCCTTCGCGCTGACCTTGCGCTCGTTCGGCTTCGAGGGCCGCGTGGCCTTCGACCTCGCGGACAACACGTCCGCGGGCGGCCTGGAGAAGGACCCGCTGAAGGCGGCGTTCCTGGAGCAGGACCTGATGGAGGTCCAGCTGGAGCTGACGGCGGTGCACACGGACGCCGCGCCCCAGCCCGCGCTCACGTCGCTGAAGGTGAAGGGCCTGGTGTCGGAGCGCTCGCTGGTGGAGGTGCCCGGCGTGCCCCGTCCCGGCGCCCCGCTGCTGCACCGGCGCTACGAGGTGACGTTCCAGGACGCGGCGGCGCTGCTGTGGAGCCAGCACTTCCCCTGCGTGCTCTACACGCAGAAGACGATGAAGGACGTGCTGGACGCGCACAAGGGCACGCACATCCCGCTCGTCTACGACTGGAGCGCGGGGCTGGACGCCACCTGCCCGCAGCTGTTCCTGGGCCTGACGCCCGAGCACGGCGCCAGCTTCTACGACTTCCTCCTCTGGTACGTGGACACGCGCGACGGCGTGCTCGCGTACGACTACACGGCGGCGAAGTACAAGCTGTCCGCCGCGAAGGCCGCGGAGGGCACGCCCGTGAAGCTGTGGGGCCCGGACGTGGACCAGGTCACCGTGCGCTTCCCGGAGGTCCCCCGCCACGAGGTGACGGTGCTCAACGCGGTGGCCGAGGGCCCCGCCACCCGGCCCATCAACCAGCAGAGCGCCGTCACCGGCATCCGGCACGACGTGCTGCTGCGCACGCCCATCACCAACGAGGTGGACGCGCGGGTGACGCTGGAGACCGCCCGCCTCAAGGTCCGGGGCAAGGAGGTGGAGCTCGGCTGGAAGCGCTTCCCCGCCACCGCCCTGGTGCCCGGCTCGCTCGTCAAGCTGCCCACCACGGAGGCGTGGGCCGCGGCGGGGCTGGCCGGCGGCGAGACGTTCCGGGTGCGCACCCTGGCGTTGCGAGGGGACGCGCTCGCGTCCACCCCGGACGCGGAGCACCTGTCGAAGAACGGGGGCTTCGAGTTCCAGATGGCCACGCTCCTGGAGCCCCAGGCGGAGAAGTGGGTGGACCTGCCGCCCTACCTGCCGCCCACCTGGCCCCGGTACGTGGAGGGCCTCATCGTCAGCGAGATGGGGGACGAGCCCCACGAGACGTGGCAGGCCTACACCGACTCCAAGACGTCGCAGGACGGGTACAAGGTGAAGATTCCCCTCTGGGCGAATCAAATCGTCACCCTGCCCTTCAACCCGAACCTGCTGCCCGGCCACTTCTACTTCCCGGCCTACAAGGGGGAGCGCGTGCTGGTGGGGCTGGACTTCCAGAAGGCCTGGCTCAAGCGCTTCCTGGACTGGCGCGACACGGCGCGCATGCCGGCCGACGGCCAGGGGACGCATCTCTTGGTGGGCAAGACGCCGGAGAACGGCACGTCCATGAAGCACTCCTACGTGGACGGCAAGCCGGTCTTCCTCTTGCAGAGGACGAACGCCAAGGACACGGCCCGCATCGAAATCAAGGAGGGGACGCTGGTCATCCGCGTGAAGGAAGAGCCCGCTTAAGGCGGCTGGAGGCGTGAAGGAGCCATGGGAACGCTGGTCTGCACCATCGAGCTGGACAAAGTGAAGGGCATCACCGTCACGGTGGACAATGCCGACGCGAACATCGTCCAGACCGTGACGATGGACGGCACCGCCATCACCCTGAAGGTCGCCGGGCAGAGCGACACCAGCACCGTCGTGCAGAAGGCCGACAGCATCGTCGTCACCGTCAAGGACTTCAAGGTCGACGCCCAGACGATAACGCTCCTGTCCAAGGGCACCTCGGAGTGGACGAGCCAGGACACGCTGAAGGTGACGAGCACGAAGGACATGAGCCTCACCACCCAGGCGAAGCTCACCCAGACGGCCACCCAGGACGCGAGCATCAGCTCCTCGGCGAAGGTCAACGTGGAGGCCACCCAGGCGCTGGCGCTCAAGGGCCTGACGGCTTCCATGGAGGCCACCGGCGGCGAGGCCAAGATTGAAGGCCTGACGCTGAAGGCCGCGGGCAAGACGGACACGCAGGTGACGGGGCTCAATGTCAAGGTGGCGGGGCAAGCCGCGCTGGACCTGGAAGCCCAGGGAATGGCCAACCTCAAGGCATCCGGTATCACCAGCGTCTCGGGCGCGCTCGTGAAGTTGGGGTAAGGAGTCATTCAAGATGACCCGCCCGAAGGACCGGCTGCACCAGGACTTCCTCGAGGAGATGGCCTCCCTCGAGCGCTTCCGCCAACGCTTCCACGAGCGCTACCCCGCCGCCCCCCTGGAGCGGGAGGACCCGGACGTGCGCCGCCTCATCGAGGCGATGGCGTTCTTCTCCGTGCAGACGCGCCACGCGACGCTGCACAACCTGCGCTCCACGTGGCGCCGGCTGTTCGCCGGCTTCTTCGACTTCCTCCTGGAGCCCCTGCCCACGCGCGCGGTGGTGCAGGCGCAGCCCATGGGGAAGATGGGCGAGGCGGTGCTCCTGCCGCGCGGCACCGAGCTGCGGCTGTCGCCGGCCGAGGGTGAGCCCGGCACCTTCCGCCTCCAGCGCGACCTGCGCGTGCTGCCCATCACCCTGGAGTCCACCGAGGTGCGCCCGCTGGTGCGGGGTGGCCACCGGCTGATGCTCCACTTCGAGTCCCGGCACGAGCGCGCGGACGCCATCGGCACGATGAGCCTGCACGTGCGCCACCTGGACGAGTACCTGCCGTCCCTGGCGGTGTTCCACGCGCTGCGCCAGCACCTGCGCGAGGTCAGCGTGGTGTACGGGCCACCCGCGGACGAGCACGTCACGGGCGAGCGGTGCGAGGTGTCGTTCGACCGGGAGCCGCCGGCGCCGGACGACTCGGAGACCTTCACCCACCCGCTGCAGCGGCTGCGCTCGTTCTTCCTCTTCCCGGAGACGGAGCTCTTCCTCCACGTCGCGGTGCCGCCGTCGCGCGGCGGGTGGCGGCGCTTCAGCCTGTGCTTCGACCTGGCGCAGGCGTGGACGGTGGGGCGCTCCCACCGGCCCGACTTCCTGGTGCCCTTCGCGGTGCCGGTGGAGAACCTGCGCGCGGAGCCCGCACAGGTCATCACCACGGACGGCACCCGCTCCGAGCACCCCATCCGCAACATGAGCGCGGGGCGGGAGCTGGCGCTGCACTCGGTGACGGGCGTGTTCGAGATGACCAAGACGGGGCTCGCCCCGCTCAGGCCCGCGCACCTGCCCGGCAGCGGCCCCGGCTACGAGGTGGAGGAGGTGCCGTCGGAGAACGGCCCCTCCCCGCACCTGGTGCTGCGCATGCCGGAGGCCTTCACCACGCCGCGCAAGCTGGTGGTGGAGGCGCTGTGGCACCAGCCGCGCTTCGCCTCGGAGGCGTCGGGGCGGATGACGGTGAGCGTGCCGGCGCGCCACATCGAGGGCCTGGAGTGGCGGCTGGTCGGCCAGCTCCAGCCGGACCGGGAGAGCCCCCTGAGGGATGACCTGACGGCGCTCACCCAGCTGCTCGCCTGGAAGGCCCAGGCCACGCTGGGACTGGACGAGCTGCGCTCGGTGCTCCAGCACCTGGGCACCCCCTCCGAGGGCCCCTTCCGCCGGTGTCTGCCGCTGTTGCGGGAGATGAGCGTGTCGCGGGTGCCCGACAGCGCCATGAAGGGCTCCGGGCTGAGGAACGTGTACGAGGTGGTGCTGGAGCCCTTCGAGGAGGGCTTCGAGCCGCTGGTGGTGACGTTCCTGACGCGGGTCCGAGATTTGCTGGATGCGTGGAACCACGAGGCGACGGTGGAGCTGAAGGCGACCATCGCCGGCCAAGGTCCCCTCGCCATCCCTGGAGCCTCCTGATGAAGATGACGCACTGGAAAGCCATCCTCCTGGCCTACCGCCACGTGGAGGAGCTGCTCGAGCGGGAGCTGGGCACGGTGAATCTGGACCCCGCCCTGCGCGAGCACCTGTCCGAGGGCGCCCTGGACGCGATGTCCCGCACGCTGATGGCCGAGGTGGACGCCCTGCGCGCGGCGCTGGAGACCGACCTGCGCCACGACGACGTGGAGAAGGTGCTCCAGCCCTTCGCCTTCCTGGTGGACGAGAAGGTGCTCGCCCGCCTGTCGAACGAGGACGCGCAGCACTGGCCGCTCTTGCAGCTGCGTGCGTTCGGCGTGGACGCGGGCGGCGACCTGTTCTTCGAGCTGGCGGACACCGCGCTGAGGCGCCCGGACACGGCGCCGCTGCTCTTCGAGATGCTGCACTTCTGCCTCACCGCGGGCTTCATCGGCCGGCACGTGGGCCACCCGGCGCGGCTGCGCGACTACCGCGAGCAGCTGGCGGCCCGCATCCCCCGGCCGGAGACGCAGGTGGGCGAGGCGCACACGGAGGCCGCGCCCCCGCCTCCCACCCTGTACGACTTCCCCTGGCGCTACTACGCCGTGACGGTGTCCATCATCATCGCGGTGCCGGTGCTGCTCTGGCACCTGTCCAACTGAGGCCCGCGTGACGACTCCCCCCGGCGTCCGGAAGGACGCGAGTGCGTCCCGTCAGAACGTGGCCGAGCTGGTGGAGCGGCTCCAGAAGGCCCTGACCTCGTCGCTGGGGAGCCTGGCCGAGGGGACGGTGCCCCTCGTGGACGTGCTCCGCGAGGGGGCGAAGGCCCTGGAACCCGGCCCCGGAGGCAAGCGGTTGTCACCCAAGGAGCGGGAGGCATGGGGTGTGCAACTGGAGGCCACACTGGAGCGACTGGAGGACGTGATGGAAGGCCTCCAGCTCGCGGTCCGCGCGCAAGCGGGCGGGAAGAGGGACTAGAGCCATGGCGGGCGAGAAGAACCCCGTTGCCGCGGCCGCGAGCGCGGCGACGACGACAGCGGACGCGGCGCGACCCTATCTGACGTGGATATTGATAGGGCTCGGGGTGCTGCTCGCCTTGGCGCTCGTCGTCGGGCTGGTGTGGTGGTGGAGGAAGCGCCGGCGGGTGGCGCCGAAGGTGGAGACGCGCAAGCGGCTGGACACCGGCGCGCTGGTGCGCATCCGCAAGCAGTTCCTGAACGCGCTGCCGCTGCGCTACCGCGTGGCGGTGCTGGACTTCCCCACGGTGGTGGTGCTCGGGCCGGCGGGCGCGGGCAAGACGACGCTCATCGACCTGGAGGTGGACTGGCGGAGGCAGGAGCGCCAGTTCATGCCCAGCCACACCTCGGACCCGCTGCTCCAGATGTTCCTGGGGCCGGACAAGGTGGTCCACGAGGTGTCGGCGTCGCTGCTGGAGGACGACTCGCAGGAGGCGCGCCGCGCGCTCAGCCGGCTGTGGAAGTCGAGCTTCCGTCGGCAGAAGGGGCGCGTCGTGGTGGCGCTGGACGCGCGGTGGCTGGCGGAGACGCCGCCGGACGAGGTGCGCCGGGTCATCCAGCTGGTGCGCGGGAAGATCAACCTGCTGTCCGAGGCGAGCCGGGGCTCGGTGGAGACGCGCCTGTGCCTGACGCACATGGACTCGCTGGTGGGCTTCTCGGACTTCGCCCAGCTCTTGCGCAGCCATGGCATCCCCCTGCACTGGGACGTGCCGCCGTCGGGTGAGGAGGGCCGGCTGGCCGCGGGGCTGCAGCCCCTGGAGCAGTACTTCGCGCTGGGCCTGGTCTCGTTGTCGGTGGACGCCTTCGGGCGGCTGGAGGAGTTCTACGCGCGCGGCGGCGAGTCCTTCGCGGCGCTCGCCAGGTTCGTGACGGGGCTGGTGGAAGGCGGCACGCTGTCCTACCGCCCGGAGCTGACGCGGGTGTACGTGTCGTCGCCGGCGGCGGACGCGCGCTCCGCGGGGGTGTTCGCCATCGCCGCGGAGAAGCGCAACGTGGAGCTGCGCGCGCGCTACCGCGGCAAGCACCTGCGCAGGTGCGCGGCGCTGCTCGCGCTGGGCGTGCTCCCGGTGGTGGCGGCGTACGGGAACTTCTACAACCGCCTGGCCGAGGCCCAGCGGCACATGGAGGACTTCGAGTCCACGGTGCAGCGGCTGGGGCAGCAGCACCTGACGGCGTCCGGCGAGGTGGTGGTGGACAAGGGCCAGGGCGCGATGCAGGCCATGGACGCCCTGCTCTCCGCGGCGCGCTACTTCCCGCTCCTGAGCAACAGCTTCCAGGACGAGCAGGAGGTGCTGCGCGCGCAGCTGTCCAACACGGTGCGCCTGTCCTATCTCAAGCCGCTGCTCGAGTCCTGCCAGGAGCAGTGCCAGCGCTGTGGCCCGCTCATCCCGGGCTGCGCCTCGACGGAGCTGGTGGGCAGCCGCTCGCTGTGGGCGGCGTCGCACGCGGAGGAGCGCTGCGAGCGCGAGACGCTCTGCCGTCCCGAGCAGATGCTGCACCTGATGGCGGTGGCGCGCGCCTCGCGCACCGACGACATGGGGCGCTTCATCCTGTCGTACCTGGATGGCCAGTACCGCAAGCGCTGGAACTGGGCGGCGGACGCGCTGAGCCTGCTGGGGACCCGCGCCACGGAGAAGGGCGGCGACTGGATGGAGGCCACGGGGCTGCGCGAGGAGGTGGTGGGCGACTACATCATCTCCAGCGACCAGGCGTGGCGCACGGGCCTGCAGACGCAAGGCCAGGTGCCGTGGATGCGCTGGCCCTACGAGTGGCTGTCCGAGGAGAGCTACCTGGGCCCGTGGAGAGACCATCTCATCAAGCTGCAGCTGGTGCTGAGCGCGCGGGAGATGGACCTGGAGCGGTGGCGCTCGCTGGCGAGCGAGCGGCAGCGGCTGAAGCTGACCTTGGCGCAGAGCATGGCGTACACGTCCGCGCACAAGGTGCTGGCGCTGCTGGACGCGTCCGGCGCGCCGGAGAGCCAGGCGACCCTCAAGGGCGTGGACAACACGCTCGTCGCGCTCGACTGGCTGCGCGAGCACGAGCCGATGCTGTCCGCGGTGCTGCGCATGGAGGATGAAATCGACGCGGGCCTGAAGGCCGCGGCGGAGATGTCCACCGCGGAGCTGCTCACGCGCACCGGTGGCCTCTTCGTGCCCGCCAACGGCGACGCGCGCCTGGAGGTCCGGGTGATGCAGCAGTCCTTCGAGTTCCGTCCGAAGGAGCTGTCGCGCTCCCTGCTGGACAAGCTGCTGCGGCAGATCGAGCAGGGCCAGCGGCCCTTCAGCCGGACCTCGATGGGGCTGCCGCCGGGCGCGGTGGCGTCCGCGGCCGAGGCCGGGCTGGGGCTGTCGATGGAGGACGCGCTGGACGTGGGCGCGGTGGACGCCCTGCCCTCGCGCCGCGGCGTGGAGTGGCTGACGTTCGAGACGGACATCAAGCCGCTGGTGGACGAGTTCACCCTGCGCATGGCGGACTCGAAGCTGTCGCGCGCGGAGGCCGCGCAGCGCCAGGGCTACGTGCTCAAGAAGGTGGCCAACTTCGGGCAGCGCTACCGGCAGGACCTGCTGGTGAAGTACCGCGACTACCGCTTCACGGCGCTGACGACGACGCTGGCCTCGGAGCTGTCCTCGGTGACGCAGCCGACCTCCGAGCTGGTGGCGATGCTGCGCGAGGTGGCCACGGGGGCGGGAATCGGCCCCATGGAGGGGCCCTACTACGAGCCGCTGCGCCAGGAGCTGTCGCTGTTCCGGCCCATCGTGCAGCTCATGACGCCGGACAAGGACGGGCAGACAGCGCAGCTGGCGGCGTACCTGCTGCTGGTGTCACAGCTGCACACGGAGGTGTCGGGCTTCAGCGCGCCGCCGGCGGCCGGGGCCGCGCGCACCATCGTCCCCGCGTCCCTGCGCTCGGGCGCGGAGGAGACGCCCGCGTCGAACGAGGACGGCGGACGCCAGCTGACAGACCTGCTCTCCCCGCTGGGCCGCGTGGGCCTGTCCATGCTGCTCGACGAGGAGGGCTCGTACCTGCGCCGCGTGGACGAGTGGCTGGACAAGCAGGGCATCCTCGGCGAGCTGCGCCGGCCGTTCCGCGAGCCCTTCCTGATGACGCGGGAGCTGGGCCGGGCCGAGTTGGAGCGCGTGCTGGAGGAGCAGTGGGAGTGGCGCTTCCGCACGCTGCTGACGCCGCTCTTGCGTCGCTACCCGTTCGCGGTGGAGGCGAGCCAGGAGCTGGACCCGACGGAGCTGGAGGTGCTCAAGCGCAAGGACGGCGCCTTCTGGCAGTTCGTGGCGCAGGTGCTCTCGCCGGTGGTGGAGGAGCGCGGCACGGAGTGGATGCTGCGCCGGCCGCTGCGTCAGCAGCTCGCCGTCCCGCCGCGCATGCTGGTGATGCTCGGCCGGCTGTCGAAGCTGGCGAAGCTCTTGTGGACCGAAGAGGGCAAGCCGCAGCCGCTGCAGCTCCAGGTGCGCCCGCTGCCGCTGCCGCCGTCGGGTGAGAACGGCTTCGTCACCATGTCCTTCCTGAAGTGCGGCGAGGCGGCGGCGTTCGGCTTCAACCAGACGCCCGCGTGGCAGGACTTCGCGCTGGCGTGGTGGGAGCCGCGCTCGGCCTCCGTCGGCGTCGAGCTGCGCGTGCCGGGCCGCGAGGCCAAGCGCTACCGCTCCACGGAGCTGTCGCGCTCGTCGTGGAACTGCTTCCGCATCCTGGATGCCGCCACGTTCGACGCCGAGCAGAACGCCATCTGGCCGCTGCCGGGCCCGGATGGCTCACAACACTCGGAGATTCGCTTGCGCTTCGGCATGCGTGGCGGCCCCTGGACGCTGTTCCAGGAGGTGACGCGATGAGGTTCCCCTGGCTGTTGATGCTGGCGCTGGCCCTGGGGACGGTGGCGTGCGCGCCGACGCACCTGTCCATCCACGTGAACTCGCCCCAGGGGACGAACCAGGGGCGGCCGCTGCACATGGTGGTGCGCGCGGTGGACTCGCAGCGGTACATGACGGAGTTCTACGCCGACGTGGCCGAGCGCGTGGTGCACCCCGATGACTCGGTGGTGCAGACGCTCGTCATCTACCCGGGCGAGAAGACCCAGACGCGGGTGAAGATTCCGGAGGAGTCTCCGCTGGCCATCTCCTTCCTGTTCACCACGCCCGACGGCGCGTGGCAGGTGTTGCTCGACTCGCCCATCCCGGGGCGCGTGGACATCGAGCTGGAGGAGAGCCGCATCCGCACGGATGCGCCGTCGAAGCGCAAGAAGCCCAAGGGTGAGCCCAAGAAGGAGGAGCCACCCAAGTTCGAGCCGCCCAAGGTCGAGGGTCCGAAGGTCGAGGGTCCGAAGGTCGAGGCCCCCTCCGCCGGGAAGTAGCCGGGCCGCGCCAACGAACCACCAGCCCCCCTCCGGCGAGAGCCATGGCTCTCGCTGCTGGGAGACGTGTGTCGCACGCAGTCCCCTCCAGGAGCGGAGTCCATGCCCTACACTGACGTGCAGTTCATCGGCTACCACCACCAGCTTGGCTATGACGTGAAGAACGGAGGCGGTCCCCACCGCATCTGGGGAGGGGCGTATCACCTGCTCCCCGGAGGGGGCCCCGTCTTCACCCTCTGGCAGGGCAAGGGGACGCAGTCCTACAAGGGACACCCCAATGACCGCACGGACCTGACGCACCGCTGCTCCTTCGTCAAGTCGGCCATCATGAGGGCCTCCAACAGCCCGCACCTCGACGACAGGGACTCCACGCTCAAGGTGTTCTTGATGCCGGAGTTCTTCTTCCGGGGCGCGAAGGGCGGCTACCAGTTCGACCTCATCAGCCAGGTGCTCTCGGACTTCCGTCGGTGGACCTTCAACGCGCGCAATGATCGCTTCCGCGGCTGGGTGTTCGTGCTGGGGACCATCATCGGGTATCTGGACGAGTACGACGCCGTCGTCACGAATCGGAAGACCGGCGTGGAGGTCTTCAACATCGCCCTCATCCAGCAAGGCGGATACCTGAACTCCGACGGCAAGCATGATCGGCTCGTCTACAAGGAGCAGGTCTCCGGCATCGACTACATCAACGACAGCTGGATGCAGGTCGACGGACCGGGGAACGTGCTGGGCCGCGGCGACAACCGGGGCCGTATCCTCCTGGGCAACAAGAACAGGTACCGCCCCACGATTCCGACGCGGGGCTCGCATGATCCCATGTCCCAGGTGGCCACCCGGAGCGTGAACCGCAGCGAGTGGTCCACCAACCCGTTGCAGGGCGGATGCAACTTCCGTCTGGGCGCCCGTGGAGAGGCCATCAACGAGGTGAGCTTCGGCGTGGAGGTGTGCCTGGACCACCTGTCGGCCCGGATGAAGAACACGGACGAGGCCGAGACCATCGGAGAGATTGAGCCGATGATCCAGCTCATCCCCTCCGCGGGCATGGACATCAAGGACAACGCCGTCGCCGTGACGGACACGGGCTATGTCTTCAACGTCGACGGGCTGAGGACTCCCGGGAGCACGCCCCCCGCCATCGAGCTGAAGCGATGGGACGCGGGCACGAGCACCACGGCGGCGCTGGAGGGCCTGGGGAGCTTCGCTGTCCACAGCGTCCCCAACCCCGTGGTGGGTGGAGTGCCGCTCAACCCCCTCACCTACTTCGCGTCGGCGGGCAATCTGAAGATCTACCGCGCCCGCCCCATGCCGCCCCAGGTCACCGTCGAGAGCCCGCTCGCCGCCCTGTTCGGCCCCTGAGGTCCGCCCGAGCCCCCCGGTGTGCCGCGCCAGCGGGGCTCGGAGGCTCAGGCCTTCGACGGGCGCTTGAGGCCCGGCGCGGTGGCCGTCCTCGCGCCGAGCTCCGCCTCCGCGCGGCCCTCGGCCTCGGACTTCAGCGCGGCCTCGGACGTAGGAGCCCGGGCCTGGGCCTGGGCCTCCGCTTCGGCCTTCGCCTGGGTGGACTCGACCTGGGCCTTGGCCTCCGCCTCCGCCTTCGCCTGGGCGGACTCCGCCTGCGCCTTCGCGGACTCCGCCTGCGCCTTCGCGGACTCGACCTGGGCCCGCGCGGCCGCCTCGCCCGCGGCCAGCTTCTGCTCCACCGAGGACGCCGTCGGAATCGGCCGCGCCTCCAGCGCATCCAGCTCCGCGTTCACGCTGCTCGTCGTCGCGTCGACCTGGGACTTCAACGTCGCGCGCGTCGAGGTGACCTGGTCCTCGGCCGAGGCTCGCGCGGTCTCCACCTGCGCCTGCGCGGCCTGCGCGCCCGCGTCCACCTGCTCCTGCAGCGTGGGCAGTTGGGACTTCACCTGCGTCTTCACCGCGTCCACGCGCGCGGCCATCTGGTCCTGCACCGTCGTCACCTGGGCGATGGCCTGGTCCTTCGCCGTGCCCACCTGGGTGACGGCGGCCGCGACGGCCTGGTCCATCTGCGCGCTGACGGGCTCGACCTGCTGGAGGACGGTCTGCTTGAGCGTGTCCACCTGCTGGACCAGCTGCTTCTGCACCGTCTCCACCTGCGCGAGCGCCTGCGTGCGCACCTGGTCCACCTGGGTGAGCACCTGGTCCTGGAGCGTGCCCATCTGCGTCGTCATCTGCGTGGAGAACGTGCCCAGCTGCGTGGTGATCTGCGTCACCACCTGCTGGATGGCCTGCACCGCGGGCGTCACCAGGGGCTTGGGCAGGTTCGCCGCGGGAATGGCATCCAGGAGCGTGTTCACCTTGGTGAGCAGCGCCTCCAGCGAACCAACGAGCGTCTGGTACAGCGTCTGGAGTTGCTCCAGCACCGCGGGCAGCGGCGTGAAGAGGGCCAGCACCTGCTCCTTGAGCGCGGCGAGCTTCTCCACGACGGCGTCCAGCGTCGCCATCGCCGTGTCCACCGCCATCTTCAGCGGCTCGCGGATGGCGGCGACCGAGGCCAGCGCGCCCGCGACCAGCGTCTCCAGCGCCTCGTTGGCCTGCTTGATGAGCGAGTCCACCTGCGCCTGCGCGGGGACGATGGCCTTCTCCACCGCCTCCACCTGCCCCGTCAGCGACTGCACCTGCGTGGACAACGTCGCCTCGAGCGCTCCCAGTGACGTCGCCGCGCCGTCCTTCGCGGACGTCAGCGAGCCCCCCGCCCCACCCTCCAGGCTCGCGAGGCTCGACGCCATCGACTGGGACGTGCCATCCACCCGGGAGCGCAGCGGCGCCAGCTGCTCGCGCATCCGCTCCGCCTCCGGCTGCTTCGTCGCCGCGAGCTTCGCGTCGAGCGCGTCGATGCGCGCGAGCAGCCCCGTCAGCGGAGGCTCCAGCTCCGGACGAATCGAGGCGATGAGCGCGGTGACGCCCTCCGCCATGGACTCGATGGCCGAGCGTGCGTCACCGATGCGGGCCACGCCCCCCGAGCCCGTCGTCTCCAGGTCTCCCCGCAGCTCCGCCAGCGTGCCCAGCAGTGCCTTCACGACTCGACCCCCATTCCCGGAGAATCACCCCATCGCGCGAGTGTCGTCACTTGAGCTGCTCCAGCGCCGCGCGGGCCTCGGAGGCCGCGCGGGTGAGCGAGGACGTGCGTCCCTCCAGCCCGGAGAGCGCGCCCTTGAGCTCGGCCTTCGCCTCGGAGACCTTCGCGGAGACCTCGGCCTGCGCGGACTCGAGCGCCGCCTGCGTCTCGGACGACGCCCCGTCCAGCTTCGCCTGCGAGCTGCCCGAGGCCACCCGGTACGCGGCGGTCGTCTCCCCCATCGCGCCGCCGACCCCCGCCGAGAGGTCCGCGCGCGCGGTCTCCACCTGCGGCGAGACATCGAACGTGGGCGTGACGGACGCGGCGCCGGGCAGCTCCTTCGTCCGGAACATCATCGTGCCCTCGGCCATGCGCACCGTCTCGGTGTCCGGCCCCGAGGTGCGCTCCAGGTGCCACACGGGCTTCATGTCCTGGAAGTCGTGGACGATGGACGTCTGGCTGGTGTCGTTCTTCCCCAGGAGGATGCCGTCCCCCTGCCCGTCCTGCGGCAGTCGCGCCGCGTCCGCCCAGTCCAGGTGACGGTGGAGCTCCGCCCGGTCGAAGTGCAGCGCCACCAGCACGCGCGCGTTCTTGTACGGCGGGAAGTAGAAGTGGCCCGGGAAGAAGCCCGGCTCCGCCGGCACGCTCACGTCCTTGTTCCACAGCGGCACCTTCACGCGCCACGTGAGCACCGACGTCTTCTTGTCCTCGGACAGCAGGTAGATGCGGTCCTTCTCCCCGCCTCCGGGGCTGAGCACCTTGCCCTCGACGTGGATGGGATAGCGAGGCGCGTGGTGCGCGGGTAGCGACACCGTCGTGTCCGAAGCGCGCTCCGCCAACAGCGACATCTCCACCTCGAACCCCGTGTCCTTCAGCTGCAGCCCCGCGTGTGGCCCCTCATCGAGCGTCCGCGCCGACAAGGAGAGCTCCACCACGCGGAGGTCCTCGCCGCTCCCCACCACCGAGGCGCCCCACAGCGGCCCCTCCAACCGCAGCCCGGCCCACGGGCTCACCGGCACGGTGGGAAAGTGGCCGAACGTCATCCGGTACCTGCGCTGCGGGACGCGCAGCCGGTTGACCTCGAGCGCCTGGCGCTGCTCCACCACGGACACGATGGGCGTGCGCACCAGGTGGTCCTGATGGATGCCCGCGACGCCCGCACCCTTGCTCGCGGGGACCTCCAGCGTGGAGGACTTGAGCGTGGAGGCGTTGAGCACCCGCGCCGCGTTGCGAGGGATGGCGGGGAGGACCACGTCCAGCCGCTCCACCTTCGTGCGCGACAGCGGCTTCGCGCCGCTCACCGGAGGCTTGCGTCCCCACAGCCCGTACTGGTCCTTCACGCAGTCATAGGCCCACACACCACCCCGCGTGTCCGCGAGCCACGCGACGAAGTCGTACAGGCCCACGCCCGGCGCATCCTCGCCCAGCGCCAGGCACACCAGGGGCCGCTTCTCGTCGAGCACGTCCCAGTCGAAGTCGAGGGTGAACGCCCCCGCGGTGTGCTCCGTCAACAGCGTCTTCAGCGCGAAGTCCGTGCGCAGCTCCGTGGGGCGGTGCTGGCGCCAGAGCACGCGCGCGGCGTCCTCGAACACCACGGTGTAGCGCCGGAAGCGCACCGGCGCGCCGCCCACCGGGCCATGGGTCCGGGCCTCCAGCGAGCGCTCCCGGGCCAGGCCATGGAGGATGAGCGGCTTGGGTGGGGGCTGGGGGACGGGGTAGCCGCCGGAGATGGACAGCTTCACGTCCAGGAGGTCCGGGGTGGCGAAGGCCGTGAAGAGCGGCCCGTCGTCCTTCTCCAGACCGGTCCAGAAGTTCACCTCCGCGGTGAACCCATGGGACTGGAGGTCCACGGAGAAGGCCTCCACCTGCCCCCCCGGGATGACGAAGGACTGCCCGCCCAGGGTCAGGGTGAGGGACAGCGCGAGTCGTTCCTGGAAGGCCATGCGCCGGCCTGCGCTTGCCCTTTCCGTGCCAGCGCTTCCCCTGGGGAGGACCCCGCCTGCCCGCCGCTCCTGCGGTCCTCCCGGACGCAGCCGCGTTCCGCCGGTACGCAGCCCGGACCCTCCCCCGGGGTGCTCGCGACACGCCCCCTCCCGCGCGCCTCCTTGGTACGTGCCTTGCTCTCAGGCCGAGCCGGCGTGTGGCCGCGGGCTGTCTCCCGCATGAGCACCAATGTCGGTCATGCGCCATGGGACGCGGATGAGTGGGTGGTGCCTCACGTGGCAACGGATGGGGACGCTGGCGCTGCTGCTGCTGGCGCCCGGCGCGTTCGCCCAGGAGCCGGCGGCGCTGCCCGCCTTCTTGATGGAGCGGCTGGAGATCAACCCAGGTCCCGGCCCCCTCGCGACGGGCGGTGGCACCGTGCTGCGCGCGGCCGAGCTCCGGGTGCTCATCCTGGGGCACTACCAGCACGAGCCCATGACCCTCAACGCGAAGGGCGAGACGATGCCCATCCTGACGAGCCGCACGACGGGCGTGCTCGCGGTGGCGCTCGGCTTGAGCTCGCGGCTGCAGATCGACGCGCGAATCCCGGTGCTGACCCAGCGTGAGGGAGACGACCTGGCCTCGCAGGGGCTGCTGGGGCCCACGCGGCACGGCGTGGGCTCTCCGCGCGTGGGCGCGCGGGTGGGCCTGTTGCGCACGGAGGAGGACGACGCGGTGGACCTCGCCTCGGAGGTGAGCGTCTATCTGCCGTTCGGGACGCAGGGCGCGTTCGCGCGGGGCGCCGACACGAGCATCCTGGCGCGCGTCATGGTGGGCGGCATGCTGGGCTCCATCCTGGCGCCGTCGTTCGAGCTGGGCGTGCTGGTGCGGCGCGGAGTCACCATCGAGGTCCCTACGCTGGAGGCGCGCGAGCTGGGCAGCGAGCTGCGCCTGGGCGCGGGCCTGATGACCACGGGGGCGCCGCTGCGCGCGGAGGTGGCGATCAACGCGGCGCTCTCCTGGAAGCAGGCGCGGGGCGCGGTGGAGGTGCTGGGCGGCGCGCGCTATGCGCCGCGCGAGGGCGTGGAGCTGTTCGCGCTCGGCGGCCTGGGCTTCGGCTCGGAGCCGGGCATCCCGCTGTTCCGCCTGGTCGCCGGCGTGGCGTTCAACTCGCTGCTGGGCGAGGACACCCGGCCCGACAGCGACACGAGCATCGTGCACGAGTCGGTGCCGCTGCCCACGCCCGCGCCGAACCGGCGCGTGTCGGACATGCAGGGCTCGATGATTCCCAACCCCGGCGAGGCCTCGCCCGTCGCGAACGTGTCCCGGGACAAGTTCGTGCTCGACGGCCGCGTGTACTTCCGCGTCGGGAGCGCGGAGCTGCCCGAGTCCTCGCCGGACCTGGAGCGCGCCGTGGAGCTGATGCTGACCAACCCGTCGGTGAAGCTGATGACGGTGGATGGACACACGGACGACTCGGCCACGGAGACCTTCAACCCACGGCTGGGTCGCGCCCGCGCGGAGGCCGTGTGGCGCTACCTGGTGGAGCGTGGTGTCTCTCCCCAGAAGCTGCGATTGCGGAGCTATGGCCCGGAGCATCCCGCACAGAGCAACGGAACCGTCGAGGGGCGCGAGAAGAACCGCCGGGTCGAGCTCCTCCTCATGCTGCCGACGAACCTGGAAGCCACGCCATGAAATCACTGAGATGGTTGCACCTTCTGACCTGCGTCGTGGCGTTGGGCGCGCACTCCGCGTTCGCCGAAGCGGATGTCTTCGGCCTGGGCGAGGCGCGGGACGAGTCCCTCACGGTCCCCGCCAACTCGAGTCAGGTCGTCAATCACTACGCGGCGGTGACGGGCCCGGTGCGCAAGGGCGACCGCCAGCTGCGCGTGGAGACGCTCGAGGGCTTCGCCGCGGGCGACCTGGTGATGGTGTTGCAGAGCGCGGACGCGGGTCCCGTGGCCGCCCTGTCGCTCTCCACCTTCACGTACGGTCCGCGCGAGGAGAGCCCGCTGGGCCAGTGGGAGCTGGCGCGGGTGTCGCGCGCGAAGGACGGCGTGCTGCTGCTCGCGCGTCCGGTGCTCAATGACTTCGCCTTCCCGGGCACGCAGGTCATCCGCGTGCCGGAGTTCCAGGCCGTCACCATCCACCCCACGGGCGAAGTGAGGGCGCGCGCCTGGAATGGTTCGTCCGGCGGCGTGGTGGCCTTCCTCGTCGCGGACACGCTGCACAACAACGGCGTCATCACCGCGAGCGGCGCGGGCCCGCAGAGCGGCTCGACGAGCGGCGGCGGCGTGGTCTTCTTCCGCGCGCGCAAGCTCACGGGCGCGGGGCGCATCGAGGCCGACGCGCGAGCCTGGCCGTGGGAGCTGGAGGGGCTCACCCAGGGCGGCGCGGGCGGCAGCATCTCCGCGCGGCTGGTGGAGAGCGCGGACTGTGAGGCGCTGCTGGCCAGGAGCGCGGGCAGCGTGCTGCTGCAGGCCGCGAACCTCCGGGGCTGCCCGGTGTTCGTGGCGTCGGAGGTCTCGGGCGCCAAGGCCTCGGCGGCGCGCGCCGGGGAGGAAGGTGGCGCGACGCTTCTGGAGCACGGGCTCGTCATCCCCGCGCGTCCGGTCATCACCGCGCCGGGAGACGGCGCCAACGTGAAGGCCCAGTCCCCGCGCGTCACGGGCATCGCGGACCCGGGCGCCACCGTGCACGTGAAGCTGGGCAACACCGACCAGCCCACCACGCCCGAGCGCGAGCTGCCCGCCTCGGTGGTCAGCGAGTCCGGCGCGTTCTCCATCGAGGTGCCCGGCCGCCTGGAGGATGGCCTGTACGCCGTCACGGCGCACACGGAGCTGGAGGGGCTCGCGAGCCCCACGAGCGACCCGGTCTACTTCTCCGTGGAGGCGCTGCTCGCCCCCGCGGCGCCCGTCATCGAGGTGCCCCTGGCGAACGCGAAGGTGGGCGTGGCCGGCACGGGCTTCTCCGGCACCGCGGAGACGGACAGCACGGTGACCGTCACGATCGGCACGCTCGAGTGGCAGGCCCTCACGGGCGCGGATGGCCGGTGGTCGGTGCCGACGACGACGGACCTCGATGACGGCACGCACACCGCCTCCGTCACCGCCACGAACGAGGACAACGAGACGGGGCCGGCCGCGACCGTCACCTTCACCGTCGACACGACGCCGCCGGGCGTGCCCGTCATCTCCACCCCGGCCGCGAGCGCCCAGGTGGGCACCGCCGGCACGGGCTTCTCCGGCACCGCCGAGGCGGGCAGCACGGTGAAGGTCACGGTCAATGGCATCACGTGGACCACCACGACGGCCGTGGGTGGGGCCTGGTCCATCGCCGCCCAGACGACCATCGCGGAGGGCAGCCGCACCGCCTCCGTCACCGCCACCGACGCCACCGGCAACATCAGTCCGGCGGCGACGGTCACCTTCACCGTCGACCGGACGCCGCCAGGCGCGCCCGTCATCTCCACGCCGCTCGCGAACACCCAGGTGGGCACCGCGGGCACGGGCTTCTCCGGCACCGCCGAGCCGAACAGCACCGTGACGGTCACGGTCAATGGCACCTCGTGGACCGCCACGACGACCGCGGGCGGCACCTGGTCCGTGCCGACGAAGACGACCATCGCGGAGGGCAGTCGCACCGCCTCCGTCACCGCCAGGGACGCGGCGGGCAACACCAGCACCGCGGCGTCCGTCAGCTTCACCGTCGACACCACGGCTCCGGACAGGCCCGTCGTCACGACGCCCGCCGCGGGCTCCACCGTGGGCACGGCCGGCACGGGCTTCTCCGGCACCGCCGAGGCGGGCAGCACCGTGACGGTCACCGTCAGCGGAGAGTCGTGGACGGCCACCACCACGGCCGGTGGCGCCTGGTCCATCCCCACGCAGACGACCCTTCCGGCGGGCAGCCAGACCGCCTCCGTCACCGCCACCGACGCCGCGGGCAACGACAGCACCGCGAGGACGGTCACCTTCACCGTCGACAAGACGCCCCCCGCCGCGCCGGTCATCAGCGCGCCCGCCGAGGACGCCGTGGTCGGTCCGACGGGGCTGACCTTCTCGGGAACGGCCACCGCCACCCATCAGGTGCGGGTGAGCCTGGATGGAAACGTGGTCGACACCGTCACCGTGCCCGCCAACGGGCGCTGGAGCGTGCCGGCCAACAGCACGCCCGCCAACGGAAGCCACGTCGTCACCGCCACCGCCACCAACAACATCGGCAACACCAGCGCCACCACCACGCGCAACTTCACCGTCGATGCGACGCCTCCGGCGGCGCCCGTCGTCACCACGCCCACCGCGGGTCAGGTGGTGGGCACGGCCGGCACGGGCTTCTCCGGCACCGCCGAGGCAGGCAGCACGGTGACCGTCACGGTCAACGGCACCTCGTGGACGGCCACGGCCGCGGCCAACGGCGCCTGGTCCGTTCCGACGAAGACGACCATCGCGGAGGGCAGCCGCACCGCCTCCGTCACGGCCACGGACACGTTCGGCAACGTCAGCGTGGCGACGACGGTCGCCTTCACCGTCGACCTCACGGCGCCGGCGAGGCCCGTCGTCACGACGCCCGTGGAGGGCTCCACCGTGGGCATGGCCGGCACGGGCTTCTCCGGCACCGCCGAGGCGGGCAGCACGGTGACGGTCACGGTGGGCGCCCAGACGTGGACGGCCACGGCCGCCGTGGGGGGCGCCTGGTCCGTCCCCGTCCAGACGGACATCCCCGCGGGGTCCCGCGTCGCGTCCGTCACCGCCACCGACGCCGCGGGCAACGTCAGCGCCGCGAGGACGGTCAACTTCACCGTCAACAAGACGCCCGCCAGCGCGCCCACCATCACCACGCCCACCACCGCGACGCCCGTGGGTCCGGTGGGGCTGACCATCTCGGGGACGGCCACCGCCACCAACCGCGTGACGGTGAACCTGGACGGCAACCTGGTCGACACCGTCACCGCCGCGGCCAACGGGCTGTGGAGCGTGACGGTCAGCAGCACCCTCAGCGAGGGCCAGCACACCGTCACCGCCCTCTCCACCGATGGGATTGGCAACACCAGCTCCACCACCACGCGCACCTTCACCGTCGACGCGACGGCTCCCGCCGTGCCCGTCGTCACGACGCCCGCGCCGGGCACCCGCGTGGGCCGGAGCGGAATCAGCTTCTCCGGCACCGCGGAGGTGGGCAGCCAGGTGCGGGTCACCGTCGGCAGCGCGTCGTGGACGGCCACGGCCGCCGCCAACGGCGCCTGGTCCGTCCCCGCGCAGACGACCATCGCGGATGGCAGCCACACCGCCTCCATCACCGCCACGGACACCGCCGGCAACGTCAGCGAGGCGACGACGGTCAACTTCATCATCGACACCACGCCTCCCGGAGTGCCCGTCGTCACGACGCCCGCGGAGGGCGCCGTGGTGGGCACCGCCGGCACGGGCTTCTCCGGCACCGCGGACGCCAACAGCACCGTGAGCGTCACGGTGGGCGCCCAGACGTGGACGGCCACGACCAGCGCCGGTGGCACCTGGTCCGTCCCGGTGAAGACGAACATCCCCGAGGGCGCGCAGAGCGCCTCCGTCACCGCCTCCGACAGCCTGGGCAACGTCAGCGCCGCGAGGACGGTCACCTTCACCGTCAACAAGACGCCCGCCGTCGCGCCCACCATCACCGCCCCCGCCAACAACGCCGTGGTGGGCCCGGCCGGCACCGCGTTCACGGGAATGGCCACGCTGGGCAACCAGGTGACGGTCCACCTGGATGATGTGCTGCTCGGCACCGTCACCGCGGCGGCCAACGGGCAGTGGACGGTGAGCTTCAGCGGAACCCTCACGGAGGGAACGCACAAGGTCACCGCCGTCGCCACCAACGAGCTGGGCAACAGCAGCTCCACCACCACGTCGAACTTCACCGTCGACCTGACGCCTCCGCCCGCGCCAGTCATCGAGACGCCCGCCACGGGCGCCCGGGTGGGCACGGCCGGCACGGGCTTCTCCGGCACCGCGGTCGCGGGCACCCTCGTGAGGGTCTCCGTCGGCAGCGCCTCGTGGACGACCACCACGGCCGCCAACGGCCGCTGGTCCATCGCCGCGCAGACGAGCCTCCCCGATGGCAGCCGCACCGCCTCCGTCACCGCCACGGACCCCGCGGGCAACACCAGCGCGGCCACGACGGTGACGTTCATCGTCGACACGGTGCCTCCGGCCGCGCCGACCATCGAGACGCCCGCCGCGGGCGCCCGGGTGGGTCCGGCGGGCACGGGCTTCTCCGGCACCGCCGAGCTGGGCACCCTGGTGACGGTCAACGTCGGCGCGCTCGCCTGGACGGCCACGACGGGCGCGGATGGCCGCTGGAGCGTCGCGACGACGACGGCCATCCCGGATGGCGCGCAGACGGCCTCCGTCACCGCCACCGACGAGACCGGCAACGTCAGCGGAGCGACGGAGGTCCTCTTCAACGTCGACACCCAGAGGCCGGCGCTGCCCCTGGTGGAGGTCCCCGCCGAGGGGGCCCACGTGGGCCCCGCGGGGACGGGCTTCTCCGGCACCGCCGAGGCGAACAGCACGGTGAAGGTTGTCGTGGGCGCGCTCGAGTGGACGACCACCGCGGCCGCCAACGGCCGCTGGTCCATCCCGACGAGGACGGACATCCCCGAGGGCGCTCGCACCGCGTCCGTCACCGCCACCGATGCCACCGGCAACGTCAGCGACGCGCGTGAGGTCCACTTCACCATCGACAAGACGGCGCCGGGCGAGCCGGTCATCGTGACGCCCGCCGCGGGCGCCCGGGTGGGCACGGCTGGCACGGGCTTCTCCGGCACCGCCGAGGCCGGCAGCACGGTGAAGGTCGTCGTGGGCGCGCTCAACTGGAGCACCACGACCAGCTCGGATGGCGAATGGGCCCTCGCGCCGGTGACGACCCTCGCGGATGGCAACCGCACCGCGTCCGTCACCGCCACCGACGCCGCGGGCAACGTCAGCGCCGCCGTGACGCGCTCCTTCACCGTCGACACCACGCCGCCCGCCATCCCCGTCATCGAGACGCCCATCGGAGGCGCCCAGATTGGCGTCGCGGGCACGGGCTTCTCCGGCACGGCCGAGGCCGGCAGCACGGTGAAGGTCGTCGTGGGCGCGCTCAACTGGAGCACCACCGCGGGCCCTGACACCCGGTGGACCGTCTCCGTGCAGACGAACATCCCGGATGGCAGCCGCACCGCGTCCGTCACCGCCACCGACGCCACCGGCAACGTCAGCAGCGCCGCCCAGGTCACGTTCAACGTGGACACGACGAAGCCCGACGTGCCCGTCATCGTGACGCCCGCCAACGCGGCCCGGGTGGGCGTCGCCGGCACGGCCTTCAGCGGCACCGCCGAGCCGGCGAGCCGGGTGGACGTCGTCGTGGGCACGCTGTCGTGGACGGCCACGACCGCCGCCGACGGGCAGTGGACGGTCCCGACGAAGACGAACATCCCGGACGGCGAGCACACCGCGGTGGTCACCGCCACCGACGCGCTCAACAACAAGAGCGACCCGGCGACGCGCATCTTCTCCGTCGACACCACGCCTCCGGCGAAGCCCATCATCACCACCCCCAGGGCCGACACCGTCGTGGGGACCGCGGGCACGACCATCGAGGGAGAGGCGGAGGCCGGAAGCACGGTGGTCGTCACCATCAACGGTGTCGCGTCCCCCGCCGTCCAGGCCGGCGCCAGCCGCATCTGGACCCTGCCCACGCAGGTCTTCACCACCAGCGGCATCTACAACCTGAGCGTCACCGCCACCGACGCCACGGGGAACAAGAGCGACGCCACCGTCGACACGTTCCGGGTGGACGTCACCCCGCCGAACCCGCCCGTCATCCTGCTGCCGAACTCCGGCATCCTGGTGGGCAGCGCGGGCGTGGACTTCTCGGGGACGGCCGAGGCGGGAAGCACCGTGGAGCTCTTCATCGAGGGCAACCTCCGCGTCAACGCGCGGGTGGTGGCGGGCTCCAATGGGACGTGGATCATGACCAGGGTCACCACCATCCCCGGGGGCGAGCACACGGTGACGGCCAAGTCGACGGATGCCGCGGGCAACATCAGCGCCGCGTCCAATGGCATCGACCTGGAGGTCGACGTCACGCCCCCCAACCGCCCCACCATCACCTATCCCGTGGACGGGACGGCCATCACCTCCGCGCGCCCCACCATCACCGGCACGGGGGACGTGGGAACCACCATCATCCTCGCCATCGACGGTGACGAGCGCGGCAGCACGCTGACCACGACGGTGGGAGAGGGCGGGACCTGGTCCTTCACCTCGCCCTCGCTGTCGCAGGGCCCCCACGACCTCACCGCAAGGGCGCGGGACACGGCGGCGAACCTGAGCGAGCCGTCCCTCCCGGTCCGCTTCACGGTGGACTCCGGCTTCAACCCTCCGCTGGTCGTCGCGTCGCCCAAGGAGGGGGATGTCCTCACCCTGGCCAGGCCGCGCTTCATGGGGACCTCGGAGCCGAACAGCATCATCACCATCACCCTGGACGGCAAGCCGCTGCCGAGCGTCACCGCGGACGCCGCGAACAACTGGAGCTACGAGCCCCTGGAGCCCCTGGCCAACGGCGTCCACGAGTTCTCCGTGGAGGCGCGGGACGCGGCGGGCAACACGGCGCGGATGGCCGTGCGCAGGTTCACCCTGGACCTGGAGGACCCCACGCCCCCCGTGCTGCTGTCGCCGGCGCCGGGCGCGCTGCTGCGCTCCCGCCGGCCCTCGATTCGCGGCACCGCCCAGCCCCAGTGCCGGCTCACCGTCCACCTGAACGACCAACCCCAGACGCCCACCATCACCGTCAACGGCGCGGGTGAGTGGTCGTTCACGCCCACCGCCGACCTGACCGAGGGCGCGTACACCGTCACGGCGGACTGCCTGGATGCGTTCGACCGGCGCGGAGAGAAGGCCGAGGCGCGCACCTTCACGGTGGACGCCACCGCGCCGGGAGCGCCGCTCATCATCACGCCGACGGAGGGCAGCATCCTCGGCCGGAGCTTCGATACCGTCACCGGCACGGCCGAGGCGGGCACGACGCTCACCGCGGAGCTCAACGGCCTGGTGGTGGGCACCGCCATGGCCAATGATAGAGGCGAGTGGACGCTCGTCGTGGACAAGGCCACGGTGCACGGAGACCAGGCCCTGCGCGTGTACTCGGTGGATGCCGCGGGCAACACGGGCACCCGCTCCGACCCGCGCCTGTTCCGGTTGGACTTCATCCCCCCCGTGACGACGTTGACCGGCGGCCCCACGGGCACCAGCACGCTCGCCAACGTCACCTTCATCCTGGACACGTCCGAGGAGGTCGCCAGCTTCCGGTGCTCGGTGGATGGCAAGGACCCGGAGCCCTGCGCGAAGGAGCTCACGCTGCGCAACCTGGCGGAGGGAGACCACACGCTGGACGTCTGGGCGACGGACTTCGCGGGCAACGTGGAGGTGGCGCCCGCCCATCGCGCCTGGCACACCATCCGCCCCAGTCTGGTGGAGGGCGGCGGCGTGGGCTGCGCGTCGACGGGCGGCAGTCCCCTGGAGGTGTTCGGGTGGCTGTTGTGCGTCGCGGCGCCGGGCCTGGTGGCGATGTTCCGCCGCCGGCGCTGAACGGACGCGCGAGGCACGAGGCGCTCGCCCCAACGCACAGGGGCGAGCGCTTCACGTCACTGGATGACGAACGAGCCCACGTAGTCGTTCGTGTACCCCAGCGGGCCCTGGCCGCCGTTCATGTACCAGCCGTCGTTCAGGTAGATGCCGATGAACCAGTACGACGCGTAGACCAGGTAGGTGCCCGCCGACAGGCCGTACGTGTGGGTGACCTCCTGCTCGTGCGCGATGACGCAGTTGTCGTGCGAGTGGTGCGTCTGGTGCGTCTTCACCAGGTTGCCCAGCGTGTCGTAGATGTAGAAGTTCACCTTGGTGCTCGGCGCGACGACGCCGCTGAAGGTGAGCGAGCCGCCCGGGCTCAGCGGGCTGGTGTAGCTCATCGACACGTAGCTCGACTGCCGGCACCAGTCCCTGGGGCGCCCGTAGGCCAGCGGGTACAGGGGGATGTTGGCGTTGATGTAGACGGGCGGCGTGGTGTTCTGCACCGTGCTGATGGTGACGGGCGTGGAGCCGCCGCCGCAGCCACCGCAGCCACCTCCCCCCGGCTCCTCCTCTCCGGGGTCCGGGAGGGGCGGGAGCTCCTGCACGCTCGTGTCGAGCGAACCGGGCGCATCCTCCGGCGGGGGCTCTCCGCACGCGGTGAGCAGGGAGGCGAGGCACAGCGAGGCAAGGGCCGTACGCAACAGCTTCATGGGGTTCATCTCCGGGCTGACGCTGGCGCGCCTGTCGCGCCAGGACGCGGGACAGGCTCGGCGCCTTCGCGCCGCTCCCCCCTCGTTCACCTGGAGGTCGGCACCCGGGGATTTTCTTTGCATCGGGGCGTGACGATTTCTTCCCCCCCTGCCCCGCTCAGGAGGCGCGGGAGACCGCCTGCGCCCGCGCGCGGAGGTCCGCCACCCAGGCGCGGGCCTGGTCCTCCGTGTCCACCATGCCGAACGGCGCGCTCCGCGTCCGCCCCAGCAGCAGGGAGGCGCGGCCCATCATGTTCGCCATGGTGCGCAGCGAGAAGCTCGCGCCGAAGATGACGGTGCCGGCGAAGGGCATCACCTCCGGCGTCTCGCTCAAGATGCGGCGCGCCTCGGAGGTGATGCTCGAGGTCCGCCGCGAGTCATTGATGAGATAGAGCGTGGGGTGCGTCCCGCGCAGCTCCTCGGCCACGCCGGCCAGGTCATGGATGAGCTTGACGTCGAACGGGCCCACGTTGACGAGCCGCACGATGTCCGGCGACTCGAGCCACACCTTGCTGTCACCGAACGTCCACATGCGAACCATGTCGTGTCTCCTCCAGCGGCCGCGAGGGCTTCAGCGGTGGGGGCCCGCGCCGCGGCCATTCAGGTGCAGGAAACAGTCGCGCAGGCCTTCCTTGAGGCTGCCGAGCGTCTTCACCTCCCGCAGGTCCACGCCAATCTGGACCAGCGTCCGCGCGATCGCCGGGCGGATGCCCGTCACCACGCAGTAGGCGCCGAGCAGCCGCGCCGAGCCCACCATCTTGATGAAGTGGTTGGCCGTCATCGTGTCCACCACCTCCACGCCGGTGATGTCGATGATGACGCAGCGGGCCTTGCCCTGGACCACGCGGTGCAGGAGCCGCTCGGTCATCTCCATGGCGCGCTGGGTGTCCACCACGCCGACGATGGGCAGCGTGAGGATGTCGTCCCACAGCTCGATGATGGGCGTGGACAAGTCCCGGATGGCGTCGCGCTGCCGGTCGATGGTGGACAGCTTCTCCTCCAGCTCGCGGTGGCTCGCCGCCAGACGCGTGAGCGCCTCCTCGTGCTCGCGGCGGGTGGAGGCCAGCTCGCGCACGAAGATGTTGAGCGTCTCCTCCAGCGCCGCCAGCTCGTCCTGCTCGCGGATGTCGATGGTGGTGCGCGCGGAGGAGAACTCCCCCACCGAGATGAGCGACAGCACGTCGATGATGCGGCCGATGCGCTCGGGGGCGATGGACAGCGGAGCGGACGGGGTGTGGCTCATGGCGCCTCCTTCGGACGACGGTCAGACGACGGTGCGCGGGGACGCCGGGGCGACAAGGCCGAGCATCTCGTCGGCCAGCCGCTGCGCCTGCTCCCGCTCGGACTCCTCCGTGCGCGCGCCCACCGCCCGGACGCCGAGCAGCGCCAGGCCCTCCTCCAGCCCCAGCGCCGTCTCCACGCCGTCCAGCTGGATGCCCATGCTCTGCAGCGTGAGCGCCACGTCCGCGCCCATGCCGCACAGCACGGTGCGCGTGCCCATCAGCCGGGCCGAGCCCGCCAGCCGCGCCAGCACCGCGCACAGGTGGCTGTCCACCAGCCACAGGCCGGAGATGTCCACCACCATCCCCCTGGCGCCGGTGCGCTGGATGTCGCGCAGCACGTCCGAGCAGAGCTGCGCGGCCTGCGCGTCGGTGATGTCGCCCTGCAGGGGGACGATGAGCTGTCCCCACAGGGGGATGATGGGGATGCGCGACAGGTCACGCGAGGACAGGGGGGATTCGGGGTGGCTCATGAAGGCTCCACGTCCGCCACCAGCACGGTGGCGTCATCGGTGGCGCGGCCGAAGCGCTCCAGGAGCACCGCGCAGGCCGCGTCGGGGGGCTGGCCGCGGACCTGCTCCAGGTCCAGGCGGAAGCTCAGCCCGTCTGAGAAGAGGACCAGCCGGTCCTTGGGCAACAGCGGCGTGGACACGGTGCGCAGCGTCCGGAACGACTGGCCCAGGATGCCCGGCGTGGGGAGCACCGGCACCCGCGTGCCCAGCGTGCGCAGCTCCACGTTGCCCACGCCGCCCGCGTGCAGGACGCTCCCGTCGAACAGGGCCAGCATCACCGCGGAGCCCCGGCCGTGCTTGAGCGCCACGTGCAGCGCGGCCACCAGCTCCTCCACCGAGGACGTCAGCGGCATCCGCGTCAGGCACTGCGTGGCGGCCGCCGTCGCCAGGGCCGCGGCGGGCCCGTGGCCCAGCGAGTCCACCACCGCGAGCAGCGTGACGCCCGGCCCGGAGCGCACCACCACGCCGTCGCCGTTCTCCACCTCGCCCGGCTTGGGCCGCGTCAGGTGGGCGACGGCGAGCCTCACAGCCACACCTCGAACTCCACCTGGGTGCCAACGGGGCCGGTCTTCACCTCGAACCTGTCCGCCAGCCGCTTGACGCCCAGGATGCCCAGGCCCATGCCCGTCTTGCTCCGGTAGGTGCCGGACAGCACGCGCTCCAGCTCGGGGATGCCCTTGCCCTGGTCCTCGGCGCGCACGCGCAGCAGCTTGCGCGGCGCCTGCACCGGGATGAGCTGGATGGTGCCGCCGCCGGCATAGGACACCTGGTTGCGCGCCAGCTCGCTCACCGCCGTCGCGACCTTCTGGCACTCGTAGCCGCGGCCGCCCATGGCCTCGCACAGGGCGCGCGCCGCGAGCCGCGCCTGGCTGGCGTCCGCCTCCGTGCGCACCTGATACGTCGTGGGCCGCGCCTCCACCGGAGCGCTGGACGTCGCCGAGGGCTGGCGCAGCCCCAGGCCGCTGGGCACGGCGGCCGTCGCCAGCAGCGCCTTGAGCCGCGCGGACAGGTCCGGCCGCCTCGACGGGTCCACGAAGTGCCGCGTGGCCGGCTCCAGCGCCTCGATGACCCGGGGCAGCTCCGCCGTGCCCAGCGTGTCCGCGCTCAACCGCAGCGGCTCCAGCGTCCCCCTGAGCACGAGCCTCGCGGCGGTCTCCGACATGAAGTGCTGGAGGACACCGAGCAGCTGCGAACTGGTCCCACCACGACTCACCACGGCTTGCTTGCCTCCAGCTTCATGCGCTTGCGTGCGAACACTTCCAGGCCCCCGCCCTCGCGGTTGGACACACGGACCTCGTCCGTCAGTCGCCGCACCGCCGCGCCGCCCTCGCCCAGGCTCTCTCCGGGCAGCGGCCCGGGCCGGCCCGCGCGGCCCAGGAAGAGCCGCTCCGGCTCCGCCATGCCCGGGCCCCGGTCGCGCGCGCGGATGCACAGCCAGCAGTCCTCGCGCCACAGCTCCACCGTGCCGCCCACCCGCGTGTGGCGCACCAGGTTGGTGGCCAGCTCGCTCACCACCACCGCCACCTCCGCGCTGGACGCCGCCGACAGCCCCGACTCGCGCGCGAAGCGCCGGCTCAGCGAGGCCGCCACCACCGCGTCCACGGGATGTCGGACGGTCACCGACAGGTGCGGGTCCAGCGAGGCGGAGGCAGGCAGAGGCGACGGCAAAGGGCTCGTTCCCGGAGTAAATCCCTTGGGATTACGCGGGTATGAGGCAACGAATCCCGAAGCCTTGTAAAGCGGTTCACAATCCACCCATGGATTGGGCTTCCGTTCTCTGGAAGAGGTGTCTAGAATCCAGGGTTTTTGCTTTTTCGCTTCCGGGCTTCACCGGCTTCGGCCAGGAAGCGCTGGGATTTCCCCGCTCGGCCCCATCGCGACGGGGCGCGGAGGACCCACGCGCCCCGAGCGGGACTGCGAGCGAGAGGGCGACTCCGGGCTCAGTGGCCCTGGAGCAGGTGGACCTGCAGGTCCAGGCCCACGGCGAGCGTGGTGCCGCGAGGCAGCTCCACCCAGCTGCCGGGGCGCTGGAGGTGGCTCGCCACGACGACGGTGCGACGACGGCGGTGCGCGCCGACAGCGGGCTGGCTCTCCGGGGTGCTCGCCGTCACGCCGCAGGGCTCGCACTCCGCTCCGCCCTCCAGCCGCGAGTAGTAGAGCGGCTCCTCGCCGCAGCGGCTCGCCACGAGCAGGAGCCCGTTGGTGGCCACCAGGTTGAGCGTGGAGGCGCGGGGGATGCCCAGCTCCATGGAGCGCTTGACGACCTCGCGCGCGGTGTCCGCCAGGAGGCGTCCGGCGACCTGGGGCTCCAGGCGCGGATCATCCGTGCGGCCGACGTCGCGCAGCTGACGCAGGAAGAGCGCGAAGAGGACCTCGCTGTCGGTGCCGCCGCGCACCTGACGCTGGAGGTGCTCGGGGAGCGAGGCCATCAACGGCCCCCGGAGCTGCTCGAACCCGCTGATGGCGCCCTGATGGGCGAACAGCCACCGGCGCGAGCGGAAGGGTTGGGTGTTCTCCTCGAGCGACGCGCCCAGGGGCAGCCGGCCCGCGTGGAACAGGAGCGCTTCGGACTCGGTGGGTGGGGCGAGCGACTCCAGCGAGGGAACCTCCTCCACGTCGGCGAGCCGCCGCAGCAGGACCTCGTCCTGGGCATACGCGCCCACCCCCATCGCGTTCGCTCGAGGCTCCGTCTGGACGAGCACCTGCCCGGCGAGCCGGGAGAGCTCGCACCTCAGCAGGTTCGGGTCGGACGTGAGGGCGGCGAGGACGACGGACATGAGGGAGAACTCCTTTGCTTCATAGATAATGACGTCCCCTCCCCCCCTCAAGCCAGCGAGCCCGTCCCCTTAACAGCCCGCTAAGTGCCTGAAATGGCTGGGGTTTACATTGAACGAACATTGACACGTCGTTGGGAGGCTCCTAACCTCCGGGCGCTTCACCGACGGCCTCGGGCTTCGAGACCTTCACCGGAGATGGAATGTCGGACGACATCGCAATCGGCATCGACCTCGGCACGTCGTACTCGTGCGTGTCGGTGGTCCAGGACGGGCAGCCCATCGTCATCCCCAACGAGTGGGGTGAGACGACGCATGCCTCCTGCGTGTCCTTCCTCGAGGACGGCTCGGTGCTGGTGGGCAACGCCGCCAAGAAGAACATCATCACCAGCCCCGAGACGACGGTGTACTCGGCGAAGCGGCTCATCGGCCGGTACTACTTCTCCGATGAGGTGAAGAAGGCCCAGGCGGTGATGCCGTACCGTATCGTCGAGGGCGAGAACAACTCGGTGCGCATCGGGGTGCGCGAGCGCGCGTACTCGCTGCCGGAGATCTCCGCGCTGGTGCTCAAGGAGATGAAGGCCGTCGCGGAGACGTACCTGGGCCGCGAGGTGACGAAGGCCGTCGTCACGGTCCCCGCGTACTTCAACGACAACCAGCGCCAGGCGACCAAGGACGCGGGCCGCATCGCGGGGCTGGAGGTGCTGCGCATCCTCAACGAGCCCACCGCGGCGGCGCTCGCGTACGGCTTCGGCCGGGACGTCAACCAGCGCGTCGTCGTCTACGACCTGGGCGGCGGCACGTTCGACGTGTCCATCCTGGAGATCGGCAAGGACGTCTTCGAGGTGCTGGCGACGGCGGGTGACACGTACCTGGGCGGCGACGACTTCGACGACCGCATCATGACGTACCTGGCGGACGACTTCCTGAACAAGACGCGGCTGGACCTGAGGCAGAACAAGTTCTGCCTGCAGATGCTCAAGGAGGCCGCGGAGAAGGCGAAGATCGACGTGGGGCAGACGGGCTCGGCGGACATCCTCTGCCAGGGCATCTGCCAGGACGCGCAGGGCAACGTGATGGACCTGCGCAACACGCTCAACCAGGACCAGTTCAACAAGATGGTGATGGACCTGGTGCAGCGCACGTTCAAGGTCTGCGACGAGGCGCTGCAGAGCGCGCGGCTGACCGCGGCGGACATCGACGCGGTCATCCTGGTGGGCGGGCCCACGCGGCTGCCCATCATCCGCAACTCGGTGAAGCACTACTTCCAGAAGGCGCCGCTGGAGGGAATCAACCCGGACCAGGTCGTGGCGATGGGGGCCGCGCTCCAGTCGCACGCGCTGCTCGACAGCAAGACGGAGACGTTCCTGGTGGACGTCACGCCGCTGACGCTGCGCATCGGCACGGTGGGTGGGTACACCGAGAAGATCATCGACAAGAACACGCCGGTCCCCATCGACCGCTCGAAGGCGTTCACCACCAGCCGTGACGGGCAGGAGAAGGTGAAGATCCGCGTGTACCAGGGCGAGTCCAACCGGGCCGACGAGTGCGAGATGCTCGGCGAGTTCGAGTTCGCGGGCTTCCGCATCGGGTATCGCGGTGAGGTGAAGATCGAGGTCACCTTCGAGATCAACACCGACGGCCTGGTGAACGTGTCCGCGTGCGACACGGAGACGGGCCAGAAGACGTCGACGACGATCACGCTGTCCTCGGGCATGTCCGAGGCGGACATCCAGAAGTCCATCCAGGCGAACCGGAGCACGCGGCTGGCTGGGCACAACAACTCCGACCTGCCCGCCGTGGCCCAGTAGACGAGCGCGATGTCCGAGCCTACCGATCCCAGCTCCGGCAAGCCGCCGGGAAGCCCGCCCGGGACACCGGCGGCTCCCTCGCGACCGGCCATTCCACGGATGACGGCGGCCTCGCCGGTACCGCCCACGCCCGCCCCCGTGGCGAAGCCTCCGGCGGCGCCTGGCGCGCCGGTGCCCCCGGGTGCGAAGCCTCCGGGCGTCGCGGCGCCGGCCGTGCCCCAGGCCCAGCGGCCCACCGTGTCCATCCCCGCCGTCACCGCGCCGGTGCCCCAGCGGATGAGCGCCACGGGGATTCCCGCGGTGGGCGCGCCCGCGTCCACGACGTCCGCGGGTGCCCGGCCCACCGTGGCCGCGATCCCCGCCATCGGTGCGCAGCCCGCGCGCCCGGCCACGCCCCCTGCCCCCGGCGTCCCTCCACCGGCGCCCCGCGTCCCGGGTGTCGCGCCCATGACACCGGCGCCCGTGGCGCCACCTCGCGCGCCGGGAGCCGGCCCTGCCTCGGGTGCCGTGCCGACGGTGGCGCCCGCTGGCGTGCCCGGCCTCGGCACGTCTGCCGTGCCGACGGTGGCGCCCGCTGGCGTGCCCCGTGCTCCGACAGGCACTCCGCAGCCCCCCGCGCCCGTGGCTCCTCCTCGCGCGCCCGGCGTCGGGACGGGTGCCGTGCCGACGGTGGCGCCCGCGGGAGTGCCCCGTGCCGCGGTCGGCACACCGCCGACGCCCGCGCCCATCATTCCTCCTCGCGCGCCTGGCATCACGGCCGGTGCCGTGCCGACGGTGGCGCCCGCGGGAGTGCCTCGTGCTCCGGTCGGCACTCCACCGACGCCCGCGCCCGTCGCGGCATTGATCCCTCCTCCTCCGCCCGTCCAGGCTGTTGCCTCGTCTCCCGGAGCCATCGTTCCGCCGCCTCCGCCCGTCGCAGCCGGAATGCCTCCGCCGCCGCCGGGCTCAGGCCCCGCGCCGAGGGCCACTCCGGTCGGACTGACGCCGCCGCCTCCTCCAGGCTCGGGTCCCGCTCCGAGGGGAACCCCTGTCGGGCTGACGCCTCCGCCGCCCCCCGATTCTGGCTCCGCGCCGCGAGGGACTCCCGTCGGACTGACGCCGCCGATGCCCCCCGGCTCGGGCCCCGCTCCGAGGGGAACTCCGGTCGGACCGACGCCGCCGACGCCAGCTCCCGTCGCGGGCGCACCTCGCGCGGCGCCCGCGAACCGTCCTCCCTCGGGAGCCGTTCCCGCCATCTCCCCGGTCGTTCCGCCCATCGCGCCGGCGGTGCCCTCCATCGCTCCGGCCACGGGCGCCCCGGCCGCGCCGCGCGGTCCGGCCCTGACGCCGCGCCCGCCTCCGACGCTCGCCGTCGGGCAGGTCGCCCCACCGCCGCCTCCACCCTCGGTCCCCGCGAATCGCCCCGGCGCCCGGCCCACCATGTCGCTGCCGGCCATCGCGCCGTCGGACCTCTCGCCGCGGCCTCCCGTCCCGGGCATCCCGCCGGTCACCGCGCCCCGCGTGCCCGCCGTCAGCCCTCTGGTCCCGTCCGTGGCGCCGATGACGCCGCCGCCCCCGCCACCGGGCGCGCTGTCACCGCCTCCTCCGCCGAGCGCCGCCAAGGGCCCGGGGCTCGACGAGCACCAGCTCGCGGACCTCGCGTCGCGCTGCGCGAAGCTGGAGCAGCTCGACTACTTCGAGGTGCTCCTGCTGGAGCGCACGGCCACGCCCGCGGACATCAAGAAGGCGTTCTACCGGGAGAGCCGCACCTACCACCCGGACCGCTTCTTCCACATCACGGACAAGCAGCTCAAGGAGCAGGTCCACGAGCTCTACAAGCGCGTCACCGAGGCCTACTACGTCCTGCGCGACGACACGAAGCGCAAGAAGTACGTCACCGACGTGACGGGCCCCGAGCGCGCCCAGAAGCTGCGCTTCACCGAGGCCTCCGAGGCGGAGACCAAGGCCGCCGCCAAGAAGGAGCAGGAAGAACAGATCGGCACCCACCCCAAGGGCCGCCAGTTCTACCAGCAGGCGCAGAAGGACATCGACGCGGGCAACTGGTCCGCCGCCGAGCGCAACCTCAAGATGGCCCTCACCTACGAGCCCTCCAACGCGCGCTACAAGGAGAACCTCGCGGAGGCCCAGAAGCGCCTCCAGGAAGAAGCCAAGGGCAAGGGCGACTCGTTCAAGATCCGCTGACGCCCCGCGCCCCGACTCGCCATGGTCATCGACCTCGTCATCCTGGGCCTGGTGCTGTTCTTCGGCATGATCGGCGCCTTCACCGGCGCCTCCCGCCAGGTCGCCAACTGGGTGGGGCTGGCGCTGGGCTACTTCGCGTCGCGCAAGCTGGGGCCCCTGCTCGCCCCCCGGTTCGCCGAGGCCGTGGACGGCCCGCTCGTCGTGGGCCTCGTGCTGGGCACCGCGCTCCTGTTCGTCTGCGTCTGGCTCACGGTGCGCTACGCCCTGGGCGCGCTGCTCGCGCGCTTCCTCGCCACCGGAAAGGACAACGAGGACCGGAGCATCGACCGCCTCCTGGGCTTCATCCTGGGCGCGGCCAAGACGGCCGCCTTCGCGTGGTTCGTCCTCAGCGCCATGTCCTTCTTCGAGCAGCACGTGGTCATCGCCGGCAAGCGCGTGGGCGTGTCCCCCAAGGACTCGCTCGCCGTGTCCGCCGCGCGCCGCTACAACCTCTTCGAGATGAGCCAGTTCGCCCCCATGGAGGACATGGTGGCGGTGGCCCGCGCCAGCACCGACCCCGAGCGCGCCCAGAAGCTCAAGAACGACCCGGCCTACAAGGCCCTGCGCAAGGACCCGCGCTTCCAGCGCCTGCTCCAGGATGACCAGGTGAAGCAGGCGCTCGCCCGGGGTGACACCGCCGCGCTGCTGCGCAACGACCTGGTCCTCCAGCTCATCCAGGACCCGGACATCGCCGCGAGGCTGGGCGCCGCCGCCCAGGCCTCGGAGCGTGACGCGGACGTCACACGTTGAGCTCCACGGCGTCCAGCGTCGCCAGCCTCGGGCGCACGTAGTCCGCGTCCACCTTCACCTGCCGACGCCGACGCTCGGGGGCCTCGAACATGATGTCCGCCATCACGTGCTCCAGGATGGAGCGCAACCCGCGCGCCCCCAGCCCGCGCGCCACCGAGTAGTGCACCACCTCGCGCAGCGCCCCGTCGTCGAAGTCCAGCTCCAGCTCGTCCATGGCGAGCAGCTCGCGGAACTCGCGGATGATGGAGTCCGGCGGCTCGGTGAGCACGCGGATGAGGTCCGCCTCGCCCAACAAATCCAGCTGCACCACCACCGGCAGGCGCCCGAGGAACTCCGCCAGCATGCCGAACTCCACCAGCTGCTTGGTGCCGATGCGCTTCTTCGCGCGCCGGAAGCTCTCGTCCGCGCCGAAGCCCAGGGGCCGTCCCCCGCCGGGCTCGTCCCCGTAGTCATGCAAGTCACTGAACGTGCCCGCGCAGATGAAGAGGATGTCCCGGGTGTCCACCTGGACGAAGTCACTCTTGTTCCACGCCTGCGTGACATTCAGGGGGACATAGACCTCGCGCCCCTCCAGGAGCTTGAGCAGGCCCTGCTGGACGCCCTCGCCGCCGATGTCGCGGCTGCCCGCGCCGTTGCGAGCCCCCTGCGAGCGCCGGGCGATCTTGTCCACCTCGTCCACGAAGATGATGCCCCGCTGCGTGTCCTCGACGGAGTGGTTCGCCTTGAGCAGCAGGTCGGAGATCATCACCTCCACGTCCTTCCCGTAGTAGCCGGCCTCCGTGTACTCGGTGGCGTCCACCGTGGTGAACGGAACGTGGAGGATTTCCGCCAGGTTGCGGGCGATGTGGGTCTTCCCGCTCCCCGTGGGGCCGATGAGCAGGATGTTGGATTTCTTGATGAGGGACTGACGGCGCAGGCGTCGGGCCTGCACCCGCTTGAGGTGGTTGTGGGCGGCGATGGCCACCGCGCGCTTGGCGGCGTCCTGGCCGATGACGTACCGGTCCAGTCGCTCGTAGATCTCCCGAGGGGTCAGCGGCGCTTCTTCCCTACGTGCGGACGACTCCATGTACCCTTCCCTTCTATCCACGCGTCCTCCCGACACTCCGGACAAAGGGTAGGAATCGGATGGAAGGTCCGCCCGCCAGGACAGGGGCCCCAGCGGGACGTCTGCCTGGCCGCTCGCTCCACTTTCAGGCGGCTGTTGAATGCCGGGGGGCTTTCCTATAGTTCCCGCGCCCCTCCACTGTTGACTGGAGTCCACCCTCTCTCTTCCCAGGGAGCCTCGAACCGCCGATGCCCGCAAACGCCCCTCCGCACCGCTGGACCCTCGCTGACGCGCACGAGCTCTATGGAATCCGGAACTGGGGCTCGCCCTACTTCGGCATCAACGACAAGGGTCACGTCTGCGTCCACCCGGACGGGCCCCAGGCCCCCAGCATGGACCTGAAGGACCTGGTGGACGAAGTGCGCCGCCGCGGCATCGGTCTGCCGCTGCTGCTGCGCTTCACGGACGTGCTGCGCCACCGCGTCGTCCACCTCAACGAGGCCTTCCGCAAGGCCATGGCCGACCAGGGCTTCAAGGGTGGCTACCGGGGCGTCTACCCCATCAAGGTGAACCAGCACCGCTACGTGGTGGAGACCATCATCGAGGCGGGCAAGGGCTACAACTACGGCCTGGAGGCCGGCAGCAAGCCCGAGCTGATGGCGGTGATGGCGCTGTTGGAGAACGAGGACGCGCTCGTCATCTGCAACGGCTACAAGGACGAGGAGTACATCGAGACGGCGCTGTTCTATTCGCGCCTGGGCCGCAACGTCATCCTCGTGGTGGAGAAGCCCAGCGAGCTGCCCCTCATCGCCGAGGTGGCGCGTCGCACGGGCATCACCCCGCGGCTGGGCATGCGCGTGAAGCTGTCCACGCGCGGCGCCGGCAAGTGGGAGGCCAGCGGCGGAGATCGCTCCAAGTTCGGCCTGTCCTCCTCCGAGCTGATGAGCTGCATCGCCTTCATGAAGGACACGGGCCTGTTGCCCGCGTTCGAGCTCTTGCACTTCCACCTGGGAAGCCAGATCTCCAACATCCGCAACGTGAAGAACGCGCTGCGCGAGGTGGGCTGCTTCTACGTGGAGGTGGCGCGGCAGGGCGCGCCGCTGAAGTACCTGGACGTGGGCGGCGGCCTGGGCGTGGACTACGACGGCTCCCAGACGAACTTCGCCTCCTCCATGAACTACACGACGGAGGAGTACGCCAACGACGTGGTGTTCGGCGTGATGGAGGCGTGTGACCGGGCCGGCGTGCCGCACCCGACGCTCGTCTCCGAGTCGGGCCGCGCCGTCGTCGCGCACCACGCGGTGCTGGTGGTGGACGTGCTGGGCACCAGCGAGTTCGACCCGGCGCAGCTGCCGGACAAGGTGGACGACAAGGCGCCCTCCGTGGTGCGCAACCTCCTGTCCACCTTCCGCGAGGTGACGAACAAGAACCTGCTGGAGGCGTGGCACGACGCGCAGGACGCCAAGGAGGAGAGCCTCACCCTCTTCTCGCTGGGCCACCTGTCGCTCGAGCAGCGCGTGGCGGCCGAGAACATCTACTGGGCCACCTGCCACAAGATCATGCGCATCGCGAAGGAGGCGGGCGAGATCCCGGAGGAGCTCGAGTCGCTGGAGAAGGCGCTGAGCGACACGTACTTCTGCAACTTCTCCGTGTTCCAGTCGCTGCCGGACTCGTGGGCCATCGACCAGCTGTTCCCGATGATGCCCATCCACCGTCTGGCGGAGAAGCCGACGCGCCGCGCGACGCTGGCGGACATCACCTGCGACTCCGACGGGAAGATCGAGCACTTCATCGACAAGCGCGAGGTGAAGGACGCGCTGGAGCTGCACGCGCTCAACGACGACGACTACTACCTGGGCATCTTCCTGGTGGGCGCGTACCAGGAGATCCTCGGCGACCTGCACAACCTCTTCGGTGACACGCACACCGTGCAGGTGTCGCTGGCGCCCAACGGGGGCTACCTCATCGACCACGTCGTCGCGGGCGACACGGTGACGGAGGTGCTCAACTACGTCAGCTACAACAAGGACGACCTGGTCGCCCGGCTGCGCAAGTTCACGGAGATGGCCCTGCGCCAGGGCCGCATCTCCCTGGACGAGTCGCGCACCCTGCTGCGCATGTACGAGGACGGCCTGTCCGGTTACACGTACCTGGAGCGCGGCGTGGACGCGAGCTTCGCGGGCAGCGCCAGCCAGCTGCGCCTGGTGCCGCAGCCGGACGCCACCCGGCCTCCGGTGTCGCCCTCGGGCACCTGACGCCCCTGCCGTGACAGGTGACTGAAGCCCCCACGCCCTCCGCCGCGAAAGCGCCGGGGGGCGTGGTGTCCGCGGCCCTCAGTAGCTGGCGATGGGCGTCTCGCCCGAGCCGAACGCCATGGGCTCGTCGGCGAAGGCCACGTCCGAGGCGCGGGCCCTCAGGCGCTGGAGCGCGGCCTTCTGCAGCTCGCCTCGGGCGATGAGCGACTCGAAGTCGAACGGCGCGAGCCGCGTGTCCTTCCGCTGGAGTCGCGCCAGCGTGGTCCACAGGGACAGCCGCCCCTCGGTGGCGGTGCACAGCCCCTCCAGCTCCACCAGCCGACTCAACGGCGAGTAGCGCACCCAGGAGCCGTTGAGCTTCAGCCGGGCGGCCTTCTCCACCACCCACGCGACGCGGGACTTGAGTGGATCTCTTCGCAGCTCCAGCGCGCCCATCACCGCCTCGAGCATGCGCTGGTCCTCGCGCAGCTCCGGGACGAGGGTGGCCAGGAAGTGGCCCACGAGGTTGCTGTGGTTCTCCGACTCGGTGCGCCGGGCCAGCTCGATGCCGGCCACGGAGCCCGCGTGGTGGTCGTTGAGGTAGATGCCCAGGCGCTTCGCGTCCATGCCCCTCTCCGGGTTGGGAGTGCCGTCGTGAAGACTCTTCACGACGAAGCCCCCTGGCAGCGAAGGCCAGGAGGCTCCCGTGTACACCGAGCGGGCGGGCGCTCTTCAGTCCGGGTAGCTGAACGTCATCGGCAGCTTCAGCTCGGGGTGGAGGCTGCGCGCCACCGGACACTCGCGGCCCACCTGCTCCAGCCGGGCGCGGTGCTCGGCGGACAGGCCCGCGGGCATCTGCAGGTCCACGACGAGCTCACCGATGCGGCGCGGCGGCGGCGTCATGCGCTTCTCCACGCGGCCGCGAATCTCGCCCAGGGAGATGCCCTCTCGCGAGGCGAACAGGTGCATCGTCGTCACCGCGCAGGCCAGCAGCGCGGCGCCCACCAGGTCCGTGGGGGAGAAGCTGCCGCCGGTGCCGCCGTTGTCCCGGGGGGCCTCCGTCTGCAGCTCCGTGGTGGACGGGCCGTGGGTGAGCTTCGTCTTGAACTGGGGGTGGCTGACCAGGGTCATCACCACGCCGGTGGCGGGGGGCTGTTGCTGGCTCATGTCGGTCTCTCCTCGGGCCGGGTGACTTCGGGGGCGCTCCACTCACGGGGCGCTCCAGCAGCTTCATCATCCACGGCGCGAGGGGGCGCGCCTACTTGTTCCGCTTGCCGCGGCGCGCGGACTTCCGCTCGGGGGCGGGCGCGCTCAGCAGCCGCTCCCGCACGGCCTCCGGGGACAGGTCCCCGGTGTCCGCCACCACACAGGAGACGTACGCCAGCTCCGCGAGGGCCCGGCGGGCGCGCTCGCGCTCGGCGGAGTCCTTGGAGCCCAGCGCGTCCGAGGCCGCGGCCACGTAGCTGCTGGCGAGCGACTCGAAGAGGTACACCCGGTTCTCGATGCTCGACTCGGATTTCTTGGCCATGGGCCGGGCAGTCTAGGCCCGCGCGGCCAGGGACAGCGAGTCGGCGGGCGGCGAGCCCTTCAGCTCTGTCATCGCCAGACGGTCCAGCGTGGTGGAGCGGTACACCTCCAACATCCGCTGCTGGCCCAGCTTCCACACGCCGTACATGGTGCAGCTCCCGGTGGCCCGGCAGCCGTCATGCTGTGTGTCCTGGCAGACGTTGACGTTGACGGGGCCTTCCACCGCCTCGATGACGTCCAGGAAGGTCACCTCCCGTGCGGGGCGCGCCAGGGCGTAGCCACCGTGGGCGCCGCGGGTGGAGCGCACGAGCTTGCGCGAGAGGAGGACCTTGAGGATCTTGGCGAGGAAGTCCTCGGGCACGTCCATGCGCCGGGCAATCTCCCGGAAGGGGACCATGCGCTCCAGCGGCTGAGAGGCCAGGAAGGTCATGGCCCTCAGTCCGTATTCAATCTTCCGGGAGATCTGGAGTGGGTGCTGCGGCATCGCCCTTGACGTGGCTCGTGGTTTGAAGAAGAGCCTAGGTCGCGACAGTGCGGCTTTCAACCGCTCGCCCCTGGAGACCGATGTGATCGACCTGCACTCCCACACCACCGCCAGCGACGGGCAGTACACGCCCACGCAGCTGCTCGAGCGCGCCCGGGCCGCGGGCGTGACGGTGTTGTCGGTGACGGACCACGACACGGTCGCGGGGCTCGCCGAGGCGAAGGCCGCCGCGCTCGCGAACGGCGTGGAGCTGGTGCCCGGCATCGAGATCTCCGCCTTCGTGCTGGGTCGCGAGGTGCACATCCTCGGGCACTTCGTGAGGCCGGAGGACGAGGACCTCGCGCGCTTCGCGCAGCGGCTGCGTGGTGAGCGCGAGCAGCGGATGGAGGCGATGGTCGCGAGGATGCAGCAGCTGGGCTTCCCCGTCCGCATGGAGCACGTGCGCGCCATCGCCGGTGACGCACAGCTGGGGCGGCCGCACCTGGCGCGCGTGTTGGTGGACCAGGGTTGGGCGGTGGACATGAAGGCCGCGTTCGACCGGTTCCTGGGGACGCGGGGCATGGCGTGGGTGGAGCGCTTCAAGCTGGACGGCGCGGACGCCATCCGCCTCATCCGCAAGGCGGGCGGGACGGCGACGCTGGCGCATCCGGGCTCGTCGAAGGTGGAGCGCATGGAGCTGCGCGAGCTGGTGAAGGCGGGCCTCGCGGGGCTGGAGGTGCTGCACGCGGACCACAACCCCGCGCTGAAGCAGAAGTACCTGGCGCTGGCGAAGGAGCACGACCTGGTGCCGACGTCGGGCAGCGACTTCCACGGCGAGGCGGTGTCGGCCGACCACAAGCTGGGCAGCGCCGCCATGCCGCCGGAGCTGTTCGCGAAGCTGCGCTCGCGCGCCACGGCCTGAGCCCTCGGGCTGAAGCGCCGCTCGCTCGCGCGCCTGGGCCAGCCCCGGGGACGAGGTCCAGTCCCCTCCTCCGCCTCACCATTCCGAAGGCCGGACGGAGTCGACCGACGGCGGGCGATGGGGGAGCAGGCACATGGCATCCAGTGGGAAATCCAAGAGCAATGGCAACGGCAATGGCAATGGGCACGGCAAGCAGCCGGCGCGCAAGCCGAACATCCTGGTCATCTGGGGCGATGACATCGGCCTGTGGAACATCAGCGCCTACAACCAGGGGATGATGGGCTACCGCACGCCCAACATCGACCGCATCGCCCGCGAGGGCGCGATGATGACGGACTGCTATGGCCAGCAGAGCTGCACCGCGGGCCGCGCGGCCTTCATCACCGGCATGAACCCGCTGCGCACGGGCCTGACCACCATCGGCATGCCGGGCGCGGACTACGGCCTCCAGGACTCCGACCCGACCATCGCGGAGATGCTCAAGCCGCAAGGCTACGTGTGTGGCCAGTTCGGCAAGAACCACCTGGGGGACTCGAACCGCTACCTGCCCACGGTGCACGGCTTCGACGAGTTCCACGGCAACCTCTACCACCTCAACGCGGAGAACGAGCCCGAGTGCCCCGACTACCCGAAGGACCCGGCGTTCAAGGAGCGCTTCGGTCCGCGCGGCGTGCTGCACTGCTGGGCCACGGACCGGGATGACCCGACGGAGGATCCCCGCTGGGGCCGCGTGGGCCGCCAGAAGATCGAGGACACGGGCCCGCTCACCAAGAAGCGCATGGAGACGGTGGACGAGGAGTTCCTCAAGTCCTCGCTGTCCTTCATGGAGCGCGCGGCGAAGGACGACAAGCCGTTCTTCATCTGGCACAACACCACGCGCACCCACGTGTGGACGTTCCTCCAGGAGAAGTACCGCAACAAGACGGGCAAGGGGCTCTACGCGGACGCGATGACGGAGCTGGACGACCACGTGGGCGTGCTGCTCGCGAAGCTGGATGAGCTGGGCATCGCGGACAACACCATCGTCGTGTTCTCCACCGACAACGGCGTGGAGAAGATGGGCTGGCCGGACGGTGGCAACGCGCCCTTCCGGGGCGAGAAGGGCTCCACGTGGGAGGGCGGCGTGCGCGTGCCCTGCGTGGTCCGCTGGCCGGGCGTCATCGAGCCGGGCACCGTCATCAACGACATCTTCGCCCACGAGGACTGGATGCCCACCTTCGTCGCGGCGGCGGGCGGCCCCGAGGACCTGGTGGAGAAGTGCAAGGCGGGTCACACGGTGGGGAAGAAGAAGTTCCGCGTCCACCTGGACGGGTATGACCAGCGCGGCCTGCTCGCGGGCAAGGAGCCGGGGCGGCGGCACGAGTTCATCTACGTGCTCGACAGCGGCAACCTCGCGGCGGTGCGCTACGACGACTGGAAGGTCATCTTCAGCTACCAGGACGGCCGGGGCCCGGACATGTGGTTCAGCGGCAAGCGCTTCAATCCGGCGTGGCCCTACCTCATCAACCTGCGCTCGGACCCGTTCGAGGAGGGGCTCTTCTCCGGCTTGTACACGCAGTGGTACGGCGAGCGGATGTTCCTCTTCGTCCCGGCGCAGGTGCTGGTGAAGCGGTTCGCGGAGAGCCTCATCGACTACATCCCGAGCCAGGCCCCAGGCAGCCTCAGCGTCGGCAACTTGAAGGAGCGGGTGAAGGAGAAGATCAAGGAGGCCCAGCGCGACGACCGCACCGAGGTCGGCGACCAGGTGATGTCGCTGGCCAACGAGGTGGAGCAGGCGCTGCACCGCTTCCAGCAGAGCCACGCCTGAGCGGACGCTTGCCATGAGGGCCCGTGAAGCCACCGTGCTTCACGGGCCCTCCCGTGTCGCGGGCCCGTTTTCCGACAGGCCCGGAGTTCGACGGTGCGGGACCTCGCTGGCAGGATGGGGCGATGGCCAAACGACCCGAGCGAGACATCGAGAAGACGTACCCGCGCGCGCAGTTCGTCGCGAAGCTGCGCCGGCTGGCGGACGCGCTGGAGAAGGGCAAGGCGTTCAGCATCCAGGTGGCCGGCGAGCGGCTGCACGTGCCCGCCGACGCGTACTTCAGCGTCGAGCACGAGCGAGAGGGCGCCGTGGACGAGCTGGAGCTCCAGGTCCGCTGGAAGCGCGAGTAGCCCTCAGCCGCGCGTCGTCTTGAAGCGGGTGGTGACGGTGGTGAGCCCCTCCGCCACCGCCTGCAGGTCCTGCGCGATGCGGGTGGTGCGCCCGGTCGCGTCCACGCCCTGCTTCACCAGCTCCGCCACGTTGCGCGCGCCCTGCACGGCCTGCTCGCTGGACTGACGCTGCTGCCGCGTGGCAATCGTGATCTGCCGCGCGGCCTCGCTGGTGCCACGCGCCAGCTCGACGATGCGCTGGAACACCGAGGACGCCTGCTCCGCGACCTCGACGCCGCGATCGCTCGTCGCCATGCCCACGCGGGCCTTCGACGCGGCCTCCTCGCCGGAGTCCTGCACCTTCTCGACGATGCGGCCGATGTCGCGCGCGGACGCGGACACGTTCTCCGCCAGCTTGCGCATCTCCGCGGCCACCAGCGAGAAGCCCCGCCCCACCTCGCCCGCCTTGGTGCCCTCCAGCGCCGCGTTGAGCGCGAGCAGGTCCGAGCGCTCCGCCACCTGGTTGATGACGTGGGCGATCTTCGACACCTGCTGCAGGTCCTGGTTGAGGCCGACGATGGCGTCCGCCACGCCCTTGGACTCGGTGCGGATGTCGTTGATGCCCGCCACCACCTGCGCGACCACGGCCATCGCCTCGGCCACCGCCTCGTGCGTGCGCCGGGCGCTCGACTCCACCACCTCCGTGGAGGAGGAGATCTGCTCGGCCGTGCGGCTCAGCTCCTCGAACGTCGCGGCGATCTGCTGCGCGTAGGCCGCCTGCTGGCTGATGACGTGCTCCTGGTCCGCGGATGCGCCCAACAGTCCCCGCGACGCACCGGAGAGCTGCTCGGTGCGCGACACCAGCTCCAGCACCGTGATTCGCAGCGTGCCGAGCATCTTGTTGAAGGACTCCGCCATCAGCCGGACCTCGCCCGTCGCGGGCACGTCCAGCTCCATGCGCGACACATCGCCCCGTGCCACGTCCCGCACCACCTCCGTCACCTGCGACACGGGGTCGACGATGGTCCTGCCGATGAGCACTGCCAACAGGAGCCCCAGGCCCAGCGCGCCCACCAGCCCCACCACCACGGAGCCCTTGAGCTCCGTGACGGACGCCGCCGCCTCGTCCAGCCCCAGGCCCACGACATAGGTCCGCTCGCCGCTCGCGCACCGCAGCGACACCTCGCGCAGGCCGATGAGCGACGTGACGCAGCCCTCGAGCACCCGGAGCGTCGGCCCCCGCGCGTGCTCCGGCAGCCGCGCCAGCGACGCGTACACGGGGCGACCGTCCGGACCGAGCAGTCCCTGGTAGCTCACCGTGAAGCCCGCGTCGCCGTCCGCGTCACGCGCCTCCACCCGCGCGAGCACCGTCTCCAGCCGCGCCTGCGCCTCCCGCGAGCCGTCCCACTGGAGCACCGCCGGATGCTGCGCCACCAGGGAGCCCAGCACCCGGGCGCGCTTCTGGAGCAACTCCAGCGACACCTCGCGCTGTCGGGCGGAGAAGTTCCAGATGCACAGGCCCATCACCGTGAGGCAAGGCACCAGCACCGCGATGGCCACCTGCATCCGCAAGCCGAGCCGGCCCCACATGCCCTCTTCCTCTCCCCAAGTGCAGCGCTGATCGCCCGCCTGCGCGGGCCGCACGACGGTAGGCGTCCGTCCCCGGGAGCGTCAAACGCGCCTCCCGCCAGGGCCACCCGAGGGGACATCCGCCAGCCCCCTGCCCGCCCCGGCGGGGACAAGCCGCGCTTTTCGTCGTCATCTCAAGGGGTTGCGGCGCCCAGCAGGGGACTTTCCCTTTGACATGCGTGAGCGGGTGTCATTAGGTTCCGCGCGCGATGACTCCCTCTCCCCTCTCGCCCTATCTGCCCCTGGCGGTGGTGCTGCTGCTGGCCGGCATCATGGGCGTCGCGATTCCTTTCATCACCTCGCTGCTGGGCCCCAAGCGCCCGAGCGCCATCAAGTCGACCGCCTTCGAGGCCGGCTCCGAGTCGAGCGGCCCGGCACGTCAGCGGTTCGCGGTGAAGTTCTACGTCGTCGCGCTGTTGTTCATCGTGTTCGACGTCGAAGCGGTGTTCATGTACCCCTGGGCGGTGAACTTCCAGGCGCTCGGTTGGTTCGGGTACATGGAGATGCTCGTCTTCGCGGTGACCCTCGTGGTGGGGCTCATCTACGTGTGGAAGAAGGGCGCCCTGGATTGGGAGAGCTGAACCATCATGGCTGATGCAGACATCGCTCCAGTGCTGACGACCCGCCGCGACGAGGCCATGGGCTTCTTCCAGCGGATGGTCTCCAAGGGCCTGGGTTGGGCCCGCAAGTACTCGCTGTTCACCTACCCGTACGCCACCGCCTGCTGCGGCATGGAGTACATGTCCGTGGCGGCCAGCCGTCACGACATCGCGCGGTTCGGCGCGGAGTTCCCGCGCTTCTCGCCCCGGCAGGCGGACCTCCTGATGGTGGTGGGCACCATCAACCTGAAGCAGGCGCCCATCCTCAAGCGCGTGTACGAGCAGATGACCGAGCCCAAGTGGGTCGTGTCGTTCGGCGTGTGCGCGTCCTCGGGCGGCTTCTACGACAACTACGCGGTGCTCCAGGGCATCGACCGCATCCTCCCGGTGGACGTCTACATCCCCGGCTGCCCGCCCCGCCCGGAGCAGGTGCTGGACGGTCTCATGCTGCTCCAGGACAAGATCGCCAACCAGGTCCACCGCATCGCCGACCGCGAGCAGCCCAACCCCACCGCGGCCCGGCACGACCTGCTCATCTCCATGGGCAAGTAGTCCACCCGAAGCCCACGAAGTCCCCCTGGGGCCCCGCGTGCCACCCTCTCGAAGGGGGGCGTCGGGGCCCCTGGTTTTTGCGCTCACCAGCGGTGGTACGCGGGGTGGCCCTCCTTCACCGCGACGAAGGTGCCCCGGCACAGCGCCGTCACCTTGCCCCCCGCGGTGAGGGTGCCTTCGATGACCGCGCGGTCGCCCTTGATCTCGACGGGCTTCGCCTCCAGCCGCACCGGCCCCGACATGGGCGTGGGGCGCTTGAGGGTGATGGTGTAGTCGGCGGTGACGGTGCACGGCGGAGACGCCGCGCCCTGCGCCTTCATCAGGTGGTACGCCGCCGTCCAGTTGCAGTGACAGTCCAGCAGCGCGCCGATGATTCCGCCGTTGAGCACGCCGGGGAAGGCCTGGTGATGCTCGGAGGGCGTCCACTCGGCGACGACGAGCTCACCCTCCGCGCGGCTGCGGATGCGCAGGCCCTGGGTGTTGGCCGGGCCGCAGCCGAAGCAGCTGTTGTGAGGGGCGTACTGTTCCTGAAGGGACGGGGTGTCTGGGGTCGTCGACATGGCCCGCCACCTTACGCGAGTCCCCCGCCCCCGTCCGTCCCTGCACCGCGTCCAGCCACGCCTCCAACGCCAGCGCGTCCAGCCCCTCACAGTCCCCCGTGCAGACGCGCAGCACGGAGCCATCCGCCCGAGGACGGTCCACCCACCAGCGCTGCCCGTCGTACGCGCCCCGGTCCTTCTCCAGCACCACCGCCGTGTGCGCCGTGTCGCTCAGCTCCACCACGCCGTCGGGACGGATGCGGTACGCGTCGAACGCGCGCGGCGCCCCGGGCCAGTGCCCCTCGTCGAAGACCTCCGGCGATACGTGCGTGAAGCCCGTCTCCGCGTACAGCGCGAGCGGCGCCGCCGTCTCGCCACGGAGCAACGGCCCGAGCGACACGCCATCCGCGCCGCTCAGCGCGGGCAGGCCCGACAGCTCCAGCAGCGTGGGCCCCACGTCGACCAGACGCACCAGCGAATCGAGCGTGGCCGGCGTCGCGCCTCGACCTCCCGCGGGCTTCACCGCGAGCAGGATGCGGTTCTCCAGCTCCGACAGCCGGGCCCCGTGCACGGGCGTGGCGCCGGCGAGGTCCGGCCGGTCCTCGTGGAAGCTCTCGCCATGGTCCGACACCAGGACGATGAGCGCGTCGTCGTAGCGGCCCGAGCGGCGCAGCGCCTCCAGCATCAGCCCCACCTGCGCGTCCGCCTGGGCGATCAGCTCGTCGTAGAGCGCCTCCGCGCCCTCCCGGCTCCAGCCGCCCTTGGCCCCGGGCGACACCGGCGCGAAGTGCATGCGCAGCCGCCGCTCCAGCGGCTCGGACGCGGACACGAAGCGCCGATAGAACGGGTGCACCGGGTCCCCGGGGAAGTGCGCCGCGGTGGCGTGGAAGGCGAACAGCGTGGGCCCCTGCCCCGCCTCCTCGAGCAGCCGCGACGTCAGCCGCTCCGCGTAGCCCATGGGGTCGTGGATGCCCGCCAGCGCGCGGTTGTCGATGAACTCCGGCACCCACGCGGCGCCTGGCGCGTGGTCCGCGAACACGCCCAGCGCCCGGTAGCGCAGCTTCTCGAGGAGGAAGTTCACCGCCCCGCGCGGCGGCTGCAACCGGGTGGCGAAACCGGAGGACGGCCCCTCCGCGTGGAAGCGCGAGCAGTCGGTGGCGAACACCGTGCGCCAGCCCGCGCGCGCGAAGACCTCCGCGAAGGTGGGCTGCAGTTGCATCCGGGATTCCGCCGTCAGCGCGTAGCGGACCCCCGTCTCGTGCGGCCAGCGCGCGGTGAGCAGCGAGCGCCACGCGGGCTCCGTCTGGGCGACCGGCGTGTACGCCTTCGTGAACAACGTGGACTCCGCCACGAAGCGGTCCACATGCGGCGCCACCGCTCGCGTCCCGCCCAGGCTCGCGAGCCGGTCCGGCCGGAACGCATCGATGCCGATGAGCACCACCAACGGATGCTTGTCGCTGGCCACCCAGCCGCTCGCGCGCGTCGCGACGAACAGCGCCAGCCCACCCGCCAGCACCGCGCCGCCCAGCCGCGCCCTCCGCCTCCACGTGTCCTGCCGGTGGAGCCACACCCCGACGTGCAGCAGCGCGAGCAGCCCCGCCGCGAGCCTCGGGTGCCAGGGCTCGCCATGGTCCACCAGCCACGCCAGCACCGGCCTCACCGCCGGCAGGTCATCGAACAACGCGGGCCGGGCGATGGCGCGGTCCCACGCCAGCAGCAGCGCGAGCCCGAGCCACCCCGCCAGCGTGGCCAGGACGCCACCCCGGCCCCAGACGCGCGCGAGCCCCCAGGACACGGCAGCGAGGCCCATGCCCGCCACGACGTAGACGGCCGCCACTCGCGCCAAGAGCCCCGGGAGCACGGGTCGCACCGCCGCCGACAGCGCCGCATACGGACCGTCCACCGGGATGTCCACGCCCACGAGGCCGGAGCGCAGAAGCCACCAGGTCTCCCCGGCGAACAGCGCGAGTCCCAGCCCCAGGCCCAGGGCGAGGCGCCAGACGAGCGGGCGGAGGGGGTGCGAGGAAGAGGACTCGACCATGCAGGGCGTGTATACCGCAATGAGAGAGGCCCGCGAGCCATGGCCCTTTCCGGCCCGGTAGGCGCAGCGCTCGCGGATGGGGGGAGCCCTGCGGCCCAACGCGCCAGAAGGCATCGAGGACTCGGTGAACCGCGCCCTCGACGGCGAGCGCCACCGCAACGCGCGCCAGCTCGCGTGGATCCGCTTCGTCGCCATCACGGTGATGTTCGGCATCTCCGCCACCCTGGGCCTCTTCGTGGGCAAGGCCGACTGGGCCGAGTACCTGGCCCCCCTGAGCGTGTACTGGCTGTGCACCGCGGGCGTGCTCGTCGCGGTGGCCCGCTCGCCCCGGGCCGTGCGCTGGGCGGGCCTGTCCGTGGCCTTCATCGACGTGCCCGCGGTGTACTGGCTCCAGAGCCACGCCATCCCCGTGTCCCCCTCCCCCGGCGGCGTCGCGGGCTTCACGCTCGGCATCTACGCGGTGCTGGTGCTGCTGGCCGCCCTGTCCCTGCGCAATACGGTGACGCTCGTCGTCACCGCCTTCGCCGCCGTCGCCGAGGCGGCCCTCCAGCACCAGGCCGGCATCGGCGTGGGCGCGCAGCTGGCCGCCGTCGTCATGCTCTCCGTGGCCGCCGCCGGCTCGCGCCACCTGCTCAACCGCATCCGCGCCCTGTCCGCCGCCGTCTCCGAGGAGGAGCTCAAGCGCGCCCGGCTGGGCCGCTACTTCGCCCCCGCCGTGGCCGAGCGCCTCCAGCGCCTCGCCTCCCCCGAGCCCGAGCTGCGCGAGGTCACCGTCCTCTTCGCCGACATCCGCGACTTCACCGCCATGAGCGAGCACCTGCCCCCGGGCGAGGTGGTGAAGCTCCTCAACGCCTACTACGGCCGCATGGTGGAGGTGGTGTTCCGCCACGGTGGAACGCTGGACAAGTTCATCGGGGACGCACTCATGGTGTACTTCGGCGCGCCTCTGGCCGACGCGGAGCACGCCTCCCGGGCGGTGCGGTGCGCGCTGGACATGGTGAGCGAGCTGGAGGGGTTCAACGCGGAGCGGGCCCTCCAGGGCGTCCCGGCCCTGCGCATGGGGGTGGGCATCCACACGGGCCCCGTGGTGCTGGGGAACATCGGCTCCACGGCCCGGCGCCTGGACTACACCGCCATCGGCGACACGGTGAACCTGGCCAGCCGCATCGAGGGGCTCACCAAGAAGGCCGGGGTGCCCGTCCTCGTGTCCCAGGCGACCCGGGAGCAGGCGGGAGCCCGGTTCGGCTGGGAGCCGGTGGGACAGGCCCTGGTGGCCGGCAAGAGCCAGCCGGTGGCCACCTTCGTCCCCCTGGCGGCGGGCCCCTCGCTGGCCCGGGGACCGGGCTCGGCGGCCTGATTTCCGCCCCGGCGGACGATCCGTGAGCCTCCCCGGACGCCGCGTGCGCAACGCTGGCTTCTGGGCTTCCTAAGTGGCCTACATGGTTGAGGGTTTACGTTGACGCCCCCCTTCTGGGCTCCTTATAAAGCCGCGGATTCTTCTCCCTCAGTCATTGGGTCCCCCTTGAGCACTTTCGCGTTGGACAGGGTCTCCGCCCACTTCCCCGAGGCGGTGGTGGAGCGCTACGTGGACCGGGCCGGTGGCGCCTGGGCCGTGATCCATGCCGACTCACTGCCGAAGGTCGCCGCGTTCCTGAAGAACGACGAGGAGCTGCAGTTCAAGCTGTTCGGCTCCGTCGACGCCGTGGACCGGTTGCACCTGGCGGAGAACGACCCGCGCTTCGAGGTCGTCTACTTCCTCTACTCCCTCAAGCGTCACGAGCACGTGCGGCTCAAGGTGCGCGTGAGCGAGCACCAGGCCGTGCTGCCCTCGCTGGTCCCGCTCTACCGCGGCGCCAACTGGTGGGAGCGCCTGGTCTGGGACTTCTACGGCATCCGCTTCGACGGGCACCCGGACCTGCGCCGCATCCTCCTGTACGAGGAGTTCCAGGGCCACCCGCTGCGCAAGGACTACGCGCTGCGAGATCGCCAGCCGCTCATCCCGGAGCGCCCCATCAAGGACATCTTCCGCGGTCCCGGCACCAGCGGGCACTCCTGAGGACGACACCATGGCCGACAGCCACAACTTTGAAGTGAAGGGCCACAATCCGGACACGGACGGCTCGCTGCCGCCCGAGGGCTCGGAGCTGGAGGCGCACCTCCAGGCCAAGCACATGGTCATCAACATGGGCCCGTCCCACCCCGCCACGCACGGCACCGTGCGGCTGAAGGTGGAGCTGGACGGCGAGACCATCGTCAAGATCGACCCGGAGATCGGCTTCCTCCACCGCGGCTTCCAGAAGAGCTGCGAGAACGTCACCTGGACGCAGTGCCTGCCGTACACGGACCGGCTCAACTACCTGTCCGCGATGATGAACAACTTCGGGTTCCTCAACGCCGTCGAGAAGCTCATCGGCCTGGAGATTCCGGAGCGCGCCCAGTACATCCGCGTCATCGGCAGCGAGCTGCACCGGCTGACGGACCACCTGACGTGCGTGGGCGCCACCGGCCTGGAGATGGGCGGCTTCGCGCCGTTCCTCTACGGCATGGAGGCCCGCGAGCTCATCCAGGACCGCGTCACGGAGCTGACCGGCGCGCGCCTCACCACCAGCTTCGGCCGCGTGGGCGGCATCAACCGCGACCTGCCGGACGGCTGGGCCGACAAGGTCCGCAAGACGCTCACCCGCACGGAGGAGCTGCTGGTGGAGATGGACGGGTTGCTCACGCGCAACCGCATCTTCGTCGACCGCACCAAGGGCACCGGCATCATCAGCGCCGACGACGCCATCGACTACGGCTGGACGGGCCCCGCCCTGCGCGCCTGCGGCGTGGACCACGACCTGCGCAAGGCGAAGCCGTACTGGGTCTACGACCGCTTCGACTTCGACATCCCGGTGGGCGAGCACGGCGACAACTACGACCGCTACCTCGTCCGCATGGAGGAGATGCGTCAGTCCATCCGCATCCTGCGCCAGGCGCTCGACACCATCCCGGCGGGTCCCATCATCGTGGATGACTGGCGCATCGCGCTGCCGCCCAAGCCCGAGGTGTACGGAACCATCGAGGGCGTGATGGCGCACTTCAAGCTCGTCATGGAGGGCATCCAGGTGCCCCCCGGCGAGGCCTATGACGCGACGGAGGCCTCGAACGGCGAGCTGGGCTGGTACCTGGTGAGCGACGGGCGCGGTCGCCCGTACAAGGTGCACGTGCGCGCGCCGGGCTTCCCGGTGCTCGCGGCGGTGCCCCACATCATCGAGGGGAAGATGCTGGCGGACCTCATCCCCACGTTTGACACCATCAACATGATTGGCGGCGAGGTCGAGCAGTGAGCGACAACGACACGAAGAAGCCGACCGGTGACGCGCAGCCGCCCCCCAAGGGCGCGCCCACGGACACCCCCGCGGCGAAGATCGGTCCCGAGCCCTCCAACCCTCCGGCCGGTCCGAAGATGGACACGCCCCCCGCGGCGGCCAGCAGCGTCACGCCGCCCCCCAAGGCCGCGGCGCCCGCGGGCCCGCCGCCCAAGCCCGCGCCGAAGAACCCGGGCTTCGTCACCTGCACCATCGACGGCAAGGAAGTCGTGGTGAAGCCGGGGACGAACATGATCGAGGCGGCCAAGACGGTCGGCTCGGACATCCCCTACTACTGCTACCACCCGCGCCTCTCCATCGCGGCCAACTGCCGCATCTGCCTCATCGAGGCGTCCAACGCGCCGAAGCTGGTGCCCGCGTGCCAGACGCCGCTGGCCGAGGGCGTGGCCGTCAAGACGACGACGCCCAAGGTGAAGGAGCAGCAGCGCGCGGTGATGGAGTTCCTGCTGCTCAACCACCCGGTCGACTGCTCCATCTGCGACCAGGCCGGTGAGTGCAAGCTGCAGGACTACTACATGAAGTACGACTACCGCCCCTCGCGGCTCGAGGGCGGCAAGACGCTGAAGAACAAGCGCAAGGTCCTGGGGCCCCGCGTGGTGCTGGACCAGGAGCGCTGCATCATGTGCACCCGCTGCGTGCGCGTGATGAACGAGATCGCCAAGGAGCCGCAGCTGGGCGTGTTCGGCCGCGGCAGCCACGAGCGCATCGACGTGTTCCCGGGCAACGAGCTGGACAGCGACTACTCGATGAACACCGTGGACGTCTGCCCGGTGGGCGCGCTGCTCAGCCGCGACTTCCGCTTCAAGGCGCGCGCGTGGTTCCTGTCCGCCACGCCGTCCATCTGCACCGGCTGCGCGAAGGGCTGCAACACGTACGTGGACTGGATGTCGCAGGACACCTACCGCATCCGTCCTCGCGAGAACGAGGAGATCAACAAGAGCTGGATGTGTGACCAGGGCCGGCTCATGTACAAGTCCTTCAACCTGGGCCGCGTGCTCCAGGCGAGGGTGGGCCGCGCGACGGGCCAGTCCGGCTCCGAGGCCGTGCCGGTGGTGACGCGCAAGGAGGCCGCTCAGGCCGCCGCCAAGGCGCTCAAGCCGCTGGTGGGCTCGGGCAAGCTCGCGGTGCTCGCCTCGCCGGTGTCCTCCAACGAGGAGCTCCTGGCGGGCCTCACGTTCGCCAAGGCGACCTTGGGCCTCACCACCGTCTACGTGGGCGGTCGTCCGGCGGGCAAGGCGGACCACTTCCTGAAGACGGCGGACAAGAACCCCAACCGCAAGGGCCTGGAGTGGATCGCCAAGGGCCTGGGCCTGAAGGTGGAGACCTACGAGTCGCTCACCCAGGCGCTCTCCAAGGGCCAGGTGAAGGGGCTGTACGCCATCGGCACCGAGGTGCCCGGTGACGTGGAGGCCTTCGCCAGCGCGGTGGCCTCACTGGACGTCTTCGTGGTCCAGGAGAAGAACGAGTCGCCCATCACGGCGCAGGCCACGGTGCTCCTGCCCGCGTCCATCCACGTGGAGGACGAGGGCTCGTTCACGCAGATGGACGGGATGACCCAGCGCTTCCGCAAGGCGTACCCGCCCAAGGGCGACGTCATCCCCGGCTGGAAGTGGGCCGCGGAGCTGACGCGCGAGCTGGGCGGCGAGGCGCCGACCTGGAGCAGCGCGCGGGACGTGTGGCGCGAGCTGTCCGGCAAGGTGGCCGAGTTCGCGGAGTTCAACTGGGACAAGGCGTCTCCGCCGGACCGGGAGAAGCCGGGTATCAATCCGCTGCCGACGGGCGCCGACGGGCGTCCTCCGGGCTACCGTGAGTTCGGTGCTCCCCGGGTGAGGGGTATCTAGCGATGAAGCGCGTTCTGACTGTCCTCTTCGCGATGGGCTTCATCGTCGCGACGCTCGCGGGAGTCTCGGCGGCGGCCTATGCGGTCGGAGGCCTGGCCGAGAAGTATTGGTTCGCGGGCGCCAGCCGCCTGTCGAACATCCTGTTCCTGATGCTCGTCTTCGTGATGATCATCGCGACGCTGCTCACCATCGCCGAGCGCAAGTGGAGCGCGCTCATGCAGGACCGCGTGGGCCCCAACCGCGCGCGCATCAACCTGCCCGGCATCCGCAACCGCTCCCTGGCCGGTCTCCCGCACATCCTCACGGACGTGCTGAAGATGCTGACCAAGGAGGACTTCATCCCGGGCACGGCGAACACGTTCATGTTCAAGCTGGGCCCCATCCTCGCGTTCGCGCCGGTGTTCGCGCTGTTCGCGGTGGTGCCCGCCGGCCCCTCCGTCAATGTGTTCGGCCACAACGTGGACATGGTGGTGGCGACGCCGGACTTCGGCGTGCTGTACCTGCTGGCCATCGCGTCGCTGGCCGTCTACGGCACGGCGCTCGCCGGCTGGGCCTCCAACAACAAGTTCGCGCTCTTGGGCGGCGTCCGCGCCTCCTCCCAGATGATCTCCTACGAGGTCGCGCTGGGCCTGTCGCTGGTCGGCCTGTTCATGGCGTTCTCCTCGCTGCAGCTGCCGACGCTGGTCGGCACGCTGGGGCTGGACGGCGCGCAGGCCACGGGCCAGGCGCAGTACCTGTGGCGCACCGAGGGCGGGTTCGACCTGGGCATCCCGGCGTGGGGCTTCCTCTTGCAGCCCATCGGGTTCATCGGCTTCTTCGCCGCGTCCTTCGCGGAGACCAAGCGCGCCCCGTTCGACGTGCCGGAAGGCGAGTCGGAGATCATCGGCTACTTCGTGGAGTACTCCGGCATGAAGTTCGGCCTGTTCATGATCTCCGAGTTCGTGGAGGTCGTGGTGCTGGCCGGCGTGACGACGGCGCTGTTCTTCGGCGGCCACCACCTGCCCTTCGGCAACGAGTGGCTGGCGAGCCAGCCGCTGATGCAGGAGCACGGGTGGCTGTACGGCACCATCCTGGGCACGGTGTTCTGGGTGAAGGTGGTCTTCCTCATCTGGATCCAGCTGGTCATCCGCTGGACGTTCCCCCGCTTCCGCTACGACCAGATCCAGACGCTGGGCTGGAAGATCCTCCTGCCGCTGGCGCTGGCCAACGTGTTCATCACGGGCGCGCTGGTGCTGTGGGATCCGTCCCTGCGGGCGCTGGCCATCTTCGGCATGCTGGAGATTGGCGTGTTCGTGGTGCTGACGATGACGAAGAAGGCAGACGCGGCGGAGGGTGGTGCGCACGGAGCGCACGGCGCCCACGGCCATGACCACGGGCACGACGCGCATGGGCTGCCGTCCCACGCCAGCGCGGCGTCCTCGCACTAGCTCCCGGCCCGACCAAGGTAGACACCATCATGGCCATCAAGGTTACGAAGGTCACCCAGGACCCCCGGACGGACATCCGCGAGCGGATGTACATCCCGGGGCTGCTGCACGGGTTGGCCATCACCACGAAGCACTTCTTCCGCAACCTCTTCGGCACGCGTGACACGAACACGCAGGTGCAGGACCGCACGGGCACCAGCCTGATGACGACGGTCGAGTACCCCGAGGAGAAGCCCATCTACCCGGAGGGCTACCGCGGTCTGCACCGGCTGGTTCCGCGCGAGGACGGCAAGCCGCGCTGCGTGGCCTGCTACATGTGCGCGACCATCTGCCCGGCGCAGTGCATCTACATCGAGGCGGGCGAGTACGAGGAGTCGGACGCGGACGGCGAGTCGCGCGTCATCGAGAAGTACCCGACCCAGTTCGTCATCGACGAGCTGCGCTGCATCGTGTGTGGCCTGTGCGTGGACGCGTGCCCGAAGGACGCCATCCGCATGGACACGTACATGCACACGCCCTCCGAGTACACGCGGCAGAACTTCGTCTACGACATCCCGAAGCTCTTGAAGGGCCCGGCGGTGTCGCACCCCTCGGACCCGTGGAACAAGCGCGACGGCTCCGAGGAGCCGCACCACGTGCACAAGGAGGCCCACACGCGCATCGGCGAGGGCCTGGTGCAGCTCAAGACGCCGCACCACCTGGGCGCGCATGACCACCACGCGCCGCACGGCAAGGGCGCGGTGGCGCACGGGCAGACGGTGGTGACGCAGCAGGGTCCCATCCAGGTGACGAAGTTCCTGAAGTAGATCCATCCAGACGTCCCGCGCGTAGGGACTGGTAGCAAGCACGGCCCGCCTCCCGCTCCTCGAGCGGCAGGCGGGCCGGTGTCATTTCGGGGCGCGGGTGATGACGTTGCAGCTCTTCAGTGGACCTGGCGTCTGGCGTCCGGGCGGCCGTCCCGTGGGGCGGCGTGGAGTGCGTTCAGGCGCACAGAGGCGGGGGCTGGTGGCTATCGCCCGACGTGGGGCCTGCGTAGGGTGGGTGCTGTCTTGGCGATGAAGCGCTACCGCTTGTCGGTGTGCAAGGGGTCGACCTGCAAGGCCGGCGGCGCGGATGACGTGTACGCGACGGCCCGCGCGGAGCTGGGCGCCCAGGGACTGGTGCCACGCTGCGAGCTGTACCGGGGCGGCTGCTACGGCTTCTGCCACATGGGGCCCAACGTGGTGGTCCGCGAGGACACCGGCCGACGCAGGGACCCGCTGTCTCCCGAGGACTACCAGCTCATGGGGTGGGACGGAGAGGTGTACTACTCCGAGATGACGCCCGAGAAGATGCGCCGCGTGGTGAGCGAGCACATCGCGAAGGACGCGCCCGTCGTGGAGCTGTTCGGGCAACCGGACACGCCGGCGCCAGACGACGGCTGAGCGGCCCGCGCGGGCTCAGGCGGCGATGGCCGGCGCGTCCCCTTCCTCCAGGCCGTGCACGCCGTCCCACTCCGCGGGCGGCGGCGTGACGAGGAAGCGCGCGCAGCGGGCCGCGTACACGGCGGAGACGGAGTCCTTGAAGTCGGTGGCGGAGCGCTCGAACAGCGCATGCGCCTCCGGGAAGCGGCGCTGGTGGTACGCCGTCAGCGCGCGCTCGTAGACGGCGAGCTGCTCCTGCTGGGGCGTGGTGATTTCACCCTTGCGCCCCACCAGCTCGTGCACGCGCAGCGGCTCCGCGCGGCCCTTGAGGCGCACCCGGTCCACCACGCGGAACACGTAGTTGTCCCCCGCGAGCGTCACCGTGCCGTCGCCCACGAGCACGTAGGTGCCGTACACCTTGTTGAGCGACTCCAGCCGCGCGGCCAGGCCCACCGCGTCACCCAGCACGGTGTAGTTGGACTTCAGCTCGCTGCCCATGTCGCCCACCACGACTTCGCCCGTGTCCACGCCGGCGCGGAAGCTCAGGCGGCGCCCGTACTTCTTCTCCCAGGCGTCCTGCCGCGCCGCGAGCACCTCGCGCATCTTGAGCGCGGCCTCACAGGCCAGGTGCGCATGGCGCTCGGTGCGCACCGGCGCGCCCCAGAACGCCATCACCGAGTCGCCGATGTACTTGTCCATCTGCCCCGCCGTGGAGCGCACCACCGCCGCCATCTCCAGCAGGTACTCGTTGAAGAGCCCCACCAGCTGCTCGGGCGTCATGCCCTCCGACAGCCGCGTGAAGCCCTCGATGTCGCAGATGTACACCGACATCCGCCGGCGCTCCGGGCGCATCAGGCTCAGGTCACGCGTCACCAGCCGCGCCACCTCCGGGCTCACGTACCGGCCGAGCGCCGCCTGCACGAAGTCGCGGATCTGCTGCTCGTTGCGGAAGGCGTAGACGGTGGTGACGGCGAACGCGCCCACCATGGCCAGCAGCGGCCCCGCCATGGCCACCCACAGCCGCTGCTCGATGAACACGTAGCAGGCCGCCGCCGTGTAGCCCGCCCCCGCGAGCCCCAGTCCGCTCACGTAGAGCAACGCGCCCCGCAGCGAGCGCAGCAGGAAGCTCAGCGACAGCGCGAGGAAGGCCCCCAGGAAGGCCAGCCCCATGGTGAGCGCCAGGTCGTGGTCCGCCGGGGCGCGGGAGATGCCCTCGGAGCGCAGGATGTTCGCCAGCGCCTGTCCCAGGATGGCGCCGCCCGGCGTCTCCGGACCGATGGGCGTGGCCCGCATGTGCCCGGACTCGCCCGCCGTCCGCGTGAGGACGACGGTGCGCCCCTCCAAATCGTTGTCGAACCGCGCGGGGCGCTCGTCCGCGACGTCGAACACGTTGAGCAGCACGTTCCACGCGCGGATGGAGCGGGACAACGAGCCGCGTGAGCCCCGCCCCGCCGTCGGCGCATCCCAGCGCATCAGGCTGAAACCCGAGTCATCCATGGGCACCGAGTACTCGTCCCCCACGTGCAGCCGCCCGTTCGCGTAGCGGAGCGTGCGCGTGTTGGCCAGGCGCATCGCGGCGGCGAGCGGCAGCGATGGCAGCACGTGGCGACCATCCCTCGCCGTGTAGACCACCAGGTGCGGGATGCCGCGCACCACTCCATCCGGGTCCGCCGTCAGCGTGACGGCGCCGTACCCCGCACCTCCACCCAACAGTGGCGCCACCGGGTGCTGGAGCTGGCGCACCTCCAGGAGCTTCGACGTGTCCAGCCCGTCGACCTGGACCTCCGCCAACGAGACGAACAGGTCCGTGGGTCCCACGCGGAACGTGTCGTCCGACGCGCGCCGCTCGGCGATGACGGCCCCGGGAGCGCCCAGCCGCGAGCCCAGCGACTTCGCGTCCGCCTCGTCCGTGGCGCCGCCCCAGACCTCCACCTGGTTGCCCGCGGGGATGACGAAGGCGGGCCGCTGCACCGCGAGCACCGTCTGCGTCCGCTCGCGGGCCTCACTGATGCCGGGGAACGTGCCCACCTTCACCCGGTACGGCCACAGGCGGCTGGCCGGCGGCAGCACGCGCGCGCCCTGGCTCTCCCAGGAGAACGACAGCAGCGCCTTGCCCGGGTCGCGCTCGAGGAACTCGCGGAAGGACGCGTCATCGCTCGACGTGGCGCCGAGCGACAGCTTCGGGTTGACGCAGGCGTTGGGACTCAGCTCCGGGAAGGGCAGGTCCAACAGCACCAGCAGGGCCCCCTCCTCCACCAGCCGGTGGGCCATGGCGCCGACGAGCTGCCGGGGCCAGGGCTGCGTGGCGACCCCGGGGCGGTCGTCCTGACGGGCCTCGGCGAGCGTCTCGTCGTCGATGGCCACCACCACGGCCTCGTCCGGCCGCTCCGAGCGCGCGCCGAGCTCCAGCACGCGCCAGTCGTAGGTGCGGCGCTCCAGCCCCTCCAGCCAGCCCTGCGCCGCCTCCACCGCGCCCGAGGGAACCCACGTGGGCGAGTCCTCGCGCGGCGCCGCCGGCTGGGGCGCCCGCAGGTACACGAGGATGCCCAGCACGCAGCCGAAGAAGACGGCCATCGCCAGTGAGAAGCCGAGCCGCTTGAAGAAACGCCAGCTCGCGAAGTGTACGCGGTGTGCTTGCACGGGTGCGCGGGAGGATACCCCGAGATTCCCCAGCGCGCGGGGTCTGTCACGAGCCCCTGCTATGCTCGCCGCCCCCGTCACACACCCCAGGAAGACTCCTGATGAAACGCATCCTCATGTCCGCCGCCGTCACCGCCCTCTTCCTCGCTCCCCTGGCGTGCGACCTGGAGAAGACGGGGGCCCAGCTCACCGCCGAGCACGTCATGGTGGGCACCCTGCTGGCCACGCCCGAGGTGGAGGTCTCGGCCCTGGCGCTCGCCGGCGTCGACGGAGGGGTCTTCGTCCCGGATGGGGGCGACAACATCGTGATTCCGGCCCAGACGGCCGCGCTCGTGTTCTTCGGCACGCGCTCCGGAGAGAACTCGCAGCCCTCGGGCGTGACGGGCGCCACCGCGACGCTCCAGCCCCAGGGTGGGCAGGCGACGGTGCTGAACGAGGACGGCTCGGGCAGCTACAGCCGCACCAACGTGGGCGGGAGTGACTCGGGGCTGACGTACGCCTCCGGCGCCACCTACCAGTTCATCGCCGCGCGCAACGGCACGCGCTACGTGGGCCAGGTGGACGACGCGCCCGTGCAGGAGGCCATCACCCGGTTCCATCCGCCCGAGGGCTTCGTGCGCCACACGTCCGGCACGGCGCTCAGCTTCGAGCGCGCCGCCGTCTCGGGCGGCAAGGAGCGCACGCTGGGCTTCGTCACCGTGGTGCCCCTGGGCTCGGACGGCTCCAAGGGCGAGCCCACGTACTCCAACGTGCCCACCACGCCAGTGGAGTTCCTCCAGCTGGTCGCGGTGCCGGGCTCGTACCGCGAGGCCCAGGTGACGATCCCGGGCTCGGCCTTCCCGCAGTCCAACAAGACGTACCTGGTCATCTTCCAGGCCGTGCGCCTGGGCGGCGCCGAGTCCGACAACCTGTTCATCGGCAGCGCCCTGCTCGCGGGCACCGCCGACGTGGGCGTAGTCCGGACGAACTGAACGCGCTTCAGCCCGCTTCGATGTCCAGCTCGATGCGCCCCGACAGCTTGAGGCGCAGCAGGTGGCCGGCGAAGCGCTCCGACTCCTCTCGCGAGAGCACGTTGCGGAAGCTCGCGCCGTCCGCCACCTCGACCTCCAGCACCGCGCCCCGCTGGAGGAGCCGGAAGAAGTCCTCGTCGCCACCGGGTCGGGGGATGGACAGCGGCAGCATCCCCTTGAGCGGGAGGACCTCCTCGCCCGCGCGGACCCGTGACACCAGGGCCGCCGCGTCGGGCCGCACGTCGCCCGGGGCCACGCCCTCCTCGGGATAGAGCGGCGCGGGCGGCAGCGCCACGTCCTCCGTCGAGTCGTCGAGCAGGAAGCCGTACCGCGACGGAATCCGGCCGGTGAAGAGCATGCACAGCAGCACGGGTGTGTCGCCGGACACGCGCTCCAGGTGGAGGATGGAGCGCTCCGCGCCCACGCGACGCAGGAGCAACGTCAGCCGCGGGCGATGGACCGACAGGTGACGCAAGGCCCGGTCCTTCAGCGTCGCGCGGATCTCCGCGAAGGCGGACGCATAGCCCGCCTCCGTCTCTGCCTCGCGTGCGGACAGGGCCTCGCGCGTCCTCGCGAGCTTCTCCTCCGCGTCGCGCAGGAAGTCCCCCGCGGACGCGGGCGCGAGTCCCGGCTCCGACGAGGCCGAGGGTTCGAGCCCCGCGGCGCGCACCGCGCCCAGGAGGAACGAGCCTTGTTGCGTCAGCCGCTCGCGCTCCTCGCGGAACCGCGCGATGGACGCGGCGTGCTCCAGCTTCAGCTCCAACCACGCTTCGTATCCGGACTCGAGCGTCTCCAACGCGCGCAGCCGCGCCAGCGCCGCCTCCGGTCCCACCGCCCCGTCACCCTTTGCCAGGTCACTCACGAGGGAGGAGTCTACACCCGCTTCACGCCCGCCCCGCCGTCGCTCGGCCGCCACCCCGAGACGACGAAGGCCCCCACCCGCCTTCGCGGATGAGGGCCCTCTCGTCGAGCACACCGTCCACGTGGCGCGAAGCCACGGGACACGGGCTCACGCCGTGCGAGACACGGACGACTGCGTGCCCTGCGCCGGAGCGCTCTCGCCGCGGTTCAGCTGGTTGGTCAGGTACTCCTGGCCGGTCTGCAGCTTCTGGCGCAGGTCGTCCCGAAGCTGGGTGCCCGGCTTGGGGGCCAGCAGCAGCCCCAGGCCCGCGCCCACCAGCAGGCCGGCCGCGAAGGCGCCGATCACCGGCAGCACGTCCTCCGCCGCGCTGCGACGGCTCTCCAGGCCGATGAGGTTGAGCAGGTCGTCCTTGTCCATCTTCTTCAGGGCGTTCAGGTTCATGCGCGACTCCAATGGAAGGTGAAACGGCGGGGAACGAAGACAACCCTAGTAGGACGGAGGACGGGGCGTGCCCGCAACCGACGCATCCGCGGACGCAGCGCCGGGCTCCCGCGACACGGCGGAGTTCACCGCGCCGCGACCCGCCTGGTAGCCCTGGAACGCCGTCTCGGCCATGCCCAAGAGCTCGTCCTTCACGAAGGGCAGCGCCGCCAGCCGCACGCCCAACCGGAGCATGCGCGCCGTCAGCGGCGTGAACAGACCCCCGCCCAGCACGTAGCCCACGCCCAGCGCGGCGGCGATCATCCCGTACGGGTTGCGCTCCACGCGCCCGCGCAGGTCCAGCGACTGGCCCAGGTCATCGACAGCGCCCCTGGCATCACTCCAGAGCTGCTGCGCCTCCGAGCCAATCTGGTCCACCCGCTGGCCGAACCCCGCGTCCGTGCCCGAGGGCCGCGACGAAGGGTTGCCATTGCCTGAAGCCCCTGGATAGTTCGTCATGAGTGTCCTCTCTCGTCTGCCGTCCCAGGACGGCTTCAGCGGCGGGAAGCGATGCGGCCGACCAGGAAGCCCACGGCCACCGCGCCCAACAGACACGTGCCGGGGTTGGCGCGGATGAAGCTCACCACGCGGTGGTTCATGTCCACCAGGTTCTGCCGGGCCTCGTCGAGCTGCGGCAACACCTGGTCCTGGAGCTGCCGGGCCCGGTCGGCCACCTGCTGCGGATTCATGTCCATGAACGTGCTCTCCTCGATTCGAAAAGTGGAACTGCGAAAGTCCGGGGGGCCCACGCGCGCCTTCAGCGACGCGAGCCCAGCAGCATCCCCACCGCGAACGCCGCCCCCACGCACGCGTAGGGATGACGGCGCACCCACTCGCGCCAGTCGGCGGCGACCGCCACCTCCTCGCGCAGCGCGCTCACCGACGTGGCCAGCTCCGCGCGCGTCCGCTCGATGTCCTGACGGAGCATCGCGCTCGTGCGAGGCCCCATCGGCTTGGGATGTCCATTGCTAGCGCCCATGCGGGGGCTCCTTGAAGAGTTGACCGTCCCCGCCCTGGAGCGCGTTGCCCAGGGCCACGGGGGCCGGCGCGGTGAGCGCCGCCATGCTGCGCGACAGCTCGTCCGTGGTGTCGTCCATCATCCGTCGTGTCTTCAGCTTGTGCAGCGCCCAGGCCACGCCGCCACCACCCGCCACCAGGTTGAGCAGCGCCACCACGCCGAACGCTCCCGCCCACCCCAGCCAGGGGACCAGCACCGCCGCGAGCGCCGCGCACGCGAAGGCATAGCCCACCAGGATGAAGGGCACGAAGGCGGCGATCATCGCCACGTTCATGCTCGCGGACTTCAGGTCCTCCTCGAGCTCCAGGCGCGCCAGCTGCAGGTGCTGGGTCACCAGCCGACTGAAGCTGTCCGCCATGCGGCCGACGAGCGCGGTGAGCCCACGCTCCGTCTGTTCGCTCCCCACGTGCATTCACTCTCCGGCCGGCGCTCGCGTCCTCACAGAAGTGGCGCCAACCTAGGCACCCCTGCCCTTTGGGACAACCTCCCCGAGGCGTTTCTGTCCGGCGTTCACAAGCGTCAGCCACTCAACGTGACGCCGGCTCCCGCACGCTAACCGATGAGCTGCACCGGATGAGAGTCGGACGTGCGCGTCGAGAGAATGGGCGCCTGGAAGCGCAAGACGAGGGGAAGGTGGTCCGAGGCCACCCGGCTGAGTTCGGTGCGGTGCGGAAAGATCCGAAGCGGCCGGACGCCCGCGTCCACGTAGATGCGGTCCAGCCTCAGCATGGGCCACCGCGTGGGATAGGTGCGCGCGGGCGTGCCCAGCTCCAGCGCGGCGTCGTGGATGGCCTTGCGCACCAGCGAGGGCACCGCGCCGTTGCCCCAGTAGTTGAAGTCCCCGCACACCACGGCCGGGTCCTTGCGCACGGCGTCCCTCAGGATGTCCGAGCCGAGCAGCAGCGCCTCCTGCCGTCGCCGCTCCGACACCCGCAGGCCCAGATGGAGCGAGAACACGTGGAGCTGCTGACCCGCGCCGATGTCCAGGTCGCACCGCAGCGCGCCCCGGGGCTCGCGCCGCCTCACGCTCAAGTCGTAGTTCTTCGAGTGGAGGATGGGCAGCCGGGTGAGGATGGCGTTGCCGTAGCGGCGGCCGTTGCGCACGACGTTGGGGCCGAAGGCCATGTGCATGCCGAGCATGTCCGCCAGGTGCTCGGGCTGGTCATCGCGCGAGGTGCGGCCGCGGAAGTCGCCCACCTCCTGCAGGGCGACGATGTCCGCGCCCACCTCGCGCAGCACCTCACCCACGCGGCCCAGGTCGAACCGGCCGTCCGTCCCGATGCCGCTGTGGATGTTGTACGAGACGAGCGTCAGCTCCACGCGCGCGGGCTCAGCCGTGGAGGGGATTGAGGCGCCGCGCCGCCAGCCGCACCACCTCCAGCGGCAGCGCCGCCAGCCGGGCCACGGCCTTCGCCGCGTCCCCCAGTCCGCCCTTGAGCGTCTGGAGCTGCCGGCCCGCCTCGTCGAGCAGGTCCGGGAGCCGGCCACGAGGAGGCTGCTCGCGCGTGGGCGGCAGCGCGCCGATGGGCGTGGTGCTCCGGATGACGGGCTCCTCCGCCGCCTTGCGCTGCTGCGCCTTCTCACGCGAGGCGCGCTTCGTCGCGCGCTGCGCGGGCGCCGAGGTGCCGTGGGAGAACTTCCCGTCCGGCTCCAGGCGGGCCAGCTCCTGGAGCTGCGCCTCCATCTGTCGGGCGTTGTAGAGGTCCTCCGTCTCCGCGAAGGACTTGCCGTAGTGCACTCCCTCGCGCGCCGCCAGTTCCTCTGGCTGCGCACGGGACTGCGCCAGGTGCGCCTTGTCCCGTCGACGCAGGCTGCGGCTCTGCTTCGGCAGCGTCTTCGGAACCTGGAAATGGTCGAAGCTATAGGGACGAGGCATCCGCGAATCTCCGAAAAGTAATTGGGTCCGAGCAGAAGCTAGGAAGCCTGGAGGCGCGCCGGTACGGCTTGACGCCACGACGTGCAGCCGGCTGCCTGCCCTCCAGCCCGTCGGGCCGCGATTCCGCGCCCCTGCGTCGCTCAAGTGCCGACAAATCCAGGCGCGTCCCGCTGGCCCGGTGAGCAGCCGACGAGGCAGTGTTCAGCAGGCGACCCGCCGGGCGCTCCCGGGCAGAGAAGCAGGCATCCGACGCGCGGATTTCTCACCCTGGGAAGAGTCCGGCCATCCGTGGTGTAAAGAACGCCCATGGCTCCGCACCCCGCCCGCTGGTTTCATTCCGCGCCATCCCACCTGCTGCTCGTGCTGCTCGCCCTCGGTGCGAAGGCCCAGGCCTCCGAGCCGACGCCCACGTCCGCGGCCCTCTCCTCCTCCGCGTCGACGACGGCCCAGGTCCAGCCGCTGCTGTCGCTCCAGCCCGGCTCGGCGCGTCCGGGAGACCCCGTCATCGTGACGGTGCGGGGCATGGCGGGGATGCCCACGGGCACGCTCGCGGGACGTCCGCTGCGCTTCTTCGCGTGGGGAGACGGCTTCCTCGCGGTGACGGGCCTGCCGGTGGAGCTGACGCCGGGCACCGCTCCCGTGCTCGTGGTGGGCCCCGGCTCGGCCGAGGGCGCGCCGCTGGAGCTCACGGGCACGCTGGACATCGTCGAGCCGGGCTACCCCTCGCGCGAGCTGAAGGTGTCGGGCAAGTACGTGGCGCCGCCTGCCTCCGTGAAGGCGCGCATGGCCGCGGACCGACGCGCCTTCGCCGCCGCCTTCTCGCAGCCGTTCAGCGCGCCCCACTTCGCCCAGAACTTCGCGTGGCCCCGGCAGGACCGCATCACCGCGCCCTTCGGCGACCGGCGCACGTTCAACGGCAAGCTGTCCAGCCAGCACTTCGGCGTGGACATCGACGGAGACCCGGGCGCGCCCGTGCTGGCCAGCAACGAGGGCACCGTGGTGATGGCGCGCGACAACTACTCCGCCGGCAAGACGGTGCTGGTGCACCACGGCGGAGACCTCTTCACCGCGTACTTCCACCTGTCGCGCATCCAGGTGAAGCAGGGCGACAAGCTCCAGCAGGGTCAGCAGCTGGGCCTGGTGGGCAGCACCGGCCGCGTCACCGGCCCCCACCTCCACTGGGGCGTGAAGGTGGACGGCATCTGGGTGGACGGCGAGTCGCTGCTGCGCCTGGACTTCTTCCCGCCCGCCCTCCCCGCCGTCGCCAGCGGGGAGACACGTCTGGGCACGCCCTGACGGCGCGCGGCTAGCGGTCGTTCCACTTCGGCGGGCGCTTCTCCAGGAAGGCGGAGACGCCCTCGCCCGCGTCGTCCGCGAGCACGTTGAGCGACAGCTGGGACGCGAGGAACTCCAGCGCGGCCGGCAGCGGCAGGTCCTCCGCGGTGAAGAAGGCCCGGCGCCCCAGCGCGAGCACCGCCTGGCTCTTGCCGGCGAGCTTCCCCGCCAGCGCCGCCACCGCCCCGTCCAGCTCCGCGGCGGGCACCACGCGGTTGACCAGCCCCAGCGCGAGCGCCTCGCGCGCGGGCAGCTTGTCCCCGGTCAGCACCAGCTCCAGCGCGCGCTTGCGGCCCACGTGACGCTGCAGGAGCGCCATCATCATCATCGGGAACAGGCCCACGTCGATCTCGGGCGTGCCGAAGTCCGCGCCCTCCACCGCCACGGCGAGGTCACACGCGAGCACCAGCCCCAGCCCGCCCGCCAGCGCGTGCCCGTTGACGCGCGCCACGGTGGGCTTGCGCGCCTCCTGGAACCGGGCCAGCAGCTTCCCGTAGGAGCGGCGGCCATCGTGCGTGGCGAGGAAGCCGCCGTCGCCGGCCATCTGCCCCAGATCCCCGCCCGCGCAGAAGACCTTCTCGCCCGCGCCGGTGAGCACCACCACGCGCACGGCGGGGTCCGCGTCCGCGCGGTCCAGCCCGTCCATCAGCGCCTTCACCACCGTGGGCGACAAGGCATTGCGCGCCCGGGGCCGGTCGATGGTCAGGTGCGCTTGGGGACCTTGGACTTCGTAGCGGACTTCTCCGACGACTTCTCCGGCTTCCATGCAGGGGACTCCGCGCCTGGCGACGCGTCGGCCAGGACGCCGTGAAGGAAGGTTTCGGCGATCTGCGCCTTCGCGCGCTCCAAAGCCTGGGTGTCGCGCGCGTCGGCCAGCCCCGTGACGAAGGCCGTCAGCCCCATCTCGATGGCGCCGAAGAGCAGCGCGGACGACAGCAGCGGGTCCGTGTCCGAGCGCAGCTCCCCCGCCTCCTTCGCCCGGGTGAACAGCTCCGAGGAGAGGCGGATGGCGTCCACGAAGGCCGTCTGCCGGTTGATGCGGGAGCCCGCGGGGCTGCGGGCAATCTCCAGGATGAGGACCTTCACCGCGCGCGGGTCCACCCGGTACGCCTCGAAGGCCACGTCCACCACGCCGCGCACCTTCTGCGCCAGCGCCCCCTCGCCCTCCACCACCGCGCGCACGCGCGTGACGAAGCCGCTCCAGCCCGTGTCGAACACGGTCTCCAGCAGCTCATCCTTGTTCTTGAAGTAGTGGTACACGAGGCCGTAGGCGACGCCGGCCTCCTTGGCCACGTCCGCGATGCGGCACCCGTGATAGCCCTTGCGGGCGAACACATCGATGGCCGCCCGCAGGATGGTCCGGCGGCGTTCGCTCTCGCGGTTGCCGTTGTCCGCCGCCGACTTGCTCTGGCCCACGACGTCCTCCACCGGCCGGTTGATTCTTCAATCAGCCGAGGTGGACCCTACGGACGTGGGCTCCCGGGGTCAATGGGTACTTCACCGGGAGCCCGCGTCCACCGCGTCTAGAGCACGGTGCCCGTCACGGTGGGGGCGACGACCTGGACCTTGTGGCCGTCGAGCTGGGCGGCCGTGTACGTGCAGACCGCGTCCGACTTCCAGGGGATGGGCTGGGGGAACGGCCCCGGCTGAGGCTCCTGGGAGACGTCGTGCTTGTCCTTGATGAGGTAGCGCACGACGGCGTACGACGGGTAGGTCAGCGGGATGGCGCCGGTGATGGCCGGCTCGATCTCAATCGGGCCCTCCGCGCCGGAGTTGCAGCCGTCACCCTGCGAGTTCTGGGCGATCATGTTGAACCACGGGTCCGCCACCAGGAACGTGGCGCTGGCCGAGCCGAAGTGGTCGATGGCGACGTTGGTGGCCGGAGGCGGCGGGGAGATCTGACGCACCGTGTCCGGACGGTCCAGCGAGTGCGGCACGCCGGTCCAGAGGATGCGCTCCTGCACCCAGATGAGCGTGCTGGTGTCGTGGACGCCGTTCTTGCCATCCCAGCGGCCGTTGCCGTTGGTGTCGACGAAGCGCTCGCCCGCGTCCCAGGTGCCGTTGTCGTTGTTGTCGACGAAGGGCTCGGTCAGGTCCACGAAGGCCTCGCCCGTGTCCCACTGGCCGTTGTTGTTGTCGTCGCTGAAGGCCTCCTCGCCGGAGGTGACGGCGATGAGCGAGACCAGGTTGTCGCGCGGGTTGTTGATCTTGTTGGGGCGGATGGGGTCGGCGCGCTGGGGCTCCGGCCGGTTCGACTGCGGCTGCGGCGGGGTGCCGTGCGCGGCCAGCGGGTTCTGCTCCCACAGGAAGGGCTGCATCCACAGCGGCGCCAGATACTCACCCGTGTGGGTGGCGTCGTTGGTGGGGTTCCAGGTGAACTCACCCGGGTCCACGTCCTGCGGCAGGGGCAGCGAGGTCTTGTAGAGCACCTGCGCGTTGCCCACGACGTCCGTGAGAGACGTGGCGGTGGGGCCGATGGTGCCGGCCTCCGTCAGGAAGGACACCTGGGCGCCCTCGATGCCGTCGCCGTTGCGATCACCCACGTGGGCGATGCAGTTCACCTTCACGCCGGCGATGAGCGAGCGGGCCTCGTCCCACGCGCCGATGGCGTGGTGCAGACCGGAGGCCTCACCGGACCACGAACCACACTGGAAGGTGAGCTGGCGGGAGCTCGAGTTGGTGCCGGCGAAGCTGATGACCGGAGAGATGACCGACTTGGCCTCCGCTCCCTCACCCGCCGAGGCGACCACCACCACGGAGGTGACACGGCCTCCCGTGGCCGTCACCTGCATGGACACGATGCCGTCCCCGGGGTTGGTCGTCCCCTCGGCCGGCGACAGTTGGACCCCCGGCACCTCCGACTGCAGTGAGAACCGCACCTGCGTGCCGGCCTGCGGCATGCCACGCGAGTCCACCGCCCGGAAACGCAGGGTGGTGATCTCACCCAGACGCGGCCTGGCCGGATTCTGATCCACGAATTCAAGCGTGGCGGGAGCTGGCGAGGAACACGCCAACAACACCATGCTCGTGAGGGCCATCCACGAGGCAAGACCCGGACGCATCAGCGAAGACTCCTTGGACGAAGAAGGAAGCACGCTGTGCGCACGCGGCGCACAGCGCATTTCCGCCATCTTCCCGGTCTACCTACCGTCCAGTCAAGGACAGGACAGGAGGACCGAGGGGCCCCTTGCGTCCGGCCAGGGACCCCGAGGGGTGGGATTCAGGCGATGGTGCCGCTGAACATCACCCGGGCGACCCCGAGCAGGCGGTCCACGTCCCGTGCGGTGAGGCCCCGGGCGCGCGCGAAGTCAGACAGGGGACGCAGCAGGTCCTCCGTCTGGGCAAGGGTCTGCTCCGTTCCCGTGAACAACTCTCCCAGGCTGACGCCAAGGGCGTTGGCCAGGGCGGCGAGGGTCTCCACATGAGGGACACGCTCGCCGCGTTCGATCATGGAAAGGAAGGAGACGCTGATCTGAGCCCGCTCCGCGAGCTCTTCCTGCGTCCACCGCTCCGGCCTCTGCGTACGAAGCTCGCGGATGCGCTGGCCGATTCGTTTTCCGAGGTCCGACACGAAATACTTCTCCTGGCTGCTTGGGGGTTGTGGAACCACCATTCACCTTCGGTGATTCCTAGCCGCCCGAACCGAACGATCCCAACCCAGTGACGCTGAAATTCACACCGGAAAATTCCAGTCCGATATCACGTCTGAGGGTCACCACCCCTTCAATGCGCCAGCAATTACACGCTGGCCCATATGACACGCCCAGTGTCTGCTGGGCGAAGGGCTTCAACGCCTCTTGGTTTGTTGGATCCTGGTAGAGGGGCTGCACCAGGGCTTCGTACCGCACCCCGAGGCCAAATCCGAGCGTCAAACGCGTACCCGCGATGAGAGCCTGGGCCCGCTCGGCCGTGGGGAGGCCGGGCGTTTCTCGGGATACGCTGCCTACCAGGGCATCCAGGGGGCGGCGGATGGAATCCGGGCCCAGGGCGTTGGGGATTTCACCCCGGTCGATGGCCGCCTGGGCGGTGGTGAGGATGTCGTCGTAGCGCGCGTAGAGCGCCTGGCCCTTGCCGTTGTCGATGTTGAAGTCGCCGGTGATCTGGGTGACGCGCCCCGAGTTGGGGTCGAAGCGAACCATCCCACCGGCGGTGAGCATTCCCAGGCTCGTCGTCAGGCGCGCGAAGGTGTCACGGAGGATCGGCTCGGGATCTCCGAGCTTGTTCGCGGCGGGTGCGTAACGCGTCAGGTCGAACCCCTGGCCGATGCGCAGCCGCAGCGGCTCGCGGTAAGCGTTGCCCACCTTGACGCGCAGCGTCTGGTCCACGGCGAAGACGCCCTGGAGGAAGCCCCGCGTGCGGCCATCCAGGTCCAGGGGCACGGCGGCGTCGACCTCGTCGTAGGGCTGGGCGAACCCAGGCCCCCGCTGCGCGCCCGCGGACGGCACGTGGCCCCAGCCGCCCGGCACGTAGCGCAGCTCCAGCGAGGGCGCGAAGGAGTGCCGGTAGCGGTTCTTCTCCCCGTCCCACGTGCGCGTGAGCTGGGTGTCCACGAGCAGGCCCGCGATGGGGTAGCCGCGCTGCCACGTCCTGCCCGAGTACTCGCCGGCCCAGACGTCCTGGCGCACGCCCAGCGACGGCGTCACCCGCGCCACGTCGCCCAGGGGGATGGACGTGGCGAGCCGGGAGGTGAGGTCGATGCGATCTCTCGCCTCGCGGTCTCGTGTGTCGAAGAGGCCGTTGCCCTGCCCCGGGTCCACCGGGTACGTCGGGTCCGTGTAGTGGTAGCCCAGCGGGAGGTAGATGCCATCGCGGCGGAAGATGCCGTCGACGCCCTCGTCCCCGAACCCGCCCGTCATGGGGGCCAGGCGGGTGAACTCGGCGCGCAGCCCTCCGACGATGCCGCCGAACAGGGGGCGCTCCGGCAGCGCGTAGACGACGCCGGGCAGGCGCTGGAAGGTCACCGGCGAGGGCAGGTCCGGCCGCAGCGGGTCCACCTGGGACGGCACGCGGTTGTCCTGGAAGAAGCGATAGGGCCAGCGGATGTCCTGGCGCAGGGACACATCCAGACCCGCGTACGAGTCCTCCTGGCGGCGGAACACGGTGGCGGTGCTGCGCAGGTAGTCGAGGCCCTGGAGGATGACGTCGGCGGTGAGGTCGCGCGTGTAGTTGCCGTCCGACACGAACGACGCGTCCACCCGGTCGTACCAACCGGAGCCCAGGTCCTGGAAGTGCTGCCAGGACGCCTCGCCGCGCCAGCCCCGGGGCACGTCGACGTAGGTATAGGCGTCGGGCGCTCCTTCTGGGTACAGGTAGAAGTCACCAGTCCGAGGGTCTCGCAGAGGGCGGGAGTCGTGCAGCACGCCGAGCGACACCCGGCCTCGGGCCGTCTCGCTGGGCACATAACGGAACTCCGTGCGCAACCGCGGGCCCTTCACGCCAAACAGCCGAGGCTCCTGGGTTTCGAACCTGGCGCCCTCCGGCCCCCGCAGCACCGTCTGGTCCGACGAGCCGAAGAAGTAGCCCGGGGTGAAGGTCATGTCGTAGCTGCGCCCCAACGTGAGGAAGAACGGCTGCTCGAGGCTGAAGCCGCTCTGCCCCGAGAAGTTCGGGTTGGGGATGAGGAAGCCCGTGCGGCGCTCGGCCAGGGGCAGGTACACCCAGGGCAGCGCGAAGATGGGGACGGACTCCACGTACACCACGGGCCACGACAAGGTGGCGCGCTCGCCGAGGATGACGTTGGCGGACCGGGCCTCCATGCGCCAGGTGGGCTCCCCCGGGCCGCACTCGCACGGGGTGAAGGCCAGGTCGTCCACGGTGAAGGCGTTGGGCCCGGTACGGCGGATGCGGGTGCCGCTGAGGATGATGGGCGTCTCGCCCATGGAGCGCAGCTCCTCGGGCGTCTTCGCCGCGAGCATCGCCTCCTGGGTGACGCCCTTCTTCTGCATGAAGAGGCCGCCCTGGAGCGTGGCCTCGAAGGAGCGGATGTCCACCCTGACGTCATCCGCGACGGCCGCCATGCCGCCGGGGCCCACGAACATGACGTTGCCGGTGGCCGTGGCCACCTGGTTCGCCTCGTCGTAGGTCACCTCGTCCGAGCGCAGCAACATCTCGCCGGTGCGCAGCTCGCAGTGGCCGCGCGCGGTGAGGACCTGCTTGTCGGCCTCGTAGGTGAGGAAGTCGGCGGCCAGCTCCACCGTCTCGCCGGAGGGGAGCTGGACCTGGGTGGCGAGCGGAATCTGCGCCGAGGAGACCAGCAGCGCGGCGGCGAGCGGAACGAGGAGGCTCATTCAGGGGTGCAAGGTATGCCGCGCCACGGCCGCGCGGGGGCCCTTATCACCGAGCGGTGCGCTGAAAATCCAACGAAATGACGTTCCCGTCCTGCTGAGCCTGCACCGGAGCCTGCTGCCGCAGCTGCACGGTGACGCGCACGTTGCGGCCTTCCGCGTCCGCGTCCACCCGGGTGACGGGCGAGTTGAAGTAGGACGTGTCCAGCGGCCGGGTGTTGTTGCTCAGGTCGATGCGGCTGTTCTCCAGCTCCAGCACCACCGCGTTGCCCGTCTCGCTCACGCTGTAGCGCACCGGCTCGTTGGTCCGGATGAAGACGCGCGACACCCCACCCTGCTGCTGGAAGCCCACCAGCGTCATCGTCTTGCGACGCGAGGACACCTCGGCCGAACCGCCGCTCGACACCTCGCGGCGCTCCCGGGGCTGGGCCATGGCGACGCGCTCCTGCTGGCGGCGCTCACGCTCGGCGCGGGCCTCCTCCTCGCGCTGACGGCGGGCCTCGGCGGCCTCCTCCTTCGCGGCCTGGGCGGCGGCGCGCTTCTCCTCGGCGGCCGTCTTCGCGGCGGCGCGAGCGTCCTCTTGTTGACGCTTCTTCTCGTCGGCGGCGGCCTGGGCGGTGGCGCGGCGCTCATCGGCGGCGGCCTCGGCGGCGGCACGGGCCTCCTCCTCCTGGCGCTTCCTGTCGTCGGCGGCGGCCTTCGCGGAGGCCTGGGCCTCGGCCTCCTGGCGCTTCCTGTCGTCGGCGGCGGCCTGGGCGGCGCGCTGCTCCTCCTCGCGCTGGGCCGCGGCGCGGGCCTCGGCCTCCTGCTGGCGCTGGCGCTCGGCGTCGGCGTCCTGCTGGGCGCGGGCCGTGGCCTCGGCGGCGGCCTTCTCCTGGGCCTGGCGCTCGGCCTCGGCGCGAGCGGCGGCCTCGGCGGCGGCCTTCTCCTGGGCCTGGCGCTCGGCCTCGGCGCGAGCGGCGGCCTCGGCGGCGGAGCCATCCGTGGCGGGCTGGGTGGGCGCGGCCTGGGCCACGGCCTGACCCGCGCCTCCGACGACCTTGATGACGAGCTGGCTGTCGGTGGCCTGGATGTCGGTCTCCACCTCGCGCTCGAAGCCGATGAGCACGCGGGCGATGGCGGAGTCATCCGAGCCGTAGCTGGCGGTGCGGATGCCCGTCACCGTGCCATTGCCCACCTGCGTCTCCTCGGGGACTCCGTTGAAGACGGCCTCCGCGATGTCGATGACGAGCCGGGGCGGGTCGGTCATCGTGAAGGTGGTGAAGTTCGCCTTCTTCGAGCCGGAGATGGTCACCGTCCCGCCATTCACCTGCACGCTGGTGATGGTGTTCAGGTTCGCCGCCGGAGCCTGCGCGAGCGCCATGCAAGGCACGAGCACCACACCGAGCAGCCACACCGCTGAGGCCTTCATCGACCACTCCCCTTCACGTTGACAGTGGGCTCGGATGCTAGCACGCGCCCATCACCCTCCAACTTTCCAGCCACACCGCCGCGCGAAGGGCTAGCGCAGGCGAGGCAGGGACGGCGCGCGGTTGCGGTGCGTGCGCGCGTACTCGATGAGGTTCTTGATGTCGTAGCAGATCTGCCGGATGTCGTGCCCCATCGTCAGCTCGATGTGGCTGTTGCCCTTGACCGGCCGCCAGAGCAGGTACTCGCTCTTGGCCGCGCGATACACGCTCCGGGTGGACTCCACCGAGGCGAGCGGATCCATGTCCCCGAAGATGATGGCCATGGGGATGTGGATCTTCTCGAAGCCGCGCTTGAAGTCGTAGCCGGTGCGGTAGCAGACCATCTCCCCGCGGCGGATCCAGCGGGCGAACTGCTCGATGACCTTGCGAGGCTCGCGCTCGCCACCCTCGCGCAGGAGCCACCGGATGTCGTCGGCGCCCACGCGCTCCGGGTTGATGAGCCGGTTGAGCCGCGTGGTGAGCTGTTGATACAGCGGCGAGTCCTCCGCCTTGCCAATCTGCCGCTCGACGAACTTGAGGATGAGGTCCACGGGCACCGCGTCGAAGCGCAGCTTGCGGCGCTCCTCCGGCACCAGCTTGCGGCCCAGCTTCGCGTTGAACGCGCCCACGCCGCGCGACAGGAGCTTCTTGCCCAGGCCGTTGACGTCCCCGCCCAGGTTCACCCCCGCGAGCGTCATGTCGATCATCCCCGCGAGCATGGGCGCGCCGTGCGCGAGCATGCGCAGCGCCATGAAGCCCCGCCCCAGGTCCGCGGGCGAGCCGATGGTGATGAGGCCCTCGAAGTCGTCGTGGATGCCCGTATAGCCGTAGCCCAGCATCCCGCCCATGGAGTGGCCGCAGTAGAAGATGCGCTCGCGGCGGGTGATGCGCTTGACGCCCGACACGGCGGCCGGCAGGTCGTAGAGGAAATAGCTGTCCAGGTCCCAGCCGTAGTCCAGGTCCGGCGGCAGCGGGCGCTTGAAGCGCTCGGCGCGCTCCTTCTGGAAGGCGATGGAGCTCTTGCCGTGGCCGCGCAGCTCCAGGATGTGGATGTCCACGCCGAAGAAGAGCAGGTTCTTGACGAACTGGCCGCTCGTCCACGTGTGACGGTTCTGCGAGAAGCCATGCACCAGCAGCAGCGGCTCGCCGAACAGCGGCTGGGCGAACGGTTGCTTCACCGGACGGTAGCGCGTGATGACCAGCGACCAGCCGTCCGCCGTCTCCACCACGTACTTCGTCTTCGTGTAAAGCGCCCGGAAGTCGACTTCGTCGATGGACGGGATGGCGGGTCCCGTGGTGGTCGCGGCTCTCCAGTCCGGCAGGCGCATGCCTTGAATCTACGGCGGCTGATGCAACGCGCCAAGGATTCCCCCTCGGCCCGTGTGTCTTGCCCGTCCTGGACGCAAGGCCCATCCTGGAAGGTCACCCGCTGCAGGCGGGCCTCGGCGCGCCCTGCCCCGCTGCCCCAGGTCCCTGTCGGGAAGGTGGCGTGAGCCGACCCCTCAGGGAGTCCCCAGTCGCGCCCGCACCATGCCCACCAGGAACAGCGAGCCGGTGCACAGCACCAGTCCCTCCGGGCCCGCGCGCCGCCGGGCCTCCGCGAGCGCCGCGTCCACGTCCGGCCAGGCGGTGACGTCCGGCACCAGGGCGCGCGCCTCGTCGAGATAGGCCGTGGGTGGAAGCGAGCGGGACGTCTCCAGGGGCGTCAGCTGCACGGAGGCACACGCGGGGAAGAGGGCCCGCATCATCGGCCCCCGGTCCTTGTCCGCCACCACGCCGAAGACACAGTGGACCGGGCGCCCCGTGTACAGCGCGCGCAGGGACGCGAGCAGCACCTCCACCCCCGCCGGGTTGTGAGCGCCATCCAGGAGCACGACCGGTCGCTCGCCCACCTCCTCCAGCCGTCCAGGCCAGCGCGCCGAGCCGAGCCCCGCCTTCGCCTCCTCGCTCGAGACCGCCACGCCACGCGAGGACAGGCTCTCCAGGCAGGCCAGCGCCACCGCCGCGTTCTGGACCTGATGGGGGCCTCGAAGCGACACACGCAGCCGCTCCAGCCGCCACGCCACGCCCTGGTACGTGAGGCTCCCGTCAGGCTGCCGCCGCGCCTCGAAGTCCCGCCCCTCCACGACGAGGGGCACGCCGAGCACCCGCGCGCGGGCCTCGATGGCCTCCAGCGCCTCGGGGGCCTGCCGGGCGACGACGCAGGGCACGCCGGGCTTGAGGATTCCGGCCTTCTCGCCGGCGATCGCGGCCAGGGTGTTGCCCAGGTACTCCATGTGGTCGAACGAGACGGGGGTGATGGCCGTCACGGTGGAGGGCGCGGCGGTGGTCGCGTCCAGTCGGCCGCCCAGCCCCGTCTCCAACACGACGACGTCCACGCCCACGCGCGCGAAGTGCCACAGCGCCACGACGGTGCCGAACTCGAAGTACGTCATCGGCTCGGCGACGGCGGACGGGTAGCGCTCCAGCACGTCGAGGATGGCGCGGCCGAAGTCCTCGTCGGAGATGTCCTCGCCGCCCACGCGGATGCGCTCGTTGACGCGCACCAGGTGCGGGGACGTGTAGAGGCCCACGCGGTGGCCCGCGGCCTGGAGCGCGGTGGCGGCGAAGGCGCAGGTGCTGCCCTTGCCGTTGGTGCCGGCGACGTGCAGCACCGGATAGCGGCGCTCGGGGTGGCCCAGGGCCTCGAGCGCCTCGCTCACCCGCTCCAGCCCCAGCTTGATGCCGGAGGGGTTGAGCCGCGAGAGGAAGGCGAGTGCTTCCTCCGGTGTCCTGGGCGCGCTCATGAGGGATGCCGATGAGCGCGCGGGCTCAGCCCAGCAGGCCGAGGATCTGCCCCAGCCGGGCGCGCAGGTCCTTGCGGTTGACGATGTTGTCGATCATCCCGTGCTCCAGCAGGAACTCCGAGCGCTGGAAGCCCTCGGGCAGCTTCTGGCGGATGGTCTGCTCGATGACGCGCGGACCGGCGAAGCCGATGAGCGCCTTGGGCTCGGCGAGGATGACGTCCCCCAACCAGGAGAACGAGGCCGCCACGCCGCCCGTCGTCGGGTGCAGCAGCACGGAGATGTAGGGCTTGTTGCCAGTGCGGAAGCGGGCGATGGCCGCGGACGTCTTCGCCATCTGCATCAGCGAGAAGATGCCCTCCTGCATGCGCGCGCCGCCGGACGCCGAGAAGATGAGCGCGGAGCACTTCAGGTCATGCGCGCGCTCGAAGGTCCTCGCCACCTTCTCGCCCACCACCGAGCCCATGGAGCCGCCCATGAACTCGAAGACGAACGCGCCCACGGACACCGGGTGCCCGCCGATACGGCCCACACCGGAGATGAACGCGTCGTTCTCCTCCAGGCTCTTGCGCGTGGTCTTCAGCCGGTCCTTGTACTTCTTCGAGTCACTGAACCCGAGCGGGTCCTGCGGCTCCAGCTCCTTGTCGAACTCCTCGAAGCTGTCCGGATCCAACAGCGTCGCCAGCCGCGCGCGCGCGTTCCAGGGGTGGTGGTGGTCGCAGTGCGGACACACCATCCAGTTCTTCTCCAGCTCCTGCCGGTAGATGATTTCGTCGCAGCTCTCGCACTTGGCCCACAGGCCCTCCATGCGAGACGGTCCGGGCTCGGGCTGCTGCTGGGTGTCGACGGCGATGCGCGGCTTCTTCGAAAACCAGGCCATGAGAACGGCGGGGGTTAATCCGCCCGTCCTCGCCCGTCAACCGTTCCGTGTGGCGCGATGCGTCGCCGCCCGGGGGACGGGCTAGAACTCGAACACGTCGTTGAGCTCCAGCACCTCCACCGGCATGCTCGCCAGCTCCTTCTTGAGCTGGGCCACGAAGGCCGGCTTGAGGTGGTAGAGCATCACCGAGGCCCCGTTGCGCTCGAACTTGCGCAGCTCCAGCCCCAGGGTGTGGGGCGTCAGGTGGCCGGAGATGTCGGCCAGCGACTGGAGGGCGTTGGGGAAGGAGGTCTCCAGGAGGAGGGCCTTGAGGTTCTTCGTCTCGTTCAGGGCCTTCCAGAGCTTGTCGGTGGGCCCGGTGTCCCCGCTCATGGCGAGCGTGCTCTTGCCGTTGGAGATGATGAAGCCGCAGGACTCCACGGGGTGGCTCACCGGGACGCTGCGCACGGTGTAGGGCCCCACCTGGAAGGTGCCGCCGGCGCGGAAGGTCTGGATGCGCAGGACGGGGTTGGCCTTGGTCGGGATGCGGGTGAAGTCCGGCCACAGGGCGTTGTTGAACATGTTCTCGCGCAGGGCCTTGGCACACTCGCGGGAGGCGTGGATGGTGACGGGCTTGTCCCGGCGACCGATGACCAGGTCCGCCATCAGCGGCAGGTCCTTCACGTGGTCGAAGTGGCTGTGGCCCACGAGCACGTGGTCCACCCGGCACAGCTCGTCCAACGAGAGCGTCCCCGTCAGGGCGCCCGCATCGAGCGCCAGCACGTCATCGACGAGGAAGCACGTGCTCTTGCACGTGGGGAGCTCGCCACCGTGGCAGCCGAGGACGCGGAGCTTCACGCTAGAGGTCTCCGAACTTCCACTTCATCTCCAGGTATTGGAGGAAGTCGTGGAGTCTGGCCGTGTCATACACGGTGACTCGGTCACCACTGCGTGAGATGAGGCCCGCGCGGACCAGCCGGTCCAGCACGTTGCGCACCGCGGGCTCGCCCACGCCAATCTGCCGGGGCATCTCGCGGACGACGAAGTCGATGTCCGTCCCCGTCCCCTCATCCGAGGGGCGGCCGCGCGACTGGGCGGTCTGGATGAGCTGGTGCACCACCCGGCTGGCCGGATCATTGTGCAGCAGGTTCTCGATCTGGGCGTCCGCCTCCGACAGCCGCTCGGCCAGCTTCTTGATCATCCGGACGGCGATCTCCGCGTTGCCGCGGATCATCGCCTCGAACGTCTTGGGGTCGATGACCAGCAGCCGGGCGTCCTCGTTGACCACCGCGGACGCGTTGCGCGGCTTGTTGGAGATGATGGCCATCTCCCCGAAGAACTCACCGGGCCCCAGCACGGCCAGGACCTTCTCCACGTCGCGCACGCGCTTGGAGATGGAGACCTTGCCCGCCTGGATGACGAACATCTCCCGGCCCGCCTCTCCCTCACGGAAGAGTTCGGTGCCCTTTGGGAATTCCTTGCCGAAACGTTGAAAGAGGGTTTCCTCGGCGCCCATCCTGCGAGGAGTCAATCAGCCCCTCCCCCCCTGGTCAAATTACCTTTTGTACGGAGCGGTGGGACACACCGTGCGTCCGGGCTCGCCGCAAACCCGACACCGGGGTTTCGGAGTCCGAGACAACCGGCGCGGGGGTGGATAGAAGGCCGCCCGTGGGAACGACCTACAAAGACTCCGGAGTGGACATCGAGGCCGGCGACGCGTTTGTCGACCGAATCAAGCCCTACGCCGCGCGCACGATGCGTCCGGAGGTCGTCGCGGGAGTCGGCGGCTTCGGGGGGCTGTTCGCGCTGCCGCCCGGCAAGTACCGCGAGCCGGTGCTGGTGGCGGGCACGGACGGGGTGGGCACCAAGCTGAAGGTGGCCTTCACCGCGGGCCGGCACGGCACGGTGGGCATCGACCTGGTGGCGATGTCGGTGAACGACATCCTCACGTGCGGCGCGGAGCCGCTGTTCTTCCTGGACTACTTCGCCACGGGCCGCCTGGAGGTGGACGCGGCGGCGGAGGTGGTGAAGGGAATCGCCCAGGGCTGCGAGCAGGCCGGGTGCACGCTGCTCGGCGGCGAGACGGCGGAGATGCCGGGCTTCTACGCGCGGGGCGAGTACGACCTGGCGGGCTTCTGCGTCGGCGTGGTGGAGCGCTCGGCCATCATCGACGGCAAGAGCGTGAAGCCCGGGGACGCGCTCATCGGGTTGACGTCGTCGGGGCTGCACAGCAACGGCTACTCGCTGGCGCGCAAGGTGCTGCTGGAGAACGCGAAGCTCGCGCTGGACGCGACGCCCGAGGGGCTGGGCCGCTCGTTGGGTGACGCGCTGCTGGAGCCCACGCGCATCTACGTGAAGGACGCGCTGGCGCTGACGCAGGCGGTGAAGGTGAAGGGCATGGCGCACATCACCGGCAGCGGCATCCCGGGCAACCTGCCCCGGTGCCTGCCGGACGGGACGCGCGCGGTGCTGAGCGAGAAGTCCTGGGTGAAGCCGCCCATCTTCGACCTCATCGCGAAGCTGGGGAGCGTGGCGCGCGACGAGATGTTCAGCACGTTCAACATGGGCCTGGGCCTCATCGTGGTGGTGGCGCAGGAGGACGTGGCGCAGGCGCTCGAGGTGCTGCGCGCGCGGGGCGTGGAGGCGTCCGAGGTGGGCCGGGTGGAGGCGGGCTCGGGCGAGGCCACGGCGGTCATCGAGCCATGAGCACAGCGCGGGTCCGGCTGGGCGTGCTCGTCAGCGGCGGAGGGAGCAACCTGCAGGCGTTGCTCGACGCGTGCGCGCGCGAGGACTTCCCGGCTGAGGTGGCCTGCGTGGTGTCGAACGTGCCCACGGCCCATGCGCTGGAGCGGGCGCGGGCCGCGGGCGTCCCGGCGGTGGTGGTGGACCACAAGGCGCATGCGAGCAAGGCCGCGTTCGAGGCGGCGATTCTCGAGGCGCTGGGCGCGGCGGGCGTGCAGTGGGTGTGCCTGGCGGGGTTCATGCGGCTGCTCAGCGCGGACTTCCTGGGGCGGTTCGCCGGGAGGGTGCTGAACATCCACCCTTCCCTGCTGCCGTCGTTCCCCGGGCTGCATGCGCAGCGGCAGGCGCTGGAGCGGGGCGTGAAGGTGGCCGGGTGCACGGTGCACTTCGTGGACGCGGGCACGGACACGGGGCCCATCATCGGACAGGCGGCGGTGCCGGTGCTGCCGGAGGATGACGAGAAGAGCCTGAGCGCGCGCATCCTCGTCGAGGAGCATCGGCTGTATCCGTTGGCCGTGCGGCTCGCGGTGACGGGACAGGTGACGCTGGACGGCGGGAGGACCCGCGTGGCGGCGGCGCCGAGCACGGGCGAGCTGGCCCTGCGCAGTCCTGGGGCGACGACGTGAAGCGTGAGGACGCGCGGGCCGGTACGGGTCTCGCCTCCTCGGTGGAGGGTGACGCCGACGGTTGTCACGTACGTGCGCGCGCGATACCGCCGCAGGAAGCGCGCCGCGCGGCCCTTCGCGAGGCCCCCGTGGTGCTGGTGAGCGCGTGCCTCCTGGGCGAAGCGTGCCGCTACGACGGCCGCTCGCAGCGCTCGGAGCGAGTGCTCGCGGCCCTCGAGGGCAAGGCGGTCGTGCCCATCTGTCCCGAGGTCGCCTCGGGGCTCCCCATCCCTCGTCCTCCCGTCGACCTGCGAGGCGGCACGGGCGTCGACGTCTGGGCGGGACAGGCTCGCGCGGTGGAACGCGAGGCGCGAACGGACCGCACCGAGGACTTCCAGCGGGGAGCCCAGCTCGCGCTCGAGGCCGCGCGACGCTTCGACGTGACGGTCGCGCTGCTCAAGGAGAAGAGCCCCTCCTGCGGGAGCCAGCGCGTCTACGAGTCCGGAGTGCTGCGCTCGGGGGAAGGCATCACCACGGCCCTGCTTCGCGCCGAGGACATCACCGTCGTCAGCGACGAAGAGCTGTAGCCAGCAACCTCCGGGGGGCACCCACCGGCTTCACTGGCGAGGCTCGCGCCACCGAAGCCCGGCTGCGCGCCCTCACATCGCCTGACGAGGCGCGGCTGTCGGCTCCGTGCGCATCCCGACGCCGAAACTGGCCCAGCGGGTCCGCGCCACCGACGTCGGCAACGAAGCCCTCTCGTTCGCCGCCGCCAGGCATCACGGCCCCCATTCACGAGGAGCAAGCCACGCGCCTCAATCCTGCGCCTTGAGCACCTCGAGCAGCCGGGTCAACAGCCCGTGCAGCTCCCGCGTCTCCTCCGCGCCCAGGCGCTTCGCCACGCGTCGGTCGATCTCCACCAGCTTCGTCGTCCCGTGCCGCATGGCCGCGATGCCCTTCTCCGTCAGGAGGACCCGCCTCGCGCGGGCGTCATCGGGGTCCGGTTCAATCCGCACCGCGCCGAACTCCGCGAGCTCCGCGATGACGGGCTGCACCGCCTGCTTCGTCACCCCCAGGCTGCGCGCGAGCTCGGTGATTCGCACGCCGTCCGGATTCTCCAGGTACGGGAGGATGCGCGCGTGCACCTCGCGCATCATGGGATAGCCGGCCTCGCTGTTGACCGCCTGCATCCCCAACTCGTTGAACAACTGCCCACATCGGATGAGCACGTAACCCAGGCTGCTGGCCTGAAGCTTCTTCACGTCCTCGAGCGCGTCCTTCCTCTTCATCCAGTCAAGTGTACTTGACTTTATTGGTCAAGAACCATTGACTATCCGCCATGCAAGTTCCCGCATGGGTCGACCGAGAGGCGTTTCCCTTCAGCGTGCGTGAGGTGGCAGGACTGTCCGTGGTGGACGAGGGCCAGGGGCCGCCCATCGTCTTCGTGCACGGAACGCCCACCTGGTCCTTCGAGTGGCGCGCGCTCATCCGCGCCTTCTCCGCCACGCACCGCTGTATCGCGGTGGACCACCTGGGCTTCGGCCTGTCGCCCCGGCCTCCGGACGCGGACTACTCGCCCGAGGCCCACGCGCGCCGCTTCGCCGCGCTCATCGAGGCGCTGAACCTGCCCCGCTTCACCCTGGTGGCCCACGACTTCGGCGGCCCCATCTCGCTCGACTTCGCGCTCTCCCATCCGGAGCGCATCGAGCGCATGGTGCTCATCAACACCATCGCCTGGCCCTTCATCGACGAGCCCTCGCTCGCCCGGGGCGCGCGAATGGCAGGGGGCGGGCTCTTCCGCTGGCTGTACCGGAACCTGAACCTGTCCTTCATCATCGCCAAGTCGGCCTGGGGCAAGGGCCCGCGTCCCGCGAAGGTGTGGAACCAGTACACCTCCGCGTTCCCGGACGCCGGCTCGCGCGAGCGCGTGCTCTGGGCCCTCGCCAAGAGCCTCAGCGCCTCCACGCCCTTCTTCCAGTCCCTCTGGGAGCGGCGTGAGCGGTTCGCGAAGACGCCCATCCACTTCATCTGGGGCCTGCGTGACGCGGCCTTCCCGCCCGTGGTCCTCGAGCGGTTCCGGAAGGCCTGGCCCCACGCCACCGTGGACACGCTCCCCGACGCGGGCCACTGGCCCCACGAAGAGGCCCCCGAGGCCTGCATCGACTTCCTGAAGCAGGCCCTGGAGCGGGCTTGAGCGCTCAGCTTCGCGACAGCACCAGCTCATCCCCCTCCGGGGACGCGAAGCACGTCTCCACGTCCGCCTCGGAGACGTCGCCCAGCGTTCCCGGGTGCCAGCGCGGCTTGTGGTCCTTGTCCACCAGCACCGCGCGGATGCCCTCGCGGAAGTCGGCCCGCGCCGTCATGGCCTGGCTCAGCCGGTACTCCACCGACAGCATCTCGTCATAGTCGCGCGTGCGGCCCATGCGCAGCTGACGCAGCGTCACCTTCAGGCTCGTGGGGCACATGCGCACGAGCGTGGCCCACGTCTCCTGCGCCCACGCCGTCCCTTCCGCCTCCAGCGCCTGCTGGATGTCCTCCACCCGCTCCGCCGCGAAGCACCGGTCCATCGCCACGTGCTGCGTGGCCAGCACCGACGTCCCCGCGTCCGCGTGGAAGTCCTTCAGCACCCGCTCCACCACCGCGCTCGCCAGGCCCTCGCCCCACTGCGCGCCCACCAGCGCCTCCAGCACCGTCTCCAGCCGCGCCGACTCCACGAAGTGCGTCCCGTACCCGAGCCACATCGCGTCCGCCGCGCCGCACCGCGCGCCCGTCAGGCCCAGGTACGTCCCCGACTCGCCCGGGAAGCGCGGCAGGAACCAGCCGCCGCCCACGTCCGGGAACAGGCCAATCCCCGTCTCCGGCATCGCCAGCACCAGCTTCTCGGTGACGACGCGGTACGCCCCATGGATGGACAGGCCCAGCCCGCCACCCATGCAGATGCCGTCCACGAGCGAGATGTACGGCTTGCCGAAGTGGTGGATGAGGTGGTTCAGCGTGTACTCGGCGCGGAAGAACTCCCGCGACAATCGCTCCGCGCCGGCCGGTCGGGGCTCCGCCTGGGAAGCCGCCACGGCGCGCACGTCCCCACCCGCGCAGAAGGCCCGCCCGCCCGCTCCCCGGACGACCACGGCCTTCACCGCGGGGTCCGCACGCCAGGCCTCCAGCTGGGGCAGCAGCCGCCGGCACATCTCCAGATTCAACGCATTGAGCGCCTTGGGCCGGTCCAACGTCACCACCCCCACCGCGCCTCGCATCTCTGTCCGCACGCCGTCGCTCATGTGAGGCCCGAATATCAGTCCTCCCGAGCAGGCGCGCACGATTCGGCCGCTCGCGGGTCCCCAGCCGCGCTATGGGTGGGAAACCATGACACCTTCCGACGCGCCCCTCCGAGCCGCCGTCTTCGACATGGACGGCACCCTCGTCGACAACATGGTGTTCCACAACCAGGCGTGGGTGGCGCTCGCGCGCAAGCTCGGCCTGTCGCTCACCGCCGAGGACTTCCAGACGCGCTTCGCGGGCCGGAAGAACGAAGAAATCCTCCCCGAGCTCCTCGGCCGCGCCCTGGACGCGGAGGAGCTCCAGCGCCTGGCCGACGAGAAGGAGGGCCACTACCGCACCCTCTACCGGCCCCACCTGCGGCTGCACCGCGGCGCGGAGGCGCTCCTGTCCCGACTGCGCGCGGCGGGCATCCCCATGGCCATCGCCACCGCCGCGCCGGAAGGCAACCGCGCGCTGGTCATCGACGGCCTGGGCCTGCGCCCCGTCTTCCAGCGCATCGTCGGCGCCGAGGAGGTCTCCCGGGGCAAGCCCTTCCCGGACATCTTCCTGGCCGCCGCGCGCGGGCTGGGCGTGGACCCTTCCGAGTGCCTCGCCTTCGAGGACGCCATCCTCGGCGTCATGTCCGCCCGGGACGCGGGCATGCCGGTGGTGGGCATCACCACCACGACGACGGCCGTCCAGCTGCGCCAGGCCGGCGCCCTCTGGACGCTCCCGGACTTCACCACCTTCCCGCCCGAGCTGGAGGCCCGCCTCTTCGGCGCGGGAGGCTGAGGGCTCCGAGCACCCACCCTCTTGCCTCGTCAAAAGGGAGCCAGCCGGGAGGACGTTGTGTAGTGTTGCGCGCCGCATGACGTCCGCAGCCAAACTCAAGCTTCCCTCGGGCCCGTCGCGGCACGTGTACGACGTCATCGTGCTGGGCAGCCAGCTCGGTGGCGCGCTCGCCGCGGCGCTGCTGGCCAAGCGCAGCCACCGCGTCCTCTGGGTCGAGCACGACGGCATGGGCCCGGGCTACGAGCACGGCGGCTACGTGCTCCCCTACGCGCCCTTCGTCGCGCCCCCGCTCAAGGCCATGCCCGCGGTGGAGGAGGCCCTCACCGAGCTGGGCCTCACCACCACCGTGCAGCGCGCGCTGCGCCCCCACACGCCCGAGCTCCAGCTGGTCCTGCCCAGGAACCGCATGGACCTGCACGCCGACGCCGCCCGCCGCAAGGCCGAGGTGACGCGCGAGCTGGGCGAAGAGGGCGAGGCGCTCCTGGGCGCCCTGGCCGGAACCACCGCCCAGCACGAGGCGAGCGATGCCTTCTTCAAGGCCCAGCCCGCCCTGCCCCCGGACGGGTTCTTCGAGGGCTGGGGGCTCAAGAAGCTCATCAAGGCCCACCCCGGCCTGGAGAGCGCGCCCCGGCTGACCTCGGACACCCCCGCGGCCGCGTTGCTCCGCGGGCTGCGCCCCTTCATCAACCACCTGGACAAGCCCGAGTCGCCCCTGGCGCTCACCCGGCCCCTGTCCCAGGTGCTGTCGGCCCCCTCCTCCTTCCAGGGCGGCCACGACGGCCTGCGAGAGCTGCTCACGCGGCGCCTGGCGGAGCTGGGCGGAGACGTGCTCGGCCGAGACAGCCCCTCGGGCTTCATCGTCGATGAGCTGTCCTTCGACGGCAGCAAGTTCGCGGGCGTGAAGCTGGTGCGCTCGGACACGCTCTACCGCGCCTCCTGCCTCGTCGCCGCCACCGACTCCGGCGCGCTGCGCAGGCTGGTGACGGACAAGAAGCACCACCGCGGCCTGCTCGAGCACCTGGACCAGTCCACCACGAAGTCCCTGCTCTTCACCGTCAACTGGGTGGTGCCCGAGTCCGCGCTCCCCCGGGGCATGGGGGAGCTGACGCTCGTGGACACGCAGGACGCGGAGCTGGGCCCCATGCTGCTGCAGCTCCACCCGGCGCGCACCACCGCCTCGGGCGGCAAGGAGGGCAAGGACGTGGAGGGCGTGCGCGTGGTCTGCGCCGGCGTCTTCGTCCCGGCGTCCGCGCGGGAGCTGGGCGACGAGCACCTGCAGGGGCTGGCCGTGCGCATCGACGCGCAGCTCGACGCGCTGATGCCCTTCACCGCGCCCCATCGCATGCTTCGCTCGGTCCCCTACCTGGACGCCAGCGGCTCCCGAGGGACGCGGCTGATGCCCCATCCCCTCTACAGCTTCGAGTCGGAAGCCTTCCTGGGCGTCACCGGTTTGCCCCAGCGCACCCCGGTGAAGAACCTGCTGCTCGCGGGCCGCGAGGTGCTCCCGGGCCTGGGCCTGGAGGGCGAGCTGCTCGCGGGCGTCCGGGCCGCCAGGCTCGTTCAGGACATGTTGAAGAAGAAGGATCCGCTCAAGGGCTGATCCAAAACGGCTGAAAGGCTGGATTTCCAAGCGGCTTTCTGGCAGGTTCCGCCGCTCTTTAATCGGCAGGCGTCCAACGCCCCAGTTTTCAAGGAGTTAGAGGTCATGGCGTGGAAGTGTGACATCTGTGGCAAGCGTCCGCTCGTCGGCAACAACGTCAGCCACGCGAACAACAAGACCAAGAAGCGGACCCTCCCGAACCTCCAGAAGATTCGGGCCAGCGTCGAGGGTCGCACGGAGCGCGTTCTGGCCTGCACCCGCTGCATCAAAGCGGGCAAGGTGACCAAGGCAGCTTGAAGTCTGGCGCTCGGGGGTGGGTTCCTCTCGCGCTTCATTCACGAAACTCCCTCCCACCGAGCGGCTTCACCCCCGCGCGGACGGCCTGGATCTGCTTTCTCTCGGGTCGGTCGTCCGCCGGTTACATGACGAGGACGTTGTCGCCGTCCGTGCGGTTCGCCCCGCGCTGCCCGCTGTCGCCCGAGCCGCGACCGCCGTCGTGGCCGCGTTGCGGGCGGGCGGACGGCTCCTCTACATCGGCGCTGGCACGAGTGGACGTCTCGGCGTCCTCGACGCCAGCGAGTGTCCTCCGACCTTCGGCAGCGCCCCCACCCAGGTCCAGGCCCGCATCGCGGGTGGACGCCGGGCGATGACGCACGCCGTGGAGGGCGCCGAGGACGACGTCGAGGCGGGCGTCCGGGACGTGGCGGACTTCGCCGCGAGCCCCCGGGATGTCGTCTGCGGCATCTCCGCGAGTGCTGCCACTCCCTATGTCCGCGGCGCGCTGCGCGAGGCGAAGCGGCGAGGCGCCCACACGGTGCTGGTGTGTTGCAACCCGCCTGGCACTCGCGCGGACGTGGACACGCTGGTGCTGGCGCGCACGGGGCCGGAGCTGGTGGCGGGCTCCACGCGGCTGAAGGCCGGCACTGCGACGAAGCTCCTCCTGAATGCCATCACCACCGCGGCCTTCGTGGCGCTGGGCCGGGTGTACCGGGGACGGATGGTGGGCATGCGCCCCGTCAACGCGAAGCTGCGGGCCCGCGCCGCGCGCATGGTGGCCGAGCTGACCGGGCTTCCCGGCGAGGACGCGGAGGCGCTGCTCGCGAAGGCCCGGGGCGAGGTGCGGGTCGCGGTGGCCATGGCCTTCACGGGCCTGGGCGCCCGGGAGGCCCGGAAGCGTCTGGAGGAGAACGGCTTGCGCGCGCTCGGCCGCTCCGGACGTAAGGGCGAGCACGCATCGGCCGCCCGCCTGCCCGCTCCCCGAAAGCGGCGTGTGGGGACCGGGCCTTAGACTTGGAGGCATGCGCCTTCCGCCTCCCCTCTCCGATTCCGAGCGCCCGCGCCTGTGCATCGGGCTTTTGTCCGGCACCAGCGCGGACGCGGTGGAGGCCGCGCTGTGCGAGGTGACTGGAACGGGCGGCGGCGCTCGGCTGCGGCTGTTGTCCCACGTCTCGGCGCCCTTCCCTCCGGACGTGGTGGCGCGGATGCTGGGGCCCCAGGACGCGCACTCGCTCAGCCGGCTCGACTTCGAGCTGGGGGAGTACTTCGCCCGCGCCGCGCTCCAGGTGATGGAGCAGGCGGGCGTGGCGCGCTCGGACGTGGCCGCCATCGGCTCCCACGGCCAGACGATGGCCCACCATCCCCCGGGCACCACCGAGGTGCCCTCCACCCTGCAGATCGGCGAGCCGTCCGTCATCGCCGAGCTGACGGGCCTGCCCGTCGTCAGCGACTTCCGCACCCGGGACGTGGCCGCCGGGGGCCATGGCGCGCCGCTGGTGCCCTACTTCGACTGGGTGGCCTTCCGCGGTCTCCAGGCCCCTCGCGCGCTCCAGAACCTGGGCGGCATCGCCAACGTGTCCGTCGTCGGGCCGCGCCTGGACGACACCTTCGCGTTCGACACCGGCCCCGGGAACATGGTGCTGGACGGCCTGGCCCGGCGCGCGACGCACAACCGGCTGGCGTGTGACCTGGACGGGACGCTCTCCGGCCAGGGCCGGGTGATTCCGGAGCTGCTCGAGGAGCTGCTCACCGACGACTTCCTCGCCCGACCGCCTCCGAAGAGCACGGGACGTGAGCGCTACGGAGACGCACTGGTGGAGCGGCTCTGGACGATTCACCCGGACCGGGCGAATGACCTGCTGGCCACCGCGTTGGAGCTCACCGTGGAGAGCACCGCGCGCGCCTACGAAACCTGGGTTTTTCCCCGAGCGCCGGACCTGGAGGCGATGTACGTCTCCGGGGGCGGTACACGGAATCCCCGGTTGATGGCGCGGCTCGAAGCGCGACTGGCTCCCCTCCCCGTGCGCCGGCTTGATAGCCTTGGATTTCCAGAAGGCGCGAAGGAAGCGGCCTTGTTCGCCCTGCTGGCCGCCGAGTACCTCGTGGGAACCCCCGCGAATGTCCCGTCCGCAACTGGCGCGAAGCGTCGAGTCGTTCTAGGAAAGCTGACACCGTGAGCAGCGTGAACCTGATGGCCCGCGAGGTGGCCGCCAAAATCGTCTTCTACGGACCTGGCTTGTCCGGGAAGACGACCTCGCTGCGGAAGATCTACGAAACCGTCCGGCCCGCGCACCGGGGCGAGATGATGTCCATCGCCACCGAGGGGGACCGGACCCTCTTCTTCGACTTCCTCCCCGTGAAGGTGGAGCGCGTCGGGGACTGCTCGGTGCGGCTGGCGCTGTACACCGTGCCCGGCCAGGTCTTCTACAACGCGACCCGGAAGCTGGTGCTCCAGGGAGCCGACGGCGTCGTCTTCGTGGCGGACTCGCAGCCGGAGGCCATGGACGCCAACCGCGAGTCGCTGGCGAACCTGGAGGAGAACCTCTTCGAGCACGGCATCCGGTTGGACCGCTTCCCGCTGGTGATGCAGTGGAACAAGCGCGACCTGGACCACGTGCTGCCCGTGGAGCAGCTGCGCCAGGAGCTCAACCCGCGCGGCGTGCCCGACTTCGAGACCGCGGCCACCAACGGCCGGGGCGTGCTCGACACGCTCAAGGCGATCACCCGGCTGGTCATCAAGGACCTGCGCGCCAAGCGCATCGTCCCGCCGCCGCGCCCCGTGGCGCCCGCCGGCGGCGCTCAGCCCGCGGGCCTGGAGGCCCAGCTCGCCCAGCACCTGCAGCACCGCCAGCCCCCGTCCGCGCCCCCCGTGGCGATGTCCGGCGGCCACGCTCCCGCGATGGCGGTGATCCCCAACACGCCCGTGCCGCATCGGCCGTCGGGCTCGTTCCCCGCCATCGCCCCTCCGCCCCGCGTGGAGCCGGTGACGCCGCCGCCCGTGGCGCCCGCCGTCATGGCTCCGGCCGTGGTGGCCCAGCCCGCGGGCCCCAAGCTGCTGGGCGCCGCGAGCGCGCTGGCGCCGGGGGACTTGTTCGACCACGCGCGCGCCGCCGAGGCCGCGTTCATGGCGGGCAACTACTCCACCTGCGTCACCGCGTGCACGGACGCCATCCGGCGCGCGCTCGCGTACGCGGGCGAGGGCACGCTGGCGCAGCAGGCGTTCCTGCTGCGCATGGATGGCGCGGACCTGCTGCGCGTGCAGGGCCTCTCCACCCAGTCGCACCTGCGCGTGGACGACGCGGCCTTCGCGCTCTACGTGCTGATGCAGTCCTTCGCGCGGCTCAACGCGGTGGGCCTGCCCGCGTCGGAGTAGGCCGCGCCCCGCCGCCCCTCTTCAGCGAGGGGCGGTGAGCTGGAGCAGCCCCATCCGGAGCAGCTTCGCCAGCGTCTTGAGCGTCTCCAGCTCCCGCGAGGGGCTGGCCAGGACGATGGTGGACACGTCCCACGTCCCGCTCACCAGGCCGGCTATCTGCCGCTCCTCGGGCTTGAGCAACGCCATGCCCTGCGGGTCGTGCACGACGACGGGAATCAGGAGCGGCGGCATGTCCGAGTAGAGTGCGGCCACGTGCTCGCGCTGCACCAGCCGGGCGAACTCGCGCACACGCCGGTCCGCGGGGTCGCTCGCGAGCAGGGACGCGCAGACGATGCCCGCCGCGTCGTACTGGCCCTCGCGCATCAGCACCGCGCCCTTCTCCAGCATCTCCGCCACCGGGTCCGCCTCCACCTGCGGCGCGCCCTCCACCTCCACCAGCTTCGAGCGCAAGAGCTCGTACACCCGCCGCGTCACCGACGAGCGCGACACGCCCATCGACAGGCGCAGCCGCCCCAGGTTCTGCGGCGTGGCGCACAGCCCCAGGATGATTCGGTGCATCAGCGGCTGGCTGGGGCTCGGCGGCGCCAGCGCGCGCACGCTGAGCGCGTCGATGGGCAGCGCCTTGTCCACGTCCGGCTGCTCATCCACCCAGCGCAAGGACTCGAAGAGCAGCTCGCGGATGCCCATGTCCGACGGCACCCAGTCCTCGCCCGAGCGGTCCGCGTCCTCCGTCCAGTGGAACGTGCCGCGCCCTGCAATCGTCAAGTCCGTCATCGCCGCGAACAGCTCCTCGCGCCCCAGGTCGCGAATCCACCGGGCCTGGATGCCGTGCACATCGAAGGCGGCGTCCACGTCGGGCGTGCGCGACAGCTCATCGAAGGCGGCGAGCACCTTGGTGCCAGAGGCCAGCTTCGCCAGCGCGAGCAGCCGGGCCACGCGGCCGCGAAGCCCCTCGGAGGCGGTGGCCCCCACCTGGCCGGAGAGCAGGAAGAGCTTCCGCTCGCCGGCCTCCCAGGAGAGCTGGAGCGTGCCCGTCTTGCGGGAGCTGTCCAACCATTGAAGGAACTCGGGAAGCGGGTAGCTGAAGAGGTCGCCGTGGAGGGCCATGCGGTATGCGTTCGAGGATACAGTCACGAGCCGTGCGCGTCGCGCTCCTCTTCATCGATGGCGTGGGCATCGGCCGGAAGGACCCGGCCATCAACCCGCTCGCCCACCGCGAGCACCTGCTTTCCCGCTTCCAGGACGCCCCCAGCCCCCCGTTGCCCGACGGCGGCCTGTGTATCCCGGTGGACACGACCTTCGGTGTGTCGGGTCGGCCCCAGTCCGCTTCCAACCAGACGGCCATCCTCACCGGAGAGCCCGCACCCGCGCTGCTCGGCCAGCATGTGCTGGGCTATCCCAACGCCGCCCTGCGCGCGCTGCTCGCCGAGCGCTCCATCGTCAAGCGCCTGCGCGTCGCTGGCCGCGAGGCCACGTTCGCCACCGCCTACCCCGCCGCGTACCTGGACGCGCTCGGGGTCCCCCGGCGCCCCACCACCTCGCCCCCGGAGTTCACCCCGCCCCCCGAGGCCCGCCGCCGCATGAAGCCCTCCGCCGCCAAGCTGGCCTTCGCCGCGGGCGACGTGCCGCTGCGCACGCTGGAGGACGCACGCGCGGCGGACGGCCTCACGCCCGACATCACCGGCGCCCACGCGCGCGCCTTCGGACTGCCCGCGCCCGAGCGCACGCCCGAGCAGGCCGCGGACATCTTCTGGCGCGTGGCGATGGGCGCGGACTTCACCTACTTCGAGCACTACCTCGCGGACGAGGCCGGACACGCCCAGGACTTCACCGCCGCCCACACCGCGCTGGACACCTTCGACGCCTTCCTGCGCGCCGTGCTCGCCACGCGCCCCGCCGACGCGCGCCTCATGGTGTGCAGCGACCACGGCAACGTGGAGGACCTGTCCACGCGCGGACACACGCTCCACCCCGTCCCCGTGCTCTACTTCGGGCCTCCATCGCCGGAGGTGGAGGCGCTCTCCACCGTCGCCGACGTGGGACGCACGGTGATGCGCTGGCTGGCAGTGGAGTGACGCTCGTGACGAGGGGATGGATGCGCGGACAGGGACGAGCGGGCCTCTTCGTCGTGGGGGCGGCCCTCATGGCCATGCTCGCCGGATGTCAGGCCCCGCGCCGCAGCACGGTGGACATCTCCCCCGCCGCCGCGCCGGGCGCCCTCGCGAAGACCACGGCCCTGCCCACCTCCAGCGGCGCGCGAATCACCCTCGAGTTCCAGCCGCGCGACACCGCCGCCGCGGACCAGGTGCGGCTGGCCGTCGAGCGCGCCCTGCCCCGGATGGCGCGCTGGGGCACGTTCGATGACTCGGTCTCCATCATCATCCACCCCAACCACGCCGCCCTGGAGCGCGCCGCCAACCGCCCCAACCACGACTTCCTCAGGGCGTGGGCCCGCTACGAGCAGATTGAACTGCAGAGCCCGCGCACGTGGACGCTCCTGGGCGCCAGCCAATCCCAGGTGGACGAGCTGCTCCTGCACGAGCTCACCCACAGCCTGATGTACCAGGTGGCCTCGGACCGGCTGGGCTGGACGCGCAAGCGCATCCCCCTGTGGTTCCGCGAGGGCATGGCCTCGTACACCGCCGAGCAGGGCTACCGCACCGCGTCCCTGGAGGACCTGGCCCGCTACTACGGCCTCCATCCCCAGGCGGACCCGCTGGCCCAGGCGGACTCGCTCTACCGACGCGAGAGCGACATCGTCTACAGCGCCGCCCACCACGCCTTCACCTTCCTGGTGCGCCGCTACGGCGAGCCCGTGGCCCGGGGCGTCCTGCGCGTCATGAGCCAGGGCCCCGACTTCCCGGAGGCCTTCGCCCAGGCCGTGGGCCTGTCCCAGGAGGCCTTCCTCCGGGACTTCCGCCGCTACGTCCAATGGCGCGGCTTCAAGGGCGGCCGCCTGCTCCGCCCCTACTCCTTCCCCACCCCGGACCACCTCACGCTCCCGCCCCCTCCCTCCCTCTGAGCCCGCATCACCACCTTTCGCCCGGTTGAAGTTTTCAAAACTGCACACTGGATGCAGATAACAAACCAGTGGCACTATTCCGGCGCGACTGAAATCCACGTGACGGGTTGGGGAAGCCCGTGCGGGGAGTGTGGAGGGGGTATCGATGACGGAGCCGCCGCGGAACAGCCCGGAGCTGTCCGCCGATGCAGCGGACTCGAGGACCTTGCTGGAGCGACTCCAGCGGTCCGCCGACGTCCTGGAGAACCTCAGCGAGACGCGGGCCCCGGAGCAGTCCGAGGGCACGTCGGCGGCGTTGCGGCAGGAGGCCGCGGCGCTGCGGCGCATGCGTGGGGAGCTGGGGCTCTTGCTCAAGAGCTGGTCGCTGCTCACGGACACGTCCCAGAAGCTGCTCAACCTGCCTCCGGACGAGCTGGAGTCGGGGGTGCGCGCGGCGCTGGAGGTGCTGGGGCGGAACATCGACGCGCAGCGTGGCTACGTCACCCTGCTGTCGGATGACGGCGAGCACCTGTCGGAGGCGTATGAGTGGTTCTCGCCCGGCATGAAGGCCCATGGGCTCGCGCAGCACCGAGGGCGCTCGCTGGTGGGCTTCCCCTGGTCGCTGGATGAGCTGCGCGCGGGGCGCATGGTGACGGTGACGGACGCGGGCCGGCTGCCGCCCGAGTCCGTCGAGGAGAAGCGCGTCTGTGCGCTGCTGGGCGTGCGCTCGTACATCACCGCGCCGCTGCTGCTCGCGGGGCGGCTGCTCGGGTGGATGGGCTTCGACTCGGTGGACGCCGCGCGTGAGTGGACGCCCGAGGAGCGGCACCTGATGCGACTGACGGCCCACGTGGTGGTCAGCGCGGTGGACCGCAAGCGCCGGGACGCGCAGCTGTTGCAGGAGAAGGAGCGCGAGCAGCGCGCGCAGTCGCTGGGCATCCTCGCGGCGGGGCTGGCGCACGAGATCAACAACCCGCTGGCGTACGCGACGGGCAACCTGGAGTACCTGCGCGAGCGGCTGCCCGACGTCAGCGAGCCGACGGACGCGGAGTGCCTTCAAGTCCTGGACGAGGCGCTCGAGGGCACGCTGCGCATCCAGCGCATCGTCGCGGACCTCAAGGCGCTGTCCTCCACGCAGGTGGAGGCCACGGAGCCGGTGGACCTCAAGGCCGTCACCGAGAGCACGCTGCGGATGGCGGCCAACCAGCTCCGCCACAAGGCGCAGGTGGTGAGGGACTACGGCGAGGACGAGCCTCGGGTCCGGGGCACGTCGACGAAGCTGGGCCAGGTGCTGCTCAACCTGGTGCTCAACGCGGCGCACGCCATCCCCGAGGGCCACGTCTCCGAGCATCGCATCACCGTGAGCCTGCGCACCGACGCCACCGAGGTGCGGCTCGCCGTCTCCGACACGGGCTGCGGAATCGCTCCAGACGTCCTGCCGCGCATCTTCGACCCGCTCTTCACCACGCGCCGCGCGGGTGAGGGCATGGGCATGGGGCTGGCCATCTGCCGCGACATCGTCACGGCGCTGGGAGGACGCATCGACGTGCGCAGCGAGCCCGGGCGAGGCACCACGGTGGAGGTCACCCTGCCGCGCGCCGAGGCCCCCGTGCCGCTCGCCCCGAGCCTCCAGTCCCTCGCCCGCTCCGAGGGCCGACGGGTGCTGGTGGTGGACGATGAGCCGCGCGTGCTGGACCTGATGCGGCGCTTGTTGCGCGGCCACGAGCTGGTCACCGTGCCGGATGGACGCGCGGCACTGGCGCGACTGCGCGGGGACAGCGCCTTCGACGTCATCCTGTGCGACTTGATGATGCCGGAGCTGACGGGTGTGGACGTGTACCAGGCGGTCCGCGACTCCTGGCCGGGCCTGCACGAGCGCATCGTCTTCATCAGCGGCGGCGCCTTCACGCCGGAGACCAAGCGCTTCCTCCAGGAAGTGAAGAACCCGGTGCTCGCCAAGCCCTTCGATGCCCGGCACCTGCGCGACGCGGTGATGGCCGTGGCCCTCCCCCCTCGGGACTGAGGGCCTGGGCGTCAGGGCGGCGACGACTCCACGAGCAGCTCCACCCGGCGGCTGCGCGCCATGCACCCCGGGGTGCCGTCATTGCACGGAGGCAGGTCCGCGCCCTGGGTCTCCAGGACGAGCCGCGCGCCCTCGATGCCGAGCGCCTGGAGCTTCGCGGCCACGGACTGCGCGCGGCCCAGGCCCAGCGAGGCGTTGACGGACTCGGGACCGAGGATGTCCGCGTGTCCGCGCAGCCGGACGCGCAGCCGCGGCCCCCGGTGGAGACACTCCGCCGCGCGCAGCAGCGAGGCCTCGCCCTCCGCCGAGAGCCGGGTGTCGAAGAAGGCGAAGAAGACGGGCTCGAGCTCGCACGTGACGGGCGGCCCGACGGGCTCCGAGATGGACGCGGTGGCGGGACGCTCGGGCGAGAGTCGACGCGCCTCCGCGAGCACCTCGTCGACGACGCGCGCGGCCACCTCGTCGGGGAGCGGCGTGTTCACCACGGGGCCGTACTCGATTCCGACGATGGCCTCCTGCGGCTGGCCCAGGAGCATGAAGGCCGGGCGCTGCTGCCACTGCACGGTGACTCCGTCGCGCTCGTAGGCCGTCGAGGTGACTCGCACCGTGTCCCCGGGACGCGCGTCGATGGTGACCCGGCCGCGCATCACGAAGCGGTACGCATCCACGTACGAGAAGACCGACGAGCGCCCCTCGTACACCACCGACACGTCGAGCCAGCGCAGCCCGAGCGGCAGCGCGTGACGAGGACCCGCGGCCCCCGTGGACGGCAAGGTCCGCCCATCCAGCGTGTAGTCCACGGAGACGAGCTCCCAGAATCCCTCCTGGCTGAGCCGATCATCGTGCGCCAGTTCCAGCCACGCATCGCCCGTCGCCACGGGCTCGGCCCCCGCGCTCCCCGATACGAGGCTGGCGAGCAGGAGGAGACACGTCGCGAGCACGCGAGCCCCTGAGCCCGGGTCCTCGAGATACCGGGCCCGTGACACCGGACTTCGCCTCTCGCGCAGCGGATTGCCCACGACGTGCCCCCCTTCTGGACCCTCGAACCGGAGCGTGCCTCAGGGTTTCTGGACAGGCGGCGGAGCCTGCTGCGCCGCGGGGCTCGGGAGGAGGGGCGGACGGTCCTTGCCCTCCACCGCGCGCTGCAGCTCGATCTCCTGCAGCAGCGCCGCCGGCGCCACCGTGGACACCGGCACGTTCCCGCTCTCCGCGCCGCAGAAGCCGTTGAAGATGCCGCGCTTCTGCCCCGTGGCGATGATGCGGTTCACCGCGGACAGCGGCGTGCCGACGATCTCCACGCCACGCACCAGCGTCTCCTTCCCTGTCTTCACGTCCACCCGGTACACCATGCGCGGCACGCCCTTGAAGGCCTGGTAGCCATAGCTGGACGTGTTCGTGTTGCCACCGGTGATGTCGCGGATGATGAGGCCGTACGGCTTGCCCTGCTTCTTCGCCTCGTCGATGAGCATCTGCTTGAGCTTCTCGTCGCTCACCTGACGCGTGCTCTCCACCATGAGGTTCGCCATGCGCGCCACCGGCTTGAGCGTGCCCTGGCTGCGACCGTGCCCGTTCGACCGCAGGAAGCCCTCCACCGGCCGGCGTCCCAGCAGGTAGTTGCGCAGCACGCCCTTCTCCACCAGCGTCACCCGCTGCCCCTTCACGCCCTCCTCGTCGTAGAGGTAGTAGCCGTTGAGCGGCTCCCCCGCGAGCGAGCGCTGCGAAGGGTCATCATGGATGGACAGGAATGAGGGCAGCACCAGCTTGCCCACCTGCCCCTTGAAGGTCTTCCCCTCGTTGTCGCCGTCCTGCCGGTCTCCCTCCAGCCGGTGGCCCACCGTCTCGTGGAAGAGCACGCCGGAGGCCTCGGGCGCGAGGATGGCGGGGCCCGTGTACGGGTCGATGGCCGGCGCCTGTCGCAGCGCCAGCAGCTCCTCGATGACCTTCGCCGCGGACTGACGGATGCGCTCGTCGTCCGGCAGCCCCGCCTCCGTGGGCGCGTAGAAGTCCCGCGAGTCATCCAGCAGCTGTCCGTCCGGCGCCCGCGTCACCGCGGAGACGTGGAGCCCGTACAGCGTCTCCTCCGTCACCAGCCGCGTGCCCTCCGTGGACACGAACAGCCGCGTCACCTTGTCGGCGGTGATGCGCACCTCCGAGTCGAACAGCTCCGGATGCGCGTTGAACTGCGCGGACACCTCGCGCGCCACCTTCACCCAGCGCGCCCGGTCGAACGGACGGGCCACCGGCGGCTGGACGAAGGTGCTCGGCTTCTCCTTCGTGAAGGAGGCGGGCCGCTTCGGGTCCTCCACCGAGTACACGTCCTCGCCCTTCTTCTTCAGGAACTGGAAGAGCGCGGACTTGTACTTCTCGTCCGTGAGCAGCCACAGCGACGTGCGCAGCGCCAGGGGCGAGTCATCCAGCGGCCCCTCCTTGCGCGCCGTGTAGCTGGTGCCCTTGGTGGAGAAGGAGAACTCCAGCCCTTCCGCGACGGAGCTGTCGAAGGCGTAGTCGCCCACGCGGGCGTCGACGTACAGCCGCCGCTCCCGGTAGCCGTCGTCCATGAAGATGGCGCCAAAGCGCGCGGCCACGACCTCCTGCTCGTAGTCCTTGAGCTGGTAGCTCATGAAGTACGGTGGCTCGTGGCTCTGCAGCTTGAGCTGTTGTTGGTTGCGCGAAAGCTCGCTCGACATGGCGTCGAGGAGCACCTGGCGCGAGTCGGTCTGCGCGGGTGCCGCCGCCAGCAACATGGCCGAGGCCACCAGCAGGGGGAGAACGGGTCGGGTGAGGGCTGTCACGCCCCCCACTGTACCCAAACCACCCCGCAAGACGAGCAGGTCCGCTGACTCCAGGTGCCCCTCCCGACACCTGGAGTCGCGAACCCCTGCCCGGAGGGTCGACTTCCGGGCCCAGGCTCGTCTGCCTTACGCCTTCGTCACCTTCTCGCGGCCCTGGGGCACGCCCTTGGTGGCGTTGCGCGTGTCAATCACACACGTCGCGTTGGCCACCACGGCGGCGTAGTCGATGTTGGTGTGGTCCGTGAGGATGAGGACCGCGTCGTACTCGCCGAGCTTCTCCGGCTCGAGCGGGACGGACTTCATCTCCATGTTGAAGCCGTGGCCCTTGTGCAGCTCCGGCACGTACGGGTCGTGGTAGCTGAGCTCCGCGCCCTTCTCCGCCAGCAGCGTCATGATGCGCAGGGACGGACTCTCGCGCATGTCGTCGATGTCCTTCTTGTACGCCGCGCCCAGGCACAGCACCTTCGCGCCGTTGAGCGTCTTCTTCGCCTTGTTGAGCGCCTCCATGGTGCGCTGCACCACGTAGTACGGCATCTGCCAGTTCACCTCGCCGGCCAGCTCGATGAACTTGGTGTGGAACTCGTACTCGCGCGCCTTCCACGTCAGGTAGAACGGGTCGATGGGGATGCAGTGACCGCCCAGACCCGGGCCCGGGTAGAACGGCTGGAAGCCGAAGGGCTTGGTGCTCGCGGCCTGGATGACCTCCCACACGTCCACGTTCATGCGGTCGCAGAGCATCTTCATCTCGTTGACCATGGCGATGTTGACGCAGCGGTAGATGTTCTCCAGCAGCTTGGCGAGCTCCGCCACGCGCGTGGAGGACACCGGCACCACTTCCTTCAGCGCGCTGCCGTACAGCGCCGCCGCGACCTCGGAGCACTCGGGCGAGTAGCCGCCGACGATCTTCGGAATCGTCTTGGTGTTGAAGCTCTTGTTGCCCGGGTCCTCGCGCTCGGGGCTGAAGGCCAGGTGGAAGTCCACGCCCGCCTTGAGGCCGTTCTTCTCCAGGATCGGCTTGAGCACCTCCTCGGTGGTGCCCGGGTACGTGGTGGACTCCAGGATGAAGAGCTGACCGCGGCGTACGTGTGGCGCGAGCGACTCACCCGTCTGGATGATGTAGCTCATGTCCGGCTCACGCGAGGCCGTCAGCGGCGTGGGCACGCAGATGATGACGCAGTCCAGCTCCTTGGACCGGGAGAAGTCCCCGGTGGCCTTCAGCTTGCCCGCCTTCGTCAGCTCCGCCAGCGGCGCGCTGGGGATGTGCTTGATGTAGCTCTCGCCCTTCTCGATCTTGTCGAGCTTGCGCTTGTCGACATCGAGCCCCACGACCGGGAAGCCGGCCTCGGCGAACGCCATGCCCAGGGGAAGACCCACGTACCCCAGCCCCACCACACCGACCTTCGCCTCCCGCCGACGAATCCGCTCCAGCAGCGGGCTGCCCACCATCACCCTCATCGTCCTCACCTCTCCTGATGCGACGTGCCGCTGAGCGGTCACGCCCCGACCCGAACACTCACCTGAAGACAACCACCCACTTCAAACTCGACGGAGGCTTCACCTGCCCCCGGAACTCCACCGTCACCGCGGGCACCACCCGCCCATAACCAGGCGAATAGCGCGAGGGCACCACCTGCGACTCCAGGCCCTCTTCCAGCAGAATCCATGCGAGCGGCGCCCCCTCCGGGCCCAGCTCCACCGCGACGGGCGAGAACACCAGCGGCTCCTCCGCCGCGCGCTGCGCCCGCGCGAGCACCTGCGCGTCCGGCGTCACCCGCCGGGCCTGCTCATCGGGAAGATGAAAGCGTCCAATGACCTCGTGAGACCCGGTGCCGATGAAGGAGTCCCGCCCCGCCAGTGAGCGCTCGCGCCGGTCCAACCGGAACGTGCGCTCGATGCCGACCGGTGCCGGCAGCAGGCGGTAACCATCATGGCGGACCCGCAATCTGTCCACGCTGGTGCCAGGAAGGAAGGCCACCACGCGCGCTTTGGCTTCCTCGGGCAGCGCGAACAGCCGGGCCTTGTCCAACGTGGCCTGCTCCGCGCCATCCACCTGCACGGTGTTGTGCGCGGCGGTGCCACGGAACACGTTGCGCATCGCCGGGTCGCGCGTGTACGAGCCCGTGCCCGGGTCGACGATGACGGGACGGCCGCCCAGGTGCAGCTCGAAGGAGAGCTTGTCGTTGTGGCTGTGGCCGCCCACCCCGCGCTGGCCCTGCTTGCCCGCGCTCACGGTGACGACGGCGCCCGCGCCGCGCAGCACGTGGAAGCCGCCCTCCGGGAAGCTGATGGACTGCGGCGCCGCGCCGGGTGACAGGCGCTGGTAGCGCTCCAGGCCCACGTGCCCGAGCAGCCACGCGGCCTCGTCCGGGAGCTCGCCGCCCGCCAGGGCCGCGTCTCCGAAGAGCGCCGCGCCCAGGCCCACCAGGTAGCCCTGCTCCATGTCGCCGCGGTCTCGCAGCGGGAAGACGCGGCCGGAGTCGTTGTCGCCAATCTGCGGCGCCAGGCCCGTCTCGGAGGACCACGCGCGCACCGCGTGGAACATGCGCTTGAGCCGCGTCTCGTAGGCCGTGCCCAGCGCCACGCCCGCGCCCCGCGCCACCAGCAGCGCCAGGGTGAACAGCTCCACCGAGAGACGGTGGTAGGGAATGGAGCCCTCGAAGGAGGTGCCCTCGACGTGGACCTGCGCGGACATCTGCTCGCACAGGCCGGCCACCGCCAGCGCCACCTGGCGCGAGGCACCGGGCAGCTCCGGGAACAGCAGGCCGACGACGAGCAGGCCCACGTGGTTGGAGACCAGGTGGTTGTTGGGCACCGCGCCCCGGTCCTCGAGGTGGGCCTCCACCCAGGACATGTGGTCCGCGAGCGAGCCGAGCAGCGGCACCAGGAACTCCGCGCGGCGCACCTCGGGCGCGTCGGCGAACATGGCCAGGGCCTGCGCCAGGTTGGCTCCGCGCAGCGCCACCTCCATGGCACAGGACCACTGCACGCCCTGCCCCACGGGATTGGCCTGGAGGAAGTCGAGCACCTGCATCACGAAGGCGGAGGCCAGCCGCGAGCGCTCACGGCGAGAGGTCTCCACCCAGTAGCCCTGCGCCAGCGCGATGACGCTGTCGAGCCGCCCCATCACCCAGGGGTACTTCGGGTCATTCCCCTTCGACAGGAGCGGCATCCGCTCCACCGGCGCCAGCGGATAGCGGTGGCCGCTGAGCACGTCGAGCGACCAGTCCACCGGCTTGCCCTCGCCGAAGACGACGCGCGTGCCGAAGACGTCCCACTCCTGACGGAGCGCGGCCTGGGCCCGGGCGATGGCGCGCTCACGCGCGCCTGGAATCGTGGAGAGCGCGGCGAGCACGGACTCGCGCTGGGACACCTCGCACCATGCGCGCGAGGTGCGGCTGTTGAGCGCCTTCTGGGCCAGCTCCTCCGCGCGAGTCACGCCGAACGCGCTCAACAGCCGCACCTCATCGGTGCGCTCACGCCGTCGGTATCGTGCCTGCCGTGCCACGCCCTGCACACGCCGCACGGCGCTGAGGGCCAAGGCCCCCGGAGCCAGTCTGGCGATTGCCGCGTAGTAGTCGAGAGTCCCCATCAGTCCCTTCCGCCGCCCGTCGCAGAGGCCGTTAGCAAGGGTCCGGCCAAGGGGGCTCTCCGAGGAGTTGAGCGGGTTTGGGCGATCATCCCGCCCCGCGGGACGGTAAAAAGTCGGGAGGTCGCCGAGGAGCATGGGTAAAGGATTGCCGGGTGTCGGCGCCTTGTTTGCCCACCCTGGGCAGTGTTGCGCCCTGGAGGTGCCGTGCCCATACCTCTGCGCGTGCAAGTGGGTGCTCGGAGTGGGCGGAGCGTCGACCCGGATGTCGACGCGGGGGTGGAACAGGCGCTCGTGGCGGTGGCCGAGCGGGCCCTGTGCCGTGGTGCCCACGCGGGCATGGAGTTGTTGCTGCGCGAGACGCTCCGATTGACGGGGGCCTCCGGCGCGGCGCTCTTCGATGGACGCGTCTGCGTGGCGCGCGCGGGCACGGGCATTCCGCTTCCCATGTCCGGTGGTGGACGGATGCTCAAGGTCTGGCCCGAGCGCGCGGACGGCGCAGTGCTCGAACGGCTGTCCGCCTTCGGGAGCGCGCTGCTCGCGGCGCGTGCGCGGGAGTCGGCCGCGAACGCACGTCATACGAAGCTGCTGGCCCAGCGCAGGGAGCTGGAGCGCGAGGTGGCCCGGTGGGAGCAGCGCCGCTCACACGCCGCCCATGACCTCAGGACCCCCTTGATGGTCATCAAGGGCTATCTGGACATGATGATGAAGGGCATCGCCGGGCCGATGAACGCGACGGTGCAGCGCTACCTGGACCGGATGATGCGCGCGGCGCAGGACCAGCGGGTGCTCATCGACCATCGACTGGGACGCGGAGCAGTCACGGACCTGCGGCCCTTCTTGCACACGGCCTTCGGTCCCGCGTCGCGACACGCGCAACGGTGCACGGTGACGATGGCGCTGCCGGAGCGTCCCCTGCTGGTGAAGGGAGCCCGCATCGAGGTGGAGACCTGGATGCGGGCGATGGCGCGCGGGCTCGCGTCGACGCGCGCCACCGCGATGGACCTCCAGGTCGAGGCGTTCGAGCCGACGAGCAGCTGGCGGGTGCTCGCGATGACTCGGGGCGGAGAGACTCCCTCGGCCAAGGCCCTCACACGGATGAGGGAGCTGACGCGCCGGCTCGGAGGAACCCTGGAGGTGCCGACCGACGAGGAGCCGCGCTGGGTCGCGCGACTTCCGGCGGAGCTCGGACCTCCCGGCGCCGCCGTCACGGGCTGAGCGATTCGCGGGCCCGCCCGCTCCCAGCATCGCGCCTCCACCCGACCATCTCGCGAGTCGCGCGTCGGGCCTGCCTGGAACGGCCGGGCGCGACGCCCCGGCCGCTGCTCGGCATGAGCGCCTTTCCATTCCGACGCGGGGCTCACCGCCACGGGTCGGGACAGGGCACCGAAGCCGATTCCGCGACTCGAGCCGCTACGCCGCGTTCGCGGGCAGGAGCTGTCGCACCAGCTCCAGCAGCCTGCCGCGCTCCACCTCGCGCTTGACGAGGTAGCCATCCGCGCCCGCCTCGAGTCCCGCGGCGCGGTCCTCGGGGCTGTCGAGCGAGGTGACGAGGATGATGGGCGTGGAGTGCAGCGTCGGGTGTGACTTGATGCGCCGCGCGAGCCCGACACCATCCAGCCGAGGCATCTGCCAATCGCTCACCACGAGCTGGCACGACGTGCGCTCCAGGATGCCCCAGGCCTCCTCGCCGTCCGCCGCCGTCACCACCGGGAAGCCGGCGATCTCCAGCAACGACTTCATCGCGAAGCGCGTCGTGAGCGCGTCGTCGCACACGAGGATGCGCGGACGACGCGACTCCGTCGCCATCGAGCGCGTCTCCGGCCTCGCCGCGCGCACGAGCTCCGGCGCGTTGAGCACCGGCACCACGCGTCCGTCATCCAGCACCGCCGCGCCAGCCAGATGCCGCACGCTCTGCAGATGCTTGCCCAGCGAGCGCACGACAATCTCCTGCTGCCCCACCACCTCGTCGATGGCGTACAGCACCTTGTCCCCACCCACGACGACCAGCGCCGCCGTCTGCACGCGGCCCGACTCGATGGCGAGCGGCAGCCGGGGCAGCCCGATGGCCTCCGCCAGCGGGAGGAACGTGAGCTGCGAGCCGTCCACACGCGCCACCACCCGCCCAGCCACCGTGCCCACGTCGTCCGGCGTGAGGCGCATCACGCGCTCCACGCTGTCGGACGGAATCGCGGACACCGTCGTGCCCGTGCGCACCAGCAGCCCCAGCGCCGCGGCCAGCGTCAGCGGCAGGTCCACGGTGAAGCGCGTCCCCCGCCCCGCCCAGAACTCCACATCCACCGAACCCTGGAGCCGCGCCGCCGTGGCCTGCACCACGTCCAGCCCCACGCCCCGGCCCGACGTCGCCGTCACCTGCTCACGCGTGGAGAAGCCCGGCTGGAACACCAGCCGCGCGGCCTGCGCGTCGGACAGCTTCGCGGCCGCGTCCTCCGTCAACAGGCCCCGGCGCACGGCCGTGGCCCTCACGCGCTCGGGAGACAGCCCGTAACCATCGTCCTCCACCACCACGGCGATGCGCGCGCCCCGGGGCTCCACGCGCACCGTCAGCCGCCCCGTCTCGGACTTGCCCGCCTGGCGGCGCTCGTCCGGCGTCTCGAGCCCATGGTCGATGGCGTTGCGCACCAGGTGCAGCAGCGGGTCCTTGAGCGCATCCAGGATGCGCCGGTCCAACCGGACCTCGCCGCCCGCCAGCTCCAGCGCCACGTCCTTGTTCAGCCGCGCGGACACCTCGCGCACGGTGCGACGCAAGGGCTCCAGCAGCTGCGAGGCGGGCACCATGCGCAGGTCCCGCAGGTCATCGCGCGCCACCTGCGCCACCAGCGCGAGCTGCTCGCTGTCCCGGTGCGCCTCGCGCGACACCTCCAGCAAGCGCTTCTGCATGCTCCGCATCAACGTCACGCCCGAGCGCAGTGAATCCAGCGCCGCGCCACCGCCTCCCGCGAGCGTCAGCTCCGACGCGGCGCGCTCCAGTTGACGCAGCACCTCGTGCGTCCCATCCGACAACGCGCGGTAGCTCTCCGAGCGCCGCGCCTGCTGGGAGCGCCCCGCCACGAGCAGCTCCACCTGGAGCGCCAGCGAGTCCAGCGTCTTCACCGCCACGCGCACCGTGTGGTCCGTCGAGGCCCGAGCCTCCTGCTGCACGGGCGCCTGCTGCGCACCGGACGCGCCGTTCTCCACGGCCACCGGCGCCGCGCGCAACGTCTCCACCGCGCGCGCCACCGCTTGAGGCGGCCGCTCGTGCTCGAGCTGTCCGCGCAGGTCCACCAGCGTGCCCGCGACCTCGGAGGCCGCGAGACTCGCCGCGTCGCCTCCCGGCTCCATGCGCGCGAACCCCAGCGCGGCGGACTCGGACAGCGTGGCCAGCCGCGCGGAGCCGGCCTCCAGGGCCTGCACCTTCAGCCCGCGCGCCCGCTCCATCGCCTTGCGCACCACGGCCGCGCGGTCCGGCACGTCCGGCGAGCACAGCGCGCCGAGCGCGGCCTCCAGGAACTCCAGCGCCTCCAGCCCCTTCGCCGCGAGCCCGGACAGCACCGCGGCCGACTCGGGCAGCACCACGTCGCGGCCCAGCGACTTGAGCAGCCCGGCCAGGCCATCCACCTGGGGCGCCTGTCCCGCGTCGCCCCGGGCCATGGCGGCCTCGATGCCGGACAGGCCGCGCAGCATGGACTCCACCGCGTCGCGAGGAAGGCCGTCATCCGTGCGGATGTGGGTCAGCCCGTCCTCGATGGCGTGCACCACCTGCTCGATGTCGTCGAGCCCCAGGCTCGCCGCCGAGCCCTTGAGGCTGTGCACCAATCGCTTGAGCGAGGGCAGGAGGTCCGCCTCGCGCTCGTTCGAGGGGCCCTCCAACCCGAGCACCTTCGCTCCAATGGCTTGGATCTGCTCACGCGTCTCCGCGGAGAAGACCGGCCAGATGCTGCGCAAGAGCTGCGGATCCATGTCGCGCCCCTATTCCTGCGCCTGCCGTCCCGCGGCCGGGCCCCCGAGCTGCTCCAGCTCCAGCACCGTCAGCCGGTCCGGAGTCAGGTACAGGAAGGGTCCCGGCGGGGGCTGCGAAAGCTCCGACTTCGGCAACTCCTTACGCCCCTCCACCGTCTCCGCCGCCAGGCCGAAGCACTCCTCGTCCACCTCCACCACCACGATCTTGCCCAGGTCCGACATTCCGCCGCCCTCCAGCCCCAGCAGCTGGCGGAGGTCCAGCACTGGCACCACGCGCGAGCGGCTGGCCAGCGCGCCCAGCACGTGCCGCGGCGCCCCGGGCAGCGAGGAGATGCCACGCGCCTCGAGCACATGGTCCACGTGCTCGATTCGGACCGCGTAGCGCTCCCCGCCCACCTGGAAGGCGAGCACGGACAGCACCTCTTGATGCTCCTCGTGACGAGACTCGGCCAGGGCGCGCGCGCGCGCGCCGAGCACCTCGCGGCGCTTGTCCACGCTCACCCCGGTCGTCCCGAGCTGGGGCCTGGGCCCCGTGGAGTCCTTGCTCACCTTGACCTCGTCACCCGGCATGGGCTCGTCACTTCGTCGCGGGCAGCTTCAACATGTCACGCACCTTCGAGCGCAGGTCGTCCACCGACACCGGCTTGTTGAGGAAGGCGCTCGCCCCCACCAGTTGTCCCTTCTTGCGACTCGCGTCGTCCTTCAGGGAGGTGAGCAGCATGAAGGGCGTGTCATGCAGGTTGGAGTCGGCGCGCACCGCCGCGCACAGGGCGAAGCCGTCCATCTCCGGCATCTGCACGTCGGAGATGATGAGGTCCGGCCTGTACTCGCGCGCCTTGTTCAGCCCCACCGCTCCGTTGGGGGCGTCGACAAACTCCAGGCCCCAGCCCATCAGGTAGACCTGGAGCAGATTGGTGATGGTCTTCGTGTCCTCCACGATGAGGACCTTCAAGGACTTTCGTTCCGTCGCCACATTCACATTCATAGCTGGTACCTACCCACCAGGTCCGAGAAGCGCTTCGAGAGATTGGTCAGGTTTCCAGCCACCTGTTCGATGCGTCGCGTCCCGATGACGGAGTCTCCCATGGCCGACGTCAGCTCGCCCATCGCCGCGGCGATCTGCTCCACGCCAATCGTCTGCTGCCGGGTATTGCCCGCGATCTGTCGCGCCGCACCGGACGATTCGCGAATGACTTCGGACAGTCCGAGGATGGCGTTGCCCGCGCCGCGCGCCAGCTCCATCGCCGCCTGCGCCCGGCGGCTGCCTTCTTCCGTGGCCGTGACGGCCGCGCGCGTTCCCTTCTGCACTTCGTTGAGAAGTCCGCGCACCTGCTCCGCGGCCAGCCGGGACTGCTCCGCCAGCGTGCGCATCTCCGTGGCCACCACCGCGAAGCCCCGCCCGTGCTCGCCCGCCTTCGCCGCCTCGATGGAGGCGTTGAGCGCCAGCAGGTTCGACTGCTCGGCCACGTCCTTCACCGTGCTGATGATGTCGCCAATCTGGAGCGTGCGCTCGTTCAAATCCGTGATGGAGAGCGCGATGGCCTTCACCTGCTCACCCAGCTTCTCCATGCCGGACACGCTCTCCGACACCACCTTCTGGCCTTCGGCGCTGAGCGTCTCCGACTTCTGCGTCTGGGAGATGACCGAGTCCGCGTAGGCCGTGGCCTGCTTGGATGTCTGGGCAATCTCCGCCACCGTGGTGCTCGTCTCGCTGATGGCGGACGCCTGCTGGTGCGCCATGGCGGACTGCTGCGAGGACGTCGTCAGCACACCCGCCGCCTCCTTCTCCATCTCCGCCGCCGCGCCCTTCAGGTCCTCGAGCAGGTGCGCGAGCCCCTCCGACATGGCCGCGAAGCTGCGCGACACCGCGCCAATCTCGTCGTTGGCCTCGGTGTCGAAGCGCTGGCGCAGGTTGCCCCCGGCGATTCCCGCCGCCGCGTGCGACAGTCGCTCCAGCGGCACGACGAGCAGCCCGGACAAGAACCACGACGCCACCAGGCACGCGGCCAGGATGAAGACGCCGAGCACCAACGTGAAGCGCGTGGTGCCTCGCAGCGCGTTGGTGAGCGCCTCCTCGTGGAGCGCCACCTGCACGGTGCCCACCCGGCGCGAGGCGCCTGCCTGCGGCGCCACCACGGGGGTGGAGGACTCCACCACCGCCTCGTCGTTGATGACCAGCCGGCGCTCCACCGCGGTGTCTCCCTCGGCGGACGGCTGATCCGCGCCCGCGAAGCGCTCCGCGGCGACCTCCGCGAGCAGCTCACCCTTCGCGTCGCGGACCAGCACGTAGGCCACGTCCGGGACATGGCGCAGGACACCGTGCGCCGTGGACTGCAGGCGGCTGGCGTCCGGGCTGGCCGACAGCATGGGCGTGAGCGTCTTCGCCAGCTCCTCGCTCACCGCGTGCGAGCGCCGGGACAAGTCCTCCCGCTGCGCGTTGCTCATCTGCATCCAGAAGGCGAGCACGAGGATGCCCGCCACGAGCACGCCCGTCACGCCCGTGACGGCGACAATCTTGAAGCGCAGGCTGAGGCGGCCCATCGCGAGCAGCCCTGGCAGCGTCAGCTTCGTCTTCTCGAGGTCCACGTTGACTCCCACGGGCGAAAGCGCGCGCGCTAGCGCGCGCCCTGCCATCCAGCCTGAGTTCTGGGTACCAGGGCCTGTCGCAGGCCGCCGGCGGTCATCGTCTCCACCCCACGCAGCGGGTGTTCATCATCCAGCCCGTCGAGCGAGCGCAGCGCGTTCTGTCGCGCGCGCTCCGCGTCCTCGGGCCGGTCCATGCGTCCGTAGAGCGCCACGAGCGTCGCGTGACCGAGCGCCAACCGGGGCTCCAGGTACAGCGCCTTGCGCACCGCCTCCACCGCGCCGTTCAAGTCCCCGCGCCCCTCCGCCACCATGGCCAGCAGCAGGTACGCCTCCGGCACCAACGCCTTCGCCGCCTCGCGCGCGAGCGCCTCGGCCTCCTCGAAGCGGCCCGAGCGGGCCGCGTCCAGCGCGCGCTCCATGGGCCCCGTGGCGCTCCCGCTCGAAGCGGGCACGGCCTGCGGGCCCCGCGCCTCTCCCGCGCCCTGGGGTTTGTGCGGGCCTGTGGCGATGGCGGACAGGCTCACGACGGGCATCTCGGTCCCCGAGGGCGTGCGCGCCGGTTGGGTCGAGCCCCCCTCCCCCAGCGCCGAGGGACGCGCCGCGGCCCGCGCCGCCGTGCGAAGCAGCGCCTGGGCCGCGTCGCGCACGGCCCGGGGCGTGGGCGGCGCGGGCCGCGTCCAACCCGGAGGCGGCACCCTCAACGCCACGCTGCCCTCGGCATCCACCGTCTCCAGCCCCAGCCCGTTGGTGAGCGGCACCTCGGCGGGCGACACGAACAACAGCCCGCCCGGCGCGAGCACGGAGACGAAGTGCGTGAGCACCTGGCGCACCAGCTCGGGCGGGAAGTAGATGAGGACGTTGCGGCAGAAGATGGCGCTCGGCGCGCTCACGGGCGGCGGCTCGTTGGCCAGGTTGTGGCGGCGGAACTCCACCGAGCGGCGAACCTGCGCGACGACGGAGAGCTGATCGCCCTGCGGCTCCAGGTAGCGGCGCTCCAGCTCCGGCTCGATGTGCCGCAGCGACCACGGGCCGTAGAGCCCCGCGCGCGCGCGGTCCAGCGCCCGGTTGGACACATCCGTGGCGAGCACCCGGAAGCGGCCCTCGGGGACGCCCGCCGCGAGCAACGCCATGGCGATGCTGTACGGCTCCTCGCCCGTGGCGCAGCCCGCGCTCCACACCTGGAAGAACGGCCCCGCCGGCGGCACGGCCAGCCGCGCCAGCGTGCGCAGGTGCTCGGGGTGACGGAAGAAGTACGTCTCGCCGATGACGGCGTGCTCGATGAAGGTCTCCACCGCCTGCGCGTCGCGGCGCAACAGCCCGCGCAGGAACGACGCGGGCGCAAGGCCCCGCGCCTCCGACGAGCGCGCGAGCGCCGTCTCCAACGTGCGGCGCAGGCTGTGCGCGAGCGTCAGGCCGCAGGCGGCCCGGAGGACCTCCTCCACCTGGATGAGCGTCGCGTCATCGAGGACGGCCTCGCTCACGCCCCCTCCGACCCCACCAACACCGCCGAGACGCGCAGCAACGGCCGCACCCCTTCGGGCGTCCGGCACAGGCCCGCCATCAACCCCGTCCGGTCCCACGGCAAAGTCACCGTGCCATCGGGAGTGCCCTCCACCAACGTGGGCGCCTCCACCAGATCCCTGACGCGGTCCACCAGCACGGCCACCGGGCGCGCGCCCTTGCAGATGACCAGGTGCGCATCCAGCTCCGGCTGCCGCGTCACGCCCAGCAGCACCGCCAGGTCGACCGCGACGGCCGGGTTGCCTCGATAGATGAAGGTGCCCGCGACATGGGGCGGCGCCCCCGGCAGCGGCTCCAGTTCCACCAATCGCACCACCTCCTGCACGGCGTCCGCCGCGAGCAGCGCGCTGGTGCCCGCCGCGTCCAGGGTGAGGAAGAGCCCCGGCAGTCGCAGCTCTCCCGACAGGGAGATCAACTCCTGACGCAGCCGCGCCTGCTCGAGCTCCAGCGCACCCAGTCGCTCCTCGACGGAGGCCCGGCGCACCTGTGTGTCCACGGGGTTGTTGGGGGTGTCTGCCATGGGGACGGCCCCGCCCGCTTCAGCCCTGGCGCGCGGGTCGACTCACGCTAGTCCGGGCCAGGAATAACCGTCAATGCGGGGTCAAACTGACCGTCCCCCATACGACGCGGCGGATGTGTGTCCTCAGCCGCCTCGACAGGTCGGGTGTCCACCAGGCGGGGAGTGCGTCCGGAAGTGAAGATATGGTTTGATGCGGACCCGGCACACTCCTGGAGAATCCATGTTGCTTGTTGTCAGGGGGTACGAATGATCAAGGGCGACTCGCCGAACCCCGAGACGCCTGGCGCGCCGGGCGCGGATCCGCTCATCGGTCGCACCCTGAACGGCCGCTTCAGCATCCTGGAGCCCCTGGGTGTCGGAGGAATGGGCAAGGTCTACCGCGCCCTGCAGGCCCCCCTGGAGCGAGTGGTCGCGCTCAAGGTGCTCAACCCCAGCTTCCCCAGCAGCAGGGATCCAGGCTTCCAGAAGCGCTTCCTGCGCGAGGCGTCGCTGACGTCGAAGCTGCGCCATCCCAACACCGTCACCGTCATCGACTATGGCCAGACGGACGACGGCATCTTCTACATCGCCATGGAGTACCTGGACGGTCGCACGCTGGCCCAGGTGCTCGGGCAGGTGGGGCCGCTGTCCTGGTCGCGCTCGGTGGCCATCGCGCAGCAGATCTGCCGCTCGCTGCGCGAGGCGCACAGCCTGGGCATCGTCCACCGCGACCTGAAGCCCGCCAACATCATGCTGCTCAACGAGCAGGATCAGGACCTGGTGAAGGTCCTGGACTTCGGGCTCGTGAAGTCGGTGGCGGCGCCGCAGGAGGGGCAGATCTCCCCGGAGATCACCCAGAACGGCACGTTCCTCGGCTCGCCGCAGTACATGGCGCCCGAGCAGGCGCGCAACGCGACGGACGCGCGCAGCGACGTGTACTCGCTGGGCATCGTCCTCTTCCAGATGCTGATGGGCCGGCCGCCGTTCATCGCGCGCGACCACATCGAGCTCATCTTCGCCCACTACAAGGAAGCCCCGCCCACCTTCCAGCAGCTGCGTCCGGACCTCGCGATTCCGCCTGAGATCGAGGGCGTGGTGCGCCGCTGCCTGGAGAAGGATCCGGCGCGCCGCTTCCAGACGATGGACGAGATGCTGGAGGGCCTGCGCGAGGCGAGCATGTCCGCGGGCGGCAACAGCGGCATCTTCAAGCGCCCCGGCGGCGCGACGACGACGGGCCCCTACCCCTCTCCGCTGTTCTCCAGCGTCGGCAGCGCGTCCACCGAGTCGGGTGACACCCTCGCCGTGGACATCAGCGTCGAGGTGCCGGTGGCGGTGCAGCGCGCCCGGCAGCGCACGCTGCTCATGGGCGGGCTCGGCGGCGTGGTGGTGGCCGGCCTCATCGCGGGCGGAGCGGTGCTCTTCATGGGCAACAAGGAGACGCCCAAGCCCGCCGAGCCGACGCCCGCCGCCGTCGCGCAGGCGCCGGCGCAGGTGGCTCCCGCGGCGCAGGCGGCGCCCACGCCCGCGGGCAACCAGAAGGTCCGCTTCAAGCTGATGAGCCAGCCCAGCGGCGCGCGCGTGTTCTACCGGGGCAAGGAGCGCGGCGTGACGCCGTTCACCCTGGAGCTTCCGCCGGGCGAGGATGGCACCATCACCGTGGAGCTGACGTTCGCGCTCGAGGGCTACCAGATGGAGACCGTCGTCACGGGCGGCTCCGGTGACGTGGTGCTGTCGCAGAAGCTGCAGAAGCGCCGCGGCGGCCGGGGCGGCGGAGTGGAGGTGGCGACCGCCTCCTCGTCGTCCTCGGATGACGTCGACGTGCCCGAGCCCGTGGCCACGCCCGGGGGCATGTCCGCGCCGGTGATGCTCGCGCCCACGCAGGCGCCCGCGGAGCCGGCCGTTCCCCCCACGGCGGGCGCGGTGGGCGCGGCGGCGGCCACGCAGGCCAAGGGCGTGTCGGGCGGACTGACGGTGCCCGTGCTGCCCACGGCGGCGCTGGCCTCCGCGCGCGGCGACGTGCTGCCCTACAACGAGGACATGCCCCGGCCGGAGATGATCGACCAGAGCAAGGACCTCATCTACACGCGCGAGGCGATGGCGGCGAAGGCGGAGGGTGTGATGATCACCCGCTGCACCATCACCACCAAGGGCCGCGTGGAGAAGTGCCGCGTCATCAAGACGGTGCAGTACATGGAGAAGGCCGTGTTGGACTCGCTCCAGTCGCGCACCTACAAGCCCGTCATCTACCAGGGCCATCCGGTGAACGTGGACTACACCTTCAGCATGCGCCTGGTGGCTCCGCGCCGCTGAGGTCCGTCAGGCCCTTCGAGGACGTGAGCGCCGCCCCCGGCCTTCCGGCAAGGGCGGCGCTCCTATCTCGGGCCTCAGCCGCGCCGCCGCCGTGTACGCAGTAGCGCGAGCGCCGCCAGCCAGCCTCCGGCGACGACCGCGCCCGGCGCCGCGGCGCAGCCGGTGCCGCGCCCGTCTCCCAAGAGGGCCAGCCCCGTGTTCTTCATGATGCACTGATTGGGCGGCAGCCCCTTCGGGTAGATGGAGCAGAAGCCCTCGGCGGAGCCCGCGTCGATGATGCGCTTCTGCGTCTCACCGAGCGGCGCGGTGCGCTCCATCGTCGCGCCCGGATAGGGCACGTGGTCCAGCCCCACCACGTGGCCAATCTCGTGCGTCATGGTGTTCTGCAGATCCATGGCCACGCAGTCGACGGACTCGGAGCCCTCCACGCACGGCGGAGCGTCCACCGTGGTGAAGAGGTACCCCGCCGCGTTGACCTCGATGTCCGCGTCCCACACCCGCCCGCTCTCGACGCCGTGGGAGGAGATGGTGATGGCCAGCGTGCGCGAGTCCTCGTCCCAGCACGCGTACTTGTTGCCGCAGGTCATCTCCGTCCAGCACGCGTCGTCTTCAGGGGCGACGTCGAAGCAGTACGTCTCACGGAAGGTGATGATGTTGTAGTTGGACGCGGGGTCCTCCTTCATGTACCCCACCTCCACCTTCCCCTCCCAATCCCTGCCCCGGCGGAACGTGTAGTCGCTGCACGTCGCGGCCACGCGCCGCCACGACTCGAAGGAGGCCTCGATGGCGGCCACCTCCGTGTCGCCCGGCGTGCGCGCGCTGCCGGCGGCATCCAGGTGGTAGACGTACTCGGGGGCGGGCCAGACCAGACACATGCGGCCGTTCCCGTTCGCCGTGGTGCGGCGGTAGGGATACGTGTCCTGAGCCACGGCGGGCGCGCTGGCGACGAGCGTCAGCGCGAGCACCAGGGGCCTTCTCACGGGCGGCCCTCCGCCGCGCCGCGCCTGCGCCGACGCAGCCACGCCCACGCGAGCAGCGCCGGCCCCATCGACGTCGCGGTGGCGCCCGTCGCGGAGCAGCCCTTGTCGCCCACGGGGCCGCCCACCAGCGTGTCCATCGCCGGGTGGAAGTCGGACTGGCTGGGCTTGCCCTTCGGATAGACGTCGCAGACGAAGTCGCGCGAGCCCGGGTCGATTTCGCGCTTGGACACCTCGCCCGGCGGCGCGCTCGGGAACATGGTCGAGCCCGTCACGCGCGTGTGGTCCAACCCGATGAAGTGGCCAATCTCGTGCGTGGCGGTGTTCTGCACGTCGGTGGCGACGCAGTTGCTCTGCCCCTGCGCCGTGCACGGAGGCCCGTCCACCGCGGTGAAGAAGTACCGGCTCGCGTTGAAGGAGATGTCCGAGTCGTAGATGATGCCCGAGCGCTTGTCGTACGTGGTGAGGGTGATGGCGAGCGTGCCGTCGTCGTCATCCCAGCAGTCGTGCTGGTTCGCGCACGTCTCCTCTTTCCAGCAGGGGTCGGTCGACTGCACCAGCCCGCTGCAGTTCTGGGTGCGGAAGAGCACCACGTTGTGGTTCGTCTTGCCGCGCAGGTAGCCCACCTCCCGCGAGTCCACCAGCGGCCCCTCCCGCAGCGACAGGTTGCCGCAGGAGGTGAAGATGTCCTGCCAGCTCTGGAAGGAGGCGCGGATGGCCTGGAACTCGGTCTCCCCCGGCGTGACGGGGTTGCCGTCGCGGTTCAGGCTCCAGGTGACGAGCGGCACCGTCCAGTACAGCGCCTGGGTGGATGGGTCTCCCGCCGTCACCCGGCTGCGCACGTACGGGTCGAACTGACCGACGGCCATCAGCGTGAGCAGCGTGGCCACGGGCATCACGGCGTGGACCCCTTCTTCAGCGCGGCGCGCACGGTGGCCTTCAGCTCATCCAGCGTCCGGGGCTTCTGCGTGGCCGTCGTGGGCTTGCGCGTGACGGGGTCCAGGAGGAGCGCGTCGGAGTGCTCGGGGATGACCATGGCGGGCTTGCCGGCCTCGTCGCGGCGCACCTGGAACTTGCCCTGCGCCATGCCGGCGACGCGGAAGGCGGAGGCGCCGCGCTTGCGCAGGAAGACGACCACCTCCTCGTCCTTCTTGAAGGTCGCCAGGCCATGCACCGTCTGGCCGACGTCGCCCACCTCGCCTCCGGGCTGCGTGACTAGCACCGTGTTGCCCGGCTGGCCCTTGAGCGGGTCGGTCACCTGGACCTCGATGTCGGTGACGATGCGCCGACCATCCCCGCTCCAGCGGCTCTCCACGCGGCGCACGACGCCATGAACGACGGCATCCGCTTCCTGGGAGAGCTGCGTCACGTCCACGCGAAGCTGCGTGGTCGCGGACGCGGTCCATCCCCCCAGGAGCGCCACCGTCAACATTCCCAAGCGAAATCGCTGACGAATCGACATACGCGTTATCTCCCTCGGGGCGCACCATACCTCAGCGCGCCCATCCGCGTTGACCCCTCGACCGCCTCCCTGCTAATCCGCGCGCCCGTATGACTTCCGCCCCTCGCGTCCGCTTCGCTCCGTCTCCCACCGGATACCTCCACATCGGCGGTGCCCGGACGGCGTTGATGAACTACCTGCAGGCCCGCCGCTATGGCGGCACCTTCATCGTCCGCATGGAGGACACGGACCGCGTGCGCTCCACGGAGGCGTCGGTGCAGGCCATCCTCGACGGCCTCGAGTGGCTGGGCATCGACTGGGACGAGGGCCCCGGCAAGGAGGGCCCTCACGCGCCCTACTTCCAGACCCAGCGCCTGGACACCTACCGCGAGCACTCCCAGCGCCTCCTGGCCGAGGGCAAGGCCTACCGCTGCTACTGCACCCGGCAGGACCTGGAGGCGCAGCGCGAGGCGGCCGAGAAGGCCGGCGCCTTCTACAAGTACCCGGGCACGTGCCGTGAGCTGAAGGGCCCGCCCGAGGGCCGCCGCGAGGAGGAGGCCGTCATCCGCTTCAAGATGCCCTCCACCGAGGGCACCGTGTCGTTCGACGACAAGGCGCTGGGCGTCATCACCAAGCCCTACTCGGACCTGGACGACTGGGTCATGCTGCGCGCGGACGGCATCCCCCTCTACAACTTCGGCTGCGTCATCGACGACCACCTGATGGACATCACGCTGGTGGCGCGCGGGCAGGAGCACGTCAACTCCACCTTCCCCCAGCTGATGCTCTACATGGCGCTGGGCTGGAAGCCGCCCGAGTTCGCGCACCTGCCGCTCATCCTCGGACCGGACCGCGAGAAGCTCTCCAAGCGCAAGCACCCCGAGGCGGACGTGATGCTGCACAAGCGCACGGGCATCCTGCCGGAGGCGCTCAACAACTTCATCATCCGGTTGGGCTGGAGCCACGGCAACGACGAGGTCATCAGCCGCGAGCAGATGAAGGAGTGGTTCGACTTCTCCGGCGTCGGCACCACCTCCGGCGTGTGGAACCCGGAGAAGCTGCTGTGGCTCAACCAGCAGTGGATGAAGGAGCTGCCGGAGGCCACCGTCGCGGAGCGGCTGGTGCCCTTCCTCGAGGCCAAGGGCTTCCAGGTGAAGGGCGACTCGCGCCTGGTGCCGCTGGTGCACGCGCTCAAGGAGCGCTCGCGCACGCTGGAGGAGATGGCGACCACCGCGTCGCTCTACTTCCGCTCCGGCGTCACGCTGGACGAGAAGGCCGCGGCCAAGCACCTCACGGGGGACTCGCTGGGGCTCTTGCGCAAGGTGCGCGACGGCATCGCCGCGCTGCCGGAGTGGACGGTGGAGGCGCTGGACGGCGTGGTGAAGTCCGTCAGCGAGTCCTCCAGCGTGGGCATGGGCAAGGTGGCACAGCCCGTGCGGGTCGCCATCACGGGCAACACCACGAGCCCGGGCATCGGCGAGACGCTGCTGCTCGCGGGTCGTGACGAGGCCCTGCGCCGCATCGACGCCGCCCTGGCGCGCGGCGCGTGACCTCCGCCTCACGAAGCGGTGGACGTTCCCCGCTTCGGCCCCTATCTTCGCGAGCCATGACGCGAGCGCTTGACACCATGAGACAGCGTTTTTATAAGGCGCGCCCGCTCGGCGCGTTGATGTGTGCGCTCTGGGCGGTGGTGGCGAGCGCCGAGGTGGTCAGCGGCGCCCAGCTCCCGGACGGCTCCCAGAAGGTGGGGGAGAATCGGTACCGGGCGCCGAAAGACTTCGAGGCGACGTTGGATTACTACCGCTCGGTCTACTCGACGAGCAGTTATCCTCGGAGGCAGATCGTCAACCAGCCGGGCGTGAAGGCGGTCCACATCACCAACCCCTCGGGGAAGAACTTCGCGGGGCTGAATATTTACGAGGCGAACGAGGAAGTTCGCATCTACATCGTCCCGACGCAGCAAGCGGCCAAGCCGGCGAAGAAGCCGGAGCCCAAGTCAGGGAAGAAGAAGTAGAGCAGTCAGCAGGAAACGCCCACCGAAGTTGTTGCAGTCGATGGGCGGTGTTGGTAGTAGAGGCAGCCGCAGTGATTGGGGAATCGTCTAACGGCAGGACAGCAGACTCTGACTCTGCTTATCTAGGTTCGAATCCTAGTTCCCCAGCTCGCAGCACCGCAGTCCGCAGCAAAAAAGCTCGAATCAAGATGGTTGACGAGAGCTGAAGCAGGATGTAGGAAGCAGCAGCAGAAACACGGTGGTTGCAGCGAAATGTCGGCCCTGTCGTCTAGCGGTTAGGACGGTGCCCTCTCACGGCACAAACTCGGGTTCGAATCCCGGCAGGGTCACTCAGACGCCGCCTTCTGAAAAGAAGGCGGCGTTTTGTTTTTCCGGAGTGGGGTGACGCATGCGGCCGCTCGAGGCGTTGCTCGAAACCGAGGACCCCGCGTGGCCGTTGGTGCGGGAGTGGTTGGGCTCGGCGAGCCACCCGGTCGAGGTCCTGCCTCGCGACGAAGCCGCCGCCGGAGCTGTGCTCCACCTGCTTCAGGTGACGACGCGCTCTCCCCTGGGCGCGGTGGCCTACGAGACAGGGGGCCTGCTCGTCGACGGGGGCTGGCTCCGAATCCTGGGCGGCGGAGGCCCGCGCATGCGCGGCAGTCTGGCGACGTGGAATGCGCTGGGCCCGCATCCCGCGGTGGCTGCGAGCCGGGGAATGCTGCTCGTGGCCCATGATGTCCTCGGCGGCTTCTTCGCGCTCGACGGCGGGGCACTCGGCGAAGGGCGAGGCGGCGCGTTCTACTTCGCGCCCGACACGCTCCGCTGGGAGGACCTGGGGCGCGGCTACTCGGACCTGCTGGCCTTCTTCCTCTCTGGAGACCTCGCCGGGTTCTATGGCGCGTACCGCGCGGCCGGCTGGAGCGAAGAGGCCTCGAGGCTCTCACCGGATCAGGGCTTCTCCCTCCACCCTCCCCTCTGGACGGCAGAAGGCAAGGACCTCACCCAGGTGTCTCGACGGGCTGTGCCCATGACGGAGCTGCTGGCGCTTCAGCTCGACCTCGCACGCCAGCTCGACGCCGGCGAGGCCTGAAGCACCGGCTCAAGCCGACGGCGCGAGGATGCTCTGGCGGAACGCGGAGAGCGCGGCGGCCAGTCGGTCCTGGGCTCGCTGGACACCCCGGCGCAACAGCAGCATCCGCACCTTCTCCGGCAGGACGCTGGCGCCCTGCGTGGTGCCGAAGCCCACCAGGTCCATGCGCAGGGTGATGGCCTCCAGCAGGTCACCCAGGTCCGCCTCGGGACTGGCCAGCAGCAGCACATCCGGCGGCCGGCTCTGCAGGCGCTCCGCCAGCGTTCGCCACTGAGGGTCCCCCGTCTCCACCACCACGACGTCCACCTCTTCGAGCTCCGGCGCGTACGGCGGCAGCTCCCGCACCTCGAACCCGGACTCGCGCAGCGACTCCAGTGCCTCGGCGCTGCCCACCACCGCCACGCGGCCCGCCTGGACCTGGCGTGACGACTCCTCGTAGGCCCGGAGCTCCTCCTCCAGCGCCACGTGCGCGGGCTCCGGCGCGTCCTGCCCGGCGGCCAGCAGCGCGGCGGCCTCCCGGGCCACCTCCCGCGCCTGCTCGCGGACTCGCGTCCCGGACGTGCGCCGCTCCAGCGCCGCGCGCACCTTGGCGCGCAGCACCCGCAGGTCATCGAAGGGCTTGAGGATGTAGTCGCTCGCCCCCGCCGCGAAGGCCGCGATGACGGACTCGCTGCTCGCGTAGGCGGTGATCATCAGCGCCTCCAGCGTGGGCTGCAGCGTCCGCGCCTGCGCGACGAGCTCCACCCCGCCCATGCCAGGCAGGTTCTTGTCCGTCACCAGCACGTCGATGCGCTGCTCACGCAGTATCGGCAGCGCCTCCTCCGCGCTCGCCGCCACCAGCACCACGAGGTCCGACTCGCGCTCCAACAAGCGGGCGCAGATGTCGAGCACGACGGGCTCGTCGTCCACCACCAACACCGTCGAGGCGAGCGTTCCCCCCTCCCCACCGTCGCCCTCACCGGTCTCGAACGGGAGATCCATGGCTTTGGAGATTCGCACAGCTTCACGCGGACTTCGAGGCTCGCATGCGGGGACCGGTATGCTTATGCCCGTGGCGAGCTTCGAGGACGCGTTGCAGGAGAATCGGGTGCCCCCGCTGTTGGGCGACGTGCGCCTGCGTTACGACGGGGGCCGGCTGGTGGGGGAATCCCGCCCGCCCCGGTGGGATGCGCGCATGCTGCCGGGCCTGTGTGTCGGTGTCGCCGTGGGCTGCGCCCTGGGCGCCGCCGTCCTGGTGGGACAGGAGAAGGGCTCGCTCCCGGCCGCCTCCGCCACCCTGGCCCTGGTGGCCGCGGCCCTGGTGGGAGCCGCCCTCCGGCTCGAGTCGAAGCTCGGCCGCCGCCGCTTCGTGCTCCACTTCCGCTCGGAGACCCTGCGAGTCGAGCGACTGGCGTGGACTCCCGGCGCCACCCGCACGGAGCTCATCCCCTTCGACGAGGTCCGCGCCGTGCACATCGTCGAGCGCACCGGCTCCGGCTACGCGCTGGTCGTGGAGTACGGCCCCCAGGGCGCCCAGGCCCGGCACGCCGTGCTGGTGGAGAAGGTGCGCCACGCGGAGGGAGAGACGCTCCACCGCGTGTGGCGCATGCTCAGCAACGCCTTCGGCCTCAGAGGGGCGGGGCTCGCCGGAGGGTGATTTCGATGTCCGTGCCCTCGCCGGGCGTGGACGACAGCCGCAGGTTGCCTCCCGCCTGCGCCACCAGCTCGCGGCAGATGGACAGGCCCAGGCCCGTGCCGATTCCCACCGGCTTCGTCGTGAACAGCGGCTGGAACACGCGCTCCTGCAGGTCCACGGGGATGCCGCAGCCGTTGTCCGCCACCGTCAGCACCACGTCGTCGGGCCGCACCGCCCAGCGCACCTCGATGCGCCCCTGCCGCCCCGTGCCCGACATGGCCTGCGCGGCGTTCACCACGAGGTTGAGCAGCACCTGGCACAGCTTCACCGGCCCGAAGATGACGCGCACCGCCTCGCCGTTGCTCGTCAGCCGTGCCCTGTCCCGCACCTCCGCCCGCGCCAGCTTCACCGCGAAGGAGACCACCTCGGCCACGTCCGCGGTGGCCTCCATGTCCTCGCCGCGCGCCTGGGCCCTCAGGCCCAGCGCCACCTGACGCAGGTGCTCGGCGCCGTCCGCCAGGTCCTTGATGAGCGCGGGCAGGTCCTCCACCGTCTCCGCCACCGACGGGTTCGGGTCCGAAGACAGGTGCTTGGACACGTACTGGATGACGCTCGTCAAATCCCGCTGCAGCGAGGACACGTTCTGCGACAGGTAGCCCACCGGGCCCATCAGCTCGTGCGCGATGCCCGCCGTCACCTGCCCCAGCGTGGCCAGACGCTCCGACTTCATCATCCGCCCTTCCACCTCGCGGATGCGCAGCTCCAGCCGGGCAATCTTCAGCGCGTCGTCCAGCGCCGCCTGCAGCTCCGAGCGGTCCCACGGCTTGACGAAGTAGCGCGTCACCTGGCCGCGGTTCACCGCGTCGATGACCGCCTGCATGTCCGCGTACGCCGTGACGAGCATGCGCTTGGCGTCGGGGGCAATCGAGCGCGCGCGCTCCAGCAGCTCCACGCCCGTCATCCCCGGCATCCGCTGGTCGGAGAGGATGACGCCAATCTCGCCCTTGCGCTGCTCGAGCAACGCCAGCGCCTCGCTGGGAGACGCGCTGCGGAAGATGCGGAAGCGCTGTCCGAAGTTCGCGTCGAAGACCCGCAGGTTCAGCGCGTCATCGTCGACGTACAGCACCGCGGGTAGTTCAGACGGGTTCATGACGCTCCTCCTGGCCGGCTATCCCTCAAAGAGGCCAGGCTGGTGCCGCCTAGAATAGCGCCTCCTCCGACTCCCTTTCTGCTGGGTGCCGACGGAACCGTCCCCCCGGGACGTAATGCCTCGCGAACTCTAGACCAACCAGACAGGTTTGACCCCCAGGAAAATCCAGACGAGTGCCCGTCACCCTGCCCGCTCACCGGGCATGCCGGCGACGGGAGGGCGCAGGAGGAGTGAGGGTTCAGCGAGTGGAGGTGAGGACGGGCGCGGGTGTGTCCGGGGACGCCAGGGCATCACCGGTGTCCTGCTCCAGGGCCACGGCCACCGCGTCCACGGAGGCGAAGCGGCCCCTGGGGAGGGCGCCCAACAGCGAGAGCACCGTGGGCGGGGCCTCGTTCTCACGAGCCACCCAGGTGAGCTCTTCCGCGGTGAGGGGGAACACCGCGCCGAGCAGGGCCTGGTGCAGCGACTGCGCGAGAGGCAGCGGCGGGCCCACCCGCTCCTCCAACTCCGACACACCCTGGACAAGCCGTTCGCGTGTCATGTCGTCGTTCATTTGGACGAAGTTAAGCAGCGAACCGATTCGGCTGCCGGCCTTTTTTTCGTGCCCGCCCAGCAACCGGGAGAGCGGGCCACGCAGCGGGCCCCGGGTGGCCACCTTCCGCGGGGCGCCCCACCGTTAATCGCGCAACTTCACACGCACCCTCAGGAGGGACTTCGTCATGGCGCACCAGGACAAGCCCGACGACAAGCCGCGCAAGGCGGGCAGTGACGCGGATTACGCCGAGCGCATCGACCACGTGGAGGCCACGCGCCCCGAGCCCTGGCCCGGAATCCGCGGACGCTCGCACGAGGATGAGCAGGAGCTCCCCACCGGCACGCCGCGCGAGCAGCAGGCCCGGGTGACGGAGGCGCAACGCAAGCTCGAGGAGGAAGAGGCGGGCGAGCGCGAGCCCACCCGCGAGTAGAAACGAGAGGGCCCGCTCCCAGCCGCTCCGGGGACGGAGCGAGGAAGCGGGCCACTCACCTGCAAGCAGCCTAGAAGAGCAGCCGCGTGGGGTGCTCCAGCAGGCCGCGCAGCTCGCGGAGGAACTCCGCGCCGATGGCACCGTCGACGATGCGGTGGTCGCACGACAGCGTGGCCGACATCATCTTGCGGATGACCATCTGCCCGTCGCGCACCACGACCTTGTCCGTCACCGCGCCCACCGCGAGGATGGAGGCCTGCGGCGGGTTGATGATGGCGGCGAAGTTGTCGATGCCGTACATGCCCAGGTTGCTCACGGTGATGGAGCCGCCCGTGTACTCCTCGGGCTTGAGGGCCCGCTTGCGCGCGCGCTCCGCCAGCTCGCGAATCTCCGTGGACAGCGCCTGCAGCCCCTTGGTGTCCGCGTCGCGGACGATGGGGGTGATGAGGCCCTGCTCCAGCGCCACCGCGATGCCCACGTCCACCGAGCCGTGGTGGATGACCTGGTCACCCTGCAGCGACACGTTGACCTTCGGGTAGCGGCGCACGGCCATGGCCACGGCCTTCACGATGAGGTCGTTGACGGAGACCTTGAGGTCCATCGCCTTCGCCTCCTCGCGCACCTTCACCGCGGCGTCCATCTCCACCTCGATGGTGAGGTAGAAGTGCGGCACGCCGGGCTTCACCTCCGTCATCCGCTGCGCGATGACCTTGCGCATGGAGGACAGGGGCTCGGTGCGGGACTCCGCGCGCGCCACCGTCGGCGCCGAGGGGCCCTTCCTCGCGGCCGGCGCGGAGGGCGCCTGCGCGGGGGCCTTCGCTCCACCCTTGGCCAGCGCCTCCTCGATGTCGCGCTTCACCACGCGACCCGAGGGACCCGAGCCCTGCACCTGCGCGATGTCCAGCCCGCGCGCCTGGGCAATCTTCTTGGCGAGCGGACTGGCCCGGACCCGGCGTCCCCCACCGGACGCGGAAGGCGCCTGGGGAGCGGGAGCCTGGACCGGCTGCGCGGCGGGAGCGGCCTTGGGGGCCTCGGGCGCGGCGGCCTTCGGCGCGGGAGCGGCGGCGGCCGCCTTGCCCCCCTTGGGCGTGAGGTACGCGATGGGCGAGCCGACCGGGGCCGTCTGGTTCTCACCGACGACGATCTCCGCCAGTGTCCCGTCGTCGTAGGCCTCGATCTCCAGGTTGGACTTGTCCGTCTCCAGCTCGGCCAGGGCCTCGCCGGAGGAGACCTTGTCCCCCACCTTCTTCAACCACTTGACGATCTTCCCCTCCGTCATCGTCGGGGACAGGCTCGGCAACTGGATGGCGATGCGGTCCCCACCACCGGACGCGGCGGGGGCGGCAGCGGGCTTGGGGGCCTCGGGCGCGGCGGCCTTCGGCGCGGGAGCGGCGGCGGGCGCGGGAGCCGGCGCGGCGGCCTTCGGCGCGGGCGCGCCTCCGGCAGCGACCTTCTCGCCCTTCGCGCCGACATAGGCGATGGGCGCGCCGACGGGGGCCGTCTGGTTCTCGCCGACGACGATCTCCAGCAGGTAGCCGTCGTCGTACGCCTCGATCTCCAGGTTGGACTTGTCCGTCTCCAGCTCGGCGATGGCCTCACCGGAGGAGACCTTGTCCCCCACCTTCTTCAGCCACTTGACGATCTTCCCCTCCGTCATCGTCGGGGACAGGCTCGGCATCTGAATGGGCGTGGCCATACGGGTCAGGCTCCCTCGCGGTACAGCACCTTCTTCACCGCCGCGATGATCTTGGGCGCGTCCGGCTGCGTCGCGTTCTCCAGGTTCGCCGCGTAGGACATGTTCACGTCGAGCCCCGTCACGCGCTCCACCGGCGCATCCAGGTCGTCGAACGCCTTGGACTGGATGATGTCCACCACCGAGGCGCCCACACCCGCCAGCGCCCAGCCCTCCTCCACGATGACGGCGCGGTTCGTCTTGCGCACGCTCGCGAGGATGGCCTCCTCATCCAGCGGCCTCAACGTGCGCAGGTCCAGGACCTCCGCGTTGATGCCCTCCTTCGCCAACTCCTCGGCCGCCTGCATGCAGAAGTAATACATGCGGCTCCAGGTGATGATGGTGACGTCCGTGCCCTCGCGCTTCACGTCCGCCTTGCCCAGCGGCACCACGTGCTCGCCCTCGGGCACCTCGCCCTTGAGCGCGTAGAGCCGCTCGCCCTCGAACATGATGACCGGGTTCTCGTCCCGGATGGCCGCCTTGAGCATGCCCTTGGCGTCCGCGGGCGTGGCCGGAGCAATCACCTTCAGGCCGGGGAAGTGCGCGTAGTTGGCCTCCAACGCCTGGCTGTGCTGGCTGGACAGCCGGCCGCCGGCGCCGCCCGGGCCCCGGAACACGATGGGGCAGCGCAGCTGGCCGCCGGACATGTGGCGCAGCTTGGCCGCGTTGTTGACGATCTGGTCCATCGCCAGGATGGCGAAGTTCCACGTCATCATCTCCACCACCGGACGCAGGCCCACCATGGCCGCGCCCACGCTCATTCCACCGAAGCCCAGCTCGGAGATGGGCGCGTCGATGATGCGCGCGCTCCCGAACCGGTCCAGCAGTCCCTGCGACACCTTGAAGGCGCCGTTGTAGCGGCCCACCTCCTCGCCAATCAGGAAGACGTTGGCGTCGCGCTCCATCTCCTCGGCGAGCGCCTGGTTCAGGGCCTCGCGGTACATCAACTCGGGCATCGTCGGCTCCGACTCGAAATCAAAAAGGGTTGGGGTGTGACGGGCCGGGCACTAGTGGCTCAGGCCCGCCTTCTTGTCCGCGGCTTCCGCCTGCTCGCGCGGCTCCAGGTCCCAGGTGACCTTCAGCTCCTGGCCGCTCGGGTACTTCGGCCAGTTCGTCACCTTCACGCCCAGCACGCGCTCACGCGGGCGAACGTCCTCCTCGCCCGGCTCGACGATGGTGTCGCGCCACAGCTCCTCCAGGCTCGGCTCCGGGGACTCGTCCGCGAACTTCACCGCGGCGTCCACCTGCGCCTTCACCTCTTCCTCGATGCGCTCGAAGTCCGCGTCCGCCCCCAGGCCATTCTTGATGGCGTAGTCGCGCAGCTTGGGGATGGGGTCGTTCTTGCGCTCCTCCTCCACCTCCTGCTTGGTGCGGTAGTTGGCCGGGTCCGCCATCGAGTGGCCACGGAAGCGGTACGTGTTCGCCTCCAGCAGCACCGGGCCCTTGCCCGCGCGGCACCACGCGGCCGCGTCCTTCACGGCCTCGTACATCTTCAGCACGTCCATGCCGTCCACCGGCTCGCCGCGCATGTCGTACGCCGCAGCGCGCTTGTAGATCTCCGGCACCGCCGACGTGCGCGCGATGGCCGTGCCCATGCCGTAGCGGTTGTTCTCGCAGATGTAGATGACCGGCAGCTTCCACTTGGACGCCATGTTGAACGTCTCGTGGAGCGCGCCCTGGTTGGCCGCCGCGTCGCCGAAGTAGCAGACCGTCACGCGGTCCTCGTTGCGATAGCGGCTGGCGAAGGCCATGCCGGCCGCGAGCGGAATCTGCCCGCCGACGATGCCGTAGCCCCCGTAGAAGTGGTGCTCGATGTCGAAGATGTGCATCGAGCCGCCCTTGCCCTTGCTGTAGCCCGAGCCGCGGCCGAACAGCTCCGCCATCACCATGCCCGCGTCGCTGCCGCGCGCCAGGGGCTGGCCGTGGTCGCGGTAGGCGCTGAGCATGTAGTCGTCCTGGCGGATGGCCTCCACGGGCCCCACCGCCACCGCCTCCTGCCCGATGTACAGGTGGCAGAAGCCGGCGATCTTCCCCAGCGTGTACTGCTGACCCGCGCGCTCCTCGAAACGGCGGATGAGGTACATCTTCCGGTACATCGTCAACAGCTGTTCTTTCGAGTACGGGCTGGCCACCGCGGGTGCCTCCATGCAGGCCGTCCCTCCTCACCCGGGGACGGCGAATGCCGTGCGCCTCATAGCGCGCGGACCTGGGACTTCAAAGCCTTTCAAACCCCGCGCCCTTCCCCCGAAAATTCAGGCGCGGTGCGTCAGGAAACCAGCGTGAAGTGCGGCACGCTGATGATGCCGTCCAGGAGCGTCACGGGCCGGCCGGAATGATCCGTGGCCAGATGAATGACGGTGGCGTCGGGGAAGCGGCGCCGGTAGTCGTTGGCGTGGGTGGGCTCGTTGTCGAAGGCGGCCACCACGGTCCCCAGCCGGCCCAGTTGCGCATGGGCCTCGCGCTTGAACGCATCGTCGTCGTCGTAGGGCGCGGGCTTCATCACGAGCATCACCCGCTCCCCATCCGGCACGGCCATGCCGAGCCGGCGCATGCAGGCGACGGAGCCCCCGCGCATGCCCTCGTGACGGCCCGTGACGTAGACGAGCCGGGCGCCGGTGCCCACCACCGCGTGCGTGAAGGCCGCCGCGCCGTCGATGGCCTCGTCCACCGCGCAGTACTCGCTGGTGAAGAAGCGCTCGCCCCAGAAGTGGCGCGCGGGCTCGAAGTGCCGCTCCACCAGGGCCGCCTCCAGGCCGCACGCGCGCATCGCCTCGCGCATGTCCCAGCCGGAGTTCCAGTGGTGGGCCTTGCACGTGGACAGCGGCTCCACCGCATGCGCCGTGCCGTATTCCCGGAGGATGCGCGCCTGGCGCTCCCGGTTGTCGAGCAGGGTGGAGTCCAGGTCGAACGCCAGCACCGCCTGCTCCCCGAGCGAGCGGGCCTTGGCCAGGATGGCGTGGAGGCTGTCGCGCCAGTCGTCGCGGATGCGCTTCTTGAAGTCTTCGTGGGCCATGAGCGCGGCGAACATTACCCGCGCGGGCCGCCGAGCGCCGCCGAAACCGCCCGACTCAGGCGGCCGACTGCCAGGGCATGGGGCCAGGGGGCGCCCCGGCCGCCGTGTCCGCGAAGCGCAGCATGCGCTGGATGCCGTTGCGGTCCAGCACCAGCCGCACCAGCTGCGTGCTCTCCTGGCGCCGGTCCGTCTCCTCCTCCTCGACGGTGAAGCGCAGCACGACGTCCACCGGATAACGCTTGGCGCCCCGGATGTGACCCACGGACAGGTCCGCCAGGTCCACGTACTCGAGCGCCAGCTCCGGCTCGTCCATGTCGCGAAGGAAGCGCTCCACGTTGAAGCGCAGGATGTCCGTCACGCCCGACAGGCCCCGCTCCGTGCGCGGCAGGAGCCGGGCGTCCAGGATGATGTGCTTCTGGTAGCGGATGACCGTCTCGGTCAGCTCGCCCTGGGACACGGTGAGGAAGTCGTCCTGGTGGCGCAGCGAGGCCACCGAGTCGGGGACCTTGGGCGCGTAGTCCACGCGCTCCTCGCACGTGCCGATGGTCCGCCCCGTCACCGGGTCCACCAGGTCCGCGGTGCGATCCGACAGGTGCGTGGCCGCCACCCGGCTGAGCACCCGGCGCAGGCCCTCCTTGATGCGGTCCTTCATCATGTAGCCGACCACGGCGATGAGGAAGAAGTTGAGGCTCACCTGCGTGAAGCGGATCTGCGCCCACAGCGCCACCGCCGTCGCGAAGGCCATGGCGATGCCCGCCGCCAGCGCGAAGAGCACCTCCTCCCAGCCCTGCCGCTTCTGCCGCCGGCGCGAGGACAGGAAGAGCACGTTCATGCAGAACTTCTTCAGCATGCCCAGCCGCTGGATGTACTCCTCGTTGTCCCCCGTGGGGCTCAGCACGCTGCGAAGCCGGTGCTCCTTGCGGTAGGACTCCTCGCGCAGCACCGCCTCCATCAGCCCCTTGCGAAGCTGCAGCCACGGCTCCCCACGCGGAAGCGCCTTCATGTCCGCCACCGCGCGCCGGAAGCCGTTCTCCACCAGCAGGCTCACGTACTCGTCCACCAGCCGCAGCGACGCGCGCGAGCGCTCCTGCAGCCGCAGCTCCCCCACCGAGCGCAGCCACTGCCGGAAGCGCGCGAGCACCTCGGTCACCCCCGCCTGCATCGCCACCACGTCCGACTCCAGCGTCGCGCACGCCTCCGTGGGCAGCGCCACCGGCCCCTCGCAGCGCGTCTCCACGCCCGTGGCGAAGCGCCTGAGCGCCCCGCGCAGCACGCACGACAGGAGCTTCGCCTGGTAGACGATGTCCTTCTCCGAGCCCAGCCCCGTGCGCAGCCACGCCTCCAGCCGCACCAGCGGCGAGGCGTCCGACGTGAGCAGCTCCTGCACCGCCATCACCGGCGTCTTGAAGCGCACGTAGTTGTGGATGTCCGCGTAGAAGTCCGCGCGGGGGTACGTCTCCGCGTCGATGTTCAGGCTCCCCGGGAGGAACAGGTGCGCCTCCACCAGGTAGCGAGTCTCGTCCGCCCCCGAGGGCTGGTACTCGAGCTTGATCTCGAACTGCTTCCGGTCGTGAACCTCGAAGCGGCTCTGCAGTGGCAGTGGGGCGGGTACCTGGGACACGTCCACACTCTACGTCACAACCCTGTCACGGGGGAGTGATGCCCCCGTGACGTCCTGCGGTCCACAGCGGCCTCAGCCTCCCGTACCGGTCTTGGGAGTCGCAACCGGCTGGGTGACCACCGAGGCCCCCCCGACGGGCGCCGTCTTCGGCTGCGGGCGGGCATTCCACACCCGCGTGGCCAACAGCAGGCCCGCGAAGGACAGGGGCAGCATGGCCAGGGGCCAGTTGCCCCAGTTGTTGGGGTCCTTGGCCACCTCCCCCGCCGGGAGGATGCGCCCCAGCAGGATGGATTGGAGGGCGGTGCCCGCGTACACGGCGCCGTCGATGATGCCCACCGCGAGGCCCGCGTTCTTCTTGCCGCCGAAGTCCATGCTCGCCGTGCCCGACAGCATGCCGTGCACGCCGATGACACACAGGGACATGAAGATGACCGTCCAGCCGAGCGCCGGGCTGTTGAGCAGGAACAGCGTGGCCACCGCGCCCAGGCTCATGCCCGCGTAGAGCACCGCCGACACCGGCCCGCGCCGCGAGTCGAACACGCGGTCGCTGATGACGCCGGCGAACATGCCGCCGGTGATGCCCGCGACACACAGCAGCATGCCCCAGTTGGCCGCGACGAACGCCTCCGACAGGCCCGTCGCCTTCGCGAACTTGGGGTACCACTGCATGATGGCGTTGCGCATGAAGCCGCTGCAGAACTCCACCATCAGGATGATGATGATGGTGCGGTTGCTGATCATCTTCTTGAACACTTCCCACACGCTGCTGGACGCCACCTCGCCGCTGGACGCGTCCGCGGTATCGAAGTCCGGGTGACCCGTGTGGCTGGGCGTGTCGCGGATGACGAAGAAGTCCAGCACCACGAAGGCCGCGAGGATGGCCGCCGGCACGAAGAACACCCAGTACGTGGGCGCCGCCTTGGCGATGAAGCGGCTCCAGTCGTAGGCGAAGTAGACGCCCAGCGAGATGAGGATGCCGAAGACGCCGCCCAGCTGACCGCGCTCGCGCACATGGAACCAGGACGCGTTCACCTTGACGATGGAGACCGCGCCGAAGCTCTGGAAGTACATGTTGACGGCATAGAGGAACGACAGCGTCCCCACGATGCCGCCCGGCGGCTGCCAGCCCTCGGTGAGGACCTTGTAGACCACCACGCCCATCAGCACGTTGGCCACCGACGAGCCCGCGGCCGACAAGAGGATGGTCTTGCGGCCCCCGAGCCTGTCGGTCAGCGGTCCGTTGAGCAGGAACGCGCAGCCGTAGACGAGCGTGCCCCAGAAGAAGATGGTGCCGAAGTCCGCGTTGGACGTGTGGCCCTTCATCGCGCTGGTGGCTTCGTTGAGGTTGTAGCGCCCCATGTAGAGGAACGCGTACGTCATCCCCAGCGGGAACCAGTTGAAGAAGCGGCGTCGGCGGAAGGCGTCCGTGTGGCCCAGCTCCACCTTGGGCAGCCGCGCGAGCACGAGCGCGATGGCTCCCAGCAGGATGAGAATGGGCAACAGGTTGGCCAGCCACGGGGGCAGCGACGACATGCAGCGACCTCGGCAGTGGAGTGCGAAAACGCCGCGCACCCTACCCCGGCCGCCGCCCCCGGAGAAACTCCGTGCTCATCCCAATCGGGCGAGCAACCTCGTGAGCGCCACCTCCGTCTTCGCGTCCGGGATGTCCCCGCGCCGGCACGCCTCCAGCACCTCCCCCAGCGGGCGCCAGTGCAGCTGCGTCCCCTCCTCCAGGGGCGAGCCGTCTCCCTCGGGCTCCTCCTGCGACACGTCCGTGACGTCCACCGCCGCGGGGAAGACCTTCTCCGACAGGATGCCCGGCGCCAGGAAGAACGAGCCGCCCAACAGCTGGATGTCCTCGGGTCGCACCGGATAGCCCGCCTCCTCGTGGACCTCCGCCGCCGCGCGCTTCTTGAGGCCCTCCTCGCCCTTGTCCTCGGGCTCGAGCAGGCCGGCGACGATCTCCTCCACCCGCAGGTAGCCCGTGCCCGGGTCCGGCACCGTCATCGCGTCGCGTTGATCCTTCCGGAAGTACGCCGCGGGCCGGAGGTTCATCCGCGTCAGGACCTCGAGTCCCGCCGCACCGCGTCGATAGACGAGCACGGCGACGGCATCCAACCGGGGCCGGTCCACCACGTCGACGCGGTACACGGACGACGAGGAGCCATCCGCGCGTCGGTTGCGACACCGCAGCCGCTTCACTCGGAGGAAGCCTTCGTCGCAGCGCGCCGTAGACGAGAAATCCTCGATGATCTCGATGTCAGTCACACTGGAATGACGCTGCCGCATGTCTGCTTGCTCTCCGTGAAGGGGGCCCTGAATAGGGGGACTGTACGAATGCCATGGCGGCGTTGCTTGCCCGCCCGTGTCCGATACCGTACCTTGCGCCCGCTTTACTCCCGACGTCCTACCGAAACACGGAATCTCCTGATGCGTCGCCTCCTGCTCGGCCTCTTCTGCGCCCTGGTCTCGGCCTCATGCATGCCAGTGATGGAAGGCCAGGACTACAACCTCGAGGGGCAGGAGGTGCGGCTGACGCTCCTTCATACCTCGGACATCCACTCACGCCTCATCCCCTACGACTTCGCGCCGCTGAAGACGGACCAGGACCTGGGACTCATCCCGGAGGCCGGCCCGTTCGGTGGCGCCACGCGCATGGCCGCGGTGCTCAAGCGCGAGCGCGCCAAGGGTGAGCGGGTGCTGCACGTCGACTCGGGCGACTGCTTCCAGGGCGCCCCCATCTTCAACCTCAACAACGGTGAAGTGGAGTTCCGCTTCCTGTCGCAGGCCCGGCTGGACGCCGCGGTCATCGGCAACCACGAGTTCGACGCGGGCGCGCTGAACTTCACCAACCAGGCCAAGCAGTTCGCCTCGTTCCCGCTGCTCGCCGCCAACTACAACTGGAATGACTGGCGGCAGAACGGCAGCAACGAGACGGCGCTGGAGGCCGCGCCGTACACCATCCGCAACGTGAAGGGCCTGCGCGTCGCCATCATCGGCATGGCGAACATCTCCTCGCTCAACTCCATCGTCGAGGGTGGCAACAGCCTCCAGGTGACGCCGCTGGAGCAGAACGAGGTGGTGCGTGCGTACGTGGACCTGCTGCGGCCGGTCTCCGACCTCATCGTCATCGTCAGCCACCTGGGCCTCACCGAGGACCAGGACGTCATCCAGGGCTACGAGGCCTATTACGAGTACGGCCGCGCCCGCTCCTTCATCCGCCGCGAGAAGAACCCGTGGCAGGTGCTCGAGTGGTTCGGCCCCGAGGGCAACGACAAGTCCGTCGTTCGCGTCCAGATTCCGGGCGTCAGCGGCGTGGACGTGGTGATGGGCGGCCACCTGCACGTGGTGCTCAACCCGCCGCAGTTGCTCGCGGACCCCAGCGGCCGCAAGGTGGTGCTGTCGCACTCCGGCGCGTTCGCCAAGTACGTGGGCCGGCTGGAGCTGGTCGTGAAGATGCCGACGGAGCTCGGCGCCGGTGAGGGCGGCGAGGTCGTCAGCCAGGACTACCGCGTGTTCCCGCTCGACAGGCTCTGGTGTGACGAGGCCATGCGCAAGTACCGGTATGACTCGAACATCTTCTGGGAGGATGGCCAGTTCATCCAGACCCCCGAGGTCCGCGCGGCCATGGAGGCCTGCGAGGCCCAGGAGGACCGCCAGACGACGCACCTGCTCCAGCCCTACATCATCGGCATGGACATGCGGCTGCAGCTCACCAACATCTTCTCCTACGCGCCCACGGACGTGACGCGCCGGAACAACTCCACGGGTGGCGACTCGCCCCTGGGCAACATCGCCGCGGACTCGATGCGCAAGCGTCGCCGCGTCGATGCGCAGATGGCGCTCACCAACTCGCTGGGCATCCGCGACAACCTCTATGCGGGCGTCATCACCCAGGAGTCGATGTTCAACGTGTTCCCCTTCGAGAACACCATCAACATCATGTACCTCTCCGGCAAGGAGATGCAGGAGATGTTCAACTTCGTCGCCGAGCGCTCCGCCGAGCGCGGCTGCGTCAGCCAGGCGCAGATCTCCGGCGCGAAGTTCACCATGGACTGCGCCCAGGTGCAGATCAACGACCTGCGCACCCCCTGCAACCTGGCCCTGAAGGGCGCCGACTGTCCCGCCCAGAGCCGCACGGGTCACGCGCCCTGGCAGTGCATCCAGGACGAGAGCAGCTCCTCCGACCGGGGCCGCTGCTACGCCAATCCCGGCACGGACATCTCGGTGGGCCCCGAGCCGCTCAACCCGTTCGGCACCTACCGCGTGGCGGTGAACGACTACATCGCGAAGGGCGGCTCGGGCTTCAACGTGCTCAAGCGCAACACCACGCGCCAGGAGACGGGCATCTCGCTGCGTGACTCGCTCATCGGCTACATGCAGGACTTCTGCACCTGCGACGACATCAACGCGGGCTACGCGACGCGCGGCAACAAGCCGGGGGCACAGAGCTGTGGCAACCTCGTGAACGGCCAGTGGGTGGTCAACGACCGACTGCGCGCCGCGTGCCGCGAGATGCAGGACTACAAGAACGAGCTGGACGTGCGCGTCGGAAGCTGCACGTGCGGTGAGCTGCTGCGCAACGGCTTCGACCCGTCGGGCTGCGGCGTCGATACGGTCACCAACCCCGACCAGGCCCGCGCGGCCTGTATCTCCGGCAAGCAGGTGGGAACCTGCACCTGCGGAGACCTGGCCGCCCGCGGCTACAATCCTGCGGGTTGCAACATCCCCGACGTGGACACGCCCGAGGAGGCGCAGGCCGCTTGCGCGGTGTCGCCCGGTCCGTTCACGGGCCGCTGTGACTGCCGGGAGATCATCAGCGGCAGCAACCCCGTGTGCGGCACGGTGACCCAGCAGCTTCGCAACTTCTGTGACAACCCGACGGCGATGCCCATCGCCGACGCGGTGGATGACGGCCGCATCGGCCGGAGGGTGGAGCAATGAAGCGATTCGCTTTCCTGTCGGCGGTGGCCCTCGTCGCCGCGGGTTGTTACACCGACGAGACGCCCCAGCCCACCGGCCTCTCCTCGTTCAAGGTGACGGTGAAGGGCTTCTACGTCGCGGACTCCAACCCGCGCACGGCCGTGCCGGTGGTGGCGGAGTGTGCGACCGCGCACGGCGGAGGCAACCAGGCGGCGGTTCCCCTGGAGCTCCGCGGCACCAAGGACTGCCGGCTCGCCATGCCCCGCAGCGCGGTGGACGTGGACATCGACATCCAGGCGCTGGACGTGAAGGGCCAGCCCATGGAGTCGTTCAACGGCCCGGTGTCGTTCCGCACCGTCCCCGGCAACCTGACGGGTCCCTACCGCTACCGCTGGGTGCAGCTGACCAACGGCGTGGGCTCGGGCACCGTGCGCTCCTCCCAGCTCTACGGTGAGGCCCACGTGTGGGTCGAGGACGATCCGGTCGAGGTCGACTACGCGGATGGCGCCGTCGTCGACGGAGAGCTCCCGGTGGAGCCCGCCCAGCGCACCGCGGCCACGGGCCTGTCGCGCTCAGTGTTCTTCGAGGAGCCGACCATCTCCACGGTGCAGGTGCCGCAGAACAGCGACCAGCTCACCGCGTACGCCGGCACGTTCATGCGGATTGGCCGTGCGCCTGAGGCGGGTGCTCCCCTCCTGCAGAACTGCGAGCCGGATGATCCGAACCACAACCAGCCGGTGACGCTGTTGGTGACGGGCATGGACCCCAGCGGCTTCTTCGTGACGGACCTGACGGCCTGCCGGGTGCGCGAGGGCAGCATCCCCGGCGCCAACACCCAGACGGCGGAGCCCTCCGGCTTCTTCCCGGGCCGCTTCAACTCCATCTACATCTACAACTACTCCTACCCCGAGGGCCTGGACACCGGTGACCTGCTCTGGTCCATCGCGGGCTCGGTGCAGGAGTTCACCGCCACCACGCAGCTCACCTTCCCGTCGTGGAGCATCCGCGAGAAGGTCCGCCTGCTGCCGCAGTCGGAGTGGAACAAGTACCTGGCCCTGGCGCCTCCGACGGAGATCAACGGTCGGCTGTGTGGCCTCAGCGGCTCGCCCTACATCTCGGACGTGATGTGCGGCTATAGCTACGGCAACTACAAGATGGAGGGCCTGGAGTCCTCGCTGGTGAAGGTGCGCCGGGTGAAGTTCCCCACGGTGTTCCGCAACTGCGACGCCAATGGCAACGGCACCGTGCCCTTCTTCTGCCCTGACGCCCGCAACGGCGTCTTCGGCGCCTGCGGCGCGGACACGCCCAATGATCCGGACGTCCCCGAGCGTCAGTGCAATGTCGACTGCACACTGGGCATGGGCGAGTACCGCAACCAGATCTGCGCGGAGAAGAACACCTACGACAGCTTCGGGCAGTTCGTGGTGGAGATGGTCCCCATGGGCGCTCCCGAGGCGGGGCTGGACGACTCCGTGCCAGGCCGGCTGCACACGATCAACGCCGCGCCGCCGGTGGCTCCCGCCACCGAGGCGTGGACGCGCTCGACCAATACGTACAGCATCGGCGTGACGCTCAACATCTGGTGTGACAAGGCGACGAACGTGCGCTTCGGCAGCACGAGCGCCCCGGGCCCCGCGAGCAACGTGGCGCTGCCCGCGGCCACCCGCCTGGAGCACCTGATGGGCGACAACCAGATGGTGGTGTGGGTCTCCGTCGCGGACCCTGCCAACGGCGCGGCCCGCTGCACGGTGAGCCAGAACCAGAAGGCTCGCATCAACCTGGTGACGAAGGACGCGGTCCCCGACCTGGTGGTCAACTGCAACGAGCAGGACCCGGACGCGGAGCTGGCCCGGCAGTGCAAGCTCTTGCACGAGGCCACCTTCGACATCGTGGGCCACATGCGCCACGTGAGCGCGGCGCGCCCCCGGTGGATCATCCTGCCGCGGAGCCAGGACGACCTCTGCTGCTATCCCGGCCCGGGGCTGGAGTGCCCGAAGCCCATCAAGCCTTGCGTGAATCCTTAGACTTTTGACGAGCTCGTGCCCCGGTTGCACCGGGGCGCAGGGAGGAGCGTTCCAAGCGGGCGCTCCGTGGAGAGGGACATTGAAAACGCTGCAGAAGCTGGCCCTGTCGGGGCTTATCTCCTTGAGTGCGCCCGCCTGGGCCAGTGACTTCGTGGACACGCGTCTGTCGTTCGTCTTCGCGGACGACAACGTGCTTGCGGGTTCGGGTGAGACGACGCCCAACAGCCCCAATGCACGGTTCGGCGCGGGTAACCAGAACACCCAGTTCTACGACAACTTCAACACCCGGTTCTCCGGCTTCGAGTCGCTCTCGAACGTGGTGCTCTACAAGAAGGCGCCCGCCTTCTTCGAGGGCCTGACGACGGAGGCGGCCCTGACGCTGCTGGTGCTCGAGCGCCCCAGCGGTCAGGTGGCCATCCAGGACAACTCCAGCTACATCCGGCTCAACTACCAGCCGCCGGGCTGGGGTGAGAAGGAAGGCATCTCGTTGGTGGGCTTCCCGGTGTCCGCGGATCGCTTCCGTCTGGGCTATGCGTACCGCATCTCCTGGGGTGGCAGCGGCGCGTTCACCACGCGCTCGGCGACCAACGGCGTGCCCGGCGCGAAGCTGCAGATCACTCGGGACCGGTGGTACGCGTACGTCGGTGGCAAGACGGCGCTGGTGCAGAACGAGCTCATCCTCGAGGAGGAGACGCTCTACGGTGTGATGGCGGGCGCGGGCTGGGACATCCTGGACACGCTGCGCATCGAGGCGGGCGGTGGCTACTTCCAGAAGGGCCTGGTGCCGGGTCTCGCCACGCTGGGCGTGGAGGCGCCGGTGAACGCGGCTGGCGTGTCCGGTCAGGTCGTCTACCACGTGGGTGTGCCGGTCGGCACGAGCGTGGACTTCCGGCTCTACAAGAACGACCCGGAGATCTACGAGCGGTTCTTCGCGCCCGAGCAGTACCCGGGTGGCCTGTCCTACTCCGTGTCGCTCGAGGGCAGCTACCTGTCCCAGACGCTGGAGAAGCCGGACACGTTCGGTGCGACGCAGCCGCAGGGAGCCACGGCGCTGGCGCTGCAGGCGCGCGCGAAGCTGGGCTTCCTGCGCATGAGCCTGCTGGGCCTGTACCGCAGCCTCTCGTTCATCCAGTTCGACGTGCCGGGCTTCCCCCCGTTCCAGGACTTCCCCGAGGGTACGAAGCTGAACCCGGAGATGTTCCTGGCACTGGGCGCGGACTACCACCTGCCCGAGCTGCACTTCACGCCGGGCTTCATCGTGGGCGTGCAGCGTCCGGCGTCGTTCCGCAGCCCCACCCCGCTGCTGGGTGGCAACGACACGCCGCCGAGCCTGGCGGGGACGCGCACGGTGGTGGTGCGTGACGTGAACATGCTGAGCATCCTGCCGGAGACGTGCGGTGGCTCTGGCTCGTGCGAGGCGGAGCCCATCTACTCGGCGAAGGCGACGTTCCGCTGGGATCTGTCCGACTCCGTCGCGGCGGTCGGCGAGGTCTACTACACGTACGACACGAACCGGACCACGTTCCGTGACGACATCACGGGCGTCGCGCAGCCGACGTTCGAGAAGCCGCACGCGCTGGGCTTCAACACGCTGCTGCAGGCGCGCTTCTAGAACTCACTCGCGCTGAAGCCAGACGGCCCGGTTCCCTTCCCTGGGAGCCGGGCCGTTGTCGTTCGTGGGCATCGTATGAAGCACCTCGCGTCGAGCCTATTGCGAATCACCCACCGCCTCAGACGACCACTCGAGCAATGCATGCCCGCCCAGAAGTAGTCGTCGCGACGACCACCACGACGCAAGAGGCTGTACCGCACCGGGTTGTTGAGACACCAGGTTGGTTGCAATCAGGCCGCCTGCTTCGACTGCATCAGCTCTCATCGGGCCTGACTCGGCGAGAGGAAATGGTGACGCTTCAGCAGCCAGTGCTCGTTGTGCCAGTGGTCCCGCTCCAGCAGCGGCCTCAGAAGGTCCCCCCTGTGGCAGGGAAGTTGTCGCCTCCTGGCCAAGGGCGTGCGCCTGGAGGTTGTCTGCGAGCGGCTGGGCGTGGCTGCGCGCACCATTCAGCGGTGAGTACGTGGCCAGCGAGGCGAGCGTCTACCGGGTGCTGCGCGAAGCCGGGCAACTGCCCCACCGCGGCCATACCAAGGCGCCCTCGCCCAGGCCCCGGGCCGCGCACACCGCCACCCGCCCCCAACCAGGTATGGAGCTGGGACATCACCTACCTGAAGGGCCCGGTGAAGGGCGCCTTCCTCTACCTGTACCTGGTGGTGGACGTCTTCAGCCGCCGCGTCATGGGCTTCGCGGTGCACGAGGAGGAATCGTCCGAGCTCGCCTCGGCCCTCATCCGTCGCTCCTGGCAGGAGGCGGGCTGCCCCGAGGGCCTGGTGCTGCACTCGGACAACGGCGGGCCGATGAAGGGCGCCACGCTTCTGGCCAGCCTTCAGTGGCTGGGCGTCACGCCGTCCTTCAACCGACCCCGCGTCTCGGATGACAATGCCTTCTCCGAGGCCCTCTTCCGTACGCTGAAGTACCGCCCCAGCTTTCCCCAGAGGCCCTTCGCCTCCGCCGAGAACGCGCACGACTGGGTGACGCGCTTCGTGGGCTGGTACAACACTGAGCACCTACATTCGACCATCCGATTCGTCACACCCGACGACAGGCACTTCGGCCGCGAGACGGCGCTGCTGGCCCGACGCCACAGGGTGTACCAGCGTGCCCGAGCCCGTCACCCCGAGCGCTGGAACTTCTTCCGCCACTCGCTCACCGCCGCGGTAGCCACCCAGCTCTCAAGATAGCGCGTCGACCTCCTTGCCCTTGAGCAGCCGGAGCACGGCCTCCCTCTTCCGCGTCGCCGAAAACCGACGGCACGCTGCGGTCCTGGCTTACTTCTGCTTCTTCACGTCCACGTCACGAGGGGGAGGCTATCCCCCAGAGAGGTGTCTCAGGAATCCCAGGGGCGGAAGATTCCCCGTTCGTGACGCCGAGAAGTCATCGGACCCTGCTGCGAAAACAGCTGCCTTGTCCACCTTCACGACGGAGAGGCATCGACCAACTGAAACTCGTGCAAGAATTCAACACGCAGATCGCCATCCACGAACAAGAAGCCAGAGTTCGTCACCTCGATTCGAGGAGACGAAACTTTCCACCAGGTGCGTCCCCAAATCCCCACGCACCCAATCAACACCAAGTAGACACGGTGGCTGCCATCCGCGACACTCAGCTCAATAACGAGCTTATCGTGCGTTGAGGTGTAGCTCCACACCTGAGCTGTCCCGCCGATATAGACTGAAAGTGCGGCTCCGGTTCTGACCAAGTCCATGTGACGCCTCTATTTCAGCGCGGGGGGCGGAACAACCACGCCGCCCGGTCCGTAGAATGTCGTCTTCGACAACAAATTCGGGCTCGTAAGGACTTTATGAAGTTCCCAGGCAGTGATCGTGTGATCGCCGAATGTCGGATTGAGCGCGTACTGCCTGAACCGTGCGAGATCGAACTGATCGAGATTGAAGTGGATATGACGAGCATTCTGCATGTGCTCAACCAGGGTTGCCTCTAGACGCTCCATGCTGCCCGGCCACCACGTTCCTTCCAGTTGACCATAGGTCTTGGCATTCACGCGCTCAGAAAAGCGCTTGAGCAAGAGCGGGCTTCCCGTTTCACGATGTTTGGCGAGCCCCAATGCCATGTCGAAGGCCCCCTCGACCGCTTCGCCCCCCGCGCTAATAGCTGAGGTGTTGTGCACCCAGGTGGATAGCTCCCCCACGAAGTACGTGTGCGCGCCATCGACCTCGAAGTTGTAGACAGTCTCCCGCCCCGGCACGGACTGGAGCGAAGCGACCAGGACTCGATTCCCGGTTGCGGTCTCGAGTTCGTCTCCAGGAGAGAGCGCCTGAGCCTCGACCCAGCCCTGGCCCGAAACCCAGAACGGATGCTCCGCAGTGACGCCCAGGACATCGAGCGAACCCGCATCTCCGGAGATGACCTCCACCATGAACACAGCCCGCATCGGACGAACGAAGGTCCGCGTCACCTGATGCCAGCCAGGCACCTGGGTCTTCTCGTCCCAGGCCCAGACCCAGTCGCCTTCCCTCACATCTTCGATGGGCAACGGCCCGGCCAGTGTGAGCACCGGAGTGCCCGCGATGAAGCACCCGCCTCCGAGCAGGACTCCTTCGAGCCCCCTCAATCCACCGCTCCCTGCAGCTCGTAGTGTCACTGCTCCATCAATGATCGCCGCACGAAGCGCCGCCCCCCCCAGACGTGCGATGCCACGCGTGGCCATATCAATCGCCACGATCTCCAGGCCCCACACAAGTCCTTTACCCGCGAGGAGGCGGTAGTGGTTGAAGACCGCCGTCTGCCGCTCATGCTCGGTGCCATAGAACTCAGGCAGGGCTGGGGACGGGGCGAGCGGCCGCAGCGAGCCCTTCATGGCACGCTCCATGACGAGCCGCTGGTTCTCGGCCCCCTGCGCCCGCGCCCTGGCTCCGTTCTGGTCCGCGGACTGAGAGCCGTCCGGAGGCGGCGTCCCCCACTGCGCGGCGCCCACGCCCTGCTCCCCGAAGATCTCCGTCGGATCGTACCGAGGCGCCGTCACCACGGTCTCCCCCCCTGAGGACAAGTCTGCTCCCTCCGCCTCGAACCCCGTCGGATCGGTCCACCTGAGCGGGTTGTTCAGCGTGTAGGCATACCGATTGTAGGACTGCCCATCCTGAGGGAACTGGATGAACGGGTCCGGCGTGAGGAAGCGCGCGGTCTCCGGGTCGTAGATGCGCCCGCCCATGTTCACCAGGCCGAACTCGTCATCACTCTCATGCCCGGTGAAGCTCTTCCTCACCGCTCCCGAGGCCACGGAAGCCGCCACGGGCAAGGCGTGAGGCAGGCGCCCATCCCCGAACGGCTCGAACTTCATCCGCTCGCCATCGAGCACGTTGCCCAGCGCGTCCACCACGCGCTCGGTGGACCCCAGGTGGTCTCCCAGCAGATACAACGTCTGATCGGCCCCGCCGTCCACCCAGTGGACCTGCGCGACAGGACGCCCACCGCCCGTCACGTAGAAGATGTGCTGCGTCTGGCCCCCTTGCTGGCGCTTCTCGTAGAGACTGCCGACGTAGGTCGTCACACCGCCCAGGCTGCTGCGCTTGAGGACGCGGCTCTGCCCGCCGTCGTACTTGAAGCTCACCTCCCGCCCCGGACCGGTGATCTGCTTCGGGAGATCGAACGCGGTGTAGCTCACATTCCGACCAGGAGCGCTCACCTGGTTGCCGCTGGCGTCGTAGCCGTAGCTCCCCAACTGGGTCTGCTTCACCGCGTGAGGCCCCGCACCCGCCCCCGTGTACGTGCCCGTCGTCGCCGTCCCGCTGCCCTCCAGCACACGGCGCTCCAGCAGGTTCCCCAGGTCGTCGTAGCGATACTCCAACGCGGACCTGCGGCAGTTCTGGAAGACGGTCCATTTGGTCAGCCGGTCCAGCGTGTCGTACTCGAAGTCCTCCGTCGTCCGCGCGAGCGTGTCGCCACGGCTCTTGAGGTTCCCTTCCAGATCCCACTCGTAGGCCAACCCCTGAAGCACGGTGCTCGCACGGCGTGAATCGATGAAGCGCAAGCGCCCGCGCAAGTCATGGCGGCGAGAGGTCACCACATCGTTTCCAAGCTGCTCGGCCGTCAACTGCCCGAAGTCGTCGTGCGCCTGCGCCGTCCAGAACGCCTTCGTCGCGGACGGGGCACGGACGTCCTTCAGGAAGCCGTAATCCGTATAGGCGTGCACCAGGGAGAAGCGCCGCGCCCCGACCTGGGGATAGAGCAACGTCGAGAGCCGCCCGTTCGTGTCATAGGTCCGATTGACGGTGTAGGCCGCTCCCTCGATGGTCCAGGTGCTCTGCTCCAGCAGTCCCTGCCCGTTGTACAGGTGCGAGACCGTCACGCCATCCGGACTGGTCGAACTGGTCAGCGCGCCCTTCAGGTCCGTGTCCCACTCCTGGGTATACGCACCATCGTTCGTGGTCACCCGGACCTGTCGCCCCAGCGCATCGTAGGTCTCGTAGAGCGTCTGGTGGCCATTGCCATCAGTCTCGACGCGAGGCTCGCCGAACGCGTTGTAGCTGACGGTGGTCACGCCCGAGTCGGGGTCCGTCACCTTCGTCCGACGGCCTCGCACATCGTGCTCGAGCACGACCACGTTGCCCTGGGAGTCCGTCACCCGCCGAAGGACGCCGAAGGGGCCGTACTCGTACGTCGTGCGAATCTCCCGCCCACTCGCGTCGTAGGCACTGCTCGCCACGGCCTGCCCCACTGCGTTGGCCACCTGCGTGGTCTTGTTCCCCCGCTCATCTAGCGTGGTCGTCGTCAGCCCCACGTAGGAGTTCGTCACGGTGCCGCCCTCCGGCGCGGTGAGCGTCAGGCGTCGTCCCAACAGGTCATGGGTCGCCACCAGGTAGCGCGCCGGAGCCGTGCCCGAGAAGGGACGCGACATGCGCGTCTTCTGCCCCAACTCGTCGTACTCGCTGCGCACCGTGATGACGCGTCCATCGAACCCCCGGGTCTCGCGGCGAATCTCCCGGCCATAGTTGTCGACCGTGGTCGCGACCTCCTGGCCACCGAGCGTCCGGGTGGTGACACGCATCCAGCCCAGGGAGTCCGCGCCGTAGCTGACAAGCTCGGTCTCCCCCGATGGAGATACCGTGCTGCGGAGACGTCCGAAGCCGTCTCGCTTGTGATGCGTCAACAGCCCGTTGGCGTCCTCGATGACCAAGGGAGCATCGAGCCCAGGATGATAGGCGACGCGGCCGCGATGTCCCGCCGCATTGAACGTCGTCACGGGGAGCAGGTGCTCGGTCGGGTCGAACTGCGTGGTCTCCACCCGCGTCGTGCCGGAGCCCGTAAGCTCCACACGCTCCACCAGGCCGAACGCGTCGCGGCCGTAGGTGGCCGTCAGCATCTCGTCGACGCTCCCCGAGGGCTCCTGCACCGTGCGGGTCACCAGGCCGCGGCTGTCATAGTCATGCGTCTCGACCCTCGACCGGGTCAGCCCATCGGCCGTGGTGCTCGTGGTGACCACTCGACGGGGAAGCCCGATGAGCCAGGACGTCGCCAGGTTGTCGATGAGCGGCACTTCCTTCCGGGCCGACCACGTGCGTCCGGACAGGACTCCCCCGACGACTTCGTCCTCGAGCACTTCGGACACCGTGTCGTTGCCATAGGCGTCATTCGTCCGGGTCTGTCGGCTCCGTCGGACCAGCGAAAGCGTCGTCCCGGTTCCCTCCCGATATTCATCCGTCACCAGGCTCGGATAGAGGAAGGGGCGCTGCGCCGCGCTGGTGCCAACGGTGTACTGGAACGAGCGCTGGTGCTGGTGCTTCAGTCCGGACGCCAGGGTGATGTCCGTCGTCTCCGTCACGGGGCGCCCCGCGCGCAGGTAGAGGCCGACATCCTTCGTCTGATTGTCGTAGGTGGTGACGGTCGTGGCGTTCGTCCGCGGGTTGAGGACCGTGCGCTTCGCGAAGCCCAACCAACCGCGTCCCTGCACATCTCCTCGGGCCGCCTCATAGCTGTAGTAGAGCGTGTTGAAGCGATTGAGCTGGGTCCCATCGTCGAGCCCCGACTCCACGACGACCCACATGTTCGTCGGGCACCGTTGCGGATAGGTGCACGTCCCGGCCGTATAGATGCGGGGCTGTCCCGACTCCGCGGGCTGTTGGAGGAAGTGCTGGTAGCGGACCGTCACGGCCTTGCCGTGCTTGCCGACCCGGACGGAGGTCAGGGCATCCGGAAGCTCTCCCCGGCGGACATAGACCTTGAGCAGGCCATAGTTCGGACGATTTCCATTCTCGATGCTGAGGTCATCCTCCATCTGGATGATGTCCGCCAAGCCATCACCATTCGCATCCAGGACGTGGGAGAACCGCTGTCCGTATCCATAGATGGCCGATGACGACGTACCTCCCGTGGACTGGCCGACCAGGATGTCCAGCTCCCGGGGTTCGAAGTGGTCATCACGACTCAGCAGGACCCACATCTTCGTGCGCGTCGTGCCATTGGCGTTGGTTGCACCGGAGTCCGTCAGCAACAGGTCCTGCCGACCATCCCGATCGAAATCGAGGCTCCTCACGCCCGGGTCGAGCCCCTTTTGAGTGGGCTGAATCCACGACGGGCTGAGTTCATGCAGGTCGGACAGGTCCTGCCACACGGGAGGAAGAAACCCGTTGCCCGTGTTGATGAAGATGCCGACGTCTCCCGGGAACTTCTGTCCCAGCTCCGTCTCACGCTCACGGCGGGCGCTCACCGCATCCGCGAGGCCGTCCCCGTTCACATCCAGGAACCAAGTCCTGTTGTAGATCCTCCTCGCCCCCGTGTTCGGCCCGCTGGCCACGGGCACCGCGGGAAGCGCCGTCGGAACGATGTTCGATACGCCCGGCGCACCGAGCCCCACCGAGAAGTACTGGGAGGAATAGCCATCGCTGGTGGGATGCGCTCCCGCGCGAACCAGCACCTCGGTGCTGCCGTCACCATCGACATCGACGGTGTAACCCGCATGGTCGATACCCGAGGCGAGCGGGATCTGCGTGTAGGTCGACAGGGACAACCCACCGAGATTCATCCGGTACGCCCAGGTGAAGGGCTGAGGCGCCTGGGTCGAACGGAAGAGCTCCGGCATGCCGTCGCCATTGAGGTCGGCCACATGCATCACCGGGATGCGCGAACGCGAGCTGCTGACGGGCTCCCACCAGAACTGATGGATTTCCGTCGCCTCGATGCCCTCGGACACGAACTTCGTCCCATCGAACGAGTAGAGCTGGAACTTGCCATTCTGGCCGGTCCAGTCCGCTCGCTCGACGACGATGACCTCGGGGATGCCATCCCCGTTCATGTCGGCGATGCGGAGGTCGTCGTCGCTGTTTCCAACCTTGGAGACAGGCAACTTCGCTTCCGTCGCGGGACCGTAGATCCCTACTCCCGTCGCCAGCCGGTAGTACCAGACCGAGTCGCCCAGTTCGATTCTCGTGCCGTTGCCATCGGTCACCGGCCCCGCCGTGTCATTGCGGCGATAGAGGAGGTCGTCGCGCCCGTCGCCGTTGATGTCCAGCGTGTGCAGCGTCCAGAAATCCTGGACCCCCTGAATGAGAGAGCCGCCCGCAGTGTGCAACGGCGCCCCCCGGGTCTTCACGTCGCGGATGGGGACAAACGTGCTGCCAGACTGCTCCGACGCCGTCACGACGTTGAAGTCCTGGAGCGACACGACGGGGTCGTCACAGTCGTTATCCGGACTCGCACTGCAGTCGATGCCCGGCGTGTAGTCGAAGTCGAGAGGATCCCGGCAGATACCCTGGCCATCACACTCGAAAACCTGCTCGAGGAGGCTGCGACGGGTGACGCGCGCGGTGCGATACCTCAGCTCGAAGGAGCGCAGCAGGACGTCGTCCACCGTGGACGGCGACGACGCGAGTCCTGGGCCATACATGTTGATGCGCGATAGACGCTGGGCCGATCGGAGCTTGAGTCCCGACACGAAGCGGACCTCGACATCCGGGCGAGTGGTCGCGTCGTAGGCGAATCGGACACTGCGCCGCCTCATCGCCCCCGTGGCATCGCTCGTGTGTCCGGTGTAGTCGATGCGCTCCGGAACGTGCTCATAACCGGTGGTGGCGCCTCCACTCAGCAGGTAGCGGATCCGCAGGTCGTTGCCAGCCCGGTCGCGAACCTCGGACAGCGCCCAGCCCAATCGGACCGGCGTCGCCTCCACACCTTGCGTGACGACTCCCGTCACGGGGTCCGCGCTGACGCTCAGTCGGTGTCCTTCCAGTCGGGAATGCGTCTCCGCATACCGTCCGTAGGACATGATGCGCCCGTCCTTCTGGTGCGCCTCGAAGTAGTCCGGCGCGCCAGTGCCATCCAGGTAGGCCAGGACCTTGGTGAAGGATTCGACCTCCGTCCTGTACTCGATGAGGTTCGCGCCACTGGAGACGACCACCAACCGCTGACCATCCAGACAAAAGGCATCCGTTGGAAGGAACCGAACGGGCGCGGTCAGACCGTCCTGCGCGAAGGTCCTCCGGCAGCGAGAAATTTGGGAGAATCCCTTCAGCTCCCAGCCCACTCCAAGCAGACCATTGTCGGCACGGCTGTGATAGGCCAGCGAGAGCCGGGGCTCCACTCCACCTCGCCCCGAAGGGCTCCAGAGCGGAATCGAGTAGGTCGCCGCACCATCCGAGGTCACCTCGAACTGTGCATCCACCATCATCGGTGTGGTGCCCGTCGACTTCTGCTCGGTGGGCAGGATGGACGAGGCCGGAATGCTCAGGGGGGCATCACTGAGCTGGCGGACGACTCGCGATGCGCGAGCGTCCTTCGGGTCCGACGACTCCGTCGGTGTTCCGCAACCACTCAGCCCCAGAACCAGGCAGAGACTCGAGACGAATGACGACGTGACGCGCTTCATGGCCAACGTCCTTGTGGGTCGGAAGACCCGGATTGAAGCTCGAATGAGGGAGTACCTCGGCATCCACCGCCCAAGTGGGCGGAGGCGCCGAGACCGCAGATTCAAGATGTCCGTCAGGGCGCGAAGCTCGCGCCGCAAGGGCCGCAGTCGAGCGGCCCACCGCATCCATCCGTGATGACGCCGCAGGTGACGGACTGCTGCGCGCAGGTCCTGGGAACACACGCCCCGACACACACGTTGTTATTGCAGAGCTGCCCCGTCCCGCAGGTGCCGCAGTTCAGCATCGCGCCACAACCATCCGGAATGGTCCCGCAGCTCTTGCCCTGGGCGGCACAGGTGGTCGGCGCGCATGTGCACGCCCCTGTGTCCATGCGGCAGATGCCATTCTCGTCGATGACGCCATCACAGTCGTCATCCAGGCCATTGCAGGCCTCCGCGGGAGCATTGCAGACGCCGGACCAGAAAACGGAGAGGCAGGCCTCCGTCGACCCCGGACAAGCGCCCCCTGGGCCCACACAGCTCCGGGTCAGGGTATAGGGCCCCTTGCCTGGCGCGTTGTTGATGATCCCGTCCTGGTTGTCGTCGCAGCCATTACACCGCTCTTCGGTGGGCGTGTCGCGCGTGCACGGACCGGCCGTCCCATCCTCGGCACACCACCGCCTTGCGGCATGTCCATCACAGTCGTCGGAACAAGAAAGGAACTGGGTGCCCACCTGAACCTTGCAGACGAGCTGTCCCCCGACACAGTGCATCTTGCCGAAGCATCCGTTCTGCTTGGCGTCACAGATGATGGTCGGGACGTAGTCCTCATCGATCAAGCCGTCGCCATCATCGTCGCAACCATTGCAGTTGTTGTCCTGCGCCAGGTAAGCGGTGCAGGAGTTCGAGATTACGGAGCCTTCCGCAGTGCACCGGCGCGTTCCCGTACGTCCACAGACAGAACAGGTTGCGGTGGAGGTGCCGTCGAACATCTCGCAATCACTCCAGTACAAGTCACAGGTCATCCTGCCGTTGCAGGAATTCACCGTACAGGCCTTGGAGCCACCTGGAGGAGAGCATGCGCCTCTCGCATCCGACGCCAGCACTCCGACGAGGAGCATGCTCAAACACGACAAGGCCTGAATGATGCGCTTTCCGACTCTGATGCCTTGTCCCCTCCTCCGCGTGGTGGTCGCAATGGTTGGAGAGCCAATAGAGGACGTAACCGCTAGAGCTGTCGGAGCAGACATGATCGATTTTCCGTCCTACAAGTTGAAACGCTCAAAAGTCAACATCTGCTGTCAGGCCACCCTTGATTCCAGACGAAAGCTCAGTTCAGGCAAGCGTCAAGGCAGACTCTCAATCACAGTGCTCCCTGACGGAAAGTCACCCAGAGACACAGCGCCAACACGCTCCGGCGTCGTCCGAAGCCGTTCCATGAGTCTCCCGACCAGACTGTGCCCCAGGCCCCGTATAGGTCGCGGGCGCGCATCCGCGTCCCGGACGACCAGGAGCAGCATGGGGGCTGTCCCAGGGTCGCGCCGCCTCGTGAGGAGTGTCATGCGTCGCGTCTGTGCAGGGCTGGTGGTGGCGATGTTGGGGGGAGTGGGCTGTGGGGATTCGACGGAGGGAGGTGCGGGTCCCAAGCAGGAATCGGACTTCACGTCTCAAGAGTCCTTCTTCAAGGGAGGCTCACGCATCAAGGTCCGGCGGATGACCACGACCGACGGCTTGCGCTGGTCGGAGGCAACCTACGACGCCGCACGCCTCCGTCCCTGCACCTGGCAGCCCGTGGCACCCGACGGAGACCTCTACTGCCTGAGTGACAACCTCCACCGAATCGCCCGGAACGAGCCCCCCTTCTACCTCGACGCGAGCTGCACCGAGGAAGGTGTCATCTCCGCGAATCCGCTGCCCGCGGGAACCATCCTCTCGAAGGAAGCACCGCCTCCCGGAGTCCTCCAGCAACTGTTCCACCTGGGCGCCCGTGTCACCGGCTCCGTCTACCTCCGTGACACTTCCGGGGGCTGTCACGCCCTCCCGGGCAACGCCTCGCGAGCGGCCTACCGTTTCGGTGACGAGGTCACCGGCAACACGTTCGTGAAGGGCGTCTTGCGCCAGCACGTGTCCCGGGAGGGCATCGCGGCCCACTTCGTCGAAGGCGAGGATGGCTCCTTCAGCCTCCATCACCTCGAAGCCACCGAGCACGGCGTCACCTGCGCTGTTCAGCGGGCCCAGGACGCGTCACAGCGGTGCCTGCCCTCGGGTCAGGACGTCGCCATCGCGGCCATCGGTGGACTATCTGCGGACGCGAGCTGCAGCGAGCCCGTCTTCATTGCGCCCTCCTGCAATGCGCCCCGCTTCGCCGTCGAACACCCCGCGAGCCGATGCGAGACCGGAGCCAGCGTGTTCTCCACCGGCCCTGTGACGACGGAGCTGTATGCCAGGTCCGAGAACGGGACCTGCATGGAGTCATCCCTCGGCCCGAACGGACCCTGCCTCCATCGCGCCGGACAGGAGATTCCCCCCACGAGCTGGCCCGAAGCCAGGCACGTCGACATGCAGACCCATGGTCGCCTCGTCGTGCGCGGAGCCCGAATGAATGACTCGCTCCATGTCCCGATGGGTTTGTTCGACACCCAGTTGGACGCGGACTGCCACTTCGAGGCGGACACGAGCGGACAACCGCGTTGCTTCCCCACCACGCCCGCCTTCCACCTCGGGCTCTACGCGGATGCCTCGTGCACCCAAGCCCTGGCGCAGACCTACGAGGAGCACTGCTACACGGGCCCGTATGCCGTCATCGCGGCCACCCCGGCAGGAGACGCGCACCGCGTCTTCCTCCTGGGCACCCGGCACCAGGGCCCCGCCTACGCGAAGATCACGCTCACGGGACAGCCGACCCGCTGCGCCGAAGTCTCCACGCCCGCCACCAGCAAGCGCTGGTTCCTCGGCGAGGAGCTCCCCGCCAGTGCGCTGGTCCCAGGCAGGGCCACCCTCGACTGAAGCCCGTTCGTATCGTGGCCCAGGCGCACGGTGAAACACCGTGCGCCCGTCCTCACGCGGACGTCATCCGCACCACTTCGTCGAACGCGGTGAGCCCCTGCGCCAGCTTGCGAACGGCGGCCTCGCGCAGCGTGCGCATCCCGCCGAGCCGGGCCACCTCCACCAGCTTCTCGTACGGAGCCTCGCGGGAGATGTGCTCCCGCAGCTCCCTGCCCGTGGTGACGATTTCGAAGACACCCGTGCGTCCGATGAAGCCCGTGCCACGGCAGCGCACGCAGCCCGCGCCCTTGAGCAATCGCACGCCCCCGGGGAGCAGCGGCAACGGCGCCTGGAGCGCCAGGAGCTCGTCGGGCGTCAACGACGTCTCCTCCGCGCAATGACTGCACACCCGCCGCAGCAGGCGCTGTGCCATCACCCCGAGCAGACTCTGCGCCAGCAGGAATGACGGCACCCCCAGGTCCCTCATGCGCGCCACCGCGCCAAGTGCGTCGTTGGTGTGCAACGTGGACAGCACCAGGTGTCCGGTGAGCGCGGACTGGATGGCGTTCTCCGCCGTCTCCGCGTCGCGAACCTCGCCCACCATGATGACGTCCGGGTCCTGGCGCAGGATGTGCCGCAACGCCCCGGCGAAATCCAGCCCCACCTTGGGCTGCACCTGCACCTGGTTGAACGCGTCCCACACCATCTCGATGGGGTCTTCAATCGTGGTGACGTTGACGTCCGGCCCCGCCAGCGCCTTGAGCGCCGAGTAGAGCGTCGTCGTCTTGCCACTGCCTGTCGGGCCCGTCACCAGGATGAGCCCGTGCGGCTGGTCGATCCACGACTCGAAGTTGGCCTTCTCGTCCGGCTCGAAGCCGAGCTGGGCGATGTCCTGCACCAACGTCTCCGGGTCGAAGATGCGGATGACCACCTTCTCGCCGAAGGCCGTGGGCAACGTGCTGACACGCAGCTCCACCTCGCGCCCATCCCGCTCCGTCTTGATGCGCCCGTCCTGCGGCTTGCGCTTCTCCGAGATGTCGATGCGCGAGAGCATCTTCACGCGCGACACAATCGGCGGATGCACCTGCGCCGGCAACGAATACACCGGATGCAACACGCCATCGATGCGCAGCCGCACCACGCTCGTGGCGCGCTTGGGCTCGATGTGGATATCCGAGGCGCGGTTGTCGAACGCGTAGCGCAGCAGGTAGTCCACCGCCTGCACCACGGGCCGGTCCGACGCCTCCAGCTCCTGCGTCCCGCTCAAGGAGACGAGCTGCTCGAAGTTGGAGACCTGCGCCCCACCCGACGCCGCGCTGAAGTCATCCGCCGCCCGCGCGAGCGTCTTCTTGAAGCCGTAGATGTCGGAGATGGACTTGAGGATGTCCGCCTTCGAGCTGAGCACCGGCTCCACCGGCAGCCCCGTCAGCCGGTGGAAGCTCTCGAACAGCTCCCGGTCGAACGGGTTCGCCACCGCGACCACCAGGCGCCCCTGCGGCGTGCGCTCCAGCGGGAGCAGCACGTGCTTCTGCGCATAGGGCCGCGACACCGTGCGCGTGGCCAGCCCCATGTCCAGCTTCAGCGGGTCGATCTTCCGGTACGTCAACCCGGAGGCGCGCGCGGCCGCCTCGGTGACGCGGTCCTCGTCCAGCACGCCGCGGCCATTGGCCAACGGCACCTGGAACGCGGCCACCACCTCCACCGGAGACACGTCGTAGCGCGCGGCGTCCTTGCCGCTCGCCGCGGTCTGCGCCTTGAGCACACGCGCTCGCGCCGCGGGCTCCTTCGCGAGCACCTCCTGGGCCTGCTGGGGCGTCAACAGCCCCTGGCCGACGAGCGCCTCCAGGACGAAGAGCGTGGTGAAGTCCACCCGGCTCCTCACGGCAGACGCATTCGGGCCGCTCACGGCTTGTGCCACGTCCTTCTCCTTCCAGCCACCAGCAGCAACAGGACCAATCCACCCAGGAAGGCCGCCGCCGACACGGGCGCCCCCTGGCAACCACAGCCGTCCGGACCACCCGGGCCCTTCGGCGGCCCCGCGTCCACGGGCGGCGGAGGCGGCGTGCCCGCGTCGTTGCACAGCGTGCACGAGCCCGCGTCCGGCTTGGCGAGCGGATCGTAACAGGTGCCCGCGGCCGAGCAGAGCATGGAGGGCGCGCAGTCCTTCTCCGTCCGGCAGACAGGCAGACAGGCGGAGCTGCCCTGCTCCACCGTGCCGCACCTCAGCGTCGCGTCACACGACGTCGCCGAGCAGGCCCGGACACACGCCCGCTCACCCTCCTTGTTCACCACCTGGCACGACGTCCCACCCGGGCACGCGCACGCCGCCACCGAGCACGGCTGCGCGCAGACGCCCTCCGTGCCTCCCTCCGCGAAGAGGCAGTACTGGTTGGTGCCGCACTGCGCATCCGCCGTGCACGCATCCCCCACCTGCCTGCCCGCCGTCTGCCGAGGCACGCAGACGCGGTCGCACGTCCTGCAAACGGAGTTGCTGTCGCAATCCGCATCACCATAGCAACCGGGGACGCAGAGGTTCCCCTCGGGGCGCGTCTCGCAGGTATAGCCGGGCCGACAGTCGCTCCCGCCGGGCGTACAGGTCTTCAGACAGATGGAGCCCTGGCCGGGGACGTCCGAGCACTCGGCGCCCGCGGGGCAGGAGCCCTCGCCGCTGCACGTCTCCGTGCAGTAGCCCAGGTCCCACCGGTCGAACTCCCCGTTGCCCGAGGGCGGATCCACCGGCGGGATGCAGACGCCGTTGGTGTTGCCACAGCTGCGCGGGCCCGGCGTGCACTCGCGGCCCACGGGCGTGACGCCGTCGGGCAGCGCCGGAAGACAGGCCTTCGTATAGCCATTCACCAACGAGGAGTCGCGGCAGACATAGGGCGCGGGGCACTCGCCGGAGGTGTTGCCAAAGCAGCCCTTCGCGCAGACCTTCAGGTCCTTGCCCGACACCGTGGACGGCGCGGTGACACACGTCAGGCCCGTGGTGCACGTGCCGCTCTCGCACGGGGAGCCGACCGCCCCCGTCTTCGGATAGAAGCGGCACAGCGCCGTCCTGTCGTAGTCCGCCAGCTGCCGCCGCGTCACGCCCGTGGGCAGGTCGAAGAACATCACCGCGCCAATGGCCTCGAAGCTGTCACCGAGCCCCAGACAGTGGCCGATTTCGTGGGTCAGCACACTCTGGATGTCCATGCGTCCCGCCGGCGTGGGCGTCAGCGTGGACCAGGCGTAGTTCACCGCGTTGAGATAGACATCACACTGGTACACGTAGCCGCCGAAAGTCAGCGCCCTCGCGGCCGCGGGCCTGTCGCCTCCGTTGAGCGTGTCCTGAAAGTGAATATCGGTCGCGCTCGTCACCCAGATGGGAACGACGTTGAAGCGGTCCCCCGGGTCATCGACGTTCGCCATGGGCGAGCCCGTCGTCGCCACGCCGCCGTCCGCCGGGAAGGAGAACGTGGGCCACGCGCAGGTCGTCCCCTGCCAGGTCTCGAAAGCCGCGCGACTGGCCGCCGTCACCAGGGCCAGGTCATTGCCGGCGGGCTGGGCCGCACGCCCGTCCACGTAGAAGACGAAGGGGTCCGACGGCGTGCTGAGCACCCGGTACCCCAGGTCCCTGTATTCCAGCACCTGCTGCGCCGCCGCCGTGGCGGCCAACAACAGCCCAAGTACGACGGCGCTCCGCTGCGAACCCCGATTCATCGATGAGACCCCTCCCGCGTCGCCTGACTCCCGGCATGCGGCCGGCAGGGCGATGGGAAGGCCAGTCTACTCGCGAACGATTCGCCTCGTGGCACCCACGCTGCTTTCCGCCCGGAACTCAGTTCCCCCGGACGGCGCGCACCGTGGCGTCCACCAGCGACTCGGGCGTGGGTCGCTCGGCGATGGCCGAGGCCGGCAGCCCCAGTTGCTCCAGCGCCGAGGCCGTCGTCGGACCGATGGCCACCACCCGCGCGGCGCCCAGCCGCTCGCGCCCCGCGGCCTCCAGGAAGGCCTCCGCCGTGCGCGGCGAGGCGAACACCGCCACGTCGGGCGGCGAGGCCCCCAGCAGCTCCAACGCCTCCAGTGGCAGCTCCGCCGGCAGCGAGCGGTAGGCCGTCACCCGCGTGACGAGCACCCCGGCCTCCCGCAGCGCGTCCTCCAGCTCGCGCCGACCGTCCTCCGCCGCGGGCAGCAGCACCTCGTCTCCGGACTGCAGGCCGTCCTTGAGCATCTCGAACAGCGCCTGCCCCGTGCCCTCCTCGGGCTCCGCGGCCACGTCCAGCCCATAGCCCTTCACCGCGCGCGCGGTGCGAGGCCCCACCGCCGCCAGCTTCACGCGGGAGAGCCTGTCGGACGTGCCCGCCTCCCGGAGCGCGTCCAGCAGCGCGTCCACCGCGGACGGGCTCGCGAACACCACCCAGCGGTAGCGCTGGATGTGCTCCGCGGCCGACGCCAGCGGGCGCGGGTCCTCCGGAGGACGCAGCTCCAGCAGCGGGAGGCTGAGCACCTCCGCGCCCTCGTCCTCCAGGAGGAAGCACAGCTCTTCGGCCCGCTCACGCGGGCGCGTCACCAAGACTCGGATGCCTTCCAGTCGCCGTTCCACGCGCGCGGCAGTCTAGGGCCGCGCGCCCGGGCGGCGAGCGAAATCACGCAGGATGTCCGCCGCGCCACGCGACAGCAGGTCGTCCGCGAGCGCCTCGCCCAGCTCGGCCGCCTTCGCCACGGGGCCACGCACCTCGCCCCGCACCACGTGTGCGCCATCCGGCCGGCCCACGAGTCCTCGCAGGTGCACCTGGCCCTCCGACACCGTGGCATGCCCCGCCAGCGGCACCGTGCAGCCGCCCTCCAGCTTCGCCAGCAGCGCCCGCTCCGCCGTCACCGCCACCCGCGTCGTCGCGTGCTCCAGCGGCGCGAGCAGACCGCACACCCGCGCGTCCGCCCCGCGGCACTGGATGGCGAGCACCCCCTGCCCCACCGCTGGCAGGCTCACGTCGGTGGACAGCACCTCCGTGATGACGTGCTCCAACCCCAGTCGCTTGAGCCCCGCGTGCGCCAGCAGCGCGCCGGCGAGCCCCAGCTCCTTCGTCTTCGACAGACGCGTCTGCACGTTGCCGCGCACGCTCACGATCTCGAGGTCCGGCCGACGCGAGCGCAGGATGCAGCTGCGGCGCAGCGAGGACGTCCCCACGCGCGCGCCCTGGGGCAGCGCGTCCACCGTCGTCTGGCCCGCGGTGCCGCAGAAGGCATCCCGCGGGTCCTCGCGCTCGGGCACCGCCGCGAGCACCAGGCCCTCGGGCAGCTCGGACGTCATGTCCTTCAGGCTGTGCACCGCGATGTCGGCGCGCCCGTCGATGAGCGCCTGCTCAATCTCCTTCACGAACAGGCCCTTGCCGCCCACCGAGGACAGGGGCGCGGACAGGAAGCGGTCCCCCTCGGTGGTCATCTCGACGAAGGACACCTCGAGGCCCGGGTGGTGGGACTTCAGGAGCGCGCCCACGTGTCGCGCCTGCCAGAGCGCCAGCGGGCTCTGCCGGGTGGCGATGCGCACGGACGTCATCGCTTCGCCCCCGTGGCCACCTGCGCCGGGCCCTGCGCGGACAGGGCCTGCGGCTGCTGCTCCGCCGCCTCCAGCTCTGCCTCGAGCAACCCGAACAGCTCCGCGGCCGCGCCCGCCAGCCGGTTGCCCTCGCCCTCCGGCCCCACCGCGCGCAGGCGCGAGGTCGGCTCGTGCAACAGCTTGTTGACGATGGCGCGCCCCATGGCCTCGATGCTCTTGCGCTGCTTGTCCGTCAACCCATCCCCCAGCGACGTCAACGTCCGCTCCACCTCGGCGCGGGCAATCCCCTCCGCGCGTTGCCGCAACCTCGCCAGCACCGGCATCCCCTCGCGCAGCGCGCGCTCCTTGACGAAGCGCGCCACCTCCTGCGCCACCAATACCCCGGCCTTGTGCGCCTCCTCGGCGCGCGCGGCCGCGTTGTCCGCGACGAACTTCTGGATGTCGTCCACGTCGTAGGCGTGCACCCAGTCCAGCGTGCCCACCCCGGGGTCGATGTCGCGCGGCACCGCCAGGTCCACCATGAACAGGGGGCGGCCACGGCGCGCCTTGCCCACCGCGCCCACATTGTCCCGCGTGAACAGCGGCACCGGCGACGCCGTGCTGCACACCACCACGTCCGCCGCCGTCAGCAGCGTGAAGAGCTCCTCGAAGGGCCGCGCCGTCCCGCCCACCTCGGCCGCCAGCGCCTCCGCGCGCGCCAGGGTGCGGTTGGTGATGAAGAGCTTCGTCGCGCCCGCCTGCTGCAGGTGCCGCGCCGCCAGTTCCCCCATCTCCCCCGCCCCCACCACCAGCACCGTCTTGCCCTTCAGCCCGTCGAACACCTTGCTCGCCAGCTGCACCGCCGCGGACGCCATGGACGTCGCCGCGCGGCCGATGGCCGTCTCGGTGCGCACCCGCTTGGCGCAGCCGAACGCCGCCGCGCACGCCCGCGTCAGCTCACCCCGCACCGCGCCCGCGCCCTGCCCGCGCTCGAACGCGTCCTTCACCTGGCCGAGGATCTGCGCCTCGCCCAGCACCATGGAGTCCAGGCTGGACGCCACGCGGAACAGGTGGATGAGCGCGGCCTCGCCCCGGTGCTCGTACAGGTGCTCGGCCGCCTCGGGCCCGCCCAGCGCCTGCAGCTCCGACACGGCGCGCTCCCGGGCCACGCCCCCATCCGGCGCGGACAGATACACCTCCACCCGGTTGCAGGTGGAGACCCACAACACCTCCACCGGGGCCTGCGCCAGCTTCTGCAGCACCTCCACCTGACGCGCTTCGGACAAGGCCAGCCGCTCGCGCACCACCAGGGGCGCCGTGCGGTGGGACAGGCCAATGCAGACGAGCTCCATACTCAGGGAATCCTCATGACGGCGGCCGCGGTCGGCGTCGCGTCATACGAGGTGAGGAAGGACACCAGCACCAGGCAGAAGCCCGCCATGGTCAGCAATGCCACACGCCTCCCACGCCAGCCGGCGAAGATGCGCGCGTTGACCAGCGCCGCGAACACCGCCCACGCCACCACCGTGGCGATGGACTTGCCATCCCACTGCCAGCCCACCGTCGTCGTCACGAAGAAGGCCCCCGTCGCCAGGGTGATCGACAGCGCGATGAAGCCCCACACCACCAACCGCCGGTTGAGGGTGTCCAGGAACTCCAGCGACGGCAGCCGCGCGAACAACAGCCCGAAGCGCTTGGCCCGCACCTGCCGCTCCATCAGCAGGTACATGACCCCCACCCCCGCGGCCACCGCGAACGCCGCCAGCCCCAACAGCGCCAGCGAGATGTGCAGCGGCAACAAGGGCTGGCGCACGCCGGGAGGCAACGGCGACTGGCCCCCGTGCAGCAGCAGGCCGGGCAGGAGCACCGTCACCGCCAGCGGCGTCAGGAACGCGCCGATGACGGGCCTGCGGTAGCGCACGTCCAGTGCCAGGAAGATGGCGAGCAGCAGGAAGGCCAGCGCGGAGAAGCCCTGCGCCAAGCCCACCGGACGGCCGCCCTGGGCGCCCAACAGCTCGAACAGGGCCACGCCGTGGAGCACCAGCCCCCCGCCCACCAGGACGCGACCGGCCATGGCCAGCCCTTCCGACTGGCGGACGAGGTAGGCGAGGTAGGCCACGGCGGCGATGCCGTAGGCGTGGCAGGCGAGCGATACGAGCGTGTGGCTCATGGAATCAGGCTCATAACCGCGGCAGACAGGCGAATCAGCCCATCTTGTTGAGGAGGAACGCCGCCAACAGGTCCGTCTCCGAATCGGGTTTCTTCCCCGCCGCCTCCGGCTTCGGAGCGCCGGAGGGGACCTCCGTCACATACCCTGGAACGACCTCGTAGGCGGACTCCCCCACCAGCACCGAGTCGGCCATCTGCTCGGCCCCCAGTCGGGAGAGCTGCTCCTCGGTCTTCACCTTGGCCACCAGGCCGTGGGTGTCCTCGCCCGACACCAGTTGCAGGAAATGCACGGCCGGTGAGACGGCGAAGGCCGTTCCACCCTCGGCCATGACCACCAGCCGGCCGTCACGCAGGTCCGCTTTGTCAGCCAGTGCCCACTCCTCGAGCTGGGCCTGGGGCAGGAAGAGCTTCGTCACGCCCGCCAGCCTACACCAGCGCCGCGCCCGGGGGGCGGATGATCCTTCCAGGTGAAACCCCGGGCTGCCGGCCGCATCATTGCGGGCGGACTGGCCCCGGCCCACCGGTTCTTGCAGCCCCACGAGGCGCGTACTAGACGACGCGCCATGCAGGCCACAGAGGGCCCCAAGGAGACATCATGGCAGGCGACAACGTGACGAATGTCGGAGATGGCGACTTCAAGCAGCAGGTGCTGGACTCCGAGCAGCCCGTGCTGGTGGATTTCTGGGCGACCTGGTGCGCGCCGTGCCGCGCCATCGCGCCCTCCATCGACGCGCTCGCCGAGCAGTACAAGGGCCAGGTGAAGTTCACCAAGCTCAACATCGACGACAACCAGGGCACGCCGCAGAACTACGGCATCCGGTCCATCCCCACGCTGCTCGTCTTCAAGGGCGGCCAGGTCGTGGAGCAGATCGTCGGCGCCGTCCCCAAGGCGCGCATCGAGGACGCCCTCAAGAAGGCGCTGTAGACCTCCGAGCGCCGGGCACGGGCCTGGCGGGTCGAGGCCAATGCCTCCCGCCCACGCCCTGTCCGGCGCTTCGTCGTACGGCCAGACGCCCCACCCCGTTTCGTTTCCGGGACGAATCAACCCGCGCTCCGCTCCTTCGCGTGACGCGCTTCGTCTCGCACCCAGCGTGAGTCCCTTGCGCGGCCCCGCCAATCCCACGCCACGCGCACGCAAACTTTTCGTGCCCTCTCAGCGATTTCTCAGACTTCGCGCCATTTTCACCCGCGCGGACAAATCCACCGCGATGCGCAAATCAGCACGCATGGCACGTGTGGGAAACACGTATCCCTTTGCAGTCGTGTCACCAATTTTTCGGGACGACTTGCGAGTCATGAGAGACCCCTCCCAGGCTGTATTGACAACGTTGACATCCACCGCCAAATAAGCGCATTGGGAGTCTTGCTTTGTTTGACTGTTTTCACGGGAGTTTTCATGGCACGACCACGTAAGGAGTTGTCGAAGGTCCCCCTGACCCCCGCCATGGTGAATTGGGCGGAGGCGCTGGGTGACGCGATTGGCCGAGGCGTCCTCCGCGCGATGAACCAGGGCATGCCGCTGTCGAGCGGCTCGGGGAGCAGCAATGCGCTGTCGGCGAGCCGTCGGCGCGGCCGTCCGCCCAAGGCCCTTGCGGGCAACATGGTGGCGGCGGACCGGCGTTGCACGATGCCGGATTGCACGCGCGAGCAGCGCTCGAAGGGGCTGTGTTCAGCCCATTACCAGGCGGAGCGGCGTCGCTTGTTGGCGGGTGGCAAGCCCGCCTGAGACACGGCGGTACGCGGTGGCGCCCACGGCCCTGGGCGAGCCACCCGCCGTCAATGCGTGTCAGGGGTGGGCATTCCCTCGCATGACGGGCAGGCTCGCGAGGGAGGGACGATGCGTCACTTCGCCTGCCAGGGGTCCGCTTCCGTGCTCGTCGCCTTGAGCAGCTCCCAGGCCGAAAGCACATCCACCACCCGCTCCAGCTCATTGGGCAGCGAGCGCGCCCGCTGCGAGCGCAGGTAGTCCTCCGCGAAGGCCCGCAGGCGGTTGCCCACGAAGAGCCGGGCCAGGGCCACCTCCGTCTGTCCACTGAAGTCGAGGAAGCGGATGCCGAAGCCGCTGCGGCCCCCGGGGCCGTCCTCGCGCTCCTCGCGGACGATTTCGGCCCGGGCCCGCACGGGCGCGGCGCCGGGCTCCAGCGAGAAGCTCACGCCCAGCACCGTCCCCAAGGGCAGGTAGAAGGTGCTCTCCAGGAAGGCGCCGCTGACGCTGACGTTGATGGACGCCAGGCTCGCCGCGAACCGGCGCCCGCCCTGGTCGTCATCCACCCAGACCTCGAAGCGTGTCGTCAGCTGCGCCCGGGGGAACTCCCGGTGCTCGGGCTCCCCCTGGTTCTTCTCGATGACGGGCAACAGCGCCGCCACGGGCGTGGGGGCCACCGAGGGAGGCCTGCGCGGCTCCTCCTTCACCGGAGCGCCCGGCCTGGCCACCACCGTCGCCGCCGGGGGCTTCACGTCCCTCGCCGCATGGGGAAGCTCCGCCACGCGGACACTCCCCGTCGCCTTCTGCCCACCCTTCCTCTGCATGCCTGACCTCCACCGGCCCGGGAGGGCTTCACCCTCCCCCCGGAATTGGTGGGTTGATTCATACACCACCCTGGGCCGGGCGCCGAGCGCTCGTGACGACCTCGTGAGTCTCCCGTCGTCGCGCGGCTCGCGATGTCTCAGAACATGTGACGACGCATGCTGATGTTCACCAGCAATCCAATGCTGAGCATCACGGACATCATGGAAGACCCGCCATAACTCATCAGCGGCAGGGTGATGCCCGTCACCGGCAGCAAGCCGATGACCATGCCGATGTTCTCGAACACCTGCCAGAAGAGCATGGCCACGACGCCCACGGCGACGAAGGCGCCGAACCTGTCTCGGGCGCTGAACCCCACCCCCAGGCCGAAGATGAAGATGGCGCCATAGAGCACCAGCAGGAGGGTGCACAGCACGAAGCCGTGCTCCTCCGCCCACACCGAGAAGATGAAGTCGGTGTGCTGCTCGGGCAGGAAGCGCAGGCCCGTCTGGGTGCCCTCGCGCCAGCCCTTGCCCGACACGCCGCCGCTGCCCACGGCGATCTTCGACTGCGCCGCGTGGTAGCCGCTGCCGCGCAGGTCCGCCTCCGGATCCAACCACCCGGAGATGCGCTGGCTCTGGTGCTTCTTCAAGTGGTGCCGGACGATGGTGGGCCGGGGCTCCGGCACCTCGCGGATGTAGTCGTTCCAGATGACGATGGCGCCCGCGAGCACCCCCGCCACCAACGTGGCCACCAGGTACCAGCGCACCTTGCCGAAGAGGATGACGGTGAGCGACGACAGGCCGATCATCAGCGCGGTGCCCAGGTCCGGCTGCACCAGCACGAGGATGAAGGGCACGCCCACCACCACCAGCGGCTTCCACAGCCGCACCAGGCCGTAGGACGGCTCATTGGGGCGGAAGTCGTCGTGGTAGACCTTGGCCAGCATCAGCACGACGCCAATCTTCATGAACTCCGCGGGCTGCAGGCGGAACGGGCCGATGGCGAACCAGCTCTCGGCGCCCTTGGCCGTGTGGCCGACGAAGCGCAGCGCGATGAGCGCCAGGATGTTGGCGACGTAGATGGGCATCGCCATGCGTTGGATCCAGCGGTAGTCCACCAGGCACACCACCAGCACCGCGACGATGCCCAGGCCCAGGTACAGGGCCTGGCTGGACCACACCGGCGCCAGCGGAGGGCGCGACGCGGAGGCCAGGTTCCAGATGCCCAGCAGGGCCACGGCCAGCACGCAGAAGATGAGCCCCCACGGCACGTGGGGCACCATCCGCCGCTCAATCCTGAGTTGCATGCCTGTCCTCGGACTCCTCGTCGCCCGGAAGCTGCGTGGGGGGGCGCACGCCCCGCGTCATGGCCGCCTCGTCGGGAGACGGCGGGCGGAACATCGACGGGGTGTAGGGCTGGTTGGGACGCGGCGGCGGCGCCGTGGCGTCCAGCTTCTTCAGGTCCAGGTACTTCTGGATGACGGCCAGCGCCGTGGGCGCCGCGTCCGAGCCGCCGTGGCCGCCGTGCTCGTTGAGCACCACCACCGCGATTTCAGGATGGTCCGCCGGGGCGAAGCCCGCGAACCAGGCATGGTCTCTCTCGAAGAAGCTCATCTGGTGCGTCTTCAGGCGGATGGCGCCCAGGCGCGCCACCTGCGCGGTGCCCGTCTTCGCCGCCACCTTCACGTCCAGGTCGCGCATGTACTTCAGGCGCGAGCGGTACGACGTGCCGCCCGGCTCATGGGCCACCTTCACCAGGCCGTCGATGACGGCCTTCAGGTGCGCGGGCGGCAGGTCCACCCGACGGACGACCTCCGGCTTGAACTCCTCGATGACCTGGCCGTCCAGGTTCTCCAGCCGCTGCACCATCTGCGGCTTGTACAGCGTGCCGCCGTTGGCGATGGCCGCGTACATCAGCGCGAGCTGCAGCGGCGTGACGTTGTTGTCACCCTGGCCGATGGCGCTGTTGAGCGCCATGCCCTTGGTGTAGCCGCCGGGCGAGGCTTTGTCGTGGTACGCGCTGGTCGGCATGATGCCGGGCACCTCCGCCACCACGTTGATGCCGGTGGGGCTGCCCAGGCCCAGCGACTTGCCCATCTCGCCAATCGGGTCCAGGCCGATGGTGTCCGCCACCTTGTAGAACCAAGTGTCGCAGGAGCTCTTCATCGCGTCCAGGCCGTCGACGTGGCCGTGGCCGCGGTCCAGGTGGCAGCGCCAGGTGCGCGCGCCCAGCCGGTAGCCGCCCGGGCAGTTCACCACCGTCTCCGGACGGAACGCGCCGGACTTGAACGCCGCCAGCGCGGTGACGACCTTGAACGTGGAGCCCGGGCTGTAGTGCTCGGCCGCCACGCGGTTGACCATGGGCTCCAGCGGATCGCGCGACAGCTGTGCCATCTGCGTGGGCGTCACGCGGCCCGTCAGGAGGTTGGGGTCGAAGCCGGGCCGGGACACCAGCGCGCGGATGAAGCCCGTGTGCACGTCGATGGCGACCACCGCGCCGGTGACACCGGGGAAGGCGCGCTCGGCCTCCTCCTGCAGGCGCATGTCGATGGAGAGCACCAGGTTGCTGCCCGCCTTGGGCTGCACCACGGCGTTGTCGCCCAGCTTGACGTTGAGCTCTTCAATCTTCTGGCCGCGCGCGTTCACCACTTCCTTGCGCACGCCGTCCTGGCCGCGCAGGCGCTGCTCGAAGTAGCGCTCCAGGCCGCGCCGGCCGATGTAGTCCCCCAGCGCGTAGCGCGCGCCGTCGCCGTTGAGCCGCTCGAGCTCGTCCTGGGTGATTTCGTTCATGTAGCCCAGCACGTGCGACAGCACCGTGTGGGTCCGGTAGAAGCGGTGCGGGACGGGCGCCACCTCCACGCCGTCCAGGATGTCCCGGCGCGCCGCCAGCCGATCATACTCGTCGCGCGTCAGGTCCACGCGCACCGGCACCGGCTGGAAGGGCGCGTTGCGGCGGCCCTGGCGCACCAGGTCCTCCACCTTCTTCGCCTGGTCCGCGTCCCACTGGAGCAGCTCCGCCAGCCGGGGGATGACCTGCGCGAAGCAGTCCGTGCAGAACGCGGGCGTGACGACGGCGTCGAAGGACGGGCGGCTGTCGACGAGGATGGTGCCGCGCGCGTCCTTGATGACGCCGCGGTCGGCGCGCAGCCGCACCTCCTTGACGAAGTTCGCCACGCTCTTGGCGGAGTACTCCTCGCCGCGGGTGATCTGCAGCCGGTAGAGCTGGATGGACAACAGGGCCAGGCCCGCCGTCATGGCCAGGCCCAGCCACAGGAAGCGCCGGCGCAGCTCGCGGCCCGGCGTCGTGTTGCCCAGCGTGGGGGGCGTCACCTCAGCAACCCCGCCGGACGGTCCTGCGCGGCCTCGAAGCGGCGCAGGAGCGGGAAGAGCGCCAGCGCCGCCAGCCCCGTGAGCGCCACCTGCAGCGGCAGCCCCGCGAGCGCCGGCGCCGTGCCGCCGTCCTTCACCGTCAGCCAGGTGAAGAAGGCCGCGAGCAGGCCGTGCCCCACGTCCGCGCCCATGGCGAACAGCGCGAACGACAGCCCGCCGCGCACGTCCACGAAGGTGGACACCAGCCGCCCGACGAGGAAGGTGAACACGGCCAGGAAGGTGAACAGCCCCGTGGGCTGGCCGCTCATCAGGTCCAGCAGGTAGCCCACCGCGAACGCGGAGAAGGCCCCTTCGAGCAGCGTGGCGCGCAGCGCGAGGAACGCCACCAGCACCACGGTGACGTCGATGCGGCCCAGCACGAGCCCCGCCTGCTTGACGACCACGGACTCCAACGTGAGCAGCGCCAGCGCGATGCCCACCGTCACCAGGAACTTCATTTCGACGCACCCTCCGCCGCGCTGCCCTGCGCCATCGCCTTGTAGGGACTGCCCACCACCAGCACCTCCTCCAGCTTGCTGGTGTCCACCGCCGGCACGATGTCCGCGCCCTGGAACATGCCGTGCTCCTTCTTCTCCAGGTTCGTCACCCGGCCCACCACCAGGCCCGGAGGATAGATGCCATCCGTGCCGGAGGTGATGATGAGGTCGCCGTTGTCCACGTCCTCGGTGCGCAGCATGTTCTCCAGCTTGAGCGGCCCGCTGCCCGCCCCCGACGCCGTGCCCCGCGCCCGGGAGCGCTGCACCAGCACCGCCACCCGGCTCTGCGTGTCCGTCACCAGCGCCACGTCCGAATAGCTGGAGGTCGCCCGGATGACCTGCCCCACGATTCCGTCCGGCGTCACCACCGACATGCCCCGGAACACCCCGTCCTTCTCCCCGCCGCTGATGCGCACCGACAACAGCTTCGCCACCGGGTTGACGCCCACCACCCGCGCCGGAATCTCCGGCCCCGGCGCCACCTCCGCGTACCCCAACAGCTTGCGCAGCCGCTCGTTCTCCGTGCGCGACTCCCCCAGGGCCTGCACCGAGGCGCGCAGTTGGAGGTTCTCCAGCCGCAGCGCGTCATTCTCCTGCCGGACCCCGCGCAGATCGAGGTAGTGGCGCACCGCGGACACCGAGCCCTCGATGGTGGCGGTGAGCGCCTGCTGCACGGGCGAGGTGACGGCAATGACCGCCCGATCGATGGGGTTGGGGTCCCTGCCCTTGCGCCCGCTCAGCAGGAAGGCGACCAGCGGGTAGAGGAGCAGGACGCCGACAATCAGGGGACGCCGGTATCGCTTGAGGAGCGACAGCACAGAGGGGAATTCCGGGGTGGGAGGAGGAAGCGGAGGGAGGGGTGCGGCTAAACTCTCTAAATCGCTTGCATTTTCTGGTGCAGTGTCCTAGGCAGTCAAGGCCCGCGAGGGGGGTGGTCGCTGGTCCGCCACCCTTCAGCCGGGCTACCAACAACACCGCGTCGCGAGTCCTTCCGCACGACTTTTCTCGGCGCGTTTGCTCTCCGAAGTGACGACAATGGACGGTCTGAACCCCCGGAAGGTCCTCTCACTGCTGTTCATCATCGGCATCGCGGTGGTGTTCACGCTGCAATTCGGGCCGGGCAGCACCGGCTTCGGCGCCTCGGGTCCGGTGACGGCACCCGGCTCGGTGGCCACGGTGAACGGCAAGGAGATCCCGCTGCGCGACTTCGCCACGGCCTGGGCCCGGCAGATGAGCTTCCTGCGAGCGCAGGGCAGCCCCATCCCCGAGTCCGTGGCCCGCCAGTTCGGCATGCACAACCAGGTGCTCGACAGGCTGGTGAACACGGAGTTGCTCGCCCAGGCGGCCGAGCAGCGCGGCATCACCCCCTCTGATGAAGAGCTGCGCAAGCTCATCCATCAGAACACGGACTTCCACGCCAAGGAGGGCGGGTTCGACTTCGCGCGCTACCAGCAGGTGCTGCGCGACTTCTACCGGAAGACGCCGCCGGAGTTCGAGACGGAGCTGCGCCGGCAGCTGGCCGCGCAGAAGATGATGGAGGTCGTCCGCGCCAACGCCACCGTGTCCGACGACGAGGTGCGCGCGCGCTACGAGAAGGACGGCAACCAGGCCAAGGTCGTCTTCGCGCGCTTCCTTCCCACCATGTACGCGGACAAGGTCGCCGCGCCCACGCCCGCGCAGCTGACGGAGTGGAAGAAGGCGCACGAGAAGGAGATCAAGGACTACTTCGAGGCCAACCGCTTCGTGTACCAGCAGCCCGAGCGCATCCGCGCGCGCCAGGTGCTGGTGAAGCTGCCCCCGGAGGCGACCGCCGAGCAGAAGGCGGAGGCCCTCAAGAAGGCGGAGGCGCTGAAGAAGGAGATCGACGGCGGCAAGGACTTCGCGCAGGTGGCGCGTGACTCCAGCGAGGACCCGGGCAGCAAGGCGCGCGGTGGCGACCTGGGCTGGGTGGAGCGCGGCAGCTGGGAGCCGGTGCTGGCGGACGCGGCGTTCGCGCTCAAGGCGGGCGAGGTGACGGCGCCGGTGGAGACGAAGTTCGGCGTGCACCTGGTGAAGGTGGAGGAGAAGCAGGCGGCCCAGGACAAGAAGCTGGAGGAGGTCCAGGACGAGATCGCCACCACGCTCTTCAAGCAGGAGCGCGCCAAGGAGACGGCGAAGGCGGAGGCCCAGAAGGCGCTGGCCACGGTGCAGGGTGGCAAGACGCTCAAGGAGCTCTTCCCCGCGGAGAAGGAGCAGCCGGCGCTCCTGCGCTTCGAGACGGAGACCCGTCCGGAGGCGGTGGAGACCGACAGCTTCACGGCCGAGGGTGAGGCCGTGCCGCACCTGGGCCCCGCGCCCGCGCTGGTGAAGGCGGCCTTCGCGGTGAGCGCGCCCCAGGTGCTGGGCGAGGTCTTCCCGGTGGGCGAGGGCTTCGTGGTGGCGCAGGTGGTGGAGCGCCAGAAGCCGGACACCGCGGGCTTCGAGCAGAAGAAGGACGCGCTGCGCGTGCAGGCCCAGCAGGCCAAGCAGATTGAAGTGACGGAGTCCTTCCTCAAGGCGCTGAAGAAGGGCGGCAACGTGGTGACCAACCCCGAGGCCATCGACTCGGTGGTCGGCGCCGGGTAAGTCACCCGCTTCAGCTGACAGCACGTGAGGGCCGGGCCGAGGGACTTCCCTCCCCGGCCCTCTCGCTTTTGCAGGGCCCGTGTTCAGCGCACCGGGAAGTCGGAGCCGCCGGAGGGCGTGTCCGGGCCCGGAGGCTCCGCGACGCAGAGGGCATCCCGGCCCCGGGCCTTGGCGCCGTACATGGCGAAGTCCGCGGAGCGGATGAGGTCCAGCGCGGAGGTGGCGTGGTCCGGATAGGTGGCCACGCCGACGCTGGCGGTGACGCGCACGTCCAGGCCGTGCTCCTGGAGGAAGGAGCGCCCGCGGAAGGCCTCACAGACCTTCTGGCCGATGTGCGCGGCGCCGTCCTGGTCCGTCTCCACGAGGAGGATGGCGAACTCGTCGCCCCCGTAGCGGAACACGGCGTCCAGCCCGTTGCGCCCCAGGGACATGAGCAAATCGCCCACCTCCTTCAGCGTGGCGCTGCCCATGAGGTGGCCGAACCTGTCGTTGACGCTCTTGAAGTGGTCCAGGTCCAGGAACACGAGCGACAGCGGGTGGCGGAAGCGCGCCGAGCGCTTCACCTCCGTGTCCAGGAGCGCGCGCAGGTGCCGGGCGTTGTAGCAGCCGGTGTGCTCGTCGGTGATGGTGAGCTCCTGCACCCGGCGGAAGTTGCGCGCGTTCTCAATCGCGATGGCCGCGTAGTCCGCGATGGCCGTCAGCGTGGTGAGGTCGTCGTTGGAGAACGGCGGGTCCGTGGGGCCGTTGACCAGCTCGATGACGCCCAGCACGTGCCCGCGCGACAGGAGCGGCACGGCGAGGATGGAGCGGGTGTGGAAGGCGGAGGCCTCGTCGAAGCGGGGCGCGAAGCTGGGGTCCCCGCCCACGTCGTGCACCAGCCGGGCGACCCCGGAGGAGAACACGGCCCCGGCGATGCCCTCACCGGGGTTGAGCTGAAGGCCCTTGAGGACGCCGGCGCCCTCGCCCACCGCGATTTCGAAGTAGAGCTTCCCGGTGCGCTCGTCCTGGAGGATGAGGGACCAGTTGCGAGGCAGCAGCAGGCTGCTGACCTTCTGCATGACGAGCGCGAGCACCTCGCGCAGCTCCAGCGTGGACGTCAACGCCTTCGCCATCTCGTTGTAGGCGGCCAGTTGCTCCACCGTCCGCTTCATGGCCGACAGGAGGTCCGCGGGATTCATCCGTAGAGTCCACTCCGAGGCGCAAGTCTGCTAAGGCCTGGAGCCGTAACATGCACACGCACGCTGATCAAACGTTGCTCGTCCTGGCCTCCGGTTCTCCCCGCCGTCGGGACTTCCTGTCGCAACTGGGGCTCACTTTTACCGTCTCCGCGGCGGACATCGACGAGACGCCCCACCCAGGCGAGGAGGCGGCCGCCTACGTCCTGCGGCTGGCGCGAGAGAAGGCCCGCGTGGTGGCCGGGCGCTCCCCTGGCGCCTTCGTGCTCGCGGCGGACACCACGGTGGCGCTGGGCATGACGCTGTTGGGCAAGCCCCAGGACCCGGCCGAGGCTCGCGCCATGCTCACCCGCCTGTCCGGCAAGACACACGATGTGTACACGGGCGTCGCGCTCGCGGGGCGGCATGAAGAGGCGCTCGCGGTCCACACGCGCGTCACCTTCCGTGAGCTGAGCGCCGGAGAAATCGACTGGTACGTGGGCACGGGCGAGCCGGTGGACCGGGCGGGCGCCTACGCCATCCAGGGCAAGGGGGGCTTCCTCGTCGCGCGCATCGAGGGCAGCCCCACCAACGTCGTCGGCCTGCCGCTGGGCGAGACGCTCGCGCTGCTGACGCGCGCCGGCGTGCCCCTGGCCTGGAAGCCCGCGCCATGAGCACGGGCCTCGCGGAGCGGCTGGCGTCGGTGAAGGCGCGCATCGCGAAGGCGTGCGAGCGCGCGGGGCGTCCGGTGGAGTCGGTGACGCTGGTGGCCGTGTCCAAGCTCAAGCCGGCGGCGCTCATCCGCGAGGCATACGCCGCGGGTCAGCGCGACTTCGGGGAGAACTACGCGCAGGAGCTGCGCGACAAGGCCCAGGAGCTGTCGGACCTGGAGGGCCTGCGCTGGCACGCCATCGGTCCCCTGCAGACGAACAAGGTGAAGTACGTGGCGAAGGTGGCCAGCGCCTTCCATGCGTTGGACCGGCTGGAGGTGGCGCGCGAGCTGTCCAAGCGGCGCGAGGGCACCTCTCCCCTGCCCTGCTACGTCGAGGTCAACGTGGGCGGGGAGTCCACCAAGTCGGGCCTGGAGCCCGCCGCCCTGCCCGACTTCCTGGGCCAGGCGCGCGCGCTGCCGGGCCTCACGCTGGTGGGGCTGATGTCGCTGCCGCCGCCCACGGACGACGTGGCCCGCGCGCGCGGTTATTTCGACGCGCTGCGCGAGCTGTCGCGGAGCCATGGCCTGCCCGGGCTGTCCATGGGCACCACGCACGACTTCGAGCTGGCCATCGAGGCGGGCGCCACGCTGGTGCGGGTGGGCACCGCGCTCTTCGGCGAGCGAAACTGAGGGCCGGCGCGCGGGTCAGATCTCCTTGAACTTCGCGCGGCCCTCCGCGCTGATCTTCACCTTGTACTCGCAGCCGCAGTAGTTGCAGCGCAGCTCGTCCCCATCCCCGAAGCCATCGTGCACGGGGTTGTTGGCGTCGCAGCCCGGACAGTCGAACTCCTTGAGGCGGCCGCCCTTGGTCGTCTCCTTGGCGTCGTCGTCGTCGAAATCGTAGTCACCGGCCATGTTCCCGCGTCTCCAGGGCAAGGGGGCGACCTCCAGCCGGGGCCGCCTTCTCTTCGGGAGGCTAGCAGCGGTGTCGGCCGGTGGACACGCCCGGCGCGCCGCAGGGCGGCCGGGTTCAGGGGGCCGGGAAGCGCCGTGGGGCCCCTCCGTGCGAGACTCATGTCCCCTTCCGCCCCTCAGGTCGCCCCCACGACGAGGGAGCGGGCGTCCATTGAATGCCCGCCGCATAGGCACGTCGATGGGAAATGTGGAGTGGCGGGAATGGTTCGGGGGCATGGCCTGGCGAGTAGCAGGCGGGCTACTTAACTTCCTTGCGATGGAGCTCACTCGATGCGTGCGCAGTCCAATTGGGGGTTCGCGGCGGTGGTTGCGGGCCTGGTCTGGTCGGCGGCTGCCCTGGGCCAGGAGTCTTCCGCGAACCCGGCGTTCGGCCCCGGTGAGCAGGCGCAGTATCGCGTGAAGTACCTGGGCATGACAGCGGGCACCGCGCAGGTGACGGTGGGCGCGCCCATGAAGCAGTGGGGCGAGGACGTGTGGCCCATCGTCGCGGTGGCGCGCTCGGACGCGCTCATCGGCGTGTGGCCCATCAAGGACAAGTTCGTCTCCTACTGGAAGGCGGACACCCAGCGCGTGGTGGGCAGTGACTTGCACGCGGACGAGAACGGCAAGCGCCGCCGCCAGCGCATCAAGCTGCAGCCGGATGGCAAGAGTGTCTTCGTCGTCAAGCAGAAGGAGGGCGAGGCGCCGCGCGAGTCCACCGCCGAGGTGGCCGAGGGCACGCTCGACGTGACGGGCGCGACGTTCGCGCTGCGCAACCGAGAGCTCGTCGTGGGCGGCGAGTACGCCTACCCGGTGTTCACCGGCAGCAAGAGTTTCACCATGCGCGCCAAGGTGGAGTCGCGCGAGACCTTGAAGACGGAGCTGGGGACGCAGGAGGTCTTCAAGACGCGGGTGCAGGCGGAGTTCGGCGGCAGCCTGACGTCGAAGCGGGACATGTTCGTCTACCTCACCACGGACGCGCGGCATGTCCCGGTGCGAATCGAGGCGGACTTCGCGCTCGGCACGGTGGTGGCGGAAATCACCGACTACCAGCCGGGGCGGACGATGGCGGTGGCGAGCGCGGAGAGCGGTGGGTAGCACCGCTGGAGAGTGAAGGGGGCGGATGGGCGCGGGATGGGCGTGGGTGGTGATGGCGGCGCTGGCCGCCACGCCGGAGCCGAGGGTGGTGTCTCCCCTGGTCAAGGTGCGCCCGGGCTCCGCCTTCGCGTCGCGCCCCGTGGCCCGCCTGAGCGTGGCCCGCGGCGAGTGCGAGGGCACGCAGGTGGTGCTGCCCGACTCGGCCCGTCGCCTGAAGGTGAAGCCGCTGCTGCTCGGCGGTCCGTCGGACGCGCTGCGCGCGGACATCTGGCGCGTGGGCTACCTGGATGTCGAGGTGCCCTCCAACTCGGAGGGGGACGTGGGCCCGTGGCCCGATGCCCTGTTGCCGCTCGGCGCGCCCGAGCGTGACGACGCCCCACCCCGCCCCGTCGTGCTCTACGTGGAGGTCTGCGCGAAGGAGGACCAGACGCCGGGCACCTATCAGGGTCGCCTGCGCGCGAGCTTCAACAAGCTGGAGCACGTGAGCGTCCCCTTCACGGTGGAGGTGCAGCCCTTCGCGCTGCCGGCGACGTCCTCGCTCGCCACCAGCTTCGGCATCTCCCTGTACAGCATCGCCCGGGGCCACGGGCTCACCCCCGAGTCACCGGAGGCCCGCGAGCTCTTGCGCGACTACGCGCGCGTGCTGCTGGAGCACCGCGTGAGCGCGCATGGCATGAGCATGACGCCGCCGTCCGTGCGCTTCGAGGGCGACACGCCCATCATCGACTGGAGCGACTACGACGCGGAGATGGCGCCCTTCCTCGACGGGAGCCTGCTGGCGTCGGGTGCGCGCTTCACCACGTCGGACGTGCGCGACAGCCGCAAGGCGGACACCGAGGAGCGCAAGGTCGCGTACTACCGCGCGTTCGCCGAGCACTACCGGACGAAGGGCTGGCCCGCGCAGCTCTTCTTCTACGCCAAGGACGAGCCGAAGCCGGAGGACGTGCCGCTCGTGCTCGCGCAGTCGCGCCGCGTGCGCGCCGCCGGGGGCAGCCGCGTGCTCATCACCACGCCCATGGAGGAGCCGCTCGCGAGCGCCGCCGACATCCTCGCGCCCACGCTCAACTGCTTCTTCCCCCGCCCCGGCCCCCAGACCTGCCGCGCCGTGCACACCATTGCCCAGATGCGCGAGCAGCTTCCCGAAGGCACCCGTATCTGGTGGTACCAGAGCTGCAACTCGCATGGCTGTGATGGGGGCCCGTCCCAGAAGCGTGCCCAGGAGAAGAGCTACAGCGGTTGGGCCTCGTACATGGTGGACCACCCCGCCGTGCTCAACCGCGCCATGGGCCTGCTCGCCTTCACGAGCGGCGTGGACGGTGAGCTCTATTTCGACACCGTCTTCGCCTACAACACCAAGCACGACGTCTGGACCGACGTGTTCGAGTTCGGTGGCAACGGCGACGGCACCCTCTTCTACCCAGGCACGCCCGGCCGCCTGGGAGGTTTCCGACACCACCCCGTGGCGTCCCTGCGCCTCAAGCACCTGCGCGACGGACTGGAGGACTACGAGTACCTCCGGCTGCTCTCCGCGCTGGGGGACGAGGCCTTCGCGAAAGACGCGGCGCGCAAGCTCGTGAGGTCCGGTTGGGACATCCGCCGGGATGCGCGAGAATGGACGCAGGTCCGCCAGCTCGTGACGGCGAGGCTCCGGCAGCGGTGGTTGGCATCAGAATTCGCGAAGCGTCCGGGCCGTCACACGCCCAAGAGCACCCCGTAGTTTCTCTCTGGAAGGAAGAAGGATGAGCACCCTGCGCACCCTCCTGGCGACCTGCCTGATGCTGACCTCCGGCGGTGCCGCCTGGGCCCAGCTCCCCGACACCGAGGCCGACAAGCCCGAGGGTGAGAAGCCCGCCGAGGCCACCGAAGCCAAGCCCGACGAAGCCCCCATCACCGTGGAGCCCTGCGCGCAGGCGCTGCCCGCGCTGCGCATGCCGCTCACGTTCATGCCCGGCGAGGTGCTCGAGTTCGACCTGGACGCCATGGGCGCGCAGGCCGGCAAGATGACCCTGCGCGTCCAGAAGCCGCAGGACGGCCAGATTCCCGTGCTCGCGCAGGCGGAGACCAACTCCTTCTTCTCCAAGGTCCGCCGCGTGCGCGGCAGCGCCACCACCTGGCTCAACCCGCGCACGCTGCGCCCCAAGCGCTACGTCGAGGACGCCACCGAGAACGAGATGCGCCGCAAGGTGGAGGTCGCCTTCACCCACAAGGACCGCGCCATCAAGGTGGACTACCAGATCGGCCAGCGCCCCAAGGGCCAGTACAACTACACCTACGACAAGGACGGTCTGGACGTGGCCGGCTCCATCTACCTGCTGCGTCAGCTCCCCCTCGAGGAGAACCTCTCCGTCTGCTTCGACGTGTACGGCGTGCGCCGGCTGTGGCGCATGCAGGGCCAGGTGCTCAAGAAGGAGAAGGTCACCACGCCGCTGGGACAGTTCGACGCCTGGCACCTGGTGGGCACCGCCGTCCGCCTGGACCGCCCCAAGCAGAAGCGCGAGGTGCACGTGTGGCTCTCCGACGACGCGCGCCGCCTGCCGCTCGCCGCCGTGGGCACGCTGGACCTGGGCGCCGTGCGCGCCACCCTCACCTCCGTCAGCCGCCCCGGCGAGAAGCGCCAGGAGGCCGGCCCCGGCAAGGAGGAGATGAAGTGGTGATGTCCAACTGCTGAGAAAAGAAGACACGGCTCGAGGAGAGGCCCGGTGGACGGAGTTCCCGGGCCTTTCTCTTTGAACCGAAATTGATTCTGGTTTGCAAAATCAAAATCATGAGCGTAGGGTGCGCGCCGCTCCGATGCGCCCACGCTCTTGTCTTGTCTCGTCGTCGTTCCTGCTCTGTTCCACCCTGCTGCTCTCCACGACGGTCGCCCGCGCCCAGGATTCGGCCGGTGCTCCGGTGGTCTCCGCCGCACCGCCGAGTGATTCGCCCGAGGGGCCCGTCGCCTCGGCTCCATCCGCCGAGCAGCCCGAGCAGCCCGCGCCGTCCCCCGCCGCCCAGGAGCCCGCGCCCGTCAGCGCGGCGCCCGCTCCCGCGGCCCTGAGTCGGGCGCGGCCGAACATCGACACGTTCGTCACCGCCTACGGTGAGCTGCTGTTCGGCTATCACAACTACGGGTTGAACCAGAACCGGACGGGTGGCGCGCAGCGCGACTCGCGGCTGGAGTTCGATACCACGCGCTTCGTGCTCGAGATGAAGGGCGCGCTGCCGGACTACGGGCTCGAGGTGGAAGTCGAGGTCGAGTTCGAGCACGGCGGCACCGGCACCGCGATGGAGCTCGAGTACGAGGAGTTCGGCGAGTTCGACCAGGAGCTGGACAAGGGTGGAGAGATCCTCGTCGAGGAGCTCTACATCTCGAAGAAGCTCGGCGACCACGCGGCGCTCGCGGTGGGCCGCTTCTACGTGGCGGTGGGCACGCTGAGCGAGTTCTCGCGCCCCACCGACTACCTGGGCACCCTCCGCGACGAGGCGGAGACGGGCATCATCCCCAACACGTGGGACGAGATGGGCCTGCGGCTGCGCTACAAGTTCCCCTGGGGCCTGCGGCTGACGGGACAGCTGGTCAACGGGCTGGACTCCACGGGCTTCAGCTCGCAGCTGTGGGCGGTGGGCGGCCACCAGCGCCGCTTCGAGGTGCAGCGCGCCACGGACATGGCCCTGGTGTTCCGCGCGGACGTCACCCGCTTCGACGGGTTCATCTTCGGCGTGTCCGCCTACCACGGCGACACCACGCGCAACCGTCCCAAGGCGGACCTGGTGAAGAGCTGCGAGGAGGCGAATGATCGCGAGGTCGCCCCGTGCGGCTACGTGTCCGCGCCGCTGACGCTGCTGGACGTGCACCTGTCCGTGTCCAAGGGCCCGTGGAGCGCGAAGGGCATGGTGATGTACGGCCACCTGAAGAACGCGGAGCTCGTCTCGCAGCGCAACGCGCGCCTGTCGAACCTGCTGGGCGTGATGCGCACGCCGGTGTCCGACAACGCGTTGGCCGCGTGGGGAGAGCTCGGCTACGACATCGCGTCGGTGGTGGGCCTGAGCAACTCGCACCACCTGGTCCCGTTCGTCCGCTACGACTACGTGGACACGCAGTTCAAGCCGCGCGCGGAGCTGTACGACAACCCCCGCTTCCGCCGCACCGTCTACACGGTGGGCGTGGCCTACAACCTGCTGAACACGGTGTACGCGAAGCTCGACTTCGGGCACCGCCGCATGGGCTCCAACGCCTTCCGGCCGGAGAACACCCTGCGCCTCGCCACCGGCTTCAACTACTGACGCGGCCCTCCCCGTGTCCCCTCCCCCCCAACGAAAGGTCAGTCATGAAGCGTACGTCCCTGCCCCTGCGTCTGGCGCTCGCGCCCGCGCTCCTCACCGGCTCGCTGTTCCTCGCGGCCTGCGGCGATGATGATTCCAACACCCCCAACGAGGGCGATTCCAAGGTCACCAGCGAGCTGGTCGTCACGTTCGCGGACAAGGTCGTGGTGCCGACCTATGCGCGGCTGGCCACGCGGCTGACGGAGCTGGACGCGGCCTGCGTCGCGCTCGCGACGGCGCCCACGACGGAGAAGCTGACGGCGGCCAAGGCGGCCTGGCGCGCGGCGCGCATCCCCTGGGAGCAGAGCGAGGGCTTCCTCTTCGGCCCCGTGGACAGCTTCGGCTATGACCCGGCGCTGGACAGCTGGCCGGTGAGCCACACCGAGTTGGAGGCGGTGCTGGCCAACAACGCCGCCCTCACCCAGCAGTACGTGAGCAACCTCAAGAACGAGCAGAAGGGCTTCCACACGCTGGAGTACCTCATCTACGGCGATGGCGGCACCAAGACGGTCGAGCAGCTGACGCCCCGCGAGCTGGAGTACGTCACGGCCCTGTCCGCGGAGCTCAAGGCCGTGGGACAGCTGCTGCACGGCGCGTGGGCGCAGGCGCACGACGGCAACCCGCCGTTCCGTGACACGCTCGCGACGGCGGGTCAGTCCGGCAACACCGCGTATCCGTCCGTGGAGGCCGCCGCCCAGGAGATCGTCGGTGGCATCACCACCATCCTGGACGAGGTCGCCAACGGGAAGATCGCCGAGCCCTACGACACCAGGGACCCGGACGTGGTGGAGAGCCAGTTCGCGTACAACTCGCTGGAGGACTTCAGCAACAACATCCGCAGCGTGGAGAACGCGTACCTGGGTCACCTGCAGGGCGAGGCCAAGACGGGCATGTCGCTGCGTGACGTAGTGGGCGTGGACAGCGCGCTCGACGCGAAGATCCGCCAGCAGATCGCCGGCTCCATCAGCGCCCTGGCTGCCGTCCGCGAGCCGTTCCGCGACTCCATCCGTGACGAGACGGAGCGCCCGAAGATCGCCGCCGCGCAGGAGGCCATCCGCGCCCTGCACGACACCTTCCAGGGCGAGGTCCTGCCCCTGCTGTCGAAGTGATGTAGGAACTCAGGCCAGGTGAACACCATGCGACGTGCGGTGATGCTGGGAGCCCTGCTGCTGTGGTCCGCCGGTTGTGGCGAGGAGGCGCCGATGGTGCCCCTGGAGCCACCGAGGGCGGGCGGGGCCACCACCGTCGACAACCGCACGTCGCAGGCGTTCGCGCAGCCGGCCGCGAACCTGCGTCCCGAGTACGACCGGCTGCACCGTGCGGGCGACGCGGCGTTCGCGGCCATCTTCGTCCCGGCGCCCTCGCGGGTGAACCCGGGGCTCGGGCCCACGTACAACAACGTCTCCTGCAACGGCTGTCACCTGCGCAACGGGCGCGGCATGCCGGTGATGGGGCCCACCGCGCAGCGCACCCAGCTCCTCGTGCGCGTGAGCCTGCCGGAGGGCGTGCCCGACCATCCCCACGGCGCGGTGCCCGTCCCCGGACTGGGGCTCCAGGTGCGTGACCAGTCCATCTACGGCCAGGTGCCGCCGGCCTCGCTCACGCTGTCGTGGCTGGAGCACACCGGACAGTACCCGGATGGCACGCCGTACACGCTGCGCTCGCCGAGCGTGAGCATCGTCAAGTCGGATGGCTCGGCGCTGCCGGAGGACATGATGATGTCGCTGCGGCTTCCTCCGCCCGTCTTCGGACTGGGGCTGCTGGAGGCCGTTCCCATCGAGGCGCTGCGCGCGCTCGAGGACCCGGATGACCGGGACGGTGACGGCATCTCCGGACGGATGAACGAGGTCTGGGACGTGGCGCTGCGCACGCTGTTGCCCGGGCGCTTCGGGTGGAAGGCGAACAGCCCGCACCTGCTGCAGCAGTCCGCGGAGGCGTACTTCAACGACATGGGCATCACGAGCCCGCTCTTCCCGGAGCCGGACGGGACGCACGAAATCACCGCCGACATCCTTCAGGCGGCCGTCTTCTATTCCGAGTCGCTCGGAGTCCCCGCGCGCACCGCGCTGGAGGACCCCGTCGTCCAACGCGGCGAGAAGCTGTTCCGCGCGCTGGGCTGCGAGTCCTGCCACCGCGAGACGCTGGAGACGGGCGAGGCCGCCTACGAGGAGCTCGCCTTCCAGCGCATCCATCCGTACACGGACATGCTGCTGCACGACATGGGGCCGGAGCTCGCGGACGGACGGCCGGATGGCGCGGCCACGGGCACGGAGTGGCGCACGCCCGCGCTGTGGGGCCTGGGCCTGACGCACACGGTGCTGCCCTACTCCGGCTTCCTGCACGACGGCCGGGCCCGGACCATCGAAGAGGCGGTGCTGTGGCACGGCGGCGAGGCGCGCACCGCGCGCGACGGCTTCCACCGCCTGTCCGCCGATGACCGCGCCGCGGTGCTCAAGTTCCTCGGCTCGCTCTGAGGTGAGCGCGGCGGGAGTGTCCGCTCCCGGCCTCACATCGGGAAGGAGCGCTGCTTCAGCGTCTCGAGGAGGAAGTCGCGGAAGGCGGCGACCTTGCGAGGCATGTGCCGCTCCGCGGTGGAGACGAACCACACGCTCCCCGCCGGCATGCTCCATTTCGGAAGCAGCGCGACGAGTCGCCCCTCGGCGACCTCCGGTTCCGCGAGCATCGTCGGCAGGAACCCGATGCCCGCGCCCTGACGAAGCACCTCCCGCATGAAGAACATGTCGTCGCAGACGATGGCGCCATCCTGCGGCATGACGAGCGTCTCGCCGGGCCCCACGAGCCGGAAGGGCATGGGGGAGCGGAAGGACACCCAGGTGTGGCTGGAGAGTTCGCGAGGATGGCGCGGCATGCTCCGGCGCGCGAGATACGCCGGCGACGCATAGAGCCGCAGGGAGATCGTCCCGAGGCGGCGGGCGCGCAGCGACGAGTCCTTCAACGGGGCGATGGCCAATCGCAGCGCGGCATCGAAGCCCTCCGCGACCAGGTCCACGACGCGATTGTCCAGGTGCAGGTCCACCTTCACCGCGGGGTAGCGCGCCACGAAGCGGGTGATGACCTCCGCGAGCACCGTGGTCCCCCAGTCCACCACCGACGTCAGCCGCAGCACGCCTGACGGCTCCTCCTCCAACTCCGGCAGCTCCCCCACGGACTTGCGCAGCGCGAGCAGCATCGGGGACACCCGCTCGTAGAGCGCTTGTCCCGCGGTGCTGAGCGACACCCGGCGCGTGGTGCGGTGGATGAGCTGCACACCGAGCGAGGACTCCAGGCGGGCGATGCCCCGACTCACCGAAGACTTGGGCAGGCCCAGCTTCTTCGCCGCGCTGGAGAAGCTGGCGCCCTCGGCGACGGCGACGAAGAGGGTGAGCTGGTTCAGGTCCATTGTTCCTCCCGTGGAACAGTATGCTCCAGCGGGCCGCATTGTGCAGGACGCCGGGCGGCGCTACCCATGAGCCGGAGCCAATGTCGCTCCCTCGCTCTGGAGATTCACATGACGGCCACATCCCCCACCCTGCTCGTCACCGGCGCCTCCGGCCATCTGGGCCGCCGCGTCGTGGAGCTGCTCCTCGAGGCCAGGAAGGGGCCTCTCATCGTCACCACGCGCGAGCCGTCGAAGCTCGCGGACCTGGCGGCGCGCGGCGTCGTGGTGCGCAAGGCGGACTTCGATGACGCGTCGACGCTGGACGCGGCGTTCGTCGGCGCGGAGCGACTGTTGCTCGTCAGCACGGACTCGCTCGATGTTCCTGGCCGCCGAATCACCCAGCATCGCCATGCCGTGGAGGCCGCGCGGCGCGTGGGGGTGAAGCACGTCGTGTACACGTCGCTGACGCGGCCGGAGCCCGACTCGCCCATCACGCTCGCCAAGGACCACTGGGCCACGGAGCAGGCGCTGGCGGCGAGCGGACTGGGCTTCACCGTGCTGCGCAACAACGTCTACATGGAGATGCTCTTGCACAGCCTGCCCCAGGCCGTCGCGCAGGGGCGGCTCGTCACGGCGACCGGGACGGGGGCCACGGCGTATGTCACGCGCGAGGACTGCGCCCGGGCGGCGGTGGCGGCGCTCGCCTCCTCGTACGAGGGACAGCGCGTGCTGGAGATCACCGGGCCGTCGGCGGTGACGCAGGCGGAGCTGGCGCGGTTCGCGGGTGAGCTGTCGGGGCGCCCCGTCGAGTCCATCGCCGTGGACACCGCGAGCCTCGCCGCGGGCCTGGTGGCGCACGGGTTGCCCGCACCGATGGCGGAGGCCTACGCGTCGTTCGACGCGGCCGTGGCACAGGGCCGCATGAGTGGAGTGAGCACGGCCATCGCCGACCTCACCGGGCACGCGCCCGTCGACATCCGCGACTTCCTGTCGGCCCATCGCGCGGTGTTCGCGGCGAAGGGACACTGAGGGGGGAGGCCCCGCGGGGGTGGGAAAATTGACGGGGTGCTACGGGCCTGTAGCGTCGAGCCCATGCCCCCTCTCGCCCTCGCCGCCCCCGTGCTCTCGCGCCAGGCCGACCCGGTCCGAGTGGCGACCGAACGCCTCGCTCGCGCGCTCCCCGCTCGCACCGACGCGGCGGTGCTCGTCGACCTGCTGGAGGACGATTTGAGGGAAGGGCTGGACGCGCTCGGTGACGTCGAAGCGCACTTCCACGACGTGTTGACCACGCTGCGCGGCGCGACGTTGTCACCGGTGAACCTCATCAACACCGGGGATGACCTTCGCGTCCTCGAGCGGCTCGACGAGCTGCACGACGTCGTCGTCCAGATTCGCAAGCGATTGGCCCAGGCGGCCGCGATGGCGCATCAGGGCGCGCCCTCACGGGCTCGCTGACCGCCGACACCATTCGCGCTGTCACGTCGACACCGGGCCGTCGCCCGCCTGCGCCGCGAGGCGGATGCACAGGCGATGACGGCGCTCGCGGAGCGGCACCGCGAGCAACGAACGCTCGCGGCGCACCCTCTCATGTCTCTACAGACCCGTGCCTCAATTCGCTGGAGCCGCGCCGCCGGGTGCTGACGTCGCGGGCACGGCGCTGGCCGGGGCAGGCGCCGCATTGGCCGGAGCAGGCGTCGCGGGCAGTGTCGTGGCGGCCCCCGCGTTCAACGGCGTGGGAGACCCGAAGAGCGGCGGCGCGGGCGCGGCATTCAGTGGCGTGGGCGTTCCGAGCAGCCCCGGCGGCGGTGAGCCCGGCGCCGCATTGAGCGGCGGCGCCGTCGCGAGGATGCCCGGACTCACCTGCGACGTGCCCAGGAACGCATCGAAGCTCGGCGACGTCACCGAGGGCACCGGCACCGAGAACGACCCCGTGGTCGCCAGGCTCGACGTCGTCCCCGAGGAGCCGAAGAACCCAGGCGCCGTCCCCACCGGCGACGCGCCCGTCGTCAGCACCCCCTCCGCCGCGAGCGTCGGGCTCGTCGTCGGTGTCCCCAACGTCACCCCCGAGATGTTCACCGGCGGCTCCGCCACCACGCTCGTGGGGAAGCCGCCACTCACCACCGCGGGCGACTCGGGCGCCGTCACATCGGCCGTCCCCGTCCCCACCGTGGCGCCTCCCCGCACCACCGTGCCGCCCTGCCCCCCGCCCACGAACACCCGACTGCCCCCGGGCGTCCCCACCTCCGGCGCCGACACGGACGTTCCCGTCGCCAGGCCACTGCCACCCGTGGCCGCCGGCTGCGGAAGGATGGGCGGCAGGCCAGGCGCGACGTTCGCCGGCACGGGCGTCAGCCGCGTCGGGTCCACCGTCAGATTCCCCGTGTTCTCCACCACCGCCACCGAGCGCACCGGAACCCCGGCCACCTCGATGGCCACGTCCTCGAACACGAACTGCACGAAGCCCCGACGCTCGACGTCCGTCGGCAGGTTGTACGCGAGCACCACCAGCTCCGTGTCCCCCGCCCGCGCCTGACGCAGCATCCGGTGCGTCGAGTCATCCGCGAACGCCCCGGCGTCCAACGCCGCCACGTGGATGAGCGCCGTGTCCGTCAGCAACCGGCCATCACGCCACACGCTCCCCACTCCCCACACGGCCACCGCCGCATGGGAGCGGGTCATGACCGACCACCCCAGCCCGCTGTCCCCGTAGATGGGCACGTTCAGGAGCACGCCGCCGCCCACCGTGTGGCGGGGTGCCGGGGGCACGCTGGACGAGGCCTGGGAACGGGCCTGGGCGGGCGGGAAACCGGCCTGGGCGAGCTCCACCCGGTACTCGGTGTTCCCCAGCCGGAACGTCGCCTGGAAGGCCGCCTTGTCGCCGTACGTGGCCTGGGCCAGGTCCACCCGGTCCTCCACGGTGAGCTCGGCGCTCCCCGTGCCGGATTCGGCCAGGTCCGTGAAGGGCAAGGGTCCTTGGATGAAGAAGCCGTCCGGTCGCTCGGTCCCCGCGCTGGCCTCCCGGCCCTCGAACGTGAACCCGCCTGGCCCGGCGGCCAGTACTCCGGACAAAAGAAGCGTGGTGAGAGGTCCCGCCATCGACGCTGCCTCCTTGTGCAACAAGGTAGGCAGCGGAGCGGGGAACGACAGTCCCCTCTCTCCAAAGAAGACTAGATGAGGCCCCGCGCGCGGCGGATCTGCTCCACCGTCTTGTTGTACTCGATCTCGAAGCTGCTCGTTCCCTCCTGCAGGTGCTTCAGGCGGGAGCGCGCCTCCTTGTCGATGTCCTCGTCCACGTCCAGGTGCTTCTTCATCACCACGTGGATCTTCTGACGCAGCGAGTTATCCGCCGAGAAGACCTCTTCGACGTTCCGGCTGATGAGCAGGAACTCGATCATCTGGTTGATGACGTATTCGATGCCCTCGTCGCCCATCTTGAAGCCGCGGACGTCCGCCATCTCGCGCTTCACCTGGTTGAACTTGGAGGGGTCGTATCCGCGACGCTCCAGCGCCTCGCGCGTCGCCTGGTTCACACGCTCTTCGTTCGCGAGGTACTCACGCATGATGGCCGAAAGGTCCATCTCGGCGTCCGCCACGCGCATCGGCTCCACCTCGATGTCCCCATCCTGCATGAGCCGTTGAATCGTCTCTCGCGAAATGATCGGGATCACCTTCGGATACAGCCTCATGTCGGTCCCTCGCCCTCTTTGGAGCTGCTCGAATCGTCAACCGCTATAAATCAGCGCGGAGCCCAGTCGCAATTAAAAACCCCAGGAACGTCGCGGTTCCAGCGCGCTTCCCCCCGCAGTCTGCAGCGGAAATTAATCACGCCGCACCGGGTGGCGACCCTCCCCGTGATTTTTCGTGGGAGGGTTCGGTGGCGTCATCCAGGGAAGCCTCCCGGACGGGGTCCTCGGCCTCTTCGTCGGGGTGTCCATGAAGCCCCGCATGGACCCGCTCCGCCACCGCCGGACCGACGACTTCCGCCAGCTCCTCGATGCTCGCCTCACCCACGCGCTTGAGCGAGCCGAAGTGCTTGAGGAGCGCCTTGCGCCGCACCTCCCCCACCCCCGGGATGTCCTCCAGCGCCGAGCGCACCCGGCTCTTTCGCAGCACCTGTTTCTGGAAGGTGATGGCGAAGCGGTGCGCCTCGTCCCGCATGCGCGTCAGCATGAACATCTCCGCCGAGTTCTGCGCCAGCACGATGGGGTCCTTTCGCCCCACGACGAACACCCGCTCGGGGCTGCGAGCGCTCTCCGCGTCCCGGTCGAAAACCTCCAGGTCACGGCTCTTGGCCAGGCCCACCACGTCCACCGTGTCCACGCCCAAATCCTTCATGGCCGCGTGCGCGCTGGCGAGCTGGCCCTTGCCGCCGTCGATGACGAGCAGGTCCGGCAGGTCGCCGTCCTCCTGGCCGCGCTTGAGCCGGCGCGTGACGACCTCGTACATGCTGGCGAAGTCGTCCTGCTTCTCCAGCGTCTTGATCTTGTACTTCCGGTAGCGGGACTTGTCGGCCTCGCCATCCGTCACGGCCACCTGGGAGGCGACGATGGCGGAGCCCTGGAAGTGGGAGATGTCGAAGCACTCCATGCGGCGCGGGAAGTTGCGCAGGCCCAGCCGCTGCTGGAGGCGGGAGAGCACCTGGTCGGTCTCGTCCTTGGTGCGCCGGCGCTCGATGAAGGCCTGCTCGGCGTTCTTCTCCGCCATCTTCACCAGCTCGTGCTTCTCCCCTCGCTTGGGGACCATGACGCGCACGCGCTCGCCCTTCCGCTCGGTGAGCAGGCCCTCCAGCCCCGCCAGGCCGTCCTCCGGCTCCAGCGGCAGCAGCACCTCCTCCGGCACGAAGCTGCCCTGGTCGTAGTAGAGGTTCACGAACGAGGCGAGCAGCTCCTCGTTGGGGAACTCCTGGCTGCCGAAGGGGAACGCCTGCCCGCCGTTGAGGCGGCCCTGCCGGACCCAGAGGACGTAGAACAGGATGCGGTCCCCCTCGCGGTAGAGGGCGAACACGTCCTGGTCCTTGAAGTCCGTGGTGGCGACCTTCTGACGCTCCAGGCTTCGTTCAATGGCGAGCAGTTGGTCGCGCACCCGCGCGGCCTCCTCGAACTTCAGGTCCTGCGCCGCGCGCTTCATCCGCAGCCGCAGGCCCTCCACCAGCTCGCTCGCCTTGCCCTCCAGGAACATGACGACCTCGTCCACGCTGCGACGGTAGTCGTCCTCGGGGACCGGGTAGACGCAAGGGGCCGGGCAGCGGCCGATCTGGAACAACAGACAGGGGCGCTTGCGGTTGGCCAGCACGTGGTCGGTGCAGGTGCGCAGCCGGAAGTAGCGGTTGATGATGCGCAGCGTCTCGCGGATGGCGCCGGCGCTGGAGTACGGGCCGAAGTAGCGCGCGCCGTCGCGCTCGTACTTTCGGACGACCTCCAGGCGCGGATACGCGTGGGTGCGGTCCAGGCGCAGCGAGATGAACTGCTTGTCGTCCTTGAGCAGGACGTTGAAGCGCGGGCGGTGCTTCTTGATGAGCTCGTTCTCGAGGAGCAGCGCCTCCTTCTCGTTGTGGACGAGCACCGTCTCCAGGTCGCCGAGCAGCTCGTCGAGCAGCGACACGAAGACGCGCGTGTCCCCCGTGCGCGTGAAGTACGAGCGCACGCGGCTGCGCAGGTTGATGGCCTTGCCCACGTAGATGATCTGCCCGCGGCGGTCCTTCATCAGGTACACGCCGGGCTCGGTGGGGAGGGCGTCGAGCTTCTCCTGGAGCTTCACGTCCATGACAGGCGCCTCCTAGCGGCGCGGCTTCGCCCGTGACGAACGACCCCGGCCCCGGCCCTTCTTCGGCCCGTCGTCCTCCTTGGCCTTCGCCGGGCCCTTGAGCAGCGAGCGCGACGCGGGCTTGAGGCCCAGGTCCATGTCCTTGAGCAGCTGCACCTTGTCCCGGTACTCGGCGGCCTTCTCGAACTCCATCGACTCGGCGGCCCGGTGCATGTCCTGGGTGAACTCCTCGATGAGGCGCTTGAGCTCCTTCGACTCGAGCACGTCGTCCTCGCCCTCGGCCGCCATGGGCAGCGCGCCCGCGGACTCGGCGTCGTAGAGGTGCTCGGACAGGTCCGTGATGTTGCTCTTGACGGAGCGCGGGGTGATGCCGTGCTCCTTGTTGTACTGGCGTTGGATCTCCCGGCGACGGGAGGTCTCCTCCAGCGCCTTCTTCATCGAGTCGGTGACGGAGTCCGCGTACATGATGACGCGGCCATTCAGGTTGCGCGCCGCGCGGCCGATGGTCTGGATGAGCGACACGTGGCTGCGCAGGAAGCCCTCCTTGTCCGCGTCGAGGATGGCCACCAGCGACACCTCGGGGATGTCCAGGCCCTCGCGCAAGAGGTTGATGCCCACCAGCACGTCGAACTCGCCCTTGCGCAGGTCGCGGATGATGGCCGTGCGCTCAATCGCGTCGATGTCCGAGTGCAGGTAGCGCACGCGCACGCCCACGTCCGCGTAGTACTCGGTGAGGTCCTCCGCCATGCGCTTGGTGAGCGTCGTCACCAGGACGCGCTCGTTGCGGCTGACGCGGACACGCACCTCCTCGAGGAGGTCGTCCACCTGGTTGCCGACGGGCCGCGTCTCCACCTCCGGGTCCGTCAGGCCCGTGGGACGGATGATCTGCTCCACCACGACGCCCTGGGACTTCTGCAGCTCGTACTCGGACGGTGTCGCGGAGACGAAGACGGCCTGGGGCACCAGCTCCTCGAACTCGCCGAACTTCAACGGCCGATTGTCCAGCGCGCTGGGCATGCGGAAGCCGAAGTTGACCAGCGTCTCCTTGCGCGCGCGGTCTCCCCGGTACATGGCGCCAATCTGCGGCACCGTCTGGTGGCTCTCGTCGATGAGCACCAGGAGATTTCGCGGGAAGTAGTCGATGAGGCACGGCGGCGGCTCACCCGGGGCCCGCCCCGAGAAGTGCCGCGAGTAGTTCTCGATGCCGTTGCAGTAGCCGACCTGCTCCATCATCTCCAGGTCGAACATGGTGCGCTGCTCCAGCCGCTGCGCCTCCAGCAGCTTGCCCTCGCGCTTGAAGATGCCGAGCTGCTCGGCCAGCTCGTCGCGGATGGTCTGGATGGCGCGCCTGCGCGAGTCCTCGCCGGCGACGTAGTGGCTGGCGGGGAAGATGACGACCTTGTCCAGCACGCCGAGCGTCACGCCGCGCAGCGGGTCGAACTCGGTGATGCGCTCCACCTCGTCGCCGAAGAAGCTCACGCGGATGGCGCGCTCCTCCTCGTAGGCGGGGAACACCTCCACGGTGTCGCCGCGCGCGCGGAAGGTGCCGCGGTGGAAGTCCATGTCGTTGCGCTCGTACTGGGACTCGACGAGCCGGCGCATGAACGCGTCGCGCTCCATCTCCCCGCCCTGGTCCACCCGCACCGCCAGGTCCACGTAGCTGCGCGCCGTGCCCAGGCCGTAGATGCAGGAGACGCTGGCGACAATCACGACGTCGTCGCGCGTGCGCAGCGAGTGCGTGGCCGAGTGGCGCATGCGCTCGATGTTGTCGTTGATGGACGAGTCCTTCTCGATGAAGGTGTCCGTCGACGGGACGTAGGCCTCGGGCTGGTAGTAGTCGTAGTACGAGACGAAGTACTCGACGGCGTTGTTCGGGAAGAGCGACTTGAACTCGCCGTAGAGCTGGGCGGCCAGCGTCTTGTTGTGCGCGATGACCAGCGTGGGCCGCTGCACGTTGGCGATGATGTTCGCCATGGTGAACGTCTTGCCGGAACCGGTGACGCCCAGGAGCGTCTGGTAGCGGTCGCCCCGCTGCACGCCCTCCGTGAGCTCGCCAATGGCCCTCGGCTGGTCGCCCTCGGGCTGGTGGTCGCTGACGATCTGGAACTCAGGCATATCCGCGAGGTTTAACACCCTCGCGGAGGGAAACACTGCACATTTGTATCCGCCCGTCGACCGGCGGACGGAGCGCCCCCTGCCCTACTTCGAGGCGCCTTCCGACGGGGGCGTCCTGGGCGCCTCCAGCGCCTTCAAGGCCGCCAGGCGGGCCGCCTCGAACTCGTCGCCCTTGTTCCAGCGCGGCAGCTCCGGCACGCGGGCCACGTGGGCCCCCAAGAGGAAGAACAGCCGGGCGTCCTCCACCGCGCCGGACATGTCCCAGTCCGCGCGCAGCTCGTCGGAAGGCTGGTGGTAGTGCTTGGCCTCCCACGCCTCTCGCTGCTGGCGGCCCCAGCCCTCCGGCTTGCCGATGAAGTCCATGCCGCTGCCGAAGTATGCGGCGGGGATGCCCTGGCGCGCGAAGTTGAACTGGTCCGAGCGGTAGAAGAAGCCCCGGTCCGACAGCTGGTCCGCCTTCACCACGCGGCCCTGCGTCTTCGCCAGCGCCGTGATGACCGCGTCCAGGTTGGACTTGCCCAGGCCGATGACGGTGATGTCGCGCGTGCGTCCGTGGATGTTGGCGCCGTCGATGTTGACGTTGGCGGCGATGCGGCCGGCGGGCACGGGCGGATGCTCCGCGAGGTACTGCGAGCCCAACAGCCCCTGCTCCTCCGCGGCCACCGCGGCGAAGAGGATGGAGCGGCGCGGGGCCTTGGGCAGCGAGCGATAGGCACGCGCCACCGACAGCATCGCGGACACGCCCGCCGCGTTGTCGAGCGCGCCGTTGTAGAGGGTGTCCTCGCCCGGCTTGCCGCCCTCCTTCTTGCCCAGGTGGTCGTGGTGCGCGCTGTAGAGCACCACCTCGTTGGACAGCTTCGCGTCGCTGCCGGGGAGCATCGCCAGCACGTTCGCGGTGGGCCGGCGGCGCACCTCGTTGGCGAAGCGCGTGGACACCGTCACGCCCAGCGGCACGGGCTGGAAGTCGCGCGACTGCGCGGCGGCGCGCAGCGTCTCCAGGTCGCGCCCCGCGAGCTGCAGCACCCGGCGGGTGGCGTCCTCCGTCGTCCACGCCTTGACCTGGAGCCGGGGGCCCGTGGTGGCGGGCAGCTCGAACTGCTCACCCGTCCACGAGGACTGGACCACCTGCCACGGGTAGCCGGCGCTCTGCGTGGTGTGCAGGATGATGGCGCCCGCCGCGCCCACCTTCGCCGCCTGCTCGTACTTGTAATCCCAGCGGCCGTACCACAGCCGCGTGCGGCCGCCGAAGATGCGCGGGTCATCCTCCGGGTCGCTGTTGAGGATGAGCAGCGTCTTGCCGCGCACGTCCATCCCCTTGAAGTCGTCCCACTCGTACTCGGGCGCCTGGATGCCGTAGCCCACGAAGACGAGCTCGGAGGCGTCCAGCCGCGCCTCGGGGCTCTGCACGCCCGACACCGCGATGAAGTCCTCGTGGAACTTCAGCTCCGCGCTGCCCAGGGGCGCGCGCACGGAGATCGCCTGGGGATGGCCGGTGACGCCCACCAGGTCGAAGGGCTGGAAGAACGTGCCGTCCGAGCCCGCGGGCTTCAGGCCCAGGGCCTCGAACTGCGAGGCGATGTACGCCTGTCCCAGCGCGTCGCCCCGGGTGCCGGGTCCGCGTCCCTCGAGCAGGTCGTGCGCGAGGAAGCGGATGTGCGCGCGCAGCACGTCCGGGTCGATGGTGCCCGCGGCCGTCTTCTCGGCGGGCGTGACGAGGGGCGCGCGCTGGGCGAGCGCGGGAGCGGAGGCCAGGGCCAGCAGCAGTGACAGCAGGTGCTTCATGGTGCCCCGAGCCCTAACACGAAGGCCCGGGGCACCGCAGCCCTTCAGCCCTGCGCGGCCGCCACCTTCCACGAGGTGCCGGCGGGCGTATCCATGATTTCCACGCCCTTCTCCTTCAGCGTGGTCCGCACCCGGTCCGCGGCGGCGAAGTCCTTGGCCGCCCGAGCGGCCGTCCGCTCACCGAGCAGCCGCTCCACCTCCGCCACGTCGATGCCCCGCTCGCGCACGGCGCGCTCACGCCGGCGCAAGAGCCACGCGCTCGAGTCGTCCTCGAACAGGCCGAGCACGCCGGACACCTTGCGCACGTCCTCGCGCAGCGCGCGCAGCGTGCGCCCGACGAGCGCCTTGTCCTTCACCGGCGGCTTGTCGGTCAGCTCGTTCATCAGGCCGAACAGCCCCGACAGCGCGCCCAGGCCGCCCGCGCTGTTGAAGTCGTCGTCCATGGCGCACTCGAACTCGGCGAGGAAGCGGTGCGGGTCGCCGTGCACCGGCCCGTCGCCGAAGTCCTTGCCGGCGAGCCGCTCGTCCACCTTGCGCAGGGTCTCGTAGAAGTACTCCATGCGCGCCTCCGCGTCGGCCAGGGCCTTGTCGGAGAAGCTGAGCGGGTGGCGGTAGTGCGTGGAGAGGAAGAAGAAGCGCAGGGCCTCCGCGTCCACGCGCTGGAGCGCGTCGCGCAGGCGCACCACGTTGCCCAGCGACTTGGACATCTTCGCGCCTTCCAGGTCCAGGAAGCCGCAGTGCATCCAGTACTTCGCGAACTCCACCCCGTTGGCGGACTCGCTCTGGGCGATTTCGTTCTCGTGGTGGGGGAAGATGAGGTCCAGAGCGCCGCCGTGGATGTCGAACGTCTCACCCAGGTACTTCGCGCTCATCGCCGAGCACTCGATGTGCCAGCCCGGACGCCCCGGGCCCCAGGGGCTGTCCCACGCGGGCTCGCCGGGCTTGGCCGCCTTCCACAGCGCGAAGTCGAGCGGCTCGCGCTTCTGGTCGCCGGGCTGCACGCGCTCGCCCACGCACAGGTCCTCCAGGTGGCGCTTGGACAGCTTCGCGTAGTCCTTGTCCGCGCTGACGGAGAAGTACACGTCGCCCTGGGACGCGTAGGCGAAGCCCTTGTCCACGAGCTTCTGGATGATGCCGATGATTTCCGGCAGGTGGTCGCTCACCTTGGGCGCCACGTCCGGCTCCAGCATGTGCAGCGCCTTGGCGTCCTCGCGGAAGAGCTCGACGTAGCGCGCCGCCAGCGCCACCGGGGCCTCGCCCGTCTCCTGGGCGGCCTTGATGATTTTGTCGTCCACGTCCGTGAAGTTCCGGACATAACGAACCTGGAGCCCCCGGTACCGGAGGTAGCGGACCACCACGTCGAACGACGTGAAGGTGCGAGCATTCCCGATATGGATGTAACTGTAGACCGTGGGCCCACAGACATAGACCCCCACGCAGCCCGGGACAGAGGGCTGCAAGAGCTCCTTCTGCATGGTCATCGTGTTGAAGAGCCGGATGGTGGGGGGAGTCGTCACTTGCGCCATTCCTCCTGGAGGTCCGTCTTTGTGCGTGTGGCCGCCACTCTAGATTCCCGGTCCCTGTACAGGCCAGCATTCACGGGGTCTTGAATCCGGAAGGGCTGGGGGAAACCATCGGACCTGGACAACTTCGGACGCCCAGGGCCTGAGAACCTTCCAGCCGGTCCTCAATCAGCGAGAATGGTGTTCATGGCTCCACCGAATCCCAAGCGCCCGCCCCGCCCTCCCCGCCCGCCGGGTTCGCAGGCGCCGAAGGAGCCCGAGGTGGAGCTGCCCTTCGACGACGACGAGGTGGCGCCCCTGCAGGCCGATGACCCGCGTCCCCAGCGCGTGCCCCAGTACCCGGCGGGCCCGCGCAAGGCGCCCCGTCAGGGCTCGGGCAAGGGCCGCGACAAGGCGGACCGGGAGCTGTCGGCCAGGTTCGACTGGGGCCGCGAGTACTCGAACCCCGGTCACCCGCCGGCCTTCCTGTACGTCGAGCGCGGCCCTGGCATCGGGCAGCTGGTGCCGGTGCAGCAGGGCTCGCTGGTGTTGGGGCGGTCCTCGTCCTCGGACCTGAGGCTGCAGCACCCGTCCATCAGCCGGCGGCACGCGCAGGTCATCCGCACCGGGGACCAGTTCCTCCTGAAGGACCTGGGCAGCCAGAACGGCACCTTCCTCAACCGCGTCCGCGTCACGGGCGAGGTCGAGGTGATGTCGGGCGACGAAATCACCCTGGGCAACGCGCTGCTGCGGCTGCGCGGCCCCGGAGGCACGCCCGCCGCGGGTCTGCCTGCCATCTCCCAGGCCCTGCCTCCGCCCGTGCCTCGCAAGCGAGGGCTGGGGCCGCTGGGCGTGGGGCTCGTCGCCGCGGGCGTGGGCTCCACCGTGGCCGCGCTGGTGACGGTGCTGGCCGTGGGGCTGAGCTCGAGTCGCGCGGTGAATCCCACCGAGGGCGCGACGACGAACGCGGGCGCGACGACGGCGAGCGGCGATACGAACGCCGAGCCGCCCCTGCTCGTGGACCCGGGCAATGCGCGCGCCGTGACGGGACGCGCGGTCGACGAGGGTCCTGGCGGAGAGCACGCTGGCACCGCGAAGGTCGAGCGGACCGCCTCGGACGAAGGCTCGGGCACGAAGCGCCCCTCGTCGCCGGCTGGACTCAGCGCCCGCGACATCGCCGGGAATGGCAACCGGGGCGCACAGCAGGACACCAGCTCGCGGGGTTCGCGGACCGATGAGGTTTCGGACGGACAGGGCGCCGCCGGCTCCGGCAACCCGGTCGCGGCCACCGGCATGAGCGCCCGGGACATCGCCTCGGGAGCGGGCCGCTCGCCGTCGAGCAACCCGGTTGCGGCTCCGACCCCCAGCGCCCGGGACATCGCCTCGGGCGCGAGCCGGGGCGCATCCCCGGGCAGCTCCGTTGCATCCTCGAGCCCGAGCGCCCGGGACATCGCCTCGGGCGCGAGCCGGGGCTCGCCGCCGGCCAGCACCGTTGCATCGCCGAGTCCGAGCGCTCGCGATATCGCCTCGGGCGCAGTCCGGCCGAGCAGTGCCAGCGCGGACGTGGAGGTGGCGGCCTTCCCCGAATCCACCGCCCCCAAGGCCGCGCCGTCGAAGCCCACGGGCCCCGTGACGGAGGCGGACGTCCTGCGCCTCTACGAAGCCAATGACCTGGCTGGCGCGATGGACCTGGCCAAGGGCGCCCGCCTCAACACGCTCCACGCCCAGCTCGTGCGCTTCGAGGCCACCAGCGCCGAGTCCCGCAAGGCGCTCGCGAAGGGCGACACGGCGCGCGCCATCTCCCAGCTCGCGCTGGCGACGCAGATCGACCAGGAGCTCTCCAAGGGCTGGAGCCTGCAGGGGCCGCAGCTGCGCAAGCAGCTCTCCATCCTGTACGTCCGCTCCGGCGTGGACCACATGAAGGCCCACGACTCGAGCGCCGCGCGGGCCGCCTTCCAGCAGGCCCTCAAGTACGACTCGGGCAACCGCAGCGCCATCGAGGGCCTCAGGCGTCTGGAGACCACCGCCGAGTCAGCCCCCTGACCAGCAGCACCGCGTTCAACACCGCGAACGCGAGCAGCGCCAGGGCCACCAGCACCCGCCCCCGGTCCTCACCGGGGCGCTCCCCCTCGATGAGAAGCCACAGCCGGCCCTCGTGGGGCTGAAGCTCTCCCATGCCCTTCAACAACGCGAGCGCGTCCCGGTAGCGAGGCGCGTCCTCCTGCGCCAGGAGCCGCCCCCGGATGGCGAAGGGCCGCGAGTCCGGTGAAGGCGGAGGCCGGCCCTCCACCCAGTCCTCGCCGGGCAACGCGAGCCTGCGCACCACGAACGGAGACTCGCGCAGGCCCACCAGGACGTACGTCGCGCCGCCCTCGCGCTCGTAGGCGCCCCGCGCGGTGGGGATGCCATGCACCTGGGCGTAGCGGTTGGAGACCAGCGCGTCGAACCGGTAGTCCCCCTCCACGCCCAACGTGAGCGGAGCGGCCGGGGAGAAGACATACGCCAGCTCCCGACGCTGCATCGCCAGCAGCGCAAGGCTCACCATGATGCCCAGCACCGCGGCCAGCGGCCTGACGCCCACGCGACGGCGCGCGAGCCTCGCCTCCAGCTCGGCGATGCGAAGGTCCCGCTCGGCCCGCGCCGACGCGGAGGAGGATGACGGCTCAATCATGACGCACAAACACGAAGCCCCGAGCTCCCTGTGAGGGAACCCGGGGCGGGAGTGTCGGGCTGGAGGCCCGGATCAGGCCAGGTTGAAGATCTTCTTCAGGTCCGACTCGATCTCTTCCTCGGAGCAGTCCTTCGCCAGCGACAGCTCCTTGATGAGCAGCGAGCGCGCGGTGTCGAGCATCTTGCGCTCGCCGAACGACAGGTCCTTGTCGCCCTTCAGGAGGTAGAGGTCACGCAGCACCTCGGCGATCTCGAAGACGGAGCCCGTCTTGATCTTCTCCATGTACTCCCGGTACCGACGGTTCCAGGTGGTGGAGTCGACCGAGATGTCCTTCTCCTTGAGGATGGAATAGACCTGCTTCACATCCTCCTCGCTGATGATCTCCCGGAGGCCGACCGACCCGACCTTGTTGATCGGGATCATGATCCGCATCCCGTTCTCCAGGATGCGCAGCACGTAGAACGACTGGCGCTGCCCGGCCACTTCGGTGTGCTCGATACCCATCACCTCACCGACGCCCTGGCCCGGATAAACCGCCTTGTCACCAGTCTTGAAGCTGGTCTGCACTAACTGCCTCCTTGAAAGACTCGCAACCGGCCTTCCATCAACAAGCCGGGCACTACTACCACAAACCACATCAACGGGCAACGATAACGCCTTGACCACCCAGAACGCGTCCGACTACGTTGTCGGTTTTCGTACGCGATGACGCTCGGTGTGCGAGCTGGCGTGACGGACGGTGCAGGTCGGGGTGGTGGGTGGAACGTTACGCTTGGCGCGACCTGGGGACGCGTCCCCTCTTCTTTCCTTCGTTGAGCCTGCTGCTGGGCGCTCTCTGGTCACCCGGAACGGATGGCTCGGCGGAGCTATTTCTGGTCTGCGGGGTTTTGCTGGGACTGGTCGGCCTGGCGCTCGCCCGGCTGCCTGGTGCTCACCTGGCGGTCCTGGGGGCACTCTGGATGGCGGGAGCCGGTCTGTCGCACTGGGAGGCCCGGGTGCGGGTGCCCGCGTCCCTCCAGGGCGGCGGCGAGGCGGTGCTGGAGGGCGAGGCGGAGCGGGTGGACGCCGTGGAGGGCGGCACGCGCGTGCGGCTCGTGGTGGCCCGGGCGGGACCCTCGGAGACGGCGCTCGAGCCGGCCCGGTTCAAGGTGAACCTGACGTTACGTGGAGCGCCCCTGGCGTTGCTGCCGGGCCAGCGGCTCCGAGCGCGGACGCGGCTCTCCCCGGACGCTCCGGCGGCCAACCCGGGTGAGAAGGACTTCTCCTCGGTCCGGCGGCGACAGGGCGTGGCCTTCACCGGGTCCACGAGCGCGGAGCGGGTGCTGGTGTTGTCGCTCGCGTCGACGTGGCGGTGGAGCCTGGAGGACACGCGCGAGCGGCTCGCGGAGCAGACGCACCGGGTGGCGCCGTCGCGGGACTCCGCGGCCCTCTTCCTGACGTTGGCGGCGGGACGCCGGGCGGAGCTGGCTGCAGGGTGGGAGGACGCGTTCTCACGCGCGGGCCTCGCGCACGTGCTCAGCGTGAGCGGGCTGCATGTCGCGGCGCTCGCGTTGATGACGCTCGCGGTGCTGCGGCGGTTGCTGGTGAGAGCGGGCGCGCGGTGGCGGATGGTGGATGCGCGTCGGGTGGCGGCTCCGGCGGCCGTGCCCTTCGTCTGGGCCTACGTGCTGTTCACCGGGAACCAGCCTCCGGCGGTGCGCTCGGCGGTGATGGCCACCGTGGTGCTGTTGGGGCTGGCGTGGTGGAAGCGCGCGGATGGACTCAACGGCCTCAGCGCCGCGGCCCTGGTGCTGGGCTTGTGGGCGCCCTCCAGCGTGGAGGACCTGTCCTTGCGGCTGTCGTTCCTGGCGGTCTTCGGCCTGGTCGTGCTCGTGCCCGCGCTGAGGCTGGCGTTCCCCCTGGCGCCCGCGGACCCTCGCGAGCCTCGCCGATGGGTGCGGTGGTGGCACCAGTCGCGCGAGGCCATGGCGCAGACGCTGTGCGCGAGCGGCGCGGCCACGCTCGCGGGGCTGCCCGTGGTGGCCTCGGCCTTCGGACGGGTGAGCCTGGCGGGGCTCCTGTCCAATGTCGTCGCCCTGCCCCTCTGTGGCCTGCTCACGGGGCTGGCGGCGGGAGGGGCGGCGTTGTTCGTCATCTCGCCCGTGGTGGCCACGCCCGTGCTGTGGGCGGGCGCGTGGGCGTCGGAGGCGCTGCTGTGGGTGACGCGCGTGTTCGCGGCCATGCCCCTGGCCTCGGTGGAGGTGCCGTCGCTGGGCCTCTGGGCCGCGCCGTATGCGCTGGGATTGCTGGTGTGGGCCCTGGGCGCGGGGCGGTGGAGACACGGCCTGTGGCTCACGCCCGCGGCGCTCGTCGCCACCGTGCTCGTGCCCCGGGTGATGCCGCAGCCGGGCCTGCGCGTCACCTTCCTCTCCGTGGGGCAAGGAGACGCCGTGGTGCTCAGCTCGAGGGGACACCATGCGCTGGTGGACGGCGGCGGCGCGCCCAACGGCGCGGACACGGGCACGCGCTTCGTGCTGCCCTACCTGCGCCACCAGGGCATCTCCGCGTTGGATTTGACGGTGCTGTCCCATCCGCACCCGGACCACGCGCTGGGATTGATTTCGACCCTGGGACAGGTGCCCACCGCGCGCCTGTGGCTGCCCGCGGGTGACGAGGGCGGTCCCCTGTCACGGCAGGTGGTGAAGGCGGCGGGCAGCGCACGTGTCGAGGAGGTGGAGGCGGGCCATCCGCCGCTTCGCCTGGGAGACGCGACGGTGGAGGTGCTGGGGCCGCCCGGCCCGGCGGAGCGGGAGCTGCTGGAGGGCGTCAATGACCGCAGCGTGGTGCTGCGCGTGCGCCATGGCGACGTCACGGTGCTCCTGCCCGGCGACATGGAGCACGACGCGGAGGATCTGCTGACGGAAGGCCTGGGCCCGGTGACGGTGATGAAGGCACCCCACCATGGCTCCCGGACGTCCTCCACCCAGGCGCTGCTGGAGCGGGTGCGCCCCCAGCACGTCGTCTTCTGCGTCGGCCGGCGCAACCGCTTCGGCTTCCCCCACCCGGAGGTCGAGGCGCGCTACCGCGCCCTGGGCAGCGAGTGTTGGCGGACGGACATCGACGGCGCCGTCACGGTGGAGAGTGATGGGCGGGAAGTCCGGCTGGTCCCTCACCTGACGCGCGAGCCGGAGCCCTCCGCGCCACGACTTGCCGCGGGGGAGCGTCATTCCCATCGTTGAGTCGATGATTCCCGAGGACATCGACCTGCGGCAGTTGACGGCGGACCTGAAGTCCAAGCTCGGCCCTGGAGAGCCCGTGGGCTACCTGCGCGGCAAGTCGCTCATGCGCGACCTGCTCGTGGACCTGAAGGGGTACTCGCAACAGGAGGCCGAGGAGCTCATCGACACGCTCGAGCTCCAGGGCTTCCTCCGCTTCCTGGGCGACACCTCCGAGCGCTCCGTCGCGGATGCCCAGTGGGACATCACCCCGCACGCCTGAGCGCGGGGGCGCGGCCCCTCACTGGAACGTCAGCCACCCGAAGCGCGGCAGCGCGTGGAAGTCACCGACGAAGAGCGGTGAGAAGGCCTGGCCTTCCACCGTCTTCCGGCCGTGGTGCTCCAGCCGATAGAGATTGAAGCGCCACTTGTCCCCAGGTTGCGGCGGCACCCGGGGCACCTCCGCGAGCTTCGCGAAGGGGATGCGCAGCTCCACGGACCAGCCCTCGTCCTTGTCGGAGGCGTCATCCAGCGTGCCGCGCACCTTCACGGCGGACGTCAGCCCCGAGTCCCACGACAGGTCCATGCCCTGCCGACGCGCGGGGAAGTACGCGTCGAACTGGACGTTGTGCGGTGACACCTGCAGCTCGTTGTACGTGCGCCCGTCCGCGTTGGCGTCGAGGAAGATCTCCACCACCTCCTGCTCGTAGATGGGGTCGTCGCGCTTGCGCAGCGTGCCCCAGACGTCCGGGTCCTCGCAGTCGAAGGCCACGTACAGGTACGCGTCGTCGTAAGCCAGGCGCGCCTCGGTGCGCAGCCGCACCGCGCGCCCGTCGAAGCTGCCCTTCAGCACCACCGGCGTCGCCGTCTTCCAGACCGCGTCATCGAGCACGCCGTCCAGCCTGGGCGCCGTCTCGGCCCGGCGCACGACATACTCGGGGAGCGCCGGCGCGGCGCCGCCGAGCTGGGGCCCGAGCATCCGGTTCGCGCCGTCCTGGGCGGAGGCGTCGTCCACGGCCAGCCGCTCGTCGCCGCGCCAGAAGCCCAGCATGACCCGCGCGGGGGCGTTGGGCATGGGCACGACATGGACATCCTCGATGACCTTGCCCACCGGCCACGTGGCCAACGGCGCGGCGCCGTCCTGGATTTCGTGGTCCGCGTTGACGACCATGCCGCCGCTCGCCACGTCCACCACGTGGACGAAGAAGCCATAGCCCTGGGGCGGCTGCGCGCGCGCCTGGAAGTAGTGCGAGAGCTGGACCTGCTGCCCCGGGGCGGCGTTCGCGGGCGTCACCTTCGAGCCCAGGTACACCACCGAGCCGCCGGCGAACGTCGTGCCCGCGCGGAAGGTCAGGTCCGAGGGCGCGGCGTCCAGGATGCGGGCGCGGGCAGGCTCCGGCAGACGCTGCGTGCGCGGCTTGGGGCCCGCCTGTTCATCGCGGCACGCGGCCACGGAACACGAGAGGGTCAGGAAGAGGACGATGGAGGAAGTGCGCATCGGCGGCGGGCATCCTAGCGGCCTTCCCGCGGCGAGGTAGGCTCCATCGCGCCTGCGTTCGACCCGGGCGGCCCTCCGCTCACCTGCCCGCCCGCGCGGCCCACGTCCCATTCGCGCGCGACAGGGCCATCTTGCTTCCGGAGGTCTCGCCCATGTCGCGACGTCGAGTGCTCATCCCCGCCGTCCTGCTCCTCTGGGCGGCCCCCTCCCTGGCCGCGTCGCCCGCCGCGCCCCAGGCCAGCGGCTCCGCGTGGGTGGACAAGCAGCCCCTGGCGTCATGGAACGTGTCGGGGGCCACGCTGCCCAAGGCGCCTCGTGGCGATGGCCAGTCCCTGCGCACGGGCCCCTGCGCGAAGCTCGCGCGCAAGCCCACCACCGCGTCGGACCGGGCCGTGGTGAAGGCGGGCTGGACGCTGCTGGGCGCGCTGCAGGTCTACGACACGACGGAGGTCATCACCGCCGCGGCCGAGGGGGACGGCCAGTGCCGCGCCATGGGCTACCAGGTGTTCGTCTTCGTCGACGGCCGCTTCGCGGGCACATTGTCTCCGGAGCCCATGTCGGACCGGTTCGACGGAGCGCTCGGGGACGTGCGGCTGGTGGACGCGAAGAGCCTGTCGGGCGCGGTGCGCCGCTACTCGGAGGAGGATCCGCTGTGCTGTCCGTCCCGACAGGCCTCCGTCGACTACGAAATCCGGCCCGGACCCAAGGGGCCCGTGGTGACGGCGACCTCGGCCACCACACAGCCGACGTCCTCGCCGTGACAGGACCTGGAGGCCCCGCATGAGCACGTCCTCCCCGGCTCCCCACGAGTTCCACAAGGAGCTCGCCGACGCCATCCTCCACCTTCGCCCCGCGCGAGAGCGAAGGCGTGAGTACATGGTGGAGCTGCTCGCCACCGTGCTGCTCGCGCTCGCCACCGTCGGCTCCGCGTGGAGCGCGTACCAGGCCACCCGCTGGAGCGGAGAGCAGTCCTACGAATACAGCAAGGCGAACGCGCTGCGCTCCGAGGCCGTCCGCGCCGCCAACGAGATGGCGCTGCTCGTCGAGGTGGACACGAGCACCTTCGGGAACTGGGCCGCCGCGTGGAGCGACGGCGACGAGAAGCGGGCGCGGTTCTTCGAGCAGCGCTTCCGCGAGGAGTTCCGCCCCGCCTTCGAGGCGTGGCGCGCGGAGGGCCTCGAGCAAGGCGTCGCGCCGCCGGACACGCCCTTCACGCGGCCCGAATACTACCCGGCGCCTCGCGAGCGCAGCCGGCTGCTGAACGAAGAGGCGTCAGCGACCTTCGACAAGGCGCGGCAGGCCACCCAGAACGGCGACAACTTCACCTTCTGCGTCGTCCTCTTCGCCTCCGTCCTCTTCTTCGCGGGCGTGGCCACGAAGCTCGACCACCCGTCGCTGAAGATCTCGTTGCTCGCCCTGGGCGTCGTGATGATGGCGGTCGCGAGCGCGTACATGTTCTCGCTCCCACAGAACATCGGCTTCCGACTCCAGTAAGGCGGAGTTCGGGGCCCGCGACAGCGGCCCGGACACGCGGGCCCCGCGCGGATTACGAAGGGACATGAGCCCCTTCCTGACAGCCACGTGGCGCTACCTCGTGATGCTCAACTACGAGGTGGACCCGAAGGTGCTCGCGCCGCTCGTCCCCCGAGGCACGGAGCTGGACACGTGGGGGGGCAAGGCCTTCGCCAGCATGGTGGGCTTCCGCTTCCTCGACACGCGCGTGCGCGGGCTCGCGGTGCCCTTCCATCGCGACTTCGACGAGGTCAACCTCCGCTACTACGTGCGCCACCGTGGACCCGAGGGATGGCGACGGGGCGTGGCCTTCGTGCGGGAGCTCGTCCCCCGGTGGGCCATCGCGACGGTGGCGCGCGTCGTCTACAACGAGCCGTACCTGGCGCTGCCCATGCGGCACCTCGTGGAGATGGACGGCGCCGAGCAGGGCGCACCGGGCCGCCTGGAGTACGGCTGGAAGCACGAGGGCCGCTGGCATCGGCTCGCGGCGCGCACGCGGGGCGCTCCCCTGCCCAGCGCTCCGGGTTCGCAGGAGGAGTTCATCACCGAGCACTACTGGGGCTACACGCCCCAGCGCGACGGAGGCAGCGCGGAGTACCGCGTGGAGCACCCGCGCTGGTCCGTGTGGCGCGCCGAGGACCCCGTCTTCGAGTGCGACGTGGCGAAGCTGTACGGCGAGCGCTTCGTGCCCTTCCTGCGGGGCACGCCCGCCTCCGCGTTCGTCGCGGATGGCTCCGCGGTGGCCGTCCATCCTGGCGCGCGCGTGTCGGAAGTGGACACTTCCCGCGACCCGGCCGCCTGAGCCGTCTCGCGGCGAGGACGGGCCGGGCCAGCGCCCGGGACGCACCCAAGCGCCAAGCACGCGAATCCCCGTGCGCCAGGGCGGTCCACCCGTTGCTCCAGCCCCGGGTCATGCGCTTCGAATTCCAGCACCTGGGCACCACCACGCCCTTCGAATTGCCCGAGGGCCATCACCTGCTGGGCGGCGGTCCCGAGGACCATGTCCGCCTGGAGGCCCTGCCGCCCCACCTCTTGTCCCTGCACATCGAGGGGCAGCGGCTCATGGTGGAGGCGACCCGGACCTTCGACGTCAACGGGGTGCTCGTGCCTCCGGGCGTGTCCAGGCTGGTGCTCCCCGGCGAGGTGGTGGGCCTGCCCGACACGATGCGCCTGAGTGTCCTCCCGGAGACACCCGAGCAGCGCGCCCAGGGCACTGTCGCCGTGCTCAAGGGGCTGCTCACGGGCCTGGACGCGGCCCCTTCCCGCGCGGCCACCCTCACCTGCCTGACGGGACTGGACGTGGGCCGGATGCACGCGCTCGCGGACGCCCGCACGGACCTCGGTCGGGGACAAGAAGCCACGCTGCGCCTTCGCGACAGGTCCGTGTCCCGCAATCACGCGCGCATCCACCACGAAGAAGGTGTGTTCGTCCTGGAGGACCTGGGCAGTCCCAACGGCGTCTACGTCAACGGGGAGCGCGTCCAGGAGCCCGTGACGCTGTGCGATGGCGACGTGCTGGAGCTGGGGCGCACGCTGCTGCGCTTCCAGGCGGCCCTGGACGAGGCGCCCGCGGAGCCGGCCGCCCCGGAATCCCCCGAGCAGAGCCTCTCCGACACGGGGCCGGCGCAGACGGCGCCTCCTCGGCGGAAGGCTCGCGCGGAGTGGTGGTTCATCGGGCTGGGAGGCACCGCGGCGCTGGCGGGACTGCTCGTCACCTACCTCCTGATGACGACCTAGCGCGTCAACCCGGCAGCGGCGCCAACCCCGCGCGTTCGACGAGAATCCGGGCGAGCTTCTGGTGATGCAGGAAGAAGCTGGTGAAGTGGACGAATCCCCACTGTCCCCGGATGGCGTAGACGGTGACGGGGCCGGGCAGCACGTCCACGTTGCGGATGTCCGAGAACGCGAAGCGCCGGGTGCGGACCATGCCCCGGTAGGTGATGCCCCGGGCGTCCACGACGATGAGCGTGCGCGCGTAGTACGCGAGCGAGACGCCGAAGAAGAGGATGAAGAAGCCCGCTGAGAGGAAGGTCTTCAGCGGCACCCCTTCGAACTTGAAGAGGTAGAGCAGCACCGCCACCCAGAGCAGACCCGCCGCCGCCATCGCAGCCGAGAGGCTACGACGAGGGCGAAAGACCTGCCGTCCGTTCATCTCCGCGTCGCGCCCGGTCATGCCTCCAAATTAATGCTTGGGGCTGACAGGATCCACCTGCCCCCCGGCCCGCCTGGCCGCCGGTCAACGCAGCTTCACGGCCTTCTGTCGAGATTCCTCCTGGAGCTGGGGACGGACGTCCGCGGCCGACGAGGCGGCATAGCGCTCGTAGAGCCCCCGTGCCTCCGCGTTGCGCCCCAGGGCACGGTAGGACTCGGCCAACCCGTACAGGGGGGACGCCGCCTGGGGCTCCAGCTCCATCGCGAACTGATAGTCCGCCGCGGCCTCCGCGTAGCGCCGCAGGCCGATGTTGGCGCTGCCGCGCGCGGTGTAGGCCACCGCGAGCATGGGCTCCAGCTGGATGGCCTGCGTCAGGTGCGTCAGCGCCGTGGCGAAGTCGCGCGAGCCGATGCGCTGCACGCCCTGCTCATAGGCCCTCCGGGCCTGCGCCCGTGTCGTCTCCGCGACAGGTCCGGAGCCCGGGGCCTGTCCCGCCGCCTGCGGCGACGCGCCCGACTGCGCCATCTTCGTCCGCGCCCGCGCGATGTTGTCCTGCGCGCTCTGACGGATGGCCGCGTCCTTCGTGAGCTGGATGGCGGACTCCCACTTCTCCACCGCCTGCCCGTAGTAGCCGAGCACCGCCAACGCGTTGCCCAGCTTGAACAAGGCCTCCACATGGCCCTCGTCCGCGTGCGACGCATCCAGGAACGCGAAGGCCGCCTCGCGGTAGCGGCGCTCCTTCATCAGCGCGTCGCCGTCCCGGATGCGCGCCGCCGCCAGCGCGGGGTTCGGCGTGCGAGCCTGCGCGACCTCGGCCGAGGGCTTCGACGGGAAGGGCACCGGCTCCTGCGCCGAGGGCGTCGAAGCCGGCGAGGCCACGGCGGTGCCCGGGGGCGTCCCCTTCTCGCGCAGGTCCGCGCCGTCGGCCGTCGCCACAGCGGGAGGTGTCACTGGCGTGACGCCCGGGGTGCTCGTCGGAGGCGGCGCCTCGGCGACGCGCGGGAGCGGCTTCGGAGTCTCGGGCGAGGCGCCGAGGGTGCTCGTCGGAGGCGGCGCCTCGGCGACGCGGGGGAGCGGCTTCGGGGACTCGGGCGAGGCGCCGAGGGTGCTCGTCGGAGGCGGCGCCGCGACGCCGCGCGGGAGCGGCTTCGAAGACTCGGGCGGCAGGGGCGAGGCGCCGAGCGACTTCAGGTAGCCGCGCGCCTTCTGGACCCAGATCTGCTCCGAGGGCCGGTTCTCACGGGCGATGTAGCCCTGATACGCGGCGATGGCCTGGGGCTTGTCGCCGAGCTGGCGGTGGCTCTCCGCGAGGCCGTAGTAGCCGTCCGCGTCGTCCGGCTCGAGCTCGACATAGCGCCCGTAGGCGCGGGCGGCGGTGGCGGCGTCCCCGGCCTTGCGCGCGGCATAGCCCAGGTTGAAGTACGCCATCTTGTGCAGCGGGTCCGCCTGCGTGGCCTCGCCGAAGCGCGCGATGGCGTCCTTCAGCTTGCCCTGGCGGAAGGCCACGCTGCCCAGGCCGTTGAGCGCGGGGGCATAGCCCGGAGTGGCGGCCAGCGCTTCGCGGTATGCGGCGGCCGCTTCGTCCAGACGGCCGGCGCCCAGGGCGGACTCGCCGCGAGCAAAGGCGGCCCGGGCGGGCGCGGAGGGCTCCGCCGCACCGAGCAGCAGCACCGCGGACAGGACGACGACGGACTTGCGCACCAGGTGCATGACGTCCCCCAAGGGGTTGCACCGGTTGCCGTAGCAGAAACCGGGGACGACGTCACGATGCGCCCACACCCCCGGTGGGAGTTTCTCCGAGGGTGTGGCCCGTCTCAGCTGCGGAAGGGGTTCTGCAGCAGCACCGTCTCGCCGCGGTCGGCGCCCACGGAGACGCACACCACGGGCACGCCGCTGACCTCTTCCACGCGGCGCACGTAGCGCTTCGCGTTCTCCGGCAGCTCGTCGAAGCTGCGCACGCCGGCGAGGTTCTCCTCCCAGCCGGGCAGCGTCTCGTAGATGGGCTTGACGCGCGCCAGGTCCTCGTAGTCGCCGGGCAGCTCGGTGATCTTCTCGCCGTCCAGGTCGTACGCGTTGCAGATCTGCAGCGACTTCAGGCCGCTGAGCACGTCGAGCTTGGTGAGCGCCATGCCCCACAGGCCGTTGACACGCGCCGCGTAGCGCAGCACCACGCCGTCCAGCCAGCCGCAGCGGCGGGGACGACCGGTGGTGGCGCCGAACTCGTCACCCACCTTGCGCAGCTGGTCGCCGATGGCGTCGCTGAGCTCCGTGGGGAACGGACCGCCGCCGACGCGCGTGGTGTAGGCCTTGCTGATGCCCATCACCTTGTCGATGGCCGTCGGGCCCAGGCCCGAGCCCACCGCGGCGTTGCCCGCCACGCAGTTGGACGACGTCACGAAGGGATAGGTGCCGTGGTCCACGTCGAGCAGCGTGCCCTGCGCGCCCTCGAAGAGGATGCGCGCGCCGCGGCGCACCTGGCCGGCGAGGTACAGCGAGGCGTCGTGCACGTAGGGCTTGAGCCGCTCACCCAGCCCGGAGAACTCCGCGAGCACCTGGGGCACCTCGAGCTGGGGCACCGGCACGCCCGCCTTGCCGCACAGCTCCCGGAGCTCCTCGAGGGCCTGGGGCAGCCGCTCCTCGATGCGCTTGCGCAGGCGCTCGGGGTTGAGCAAGTCCCGCATGCGGATGCCCCGGCGCGCCACCTTGTCCTCGTAGGACGGGCCGATACCGCGGCCGGTGGTGCCGATGGCGCTGCCACCGCGGGCCTTCTCGCGGAAGCTGTCCAGCAGCTTGTGCCACGGGAAGATGACGTGGGCATTGTCGGAGATGATGAGCTGCGAGTCCTCCTTGAGGAAGCCGCGCGCCTTGAGCGCGTCGATCTCCCCCACGAGCACCGCCGGGTCCACCACCACTCCGTTGCCAATGACACACGTCTTGCCCTGGTGGAGGATGCCCGAGGGAATCAGGTGCAGGACCGTCTTCTGGCCCCCCACCACGAGCGTATGCCCCGCGTTGTTGCCGCCCTGGAAGCGGACGACCAACTGGGCATGCTCGGTGAGCAGGTCCACGACCTTGCCCTTCCCTTCATCTCCCCACTGCGCTCCGATGACGACGACGTTCGGCATGGTGCCCGCCGCTTAGCACGCGGGAGGGGCCGGGTGACAGTGTTCCGAGAAGCCACAATGCAGGGCCTGGCAGGTCGCCCTCTCTCGTCCCACCCAGGCGCCACGCACCTCCCCCCGTGCCAGCGCCCGCGTCGCGTCCGCGAGCCGCCTGGCGGCCTCCTCGGGGCGCGCCGCGTCCGCCCGCCACTCGGGCTCCGGGCGCTCCTCCCCCAGGAAGACGACGCCCACACGCACGGGGACGCCCGCTCGCACCATCCGTCGCGCCGCCAGCTCCAGCGCGTCCAGCTCGTGGACGTACGCGGCCGCTCCCAACGGATGCCGTCCGCCCGACTTGTAGGTCACCACCACCGCCTCGCCGCGAGGTGACTCCCAGAGGACATCCATCTCACCCTCCAGGGAGATGCCCTCGTCCACCACCAGGCTGAAGGCCAGGCCCCGGTGCACGCCGCGCGGCGGGGACTCCGCCAGCATCCGGGCGAAGTCGGTGGCGAGCCAGCGCTCCGCCGTGCCCAGGACCGCCTCCATGCCCGGGTCCTCCGCCAACGCGCCCGCCTCGCGCAGCAAGGCCTCCAGGTGCGCGCGGCGCTCCGTGACGTCCACGTCACGGGCCGAGCACAGTCGCAAATCAGAGGTGCTCAGCAGATGGCGCACCAGCTCCGCGGGGCTGCGTTCAGGGAGCCAGCCCTCCGGCTCGACGACGAGCGGGGTCTCTCGCGGCGCCACCTCCCACTGCCACGGCGCGCCGCGCAGTCCCAGGCGGTGCACGTAGTGGAAGCGGCGTGGACAGGTGATGAAGTCCTGCACGGAGCTCACGGGCGCGCTGAGGGACGCCGCGGACTCGGGCAGGTCCAGCGTGCCGCCGCGCACGCGCAGCAACGCGGCCTCGACACGGGCCTCCACACGCGCCAGCGCCTCGGGCCCCGGCGGCTCCGGGTCCCTGGGTGGAGGCAGCTCGTCCACGTCCACGTCCGTGACGAGCTCGCGCGTGGTGACGTCCTCCAGCCGGGCGTCGACGAGGTGCCACCACGAATCCTTGCCCGCACGTGGCTCTTCTCCACCGGAGAGCACCAGCAAGTCCCTGGCGCGGGTGAGCGCCACGTAGAGCAGGCGGCGATACTCGGCGTCCTCGCGGGCCTTGAGCTCCTGGCGCACCGCCTCGAAGCGGTTGGACGTGTAGCCGTCCAGCGAGTCGGGCACCCAGGGGCGCAGGGCGATGCCGTGCGAGCGCTCGAAGTGCGCGCGGGCGGAGGTGCTCCGGCGTCGACCGCCCATGCCGGGCACGACGACGATGGGCCACTCCAGGCCCTTGGCGCGGTGGATGGTGAGCAGTTGCACCGCGCGCGGGTCTCCGGCGTCGAGCAGGTCCGCCTGGGCTTCGTTCGGGGAGGACTCGGCCAGCATGCGCAGCTCGCGGGCGAAGGCCACGCACCCGCCCGAGCCCCGCTCGTCGCGACGCGAGGCCAACGCGAGCAGCTTCTCCACGTTGGCGCTCGCCTGCTCCGCATAGGGAGAGCCCGCGAGCGCCTCGCGGTAGCCCGTCAGGTCCAGCGCGGAGAGCAACAGCTCCCTCACGCCCAACCGGTCCCGCTCCCGGCACAGCGCGGGCAAGGCCTCCAGGAAGGTCTTCAGGCGCTGACGTTCACGTTCCGGCAGGGTGGCGAGCACCTCGTCGTCCGTCAGTCGAGGTGACGCCAGCGACAACGGCTGCTCCCCGGCGAGCAGGAACAACGTCGCGTCCGACAGGCCCACCAGCGGCGAGCGCAGCACGGCGGCGAAGGCGAGCGCGTCCTCCGTGTCCGCCAGCAGCGCCAGCAGCGAGGCCAGGTCGAGCACCTCCTGCGCGCCGTAGAACCCTCGTCCACGCAGCACCCGATGCGGCACACCGTGGCGGATGAGCGCCTGCCGGTACACCTCCAGGTGCGTGAAGGTCCGGAAGAGCATCGCCACGTCGCCACCGCGCGCGGGACGTGAGCCCTCGCCATCCTCGCGAGCCACCGTGGGGAGCGCACCGGGCGCGAGCAGGATGCGCAGCCGCCTCGCGGTGCAGTCCGCGTCCAGCCATCGCAGGTCTCCGGCGGTCTCCTGCTCCTCCAGGTGGAGTCGCTCCACCACGGGGGCCTCGGTGAGCGAGGCGCGCACGGGTGACAGGTCGTCCTCCTCGGGGACGTAGACGACCTCGAACGGACGGGGCGCGTGCGCATCCGCCGCCACCAGCACCCCGGCGAAGGCGTGGTTGAAGAAGGACAACAGGCCCGGCACCGAGCGGCGGTTGTGCTGGAGGAAGCCGCGCGTGCCGCCCTCCTCCTCCACCTTCTTCGACAGCAGCGTGAAGACGGAGACGTCCGCGCCACGGAACTCGTAGATGGACTGCTTGCGATCTCCCACCGCGCAGAGGAACGCGGGCTCCAGCGGCAGCGCGGACGGCAGGTCCATCTCCGGCGTCAGCTCGCGAGGCCCCCCCTCGCGCTTCTCCGCGAGCAGCAGCACCAGCTCCAACTGGAGCCGGTTGGTGTCCTGGAACTCGTCCACCAGGAGGGCGCCCACGCGCTCCTGCACCTGCCGGCGGAACTCGGGATGGTCTCGCAGCAGGTCGCGCGCCTTGACGAGCAGCGAGGTGAAGTCGAACACGTTGCGGCGGGCGAACTCCGCGTCGTGCCGGGTCTCCACGCGCCCCAGCAGCTCGCGGAAGGTCTCCTCGAAGGGCGCGGTGTGCCACGCGGCCCACGCATCGACGAGCATGCGCACCGAGCCGTCCGTCTTGCCCTTGTAGATGCGCCAGTACAGCTCGCGCACCGGCCCCGCGGCGCCCTTGCTGAGCCGCGCGATGTTGCGCGTGTCCGTCGCGAAGCAGGCGCGCAACCACGGGTAGCGGTCTCCCTTCTGGAAGTTCTCCGCCGTCATCCCGTTGAGCGCCTTCTCCAGCGCGCCCACCAACTGGCTCCACTCGCCCTTGGCGTCCAGTGCTCGCACTTCCATGCACAGGCGCAGGCACTCCTTCAGCGCGTCGTCGAACTCCTCGCGGGCCTGCGCCACGTCGGCCACCGCCGCGGAGGCCGCGCGCAGCCCCTCCTCGCGCAGCTTGCCGTAGACCGACACCAGCGCGGCGACCAGACCATCGGAGAACCCGGAGCCGGAGAACCCCAGCTCCTGACACAGCTCACGCACGCGCGCGTCGCCCGCTTCCAGCGCATCGAGCACGACGCGCTCGCACACGTCCTGCACCAGACTGGACGCCTCGAGTTCGTCGAGCACCTCGAAGCTCGGGTCGATGCCCACCGCCGGTGGCGCGCGTCGCAGCAACTGACCGCAGAGCGAGTGGAACGTGCCCACCGTGGCCGCGCCCATCTCCTCGCGCAGCTGGCGCCACGCCTCGGGCAACGGGAACGGGCGGTCCAGCCGGGAGAGCGAGGCGCGCAGCTCCACCTCCTGGTCCAGCTTCGCCTCGCCCTGCGCCAGCCCGTCCAGACGCATCCTCAGGCGCGCGCGCATCTCCGCCGCGGCCTTGTCGGTGAAGGTCAGCATGCACAACCGCGCGGGGCGCAAGGGGCCCCCCGCCTCGCGCGCGCCCGCGAGCAGGTGCAGCGTCATCGTCACCAGGCTGTACGTCTTGCCCGCGCCGGCGCCCGCCATGAGCGCCAGGTTGCGCTCCAGCGCGAGGATGGAAGGGGCCGTGCTCAACTCCCCTCCTCCGTCATCCGCCGCTCGGTGATGCGGCACACGGCGCGGAAGCCGCAGGAGCCACAGTCCTGGGGCCGCGCGGCGAACTGGCCCTCGCGCAGCGTGCGCACCAGCGACTCCACGGCGTTGGGCAGGTTGCGCCCGCCTTCCTTCTCCGCCACCTTCGCGCGCACCTCGGGGTCCGTGGACAACAGCTCGTCCAGCTCCTGCGCGGGGACCACCTCCGACAGGTGGATGGTGTTGCCCGTGCGCAGCGAGAACCACGCGGCCTGGCTCGCGTTCTGGTGGCCGCTCTCGCGCGCGGCGAAGAGGTACAGCGGCAGCTGGAAGTCGGACGTGAGCAGCCGCTTCTTCAGCTCGTTCTTGTCCAGGCGCCCGGACTTGTAGTCGATGACACCCACCTCCGAGCCGGACACGTCGAGCCGGTCGATCTTCCCCTCGAAGACGATGGCGTCACCGTCGATGGGCAACATGACGTGGCGCCACCGGTCGTCCTCGGCGGCGGGGCCGAACTGGAGCTCGAAGCCCTCCGGCACCATCCGCTCGAAGGGCAGCCCGCGCCGCTCATCCACCAGGATTCGACGCGCCATCGCCCGCGCGCGCTCGTGCGCCAGCTTCCACAGCGCGGGGTGCCCCACGTGGTGGAACTTCTCGAAGTGCGCCACCGCGGACTGGAGCGCGGAGTCCAGCACCTCCTCGGGGATCTCCTCCGGAGCCTTGCCGAGCAGTTGGTGCTGCTTGAGCGATTGGAAGACCTCCTCCACGACGCGGTGCCAGAAGGTGCCGCGCCCGCGCGCGTCGAACTCCTCGCCCGGGCGGTCCGGCTCCGTCACCTTCAGGCCGTACGTGAGGAAGCCCTGGAAGCCGCAGTTGCCGAAGCGCGCGAGCGCGGACGCGGACAGGGGCCGCGTCAGGTCGAAGCGGAAGGCCTCGCGCAACGACGCGCGCATCGTGTTGGCATCCACCGAGCCCGTGTACTTCCCGGGCTTGCGGTCCGGCTCCCCGAAGAAGTGCAGCCGCTCCACCTCCACCAGCGATAGCTCATGTGCGCCCGAGTACCAGGCCTCCCGGTCGAAGCGATCCTTGAGCCGAGACGCCGCCGGGTCCGGCTCGGTGACGCGCAGCTTTGGATGCGCCAGGACCTCGAGCGCCACGCAGCGCCGCAGCTCCGACTCGGTAAGCACCTCGTCTAGCGGCGGGATGGGCGGCAACGAGCGCGGCGTCCACTTCAGCGCGGTGAGCCGGCGCACCTCCTCCAGGAACGAGGACGGCACCTGCTCCTGTCCACCCGCTCCCTCCACCGCGAAGGACAGGCTCAGCGTCTCCTCCGCCGCGGCGAGCGCGCTGGCGAACAACAGGCGGTCCTCGGTGAGCCGCCACGCCGCGCGGTCCTCGAACTCGCCGCCGGTCAGTCGGAACACGTCACGGCCCAGGTGCTGATTGAGCGCCGAGCGCTCCGCGTCCGCGAGCAACGGCGAGGGCACATCCCGTCCCGGGAAGCGTCCCTCGGTGAGCCCCGCGATGAAGAGATGACGGAAGGAGCGTCCAGGAACCTCCGCCGCCTCCAGCACCTCCACCGCAGCGCCCCTGGGGCCTCGCGCGGGCAGGTACGCCTCCGACATCGCATCGCGCAGCCATCGACCGAACGTGCGCCGACGCAGCACCGGGCCACCGCCCACCGCCTTCATCGTCCGCAGCAGTCCCTGGACGCGCTGCCGCAGCGCCTCGCGCGCGGCCTCGTCTCGCGACCGCGCATCCAGCGCCCGCTCCGCCAGTCCACCTTCCGCGCGGGACTCCAAGGGCCCCTCGGAGTCCATCAACCCCAACTGCTCCACCACGTGCCACCACGCGGCCAACTGTTCAGCAACGGGCGCCTTCTCGGGAATGCGCCGGCAGGCATTCAGCAACAGGCCGCAGCGTTCACGCAGCACCCGCACCGACTGGATGCGCGCGCTGCCGTCCTTCTTCTGTGCGCCCTGGAGCGCCTGGAGACGACGCGCGAGGCCTTCGAGGCGCACGTCGTAGGCACCGCGTCCTCGCAGCGCGCCCAGGCGGTCGTCCCGCACGGCGGCCAGCGCGAAGAGGCTCGCCGGCGACTCCGGACCTCCGCGCGACAGGATGTGCGCGTAGCGACTGCCCACCAGCTCCGCCACGCGCTCGGCGGGGAAGCCGTCCTCCACCAGCAGCGGCAGGTCCAACGCCAGACGCACCGGCCCGGCCAACGAGAGCGGCTCGCCCCAGGGCAGTCGCACCGGCACGCCCAGCTCACCGAGCGACTCGGCGAGCCACCCCGCCTCCGCCCCCAGCTCACGGTATGCAATCGCGATGTCCGACGGCGCGGCCCCTTCCGCGATGAGCCGGCGCACGTCCCTGGCCACCAGTCGCGCCTCCTCGCGCGCCGTGGCCGCGCTCCACACGCGAGGCTGGGTCTTCGCGTCCTCGAGCACATTGCGCGGCGCCCGGGGCGAGAAGGCGAAGCGCCCCAGGTCGATGAACGGCCGGGACTCGAAGGTGACGTCCGCCTTGAAGAGGTCCACGTGCGGCATGGACTCGCCGCGGTTCTCGAAGGCGCGGAACAGCGAGGCCAGGGCCGCGTCCGCGACCGGCGAGCCACCCACCGGCGTCTCCACCCGGAGCGTCACGCGTCGCGACTCACACGCCGCCGCCAACGCCAGCAGGAGCTCCAGGCCGGACGGGCGCACGTCGTAGACCCCGTGCAGCACCAGCGTCCCCACGCCGTCCCAGCTCACCGGCCATGCACCCCGGCCCAGCGCCTCGCGAGCCCCGCGCAGCACGTCCTCGCGGTCCGCGAGCCCCAGCTCCGCCAGCTTCTGCTCGTACAGGTGATACAGCCGGGCGAGCACCCGCACGTGCTTCTGCCGCTCGGGCGGGAGGACCTCCACCGCGTCCTGGAGCTCCCGGGGCGACAGGCGCCCGGCCTTCAGGTCCAGCACCACCTCCAGCCCCGCGCGCGCGAAGGCCGGCTCCCGGACGTACTCTCCGAAGTGCGTGTTGCCCAGCTGCGGCCCCAGCGAGGACATCACCGCGCGCGCCAGCACCGCCGGGCACGGACGCCGGTTCAGCTCGCGAGCCCCGCCCAGCGCGACGAGCAGCTCCTCCCAGGTGAGCAGGTCCCGGCCCACCGCCAGCCCCCGGGCGTTCCCTTCCGCGCGCAACGCGGCCTGACGCCGGCTGGCGTCGGGGAACACATGGAGGGTACGGACGGGGCGGGCCATGGATGCGTGGAGTCTAGAACGACCGGACGGGTCGCTTTCATGCTCGATTCCTCACTCCGCGCCCAGTGTGTTCGTGAGCCCGCCTGCCTGCCCACCTGTTTCCCACGGTTGGCCCGCGAACCGGACCTCCTTGACCGGCTTACCCAGAAGCCCTGGAGCTTCCGGGTGGCCCTTGCGCCCTGGAGCGGGTGCGCGTCAGAAGGTGTGCGCCAGTTCGAGCTGCGAGAGCGCCGGGTAGGTGAAGCCCTCGCCCAGGAAGAAGCGGTCACACAGGCCCTCGGGGACGATGGCGCTCACCGCCAGGGGCTTGCCGGGATGCGCGGCGGCCAGGGCCCTCAGCAGCCTCCTCCCGGCGCCCTTTCCTCGGGCCGAGGGCTCCACCACCAGCGAGCGCAGACCGAGCGTGGGCGCGGCGACATCCGCCACCACCGCGAAGGCGGGACCGAGTCGGAAGGCCTTCGCCGGGGACGACAAGCCCATCACCGTCGCCGCGTCGAGCTGCCATGGCAGGCCCGCGGGCAGGAGCTTCGCACACTCGCGCGGGTCCACTTCCTCCAGCGCTCCGGGCTCTGGCGTCGGCGTCCCCGTGAAGCCCACCAGTCGCCGCATGCGTCGGAAGCCCAGGCGCTCGTAGAGCTTCACCGCGGGCGCGTTCTGCTCGATGACCTCGAGCACCATCCGCGCATCTCCGCGCGCTCGTGCGGAGTCCAGCAAGGGACGCAGCATCTCGCCGCCCAGGCCCTGCCCTCTTCGGCTGGGAACGATGCCCATGCCCGCGACCCGGCTGACGTTGCCCCGTCGCGCCATCAGCACGAGCCCCACCGCCTCACCACCCACGCGAGCGACCCGGCTCTCCGTCAACGAGATGTGCTCGCTTCGCACGCGCGCATCGAAGGCTTGCGGCGCATCGGGCACCGGGACGAAGTAGCCCTCGAAGGCGCGCGCGAACAGCGTGGACAGCGACAGGAAAGACCCCTCGGACGCGGGAACGAGGTCCATGGCAATCGGCTCCGAAGCCTGAGGCTCGCGATTCATTCCACGCCACGCTGCCGCAGCGACACCCCGCCGGCAACCCCTTGCTTCCGCGCCCGACGGAGCCTCTTTGCTCCCGAGCGCTCCCAGGGTTCACCCGCCAGTCGCTCCGCGAGGAAGTCGACGAACACACGCGCCTTGGGCGCCACCAGTCTGCTGGGAGGATGCACGGCGAACAGGCCCACCTCCGGCAGGGCCCAGTCCTCCAGCATGCGGATGAGCCGGCCCGTCCGCAGGTCCTCATCCACCAGGAACGTGGCGAGCGCCGCGACACCACAACCGCCGAGCGCGGCCAGCCGCAGCGCCTCCGCGTTGTCCGTGCGCAAGACGGGATGGATGCGCACGGTGGTCCGCTCCACGCCACGCACCAGGGTCCACGTCTCTCCGTCCTGGAAATGGGAGAACTGGAGACACGGATGCGACGCGAGGTCAGCGGGCTGGGCCAGCGCCTCGCGGCCCCTCGGATAGCGCGGAGCCGCCACCAGGAATCGACGAATCGTCGCCAGCCGTCGAGCCACGAGGCTCGAGTCCGGCAGCGCGCCAATCCGAATGGCCACATCGAACTCCTCCTCGACGAGGTTGACGTAGCGGTCCTGGAAGGAGAGCTCCAACGTGATGCGCGGATAGCGGCGCATGAAGTCCGGAACGAGCGGCGCGATTTGACGCTGACCGAAGAGATTGGGCACGGCCACGCGCAGCCGCCCTCTCGGCGCTCCTCCGTAGCCGGACACCAGGGCATCCGCCTCTTCGAGGCGCTGGAGGACATCCGTGCATCGCTCCAGATACAGGGCGCCCGCCTCCGTGAGGGAGACCCGGCGCGTCGTGCGTCTCAACAACGCGGCGCCGAGCGCGGCCTCCAACCGAGCGACCCGTCGACTCAGCGTGGACGCGCTCACCCGCAGCTCCCGAGCCGCGTCCGCGAAGCTCAGCGCGCGCGCCACGGCCGAAAAGGCCAGCATGTCCTCCAGCCGATCTCTCAACTCCAAGCGCTCCACGCCTCCCTCCGATTGTTGCATCTCGCGCACGAGTGTCGTGCCCGGCGCCCCGATGATGCCGGGTCGCTCGCGGGCTATGCACCACGCGTCCTCCTGGGAGTCCATCTCATGTGCCCACTGCCGCTCGCGAGTGTCTTGTCGACGCTGCTGCTCATCACCTCCCCCGCGACCCCGCCGCACTCGAAGGCCCGCGCTTCGGGTGCCGTGACACCCGCCTCCGCGAGCACCACGCCCGGCCCGCATGGCTTCGAGCGCATGTCGCTCCCCTCGGGCTTCACGGTGCCCAACGGCATCGCCGTGGATGACCAGGGGACGCTCTATGTCGGCTCCGTGGCGGATGGCCGGGTGCTCCGACGTGTCGCTGGCGGTGACTGGACGGAGTTCTTTCCGGGCTCCGAGCAGGTGTTCTCCGTGACGAGCCTCCGTCTGGACGCGCCTCGAAACCTGCTGTGGGGGACGTCTCCCGACGCCATGGGACTGCTGAGACCCCAGGGCGTCGCGGGTGGACGGGGGGCTCGCGTCTTCGCGCTCGACGCTCGCTCGGGCGCGCTGCTCAAGGTCATCCCGCTTCCCGCGGGCGCGCTCGGCAATGACCTCGCCGTGGCTCCGGATGGCGGCCTGTATGTCACGGATAGCCACCGCGCCGCCGTGCTGTACCTGCGGCCCGACAGCGAGGCGTGGGAGACATGGGTGATGGATCCACGCTTCAGCGCTCGCGGCCCCGGGATGAGCGCGGTGGGGCCAGCGGGGATCGCGCTCGCGCCCGATGGAAGCACGCTCGTCATCAACACCTTCGGCCCAGGTCGGCTCTTCGTGATTCGTCCTGGAGCCAGGGGACAGGGTCCGAGCGTCCGTGAAGTCTCGCTGCCGCGCCGCCTGGAGAATCCGGACGGCATGCGCTTCGCGCCAGACGGACGCCTGCTGCTCGTCGAGGGCGCGACACAGAGCGGCGACGGGCGGCTCGTCCGTATCGACGTCCTGGGCAAGTCCCGGGGCGCGAAGGTCCTGGAGGTGCTCGCATCGGGGATGGAGTCCCCGGTGAATCTCACCGTGTCCGACGAGGGGACGGTCTGGGTCACCGAAGCGAGACTCCGCGACCGCATCCTTCGAGGTCCGGAGGCCGCATTGCCCCAGGTCTTCTGGGTCGCCTCGCTGCCCCTTCCCCGCTGACACCGCCTCCACGGACGTGACGTCCGTGGAGGCGGAGAGGGGCCGCGTTACGACTCGGTGGTCAGCGAGAAGGTGATGCGGATGCCGCCCAGCAGGTACTCCTCGCCATCGGAGACCTGACGGCGCGCGATGCGCGTGTTGTCGAACCAGGTGCCGTTCGAGGACTTGAGGTCCTCGATGAAGACCTCGTCGCCGTCGCGCAGGATCACCGCGTGCTCACGCGAGACCCTGGCGGACTTCACCATCAGGTCCGCGCTGGGACCCCGGCCGATGATGAACCGCTCGCGAGCGACCAGCACCGGCTCGCCATCGTCGAGCTTCACGTGCACCTTCAGCTCCGGCGGAGCCTGCACGATGATGGTCTTGTCCGGCTTGCCCGCCGGCGCCTTCGGCTCGGGCTTCGCCTCCGTCACCAGGTCGGAGGAGTCTTCGTCCACGAACGCTGGCTCGGCGGAAGCTGCTGCCGCCTTGCCGACGGCGGGCTTGCCGACCGCGGCCTTGCCTGCGATTGCATTGGCTGGGATTGGCTTGCCTGCCGCCGCCTTGCCTGCGGCCGGCTTCGCATCCTCGTCTGCATCGGAATCGTCGTCCGAATCCCCGTCCGCATCGGAATCGTCGTCCGAGTCCTCGTCGGAATCGTCGTCGCCGGAGTCCTTCTCATCCGCGTCGCCATCCGAGTCCTCGTCGGAATCGTCGTCGCCGGAGTCCTTCTCATCCGCGTCGCCATCCGAGTCCTCGTCATCGTCCGAGTCCTCATCGGAATCGTCGTCCGAGTCGTCATCGGAACCATCGTCCGAGTCCTCGTCGGCATCGTCATCCGAGTCGTCGTCCGAGTCCTCGTCGGCATCGTCATCCGAGTCGTCATCGGGCTTCGCGTCGACGGGCTCGACCAGACGGTCGACGTCACCCACGATGTCTCGGACGCGCGCGGCGACAGCTTCGCGCAGTTCGGCCTCGTCGACCGTGGGCTCCTTCTCCGTGGCGGGCTCGTCCTCGGAGTCCTCGGAACCCTCCGCTTCCTCGTCGTCGGAGTCCTTGGCGCTTCCGGCGGCCTTCGCCTCGGCACCCTCCGCGTCTTCGGCCCCGGGAGTTCCTTCGTGCTCCCCGGTCTTGGACTCTTCTTCGTCGGTGTCCGCGAGCGCGACGACCGGAGGCGGCTGAACCTCCACCGACTGGTCCACGGCGCGCACTACTTCGCGAACACGCTCGGCGACCGCTTCGGACTCGGCGCCCTTCGGAGCCTCTACCTCAGCGGACTCATTGGCCACGTCCGCGACCTTCGCGGAGGCAGGTGCCTTCATCGGAGGCACCGTCGCGGGAGGTGTGGCCACCGGCTCCGCTGCCGCTGGAGCAGCAGTCACCGCGGGCACTGAGACGGGGGCGCTGACCGCGGGCGTCGCCACTGCCGCTGGCGTCGCCACGGGCATCCGCGCGACCACAGGCGCGGCCACCACGGCCGGCGCGCTGCCCGTCTCGGTGAGGCTCACCTGCGTGGGCTGGATGAACCCGAACTGCCGCGCGAGCGAGAAGAGCGCCTGATTGACGAGGACATCGCGGTCCACGCCCATCTCGCGGCTCATCGTCTCCAGCGCCTTCCACAGCGGGTCGGCGATCTCGACCTGTCGAGGCGTGCGGTTCATGGCTCAGCTCCCCCTCAGGTTGTCCTGCCAGGGCGAAACGTTGTGGCTGTCCGTCAGCCAATAGAACATCGCCTGCATCTCCGCGTAGTGCTGCTCCGCGATGCCCAGGAGGTTCGGGTGCAGGGCGTCGATCTCCACGCCCGCGAACTCGAAGCCCGCCGCGCCCGACGCCTGCGCGCCACGGCCGCCCGTCACCTTGCGGTCCCGCACCCGCCAGTGTCGCTGGCTCGACATGCCCGCCGCCTGTCCGAAGTCCGCCGGAGGCGCCACCTTCTTCGGCAGCACCACCTTCGACTCCCCACAGGCCCACAACAGCCACGTGAGCGCGTTCCAGTCTCCACGCGCCAGCCGGATGAGGTCCGGCAGGCCCATGCCCGCCACGCTCAGCGTCTCGTCGACGGAGACCGAGTCCTCCCCAACCTCCACCTCCTCCTCGGCCAGCTCCACCGGCCCCGCAGGCAACAGGGCGGACACGTCCGGCGGCATCCACGGCAGCACGGCGCCGGGCTTGAAGCGCCCCAGCAGCGCGGCGCGGACGAGCTGCAGCCGCGTGGCGTACTTCTGGACGATGCGCACGATGGCGTCGAGCGTCTGCGCGGGCTTCTCCGGCAGGTCCTCGTAGGTCGACACCGGCTTCTGCTTCGCCGGCCAGAAGTCGAACACCGGGAACAGCGCCCGCGCGTACGTCCCCAGGAACGTGGCCGTCCCCGGCTCCGCCTTCGCCAGCGCCTCCGCGTCCTTCAACGCGTGTGCGTCCATGCCCATGTTCAACAGGACGAGGCCTCGGGTGAAGAGGAACGCCGTGCGCTCCGGAGCGACCAGCAGCGCCGCGTTCACGAAGTCCAGCGCCGCCCTCGGCCGGTCCAGCTGGTCCAGCCGCACCGCATGGGCCCGCAGCAGCATGCCCGCGTCACCACCGCGCACCAGCGTCTCCGCCAGCGCCGAGCTGGAGTCCGCCGCGTTCTGCAGCGCCTCGCCCGCCGTGGCCTTCGCGTTGTCCGGCGTCCTCGGCAGCGCCACGCGCTCCATCAACTCGAGGAACGGCGCCACCTGCTGGTCCATCGCCACCGAGCGCGCCAGCGCCAGGAGCGCCTCGCGGTGCTTGCGCGCCGCCACGCACGTGGCCGCGTACTCACGCCAGGCCTCCGCGCTCCGGGGCACGTTGGAGAAGACCGGCGACGCCGACAGCTCCGCCTCCTGCTGCGCGACGCCCAGGTCCCGCGTCAACACCACCTGCCGGTCCGCGTCCAGCAGCGTCCACATCCCACAGGCCACGTCCTGCTCGTACCGGCCCTCGTCGAACCTGACACGCGGGTCCAGGTACTCGTCCTTCGCCAGCGAGCGATAGGCGCCGTGGCGCTGCCCCTCGACGAACTCGCCCTCCCACAACAGCTGGCCGTCCTGGAGCCAGAAGCGCGCGAGCCCGTGGCGCTCGCCGTCGGTGTTCAGCTCGACGTGGGACCACTGGTTCAGGTCCTCGCGAAGCTCCGCCTCCAGCGGGATTCCCTCGGGACGGTCGGGGTACGGCTCGCCGGTGGACGGCACCACGCGGCGGTCCTGGCCGTCATAGTGCGTCACGCCGGTGACGCGGCCGTGCTCGTACACCATCACCGTCTTGCGAACGAGCGTGGAGACGCCGTTCTCGTGCATGCGCTCCGTGGTGAACTTCTCGGACGCGTACCAGGTGCGCGGCCCGTGAAGCTCCCCCTTCACGAAGTCGCCGTCCTGGGAGACCTCACCGCTCTCGTGGAAGCGCTTGAAGGGGCCGTGGGGCTTGTCGTTCTCGAAGCTGCACTCGTTGCAGAGCGTGCCGTCCGCGCGCCAGTACTTGTAGGGCCCCTGCTTGCGCCCCTTGGGGTCCGTGGCGCCGTACACCCATTCGCTGTCGCCCTCGTCCCACGTCGCCTCGGGGTGCACGCCGGGCGGGACGATGCCCTGCTCGGTCAGCTTCTTGTTCTCCTCGGCCTGCTTCGCGTAGGCGACGTCCAGCGTCTTGAGCGACTTGACCAGCGCGTCCAGCCGGCCCGGCGACATGGCTCCACTGGAGCGGTGCACCACCGTGCCATCCTTGAACGCCATCAGCGTGGGGATGGACTGGATCTGGAACCGGCCCGACAGCTCCTGCTGCGCCTCCGTGTCCACCTTGCCGAACACGACGTCCGGGTGCTTCTCCGCGGTGGTGGCATAGGTCGGCGCGAAGTTGCGGCACGGGCCACACCACTCCGCCCAGAAGTCCACCAGGACCAACCCTGGCTTGCCAGTCATCTGTTCGAAGGTCTCGGCCGTCAGGTCGACGGGGTGCGTACTCACGATGAAGCCTCGGATGCGAATGGGAGTCGGACGCTTGTAGTCAAACCCTTCGCGCCGCGCCAGCGTCGCCCTATGCTGCGCGCCGTGCGCCCGTCCTTTCCCATTCTCGCACTCACTGCGATCCTCGCGCTCTTTCCGCTGACTCCGGCCCTGGCCCAGCCCGCGGAGGACGCCCCTCGTCTGCACGAGCTGAAGTTCGACTGGGCCCGCGACGGCGTCATCACCGGCTCGGCCGCCGTGCTCTGGATTTCGAGCGAGGTGCTCTTCAAGAGCGACCTGGCGCCCGCGACATGCCGCTGGTGTGACCGGGCGCCGGACGGGACGGACCGACTCAACCAATTGGACCGCTGGGGCCGGGGACTCGCGGGGAACACGGAGGCGTCCCGGCACCGCGCGGGGCACTGGAGCAACATCATCGGCTTCGGCGTGCTGCCCGCCGGGGTCATGGGTCTGCAGTACGCGGTGGGGCGAGGCTCGGACAGCCCGAACCGGTTCTTCGCGCAGGACGCGACCATCATCCTGGAGAGCGCCATGCTGGCGACGCTCGCGAACCAGACGGTGAAGTTCCTGGTCGGCCGTGAGCGCCCCTTCGTCCACGTGCTGCCCGAGGACCAGAAGCGCCTCACCGACCAACCCAGCGACAACAACCTGTCCTTCTACAGCGGGCACACCAACCTGGCCTTCTCGCTGGTGGTGTCCGCGGGCACGGTGGCCGCGCTGCGCGGCTACGAGAACCAGGCGTGGATCTGGGCCGTGGGACTGCCGCTCGCCACCTCCGTGGGACTGCTGCGCATGGGCGCCGACAAGCACTACCTCACCGACGTGGCCACGGGCGCCGTGATGGGCGCGGCCTTCGGCGTCGCGGTGCCCCTGCTGTTGCATGGCCGGACCGGCGGCGTGGAGTCCAGCGCCGCGCGCCGCTCCCCGACCGCCGCCCGGCTGATGCCCGTCGCCGGCGCGCGCATGGCTGGCTTCTCGGGCGTGTTCTGAGGCCCGCCATCCGCGGGCGTCTCGGGCGGGCGTGGCGCGCGGGCGTGCTGGCGCTGGTGCTCGTCGCCGGCTGCAACTCCGCGAGCCGCTTCGCGCCCAGCTACCTGCTCGTGCCGCCCCAACCCTTCATCACCGCGCCGCCCATCTGGGGCCCGGTGGAGGCGGGGCATTGGAGCGTCGGGATGCGCGTGCAGGCCATCGCCGCCACGCCGGAGGACCCCTCGGCGCTCCAGCTCACGGTCTGGTACCCGACGCGGGAGAGCGACGCGGCGACGCGCCTGCACTATCGCGACTACGTGGGCCTCATGGGCTTCGAGTCCGAACCCGAGACGCCTCGCGACGAGGCGCGCGCCACCCAGGCCGTCACCCTCTACGAGCAGCAGCTCATCGACCTGGGCGTGCCCGAGGAGAGCACCGCCGCGTGGCTCGACACGCCCATGACGGCCACGCCCCACGCGCCGCCCGCGCCGGGACGCTTCCCGCTCGTGCTGGTGGCGCAGGGCCGGCACCACTCCGCCCACCATCAGGCCGTGCTGGCCGAGTACCTGGCGAGCCACGGCTACGTGGTGGCCACCACGCCCTCGCCCACTCGCGCAGAGCCGCCCGGGCCGCTCGTCGACGTGCTCGCCACCGCGAGACGGCAGGCGCGGGAGCTGGAGCGCGCGCTGCGCGTGCTCCACGCGGATGCGCGCATCGACACCTCGCGCGTGGCCGTCATCGGGCACAGCCTGGGTGCTCGCGCGGCCTTCCTGTTCGCGCTCGCGCATCCCGAGGCGGGCGCGCTGGTGAGCCTGGATGGGGGCATCGGGACCCGGCGCGGCAAGGAGTGGTTGAAGGGCCTGCCGGACTTCCAGCCGGAGCGGGTCCAGGTCCCCCTGCTGCACCTGTTCCAGGAGGACGACGCCGTGGTGGTGCCCGACTTCGAGCTGCTCGAGTCGCTGCGCGGCGCGCATCGGTGGATGGTTCGAATCCCCGGCATGCGCCACGTGGGCTTCACCAGCGTGGGCGCCGCCGCCACACTGGCGCCGGGGGTGGTGTCGGCGGAGACGGCGAAGGCGGTGGCCCGGGGCTGGGCCACGACGGCGGACGTGACGCGCAGGTTCCTGGACGCCACCGTGCGACGCAGGCTCGTGCGGCCCACCGCGCCGCCTCCGTCCGCCAGCGCCCTGCTCACACCGGACGCGGACGCGCTGCTCGAGCACTGGGAGCCCGGCCAGCCCTGAGCCGCGCTACATCACGCCCGCGGGAGCCTCGTCGCCGTCGTGCCCTCCCTCCACGACGGGCAGCCGGGACAAATCCCAGCGGCGCCCCGGCTCCCAGGCGACGGCGCCGGACACCCCCCAGCCGACGCGCACGACCTCCCGGCCCTCGTACTCCAGCCAGAAGACGGACTCCTCGGGGCGCGTGGCCTGGTCCAGGCAGGCGATGCGCGTCGCGGGGCGGCCCGCGCCCTCCAGCGTCACCGCGAAGGCCTTGTGCGAGTGTCCACACAAGAGCCACTTCGGCTGCACCGTGTCCACCAGGCGGCGCGTCACGCCATTGCCAATCCAGTACGAGGGCAAGGGCCGGGGCGGCGAGGGGTTCTCCTCCCGCGCGCGCTGGACGATGCCCCGGGGCCACTCGTGCACGAGCATCAGGTCCACGTCCCTGAGCGACATCACCCGCTCCACCTCCGCGGTGCGGAAGTAGCCCGCCTGCTTCATCAGGTCCTGCGTGACGGGGCGCTTCAAGGGCTGGTCGATGAAGCGCGGCGCGTGGATGCCGGACAGGAAGCCCACGCGCAGCCCGGAGAGTTCGCGCACGCCGGCGCGGCCCAGGTAGGTGACGCCCGGCGCCAGCTCGCCCCCGTCCTGGAAGTCGTGCAGCGCCTCGAAGTCCTCGTTGTTGCCGCCGATGAAGTACAGGGGCCGCTTCACGCGGCGGACGCCGTCCGCGTACTCGGCGAACTCCGCGGGCATGGTCCGCTTGGCGGCCTTGCGCCGATGGTCATCCGCGCGGCGGAACGCCTCCACGTCCCCCACCGCGAGCACCATCGACACCGGCCGACCACGCGACTGCTCCAGCGCGTCCAACCACGTCTCCACGCGGTGGAAGCGACCGTGGACGTCACCCAGGGCGGCAACCAGGAGGGGCTCCGGCATCACCCCGGAAGGCTGCACCCGCGCATCCACCCTGTCGAGTCATCCCCGCCCCATGGGACGCAAGGCTGACAGAAAACCCACACTTCAGCTCAACGCAGCCATGAAGGAAGCACTCGCCAGAATCAATCACAGACAAACGCCGCGCCCCTCCGAGGAGAAGCGCGGCGCCGTCACACCTGGGACTCACGTGAGCGCTAGTTGCAGCCCAGCGGGTACGTCACCTCCACCAGCGAGCCCGGCGCGGGAGCGGAGTCCCGGTCGAAGATGATGCTGTTGGTGCGCGCGTCGTACTCCCAGCCCGACAGCACCTGCACGCCGTCCACGTGGACCACGATTCGCGTGGTGTCCGCGGGCTCCTCGGACAGGGGGAACTTGCGGTTGGGGCCGAAGGCGCTGTTGGAGAGCTTCTCCAGGGACGCGGCCCAGTTGGGCGTGCAGATGCTCTCCACCACGCCGCCCGTGGTGTTCGCCAGCTGGATGTAGCGGCTGCCGGCGCTGCTCGACGTGGGGCAGGTGGCCAGGTCCATGGGGCCGACAATCGCGTTGATGCTGAGCTTCGCCTTGTCGTTGCCCTTCAGCGCCAGGAAGTACGTCTCGTAGAAGGACACCGGCTGCGAGCTGAAGTCCTCCTCGTCCGACAGGAAGATGATGGCCAGCTTCGCGTCCTCGCGCAGGAACCCGCCGTTGCCGTCGTTGGGCAGCGGCGTGCGGGCGTCATCCAGGTTGTAGAGCAGCGGGTCCGACAGGGCGCGGTGCGCCGCGTCCAGGCCCTGCTCGTTCCAGTGACACACGCCCACGCGGGTGTTGTCCGCGAACACCGCGGCCGCGTTGGGCGTGTCCGGCGTGATGATGCGGGGGCGCGAGCCGTCCACCGGGAACAGGCGGCCGTTCTCGCCGCCCTGCGCGCCGCCCGGGCACTCGGACCAGCCGCCCGGGGACTCATCCAGGCCCGTCGTGGTGACGCCGATGCGGTAGTCCACCGCCGCCGCGCTCGCCGCGCTCAGGAAGGCCGCGAAGTTCTGCCCCAGGCTCTGCTGCTCCTCCATCATCGAGCCCGAGTTATCCACCACGAAGAGCACGTCCACCTTCGCCTTCGACTCCTGGAAGAAGCGGTCCGTCTGCTCCGCCTTCGTCACGCCCCGGCCCAACAGGCCCGCCGTGTACTCGCTCCCATCCTCCAGCCGGAAGCGCACCGCCGCCGCGTCGTCGCCGTCGTCCGTCGGCGTGTAGCGCGCCGTCAGCTTCACCCGCCCGCCCGCGGCAATCGAGGACGGGAAGGCGCTCGCCGACTCCACCGAGAACTCCTCGCCCGCCTGCTCCAGCGTCATCCCGGCCACCTTCACCGGGCCGATGCACTCGTTGATGGCGACCAGCTCCCGGGTGCGAGGTCCACACGACAGCTTGGTGACGCCGAAGTCCACCGTCGTCGGCTGCAGCGCGAAGCAGCCCTTCACGCCCTCGCCCACGAGCGACACCAGCGGGTGCCCCAGCGTCGGGTGGTTCACCCACGCCTCCGCGAGGCCCTCGAAGGGCCCCTCCTCCTCCGGCTTGAAGCGCACCACCAGCGTGGCCTTCTGGCCCGGCTCGAGCACGTGGTTGGGCACCGACTGCGCGAGGAAGGACGGGTCCGAGCCCGCCACCAGCTGCATGGACGCCAGGTAGCACGCCTCCGTGCCGGTGTTGCGCAACGTCACCCCCAGCCCCACCTCCGCGCCCACCGGCACCTTCCCGAACTTCAGCTGCTGCGGCAGCGAGTACTGGCACGGCTTGAAGGCGCGCCCCTCGCCCTTGAGCGTCACGCCCTCCGTGGACGTGGTGCTCCCGGCGCGCACGCTCACCGCGAGCTGCCCCTCGCTCCGACCCGCCGCGCCCACACGCGGGCTGAAGGTGATGCCCACGAAGGCGGACTGGCCCGCGGGCACCGTCACGCTGGCCGGCGCCTGCGCCAGGGTGAAGTAGCCCCCCTGCGCCGTCGTCAGGTTCAGGTTGTTGACGAGCACGCTGTCACGGCAGCGGTTGATGACCTCCACCGGCCGCGTCGCCGTCATGCCCTCGGCCACCACGCCGAAGTCCAAGTCACGCGGCTTCACCGCCACGCAGGACGTGCCGCCCTCGCCCGCGAGCGACACCTTGGGGCCCGGCGCCGAGGAGCCCTGCTCGCGCACGCCCACCTCCACGCGCCCCTCGCCCGCGCGCCCCAGCACCACCGGGGTGAAGGCCACGCGCACCTCCACGCTCGCGCCCGCCGCCAGGAGGCCGCCGCTGAGCACGGGCTCGCTCACCACGCGGTACACGCCGCCCGGGTTGAGCTGCAGCTCCACGCCGGACCAGCGCAGGGACTCGGTGCCCTGGTTGCGCACGGTGATGGACTGCTCCGCGCTGGCGCCCAGCGCCACGCGCCCGAAGTCCAGCCGCAGCGGCGTCACCTCCAGCTTGGACGCCACGCCCATGCCCTTGAGCGGCACCACCGCCGGCTCGCAGCCGTCGCACACGGCGATGTGCAGCTCCGCCGCGGCCGCGCCCAGCCGCCGGGGCGCGAAGGCCACCGACAGCACCCGCTCCTCGCCCGGCGCCAGCGTGGGCGCCTCGCCGTGCTCCGCGGTGAACTGGTCCAGGTCCGCGCCCTGCACCGACACCGCCAAGGGCGTCTCCACGTCGGAGGGGTTCTTCACCGTCACCTGGCGCATCTCCACGAAGCCCATGGCCACGTTGCCGAAGTCCAGCTCCGTCAGCGGCACCTCCACGAAGGCCTTCACGCCCCGGCCCGACACCGGCACCTGCCCCTGGGCGTCCGCGTCCGTGATGAGCTCCAGCGAGCCCTGCACCGAGCCCTCGACCTCGGGCTTGAAGTGCACCTCGATTTCGCGCTCGGCGCCGGCGCCCAGCGTGAAGGGCTCGAACGGCGGCACCGTGACATTGGGGATGGTGGAGGTGGCGCCCTCCACGCGGTAGGACGCGCGGCCGCCGTTGGTCACCTTCAGCTTGAAGCTCTTGGTGCGGCCCAGCGCGGCGGGGCCGAAGTCGATGGTCTCGGGGCGCACCACGAAGGCGCTCTTCGCCCGCTGCGACGATGGGCGCTCACATCCCGTCCCCACCACCAACGCCACCGCCACCCACGCCACCCAGAACAGACGTCTCATCGTTGCTGCCTCCCCACGACTCCCGAGCCCGGATTCCGCACGGCCTCGCACCCGCGCGATTCCGGCGGAGGGGGCGCTTTGCAACCCAGGTGCCCGACGCATGGCGGCGACAGACGTCCACCGGCCAACGTGGCAACTCTTGGGCGTGGCTGGGAAAAGGGGTTCTCCGCCGTGGGAAGAACGTTTCCCTGGGGGCGGGTGGGACTGGAATTACTTCAGGAACGCCAGGTGACAGTCGGGACAAACCACCAGCCCGCCGTGGGCACCCGAGCGCCTCAGGGCGCGGGCTTCGACTGCGGGGCGCGCCAACGCTCCAGCACGCCCGTTCCCCAGAGGACGCCCACCATGCACACCAGGGCGCCCGTCACGGCCAGGGGCGAGACGGCCTCATCCAACAGCACCGCCGCCAGCACCCACGAGAAGACCGGCGTCGACTGGGTGGCGACCCCTCCGGCCACCGCGGTGACGTAGCCCAGGGCATACGTGAAGGCCATCTGCGCCACCACGGAGGAAACCCCCACGCCCAACAGCGGAAGCACGACATCCCAGCCGAGCGGCCTCCAGTCCGCGAGCGCGAAGGGCAGGCTGAAGAGCAGGCCGAACAGACAGAAGGAGAGGAACACCGTGGCCGCGTCCGTCTCGTGCCTGAGCGCGCGGATGACCACCACGGCCGCGCCGCCCAGCACCGCCGACGCCATGCCCGCCCACGCGCCCAGCCCCAGGGTCAGCGACACGTCCTGGGCCACCGTGCTCCACATGACCAGCCCCGCGCCCGCCGTGGTGAGCACGAGGCCCGCCAGCAGCGCCCCCGTCACGCGCTCGCCCAGGAACATCCAACCGATGATGGCCGCGTAGATGGGCCAGCACGCGTTGAGCAGCACCGCGGGCCCCACCGACATCCGGTCCAGCGCCACGAAGTAGAGGTAGACGGCCGCGCCGCCGAAGATGCCGCGCAGCGCCCACAGGTGGACGCGCCCGAAGCGGGGCCTGCGCCGCATCAGCGGGAAGAACAGCGCGAGGAACAGCAGGCCGATGGCGAAGCGCCCGGACGCCACCTGCCCCGGGGACAGGCGGCCGGCCAGCAGGCGGGTGCACAGCGCCATGACCGCGAACAGCACGCTCGCGAACACGAGCAGCGGCGTGCCGCGGTAGCGCACGGGGAGGACCCAGCGAGAGGACATAGGAGGAGGCGCCCCTCTACCGGAATCCCGGTCGGGGCTCCAGCGGCCCCGGGTCGCCCGCTCGGGCGGCCGGCGCGGGTGGGAGTGGGCGCGCAACGCCACGCGTTGAGGACCATCCACCCTCCTCTCCAGGTTTTTCCACTACCGGAACACCTATTCAGTGGTAGATCGCCCGCCCATCATGTCCGAGCCCGACGTCATCTCCCTCCGAGGCGCCAAGGAGCACAACCTCAAGAACGTCTCCCTGGACATCCCCAAGAAGAAGCTGGTCGTCTTCACGGGGGTCTCCGGGTCCGGCAAGAGCTCGCTCGCCTTCGACACGCTCTACGCGGAAGGCCAGCGCCGCTACGTCGAGAGCCTCTCCGCCTACGCCCGTCAGTTCCTGGGGCAGATGGAGAAGCCCAAGTACGACACCATCCGGGGCCTGTCGCCCACCATCTCCATCGAGCAGAAGGCGGCCAGCAACAACCCCCGCTCGACGGTGGGCACCGTCACCGAGGTGCACGACTACCTGCGCGTGCTCTACGCCTCCATCGGCGTGCAGCACTGCCCCAACTGCGGCCGCAAGGTCGGCAAGCAGAGCGCGCAACAGATTGTCGACGAAATCCTGAAGATGCCCTCGGGCAGCAAGCTCCAGGTGCTGGCGCCGCTGGTGACGAACCGCAAGGGCGAGCACAAGGACCTGCTCACCGAGGCGCAGAAGCGCGGCTTCTCCCGCGCGCGCATCGACGGGGCGCTCAAGAGCCTGGAGGAGCGCATCGAGCTGGACAAGAAGTCCAAGCACGACATCGAGCTGGTCATCGACCGGCTGGTGCTCAAGGCGGACATCAAGACGCGGCTGACGGACTCGGTGGAGACCGCGCTGCGCGAGGGCAAGGGCACGCTCATCATCACCAACGAGACGGGCGCGGCGAGCGCCGACCGGGTGATGAGCGAGCTCAACGCGTGCCCCGCCTGCGGCATCTCCTTCGGGGATTTGACGCCCGCGTCGTTCTCCTTCAACAACCCGCTGGGCATGTGCACGGACTGCAACGGCCTGGGCACCCGGCCGGAGATGGACCCGGACCTCATCGTGCCGGACCCGTCGCGCAGCATCCGCGACGGCGCCATCGAGCCCTGGGCCAACGGGATGAACCGCGGCGAGGGCTGGACGGCGGACTTCGTGGAGAGCCTGTCGAAGGCGTTCAAGATTGATCTGGACGTGCCCTACGGGAAGCTGTCGAAGCGCGAGCGCGACACGCTGATGAACGGCGCCAAGGGCAAGAGCTTCACCGTCGAGTGGGGCGACAACGGCAAGTACAAGATGGAGTGGGAGGGACTCGTCGAGCGCATGATGCGCAACTTCAAGACGACGACGTCCGAGGCCCGCCGCACCGAGCTGCAGAAGTACTTCAGCAACAAGCCCTGCCCCACCTGCAAGGGCGAGCGCCTGCGCCCCGAGAGCCGCGCGGTGAAGGTCCACGCGCACTCGATTGTCGAGCTGAGCCGGCTGACCATCGCGGACGCGCTCGCGTTCCTGGGCGCGCTGGCCTTGTCCGAGCACGAGCGGAAGATCGCCACCGAGCTGCTCAAGGAGATCCGCAGCCGCCTGTCGTTCCTGGTCGACGTGGGCCTGGGCTACCTGATGCTGGACCGCACCGCGTCCACGCTGTCGGGCGGCGAGAGCCAGCGCATCCGGCTGGCGTCGCAGATGGGCAGCGAGCTGACGGGCGTCATCTACATCCTGGACGAGCCCTCCATCGGCCTGCACCAGCGCGACAACGGCAAGCTGCTCACCACGCTCAAGCGCCTGAGGGATTTGGGCAACTCCGTCATCGTCGTGGAGCACGACGAGGAGACGATGGAGGACGCGGACTGGCTGGTGGACTTCGGCCCGGGCGCGGGGGAGCTGGGCGGCCAGGTGGTGTCCCAGGGCACGCCCAAGCAGGTGATGGCGGACGAGAACAGCCTCACCGGCGGCTACCTCTCCGGGCGGCTGGAGATTGAAATCCCCGAGCAGCGCCGCGCGCCCAATCCCAAGCACCAGCTGGTGATTCAAGGCGCGAAGGAGAACAACCTCCGGGACGTGGACGCGGTGATTCCGCTGGGCATCTTCACCGCCGTCACCGGCGTGTCCGGCGCGGGCAAGTCCACGCTCATCAACGAGATCCTCTACCCCGCCCTGGCCAGGCACCTGTACGACAGCCGCGAGTCGCCCGGGAAGCACAAGGCGGTGCTGGGCTTCGAGCACCTGGACAAGGTCATCGACATCGACCAGCGGCCCATCGGCCGCACGCCGCGCAGCAACCCCGCCACGTACACCAAGGTGTTCGACGCCATCCGCGAGGTGTTCGCGATGACGCCGGAGGCGCGCGCGTTCGGCTACGGGCCGGGCCGCTTCAGCTTCAACATCAAGGGCGGCCGCTGCGAGTCGTGCGAGGGCGACGGCGTCAAGCTGGTGGAGATGCACTTCCTGGCGGACGTGTACGTGCCCTGCGAGGTCTGCAACGGCAAGCGCTTCAACGAGGCGACGCTGCGCGTGCGCTACAAGGGCAAGAACATCGCGGAGACGCTCGACATGAGCGTGCGCGAGGCCCAGGAGCACTTCGGCGCGCACAAGGACATCATGCGCGTGCTGCAGACGCTGGGCGACGTGGGCCTGGGCTACATCCGCCTGGGACAGCCCTCCCCCACCCTGTCCGGCGGCGAGGCCCAGCGCATCAAGCTGGCGCGCGAGCTGGCGCGCGTGGCCACCGGCCGCACGCTCTACATCCTGGACGAGCCCACCACGGGCCTGCACTTCGAGGACATCCGCAAGCTCTTGTCCGTGCTCAACCGGCTGGTGGCCGCCGGCAACAGCGTGCTCGTCATCGAGCACAACCTGGATGTCATCAAGAGCGCGGACTGGCTCATCGACATGGGCCCCGAGGGCGGCGCCGGCGGAGGCCAGGTGCTGGCCGTGGGCACCCCGGAGAGCGTGGCCAAGGTGCAGGCCAGCCACACCGGCCGCTACCTGGCGCACGTGCTGGGCAAGTCCCGGCGCGCCCGCGTGGGCAAGCGCGTGGCGGACACGAGGCCCGCGCAGCCCGGCGCGACGGGCTGATTACACACACCGGCCGCTTCCAGAACATGGAGCGGGGGGCGGGGGTGCCTTCATTCACCCCCTACCCCCCGTCCACCTTGGAGGAAGACTTCACAGGTGGGGTGTGAGACGCGAAATCAGTTTCAGCCGCGTGTCATATGATAGGGCCTCATCAATTCCTGTCAAACAGGCCCAGCCCGCTTAAGCTGCATCGATCAACACGCACTCGCATCGGAACGCGCGGGGCAAGCTCGCAGGAGAATTCCGGTGCGACTGCGCCGCGGGCGCGGGGCACGCGACGCACGCCGCATCGCGGCAGGGCAAGGCAGGCAGCCCGCGCCAAGGCCGCCCCACCGTGTGGGGAGGGGCCGCTCGGGGTGGCGGAGTGACGTGGGACGCGGGCCTTCGGTGGAGTCCGGCGCGCGCGTTGGGTAGGGTTGGGCCCCTTGCCTTCCAGGCGCCCCCACCTTTCGCCACCAGGGAGCACCCCGACTCATGGCTGAGAGTCCCGCGGTACCGCAGAACAACAAGTTCCCGCCGCAGATACCCTTCATCATCGGCAACGAGGCGTGTGAGCGCTTCAGCTTCTACGGGATGCGGAACATCCTCACGGTGTTCCTCATCGACTACCTGCTGCGCAACGCGGTGCCCGACACGGGGCTGCGCGAGGCCCAGGGCAAGAGCCTGATGCACACCTTCATGGCGGGGGTGTACTTCTTCCCGCTCATCGGTGGGTACCTGGCGGACCGCTTCTTCGGGAAGTACCGCACCATCCTCTGGCTGAGCATCGTCTACTGCATCGGCCACGCGCTGCTGGCCGTCTTCGAGAACAACGCCACGGGCTTCTACACGGGCCTGGCGCTGATCGCCGTGGGCAGCGGCGGCATCAAGCCGTGCGTCGCGGCGATGGCGGGAGATCAGTTCAACGAGTCCAACAGCCACCTGGTGAAGAAGCTCTTCGCCATCTTCTACTGGACCATCAACTTCGGCTCGTTCTTCGCGTCGCTGTTCATCCCGCTGTTGCTCAAGAACTTCGGCCCGTCGGTCGCCTTCGGAATCCCGGGCGTGCTGATGTTCATCGCGACGGTCATCTTCTGGGCGGGCCGGCGCCACTACGTGATGGTGCCGCCGACGGGGGCCAACCCGCACTCGTTCCTCAAGGTGGTGAGCAGCGCGCTGAAGAACCGGGGCCAGGGCGGCCACTGGCTGGACGGCGCCAAGTCCACGCACCCCGACGAGGCCGTGGAGGGCGCCAAGGCGGTGTTCCGGGTGAGCGGGCTGATGCTGCCCTTCGTGCCCTTCTTCTGGATGCTGTTCGACCAGAAGGCGTCCACGTGGGTGGTGCAGGCGCGCTCCATGGACCTGAACGTGGCCGGGTACGAGTTCCAGCCCAGCCAGATGCAGTTCGTCAACCCCATGCTGGTGATGCTGCTCATCCCCTTCCTGACGGCGGTGGTGTACCCGCTGTTCCAGCGCTCGGGGTGGGAGCTGACGCCGCTGCGGCGCATGCCGCTGGGGCTCGTCTTCGGGGCGGTGTCGTTCATCATCGCCGGCTTCTTCCAGGTGGCGATGGAGGGCGGCACGACGCTGAACATCGCGTGGCAGATTCTGCCGTACGTGGTGCTGACGCTCGGCGAAATCCTGATGTCCACCACGGGCCTGGAGTTCGCGTACACGCAGGCGCCCCGGCAGATGAAGGGCACCATCCAGAGCGTGTGGCTGGTGACGAACACGCTGGCCAACGTGGCGGTGGCCATCGCCGCGGCGCTCAACGTCTTCTCCGGCTCCGGCCAGTTCTTCTTCTACGCGGGCATGGCCCTGGTCGCCGCCGTGGGCATGGCGCTGGTGGCCCGCCGCTACGTGGTGCGCGACTGGTACCAGACGTCCGCGCCGCTCCCCACCGAGGAGCGCAGCGCGGCGGGAATCACGGCGAAGTCGGCCTGAGAAGAACAGCGACGCCGGAGCCCTCCACCTGAGAGGCGCTCCGGCGTCGGGTGCATCGTCGAAGCCAAGGGGCGCGCTTCTCCTTTCCAGGGAGGCGCGCCCCTCGTCGTTTCCGGACTCAGGCCGCGGCCACCGAGGAGCCGCCCTGGGCCTGCTCGTGGGTGGCGGAGGCGGGCTTCACCTCGTCGGTGCCGTGCATCATCTTCTTCAGCACCGGCGAGACGACCAGGAGGATGAGGCCGGCGATGCCCGTGCCGATGGAGATGTAGAGGAACACGTCGAACTCGCCCAGCTTCTCCGAGTAGCCGCCGATGACGCCGGACAGCTTGTTGGCCGCCGCGTTCGCCAGGAACCACACGCCCATCATCGCGGAGACGATGCGCTGGGGCGCGACCTTGGTCACCATGGAGAGGCCCACCGGGGACAGGCACAGCTCGCCCATGGTGTGGAACAGGTACGCCAGGATGACCCAGTACGCGGCCGCCTTGCCTGCGTCCGCGCTCTGGTTGGAGGCGCCCAGCATGAAGACGAAGCCGACGGAGAGGAACACCAGCCCCATGCCCATCTTCACCGGGATGCTCGGGTCCTTGCCGCGCGCGGCCAGCCACCCCCACAGCCCCGCGAACACCGGCGCCAGCGCGACGATGAAGAGCGAGTTGAAGTTCTGGAACCAGGTGGTGGGGACCTCGGCGCCGAACAGGTGACGGTCCACCTTCTCGTTCGTGTAGAGGTTCATCAGACCGCCGGCCTGCTCGAAGCCCGCCCAGAAGGCGACGACGAAGAGGGCGATGATGAAGATGACGATGATGCGGTCGATTTCATCGCGGCTGAAGCCCTTCTTCTCCCCGCCGCCCTGCGCCGCCTGCGCCTGCGGCGTGGGCTTCACGGGCGCCAGGCCCACGTCGCCCAGCAGCTTCTTCTGCAGCGCGAGGAAGGCGATGAGGCCCAGGAACATGCCCACGCCCGCGGAGCCGAAGCCCCAGTGCCAGCCGACCTTCTCACCCAGCGTGCCGCAGATGAAGTTGCCGAGCATCGCGCCCAGGTTGATGCCCATGTAGAAGATGGTGAAGGCACCATCCCGACGGCCGTCACCCGGCGCGTACAGCCCGCCCACCATGGTGGAGATGTTCGGCTTGAAGAAGCCGTTGCCGATGATGAGGAAGCCCAGGCCCACGTAGAACATCATCACGCTGGGGAGCGCGAGGACCAGGTGGCCTATCATCATCAACACGCCACCGAGCACCACCGCCCGGCGCTGCCCCATGAAGCGGTCCGCGATGAAGCCGCCGACGATGGGCGTCAGGTACACCAGGCCGGTGTACGTTCCGTAGAGGCTGAGCGCTTCGCTCTTGGTCCACCCGAAGCCCCCGTTGACCTGGCTCGTGAGGAATAGGACGAGCAGGCCGCGCATGCCGTAATACGACATGCGCTCCCACATTTCGGTGAAGAACAGGAGGTACAACCCTCGCGGGTGCCCCTGACGGGCAGCGCCCGCGGCTACGGTTCCTTGCATGCCGAGGTTTCCTTCGGTGGGTGGATGGGGGTGTGACGTAAAGAGCACTTGACTGTAGCAGACCCAACGACAGCCGTGCGTGAGTGGACAACGGGGACGGCCGAGAATTCCCCCGCCCCCCGCCCCGCCCTCCGGACGTCACGCCGCGCCGAGTCGAGCCTCCGCCCGTGAAGGGGATCAGCCCAGCCGGCCCACGCGGGGCTCGGACTGTCCCTCGGCGCCGCCGTTCGACGAGGAGCGCCCCGGCGGACGCAGGGGCAGTCGCACCTCCACCTGGGTGCCCTTGCCCGGCGCGCTGCTCAAGTGGATGCGGCCGCCGTGGCGCACGACGATGCGCCGGCTCAGGGCCAGCCCCAGCCCCGTGCCCTCCCCCGCGGCACGGGTGGAGAAGAAGGGCTGGAACAGCCGCTCCATGTCCTCCTGGCGGATGCCCACGCCGTTGTCGCTGATGGTGACGACGGCCTCGTCCCCCTGGCAGGAGGTGGCCACGCGCACCCGGCCGTGCTCGCCCACCGCGCGCAGCGCGTTGTCCAGCAGGTTGAGCCACACCTGGTTGAGCGAGCCCGGGTCTCCCTGCACCGGCAGCGTGCACTCGTAGGCGCGCTCCACCGTCACGCCCGAAGGCACGCGCCACATGAGCACGCCCAGCGTGGAGTCCAGCAGCGTGTCCAGGGACAGCATCACCGGCGTGTCGGTGGTGCGGGTGAAGGACAGCAGCGACTCGGCGAGGTGGCGGATGCGCTGGCCGCACTCCTCCATCACCTCCACCATGGCGCGGCTCATCTGCGCGTCCGGCGTGTCGGCCACCAGCACCTCTTTCAGCGGCGTCAGCGCGTTCATCAGCCCGTTGAGCGGGTTTCTGACCTCGTGCGCGAAGCCGGAGGTGAGCAGGCCGATGGCCGCCAGCCGCTCGTTCTCCGCGGAGCGGATGGCCGCCTCGCGCAGGCGCAGCTGCGTCTCGATTCGCGCCAGGAGCTCGCGCGGGCTGAAGGGCTTGCCCAGGTAGTCGTTGGCGCCCGTGCCCAGGGCCTCCACCTTCGCGGAGACCTCCTGGCGCGCGGTGAGGAGGATGACGGGGATGTCCACCGTCTGCGGATGCGAGCGCAGGGCCTCGAGCATCTGCAGCCCCGAGAGCACCGGCATCATCACGTCCGACACGATGAGCTCCGGCCGCTCGGCCAGCGCGCGCTGGCGGCCCTCCTCGCCGTTGACGGCCTCCATCACCCGGTAGTGCTGCTTGAGCAGCCCCGCGATGAAGCCGCGAATCTCCGCGTCGTCCTCCACCACCAGGATGCGGGGCGCGTCCGGCCCCGGCCCGGCGTGATCCCTGGCCGGCAGCGCGGAGGCGTTGCGCCCGTTGTCCGGCACGCCCGCGTCCAGCGAGGGGTACGAGCCCGAGATTCGCCGCTCGCGCCGCACCGGCATCTCCGCGCGGCGCCGCTCGCGCAGCTCCTCGCGGATGTGCGCTCTCCCCTTGGGCAGGCGCACGTGGAAGGTGGAGCCCTGGCCCAGCTCGCTCGTCACGTGGATGCCGCCCTCGTGCAGCTCCAGCGTCTCCTTCACCAGCGCCAGGCCGATGCCCGTGCCGCCGAAGCGGCGGGTGCCGCTGTTGTCCGCCTGGGCGAAGCGGTCGAAGATGACCTTCGTGTCCGGGGCGGAGATGCCCTGGCCGGTGTCCACCACGTCCACCCAGACGTCCTTCTCGTCCTCGTGCACGCGCACCGTCACCCCGCCGGCCTGGGTGAACTTCAGCGCGTTGGACAACAGGTTCTGGAAGACGATGTCCATGCGCTCGTGGTCCACCTCCACGGGCGTCACCGTCTGGCCCTCCAGCTTCAGCCACACGCCCTGCCGCTCCGCCATGGCGAGGAACGGGGGCAGCACGGTGCTCAGGAAGGCGTGCAGCTCCAGGGGCTGGTAGCGCAGCCGCGCCTTGCCCGACTCGAGCTGGGCCAGGTCCAGCAGGTTGTTGATGAGGCGAAGCAGGCGCTGCGCGCTGCGCTCCATGGTGGCCACGTGCTGCATGACCACCTCCGGGTTGTTCTCCTCGCCCCGGCGCTCCAGCGACTCGAGCGTCAGCAGGATGAGCGTGAGCGGCGTGCGCAGCTCGTGGCTGACGTTGTCGAAGAACTCGCTCTTGAGCCGGTCCAGCTCCTGCTGGCGCACCAGCGCGTCACCCAGCTTGCCGTTGGCCTCCTTCAGCTCCTGGGTGCGCTCGGCCACGCGGTCCTCGAGGGCCACGTTGGCGCGGAAGATCTCGTCGTAGCGCTGCTGCAGCTCCGACAGCGAGCCCATGATGGCCTGGTTCTGCGAGCGCAGCGCCTCGTCCTTGCCCTTCAGCTCGCGCCGCCCGTCCAGCCAGCCGCCCACCGCGAAGCCCGCCGTGGCGAGCGCCCCCACGCAGAACACCGGGTGGCCCAGCCCCACCGCCGTCGCGGCCAGGCCACACACCGTGCCCAGCACCAGGCCCAGGTGGTGCCCCCACAGCGACGGAGGGTCCGTCCACGTCAGGTGGTAGCGGCACGCGGGCGCGCCGTGCACCTGGCACTCCAGCTCCCGCACCTCCGCGGGCGCCAGGCCCCAGATGGTGGGGAACGACGCGAACTGGCCCATGCGCAGCTCGCAGATGTTGCGGTCCTGCTCGACGATGCTGCTGCGGTACGTCAGGTCCAGCCGCTCGCGCTCCAGCCGCTCCACGGTGAAGTGGCCCACGCGGTTGTAGCTGGGGGAGAACTCAATGGTCTGCCGGTAGCACATGCGCGGCGAGCCGACCGCGCGCAGCATGTAGAAGACGAAGCCGAGCGCCTGGGGCGACGCGGTGAACAGCCCCGCCTGCCGCATGAACTGCGGGTCCCCCGACTCCTGCTGGAGCATCGCCGCCACGCGCTCCAGGAAGCGCAGCGAGACGAAGTTCGTCGGCGTGCGCATGTACTCCAGCGGCAGACCGAAGCCGTGGCGCGCCCAGGCGCGCTGCAGCCGCTCACCGCCGTAGCGCTGCTCGAAGTACAAGAGCAGCGTGGAGGTGGCGCGGGTCCCCACCTCGGGCGCGTTGTCGGGCGTCTGCGCATCCTCCCGCTGTGGGGCACTGTCACTCAAGGCCGGGTTCCCTCCGTCACCAGCGTCACCGCATACTTGAGTCCGGCGGGGTCCGCCAACATGGCCAGGAAGTCGCGGCAGTGGGCCTGGTACGGCTCCAGGCCTCCGAAGGCGGGCGCGGCCACCGGGGCCAGCGCGGCGAAGCGCACCTCCCAGTCCCGCATCAGCCGGGCGTCCGCGGCCCCGGCCACCAGGTAGAACGGCAGCAGGTGCACCTTCACGTCCACGAGCCCCGCCTCGCGGAACTCCGAGAAGAGCTTGCGCCCGACGTGCAGATCGAACCCCCTCGTGGCCAGCGCGTCGACGATGCGCTGGGTGCCGTCACGCAGCGCGTCGGAGAAGGGCCAGTTCTGGAAGCCCAGCCCGTCGATGTCCGACACCACCACCTTGCCGCCCGGCCGGGTGACGCGCATCAGCTCCGCGAGCGCCACGGGCCGGTCCGGCAGGTACTCGAAGACGTACTGGCTCCAGACGTAGTCCACCGACGCGTCCGGCAGCCCGGTGCGGCGGATGTCCGCCTGATGGAAGCGCAGCCAGGGACGGTGGGCGTTGCGCAGGGAGGCCTCGCGCAGCCGGTCCTCGTTGAGGTCCACGCCCGTCACGTGGCCGGTGGGGCCGACCAGGTCCGCCATCGTCTCGGAGATGCCGCCGGGGCCGCAGCCCGCGTCGAGCGCGCGCGCCCCGGTGCCAAGCCCCGTGGCGCCCAGGAGGGGCCGCATGTTGTCGGACGCGCCTTCCTGCGCGAGCAGCCGACGTCCCTCTTCCGTGGACTCCATCAAGTACATGAAGGGTCCTCGGGTGACGGCTGGGCGGAGGCGCGGCGCGGGCGGCTGAGCCGCTCGAAGAGCGAGCGCCACAAGTCACACCAGCGGCGGACCATGGAGCGGTGGAAGATCCACTCACAGAAGCGCCCCTGCCCCACGAAGCCCATCGACGCGAGCAGCGGCGCGTCCTCGTCCGCCACCAGGCCCACCGCCGAGGGCCGGCCCCGCGCGCGGGCGTGGGCGATGCACCGGTGGACCAGGGCCTCCAGCGCCTGCTTCGCCAGCGGATGCGAGCGGTCCGCCACCTCCAGCCAGAAGCCGTTGGTGACCTCGATGTAGCTCAGGCCCGGCGAGGCCTCCTCCACCAGCGCCAGCGCCAGGGGGCCGTGCTCCCCGTCCACCACGAACATGCGCCGGTCCCGGTACAGCCCCGCGGCCGCGAAGCGCGCGCGCATCTGGTCCTCCGCGTCCGGCTCCGCCTGGAGGTCCTCCGCCAGCACGCGGACCACCTCACCCCGGGCGCGCAGGTGCGCCTCCAGCCAGGCGCGGTCCGCCTGCGTCCCCTCGCGCACCGTCAGCGTCGTCGCCGGGGCCTGGGGCGCCAGCTCCAGGGGCAGCCGCATGTAGTGGAAGGCGCGCAGCATGCTGAAGCCGCGGTTCTCCATGACGCGGGCCAGCCACGTGCCCAGCCGGTTGGGCCACCGGTTGTCGCTGCGCCACATGTAGCGCAGGAACTCCACGTCCTCGATGGCCTCGCCCATCTCCACCGCGAGCGCCGTCAGGTCGTTGGCGATCTGCTCGTGCCGGTGGTAGCCGGGCCGCACCGCCAGGTGCTGCACCAGCCACGAGCGCGAGTGCATCCTCAAGCCGCCCACGTGGCCCATGATGGCGCCCGCGTCCGCGTAGAGGATGGAGCGGCCCAGGTCCTTGGCCTCCGCGAGCCGCCGGTGGGTGTGCTCCAGCGCGTCCAGGTAGCCCGCCTCGCCGCCGAAGGGGTAGTCCGGATGGAAGGTGTAGTGGGACTCCTCCATCATCTTCCAGATGTCCGCCAGCTTCTCCTGGCCGCCGTCGCGCGAGGCCCCGCTGCGCGACGCCATGAAGGCGTCATGGATGGCGTCGCGAATCTTCGTCGGCACCTCGAGCAGCCGCACGCCGCAGCGGTACGGACGCAGGCTCCGGTCGAACCGGCTGTCGGTGTTGACCGCGTCCACCGAGCGGACCTCCGCGCGGCACGGCACCTCCGAGCCGTCCGGCAACAGGAGCGACACGTCCAGCTGGGAGCCGGCGGGCAGCACCTCGCAGGACGCGTCGAACGGGAACGCGAAGCCGCGGCCGCTCAAATCCAACACCGAGCGGGTGATGCGCTCGCCGTTGATGGGCGCGTGGAAGGTGACGAGGAAGCGGTGGTCGGGCCCCAGCCGGAAGCGCTGCAGGCCGCGGCGGTTCTGCAGCCCCACCGAGCGCGGCACGCTCAGCGCCACGTCGTTGTCGCCCCGGCGCAGCACGCTGGTGGCGCCCGAGTAGCTCTGTCCGCCGACCTCGAAGGAGAGCTGCAGCACGTCCCCCACGTCCGCGGGGAACGCGCCATCATTGAAGCCGCGCAGCACCGCGCGTCCGTCCTGAAGCTCCACCACGGGCGCGTCCAGGCGGAAGTGCGAGGACGGGGTGTCGAGGTAGTGCAGCCAGATGGGCGTCTCGCGGCGCACCGCCTTGCGCAGGAGCGCCAGGACGATGACCGGGTCCCGCATGCGCGAGGACGGCGCCGTCACCGGCTCGTCCAGGCCCTCGCCCCAGGTGATGCCCAGGCGCAGGTAGGGCTGCTGGGTGGCGTGGACCTGCTGGGCGTGGCGGATGAACGCGCGCGGGACCTGGAGCACCGTCTTGCCGTGGCGCTCGAAGACCAGGTCCTCCAGCGCGGTGCCCTGGATGAACGCGCCGATGGACGCGGTGAGCGGCACGCGCAGCGCGGCGCCGAAGTTGCCCACGTCCAGGCAGCCGGCGGGGTACGTCACGCCGTTGAGCCGGAAGCGCACCGCCAGGGTGCTGGCGGGCGTCACCCGGGCCGAGGAGCGGTGCTGGAGGATGCTGGTGAGCCGGCGGCCCAGCTCCGACACGGTGAGGCTGTCATCCAGCGTATTGAAGACATGCCCTTCGGCCGCGGTCTCCACGAGCTCCTCGAGCCCCTGGCGGTCCGACTGCGAACAGACGAAGACGCGCACGGCCTCGGGCGCGGCCCGGTCGACATGTCTCAAGAAGCGCCGCGCGTTCTCCGGAGGAGCGATGATGAGGGTGGGCGCCGTGGACTCCATGCGCCGCGTGGCTTCCACCTGGGACTCCACCGCGACAACCCGGTGGACGCCCAGGACCTCGGCCAGCGCGGCGCGCCGGCCCTCGTTCGGATGCACAATCAGGACGTCCTGAGTGGGGACACTCATGCTCTCTCCTCGACGGGAAAGGCGTTCAAATGGAGAAGGGGCAGGGCCATTGCCTGCCCACGGCCACGGGTCCGGTGCCGCCCCCTCTCCACCAGCCGATCGCGTGTTCTCGACCCCGAATGTGTGGCTTGTCCAAGCTCGACAGCAAGGCGACTGCTCCCCCGGGCCGACCCGGAGGATTGCGCGCAGTCTACCCTCTCCGCGCCGTCAGGTGATGCGGGCATGCGCCTCGCTTGCACGAAGTGGGACGGTGGCAGAGTCGACCCAGGGAACGCCAGCGCCGGCCATCCGTCCGCCCGGCAGCCAACTTCCGACGATGTGGCCCAACCCCGCCGGGCGAGTTAAGTGTCGACCAGGCAAGGAGGTGCCATGGGCACCGAGGTGGATTACGCGCGGGAAATCGAGGAGCTCAAGCGTTCCATGAACGCTGTGATTCTTGCGCACTACTACCAGGAGAGCGAAGTCCAGGACGTGGCGGACTTCGTCGGGGACAGCCTCGCGTTGGCGCAGGCGGCGGAGCGCACCCAGGCGGACGTCATCGTCTTCTGTGGCGTGCACTTCATGGCGGAGACCGCGAAAATCCTGAATCCCTCGCGGCAGGTGCTGTTGCCGGACCTGAAGGCGGGCTGTTCGCTGTCGGACCGGTGTCCGCCGGCGGCCTTCAAGGTCTTCAAGGAGAAGCATCCGGGCGCCTTCGTGGTGAGCTACGTGAACAGCTCCGCCGCGGTGAAGGCGATGAGCGACGTCATCTGCACGTCCTCCAACGCGGTGAAAATCGTCAACCAGGTCCCCCGCGACCGGCAGATCCTCTTCGCGCCGGACCAGCACCTGGGCCGCCACGTCATGAAGCAGACGGGGCGGGACATGGTGCTGTGGCCGGGCAGCTGCATCGTCCACGAAATCTTCAGCGAAAAGAAGCTGGTGGAGCTCAAGGTCCTCCACCCGGACGCGGAGGTGGTGGCCCATCCGGAGTGCGAGGCGCCGGTGCTGCGGCACGCGGACTTCATCGGCTCGACGAAGGGCATCCTCGACCACGTCATCAAGAGCCCGAAAGAGAAGTTCATCGTCGTGACGGAGGCGGGCATCCTCCATCAGATGAAGAAGGGCGCGCCGCACAAGCACTTCATCCCCGCGCCGCCGGACAACGGCTGCGCGTGCAACGAGTGCCCGTACATGCGGCTCAACACGATGGAGAAGCTCTGGAAGTGCATGAAGGAGCGCACGCCGGAGCTGACGATGCCGGAGGACCTGCGGGAGGCGGCCCGCGCTCCGTTGCAGCTCATGCTGGAGTGGTCCAGATAGAGCGGAATCTGTCGTCACAGCGGACATTTGCCAACTCGCGTCTTGCGCTGGGAAGGCCAGGGTGCAATGGAGCATCCGTGGCCTTCCGATTTCTCGCAGTTCCGTCGCACCGACTGGTGGAGCATCCCCAGTCGCTGCCGGTCGATGAGCGCCTCGAGCCGGACCTGCCGCCGGTCCATGAGGCGGTGGAGCGCGCCCTGTCAGGCGCCGAGTTCCGTGACATGCGCGCGAAGGACCGCCTGCGCGCCCTGCTGCAGGGCGACAAGCCTCCGAAGCTGGGCGCGCCCGAGGCGGGGTTCGGCGCCTCGGCGGTGTTCGCGCAGCCTCCCCAGGATTTGCCGGCGCTCTTGCGTCTGGCGGATGAGCTGGAGGGCCTGGCGCGGCGCGAGGCCGGTGAGCGCGCGCTGGTGTGGAAGTGCGGCGACTGCGGCGCCCGGTACGCGGTGCCGGTGGCGCTGGTGCGCCAGGTGTCCATCCGCTGCGAGCGGTGCGGCACCCCGGTGGAGCTCAACGCCACGCGCAGCCTCGGCGAGGAGTCCCTCATCGACCCCTTCCAGGGCGCGGTGAACGACAGCCGCAGGGAGCTGGCCGCCTTCTTCCGCGAGGCGATGGCGCGGGGCTGGCCGGTGCTCGTGGCCGAGGACCGGCGCGTCCCCCCCCCGCCGCCCCAGGCCTGACGTCCGGGTGCGGCACGCGCTCGTCCAGCTCCTTCGATGCCCCCGCTGTCGCAAGGGCGCGCTGCGTCCCGAGGCGCCCGCGCCGGTGTTGCTCTTCGGCCCGCTGCGTTGTCCGGAGTGCCGCACCAGCTACCCGGTGGCCGAGGGCGTCGCGGACCTGGTGCTGGAGCCTCCCGCCTCCGCCGGCCTGCAGCGCGGGCTGGAGAACCGCTGGGTGGCGCGCTCCTACGAGCGCTACGTGCGCCCCACCCTCCAACGCGCGCTCCTGCGTCAGCCGCTCGACGCGGACAGCGAGTACCTGCTCTACCGCAGCCTGCTGGGCACGCCCGACGGCCCGGTGCTGGATCTGGGCTGCGGCACGGGGCTGGTGGCGCGCAGGCTCGCGCGTGAGCCGGGCTTCCCGCCCGTCGCCGGACAGGACGTGAGCCCCGCGATGCTGGAGGAAGGCATGGCGCAGGCGCGCGAGGCGGGCGCGACGGTGGACTTCCTGCGAGCCCAGGCGCCCTACCTCCCCTTCCAGGACGGAGCGCTGGGGGCGGTGTTGATGGTGGACTCGCTCCACTACGTGGAGGACCTGGGCCGGCTGATGCTGGAGGTGGCGCGGGCGCTGCGGCCCGGGGGACGCTGGGTGGCGAGCACGTATGCGCCGCCGGGGTCCGCGTCGGGGCTGCTTCACCGTCGCGCGGGGCTCCACCCAAGGACCGAGGCCACGCTGCGCGCGGCGGCCGGGGCGGCGGGGCTGGTGCGCTTCGAGCGCGTGGCGCTGCCGCCGCTGCTGGTGCTCAAGGCGGAGAGGGCCTCCGCCGAGACGCTCAGATGAAGATTCCGGCGGACGCGTCGGTGCGGCGCGCCTCGTCCAGCTTCAGCTGCGCGGGCTGGCCGCGCAGCGCGTCCATCACCTGCCGCTTGGGCTTGCAGCGGGCGCACTCACACGTGCCCTTCTTGCACGTGCAGTCCGCCTTGCTGCCGCACTGACACTTCGCGGCCATCAGCGAGTCGAGCGCGTCGAGCGGCCGCTCCTGCTCGCCCGTGGCCGGACGGGCCTCGGCGGCCTTCGTGTCCGGGGCGGGCGTCTGGGCCTTCTCGGCCTTGGCTCGCGCGGCCTGGGCGTGGGCCTCGCAGGCGCTCGCCGCTCGGGGCGCGAGCATCAGCAGACCGCTGGCCAGCGCCGCAACCATCATCGTCGCGTTGCGTGTCATGTGCGCGCTCCTCGAGGGGCCCTCGCCCCCCGTGCTCCGGCGCCTATAGCGCAGGCCCCAACGACTGCCAAGGTCGACGGCCATACCTTTGTCTACCTCGCCGCGTCACGTCGAGCGTCTCTGTTGGCTGCTCGCCGGGCAGGGAAGCGGCGCGTACAGTCCTGCCCCTCTCGTGACGAACTCCAACGCTCGCTTTATTCACGTGACGGCCCTGGTGCTCGGCGCCCTGCCCCTGTGGGTGTCCCGCCACCTGCCCATGGTGGACCTGCCGCAGCACCTGTACCTCATCTCGGTGCTCCACCGGCTGGATGACCCGAGCACGCTGTACCCGCAGCTCTTCGAGGCGCGGCACGCCCTGACCCCGTACCTGGGGTACTACTACCTGGTCAGCGCGCTGAACTGGCTGCTGCCGCTGGATTTGGCCAACCGCGTCTTCCTCACCGCCTACGTGGTGGGCCTGCCGCTGAGCCTGGGCTTCCTGCTGCGCTCGCTGGGCAGGCCCACGTGGCCGTCGCTGCTCGCGCTGCCCTTCGCGTACGGAGACAGCTTCGGCTGGGGCTTCATCAACTACTGCGCCGCGCTGCCGCTGACGTTGCTGTGCTGTGGCTTCTTCGTGCGCGCGCTGGAGGACGCGCCCCGGCGCAGACGCTGGGCGGCGTGGCTGGCCGGGTGCCTGGTCGCGGTGCTGCTGTTCCATGTGCAGGCCTTCGGGTTCCTCGCCTTCGGGCTGCCCTGGCTGCTCGTCACCACGGCGGTGCCGGAGGACGCCACGGCGCGGGGACTCGTCGCGAGGCTGAAGCCCCGGGTGCCGGCGCTCCTGGGCGTGGTGCCCGGGGTCGCGCTGTTCCTCGGCTGGGTGGTGCTGCGCTTCGGTGAGCCGCCCGACATCCAGCCGGGGGCGCCGTGGAAGGCGTGGGGGCCGACGTTCTCGCCGCAGAACCTGGGGTGGAAGAGCTTCGCGCAGAACCGCGCGGAGCTGTTCGACGTGCTCGCCAACACCCTGCGGGATGGCTCGGACCGGTGGGCGATGTACGCGGTGGGCGCGGTGGCGCTCGTGGGTTGGGTGGCGGGGCTGGTGCGTCCGGAGGCCGGTAACACCCGGGGCTGGGTGACGCGCTCGCGGCTGCTGGGGTTGGGCGGGCTGGCGCTGGCCCTCTACTTCCTGCTGCCGTTCGACATCCGGGGATACGTCTACTACCTGAACACGCGCTATGCGCACCTGGCGGCCGCGCTGCTGGTGGCCACCGCGCCGGCGACGGTGGCGTCGTGGCGGGTGCCGCTGCGATGGGCCGCGGGGGCGTGCGCGTTGGTGCTGGCCGTCACGCTGGGCCGGGGCTTCCGCGCGTTCTCACGCGAGGCGGCGGAGTGGGAGGGGCTGGTATCGGCGACGGCGTCGAAGCCCCGGGTCATGGGGCTCGTCTACGACCCGGGCTCGCGCGTGGTCCGCTTTCCGGTGTTCATCCACTCGGCGGCGGTGCTCGCGCGTGAGCGCGGGGGGGTGCCCAACTTCACGTTCGCGTCCACGCCGCACTCGCCGCTGAAGTATCGCGGCGAGGTGCCGCCCACCTTCCCCTCCGAGTGGCGGCCCCAGGACGTGGATTGGGACAGGCAGGGCGCCTGGTACGACACCTTCGTGGTGCGCGGCGCCCACCCGTCGCAGGTGTTCGGCGCGAGGCTCCAGTCGGAGTTCGCCATCGTCGGGCAGTCGGGCCGCAGCTGGCTGGTGCGCAGGCGCTGAGCGCGGGGTCCGAGGTGTTCGGCGCGAGGCTCCAGGTGAGGCGCGCCACCACCAGGTCGCGGCCCACAGGTGCGATGGCGCGAAGCGCGGATTTCGAGTTGGTTGGCAGGGGGCTCCACCTCGCGCTCGCGCTCATCAGCTCGACGGGCCGCAGTCGGCGGGTGCGCAGATGCTGAGCATGGCTTCCCAGGTGGGTGGCAGAAGGCTCCGCCTCGCGCTCACGCGCATCAGCTCGACGGGCCGCAGTCGGCGGGTGCGCAGATGCTGAGCACGCCTTCCGAGGCGTTCAGAGCATGGCTCCGCTCGACGCTCACCGACGTTGGCCGGCGTCGGGCGTCGACACCACCACGACACTCGCACCCGAGCGCCGCGTCCCGCGCCGTCCCGAGTGTGGGCCAGTGGTCGCGCGCCCCGCACGGGCGATGCCCCGAGACACACGGCGCGCGGTACAAGGCCCCCATGAAATCCCCCGCCTCGGACCCTCGCTCCCTGCTGGACGCACTTCGCGCCGGCACCGCCCTGCCGGACCTCCCCGCCGACAAGGTGGAGGCCGCCCGCGCCCTCGCGCGCGAGGGCCACGTCGCCACGCCCGCCGAGGTGGAGGCCCTGCCCGAGCCCCTCGCCGCCGCCCTCCTCGAAGCCTCCGTGCTCGCAGGCCAGCCCGCGCTCGCGGAAGCCCTGTCCGCCTCCTCGGTGAAGCCGCTGGCCAAGCTCGCCAAGAAGGCCCTGTACCGCCTGCGCTCGCGCGGTGTCGCGGTGGCCGAGGCCCCGCGCGCCGCCCCCACCGAGTCCCCCACCCCCGCTCCCGCGAGCGACGCCCTCCCCGCCCTCGCCAGCATCATCACCGGCCGGGGCGAGCGGGCCCTCGTCCTGGGCCGCGCCATTCGCGGCGGCGGCATCGAGGTGGTGCAGGCCCTGCTCACCGACGAGCACGGCGTCATCCAGCTCCAGTTGGGCGAGAAGGGCCGGGGCGCGTGGCGCCGCGTCATCAAGGAGGGCCTGGAGCAGGGGGGCACCATGGAGCTGCCCGTGGATGAGGCCGCCGCCCTGCTCGCCGAGGCCGCCGGACTCAACCTGCGCACCCACACCCCGTTCCCCGAAGGCCTGGACGTCGCCTTGCGCCACTTCGGCGTCCAGCCGCAGCTCGAGCCCACCACCCTCCCCGCTCCCGAGCCCGACGATGTCCGCCGCTCGCGCGAGGGCGACCTCCTGCACGAGACGGCCGAGATGGCCGCGTGGCTTCCGCCCGAGCCCGTGGTGAAGCGCCTGCTGGCGAAGCTGGACGAAGTCGTCGTCAGCCCCCTGGCCCTCAGCGACGTGCAGCGACAGGACCAGCTCCAGTCCGCCGTGGCCTCCGTGGCGCGGGACTTCTTCTCCCCGGACATGGCCCGGCGCTACGCCCTGCGACTGTGGAGGATGGCGGACTTCTTCGAGCGCACCGAGCGGACCCGGGAGGCCGACGTGGCCCGGGGAGAGGCGCGGCGCCTGTTCCACGGCGCCGACCAGCCCTTCTCCCGCTTCGCCGAGCGCCTCTTCGAGAAGGTCGTCGGCCTGGTGGCGGCCGCGGGAGCCCGCGCCGAGACCGCCACCCAGCGAGCCCCCGGAGCCCGGGAGCCCACCGCGTCCGCCGAGGCCGCCCCCTCTCAGGAGCGGCGCAGTCCAGGCGGACTCATCCTCCCCTGAAGCCCCGGGGAGGCCCCGCGCCTCACTCCGGTGAGACGCGGGCGCGCAGCAGCAGGTCCAGGTTCTCCTGCTCCCAGGCCTGGGCCCGCGAGTAGTCGTGGAAGCGCTTCTCGTGCTCCATGAGCTCGGGCGGATGGATGCACCGCCGCCCGTCCTCACCCCGCCGGGTCCGGTAGATGTGGTGGAGCATCTCGTGGAAGACGATCCACTCCACGAAGTAGCGGGGCACCACCGGCTGGTCCAACGCCGGGTGGATGCGGATGACCTTCGAGTCCGCCGAGTAGGAGCCCATCTTGATGCTCTTGCGCGGCCCCTTCACCCGGGGCGCCGGCCCGTAGGTGATGGCCGCGTCGATGCGCCGGCCGAAGTACCGCTCGTTGAGCCGGTCGAAGATGCGCTCCAGATCGTGCGTCCGCCCCGTCGGCTCCAGCCGGATGCGCTTGCGCATCTGCGCCGGGGACAGCCGCCGGATGTAGCTGCGGTTGCGCTCGATGTAGCGGTCCAACAACGCGCTCGCCTCCGGGTCCCCCTTGCGCACGAAGCTGGCGAGCGCCTGCACCACGTCGTCGGGCGCCGCCAGGAACATGTGGTGCAGCCGAAGCCGCCACATCGCTCGCTGACGTTGGAAGGTCAGCATCGTGTGCGTGTTGTCGTGGACCTCCACCGCCACCTTCGCGCGCAGACGCGTGCGGAGGCGGCGTTCGAGCACGCGTCTCCAGACCTTCAAGAGCCGGTTCGGTTCCGGCGCGACAGGAAGCTGTCGCACTACCCGCCCGGCCGTGTAACTCCTCTTCGTCACGATGTTTTTCTGCTTCTTGAGGCGCGCCATGGAGCGCCGGATTCTACGGCCCCGTCTGACATGCGCAATGCGCTCGCCAAGCGGAAAACCTAGGAAATCCAACGACTTAATGGCACTCAAGCCCACCCGGTCCCACTTGTCCGCTCCTGGGGGAGGCCCGCCCATACGGGCAAATGCCCGTCCCGACTAGCGACGCGGTTTGCAGGGCACCGGGAGGACGAGCGGACCCGGGTTCGCCTGCTCGATGAGGTAGGATTTCGTCCCCCGTCCGGTCCTCCGGCCGGGGCAGTCAAAATCGACCCGGAGTGGGCCGGGGGGCAGGCTGACGAGCCGATTGACGGGCAGCCGCTCGCCCCCCTCCTGGCGCAGGACCGTCTTCGGGGGCCCCTCGAAGCGGACCTCCACCAGCGAAGGCGGTGCGGGCTCGACCTTCGCGGGGAGCTCGGGCGCGGCGGCGACGCCCGGTGTCGGGGCCGGCGCCTCGGGCGTCGAGGGCGCGGGGGCGATGCCCGCGGCGGGATGCGCGGTGACCACCGGGGCGGCGGCTACGGGCGGCGGATTCGCGGAGCGCACCGGCACCGTGACGGCCGACGGCTTCTCCTCGAGCGCCTTGTGGGAGAGGTCCCGCGGCGGGATGGACAGGGGCGTGGGGCCCTTGAGCCGGGTGTAGAGGCCCCAGCACACCAGGCTCAGCAGCACCAGCAGGAGCAGCCCACCGACGACGACCAGCACCAGTCCTCGCGAGCCGGTGCGCGCGGGGGTCGCGCTCGTGTCGGAGTAGTCGTAGCCGCCGCCGTACCCCATGGTGGACTCGTCGTCCTCGCCATCGCGCAGCGAGGCCGTGGGGCTGGTGAGCGCGCCCGACATGCTGGAGTCGGTGTGGAAGTGGTCGTCGTCGTCCCCCACGGCCACGGCCGAGGCGCGCGCCGCGGGCATCAGCGGCCGGGAGGCGGCGCGGTGGCTCACCGTCGCCGGGGTGATGGACACCGACGGCTCCAGCTCCACCGAGGACATGCGCCGCATGGGCGTCGTCAGCGACACCGACTCGGACGTCTCCACGTCCACGGAGGACATGCGCCGCATGGGCGTCGTCAGCGACACCGACTGCGAGGCCTCTTCGTCCAGGGGCGACAAGCGCCGCATGGGCGTGGTGAGCGACACCGAGGCCTCCGCGTCCACCACCGACTGGCGGCGGATGGGCATCGTCATGTCGCCGGAGTCGTCCTCCAGCTCCCGCGGAACCGGCGTGGGCGAGCGGCGCGGCGGCGCGGCCACCGGCGGAGAGGACAGGCGACGCGCGCGCGCGTCCGTGGGCGTGCGGGGGACGGGCCCTTCCGCGAGCGCCGCCGCGCGCGGCGAGGGAGGAGGCTCCAGCGGCGCGACGGCGCGAGGCGGCGGCTCCACCGGCAGCGGCCCCGACGCCGCGCGCCTGGCGGGCGTGGGCGGCGCGGTGAGCGGCTCCGGGGTGATGGGGCCTCGCTGCGCGGAGGACACCTCCGAGTGCGTGCTGGAGCGCCGCGCGGGAGGAGGCGGCGTGCGGCCCCGGCTGCGCTGGGGAATGGTGGACTCGCCGTCACCGGCGTCCTCGTCCTCCTCGTCCCGGAGCTGCGACAGCACCGAGTACCCCGTGGGCGCCGTGCGCACGGCGGTGGACATCTCCGAGTCCACGTCCTCGTCCACGGGAGGCGCGCTCCGGGCGCCGCTCGGCAGCTCGCGCGGGCGCGCCATCTGCGTGGCCGGCTCGGGCTCGTCCCGGTAGCTGGCGGCGGGCAGCCCGTCCGCGGAGTTGCGACGCGGCGTGGGGCGCGCGGTGAGCCCAGGCGCGGAAGCAGGCGCCGGCTCCGCCATGGGCGTGGTGGAGGACAGCGTGGGCCCGGTGACCTCCAGCGGCGGCAGGCGCTGGGGCATGGACGAATCCAGCACCCGGTTGCCCGCCATGGGCACGGTGGCGTTCATGCGGCCCGCGGGCTTGGACACCGGGATGTGGAGGATGGTGCGCTCCTCCTCCTCGCCCATCAGCCGCGCGATGTAGTCGGCCACGTCCAGGCTCTGCTGCAGCGAGCCCGACGCGAGGAACGCCTCCAGCTCCGCGTGCACCACCGACGCGCGCGGGTAGCGCTGGTTGCGGTCCTTCGTCAGGCACCGCATGACGATGCGCGACAGCTCCAGCGGATAGTCCGGGCGCAAGAGGTGCGGCGGCGTCGGGTCCTCGAAGCGGATGGCGTAGAGGATTCCCTCCGTCGTCGGCTTGGAGAAGGGCTGCTTGCCGGTGGTGATTTCGTACAGCATGGTCCCCAGCGCGAAGATGTCCGCGCGGTGATCCAACCGCTCCTGCGACACCTGCTCCGGCGCCAGGTAGAGGAACTTTCCCTTGATGACGCCCGGCTTGCTGCGCTCCATGAACGCGCCGGCCTTGGCGATGCCGAAGTCGACCAGCTTGACGCGCCCGTCGTAGCCGATCATCACGTTCTGCGGGCTGACGTCCCGGTGGATGAGCTCCAGCGGGCGGCCGTCCACGCCCCGGCTCTGGTGCGCGTAGTCCAGCCCCGACGCCACCAGCGAGCAGATGCGCGCCGCCACGCCGCACGGCACCGTCGCCCCGAACTTGAACTCCTCCAGCACCACGTGGCGGAGGTCCACGCCCTCCACGAACTCCATGGCGATGAAGATGTTGTCGCCCTCCTTCCCCAGCTCGTGCACCTGCACGATGTTGGGGTGGTGCAGTTGGGCGGCGATGCGCGCCTCGTCCAGGAACATCTGGACGAACTCCGGCTCCTCCGAGAGGTACGGGAGGATGCGCTTGAGGACCACCAGCTCCGGATCCGGCGGACGCTGCGCCAGGAACAGCTCCGCCATCCCACCCACGGCGAGCCGCTTGATCAGCAGGTACTTTCCGAACGGGATGGCCGTCTGGGGCGAGCTCACGGAGGGAACGAGGCGTCTGACAGGGTGGGACAGGTTGGACTTTTCCCGAGCTTACCCACAATCAAAGGGTTGGGGGAGCCGGGGGCCCACATCGACCGGTAGCGGACACCGTCCTGGGGCGCCCGTCCAAAAAGAAGCCGCCCCTCCCGGCACGGGCGAGGGGCGGCGACTGCGCGGATCATCCCCGGGGGGATGGGCCTGGAACTACGGCGCCGCGACGGTGCCGACCATGTCCGGGTCGCAGTTCATCGGGTACAGCACGTAGGTGAACTTGTTCTCCGTGCCGGGGATGACGCCGTCGCCGTAGTCGTTGCACGTGAAGCGGGTGCCGGCGTCGGTGGTGGTCGTGCCGCCGTCCACGCACGGGGTGTTGGTGAAGGTCTCCCAGACGCCGCGGATGCCGTTGGGGAACGTCACCGTGCCGCCGTCATCCGCGGACACGCGCAGGTCGCAGGTCTGGTAGGTCTTGTAGTTCGCCACCAGCACGCCGCCGGTCACCTCGAAGCCCAGGTAGTTGTCGTTCGTCGGATCATCCGGGTACTGACGGAAGGCCGGGGGACGGGCGTTGGTGATGGTGATGGGGCCCGGGATGTGGACGCGCGAGCCGGCGTACTCGGGGTTGGGCTGGGCGGTGCCGCCCTCGGCGTTGCCGAAGTTCGCGGGCGCCTCGTTGTCCGCCAGCACCTGGCCGGAGCCGCGCTTGTTGAAGGCGATCTTCCCGGTCGCGCCACTCACGTTGAGGCGGAAGTCGTTCTTGATGACCGGACGGTACGCGTCACGGCCGGCGGGCACGTTGTCGTCCCCGTCCGGGAGGAACTCACGGTACAGGCCCGTGATGTCCAGCACGTCGCCGACCACGGGCTCGTACTTGCCCGCGACGGTGGTCTCGTGGTCGGTGTAGTACTTGTCGACGTAGATGCCCTCCTTCGGGAAGCACGGGCTCACCACCCAGAAGCGGGCGATGATGTCACCGGAGCTGCCCTTCTGGATGTTGCTCACCGCCGTCACCACCACGTTGTTCAGCGAGACCCGGTCGCCACGCTCCGCGGTGGTGCGCAGCACGCCGATGGGGCCCATGCCATTGACCGGGGCCGGACACGAGGACGGGCCCGCGTCAGGAGGGCCCGCGTCAGGGGGGCCCGCGTCGCCACATGCCCCCGTGCAGCCAGGACCGGAGTCGGGCGTACCGTTGTCGTCATCGTCACGACCAGAGCAGCCCGCCACGGAGGCCAGTACAGCCGTGGCGACCAGCGCCGCCGCGCCAAGCGTCTTGCGCAGTTGCATTTCTCGTTTCTCCATTCTTGTCGCGGCGCCAGGGGTTGATGTCGACGCCGGTCGGTCCGAGGATGTCGGCCTTATACCGGCGCCCGGAGGGGGCCGGCAAGGAACCCCCTCCCCCGCAGGTGACACCCGCGTGAAATCAGGGAACAACCCATGAGAGCCCCGCCCGCTTTTCTCCGAGGACTGCGGCCCACGCTGCACATCTCGCACCGCGGCGGCGCGCTGCTCGCGCCCGAGAACACGTTGGAAGCCTTCCGTCAGGCCGTGGAACGGTTCCGCACGGACATGCTGGAATTGGATGTGCACGTGACGCGCGACGGCGAAATCGTCGTGGCGCATGACGACACATTGCAGCGCTGCACGGATGGCATCGGACAACTGGCCGCGCTGACGCTCTCCGAGCTGAAGCGATTGGACGCGGGGTATGGCTTTACCCCGGATGAAGGCCAGACGTTCCCGTTCCGGGGCCGGGGCGTGCGCATCCCCACACTCAGGGAGGTGTTGCGAGCCTTCCCGGGCCTGCGCCTCAACGTGGAGCTCAAGCCGGACGTGCCCGGGCAGGAGGAGCTGCTCGCCCGGCTGCTCGAGGACGAGGGCGCCGTGGACCGCGTCTGCCTGGGCAGCGAGCAGGACGCCGTGGGCGAGCGGCTCGCGGCGCGGCTGCCGGATGCGTGTCACTTCTATCCGCGTGAAGCGCTGGCCGCGCTGGTCATCGGGATGCGGAGCGGCGAGCCGCCGCCGGATGACCCGCGCTACACGGTGCTCGACATGCCGCTGTACTTCGGCGAGGTGCGGCTGGTGGACGCGCAATTCCTGCGCGAGTGCGCCGAGCGCGGCAAGTGGGTCAACGTCTGGACGGTGGACGATGCGGCGGAGATGACCCGCCTCATCGAAGAAGGGGTCGGCGGCATCATGACCGACCGGCCGGACCTGCTGAGGCAGCGAATGGACGCCACCACCAAGGCGGGTTAAGCCCCGGTTCCATGCCTCGTTCCAGCTCGCGCCCGTCCCCCTCCCCGGCCGCTGCCCCGAAGCCCTCCGACACCCCCGCCGAGACGTCCGCGCCGCGCGCGCGCAACGCGGTGAAGACGGCGGCGAAGCCGAAGGTGAAGGCCCCCAAGGGGCGGCGCTTCGTGGCGCTCGCGGGCAACATCGGCGCGGGCAAGACGACAGCGGCGAAGATGCTCAGCCAGAGCTTCGGCTACGAGCTGTTCGACGAGCCCGTCATCGACAACCGCTTCCTGCGTGACTACTACGCGGACATGTCGCGCTGGTCCTTCACGCTCCAGCTCGAGTTCCTCATCCGCCGCGTGGAGCACCACGAGCTCATCCACTCGTACCGCCGCAGCTGCGTGCAGGACCGCACGCTGTACGAGGACCCCGAAATCTTCGCCAAGTACCTGCACGGCCTGGGGCACATGACGAACGCGGAGCTGGACCTGTACTACGAGTACTTCCAGCGGCTGTCGCGCCACATCATCCGCCCGGACAAGGTCATCTGCTTCGAGGTGGGCAGCGTGGACGTGCTGCTCGAGCGCATCCGCACCCGGGGCCGCGAGGAGGAGAAGGGCATCCGTCCGCAGTTCCTGCGAGGGCTCAACGGCTACTACGCCTCCTTCCCCCAGGTGCTGCAGGAGAAGTACGGCGTGGAGACCCTGGTGATGGATGTCTCACGCCAGGACATCCGCAAGGGCCGCGGGCGCGAGGAGTTCCTGGACCGCATCTCCACCTTCCTGGCATGAGACGCGGCGGGGCCTTCGTCATGGGCCCGTCGTCTCTGTCTGGAAGGTGTGAGTGATGTCGGATTTGACGCCCAAGCGAGCCAAGGACACCGAGGTGGTGATGACACAGCTCATCCTGCCTCCTGACGCCAACAACCTGAACGCCGCGTTCGGCGGGAAGGTGATGGAGTGGATCGACATCTGCGGCGCGGTGGCCGCCCAGCGCCACTGCCGGCAGGTGGTGGTGACGGCCTCCATGGATGACCTGCACTTCCACGCGCCCATCAAGGTGGGCTGGGTGGCGCTGCTGCACTCGCGCGTGCTGGCCGCCTTCCGCACCTCCATGGAGGTGGGCGTCACGGTGCACGCGGAGAACCCGCTCACCGGCGAGCGCACGCTCACCACCAGCGCGCTGCTCACCTTCGTGGCCATCGACAAGGACGGCAAGCGCGTCCCCGTGCCGCCGCTCCTGATGGAGTCGGACACGGAGAAGGAGGCCTTCCGCGAGGCCGAGGCCCGCCGCGCGCAGCGGCTCGCGCGTCAGAAGGAGAACCAGTCCTGGTTGAAGGTGATGCAGCCCATCGCCGGGGCCTGAGGGCCCGCTCGGCGAAGCGGCGGACTCGACGAGGGCGGCGGTGCTGCCACCGCCCTCGCCGTGAGGCCGTCGAGCAACGGATGCGGCTCAGGTCGTGAACGACGTGCCGCAGCCGCAGGAGGACTTCGCGTTCGGGTTGTTGAACTTGAAGCCCGCGCCCGTGATCGCGGAGACGTAGTCGATCTCCGTGCCGGCCAGGTACTGGCTGCTCATGCCGTCGGTGGCGAGCTTCACGCCGTCCTGCTCCCAGACGCTGTCGCCGGCCTTGGTCTCCTTGACCAGGTTCAGGTCGTAGCCCAGGCCGCTGCAGCCGGCGGGGACGACGCGGATGGAGAAGAAGTAGCCCTCGAAGCCCTGGGCCTTGATGACCTCCTTCACCTGCCGGACGGCGGCCTCCGTCAAACGCACCGCCGTCGGGGGCGCGGACTGGGGGGCCGTCGAGGTGGCGGAAGCGGGGGTCGTGGTCGTCGTATCCATGTCGGAAAAATCTCCTCTCAAACCGACCTTTATAACGCCCGGGGCCGGAAAATCCATGGGAGCGGCCGCTCGTCCGCCCCGGGACACTTCATCCCGCACGGGCCCGCCCCCAGGCCTCGGGTTATACCGGCCCCATGGCGCCCACCTTCCGAGAGCTGCTGGCCGGAGTGAAACAGGAGATTCGCGAAGTCACCGTGGACGAGGTGAAGCGCCTCCTGGACGCCCGGGCCCCGGTGAAGCTCGTGGACGTGAGGGAGGCGGACGAGTACGCGGGCGGCCGGCTGCCGGGCGCGGTGCACATCCCCCGGGGCTACCTGGAGCTGCGCATCGAGGAGCGCGCGGGCCGGGACGAGGAGCTCATCGTCTACTGCGCGGGCGGCACCCGCTCGGCGCTGGCGGTGAGGACGCTCAAGGAGCTGGGCTACACGCGCGTGGCGTCGCTCGCGGGCGGCTACAACCGCTGGAGCGACGCGGCCCTGCCCGTGGAGAAGCCCTTCGTGCTCTCCGCTGAACAGAAGGAGCGCTACCGCCGCCACCTCATCCTCCCGGAGGTGGGCGAGGAGGGTCAGGCGCGCCTCTTGAAGTCCCGGGTGCTGCTGATGGGGGCGGGGGGCCTGGGCTCCCCGGCGGCGCTGTACCTGGCGGCCGCGGGCGTGGGGACCCTGGGCATCGTCGACTCGGACGTGGTGGACCTGAGCAACCTGCAGCGGCAGGTGCTGCACACCCAGGAGCGCCGGGGCCAGCCCAAGGTGGTCAGCGCCCGCGCCGCGATTGAAGCCCTCAACCCGGACGTGAAGGTGGTGCCCTTCCAGGAGCGCCTGACGTCACAGAACGTGCTGCGAGTGCTGGACGGCTTCGACCTGGTCCTCGACGGCGGCGACAACTTCCCCACCCGCTACCTGCTCAACGACGCGTGCCTCATGCGCGGGCTGCCCAACATCCACGGCTCGGTGTTCCGCTTCGAGGGCCAGGTGACGACCTTCGTGCCGGGACAGGGCCCCTGCTACCGCTGCCTCTACCCCGCCCCGCCGCCGCCGGAGCTCGCGCCCTCGTGCGCGGAGGCGGGCGTGCTCGGCGTGTTGCCGGGCCTCATCGGCCTGCTCCAGGCCAACGAGGCCCTCAAGCTCATCCTCGGGAAGGGAGAGCCGCTCGTCGGCCGGCTGCTGACGTTCGACGCGCTGGGCACCCGCTTCCAGGAGCTCAAGCTGCGCCGCGACGCGCAGTGCCCCGTGTGCTCGCCCGGCGCGAAGGTGGAGCTCATCGACTACGAGCGCTTCTGCGCCACCGCCCACTGACACCCGCCATGCCCATCCCCGAAATCACCCCCGCCCGTCTCGCCCAGCTCCTCGAAGGCCCTGTCGAGACCCGCCCCGCCCTGCTGGACGTGCGCTTCCCGCATGAGCACGAGTACGTGGCGCTCCCCGACTCCGTGCTCATCCCGCTGCCGGAGCTGGACGAGCGCGCCGATGAGCTGGAGGCGCTGCGAGGCCGCCCCGTCGTCGTCTACTGCCACCACGGCGTGCGCAGCCTGGATGGCGCCGCGTACCTGCTGTCACGGGGACTGGAGGCGGTGTCGCTGCGCGGGGGCATCGACCTGTACTCGCTCCAGGTCGACCCTTCCCTGCCGCGCTACTGAAGTCCGGGGGCGCCCGCGAGCGAGCCGCTACCCGATGAAGGCCGACAGGTCCTGCGTCTCCTTCTGGACCGAGTTCGGCTTGATGTCGACCTCGAACAGGAAGGGCTCCTTGAGCGGCCCGCCGATGAGCTCGAGCTTGTGCTTGCCCTCCATGAGGTCGATCTTCAGGCCCTTGCCGCCGCCGCCCTGGTACAGGCCCACGTCCTGCCCCCGGCGGCGCACGGTGATGCCGCGCACCGTCTCGGGCTTGAGGAGCAGCTGCAGCGAGCCGCGGCGGAACTCCTGGGTGAGCACCTTGGCCTCGCCCGGCACGCCGAAGGCCAGCGTGTCCGTGTCCTCGGTGTAGATGCCCTGCTGCTCGTTCTCCAGGATGAGCGTGTCCTGCAGGTGCGCGCCCGACACCAGCGTCAGCGGCGTCAGGCCCAGCTCGGTGACGGGCTGCGAGCTGCCGCAGCGCTCCGTGTGCCGCACGGACACCTTCACCCGCTCGTTGGTGTTGACGGTGAGCCGCACGCCCTGCCCGTCCGACGCCGTGGCGCTGAGCACCGCGAGGATGGGCTTGTGGAAGATGGCCACCACCGCGAGCATGCCCACGATGAAGCCCAGCATGGCGATGTTGCGCCGGGCCACCGGCTGACCCGCGTGGCGGCGCGCGTCCTTCGCCAGCGCGCGGTCCACCTCGTCCTCCTCCCGCACCGCGGGCGCGGAGGCGAGCGAGACGCGGGAGCGTGACGGCGGCGGCGGCGAGGGCATCTCCGCGCGACTGGAGGTGCGCCGACGCGGCGGGGCCTCCGGCGCGGACACCTGCGACTGCATCCCCGTGCGGCGGCGCGGCGGCGGCGAGGGCTCCGGCGGCGGCAGCATGGTCCGCTCGTCGTCGTCCTCGTCCTCCATCCGCGTGCGCTCGTCCAGGTCCAGCGACGCGGAGGTGCGCGAGCGGCGCGGCGCGGGCGGCTCCACGTCCACCACCGGCGCGGCGCGCGTCATGGAGCGGCGAGGCGGAGGCGGCGCGGGCTCGGGAGGCTCTCCCGGATTCGTCGCGGCGCTGCGCAGGTCCGAGCGCGAGCTGGTGCGGGCCACCTGCGTCACGTTGGCGCTGCTCGGCCGGCGCATCGAGTCCGACGTCCCACCCCGGCGGCGGTTCGGCGCCTCCATGACGCCGGACGGCGCATCCCACTCGCCCGGGTCCTCCTCCACCACCGGCTGCGGCACCGCGCCCGTGCGACGCGCGGGAGGCGGCGGCGCGGAGCGGGACGGCGCGGCGCGGCCCCGCTCGCGCGGAGAGGACGACTCACCCGGAGGCGCCTCCCAGCTCATGTCCGACGACGACGCGCGCCCCCGGCCCCGCTCCTGCTGCGGCGGGGGCGGCGCGGACGGGCCCGAGCTGCCGGACTCCTCGTCCGCCAGCACCACCTGGCCCTGGGCCTTCTCCTCGTTCAGGCGGTCCGCGAACAGCGTCTCCATCAGCTCGGAGATCTGCACCGAGCCGGCCACCCAGCGCTGGCCGACGAGGATCTCCTCGAGCGCCGTCTGGAACTGGCGCGCGTCCCGGTAGCGGTCATCCGAGCTCTTGGCGACAGCCCGCATCACCACCGGGTCCATCTCCTCCGGCACGTCCGCCACCTGCGACGGCGGCTGGATGGCACACTCCATGGCGGCCTGGAGCGTGGCCAGCTCCGACTCCCGCTTCAGGGGACGCACGCCGGTGAGCAGCTCGTACAGCACCAGGCCGATGGCGAAGATGTCCGCGCGCCCGTCCAGGGGCTTTCCGGCCGCCTGCTCCGGCGCCATGTACGCGAACTTGCCCTTGATGGCGCCCGACTTGGTGAGCGACGCCTGATCCGCCGCCTTGGCGATGCCGAAGTCCACCAGCTTCACCGAGCCGTCGAAGCTGATGAGGATGTTCTGCGGCGAGATGTCCCGGTGCACCACGCGCAGCGGCCGGCCCGCGTCGTCCGTGCGGCTGTGCGCGTAGTGCAGGCCCTCGCACGCCGCGGCGACGATGCGGATGGCCAGGGGCCGGGCGATCCACTGCCCCGCGCTGGCCGCCTTGCGCATCACCCGGCCCAGGTCCTCGCCGTGGATGAACTCCATGGCGATGTAGTAGGTGCCGTTCGCCTCGCCGAACTCGTAGACCTGGGCGATGTTCGGATGGTTGAAGCGCGCCGCGATGAGCGCCTCGTTCCGGAACATCTCCACGAACTCACGGTCCTCCGCCAGGTGCGGGAGGATGCGCTTGACGACGAGGTTCTTGTGGAAGCCCTCGATGCCCGTCTGGCGCGCAAGCCACACCTCGGCCATGCCGCCGGTGGCAAGCTTCTTCAGGAGCTGATATTTCCCGAAAGATTGAGGGTTCATCCCGGGTCTCTGGCCGGGGGAGTTGGCTCAGGTGGAATGCGTCAGGGCTCGGCATCCTAGAGGACAGCGGTCGCCGAGGCAAAGGTGGCATGTGTGGAGATCGACTGGCGCGCTGATTGCCTGCCTGCTCACGACGGGTGCGGTCGCGGCCACTCCGGGTGCGGATCAACTCCGCACCGAGCGCCGCGGTGACGTCCTGGAGCTGCGCTGGGCGGACGCCGAGGAGCGGCTGCAGGGTACGCTTCACCCCGCCATGCCCCGCGAGGGCGAGCCCGCGATGCTGTCCCTGCACGTGGGCGCCTTCCAGGGCGCGGAGTTCACCGGGCCGCTGACGCTGACCCTGCACCTGAAGGACTCCCCCTCGCAGCTGACGCGTACGCTGACGTACGACGGGGTCAACTGGCACACGCCGCTGGAGTTCGACGAGCCGGGCCTCTACGAACTGGAGGTTCGCTACCAGAACACGCGGCTCAAGGTCCTCACGGGCCACATCACCGTGGCCTCCACGCCCCTGCCCCGCGGCCTGAGCTGGGCGCTGGTCATCGGCGGCTCGTGCCTGGTGCTCGCGATGGGCGTGAGGGGCGCGCTCCAGCGCCTGCGGGGCACACCCCCGCCCACCGGAACGTCCGACGTCGGCGCTCCTCCCGCCGTCATCCCACCGGTGGAGGCGTCCTCGTCCACCGAGCCCCCCGACGCCACCGCACCGGCGCCGGATGCGGCGTCCAACCGGTAACTCCTTCCACCGGCTGATCGACATTCGTACAGGGATGGGTGCCCACGAAGTGGAACTTTCGTTCCCACCGAGGGCTTCGTAACGCCCGCGTCACGACGTTTTCGAGCCCTCTGACGGGCTTGCGTCGCCCACCGCCGTCCGCCACCCGACGTTGTCCAGTCGGGCACCGCTGTTGCACAAGCGCTCTGCCGGCTGCGACGGGGAGGCGGGGACATGGGTGGGTGGCGGTTGGATGAGCTGGGGAGGCGGGGTCTCCTCGTCGCGGTCCTCGTGGGTGGACCGGCGTTGGCGACCCCGGCACCCGAGGGTGGCGTGGAGGCAGCGGCCTCCGGTTCCGCCGCCTCGGTGGACTCGCTCTCGGGCGGCGTGGTGGATGGCGTGGAGCCCGTGGACGCGGGGCCCCCCGAGGGTTCCGAGCCGCTGGAGCCCACGCCGGGCCTGACGGAGGGCGCGCTGGCGCAGGCGCTGCCGCCGCGCATCCAACCCGGTGACTCACCGGACGCGGCGCCCCCGACGCCGACCACGAGCGCGGCGCCCACCGTCGAGCCCGCCAAGACGGCGGCGGAGCAGAAGAAGAAAAAGAAGAGGAAGCCCGGCGCGCAGCAGGAGGACTCCATCGGCGAGGACGCCACCGCGCTGGACGACACGCCGGACGACGAAATCCAGACGGTGCGCGTGTTCGGCCGCGTCTATGCGCAGGCCAGCGCGGACCAGCGCGAGAAGTACGCGCGCACGCTGAGCATCAACTCGGCGCGCGTGGGCGTGGCGACGTCGCTGCCCAACCTGGAGGCCGAGGTGAGCGCGGACCTGGCCGACTCGAACATGCTCAAGGACGCCTTCGTGCGGCTGTCCGACGACAACAAGCGCTTCCGCCTCTATGGCGGCCAGTTCAAGTCGCCCTTCCTCCAGCGCCGGCTGGAGGGCGCGTGGAGCCTGCCCATCCAGGGGCGCGGACTCGTGGAGGACTACCTGGGAGACGTGCACGAGCTGGGCGGCCGTCGGCTGGGGCTGATGGGCGAGGTGCGCTTGAAGGGCCTGTGGGACCTGCGCGTCTCCGCGGGCGCGTTCCAGGGCTCGCGCGACGAGCTGGGCGTGCGCACCAAGGAGGACCTGGCCGGACGCATCACCGTGCGTCCGCTCAAGAAGATGCTCACCCTGGGCGTCAGCACGTACGTGGCGGAGGCGCTGGACCGCGCGCGCAGGCACGCGATGGCGGCCGACGCGGAGCTGAAGTTCGGCGCGTTCCACGTCACGGGGGAGGTCGTCACGGGCCGGCTGCCGGTGGGGCCGTTCACCGCGCAACTGCTGCTGGCGAGCTGGACGCTCCCGGTGACGACGGAGTGGGCCCTCCAGCCGGTGGTGGGCGCGGAGGGACTGCAGCTGCGGGGGGATGTGGAGGGCAGGGGCCACTCGTTGCTCGGGGGTCTCAACCTGTTGTTGGGGAGTCGGTTCCGGGGGCAGTTCCAGGTGGAGCGCGCGCTGCGGCCGGGGGACGAGGCGCCGGGCCTCGAGTACTCGCTGCAGCTCGCCACCCGCTTCTAATCACGGAGACACGCCATGCTCTCGTTCGCCGAGGGGGAAGTGACCAGGCTCCGGCGTGAGTTCAAGCTGGTGCTGGAGGAGGAGACGGCGCTCGCGCTGTGCGCGCGCCTGACGCGGGAGTTGGAGGGACAGGTGCCCGAGCCCACGCGCATCGTGTCCGTCTACTTCGACCGGCCGGGCTGTCCTTTGGCGTCGCGCGCGCTGCGCACGCCAGAGGACTGCCTCAAGGTCCGCACGAAGGAGTACTCACCGGACGTGGGCGCGGGGGGCGTGGAGCGCGTGGTGCTGGAGGTGAAGCGCGAGCGCCATGGCCTCACACAGAAGCGGCGCGTCTGGGTGCCGCGCTCGGACCTTGGGCGTGTGCTCAGGGGCGGCGCGCGGCTGTTGCCGCTCATCACCGGAGGCAGCCTGCAGCCGGTGCTGGCGGTGACGTATCAGCGCCACGTGTATCAGGCGTCGCAGGCGTGGCGGGTGACGGTGGACCGGGACATCGGCTACCACCAGATTGCCCCGGAGCTGGCCATGTCCCAGCTTGCGCTGACGAGCGAGCGGCTGGGGCCGCCCTTCTTCCGCGAGGGCCGCGTGGTGGTGGAGGTGAAGCACCTGGGGGAGGAGCTGCCCGACTGGCTGTCGTCGCTCAATCCGGGCGGCGCGCCGACGTACAGCAAGTTCGCAGAGGGGATGGCGAGGGCACATGCCTTCGCCGTGGATGGGGTCGCGAGGGGATAGGCACCGTGTTCATCGACTTCGAGGGGATTGACGGCAGCGGCAAGACGACGCTCTCCAACCTGTTGGCCGGGAGGTTGAAGAAGCTCGGCTACCGGGTGGCGCACGCACGGGAAGGAGGCGAGCTGCGCTCGTCCACGGCCCGGCGCGTGCGGGAGCTGACGCGGGACGCTCGCCTGTTGGAGATGTCACCGCGCGCGGAGTTCTTCCTCAACCTGGCGCGCGACGCGCAGCAGTTGGAGGAGGTCGTGGCGCCCGCGCTGTCGCGGGGCGAGGTGTGCATCACGGACCGCTACCTGTACTCGCAGCTGGCGCTGAGCGGGGGAGGCCGGGGGCTGCCCATGTCGGAGCTCAGGCCCGCGTGCGAGCTGGCCTCGCAGGGCCTGTGGCCTGATTTGGTCATCCTGGTGGACGTGGACCCGGACCTGGCCCGCTGGCGCAAGCGGCTGGGCAAGGCGCTGACGAACAAGAGCGAGGCGGGCGACAGCCGCAAGGGCATGGTGGGCGCGGGCCTGGCGGTGCGAGTGCGCGAGTCCTTCCTCGCGCTGGCCAAGGAGGACCCCAGGCGCTGGCTCATCATCGAGAACAACGACGCGCCGCTGCACGTGCTGGAGCAGCGCCTGGTGGACGCGGTGGTGGCGCGGCTGGAGGGTCGGGACACGCCCGTGCAGCGCATCGTCCCCGCCCCCGCGTCGGTGCCCATGGGCCCCGTCGAGGTGGAGAACGTCGAGGCCCGCTTCTTCCAGGCGCTCGACACGGTGGAGCCGCGCGAGCCGGCGCTGGCGGTGTGGATGCTGGGCGGCCTGCCCGGGCTCGCCGCGCATCAGCGACGACTGGACTTCGTGGAGCGCTTCCCCGCCCTCACGGCGCGGGGCCTCCAGGGCCTGGATGACGCGCCCGCGTGGACGCTGCGCGAGGTGCTCGCGCCGCTGGCGCCGGCCCAGGTGGCGGCGAGCCTCCTGGGCCAGACGGGCGCCCGCGCGGCGATGCTGCGGGAGCGGCTGTATGCCCAGGCGCCCGCGGAGGCGCTGCAGGGCCTCAAGGGCGACAGCTCGCCCCAGGCGTGGAGCCTGCGCGAGCGCGGCGTGCGCGACGGGAAGCTGAGCGACGTGCTGCTGGGCCTCTCCGGCGTGGACGGCGAGGAGTCCTGGGTGGTGCGCGAGGCGGGCATGCAGCGGGGACTGTACGCGGAGGTGGCCCGCAGCCTGGGGGGACTCTCCGACGCCCGCGCGGACGCGCTGCGCGAGGCGCTGCTGCCCCACGACAGGCTCGCGGTGCTGCGCGGGACGCAGGGACTGGACACGCCGGTGGCCCGCGGCCTGCGCGAGGCGCTGGCGGACAAGGCCACCAAGCTGGTGATGCGCTCCCTGACGGGGCTCTCCACCGAGGAGGCCTGGGCGCTGCGCGAGCGCGCCGCGCCGAAGACGAAGGAGGCGCTGGACTCGGTGGACGGGATGAACGACCCGCGGGCGTGGCGCCTGCGGGTGACGCACGCGAGCCGCTGGCCGGCCACCGTGCTCTCCTCGCTCAAGGGCCTGCCCGTGGGACCCGAGGCGCGCGTGCTCATCCAGCGCGTGCTGGAGGCCCATCCCCGGAAGCTGCCCGCGCTGCGCAACGCCTACGCCGTCATCGCCACCGCGGCGGCGCTCGATACCCGGGCCACGCAGGCCCGCGCGAGCCGCCCGGCGGTGGATGCACCCACGCAGCAGGTCGAGCTCTGAGGGAACACACACACCATGGAGGCCTCCATTCCGGCGTTCCTCGAGAGCGCCAAGTCGGAGCTGAACAGCCTGTCCATCACCGTGATGCTGCCGCGGATGCTCGCGGCGGCGCTCATCGGCACGGTGCTGTCGCTGCGGCCCTGGCGGCTGGTCATGCGCCGGGCCCTGCCGAAGGCGGACATGATTCAAGCGCAGGTGCTGCTGTGCGCGGCGGCGGCGGTCATCACCGCCGTCATCGGTGACAGCGTGGCCAAGGCCTTCGGCCTGGTGGGCCTGGGCGGCTTCGTGCGCTTCCGCTCCGGCCTCAAGGATCCGCGCGACGCGGCCATCCTGTTCCTGATGATTGGCCTGGGCATGGCGTGCGGCCACGGCAGCCTGGGGCTGGCGGGCGTGGGCACCGTGTTCGTGGCGGCGCTGCTGTTCGTGCTGGACCTGTTCAACCGCGAGGCGCCCTCGGCGCCGAAGCAGCGGCTGCTGGTGTCCGCCCAGGCCGATGACCTGGTGGGCGCGGAGGCGTCGCTGAGGAGCGCGCTCGGGGAGCGCAACGTGATGGTGAAGAGCTGCGCGCTCGACTTCGACGGGCGGCGGCTGGAGCTGGAAGTGGAGGAGCCCGTGCCCGGCTCGCTGACGGCGGCGCTGGGACGGACGGAGGGCATGCCCCTGCGGGGGCTGCGGTGGACGGCGGTAGGCCCCAAGGGGACACGGGAGGAGCTGACATGACGCGCAGGTGGGTGGTCGCGCTCGCGGCCGGATGGTTGCTCGTGGGATGTGGTGGTGGAGGGAGCCTGCCGGGCGCCGGCCCTGGTGCGTCCAACCCGGACGGAGACGTGGGCCTGCCGGGGGACTCGCAGAACCCCGACCCGTCGAACCCGGACCCGTCGGCCACCACGCTGTGGCCGCTGTCGACGGGCTCCGTCTGGGTCTACGACATCCAGGACCCGGTGCACGGCAGGTTCCAGAAGCGGGTGGAGGTGCTCGGCCCGCGCGACGTGCCGGGCGCCCCGGCGGGGACGACGGGCGTGCTGGTGCACAGCCGGCAGGACCGCGTGGCCACGGGCATCCTCTACGAGGAGTACTCGTGGCAGCTCGAGCAGAGCAACGGCCTCGTCGTGCGCCTGCGCGAGGAGGACCACCGCGACGGCGTCCAGGTGCGCACCACCACGTGGAGCCCGGCGACGGTGAAGTCGCTGGCGCGCGCGCCCACGACGGTGCCCTGGGCCTACACCAGCGCCGTGCAGGAGTTCACGGTGCTGGGTGACGGCAGCAAGGACGACAGCGACCCGACCTACACGTGGCGCGTCCTGGAGGTGGGCGTGACGGTGCAGACGCGCGCCGGCACCTTCACCAACGCCGTGAAGGTCCGCCGCGACAAGCTCAACGACGCGGGCGAGGTGAAGGAGGGCAAGGAGCGCACGTACTGGCTGGTGCCGGGCATCGGCAAGGTGCGCGAGGAGGGCGAGCGCACCGAGGACCTGGCCTCCTACGACATCAAGAAGTAGCGCCTGTCCGCTGTCCCAGTGACGGGCGTGCGAGGGCTCGCCTCGCCGCCCGCTCCTTAACGGGAAGGTTGGATGAAGGTCGCGGAGTGAACGGTTGGGCCTCCGTCCCGAGATGGTTCGGGAGGAGGCTGCATGCATCGGAAGAACCGCTTCACCCCACTTCCCCTCGCCGTGGCCCTGACGTTGGTGTCGGGCATGGCCTCTGCGGGCGTCCTCGCTCGCGACCCTTATCTGCAGAAAGTCGGTCCCGACACGGCCCTGGTGGCGTTCCGCCTGGCGGCCAACTGCTCGCCCGAGGTGCGCTACGGCGTGGGAGCGACCAATGAGGTCGCCCGCTCGAACGACTCGGGCAAGGCCCACGCGGTGGTGCTCACGGGGCTCAAGCCCGGCACCGAGTACACCTATGAGGTCAGCGCCTGCGGCCTGAAGACGCCGGCCAAGAGCTTCAGGACGGCGCCCGTGCCCGGCACGCGCCGCGTGCACTTCGCCGCCATGGGTGACTTCGGCACGGGCGGCTCGGACCAGCGGCGCGTGACGGCCCGGATGGTCCAGACGAAGCCCGAGCTCTTCGTCGCCCTGGGCGACAACGCCTACCCGGACGGCACCGAGGCCGACTTCCAGGAGCACCTCTTCGTGCCCATGGCGGAGCTGCTCTCGCAGGTGCCGCTGTTCGCCTCGCCCGGCAATCACGAGTACGTGACGAACCAGGGCCAGCCGTACCTGGACAACCTCTACATGCCCACCAACAACCCGGAGGGCACGGAGCGCTACTACTCGTTCGACTGGGGGCACGTGCACTTCGTGTCGCTCGACTCCAACTGCGCCATCGGCCTGTCGTCCGCGGAGCGCTGCTCGCTGGCCAGGCAGAAGGCGTGGCTGGAGACGGACCTGGCCGGCACCACGCAGCCGTGGAAGGTCGTCTTCTTCCACCACCCGCCCTGGTCCAGCGGCGAGCACGGCTCGCAGCTCACCATGCGCCGCCAGTTCGCCCCCCTGTTCGAGAAGTACGGCGTGGACCTGGTGCTCACCGGGCATGACCACAACTACGAGCGCAGCAAGCCGATGAAGGGCGACGACGTGGCGTCCTCGGGCGGCATCCCCTACCTGGTGGTGGGTGGCGGCGGCGCGACACTGCGCGCGTTCGACACCAGCCAGCCGGCCTGGAGCGCCATGCGCGACAACAAGGCGTATGGCTTCCTGGACGTGGAGGTGGTCGACGGGCTGCTCACCGCGAACCTCCTGACGACGGACGGCAAGGTGCTCGACAGCCTCACGCTGCGCAAGGACCTGCCGCCCGTGGAAGAGCCGCCCCCGGCGGACGCGCTGAGCGTCACCGTGGAGGGCGAGCGCGGCGTGGCCCCCCACCGCGCGCTCTTCCTGGCGACCACGACTCCGGACGTCCCGGTGAGCTGGGACTTCGGCGACGGCGGCTCGGCCCAGGGCCGCTCCGCGGAGCACACCTACGCCAAGGCGGGCCAGTACACCGTGACGGCCACCGCCACGTTCGGCGCGGTGACGCGCACCGCCACGTCCGTGGTGACCGTCACCTCCGCGTCCGGCGGCGGAGGCGGGGGCACCGACGCGGGCACGCCCGACGAGCGCCCCACGCCCACCCTGCCCGGCACGCCCGGCACCGAGGATGAGCCCGGCGGCGGCTCCGGAGGCTGCGCCGCGGGCCCCGCCGCCACCCTCCTCCCCCTGGCGGGGCTGCTGTTCGCCGGGCTGATGCGTCGGCGCCGGCCCGGCCGCTCCGACTGAAATCCCCCCGCCCTCCCCCCAGGCGCGGGCATCCCCGGGTGTGTCGGCGGGCGCGAAGGGCGTCCGGCGGCCACCCGGGTTTGCTTTCCCCGCTTGTCAACCCGCCCCGGGGATGCAAAGGCCCCTGCACGTCATGGCTCCCCCATCCAAGTCCCGCCGCTTCGCGCGGCCGTCCACGAAGAAGAAGTCCCCCTCCCCTTCGTCCGGAAAGAAGAAGCTCACGGCCGCCGAGCGCGAGCGCTCCACGCGTCCGCTGCGCGAGGACCTGGTGCTCCAGGCCTGCCTGGAGGCGTACGCGCTGGTGCGCCACGAAGGCCGGCTGTCGGACCGGGCGCTGGACTTCACCCTGCGCCGCAAGGCCAACCTCTACTCGTCGGAGCGCCGCGCCGTCGCCGAGCGCGTCTATGCCCTGCTGCGCCGCCAGCGCACCGTGGACTTCCTCCTGTCGCGCGCCCACCCGCGCTTCGACTCGCTGGACGCGACGCGGCAGGACGTGCTGCGCCTGGCCACCTCGCGCGTGCTGCACGGCGAGCCCCTCGCCGACGTGGCGCGCACCTCGTCGCTGGCGCCCGGTGACGCACAGGCCCTCTCCGCCCTGCCCCAGGCCGCCGCGGCGCTGGAGGCCCTGCCGGAGAAGAAGCGCTTCCCCATCGCCGCGTCGCTGCCGGACTTCCTCGCCGAGCGCTTCCTCGCGCTGTACGGCAAGGACGCCGCCCGCGCCGCCGAGGCGATGAACGAGCGCGCCCCGCTCACCGTGCGCGCCAACCTCCTCAAGGAGGACCGGGACGCCTTGGCGAAGCGACTCGCCGCCGCGGAGGTGGAGTCGAAGCCCACGGCCCTGTCGCCCATGGGCCTGCACCTGGAGACGCGCCTCAACGTCTTCGCGCTGGAGAGCTTCCGCGAGGGCTTCCTGGAGATCCAGGACGAGGGCAGCCAGCTGCTCGGCATGCTGGTGGACGCGCCGCCCACGCGCGTCGTCGATGCGTGCGCGGGCGCGGGCGGAAAGACGCTCCAGCTGGCCGCGCAGATGAAGAACCGCGGTGACCTCCACGCGCTCGACATCGACGAGCGACGGATGGAGGACCTCAAGAAGCGCGCGCGCCGCGCGGGGGTGCACAACGTGCGCGCCCAGCTCATCCCCGCGGAGGGGCCGGAGGTGGACACCGCGCTGGAGGCGCTGGTGGGCAAGGCGGACCGGGTGCTGGTGGACGCGCCGTGCAGCGGCACCGGGACGTTCCGCCGCAAGCCGGACGCGCGCTACCGCCTGACGCCGGAGGATTTGGAGACCCACGCCGCCCGGCAGAAGGCGCTGCTGGAGCGCTTCTCGCGGATGGTGAAGCCCGGCGGCCGGCTCATCTACGGCACGTGCAGCGTGCTGCGCGAGGAGAACGAGGCCGTCGTCGAGGACTTCCTCGCCCGCCACCCCGAGTACAGCGTGCGCCCCGTGGCGGAGCTGCTGGGCGCGGAGCTGGGAGCAAAGCTCGGCCCCGGCCCGTTCCTCAGGCTGGCGCCCCACACCCACGGCACCGACGGCTTCTTCGCGGCCGTCCTCGTCCGGGCGAAGTAGCCTGCCCGGGAAGAAAGGCCCGGCCATGTCCCCCACCGTCGTCCGCTACCGCGTCAGCCTGCCCCGGCCCCACACCCACCTGCTGGAGGTGGAGGCCACCTTCCCCGAGGGCGAAGCCACCCTCGACGCGCGGATGCCGGTGTGGACGCCGGGCAGCTACCTGGTGCGCGAGTTCGCGCGGCACGTCCAGGACGTCACCGCGTCGACGGGGGACGGAACGCCCCTGCCGGTGAAGCGGGTGGACAAGCAGACGTGGCGGGTGGACGCGGCGGGCCAGGCCGTCACGCTGCGCTACCGCGTCTACTGCAACGAGCTGACGGTGCGCACCAGCCACGTGGACGGCACGCACGCGTACCTCAACGGCGCCTGCGTGTTCCTCTACACGGACGCGACGCGCGAGCTGGAGCACCACGTCACGGTGGAGGCGCCGGCGGGCTGGACGTCGTTCTGCGCCCTGGGCCAGCGCGACGGGGCCTTCGTGGCGAACGACTACGACACGCTGGTGGACAGCCCCATCGAGGTGGGTCCGCACACGCCGCTGACCTTCACCGTGGCGGGCGTGTCCCACGAAGTCGTCGTCTGGGGCGACACGCCGGCGGACCCGGAGCGGTTGTGCTCGGACTTCCAGCGGCTGTGCGAGGTGCAGGCGCGGCTGTTCGGCGGGCTGCCCATGCCGCGCTACCTGTTCCTCCTGTACCTGACGGACAAGGGCCGCGGCGGCTTGGAGCACCAGGCCAGCACCGCCCTGCTCTTCCCGCGCACGGGCCTGTCCACGGGGCGCGGCTGGGAGGACCTGCTCACGCTGGCCGCGCACGAGTACTTCCACCTGTGGATGGTGAAGCGGGTGAAGCCCCGAGCGCTGGTGCCCTTCGACTACTCGAGGGAGAACTACACCGCGCTCCTGTGGGCCTTCGAGGGCACCACCGCGTACTACGACAACCTCATCGTCCGCCGCGCGGGGCTGATGTCCGCGCAGCGCTACCTCACGCGCCTGGGCGAGACGCTCACGGCGCTGCACTCCACGCCGGGCCGACGCACGCAGACGCTCGCGGAGGCGTCGCTGGTGAGCTGGGTGAAGCACTACCGGCCGGACGAGAACTCGCCCAACAGCGCCATCTCCTACTACCTGAAGGGCGAGGTGGTGTCGGCGCTGCTGGACCTGGAGATTCGCCGCGCCACCCGCGACGCGCGCGGGCTGGATGACGTGATGAGGCTGTTGTGGGAGCGCCACGGCGACGGCTCCGGAGTGGGCGAGGACGGCGTGGAGGCGGCCGCGAGCGAGGTGGCGGGCGTGGACCTGTCGACCTTCTTCGAGCGGGCGCTGCGCACGACGGAGGAGCTGGACTACTCGGTCCTCTCGCACGTGGGCCTGGAGGCGAACTTCCGCCCGCGAGAGTCCGCCAGTGACAGAGGCGGCACGCCGCCCAAGGGCAAGGCCACGGAGGCGCGCCCCAAGGGGTGGCTGGGCCTGACGCTCAAGGGGAGCGCCACGGTGGCCACGGTGCTGGACGGCTCACCGGCGCAGGACGCGGGGCTGTACGCGGAGGACGACGTGGTGGCGCTGGACGGCTGGAAGGCGGACGGCGCCGCGCTCGTCGCCCGGTGCGAGGACAAGCGCCCCGGCGAGACGGTGCGCGTGACGGTGTTCCGCCGGGACAGGCTCCTGGAGGTGCCGGTGGTGCTGGGCGCCAAGCCCGCGGAGGCGGTGTGGCTGTCGCGCGTGGACAGGCCCACCGAGGCCCAGAAGGCCGCGTACCAGTCCTGGCTCGGCGCCCCCTGGGACGAGGCCCCCGGCGCGGCATAGGCTGCGGGGGACATGTCCTCCGCCTCCATCGCCTGTCGCCAACATCCCCGGGAGCTCGCCGGTTGGCAGTGCCAGTCCTGCGGCGCATCCCTGTGCCCGGAGTGCGCGGTGGGGCGCCGCGTCCAGACGGTGGAGCTGGTGGGGTGCGGCCTGTGCGGAGGCGACACGGAGGTGCTCCACCTCCACCGCGACGTGGTGCCCTTCACCCGTCGGCTGCGCAAGGCCTGGCGCTACCCCTTCTCCGCCGCGGGCCTGCAGCTGCTCGTCGCGCTGAGCATCTTCCTGGGCATGGTGGGGTGGCTGGCGGAGAACTCCTTCCTCGTCATGCGGCCGCCGCTCATCGCCTTCTATGGCGGCCTGTTCTGGGCGACCTTCTTCGGGCTCGTGCGCGAGACGGCGCGCGGCGACACGTCGCTCGACATCCCTGACTTCAGCGACATCTTCCGGGACGCGCTGCTGCCCGGCCTGCGCGGCCTGCTGGTGTTCCTGGTGGCCGGGTTGCCGTCGCTCGTCTACGGGCTGTGGGCACACCCGGGTGGCAGCGCGAAGCTGGACATGTTCGCGTGGTTCATCCAGTGGCGGATGCCGCCGGGGCTGACGGCGGACCCCGTGTTCTGGCTGCTCGTGGGGGTGGGCTGTCTTTGGCTGCCCATGGGGCTGTTGCTCGCGGCGTCGGAGCACCCCGTCTCGCACATGCTCAACCCGGCCATGGTGCTGCGGCTGGCGCGCGGCCTGGGCTCCGACTACCTGGTGGCCTGCGCCGCGCTCGCGGGGCTGCTCGTCGTCCACGGCGCCGCGCACGTGCTCGCGGTGGCCGTGCGCGCGCTGGGCCTGGTCTTCATCTCCCGCTTCCTCGCGGAGGCCATCACGCTGGTGGTGCCCTTCCTGGCGGCGCATGTGCTGGGCCTCTTGCTGTACGTGCGCGGAGACCGCGTGGGCTACGGCGAGCCGAGCGACTACGTGGCGCCCGTGCTGGGGAACGCCCAGCCCACCCGGGGGTCCGCCCCGCTGGGGGGAGCCGGCGTGCAGCGGGACACTCCCGCGCGGGAAGCGGAGTCCCCCGGAGAGGAAACACCCGGCGCACCCGTGGGCGCCGACGAGCGGCTCGCCGCCCTCGCGCTGGCGGTGGGTGGGCGCGACGTGGCCCGGGCGCTGGAGCTGTATGCCGCGCTGGAGCAACTGCCCGCCGCGAGGGTGCCCTCCGAGCACCACCTGTTCATCGGCCAGGCCGCGGCGGTGGAAGGAAACTTCCCACTGGCTGTCACCGCGCTGGAACGCGCCGCGGACGTGGCACCGGATTCGCCCACCGCGCCCAGGGCGCTCGTCATGCTGGCGCGCGTGCTGGGTGAGCGGATGAATGACGCGGCGCGCGCGGAGGAGGTCTACCAGTACGTGCAACACCGCTATCCGGATACCCAGGCCGCGAGATTCGCGAGCGAGCGCAGCCGGCCCCGGCCTGATTGAACCGGGCATTGCCGCGCGCGGGCATCGGCATCACCTTCCAGTGCATGATTCGGGCGTGTGGATGGGTGGGTGGGCTCCTCGGACTCGGCATGTTGCTGTCCGGCTGTGACGACGCGCCTCGCATGTCGCGAGGCCATGACGAGTGCGAGACGACGCTGATGGCCGTGCGCGTGGCCGTCGTCTCCGCGGACGGCGCCCGCGTGCGCGGCGCCACCGTCACCGCCACCAACGTGGCCTCCAACGTCAGCATCTCCGGCGTCACCGGCTCCGACGGCGTCACCACCGCCGTCAACGAGACGCTGGCGCCCAGCCCGGTGCGAGTCACGGCCACCGCCGGCTCCAAGGTGTCCCCCGCCTCCCACGTGGAGTGGGTGTGTGACACCTGCAACTGCGTACCCGAGCCGTCCGAATTGACCCTGGAGTTGAGCCCCTGACAGGCCCTCGGGCCTCCAACTTCCCGGACATCTCACGGATTTCCATGTGAGATGGCACCGCAGAGGTTGTGTTCGGCCGGTCCGATGCGGTACGGCTTGGAGCCATGCGTCAGACCCGCATGCTCGCCACCTCCCCCCTCTTCCTCGTCCTCGGAGCCTCCCAGCGTGCGGGCGCTCCCGTGTGTACGGCGGTGGGGACGTGTTGTGGCGGGAGCCGCGTTCCCCCCCTGGGGAGCCCCGCGTGGCGTCCTACCGTTCCGGTAGCTCTTCGGGTCCGCCAGCATGTCCATCGATAGCCGGGAGCAGTGGATCCAGTGCGCGCTCGGCGAGCTGACCGAGCGCTTCGTCAACCAGGCACACCCCATCCCCTCGGGCCTGCTGGAGGCGCTGGACGCGGACCCGCGTCGAGGCGCCCAGTCCCTGGCGCGGCGCATCCGCGCGAGGCAGGAGCGCAACCGCTCGGAGGGCCAGCGGCTGCGGCACCTGCTGCGCTTCGAGACGGAGCTGTGGGAGCAGGGGCTCGTGCACGTGGCGGGGGTGGACGAGGCGGGCATGGCGCCGCTCGCGGGCCCCGTCGTGGCGGCCGCCGCGGTGCTGCCCAGGAGCTACCGGCTCAAGGGCCTGGACGACTCCAAGAAGGTGCTGGACGCGCAGAAGCGCGAGGCGCTGGCGGAGTCGCTCAAGCGCGACGTCGTCGCCTGGGCGGTGGGCCGGGCGGAGGTCGAGGAGATCGACCAGCTCAACATCTACCACGCGGGGCTGTTGGCCATGCGCCGCGCGGTGGAGGGGCTGGGGCTCAAGCCCGACTACGTGTTGGTGGATGCGCGGACGATTCCGCAGTGCCCGGCGCCGCAGCGAGGAATCATCAAGGGTGACTCGCTCTCGATGAGCATCGCCGCGGCGTCCATCCTGGCCAAGACGACGCGCGACCGGCTGATGGCGGAGCTGGACCAACGCTACCCGGGCTACGGCCTGGCCGACCACAAGGGTTACCCGACGGCGCGCCACGTCCAGGCGCTGCGGGAGAAGGGAGTGCTGCCCATCCACCGACGCAGCTTCGGTCCGGTGAAGGAGGTGCTCGGGCTGGTGGAGCCCGGTGAGCCGTCCCCTGCTCAGGCGGAGCTGTTCTGCGTGGAGCCCATCGCGACGACGAGGCGCAAGTCATGAGCACGGACCGAGACATCGACGGTTGGCTGTCGGAGCGGGGCATCACCCTCACGGACGCGAAGCTGCGCGCGCGAGCGGTGCTGGAGGAGGCGGGCCTCACCCGTCCCGGCAAGGCGCGGATGAGCGAGCCCAAGCTGCTCAAGGCGGCCCAGGTGCTGGACGGGCGGTTCTTCCCCGTGTGCTCGGATGGGGCGTGCGTGAAGGTGGCCCAGGCGAGCGGCCGGGAGCCCTTGCGCGTGGAGCCTCGCAGCCACTGCGCCAGGTGCGGGGGTTCGGCGAACCACCGGGCGGAGGTGGCCTTCGTGGAGACGTGTCAACGGCTCGGCGTGAGCAAGGTGGTGGTGGTGGGAGGCTCGCCCGCGGTGCGCGAGGAGCTGGAGTCGAAGCTCGGGCCGCACATCGACCTGCGCATGGTGGACGGCACGGAGCGGCGCACGTCGGACCGGGCCCGCAGTGACTTGGAGTGGGCGGACCTGGTGCTGGTGTGGGGCGCCACGGAGCTGCACCACAAGGTGAGCGGGCACTACACGCATGGAGGCCCGGCCTACAGTCGCAAGGTCGTCCACGTGGTGCGTCGGGGAGTGGCCGCGCTGCTCGAGGAGGGCATGACGCACCTGGAGCGGGCACGCTGAACCGCCAACAGTGCCGCACGGAGCCCTTGCCCCGTGCGGCCGGCGCCGTCAGTCTTCCGGGATGAAGACCGAGCTCATCCTGCTGCGGCACGGCGAGACGGAGTGGAACGCGAAGGGGCTCTTGCAGGGCCACCAGGACAGCCCGCTGAGCCCCGAGGGCGTGCGGCAGGCGGACGCGCTCGCGGCGCGGCTGGTGACGGTGTCCTTCAGCGCGCTGTATTGCAGTGATCTGGGCCGGGCGGTGCAGACGGCGAGGCGCATCGCCGCGCGCACGGGACACGACGTGCGCCCGGATGCCCGGCTGCGCGAGCGGGGGCTGGGCGTCCTGGAGGGACTCACCCGCGAGGAGGCGAGCCGCCGTCACCCGGAGGTCTTCGGCGCGTACGCCACCAACGCCCCGGACTTCGTCGTCCCCGGTGGGGAGAGCACGTCCCAGCGGCTGGGCCACGCGGTGGAGTGCCTGGGCGAGGTCGGCACCCGCCATGCGGGCGAGCGCGTGGTGGTGGTGATGCATGGCGGCGTGCTGAGCAGCTTCTTCCGCCACAGCCTGGGCATTCCGCCGGCCACGCCCCGCGCCTTCTCGGTGCTCAACGCGTGTTGGAACCAGTTCGACTACCACCAGGGCGCGTTCCGCCTGGTGACGTGGGGCGACATCACCCACCTCAAGGAACTGAGCGCGGACGACTCCTCCGCGCGCTGAGGAGAGGTCCCCACGCCACGGAGGTGTCGCGCGACCTGGCCGCCACGCGGCACCCGGACGCAGTGGAAGGCGCACGGCGCCTCATCAACACGGGGCCTCGCGCCCTCCACGCGCCAAGATGCGGGCGGTGGAAGGTGCGCTGCGCCTCATCAGCACGGGGCCTCGCGCCCTCCACACGCAACGACGCGGGCTCTCGACGAGGGGAGCGTCAGCCCAGGACCGCGCCCCGCGCCCTCCAACTGGAACGGCGCGGGGCCTCGTTGACGCGTCAGACCTCGGCGCGCTTGCCCGACTCGGCGCGCGCGGTGCGCAGGGGGCTCTGCTGCGGCGCCTCCACGAACTCGCGCGCCTCCGCCACCGCGCGCAGCACCACCTCGGCGCCGAGCTTCATCTGCTCCACCGAGTGCGACGACATCACCTGCATGCGGAAGCGAGACTCGCGGATGCGCACCGCGGGGTACTCCACCATGTTGGGGAACACGCCGCGCTCGAACACGAGCCTGCCCGCGACCCTCGCGACCTTCGGGTCGCCCACCGGTACGGGCACCACGTTGGAGGGCTCCCCCAGACACTTCACCCCGCCCTCGGCGAACGCGGCGCGCAGCGCGAGGATGTTCTCCATCGCCTTCGCGCGCAGCACCTCGCCCTCGTCCGAGCGGACGATGCGCAATGACTCGAGCGCCACCGCCGCCTGCACCGGAAGGATGGCATTGGAGAAGATGTGCGGCCCGCCCATGACCCGCACGAACTGGCGCACCGCCGGCGAGCGCGTCGCCACGAAGCCACCGTTCGACGAGAACGTCTTGGAGAACGAGCCCACCACCAGGTCCACCTTCCCCAACAGCCCCTGCGCTCCCAGGCTGCCCGTGCCGCGAGGGCCCAGCGCGCCCAGATCATGCGCCACGTCCACCAGCAGCGTCGCGCCGAACTCGTGACAGAGGTTCTGCAGCTCCTCGATGCGAGGAATGTCCGAGTCCATGGAGAACAGGCCCTCGGTGACCACGAGGATGCCATTGGCCGTGTCGTGGGCGCGCAGCTCCTGGAGCTTGCGGCGCATCGCGCGGTTGCTCAGGTGCGGCACCCGGCTCACCTTCTGCGTCGCCGCGCTGGCGCCCTGCTGGAGGCTCGCGTGCGACAGCGCGTCCAGCACCACGTGGTCCTCCGGACGCACCAGCCCCGCGATGGCGCCGAAGCCCGCGCCCCACCCCGTCGCGAACAGCGCCACGTACGGCATCTCCAGATGCTCTCCGAGCGCCTGCTCCAGCTGGAGTCCCGGCGTCGTGTTGCCACCGAACATCCCGGAGCCGGCGCTGTGCACGCCGTAGTCCCGGATGGACCGATGCGCCGCCTCGACCACCGCTGGATGCGTGGACAATGACAGATAGTCCTGCGAGCCGAAGTTCACCCCGTGCCGCGCCACCCCACCCTCGCTGCGCACGCCACACTCAGCGGTCGGCGCGCCCTCCAGGCTGCGCGAGTACGGCCACAATCCTGTCTGTCGCCGTGACTCCTGCCATTGGAAGAACGCCTCCGTCCGAGCCAGCAGATCAGGGCCGGTCGGATGCGTGTAATTGGCGATGAAATGGGTGAACAACGGCGAATCGAGCTGATCGCGTAGATTCATGAACACATCCGAGGGGGAGGGGGAACGACGCTGGAACAGGACCTGGCACGTCGCGCTCGGGGGGGTGAGCGCGGCCTTTAATGCCCCTGCATCTTTCCAGTGTCAACAACTCCTCAACACCCGGATATTTCGAATTATGAGTGCGGACCAACCTTCATACGTTGGGTGAAATCCGATTGCGTTTCAAACCCTTGGAGTCCTGTCGTTGTAGCACGACGTGACACATCCATCTTGAGAAGCGGAGGGCCCAGGGGACCCTCCGCGCCTCCATGCGCTACTCGTCGTTCTGCTGGAGCGCCGCGAGGACATTGAGGTCCTCGAGCGTGGTGGTGTCTCCCGATGCCTGCTTGCCCGCGGCGACGTCGCGCAGGAGCCGCCGCATGATCTTCCCGGAGCGTGTCTTGGGTAGCGCCTCCGCGAAGCGGATCTCATCCGGCCGCGCGATGGCGCCAATCTCCTTGGAGACGTGCTGGGCCAATTCCTTCTTCAGCTCCGGTGAGGGCACGTTGCCCTGCTTGAGCGTGACGAAGGCCACGAGCGCTGTGCCCTTGAGGTCATCGGGGCGGCCCACGACGGCGGCCTCGGACACGAGCTTGTGGGCGACGAGCGCGCTCTCCACCTCGGCGGTGCCAAGCCGGTGGCCCGCGACATTGACGACGTCGTCCACGCGACCCATCAGCCAGAAGTAGCCGTCCATGTCCGTGCGCGCGCCATCGCCGGTGAAGTACTTGCCGGGCAGCTCGCTGAAGTACGTGCGTACGTAGCGGTCCGGGTCGCCGTACACGGTGCGCAGCATGGAGGGCCACGGCCTCGTGACGAAGAGCAGGCCGCCCTGCCCCTTCGGCACCGCGTTGCCCGCGCGGTCCAGGATCTCCGCGTGGATGCCGGGCAGCGGCAGCGTGGCCGAGCCGGGCTTGGTGGGCGTCGCGCCCGGCAGCGGCGAAATCATGATGCCGCCCGTCTCCGTCTGCCACCACGTGTCCACGACGGGGCAGCGGCCCTGACCGATGACGTCGCGGTACCACATCCACGCCTCGGGGTTGATGGGCTCGCCCACGCTGCCCAGCAGGCGCAGCGAGGACAGGTTCTTCTTGCGCGGGTGCTCGTCGCCCAATCGCATGAAGGCGCGGATGGCCGTGGGCGCGGTGTAGAGGATGGTGGCCCTGTAGCGCTCGATGATGTCCCAGAAGCGGTCCGGCCCCGGGTGCGTGGGCGCGCCCTCGTAGATGACGGTGGTGGCGCCGTTCATCAGCGGCCCGTAGACGACGTAGCTGTGGCCCGTCACCCAGCCCACGTCGGCGGTGCACCAGTAGACGTCATCCTCGCGCAAGTCGAACACCCAGCGCGTGGTGAGCGAGGCGACCACCGCGTAGCCCGCCGTGGTGTGCAGCACGCCCTTGGGCTTCCCGGTGGAGCCGGACGTGTAGAGGATGAACAGCGGGTGCTCGCTCTCCACCCACTCCGGCTCGCACGTGTCGGACTGGCCGTTGACCAGCACGTCCCACGCCACCATGCGCGGGTCGGTGAGCGCCAGCGCGTCTCCCGTGCGGCGCGCCACCACCACCTTCTCCACGCTGGGCATGTTCTTCAGCGCGGCCTCCACGTTCTTGAGCAGCGGCACCACCGCGCCCTTGCGCCAGCCGCCGTCCGCGGTGAGCACCACCTTGGCGCCCGCGTCCTTCATGCGCTCCTGGAGCGCCTCCGCGGAGAAGCCGCCGAACACCACCGAGTGCACCGCGCCGATGCGCGCGCACGCCAGCATCGCCACCGCGGCCTCGGGCACCATGGGCAGGTAGATGCCCACGCGGTCCCCCTTCTTGACGCCCAGGGACTTCAGCCCGTTGGCCAGCCGGTTCACCTCGATGGCGAGCTGCCCGTACGTGAGGGTGCGCCGGTCTCCGGGCTCACCCTCGAAGAGGATGGCGGGCTTGTCGCGGCGCGTGGCCAGGTGCCGGTCCAGACAGTTGTAGGCCAGGTTGGTGCGCCCCTCGACGAACCAGCGCGCGTGTGGCGGCTTCCAGTCGAGCACCGTCTGGAAGGGCTCCTTCCAGTAGAGCTCCTCGCGAGCGCGCTCGCCCCAGTACTTGTCCGGATCTCGGGCGGCCTCGTCCCACAGACGCTGGTAGTCCTCCATGCTCTTCAGGTGAGCACGCTGGGAGAACTCCTGGGGCGGTGGGAAGACGCGGGTCTCGGTCAGGACCGAGGAGATTTCTTGCTGCGTTTCAGCCATGGGCTCCTCCGCAGAGTGGGCGACAACCCCTCTGTTCTAGGAACCCCGGAGGCCGGGCTCAAGCACGCTATTCGCAGCGGTTCGCTTCCTTGACGGCTTCAAAACGCATCCACAGCTCGCACGCGCACTCGGCGGGCCGCTGCTCGGAGGCGTAGCGCACCCGCATCGCCCCGTCGAAGCGCGTCTCGCACTGCGTCGTCGCGTCGATGTGGATGCTGGCTTCATCCAGCAGACAGTCCACCCCGCGCACGGGCGTGGCGGCGTTGATGGTGGTGCCGTCGATGGCGAAGTCGTCGCCCTCGGCGAGGAAGTAGCCGATGAGCTGCGTGTCGAGCAGCCCGAAGTTCAGGCGCACCACGCGGCCGGTGACCTGCAGGCTGCCGCGGAACAAGTCGCGGTTGGCGTCGTAGAGGCCGCAGTCGTCGCGGAAGATCTCCACGGGAGTGAACTCGTAGTCGCCCGCTTCCTGGACGAAGGGCAGGCAGCCCGACATGGCGCTCACGAGGAGGGCGGGCACGAGCAGGCGGAAGCGTCTCGGGGTGGACACGGGGCGCACCATACCCCACGAATGCATCGAGTGCAGTGCGCTCGTGGCGGTCGGGGTTAGAGTGGCCCCCATGCCCGAATACCGCAACCCCAAGCCCACCGTGGACTGCATCATCGAGCTGGCCGGTGGACGCATCGTCCTCATCCGCCGCGCGAACCCGCCCATCGGCTGGGCGCTGCCGGGGGGATTCGTGGACGAGGGCGAGCCCCTGGACGCGGCGGCCATCCGGGAGGTCAAGGAGGAGACGGGGCTGGAGGTGAAGCTGGTGGAGCAGTTCTTCACGTACTCGGACCCGAAGAGGGACCCGCGGCAGCACACGCTGTCGACGGTGTACATCGGCACGGCGGACGGTGAGCCGAAGGGCTCGGATGACGCGGCGGAGGCGCGCACGTTCGCGCTGGACGCGCTGCCGTCGGACCTGTGCTTCGACCACGGCACCATCCTCTCCGACTACCGGACGTACAAGCAGACCGGGCAGCGGCGGAAGCTGTAGGGAGCGCCGTCCAGGATGCACTACGCGCTCGTCCTGCTGGCCCTCGGAGGGCTGTTGGCCCTGCATGAGCTGGGGCACCTCGTCGCCGCGCGGCTGCTCGGGGTGCGGGTGCCCCGCTTCGTGTTCGGCTTCGGTCCACCCATGGCGTCCTTCCGGTTGGGGGGGACGCAGTTCGTCGTGGGGGCGGTGCCGCTGGGCGCCACGGTGCACATCCAGGGGATGAATCCCCACCGCTCGGAGGTCGCGGAGGCCGCGAGCTTCCGGACGCTGGGGCCCCTGCGGCGCGCGCTCATCATCCTGGCGGGGCCGCTGTCCAACTACCTGTTCGCGCTGGGCGTGCTGTTCGCGCTCTACACGTCGGGCACCCACGTCGTGGTGCCGCTGACGGTGGGCACGGTGCGGCCGGGCTCGGAGGCGGCGCGGGCGCAGTTGCTGCCCGGGGACCGCATCGACTCGGTGAACGGTCAGGCGCTGCGCAGCTGGACGGAGTTCGTGGAGAAGGTGGCGGTGGGCGTGGGCAGCACGCTGGAGCTGCGGGTGGACCGGCACGGCGAGCAGCGCACGGTGACGGTGCGACCGCGCGCGGACGAGCGTGGCGAGGGACGCATCGGCGTGAGCCAGCAGTACGTGTACCGCACGCATGCGCCGGGCGAGGCGCTGAGGCACGCGACGGTGCACACGATGAACCTCGCGGCCGAGGGCGTGACGATGTTCACGCGGCTGGCGAAGGGAGAACAGGCGCGGGGTGGACCGACGGGCCCCGGGGCGCTGGTGCGGCAGGAGTCGTCCGATGCGGCGTCGTCGGGGCTGGACTCGGTGCTGCGAGCGCTGGTGGCCGCGTCGCTGGCGCTCGCGCTGCTGACCTTGCTGCCGATTCCGGGGCTGGATGGCGGGCGCGTCGTGCTGTTGCTGGTGGAGGCGGTGAGTGGTCGCAAGCTGCCGCCTCGCGTGGAGACGGTGGCGCAGACGGTGGGGTTCCTCGCGAGCGCGACGGTCATCGTCGCGGTGGCGTTCGCGGAGATTCGCGGGGCGCTCCCCGAGCGGTTCAAGTCGGAGTCCGCGTCACCCGCGACGACGGGACCCGGTGGCACCACGGCCGGAGCGCCCCCCACGACGGGAGCGAGTGCACCTCCCATCGGAGCGTCCTCGGGAGCGACGGCCCCTGGCGGCGGCGCACCCGCGGGAACGGCGCTTCCCACGACCGCGACACCGGGCGGCACGGGCCCTGGAGGACCTGTGGCTCCGCCTGTCGCCAGCTCGGGAGCAGCAGCTGCGACGGGAACCAAGGCAGCACCCGCTGCGCCAACGCCAGTGACAGGCGCACCGGCAGGAGTTGATTCGCGCGGCGTGACGGTCCCCGCCTCCGGAGCGGCGAGCGCGCTCAATCCAGCCGGGAGCAGCGGCGGGGGCGCATCCCCCACAACGAGCGCGCCGCCATCCACGGGCTCCGCGACGCCCACGAACGTGGGAGCCACGGCAACGCCCGCCACGGCAGCCGGGGCGACGGACGCACCCGCGAACAGCGCGGCGCCAGCAGGTGCGCCGTCGGGCCTTCCGACAACCACGCCTGCGCCACACGGCGCGGACACACAAACACCCGCGGCGAGCCCATCGTCCACGCCGCCTCCCGCGAGCGCTCCACCCGCGACGCCACCTCCGCTACCCGCCGAGTCCGGGACGAAGGACACCCCCTCATCCGGCGGTCCCTCGGTGATGGGCAGGACGACGGCCTGAAATCCCCTGCCCCGGAACCCGCGAGGGGAACCGCGAGCCTCCCCTGGTTGTCGGGCAAGCGGGCGGACGCTTCCTGTCCACCTGTGGGCTTCCGGCCCCGATGATGCGGCCGACAGGCGGCGGGACGCATATGCTTACGCGCGAGATGAGCACCAAGGCCAAGGCGGACGGCGGGCTGTACTTCGAGCTGTACTGGGGCGAGAACCTGGCCGAGGCCTGGAGCTACGGGCGCGAGCAGACGCGGGTCCACGCCGCGCCGGATGAGAAGGCGCCCCTGCCCCTCTACGGCTTCACCCTCCCGGAAGAGCCGTTCCTCATGGCCGAGCGCACCGAGCGCGGCTGGCGCATCCACCTGCCCCCCAAGGTCCAGGTCGAGCACAAGCAGCGCGGAGACGCCTTCGCCGCCCTCCCCGGCGCCCAGCTCGTCCAGGACCAGGGCCGCGCCTCCGTGACGCTCGCGGACGGCATGACGCTGCGCCTCACCGAGGGACAGCTGTCCCTGCTCGTCCAGGCCTCCGTCGTGAAGGAGCGCGTCGGCCCCCTCCAGTGGAAGGACATGGGCTGGCTCGCCATCGTCGGCCTGCTCTTCCTGAGCCTGCCCGTGGGCTTCCTCATCGCGGGCCCCACGCCCGAGCGCGCCGCCGAGTCCAACGCCCGCGCCCTCCAGCTCGCCGCCGAGAAGGAGGCCGCGCGTCGCAAGGCCATGGGCCTGGACACGCCCATGCGCCCCATCACCGACGCCGAGCGCGAGCAGCAGCAACCGGCGGACGCGGGCCCCGAGGTCAACATTCCCGCCAGCTTCCGGATGCGCTGACGAAGGCCTCACGGCCCCAGGCCGACCCACACCTCCCCATCCTCGAAGAACTCCTTCTTCCAGATGGGCACGTCCTGCTTGAGCCGCTCGATGGCGTGCTCACAGCCCCGGAAGGCCTCCTTGCGATGCGGCGCCGCGGCGGCGATGACCACCGCCAGCTCCCCCGGCACCAGCACGCCCACGCGGTGCACGATGGCCAGCCGCACGCCCGGCCATGACGTCGCGGCCTCCGCGCCAATCTCCGCCAGCTTCTTCTCGGCCATCGGCGCGTAGGCCTCGTACTCCAGCCGCAACACGCGCCGCCCCTTCGTCGCGTCGCGCACCGAGCCGCTGAAGGTGACGAGCCCGCCGTACGCCTCGCCCCCCACCGCCTCCACCACCTCCTCCAACCGCAGCGGCCGCTCCACCACGCGGAACAGCCCCGGCGAGCCACCCGCCACGGGAGGAATCAACGCCACCTCCGCGCCCGCCCGCACCGGCGCCTCCGCGCCCACGAACTCCTGGTCCACCGCCACGCGCAGGTGCGGCAGCAACGGAGCAAGCCCCGGATGCGCCGCCGCAAGCAGTCGGAGAACCACCTCCACCGTCGCGCCCTCGGGCACCTCCACGCGCTCCCGGGCCGTCCCCGCGCGCTCCCTCGCGGCGGCGAAGTACAGCACGGTGACAGCGCCGCCCGGGCTCACTTCCACTCCTGTCCCGCGCGAGCGTTCTCCCTCAATCGCAGACTCCCCTTCAGCCTCGCGCCGCCCTCGGCCAGCGAGAAGTCCAGGAAGCCCGAGTCCAGCGGCGTGAAGCCCTCCAGCACCGCCTTGATGAGCGCCTGCGCCGACGCCAGTCGCTCCGCGGGCACGCCCGGCAGCGACTCCTGCGCATCCAGCTCCGCGCGCAGCCGCCCCAGGTCCGCCATCACCGACAGGTGCCCCGCGCCGAACGCCTCACCGCCGAAGCGCTCGCGCAGCGACTTGCCGACATCGCCGCGAGGACGCCCCTCCAAAGGCTCACCGGCGATCAACGTGGCGCGCTCGGGGCCGATGCGCAGCTGCACCGGCTGCCCCCACAGGAGCGTCTTGTAGAGGCGGCCTCCGGGAATCTTCTCCATCGCGAAGCGCAGCGACGAGCCCTGCGCGCGCTCATCGAGCAGCCGCAGCACCGGCTCCACGGAGGTGAGGCCCGCGTCGATGAGGACGGTGCCCCGAGGCTCGGGCCGCTGGTTCCGCACGAAGTTCCGCAGGAAGCCCGGTGCATCGAAGTACACCAGCATCGCGACGTCACCACGCAGCGCCTTCAACAGCGCCTCCGCGTCCAGTCCTCGCGCGCGCCACCGCTCCACCATCCGCTCGCGACGCGGCGAGCCCGGCGCACCGAACGCCAGCTTCGCCAGCTCCTCGGGGGGCACGGAGAGCTGCGCGGCGGCCACCGGCCCCAACCCGCTCTCCGCCATCAGCGCGGACGGAGGCGCGCTCGCCCCCTGCAACAGCGGCCGCGTGGACGACAGGAACCCATCCAGCGACACGTGCTCGGGGCGCACCGTCATCGAGGCGAAGAAGCCCCGCACCGGCCCCTCCTCCTCCCCCTCGTCGAGCCTCGGTGCGCCCGTGTACAGGTAGACATTCCCCTCGCCCACCTTGGGACGCAGCTCGTTGAGCAGCGCCACCTCGGACATCCCGGGCCCCGTCAGCTCCGTCACCGCCCGACGCACCAGCTGCACGTCCGCGACGGCCGGCCGCGGCGGCTCCACCGCGAGCACCTCCAGCGGCACGCCCTCTTCCCCCTCCTCGTCGTCCTCCGCCTCCGGCCCGTCGGGAATCGCCAGGTACAGGTAGCCCCGATCAACGAACAGCAGCATCGGCTCGCTGCCATCCTGCGGCACCACGCGCATGGCGCCATCATCGGTGGGCATCACCTGGTGGCCGGAGCTCTCCAGCTCGCTCGCCACCGCGGACATCGCCGCGTCGGGCTCCGTGATGCCCAGCACCGCCACCACGCCGTCGAACTCCGGCAGGATGAACAGGCCGAAGCCCTCCTCGGGGTCCACGACGCTCGAGCCCTGCGTCAGGCTCTGCAACACGAGCGACACCAGGGGTGCCTCGCGCAGCGCCTCCTCCGCCTCCTCGGGGCCGATGAGTCGCTCGTGGAAGTCCACCAGCGGCTCCACGTTGCCCTGCAGCCGGGGCATCCACAGCACCGTCTGCGCGTCTCCCGGCACCGCGCGCAGCAACGGGCGCGGCACCACGGTGAGCCGCACGCGCCCCACCTCCTGGCCCTCGTGCAGCGCGCGCACGGTGTACGCGCCGGGCCGGGCGAAGGCGTGCGACAGCTGGGCGCCCTGCTTCGCGGGAGTCCCGTCGCCGACATCCCAGGAGAGGGCCTGCGCGCCCTTCTCCCCGGAGCCCAGCGTCACGGGCACGCCCGCCTCCACCGTGCGGTCCTCCCCCAGGTCCGTGCGCACCGCTCGCCGACAGCCGGGGCCCGTCAGGCCCACGGCGGTCAACAGGAGGAACAGCGTGACGGACCGACGGACGGAGCGCGGGGAGTGCGGCATGAGCCGCTAATAGTCCAGCGCGAGTCCGAACATCCAGCGCCGGCTGGACAAGTTCAGCCCCTTCCCTCCGAAATCGTCCACATCCGCGTAGGTGTACTCGGCGAACAGGTAGCTGTGGTTCACCCCCAGCCCCGAGTCGAAGTCGCGAGCGAAGCGCGGCTGCAGCACGTCCAGCAGGAACGCCAGGCCCGCCGTACCGCCCCAGCCCCACTTGCCGCCCTTGCCGGTGACGCCGCCGGAGACCTCGGTGTCGCTGCCCTTCGTCACCCACCAGGGCGAATAGATGAGGCCCAGCTTGCCGTACGGCACCAGCGGGATGCCCCACTCGAAGGCCGCGTAGTCGAACTTGTAGAAGAGGTTGAACGCGAGCGGCACCACCTTGATGGCCGTGCGCTCCGCCGCGTCTCCACCGCCGTCCGCCAGCTTCGCCGCGCCGTACTTCTCGCCGTAGCCCGCCGACACGCCGACGCCCGCGGTGCCGATGCCCTGGTAGAAGTAGCGCTGGAACTCCAGCTCCACGAGCAGCAGCGACGAGTCACCGAAGGTGTCCTTGTAGGGCGTGCCGCCCAGGCCCTTCTCCTCGTCGATGAGCGGCTTGTAGCCCCCCAGGCGGAAGATGATGCCGCCGGTGCGGGGGGACTCGACCAGATCCGGAGACACCACGCCGACGTCCTGCGCCCACGCGGGCAGCGCGGCGAACGCCACGGCCACACCCAGGCCCCATGCCCGACTCATGACTGCTTCCTCCTCGACACCGTCCAGAAGCCCAGGGCCGCCACCACGGCGCCCACGGCAAGTCCGCCACCTCCCGCCCCACACCCGCCCGTCTCCGCGCCCTGCGCGCCCCGGTACGCCGCCCAGAAGCCATTGCTCGCGATGGGGGTCCCCGTCGCCAGCGGCGACGGCTCGCTCTGGTTGCCCGCCTTGTCCAGCGCGAACACCCGCACGCCGTACTCCACGCCGTTCTCCAGGTTGTCCATGCGGAACAGCGTGTTCGACGACGTCTGCTCCTTGGAGCGCACCACGTCGCCCGGCGTGGCGCTGCCACCGTCCTCACCGGCCACCAGCTTCACCACCTCCACCTTCATCTGCGACGAGTCGCTCGGCGCCGTCACGTCCACGCTCAGCGCCGTGTCCAGGCCCGTCACCGTCGGCAGGATGGGCGCCGCGGGAGGCTTGGGGTCCAGCGTCAGGGTGATGGCGGGCGTGCCCACGCTCGTCGCGGTCGCCTCGCACGTCGTCCCCGTGCTGTTGAAGGGCCGCACGGACGCGCACAGCTTGAAGCTCTTGTTCTCTGTCTGGGCCTCGCACGTCTGGCCGGCCTTGGTGAGCGCCTCGCTGACGTTCAGGCTCACCGTGCCCGTCGTCACCGACGAGGAGCGCTCGATCTCCTCCAGCGTCACCTCGCTCGAGCTCGGCGTGTCCGAGCACGTGTCCGGGGACAGCCAGATGTAGAGCGTGTCGCACTGGTTGGTCGCCTGACGTTGCCAGGTGACCTGGGTGACCTTGGCGCAGTCGGCCTTGGAGACGACGATTTCGTTGCCCTGGCTTCCCGAGACCGAGAAGGTCACGGTCTGCCCCAGGGCGGTCGACGCGGAGAGCAAAAGCAAGGCGAGTGTGAGGCGCATGGGTAGCCGGACGCTAGCAAGCGGGGGGCCACACACAACGCCTTCCGACAGGCCCTTTTTCGGACGTTTCGAGCCAACCTGGCGCGCCAAACAGGCAGGGCGGCCCCCACGGCCGTGCCAATTTGTCAGACGGGACGCTCGACCAGCTTCAGGCCGGCCTCCACCAGGTTGAGGGCGGCGCCCCGGGTGGCGTTGTCCACCGCGGCGAAGAGCGTCACCCACTCGGGGGCCTGGGGGAAGGCGCGCACCCGGCCCACGTGGACCGTGGGGTCCGACGTGACGAGCATGGGCATGGGGTAGATGCGCTCGCCGGGGGCGTCCAGCACCTTGAGGGCCGGGGACGTCTTGAGCGCGGCGCGCACCTGCTCCACCGGGCCCGCCTTCTTGAGCTGCACGTGGAGCGACAGGCCGTGGCCGTAGAAGCTGGGCACCTGCACCGCGGTGCCGGCCAGCACCGGCGCCTCGCCCCGGGACGCGAACAGGCGCGCGGCCTCCAGCGTCCAGCCCGCCTCCTCCTCCGTCCAGGGCGAGTTCACCATGAAGCCGCCCACCTGCGGCACCAGGTTGAAGCCCACGCGGTGGGGGAACGCGTGCGGCTCCGGCTCGCGCCCGGACAACAGGTCCGCGGTCTGCTTCTCCAGCTCCGCCACGCCGCGCACGCCCGCGCTGGACACCCCCATCATCGCCGTCACCTGCGTGCGCACCACGCCGAAGGCCCTGCGCAAGGGCTCCACCACGTGCACCGCCGCGGTGGTGACGGCGCCCGGCAGGCATACCACCCGCCCCTTCGTCACCTGCGCCAGCGCCTCCGTGTTGAAGCCCGGCAGCACCAGGGGCACGTTGCCGTCGCTCCGGAACGCGGAGCTGATGTCCACCACCCACGCGCCGGAGGCCTGCGCCGCGGGCGCCAGCGTGCGAGACACCTCCGCGGGCGTGGCCAGCAGCACCAGCCCCACGCCGCGGAAGACGTCCGGCGCGGCGCGCTCCACCTCGATGGAGTCCTCGCCGTACTCCACCTCCAGGCCCTTCGAGCGCTCGGAGCCGAAGGCGCGCACCTGCTCGGCGGGCACGTCCCGCGCGTACAACGCGGCCAGCACCTCGCGGCCCACCACGCCGGTGGCACCCACCACGGCAATCTGCAAGTCGTTCTTCATGACGCGTCCTCGTGCGTGCGTGACTCCCCCAGGCGCAAGCAGCGTCCCGGAAGGAGGGCCTCAGTCGTCCTTCAGCCGCGCCGTGGGCACCGGCCCCGGCAGCGGAGGGAACTTCGGATTGCGCTCCGGCTCGGAGGCGCGCACGTAGTGCGGCTCCATGGAGAAGAGCGCCTCCAGCGAGAAGGTCTCCGGCATGCGGGCAAGCCGCACCAGCTCCACCGCCGACGGGAAGTCGCGCCCGGACAGGAGCCGCTCGGGCGCCACGCCGTGGGACTCGAGCGCCGCGCGGTAGTCCACCAGCGCGGGCCCCAGCGCCACCGCGCGGGGCTCGGCGGCCATGCGCTGGGCCACCTCCTGGGGCGACATGGCGGTCTCCGGCTCCAGCGCCTCCACCGTCCCGCCGCGCCGCACGTAGACGCCCAGGTACAGGTCATCCTTGCGCGCCACGGCCAGCACGTGGAGCGGCACATCCTCCGGCCCCTCCATCGCCACCGCCGCCAGCGACGACGCGCCCGCCACCTTGAGGCCCGCCGCGTACGCCAGCGACTTCACCGTGGCCAGGCCGATGCGCAGACCCGTGAACGAGCCGGGCCCCAGGCCCACCACCAGCCCCTCCAGCGCCGCGAGCTTCACGTCGTGCCGCGCGAGCAGCTCCCCCACCACGCCGGGCAGGGCCTCGCTCTGCTTGATGGGCGGACGCACCACCTGGTGCTCCACGACGCGCACGCCGTCCGGCCCCCGCTCCACCAGGGCGAGCGACATCGTCAGCGTGGAGGTGTCCAGCGCGAGGAACATGGGCGCTCCCTACACCGGCGCGGCCCACATTGCTTGGGGAATCTCCGACACGGTGTCATCGGGGCAGCGATACAGCCGCACGCGCACCACGCCCTTGTCCAGCATCCCCAGCTTGGACGCGGCGGCCTTGGACACGTCGATGATGCGGCCCTCGACGTAGGGCCCCCGGTCGTTGATGCGCACCTGCACGGAGCGGCCGTTCTCCATGTTGACCACCTTCATGCAGGAGCCGAAGCGCGCCTTCTTGTGCGCGGCCGTGAGCGCGTTCTGGTTGAAGCGCTCCCCGCTCGCGGTGGGCCGGCCGTGCAGCCCGGGGCCGTAGAACGACGCCAGCCCCTCGCCCAGGTAGGAGCGCGGCATCTGCTCGCGCCGAGTCACGCCCGGAGTCGAACCGGAGCGCGTCCGGGTCTCCTCGTCGCGAGAGTCCGGCTTCGCCGCGCGCGAGGCGCACGCGGTGGAGCAGCCCAGCGCCAGCAGGAGGACGACGGTGCTCGCGCGCATGGGGCCTCTATCGGGTGATGTCGTTGGTGAAGACCAGCAGCATGAGCAGGAAGAGCAGCGCCAGGCCCACCATGTTCGCGGCCTCGCGGACCCGCGTGGGGATGGGGCGGCGGCGGATGCCCTCCCACGCCGCGGACAGCAGCGCGAAGCCATCCAGCACGGGGATGGGCAGCAGGTTCATCACGCCCAGGTTGATGGAGATGATGGCCATCAGGTGCAGGAACGAGTCGAGCCCCTGCTCGGCGCTCTTCGCCGCCAGCTGGTACATCATGATGGGACCGCCCACCGAGGACAGCGGCACGTCGCGCGTGAACAGCCCCGCGAGCACCTTCACCATCTGCCCGACAATCTTCGGCACCACGACGGCCGCCTGCTTGAACGCGGCGGCGGGCCCCAGGTGCACCGTCACCTCGTCCACCTTCGGCGCGTCCGCGTCCATCAGCGCCCAGCCGCGCGCCCCCAGCGCCAGCCGCGAGGTCTCCTGCCCCATCGCGTCCTCGCTCTTGAGCGGCGCCTGCGCCAGCTTCTCGGTGTGCTCGCCGCCCTTCGCGTCGCGCCACGTCAGCGTGAAGGGCTGGTCCTTCAGCTCGGTGAGCTCGTTCTCCATCATCCGCAGCGACTGCACGGGCTTGCCGTTGAACGCGACGATGAGGTCTCCGGGCGCAAGGCCCGCCTTCTGCGCCACGCTGCCAGGGGCCACCGTCGCGACGTACGTGTCCGCGGCCTCCGCGCCCACCGCCGCCAGGCCCACGCCCGGCTGCCGGGGCACCGTCACCTCGACGAGGGCGGGCACCTGGCCCATCACCACGCCGGCCTCCACCGTGGACATGCGCCGCACCACCAGCTTCAGCGGCTCACCCTCCGGATGCCGGCCCAGCTCCTGGTACAGCCGCGCCTCGTCCGGCACGTGCACGCCGTTGACGCTCAGCACCCGGTCGAAGGTGCGCAGGCCCGCGGCCTCCGCCGGCGAGCCCGCTCGCACGCCCACCAAGGGCGGCTTGGACACCGGCGCCACGCCGATGAGGCCCCGCTCCACCGTGTCGATGGGCGACGTCTCCGTGCTCTTCTTCGGCGTCACCGTCAGCGTCACCGGCTGGCCGCCCCGGTCCACGACGATGGGGATGGGCCGCTCGAAGCGCCCCACGAAGGTCTCCCGCATGTCGTCGAAGGTGCGAACCGACTCGCCCTCCACCGACAGGACGCGGTCGCCGGGGCGCATGCCGGACAGCTCCGCCGGGCTGCCGGGCTCCACGAAGCCCACCAGGGTGGACGTGGCCTGGTGCGGGCCCAGGAAGACGAAGAAATAGACCAGCACCGGGAAGATGAGGTTGAAGGCCGGCCCCGCCAGGACGATGAGCCCCCGCTTCCAGGGCGGCTGTGCCAGGAAGCCCCGCTTCGCCTCGTCCGGGCTGAGCTCCTCGTGGGGCAGGTCCCCCGCCATCTTCACGTACCCGCCCAGCGGCAGGATGGCGATCTGATACTCCGTCTCACCCTTGATGAAGCCGATGAGCTTGGGCCCGAAGCCGATGGAGAACTTGAGGACCTTCACCCCGCAGGCCTTCGCCACGAGGAAATGGCCGAGCTCGTGCACTGTCACGAGCACGCCGAGCAGCAGGATGAAGAACCCCAGGTTCTGAAGTGAGGGCATGGCGGCAAGAGTAATCGTGTACCCCCGGACGGACAACGCACATCCGGGGCCGCCAGCCAGCCAGCCGAGCGAAATCTCACGCTTCTACGGCAGGAGCCCTCGCACGAACTGCACGTAGACGAACACCAGGGGTGCGTTGAAGAGCAAGGCGTCGATGCGGTCCAGCACCCCGCCGTGCCCCGGGATGAGGAACCCCGAGTCCTTCACGCCGTACGCCCGCTTGAGCATGGATTCGCACAAGTCACCGACGGGGCCCAGCAGGCCACCGGCGATGCCCAGGATGACGCAGTCCCACACGGTGAAGACGGGGAAGAAGAAGCCCCGGGCAATGAACATGCCGCCCACCGAGCCGAGCATGCCGCCGAAGAAGCCCTCCCACGTCTTGTTCGGGCTTACCTCGGGGTAGAGCTTGTGGCGCCCCATGAAGCGGCCGAAGAAGTAGGCGGCGGTGTCGTTGGCCCAGGTGATGGTCAGCGCGCAGATGACCCACGCGAGGCCATGGTCGGGCAGCAGGCGCAGCGCGGACAGCGCGGTGAGGCCCACGGCGCCATACAGGAAGCCGTTGACCAGGTGGGCCGTGCGCGTGGGGGCCTCGGCGAGCGGGCCCTTGAACAGGTGGAAGATCCACGCGAAGAAGGCGAAGACGATGGTGAGCCAGAAGGCCGTCTCACCCGTGCGCGCCGCGTCCCGCAGGGGCAGGAAGGGCAGCACCGCCGCGAAGGCCATGCCCACCCACGCGGCCGCGTTCAGCCGCTTCTGCACGATGAGGTAGTACTCGCCCACGCACGCGGCGGCGGCGAGGCCGAGCAGGCCCGCGCTCCACACACCGCCCAGGAAGAGCAGCACCAGCACCAACGGCAGGAGCGTCAGCGCCGTCACGATGCGGATGACGAGGTTCTTGTTCTTGTCGTTCACGCCTTGGCCCGCTGAGGGGGGTCTTCCCGCTTCACCTGCGCCGTCGTCAACCCGAAGCGCCGCTCACGCTGCTGGTACTGAGACACGCAGCGCAGGAACTCGTCGGTGCGGAAGTCCGGCCAGAGCGCGTCGGTGAAGCACAGCTCCGCGTACGCCATCTGCCAGAGCAGGAAGTTGGACACGCGCAGCTCGCCGCTGGTCCGCACCATCAGGTCCAGGGGCGGCAGGCCGTTGGTCCAGAGGAAGGACTCGAAGTCGGCCTCCTCGACGCGGTCCGCCGCCAGCTCCCCCCGGGTGATGGCCTGGGCCATCCGCTGGGCGGCGCGGAGGATCTCCTCCCGGCCGCCGTAGGACAGCGCCAGCGACAGCACCATCCCCGTGTTGTGGCGGGAGTCGGCGATGAGCCGCTCCAGCGGGTCCTTCACGAACCGGGGCAGCCGGTCCACGTCACCCACCGCGTTGAGTCGGATGCCGTTGTCGAGGATCTCGGCGCGCTCGCGCTCCAGGTAGTCGCGCAGCAGGTCCATCAGGCCCGCGACCTCCTCGGCGGGGCGGGCCCAGTTCTGCGAGGAGAAGGCGTAGAGGGTCAGGGCCTGGATGCCCAGGCGGCGGGCGGTGCGGGTCACCTCACGCACACTGGCGCTGCCCTCGCGGTGCCCCTCCAGTCGGTCCAGACCCCGCGACTCCGCCCACCGACCGTTGCCATCCATGATGATGCCCACGTGGCGCGGCATGGGCCGGGCCTTGACCTGATTTTCGAGGGCGGAAACCACTAGGGGGCGTTCCATTCGAGCCGCGCACCCTACCGGCGACACCGCGCCGCGTCCACGCCAGCGTGGTCCAACCGTCACCCCCGGCCCCTGGTCGGTCGCCCTGCCCCGGTGAGCGGCCTCGGGGCTCGCGCGCATGTGGGCACAGGTGCGCGAGCCCGGGGATGGGGGCTCAGGATTCGGGCCAGTTCGGGCGGAGGGCCTCGATGGGACTCTGTCCCCAGGTGGCGTACCGGGCCTCGTCGGCGACGGGGTAAGGCAGCCCGTGGGTGCGAGTGAAGTGATCCACCCAGTGCGGCTGGGAGCCGTCCACATCGGTGAAGCCGTACTCGCGGGCCAGGGCCCAGGAGCTGTGGACGCGGCCGGCCTTGGAGGCGACGTTGGGGTCGGCGGCGAGCGCGGCGACGGCGCGCCCCACGTAGGCGGGCGTCTCGGAGGCGATGAAGTCCGGGTCCACCTTCGTGCCGTCGCGCCAGTTGGCCTCGGTGACGCCGAAGTGCTCGAGCATCTCCTCGGAGCGCAGGAAGCCCGGCGTCACGGCGAGCGCGGTGAGGCCCGTGCGGCGCAAGTCCCGGGACATGGCGAAGGCGAGCCGGATGACGGCCATCTTCAGCACGTCATAGAGGACGTGGCCCCGGTAGGCGAAGTGGTCTCCGTCGGTGATTTCGACGATGAGCCCCTGGTTGCGCGGGAGCATGAGGGGGACGGCGTGGCGGCTGGTGATGACGTGCGTGAGCACGGCGCGCTCCAGCATGGTGCGTGCGTCCGGGATGGACTGCTTCCAGAAGGGCTGGCCGAAGTGGGTGAGCCGGTCGCAGCCCCAGATGTCGTTGACCAGGATGTCCAGGCGGCCCTGCTCCTGCTGGATGCGCTCGCACAGGGAGATGACCTCCTCCTCCACGGTGTGGTCGCAGCGCACGGAGATGCCGTGGCCACCGAGCGCCGTGACCTGCTCGGCGGTCTCCTCGAGGGTCTCCGGGCGGGAGTCGCCCGAGGCGGGACGGCCCCGGACGCTGCGGCCGGTGCAGTAGACGGTGGCGCCGGCCTCGCCCAGTCGGGTGGCGATTCCGCGGCCCGCGCCTCGGGTGGCGCCGGCGACCAGGGCGATGCGGCCTACGAGTGGCTTCTTCATGGGGTGTCTCCTTACGGACCGACCGGGGTGGCCGGCGATGGGGCGCACCGTACGGGGGGTAATATGACAACCTCTGTCATGTTGGTTCCGTAACGTTCACGGCGGAGGTCTTTCCGATGCGCGCCGACCGACTCGTCAGCCTGATGATGCTGTTGCAGAGCCGCCCGAAGCTGACCGCGGGCGAGCTGGCGCGTGAGCTCCAGGTCTCCGCGCGGACCATCCATCGAGACCTCGACGCCCTGTCTGCCTCGGGCGTGCCGGTCTACGCGACGCGCGGCTCGGAGGGCGGCGTGGCGCTGCTCGAGGGATGGAAGACGCAGCTGACGGGCCTGACGCGCGCGGAGCTGCACGCGCTGGCGGCGATGAGCGCGACACCGGGGGGCTTGGGGGATATCGGGTTGAGCGCGCCGCTGCGCAGCGGGTTGGTGAAGCTGGCGGCGGCGCTGCCCGCGTTGCAGCAGCCGGCGCTGGAGTACGCGCGGCAGCGGCTGCACGTGGACGCATCGGGTTGGTTCGCGGAGCGGGAGTCGGTGCCCCATCTGGAGGAGCTGCGCGAGGCGGCGTGGGAGAACCGGCGGGTGTCGCTGAGGTACCGGGACTTCGATGGGAAGCGTGGCCGGCGACAGGTGGAGCCGTACGCGCTCGTGTTGAAGGCGGACCGTTGGTACCTGGTCGCGGGGACGGAGGCCGGTACTCGGGTGTACCGGGGCTCGCGCATCGACGGGGTGAAGGTGCGTGCGGAGACCTTCGAGCGCCCCGCGCGGTTCGACCTGCCCGCGTTCTGGAAGGAGTGGTGCGCGCGCTTCGCGCAGAAGCGGGCACAGTACGAGGTGACGCTGCGATTGACGCCGGAGGCGGAAGGCCTGCTGCGGCGGATGCGCCCTCCGGTGGATGGCGTCCGGTTCGACGCGGGGGATGCTACCCACGGACGAAAGACAGTCACCCTCGACTTCGAGCGTGAGGCCATCGCGATGGACCAGCTGTGCGCGGTGGGCCAGGGATTCGAGGTCATCGAGCCCCGGGCGCTCCGGGTGCGGTTCATTGCCTTGGCCAAGGCGGTCCTGGAAAACCATCACGGCGAGGGATGAGGGCTGGGAGGTATGTTAGCCTCGCAGGGACATGAGCAGTCATTCGGGTCCAGGGGCACCTTCCTGGCATCGGTTGCGCGGGCCTCGCATGTGCCCTCGCGTGGGGAGTCTCACCCGTCCTTCTGAACGTCACGAGGTCTCGCGGCCATGAGATGTGCATCCATCCTGTCCCTGTTGCTCGCCTCTTCCTGCTCCGCGCCGAGCCTTTCCGAACCCAACTCGGACTGCGACAGGAAGCCCGATGTGACCCGAGTGTTCGAGGTAGGCACCACCGAGGCGGTGCTGGGCGACGGCTCGGGTTGTCGAGTGGTGGCCGTCTCCACCGCGCTCCTCGGCTTCACGCCAGGCTGTCTGAGATTGCATGCGAGGGACGCCGCGAGTGACAAGGAGTTCATCGCGGATGTGACCGACCTCCGTGCGCGCCAGGCGAGGGACCTCCGCGTGGCGTTCCTCCCTCCTGACTCGTGGTCCTCCGACATCGGCGTCACGGTCCGCTCGTTCGAACAGCGCTGCGACGGAGTCCAGATCGGCGTCTTCCACCAGGGAGTCACCGTGCGACCCGGGCAGGTGGTCCCAGCGTCCATGACCCTCGATGGCCGGGATGCCGACAATGACGGGTTCGTCGCCAGGAACTTCGGAGGCTCCGACTGCCGGGACGACCTGGCCACCGTCTTCCCCGGCGCCCCCGAGCTGTGCAACGGCCAGGACGACAATTGCGACAGCGTCCAGGACGAGGGTTACCCCAACCTCGGCTCCGCGTGCCTGGATGCCAACACCCAATGCGCGGGCACATACCAATGCTCCCCGGAGCAGGACTCGACCGTCTGCGTCCCTTCGGGTTCGTGCTGACGGAGCGGCCCCAGGACCTCGAAGCGGCGTGAGCCTACTCCGCTTCGAAGTTGTGCTTGATGACCTTGGTCTCCCCTGCCCCCACCTCCACGGTGACATGTTGTGTCTTCTGGAGGTCGGGGTTGTGCAGCTTGATGCGGTGCTTTCCCGCCGGGACTTCCTTGGGGGCGAACGGCGTCGGCCCCAATTCCTGGTCATTCAGCGTGACGACGGCATAGGGCCGGATGCGGAACTCCAGTGTCCCCTTGCCCACGCGCACCGGAGGCTTCACACGGGCCGCGGGCTTCGCTTCGAACACGGGAATCTGCGAGGGCTTCTGCCCCACGGGGCTCGCGGCCCCTTGCGCCGGCCGAGGAGCGACGGCGGCCGGCAATTCCACGTTGGCTCCTCCCGCCTGAGCCACCCTGGGAGGCTTTGCCTGCGCCGGCTCCGTTCCCTTCACGACCTCCACCGGATTCCCAGCAGGCGCGCCGGAGGGCGGAGCGACGTGTGCACGCTCGGGCAGAACCTCCTGCCCATTGGGGGCCTGAACCACCGGGGCCGCCACCTCGGGTGACTTCGCGACCTGGGCCACGCCCTCGCGCTCAGGCGCCGTCACCGACTCGCGCTTCGTCGCGACCGGCAGCGGCGGCGGGTTCACGAACTTCGGAGACTCCTCGCGCGTGGCCAGCACCAGACCGCCGCCCACCACGAGCACCACTCCCGCCGCCATGACTCCGAGCAACCACCCACGCCCCGGGCCCATGGGCGCGGAGACCTGCACCCCCGTGGAGATGTGGTCCTCATCCGACGCCCCCGCGTCCGTCCGCACGCGGTCATTCGCATCCCGCTCGGCCTCGGCGCCCTGGGCCACGTCCGTGGCTCCCGCGAGCGAAGCGGCCTTCCACCCGTCATCCGCCCCACGAACCTGCCCCGCCATCCCCGCCTGCGCCGGCAAGGCATGCCGCGAGCTCCCCCGCTTCCCCTTCTCCCGCGCCTCCACCGGAACAGGCCGGGCCTGCGCCACCTCGCCGCCCATCACCCCGCGCACCGACAGCGGCATGGGCGTGGTCGGCGACGTCGAATCCACCACCGCCGGCAGCGGCGTGGTCTTCATCGGCCGCTCCTCCACGGGCGCGGACATCGACCGGGGCGCGCTCGCGGGCTTCGGCGGCGTCATGCCCACGGGCGCCACCACCCCCGCGGCGGGCGTGCCCCCGACCTCCGCCATCACCTTCGCCACGAACTGCGAGAGCTGGTACGCCCCCACCGGCTCGCCCGACGACAGCAGATAGCGCTCCAGGTCCGACTGGAGCGCGCGGCAGTCCGGATAGCGCGCGTCGCGCTCCTTCATCAACGCCAGCTCGAGAATCCTGCGAAGCGGCTCGGGCACATCGGCCCGGCGCGCCTCCACCGGCACGAAGGGCTCGAACAGGATGGCCTGCATCGTGCTCGCCTCGGTGGTGGCCTCGAACGGGCGCTTGCCCGTGAGCAGCTCGTACAGCACCACCCCCAGCGCATACACATCCACGCGGCGGTCCAGGGGACTGGCGCGCAGCTGCTCCGGCGGCATGTACGCCACCTTCCCCTTCACCACGCCCGTCTGCGTGCGATGCCCCTGCCCCGCCACCTTCGCCACGCCGAAGTCCACCACCTTCACCGCGCCCTGCCGAGACACCAGGATGTTGTCCGGGCTCACGTCGCGGTGGATGAGCCCCAACGGCTCCCCCGTCGCCGCGTCACTGAACTCGTGCGCGAACGCCAGCCCCTCCGCCGCCTGCGCCACCAGCTTCGCGCACACCACCGGCGGCAACGGCTGCTCCGACGCGCGCTTCACCAGCCGCCGCAACGTGGGCCCGTCGATGAACTCCATCGCCAGGAAGTAGCTGCCGTCCGCCTCGCCGAAGTCGAAGATTTGAACGATGTTCGGGTGCTCGAGCTGCGCGGCCAGCCGCGCCTCGCCCAGGAACATCTCCACGAACGCGGGGTCCTCCGCCAGATGCGGGAGGATGCGCTTCAAGACGAGCGTCTTCTCGAACCCCATGGGGCCAGCGGCCTTCGCGAGGAAGACCTCCGCCATGCCCCCCGAGGCAAGCTTCCGGACGAGTTGATACTTCCCGACTTGCATTGGGCTGAAGGTTCTCCCAGGTTTTCCTGGAAAAGTGAAATCCCTCCCCGAGTGTTCTGCCCAGGACCATGCAGCCGAGCGTCAACGAGTTTGCCCTGGCGCGACCGGCTCCGTAGGATCCGCGCCACGCATGCCCCCGAAGCTCATCGGTCCCTACCGCGTCCTGGAGACGCTCGGCAGCGGCGGGGCTGGCACCGTGTACCGGGCCCTGGACCGCCGCAGCAACGACGAAGTCGCCCTGAAGCTGCTCTCGGCCGGCCCGACGCTGGACGAGCGCGCGGCGCGGCGGCTCGCGCGCGAATTCGAGACGCTGGCGGACCTGTCCCACCCCAACGTGGTGAAGGTCTTCGAGGCGGGGGTCCACCAGGGCTGGCCCTACCTGGCCATGGAGCTCATCGAGGGGCTCACGCTGCGCCACTACCTGGAGATTCGCGGGGACGACCTCTTGTCGCCCAGCAGCTCCAGCGCGCCCCGGAGCCTGTTGTCCGTGCGGCGCACGGCGGACGACGACTTCGGGGTGGGCAGCGACTCGGACCTGGACCTGCCGGGGGACTCGCGCTCGGGGCACGAGGGCCTGTTCAGCATGGACGCCTTCAACGAGGAGCCCCCGAGCGAGGATCTGCGCAGCTACGGCGCGGAGGACAACCAGGACGCGCTGGACTCGGACGACTCGCTGGAGGGGTTTGACGTGCCCGCCCCCGCGCCCCGCAAGCCCGCGGACGACGCCCGGGCGCCGCGCGTGGAGGACCTCAACCGGCCCGAGCGCATGGGGCGGCTGAAGGACACCATGCTCCAGCTGTGCGAGGCGCTGGCGTACATCCACGGGCACGGCCTGGTGCACCGCGACCTCAAGCCCTCCAACGTCATGGTGGACGAGGACCGGCAGGTGCGGCTGATGGACTTCGGCCTGGCGAAGTTCCTCGCGGACGACGTGGCGATTACAGAGGCCGGCAAGATGGTGGGCACGTACCGCTACATGGCGCCGGAGCAGATTCTCGGAGAGCCGCTGGATGGACGCTCGGACCTGTACAGCCTGGGCGTCATCCTCTATGAGCTGCTGAGCGGGCGGCCCCCCTTCGACGCGAAGACGCCGCACGAGTTGTGGCGGCAGGTGTTGGAGACGGAGCCTCCGCCCGTATTGGCGTTGAACCTTCATGGGGACCCGCAGTTCGCGCGGGTGGCCCACCGCCTCATCCGCAAGGAGCCGGACGACCGGTTCCAGACGGCCGAGGAAGTCTACGAGGCACTTTCCGAGTGAGCACCTCCCAGCTTCACACCTTCACGGTGGCCGCCGACAAGGCGGGCCAGCGCGTGGACCTCTTCGTGGGCGAGGCGCTGAGCCTGTCGCGTGCCCGCCTCAAGCGACTCTTCGAGTCCGGCGCGGTGAAGGTGAACGGCCGCGCGGCGAAGAAGGGCCTGACGTTGGTGGAGGGCCAGGCCGTGGCCGTCGTCCTCGAGGAGGAGACGCGCGAGGCGGTGCCGGACCAGGACTTCCCGCTCACGGTGCTGCACGAGGACGCGGAGCTGGTGTTCGTGGACAAGCCCGCGGGCCGGCCCTCGCACCCGCTGCAGTCGGGGGAGACGGGCACGGTGGCCAACGCGCTCGTGGCGCGCTACCCCGAGTGCGCGCAGGCGTCGGTGGACCCGCGCGAGGGCGGGCTGTGCCACCGGCTGGACGTGGAGACGTCGGGCGTTGTGGTGGCGGCGCGCACGAGAGCGGCCTGGAACACGGTGCGCGAGGCGTTTGGTGAGCGCGCGGTGGACAAGCGCTATCTGGCGCTGGTGACGGGGCCGCTGGTGGACGAGGGCGACATCGAGCTGCCGCTGCGTCACCACCCGCGCCATCCGGACCGGGTGGAGCCCGCGCCGTACGGTGCCGAGGACGCGCGCGAGGCGGTGTCTCGCTTCCGGGTGCTGTCGCGCGCCGGAGAGCACAGCGTGGTGGAGGTGCGCATCCTCACGGGCGTGCTGCACCAGGTGCGCGCGCATCTGGCGGGCATCGGCGCGCCCATCGTCGGGGACACGCTGTATGGCGGGCGCGAGGCGCCGGAGCTGGGGCGCTTCTTCCTGCACGCGCGGGCGCTGGGGCTGTCGCATCCGGTGACGAAGAAGCCCCTGCATGTGACCAGTCCCCTGCCCCCGGAGCTGCGCGCGGAGCTGGAGCGGCTGGGATTGCCGCTGCCGCGTGGCGAGCACGGCGACGCGAGCGTCAGTTCCCCAGCGACTTGAGCATCGCCCTGACTTCATTGGCGGAGGCCCCGGAGGGCTCCAGCTTCAAGTACTGGTTGTAGGCCCGTGCCGCCTCGGAGTTCTTGCCGATGGACTGGTACGCCATGCCGAGCGACAGCCAGGCCCGGGCGTTCTTCTCGTCGTCCCGGACCACGTCCGCCAGCAGCTTCGTGGCCTCGCGGAAGGCGGACTCGGACTCGAAGCCGTTCGTCAGGGCGATTCCCAGTCCGGCCTTGGCCTCCGTGGAGTCGGGCTTGAGGCCCAGCGCCTTGCGGTAGCTCGCGGCCGCGGACTTGAAGCGATTGCCCACCGTGGCGCTCTTCGCCTGCTTGATGAGGTTGGCGTATTCGCCCTCCGAGTCCACGGAAGCCTGGGCGACCGCGGGGAGCGGCACCGCGGGCGCCTCCGCGACGGGGGCCTCCGTGGCCCGGGGCTTCACAGGACGAGCCTCCACGACGCGAATGGGCGCCGTCGGCGTCACCGGCATGGACGCTGGCGCTCGTTCGGACAGACGCCAGACCGCGAACCCGAGCCCTCCCAGGAGCAGACAGGCCGCGCCGAGCCCGATGCCCGACAGACGTCGGACACCCCGAGGAGCCTGGGTGGATGCCCCCGTCTCCATCAAGGCCTCCGGCGCGGTGTTGATGGCTCGCGGAGATGTGGGGCGGGCCAGCGCTTCGCTGAATGCGGCGGGAACCTGGGGCGGGCGCCCCTCCTCACGCAACTCCCGTGCGAACAGCGTCTGGACGAGCCACGCCACGGACATCGGGGAGAAGCGAGGTGTGGTGGCATAGAGAAAGCCGGAGAGCGCTTCCGCGAAGGCATGCGCTGACTCGAAGCGCTCCTCACGATGCACCGCGAGGGCCTTCTGGAGGATCTCCTCCAACTCGACTGGCAGCTCCGGCCGCAGAGAGCGCGGCGACGGGAACCGGCCCTCCTGGAGCTGGTGCATGACGACGTACGAGGGCCCTTCGAGCGGAAGCCGACCGCACAGCAATTGATAGAGCACGACTCCGGTCGCCCAGACATCCGTGCGAGCGTCGACCTCCTCTCCGCGCGCCTGTTCCGGGGAGAAGAAGAGGTACTTGCCCTTCACGACGCCGGGCTCCGTGTTGAAGCCTCTCAGCTCCCGCGCCTTGGCGATACCGAAGTCGACGATCTTCACCTGCCCTTCGTAGCTGACCAGGATGTTCTCGGGAGAGATGTCGCGGTGCACCAGGTCCAGGCTGACGCCGCGATTGTCCACACGGGTGTGCGCGTAATGCAGCCCCCGACAGACCTCCAGCGTGATGAAGACCGCCTGGGCGATGGGGATGGACGCCAGTCCCGGCTGATGCGAACGCTTGAGGATCCGGTCGAGGGGCTGACCATCCACCAACTCCATCGCCAGGAAGTGCTCGCCGTCCGCCTGACCGAAGTCGAAGACCTGGGCGATGTTGCCATGAGAGAGCGAGGCGGAGATGCGCGCCTCGCTGATGAACATCTGGAGGAAACCCTCATCCTGCGCGTATTCGGGCAGCACCTTCTTGATGAGCACCGACTTCGTCACGCCGGCCTCGCCCACCAGACGCGCACGCCACGTCTCCGCCATGCCGCCCTTGCCCAATCTCGACACCAAGGTGTAGCGCCCCAACGCCTTGGCAGTCACGGAGTCCATGGGAAGGCAATGTAGTCGTTGAGCGCGCGTCCTCCCAGTCCCCGCAATGGAATACAGCTCAGAACGGAGACTCGCGGGAGCCGCGCGCCAAGAGGCATCTTCTCCGGGCTGCGCAACCGGATGCGCGACAACCAGGCCCCCCCACTACTCGCCCATCACCTTGACGATGACGCGCTTGCGCCGCTGTCCATCGAACTCCGCGTAGAAGACCTGCTGCCACGGGCCCAGGTCCAGCTTGCCCGCGGTGACGGGGATGATGACCTGGTGGTGGACGAGCATCGACTTGAGGTGCGCGTCACCATTGTCCTCGCCCGTCCCGTGGTGGCGATAATCCGGTCCGAAGGGCGCGAGCTTCTGGAGCCACTCCCAGATGTCCTCGTGCAGCCCGGACTCGTCGTCGTTGACGAAGACTCCCGCCGTGATGTGCATGGCGGAGACCAGCACCATTCCCTCCTGGATGCCGCTCTTGCGCACCAGCGAGGCCACGGTGTCCGTCAGGCGCACCAGCTCCCGGCGCTGCTTCGTCTCGAACCACAGGTACTCGGTCAGGGTCTTCATGCGCCACACGATAGCCGAGCCCCCCAGGCTTCGCTGCGGGGAGCACCCCGGCCCGCAGCACGAAGCAGACTTCCCCGCAGCCTCCTCGCTCCGCCCGAGAAGCATGCAACACATTGCGAATCATTCAAACCATCCTCATACTGACGACACCCCGCCTCAAACCCTCCCTTTTCCAGGAACGCACGCGCGCCCCTTCCGCGTCCCTGCGAATGGGTCGCTGAAGCGGCCTGGAGGGCAAGCAGGGTCTGCGAAGCGGGATTCCAACAGTCCGTCCGTCCTGCACGAACTCACGAGGCCCCGCGACGGCACGTCACGTGCGAAAGGATGAACACCGTGAACGAGAACCTCGCCGCTCAACTGGAGCACATCCAGTACCCCACCTTCACCTTTCCGTGGTCTGGCGCGTGCGCGCCATTCGCCGAGGCCGTTGATCAGGAGGCGCTGCGCTGGGCACAGACGCAGGGGCTCATCATCTCCGAGAAACAGCTGGCCCGGCACGCCCGGGGGAAGTACGGCTGGCTCATGGCCCGCTGCTATCCGCATGCGGACCGCGAGCTGGTGCAACTCCTCACGGACTTCGTCCTTTGGTACTTCATCGTGGACGACCTCTTCGTGGACAGGGTGGACGCCGTCGCTCAGGAGACACTCCCCAATCTCACGGCGATTCTGGACATCATCGATTTCGACCACGCGTCCGCGACACCTCGCTTCGGAGAGATGGCGTTCCTGGGTATCTGCCAGCGGATGCGAGCACGGCTCGACCCAGAGCACTTCGAGCGCTTCGCTCACGGGATTCGGCTGTGGGGCTCCGCCGCAGGACTCCAGATTCTATGCAACATCATGAAGGAGCCCTTGGCCCAACGCTCTTATGAGGCGCTCCGCCGATACGTCGGCGGCGTGTTGCCCTGCCTCGCCTTGTGCGATGCGGCGAACGCCGGGAAGGTCTCCGCCGCCGAGTACCATCAGTTCGGCGTCCAGCGACTCATCCACCACACCATCAACACCATCATCTGGAACAATGACATCCACAGCATGGCCGTGGAGACGCTGCACCCAAGCCAGGTGCGGAACATGGTCAGCCTCCACGTTGCCCGAGGACATACGCTCCAGGAGGGCGTCGACTTCACCGCCCGAAAGGTCCGCGAGGAAATGCTTCTGTTCCAACAGCGGGCAAACCAGCTGGAGCAAGGGGCGAGCAGACAACTCCAGGGCTTCATCTCCGGCTTGCGCGATTGGCTCCACGGCTACAACGAATGGGCGGACGTCGACACCCAGCGCTATTCATTGCACCACGCGGAGCAGGACCCCGACGACAACGGCGTCCTGCTCGCGGCCCGCTGACACGCCGCTACGGGCTCAGAGACAATCGAACACGAGCGTATCGGGCAACAGCCCACCCCAGATGACGCTCGCCTTCATTCGACTCTCCAACAGGCTTCGGGTTGAGCAACACGACAACGGCCCGCCCAGGAATCACCGGACGGACCGCCTTCGACTCACACGCGCTTCCTCAGTCTTCCGGGATGCTGACCGGCGGGATGCAGGCATTCGTGGACTGGGAGTAGGTCGAGGTCGTGCCCCAGCTCGTCCAGGAGCCACAACCGCATCCCCGGTAGCCCACGATGCGCAAGCGCGTCGAGGAGGTGTAATAGACGGTCCCCGCCGACGTGATGCTGCAGTCGGGAACCAGGCCCTCACGTGACGTGGACTCCTGCTCCCCGAGGTCTTCCTCCAAGGGGCCACCACAACCCGCCAGCATCAACCCCACCGCAAGCAACGCACCGCTGACGAACCTTCCAGCCTGCATTCGTGCCTCCAGGGACTGTTTTTCGGGGGGTACGGCCCCTCTACCCCAACACACCCTGAGTGTGTCCTGCCCATGCGGGCCCACGGAGCCAGACACCCCGCGGGCCCACCTCCTGCGTCAGTAGGCGTAGTAGACGGGCGGCGTCGTGCTGGTGAAGTAGTTGTAGTACGTGGCCACGTAGTTGCTGCCGCTGCCCGTCTCCCCCGGGAGCGGGCCCGTCTTCGTCCCGTAGACCACCAGCGTGGCGCCGGCGTCCGTCTTGTCCAGGTTGCAGACATTGACGTTGCCCGCGCCGAAGTTCACCACGATGGTGTCGTCGCGCACCTTCCCGAGCGTCGCCACGTCGATGTGATTGACGCGGCACTGCGTGTTGGCACTGCCGCTCGGGGAGCCCTTCGTCGAGTAGGCCGTCGCCAGCCCCACGCCCGTGCCCAGCACGGCGATGTGCGGCGTGTTGTAGGAGCGACCCAGCTCCACGCTGCCCGCCGCGTAGGGACACGTGCCGGACGCGGCGCGCGTCAGGGTGATGGCGTAGCGCGGAGGCAGCTCCCCGGGAATCACCGCCGAGGAGATGGTGAAGCTGCAGCCCCCGAAGGAGCTGGTCGTCAGCGCGTCCTCACGCGCGCCCAACGACTCCTCGGGCGAGGACTGCTCGGGACCACCACAGGCGGACAGGGACACGACGGCGCAAGCCCAGACAAGCTTCTTGAAGACAGTCATTTCTTGAGTCTCTCCGGGAAAGGGAGGACCGCGACTCTATGCCCTTCCCGCAACCCCTCACAACACAGGCCGCTGCAACCCGTTCCGACCCCCCCGCGTCAAGAATGACCAACCCCACGCAAATCGCAAGACACGGTGTCTCGACGGACCACCCGTCCGCTGTCCTCGAAAACCTCTACAAAGGCAGACACATCTCGCGGCAGCCCGCATCAAGACCGGGTCAACCGCAACCACGGCGCCACCCGCCAACCTCGGCGAATCCGCCGGCACCACCGCCCAACCCGCCACGCCCCACGCCGCACGCCCTCCCCTCCACATCCTCCGCGAAGCGCCCCACACACGGAGTCCACGCCCCCCCCTTGACCCACGGACCGGTTTCACGGTACTGATCTTGATATTGATACTGATTATCAAAATCAACTGAGCCTGACAGCATCGGGCCGGACGTGGAGGACACGACGTGGCGCGTGACTTGGGACCAAGGGGCAAGATGTGCCGGCGACTGGGGATTCCCCTGTCGCGAATCACCGCGAAGGATCCGGACAAGGACCCGGTGCTGCGCAGGCCCTACCCGCCCGGCCAGCACGGCGCCACGGCGCGCATGGGCAACAGCGACTTCGCGCGCCGCCTGCGTGAGAAGCAGAAGCTGAAGCTCTACTACGGCCTCCTGGAGAAGCAGTGCCGGCGCGCGTTCATGGAGGCGCGCCGCTCGCCCGGCAACACGGGCACGGTGCTGCTGCAGCTGCTCGAGAGCCGGCTGGACTCGCTCATCCTGCGCGCGGGGCTGGCCACCAGCATCCGCCAGGCGCGCCAGTTCGTGCGCCACGGCTACTTCCAGGTCAACGGCGCCGCGACGGACATCCCCAGCTTCCGCGTCAAGCCGGGCAGCGAGGTGAAGTACCACGCCGCGCACCTGAAGCTGGCCATCGTCCGGGAGTCGTTCGAGCGCATGAAGGGCCGCAACGTGCCGCCCTACGTGCAGGTGCTCGGCGACGGCGAAGGCGTGCGCTACGTGCGCCTGCCCGAGCGCGAGGAGATCCCCGTCGACGTGAACGAGCCGTTCATCGTCGAGTTCTACGCGCAGCGCAGCTGACCGGCGCAATCCCCGAGCGGAGGGCGGGCCCCGCGGGCCGCCCCACCGCCCGTGTGTTTCAGCCCAGGAGCGCGGCGCGCAGCTCGTCCAGGGTGCGGAACAGCCGGTCCGGCGAGTGCCGGGCCAGCGCCTCCGGCAGCGTGTAGCCCCACGCCACCGCCGCCGCGGGGATGCCCGCCTCCCGGGCCGCGTCGAGGTCGCGAATCTCGTCGCCCACGGAGAGGACCTCCCCGGGGCTGACCTTCACGCGCTTCACCATGCGGCGGAACTTGGCGGCCTTCCCGAAGAGGGCGGCGCCACAGTCGAAGTGCGCCACGGCCCGGGTGCACTCCCCCAGCACCGCGCGCACGGAGGCCTCGCTGTCGGAGCTGATGATGGCCACCGTGACGCCCGCGGCCTGCAGGTCCGCGAGCAGCTCCGGCACCCCGGGGAACAGCGGCGTCGACGAAGCGGCCGCCAGCTTCTCCTTGCGCATGTGGTTGACGATGGAGGGCAGCCGCCACAGGGGCACCTTCGCCTTCGCCAGGATGTCGTGGCCGGACAGCCCCCGGAGCGCCTCCAGCTCCTCGGGCGACAGGCGCTTGAACCCGAAGCGGTCGGCCACGTCGTTCAAGATGGAGCGGAACCACGGCAGCGAGTCCGCCAGGGTGCCGTCGAAGTCGAAGATGACCAGTCGAAAGGGCGTCATGCGGGGCGCTCCGTCGGTGGGCGGGGGTCCACCGGGGAGCGACGCGAAGTCATAGCAGAACCGCTCAGGTCGAGGGCCCCTGGCTCCGGGCAATCCGGACCACGTGTTCGCGGATGAAGCGCAGGGCCTCGTCGTCCTCGGACGTGACGCGCCAGAACAGCTCCAGGGGCGAGCCCTCCACCGAGAAGGGAAGCTTCACCGTCCGCAGCGCCGGGCGCAACGCCACCACCTGGCGCGCCACCCTCCCCGGCACCGTGGCCAGCAGCGCGCTCCCCTCCACCAGCTCCCCCACCCCGTGGAACGAGGGAATCGACACGCGCACCTTGCGCTGGAGTCCCAGCGCGTCCTCCACCACGCCGCGCAAGTCGCCGTTGTACGAGACGATGACGTGCTCGTGCTCCAGGTAGCGCTCCAGCGTGAAGCGCTTGCCGGGCCGAGCGTGGCGTGGGTCGTAGAGACAGACGAAGCCCTCGTGGAAGAGCTTCAGCCTGCGGATGTTCGGCGGCAGCTCGTCCGCCACCGTCATCGCCACGTCCACCGCGGACGTGCTCAACAGCGCCCCCACGTTCCGGAACTGCGCGGGCAGCACCACCAGCCGCATCCTCGGCGCCTCGCGCGCGAGGACCGCCAGCAGCCGGGGGAGCAGCCACGCCTCGCTCGCGTCGGAGAGCCCCAGGCGCACGGTGCGCTCGCTCGTGCCGGGGTCGAACGCCGCCGGGGATAAGGCCGCCTCCACCAGTGCCTCCAGGTGGGGCCTCGCCGTGGCGAGCAGCTTCCGGCCCCGCGCGCTCAACGCCAGTCCCCGTCCACTGCGCACGAACAAGGGAGTTCCCACGGCCTCCGTCAGCCGCCGGAGCGCCGCGCTCACCGCCGGCTGGGTGAGGTACAGCCGAGCGGCCGCCGCCGTGACACTGCCCGCCTCCGCCACCACGACGAAGACTCGGAGAAGGTTGAGGTCGAGCGACTTCTCATAGAGGGCGTTCATGTGAGGAATCCATCCTATTGATTGGATTGAATCATGGCGATGCCTCACCTTTGCCGTGTCGCAACGAACCAGGAGGCGCACATGGACACGAAGCACACGGTGAAGCTGGGGAGCACGGGACCGGAGGTCTTCCGGCTCGGACTGGGCTGCATGGGCATGTCCGGGATGTACGGAGCGGCGGATGAAGCGGAGAGCCTCCGCACCATCCACGCGGCCCTGGAGCGCGGCGTGACGCTGCTCGACACCGGGGACTTCTACGGCATGGGCCACAACGAGCTGCTCGTGGGCCGCGCCATCGCCGGACGCCGCGAGAAGGTGCAGCTCTCCGTCAAGTTCGGCGCGATGCGTGGACCGGACGGCAGCTGGGGCGGCATGGACCTGCGCCCCGTGGCCGTGAAGAACTTCGCCGCCTACTCACTCAAGCGCCTGGGCGTGGACGTCATCGACATCTACCGGCCCGCCCGCCTGGACCCGAACGTCCCCATCGAGGAGACCGTCGGCGCCATCGCCGAGCTGGTGAAGGCCGGCTACGTGCGGCACATCGCCCTGTCGGAGGTCGGCGCGGAGACGGTGCGGCGCGCCCAGCGCGTGCATCCCATCGTCGACGTGCAGCTCGAGTACTCGCTCGCCAGCCGAGGCCCGGAGGCGAACCTCTTCCCCGCGCTCAGGGAGCTGGGCGTGGGCGCCACGCTCTACGGCGTCCTCTCGCGCGGCCTGCTCACCGGCAGCAAGCCCACCGGCGCGGGAGACTTCCGCGCGCACCTGCCCCGCTTCAGCGGCGAGCACCGCGCGACGAACGAGGCCTCGGTGCAGGCGCTGCATCGCTTCGCCCAGGAGCGGGACCTGTCGCCCGCACAGCTCGCCATCGCCTGGGTCCTCGCGCGTCAGCCCGGCTTCGTCCCCATCATCGGCGCCCGGCGCGTCGCCCAGGTCGAGGACGCGCTCGCCGCCCTGGCACGTCCGCTGTCCCGTGAGGACGTCTCCGCCCTCGAGTCTCTGGTGGCTTTCACCGGCGAGCGGTATGGGGCCGAGCAGATGCACATGCTCGACAGCGAGCGCCCCTGACCTGGAGCGTCCTACGAGTCCGGAAACGTCAGACAGAGCCGGTAGAGTGGCTCCTGCAATGAGAGCCATCATCCACGTGGACATGGACGCTTTCTATGCGTCCGTGGAGCAGCGGGACAACCCGGCCCTGAAGGGCAAACCGCTCATCGTGGGCGGGCATGCGCAGCGGGGCGTCGTCGTCGCCGCGTCCTACGAAGTCAGGCCCTTCGGCGTGCGCAGCGCCATGCCCATGGCCCGCGCGGTGAAGGCCGCGCCGCACGCCATCGTGGTGAAGCCTCGCTTCCCCGCGTACGCGGAGGCCAGCGAGCAGGTCTTCGCCATCTTCGAGCGCTACACGCCGCTCATCGAGCCCTTGTCGCTGGACGAGGCCTTCCTGGACGTCACCGCCTCGGTGGGCCTGTTCGGCGCGCCCTCGGACATCGCGCGGCGCATCCGCAAGGACATCGCGGACGAGCTCCAGCTGCCCTCCTCCGCGGGCATCGCCACGGTGAAGTTCGTGGCGAAGATCGCCTCCGACCTGGCCAAGCCCAACGGCCAGCGGGAGGTGCGCGCCGAGGAGACGGTGGCCTTCCTCGCGGGGCTGCCGGTGTCGCGGCTGTGGGGCGTGGGGCCCAAGACGGAGGAGGCGCTCCAGCGCGCGGGGCTGAAGACCATCGGCGACGTGTCCACGAAGGACGTGGCCTGGCTGGAGCAGCGGCTGGGCACCAGCGGCCGGCACCTGTGGGAGCTGGCCCAGGGCATCGACGCGCGCGACGTCGTGCCGGACCGCGCCGCCAAGAGCGTGGGCGCCGAGGACACCTTCGAGGAGGACCTCGTCGGCGTGGAGGCCTTGAAGCCACACATCCACGCGCAGGCCCTGCGGGTGGCGCGGCGACTGAGGCGCGCGGGCGTGCAGGGGCGCGTGGTGCAGCTCAAGCTGAAGCTGTCCGACTTCACCCTGCTCACCCGCCGCACCACGCTGCGCGAGGTCACGGATGATGGACAGACGCTCTACCGCGCGGCGCTGGAGCTGCTGGAGCGCGCGCACGAGGGCAAGCCCATCCGCCTCACCGGGGTGAGCGTGCAGCTCGACGAGGCCCCACCGCAGCTGGGCCTCTTCCCGGCCGCGCCGCCGCGCACCGCCAAGCTCAACGCGGCGATGGACCGCATCGCGGAGCGCTTCGGCAGCAAGGCCATCACCATGGCGGACATCGCGGGCAGCGACGCCCCGAGCGACGACGCGCACCGCTCCGAGCGCCCCGTGGACAAGACGCCCCCGAAGCGCTGAGGCCTCGCCTCAGTCCGCCGCGGGCACCATGTCCGGAGGAGGCGGCTGCCGCGCGGCCTCGTCCCGCGACATCACCAGCACGCCCACCAGCGCGAGCCCTCCCCCCACGAGCTGCACCCAGTCCGGCGTCTCGCCGAGCAGCGGCACCGCCCACAGCGTGGACAGCACGGGCTCCCCCAGCGACGCCACCGCCACGAAGGGCGCGGACAGGTGGCGCACGGAGGCGTTGAGCAGCGAGTGGCCGATGAGCTGCGGCACCAGCGCCAGCCCCAGCAACACCCACCACGTGCGCGACGAGAAGCCCGTCAGCGGCGAGTCGACGAAGCCGTGCGCCAGCATCAGCGCCGCCGCCGCCACCGCGTAGACGACGCCCACGTACGTGCCCAGCGACATGGACTCGCGCACGCGGCGGCCCACGACGAAGTACACCGCCGCCAGGATGGCCCCGGCCACGGCGAGCAAATCCCCCCACAGCGCCGTGCCGCCGGCCGCGAAGTCCCGCGCGCCGATGAGCACGCTGCCCGACAGGCACAGCACCAGCGCCGCCACGCCCCGCGAGCCCACGCGCTCCGACAGCGCGAGCCACGCGAACAGCGTCACCCACACCGGCTGCGTGGTGACGAGCGCCACGGAGCTGGCCACGGTGGTGTACTGGAGCGACGCAATCCACGTCGCGAAGTGCAGCGCCAGCGCGAGCCCCGACACCAGGAGCCAACCCCACGTGCGCACGGAGAAGGACGCCAGCTCCGAGCGCCCTCGCACCAACGCCAGCGCCAGGAGCGGCGCCGCGGCGAAGGTGAGGCGCCACGCGGAGATGGCCAGCGACGGGGCCTCGGCGAAGCGGATGAGCGGCGCGGCCCAGGACACGGCCACGACGCCCAGCACCAACCCGCCGTAGACGCGCGCACGGGACACGTCCGCGCGCGGCGGCGCCTGGATGCTCACGCCTCGCCGGCGCCCGAGCCGGAAGAACCCGCCGAGGCGGCCCCTTCACCGGAGGAACGACGGCGACGACGACGGCGGCGGCGCTTGCGCTGACCACCAGGCTCCGAGCCACCCTCGCCCTCCGAGGACTCGGCGCGCGGCGGCGGCACCTCGCCGGCCTTCCACGCCTCCAGCTGCTCACGGCCCTCGCCGGTCGCCTCCACCGACATCTCGAACACGGTGAGCGCCTCGCCGAACAGCGGGTGCCGACGGAAGGCCGCGCTCTTGCGACGGCGCTCCCCCGACAGCGTGCGCTGGGCGAGCAGCAGCATGCGGCAGCGCTCGGCGATGCGGCGCGGCAGCCGGGCCGACTGCACGAAGCCCGCGAGCAGCTCCTCCACCACCTGCGACACCGACGGACGGCCCCCATCCTGCGGCTCGGCCGGAGGCCCGGAGTGGCTGATGGGCACCAGCAGCGCGGCCAGGAGGATGGCGTCGTCGAGCGGCTCGCCCGCGGCCACCCGGCGGTCCAGCGCCTGGGCGAAGGCGTAGAAGGTCTTCTCGCCCTCCTTGCCGTGCTGCTTGAGGTACGCGTTGACGGGCGGCAACAGCAGCTTCAGCGCGTCGAGCGCGTCCAGCAGCTTGAGCGCGGGCGCGGACACCCCGCCGCGGATGAGGCGGAAGGTCTCCTCCAACAGGCGCGCGGGCGCGCAGCGCGGCAGGTCCTCCACCGCGCCCTCCATCGCCGCGTACGTGCGCGACTCGATGTCCAGGTCCAGCTTCGCCGCGAAGCGCACGGCGCGGAGGATTCGCACCGGGTCCTCGCGCATGCGCACCTCGGGGTCGCCGATGGTGCGGATGAAGCGCTCGTCCAAATCACGCCGGCCGCGGACGTAGTCGATGACCCGCCCCTCGCTCACGTCGTAGAACAGGCCGTTGATGGTGAAGTCGCGGCGGCGCGCGTCCTGCTGCGCGGTGCCGAAGACGTTGTCGTGGGTGATGAGCAGGTCATCCCCGCCGTTGTCGCCCTCGTCCTCCGGCGCGGCCGGCGAGGCGGCCTCCAGCTCCGTGGGGTTCGCGCGGAAGGTGGAGACCTCGATGATCTTCCCACCCTTGAAGTAGACGTGCGCCAGCCGGAAGCGCCGGCCGATGAGCCGGCAGTTGCGGAAGATGGCGCGCACCTCGTTCGGGTGCGCGCTGGTGGCCACGTCGAAGTCCTTGGGCTTGCGGCCCAGGAGCAGATCGCGCACGCAGCCGCCCACCAGGTACGCCTGGTGCCCGTGCTGATGCAGCCGCAGCACCACCTTGAGCGCGTCCGGATCCAGCTCGTCCGGGTCGATCTCCGCCGGCTCGCCGGTGGAGCGCACGTGGGGCGCGTGCAGCTCGCGCTCGTAGGGGGTCGGCTCGGGCTCGGGCTCGAGCACGGTGGGCACCTGCTCCACCTCTTCGTCGGCGGCGGCCTCGGCCGCGTCCTGCGCCTCGGCGGCGGCGAGCACCTCCTCGACGGCGCCCAGGCCCGTGTCGTCGAGCGCGTCCGCCTCGTCGTCGTCATCCTCGTCGTCGTCCGCCTCGTCCTCCGACGGGGGCTCCGGCGCGCGGGCGGTGGGGGCCGACTGGGCCAGCAGGGGGGATGGGGACTCGACCTCGGAAGGGGCTGAAGCAGTGGCCTCGTTCTCGGGGGCGGTCGCCTGTTCCGAGGGGGCCGCCGTCAGCTCCAGATTGGAAGACATGTAGGAAACCTCTTGGTCGCCGCGCCTGGAGCCCACTGCCGCCTCGAAGGAGGCAACCTCGCGCGCGTCGAAATCGGGCGCAGGTGGCAGTGGACCGCCGGCAGGCGGCGGTTCAGTCAAAACTCGCGTCATCGCCTTGGACACCCCGCATGGGGCGCTTCAGGGGCAGCCGTCTATAGCGCATCCGCCCCGGGAGGGAGTAGCGCCCTTTCAGCGAGCCCACCGGGCAGGTGGAGTGACAGTGCCCCACCCTCCGCTCGTCCGGCGAGAAGGGGCTCATCCGCGCATTCGAAGCAGCGTCGAAGGACATCCGGTTCCAGTTCGCTCCAGGCCGTCAATAGGGTCCGCCACGAGTATCGACCTGGGAGCCGGACACCGGCCCCTGGCCCGAGGCCCGCCCACGGACTCTGCCTGGGTATCAACACTGGTACGGACCGAAACGTTCTGGAAACGTCCCAAGCACCGGGCGCCCGGCCCCCTGGACAGAGGGCGGGCGGGCAACCCGGGCGGCCCTACCCACCAGGTGAGGGCCGGGTGCGCCCCTTGTGGTTGCGGGGCAGCGCGTGGTGGATGAGGGACACGTAGTCCACCGCCTGCACCGGCGGCGGGGGCGGCGGGGTCCCCAGGGCGGCCAGCCGCTTGCTGAAGGCGGACAGGATGTCCGGCATCGGACGCATGGCGGCCAGGAGCTTGTTGGGCCCCTCCAGCGCCTGGGACAGCGCCACCGCCGCCTGCTGCAGCGGCAGGCCCCGGCGCAAGAGGTCCTGGAAGGAGTTGGAGAGGGTGATGATGTTGTGCCCGGCCGTCTGCACCATCTCCACGGCGATTTTCAGCACCTGGGGCGCGGACAGGTGGCCGTCCGCCAGCAGCACCAGGGCCGCCTGGAAGTAGTTGAAGATGGGCACCACGCGCGGCCCGTAGGGCGTGAAGTGCGCGGGCGGCGTCAGCTTGTCCAGGTGGATGAAGATGCGCCGCACCGGGTCCGCCACCGGAATCTGCTTCCACGCCGCGCGCACCCGCTCCGCGTCGTCCGGGTACACCCCGCCCGCCTCCAGCACCTGGGACAGCACCCGCTCGTCCACGCGCCCCGCGATGAGGTCCGCGAAGAGCGAGTAGATGAACGCGTCCGCCTCCGCGTCGTCCCCGAAGAGGACCTCCTCCGCCTCCGCGGGCGCCTTCACCCGGCTCTCGAGAATCGCCGGCAGCTTGTAGCCCACCTGCCCGCGCAGGGCCCGGAAGCGGCCGCGCAGGAGGTTGCCCACGTTGTCCTTGAGGACGAACTCGTCCCAGCGCACGCCGTCCAGCTTGAGCTTCTCCTCCAGCACCGCGCGCATCTGCTTGGGGCTGCCGGAGACGATGCACAGCCGCGAGTCGCCGCTCTCCGACAGCTCGCGGATGAGCGCGCTCGCCCCCGGGACGGCGACCTTCTCGTGCGCCTTCTGGAACGCGGTGCGCAGCAGGTCGCGGAGCGAGTCGAAGTCGGTCTGGAGGTACGTCTTGTCCAGGTCCCAGCGGTAGATGCGCCGCGGAGGCCGCGGATCGATACGGTCCGGCAGACTCACTTCTGGAGGCCTTCCCGGATGGCGTTGCCCAGGTTGTTGGCCACCACCTTGGCGGCCACCTTGCCCGCGTTGGCGATGGCGTGCGCCTTGGAGCGCCCGTGCGCCTTGATGAAGATGCGGTCGAACCCGAGGATGGGCGCGCCCCCGTACTGGTTCCAGTCGGTGATGTCCTTGATGCGCTGGATGCCGCTGGACAGCATGGCCAGGCCCGCGCGCCAGCGCAGGCTCTCCTTGTAGGCGTACTGGGCCAGCTCCACCACGGTCTCGTGCACGCCCTCCAGCATCTTCAGGCACACGTTGCCCACGAAGCCGTCCGTGACGATGACGTCCGCGGTGCCCTTCGGGATGTCGATGCCCTCCACGTTGCCGATGAAGTGGATGTCCTTCATCTCCGACAGCCGCGCGTGCGCCTCCACCACCCGGGGCGGGCCCTTCTGGGGCTCCACGCCGTTGGACAGGAGCGCCACCTTGGGCCGCTCGTTGCGGGAGATGATGCGCGCGTAGTTCGAGCCCATGACGGCGAACGTCACCAGGTCATCCGCGGTGGCCTCCACCGTCGCGCCCACGTCGAGGATGAGGGAGAACGGGTCCTCCTTCGCGCCGCGCACCGAGCGCGTGGGGTACACCGTGGCGAGCGCCGCGCGGCGCACCCCGGGGATGAGCTGGAAGTGACGCGCGCACGCGAGCACGCCCGCGCCCGTGTTGCCCGCGGACACCAGCGCCTGCGCCTCGCCCTCGGCGACGAGCCGGGCCGCCACCGCCACCGAGGCGTTGGGCTTGCGCGCCAGCGCCTCGCCGGGCTTCTCGTCCATGCCCACGAAGTCCGAGGCGTGCTGGACGGAGATGCGCTCGCCGTTGTGCTTCGTCTCCGCGAGCGCGTTGTCGATGAGGGTGCGGTCCCCCACCAGCAACGCATGGATGTGCGGTGAGTCCAGGGAGAGCTGCGCGGCGCCGCGCACCACCTCCGCGGGCCCATGGTCCGTCCCCATCACGTCGAAGGCAATCGTCACGGGCTGCGGCTGCTTGACCACCATGGCCTCCATCTTACGACCTTTGTTGGGCCCTCGCGCCTGCCATTCTTGCCTGCCCCACCAACGAGGCGGCCACCAGGGCCCCCACGACGAGCATTCCCGCCGCCGTGCCGTACGGCGCCCCGGGCCCCAAACGGGTGAAGAGCCACCCGCCCAGCGCCGGGCCCACGATTCTCCCCAGCGAGCCCGCCGCCTGGAAGCCCCCCAGGGCCGCGCCCAGCCGGTCCGCCGGCGCGTGGAGCGACACCAGCGCGGACAGGCACGGGTTCGTCAGGGCCGAGCCCACCGCCAACAGCCCCATCACGGGGAACAGCCACCCGTACGTGGGCGCCACCGGCAACAGCGCCAGCCCCATCGCCGTCACCGCGAAGCCCACCAGGGCCACCCGCGCCTCCCGCCCGGAGCCGCCCCCCTCCTTGCCCACCAGCCGGCGAACCACCCCACCCTGCACCAGCGCGCTCAGGATCCCCACCACGGCGAAGAGCCAGCCGGCGCGAAGGCTCGCCTCCCTCAGCACCGCCGCGTCCGTGCGCACCGCGTGCAGGAACAGCCCTCCCTCCTCCAGCGCCACCGGCCCCGAGGAGAGGAAGCGCGTCAGCAGGTAGACGGAGAAGGTGCCCTCCATCTGGGCGAAGGCCGTGGTGAACAGCAGCATCAGCACCAGGCACTTCGCGACGACGGGCAGCCGCAGCGCCTGGGAGACGCCCTTGAGCGTGCGCGCGTGGCCCTCCGGCCCGCCCGGCGCGCGCGACTCCGGCAGGAACAGGTACGTGCAGACCAGGTTCACGGCCACCAGCCCCGCGGCGAACAGGCCGATGGCCAGGTTGCCGCCCCACGCGCCCAGAAAGCCCCCGAGCGCGGGCCCCAGCACGAAGCCCAGCCCGAAGGCCGCGCCGATGACGCCCATCCCGCGCGCCCGCTCCTCCGGCCTGGTGATGTCCGCCACCACCGCCTGCGCCGTGGCGATGTTGCCGCCGGAGATGCCGTCGATGACGCGCGCCAGGAACAACAGCGGCAGCGAGTGCGCCACGGCGAACAGCAGGTAGCCCAGGAGCGAGCCCACCTGGCTGGCCAGGAGCACGGGCCTGCGGCCGTACCTGTCCGACAGCCGCCCGAGCACCGGCGCCGCGATGAGCTGCATCAACGAGAAGACGGAGATGAGCAGCCCCACCGTGAACGGCGACGCCCCGAACTTCACTCCGTACACGCCCAGCTGCGGAATCAGGATGCCGAACCCGATGAGGTCCAGCGACACGATTCCGAAGACGACGCGCAGTGACGCCGTCCGGCTCACCCGTAGCTCCCTTTGCCTGAAATGAAAAACCGCCGGAGCGCGGAAGATAGCGCTCCGGCGGTCGAAAAGGCGCTCCGTGCGAGCCCCCCGCGACGATTCGACGCGGGGCCTCCCGCTACTGGGCCTCCGCCGACTGGACGTTGCGGTTCGCCGAGTCGCGGTCGATGCAGCCCTTGGTCAGCGTGTACTGGTACGTGCCCAGCTCGTCGCGCCAGTACTCACCCTCGTACGGCCAGTAGAGCTGATCGTCCGCCACCGCCACGGAGAAGCGGTACTTCTTGACGATGGCCGTGCGGCCGCCCGCCTTGAGCTGCTCCTCCAGGAACTCCTTCTCCTTCGTGGTGGTCTCGAACTTGATGCGCAGGCCGTTGGCGAGCAGCTGCTTGAGCGCCACGAGCTCCGTCTCCAGCTTGCCCTTGGCCATGATGCCGGCCTTGGAGATGAGGCTCAGGCGCTGCACCTTCAGCTCCTCCAGGAGCTGCTTGGACAGCTCGGAGTACTTGAAGGTGTCGCCGCGGCTGGCGAAGGCGTCCATCTCCCCCTCCAGCTCGAGGATGGAGTCGTTCGTCTTGCGCAGGTCCTGGTCCGTGAGGGCCAGGCGGAGGATGCGCTCCAGGATGAGGTCGGTGTCGTTCTTCTCCAGCCCCTCCTTGTTCTTCTTCTGCACGTCCGCCAGCACCGAGTAGTAGGCCGAGGCCTCCATGTCCTTCTTCACCAGGCCCTCGAGCTGGTCATGCACCGGCAGGTACGTGCGCTCGAAGTCCTGGAGGATGATGTTCGACTCGCGGTAGCGGCAGTTCTCGTAATAGATGACCGCCTTGAGGATGAGCGCCTCCGGGAAGTACTCCTCGCGGAAGAAGGGCGACGACAACGTAATCAGGTTGCCCAGCGCCTGCTCGTACTGGCCCACGCGGTAGTTGGCCCAGCTCGACTCGAAGAGCGACTCCAGCCACTGCGTGTTCCCGCGCTCCACCTTGCCCAGGTAGAACAGCGCGTAGCGGTTCTGCTGCATGCCGTAGTGCGTCCGGGCCAGCTGCATGAACGCCAGCTCGCGCAGGGACTTGTCCGCCTTGGCCTGGTCCGCGGACTTGCCGGCCACCGGGCGGGTGAGGCGCACCACCTCCTTCATCGCCTCCACCGACGCGAGCATCTCGCCGTTGCCGCGCTTGGACGCCGCGTCCTTCTGACGGCTGCCGTTGCGGAAACTGGCGATGCCGTCCAGGTAGCGCGCGCGGGGATAGAACGCGTCCGTCTTCGGGATGAGCAGCGTCAGCCGCTTCACCTCGGCGAAGCTCTTGTCCGCGTCCGCCGTCTGGCCCACCTGGTCCAGCGCGCGGCCGCGCACGAAGTGGTAGCGCGCCAGCAGGTACCGGAACTCGTTGCGGTACTTCTCCGGGAACTCCTGGTTCGCGTGCCGGGCAATCTCATCGAGGATGACCGTCTCGTTCTTCGTCTTGCGGCTGATGAAGAACAGCCACTCCAGGCTCGTCTTGAAGAACTTGGTCGAGGGCCCCAGCGAGAGGATCTTCGAGAACTCGCCGAGCGACGAGTGGTACATGCCCATGCGGTAGAGCGACTTGGCCAGCACGTAGCGCGCCTCGGTGTGCAGCCCCGCCAGCTTCGGGTCCGCCAGCAGCTCGTGGGCCGCCATGGAGGCCTTCTCGTACTCGTCGTTCTTGAAGAGGCTGACCGCCACGTCCAGACGCTGACGGTCCGCCGTCTTGCCCGACACGTCCACCGCGTCGAACGACATGGTGGGCGCCGGAGCCTTGGGAGCCTCCTGCTGCGTCAGGTCCAGCCCGAAGCCACCGGCGCTGTCCTGCGCCGGAGGGGCCGCGGGGGTGGGCGCCGGAGGCGGCGTCGCGGGCGTGGAGGTCGTCGCGGCGGGCGTCGCCGCCGCCGGAGCCGTGACGGCCGAGGGAGCGGCCTCCACCGGCGCGGGGATCGGCTCGTCCTCGGGAGCCTCCACCAACGCGGGAGCGGTCTTGCCGCGCCCGTTCTTCTTCTTGCCCTTGGCGGACTTGGAGCCCTTGGCGGACTTGGCGGAGGTCGCGCCCTTCTTCTTCTTCTTGGACTTGGACTGACCGCCCAGGTCCAGACCCTCGAAGCTCTGGGCGTAGGATGGAGCCGTCCACGCGAGCGCGAGCCCGAGGACGGCGAGACGGATGAGCCTGAAGGAACGCATCATGACTCGGGGTTGGACGAGGGGAAGAAGAAGGACACACCCAGCTCGAACATCAGCTGGTTGCGCAGGTAGCTGTCGGAGGTGCGGCTCTTCTCCACGTAGATGAGGTCGCGCACCTCGGTGCGCAGCGACACCCAGCGGTTGAAGAAGAAGCGCAGGCCCACGCCCACGTTGCCGCCGGGCGTCAGGTAGTCCTTCGCCAAGAGGCCCGTGGTGTCATCCAGGTCCGGGCCCCGGTACTGGACGACGGACGCGCCGACGACGCCGTAGAGGTCGAAGTGGACGAACTTCTCGGCGAGCAGCGACAGCTTGCCGTAGATGGGCGCCCACTGGAGGTCCACGCCCCCCATGAGCTTGAGCTGCCCGGGCGCCTGACCGTCCAGGTCCTTCATCGTCGGAGACGAGCAGCCCCGCGTGGAGCCGTCCGTGCCGTCGGAGAAGGTGCAGATCTGCGCCGCGCCCGCCACCGACGTCAACGCGTAGCCCAGCCGCAGGCTGACGCCGAGCGTCTCCATGGGGTGGTAGGTGAGCGTGCCGCCGAAGATGTACTTGGTGAAGAAGGCGTCGCGCAGCGACACCGTCGCGGACGGGCTGAACTCGAAGCGCCCCTTCTTCAGGAACACGTGACCGGACACCGGACGCACCCGCTCACGCAGGGGCCCCAGGCGGTCCTTGTCCACTTCCGACACGTCGCCGGCCTCCTCCTCCTCGGAGGCCTGCGCGTGCGCGAGCACCGGCGCCGTCAGACACAGCGCGAGCAGCCAACGGAAGACGGGCTTCATTCCGCGTCCCTCCCCGTCGAACGGAAGGGCAGGAACAGCGAGATGCCGGCGTTGAGGGTCATGACGTTCTGCACGGCGCCCTTGGCGCTACCCAGGGGCTGATCCACGTAGGAGGTGTTGATGAGCGCCACGTTCACCGCGATCCAGTCCTGGGCGACGAAGCGCATGCCCAGGCCCAGGTCCGCGGCCGGGTTGAGCCCGCGGCCCGGCAGGGACGAGGTCTCCGTGTTCACCACGCCCGCGCCCGCCAGCAGGTAGCCGTCGAAGTGGAGGATGGAGTTGAGGAACGCCACCTTGCCGTACAGCGGGCTCCACTCCACGTCGCCCATGGCGGACCACTGGGGCACCGAGTTGTAGATCTTGCTGTTGAAGGTGCGCTTGGCGGTGCGCACGTCGTCGGACGGCACCACCTGCATCACCGAGCCGCGCGCGGAGATGGCCAGCGTGTCCGCCAGGTAGTACGCGCCTCGCACCGACGCGCCCACCTTCGAATAGAACGGATCGTTGACGGAGATGCTGATGAGCGGCGTCAGCTCGAACCGGCCCTTCTTCCGGTACACCTTGCGCTGGACGCTCTTCACCCGGTCCTCCTGGGTGATGTCCGTCAGCGGCATCAAGGCCTCGGGAGGCGGAGCCTCCTCCTCGACGGGGCGCGTGGCCGTGCTCGCGGGCGCGGCCTCCTCCGCCGGCGGTGGCGTGGTGGACTCTTCCGACTTGGGCTGGGTCTCTTCCGTGAGGTCGAGTCCCATGCCCTCCTGGCTCTGCGCGGATGCCAGACCAGGCACCAGGCACAGCGCGAGCAGCAACGTGTGGCGATTCAAACCGGGGGCTCCGTGGGGGAGGGGGGGAAAGACTCCACCGGGGGGTTCAGCGCGACTCTTTCTGCTTCGCCATCCTATCGGTCGTATTCCCGAGCGGCAACCGCCCTTGTGATGCCTGTCTGCCCTGTATCTCTCCGGTATTCCTGCACAATTCCAGGGCGGACAGTGCGACTCGAGGGTCGTTGGCACGGGGAGGTGCTGTGCTACCCTGGGGAGCGCTGAGCGTGGCCCCTCCACGCCCCTCCCCCCTTTTGAAGAGGTCTCATGAAGATGTCCGTCCGAGCCGCGTTCCTCGCGACCACCGTGTTCGTGCTGGCGGGATGCAAGGTCAGCAGCGAAATCGGCAAGCCCTGCACCCTGGTGCGCAAGGCGGCCACGCCGCAGGAGGAGGCCGAGTATCCGACGGGTGCGGTGCCGGTCCTGGAGAGCGAGGTGGCGGATCGCCAGGACTTCATCTCCTTCGGCTCCGTGGAGTGCGAGGACCTCATCTGCGTGCGGGATCAGGAGTACCCGCGAGCCCGCACGGAGGAAGGTGAAGTGAACCTGACGGCGCCGGCGCGCGGCTACTGCAGCAAGCCCTGCATCGACGGGGCGAGCGCCAGCGCGTGTGAGGTGAAGGACACCACGGACGTGGAGCCCAACCTCCCCAAGCGCATGACGTGCCGCTCGCTGCTGCTGGACCAGGAGACGCTGGAGGCGCTTCGCTCCGCGGACGAGGACTTCTATCGGAACACCTTCGGCGAGAACAACTCGCCCTTCTTCTGCGCCGGGCGCCTGGGCACCTCGCAGGGTGGGTGACACTTTCCGGCGCGGGGGATAGACCTTTTCCCCGCGCTGGTTCGTAAAGGCAGGGCCCGCGTCCTCACGCCCAGGAGCCCTGCCACATGAATCGAACGGTCCTCTTCCTCTCCCTGGCCGGAGTCCTGGCCCTCACCGCGCTGGTGTTGGGCCTCCCCCAGGTGGGCGCTCCGAAGACGCAGCCCGTGGTGGTGGTGGAGCCGCCGCCCAGGCCCCCTCCCCTGACGGGCGCGCCCGGCTCGCTGACGATGACCAGCCGCCTGTCGCACCCGTACGTCCCCGCGGGCAGCTCGGAGCTGTTCGCCACGGTGGACCTGATGGGCGCGGAGGTGCCGGGGGCGAAGCGCAGCCCGGTGAACCTGGCGCTGGTCATCGACCGGTCGGGCTCCATGAGCGGCTACAAGCTGGCGCAGGCGAAGCAGGCCGCGCGGCACCTCATCGGGCTGATGCGGGAGGAGGACCGGCTGGCCATCGTCCACTACGGCTCGGACGTGAAGAGCCTGCCGGCGGCGCTCGCCACGCCCGCGCAGCGCGAGCGGATGCTCCAGTACGTGGACGGCATCTGGGATGACGGCGGCACCAACATCGCCGCGGGCCTGTCCGCGGGCCGCTTCCAGTTGTCCACCGCGCAGTCCTCGTTCCGCGTCAACCGCCTCATCCTGATGAGCGACGGGCAGCCCACGGAGGGAATCACCGACGACGAGGGCCTCGAGCGCCAGGTGCAGGAGCTGCGCGCGTCCGGAATCACGGTGAGCGCCATCGGCGTGGGCACCGACTTCAACGAGGACCTGATGCAGGCCTTCGCCGAGTACGGCGCGGGCGCGTACGGCTTCCTCGAGGACGCAAGCCAGCTGGCCGCCCTCTTCCAGAAGGATTTGCAGCAGGCCTCCACGACGGTGGCGCGCGGCGTGACGCTCACCTTCACGCTGCCGTCCGGCACGTCGCTGGGCGAGGTGATGGGCTACAACGCGCGGCAGTCCGGCAACCAGGTGACGGTGTCGCTGCCGGACTTCTCCGCCGGCCAGCTGGAGCGTGTCGTCGTCAGGCTGGTGACGACGGGCCAGGCCGTGGGCAGCACCGTGCGCGTGACGGACGTGTCCCTGAGCTACTCGGACCTCATCCGCCAGGCGCCGGTGGAGGACAACGCCGCGCTGTCCGCGGTGGTGACGGACCGGCAGGAGGAGGTCCTCGCGCGCCAGGACAAGGACGCCACGGTGTACGCGGTGCGGGCACGCAGCGCGGCGAACCTCCAGAAGGCCGCCGAGGCCCTGCGTGACGGCCGCCGCGAGGAGGCCAAGGGCTACATCCAGCAGAACCAGGTGATGCTGCAGGAGGCCGGCGCGGTGGCCAGCCCCGCCGCGGTGGCCGCGGACCTGGCCGAGCAGCAGGCCACGCTGGACGAGTACAGCAGCGCCGGCAGCGAGGAGGAGCTGCGCTCGGCGGTGAAGAAGTCCAAGGTGAAGGCCCTGAAGGGCTTCGGCAAGGTGGGCTCCACGTACTGAAGGGCCCACGCATCGCCACCCGGGCAAGCACCCCACCCCGTCCCGCCGCGCGCACGTGGCGAGGCGGGGTGCGTCGCTTCAGGGCGATGGACTCAGTAGCAGAGGTACGAGTCCATCCAGTGGGCGTGCGGGTCCGCGCTCTCGTCGAAGGGCACGGAGATCTTGTTGGCGCAGCGGCCCATCGGCGACCAGACGAAGTTCAGGGCGGAGGTCGGCGGCAGGCAGAGGTAGTTGTCGTTCCACCCCGTCGCCACGCCCTCCCCGTTCATCCAGATGCGCGTGCAGCGCATGCCCGAGATGGGCCCGCCCAGGCTCCAGCGAATCCCGACGTCGCGCTGGGCGCACAGGTAGTTGTCGAGCCACGTGCCCGCCACGTCGGACGTCTCCGTGAGCGCCGTGCAGACCTTCCCCGGCATCTGCCCCGCGGAGGAGAACTCCAGGTTCACCGGCACCTCGTGGTAGCAGAGGTAGTTGTCGTCCCAGGTATAGGGGTCGTCCGCCTCCAGCAGCTGGGTGCACAGGCGCCCCGGCAGCGGGCCCGCCGACGAATAGGAGAACATCGCTTCCGCCTCCGGGGGCACGCACAGGTAGTTGTCGTGCCACGCGTTGTACGCCGGCTCCGCGGACTCGTGGATCTGGGTGCAGCGCATGCCGGGCAGCTCGCCGTTGATGCTCCAGCGCAGGCCGATGTCCTTGTTCGTGCACAGGTGGTTGTCCGTCCATCCTCCCGCGGCGTCGGCCGGCTCGTTCATCGACGTGCAGCTCATCCCCGCGATGGGGCCCGACGCGCTGAACGCCATCACCAGCGGCGCCTCCAGGCAGAGGTAGTTGTCGCTCCACCCGTAGGGGTCCTCGGGCTCGTGGAAGCGGATGCACTCCTTGCCCGGCAGCGGCCCCGTGCTCGACCAGGTCATGGTGAGCGGCGAGTCGTGGGGGACGCACAGGCGCTTGTCGAACCAAAGAGCGGGGTCCCCTCGCTCGGTCATCTCGATGCAACGCAGGTCCGGCCAGGGGAACGTCGTGTCCCCGTCGTACCAGAAGAACCCGAGGTCCGTCGGAGAGCACAGGTAGTTGTCGTCCCAGCCGTGCGGGTCGAAGGTCGCGGCGATGCGCAGGCAGTGCATCCCGGCGATGGGGCCACTCGCGCTGAAGACCACGCCGTGGAAGCTCGTGAACCCGGAGGTCAGGGGCGAGCCCACCGAGCGCTCTGCGGGCGCCGACGGCTCGGGTTCTCCACGCCCCGCCTGACACCCCGGGCCCAACCAGACACAGAGAAGTCCGAGAGCGAACGCTCGATGAACCAGCACGCGATGCAAGGCTCTTTTCATCAGAATAATCTGACATGCCTGTATTACAGGTGGCCAGTCGGAGACTTGGGACGGAACGAAGCGAGCGAGCGCACCCACCGTGCGCACGGGCGTGGCCGGGTCAGTTCCAGGTTGACCGTCGGAATCGCCCGGCCCTATCTCCGCGTTCCTCCAGCCTTCGGCCGGAGAGCGCATGGAGGCGTGGACCGAATGGCGAGCGGCAACACCCCCTGGGTCGGGGTCATCATGGGCGGCAAGAGCGACCTGGAGTACCTGCAGCCGGGCATCGACGTGTTGAAGGAGCTGGGCATCCCCCACGAGGTGCGGGTGGTCTCCGCGCACCGCACGCCGGACTGGATGATGGAGTACGCGTCCACGGCCGAGTCACGCGGGCTGTCGCTCATCATCGCCGCCGCGGGGGGCGCGGCGCACCTGCCGGGCATGGTGTCCGCGAAGACGCTCCTGCCGGTCATCGGCGTGCCCATGCCCACCACGCTGCTCAACGGCATCGACGCGCTGCTCTCCATCGTGCAGATGCCCAAGGGCGTGCCGGTGGGGACGCAGGCCATCGGCAAGCCGGGCGCCGCCAACGCCGCGCTGCACGCCGCGTCCATCCTGGCGCTGAAGTACCCGGAGCTGCGCGAGCGGCTGGCCGCGTGGCGCAAGGCGCGCACCGACGAGGTGCTCGCGCACCGGGAGCTGTCATGAGCCCGCGAGTGGTGCTCCCTGGTGGGACGATTGGCATCCTCGGCGGAGGGCAGCTGGGGCGGATGATGGCGCTGGCCGCGCGCACGCTCGGCTTCCAGGTGCAGGCGTTGGACCCGGACCCGACGTGCCCCTCGCGCTCCGTGGTGGACCGCTGCCTCACCGCGTCCTTCGGGGACATCGCCGCCGCGGAGGAGCTGGCGAAGGGCTGCGACACGGTGACGCTCGAAATCGAGAAGGTGCCGCTCGCCACGCTGGAGGCGGTGGCGCGCCATGCGCCCATGCGGCCGGGCGCGTCCGTGCTGAACATCATCCAGCACCGCGGCCGGCAGAAGGGCTGGCTCGCCAGGGGCGGCTTCCCCGTGGGGCCGTGGCGCGAGGCGCACTCCGCCGAAGAGCTGGCCCAGGCCATCCAGGCGCTGGGCGGGCGGTGCTTCGTGAAGTCCAGCGAGGGCGGCTACGACGGGCGCGGGCAGGTGGAGGTGAAGACCGCGGGTGAGGCCGCCTCCGCGTGGCGTGAGCTGGGTGAGCGCTCCGTCGTCGTCGAGGCCGCGTTGGATTTGGAGTCGGAGCTGTCCGTGCTGGTGGCGCGCAGCCCCAAGGGCGAGCTCGCGGTGTACCCGCCGGCCTTCAACCACCACGAGGAGCGCATCCTCGCGTGGTCGCTGCTGCCGGGCCCCCTGCCGGAGAAGGTCTCCGCGAAGGCCACGGAGCTGGCGCGCGCCATCACCGACGCGCTGCAGGTGGAGGGCCTGTTGGTGCTGGAGCTGTTCCTGCTGCGCGACGGCACGGTGCTCGTCAACGAGCTGGCGCCCCGTCCGCACAACAGCTTCCACTCCACGGAGGTCGCCTGCCTCACCTCGCAGTTCGAGCAGGCGGTGCGCGCGGCGTGCAACCTGCCCCTGGGCTCGGTGGAGGTGGTGCGCCCGGCGGCCATCGTCAACCTGCTGGGCGACCTGTGGCTGCGCGAGGGCGGGCCGCGCTTCGAGGACGCGCTGGCGCTGCCCGGCGTGCGGCTGCACCTGTATGGCAAGCGCGAGGCGCGCAAGGGACGCAAGATGGGGCACCTGTCCGCGGTGGGCACCACGCCCGAGGATGCCCTCGCGCGGGTGAAGGCCGCGGCCGCCGTTCTCGGGGTGTGACGCGATGAAGACGAACGCCGCCCGGCTGCTCGACTCGCTGGGCGTGAAGTACTCGCTGCGCGACTACGAGGTCGACCCGGAGGACCTCTCCGCGGAGACCGTGGCCGCCAAGGTGGGCATGCCCGCCGAGCAGGTCTTCAAGACGCTCGTCGCGAGAGGAGACCGCACCGGCGTGTTGATGGCGGTGGTGCCCGGCAACGCGGAGCTGGACCTGAAGGCGCTGGCCCGGCTGAGCGGGGACCGCAAGGTGGACACGGTGCCGCTCAAGGAGCTGCAGCCGCTCACCGGCTACGTGCGCGGCGGCTGTACGGCCATCGGCGGCAAGAAGGACTACCCGGTCTTCGTCGACGAGACGCTGGAGCTGTTCGACGAGGTGGCCGTCTCCGCGGGCGTGCGAGGCACGCAGCTCGTGCTGGCCCCGGCCGACTACCTGCGCGTGACCAAGGGCAAGGTCGGCCCCATCTCGCGCGACAAGGCCTGAGCGCGGGCCTTCGTCAGGTCAGCGAGCCCTGCGCGGGCATGAAGAGCACCTTGCCGGATGTCATGTCCGCGGAGGCAATCTTCACCGCCTCGCCCGCGGACTCGAGCGGCAGCCGCGCGCGCACGGGCGTCTCCAGCTCGCGGCCCACCAGCGCGGGCACGCCCATCAGCGCCTTGAGCTGCTCGCGGCCGAAGCCCCGGCGCGCCCACTCCGACAGCGCGAAGCCGTCCACCGTCTTGCGTCCGAAGATGACGTCGCCCGGGTCGAACCGGCACTCCTGCTCCGACAGCGCGCCGTACACCGTGACGTGCCCGCCCTCGGGCAACGCGCTCAGCAGTTGCCCCGTCAGTCGCCCCGCCACCGCGTCGAAGGCGAGCGTCACCTTGAGCTCGTGACACATGAGCCGCAGTCGCTCCTGGAACTCGGGCTCGTCGCTGCTCAGCACGTGCTCGACGCCCAGGCCGCGAAGGAGCTCCACCTGCTCCTTTCGCCGCACCACGTGCACCATGGCCACGTTCCGACGACGGGCCAGCGAGCCCAGCATCCGACCCACGCTGCTCGCCGCGCCCGTCTGCGCGAGCGCCACGTGGCCGCCCTCCTTCGCGCGCTCCATCAGCACCCACGCGGTGAAGGGGTTGACGAAGAGGCTGGCGCCCTGCTCCACGGAGATGTGGGCGCGCAGCGGGATGCACTGCTGCAACGGAACCACGGCGTACTCGGCCCACAGGCCATCCCCGCCCACCGGGGCCACGCACGCCACGCGGCGCCCCACCAGCAGCTGCCCCGCGAGGCTCCCCGCGGACACCACGGTGCCGCTGCCCTCGAAGCCCGGCACCACGGGCAGCGCGTTGCGCACGCCGTACTGGCCCCGCACGAACTGGAGGTCCGCGGGGTTGATGGGCGAGGCGGCCATGCGCACCAGCACCTGCCCCGCGGTGGGACGCGGCACGGCGCGCGTCTGCACCTGGAGGGACTCGGGGCGCCCGTCATAGGCGTGGAGGACCAGCGCGCGCATCGCCACGGGGACCGGGGGGGTTCTCATTGCGGCAGACCTTTTAATTCGGCCGTGCGTGAAAGGGGGAGCCCCTTGCCCTGCCCCCACGCTCGGAGTGTCGATGAACGCCACCATTTTGCAGTTGCACCACCGCGAAGCCTTCGAGCGGACCGTGACGAGGGCGCTGGCCGCGGGCGCGGGCGCGGGGCTGGTGCAGCTCGTCACGGCGAGGCTGGGGGTGCCGTTGCCGTTGGCGTGGCTGGTGCCGGCGGCCGTGGTGCTGGCGTGCGCGCAGGGCGACAAGTGGGACCGCGTGCTGTTGGGAGGACTGGGCGTGTTGCTGACGTCGGTGCCGTATGCGCTGGGGATGGCGCCCGCGTGGACGGTGGCCTGCAGCGCGGCGGCGGCGGGCTCGCTGCTGGTGCGTGCGCGGCTGAGCGAGAAGGGCGTGGAGGGACAGGTGGCGGAGGCGCGCCCCACCCTCGTACACCTGGGCCTGGGGGCGCTGTTGGGCGCGGGGCTCACGCTCGCCGGCTCGGAGATTGCCCGGGTGTTCTCCGCGCGGCTGGCGGACCTGGCCACGCCCGCGCTGCTCGCGGCGGGGGCGACGGGCGCCATCCTGGGGCTCTTCGTGGGACTGAGCTCGGTGGCCGCGCACCTGGCGCTCACGGCGGACCCGGTGGAGGCGCGCGCGGAGGAGCTGATTCCTCGGCTCGCGGGGGACTTCCGGACGCAGTGCGAGCGGGCGCTCGCGCTGTATCGCCAGTGCGGGCAGTCGCTCGCGCTGTTGCCGCGAGAGCCCGCGCGAGAGGAGCTGGCCCGCACGCTGGCGCGCATCACCCGCGACGCGGTGGAGCTGGCCTCCGAGTGGGCGGGCGTGGAGTCCCAGCTCGAGGAGCGCGCGCAGGCGGAGCTGCGGGCCGAGCGTGAGGAGCTGGAGCGCGCCGCGCGCGCCACCACGGACGCGGTGGCCCGCAGGCAGCTGGAGGCGGCCGCCGCGTCGCTCGCGGAGGAGGTGGAGCGGCTGGGGGAGCTGAAGGTGCGGCGTGAGCGAATCCTCGCGAGGCTGCGCTCCGAAGTGGCGTTGCTGGAGCGCGCGCGCGTGGCGCTGTTGTCGCTGCGCAGCGGACAGGCGCAGCTCAAGGCCGCGGAGCTGTCATCCCTCGCGCGACGCTTCCGCGCGCTGTCCTCCGTGCAGTGGGAAGAGGGGCAGGGACTGGACGCCGTGGCCTCGCAGGCCACCCTCGCGCATGTCCCCGAACCCGTCCAACCCGTCGGGGAGGAGGCTCCTTCGGAGGCCCAAACCGCTCGGATTCGTACGTCCTGAGCGAGGAATTCCCGGATATCGGACACGGGTAGAGGGGGGAACGGGCGCTGTCTCGCACGCTGAGTGGTGGTTGTGGTGGTGGTTCGCAGGCATGAACTGTAGACGTGGGTAGCGTCAGGTAACATTTGCCCCGTCATGACCCACCCCCTCGTCCGACAGCCCGGTCTGATTCCCCTCTGGTTGTGGAACGGCACCGAGCCTGGGGTGACCTCCGCGTTCCAGCCCATCGTGGATCTGCGCACGGGAGAGGTCATCGGGTACGAGGTGCTGTCGCGCGGACAGGGCTCGCTCGAGTCACCGCACGAGCTGTTCACGCACGCGCGGGTCTCCGGCTACACGTGGGAGCTGGAGCGCGCGTGCTGGACGTCGGCGCTGCGCTGCATCTCGAAGCTGCCGGAGGACCAGCGGCGCGCGCCGTTCTTCTTCAACGTGAGCCCGGATGTGTTGAGCGACCCGCGCTTCGGGGATGGCTCGACGCTGGCGCTGTTGGAGCGGCATGGGTTGGGGCCTCGGCATCTGGTGCTGGAGATCACCGAGAAGGCGGTCATCGAGGATGGCGCGCTGTTGCAGCGGCTGACGCGGGAGTGCGCGGCGCAGGGCTTCGGGCTCGCGCTGGATGACTTCGGCGCGGGGCACTCGGGGCTGGTGACGCTGGTGCACTGCGTCCCGCGCTTCATCAAGCTGGACCAGGCGCTGGTGCGCGACATCCATCTGCACGCGTACCGGCAGCACCTGGTGAAGTCGCTGGTGGACTTCTCGTCGAGCGTGGACGCCATCCTCATCGCCGAGGGCGTGGAGACGTGGGAGGAGATGACGGTGCTGCTGCGGCTGGGCATCCGTCACGCGCAGGGCTACCTGCTCGCGCGTCCGACGCCGAGCCCCATGCGTCCGGCCGAGGCGTTCGAGTCGCGGCGGCGCGAGGCGATGCGCGCCCTGCTCCTGCGTGAGCGCGCGGATGACACGACGGTCGGAGGGCTGGTCATCCGCCGCGCGACGGTGGATGTGTCCGCGACAGTGGACACGGTGAACGACGTGTTCCGCGACGCGCCGCAGGCGGACCACGTGGTGGTGCTCGAGGGTGCACGGCCCCGCGCGCTGGTGACGCGGCGCAACCTCGCGTCATGGGTTCCCGGCAGTGCGGTGCATGCGCCCTCGCTCATCATCGAGGACCAGGTCGCGGTGACGGCGCTCGTGGGGCTCGCGATGGCGCGGCCTCCGGAGGCAGTCTACGAGCCGGTGGTCGTCACGGATGCGCAGGGACAGTTCCTGGGCACCGTGACGATGAAGCAGTTGCTGCTGCGCGCTACGGAGCTCGCCGAGCGCCCCGCCGCGAAGTAGCAGCGGGACTGCGCGGACACACGGAGACCGACGCGCCAAAGCCGCGACCGCGCGTCGCAGCGCGACAAGGCGACGCCGCTCGCGAGGCGTCACCACCTGAAACCAGATGCTCGACCCTCGGCAGCACCGGCGCGTGTTCGCGCCTCGGCGCGTCTTCGGAGTTCAGCGGTCACGAACTCGATGGAGCCCCTACGCTCCTCCGAGGTGAAGGACCTCCGTCCGCGTGAGCGTCACCCGCCTTCGCCGATGACGCTCACGCGTGAGGCCACGAGCCCCCCGACTTACTCCCACGCGAGGTGCAGCCGGCCGTCCTCGAAGATGAGGCCCGCGTCCTCGAGCCCCGTGGAGCCGTTCTCCACCGAGGGCAGCACGTTCGTCGGCGGCGACAGCAACGTGTCGCGCCCCTTCGTGAAGCCCTGCTCGCGAACCAGCGCCATGTACGCCCGCCCCAGCGCCAGCGCCCGCTCACGCGACGGCGTCAGCAGCCACGCCAGGTCCTTGTCCCCTCCCACCGAGGCCCGACGCACGGAGGTCTCATCCACCTTCCCGTCCGCGAAGAAGCGCGCGAGCAGCTCCTCGTTCGCCCGGAACTCGTCGCCGCCCTTCACCCGTTCGAAGTACGTGAGCACCTCCGGCTTCGCGTGCCCCGCCTGCGGCACGTCCGCGATGCCACGCAGGTCCTGGTGCCGCCAGCCTTCCCTCCCCGGCACCTTGCGCGGGAAGCCGAAGGTCTGGTCCACCGTCACCCCCAGGTTCGTGTGACAGCCCATGCAGAACACGTGCTCCTCCATCGTCTGCACGCGCAGCCGCCCCCTCGCATCCTCGATGAAGCCCTGCAGTCTCCAGCCGAACTCGTTGATGAGCCCCAGCTCCGGCGTGCCCGGGAACGCGGGCAACCGGTTGCGCATCTTCTTCTCCTGCTCCGCGCCGTAGAACGCCATCACCTGGTCGCCGGCGTACTCCTCGTCCTTGCGCGAGTAGCGGACCTCCTTCATCCGCGTGGACAACAGCGCGGGCGCATCCGGGTCCACGTACCGCACGGTGTGCAGGAACTCGACACCGCGCGGGTAGAAGTCGCGCCGCACCTTCACTTTCGCAGCGGCCCCCGCGTAGTGGGTCGGCAGTCCGCGCACCACCTCCACACCCCGGGCCAGCACTCCATCTCCATCCAGGTCCACCCCACCCGCGCGCTCGTCCACCGGCTCCACCCGGCGTCGTGACTTCGCCGCGTCCAGCAGCGCCGGGTCCACCGTCATCGCCGCCTCCAGGATGGCAAGGTTGAGCCGATACACCTCGCGCGACGGCTGTCCTCCCGCATCACGACGGAACGCGTCCGGGAGGAAGAAGCCGTGGCCATCCTTGTGGTGCGTGGAGCGCGTGTCCAAGCTGACCATGTCGCCGGGCGCGGGCGACGCGAAGTCGAGCGCACGCGGCGCACCGGCCTGCATGCCGGGCACGGTGGGGACCCAGTTGTTCTTCGACGTCCACAATCCCTCAGGGGTCGCCGTAGACACCCTGCACGTCCTTCTCGCCCGTGAAGATGGTGACCCATGGCGTCTGTCCACCCGAGTCGTTGGAGTGCGTGCCCAACACCAAGCCCTCGGGCAAGGGCGCACCGAAGTCATCGGTGTCCACGATAGACAGCCGCATGCCCACCATCTTGACTCCAGTGGGATGGAGCACTCACCATGTCGCCATGCGGTGGGTACTCGTTGGTCTGCCATCAATTGCGGCTGGCTTTGTCGCAGCGTATCGGGTGAGCGGTAACGACCCATGGGGGCTCATCGAAGCCATCGCTTTCGGCGTTGTTGCTCTCACCGCTACCACCGGCATCTTGATCGCGTACGGTATCGGTCGGCTCGCATACGATTCTGCCCGTACATTTGTCAGCGCCTTTCGTATGGGATACCGAATGGGTGGGGCCGTTGACAACCGACCATCTCCGTCGCCCCGGCGAGAGTTGCCGACTCCGCTGTGGCACGGGGACCCGCTGCATCGGAATGCAATTTCGCCGAGCGACCATGCGAAGCGGTTGAAGAACATCGCCCGAAGTTGATGAATCTTCAGCCCGTGAGTCCCATTGCCGGGGAGCGCCAACACTCCGCCTCAGCCGCCTGTCTCGACGAGGGAGAGTTGGTAGCGGGTTTACAGCCAAGCGGCCATCGAATCGGCCACGCGTTGCGGTCCACCGTCACCCCCCGGGGCTCCATCCTCGCCGGGCGCGCCATCCTGACCATCCTGCCCGTTCGCGCCAGCGGGGCCCGTGTCCCCCTCACAGGCGACGAAGGACAACGAGCTGCCCAGAAGCACCGCACCGGTCGCGAGCCGCAACAGACGAGAAGACATGAGCCACTTCCTCCAGGGGTTCGCGTCGCGCTCGCATGCGGGCGAACGGACGCGAGCGCATCCTGAGGAGGCTGTGTGGCGACGGCTTGTTCAGTGCGTCACTTCTTCATCACGTCACGGCCCCATGACGTCACGCGCGACCAACGTCGCGCGCGTCACGGGTCGATGCGGAGGTTGGACACGCCCTCGAACTCCACCGGCGAGCCCTTGCGCAAGCCGACCTTCTCCGCCCAGCCGCCCGGCACCTCCAGCACGTACTGGCTGGGCGCGCCCACCGAGCGCGTCTCCATCGACCTGGGCACCGCGCGCGACACGATGCCCGCGATGCGCAGGTCCGCGGTGATGAAGATGATGTCCAGCGGGATGAGCGTGTTGCGCATCCAGAAGCCCTGCATCGACTCCTGGGGGAACAGGAACAGCATCCCCTTGCCCTCGGCGAACTCCGTGCGCCACATCATCCCGCGCTCTCGCGAGTCGCGCGTGGCGGCCACCTCCACCTCCACCCGATGCACCCCACCGAAGGCGTCCTTGAGCCGCACGTGCGCGCGCGGCAGCGTGGGGCCCACGTAGTCCTTCGCGGTGACGTCGGTGACGGGAGGCTTCACGGGCGCGGGAGGCGTGGACGAGGGCTGCCGGCCCTGCGCCTCCTGCTGACAGGCGCAGAGCGCGAGCGACAGGAGGACCAGGCCGAGCCGACGGGAGGTCTTCATGGGTGCTGGGGGTGCAGCGGCTTGTTGAGCAGCTTCTCGGTCAGCTCGGGCCCCAGGCTGTCGGACATCAGCCGCTCCACCACGGTCTCGAACTCCACCCGCTGCGTGTCGCTGCTGTAGATGAACCGGATGCCCATGCCCGGCTCGTCGCCGTCCGCCTTGGACCAGACGACCTCGCCCAGCAACTCGAACGGCGCCTCCCGGTGGGGCACCGTCAACTTGAAGAGGAAGCGCGTGCCGATGGGCAGCGGCTTCTTCGTCTTGATGAACGTGCCGCCCTTGCTGATGTTCTTCGTGTAGTCCGCGAAGAACGAGTTGAGCTTCTTGTAGTCGACCTTCAGCTCGATGGGCGCGCGCCCGTGCTGGCGGTGCTCGGGACCTGTCTTCTGTTCGGACATGCGGCCCGGGAGTATAGGGGAGGCCATGGAGCAAGTCCTCACCCGTGCCCGCGCCTTGATGCGTCGCCCGGCCGTCCTGGCCCCCCTGCTCCTCCTGGCGGGCGGAGGCTCGGCGCTCGTCTTCCTCCCCCTCTTCGGCGTCCCCGGCTTCGAGCTGGGCCTGGCCCTGGCCATCGCCGTGGGGCTGCTCGGCGGGGGGACGGGCGTGGCCGCCGCCGCCCAGGAGCGTCGGATCCTCCTCGGCCAGGAGCCCCGCCCCCCCGGCGCCCTCCGCCCGGACGCCCCCGGCACCGCCGTGACCCGCGCCCTGGGTGCGGCCCTGGTCCTCAACGTGGCGGCGCTGGTGCCCCCCTTCCTCACCTCCACCGTCTTCGCATGGCTGCGCACCGCGTGTGATCCATTCGAGCTGGTGGGTTTCTATCCCATGCTCACCCTCCCCTCGGCCGTGCTGGCCTCGGCCTCGGGGGTGCTGTGTGGCCTGGGGGCCCGCCGTCCCTCGCGGGGCGTGGGCCTGCATGTGCTCCTGGTCCTGCTGTCGTTGGCGCCCACGGTGTGGCCCATCGTCGCCGGGCCCCAGGTCTTCGCCTTCAACCACTACCTGGGACATCTCCCCGGCCCCCTCTACGACGAGGCGCTGGTGATGACGCCCGCGCTCGGCTGGTTCCGGCTGGAGACGCTCCTGTGGGCCTGGGTCCTCGCGGGCCTCGCCGCCGCGTTCCTCCAGGTGGACTCGGGGCACCTGTCGAGAGCCGCCCCGCGCGTGGGCGTCCTGGTGGGGCTGCTGCTGCCCGCCGTGGCCATCGGCTTCCTGGAGGTGAAGGGGCCCCAGCTGCGCACCCGGATGACGGACGCGTACCTGGCCGAGACGCTGGGCGGCGTGCGCGACACGGAGCACTTCCGGCTGCACTACCCCCGGGGCAAGTCGCGCGAGGACGTGGACCGGATGGCCCGCGACATGGAGTTCCGCTGGACGCAGGTCCAGCGCTTCCTGGGCGTGGCCCCCACCGAGCGCATCCGCGTGTGGCTGTATCGCAACGAGGAGGAGAAGCAGCGGCTGGTGGGCGCCGGCCGCACGCAGTACGCGAAGCCCTGGCGCCACGAGCTGCACATCCAGGACAAGCCCTTCCCCCACTCCACGCTGCACCACGAGCTGGCCCACGTCATGGCCGCGCCCGCTGGCAGCGGTCCCTTCCGCGTCACCACGCGCCTGGGCCTGTGGCCCCTCATGGGCGTCATCGAGGGGTTCGCCGTCGCCGCGGACGGCCCCGCGCAGGGGGACCTCACGCTGCACCAGTGGGCCGCGGGCATGCGCCGTCAGAAGCTGGCGCCCGACATGCGCAAGCTGATGGGGCCGGAGGGCTTCTACCAATCCGCCCCCGCGCGCGCGTACACCGTCGCGGGCTCCTTCCTCCTGTACCTCGCTGACACCTACGGCTCCGACAGGCTGCGCGCGCTCTACGCGCACGCGGACTTCCAGGAGGCCTATGGGCGGCCCCTCGACGAGCTCGTCGGCGAGTGGGAGCGACATGTCGACGCCCTGCCCCTGGACGACGCCGCCGTGGCCCGCGCCTTCGCGCGCTTCCGCGCTGGCAGCCTCTTCAGCCGCGCCTGTGCGCGCGAGGTGGCCCGCCTCACCGAGCCCGCCCGCGCCTCGCTCGTGACGGACCCGTCGGATGCGCTGGAGCGCTACACCCGCGCCGCCACCCTCCAGCCCGATGAGCCCGCCTACCGCCTGGGCGAGGCCGCCGCCCTCTCCGCGCTGGAGCGCTACGACGAGGCCACCACCGTGCTCACCACGCTCGCGGGCAAGGTGAAGGGCCAGACGGTCTCCGAGGCCGAGGTGGCCATGGCGCTGGCCGACGTGGAGACCCGGCGCGAGCGTCCCGAGCAGGCCCGCGCCCACCTGGACACGGTGCTGACCCTGGACGCCACGCCCGATTTGACGCGCACCGCCCAGGTGAAGCTCGCCGCGCTGGAGTCCACGGCGCGCCGCGCCGGCATCGACGCGTACTTCCTGGCGCCCAAGGAGGAGCTGCGGCTCCTGCTCCTGTCGCGCGCCCTGCAGGCCCTGCCCTCGGACCCGTACCTCAACTACCTGCTGGGCCGCAGGCTGCAGCAGGTGGGCTCCCCCGTCCTGGCCGGCGAGTCGCTGCAACGTGCGCTGTCGGACGATTCGCTGCCCCTGCCCCTGCGCCGCGAGGCCTTGCGCCTGAAGGTGGAGGCTTCCTATCTCTCGGGCGACTGCGGCGCGGTGCGCCACGAGGTGGGTGTCCTCCCGGACTTCGGCACGGCCTTCAAGGCCACCGCCCTGGAGTGGGTGGAGCGGTGTGATTTCGAGGAGAAGACCTTCCGGGGCGTGCTCGTGCCACGACAGGCTTTCCGCTAGCCGCGCTTTCCGCTAGGCAGGCAGCCCACACAGCGGCGACGAGCCAGGTCATCAGGAGGGAAGCGATGCGGTTCGAGACGAGGCAGCGAATCCAGGGGACGGTGGACGAGGTGGAGCGCGCGCTCCTCGACGAGCGGTACTTCGAGTTCCTGCTCAAGCACCATGGCGTGCTGCTGGAGCTCCAGCCGCTCGAGGTGAAGGCCGAGGGTGACGTGGTCCGCCGCCGGGTGCGCTACCGCCCCAAGCCCGTCATCGAGAGCATCGGCCCCAAGCGCGTGCCCCCCGAGTGGTTCGCCTTCATCGAGTCGTCCACCTACGACAAGCGCCGCAAGGAGCTCACGTTCACCAACGTGCCCACGTCCCACACCATCTCCAAGATGCTGGTGAACACGGGCACGCTGCGCTTCCGTGATTTGGGCGCGGGCCAGACGGAGCGCTCGCTGGACGGTGAAATCTCCCTCAAGCTGCCCTTCCTGATGAAGCCCCTGGCGCTCATCGGCGAGAAGGTCATCCAGGGCGAGGGCCTGAAGATCCTCGACAACGAGATTCCCGTCCTCAACCGCTTCATCTCCGAGGTCATCCGCAAGGGCTGAGGCACGCGAAGTGCAGGCGGGGCCGTGGGGAATGGGTTGACTTCCTCCGCATTGTCTTCGTAAGGCCCCGCCATGCTCTACCGCTTCCTCGCCATCTGCGCCCTGACCCTCCTGGCCGCCTGCGCTCCGAAGCGCATCCCCGGCACTGAAATCGACGACACCGACGAGACCCGCGCCATTTTGGCAGTGATGGAGGCCTATCGGTCTGCCATCGAGGCACGCGACGCCCACGCCATCCAGGCGCTGGTGTCGAAGGACTTCCGCGAGGACGCCGGCACGCCGAGTGATCCCGAGGACGACCTCACCGCGGCGAACCTGGGCCCGTACCTGGAGACGCTCTTCCCGCAGCTCCAGTCGCCCAAGGTGGAGATGGAGGTGCGCAAGGTCCAGGTGGGCAAGGACATCGCCACGGCCATCTACTACTGGAAGCTGAACTTCCGGATGCCCGGCCTCACCTCGCGCCCGCAGAAGGAGGCGGAGCTGGAGCAGATGGTGTTCCGGCTCGAGGGCAACCAGTGGAAGATCCTCACCGGCATCTGAGGCCTCACAGCCCCAGGAGCGCCGCGTAGCCCTGGGGGCCCATGGCCGTGAGCGCGCGGGCCCGGGTCAGGTAGGTGCGGTAGTCCTTGCGCACCAGCTTGTCCGCGGGCAGCGCGGACAGGTGGTAGTCCCGGATGCGGCTCGCGGTGAAGCGCACCGCCCCGAAGAGCGCGTGGCCGAAGAGGCTCTCGCGCTCCACCGGGGCCAGCGGGCGGACATCCTGGTAGCCGCGCACCAGCGCGCGACACAGCTCCGGCAGGTACTGCCCGCCGTCGAAGCACCACGCGTTCAACGTGATGACCAGGTCCAGGCCATAGGCCTCGCGGCAGGCCATCTCGAAGTCGAAGAAGGCGCCCACGCTGTCGCCCAGCCACTTCACGTTGTCGGTGAAGAGGTCCGCGTGGATGACGCCGAGCGGCTCCAGGCCCTGTCGCCGTGACTCCGCGTGGGTGAGCATCCCCTCCAGCTCCCCTGAGAGCGATGACAGCGTCGGGTCCGGGTGGCGCGCCAGCTCCACCAGCCACCCGCGCACCACCTGGGGAGAGTACGGGTTCTCGCGGCTGCCGCCGAAGGACTGGGTGTCGCGGTGCAGCTTGCCCAGCTCGGTGCCCAGCCGCTCCAGGTGCTCGGCGGTGAGGCCCGGGTGGCGCTTCTCCTCACCGGGGAGCCAGCGGAAGACGCTCACGCGGCCGCCCGCGAGCTCGACGAAGGTGGCGCCCTCGCGCGTGGTGAGCTGCACGGGCGAGGGGAAGTGGTGCGCGGCCAGGTGCGCGAGCAGGGCGGACTCGAAGCGCAGGTCGTCCGAGGAGCGCACCGTCGTGTGGCGGACGAAGTAGCGGCCGGTGTCGGTCTCCAACCGGTGGTTGGTGTTGATGGAGCCCTGGGGGATGGGCGTCACGCCGAGCACGTTTCCCAGCCCGAAGGTCTCTGCGATGCGCGTGAAGACGTCGGGGGACAGCACCGTGTGGACCGCCATTGCTCACTCCTCCCGTGCTCCGGGCTCCGTCCATTGACACCCGCGAGGGGCGTACCTAATAGCATCCAACTCCAGCGCGGGGAGACAGGTCCATGAGCACCGAAGGTCACGGCGACTGGAAGCGACGCGAGAGTTGGAAGAGCGCGCTGGCGCAGGTGGCGGTGGTGGCGGTGGTGCTCGCGGGCGCCGTGGCCTACTTCGTCCACCGGGGAACGGTGCGAAAGGAGACGGAGGAGCACCTGCGCGCGGCCCGCGCCGCCGCGCTGCGAGGCAATCCGTCCGACTTGACGCGCGCCATGGCGGAGCTGGAGAAGCTCTTCCAGTTGGACTCCGACGCCCGCGACGCGCAGGCGCTGGCCGCCGACATCCAGACGGTGCTGTGGCTGGAGCACCATCAGCCCGGCGCGGATGCGCGGGCCCGTGAGTATCTGGCCCGGGCCGAGGCGCTCGACTCGCGCTCCGGTGAACGGCATGGCGCCCGCGCGCTGCATCTGCTCGCGGAGGGCAAGACGGCCGAGGCGGAGAAGTACCTGGCGGACCTGCAGGCGCAAGGGGCCAACAGCCCCCGGCTCACGCTGGCGCAGGCGTTCACGCTGCAGGCGAAGGGGGACCTGCCCGGCGCGCGTCAGGCCTTCGCCCGCGCGGCGGAGAACGCGTATCGGGATCCGCGCTTCACCACGGCGTACGGGGAGGCGCTGCTGGACGAGGGACAGCCCGCCCAGGCGGTGGAGGCGTTCGAGAAGGCGACGAGCGTGAACCCGGACCACCTGATGGCGCGGCTGGGCATGGGGCTGGCGCACGCGTATCAGGGCAAGAAGCTGGAGGAGGCCGAGCGCGCGCTCGCCACGGCGCAGGAGAAGCAGGCGGAGCTGACGCCCGCGCTGACGTCACGCGCTGGGGCGCTGAAGGCGGAGCTCGCGCTGTCGCGTGGCGCCGCGGACCAGGCGCTCCAGGAGGCCGACTCGGCGCTGAAGGCCGTGCCGGATGACGTGCATGCCCTCTTCGCACGTGCGCGAGCGCTGGCCGCGCGCAAGGTGCCCGAGGCGCGGGGGGCGTTCGAGGCCGCGGTGGCGAAGCGCAAGACGGCGCCCCTGCTCTACCTGGACGGCGCTCGCAGCTTGCAGGCCTCGGGTGACACCACGGGCGCGCTGGCGCTGCTGGATGCGTATGAGGGCGCGTTCGGGGCCATCCAGGTGGCGTCCGCGGACGGGAAGAAGGTCCCGCTGCTGGAGCAGGACGGCCGCTACTGGCTGGCGCGCGGCGGGCTGCTGGAGGCGGCGGAGCGGCAGGACGACGCGCTCGTCGCCTACGACAAGGCCATCGCCGCCAAGGGCGTGGGGCTGGCAAAGGCGCAGTACGCCAAGGGCGCGCTGCTGGTGCGGCGCAAGGACTACGAGGGCGCCAAGGCGCTGCTCGCGGTGATCGCGCCGGACACGGGCGCGGGCTCACTGCCGGAGGCATACACCGCCATGGGCGACCTGCTCTTCGCGCAGAGCGCGTACGCGGCGGGCTGCCAGCACTACTACTTCGGGCTGGTGCGCGCGCGGGCGCAGGGCATGCCTCGCGAGGAGCTGGCCTCGCGCATCGACACGGTGAAGAAGGGCCTGGAGTCCGCGGGCCAGGGCGCCATGGCCAAGGCCTGGTTGAACGAGACGGGCGCCCTGCTCCAGTGAGGCGCCCGCCGCGAGCGGCTACAGCAACTCCGTCGCCTCGAGCGGCCGGTACTTCGCGCGCACCACGCGCCACTCGCCGTCGGCTTCCTTCTCGAACGTCCCCTCGATGAGGTACGCGTTCAGCACGCTGTCGGCCGCCAGGTCCTTGACGCTCTCCGCCTGCGAGCGGCCGAAGATGAAGCGCGCCTGGAAGTCACCCTGCGTGGGCGAGACCTCGTGGACCTCCAGGTTCGTGGTGAAGATGCGGACCCACTGACCGCGCAGCACCTGCCCGGTGAGGATGCCGCGCACCTGCCGCGAGTCCATGCCGCCGTCCGTCTTGAAGCGCTCGGACACGCCCTCCATCACCTTGCTGATGTCCTTGGCCTCCGCGGCCCGCGTCATCGTGATGACCTGACGCGTGACGGCCTCCGGGACACCGGGCTCGTGGCGCGGCCAGAAATAGAGCACCGCTCCGGCCGCCACCAACGCCAGCGCCACGCCCACCACCCGCGAACGCGACAACGTCACCATGTGCTCCTCACGCCGCCTCGGGCTCGAGCACCAGCTCGTCCGCGTCGATGATCTCGGCGGGCCGCAGCGCCTCGCCAATCTGCTTCAGCCGCCGGTCCGAGAGCTGCTCCAGGTACGTCCGGATGTGCGGGAAGGCCTGCACCAGCGCATGGAACGCGTTGCGCTCCAGGAACGCCGCCGCCGTCTTGCGCGTGGCCACCACCGTCGCCGAGGCGCGCAGCCCCGTCAGCAGCGAAATCTCCCCCGCCACATCACCCTCGCGCAGCACGCCCAGCGTCACCGTGCCGCCCGCCGGGTCCTCCTTCTGCACCACCAGCTCACCGGCCAGCACCAGGAACAGCCCCGGCGAGTGCTCGCCCTCCACCAGCACCTTCTCGTGTCCCTGCAGCGCGCGGAAGGTGAAGCGCTGCAGCAGCGCGCCCCGCTCCGACTCCGGCAGCGTCTGGAACATGGGCGAGGTGGCCATCAGGTTCCGCGCCATGCGCTGCTGCGCGAAGTCCGCCAGAACCTGAGGCACCGCCGGGTGGCTCTTGGCCACCGCGTTGAGGTGCTCGCGGCGGATCTCGAAGACCTCCGTGTCGGACACCGCGGACACCGTCGCCGTCGGTGGCGCGCCCGTCAAAAGAGCAATCTCCCCGAAGATGGAGCCGCCGCCGAGGAAGCCCAGCGTGCGCGCCTCACCCTCCATCTGCCGCGTCACCTCCGCCTTGCCGGCGACGAGCACGTAGAGGTGGTCGGCGGGCTCGCCCTCGCGACTCACCACCTCCTCGGGACGCACCCGGCGCCACGCCATGCGGCCCACCAGGTCGATGAACGCGTCCCGGTCCAGGTCCGCGAACAACGGCAGCGGAGGACGGCTGTTCGGGTCCGCGGAGCCACCCGGATCCGGAGCGGCCAGCACCTCGATGGCGCGGTTGGAGAGCTCCTCTCCAGCCAGCCCCATCAGGTCCGTCTCCACCTTCCCGTCATACAGCGTCTCGGGCGGCAGGGGCGGCGGCACCACGGCGCGACCCGGCGCGCTGCGCACCGCGCGCGAGTGGACGCGGATCAGCGTCTCCTTCAACCGTCGCTCGTTGGGCGCCAGGTCCAACCCCAGCTTGCACGCGGCCATCGCGGACAGCAGGTAGTCACGACGCAAGAGGCCCTCGGCCGTCGCGTGGTACGACGTGACGGCGCGCTCGCGCTCACCCAGCTCGGCCAGACACCGGGACGCCATCATCCGGGAGCGGTGGTCGGCGGGAACCCGGCGCACCGCCTCCGCGAACACGGCGAGGGCGCGCTCGAACTGGCGCTCCTCGATGAGGTCCATCCCGAGCTCACGCAGCGACGACTCGCTCATCCCATCTCCCCACGTACGAACGTTGTTGGCGAGCGCCTCACGGCTGTATCTCGCTCAGGTACATCTCGGCCTTGCGCTTCGTATCCGAACCCTCGGCCGCCGTCTCGATGACGACCTTGAACTTCTCCGCGGCGGAGCGAGGGTCCCGGTCGCGCTCGATATACGCGCGCATGTACAGCTCCTCCACCTTCTTGCTCAGGTCGTCCAGGCCATCCCGCGCCCGACGATCTCCCGGGTTGAGGCGCAGGGCCTCGCGGAAGTTGCTGCCCGCCGCCGCCAGGTCGCCCTTCTTCAGCGCCGCCTGCCCCGCCGCCAGCGCCGCCGACGCGAGCTGCTCGTCCAGCGTGCGCCCCAGCGAGCCGTCGAAGCCGATCTGACGGTACAGCTCCGCCGCGCGGCGCAGGGGCTTGGACGCGGACTCCAGCGCATTGGACGCGAGCTTCTTCTGCGCGTCGTCCAGCGCGCGCTGGAACTGGGGAATCAACGTCTTGAGCTGGCGCGAGCGGTCCTTCACGTCCTTGTCCGCCTTGTACTTCTCCACCACGCGGTCGCACTCGAGCACCGCGCGCTGGTAGTCGCCGCCGTTGAAGCGCCGCTCCACGTCCGTGAAGGCCTCCGCGATGAAGCGCTTGCGCTCCTCCTTGGCCCGCTCCTCGTTGCGCTCCCGGCTGGCCCTGTCCCGCACCGCGCTGTCCCGGGCCTCCTTGGCCAGCTCCGCCTGCAGGTCCTGCAGCTTCTGCGAGTACGCGGGCCGGTTGAGCTCCGGCACCTGCTCCAGCAGCGACTGGGCCGTGGCGACGTCACGCGCCGCGAGCGCCTCCTCCATCTTCTGGATGCGCCACAGCTCGTCCTTCGTCTTGACCTCCTGCTCCAGCTTGCGCCGCACGTCGTCCGTCTTGGCGGTGCCCTGGGGCGTCTCGGACAGCTTCTGGCGGGCCCCCTCGAAGTCGTTGGCGTCGATGAGCTCGCGCACGGCCTGGAAGGACTGCTGCACGAGCAGCTCCTTCGCCGCCGCCTTGCCCAGGCCTTCGTCGTCCGCGCCCGGGCGCAGCTTCTCCGCCTCCTCCACCAGCTTCACCGCGCCGGCGAAGTCGTCCGAGCGCACCGCCTCGCGCGCCTTCTGCATCAGGAGCTTCGAGCGCTCCACGTTGGGGTCCACCGGAGGCGGGGGCGGCGGTCCCGAGGGGATGAGCATCAGCCCCAGCATGAGCAGCACCACCACGCCACCGCCCACGCCGATGAGCAGCTTCGCCTTCGAGTTCCCTCCGCCGCCGGTGACGGCGCTGCGCGGAGGCGGACGCGGCCGGGGAATCGCGATGGCGCCCTTGCCCTTCTTCACGCCGCTGGCGTCGCGGTTCTTCTCCTTCAGCTCGTCCGGCATCCGGTAGTTGGCGTTGGTCGCCTCGTTGAGCCGCGGATCATTCGGGTCCACGTCGGTGCCCCGGGACGCACCCGCCGCCTTGCGCGCCTCGTCGCGGTCCTTCGCGGCCTCCTCGCGCTCGCGCTTCTCCTCCGCCTCGCGGGCCTCCGCCTGCGCGCGCAGCTCCTTGATCTGCTCCGCCTCGTCCACGAAGCGAAGGCGCGTCTTGCCGATGGCGATCTCATCCCCGTGCTTCAGGGTGCACTCGTCCACGCGCTGATCATTCACCTGGGTGCCGGAGATGCTGCCCAGGTCTCGCATCGCCACGCCGCCCTGGCCGTAGATGAGCTCCAGGTGCCGGCGCGACACGGACTGGTCATCCAGCACGAAGTCGCAGTCCTTGCCGCGCCCCACCACCATGCGCACGCCCTGGAAGCGCTTCTTGCGCCCGCGGTCCGGCCCCGCCAGCACCAGCATCTGCACCGGCGGCCCGGCGCGCGTGGCGTCCGCGTTGTCGTCCTCCTCCTCCTGGCGACGCCGGGACTCCTCGCGCACGTCGGACACCGAGGCCACCCGCGTCTCGTCCGTGCGCGAGCGCGGCGGCTCGGCGTCCCCGTAGAGCTCCGGGTTGGCGGGGCCGTCGGGCTGGCCCTCGTCTCCGGAGGGTGGCGCGGCGAAGTCCTCGTCGGAGGACACCTCGCGCGGAGGGCGGCCCCGGGATGAGGGCTTACCTCCGGCACCAGGGCGAGGGGGGGATGGAGGACGAGCAGGCATGGGGTCGGGTCCAGGTCTCCGAAACGTCCGGCATCTTAAAGCGGCGCCACCACGGTGGGAATGCGACAAGCCCGCCCTTGGGGAAAGAAGCGGGGCCATTGTCCGTTGCTCAGGACGTTTCCCCCTCCTATGTAGGTTCCCACACCCCCAACGATTCACCGAGGGAGTCCCGCAAAATGCCCCGAGTGTCCGCGCCGGCCCGGCGTGCCTCCACCTCCCAGCTCGCCCCCCTGGCGGTCCGCCTCGTCGCGCCCGCCCCCCTGCTGCCCCAGGCGCTGCTCGAGCGGCTGCTGGCCGTGGCCATGGAGCGCGGCGGAGACTTCGCCGAGGTCTACGTGGAGCGCACCCACAGCACCAGCGTCGTGCTGGAGGAGTCGCGCATCAAGAGCGCCCAGACGGGCCTCATCCAGGGCGTGGGCGTGCGGGTCATCTCCGGGGGCAAGGTGGGCTACGCCTTCTCCGACGACTGGGACGAGCCCGCGCTGCTGCGGGCCGCCTCCACCGCGGCGATGATCGCCCAGGGAACCGGCTCCGAGCGGGCCTTCCCCGTCTCACGCATCGCCGTGCCCAGCCACTACCGCGTCCCCACCCCGCTGGCCGACGTGGAGGTGTCCCTCAAGGCCTCCCTGCTGACCCGCGCGGACAAGGCCGCCCGCGCGTTCGACTCGCGGGTGACCCAGGTCAACGGCGCCTACGTGGACCAGACGCGCCGCATCGCCGTGGCCAACACCGAGGGCCGCTACACCGAGGACACCCAGGATTTGTGCCGCATGTCCATCCAGGTCGTGGCGCAGGGCAAGAAGAACGAGCGGCGCACGGGCTCGTACGGCGGCGGAGGCCGGGTGCCCTTCACCCACTGGGCGACGTTCCCTCCCGAGGACGTGGGCCGCGAGGCCGCGAGGCAGGCAGTGGCCACGCTGGGCGCGGTGGACTGCGCGGCGGGCCCGCAGACGGTGGTGCTGGCGCCGGGCTGGAGCGGAATCCTGCTGCACGAGGCGGTGGGCCATGGCCTGGAGGCGGACTTCATCCGCAAGGGCACGTCGCTGTTCGCCGGCAAGCTGGGGCAGAAGGTCGCCTCGGAGCTGGTGACGGTCATCGACGACGGCACGGTGTCCAGCGGGCGCGGCTCCATCAACATCGACGACGAGGGCACGCCCGGTGAGCGCAAGGTCCTCATCGAGAACGGCGTGCTCAAGGGCTACCTCTACGACAGCCTCAACGCGAAGCTGATGGGCCAGCGCTCCACCGGAAGCGGGCGGCGAGAGTCCTTCAAGCACCTGCCCATTCCGCGCATGACGAACACCTTCCTCGCGCCGGGCAACCACCACCCCGAGGACATCCTCAAGGAGGTGAAGCGCGGGCTGTACTGCGCCACGTTCGGCGGCGGTCAGGTGGACATCAGCAACGGCAACTTCGTGTTCGAGGTGAGCGAGGCGTATCAAATCGAGGACGGCAAGCTGGGCCGTCCGGTGAAGAACGCCATCCTCATCGGCGTGGGGCCGGAGGCGCTCAAGAACGTGTCCCGCGTGGGGTGCGACCCGCAGCCGGACCCGGGCATGGGCGTGTGCGGAAAGAACGGCCAGTCGATGCCCGTGGGCGTGGGCCTGCCCACCGTGCGCATCGACAATGTCACCGTCGGCGGAACCCAGGTCTGAAGAGAGAGCACCGACACCATGGACTACCAGAAGCTCGCGAAGCGAATCGTCCAGCGCGCCAGCAAGAAGGGCGCCCGCCAGGCCGAGGCCTTCATCGAGGTCAGCCGCCAGAGCACCGTGCGCGTGCGCGAAGGGCAGATCGAGGACCTCACCCAGTCCACCGCCAAGGGCGTGGGCCTGCGCGTGGTGACGAAGGACCGGCTCGGGTTCGCCTTCACGTCGGACTTCGAGCCCTCGGGCATCGACCTGCTCGTGGACCAGGCCCTGAAGCTGGCCGAGGCCGCCGCGCCCAACAAGCTCAACGGCCTGCCCGGCGCGCGGGACCTGGGCCGCTTCGGCGACACCGGCGCGCTGTACGACGAGGCCGTGGCCAACCTGCCCGGCGACTGGAAGGTGAAGGCCGCGCTGGAGATGGAGAAGGCGGGCCGCGCGGAGGACTCGCGCGTCAGCACCTTCAACGCGGTGGGCGCCGGGGACTTCGTGTCGGAGGTCTACGTCGCGTCGTCGGAAGGCATGGCCGGAGGCTACTCGGGCACGTACGTGTTCATGTACGCCATGCCCGTGGCCGCCGCGGACGGGCAGCTCCAGAAGGGCTACTGGCTCGACTACAAGCGCTTCCTGGGTGACCTGGAGTCGCCCGAGTCCATCGGCCGCGAGGCGACGCGTCGCGCGGTGCGGATGCTGGGCGCCAGGCGCGTGAAGACGCAGCAGGTGCCGGTGCTGTTCGACCCGCTCGTCACCGCGTCCTTCATGTCCGGCGTGGCCAAGGCCGCCAGCGGCAACGCCGTGCACCAGCAGGCCAGCATGCTGGCCTCGCTCAAGGGCAAGCGCCTGGCCTCCGAGCACGTCACGCTGGTGGACAACGGCCTGCTGCCCCGAGGCCTCGCCACCGCGCCCTTCGACGGTGAAGGCGTGCCCACGCGGCGCACACCCATCATCGACCGGGGCGTCATGTCGAGCTTCCTCTACGACGCGTTCACCGCGCGCAAGGCGAAGGCGCGGCCCACGGGCAACGCCAAGCGCGGCTACAACGCGCTGCCGAGCATCGGCACCACCAACCTCTACCTGGAGCCGGGCACGGCCTCGCCCGAGGAGCTCATCAAGGGCGTGGACCGGGGCTTCTACGTCACGTCCCTGCTCGGCCACGGCGCCAACCCCGTCACGGGCGAGCTGTCCGCGGGAGCCAACGGCCTGTGGATTGAGAACGGCGAGCTGACGCACGCGGTGCAGGAGGTCACCGTGGCGGGCAACGTGCTGAAGATGCTCCAGGACCTGGACGGCGTGGGGAACGACCTCCAGTTCCGCGGAGGCACGGTGGGCGCGCCCACTGTCCGCTTCCGACAGCTCACCCTGTCGGGAGGGTAGCCCTACCTGCCGCGTCCCCCTAGCGTGGGCGACGCCCGAGCGCTCCTCCTCCCCCACTCGCTGGGGGAGGACGTGTCAGGGTCTGCTGCTACATCACTCGTCCGCAGCGCGAGGAGGACGCACCCATGGCAGCGAAGTCCGCACGCAAGAGCGCCGCAGCGAAGAAGCCCGCCGCCGCCCCCAGGAAGCCCCGCCGCAAGAAGGCGGAACCGAAGTCGCGCGGCCTGTCTCCCCAGGACGTGGCCAGCGACTCGGTGGAGTACCCCACGGAGATTCTCGAGGCGGTGCGCACCGACGGCGGCGAGGTGCTCGGCGTCTATCGCGACCCCTTGGGCGGACATCCGGTGGTGCTCGCGGTGCTGCCCATCGACAAGGTGGAGCCCACCCCCTACCAGCGTGATTTGTCCGAGCCCCACGTGAAGCGGCTCGCCAGCGCCATGGAGCGGCTGGACCGCTTCCTGGACCCCGTCATCGCCGTGCGCAAGGAGGGCCGCTACTGGACGCCCAACGGCAACCACCGCCTGCACGCGAGCAAGCTGCTGGGCGCCAAGGCCATCGTCGCGCTGCTGCTGCCCGACGAGGACGTGGCCTATCAAATCCTCGCGCTCAACACGGAGAAGGCCCACAACCTCAAGGAGCGCTCGCTCGAGGTGGTGCGCATGTACCGGGGGCTCGTGGGCGCGGGCCGCGCGGGCAAGGAGTCCGCCTTCGCGCACCTGTTCGAGGAGCCCGCCTTCATCACGCTCGGCGCCGCGTACGAGAAGCGCCCCCGCTACTCCGCGGGCGCCTACCACCCCTTCGTCAAGGCGGTGGAGGACTTCATGGACGTACCGCTGGAGGACGCGCTGAAGGTGCGCGACGCCCGCGCGGACCGCCTGCTGGAGCTCGATGACGCCGTCGTCGCCGTCGTCGACTCCCTCAAGGCCAAGGGACTGCAGAGCCCCTACCTCAAGAACTTCGTGGTCGCGCGCATCAACTTCCTGCGCTTCAAGAAGAACGGCGGCAAGCCCGACTTCGACGACACCGTGGACCGGATGCTCGCCAGCGCGCGCAAGTTCAACGTCGACTCCGTCAAGCGCGAGGACATCGGCCGCATGGGCGGAGGCCCCGTGGAGGCGGACGAGGAGCACGCCTGACGGGAACGGGTATTGCATAGTGCGGCCCCCACCATGACCACCTCCACCGTCCTCGTCGTCGACGACGACCGCGCCAACCTCGACTCCGTGACGCGCATCTTCCAGCGGGAGAACATGGCCACGCTCTCCGCGGCCAACGGCACGGAGGCCCTGGAGCTTTTGCGCCGCCCCGAAGTCACGGTGATGGTGACGGACCTGATGATGCCCGGCATGGACGGGCAGGAGCTCTTGCGCGCCGCGCGCACCATCCGCCCCGACGTGGAGGTGGTGCTGATGACCGCCTACGGCACGGTGGAGACGGCCGTGGCGGCGATGAAGGACGGCGCCTACGACTTCATCACCAAGCCGCTCAAGCGCCACTCGCTGGTGAAGGCGGTGCAGAAGGCGCTGGAGAAGCGCGCGCTCGTCTCGGAGAACCAGACGCTCAAGGCGAAGCTGGCGGAGATGAGCGCCCAGGGCGGGCGCAGCATGGTGGGCCAGTCCCCCGCCTTCCGCGCCATGCTGGACACCATCCGCCAGGCCGCGCCCTCCACCGCCACGGTGCTGCTGCTGGGTGAGTCGGGCACGGGCAAGGAGCTGGCGGCGCGCTCGGTGCACGAGTACTCCAGCCGCGCCAAGGGCGCGTTCGTCGCCGTCAACTGCGGCGCGCTGCCGGAGAACATCCTGGAGGCGGAGCTGTTCGGCGTGGAGCGCGGCGCCTTCACCGGCGCGGTGGCCCGGCGCGAGGGCCGCTTCGAGCGCGCCCACGGCGGCACCCTCTTCCTGGACGAAGTCGGCGAGATGCCGCTGCCCGCGCAAGTGAAGCTCCTGCGCGCGCTGGCCGAGGGCGAAATCGAGCGGCTGGGCGGCACCCAGACGGTGAAGGTGGACGTGCGGCTGGTGGCCGCCACCAACAAGGATTTGCAGAAGGAGGTGGCCGAGGGCCGCTTCCGCGAGGACCTCTACTACCGGCTCAACGTGGTGGAGATCCGCGTGCCCGCGCTCGCCTCGCGCCGCGAGGACATCCCGCTCTTGGCGGACGCGTTCCTGCGCCGCTTCGCCGCGAAGAACGGCAAGGCGCTGCGCGGCTTCTCGCCGGAGGCGCTGCAGACGCTGGAGAACTACGCCTGGCCCGGCAACGTGCGGGAGCTGGAGCACGCCGTCGAGCGCGCGGTGGTGCTGGCGCGGGGCGAGGTGCTGGAGGCCAGCGACCTGCCCGAGTCGGTGCGCAAGGGCCCGCTCGGCGCCGCCACCCAGCTGGTCATCCCCATCGGCACGCCCATGGAGGAGGTGGAGCGCCGGGTGATCCACGAGACGCTGCGCCACACCAAGGGCGACAAGACGCTGGCCGCCCGGCTGCTGGGCATCGCCGCCCGCACCATCTACCGCAAGCTGGAGCGCGAGCAGTCCTCCGGCGGCGAGCCCTCCGCCGGAAGCGACGACTGACAGGCCGTCACAAAGGCCCCCACCCTGCTTTGACAATTTGTCCCAAGCCCTGGAGCAGCCCGCTCCCCTGCCTGGGGTGCCCGCCCTTTTCGGAATAATTACGCGTGCTTGGCCGTCCCCTTGGGATGGCCCGTCTGACCCGAGGGTGGCACCTGCCTTGCTCTTCCCGGGTCCGGCTTTCTTCTCGGAAGCGTGATGGAACTCTTCTTTCGCAAATACTTCTGGACGGTGAACCTGCTGTTCATCCTCCTCGTCGCGCTGCTGGCGGCGAAGACGGTGAACCTGTTCGTCGAATCCTCCATCTCCCCCGTGCCGTCCTCGGGGGCCACCGCGCGTGCGCCGACGAACCGGCCCGCGCAGGCGGCGCTCGCGCTGCCGGACATGGAGGGCCTGTCGCGGGTGACGGGCATCAAGATTCCCGAGCCGGAAGTCGCGGTGAGGGAGCCCACGACGCCGGAGGTGGACCCCAACGCCGCCCCGGTGAAGAGCGGCCTCAGGGTGAAGCTGCTCGGCACGCTCGTCGCGAGCAACCCGGACTGGTCCTTCGCGTCGGTCCAGGACATGGTGACGCAGCGCTCGCAGACGTACATGGTGGGCAACGCCCTGCAGGGCGCCACCGTGCTCGAAATCGAGCGTGAGCGCGTCATCATCCTCAACGGGGGCCGCAAGGAGTTCATCGACGGCAACCCGGGTGACGGCGCCCAGGCCTTCACCCCGCCGACGCCTCCGGTGGCGCAGACCAACACCGCGTCCCCCAGCGGCATCCGCGCCGTCAGCGACAACGAGTACGAAGTGCCGCGCGCGGAGATCGACAAGACGCTCAACAACCTCAACGACGTGGCCATGCAGGCGCGCATCGTTCCGGCCTTCAAGGACGGTCAGGCGGTGGGGTTCAAGCTCTTCTCCATCCGCCCGGATTCCATCTACTCGAAGATCGGCGTCCAGAACGGCGACGTCATCCGCCGCATCAACGGGTTCGACCTCAACAGCCCCGAGAAGGCGCTCGAGGTCTACTCGAAGATGAAGGACTCCTCCCGCATCGAAATCGAGATCGAGCGCAACGGCGCGCCGATCCGCAAGTCCTACAACGTCCGTTAAACCCCACGTCGCGCCCGCTCCTCCATGAAGACGCTCCCGTCCTGGATGCTCTGCCTGTGCCTCGCGCTCGCCGTCCCCGCGCAGGCCCAGCGCCGCCCCACCCCGCCCGGCACCTCCGCGCCTTCCGCGCCCGGTGAGCGGACCATCACGCCCCAGTCCCCCGGCGCCGCCGAGGAGGCCAATCAAGGGCCCCGCCGGACGCCCACGTGCGAGGAGGCCCGGCGCAACGCGCGCTACGGCATCTACTTCGACAAGGTGGAGATCGAGAAGCTGGTGCAGACGGTGGCGGACGCCACCTGCCGCACGTTCATCCTCCCGGAGAACGTGCGCGGGAAGATCTCCATCATCGGCCCGGAGAACGGCCGCGTGGAGGTGGACGCGGACGCGTTCTACTCCGCGTTCCTCGCCTCGCTCGACGCCAACGGCCTGGCCGTCTACCAGTACGGCCGCTTCATGAAGATCGTCGACAAGCGCTCGGCGAAGCAGAACCCCATCCCCACCATCGTCGAGGACGGCCAGCCGTACACCACCAACGAGCAGATGGTGACCAAGCTGTTCCGCATCCGCAACGTGGAGGTGGAGCCGCTGCGCGGCGTGCTGCAGCAGCTGGTGTCCAAGGACGGCGACACCATCCCGTACCCGCCCGACACCATCATCGTCAACGACGTGGGCTCCAACATCCACCGCCTGGAGCGGCTCATCAACCAGCTGGACTCGCGCGCCGCCAGCGACGAGCTGCGCGTCATCCAGGTGCAGTACGCGAGCGCCCAGGACGTGGCCGGCACGGTGCAGAAGCTGTTCGAGAGCAAGGGCGCGCGCCCCGGCGCCACCCGCCCCGGCAACTTCACCCAGGGCGTGCCGCCCGCGGGTCAGCCCGGCGGTGAGATTGTCGCCCAGCCCTCCCAGGGCGGCGAGTCCGCCGGTGGCCCGGTGACGCTGTCGCAGATCATCCCGGACGAGCGCACCAACAAGCTCATCATCGTGGCGAGCCCCGCCGCGTTCGAGCGCATCCAGGAGATCGTCACCCAGCTCGACATCCCGTCCGGCACGGGCGGCCGCATCAACGTCTACTACCTGGAGAACGCCAACGCGGAGGAGCTGGCGAGCACGCTGCAGTCGCTGGCGCAGGGCACGGCCAACCGTCCCCGCACGCCGGGCGCCCCCAACCTCCCCCCGGGCATGCCGCGCGGCAACGCGCCCACGCAGGCGGCGGAGCTGTTCAGCGGCGAGGTGAAGATCTCCGCCGACAAAGGCACCAACTCGCTCGTCATCGTCGCCAGCCAGTCGGACTACAAGAACATCGTCCAGGTCATCCAGCAGCTCGACACGCCCCGCCGCCAGGTGTTCGTCGAGGCCGTCATCATGGAGGTGAACCTGGACCGCAATGCCGAGTACGGCGTCAACCTGCACAGCGGCTTCTCGCTGCAGACGGATGACGGCGCGGTGCCCGGCCTCATCGGCACCAACAACACCGGCTCGGGCCTGCCCCCGTCGCTGAGCCTGGCGAACCTGGCGTCCTTCGGCGGCTTCCTCGCGGGCCTGCAGGGCCCCGTCATCCCCGCGCTGGAGAAGCTGGGCCTGGACATCCCCGCCTTCGGCGTGGTGCTGCACGCGATGCAGCAGAGCTCCGACGTGAACGTGCTGTCCACGCCGCACATCCTCACCAGCGACAACGAGGAGGCGGAGATCACCGTGGGCCAGAACGTGCCCTTCCAGTCCGGCTTCTCGCCCTCGTCGCTGGGCACGGGCGTGGGCACCGGCACCGCCGGCGGCGCGGGCGGCCTGAACACGTCGCTGCTCGGCGCGCTGGGCGGCCTGGGCTCGCTGTACGCGCCCATCCAGCGTCAGAACGTGGAGCTGAAGCTGACGGTGAAGCCGCAGATCAACGAGAGCGACTACATCCGCATGGTCATCACCGAGCAGACGGAGGAGATCGCCTCCAACGACGCGGTGCTCGGCCCGACCACCAGCAAGCGCAGCGCGAAGACGACCGTCATCGCCAAGGACCAGGAGACGGTGGTGCTGGGCGGCATCATGCAGGACCGCACCATCGAGTCCGTCACCAAGGTCCCGGTGCTGGGCGACATCCCCATCATCGGCAACTTCTTCCGCGAGACGACGCGCAAGAAGACGAAGACGAACCTGCTCCTGTTCCTGACGCCCTACATCATCCGGGGCCCCGAGGACTTCCGCGTCATCTTCGAGCGCAAGATGAAGGAGCGTCAGCAGTTCGTGGAGCAGTTCTACGGCCAGGTGCCCGGCTACGACGTGGCGGTGGACTTCAGCCGCAAGCCCGGCCCGCTGTCCAAGATGAACCAGGCCGTCCTGCGCGAGCGCCAGCGCGCGGAGAATGGCGGCCCGGGCGTGTCGGGTGAGCGCGTCATCTCGCCGAACTCGTCGGCGCCGTCCCGCTCCAACACCCCGCCGGCCGGCCGCTCGAACAGCGTGCCGCCCGCGCGGGGCCCGGCCCCCGTGTCGCCCGAGCCCGAGGTGCGGGAAGCGCCGCTGCCTCCCGCCGGTTCCGAAGAGTCAGCCCCCGCGACTCCGGCGCCGCAGACGCCCGAAGCGCCGGCTCCGGAGTCCACCGGAGACGCGTCGCCCGAGCGCCTGCGCATCCAGCCCGAGACCGGGGAATAGAGCCCATGAACGTGACCGCAGACCCCACTCTCGCCACCGCCGCGTCCGGCGCGGCCCCTGCCCGGAACGACTCCACCCAGGTCGTCTCCCACGGCCAGGCCTTCCTGTGCGGCAGGCCTCTGGGGGAGATCCTCCGCGCGCTCGTCCCCTCGCTCACCGAGGAGAAGCTGCGCGAGGCGCTCGCCCTCCAGGAGGAGAAGGGCGGACGCATCGGTGAGGTCCTGGTGGGGCTCAAGGCGGTCAGCGCCGAGGACGTCGCCAAGGCGCTGGGACACCAGCTGGACCTGCCCTACCTGGCGCGCATCTTCACCGAAGAGGTGGACGCGGAGCTGGTCAAGCGCATCCCCATCAACTTCGCCAAGCAGGCGCACATCCTCCCGCTGTCGCTGGAGAACGACAGCGTGGTCCTGGCGGTGGCGGACCCGCTGGACACGTCCGCGCTGGACCACGCGCGGCTGCTGCTGGGCCAGAGCATCAGCCCCCGGCTGGCGCTCGACACCACCATCACCGACGCCATCAACAGCGTCTATGACCGCTCCATCAACGAGGCCGAGCAGCTGGTCGACGAGATGGAGACGCAGGACCTGGACGCCATCGCCCACGAGCTGGACGAGCCGCAGGACCTGCTGGACACGGACGACGAGGCCCCGGTCATCCGGCTGGTGAACTCGGTGCTCTTCCGCGCCGCCAAGGAGCGCGCGAGCGATATCCACATCGAGCCCATGGAGCGCGAGCTGCTCGTGCGCTTCCGCGTGGACGGCGTGCTGCAGGAGGTCATCAAGCCGCCCAAGCGCTACCAGAACGCCATCGTCAGCCGCGTGAAGGTGATGGGGCAGCTCAACATCGCCGAGAAGCGCCTGCCGCAGGACGGCCGCATCCGCATCAAGCTGGCCGGCCGCGACATCGACATCCGTCTGTCCACCATCCCCACCACCAACGGGGAGCGCATCGTCATGCGTCTGCTGGACAAGACGGCGACGCTGCTGGACCTGGCGGAGATCGGCATGAGCCAGGTGACGCTCCACGCCATGGAAGCCGTCATCAAGCGCTCGCACGGCATCATCCTCGTCACCGGCCCCACGGGCTCCGGCAAGACGACGACGCTCTACGGCGCGCTGTCGAAGATCAACACCCCGGACCTCAACATCCTCACCGTCGAGGACCCGGTGGAGTACCAGCTCAAGGGGATTGGCCAGATGGCCATCAACCCCAAGATCGGCCTCACCTTCGCCCAAGGCCTGCGCTCCTTCCTGCGCCAGGACCCGGACGTCATCATGGTCGGTGAGATCCGCGACAAGGAGACGGCGGAGATCGCCATCCAGGCCTCGCTCACGGGCCATCTGGTGCTCTCCACGGTCCACACCAATGACGCGGCCGGCGCCGTCACCCGTCTGGTGGACATGGGCGTGGAGCCGTTCCTCGTGGCGTCGTCGCTCACGGGCATCCTCGCCCAGCGCCTGGTGCGCCGCGTGTGCCCGGACTGCCGCGCGCCCTACCAGCCCACGGACGCGGAGCTGAAGGAGATCGGCCACTCGCGCGCCTCCTTCAAGGAGCGCTACGGCACCGAGCGCATCTACAAGGCCGTCGGCTGCCCCACCTGCAACCGCAACGGCTACCGAGGCCGTACGGGCATCTACGAGTTCCTGCCCGTGGACGACGACGTGCGCCAGCTCGTACTGAAGAACGTGGACGCCTCCACCATCAAGAAGTCCGCCACCTCCAAGGGGATGATCACCCTGCTCGAGGACGGCGCGCGCAAGATTGCGCTGGGGGAGACGACCATCGCCGAGGTGCTGAGCATCACCCAGGAGGACATGTAACCGACAGCTCCTCCCTGGGAGGGGCCGGGGTCATCGAGCCATGCCGGTCTTCGAGTACAGAGGTCTCAACTCCGCGGGCAAGCAGATCAAGGGCCTGCTGGAAGCCGACTCGCCCAAGACGCTGCGCTCCAAGCTGCGCGCCGACGGCATCTTCCTCACGGACGTGCTCGCCCAGGCGGAGGGCAGCCGGGGCGCGGTGTCCAAGGGCGCCAACGCCGCGCAGGTGGCGCGCGACATCGACCTGCGCAAGCTGGGCCGGGGCCGCGTCAACACCGACGACGTGGCCATCTTCACCCGGCAGCTGTCCACGCTGCTGGGCGCCGGCGTCACGCTGGTGGAGTCGCTCACCGCCCTGGTGGACCAGGTGGAGAAGGAGCGCTTCAAGCGCGCCCTCTCCGACATCAAGCAGCGCGTCAACGAGGGCTCGTCCCTGGCGGACGCGCTGGGACAGCACCCCAAGATCTTCCCCAGCATCTACGTGAACATGGTGCGCGCGGGCGAGGCGTCCGGCGCCCTGGACGCGGTGCTCACGCGCCTGGCCGACTTCACGGAGAACCAGGCCCGGCTGCAGCAGAAAATCCTGAGCACCATGCTCTACCCCGCCATCATGATGGTGGTGGGCGGCGGCATCCTGGTGGCGCTGATGGTGTTCGTCGTCCCGAAGGTGACGAAGATCTTCGAGACGATGAAGGCCACGCTGCCGTTGAGCACGCGGATGCTCATCGCCACGAGCAACTTCTTCCAGGACTGGTGGTTCATCGCCGTCCCGGTGATGGTGCTGTGCGGCTGGCTGTTCATGCGCTGGACGGTGAGCCCCAAGGGCAAGCCCAAGTGGGACCGCTTCACGCTCAAGGCGCCCGTGGTGGGCAACCTGGTGCGGCTGCTCTCCATCTCCCGCTTCGCCCGCACGCTGTCCACGCTGCTCAAGAGCGGCGTCCCGCTCCTGGCGGCCATGGACATCGTCAAGGCGGTGATGACGAACACCGTGCTGGCGGAGGTCGTCGAGAAGGCCCGCGACTCCATCCGCGAGGGCGAGAGCATCGCCAACCCGCTCAAGCGCTCCGGGGAGTTCCCGCCGCTCGTCTACCACATGGTCGCCATCGGCGAGCGCTCCGGTCAGCTCGAGGAGATGCTCACCAACGTGGCGGACAACTACGAGACGCAGGTGAACGTGCGCATCGGCGCCCTCACCTCGCTGCTCGAGCCCCTGCTCATCGTGGTGATGGGCGCGGTGATTGCATTCGTCGCGCTCTCCATCCTGATGCCGATCCTCCAGGTGAACTCGGCCATCCGGTGAGGTGCGACGCCCATGACGAATGAGACGTTAGACCGTTGGATTCAGCGTGTGACGCTGGCGGCGATGATCGCCGTCGCCGCGGCGCTGGTGACGGTGGGGGCCCGGCTGTACGGCCCCCGGGCCGCCGTGCCCCCTCCCGGAGTGGTGGACGTCCCCCGGGTCCCCTGACAGGAAGTCCAGAACACGAAGCGGTGGCTTGCCAGAAAGTCACCCCGAGGTGAGAGACATGAACAAGACGAACCAGAACACCCAGCAGCAGCGCCGCCGCCGCAACCGCCGGGGCATGACGCTCATCGAAATCATGGTGGTCATCACCATCCTCGGCCTCATCGCCGCCGCCGTCGGCGTGGCGGTGATTCCCCAGCTCGAGGCGGCCCGAAGGGACCGGGCGGCCCTGGACATCAAGAACATCCAGGGTGCGCTGAAGCTCTACTACACGAAGAAGGGCAAGTACCCGGACACGTCGGCGGGCCTCAACGCGCTGGTGGAGACGCAGTCGCTGGAGTCGATGCCGAAGGACCCGTGGAACAACGACTACGTGTACCTCAACGAGGGCGGCAAGCCCGTCATCATCTCCTACGGCGCGGACGGCACGGCCGGCGGTGAGGGCAACGACGCGGACATCTCGTCCGCGGACGGGGCCGCCACCAAGTGAAGAACCGGCGCGCCCCGTGTGTTGACAGGACTTGGGTATGAACGAGCAGAGCGCAGTGACATCCCCGACGTCCTCACCCGCGGGGGGCGCCCGTCCGAACCGGTCGGGCCAGCTCATCCTGGGCGGCATCTTCCTGGTGGCCACGGTACTGGCGTTCGCCCTCGTCTACGCGACGGAGGACCGGACGCTGGCGCCCGAGCAGCGGCGCGCCCGGACGGAGATCCGCAAGCTGGAGGGCATGTTCAAGGCGCACCACCGGCTGATGGGCCACTTCCCCTCCAAGGAGGAGGGCTTCACCCCGCTCATCGAGGCGAAGCTCATCGAGGGCGTGCCCAGTGATCCATGGGGCCACCCGTACGTCTACTGGATGGACGGCAAGAGCGGCGCCGTCATCTCGCTTGGCGCGGACGGCAAGCAGGGCGGCGCGGGGCTGGACGCGGACCTGAGCAGCGGAGGCGTGCTGGCGGACTGGGGGCAGCCATGACGCGGAGCACGGCGACACGGCGGCGCCAGGAGCGCGGCCTGACGCTCATCGAGATCTCCATCGCCATCATCATCGTCGCGATGCTGTTCTCCGCGGCGGTGATGGGCATCGGCTCGCTCACCGGCGCCAAGGCCAAGGGCGCGGCCGGCGAGCTGGCCGGCACCATCCGCTCGCTCTACGACTCGGCGGCGCTGCGCGGCAAGACGTGCCGGCTGGTGTTCGAGATTCCGGAGGCCAAGGAGGAGAAGGCCACGCGCTACCACGCCGAGTGCGCGGAGAGCGGCGTGACGACGGCGAGGGACCGCGACACCGCCCTGCGCGACGAGAACTCCGAGAGGGATCGGGCCCGGCGCTCCAACCGGAGCGGCTCCGGCAACGGGCAGGAGCGGCGCAGCTACGTGGCCTCGGCCGGGGAGACGGTCAGCGCGCAGGACCTGATGGAGGCGGAGAAGCAGCGCGTGGAGAGCCAGTCGCGCTTCTCGTCCTTCACGTCGGAGGAGATTCCGCCGCGCGAGCTGCCCTCGGACGTGCGCGTGTCGGTGTGGACGCGCCAGCAGCGAGAGGCCGTGGACAGCGGCGTCGCGTATCTCTACTTCTTCCCGCAGGGCTACACGGAGAAGGCCTACGTCTACCTGAGCCAGGGCGACAACATCTGGACGCTGGACGTGTCCCCGCTCACCGGCAAGGTGAACATCGTGGGCGAGGCGCTGGAGGTGCCGCGATGAGACAGGCCCGGGGCTTCACGCTGCTGGAGGTCGTGGTGGCGCTGGCCATCCTCGGCCTCGCGCTGATGGCCATCTTCGACCTCAACGCGGGCGCGGTGGCCAACCACGTCTACACCAAGCGCCTCACGGTGGCCTCGCTGTTGGCGCGCTCGAAGATGACGGACGTGGAGCAGCAACTCTACGACGACGGCTTCACGCCCGACGACGACGAGGAGTCGGGCGACTTCTCCGACGAGGGCTGGCCCCAGTTCAAGTGGAAGGCGCGCATCATCGCGCCCAAGCTGGACGGCGTGTCACCCGACCAGCTCATCGGCGCGCTCTTCAACCTGCCCATCGGCGGGGACTCGAGCGACCCGATGAGCGGCATCGCCAGCCTCTTCGGCGGCGGTGGCGGCGGCGACAAGGATGGCAAGGGCGGCTCCAGCGGACCGCAGCCCGCGGGCGGCGGCCTGGGCGGCGCGGCCATGGGCATGGCGCAGCCCATGTTCACGCAGATGGTGCAGCAGCTCACCCAGACGGTGCGCGAGGTGCACCTCACGGTGTACTGGCAGGAGGGCACCCAGCTGGAGAGCATCGACCTGGTGACGCACGTGGTGTCGCTCGGGCCGGGCTCGGACAGGAACGGCGGCTTCACGCCCAACGCCGGTGGCCAGACGCCGGGCGCGGACAACCAGTGGGTGGACCCGGACAGCCCCGGGATGATCGTCCAGAACCCCATCCCCGGCCCCAACGGCGTCATGCTGCATCCGCAGACGCGCAAGCCGCTGATGCGCCGCTCGGAGTGGCTCAACCGGGCCAACGGCGGCCAGCAGGGCGGCCGTGGCGCGGGAGGCATCCTCCCGCCCGGCATGGGCGGCGGGCGTCCGCAGATTCCGAACCTGGGCGGCGGCCTGATGAGGAACGACCGATGACCCGGCGCGTGCGTGGCTTCACGCTGATGGAGGTCATGGTGGCGGTGGCCATCACCGCCCTGATGGGCACGGTGGTGGCCATGGCCTTCCAGACGGGCCTGACGGCGAAGGAGACGGTGGAGGCGGACGCGGACCGCTACCGGCAGCTGCGGGTGGCGATGAACCGCATGTCGCGGGAGATCGGCTCCGCGTACGTCAGTGACCGGTTCGACCTGAAGCGCTTCCGGGACCAGCAGGACCGGCCCAGCAACTTCGTCGGGGAGAGCGACCGGCTCCTGTTCACCACGTTCGCGCACCAGCGGCTGTACACGGACGTGAAGGAGTCCGACCAGGCGGTGGTGGAGTACTTCGTGGACGCGTCCGAGGACAAGACGGCGCGCGGGCGGCAGGACCTCAAGCGCCGGGTCAACCCGAACGTGGACGACCGCATGGACCGGGGCGGCACGACGGACGTGCTGCTGGAGGGCGTGAAGAAGCTGGAGTTCGAGTACTGGAACTCCGAGAAGAAGGAGTGGGATGACGAGTGGGACACCCGGCGCCCCGAGCAGAAGAGCATCCTGCCCACGCGCGTGCGGGTGACGGTGACGGCGGTGGACGAGACGGGCAAGGAAGCGCGCTACAGCACCCAGACGCGCATCATGTTGAACACGGAGCTGCCGAGGTACTGATGCCCCTGCCCTTCCCCAAGCAGACGTCCCGGCGACGTCCCAGGCCCGCCCCGCGCTCGGCGGCCGCGAACGAGCGGCGCTCGCGCGGCGTGGCGCTCATCATCGCGGTGGTGTCCATCGCGCTGCTCACCATCATCGCCACCGAGTTCGCCTACAACAGCCGCGTGGACCTGCAGCTCGCCGCCAACCAGCGCGACGAGGTCCGCGCGTACTACATGGCGCGCTCGGGCGTGGCGCTGTCGCGGCTGCTTCTGCGCTTCCAGAAGCAGGTGGACGCGACGCCCATCCCCAACCCCGCGTCGCTGCTCAGCGGCTTTCTGGGCGGCAACGTGGGCGCGCAGGGCAACACGCCCCAGCCCTCCAGCCTGAACCTCCAGCTGTGGCGGATGGCGCGCGTGGACTGCCACATGCTCAAGGGCCTGGTGAAGAGCGAGGGCCTGGAGAACGGCAAGGAGGACGCGCCGCCCCTGGACCCGGTGGACGAGGACGACGGGAACTTCCGCATGGACGGCGAGGAGGACCCGGCGTCGAAGGAGATGTCGGCGCAGATGACGCGCCGCTCGTTCGGCGGCTTCGAGGGCTGCTTCCTGTCCACCATCTCCGACGAGGAGGAGAAGCTCAACGTCCACCGGCTGATGGCGGGCGCCGGCGACGCGCTGCCCACCGCGCTGCGCATGCTGGACATGCTCGAGGACAAGCGCTTCGAGTTCCTGTGGGAGCGCGACGACGCGAACAAGGTCCGCAGCAATCCGCAGGACGTGATGCTGGCCATCAAGGACTACGCGGACGACGACGAGACGGGCTCGGCCATCAACCGCAATGACCCGGTCAACCCCATGCCGTCCGGCTTCTCCGACGAGGGCTCGCCCTACAGCCGGTACGAGCCGAGCTACGAGCCGAAGAACGCGCGGTTCGACAGCGTCGACGAGCTGTACCGGGTGCACGGGGTGAATGACCAGTTCATGTCGGCCTTCCGTGACAGGCTCACGGTGTATCCGGACATCAACTCACGGCCCAACATCAACACGGATGACCCGGTGATGATGGGGCTGGCCATCATGTCGGTGGCGGACCCGGCCCGGCCGGACCCGCGCTTGAGGGACCCGGTGTTCCTCAACGAGCTCATCACCCGCATCCGCTCGGCGCGCATGTTCAGCTTCTTCGGCATGGCGGTGCAGGACTTCGTGGCGGTGGTGGAGAGCGCCGGCATCGTGGTGAATCCGGCCGTGAAGTCCAACGTGGCGGGCAACCGCCTCATCGGCGACAAGAGTCAGACGTTCACCATCAAATCCGTGGGAGAGGCGGGCAGCGTGCAGAAGACGCTGACCGCGGTGGTCCGGCTGGACGACACGCTGGGCAAGCTCCTGTACTGGAGAGAGGAATAGCATGGCCCGCATTCTTGGCCTCGATTTGGGCAGCCACGCCGTGAAGGGCGTGGTGCTGGAGGCGCGGACGAAGGGACACGCCACCCGGAGCTACGTGGAGGTGCGCCGTGCTCAGGAAGGCGAGCGCGCCGACACGCTGCGCGCCGCGGTGACGGAGCTGCTCGGCAAGCTGCCGCCGGGCCACGCCGACCAGGTGGTGGTGTCCCTGCCCGGCCCCGCGCTCATCACCCACACGCTGACCTTGCCGTTCTCCGACAGCAAGCGCATCGACGCGACGCTGCCGTTCGAAATCGGCAGCCAGCTCCCGTTCGACATCTCCGAGGTCGTCTACGACTACCAGGTCGTCGGCCACAAGGACCTGGAGGGCAAGGAGAGGGCGAGCGACCTGCTCGTCGGCGTGGTGCGCACCGAGGAGCTCAAGGCGCTGCTGGAGGTGCTGGCGGAGCTGAAGGTGGACCCGCGCGTCGTCACGCACCCCGGCCTCGCCTACCAGAACCTGCTCCAGCAGGCGGCGGGGCTCTTCGAGGGCGCGAACGAGGGCGGCGCGGTGGCCATCGTGGACCTGGGCCACGAGCGCACGTCGGTGGCCATCGGCACGCCGGGCACGGGGGTCCGCTTCGCGCGCACGTTCGCCGGCGGCGGCAAGGATTTGAGCAAGGCCCTGGCCACGGAGTTCCAGACGTCGCTGGCGGAGGCGCACCACTGGAAGGAACAGCACGGGGCGCTGGCCAGCGCGGCGAAGGGGCCGGACGCGGAGCGCGCGGCGGCGGCCTTCACCCGGGGGCTCCAGCCGGTCCTGCGCGAGCTGCGGCCCACGCTGAAGTCCTTCACCGCGCGCACCCGCCAGCAGGTGGGCGCGCTGGTGCTGTGTGGCGGCACCGCGCGCATGCCGGGGCTCGCGGAGCAGCTCTCGCGAGACTTGAACCTGCCGGTGCGCGTGCTGGCGCTGCCCGCGGACACGACGGAGGCGATCGCCGCCGACGACCAGCCGACGGCGGCGCAGGCGTACGCGCTCGCGCTGCGAGGCAACGCGACGGGCGCGCGCGCGCCGCGCTTCAACTACCGCCGGGGCGAGCTCGCCTTCAAGGGCGACTTCGACTACGTGAAGGACAAGCTGGGCCTCCTGGCGTCCTTCGCGGCGACGCTGCTCTTGCTGCTCATCGCGTTCGGCGTGGTGCGCAACTCGGTGCTGTCGCGGCGCGAGGCGCAGGTGGACGCGGCGCTGTGCGAGACGACGCAGCGGATCCTGGGGCGGTGCGAGAAGGACTACAACCGCGCGCTCAACATGCTCAAGGGCGTGGAGAGCCCCGCGGCGGCGCTGCCGCGCATGTCCGCGGTCAACCTCCTGGCGGAGGTCACCGAGCACGTCCCCAAGGAAATCCCGGTGAAGTTCGACCGCATCCAGATTGATACCGAGCGCGTCATCCTCCAGGGGGAGACGGACTCCTCCAAGCAGGTGGACACGCTGTCCAACGCGCTAAGGAACCACGCCTGCTTCAAGGAAGTGAAGCAGGGCAAGGTGGAGCGCACGCGGGACGGACAGAAGGTGACGTTCCGTCTGGACGTCCAGGTGCAGTGCCCCGGGGCGGAAGGCGGGGAGAGCTAGTCATGGCCAGACTTCAGGAAGCACTCGCGCCGTTGCAGACGTGGTTCGAGCGGCTCAGCGAGCGTGAGCGGCGCATGGTGGCCATCGCCGGCACGGCGGTGGCGGTGTTCGTGGTGTTCGTGGTGCTGATGACGTTCGCCAACAGCGCGTCCGGCTACCGCAAGCGCACCGAGGACAAGCTGGGCAAGCTCCAGGAGGTGCAGGCGCTGGCGGCCAGCTATCGCGAGGCCCAGGCGTCGCGGCAGGCCGTGGAGACGCAGCTGACGTCCAGCAACGTGCAGCTGATCACCTACATCGAGGACAAGGCCACGGCGGCCGGGCTGCAGGTGCCCAACATGACGCCCAAGGGCGACGTGGGCATCGGCGACGGGAAGATCATGGAGAGCTCGGTGGAGCTGACGTTCTCCGACGTGGACCTCCGCAAGCTGACGGACTTCATGCGCACGGTGGAGAGCGGGCCGGGCGTGGTGAAGGTGAAGTACCTGCGCATCGAACCGAGGCCCAACGACACGCTGACGGCGTGGACGACGGTGGCCACCTACCGGATGAAGCAATAGCCCTATGTCCTCTGACTCCAAGCCCGCTCGTTGGAAGGTCATCCTGGGCTACGGCGCGTTCGCGCTCGTGGCCTTCATCCTCTGCCTGCTGCTCACCTTCCCGTACGAGACGGTGCGCGCGCGCATCATCAACGAGGCGGCGCAGGCGGGGCTGGCGGTGCGCATCGGCTCGCTGCGGCCGGGGCTGTCCGGCGTCACGGCCACCAACGTGCGGGTGAGCAAGCCGCCCCAGCCGTTGAGCGCGGACCTGCTCGGCAAGCTCATCAGCGGCGAGGGCCTGCCGGGCGCGGCGGAGCTGGGCGAGGCGGTCATCATCGACAGCCTGGCGGTGCGCCCCACCCTCTTCCCTCCGGGCGTGGCGGTGCGCGCCAACGCGATGGGCGGGACGGTGACGGCGTCGGTGGGGTTGCTGGGTGACTCGAAGGTGCGCGCGGACATCGACGGGCTCAAGGTCAGCGGCGGCAACCTGCCGGGCTTCCTCGGCGTGGACCTGGACGGCGTCATCAACGGCACGCTGGCCCTGACGCTGCCCAAGGGGAAGAGCCCGGAGCCGGACCTGTCCCTGGCGAACGGGGAGCTGCTGCTCGACACGCAGGGGCTCATCATCAAGGGTGGCAAGGCCTCCATTCCGATGGGCGGTGGCAACTCCATGCCCATGGACCTGCCGCAGGTGGCGCTCGGCGCGCTGGTGGGCCGTATCGACTTCGACAAGGGCCTGGGCACGGTGAAGGAGCTCAAGCTCAAGGGCGAGGACATCGAGGCGCTGGCCACGGGCACGCTGAAGCTGGGCAAGCGGCTGGAGTACAGCGAGCCGGCGATGGATGTGAACCTGCGGTTGGACCCGGAGGCGCAGAAGCGCCTGGGCCTGCTGGCGGCGGGCATCACCATCTTCCCTCCGGACAAGAAGGACCCGAGCTTCCGGGCGGCCAGGCTCGGCGGGTTCCTGAACCGGCCGACGTTCCTGCCCCGGCGGTAGCGGGCGACGGCTCGGGTGCGCCCTTCCCGGGGCGTGGTGGTTGAAGTCAGCGCGCCGGGACGTGTAAAGCGCGGGCGCACAGGAGGGCCGTGGATGCCGGAGCTGGTGTTTTTCCGTCGTGGCGAGGAGGTGTTGAGGGTGGGGGTGGACCGGGCGAGGTTGGTGCTCGGTCGCGGCGAGCAGAGCGACGTCGCCATCCCGGACCCGGAGGTGAGCCGTCAGCAGGTGGCGCTGCTGTGGGACGGCGTGGAGTGCCGGGTGCAGGACCTGTCGGGCAAGGGCACCACGGTGTCCGGCACGTCGATCACCGAGGCGGCGCTGCCGGACGGCGCGGACCTGGCGCTGGGCCAGTGGCGCGCGGTGTTCCGGCTGAGCGGCGGCGGCGAGGGGGCCGATGTGGCCACCGAGGTGGGGCACACCACGTCCATCCAGGCGCGTGACGCGCAGTCCCTGCGCTGGCAGCCGGCGCAGGTGCGCGTGAAGCAGGGCCCCAACGAGACGGTGCACCGGTTCTCGGGGGACAGCTTCACGGCGGGCAAGGACGCGGGATGTGACCTGGTGCTCCAGGACCGGTTCGCGTCCAGCAAGCACCTGAAGGTGACGCGGCGGGACGGGACGTTCCACGTCGTGGACCTGCGCTCGACGAACGGCACGTGGCTGGGGCCGGTGCGCGTGTTCGAGGCGGAGGTGTCGTTGCCCACCACGCTGAGGGTGGGCGAGACGGAGCTGGTGCTCGAGGCGGCGGCGACGGGCAACCGCAAGGAGCCGACGTCGTTCCACGGCATCATCGGCAGCGACAACGCGGTGAAGGGGCTGTCGGACCTCATCGAGCGGGTGGCGCCCTCCACGGCGGCGGTGACGATTCTCGGAGAGTCCGGCACGGGCAAGGAGCTGGTGGCGCGCGCCATCCACCAGTGCTCGCAGCGGGCCAACCGGCCGCTCATCCCCGTGAACTGCGCGGCCATCTCCAAGGAGCTCATCGAGAGCGAGCTGTTCGGCCACGAGAAGGGCTCGTTCACGGGCGCGGCGAACGCGCGCAAGGGCGCCTTCGAGGAGGCGGACGGCGGCACGCTGTTCCTGGATGAGATTGGCGAGCTGCCGCTGGACTTGCAGGCGAAGCTGCTGCGCGCGCTGGAGAGCGGCGAAATCAAGCGGGTGGGCGCCAGCCGGCCGATGCACGTGGACGTGCGGGTGGTGGCGGCGACGAACCTGGACCTGCTGGCGGCGGCGCGCGAGGGCAAGTTCCGCGAGGACCTGTACTACCGCCTCTGCGTGATTCCGTTGCACCTGCCGCCCCTGCGCAGCCGCAAGGGGGACCTGCCGGCGCTGGCGGACCACTTCGTGAAGCTGTACTCGCCGCGAGGGCAGACGGTGAAGCTGTCCGCGTCCGCGATGGACCGGCTCCAGAACCACACGTGGCCGGGCAACATCCGCGAGCTGCGCAACGTGGTGCACCGGGCGCTGCTGTTGCGCAAGGGACCGGTCATCGACGCGAACGATTTGACGTTCGACCAGGAGATGAACAAGGAGACGGGCATCGCGGTGCCCGAGCTGCCTCCGGGGATGACGCTGGAGCAGATGTTGGAGAAGCTCGAGCGGCAGATCGTCGAGGCGGCGCTGCGCCGGTACAACAACAACCGCGAGCGCGTGGCCCGCGAGCTGGGCGTGGCCCGCTCCACCCTGTTCAAGCGCCTGAAGGACTGGGGCCTGACGAAACAGGACGAGCAGGAGTAGGCGTCCCCTCCTCCGTGCCTCGCGGACATCGCGCGGGGCACGGGGAGCCCGCCTCACCTCCGGAACGAGAGTCCGCTCTCCTTGAGCGCCCGAAGGTACGGCATCGAGCGCATCGGAGGACACCGCAGCACCGCCTCCTGGAACTCGCGTGGAGGCGTGTACCCGTGCGCATCGAGGTAGTGCAGCACCGTCGTGGGCGCGACGAAGACACGCGCCCCATCCGGGACGAAGACGTTCGCGCTGCCGAGTGACACCGTCAGGGAGTCATACGAGAGGGCCCCAGGCCCACCCGAGAAGCGGCACAACGAGCACGCGTGCCGCCCGGCGAAGACCACGGGCTGCCACGGCTCCACGCACAGGCGGACGAGCGCCGCGAAGAAGTCCGCGTCCACTTCACCTCGCGGGAAGGGATGCTCGCGCTCCAGCCACCCCACCGCCACCAGCCGGTCGTCCCCGCCTGGAAAATACGCGCACGGCGAGAGGTCCTCGAAATGGGCCATGGTGCCACCCTGCCCTGAAGGGCGAGGTTCGTCGCGCCCGGTGAGAAAAAACCGTCACACAGGCGCGTAGACCCTTTTCGCGGGTGGTTCGTTCCAAGGGAGGTCCCCGCTGGGGTGCCCAGGAGCCCACCCGTGATGCACGCCGCCGCCATCGACCTTCCGCCCCTCACGCAGCTCTACAACGAGCACCGCGCCCGCGCGCTCGCCATCGCCCGCCGTATCGTCGGTGACGCGGATGACGCCGAGGACGTCGTGCAGGACGTCTTCGCCCGGCTCGCCTGGAAGTCGCCCGGCTACGGCGGGCGCGCCGCGTGGACCACGTGGCTCCACCGCGTCATGGTCAACAGCAGCATCAACTGGCTGCGCGCACGCAAGCGCCGCGAGCGCCTGAGCCACGACCCCGCCGAGCCCCTCTCTCCCGAGCGGCAGGCCATGGGCACGCAGATGGAACGGCACTTCACCGCCGCGCTCGAGGACATCAACGAGCAGCAGCGCCAGGTCCTCTACCTGCGCGAGGTCCGCGGCCTGACGTACCCCGAAATCGCGCGCCTCTTGCGCATCCCCGAGGGCACCGTGAAGAGCACCCTCCACCGCGCCCGGCAGCGCACCTTCGATCTGCTCGAGGAGCGCGGCCAGCGCCCCTGAGGCACCTACTCGTCACCCTTGGCGCCGACGAACTGGTCGCCCTTGTCCTTGAAGAGGACGTTGAAGCTGGTGAGCGAGCCGTACACGCGGGTGATGTAGCTCTGCATCTCCACCTTCTCCGCGTCGGACAGCTTCGGGTGCGCGTTGAGCTTCTGCTCGAGCACGCGCAGCCGGTCGCGCACCATGACGACCTTGTGGAACAGGTTGTCGATGGGCAAATCCTTCGCCTGCAGCTCCGGGTTGCCGGGGACCAGGCGCACCGTGCCGCCCTCCCACTTGCCCGCGAGCGGCGGCGCCTCGGCGAGGCCCGACGCCTCCCGGAAGATGTCCATCAGCTCTTCACGCGTCATGCTCAGCCCTTCCAGGTCGATGACTTCATTGGGGTCCGCCACCCGGCGGCGAATCACCACCGGGGCCACGCTCCGGGCGGCGCGCTCGCGCGAGGGGGACTGCGCCGCCGGGGCCACGGCCGTGCCCCGGGGCGCGTACTTGTCACAGATGGGGGCGGACGGCGGAAACATCCCCCGAGACGACTGGAGCCGGCAGGGCCCCACCCACCCCCGGCGCTCATCCACCGAGTGAGGGCTCCACAGCTTGCAGTTGCCACACACCTGCTCTTCCGGCCGGAAGACAGGCAGTGCCAACGAGGTGTCCGCCGGCTCGGTCATCAGCGCGTCTCCCCCGCCACCGGCGGGCCCTTGCGCACGCCCAGCTCCCGCAGCAGGGCGTCCGCGTTCTCCACCTGGTCCAACATCCACAGCACGTAGCGCACGTCCACGTTGACGTTGCGAGCCACCTCCGGGTTGTAGCCGAAATCGTTGGCCACGTTCTCCCAGACGCGGTCGAAGTTCACGCCCACCAGCTGTCCCCGGCCGTTCACCGTGGGGCTTCCCGAGTTGCCACCCGTGGTGTCCGCGTCCGACAGGAAGTTCACCGGCACGTCCTTGAGCTTCTTGTCCGCCCACGCACCATGGCGCTTCGCCTCGGCCACCTTCGAGACGCGCTCGGGCACGTCGAAGGGCTCCTCGCCGGTGTGCTTGGCCAGCATGCCCGACAGTGTCGTCTGCGGCGTGTACACCGCGCCATCCCGCGGCGAGTAGCCCTGCACCTTGGCGAACGTCACCCGCAGCGTCCCGTTGGCGTCCGGCGCCACGGGCTTGCCCGCATGCGCCAGCACCGCCTTGCGCCAGTCGGGCCGCAGCCGCGACGACGCGCCGTCGCGACGGTCCTGCGCCTCGTCGAGCGCCTCCTGCTCACGCGCCAGGTCCAGGCCGAACGCCAGGAGCGGGTCCTTGCGAGCCTGAAGCTGCGCGAGCGTCTCCGTGCCCATCTTCATCCGCTCGGCCAGCGTGAGCACCTGCGTGCCCGCGTACATCGCGTCCACCTTCGCCGCCACGTCCTTCTCCACGAACGTCTTGCCGAAGTGCTTGTCCACCGCGGCGATGCGCTCGTCCGCGCCCAGCGCCTGCGCGCGCCGCACGAAGGCCGTCAGGAGCCGCTTCTCCGCGGGCAGGAACACGTTCTTCTGCTCGCGCTCCAGGCGGTCCTTGATGCGCACCTGCTCGCGCTCCATGTACGCCGGGCGGCGCTCCAAATCGGGCTTCGCGCGCTCGGTGGCCAGCCGCGCCAGCGTCACCGCCAGCGACGGCCCCCGGGCGAGCCGGCCCGTGGCGCCGAGCAGGAACTCGCGCTCGAACACCTTCGAGGTGGCCTTCTGCTCGGCGAGCAGGGCCTCGCGGGCCTTCAGCGCCCCACCCCACTTCGCGCTGTTCTTCGTCGCCCAGGCCGCCACGGCCGCCTCGGCCTCGCGCTGCTTCTCCACGATGCGCCCGCGCTTGAGCCCCGCCAGTTGCCCGCCCGCGTTCTTGTACACGTTGTGCAGGCCCTTGAGCGTGGAGGCCACGGCGATCTTCCCGGCCGGGTCCTTCTCTCCCTCCTCCTCGAGGATGCGGATGGCCTCGCCGAACACGTCGCGCATGCGCGGGTAGAGCCGCGACTGGCGCTCCGCCATCTCCTCCGCGAGCAGCGCGCGGTAGGTGCGGCCCGGGTAGCCCAGCACCATCACGAAGTCACCGGGCTTCACGCCCTCGGGGGACAGCGGGAAGAAGAACTCCGCCTTGTAGGGCACGTTCTTGTCGCTGTACGCCGCCGACGTCCCGTCCGGCGCGGTGTACGCCCGGAGGATGGCGAAGTCGCCGGTGTGGCGCGGCCACATCCAGTTGTCCTCCTCGCCGCCGTACTCCCCCACCGCGCGCGGCGGGGCGTAGACGAGCCGCGAGTCCTGCAGCTCCACCGCGTCCACCAGCGTGTAGTTCACGCCGCCGTCGAACGTGGACACCTGGCAGCGGGTGGCGGGGCGCTTCTCGCACTCGGCCACCAGCTCCTTCTGCTTGCGCTCGATGGCCTTGAAGCGCGCCGTGTCGTCCGCGCCCTCGGGAACCGCCGCCAGCACCTGCGCCGTCACGTCCGTGAAGCTGCGGGGGACCTGCACGCGCGCGCCCTTGCCAGGCAGCTCGTCCTTGCGCTCCGTGGCCAGGAAGCCCTGGGTGATGAGGTCGCGCTGGGGGGTGCTGTGCTCCTGGATGATGCCGAAGGCACAGTGGTGGTTGGTGATGACCAGGCCCGTGTCGGAGATGAAGGCGCCGGTGCACCCGCCCACATTCACCGCGCCCGCGAGCAGGCCGGTGCCGCGCTTGGGGTCCCAAAGCTTCTTGGGGGGCACCTGGAGGCCCTGGGCGCGCAGCCAGGCCGGGTCCAGTTCCAGGACCTGCTGGGGGGTCCACTTCCCTTCCCCGGCGAGCGCCGGGGCAGCCACGAGCGAGAGCAGGAGGAGCGTCTTCTTCATGCCCCATCCCTACCCCGTCCGGCGCCCGCAGGCGACATCCGCCTGAGGTCACGACGCCCCGCGGCAAGCCAGGAGTTTCCCGGGAAGAGGGACCCGACTTAAGTGTTGGGGTGTCCCATGGTGGGGAGGCCCCGGTACCGATGAAGACCGCCAGCGGTGCACAGCTCGATTTCGGCCGCCTGGCCCTCCTGCTCGTCATGCTGGGGGTCGGCTGGTACTTCTGGTACTCGCCCGTCTTCTGGCCCCTGAAGTTGCTGGTGGTGATGATGCACGAGAGCGGGCACGCGCTCGCCACCCTGTTGGTGGGGGGCTCGGTGGACCGCATCCACCTCGCGGCCGACGAGTCGGGCTCCTGCCTGTCGCGCCTGCCGCCGGGCATGCTGCGGCAGATCGCCGTGTACTCGGGCGGCTACCTGGGCAGCGCGGTGGCCGGCGCGGGCCTGTTGCTCGCCACCTTCCGCTTCCGGCTGCGCCGGTGGGTGCTGGGGGCCGCGTGTGTGTGGCTGGTCGTGATGGGCCTGCTCTACGCGGGGGACGCCTTCACCCTGGCCTTCTGCGTGGGCACCGCCGCGGTCATGGGCATCGGCGCGAAGTGGCTGCCGGACGGCGCGGTGGACTTCGTCAACCTGTTCATCGCCGCCTTCACCGCGCTGTACGCCGTGTTCGACTTGCGCGACGACCTGTGGAACAGCGCCGTGCGCTCGCGCAGCGACGCGGCCCTGCTCGCGGACCTCACCTACGTGCCCGCCGTCGTCTGGGCCGCCCTGTGGACGCTGCTCGCGGTGGGCCTGCTCTCCATCGCCGCCTACCGCTCGCTCCATGCGAGGCCCCAGGGCCTGCAGATGCCCCCCGTGGGCTCCCGGGCCCGGAGGGCGTGACGGAGCGGCCCTCCCCGACGACCTGACGTCGACGCAGCGCTACCCCACCCTCATCCACCTCAACGGAATGGGAGAACTGGGCCGGGCGACGACGGAGTCGGAGCTGTTCACCATCACCACGAAGTGGCGGCCATCGCCCCGTTCGCCACCAGCATCGGCGCACCGGGTGACACGCTCACCTCGTCCTGACGGGCAGCGCGCACACCGGCGGGTCCCAGTCGTATGGCACGCAGGCGTTCTGGGACTGGATGCCCGCCCAGCAACGAATGTAACCGGTTACAGGCCCGCAGCTCCCATGAGGCAAGACAGGCTGGATTCTTTCATCTCCGCCTGAATCGACCCTGGGAGCGACGGGCCTCCCCTTCCAACACGACAGGCATTCTCCAGACGCGCACGGGCACGTGTCGCGCCGACGCGGATGTACGCGCTCGGCGCCGCGACAGCCGCGCCCCAGGTCCAGTGGAACGTGAGTCACGAATTAACCGCTAAACAAAAATTCACTGATTTGTCTGCCACAAAACAGACACGCTATGAGTGCGGGCGACGCGGCCGGGATGGGCCGCTGTCATCCCCACACCCCAGGAGCAGGCAATGAATCTCAAGTCAGTGATGGGTTCACTGGTGTTGGCGTCGCTGCTGTCGACGGGCGCGGCGTTCGCGCAGAACATCGAGCCGGTGCCCGAGCACAACACGGGCGACCTCCCCAACAAGGAAGGTGAGCTGGCGCGCATCCCGTTGAGCAAGGTCCTGCGGGACGCGCCGCGTGAGGACATCGAGCAGGCGCCGGTCGAGGGCTTCCTGCCGGAGCTGCCCATCCTGGTCGACGGCGTGCGCTACACGGCGCAGCAGCTCCAGGAGCGGGACATCCACCTGTCCCACTACGTGCTCGACGGCAACTCCGCGGCGATGGCCGTGGTGCAGGGCTTCCGCACCACCGCGGACCTGACGAAGTACTTCCAGCAGACCCACCAGTTCCCCTCCGAGCAGCCCACCACGGGCATGGCGCCGTGCAACCCCTGGTCGGTCTTCTTCGAGCACTCGTGGTACGGCGGGGCGGCGTTCTCCGTCTACCCGGGCTGGGGCTACAACACGCTGGGCTGGTGGAATGACCGCATCTCCTCCATGTGGAGCACCCAGTGCGGCCGCTGGACGCTGATGACGGAGCACTCCTACTTCGGCGGCCACGTGCTGTGGGTCGGCCGTGCGTGGGCCATCGGAAACATGGGCAGCTACGGCTGGTACACGGGCTTCTGGCCGTTCCGCCGCTGGCACTCGTGGAACGACCGCGTCTCGTCGGTCGCCGTCTACTGGTAGTCCCGTCGTGACGTGAGCGGGCCGGAGGCGTGTCCTCGCGCCTCCGGTCCCGCGTCGGCCCAGGCGCTCACTTCCTCGGGCGCATGCGGAACGCGACGAACGAGGCGACGTCCGGGAAGGAGAAGTACGGGTTCTTCTGGCGCACCTCGCCCAGCGCCGCCACCGGGACATCCGCGTAGTCGTGCCCCGGCCACAGGCGCGTGGAGTCCGGGACCTTCAACAGCACCTGCGACAAGGAGCGGTACATCGCCTCCGGGTCGCCGCCGTTCATGTCGCACCGCCCGCACCCGTTGATGAACAGCGTGTCCCCGGACACGAGCGCGTCTCCGGCGAGCAGGCAGTGCGAGCCCGGGGTGTGTCCGGGCGTGTGCAGCGCATGGAACGTCTCGGCGCCCACCGGCACCGCGTCTCCGGGCCCGAGCAGGCGCAGCGCGCCCGAGAGCTCGCGCAGCTCCGCGGAGAACTCCACCTCCGCCCGCTGCGCGTAGACAGGCACGTCGTGTCGGGAGAGCAGGTCCGGCAGGCCGTTGATGTGGTCGAAGTGGCAGTGCGAGACGAACGCGCCCGCCAGGCGCTTGCCGTCCTCTTCCACTGCCCGTTCAATCGCATCCACGTCCCACGCCGGGTCCACCACCACGACGTCGGGCGAGTCCGCCGCGCCGACGAGGTAGACGAAGTTGTCCATGGGGCCCAACTTGAGCTGACGCACGTAGGGATTCCGCATCTCTCACACCTCCCGGGGAGACTCTAACGCCCAAGACTTGAAGGCATGGGCGCTTCCCACTTGAATGGACGTCTTTTCCCTGGAGGTCCACACCCCGTGAAGCGCTCTCTGCCGTTGCTCGCCTGTACCCTCCTCGCCGGCTCGAGCGTCGTCGCCAAGGAACGGTCCACTTTCAAGTACACCGCGCCTCCGGACGGCGAGCGTCCGGTCATCGTCGACGCCGTCATCGCGCCCCAGGGCAGCGACTTCGCCATGCGCCTGCGCTTCGACAAGGAGCCGTGGGGCGAGGAATGCAAGAACCGCTGTGCCAACGCCACGCTGCTCATCGACGCGGACTCCAGCAAACAGACGGGCCTGAAGCTCGCGGCGGGGGCGCCGGGCAACGGCGCCGACCTGGCCGTCATCATCCAGGGCGTGCGGGAGTACGCGACGGAGAGCGGCAAGGGCGCCAAGAACTGGCTGCGCGTCAAGGTGCGCCTGCTCAACAACGAGGCGAGCAGCGTGGACGACGGCGAGCTGCTCGCCGAGCTGAGCCACAAGCACGACACCGACCGCATCCAGTCCGATGGGAAGACCGTCTACCTGCTCATCGACAGCACCCACCCGTCCATCCCCGCCGGCCGCAAGGCGCGCGTCGTCTACCAGCCGCCCGGTGGCAAGCCCATCCAGGCCAACGTGACGGGCCTGATTGGCGGAGGCGGCGCCAAGGGCAACGTGAAGATCTTCAAGGACGGCAACTGGGGCAAGGCGCCCAAGGCCGACCCCTGACGTTCCCGTCTCCACACGTGTCGCGTCCTCGGGCCCGCGATGGGCTCGCAGGGCGCGTGCGTCGGGGCCCGTCCGGGGGTGGGGCCATCGAGCGGCGGGTGCCGGGGGGCCATCACGTCATCGCCTCCGGAGGTGCGCGGTGAAGGTGCTCGCGCGAGGCTCCCAGTACTCGCGGCTTCACACGGGTCCGTCGCACCTTCGAGTTCGGGTGCGCGGCTCCCGCTTCGGTGCCGGTGTCGCCGCACTGCTCCTCTCGTCGCCGCTCACCGCGTGTCGGACGGAGCCACCACCTCCGAGCTATCTCCGGGTCGAAGGGCCGGCCCCACGGCTCGCGGAGGTCCCCGACTCGCGGGCCCTGCTGGTGGTCTTCTGGGCCACGTGGTGTCCGCCCTGCCGCGCCGAGACGCCGCAGCTCGTGTCGCTGGCCGAAGCGCCCCCTGACGCGCTGCGTGTCGTCGTCTTCAGCCACGACACGGACGCGAAGGCGGTGGAGACCTTCTTCGAAGGGCCGCACCCCGCCGCGCTGCATCTGCGCCTGGACGAGGGACACCAGGTCGCCCGCGCGTTCGGCGTGGACACCCTGCCCCAGAGCGTCCTGGTGGTGGACGGGCGCCTGGTCGCTCGATTCTCGGGGCCTCGAGCGTGGGATTCCCGAGCCATGCGCCGCCTGCTGGAGAAGTTGATCCGCGAGCACCCCGTACCAGTGTCGGCCCCGTCGCGTTGACTCTCCGCGGAGACCTCCAGTAAGCCTTCGGGTCGATGCGGTTCCTCCTGCGCACCCTCGCGCTCCTCCTCGTGCTGATGACGGGTGGCGTCTTCCAGACGCTCGCCTTCGCATCGGACACGCACGCGGACTGCGAAGAGGAAAACGGGTCGGGGGACTGCTCGGACTGCGCCACGGATTGTGCGCTGTGCCTCTGCTGCCCGCTGAGGGCCGCGCCCGCGCCCCTGCCCTTCGTGAGCCAGGTGGAGGAGCCGCTCGTCCGGCCCCCCATCCACGTCCACCCTGACGTGCTGCTCCCAAACGGCGTGGGACGCGACATCTTCCAGCCTCCCAGAGGGTGATTCCGCCCCTCACGGGAGACGTGTGTCCAGCGAGTCCCCTTCCCGGGTCTCGCGCGGACGCGCACGTCACCGTGCTGCCCCGCTGAAGCTGAAGCCACCCTCCGCGCACTCCCGCGCGGACATACGCCGCCGGGGTACCGCCCTGGCCGGAGTCATGTCATGCGTTCCCTCCAGACCTTCGTGCTCGTCGTGTCCCTCGTGTCCTTCCCCGTCCTCGCCGCGTCGGCCGAGGAGCCCAAGCCCGCGCAGCAGTCGCAGGCCTCCGAGAAGCCCAAGTGTGAGCACGGCGTGCAGAAGTCGCTGTGCACGCGCTGCAATCCGAAGCTCGCGGCGGTCTTCAAGGCCAAGAACGACTGGTGCGCCGAGCACGAGCGCCCCGAGTCCCAGTGCTCGCTCTGCCACCCGGACCTCGCCAAGAAGGGCGTGAAGTAGATGGGCCCCCGCATCGGTCTCCTGGCGCTGGCGGGACTGCTCGTCCTGGGCGCTTCGTGCACGAAGTCGTCCCAGCCCGAGGTCGCGAAGAGCACCACCTCCGATGCGGGGCCCCCGTCCCCCGAGACTCGCGCCGTCACGCTGTGCGAGCACGGCGTGCCCTCGGAGCTGTGCACGAAGTGCGACCCCGACCTCGTCGATGTCTACAAGGCCCAGGACGACTGGTGCGACGAGCACGGGCTGCCCGAGTCCCACTGCCGTCAATGCAACCCATCGCTCTCCTTCACCGCCCCGGCCACGCCCGCCGACTGGTGCAAGGAGCACGCGGTCCCCGAATCGAAGTGCACCCAATGCAACCCGAAGCTGGTGGCCGGCTTCATCGCCGCGGGTGACTACTGCCGCGAGCACGGCTTGCCGGAGTCGGTCTGCCCCTTCTGTCACCCGGAGCTCGTGAAGGCCGCGGGCGCCGAGATGCCGCTGTTCCCCACGCCCGGCACACGTATCCGATTGGCCTCCACAGACACCGCGCGGGAGGCGGGACTCCAGACGCATCGACTCCAGCGCAGGCACTTCGCACGCTCGCTGGAGGTCGTGGGCCAGCTCACCTTCAACCAGAACCGCCTGGCGCGACTGTCCGCGCGAGGCGACGCGCTGGTGAGCGAGGTGCGCGTGGACGAGGGCGACGACGTCAAGGCGGGCCAGCCCCTGCTCGCGCTCACCTCTCCTTCCGTCGGACAGGACAAGGGGCGGCTGTCCGCGGCCCTCGCGCGACTGGAGACGGCACGCGCGGCGCTCGCGCGAGAGCAGGAGCTGGTGGAGCGCGGCATCAGCCCTCGCAAGGACTTGGAGCAGGCCCGGGCCGAGCTCGCCGCGGCCGAGGGCGAGCGTGAAGCGGCGCGCGCGTCCCTCAGCGCGGCGGGCGCGTCACAGGGGAGCAGCGAGGGTCTCTACAATCTCTCCGCGCCCTTCGCCGGGACGGTGGTGGCTCGCGACGCGGTGTCCGGCCGACATGTCGCCGCGGGACAGACGTTGCTCGAGGTCGCCGACCTCTCCACGCTCTGGGCCCTGCTCGAGATTCCCGAGGCGGACTCGGCGCAGGCGCGCTCGGGGCAGAAGGTCACGCTGAGCTTCGAGGGCCTGCCCGGAGATGTCCGCGAGGCCACGCTCACCCGCGTGGGTGCCTCCGTGGACCGCGCCACCCGCACGGTGCGCGCCCGCGTCGAGCTGCCCAACCCCGACCGCGCCCTCAAGGCCGGCATGTTCCTGCGCGCGCGGATTCAAGTGGCCGAGGAGCACGAGGCGTTGATGGTGCCCCACTCCGCCATCCAGCGCGCCAAGGGACAGGTGCTCGTCTTCGTGAAGAAGGACGAGACACTCTACGAGCCTGTCCCCGTGGAGCTGGGCGCGGGCACGCGTGACGAGGTCGAGGTGGTCAAGGGCCTGCGGCCCGGCATGGAGGTCGTCACCACGGGCGCCTTCCTGCTGAAGACCGAGGTGCTCAAGGACTCCATCGGCGCGGGCTGCTGCGAGGAAGGAGGCCCGTAGCCCATGCTCACGCGCATCATCGATGGGTCACTGGAGCACCGTGGCGCGGTGCTGCTGGGCACCGTGGCGCTCGTCATCTCGGGGCTGCTCGCGTTCCGGGCCCTGCCGCTCGATGCCTTCCCCGACACGACCCCCACGCAGGTGCAGGTCAACACGGTGGCGCCCGCGCTCTCGCCCGTCGAGGTGGAGCGGCAGCTCACCATTCCGCTCGAGCAGCAGCTCGCGGGACTGCCGCAGCTGGAAGAACTGCGCTCCATCTCCAAGTTCGGGCTGTCGCAGGTGACGCTCCAGTTCCGCGACGGCACGGATGTGTGGTTCGCGCGGCAGCAGGTCTCGGAGCGGATGGGCCGCGTGAAGATGCCTCCGGGAATCGAGGCACCCACGCTCGGGCCCGTGGCGACGGGGCTGGGCGAGGTCTTCCACTACCTGGTCAAGAGCAGGAGCCGGAGCCTGGAGGAGCTGCGCACGCTGCACGACCAGGTCATCGCGCCCCAGCTCCGCGCGGTGCCCGGTGTGGCCGAGGTGAATGCCTGGGGAGGCCGCGAGAAGCAGTGGCACGTGGTGGTGGAGCCGCAGCGACTCCGACAGTTCGACCTGTCCCTGGGCGACCTGTACCGGGCCCTGGAGGCGAACAACGCGAACGTGGGCGGCGGCATGGTGGAGCGCGGTGGTGGAGCGAGCCTCGTGCTCGGCATCGGTGTGCTGGAGGATGGCCGGGCCGTGGGCGACGTGGTGGTGGCCGCGCGAGACGGCGTGCCCGTGCGCGTGCGCGACGTGGCCCAGGTGGAGGTGGGGCACGAGATTCGTCGAGGCGCGACCACCGCGGACGGCGAGGGTGAGGTCGTCCTGGGCCTGGGCTTCATGCTCATGGGCGAGAGCTCGCACGTGGTGACGCGGGCGCTCGCTCGGCGCATGGACGAGGTGAAGCAGCGCCTGCCCGACGATGTGCAGGTGGACGTCGTCTACGAGCGCACGGAGCTGGTGGACCTGGTGCTGCGCACGGTGCGCACCAACCTGCTCGAAGGCGCGCTGCTGGTCATCGCCGTCCTCTTCCTCTTCCTGGGCAACTGGCGCGCGGGGCTCATCGTCGCCTCCGCCATTCCCCTGTCCCTGCTGTTCGCCTTCAGCGGCATGCTGCGCTTCGGCATCGCCGGCACCCTCATGTCCCTGGGCGCCATCGACTTCGGGCTGGTGGTGGACTCGTCCGTCATCCTCGTGGAGAACGCGGAGCGGCACCTGGCCGGCGCCCGCGATGGACGGAGCCTGAAGCAGGTGGTGCGGGACGCGGCCGTGGAGGTCCGCAAGCCCACGCTCTTCGGTGAGCTCATCATCATGGTGGTGTACCTGCCCGTGCTCGCACTGGAGGGCGTGGAGGGGCGGCTGTTCCGTCCCATGGCGCTCACCGTCATCCTGGCCCTGCTGGGCAGCGTGCTGCTGTCCATGACGTTGATGCCGGTGCTCGCGTCGTTCGCGTTGGAGCGAGGCAGGCGAGGACACCCCGAGCCGCGCCTCGTGCGCTGGCTGCAGCGGGGCTACCGGCCGCTGCTGGAGTGGAGCGTGTCCCATGCGCGCACGGTCCTCATCGTGGCGGGGCTGCTGGTGGTGGGCACGGGGCTGGCGGCCACGGGGCTCGGTCGCGAGTTCGTCCCGAGGCTGTCCGAGGGAACCCTCGTCATCAACACCGTGCGCCTGGCCGAGGTGTCCCTCACCGAGTCGGTGCGCTACGGCGGGCAGGTGGAGAAGGTGCTCCGGAGCCGGTTCCCCGACGAGGTGGCGCGCGTGTGGACGCGCACCGGGACGGCCGAGGTGGCGACGGACCCGATGGGCATCGAGCTGTCCGACGTGTTCGTCACGCTCCATCCCCGCGAGCAGTGGAAGCGCGCCGCGACGCAGGAGGAGCTGGTGGCGGAGATGAAGGCGGAGCTGGCGGACCTGCCCGGCATGCGCATGGCGTTCCTCCAGCCCATCGAGATGCGCGTCAACGAGATGATCGCCGGCGTGCGCGGGGACGTGGGCATCAAGCTGTTCGGCGATGACCTGGACGTGCTCAAGGCCAAGGCGCGCGAGTTGGAGGCGCTGGTGCGCGCGGTCCCCGGCGCCACGGACGTGACGCTGGAGCAGCTCACGGGTCAGCCCGTGCTGGAGGTCACCGTGGACCGGGCCGCCATCGCGCGGCATGGCATCGCCGCGCGCGAGGTGCTCGACGTGGTGGAGGCGGTGGGCACACGCGTGGTGGGCGAGGTCCGTGAGGGCGAGCGCCGCTTCGACCTGGCGGTGCGGCTGGCCGAGGCGTACCGCAATGAGCCCACGAGGCTGGCCACCGTGCCCGTCACCGCGCCCGGAGGTGAGCGTGTGCCCCTGGGTCGGCTGGCGACGATTCGCGAGGTGTCCGGCCCCACCACCCTGCAGCGCGAGTGGGGCCAGCGGCGCATCGTCATCCAGGCCAATGTGAGCGACGGCGACCTGGGCGGCTTCGTCACCCACGTGCGCGCCGCGCTGGCGAAGGTGGAGCTGCCGCCGGGCTACCACCTCCGCTACGGCGGCCAGTTCCAGAACCTGGAGCGGGCCCAGGCGCGGCTGGCCCTCGTGGTGCCCATCGCGCTGGGACTCATCCTCCTGCTGCTCCACCTCACGTACCGCCGCTGGGTGGACACGCTGCGAATCTTCGCGGGCGTCCCCTTCGCGCTGATGGGCGGCGTGCTGGCGCTGCTCGCGCGCGGGCTGCCGTTCTCCATCTCCGCCGCGGTGGGCTTCATCGCCGTCAGCGGCGTGTCCGTGCTCGGGGACATGGTGCTGGTGTCCCGGCTGCGGCAGCTGCTCGGCCAGGGCCGCGCGCTCCCCGAAGCCCTCCGCGAGGCCGCCGTCTCCCGCCTGCGTCCGGTGCTGATGACGGCCTCGGTGGCGGCGCTCGGCTTCCTCCCCATGGCACTCAACACGGGCATCGGCGCGGAGGTCCAACGACCGCTGGCCACCGTGGTGGTGGGCGGCGTCCTGTCCTCCACCCTGCTGACGCTGCTGGTGCTCCCGGCGCTCTACTCGGTGCTCGGCGCGGGCCGGGGAAGCAGCCACGGAGGCGAGCGGACGCCCTCCGCCGAGCACCTTCCGAACCCGGAAGAACAGGGCCGCGCCGCGTCCTGACGAAGGCCCGTGACACGGCGCATCAGGAGGCAGCCGGGCGGCCGAACGATCCCTGGTCCCCCTACCCCACGGGGTCCAAAGCGTCCCTCGCCGGCCCATCCTACCCGCACCCACCGTCCCGCCCGCTGGGGAGTCTCGCGTGCCCCGGCCGCCGGAATTTCAGGGGGTTACAGAGATGTTCCACTCGGAGGCGGGCCTGGACGGAGATTCAGGTGGGATGCCTCGGAGTACGTGCAACCCCCCGAATTCGTTCCCTTTGTCAGGGGGGCATGGTAGTCCCGCCGCTTTGTTGAAGATTTCAGAGTCCATGGCGCGGAGTGCGCGAGTCACGCACCGCGTTCGGGTACGAGACGTTCTCACCTGGGTTCGAAGAGCATGCGCGCAGAAGCCGAATTGAAGACGCGAAAGAAGCAGGGGGGCTCGGGCGGCGGGGGTGGTGCCGCGGGCTCCGGTGGTGGGGGTGATGGGTTCGTCCCGGCCTCGCTGGCCGACGAGGCGCGTCGCCGGTACATCAACTACGCGCTGTCGGTCATCACCTCGCGCGCCCTGCCGGACGTGCGCGACGGCCTCAAGCCCGTGCAGCGCCGCATCCTGTACGGCATGTGGAACGACCTGAACCTGTCGTTCGACACGAAGTACCAGAAGTGCGCCCAGGTCGTCGGCGCCATCATGGGTCGCTACCACCCGCACGGCGACGCCTCCATCTACGACGCGCTCGTGCGCATGGCGCAGGACTTCTCCCTGCGCTACCCGCTGGTGGACGGCCACGGCAACTTCGGCTCGCTGGACGGCGACTCCGCCGCCGCCTACCGCTACACCGAGTGCCGCCTGGACAAGCTCGCCACCGAGATGCTCGGGGAGCTCGAGCGCAAGACGGTGGACTTCCGGCCCACCTACGACGGCACCCGCAACGAGCCCATCGTCATCCCCGCACGCGTGCCCCAGCTGCTGATGAACGGCACCACGGGCATCGCCGTGGGCATGGCGACCAACATCCCGCCCCACCACCTGGGCGAGTTGGTGGACGCGCTCGTGGCCCTCATCGAGACCCCGACGCTGCTCACCAAGGACCTGCTCAAGTGGGTCAAGGGACCGGACTTCCCCACCGGCGGGCAGATCCTCAACGACAAGAAGGAGCTGCGGGAGATCTACGAGACGGGCCAGGGCAGCGTCCGCATCCGTGGCGAGTGGGACACCGAGGAGCTCAAGCGCGGCGGGACGCAGATCATCATCACGTCCATCCCGTACACGGTGAACAAGTCCACCCTGGTCTCGAAGATCGGCGACCTGGTGCGCGAGCGGAAGCTGCCGCTCATCGTGGACGTGCGCGACGAGTCCACCAAGGACGTGCGCATCGTCCTGGAGCTCAAGAAGGACGCCAACGCCGAGCTGGTGATGGCGTACCTCTACAAGCACACGCCGCTGCAGACGACGTTCGGCGTGAACCTGACGTGTCTGGTCCCCAGCGAGGACAACCCGGAGGTCGGCACGCCGCGTCGGCTGAACCTCAAGGACATCCTCCAGCACTTCCTGGACTTCCGCTTCGCCGTCGTCACGCGCCGCTTCCAGCACGAGCTGGGCGAGCTGCAGAAGCGCGTGCACCTGCTCGAGGGCTTCGAGAAGGCCTACGACGCGCTGGATGAGATCATCCGCATCATCCGCCAGTCCGAGGGCAAGCAGGACGCGGCCCAGAAGCTGATGAAGCGCTTCCATCTGGACGAGCTCCAGGTGGACGCCATCCTGGAGATGAAGCTCTACAAGCTGGCCCGCCTGGAGATCCTGGTCGTCCAGAAGGAGCTCAAGGAGAAGCGCGCGGAGATCAAGCGCATCGAGGGCATCCTCAAGGACAAGAAGAAGGTCTGGTCCACCGTCAAGGACGAGCTCGGGGAGATCAAGGGCCAGTACAACGACAAGCGCCGCACGAAGATCGGCGGCGCGGGCTCCGAGGAGGTGGAGTTCAACGCGGACGCGTTCATCGCGGACGAGGACGCCCACGTGGTCCTCACCCGCGACGGCTGGGTCAAGCGCGTGCGCGAGGTGAAGGACCCGTCCTCCACCCGTCTGCGCGAGGGCGACGCGGTGATGGCGGTGCTGGCCGGCAGCCTCAAGGCCAACCTGGTGCTGTTCAGCAACTTCGGCACCGCGTACGTCACCCGCTTCAACGACATCCCGGCGTCCACCGGCTACGGCGACCCGGTGCAGAAGCTGTTCAAGTTCGACGACGGCGAGCGCGTGGTGGCCGCCTGGTCGCTGGACGCCCGGCTCGAGGCCCCGGCGAAGCTGGTCGGCGTGACGAAGCAGGGCATGGGCATGCGCTTCCTCCTGGAGCCGCACCTGGAGGTCTCCACGCGCGCCGGCCGTCGCTACGCGAAGACGGGCGAGGGCGATGAGATCATCGGCGTGCGCGAGGCGGGAGAGAAGGACCTGCTCGCGGTGCTGACCAAGAAGACCAACGCCCTGGTGTGCAAGGTGGCGGAGGTCAACGAGCTGGCCGGCCCCGGCAAGGGCGTCACCGTCATCAAGGTGGATGACGACGACCAGGTGGTGGAGTTCCTGGTCAGCGCGCCCAACCAGAAGGACGCGAAGATCGATTTCGACACGCAGAAGGGCCGCAAGCTGCAGCTCGCTCCCGCCAAGTACGGGGTGACGGGCCGCGGCGGCAAGGGCCACGAGATGTCCAAGCGCGACGCGGTGGAGGACGTGGCCCGGCCCGTCGTCTTCATCCCGTTGCCCGAGAAGAAGGATTAGCCAGAGGACGCCATGGCGACGAAGAAGGAAAGCTACACAGGCGCGGACATCCAGGTCCTCGAGGGCCTGGAGCCGGTGCGCAAGCGCCCGGCCATGTACATCGGCGGCACCGACAGCACCGGTTATCACCACCTGCTGTGGGAGATCCTCGACAACTCGGTGGACGAGGTCATCAACAGCCACGCCACCACCGTCGAGGTCGTGCTCCACAAGGATGGCCGCAGCATCACCGTGGTGGACAACGGGCGCGGCATCCCCGTGGACATCATGCCCAAGCTCAAGAAGCCCGCCGTGGAGGTCATCCTCACGACGCTGCACGCGGGCGGCAAGTTCGAGCAGGGCAACTACATCCACTCCGGCGGTCTGCACGGCGTGGGCAGCTCGGTGGTCAACGCGCTCGCGCGCAAGCTGACGATTGAAATCAAGCGCGACGGCAAGAAGTACGTCCAGACGTACGCGCGCGGCAAGGCCACCAGCCAGCTGAAGGTGGACGGCGCCGCCCGCGGCACCGGCACCTCCATCACCTTCGAGCCGGACCCGGAGATCTTCGGCGAGAAGCTGAAGTTCGACGCGGAGCTGGTGCGCGAGCGGCTGGAGGCCAAGAGCTACCTGCACAAGGGGATGACGGTCATCTGGAAGGATGAGACCGCCAGCCCCGCGACGTCCGTCACGTACAAGCACGACGGCGGCATCGCCGAGTACCTCACCAAGGTGGTGGCCGAGCGGCAGAAGCCCCTGGTGCCGGCGGGCAGCGCCACGTTCTACCACTCGCGCGACAACGGCGTGCGGCTGGAGGCGTCGCTGGGCTGGACGGAGGCCACCGACGAGCACATCCGCTCGTACGTCAACGGCATCCCCACCAACATGGGCGGCACCCACGAGGCGGGCCTGCGCGGCGCCGTCGTCAAGGCGGTGCGCAACTACATCGAGACGCACGACCTGACGCCCAAGGGCGTGTCGCTCACCGCGGAGGACATCCGCGAGGGTATCACCGCGATTCTGTCCGTCTACGTGGTGGAGCCGCAGTTCCAGGGGCAGACGAAGTCGCGTCTGAACAACCCCGAGGTGACGGCCCAGGTGGACGGCGTGCTGCGCCCCGCCCTGGAGAAGTGGCTCAACGACAACAAGAGCGTCGCCGAGGCGGTGGTGGCCCGCATCATCCTGGCCGCCCGCGCCCGCGAGGCCAGCCGCGCCGCGTCCCAGGCCGTCAGCCGCAAGACGGCCGTCAGCCACCGGCTCAACCTGCCGGGCAAGCTGGCGGACTGCTCGTCCACGGACCCCAACGTCAGCGAGCTGTTCCTGGTGGAGGGTGACTCCGCAGGCGGCTCCGCCAAGCAGGGCCGGGACAGGCGCACCCAGGCCATCCTCCCCTTGCGCGGCAAGGTGCTCAACGCGGAGCAGGCGTCCACGGACAAGGTCGCCGGCAACAAGGAGCTCCAGGACATCGTCAGCGCGCTGGGCTGCGGAATCGGCGCGGACTTCGACATCTCCAAGCTGAGATACGGCCGCGTGTTCCTGCTGATGGACGCCGACAGCGACGGCCACCACATCGCCACGCTGCTGCTCACCTTCTTCTACCGCCACCTGCGCCCGCTCATCGAGAGCGGCGCCATCCACATCGCCCAGCCGCCCCTGTTCCGCGTGGACATCGGCAAGGAGACGTACTGGGCGCTGGACGAGGCGGACCGCGACCGCATCATCCGCGAGAAGGTCAAGGGCAACGCCAAGCCCAACATCATGCGGTTCAAGGGTCTGGGCGAGATGACGGCCGACGAGCTCAAGCAGACCACCCTGGACGTGAAGAACCGGATGAGCCTGCGGGTCACCATCGACAACCCCATCGAGACGGACCGCGTCATCAATGACCTGATGGGCCGGGACGTGAGCGCCCGCTTCCGGTTCATCATGGAGCGCGCCGGCGAGGTCGAGGCGCTGGACGTCTAGCCATCCGTCATCCTGCCGCGAGTCCCCGCCACCCCGGGTGTTGCCCCGAGGGCCGAGGCGGGGGCTCGTGACGGCCCTTTCTAGCTCGGCTAGATTCCGACGCCGTGAACACCTTTCGCCGACTCGCCCTGCTGCTCACGCTGCTGTTGGCCGTCCTCCCCGCCCACGCCCAGACGACGCGCAAGAAGGCCGCGCGCAAGAAGGCCACCCCTTCCAGCAAGGTGGTGAAGGCGAAGAAGAAGAAGCCCGGCATCAAGGGCCAGAAGAGCCCGGTCACCGCCGAGCCGACGGACGTCCAGGACGTCGAGTCGCCGCAGCCGCTCGTCTTCGGTGAGCCCGAGCAGCCCACGCCCCCGGAGAAGCCCGTCGGCACGGACAAGCCCACGGTGGCCACGCCCGTGCCGCCTCCGGCGACGAAGCCCCACGAGCCCGTCAATCCCAACGCGCGGCCCTCGCTGGCGAACACCCCCGCGGTGGCGTCCGGCACGGTGGCGCTGTTCTCGGTGGCCCGCACGCCGGCCGCCTCCGACGCCGCTGCCCGCCTGGAGGGGGAGCTGACGAGGCACCTGCAGCGCGGCGGGGACATCCCGTTCGTGGACCTGGGCACGGCCTTCCCTCCCCCGGAGCCGACGCCGCTGACGCAGGCGGATGGCCTCTACGACGAGGGCCGGGCCGCGTACGACAACCTGGACCCGGAGGCCGCGGAGACGAAGTTCCGCGCCGCCGCGGAGGCGTACGAGAAGTCCCCCGGCGATTTCCGCCCGGAGCGGCTGGGTGAGACGTACCTCTTCCTGGGCGCCGCCAGGCTGCTCAACGGCGACGCCGCGGGCGCGAAGGCGGCGTTCGTGCGCGCCGCGGTAGCCGAGCCCTCCACCCGTCCGGACAAGGCGCTCTTCGGACAGGACGTGCAGAAGGCCTTCGAGGACGCCCGCGCGGAGGTGGGCGCGCGCCCCGCCGGCACGCTGGTGGTGGAGTCCAAGCCCGCGGGCGCCAAGGTGAGCGTGCGGGGCCAGGAGCTGGGCGTGACGCCGCTGAGGGGCGTGACGGTCCCCGCCGGCCACCACGCCGTGGTGGTGACGCTGCCGGGCCACACGCCCCACGCCGAGTACACGGAGGTGAAGTCCGGCGCGAGCGCGCAGGTGAAGGCGGAGCTCAGCCCCGGGCCGGGACTGACGGCCATCCGCGACGCCTCCGTGCGCGCAGGTTCCCAGGCCGCCTTCGACAGCGAGACCTTGCCGCCGGACACCGCCGCCATCGCCGACCGGCTGGACGCGCGCTACGTGGTGGTGGCCGCCGTGTCGCAGGACAAGAAGGGCCGGCTCAAGGCGGAGCTCCAGGCGTGGGACGTGCGCACCCAGGCGCGGCTGCGCGGCGTGGACATCGACCTGTCGGGCCGCGAGCGCGACCAGAGCCCGGAGGCCGCCGCCCAGCAGGCGCGCGACTTCATCCAGGGCGCCATCTCCCCGCGCGTCGCCGAGAGCGGCGCGTCCGGCCAGTCCCTGCTCAAGCGGCCCTGGTTCTGGGCCGTCGTCGGAGGCGCCGCGGCCGTCACGGCGGGCGCCGTCTTCGTGGCGACCCAGGACAAGGGCCGCCCGTTCAACCCCATCACCGGAGGAACAGGCTTCTGAGCTCCGGGTTGAATGACGGTTCGCCCGCTCGCGTCGCTCGTTTCTGAGGTTACCCCATGAGAGCCCTCGTCCTCGCCCTGCTTCCCTCGCTCGCCCTGGCGGCGTCCCCCGCACCCGCGCGGCGCGCCACCAGCCTCCTCATCCCCATGGACCCCGCGGCCGAGTCCGGCAGCGTGAAGATGGAGGGCTACATGAACGAGGCGCTGGGGAACTTCGCCGGGTTCACCGTCCGCAAGTCCGAGGAGATCTTCGGCCTGCCCGCCGACCCCAACGCCCAGTCCGCGATGGAGCGCGCGCGCAAGGGCTACTCGGAGAGCGCCGCCGCCTTCGACAAGAAGGAGTACGACGACGCGGAGACGAAGGTCCGCGCCACGCTCAAGGAGCTGCAGAACGCTCCGGCGGCCATGCGCGGCTGCTCGCCTTTGTGCGAGTCGCTGGCGCTGTACGCGGCGCTGTTGCACCTGCGCGGTGACGTGGAGGAGGCGAAGCTGGTCCTCATCGACCTCATCGCCGTGTCCCCCACCTTCGAGCTCAACCCCAAGCGCTTCAGCCGGGACTTCATCGCCCTGCGCGTGCAGGTGGCCACCGGGCGCACGTCCCAGCTGCGCGGCAGCGCCACGGTGAAGTCGCGCCCCGCCGGCGCCCGCGTCTACGTGGACGGGGAGATGGCCGGCTACACGCCGGTGACGATTCCCGCGCTGACGGTGGGCAAGCACCTGCTGCGCGTCGAGCGGCCCGGCTTCCGCCAGTACGGCCAGCTCATGGAGGTGACGCCGGATGACGTGGAGGTGAGCACGGAGCTGGTGCCCACGGCCGCGTACAAGGCCTATGACGCGCAGCTGGACCGGGTGGCCAGCGAGGTGTCGCGCGGCATCAGCCAGGCCAACGGCGTCGCGGGGCTGGGCAAGTCGCTGGGCCTGGAGCGGGCCATGGTGGGCACGGTGAGGAGCCACGGCGAGGGCACCGAGCTCATCCTGGGCTACTACGACCTGCGCAACGGCCGGAAGCTGGGCGGCCGGCGCGTGGTGCTCCAGGGCGACGAGTTCGGTCAGCTCAAGTCGGAGATGGAGCGCATGGTGAATCAGCTGGTGAACACCAGCGAGGGCGGCGGGGAGAAGGTGGTGCGCAGCTCGGATCCGCTCGACAACCGGGGCGGCACCGAGGACTGGGGCGCCGAGGACCGCGGCGGCCGGACGCGCAAGCAGGAGAAGACGAAGAAGCCCGGGGATGATCCGCTCGACGGGGTGTCTGGAACCGAGGACTGGTGACACGAGGCGCTTGTCCCCGGACGGGCGATGCCTAGAGTCCGGGGCTCTATGCGCCTGCTCGCCCTCCTGCTGCTCCCGTCGCTCGCGCTCGCCCAGACGAGCTCCATCGTCCAGGCCCCCCTGCCCTCACGGGGGCTGACGTTGCCACCCACCGGCGCCGCGCTGGTGGACGAAGCCACGGCCCTGTCGCTCAACCCCGCGGGCCTGGGCTTCGTGCGCTCCGGTCAATTGTTCTACCTGCACGAGCGCAACCTCGAGCAGGACAGCACCGCCGACGGCGTCTTCCTGGGCGCGAAGCTGTTGGGCCTGGGCCTGGGCGCGTCGATGGAGTGGATGCGCCCCCGCCACGGGCCGGACTACCGGCGCACGTCGCTGGGCCTGTCCCTGGGGGCCCCCACGCTGCAGCTGGGCGCGTCCTGGCACACGTTCGGCTCGGACGACGAGGACGTGGACTCGCTGGACACCTTCGACGTGGGCCTCACCGCCCGGCCCGCCCGCTACCTGTCGCTGGCGGCGGTGGCCAGGAACCTCAACGCCCCACGGGAGGGCGCCTTCAAGATTGAGCGCGCGTACGACTTCGGCCTGGGCCTACGCCCGCTGGGCGAGCGCTTCACCCTGGGCGTGGACTGGCTCTTCTCGGAGGGGGCCTTCCGCCAGGGGCAGGCCACGTACACGCTGCAGGCGGAGGTGATTCCGGGCCTGCGGCTGGGCGGCGGCGTGTCCCACGGCTTCGTCGACGCGGTGCCCCTGGCGCTCCAGCTGGCCGTCACGGTGGACACCGGCCACCTGGGCCTCACCTACGCGGCGGGCGGCGGGGAGAACGGCACGAACCACGTGGCGCAGGTGCGCCTGTCCACGGAGAACTACCGCTCGCTGCGGCCGCCCGGCGGCGTGGTGACGATGCTGGACCTCAACGACGTGCTGGCGGGCGGCGGCAGTCCGCTGCTGTCGCTCTTGGGCGTGAGCGAGGCGGACCCGTTCCTCCGGCTGTCGCGGTGGCTGGACCTGGCGGCGAAGGACGAGCGGCTGTCGGGCGTGGTGCTGAAGATGGAGGGCCTGCCCGGCGTGGACTGGGGCAAGGCGGAGGAGCTGCGCCAGGCGGTGCTGCGGCTGCGCGCGTCCGGCAAGCGGGTGATGGCGGTGCTGCTGTCGGCGGATGACCTGGGCTACTTCGTGGCGTCCGCCGCCGAGCGCGTCTACGCGCTCCCCGAGTCGTCGCTGCCCATCAACGGCCTGGCCGCGAGCCTGCAGACGTACGGCGGGACGATGCAGAAGCTGGGCGTGACGTGGGACGTGGCGCGGGTGGGCAAGTACAAGACGGCGCCCGAGCAGCTCACCCTCACCGAGCCGAGCGAGGCCTCGCGCGAGGTGGTGAACGCCTACCTGGACAACGAGGTGGCCTGGTACGAGCGCGCCGTCACCCAGGCTCGCAACGTGCCGGTGGAGAAGCTGCACGAGCTGTGGGCCGCGGGGCTTGCCACGCCGCAGCTGGCGCTGAAGCTGGGCTTCCTGGACGGCCTCATCCTTCCCTCGGAGCTGGACGGCAAGGTGCGCGAGCTGGTGCCGGGCGGGCGCTTCAGCGCCACGTACGCGCCGCGCGACGAGCGCGAGGGCCGCTGGGGCACGCGCCGCCGCGTCGCGGTGGTGCCGGTGCTGGGGACGATTGCCGGCGGCAAGAGCCGCGAGGACCCGCTGGGCTTCAGCCGCATCGCCGGGGCGGAGACGGTGGTGCGGGCGCTGGAGGCGGCGAAGTCGGACCCGTCCGTGGTGGCCATCGTGCTGCGCGTGGACTCGGGCGGCGGCGAGGTGCTGGCCTCGTACCTGATGTACCAGGCGGTGGTGGACGCGGCGAAGGTGAAGCCCGTCATCGCCTCCATGGGCGACGCGGCGGCCTCCGGCGGCTACTACGCGGCCATGGGCGCCACGGAGGTGCTCGCGCTGCCCACGACGATCACCGGCAGCATCGGCGTCTTCTACTTCAAGCCCGCGCTGGAGGGCCTGTTGGGCGAGAAGCTCGGCGTGAGCCAGCAGACCCTCTCGCGCTCGCCCATGGCGGACGTCTTCGGCATGTGGAAGGCGTGGACGCCCGAGCAGCAGGCCGCGGTGCAGCAGTGGGTGGACACGTCCTATGACATGTTCATCACCGAGGTCGCCAAGGTGCGCAAGAAGGACAAGGCGGAGGTGGACGCCGTGGCGCGCGGCCGGGTGTGGAGCGGCAATGACGCCCTGGCGCGAGGGCTGGTGGACCGGCTGGGCGGCCTGCAGGACGCGGTGGAGTCGGCCCGCCGCCACGCGGGCGTCCCGGCGTCGGAGGAGCTGGACCTGGTGCTGATGGGCGAGGCGCGCGGCTTCTTCTCCAGCCTGGGCGGGGAGCCGGGCGTGCAGGCGGCGCTCGCCCTGCTGCCCGCTCCCGTGGAGCCCTTCCCGTCCGCCCTGCGGGAGCTGGCGCGGCAGGCGGGCGTGGACCTGGAGATGCTGCGCCCGGGGATGAAGGCGATGATGCCCTTCACCCTCACCGTCCGCTGAGCAACCCCCAGGCGGGCCGCGAGGTCGGCCCGCCAACACCGGCTGAAAAAACCGGGAGCGCCGCGAGCCTCCTCTGTTAGTGTTGTCTCCGCACTCCGGTCGGCCTTGGGCCACCAGGGTGTTCCAGGGACCGGCGGTTCGGCCTTTCGCGTATCTCGAAGGCCCCGCGCCCGGCTTCCTGTCCCACAGCCTGAGTCACCCTGCGTCCCCCCGCCCTCCCCTCGGGATGGCCCGTGAGGGGCGCACACGGTCTGGAAACCTCATGAGCGAAAACTCCGATAACCGCGACCCCCGTGATGCCACCCCGCCGCCCGCGGCTGCCCGTCCCGTCCCTCCTCCCGAGGCGGATGACGACGGCGACGAAGGCGACGACGAGGGTGGCGACGAGGGCGAAGGCGGAGGCGCCTCCGCGTCGGGCGGCCAGCCCGGCCAGCCCGGTCAGCCCGGGGGACGCCGCCGCCGTCGGCGCCGTCGTCGTCGTGGCGCGCAGGTGCTCTTCACGCCGGAGGGTCAGGCGTACCGCATGACGGCGGGCCCGGACGGCCAGCAGGTCCAGGTCTTCCTGACGCCGCAGGAGTTGGAGCAGTACAAGCAGCGCCAGGCGCAGCAGCAACAGCAGGGCCAGCAGCAGCCCCAGCAACAGCAGCAGCATCAGGGCCACGGCGGCGGCCAGCAGCATCAGCGCCAGCACCACGGCGGCCAGGGTCAGGCGCAGCAGCAGTCCAACCTGGCGCCGGTGGAGGGCGTGCTGGACACCGAGGTCAAGGGGCCCAACGCGTTCCTGCGCCAGCTCAAGCGCAACCTGCTGGCGGCGCCGGACGACCCGGAGCTGCCCAAGAACCTGGTGCAGAAGCTGCGGCTGCGTCAGGGCCAGTACCTGACGGCCTTCGCGCAGATGCGCGGCAACAAGGGCATCATCCAGAAGGTGGACACGGTGGACGGCCGCCCGCTGGAGGGCGTGTCCCGGCTGCCGCACTTCGCGGACCTGACGTCGGTGGACCCCACCGAGCGGCTCAAGCTGGAGAACGGTCACAAGGAGATGGTGACCCGGGTGCTGGACCTCATCTCGCCCATCGGCAAGGGACAGCGCGCGCTCATCGTCGCGCCCCCGAAGACGGGCAAGACCATCATGCTCCAGCGCATCGCCCAGGCGGTCATCTCCAACCACCCGGAGGCGCACGTCATGGTGGTGCTCATCGACGAGCGGCCCGAGGAAGTGACGGACATGCGCCGCAGCATCAAGGCGGAGGTGCTCGCGTCCAGCTCGGACCGGCCCACCGGGGACCACCTCAAGGTGGCGGAGCTGGCGCTGGAGCGCGCCCGGCGCCTGGTGGAGACGGGCAAGGACGTGGTCATCCTGCTGGACTCGATTACACGGCTGGCGCGCGCCTTCAACAAGGAGGTCGACAACTCCGGCCGCACCATGTCCGGCGGCGTGGACAGCCGCGCGCTGGAGCGCCCCAAGCGCATCTTCGGCGCCGCGCGGGCGACCGAGGAGGCGGGCTCGCTCACCATCATCGGCACGGCGCTCATCGACACCGGCAGCCGCATGGACGAGGTCATCTTCGAGGAGTTCAAGGGCACGGGTAACTCCGAGGTCACCCTGGACCGCCTGCTCGCCGAGAAGCGCGTCTTCCCCGCGGTCAACATCGCCCAGTCCGGCACGCGCAAGGAGGAGAAGCTCTTCACCCAGCGCGAGTACGAGAAGGTGAAGAAGCTGCGGCAGATGCTCTTCGCGGTGAAGCCCGTGGAGGCGATGGAGGCCCTGGTGAAGCGGCTGTCGCGCTACACCTACAACGACGAGTTCCTCGACGAGCTCTGAGCCGCGCGCTGGGGGTGGTGTGGCGGGCCCGGCTCTGCTTAAGGTGGCGGCATGATTCAGGGCTCGGGCCGCTGCCACTACCACCCGGAGCGCGCCGGCCTCGGTGTCTGCGTGGAGTGCCGGCGGGTCATCTGCCGGGAGTGCACCACGCAGTTCGAGGGCATCAACCGCTGCGCGAGCTGCCTGGGGCGACGCCTCCAGGCGCTCGAGGGCCCCGCCGAGCGACGCGAGTGGACGGTCGGCAGCGGCCTGCTCGCCGTGGCGGGCCTGGGCATCGTCTGGGGGGCGGTCTACATGACGCTCCACCTGGTGATGGGCTGAGCCATGGCCGTCTCCGCGCTCGAGTTGCGGCCCCGGAACGCCATCGCGGTGATGGACGCGGCGCTGCGCCTGTGCGCCCGGAGCACGGGCGTCTGGGCCCTCACGCTGCCGGGGGGAGCCGCCGTCATCGCGTCCGTGCTGTACCTGGCGGAGGCGGCGCGGATGGGGCACTCGCTGGTGCTGCCGTCGCTGGCGTTCACCCTCGCGTGGTTCGCGCGGGGCGTGGGCCAGAGCGCGGCCGCGCACCATGTGCAGGCGGTGTTGCTGGGCCCGGCGGAGCCCACCACGTGGGCCTCGCTGAAGGCGGTGCTGGCAAGGCTGCCCTCGATCTTCGTCGCGGTGGCGTACCTCTTCGTCTTCAACTGGCTGCTGTTCAACCTGACGCTGGGCATCGCGTTCTTCGTCGTGTCGGCGCAGAGCGTGGGCTACGCGGCCGTGATGGAGGGGCGCGGCTCGGTGCTGCGGCTGTACGGGCAGTGCTCGCGGCTCCTGGGCCCGGCGCGAGGCACGGCGCTGAAGGTGCGCTTCCTCATGTCCGTGCAGGTGCTGGTGTTCTTCAACCTGCACATCGGCCTGAACTTCCTGCTCATGATGGCGCGCAAGCTGTTGGGCGTGGACCTGACGTTCGCGGAGCGTTACGCCTCGCTGGACAACATGCCGTGGCTGCTGTTCCTGGCCGCCCTCACCTTCACGCTGTTCGAGCCCGTGCGCGCCGCGACGGCCACGCTGCTGCTCGTCGACGGGCGCGTGCGCCAGGAGGGGTTGGACCTGCTGGCCGCGGCGCAGCAGCTGCCCCCGCGCTCCACGGGCAAGCCCCTGGGACAGCGGAGCGCGGCGATGCTCGCGGTGGTGTTGGGGCTGGGGCTGCTGACGGGCACGCCGGCGCGGGCGCAGGAGGACGCGCCTCGCGCGCCGGTGACGTCGAGCCGCGAGGCCGTGCGTCGGCTGGGCCAGGTGGCCACGGTGTGCGAGGGCGCGGGTCCGGAGGAGGACGCGCGCTTCGAGAAGCTGGGGGCGCTGGGGACGGGTGAGCGCGGCAAGCTGGACCGGCTGGTGCGCGCGGTGGAGCGGCAGGCCTACGACGACGAGGACTGTGACTCGGCGCTCGGCACGCTGGAGCAGGGGCTGGAGCAGGGCTCGCGGACGGTGCAGGCGCAGGCGGCCGTGGATGCGCGACAGGCCTCGGCGCGGGCGCGGGACATCCTGGCGCGGCCGGAGTTCGCGGTGGCGCCGCCGGTGGAGAAGGCCGCCGAGGAGCCCCCGGAGCCAACCCAGCCTCCCGACTGGTGGCGCCGCTTCACGACCTGGCTGGGGGAGTTCCTCAAGAAGCTCTTCGAGCGGGACGAGGCGCCGCCCACGCGGAACTTCACGCCGCCCGTCGTGTCCGGTGGCGCCGTGGCCAACACGCTGGTGGTGGTCATCGCGACGCTGACGGTGGCGGTGCTGCTGTATGTGCTCTGGAGCGCGCTGAAGAAGAACGTGCGCCGCAAGGCGGGCGAGGGGCTGGAGGTGTCCACCCTGGACGCCTCGACGCTCGCGGGGGACGCGGGCCATGCGCTGTCGCGTCCGCCGGAGGGCTGGGCGCAGCTCGCGGACGAGCTGGCCGCGAAGGGCGAGTATCGCGAGGCGGTGCGCAGCCTCTACCTGGCACTGCTGTCCCGACTGCACCGCGACGGCGCGATCCTCTACGACGTGACGCTGTCCAACTGGGACTACCTGAGCCAGTTCAAGGGGCGCATGGAGTGGAAGCCCCGCTTCCGGGAGCTGACGCTGCGCTTCGACTTCGCGTGGTACGGCAACACGCCGGTGGGCAGCAGCGGCTACCAGGAGTTCCGCGCCCTCAGCGCGCCGATGCTCGCCGCCCCCACGCCCCAGGAGGCCGCCGGTGCGTGACCGCCGCCTCGAGCTGATGGTGGGCCATGGGGTGCTCGCCGTGGTCAGTACGTCGATGCGCACCGCGCGCCCTCGCCGGGAGGCCGCCGGTGCGTGACCGCCTCCCATTGCTCGCGGTGGGCGGCCTGGTGCTCACCGTGGTGCTCGGTTCGATGCTGATCTCGAGCGCGCGTCGTGGCGAGTTCGCCGACACGCTGTCCACCTACCGCGCGCAGGAAGATGGCGCGCGCGCGCTGTACCTCCTGGCGGAGGAGAGCGGCCTGCCGGTGACTCGCCGCATGGCGGACCTGCGCATCGGCACGACGGGCTCGACGACACCGGTGCTGCTCGCGGTGGAGGTGCAGGGCGCTCGCGAGGATGACCTGGAGCAGACGCAGCTCGCCGCCGAGCCGGACGCCGGTCTGGGTGACGAGGACGTGCCGCGCACGGGCTTCAACACCTTCCGCGCCAGCGCACTCGACGACCGCGAGGTGACGGAGCTGCTCACGCACGTGTCCGCGGGCGGCTCCGCCGTCTACGTCCCCTGGGGCTCGCGGGAGAACCCGCTGCTCGACGCCTTGAGCGTGAAGCTCATCAAGGCCGACACGACGCTGCCCATGCGCACGCTGGTGCCCCCCTTCCCCTCCCCCTACACGCTCGGCGTGGAGCGGGTGGAGGTGAAGGTGCAGGCGTACCTGGAGCTGCCGACGACCGCGGTGCCGGTCCTCGAGGACGAGCGCCTGGGACGCATGGTGGCGGCGGTGGTGCCTCACGGCCAGGGCCGGGTGCTGGTGCTGGGCGCACCGGAGCTGGCGATGAACGTGGCGCTGTCGCGCGCGGACAACGCGCAGTTCTGGCTCTCCGCCCTGGCGGCGCTGGGCCCCGGCCCGTACGAGTTCGACGAGTTCCACCACGGCTTCACCAACGAGCGCTCCGTCGTCGACTTCGCGCGCCGCTACGGCCTGCACTTCGCGGTGCTCCAGCTGCTCGCGGGCGTGGCGCTGTGGTCCGTGGCGCTCAAGCGCTTCGGCCGCCCCCGCCCTCCGCCCGAGTCCGTGCGCGTGGGCGCCACCGATGCCCTGTTCGCCATGGCGCGGCTGTACCGCGAGGGACGCCACCACGGCTTCGCGGCGAAGCTGGTCGCCCGAGGGCTCACCCAGGAGTTCGCGCTGCACGCGGGCCTGCCCGCGCACGCGGCGCCCAAGGCCGTCTCGGAGGCGCTGCAGGAGCGCGGCCGGGAGGACCTCGCGCGCGGCCTGCGCGAAGTGGTCGGCCGGGCCGACACGGTGAACAACGACTCCGACCTCCAGCAGCTCACCGCGCGAGCGGCCACGCTGCGGCAAGGTCTCCACCCCGCCGGCCAGGCCCGGCGCAGCACTTCCGGTACCCCATGAACGCGAACGACCCCGCCTCCCCGCTCGTCCAGACCGGCTCCGCCGTGCAGGCCGCCCATGCCATCCGCGAGGGCGTGCTGCGCGAGGTGCGCAAGGCCGTGGTGGGCCAGGACGAGGTGCTGGAGCTGATGCTCTGCGGCCTCATCGCCGGCGGCCACGTGCTGCTGGAGGGCGTGCCCGGCGTGGCCAAGACGCTGATGGCCAAGGCGCTCGCGCGCAGCATCGGCTCGGACTTCAAGCGCATCCAGTTCACCCCGGACCTGATGCCCGCGGACATCCTGGGCACCAGCGTGTTCGACTTGAAGTCCCAGGGCTTCGTGCTCGTGAAGGGCCCCATCTTCACGGACCTGCTGCTGGCCGATGAAATCAACCGCGCCCCGGCCAAGACGCAGTCCGCGCTGCTGGAGGCCATGCAGGAGCGCGGCGTCTCGCTCGAGGGCCGAAACCTGCCGCTGTCCCCCCTCTTCACGGTGTTCGCCACGCAGAACCCGGTGGAGTCGGAGGGCACGTACCCGCTGCCCGAGGCGCAGCTGGACCGCTTCCTCCTGAAGATCGACGTGGGCTACCCCGCGCCCGAGGAGGAGGACGCCATCCTCGCCTCCGTGCACCGCGGCTTCGACGCCGGCGACCTGGCGCGCGCGGGGGTGCGCCCGGCGGTGACGAAGGAGGGCCTCCTGGGTGCGCGCGCCGCGCTCAACGAGGTCAACGTGGAGCCGCCGGTGCTGGGCTACATCCGCAAGCTGGTGGCGGCGACGCGGACCTCCAGTCGCATCCGCCTGGGCGCGGGTCCTCGCGCGGGCGTGCACCTCTTGCTCGCGTCCAAGGCCCTGGCCGCCCTGCGCGGGCGCAACTTCGTCACGCCGGACGACGTGCGCTTCCTGGCGGGCCCCGTGCTGAAGCACCGGCTGCTGCTGTCGCCGGACGCGGAGCTGGACGGAGCCACGCCGTCGGACGTGCTGCGCGAGGTGGTGCAGGCGGTGGAGGTCCCCCGGTGATTCCGACCGGGCGCCTCTGGGCGCTGTTCGCGCTGCTGGCCGTGCCCATGATGGCCGCGGGGTTCTTCCCCGGCCTGGGCGGCGCCGTGCTGGCGTTGGACGCGCTGGCCCTGGCGCTCGCCGTGCTGGACTTCCTGTGGGCGCGCGCGGTGCGGCTGGAGGCGCGGCGCGTGTTGCCGCAGCGGCTCAACGTGGGCGTGCCCAACAAGGTGGAGCTGCGGCTGGTGCACCGGGGCGGCCGGACGGCCCGGGTGCGCGTCAAGGACGGCGTGCCGGAGTCCTTCACCGCCGTGCCCGACGAGGCCACGCTGGAGCTGCCCCCGGACAGCGAGACGCGCTGGGTGTACCGGGTGACGCCCGCGAGGCGAGGCCGCTTCGACTTCACGGAGGTGACCGCGCGCGTGTCGGGCCCGCTGGGGCTCGTCCTCCACGAGCGCGTGTTCCCCACCACGCAGACCCTCTCGGTGTACCCGGACCTGCGAGGCGCCAGCCGACTGCTCCTGTCCGGCGCCGCGCTGGACCTGGTGAACCTGGGCCTGCGGCAACTTCGCCGTGACGGACGCGGCAGTGAGTTCGCGCGACTGCGCGACTACGCGCAGGGAGACAGCGCGCGCGACGTGGACTGGAAGGCCACGGCCCGTCGCGGACGGCCGGTGACGCGGGTGCTGGAGTCGGAGCGCTCGCAGTCCATCCTCATCTGCGTGGACGCGGGCCGCTCCATGGCCGCGCAGGTGGACGGGCTCACCAAGCTGGACCACGCGGTGAACGCCGCGCTCTTCCTGGCCTTCGTCGCCGTGCGCAACGGAGACCGGGTGGGGCTCGCCGTCTTCGCCGACGGCGTGAAGACGTACCTGCCGCCCGCGGCGGGGCGCACGCAGTACCGGAAGATGGTGGACGCGCTCTACTCCACGACGCCCAGCCTCACGTACGTGGATTATCTGGCCCTCTTCAAGGAGCTGAACGTCCGCCTCACGCGGCGCAGCCTGCTGTGCGTCTTCACGGACTTCCTCGACGAGGAGCAGGCGTCCACCATGGTGGCCCCGCTCCACCGGCTCGCGCGGCGGCACGTGCCCCTGTGCTTGTCGGTGAAGGACACGGCGCTGCAGAAGCTCCTGCGCACGCCGCCTCCGGGCCCCGAGGAGTCTTTCCAGCACGCGGTGGCCTCGGAGCTGCTCACGGACCGCGAGGTGCTCAAGGCGCGGGTGAGCCAGGGTGGCGTGCAGATGCTCGACGTGCAGCCGGATGACCTGAGCCTCGCGGCCGTCAACCGCTACCTCGACATCAAGGCCCGGGGCGTCCTCTAACCCCGCCATGCACCCGCTCTTTCAATCCGGCGACGTCGCCGCGCACCGCATCGGCGACGCCGAGGCCGAGCGCTTCCAGCCGCTGATGGAGCGCTGCGAGGACTTCTTCCGTCTGTGCTACGGCCGCCCCGCGCGTGCGGACGAGGCCCTTCGACTCACCCTGGAGCGTCCTCCTGGCGTGACGCCCGAGGAGGGGCACCTGCTCGCCCTCGTGGACCCGACGGGCGCGTGGGTGGGCCTCTTCGAGGGGCTCCAGGACTTCCCGACGCGAGGCGAGGCGTACCTCGGCCTGCTGCTCCTGGAGCCCGGGGCGCGGGGACACGGGCTGGGCGCGGGGTTGCTCGCGGGCTACGAGGACTGGCTGCGCGCCTCGGGCCAGCACGTGCTGCGCGTGGGCGTGGCCGAGCCCAACCCGGCGGCGCTGCGCTTCTGGACGCGCGAGGGCTTCCAGCCGGAGACGTGGGTGGGGCCGATGGCGCTGGGCGAGCTGAGCTACCGCGTCCTCAGGATGCGGAAGACACTGACGGAACCGGCAGCCACCCCGTGAAGCGGGTGTCGGTGTCGTTGCCGCGCACCAGGTGCAGGCCCCGCTTGAAGAGCGCGTAGACGCGGAAGAAGGACTCCAGTCCCGCGCGCTCGGCGGCGCTCATCGGGGCCGCGCCGCAAATCACCTTCGGGTCGCCCCGCCCCGAGTCGACGAAGCCCAGCACGCCCACCACCGGCAGCCGCACCCGCTGCCCGCGAGCGAGCCGCGCGCCCAGCACCACCGCGTCGAGCGGGTCTCCATCATCCGCCACGAGCCCCGGGATGCTGCCGTAGTTGTACGGACACGGCACCGGCGACACGAAGTCCACCGAGCCATCCGCCCGCCGCTTCACGAACGAGAAGCGGGGGCACTCGATGAGGACCTCGGGCAGGGGCGGCAGCGGGGGCAGGAGCAGCACCCGCCCCGTGTAGCACGGCCCCGTCGCCCACGATGCCCGTCAGGACGCCGGGGGAGCGTCCGGGCCCGGCCCGGCCGGGTGGGAGTCTCGGAGCCAGTCCGAGAACAGGTACGCATAGACGCCCGAGCCCACCACCAGGGCGAACGTCACCTTGAAGGCCACCGACAGCCTGGGCGGATGGATCTGCGACACGGTGCCCTCGATGAAGCCCGCGAGCACGAACAGCGCGAGCGTCCCGAACAGCAGCTTCACCGCCGTCACCGCCTCCAGGCGCAGCGCCTGTCCCCGGGTGAGACCCTTGGGGGCCACCAGCCCGCGCGCGATGACGAGCCCCGCCGCGCCCGCGATGCAGATGGCCGTCACCTCGGGGATGCCGTGCGGGAGGATCCACGCCCAGAACCAGCCGGCCATGCCCTTCGCCGCGTACACCTGCGCCAGCGCCCCCAGGAACAGTCCATTGACGAACAGCATGATGGCCGTGCCCAACCCCAGCGTCACGCCCAGGGCGAAGGCCAGGAAGGCCACCTGGATGTTGTGCGTGAAGAGGTACGATGAGAAATGGGCCTGCTGGTCGGCCGTCATCCCCTCGCCCTTCGCCTCGTCGGCGGCGCGCTGGACGGGGTCCAGGTCCAGGTGCTCGGCGGGCACCAGGTAGTGCGCCGCCTCCGGGTCCACCAGCATCCCCAGGTAGCCGAAGCCCCCGCCCGCGAGGAACAGCAGCACCGCGGCGAGGTACATGCGCACCTCGCGGTGGAAGAGCGCCGGGAAGCCCCGGGCCACGAAGCCCCACACGTCCGCGAACCGGGGACGCCGCCCCGGGTAGGTCAGCGCATAGGCCCGGCCCACCAAATCATTGAGGTACGCGCTCACGTCCGCCGAACCGCTGCGCGCCCGGACCCAGAGCAGGTCGCTCGACACGGCGCGGTAGAGCTTCCCCAGCGTCCGCGCGTCCTCCAGGCTCAGGCCCCGGAGGCCCCGGGTCTCCGACTGGTCCAGCAGCCGTTCGAGCTTCTCCCAGCGAGGCCGGCGCGACGCGATGAACTCCGCCATCTCCATGACGACACTCTAGCCCAGCGAGGAGGGATGCCCACCCTGCCCTACGGGCGTCAGTTGTGGGAAAACAGGAACATGACGTGTCGGCTGGCGTTGCTGGGGTGCCTTCTGGCCTGTGTGACGGGGTGCAGCTCCATGCGAGCACTGTGCCCCCTCGAGGGCGGCCGCCCCTGGGTGGAGGTGAAGAGCCCGCACTTCACCGTCCGCACGAACCTGGACGCGGAGACGTCCGCCGAGGCCGCGCGGGAGCTGGAGCTGATGCGCCAGGGCCTGCTGCAGGCCTGGGGCGGCAGCTTCGACCCGCCGGGCACGGTGGAGGTCATCGTCCTGCGCAACCGCCGGGAGCTCTCCGAGTTCACCCAGGTCAGCATCGAGGGCTTCTCCGCGACGATGGCCGAGGGCCCCGTGCTGGTGATGGCGGGCCACAGCTACGCGCTCAGCGAGGAGGGCGCGGACATCTCCACGCAGGCCCACGAGCTGACGCACTACCTCTCCCAGTTCGCGCTGGTGCGTCAGCCCCGCTGGCTGTCGGAGGGGCTGGCCACCTACCTGGAGACCATCGCCCTCAAGCCGGAGAAGCAGGAGGTGGTGCTGGGGGCGAAGCACGGCCCCTTCCTGGACATCGCCCGGCGCCAGGGCTGGCGCACGCTGGACGAGCTGTGGGAGTGGGACCGCCGCGGGCCGATGAGCAGCGCCGAGTCCCAGCAGTACTACGTGTCCGCGTGGCTCTGGGTGCACTTCTTCATCAGCCAGCACGCCGAGCGCTTCGAGCGCTTCCAGAAGCGGCTGATGGGCGGGGAGGACCCGCGCGTCGCCTGGGATGCGGCGTTCCACGGCGTGAAGGACCTGGCCGGACAGGTCCACGCCTACGCCCTGGGCACGGTGCCCATGCGCTCCCCGACCATCACCGCGCCGCTGCTGCCCGTCTCCGGGGACATCGACATCCGGCCCCTGGAGCCCGCGGAGGTGCACGCCATCCGCGCGCGCCTCTTCCTGATGACGCCGGGAGGCGCCACCCCCGAGGAGCGGCTGGAGAAGGCCGAGTTCGAGATGGCCCAGGCGCTGAAGGAGGACCCGGGCAACCTCACCGTGGCCCTGCTGCGCATCCGCAACACGGCCGAGCCGCAGGAGCAACTGGAGCTCGCGAGGGAGCTGGTGGGCCGCAGGCCCGAGAGCGGCAGGGCGTGGGACGCGCTCGCCCAGGCGCTGGATGCCGCGGGCTACGCGACGGAGGAACAGGAGGCCGCGAGGCTGCGCGCGGTGGAGTTGATTCCCGACAACGTCGCCGCGCAGGAGGGGCTCGCCCGCTACTACGCGCGCACGGCCCAGCCCGAGCGGGGACTGGCGGCGGCGCAGCGGGCCCTCGCCCTGGCGCCGGGGAACGCGAGCGTGCTGGACACGTACTCCACCATCCTCTTCCAGCTCGGCCGGTGCCAGGAGGCGCTCGCCACGCAGCAGCTCGCGGTGGAGGTCCTCTACGAGGGCACGCCGGTGCGGCTGAGCCAGACGGTGCACGACACGCTGGCCCGCTATGAGGCCGTGTGCGGCGCCGCGCCTTCGGCGACCTCGCCCATCGGCGGCGAGTAGCCGCGCAGCCCAGGCCCCCGGGGCCACGTCCCCTGTGGCCCGCAACGACGAAGCGCCGGAGGAGCCCAGGTGGGAGCTCGTCCGGCGCCTCGTGGAGCCGCGCGTGGGCGCGGGTTACTTCAGCTGCTTCTCCAGCGGCTTCTTCTCGTTGGAGTCGAGCTGCTTGGTCCAGTCCACCACGGGCGTCTGCCACGCCATGCCCGTCTCGGTGGGCTCGGGGGCCAGCTTCTCGAACTCGAAGCCGTCACCGCCGAAGTACAGGTATTCGACGGTGGCGACCGTGTACTCCTTCGCGGGGTCCAGCGCCTTGCCCTTGGCGTCCTTGAACTTGCCCTTGCCCGCGGCGGTGAAGCCGGAGATGAGCGCGTTGGGGTTGGCCAGCTGCTTGGCCAGGTCCTCGCCCTTGAGCTTCACGACGAGCAGCGAGTTCTCGAACGGCATCACCGTGTAGATGCTGCCGCGAGTCACCGGGCCCGCCGGCAGGTCGCCGCGGATGCCGCCCTTGTTGAGGATGGCCGCGTCGGTGCCGAGCGACTCGCGCACCGCGCCCGCGACCCACTTCGCCATCTGCGGCGAGGCCTGGGGGATGCCCGTCTTGGTGAAGCCGATCTGCTGGCCCAGCACCTCGTCGAGCTGCGCCTTCCACTTGGCGACCAGCTGCGCGGTCTCGGCGTCGGGCGTGCCACCGGCCACGTCGACGAGCTTGCCCTCGAACTGGGTGACCTTCTCGCCCGCGGGCTTCGCCGGGTCGAAGGTGATGTGCGCGCGCAGGTACTTGGAGAAGCCGCGGTCCAGCGACGCGAAGATGGTGCCGTTCTCCTTCGAGTACACCTGCGCGGGGCAGCGGCCGCCGGCCACGAGCGCAAGCTTCCACTCGGGGTGCTTGGCGACCACCGGCTGAAGCTCGGTGACGCACGTGTCGGCCACGACGACGACGGTGTCCGCGCCGGCCTTGCGGGCCTCGGGGACGGCGCTGGCGAGCGCCTCCTCGTAACCGGTGACCTCGAGCCCGTCGGCGCGGCCGGCCATCGCCGTGCGCACGGTCTTCTCGGAGGCCAGGCCCACCACGCCGATCTTCAGGCCGCGACGGTCGAACACCTGGAACGCGGGCAGGGACATGTCACCCGCGAGCGCCGGGTCCTTCACGCGCAGATTGGCGGCGAGGAAGGGGAAGCCGCCGGAGGCGCGGTTCTTGAGGAAGGCCTCCTTGCCGAACGCCAGCTCGTGGTTGCCCATGGCGGAGGCGGCGTAGCCCATGCGGCCCATGACCTCGGCCGTGGGGGCGCCCAGGAAGAAGGACGACAGGGCGGGCCCGTTCCAGTGGTCACCGGTGGCGAGCGCCAGGGTGCCCGAGTCCGCGCACGTGGCCTGGCCATCCTTCACGGGGCCCGGACAGTGCTTCTCGTTGTTCACCCATTGCCCGAGCAGCTCGGCGGCGCCGCCCTTGCCCTCGACGGGCTGGAGCTGGCCGAAGGTGCCGCCGGTGACCAGCAGCGTGACCTCGCTGGGCACCGCGGGCTTCGCGGGAGCGGCGTCCGGCTGTTCGGTGGCGGGCGCGGCGGGGGGAGGACTGCTCTTCTCGCAGCCGGCCAGAGCGCCGAGCGCGAGGACCAGCACGCCAGACAGGCGCGACTGGCGGGAGGGACGGAAGCGATAGCAGGGGGTCGAGTTCACAGCAGCGCCGTTTAGCACAACTCCGGACGTGATACGGTGGCCGGCGTGTCGGATCATTCGGCCCCTGAAGCCCCACCCTCACGCCGAGGAGAGCAGAGTCAGGACGCGGCGCGCGGGGAGAACCCTTCCGGTCGTACCTCGACCCAGCATTTCTGGGAAGAACTGCAAAAGGGAGCCACCCACTTCCAGGAGCATGGCTCCGGTGTGGGCCAGCAGGGTCGGCTGAGGCAGTTCGCGCATGGGATGAGCCTGCCGTTCCACATCGCCCGGGCCTTGTTGGCGGACTCCGCCGCGCGCTCCCGGTACCTGCGTGTGGGGATGATGCAGACGATGGTCGCCCTGGCGCTCGCGCTGACGTGCATGGGGTCGGCGAAGAAGGCCGCGAACGCGGTGGACGAGCGACGGGACGCGGCCGTCGAGGCGGAGGTCTCCCGGGTCATCCAGGCGGCCGCGCACGCCATGGCGGAGGACAAGGCGAAGGACGTCGACCCGGAGGTGATGGAGCGCCTGCGCGAGCGGCGCCGACGACGCATCGCCGCCCGGGAGCGTGAGAAGCAGGAGGCCTCCGCGGGCACCCAGGCCGGGGAGGAGACCTCCGTGGCACGGGGCACGGCCGTCGCAGAGGCCGAGGCCGCCGAGCAGGGTGACGGGGACGAGCCCACGGAAGCGCGGGCGGCGCCGGGTGACGAAGAGGAGGCCGCTGGACAGGAGCAAGCCTCCGGGACGGTGGCGCCAACGCACGTCGCGAAGAAGCCTGGCTCGACGTCCTCAGCCGGAACGACCGAGGCAGACTCGGAGGAGCAGTCGGCGCGAGATTCCCAGGCTCCCGCGGGGGCACGGCTCGCGGAGACCGCCATCCCGGGCACGCCCCCGACGGGGTCGGGCGCCATCGCGGACGACACCCAGAAGGCCCCGGAGAACACCGAGGCCGTGCTGGATGACGTGGACTCTCTGCCCCCCGACGTGCGCGAGAGCCTCAAGGCCGCGAGCGCCGCCATGAAGCAGGCCATGGAGGCCGAGGCCGCGCGCGACAAGGCCCTCGAGCAGCGGGTTCGCGACGTCGAGGCCGCGGCGAGCGGACAGGGCGACGGTGGACCGTCTCTCGCGAGTGCGCTGGGTGCGCTCATCGCCGAGGCGATCACGACGGAGGTCCAGCAGGGCGGCGCCGAGGAACAGGCTGAGGGTGGCGTCGCGGGAGCCCCCTCGTCGAGCAAGCCTCAAGAGAAGGTCGAGCCCTCTCCACAGGAGGAGGACGCCCTGCCCTTCCTCTCGTACAAGGGCTTCTCGCTGCTCAGCCTGCCGTTCTGGATCGCCCTGTTCGCGGCGATGCAGCTCGCGCAGTGGGTCATCATCGCGCTCTCACGCGACTACCACGACGTCATCTCGCGCGACGCAAGCCTGCTCACGCGCATCGAGCCGGAGGACGAGGCCTTCACGCCTCACGTCCGACTGAACGTGCAGTGGCTGCGCAAGAAGGTCCAGCGGCGGGTGCGCGCGATGCTCCTGTTCGCGGTGGGAGTCCCGGCCGCGGTCTTCGTCGCCTCGCCCTTGTTCTGCACGGGCTTGAGCGGCCCGTTGCTCACGGCGATCACCTCGCTGTGGGGCATGTGGTGGCTGATGGTGTTCACCGCCGCCAAGAGCTGCCGCGCCTGGGATGAAGTGGAGGGACAGCGGCCTCCCTGGTTCCTGCGCGCGTGGACGACGCTCACCACCCGCGTGCCCGGCCTGCGGTGGGGGATTCTCCAGCGCTACGGCGCCATGTGGACCCAGCGCACGAGCGAGGTCTACGCGCCCGTCGCCTCGGTGGAGCGCCACCCCTGGGCGTACGCGGGCCTGTCCCTGGTCCGCTTCGTGGGCTCCTTCGCCCCACTGAAGTTCTTCGTGCGGCCGCTCATCCCCGTGGCCTCCGCGCACATCCTCCAGCACGAGCGTGCCCGCCGGCTCCCTCCCTCCAGCCCGGACCAGGACCACCCGGCCAAGGACGCCTGAGAGAGCGCGCCTCGTCACGGGGCGCAACGAACGACGCCGCCACCGCCACTCAGGCATCAACCTCACGGGCAGCCGCACGAAGCAGTCGGCACCTGGTCCCAGAGAAGCCGGAGCGCGGCGAGCCACTCAGGTGTCGCCGCCCCGGGAGCATGTCTACGTCATCGGCCCCAAGCCCTCGGACACGGCCCCCGCGGGCAGCGCCACGAACCCGTCGGCTCGAAGCCCTCGGTCAACCCGAGCACGCCGAGCCGCTCAGGCGTCTCCACCCCGGGTGCGCTTCTCCGTCGTCGGCGGCTCCGAGCCCTCGGGCGCGGGGCCCGTGGGCAGCGGCGGCGCGGTGGGAGCCGCGGGCGCGGTCATCTCCAGCCGCTCGCCCGTCTCGCGCGAGTCCGGCAGCGCGATGAGCGCCTGGAGCTGCAGGCTCACCGCGCGGAAGAACCCCGTGAGCAGCTCGGGCCGGTCCGCGAGCAGGTCCAGGAAGTCACGCCGGTCGATGATGAGCACCCGCGTGTCCACCGCGGCCACCATGTCCGTGGGACGCGGCGCGCCATCCAGCAGGCTCACCTCGCCGAAGGCCTGCTTGCCCTGGAAGCGCAGCACGTGCTCGCCGTCGTGGAACGCGTCGATGGCGCCGTCGACGATGACGTAGAGCGCGTCCCCCGGGTCGCCCTGCGCATAGATGCGCTCACCGGCGCGGAAGAAGCCCTCGCGGGCCACCGCGGCGATGGCCGCGATGTCATCCACGTCGCTCTGGGAGAAGACGCTCACGCCCTCCAGCTCGAACATCCGTTGGACAATGCGGTCGCTCAATTCACCCTCCTGCGGGAGCACGTCCAGCCCGTTCACCCGCGCGATGTGGCGGGCGCACGCGCGCAGCACCACGTCCTCGCTCTGCACCAGCGCCGCCAGCCTGCGCCACAGCCGCCCCGACGCCCCGGGAGGCAGCTCCCGGTGGTGCGCCTCCACCTGCTCCATCACCAGCTCCCGGTCCTCCTCGGAGAGCAGGTTGTCCAACAACTCCAACGCCAGCGCCCGCCGCCGCGCATCCTGCCCCACCAGGTTGTAGTGGATGCCGCGCATGCGGTGCGACGAGTCCAACAACCCCAGCAGGAAGAACGACAGCTCGAGCGCCTGGTCCAGCCGGTCGCCCACCGCGCGGGTGAGCAACGAGCCATCTCCCAACGCCGCGCGCACGTCGCGATAGGCCCCCACCAGCGCCCGATACGTGTCCCGCCGGCGGCCCAGCGCCTCGCGCACGCGGTCCACGTCCACCGGATGCTCGGGGTGCTCGTCGCGAAGCCGCGACAGCTGCGCGCCGATGCGGAAGTGCAGCGAGGCATCATCCCGCACGTTGGAGAACAGCAGCGCGTCCAGCGCCGCGGGCGTACCGATGCCCCGCAGCACGCGAGGCAGCTGCAGCCGCATCGCCAGCGGCGCCTTCTTGTTGTTGAGGTGCTCCTCCACCAGCGGCGTCACCGCGTCGCCCAACGCGATGAGCGCCTCGCGGGCCGTCTTGCGCTCCTCGCGCCACGTCAGGAAGGGCAACAGCCGGGGCGCGAGCTCCACGTAGCCGCCCTCCCCCACCGCGGCCAGCGTCACGCGCCGCACGGTGGTGTCCCCATCATCCAGATACCGGGCGAGCGGCCCCGCGAAGCGCGCGTCCTGGAGCCGCCCCAGCAGCTTCGCCACCTCACGGCGCTCCATCACCGGAGCCCCTTCACCGCGCGCGAGCAGCTCCTCCAGCGACGCGAGCGCCGCCGCGCTCCCCGTCGACTTCACCAGGGCGCCGATGGCCGCGCACCGCAGCCCCACGTCCGGGTGGTTGAGCAGCGCCGGCAACAGCCGCTCCGCCCGCTCCGGAGACAGCCGCGCCAGCGCCCACACGGCCTGGTCCCGAGGCCGACGAGGCCCCTCCTCCACCAATCGCTCCAGCACCGGCGCCAGCTCGCGAGCCTCCAGCTCCAGCGCCAGGGCCACGCCCCGCTCCAGCACGCGCTCATGCGGATGTCGCAGCAACGCCGGCAGGTGCTGCCGCAGCGACACCTCCGCCTGCTCCATCAAATCCACGGCGCGCAGCACACGGTCCGGCATGGGAGCCGACAACGCCTCCGTCAACAGGCGCTGCTCCTCCTCCCCCTCCAGCTCCACCTCCTCTTCCTCGTGCGCGCCCACCTGCTCACCCAGCGCCGCGACGTAGGCGGGCTTGAGACGCACCAGGAGCAACCCGAGCGCCGCGCACATGGCCACCACGGCCACCGCCATCGACATGCCCGTGGCCGCGCGCCCCGCGCCGATGAGCAGCAGACCGGCCACCACCACGCCGCTCTTGCGCAAGAGCCCATCCACCGCCGCGCGCAGCCCCTCGCGCTGGTCATCCGGCACCGCCGCGTAGAGCAGCTGGATGCCCACCGGCAGGATGGAGTAGCTCACCGCCGTCTCCACCAGCCGCAACAGGTGCACCGGCCACAGGTCGGGCGTCACCAGCGTCGCGCCCGCCAACGGCGCGAGCACCAGCGGCACCAGCGCCACGTAGCGCAGGAGCCCCAGGCGCTTGAGCAGCCGCTGCGTCAACAACAGCTGGAACGCGACGCAGAACAGTCCAATCCACAGCTGCAGCGAGCCGAAGAGCGCCGCCAGCGCGTCCTCGCTGAGCTGGCCCTCCAGCCGGATGCGGAACAGGTAGTCGACGAAGGACGACAGCACCGCGAACGAGATGCCCAGCGCCGCGAGCACCTGCGCGTAGGGGCTCTCCGCCAGGTAGCTGAACGCCATGAACGACGTGGGCGCCGGACGCCCCCGGGGCGGAGGCGGCGGCTCACCGCGATACAGGTGGTGGAAGATGGCGCCCGCGGCCAAGAGCCCCAGGCCGCCGCTCACCACCATGGCCGGCGTGCCCAGCCGCTCCGCCAGCCCCTGGACCAGCAGACCTCCGACGATGCCGCCGCCCATGGCGAAGCCATTGAGCGCGGTGAAGGCGCGCCGGGCCTCGCGCGCATCGAAGGCGGACGCCATGCGCGCCCAGAACCGGAATGACACGAACGTCGAGAACGTGTCCGCGAACAGGTACAACGCCAGCGCCGACGTGCTCACGCCCACCGACAGCGCCACCGCCAGCCCCATCGACACCACACCGCCCAGCCCCGTCAGCACGCCCGGCGACTCGAACGGCGAGCCCGGCTTGAAGCGCGGCAGCACCGTCAGCGCCGCGGTGATGAGGGCACCCAACAGGTACAGGTAGGGCAGCGCCTGCGAGTCGAAACGCGACAACACCAGCGCGTTGGCCGCCGTCTTGAGCTGCGTCACCCCAGCGATGAGCGCGAACTGAAAGGCGGCCGCCGGCAAGAGGCGGCGGTTCCAGGATGAGGTGGCGGAGGGGGGCACGTTGCGCGAGGGGCGGCGAGGCTACCCCACCACCCCGACAGCCATGATTAACACAGACGCCCGTCCGCCCGCGCCCCCCACGGGGCACTCGCCGGGTGGTCGGCCAGGCAGGGCCCCCGAAGGGCTCACCTGGGAATACCCGCATCCCCCCATGCTCCCCCGCATGCCCGGAGAGCCGGCTACACTGCCCGCCGTGACGACGGCCACCGACACCTTGCTGGACGGCACCCACACGGTGCTCACACCGGAGTACGTGGAGTTCCGCTTCACGCTCGCGGGCCTGTACTCGCGCTTCCTGGCGTGGCTCCTGGACTCGGTCATCGTCGTGGTCATCAGCCTCGCCGTCATCCTGGGGCTGAGCCTGGTCATGGCCGCCTTCCCCGGCGTCGCGAGCGCGCTGGGCATCGTCGTGTACTTCCTGGTGGACTGGGGCTACGGCATCACCCTGGAGACGCTCTGGAGCGGCCAGACGGTGGGCAAGCGCGCCCTGTCCCTGCGGGTCATCCAGGAGAGCGGCGTGCGCATCGGCTTCTACCACGCGGCGCTGCGCAACCTAGCCCGTCCCGTGGACCGGCTCCCCCTGCTGTACCTGGTGGGTGGCGTGACGGCGCTCGTCTCCGGCTCGCAGCAGCGGCTGGGGGACATGCTCGCCGGCACCATCGTCGTGCGGGAGCGGCGGCTGAAGGTGCCCTCCGCCATCAACGCCTCCGGCGAGGAGGGCCTGCTGGCGGATCCGCTCTTCGTCTCACGCGTGAAGCGGCTGTCCACGGAGGAGCGGGAGCTGGTGCTCACCGCCGTCCTCCGCCGGGACGAGCTGCGCATGGAGGCCCGCCTGCGCCTGTTCGCCGCGCTCGGCGCACGGCTGCAGGACGCGCTGGCGATGGAGAAGCCCGCCCACCTGTCCGACGAGAAATGGACGCTGCTCGTCGCCGCGGCCCTCCTGCCCAAGCGCTAGAAGTACGCCGCCACGCCCGCTGACAACGTCAGCGAGTTCTGCGTCTTCTCGTTGAGCGCGATGTAGAAGTTGTACTGCGCCCTGAGCCCCACGCTCACCGAGTCCGACATGAAGAAGTCCACGCCGGCATTGGGCCCGATGCCGACGAAGTTGCTCATGCTCTCCTTGAAGACGATGAGGTAGCTGATGTCGGAGCCGAGGTAGGGGCGGATGCTCTCCTCCATCAGCAGGTAGCGGATGCCCAGCGACGGGGCCAGGCCCACCACGCGCTTGCGCGCCGGGTCCGTCGTGTCGCGGGGGAAGGCCACCTTCGACAGGGACACCAGCTCGAAGCCGTTCTCGATATAGAGGCTCGCGTCGATGCCCAGGAAGAAGGCGTCGTCCAACCCCTTGGTGCGGTTGAAGTCCATGTAACCCAGCGACAACCCGAGGCTGCGATTGGCGAACTGGGCGTGAGCCGGGGCCGCCCCGAGCAGGGCCAGCGCGAAGGTGAAAGCACAGAGCAAGGTACGCATGGGCGGCCACTCTAATCGTGCAACCCACCGAAATCAGCCCGGATTCAGGCCCCGCCGAGGCGTTGCGCCAAAGGAGGCGCTCTCCTACACTCGGTCGGCCATGCGTCTTGCCCGTCTCGTCACCGCGCTTTCCCTGGTCTGCACGCTTCCGCTCGCCGGCTGTCTGTCCACGCCGCCGCCGCATGAGCGCGCGCTCATCAACAACGAGCTCTGCGCCCAGGAGCTGCACGCCCAGAACCTGGTGAAGGCGGAGGTCTACTGCGACCTGGGCCTGGAGTTCTCGCCGCAGTACGCGGACCTGTGGGCCAACAAGGGCATCATCGCGATGATGGCCGGCCGCAAGGAGGACGCGAAGAAGCACTTCATCAAGGCCCTGCGCTACAACCAGGAGCACCTCCAGTCCTACCAGAACCTGGGCTACCTCTACGCGGAGGAGGGAGCCTACGGGAAGGCGCACGACAACTACCGGCGCGCCCTGAAGGTGAACCCGGACAACCTGGACACGCGCTACAGCCTCGCCGTCACGATGATGAAGATGAAGAAGTACACGGAGGCGAAGAAGGAGTTCCGCACCCTGCTCGCCATCAATCCGAACCTGGCCGCCGCCCACCACTCGCTGGGCATCATCGCCTTCGAGGAGGACCAGTACGAAGAGGCCGCCGAGCACATGGCCCAGTCCGCCGCGACGGACCCGAACAACCCCGACGTCTGGCACGACTACGGCAACACGCTGATGGAGCTGGGCCGCTTCGTCGACGCGCGCGAGGCCTTCGCCAACTGCATCCAGCTGGACGCCAAGCTGACCAGCTGCGTCAACAACCTCGCCCTGGCCCAGCGCAAGGCGGCGCTCACGGACGCGGGCCTGCGTGAGGTCAAGGACACCCAGCAGGCGGAGAACTCCGCCCCCGCGCTCTTCACCCTCGCCCGCACCTTCCGCGAGAAGGGGCTTCTGGCCGAGGAGGAGACCACCTACAAGAAGTGCGTGAAGCTGGATGGGAAGTACGCCCCCTGCCACTTCGGACTCTTCGAGCTCTTCCAGGACGCCAACAAGCACGAGCACGCCGAGGTGGCCTGCAAGAACTTCCTGAAGTATGCGACTTCCGAAGAGTTCCCCACCGAGTATCAGACGTGCGAGAAGTACCTGAGCAACGCGACGTTCTGATGCCCCGCAGTTCCCTGCAAGCACCACCCCCTCGATGAGCGTCCGTCTCACCGTCACGCAGCGCAGCGAGGCCGGAGCCAAGGGCACCGAGCACGTCCTCACCGAATCGGTCATCACGCTGGGGCGAGACAAGTCCTGCCAGGTGGTGCTGGCCCAGCAGGCGGTGTCGCGCAACCACGCGCGCATCTGCCAGGAGGGCACGCTCTTCTTCCTGGAGGACCTGGGCAGCGCCTATGGCACCCAGGTCAACGGCAAGCCCCTGCCCAAGGGCGAGAAGCGCCTCTTGCGCAACGGCGACGTCATCGCCATCGCGCAGTACGACGTGCGCTTCGACAAGGTGACGGAGCTCATCAACGGGGACGCCACGTCGGAGAAGACGTCCTTCATCGCGCGCGACAACCTGAAGGACGTGATGCGCGGACTGTCCTCCTCGGAGGAGCGCTACCTGCGCATCATGAACGGCCCCCGCGAGGGCGAGCGCATCGAAATCGCGGACGCGTCCGAGCTGGTCATCGGCCGGGACGAGAAGGAGGTGGACATCGTCCTCAAGGACGACCTCACCTCGCGCAAGCACGCGAAGATCCGCCGCGACTGGTCCGGAACCCACGTGGAGGACCTGGGCAGCCGCAACGGCATCAAGGTCAACAAGAAGCGGGTGAACCGCAAGGCGCTCAAGGACAACGACGAGGTGGAGGTGGGCGGCACGCGCTTCCTCTACGTCGACCCGGCCGAGCCCGCCGAGGAGCCCGTCCAGCTCGCCACCGACGTGAAGAAGGCCCCGCCTCCGTCGCCCTCGCGCCCCGCGCCGGTGCGAAAGGAGAAGCCTCCGGAGCCGGAGCCCGAGCCCGCTCCCCCGGAGCCGGAGCCGGAGCCCGCTCCCCCGGAGCCGGAACCCGAGCCCGAGCCCGGCCCCATCGAGGAGCCCATCCAGTCCTCCCAGGAGAACTCCGTCCCGGACGAGGTCGCTCCGGGCGGCGCCATGGCGATGCTCAAGGACAAGCAGAAGCTCGTCCCGCTCGTCGTCATGGGCGTGGTGGGGCTGGTGTTCCTGGTGCTGCTCATCGCCGTGGTCGCCGGCGCCTGAGGCGCGGGCGCGACCTGCGCGCCCGCACGCACTCACCGCGGGGACGGCGTCACGTCAGCGCTTCGGCCGGGCGGCCTTGAGCGTCTCGGCCTGCTTCTTCAGCGCGAGCAGCGTGCCCTTGGCGCGCTGGGTGGAGCGCTTCTTCAGGCCCGGGTCCAGCTCGATGGCCCGACTCAGGTCCTTGAGGCCCTCCGGGACGTTGCCCCGGCGCAGCAGGATTTCGCCGCGGCCCACCAGCGCGTCGCCGTGCGAGCCATCCAACGCGAGCGCGCGCTGGTAGGCGTCGAACGCGGCGTCCACGCGCTCCATCGTCAGCAGCGTGGCGGCCAGCTGGGTGTGGAAGGCGGGCTCCTGCGGCGCGGCCGCCGTCAGGCCCTGGAAGATGTCCAGCGCCAGCCGGGTACGGCCGGCCTGGAGCATCTTGTGGCCCACGGCGGCGTACTCGAAGAGCCGCTCACGTGTCATTCCCAGGAACTGGCCCAGCTGGAGCTCGCCCTTGACGAGCTTGTCCACCAGGGCCTTCGGAATCCGCACGTCCGGCGTTCCACCGCTCTCCGGTTTGCCGCTCAAGACCACCTCGCGAGAGGCCCCTCGGACAGGGCCCCTCTTGTTGCCATGGGTCAGATGAAGATGTTGCTGCGCGGCTTGACCATATCATTCAGCGAGTTGATCTCATCCAGCGCCTTGAACATGTCGGCGACGGACTTGAAGCGGTCCTCGAGGGGCTGCTCCTTCTCGGACTCCTTCGGCTTGCCCAGCACGGCGAGGGCCTGGGTGATGTGGTCGTTCACCTTCTGCATCAGCGCGTCGCGCTGCTGGGTGACGTCCCCCGCCTTGGACGTGTCCTTCTTGTCCTTGGCCGGCTCGGGCAGCAGGTTGAGCACCGAGGGGGTGTCCTTGTACTGGAACTCCAGGTCCTTGCCGTGCTTGAAGGTGGCGCCGCCGCCCTCGTCGCCCAGGACTTCCTTGCCCTGGTTGGCCCAGTCGTCGGAGTCCTTGCCCATGACGAGCAGGTCCCGGCTGTTGTTCTGGAAGGTATCGTTCCACTGGAAGGCGACGGTCGTCTCGTAGCCGTCCTTGGTCAGCTCACCGACCTTGCCCTTGCCCTTGTCGATGTCCGTGACGGCGATGTGGTCCGCGCCGTTGGTGATGTCCAGCTTGCCCGTCACCGTCATCCCGTTGTTGCCCCAGGGCACGGTGGTGCAGTTGATCTCCGTCCCGTCCGGCAGCTGGAACGTGGTGTTGCGCTTGAAGTCGAACTTGCCGCCGTCGCTCTCGTCGACGTGCGGGTCGCCCCAGATGCGGGTGCTCTTGCCGTCCGGACCGGAGATCTTCCACTCGAACTGGCCCAGCTGCTCGATCTTGTAGCCGCCCGGCGTGGTGATGGTGCCCTTGTCGTCCACCTTCAGCTTGTCCGCCGGGCGGAAGGTGTTCTCGTCGATGAGCGGCTTCTCCGTGGGGAACACGTTGCCGGAGTCCACCGTCGCGGTCAGGTCGCTCACCCGGACCGGCTCGGTCGAGAACGAGTTCTCGCTGAGCTGGTTGAGCGCCTTCACCGCGGACTCGATGTCCGCGAACGCGCTCTCCACCGTCTTCTCGATGAGACCGAGGTTCTTCGTCAGCTCCGCATCGCTCAGCCCGACCTTCGTGCTGCCAGTGCTGAGGGTGCGGGAAGCGTTGCCGGCCTGATTGACACTCGTCATGACTTCCTCCCGAATCTCGGGGAATCCGCGCTGGAGAGCACGCACTCCCGCCTTCCTTCCATTGTCGGTGTCCTGCCTCGCGAGTTGCGTTGAAACGCGAGGATTCCGATCACGACGGCGGGGGTCGGAAGTGACGCCCCCGCGCCCTGCCCTGCCCCGGGACTACCGGGTGGAGATGCGGGCCACCGGCTGGATGTTCAGCTCGGGGGACAGCTCCTGGTAGCTCAGCACGGAGAACGAGGGGTTGAACTCGTACTCCAGCAGCTTGCGCACGTAGCGCCGGATGTCCATGGCGGTGAGGATGACGGGGCGCTGGGCGGACGGCGGCAGGTGGCCACACTCCGAGCGCACGGCCTGGACGATCTCCTGCGCCAGCTCCGGCTCGAGCGCCAGGTGCGCGCCCGCCGAGGTGCGCTTGATGGAGCCGCGGATGGCCTCCTCGATGTTGGGGTCCAGCAGGTAGACCACCAGCGTGCCGCTGCCGCGCGCGTACTTGTGGGAGATGTAGCGGCGCTGCGAGGCGCGGACGTGCTCGGTGAGCATCACGTTGTCCGCCTCCACCTGGCCGTACTCCGACAGGGCCTGGAGGATGCCGCGCAGGTCACGGATGGAGATCTCCTCCTCCACCAGGCGCTGGAGGATGTCCGTGAGCTTCAGGACGTTGACGACCTTGGGGATGACCTCCTTGACGATGGCGGGGAAGGCCTTCTCCAGTTGCTCCAGCATCGTCTGCGTCTCCTGCACGCCGACGAACTCCCGCGCGTTGCGCCGGAGGATGGCCGCCACGTGGAGGATGATGTAGCCGGGCACGTCCCACGTCGTCAGGCCCGCGGCCTCCAGCGTGTCGCGGTGCTGCTCGGGCACCCACGCGGCCGGCTGGCGGGTGGCGGGGTTGATGGCCTCGAAGCCCTGGATGTTCATCAGGCGCAGGCGGTCCACCGTGTCGTTGACGAGCACGTGGCCCAGCGTGGCCTGCCCGGTGACGACGGGCACCTCGTTGATTTGAATCTGGTACGCCCCCGGCGGCAGCGACGAGTTGCCGCGCGCGCGCACGCCCGGGAAGCGGACTCCCAGCTCCACGAAGAGGCCATCGCGCATGAACGGGATGAGCTCGAAGAGGAACTTGCCGTTGTCCTGACGCGAGTCCACGTACGGCACCAGCGCGTCGGAGACCTCCAGGACGATGGGCGTGACGACGGGGATGAAGAGCTCGGAGTCCGGGTTCATCGGCTCCTTGGGCGCCGGCTCCGACGACATCGGCGTGCCCAGGTCCGACTCCATGGCCGGCCCGGCCTCCTCCACCATCTGCGCTTCCTTCTGCTTCTTGAGCATCGTCCACGCGCCGAAGCCCGCGCCGAAGCCCAACAGGAAGAAGGGAATCTTCGGCAGACCCGGCACCAGGCCCAGGATGATGAGCATGCCCGCGGCGATGGCGATGGCCTTCGGGTAGGCGGTGAGCTGGCTGCCCATGTCCTTGCCCAGGTGGGCCCCCTCCTCCTCGCCGCCGACGCGCGTCACGATGATGCCGGCGCAGGTGGAGATGAGGATGGCGGGAATCATGCCGACCAGGCCGTCACCGATGGTGAGCAGCGTGTACTTCTGGGCCGCGTCGGCCGCGGACATGCCCTTCTGCGTCACGCCGATGATGAGGCCACCGACGATGTTGACGACGGTGATGATGATGCTGGCGATGGCGTCGCCCTTGACGAACTTCATGGCGCCGTCCATGGCGCCGAACAGCTGGCTCTCGCGCTCCAGGTCGCGGCGCTTCTTCTTGCCCTGGTCCTGGTCGATGGAGCCCGCGCGCAGGTCCGCGTCGATGGACATCTGCTTGCCCGGCATCGCGTCCAGGGTGAAGCGCGCGGCCACTTCGGCGACGCGCTCCGAGCCCTTGGAGATGACGATGAAGTTCACGATGACCAGGATGAGGAACAGGATGGCGCCGACGACGAAGTTGCCCTGCACCACGAAGTTTCCGAAGGCGACCACCACCTCACCCGGATCTCCCGTCAGCAGGATGAGCCGCGTGGTGGAGATGGTCAGCGACAGCCGGAACATCGTGGTGATGAGCAGGAGCGTCGGGAACACCGACAGGTGCAGCGCCGCTGGCACGTAGAGGGACACCAGCAGCAGCACCACCGAGATGCTGATGTTCAGCGTCAGCAGCACGTCCAGCAGCAGCGGCGGCAGCGGGACGATCATCATCCCGACGATGGCCACCACGACAACAGCCAGGACGATGTCGGAGTACTTCGAGAGGAAGCTGTTCGGATTGGAGGCGGACATCAGAGGATACCCATCCTAGTCCGCGCCCGGCCCCGGGCCCAAGGGGGGCCTCACGAGCCGGGCGGGGGTGTTCCGTCCAGGGGGGAGACGGGGGGACTTCAGGGACGCTCGGAGCCGGAGTCGCGCTCGGGGGCGCCGGACTGGGCCTCCTCCACGCTCTCCAGGGCGGCGGCCGCCAGCATCCGCGCGCGAGCGCTCAAGGGGTCCTTGCCCTCGGGGTCCAGGGACACCGCGTGGTTGAAGTCACGCGCCGCCTCCATCACCTTGCCCTGGCGCAGATGGACCTCACCCCGGTTGACGAACGGCGTCAGGTCCGAGGGGTCCAGCTCGATGGCCCGGTTGAAGAAGGCCTCCGCCTGGTCCAGGTTCTCCAGCGCCAGGTGGCAGGCGCCGAGGGCGGTCTGGAAGTACGCCTCCGAGCCATCCATCGCGGCCAGCTCCTCGAAGAGGGCCAGCGACTCCTGGAAGCGGCCTTCCTGGAACAGGTCGAAGCCCTGCGTGGCCCGCTCCAGCAGCGCCGGACCGGACAGCGGCTTCACATCATTCTCGGAGACCGGCGCCTTGGCTTGGGTCGTCGTCATCTGGACTCATTCCCGGGGCGGAACATGGAGGCGGCCTGGAGTCTAGCCCGCCTCCAGCAGGCCCACCAGTCAGGAGACGCCGAGCGAGCTAATCGTCGAAGCCGTCGCGCGTCTTCTGCAACTGCTTCTTCAGGTTGGCGATGGCCATGTCCACGCCCTTCTGGGCCACCACCGCGCTGAACATCTGCGCCTTGAAGCGGTCGTCGACGTGCTTGTCGATGTCCTTCAGGGACGCGTTGGGGTTCTGCTTCATGAAGCTGGCGACGTCCTCGTCCAGCTTCTTGGCGATGGTCTCCGACACGGAGTCGGGGAAGAAGCCGAGGAACGCCTTGTTCTCCAGGATCTTGTCCGTGCCCAGGGCGCTCGCGTAGTTGTCGCGGTCCGCGCCGGTCAGCTTGCTCGGGTCCTTCTTGCGGATTCCATCCATGGTGGCCTGCTGCTTGGCCCGCTCCGCGGCCGGATCCGACGGCGTCTGGGTGGAAGACTCGGACGCGGTCTTCTGCGTCGAGGAGGTATAGCGGGGACCGCCATTGACGGGAGCGACCATGGATTTCTCCAAAAGGTAGGGTTGAAGGAATTCTCGTGGAGCGGCGCGGAAAGTTTCGGACGCTCGAGGGCCGCGTGTCCACCGGCGGCCAGAAATGAACCGGCCCCGCAGCAGCTCGGAGAGCTGTTGCGAGGCCAGGGTGCTGCGACCAGCGCTGAACCGAATTAGCGCATGTTGCTGGTGATGGCGCTCTGCATCTTCTCGATGGCCTTCATCGAGTTGGAGATGAGCTCCACCAGCTTCGCCTCGCGCTGCATCTGCTCCTGCGCGCGGAGGAACGGCTGCTGATCCTTCGGGGCCGCCGCGATCATGTCGTTGGAGGCCTTGGAACCGGCCAGGATGCTGCTCGCAGCGGCGTTGAAGTTGGCAGAGATGCTCATGGACGTTCTCCTGTGATTAATTCGTGAGTGCTGCGAGGTGAAGTGCAGCGGCGGCTACAAAAAGATTATCGGGGGAGGGGGCCAGAAGTTTCCTGCGAATTATCCGGATCATTTCCGGCTTATCCGCCCGTCCCGGGTCCCCTCCGGAAACAGGCCTAACCCTTGATCTTTCCAAGGCTCGGGTTCTTCATCCAGGCCTTGAAACCCTCCAGCTTCTGCTGCTCCTGCTTCGGGTCCGCCGCGGGCGGAGGGGGGTTGGCCTCGGGGTCCAGCGCCAGGGCCCGGCGAGAAGAGCCGCTCTCGAAGCCATCCTTGGCGGCGGGGGCGCGGGCCGCGGCGGCCGGCGCCGCCGGTGCGGGGGCCGGCTGGGCGCTCGGAGGCGTGAACGCGAGCTTCGCGTGCATCTCCGGGTTCGCCTCCTTGACGGCGTTCTGGATGGTCATCCCGTAGGTGTTCAGGCGCTCCGACAGGTACGTCACCACCATGCCCAACGCGGGAGGCACCGGGAGGATGGGGTCGGCCATGAAGCGCTCGAGCGCGCTGGACACGTCGCCGTAGAGGCGCTCGTCGAACGGGGCGCCCGGCGTGGTGGACGACACCAGCATCTTCATGGTGCGGACGACCTGGAGGAAGGTGCCCTGGGCCGTCTTCGACTGCGTCTCCAGCTCCGCCAGCAGCTTCTCGCGCTTCTCCACCAGCGCCGCGGGCTCTGGCGGCAGCGCGCCCATCTTCGCCTTCTGCGTGCTCATCGAATGACTCTCCACCTCTCCACAAAGAGGGTTGGGGTGAGTGAACCCGGCGAGCCTAGCAGACTGTTCCAGGCTCACCTACCCGGCGTCTGGCCGAAGCCGGACGCCGGAGCGTGCTGGACTCAACGGCGGGTGAGCGCCGTCACCATGGCGCCGGCCTTGCGCACCACGGGATCATCCTGGGGCGTCATCGCCGCGGCGCGGCGAAGGTCCTCCAGCGCCTGCTGCTTCTGACCCAGGGCCAGCTTCACCTCGGCGCGGCCCACGTAGACGGAGGGGTCCTGCGGGGACAGCTTGGCGGCCACGTCGAAGGCGGCCAGGGCGCCCTGCCCGTTCCCGGCGGCCATCTCCACCACGCCCAGGGCCTTGGCGAAGTAGCCGTCCGTGGGGTTGACGGCGTACAGGCCCTGGAAGAGCGTGCGCGCCTCGTTGATGCGCCCCTGGTAGAAGAAGAAGTACGCCGTCTTGGCGATGGCGTAGAGCTCGTCGTTGGAGTAGCCGCGCACCTCGCGCAGCGTGGACTTGCCGTCCGCCCAACGCTGCAGCCGTGCCGCCAGCTGCGCCTCGTCCTGAGGGTCCTCCGGCATGGCGCTAGTAACCCTCGTCCTTCTGCTCCGCCCACATCCGGCGGATGATCTCCTTGGTCTCCTCGTTCACCTGGTCCACCAGGGTGAGCATGGAGGCCTCGCGCTGGAGCAGGGCCTTGAGGCGCTCCAGGCGGTCCGGCGAGGCGTTGATGCGCGACAGGCCGCGCTCCAGCAGGTGGCGCGACTCGTCGCTCCCCCGCCCCGCCACGCTGGCCAGGTGGGGCCTGTCACTGAAGCCCTCCAGGTCCGCCTCGTGTCCGCCGGGGTGCGGCGGCAGGGGCAGGCGGAGCTCCTCCGAGGAGTGCGCCGGACCGATGAAGTCCAGCAGCGCCGCGGACGCGAGCGCCGGGTTCTTGGGGTTGCCCGTCTTGCGCAGCTTCTTGCGGTCGACCTGGGACGGGTCGACCAGCCGCTCACGGACGCTGCGGGGTCCCCCCCAGGGCCACTGGGGTCCACCGGGGGGCTGATTGTTGATTCTGGCCATCGTCGATTCCGGAGCACACCCCAGACAGGGGGGGGCCGTCCAGCCCCCCTCGCCTACCTGCCGCCCGAGGCGGCCTGTTCCCGCTGGAGCTCGTAGATGAAGTTGAGGACCTCGGCCACCGCGTCGTACAGCTCCTCGGGCACCTCCTGGCCCACGTCCACCCGGTAAAGCGCGTTGGCCAGGGGGATGTTGCGCATCACGGGGATGCCGTGCTCCTTGGCGATGGCGCGAATCTTCTCCGCCTTGAGCCGCAGGCCCTTGGCCACCACGCGCGGAGCGCCGTCCTTCTCCTTGTCGTACTTCAGCGCGATGGCGATTTCGGCGTCGTCACTCATGGGCAGCTCCGCGAAGTCCCGGCGATTGTAGCCCCACCCCACCCCGTCATGCGCGGGCCGCGGGGGCCTGGGGGGCGCCGTTCTTCAGCTCGTAGACGAAGTTGAGGACCTCGGCGACCGCGTCGTACAGCTCCTCCGGGACCTCGTGGCCCACCTCCACCCGCAGGAGCGCGTGCGCCAGCGGCACGTTGCGCAGCGTGGGGACCTCCTGCTCGCGGGCGATGCCCTTGATGCGCTCGGCCTTGTGGTCCACGCCCTTGGCGAGCACGCGAGGGGCGCCGTCCTTCTCCCGGTCGTACTTGAGGGCGACGGCCACGTGGTCGGGGTTGGTGACGATGACGTCCGCGTCCCGCACGGCCTCCATCTGCTGGCCCTCCATGATCTCCTGGTGGAACTCCTTGCGCTTGGCCTTGTGATGCGGGTCGCCCTCGCTCTCCTTGTACTCCTTCTTCACATCGTCCTTGGACATCATCATGTCCTTCATGAAGGACTTGCGCTGCCACCAGACGTCGAAGATGGCGAAGATGACGAAGAGCAGCGCCACGCGCGCGGCCACGCGTGTCACCAGCTCCCCCATGATGACCATGATGGTGTGAGTGTCCTGGCGCACCGTCTCCAGCACCATGGGCATCGCGTCGCGCACCACGCCGTAGACGACGTAGGCGGTGACGGAAATCTTGATGAGGTTCTTGAGCAGCTCCACCAGCGACTTCTTGCTGAACATGTTCTTCAACCCGGCCAGCGGGTTGAGCTTGTCCAGCTTGGGCATCAGCGGGTCCATGGTGAACAGGGAGCCCACCTGCAGGAACTCCATCAGCCCGCCAATCACCGCGCCCCCCAGGAGCACCGGCAGCGTCACCAGCAGCAGCGCCCGCACGCCCAGGTAGAGCAGTTGGCCCGTCGCGTCGGCCAGGTCTCCGCCCCGCGCCACGTGGTCGAAGCTGAAGAGGAAGAGACTGGAGATCTCCTTCTCGAGGTTGTCCCAGGTCGCCTTCACGGCGGCCAGGCCCACCACGAGCACCGCCACGCCGCTCAGGTCCTTGCTCTTCCAGACCTGCCCCTTCTTGCGAGAGTCGTCGAGCTTCTTCTGCGACGGCTCCTCTGTCTTGTCTCCACTATCGTCCGACATGGGCGCGAGGTTCCCGTGGGCGCTAGGCCAGCAGCCGAAGGGCGTCGTGGAGCACCTTCAGCATGTGGGCCAGCTCGTCCTGGATGCGGCCGATCAACGTCCCCAACACCAGGAAGGTGATGAGCACGCCGACGAGCGGCTTGATGGCCATGGAGATGAAGAACACCTGGATCTGCGGCGCCACGCGGTTGATGGCGCCCAGCGCCACGTCGGTGAGGAACGCGGCCAGCGTGGCGGGGGCCGCCAGGGCCAGGCTGACGCGCAGCATGTCCGCGAAGACGCGGATGAGCACGTCGAAGAAGGTCCACGAGCCCTGGCTGAAGCGCGGGAAGCCATCCAGTGGCACCGTGGTGAGGCTGTCCGCCAGGGCACGGATGACCAGGTGGTGGCCGTCCAGGGTGAGGAAGAGCACCACGGACAGCTGCACCTTCAGGTTGGAGAAGAGCGAGACCTGCTGCCCCAGCTGCGGCACGTAGAGCTGGGCGTTGTTGCTGCCGGACATGGTGTCCGCGAGCGTGCCGGCGATGCGCGCGGCCTCGAACACGCCGTTGACGACGAAGGCCATGGAGAAGCCGATGAAGATCTCCTTGGCCATCAGCGCGATGTACGGCAGCGCGCTCAGGGGGATGGTCGTCACCGAGTGCGCGATGGACGGATACAGGACGATGGCCAGCGTCAGGCCGATGCCCATCTTCATCTCCGTGGGCACCACCTCACCGCCCAGGAACGGACTGAAGATGAGCACGGGCATCACCCGGCACATGAGCAGGGCGACCGTGAAGATGGCGGCGGAGAAGTTGGTCCGGGCAGCCAGCTCGGACACGAGTTCCGCGGCGTTCATTTGATGAGGGCGGGGAACCGGTCGAAGACGTGGAACGTGAAGCGCACCAGCTGGCCGCCGATCCACGGGCCCGTCATGGCGAGCACCCCGAAGACGATGATGACCTTGGGGGCGAAGGTGAGCGTCTGCTCCTGGATCTGCGTGGTCGCCTGGAACAGGGAGATCATGAAGCCCACCAACAGGCTCATCAACACCGGCGGGGCCGAGACCACGAGCACCAGGAACAGCGCTTCCTGGGTGATGAACGTGAGCTGGTTCATGGGTGCCTTCCTCTTACAGGTAGCCGACGACCAGGCCCTTGGCGATGAGGTACCAGCCGTCCACGAGCACGAACAGGAGCAGCTTGAAGGGCATGGAGATGGTGGTCGGCGACAGCATGTGCATGCCGAGCGCCAGCAGGATGTTGGCCACCACCATGTCGATGACGATGAACGGGACGAAGAGCAGGAAGCCAATCTGGAAGGCCTCCTTCAGTTCGGACACGACGAAGGCGGGGATGATGACCATGAAGTCCTCGCTCTTCACCGAGTCGCGGTCCTCACCCGTGCGCATCTTCTTGGCGAGGTTGTAGAAGAGCGAGCGGTCCTTCACGGTGACCTTCTTCATCAGCCACGCGCGCAGGGGCTCCTTGGCGCGGTCGGCGCCCTCCAGGAGCGTGCCCACCTTGGCGGAGGAGAAGTTGCCCGCGCCGCCGGTGTCCCAGATGTCCACCTCGGAGGCCCGGTACATGGAGGTGCCCACCGGGGCCATGATGTAGACGGTGAGGATGACGGCCAGGCCCGTAATCACCTGGGTGGGCGGAATCTGCTGGGTGCCCAGCGCCGAGCGGACGATGGAGAGGACGACGGAGATCTTCACGAAGCTCGTCACCATCATCAGCGCGAAGGGCACCAGGCCCATGGCGGCGAGCGCGAGGATGAGGACGAGGGGGCGCGAGGTGAAGGTGTCGGCGCTCACCGCTTCGTTGGCGACGGAGTCGGGGATGCCGCCCGGGCGCTTCTTCTGCGCGAGCGCGATGAAGGGATGCAGCGACACCACGGCCGCGAACAGCCAGGGCGCGACGCGCGGAAGACGAGGGAGGGCGGGTGTCAGGGCGTTCACGGGAAGGGGGCCATCAGGCGCCAGGGGGCTCGGACGACGAGCCCCCGGAGCGACGGGAAAGGAGCTTCTGGAGGAAAGGGCTGAGGGGAACCACGTTCGTCTGCGGGCGCTGTGCCCGGATGCGCTCGACGGCTTCCGCATCCAGCTTCGACAGCAACTGCAGGCCCGCCTCGCCGCCGCCCACCAACAGGTATTCGTCCGCGGCCTTCACCACGAAGAGAGCGCGCTTGGGGTCCAGGGGGAGCCGCTCCACCACGGAGACCACCGTCTGCCGCCCCGTCGAGGTGGACTGCAGGCCCATCAGCCGGCGAAGGCCCACGTTCAACGTCAGGTAGATGGACGCCACCACCGCGCCCAGGACCATCAGGGTGCGCACGAGCATCCAGCCCATGCTCTCCGGCTCCGCCTCCGCAGCCGCGGCGGCGTTGATGGACGGGTCCTCCCAGACGGGGGACGAGGCAGGAGAAGGCGCGGCAGGAGGAGGCGCGGCCGGGGCGCCCTGCCCTGCCTGTGGCGGCGCCACGGCGTCCCCGACCGCGGCCCCAGTGGGCGCGGCGGGAACGGGCGAGGGGCTCGGCGCGGGCGCCTGCGCCCACACGGACGCGGGCGCGAGCAGCAGCGTGACGCCCAGGGTCAGGCGCGGGAGGGGGTTGCGGAGGACTGCCATGGCTGGGGGCGAGGCTAGTTCAAAGGCCGGAGGACCGCCACGGGCCCCGTCTGGCAGCCCGCTTGCTTCCAGTCCTCGCGAAGGTGCTCAGCTCGCCAACGTGGTGACGCGGACGCCGAGCTGGCCTTCCATCTCCACCAGCTCACCGCGGGCCACCACCTTGCCGTTGATGGACAGCTCCACCGGCTCGCCGGGGCCCCGGCTCAGCTCGATGACCTGACCGGCCCGCATGCCCACCACCTGCTCGGCGGTGACCGGGATGCGCGCCAGCTCCACGGCGATCTGCAGCGGCACGTCGCCCAGCAGGTCGCTTCCGTCCGGCTTGTTCACGTCGTCCAAGGGCGCCCCTTCGAGCTCCGGAGGAACGTCCAGCTCCGGGTTGGTGAAATCCTCTTCCTCGTCCCGCCCCCCACCCTCCTCGGTGGCCGAGCGCGGGTTCCCCGACTCCCCGGGGATGATGCGGGTGATGCGCGCCTGGTAGCGCCCGTCCTCGACGAAGACCTCGGCCTCGGCGTGCCCCGAGCGCCCCGCGCCCAGCCGCAGCTGCGCCGTGCCCGGCTCGCCCCGGTCCGGCCGCGCCGACAGCACGTCCACCAGGACCACGTCCTTGACGCGCAGGCTCGCCAGGTCCTGGCCGGTCAGCTCCGCCGTGCCAATCTCCGCCCGCAGCCACCCGCGCACCGCCGACAGCCGGCCCGCGTTCGCCGCCAGGTCCGCCTTGACGCGGGCGCGCCGCTGGGCGCTCTCCACCGCGGGCTCGGCCGCCTCCAGCACCGCCGCCGGCACCACCAGCCGCACCATGCCGCCGTGCGGTCCCAGCGTGGCGTTCAGGTGCACCGTCAACATCGGCCCGTCGTCCCCCAGGCGCGCGGACACCTCGTCCACGCCCCGGGCGACCCCGTCCAGCCTCGGGCGAGGCACGCCGGCCTGGAGCGCGGGCACCAGCACCCGCAGCGCCTCCAGGATGACGTAGCCCATCACGCCCTCCTCGATGTCCGTCAGGGGCCTCAAGCCCACCGTCTCGCCCGCGCCGCCCAACAGCAGGTCCACCGCCGTGTGCGCCAGCGCCAGCTCCACCTCGAGCACCGCCCGCCCCGGCAGCGCCCCGGGCGCCAGCACCGCGAGGAACGTCGGGTCCCCCAGGAAGCGGCGCAGCTCCGCCATGGGCCGCACCTGCACGGACTCCAGCGACAGGCCGACCTCCGCGTCGAAGAGCCCCTTGAGCCGGGCGGACACGCCCGTCAGCGTCCCCTCGTTGGGCGTCAGCCAGCGCAGCCGCTCGGCGAGCTGCCCCTGGGCGCGCGACACCTTCTCCAGCCCCTTGAACGTGAAGGGACGCCAGGCGCTCCGCGCGACCTTCTCCGGCCGCTCGGCCTTCTCGGGACGCGGCTCCGCATTCTCCGGCGCGCCGGCCTTCTCGGGAGGAGGACGGACGGGCTTGAGGTTGCGCAGGTCCACGAGCATCGTGCGCTCGTGCACGCCCGGAGACTCGTCCTCCGGCTCCACGCTCATGTCTTCGCCTCGAAGCGGACCGTCTCGAGCTTCAGGCCCCGGCCCCCGAGCGCGGCGCGAAGCCCGTCGCTCTGCTCCTCGAGCATCTTCAGCACGTCACGGTTGGTGCCGCTGAAGGTGGCGGAGATCTTCCCGTTGCGCGCGCTGACCTTGATGGACAGGCCGTTGAGCACGTCCCCGCGCAGATCAATCTGGAACTCGGCCAGGCCCGCGGCGTTCGTCCCCACGCGCACGCGGTCGACGATCTTCTGCGCGATTTCGCTCGCCATGGCGCGCAGCCGCTCGGAGCCCGCGGTGTCCTTGGGCTTGGCCACCGGCACCGGCGCCATCAGCGCGGGGTTGAAGCGGAAGCCCGCCCCCATCTCCGTGCCACCGCCACCCTTCTTGTCCTCCTTGCCACCGCCGCCGCTGCCCTTGCCGCCCGCGTCCGCGTCCGCGCGGATGGCCGCGCCGCGCTCGGAGCTGACCTGCCCCAGGGCCGAGTCGGCCTTGTCCAGGTCCTTCTCCCGCCCCTCGGAGGTGCGCTGGGTCTCCTTGGCGTCCGAGGCGCGCGAGCCGGAGCGGGCCTCCGAGGTGTTCGTGTCCGCCCGACGCTGCGTCTGGGCCAGCGTGGAGGCGGGGTTGCCGCCCATCTGGGGCGGCTGCTGGAGGGCCTCGCCGAAGGTCTTCCCCTGCTGGGTCGCCTTGGCCAGCACCTGACGGGCCAGGCCTCCCGGCGTCTGCGGCGTCTGGGTGGGGGCCGTCGCCTGGGGCTGCGCCTGCGGCTGCATCAGCTTCTGGAAGGCGGACGTGCCCTCCTGGCGCTTCTTGGCCTGGCCCTCGGCGAGCTTCTTCTCCTGCATGATGCGCTCGGCCAGGCGCGCTGCTTCACGGTCGTCGTCGACACGGCTCATGACATCTTTCCCGAGGGATGGGGTGGCGGCAGGTTACTTGCGCTGCCGAGCCAGGAACAAGGCGTTGCCAATCTCCTCCTGGCTCAACTCCTCGCGCTGCTGGCGCTCATGCTTCACCTGCTTCTGCCAGGTCTCCTTGTGCTTCTCGATGGCCTTGAGCTCCTTGGCCGCCTCGGCCATCTCCCGGCGCCGCTGCTCGACCAGGCGCTCGGCCACCTTCACCGCCTCACGCTGACGCTCGACCTCCAGCGCCACCTGCGCCTCCTCGTCCTTCAGGCGCTCCTCGAAGCGGCCCATCATGTTCATGCCGTTGATGCCGGCACCCTTGGCCATGATCTCCTTGAGGTAGGCGGCGACCTTCTCCTTGCGCTCGCGCTTGCGTCGCTCCAGCTCGTCCATCAGACGCTGGAGCTCCACCTTCTCGCGCTCCAGGGCCTTGATGGCGTCGGAGAAGGCCTGCTCGGCCTCCTCCTTGGCCCGGGTCCGCATGTCCAGCAGGGTCTGCAACCGGTACGGGGGCATGGTGCCCCCATCCTACCCCGGTTTCCCGGAGGTGCACCCCCGTCCAGTGGACCAGGGGGCCCCAAGCCCACCCTCCTGGGTGGACCTCACTCGTCGAACAGCCCCACCAGCTGGCCCACCGTGTCCTCGAAGTCCGAGTTCGAGTGGGTGTCCTGCTTGAGGAAGTCGATGATGGAGTCGTACTTGTCGATGGCGTAGTCCGTGCGGGGGTCCGTGCCGTACTGGTAGGCCCCCAGCAGGATGAGGTCGCGCTGCTTCTCGTACGTGGAGAGCGTCTCGCGCAGCTTGCCCGCGGCCTTCTTGTGCTCCTTGGAGACGATGCCGCTCATCACGCGGCTGAGGCTGGCGAGCACGTCCATGGCGGGCCACTGGTTTCGCTCGCCCAGGGCGCGGTTGAGGATGAAGTGGCCGTCGAGAATACCGCGGACCTCGTCCGCGATGGGCTCCTCCATGTCACCGCCGGCCACCAGGCACGTGTAGATGGCGGTGCACTTGCCCTTCTGCGAGTTGCCCGTGCGCTCCAGGATGCGCGGCAGCATGGAGAACACGCTCGGCGGATAGCCCTGACGCGCCGGGGGCTCGCCCACCGCGAGGCCAATCTCACGCTGGGCTCGCGCCAGACGCGTCACCGTGTCGAGCATGAAGAGCACGTTGCCGCCGCGCTCGCGGAAGTACTCGGCGATGGCCGTGGCCACGTAGGCGGCGCGCAGACGCACCAGGCTGGGCTGGTCGGACGTGGCGCACACGAGCACGGAGCGCTTCATGCCCTCCTCGCCCATGGCGTCCTCGATGAACTCGCGCACCTCGCGACCACGCTCGCCGATGAGGGCGACGACGCACAGGTCGGCCTTGGTGTTGCGCGCGATCTGCCCCATCAACGTCGACTTGCCGACGCCGGAGCCGGCGAAGAGGCCCACGCGTTGGCCCTCGCCCACCGTGAGCAGTCCGTCGATGCAGCGCACGCCCAGGGGCAGCGGCCGCTCGATGCGCTGACGCGTGAAGGGGTCCGGACAGTCGCGGTCCACGGACCAGTCGATGAGCCCCTCGTCCGGCAGGGGGCTGCCGTCCATCGGCTCGCCGATGCCGTTGAGCACGCGGCCCAGGAGCGCCTCGCCGCACTTGATGCTCAGCGGCTTGCCGGTGGGAATCACCTCGCTGTCCGGACCGATGCCGTACAGCTCACCCAGGGGCATGAGCATGACCTCGTCGCCCTGGAAGCCGACGACCTCGGCCTTCACGGCGCCGCGCGCGCGGCTCTTGATGAGCACCAGCTCGCCCACGCGGACGTTGGGGACGCTCGCCTTGATGATGAGGCCCGTCAGCTCGGTGACGCGGCCGCGGACGCGGACCGTCTGGGCGTCCTTGATGAGGTCGAGATAACGAGAGAGGTCGATGGCCATGGACGTGGGCTCCTTCCCGTCCCGGCTACGCCGGGCCTTCCTTCGGGCCGTTCTGGTCGGGCAAGAGCACGCTCTGGAGCATCTCCAACTGCGTGGGCAGCTGCGCGTCCACCGTGCCGAACTCCGTCTGGACGATGCAGCCCACCGGGGCCACCTCGGGGTCCTCCTTGATGGCCAGGTCCACCGCGCGACCGATGAGCTCCATCAACACCGGCTTCTTCGCGCGCAGCACCGCCGCCGTCTTGGGATGAACCCGCAGCACCATGGAGCGGGCGCTGCGCAGGTTGTCGATGGCCGCCGCGCACAGCTCCAGCATCAGGTCCGGGTCCTTCTCCAGGCTCCGGCCGATGATCTTCTCCCCGACGCGCAGCCCCAGCGCGATGACGTCCTGCTCGTAGGTGGCCAGGATCTCCCCCGCCTGCATCTTCGCCCGGAGGATGATCTCCGTGGCCTGGGCGAGCCCCTCCTGACGTCCCTCCTCGCGCGTCTTCACGAGGAGCGCCTCACGCTCCCGCTGCGCCTCCGCGAGGATGCGCTCCTTCTCGCGCTGCGCCTCCTCGAGGATGCCCTGGGCGCCCTGGCGCGCCTCGAAGACCTCGGCGTTCATCACCCCCGCGCGCGGAGGCCGCAACACCGGCCGCTCCGACACGACGGACGGCTCGGCCGTCCCGTCTCCCTTGATCACCTTGCCGATCGCCATGCGCCGCTCCTTGCGGGCCGGATGCTAGCGCGTTCCGCCGCGAGGTCCACGCCCGCCCGAGCCCGAGGACGAAGAGTCGTCCGTCCCGGACGGTGAACGTGGCCTGCGCTGCACGGACGTCCCCTCCTGCCCGCCCGCGGGCGCCTGCCCCGCGGAGGTGCCAGCCCGCCCGGCCAGCACCCGAGGAGGCCGCTCCGCCCCACCCTCACGGGGGGGCTCGGGGCGCACCGCCGCGATGGAGACCGACGAGCGCGAGCGGAACACGCGCGAGACCTCCTGGGCCTCGGGGGCTTCGGGACGAGGCCGCACGCGGGACCCTGCCTCGGGGGGGCGCTGGATGCGCGAGCCGCCGGCCGCGGGCGCCACGCGTGAGCCATCGCCCGCGGGCGCTACCCGGGAGCCCCCAGCGGCGGGCCCCACTCGCGAGCCATCACCGGCAGGCGCCACCCGCGAGCCCCCGGCGGGCCCGATACGAGAGCCATCTCCCGCGGGGCCCACTCGCGAGCCATCACCGGCAGGCGCCACGCGCGAGCCCCCGGCGGGCCCGATACGAGAGCCATCTCCCGCGGGCCCGACTCGCGAGCCATCACCGGCAGGCGCCACGCGCGAGCCCCCGACAGGCGCCACCCGCGAGCCCCCGGCGGCTGGCCCCACACGGGAACCATCACCGGCGGGCGCCACCCGCGAGCCATCCCCCGCGGGCGCCACCCGCGAACCCTCGGCGTCGGGCGCCACACGGGAACGCTCTCGGGCACCGGGAGGCAGGGGCTCACCAGCGGCCGCGCTCGAGGGGCGAGGGCCTCCCAGGCGCGACGGAGGCGGTCCGATGCGAGCACGCGCCGGGGCCTCGGGCGAGCCCGCGGCAGCGCTCGACGGACGAGGACGAGCCCCCCCCTGTCCCAGGCGCGACGGAGGCGGTCCGATGCGGGCACCCTCCGGATCCACCCTTCCAGGTCGAGCGGACCGGGGGTCGGCTCCGGACGGCTCCCTGCGGGCCACCGGGGCCGCGGGGTCTCGCCGGGCTTCCCGGTGGTCCCCGGTGGCCTCCGGGGAGGCCCCAGGGTCGCGGCGCGGCGGAAGCCGATGCATCGCCGAGCCATCCGAGGCCCCGTCCTTGGGGCGCGCGACACGCGAGCCCTCGCGGCTGGACATGGCGCCGGCGTTCCTCGCGGCGCGCTCGGCCATGAAGTCGCGACGGACGGCGGGCGCCGCGCCAGGAGGACGACGAGAGACCGTCCCACCCTGTCCGGGCGCGGCCTTGGGAGCCCCCGGAGCGGGGCGCGCGGCGGCGGGCTCGCGGGGCGGCGGACTCGCACCCTCCCGCCCCGCGGGAGGCGCGGCATCCCGCCCCGAGGACGGCGCGGCGGGACGTGCGGCAGCGGCGGCAGCGGCGGCCTTGCGCGCGCCGGGCGGAGGCGGCAGCACCGCGGACTGACGCGGCGGGGGCGGCGTGGCCAGGCGCACCGGGCGCTCGATGAGCCCGCGCGAGGCGAGCCGCTCCAGGTCCATGACGATGTCCGTGCGGCCACCATCGCCCCGCGCCGGCTGCCGGTTTCGCTCCTCGCGCAGCCACTTCGCGATGAGCCCACCGAACTCGCCCCGGTACTTCTCCACCATGCGCGCGGCGAACTCCGCGGACTGGGCCACGCACGCGCGCACCAGGCGCTGCACGCCCGCGCTGCGGATGGAGCCCGCCGGATTCCTCAGCGCATCGTGCTGCTCCAGCTGCGCGCGAGCGTCCTCCTCGGGCAGCTTGCGCGGCGCGTTCGCCGCCACCGACTTGGAGGCGAGCAGCTTCAGGTCCGGAGGCAGCGGCTCGAACAGGGCCTCGCGCTCCGCGTCGGGAAGCCCCGCCAGCGCCGGCCCCAGCACGCGCGCGCCCAACCGGTCGCACACCGTGAACAGCTCGCGCTGCGTCAGCAGGAGCACGTCGGAGAACTTGAACCCCGCGGACTGCGAGTCGCCCGTCTCGCGCGCCAGCGCCTCCTCGAGCTTCCACCGGACGATGTCCAGCACCTGGGGCCGCACCTCGCGGGTCAGCTTCACCCGAGGCGGCGGCAGGTGGCCGCGCACGGCCTCCGCCAGGGGCGCGGGCAGCGCGCGCAGGACGATCTCCACCAGCGCCCCGCGCTCGCGCTGCAGCAGCGCCGCCAGCCGCTCCGGCTCCGCGGTCCACAGCTGCCCGCGGCGGTCCTTCACCAGCCGCTTGATCTCCTGGACCAGCGCCGGGATGCGCTTGTCGCGAGGAATCTGGAGGATCTCCTGCGCGCGGTGGCGCAAGAGCTCACCTTCCTCCGTCGGGAGGTGCTCCATCGCGCCCAGGCTCTCCTGACCGCCGAACGTCACGGCGGTCAGCAGCAGCATGCTCTGGCGCTTGTTGAGCGAGGTGAAGAACGAGTCCAAACGTCACCTCGCGGGCCCCACCGACGCCCGCTGGGAGGAAAGAAGGCGCCCCCTCGAAGGGGGGCGCGGAACCGGTCAGGCCTCGGGCGGGCGGACCCGGGGGCGGGGGCCACGCGCCGTGGGGGCGTTGCCGCCGCCCCCGCGCATGATGGACCACGCCGTGACGCCCATCATCCCCAGGATGAGCGCGAAGGCTCCGGCGATCATCACCTTGAACTGGCTGGCGCTGGAGGCCGTCATGCGCAGACCCAGCACGTCCTGCTGCCGGTTCTCGTCGGTCTTCTCCGCCTTGGGTCCCAGCGCGGGCGTCATCAGCACCGTCACCGCGTCCGGCTTCATCTCCGGCACCGCCGTGGCGACGAACGCCTTCACCGCGTTGACGTCGATGGGCGGCTTGCCCTCCGCGCCGGGCCGGAACTTGATGAACACCGACGCGGACGGCATCGGCTTGTTCTCCGGCTGCGTCAGGTCGTTGTTCTCCGGGACGCTCACGATCGCGCGCGCCTCCAGCACGCCGTCGATCTGGTTGAGCGCGTTGGAGACCTCGCCGCCCATCGCCTTGAGGAGCATGGCGCGCTCCTCCGTGGCGGTGGGCACCATGCTTCCCTTGGCGAAGTGGGACAGGCCCTTCTCCACCGGACGCGGAAGCGAGTTGAGCTTGAGCAGCTCCGCGGCCTCGGCGGCATCCGTCTTGGGCACGGTGATCATGAACCGGACCTCGTTGCCGCCCTCCTCCTTCTCCTTCTTCGCGTTGATGCCGTTCTTGCTGAGCAGGACGTAGATTTCGTTGGCGTCCGCCTCACTCAGCTCGTGCTGGAGCTCAATGTGACAGCCCGTCACGAGCACGAGGGCGAGGAGCGGGGCGACAAACGCTTGCGGTCGGCGAATCATGGGCACGGGGAGCTTACTAGGGCCTCGGAAAACGCGGAAGGGCGCCCCCTCCAACCAGGAGGAGCCGCCCTTCGTCAAGCGCCACCAAGGACGGTGGACGGACTCAGACCTGCGTCTTGACGACGTCCTTGAGACCGGTGGTCGCCTTCTCCACCACCTTGCTCGTCAGGTCCAGCTGCTGGGTGTACTGATACATGGACGCCTGCAGGGAGAGCAGCTCCGCGTTGGAGAACTGCTTGCCGCTGGCGGCCTGGGAGATGATCTTCTCCAGGTTGCCCTGGCCCTTCTCCAGGTCACCGAGCACCTGCTCCATCATGTCGGTGGCCTTGGCCGTCTTGCCGGTCTCCGTCTTCGCGGCGACGGGCTCGGCCGCCTTCGCGGACACGGGCTGGGCGGCGTTGGCGTTGACCTTGTTCAGGCCCGCCTTCTCCGTCTTGTTGACCGTCTCCACCTGACGGACCATGTCCGTCTTCTGCGTCGCCTGGGCCTTGTTCACGCCCTGCGCGGCGTCCACCTGACCGGCGCCCTGCGCCTTGTCAGCGAGAACTCCGTCGAACTTCGACGCGCCCTGCTTCGTCGTCTGCTGAGCGCCCTGATCCTGCAGCTTTTGCTGCGCCACCTGCGCCGCGGAGATGCCCGCCATCGGACCCGCCATGTGACAGCCTCCTTGCATCCGTCGAGGTCGGAGGAAGTTCCTCCTCCTCGTTCAAGAGTTCCTTGAGCCGGTCGATGGCGCGCGCATGAAGCCGAGACGCCCAACTCTTCGACTGCCCGATTTCCGCCCCCGCCTCTTCCAGCGTCCTGCCCTGGAAGTAGTACCCCTGAAGGAGCTTTCGCTCCTTCTCCGGGAGCTTCTCGATCGCCGCCCGCACCCGCGTCTTCAGCTGCTCCTGCTCCAGCCGGATGTCCACCGGCAGGGACTCGTCGGTGTAGCCCGCGCTGTCCGCACCCTCGAGGCTGGAGGCGAACACCATCGCCAGCCCCTGCACAGCATCCGAGATGTCACTGACATCATCGTCGAATGAGCTGCCGCGGTTGCTTGAGCCCGACTCGCGGTCCGACAAATTCCCCAAATAGGCCGCCGCCCGCTCCCCGACGTACGCCGTCCGGGCGTCCGAGCCCCGCAGGACGCCCATCTTCCGAAGACCGTCGAAGATGGCGCCCTTGATGCGGTAGTGGGCGAAGGTGAGGAAGTTGGCGCCCACCTTCGGGTCGAAGCGCTCGGCGGCCTCCAGCAGGCCTATCTGTCCGTACGCCACCAGCTCGTCCAGCTCCAGCTGGGCGTTGAACTGCTTGCGCACGGTCGCCGCGAGGGACCGAACGTAGGGGCCGTACTTCGTGAGGATGGCCTGTCTGTCGTCGCCCAGTGGCAAGCGCTGCTCACTCGGCCTTGGACCACAGCCGCTCGAGAACCTGGTTCAGCCGCGGGTCATCCTGCAGTGCGTCCGCAATCTTCGTGGTGAGGGAGGAGGACTTCATGCGCAGCTTCTCCTTCAGGACCTCGGCGACCAACGCCCGGGTCGCCTCTTCCTTGCTCTTGAAGCCCCCGTTCTTCAGCCCGCGGGCAATCGCCATCGCCTGCGCGGCGACCGGATCCGCGGCCTGGGGGCCCTGGACGTTGCTGGAGCCTACCAGACCGGAGACTCCGACGAGAGACTCGGCCTTGTCCACCCGGGCGCCGAAAGCCCCACCCGCGGGCGCCGCGGACGACGGCCCCTTCGCGCCACCGGCGCGCCCCTTCCCTCCACCGCGTCCAACGCCACCGACAGCCATGGGTGAACCTCCCCTGCCCCTACTTCTTCGCGGGAGGCAGGACTCCCGCATCCTTCGCCTGGAGGAGCGCCTGCGCAAGACGCGCCCCGTCACCTTCCGGCTCCAGGTCGATGGCCGCCTTGAGCTCCTTGAGCGCCTCCGGCACCTTGCCCAGGAACAGGAGCGCCTCGCCCACATGCGCGCGCGGCAGCGACGCCTGCGGGGCCAGCCGCTGCGCGGAGCGGTAGGCCTGGAGCGCCTTGTCGTGACGGCCCTGCGCGAACTCCACGGCGCCCAGCCCCAGCTGCGGCACCTCGCTCTTGGGCATCAGCGCCGCGGCCCCGGCGAAGATCTCCTTCGCCTTGTCGAACTGTCCCATGTCCAGCCACAGGTAGCCGGCCTCCAGCAACACCATGGCCTGCTGGCGCCCCAGGGGGACCAGGCTGTTCGAGATCTCCGAGACGCTCTCCGCCATGGACTTCGCTCTTCCTTTCCGCGCGCGGCCAGGAGGGAAGCGGCGCCGCTCCCCTCCCCGCCGTGCTTCGGCCCGACCCAGGCCCTACGGGCCTAGCGGACGTTGCTGATGGAGTTCTTGATGCAATCGTGCCGCGACTTCATCACGTTGGAAATCGCCGTGAACGTCTGCGACTCCTGCTGGATGGCCGCCTGCAGGTTGAGCAGCTTGGAGTTCTCCGCCGCCATCTGGTTCAGGGAGAAGTTGCCGCCCACGGTGTCCGACGTGCTGGTGCCCAGCGCGCCCGTGCCCGGACCGGCCACGCCGCCGCCGATGCCACCGGCCACGCCGCTGATGCCCACCGCCGCGCCGCCCACGGAGGCGCCGCCGACGACACCGCCGCCGCCCGCGCCCACCGCGGTGCTCATCACACCGGCGTAGGGGCCAGCGCCCGAGCCGCTCGTGTTGGACAGCGTGTGCACGGAGGAGACCGCCGCGGAGACGATCTGCCCGCCAGGAATCATGCCGGCCACCGCGCCGACGCCCGTGCCCACCGCGCCCGCCGCGCTGTTCAGCCCGTTGTGGAGCCGAGCGCCGAAGCCCGTCTCAGGGGTCTGGCGCGCCGTCGTGACGTGGGTGGAGAGCCGGATGCTGGGGCCCTGCATGCTGTTGATGTTCGCCATTTCATCCTCCAGGCGCTGCGAGAAGAAGAAGACAGAGCTCCCGGATGATCCAGTGCTCTTTCTCCCATTATCGTCCCGGCGCTCCGCCAGTTGCCTGCCCGGAGCCAAAAACCGTGACGAACGGGTAAAAGCCCGTCATTTCCGACCCTTGGCCCCCTTGGCCTCGGCGATCAGCCGCTCGCGGGTGTCCACCAGCAGCTCCAGCAGCTGCTCGGCGTGGGCCAGCGCGACCTGGGCCTTCTTGCCCACCTCCACCTTGGGGCCCTTGAGGCCGGCCAGGCCCTCCTTCACCGGGGCGAACAGCGCCCGGACGTCCTCCGCGGGGGTCGCCTCGAGCAGCGACTCGATTGCGGGGTACGACGGCGCCGGCAGCTCCTGCGGCGGGGGGGCGGACGACGGCTTGGCGGACGGGGGCATCGCGGAGGGGGTCTCCTGTCGGGCCCACGGCACCAGGGCCGCGGGACGCTTGCTGGCTGGACGGTAGGGGAAAAGCGGCCCCTGCTTCAAGCCGCCTCCCATCCTGCCCCGTGGGATTGGCTGGCCCCAGGCCCACCGGCAGGGGAGGAACCGGGCACGCGCCAGCCTTGCCCCCCCAGCCCTGTCCCCTTCCACATCCGCACCTAGCTTTTGGAACAGCGGGGGATGACGCACCACACAACGCCCCCCGTCGCACTCACACAGGAGACTCTCCCATGAAGAAGCTGATCGGGATTTTCGCGGCGCTGGCGCTGGTCGGTTCCGGAACGGCCCTGGCGGGCGACGACAAGAACAAGCCCCAGACGGACACCTCGGCGCAGGGCGGCTCGGGCACCTCAGGTAGCACCAGCATGCCCCAGGACAGCACGATGCAGCCCGGCAGCTCCGTGGGCGGCTCGGGCTCCACCATGGGCTCCAGCGCCATGGGCCAGAAGGAGCTGAGCGGCAAGGTGGTGAAGACCGAGAGCAGCAAGGTCTTCGTGCAGGACGCGCAGGGCGCGGTGGTGCCGCTCGACATCGACAAGAGCACCATGTTCACCGACCCGACCCTGAAGAAGGCCAAGGACCTCAAGGAGGGCCAGGAGATCCGCGCCAGCTTCGAGGTGAAGGAGACCAAGAACATGGCCAAGAGCATCTCGCTGTCGGGCACCGGCGGCGCGGGCACGGACGTCATGACGCCGGACTCCTCCATCAACCAGGGCACGCCGCCGCAGGACAACGGCACCCTGGACCCCGGCGGCACCCTGGATGAGCCCGGCACCGGCGGCTCCGGCATGGACTCCAGCAAGAACCGGGACATGGGTGGCGACACCAGCGGTGACAAGAGCACCAGCCCCGACACGTACTAGCGCCCACGGGCACACGCCCGCATGACGCCCTCTTCCCAGAGGGAATCCCAGGCCCACGGCCCCACCTGGCCGTGGGCCTTCGCTTCACCCGCCCCACCTGACGCCTCGGGGCGGTCCATTCACTTCATTCAGTATTGACTGAATGGCCTGAACGAACTAGATGCCGGGCGCCACCCTGGGCCCCGGCGGAAGCGCGTCGCGCGCGGCCCCCACGCGGGTGGGACGGAGGCCGTGCATGAAGGAGCTGGGCGTCGCGGAGCAGCGCTTCATCGAATCGATGGGGCTGTACTTCGAGCGGCAGGGCGGCACGCGCATCGGCGGGCGCATCCACGCGCTGCTGATGCTGACGGACGAACCTTTGTCGCTGCAGCAGCTCGCGCGCGTGCTCAAGGTGAGCGCGGCCTCCGTGTCCACCAACATCCGCGCCAGCATGGCGATTGGACTGGTGGAGCCCGTCAGCGTGCCGGGAGACCGGCAGCACTACTACGTCGTCAACAGCAATGGCTGGGAGAGCCGGCTTCGCACCGCCGAGGACAGCGTCAAGGCGTTCGTCCGCGTGTGCCAGGAGGCCCTCTCCGTGCCGCAGCTCGCGAACAAGCACCACCTGCGCGAGGCGGCGGACTTCTGTGACTTCTACCTGGCCGAGATGGCCGGTATCGCCGAGCGGTGGCGAGCCTCGCGCGCCGCCCGCCCCACACCCCGCACTTCCAAGGCCTCGAAAGGACGCACCGCATGAATGGCGCTGTCGCGCAGTCTCCCATCGTCTCCATCACCCAGGTGACCAAGGACTACACCCTGGGCAAGGTGGTGGTCCCCGCGTTGAGGGGCGTGGACCTGCAGGTGCACCCCGGGGAGTTCATCTCCATCGCCGGCCCGTCCGGCAGCGGCAAGACGACGCTGCTCAACCTCATCGGCTGCGTGGACACCGCGACCTCGGGCGTGGTGAGCGTCGCGGGTCAGGACACCAAGCAGTTGAGTGAGCGTCAGCTCACGCACCTGCGCCTGCACACCATCGGCTTCATCTTCCAGTCGTTCAACCTGGTGTCGGTGCTCAGCGTCTTCCAGAACGTGGAGTTCCCGCTGCTCCTGCAGCGCAAGCTGGACAAGAACCAGCGCAAGGAGCGGGTGATGCAGCTGCTCGAGCAGGTGGGCCTCGCCGACCATGCGAAGCACCGCCCCAACGAGCTGTCCGGCGGCCAGCGTCAGCGCGTGGCGGTGGCGCGCGCGCTCGTCACCCGGCCGCAGCTGGTGCTCGCCGACGAGCCCACGGCGAACCTGGACTCGGTGACGGGCCAGCACATCATCGACCTGATGAAGGAGCTCAACCAGAAGGAGGGCACCACCTTCATCTTCTCCACGCACGACGCCAAGGTGATGAACCACGCGAACGCGGTGGTGCGCCTGGCGGACGGGAAGATTCTCGACCGGCTCACCCCCGCCGAGGCGAAGCGGGCCATGGCCGCGGGCGCGGAGGGTCACTGACATGGGGCAGCTCCGGTTGCTGTTGCAGGTGGCGTTGCGCAACCTGTTCACCAGCAAGATCAACATCCTCATCGGCGGCATCATCTTCTTCGGCACCCTGCTGGTGGTCGTGGGCGGCGCGCTGCTCGACAGCATGGACAGCGCGATGAGCCGCAGCATCATCGGCAGCGTCGCGGGCCACATCCAGGTCTACTCGGATGACTCCAAGGACGAGCTGAGCCTGTACGGCGGCATGAGCGGCGAGCCGGACCTGGCGGTGGTGGACGACTTCAGCCGCATCAAGCCGGTGCTGGAGAAGCACCCCAACGTGAAGACGGTGGTGCCCATGGGCACCAGCGGCGCGCTCATCACCTCCGGCAACACGGTGGACCTGACGCTCGCGCGGCTGCGCGACCTGTACAAGAAGCGCCAGACGGAGGGTGAGTCCCCTGCCCTTCGCGAGAACATCGACAGCGTGAAGGGCCACGTGCGGCAGATGGTGGCGCTGATGGAGGAGCAGCGGGCCAAGAGCCGCGAGCTGCTCACCGAGGCCGCCCAGGACCCCGTGGAGGTGGAGGCGCTGGCGCGCGCCCGCACCGACGCGTTCTGGAGCGCCTTCGAGGAGGACCCGTTCGGCTCGCTCGAGTTCCTGGAGAACCGCATCGCCCCGCAGCTGCCGGACGGCGACCTGCTGGACTTCCGCTACGTGGGAACGGACCTGGACGCGTTCCAGAAGTCGTTCGACCGCATGGAGGTCGTGGACGGACAGGCGGTGCCCGCGGGCAAGCGCGGCATGCTGATGTCCAAGTTCTATTACGAGAACTTCCTCAAGCTGAAGTCCGCGCTGCGCCTGGACAACATCAAGCAGGAGCGGGACGTCAACCAGAAGCGCATCGACACCGACCCGACCCTGCAGCGCTGGGTGAAGGAGAACCAGACCCAGACGCGGGAAATCCTCTTCCAGCTGGACCCGGTGAAGACGCGCCAGGCGGTGGAGCGGCTGCAGAAGGTGCTCGGCAGCCAGGAGCCGTCGCTGGAGAAGCTCCTGTCGGAGTTCTTCACCACCACCGACGACAACTTCGACACGCGCTACCAGCAGTTCTACGCGGAGCTGGCGCCGCTGCTGGATTTGTACCGGCTGCGCATGGGGGACTCGCTCACCATCACCGCCTTCACGCGCACCGGCTACGTGCAGAGCATCAACGTGAAGGTCTATGGCACCTACCAGTTCAAGGGCCTGGAGAAGTCCTTCATGGCGGGCGCCATCAACCTGATGGACCTGATGACCTTCCGCGACCTCTACGGCTACCTGAGCCCGGAGCGCAAGGCGGAGATCACCGAGCTGCAGAAGGGCAGCGGCCTGAAGGAGCTGGACCGGGGCAGCGCGGAGGAGGCGCTCTTCGGCGAGGACAGCGGCAACACGCTGGTGGCGGACGCCACGCCCGGGCTCATCGAGGAGTCCAAGGTGTTCGAGGGCGGGCTGGGCGCGCTGGCCCGAGAGGACCTGGTGGCGCGCGTCTACTCGCAGCAGGAGATCGAACAGGGCGAGGCGCTCAGCGCGGCGGTCATCCTGAAGGACCCGGAGCAGCTGGACCGGACGATGGAGGAGCTGCGCGAGTCGACCCAGGCCGCGGGGCTCAAGCTGCGCGTGGTGTCCTGGCAGCAGGCCGCGGGCATCATCGGCCAGTTCGTGCTGATGGCGAAGCTGGTGCTGTACTTCGCGGTGTTCATCATCTTCGTGGTGGCGCTGGTCATCATCAACAACGCGATGATGATGGCGACGCTGCAGCGGGTGCGCGAGGTGGGGACGATGCGGGCCATCGGCGCGCAGCGCTCCTTCGTCTTGAGCATGGTGCTCATCGAGACGGTGCTGCTCGGGGCGGTGTTCGGCCTGGGCGGGGCGCTGGTGGGCAGCGGCATCATGAGCGCGCTGGGCAGCGCGGGCATCCCCGCCGGCAACGAGGCGCTGTACTTCTTCTTCTCCGGTCCCCGCCTCTACCCGACGTTGAGCGCCGGCAACCTCGTCGCGGCGTTCGTCATCGTCCTGTTGGTCTCCGCCATCTCCACCCTCTACCCCGCGTTCCTCGCGACGCGCGTCTCGCCCCTCCAGGCGATGCAGACGGACGAGTGACCCATGTTCCAGCTCTTCCTCATCGCATTCCGAAACCTCGGCACCCACCGGCGGCGCACGCTGCTGCTCGGCGGGGCCATCGCGGGTGTCACCGCGCTGCTCGTCATCCTCATGGGCCTGTCCACGGGCATGAAGGAGACGCTGCTGCGCTCGGCCACCATCCTGTCCACCGGCCACGTCAACGTGGGCGGCTTCTACAAGGTCACCGCCGGCCAGGCCGCGCCCGTGGTGACGTCCTACCCGAAGGTCATGGAGCTGGTCCGGAAGGAGATTCCGGAGCTCGACTACGCCGTCCAGCGCGGGCGCGGCTGGGCGAAGATCGTCAGCGAGAAGAGCTCCATGCAGGTGGGCATCGGCGGCGTCGACGTGAAGAACGAGCCGGGCCTCCACAAGGTCCTCCAGATTCGCGAGGGCTCGCTCGACGGGCTGTCGGAGTCCGGCACGGCGCTGCTGTTCGAGAAGCAGGCCAAGCGGCTGGAGGTGAAGGTGGGCGACACCATCACCATCTCCGCGCCCACCATGCGCGGCACCAACAACACGGTGGACGTGCGCGTGGCGGCCATCGCCGGTGACATGGGCATGATGAGCGACTTCAACATCTACGTCGAAGCCTCCACCCTGCGCTCGCTCTACCAACTGCGCGAGGACACCACCGGCGCGCTCTACCTGTACCTGAAGGACGTCTCGCAGGTGCCGCAGGTCCAGGCGCGGCTGCGCGAGGTGCTGGCCAAGGCCGGCTTCACCGTGATGGACAACGACCCGCGCGCGTTCTGGTTCAAGTTCGACGTCGTCAACCGCGAGGCGTGGACGGGCCAGAAGCTGGACATCACCAACTGGGAGGACGAGCTGTCCTTCATCACCTGGACGCTCACGGCGCTCAACGGGCTGACGGGCGTGCTCATCTTCGTGCTGCTGGTCATCATCGGCGTGGGCATCATGAACACGCTGTGGATCGCCATCCGCGAGCGCACCCGCGAGATTGGCACGCTGCGCGCGATTGGCATGCAGAGGACGCGCGTGGTGGCGATGTTCCTCTTCGAGGCGATGACGCTCGGGGCGCTGGGCACGCTGGTGGGGGCGCTGCTGGGCCTCGCGGTGTGCCTGGGCGTGACGGCCGCGAACGTGAGCGTCCCCGAGGTGGTGGCGATGTTCATCATGTCCGAGCGGCTGAACCTGGTGGTGGACGCGGGCGCGGTGGTGGGCGCCATGGTGTTCATCACGACCTGCACCACGCTCATCTCGTTGATTCCCTCCTTCCTCGCCGCGCGGCTCAAGCCGGTGACGGCGATGCACCACATCGGGTGATTTCCATGAGCCTCAAGAGCCTGCTGTCCGCCGCGGTCGTCACCGCGGCCCTGCTGTCCGCGCCCGTGGCCCTGGCCCTGGAGCCGGCCGTCATGACGCAGATGCTGGCGACCATCGATGATCGCCAGCGCAATGGTGGCGACTACAAGGCGCTCATCTATCTGGAGCAGAAGGAGAAGGACAAGACGGACAACGTGCGCGAGGCGTTCGTGTACCGACGCGACGCGGACGACAAGCTGATGATCCTCTTCAGCAAGCCCAAGACGGAGGCCGGCAAGGGCTACCTCCGCATGGACAAGAACCTCTGGAGCTACGACCCCAACGTGGGCAAGTGGGAGCGTCGCACGGAGCGCGAACGCATCGCCGGCACCGACAGCCGCCGCGCCGACTTCGACGAGTCCCGCCTGGCCGAGGAGTTCGACCCGACGTACGAGGGCGAGGCCAAGCTGGGCAAGTACACGGCGCACAAGCTGTCGCTCAAGGTGAAGCCCAACGTCGACGTGGCCTACCCCGTCGTGAAGCTGTGGGTGGACAAGGACTCCACCAACATCCTCAAGCGCGAGGAGTACGCGCTGTCCGGCCGGCTGATGCGCACCGCGCTCTACCCGCGCTGGAAGAAGATCTTCAGCGAGTCCAAGGGCGCCGACGTCTGGTTCCCCGAGGAGATCCGCATCTACGACGAGGTGGAGAAGGCCAACTCCACCATCATCCTCATCAAGTCGGTGGACCTGCGCTCGCTGGAGGCCAACCTCTTCACCAAGGCCTGGCTCGAGAGCAAGAGCCGATGAGCCCCCGCGACCTCACCCTGGCCACGGCGCTGTCCGTGGCCCTCGTTGCTCCCGCCGCGCTGGGCCAGTCGGCGCAGCGGGACGACGATGCCTTGTTCGGCGGAGGGGACGACACGCCCGCGCGAGCGGACCCGTCCTCGACGCCTCCCTCGGAGGCTCCGTCATCGGAGCGTCCGAGCGAGGATGCCCTGTTCGGCGGGGACTCGGAGCCCTCGGCGGACGCGGATGGCAGCAACACGGGCGACGCGACGGAGCGACAGCGGCCGCTGACGGAGGCGCCGCCGGAGCCTGGAGACCGGGACTCACGCTCGCTTTCGGGGCCGGCGACGCGCAGCGCGTTCGACTCCGAGGAGGCGGTGGATGATCCGCTGAAGATTGGCGGACAGTTCTACCTGCGCGGCTTCGCGGCCGCGACGCAGGGCACGTCCTTCGGCGACACGGCGTTCTCCGCGCCCACGCTGGTGGACGGGTACTTCGACGCGCGGCCCATGGACCGCCTGCGCGGCTTCGTGGTGGGCCGGTTGAGCTACGACCCCACCGTGTCCACGCAGTCGGGGACCGCGGGCGCCCTGGCGAATCCTCGCGTCCTCCTGGACCAGGCCTGGCTGCGCTTCGACATCGAGCGGACGGTGTTCCTCACCGTCGGCAAGCAGCACGTGAAGTGGGGCACGGGGCAGATCTGGAACCCCACCGACTTCCTGTCCCCGCAGCGGCGCAACCCGCTGGCCTTCGTCGACCTGCGCACCGGTGTGTCGATGCTGAAGGTCCATGTCCCCTGGGAGGCTCGGGGCTGGAACTTCTATGCGCTCGCGGTGATGGATGACCTGGGCACCGATACGGGCGTGCTCACGGACAACACCGGCGGCGTGCCTCGCGCGGGGGTGTCCGAGCCCGTCAACAGCCTGAGCCGCATCGGTGGCGCGCTGCGCGCCGAGGTGGTGCTGGGGCCCGCGGAGGTGGGCTTGAGCACGGTGGCCCAGCGGGGGCGCAAGCCCCGCTTCGGACTGGATGTGTCCTCCGCGCTGGGGCCCATCGATGTGTATGGCGAGGTGGCGCTGAAGAAGAGCACGGAGCAGCCGCTGTACCGCGTTCCTCCGGGGACCACGGCGGAGGATGTGCTCGCCAATCCCGACATCGTCGAGGCCTACTTCCCCTCGGGTCTCACGCCCCAGGTGACGACTGGCGCGAACTACAGCTTCGCGTACGGTGAGAACGACATCGCCGTGTTGGGCGTGGAGTACTTCTACAACTCGACGGGCTACACGAGCTCGTTCGGCTATCCGTTCCTGCTCTTCAAGCAGGCCTTCCAGCCGCTGTACACGGGGCGCCACTACGGCTCCGCGTACCTCTTCCTGGACCGCCCCGGCTCGCTCGAGCGGACGTCGTTCAACCTGTTCACGTTGAGCAACCTCTCGGACAAGTCGTACATCAGCCGGCTCAACGTCACCCACCGCGCGCTGAGCTATCTGACGGTGGAGGCGTACGGCGCGGTCCACTACGGCCACAAGGGTGGCGAGTTCCGCTTCGGCGGGTTCACGCTTCCTGGTGCGCCGGCGGGCGAAGGCGAGCCGCCCAATCCGCCGATCACCATCAACTACCCCACCTTCGAGCTGGGCGCGGGCCTGCGCATCAGCATCTGAGGCGGTGGTCAGCGGAGGGATTCGAGGGGCCGTGTTCCCGAGTGGGGACACGGCCCTTCGACTTCTCCCAGCGGGCGGCGGGGTGGTCGCACGTCGGGCATGCGAGCGAGGGGAAAGCGGGCCGCCGAGGTGCCGGAGAATTCGAGCAGTGAACACTCTGGCGACATGAACCTGTGGATCGCCCTCGCCGCGGGGTTGAGCGTCGCTCAGGGACAGAGCCAGACGCCCTACCCCTCTCCCATGGACCCGAACGTCCGCGACCCGGCCGCGGAGGCCCTGCGCGACGCGAACGAGCAGGCCGCCGAGGAGGCGGATGGCGCGTGGCTCCCCCCGAACTACGTCATCCAGCAGCCCACCGCGGACGGGACGACGCCGTACAGCGGCTATGTGGTGACGCCCGCCCTCCCCGATGGGACGGCTCCGGCGACGCCGAGCGAGATCGCCGTCGACGAGACCTATCAGACCTATATGCCCATCCCCGCGCAGGTGCAGGAGGGCACGGGCGGGAGCGGTGCGGAGCAGACGGAGAGCGCCGCTTCGACCGTGTCCGATACGGACCTGGGCGTTGGCGGTTCGGGTGATGTGGGCGATGAAGGGGGCGATGCTCGGGTGAATCAACCCGGAGGCTCGAATACGTCCGCGCTCTCACAGCCCGCCCCCGCTCCGCTGGGCGGACAGGATGTGACTGGCGCCTCGGGGAACTACGGCGCCGAGGCTCCGCAAGGCTCGGATGTGAGTGGACAGGTCGACGGTACGGGTGGCTCGGGTACGACGCCTCAGACCTCTGTTCCGAACGACTCGAGTGGCGTCGGGACTGGCACGACGACTCAGCCCTCGACGCAATCGGGCACGGGCGGCTCAGGCGCGCAGCCCGAGCCTCAAGACTCGCTGGGCGGCTTCGGTCCCACCGAGGCCGAGCAAGGCGGTGGCCAGGGCACCACGGGCACGTCGCCCGTCTCTCCGAACGGCACCGGTGGCTCGGGCTCGAACACCGTGCCTCAATCCACCGACACGCAGGGCACCTCCGTGCCGCAGAACAACAACGCCCCCTCCGGACAACAGCAGACCTCCGCGACCTCGAATCCCCCCGCTTCGAACGACACGGAGGTCGCGCAGCTGCGCGCCCGACTCGACGAGCTCGAGGAAGAGCTCCGGGCTCGCGACGACCAGATTGAACAGAACGCCGTCGCCACCCAGCAGCAGGTCGACACGTTCGGCGAGCGCGCCGTCGAGACCGAGCAATCACGCCAGCAGCGGCTCTCCGCGCTCCAGAGCGCCGGCGAATGGATGATGGCCGCCGACGCCGCCATCCAGCAGGGCGCGGATGACGTCGACGATGCCCTGGACATCGCCGACAGCGCCTTCGTGGAGATTCGCCAGAGCGCGGCTGCGTTCGGTCAGGGCAACGTCATCGTCCATGCGGACCGTGCCCGAGCGCTGCTCAACCTCGCTCGTGACGCGGCGGGACGCAGCGACGGATACGCCGCGCGGCTCGCGCTCCAGGAGGCCGGCATCGAGCTCAACCTCGCACGCGGCGCCAGCCTCGGCAGGAGCGGAACGGGCAACTCGCTGCTGTCGCCCTAGACTCCGACACAGCACCACGACCGCGTGAGGCGCCTCCAGCATGAGGCGCCTCACCGGAAGTCACACCAGACTCAGGGCGCCGGCGTCTCGCGGAAGATGAGCAGACCCCGCGACGACTCCGTCGTGTAGATGTACCCGTCACCCGGGACCGCGATGGCGTTGAGCCCCTCGAAGAACGACAGGCCACGGCCCGCGTCCGTCTCGCGGTAGGTGTTGAAGTACGCCACCTGCCGAGGAACGCCGGGGTTGCTCACGTCCACCACCCGCAGACCGTCCTGGTAGTGCGCGACGTAGAGCTTCGTCCCCGACAGCGCCATCGCGCGCACGGAGACCTCCGGGCGGACCCGGAACTCCCCCACCTGGAGCGTGCTCGCCGGATTGGACACGTCCAGCACGCTGACGAACGCCCCCCAGTCCTCGCCACCCGAGAACACCAACGGACGCTCATTCACCGAGCCCACCGCCAACGAACGGGACGAGATGCCTCCGAACCGGCCCAGCAGCTTCGGCGCCGAGGGCGTCGTGATGTCCGACACCGTGACGCCGAACGTCCAGTTGCTCACGTAGAGCCGGTTCCCCACCGATACCACGTCGAAAGGCACCTCCCCGCTCAAAGGCTCGGCGCCCTCGATGAAGTAGCGCTTCAGCAGCTTCGGCTGCAGCGGCGTCGTCACGTCGAAGACCAACACCTCGCCGTTGGGCGCCGGCGACGCGGCGAACAGCAGGTTGCCGTTCAGCGCCAGGGAGCCCACCTCCACCGACGGGTCCGTCAACGAGCGCAGCACCACCGGCTTCTCCGGGTCCGCCACGTCGTAGATGACCAGGCCGCTCTTCTGGCTGGCCACGTACGCCAGCGTGCCGTGCACCACCAGGTCGTTGTAGACATCACTCGACGGCTTGGGGCCCGACAGCTTCCGGGTCTCCGACGGGACGCTCACGTCGTAGATGGCGAAGCCATCCTTGCCGAGCGTGACGTAGGCGCGGCCGCCCACCACCGTCAGCTCCTTGGGGACCAGTTCCTCTCCCAGGTGGATCTCGCGCACCAGCTCCACCCCGGAGCCCTCGACCTCGTCCGCCTTGCGCTGCAGGCGCGCCGCCTCGAACGTGCCCTGCAGGTCCAGCTCTCCGTCCACGCAACGACGGAAGGTGCCCTTCATGCGGCTGGGCGAGCTCGCCTCGCAGCCGGCGAAGGCGTAGCGCACCGTGCGCTCGAACGGGTCGACCACGTCCGCGGCCAGGTAGTACGAGTCCTCCGTGTGCTGCTGCTCCGTCACGGTGAAGCCCAGCACCTTCGCGCCGTCCGCACCCGACAGACGCAGCGCGCCCGCCGAACCCGAGCCATCGTTCAGTTCGACATTGACGTTCCACACGCCCGCGGGTTGCAGGGCCGCGAGGCTTGAACGCTGACAGGACGACAGGTTGATGGCGGCAAGGTGACACTCCGCCTTGTTCTTGGAGTCCCCGTCCTTGCCGCAACCCAGGGCAAGGACCAGCGTGCTGCTCAGTACGAAGAGGCGTCTCATGACCCGTATGCATACCGGGCCATGCCACACAACGAAAGCCCCTCCCTCACTCTCCCCAAGGGATGCGGGACGCCCACCGTCGGGCAAGTAAACGGAAAGAAATAAACGAGGCCCTTGTATAGGCTCACTCCTGAGAGCGAGCCTCCCAGGAAGCCCTGTCTCGCCAGTACCCCACCCATGAGGTGTTCGTGAACCCCCGTCTCCTCGCTGCCGCCGCGCTGGCCCTGCTCCTGCCGGAGCTGGCGCTGGCCCAGGTCTTCGTCGTGCCTCGCCGCCCGGGCAAGACGCCGGTGAACAGCTACGAGTTCGAGTGGCGGCACGTCGACATCCTCGTCGGCCCCCAGGCCACGGGCGAAGAGGCCAGGCCTCCGGACAGGACGGCGCATGACCAGCCCCCCGGCGTCCAGGGTGGCGCCAACCCGGACGCCCCCACCGCCAACGCGGAGGCCGGAGACACGAAATCCCCGCCCTCCGGCGCGGCCGCGCCCACCGAGCCGTCCACCACGCTGTCGCCCAGCCCCGCACCCGAGCTCGTCCAGACCGAGGATGCCGGCCCCCCGCCCCCTCCGGGCTCCGTCGCCTCCAACGAGGACGGCGGCACGCCCCTGAGCACCGCCGCGCTCGGCGCCCCCGACGGAGGCATCGCGCTGGGCGACCCCGACGGAGGCACCGCGCTGGGCGCGCCCGCGTTGGGAGGCCCCGCGCTGGGCGGCTCACCGGATGGCGGCTTCAACTACACCTACGCCAGGTCGCTGGGGGCGAAGGCCGGCGGGGTGCGCTTCTACTTCTACGAGCGTGAGCGCATCGTCGCCGAGCGCGCCGCGCCGCTCATCGAGGAGGCCTACCGCTACCTGGTGGACACGTTCCAGTACGTCCCCACGGAGACCTTCCCGTACATCCTCTACAGCAGCTACCAGGAGTTCCTGCAGACCAACCTCTTCCCGCTGTCCGAGGGTACCCTGGGTGTCACCAGCACCGAGGGTGACCTGAAGCTCACCCTGCCGTACCTGGGTGACCACCGGCTCTTCGAGGAGGTCAGCACGCACGAGCTCGCGCACCAGTTCACCATCCAGAAGGTGCGCACCGTGACGGAGCAGGCGAAGGTGTTCGGCGAGCCGCTCCAGGCCATCCCCCTGTGGTTCATCGAAGGCCTCGCGGAGTTCTACGCCAAGCGGGGCATGGACCCCGAGGCGGAGATGCTGGTCCGGGACCTGCTCGTGAACCCGGACCTCTACAAGGGCTACGCGTTCCTCGACTTCTTCTCCCCCGGGCCCTACGGCTACCTGTGGATCTACAAGGTCGGCCAGGTGCGCGTGGCCTTCCTGGAGGAGGAGTACGGCAAGGGCTTCATCCAGCGCGTGCTGGAGGAGTCGCCCCGGCTGGTGGGCGGCGCCAAGGACACGCCGTCGCTGAAGTTCGAGGAGCTGCTGGAGCGGCTGACGGGCGATGACCCGAAGCGGCTGTCGGCGCGGTTCGAGAACTGGCTGAAGCGGCGCGCGTACAAGACGTACCTGGGCTCGGAGCAGTCCGCGCCCGCGTTGGACCTGCTCGACAAGGCGCCCGGCTACATCACCGCGTTCACCAGCTCCCCGGACGGCTCGGTGCTGGCCATGCGCACCATCGTCCCGGAGACGGGCGAGAGCCGGCTGTACATGATGGACCCGCGCGCGCCGGACAAGAACGTGCGGGTGGCCAGCGACGGCATGCCGGGCGTGGAGTCCCTGCACCCCATCTCAGGCCGCAACTTCGCGCTGTCGAAGGACAAGCTGGCGTTCGTCGCGGAGATCACCGGGCGCGACGTCATCTACGTGCAGGACTACAAGCACACCGTGGAGAAGCGCTCCCAGGACGTGCTGGTGCGCCGCAACCCCATCCGCACCGGCATCGACCGGGAGGTGGGCACGTCGGTGAACCTGGAGCTGGGGGACCGCAAGACGTACCGCATCGACAAGCACGGGCTGCTCGCCGCGTACTCGCCGGCCATCTCCCCGGACGGCCGCTGGGTGGCCTTCATCGGCATCCAGGACGAGGGCCTGCGCGACGTGTACGTCATCGACCTGAACGCCAGCCCCGACGCCAAGCCGCTGCGGCTCACCGACGACGTGTTCTCCGAGCGCCAGGTGACGTGGGGCCCCTCGGGCATCGTCTTCACGTCGGATGCGACGTCTCACCGCAAGTTCAACCTCTTCCGCGTGAAGGTGGACGCGCCCCGCCAGGTGGAGCGGCTGACGAGCGAGGACCGCGACCACGCGGACCCGGTGGCGCTGGCGGACGGGCGCGTGTTCTTCACCGCCTTCAACAACAGCAGCTCCGACCTGCACGAGCTGATGGCGGACGGCCGCATCGTGCGGCGCACGGACCTGACCACGGGCGTGTTCGAGCCAGGCCCCGGCCCCGAGGGCAGCCTGTGGATGCTCTTCCACGTCTCCGGTGAGCGCAAGCCCGCGGTGCTCCGGCCGCCGCGCATGCTCGCGCTCGACGTGCCGCCCGAGCCGCCGCCCGAGCCGCCCAACCCGCTCGCGGTGCGCCCGCTCACGGACGCCACGCCCTACCGGCCCTTCGCCCGACAGAACCTGGAGTTCGGCCCCATCTTCGGCTTCGCGGGCGCGGGCGGCGGCGGCTTCGTCGGTCAGCTCTTCGCCGCGGCGAGCGACCGCATGCGCGACCACCAGTTCATCCTGACGCTGGCGGTGTACGGCAGCTTCGACCTCACCGACGGCTACATGCTCTACATCAACGACGAGCGCCGCACGACGTGGGGCGGCGGCCTCTTCCAGTCGCTGCGCTTCCGCGTGGACCAGACGTTCGACGACCTGCCCGTCTTCTTCACGTCGGCGGAGCGCTACTTCGGCGCGCTCGGCAGCCTGCGCTACCCGCTGAGCACATTCCTGTTCATCCAGGGTGACCTGAGCGTGGGTGGCACCAAGTACTTCCTCGACGACGACACGGAGTTCCGCCTCTTCTTCCCGGACCGCAACGAGGCCAACCGGGAGCTCTTGTCGCTGTGGAACCAGAAGAACGGCTCCATCCGCTTCCAGACGGAGCTGAGCGGGCAGATCGGCTACGACAGCCTGAAGTACCACTACGCCACGGGCCCGCTGTCGGGCAGCTCCGCGCTGCTCGAGACGACGGTGGGTGTGCAGCCGTTCAACTCCGAGGCCTACGGCAACGTGCGCGTCGACGCCGAGCGCTACTTCCCCATCTACGGCCGCACGCACCTGTTCCTGCGCGGCGGCGCGGGCACCACGCTGGGCGGACGCTACGCGCGCTCCTACTTCCTGTCCTCGTTCGACACCCTGCGCGGCGTGAACTTCGGCGACGAGCGGTGGCTCTTGGGCCGCAACTTCGTCTACTCCACGCTGGAGCTGCAGCTGCCGCTCAACGACATCATCCGGGTGGCCTTCCTCAACGACCTGGAGGCGGTGGCTGGCGTCGACGTGGGCGGCGTGGGCAACAGCTCACGGGACCTGTGGGACCACCGCGTGCTGAACGCCGCCATCGGCTTCAACGTGTCGCTGGGGCCGCTGCTGATGCGCCTGCACTTCGCCCGGCCGCTCGACATCAACGCGGCCGCGGGCAAGCCGGACTCGGGCTGGGTGACGAACTTCTCGCTGGGCATCGCCGGCCTCAACGGCTTCTTCGACACGGCCGACACGGGCGCCAAGAACGGCGCGCCGCAGCCGTCCTCGCCCGCGCTGATGCCGGCGCTGGGTGGCGGCTACACCTCGCCCCGGCACTGAGAATCGTCCGGGCCCCCGCTCGCGCTGTCGTGAGCGGGGGCAGGACAGCTCAGGACTGCGCGGCCACCAGCGCCGCGTTGGCGCGGGCCATGGGGCCACCGTCATTGGGGATGCGCTCGAAGTCACCGCGCAGCGCCTTGATGGCGAACTTCTCCAGATCGATCTCCCGGCGCGTGCGGATACCCAGCGCGCGCAAGGGAGCGGACAGGGGGCCGAAGCCCAGGACGCCATGCTGGAGGAGCACGCCGGCGGCCACCGCGCTGAGCCACCGCCAGCCGCCGCCGTCCCGCCTGCCCAGCAGGAGGCCCAGCGCGCCGGCCACGGCGGTGCCCACCATGACGGCGCGGTTGAGGTCCCACTCGCGCTCCAGCGTCTGGAGGTAGCGGCTCATCTCCGGGCGGTCGGCGTGGGTCGCCATGTGCCGCACGCACGCCTCCACGTGCTCGTCGATACGACGGTTCACCATCAGCGGCGTGTGGCTGCGGGCGGAATCAGACGACTGGTTCCAGGTCTCCATCGCGTCTCCCTGTCGCGGCGATCCCCTCTTCTCGATGAAGCTAGGGGCGCAACGGCGCGTCGGGAACAGCGACGGGTGGGAAGAGAAGTGGCTTCCCTGACTGCCTGCCTGCCCCGCCAGAGGGCCCGCTTCCGGGGGGGCCGCTCCAGTTCCGACCCAGGAGGCGACGCGCGGCGCGACGGGTCCTCTGCCCTCCAGGGTGGGGCGATTGACCGGACCAGGATGGGAAATCCCTTTCATCGACTTCCCACCCCATGGCCCCAAGGCGCAGTGGATTCGTCCACTACCGGGCAGCGCACCTTGGCCTCCATGAGGCACGCGCCTTGCTCAACCCCGGTCGATGACTCGCTCACGACTCTTGCTCTGTCTTCCATTGATGTGGATGTGGGCTTGTGGTTCCGAGGCCCCGTCTCCGCCGACGCAGGCGCCACCCGTCATCGAGGACCCGACGCCGTCGAATCCGACGCCCGTGGACCCGACGCCGAATCCGACGCCCGAGGACCCGGGGCCGGTGGACCCGCCGCCGCCTCCTCCTCCACCACCACCGCCACCTCCGACGCCCGAGGCCCAGCGGCCCTACGTCATGCCGAAGCTGCAGACGAGCGTGCCCGAGTACGAGCTCATCATCCCTCCGGAGGCGATGAAGAAGTTCGCCGAGGACGTGTGGACGCCCGAGCAGGACGCCGTCTTCAAGGCCAAGGGGATGACGTACCCGGTGAAGGTGCGGCTGCGCGGCGCGTCCGCGCGGTTCTTCGACAAGAAGAGCTGGAACGTGAGCTTCGCGGACGGCACCCGCTTCGAGGGTCGCACGTCGCTCAACCTGGTGGCCGAGTTCGCCGACGCGTCCCTGCTGGCGGAGAAGATGGCCTTCGACCTGCTGGAGGCGATGCGCGTGCCCGCGTCCAAGGCGACGTACGTGCTCCTGACGGTCAACGGCAAGAACGAGGGCGTGTTCCTGGAAATCGAGCAGGTGAACAAGGCCTTCCTCAAGGCCCACGCCTTCGCGGATGACGACGCGACCATCTACCGATGCGGGTGGAAGGACTGCGAGATGAAGACGTGGAAGGTGCCCTACCAGGGCAACTGGACGAAGAAGACGAACGAGCGGCAGCCCGACGACGCGCTCGTCGCGATGATGGACGTCATCAACCACTCGCCGGAGCCCGAGTTCGCCGAGAGGCTGGGCAAGCATCTCCAGCTGGAGCACTACCTGCGCTCCATGGTGATGGACGCGCTGATGTCCAACAACTTCGTCGAGGACTCGGAGAGCTACTTCATCTACGACCGGGCCGTGGCGAAGTGGTCCTATGTGCCGTGGGACCTCAACAACGTGGACGCGCGCTGGTGGTACCTGAACCCGGTGCCCGACATGGCCACGAGCACCAACAGCATGCGCCACCCGCTGTTCAACTTCACGCTGTCCGACGCGTGGACGGAGAAGATGTACCTGCAGCGCAAGAATGAGTCGCAGTCCTACCCGGGCTACCTGCCCGTGTTCTCCAACCTGGCCACGCGCGTGCTGATGAACCCGGAGCTGCGCGGGCGGCTGGACGAGCGGCTGGAGAAGGCGCTGGACGAGCTGTTCAAGCCCGAGGTGCTCAACCCGTACATCGACGCGGTGCACGCGCTCATCGACTCGCACATGCGGACGGCCCCGTACATCGACTACGCGCGCTTCCACGCCAGCCGCGACTACATGAAGCGCTACGTCCGGGAGCGCCGGGCCTTCGTGGAGAAGGACTGGGCGCGGCTCAAGGCGCAGCGCTCGACGCTGGTGTTCGACGCGTTCGACCCGGTGGAGGGCTGGGTGGACGTGGCCAACCACGGCACCACGGCCGTGTCGCTCCAGGGCATGGTGCTGACCACCAACCTGCGGGTGAGCCTGGCGCAGAGCGACCATGCGCCCACGCAGGTGCGCGCGCCCATGGGCGCGGTGCTCCCGGCGCTCACCGTGGCCCCGGGCGCGAAGGTGCGGCTGAAGGCGTCCGAGCTGGGCATCCAGCTGCCCCCCAAGGGCGAGCTGGGCCTGTTCGACGGCAAGTCCGTGGTGGGCGTGAAGGACTTCCTCTTCTACGGCGCGCTGCCCTCGGGCCAGCAGTACCAGCGCGGCGAGGCGGGCTGGGAGGCCCGCTGAGAGCAGCGCCCTCGCGGCCGGGGCCTACCGCCGCTCGCGGACGACGAGCGTGCGGCGGGCGGTGAGGCCCCGGTCATCGGTGACGAGGATTTCGTGCGAGCCCACCGACGGCGTCCACCAGACCCGCTCGTCCGCGCGCGCCGAGCCGAGCAGCGCGCCGTCCACGAACCAGGTGAGCGCGCGCTCGTGCGAGGCCTCCGCCTCCAGCGGCACCTCCTGCTGGTTGGCGGGCACGCCCGGAATCAGCAGCGCGACGTGGCCGGGGGCCGGTGAGACGATGGAGGGCGCCGCCCGGGCGCCGCCGGGCTCACACCCCGGGGCGGGCGCGGGGGGCTCGGGCAGCCGGCGGTGCTGCTCCTCCAGCCAGCGGCGAATCGTCGCCGGCCACGTGACGAAGACACGCGACTCCGTCTTGCGCCCCGCGCTGCACGTGGGGCCCACGGACAGGCCCGTGGCCACGTCCACCTCCACGCGCTGGTGATACGGACACACCGCGGTGGGCACGGCCGAGCGGCGCGCGTGGACGTGCTTGCGCTGGGTGCACGCCTCCGTCGGCAGGTGCCCCGAGTACGCGCAGACCTCCACCCGCATCAGGTCCTCCGGCACCACCGTCTCGTCCTCGGGCAGCGAGCGGCCCCGGGGCCCCAAGCCCTCGAGGATGTCGAACAGCACCGGGCCCGCCGCGTCCGCGCCCACCAGGTGCACGCTCGGCGCGTGGTTGAAGTTGCCCAGCCACACGACGGCGGTGTGCCGGGGGCCGGAGCCCGCGGCCCAAGCGTCGCGGTGGCCGAAGCTCGTGCCCGTCTTCCAGTGCACCCGCGCGGGCAGGCCCGTCAGCCGGCGCCGCTCCGGGAAGTCCGGCCGGTCCCTGAGCGCCAGTGCCTTGCGCGTCAGCCACGCGGCGCCCGGGGACATGACCTCCACCGGAGCCTCCGGCGGCTGGCCCTCGTCGAGCAGACGCAGCGGACGGGCGCGGCCATCTCCCGCGATGGCCACGTAGAGCCCGGCGACCTCCAGGGGCGTCAGCTCGATGCCGCCCACGGCCGCGGACAGGCCATAGTGGCCCGGGTCCGGCACCAGGCTGGTGACACCCGAGGTCCTCAGCGCGGCCAGGAAGCGCTCCACGCCCACGCGCTCGAGCAGCCGCACGAAGGGCATGTTGAGGGACTGGGACAGCGCGTACTCCAGCCGCACGAGCCCCAGGAAGCGGCCGTCGAAGTTGCGCGGCGCATAGCCGCCGTACGTCGTCGGGATGTCCGCCACGAGCTGCTCGGGGCCGGTGAGGCCCTGGTCGATGCCCATGGCGTACAGCAGCGGCTTGAGCGCCGAGCCCGGCGAGCGCGGCGTGGCGAAGCCGACAATCTGCCCGCCGTGCTCCGCGTCGAAGAAGTCGAAGTTGCCCACCAGCGCGAGCACCGCGCCCTGCTCCCGCTCCACCACCACCGCCGTGCCGTTGTGGATGCCCTTGGCCTTCAGCTCCCGGGCCGCGTCGCGCATCACCCGCTCCACCAGGCGCTGCGTGCCCCCATCCAGCGTGGTGGACAGCCGCGTCTGGCCGGGGCGCTGGGCCCTGAGCCACACGGCCACGTGGGGTGCCTCGCGAGGGAAGGCCTTGAGCCCGCCCGGCACGTCCGAGGCGCGCACGTCGGCGAGCACCTGCTCGGCGGGCACCCTCGCCTCCTCCGGTCCACGCGGAAGGGCCTCCGCCTCCAGCAGCCTGCGGGCCACGTCGTCGCGCGCCGCGCGCAGCCGCTCGCGGTTCTCCGGCGTGGGGAAGCGGCGGTTGGGGTTCTGCGGCACCGCCAGCAGCGTGGCGATTTCGGCCGGGCTCAGGTGCGCCGCGGTGTGGCCGAAGTACGCCAGGGCCGCGGCCTCCACACCCTCCACGTTGCGCCCGTAGGGGACGAACTGGAGATAGGCCGCGAGCACCTCCTGCTTCGTCAGGCGCAGCTCCAGCTGCACCGCGCGCAGGGACTCCACGAGCTTCGAGGTGAAGGTGCGCGGCCGGGGCTCCAGCATGCGCACCAGCTGCATCGTCAGCGTGGAGGCTCCCGACACCCGGCGCCCCCGCGCCACGTTGAGCGCGGCGGCGCGCACCACGGCGAGCGGGTCCACGCCGGGGTGTGAGGAGAAGCGCTTGTCCTCCAGCGCGAACAACGCCCGGAGGTAGGCCGGGTCGATGCGCTCGACGGGCGCGGCGATGCGCCAGCGCTCGTCGGGCGCGAGGAAGACGTGGGCCGGGGTGCCGTCGCGGTACTCCATCACCACCGAGGGTGGTGCGGAGAGCCGCGACGGCAGCGGCACGGACCACGCCGCCGCCACTCCCACCGCCGCGAGGAGCAAGAGCCCCGCGGCGGTCCAGAGGAGCTTCTTCAGGAGTGGACGGACGCGGCGCATGTCAGAGGAGGTTGTCCTTCCACGGGCCGGACACCTGCACCGTGCCACCCGCCTCGCGGGCCCACAGGCGAGGGTCGTACATCGCCTCGGCCTCCGCCGTGGGCAGCGTGAAGGCCCCCGCCGTCACCGCGCGCACCGCGTAGACAATCTTCTTCGACTCGCGAGCCCCCAATGCGCCGAAGACCTCCATGCGGTCATCCCGGATGTTGACGTAGTCCGGGGTCCACAGCGCGTCCGCCTGCACCCAGTCCACCGAGCCGCCCCGGCCCAGCCGCGCGTTCTCGATCTCCCAGCCCGCGGGCAGCCGGTCGACCAGCGCGATGTTCTGCACCCGCTCGGCCGTGGTGTTGGTCAGCTCCAGCTCCACGTAGACCAACTGCGCGAGCGCCACCGGCGCGCTCTTCAGGTCCACCTCCGAGCCATCCTGGCCGCGGTACTTGCGGCTGAGCTTCAGCCCCTCGCCGCCCACGCGCGGCGGGCCCTCCGAGCGCACGCCCTCGCTGCTCAGCACGAGGAACAGCGTGCCCGCGGACTTCTCCTTCAGGTCGAGCTGGAGGCTCTTGCGCTCGCTCGCGCGGGCCAGCGCCCAGGTGCGGTCCGAGGCGCGCGCGTCCTTGGCCTGCTTCGCCGCCACCTCCTTGCCATCCACCGTCAGCGTCGGAGGGGTGAAGCTCGTGGCCGCGCCCTTGAGGCGCTTGCCCAGGCCGGTGATGCCCCAGACCAGCTCCTGCGTCGTGTACCAGGAGCTGGGGCTCGAGCTCAGCGCGCTGGCGACCATGGCGGCCAGGGGCTCACCCGCGGCGTCGGTGCCGAAGAGGTCCTGGTAGGTGCTCAGCATGAAGCCGCGCCGGCGTCGGTCCGAGTAGAAGGACCAGCTGTTGCTCCGCTCCTCGGTGACGGGCGACAGGTCCGGGCTGCGCAGCTCCTTCTCATAGCGGCGGTCTCCGGCGAGCCACAGCGCCGCCTTGAGCATGTAGTCCTCCTCCCGCTGTTCGCCCTTGAGCGGGGCCTTCTTCGCGCTCTCCGCGAGGGCGTCCACCAGCTTCTGCACACGCGCCTTGCGGCCCTTGCCGGACAGCGCCAGCACGTAGTGCATGTAGGCCTCCGAGCTGCCGTGGTAGTCCCGGACGTTCGCGTTGCCCTCCAGGGAGTTGAGCGTGTTGCCCATCCACAGGAGCGCGTCGTCCAGCCGGTCCTGCGGGACGGGGAACTTCTGCTTCTGCGCGTCCAGGAGCATGTGCGTCGCGTACGCGGTGCCCCACAGCTGCGGCTCCATCGCGCCCGGCCAGTAGCCGAAGCCTCCCGACGGCGTCTGCATGGACAGCACGCGGTTGATGCCCGCGAGCACCATGTCCCCCACGTCCCCGTGCTTCTTCAGCGTGGGGTCCACCTGGTCCACCAGCTCCGACACGAACAGCAGCGGCCGCGTGGAGGACGTCGTCTGCTCGATGCAGCCGTACGGGTACTGCACCAGGTACGACAGGTGCTGGAGCGACTGCGCATAGGGATTGGCCGTCACCCACAGCGTCGAGCGCTCCGTGGTGGGCACCCACCCCTGCAGGTGCTTGGAGACATCCGTCACGCCCTGCGCCAGCTCGATGCGCTGCACGCGGCGCTCGCGAGGACCGGACGGCGACAGCGGCACGTCGAGTGTCTCCTTCGACGTGTAGCCGCCGCCCTCCACCACCACGCTCAGCCGCGCGGCGCCCACCGACTGCACCGCGCGGGCCTGGAAGACGAACGTGGTGGACTTGCCGTCCGCCACGCGCGCGCGGCCCTCGCTCTTGCCAAGCAGTTGCAGCGGCGACGCCGTGTCCGCGGGCAGGGCGAGCCCGGGCACCGGCAGTGACTCCGCGGCCAGCGTCACCTTCACGTCCTGCGCCTTGCCGGACAGGTTGGTGACGAAGACGGGCACCTGGATTTCGTCGTTCTGCGTGAGGAAGCGCGGCAGCGTCGTCTGGAGCACCAGCGGGTCCCTGACCAGCACCTGCGCGCTGGCGCGGCCCATGCGCTTGGGCCCCGCCGTCACCGCCATCACCCGCACCGCGCCCCGGTACTGCGGGAGCTGGAACGGCAGGCGCAGCTTGCCGTTGGCCGGCACCGGCACCACGCCGCTCCACAGGGCCACGGGCTTGACGGGCTGCACGCGGCCCGCGGCGTCCCCTTCCGCGTCACCACCGGTGGAGCGCGAGCTGCCGCCCGGGGGCACCAGCAACGTCCAGCCGATGGTCTCGAAGGTGTCCACGCCCAGGGCGCGCTTGGTGAAGATGTCCTTGAGCGGGTCCGGGCTCTGGAAGCGCGTGAGGGAGAGGATGCCCTCGTCCACCACGGCCACGGTGGCGAAGGTGGCGCCCTCGAGCGCGCCCAGGTCCAGGTCCACGGTGAGCGTGTCGTTGGAGCGGACCTCCTTGGGCACGTTCAGCGCGACTTGCTGCGTGTAGTCCACCGGCTCCAGCACGACGCTGGCCACGCCGAAGGCGCGGTCGGGCATGAAGGCCTCGGCGGACTCGAGGTGCGGGTCCTTCACCAGGAAGGTGCTCACGTAGACGTTGGGCGCGAACTGCTTGGGCGTGAAGCTCCACGTCACCTCGCCCGGCTCCACGGCCTTCCACTCGGTGGCGAGGACGCGGTCGGTCTCCGCGGTGAAGAGGATGCGGCCCTTGTACGGCGCCTTGAGCTTCACGTTGATGGGCTTGCCGACGACGGCCTTCGCGGGCACGGCCACGTCCAGCGACGTGGGCTTGAGCGGACGCGGCGTCTGGTCGACGCGCGAGCCCTCGCCCCACCAGTAGTAGCGGCCCTCTCCCTCCAGCTCCAGGTCCGTCTGCGCGTTGCCGGAGCGCACGCGCACCAGGTAGCCCGCGGCGTCCGCGCCCGGCGTGACGGTGAGGTTGAAGCGGCCGTCCACCACCTTCACCGTGGCGCTGCCCTCGCGCAGCGGCCTCAGGTAGCGCTGGTAGCGGTCATAGCCCTCGCCCTCGTCGTAGTAGTAGCCGTACTCCTCCTCCAGCCGCACGTACTCCACCTGCACGGTGGCCGGCGCCAGCGACGAGGACGCGACGAGCTTCCCGTCCCAGTCCACCACCACGCCGTTCACCGTGAAGGGCTTGCCCGCCTTCACCTTGCCCACGCTGGCCTGCAGACCCACGTAGTAGCGCTCCGGGTGCACGGGCACGCTGGCCTCGTTCACCGTGGAGCGGCCGCTGCCGGACTCGAACACGCTCGCGAGCGCGCTCAGTCGCGCGGCCCCGCGCAGCCCGCCCATGGCCGCCAGCGCCGGGCAGTGGATGAGCGCCTGGCCCTTCGCGTCCAGCGCGCCCTTCGCCTGGCCCAGCGTCACGGGGCGCGGCTCCTTGCCGTCCTGGCGCCACAGGCCGTAGGTGAACTGCGCGTTCTGCTTCGGCTTGAAGTCGGACGGCACCAGCCGGCAGTTGAGCTCCACGGGGCTGCCCTCGGCCGAGCCGCCGAACAGGTACGCGGCCTCCACGGCGACGGGAATCTCCACGCCCTGCACGTAGCCGGGGGCCTCCGCGGTGGCCGTCACCTTCATGCGCTCGGGGACGAACTCCTCCACGTTGAGGCCGTAGGAGGCCACCTCGCGGTCGGCGACCTTCAGCGTGACGCGGTAGTGGCCCGTGTCCTGGAACGCCTCGAAGGGCACGTCGAGCGAGACCAGGCCCGCGTCGTTCGTCTTGAGCGGCACCTTCTTGAGCTCACGCTCGCGCGGGTCCACCACCACCAGCTCCACCGGCATGCCCGTGGGCGGCGCCAGGTCATCCTGGCCGCGCAGCACGCCCGCGATGTGCGCGGTGTCGCCGGGGCGGTACACGCCGCGGTCGGACCAGAGCGAGGCGCGGTAGGCCTTCTCGGAGCGGTACGGCTCGCCCTGCACGTCGGAGTTGGCGATCTCCGTCTTGAGCTCGTTGTACTTGAGGTACGTCATCTCGTCGCCCTGGCGCGCGATGAGCGCGAAGGGCTGGCTGTCATCCACGCCGCCCGGGGGCACGTTGAGCACGCACCCGTCCGCGCCCTTGGTGACGCAGCGGCTGACGGCCTGGCCGCTCTTCTTCACCAGCGACACCTCCACGCCGGACACCGGGTCCGTGCTCTCGATGCCGAGCGCCCAGACCCACACCTCCCCCGCGTCCTTCGAGCCCGGCGCCGGTCCGCCCCGCTTGGCCACGAGGCTCAGGTCGGTGAGCAGCACGCGCGTGGCGGCCGACAAGTCGTTGCGACGGACGGAGACCTCCACCAGGCCCCGCGTCGACGCGGGCACCAGGCTCGCGACGTCCAGGTACGTGGTGGTGAGCGTGTCCGAGGCCGACTGGAGCGGCAGCGTCTTCTTCACCACGAGGTTGGACGTGCGCTCGTCCGCCGTCTCGCGCTGGTCATCGCTCATCCAGAAGATGAGGTTCTCCGGCGGGACGTTGCGGATGGTGAGCTCCACGGCGTCCAGGTTGAGGTGCTGCAGGGGCAGGTTGCGCCACGCGCCGCGCGGCAGGTAGCGCCCCGCGGAGGTGAAGGAGAGCTGCGACTGGCGCGCGGGGATGGACAGCTCCTGCTCGAAGTCCGCCAGCAGCGTGCCGCCGCCCACGGACGTGGTGCCCGCGTCGATGCGCAGCGTGTACGTGCCGCGCTTGAAGTCGCCGAAGATGCGGAAGCCCTGCCGCGTGGGCGCAACGGAGACCTTCACCGGGGGCGTCACGTGGATGGAGGCCTCCGCCGTGGCGTCGTCCAGCACGCAGCCCTTGTTGCCCGACTCCCAGTAGTACGAGTCGTACTCCTGGTAGTAGCGGGGGCTGGCCGGCGCCTCCGCGGCCACGTCACGGCAGGCCACCTCGAGGTAGTGCCCGCTGCTGCCCTCCTTCCGGTTGACGCCGGTGATGTCCATGCGCTGGCCGCCGTGCAGGACGAAGGTGGCCTCGGCCGCGGGGGCGAGCGCCTTCGCGTCGGACGCGGCGGCGAGGCCCTGCTTGAGGGTGAAGCGCAGCGCGGCGGAGGGCTTGAGGCCGGGGCTCGCGAGCTCCGCGGTGACGGCGTTCGACATGCCGGCGACCGAGCGCCACTTCACGTCGGAGATGGGCTGGGTGCCCACCAGGAACGTGCCCTTGCCGCGCATGGCGCTGGGGGACACCGGACCGGAGAAGACGACGTCCACCTCGATGCGGCTCTTGGCCAGGTCCAGCTGCTTGGGCTGGATGCGGAGGAACTGGAAGGTGGGCGTCTTGAAGACGTGCTTCCAGGCGTCGTCGGAGGGCGCCTTCACCACGCCCGCGTCGGTCTCCAGCGAGACGACCTTGACGGTGTACTCGGTGCCGAAGGCGAAGGCCTGACCGGACGAGGTGTTGAACGTCAGCGTGGAGGGCCCGCTCCAGGTCAGGTTCCCGGCCACCTGCGGCGAGATGGAGACGACGGTGCCCGGCTTCACCTCGTGGTCATCGGGGCGCAGCGGCCGCGCCAGTTCGATGACGATGGACTGGGGCAGCACGCCCACCGCGCCCTGGGGGCGGATGATGGGGGTGACGGCCTCCGGCTTGGGCGGCACCTTCACGGCGGCGGCGGTCGTCCCCGCGTCACCGCCGGAGACCGCGGGTGGCGCCGTGGTGGTGTCCGGGGTGCTCGGCGAGGAGGTGGCGGGCTGCTGCTCGTCCTTCTTGCAGCCGGAGATGGAGATGCCCAGGAGCAGCGCGGCGACGAGCCAGCTGGCGCGTCTGGCGCGCGGTGGCGGATTGGAGACGACGGACTGCGGACCCATGTTTCCTCCGGAAGGTGCCTGCTGTTCTTCATGCGACGTGCCGACGGCGCACACGCCAGGAAGCTTGGGGAGTGCGGTCGAACGCCCACGGCCCGCACGCGTCCCCCACGCGTCCTCGGGCCCACAGGGTGTACGCGGAGCCACACTCCCGGTGGCCTCCGAGCACGCACCCAGCGGTCGATGGCGCCACGCTATAGGAGGGCCACGCATCGGGGTCAACGCCCCCAGGGAAGCGGGTATGGTGGTCCGGCATGGTGCTGCCCGTCCGTTTCGTCCTGATGCGTCCGCGCAACGCGGAGAACCTGGGTGCCGCTGCTCGGGCGCTGAAGAACTGCGGCCTGTCGGATTGGGTCTGGGTGACGCCCGAGGTGGAGGATTTGACGCCCGCGCGCCGGCTGGCGGTCCATGCCGAGGACGTTCTCGACGGCGCGCGTCGCGCGGACACGCTGGAGGAGGCCATCTCCGACTGCGTGTGGGTGGTGGGGACCAGCTCGCGCAAGGTGGAGGGCAAGCGGCGCCTGGCCCCGCGAGCGGTGGCGGAGGAGTGGGTGTCGCGCTCGACGCAGGGCACGGTGGCCGTGGTCTTCGGGGATGAGCGCAGCGGGCTCACCAACGCGGAGGTGGAGCGGTGCCATGACCTGTCCGCGGTGCCCACCGCGCCGGAGCAGCCCTCCATCAACCTGGCGCAGGCGGTGCTGCTGTATGCCTACGAGGTCCGCGTGGCCACGCTGGAGGCGCACGCCCCGCCGCCCGGCCCCCTGCCGGTGGCGGCGACGGACACGGAGCTGGCGCAGGTGGAGTCGACGCTGGAGGGCGTGCTGACGGCGGGAGGGTTCCTCATCGACGAGCAGCCGGGGCGTACGGGCTTGCGGGACTTGTTCGCGCCGCTGCGGCGCTCACGGCTGACGCGCAAGGAGGCGCGGCTGTGGCTGGCCGCGCTGCACACGCTGCGCAAGCGAGGTTAGACGGGGCGTCGATAGCGGGGGGTGGCGCGCGTGGACCTGGGAGGCGGGGCCTTGCGCTTGCGGGCCAGCGCCACGGCGACCCACGCGAAGACGGCCGCGGCCAGCACGAGCAGCGCCACCCAGTACCAGTAGCTGTGTCCCGTGGCGCCCTCGGGAGAGACGGACACCTCCTGGGGCACCTGCGCCAGCGCGAAGAGCGGGACGGTCAATGCGGCAAGTGGAGCCTGGGCGTCACTCATGGGCATCCTCGTCCAGGTAACCTCTCCATCCTCGCGGGCCACTACAAGCCATGGGGCTCGCCGGGTCCGCGAGGTGGCGTGCCCAGCGCTCGGGTCCCTGCTCGGTGGGCGCGGGGCTACTTCGCGTTCTTCAAGCGCGCGAGGAGCTTGGGGTCATCGGGGAGCAGGCCGGCGGCGGGCAGGCGGGTGAGGAGTTCGCGCCAGCGCGGGTCGGCGGCGTAGGCGCGCTGGAGCAGCGGCAGGGCCTGCTCCACGCGGCCCACGCCCACGAGGGAGATGGCGTGCCAGAAGGTCATCTCCGCGTTGCCCGGCGCGAGCTTCTCCGCGGAGGCGTAGGCGGCGAGGGCCGCGTCGATGTCCTTGTGCTCCAGGGCGAGGTCACCTTCGTTCATGAAGTTGTAGGCGCGCTGGAGGGTGACGAGGCGGCGGAGCTCCTTGAGGGGCTCGGGGTGGTCGTCGACGCGCAGGTCGAAGCGGCGGTCCGCCCAGGGGCGACCCGAGGGCTTCGCGGAGACGATGATGAGGGCGGCGGACTGCTTGCCGCGGAGGTCTCCGCCCTGGGTTTCGGCGGCCTCGAGCGCGGCGAGCATGCGCTCGGCGAGGTCGCCCTTGGAGGCGCGATAGGCCTTGGCCATGGCGGGCCAGACGGTGTCCTTCTGCATCATGTTGGCCTGGACGGAGAAGCCCTCGCCCACGAGGTGTCCGGCGGCGGCGATGCAGTTCGAGCCCGTGTGCGCGGAGACGCGGCCCTGGGCATCCACCATGGCGACCTGGCGCACCTGGCTGGCGGAGTCGGCGGCGAGCAGCCCCTTGAGCGCATCGGGGGCGGAGCGGCCCGCGCGCATGAGGTCCAGACCGAGACGGCCGTAGGACGGGTCGACGAAGGACTGGGTGGCGACGGCGCCCACGCCGGCCTCGGCCCAGGGCACGGTGGCGCCCACGGAGAACCAGTGGGATTGCACGGCGACACCCAGGTCTCCTGTCGCCGGGTCCCGGGCGACGATGGAGTAGGTGTTCACGGGGCGGCGCGGCACGGTGGAGGGCTCGGCGGCCACGGCGTGGAGGGACAGGAGCACGAGGCAGAGGGCGAGTCGGGACATGCGGGGACTCCCACGGAGGAGGGGCGCAGGCTGAGCGAGGGGGCGTGCGACCGCAAGGCCCGACGCGGCATGGGGCGCGACGGCGGCCTTACCTTCGAGGAAGTCCTGAACCCACGTGAGGAGGACGCAGCATGGACCACATGCCCTATGAGTCGATGGAGGTCGGTGACGAGGAGCCGGGACAGAACGGCCGGCGGCGGAGTTCTCCCGAGGAGGAGGCCCCGGGGCGTACGCCCAAGTCGGCGGAGGCAGGTGGGCTCGAGGAGGAGCGCCGGATGCCTCAGGAGGAGCCCGGGAAGACACCTGGGAGCGCCGAGGGCGAGGATCCAGCTCCGCGGAGGTCGTGAGACTCCACGTTCACGTGGACATGGCCGCTAACGTCGGGGGGCCAGGATGATGATGGCCATGCCAGCAATGGCGACGAGCGCGCCCACCACATCCCATGGGGTGGGCCGCTCTCCCTCGACGAGCCAGAGCCACGCGAGCGCCACGGCGATGTAGACGCCTCCGTAGGCGGCGTAGGTCCGCGCGGCGCCTGTCGGATGCAGCGTCAGCAGCCACGCGAAGAGCGCGAGGCTCGCGGCCGCGGGGACCAGCCACCACACCGAGCGCCCCTGTCGCAGCCAGAGATACGGCAGATAGCAGCCGATGATCTCAGCCAGGGCCGTGAGGATGAAGAGTCCGAGAGCGCGCGCAAACGACATGAGGAGGGGTCCCGACGGAGTTCGATTGCGCGAGGACTCGTACCACGGCCCCGAACCGCTTGCGCCCGGACTGCCTCGACACTCATTGCAGTGCCGGAGCTTCGCGCCGAGCCCCGTCGAAGCCTCGCGACTCGACCCATGCGTGAGGCGATTGCGCTCCTCGCCCGGGCACTGATTGCTTCCGGGCGGCCCGGGCTGTCTCCTCGCGGTGCCGAGCCTCGCATCGCGTCGTCCTCGAGGTTCCGCGAATCGCCGCACGAGCGAGGTGCGGGACAGCCTGGCCCTCGGCTGTTCGAGGCCTCCCGTGACGCTCCTGCCTCGTTCACGTCCCCGAGCGATGCACCGCGTCCCGGATGGCGCCCCGGAGCGCGGCACCCGACGTAATCACCGCGGAGATGTGTCCCGCGTCCACGATGCGCAGCTCGCTTCCAGGCCAGTGCGCATGGAGCGCGCGTGCTTCCGCCAAGGGAACGAAGGCATCCCTCGCGCAAGCCAGGATGACGGCGGCGCTCGGCTTCACGGGCGGCGGCAACAGGCGCGCGCTCGCCGCATCCAGGATGGTCGCGAGCCGCGCCCTCGCCTCCGTGTCGTCCGGTGAACCCGCCAGCCTCCTGAAGTCGATGGAGCGCGAGTGCACGCCCTTCGTGAACACCGGCGCCGGCGAGGCCCCCGCCGCGAGCGCCGCGACGCCCACCGGCTCCGGAATCGTCGCCGCCGTCAACGCCGCCATGTACCCACCCATGCTGTAGCCCGCGACCGCGACGCGCTCGTAGCCCTCGCGCCGCGCATGAGCCACCAGCGCCCTCGCCTCCTCGATGGACGCGATGTTCATCTGGAGCTGCTCGCTCACCGTGCGGATGTGCGGCCCCTTCTGCCCCAGCGCCCGCCGCGTCCCGTAATAGGGGTTCTCCAGCAGGAACAAATCCACCCCCTCCTCCACCAACGGCGCGAACAACCAGCTCCGCAGCCGGAACCCCTCGTCCCGCGACGCCGCGAGCACCACACACGCGTCGCGCCCCCGCCCTCGCTCGGACGTCATCCATCGCACCGAGCCCAACCGCACCTCCGACGGCAACGCCACCCACGGCGAATCGAACGCCCCATCCCAGAACCTTCGACGCCCCGCCGCCTGCTCCGCGCCCCAGCGGACCTCCAGCGGCGACACCGTCGCCGCGAGCCGCCCCGACAACGGAGCCCCCGCGAAGGTCTCCTCATCCCCCCAGCCATCACAGAACAGCCGACGACTGGCCAGGGCGGCCATGAACGCATCCAACGGATGCATCCGTGATTCATCCCCGACAGACGGATTCCCGGCACGAGCGGTCATGTCCCCGACTCTACGCGGGCCAACGGCGTCACGGAGGCGCCACGCGCTCCAGGTGACGATGATATGACGCCCGACTCCATCGTCCCCTCTGGAAGCCCATGCCGCGCAAGCCCGACAAGACCAAGCCCCCGCAGCACCAACGATGGGAGGGCAAGGAGAAGCCGGACTGGCTGTCTCGCGCCCTCGCACGCGCGGGCGTGTTCCCCCAGAAGGAGGCCGAGGACGCCATCACCGCCGGACGCGTCACCATCAACGGCCGCGTCGCCAAGATGGCCCTCACCCCCGTCCCCCCCGGCGCCACCGTGCGCGTCGACGGAAGAGTCGTCCCGCTGTCCGCCCCCGCCACCCGGGTGCTCGCGTTCCACAAGCCCGCGGGCGTGCTGTCCTCCACCGTGTCGCAGCACCGCACCGGCACCGTGTTCGAAATCCTCCTCCGACAGCTCCCTCCCGAGCTCGCCGGCTACACGTGGCACGCGGTGGGCCGGCTCGACGTGGACTCCACGGGCCTGCTGCTCTTCACCAATGACGACAAGCTCGTCGCCCACGCCACGTCACCGGACACGCACCTGCCCAAGCGCTACGTGGCCACCGTCTTCAGCACCGCGGATGACGAGCGCGTGGAGCCGCTGCGCAAGGGCATGGTCCTCGACGACGGCCCCGCCCGCCCCGCCACCGTCCGCGTGCGCGACGAGAAGACCGTGGAGGTCACCCTCACCGAGGGCCGTCACCACCAGGTGAAGCGGATGCTCGGCGTCGTCGGCCTCCCCGTGCGCGCCCTCCACCGGGAAGCCGTGGGCGGCATCGAGCTCGACATCCCCGAGGGCACCTTCCGGCTCCTCACCGATGACGAGGTCCGCGAGGGCCTGCGCTACACGGGACGTACCGAGTCACCAGAATAGACACGCCCGAGCTCGCGGGATGTCTGCCCCTCGGCGCACAATCCGCGCATGAGCCCTCGCATCCTCCGGACGTGGTGTGGTGCCGCCGCGCTGCTTCTCAGCGTGGCCTGCGGTGACAGCGGTCAAGACGACACCCGAGACGACGCGGGGACGCACACCCCCGACGGCTCCGTGCCCACCCCGGACGCTGGCGCACCCGACAGCGGCACACCCGAAGAGGACGGCGGCACGAATACCTCCCCGGATGGAGGCCCGAGCGGTGGCCCCGACGCCACCGTCCCCGGCGCCGTCACCCTCCCCTTCCCGACGCTGCAACACCTGACGGTGGAGTGGGCATTCACCGGCGACGCCAACGCCAACGGCACCGTCGCCGTGCGCTTCCGCCCCGCGGGCTCCAGCACCTGGCGCAAGGCCCTGCCCCTGCGCCGAATCCCCGCCGGGAGCAACGAGGGCTTCTCCTGGGCCCAGCGACACTCCGGCAGCATCTTCGGGCTCCAGCCCGCGACGCAGTACGAGTTGGAGCTCACACTCGCCGACCCGGACGGCGGCGGCGCCGTGCGCACCGCGACAGCCACCACGCGCGCGGTCCCGGCGCCCATGGCGAACGCTCCCGTCAAGGCCGTGACGCCCGCCACCTTCGCCAGCGTCGCCGCGAGCGCCCAGCCCGGAGACCTGCTCGAGCTCGGCAGCGGGACGTACAGCGGCTTCGACTGGTCGCGCAGCGGCACGGAGGGCAAGCCCATCGTCCTGCGAGGCACGTCGGGCACCGTCATCAACGGCCCCGTCAACCTGTTCAACCAGAACCACGTGCACTTCGACCGGCTCACCATCAACGGCCGCCTGCGCTTCAACGGGACGAAGAACTTCGCCCTCACCCGCTCCACCATCAACGCCACCTCCGCGAACGGCGGCGATGCGGTCGTCACCTTCCTGCGCGCGGAGAACGCGTACATCGCCGACAACGTCGTGACGGGCATCACCCCGTGGGCGGAGTCCTCGCTCGGCGTCAATGGCAACAACCAGGGCGAGGGCATCTGCATCACGGGGCCTGGACACGTCATCCAGAACAACCGCGTCACCGGCTTCCGCGACGGCATCTCCTTCATGGAGGACGACGCCGCGGTGGACCAGTACAGCATCGACGTGCTCGACAACGACCTCATCGGCAACGCGGACGACGGCGTCGAGGCGGACTTCTGCGCCCACAACTGCCGCATCGTCGGCAACCGCCTCACCAACAACTTCATCGCGCTGTCGTCCCAGCCGAGCCTGGGCGGGCCGACGTACTTCGTCCGCAACGCCGTCTACAACGCGGTGCACATCGCCTTCAAACTCTACCGGGGCAGCTCGGGCGACGTGCTCCTGCACAACACCGTGGTGAAGCACGGTGACGGCTTCGGCATCACCGCGACCACACCCGTGGCCCGGCTCCACGCTCGCAACAACCTGTTCATCGGCGGGCCCGGAGGAACTTTCAACGGCTACAGCAGCGGCAGCGCCCAGGGCAGCGTCCTCCACCTCCCCTCGCTCACCACGGCGAACGCCGACCTGGACCACGATGGCTATGGCTCCACCTCCGGCACCTTCAACGCCAACTGGGGCGGCACGCGCATCACCTCCCTGAACGACCTGCGCGCAAAAACCACCGAGAAGCACGCCGTCCAGGTGGACCTCGGGGTCTTCGCGGCGACGGTCGCCTACCCCGCGTCCCCCATGACGCTTTATGCCGCGCCCGACCTGCGTCCTCGCGCGGGCTCCACCGTGGAGAACGCCGGCACGCCGCTCGAGAACATCACGGACGGCTACTCCGGCTCGGCCCCGGACCTCGGCGCCCTCGAGGTCGGCGCCCCCATCCCCACCTACGGCCCACGCCCCTGAGGACTTGCGCTCGCGCCAGGAGCGCTCAGACTCGCGAGGGCCCCACCCTTCACGGGGCCCTCTCACAGTCGAGGCGTTCCATGTCCGGGTCTCGCCCCTCGTCGTGGTGTCAGCGCGTCCTCCTGCTGGCCCTCTTCATCACGCTCCCCGTCGCGGCCGCGCCCGCGCCGGAGCCGGCCACGCTGCTCGCCGAGCTGCGCGAGGTGACGAAGCATGACGCCACCGCGCCGCTCGACGTGAAGAAGGTCCGCGAGCAGAAGCGCGGAGACGTCACGGTGACGGAGCTGACCTATGCCAGCCCCAAGGGCGGACGCGTCCCCGCCTTCCTCGTCACCCCACCGGGCCCAGGTCCCTTCGCGGGGCTCGTGTTCCTGCACTGGGGTCAGGGCTCGAAGAACGAGTTCCTCGACGAGGCGCTCTCCCTCGCGCGCTCCGGCGTGGTGTCGCTGCTCGTCGATGCGCCGCACGTGCGGCCCGAGCCCTGGCGCGGCTCGCTCCGGGGCGCGGCGCTGTACCCCACGCACCTCCAGACGCTGCTCGACATGCGGCGCGGCGTGGACCTGCTCGTCAGCCGTCCCGAGGTCGACGCGAACCGGCTCGGCTTCGTGGGCCACAGCATGGGCGCCATGGTGGGTGGAGCGCTGGCCGGCGTCGAAACTCGCGTGCGCGCCTTCGTGCTGATGAACGGCGTGGGCGACTACTCCAAGAGCATCCTCACGCTGGAGCGCGAGAACGAGAAGAAGCTCGCCGACGCGATGTCCGAGCCGGACTTCGCCGTGTTCGCCCGGAAGATGGCGGCCCTCGACGGCGTGGTCGGTGTCGGCGCCGCGAGTCCCCGCGCCCTGCTCTTCCAGTACGGCCGCTCGGACCCGTGGGTCACGCCCGAGCAGGTCCGCGCCTTCATCGACGCGGGCACCGAGCCCAAGCTCGCCCGGTTCTACGAAGGCGCGCATGAGCTGGGTGACGCCGCGCGAAGGGACCGCGCCCAGTGGCTGCGCATGCACCTGGGCTTCGGCGAGGTGCCCTCCTACGGCCCGCCCATGTTCTTTGCGCCCGCGCTGCCCGCGTCCCTGGACACGCCGGTGCCCGAGTGGGCCAAGGCCCGCCCCGTCCTGACCATCCCCGGCATGGAGGAGGTCCAGGTGCGCCGGGGACTGACGTACACGCGCATGGGCAACCGCGACTACAAGCTGGACCTCTACATCCCGGATGCCATCTCCCAGGGCCCCGTCCCCGTGGTCGTGCTGGCCCACGGCATGCTGCACCCGGGCCTCACGCCCTTCGTGAGGGACCTGCCCGCCTTCGCCGGACAGGCGCGCTGGGTGGCCGCACACGGCTACGCGGTGGCGCTGGTGGAGCTCGGCTCACCGGCCACCGGCGCGGAGCCCGCCCAGTGGTACACGCGCGTCGCGGACCTCCAGAAGCGCCTCGACTCGGCGCTGGCCTTCGTGCGCAAGCAGGCCGCCACCGAGAAGCTCGACGCGAGCCGCGTCTGCCTGATGACAATGTCCGCGGGCGGGCTCTGGGGCCTGTCGCCCGCGCTGCGCAAGGAGCCTCCCGCCTGGCTGCGCTGCGCGGTGGCGTGGTACCCCTTGCTCGACGCTCCGGGCGTGAGCCCCTCGCCGCTCTCTGCCCTGAAGGCCACCAACGCGAAGAAGGTGCCGCCCCTGCTCGTGCTGCGCGCGGGCCAGGATGCGCCGGCGCTCAACGCCGCGCTCGATGACTTCGTGAAGGAGGCCCGGACGCGAGGTGCGCCCCTCACACTGCTGGAGCTGCCCGAGGGCCACCACGGCTTCGAGCTCACGGACGACGTCGAGAGCGCTCGGGAGCTGATGCGGCAGACCGCTCTCTTCCTCGAGGAGCACCTGACACGGTGAGTTCGCTTCAAAGGGTGCGTGGGGTCGCGTAGTTTGGGGTCCTATGAGGGACTTCGACCTGGTGGTGATTGGCTCCGGCCCGGCCGGTGAGTGGGGGGCGGTGCAGGCGGCGCTGGCGGGCAAGCGCGTGGCGGTGGTGGAGCGTGAGCCCGTGCTGGGTGGAACCGCGGCCAACACCGGGACGCTGCCGTCCAAGACGCTGCGCGAGACGTCGCTGCACCTGTCCGGCCTCAAGGCGCGAGGCCTCTACAGCGTGGAGACGACGCTGCGCCACGAGGCCACCGTCTCCGACTTCCTCTACCGCGAGCGCCGCGTGAAGGGCATGGAGCGCGAGCGCATCGCCCACAACCTGGAGCGCCACGGCATCCAGGTGTTCCAGGGCAACGGCACGCTCCTGGACGAGCACACCGTCGTGGTGCGCCGCGCGGGCGCCGACGACGTGCGCCTCACGGGCGCCTTCATCCTCGTCGCCACCGGCTCCAAGCCCTACCGGCCTCCGCTGTACCCCTTCGGCGACGTGCGCGTGCACGACTCGGACGAGGTGCTGGAGATCGGCCAGCTGCCCAAATCCCTCGTCGTGGTGGGCGGCGGCGTCATCGGCTGTGAGTACGCGTGCATGTTCGCCGCGCTCGGCATCCCCGTGACGCTGGTGGAGGTGAAGCAGGAGCTGTTGTCCTTCCTCGACGACGAGTTCTCCGCGCTGCTCGCCCAGCGCATGGAGGCGCTCGGCATCCGCCTGCGCTTCGGCCAGACGGTGGAGAAGGTGGACGTGCCCGCCGCGTGCGAGGTCCCCATCCGCCTGACGCTGTCCTCGGGTGAAGAGGTCTCCGCGGACCAGGTGCTGGTGGCCTCGGGCCGCTCGGCGAACACGGACGGCCTGGGGCTCTCCGAGCTGGGCGTGAAGCTGGGCTCCCGGGGACAGGTGGAGGTGGGCCCGGGCTTCCAGACCGCGGTGCCGCACATCTACGCGGTGGGAGACGTCATCGGCTTCCCCGCCCTGGCCTCCACCTCCATGGACCAGGCGCGCGTCGCGGTGGAGCACGCCTTCTGCCTGGGGGGCCCCCTGGCCATCGCCACCGTGCTGCCCTACGGCATCTACACCATCCCCGAGGTCTCCACGGCGGGCGAGACGGAGGAGGGCCTGCGCGCCAAGGGCATCCCCTACGTGGCCGGCCGCGCGCGCTTCGCCACCAACCCGCGCGGGCAGATCATCGGCGAGACGCACGGCCTCCTGAAGCTGCTCTTCCACCGCGAGAGCCTCAAGCTGCTGGGCGTGCACGTGCTCGGCGAGCAGGCCTCGGAGCTGGTGCACATCGGCCTGGTGGCCATGCTCACCGGCTCCACCGCGCGGCTCTTCCTGGAGACGTGCTTCAACTACCCGACGCTGTCGGAGGCCTACAAGTCGGCCACCTTCGACGCGATGGACCGCCTCAAGCGCGGCCTCGTCTGAGCGCGCTCAGCGGCGCTGGGACTTCGGCGCCGCGCCAGCCCCCTTCAGGCTGCCCACGGTGAGCCCCGACGGGCCCGGCGCCGCGCGGTGGACGTCATCCGCCGAGGCCCGGGCCAGCGAGGACTCGGGGGACTCGCCCGCGGCGGAGCGCCCGCCGCCCTTGCCGCTGGCGCCGCGCAACAGCTCCCGCGCGCGCTCCCAGCGGACCTTCTCCTCCGCCATCAGTCGCGTCAGCTCCTCGCGGGCCTGGGGGTCCTCGAGGCCCGCCGCCGCGGCGGCCACCTTGTCCAGGAACGGGAGCAGGTAGCCGAAGTCCTTGTCGAAGGCGCTGGGGTTCGTCGCCATGGGGGCACCCTATCCCGGTCTTCAGCCGTGGTACACGCGCGAGGCGACGATGCGTCCACCCTTCACCTCCAGCACCTCCGCCACCGGCATGGGCTCCTCGCCGGGCGCGTGCCGCAGGTACTCCATGAAGACGCGCTCGCCGTCCGCCGTCAGCGCCGTCTCCTCGTAGCGCAGGCCAGGCAGCCGGGCGATGGCCTCCCGCCACCACTTCGCCAGGGCCGGCCGGCCCACCAGCTTCCCGCCCGTCTCCGGGTGCAGGAGCCTGATCTTGGGCGAGGTGTGCGTGCAGGCCTCGGCGTACAGCGCCACCAGCCCCTCCACGTCATGCGCGTTGAAGGCGGCCAGCCAGGCCCGGGCCACGGAGAAGTTTTCGCTCGCGCTCATGGTTCAGAAACCCTCGGAAGAATTCGGTGACAGTCTCTCGACAGCGAGAGTCCAAGCCGCCTCTTATATAAGGTAGGGCCCAGATTGTAGGACAAGGTGGGAGTATTGGACTCCACCGTCATGCGGATTTGGCTGGAAACCAAGTCCCGTGGGAAGTAAGGGCCCCGCCTGCTCTGTTCCGTCAGGCACATTCAAGAAAAGAAGGACCGGATCGTGGCCGCCAACGCACCCATCGAGAAGATTCGTAACATCGGTATCTCCGCCCACATCGACTCGGGCAAGACGACGCTCTCCGAGCGCATCCTGTTCTATACGGGCAAGATCCATGAGATCCACGAGGTCCGCGGCAAGGACGGCGTGGGCGCGATCATGGACTCGATGGACCTGGAGCGTGAGAAGGGCATCACCATCCAGTCGGCCGCGACGTACGCGATGTGGGGCGACTTCAACATCAACCTCATCGACACGCCGGGACACGTGGACTTCACCATCGAGGTGGAGCGCTCCCTGCGCGTGCTGGACGGCGCCATCCTGGTGCTCTGCTCGGTGTCCGGCGTGCAGTCGCAGTCGATCACGGTCGACCGGCAGATGAAGCGCTACCGCGTTCCGCGCATCGCGTTCGTCAACAAGATGGACCGCGCCGGCGCGAACTATGACCGCGTGGCCGCGCAGCTGAAGGAGAAGCTGTCGCACCACCCCGTCAAGCTGCAGATGCCCATCGGCGGCGAGGACCGCTTCGAGGGTCTGATCGACCTCATCCAGATGAAGGCGTTCTACTTCGACGGTGAGAACGGCGAGAAGATCCGCGAGGAGGAGATCCCCGCGAACATGCTGGAGGACGCGAAGGAGCGCCGCCAGCAGATGATCGAGGGCGTGGCCGAGGTCGACGACCAGCTGGGCGAGCTGTTCCTGTCGGACGCCGCCATCCCGAACGACGCCATCATCGCCGCCGTCCGCCGGGCCACCATCGGCCTGAAGATGACGCCCGTGATGTGTGGCTCCGCCTACAAGAACAAGGGCGTCCAGCTGCTGCTCAACGCCGTGTGTAACTTCCTCCCGAACCCCAAGGAGGCGACCAACAAGGCGCTGGACCAGAAGAACAACGAGGCGGAGGTCATCCTCGAGTCGGACCCGGAGAAGCCCTTCGTCGGTCTGGCGTTCAAGCTGGAGGACGGCCGCTACGGGCAGCTGACGTACATGCGCGTCTACCAGGGCCGCGTCACCAAGGGCGACTTCATCGTCAACCAGGTGAACCAGAAGAAGGTCAAGGTGCCGCGCATCGTGCGCATGCACTCCAGCCAGATGAACGACATCAACGACGCGACGGCCGGCGACATCGTCGCGCTGTTCGGCATCGAGTGCGCCTCCGGCGACACGTTCACCGACGGCTCGGTGAACTACACGATGACGTCCATGCACGTCCCGGACGCGGTGATTTCGCTCGCCGTGGAGCCCAAGGACCGCTCGGCGCTGCAGAACTTCTCCAAGGCCCTCAACCGCTTCACGAAGGAAGACCCCACCTTCCGCGTGCACCGCGACGAGGAGTCCGGGCAGACCATCATCCGCGGCATGGGTGAGCTGCACCTGGAGATCTACATCGAGCGCATGAAGCGCGAGTACCAGTGCGAGGTGAAGGCCGGCAAGCCGCAGGTGGCCTACCGCGAGACCATCAGCCAGAAGGGCGAGTTCGCCTACACGCACAAGAAGCAGACCGGTGGTTCCGGTCAGTTCGCGCGCGTGTGCGGCTACATCGAGCCCCTGCCCTCGGACGCGGTGCAGCAGTACGAGTTCGTGGATGACATCGTCGGTGGCTCGATTCCGCGCGAGTTCATCCCCGCGTGCGACAAGGGCTTCGCCGAGGCCGTCAAGAAGGGCAGCCTCATCGGCTTCCCCGTCGTCGGTGTGCGCGTGGTCATCAACGACGGCGCGTTCCACGCGGTCGACTCGTCCGAAATGGCGTTCAAGACGGCCGCCATCATGGGCTTCCGCGAGGGCTACGCCGCCGCCAAGCCCATCATCCTCGAGCCGATGATGAAGGTGGAGGTCACCGCGCCCGAGGACTTCCAGGGCTCCGTCGTCGGCCAGCTCAACCAGCGCCGCGGCACCATCCTCTCCACGGAGACCGCCGAGGGCTACGTGACGGCGGTGGCCGAGGTTCCGCTGAACACGATGTTCGGCTACTCCACGGACCTTCGCTCCGCGACGCAGGGCAAGGGCGAGTTCACGATGGAGTTCGCCAAGTACACGCCGGTGCCGCGCAACGAGTCCGAGGCCCTGATGGCCGCGTACAAGGAGAAGCTCGCGGCCGAGCAGGCGGCGCGCAAGTAGTCCGCGCCTCCCGGGCGTCCAGGTTGTAAGGAAGGCGCTCCTCTTCAGTGAGGGGCGCCTTTCGCCTTTTCGGGAGACTCACCGTGACGCTGCTCCGTGCCGCCAACGTCCAGCTCAGCTTCGGCAGCCGCACCGTGTTCGAAGGGCTCACCGTCACCATCGAAGAGGGTGAGCGGGTGGGCCTGGTCGGCGTCAACGGCTCGGGCAAGACGTCGCTGATGAAGATATTGGCGGGCGCGGCCAGGCCGGACACGGGGGAGCTGCAGCTGCGCCGTGGAGCCCGGGTCACCTACCTGCCCCAGGAGCCGGAGTTCGCGGAGGGCGCCACGGTGGCCTCCGAGCTGTCCGTGGCCCAGGGGCCGCTGCGCGAGGCGCTGGCGGCCCAGGCGGAGCTGGCGAAGAAGCTGGAGTCCTCGCCCCCGGAGGCCCACGAGAAGCTGATGGAGCAGCTGGCGGCGCTGTCGGACCGCATCGAGCAGCTGGGCGGCTGGGACACCGAGCACCACGCGAAGACGCTGCTGGACCGGCTGGGCGTGAAGGACTGGGACCGGCCCGTGGCGCAGCTGTCGGGCGGTCTTCGCAAGCGCGTGGCCATCGCCCGGGCGCTGCTCACGCGGCCGGACATGCTGCTGCTCGACGAGCCCACCAACCACCTGGACGCGGACACGGTGGACTGGCTGGAGGAGGAGCTGGACAAGCTGCCCGGGGCGCTGCTGCTCGTCACGCACGACCGCTACTTCCTGGACGGGCTGGTGGACCGCATCGTCGAGATCCAGCCGGGCGCGGGCGTCACGTCGTATCCGGGCAACTACCAGGCGTACCTGGAGCAGAAGCTGGTGGCGCAGGAGAACGCCGAGGTCGCCCAGCACAAGCGCGAGCGGTGGATTGCGCAGGAAGTAGCGTGGCTGCGTCGCGGGCCCGAGGCGCGGCGCACCAAGAGCAAGGCGCGCATCGAGCGGGCACAGAAGCTGATGGCGGAGAAGGGCTTCCAGCGCCCCAAGGTGGCGGACCTGCGGGTCATCGCCGCGCCCCGGCTGGGCCACACCGTCATCGAGTCCGAGGGGCTGACGAAGGCCTTCGGCGCGCGCAAGGTGCTCGACGGCGTGGACTTCCGGCTGCAGCGCGGCGAGCGCGTGGGCCTGGTCGGCCCCAACGGCGTGGGCAAGACGACCTTCCTGCGCGTGCTGTTGGGCGAGCTGCCCCCGGACGGCGGCAAGCTCGTCATCGGGAAGAACACGAAGGTGGCGTACTACGACCAGAACCGGGCGCAGCTGGACCCCGAGATGACGGTGTACGACGCGGCCTCGCAGGGCGAGGACTGGGTGGACCTGGGAGACCAGAAGGTCGCGCTGCGCGACTACCTGGACGACCTGCTCTTCCCGGTGCCCATGCAGCGGATGCGGGTGAAGGCGCTGTCGGGCGGCGAGCGCAACCGGTTGCTGCTGGCGCGGCTGTTCCTGGAGGGCGCCAACGTGCTGGTGCTGGACGAGCCGACGAACGATCTGGACATCGTCACGCTCAACGTCCTGGAGCGGCTGCTGCTGGACTTCGGGGGCAGCACGCTGCTCGTGACGCACGACCGGTACTTCCTCGACAAGGTGGCCACGAGCATCGTGACGTTCGACGGCAACGGCCGCGTCACGCGCTACGAGGGCAACTACACGATGTACCGGCGGCTCAAGGAGCAGTCGGACGCCATGGCCGCCGCGGAGGCCGCCAAGGCCGCGCCGAAGAAGGTCGAGCCCGTCGCCCCCGCCCCCGCGCCGAAGGCCGCGAAGAAGCCGGGCAAGCTCTCCTACAAGGACCAGCGCGAGCTGGACGGCATGGAGGCCGCGATTGAAGCGGCCGAGACGCGCAAGGCGGAGCTGGAGGCACAGCTGGCCGACCCGACCATCTACAGCAAGAGCGGCAAGGTGGCGGAGGTCCAGAAGGAGCTGGACGCCGCCGTCGCCGAGGTCGACCGGCTCTACACCCGGTGGCAGGTCCTCCAGGACCTCGCGGGCACTGGGGCCTAGTCACCCCATTTGCCGGCGCGCGAAGTCCGCCCTTGAATCCAGGGGCTCCCGTGCGGAGCCATTCCTTCCCTCCCAGGGAGTCCCTGACATGTCATTCATTCATTTCGTGCCGCCCGGTGTGCCGGGTGTTGTCACCGTTGTGTCTGCTGTTGGCGTGGGGCTGTCGTCCGGAGGAGGGCCCTGCCGGCTCAGTCGTACCGGAGCGCGATGATGGGGTCCACGCGCGAGGCCCTGCGCGCGGGCAGCCACGTGGCGACGAGGCCCACGGCGAGCAGCGCCAGGGGCGCGAGGAGGAAGGCCCACGGGTCCAACGCGCTCACCCCGTGCACCAGCCCGGACACCACCCGCGTCAGCGCCAGCGCGCCCACGAAGCCCAGGCCCACGCCCGCGCCCACCGAGCCCAGGCCCTGGAGGAACACCAGCCGCACCACCTCGCCGCGCGTGGCCCCCAGCGCCAGGCGCACGCCCATCTCCCGCGTGCGCTGGCTCACCAGGTACGACAGCACGCCGTAGATGCCCACGGCCGCCAGCCCCAGCGCCAGCGCCGCCATCAACCCCAGCAGCACCATGTTGAAGCGCTCGGAGCCCAGCGTGCGCGCCACGTGCGCGTCCAGCATCAGCGTCTCCGACACGGGCTGCCGCGGGTCCACCGCCCACAGCTCCTTCTGCACGGACGCCACCACCGCCGCGTGACTCCCGGGCGACTTCACCACCAGGTTGCGCGGCAACATCCGCACGAGCAGCTCGTTGAGCCTGCGCGTCACCTGCCCCGTCGGCACGTACAGCACCGCGGGCGCCTCCTGGTCCAACCCCCGCTCACGCACGTCGCGCACCACGCCCACCACCCGGCGCGGCGTGTCGTCCCGGAGCGACGGCACCGAGTGCGCCACCCGGATGGACTTGCCCACGGGGTCCTCGCCCGGCCAGTACTTGCGCGCGGCCGCCTCGTTGATGACCACCACCGGCGCCGAGCGCGACGTGTCCGTCTCCTCCAGCCACCGCCCTCCCACCAGCCCCAGCCCCAGCGTGCGCGCGTAGCCCGGCGACACCGGCCGGTACTGGCCGAAGCCCACCCCGGGGCCGTCCTCGCGGCCCTCGTACTTGCCCTCGATGGCGAAGCCCATGCTGGAGCCCATCTCCATCGGCAGCGTGGGCGTGGAGCCCACCTCCACCACGCCGGGCAGCGCGCGCACCCGCTCCTCCACCTGGCGCAGGAAGCGCTCCACCGCCTCCGGCTCGCCGTAGCGGCCCTCCGGCAAGGACAGCCGCAGCACGTGCACGTCCGTCGCGTCGAAGCCGGGCTTGACCTCCTGCAGCGCACCGAAGCTCCGGATGAGCAGCCCCGCCCCCACCAGCAGCACCACCGCGAGCGCCACCTGCCCCACCACCAGCACCTTGCGCGTGCGCCCCGCCCCCGCCCCCGCCGTCGCCCGCTGGGCCCCCTCGCGCAGCGCGTCCTGGAGCCTGGGCCGAGAGGCCTGCCACGCCGGGAGCAGCCCGAAGAGCAGCCCCGTCACCACCGACAGCCCCAGGGAGAACAGCAGCACCGTGCCCTCCAGCTCCACCTGCGTCCCCGGCGTGAGCAGCTCCGGCGGCGCCAGCGACAGGAGCGCGGGCAGCGCGCTCGACGCCAGGAGCACCCCCAACCCGCCGCCCACCAGCGACAAGAGCAGGCTCTCCGTCAGCAACTGCCGCACCAGCCGCCGGGGCGCCGCGCCGAGCGCCGCGCGCACCACCAGCTCCCGCTGCCTCGCCGCGGAGCGCGCGAGCTGGAGGTTGGCCAGGTTGACACACGCGATGAGCAGCACCAGCCCCACCGCGCCCAGCAGCACCCAGAGCGCCAGGCGCAAATCCCCCGCGAGCGCCGCCCGCAGGTCCACCGCGCCGAAGAACTCGTGGGCGCGCATCAGGTGCGGCTTCTGCGCCGTCAGGCGCGCGCTCAGCGTCTTCAACGCGGCCTCCACGCCCTGGGGCGACAGCCCGTCACGCACCCGCCCGGTGACGAACAGGAAGTTGGAGGCCTCGTTGTTCGTCATGTCCAGCTGCAGCGGCGTCCACAGCTGCGCCTCCGCCGGGAAGCGGAACGACTCCGCCGCCACGCCCACCACGGTGTAGGGCTCGTCGTTGAGCGTGAGCGTGCGCCCCACGACGTCCGGCGCCCCACCGAAGCGGCGCTTCCACAGCCCCTGGCCGAGCACCACCACGCGCGGCCCCCCCGGAACGTCCTCCTCCGGAAGGAAGCCGCGCCCCAGCTGAGGCCTCACGCCGAACGTCTCGAAGAAGTTCCCCGTCACCCGGACCCCCGCCAGCCGCTCCGGCAGTCCGTCCCCCACGAGGTTGAAGCCCGAGGGCAACATCTCCGACGCGGAGACCTGGGAGAAGGGCGAGCCCTCCGACGTCAGCCAGGCGTAGTGGGCGATCGCCAACGTCGTGTTGGGCCCGTCCGCGTCCCGCGCGTCCACCCGCACCAGCTGCTCGGAGCGGGGATAGGGCAGCGGCCGCAGCAGCACGCCGTGCACGACGCTGAAGATGGCCGTGTTCGCGCCGATGGCCAGCGCGAGCGTCAGCAGCGAGACGGCGGTGAACCCCCGATTCTTGAAGAGCAACCGGACGGCGTAGCGGAGATCCTCGAGAAGGACGGCCACGGATGACTCCTTGGGCGGGAATGAGAAATCCTACGCCCGGCCGGCGCCTGCGATTGCACGGTGTTTTGTTTTCCCATGATTGGGATACGCGTGCGCGGGATTGGGACTTCACGGCAAGCCCCGGAGAATCGGGACGAATCGCGCGTCAAGTCGTTCCACGCGGAGGCTCAGGGATACTTTCCCGGGATGAGGCACCTGGGCGTGAGCTTGCGCATCCCCTCGGCGCCATGCGACTCGTTCGTCTTTGGAGCTCACGGCTCACGTGTGAGCTGTCATTCCATCCTTCAAGGAGTCGTCGTGTCGTTCCGGCCCGCGTTCGCGTTGCTGTCGGCGCTGTTCACCCTCGCCCTGGTGCTCCCCTCCGCCGCCTCCGCCCAGGCGAAGACGCTGCCGACCTTCAATCTGCAGCGGATGGAGTTGGACCCGGCGGGGCTCGGCTCGCTGGTGGTGAGCACCGGCCGCACGCTGCCCGCGGGCCTGGTGCGCGTGGGCGTCCAGGGCCACTACGAGCAATTGCCCCTCCACTTCCAGACGCGCTGGGAGCCGGGCGGTGGCATGGGCCTGGTGGAGAACAAGTTCACCATGGACCTCACCGCGGCCATCGGCGTGACGGACTGGCTCCAGGTGGACGCGGAGGTGCCCTTCATCGTCACGCAGGGCGGCTCGAAGCACCTGAACGTGAACGCCCCCGAGGGCCAGGGCCTGGGCTCGCCGTGGGTGGGCGCGCGCGCGGCGCTCCTGCGGCCGGACTTCGGCTTCCAGGTGGCGCTGGATGTGTCCGCGGCGATTCCGGTGGGCAGCAAGGCGCTGCTCGCCAGGGACCGGTACGCGGTGCACCCCAGCCTCCAGCTCGGCTTCCTGGCGGAGACGTGGCAGCTGGGCCTGGAGACCGGCGTCCTGCTGCGAGACAAGCAGGACCTGGGCCCGCTGTCGGGCACCAGCGTGGACGTGGTGGGCAACGAGCTGCGGCTGGGCGGCACCGTGACGTCGCGCGCCGGAGACCTCACGCGCGGGGAGATCAGCATGCTCGTCGGCGTGCCGCTGCAGGGCGGTCAGGCGGGCGCGGAGCTGCTGGTGGCCATCCGCCGCCACACCACGTCCTGGATGGACCTGTTCGTGATGGGCGGCCCGGGCGTGGGCGCGGGCCTGGACACGCCCACCTTCCGCTTCGTGGCCGGCGCGTCGTTCGCCACCGGCCGCGTGGACTGACGCCTACTTGGGCATCACGCCGAAGGCCTTCGCCATGGCGATGGCGATGCCCAGCAGGCTCTCACCCGCGATGAAGCCCGAGGAGACGGGGAGCACCATGTCCTCGGCCAGCTTGGGCTTCTTGCGGCGCAGCACCTCGGCGATGGCCGAGCCCAGGAAGAAGGCGATGGAGCTGGAGGCCGGGATGACGATGGCCAACCCGAAGCCCGCCGGCGAGGGGATGTAGCCCTTCAGCTTCGCGGGCGCCCAGCGCTCCAGCAGCACCAGGCAGATGCCCAGCGTCGCGCCGCACAGCGCCCCCCAGCGCGCGGTGACGGGCATCGCGGAGACGCCCGTGGCCAGGAGCTTGGACACGCCCGCCCACACCATGGTGGCCGGCGCGGGGAACTCCTCGGTGCCCAGCGCCTCCGCGTTGGGAATCAGCAGGTTGAACACCGGCACCACCACCGCCGCGCCCGCCACCACGCCGAACAGCTGCGCGACGAACTGCTGACGCGGGTTGGCGCCCAACAGCCACCCGGACTTCAAATCCGTGAGCAGGTCCGCCGAGTGCAGACCCACGCCGCCGGTGGCGTTGGCGCTCATCACGTTGGCGGGGATGTTCCCCGGCGCGAGGCCTCCGAAGATGAGCTGCGTGACGGGGCCGAGCGCCTTGGTGGGCGTCGTGTCCGTCTCGCCGGTGACGCGGCTGGCGACCACGCCCATCACCACCGCCAGCGGCATGGCCAGCACGCCCGCCCACCACGGAATCTGGAACAGGTACGCCATCAGGAAGATGGCGATGGGCCCCAGCACCGCGAAGCCCAGCGGGAACCACGACGGCGGACATTCAATCCCGGCCAGCGGGTCCGTCTCCTCCTGCTGCGCGCCCTTGCCCCGGAACAGCCCCGACAGCGCCTTGAACGAGCGCGCCACACTGCGCCACTGGAAGGCGAACGCCAGCAGGCCCGACGACACCAGCAGCGCCGAGCCCGTCCACACCATCCAGCTGTTGATGGCCTTGTAGGTGATTTCGGGGATGGAGCCCTGCGTCACCATCGCCGGGGCCAGGAAGCCGTACGACAGCACCGCGCCCAGGAACATGGACCAGCCGGTGCGGAAGCTCACCAGCGCGCCCGCGCCCACCAGCAGCAGGCTGAAGTCGAGCGACATCGTCCACGCCGAGGCCTTCTTGCCCAGCATCGTGAAGGGCAGGCTCACCTTCTCCGGGATGTTGGTCAGCCACGGGAAGCGCGCGTCACGCACCAGCACCAGCAGCGCGCCGACGACGCCCGCGCCCGTGAGCAGCCGCGACTTGCGCCGCGCCACTTCACCGTGGCCGTGCAGCGCGCGGATGGTCTCCGCGGTGGCGGTGCCGGTGGGGAACGGCAGCGCCTCGATGTTGATGAGCTGGCGCTTGATGGGGATGGCCGCGAAGACACCCAGCGCGGAGATGACCGCGAACCACACCACCAGCCAGCCCGCGGGCGGCAGCGTGCCGGTGAGCATCAGCAGCGCGGGCACCGCGGCCATGTTGCCGCCGCCCGTCATGTACCCGGCCGCCGAGGCCACCGAGCCCATGGCGTTGTTCTCCAGGTCCGTGAAGTCGTTCTTCAGCACGCGCAGCGAGCGCAGCGTGCTGAACACGGCGAAGGCCAGGATGCAGGCGGTGATGGTGACGCCCAGGCTCCAACCCGTCTTGAGGATGACGTACAGGTTGGACAGACACATCACCGCGCCAATCAACATGCCCGCGATGACGGCGCGCACGGTGAGCTGCCGCGAGCCGCCCTGGTAGACGTGTTTGAGCCAGTACAGCTCCGGGTCCTTCTCCGCGGACGCCCCGGGCTCGTCGGCGTTGGCGTCGGTGGGCTGGAGGCGGAGCCCCGTGGGGCTCGGTGTCTGTTGGGACGGGGACTGGCTCATTGGGGGCGAAAAGATAGTGCACGGCCCCCGCTGTCACGAAGCACGGACTCCAGCAGGCAAGCAAAAGGGGCGGGGTACTCCTGCCCCGCCCCTTCGCTCGTCGCCGCAGGGCGTCACGCCCTGGGGTCAGCCGTGGTCGTGCCCGCCCGGCCCGTGGACGTGGCCGTGGGAGAGCTCCTCGTTGGAGGCCTGGCGGACCTCCTTCACGGTGACGTCGAAGTGCAGCGTCTTGCCGGCGAGCGGGTGGTTCAGGTCGATGACCACGTCGTCGCCCCGGACCTCGGAGATGCGCAGCGGGATGTCGCCCTGGTCCGTCTGGGCCATCAGCGTCTGGCCGGGCTGGGGCACGAAGCCCGCGGGGAGCATGGCGCGAGGCACCACGCGCACGCCCTCGGGATCATGCTCGCCGTAGCCCTGTGCGGGCTGCACCACCACCTGCTTGCTGTCGCCGGTGGACAGGCCCTCCAGCGCGCCCTCCAGGCCGGGGACGATTTGACGGTGCCCGTGCAGATAGGCGAGCGGCTGGCCGGGCTCGCTCTGGTCGATGACCTGTCCATCACCGAGGTGCAGCCGGTACTCGAGCGAGACGATTGAATCCTTGGCGACCCTCATGCGGGCTCCTTGGGTGCGACGGTGGGACGACTCCGCGGAGAAGGATGGGGATGGGTTCATCCCGATGTCAGGAGGTGGAAGGCCCCGCTGCCCGCTCCACGTCCGTGCGAGCGGGCGGCTCTCCGCGCGCCACGTACACGGCGGCGGCCAGGTCCCCGGTGACGTTGAGCGTGGTGCGGCACATGTCCAGGAAGCGGTCCACGCCCAGCACCAGGCCCAGCCCCTCCACCGGAATCTTGAACATGGTGAGGATCATCGCGATGACGGGGATGGAGCCCGCGGGCACGCCCGCCGTCCCGATTCCCGCCAGGATGCAGATGAACATGATGAGCGCCTGCTGCGACAAATCCAGCGGCACCTCATAGACCTGCGCGAGGAAGAGCACGGTGACGCCCTCGAACAGCGCGGTGCCGTTCTGGTTCATCGCCGAGCCGGCCGTCAGCACGAAGCGCGACACGTTGGGGGGCAGCTTGAGGTTCTCCTCGGCGACCTTGAGCGCGGTGGGCAGCGTGGCGCTGGAGGAGGACGTGGAGAACGCGGTGACGATGGCCAGCCGGCAGTCGCGGAAGAACTCGATGGGATTGCGCCCTCCCAGGAAGCGCACCGACAGCGAGTACACGATGAACATGTGGACCGACAGCGCCAGCAGCACCGTGCCCACGTAGGCCGCCAGCTGCTGGAGGATGCCCAGCCCCAGCCTGGCCGTCATGGCGAACAGCAGCGCGCCGACGCCGTAGGGGGCAAGCCGCAGCACGCCGTCGATGAGCTTCATCATCACGTCGTAGAGGCCCTGGAGGGTCTCCTTCAGGCGCTGCACGCCCTCGGTGGGCGTGAGGGCCACGCCCAGGCCGAAGATGAGCGAGAAGACGATGAGGCCGATCATGTCCCCGTCCGCCGCGGCCTTGAGCGGGTTGGTGGGCACCATGGACATGAGCACGGCGCCGAAGGACGTCTCGGACGGAGGGGGCGCGGCCTTCACCTGGGTGCCGCCCCGGGCGAGCGCGCGGGCCTCCTCGCTCAGGCCGTGGCCGGGCTGGATGACGTTGACGAGCACCAGGCCGATGAGCACGGAGATGGCGGAGAACACCACGGTGTAGCCCAGCGTGCGCGCGCCCAGGCGGCCCACCTGCCGCAGGTCCAGCTCCGCCACGCCCATGACGAGGGCCGCGAACAGCAGCGGCACCACGAGCATGAGGAGCAGGCGGATGAAGATCTGCCCCACGGGGGAGGCCACGTTGTTGACGGCCCAGTCCAGCCAGGGTGCACCGCCCGCGAGGGCATTCGCGCCGAGCCCCGCCACCGTGCCGGTGACGATGCCGATGAGCATCTTGTGGTGAGCCTTCATCGCGCAATCTCCGCGTCCTCCCGGCGGGAGGGCAATGGGGCGCGCAGCCTACTGGCAAAGGAAGGTGGCGCCCACCCTCCGCATGAGACAAAGCTGCGCCTCGCCGTGGAAACCCTCGTCCAGCTCACCGAAGCCGCCGTGCCCCCCGCCCTCTTCCGCCGGCTGCTGCGGCGCCTGGGAGTCCTCGGCCGCGAGCGGCTGAAGGACACGTACCAGACGACGTTCTGGTACGACTTCGGCCCGCCGACGAACGTCGTGGAGGACATCGTCACCGCGCTGCGTCCGGCCATCGCCGGCCGGCGGCGCATCGCGGGCGTGGAGTGGTGGCTGTCGCGCATGTACCCGACGGACGTGCGCGTGGACTTCCATCAGGACCGGGACGAGAAGCTGGCGCTGCGCACGGGGAAGCTGGTGCACCCGCGCATCGGCTCGGTGCTCTTCCTCAACCGCGTGCGCGGCGGCGCGCTGGTGGTGACGCGCGAGAAGCCGGACGAGTCCAACCCGTCCCTCGCGCCGTCGCGGCTGGACACCGCGGACCTGGTGACGCCCAGGCCCAACCGGCTGGTGGTGTTCGACGGCTCGCTCACGCACGGCGTGCTGGACGCGCGGAACCAGGTGCCGGACGGGAAGCTGCCGGGGCGCTCGCGGCTGCGGCGCACGCTGGTGATGAACTGGTGGGGACACCGTCCCACCGACGTGCCCCGCTGGTCGGAGACGAAGCTCTACCGGGCACTCGGGGGCTGACGGCGAGTGAGCAGAGGACGCGCCGACCTCGGCGATTCGAGACGCGACGCTGCCGGGCGCTGCGGCGCGTGATGCGGAGGACGCGCCGCTCCTCGCGGCATGCCCCGAGGGCTCGAGGCGCGACGCGACCGGGTGATGAGTCGCGTGATGAACATGGGCCGCGCCTGGCCCCGAGGATTCGAGTCGCGGCGCTACCTGCCGCTCGGGGGCTGAAGGTACGCGGCGACCGTCTCACGCAGGCGGTGGGTGACGCGCTCGGCCCACTCGGGCTCGATTTCGAGACACGCCGTCTGTCGACCCAGGCGCAGCGCGGCGGCGGGCAGCGAGCCACTGCCAGCGAACGGGTCCAACACGGTGTCACCGGGTCGGCTGTACGTGCGCACCAGCGGCTCGACCACGGAGAACGGCTTGTGGTGGGGATGGCTGCCCCAGCGCGCGGCGTCGCCGTCATCGTCATAGCCGCCGACGACGGCCCAGACGGTGGGCAGGTCCCCGGGCGCGAGCACCGGCTCGGGCGTCCGGGCGATGACGAGCGCGACCTCGTAGACGCGCAGGGTCTGCTCGTTCGCGTTCTTGTCCGTGGTGCGCTTGCCCCAGGTGAACTCGCCGCGCAGGTGGGGATAGCCCAGCGCGCGCGCGGCGGTGAGGATGGGCTCCTTGCCGAGCAGGTTCGTCCAGATGACCAGCGGCGCGTCGGGCGTCAGGTGTGCCAGGGCGCGCGTGAGCCAGGCCTCGGAGAACGCCCGGTAGTCGCGCACCGTCTCGAAGCGGACGATGGGGTTCTGGTCGATCTTCTTGTGCGCGCGCGGGTCCCTCAGGTCCCCGCCCTTGCGACGCCGCGTGAGCAGACAGTACGGCGGGTCGGTGAGCAGCAGCGAGGCGCGGCGCTCGCCCAGGGCTTCGCGGTAGCCCGAGGGCTCGCGGGAGTCGGCGCGGATGCAGCGCGGGGCATCGGAAGGAAGCGGAGGGGTCATCGTCCGGGGCGGCACCCTACACGGTGGGCCACAAGGCTCAAGGCCCCTCGCGCCGTCACTTCACCACCAGTCGGTCCACCGTCAACGTCCGGCCCCGTACATCCCAGAGCTTGAGCGTGTAGCGCCCGGGTGTCAGGGCGGCCTCGTCAGCCAGGAGGACGACCACATCTTGCTCCTCCTCCGCGCGCAGCGGCGTTGATTGCCAGGGAGGCTTCAGCTCCAGCACCTGCCCGGAGTCCCTGGTGAGCGAGCCGCCGCTCGCCACCCACCCCAGGCCCTCCGACTCAGCGGAGATGCCCAGCACCAGGGCACTCCAATGTGAATGGAGGGCCACGTGGCGAATCGCCTTGGCGTACAGGTCAGGCCCCTGTGGGGAGGCGGACTCAAGCACCTGGACGTAGAGCGACCTCGAGGACCGCCCCAGCATCGCGACCAATTCCTCCAACGAGCTCGAGGCGCGCCCCGCGGACTGGAGTCGCTCGAGTTCGGAGCGAGCCTGCGCCAGCCGCGCCCTGAGCTCCTCGACCTCCCGCCGATAGGACTCCGCGGTGCGGACGCGACGGAAGACCTCGACCTGCGGTTCACCGCGCATCGGGTCCACCACCAACCAGACCACCAGCTGCTCCGGAGCCGCCCCATCGAGGAAGCGGACCTCGAGGCGCAGCCGCTCCCCCTGGCGGAACGTGGTCGACGGCACGAGCACCAGGTGGTCATCCGCCAGGCCCACGCGATGGAAACGCTCACGCCCCTCCAGCAGGACCTCTTCGGTCCGGATGCGGGCGTCGAAGAAGAGGGTCGTGGCGCGCCCTGGGGAGATGCGGATGTCGAGGGACGGCGCGGCCACTTCGCCGCCCACCTCGAGCCGACGCACAGGGGGCAGACTCGAGGAAGGGGTGGGCCCAGGGCGCTCCGCACCCGAGCTCAGCAGAACGCCCCAGGTGAGCGCGAGGACCGGGAACACGGCGAGCAAGTCACGGCCTTCCGAAGTAGTCGGTAGAGGTGAGCCCCACGATCGTGCTGATCATCTTCTGCTCAGGTGTGCTGTTGACACTGTCGTAGGTCATGCCCACCTGCACGCGCTCGCCGAGATTGGCCACCGACACCTGGAGACAGACCGCCATGCGCTTGCCATTGGGAGTCTCCGCTTCGGACACCCAGATGTAGTACCTCTTCTGTCCGTGAAAGAGCCTCCCGTGGAACTTCGTCCCGCGCGGGAACGCTTCGACGAGGGCTGGATCCGGCAGGTTGCGGTAGAGGTAGATGGAGATGGGACCTTCGGGAGGAAGCGGAATCACCGACACATACCGCTCGCCGGGGGCCTGCAGTGAGAAGTCCGTCCGCGACAACTGCGAGCTCGGGGAGTAGCCCAGCGCATTCAGACGCTCGATGGAACCCGCCGGGCACTCCCCCTCGGGCGACGTCAGGCGTGTCTGGGGTGAGCCGCCCGCGCAGGCTCCGGCCAGGCACGCCACCGCCGCCGTCTTCCCCAAGGTGCCGCTCACCGAGCCACGCTTCCGCGAAGGGGGCGACTCAGGAGTTGGCGCGTCCGAGGGAGCGGGGGCCGCGGAAGCCCACCGGGTGGGAGCCTCCGCGGGCTCGGCGGACGGTGAAGAGGGACGGGCTGTGTCGGGGGGCGTGAGGGGACGACTCGTCACGACAGGACTTCCTTTCTCTGCAGGAGGTGGGAGGGGGACGACCGCCTGCGTGGAGCTCGAAGCGGGCGACTCGCGACGCGAGACACCCAGGGCCACCGCGCCCAGGACGAACAGCACCAGCACGCCCACCGCGACACCGCGCGTCCAGGGAGGCTCGCGGGACGGCGACGTGGGAGCGGGCGGCGGCGGAGAGGACGGGAGCGCGTCCGCCGGCGCGGCGACGGCCTCCGGTGCGAGGGGATGCGAAGGTGTGTTCTCGGCGTCGGAGTCCTGCTCCGCGTCCGACGCGGAGGGCTCGGGCATGCGCACGAGCTCCGGCACCATGCGCACCCGGGGCGTGTTCGAGTCCACGTCACGCGGGGACTCGGGCTCGGGAGGAAGGTCCAGCGACAGCCTCCATGCGGGCTGACGCTTCTCCTTGGCGACCTCCCACAGGGCCTGCAGCAGCGCCTCGGTGTTCGGGTAGCGGTCCTCGGGGCGCTTGGCGAGCAGCCGCAGCGCGAGGTCTCCCAGCGCGGGAGGCACCTTGGGGTTGACCAGGTGGGGCGCGCGCGGCGTCACCGTCTCGATGGCGGGCAGCAGCCTGTCGTAGGGCAGCCTGGGGTCGAAGGCGTACCCGTCCGTGAGCGCTTCGTAGAGCAGCGCGCCCAGCGCGTAGAGGTCTCCGGGGATGCCCGCGTCGAAGCGCGCGCCCTGCTCCCAGAGGCCCTCGCGCAGGAAGGCCACGCACTCGGGGGGCAACAGATGCGGAGAGGCTGGAGCCACGCCCACCGTCAGCGTCGTCGCGCCCGGCATGCGCACGGTGCCCAGGTCGATGAGGAACGGGCGCTCGTCATCGCGGCGGATGAGGAGGTTGTCGCCCTTCAGGTCGCGGTGGTGCAGGCCTCGTCGGTGGAGGTCCGAGACGGCGCGCACCACCTCGGTGAAGACGGACAGCAGGTGCGCCGCGGAGGGCTTCACGCGCCAGCGCCACTCGTGGAAGGTCTCTCCGTCGATGAAGTCGGTGACGAAGAACAGGTAGCCCTCGGGGGGCTCCGGCCAGCGGTCCACGGCGTGGAGGCGCGGGAGGTTCGGGTGCGGCGCGCAGGCGAGCAGCGCGGCCACCTCGTGCGACAGCCGACCGTTGACGTCCTCCTCCTCGGAGACCTGGGGACCGGCGGGACGCAGCGCCATCTTCATCGTGAAGAAGCGCCCTCCCCGCTCGACCTTGAAGACGCGGCCGAAGCCTCCCGCGCCCAGCGACGCCACCACGCGCCACGGGCCCACTTCGCTGCCGGGAACGAGCTGGTCCGGATGGAACGGCGCCGACATCACGGCGGAGAGCCCTCTTGTCGCGAGACCATGCCTTCCCGGCAAAGCACGAGCGCATCCGCGCGGAGGCATGGGACGGCCTCAATGCCAATGCGGGCACGTGAGTCTGGCGCGAGGGGCGCTGTGACCACCCAGGAAACGGGGCCGTACAAGGGTAACCTCCAGGGTTGACCCTAGCCTCGATTCAAGGCCTGTCACGAATTTTCCCCACCCGCCAGGTGGGCAACATCGGGTCCGGGAGACCCAACGTCCCCCGTAGTCTCGTGGAGCGGGAGGCCCCGACCGAGCACGGCGCCCCGGGGGGGCCCGTGGCCAGGAGGCGTCCGGCTCACGCCCCACCGCCTCATGCGCCGGTGAGGGACGGCGCGCGGGTTGGCGGACTCGCCGCTCGAGGCACGCTCGGCGCGTCAGTCGACAGACGCGTCGCCGCACGAGGCACATATGGCGCCCTCAGGCGATGGGCGCTTCGTCGCGAGAGGCGTCTGGAGGATTCGCCGCTCGAGGCCTGCTCGGCACGTCAGTCGATGGGTTGTTCATCGCTCGCGGCGGTCGAAGGACTCGCTGCTCGAAGCCTGCTCGCACGTCAGGCGACGTGCTCGTCGCCGCTCGAAGCCTGCTCGGCACGTCAGTCGATGGGTTCTTCATCGCTCGCGGCGGTCGAAGGACTCGCTGCTCGAAGCCTGCTCGGCACGTCAGGCGACGCGCTCGTCGCCACTCGAAACATGCTCAGTGCATCAGTCGATGGGTTCTTCATCGCTCGCGGCGGTCGAAGGACTCGCCGCTCGAAACATGCTCAGTGCATCAGTCGACGGGCTCTTCATCGCTCGCGGCGATGTCGAGCGCGGCTTCTGCCCAGCGTCCACGCAACCTCGCCTCGGCGGCGAGCGCTTCATCCCAGGACGGGCCATCCGGCAGCAGCCGTGTCGAGTGCGCGAGCACGAGTCGCTCCAGCGCCCGCTCTTCACACAGCGCACGCAGTCCCTCCGGGTCCAGCCCGCTCGCGGACAGGAACGCATCGCGCTTGCGCGCGGGGACACGGCGCTCGCGCCACCACGCCTCCTGCTCACGCGCCACCTCGTCCTCGGTGACGGACAACCCCATCGTCCTCGCCCAGCCCGCGAGCAACGCGCGACGCAGGCCCGCTTCGGCCAGCTCGCGCGCGTCGGGCGCCTGGCTCAACACCTCGAGCACGTGCCCCGAGGGAACCCGCGCATCGGGCACGCGGGTCTCGTCCTCCACGAGTCGCCGCCGCCGTACCAGCGAGGAGGGAACCCGACGCGCCCCTCGGCTCGACGGCGCCCCCGAAGCCACCCACTCCTGTGCCGTGCGGATGCAGGCCACCGCGTCGGCGCGCTTCAGGTCCTCCACGCCACGGGAGAACCACTGCGCCCACCCGCGTCGCGTGTCCTCGGGCCAGCGCACACGCTCGAGCAGCCGAGCCCAGGTGCGCTCCTGGTAGAACATCTCCGCGGCGACCGACACCAGCTCGCGGGCCCGTGGCGCGCTCAGCACACCGGCCTCACGCGCGAGCTCCGCCACGTGCCGGACGTTGACGAGCGGCACCGTGAGGGGACGCCAGCCGTTCTCGGCATCCGCATGCAGCAGCGCCACCTCCGCGTCGTCCGCCACGACCCCATCGCGGTACCAGCCGAAGATGCGCCCCACGCCCACCATGCCGTGCGCAGCCAGCTCCACCGCGCGCAGCGCTCCCATGCTGGAGCCGCCGAAGACCGCCACGCCCGCCTCCAACGCGGCCAGCAGCTCGTGGTGCCACACCGAGGGCTGTGCCTCGAAGACACCGTCCACCAACGCGATGGCCCGGGGCCTCGCCCCCAGCACTCGCCACACGTCGCCCTGTCGCGCCGGAGGCAGCACCACGCACGGTCCCAGCCGCTTTGCCTCTTCGGCCGGCAGCGACGGGCCCAGGAAGACCACCACGTCCTCGGCTCGCCGCTTCACAGGAGCTCCGAGACGCGCATGCCGGGCACCACCACCCGCCGCACATGAAGGCCCGGCACCGGCGCATCCAGCTCCACCGACGCCACCTGCGTGAATCCCGCCCGCTTCAGCCGCGCCAGCACCCGTCGCACCTGGACCTCCGCGTCCTCTTCCGCCACCGCGCCCAGGTCCGGAAGCTCCGTCACCCGCCGCCGCGCCTTCACCCCCGCGCACGCCTCCGCGAACCCCCGCGCCGCCTCCCGGTCCGTCGAGCCCACGTCCTCCCTGGCCCCATGGATGTCCGTCAGCCGCGACTGCGCCGCCTCGAGCAGCGCCTTCAAGAGCGCCACGTCCCGCTCCAGCGCGCACGCATAGCCCGCCGTGAGCGGCACCGGCCCCTCCTCCAGGTCCACCAACACCGCCGCGCCCACGGGCAGCCCCACCGCCCCCGCGGTCCGCGCGGACGGCGTCGCATCGAAGAGGAACACCCCGAAGCCACGCTCCCGCAGACGCTCCGCCAACGCGGCCGTCCTCGGCGCCGAGCGCGCCAGCTCCGCGCCACGCAGCAGCCGCCCCCGCACCGCCTCCTCCGTCCACCCCTCGGGGAACACCCGCGCCAGCTGGTCCCGCTCCGTGGCCTCCAGCAACGCATGCAGCAGCGCCCGCGCCGGCTCCGGATGCGCGCCCGAGCCATTGCTGGTCCACGCCACCGACACCGGCCCCAGCGACACGCCCCCCGGCGGCGTCACGTGCACCCCCTGCGCGGGCACCCAGACGCTCCGCCCCGAACCCAATTCCGTGGCCTCGCGCCACGCACACCGGACACCCTCACCCCACAACCTCGGCTCCACCAGCGCGCCCGCCGAGCCCAGGGCCGGCGCACCCCACAACGTCCCCAGCCGTCCCTCCAGCTCCGCAAAAGAGCCCCAGGCGAGCCGCCCCGGCGCCACCGTCTCCGCCGCCCACAGCTCCGCCGTCTCGAACAGCGCGCCCCAGGCCGCCTCGTCCGCCGTGAGCCCCTTGCCGTTGCACACCTGGAGCACATGGCCCCCTGGACGCACCGCGCAGGCCACCTCCACGCCCGTGCGGTCCAACCCGGTGACCCGCGCCACCCGCGTCACGCCCATGGCCCGGGCCAGCCCGGACGAACTCACTCGCTCGCTCGACACGCCCGGGCGGATAGCACTCCTCAACAGTTCTTAACACCCCGGCGACATCAACCATGCGATGCAGGACGCGGCCCTCCCTGGGACTCGGGAAGGACACAGTCGCCCCGTCCTGGGGCGAACGCGGCGGGAGCTGGCGAGCAATCGTCACCCAGCCCCGCACCGAAGACGTGGTACCGGTGGACCGTCGCGGCCACCAGAAAGGGAGCTGCCGGAATGCTCGCCATCGGAGACCTCGCGCCTGACTTCGTCGCCATCGACTGTCATGGCGTGCCCCTGAGCCTGTCCGCGCTGCGAGGACGCCGCGTCGTCCTCTTCTTCTTCCCCAAGGCCTTCACGCTCGGCTGCACCATCGAGAACCGGGCGTTCCGCGACAACCACCTGCACTTGCAGGAGCTGGGCGCCGAGCTGGTCGGCGTCTCCGTGGACACCCAGGCCACCCAGTGCGCGTTCGCCGAGAAGGAGGACATCCACTTCTCGCTGCTCGGAGACCCGGACCGCGTCATCAGCCGCGCCTACGACGTCCTCTGGCCCGTGCTCCGCGTGGACCGCCGCGTCACCTTCATCATCGGCCCGGAAGGCCGCATCGAGGACATCATCCGTCACGAGGTGCGCGTGTACCGCCATCTGGACGACGTGCTCGCCTACCTCGAGTCCCACCCCATGACGGCCGCGTACGACTCGGCCGCCTGAGTCACTCCCAGGCGCAGTGGTACTCGCAGTGGGCCGCGCCCCGCGCCCGGCACATCGGATGCGTGACGCGCGGCGACAGCCCGCCCGACAGCTCGATGGCCCGCTCGTGCCAGCCGATGATGGTGAGACAGTCCGCCTCCGTGACGTTCTCGGCGCTGAAGGTGCGCAGGATGGCGGAGCGAGGCCCCGTGGACTCGTACGTGCGCGAGCCCACCGCGTAATAGAAGCGGTAGATGCGCGGCGCCTGGCTCAACAGGAAGTGCGGCTCTCCGCGCCGGATGAACGCGCTCTGCTCCCCGTGCAGCGCCTCGTCCGCGGACGAGCGGCCCATGTCGATGAAGGCCCGTCCCTCGTCCTCCGGCGACAGCACCTCCGCGATGGCCGAGTCCAACCGCAGGTTCAGCTCCAGCGGATACCAGGCCACTGGGAGGATGGCCTGGCGCAACACGGCCTGGTCCACCGGGGGCAGCCGCCCCAGGACCTCGTCCACCCGAACCTGCCCGCCCACCCGGCGCAGCATGTTCAGGCGCGCGATGAGTACGCCCCCCTTGATGCGAGAGCCCGAGCCTTCCAGAACCATGAGAAGTCCGTGGGTTGCACCAACCTCACGCATTGTGACAGCCGGGTGGCGGAGGCGGCAACCATCCCCCTGCCCGGCCGTCCCTCAACACGCTGTTATTTCTAGGGAAACATGATTTCAGATTCACCGCGGCCGTGAAAAATAACCTGGGGGGGTGCTGGGGGTTGAGGCAGTCGTGAGCATCAGGGAGACAGGCGGCCAGGTGGTGGCGATGCCGTCTCGCCGGCTGGCCCTGGAGGGGGCACCGGACGAGGTGCTGTGCCGCGCCTTCCTGGACGGGGAGACGGCGGCGTTCGAGGTGCTGGTGCTGCGGCACCGGGCGCTCATCTTCTCGCTGGTGCGCCGCTACACGACGCGGCCCGAGGACGCCGCGGACCTGACGCAGGGCGCGTTCCTGCGCGCGCTGGAGGCCTCGCGGCGGGTGTTCTCGCGCTTCACGCCGACGGGGCCAGCGCCGTTCCGGGCGTGGCTGGTGCGAATCGCGCTCAACCTGGCGAAGAACCACGCGCGCCAGGGGCAGCGGTGGCGGCCGGTGCTGGTGGAGGCCCCCCGCGAGGACGTGGCCGAGGCGCCCGGGGAATCCGCGCAGGACGGGTTGGAGCGGGCCGAGCGGGCGCGGAAGGTTCGCGAGGAGGTCCTCACCCTGCCCCGTCGTCAGCGCGAGGTGCTGACGCTGCGCGTGGACGCGGGCCTGGCGTTCAAGGATATCGCGCAGACGCTCGGCATCACCGAGAACAATGCGAAGGTTCAGTTCCACCATGCGGTGAAGCGCCTGAAGGCGCGGGTGGGTGAGCCGGAGGAGAAGCACTGATGGCCGCATGCCCGGACATGGAAGCCCGACTGGACCTGCACGCCGCGGGGGCCCTGGAGCCCGAGGAGTCGGTGCCGCTGTTGCGGCACGTGGAGGCGTGCGCGGGGTGCCGCGAGGCGCTCGCGCAGTCGATGGAGGTGCTGTCGCTGGTGGCGCTGCCCGCGCCGACGGCCGCGGAGAAGGCCGCGCAGGACACCGTCCCCCAGCGCGCGCTGGAGACGTGGAGGCGCGAGCGCATGAGCCAGACGCTGCGACGGCGCACGGTGGGCTCGCTGCTGGCCGCGGCGGCGGTGGTCGCGGCGATGGTGCTGATGCCGGGCCTGCCGCGTCCGTGGACGACGCAGGGGGCCTCCCCCACCGAGTCCGCCGATGTCCGCGCCGAGGAGCGCGCGGTGGAGGCGCAGACGCTCGCGGACTTCGAGGCCTGGGCGGGGCTGGAGCCGCTGGAGGGCGGGGCGACGTGGGAAGACGAGGAGTCCTTCGAGGACCTCGAGAGCTGGGACGACGACCTGCTGGGAGAGACGTTGTGAAGACGATGACGCGCACGTCGTGGGTGATGCTGTCCGTGGTGCTCGTGCCCTGGCTGGCGCTGGCGAAGCCCGGTGACAAGGGCGAGGAGCGCTCCGCGCGCGTGACCGAGCGGATGGAGCGCCTGGAGAAGCGGCTGCGGCTGCGGCAGGTGCTGGCGCTGTCGGAGGCGCTGGAGCTGGACAACCAGCAGGCGCTGAAGATGGAGCAGACGCTGCGCCAGTTCGACGAGAAGCGCAGGCCCCTGCGCGAGCAGGTGCGGGAGGCCGCGCGCACGCTGCACCAGGCGGCCCGGGGTGACAGCGCGGCGCTGGCGCAGGTGGACGCGGCCGCGCAGCGCGCCTTCGAGGCCCGTGAGCGCATCACCGTGCTGGACCGGGAGATGTACCAGGCGCTGGCAAAGGAGCTGCCCGCGGACAAGCGGGCGAAGCTGGCGCTCACCCTGGCCAGGGACGGTGGCCGGATGAAGCGGCCCTGGAGGGGCGAGGGGCCGGGCGACGCGGGCGCGGACGACTGAGCGCGGGTGCGCCCCGGGTCCGGGACAAACAGGCATCCAACCCGGAGTGCGGCGCGGGGGCATGACTACCGTCAGGGAGCCGACGGCGCGTGTCGCGCCGTCACCGAGGAGGCTTCCATGCGTCCGCTGATTCGACTCGCGCCCCTGTTGATGGCGTGTGCCCTCACGGCCTGCGCCGGCATCGACGTGAGCACGAACTACGACCCGAGCGCCGTCCAGCAGCTCGACGGCTACAAGACCTACGCGTGGCTGCCGCAGCCCCAGGGCAGCGACAAGCGCGTGTACAACCCCATCGTCGGCGGCGAGGTGGAGCGGGCGGCGGACGCCTATCTCCAGTCGCACGGCTACCAGAAGGTGGAGGCCAATCCGGACTTCCTCCTCGGCTGGCACGGGGCCATCGACAACAAGCTGGAGGCGGACACCGTCAACGCGTACTACGGCTATCCGTACGACCCGATGTGGGATCCGTTCTATGGGGGCGGCCCGGTGGCCATGTCGGCGCCGGAGACGGTGGTGCGCGAGTACGAGCAGGGGACGCTGATCATCGACGTGGTCGACGCCCAGTCGAAGAAGCTGGTGTGGCGCGGCCAGGCCCAGTCGGAGATCGACGACAGCGCCAAGGCGGAGAAGCAGCAGTCGCGCATCAACAAGTCGGTGGAGGAGATCCTCGAGCGCTTCCCACCCCGGGGTGGGAAGTAGCCAGGTGCGCGTGTCCGGCGCCGGGGCGTCGGACGCCGGACACGCCCGCTGTCCTGGAGGTCCGGTCGTGACGTGGCGGGGACGTGAGCAGCTTGAGCCGGCTCCATGTCCCCTCCGCGCCGACTCGTTGGATGCGTCCTGCTGCTCCTCTGGGTGAGCGGCTGCTCCGTCGCGGCGCCCCGCTCGGAGCTGGTGCGGCGGGTGGGACGTTCGGACCTGTCCGTCGAGGCGCTGCGCGTCCGCGTGCGGGACATGGCCCGGCGCTTCTCGGGGTTGTTGGAGGCCTCCGCGGATGAAATCGCGGCGGAGTCCGGCTCCGAGGAGGTGCGCGCGGCGATGACGCGGTTCAAGATCAACGCGGTGCCCGCGATGCAGGCGGCCCTGCTCCAGCCGGACCCCGTGGCGGCGCTGGTGGATGCGTGGGCGCTGCTCGCGCAGCTCGAGCTCGCCCTGCCCCCGCGGGCGACGGGCGCGGGCGCGTCACCGGAGCTCGTGGCCCGGGCGGAGCGGATGTTGCGCCAGCAGGAGGCGGAGGTGGAGGCGCTCTGGAAGGACGTCTGCGGACGTCAGGACGTGGAGGGCGCGCGGGCGCGGGTCCATGAGTGGGCCGCGGAGCACCCGCTAGTGGGCCCGCTCGTCACGCGGGTGTCCACGGTGTCGTTGCTCGCGGAGGTGACGTCGATGTCCGGCATGGGGGCCCTGGGAACGGCCGGAGTGCTGGTGGAGGATGTCCGGGACCTGACGGCGCGCGTGGACCTGTATGCGGCGTCACTGCCGCGACAGGCGCGCTGGCAGGCGGAGTCGATGGCGCAGGATGCGTTGAAGGCGGTGCCCACGCGCGAGGTGCTGGCGGACCTGGGGCGCGCCGTGGACACGCTGGAGCAGTTCGGAGCTCTGGCGGCGGGGACGTCCGCGCTGGTGGCGCGGGAGCGGAGCGCGATGCTGTCCGCGCTCACCTCGGAGCGCGAGGCGCTGCAGCGCTTCGTCGAGCAGGAGCGACGGGCCTTGATGGTGGAGGTGGCGGGCGAGCGACAGGCCGTGCTCTCCGCGCTCCACACGGAGCGGGTGGAGACCCTTCAGCAGGGCGAGCGCATCGGGCTCGGGATGGTGGACCTGACCTTCCAGCGCGCGACGCTGCTGGTCGACCGGGTGTTCCTGTGGCTGCTCGGGATGACGCTCGTGGGCGTGCTGGGGGGGCTGGGCCTCGCGGCGCTGCTGCTGCGCGCGTGGAGGCGCAAGCAAGGTTGAGTCGCGCGACCTCCCGCCGGGCGCGGAAGTCACGCGGTCTCGCGCGAGCAAGCCCCCACGAGGCCACGCCCCCGTCCGCTCTCGCCCCCCATCCGCCGCTTGCGGCCACCTGCTGAGCGCGGAGCCACGCGGCCTCGTTCGAACACCCCCCCACGAGGCCACGCGGACCGCCACCAGCTCCACTCAGGGACTCGCGTCGGCGGGAGGCTGCTCGGGCAGGGTGACGCTCCTCCACGCGCCCTTCACGCTCTCGGGGATGATGAGGGGCCGCTCGCAACGGGCGCGGTCCCACTTCCCCAGGTCCGCGCACGCGTCATACGTGGACTGGAAGAAGTCGAGCAGGAAGGCCCTCGGGTCCTCCGCGCGCCGCACGGCCTCGTACGGCAACAGGAACTCCTTCAGGTTCGCGTCGTACCCCGCGCCCGAGGGCCTCACGCTCGCGGCGGAGAACCCCTTCGGCTCGGGCGCCGCATAGCAATAGAACGCCGCGCCGCCGAGCGCCTCGGTGCCGGGCCAGAAGCCCACGCTGCACACCTCTTCGCAGTACGCCTCCGCCGTCACCGCGTCCGCGCCCGGCCGCGCCGGAGCGGGCCTGCCGCCGAAGCGCGTCACCGCCAGGTCGAAGCTCCCCCAGAAGAACTGCACCGGGCTGCACTTGCCCGTGAAGCCCGCGCGGAACGCCTTCATCGCGATGTGGGCCTGCAACAACGCCCGCCACCAGTTGCGCACGTGCCCGGGCACATACGTCGCGTGGTGCGTGTCCTGGCTGAAGGGCGTCGTGTCATCGGGAATCTCCACCGGCTGCTCCCAGATGCGCACCTCCACGCCCAGCTCGCGCAGCGTCGACATCACGTCCCGATAGAACTCCGCCACCGAGCGCGCCGTCAGCTCCATGACGCGCACGTCTCCACGGCTCGTCAGGAAGCGCAGCTCGCTGGCCAGGAAGTCGAAGTCCACCTCGAAGCTCCCATTCCCATAGGGAATCAGCCCCGTGGTGAGCCCGCGAGACGTCACGCGGAACGACACGTTCCACCAGTGGTTCTCCGGCGGCGTCAGCGCCAACCGCACCTTGCCGAGCACCTGGGTGTAACGGTGCAGCGTGGCATAGGTGTCCTTCCACTCCGCGAAGGGCAGCGCGGGCCACGCCTCCTCCCGCGTCCCGAATCCGGATGTCGACAGGGCCATGCGGCTCCCTCCTCAAGGGCCACGTCCACCTGGGACGGTGACCCCAGGGGCACGCCCGCGCCACACGAGCCCCCAGGCCCGCATGCCGTGAGGGCGGAGGAAGGAGCGCCGGCCCACGAGGACACCCAGTCCCTCACGAACGACGCATCACCCGCCCGGGCGGCTGTCCCCACCCGGGCCGGCGAACAAGGCCCCGCTCAGGGCTGGGCGAGCGCGGCGTCGACGGCCTTGCGCAGCTCGTCGCTCTCCGGCGTCACCTTGCTCGGGAAGCCCGCGCGCACCTGGCCGTCCTTACCCACCACGTACTTGTGGAAGTTCCACTTCGGCGCGTCGTGGTCCTTCGACAGGAAGGCGTAGACAGGCGACTGGCCCTCGCCCTTCGTCTTCACCTTCTCGAACATGGGGAACGTCACCTTGAAGCGCAGCTCGCAGAACTTCGCGATCTGCTCCGAGCTGCCCGGCTCCTGCCCACCGAAGTCGTTGGACGGGAAGCCCAGCACCACGACGCCCTTGTCCTTGTAGTCCTGGTAGAGCTTCTCCAGGCCCGCGTACTGCGGCGTGTAGCCACACTCGGACGCCGTGTTCACGATGACCAGGACCTTGCCCTGGTAGTCGGAGAGGTTGGCGGGCTTGCCGTCGAGGCGGTTGGCGGACAACGCGTGCAGGGACATGGGCTTCTTCTCGCTGGAGGGCTGGGACTTCGCGGGAGTGGACGGCTTCGTCGCCACATCACCGGCCAGGGCCGGGGTGACGACGAGCGCCGAGGCGACGCACAGGACATGAAGGGTTCGCATGCGGCCGGAAGGATGCCGAAGCCCCGGCCCCGTTTCACGCCCTTCTGTCCTGTCCGTGACAATCACCGCCGTCCCCCCGACGCGCCACGTCGCGATGACGGGGCCTCCTCGCCCGTGAAGAGCGAGCGCAGCACCCGGCCCGTCGCCGTCTTCAGCTTCGCCACCTCGCGAGGCGTGCCCGCCGCGACGATGTGGCCACCCTCCTCGCCGCCCTCGGGCCCCAGCTCCACCAGGTGGTCCGCCGCGCCGATGACCGACGGGTGGTGCTCGATGACCACCAGCGTGTCGCCGCGGTCCACCAGCCGGCCCATGAAGGTGATGAGCTTCTCCACGTCGCCCACGTGCAGGCCCGTGGTGGGCTCGTCCAGCACGTAGAGCGTGGGCTCGTGCCGCGAGGACGCCGTCAGCTCGGCCGCCAGCTTCAACCGCTGCGCCTCACCGCCGGACAGCGTGTTGGAGCCCTGGCCCAGTTGGAGGTAGCCCACGCCCAGGTCCGCGAGGCACTGCAGCGGCGCCGCCACCTTGGGCAGGTTCTGGAAGACGTCCTTCGCCTCGTCCGCGGACAGCCGCAGCACGTCGCCGATGGACAGCCCGTGGTAGCGCACCTCCAGCGTCGCCGCGTCGAAGCGCGCGCCCCCACAGGCCTCGCACGGCGTCACCACGTCCGGGAGGAAGGACATCTCGTGGGAGATGGAGCCCTGGCCCTCGCACGCGGTGCACCGTCCACCGCTGGCCGTGTTGAAGGAGAAGCGCGCGGCGGAGAAGCCGCGAATCTTCGCCTCGGGGGTCGCCGCGAAGGCCCGACGCAGCTCGTCCCAGATGCCCAGGAACGTCGCGGGCACCGAGCGCGGCGTGCGGCCGATGGGAGACTGGTCCACCGACATCACCCGCTTCACCGCCTCCACGCCCTTGAGCGAGTCGAACGGTCCGGGCCGCGAGGACACCAGCTCCAGCGCCTCTCGCAGCGCCGGGTACAGCACCTGCCGAATCAGCGTGCTCTTGCCCGAGCCGGACACGCCGCTGACGACGTTGAGCCGGCCCACCGGCAGCCGCAGGTCCACGCGCTTCAGGTTGTTGGCCCGCGCGCCCTTCAGCTCCAGCCACTGCTTCGGCTCCCCGCGTCCTGAGGGAGGCCGCACCTGGGACGCCCGCAGCGCGAGCGCCGTGGGGGACTCGCCCTGGAGCACCACGTCCGGAGGTCCCTCCGCGAGGATGCGCCCACCGCCGCGTCCGCCCGTCGGGCCCAAATCCAGCAGGTGGTCCGCCGCGCGGATGGTGTCCGAGTCATGCTCCACCACCAGCACCGTGGAGCCGGTGTTCACCAGCGCGCGCAGGTTGTCGAGCAGCCGGTGCGTGTCGCGCGGGTGCAGGCCGATGGTCGGCTCGTCGAGCACGTACATCGCGCCGGTGAGCCCCGCGCCCAGCTGCGCCGACAGCCGCAGGCGCTGCATCTCCCCACCCGACAGCGTGGCCGCGTTGCGGTCCAGGGACAGGTAGCCCAGGCCCACCCGCTCCAGGAACTCCATGCGCCGCAGCAACTCCTGCCGCGACGGCTCGCCGAGCAGCGCCCGGTCGCCCTTGAACTTCCAGCCCCGCACCCGCGCCAGCGAGGCCGCCACGGACTGCTGCACCACCTCGTGGTAGCGCGCTCCTTCCAGGCGCACGCCCCGAGGCACCGGCGCCAGTCGACTGCCGCCACACTCACGGCACGGCGCCGTCTCGCCCTCGGCCTGCGCTTCGGGGCCACCCTTCACACCCGTGCCCTCGCACGACTCGCAGCGGCCCTGCTTGGTGTTGAACGAGAACCAGCGCGGGTCCAGCTCCGGCACCGCCGTGCCGCACTTGGGGCACGTGCGCTCGGTGGACAGGAGCGTCTCGCCCTTCGACGTGCGAACCTTGAGCGCGCCCTGCCCCCAGCCCAGCGCATTGTCGAACACGTCCCGGGGCAGCTTCGACAGCTTGCCCTCGTGCATCACCAGGTCGATGTCGTGCTCGCGCGTCTTCGCCAGGCGCGGCGGGTCGTCCGTGGAGGACAGCTGCCCGTCGACAATGGCCGTGGTGATGCCCGCGCGCGCCGCGGCGGCGAAGACATCCAGGTACGTGCCCTTGCGCGAGCGCACCGCCGGCGCCAGCACCGTCCCATCCCCCTTCATCTGCGAGAGCTGCGCGAACAACACCTCCGGCGACGTGGAGGTGATGGGCGTGTCGTCGTTGGGGCAGTGCGGCTCGCCCAGCTTGGCGAACAAGAGCCGCAGGTAGTGGGCCACCTCGGTGACGGTGGCCACCGTGCTGGTGCCGCCCGCGCGCGAGGTGCGCTGCTCCAGCGCCACGCTCGGCGGAATGGAGCTGACGCGCTCCACGTCCGGCCGGGGCATGGTGGGCAGGAACTGGCGCGCGTACGGGCTGAGCGTCTCCAGGAAGCGCCGCTGCCCTTCCGCGAACACCACGTCGAACGCGAGCGAGCTCTTGCCCGAGCCGCTCGGCCCCGTGACGACGGTCATCTTCCCCAGGGGAATCTTGCAGGACACGTCCTGGAGGTTGTGCTCGCGCGCGTGCTCCACCTCGATGGCGGGCGCCGCGTCCCTGCCCGGCCGCCGCGCCTTCACCACGCGGCCCAGGGGCTTGCGCTCGCCCCGGAGCGCCACCGCCGTCGCGCCCTCGCCGCGCGCCACCGACTCCGGCGTGCCCTCGGCCACCAGCCGCCCGCCGTCCTTGCCGCCCACCGGCCCCAGGTCGATGACCCAGTCCGACGCCCTCATCACCGCGACGTCATGGTCCACCACGATGACGCTCGCGCCCTTGTCCACCAGCGCGTGCAGCGCGTCGATGACGTGACGCACGTCCTCCGCGTGCAGGCCCGCACTCGGCTCGTCGATGAGGAACAGCGCGCCCTTCGCCTCGCTGGCCAGCGCCCGCGCCAGCTTCAACCGCTGCGCCTCGCCGCCCGACAGCGTGGACAGAGGCTGTCCCAACGGCAGGTAGCCCAGGCCCAGCCGCGCCACGGGCCCCAGCGCGCGCTGCAGGGCCGCGTCGCTCCCGAAGTGCTGGAGCACCTCCGCCACCGTCATCTCCAGCACCTGCGCCACGCTGAAGCCCTGGTGTCGGACGGCGAGCACCTCCTCCTTGAAGCGCCGGCCCCGGCACACCGCGCACAACAGGGCCACGTCCGCGAGGAACTGCATCTCCACCGTCTCGTAGCCCTCGCCCGAGCACGCCTCGCAGCGCCCCTTGTCCACGTTGAAGGAGAAGTGCGCCGGCGTCAGGCCGCGCACCTCGGCGTCCGGCTCCGCGGCGAAGCGCTCGCGCAGCCGGTCCCACGCCTTGGTGTACGTGGCCGCGTTGCCACGCGAGGTGCGCCCCAGCGGAGACTGGTCCACGAAGGTGATGGCCTTCACCGCGTCGGCCCCCTCCAGCGCGTCCACCGCGCCCGGGGCCTCCACGTCCTTCACGCCCAGCCGCCGCGCCAGGTGCCGGTAGAGCACCTCGTCCACCAACGTGCTCTTGCCCGAGCCGCTCGGCCCCGTCACCGCGCACAGCACGCCCAGCGGCACCTTCACCGACAGCGCCTTGAGGTTGTGCTCGCGCGCGCCCTTCACCACCAGCTCACCGGTCCGCTCGCGCGGCGCCCGCTTCGTCTCGGCTCCACCCGCGAGCAGCCGGCCCGTGGGCAGGTCCTTGCGCTTCGCCAGCGCCTCGGGAGGACCGTCGAAGCACAGCTCGCCGCCCTCGCGGCCCGCGCCCGGCCCCAGCTCCAGCACGCGGTGCGCGGAGCGGATGACCAGCGGGTCATGCTCGATGACGAGCGCGATGTTGCCGCGCTCCGCCAGCTCCGCGATGGCCTCCGTCAGCGGCGGCACGTCGCCCGGGTGCAGCCCCACGGTGGGCTCATCCAGCACGAAGAGCGAGCCGGTGAGCGAGGTGCCCAGCGCGGCCGTCAGCGACACGCGCTGCGCCTCGCCACCGGACAGCGTGCGCGCCTGCCGGTCCAGCGTCAGGTAGCCCAGCCCCACGCGCTGCAGGTAGCGCAGGCGTCCGGCCAGCTCGCGCCGCGCCAGCTCCCCCTGCCCCGTCGTCGTGCCCAGCGCGTCCAGCCGCGCCAGCGCCTGCGTCAGCTCCAGCCCGTGCCACCCCGGCAGGTCCAACCCGCCCACGCGGTAGGCCCGCGCCTGCTCGTTGAGCCGCGCGCCGCCGCAGTCCTTGCACAGCGAATACGCCCGGTAGCGCGCCAGCAGCACGCGCACGTGCATCTTGTACGTGCGCCCCTCCATCCACCGGAACCACGCGCGCACGCCCGGATACGCGCGGCCGTCGTCGTAGTCCCCCGCGCCCTCCAGCACCGACTCGCGCTGCGCCGGCGTCAGCGAGGACCAGGGCGCATCCAGGGGAATCTTCTTCTCGCGGCACCAGCGCTGGAGCATGCCGCGCTCCCACTCCGTCGACGCGCCGGACCACGGACGGATAGCGCCCTGCGACAGGCTCAGCGCCGGGTTGGGAATCACCTTGTCCCAGTCGATGCCGATGGTGCGGCCAAAGCCCCGGCACGCCGCGCACGCGCCCACGGGCGACTGGTAGCTGAACAGGCCCGGCCGCGCCGCCTCGAACTCGCGCGCGCACTTCGGACACACCAGGCCCCGGCGCACCCGCTTCGCTTCCGCGCCGGGCAACAGCACCACCGCCTCGCCCTCGGCGCGGGTCCACGCGTCCTCCAGCGCCTGCGTCACCCGCCCCACCTGCGACGACGACAGCTTCACCCGGTCCACCAGCACGCGGGCGATGCCCGCCGGATCCGTGGCCTCCGAGGGCTTGAGCGACTCCAGCTCCCGCACCTCGCCCTGCACCACCAGCCGGTGGTAGCCGTCCTTCAACAGGCGCGCGCGCACGTCCAGGAACGACGCCGTGTCGGGGATGCGCAGCGGGAAGGCGATGAGCGCCGCGGCATCCGGGGACTCGGCCACCAGCGCGCGGGCCGCCACGCCCGCGTCGGTGCGCACCGCCTCCACCCCGCATGCGGGACACACGGGCATCGCCTCGCGCGTGAAGAGCGCGGACAGGTACGGCTCCACGTCCGCCAGTGTCGCCACCGTGGAGCGCGAGCTCTTCACCGGCGCCCGACGGTCCACCGCCACGCCCGCCGCCACCGGCTCCAGCGCCTCCATGGGCGGCCGCTCCAGCCGCTCGAGGAACTGCCGGGCATACGGGCTGAAGCTCTCCACGAAGCGCCGTTGTCCCTCGGCGTACAGCGTGTCGAGCGCCAGGCTCGACTTGCCCGCGCCCGAGACTCCGGTGATGCAGACCAGCTCCCCCTCCGCCAGGTCGACGGAGAGGTCCTTGAGGTTGTGGGTGCGCGCGCCTACGAGGTGGGTCTTGTGCATTTCGGGTCGGAGGTTTAACGACCCGACACTCCAACGCCACAGACAAGTGAAGCTGTTTACCGATGCGAGCCCTCCCCGGTTGGGTGGAGGCCGAGCGGCTTGATACAACGGGGGTACAATCGAGCGCGCGAGGGCGGCACCCGGCCCGGTGCCCATCCCAGCCTCGCGACGCAGGAGGCCTTATGGCCGAGGGAGTCGTCGACAAATCCCCCCCCCGTGACGCGCTGTTCTCCGCCTCGCCCTCCCTGGTGTTGCTGGAAGTCGATGGACGCCCCGCCTCGGGCTTCGTCGCCACCGGGCAGGGACACCTCGTCACCAGCCTCCACGCCGTCGCCGGCGCCCGCGAGATTCACGCGGTGATGGCGGACGGCACGCGCACGGAGGTGGTCCAGGTCGTCGCCATGGATGACCGCCGCGACCTGGCCGTGCTGCGACTGCCCGTCCCCGAGCTCGCCCCGCCGCTCGACCTGGCTCCCGTCTGCCTGCCCGGCGAGGGGGACACCGTCTATGTCCTGCGGGCCACCGCCAGCCCCGCACCGGAGGTCCGCTCGCAGGAGGTCCGGGCCGTCCAGGTGCTCGGCGACTGGCTCACCCTGCTGGAGCTCACCCGCACGCTCCCCGACGACTTCTCCGGCGGTCCGGTGCTCGACCTGCGAGGCGGCGTGGTGGGCGTGGCCACCGCGGCGCTCGCCAACGGCCGCTCGCTGGGCCTGGTCATCCCCACCCGCTACCTGCTGCCGCTCCTGCAGGGCGCCGGAAGCCTGCCCCTGTCCGCGCTGGAGACGCCGCGCCGCCGCGCCAGCCGCGTGCGCCAGGTGCCACGCCACCCGCTGAGCCTGCTGGAAGGCGCCAACACCGACGCGCTCGAGTCCATCGCCACCACGCTCGGCCACGCCATCAACGCCGGCGCGCCCGCGTACAACCGCGGCGACGTGGACGGCTGCTACCGGCTCTATGCGCGCACCGCCGAGAAGCTCATCGCCACGTGCGAGGCCTTCCCCGGCGCCCAGCGCGCCCTGCGCGACGGCCTGTCACGCTGCGCCGGCCTGCAGGACTCCGACGACCGCGCCTGGGCCCTGCGCGACGCCTTCGACGGGCTGCTGGACGTCATCGGCCGCTGGCTCCAGGTCCGGCCCACGTCGCCGCGCCCCTCGCCCAAGTCCAGCCCGGGCACCCCCAGCCTCGTGGTGGCGCCCGCGACCAAGCGCTACCTCAACTAGTCGCGCGCGGCTCCTCCCACCAGACCCGCAGCGCGTAGCCCGCCGGGGCGCGCTCCAGCACCTCCACCCGCGCCGTCACCCGGGTGCGCAGGAGCACGCCCTCCACCACGCCCGCCACGAAGTCCGGCAGCGGGTCCGCGTCCACCACCCGCACGCACCACTCGCGCTCGCGCACGGGCGCAAGCTCCATGCGCATGTCCTCGCGGCCCGCCTTCAGGTACGTGGGCAGCCGCGTCAGGCACCGCTCCGTGCCCAGCAGCGGCGCCGCCGTGGCGAAGATGCGCCCCACCAGCGTCTGCGCGAAGCCCTCCACGTAGGACAGCCCCAGGGCCCGGTTCGCCGCCTCCGGCGTCTGCCCCGCGCACACGAAGCGCCGCGCCACCCCTAGCGCGGCGCGCCACACGGTGAGCGGATAGGACTCCTGCAGGTCCTCTTCGTCGTAGCCGATGTCCTTGAGGGACTGGGCGAACGCCCCGGACGGCTTCAGCGCGTGCACGAACAGCCCCTCGAAGTTGCGCCGCGGCACGCAGACGGCCACCTGCGCCCTGCGCCCCACCGTCACCACGTCCTGTGAGCCCCGCCGTTCCATGACCACCCCCCCGTGCTTCGAATCCACCCGTCGTCCCGCAGTCTAACAGCCCGCCGGGCGCGAGGCTTTGGTTGCCCTGGAAAACTAGACCCTCGGCGCACTTTTACAACCGGAGGGCTCGTGCAACGATGGCCGTTTGCAATGCGAGGAGTCCCATGCGGGTCCTGATAGTCGCTCAGGGAGGGGCGGACCTGTCGCCACTGGAAACCCTGCTGGAAGAGCGGGGCATGACGGTGGTCCACGTCTCCAGGGACGTGGATGTGCCAGCGGCATGGCGCGCCGGCCCCTGCCCACTGGTGGTGCTGGATGCACGCGAGAGTGGCTCGCGCATGCCGCTCGTGCGGGCCCTGCGCAGCCTGCCCGGCGGCGCGTCCGCCGTGGTGCTGCTGGTGGGACGCCGCGGCGCGCTGCGGGCCCTGGAGCCGGCGCTGGAGGACGGCGCCGACGAGGTGCTGGCCTGGCCCCCGGACCTGGAGGAGCTGCGGGTGCGGCTGGACATGGCCGAGCGCAGGTACGCGCGGCGCGAGTCCCGGATGGGGGTGCCCTTCGGGGACGAGCTGCGCGACACCATGCTCGCCGTCAGCCCCGTGCCCACCTCCATCACCACGCTGGGCGAGGGCAAGGTCGTCGCCGCCAATGACGCGTACTTCCGCGCCTTCGGATACACGCGCGAGGAGATGCTGGGCAAGACGACGGTGGACCTGCACTTGTGGGAGCGCCCCATCGACCGCGCGCAGGTGATGGAGCGGCTGCGCCGGCACGGCTCGGTGCGCGGGGTGGACGCCCAGTACCACACGCGCACGGGCGAGGTGCGCCACACGCTGCTCTTCATGGGCCTGGTGCCCTACGCGGGCGAGCCGCACGTCATCTCGTTCTTCCCCGACATCACGCCGATAAAACAGGCGGAGGAGGAGGTGCGCCGCTCCGAGGTGAGCTTCCGCACCCTCATCCAGAGCCTGCCGGACCTGGTCGCCGTGTTCGACCGCAACGCGCGCGTGCGCTACGCCAACCTCAAGGTGGCGCGCGCGCTGGGCTACTCGGACGTGAAGGAGCTGGTCGGCAAGCACATCTCCGACATGATTCCCCCCGAGGACTTCGCCTCCGCGGACGCGCGCATGCACGAGGCCCTGCGCACCGGCCGCAACGCGTTGCAGGAAAGGCGCATGGTGCGCCGCGACGGCGGCATCCTCCACGTGGAGTCCACCACCTTCCCGCTGCACTTCGACGGCGAGGACTCCATCGTCTCCGTGGCGCATGATTTGACGGAGCGCCACCAGATGCAGGCCCGGCTGATGCTCGCCGAGCGCATGGCGTCGGTGGGCACGCTCGCCGCGGGCGTGGCGCACGAAATCAACAACCCGCTGGCGTACCTCACCGCCAACCTCGCCTTCGCGCGCGAGGAGCTCGCGCGCGTGCCCGCCCCCGGCGTGGACGCGTCGTTGTCGGAGGCGCTGTCGGACGCGCAGGCCGCGCTCTCCGAGGCCCAGCAGGGCGCCGAGCGCGTGCGCACCATCGTCCGCGACCTGAAAACCTTCAGCCGGGTGGACTCGGTGGAGGACTCCGTCGTGGACGTGCGCGCGGTGCTGGAGTCCACGCTGAACCTTGCCACCACGGAGATCCGCCACCGCGCGCGGCTGGTGAAGCTCTTCGAGGACGTGCCCCCCGTGCGCGCCAACGAGTCGCGGCTGGGCCAGGTGTTCCTCAACCTGCTGGTCAACGCCGCGCAGGCCATCCCCGAGGGCGCGCCGGACCGCCACGAGATTCGCGTGGGCGCGCGCCTGGGCGAGGGCGGCCGCGTGCTGGTGGAGGTGACGGACACGGGCGTGGGCATCGCCACCGAGCACCTGCCGCGCCTGTTCGACCCGTTCTTCACCACCAAGGCCCCCGGCGTGGGCACCGGCCTGGGCCTGTCCATCTGCCACAACCTGGTGACGGCGCTCGGCGGCGAGATCCAGGTCCGCAGCGCTCCCGGCCGGGGCTCCACCTTCCGCGTGCTGCTGCCCTCCGCGGAGCCCGTGCGCGTCGAGCCCGCCCCGCCCGCGCCGCGGCCCGAGCCCGCCGCGCCGGTGGAGAAGCGCGGCCGGCTGCTCGTCGTCGACGACGAGCCCCTGGTCTGCACCGCCCTGGGCCGCACCCTGCGCCCCCACCACGATGTCACCCTGGCGACACGCGCACAGGACGCGCTGGAGCGCATCGAGGCCGGCGAGTCCTACGACGTCGTCTTCTGCGACTTGATGATGCCCGGCATGAGCGGGATGGACTTCTACTCCACCCTCATGAAGCGCCATCCGGAGCAGGCCCGCCGCGTCATCTTCCTCACCGGCGGTGCGGTGACCCCCCAGGCCCGCGCCTTCCTCGAAACCGTCACCAGTCCCCACATCGAAAAGCCCTTCGCGGGACGCGAACTGCTGTCCTTGGTGCAGGAACGACTGGCCCGCGCCTGATCCGGGTCACTGTCCACCTGTGGAAGAATCGGACAGGCTCACTCGCCGGCTGTCCTTCAATTCCCCAGCGACTCTCCGGGCCTCCCCACCCGGTGTCCAAGAAGGCCATCACAAGCCCCCAGTTTCATTGAGCTCAAACGAATCCCTCCGAGGAAGACCTTGGGATTCCTGAAGAATTTCCAGCATCCAGGCCCTCTGACGCGGGCTGGTACGCGGGTTGCTCCAGGACTGACGCGCCGCACCGAGGAGGCCTCTCGGAGCGGCGGAACCGGGTGAGCTCCAAGCAGTCTGAGGCTCGCCCGCCCCCTCGGTCTCCTGGAGGCAGCAGGCGTGACGTCGGACAGCAACAGGCAGGGCGGGATGCGCGCGGTGTGCGTGCGGTGGCTGGGCGCGGCGATGGTGGCCACGGCGGGCACGGCGTGCGCGGCGACTCCAGCCTCCGCGGCCCAGACGCGCGGCGCCCAGACGTTCTCCGCGGACACGGTGGTGGAGCTGGCCCGGCAGAAGGCGGCGCGGCCGTACGAGGCGCCGGTGTCGACGTTGCCGGAGTCCTACAAGTCGCTCGACTACGACGCGTACCGGGACATCCGCTACCGCCCGGAGAAGGCGCGCTGGCGTGACGCGAAGCTGCCCTTCCAGGCGCAGTTCTTCCACCCGGGCCGCTCGTTCCAGTTCCCGGTGGTGATGCACGAGGTGGCCGAGGGCAAGGCCCGGCCGCTCGCCTTCTCCCCGGAGCTGTTCACCTACGGCCCGCTGGTGAAGCCCGGTCCGCTGAAGAAGGCGGATGGCTTCGCGGGCATGCGCCTGTCGCATCCGCTCAACCGCGAGGACGTGTTCGACGAGCTGGTGGTGTTCCAGGGCGCCAGCTACTTCCGCGCGCTCGGCCGGGGCAGCCTGTATGGCCTGTCCGCGCGCGGGCTCGCCATCGACACCGCGACGTCGCGCCCCGAGGAGTTCCCCGACTTCAGGGAGCTGTGGCTGGAGAAGCCCGCGCCCGGCGCGGACCGCGTGGTGGTGCACGCGCTGATGGACAGCCCCAGCGTCACGGGCGCCTACCGCTTCACCATCATCCCTGGGGCGAACACGGTGATGGAGGTGGAGGCCACCGTCTTCGCGCGCAAGGCCGTGGCGGAGCTGGGCGTGGCGCCGCTGACGAGCATGTACCTGTTCGGCGAGAACGACCGCGGCGACTACGACGACTTCCGCCCGGAGGTGCACGACTCGGACGGCCTCTTCGTCTGGACGCGCGCGGGCGAGCAGCTCTGGCGGCCCCTGCAGAACCCCGAGCGCATCAACGTCTCCAGCTTCCAGGTGGAGAGCCCGCGCGCCTTCGGCGTGCTGCAGCGCGACACCACGTTCGCCCACTATGAGGACCTGGAGGCGCACTACGAGCGCCGGCCCTCCGCGTGGGTGGAGCCCGTGGGCGACTGGGGTCCGGGCGTGGTGCGGCTGGTGGAGCTGCCGACGCCGGACGAGACGAACGACAACATCGTCGCCTTCTGGGTCCCGAGGAAGACGCTGGGCCCCGGGGACTCGCTGAAGGTCGCGTACAAGCTGCACTGGGGCGCGCACTCGCCCTGGCCGGTGACGGGCTCCACGGTGGTCGCCACGCGCGTGGACGCGGGCGACTCGTGGAAGGGCGCCCGGCTCAAGGACGCGCGCCCCATGCGCCGCTTCATCATCGACTTCGCGGCGCTGCCCGACTTCGCGGAGGACGACGTCCCGGTGGAGCTGGTCGTCAGCGCCTCCTCGGGCAAGGTCCTGCGCCCCATCGCCACGCGCCACACGCCCACCGGCGGCTGGCGCGCCACCTTCGAGCTGCACCCCACCACCCCCGTCCCCACCGAGCTGCGCGCGTTCCTCAAGCGCGGCCCGGAGACCCTCACCGAGACCTGGAGCTACCTGTGGATTCCGTGACGACACTGACCACCTGCCCTTCCGTCCCGACCACCGTGTGGGCCGGCCCGCGCGCTCGCGCGGCGCTCGACACCTTCTTCAAGGGCTTCGGCTTCACCGCCGAGGCGGACCTCTCCACGCTGGCCGCGTGGGTGCTGGATGGCTTCGGCGCGCACGGGGCCCAGCCCCAGGCGGCGGTGGCGCTGGCCCGCGCCCGGATGGAGACGTGGCTGTCGGGCGTGCTGGGACTGGAGCACTCGGGTCCGGGGCTGCTGTCGCGGGGCCGTGCGGCCTTCGTGCTGTGCGACGGCGCGAGCCGGGGCGCGCGGCTGCTCACCCGTCCCGCGGCGCCGGAGGACTTCGTCCGGGCGGTGCGCGCGGCGGTGCCGGTGCCGGCACCCGCGCAGGTCAGCTCGGTGATGCCCGAGCAGCAGCTGGTGCTCAACCCGTTCGGGGAGATGCTGCGCCGCTGGTGGCGTGGCGCCACGGCGGGCATGTCCACCTCGCCCTGAGGCGGGCCTGGGGAGCCTCGCGATGCAAGCCCACTCGTTTTCGCCCGAGAGCGCCGGCTACCGGCGCGCCGGAGTGCTGGGACTGGCGGCCGTCACCACCGTGGTGGGGACGTGCGAGATGCACCGCCTGCTGAGCGCTCAAGGGACGTCGGTGCCGGAAGTGGTGCTGGTGGGGCTCTTCGCGCTGTGCTTCGGCTGGATTGCCCTGTCGTTCTTCACGGCGGTGGCGGGCTTCCTCCAGCTGGCGTTCGCCTCGCGGATGCCCGGGCTGCGCTACCCCACGCCGGAGGAGGAGTCGCAGCCGCTGGGGTCGCGCACCTCGGTGGTGATGCCCATCCACAACGAGGACCCCGCCGCCGTCTTCGCCAACGTGCAGGCCACGTACGAGTCGGTGGCCGCGACGGGGCACCTGGACGCGTTCGACTTCTTCGTGCTGAGCGACTCCACGCGCGCCGAGTCGTGGGTGGCCGAGGAGCTGGCGTGGTCGGACCTGTGCCGTCGGGTGGGCGGACAGGGCCGCATCTTCTACCGGCGGCGCACGGACAACACGGGCAAGAAGGCCGGCAACCTGGGTGACTTCTGTGAGCGGTGGGGACGCCGCTACGACTTCACGGTGGTGCTGGACGCCGACAGCCTGATGGATGGCCGCACGCTGGTGAAGATGGCGCGGCTGATGGAGCTCAACCCGCGCGCGGGCATCCTCCAGGCGCCGCCCCTGAACGTGGGCCGCACCACGCTGTTCGCCCGGCTGCAGCAGTTCGCCGGACGGGTGTACGGCCCCGTCGTGGCCGCGGGCGCGGCGGCGTGGCAGCTGGGCGAGTCCAACTACTGGGGCCACAACGCCATCATCCGCACGGAGGCGTTCATCAACCACTGCGGGCTGCCGGTGCTCCCGGGCAAGCAGCCCTTCGGCGGCCACATCCTCAGCCACGACTTCGTCGAGGCGGCGCTGATGCGGCGCGCGGGCTACACGGTGTGGCTGGTGCCGGAATTGGGCGGCAGCTACGAGCAGCCCCCGCCGAACCTGCTGGCGTACGCGCAGCGGGACCGGCGCTGGTGCCAGGGAAACCTGCAGCACCTGAGCCTGGTGATGGCGGGGGGCTGGCATCCGCTCAGCCGGGGCCACTTCCTGATGGGCGTCATGTCGTACGCGGCCTCGCCCTTGTGGTTGTTGTTCCTGACCGCGGGCCTGGTGGCCGCGCTGCACGACCGCTTCCTCCTGGACGTGTCCACGCTGGAGTCCCCCGCGCTCGCGTTCGACGCGCCGGGCGCGCTGCGCCTGTTCGCGGTGTCGATGGGGATGCTGTTCGCGCCCAAGTTCCTGGGGCTGACGCTGGCGCTCTTCAAGAAGGGCGAGGCGGCGCGGATGGGCGGAAGGTGGAAGCTCATCCTCAGCGTGCTCGCGGAGAGCGTGCTCGCGTCGCTGCTGGCGCCGGTGATGATGCTGTTCCAGTCGCACTTCGTGTTCGGCACGCTGCTGGGCTACCGGGTGAACTGGTCCAGCCAGCAGCGCGAGGACGCGGACCTGCCCTGGTCCGAGGCGGCGCGGCGGCACGTGGCGCACATGGCGGTGGGCGTGGCGATGGTGGCGGTGGCGGCGCTGGTGTCCACGGCGCTGGTGGCGTGGCTGATGCCGGTGGTGGTGGGGCTCCTGCTCGCGGTGCCCCTCACGGTGCTGACGGCGCGCGCGTCGCTGGGGCTGTGGGCGGCGCGTCGGGGGCTGTTCCTGATGCCCGAGGAGACCGAGCCGCCCGAGGTGGTGGAGCGCGCGCAGGCCATCACCGAGGAGCACGGGGTGGAGCCGGTGCCGGACGCCATCGAGCGGGTGCTCACCGACGCGAAGACCCACGCGCTGCACGTGGCGCTGCTGGAGTCGCAGCCGGGGCTCGCGGAGACGACGACGCCCGCGGCACTGGAGTCCGCGCGGCGCAAGCTGCTGGGGGACAATGCAGAGCCCCTCTCCGCGCAGGAGAAGGTGGCGGCGCTGCTGGATGTCACCACGTTGAGCGAGGCCCGCGAGCAGCGGCTGACGCGCACGCTGTCGTGAGCCTGGAGCGGGCACCCGCGTCACGCGGATGCCCGGGCTCCTGGGAGCCGTGTCAATAACACTCGGCGCAGTTCGAGGTGATGACGCTGCCCAGGTACATGCCTCCGCCCGGCGTGTAGCAGTAGTAGCGCATCTGGTTGCCCCAGCGGCCACCACACTCGTCGAGCGACAGGCACTCCCAGACGGGATAGCCCGTGTCCCCGGGTGCGCAGCCGTCATAGAGGGCCTGCTGCTGGCTCTCCGCGGCCACGTCCGTCGGTGCCTCTGCTTCGACGCCACCGCAGCCCACCGTGAAGAGACTCATCATCAGCGCTGCCGACACTCCGTGGACTCGCATGGACCACTCCAGTTGTGAGGGGGTTGAGACGGCACTGCGACGAACGGCGGTGAGAGACTCAGCCAACTGGCTGAGCACTGTCCAGACGGCCAATTCGGACCCTGATGTGTCTTTCCCGACCCGCGACATCTCGCAGGGGCGAGCGACTGCAATGTTTCACTTCAGGCGGCTCGTCATCCGCGAGACACGACGTGTCCTCGCCCGCGGACCTCGGGCGCTCGATTGAACGCGACACCGTAGACGACTCGCTCCCGCTGACGGATGACCGCCGGCTCCGGCTCGCGACCGCGCACGGAGGGCCGCCAACCCGGTCTCGCGACACGAGGCCTGAGTCCGCACTCGCGGGCCTCGGGCCTATCGACGACCAGGCCTCGCCGTCTACTCGTCCGAGTCGCGCAGGATGCCCGCCGTCAGCGGCCACGGCAGGCCCTGCTCCGCGGTGCGACGGACCTCGCGGTCCTCGAGCCTGCGAGTCATCAGCCCGCGCAGGTTGAAGCGCGCCGCCCGCGCCAGCGGTCCCGCGCGAGCCTTCAGCGTGCCACGCGAGACCTTGCGTGAGGTGGTCAACCCCACGAACACACGGTTCGCCGTGGTGCGCGCATCGAAGGCATGCAACTGCTCGAAGCTCGCGCGCCACGTCTGGAGCATGGCGGGATAGAGCGGATTGGGGGAGCGGTGCACGTTGCTCACCACCGCGCCGTCGGGCGTCAAGCGCGAGCGCACGGCCCGGAGGAACTCCCACGTCGCCAGCGAGCGCGGCACGCCCCGGGGGCCAAAGGCATCCAGGAGGATGACGTCGTACGCGGGCCCGGGCGTCTCGATGAACCGCCGCCCGTCCTCCAGGTGCAGCCGCAGCTGGGCGTCCTCGCGCAGGCCGAAGTAGCGCCGGGCCACGTCGAGCACCTCCGCGTCACAGTCCACCGCGTCGATGTGGACCTGGGGCAGCGCGGCACGCAGGAACATCGGCAGCGAGCCCGCGCCCACGCCCACCATCAGGATGCGCCGGGGCTGCGCCACGAAGGCCACGCCGGCCACCATGCCTTGCGTGTACTCGAGCTCCAACTGCAGCGGGAAGCCCTGCCCCGTGACGCTCTGATAGGCGCTGTCCCAGCCGAACTGGAGGTAGCGCCGGCCCTCCGTGTCCTGGCTGACGATGCAGCGGTAGGCGCCGGGCTGGCCCACGTACAGCACGGTGCGCGGGACGTTGAGCCAGCGGAAGACGCGGGACAGGGTGCGCCGGGTGCGCGCGGCGCGGGCCCCCGGCGACGTCAGGCCGAGCGAGGCCCCGGAGCGCGAGAGGACCCGCGTCCAGGGCGCCTGTCTCCACCAGGGACCTCGTGCGCGTGGCCAGGTCACGGGCCCAGGTCTATCACCTCCGCGCGCAAGGCTGGCGGACATGGCCTGCTAGGCGAAGAACCTGCGCAGCACGGCCACCATCGCCGCCACGTCGCTGGCGCACGCCATCTCCCGGATGGAGTGCATGGACAGCATGGGATTGCCCACGTCCACCGTGCGGATGCCGAGCTGCCCGGCGGTGATGGGCCCAATCGTGCTGCCGCAGCCCAGGTCCGTGCGCGTCACGAAGTGCTGGGCCGTCACGCCCGCCTCGCGGCACAGCGCGGCGAAGTGCGCCCACGACTCGCCATCCGTCGCGTACGACTGATTCACGTTGGACTTGATGACCGGGCCCAGGCCCATCTGCGGCTGGTGCTTGGGCTCGTGCAGCGAGGCGTAGTTGGGGTGTACCGCGTGCGCCATGTCCGCGCTGACCAGGAAGGACTGGGCGATGGCGCGGTGGAACGCGTCGGGCTTGCCGTCCGAGTGCGCCAGGGTGAGGCGCTCCAGCAGCGTGCGCAGGAAGGGGGACGCGGCGCCCTGCGCGCTGCGGCTGCCCACCTCCTCGTGGTCGAACAGGATGACGCCGCTGGTGGCCTCGCGCGACGCCGGGCCCGTCAACAGCGCCGTCAGACTCGAGTGGCAGCTGGCGAGGTTGTCCAGGCGCGCGGCATGGAGGAACTCGTCGTGCGCGCCCGAGCGCGTGGACGGCTGCAAATCATAGAGACACAGGTCGTAGCCGAGGATGTCCGCGGGCTCGGCCTTCACCCCACCCTTCGCCAGCTCGTGCACGAGCAGCCCGCGCAGGTCCACCGCGCCGCCGCTCTCCAGCCCCAGCACCGGCACCATGTGCTCCTGGGCGTTGAGCTTCAGGCCGTCCGAGTTGACGGTGCGGTTGAGGTGGATGGCCAGGTTGGGCACGCGCAACAGCGGCCGGCGGAAGTCCACCAGGTGGCCCCTGGGCTTGCCGCCCTCCATCACCACGACGCGGCCGGCGAGCGACAGGTCGCGGTCCGTCCACGTGTGCAGGAGGACGCCGCCGTAGATTTCGACGCCGAGCTGCTGGTAGCCGTTCTTCGACACCTGCGCGTTCGGCTTGAGCCGCAGGTTGGGCGAGTCCGTGTGCGAGCCGACCAGCCGGAAGCCCGAGCGGTCCACCGGCGCCGTGCCCAGCTGGAAGGCGGCGATGCTGGTGTCGCCGCGGGTGACGTAGACGCGCTCGCCCGGCTTCAGCGTCCAGGACTCGCGCTCGTCCAGCGCGCGATAGCCGGCCTTCTCCAGGCGGCGGGCCGTCTCGCGCACCGCGTGGTACGGCGTCGGCGAGGCGTCGATGTACGCGAGCAAGTCATTGGCCAGGGCATCGGTATCGGTCGGGCTCATGTCGGCCCGAAGCTAACCCCTGGCGGGCGTCGCGCCACGTCCGAATCACGCCACCCGGACGGGGGAGCGGCCCCCGGGCTGTCCCGGGGGAACCACCACGGAGGCTGGCCGGGCCTTGGGCGCCGCGTCCAGGAACGTGCCCAGCAGCACCCAGCGCCGCGCCTCCCCTTCCGCGCCGCGCCGCGCCACCACCGGCGTCGTGTAGTGCCAGAAGGGCAGCCGGTACACGGTCATCCCTCCCACGGTGCTCACCTTCGCCATCTCCGACAGGTGATGGTCCTTCTCGTAGACCAGGTACTGGTGCTCCACCCCGGGCATGGTGAGGCTCAGGTGCATGTCCACGTAGCCGTCGCGGGCCTCGGCCTCCTCGGGGTGGTGGTCATTGTGCGGCCCGGAGTAGTCCCCGGGGCCGTAGCACAGCACCTGGATGCCCCAGTTGCGGCGCAGCACGCGGCCACTGACGGCGGCGGCGAAGCCCGCGAACGTGTCCGAGCGCAGCATCCCCGTCAGCCCCACCGCCTCCGCCGCCTTCCAGGAGCGCGAGCGCCGGTTCTCCAGGAGCGCGGTGCGCACCCGCACCGTCTTGGGCAGCAGCTCCATGTAGTTCATCGTCATCCCGGAGATGGAGTCCACGGGGATGGGGTCCTCCATGGGCACCACCAGGTCGCGCAGCGCCGCGTCGAGCGCGTCGCGGCACGCCGTCGCCTTGGCCACGTCCACCACGCCCTGCAGCGCGACGAAGCGCCGCGCGGGGTCCAGCAGCGCGCCCGCCACCGCCTTGTCCTTGCCCTCCAGGATGCGGCGGCCCTTGGGGGTGAGCAGGTCTGCGAACTGGCTGGGGAATCGCTTCATGCCGCCCCGAATACGGCTTCACGCGCCGGTTGTCGTGCGGAATGCGCGAGCCGACGTGCCCGGTGTTCCAGAAGACCCACGACGTCTCGACTCAGCGCGTCACACATGGCGTCCGGGTGAAGTGACGCTGGGCGGAAACCTTTACCGGACGACTGCGATAACCTCCCAATCGTCGAACTCCGGAGACTCCCCCAGGCATGGACCCCATCCGCAGCCGTCCCCGCGTCGTCACCTCGAACCCCTCCACGTCGCTCCAGCCGCAGGCGGAGGCGCGTCCGACGGCCGCTCCCGCGCGGGCCAACGCGGTGGGGCACACGCAGCTGAGCTCCTTCGAGACGAAGCTGGTGGCGCCGGCGCAGGCCCAGGCCGCGCAGCCCACGCCGGGCGCGTGGCGTGGCGGGCCGGACACCGAGGTGGGCAAGGCCGTGAAGGCCATCTGGGACCGGATGCAGACCATGCCGGGCGCGGACGTCACCATCAAGGGTGACACGCCCGCGTCGCTGCTCGGCCGCGCCATCCTGGACGGCAAGAAGGTCACGAACGAGCAGATCATCGCGATGTCGAAGGTGACGCTGGAGCAGCTCGCGACGGATCCGAAGGACCGCGAGAAGGTGCTCAAGAAGGTGCCGAACGCGCGCGAGCTGCCGGTGCACAAGTTCACGGTGGCGATGCTGTCGGCGGCCACGGGGATTGATCCGCAGAAGCTGTCCGAGGCCTGCCCGGACCTGGGCCTGACGGGCGCTCCGGGCACCCCGCTGCTGTTCGCGGCGGACGGCGCGGGCCTGCAGCGCTCCACGGCGCTGCACGACTTCACGGACTACCTGCGCGGTGCGGGCATCAAGGGCCTGAACAAGGCCGTCTGGGGCGTCGAGGGCCGCATCCTCTCCGCCATCGTCTCCGCGGTGGGCGGCGGGCGGTACTGAAGCACCGGCCACGCGCCGATCCTGGCACCTGGGCCGTGTTCCTCGAGGGGAACACGGCCCTTCGTGTTTCCAGGGGTCCAGGTGTCCCGCTGATCACCGCGTGCTGATGACTGGAGCCAGTCCCCTGATGTCTGCAGTCATCGGCTGGGGGGCCGAGTGGGAGGCATCGGCTCAGTGAAGTCGCGGGGTTGCGAGGCCGGAAGGGCTGGCATCCGCGCTGCAATGAGGGAGAGCACGGGCGAGACGACGAACTCCTCGCCGCAGCGGTCCCCCATCGCTGTCCTGAAACAGGTGCTCTCATGGTCAAGCTCAAGGTCCCGTCGTTCTCCTCCCCGAAGCTGAACAAGAACCCGGCCGACTCGATCAGCCCGCCGAAGAAGACGCCCACCCCGGCCCCCGCGCCGCAGGACACGAAGTTCCGCAACCCCACGAACTCGCCCGGAGCGTCGGACCCGAAGTTCCGCAACCCCACGAACTCGCCCGGGGCGTCGGACCCGAAGTTCCGCAACCCCACCAACTCGCCCGGACAGTCGCAGCGGCCGACGGACGGGTTCGAGGGCAAGAACCCCTTGGGCGGCCGGGGCACCCGGGCGATGGATGCGCTGTCGAACATCTCGGGGGTCGCCGCGCCCGCGATGGAGACGCTCGCGAACGTGTCGGGGGCGGCCCTGCCGGCGATGCAGGCGCTCTCGCCCATGATGGCCGGCGGGATTCCCGGGGCGGCGCAACTGTCGCCCATGATGGCCGGCGGACTGCCCGGGGCGGCGCAGCTCTCCCCGATGATGGCCGGCGGACTGCCCGCGATGGACACCCTGGCGCCGATGCAGCAGGGCCTGCCCGCGATGGACGGCTTCTCGCCGATGCAGCAGGGCCTGCCCGCGATGGGCGGCTTCTCGCCGATGCAGCAGGGGCTGCCGGCGATGGACACCCTGGCGCCGACGCAGCAGGGCCTGCCCGCGATGGGCGGCTTCTCGCCGATGCAGCAGGGGCTGCCGGCGATGGACACCCTGGCGCCCATGAACGCGCCGATGCAGAGGGGGATGCCCTCGCTGGACGCGCTCCCGCCGGAGCTTGGGCTCCCGATGGCGCCGCCGATGATGACGCCGAACATGCTGGAGGGCCTGCGGGTGCCGTCGCTGCCGGGGCCGGCCGAGTTCGGGCCTCGCGGGATGCCCCCGGAGGCCCAGAACCTCTCTCCGACGCTCCCCCACGAGACCGCCAACCCCGCGCCGCGCGGGCTGCCCCCGCAGCTGCGGGACATGATTCCGGCCCGTGAGACCACGCCGCGCGTCACGCAGCAGGCCGAGCCGGAGTCCTCGGGCATCCCGAGCGCCAATGACAAGCGTCCGGCCGGGGACAAGCGCTCGGCGGCGCAGATCGTCGACGACTCGCCGGCGCTGAAGAACCTGGGCCGTCAGAAGGACATCAAGTTCGACCTGCTCTGCAAGCAGACGGGCATCGACCCGAAGCTGGACCTGAAGGACGCGAAGCAGAACCCGGACGCGGTGTTCCGCCTGGCCAAGGTGCTGGAGTTCATCGACAGCGCGAAGGCGGCCAACGGTGGGGACCGGGACAACAAGGTGAAGAACGGCAAGGGCGACGGCAACATCGAGGGCATCACCAAGGACGGTGATGCGCGCCACGGCACCGAGGCCGGCATGGTGAAGGACTTCGCGGAGAAGGGCTACTCGTTCCTGGGCGAGCAGAAGCTGCCGGAGACGAAGGACACGCACGTCAAGGCGGACGGCAGCAACAAGGACAACTTCCAGTGGGCCGCGGGTGAGGCGGGCAAGCACCTGTGGTTCCTGCCGGGAGTGAGCAACGTGCTGACGGGCATCGGCAACTCGGAGGGTGGCGTGAAGGGCGTGTTCGAGGGCGCGGCCAAGGGCTATGTCAACACGCTGAAGGGCGCGGCCGAGGGTGTGCTCGGCGCCGTCACCACGGGCCGCATCAACCCGGCCTCGCTCATCCTGGGTGGCGCGGCGGGCGCGCTGGCCAACACGGAGGCCGCGCCGCAGCCGGTGAAGGACATCGCCAGCATGCTGTGAGCTTGAAGTGAGTCGTGACGCGAGCGGGGGATCTGCTCGGTAGAGGGGCCCTCGGAGCAACCTTGCGGCGGCAGGGAAGCTCCGAGGGTCTTTCTATTTCAAGCGCCGGGGCGTCAGACGTCGGGTGTCGGCGCACCACCGGCGAGCTTCACGCGAGCGGCCTCCAGGCGCTTGGCGCGGACCTTCCCCGCGACACCGAGCAGACGCCGGTCACGCTCCCATCGCTCACGGGTGGGAGCATCGACCTGGGCCCACAAGGGCTCGATGGAGGTCAGCGCCCGATTCACCAGCGCCAGTCCACCGCCGAGCGCCACATGCGTCGAGGCCGCCGTCGGATCCGCCTGAGCGAGGCCCCGCATCATCAACGAGAGAGAGAGCAACTCCTCGCGCACGACCTCCGGCCAGCCACAGCGCCGCGCCAGTTGGATGAGCCAGCCGAGGAGCGCGAGTTGGACGTGACAGTCCTCCACGGTGCGGAACGGCTTCAGATAGCGCGTGTAGCCATCGCCCGGGAGCACCTCGCCGTCGGCCACCGCGACGCCTTCGAGCCGCAGCTCGGCGTGTGGCACCTCGGGCACGAAGGGGAGCTCGGGCAGCTCGCTGACGACGATGCCCGCGCGCTTCGCGTCGACCGTCACCATGCGAAGCCGGTTGCGCCCCTGCGCATCCTGTCCTTCCGTCGCGACGACGAGCAGAACCTCCGCGCGCGTGCCCAGCGTGACGAAAGCCTTCTCACCCGTGAGGGAGAAGCCGGACGCGGTGGACTCGAGGCGCGTCTGGATGGCGTTGGGATGGCCGCCCATGGGCTCGGTGGCGCAGAGCGCGACGGGCTTGTCCGCGGGGAGCGAGGGGAACAGGAAGCGGTGCGCGGCGTGGTACCCGGAGGCAAACGCATAGCCGAGCCGGTCCGCGCGAAACCCACCCGCGAGCGCCAGGTCCGCGGGCTCGGGAAAGCGGGACACCAGTTCCACATGCCGTCGCCACCAAGACTCGATGGAATCGAGCACGACAGGCTCGGGCGACTCAGTGAGCAGGAAGTTCAGGATGGCATTCACGGGGGCATCGTACGTCACTCTCGACTCGTGCCCCAGTCAAGTCGGCCCCAGGGGCCGTAGGCTAAAGTAGCACCGCCTCTAGAGAGGTGAGACACCTGCCGCCCTTCCCACAAACTATGAATATCTGCAGGAGCATTGGCGCCATCTTCAAGCTCAAGCACAGCCATCCGTCCAAACCAGACTGAATGAGCGTGGGGAAGTCGTGTCACTTGGACCTGAGTCGACTTTGTCCCAGGCTGTCTCTCTTGGCGCGCACAGGGACCGGCATCTTGAAGAAATCCACCAAACCTGCAACCATTCAGCAACCATTGTACCGAGGGGTGGACATGGTCTCCATACTCGTGTTGCTCGTGTGTACCAGCATGTCGACTCCACCAACGGAGGAGGCGGCCACACCACCTCCGACAGAAACAACTCCTGCTGGAGCACCGAGCACAAGCCTTCCTCAAACCATCAAGCTCGTTGCTCCTGGCGTCGTCACCATCAAGACCTATGACAGTCAAGGCGCTCCTCTCGGTTTGGGAAGCGGATTTCTTGTCGAGGGTGGCAGAGTCGTTACCAATGCACATGTAGTCGAGAACGCTGCGCGCGCCGAAGTCTACGACTCGGAAGAACAGCTCTTGGGCGTCACGGACTATGCCGAGAGCCTCAGCGCGCACGTCGACCTGGCGGTACTTCCAGCAATGCCCAGCCCTCCGAAAACACTGCATCTCGCGACAAGCGAGCCACTTGTTGGGGAGAACATCTTCGTCATAGGAGCCCCGCAGGGTCTCTCCAACACCGTTTCAACAGGCATCGTCAGCGCCCTTCGCGGAAACGAAGGAAAACGCTGGATTCAAATTACGGCGCCAATCTCACAAGGCTCTAGTGGAGGCCCCGTTCTCAACCACTCGGGAGAGGTCGTTGGTGTCAGCGTCGCAGTGCTCCGTGATGGGCAGAACTTGAACTTTGCGGTCCCAATCCGAGACGTGAAAGCTTTGATTGGAAGCCCACCTGGTCGCATTACCTTTACAGTACCCCGGCCACAAAGCCAGCCCCAGGACACCGCTCTCGCATCAAGTGAACCAGAGCCCCCACCCAAACCTGACTTCAATAGGGCCCTTCTCGCATATCCCCGTATCTCCCCCAATCAACCCCTCTACGGCGAGATCAATGACGACGACCCCCCGCTCCCTTCGGGAGGACGGACTGATATATTCTCTGCGGAAGGCAAGAAGGGAGACGTCTACACTGTCGTCGCAGTTAGCGAATCATTCAGCCCATCCATTGCAGTGGTCATTGCGAACAGTAATGGTGTGCCCGAAAGCATCGGCACCATGGACGGCTCCGGTGCGCACCTCTCCCGACTCGTCATCCGGCTTAGAAGTTCAGGTCTATTCGGACTTCTCATATCCACAGTCACATCCGACGTAACCGGCAGCTATAAAATTGGCCTCTTCAAGGGAGAACTCGGCCTCCTTGACGCTTCCAAGCGTATATCCAGCAATCGCTGGCTGCTTCTAACAAAGGAATCAAAGTACTCCATCTACCTCGACAAAACCTCGTTCCGCAAAGCCACACAGACCCACCGCAAGGCATGGGTGTGGTGGGAGTACCGTGGTTGGGAAAGCCATAACCTAGGCCGCTACAACAACTACAAGTCGCAACAAGAATACGACTGTACCGAGCGGGCAACTCATCATCTCAGCGATGCCTACTATGAAGACGGCAAACTGGTCGACTCGGATGGAGCATCAAGTCGCTGGTTGCCCTGGACACCGGGAAGCATCGGGGAATTGATCGGAGAGACTGCTTGTGGGCTGTAGCCGCTGGGTCCCCGACACCCCTCAGTCAGACAGTCTCACGCTAGAAAGCGAAGCCCGGCGCCCACCGCCGGGCCTCTAAACCAACGCATCACCCCGCCAGGCGCTTGCGACCACCCGCGGACTTCTTGCCCTTCGTCGACTTCGCTGGCTTCGACGTCTTGCCCTTCACGGGCTTCTTCGCCGAGCGCGACTTGGACGCGGACTTCGTCCCCTTCTTCGCACCAGACTTCTTCTTCACGGACTTCTTCTTCGCGGGAGCGGGCTTCACCGGGGCGAGGATCGTCCCCCGGCACTTGGGCGAGCCACAGCGGCACACGTACAGCGCCTCGGACTCCGCATCCATCTCCGGGGTGCGCTCGTAGGCGTAGTCGTAGACCAGCTCCTCCCCGACCTCGATGTCGCGCAGGGCGAAGATGTAGATGCGCTTCTTGTCGATGAGCGCCTCGCAGTTCGGATCACACGAGTGGTTGATGTAGCGCGACTCGTTGTGGAGCGTGCCGGCGTCGAGCACCGTCTTGCTGTCCAGGTTGAACAGGAAGGTGTGGTGGCGGCCCATCGCCTCGTCGTCGTAGCGGCGGTCGGCCTCCGCCTGGTTGATGCGCTCACCGACGTACTCGATGAGGCGCTCATCCTTGCGGATGCGACGCGTGGCGAAGGCGCCCGTGCCCTGGATGGACGACGGACGCAGCTCGAAGGGGAGAGGCTTGGAGGAAGGAACGAAATTGGGGGATGTCATGCGGAGTATGAGCGGCCCGGAGTTCACGTCGGCCGGGACGCTCCATCAACTGCCGGTGTAGCGTGCACCAGTCGGACTCTCGATGAAAGGCGCACGATGATGCGGTGGTGGCTCGTCCTGGGTGCTGTGAACGCGTTCCTGTCCGTGGCGGCGGGAGCTTTCGGGGCCCATGGCCTCAAGTCCCGGCTCTCCCCGGACCTGCTCGTCATCTTCGAGACCGGCGCGCGCTACCACATGTACCACGCGCTCGGCCTCGTCGCCGTCGGCCTGCTGGGCACCCTGCGCCCCGCGCCCCTGCTCAATGGTGCGGGCTGGGCCATGCTCGTGGGCATCCTCCTGTTCTCCGGAAGCCTCTACGCGCTCGCGCTCTCCGGCGTGCGTGCCCTGGGCGCCATCACCCCCCTGGGCGGCCTGGGCTTCCTCGCCGGCTGGGCCCTGCTCGCCGTCGCCGCCTGGCGCTCCACGCCCTGAGCCGCCCGAGTCATTCGCGAACCAGCGGCGGCATCGGGTACATCAGGTCCAGCTCCCGGTTGTTCCGGATGCCGCACGCCTCGCGCTGCACCATGAGGTTCCACCGCTGGACCTCCGCCTCCTTGCGGACCTCCCGGTAGCGCGCATGGCGCGCCGCACGCGCCGTCCCCTGGGAACTCAGCAGCTCCCGCTCCGCGAGGGCCAGCGCCGCGAGCGCCTTCTCCAGCTTCTCGCCGGTGCGCCTGAGCGCGGACGCCTTCTCCTTCTGGAACTCGACCTCGACCGGCAACAACGCGTTGACGTTCTCGTTTCGGGCCATGCCCTCCCTCTAACCATCCGCGCGCCCACCGGCAGCGCCGTCGATGAGCCCCGCTGAAGCGGCCTCTCAGCCCCGCTTGTCCCCACACCCCCCGGGCGGCGAAGTGGCCCCTCTCCTGGTGGCGCGTCATCATCCCCTCCCCCACACCCACTCCCCGGCACCGCCATGCGCGCCCTCCTCCTCGCCCTCGTCGTCACCACGGCCTCGGCCCAGCAGCCCGCGAGCCCCACGCCGCCCAAGAGCTACGTGCTCCGCCCCACGAGCGTCTTCGACGGCGTCACCGCGAAGCCCCACGCGGGCTGGGTGGTGGTCGTCACCGGTGAGCGCATCACCGCCGCCGGCCCCGCTGGCCAGGTCCAGGTCCCCGAGGGCGCCGAGGGGGTCGACCTCGCCGGCGCCACGCTCCTGCCCGGCTTCATCGAGGGCCACTCCCACCTCTTCCTCCACCCGTACAACGAGGCGAACTGGAACGACCAGGTACTGAAGGAGGCCCTGGCCCTGCGCGTGGCCCGCGCCACCCAGCACGCGAAGGCGACGCTGCTCGCGGGCTTCACCACCACGCGCGACCTGGGCACCGAGGGCGCGGGTGACGCGGACGTCGGCCTCAAGCAGGCCATCCAGCAGGGCATCATCCCCGGCCCCCGACTGCTCGTGGCCACGCGCGCGCTGGTGGCCAGCGGCACCTACGGCCCCAAGGGCTTCGCCCCCGAGTGGCACGTCCCCCAGGGCGCCGAGGAGGCCGACGGCGAGGACACGCTGGTGCGCGCGGTGCGCGAACAGATGGGCCGGGGCGCGGACTGGGTGAAGGTCTACGGCGACTACCGCTGGGGCCCCGGTGGCGAGGCGCGCCCCACGTACTCGCTCGAGGAGCTGAAGCGCATCGTCGACACCGCGCGCGACGGCGGCCGCCCCGTCTCCGTGCACGCCAGCACACCCGAGGGCATGCGCCGCGCGGTGCTCGCCGGCGCGGAGAGCATCGAGCACGGCGACGGCGGCACGACGGAGGTCTTCCGCCTCATGGCCCAGCGGGGCGTCTTCTTCTGCCCCACGCTCGCGGCCGGCGACGCGCTCTACCGCTACCACGGCTGGAAGAAGGGGGTGGACCCGGAGCCCGCCGCCATCCAGGCCAAGAAGGTCAGCTTCCGCGCGGCGCTCGCGGCCGGGGTCCCCATGTGCGTGGGCGGGGACTCGGGCGTCTTCGTGCACGGAGAGAACGGGCGCGAGCTGGAGCTGATGGTGGAGTACGGCATGACGCCGGTGCAGGTGCTCCGGGCGGCCACGTCCGGCAACGCGCGGATGCTGCACCGCGAGGACTCGCTCGGGCAGGTGAAGCCCGGGCTCCTCGCGGACCTGGTCGCCGTGGACGGAGAGCCCACGAAGGACATCTCCGCCGTGCGCCGCGTGCGCTGGGTGATGAAGGGCGGCGTGCCCTACCGTCGCTGAGCGGCGAGCCCCACGCTCGCGGGGTCCACCGGCTCCGTCGCCGCGGGGATGAAGTCCACCGACGGCACGGAGGCGTCCGGCGCGGAGGCGCTCACCGAGGCCCGGCGCCACGCATCACGCACGAGCAGCACCGCCGCGGCCATCAACAGCCCGTTGCGCGTGAGCAGGAGCAGCGTCTGCGGGATGCCCAGCCCATGCTTGTACGTGGGGCCCACGAAGACGCCTCGCGACAGGATGGCCGCCACCAGGACGAGCACCGCCACCGAGCGCGAGCCGGACAGGAGCGACAGCGCCGCGGCGCCCATCAGCCACGTGAGGAACTGGGGACTGAGCACCGGGTTCAGGATGATGAAGGCCACCAGCGGCCCCAGCGCCAGCCGGGCCAGGTCCTCCACCCGCTCCGGCATCTTGCGGCGTACCGACCACATGCCCAGCGCGGCCATGCCCAGCGAGCCGGCCACCCACAGCCAGCGCGTCGTCGCCCTCACGCCCTCGGCCACGGCGCCGTGCAGCTCGTACGCCGCCGGCGCGTGCACCCAGAGCACTCCCTTCACCAGCCCCAGGTGGTGCGCCGCCCACAGGAGGGACGCACCCAGCGACTCCACCTGCAGGCCCCGGTCGACGTGGAACGACGCGAAGCCCCACCACGGCCACACGAAGCTCAGCGGCACCAGCGGCGCCACGCCCAGCGTCAATCCCATCACCAGCTTGCCCAGCGTGCCGCGCTTCCAGCACACCGCCACCGCGAGCGGCACCAGCACCACGGGGTAGAGCTTCGTCACGATGCCCACCGCGAGCGCCAGGCCCGCGAGCGCGTCCCGCCGCCGGGCCAGCGCCACCAGCGCGCCCAGCGTCAGCACCGCGGGGATGAGGTCGTAGCGCTTGAGGTAGTAGAGCGCCGCCGCCCACGACGTCACCGAGTACGCCAGGCACGGGACGACGGAGCGCCACTCGCGGCCCCAGCGCCGCGCGCCCTCGCGCAGGAGCGTCCACTTGATGAGCCCGTCCATGATGGCCAGCTGCAGGCCGAACACGGGGACGAACTCCCACTGCGTGGAGCGCAGCCACGCGGCCGGCACGAACCAGAGCAGCGCGTAGGGCGGATACTCGAAGCGGAAGTCCTGGTTGGGCGTGGCCCCGGTGAGGAACGCGCGCGCCGTCCGGAAGTAGAGGTCCAGGTCACCGACGCGCGGCGAGAACGCGTACACCACGAGCGGCGTCACGCCGACGAGGAGCGCGACCCAATGCCAGGGGCCGAGGCGGACACGGGAATCAACGGGGAGCGGCGGAGTGGGGGCGGACACGCGAGCGCACTCTGTCCAATCCCGGCCATCCTTGTCGAGACATGCCGCCGCCCCGCCCGGCGGGCGTGCGAGGAGGCAAGGCCCACCCGGGTTACGAACGCGCCACGGGCAGCGCCTTCACCAGCGTGAACAAACGCTCGACGTCGGCCCGGGCGCACAGGTCGGTCCCCTGGGACAGGAGCGCCGCGGTGCCGGAGGCGATGCCCCAGCGCAGGGCCTCCTCCAGGGACTGTCCCCGGGCGAGCGCCAGGGTCACCCCGGCCACGAAGCTGTCCCCGGCTCCGACGGAGCTGTGGGTCTCCACCGGAGGCGGCGAGGCGCGGAGCTGGACGTCGCGGGTGGTGAGCAGCGCGCCATCGGCGCCCATGGACACGGCGAGCACCTCCGCGCGGCCCCGGGCGACCAGCTCCCGGGCGGCCGAGGCCTGGGCGTCCAGGTCCTCCACCTGCATGCCCGTCAGCTCCCGCAGCTCGCGGCGGTTGGGTTTGGCGAGGAACACGCCCTCCTCCAGGGCGGCGGCGAGCGCCTTGCCGCTGGTGTCCACCACGCAGCGCACGCCCAGCTTCTTGGCGAGTCGCGCGACGCGCGCGTAGAAGTCCTCGGGGACGCCCTGGGGCAGGCTGCCGCTGGCGACGATGAAGGCGGCGCCCTGGGACACCTCACCCACCGCGTCCAGGCAGCGCTGCCATTCGCGCTCGGTGAGAACGGGGCCAGGGAGGATGAAGCGGTACTCGCGGGCGCTGTTGCCCTCGGCGACGGTGAAGCTCTCGCGGGTGGAGCCCTCCACGGGGATGGAGCGACGAAGGAGGCCCTTCTCCTCCAGCAGCTCCTCGAGCAGCAGCCCCGTGGCGCCGCCGCGGGTGTAGACGGCGATGGACTCACCGCCGAGCTCGCGCACCACGCGGGCCACGTTGATGCCGCCGCCGCCCGGGTCCCTGCGCACCGAGCCGCAGCGCAGCTTGTGCTCCGGCGTGACTTCCGGCACGGACGTCGCGACGTCGATGGCGGGGTTGAGCGTCAGCGTCACGATGTGAGCCATGTGCGGGGTCTCCAGCAATCAGAAGGGGACGTCCCCACGGGGACGCATCGCGACAGAGTGCCCCAGCGGACGCGCCGGGCGCCAGCGAAGCGTTGTCATGGCCCGCCAGGGGTGCGAGAAGCGCCCCATGCCCGCATCACGGCGACCCACGCGCGAGGAGCTCGATGCCGCCATGGGCCACACCATGCCGGACCTCATCGGCCCGCTGTTGCGCGTGCTGTTCTGCGGCATCAATCCCAGCCTGTACTCGGTGGTGGTGGGGTACCACTTCGCGCGCCCGGGCAATCGCTTCTGGCCGACGATGCACCAGTCGGGCTTCACGCCCCGGCAGTTGTCGCCCTCGGAGCAGGGGGCGCTGTTGGGGTTCGGGTTGGGCATCACCAACGTGGTCGACCGGGCCACGGCGACGGCGGACCAGCTCGACGACTCGGAGCTGAGGGCAGGCGCGAAGTCCCTGGAGGCCAAGGTCCGTCGCCATCGGCCGCGGGTCCTCGCGGTGCTGGGCGTGGGGGCGTACCGCACGGCCTTCGCGAGGCCCAAGGCGAAGCTCGGGCTCCAGCCGGAGACGCTCGGCGCCACGCGCCTGTGGGTGCTGCCGAATCCCAGCGGGCTCAACGCCCACTACCAGCTTCCAGACCTGGCCAGACTCTTCGCGCAGCTCCGCCACGCGGCGGAGGAAGCCTGACGGCAAGGTCCGCCGGGTCCTCGACGCATCAGGTTCTTGATGGATATTCCCTGATTGGCCAATGCTGGCGCGGGGGTCTTCATGCAAACAGTTGTCTGTCGGAACTGGCGCTCTTGGTGTCTATCGATTCTCGCATTGGCGTGGATGGCCTGTGCCGCGACACCGCCACCTCCCATGCAGGAGGCATGGGAGTCCGCGGAGCTCGAGTGCGAAGCGCCGCACGAGGACCAGTGCGTCACGCTGTTGTGTCTCGGCGATCGCTGCGGCTTCTATCGCTGCGAGGACCGCTTCGAGGGAGTGATTGAGCCGGCGCGGTTCCCACCGTCCCGTCCACCCGCCGCGGCAGCAGCTCCGGGAAGTGGGCCTCGTCGGAATTGGGGAGATGCCCAGAGGCTGCCGGGCGAACCCATCATGACGTTCCCCAACTGGAATGGCGCGGAGCAGGTCGTTCCGCCATCGCACCGACTCCCGCCTGGGCGATGGGAGAAGCACCACATCTTCCCCCAGGAGGAAGGGCTCGCGAGATGGTTCAGGCGCCAGGGCGTCAAGATCCACAGCTACACGCTGCCGATTCCCTATGAGGTTCATCGGAGGATCCACAGTGGAGGCAATCGCGGCGGAGAGTGGAACGAAGCCTGGCGACAGTTCCAACGGGACAATGGCGAAGCGTCGCCGGAGGCGATTTTCAGGCACGCGGGTGAGCTCATCTATCGCTTCCAGCTACTGGGTGGCCCCATCCAATCGTACTATTCGCGGCCAGGGACGTGAGGGTGAATGCGGCGATTTTTCTGGGTGGACGAAGACCGCGTCGCGGCGGCCCAGCGAGGTGGGCTGGTGGACGCGTCCCACAAGTGGGGACTGCCGGGCCTGCGGACATGCCCCGCCTGCGCGGTCACCTGGAGTAGCGCGGGGCACCACCTGCCCAGTGTCGACTTGTCGCGACTGGCGGAGAGCGAGTCCTTCGAGGAGGCTCGACCCGAGCCCTACGAAGAGTTCATGCGGCTGCGCGACCTCGTCCGCCCGCTCGTGCCGCCCGAGACACAGCTCCCCCCAGGGACTGAGTTCGGACCACTCGTCGGTCGGGTGACTGGGAAGGTCCCGGACTTCGCGTGGTCGGCAACCGCCCTGATGATTCAGAACGAGCCCTTTCAACGCCTTCAGGAGCAGGCGGTGAACGGCCTTCGTGGATTCCCTACCGAGCTGCGGTTCCGTCAGAAGCAGGCCCCAGCGCTTCTGGAGCTTGAAATCCCACTCCAGGGGCACCTGCATCGAGACTGCATGCCGCCAGACCATCCGGGGCCGTGCAAGACCTGCGGTCGAATGGGACTGAAGCGCCCCGATGACCCGATTCTGGACGCAGCCTCATTGCCGACCGAGGTGGACCTGTTCCGGCTCGGCAACCTCGCGACGATGGTCATCGGCACCGAACGATTCAAGGACGCCGTGAGTCACCTCGGGCTCGAGGGGCTCACGTTCCGCGAGGTGCCGACACGGTGAAGGGCTGTCCGCCCGAGGATGTCCCCTCGAACAGGTCCGCCTGCTCAGTCGAGCAGCCCCGCCTCGCGAGCGAAGCGGGTGACCACCGGCTGCACGTGGGGGAAGGCCGCGGCGTTGCAGGCCAACAGGCCGCGCAGGTTCTGCAACTCCGCGGTGTTGTAGCGATACGGCGTGCCGCCCAGGTCCGTGAGGATTCCGCCCGCGGAGCGCAGCACCGCCTCCGGCGCGCAGTTGTCCCAGCGGTAGCTCTTGGAGCTGACGTGCAGGTAGAGGTCCGCGACGGACTCCGCGAGCAGGCCGCACTTGATGCCCACCGAGCCGGACTCCTGCTCGCGGGTGATTCCCAGCCGCGCCACCACCTGGTTCGTCAGCTTCGAGCGATGCGAGCGTGACACCACCAGGCGCAGCGCCGAGGGCTCCGCCACGTCCGACACCCGCAGGGCCCGGCGCGCGCCCGCCTCCTCCACGAAGCCGCCCTCCCCCACCACGCCCGAGTAGAGCTTGTCGCCCACCGGCCGGTAGACGACGCCCAGCCGCGCCTCGCCGCCGATGGCCAGACCGATGTGGATGGCGAACTCACCGTTGCGATGGACGAACTCCTGGGTGCCATCGAGCGGGTCCACGAACCAGCACCGCTCGAAGCGGGTCGCCACCGCGTCGTTCTCCGACTCCTCCGCCACCACGCCGTCCTTCGGGAAGGCCCGGTGCAGCGCGTCCACGATGAGCGCATTGGCGCGGGTGTCCGCCTCCGTGACGGGCCCCTGCCCGCCCGCCTTGTCCTCCACCGCGAAGGGTGTGGCGTAGACCTGGAGCAGCACGGCGCCTGCTTCACGGGCGATTCGACGGGCGGTTTCCAGCTCGGTGTCGAGGGAGGGCATGGTCCTCACAGTCTGCCCCCGTTGACGCGTTCCGGGGAGCCCCAAGCGAACGGGCATGGGGCGAACCGCCCCACGCGGGGCGAATTGCCCCATCGCCGGATGATGGCCCCGAGGAGAGATGCTGGCGCGGCTTCTGCACTGCAGGAAGCGAACCGTGAGCCCTGGGGCCTCCCCGGGCCAGCGCGAGGACAGGCCGAGATGATGAAGGGATTGATGACGGGGTTGATGCTGCTGTTCGGCGTGATGCTGGCCTACGGAGGCGGACGCCTGCTGTACCGCGCGCATGCGAGCGAGCAGTGGCCCACCACCGAGGGCACCGTCGTCTCCTCGTCCGTGCAGACGATGCACGACCGGCGCAACACCCGCTTCCACCCCGAGGTGCGCTACGAGTACACGGTGGGCGGCAGCCACTACACGTCCGACACCGTCTCCTTCGGAGGCAACGACACGGGCGCGCTGCCGGACGCGCAGCGGCTGACGCGCCGGTATGCCTCCGGCACGAAGATGGCTGTCCACTACGCGCCGGACGACCCGGCCATCGCGTGCGTCGAATGCGGTGGCGCGGGCGTGTCCAGCTACGTCGTGATGTTCGGCGGCCTCGCCGTCGCCGGCGTCGCGGGGACGAGCATGGTGGACATGATCAGCGCCGACGCCCGCGAGCGTCGGCGCAACAAGGGCAGGCAGCTCTCCGCCTGACTCACGGACCTTTTGGTCACAGGGCGGGACGCGGGGCCACCGGCGCTTCGTCCCCCAAGAGACCTACAGCACCTTCGTAAGCACCAGGGTCTGGTTGCCGCTCATCCTGGGAAGGCCCTCAGGGGAACGACACGCATCCAGGTCCGTGGAGGCGAAGGTGACGGTGTTGACGGCCTGCGCGCCCTCGAACTTCCCCGACAGCACCGTCCCCGACTGCACCACCACGAGCAACGGTCCGTCCACGCGCGCCGAAATCTGCGTCAGTCGGAACGTCGAGACCTCGCCCGTGTTCCAGACGACCTGCCCCGCCGGCACCGGTAGGATGCCCAGCAGGTCCGCGCAGCTATAGCCCTGCCGGATGCCGTCCGTCCCGGACGTCCCGGACGTCACGCGCTCTCCCAGCACCGTGACGCAGTTGCTGAACACACTCTCACCATTGGTACGGACATCCTGAGGGAAGTCCCGCAGCGGCGGGGTGTAGCGGATCTGGATACCGCCCACCGGACACGTCACCACCGCCAGCGTCAGGACCTCACGCGGCGAGGCCCCTCCCTCAACGCTCGGCTCCGCGGACACCTGGCCACTCACGAGCAACAGCGACATCATCAGGCACGAAGCAATCTCACGCATGTCACACACCCCTTTCCGATGACAGAGGTCCCAGGGCTTCCCGGTCCCATCCGCATCGACGCAATCAGGAACAGCGCCTAACAACAGGACACAAGACACACTCATCTCACCGCGCCACGAACAGACAGCCATTGCTTCACCAGGCGACAGGCCGCGGTGTTCTTGACAGACAGCATCGTCCCTTCGAACGATGGACGTGCTGCCTCCGCCCGGCGACTCAGAGCACCCGGGTCAGCACGAGCGTCTGGGTGGCGCTCATGCCACGGAGCCCTTCGGGACTGCGGCACGCATCGAGGTCGGTGGAGGTGAAGGTGACGTTCATGACCACCGTGGCCCCCTCGAACTTCCCCGACAGCACCGTCCCCGTCTGAACCAACACGAACAGAGGCCCATCGGCTCGCACCGCCCCCTGCGTCAGTCGGAACGTCGAGACCTCTCCCGTGTTCCAGGTGAGCTGATTCGTCACAGGGACGATCTCCAACAGATCCGAACAAGAGGCGCCCCTCTTGACGAAGTCCGCCGCGCTCGACGTCGACCTGACGTCCTCACCCAGCAGCGTGTAGCAGTTGCTGAACCCTCCCGCCCCCTGGATGCGTACGTCCTGAGGAGTGTCCCGCAGCGGCGGGGTATACGTGGTCTGGAACGCTCCCACGGGACAGGTCACCACCGCCAGGGGCAGCAGTTCCTCCCGGTCGCGGTCCACCTCGCCTCGCGGCTCCGCCGACGAAGGACTGCCCGCGAGCATCATCCATCCCATCAGACATGAAGCCATTCCGCGCATGTCACGTCTCCTTCTCAGCATCGTGAGCCAACTTGCCGACGGCGCTCACAGCAGCCCCGTCAGGACGAGCGTCTGGGTTCCCTCCAGTCGAGCCAACCCTTCGGCGGACGAACAGGCCTCCAAGTCCGTCGAGAGATAGGAGAACGTCCGGACGACCGTCGCCCCTTCGAACTTCCCGGACCGGACCGTCCCCATCTGCACGAAGACGAGCGAGAGCCCCTCGGTGCGCACTGTCACCTGGGTCTGCGCGATTTCGGAGATCTCCCCTGTGTTCCAGGTCAGGCGCGCGAGGACCGGGACAATGGCCAGCAAATCCAGACAGCTGTACCCAGGACGGAACGTCTCCGTCCGGTTGCTCGCCGAAGAAACCTGGGCCCCCAGCAATCCGATGCATCCTCTGAGTTCCCCCGCCCCACGGACCGTCACGTCTTGGGGTTCGTTTTTCAAGGACGGAGAGTACTCGCTGACCGTCGTCCCCAACGGACACGTCAACAACGTCAACGCGGGAAGGACTCCTTCGCCCGACGCGCCGAACGCCGGACCACTGCCAAGCATCGCCAGCACCCACAGCCATGAAGCAAGTCCACGCATGTCCCCCACCTCATAGCGCCAGTTGCGCTCTCTTCGGGTCAAGGCCTTTCGCGCCAGACGCCCATGACACCAGACATCAAGCACGCGCGACGCCGCCCACGCTCGCGCGCACAAAACAGACATCGCGCGTGTCCCGACAGACAATGGACGGTGTCGGGACATCCCGTCCTCATCATGACGACGCACCGACGAACCCAGGACAAGGCCCGCGTCCCAGTCCGCCGCTCCGCAGTGGTGACGAGCGCCGTGCACGCACCTCGCGCCCGTGTGAGGCTCGCCGCCCCGCACCCTCGCGCGGCCTGCGGAGGAGCCTCGCGTGACCGGCCCCCTCCGTCCCCACACGGCCCTCCGACGATCCCGCCCTGGCCTCATGGGCGCGGCGTTCGCCCAGCTCCACCCCAGGTCCAGGTGCGTGAAACGGAGTGCTTTACAGCACCTTCGTGAGCACCAGGGTCTGGTTGCCGCTCATCCTGGGAAGCCCCTCGGGGGAACGGCACGCATCCAGGTCCGTGGCGGCGAAGGCGATGGTGTTGACGGCCTGCGCGCCCTCGAACTTCCCCGACAGCACCGTCCCCGACTGCACCACCACGAGCAACGGTCCGTCCACGCGCGCCGAAATCTGCGTCAGCCGGAACGTCGAGACCTCCCCCGTGTTCCAGACGAGCTGCCCCGCCGGCACCGGCACGATGCCCAGCAGGTCCGCACAGCTGTAGCCCTGCCGGACGCCGTCCGTCCCAGTCGTCCCGGACGTCACGCGCTCTCCCAGCACCGTGACGCAGTTGCTGAACACCCCCTCACCCTGGATACGGACATCCTGCGGGGTGTCCCGCAACGGCGGGTTGTAGCGAATCTGGACGCCGCCCACCGGACACGTCACCACCGCCAGCGTCAAGACCTCACGCGACGAAGCCCCTCCCTCAACGCTCGGCTCCGCGGACACCTGGCCACTCACGAGCAACAGCGAAATCATCAGGCACGAAGCAATCTCACGCATGTCACACACCCCTCCGATGACAGAGGTCCCAGGGCTCTCCGGTTCCATCCGCATCGACGCAATCAGGAACAGCGCCTAACAACAGGACACAAGACACACTCATCTCACCGCGCTACGAACAGACAGCCATTGCTCCACCAGGCAATCGCCGGCGGCAATCCCGACAGACAGCATCGTCCCTTCGAACGATGGACGTGCTGCCTCCGCCCGGCGACTCAGAGCACCCGGGTCATCACGAGCGTCTGGGTGGCGCTCATGCCACGGAGCCCCTCGGGACTGCGGCACGCATCGAGGTCCGTGGAGGTGAAGGTGACGTTCATGACCACCGTGGCTCCCTCGAACTTCCCCGACAGCACCGTCCCCGTCTGAACCAGCACCAGCAGGGGCCCATCCGCCCGCGCCGTCACCTGCGTCAGACGGAACGTCGAGACCTCTCCCGTGTTCCAGGTGAGCTGAATCGTCACCGGGAGGATCTCCAGCAGGTCAAAACAGTCGTAGTTCGGCCTGACGAAGTCCGTGGCACTCACCGACGATGTCACCCGCTCACCCAGGAGCGTGTAACAGTTGCTGAATCCTCCCTCCCCCTGGATGCGTACATCTTGAGGGGTCTCCCGCAGCGGCGGCGTGAACGTGGTCCGAAAGGCCCCCACGGGACAGGTCACCACCGCCAGGGGCAGGAGTTCCTCCTGGGCGCGGTCCACCTCGCCTCGCGGCTCGGCCCACGACGGACTCCCCAGGAGCATCATGAGCCCCAGCAGACACGAAGCCATTCCGCGCATGTCACCCACCTCCGGCGTCGAATATCCTCGGCCTCCCCAGCGCCGACGCGGCATCCGCACCGGCACAATCACTAACACCAACTCCCAAGAACAAGCGAATCCCGACGAATCCCCACCCCACAAACCAGACAACAGCCTTGTCCCTTCCGACAATGGACGCACCAACCGCGTCAGGGCAGCATCTGTCATTGTCCTTCCAGACAATGGACGCGGTGGACATCGCCCCCGTCCACCACCCCACAGAGATGACGCGAGGGGTGCACGCGCCTCGGGCCTGTGTGAGGCTCGCCGCCCCGCGCCTCTTGCGCGGCCCGCAGAGGAGCCCCGCATGACCATCACCCTCCGTCCCGCACAGCCCTCGGATGAACCCGCCCTGGGCCGCATGGGCGCGGCGCTCGCCCAGCTCCACCACGACTTCGACAACCAGCGCTTCATGATGCCCGACGACGTCGAGGCCGGTTACCGCTGGTGGCTGGGACGCGAAGCGAAGAAGCCGGACGCCGTCGTCATCGTCGCGGAGATGGATGGCGAGGTCGTGGGCTACGCCTACGGCCGCGTCGAGCCCGTGGACTGGAACGCCCTGCTGGACCGCTCCGGAGGCTTCCATGACCTCTGGGTGGACGACAAGGCGCGCAAGGCGGGCGTGGGCGCCCAGCTCGCCGAGGAGCTGATGCGTCGGCTCACCGCCCTGGGCGTGCCGCGCGTCGTGCTGCACACGGCCGCGAAGAACGAGGCCGCCCAGCGCATGTTCGCCCGCCTGGGCTGGCGCCCCACCATGGTGGAGATGACCCGCGAGGCCACCAAGCCCTGAGCCCGGCTCACCTCACAGGTCGATGATGCCCCGGCGCATCGCCACCACCACGGCGTGCGTCCGGTCCCGCGCGGAGAGCTTCGTCAGCACGTTCTTCATGTGCGTCTTCACGGTCTCCTCGGAGATGCCCATCTGCGCGGCGACCTCCTTGTTCGCGTTGCCCGCGGCCACGCGGATCAGCACCTCCCGCTCGCGCGCCGTCAGCTCGTCATCCGCCACGTGCTCCGCCAGCTCCGACGCGATGTCCGCGGCGATGCGGCGACGGCCGGCATGCACGCTGCGGATGGTCTCCACCAGCTCCTTGCGCAGCATGCTCTTGAGCAGGTAGCCGGACGCCCCCGCCTTGATGGCGCGCAGCGCCTGCGCATCTCCCTTGTACGTCGTCAGCACGATGATGCGCGCCGCGGGGAACTCCGCGCGGATGGCCGTGATGGCATCGATGCCGTTCATCCCCGGCATCTGCACGTCCATCAGCGTGATGTCCGGCGTGTGCGCCCGGTACGCCCGCAGCGCCTGCTCGCCCGTCTCCGCCTCCGCCACGAGCGTCATGTCCGGCTGACCGGCAATCATCCCGCAGAGCCCTTCACGCAACATCGGATGGTCGTCGACCACCAGGATGCGGATGTTCGCGTCCTTCGAAGTCATGCGTCGCAAGGTACCCCCGTCGTCGCCCCGTGAAAAGACTCACATCCGCGAGGCTGCCCATCGAAACGGCGCATCCCCCATTCGGGTGATGCCGACACGGGCCTCCCCGTGTTTCATGACAATGACTGAAATCAATTCCCTGACACCCCCGAAGCCCCGCGAGACGCCCCATGCCCAACGCCTCCCCCACGCCCGGCAAGAGCCTGCTCACCCCGGACAACCACGCGCTCATCCTGGTGGACCACCAGTCCCAGATGGCCTTCGCCACCCACAGCATCGAGCTGCCGCTGCTGCGCAACAACACCGCGCTCGTCTGCAAGGCCGCCGCGGGATTCCGCGTCCCCACGCTGCTCACCACCGTCGCGGAGAAGAGCTTCTCCGGCCCCCTGTTCCCCGAAATCAAGGAGGTCTTCCCCGAGGCGAAGGTCATCGACCGCACCACCATGAACTGCTGGGAGGACCCGAACGTCACCGAGCAGGTCAACCGCTTCGACAAGGCGCGCGTCGTGTTCGCCGGCCTCTGGACGGGCGTGTGCATCGTCGGCCCGGTGCTGTCCGCCATCGACCAGGGCTTCCAGGTGTATGTCATCACCGACGCCAGCGGTGACGTGTCCCAGGAGGCCCACGAGCGCGCCGTGCAGCGCATGGTGCAGGCCGGCGCCATCCCCATGACCAGCCTCCAGTACCTGCTGGAGCTCCAGCGCGACTGGGCGCGCGGCGCCACCTACGCCATGACCACGGGCGTCGCGGTCGCCCACGGCGGCGGCTACGGCCTGGGCGTGCAGTACGCCAAGAGCATGTTCAACGCCTCCGAGGGCGGCGGTCACTGACGTCCGCCGTGCCCCCTTCGTACCCCGGCGGCGGACTCGAAGCCCCCTCTCGAGCGCTCCGCCGGGCCGTCGTCCCGCCTCCCCCTCAGCACGAGCTCCCCTCATGGCCGACCTGATTGTCCGCAACGCCCGCGTCACCACCCTGGACCGGGACCTCCCCCAGGCCCAAGCCCTGGCCGTCACCGACGGCGTCGTGGAGGCCGTGGGAGACGAGCAAGACATCATGGCGCTCGCGACAGCCTCCACCCGGGTCATCGACGCGGGCGGGCGCAGGCTCATCCCCGGCCTCAATGACAGCCACATCCACCTGATTCGCGGCGGGCTCAACTACAACCTGGAGCTGCGGTGGGACGGCGTGCGCTCGCTGGCGGACGCCATGGCGATGCTGCGCGAGCAGGCGGCCCGCACGCCCGCGCCCCAGTGGGTCCGCGTGGTGGGCGGCTTCAGCGAGCACCAGTTCGTCGAGAAGCGCCTGCCCACGCTCGCCGAGCTCAACGCCGCGGCGCCCGAGACACCGGTCTTCATCCTCCACCTGTATGACCGGGCCCTGCTCAACGGCGCCGCCCTGCGCGCGGTGGGCTACGGCAAGGACACGCCCGAGCCGCCCGGGGGCCGCATCGAGCGCGACGCGCGCGGCAACCCCACCGGCCTGCTGCTGGCCAGCCCGAACGCCCTCATCCTCTATGCCACGCTCGCGCTGGGCCCCAAGCTGCCGCCGGAGTACCAGCTCAACTCCACGCGCCACTTCATGCGCGAGCTCAACCGGCTGGGCGTCACCTCCGTCATCGACGCGGGCGGCGGCTTCCAGAACTACCCGGAGGACTACGACATCATCCAGAAGCTGCACGCCGACGGCGAGCTGACGGTGCGCATCGCGTACAACCTCTTCACCCAGAAGAAGGGCTCCGAGCAGGCGGACTTCGAGCGCTGGACCCGCATGCTCTCGCCCCGGCAGGGCGACGACATGATGCGCCACAACGGCGCGGGCGAGATGCTGGTGTTCTCCGCGGCGGACTTCGAGGACTTCCGCGTGCCCCGCCCGGAGCTGCCCGCGGGCATGGAGGGTGAGCTGGGGTCCGTCGTCCACCTGCTCGCCAGCAAGCGCTGGCCCTTCCGCATCCACGCCACCTACGACGAGAGCATCAGCCGGGTGCTGGACGTCTACGAGAAGGTGAACCGCGAGGTGCCGCTGGACGGCCTGCACTGGTTCATCGACCACGCGGAGACCATCTCCGAGCGCAACCTCGAGCGGGTGCGCGCGCTCAGCGGCGGCATCGCCGTGCAGCACCGCATGGTCTACCAGGGCGAGTACTTCCAGGAGCGCTACGGCCAGGACGCCCTGCGCCGCACGCCGCCCGTCCGGAAGATGCTGGAATCGGGCGTGCCGGTGGGCGCGGGCACGGACGCCACGCGCGTGGCCAGCTACAACCCCTGGGTGGCGCTGTACTGGCTCGTCACGGGCCGCACGCTGGGCGGCCTGTCCATGTACGGCGAGGACAACCTGCTCGAACGCGAGGAGGCCCTGCGCCTGTGGACGCACGGCAGCGCGTGGTTCTCCCACGAGCAGGAGAAGAAGGGACTGCTCAAGCGGGGCTACCTCGCGGACTTCACCGTGCTGTCCTCGGACTACTTCCAGGTGCCCGAGGAGTCCATCCAGCACATCACCAGCGTGCTCACGGTGGTGGGCGGCCGGGTGGTGCACGGCACGGGAGACTTCGAGCCGCTGGCGCCCGAGCTGCCCCGGCCCATGCCGGACTGGTCCCCGGTGAATCGCTTCGGCGGCTACCAGGGCGGCACGCTGGCCCAGGCCCGCGAGGCCCTCGCCAACGCGTCACACGCCCACGGCGACGCCTGCGCCGTGCACGGCCACGGGAGGACACACGCGTCGCGCCACGAGGTGCCCACCTCCGACGCGACGGGCTTCTGGGGAGCGCTGGGGTGCCTCTGCTATGCCTTCTGAAGCGAACGTCGCGGTGAGCCCCGCCCCCGTGGCCCAGGAGGTGGGGGCCCTGGCGCCCCTGCGTCATGCCACGTTCCGCACGCTGTGGCTCGCGGTGCTGGCCAGCCACATCGGCACCTGGGTGCACGACGTGGCCGCGGCGTGGTTCATGTCGGAGCGCACCGGCTCGCCGCTGATGGTGGCCGCGGTGCAGTCGGCCACCACGATGCCCGTCGTCGTGTTCGCGCTGGTGGCGGGCACGCTGGCGGACATCGTCGACCGGCGGCGCTACCTCATCACCATCCAGGTGTGGATGCTGGTCATGGCCACGCTGCTCGCGTGGGCCTCCATGGTGGGGGAGATGACGGAGTGGACGCTGCTGGGGCTGACGTTCGCCCTGGGCATGGGCGCGGCCATGGCCATGCCGGCGCAGGCGGCCACCACCGCGGAGCTGGTCCCCAGGCCCCTGCTCGCGCCCGCCGTGGCGCTGAGCTCCATCGGGATGAACATCGCGCGCTCGGTGGGCCCCGCGCTCGGTGGGCTCATCGTCGCGCGCTTCGGCGTGGGGTGGGCCTTCTCCATCGACGCCGTCTCCTATCTGGGCGTGCTGCTGGCGCTCGTGTCCTGGCGGCGGGCGAAGGCGGAGTCCACGCTCCCGTCGGAGCCCTTCGGCACCGCGCTGCGCGGAGGGCTGCGGTACGCGGCGCGCTCGGGAGACTTGCGCTCGGTGCTGCTCAAGTCGGCCTGCTTCTACGCCTTCGCCAGCGCGCTGCCCGCGCAGCTCGCCATCGTCGTGCGCAAGGAGCTGGGCGCGGGCGCGGGCACGTACGGGCTCTTGCTCACGTGCATCGGCGCGGGCGCGGTGGCGGGCGCCGTCGTGCTGCCCCGCATGCGGGCGCGGTGGGGCGTGGACCGGTGGGTGCTGGGGGCGACGCTGCTCTACGCGCTCACCATGGTGACGGTGGCCTTCGTGCGCAGCCTGCCGGTCTTGGGCGTGGCCATGGTGGCCAACGGGCTGGCGTGGATCAGCGTGCTGTCCTCGCTCCAGACGGCCACGCACCTGTCGGTGCCCACCTGGGTTCGCGCCCGCGCGCTGTCGCTCTACATCGTGGTGTTCTCCGCGGGAATGGCCGGCGGCGGCCTGGTGTGGGGCTCGGTGGCCCAGCGCTTCGGCGTGCCCGTGTCGCTGACGGTGGCGGCGGGCGCGGCGGTGCTCGCGGGTTTCTTCTCGCTGCGCTTCCGCCTGGGCCAGGCCATGGCTCGCGACACCGCGCCGTCCGCCCACTGGCCCACGCCCCAGGTCTCCGAGGACGTCGAGAAGGACCAGGGCCCGGTCCTCGTGACGGTGGAGTACCGCGTCGCCCCCACGGGTCGCGCGGCGTTCCTCCCCCTGGTGCACCAGCTGGGCGACACGCGACGGCGCGACGGCGCGGTGCAGTGGGGCGTCATGGAGGACACGGCGGAGCCCGGGCGGTTCCTCGAGTACTTCGTGCTCGGCTCCTGGATGGAGCACCTGCGCCAGCACGAGCGCGTCACCCGCGAGGAGAAGGCGCTGCAGGAGCAGCTGCGCGCGCTGCACCAGGGCGCGCATCCCCCCGTGGTCCATCACTACGTCGGCGCCGCGCCGATGGTCCCCCGCCGCACCCCCTTGGAGAACGACGCGTGAACTGGAAACTGTGTGTGGGACTGCTGCTGGGCCTGGGCATCGGCTTCGGCTGTCGCTGGCTGGGGGTGCCCGTGCCCGCGCCGCCGGCGCTCGTCGGCGCGCTGCTCGTCGTCACCATGACGACGGGCTACACGCTCACGGACCGGCTGCTCGCCTCGCGCCCGTCGCGCAATCACATCCACTGCGGTGGGCCCACCGGGGAGACCCAGGAGAGCAGGTCATGACCCTGGCCCTCGTCGGCGTCGCCCTGGCGCTGCTCATCGGCGCGGGATGCCGGCTGCTCGACATCCCCCTGCCCGCCCCCCCGAAGATCCAGGGCGCCCTGCTCGTGGTGGCCATGACGGTGGGGTTCCTCCTGGGGGAGCGGCTGCTGGGCTGAGCCCTCCGGCCTGTATCAATCACACTGGGGGAGCGGGCCGGGCCCCACCTCCCGACGGGGCGAAACAACGCTTCTCTTCCGGGGGGCCACGGAACAGGATGTCGGAGGATGTCTTCGCGCGTTGCCCTCCGCCCCCGATGTGACCGCTGCTATCTCCCGTCGCACCTGTGTCTGTGCGCGGAGATTCCCCGCGTGCAGACGCGCACGCGGTTCCTCCTGGTGCAGCACGCGCTGGAGATCCGCAAGAAGAGCAACACCGGCCGGGTGGCCGCGCTCGCCCTCACCAACGCCACCCTGCTCACCCACGGCTCGCCCGCCGACGTCCTGGACAGCTCCCTGTTCGCCGAGCCCGGCACGTGGCTGCTCTTCCCGGACGGGCCCGAGCTCCCCGAGGACACCCCGCCGCCCCGGCAGGTGGTGGTGCTGGATGGCAGCTGGTCCCAGGCGCGGCGGATGAGCCAGCGGCTCCCCACGCTGCGCCTGCTCCCCCGGCTCGTGCTGCCGCCGCCGCCCCCGGGAATGCTCCACCTGCGCGAGCCGAGCCACCCTGCGGGCATGTCCACCCTGGACGCGATAGCCCGCGCGGTGGAGCTGCTGGAGGGGCCCCAGACGGCGGCCCCCCTGGCGCGCCTCGCCCAGCTGCGCGTCCAGCGCATCGCCGAGTGCGGCTCGCTCAACCGCGAGGCGATGGGCCCCAGCCGCTGAGTCACGGCCTCGGGATGAGCACCATGTCCTCGTCCTGCTCCAGCTGGTAGGTGCCGTCCGGACGCAGGCAGGCCTCCGCGTGCAGGCGCAGCTTCCGGTCCATCTCCCGCGACGCCTCCGGCCCCATCGCCGCGAGCTGCTCGGCCGTGAAGCACCCCTCCAGCACGAAGAAGCGGCAGAGGGTGAACATCTCCTCGAAGGTGCGCGCGGTGAAGCCGCTCATCGCCGGGAGGACCTCGTGCGAGAGCGACATGCGCCCCAGGGTGTCCAGGAGCAGCTGCCCGAAGTTCAGCGTGTCGGCGAAGTCGCGGCACAGCTCGAACGTGGGCCCGCGCCCCGCCGCCATGATGATGAGGGCGTGGCCTCCGGGACGCACGAACGACAGGAGCCGGTCGATGAAGCCCGGCCAGTCCGAGGGCGGCACGTGGTACAGGACGTGGGAGCACAGGACCAGGTCGAAGCGCTCGGACGAATCGAACCGCTCGAAGGGCTCGATGAGCACCTTCGCCTTCTCCAGCCGCAGCTGCGCCACCTGCTCCGGGTTGGGTTCGAGCAACGTGAGCGAGCCGAAGCGCGTCGCCAGCGCCTGGGCCACCTTGCCGGAGCCCGCGCCCACGTCCAGGAGCGACGGCGCCTGGGACATGCGCGCAGACAAGCGCTCCTCGACGAGCCGCGCGATGTTCTCCGGATGGCGCGCGGTGGATGCGAGCAGACGGAACGCGGTGGCGTACTCCCGCGGGGACATCGTGATTCCCATCGTCAGACCCCCAGCTCCAGTTGAACGGCCCCTCCCCCAGCCAGGGAAGGTGCCCCGAGCGTACAGCGGACGCTGCCCGCCGTTCACATCCCCAGTCGGCGCACCAGCTCCCGCGGCACCGGATAGACGGCCTCGCGGGGCAACAGCCGGGTGGCCTGCTCCGCGCGCCCCTCGTCCAGGTGCTTGCGCAGCTTGTGCACCAGCGGCGTCACGTCGGTGATGGAGACCACCCAGTCCTCCACGTAGCGCTGGATGATGGCGCGCCCCAGCCCCACCTGGATGCTGTCGTGCGGCAGCCCCGCGCCACGCAACGAGCGCTCCGGGTCCCACTGGACGTGGACGGGCGCCACCTCGAAGGCCTTCCTCCAGGCCTCCGGTGAGCCGTGGGCGCCGGGCTCGTACGCGGTGAGCACGCCCACCGCCAGCGCCGCCTCCCACCCCGCGCGGTGGATGCGCACCGCCAGGGTCCGCTCCTGCCCGCTCTTGCGCCCCCAGTTGGAGCGGTGCATCAGCCACAGGAAGCTGGGCTTGATCCAGGTCATCCGCCCCACGGAGAACGGCGGCCCGAAGCGCTGCGTCGCCACCGCCACGTCCGCGATGGCGTCCGGATAGGCCTGATACATCACGATGGAGCCCCGGTCGAAGTCCGCGCGAACCTCCCGCCGCGCGCTCATGACACCAGCCTCCACCCACATCCTCGTCGCATGACGCGCACCGTAGCAGCTTCGCGTCCTTTCATTCCCTGAGAATCCCAGACATGGCGGACCCTGTCCTGGAGTCCCAGACGAGCGGGTGATGGAACACGCGTTCCCAGGTCCTCCGGACACCGCGAGCGACCAACATCAGGCAACGGACGCTGTCGCGGAGGGAGGTGTTCAGGACAAGCAAACTCCGACGGGGAGGGAGAGGGCACTGCCGGGGCCTCGCGATAGATTGCCATGGGGTTGCCGGTACCGAATTCTCCTTCGGGTTGTGATTGCACAGGCTGGCGACTTCATCTCTCGCTGGGGGGTAGTGCATGTTTGTGAAACGGGGACGCGGTGTCCTGGGTGCCACGCTGTTGAGCCTGACACTGAGCGCCTGCACCGATGCCGACACACCGAAGGACCTACACGACGACGCCGCCACCCAGGCAGCAGCGGCCCTCGCCCAGGGCCATGAAGTCCTCTCCGCGGACCCGGACCAGGTCCCCACCTTCCTCCGAGGCAGGTTCGGTGAGGTCCCCACCGGCAAGCTCGCCCTCAAGGGACTTCAGACCCACTCCCTCGCGCCGGTGCTCGCCCGGGTGGCACCGCTCTTCAAGCTCGACACCGAGCAGCTCTTCTTGAAGAAGGCCTACGTCGGCTCCGACGGGGACACGCACTACCGCTTCGGCGTGCGCTACCACGGCGTGGAGGTGCTGGGCGCGGAGCTGCGGCTGCACGCGCGCGACGGCCAGGTCTTCGCCGTCAACGGCAACGCGCGAGGAGGCCTTGCCGCCCTCCAGAGCGACCCCATCGGCGTGGACCTGGCGAAGGCCAACGCCCTGGCGGACAAGGGTTCGGTGCCGGGCCTCGTCGTCCGCAAGGCGCCCGCGCTCGTCTACTGGAGGGACCAGGACCAGCTCATCCTCTCCTGGCGGGTGCTGGTGGCGGGCGCGAAGCAGGACGGCACGCCCGTGAAGGAGTCGGTGCTCGTCAACGCCCGCTCCGGCGAGGTGTTCGAGCGCTTCAACCACATCCACTCCGCGCTCGACCGCATCGTCTACGACGGCCAGAACACCAACGACCTGCCGGGGACGGTGGCGCGCCGGGAGGGAGAAGCACCGCACGCGGACCCCGTCGTCAACGCGGCGTACGACAACACGGGCGCCGTCTGGCGCTGCTACAAGGAGCTGTTCGACCGCGACTCCTACGACGACCTCGGCGCGACGCTCCACTCCACCGTCCACCACCGCGTCAACTACGTGAACGCGTACTGGGACGGCGAGCAGATGGTCTTCGGCGACGGTGACGGCACCACCGCCATCAACCTGGCCTACGGCCTGGACGTCATCGCCCACGAGCTGACGCACGCGGTGACGGAAGTCGACTCGGACCTCATCTATTCGGGTGAGTCCGGCGGCCTCAACGAGTCCATCTCCGACATCTTCGGCGCCGTCTGCGAGTGGCACAGCGAGGGCAAGGTCATCAACGAGGGCACCTACCTGGTGGGCGAGGACGTGTGGACGCCCGAAGTCCCCGGCGATGCGCTGCGCTACATGAACAACCCCACCCAGGATGGGGACTCGCTGGACGACTACCACAACTACAGCAACGGCGTGGACGTCCACTACAGCTCGGGCATCTCCAACCTGGCCTTCTACCTGCTGGCCCAGGGCGGCACGCACCCGCGCTTCCCCACGCGCCCGGCCGTGACGGGCATCGGCATCGAGATGGCGGGCCGCATCTTCTACAAGGCCAACCGGGACCTGCTGATGCCCAACTCCACCTTCGACGCCGCGAGGATCGCCACCGAGCAGGCCGCCGTCCAGCTGGGCTACGACGCGTCCGTCGTCGCCTCCGTCGCCGCGGCCTGGAAGGCCGTGAACGTGGGCGTGGTGTTCGAGCCGACCGACCCCTTCGAGCTGGAGCGCAACGTGCCCGTCGTCCTCTCCGGCACGGCGAGCGGCGCCAAGGAGTACGGCTGGGCCGAGGTGCCCGAGGGCGCCACCAACCTGCGCTTCACCCTGTCCGGCACCACGGGCGACCCGGACCTGTACATCCGCCAGGGCAACTACCCCACGACGGGCCTCTATGACTGCCGGCCCTACCGCTCCGGCGCCAACGAGGAGTGCGTCTTCCCCACGCCCACCGCCGGCAAGTGGTACGCGATGGTCAACACCTATACGCCCTACACCAACGCCTCGCTGGTGATGAAGTTCGACGGCGGCTTCTTCCCGCTCGAGCCCAACGTGGTGGTGAGCGGACTGTCCGCCCCCGCCAATGGCAGCCATGGCTACATCGTGCAGGTGCCGGCGCGCGCGAACGGGAAGCCGCGCAGCGTCACCGTGCAGTTGCTGGGCGGCACGGGCAACGCGGACCTCTACGTGCGCATGGGGGCCATCCCCAACCATTACGAGTACGACTGCCGCGGCATGAAGGAGACCAACGCCGAGAAGTGCGTCATCCCCCAGGTCACCTCCGGCAAGCTGTATGTCTGGGTCGTCGGCGCGAAGGGCGGCTATCAGAACACCGCCATCCTCGTGTCCTATCCTCCCTGACACGTGACACCCGCCCTCGCGGCCTCCACCTCCGCCCGGACCGACGGGCGGCGGGGACGGCCGCGCGGGGCCCCACGTGTGTCCGCGCCCGGAGCGGGGCTACACTGCCGGGGTCATGCTCCCGCTGAACGACAGGGCTGGGTTGTCCCCCGAGGAGCGCTCGGCGCTGGAGCGGGAGCTTGGGCCGCTCACCCTGCTCCAGGACGTGGTGCGGTGGGGCTTCGCGAGCACGCCGCCGCGCGACGTGACCGAGGTCGTCGTCCAGGACGAGTTCACCCACGACGTGGTGGTGCCCTGGAAGGACGGGGGCTACCTCGTCTTCGACACCACCTGACTGGGCGGTGTGATTGCGGTCTCCGTGTGGGACCGTCGCCCCAGCGCCGATGACCTCCTGGACGCCCGGCTCCAGGCGGGCTGGACGCCCACGCCCACGAGCACCGTCGAGGGGGACGTCATCCTGGGTCACGCCGCGTGCAGGGTGCCGCCCGGCAAGGGCCCGGCGACACCCTGAGCGTGTGTCCTCGACTACTTGCCCTTCTCCTTCACCCACGAGTCCTTCAGGGACACGGTGCGGTTGAAGACGGGCTTGCCGGGCTGCGAGTCCTTCGGGTCCGCGAAGAAGTAGCCCAGCCGCTCGAACTGGAAGCGCGACTCCGGCGCCGCGTCGGCGAGCATCGGCTCGACGCGCGCCGAGCGCAGCACCTCCAGGCTGTTCGGGTTCAGGAACGTGGTGAAGTCCGTCGCGTCGTCCGAGTCCGGGCTCTCCACGGAGAAGAGCCGGTCATACAGCCGCACCTCCGCGGTGGGCGCGTTGCCCGGCACCCAGTGCAGGGTGCCCTTCACCTTGCGGCCATCCGGCGAGTCCCCGCCGCGCGTGGCCGGGTCATAGGTGCAGCGCAGCTCCACCACCTTGCCGTCCGCGTCCTTGATGACCTCCTTGCAGGTGATGAAGTACGCCGAGCGCAGGCGCACCTCCTTGCCCGGCGCCAGCCGGAAGAAGCCCTTGGCGGGGACCTCCATGAAGTCGTCCGCCTCGATGTAGAGCTCGCGCATGAACGGCACCTGGCGCGTGCCCATCTCCGGCTTCTGCGGGTGGTTCTGCACCTCCAGCATCTCCACCTGGCCTTCGGGGTAGTTCTCCACCACCACCTTGAGCGGCCGCAGCACCGCCATGGCCCGGGGCGCCGTCTCGTTCAGGTCCTCCCGGATGCACAGCTCCAGCACGCCCATGTCGATGAGCTGCTGCGTCTTGCTGACGCCCGCGCGCGTGGCGAAGTCGCGGATGGACGCGGGCGTGAAGCCCCGGCGGCGCAGGCCGCTGATGGTCATCATCCGCGGGTCGTCCCAGCCGGAGACGTACTTCTCCGTGACGAGCTTGAGCAGCTTGCGCTTGCTCATCACCGTGTAGTTGAGGTTCAGCCGGTTGAACTCGTACTGGTACGGCCGGTCCCCTTTGATGAGGCTGTCGACGATCCAGTCGTACAGCACCCGCCGGTTCTCGAACTCCAGCGTGCAGACGGAGTGCGTGATTCCCTCAATCGCGTCCGACAGGCAGTGCGCGAAGTCGTAGAGCGGGTAGATGGGCCACGCCTCGCCGGTGCGGTGATGGTGCGCGTGGCGGATGCGGTAGATGGGCGGGTCGCGCAGCACGGGGTTGGGCGACGCCATGTCGATTTTGGCGCGCAGCGTGTGCTTGCCGTCGGGGAACTCCCCGCCGCGCATGCGCGAGAACAGGTCCAGGTTCTCCTCCACGGAGCGGGTGCGGTACGGGCTGTCACGACCCGGCGTGGTGAAGTCGCCGCGGTACTCGCGAATCTCCTCCGGCGACAGGCTGCACACGTACGCCTTGCCCTGCTTGATGAGCTGCACGGCGAAGTCGTAGAGCTTCGGGAAGTAGTCGGAGGCGTAGAACTTGCGGTCCGCCCAGTCGAAGCCGAGCCACTTCACGTCGCGCTGGATGGCCTCGACGTAGTCGGTGTCCTCGGTGACGGGGTTGGTGTCGTCGAAGCGCAGGTTGCACAGCCCCTCGTATTGCTTCGCCAGCCCGAAGTTGAGGCAGATGGACTTGGCGTGGCCGATGTGGAGGTAGCCGTTGGGCTCGGGCGGGAAGCGGGTGTGCACGCGTCCCGCGTGCTTTCCCGTGCGCCGGTCTTCCTCGATGATCTCCTGGAGGAAGTTCAGGCCCTGCGTCTCGTTCGTCGTCGTCATGATGGGGGCGAATCCTCGTGAAGCCGCCCGGGGCCGGCAAGGGATTCCTTTCAGAGCGAGTCCAGGAGCGCCTCCCAGGCCCCCAGCGCCTTGGCCGAGGACAGCTCCTCCGCGCGGGCCCGGGCCTTCCGGGCCAGGTCCTTGCGGTGCACCTCGTCCGAGACGGCTCGGGCCAGCGCCTGGGCCAGCGCCGGGGCGTCCTCCACTGGAACCAGCACGCCGTGCCGCCCATTCTCCAGCACCTCCGCGGGGCCGGACGGGCAGTCGGTGCTCACCACCGGGCACCCCAGGGCGAGCGCCTCCAGGAGCACCATGGGCAGCCCCTCGAACCGGGAGGACAGCGCGAACACCGCCGCGCGGCGCATCAGCGCGTGCGGATTGGACGCGAAGCCCGGCATGAACACGCTCGACTCCACCCCCAGCGAGCGCGCTAGCGCCTTCAGTTCGGCCTCCAGCGAGCCCACCCCCAGGATGAGCAGGTGGTGGTCCACGCCCTCCTGGCGCGCCAGGGCATGGGCGCGGATGAGCACGTCGAAGCCCTTCTGGGGCTCCAGCCGGCCCACGGCGATGACCACCGGGCGCTCGAAGACGGGGCCCGCCCAGTCCGGCACCGGCCCGTCCGCGGCGGCGCGCACCACCTCCCCGTCCACGAAGTTGGGGATGACCTGCAGCCGCTCCTCGGGCACGGGGACCAGGGACTGGAAGGAGCGCGCCGTGTCATGGCCACACGCGACGATGCGCTGCATGCGCGGGTAGAGCAGCCGCAGGCCCCACAGCTGGCGGCGCGGCTGCTCGCGGTGGAAGGCACCCCAGTCGAAGTGGATCATCCCCACCACGGGCTTGCCGAGCAGCTTCCCGGCCAGGCAGGCCAACAGCGCCGCGCGCCCCTCCTGCCCCGCGACGATGACGTCCGCCTCGCGGGCATGGCGCAACAGGTGCCACAGGTACAGGGGCAGGTTCTGCCGGTGGTAGTCGTAGGAGTCGGTAGCCCAGGAGACCTCGGTGTTCGCGGGCAGCCGGTCCTCGCGCCCCGGTGGAGGTCGGTGGTGGAAGAACAGCCGGGTGGCGAAGCGCCGGGGGTCCAGCCCCGCGAGGACGTTGCACACCGAGCGCTCGATGCCGCCTCCGCCCAGGAACACGAGCGTGAACAGCACTCGCTTCCTCCCAGGGTCTTTCGAGGCGTCTCGTGGCACCGGCACCAGCATCCAGCCCCCCACTCCCTGAAGGCGGGTGCACCGTAACCCAAGGGTGTCACGCCCGCCAACAAGACGGCCGGCTGCAACGTCTCCTGGCGACACATCGCGCGCCTCCCGGCGTACGCTCCGCCGGCACCCGGGCAGACCGCCGGGCTCTCCCATCCTGTCACGCTCCGTGATGACCGCGCTCCGTCCACGACTCGTCTTCCCCCTGGTCCTGCTCCTCGGCGTGCTCGCGTCCGTGGGGCTGCTCGTCGTGAAGGGGCACCGCATCGGCCAGGGCCTGCTGCACCCGCCCCACGTGCCGGTGACGCGGCCGTCCGCCGCGCCGGAGCTGGACGCGATGCGGGACGTCGCCTTCACCAACGCGGACGGGCTGACGCTGCGAGGCTGGTACGTGCCCTCGCAGAACCGCGCCGCGGTGGTGCTGGTGCATGGCTTCGCGGACAACCGCGCGCAGCTGCTCTTCGAGGCCCGCGCGCTGGCCCGGGCCGGCTACGGCGTGCTGCTGTTCGACCTGCGCGCCCATGGGGAGAGCGGCGGAGACCGCGTGACGTGGGGAGACCTGGAGCGCCGCGACGTGACGGCCGCGCTGGACTTCGTGGCGGCGCGGCCGGACGTGGACCCCGCCAGGCTGGGGCTCTTCGGCTTCTCCATGGGCGGCACCACCGCGCTGCTGGTGGCCGAGCGCGACGCGCGCGTGAAGGCGGTGGCCGCCGCGGGCGCATACCCCGCGCTGGAGACGGACGTGTACTCGGGCTACGGCAGGTGGGGCGCCTTGAGCGCGGAGCCGGTGCTGTGGACGCTGCGCCGCGCGGGCGTGGACGTGGACGCGGTGCGCCCCATCGACGGCATGTGCCAGCTGAAGGGCCGCCCGCTCCTGCTCGTCAACGGCGACGTGGACCCGGACGCGCCGGCCAAGCTCCAGGCCAGCCTGTTCCGCGCGGCCTGCGAGCCCAAGACGCTGTGGGTCGTCGAGGGCGCGGGCCATGGCGAGTACGCCCGCGTGGCCCCGGAGGAGTACGCGCGCCGGCTCCGCGAGCACTTCGACCGGGCGCTGTTGGGCGCGGGCTGACCCACGCGGCTCAGGGCCCGGCGCCGGACTCCGGCTCCGGCGCGTCCGACGCGGGCACCCAGGTGGGCTCGGCGTCCAGCGCGGGCCGCCCCTGGAGCAGCTCGTGCGGACGGAAGCCGCCCTTGTAGCGCAGGGACGCGCACGCCTGGACGCGGAAGCCCAGGTACACGTGGGGGATGCCCCGCGCCTTCGCCAGCTCCACCTGGAACACCACGTTGGCGGTGCCCGGGGACAGCCGCGCGTAGTCCGGGTCGTAGAAGAAGTACACCGCGCTCCACGCGTGCGGCGTCTCGTCGCAGATGCCCAGCGCCACCAGCCGGGAGCCGCCCTCCGCCGCGTCGTCGTACCAGGCCACCTCGCGCGCGGAGGGGTGCGGGAAGGAGAACTGGAGCGAGTACTCGCGCACCGTGAGCGGCGAGGGCTCCCACTCCCGCGCGGCCTCGCGCTCCGCGTGCCAGGCCCGGTAGAGCGCCAGCCGCTCCTCGTCGGCCTTGGGCACGCCCACCTCCACCCGCAGGTGGGCGCACGCGGCCCGGGCGCGGCGCTGGCTGCGGTTGGGCCGGAAGCCCTCCACCGGGACGCGCAGCGACACGCACTCCTGGCAGTCCGCGCAGGCGGGCCGGAAGTACACCGGCCCGAAGCGCCGCCAGCCGCGCACCAGCAGGTGCTCGTACTCCTCCGGCGACAGGTCCCGCAGCACCAGGTTCTCCAGCGAGGCCTGCCGCTCGGGCAGGTAGCTGCAGGGGCGCGGGGGCTCGACGTCGTGTGCCAGCAGGAGGGCCATTTGCGTCCATGTTCCTGTCCGGCCCTCGGTCCGGCGTCAAGTCGCCGGAGGGCTCCCGGACGCCCACCGTGGCCGGCGGGCCGCGCCCCGCACGCCCTCCTGTCACGCGTCCGACGGCCCCCCGCCCTACCAGGTCCATGGCATGACGACTGCAACCTCTCCCCGTCAACCCCCACGCGAAGGCGGAAGCACATGGCGAGAGACTGCCTGCAGCCCTGGATGGACCGGCTGGCCCATGTCGACGTGGAGGTCCAGGACACCTCGCCCCGCGCCCGGCTGGGGGGCCGCGAGTGGGATGGCCAGGGCCTGGCGATGCGGCGCCCCCGAGTGGAGGCCCGCCTCGCGGAGCAGGACATCGTTGCCCCACGGACGGCGATTTCCCGGCAGGTCGAGCAGGACCCCGGGTGGGATTCCGACGACTTCGATTTCGCGGTGGCGAGCTACTGACGCCCGCGCCGCTTCTCAAGCTCATCCATTTTGAGAACGCACGTTCCCGCAACCCTTGCGCGTGGAGCAGGCGTGCGCGCAAGCCTGGCGGCGGCGCCAACCCGGAGGCGTCTTCTCAGGCCCCGGCGCGAACGCATATAAGCCTGACATGTCCGCAATCGATGTCTCGGTGGTGATGCCCACCCACCGACGAGAGAAGGAAGTGGTGGAGGCCATCCGCTCGGTGCTCCGCCAGGAGGGGGTCCACGTCGAGGTCATCGTGTTGGATGACACGCCGGAGGGCACCGCCCGGGCGTCGGTGGAGGGGCTGGGCGACTCGCGCGTGCGCTACGTGGTGAACGACCCGCCGTCCAAGGGGCGCCCCGCGGTGGTGCGAAACCACGGCGTGACGCTGGCCCGGGGCCGCTACCTGCACTTCCTGGACGACGACGACATGCTCGCCGAGGGCGCGCTGCACGCCATGGTGAGCGCGCTGGACGCGCGGCCCGACGCGGGCGTGGCGGTGGGCTGGGTGGTGCCGTTCGGCGACGACGCGGACTGGCTCAAGGACAAGAGCGAGTACTTCCAGTGGGCGGCCAAGGTGGGCGCCAGCACGCCCAACAGCGCGTGGACGGTGGCGCACATCCTGTTCCGCGGGACGCTGTACGTGAACTCCGCGTGCATGGTGCGCCGCGAGCACTTCGCGACGCTGGGCGGCTTCGACGCGTCCATCCCCGTCTACGAGGACGTGGACTTCTACCTGCGCGGCATCCGCGCCTTCGGCCACGTCTACGTGGACCGCCCCATCCTGCACTACCGCACCGGCCGGCCCTCGCTGATGCACAACCTGGGCAAGGACGGCACGCTGGTGATGCAGTCCAACGAGATGATCCACGGCAAGTACCGCAAGACGAACGGCGCGCTGGAGTACCGCGCGCTGCAGCTGCTCATGCGGACCCTGCCGTTCGACATCGCCAAGAAGCTGCCCTTGTGGCTGCCCAGGCAGGGCCGGGTCTCATGAGCTTGAAGAGTCGGTTCGTCGGCACGGCCAAGCGTCAGGTGAAGCAGACGCTCAGGCCCGTGCTCCAGCGCGCCATGGCGCCCGCGCGCACGGAGATTCCCGCGTCGTACTGGGGGCTCCAGCACGTCCCCGGCCAGGGGCTGAGCCTGGAGGGCGTGGCGCTCAAGTCGCTGGTGGAGCGCTTCGGCTCGCCGCTGCACGTGGTGCACCTGGCGGCGCTCAAGCGCAACGTGGAGCGCTTCCTCGCGGTGCCCCCGGGGCGCGCGGGTGGGTGCGAGGTGTTCTACTCGTACAAGACGAACCCGATCCCCGGCGTGCTGGAGGTGCTGCACGGGATGGGCGTGGGCGCCGAAATCATCTCCGCCTACGAGCTGTGGCTGGCGCTGCGGCTGGGGGTCGCGCCCGAGCGCATCGTCTACAACGGCCCGGTGAAGTCGGAGGCCTCCGTGCGCGAGGCCATCGGCCGGGGCATCCAGCTGCTCGCCGCGAACCACGCGGAGGAGCTGGGCCTGTTCGCGCGCGTCGCGGCGGAGCTGGACCAGCGGCCTCGCGTGGCGGTGCGGGTGAGCACGGACAGCGGCTGGGCGGCGCAGTTCGGCACGCCCATCGCGGGCGGCGCGGCGCTCCGGGCGTATGCGCAGGCGCGGGCGTCGTCGCACCTGGACGTGGTGGGCCTGCACGCGCACCGGGGCGCCACCATCCGCACCGAGGGCGAGCTGACGGGCTTCGTGGAGGCGGTGCTCGGCTTCACGGACACGCTGCACCAGGAGCTGGGGCTGGACCTGGAGGTGCTGGATCTGGGCGGCAGCCTCTGCACGCCGTCGGTGGAGCACATCGCCGAGCGCGACTGGCGCCTCAACCTGACCTTCTTCCGGGACGTGCCGGCGCCGGACCCGGCGGCGTCGCTGGACATCTCGCGCTACGTGGCGCTCGTGGTGGAGATGGTGGAGTCGCACTACGAAAAGAAGGGGCGCGCGCGACCGCGCATCTTCCTGGAGCCGGGCCGCGCCATGACGGGCGACACGCAGCTCCTGCTCGGCAGCGTGCACACGCTCAAGGCGGGCGAGGACCGGACGTGGGCGGTGCTCGACGCGGGCGTGAACCATGCCGAGTGCGTGCGCAACGAGTACCACCAGCTCTTCCACGTGGACCGGCCGGACGCGCCCGCCGAGCGCGTCTACACGGTGGTGGGCCCCATCTGCACGCCGGGCGACACGCTGTACCACGCCAAGCGACTGCCCCAGCTGGTCGAGGGTGACACGCTGGCCATCATGGACGCGGGCGCGTACTTCGTGCCGTTCGCGACGTCCTTCTCGTATCCGCAGCCGGCCATCATCGCGCTGGACGGCGGCGAGGCGCGGCTGTTGCGCCGGGCGGAGACGTTCGAGGACCAGGTGGCGCTCGACACGGTGGCGAAGAGCCCGGGCAAGCCCGAGGCGGCCTGAGCGCTTCGTCGAGGTCCGCCGCCCGTGCGCGCTGACACACGGGCGGCGAAGGCCTGCTAGCGGTTGAGCACCATCATCCGCAGGAAGGCGCGCGGGTGGCGCGCGGAGCCGTAGAGGATCTGCGCCACCTCCACCGCGGACGGCATCGGGTCATCCGAGTCGATGAGCGGGTCCACCGCCACCTGACGGTGCGTCTGCAGCCAGCGTCGCCACTGCTTCGCCTCGTCGGCGGGCAGCGCGCCGGACAGCCGCTGGAGGTTGAGCAGCATCTCCAGGGCGATGCGGTTGCAGAACACCTCGCCGCGTCCCGTCCATGCGCGCGCCGACTGCCCCACGCGCGCCAGCGCGTCAAAGTCACCCAGCGCCGCGTGATAGGCCATGAGCGGCAGCGGCAGCCCGCGCGCGATGTCGAAGCCCATCTGCCCGTAGTAGCGCGGGTTGAAGTCGATGAGCAGGAAGTCGTCCTTCGTCTGGATGAACTCCACCTCGAAGACGCCGTGGTAGCCCAGCTTCGCGCACAGCTTGCGCAGGCCGTCGGCCAGGTCCTGGCGCACCGGCGCGGACTCGAAGCACACGCCCACGCCCAGGCGGCGCGGACGCTGGAGCACCTTCATGGCGCCGCGCACCTCGAACAGCGCGCCCGTGCGGTCCACGAAGCCCGACAGGCTGTAGATGCCCTGGGCCGCCTCGGGGTGGAACTCCTGCACCATGGGCCGCGCCACGGCCGGGTCGAACTTCACCAGCATGGGCGCGTAGCCGTCGCGCGCGAAGGCGCGGTACTCCTCCACGAGCTGCGAGGGCTCCGCGACGGGCAGGCCCTTGCGGTGCGTGGAGTAGAGGATCTGCGTCGTCGGCTTGATGAGGACGGGGAAGCGCGCCTCGCGGGAGATGCTCTCCAGGTCCGCCTCGGACTCGGGGAACCAGGTACGCGGCAGCGTCAGCCCCACCGACTGGCCCGCCTCGAAGAGCTTGCGCTTGTTGAGCAGCCCGTAGACGGCGTCGATGCCGGGGTCGTAGAGGTGGAAGTAGCGCGACAGCTCCTGGGCGTGCACGGACACCAGCCACGCCAGCTCGTCGCTCGTCGGATACAGCACGTGGCTCATGGGCGCCCGGGCTCCGAAGTCGAGGAGCCACGCGAGGAACGCCTCGGGCTGGGACTCGGGAGGGCACTGCACGCGCTGTCCGACGAAGCGCGACCAGCTCGCGGGGCCCAGCCGTCCGGGGTCCGCCACGGTGACTCGGATGCCATTGCGCCCGAAGCACCGCGCGGCGGCGAGCGTCCCATAGAAGCCAGCGGAGAAGAGCAGCGCGGCCGGCCGCTCTCCCACGCGCTCTGTCGCCGACTGCTGCACCTTCACGTCTTCTGCCTGCACCTGTGCTGTCTCCCGTTGGAGGGCCCCACACCATATCCGCCCCCTCCGCCATTTGCCCCTCCCTCTTCGCGGCGCTTGATTGGAGGGCGAATCATCTGGGGTGGATGGGGATGGGGTTGCCCGGCCCCATGCGTCAGGACGCCACACCTGTCGGCGGCCGCCATAGCAGGTAACCGGAGTCGAGCAGCCATGAGTCCGTGGAGACGCCGTCCACCTGATGACACAAACGTGAGACAGACTCGCGGAAGGCATCCGCGGGCGCGGAGTGGCCGGCATCGCGAGCCTGTTTCCACGCGTCGACCCAGGACATGAAGAAGGCGTGGATGGGCTCACCGGGACGCACGCGGCGGCGCAAGTCACGCGGCAGCCAGTCGCGGAACAAGAGCGGCGCGAAGCCCTGGCGGAAGTCGGTGTGGAAGAGCAGGGCCTCGCGGACAGGGGGCGCATCGGGAGCGCTGTCGGAGCGACGCAGCAGGTGCGCGGTGAGAACGGAACCCTCCGGGTCCGAGCTGCCCTCCACGAGCAGCCCCGCGGGGAGCAGGAAGCGGCTGAGCGCGTGGTGCACCTCGGCGACGCGCTCCACGGGGCCCTGTCGCAAGAGGTTCATGGCCCGCACGAGGCGGGCGGGCTCCTCCGGGGACAGCGGCAGTGTGAAGCCGCCTTGACGGAAGTGGGTGCGAGGCCCCGCATGGGCTTGAGCGGCGAGGGCCCGCGCGTCATCGAGCTCCACGCCGATGACGACGAGTTCCGGGTGGAGCGCGCGAAAGGCCTCGGCGCTCTCGAGCGTCGTCCACGGATGTTCGCCGAAGCCCACGTCCACGAAGACGGCGCGGGCCCACGGGCCGTCGACGCGCGACAGCAGCGTGGGCTCGAAGCGGAACAGGAAGGCATCGAGCGCGCGCAGCCTTCCGGGTGCGGTGCGCCCCCGCGTCTTCGCGTCGAGCGTGGACATGCCCTGGTCTTCGATGAGGCGGCCCCATCGCGTCAAGCACCCCGCTTCCGCCCGGGCATGCGCTCATGCACCGGACCGTGCGCTTTGACGAGGCCCCCACCACCCACGCGATTCAATGGGCCGCCTGCATGGTCGAAGGGCCCCTGTTTTCGTCTGGAGCGCGGAGGCTTTAGGCTCCACCTTCGTGCGCCCCGTGTCCGCCCTCACCTGCCCCGGCTGTCAGGCGCCCCGAGTGCAGGGGGCCGAGTGTCCTCGCTGCGGCATCATCTACGCCCGCGCCGAGGCCCGCGCCGCGCGCAAGGCCGAGGAGGAGCGCGTCCAGCGCGAGGCCACCGAGCAGGCTCCCACGCCCTTCGAGGTCGACCCCCCGTGGCTGGCGCCTCCGGAACTGCGCTCCGAGGTGCTGCCACCGAGCACGCCTTCTCTCGACGCGAGCGAGGAGGACGCCGTCCATGAGCTGCGCCTGCGCCTCGTCGTCGTGCCCCTGGCATTGCTGGTGGGCTACCTGGTGGCCACCGGCTCCGCGCGCTTCATCGTGCGGCTGCTCACCATGTACGTCCACGAGGTCGGGCACGCGGTCACCGCATGGCTGTGCGGCATCCCCGCCATCCCGGCCCCGTGGGTCACGCCCACGGGCTCCGAGCGCTGGTACTCGCTGGCGGCGATGCTCGCGGGAGCCCTCGGCTTCTGGGCGTGGCGCGGCTGGAAGCTGCGCCGCTGGGACTGGATGGCCTGGAGCACGGCGCTGCTCGTCGCCCAGGCCTTCTGCACGCTGGTCATCCCCCTGTGGCGCACCGAGGTGTTCATCGTCTTCGGCGGAGACGCGGGGATGCTGATTCTGGGCACGCTCCTGGTCGCGTCCTTCCACGCCCGGCCCGGCGGCCACCTCCACGCGAGAGGCCTGCGCTGGGGCTTCGTCTTCATCGGCGCGCTCGCCTTCTGGGACGGCTTCCACACCTGGTGGCGCGCGCGGACCGACGCCGAGGAGATCCCCTTCGGCCGCATGGAGGGCGTGGGCCTGAGCGACCCGAGCCGACTGGTCGAGGACCACGGCTGGTCCGAGGGTGACCTCATCCGTCGCTACGTCACGCTCGGCATCGCCTGCCTCGTGACCCTGGCCGTCTTCCACGGCCTCCAAATCTGGAAGGAGCGGGCCCGGCTTCGCGCCGCCCTGCGAGCGCTCCCCTTCTTGAATGGGCGATGAAACGTCCCGGGTTGTGACAGCGGCGTGGAACGCCGGTAGCCTCCCGGCCCAATGGCATCTCCCGTCCAGCCGCTCCCCCACCCGGAGCCCCCCTCGTCCTCGACGCCCCCCGACTCCGACAACCTCCAGCCGCGCTTCGGCTGGCTGCCTCCCGTCGGGACCTGGAAGTACCACCTGCTCCTGAGCGCGGTGGCCCTGTTCATCCTCGGGCCCCTGGGTGGCATCGCCGCGTCGTACATGAACTTCAGCGTGGGCTTCTTCGTCGGAGGCCAGGTGCTCGCCGGCATCCTCGGCAGCGCCGTCACGTACGGCTACGGCGCGGAGGGCAAGCACGGCGCCAACTACATGCAGACGATGGCCGCGTCGGTGGCCTCGCTGTGCGCCATGTCGGTGCTCATCCAGGCCATGGTGTGGCTGGGCATGGAGATGCCCCCCGCGTGGCACCTGATGCTCTTCGTCGGCTGCGTGGGCATGTTCGCCGTCGGCGTGGGCATGCTCTACACGCCGCTGCTCGTGGACCGGCTGCAGCTCGACTACCCGTCGGGCTTCGCGGTGGCCAACATCCTGCGCGCGCTGACCGACAAGCGGCTGCTCAAGGCCTCCATCTCCAAGCTGGGCGGCGGCACGCTGCTGGGCGCCATCGCCGCGTGGATGACGGAGAAGATCGCCGTCGTGGCCGCCATCGGCACCAGCGCCGCCACGCTGGGCGCGGGCATGATTGTCGGCAGCCGCATCACCATCCCCGCGGTGTTGATGGCCGTCATCGGCGCATGGCAGGTGCCGCACCTGCGTGAAATCGGCTGGCTCGGCCCCGAGGACCCCTTCCGCAAGATTGGCTTCCTCATCGGCCTGGCGATGATCTGCGGCGCGGCGGTGGTGGACCTGTCGCTGCTCGCGGTGCAGGCGGTGGCGCGCGTGAAGGCCCAGGCCGACGCGCCGAAGGACGAGGAGCCCGCGTGGAAGAAGGTCAACCTGCCCCGGCTCTTGGCCTGGGTCCTCGGCTGGGGCGCGGCGACGTTGGTGGTGGGCACCGCGGTGCTGGGTCAGCCCCTGGGCTGGCTGCTCTTCGGCCTCGCGCTGGCGCTGCTGTTCGTGCTCATCAACGGCATCTCCTACGGCATCACCGACCAGAACCCCATCTCCAGCGCGTTCGTCATCTCCATCATGATGATGTCGCTGCTGGGCCTGAAGAACCCGCTGGTGGCGCTGATGGCCGCGACCATCCTGCTCATCTCCACCTCCGTGGGCTGCGACATGCAGCAGGACCGCTCCACCGGATGGCGCCTGGGCACCAACCGCGTCATCCAGTTCCGCTACCAGGTGATGGGCGTCATCATGGGCGCCCTGCTGTGCGTGGGCCTGGCGCGCGTGTTCATGACCGCCTACCCCGCGCTCGCCATCAACCAGCTCGACAACCCCAACGCCGAGGTGGGCCAGTGGGGCTCGGCGATGACGTACAAGCTGGTGGGCGCCATCCGCGACCTGGGCTCGCTGTCGGACACCAAGGTGAAGGCGATGCTGCTCGGCCTGGGGCTGGGCTTCGGCATCCAGGCGCTGCGCAAGGTGCTGCACGCCAACCCGGGCTACCAGCGCTACATCAAGGGCTCGCGCGCGGGCTTCGCGGTGGGCTGGACCATGGACTCGCTGCTCTTGGCCAGCCCCTATGCGTCCTCCTTCGGCGGCTTCGTGGCCTTCCCGGTGGCGCTGTGGTTCGGCGCGGGCGGCGTCATCGCGTCCGTGTGGAACACCGTCACGAAGAAGCGCGCGCCGGCCTCCGCGGGCAGCCCCGCACAGGGCGAGGCGCTCCCCGAGGACATGAGCACCATGTCCCTGGCGGGCGGAGGCCTCATCGCGGGCGAGTCGCTCTTCTTCCTCATCGCCGGGATGATTGGCCTCGCGTCGCTGCTGGCGTGAGCCGGTCGGCGGCGGAGCCGGGGCCCGAGGCGCCCGGCTCCGCGACGCCCTTGACAGTTGCGGGAAGCCCCCATTCCTGACACACCCGAAGTGAACATGGCACAGTCCCTCGCACGGTGCGGCCGGAGCCCGTGAACCCGATTCGAGGGCGTCCCATGAAGCGTGTCTTCGTGTTGTGTGTGTCGTTGTTCAGCATGGCGTGGCTGGGCTGCGGTGGCCCCACGTCCGAGGCGGACGGGGAGCGCCTCTCCACCGAGCCCGCGCAGGAGGTCTCGCAGGAGCTGGTCACCTGCCCGGGGGACCTCCCTCAGTGCGCCATCTACGAGGGCCAGCGCTGCGTGCGCCGGGTGGACTGCTGCGATGGAGAGTTCCTCCTGTGGTGCGCCTGCGATCCAACGACGCGGCGCTACCACTGTCTGTAGACGTCCGCTCGCGAGCACTTCACCGCGGGGCGCGGCTCGCACAAATACGCGCTTTCATGGGAAAACACGAAAAAGACCCTCATGGGTCGCAGGCGGTCCCACGTCGTTCTTCCGCGGGAGTCCTCATGAAGCGCGTGCTGGTGATGATGGTGGCAATCCTCGGCGTCTCGTTGCTGGCCTGTGGTGGCGAGGCGCTCGAGGTGCAAGTCGATGAAGGCCCGGCGGACGTCGAGCTGGCGCAAACCCGCCAGGAGCTCGTGACCTGCATGACGGACTGCCCGAACGGGACGTTCATCTCCTGCACGGGAAGTACCTGCAGCACCCTCGAAGGCCGGAGCGTGACGTGTGACGGGGTCAGGAAGCTCTGCCCGCCGGCGGTGTGTCCGGGCGACTATCGCTCGTGCTCGGCGATGGACGGACAGAACTGCCGGGCCGGCACGCAGCCGTGCTGCCGTGGCGATGTCGAGGGCTATTGTTACTGCATCGCCGGCCGCTACGACTGCTGAGTCCCCTGACCCGTGAGGGGTTGCCCGCGGGTCTGGTTGACAATTTCCAGACCCGCTTGCATCTTGTTCCGCGTGAGCATCGTCAACGTCACCACGACCACCCGCACCACGACTCGCTACGGCGAGGTGTGGAGCGGTGCGCGTCGTGAAGTGAGCTGACGACCGCACGGCTTCTCGCCCCGCCTTCACCGGCCGGGGCAACCGTGTGTTCGCTCAGCGCTCCGTCCGGCAAGGCAATTCCAACCTTCCGTAACGGAGACGAAGCAATGCTCGACGAAAACGACCACCGCGCCCTCGGCCAACGCCTGGACCTCTTCCACCTGCAGGAGGAGGCCGCGGGAATGGTCTTCTGGCACCCCCGAGGGCTCTTGTTGTTCCGCCTGCTGGAGGAGCACATCCGCCAGCGCATGCAGCGCGAGGGCTACCTCGAGGTCCGTACGCCGCAGCTCTACGCGCAGCCCCTGTGGGAGCGCAGCGGCCACTGGGAGAACTTCCGCGAGAACATGTACCTCGTGGAGGACGGCGGGCGGCCGCTCGCGCTCAAGCCGGTGAGCTGCCCGGGCCACATCGAGCTGGTGCGGCGCATGTCCCTCAGCTACCGCGACCTGCCCCTGCGCATGAGTGAGTTCGGACTGGTCCACCGCAGCGAGCCGGGCGGCGCGTTGCATGGCCTGTTCCGGCTGCGTCAGTTCACGCAGGACGACGGGCACATCTTCTGTGCCCCCGAGCAAGTGGTGGAAGAGGTCGTGAACTTCGCGCGCTCGCTGCGCGAGTTCTACGCGGGCCTGGGCTTCCACGACGTCCAGGTGGCCTTCTCCGGGCGTCCCGCCTCCCGCACGGGGAGCGACGCCGTCTGGGACCAGGCCGAGGCCTGGCTCTCGGACGCGGCGAGACAGGCGGGGTTGGAGTGCAAGTACCAACCGGGTCAGGGGGCCTTCTACGGCCCCAAGCTGGAGTTCGTCTTGAAAGACAGGCTGGGGCGCGAGTGGCAGTGCGGGACGATTCAGCTCGACCTCGTGCTGCCCGAGCGCTTCGACCTGCGCTACCAGGACTCCCAGGGCCTGCGGGTCCGTCCGGTGATGCTTCACCGCGCGCTCCTGGGCAGCCTGGAGCGGTTCATCGGCGTGCTGCTCGAGCACCACCAGGGCGCCCTGCCCGCGTGGCTCGCGCCCGAGCAGGTGGTGGTGGCGCCCGTGGGTGACGCCGCGCAGGAGTACGCGCGCGACGTCGCCTTCAGCCTGCGACGGGCGGGCTGCCGCGTCCGCGTGGACGCGCGACAGGAGTCGCTGTCGCGCAAGGTGCTGGACTCGCACCAGGGAGGTGTCCCCTGGCTCGTGGTGGTGGGCGCGCGCGAGGTGCAGGCGAAGGGCCTGCGCCTGCGACAGCGGGATGGCGCCCAGCGGGACGTGTCGTGGGACGCGGGCCTGGCGGAGCTGGTGTCCGCGTGTGTCCCCGGAGTCCCGGCGTGATGAAGCCCCGAGGGGCGCGAGGGCGGTCTGCTCCTCGCGCCCCTCGGTTCCTGGAGGACGGCTACGCGTGTTGCAGGTGCTCGAGCACCACGCCGGCGCGCAGCACCTCCGCGGGCACGGTGGCCAGGTCATCCAGGCTCAGGATGCCCAGCGGGCGACGGGCCTCGTCCACCACGACGAGCCGGCGCACCATCTTGTCCTCCATCATCTGCTCGGCCACATCGAGCCCCGCGTCCGGCTCGCAGGTGATGAGGGCTGTCGTCATCACCTCACGCACGCGCGTGGTGTTGGGGTCCTGGCCCAGGGCGGTGGAGCGCACGGTGATGTCGCGGTCCGTCAGCATGCCCACCAGTTGTCCGCCCTCGGTGACGGGGAGCGCGCCGATGTTGCATTCGCGCATCCGCAGGGCGGCGACCCGCAGCGGCTCGTCCGCCTCGATGGTCTCCACGTTCCGCGTCATCAGTTCGAAAATCCGCATGGCGCCTCCGCTGACGGGTTGAGGGTAGGACTGCGTCCTCAACCATGAGGTCGGAGCGGCCCACCGGCAGGAAGGCACCCGGGCTCGGCGGAGCAGCGGGCGGGCACACGGCCGCCGTCATTCCAGGTTGGCCAGCGAGCGCGACGATTGGGCAGGATGCGCATCTGACTGAAGCTCCCGGGCGTGGGCCCGGGCAAAGGAGCGTGACGGCATGGTCGACAAGCTCACCCTCAGCGATGCGCAGTGGCGCGAGCGCCTGACGCCCGAGGAGTACGACGTCCTGCGCAGGCACGGCACGGAGCGTCCGGGCTCGGGGTGCTTCCTGGGCACGAAGACGCCGGGCACCTATGTGTGCGCCGGCTGTGGCAATCCGCTGTTCAAGTCGGGCACCAAGTTCGAGTCCGGCACCGGCTGGCCGTCCTTCACCCAGGCGGTGGGACCGGACGCGGTGACGCAGATCGATGACCGCTCGTACGGAATGGTCCGCACCGAGGTGCGCTGTGCCCGCTGCGACGGCCACCTGGGGCACGTCTTCCCCGACGGCCCCCCGCCCACCGGCCTGCGCTACTGCATGAACTCGGTGGCGATGAAGCACGTGCCCGAGGGCCAGCCGCTGGAGCTGGTCCGGGCGTAAGCGCTGCAAGCCCCCGGCCCCGCTCGGTTCATCGAGCCCGGGCCGGGTGTTCGTCGCGAGCGCGGAGCAGGAGCGGGGACGACCTGACACCTGCCGAAACCTCGGCCCTGGCTCGCGGCATCGAGCCGGGACCTTCTGACAGCGCCTCAGCCCAGCCAGGCGCGGGCGTTGCGGAACATGCGCATCCACGGGCCGTCATCGCCCGTCCACTCGCGGGGCCGCCACGAGTGCTGCACCAGCCGGTGGACGCGCTCGGGGTGCGGCATCGTCACGGTGAAGCGGCCGTCCTTCGTGGTGACGCCCGCGATTCCGTGCGGCGAGCCGTTCGGGTTGGCCGGGTACGTCGACGTCACCTGGCCGTGGTTGTCCACCCAGCGCGTGGTGATGAAGCCCGAGCCGTTGACGCGCGCGGCCTCCGCGTCGTCGGAGAACTCCGCGCGCCCCTCGCCGTGCGCCACGGCGATGAGCATCCGGCTGCCCTCCATGCCCTGGTAGAAGAGCGACGGCGTGCGGGCAATCTCCACCAGCCCCAGCCGCGCCTCGTACTGCTCCGAGGCGTTGCGCACGAAGCGCGGGAAGTGCTCCGCGCCGGGGATGATGTCCTTGAGCCCGGACATCATCTGGCAGCCGTTGCAGATGCCCAGCCCGAAGCTGTCCGGCCGCGCGAAGAAGCCGGCGAACTCGTCGCGGGCGCGCGGGTTGAACAGGATGGACTTGGCCCAGCCGCCCCCCGCGCCCAGCACGTCCCCGTAGGAGAAGCCGCCGCACGCCAGCACGCCGTGGAAGTCCTTCAGCGACACCCGGCCCGCGAGGATGTCGCTCATGTGCACGTCCACCGCGAGGAAGCCCGCGCGGGTGAACGCCGCCGCCATCTCCTGCTGGCTGTTGACGCCCTGCTCGCGCAGCACCGCCACGCGGGGACGCGCGCCCTTGCCCACGAAGGGCGCGGCCACGTCCTTGGACACGTCGAACGTCAACAGCGGCGACAGGCCCGGGTTGGACGCGTCGCACTTGGCCGCGTACTCCTGCTCCGCGCACAGCGGGTTGTCGCGCAGCTTCTGCAGCTCGTAGCTGACGCGCGACCAGACGCGGCGCAGGTCCATGGTGCCCTCGGACAGGAGCACCCGCTCACCGTGCCGGACACGGACCTCCAGCTTCGGCGTGGGCCGCCCCAGCTCGTGGCAGTGCACCCCCAGCCCGTGCTGCTCCAGCACCTCGCACACGCGCGCCACGTCGCCCGCGCGCACCTGGACCACCGCGCCCAGCTCCTCGTTGAAGAGCGCCGCCACCGCGTCGGGCCCCAGCTTCGAGAGGTCCACGTCCACGCCGCAGCGGCCCGCGAAGGCCATCTCGCACAGCGTGGCCCACAGGCCGCCGTCGGAGCGGTCGTGATAGGCGAGCAGCCGCCCCTCGGAGCTCAGCGCCTGCACCGCCGAGAAGAAGCCCGCGAGCAGCGCGGGGTCCTCCACGTCGGGGACCTTGGGGCCCACCTGCGCGTGCGTCTGCGCGAGGATGGAGCCGCCCAGCCGCTGCTGCCCGCGCGCCAGGTCCACGAAGACCAGCCGCGTGTCCAGCTCCACGTCCACCAGCTGCGGCGTGAGCGACTTGCGCACGTCCAGCACCGGCGCGAAGGCGGAGATGATGAGCGACACCGGGGACGTCACGGTCTTCTTCTCGCCGCCGTCCTGCCACACGGTGCGCATGGACATCGAGTCCTTGCCCACGGGGATGGTGAGCCCCAGCGCCGGACACAGCTCCATGCCCACCGCGTTCACCGCGGCGTAGAGCTGCGCGTCCTCACCCGGGCTGCCCGCCGCCGCCATCCAGTTGGCGGACAGCTTCACGTCGGACAGCTTGCCGATGCGCGCCGCGGCGATGTTGGTGAGCGCCTCGCCCACCGCCATGCGCGCGGAGGCCGCCGCGTCCACCACGGCCAGCGGCGTGCGCTCGCCCATGGACATCGCCTCGCCTGTGGTGCTCGTCACCGTGGACAGCGTCACCGCGCAGTCGGCCACCGGCACCTGCCACGGGCCGACCATCTGGTCCCGGGCCACCTGCCCCGACACCGAGCGGTCGCCGATGGTGATGAGGAACGACTTGTCCGCCACCGTCGGGTGGCTCAGCACGCGCTCGGCCATCGACTTCAAATCCGAGGGCAGCGACAGCGGGGCGTGCTCCAGCGCGCGCGTGGTCGCGTCGCGGTGCATGCGCGGCGCCTTGCCGAACAACACGTCCATCGGCAGGTCGATGGGCGGCGTGCCCAGCCGCTCGTCGGACAGCTTCAGCACCTGGGACTCGGTCGCCTCGCCCAGCACCGAGAAGGGCGCGCGCTCGCGCTCGCAGAACGCGGTGAAGCGCGCCAGGTCCTCCGGCGCCACGCCCAGCACGTAGCGCTCCTGGGCCTCGTTGCACCAGATTTCGAGCGGCGACATGCCCGGCTCCGCGTTGGGCACCGCGCGCAGCTCCAGCTTCCCGCCCAGCGCGTTGTCGTGCGCCAGCTCCGGCAGCGCATTGGACAGGCCGCCCGCGCCCACGTCGTGGATGGAGCGGATGGGGTTCTTCTCGCCCAGCGCGCAGCACTGGTCGATGACCTGCTGACACCGCCGCTCCATCTCCGCGTTGTCCCGCTGCACGGAGGCGAAGTCGAGGTCCGCCGCGCTCGCGCCCTGCGCCATGGAGGACGCCGCGCCGCCGCCCAGGCCGATGAGCATGGCCGGGCCGCCCAGCACGATGAGCTTGTCACCGGGCTTGAGCTGGCCCTTCTTCACGTGCTCGGCGCGGATGTTGCCCAGGCCGCCGGCGATCATGATGGGCTTGTGGTAGCCGCGCACCTCCACGCCCTCGGGCGTGGACACCTGCGCCTCGAAGCTGCGGAAGTAGCCCGCGAGGTTGGGCCGGCCGAACTCGTTGTTGAACGCGGCCCCGCCCAGGGGGCCATCCATCATGATGTCCAGCGCGGAGACGATGCGGTCCGGCTTGCCGTAGGGCTGCTCCCACGGCCGCTCGTGGCCGGGGATGCGCAGGTGGCTGACGGTGAAGCCCGTCAGGCCCGCCTTCGGCTTCGCGCCGCGACCGGTGGCGCCCTCGTCGCGAATCTCTCCGCCCGCGCCGGTCGCCGCGCCCGGGTACGGCGAAATCGCCGTCGGGTGATTGTGCGTCTCCACCTTCACCATGATGTGGGACGGCTCGCGCACCGTGCCCCACTCGCCCGTGTCCGCGTCCGGAAAGAAGCGGTCCACCGTGAAGCCCTCGATGACGGCCGCGTTGTCCTTGTAGGCGGACAGCACGCCTTCCTGGTGCTGGGCGTAGGTGTTCTTGATGGCCTGGAAGAGCGAGCGCTCCTGCGGCTTGCCGTCCAGCGTCCAGCTGGCGTTGAAGATCTTGTGCCGGCAGTGCTCGCTGTTGGCCTGCGCGAACATCATCAGCTCGACGTCCGTGGGGTTGCGCGAGAGCTCCGTGAAGCGCGCCACCAGGTAGTCGATTTCATCGTCCGCGAGCGCCAGCCCCAGCTCGCGGTTGGCCCGGTCCAGCGCGCCCTTGCCGCCGCCCAGGATGTCCACCGTGGTGAGCGGCCGGGGCTCGTGCGTGGAGAACAGCACGGCCGCGTCCTCCATCCGCGTGAGCACCGCCTGCGTCATCCGGTCGTGCAGCACCGGCGCGAGCGCGTCCACCTGCTCGCGCTCCAGCGGACGTCCCTGCGGACCCGCCACGAAGTACGCGAGGCCGCGCTCCAGCCGGCGCACCTTCGCGCCCAGGCCGCAGTTGTGGACGATGTCCGTCGCCTTCGAGGACCAGGGAGAGATGGTGCCCGGACGCGGCACGACGAGCAGCAGGCTGCCCGCGCGCTCCCCCGAGGGGACCCTGGGGCCATACTCGAGGAGCCGGCCGAGCATCGCCTGCTCGTCACCGGACAGGGGCTCCGGGGCGTCGAGGAAGTGCACGTGCTCCGCGTAGACGGACGACACGGAGGGCACCTGCTCGCGGCACTGCGCGAGCAGCTTGGCGAGCCGGAATTCGGAGAGGACGGGAGCGCCGCGCAGGAAGTGCATGCTGGACATGGGAAAGGGTAGGCCCTGGGTAACAGCCGGGGCGTCCTTATCACCGTGTGTCGCGAGGGCGAGCACAGACTTCGTGCCAGCCCGCTCGCTGCCCGGACGGACAGGGGGCACGGTGGGTGCCCCTCACACGTCAGCGCTGGCGCGGCACGTAGGAGAGCCGGAATTACCCGCCCTTGCCGGAAGCTGCGGGCACGGGCTTCGGCGCCTCCTGGGCCTTGCGCCACAGCGCGAGCAGCTCCGCTTCACGCTCCCGTGGCAGGCCCGCGCGCGGCTTGTCGCGCCGCTCCTGTGGCAGGCCCTTGAAGTACGCCAGCGTGTCGCGGACGGTGACGTCCACGGGACGGAACGTGAGCCCGGCCTTCACCGCCTTCGCGTTGGAGCGCAGGTGCGTGCCCGCGCTGGTGCCGGTGGGCGGCATGTAGATGGGCAGCCGCACATCGCCGGTCTCGCCCTGCTTCTCCAGGAACTCCGCGGGCACCCACGTCACCTTCGTGTCCTTGCCCGTCACCTTCCGACAGGTGTCGAGCATGGCGCCCATCGACCACGCCTCCGCGGGCCCCACGGCGTTGAACACGCCGTTCACCTGGCCCTCGATGAGCAGCACCAGCCACTCGGCCAGGTCGCGCACGTCGATGATCTGCAGCGGGTCCTTCGGCGTGCCGGGCGCCAGCATCTCCCCGCCCTGGTCGAAGCGCACGGGCCAGTACGTGAAGCGGTCCGAGCGGTCATCCGGTCCGACGATGTAGCCCGGGCGGATGTTGGCCACGCGCCCCGGCAGCGCCGCCTCGGCGGCCTCCTCGCACGCGCGCTTGAGCCCGCCGTAGAACTCGTAGTCCTTGCCCATCGTCTCCACGTTGGGGTCCGCGAGCGTCGCGGTGGGGCCGCGCTCGTCCTCGCCCGGCGTCTTGTCGCTGGCGTACGCGGAGACGCTGGAGATGAAGACATACTGTTTCACGTTCGGCGCCAGCAGCGCCGCCGACGCGCGGACCATGCGCGGGTAGTACCCGGACGTGTCCACCACCGCGTCCCACTTGCGGCCCTTCAGCGCCTTCAGGCCCTCGTCCTTGTCGGGGTCTCTATCGCCGCGCAGCTTCTCCACGTCGGGGAAGAGCTCCGGGCGCGTCCTGCCGCGGTTGAAGAGTGTCAGCGAGTGGCCTCGCACCCGCGCGGCCTCCACCACCGCGGGCCCCAGGAAGCCCGTGCCTCCCAGGATGAGGATGCGCTTCTTCACCGACATCTTCGACGCGGCCAGCGACTCGGGCCCGAGCGCGAGCAGCGACGCACCCGTGGCGGAATACACCAGGAACTTCCTACGCGAGGTCTTCATGACGACGGCTCCAGGGGCCGTGGTGTGCTCGGGGGGACGCGCCGGACAACGCGAGCCCGCCTGTTTCATTCCCGGGCAAGCGTCGGGTCAGCGGTCTCCCAGCGCCACGCCCCATCCCAGCGTCCACACGAACCCATGGGTCCTGTCGTCGGTGAGCGGGCGCAGGCCCTGGTAGCGCGCCTCCGCGCTCGCGATGAACAACGCCCCCAGCGTCGCCTGCGCCCGCAGGCCCACGGGCACCCCGAAGCGCGAGCCTCCCTCCCACGAGAACACGCCCGCCCCCAGCGAGGCCCGCACGTCCACGCCCACCGCGTACGTCGGCCGCCACGCCCACAAGGGTGGCGACGACAACGACAGGCTGAAGCCTCCCGTCGCCAGGGGACGACGTCCCAGCCCCACGCCGCGCATCCACTCGAAGGACAACCGCGACGCGTACGGAAGTGGCAGCCCCGCGCGAAACCCGGCGACGGGTGCGCCGCCTCGCGCGTCGCGTGTCATGCCTCCCAGCAACTGGAAGGACAGCTCCGGCGCGGGGCTGTAGTCGCCAGTCGAAACCCAGACGGCGCCGGGCTCGGCGACCTCCTGGAAGCGCTGAGCCGCCCAGGTGAGGAATGACTGGGTATAGGCAATCGCCGCGGCGGCCCGGTCCGCCATGAACACATCAAAGGCCTCCGGCGAGACACCCTCCGTCTGTCCAAAGACCTTCCCAGACGCGCCATACCCACCGAACGCACCCTGCAGCGCCGCGTCCGGCTCCACCCAGAACGCACGCCAGGCCATCCGCGTCCCATCCTCGGCGCGCAGCGATTGCGTGCGCACCACCTCCAGGGTCTCCCGCGCCAGCGCCAGCTGCGCGTCGGACCCGGACATCGGCGCCACCTCGCGCGTGGGGAGCTGCTCCAGCACGCCGCGCAGGCCCCAGCCCTCGAACCCGTCCGAGAAGCCATGGCTCACCGGCACCACGTGCGGCGGCGAGGCCACGTCCTGGATGTGGTGCGCCAGGTGTCCGGCCCTGTCCCACGCGCGCGCCAGGTCTCCTCCACGCGCCGCGTCCAGCGCCTCCTCCCACAGCTTGCGCACCCGCGCCGCCGAGCCCTCGCGCGGCCCCGAGTCCACCCTCCCCTCGGGCCGGAAGTAGTGGTGCCACCCGGTCCACTTCACGTGGAGGTTGAGGTCCTCCGCCGTCGCACCGTGCAGGACCGCGTCACGGTGCTTCTCCAGGCCCGGCGACGCCTGGGTCGCCCGCTCGATGGCGACCCGCGTCAGGGCCTCGTGGTCCTTCACCCAGAAGGCCCCCGCCCCCATCGGCGCCAACAAGGCCGCGAGGACGGCGAGCCGCGGCGCCACGACACGTCCGCTCAGGCGGCCTCCGCCCTGGGCACGTCGAGCGAGTCCAGGTGGGCGCGCGCGATGTGCAGGTTGTCGTTGTCCAGGGGGTGGAACGACGGCCGCAGGTACTCCTTGAGCCCACGCCAGAGCACCCGCACCAGCACCGGGTCCTTCTGGTGCGCGCGCCGCAGCTCCCGCCAGATGCCACCCCACCCCAGCCCCGGCTCCTGCTTCAGCAGCGTGACGGTGGCCGCGAACCACAGGCCGTACAGCGCGATGATGCCCGCGAACATCCCCGTCACGCGCAGGCCGTAGCCCGGCGCCACCTTGCGCAGCACGTCGAAGGCCACGGCCTTGTGTTCAATCTCCTCGGCGGCGTGCCACTCGATGAGCTGGCGCATCGCGGGGTGGCCGTCCTTGAACACGCCGAGCGTCAGCGTGTTCTCCCCCATGATGGCCGTGTAGTGCTCCAGCGCGGCGGTGATGGAGAGCCGCAGGGAGGCCGGGAAGTACTTGTCGATGAAGCCCCAGACGATGCGCTGGTACGCCCTCATGAAGCCGGTGATGACGTAGCCCTGTGACTCCAGCAGCTCGATGTAGTCCTGGTGCTCGCGGGCGTGCTGGCCCTCCTGGGCGAAGAACGCCTTCACCTGCGCGCGCAGCTCCGGGACGTCGGCCAGCGCGGGGAGGTAGTGGTTGACGCTGCGCACGAAGAAGCGCTCGCCCTGGGGGAAGAGCAGGTTGAGTCCGTTCCACAGGTGCGTCGAGCCCAGGCCGTTGTGGTGCCAGACCCGGGGGAAGGTGGCATCGAAGTGGAACTTCAGGTGCGGCCTGGGGACGATGCGGCCGGGGTCGGGGGGATTGACCATGAGTGGGGGATTCTCGTGCGCCGGAGGGGGACGGCGGGTCAGAAGGAAGGGGGCGTGACGGAACGCACCCTTCGGGGGAATTCGCGCTCGAGCTCGGTTCGGAAGGCGATGAGCCGCTCCCGGGCGGTGAAGGGACCGCTGCCAGCGATAGCGCCGAAGAAGCGCTTGCGCACGCCTTTACGCGTCACGCAGAGCACCTCCGTGACGCACAGTGCCACCCCGCCGCCCACGGCGGGCAGCGGCCGCATGGTGTTGAAGTGGATGGGCGCGTGCCGCTCCAGCGCGGCCTCGTCCTCCACCTCCAGGGTGATCTTCGACAGGAGCGCGTTGCCGCACAGCGCGGAGGCCACCTGCCGCAGCCCCGGCGTGTAGGCGAAGCCGTGCGTGGTGAGCGACGGCATCCACCAGGGCAGCGACGGCGAGTACAGGGTGGAGAAGATGTCCTCCAGCACGCCGCCCTCCGTCCGGGTGTGCTCGAGCAGGTGGGAGACCCGCGCGGGCGTCACCGGGCCGTCTCGGGTGAGGGAGGGAATCACCGCGATGCGGATGCGCCGCCAGGGCCTTGGCACCGACGTGGGCGCGTCCGGCAACACCGGCACCAGCATCGTCGGGTTGTCCGTGCGCAACAGCCCCCCGTGGGAGCGCCCCAGCGCCCCCAGCACCGCGCACGCCAGGTTGCGGAAGTCGAGCTGCTCGGGCAGCGCCACGCGCAGCAACGGAGAAGGGTCCGAAGGCCCCGTCAGCCACTCCCCGCCGTCGGCGCCCCGGGGCCCGCGAGGCAGCCCCGCGGCAATCGCCCGCGACACCTCCATCATCGCCGTGCCGTCCATCACCAGGTGGTCGAACGCCAGCTCCAGCGAGCCCGTGGTCCGCTCCACCCGCGCCCCCAGCCAGGCGCTCGACGTCAGCAGATGGGACGTCCAGGCGCTGTCGCCGTGGCCCGCGGCGTCCACCACCACCTGGGGATGCAGCCCGTCGCGGCGCGCTTCGGAGAGCGAGCAGGGGGCGCGGGACTCGAGGAGCGCCGCCACCGCCTCGGAGGTGAGCGACGCGCCCACCAGGGGGAGCCGGGCCACCCGGAAGCCGCCTCCGGGCACGGTGACGGCCACGGTGAGCACCCCGTCATCCGCGACGCGCTGACGGGCATCCAGGCCCATGCGCCCCAGCCCCGCCAGCCAGACATCCGTGGGCTGGTTGTGCCGGCGTCCCCGCGTGCCCACGTGCCAGCGGGCCACCTGCGCGAGCAGCGCGGACACCCACCCTCCCCCCCGGGTGTCGATGCCCAGCGGCTGCACCGTCATCATGACGCGGCGCGAGCGCGGCTCGGTGGACAGGAAGCGCTCCCACGACGTCAGCTCCGGCACCACGTCCGACACCCGGCTCGCCGGGAAGGTCCGCTGCCAGCCGTCGCATGCCCCCACCAGCACCGACAGCGCCTGACGCGCCACCGGCACGAAGTGCGGGAACTTGTGCGCCATCGACTCCCGCACGCGTGAGCGGGTGTCCCCGGCACGGTGAACAGCGAACGAAGGAAAGGAACCAGAGCCGTCCATGGCACGTGTCCCGCGCAAGCGCACCGGCGAGGTGACCCACTGCATTGGCCGTGGAGTGTACCGGACACTTCCCGCCAACGGGATTCTGTCGCACGTCCTCATGTCGAGACACACCCCGCATTCATACGGGTGGTGAAGGACTCACGCCCTCATCCCCGTTTCATCGCCGGCAGGGAACCGCGACCAGCACCTCACCGAGTCCCAGCCCGCCACACGCACAGCGCGGGCCGCCCCCAAGGTCTCCAGCCGGGCGCAGCGGGACGGGACACTTCCGCTCCCAGCGGCCCGCGTGGACCGTCCACCCGGACGCCCTCCCACGTCCCTGCCAGGAAGGCTCCGGGTCCGTCTTTCGCGCCGCGCACGGGTGTGTCACCCGCCGCGCCAGGACACGACGCACACCGACGTGCGGTTTCCACGCAGACATCCCATCCAAGCACTTGCATCAGAACGACAGGCTTCACGCGCGTGTGACGTGTCGCCCCCGAGGCTCGCGCCGACCCCTCGGGAAACCCAAACAAAATCAAACTAGATTTCACTGACAAAACAACATTGAACGACAAAGTCGCTTTAACCCAACCCGCACTGGCAGTCACACCCGCAATCGGTAGGATGGGTTTGTCCAGGAAGAAGCACCCCGTCTGGACAGAGGGGGGAATCCAGCCACACAGCACCTGGCCCGGCTTCGGTGCCTGCTCGGTGACGGGCGGGTGACCGCGACGCCAGCACGCGGCTTGCGCGCCCATGGCACGCAGGCACGGGACGGGTGCGCCCTCTATTCCTCACGCCACGCAAAAGGAATGCAATCCATGAAGAAGCTTCTCGCTACCACCGCGGCCGCGGCGCTCTCGCTCACCGCGACGCAGGCGCTCGCGGCGCCCATGTCCCCGTCCGCCAAGCCCATGGCGCAGTACTTCTCCCCCACGGTCCAGGACGCGTTCACCCTGCTGGGTGACACGGACAACAACAACCTCGTCTATTACGTCCCGCGCCGCGGCGGCGTGGCCGTGCAGTCGCCCCAGACGACCAACCCCATCCCCCGCTTCCAGATCACCTCCTTCATCCCCATCTTCGGCTACTTCGCGGGCCTGGAGCTGGCGAACCTGGGTGGCTCGTTCTCCACCACCAGTGACCTGGGCGCGCTGAACCGGCTGTCCACGGAGGCCGCCGCGCTGGGCTTCCAGATCGCCCCGGCCCCGGCCAACCGCTCCACCACGCAGTTCGTGCTGTCCGGTTACGCGCCCGTCAACGGTCGCGTGGAGGTCGACTGCGACTTCGAGATCCTCGTCGTCAACGGCCGTGAGGTGCGCGTCCCCGTGTGCTTCACGCACCTGGACCCGTCCCAGCCGTACGACATCAACACCAACGTGATGTACAAGTTCAACACGCTGCCCGCCGTCAGCGGCAGCGTCGTGGCGCAGGACATCGCCTTCCAGGCGACCACCCTGCCCGGCTGGACGCCGCAGCTGCGCGCGCTGATGGCCACCGGCGCCCAGTGGGACAACATCATGACGGCGCAGATCGACTGGGACATCAAGACGCACAACCTCACCCGTCAGGCGCGCTTCACGGTGAACTGGCGCTCGCTGTTCGAGCAGGCCAGCGCGTTCGCGGCCTTCCACCTGAGCTCCTGCGTGGACATCGAGGTTCGCGCCTTCTTCGAGCGCCTGGTGACGTGTTCCGCGGAGAACGCCTGCGGCATCCGCATCGAGTACCTCGGCAGCAACGGCCAGTGGGGCCCCACCGCGCCCAATGACGCCAACTTCATCAACGTCGTGAACGCCGTCCAGGCCCGCCTCCAGGACGAGCTGTTCAACGAGGTGCGCCGCTACACCACGCCGGTCAACGGCCAGGTCTCCAACCAGACCAACTCCATCTTCACCATGCGCGCCAACTACGAGAAGCTCATCCTGGAGCGCAACGAGGTCGTCTACATCCAGTACAACCCGGGTCCCACGGACTTCACCGTCAAGACCAACCTCAACGTCACCTGCCTCATGGATGGCTTCGAGATGGGCCGCGTGAACTGGAACATGAACGACGCGGGCTGCCGCGCGCTGCTGGGCCAGCCGTAATCCGTCGCTGGCGCTGATTCGACTCCGGGGCGGAGGCCACCTTCCTGGCGGCTTCCGCCCCCCCTTTCCATCCTCACCCCAGGCCCTGCACCCATGCGATTGCTCTCGCTCTGTCTCACGCTCGCCCTGTGTCTGGCGGCAGCCCCCGCCCAGGCCCAGACGGACACGCCCCCGCTCGACTACGCGCGCACCCTTCGCGAGTCGGAGATGGTGTTCATCCCGTACATGGGCATGAACCGCGGTCCCATCTTCTATACGCAGTACGCCCAGGTCGCGACGGACTCCGTGGCCACGGTGGGCGGCATGCGGCGGCTGTTCGTGAACCTGCACCCCACCGCCCATACGCTCAACCTGTACAACGGCTTCATCAGCCGTCACGGCATCACCGACGCGCGCCTGCTGCCCACCTTCCCCGCCACCGGTTGCCAGCCGACGCAGGCCATCATCGACCTGCTCCCCGGCATCCCCGCCAGCTACAAGCCGAAGGCCGTGGGCGGCAACTACCCGCTCGTGTGTGGCATCAGCGTCCACTTCCTGCCGGCGGACGAGGCCATGGTGCGCGCCCACATCGCCGCCAACCCCGTCATCACCCTGCGCGTCAACGTGCCGCTGTGCGCGCCCTCCAGCCCGCTGCTCAACGTGCCGGGCATCAACCAGGTGCTGGTGACCAACGGCGCGCTCCAGTCGCAGCCCACCGGGGGCGTGACGGGCAACAGCTGGGACGTGCTCTTCGAGTCCGCGAAGCTCGCGCAGACCAATCCCTCGCTCTTCGTCACCACGGACCCTCAGGTGGGCTGGGAGACGTATGTGAAGGCCTTCACGCTGGACCTCGCCGCCCAGACGGCGACGATGACACCCGCGGTGGCCGGGAGCTCCTCGGCCATCTGCACGCCCGCGCCGCTGGCGCTCGAGCACGGCTGAGACGCCGCGCCCGGACATTCGAACCCTCACATCGGCAGCCGGGGGCGGACATGGCGTGGGCCATGACGCTCCCGGCTCGGGAGCTTTTCATGAAGACACGATGGGTCTGGGTCCTGATGGGACTCGTGGGCGGCATGGCGTGCTCGGGCAAGGACGACCCCGACGAGGGCGAGACGCCGCGGCAACGCCGCGCGAAGCTCCAGCGCTGCATCGTCACCCGGCTGCCCCGGCCCACGGGCTCCGTGGAGCCCACGTGGTCCGTGTCCGGCTTCGCCTTGGTGGGCGCCTACCGGGCCTGTGAGCCGGACGCGGAGCGCGCCACGGCCTCGGACTTCGGCCAGGTGGTGGAGGACATCGCGCGATGGGAGTCCGAGGACGTCTCGCGCGTGAGGCTCACGCAGCCGGCGGAGCTGGCGCCGTGAGGCGGCTGGCCGTGCTCGCGCTGGTGCTGCTCGCGGGGATGGCGTCCGCGTCCGCGCGAGGCGGGGTGGCCCAGGAGTGCACCGGGTGCCACACGTCCCAGCGCACCGAGCCCCAGACGCGCTTCGCCAACGGCCTGGGCCGGTGGACCGACAGCCAGTGCTACGGCTGCCACGCGGAGATCAACGACGTGGCCCGCAAGCGCCAGAAGCGCGAGCCGGACCCGCGCTACTTCGCGGTGCCGGTGCGCGAGGAGAAGCTCGCCCACCTGGCCACCACGCCGCTGTCGTACATGAACGCGCCGGAGCTGCTCGAGGAGCCCGGACACGCGGTGCCGCGCATCTCCGCGCGGGGCCTCGCGGCGTTCCTCAGGCGGCCGAGCACGCTCTCGCAGAAGGAGGGCAGCCGCGCCCCCCGGATGATGGCCTACCCCGCGCTCCGCCCGGGCGACGTCCAGGACATCGCCGCGCTGCTGGCCGTGCGCCTGCCGGCGAAGGAGGCGCCGCTGGCCAGGTTGACGCCGCACGAGCGCCCCGCCGCCGACGCGCTGTGGAAGGCGCGCTGCGCCGCGTGCCACACCGGCCCCCGTCCGCTCTCCGGACGCGACGGCGTGTCGCTGGGGCTCTACACGCCCGAGTGGACGTACGAGTACTGCCGCGAGCCCTCGCCCCACGCTCGCCAGGGGCGGCAGATGCCGGAGGTGCCGCTCACGCTCGACGAGGCGAAGCTGCTGCATCGCCTGTTCGACGAGCAGCGGCGCGAGAAGGAGCGCGAGCTGGATGCACGCGTCACGGGCCTCGCGGTGAAGCAGGCCGCCGCGCCGGGCCCGGTGCCTCCGACGATGCTCGCGTACCTCTGGGGCCCGTTCTTCCGGGACGCCACATGCGTGCACTGCCACGCGACGAGCCCTCGCGCCGCCAGTGCCTTCACGGCGGATGCACAGGGGCTGAAGACCTATCTGAAGAAGAAGTCCGGCGAGGAGTTCTGGCGGCGGCTGGAGACGCGCGCGCTGGAGGCCGAGCACGGCCTGGTGGCCGCCTCGCCCGGCATGCCCATGGCGGGCGTGGAGCTGCCGCCAGAGCTGCGGGCGCTCGTCGCTCGGTGGGTGGTGGACGGCTGCAAGGACACCGAAGGCAAGTCCTGGTGCCGTCGCTGACGGCCTTTGTGGGGGACGTTCGCGCAGGTTCCGCGACACCGCATGGCGCGCCCCTCGGAGCTGCGGGCGCTCGTCGCTCGGTGGGGGGGTGGAGGGTTGAAGGAGTTTCCGCAAGCAGGTCCTGGTGCCGTCGCTGACGGCCTTTGTCGGGGAGGTTCGCGCATGTTCCGCAACGCGACGTGGAGCAGTTCCGTCCGGTGGTGCGCCGTCCTGGCGCTGTGGCTCCTCGCGGGCTGCGGCGAGTGGGCGATGGCGCCGGCCCCCGCGCTGAGCCAGGTGCGCGTGCCGCTCGCCGGCCGGAGCTCCGCGTCGCGCCTGTCGCTGGGCCAATACCACTCGGTGGGCGTGCACTCGGACGGCACCGTGTGGGCCTGGGGCTACAACCGCCAGGGACAGCTGGGCAACGGCCAGCTCACCGACAGCCCGACGCCGGTGCAGGTGAGCCAGCTCACGGACGCGGTGGCGGTGGCCTCGGGGGACTACCACTCGCTGGCGCTGCGCTCGGACGGCACCGTCTGGGGCTGGGGCGACAACTACTCCGGACAGCTCGGCACGGGGACGACCAGCGCGAGCGTGCAGCCGGTGCGGGTCCAGTCCCTGACGGGTGTGCTCTCGGTGGGCTCGGGCTTCTCGCACTCCGTGGCGCTGCGCTCGGACGGCACCGTCTGGGCCTGGGGTGACAACCGCTACAAGCAGGTCGGTCCCCACTCGGCGACGAGCAACTCGCTGCCCATCCAGGTCCCCGGCCTGCGCGAGGTCATCGCGGTGGCGGCCGGCGGCAACACTTCGCTGGCGCTGCGCGCGGACGGCACCGTGTGGGCCTGGGGCGACAACCGCAGCGGTCAGCTCGGCGACGGCACGGTGACGACGCGCGGCCAGCCCGCCCAGGTGCTCGGCCTGACGGGCGTGGCGACGGTGTCCGCGGGCGCGTCACACTGCGTGGCCTTGCGCTCGGACGGCACGGCGTGGGCCTGGGGACTCAACGCCACCGGGCAGCTGGGAGACGGCACGGTGAGCAACCGCACCGCGCCCGTCCAGGTGCCGCTGACGGAGGTGATGGCGGTGGTGGCCGGCAACTACCACTCGCTGGCGGTGCGCTCGGACGGCGCGGTGTGGGCCTGGGGCGACAACCGCTACCGGCAGCTCGGCAACGGGACGCTGACGAGCAGCCGGGTGCCCATCCTCGCGGGGCTCACGGGCGGCGTCACGCTGGTGGCGGGCTTCAAGCACTCGCTGACGCTGCGCGCGGACGGCACCGTGTGGGCCTGGGGCGACAACGCGTTCGGCCAGCTGGGTGACAGCACCTTCCAGCCGCGCATGTCGCCGGTGCGCGTGGGGACGACGCAGACGCTGGGCAACCCGGGTGTCACGTCGGGCCAGCTGCACTCCGTCTACCTGGACGCGTCCGGGAATGTCTGGAGCTGGGGCGACAACGAGAGCGGCCAGCTGGGCAACGGCACGGGCGCGGACCGGCTGACGCCCGCCCTCATGGGGCTGTCAGGCGCGGTGTCCGTGGCCGCGGGCGACAAGCACACCGTGGTGCTCAAGGCAGACACCACCGTGTGGGCCTGGGGAGTCAACAGCCGGGGCGAGGTGGGCGACGGCAGCAACGTGGACCGCTCGCAGCCCGTGCGGGTCTCCAACCTCACGGGCATCTCCGCCATCTCCTCCGGGGCCCTGCACGCGCTGGCGCTGCGCAACGACGGCACGGTGTGGGCGTGGGGCTTCAACCGCTACGGACAGCTGGGGGATGGCTCCACGGCGGACCGCAACGTGCCCGTGCGGGTGACGGGGCTGACTGGCGTGACGGCCATCGCCGCGGGCCACAGCCACTCCATGGCACTGCGCTCGGACGGCACCGTGTGGGCGTGGGGCTACAACTTCGACGGACAGATTGGCAGCGGGACGAACGCTTGGCACATCGTCCCGGTGCAGGTGGTGGGGCTCACCGGAGTGACGAGCATCATCGCGGGGGGCTACCACTCGCTGGCGCTGCGCTCGGACGGCACGGTGTGGTCCTGGGGCTACAACGGCTCGGGGCAGCTGGGGAATGGCTCGACCCTGAACCTCAACGCGCCCGGGCCGGTGTCGAACCTGACGGGCGTCGTCTCCATCGCGGCGGGGAACTTCCACTCGCTGGCGCTGCGCTCGGACGGCACGGTGCGCGCGTGGGGGTTCAACTTCGACGGCCAGCTGGGAGATGGGCTGCTGGAGAACCGCCACGTGCCGGTGATGGTGGCGGGGATGAGCAACGCGGTGGCCATCATCGCGGGGGACCACCATTCGATGGCGCTGCGCTCGGACGGGACGGCGTGGGCGTGGGGATACAACGGCGAGGGCCAGTTGGGGGACGGCACGCGGGATGACCGCCTCATTCCCACGCAGGTGGAGATGTTCTGAGGCGCCACGCTTCACGGGACGGCCGTTGGGTCCCTTCCGCAGCACCCGACTAGGAGACACCCATGTTGCCTCGAAGACTGAACGGGCGGGCGCCTCGAGCGCTCGCGGCCAGCGGACTCGCCCTGGTGTTGCTGGGCGGCGCCGACGCGCGGGCCTTCACCGAGGAGCACGTCATCATCCTCATCGACCGCAGCGGCTCCATGCTCACGACGCGCGCCTCGGGCCAGACGCGCTTCGTGGAGGCCGTGACGCGGGGACGCGACTTCGTGCAGACGCCCAATGTCCTGCCGCGACGCTTCGCCGTGTGGACGTTCGAGGGGGCCACCTACCGCCGTGAGCAGGGCTTCATGGACGGGGCGTCGACGGTGACGACGCTGAACAACCTGACCTCGGGCCTGGGGGCCACGCCGCTGGCGGTGACCGTCTGCGATGCCGCGGACGAGCTGCTCCAGTTCGAGCCCGGCGTGGACGCACGCAAGGTGGTCCACCTCATCTCCGACGGAGAGGAGAACAGCACGCCCGAAGACTCGCTGTGCTACGGGCCGTCCAGCAACAAGCGCTACCCGGACCTGGAGGAGGGCTCGTGGCAGTGGAAGGTCCGCAACATGCTCAAGACGGGCGACCCGCTGCGCGACAGCCCGAATCCCTTCCAGCTCGTGTTCGACGCGGACGTCTTCTACAACCACCTCAACCTGTCGCCCTTCGCGGACCCGCTCGAATCCCCCTTCCTCGTCCTGCTCCGGGGGTTGTCGCGCGACTCGGGCGGTCAATACATGCCAATCGAGGACTCACGACCGCTTCCCATCCCGGGTGACACGGATGGCAACGGGTGCATCGACTCGAAGGACTACTACCTCATGCTCGCAAACTACGGGCTGAGCATCCCCCCTGGAGACCCCAAGGCCGACTTCAACGGAGACAAGGTCGTGGACTTCACCGACTACAGCATCGTCCTGGGCAATCTGGGCCGAGGCTGCGGGGCCAGCCCTCAGCCCTGGCTCCCCACGGGCGGCGTGCCAGAATAGTCAGCCCCGGCGTGGACCCGGCACGAAACAGCCGGCCGGGTCCGCGCCCCGAGGTCTCAGGTCAGAAGGTCACGTTGCACCGACCGCCCATCCCCCACTGAGCGATGACCATGGAGTAGTCGTTGTAGTCGACGATGAAGTCACCGTTGATGTCGGCCCGCTTGTCCCCAGGCGGAACGGTGTTCCCGAAGTTGGCGAGCACCAGGTCCAGGTCCACGTTGTTGACACAGCCGTTCCGGTCGACGTCGCCGAGCGCGGGAACCGGCTGGTTGTCCTCGACGACCGTGAGCCGCCCACCGGACTCCTCGGCGATGGTGCGCAGGTACCTGACGAACGGGCCGCCAGTGGGAGCGGGAATGCTCGCATCCGCGACAAGCCTCCCGTCCCGCGAGACCTCCGGGACCACCTCCGAGCCGCCATCCCGAAGAGTCAGGAAGCTCCCGAAGAAGGTGATATGAGAAACAATCTCATAGCCGGTCGGAGGCACGTTGGTGTTCTGGGCATTTCCGGTCCGCAGCTTGTTCCTCACCTTCCACTGCCAGGACTGGGGGTCCATCGCGGGGCTGTCCGAGCCCTGGCACTCGGAGCCAATGGGACTGTCATTCTCCTGGCCGTCGGAGCTCAGCTCGATTCGCTTCTGCGCGAAGACATTCGTACGAAACCCTCTCAGCTTGTTCACCGCCTCGCAGGCCGAGTAGGCCAGCGGGGTCGTCCCACTTCCCGCCTGCAAGGCGCTCAAGGCATTGAAGATGAGCTGGGGCTCCGTCGTGAAATCCTGATGCACCTGATATGAATTATTCTCGAACGACCAGACCGCCATGTATCGCGGCAGCGACGAACCCGCCTCCACGGCCTCCCTGGCCATCTGCATGCCCACCGCGAACCGCTGCCGGTTGTCCAGCGAGCGCACGGTCTGCATCGACCCGCTGCGGTCAATCAGGAAGACCACGTGCACCTCCTTGAAGGGAGGGAGCGGCTGCGCCATCACCACGCCTGGGCTGGCGAACACCAGCAGTCCCAGGAGCATGGCCCAACGAACGACGGCATCGTGTTTCGTCACGGGGGCATCCTTTCGTGAGGGAGGAGGGACGACCCGACTCGAAGTCCACGACTGAGCGGAATCCGTCCCCAGAACGCCAGACATTCGAGCGCTCGAACCCTGTATGCCATACAGTTTCAACCCGACCAATAAGGGGAATCACATAACATCCAAACCACACCACGGACGCCCATCCAGGACTCCATCGGACAGACACACCTTGCGATGGCGTGACACACTTTCGATGACGCCCTCCGTCACATCCAGGAGCGTCGCCGGGGCGCGATCACCTGTCCCGAGGCCCGTCGCGGTCTGCCCCCTCCTCGGAGCCCCACCGTGCGGGGCACGTCCGACAGGACTGGCCTTGGGAGGTCGGCTCCGGAGAGAATGCGCGCGCGCCGGTGGGTGGCCGGCGACCTTGGGGGAAAGCGCATGAGCCAGGAGCGCGTCATCTTCGGCAACACGGTGGACAGCCTGTATCTGAAGACCCTCGACAAGGACTTGTCCTACGACCTTCGCAACGAGCTGCGGGAGATGGGCATGGACCTGGACGGCCCGCTCCAGGCCGCCTATCCCCACGCCGTCTGGGTGCGCTGCCTGGACACGGTGGCCCGCGCGCTCCATCCGGACCGGACGCTCGAGGAGGCGCGCCGGCTGCTCGCGCGGCGCATGATTGAAGGCTACGCGCAGACCGTCATGGGCGCGGCGGTGCTCACCCTGGCGCGCGTGCTGGGCCCCATGCGCTCGCTGGGCCGGATGACGCACAACTTCAGGAGCGGCAACAACTTCACCGAGACCCGCGTCACGGTGGTGAACCCCACCACCGCGGACCTCTGGTTCAACGAGCCCGCGGCCACCGAGGGCTTCGTCGAGGGTGTGCTGGAGGAGGGGCTGCATCGCATCGGTGTCCGGGGGCTGACCATTTCCCGCACCCGTCACGACGAGGACTCCTGTACCTATCGGCTCGAGTGGTACGACCCCTCCGCTCGCTGACCTCCTTCCCCGAGCCCCTCGATGCCCCGCCTCCTCGACTCCCTCCCCGAGCTCTACCGCGAGCTGCTCCCCGGCTTCTTCCGCCAGGACGTCCCCGAGGAGACCAAGGCCACCTGTTCGAACTGCGCCATGTGCGAGGGCTCCGCCCAGGGCAGCGTGGAGGCCGTGGACGGCGTCAGCCGCCTGTTCCGCCCCGACACCAAGTGCTGCACCTACTTCCCGCGCCTGCCCAACTACCTGGTGGGCGCGCTCCTGTCGGATGAGCGGCCGGAGCTGTCCGAGGGCCGCTCGCGCATGGAGGCGCGCATCGCCGCGCGCATCGGCGTGACGCCGCAGTGGGTGAAGCCCCCGGCCAAGTTCAACTTCCTCTACAAGAACGGCACCCAGTTCTTCGGCCGGGCCGCGTCGCTGCGCTGCCCCTACTACGCGCAGCAGAGCGGCGGCTGCACCATCTGGCCCTACCGCGAGGCGGTGTGCTCCACGTTCTTCTGCAAGTACGTGGCGGGCGCGGACGGCCGCAGGTTCTACATGTCCCTCAAGACGTACCTGACGCTGACGGAGATCCAGCTGTCGCGCTGGACGACGCTCCAGCTGCTGCCCGACTACATCCTGTCCGGCAAGGACCGCCCGGAGCTGCAGCCCTCACCGCTCGCCGTCGAGGACCTGGACGACGCGCCACCTCCCGCGCGCGCCTACGCGGACCTGTGGAAGGGCTACGTGGGGCTGGAGGTGGACTACTACCGCGAGTGCCACCGGCTGGTGCGCGGGCTGGACGCCGCGGGGCTCGACAAGCTGCTCGGCCTGGACGGCCTCATCGAGCTCAAGGCGCTGGAGGCGCACCTGGGCACCGCCGTGTCCTCCCAGCTGCCTCGCACGCTCAAGTTCAACGCGGACGCCACCGTGCAGTGGATGCCCGACGGCAGCGTGGCCCTGGGCGCGTACAGCGACTTCGACGCCGTGGCCCTGCCCGGCGAGGCCTACGGACTGCTCGTGGAGTTCACCGGGCGACAGAGCGTGGAGGCCGTGCGCCACCACCTGCGCGAGCACAAGCAGGCGGACCTGTCCGAGGACGTGCTGCTGGAGCTCTACCGGCACCGCATCCTCGTGGAGGTCTAGGCTCGGCTACGGAGGGCCGGACAGCGCGCCCAGCTCCTGCAACAGGCGGCTGGACGCGTGCGCCTCCCGCCACGCGGGCACCGACGCCGACAGGTGCTCGGCCAGCCACGCGCAGAAGCCCGGGTCTCCAGCACCGAGCCACTCCGCCGACTCGGTCAGCTCCGCCTGCGCGGCCTCCCACGCCCGGCGGTAGGCGCTCGCCGAGGACATCACCTGCGTCACCGCGTGCGTGAAGGCATCCAGCGACGCCCTCAGCTCCAGCGCCGCCGAGGGCTCCTTGCCGCGCGACTCGCGCAGCCGCCCCAGGTGCAACAGCAGCCCCTGCTCCAGCGCCGCGGTGGTGCCCAGCCGCGCCTGCGCCCCGCGCAAGAGCAGCTGCAGGTCCTCGTTCAGCTCGCGCAGCAGCTCCTCCGTCGAGCGCGCCACCGGGCGGCCCAGCCGCGTGCAGACGGCCTGCCAGAGGTTGCTGTACGCGAGCAGCTCGCTGACCCCGCGGCGGACGTGAGGAGGGATGCGGTCCAGGAACTCCAGCGCGGCGCCACGCGCCTCGACGGCCAGCGCGCCGGAGCCCTTGGCCAGCTGCAGCAGCTTCCAGGCCCACGGAAGGGCCTGCTCGGTGGAGCGGAACAGCGCCTCGCAGCTCGCGCTCAGCGCGCCCGCGTGGCTGCCCTCCTTCGGCACCGCGGGGGCCTGGGCCATCTTCAAGGGCTCCGGTTCCTGGGGCTCATGCTGAACACTTCCTTCGTGCTCGCGCCGCGCGCCTTCCGACGAGGAATGTTCGCGTTCCGAAGAGCTGTCGTCCAGCCACATGCATCTCCTCCGGCCTCGTCGGCGGACCCCCGGTTATCGCACGCCCCGTCGGCAACCTCCAAGAGCCTCGCGACCCGGCATGAAGGACACCCGACGTGCGTCCCGGACGTCGACGTCCGTGGCCGTTCGGGCATTCAAAAGGTCACAGGCATTCCCGAAAGTTGAGAGCCCCAACAAAAGCGGGCCCGGACCCGCGACGCGCGCAGGCCCGGACCCAGGTGAGGGGGGCGCCCCAGGCCTCAGTGCAGGGTGTGCTTCAGGTGGCTGAGCTTCTTGTGCGTGCTCTTCTGCTTGGGCAACAGCTCCATGCGCACGAAGCGGCGCAAGTCACCGTGGACCTTGCCCGCGTTCTGCTCGTAGTCGCGAAGGCCCTTGTCCTCACCCTCCTCCAGGGCGGAGATGGCCTTGTCCTCGCCCAGGAGGTCCGCGCCGCCCTGGACCACCTTCGCGAAGACGCCCCACACGCCCGAGCCCTCCGCGGGCTCTCCGTCGAGCTGCCGGATGCGCTCCTTGAGCGCCTCCACGCGCTGCTCGTGGTCCTTCAGGCACTCCTCGAGCGTGCGCCGCCGCACGTCGTGCTCGATGTGCCCCATCGCCTGGCGGTAGGTCTCCACCGCTGAAATCTCGCCCCGCAAGAAGGAATTGAGCGTCTCGACATCCTTGCCAGCCTGAGCCATCGACGGCCTCCTGGTGAGGGTGAACGGATTGCTGTTCCAAGAAGTTGAGGCGCGGCCGGCGGCTCGCAACGAGGGCCCCCTCCCCCGCCACCTCCCCCGGGCCACACGCACCGTCCGTGTTTCCACGCGGGCCGGCGCGACTGTCCGGGTAGTCTGTTTGCAAGAATGCGTCAGGGCTGTGAAGCTGATCGCAGAGTACCCCGGTTCCTGTGCCGTGCCCCTGGCCCGTGGGAAGCTGGCCAGGCAACCCAGCTCGCTCCTCCTCGACGAATGACCGCCCCGTCGCCTGCTTCACCGTCGCGCCCGCTGCTCACGTTCGCCCTGGTCTGGCTGGGTCAGTTCGTCTCCCTGTTCGGCTCCGGGCTGACATCGTTCGCGCTGGGCGCGTACGTCTACCAGCTCACCGGCTCCACGACGCGCTTCGTGCTCATCTCGTTCTGCGCGACGCTGCCGTTGGCGGTGTTGTCGCCGTTCGCGGGCGTGCTGGTGGACCGGTGGGACCGGCGCAAGGCGATGCTCTGGAGCGACGTGGGCTCGGGCGTCACCACGGGGCTCATCTGGACGCTGCTGGTGGCGGACAACGCCGGCTGGCTGAAGTTCCAGAGCTGGTACATGTACCCCATCGTCCTGCTGGGCGGTTGTTGCACGGCGTTCCGGTGGCCCGCGTGGCAGGCGACGACGCCGCTGCTCATCCCCAAGCGGCACCTGGGGCGCGCCAGCGGACTGGCGGAGCTGGGCGCGGCCATCAGCCAGATTGCCTCGCCGGTGTTCGCGGGCGTGCTGGTGGGCAGCATCGGCCTGCACGGCGTGCTCTTCATGGACGTGCTGAGCTTCCTGTTCGCCGCGAGCGTGCTCGTCGCGGTGCGCTTCCCGTCACCACCGCCGAGCGCGGCGCGGGCTCCGGGCCAGCGCTCGATGCGCGCGGAGCTCGCCGAGGCGTGGCGCTTCGTGCGCGAGCGGCGGGGGCTGACGTACCTGCTGTGTTTCACCACGTTCACCAACGCGAGCATGGCGCTGGTGCTGCTGCTCATCACGCCGCTGGTGCTGAGCTTCACGGACGTGAAGAACCTGGGCGTCATCGGCTCCGTGTCCGGCCTGGGCATGCTGGCCGGGGGCGTGCTCACCAGCGTGTGGGGCGGCCCCAAGCAGCGCATGCGGGGCGTGGCGGGCTTCCCGCTCATCGCCGCGACGATGTTGCTGCTGGCCGCGCTGCCCCCCAGCGTTGCGTTGCTCGCCACGGCGGCGATGCTGTTCCTGTTCTCCATGCCGCTCACCGCGGCCAACTCGCAGGTGCTCTGGCAGACGAAGGTGCCGCTGGAGATCCAGGGCCGGGTGGCCGCGCTGCGAAAGACGGTGGGCCAGTCCGCGGTGCTGCTGGTCACGCTGGTGGCGGGTCCGCTGGCCGACCGTGTCTTCGAGCCGTGGATGGCTCCGGGCGGCGCGCTGGCGGACAGCATGGGGCGCCTTCTGGGCACCGGCCCCGGCCGCGGCATCGCGCTCCTCTTCGTCGTCATCGGCCTCACGGTGTTGTGCGCCGTGGGCCTGCTGCTTTCGTCCCCTCGCGCGCGGCGCGTCCAGGAAGAGCTTCCGGACGTGATTCCCTCCCATCCGCTCGCCTCGACGCTTCCTTCCGAACCGCCCGCGGCCAACGCCGTGCCCGAGAACAGGCTCTCGGCGACGGGGAACACCCCGTCTTGAGCACGTCGCGGTTCTGGCCGTCCGCGCCCATGTATCCACTGGAGTATCCGTGAGCACGCGCATCGACTCTCCGACGTCCGTCGGCCCCGTCACCCCATCCGACGCCCCCGTGGCCGCCTCCGGCTCGCCGCTGGTGGTCCTGCGCGCCGGTGACGAGAAGACTCCGCCGCTCTACCTCGTGCATCCGCTGGACGGCCGGCTGGACTGCTACGCCGCGCTCGCCGGGCACGCGCCCGCGTCCCAGCCCGTGCTGGGCTTCCAGGCGCGAGGCCTCACCGACGGCCGCGCCCCGCTGGAGTCGCTGGAGGCGATGGCCGTCTTCTACGTGGAGGCGCTGCGCGCCGAGCGGCCCGAGGGGCCCTACCACCTCGCGGGCTGGGCGCTGGGCGCCGTCATCGCGTGGGAGATGGCACGCCTGCTCCAGCGCGACGGGCACGCCGCGCGGCTCACGCTGCTCGAGCCGCCCCCCGCGGCACCCGACCGGAGCGTGTCCGCCACCGCGCTCGCGGCCCACGCGGCCCTGTTCGCGAGGGACCTGGCGCTCCAGGGGGGATTGGCTCCGCTGGAGCTGCCCGCGGCGCTCACCACGGGAAAGGACCCGGAGCCCCTGCTCGCGCACCTGCATGGCGCGGGGCTGCTGCCCGAGGGCACGCCCATCGAGTCCCTGCGCGCGCGCTTCAAGGTCTTCTCCGCTCACCTGCGCGCCGCCCGCCGCTACGTCCCGGAGCCCTTCCCCGGCTCCGCGCTCGTGGTCCGCGCCGCGGAGGCCACCGGGGCCAGCGACACCGAGCAGGACCGGGGTTGGGCGGTGCTGGCGGAGGAGGGCTCACGGCTCGAGGTGACGCCGGGTGACGGCTACACGCTGCTGCGCGAGCCGCACGCGAAGGCGCTCGCCGCCCGGCTCTTCGACGCCGCGCGCGCGGGCGAGGGGCCCATCCCCACGGGGCATGGCGACGGCGCGCCGCTGTCCTACGCGCAGCAGCGGCTGTGGTTCCTGGACCAGCTCCAGCCGGGCAGCCCCGCGTACAACATGTTCTACGGACTGCGCTTCACCGGGCCGCTGGAGCACGCGCTGCTGGAGCGCGCCTTCACGGAGCTGACGCGGCGCCACCAGACGCTGCGCACCACGTTCCGTGCGTTGCCGGAAGGCCCCGTGCAGGCGGTCTCCGAGCCCGCGCCGTTCAGCATCCCGGTGGTGGACCTGCGCGCGCTGTCGCCGGAGGAGCGCGACGCCCAGGCCCAGCGCCTGGCGGACCAGGCGGCGCGCACGCCCTTCGACCTGGCGTCGGGACCGCTCTTGCGCGCGACGCTCTTGAAGCTGGACGCACACGAGCACGTGCTGCTCATGGTCATCCACCACATCATCTCGGATGGGTGGTCCATCGGCGTGCTCACGCAGGAGGTCCCCGCGCTCTACCTGGCCTTCGCGCGGGGACAGCCAACGCCGCTGCCCGAGCTGCCCGTGCAGTACGCGGACTTCTCCGTGTGGCAGCGCGGGTGGCTGACGGGGGACGTGCTCGAGTCGCAGCTGGCGTACTGGCGCACGCAGCTGGCCGACGCGCCGCACGCGCTGGAGCTGCCCACCGACAGGCCCCGCCCGCCCATCCAGACCCTGCGCGGCGACATGCTGCGCGTGGACATCCCGGAGAAGCTGGCGCCGGCCGTCTACGCGCTGTGCCGCGAGGAGGGCGTCACGCCCTTCATGGTGCTGCTGGCCACGTTCCAGACGCTGCTGGCGCGCTACTCCGGCCAGGACGACATCATCGTCGGCTCGCCCATCGCCAACCGCACGCGCGCGGACCTGGAAGGGCTCATCGGCTTCTTCGCCAACACGCTCGCGCTGCGCGCCCGCTTCAAGCCGGGCATGACGTTCCGCGAGCTGCTCCTCCAGGTGCGCGAGACGACGCTGGGCGCGTACGCGCACCAGGACGTCCCGTTCGAGAAGCTGGTGGACGAGCTGCGTCCGGAGCGGGACCAGAGCCGCACGCCGCTGTTCCAGGTGATGCTCGCCCTGCTCAACACGCCGAAGGCGGTGGGCCAGGACGACGGGAGCTCCGCGCTGAAGGTCCGCCCGCTGGACGCCATCAGCGGCACGTCGAAGTTCGACCTGACGCTGCTGATGTCCGATGACGGCACCGCCTTCCACGCGGTGTTCGAGTACAACCTGGACCTCTTCGACACGGCCACCATCCAGCGGATGGCCACGCGGCTGGTGCGCCTGCTGGAGGCCGCCGTCTGCGAGCCGGGCCAGTCCGTCTTCCGGCTGCCCCTGCTCGAGGACGCCGAGCGCCACCAGCTGCTCGTCGGCTGGAACGACACGTCGAAAGGCGACTTCACGCCCTCGCCCATCCACGTCCCCGTGGAGGCGCAGGCCCGCCGCACGCCCGACGCCGTCGCCGTCACGGATGGGACCCACGCGCTCACGTACGCGGAGCTGGACACGCGGGCCAACCAGCTCGCCTGGCACCTGCGCGCGCGCGGCGTCGCGACCGGGAGCACCGTCGGCATCTGCCTGGAGAAGTCGCTCGACATGGCCATCGCCGTCCTGGCCACGCTCAAGGCCGGGGCCAACTACCTGGCGCTGGACCCGACCTACCCCTCCGAGCGCCTGGCCTACATGCTCGCGGACACGCTCGCGCCCGTGGTCCTCACGCACTCGAGCCTGAAGTCCGCCCTGTCCTTCCTGGAGTCCACCCGCGTCATCACGCTGGATGACGAGGCGGACGCGCTCGGGCAGCAGCCGCGCCACGCGCCCGGCATCGACGTCCCGGTGGATGCCACCGTCTACGTCATCTACACCTCCGGCAGCACGGGCCTGCCCAAGGGCATCGTCATGCCCCACCGCGCGCTGAGCTCGCTGCTGACGTGGCAGGTGGGCCAGTCGGCGCTGCCCGGGGCCACGACGCTCCAGTTCGCGTCGCTCAACTTCGATGTCTCCGTGCAGGAGCTCTTCTCCACCTGGTGGACGGGCGGCACCGTCGCCCTGCCCACCGGGGCGCTGCGCCAGGACATCCCCGCGCTGCTCGACTTCATGCACCAGCAGGGCGTCGCGCGGCTCTTCCTCCCGTTCGTCGCGCTGCAGGCCATGGCGGACGCCGTCGCCCACGGGGCCACGCTTCCCACCGCGCTGCGCGAGGTGGTCACCGCCGGCGAGCAGCTCCAGGTGAGCGCCAGCGTCGTGGCCTTCTTCGAGAAGCTCCCGGGCTGCTCCCTGGAGAACCAGTACGGCCCCTCCGAGGCCCACGTCGTCACCGCGTTCCGCCTGCGCGGCGAGCCCGCGGCCTGGCCTCCCCTGCCGTCCGTCGGAAGCCCCGTGGGCCACACGCGCATCTACCTGCTGGACGCGCTGGGACAGCCGGTGCCCGTGGGCGTCGCCGGTGAGGTGTACGTCGGCGGTGAGCACCTGGCGCATGGCTACCAGCGCAAGGCGGACGTCACCGCGCGCAGCTTCGTGCCGGACCCGTTCTCGCGGACGCCGGGCGCGCGGCTGTACCGCACCGGTGACGCCGCTCGCTGGCGCGCGGACGGGACGCTCGACTTCCTGGGCCGCCTGGACTCGCAGGTGAAGCTGCGCGGCTTCCGCATCGAGCTGGGCGAGGTGGAGACGGTGCTGCGCTCCGCGCCGGGGCTGCGTGACGCGGCCGTGGTGGTGCGCGAGGACGTCCCGGGGGACCGGCGGCTCGTCGGCTACGTCGTCTCCGCCTCGGACGCGGCGCCGGACGTCGAGGCCCTCCGCGTCTTCCTGCAGGAGCGGCTGCCCGAGTACATGGTGCCCAACGCGTTCGTCGCGCTGGAGGCGCTCCCGCTCACGCCCAGCGGAAAGCTCGCGCGCAAGCGGCTGCCCGCGCCGGACGCGGAGAGCCTGCGCGGCGGCGCCTTCGCCCCGCCGCGCACGCCGCTGGAGGAGAAGCTCGCGACGCTCTTCGCGGACGTGTTGCACGTGCCGCGCGTGAGCGTCACCGACAACTTCTTCGCGCTCGGGGGGCACTCCCTGCTCGCCACGCAGGTGGTGTCGCGCGTGCGCTCCGCGCTCGGCGTGGAGCTGCCGCTTCGCACCGTCTTCGGCGCGCCCACCGTCGCGGCGCTCGCGGCGCAGATCGACACGATGCTGCTGATGTCGGGCAAGCGGCAGCCGCCTCCGCTCGTCCCCGTGCCGCGCTCCGGGCCCCTGCCGCTGTCCTTCGCGCAGCAGCGCCTGTGGTTCCTCGACCAGCTCCAGCCCGGTACCGCGACGTACAACATGCCGTCGTTCGTCCGGCTGGACGGACCGCTGGACCGCGCCGCGCTCCAGCGCGCCTTCGACGAGCTGGTGCGGCGTCACGAGGCGCTGCGCACCACGTTCCTCCAGCAGAACGACGAGCCCTACCAGCTCATCGCACCGCAGGGCGAGCTGCCCGTGACGCACGTGGACCTGAAGGCCCTGGAGGCCGAGGCGAAGCAGCGGGAGGTGGAGCGCCTGCTCCACGAGGAGTACCTGCGCCCCTTCAACCTCTCCACCGGGCCGCTGGTGCGCGCGCTGGTGCTGGAGCTGACCCCGACGGAGCGCATCCTCGCGCTCAACATGCACCACATCGTCTCCGACGGTTGGTCCATGGGCGTGCTCGTCCAGGAGGTCGGCGCGCTCTACGGCGCGTTCGCGATGGGGCTGCCGTCGCCGCTGCCCCCGCTGGCCCTCCAGTACGCCGACTACGCCGTGTGGCAGCGCGACTGGCTCCAGGGCGAGGTGCTGGAGCAGCAGCTCGCGTGGTGGCGGGGACGGCTGGGCGGAGTGCCGCCGCTGGAGCTGCCCATCGACAAGCCCCGGCCTCCGGTGCAGACGTTCAACGGAAGCCAGGCACCCATCACCTTGAAGCCGGAGGTCTCCCGGCGGCTGAAGACGCTGTGCAACCGCGAGGGGACCACGCCGTTCATGGCGCTGCTCGCCGCGTGGCAGCTGCTGCTCTCGCGGCACACGGGCCAGGACGACATCGCCGTCGGCTCTCCCATCGCGGGCCGTCAGCGCGCGGAGCTCGAGGGCCTCATCGGCTTCTTCGTCAACACGCTGGTCTTCCGCGCGCGCGTGGATGCGCGGGCGTCCTTCCTGACGCTGCTCCGGCAGGTGAAGGAGAACGCGCTCGGCGCCTACGCGCACCAGGACGTCCCCTTCGAGCGGCTGGTCGAGGAGCTCCAGGTCCGCCGGGACCTGAGCCGCAGCCCGCTGTTCCAGGTCCTCTTCGCGCTCCAGAACACGCCCGGCACCTCCGCCCAGAAGCAGGACACGGCGCTCGAGCCCGTGGAGGTGAAGGACACCGTCATCAAGTTCGAGCTGGAGCTGAACTTCGTGGACGGGCCCGAGGGGTTCCTCGGCGCGCTGACCTACAACACGGACCTGTTCGAGCACGCCACCATCGCGCGCATGGCGCGGCACTTCGAGGTGCTCGTCGAGGCCGTCGTCACCCGGCCCGACGCGCCCCTGGCCACGCTCTCCATGCTGCCGGAGGAGGAGTCCCGTCGGCTCCTCGTCGACTGGGCCTCCACGCCCGCCCGCGTCCCGGTGGACGTCACGCTGCCGGAGGTCTTCTCCCGCGTGGCGGCCGAGCGGCCCGACGCCACCGCGCTCCTCTTCGGCGACACCACCGTCACCTACCGGCAGCTCGACGAGCGCTCGAACCAGCTCGCCCGGCACCTGCGCTCGCTCGGCGTCACCACCGACTGCCGCGTCGCCGTCTCGCTGGAGCGCTCGCCCGAGCTCATCGTCGCCCTGGTCGCCATCCTCAAGGCCGGCGCGGCCTACGTCCCGCTCGACACGTCCTATCCGCGGGAGCGGCTGGTCTTGATGCTCGAGGACTCGCGCCCCGACGCGCTCGTCACCACGGGCGCGCTGCGCTCCCTGCTCCCCGCAGACGGGCTCACGTGCGTGCTGCTCGAGGAGGCCCCGCTGGACGGCCTCGCCTCCACGCCGCTCGCGCCCGCCGCGCACCCGCATTCGCTGGCCTACATCGACTTCACGTCCGGCTCCACGGGCAGGCCCAAGGGTGTCGCCTGCACCCATCGCGGCGTCATCCACACACTGGTCGGCATCGACTACACCCGCTTCGGGCCCGAGCAGACGCACCTGATGCTCGCGCCCATCTCCTTCGACGCCTCCACGTTCGAAGTCTGGGGCGCGCTGCTGCACGGCGCGCGGCTGGCCCTCCTGCCGCCGAGGACGCCGTCGCTCGAGGAGCTGTTCCAGACTGTCGCCCGCCACGGCGTCACCACGCTCTGGGCCACCAGCGGTCTGTTCTCGCAGCTCGTCGAGAGCCGCCTCCCCGTGCCCGCCTGCCTTCAGCGCCTCCTCACCGGTGGCGACGTCGTCTCCGCGTTGAACGCGCGCCGCGCCGTGGCGGACTGGGGCATCCAGGTCACCAACTGCTACGGCCCCACCGAAATCACCGTCGTCGCCACGACCTTCACCGTCGCGAGCCCCGACGACGTCGGCGTCTCCGTCCCCATCGGCCGTCCGACGAACGGAACGCACCTGCGCGTCCTCGACGCGTCGCTGCAGCCCGTGCCCGTCGGCGTGACGGGGGAGCTGTTCATCGGCGGTGACGGCCTCGCGCGAGGCTACGTCGGGCAGCCCACCTTCACCGCGGAGCGCTTCGTCCCGGACCCGTTCTCCACCGTGCCCGGGGCGCGCCTCTACCGCTCCGGCGACCTGGTGCGCTGGAGGCAGGACGGCGCGCTGGACTTCGTCGGCCGCGCGGATGCGCAGGTCAAGGTCCGCGGCTTCCGCATCGAGCTGTCCGAAGTCGAGGCGGGGCTGCTCTCCCATCCTGCCGTGCGCGAGGCCGTGGCCATCGCCCGCGAGGACGTCCCCGGCGACAAGCGCCTCGTCGGCTACTTCGTCTCGGACGAGCTCGACGCCGTCACGCTCCGGGCCTTCCTCAAGTCGCGACTGCCCGAGTTCATGGTGCCGTCGTCCCTGCTGCGGCTCGAGGCGTTCCCGCTCACCGCGAACGGGAAGGTGGACCGCAAGGCGCTGCCTCCGCCCGAGGCCGTCCTCACGCCGACGTCCTCCGCCGAGCTCGTCCCGCCGCGGACGCCCACCGAGGAGCGGCTCGCCACGCTCTGGATGCAGATCCTCCGCGTCCCGCGCATCGGCGTCACCGACGACTTCTTCGCACTGGGAGGACACTCCCTGCTGGCCACGCAGCTCGTGTCGCGCATCCGCACGGCCTTCCAGGCGGAGCTCGCGCTGAGGGAGCTGTTCGAGGCGCCCACCATCGAGACCCTGGCCGCCCGGCTCGACGCGATGGCGCTCGCGGGCAGGGGGCCGGTGCGTCCGCCGCTGCTCCTGGTGCCGCGCGATGGCGCCCCGCTGCCGTTGTCCTTCGCGCAGCAGCGCCTGTGGTTCCTGGACCGGTTCCAGCCCGACAGCCCGTTCTACAACGTGCCGTCCGCGCTCCCCCTCGACGGAGCGTTGGACCTGGACGCGCTGGAGAAGGGCATCCAGGCGCTCGTGCAACGACACGAGGCCCTGCGCACCAGCTTCCACGTGCAGCCGGACGGCGTGCCCTTCCAGCGCATCCACGAGCACGCGGAGCTCCGCCTCCCCATCGTCGACCTGAGCGCGCTTCCGGAAGCGGAGCGCGAGGCCCGGGCGTTCGAGCTGGCCGCGGCCGAGGCCCAGAAGCCCTTCGACCTGGGACAGGCGCCCCTCCTCCGCGCCTCCGTGCTGCGCCTGTCCGACGAGCGCCACGTGCTGCTCGTCACCCAGCACCACATCATCTCCGACGCGTGGTCCAACGGCATCATCTCGCGCGAGATTGTCGTGCTCTACGACGCCTTCGCGCGCGGGCAGCCCTCTCCGCTGCCGCCGCTGACGTACCAGTACGCGGACTACGCCGTGTGGCAGCGAGGCTGGCTGCAGGGCGAGGTGCTCGCGCGGCAGGTCGGGTGGTGGAGGACGCAGCTGGAGGGCGCGCCGCGGGTGCTGGAGCTGCCCACGGACAGGCCCCGGCCGCCCGTGCAGACGGCGAACGGCTCGACGCTCAACGTGCGCCTCGGACGCGAGCTCACCGCGCGGCTCCAGGCGATGTGCAAGCGCGAGGGCGTCACGCCGTTCATGGCGCTGCTGGCCTCCTTCCAGGTGCTGCTCGCCCGCTACTCCGGTCAGGACGACATCGTCGTCGGCTCGCCCATCGCCAACCGGCACCAGTCCGAGGTGGAGGGAATCGTCGGGTTCTTCGTCAACACGCTCGCCCTGCGCGCCCGGCTCACGCCCGGCCTGAGCTTCCGTGAGCTGCTGAAGCAGGTGCGTGACACGACGCTGGGGGCCTATGCCCATCAGGACGTGCCCTTCGAGAAGCTGGTGGAGGAGCTGCGGCCCGAGCGCGACCTGAGCCGCTCACCGCTCTTCCAGGCCCTGCTCGCGCTCCAGACCTACGAGCGCACCGGCGGCGACGGCGGCGACTCCGACACGCTGGACGTGGACAGCGGCACCGCCAAGTTCGACGTGTCCCTGCTCCTGTTCGACTCCGGCAACGACATCGGAGGCATGCTCGAGTTCAACACGGACCTGTTCGACCGGAGCACGGCGGAGCGGATGCGGTCGCACTGGACGCGGCTGCTCGCGTCCGTCGTGGGCGGCCCCGAGCAGTCCATCTGGAGCGCCCCGCTGTTGGCCGAGGAGGAGCGCGGCAGGCTCCTGGTCGACTGGAACAGCACCGCGAAGGGACCGCACACCGCCACGCCCATCCACGAGCCCGTGAGCGCGCGCGCCAGGCTCACGCCGGACGTCATCGCGGTCACCGATGGGACGAGCGCGCTCACCTACGCGCAGCTCGAAGGCCGTGCCAACCAGCTCGCGCATCGGCTGCTCGCGCTCGGCGTCGAGGCGGGTGTGCCCGTGGGCATCTGCCTGGACAAGTCGTTGGACATGACCGTCGCCGTGCTGGCGTCACTCAAGGCCGGCGCGTCCTACCTCCCGTTGGACCCGAACTACCCCGCCGAGCGCCTGGCCTTCATGCTCGAGGACTCGGCGACGCCCGTCGTCCTGTCGCACTCCACGCTGCGCGCCTCGGTGCCCGCGTCACGCGCGAGGCTCGTGCTGCTGGATGAGGAGGCACAGGACCTGGCCACCCGGTCCACGCACGCCCCGGAGGTCTTCGTCTCGCCGGAGTCCCCCGCCTACGTCATCTACACGTCGGGCTCCACGGGCAGGCCCAAGGGCGTCGCGCTGCCGCACCGCGCGCTGAGCCACCTGCTGACGTGGCAGCTGAGCCAGTCGCCAGTGCCCTCGGCGACCACGCTCCAGTTCGCGTCGCTCAGCTTCGACGTCTCCTGCCAGGAGCTGTTCTCCACGTGGTGGGCCGGCGGCACGCTGGTGCTCCCCACGGGAGGACTGCGTCAGGACATTCCCGCGCTGCTCGACTTCATGCACCGGCAGGGCGTCGCGCGGCTCTTCCTCCCCTTCGTCGCGCTCCAGGCCATCTCGGACGCCGTCGCGCACGGCGCCACGCTGCCGGTCGCGCTGCGCGAAGTCGTCACCGCCGGTGAGCAGCTCCAGGTGACGCCCGCGCTGGTGGCGTTCTTCGAGCGGCTCCCGGGCTGCATCCTGGAGAACCAGTACGGCCCATCGGAGACGCACGTCGTCTCGGCGTTCCGACTCCAGGGCCCTCCCGCGTCCTGGCCCCGGCTGCCGTCCATCGGCGGCCCGTTGCCGCACACGCAGCTCTACGTGCTGGACGCGCTCGGACAGCCGACGCCCGTGGGCGTTCCCGGCGAGCTGTTCATCGGCGGCGCCCACCTCGCGCTGGGGTACGCGGGCCGCCCCGAGCTGACGGCGGAGAAGTTCGTCCCCCATCCGTTCAGTCCCACGCCGGGCGCGCGGCTCTATCGCACGGGCGACTCCGCGCGGTGGAAGGCGGACGGCACCGTCGAGTTCCTCGGCCGCCTGGATGGTCAGGTGAAGCTGCGTGGCTTCCGCGTGGAGCTGGGCGAGGTCGAGTCCGCGCTGCGCGCCCTCCCGGGCATCCGCGATGCGGCCGCCACGGTCCGCGAGGACGTCCCCGGCCTCAAGCGCCTCGTGGGGTATCTGGTGCCCGCGGCCGAGTCCGCGTCGCCGGGCCTCGAAGCCCTGAGGGCCGCGCTCCTCCAGCGCCTGCCCGAGTACATGGTGCCCTCCGCGTTCGTCACGCTGGAGGCGCTCCCCCTCACGCCGAGCGGCAAGGTGGCGCGCCGCCAGCTGCCCGCGCCCGAGGTGAGCGAGCAGGAGCGCGAGGCGCCGTTCATCGCGCCCCGGACGCCCCGGGAGGAGAAGCTCGCGGAGATCTTCTCCAACGTGCTGCACCTGCCGAGGGTGAGCATCACCGACAACTTCTTCGCGCTCGGTGGGCACTCGCTGCTGGCCACGCAGGTCATCTCGCGCGTCCGCTCGGCGTTCGAGCTGGAGCTGCCGTTGCGCGCGCTCTTCGAGGCGCCGACGGTGGCCGCCCTCGCCGCCCGCATCGAGGACGAGACACCTGGAGCCGGCCGCGCGCCTCCCCTCGTCGCCGTGCCGCGCGACGGCGCGGTGCCGCTGTCCTTCGCCCAGCTGCGCCTCTGGTTCATCGACCAGTTCCAGCCCGGCGGCGCCGCGTACCACATGCCGTCGTTCGTCCGGCTGGAGGGACCGCTCGACACGGCGGCGCTCCAGCGCGCCTTCGACGAGCTGGTGCGGCGTCATGAGGCGCTGCGCACCACGTTCTTCCAGCAGGACGACCAGCCCTTCCAGCGCATCGCGCCGCACGGCGAGCTGCCGCTGGCCCGAGTGGACCTCCAGTCCCTGGAATCCACACAGGCCCACGCTGAGGTGAAGCGCCTGCTCCTCGAGGAGCTCGCCCGCCCCTTCAACCTGTCCACCGGGCCGCTCATCCGCGCCCAGCTCCTGGCCCTGTCACCCACCGAGCACGTGCTCGCGCTCAACATGCACCACATCGTCTCCGACGGTTGGTCCATGGGCGTGCTCGTCCAGGAGGTCGCCGCCCTCTACGACGCCTTCGCGCACGGCAAGCCGTCACCGCTGCCGCCGCTGACGCTCCAGTATGCCGACTACGCCATCTGGCAGCGCGCCTGGCTCCAGGGTGACGTGCTGGAGGGACAGCTCTCCTACTGGCGCCGTCAGCTCGCCGGCGTCACGGCCCTGGACCTGCCCACGGACAAGTCGCGGCCGCTGGTCATGTCCTCGCGCGGTGGCAATGTCGGCGTCTTCCTGCCGGCCACCACGGCGAAGAAGCTCGCGGAGCTGTGCCAGCGCGAGGGCGCCACGCCGTTCATGGTGCTGCTCGCCGCGTGGCAGGTGCTACTGTCGCGCTACTCGGGCCAGGACGACGTCACCGTCGGTTCTCCCATCGCGGGCCGTCAGCGCGCGGAGCTCGAGGGCCTCATCGGCTTCTTCGTCAACACGCTCGTCTTCCGCGCGCGCATCGATGGGCAGGCGTCGTTCCAGCACCTGCTCAAGCAGGTGAAGGAGTCCGCGCTCGGCGCCTACGCGCATCAGGACGTGCCGTTCGAGCGTCTGGTGGAGGTGCTCCAGCCCGCGCGTGACTTGAGCCGCAGCCCGTTGTTCCAGGTCCTGTTCTCGCTCCAGAACACGCCGGCCTCGGCCATCCAGAAGCAGGAGCTGACACTCAGCCCCGTCGACATCGACGACACCACGTCCAAGTTCGAGCTCAACCTCAACCTCGTGGAGCTGCCGGACGGATATGCCGGCTCGCTCGGCTACAACTCCGACCTGTTCGAGCACGGCACCATCGAGCGGCTCGCGCTCCACTTCACCCAGCTGGTCGAGTCCCTCGTCTCGCGCCCCGACGCCCCCATCGCCGGCCATGCGCTGCTCACCGCGCACGAGCAGCGGAAGGTCCTGGTCGAATGGAACGACACGCGTTGGGACATCCCCACGGAGCCCTGCGTCCACCGGCTCGTGGAACAGCAGGCGCGGCTCACGCCCGAGGCCGTCGCGGTCCTCTCCGATGACGGAGCGCTCACGTACCGTCAGCTCGAGGCGCGCGCGAACCAGCTCGCGCGGCTTTTGGTCTCCCGTGGCGTGAAGCAGGGAGACTTCGTCGCCCTCCTCTCGCACCGCACGCTCCAGCTCCCCGTCTGCCTGTTCGCCATCCTCAAGGCGGGCGCCGCGTACCTCCCGCTCTCGCCCGACTATCCGCGCGAGCGCCTGGCCTTCATGCTCCGCGACAGCGGCGCGCGGTTGGTGCTCACCCAGGAGTCCCTGCTCGACCTGCTGCCCGAAGGTGTCACGGCCGAGCGGCTGGACTCCGCGGAGCACCAGGAGGCCCTCGCGCGCGAATCCACCGAGCCGCTCTCCGCGCGTCACGAGGCCGAGGCGCCGGCGTATGTCATCTACACGTCCGGCTCCACGGGTCAGCCCAAGGGCGTGCTCATCCCGCATCGAGCCCTCGCCAACCACATGGCGTGGTTCCTCGAGGCCTTCCCGCTCACGGCCCAGGACAAGGTCCTCCTCAAGACGCCGCTGGCCTTCGACGCCTCCGTCTGGGAGTGCTGGGCGCCGCTGCTCGTCGGCGCGCCGCTGGTCCTCGCGCCGCGGGATGCACACCGCGACGCCGCGCTGCTGCTCGACTCCGTCATCCGGCACGGCATCACCGTGCTCCAACTGGTTCCGTCGCTGCTGCGCTTCGCGCTGGATGAGCCCTCGCTGTCGCGTGTCACGTCGCTGAAGTGGCTGTTCTGCGGAGGCGAGGCGCTGTCCACGTCGCTCGCATCGAGGGTCCGTGAGCAGCTCGTGGGCACCCGGTTCGTCAACCTCTACGGCCCCACGGAAGTCACCATCGACTCGACGTCCACCGTCGTGGGCGAGGCCGTGGCAGGAGGCTCCATCCCCATCGGCCGCCCGGTCGCCAACACGCGTGCCTACGTCCTGGACGGCGCGCTGCACCCCGTGCCCGCGGGCGTCCCGGGCGAGCTGTATCTGGGCGGCGCGCAGGTGGCACTCGGGTACCTCGGCAGGCCCGCGCTCACCGCGGAGCGCTTCATCCCCGACCCGTTCGCTTCCACGCCCGGGGCGCGGCTCTATCGCACGGGTGACCGGGCGAGGTGGCTCGCCGAGGGACAGCTCGAGTACCTCGGCCGCACCGACTTCCAGGTGAAGCTGCGCGGTCTGCGCATCGAACTGGGGGAGATCGAGGCCGCGCTCCGCACTCAACCGGGCATTCGCGACGCCGTCGTCCTGGTGCGTGAGGACGTGCCCGGCCAGCACCGACTCGTCGCCTACCTCGTGCCCGGGGCGGTCGACACCGTGGCCCTGGTGGCCGCGCTGCGCGAGCACCTGCCCGAGTACATGCTGCCCACGGTCTTCGTGCCCCTGGAGGCCCTGCCGCTGACGCCCAACGGCAAGGTCGACCGGCAGGCCCTGCCCGTTCCGGAGCAGAGCGCCGAGGACACGCTCTTCGTCGCGCCGCGTGACGCGCTCGAGACGGCCCTCGCCGGCATCTGGGCCGAGGTCCTCCAGCTCGACCGGGTCAGCGTCACCGCCAACTTCTTCTCCCTGGGCGGACATTCGCTGCTGGCCACGCAGGTGGTCTCCCGCGTGCGCAGGACGCTCGACCTGGAGCTGCCGCTGCGCGCGCTCTTCGAGTCGCCCACCGTCGCCACGCTCGCCGCTCGACTCGCGCAGACCTCCGGCACGTCCGCGGGCACGAAGACACCCGCGCTGGTGCCGGTGCCACGCTCGGGAGAGCTGCCGCTGTCCTTCGCCCAGCAGCGCCTGTGGCTCATCGACCAGTTGGAGCCGGGCAGCTCGACGTACAACATCCCGCTCGCGCTGCTCCTTCAGGGGCCGCTCGACGTGGTGGCGCTCCAGGGTGCCTTCACGGCGCTCGTCGACCGACACGAGGCCCTCCGCACCACGTTCGTGACGCACGAGGGCGCTCCGCGTCAGCACATCCACGCCTCCTCTCCGGTCCACCTGGCCGTGGTGGATCTCCAGTCGCATCCCGAGGTGACTCGGCTCGACGAGGCTCACCGACGGGTGAGCGAAGAGGCCTCGCGCCCGTTCGACCTGGAGCGCGGCCCGGTGCTGCGCGTGCTCCTGCTGAAGCTGGAGGCCGAGCGGCACGTGCTCGTGGGGACGGTGCACCACATCGCGTCGGATGGTTGGTCCATGGGCGTGCTGCTCCGTGAGCTGGCGGAGCTCTACTCCGCGAAGCTCAACGGACGGGCTTCGCAGTTGGAGCCCCTGCCCATCCAATACGCGGACTTCGCCGCGTGGCAGCGTGCGTGGCTGCGTGACGAGGCGTTGGAGCGGCAGCTCTCGTATTGGAGGCAGCAGCTCGCGGACGCTCCGCCGTTCCTGGAGCTGCCCACGGACAAGCCCAGGCCTCCCGTGCAGACGAACCGGGGGGCCACGGTCCCCGTGCGTCTGCCTCGCTCCGTGGCGGAGCGACTCGCGGCCTTCTGCCAGCAAGAGGGCATCACGCCGTTCATGGCGCTGCTCGCCGTGTGGCAGGTGGTGCTGTCCCGCTACTCGGGGCAGGACGACATCGCCGTGGGCTCACCCATCGCGGGCCGCACGCGCGCGGAGACCGAGGGACTCATCGGCTTCTTCGTCAACACACTGGTCCTGCGCACGCAGGTCCCCGCGTCGCTGCGCTTCCGTGAGCTGCTCGCGCGGGTGAAGCGCACCACGCTGTCCGCCTATGAGCACCAGGATGTGCCCTTCGAGAAGCTCGTCGAGGAGCTCAACCCCCACCGCACGCTCAGCCACTCGCCGCTGTTCCAGGTGATGCTCGTCCTGCAGAACGCGCCGACGACGAGCATGGAGGTGCGTGGAAGCACGGAGGTCAAGGCACCCTTGCGCCTGGAGGCGTTCGACTCGGGCGCCCCGAGCGCGAAGTTCGACCTCACCCTGACGCTGGGCGAGGGACTCGAAGGCGGACTGGGCTACCGCACGGACCTGTTCGAGGAGGCCACCATCATCCGGATGGTGGAGCACTTCGGAACGCTGCTCGAGGCCGCGCTCGGTTCGCCGGACTCACGGCTGAGCGAGCTGGAGATGTTGTCCGCCGAGGAGCGCCGCCGCGTGCTCGTCGATTGGAACTCGACGCGCCGGGAGATGCCCTGGAAGGGTGCCTTCCACGAGCTCTTCGAGGCCCAGGCCGCTCTCACGCCTGACTCGCTCGCCGTCCTCGACGACTCCGCCTCCCTCTCCTTCTCTGCCCTCAACCAGCGCGCCAATCAGCTCGCGCACCTGCTTCGCGCTCGCGGCGTCGGGCCCGAAGTCCGGGTCGCCTTCTGCCTCGAGCGCTCCGTCGACTCCCTCGTCGCCCTCCTCGCCATCCTCAAGGCCGGCGCCGCCTACGTCCCCCTCGACTCCGCCTACCCCCGCGAGCGCCTCGCCTTCATGCTCCAGGACTCCGGCGCTCCCTTCGTCCTCACCCAGTCCCACCTCCTGCCTCGTCTCGACACCGGCGTCTCCACGCCTCTGTGCCTCGATGACTCAGCCCTGCGTGACTCCCTTGCCGCGCTCCCGGACTCCAATCCGCACCGCGTCTCGCTGCCCTCTCACGCCGCCTACGTCATCTACACCTCCGGCTCCACCGGCAGGCCCAAGGGCGTCCTCATCCACCACTCCTCCGTGGTGAATCTCCTCCACGCCCTCTCCTCCTCCATCTACTCCGACGTCCAGCGCCCTCTTCGCATCTCCCTCAACGCCCCCCTCTCCTTCGACGCCTCCGTCAAGCAGCTCGTCTTCCTCGCTCTCGGTCACGCCCTCTGCTTCGTCCCTCAGGCGGCCCGTGAAGACGTCCCCCTGCTTCTCTCCTGGCTGTCTCGTCACCAGCTCGACGTCCTCGACTGCGCCCCCTCCCACCTCCGCCTCCTCCTCGACGAGGGCCTCGCTTCCTCTCAGCGGCCCCTTCGCGTCCTCATCGGCGGTGAGGCTATCGACGACTCCCTCTGGGCGACGCTCTCCTCCTCGCCTTCCCTGCGCGCCTTCAACGTCTACGGCCCCACCGAAACCACCGTCGACGCCACCGCGCTTCCTATTACCTCCGCCTCTCGGCCTGCTCTCGGCCCTCCTCTTCCCAACGTCTCCACCTTCATCCTCGACGCTTCCCTCCAGCCCGCTCCTATCGGCGTGCCCGGAGAGCTCTTCGTCGGTGGTGACGGTGTCGCGCGTGGCTACCTCGCTCGGCCCGACCTCACCGCGGAGCGCTTCATCCCCAACCCCTTCTCCTCCACGCCGGGTGCGCGCCTCTACCGCACCGGTGACAAGGCCCGCTGGCTGCCTCACGGCCACCTCGAGTACCTCGGCCGCATCGACTTCCAGGTGAAGCTGCGCGGCTTCCGCATCGAGTTGGGTGAGGTCGAGGCCGCTCTCGAAGCCCTCCCTTCCGTCCACCACGCCGCCGCTCTCGTCCGCGAGGACGTCCCGGGACTCAAGCGCCTCGTCGCCTACGTCACCCCCTCGGACGTCGACACCTCCGCACTCCGCACCGAGCTGCTTCGCAACCTCCCCGAGTACATGGTGCCCTCGGCCTTCGTCGCCCTGGACTCCCTACCCCTCAACACCCACGGCAAGCTCGACAGGAAGGCCCTCCCCGCCCCCGACTCCGGGCCCACTGACTCCTTCCTCGCGCCTCGCAACTCCACCGAGACGCTCCTCGCCTCCATCTGGGCAGAGGTCCTCCACCTCGACGCCGTCAGCGTCTCCGACGACTTCTTCTCCTTGGGTGGCCACTCCCTCCTCGCCACCCAGGTCGTCTCCCGCATCCGCAAGGCCTTCCAGGTCGAGCTGCCCCTGCGCGCGCTCTTCGAGGCGCCCACGGTGGCATCGCTCGCGGCGCGCATCGAGGTCGAGAAGCAGTCAGGGCTTGCGAACGAGAAGCCGGCGCTCGTGGTGGTGCCTCGCACGGGACCGCTGCCGCTGTCCTTCGCGCAGCAGCGACTGTGGTTCCTGGATCGACTCCAGCCGGGTAGCCCCTTCTACAACATCCCCTCGGCCATCCAGCTCCACGGCGGAGTGGACCTCGATGCGCTGGAGCGTGCGCTGCGCACGCTCGTCCAGCGACACGAGGCCCTGCGCACCTCCTTCCACGTCCAGGCGGATGGCGAGGCCGTGCAGCACATCCACACGGATGTGACGCTGTCCGTCCCCGTCGTGGACCTGCGGCACGTGCCCGAGTCCCAGCGGGAAGCCGAGGCCCTGCGACAGGCCCAGGCCGAGGCGCAGAAACCGTTCGACCTGGCCCACGCACCGCTGCTCCGAGCCTCCGTGCTCCAGCTGTCCGAGCAGCGCCACATCCTGCTCGTCACCGTCCACCACATCGTCTCGGATGGTTGGTCCAACGGCATCCTCACGCGCGAGGTCGGAGCGCTCTACGGCGCGTTCGCGCAGGGCCTGCCGTCACCGCTCGCTCCACTGGAGTTGCAGTACGCGGACTACGCCGCATGGCAGCGTGGCTGGCTGAAGGACGAGGCGCTGTCCCAGCAGGTCGGTTGGTGGAGACAACAGCTCTCCGGCGCACCGCACGCGCTGGAGCTGCCCACGGACAGGCCCAGGCCGCCGGTCCAGACGTCCAACGGGTCCACGCTTCCCATCGCACTGGGAGCCCAGCTCTCTGCGGAGCTGCGTGCCCTGTGCCTGCGAGAGGGCGTCACGCCGTTCATGGCGCTGCTGTCCGCGTTCCAGGTGTTGCTCGCGCGATACTCGGGACAGGACGACATCGTCGTCGGCTCGCCCATCGCCAACCGGCAGCAGGCGGAGATCGAAGGCATCGTCGGGTTCTTCGTCAACACGCTCGCCCTGCGTGCGCGGCTGTCCGTCGGGATGACCTTCCGCGAGCTGCTGAGCCAGGTGAAGGAGACGACGCTCGGTGCCTACGCGCACCAGGACGTGCCGTTCGAGAAGCTCGTCGACGAGCTGAAGCCCGAACGTGACCTGAGTCGCTCGCCGCTGTTCCAGGTGATGTTCGCCCTGCAGAACACGCAGCGGACAACTGGACCGAAGGACGGTGAGGACGCGGGCGCCATCCAGCCGATGCATGTGGACAGCGGCACCGCCAAGTTCGACCTGTCCCTGCTCTGCGGCGACTTCGGCGACGACATCGGCGGCCTGCTCGAGTTCAACACGGACCTGTTCGACCGGAGCACCGCGGAGCGACTCGGCGCGCATCTGCTGAACCTCTTGCGCGCAGCCGTGAGCGAGCCGGGCCAGTCCATCTGGAAGCTCCCGCTCCTCGGCATCGAGGAGCGCCAGCGCACGCTGGTCGCCTGGAACGACACCTCACGCCACGACCACGCGGCCACGACGATGCATGGGCCGGTGGAGGCCCAGGTGCGTCGCACGCCTGACGCCATCGCGCTGTCTGACGGTGCGCGCTCGCTCTCCTACGCCGCGCTCGACGCTCGCTCCAATCAGCTCGCGCACCACCTGCTCGCCCTCGGGGTCTCTCCGGGCAGTGCCGTCGGCATCTGCCTCGACAAGTCCCTCGACATGGCCGTCGCCGTCCTCGCCACCCTCAAGGCCGGCGCCTTCTACGTCGCCCTCGACCCCAACTACCCCGCTGAGCGCCTGGCCTTCATGCTCGCGGACACCCGCGCGCCTGTCGTCCTCACCCACTCCTCCCTCTCCTCCGCCCTCCCCGCCTCTTCCTCCGCTCGACGCATCCTCGTCGACTCCGAGGCCGACGCGGTGGCCCTGCGCCCCTCGGTGGCGCCCGCCATCCACGTCTCCCCCGAGGACATCGCCTACGTCATCTACACCTCCGGCAGCACCGGCATCCCCAAGGGCATCGTCATGCCCCACAGGGCCCTCAGCTTCCTGCTCGCCTGGCAAATCCGGCAGTCACCCAACCCTCTCGCGGTGACGCTCCAGTTCGCCTCCCTCAACTTCGACGTCTCCATCCAGGAGTTCTTCGCCTCCTGGTGGGTGGGCGCCCACGTCGTCCTCCCCCTCGGTGGCCTTCGCCAGGACATCCCAGCCCTCCTCGACTTCATGCACGCGCAGAAGGTCGAGCGGCTCTTCCTCCCCTTCGTCGCACTCCAGGCCATGGCCGACTCCGTCTCCCATGGCGCCACGCTTCCTTCTTCGCTTCGCGAAGTCGTCACCGCGGGGGAGCAACTCCAGGTCAACGCCACCCTCACCGCCTTCTTCGAGAAGCTCCCCGGCAGCGTCCTCGAAAACCAGTACGGCCCCTCCGAGGCCCACGTCGTCTCCGCCTTCCGTCTCGACGGTGCGCCCTCCGCTTGGCCTCGCCTGCCTTCCATCGGCAGCCCCGTTGGCCACACGCAGCTCTACGTCCTCGACTCCCTCGGCCAGCCCGTCCCCATCGGCGTCGCCGGTGAAGTCTTCGTCGGTGGCACCCACCTCGCTCACGGCTACCTGGCTCGGCCGGACACCACCGCCGCGGCCTTCGTGCCGAATCCGTTCAGTGGCATCCCCGGCTCTCGTCTCTACCGCACCGGTGACTCCGCTCGCTGGAAGGTCGACGGCACCCTCGAGTTCCTCGGCCGCCTCGACTTCCAGGTGAAGGTGCGTGGCTTCCGTGTCGAGTTGGGCGAAGTCGAGTCCGTCCTCCGCATGGCTCCCGGCCTGCGCGACGCCGCAGCCGTCGTCCGTGAGGACGTCCCGGGCGACAAGCGCCTCATCGGCTACGTCGTCCTCTCCTCCGACGCTCCGCTTGACGCAGAGGCCCTCCGCGCCTTCCTCCTCCAGCGCCTCCCCGAGTACATGGTGCCCTCCGCCTTCGTCTCCCTGGCGGCACTGCCCCTGACTCCCTCCGGGAAGCTCGCTCGCAACCGTCTCCCTGCTCCGGACGTCGACGCCTTGCGTGGCGACTCCTCCTTCGTCGCTCCTCGCAATCCCGCCGAGGAGAAGCTCGCTTCCATCTTCTCCTCCGTCCTTCGCCTGGAGCGCGTTGGCGTCACCGACAACTTCTTCTCCCTCGGTGGCCACTCGCTCCTCGCCACCCAGGTCATCTCTCGCATCCGCTCTTCCTTCGGCGTCGAGCTGCCTCTGCGGGCCCTCTTCGAGGCCCCCACCGTCGCCTCTCTCGCCTCGCGCATCTCCTCCGCTTCTCGCGAGGCCCTCGGCGCTCAGCCTCCTCCCATCCTCCCTGTTCCTCGCACCGGGCCCCTCCCCCTCTCCTTCGCCCAGCAGCGCCTCTGGTTCATCGACCAGCTCCAGCCCGGCTCCTCCACCTACAACATGCCTTCCTTCGTGCGCCTCTCAGGCCCACTCGATTCGAAGGCCCTCCAGCTCAGCTTCGACTCCCTCGTCTCCCGTCACGAAGCGCTGCGCACCTCCTTCATCCAGAAGGATGACCAGCCGCTGCAGGTGATCGCGCCGCACGCGGAGCTACCGGTGACACACGTGAACCTCCGGGCTCTCGCGCCCGAGGTCCGCGGCGCCGAGGTCGAGCGTCTGCTGCGCGAGGAGTACCAGCGGCCCTTCAACCTCTCCACGGGTCCGCTCATCCGCGCTCAGCTCCTGGAGCTCAGCGACACCGAGCACGTCCTCGCCCTCAACATGCACCACATCGTCTCCGACGGTTGGTCCATGGGTGTCCTCATCCAGGAGGTCGCCGCCCTCTACGACGCCTTCTCCCACGGCAGGCCTTCTCCCCTCGCGCCCCTCTCCATCCAGTACGCCGACTTCTCCGTCTGGCAGCGCTCCTGGCTCCAGGGCCCTGTCCTCGACGCTCAGATCGACTACTGGCGGCACCAGCTCGCGGACCTCACGACGCTCGAGCTGCCCTTGGACAAGCCGCGTCCGGCCGTCCAGACGTCCGCGGGCGATGTGGCGCTCATCACCCTTCCGCTCGCGACCACGGAGAAGCTCAAGAGCCTGTGCCAGCAGGAAGGGGCGACGCCCTTCATGGCCCTGCTCGCCGTGTGGCAGCTCCTGCTCTCCCGCTACTCGGGCCAGGATGACATCGCCGTCGGCTCCCCCATCGCGGGTCGTCACCGCTCGGAGCTCGAGGGGCTCATCGGCTTCTTCGTCAACACGCTCGTCCTGCGCTCCCGCGTCGACGCGCACGCGTCCTTCCCGCACCTGCTGCGACAGGTGAAGGAGGCGGCGCTCGGGGCCTACGCGCACCAGGACATCCCCTTCGAGCGTCTCGTCGAGGAGCTGCAGCCCACGCGCGACATGAGTCGCAGCCCGCTGTTCCAGGTCCTCTTCGTCCTCCAGAACACGCCGGCCTCGGGTGTCCAGACGCATGAGCTCTCCCTGAGCCCGGTGGACATCAGCGGCGGGACCTCGAAGTTCGAGCTCCAGCTCAGCCTCGTCGAGTCCCCCGAGGGATTCTTCGGAGGCCTCAGCTTCAACACCGACCTGTTCGAGCGCGCCACCGCCGAGCGCATGGCGCGTCACTTCGAGCGCCTCGTCGAAGCCATCGTCAACAACCTCGACGCGCCGGTCTCCGCGCACGCCATGCTCACGGAGGACGAGCGCCGGCAGGTCCTCGTCGACTGGGCCTCGGCGCCGCTGAGCGCCCCCGTCGACTCCACGATTCCCGAGGCCTTCGCCCGCGCCGTGGCGCTCGCGCCCGACGCCCCCGCCCTGGTCTTCGGCGAAACGGCGCTCACCTACCGGCAGCTCGACGAGCGCTCCAACCAGCTCGCCCGGCTCCTGCGCCACCACGGCGTCACCACCGATGACCGCGTCGCGCTCTCCCTGGAGCGCTCCTTCGAGCTGGTCATCGCGCTCGTCGCCATCGTCAAGGCGGGCGCGGCCTACGTGCCGCTCGACGCGTCCTATCCGTCGCACCGGCTCCTCGCCATGATGGAGGACACCCAGCCGCGCCTGCTCCTCACGTCACGCGCGCTGGTCTCCAAGCTGCCGACCGAAGGCGTCACCACGCTGGTCCTCGAGGAGGTCGACACCTCCGCCCAGCCCGCTGGACCGCTGCCCTCCCTGGCCCTCCCCGAGTCGCTCGCCTACGTCGACTTCACCTCCGGCTCCACCGGCAGGCCCAAGGGCGTGGGGACACTTCACGCTGGCGTGCTGCGGACGCTCGTCGGCGCGACGTACACGCGCTTCGGCCCCGAGCAGACCCATGTCCTGCTCGCGCCCATCTCGTTCGACGCCTCGACGTTCGAAATCTGGGGCGCGCTGCTGCACGGCGCTCGGCTCGTGGTGCCGCCGGCCCACACGCTGTCGCTGGAGGAGATCGAACTCACCGTCTCGCGGCACGGCGTGTCCACGCTGTGGGCCACCAGCGGTCTGTTCTCGCAGCTCGCGGACGCGGTGCTCCCGGGGCTGAGCACGGTACAGCACGTCCTCACCGGCGGCGACGTGGTCTCGCCGGTCCACGCCCGCAAGGCGCTGACGGCCTGGGGCGCGCAGGTCACCAACGCCTACGGCCCCACCGAGTCCACCGTCTTCGCCACCACCTTCGCCATCACACGCGCCGAGGACATCGGCGCCACGCTGCCCATCGGTCGGCCCATCCAGGGAACGCGGCTCCTCGTCCTCGACGCCTCGCTCCAACCCGTGGCTCCGGGGGTCACCGGAGAGCTCTTCATCGGCGGCGAGGGACTCGCTCGCGGCTACCTGCTCCGCCCGGACCTCACGGCCGAGCGGTTCGTCCCCGACCCTTTCTCCGCGTCGTCGGGTGCGCGCCTCTACCGCACGGGCGACCTGGTCCGCTGGCGCGCGGATGGCACCCTCGACTTCCTGGGCCGCGCCGACTCGCAGGTGAAGCTGCGTGGCTTCCGCATCGAGCTGGCGGAGATCGAAGCCGCGCTGCGTGAGTACTCGTCCATCACGAGAGCCCTCGCGCTCGTCCGCGAGGACGTGCCCGGGGACAAGCGCCTCACCGCGTACTTCACCGCGTCCTCGCCCGTCGACCCGGCAGCCCTGCGCGCCTTCCTCAAGCAGCGGCTGCCCGAGTTCATGCTTCCGTCGTTCCTCATCCCGCTGGCGGCCTTCCCGCTGACCGCCAACGCGAAGCTCGACAGGAAGGCCCTGCCGGCGCCCGACACCCTCACCTCGTCCACCTTCGTCGCCCCGCGAAACCCCACCGAGGAGCTGCTCGCGGCCATCTGGGCGGACGTCCTGCGACTCGACAAGGTGAGCGTCGCCGACGACTTCTTCGAGCTGGGTGGACACTCGCTGCTCGCGACGCAGGTGGTCTCGCGCGTCCGGAGGGCCTTCGAGGTCGAGCTGCCCTTGCGCGCCCTGTTCGAGGCGTCGTCCATCTCCGCCCTGGCCTCGCGAATCCTGGCCGTGAGGGGAGAGTCCGGGACGCAGGCGCCGCCTTTGGTGCCCGCGCCTCGCACGGGGGAGCTACCGCTGTCCTTCGCGCAGCAGCGACTGTGGCTGGTGGACCAGTTGGAGCCCGGCAGCTCCGCGTACAACATCCCCTCGGCGCTGAGGCTCCGCGGCACGCTGAACGTCGCGGCGCTGGAGCGCGCCTTCACCGCGCTCGTCGAGCGTCACGAGTCCCTGCGCACCACGTTCCTCGCGCGCGACGGTGAGCCCATCCAGGTCATCCATCCGGTGCGGGCGTTCGTGCTGCCCGTCGTGGAGCTGGGCATCCTGCCCACCGAGGAGCGCGAGGAGCGCGCCGTGCGTCTCGCCACCGAGGAGGCCCAGCGTCCGTTCGACCTGGCGCGAGGGCCGGTGCTGCGCGCCATGTTGCTGCGCCTCGCCGCCGAGGAGCACGTGCTGCTGGTCACCCTGCACCACGCCGTCTCGGACGGTTGGTCGATGGGTGTGCTCATCCAGGAGCTCGCGTCCCTGTACGAGGCGTTCTCCACGGGCGTCGAGGCGCGGCTCTCGCCGCTGCCCATCCAGTACGCGGACTTCGCCGCGTGGCAGCGCTCGTGGTTGAAGGGCGACGTGCTGGAGCAGCAGCTCGCCTATTGGAGGCAGCAGCTCGGTGAGCTGCCGCCGCTGCTGGAGCTGCCGACGGACAAGCCGCGTCCGCCCGTCCGCAATCCGCGCGGAGCCTCGCGTCCCGTTCGGTTGTCGCGGGAGCTGACCGAGCGACTGGCCGTCCTCTGCCGCCAGGAGGGCGCCACGCCGTTCATGGCGCTGCTCGCCGTGTGGCAGGTCCTCCTCTCGCGCTACTCGGGGCAGGACGACATCGCCGTGGGTTCGCCCATCGCGGGCCGCACGCGGACGGAGACCGAGGGGCTCATCGGCTTCTTCGTGAACACCCTCGTATTGCGCACCCGGGTCCGTCCGGGACTGCGATTCCGTGAGCTGCTCGCCCAGGTCCGGGCCACGACGCTCGCGGCCTACGAGCATCAGGATGTGCCCTTCGAGAAGCTCGTCGAGGAGCTGAAGCCCCAGCGCAGCCTGAGCCACACGCCGCTCTTCCAGGTGATGCTGTCGCTCCAGAACATCCCCGTCGCGAGCCGCACCGTGGCGAGCGCGACCGAGGACAGTCCGCCGCTGCATCTGGAGCCGTTCGCGCAGGACCACCAGACGACGAAGTTCGACCTCACGCTCACGTTGTCACAGACGCCGGACGGGCTGGCCGGTGGGCTCAGCTACCGGGTGGACCTGTTCGACGACGCGACCATCGAGCGTTGGGTGGGGCATCTGTACACGCTGCTGGAGGCGGCCATCAACGCCCCCGACACGCTCGTGGGCGAGCTGCCGATGTTGTCCGCCGAGGAGCGCCGCCGCGTGCTCGTCGATTGGAACTCGACGCGCCGGGAGATGCCCTGGAAGGGTGCCTTCCACGAGCTCTTCGAGGCCCAGGCCGCCCTCACGCCTGACTCGCTCGCCGTCCTCGACGACTCCGCGTCCCTCTCCTTCTCTGCCCTCAACCAGCGCGCCAATCGGCTCGCGCACCTGCTGCGCTCCCGCGGCGTCGGGCCCGAAGTCCGTGTCGCATTCTGCCTGGAGCGCTCCGTCGACTCCCTCGTCGCCCTCCTCGCCATCCTCAAGGCCGGCGCCGCCTACGTCCCCCTCGACTCCGCCTACCCTCGCGAGCGCCTGGCCTTCATGCTCCAGGACTCCGGCGCCCCCTTCGTCCTCACCCACTCCCACCTCCTGCCTCGTCTCGACACCGGCGTCTCCACGCCTCTGTGCCTCGACGACTCGGCCCTGCTCGACTCCCTCGCCGCGCTCCCGGACTCCAATCCGCACCGCGTCTCGCTTCCCTCCCACGCCGCCTACGTCATCTACACCTCCGGCTCCACCGGCAGGCCCAAGGGCGTCCTCATCCACCACTCCTCCGTGGTGAATCTCCTCCACGCCCTCTCCTCCTCCATCTACTCCGACGTCCAGCGCCCTCTTCGCATCTCCCTCAACGCCCCCCTCTCCTTCGACGCCTCCGTCAAGCAGCTCGTCTTCCTCGCTCTCGGTCACGCCCTCTGCTTCGTCCCTCAGGCGGCCCGTGAAGACGTCCCCCTGCTTCTCTCCTGGCTGTCTCGTCACCAGCTCGACGTCCTCGACTGCGCCCCCTCTCACCTCCGCCTCCTCCTCGACGAGGGCCTCGCTTCCTCTCAGCGGCCCCTTCGCGTCCTCATCGGCGGTGAGGCTATCGACGACTCCCTCTGGGCGACGCTCTCCTCCTCGCCTTCCCTGCGCGCCTTCAACGTCTACGGCCCCACCGAAACCACCGTCGACGCCACCGCGCTTCCTATTACCTCCGCCTCTCGGCCTGCTCTCGGCCCTCCTCTTCCCAACGTCTCCACCTTCATCCTCGACGCTTCCCTCCAGCCCGCTCCTATCGGCGTGCCCGGAGAGCTCTTCGTCGGTGGTGACGGTGTCGCGCGTGGCTACCTCGCTCGGCCCGACCTCACCGCGGAGCGCTTCATCCCCAACCCCTTCTCCTCCACGCCGGGTGCGCGCCTCTACCGCACCGGTGACAAGGCCCGCTGGCTGCCTCACGGCCACCTCGAGTACCTCGGCCGCATCGACTTCCAGGTGAAGCTGCGCGGCTTCCGCATCGAGTTGGGTGAGGTCGAGGCCGCTCTCGAAGCCCTCCCTTCCGTCCACCACGCCGCCGCTCTCGTCCGCGAGGACGTCCCGGGACTCAAGCGCCTCGTCGCCTACGTCACCCCGGCTTCCATCGACACCTCGGCACTCCGCTCCGAGCTGCTTCGCAACCTCCCCGAGTACATGGTGCCCTCGGCCTTCGTCGCCCTGGACTCCCTGCCTCTCAACACCCACGGCAAGCTCGACAGGAAGGCCCTCCCCGCCCCCGACTCCGGGCCCACTGACTCCTTCCTCGCGCCTCGCAACCCCACCGAGACGCTCCTCGCCTCCATCTGGGCAGAGGTCCTCCACCTCGACGCCGTCAGCGTCTCCGACGACTTCTTCTCCTTGGGTGGCCATTCGTTGCTCGCCACCCAGGTCGTCTCCCGCATCCGCAAGGCCTTCCAGGTCGAGCTGCCCCTGCGTGCGCTCATCGAAGCGCCGACCATCTGGGAGCTCGCGCAGCGGGTCGAGGCAGCACTGAGTGAGGGCCCGTCCAACACACGGCCTCCGCTGGTGGCGGCGCCTCGTACCGGGCCGCTGCCGCTGTCCTTCGCTCAGCAGCGACTGTGGTTCCTCGACAGGCTGGAACCCAACAACGCCTCCTACAACATCCACTCGGGCAAGGTGCTCGATGGCCACCTGGATACGGCCGCTCTGGAGCGGGCGCTCCAGGAGCTGGTGCAGCGACACGAGGCGCTGCGCACCTCGTTCCACGTGCAGGAGGACGGCACCGCGGTCCAGGTCATCCATCCGCACGCCGAGCTATCGGTCCCCGTCATCGACCTGCGACATTTGACGGGTCCCGCGCTGGACGCGGAGGTGGGGCGGTTGACCTCCGAGGAGTCCGGCAAGCCGTTCAACCTGACGAGCTCGCCCCTGCTGCGTGCGTCCCTGTTGCGCGTGACGGAAGAGACCCACGTACTCCTCGTCACGGTGCACCACATCGTCTCTGATGGCTGGTCCAATGGAATCCTGCTGCGCGAAGTGGGCGCGCTCTACGAGGCGTTCTCGCAGGGACGTCCGTCTCCGCTCGCGCCGCTGGAGTTCCAGTACGCGGACTACGCGCTGTGGCAGCGCGGCTGGCTGAAGGACGAGGCACTGGAGCAGCAGCTCTCCTGGTGGAGGCAGCAGCTCGCCGGCGCTCCCCATGCGCTGGAGCTTCCGACCGACCGACCCCGGCCGCCCGTGCAGACGCATGTCGGCGCAACGCTGCCCGTCCACCTGAGCACCGAGCTGACCGAGTCACTCCGCTCGCTGTGCAAGCGCGAGGGCGTCACGCCCTTCATGGGGCTGCTCGCCGCGTTCCACATCTTGATGGCGAGGTACTCGGGGCAGGACGATATCGTCGTCGGCTCGCCCATCGCCAACCGGCAGCAGACGGAGCTGGAGGGCATCGTCGGGTTCTTCGCCAACACGCTCGCCCTGCGTGCACGACTGTCCGGGACGATGTCGTTCCGCGAGCTGCTCGCTCAGCTCAAGGAGACGACGCTCGGGGCCTACGCGCACCAGGACGTGCCGTTCGAGAAGCTCGTCGACGAGCTGAAGCCCGAGCGTGACCTGAGCCGTTCTCCGCTGTTCCAGGTGATGCTCGCGCTGCAGAACACTCCGCGACAGGCGCGTGGTGATGCCCGTCGTGAGGAGCCGGCCCCCGCGCCGGGCCCCATGACCGTCACCCACGGCAGCGCCAAGTTCGACCTGTCATTGCTGCTCGCGGACCACGGCGACGACATCAGCGGTCTGCTCGAGTTCAACACCGACCTGTTCACGCCGGCCACGGCCATGCGGATGGGCGCGCACTTGCAGCGGCTGTTGCAGTCCGCCGTCCGCGACCCCAGTCAGTCCATCTGGCGACTGCCGATGCTCGATGCACAGGAGTGCCAGCAGATCCTCGTCACCTGGAATGACACGTCGGGCGAGTCGCACGCCGTCACGACGATGCATGGGCCGGTGGAGGCACAGGTGCGTCGCACGCCTGACGCCATCGCGCTGTCTGACGGTACGCGCTCGCTCTCCTACGCCGCGCTCGACGCTCGCGCCAATCAGCTCGCGCACCACCTGCTCGCCCTCGGGGTCTCTCCTGGCAGTGCCGTCGGCATCTGCCTCGACAAGTCCCTCGACATGGCCGTCGCCGTCCTCGCCACCCTCAAGGCCGGTGCCTTCTACGTCGCTCTCGACCCCAACTACCCCGCTGAGCGTCTGGCCTTCATGCTCGCGGACACCCGCGCGCCTGTCGTCCTCACCCACTCCTCCCTCTCCTCCGTCCTCCCCGCCTCCTCCTCCGCCCGACGCATCCTCGTCGACTCCGAGGCCGACGCGGTGGCCCTGCGCCCCTCGGTGGCGCCCCCCATCCACGTCTCGCCCGAGGACATCGCCTACGTCATCTACACCTCCGGCAGCACCGGCATCCCCAAGGGCATCGTCATGCCCCACAGGGCCCTCAGCTTCCTGCTCGCCTGGCAAATCCGGCAGTCACCCAACCCTCTCGCGGTGACGCTCCAGTTCGCCTCCCTCAACTTCGACGTCTCCATCCAGGAGTTCTTCGCCTCCTGGTGGGTGGGCGCCCACGTCGTCCTCCCCCTCGGTGGCCTTCGCCAGGACATCCCAGCCCTCCTCGACTTCATGCACGCGCAGAAGGTCGAGCGGCTCTTCCTCCCCTTCGTCGCACTCCAGGCCATGGCCGACTCCGTCTCCCATGGTGCGACGCTTCCGTCTTCGCTTCGCGAAGTCGTCACCGCGGGTGAGCAGCTTCAGGTCAACTCCACCCTCACCTCCTTCTTCGAGAAGCTCCCCGGCAGCGTCCTTGAAAACCAGTACGGCCCCTCCGAGGCCCACGTCGTCTCCGCCTTCCGTCTCGACGGTGCGCCCTCCGCTTGGCCTCGCCTGCCTTCCATCGGCAGCCCCGTTGGCCACACGCAGCTCTACGTCCTCGACTCCCTCGGCCAGCCCGTCCCCATCGACGTCGCCGGTGAAGTCTTCGTCGGTGGCACCCACCTCGCTCACGGCTACCTGGCTCGGCCGGACACCACCGCCGCCGCCTTTGTGCCGAATCCGTTCAGTGGCATCCCCGGCGACCGGCTCTACCGCACCGGTGACTCCGCTCGCTGGAAGGCCGACGGCACCCTCGAGTTCCTCGGCCGCCTCGACTTCCAGGTGAAGGTGCGTGGCTTCCGTGTCGAGTTGGGCGAAGTCGAGTCCGTCCTCCGCATGGCTCCCGGCCTGCGTGACGCCGCAGCCGTCGTCCGTGAGGACGTCCCGGGCGACAAGCGCCTCATCGGCTACGTCGTCCTCGGCACTGACTCGCCTCTCGACTCCGAGGCCCTCCGCGCCTTCCTCCTCCAGCGCCTCCCCGAGTACATGGTGCCCTCCGCCTTCGTCTCCCTGGCGGCCCTGCCCCTGACTCCCTCCGGGAAGCTCGCTCGCAACCGCCTCCCCGCCCCCGACGTCGACTCCCTGCGTGGCGACTCCTCCTTCGTCGCTCCCCTCAACCCCGCCGAAGAGAAGCTCGCCTCCATCTTCTCTTCCGTCCTCCGCCTGGAGCGCGTCGGCGTCACCGACAACTTCTTCTCCCTCGGTGGCCACTCGCTCCTCGCCACCCAGGTCATCTCCCGCATCCGCTCCTCCTTCGGCGTCGAGTTGCCTCTCCGGGCCCTCTTCGAGGCTCCCACCGTCGCCTCTCTCGCCTCGCGAATCCTTTCCGCTTCTCGCGAGGCCCTCACCGCCCAGCCTCCTCCCATCCTCCCTGTCCCTCGCACCGGGCCTCTTCCCCTCTCCTTCGCCCAGCAGCGCCTCTGGTTCATCGACCAGCTCCAGCCCGGCTCCGCCACCTACAACATGCCTTCCTTCGTGCGCCTCTCAGGCCCACTCGATGCGAAGGCCCTCCAGCTCAGCTTCGACTCCCTCGTCTCTCGCCACGAAGCGCTGCGCACGACCTTCTTCGAGCACGACGGTCAGCCCTTCCAGCGCGTCAGTCCGAACGGAGAGCTACCGCTGACGCGGGTCGACCTGCGGGGACTCGACGAAGAGTCCTCACGCACGGAGATCCAGCGAAGGTTGCGTGAGGAGTACCAGCGGCCCTTCGACCTCTCCACGGGTCCGCTCATCCGCGCTCAGCTCCTGGAGCTCAGCGACACCGAGCACGTCCTCGCCCTCAACATGCACCACATCGTCTCCGACGGTTGGTCCATGGGTGTCCTCATCCAGGAGGTCGCTGCCCTCTACGACGCCTTCTCTCACGGCAAGCCTTCTCCCCTCGCCCCTCTCTCCATCCAGTACGCCGACTTCTCCGTCTGGCAGCGCTCCTGGCTCCAGGGCCCCGTCCTCGACGCTCAAATCGATTACTGGCGGCACCAGCTCACGGGCATCCAGCCGTTGGCGATGCCCATCGACAAGGCCCGGCCTCCGCTCCAGACCTTCCGAGGCGCCACGCAACCCGTCCTCATTCCCCAGGCCGTCACCGCGAAGCTCAAGGCGCTCTGCCAGCGTGAAGGCTCCACGCCCTTCATGGCGCTGCTCGCGGCGTGGCAGCTGCTGCTCTCGCGGCACAGCGGACAGGACGACATCGCCGTCGGATCGCCCATCGCCGGCCGTCACCGCTCCGAGGTCGAAGGCCTCATCGGCTTCTTCGTCAACACGCTCGTCTTCCGTGCCCGCATCACTCCACGCGCTTCGTTCGTCGAGCTGTTGCGTCAGGTGCGTGAGACCGCGCTCGGCGCCTACGCGCACCAGGACATCCCCTTCGAGCGACTCGTCGAGGAGCTGCATCCCGCGCGCGACCTGAGCCGCAGCCCCCTGTTCCAGGCCCTGTTCGTCCTCCAGAACACGCCCGAGTCCTCCATCCAGAAGACCGAGCTGACGCTGAGCCCGGTCGACGTGGGCTCCGTGGTCGCCACCGCCAAGTTCGAGCTTCAGCTGAACCTGACGGAGACCCCGGACGGCGTCTTCGGAGGACTCGGCTACAACACGGACCTGTTCGAGCGAGCCACCATCGAGCGCCTGGCCCGGCACTTCGAGCAGCTCGTCGAGGCCATCACCCAGCGCCCCGAGGCCGCCCTCTCCGAGCACACCATGCTCACGGAGGACGAGCGCCGCGACGTCCTCGGCACCTGGGCCCTGGCGCCCGCGCGAGTGTCCACGGACTCCACGCTCCCGGAGGTCTTCGCCCGCGTCGTGGCCCAGACTCCCGATGCCGTCGCGCTCATCCACGGCGATACGAGCCTCACGTACCGACAGCTCGACGAGCGCTCGAACCAGCTCGCCCGACACCTGCGCGCCCTCGGCATCTCCACGGACTCCCGCGTCGCGCTCGCCCTCGAGCGTTCACCCGAGCTCGTCATCACCCTGGTCGCCATCCTCAAGGCCGGCGCCGCCTACGTCCCGCTCGACACGTCCTATCCGCGGGAGCGTCTGGTCTCCATGCTCGAGGACTCGCGGCCCGGAGCCCTCATCACCACGAGGGCGCTGCTCCCCAACCTCCCCGCGGAGGGCCTCACCACGGTCCTCCTGGACGAGGTCTCACTGGCGCACCAGTCCATCGACGCCGTGCCGCACGCCGCCCTCCCGGAGTCGCTCGCCTACGTCGACTTCACGTCCGGCTCCACGGGCAGGCCCAAGGGCGTTGGCAGCACCCATCGCAACGTCATCCGCACGCTCATCGGCACCGACTACACGCGGTTCGGTCCCGAGCAGACGCACCTGCTGCTCGCGCCCATCTCCTTCGACGCCTCGACGTTCGAAATCTGGGGCGCGCTGCTGCACGGCGCGCGACTGGTCATCCTCCCGCCGCACGCGCCCTCGCTCGAGGAGCTCTTCCAGGCCATCGCCCGCCACGGCGTCACCACGCTCTGGGCGACCAGTGGTCTGTTCGCGCAGCTCGTCGAGGCCCGTCTGCCCGCGCCCGCCTCGCTCCAGCGCGTCCTCACGGGCGGCGACGTCGTCTCGCCGCTCCACGTCCGCCGCGCGCTGACGGAGTGGGGAGTGCCCGTGGGCCACGCCTACGGCCCCACCGAGACCACGGTCTTCGCCACGATGTTCACCATCGAGGGCGTGGAGGACATCGGGTCCACGCTGCCCATCGGCCGCCCCATCCTCGGCACGAGCGTCCGGGTCCTGGACGCGTCGCTTCAGCCCGTCCCCGTCGGTGTCACGGGCGAGCTGTTCATCGGCGGCGAGGGCCTCGCGCGGGGCTACGTCGGCCAGCCTTCGCTCACCGCGGAGCGCTTCATCCCCGACCCGTTCTCCTCCGAGCCCGGCGCTCGCCTCTACCGCACCGGCGACCTCGTTCGCTGGCGGCATGACGGCCTGCTGGACTTCGTCGGCCGCGCGGACGCGCAGGTCAAGGTCCGAGGCTTCCGCATCGAGCTGTCCGAGGTCGAGTCGGCCCTGCTCGCGCATCCCGCCATCCGGGAGGCCGTGGCCATCGCCCGCGAGGACGTCCCTGGTGACAAGCGCCTCGTCGGCTACTTCGTGGGTGACGACGTGGACACGACGTCGCTGCGCGCCTTCCTCAAGTCGCGGCTGCCCGAGTTCATGGTGCCGTCGTCGCTGCTGCGGCTCGACGCGCTCCCGCTCACCGCGAACGCGAAGCTGGACCGCAAGGCGCTGCCGGCCCCGGAGTCCGTCCTCGGCGCACCGTCCGAGACGTACGTCGCGCCGCGCACGCCTACCGAAGAGCTGCTCGCGTCCATCTGGGCGGACGTCCTCCGCGTCCCCCAGGTCGGCGTCTCGGATGACTTCTTCGAGCTGGGTGGCCACTCGCTGCTCGCCATCCGCTTGATGGCGCGGATTCGCGAGCGGACGGGCAGCTCGCTCCCCGTCACCGCGCTCTTCCAGGGCTCCAGCATCGAGCGACTGGCCTCCGTGCTCGAAGTGCAGCAAGCCGGAGTGCGCGCCCTGCCGAACCTCGTGCGACTCGACGCGGGCACGTCCACCGAGCGCCCGCTGTTCCTCGTCCACGGCGGCGGCGGCAGCGCGCTGGGCTACACGGAGCTGGTGCGCGGGCTCACGCCGAGCCGTCCCATCCACGGCTTCTCCGCCAGCGGGCTCGACGGGGGAGAGCTGCCTCCGGCCTCGGTCGAGGTCCTCGCGCGCGACTACCTGTCGCAGCTTCGCGTCGTGCAGCCCAAGGGGCCGTACCTGCTCGCGGGCTGGTCCTTCGGCGGGCTCGTCGCGCACGAGATGGCGCGTCGACTCCAGGCGCAGGGTGAGCAGGTGGAGCTGCTGGTCCTGGTCGACAGCCACGCGCCCAAGCCGGAGCCGCGCCCCGCCCCCGAGGCGCTCACGCAGCTGGTCTCGTTCGCGCACATCCTGGGGCTGCCGTGGCGGGGGCTGCCAGTGGACCGGGAGCAACTGACGCGGCTCGAGGGGCGCGAGCGACTGGCGTATCTGCTGGAGCAGGCGCGGGTCGCCTCCCCGGGGTTGGCGTTGGACCTCGACACGGCGGAGCGGCTCTTCGCCCTCTATCAGCGGATGAGCGCCGCACAGCGGGCCTACGTCCCCACGGGCGCGCCGTACGAAGGGCCCAGCGTGCTCATCCGGGCCAGCACGCCGCTCGAAGGCGTGACGGTGACGCCGGACCTCGGCTGGGGTGCGTGGCTCGCGACCGCGCCCACGGTGCACGAGGTCCCGGGAGACCACTACACGATGCTGCGCGCGCCGCATGTCGACACGCTCGCGGCGCTGTTCGAGCAGCTCCTCGCGGCGCTGAAGCGGGACGCGGCCTGACGTCTCCCGTCAGGCGCGACACGACGGAATAAGCGCGGCGGCCCTGGGTTTCCAGGTCCGCCGCGCGAACACACCCCGCCGTCCTGTCACGGAGCCCGCGTGAAGCTGTCTCTCCTGCTGCTCTCCTGTCTCGTGTCGCTGCCCGCCTTCGCGCAAGCAACAGCCAAGGACACCACCGCGGCGCGTCAGCAGATCACCGCCGTGGTCGACGACTTCCGCGACGCCATCCTCCAGAAGGACAAGAAGAAGTTCCTCGGCTTGTTCCTGCGCGAGGACATCACCTGGCAGTCCGTCGATGGCGACGAGCTCATGAAGCGCCGTCGTCAGAAGAACCCCCAGGCGACCCGAATCAATCTGACGGCACGCGAGACTCCGACGCGGTTCATCGACGGAATCGTGGCGGACAAGGGGCGCAGCGAGGAGAAGTTCATCAACGTCCGCATCGACACGGACGGAACCATCGCCTCGGTCTCCTTCGAGTTCACCTTCCTCTTCGATGACCGCGTCATCAACCGAGGACAGGAGAGCTGGCACCTGGTGAACACGGACTCGGGCTGGAAGATCGCCTCCGTCATCTGGTCCAACAACTAGGGCGGGTGAAACGACATGGCCCTCCTCTCTGTCCTCGCCCTCGCGTCCTTCTGCTTGGGGGCCGCGCCCCAGGACCCCGTCGCCGCGAAACTCGACGCCCACCTCCGGACCTATGTCGACAAGGAGGGTTTTCGCGGCGCGGTGCTCGTCGCGAAGGACGGGAAGGTGATTCATCGTGCCGCGTACGGACTGGCGGACGAGAAGGGCAAGCGCCCCAATCAGGTGGACTCCCAGTTCCTCATCGGCTCTCTCACCAAGTCCTTCACCGCCGTGACGGTGATGCAGTTGGTGGAGGATGGCACCCTGGACCTCCAGACGCCCATTTCGCGCTACCTCCCGAAGCTGCGCGCCGACCTGGGCAACAGCCTGACGCTCCACCTGCTGCTCAAGCAGCAGTCCGGACTGCCCACGCACCTGGACTCCCTGGTGGAGCGCGAGTCCAAGACGGATGTCTCCTCCGAGGAGATATTGCGGCTCATCAACACCGCGCGACTCTCGTTCAAGCCTGGAACGAAGTACGAGTACTCCAATCTGAACTACCACCTCGCGGCCCTCGTCATCGAAGCCGTCACGGGGAGGTCCCATGCGCAGGTGCTCCAGGCGAAGACCTTCGGTCCGCTCGCGATGTCGGACTCGGGCATCGAGCGCGCCACGAACGTCCCGCCCAAGCGGTCATTCGGCTACGCCAAGGGCTTGCTGGGCGTTTCACGCGACGAGAACAACGTCTCCTATGCCCTGGGCTCGGGCGACATCTACGCGACGGTCGATGACCTGTACACCTGGGCCCAGGCGCTCTTCGGAGTGAAGTGGCTCTCCGCGGAGAGCAGGACGCGGCTGTTCACAGGAGGGACGCGCGAGCAGGGCTACTACGGCTATGGCTTCCGGATTCAGCCCTACCAGCGAGGCCCCGGCGTCCAGGAGCGCGGCGTGCTGGTGCGGCACGGAGGCTCGATGGATGGCTTCCTCTCCAATCTCCACCACTACACCGAGGACCGACTGACCGTGATTGTCCTCGGGAACGTGCGGCCCTTTCCCATCCGCGAGCTGACGTTCGAGCTGAAGGAGCTGGCTCTGGGGTTCGAGCCCGGGAGCCGCTCGCGCACGGAGCTTGACGAGTAACCCCGCGGCTCGTCGCCTGGGTGACGCAGTCCAAGCCAGGGCTGCTATCCTCGGAAGCGTCGTCGCTTCCCGGGAGCCCGCATCGTGAGCGTCAGCATCGAGGACCTGCGTCAGCGCGCGCGGCGGCGGCTGCCCCGGACCGTCTTCGACTATGTCGAGGGCGCCTCGGACGACGGCTTCACCGCCGACGCGAATCGACGGAGCTTCGAGCGCTATCTCTTCCGTGCCCGCTCGCTCGTGGACGTGAGCGTCATCGACCACTCCGTCACGCTCCTGGGTGAGCGGCTCGCCACGCCCATCATCCTCGGCCCCACGGGGCTCGCGGGCCTGCTCGCACCCCGTGGAGAAGAGCTGGCCGCCAAGGCCGCCGCGAGCCGGGGCGCCGTCTTCACGCTCAGCACCATGTCCATCGGGACGATTGAAGAGGTCGCCGCCGCGTCCTCCGCGCCCCTCTGGTTCCAGCTCTATGTCTGGAAGGACCGGAGCGTCACGCAGTCCCTCGTGGAGCGCGCGAAGGCCGCGGGCTACCGCGCGCTGTGCCTCACCGTGGACGTGCCCGTCATGGGCAACCGGGAGCAGGACCGGCGCAACGGCTTCACCGTCCCGCCGCGCCTGCACTTCTCCAACGTGATGGACGTGCTGCGCCACCTCGGCTGGGTGCTGCGCATGACGTCCAGCCCACGCGCCACCTTCGGCAACTTCGTGGACCACCCCGCGCTCACCCAGGCGAACGCCGTGGGCGTGGCGCGCTTCACCAACAGCCAGTTCGACCCCGCCGTCACGTGGAAGGACGTCGAGTGGCTGCGCTCCATCTGGCCCGGCCCCCTCGTGCTCAAGGGCATCTCGTGCGCGGAGGACGCGCGCAAGGCCGTGTCGCTCGGAGTCGAGGCGCTCGTCGTGTCGAACCACGGCGGACGACAGCTCGACTTCCTCCCCGCCGCCATCGACGTGCTTCCCGAGGTCGTCGACGCCGTGGAGGGCCGCTCCGAGGTCATCCTCGATGGCGGCATCCGCCGGGGCTCGGACATCGTGAAGGCCATCGCCCTGGGCGCTCGCGCCTGCATGGTGGGCCGCCCCTTCCTCTACGGTCTGGCCGCGAACGGACAGGCCGGCGTGGAGCAGGCGTTGGACCTCCTCACCGCCGAGGTCGACCGCACGCTCGCGCTGCTGGGCCGCCCGCGGCTCTCGGAGCTGGACCGCTCGGCGCTGCGACTCGACGCCCCCGCGTCCCTGGAGCGCGCCACGACGTCCACCCACCTGGGGCCACATGCCCTGCCACGACGCGCGGGTGGGGCTCACGAGTCGTGAAGCGGAGCGTGGGTTGACGGCTCACCATGTCAGCCGTTAGCTTGCGCTTCGTGCTGATGCCTTCCACCTCGATGGCCGCGCCGTTCCGCCGCTGCTGTCAGGGGTGTGCCTGTTGTGCCCGCTCGGGCCTGGGCTGTTGAAGCGCGCGTCGGACGCTGCCTGAGTCCTCGTGCCTCGCCCAGCGCCACCTCGCCCCGAGGTCCGGCGCTCCCCTTCCGCACACCGCTGTTCCCCCTTCGTCGCTCCTCCATGCGCCTTGCCTTCCTCCAGCCCTCCGCCATGTCGCCGGCCCTCCAGCGGGCCCGCGCGTCCGCGTGCGCTGACGTGAAGGCCGCCTGTCGCTGTCTGGCGTGTGCGTGCGTGGTGTGTCCGCCTCCGGGCGGCCCACGAGCCTCGAGGAGTGGATAGCCGTCCCATCCATCCCCTGACCTGCTCGCGCGGCCCGCCCTCGAAAGAGGCGCGGGCCTTTTGTTTTCCCCAGGAGCCCACCGTGTCTTCCGCGCAGTCCACCTCACCCGCAATCCCCCCGCTGCTCTCGGAGGCGACCGCCCTCGGGGAAGCTACCGCGCAGACGCTCCTCGAATGGGTGGAGCAGCGGCTCGGCTCACGCGCGGCCATCGCCTCCAGCTTCGGCGCGGAGGACATGGTCCTCATCGACCTGGCGCGCAAGCACGCGCCCGGCGTGCGCGTCTTCACGCTCGACACCGGGCGGCTGCCTCCCGAGACCTACGAGCTCATCGAGGTCGTCCGCAGGCGCTACGGCATCGAGGTGGAGACGTACTTCCCCGAGCGCGCCCAGGTGGAGGCGCTCGAGTCCGCGCGGGGCTACTTCTCCTTCCGCCAGGACCTGGCCTCACGCAAGGAGTGCTGCGCCATCCGCAAGGTCGCGCCCCTGCGTCGCGCGCTGCATGGCAGGGAGGCGTGGCTGACGGGCCTGCGCCGCGAGCAGTCCCTCAACCGCACGGACGTCTCCGTCGTCGAGCTCGATTCGGCGCATGGCGGGCTGCTCAAGCTCAACCCCCTGGCGGCGTGGAGCCGGCAGCAGGTCTGGGCCTACATCCAGGAGAACGGCGTCCCCTACAACGCGCTCCATGACCGGGGCTACCCCTCCATCGGCTGCGCGCCCTGCACCCGCGCCGTGAAGCCGTACGAAGACGAACGCGCGGGCCGCTGGTGGTGGGAGGCACGCGAGCACAGCGAATGCGGCCTCCACCCCGTCCGATGAACCGAGGCCACACCATGACGACCGCCATTCCTGTCGACTATCCCATCTGCCTCCGCTTGGAGCGCCGCCGCGTCCTGCTCGTCGGAGGTGGTGCCGTCGCCGAGGGTCGCGCCCTGGCCCTCCTCGAGGCGGGCGCACGCCTCCAGCTCGTGGCGCCCACCGTCACACAGACGCTCGCGAAGCTGGCCGGAGAAGGCCGGCTGGACTGGGTGCCACGCACCTATGAAGACGGAGACACGCGGGGCCACACGCTGGTGCTGACGGCCACCGATGACGCCTCGGTGAACCAGCGCATCGTCACCGAGGCGCGGGCGCGCGGGCTCTGGGTCAACACGGCGGACGAGCCGGAGCTGTGTGACTTCACGCTGCCCTCGGTGGAGCGCCGTGGCCCCATCACCGTGGCCGTCTCCACCGCCGGGCAGGCCCCCGCGCTGGCGAGGCACCTGCGACGCGTCCTCGCCGCGCACATCGCGCCCCACCACGTGCTGCTCGCGAGGCTGAGCGGGTGGCTGAGGCGGCAGCTTCCCAGGGGCCCTCGTCGCCAGCTGCTGCTCAAGCGACTGGCGGAGGGAGACCTGGGCGTGCTGCTCGCGCGCGGGGAGCAGGCGCGGGCCTTCGCGCGGCTGCGCACGGAATTGAAGCACTGGAAGTCGTCGGGGGAGCCCACATGAAGGAGTCATCGAGAGGTCGCGTGTACCTGGTGGGCGCGGGCCCGGGAGACCCGGAGCTGCTCACGCTACGCGCCGCGCGCCTGCTGCGCGAAGCGGACACGGTGGTGCATGACCGGCTCATCCACCCCGGAGTCCTGGAGCACGCGCGTCCCCATGCGCGGCTCATCTACGTGGGCAAGGAGGGCGGAGGCGACTCCGTCCGACAGGAGGACATCCACGCCGTGCTCATCGCGCAGGCCCGGCTGGGTCGCGCCGTGGTGCGGCTCAAGGGCGGAGACCCGTTCGTCTTCGGGCGAGGCGCGGAGGAGGCGCTCGCGCTGGAGGACGCCGGCATCCCCTACGAGGTGGTGCCCGGCCTCTCCGCGGGCATCGCCGTCCCCGCCTCCGCGGCCATCCCCGTCACCCATCGGGACCTGTCCGGCGAGGTGACGTTCGCCACCGCCTTCCGCGCGGGAGGCGCGCCGGACTGGTCCTTCCTCGCACGCGCCCAGACACTGGTGCTGTTCATGGCCGGGCAGCGGCTGGAGGAGACGACCACAGCGCTCATCTCCGCGGGCCGCGCGTCGACGACCCCCGCCGCGCTGGTGGAGGCAGGCACCTGGGAGCATCAACGCGTGGTGGAGGCCACGCTGGGAGACGTGGCCCGACAGGCACGGCAAGCGGGCCTCGGCTCCCCGGCGCTCCTGGTCGTGGGCGAGGTGGTCTCGCTGCGCGCGCGGCTCGCCTCACTCACCGCGCGCGGTGACTCGGCGCCGGAGCAACCCCTTCCTCGTCGGGCGGAGGCCGGACATGACTGACACGACACACGCTCGCGCCACACACCTGGAGGAGCTGGAGGCGGAGAGCATCCACATCCTCCGGGAGACGGTGGCCGAGTTCGCCAACCCGGTGATGCTCTACAGCATCGGCAAGGACTCGCAGGTGCTGCTGCACCTGGCGCGCAAGGCCTTCCATCCCGCGCCCCTGCCCTTCCCCCTGCTGCACGTGGACACCACGTGGAAGTTCCGGGACATGTACGCGTTCCGGGACAGCTTCGTGGCACGGCACGGGCTGAAGCTCCTGGTGCACCAGAACCGCAAGGCGCTCGCCGAGGGCATCAACCCGTTCGACCACGGCAGCCAGAAGTACACGCACGCGATGAAGACGCAGGCACTGCTGGAGGCGCTCGCGCTTCACGGCTTCGATGCCGCCTTCGGTGGGGCCCGCCGCGACGAGGAGAAGTCCCGCGCCAAGGAGCGGGTGTTCTCGTTCCGGGACAAGCACGGTCAGTGGGACCCGCGCCGTCAGCGTCCGGAGCTGTGGAACCTCTACAACGGCCGCGTCGACGCGGGCGAGAGCATGCGCGTCTTCCCCCTGTCCAACTGGACGGAGCTGGACGTGTGGCACTACGTGCTGCGCGAGCGAATCCCCGTGGTGCCGCTCTACTTCGCCGCCGAGCGGCCCATCATCGAGCGCAACGGCACCCTGCTGATGGTGGACGACGAGCGCATGCGCCTGCGCCCCGGCGAGAAGCCCACGCCGCGCAAGGTGCGCTTCAGGACGCTGGGTTGCTACCCGCTCAGCGGCGCCATCGAGTCCTCGGCCACCACCGTGGAGGCCGTCATCCACGAGATGGTCCACGCCCGACAGTCCGAGCGCCAGGGCCGGCTCATCGACCACGACGAAGAAGGCTCCATGGAGCTGAAGAAGCGCGAGGGGTACTTCTGATGGACACCGCACTCCAGGCTCCACGCGAGCCCGACCTCCAGCGCCTGCTCGACGAGCACGCCCACCGTGCCCTGCTGCGCCTCGCGGTGGTGGGCTCTGTGGACGATGGGAAGTCCACGCTCATCGGCCGGCTCCTGTACGAATGCGATGGGCTGTTCGAGGACCAGATCTCCGCCGTGCGAAAGGCCAGCGCGAAGCGGGCCGCCGCCGCGCGCACCGAGGCACTGGCCCAGGGACTCAAGGCCGCCGCCGGCGGGGGGGACGAGGAGGAGCTGGACTTCTCCCTCTTCACCGATGGCCTGCGCGCCGAGCGTGAGCAGGGCATCACCATCGACGTCGCCTACCGCTACCTGTCCACGGCGCGCCGGAAGATCATCATCGCGGACACGCCGGGACACCTGCAGTACACGCGCAACATGGCCACGGGGGCCTCCACCGCGGACGCGGGGGTCATCCTGGTGGACGCGCGCCTGGGCGTGCTGCCGCAGACGCGGCGACATGCGTACATCGCCTCGCTGCTGGGCATCCCCTACCTCGCGGTGGCGGTGAACAAGATGGACCTGGTGGGCTACGAGCGCGCCACCTTCGAGCGCATCGGCAGCGAGCTGGCGGACTTCGCGCGCACCCTGGGCTTCGAGGGCGTGCGGCTGTTCCCCGTCAGCGCGAGCCGGGGCGACAACATCACCCGCCCCAGCGCGCACACGCCCTGGCACGAGGGCGGCACGCTCTTGAGCTGGCTGGAGTCCCTGCCGCATCAGCGCCGGCTGGACGGCGCGCCGTTCCGCTTCCCCGTGCAGTACGTGATTCGACCGCACCAGGACTATCGAGGGCTGGCGGGACAGGTCGCCTCGGGCACGGTGCGCGTGGGGGACGAGGTGCAGGTGCTCCCCTCGGGACGCAGGACCCGGGTGGAGGCCATCGACACGTTCGACGGTCCGCGCGAGGACGCCTCGGCGACCGCGTCCGTCACGCTGCGCCTCTCGGACGACGTGGACGTGAGCCGGGGCGACGTGCTCTCCCACGTGGACCAGCCGCCGCTGTCCCTGCAGCACCTGGACGCCATGCTGGTGTGGTTCGGTGAGCAGCCGCTGGATGCGACGCGCCGCTACCTGGTGAAGCAGGGCACCCGCACCACCCCCGCGCAAGTCGAGCGCGTGCTGTGGCGCAAGGAGCTGGAGGACCTGTCGGAGGCGCCCGCGGAGGCGCTCGCGCTCAACGACATCGGCCGCGTGCGACTGGTGTGCCGCCGCCCGCTCCTGTGCGACGCGTACCAGGAGAACCGTCGCACGGGCGCCTTCATCGTCATCGACGCCCTCACCCACGACACGGTGGGCGCGGGGATGGTGCTGGGCCCGGCCGAGTCCGCGTCCCGCACGGGCACGTCGCTGGTGTCCCTGGCCGAGCGTGAACAGCGGCTGGGACAGGCCGGCGCCATCGTCCTGCTTCCCTCGACACCGGAGGCCGCGGGTCGCGCCTTCGCGCTGGAGCGCAGGCTGTTCGACCTCGGCCGCGTCGTGGCGACCGTCGCGGGCGATGTGGAGGTCGCGCTCGCCCTGTCACGCGCGGGGCTGCTGGCGCTGGTCCACGCGGACGCGCCCCAGCTTCGCCGTGTGCTGCGCGAGGAGGCCCAGGAGGCGCGGACGCAGTGGCGGGAGCTGGACGACACCGAGACCTTGGAGCAATGGGTGGAGTACCTGACGTCGGAGGTCGGGTCATGAGCGTCTCGTCTCCAGGGAGCATGACTCCGACACCGCCCTTCGTCGACGCGCTGCTCGGCGCGGAGCGGGGCACGCAACTGCTGCGTCTGGTGGAGGGGTTGGATGCCTCGGCCCTGCACTGGCTGAGTGGCTACGCCGCGGGGCTCGCGACACGCGCGCCCAGCGTGCAACCGGTGACTCACGCCGCGCCACCGGCGGACCCCTCCGTCGCGCCGCTCACCATCGTCTACGGGACGCAGACGGGGAACAGCCGCCTGCTCGCGGAGCGCTTCAAGCAGCAGACGGAGCGCGCCGGGTTGCCGGTGCGCCTGGTGAGAGCCAGCGAGTATCCGGTGCGGGAGCTGGCCCGGGAGAAGCTGCTCGTGGTGGTCATCAGCACGCAGGGCGATGGAGACCCGCCCGACGACGCGCGCGGATTCTGCGAGCACCTCCTGGGCAAGCGGGCGCCCCGGTTGGAAGGGCTGCGCTACGCGGTGCTCGGGCTGGGTGACTCCAGCTATCCGAAGTTCTGCGAGGTGGGACGACAGCTCGACGAGCGACTGGCGGAGTTGGGCGCTTCACGGCTGGCGGCGCGCGCCGACTGCGACCTGGACTTCGAGCCCGTGGCCTCCGGCTGGCTGGACCAGACCCTGGAGCGCGCACGGGAAGCGCTGGAGCCTCACACGCCCGTCGTCGCCACCGTCGTTCCCTTGCGAGGCAGCTCCACAGCCCCCGTCGTCAGCAAGCAGGCTCCGTTCGCAGCGCCCGTGCTGGCCAACCAGCGAATCACGGGGCGCGGCGCGCTCAAGGACGTGCGCCACGTGGAGCTGTCGTTGGAGGGTTCGGGCCTCGAGTACACCCCGGGCGACGCGCTCGGGGTGTGGGCACCGAATGGTCCCGAGTTGGTGGAGGCGGTGTTGACCACGCTGCGCCTCGATGGCTCGGAGCCGGTGACGCGCGATGGGAAGACCTGGCCGCTCGGCCACTGGCTGACGGAGGAGTTGGAGCTGACACGGCTGAGCCGTCCATTCCTGGAGCGACAGGCCGCGCTCGGCGGCAGCGAGGAGCTCGGCGCGTTGCTGTCTCCGCGGGGCTCGGAGTCCTTCCGTGCGCTGCTCCGTTCGCACCAGGTCATCGATGTGCTCCGTCAGCACCCCACCCCCTGGAGCGCGACGAAGCTGGTGCTCGCGTTGAGGAAGCAGACGCCTCGGCTCTACTCGATTGCGTCGAGCCCCAAGCGCGTGGGCGCGGAGGCGCACCTGACGGTGGCGGTGGTCGACTACACCGCCTTCGGCGCGCGGCACCTGGGCACGGCGTCCCACCACCTGGCCACGCGTGTGGACGGGACGGACACGGTCCGCGTCTTCGTCGAGCGCAACGAGCGCTTCCGGCTCCCGGAGGACGGCGCGCGGGACGTGGTGATGATTGGTCCGGGCACGGGGGTGGCGCCGTTCCGGGGCTTCGTCCAGGAGCGCGCGGAGACCGGCGCGAAGGGCCGCAACTGGCTCTTCTTTGGCGAGCAGCACTTCCGCACCCAGTTCCTGTACCAGACGGAGTGGCTGGAGGCGTTGAAGAAGAAGACGCTGCACCGGCTGTCGGTCGCCTTCTCGCGCGACACCGCGGAGAAGGTCTATGTGCAGCAGCGCCTGCGCGAGTCGGGCAAGGAGCTCTACGCCTGGCTGGAGGGAGGCGCGGCCATCTACGTGTGCGGCGATGCCCAGCGCATGGCGCCGGATGTCCATCAGGCACTCGTGGACATCGTCGTCGAGCACGGCGCTCGCGGCCGCGAGGACGCCGAGGACTGGTTGAAATCCCTGCGGGACGAGCGGCGCTACCTGCGTGACGTCTACTGAAGCCCGATTGCGAGCGAAGACATGAGCCCCCAGCCCAAGCCCCTCTCGGATGTCGAACACATCAAGGCGAACAGCCGCCTGTTGCGCGGCACGCTTGCGGAGAGCCTGGCCGACCCGGTGACGGGCGCCATCGCCCCCGCCGACACCAGCCTCATCAAGTTCCATGGCAGCTATCAGCAGGACGACCGGGACGCTCGCGAGGAGCGTCGGCAGCAGAAGCTGGAGCCGGACTACAGCTTCATGTTGCGCACCCGATTGCCCGGCGGCGTGTGCACGGCGTCGCAGTGGTTGGTGATGGACGGGCTCGCGCGTGAGCACGCCAACGGGACGCTGCGCATCACCACCCGGCAGGCCTTCCAGTTGCACGGCATCCTCAAGGGAGACCTCAAGCCGACCATCGCGCGCATCAACGCGGCCCTCATCGACACGCTGGCCGCCTGCGGTGACGTCAACCGCAATGTGCTGTGCAACCCCAACCCGGTGGACACCCGGGTGCACGAGGTCGTCCACGACTGGGCGGTGCGCCTGTCCGAGCACCTGCTGCCCAAGACGCGCGCGTACCATGAACTGTGGCTCGGAGAGGAGAAGGTGGGCGGAGGCGAGGACGAGCCGCTCTACGGCGCGACGTATCTGCCACGGAAGTTCAAGGCGGCGGTGGCGGTGCCGCCGGAGAACGACGTGGACCTCTTCGCCCAGGACCTGGGCTACATCGCCATCCTCGAGGACGGAGCCTTGAAGGGCTTCAACGTCACGGTGGGTGGCGGCCTGGGGGCCACGCATGGAGACGCGAGCACGTTCCCCCGCCTCGCGGATGTCATCGGCTTCGTGGTGCCGGAGCAGATGCTGGTCGTGGCGGAGGAGGTGCTGAAGATCCACCGCGACTTCGGAGACCGGGGCAATCGCAAGCGCGCGCGGCTCAAGTATGTCCTGGAGGACAAGGGCGTCGCGTGGTTCACGGAGGAGCTGGAGCGCAGGCTGGGGTTCGCGCTGGAGCCCGCGCGGCCCTTCACCTTCGAGCACAACGGGGACCGCTTCGGCTGGCGTGAGGGCCATGACGGGCGGTGGCACCTGACGCTGCACCTGGACAGCGGGCGCGTGGCGGACATGCCTGGGGCGCCGCACCTCACGGGCCTGCGGGAGATTGCTCGCATCCACTCGGGTGACTTCCGGCTGACGCCGAACCAGAACCTCATCATCGCGGGGATTCCGCCGGAGTCGCGGGAGCGCATCGAGGCGCTCGTCCGGGAGCATGGGCTGGAGGGCTTCCGGACGGCGAGCCCGCTGAGGCGCAACGCGCTCGCGTGCGTGGCGCTGCCCACGTGTGGACTGGCGATGGCGGAGGCCGAGCGCTACCTGCCGACGTTCGTGGAGCGGGTGGAGGCGCGGTTGAAGGCGCATGGCCTCCAGGACGCGAACATCCTGCTGCGAATCACCGGCTGTCCGAATGGGTGCGCGCGGCCGTACCTCGCGGAGATTGGACTCGTGGGCAAGGCACCGGGCCGCTACAACCTGCACCTGGGTGGAGACGGTCGAGGGCAGCGGCTCAATCGGCTGTACCGGGAGAACGTCGACGAGGCGGCCATCCTCGACACGCTCGAGCCGCTGTTCGCCGCGTATGCGCGAGAGCGGCGGCCTGGGGAGGGATTCGGGGACTACGTGGTGCGAGCGGGGCACGTGGGCGCACCGCGAAGTCCCCAGGCCGCGTGAAGCTCAGGCGCCGAACCAGCCGCGCTGGCGTGCGTCCTCGAGGCGGGCTTCCAGGTAGGTCCACAGGGCGGGGCAACCCGCCTGGATGGGCGGAGCGATGCGAGCCACCACGCGGGCGTGGCTGACGCCGTTCTCGCGCCAGCTCTGCCCTTCGTTGGACAGGTTGAGGAGGACGGGCATGGCGCGGTCCACGGCGTTGGCATAGCGGGACTCGGGCGTCTCTGCCTGTTCGAACTCGCGCCACAGGGCCAGGAAGAGCGGGCCCTGGGATTCGGGCAGGATTCCGAAGATGCGCTCCACGGCCGCGAGCTCGGCCGCCTTGCGCTCCTTCCAGCCGCCCTCGACGAAGGCCAGCGTGTCACCGGTGTCGATCTCTCCCACGTCGTGCACGAGCAGCATGCGCACCACCCGGTCCATGTCGGTGCCCGCGGGTGCATAGGCGGAGAGCGAGAGGGCCAGCATCGCGAGCTGCCAGCTATGCTCCGCGGAGTTCTCGTACCGCGACAGCCCCAGCGGCTTGACCTTGCGAGTCACGCCCTTGAGCTTGTCCAGCTCCAGGATGAAATCGATAATTTGTTGCATCGGATTCTCGCCCACTGTCGTGCCTCCCGAGGCGCTCGAGTCGTCTCGGGGATTCCATCACACGTGTCGACGGTGCGCGCCTACGGGATGACCTTCATGCGTCGCAGTTCGTCGAAGAGGCGAAAGAACATGGCCTGGGTGTCGACGAATTCGTGGAAACCAAAGCGGCGCGCCTTCGTCCCGTCGGCGAACATGTCGTAGTCCCACGAGAAGACGAAGTCACCGAAGCGCCACGACGACACGTCCTGGTACGAATGCCCCGCCAGCCCGTGCTTCGCCGTCATCGCGTCCCAGAGCGGCCCCTTGTCCGCCATCACCACGTCCAGCGACATGGGCAACCCCGGCGCCGCCTCCAACCCGAAGTAGCGCGCGATGCTCGGCCACAGCTCGCTCCACCGGAACAGGTCTCCGTTGTTGATGTTGAACGCCTGATTCGCACACCGCGGCTCCGTCGCCGCCCACACCGTGGCCTTCGCGAGCAGGCCCGCGTCCGTCATCTCCAACAGCGCATGGTACGCCCCCGGCTTCCCCGGGAACCTCAAGGGCAACCCCAGCTCCTTCGAGATGGACGCATACACCGCGAGCACCAACGCCAGGTTCATCGGATTGCCCAGCGCCACGCCTCCCACCACCGATGGACGGATGGCCGACCACGTCCACGCCTTGCCCCGCTGACGCTGCTCCAGGAAGCGCTGCTGGTCCACGTTGAACTCCGGAGGCATGTGCTCCGGGTCCGTCTCCCGCGCCGGCGTCTTGAACGGCCCCAGGTGCGCGCCATACACCTTGTAGCCCTGCATCAGGCTGACATGACGCAGCCCCGGGGCCACCGGCTCGATGGCCTCCACGACATTCACGAGCATCGCCAGGTTCGGCGCCACCAGCTCCGCCCACGTCGGCCGGTCCTGATACGCGGCATAGAAGACGTGCGTCACCCGCCCCAGCTCCGCCAGCTTCACCCGGCAGTCCTCCGCGTCGAGCAGGTCCACCTTCACGTGCCGCACCCGCCCCGCCGACTCGCCCCCGCGTCTCGACAGGCCGATGACCTCCCAGTCTCCCAGCGACGCCAGGTGCTCGATGAGGTTCTTCCCGATGACACCCTGCGCCCCCACCACGAGCGCCACCTTGTCCTGTGCATTCATTGCAGGCTCCCATGCAGCACCGCGCCGGAGCGCGGCTCACGCGACTCCATCCACAGCGCCACCAGCACGACGAGAATCGCGGACACCGGCACCAGCGCGGACACCCAGGTGATGGCTCCCAAACCCGGTCCGTCGTCGATGACGACCCCGCCGAACCACGCCCCCAGCGCATTGCCCAGATTGAACGCGCCGATGTTGAGACTCGACGCGAGGCTCTGCCCCGCCCCTCGCGCCTTCTCCAGCACCCACATCTGGAGCGGCGGCACCGTCGCGAAGGCCGCCGCGCCGAACACCCCCACCGCGATGACGGTGAGCACGCGGTCCTCCCAGACGAACGTCATCCCGAAGAGCACCACCGCCAGCACCGCGAGCGTCCCGAGAATCGACGGCACCAGCCTCCGGTCCGCCAGCTTCCCGCCCACCAGGTTCCCCACCACCAACCCGCCCCCGAAGACCAGCAGGATGGGTGACACCGCCGACGCCGAGAACCCACCCAGCCGCGTCAGCAACGGCGCGATGAAGGTGAACACGGCGAACACCCCGGCGAACCCGAGCACCGTCGTCAACAACCCCAGCAACACCGGCCGCCGCCCCAGGGCTCGCAAGTCCGCGCGCCAATCCCCCGGCTCCTCCGGCGCGCCATCTTTCGGCACGTACACCGCAATCACCGCCACCGCGACGAGCCCGATGAGCGCCACCGCCCAGAACGTCGCGCGCCAGCCAGATGCCTGCCCCAGCCACGTCCCCAGCGGCACGCCGAGGATGTTCGCCACCGTCAGGCCGGTGAACATGATGGCGATGGCGGACGCACGCCGGTCCACCGGCACCAACCCCGTCGCCACCACGGAGCCCACGCCGAAGAACGTCCCATGCGACAGCGCCGTCAGCACCCGGGCTGCCATCAGCGTGCCGTACGTGGGCGCCAGCGCGCAGAGCACGTTGCCCACCGTGAAGATGACCATCAATCCCAGCAGCACGTGCTTTCTGGACCAGCGTCCCGTCAGCACCGTGAGCACGGGCGCCCCGGCCACCACGCCCAGCGCGTAGCCGGAGATGAGCAGCCCCGCCGTGGAGATGGAGACGCCCAGGTCAGCGCCCACCTCCATCAACAACCCCATGATGACGAACTCCGTGACGCCGATTCCAAAGGCGCCCACGGTCAATGCGAACAAGGCCAGCGGCATGGCTTCGTGGCCCTCCGATGAAGAAGTGGATGGGCCCTTGTATGGACGGCACGATTTCCGTGCGGTAGAGCGCCGTGCGGAACAGGACTTGTGACTTCGGCTCACCATGGCTCGACTCGACGTCAATCGCTTCGGAGAGATGGAGGTCTTCGTGAAGGTGGTGGAGCTGGGCGGCTTCTCCGCCGCGGCCCGCGCCTTCCGGATGACGCCCTCGGCGGTGAGCAAGCTGGTGGCCCGCCTGGAGCAGCGACTGGGAGCCCGCCTGGTCAACCGCTCCACCCGCGCGCTCCAGCTCACCCCGGAGGGCTGCGGCTTCTATGAGCGCAGCGTGCGCATCCTCGCCGAGCTGGAGGAGGCCGAGCGCGGCGCCGCCACGAGCGACGAGCCCCGAGGCCGCCTGCGCGTCAACACCAACGCCGCCTTCGGCCGCGTGCTGCTCATCCCCCTGCTGCCCGGCTTCCTCGCCCGTCACCCCGGGGTGTCGGTGGAATTGGTTCTGACGGACCAGCTCATCGACCTGCTCGACGAGCGCACCGACGTGGCCATCCGCCACGGCCAGCTCAAGAGCTCCCAGCTCACCTCGCGCCGCCTGGGCGAGACGCGGATGGTCATCGTCGCCTCACCGGACTACGTGAAGCGTCACGGCCTGCCCCAGTCGCCCGAGGAGCTCGGCGCCCACAACCGGCTGGGCTTCAGCTACGCGCGCGCCATCGAGGGCTGGCCCCTGAAGGAAGAGGACACGCAGCTCGCCGTGCCGCCCATCGGCAACGTCCAGGCGAGTGACGGCGAGGCGCTGCGACAGCTCGCCCTGGCCGGCGTCGGGCTGGCGCGGCTGGCGCGCTTCCAGGTGCAGGACGACCTGGACAAGGGACACCTCGTGCCCGTGCTCGAGGCGCACAACCCCGGCGACACCGAGGCCATCCACATCCTCTTCATGAGCCAGGGAGGCCACCTGCCCTCGCGCGTGCGAGCCTTCGTGGACCACCTCACCGCCCACGTGCGCATCCCCTGACGCGCGACCTCAGGCCCGCGTCAGTCGCGAGGCGAGCCGGGGCAGCACGTCCCCCGCGCTCGCTTCGATACACAGGTCCGCCAGCTCCACGCCGCGACACTCGCCCAGGTTGAGGATGGCGATGGGCACCTGTCGCTCGGAGGCGCGCACGAGGAAGCGATAGCCGGAGTAGATGGCCAGCGACGAGCCCACCACCAGCAGCGCGTCCCCCTCCTCCAGCAACCCGAACGCATCCGCCACCGTGGGCGCGGGCACGTTGTCCCCGAAGAACACCACATCCGGCTTCAGCGTCCCGCCGCAGCGCAGGCACGCGGGCACCCGGAAGGACTGGAGCGCCTCCGAGCTCAGCTCCGCGTCACCGTCCGGCCGCAGCTCCAGCACCTGGTGGGTGAAGTCCGGATTGAGCGACAAGAGACGCTCCTGCAGGTCGACGCGCGCCTCCTGCGCCCCGCAGTCCAGGCAGCGCACGCGGGCCAGCGCGCCGTGCAGCTCGATGATGCGCGAGCTGCCCGCGGCGTGGTGCAGCCGGTCCACGTTCTGGGTGATGAGCCCTTGGACATGGCCGCCCTGCTCCAGCGCGGCCAGCGCCTGGTGCGCGGCGTTGGGACGGGCGGCGGCGAAGCGGGGCCAGCCGAGCAGGCTGCGCGCCCAGTAGCGGGCCCGCACCTCGGGGCGCTGGAGGAACTCGCGGTGCTGGATGGGGTTGCGCGCGCGGGCGCGGGTGCCCGGGCCGCGATAGTCGGGGATGCCCGACTCCGTGCTGCACCCGGCGCCGGTGAGCACCACCGTGCGCCGTCCTCGCAGCAACGAGGCCAGCGCCTCCACGTCCTCGGCGGCTCCAGGCACGGGTGACGTCAGCGGCGATTGGCTCATGGCGGCCTACGTATAATGGCCACCCCGCCAACTTGCCCAGCCTCCCTGCCCGCCCTCCCCGCCCCAGGAGCGGGACTCCGCCCCGCCGGCCAGGCTGGCGAGCGGGCCGCCGCCCGATGAGGCCTGGAGTCCCCCCAGGCGTTGCCGTGGCGAGCGAGCATCAGCTCGCCGACGTCGCCGAGTCGTTGCGATGCAGCGCGTCGGCGACAACCACGCGGTCCGCGTCGCCAGGGGCGATGAGTCGCTGCCGCCGCGCTGGCCATGCCCACACGGGTCAGCTCACCGTTGGCGCCAGGTCGACTCCATGGTCCCCGGCCACACCCGAGCGCATCGCGGGGACACCTCCGAAGAAGGCAACGCCCGGTCGACGCCGCTCCACGGGGGCCATCCGTGATAGACGCCCGCCCATGCCCAGCTGGCAATGGAAGGCGTTCGCGGAGCTGACGCTCGAGGAGCTGTACGCGGTGCTCGCGCTGCGGCAGGAGGTCTTCGTGGTGGAGCAGCGCTCCATCTACCAGGACGTCGATGGCCTGGACCCGAGCTCGCTGCACCTGCTCGCCCACGAGGGAGAGGGCCCGGAGCGCTTGCTCTGTGCGTACCTGCGCATCCTCCCGCCCGACGTGAAGTTCCCCGGCGCCGCGAGCCTGGGCCGCGTGGTGACCTCGCCGCGCGCCCGGGGACGCGGACTGGGCAGGGAGCTGACCGAGCGCGGCCTCGCGCGACTCGAGGCCCTGTACCCCGACGCCACCATCCGCATCTCCGCCCAGGACTACCTGCGGGCCTTCTACACGAGCCTCGGCTTCGTCGCGGAGGGCGAGGTCTACGACGAGGACGGCATCCCGCACATCGAGATGTCCCGCCACCCCCGTCGCTGAGCCCCGCGCGGGCTAGTTGTTGAAGTACGGCGAGGTCGCCTGGCCAAGCAGCGCGGCCAGGTCCTCCGCCTCGAGCAGCTGCCGCCCGGAGAGGCCGGGCAGCTGCGCCTCCACCGCGAGCCGCCCCTCCCGGAGGATGGCGTAGGCCTCGAAGGTCTGGAGCTGCTTGAGGATCCGCACCATCACCTTCCGCGTGGCGAAGGTGCGCACACCATCCAGGTCGAGCAGGTTGGCGCGCAGCTGCGCGAGAATCAGGGGCGTCAGCAGCGCGTCCGGGCGGGGGTCGCTCCTCAGCATGCCCCGCAGCGACGGCGCGTCCAGGTAGAGGCGCTGGAACACGACGCGAGTCATGGCGTCGGCCCTCGCGCCGTAGCCCGGGGTCGCCGCCAGCACCTCCGGAGCAATGGGCGCCTCCAGCCCCTGCATGGCGAAGTCCCAGGCCCGGACGCGCTGCGCGGAGGTGCGCGCCGCCCGCAGGTACTGCAGGACGCCATTGAGCTGGGTGTCGCCGGGACGCGGGCTGGCGGTGGCCAGGTGCTCCACGAGCGCCTGTCGATAGGCGGGGCCGAAGAAGAGCTCCAGCGGCGCGGGCGTCGCGTCGTACCGGGTGCAGTCTGGGTCCCTGAGCAAGTCCGAGTCCATGCAGAACGGCTCCGTGGGCGGAGCGGAGGACAGCCCATACAGGTAGCGGACGGCGGCGACGTCATAGGGGCCGACCGCGCCGCCCTGCAGCTCCTGCTCCGGCGCGTACGTGTACTCCATCACCGAGTTGGACGGCTTCGCGAACGAGCCCTTGAAGTTGTGCCGCAGCCCCAGCGTGTGCCCCACCTCGTGCATCACCACGACGGTGAAGAAGCGCTCCACCCGCTTCTCCATCGAGGGCACGGGGAGCTCGTCGAGCGAGGACGCCTGCGCTCGGAGGGAGTCGGAGAAGCTCGCCGCCACGTCCGACAGGTGCATCTCGCACAGGTGGGAGGCCGTCATGCCGTTCCAGGAGAGCTGGAGGGCCTTCTCCGGCCGGGGCGCCACCGCGGGCACGGCCCCGGTCGGTGACGCGCCGATGAACGCGATGGCGTAGTCCAGCCACCCCCTGTTGATGTACACGCTCGCCCCCAGCGTCTCGCCCGTGTTCGGATTCGTGCGCGAGTCCGCGAACGCCGCGTGCTCGTTCGGGTCCGGGTCGAAGAGGATGAAGTTCTTGTCGTCGTCTCCGAAGGACTCGCCGGGCTCGGCCATGCGCGTGGTGAACACCGTGAAGCCGAAGGCCTGGTTCCACTGCTCCACGCCCTTCTTCACCGCGCCGATGAGGTCGTAGGCCTGGTAGCGGGGGTCCGCCTGGGTCGTGCGCAGCGTGTCGCTCAGCACCCAGGTGATGGGCTTCATGCCGGGGCGGATGTTCCACTTGCCCACCAGCTCCTCGGAGAGCCCGCCGGAGTTCGGGATGAGGCGGGAGGCTCTGACGAAGAAGTGCTCCGGCGTCGGGGGCATCCGCATGGGCGTGAAGCCCTGCCCCTCCTCGTAGCGACGCAGCGCGACGCCCACCGTCGCGGTGACACGGAACAAGTCGTCGGGCATCCCCTCGAGGCCGAAGTTGAAGTTCGCATGGCCGGTGATGACCTTCTGGAAGGAGACCCCATCCTTCAGCGCGCGGAAGCGCTGCGCGAACGCCAGCTCCACCGAGAACCCTGCCCCGTAGAAGGTGCGGCTGAACGCATCCATGCCCATCACCCGGTCCAGCCCCGCGGCCGGATCGAAGAGCACGTACTGGTCCGAGCCTCGCAGGCGCGAGAAGCCCGGGTGGTCCTCGATGACGGGCCACGCCTCGATGATCTCCTCGGGCTTGAAGAGCGTGCTGCGCGCCCTGCCGTCATCCACGTCGAACGCATACAGCTTGCCGTTCTGCTCCTTGAAGGACACCACGCGCACACCCACGGAGGTGGCGCTGCGGCCGACGAGGCTCTCCGGGGCGTGCTGCTCCAGATAGACAGACATGAACCAGCGCTTGCCCAGCTCGCTCCTGCGCAGCGCCAGGTAGAACGTGCCGGGCGAGTCGTCCTGAAGGCCCGTGGCCGCCGAGCCGAGCCCCGAGCGCAGCCGCTCGATGGCGCCGGGCTCCAGCGTCCTCGGGATGGCGACGATGGACCCCTCCAGCGTCACCTCCGGTACCTCGGGACGGACCGCGTCGGAGCATCCGGACGACACCATCCAGAGCGCGCACACCAAACCCAGCAGCCCGCGTCCGCGGACCTGTGTTCGAGTCATCATGTCGCTTCCTTTCCGGGAGACCTTCGAGGAAACGAGAGCAATCCCCACGCATATCGAAGCGCGCTACGCTGTCGGGACTTCAACCTCCAGCCCGACGAGTGTGTGTCTTCGTGTACGAGCGCTTGCGACTGTCCCTGCTGATACTGGCGCTGTGGCTGGGCGCCTCGGGCTGCGTCATCGGCCCGCGCTTCACGCGCTGCCCCGGCGAGGGAGGGCGCGGCTGGGTGGAGCTGGACAGCGAGCACTACACGCTGCGCACGGACCTGCCTCCCGAGCAGGCTCGCGAGGCGATGGGAGAGCTGGAGCGCATGCGCATCGTGCTGCTCGCGGGCATGTGGCCCTCCGCGCTCCGACAGCCAATGGCGAAGTTGTCCGTCTACGTGCTCGCGGATTGGAAGGAGTTCAAGGGTCTCTACCCGCGCCGCGTGCAGGCGCTCTACCACCGCTCGGAGACCGAGGCGCTCATCGTCCTGTCCGGCCCACCCTCGGCGTGGGCGCGTCGCTACTCCGCCCTGTCCATGGACGCCTCCTCGCGGCTCAACCACGAGCTGGCGCACTACCTGAGCTCCTACGTCCTGCTGCGCCAGCCCCTGTGGCTCTCCGAGGGGCTCGCCGAGTACCTGGAGACCGCGCAGCTCACGGCGGACGGAAGGAGCGCCGTGCTGGGCGTCCCCAACAAAGATGCCACCTATGTGGCGGCCCGGATGCTGCGCGAATCGGTGGACAGCGCCCAGGGCGGTGGCGTGGTTCCAGGCACCCTCGCCTGGGAGCCGGGGCTGAACTTCGAGGAGCAGGACCGCGAGCTCTCCTCCATGTACGCGGGGAGCTGGGCGCTGGTGCACTGGCTCATCCACGAGCGCGCCGAGCGCTTCGCTGAATTCCAGACGCGGCTGTCCCAAGGGATGGCGCCCGACGAGGCCCTCCGCGGGGCTCTGCCGGAGCTGGCCCAGGGCACGATGGACCAGACGCTCTGGGAATACCTCCGAGGGCGCCCTCCCCCGCCACGGCAGGTGGTGGTGCCACCCACGGACCTGGCCTTCGTCGAGCGAACCCTGGAGGACGCGGAGGTGCACGCCACGCGCTCGAAGCTGGCCGCGCTGGGGGCGTCGATGGCCCGGCAGGCGGCGCTCGTGAAGAACCGCCAGGTGCTGGCCCGCAAGGAGCTGGACGAGGCCCTGCGCATCGACCCCCAGGGACTCCCGGCCCTGGCGGTGAAGTCCGCCGAGGCCTCGCGCGAGGAGAAGCTCACGCTCGCGAGGACCGCGGTGCGCGCCCACCCCGATGACAGCGGCGCGTGGCTGCTGCTCGGCGCCGCGCTGGAGTCGGACGAGGCCGCCCAGGAGGAGCGCGAGGCCGCCTACAAGAAGGCCCTCTCGCTGGAGCCGCGGAGCATCCCCGCCACGAAGGGGCTGGCGTGGCTGTACGTCACCCAGGGCCGCTCCGCGGAGGCGCTGCCCTTGGCCCAGTGGGCCGTGTCGCTGGCGCCGTGGAGCCCCTCCGCGCTGGACACCCTGGCGCTGGCGCTCGCGGGACAGGGGCGCTGCGAGGAGGCCCTCCAACTGGAGCACCGCGCGCTGGGACACCTGCGCGAGCAGCGCAGCACGGAGCAGGAGCACGTCCTGCGCGAGCGCCTGGCGAAGCTCGCCGACGGCTCCTTGTGCAAGCCCTCGCCGCCGTGACGGCTACAGCTTGCGCAGCCGCACGCGCTTGACCTTGTGGTCCGGCCCCTTGAGCAGGATGAGCCGGGCGCGCGAGCGCGTGGGCGCGATGTTCTGCGCCAGGTTGGGGCCGTTGATGTCGCCCCAGATGTTCTCCGCCATGGCCGTCGCCTGCTCGGGCGTCAGGTCCGAGAAGCGCCGGAAGTAGCTGCGCTCGTCGCGGAAGGCCGTCTGCTGCAGGCGCAGGAAGCGGTCCACGTACCAGCGGCGGATGTCCTGCTCGCTGGCGTCCACGTAGATGGAGAAGTCGAAGAAGTCCGACAGGAAGGTGTGCGGGATGCGCTGCCCGACGACGCCGGACTGCAGGACGTTGAGGCCCTCCAGGATGAGGATGTCGGGCTGGCGGATGACCTTCGCCTCCTCGGGCACCACGTCGTAGACCAGGTGCGAGTACACGGGCGCCGTCACCTCCGCGCGTCCCGCCTTGAGCTCCGCGAGCAGCCGCACCAGCGCGCGCCGGTCATAGCTCTCCGGGAAGCCCTTGCGGTTCATCAGGCCGCGCTCGGTGAGGATGCGGTTGGGGAAGAGGAAGCCGTCCGTGGTGACCAGCTCCACCCGCGGGTGGTCCGGCCAGCGCGCCAAGAGCGCCTGGAGGATGCGGGCGGTGGTGCTCTTGCCCACCGCGACGCTGCCGGCGATGGCGATGATGAACGGCACCTTCTGCGTGGTGCCCCCCAGGAAGGCCTGCTGCTCGGCCCACAGCCGCTGCGCGGCCGCCACCTGGAGGTTGAGCAGCCGGGACAGCGGCAGGTAGACGTCCGAGACCTCCTCCAGGTCCAGGTGCTCTCCCAGCCCTCGCAGCCCGTCCAGGTCCTCCGTCGTGAGCGTCAGCGGCGTGGAGGCGCGCAACGCCCGCCAGGCCTCGCGCTCCAGCTCGACGAACATGGACACCGAGGGCACGGCGGCTGCGGTCATGGAGAGGCTCTTTTCCGGAGGCTGCTGGATACCGCGCCTACCACAGCGCGGCGCTCGGTGCGCGGGCTCAAGTGCCAGAGGCGGGGTCCCACCCGTAGAAACGCTTCAGCTCTTCATACAAGTCGGGGGTCTTCTTGCGCATCCGCTCGGGCCGCTCGAAGAAGTTCTCGCTGGCCACGGCGAAGAACTCCGCCTCGTTGAGGGCGCCGTAGTCATCCAGCACCTGGCGCTCGCGGGGGCGGCCCTGCTGGAGCGCGTGGAAGTGCTCGCTCATCACCGAGGCCCAGGTGCGGTAGTGCGAGTAGCTGCGCAGCTTCGGCGTGCCGTCGAAGGCGCCGTCGGCCCGGTCCAGCACGTGGGCGAACTCGTGGGTGGCGGTGTCGTGGCCGTCGTCGGGGTTCTTCAACCCGCCGAGCACCGCGGCCCAGGACAGGATGACCGAGCCCCAGTGCTTCGCCTCCCCCAGCACCACGCCGGTGCGGTCCGGCAGCAGGAAGGCGTCCGGGTAGACGATGACTTCGCGCAGCCGGTCGTAATACGACAGGTCCAGGTGCACGACGAGCTGCACGGCGGTGGCGGCCACGACGACGCGAATCTCGTCGGTGATGGCCAGGCCCCCCGCGCCGATGAACTCCTTCTCCCAGACGAAGACCTTCAGCTTCGCGAGGAAGTCCTCGCGCAGGGCGGGCGACAGCCGGGAGAAGAACGGGACATGGGCCTCCAGGTGGCCCAGCCACTCGGAGGGGAACGGCCGCCGCAGCAGACGTCGGCGTCGGAGCTGGCGAAACAGACCGGTCATCGGGACACGATCCCGGGGACGTCCCGGAGCTTCCTCGGGGGCAGGCATAGCAAATGTTCCACTGTCGTGCCTTCCCGTCACTCCGCAATCCCGATGGACCGGCGGTGGCGGTAGGGTGCGGCCCGGAGGGCTTGAGGCCGGTAGCCCCGACGCGGTCATGGATGTGCGACGAGTCATGAGCGGACGAGTGGTGAAGTGGTGCGCGATGCTGGGACTCGCCCTGGGGGCGGGGCAGGCGGGCGCGCAGGAGCCGGGACAGGTGGTGGACGAGGTGGTGGTGCGCGGTCCGGAGAAGACGCGCCCGGAGACGGTGCAGGCGTACTCGCGCATCGACGCGGGGGACGAGCTCACCTTCGAGCAGTTGGACAAGGTGGAGCGACGGCTGCTCGCCACCGGTCTGTTCCAGGAGGTGACGGTGCGCACCGAGCCCACGGGCCCGGGCCGCGTCCGCCTCATCCTGGAGGTGGAGGAGAAGGCCTCGTGGGTGGTGGCGCCCACCTTCGCGTTGTCGTCGGACAACGTGGGCGGCGGCGTGCTGTACGCGGAGAACAACCTGTGGGGCCGCAGCAAGAAGTTCGCGACCGCCGCGCAGGTGAGCACCGCGGAGAGCGGCCTGTTCGTCGGCTACCTGGACCAGAACGTCTTCGGGTTGCCGCAGCTGCGCTTCAGTCTGGAGGGCCAGCTCCGAAGCGACCGCATGGACGAGTACCAGCCGGGGGCGGGCCAGGAGGACCCGGAGGTGGTGCGCCGCACGCGCCTCAACTCGGCCTCGCTCGCCGGGGAGTTCGGCGTGATGCTCTTCGAGCGCGTGCGCGCCGCGGTGAAGTACCGGCTGATGAGCATCGACGCGAAGTCGCCGGACGCGAAGGAGGAGGTCACCACGCCCGCGTTCTCCACCGGCCCCGCGCAGCAGGACGCGTCGGTGCGGTTGATGGTGGGAATCGACACGCGGCAGAACCTGCACGCGGTGATGGAGGGCATCAACCTGGAGGCCTCCTACGAGGTGTCCAATCCCGAGGTGGGCAGCGACTTCCGCTACCGGCGCTTCGGGCTGCTGTACCGCCATGGCCTGCGCCTGTTCGAGGAGCACAACGTGGTGCTGCGCGGCGAGGCGGCCGCGGGCGTGGACCTGCCCTTCCACCAGGAGCTGGTGATGGGCGGCAACTCGCTGCGTGGCTTCGTCCACCGGCAGTTCCGCGGCGACACGCGCCTGTCGTTCACCGCCGAGTACCATTTCCCGCTCTTCACCATCCGCCAGCTGTCCTTCCGGGGCGTGGGCTTCTCCGACACGGGGCTGATGGTGTGGAGGGACTTGCCCGCCGACGGTGAGCTGCGGGATGTGAACGGGCGCGTGGTGCGCGGCTACCTGCCCGACAGCAAGAGTGGCCTGAGAGGCTCCACCTTCGCGCAGGGCGTGGGCGCGGGCCTGCGGCTGTACCTGCGCAACATCGTCCTGCCGCTGGTGGGCGTGGACGCGGCCTACGGCGTCAACTCGGGGGAGTTCCGTTTCTACCTGGTGGCGGGCGTCAGTCCGTCCTGAAGCGGACTGTCAGCCGGGTGAGTCCCGCGGCGTCCGGTGCGGCGCGCGGGACGTCCCCCTTCGAGCGGTCAGCGCGACTACGCTCGCGGGAAGCCAGCGGCTCGCCGTCCCTCCTCTTCTCCCCGTGGGTGCTCACCATGTCCCAGGAACGCTTCACGACGAGCCGGGAGGTGTACCACCGCATCCGGTGGGACCCTCGGCTGGAGGCCCGTGAGTTCGTCATCGGCTACGACACCCACGGCGAGCGCCTGGAGGAGATGCCGTTCGAGGCCTTCGTGCCGGACGGCGAAATCCCCTGGCACCGCGTCTGGTACTTCAAGCGCGGGCGCGAGGTGGTGTGGGACCGCAAGGAGCGCATCGACCGGCTGAATCACCTCGTCGAGCCACCCGCAGAGGCGCCCGCCCCCACCCCGCCCCGTCCGCGCGAGGTCCCCGGCTTCGCGCGCCTGCATGTCCATCGCTACGACGCGCGGGCCGGGGATTGGATGAAGTCCCCTTCCTCGGCGCCGGGGGACGCGCGCCTGGCGCCGGAGCGACTCACCGTCGCCACCTTCAACGTCCTCTTCGACCTGTACGACCGGGAGAAGCTCGCCACCGAGCACCGCACGCCCGCGGCCCTGGCGCTGCTGCGCGAGACCGACGCGGACGTCATCGTCCTTCAAGAAGTCACCGCGCCCTTCCTGCGGGCCCTGCTCGCGGAGGGCTGGGTGCGCGAGCGCTACCACGTGTCGGACGGTCCCGAGGCGAACACCGTCGTCCCCTACGGGCAGGTGCTCCTGTCGCGCGAGCCCCTCGCCTCGGTGTGGCAGCGGGTCTTCTCGCGCGACAAGCGCCTCATCGTGGGCGAGCTGCGACTGGCGGGCGGCCCGCTGTGGGTGGCCACGCCGCACCTGACGAGCAACCGCGAGGCCACCGGCGCCGCGGCCCGGGCCACCCAGGTCCAGGCGCTGCTGGAGGAGCTCCCGACACTCACGGGCGACGACGACGCGGGCGCGCCCGACGTCGTGCTGGCCGGGGACTTCAACTTCGGCGACGGAGACGCGGAGGTGGAGTCCTTCCGCCGCGCGGGCTTCGTGGATGCATGGCCCACGCTGCGCCCGTCCGAGCAGGGGGAGACGTACAATCCTCGGCTCAACTCGCTGGCCGCCATCACCACCGTGTCCGGACGGCTCCAGCGGTTGGACCGCGTGCTGGTGGCCTCGCCCTCGGGGCGACTCTCGCCGGAGTCCATCGAGCTGTTCGGCGAAGCCCCGCTGAAGGGCGCGCGTGCTCCGTCCGGCGAGCCGCTGTTCGCGTCGGACCACTTCGGCATCCGCTGCGTCCTGCGCCGCGACACCCGCGCGGCCTCCTCCGCGACGGGCGCCGCGGCGGCCCGGCTCGTCCACCACACCGCCGTGGTGCTCATCCCCCCCGAGTCCGTGTGGCCGCCCATCCAGGCGCTGCGCAAGAAGCACGACGCGAAGTTCGAGCGGTGGATGCCCCACGTCACCCTGCTCTACCCCTTCCTCCCCGAGGAGGACTTCGACGCGGTGGCGGCGCTGCTCTGCGAGGCCGCGCGGAGCATCGAGCCCTTCCAGGTGACGCTCTCCGACTTCGACCACTTCGACCACCGCGCCAGCGCGACGGCGTGGTTGAGGCCCGAGGACGCGCCCCGAGGTGCCCTGACGCGACTGCACGCGAAGCTCGTCTCCGTGGTGCCCGAGTGCGCGCCGCCGGCCCATGGGTTCCACCCGCATCTGTCCGTGGGGCAGGTGCCCCACTCGGACGACGTGGACGTGGAGCGCACCGTCGCCACGTGGGCACGGGGCTGGCGTCCGCTGAGCTTCGAGGTCCGCGAGGTCTGCATCATCCGCCGCCAGGGCAACACGCCGTTCGAGGTCGTCCGACGCATTCCGCTGGGTGTCGCGCGCGCGGAGGCCACGACAGCGGGCACCGGTGACGACGCGCTGCGCTCCGCGCTCGGGAACGTGGGCGCCGTCGAGAGCGTTCCCGAGACACGGGCGAAGCGCGACGAGGCCGTGGAGCGGCTGCGGGTGCTGTGCGCTCGCGTGGGCGCCTCGCTGCATCCGTATGGCTCCTATCTGCTCGGGACCGATGGCGCGGGCAGTGACGTGGACGCGGTGGCGCTCGGCCCCGCGGGCCAGTCACGGGAGGACTTCGCGCGGGAGCTGTTGGGGGAGCTGGCGAGGTCGGAGCCCGAGAGCCGCGCGGCCTCGCGCTTCGTCGCCGATGCGGCCATCCCGCTGGTGAAGGTGGTGCTGGGCGGCGTGAGCTTCGAGGTGTCCCACGCCAGTCGGCCCGAGGGCGCCGGGTCCCTGGACCCGCTGGAGCTGCTCGCGCGACACGCGGACGCGTTCGACCCCGCGGGCCTGCGCTCGGTGCTGGGGCTCGCGGACATGAAGGGCGTGCTGGCGGCGCTCGGTCCGGACGAGGACACCCACGCGAGGTTCCGGAGGCTGCTGCGTGCCGTGAAGGCCTGGGCCCGGGCTCGGGGGCTCTACTCACATGCGCTCGGCTATCTCGGGGGCCTGTCGTGGACGGTGCTCGCGGCCTGGGCCACCACGCGCGCGGCGCCCGAGGCGGTGAAGTCCGACGTGGACCTGCTCGCGCACTTCTTCGACACCTTCGCCACGTGGCCCTGGCCCCAGCCCGTGGCCCTGACGATGGAGACGGCGCGCTACCGGCCGGATGGCAAGCGGGACCTGCTGCCCATCATCGCCCCCGTGGCGCCGCTGAGGAACACCACACGCAACGTGTCGCGCTCCACCTCCCGCATCCTTCGCGAGGAGTGGGCGCGTGCACGGGAGCTCGTCGCGCAGGCGCGCAGGACGGGGACGCCCGGAGCGTGGTCCCTGTTGTTCGAGCCGCTCGATTCGACCAGCCAACCGTCGACCCGACTGCGGCTGAGCGCCGACGCGAAGACCCCCGAGGGGCGCGAGGTCGCCCAGGGGTGGCTGCTCGGGCACATCACGGCCCTGGCGTACCGCCTGGAGAGTGATCGCCGCCTGACGGTGCGTCCCCTCCAGGCGCCGGGAGCCGGGGGCTCGCTGCTCATCGGGCTGGAGGCCCGGGACCCGAGCGCGCTCGCGTGGAGGCCGGGCACGCCGCTCGTCGAGGCGGTGGAGTCCTTCCGCGCGTCGTTCCTCGAATGGGCCCACCGTCCCGACGGGGCCACCCTCCAGGTGGAGCTGTCACGCGCGAGCGCCTCGGGCCTCCCCGGGGAAACAGACCCGTAAGGACAGACACCCCGCTCCAGCCCTGGCGCATCCCATGAACATCCTCCCTGGGTGAGATAGGCTTCACCCGAAGTCATTCACACCGAGGGGGGGTCGTCGTGTCCCAGAGCCATCGTGTCGCGAAGCTGCCCATCCGCATGCGGGGCTTCGTCCAGCCCGACACCCAGTCTCAGTTCGAGGGCTACGTCGAGGCGGGCACCTACTTCGTGCTGGAGGAGAAGCCGGGCAGCCCGACGCCGGACACCGACTTCGTGCGCCTGGAGGTCCCCACGCTGGGCGCGCTGGACACCTGGGTCTGCACGCGCTGGCGCACGCAGCACTACGTGAGCGTGACGAACCAGGCGCAGCCTCCGCCCGCCGTGCGGCTGCCCTTCGATGACGACCCGCTGGCCATCGCCGAGAGCCAGCTCGTCACGTTGCTCCGGGGCCTGAAGGACTTCCGCTACGACCTGGACCAGGCGTACTACCCCTGGGACCTCCCGGGCATCCGCGTGCCTCGCGCGCCGCCCCTGTTCAACAACTGCTGCACCTTCGTCGAGGCGCTCACGGTGAAGGCCTTCGCGGACGCCCACGGCGCGAACTTCGCGTGGGACTCGCGGCGCCACCGGCAGATGATGATTGCCTCCACGGAGGACTTCTTCTCCCCCGTCACCGCCGCCGTCGAGAGCGGCATGGCCATCCCCGCGCCCTCGGCCGATGCCCACCCGCATCCGTGGACGCTCATCCAGGGCTGGCGCAACCAGTGGCGCTCCGGCCACACCTTCCTCGTAGTGGACCACCACCCCGCCACCGACAAGGCCCTGGTGCTGGAGTCCAACAGCGCCAACGGCCTCGACGGCGTCGGCTACCGGGGCATCGGCAACCTGAGGGACATCGGCCTCGAGCCGCCCGAGGGCTGGTGGAACCTGCCGGACGTGTGGACGTGGCGGAAGCTCTGCTCCACGTATCTCTTCCGCCAGCAGGCCTGGCTCAAGGTCAAGGACCGCTCCTTGTCCAGGCTGTCCGCCACCTCGCCCTGAACGCGCGGCTCAGAAGCGCCGGCGCCGCAGCTCCAGCATCCAGGCCTCCAGCGCGTCCACGGCGTTGGAGGGCGGCGCCTCGGGCAGCACCGACACCGCCAGCGCCGCGTCGAGCACCTCGAACGAGCGGGCCACCCGGACGCGCCACGCTTCGCTCAGCGCCTCCGGCAGCTCGCTCTTCTCCCCGCGCCGCTTCTGCTCCACCAGCTCGCGGGCCTCGGGGAAGCCGTGGGCGTCCAAGAGCTCGGTGACGTCCGTCTCCACGCCCCCGGTGCGCAGCAGGTGCGTGCCCGTCAGCGTGGTGCGCAGCACGTAGAGCAGCTTCTTGGCGGAGCGAAAGCCGCTCTTCTCCCACTCACGCAGCTGGCCGTGGGCGAAGCCGTTGTAGTGACGGAACACCCGCCGCGACAGCACCTCGCGCGCCAGCGGCTGGAGCGACTCCAGGTCCGGAGAGGCCCGCAGGGTGATGGCGCCCAGGATGCGCTCCAGGTAGTTGCCATTGCCCTGCAACAGTCCCTGGAGGACGGATGCGAGCTCATTGGACGAGTAGTCCACCTCCACGCCATCCACCACCTCCAGGCGCTCGGCGTTGAGCTGCCGGGGGCTGAGCCCCAGGAGCATGGCGGTGGGCGCCACGTGGATGGACTTCAGGTCCAGGTCACTGTCGGGCGAGGGGAACCCGTAGGCATGCGCCCCCGTCAGCGACACCACCAGGTGCTCGCGTCGCGCGGACTCCTCGTCGAGCACGCGGTCCGCCACCGTCTTCTCGTGCTCCGTCAGCGTGCCCTTCATTCCGAATCCCTCCACTCCATCCGCGGGGCCTCGGGCGCCTCGCGTCCCCAGGGCCCCGGCGCCTTCGTCACCCAGCGCCGCGCCACCTCATCCCCCACCCGCCGCAGCAGCCGGTCCGCTCGCGCGTAGTCGGGCTGCTCCGGCAGACGGCTCTCCCGCCGCGCCGCCTCCAGCTCCGGTGCCATCGCCTCCGCGTCGCGCAGCACGTCCTCGAGCGGGACCTGCCCCGCCTTGATGTCCAACAGCCGAGCCTTCAGGGCACCCGTCGCCTCGAAGACGGGCTCGCCGTGGCGCAGCCAGCCCGTGGCCGTGGCGATCAACCGCAGCAGGTTGTACGCGTTCTTCGGTCGCAGCTCCCGCGCCGACGGAGGACGCTGTCCCCCTCCACGCGCGTAGGCGGTGAGCGCCGCGAAGTCGTTGGCGGCGAGCAGGCCCTGGTCCGACAGCGAGCGATAGAGCTGCTTGACGTAGGTCTTCGCCGCCAGCAGCGCGTCCTCGGGCGTGGGCGCGCCGCGCGGGGAGATGTCCGCCAGTCGCCGGGCCACTTCGTCCAGGTCCGGCGTGGGGTCCTCGCACAGCCACTCCAGCAGCAGGTCCCGGTGCTCGGCGAGCCGCTGGCTGCGCGTGAGCTTGTCGAGCTGGCTCATGGCGTAGCGACCGAAGCTGCCGAAGATGGACTGCGAGACGAAGGCCTCGCGCTCCGCGAGGAACCACTCGCCCAGCTCATCCAGCGCCCGGGCGCCCGGGACGAACAGCGTCTCCAGCGTGTTCGGGTCCGCGCGCAGGGCCTGCTCCACCGTCTTGCGCGCCTCCCAATAGGTCGTGCTGCCGTCGGCGCTCACCAGGTCCTGCGGCGCCTCCACCAGGCCGAAGCTCCACGAGAGCGGCAGGGCGAACACCCCTCGCACGTCCACGTCCGACTGCGCGTTCGCCAGTCCCCAGGCATGGCTGCCCACGCGCGTCTCCAGCACCACGCACGGCCCCAGCGCGTTCCAGGCGGCCTCGCGCCGCTGGGCGAACTGGACCTGTCCCGGACGCCGGGGCACCAGCTCGTCGCGCGCGAACCACACCTCGCCCACGCCGACGATCTGGATGTCGAGCCCGCCGTCCTTCGCCCGCACCACGCGCCCCACCACGCCCTGGGGGATGCGCCGCCCGCCGGAGGTCATCCGCTCCACGCGCGTCGTCACCTCGGTGCCATGCGGCAGCGGCACCGACAGCCGGTCCACCTCTTCCAGGCCTCGGATGCGCGCGGCGCCCGGGTGGGAGGAGTCCTTGGGAGAGTCACTCATCGTTCACCTCGAAGTGCGCGGCCGCGCGAGGGACGCCCGAGCCCCCGGAGGGCTGACCGGGACCTCAGCGGCGCGCCGTGGGCAGGGCGATGCTCTCACGAAGGCGAGACAGCAGTCCGCGCGTCGTGGACAGCTCCGCCCGGCACCGGTCCAGCCGCTCGCGCAGGGAGTCGACGTCATCGCCCGCGTCCGCGCTCAGCTCCAGCTCCCGACTCAGCGTCTCCAGGGCCGACGCGCCGAACCAGGCCGCGTTGGACTTGAGCGTGTGCGCCGCGCGGCTGAGGTCGTCGAGCAGCCCCTGCCCCAGCGCCGTGTACGCGTCGTCGAGCAGCGCGGGCATGCTCTGCAGCGCGGTGTCGATGAGCTCCGGGAGGATGTTCCCCGCCTGCGAGCCCAGCTCCCGCCACAGCCGGGCCAGCGCCGCGGGCTGCAGGCCGGGGATGCGCGCGGCCTCGGGCACCAGGTCGTCGGAGAGCCCCTGCTCCGCGATGACGACGCGCTCCGGCCGCGTGCGGGTGCCGCCGACGGGCCGCGGCGTCTGGCAGCGCACCAGCGCGGCGGTGAGCGCCTCCACGCGGATGGGCTTGGACAGGAAGTCGTCCATCCCCGCCTCGAAGCACTGCTCCCGGTCGGAGTCCATCGCGTTGGCCGTCATCGCGATGACCCACGGCTGCACCGTGGGCGGCAGCTCCTTGCGGATGCGCCGCGTGGCCTCCAGGCCGTCCATCTCCGGCATCTGCAGGTCCATGAAGACCACGTCGAAGCGCTGGCGCAGGGACCACTCCAGCGCCTCGCGCCCGTTGGACGCCGCCTGCACCTGATAGCCGAGCCGGTCCAGCATCAGGCTGGCCAGCCGCTGGTTGGTGAGGTTGTCCTCCACCAGCAGGATGCGCAAGGGGACGCGGTCTCCGGGCCTGTCGCGGGGCGCGGGAGCCCCCGTCGGCGCGGGCTCCACGCGCACCCGGGGCACGTCCTTGGAGAAGCAGGACATCAGCGTGTCGTGGAGCTGCGAGGCCTTCATCGGGCGCGACAGCACCCCGGAGAACAGGCCCGGCGGAGGCGCGGCGCGGCGTCCCGGTGAGGTCAGCAGGAACAGCGGCAGCGCCCGCAGGTCGTCGCGCTCGCGGATCCGCGCCGCCAGCGAGGGACCGTCCAGTCCCGGCATCTGGTGGTCGATGAGCGCCAGGTCGAACCCGGAGCCGCCCGACTGGAGCTTGGAGAGCGCCTCCATGCCGGAGCCCGCCTCCACCGGCTCGGCGCCCCACGCCTGGAGCTGTCGTCCCAGGAGCCGGCGGTTGATGGCGTTGTCGTCGACGATGAGCACGCGCCGGCCGCGCAGCAGCGGCTCGTCCGAGCGCAGGTAGCCCGCCGTCGTCTGCGGCGCGGCCTGCACGGTGAGCGCGAAGAAGAACGTGGTGCCTCGGCCGGGCACGCCCTCGCTCTCCACCCAGATGCGCCCGCCCATCGCCTCCACCAGCCGCTTGGAGATGGCGAGCCCCAGCCCCGTGCCGCCGAAGCGCCGCGCCACCGACACGTCGAGCTGGTTGAACGGCTGGAACAGGCCCTGGCGCTTCTCCTCGGGGATGCCCGGCCCCGTGTCCTGCACGGAGAAGGTGAGCTCCCACGGCGCGTCGGTCGCCTCGGCGCGGCGGACCCCGTCCACGGAGACGACGGCGCCGCCCGACTCGGTGAACTTCAGCGCGTTGCCCACCAGGTTGAGCAGCACCTGGCGCAGGCGTGAGGCGTCCCCCATCACCACCTGGGGCACGTCGGGCGAGATGTCCGCGCCCAGGTCCAAGCCCTTCTCGCTGGCGCGCACCGCGAGCAGGTCCAGCACCGACTCCACGCACTGACGCAGGTCGAACGGGTGGCGGTCCGTCTCGAAGCGGCCGGCTTCGATCTTGGAGAAGTCCAGCACGTCGTTGAGCAGCGTGAGCAGCGCCTCGCTGCTCTGGCGGATGGTGGAGATGAACTCGCGCTGCTCGCCCGTCAGGTGCGTGTCCAGCATCAGCCCCGTCATGCCGATGATGGCGTTCATCGGCGTGCGGATTTCGTGGCTCATCGTCGCCAGGAACAGGCTCTTGGCCTGGTTGGCGGACTCGGCCGCCTGGCGCGCGCGCTGGAGGTCGGTGATGTCGTGGTAGATGGCGATGAAGCCCAGCTGCCGGCCGCCCACCGACACCGGCAGCGCCAACAGCTCCACGTCCACCATCGTGTGGTCCTTGCGCAGCCGCCGCGTGACGGAGTGCACGCGCCCGCGCTGGGTGACGTCGCGCTGGGCCTTCTTCGCCTCGGGCAGGACGCTGTCCTCGGTGGCCACCAGGTCGAAGATGTGTTTGCCCAGCGCCTCCTGCGGCGTGTACCCGAAGAGCCGCTCGGCGGCGGGGTTCCACGACAGGACGATGAACTGGCGGGTGATGGTGACGATGGCGACGGGGCTGTTGCGCACCACCGCCTCGAAGAACTCCTTCTGCTGACGGATGGAGGCCTCGACCTCCAGGCTGCCGCGCATGTCCTGGAGCTGGAGCACCCAGCCCAGCGCGTTTCCGGCCGCGTCGAACTGGGCCAGCGTCTGCACGCGCAGGTAGTACGCGGGCCCGGCGCCGCCCGGCCGCTGTCCGGCCAGCTCCGTCTCGTGCGGCGTGTCCGGCGAGCCGCGCGTGTCCGGCGGACGCCACCCCGACAACAGGCGCGTCACCGCCATGCCCACCAGCTCACCGCGCGGGCCGAAGATGCGCTCGGCGGCGCGGTTGACCTGCTGGATGAGCTGGGCAGCGTCGAGCACGAGCACCGCGTCGCGCGCGTGCTCGAAGACGGTGGTATGGGCTCTGGACGCCAGGTCGGACACCACTCCCCCTACCCTCCCGAGTGTAGGTCAGCTCCGCCCCCGCTCCTATTTTCGAGACCACGCGAGCAGGCCAGGGCCCAGGGGCCCGCCCACGACGGGGACGGGCCCCTGCCCAGCGTGCTGGTGGCGCGCGCTTTCAGCGGCTGCGCCACCACGCCTTGAACTCCATCCAGGAGATCCTCCCCGTGCGGTCCGCGTCGACGATGTCGAGGGCGATCTCCAGCTCCTCGTCCGTGACGTCCTGCCCGAGCGCCTCCAGCAGCCGCGCGAACTCGGCGCGCTCGATGGCACCGGTGCGGTTGCGGTCGTAGCGCTGGAAGATGTCGAGCAGTTCGTTGCCGGAGCTGGTGAGTTCGTCCACCGCCGCGTGCTCGGGCGCCAGCGGGAGGATGCCGGCGGAGGACGTCTCCACCTGCTCCACGGAGGCGAGGCTGGGGGCGGGGCGCTCGTCCGGGACGGCGGGGGGCGGCGTCTCGGGCACGTCCCGCGAGACGACCAGGCGCGGTGACAGGGGCGCCGTGGCGGGCGCGGACTTCCTGCCTCCACGGGAGGGCCTCCGGGTCGAGCCCTTCTTCGCGGCGCGCTTCTTCGTGACGGCCTTCTTCGCGGTGCTCTTGCGAGCCGCGCTCGTCTTCGCGGTGGCCTTCCGGGCCGTGGGCTTCTTCGTCGCGGCCTTCTTCGTCGTGGAGGCGCGCCGGGATGACTTCTTCGCAGCACTCGACTTGCGCTTCTTCGTCGCCATGGGTGAGCCCCTCCTGGGCGGCGCGCATCGTAGCGCTCTCCTGGTGCGGGTCGGCAGCCCCTGGGTGCAGGTCCCCGGCCGGCGTCTCCCCGGCGGAGCCCACCGGCGGCCCCTCCGCTCGCCCGCACACCGAGTGTCGACTCGTCGGTGCCTGGCCCCTGTCCGGCCCCACGGCCCGGCGCTCGCATGGACGTCTGGAGGGCGGTGGTCCGGCATCCGGACTTTTCTCCAGGGATTCCAGGGTCTTGGTCAACTTTGACCCAGCCGGGCTGGAGCGCATCGATGGCCTGGAACCCTGGCGGACAAACTGTTAGCAGGCCGGGCGTTGGTTCACCTGATTGCTCCTGGCGTCATGCTGGTAGCAAGAGGGCCCCGCGAGATGTTCACATGCCGCCGCGCGCTGCGAGCAGGGCCGCCCCGCGCGCATTGGAATGCCCCCGCCCGCCCCCCATTGGACTTCCGCCTCTGAATGAATGACTCGCTAGAGACCCTCCTCGCCGATGGAATCATCGAGGCCGTTCTCGGCCAACTGAAGACGGGCAAGGAGGCGGAGGTGTGGCTCGTCCAGCACGCCGGGCAGGTGGTGGCGGCCAAGCTGTACAAGGAGCGCCACGAGCGTAACTTCCGCAACAACGTGGGCTACCGGGAGGGGCGTGAGGTGCGCAATTCGCGCACGCGTCGCGCCATGGAGAAGGGCAGCAAGTTCGGGCAGGCCGCCGCGGAGGAGGCCTGGAAGAGCGCGGAGTCGGACTCGCTCTACAAGCTGCACGCGCAGGGCGTCCGGGTGCCCACGCCGGTGTTGTTCTACGAGGGCATCCTCCTGATGGAGGTGGTCATCGACGCGCAGGGACATCCGGCCCCGCGCCTGGTCGAGGCGCCGCCGACCACGCCCGAGGAAGCGCTGGCGATGTACGTGGACCTGCGCGCGCAGGTCATCAGCATGCTGTGCGCGGACCTCATCCACGGAGACCTGTCGCCGTACAACATCCTGATGGGGTACGCGGGGCCGGTCATCATCGACTTCCCGCAGACCATCGCCGCGGCGCGCAACAACCGCGCGGAGTTCTACTTCCGCCGCGACCTGGACAACGTGCGCGAGTTCCTCGCGACGTACGCGCCCGCGCTGTACGGCATGGCGGGGGACACCGGCGAAATCTGGAGCGCCTATGTGCGGCGCGAGCTCACGCCGGACTTCGTGCCCTCGGGAGGCTTCCGTGAGGGGGCTCGCCGTGGGGGCCAGGGCAAGGGCCGTCCGGACGCGCGCTTCGGGGGCGGCCATCCGCGACTGGAGCAGCGCGCGCCGCAGGTCGAGGTCGCGCCCGCTCCGCCCAAGCCGGCGATGACGCCCGAGGAGGCCGCCGAGGCGGAGCTGCTCGAGCTGGAGGCGCTGGTGCTGAGGCAGGGGGGTGGCGAGCGAGGCAAGCCGCCCGCCGCTCCGGCGCAGCGAGGAGGCCGCAGGGGTCCGGGGCGAGGACCGCCGCGCTCGGGCAACAACCGTCCGAACCCGCCCGCGTCGCAGCAGGCGCGTCCGGCGGGTGGTGGTGGTGCTCGGCCGCCGCAGGCGAATGGCGCGCGGCCGCCGCAGGGAGAGCAGCGCAATGGAGGTCCTCGAGGCTTCCAGGGCGGCGCGGTCAACGGCAACGGCGAGGCAGCGCGCAACGGTGACTCGCGCAACGGCGCGCATCGGCCGCAGGGCGGCGCGGGAGAGTCGCGCGGTGGTGGACCTCGCGGCTTCCAGGGCAACTCAGGTCAAGGCGCTGGAGACTCGCGCGGGGCTCCTCGTGGCTTCCAGGGCGAGCGCCGCAACGGCAATGGGGCGCAAGGCGCTGGGGATTCGCGCGGTGAGCCTCGTGGGTTCCAGGGCGAGCGCCGTAACGGTGATGCCGCGCAGGGCTCGGGCGACTCGCGTGGCGGTCCTCGCGGCGTCCAGGGCGAGCGCCGTAACGGTGATGCCTCGCAGGGCCCGGGCGACTCGCGCGGCGGTCCTCGCGGCTTCCAGGGCGAGCGCCGTAACGGTGATGCCTCGCAGGGCCCGGGCGACTCGCGCGGCGGTCCTCGCGGCTTCCAGGGCGAGCGCCGTAACGGTGATGCCTCGCAGGGCCCGGGCGACTCGCGCGGCGGTCCTCGCGGCTTCCAGGGCGAGCGCCGTAACGGTGATGCCTCGCAGGGCCCGGGCGATTCGCGCGGCGGTCCTCGCGGCGTCCAGGGCGAGCGCCGCAACGGCGATGGGGCGCAAGGCACAGGCGATTCACGTGGGGGCCCTCGCGGCTTCGAGGACGGAGCGGCGCAAGGTGCTGGCGACTCGCGCGGTGGTCCTCGCGGCTTCCAGGGCGAGCGTCGCGACGCGGCGGCACCGGGCCCCGGTGATTCACGTGGCCGTGGCCCTCGCGGTACCCAGGGTGAGCGTCGCAATGGAGGCCCCAGGGACTTCCAGGGTGAAGCTCGCAACGGCCAGGACGCGCACGCGTCCGTCGCCCCTGCGTTCGAGGGCGGGGACACGCGTGGCGCGGAGGCTTCACGCAACGGTGGCCCGCGGGGTCCCGGCGACTTCCGCAATGGAAACCGCCGCGGAGACCCGTCCGAGCCCCGCAACGGCCACGCCAACTCACGGCCCCCGATGAACGGACGCGGCAACCGCGACGAGCGTCAGCCCCTGGTCGAGCACCGGGGACAGGGCAACGAGGTCCAGGCAGGCGCGAGCAACACCTTCGCCGGCAATGACGCGCGGCCTCCCCGTGGCGAGCGTCGCGGAGGTCCCAATCGGCCCTCGCAGCCCGCCGTGGAGACCCGTCCGCCGACCGGCCCGGGGGGCAACACGCTGCGCGAGGCGCGCCAGCAGCGCCCCAACTCGAACCGGGGCAACGCCCCTCGCGGTCCCCGAGGCGGTCCCCAGGTGAGCTACGTCGCGCGCAACAACAACCCGTCCGACTCGGGCCCCACCGAGACCGGCTCCTGAGGCCCCAGGGCCCGGTGGACGCCAGTCGTCACCGGGCCCTTCCCCACTTCGACACGGCGTCACGTCATCCCACGCGGATGACGACCTTGCCGAAGTGGGCCCCGCTCTTCAGGTGATGGAACGCCGCCACCGCCTCGTCGAAGGGGAACACGCGGTCCACCACCGGGCGGACGGAGTGCTGCGAGAACGCACGCAGCAGCGCCTCGAAGCTCTGCCGATGTCCGACGAGGATGCCCTGCACCCGCAGGTTCTGCATCAGGATGGACGTCAACGGCACCGCCCCCGCGACCCCGCTCAGCACGCCGATGACGGACACCGTGCCGCCGGGCCGCACCGCGCGCAGCGACTTCTCGAACGTCCCCGCCCCACCCACCTCCACGACGTGGTCCACGCCCGCGTTGCCCGTGAGCGCACGCGCCGCCTTGTCCCAGTCCGGCGTCGTCACGTAGTTGATGCCGTCGTGCGCCCCCAGTCCTCGCGCGCGCTCCAGCTTGTCGTCGCGGCTCGAGGTGATGAGGACGCGCGCCCCCATCATCCGCGCAATCTGCAGCGCGAAGATGGAGACGCCCCCCGTCCCCTGGAGCAACACCACGTCCCCCGCCTTGAGCGCGCCATGCGTCACCAGCGCGCTCCACGCCGTGAGGGCCGCGCAGGGCAGCGTCGCGGCCTCCTCGTCGGTGAGGTAGTCGGGCGTGGGCACCACCCCGTCCTCGCGCAGCACCATCGTGTCCGCGAGCGCGCCATCCAGCGGCCCACCCAGCGTGGACTGCTGCGCCAGGCGCGTCGGCTCACCGGCGGCCCACGCCTGCGCGAAGAGCCCGATGACCCGCTCTCCGACCTTCACCCGCGTGACACCCGGCCCCACCGCGTCCACCACTCCCGCGCCATCCGAGTTGGGGACCAGCGGCAGCTTCTGCCGCGGGTTGTAGCGCCCCTCCACCATCATCAGGTCGCGGTAGTTCAGGCTCGTCGCCTTCACCCGCACGCGCACCTGGAACGGGCCCGGCGTGGGGTCCGGCCGCTCGCACGACACCAGCTTCTCCAACCCGAATCCGTCCCGAATCTCGTAGGCCTTCATGGGTCCGGTTCTACCGCTCCCGCACGCCCGGGGGGAGGTGCGTCCGCGAGTCCCATGCGAATACACTCCACGTTCAACAGTGCACGCGCTCCTCCTCCTCACCTGCTCGCTCCTCGCCTCCGCGCCGAGTGCCCGCTTCCCACAGGGAACCGCGCGCATGGAGGTGGGCCCCGCGCCACACGGGCTGCCGGACTGGAGCCTCCAGCGCTGCGCCGAGTGTCACGCGCCCGAGGTCGACGCCTGGAGGAACAGCGGCCATGCCTCGGCGCGCACGGATGACGTCTTCCAGGTCGCCATCACCGAGGACCGTCCGGGCTGGTGCGTCCAGTGTCACGCGCCCCTCGCGCGGAACCTGGAGCGCGGCGCGCTGCCCGCGAACAGTCCCCCCGAGGAGCACGGCGTCACCTGCGCGGCCTGTCACGCGCGCATCGACAAGGCCCAGGCCACCCCGGGCATGCCCTGCGCGGGCTGCCACCAGTTCGGCTTCCCCGTCCTGAACATCGATGGCCAGCGCGTGCGCCTCTCCAAGACGCAGTGGCAACAGGACACCGTGGGCGAGTGGACCGCCTGGCGCAAGGCCACCGGAGACACGCGCCACTGCACCGACTGCCACATGCCCCGGGGTGACCACGGCCTCGGCGGAACCCGGCGCACCGAGGCGCTCAAGGCGGCGCTCGTCGTGGAGCCGCGCGATGGCGAGCTCGTGCTGTCCACGCGCGAAGTGGGCCATGGCTTCCCCTCCGGCGACGTCATGCGCTGGGTGAGCGTGGAGGTCGCCGACAATCCGCTCTTCGAGTCCGCCACCACCGTGGCCACGCTGGGCCGCCGCCTGGAGGTCCGCCCGTGGGCCCCGGAGCCGCTGGCCCACCTGGGCGCCATCGAGGACACCCGGCTCGTCCCAGGCCGCCCCCTCCGCGTCCGGCTCCCGTCCACGGCCCGCTACGCGCGCGTCGTCTACCACCTGGTGTCCCGCGAGCAGGAAGACTCGGGACTCTACCCCGCGGGCCTCTCACGGCTCGTCCTGTGGGCCGCACCCCTTCCGCCACCCCGACACACCCCGGAGCGCAAGCCATGATCCTCCTGTCGCTCATCCTCGCGGCCGCCCCACCCGTCCTGCTCGAGCCCGACGCGGGCGGCGCGCACCGGCTGCATCCGCGCCGCGTGACGGCGTCCACGTTCCTGGAGAACGGCTGGAACAAGCACGCGCAGAACTACCTGCCGCTCTACGTCGCGGACGACGACCCGGCCACCGCGTGGGTGGAGGGCGCGAAGGGGCGCGGCGAGGGAGAGGCCCTGGAGTGGTGGGGACCGTCCCTCACGCGCGCCAAGGTGTTCCGCGTCTTCGTGCGCAACGGCTACCAGAAGTCCGAGAAGCTCTACCGCGCCAACGCGCGTCCCCGGAAGGTGAAGCTGGAGCCGCTGGTCCAGGGCGAGACGGGCCCGCAGACGACGGGCGCGCCGGTGGAGGCGGAGCTGCGCGACGTGCTCGGCTGGCAGGAGGTCCGCGTGCCCGTGCCGGAGCGCGTGGGCGGCGTGCGGCTCACGCTCGTGTCCACCTATCCGGGCGCGACGTATGACGACACGTGCCTGAGTGACTTGCGCGTGTACGTGGAGGGCGAGGACCCGTACAAGGCCGAGGCGGAGACGGCGGCCTTCGAGCAGGTGCGCGCCTACGCGTACGAGCGGAAGATGGCCGCCGCGCGCAACGACACGAAGGCGAAGGTGGAGTGGGCGCCGCGCTACAAGGTGGAGACGCTCTTCGAGAAGGACTTCACGGAGAAGGAGATGCTCTCGCGCCCCGGTGGGGTGATGAGCGTCGCCGCCTCCGACTTCCTGGCCACCGTGCCGGAGAAGCCCGCGTACAAGGCCGCGCTCGCTCGCGCCCGGCAGATGGCCGCGGAGTTCGACCGCGTCGACCTGAACCGCGCGGGCACCGACTCCGAGGCCCGTGGAACGTGGACCCGCGTGAAGCCCGCGCAGCTGCGCCCCCAGAAGGCCGCGGCGAGCGCGGCGCTGTCCGCGATGGAGGACCCGGGCCTGGTGCGCGTGGCCGGGCTGCTCCACCTGGCGGACACCACCTTCTTCGAGGCCGACACCACCCAGGCGCAGATGAAGGCGCGAATCCAGAAGGCGCTCGCCCAGGAGGGCCGCGAGCTCGTCGCGTGCGAGAAGCGGTGCGAGAAGGAGCGCCGCGAGGCCCCCGCCGAATCGGACTTCACCTGCGAGGAGGAGTGCTCGGGCGTCTTCTCGGAGCTGTCGGGCTCCAAGAGCGAGCTGCTGGAGCACCGGGCCTCGGGCGGCGAGTTCCTCCAGGGGCCGCTCGACAAGCCCACCGCGTTCCTGCGCGGCACCTCCGAGGCCTCCGGCAATCGCGAGGTGTGGCTCACCTTCCGCCAGACGCTCATCACCTACAAGGACCAGCGGGCCGACTCGGTGGTCGTCTACGGCAACATGCAGGGCTCGGACGACCCGGTCTTCTTCTACGTGCTCGAGTGGAGCGAGAAGGCGGGCAAGTCGCGCCTGGAGAGCATCACCGCCATCGTGGTGAACGCCCAGGCCGCGCGCGTGCTGCGCTACCGCCCCGCATCCAGCGCCTGAGCGGACAGTCGCGCCACCGCCTGCCGGGGCGTGAGGATGAGGAAGGGCATCCCGTGCCGGTCCGCCATGGACAGCACGCGCTTGTCCTTGCTCACCAGCCACGACGCCCCGGCCCGCGCGGCCAGGACGAGGAACTTCTGGTCGTCGCGGTCCTTGCATCGGGGGAGCTCCAGCGCCGGGTTCCCCTCCCCCGCCGGCAGTACCCGCGCGTGCTCGCGATAGCGCGCCAGCGCCGTGCTCCGCGTGTCCTGGGCCCGGCCCGGCAGGAAGTGGCGCGAGGCGAGCACATAGCCCAGCTCCGCCAGCGTCGCGTCCTCGGCCCAGGCCACCAGGCGTCCGTCCCGCAGGGCCTGGTGCAGCTCACGCAGGGCCGGGTCCTCGAACACGTAGAGGTCCAGGACGACATTGGTGTCGAGCACCACGGGCAGCACGGGGGCAACGGGAGTCATTCGGGTTTCCTGCGGGCACGGTATGCTGCCCCCGCATCGCATGAGGGGGTCGGATGGAGCTACAACTTCTGAAGTGTCCGGGCTGCGGCGCGAACCTACCGCCCCCCGCCTCGGCGAACGGCATCCTCACCTGCGCCTACTGCGGCGCGATGGTGTCCGCCAAGGGCGTGGCCGTCTGGCCCAAGCCCGCGCGTCCCGCGGATGACCCGCCCTTCGCTCCGGACCGGCCTCGCGTCACCGTGGCGGGCACGCGCTACGTGCTGCTCGGCCGCCTGGGCCAGGGGGACAGCTGCGACGTGTTCCTCGCGCGGCGCGACGCGCGCATCACGGAGATGGTGGTGCTGAAGGTCGCCCGCGCGCTGTCGGATGGAGACCTGGTCGCGCGGGAGTACGAAATCCTCGAGGAGCTCCAGGGCTCCAGCGCCCAGGGCGCCGAGCACTTCACGCGGCTGCTCCCCCAGCCCGTGGCGCGGGGCAAGGTGAAGGACCCGGTGGGCACCGCGCGCCCGGCGGCCGTGTATCGCTGGATGAGCGGCTTCCAGCACTCGCTGACGGAGCTGCGTCAGGTGTCTCCGGAGGGCATCGACCCGCGCGCGGCGGTGTGGATGTGGAAGCGCGCGCTGGAGGTGCTCGGCTTCGTGCACCGCGCGGGCTACGTCCACGGCGCGGTGCTGCCGCCCCACCTGCTCGTGCACCCCAGGGACCATGGCGTGATGCTGGTGGGCTGGGCCCATGCCACGCGGTACCACTCGACCCTGGCCCTGCCTTCCGCCAGCGTGGCCCACCCTGACTTCTACCCGGAGGCGCTGCTGGACGGCGCGACGCCCTCGCCCGCCACGGACCTGGCCATGCTCGCGCGCTGCCTCGCCTGGGTGCTCGGTGGGACGGCGGCGACGGGCCTGGCGCCATCGAAGGTGCCGGCGCCGCTCGTCGCGCTGCTGCGCGACCAGGCCCGGCTCCAGCGCGGCGCGAGCATCGATGCGTGGAGCGTGAAGGAAGAGGTGTCACGGGCGGCGCTCGAGGCCTTCGGACCTCCGCGCTTCGTTCCCTTCACCCTGCCCGGGTGGCGTTGAGCGCGGCGGAACGCCGTGGCGTGGAAGGAGAGTCGAGCGATGGGTTACGGGAGCTACAGCAGCCAGGCGCACGAGGCGCTCATCCAGACCCGGGCGACCTTGTCCCGGCAGGTCCTCTTCCGGCAGGAGCGCTGCCATCCGCTGATGGACCCGCGCGGGGTGGACTGGCGCGAGAGTCGGGACAGCGAGGAGCACCCCCTCTCGCTGGGCATCGTCTTCGCGCTCGATGTCACGGGCTCCATGGGTGACATCCCGGAGCTGCTGGCGCGGCGCGGGCTGCCCAGCTTCATGCGGGCGCTCCTGGACGTGGGCGTGACGGACTCACAGGTGCTCTTCATGGCGGTGGGCGACGCGAACAGCGACCGCGCCCCGCTGCAGGTGGGCCAGTTCGAGTCCAACGAGCGACAGATGGACCAGTGGCTCACCTCGTCCTTCCTGGAAGGCGGCGGAGGCACGCCGGGCCACGAGTCGTATGAGCTGGCGATGTACTTCGCCGCGCGCCACACGGACCTGGACTGCTTCCGCAAGCGCAACCGCCGGGGCTACTTCTTCATGACGGGTGACGAGCGGCCCTACCCGTTCGTCTCGCACACGCAGGTGGCTTCGCTCATGGGGGACGGGCTGGAGAAGGACCTGCCCGTGCAGCAGGTGGTGGACGAGCTCCAGCGCGCCTTCGAGCCCTTCTTCCTCATCCCCGGTCTGGCCCGCCGCCGCAACTGCGAGCGGTACTGGCGGGAGCTGCTCGGGGACCGCGTCATCTGTCTGGAGGAGCCCGGAGACTGCGTGGACGTGACCTCCAGTCTCGTCGGCCTGTGCGAGGGCGCCATCGCGGACATCGACGCGCTGGCCCGCCACCTGGAGCGCGAGGGCAGGGATCGCTCCCGACGCGGCGCCGTCATCCGCGCGCTCACGCCCTTCGCGGCCACGCTGGGACGCGACGGCACGCCTCAGCCGCGGCTGGAGGATGAGCACCTGCCCGTCGACGACGCCAGCTCCGGCCACCGGCGCATCGTCCCTCGCGACGGGCGATGAGCGCCTCGCGCGCGGCCCACATCGTCGTCGACCTGGGCTTCGGCGACGCGGGCAAGGGCACCCTCACGGACTGGCTGACGCGTCGGCATGACGCGCGGCTCGTGGTGCGCTTCAACGGCGGCGCGCAGGCGGGGCACAACGTCGTCACCGAGGACGGCCGACACCACACCTTCTCCCAGTTCGGCGCGGGCACCTTCGTGCCTGGCGTGTGGACGCACCTGGCGCACTCCACCGTCTTCCATCCGCTGGCCCTGCGCGTGGAGGCCCGCTACCTCGCCGAGCGCGGTGTGCCGGAGGCCCTGTCGCGCGTGACGGTGAGCGAGCGGGCCCGCGTCATCACGCCGTTCCATCAAGCGGCGGGGCGGCTGCGGGAGCTGGCTCGGGGCGATGCGCGACATGGCACCTGCGGCGTGGGCGTGGGCGAGACGGTGCGCGATGCGCTCGCGCACCCCGAGGACACCGTGCTCGCGGGCGACCTGAGGGACGCGAGCGGACTCGTGCGCAAGGCCCGCGCGGCGCAGGAGCGCTTGCGAGGGGCGCTGGAGGAAGTGCTGCGCCTCACCGAGGGACTCTCCGACGCCGCGCCGGAGCGGGCCCTGTTGGAGGACTCCGGCGTGAGTGCCCGCTGGGCGGAGGCCGTGCGGAGCATCGAGCCTCTTCAGCGCGTCGTCGACGACGCATGGCTCGGGGCCCGGCTTCGCGCGGGCACCACGCTCTTCGAGGGCGCGCAGGGCGTGCTGCTGGACGAGTGGCGCGGCTTCCATCCCCACACCACCTGGAGCACGTGCACCTTCGAGCCCGCGCTGGCCCTGCTGCGCGAGCATGGCTTCGATGGCGAGGTGCACCGGCTGGGCGTGCTGCGCGCGTATGCCACGCGCCACGGAGAGGGCCCGTTCCCCACCGAGGACGCGAGCCTCGCGCCCTCTCTCCCCGAGCCGCACAATGGCGCCGACGGCTGGCAGGGCGGCTTTCGCGTGGGCGCCTTCGACGCGGTGCTCGGCCGCTATGCGCTCGCGGTCTGCGGCGGGGTGGATGCGCTCGCGGTGACGCACCTGGACCGGCTGACCTCGCGCTGGCCGGTGTGCGACGCATATCGCGCCGCGCCCGGGCAGGTCGGCTCCGGCGAGGACTCGACCCTGGTGCGTGAAGCGCCGGGTTCCGAGCGCATCACCGCGCTGCGTCCCAGTGACTCCGAGCGGGACCTCGACTGGCAGGCGCGCCTGACGCGGGCCCTGGCGCGCTGCGTGCCCGAGCGGAGGACCCTGGAGCTGGGTGGGGCCCCGGAGGCTCGCGTCGAGCGCTTCCTCGGCTGGGTGGAAGCCGCCCTGGGCGCGCGCGTCACCGTGGCGTCCCGGGGGCCGACGGCCGGGGACAAGCAGCCCCGAGGCTGACGCCACCCATGCCTCCGCGTTAGCGTCGCGGTGTCTCGAACGAGGGGGTCAAGCCAACATGGGGTACGGGTCCTACAGTCACGAAGCGCACAGGGCGATGACGGAGGCTCGCAGCGAGCTGCCGCCGCAAGAGGTGTTCAAGCAGCGCGCGTGTCATCCCAGGATGGACCCGTTCGGGGTGAAGTTCCGCGAGAGCCGGGACAGCGCGGCCCACCCGAACTCGCTCGCCGTCGTCATGTCGCTCGACGTGACGGGCTCCATGGGCAACATCCCCGAAATCCTGGCGCGCAAGACGTTCCCCTCGTTCATGAAGGACCTGATGGACGCGGGCATCGCGGACCCGCAGGTGCTCTTCATGGCCGTGGGTGACGCGGACTACGACAGGGCCCCGCTCCAGGTCGGCCAGTTCGAGTCCTCCGAGCAGCAGATGGACCAGTGGCTCACGTGGATGTTCCTGGAGCGCGGTGGCGGCGCGAACCCCTCCGAGTCCTACGAGCTGGGCATGTACTTCGCCGCCGAGCACACCGCGATGGACTGCTTCGAGAAGCGCGGCAAGAAGGGATACTTCTTCATGACGGGCGACGAGCCGCCCTCCGAGGAGGTGGCGGCGCGCCACGTGACGAAGCTCATCGGCGACTCGATGAAGGACAACCAGCCCATCTACCAGACGGTGAAGCGGCTGGAGCGGACGTTCCATCCGTTCTTCCTCATCCCGGACCAGCGCCGCCGAGGCTCTTGCGAGGAGATCTGGCGCATCGTCCTGGAGGACCGGGTCATCTGCATGGACGACGCCGCGGACACCTGCGACGTGGCCGCCGCGCTGGTGGCCCTCACCGAGCGCGCCGTGCCGCACCTGGACGCGCTGGGCAGGCGGCTCAGGGACGCCGGCAAGCCCGCCGAGCGGGTGAAGAGCGTCCTGCGGGCCGTGGAGCCCTGGGCCCAGAAGCTGCGCGACACGCCATAGGACAGTGCCGGCGTCAGGCCCTTTCCCACGGGGCCCGACGCCGTGATACCCCCAGGCCGTGAGTGATTCCTTCGAACGGCTCGGGTTGTCTCCGGACACGCTCGGCGCGCTGCGCCGGGTGCGCTTCACCCAGCCCACCCCCATCCAGGTCCAGGCCATCCCTCCCGCGCTCGCGGGCAAGGACGTCATCGGCTGCGCGGCCACGGGCACCGGCAAGACGGCCGCCTATGTGCTTCCCCTCGTCGAGCGCTTCGCGGGCCGGAAGGGCACGCTGGGGCTGGTGCTCGCCCCCACCCGGGAGCTGGTGCGGCAGATTGCCGAGCCGCTGGGCGTCTTCGCCGAGGCGCGCGGCCTGACGCACACCGTGGTCATCGGCGGCGAGGACATGTCCGCGCAGGTGGAGGCGCTGAAGGCCCATCCCACCTTCGTGCTCGCCACGCCGGGCCGGCTGGTGGACCTGCTGGAGACGGGCTCGGTGAGCCTGTACCGGATGGAGGGGCTGGTGCTCGACGAGGCGGACCGGATGCTCGACATGGGCTTCCTGCCCCAGCTGGAGCGCATCCTCGCCGCGCTGCCTCGCAAGCGGCAGACGCTGTTGTTCTCCGCGACGCTCGGCCCCGACGTGGGCAGGTTCGCGCGGGAGCGGCTGCACAAGCCGGTGCGCGTGGAGGTGACCCGCAGCGGGACTCCCGCCGAGCGGGCCGAGCAGCGGCTCTACATCGTGAAGCCGGAGGAGAAGTCGGCGCTGCTGCTCACGTTGCTCGCGGAGAGCGACTCGACGGCGCTCGTCTTCGCCAAGTCGAAGGAGCGCGCGGACAAGGTGCTGCGGCTGCTCCAGCGCGAGGGCCACAAGAGCGCGGTGCTGCACGCGGACCGGACGCAGAACCAGCGGCGCCAGGCGCTCGAGGGCTTCCGCGAGGGGACCTACCGGTGCCTGGTGGCGACGGACATCGCCGCGCGCGGCCTGGACGTGGAGGACGTGGGACAGGTCATCAACTACGACCTGCCGCACTCGCCCGAGGACTACGTGCACCGCATCGGCCGCACGGCGCGCGCGCAGGCCAGCGGCGTCGCGTCCACCTTCGCCACGTCGCGGGACAAGCACGTGGTGGCGGAGATCGAACGCATCATGCGCGGACAGATTCCCCGCGTCCCCGTGCCGCGCGAGGACCCCGTGTTCCAGGAGGCGTGGACGCGCTTCCTCGCGTCCCAGAAGGACCCCGGTCCTCCGCAGAAGGACTCGGGAGCGTCCCCCGGCAAGGAGCAGGGTCGCCACGCCCGGACCCACGGCAAGCGCAGGCCCCGCTGAGCGGCACCACCGCTCGAGCGTGCCCCCATCCGCCGCTCCGCCGCGGGTGGCCCTCGGAGTCCCCGGGCGCGCCTGCGTGGCGCTCGCCCTGCCGCGCGCGGCTTCGACGGCGCACGGCCTTCAGGGCGTGGCGGTCTGCTCCCGCGCCAGCTCCGCGCGGAAGAACGCGCTGCCCTCTGCCAGGGTGCGCATGTAGCCGCGCACGTCCTCGCGCGCCTCGGGCGACAGCTTGAAGAACGGCGTCACGTGCTCGTCGGGCACGTAGCGGAACGTCAGGTTGATGCGGCGCGTGCGGAAGTCCGGCAGCTTCGGCGCCAGGTCATGCCCCGCGCGCGTGTCCACCCGCTGCACCCGGTGGAACGTCTCCTCCTTCCACCGCGTCCCGCCGAACAGCTCCAGCGCCCCGTCGTCCAGCCACTGCTCCAGCACCACCGCGTCCCGCTCACCGGGCCGAGAGGACGTCACGAACTGGATGAGCGCCCGCTCGCCGAAGGACAGCGACGCCACCGGGCCGGGCTCGAAGTCCTTGTGCTCGCCCACCCGCGCCGTGTCCACCCAGCGGTCCTCCTCCAGCCGGTTGCCGTAGAAGTTCACCAGACACGTATTGAGGTGCCAGCCCTTGGGCATGTCCGGCCCCCGGAACATGCGCCGCGCCAGCTCCTCGATCTTGGTCACCTGCCGCTGGAGCACCTCCGGGAACGGCTCCGCCTTCACGCACCGGTTCCAGACGCCCTTGGGCGGCCGGTAGTAGTCCAGGCACGCGAACTGCCAGTTGCCCAGCCAGTACACCGGTCGGAGCAGGCGCCGCTGCTGCTGCCCCGGCGGCGGCGGGAAGTGCTTCGAGAAGCGCTCCTCCCACAGCGGGTGCAGCCCTCCCAGCCAGGTCAGGATGGCCTCCTTGTCCAGGGCGGACAGGAAGCTCGCGTTGTAGTGGTGGCCGGGTGTGCGCTGGCGGGCCTTGTGCGCCAGCGAGGGGCCTCGACGGGGGGGGAGGGCCATGGGCGCCCCCGTGGTACCACACCGGCCGCGTCCGGAGGGGCCCTTGCGCAATCCGCCCACCCCCGGTGTTGGTAGGGAGGCCGGATCGCGAAACCACCATGTCCGAAGACCGTCTCCACACGCTGTACCGCACCTACGGGCCCTCCCTGTACGCCCGCTGTCGCCAGATCCTGGGCGATGACGCCGCTGCGGCCGATGCGGCGCAGGAGACCTTCCTCCGGCTGCACCGCCAGCTGGACCGCGCCCCGGATGCCCAGCACGCCCTCGCGTGGATCTACCGCGTGGCCACCAACTACTGCCTCAACCAGGCCCGGGACAGGCGCCGCCGCGCGGTGCCCGTGGAGGAGCTGCCCGACGTGCCCGGCGTCGACAGCGAGCGCCTGCTGGAAGACCGGGACCTCGCCCGCCGCCTCATCACCACCGCGCCCCCCAAGGTGGCCGAGGTCGCCTGGCTCCACCTCGCCGACGGGATGACGCAGGAAGAGGTGGCCCAGCTCCTCGGAATCTCCCGTCGCACCGTCGTCAACCGGCTCGCAGACTTCCACCGGCACGCCCACGCGCTCGCCGGGAGGCCCCCCTCATGAACGCCCCCCCTCACGTCTCCAGCCTCAAGCTGGAGGCCCTCGCGATGGACGCGCTTCCCCCTCCGGAGCGCGCCACCACGCAGGCCCACCTGGACACCTGTCTCACCTGTCGCGCCCGCTCCGAGGAGCTCGCCTCCCACCGCCGGCACTTCACCGCCCACGTGCTCCCCCGCGCCCAGCTCCCCTCCCCGCGCGGGATGCCCTGGAGCAACTGGCGCTGGTGGGCTCCCGCGCTCGCGCTGGCCTCGGCGGTGGTGCTGCTGTTCGCGCTGGTCGCGGTGCCCTCACCCCAGGAGCCCGAGCTCGCGGTGAAGGGCGGCGCGATGCTCCAGCTCTTCGCCCACCGGGGCGAGCGGACGTGGAAGGTGGAGGAAGGCGAGGCCCTGGCCCCAGGGGACCAGGTGCGCTTCGTCGTGGAGGGGCTGGGCCTGCCCTACGTGCTGGTGGTGTCGGTGGATGGCGCCGGACAGGTGAACACCTACTACCCCTTCGGTGGACATGAGAGCGTGCAGTTGCCGTCGCGGGGGTTGCCGGTGGAGATTCCGGGGAGCGTGGTGCTCGACAACGCCCCGGGACCCGAGCGACTGTTCGCGCTGTTCTCCCGCCAGCCCTTGTCGTTCGAGTCGGTCGCGCCGGCGCTGCGCGAGCTCTCCACCGGAGGCGCGGAAGTCATCCGGGACCGCAGGCGGTTGCCGGTCGCCGCGGGAGCACAAGCCACCTTCCTCTTCGAGAAGACCCAGCCGTGATGACCTCTCTGCGCTGCCTCGTCGTCGCCGCGGTGCTGTGCGCGTCCCTGCCCGTCGAGGCGGGTACCCGACGCATCGCCGTGTTGGTGGGCCACAACGTGGGCAGCGGGGAGCGGCCGCCCCTGCGCTACGCGGAGGCCGACGCCACGAAGCTCGCGGGCGTGCTGTCGGAGCTGGGGGACGTGGCGCCCTCGGACCTCATCATCCTGAAGGGTCAGGGGCTGGCGCCGGTGCGGTACGCGCTGGACGAGGCGGCTCGCAAGGTCGAGGCCCTGCGCCGTCAGCCGGACACGCGCGTGGTGCTGTTGTTCTATTTCTCCGGACACTCGGACGGCGTGGCGCTGGAGCTGGGCACGGAGCGGCTGCTGTACTCGGAGCTGCGGCGCTGGCTGGACGCGACGCGCGCGGACGTGCGGCTGGCCATCGTCGACAGCTGCCGCAGCGGCGCCCTGCTGCGCTTCAAGGGAGGCCGCCCGGGTCCCTCGTTCGAGCTGCGGCTGACGGATGAGGTGCACAGCACCGGGCACGCGCTGCTGACGTCCAGCGCGGAGGACGAGCTGGCGCTGGAGTCGCGGGAGGTGGGCGGCTCGCTCTTCACGCACCATCTGGTGTCGGGGCTGCGCGGCGCGGCGGACTCGTCCGGAGACGGGCTGGTGACGTTGGCGGAGGCGTATCAATACGCGTATGCGCACACCGTCTCGTCCACCGCGGACGTGCTGACGGGCGCGCAGCATCCGGCGTACGACTACCGGCTGACGGGCAAGGGGGAGCTGGTGCTCACGCAGCTTCCGAGCCCGGGCACGGCGTTGGAGCTGCCGTCGGACTTCGAGCGCGCGCTGCTGTTGAAGCCGGGGCGAGGACAGGTGCTCGCGGAGCTGGGGCCGGGCGCGGTGCCTCGGCTCGCCGTGCCTCCGGGCGAGTACGAGCTGCGAGCGTGGCGAGCGGGACGACAGCACGTGGGCGCGGTGAACGCCGCGGCCGGACAGGTCAGCAAGGTGCGCTGGGACGACCTGAAGCTGGCGCCGCCATCGCCCACCCTCGCCGGCCTCAAGGGGAGCCATCCGGTGCCCATCTCGCGCAAGGTGGTCATCGCGTCACCGGAGGAGTGGCAGTGGCTGGAGCCGACGCCGGAGGAGACACAGGCCCCACCCGAGGAGGCACCGCCACCGGAGCCGGACCCGACCCAGGAGCCGAGGCCCTGGGGCTCGGTGGAGCAACGTGTCGCCGCCGCCGCGCTGACCGAGAATCAGAACGCCCCCGAGCCCCTCGTGGCCCGCTCTCCCGAGCCGGTCACCGAGGGGCGCACGCTTGATTCGGCCCGCGCGTCTGCGCCGCTGGAGATCTCGCCGTATGTGCCCGCGACGCCCGGGGACCGGGAGCTGACGTTGACGGCGGGGATGCGCCACACGGTGGTGGACCCCGCGGGCGCGCTGCTGGCGTTCCGCGCGGAGCTGTCCAAGGCGCTGCAGGGACTGACGTTCGCGCTGGAGGTGGGCCAGGGGCCGCACGAGGAGAACCGTGAGTTCACCACGGGCCTGACGGTGGGCTATGCGCTCAAGAAGCGCTACCGCTACACGGAGCTGGCGCTGGGCGTCGAGGCGGGGTTGCAGGTGGTGGTGCAGACGGGGGACGGAGACTCGGGCTGGACGATGGGCCCGTCGGCCGCGCCCGTCGCGTCGTTCGCGCTGTACGTGGTGCCGCAGATGGCCGTGACGGTGGGCGGGCGCCTGCCGGTGGTCGTCGTCCGGCTGGATGAGCGGACCCAGTGGAAGCTCATCCCCGCCGCGGACGTGGGGCTGCGGATTCCGTTCTAGCGGAGACTGTCGGTCGCGAGTTGGCGACTCGAGCAGGGCTCACGTGGGGCCACCGCACTGGCCCCACGTCGAGGCACCTCGAACCGGCTCAGCGTCCGTGCGTGATTCCCACGGACGCGCCTTCGGACGGCTCGCGCGCGGACGCGGGCATCACCGTCGGCTTCGGCGCTGCCGCGCCCGCGGGGGCCACCACGGCCCGAGCCGGCTCGACCGAGGCCGCGTTCATCGGCGTGACACCGGCCTGCACGGCGGCGGCGCTGTTCACGGACTCGGCACCCGCCTGCACCGCGGCGTTCACCGGCGTGCCCGCCACAGGGCCCGCGGCGGCGTTCACCGGCGTGCCCGCCACCTGCACGGTGGCATTGCTCACGGACGCGGCACCGGCCTGCACGGCGGCGGCATTGCTCACGGACGCGGCACCGGCCTGCACGGCGGCGGCAGCGTTCATCGACTCGGCGCCCACCGCGGCGGGCTGCGCGGACGCGGTGGACTTCGCCACCTGCGTGCCCGGCGCCGGAGCCGGCACGGGCTTCGCGCAATCCGTCACGGCCTTCGCCTCGGTCGCCGCCACCGCGCCCACCGACGCGACCAGCGGGGCCTTCGGCTCGGGCGGCAGCATGCGCGGCGGCAACACGAAGGGCGGCGGCACGGGGCAGTGCGTGCACGGCCCTCGCAGCGGCACCGCCAGGCGCTGACCGGCGCGCAGGAAGCTGCCCTTCATCCGGTTCGCCTTGCGAATCAGCGCCACCGACGAGTTGTACCGAAGCGCGATGCCACCCAGCGTGTCACCCGAGCGGATCCGGTGCGTCGTCACGTTGTGCTCGGGCTGCAGCGACAGCAACGGCTGCACCCGGCGCCCCAGCTCCTGCGCCTTCGGGTTGTGGAAGCGCAGGTGGAAATGGTCCCGGTGCCGACGCGCGTGCCGGATGATGCCCGCCGGGTGGAACAACGAATCCAGCCACGCCTTGTCCTCGCCCGCCGACAGCGCGTAGTCGTACAGGACCTTCTGCACGCGCTTGTCCACGAGGATGAGCTGGATGTCCGTCTTCGTCACCACCGCGCGGATGAACGCCCAGTTGAGCGGCACGTTGATGTACTTCTCGCGCTCGCGCTCACGGATGGGGTCCACCGTCGGGTAGTAGAAGCCGACGTCCACGTCGCGGCCGTTCTGGTGGCTCTTGTGGGGGCGCTTGTAGCCACCCTCCTTGTTGCTGATGCCGTTGACGCGGATGGGCGGCGCCTCCGGGAAGCGCGAGCGCACCTCCCGAATCGCGGTGATGAGGTAGTCGATGCTCTCCTGCGTGCCCCACGCGATCTCGGGCTGCACCACGAGCCAGTCGGCGCCCTCCCCCTTCGGGAACTGCACCGAGTTCACCAGCCGGCCACTGTGCGCGAAGCCCACCGCCATGGAGCCCAGCGACGCGATGTCGTCCTTCCAGCGCCGCGCCAGCTCCTCGTCGGAGATGTCCGCCGTGTACAGCGGCCCCGTGGGCACCTCGCCGCCCACCACCGGCGTCTCACCCTCGCCGTCGTCGCCCTCCCCCTCGCCGGCCTCCGCCGTCTCGTCCTCGCCCTCCAGGTCCTCCTCGGACAAGGAGCAGCCCTCGGCCGGAGCCTCCGCGGCGACAGGCACGGCGGCTGTCTCGACGGCGACCGGCGACGGCACGACCGCCGGCGGTGCCTCCTGACTCCCCTGCGTCAGTCCTTCTGAACGCACGGAGGCCAGGGCGGACTCGCCGCCAGAGTGGGGAACCACGCGCCCGGCACAGCCGGCGCAGACCAGAAGGAGCCAAAGGGGGTAACGCACCGGGGCGAAGGATTGCCCGAGATTCGTTCGAGCACAAAGCCCCTCCCCGGATTTTTTGGCGCCCTCCCGGCCCAGGGGGCCACCTGGAGTGGCCCCCACCACACTTGCCGAGCAGGAAGGGAGGCGTCAGGGGGCCGGCGGCGGGACCTTGAGCGCGACGTCAAGCGCCAGTTCGATCATCTCGTCGAACGTCGTCTGCCGGTCCTGGGGCGACAGGTGCTCCCCGGTCTGCAGGTGGTCCGACACCGTCAGCAGGCCCAGCGCGCGCGCACCGAACTCGGCCGCCACGCCGTACAGGCCCGCGACCTCCATCTCGATGGCGAGCACACCCATGCGCACCAGCGCGGCGTTGAGCTGCTCCTGGGGGTGGTAGAACAGGTCGGAGGTGAAGACGGAGCCCGCACGCACCGGCTTGTTGCGACGCTCGGCCGCCTCCACGGCCCAGCGGGCGAGCTCGAAGTCCGCCACGGCCGCGAAGTCATGGTCCAACAGCCGCATCCGGTTCACCTTGGAGTCGGTGCCCGCGCCGGTGGCCACGATGACGTCGCGCAGCTTCACGTCCGGACGCAGCGCGCCGCAGCTGCCCACGCGGATGAGCGTGCGGGCGCCGTACACCTTGATGAGCTCCGTGGCGTAGATGGAGATGGAGGGCACCCCCATGCCGTGCCCCATCACCGACAGGCGACGGCCCTGATAGGTGCCCGTGAAGCCGAACATGTTGCGCACGGAGGTGACGCCCCGGGCGTCCTCCAGGAAGCGCTCGGAGATGTAGCGAGCCCGGAGGGGGTCACCGGGCATCAGCACCACGTCGGCGAAGTCGCCGGGTGCGGCGGAGATATGAGGAGTTGCCATGGGCGCGCACCATAGCCCGGGATTACCAACTTGAGCTGCCGAAACCCGAGCCGCTCCCCGAAGAGCCGCCTCCGTAGGAAGAGCTGGAGAAGCCGGAGCCGCTGCTCGACGAGGAGGACGACGAGGACGAGGACCACGACGAAGAGGACGAGGAGGACGAGGACCACGACGATGCGCGGGAGCGCTCCTCCTCGCGGCGGCGCTCCTCCTCCGCCTCCACGATGGCGTCGGACGCGGCGCGGGAGGCCCTGCCCGCGGACTGCTCGGCCTCGACGTACAGGCCCCGGTCCAGCGAGCGCCGGGCCTCGTCGAGGTAGGAGCCTCCGGGCCGCCCCCGCCACGAGCTCGCCTGGAGCACCAGTTCGGCGGCGCCCGAGATGGCGTTGGCGGCCTGCTCGGCGGAGCGCAGCTCTCCGCGCAGGTCCGCCGTCCTGCGGGCCGCGTCGGCGGCGATGCGTCCGGCCAGCGTGTCGACCGCCGCCCAGTCGTTGTGGGGCTTGCCGAACTCCGCCTGGGCCTTGGACAGGTCCTTGCCCAGGGACAGGAGGGCATTGACCGCCACCACCGTCGCCCGGCTGTCGGCGATGCCGTCATTGGCGGACTGGCGGATCCACACGTCCGCCGAGGACACGGCCCGCTCCGCCGACGCCAGGCTGTCCTGGGCCTGCGCGTGCTGGGCCCTGTCCCGGGCGACGGACTGGCGCACCTGCTCCAATGACAGACACGCGGCGGCGAGCTTCTCTCCGGCGGCGAACGGGTCCGCGGGCCGCGCCTCCGTGGTCTGCACGGCCGCCTGGAGGAGCCCCTGGGCCGCGTCCCGAGCCTTCACGGTGGACCGCTTCACCCGGGCGTCGGAGACATCGGCGGTGCAGGCCGCGAGCAGGCCCCGGGCGGCCAGCAGGACGCCCGCGTTGTGCTCCTCCGCGGCCTGGAGTCGTCGCGCCTTCTCATCGACCTCCAGCAGACGGGCATGGCTGAGCGCGTGGAGGCGCTCCACCTGGCCCAGCAGGTCCGCGGAGGCGAGCAGCCGCGCCTCGGCGAAGGCCAGCTCCGCGGCCTTGAGCTTGCTCGCGGCGTCGAGGCGGTGCCGGACGACCTCCGTCAGGTTGTCCTGGACGGTGCCGTTGGCCTCGGGGTGCACGGGGTCCTCGGGGCGAAGGCGCAGCGCGGTGGGCCGGTAGCGCTTCAGCAGCGACTCGAGCAGCACGGTGCCCTCCGCCACCCGCGTCTCCAGTCGCCGGGCCTCTTCGCGACAGGCGTCCCGTCGGGAGGCGAAGGTCTTCCGGGCCTCGCGACTGCTCGCGATGATGGCGCGCACCTCGTCCACGCGGGCGAGCACGGCGTCCAGCGCCTCGCGCGCCGTCTCCAGCCGGCCCTCGGCGAGCGCCTCGCGCCCCGTGGCCAGCAGGTTCGTGCCGACCGAGTGCCGGTCCGTCGGGTTCGACTCCGGCTCGTTCAAGAGCGCCGACGCGGGCTTGTCCAGCTCACGCCCCAGCGCCTCGCGCGCCGACGCCGTCTCCTTCTGCGCGCGGCCGAGCTCGTCCTGTGCGCGCGCCGCGAGCGTCACCAGCTCGGAGGTCTCCGCCGCCTGGCCGGCCAGGGCCGTGAAGGACCGCGCCAGCACCGCGACCGAGTCCCCCGCGGGAGCCTGGAGCAGCGCCTGCGCCACCTCCTCCGTCGCCTCGCCCCGAGCCGCGAGCGCATCCTCCAGCCACCGACGCGACAGGCCCGCCTTCACCAGCGCCGCCCCCGCGCGCTCCACCGCGGGAGCCACCTGCCCCACGGCCGCCTCCATCACCGCCACGAGCGCCTCGGCGTCCTCCAGACGCCGTCCGCCCTCCGTCAGCGGTCCCTCCACCGCGGCCATCGGGTCCTTGGCCAGCAGCGGGCGCGCGGCCGCGACGAGCGTCTCCAGCGACGGCGCCACGAGCGCGACCACCTGCTTCACCCGGAGCACCTCCGCCCCGGGCGTCAGCGAGCGCAGCCGGGCGCAGAACGTCTCCAGCGCGTTCACCGCGTCCAGCGCGACCTGGGGGACACTCTCGAGGGCCTCCACGAGCCGCAGCCCCCGCTCCGCGTGGGAGTTGAACGCCTCCAGCAGGTCCAGGAACGAGAGCGAGAACGGCTGATAGCTCTTCACGTCTCCGATGAGTCGCTGGGCGTGCGAGCGCGGCCCGCGCAGGACGCCTTCCACGCCTTCATCCGGGTGGAAGACGATGGGCGCGTCGCGCAGCAGCTCGGTGACCTTCTCGTAGCGCGAGGTGCCCAGGTGCGCGCCCAGCCCGTGCAACGGGCCCGAGCCCGCGAGCAGGTCCTCGGCCCGGTGCAGCACCCGCGCGGCGGCCGTCACCAGCAGGAAGAGCTCGTCCACATTGGACGCGAGCTGCTGTCCCCGCTCGCGCGTGAGCCCCTCGAAGCGCCGCGCGATGTCGTCGCGGGACTTGCCCGCCACCAGGTGCGTGCGCTCCAGCAGGTCGAACAGCGCCTGGGTCTTCTCGTCGACGACGGTGCGGAAGCGCTCGTGTTGTTCGATGGCCGTGCGTCGGCTCGCGTTGCGACGACGGCGCGCCAGCACGCCCGCGAGCAGCAGCCCCGCGCCACCCGCCGTGGCCCCCGTGTCCCGCATCCGCCGGGCCTTCCGCGCCTTCTGGGTCTCCCGCTCCGCCCGCCGGAGCGCCTCTTCGCTCTCGTCCATCGCGTGGCGATGCAGCTGCGAGCGGGACTCGAACGTCTCGCGAGCCTTCTTCTGCGCGGCCCTCGCCCTCGTGAGCGCGTCCTGGACGGCCTCCGCGGTCGGCAGCGCCTCGAGGGCCTTGAGCGCCTCGTCGATCTCCACGAGCCGGCGCTCGTCCTTCTCCGCGGACGTCAGGGCCTCGGCGACCTTCACGCGAGCAGACTCGGCGGCGACGAGCGCGTCGCGATGGGACGGCGACATGTCGCGGACCGCGGCGTTGGCATTCTCCACCGCCGTGTCCAGCGCCTCTAGCTGCGGCTTCGCGAAGCCCGCGTAGCGGTGCCCGGGCAGGCTCTCCAGCGCGGCCTCCAGGACCTTCAATCGGTCGCTCGCGAGCCGATGGGACTCCATCGCCGCGCGCAGCCCCTCCAGGTCCGCGCGCAGCCCGTCATGCAGGGACGTCGCCCTGGCGAGGTCCGCCTTCTCCGGCGGCGTGAGCAGCGCGAGCGCCTGGAGGAGCGTCTTGCCCGCGGCCTGGAGGTCGACGGCTGCCGCGGACAATCCCGGCGGTATCGCCGACCTGAAGACCGAGGCGCGACGCTCCTCGAGCCCGGGGAGCTCCTTCTGGAGCGCCACGAGACTCGCCCTCAGCGCCTCGATGCGACGGGTCCGCTCGAGCTCCTCCCTGTCCAGGGCGGCGCGCAGCTGGGTCTCGATGGAGTCGACGGTGTTCTTCACCGCGTCGATGAGGCGGCCGCCGTTGCGCATGGCCTCGACGGCGCGGGCGTCCAGCGAGCCTGCCCAGCGGTCCTCGCCCAGCCGGCGTTGGTCCTTGGTCTCCGAGGCGAAGTACGACAAGCGGCGCTCCGCCAGGGAGATCAACAGCACGGTGCCATCGGGCTCCCTCGTCCGGGGGTTCTTCAGCGCGCCGAAGCCCGTCCGGTTCGACAGGCCCTTGCCCAGCGCGTGCAGCGCGGCGTCGATGTCGCGGAAGGTCGTCCCCTCGGCGTCGACGTAGCGCTCCCCTTCCGCGTCCGACATCAACACCACGGTCCAGCGCGGCGCTTCCTCCGTGAGCCACGCCTCCAGGTCCTCGAGCTGGTCGTCGGTGACGCCGACGTCGCCCTTCACGTAGAGGTGCTGGGACTCCTTCCAGACGCCGATGACGCTGGTCGCGCTCGTGACGCGTCGAGGCGCACGGGCCGCCTCGACAGGCGGCGCGGCCAACAGGAACAGGACGACCACGAGGGCGAAGCGCGGCAACCCGAGGGTCATCGATGGCTCCGAAGCGATGCGACGCGGCGGGATGTTCAAGGAGAGGCGGTCCACTCGACGTGGAAGTGGGCATCCAACGTCGGCAGTACATAGTCCGCCGGCAGCGGCGCGAAAGGCGCGGCCTTCTGAACGGCCGACAGCGCGGCGGCGTCCCAGGCCTTGGAGCCAGACTCCACGCCCACGACCGCCGAGACGAGCTTGCCGTCCCGTCCAATCACCGCCTGGACCACCGCCTTGCGCCCCACGACGGGCACGCTCTTGCGTCCTGGCTGCTTCCACTTGCCGGCGACCTGCGCATAGACCTTCTGCTGGTAGGCGACGTTCGTGAGGTCGGGCTGGAAGAAGGCCTGCAACCGGGGACCCGCGGCGGCGAGCGCCAGGGGCGCGACGACCAGCGTGAACAGGGCCACCAGAGACAGCGAGCGGAAGCGGAGCATGGCGGACCATCGTAGTCGCCACCGAGCGTCGCCGCACAAGGGGCTTCCTCCGGGACTCCGCGACTCGCCCGGGCTCCTTCTGGGATGGCGCGTCAGGGGAGGCTCATCGGTGCCGCGCCCGGTCATCGACGGAGGTGCCATGGCGAGCCTGCCTCGCGGAGCAAGCGCCGCGCCTCCCCCGGCATCAGCGTGGGCGCCGGAGCTGGCCTCTCCGCCGAGGCGCCGAACCGCATCCGCCCCTCGACGTCGCCACCGAGTCTTCCTCGCGGCGGCGGACTCATCCCCCGCGCGACGCGAGGACGAAGCCCGTGAGTCAACGCCAGCGCTTCAGGGTGAGCGCGGTGAGCATGAGCGCGCCGCCCGCCCCCGCGACGACGGCGAGCGGCCGACGCAGGTGCTCCGACAACGCGGAGAGCACGCCCAGCGTCACGTCCCGGCTCGCGGCCCGTAGCGCGGAGCCCGGGTGTGCATCCCGCACCACCCCGCCCTGCCGCCGCAGCTCCTCCGACGCACCTCTCACCGTCGCCGCCGCCGTGCGCTCGGCCATCGCCGCCACGGCTCCGCCCAGGTCCGTCCCCTCCCGCCGGGCCTTCAGCTCCAGCTCCAACTGCTCCACCACCGAGTGGACGAACCGCCGGCCCGCTCGCTCCAGCACCTCGTCGAGCCGCTCGGACCGTGCCTCCAACGCCTGGCTCAATCCCTCGATGAGCCCCTGCCCCGCACGTGACGCCAGCTGCGCGGCCATGGGAGCCACCAGGTCCATGTCGTGCTCCAGCTCCTTCACCGCGCCCCGCACCGCGCCGGTCGCCATCGTCCGGGCCCGGGCGCCAGGCTTGCGCAGCTCCCTGCGGCGCAGCGCCTCCGTCTCCGCGGTGCGCTCGAGCCACCCGTTCATCCGCTCCACCAGCTCACGCGACAGCAGGTCCACGCCCGGCATCGAGCGCCGCAGCTCCTCCACCGCGCCCCGGACCGCGCTCTCCGCGAGCGTGTGCGTCCAGGCACCTGGCGCATGCTCGTTCGCCTCGTGCACCGTGCGAGCCAGCAGGAGCACCGTGTCCTGGATGAGCTCCTTCAGGGTGCCGTCGAGCGCCGGCAGCTCTTCCTGCAGCCCCTCGGTGGCGCCGCTCACCGCGCCGCTCGCCAGCCCGTGGGCGGCCAGCCGCTCCAGCGACAACGCGAGACGCCGCACCCGCTCCACTGGCGACAACCATCCTCCGTTGCGCATCGCTCGCTCTCCCGCTGACCGCTCCGTCGGCCACGTGCCTGGGAACGATTGCGATGCACGCCGCTGCCCGACACCCCGAGCAGGCGACGAGGGCGGCGCACGGAGGTCCCCACCCATCGCGCATCGCCGGCAGGAGGGCAGACAGGCATCTGGGAGGCATCTGCACTCGGGTTGCGCGCCCCACCCCGCTCCGGAACAGTACCGCGGGGGTAGGACGATGCTGGGCTATCAGGCGAATGCACAATGGCGGGACATGTCTGACTTCGTGGTGCACTTCACGAAGCCGGGCGCGCCATTCCATGACGCCTACCAGAACATGATGAACATCCTGGGCACGCGCACGCTCATCCCCGGAGCCCAGGGCTTCGGGCTCGCGCGCAAGGAGCCCCAGGTCGCGGAGCGTCACCGCGCGGTGTGCTTCAGCGAAATCCCCCTGGACCAGCTCGCCCGGCTCGTCCAGCGCCGCAGCCTGTACGGCATCGGCTTCCGCAAGAGCTTCATCCTCTCCCAGGGCGGAGGGCCCGTCTGGTACGTCCAGTACGCGTCGCCCGCGCACCTGTCCCTCAAGCACCAGGTGGACCAGGCCCTTGCGGCGCCGGAATCCAGGGCGCATCCCCTGTGGTCCATGACGCCCTTCGTGGACATCCAGGGTGACTCCCACAACGCGCCCTACAACTACCGCTTCGACTGGGAGCGGGAGTGGCGCGTCCCGGGCCTGTTGCGCTTCACCGAGTACGACGTGGCGGTGCTCTTCCTCCCGGAGGAGCTGCACGCGACGGCGCGCGGCTTCTTCGAGTGGGCCGTGCGCGAGAAGGCGGGCCCGGGCTACTTCTGCCCGTGCCTGGACCCGCTGTGGAACGCGCCGCGAATCGCCGAGGCGCTGGAGAAGCACGCGGAGGACTCCACGCGCCTGCGTGCTGGCTAGGCCCGACTACTCGAAAACGGACAGCTCGCCCAGGGCCTGTATCTCTCCGGAGACCTGCGCCTCACCCGCGTGGTCGAAGCCCGCCGGTCGCAGCCGGACGTAGCGCACCGGTCCCACCGGCTCCAGCGGGCCCTCCAGGAAGTGCGGTCCCTGGGACCAGGAGAACCGCCCGTCGAAGGGGCTGTCCCACTGCGTCTGTTCGTTGTAGGCGCGCGGCCCCCTGCGGTTCAGGGGCGGCGGGACATAGTCCTTCGCGAAGTTGCGCAGCACGCCCATCCGCGTCCACTGCTCGGCGTCCAGGCTCCCCTCCACCACGAAGCCCAGGAAGTTGCCTTCCGCGCCGCGCACCACCGCGTGACGCAGGCTCCGAGGCTCCTCGAGCGTGAGCGTCAAGGCATCCACCGGCTTGAGGCCCAGCGCGACGCGCTCCAGCCTCCCGTCCGTCCAGGGACAGGCGCCCCTCGAAGGAGCGGGCCGGCACGTCGCGCCGCGGCTCACGGGCCGGAGCCCCGCGGGCGGCAGCGGAAGCTCCTCCGTCCGCCAGTCCACCCGGAAGACCAGCGGGCTGTGCTTGCCTCCCAGCGGGTAGAACATGAACTCGCCCAGGGAGTGGGCCCGCAGCATGACGGCGGGCTGGGCGAAGTCCTCCAGCACGAAGCGATTGGCGACCCACCCGGACGACGCCGCCCACACCCGGAACAGGGGCTGGCCGCCATCGACGATGAAGAGCGCGGGCTCCGGTGTGGTGGGCAGGTTCGGGATGACGTCTTGATTCTCGTCCGACGTCATGGCGTACTCGCCGGTGAGCGGCGGCACCGGCACCGGAGGAAGCGCGCCGAAGCTCACGACGGAGCCCTCCGCGCCCGACGAGACGGCGAGCTGTGAATCCCAGATGCGCAGCGTGGGCAGCTCCACGTCGTCATGGAAGATGAAGGACGCGAAGACACCCGCGCCCGTCTCGTCCCGCCACTGCGCCCGGAAGCGGAAGGGCTGGTGCAGGTCCGGGTCCGGCGAGTTGGCCGACTGCACGTCGCCGTAGCGCATCTCCAGGAAGAAGTCGCCGTAGCCGTCGGTGACGCCTTCTCCGTAGTGGATGAACTCCGGCATGACGTACTCCACGTTCGCCTCGCCACGCGGCTCGTGGTGGGCCGTCCTCGCATAGGGCACCACGCCGTCGGTGACGGACGAACCGTCGCGCCGCTCCAGTCGGCCGTAAACGAAGATGAGGTCGTCCTGGAAGCGCTCACACCCCGGCGCGAGCAGCAGCAGCACGGCGGACAACCCCAGACTCGGAAGAGATGGGCGCATCTTCAGTAGCTCCCCTTCAGGCCGAACATCGGCAGGATGACGGGCAACCCCATCGCGTTGCGTTGCAGCTTGCCGGCCTTGCGCTTGTACTCGTAGGCGAACACCTCCTGCTGCAGCGAGAGGTTGAGGATGTCCAGGTACGCCTCGACGTTGAACTCCTCGTAGGCCCAGGCCTTGGCGACGCGGAAGTCCACGCGGAAGAACGCCGGCAGACGCTCCACGCGGTCCGCGTCCTGGCGCACCCACAGTCGGTAGCCATCATACGTGCGCGACTCGCGCTGGGTGACGGAGGAGACCTCGCCGGACTCGGGCCTGCCCGTGTTGAAGTGCAGCACGGAGCCCACCGTCCAGTTGTCGCCGAACTTGTAGCTGACGGCGGCGTTGAAGACGTGGGCCTGCTCGAAGGCGAAGGACAGCTCTCCCTCCGCGACCTCCCGGATGCTGTTGTCATCGTTGTAGCGCGCGAAGCGGCGGTGGCGCTTGCTCTGCAGGAAGCTGTACGTCACCCAGCCGAACCAGTCGCGGCCCAGCGGGTGGCGGACCATCAGGTCCAACCCATACGCGTACCCACGCGCCTTCGGGTCCGCGTACGGCTGGCCCCGGCGCTTGCGGTTCTCGAGGACGTCCATCACCTCGAACTCCACCGTGCGGAACAGCGGGTTGAAGTAGGCGTCCCCCGACAGCTCCAGCCCCGAGCCGAGCTTCCACTCCGCGCCCACGTCGAACTGGGCGCCCTCCTGGACGCCGTGGCTCAGGCCCGACACGTCCATGGCCGGCAGGTGGAGCAGCACGGTGGGCGGCTGGTGGTAGAGCCCGGCGCCGCCCTTGAGGGTGAGCGTGGACGTCAGCGTGTGGCGCACCGCCAGGCGTGGCTCGATGACGAAGTGCTGGATGCCGGGGACCAGGTGATAGCCATCCACGCGCAGGCCGGGTGACACCAGCCACTTCTCCGCGGGACGCCACGTCGCGCCGGCGAACACGCCCGTGAAGGTGGCGAGCGCGGAGGGCTGCTTGAGCGGATGGGCATCATCCTGGGGACGCCAGCCCGGGGGTCTTGCGGAGCCGGTAATGGCGGTGGCCACGCGGCGGTGCTCCACGTCCGCGCCCACGTGGACCGTGAGGTCCTTGGACAGCTCGCGCTTCCAGCCGGCGCGCGCGGAGAACGTGAGCTGGTCCAGGCCGTAGCGACCGGCGAGGACCTCCTCCGGCCCCCGCTCCTCGCGGAGGATGATGCGCCGGTAGCCGAGCAGCGCCACCTCGTCGAGGCCCACGGTGAAGCCGAGCTCCGCTTCGCCGCCCGCGAGGGGATGGGTGCCGCGCAGGTCCACGCGGTGGAAGCGCGAGACGATGGTGGCGCCCATGCTGTCCTCGTAACCGGCGGTGGCCTCGCCCGCGTCGTCGGAGCTGCCCAGCGCGAGCAGGCGCAGCCGTCCGGCGCCGACCTTCTGTTCGATGCGGGCCTGGTAGTCCCAGAAGGCCGCGTGGATGGGGTTGTCCTCCTCGTCGTTGAAGATGGCGTAGGCCAGGGGGATGAGCAGCCCGGTGTAGCTGTAGCGGCCCGACACGGTGAGGGAGGTGCCGGTGCTGTCGAAGGGGACCTCGACGAAGCCGCCCGCGTTGAGGAGGTCCGCGTACGCGGCGAAGTGCGGACGGTCCTCGCGCGGCTTGCTCAGCCGACCCTCCACGGCGCCGCCCAGGAGCCGTCCGTACTGGACGGGCGGTGTGCCGGGATGGAAGTCGATGGTGTCGATGAACTCGGGGTGCACCACCGCGGGGCCGAGCAGCAGGTGGTACAGCATGGGCACGCGCACGCCGTCGATGTAGTAGCCGGTGGCGGCGGGCTGACCGCCTCGCACCACGGGATAGCCCAGGCCCGAGGCGACGCTGGCCACGCCCGGCATGAGCATGATGACCTTGAACGGGTCGCCTTGCGTGCCGGGCACCTCGCGCAGTTCCTGCTCCTGCAAGGTGATGCGGGAGACCTCGGTGCGCGGGCGCGTGTCACGCACCACCGTCTCGTACGGGCTCACGCGGGTGGGCTGGAGGCGGTAGATGACGTCGAGCGTCTGGCCCGACGTGAGGGACTCCTCGAAGGTACCGAGCTGATGGCCGGGGGCGCGCACGCGGAGCGAGTGGGTGCCCGGGGGCAGTTCGAGTTCGAAGCGGCCTTCCAGGTCGGTGATGGCGACGGGCTCCTCGCCGTCCGCGAGGAACAGGGCGGCGTCCACGAGCGGCTCGCGGGTGCCTCGGGCGCGGACCTCGCCGCGCAGGCGGGACTGGGTGAAGCGCAGCGGAGCTGGAGGCTCGAAGTGGTAGGCGTATGGCAGGCGCACCGACACGGCGCGGTCGCCGAGGGTGGCCGGGGTGAAGTGCAGACCTCTCGCGGCCTGGATGGCGGCCTCGTTGAGCTGGGGGTGCGTGGCGGGCTTCTCCATGGTGACCTCGGCCACGGCGCCCTGCTCGTCGATGCGCAGGAGCAGGCCGACGTCGCTGGGGGCACCTTGCAGCCCTTCGGGCCAGGAGACGGGGGACTCGGTCAGCAGACGAGGCGTCAGCAGGGAGACGGCGCCGCCATCCGGAGTCAGGCCCAGGCGCGTGGCGTCCTCCGCGGCGATGGTGGTCCCCGCGTCCGTGGCCTGGACATCGATTTCGACGGCGCGGGCCTCGCCACCGGCGGTGGGGAGCGCTTGAGCCCAGGAGGCCAGCGGCACCCAGAGGATGCAGAGCAACAGGGAGAGGGAGGGACGGGGGGAGTCCTTCATGAGAGGGATACGTGGGCCGCCCCCTGCCCTGGCTGGAGCATTCCCACCCAGCGGCACATCCTTGCCCGGCGCAACTGTCCACCCGCGTCGCTGGCTCCACGGCACGGCGCAAACTCTTGCCGCCATCCAGGAACGCGTCTTGACACGTCTCAGCAAGCTCCGTCGGGCCACTCCTCGGAGACCAAGGCCTACTCATCGAGCGTGTGGAGGCAACGCTCGGCGCTGCGTCGGTCCGAAGGGCCGTGCTACGGTGCGCGCCCTCCCGAGGAGCCGATGCACATCCAAAGACTTGAGCTGAAGAACTTCCGTGGGTTCGAGGACTTCGGGCTCGATCTCCACCCAGAGTTCACGCTCCTGCTGGGGCGCAACGGGGCGGGAAAGACGGCGGTGCTGGAAGCGCTCGCGGTCGCCATCGGCGAATGGTTCACGGGGCTGCGTCAGGTAGCGGGCCAGTCCCGCTACCTGAGAGCCGATGACGTCCGCCAGGTCGGGCACATGTCCCAGGGAGTGCCTTCGATCGAGCAGGTCTACCCGGTCGAGGTCACGGCTCACGGGACAGTCGTCGACGGGCAGGCGGTCACCTGGAGCCGGCACATCCTCGCGCGAAGCAAGAAGTCGCGGTCCACCGGCGGAACTCCCGTGAGCCAGCGAGCCGAGGCCATGGAAGCAGCCGTCATCCGTGGCGAAGACGTTGACCTGCCGGTCATCAGCTTCTACGGCACCGCCCGGCTATGGCTGAAGAAGCGAGATCGCGAGGGCTCCGCGGTGACCTCGCGCCTTCACGGCTACCACGCGAGCCTGGAGCCCGCCTCGTCGACCTGGCAGTTCGAGGCGTGGATGCAATGGAGGGAGCAGGCGCGCATCGAGCGCGTGGCCTCGGCACTTCAGGCGGGGCAGGATGTCTCGGCGGTGCATGAGCCCCAACTCGAGGCGGTACAGCACGCAGCAGCCGCCTGCCTTCCAAGCGCGAAGAAGCTCTACTTCAGCCTGAACACTCAGTCGGTGATGGTGGATCTCGAGGACGGCCGCACCCTGCCCTTCCATCTCCTGTCGGACGGCTACCGAAACCTCGTTGCGCTCGCGGCCGACCTCGCTTGGCGATGCGCGCAACTCAACCCACACCACGGGGTCAATGCCCCCAAGCTGGCACGAGGCATCGTGCTCATCGACGAGATCGATCTGCACCTGCACCCGCGCTGGCAGCGGCGTGTCATCGGGGATTTGAGGAAGACCTTTCCGGGCGTGCAGTTCGTGGCAACGACCCACTCGCCCCAGGTGCTCTCGACGGCGGAGGATGCGTGGGTCCGGGTGCTCGTTTCTGGCGAGAAGGCGCCCCGGACTGTCTCGCACGTGAAGGGGAAGGACACGAATGCGCTGCTCGAGGACATCTTCGATGAGCCATCACGGCCCCAGGAGATGCAGAGCGCTCTCGACAGATTGGCTGAGTTCATCGATGGCTCGAAGCTGATGGAGGCCCGGGCGCTGCTGGACACGCTGCGAGCCCAGCTCGGCGCCGATGACGCGGACATCGTGCGTGCGGAGTGGGCGGTGCGAGACCTCGAGGATGATCTCAGTGCTGAAGATCACGAAGAGTCCTGAACCCTCGCGCCTCGCAGTGGCGCGTGCGCAGTACGAAGAAATGTACGGCACGGTGGACGACAATGCCTGGACCTCGCTGGACGGACAGTGCAAGCAGTCGATGCGCGAGCAAGCCTGGGACGAACAGGGCGGGCTCTGTGCGTACTGCATGTCGCCGCTCAAGGGCACGCACGCAGCAGACTCCAGGCAGCCCCAATCAGGAGGGATGAAGCTGGAGCATTTCGAGGCGAGGAATGCCGCCGGCCATCGCACGCTCGACTGGGACAACCTGCTCGGCGTGTGTCCAGGAGTCATCGTCGGGCGCTCCTTTGCTGGAGCTGGAACCCATGATGAAGGCACTGCGCATTGCGACACGTATCGGGGAAATCTGCCAACAGCGCAGCAGCCCCTCTCCTACAGCCCGGCCAGGATGCCGCCGGATGTCGGTGAGCGCTACCGCTACGACAAGGTCCGAGGGGAGATCCTCAGCGACGACGAGAATGCCACCAAGGACATCTCGCGCTTGAATCTCAACGTCGCAAGACTCAAACGCAATCGCATGGCCGTGATTGACGAGATCCGTCAGCAACTCGAAAAGGACGACAGTCCCCCACGGCTGAAGGCGCTCCACCAGCACTACGCGCAGAGGGATACAGACGGGCGGCTCCGGCCCTACGCGGGCGTCGGCCTCTGGTACCTCAAGCGCAAGCTCCGCCGCCATGGAGTGAGTCCTTGAAGAGCCCCGCCTGAATGCGCACGGCGGCGCTCGCCCTAAGTCCACCGGACGACACACGTCCGTGGCAGGGGGCCTGTCAGCGCTCCTCCGGATGCCTATTCCTTCGAGTCCGACGGGGTTTGCGGGAGGCGGAGGAGCAACACGGTGGCCCGGAAAAGCGTGTCGAGCGTCGTACTGGCATGTGTCGTGAGTCTGCTGGTGGCCTGCGGGGGCGACAGTCCCCCCGGTCCCGAGGGTCAGCCGCCCGACCGGGCGCCCTCGGGTGACCCCGATGCGGGTCCCCCCACCGGACAGCCCGGCCCGGATGCGGGCGTGCCCGACGCTGGCGAGCCTCCTGCTCCCGACGCGGGCACACCCGACGCCGGCCCCGCGCCCACCGTCTGCGCCCCCACCGCGGGCGAGGCGAAGTGGGTCACCGAGGGACAACAGGTCACCGCCACCGTGACGTGCTCCACCGGCCACACCGGGGCCGCCGTGCGCTTCACCGTGGACAACCTGCCCACCGGCGCCACCTTCGACGAGGCCACCGCCACCCTGCGCTGGACGACCGGCAAGGACCAGGCGGCCGTGTGGAACCTCGTGCTGCGCGAGCGCTCCACCAACGAGACGGGCACCCTCAAGGTCGGCGTCGCCGAGAACAACGGCGGCCCGGGCAACGTGGCCATCGTCGACCCCTCGAAGTACACCGAGGAGTACGGCCTGCCCGTCTTCCACCTCACCTACGAGCCGCCCCTCACGTCGGGCAGCTACAAGGGCGCCAGGCTCATCTACCGGGGCCGCACCTACCAGGTGGAGGCCAAGTACCGCGGCGCCACCTCCGGCGCCTTCCCCAAGCGCAGCTTCACCTTCAAGTTCCCCGACGAGGACCTCTTCGATGAGACCGTCTACGGCGACGGCTTCGTCGACAAGAAGCGCATCGCGCTCGTCACCACCTTCAATGACAACTCGTACGTGCGCACCCGGCTCGCGTTCGACCTGTGGAGCCGCATCTCTCCCGACAACATCCGCGTGCGCACCTACAGCGCCGTGCTGTACGCCAACAACCGCTACCTCGGCCTCTACACCGTGGCGGACCTGCCCCACAAACGGCTGATGGCCGACCACGGCCTGGACAAGGACTCCGACCTGTTCAAGGCCGTGGAGAACGACGCCAACTTCTCCCGCGTCCGCCGCGACGGCACGCCCAAGGCCTCCCTGCGCGAGGGCTTCGAGAAGAAGGTCGGCGAGCCGGAGATGGGCCAGCCCCACGCCTGGGACACCCTGGAGGCCTTCATCGGCTTCGTCGCGGACTCCGATGACGCCACCTTCCGCGCCCAGTTCCCCCAGCGCGCCAGCCTGAGGGACTACGAGAACTGGTGGATCTTCAACACGCTCATCCACGGCACGGACTCGCACTCGAAGAACGCCTATCACGCGTATGACCCGAACACGCAGGGCCCCTGGCGCTTCATCCCGTGGGATCTGGACGCGAGCTTCGGGCAGAACTTCGACACCACGCGCACGTCGCCGACCACGCGCTCCAACTTCGCCAACACCAACCGCATCTTCGCGCGCCTGCTCGCGGACCCGACGTTCTCCGGGCCCATGCGCGAGCGCTACCGCGCCCTCCTGAAGAACGAGGTGAAGCTGGAGACGGTGCTCGCCCTCATCGACGTCTACGAGCGCGAGACCTCCGCGGTGGCGAAGCGCGACTGGGCCAAGTGGGAGCTGGAGTACCGGGCCCTGGGCGCGCCCGGCACCGTGGGCGAGGGCAACTTCCCCAACTGGTACCAGCGCACCGACTTCAACACCTACGAGCAGGAGCTGGAGTACGTGCGCCAGTGGGTCCGCACCCGCTGGCCCGCCCTCCAGTCCCAGCTCCCCTGACACCCGTTCTCGGGCCGGCGCGGCCTAGAACTGCGCCGAGCCCGGCACGCGCGGGTACGGAATGGCGTCGCGGATGTTCTGCAGGCCGCACATGTAGACGATGAGCCGCTCGAACCCGAGCCCGAAGCCCGCGTGCGGCACCGTGCCGTAGCGGCGCAAGTCGCGGTACCACTCGTAGTGCGACGGCTCCAGGCCGAAGCGCTTCATGCGCGCATCCAGCACGTCCAGCCGCTCCTCGCGCTGGCTGCCGCCGATGATTTCGCCGATGCCCGGGGCCAGCACGTCCATGGCCGCCACCGTCTTCCCGTCCTCGTTGATGCGCATGTAGAAGGCCTTGATGGCCTCCGGGTAGTTCATCACGACGACGGGCCGGCCCACGTGCTCCTCGGACAGGTAGCGCTCGTGCTCCGTCTGCAGGTCCTTGCCCCACTCCGGCGCGTACTCGAACTTCTTCTTCGCCTTCTTGAGGATCTCAATCGCGTCCGTGTAGTCGATGCGCTCGAAGCTCGAGTGGATGAACTTCTCCAGCCGCTCCGTGACGCCCTTCTGCACGCGCTCCTCGAAGAACTTGAAGTCCGGGCCGCAGTCCTCCAGCACCGCCTTGAAGACATACTTGAGGAAGCGCTCGGCCAGGTCCGCGTCCGCGTTGAGGTCCGCGAAGGCGATCTCCGGCTCGATCATCCAGAACTCGGCCAGGTGGCGCGTGGTGTTGGAGTTCTCCGCGCGGAACGTGGGGCCGAAGGTGTACACCTTCGACATGGCCATGGCGTAGGCCTCCACGTTGAGCTGGCCGGAGACGGTGAGGTACGCCTCCTTGCCGAAGAAGTCCTTGTGCCAGTCGATCTTCCCCTCGGGCGTGCGCGGCGGGTTGACGGCGTCCAGCGTGGACACGCGGAACATCTGCCCGGCGCCCTCCGCGTCGCTCGCGGTGATGATGGGCGTGTTGACCCAGAAGAAGCCCTCCTGGTCGAAGAAGCGGTGCACCGCCTGCGCCGCGCGGTGACGCACGCGCGTAATCGAGCTGAACGTGTTGGTGCGAACGCGCAGGTGCGCCACTTCGCGCAGGAACTCCAGCGTGTGCTGCTTGGGCTGGATGGGGTACGTGTCCGGGTCGTCCACTAGGCCCAGCACCTGGACCTCGTCCGCCTGGACCTCGAAGGCCTGCCCCTTGCCCTGGGACTTCACCAGCGTGCCGCGGCAGACGACGGAGGCGCCCGCGGTGAGGCGGAGGACCTCCTTCTCGTAGTTGGGCAGCGAATTGGGGGCGACCACCTGGAGGGGGTCGAACACCGAGCCATCGCTCACGTTGACGAAGCTGATGCCCGCCTTCGAGTCGCGCCGGGTGCGCACCCAGCCACGGACCTCCACCTTCGTCCCTGCCTCCACCGCGCCGGCGAGGACCTGCTTCACACTGACGACCTGCATTGACGCTCTCCCTTGAGCGGAGTCTGGGCCGGGAGTTAGCCGGCCCCCGGCCCCGACCACAAGCCCGGCGTGGCTTCTTGGGGCTCCCAGGAGCCCTTTCCCGGCCCCCGGAAGCACGCCTGGAACCCGGCCAGCCATGTCAGACCCTCCAGGTACTCTTTTCACATGGTCGCCCGAGAAGGGGACCAGAAACCCCACGAAACCCTCACGCCATTCGCGAGCCAACGCGGCCCGCCTGGCCGTGCCCTACCTGGAGAGTCACATGGCTTCCACCCAGTCCAAGTCCCGCAAGTCCGCCTCCCGCAACCGCTCCTCGGAGTCCACCAAGGCGGCCTTCGAGGACCTGGCTCGCAAGGCGCGCAACAAGCCCGTCGTCCCGGCCAAGGAGCAGGAGGCCCGTGACGCGCACGCGCGCGGCGTGCTCGCGGACGTGTCCAACCTGTCGGCCGAGTCCGCGGTGAAGAAGGTCACCGAGGCGGGGCTCACCATCGGCAAGACGCTGGCGGGCATCAACGAGCAGGTCATCGCGCTGGTGGAGGAGATGAAGCAGCTGGACGAGGCCATCCGCCTGAAGACGGAGGAGCTGACGGAGCTGCATGGCAAGGACGTGGCGGCCAGCGCCGTGGACGTGCTGGTGGCCGAGTACGACGTGCGCAAGGCGAAGCTCCAGGAGGAGATGGAGCAGCTCCAGAAGGACATCGCGGAGACGCGCGAGCGGGCGGCCTCGGAGCTGGCCACGGAGAAGGCGGCGGCGGAGCTTTCGCGCACGCGCGCCGAGGAGCAGTACGCCTACGACGTGCAGGTGCAGCGCAAGAAGGAGCAGGACGCGTTCGCCGAAGGGCTGCGCGTGCAGGCCGCCTCGGAGAGGGACCGCAAGGAGAAGCTGGAGAAGGACTGGGCCGGCCGCGAGGAGCAGCTGAAGCTGCGGGAGAAGGAGCTGGAGGACCTGCGAAAGCAGGTGGCCGAGTTCCCCGCGCAGCTGAAGAAGGAGGCGGACACGGCCGCGGCGATTGCCGGCAACCGCGTCAAGGCGGACTGGGAGCTGAAGCTGACGCTCGCCAACAAGGACGCGGAGACGGCGCAGAAGGTGGCCAGCATGGAGATTGCGTCCCTCAAGGAGACCAGCACGAAGCAGGCCCAGGCCCTCCAGACGCTCCAGACGGAGCTGGCCGAGGCCAAGCGCCAGGTGCAGGCCATCGCGGAGAAGGCGCTCGAGTCCGCCTCCGGCGCTCGCGCCCTCGCCGAGGTGCAGGGCGTCATCGCCAGCCGCGAGTTCGGCAAGGCGAAGTAGTCCCGCCCCGCTCCCGCGTCCCACCCGGCCCGCTCGCGATGGACTCACGCGAGCGGGCCGCCGTCCGCGCGGGGGGAGCTACCAGACCTGCACGGGCGCCTCGCGGAAGCCCGCCATGCCGGTGCCCAGCTGGCCCTGGCTGCCGTTGCCCCAGGCCCAGACGCCGCGGTCCGCGAGCACGGCGAGCGAGTGCTCCCCGCCGCCCGACACCGCCACCGCGCCGGTGAGCCCGAGCACCTGCGCGGGCAGCTTCTGCCAGTTCGACTTCACGCCGTTGCCCACCTGGCCATGCTGGTTGCGGCCCCAGCCCCAGACCTTGCCGCCGGTGGTCACCGCGAGGCTGTGGTGCTCGCCGGCGCCCACCGCGGTGACGCCCGTCAGGGTGTTCACCAGGATGGGCGCGAGCCGCCGCGTCTGGGTGTTGTCCCCCAGCTCGCCATAGGTATTGGAGCCCCACGCCCAGAGCGTCGCGTCCGCCTTGAGCGCGAGCGCGTGCGTGCGCCCGGCCGCCACCGCGGTGACGCCCGTGAGGCCGGTGAGCTCCACCGGCTCCAGCCTGCGCTGGGTGGAGTTGTCCCCCAGCTGTCCCAGGCCATTGGCGCCCCAGGACCACACCGTGCCGTCGTGCTTGAGCGCCAGCGAGAAGCCCTCGCCGGCGGCGATGGCCGCCACGCCCGACAGGTTCAGCACGCGCACGGGGAGCCGCCGGGACACCGTCGTCCCATCGCCGAGCTGGCCCTGGAGGTTGGAGCCCCAGGCCACCACCGTGCCGTCGCCATGCAGCGCCAGCGAGTGACGGCCGCCCACCGCGATGGACAGCACGCCCGCGAGCGACGGCAGCTGCGCGGCCTGCATGCGGGGCGTCGTCGTGCCATCCCCCAATTCGCCCTCCAGGTTCGCGCCCCAGGCGTAGACGTGGCCATCGGTCTTCAGCGCGAGCGCGTGCCCCGGGCCCGCGGCGATGGCCCGGACCTCCGTCAGCCCCATCGCGGCCACGGGGTCCGCGCGCGTCAGCAGGCTGCCGTCACCCAGCTGCCCGGAGTCGTTGGCGCCGGTGCCCTGCACGCTGCCATCCAGCGCGACGACCAGCGAGTGGCGGGACGCGGCGGCCACGCCTCGCGAGGCCACCAGCCCCGAGCGGGTCGGCGTCAGCTGCCAGTCCACCGCGCCGATGCCCAGCTGCCCGTCGCCATTGCCGCCCCAGGCCCAGAGCGTGCCGTCCTCCTTGAGCGCCAGGGTGTGCGAGGCCCCCGAGGACAGCGTCCTCACGCCCGCCAGCGAGGGCACCTGCACGGGCGCCACGCGCGGAGCGGACAGGCCCGCGCCCAGCTGGCCCAGGGGATTGCTCCCCCACCCCCACACGCCGCCGTCCTGCTTGAGCACCAGCGCCTGGCGCGGCCCCACGGCGAGCCACACCACGCCGGTGAGCCCCGTCACCTGGGCGGGCGTCATCCGCGCGAGGAGCCCCCCATCCCCCAGCTGCCCCTGGTCATTGCTCCCCCAGGCCCAGACAGTGCCATCCGCGCGCAGCGCCATCGAGTGACAGAGCCCCGCGCCCACCGCCACCACGTCCGTCAGCCCCGGCACCTGGCGCGGCGCGCGCACCGCCAGCGCCTCGCCCCCCGGGTCCTCGCACGTGTCCTGCCGGCCCCAGACCCAGACGGTGCCGTCCGACTTCAAGGCGAGCGAGTGCTCCAGGCCCGCGGCCACGGAGACGACGCCGTCCAGGTCCGGCACGCGGGTGGGCGTGGTCCGCGTCGGCGTGACGTCGCTGCCGTCGCCCAGCTGCCCCACGCTGTTGTCCCCCCACGCGAAGACGGTTCCATCCACGCCCAGCGCCAGCGAGTGGTACGCCCCCGCCGCCACCGCCGAGGCCACCAGGGTGCCCTGCCCCACCCGCACCGGCTGCGAGCGATTGACGAGGCTCCCGTCCCCGACGGCGCCCCAGCCGTTCGCGCCCCAGCCGAACACCGCGCCGTCCTCCTTCAGCGCCAGCGAGTGGAACGCCCCGGCGGCGACGGACGCCACCTGCGTGAGCGTCCCCACGCGCACCGGCAACCGACGCGACACATTCGTCCCGTCGCCGAGCTGGGCCTGGGTGTTGTTCCCCCATCCCCACGCGGTGCCATCCCCCTTGACGGCGAGCGAGTAGCCCTCCCCCGCGGACGCGCCCGCGCGCTCCAGCAGCCCGCGCGCCAGCGTGGGCACCAGCTTCATCAGGTACGTCCCATCACCGCACTGCCCATCGGAGTTGGAGCCCCACGTCCACACCTCGCCGCTCGCCTTCACCGCCACCGAGTGCTGCCCTCCGCCCGCGGACACGCCCAGCACGCCCGTCAGCCCCGGCACCTGGAACGGCGACAGCCGCTGCGTCTGCGTCCCATCCCCCAGCTGCGCGCGGATGTTGCTGCCCCACGCCCACACCGTCCCGTCCGCCTTCAGCGCCACCGAGTGCTGCCCGCCCCCCACCACCGCGGCCACGCTCGTGAGGCCCGGCACCTGCACCGGAACCAGGCTCGCGGTGGTGTTCCCCAGGCCCAGCTGGCCATCGTCGTTCTTCCCCCAGCCCCACACGGTGCCGTCCGTCTTCAGCACCATCGAATGCGAGCCTCCACCCGACAGCCCGGACACCATGCCCGTCATGCTCGCCAGCGCGCCCGGGAGCGAGCGGGGCGTCTGGTTGCCCGTGCCGAGCTGCCCGTCGGCGTTGCCACCCCACGTCCACAGCCGCCCATCCGCCGTCAGCGCCAGCGAGTGCACGTTGCCCGCGGCGATGGCCACCGCGCCCGGCAGCCCCTGCACCTGCACGGGCGACAGCTTGCGCACCGTCGTTCCATCGCCGAGCTGCCCCGTCGCGTTGAGCCCCCACGCCCACACGGTGCCGTCCGACTTGAGCACCATCGAGTGGGTGAAGCCGGCGGCGATGGCCACCACGTTCGTCAGGTTCGGGATTCGCGCGGGCACCGAGCGCGACGTCGTCGTGCCGTCGCCCAGCTGGCCGTTGTTGTTCCAGCCCCAGGACCACACCGTGCCGTCCACGCCCAGCGCGAGCGAGTGCTGCTCCCCCACGCCAATGGCGCGGATGCTCGACAGGCGCCAGACGCGCGAGGGCATCGGGTTGGGGCGGGTCGAGTTGTTGCCGAGCTGGCCGAAGGTGTTGCCACCCCATGCCCACACGGTGCCGTCCGTCCTCAACACCAGCGTGTGATGCCGTCCCGCCAGCACCGAGCCCTGACGGGAGGCACCCTCCCTGGCGCGCACGGTGCCCAGCTCGCCGGTGAAGGACGACGCCCCGGGCTCGACACAGCCCGCCCACCACAACAGGCACAGCAGCAACCCAGACACACGCCTCGCGACACGTTCCATGGGACACCCCCGTTTCAGACTGCCCGACGACGTACTCGCTGCATCCGGGCCCACCGGGGCGCGGAGTTCTCGAGGGAGGGCGCATAGGACGCCCTCCCGTTTCGCGTGAGGCGCGGCGCGCTACCAGACCTTCACGGGGGAGGCCCGAACCGTCGACAGGCCCGTGCCCAGCTGTCCCTGGGCGCTGTCGCCCCAGGCCCACACACCTCCCGCGCGCAGCGAGTGCGCATGGCCCGCCGCGAGCGCGCCCACCTGCGTCAGCCCCACCGCATGCACCGGCGCCCACCGCGACGCCGTCGTGCCGTCACCCAGCTGACTGGCGCCGTTGTCTCCCCAGCCCCACGCCGTGCCATCCGCGCGCATCGCCAGCGTGTGATGCCGCCCCGCCAGCACCGTCCCCTGTCGGGCCACCCCCTCCACCGCCTGGGCACCGGCGCCCAGGCGCCCCTCCTCGCTCGCGGCCCCCCGCTCCGAGCAGGCGCCCAGCAGCGCCACGCACAGCAAGGCGCACCCCGCCAGCAGCCCCGACACACGTCTCCCGATGAGTTGCATGACTCCCCCTTTTCCAGACGACGTCTCACGCAATGCCTGTCATGGGCCCCGTCCCGACATGGACGCGCCCCGCCAGGGCAAGACGGGCTCGGCGGAATCTCGTGGCGCACGGCGCATGTTTCCCCCCTCGGAACGATGCGGGCCCCAGAGAATCACCAGACACGCATGCGGAACAAGCCATTGCCCAGGACACCCTCGTCCCGGCCGCCCTCCCAGGTTGTCATTCCCAGGGCCGGGCCCCCGGACGGCGACTGTCTCCAGGTCACCGTGGACCTCCCCGGTGGCAGGCGCGGCGCGGCGCGGACGGCGTACGATGGCGCCATGACCGGCAGCCCTCCGTCCCCGGCGACTCGACGTGTTCCCGCCCCCGGGCTCTGGCTGGAGGGCTTCGGCCTGACGCCCGTGGCCGGCGGCGCGCTGCTCACCGGCGGACAGGGCTGGCACGCAGAAGGGGGCGGCTCCACGCCCAGGACCTCCGCCAGCGCCTTCCTCTGGGACACCCTCCGTCAGGAATGGCGGGAGGCAGCGCCCCTGCCGGAGCCCCGGCACGACCACGCGGCGGTGGCGCTCCCGGACGGGCGCGTGCTGCTCGTGGGCGGCCGCGACAATGCCCACCCGGACCTGGCCAGCACCGTGGTCTGGGAGCCGGACGCGCTGCGCTTCGTCCCCGGTCCTTCCATGCGGGCTTCGCGCTCACACCCCGTTGCGCTGGTGCTCGAGGACGGGGCGGTGCTGGTGCTGGGCTCGGACCACGACGACGACCTCGAGCGCGGAACGCGCGCGGAGCTGCTGCGGCCCGGCGCGGCGGAGTGGGAGCCCGCGGGCCAGACGGTCCGCATCTTCCACATCGGCCCGGTCTGCGTGAGCCGGGGCCGCGTCGTCATCGCCGGGGGGCGCGACAACGGCTTCGGCTTCGCCATCATCGAGGGACAGCACCTGGCCCCGCCGCTCGACATGAGCACCGAGGTCTACGAGCCGGCCACCCGCACCTGGAGGACCGCGCCCCATCCGCTCACCGCGTCGCGCGACGACGCCGCCGGCGTCACGCTCGCCGACGGCCGCATCCTCGTGGTGGGCGGCTGGCACCAGGGCACGCTGCTCACGAGCGCCGAGCTCTTCGACCCCGCCACCGAGCAGTGGAGCGCCACGGCGCCGCTCGCCCTGGGCCGCTCCAGCTTCGCGCTCACCGCGCTGCCGGACGGTCGCGCCGCCGTGTCCGGAGGCCTGGAGTCGACGACGTACGGCGCCACCCCCGACGTGGAGCTGTGGAACCCGGCCACGGGCCTGTGGAGCCCGGGGACACCGCTGGCCCTCGGCCGCGCGGGCCACCGCGTCGCGCCCCTGGGCGATGGCGCATACCTGGTGGTGGGCACCACCCGCGCCGCGCCGGACAGCCCGCCGGAGACGACCTCCGAGGTCTGGCGCCCCTGAGAGCCGCGCAACCCCCTACCCCACGAGGAGCGAGCGAAGGATGGACAACCAGGAGCTCTCCCGCATCCCGGGCGTCAACCCCCACGTGCCCGACGCGGCCCGCATCTACGACTACACGCTGGGCGGCACCCACCACTTCGAGGTGGACCGACAGGCCGCCGAGTTCATGTTCTCGCTGGTGCCTTCCACCCGGAAGTGGCTGCGCATGCTCCGAAGCTGCCTGCGCACCGCCGCGCTGCGCCTGTCCGCGGACGGCTTCGACCACTGGGTGGACTTCGCTTCGGGCCTGCCGACGAGCGACCACATCCACTCGGTGCTGCCCGACGCCAAGGTGCTCTACACCGACATCAACCCGCTCACCATCGCCACCGGCAAGCACCTGCTCGGCGACAATCCGCGCACGCGCTACATGGAATGCGACATCCGCTCCGCGGGCGACTTCCTGCGGCGGCCCGACGTGCGCGCGTTCCTGGATGGCGAGCGGCGCGTGGCCTTCGGCGCCAATGGCATCACCGTGTTCCTCTCCTCGGAGGAGAACCGGAGGTTCTTCAAGGATTTGTATGACTGGGCCGCGCCCGGCTCGAAGCTCTTCGCCACCTTCGAGACGAAGGCGCCCGGGCTGAGCACGCCGAAGTGGGAGCAGTTCGTCGGCATGTTCCAGAAGATGGGCGAGTCCTTCCAGCTCTACTCGCTGCGCGAGTACCTGGACCTGTGCGGCCCCTGGTCTCCCGGGCCCGGCGGGGTGATGACGGTGCGGGAGTTCCTGGGCCTGCCCGTGGGCCACATCACCGAGGAGGACCGCGAGGGCGTGGGCATCGAGTTCTACGCCGTCATCCTCGAGAAGCACTGAGCAGGCGGCCACACGAGCCGCCCTCTTCCACGCCCGTCCCCCGAGCGGGCGCGTCAAGGCCAGCGTCGGGTGTCGCACCGCGCCTCCTGCCTCGCCGTCGCCGAGTGCCTACCGTGTCGAGCAAGCGACGATACGCACGGTCAGGAGGAATTCATGTTCCAGTCGACGAGGAAGCATCGGGTTCTGGCGGGAGTGGTGTTGGGGACGGCGCTGGTGCTCGGCGGGTGCAGCTCATCCAAGTCCGCGAAGAAGCAGGTGGACGAGTCCTGGCTGGCGCGCGTCCCCGAGAGCCAGCTCGGCGACGTCCGCAACGCCCAGTCCGAGCGCACCAAGGCCCAGGACGAGGTCACCCGCGCCGACGTGGCGGTGAAGGACGCCGAGCGCGCGGTGGAGGTCTCCCGGCGCAACGAGGAGGCGGCCAAGCTCTCCCACGAGGCGAACCAGACGGCGCTCGAGGCCGCCCGCGCCACCGGTCAGCAAGCCAACATCACCCAGGCCCAGAAGGACCTGAGGACCACCGAGGCGAAGCTCCAGGCGGCCCGCGCCCAGACGGCGTGGCGCCAGCGCGCCGTGGAGACGCAGAAGGCCCGCAAGGACTTGCGCCAGGCGGAGCTGGAGCTGTCCGAGGCCCAGCTGCGCCAGGCGGAGCTGCAGGCGCTGAAGAACAGCGATGACGTGCGCGCCAAGGAGATGTCCGACGCCGAGTTCACCCGCGCGGTGGCCGACGCCCAGCGCAAGACGGAGGAGGCCCAGCGCCAGGTGGACGTGCGCCTGGGTGAGGAGCGCCAGGCCCGCGCCGACTTCGAGAAGGCCCGCGGCTCCTCGCAGGGCTACGGCGGCAGCGGCATGAACGACGACGAGTGAGTGGCGCCCTGATTCCAGGCCCGCGTCTTCCGGCGGCTACTTCGGCGGCCGGAAGACGTACTGGAAGATGGGCTCGTCCTTCGCGGGCGGGTACTGCGCGTCCAGGAAGGCGAAGTAGGCGTGGCCGGCGACGAGCGGGTCCTCCAGGCTATCGTAGAGGACCTTCACCTGCGTGGCCTTGCCCGTCTCGTCCACCTGCACCTGGAGCTTCAGGTTGCCCTTGAGCTCCGGTGACTCCTTGAGCCGCTCCATGTAGATGGCGACCAGGCCCAGGGACACGCGGGCGTAGATTTTATCCGGCACCCCCTTGGCGGGCGTCGCGGGCAGCCGGAAGCGCCTCACCAGCTCGGCCGTCTCCGCCTCGGCCTCGGCCACCTTGCGCTCCGGCGCGGCGAGCGCGGCGCGGTAGGACACCAGGGCCTCCCGCCAGCGCTCCTGCTTGAGACACAGCCGCGCGCGGCGCACGTGGATGTCCGAGCGCGCCGGCGCCCGCTCCGAGGCGCTCACCAGGAAGGCCTCGCTCGCGGCCGCATCCCCGCGCGCTTCGGCCAGCTCGGACAGCCGCAGCAGGGGCTCGGGGTCCTTGAGCTCCGCCTCGATGAGCCGCGCGAGCGCCTTCTCCTCGTCCGCCGCGCGCCCCATCTCCGCGTACACGTGCGCGCGCAGCGCCAGGGGCGCCACGTCCGCGCCGCCCAGCTCCACGTAGCGCTCCAGCGAGCGCGCGGCCTTGTCCTTCTCCGACGCGGACAGCCACAGCTCCGCCTGGAGCCGGTGCGCCTCGCGGTCCGCGGGCTTGAGCGCGACCAGCTTCTCGCCCGCCGCCGCGGCGGCGCGCACGTCCTTGGCCGCCTGGGCCAGCGAGGCGAGCTTGCGCAGGGCCTCGGGCTGCGCCGGCCACGCCTCCACCGAGCGCGTCAGCTCCGCGCGGGCCTCGGCCTCGCGCCCCGGGCTCGCGGCCAGCAGCAGCCCCAGCGCCGTGCGGGCCTGGGGCGCGTCCAGCCTGGAGAGCGACTCGCGCAGCCGCGCCTCGGCCTCCGCGGGCTTGCCCTCCGCCTGGAGCAGCAGCCCCTCCCCCCACAGGGCGGGCGCGAAGTCGGGGGACACGCGCCGGGCGGCGGCCAGCGGCGCGCGCGCCTCCGACAGGAGCCCCCAGCGGATGTAGATGAGCCCCATGCCCAGGTGCGGCCAGGGGTTCTCCGGCTCCAGCGAGGACAGGGCCTTGAGCTCGTTCCAGCTGGTGTCCGCGGGGAACGCGAGCCAGGCGCGGTACACGCGCGGCATCACGCTCCTGGGCTGGGCGCGCGTCAGCTCCTCGAACTCGCTGTCGAGCACGCGCAGCGTCCCACGCACCCGCGCCGTCTCCACCCGCCGCAGCACGCCCATCACCTCGTCGGCGGGAGGTGGTGTGCTCCGCGCGCTCGCGGCCCCGGCCGGGACGGCCAGCACCAGCGACAGCAGCAGCGACAGACGGAAGAGGACGGAGGGCGCCATGAAGTCGGGCGCGAAGATACCAGACGGCCTCGCGTGAGCATCCCACTTGGGAGCACGGGCCTGCCTGCTTCCCCACCGGGCGGCGCGGTCATCCCGGCCCCAGGGCCTTGGGGACGACTCGCCCCCGGCGACAGCCGCCTCGCGGGAGCTTCTTCCGCGAGGCGGTGAGCCGCTCCGGGGCACTCGCGCCCGGAGCGGCCCGTCACGTCGGACGACTCAGCCGATCTCCGACTTGCACGTGGCGCTGCAGCCGTCGCCGCTGGTGGTGTTGCCGTCGTCGCACTCCTCGTTGGCCGGAGGCGCCGTCTGCGGGATGCCGTCGCCGCAGCGCGGACCCCAGACGCAGCCGGGCGCGCACTTGCCGTAGCCACCGGCGTTGACGAAGTCGTCGCACTCCTCGCCCTCGTCCACCTCGCCGTTGCCGCACGTGGCGTTGCACACCGTGCGACGGGTCTCGAAGTTGTTGAGCGTCAGCCGGTACGACGAGCCGGAGGTGTGGCGCTCGGCCTGGAACACCACGACCTCGTAGATGCCACCCACCGTCAGGCCCAGGGCCGCGGCCTGCTGCGACACCGTGACGGTGCCGTTCTCCGGACCGTGGACGCCGCCCAGGTCCAGCGCGAGCTTGCCGTTGATGAAGACCCACACGTCGTCGTCACCGCGGAACAGCAGCACCTCGGTGCCCTTGTACTGGAACCAGTACCGGACCTCGCTCGTGAAGCTGAAGTTGTGCTGCTGGGAGGGCTGTCCGTTGTCGCCGCGCAGCGGCTCCTTGCCCGCGGCCACCCAGCTGTCCGGGTGGTTCGTCAGCGGGAAGAACCGGTCGCTGTCGAACACGTACGAGCCACCCGCCTGGCGGTTGAGCTTGAGCGTCCCGACGATGGTCTTGTTGATGTTCGCGTGGTCCGTGTACCACTGGTGGAAGGCGGTCGCGCCGTGGGTGGTGGCGGACGACTGCCCCGTCTTGGCGTACTCCGGCTTGCCACCCGGGAACGTCTTGCCCGGGATGCCCTCCAGCGTCGTGGCCAGCTGCGCCTTCACGATGCCGCGCTCGCCGGCGTTCCCGTTCTCGAAGTCGATGTGGCCGCGCGGCAGCGCGCCATCCGCCGGCAGGTCATACCCGCGGAAGTCGCGGAAGACGGCGGACAGGTCGAGCGAGGCCGGGGGATCCGTCTGGACCACCTGGCACACGTAGCCCGTCTCCAGCTTGCACGTGGCCGAGCAGCCGTCGCCCGAGCGGGCGTTGCCGTCGTCGCACTCCTCGGAGGTGTCGTTGGGCAGGATGATGCCGTCGCCGCACGTCGCCTGGCACTGGCCGTTCTGGCACCGCGGCTCGCGCTTGCACGCCGCCGAGCAGCCATCGCCCATGTCCTTGTTGCCGTCGTCGCACTCCTCGGTGCCCTCGACGATGTTGTCGCCGCAGGTCGTCTTCGAGCAGGCCGCGCCCACCGTCGGGCACTTCCAGCCCTCCTCCAGGCGGCACTCCGCGGTGCAACCATCACCGTTATTGGTGTTGCCGTCCTCGCACTCCTCCTCGCCCACCTTGAAGCCGTCGTTGCACTGCGCGGCGTGGCAGCGGCCACCCGCCGACGGGCAGTTCCAGCCCTGCTCCACGGTGCACGTCTCGCTGCAGCCGTCGCCGCTGGACACGTTGCGGTCGTCACACTGCTCGCCCGCCTCCACCTTGCCGTTGCCGCACCCGACCACCTTCACGCACGGCTCGCCCGGCGTGTTGCACGCCCAACCCTCCTCGAGGGTGCACGTGGCCGAGCACCCGTCGCCGCTCACCTGGTTGCGGTCGTCGCACGTCTCCCCGGACTGGAGGGTGCCGTTGCCGCAGTTCTCGACGGGACACGTGCCTCCGTCACACGGCTGGGTGGGGCCGGCATCGTCATTGCCCCCACCGCCGCCATCCGGCTTGCCATCACCACCACCGCCTCCACATGAGGATGCGATCAACGAGAAGAGAAGAGAGGCGAGTACGAGACCCGCGAGGCGCTTTCCAGCAGAGGGGACGGTCACCATGACCCCCGATGCTGGAAGTGCGCGCGGTGCGTGTCAACGCGGTTGCGATTTCTCACTCCCGCACAGCGCGTGAAAATGCAGGAATTGCGCAGATGTGCAGGAAGAGCGGACTGAATCGCCTGATTTCGTGTCTCGGACACACATCCGCGTCCATGTCGCGATACAGGCCCCCATCGAGGGGAGGGCCCCTGTCTCAGCCATGTCTCAGCGCGCGGCGTTGCGGAGGTATTGCGCGTAGAAGCGGACGGCCTGGGCATGCGCCGTCACGGCGATGCGCTCGTCCTTGCCATGCACGCGCGCCAGGTCCTCGGCGCGCAGGTGCACGGGGAAGAAGCGGAAGACGTTGTCGCTCAAGCCCACGTAGTGGCGCGAGTCGGTGGCGGCGACGTTGAGGTAGGAGGACACCACCACCTCCGGGAACACCTGCCGCAGCGTGCGCTCCAGGTGGCCGAAGGCCTCCGTGTCCGTGCGCGACACGGGGGACGGCTCGCTCTGGAACGCCAGCGTGCCCAGCTCCACGCGCGAGTCATCCACCACCGAGCGCACGTGCGCGAGCACCCCGTCCACGCTGTCGCCGGGCAGGATGCGGAAGTTCACCACCGCGCGGGCGCTGGCGGGCAGCACGTTGTCGCGCACGCCGCCCTGGAACAGCGTCACCGCGGTGGTGGTGCGCACCGCGGCGTTGGTGGTGGGCTTCTGGGTGAGCTGGCGCACCACGAGCGGCTCGGTGAGCCACAGGTTGGCGAAGAGCAGCCGCATGCCGAAGGGCATCTCCGGGCCCACGCGCAGGAACAGCTCGCGGCTGCCACCCTCGAGCCGGGCGGGCATGGGCGAGTCCTCCACCTTCGCCACCGCGCGGGCCAACACCCCCACGGCGCTGCGCGGCGGCGGCATGGACGAGTGCCCTCCCTCCCCCTTCACCTTCAGCTCCACGCTGGTGAAGCCCTTCTCGGACGTGCCCACCAACGCCACCGGGGCGCTCACCCCAGGCACCGTCCCGGACATGATGACGCCGCCCTCGTCGAGCACGGACTCCAGCCGCACGCCCCGCTCCTTCAAGAGCGCCGCGATGGCCACAGCGCCCTTCAGGCCCCCCACCTCCTCGTCCCCGCCGAACGCGAACATCACCGTGCGCCGGGGCTTCTCCCCCGCGGCGAGCAGCGCCTCCACCGCCTCCAACTGCGCCAGCACGCTGCTCTTGTCATCCAGCGCGCCGCGCCCCCACACGAACCCGTCCGCCACCACGCCGGCGAACGGCGGGTGCGCCCAGGACTCCTCCGTCCCGGGGGCCACCGGCACCACGTCCAGGTGCCCCACGAGCAACAGGGGCGACAGCGACGCGTCCGTCCCCGGCCACGTGTAGAGCAGCGAGTGCGTCCCCACCGGCTCGCGCTTCAGCTCCGCGTGCACGCGCGGGAAGTGCTCGGCCAGGTAGGCATGCAGCCCCGCGAAGGCCGCGTCCTCCGCGGGCACGCCCTCCGACGCCGCCACCGTCTTGAGCCGCAGCGCTCCGGCCAGGCGCGCCGCCGCGGCGTCCGCGTCCACCGTCAGGGGTTCCATCGCCGCCGGCGCCACCTGCCGCGAGGTGAAGGACAGCGTCCGCACCACCAGCACCAGGACGAGGACACTGGCCGCGAGGGCCATGGACAGGAGCAGTCGTTTCATGGATGGAAGCGACCACCGTAGCAAAGGCCGCCTCCAACGACGCGGGAACGGCCCGCACCCTCCCTAGCGTTTTCCCAGAACCCGAGACAGACGCGACCACCTTGTCGCTCGTCGAGCAGATGCAGTATTGCCACACTATTTCAACGCAGGGATGTCGGACTTCCCCGTATTATCTGTGCCAGTTCGAAGAGGTGCGCAGGTGAAGACTCGACTCGTGACGCAGTGGTGGTGCCTTCTCGTAGCGGGGGTGCTGCTCGGGGGATGCGGAAAGGGTGAGGAGGGGCCGGGGCTGCCCGGGGCGCCCTCGGACGTGGAGGCGCAGGCGGCGGACGCCCAGGCGCTGGTGACGTGGACGCCGCCGACGAGCGATGGCGGCCACCCCCTGCTGTACTACGTGGTGCGGTGCGACCCGGCCTGCGGCGGCGCCATCGTCAGCGCGAGCGAGCGCCAGGCCACGGTGCTGGGGCTCAACAACGGCTTCAAGTACCTGTTCAAGGTCTCCGGGGTGAACGCGCGGGGCGAGGGCGACGCCTCCTTGCCGTCGGTGCCGGTGGTGCCCCAGCCGGGCATGTCCATCCCCAACCCCACGACGCCGGGTCAGCCGCGCTCGGTGAGGGCGACGCCGGGCAACGGCGCGGTGTTCGTCAGCTGGCTGGCGCCGGCGAGCTTCGGCGGACGCGCGCTCAAGCACTACCTCGTCACCGCCGAGCCCGGGGGGCACTCGGTGACGGTGGACGTCAAGGCCGGGAGCGCGAACGTCCCGGGGCTGCCCAACGGCAAGCCGCACACCGTCACGGTGAGGGCCGTCAACGACGTGGGCGAGGGTCCGGGTGCGCAGGTCGGTCCGGTGACGCCCAAGCCCGGCGGCGCGCCGGCGAGCTGGGTGTCCGGCTACTACGTGGGCTACCAGCACCGCGCCTACCCGCCCGACGTGGTGGACTTCTCGGGGATGACGCACATCATGGTGGGCCGCGTGCGCCCCCGCTTCGACGGGACGCTGTTCACGGACTTCGACGTCTCCGACCTGGAGGGCCCCGCCATCGCCCGGACGCTGTCCGCCCGGGCGAAGGCCGCGGGGAAGATACCGCTGCTCATGATTGGCGGCTTCGGCGAGCACGACGGCTTCGTGCTCGCGTCCACGGGTGAGAGCCGCATCGTCTTCGTGCGCGAGCTGCTCAAGACGATGGATGAGCTGGGCTACATGGGGCTGGACCTGGACTGGGAGCCCATCAACCTGCCGCCCGCGGGCAACGACGGGGAGCTGCTCCTGGCGCTCATCGACGAGCTGCGCGCGGCCCGTCCGGACATCATCCTCACGGTGCCGGTGAACTGGCTCAACTCCAACTTCGGGATGCCGGAGCACGAGGCGAAGTTCATGAAGGAGCTGGGCTCGCGCGTCGACCAGCTCAACATCATGTCCTACAAGATGAGCGGCCACTGGGGCGGCTGGGAGAGCTGGCACTCCAGCCCCCTCTGGGACGAGGCGCAGAACCGCCCCAGCTCCGTCGCCAACTCCGTGGCGGGCTACATCCGGGCGGGCGTGCCGCGCGGACGGCTGGGCGTGGGCATCGGCTTCTTCGGCACGTGCTGGCAGGGCGTGACCCAGCCGCGCATCCCCCTGGACGGCCGGCCCGACGTCAACGAGGGCCAGAGCGACAACGCCATGAGCTACGCCAACATCGTGGACAAGTACCTCCAGGACCCGCTGATGAAGCGACACTGGGACGAGCGCGCGGCCTCGCCCTACCTGTCCGCCTCCGACGTCACCGGCGCGGGCCACTGCAACTACGTCTCGTACGAGGACGGGCAGTCGGTCGCGGTGAAGGGCCAGTGGGCGCGCGACGAGGGACTGGGCGGCACCATCATCTGGACCATCAACCAGGGCCACCGCCCCCTGCAGCCCGCGGGCAAGAAGGATGAGCTGCTGCTCGAGGTGAAGCGCGCCTTCCTGGACCCGTGAGCCCCCAGGTGCGCGAGGCGTCATCCCCCGCGCACCCGGACGTCACCCGCCGCCTACGGCGTGGACTTGGACTGCTTCGCCTGCGCGGGCACCGGGAAGCCCCGCTTGCGCATCAGCGCGTTGATGCCGGCGTCGCGGCCGCGGAAGGCGCGGTAGCCCTCGGCCGGGTCCACCGTGTTGCCCACCGAGAACACGCTCTTGCGCAGCTTCTCCGCCACGGCCTTGTCGTAGGCGCCCTTGCCCTCGGTGAAGGTCTCGTACGCGTCCGCCGTCAGCGTGTCGGACCACAGGTAGCTGTAGTAGCCCGCAGAGTAGCCGTCGCCCGCGAACACGTGGCCGAACTGCGGCGTGCGGTGGCGCATCACGATCTCCTTCGGCATGCCCAGCGCCTTGAGCGTGTCGCGCTCGAACGCGTCCGGGTCGATGCTCGCGTCGCCGGCCAGGTGCAGCTTCATGTCGATGAGCGCGGAGGACAGGTACTCCACCGTGCCGAAGCCCTGGTTGAAGGTCGCCGCCTTCTCGATGCGCGCCACCAGCGCCGGGGGGATGGGCTTGCCCGTCTGGTAGTGCAGCGCGAAGGTGTTGAGCACCTCGGGCGTGGACAGCCAGTGCTCCAAGAGCTGCGACGGGAACTCCACGTAGTCCCGCGCCACGGCGGTGCCGGACAGCGACGGGTACGTCACCGACGAGCTCAGGCCGTGCAGCGCGTGGCCGAACTCGTGGAACAGCGTGCTCGCGTCCTCCCACGAGATGAGCACCGCCTCGCCGGGCGCCGCCTTCACGAAGTTGGAGTTGTTGGAGACGATGGTCGTCACCTCACCCCGGAAGCGCTCCTGGCCGCGGTACGCGTTCATCCACGCGCCCGAGCGCTTGCCCTTGCGCGCGTACGGGTCGAAGTACCACAGGCCCACGTGCTTGCCGCTCGTCTTGTCCTTCACCTCCCACACCCGCACGTCGGCGTGGAAGACGGGCACGTCCGTCACCTGCTCGAAGCTGAAGCCGAACAGCTCGCCGGCCACCCAGAACATGCCCTCGCGCAGCTTCTCCAGCTGGAGGTAGGGCTTCACCTCGTTCTGGTCCAGGTCGTACTTCGCCTTGCGGACCTTCTCCGCGTAGTAGCGGTAGTCCCACGGTTCGATCTTGAGCTTCGCGCGCTCCTTGTCGGCCACCTTCTGCATGTCCGCGACCTCCTCGCGGACGCGGGCCACGGCGGGCTTCCACACCGCCTCCATCAGCTCCATCGCGCGCTCGGGCGTGCGGGCCATGGCGTTCTCCAGCCGCCAGTGCGCGTGCGTGGCGTAGCCGAGCAGCTTCGCGCGCTCGGCGCGCAGCTTGAGCACCTCCGAGATGATGGCGTTGTTGTCGCGCTCGTCGCCGTTGTCGCCGCGGTTGACGTAGTTACGCCAGACCTTCTCGCGCAAATCCCGGCGGGACGAGTACGTGAGGAACGGCTCCATGGAGGAGCGCGTGTTGGTGATGACCCACTTGCCCTTCTGGCCCCGGGCCTCGGCCGCGGCGGCGGCGCCCGCGCGCACGGAGTCGGGCAGGCCCGCCAGGTCCGCCTCGGACTCCAGGACGACGGTGTAGGCCTCCTCGTCGCCGAGCACGTGCTGGCTGAAGGCCGTGTAGAGCGAGGCCAGGCGCTGGTTGATGGCGCCCAGGCGCTGCTTGGCGGCGCCGTCCAGCTTGGCGCCGGAGCGCACGAAGCGCGTGTGGTGCAGCCACGCGAGCCGCTGCTGCTCGGGCGTCAGCTTCGCCTTGTCGGGCGAGTTGTAGACGGCCTCGATGCGGCGGAAGAGGGCCTCGTTCTGGAAGATCTCATCCTCGAACGCGGCGAACTTCGGCGCGAGCTCGCGCTCCACGGCCTGGTACTCGGGGCTGCTCAAGGACGAGCCCCAGATGCCGTAGAGCGTCTCCACGTTGCTCAAGCCGCGGCCGGCGTCCTCCAGCGCGGCCAGCGTGTTCTCGAAGGTGGGGGCCTCCGGGTTCGACGCGATGGTCGCCAGCTCCTTGCGGAAGGTGTCCATGGCCGCCTCGATGGCGGGCTTGAACAGCTCCACCTTCACCTGGTCGAACGGGGGCACGCCGCCATGGGGGCCGCTCCACTTCGCCAGCAGGGGGTTGGCGGGAGCCACGGGGGCCTCGGGGGCAGGGGCGGCAGGGGCCGCGGTGGAGGTGGCGGCGTCCTCGGGACGGGCGTCCTTGGAGGTCGCGCATCCGGTGGAGGCGAGCGCGGCCACGCCCGCGCTGACGATGAGGAGGTTGCGCATGAAAGTGTAGGTCTCCCGAGGATGGGGTGGGTTGTGCACCAAAGCACGGAATCGCGGCGCCCAACACGTCCACCCGTCCACCTGTTCCCTTCTCGCGACAAACACCTGGCGGGTCGGATGAGGACGGGGCCCCGGGCCGGATAGAGGAGGCGTGCAGGCCTCCGTCCTCGAGGGCCTTCGTCGCCAGGAGACACCCGCCGGATGCGAACCGTCCTCGCCCAGCCCAGGGGCCGTGCCTCGCGGGGCCTCGCGCTGGCGCTCCTCTTCGCGGCGGGCGGGGCCCGGGCGGACTGGAAGGTGGAGTACAACACCCCCGCCCCGCTCTTCCTGGACCGCAGCTACATCTTCGGCTCGCCCAACCGCATCCGCCGGCAGGGAGATCCCGACTCCCCGGCGCCGCTCCTGTTCGAGGCGCAGCTTGCCCCGAACCTCTTCCTGCCCCAGCTGCACACGGGCCGATTCCGGAGCGAGCACGGCGAGTGGTTCCTCACCGCGGTGCTCACGCCGTACATCCGGCTGCGGATGCTGAACACGGACAGCAGCCCCGTCATCCCGCCGTCGTACGTCCCGAAAATCACGCTCCAGGTGGCGCACCTGCGCGTGCTGCCGGGCTCGCTGGCGGAGGACCGTCCGATGCGGGGGCTCGCGCTCGCGGCGAACCTCACGGTGGGCCACTACTCCAATGGCCAGGACGGCTGCTTCTTCGCGAACCAGGAGGGCACGGACCCCGACTGCGCGCCGGCCCAGGGGGAGCTGCCGCTCAACGAGCTGACCGGCAGCTTCTCCACCAACTTCGTGCGCGGGGAGCTGCACGCGCGCGTGGCGTTCGGCGTGGACCCGGACCTGGACAGCGCGTGGCTGGTGGGCGGCGGCTCGTTCCTGGAGCTGAACACGGCCATCGGCTCGGGCGGCATCACCGAGGACCAGAGGCGCGTCTACGGCAAGGGAAACTGGGGCGTGAGCGCGCTGGGCGAGCGCATCTGGCACCAGCACCGCTTCCGGCTCGAGGGGACGGTGTCCGCGCCCTTCGGCGAGACGCCCCACCGGCGCGCGACGGTGAGCGGCGCGCTCGCCGCGCTGCCCTACTGGGGCGCGGGCTTCGGCGTCTTCACCCGCTACGTGTACGGCCAGGACTCGTACAACATCCTCTTCCTGGAGCGGCTGAGCCAGTGGCAGTTCGGGCTCGTCTTCGAGCTCTCACCCGGCGCCAGGCTCAAGGCCGAGGAGGCGCCCGGGGACACCGGGACGCGGCGTCCGCCGGGCTTCCGCTAGGGATGGCAGGACGTCCCGGGTGTGACATCTTCGACCGCGGACCCGCCGCCTTCCGCGGGGGTTCCCGACTTGAACATGACCGCTCCGAGCACGCTGAAGGACCGCATCCAGAACGCCGACCTCCTGGCCCGGGTCGTCCCCGTCGAGGAGGCCGTGAAGCACGTCACCGACGGGAACACGGTGGCCATCAGCGGCTTCACCAAGTCGGGCGAGCCCAAGACGTTCTTCCCCGCGCTGGCCTTCCACCTGTCGCGCACCGCGCCCCAGACGCGGCTCACGCTGTTGTCCGGGGCGTCGCTGTCCGAGGACGTGGAGGGCCCCATGGCGCCCTTCATCCGCAAGCGCGGGCCGTACATGTCCTCGTCCGCGTCGCGTCGGCGCATCCACGCCGGGGAGATGGACTTCACGGACGTGCACCTGTCCGCCTTCGCGCGCAACCTGATGTACGGGTTCTACGGCGACATCGACGTGGCGGTGGTGGAGGTGTCGCGCATCCGCCCCAACGGCAGCGTCATCCTGACGTCCTCGGTGGGCATCAGCGCGGAGGCGCTGGCGAAGGCGAAGAAAGTCATCCTCGAGGTGAACACGTCCGCGCCGGACTACACGGGCTTCCACGACATCGTCGTGCCCACGGTGCATCCGCACGTGGGCTGGCCGCTGCCGCTGTTGAACGTGAGAGACCGCATCGGCACGCCGTACGTGGAGTTCGACCTGGGCAAGGTGGTGGCGGTGGTGGAGTCGAGGACGCCGGACCACCCGGTGCCCTTCAAGGCGGCGGACGACACGGACAAGCGCATCGCGCGCAACGTGGTGGACTTCCTGTTGAGCTGCCGCGAGGAGTTCGGGTGGGGCAAGCGGCTGCCGCCCATCCAGTCCGGCGTGGGCAACGTGGCCAACGCCATCATCGGGGAGCTGTACGAGTCACCGTTCCAGAAGATCCGCTTCTGGACCGAGGTGTTCCAGGACGGGATGCTGCGCTACGTGGAGGACGACGCGAAGTTCGAGTACGCGTCCGCCACGGCGGTGTCCTTCTCCGCCGAGGGGCGCCAGCGGTTCCAGCAGCTGTTCGAGCGGTGCAAGGAGCGGCTGGTGCTGCGGCCGATGTGGCTGTCGAACAGCCCTGAAATCATCTCGCGGCTGTTCGTCATCGCGATGAACACGCCCATCGAGGTGGACATCTACGGGCACGTGAACTCGACGCACATCGACGGCTCGCGCATCGTCAACGGGCTGGGCGGCTCCGGGGACTTCTTCCGCAACGCGTACCTGAGCATCGTGCACACGCCGTCGGTGCGGAAGCTCAAGGACGGGCGGACGGTGAGCTGCGTGATGCCGTACGTGCGGCACATCGACCACACGGAGCACGACATCAAGTGCGTCGTCACCGAGCACGGCTACGCGCGCAACATGGACATCCGCTCGCCCCGGCGCCGGGCCACGGACATCATCGACCACTGCGCCCACCCCTACTTCCGGCCGCTGTTGCACGCGTACCTGGACATGGCGGGCCCGGGGGACGAGCCGCGCGCCACGGACATGAAGGTGCTCGAGGCCTGGTGGCGCGACTACGACGCCGCCTGCCGCGCCTTCCCCCAGGGAGGCTGAGCACCGGCATGGCGGGGCGGGACGACAGAGACGACGCGCCAAGGGGAACGCCCGGGCCAGGGAGCCCCGCGACGACGCCCCCCCCCTCCGAGGGGCGCGCCTCCCGCATGCCTGCGGAGGCCTCCACGGCCGTCGACGCGGCGAGAACCGGAGGCACCGCGAGGAACGGGCGGGAGCCCTGCCCTCCCGAGGTGGCGGAGCAGCTCCGACAGGTCGACCGACTGCGACGCACGGGCCGGTACACCTCCGCGCTCGCGCAGGTGCGCGCGCTCGCCGAAGCGCACCCGAGGCTGGGCATCGTCCTGATGGAGCTGGCGATGACGCTCGGCATCTGGGGCGGCGCTCCGGCCGAGGCGCTCCCCTGGTTCGAGCGCGTCCTGGAGCTGGCCCCCGGACACCGGACGACCCGGCTGCACCGCGCGCTGTGCCTCGCCCGGCTGGGTCGCCATGCGGAGGCCGTGGCGGACTTCGACGCGCTGGTGGATGGCGGCTATCGCAAGGCGCTGGTGCTGCACATGAAGCGCGCCGAGTCCCTGGAGGCGCTCGGACAGGACACCCGCGCGGAGCAGGACTGGACGCTCGCGCTGGCCGAGGACCAGGACAACCCCTGGCTGCTCCAGCAACGTGCCGCCGTGCGCGCGCGCCTGGCAATGCACGCGGAGGCGCTGGAGGACCTGTCCGCCGCGCTCGCCCTGCAACAGGGCGCTGACGTGGACCCGGAGCTGCTCCACGAGCGCGGCCTGCTCCGCGTGCGGCTCGGCGACGTCGGCGGCGCGCGCGCGGACTTCCAGGCCGGGCTCGCAGCCTTGCGCCGGGGAGACCCGGACTGGCTGCCGGACGCGCTGCGCTCGGCAGTCCAGGCACTCGACGTGCCCTGAAACACGCTCCCGCCGCGGCCTTTCGCCTCGGGCCCGCAGTCGAGCCCGCAGGACGAAGGGCCCCCCTGCACTCCTGCATCCGAGGGCGATGTCACTGATGCGGACTGAACATGCCCACGCGGCCAATCACAACCCAAGGGCCCCGCGGCTGCCGCCCGCCGCGACCGCATTAGCTTGAACATCCACACCTGACACCCGGACGTGGGGGCCGCACATGCTCGAGCTCGAACTCAATCCCAGACTGGAACAGATCAGACACCAGGGCTTTCGCGAAGAGGCGGAGAACGTCCTCCGCTCGGGGGAACTGCGCAAGCTGATACGCCTCATCGGCCCCGTCCCGGGTGATTCCCGCGAGAGGAGCATTCCCGTCTTCGAGCCCGCGGTCGACCTGGCGGAGGTCGAGCGGGAGACCCGCTTCATCCGACAGGAAGCCTTGGCCCGTGGCCTGGACATGGATGAGGAGTTCATCCAGACCATGACATACATGCGCCACATCACGATTCCCATCCAGGACCCCAGGCTGGGGCGGGCCATCAGTCGCGTCTGGAGCCTGGTGCTGTGGTTCGACCCCGACAAGGAATACAACCCGGAGAAGCACTTCCTGTCCCTCAAGCATGCGAGCGCGGTGGCCCACCCGCCCTCCGCGCTCATGGACTACGTCGACTTCTCCTTCGAGGAGCTGGGTCACTCTTGCGACTCGGACTTCCTGGGTCTCTACAAGAACCTGTTCTTCCAATACCACCTTGGAACCCTGCTCGAGGTGCTGGTGGCCCGGCACGGCGCCCAGCGCACCACGCACAGCGTCCGGTACATCCGCGACCACAACGGCTCCTCGGAGTTCTGGTACCTGTCCCTCCAGTTCATCGACGCGCGGCTGAGCTTCGCGCGCGACCCGCTGTTCTGGGTGGACACCCTGGAGGCGGCGCGGGACTTCATCGCATTCACCAACGACGTCTTCTCCTTCTACAAGGAGGCGAAGTCCCAGCTCGACTTCGAGAACTGCTACCTGTTCAAGCAATCCCAGACGCAGAAGCGCCCTTACCTGGAGGTGTACCGGGAGACGCTCGCCACGACGGTGAGGAACTACCACGCCATCCTGGAGTCCGCGTCCTCGCGCGCCCCGGAGCTGAGGGCTCACGTGGAGCACTACCTCAAGAGCTTCATCTACTGGCACTTCCGCAGCCGGCGCTATCTGTTGCAGGAGGTCTACCCCCAGCTGCGCTACTGGGAGGACCTGCTCTCGCCGCCTTCGCCCGGGCGGGTGGGCTGACCCAACCTCCGCCACATTTAATCGCGCTTAATCCCGGTTAATCAGGGAGGAACGTAGGGTGGCCTCCACTCGCCGACGGGGAGGTCCCGGCCACGGCGGGCTGACAATCCACGAGGTCAATCCATGTTGAAGCAAGTCATGCGGCCGTTGTTCCTGGGAGCGCTGTGCATGGGCATTATCGCCTGTGGTGGCACGCCGATGGACGAGGTGGCTCCGGAGACGGAGGACCTGGGCCAGGTGGAGCAGAACGCGTGCAGCGTCGGGACGTACCAGGGCGCGTGTCGCGACTACGGCAGCGGCGGATGGGTGGACGGGAGCTGTCCGGCCGCGACGCCGTACAAGTGGAGCTTCTGGAACTGCTCCCAGTACATGGCGGGCTCCGGTCCGACGGCCCAGTACTACCGCCAGTACTGTTATGACCTGCAGCTCTACACCTGCCACAGCAGCATCAGCACGCCGCCCGCCGGCAGCCCGCCGCCCGTCGGCCCGCCGCCTCCCTGCAAGCAGAACTGCTGAGCCCCGCCTGAGATGAGCCGTGGTCGCGCCAACTGCTCGCGCGCGACCACGGCTCCGGCATCAGTTCGCGAAGCGCGCCTCGAAGTTCGTGAACTGCGCCTCCAGGCGCCACTGCAGCGCCGCGCGCTTGTTGGCCCCCAGGAAGGTCTGACACGACGCGGACGGGCCCGCCTCGCCCGCGTCGTCCTGGGCGCAGGCCGCCACCCGGGCCGTGAAGACATCCCGCTGGGCCCACAGGCTGTCCCCCTCCACGAAGGCGTGCTCCAGGCTGGCGCGCGCCAGCTGCTTGAGCGTCTTGTAGTCGAGCCCCTGGACGGTGGCCGCCGCGACGTACTCCTGGGTGATGTCCCCCCGGAGGATGCCGGAGTCATCCGTCGCCAGCGTCACCGGCACCTTCTCCACCAGGTACGCGGAGAGCGGATGGTCCGTGCCCTTGACGCCCAGCAGGACGTTGTTCGAGGACAGGCAGATCTCCACCAGCACGCCTGCCTCGCGCATGTCGCGCAGGAGCGCGTCGACGCCCTCCCCGTCCGTTTCGCCCAACACGTCCACCCCGTGGCCGATGCGCTCCGCGTGCGCCAGCTTCACGGCGTTGCGGATGTGGAAGCGCAGGTGCCCCTGGTCCTCGGGCTTGAGCACCTCGGGGATCAGCTCGCCCGCGTGCAGGGAGACGTGCACCGTCTTGCGGCCGGGCGTGGTGTCGTTGTGGTCATCCAGCGTGCCCAGCGCGAACATCTCGTCGTTGTAGTACGCGAGCGAGTTCGGGTGCTCCTCGGGTGACACCAGGTTGACGCCGACAATCTGGGGCACGCGCTGGGCCAGCTCGAAGGCATACACCCACTGGCCGAAGACGTTGGCCCGCTCCGCCGTGCGGTTGGCCGACACCAGCAGCCGCACCTCCACGTCGCAGCCCGGGTCCGCCTGGGGCGTGCCACAGGCCATCACCTGCCGGCTCCCCACCAGGAAGCTGGCAATGCTCTCCGCCTGACGGGTCAGCGCCGTCTGGAAGTCCGGCAGGGCGATGAGCTGCTCGCGCTTGGCCAACAGCGTCGGCGCGTCCCAGGGGTCCGTGGGCGAGAACAGCGGCGCGGCGAGCCGTCCCCCCGTGCTCGCGCCGAAGCCCTGCATCAGCTCCACGTAGACCTGGTTGTGCTGGCCCGCGCGGGAGAGGATGTCCGCGTAGATGTCGTCCCCCCGGGCCTCCGTCTGCACCGCGCCGTACTTGGCGAAGGCATCGAAGAAGTGCTGGTGCGCCTCCAGCAGCGGACCGGTGAAGCCCTCCATCGACCAGGCGCCCATCACCGCGTCATAGAGGGCCCGGTCCGACGCCGTGTTGGACAGGGGCGTCGCGCCCTGCTCACAGGGGTTGCTCGCCACGTAGGTGGTGGGGTTGACGCAGGCGCCGTCCTCGGAGCCCCATTGGATGAGCTTCTCCATGGTGATGGCGCCGGAGGTGTGGCTGTGGAGGTCGCCGCCCTTGGGCATGTCGCGCAGGAAGGCGGAGAGCGCGATGGGGTTGGAGCGCAGGGTCTCCATGTGCTCCTGCGTCAGGTCCTCGGGGGGACGCGGAGTGGGAGGCTCCGGATCCTCCCTGCAGGCACTCAGGCCCAGCGTCATCGTGACGACGACCAGCGAAAGCTTGCTCATGTGGGGACCTCACGGCGGGGGTGTCCGAGGAGCGTCTTGTCCGCGGGGCGGCGAACACCAGTCGGCGCGGGCGCCATGCGTTCCCTGCCGCGCATCGGGCTGCGCCAAGAGGGACTTTTCAACCATGACCCACGCCCTCGCGCCGCCCCTCGATGGTCTTGACGTGCTGGCGCGCCGTCCGGAAGGTTGCACTTGTCTGTCCGCGGCTGAAGCCGCAGGCTCCCCGCCCCCACCCTTCGGACGAGGTCATCCATGCATCGGGGTTCCTGCTTGTGCGGCGCGGTCCGCTTCACCGTGGAGGGCGAGCTGCCCGCCCCCGACGCCTGTCATTGCACGAAGTGCCGCAAGCACTCGGGGCACTACTTCGTGTCGACGGACGTGCCCCGCTCGGCCGTCACCCTCGAGGGACAGGACCAGGTCCGCTGGTTCCAGTCCTCGGAGAAGGCGCGGCGCGGGTTCTGCTCGGTCTGCGGCGCGTCGCTGTTCTGGGACCCGCTCCAGCGCGACTGGATTGGAATCGCCATGGGCGCGTTCGACACGCCCACGCGGACGCGCGTGGCGCTCCACGTCCACCTGGCCAACAAGGGCGACTACTACGAACTGGAGGAAGGGACGCCCCGGTTCGACACCATTCCGCCCAGGCCCCACTGAGGACGGGAACAACGGCCCAAGCACCCAGTTCGGGTGCCCGGGCGGGACCGACTCACGCCGCCGTGAGCCGGCCTGAGGTCACTCCTCGACCAGCTCGGTGAGCGCCGGGCAGTAGGTGGCGTACCCATGGCCGGTGAATGCGCCGTCCTCCATGACGGCATCCACGTCGAACGCCACGAAGTGTGACGCGGGGAACTCGCCGGTCTTGGCGCAGGTGGCGCAGAGGGAAGCCGCCACGGGCGTGAAGGTGAAGCTCGAGCTGTGGTCGAACCAGTTGAGGCTGAGCGAGCCATCGAAGTCGACCAGCGTCGCTCGCGGCTCCCCCTCCGTGGTCGTACCGCTCTGCGGCGTCGCGTCCACGGGCACCTTCACGTCGTAGACGTTGACGAGCTGAGCCGGCACCGACGAATCCGGCGAGGGGCACTCGCCCGGGGTCCCGTTGTTCAGCTCGATCCACAGGGTCCACGACCCGTCCGGGCTCTCCGGCTCGGTGTAGCCGAAGTACGCGTTGGTCAGGACGCGCGAGTTGTCGCCCATGCGGATGGTGGCCGAGGTCTCACGGCAGGCCCCCTCGCAGGTGGTGAACGGGTCAGGCGTCACGCCCGCGTCGGGCTCCGTGCCAGCGTCGGGCTCCGTGCCGGCATCGGGCTCCGTGCCGGCGTCGGGCTCGAGGCCCGCGTCGGGTTCCGAGCCCGAATCGGGCACGGTGCCGGCATCCGGCGGGGTCCCCGCGTCGTCGCCCACTTCGGGCGCCGACGGCTTGTCATCAGAATCACAAGCAGAGAGTGCGGCAACAGCAACGAGGGAGACAAACATCCAGGAGAGAATCGAGCGTTGCAGGGTCATGTATCAGGATTGTTACGGTCCTCTCCGAGAGAAGCGAGCAAACTCAACGCCCCGCGTCACAATGTTTCAGTCTCACTCCCGAGCGCCCCCGTCGAGCGTCTCGATTCCACCGAGGCTGGACGATCTTTGCGCAGAAGCCGACGAATTCGGGGAATAAACATGCATCCGAGCTGAAACCCCCTATCGCAATTTGGCGGTTGCAACTGCGCCACCTCCGCCCTAGCTTCACTGAAACCATTAAAATCAATTTGATGGTTTCCGGCCATCAACAGGGAGCGCCCATGTCATCGCCCATCGCCCTCGTCGCCGTGCCCTCCGGTCTGGGTCTGAGCCGTCCGGACGGGCGGATTCCCCGTGTGGACCTGCTTCCCGAGGCCCTGATGGAGGCGGGCCTGGGACTCAAGCTCCAGGCGAAGGTGGAGCACACCGTGACGCCCCGGCCCTATGTGGAGCAGCGCGACGCCCGGACGCACATCCTCAACCCCCATGGCATCGCCGAGCTGAGCCTCCAACTCGCGGACGCCGTCGAGGCCATCGTGCGCGCCGGGCGCTTCCCGCTCGTCCTGGGCGGAGACTGCAGCATCCTGCTCGGGTGCCTGCTGGGACTGAAGCGCACCGGCGCGCACTCGGGGCTCGCCTTCATGGATGGACACACCGACTTCTGGCCGCCGGAGGCCTCCGAGCTCGGCGGCGCCGCGGGCATGGACCTCTGGCTCTCCACCGGCCGGGGCCCCGCCCTGCTGTCGAACCTGGAGGGCCGAGGTCCCCTCGTCCTCGACGAGGACGTGGCCGTGCTCGGCGTCAGGGACCCGGAGCGCCAGGGTGAGAAGGTCGGCGCGGAGGACGCGCGCGACACGGGCATGGCCTGGCTGGACCTGGACGTCCTGCGCGCGCAGGGAATCGCCGCCGGAGCGAAGCGCGCCCTCACCCGCTTCAAGGAGCGCGGCGTGCGCGGCTTCTGGATGCACCTGGACGCCGACGTCATGGACGACGCGGTGATGCCCGCCGTCGACTCGCGCCAGCCCGACGGCCTGCGCGTGGCCGAGCTCGGGGAACTGGTCGCCCGGCTCGTCGACTCGGGACTGGCCGTGGGGCTGGACGTCACCATCTACGACCCGAGCCTGGACCCCCGGCGCGACGCGGCCCGGGCCCTCGTCGAGGCGCTCACCCGCGGCCTGGGGGCCCTGGTGCCCACGCCCAGGACACGATAGGCCCACCGCATGGCCGATGCGCGCAGCCCCGGACTTCCCACGGACGTCGTCCTGCTCCTCGAGTTCGTCAACACGCTCGACGTGGAGAAGCTCGTCGACGCCGTGCCCACCCCGGCCGCGCTCGACGCCTGGTGCCGCGCACGGGGCCTGGTGGCGGCCTCGGACACCTTCTCCCCGGACGCCTTCCGCGCCGCCATCGACGCCCGCGAGGCCCTGCGCGCAGTGCTCCTCTCCCACACCGGCGAGCCCCTGGCCGCCTCGGATTTGAAGACGCTGGAGCGCGTCGCCGCCTCCAGCCCCCTCACCGTGGGCTTCGGCCAGGACGGCGTGTCGCTGCGCCCCGCGGCCACCGGCGGCTGGAAGGCCCTGGGCGCCCTGTTCGCCGCCATCGTCTCCACCCAGCGCGATAGACACTGGCCCCGGATGAAGGTGTGCGCCGCGGGCGCGTGCCAGGAGGCCTTCTACGACACCTCCAAGAACCGCTCCGGCCGGTGGTGCTCCATGGCCGTGTGCGGCAACCGCACCAAGCTCCAGCGCTTCCGCGCCAGCCCGCCCCGGCGCTGAAGCACCTCCACATCCGCACGGGATGAGCGCCAGGGCTTCACTCCCGGGCCGAATCTCGCGGGTAACACCCGGAAACTCCTCGCCATCCGCAACCCGGCGCGTCGACTCCCGAGAATTGGGAATCTCGTACGGCAGCTAGGAGCCCACACCCCATGGGAACTGGACGCGTTGGTGACGGTGGAGCAGCAGAGGCGGCACGCAGGGCGGCGGAGGCCGCGCGCAGGGCCGCGGAAGAGGCGGCGCGCAGGGCGGCGGAGGCGGCTCGGCAGGCTGCCGCGGAGGCCGCGAAGAAGGCCGCGGAGGCGGCCAAGAAGCTGGCCGCGCAGAAGAAGGACGTGTCCACCTTCGAGCCCGCGGGCGCGAAGAACAAGCTGAAGCTGGATGGCCAGGGGGCCCCCTCGACGTCGCTGTTCACGGAAGACAGCAAGGACGCCAAGGTCAACTGCCTGGACAAGGCCGCGGACTTCATCAACAAGTCCTCGCCGGAGCTGCAGGGTCGCTCGGACCTGGTGTTCCTGAAGGACTCGCGCGCGGGCGCCGAGGGCCAGTCGGGCCACGTCGTCGTGCGCCAGGGCGAGCGCGTGTTGGACCCCAGCAACGGCAAGAGCTGGGACGACATGAAGTCGTACCTCCAGGGCAACTCGCACTACAGCGAGGCGGGCTCCCTCCCCGGCACCACCGCGGCCAAGGTGTTCGGCACCGAGGCGGGCTCGCCCGAGCGCGCCCAGGCGCTGGCGGACGCGAACGTGTCCCCCGAGCTGCAGCAGATGATGGTGGCCGACTACCCGGCGGACGTGGGCAGCGTGCCGGACGCGGCCAACGTGCAGCCGCACGAGACCACCATCCCGGGCCAGGCGGGCCCCGTGTCCGTGGAGTTCAGCGACACGCTCGAGAAGGACGTGAAGAAGGAGGACGGCTTCGTCACCGTGTCCATCAACGCGGAGACGTCCGTGTCCGCGTCGGGCTCAGTGGAGTTCAAGAAGGCCAAGGTCGGCGTGGGCGCGTCCGTGGAGGGCAGCGTCGAGGCCGGCAAGAGCATGACGTACGAAGTGAAGATGACGGAGGCGGACTTCGAGAAGCTCAAGCGCGGTGAAATCGCGCCGCCGCACCCGCTCAACCCGGAGACGATTCCGGATGGCACGTCCATCAAGATGGAGCAGAGCCAGTTCACCGGCTACGGGCTGGACGTGGGCCTGTCCTACCACGCGGTGGAGCTGGGCATCTCCGGCGACGTCAAGAGCGGCAAGGGCATGTCCATCGAGGTGAGCCGCGCGGGCGACAAGCTGTCGATGACGACGGGCCCCACGGAGTTCATCGAGAACAACGGCAAGGTGACGCTGGGCGCCGGCCCCGTCTCCGTGAGCATGGGCCGCGAGGACACGCTCAAGGAGTACAAGCTGCGCACCGCCGAGTTCGACCTGGGCAACCCCGAGGGCCAGAAGGCCTTCGAGGCCTTCGCCAAGGACGGCCGGATGCCGGAGAAGGAAGGCCCGGGCGTGTCCAACACGCTGCGCTTCGACAAGATCAACTACGAGTCGACGGGCGGCAAGGTGGGCATCGACGTGGGGCCCTTCAGCATCGAGACCGACGGCACCACCAACACCGGCGACTACCTCATCACGCACCACCCGGATGGGACGAAGTCGCTGACGTCCGACATCACCTACGGCGGTGACCACCCGGACATCACCCTCGAGCAGAAGTACGACAAGGACGGCAAGCTCGTCCCCGGCTCGGAGAAGTTCGCGATGAAGTTCGACACCAAGGACGACAACGCGCGCGAGCTGCTCGTGTACTCGTTCACCGGTGACGCCGACAAGGCGAAGGCCGCGCGCGAGCACGACAAGCCGATCACCCTCAACCTGACGGCCAACGACATCGAGGAGATGCAGCGCCGCTCCGGCATCCAGGCGCAGAACGGCGGGCACATGGGCATCAACGTCCTGCTCACCGACTACGACGGCAAGCCCAATGACCCGCTGATGGCGGTGCGCAACATGGCGTGCTCGCCGGCGTACAACGAGTACAAGCTGGCGCAGAGCTACTTCGGGCTCTTCATGGACGAGGGCAAGAAGCCCCTGTCGGGCGAGCTCGTCATCGGCTGAGCCAGCACGGTTTCACCCCCGCGAGCCCGGGTCCTCGAGGTGAGGGCCCGGGCTTCGTCGTGTCTGTCGTGGAGGGAACACGCGCTCGCGCGGGGCGAGGTGACGCTGGACGAGGTATCACGTCCGGGCGAGGGTCCAGGCCTCCACCTCGCGCTCGACCTCCGGGAGACATCCGATGACGCAGGCCCCTGGACGCATCACGGAGTACCCGCTCACGGCGGCTGGAACCGGGCCCTATGGAATCTGCGCCGGGCCTGACGGCGCGCTCTGGTTCACGGAGGTGCACGCGGGCCGCGTGGGACGCATCGAACTGGACGGCGCGGTGACGACCTTCGCGCTGCCGACGCCGGACTCGGGGCCCTCCGTCATCACCGCGGGGCCCGACGGCGCGCTCTGGTTCACGCAGCAGAAGGCGAACCGCATCGGCCGGGTGACGACGCGCGGCGAGGTGCGTGAGTTCCCGCTGCCGACAGAGGGGGCTGGCCCGTTCGGGCTCTGCGCGGGGCCCGACGGCGCGCTCTGGTTCACGCAGCTGTCGACGCATCGGCTGGGGCGAATCACCGTGGAGGGCGCCGTCACCGAGTTCGCGCTCGAGGCCGGCAGCTACCCGTCGTTCATCACCTCCGGACCGGATGGGGCGCTCTGGTTCACGCAGAACGCGAGCAATCGCATCGGGCGAATCACGGTGGACGGGCAGGTCTCCGGGTTCGCGCTGCCCACGCCGAAGGCGGGCCCCGTGGGAATCACGCGGGGGCCGGATGAGGCGCTGTGGTTCGTGGAGCTCCTCGCGGACCGCATCGGGCGCATCGGGCTCGACGGGGGCATCACCGAGCATCCGTTGCTTCGGACCGGCGCGAAGCCTCACGCCATCGTCACGGGCGCCGACGGCGCGCTCTGGTTCACCCAGTGGGGAAGCAATCACCTCGGACGGATGACGACCTCGGGCGAAGTCACGGAGTACGCCATCCCCACCGCGAAGGCGGAGCCGCATGGAATCTGCTCCGGGCCGGATGGCGCGCTGTGGTTCGCGCAGGAGGTGGGGAAGATAGGGCGACTGGCGCCGCGCTGAGGGCTGGGCGCGAGCAGCCCAAACCCCGCGGGGGGGACACGTCGCGAGAGCCGCCATGGCGGCGTCGCGTTCAAGACGTCCCTCGGCGAGCCTCCGCCAGAAGTCCCTCCGTGCATGCGCCTTTAAGGGACGATACGGCGACGGCAGGCACGCAGCGCACCGCGCCCTTTCGGGTCCGCGCCGCTCAGGCCGCGACGACCGCGTCGGGCTCGCGGCGCACCTTGGCGAGCGCGGCCACCACCACCTCGGGCCCAGCGCCGGCCTTGTGCGCGTTCTCGCTCAGGTGCCGTCGCCACGCGCGCGCGCCCGGCAGGCCCTGGAACAGGCCCAGCATGTGCCGCGTCACCGCGCTCAGCGGCGCGCCCTGCTGCCGGCGGCGCTCGATGTACGGGAGCATCGCCTCCACCACCTCGTGGCGCTCGCGCGGCGCCTGGGTCGCGCCGAAGAAGCGGCGGTCCGCCTCCGCCAGGAGGTACGGGTTCTCGTAGACGGCGCGGCCAATCATCACCCCGTCCACGTGCTTCAGGTGCTCGGCCGCCGCGTCCAGCGTCTTGATGCCGCCGTTGATGCTGATGTCCAGGTGCGGCAGCTCCTGCTTGAGCCGGTGCACCAGGTCGTAGCGCAGCGGCGGCACGTCGCGGTTCTCCTTGGGGCTCAGTCCCTGGAGCCACGCCTTGCGCGCATGCACGATGAAGCGCGTGCACCCTTCCGCCGCAATCAGCCGCACGAAGCGCTCCAGCGTGGGCCACTCCTCCAGCTCGTCGATGGCGATGCGCGACTTCACCGTCACCGGGATGCTCACCGCCGAGCGCATCGCGCCCACCAGCCGCGCCACCAGCTCCGGCTCCGCCATCAGACACGCGCCGAAGCGGCCTGACTGCACCCTGTCGCTGGGGCAGCCCACGTTCAGGTTCACCTCGTCGTAGCCCCACGACTCGGCGATGCGCGCCGCCTCCGCCAACGCCTCTGGCTCCGAGCCCCCCAGCTGGATGGCCACCGGGTGCTCGGCCGCCTCGTAGCCCAGCAGCCGCTCGCGGTCGCCGTGGAGCACGGCGCCCGTGGTCAACATCTCCGTGTACAGGAGCGTGTGCTGGCTGATCTGGCGGTGGAAGTACCGGCAGTTCCGGTCCGTCCAGTCCATCATCGGCGCGACACACAACGGCATGGGGCTTGAGGGCATCATGGGCAGGACCTGGGAAACGTCCTGCATCTACCCGGCTTTTTCTCCCCTGCCCACCCCCCAGTGACGCCCGGAGGCCCGAAGAGCGAGGAGCCGGACGACCTCCCCGGCTAGGCTCCCCCCCGTGCCTCCGAGCCCGCCCCTGCTGGACGACATGCTGCTCTTCACCGAGGTGGTCACCTCCGGAGGGCTCACCGCCGCGGCCCTGCGGCTGGGATTGCGCAAGTCCACCGTGAGCCGCCGCCTCTCCGCGCTCGAGGCGCGGCTCGGGGTCCGCCTGCTGGAGCGCAACGCGCGCCACCTGCGCCTCACCGAGGCGGGGCGCGACTACCATGTCCACTGCGCGCGGCTGGTCTCCGAGGCCCGCGAGGTGAACCGCGCCCTGGGCGAGTCCCGCGCCACGCCCCAGGGCACCCTGCGCATCGCCACCCTCTCCCTGCTGGGCGAGCTGCTCACCCCGCTCATCGCGGAGCTGCTCCTGCACCACCCGCTGCTGCGCGTGGAGCTGGCGCTCGCCGAGGCCCACGTCGACCTCATCGCCGAGGAGTACGACGTGGCGCTGCGCACCGGCCCGCTCGCCGACTCGTCGCTGGTGGCCAGGAAGCTCGGGCGGCTGCGCACCGGCTACTACGCCAGCCCCGCGTACCTCGCCCGCCAGGGCACACCCCGCACCCCCGCCGACCTCCAGGGCCATGCCTGCGTCGTGCTCGCCGAGCCCCGTACCGACGAGGTCTGGTTCTTCGGCGAGGGCCGAGACGCCCTGAGCCGCCCCGTCACCGGCCGCCTCCGCGTCCCCAGCGTGCGCGCGGGACAGGCCGCCGCCCGCGCGGGCCTGGGCGTGGTCCGCCTGCCCGCCTCCCTCGTCGTCGACGACGTGCGCAGCGGCCTGCTCGTCCCCGTCCTGGAGTCCTCAACGCCGCCGGGCCTCCCCGTGTTCGCCGTCTACCCGAGCAGCCGCCAGCTCCCACCCAAGCTGCGCGTCTTCCTGTCGCTGCTCTCGGAGCGCGGCGCGTCGCTGCCCTGGGAGGCGGAGGCCCCTTCCCCCCGGAGGCGTTGAGGGCCCTTCACGCAACCTCGCGTTCCGTGAGGGACGCTCGCCCCCGGGCGCCCCGGCCACTACATGTCCTCCTCGAACCGAGGCACGGCCCCACGCCGCGCCTCCACCCGAGGAGGACAGGACATGGCCACGGACGTCATCGAGCTGGGCGACGCGCGGTTCCACCAGGAGGTGCTCGAATCGAAGGAGCCGGTGCTGGTGGACTTCACCGCCACCTGGTGCCCACCGTGCCGCGCCATCGCCCCCACCGTGGCCGCGCTCGCCACCGAGTACCGGGGCCGCCTGAAGGTGGCGAAGCTGGACGTGGACGCGAACCAGGAGACGGCCCAGCGCTACAACATCCGCTCCGTCCCCGCCCTGCTGCTCTTCAAGGACGGCCAGGTCGTCCAGCAACTCCTGGGCGCCATGCCCCGGGCGAAGCTGGAACAGGCGCTGCTTCCCCACCTGTAGACCTGGGGGCCCCTCCCGCTGGCGGGCTAATGGCTCGATACAGCGAGACTCGGGGCTCCCGAGCCCGGCATTCCGTTGCAAGTCAAAAAGGAAGGCTGGCGATTCTCTCCAGGTGAGGTAGTCACGGGCCGCCTCGGCTGTGTCACACGAAGGTGACACCCGGGGCATGCCCCCATCCGGGAGGGAAGCGATGCTCGAAAGGCTGATGCCCAAGTCGGACGAGTTCTTCGACGACTTCGACAAACAGTGCGCCGCCACAGTGCAGGGCGCGAAGATGCTTCACGAACTGCTCAGCGACTACACGGACGTGCCCAGGCGGGTCCAGGCACTCAAGGACGTGGAGCACCAGGGTGACGAGGTCACCCATACCGCCTTCAACCGTCTGCACAAGCAGTTCATCACCCCGTTCGACCGAGGGCAGATCCACTCGCTGCTGTCGCGCATCGACGACGTGCTGGACCTGGCGAACGCGGCCGCGTCACGGCTGCACTACTACGAAATCCAGAGCAGCCTGCCGGACGCGACGGAGCTGGCGCGGCTCCTGGTGCTGTCCGCCGAGAAGGTGCAGGAGGTGGTGGCGGCGCTGCGGCTCATCAAGAAGCCGGAGCAGATCCTCGCCGGCTGCAAGGAGATCAAGCGCCTGGAGACGCAGGCGGACGAAGTGCTTCGCTCGGGCCTGGGCCGGCTGTTCAAGAGCGGGGTCGACACTCTGACCATCATCAAGTGGAAGGAGATCTACGACCTCATCGAGACCGCCACGGACAAGTGTCAGGGCGTGGCGAACGTCATCGAAGGCGTGGTGCTGGAGCACTCCTGAGATGCTACTCGCGGCCGTCATCGTCATCGTCGGAGTGGCGCTCATCTTCGATTTCATCAACGGCTTCCACGACGCGGCGAACTCCATCGCCACCGTGGTGTCCACCCGGGTGTTGTCACCGAACCTGGCCGTGGCGTGGGCCGCCTTCTTCAACTTCGTGGCCGCCTTCGGCGGCGGTGTCCATGTCGCCAACACCATGGGCAAGGGCATCATCAACTTCGAGATGCTGCGCGCCACGGGCCCCACCGCGGTGCTGTCGGTCATCTTCGCGGCGCTGATGGGCGCCATCGCCTGGAACCTGCTCACGTGGTGGTGGGGGCTGCCGTCGTCGTCCTCGCACGCGCTGGCGGGCGGCATGATTGGCGCGACGCTGCCGGTGTTGGGGCTCAAGGGCCTGATGGGCGCGGGCATCGCGAAGATCGCCGCCTTCATCGTGCTCTCGCCGCTCATCGGCACCACGCTGGGCATGACGCTGATGCTGGTGAGCACCTGGGTGGTGCACAAGCAGACGCCGCGCGTGGTGGACGTCTGGTTCCGCCGGCTCCAGCTCATCTCGTCCGCCATCTTCTCCTACAGCCATGGCACCAACGACGCGCAGAAGGTGATGGGCATCATCGCCGTGGTGCTCTTCGGCACCATCTGGGCGGACCGTCCGTTCCACATCGACTGGTGGATGATCATCTCCTGTCACGCGGCCATCGCGCTGGGGACGTTCTTCGGCGGCTGGCGCATCATCCGCACCATGGGCCACAGCCTGACGAAGCTGGCGCCCATCGGCGGGTTCAGCGCGGAGACCGGCGGCGGCGTCACCATCATCGCGCTGGCGGAGCTGGGCATCCCCGTGTCCACCACCCACACCATCACCGGCGCCATCGTCGGCGTGGGCTCCACGCGCGGCTGGCGCGCGGTGAAGTGGGGCGTGGCGGGCCGCATCATCTGGGCCTGGGTGTTCACCATCCCCGCGTCCGCGCTGATGGCGCTGCTCATCTACGGGATGACCCAGGTCGTCGTCCGCCTGGTGGGCTGAGGGCCCGCCACCCTCCCCGCCCGCGCCGGCCACTTCCTTCGGGAGGCCCGCGGGCGGGTGTAGCATCCCGGGCGCCATGCGCCTCATCCTCAACCCTGGGCGGGAGGGCGAGCAGGAGCTGCTGCTCCCCGAGGGCGTCACCACCATCGGCAGGACGGAGGAGAGCTCCGTCTGCGTGCTCCACAAGAGCCTGTCGCGCAGGCACGCGCGCCTGGAGCGCGAGGGCTCGCGCGTGGTGCTGGTGGACCAGGGCAGCAAGAACGGCACCTTCGTCGGCGAGCAGCGCGTGGAGCGCCATGAGCTCGACGCGGGCCAGGCCTTCCGCTGCGGCGAGGTGTGGTTCCAGCTCCTCGCGGCGGACCCCGACCTGGACGCGGGGCTGAGCCCGCTGCACACGCGCACCCTGGACACGCGCTTCTCGCCCGCGCCCGGTGAGCTGTCCCTGGACGCGCCGCGCCTGCGGGTGCGCCCGGAGCCGGAGGCGGACGCGACGCGCGAGCGGCTCCAGGTGCTGCTCGCGGTGGCGCAGCTGTTGTCGTCGCCCGGCTCGCTCGACTCGCTGCTGGAGCGCATCCTCCAGCTCGTCTTCCGCGTGCTCGGCGTGGACCGGGCCGCGCTGCTGCTCGTGGACGAGGCCACCGGCGAGCTGCGTCCCCGCGTGGCGCGCGCCGCCACCGGCGAGGTGCTCTCCGAGCGCTTCCACAGCCAGCACATCGTCGACTCCGTGCGCAAGCACGGCCTGGCGGCGCTCTTCGCCAACGCCCAGCAGGACGTGCGGCTGGACAGCTCCGTCTCCATCCGCGCGCAGTCCATCCACTCCGCCATGTGCGTGCCGCTCAAGTCCCGGGACACGTGGCTGGGCGTGCTGTACGTGGACAACCGCTCGCACGGGGGCCTGTTCACGGAGGCGGATTTGGAGTTCCTCACCGCCTTCGCCCACCAGGCGGCGGTGGCGCTCGACAACGCGCGGCTGACGCGGCGGCTGGAGGAGGAGGCGGTGCTGCGCAACACGTACCTGCGCTTCTTCCCGCCCGCCGTCGTGCGCAGGCTGCATGCCTCGCCCGGCACGGCGCTGGAGGTGGTGGAGACGGAGGTGACGGTGCTCTTCGCGGACATCTCCGACTTCACGCCCCTGTCCTCCTCGCGCGGCCCCCGGGACGTGGTGGACATGCTCAACGCGTACTTCCCGGTGATGGCGGACGTGGTCTTCCGTCACGAGGGGACGCTGGAGAAGTACATCGGCGATGCGCTGATGGCGGTGTGGGGCGCGCCCTTCTCGCGCGAGGACGACGCGGACCGGGCCGTGCGCGCGGCGGTGGACATGCAGCGCGAGCTTGCGGGGCTCAACGCGCGCTTCCGGGCCCGGGGACAGCCGGAGCTGCGCATCCACGTGGGCCTCAACAGCGGCCCGGCCGCCGCCGGCAACATCGGCTCCGAGCACTACCTCCAGTACGCCACGCTCGGGGACGTCACCAACGTGGCCAGTCGGGTGTGCGGCGTGGCGAAGGCGGGCCAGGTGGTGCTCTCCGAGGCCACGCGCGTGAGGCTGCGCGAGTCGCGCTGGCCCTTGACGACGCTGCCCCCCACCCACGTGAAGGGCAAGCAGGAGGCGCTGACGCTGCACCGCGTGGAGTGGGACGTGGCGGGTGGGTGAGCCGTCGTCCCCCCGTCCGGGAGGGCGGCTTGACTCGCACCGGGCTCATCGGTCAGCGTTCGGGTTCGTGAACGGCATCGGCCTCGACCTCGCGTGGACCTCGGGATGGACGTCCCGGACCTCCGCGCGCGCGGCGACCTTCACCTCCACGACGACGACGACGACGCACACGACGACCCGCGGAGCGCGGGCGGTCTAGCTCGGAATCGCTGTCCTTCCGACCAGGCCCCGCGCTCCCCGGCGCGGGGCTTTTTTCGTTTCCCTCCACCCACCAGGAACCCCATGCAGACCCAGACCCCGACGACGACGCCCCGCCCGCCCGTGTCCCTCGGCCGCCTGCTCCCGAGCGAGGTGCCGTCATGCGGGTGATGAAGTTCGGCGGCACCAGCGTGGGCGGCACCGCGCAGATGCGGCGCGTGGTGGACCTGGTCGCCCGGGCACGTCAGGAGACACGCGTGTGCGTGGTGGCCTCGGCCGTCTGTGGCATCACCAACCTCCTGGTGGACACGGCCCGGCTCGCGCAGGAGGGCCACTCGGTGGAGGAGCCCCTGTCGCGCTTCGAGCAGACGCACCTGGGCATCGCCCGGGAGCTGGGCGGAGAGCTGGAGGCGCTGGCCCCGCTGGAGCTGGGGCTCGCCGCCATCTCCACCGAGCTGCGCGGGCTCTTGCAGGGCGTGGGGCTGCTGCGCGAGTGCTCGCCGTCGGTGCTCGCGCACCTGTCGGGCCTGGGCGAGCGCGCCTCGTGCCTGGTGCTGGAGGCGCTCCTGTCCGCGCGCAAGCTGTCGCCCCACCTGGTGGACCCCAGGCAGGTGCTCATCTGCGCGGGGGACCCGCTGCAGGCCACGCCGCGCATGGACGAGATTCGCGCCAGGTTCGCCCCGCTGCGCGACGCCCAGGGGCCGGGGCTCCTGCTGATGCCGGGCTTCTTCGGCGGTGACGCGCGCGGCAAGACGATGTCCCTGGGACGCGGCGGCTCGGACTACTCGGCGGCGCTGGCGGCGGCGGCGCTGGACGCGGCGCTGCTGGAGATCTGGACGGACGTGGACGGCATCTACAGCGCCGACCCGCGCCTGGTCCCCGAGGCCTTCCCGCTGGCGGAGGTGAGCTTCGAGGAGGCGATGGAGCTGGCCTACTTCGGCGCCAAGGTGCTGCACCCCAAGACGATTGCCCCGGCGCGCGAGCGCGGCATCCCCGTGCGCGTGTGCAACAGCTTCAAGCCCGAGCACCCCGGCACCCTCGTCACCGACAGGGCCGCCCCACCCGAGCACCCGGTGCGGGGCCTGTCGTTCCTCAAGGACGTGGCGCTGGTCAACATCGCCGGCGCGGGGCTCAAGGGCGTGCCCGGCACCGCCGCGCGCGTCTTCGAGTCCATGGCCCGCGCGGGAATCTCCGTGGTGCTCATCACCCAGGGCTCCAGCGAGTGCTCCATCAGCTTCTGCGTGCAGCAGTCGGAGGCCGACGCCGCCGTGCGGGCGCTGGAGTCGGAGTTCGAGGTGGAGCGCGAGGCCGGCAAGGTCGACACCATCGAGCGCCAGGGCCGGCTGGCCGTGCTCAGCATCGTCGGCGACGGCATGCGCCACCGCGTGGGCGTGGCGGGCACCTTCTTCAGCGGCCTGGCCGACGTGGGCTGCAGCATCGCCGCGATTGCCCAGGGCTCCAGCGAGCGGAGCATCTCCGCCGTCATCACGGAGGCGGACGGCCCGCGCGCCATGGCGCACGTGCACCACCGCTACTTCGGCACCACGGAGGTGGTGGAGCTCTTCGTGGCGGGCGTGGGCAGCGTGGGCGCGGAGCTGATGCGGCAGGTGCGCCAGCAGGCCCCCCACCTGCGCGCGCAGGGCGTGGACCTGCGCGTGTGCGCCATCGCCAACAGCCGGCACGCGCTCATCGAGCCAGGCGGCGTCCCCCTGGGCGAGTGGAAGGAGCGCCTGGAGGCAAGCCACGCCCCCGCGTCGCTGGAGTCCTTCCGCGAGCAGGTGCGGGCCAAACGGCCCGGCCGCCCCATCTTCGTGGACTGCACCAGCAGCGAGGACGTGGCGCTCGCCTACCCGTCCCTCCTGGCCGCGGGGCTGCACGTCGTCACCGCGAACAAGAAGGCCAACGCGGGGCGCATGGCCCACCACCGCGCCATCCGCGAGACGGCGTCGCGGCACCAGCGCCGCTTCCTGTACGAGACGAACGTGGGCGCCGCCCTGCCCGTCATCGACACGCTCAAGAACATGCTGCGCACCGGCGACCAGGTGCACCGCATCGAGGGCATCCTCTCCGGCTCGCTGTCGTACATCCTCGGCCTCCTGGAGGAAGGCGTGCCGCTGTCGCGCGCGGTGGGCTCCGCCATGGAGAAGCGCTTCACGGAGCCGGACCCGCGCGACGACGTGCAGGGCACGGACGTGGCGCGCAAGGTGCTCATCCTCGCGCGCGAGCTGGGCCGCCCCGTGGAGCTGGAGGAAGTGGCGCTCCAGTCGCTCCTGCCCGAGGACTTCGACGCGTCCGGTCCGCTCGACGCGTTCCTCGCGCGGCTGCCGTCGCTCGACGAGGGCTTCCAGCGCCGGGTGGAGGCGCTGCGCACGGAAGGCAAGGTGCTCCGGTACGTGGGCAGCGTCGGCCCCGAGGGCTGCTCGGTGGGGCTCAAGGCCGTGCCGCTCGCCAACCCCCTGGCCGCGGTGAAGGGCGGAGAGAACGCGCTGAGCTTCCTGTCGGAGCGCTACAGCCCCACGCCGCTGGTCATCCGGGGCTATGGCGCGGGCGCGGCGGTGACGGCGTCCGGCGTGTTGGCGGACGTGCTGCGGCTGGTGGAAGGCCCGCTGCCGTGAGTCCAGCGGGGCAGCTCGACGACGAAGCGGGCGCCCCGCCCCGGCTCGCTCTCCACCCAGACCTCTCCGCCATGGGCCTGGGCGATTTGACGGGTGATGAAGAGGCCCAGGCCCAGGCCGCCGTAGTTGGGTGAGGCGGCGCGCTCGAAGCGCTCGAAGATGCGCCCCTGCGACTCGCGGGGGATGCCCATCCCGTGGTCCTCCACGCTCAGCCACACCCGCTCGTCGTGGTGGGCGGACAGCCGCAGTTGGATGGGCCGGCCCGCGCCGTACTTCACCGCGTTCGTCAGGAGGTTCATCAGCACCTGCTCCAGCCGCAGCCGGTCCCACCGGCCCGGCAGGGACCCGGGGGTGTCCAGCACCAGCTCGCAGCCCGCCTTCTCCAGCTGCTCACGCAGGTGGCCCACCACGTCGCGCGTGACGGCGACCAGGTCCATGTCCTCCAGGCGCAAGGACAGCCGCGACTCGTTGATGCGCGAGACATCCAGCAGGTGCTCCACCAGCCGGGACAGCCGCGACAGCTGGCTCTCGCACACGTTCAGCATGCCGGACAGCCGCGCGCGCAGGCCCGAGTCCGTCCGGGGCCGCGCCAGGAGGGCGCCCATCTGCTGCATGCGCAGCTTCATGGACGTCAGCGGCGTCTTCAGCTCGTGCGAGGCGATGGAGAGGAACTCGTCGCGCACGCGGATGGCCTCCTGGGACTCGCGGTAGAGCTGCGCGTTGTCGATGGCGTACCCCGCGCGCCGCCCGAGCTCCTCCGCCAGCGCCACCTCGTCCGCGCCGAAGGCCCGCGCCCCCTGTCGCGACACGAGCGTCAGCACGCCCAGGCCCCGCCCGCGCGCCTGCAGGGGCACGCTGAGCGAGGGCTTGCCGCCCCACGCGCGCACGTGGCGCCACCGCGGTGAGCCCAGCCCTCCGTCGCGCAGGATTCCATGGGGCACCGGCGAGCACTCCGAGCGGCCCGACGCCATGACCCCCACCGGGCCGTACGTCACGCCGGGGACCAGCGGATGCGCCTCGAGCAGCTCCCGCACCTCGCGCTCCACCTCGGGCGAGCGCGCCGCCACCGCCACCGGGTGCAGCCCGCGACTGCCGTCGGGCATGAAGACGATGCACACGTCCCCCAGGCGGGGCACCGTCAGCTCCGCGACGCGCTGGAGCGTCGTCTCGTAGTCGAGCGACGTGCCCAGCTCCCGCCCCGCCTCCGCGAGGAAGCGCTGGGACTCCTCCAGGCGCTTGCGCTCGGTGATGTCGGTGGAGATGCCGCAGACGGCGTAGGGCACACCCGACGCGTCCAGGAGCGGGAACTTCTGGGTGATGTGCGTGTGGACGCCGTCCTCTTGCGGGACGCGCTCCTCGCGCACCACGGGCAGCCGCTGCTCCAGCACCTGCTCGCTCAGCGCCTGGAACTCTCTCGCGCTGTCCTCCGGGAAGATGTCGTGCACCGTCTTGCCGAAGACCTCCTCGCGCGTGCGGTGGAACATCAGCTCCCACTGGCGGTTCACGAAGATGTAGCGCCCGTGGGTGTCGAGCAGGAAGAAGACGGAGGTGGCGTTGTCCAGGATGGCGCGCAGCTGCCGCTCGCTCTGCTGGAGCGCCTCCTCGGCGCGCTTGCGCTCGGTGACGTCCAGCAGCACCGCCAGGGAGCGCACGCAGGCGCCCGAGGCGTCGCGCTCCATGATGGCGGACAGCAGCACGTCCAGCCGCGTCCCGTCCTTCTTCACCAGCTGGTACGGCACGTCCTTGCAGCGGCCCGTCCTGTGGAAGGCCGGCAGCACCTCCTCGCGCGCCCGCCGGGCCGACTCCTCGGTGAGGAACTCCGTGGAGTCGCGGCCGAGCACCTCCTCGCGCGTGTAGCCCAGCGTGGCCAGCCAGCAGTCGCTGACACTCACCAGCCGGCCCGCCCGGTCGATGGAGTGCATCATCACCGGCGTGTTGTTGTAGAGCGTGCGGTACTTCTCCTCGCTCTCGCGCAGGGCCCGCTCGACGCCGGCGAGGTCCCGGGACGCCTCGGAAGGTGACGCGGGGCTGTCGGTCGGGTGGGGCATGGCGAGGAGGCGATGGGCCGTGGGGTCGCCCGCCCTCCGCGCGTGACGCCCTCCTCAATGATTGGCGCGCCCCCGGGCCCCGCCAACCCGGCCTCCGCGCCACCCCCAGGTCGGCCAACCCACCGAGCCCCGGAAGACGGGCACGCCCGCCAGGATGCTGTCCCGCACCCGGCCCTCACGACGGACAAGCCTCATCCCACGGCCTTCTCCGGGTCCTCCGTGTTTGAAGTTCCCGGACGTCCCGTCGAGAATGGCCCGCCACCCATCTCAGGCGACGAAAGGAAGGGGGAGGACGGAATGTACGTATCTCGCAAATCAGCGTGGGCCCGCACAGGCGCGACGCTGGCACTCGCGCTCGGTCTCACCGTGCTCGGTTGTTCCGACAAGGAGGGTGACGACGACAAGGACGAGGGGACGCCCGTCACGGCCACCCTCACGGGCCGGGTGACGTTCGACTCCGTCCCGGCCGTCTACACGCCGACGACGCGCCAGGGCTCGCTCGCCTTCAACCAGGTGAGCGTCAAGCCCGTGCGCAACGCCACCGTGCAGGTGCTCCGGGGCAGCACGGTGCTCGCCTCGGCGACCACCGACGACGACGGCCGCTACCAGCTCACCTTCACGGCCGGCGACCAGGCCGACGTGACGCTGGCCACGCTCGCCAAGACGACCACGCCGGACATCCAGGTGGAGGACAACACCGACGGCAACGCCATCTGGGCGGTGGTGACGCAAATCAAGGGCGGCACCACGAGCAAGGACCTGCACGCGGGCCACGGCTGGAACGGCTCCAGCTACACCGCCAACCAGCGCGTCGCGGCGCCCTTCGCCATCCTGGACGCCATGTACACCGCGTCCCACGCCTTCCTGGCGGAGCGCCCCGTGCCCTTCCCGCCGCTCAAGGTGAACTGGAGCCCGAACAACGCCCCGCAGAACGGCGACAAGGCCCGGGGCCAGATTGGCACCTCGCACTTCTCCCCCAACGAGAACGAGGTCTACGTGCTGGGCCTCGCGGGCGCGGACACCGACGAGTTCGACAGCCACGTCATCGTCCACGAGTGGGGGCACTTCTTCGAGGCCAACCTGTCGCGCGCCGACAACCCGGGTGGCCCGCACTCCTCCGGCGACGTGCTGGACCCGCGCATCGCCTTCGGCGAGGGCTACGGCAACGCGCTGTCCGGCATGCTCCTGCCCAGCTCCATCTACGTGGACACGCTCTGGAGCGGCACCCGGCTGGGCGCGTTCGGCTTCGACCTGGAGACGCCGCCGACGACCACGGACGACCCGAACCCGGGCGTCTTCTCCGAGTTCAGCATCATGCGCTTCCTCTACGACCTGCACGACGAGTCGACGCTGTCGGAGACCCCGTTCGACCAGGTGTCCCTGAGCCTGGGCACGCTCTATGACGTGCTGGTGGGGCCGCAGCGCACCACGGAGGCGGTGACCACCGTCGGCTCCTTCATCCACGGCCTCAAGGCCCAGCCGGGCGTGGACGCCGCCGCGGTGGACCGGCTCGCGGCGCACTACAACATCGGCGCCATCCGCTCGGAGTGGGGCGAGGGGGACACGGACCTGTATGGCATGTACAAGTTCGTGACGGTGCCCTTCTCGGAGAACAACTTCTTCACCCGAGGCGAGCCCTTCAACCAGCGGCAGCAGAACCGGTACTACGTCTTCACCGGCAATGGCCGCAGGATGACCGTCACCGCCGACTCCACGGAGGACGTGAGCATCCTCGCCCTGCAGCAGGGCGCCACGGCGGGTGAGGCCGACCGCTTCACCACCGGCAAGGAGACCTTCGACTTCAACAGCCAGACCGACCGGCGCTACGTCCTGGTCACGACGGGCTGGGCCGACGAGGGCTCGGGCAACTACAACTACACCCTCTCCATCAGCAGCCAATGAGCGGACCTCTCACTCCTCCCGCGTTCCCAGGAGCACCCATGAATCGCATTGCCTCCGCGGTCCTCTCCGGCCTCCTGGCGCTGATGGCGCCCCTGGCCTGCACCTCTCCGGCGAAGAGCAGCACCCCGGCGGACAGCGCCGACCACCCGGGCTCCACCGCCAAGCTCAGCGCGCCCGTGGACGTGGGCGCCAAGGTGTCCGACACCAGCGCCACCGTCTCGCTGCGCTTCCAGGTCCCCGGCGAGGATGTCCGGGTGGAGGTCTCCGGCGTCGACGGGCTCCAGGTGACCAGCAGCACCTCGCCCGTGACGGGCGTGAGCGTGGAGAAGGCGGCCGTCACGAACCTGGACGTGGCCTTCGCGCCGGGCGCCGGACGCTCCCACCTGGTGGTGACGGTGAGCGGCATCTTCCAGGGCGTGCCCCTGACGAAGGTGGCCAGCTTCGCCGTCGGTCAGCCCACCGAGCAGCAGAAGGCAGACGGCTCCGTGGTGACGGATGACCAGGGCCAGCGCATCAAGATGATGCCCTCGTCGGACACGAAGTAGTCCACGACGCGGGCGGGTCCGAAGAAGGACCCTGAAAAGAACCGCGGGGAGCGCGCCCCCTCGACGCGCTCCCCGCCGTATGAAGGACTGCGAGAATTCGTACCTCCGGTCCAGCGTGAGCGCGCCCCTCGGCGCACCCTCCGGAAGCCACGCCCCTCCCCAGGGGCGCCCCCTCAAAAGGTCCGAGGCGAGCCCCCCGGCGCGCCTCTTCCCCCCTCGAACGTCGGACGTTCGAAAACCCGAGTGCCGGTGATTCCCCCGGACACTCCCCCCACCCACCTGCCCGGACGCTCAGCGCCCGAAGCCCTCGGACATCCAGGCTCTGCCCGGGTGTCCCCACCTTTCGAAATATCCAAACGCGGCCCGTCGGAATCCTTGAGCGGAGGATTTACGGCGAATTTTCGGTCCGGGTTTCAGTCCCGTCGGCGCTTGGCGCGGGTGATTTCCCAGCCCTGCACGGAGCGGCTCTTGTCGATGCGCCGCTGCTCCTTCTGCAGCGCGGTGCTCGACTGACGCGCCTGGAAGGCCTTCTCCTTTTGCAGCTTCTCGAAGCTCGAGAGGCGCTCTTCGGGGAGGGCCCCGGACTGGACGGCGGCGCGGACGGCGCAGCCGGGCTCACGCTGGTGCGTGCAGTCGCGGAAGCGGCAGCCCTCGGCGAGCTCGAGGATGTCGGTGAAGGCCTGCTCAATCGCCTTCTCCTCCTCGCCGAGCAGCCCCAGCTCGCGCATTCCGGGTCCGTCGATGAGCAGCCCCCCGTGGGGGAGGCGGAACAGCTCGCGGTGGGTCGTGGTGTGACGCCCCTTGTCGTCCTCGTAGCGCACCTCCTGCGTGGCCAGGCGCGACTCACCCAGCAGGCGGTTGACGAGGGTGGACTTGCCCACGCCGGAGGAGCCCAGCAGGGCCCCGGTGCGGTGCTCGGGGATGAGGGCCCGCACGGCGTCCAGCCCCTCGCCGGTCCTGGAGCTCAGGGCCAGCACGGGGACGCCGGGGGCCAGCGCGGAGACCTCCTCGACGACGGCGTCGGCGTCGTCATGGAGGTCCGCCTTGGTGAGCAGCACCGCGGGGGAGGCGCCGCTCGTCCAGGCCAGGGTGAGGGCGCGCTCGATGCGGCGGGGGTTGAAGTTCCCGTCCAGGCCGGCGACCAGGAGCACCACGTCCAGGTTGGCGGCGATGAGCTGCACCTCCCTCTCGCGTCCCACCTCGCGGCGCGCGAGCAGGCTCTTGCGGGGGAGCACGGCGTGGAGCATCCCCTCCCCTTCGCCTGGAGGAAGCTGGAGGGCCACCCAGTCACCCACGGTGGGCAGGGACTCGGCGCTGGAGGATTGGTGGAGCAGCCGGCCGGCGGTGCGCGCCAGCAGGGTGCGCTCCGCGGTCTGGACGGTGAGCAGCCCTCGGGCCTGGCGCACCACGCGGCCGGGGACGAGGGGAAGAGGGGACGACTCGACGAGGAGGGAGAAAGCCTGGGCCAGCTGGGGCCCCCAACCAAAAGTTTCGAGAGACACTGAGAAGGACTCCGGACAAGGCGGTGCCTGCGGCGCACCTGGATTCGTCAGGGCACCCGGAGCGAGGACCGCGCTGTGACGGACCTTCACGTCGGCCTGTTCAGGCCGACGTCCTCCGGGCGAACGGGACTCCCACCGCGGCAAGATCAATATCGGCGTACATGGGGCCCTCCGGGACCGGGCGGGGCGGCGTCCATCGCCGTCCGGCGCTCCCTGCATATCAATCCAGCCCGGCGCCTGCACGGGATGTCGTCGGGGGCGGGGTGGTACAACCCTCCCCGCACGGCGTTCCGGCGGGGCCCGGACGCGCGCGCGCCCGGGGACCACCGATGCGCGAGGACGACGAGGCGGAGCTGCGAGCGGTGCTCCTCGAGGGCCTGCTGGCCGACGACGAGGTGGAGTCCCTGCGGGCGGCCGTCGAGCGCGAGCAGAAAGGCCCCCTGGACCTGCTCCATGCCCGGGGGCGACTGTCCGAGGCCACCCTCGCCTCCCTCCGGAGCGCCTCGCGGGCCGCCCTCCAGGAAGCGCTCGTGGGCCCGCCCACGGTCCAGGTCGGGGCGCCCCGCCCGCTGGAGCCCGAGGCCCTGGAGGCCGAGCCCCCCTTCCCCGTGCCGGGCTGGGAGCGTTATGCGCCCATCCGCTTCCTGGGCCAGGGCGGCATGGGGCGCGTCTTCCTGGTGCAGGACCTGGTGCTGCGGCGGCTCGTGGCGCTCAAGTTCGTGAAGGACGACGAGCCCGGGCGGGTGAGGCACTTCGTGGCGGAGGCGCAGGCCCAGGCGCGCGTGGAGCACGAGCGCGTGTGCAAGGTCTACGAGGTGGGCCAGGTCCAGGGGCGCGCGTACATCGCGATGCAGTACGTGGACGGCCTGCCGCTCCACCAGGTCGCGAGCCAGCTCTCCGTCGAGCAGAAGGCGCTGCTGCTGGCGCAGGCCGCCGAGGGCGTACACGCGGCGCACCGGGCCGGCCTCATCCACCGCGACATCAAGCCGTCCAACATCCTGGTGGAGCGCACGGCCGACGGACAGTGGAAGCCCTACGTCCTGGACTTCGGGCTGGCGCGGGCGCCGGGCGAAGGCGTCACCGCCACGGGGGCCATCCTGGGCACGCCGCACTACATGGCGCCCGAGCAGGCGCGCGGCGAGGTGAGCCGGCTGGACCGTCGCGTGGATGTGTACGCGCTGGGCGCCACGCTCTACGCGCTCCTGGTGGGCCAGGCGCCCGTGCCCGGGAGCAACGCGCTGGAGGTGCTCAGCCGCATCCCCACGGAGGAGCCCCGGCCTCCGCGCGCGCTGGCGCCCGAGGTGCCCGCGGACCTGGAGGCCATCGTCCTCAAGTGCCTGGAGAAGGAGCGTGGGGGCCGGTACGACTCGGCGCGGGCGCTGGTGGAGGACCTGCGGCGCTTCCTCGATGGGGCGCCGGTGCTCGCGCGCTCGACGGGGCCGGGCTACCGGATGGCGCGGCTGGCGCGCAGGTACTGGCGGGGGCTGACGCTGGCGGCGGTGGTGGGGCTGGTGTTGCTGCTCGCGGGGGTGCAGGCGGTGCTCGCCCGACGCGAGGCGGACGTGCGCGAACATCTTGCGCGCCGCTTCTCCGAGCTCGCCGAGCACGTGGAGGCCCGCGCCCGGTACACCGCCCTGGCGCGGCTGCACGACACGCGGGAGGAGCGGCGCACGCTGGAGGCGCGCCTGGAGGACATCGCTCGGGAGATGCGCGCGGGAGGCGAGCGCGCGCTGGGGCCGGGCAACGAGGCGCTGGGACGGGGCTGGTTGGCGATGGGGGAGCCCGGGCGCGCGAAGGAGGCGCTGGAGGCCGCGTGGCACCACGGGACGCGGACGCCTCGCGTCGCGTGCGCGCTGGCGCTCGCGCTGGGGCAGCTCTACCAGGAGCAGCTGCGCGCGTCCGAGCACCTGCCCGCGCTGGAGCGGCAGGGGCGACGCAAGGCGCTGGTGGCGCAGTATCGGGAGCCGGCGCTGGAGTGGTTGAGGAAGGGCGGCGACGTGGACCTGCCCCCCGCCGAGTACGTCGCGGCGCTGCTCGCGTACCACGAGGAGCGCTACGCGGACGCGTTGGAGCGGCTGGATGCGTTGGGTGAGCGGCTGCCCTGGTTCTTCGAGGCGCCGCTGCTGCGGGGGGACGTGCTGGTGGCGCGCGCCACGAGTCATTGGGATGCGGGGCGGCGCGAGTCCGCGCAGGAGGACCTGGACGCGGCGCGACGGGCGCATGCCCGGGCCGCGTCGCTCGCGGAGAGTCTGCCGGAGGCGCACCTGGCGCTCGCGGGTGTGGAGCAGGTGGCGCTGCGCATGGGGCTGTATGGCCAGGGGGACGTGACGCCCCACCTGGAGCGGGCCTTGGAGGCGTTGGAGCGCGGGCTCACGGCCTCGCCTCGGCATGTGCCGTCGTTGGTCCGCAAGGCCATGCTGCATCGCAGGCTCGCGGAGTATCGCGGCAGACAGGGTGGGGATGTGCGGGCGCCACTGGAGGCCGCTTTGAAGGCGGCGCGCGCGGCGCTCGAGGTGGAGCCGAATCGCAGCGAGGCGCGGCAGGCGCTCGGGTTGGTGCTCTGGCAGGAGGCGCGGCTGCGGCAGGCGCGCAGCGAGGACCCTCGCGCGCTGCTGCGTCAGTCCATCGAGGCGTTCGAAGGGGTGGCGCCGCGGGAGCGCGGCTACAACTATCACGCCAACCTGGGGCTCATCTTCAAGGTCTGGGCGGACCATGAGGACGCGGTGGGCGAGGACTCGCTCGGCAACCGGCAGCGCGCCATCGAGGCGTACCGCACCGCCATCGGCATCGACGAGTCGCTGCCGGATGCGTGGATCAACCTGGGCAGCGCCTGGTTCAAGCGCGCGTCGAATCCACGCAGCACCACGGCGGATGAGGATCTGGAGCGCGCCCGGGAGGCGCTGGAGAAGGCGCGGAGCCTCAACCCGCGCAACCTGGTCAGCCACTTCTACGAAGCGCAGGTGCATGCGCTCCGCGCGGCGCGCGCGCGTGACTCGGGCAAGGATGCACGGTCCGCGCTGGACGCGGCGCTCGGTTCGTATCGAAGCGCGCTCGCGCTCAACGCCGAGGTGCCGCAGCTCCACGGTGGCGTGGGGCTGGTGCACCTGGAGCGTGCTCGCGATGCGTGGCAGCGAGGAGAATCCCCCTTCCCTGCTGTCGACGAGGCCCGCGAGGCCTTCGTCCGGGCTCGCGCGCTCGCGCCGAAACAGGGGCTGACGTACAGCAACCTGTCGGAGGCGCTGGCGGCTCGCGCGGCGTATCGGCTGGAGCTCGGGGAGGACCCGCGCGAGGACGCCCAGGCCGCGAAGCGCGAGGCCCAGGCGGCGCTCGCGCTCCAGCCGGAGCTGTCGACCGCGTGGGCCAACCTGGGCCACGCCGAGCTGCTGCTCGCGACGTACGCGTGGGAGCGCGGCCTGGGGTTCAGCCACGCACGCGTGGCCCCCCTGCGCGACGTGGCAACGCGCGCTCCACGCGATGCCTCTGCGGTAAACCACCCGCGCGAAGATGCGGTGCAAGGCGTGGCAACGCGCGCTCCACGCGAGGCCCCTGCGGTAAACCACGCGCGCGAAGATGCCTTGCAAAGCGCGGCAACGCGCGCTCCACGCGAGGCCTCTGCGGTAAACCACGCGCGCGAAGATGCGGTGCAAGGCGCGGCAACGCGCGCTCCACGCGATGAGCATGCTGCGAACCACCCGGGCGAAGATGCGGTGCAAGGCGCGGCAACGCGCGCTCCACGCGATGAGCATGCTGCGAACCACTCGCCCGAGGCTGCTGCTCGCGACGCGGCCCAGCGCAATCCGCGGGACGCCCTTGAGGTGGTCCACCCGCTCGAAGCCGCCGAGCTCGCGCTGCGCGAAGCGGTCACGCGCAATCCCCGCGATGAGGAAGCCCTGCGCTATGTGGCGAAGGCCCGACGCCTGAGGGCGCTCGTATGGCGAGGGACACGAGGCACAGCCCCCCTCATCGCGAGCCCTCCGCCCTCCGGCCTCCCGCGGGAACAAGAGGCGGTCTTCACCGAGGCGGCGCAGGCGCACGAAGCCGTGCTCGCCCTCAGCGCGCGTCCCCATGACGACCGGCTCGCGCTCGCGCGACTCCTCATGGACCACGCCCTCGCCCGACATCTCGCCGATGCCTCCCCAGGCGACGCGCTGGAGAGAGGCCTCGCGCATGCATCCGCGGTGCTGAAGGTGCGCCCCGATGACCTCGAGGCGCGCGCACTGCATGCGGCGCTGGAACTCCTGCGCGTGCGCTCATCGCCCACGCAGCCCCTCGATGAACAAGCGCGGGCCCGTGAGGCCCTGTCGCGCGCGCTGGTGGCCCGCCCTCGACTCGGGCGGACCTGGGTGCCCCTGCTCACGACCTCACCGCGTTGAGCAAGCGGTCCTCACCCCTCCTCGGGCTCGCCTGGATCCCTCACCACCTCCAGCTCTCCAGGCTGGCCCTCTCCCGTGCCCGAGGACACCCGGAAGGGATAGTCCATCCACCACGCCTTGGCCGAGACCTTTGCGCACCACGAAGGCCTGTACCAGGAGTCCAGCTTGACGATGTCCGACGGCTCCCCCTCGAACAGGTGACCCGAGGGGTCACCGTCGAAGTGGATGGTGGCGTGCGACACGTCCTCAGCCAGCCGGAGCTTGAGCCACTGCCTCCGATGGATGCAGGAGAAGGCGGGCGTCACCGGCTCCGGCCCCCGTCCGATGGTGATGGTGCACACCTCGTCCGGCGCGATCTTCGGACACAGTCCGTGCACCAAGGTGCAAGACACCTCCCGCAGCTTGGAACACTCGACGTCCTGCGCCTGCGCCCCCGTCTCGAGGACCTCCTCGGGCGCGGCCTGCTCCGGAGCACACCCCATTCCCAGCCACATCACGACTGCCATCCCATGCAACTTCATCACGCGAGCCTCCTCACGTCGTTCGACTGAATGGAGCGTGGCCGCGAGAGCCCGCCACGCCGGATGACGCCATCACTCGGCGGGCCCGAGCCCCAGCTCACGGACCCGCCGCTGGAGCGCGCGCCGGGAGACCTCCAGCCGTCGCACCATCGCGTCCAGGTCCCCCGCGCACTCGTGGAAGCAGCGAGAGATCTCCTCCGCGCTCACGTCCTTCACCGTGCGGATATGCGGGCTGCGGTCCACCAGGTTGTAGAGCGACGCCCGGGTGATGCCCAGCCGCTCCGCCGTGCCCTTCAAATCCCACGAGCACTCCCGCAGCGCCTCCAGGAGCTCCCGCTCCGACACCTCCGCCGGCTTGCGGCGCGTCAGCGCCACGGGCTCCTCGCGCTTGCCGGAGCCCAGCTCCGCCTCCAGCGACGCATCCACCTGGAGCCGAGGCTGCCCCCGACTGCTGATGACCAGCTGCCGGACCACGTTGCGAAGCTGGCGCACGTTGCCGGGCCACTCGAAGTCCAACAGCCGCGTCGCCAGCGACGCGGGCAGCCACGGCTCCGCGTAGGGGTCCTCGGGCTCCAGCCGCCACGCCTCGCCCAGCGACTCCAGCTCCAGCCGCGCGAAGTGATGGAAGAGCAGCGCGATGTCCTCACGCCGCTCCCGCAGCGCCGGCATCTGGAGCGTGTAACCGGAGAGCCGATGCAACAGTGGTGCGCGAAACCGCCCCTGCTCGATGAGCTCCTCCAAGGGCGCGTCCGTCGCGGCGACCAGCCGCACGTCCGTGACGACGGGCGTATGTGACCCCACCGGGAACACCTCCCCCGTCTCCAGCACGCGCAAGAGCGCCACCTGCACCTCCGGCGGAGCCTCCCCCACCTCGTCCAGGAAGAGCGTGCCGCCATGGGCCGCGCGGAAGAACCCCTCGCGACTCTGCGACGCACCTGTGTAGGCCCCGCGCTGCGCGCCGAACAACTCCGAGGCCGCGAGCTCGCGTGCCAGCGTGCCCAGGTTGACGCTGATGAACGGCCCCCTGCGACGAGGACTCCGCTGATGGAGCGCCCGGGCGACCAGCTCCTTCCCCGTGCCCGTCTCCCCCCGCACGAGCACCGGCACCTCCAGGTCCGCCACCTGCCGCACGCGGGTGCGCACGCGGCCCAGGGCCAGGCTCTGCCCCACCATGCCCAGGGTGTCCGCCGAGCGCTCCGCGTCCAGCGCCACGCGATGCAGCAGCACCACCACCCGCCCGCCCAGCTCCAGCGTCACCCCCGCCGCGAGCACCTCCGGCCGGAAATCCCACGCACCCCCGGGCACACCTCCGACCACCACGGACGTGCCCTCCGCGTCCACCTCCAGCCGGAGCCCGCCCTCCGGACGCGGCAGGAAGCGCAGCGGACGTCGGCTCAGGAACGGGTCCGCCAGCGGTCGCCCCACCCCCTCCCCCACGCGCGTGAAGAGCGGCTCGTTGCGCGACAGGGCCACCTCACACCCCGCGAGCAAGGCCTCCATCACGTAGCGCTCCCCCACCCTCGACGCGAGCGGATGGGAGACCAGCGTCAGCGCCGGCGCCAGGGGCGCGGACTGGGAGTCGCCGCCACGCCGCGGGGGGCTGGCGGTGGAGACATCATCGAGGAATCGCTGCGACATGAGGGGGACGCTCGGCGCCGGAGCCGGGGTTCTCCTCCAGGCTACACCGAGGAGGCCCGGGTCGAGTCTGACGCCAGCCTCCCCGGGCCTTCGGCTGACATGTCAGCGCCCGCCGCTGACATGCCAGTCCACGCTTCCGGGCGCCGCCGTCCGAGGGACAGGCGTGGGCATGGCCGTTGCTCAAGGGGGCCTCACACGCAGGGGTGAGCCCACGGTGAAGACTCTCAACGAAACGACGTCGACCCGCTTCTGGGAGCTGTGGCGGCAGCACCAACCGAGGCTCCTCGCCAGGAGCGTGCGCCAGCTCGGAGGCAACCACGCCGACGCGGAGGACGCGCTGGGCGCCGCGATGCTCCGGGCCGCGGAGGCCTGGCCCCGCGAGTCCCACCGCCTCCACAACCCCGAGGCCTGGCTGACGCGCATCCTCCACAACACCTGTGTGGACCAGCACCGCGCACGGGCCCGCCGCGCGGACGACCTCACCGACGACACGTGCACCGAGGCCACGGCCCCCCTCCACGCCCCCTCGCCCGAGCACCTCCTGCTCGAGCGCGAGCGGGCCCGGCTCCTGTGGCGCCACGTCTCCCAGTTGCCGGAAGCCCTGCGCCAGGCCTGCGTCATGCGCTTCGAGCGGGACCTGGATGGACGCACCATGGCCGCACAGCTCGGGCTCACCCACGTGAACACGCGGCGGCGCCTGATGCGCGCCTGTCAGGTGCTGCGCGTGGCCATGACGGGAGGCGTCGACCGAAGCACGCAGAGGGGGCCAGTCCCCCGTGCCCCCGTTACGCGCGTGACGGGCGCGGGGCTGTCGCCGGCGCCGGGCGGGTGGAGCCCCGAGCCGGGGCCGACACCTCGCGCCCCCACGACCCCGGGCGTGGCGCCCACGCGAGCGCCCCGCGCGAGGTCCGAGCCGACTACGCGCTGGCGGAGTGCGCGTGCGCGTCCGCCCCGTCCCGCCCACCGGAGAGCCGACGGATGAGGCGACGGCGCACCACCTCGATGTGCTCGCGGAAGAAGTAGAGGTTCTCCGCGTACGCCAGCGGCATGGGGATGCGATTGACCTCGCGCTCCGCCTCCTCCAGGCGCTTGAGCATGTCCTCGAGCATCTGCTGCCCGGGGTTCTCATCGAGCTGGATTTCAATCTCCTTCAGCCGCGCATACCAACGCACGATGCGCGAGCGCATGCGCCACTGGTACACCGCCGGCACCGCCCGGAACAGCGGCACCACCACCGCGATGATGGGCACCAGCATCACCCACAGCCGGTCCACCAGGTTGGCGGCCCAGAACGGCAGGTAGCGCTGCAGCAGGGGGACCCCCGCCTCGTAGTAGCGCTTCGCCTCATCGCTGAGCGGGAAGCCCGTCTCGCGGGGCGCGGGGAACTCGGCCGCGCCGTCCAACAGGCCCGCCTTGCCGTGGACCTCGCTGGCCGCGCGCATCAGCAGATACGCCAGCGCCGGGTGCAGCGAGTCGCGCGCCACCAGGTTCGCCGTGGGCGCGATGACCACCACGTCCTCGGCCGGCACGTCCGAGGCCAGGTTGAACACACCCCGGGGCAACACCAGCCGCGACAGGTACGGGAAGCGCCGCGCGTACGCCGCGCCCCGCGTGAAGCTCAACAGCCGGATGCCGGGCACCGCCGCCAGCCGGTGGATGGCGGGCGACTCGGCCGGAGAGATGAGGAAGATGGCGTCCACCGTCCCCTGCTTGAGCTGCTCGATGGCGGCCTCGCGCTCCAGCGGCATCAGCTCCGTGGGCGCCTCGTCGATGCCGTTGGCCTTCAAGAGCGTGATGGCGAGCGCGCGCGTGCCGCTGCCCTCCGGCCCCACCGCCACCTTGCGGCCCTTGAGCTGGCGCACGTCCTCCAGGGGCTCACCCCGGTAGAACACCCACAGGGGCACGTAGGACAGACTGCCCAGCGACACCACGTTCCCCGCGGCCTCCCCCGCCACCGTGCCGCTCTGCACGAAGGCCACGTCCACGCCCGAGGACTCGTCCGCCAGCAGCGCCACGTTCTCGATGGAGCCCTTCGTCGAGCGCAGCTCCAGCTTGATGTCGTGCCTGGCCAGGAAGTCCTGGTACTTCCGCGCGTAGTAGCGGAAGCCGCCCTCGTCCTGGGACATGGCCAGCACCAGCGTCTTGGGCGGCGCGGGCTTGATGAAGTGGAACGCGGCGGCGAAGGCGACGCCGATGAGGAGCAGCGCGGGGGTGAGCGTCAGCCACAAATCCCGCCGGAGCGTGCGCCGCAGGTGCTGCTTGAGGGAGTCCGCCGTCATGGTGGGCGCGGAGTATAGACATGCCTCCGCGCCCACATCCGAACCTTGGTGGACCGAGGACTACGGGCAGTCAGCCGGGCAGACGGTGGTCGTCTCCCACGGCTGGCACGTGGCATCCCCGCACGAGGCGTTCAGGAACGTCTCCAGCACCGCCTTGCGGTGGGGCAGGAAGACGTTGGTGAGCGCCGGGGAGATGCGGTAGCGCGGGCCGAACACCCCCGAAAGCGGGTCGAACTGCTCACCCACGTGCACGAAGCCGCCCGACGGAGGCCAGACGAGCCCGCCGCCCAGGTTCGCGCCGTTGCTGTTCTCGTGGCAGCCGGCGCACGACAGCGCCATGGAGCGCGCCACCACCTGCTGCGGCGTCAGCGTGCTGCCCGCCGCGGCAATCGCCGCCTGGACGTTGGTGTGGAAGGGGCTGGGGCCGGGGCCGAACTGCGCGACGTACTGGTTCTCGAACACCCCCACGTGGCTCTGCCCGCTGTTGAACGCGTCCGGGATGGTGTTGTTGAACAGGTTGATGTCATTGACGGCCAGCGCGGGCACCTGTCCGGGGAACAGCGAGCCCTGGAACGTGGGCGCGAGCGCGTGGCCGGACGCCGGGTTGAACAGCGTCCCACCCGGGTTGACCTTCACCGTCACCGGGACGAAGCGCAGCTGGCAGGGGGTGGCGCCGCACATCGTCCGGCGCACGCTGAACTCACGCAGCGTCCACGGCCGCCCGATGAACTGGTTGGTGCGCACCTGCCCCGTCGCCACGCTCCCGGAGCGGTTGCCGTAGTTGTCGATGTGCACCACCGGCATGACGCCCGCGCCCGGCAGGCCGTTGAAGTAGAAGCCCTGCAGCGCGGCGATGCGGGACGACAGCGTGGTCATCCCCGTCAGCGAGGCCCAGAAGTTGGCGACCGGCTGACAGCCATTGAGGCCCGCGGCGGGGTTGGGGTTGGGCAGCACCGCCTCGAAGATGAGCAGGTTGCGATTGCCGCCGCCCGGGATGCCCGAGCGCTTGCCGAAGACGATGCGGTACTCACCGCAGTCGCTGCCCGACACCGGCGCCAGGTCGAAGCGGTTGACCAGCGCCAGCGGGATGTACTCGTCGGGGTTGGTGCCCGGGTTGATGAAGGGGTTGACGAACGCCTGGTTCGACTCCGGCCGCGGACACTCGAAGGGGAAGGTGTTGAAGACGGGCAGACAGCCCGGGGGCGCCTGCGTGCTCCACCAGTCCTGGAAGAGCGCCAGCGGCGTCAGGCCCGCGACCCCCGACTGCGTCACCAGCTGCGTCATCACCCGCAGCAGCGTGAAGTTCCTCACGATGGCGTCCTCGGTGACGATGAGCGACGCCCGAGGGTCCACCGTGATGGCCATCGCCGACGGCCCGCTCGGCAACGGCAACATGCCGATGCCACGACGCTCCGGATGACGCGCCGGGTCCGCCTCCACCACCTCGGGCACCGGTGACTCGGGCTCCACCGCCGCGTCCCCACACGCCGAACCCAAGGCCAACAGCGCGCACACCACTCCCACGCGCCAGCTTCCCTGGCGCATTTCAAACATGCGTTGCATTCGCGTTCTCACACCCGCGCGGACGGCCGCGCCCCCTGCCAGGGATGAGCAACTCCGGCCCCTGCCGGAATCACGACTTGGCAAGATATGCCGTGATTACACGTTTATACATTGTTCATTGGCATAAATCCACGCCAACCCGCACACGGGGTGACGCGGGAGCAGTGCCATCCCGAAGACGTGAAACACCTCCAAGGTGGGACGGGCGACAGACGCGCGGGCGGGTCGTGCGGGCTCTGGGCGGGGGAGATGCACAGCATGATGCGGGGTGCCGGTGACACCAGCACTCGCGCGGAGAGGGGACGCCGCGCCGGGTCATCGAGGGGGGAACATTCATGGACACGACACGACGCGCCGTGCGCGTCCGCGCGAGCTTTCATCTGGCCATCCTGATGACCTGTCTCGTCGGCTGCGGCGGCCACCTGGAGTCACCCGACACATCCGGGGGGGAGGCCGTGGACCAGCGCGTGGAGTGGGCCTATCAGGACTACTACCGCGTGGACCTCGGCCCTTCGGGCGCGCTGGCCAGCAGCCGGCTCAGCCATGGGACGGTGTTCGTCCCCATGCTGCGCCCGGGGACGCACGCCCCTGTCCTGGGGCTGGATGGAACACCGCTGCGCTACACGTGTGGTGTCACGTTCATCTCACCGCGCCGGGCCATCACCGCGGCGCATTGCGTGGATGCCACGAACGTGTGGTCCCCCGCGAACCAGCTGCTCGAGGTCCGCATGTATGACCCCATGCGCAGCGACGAGGTGGGCTGGGAGGCCACTGCGCGGAGCCTGTCGGGCACCTTCCCGCGCTATCGCAAGACACCGCTGGGGCCGGGCTACAGCACGACGTCCTACGGCTGCCGCGTGGTGGCGCGCTGCGGAGGGCCGTATGGCGACTACCGCTGCCCCGCGGCCTTCCCCCGCGCGGACACCGCGCTGCTCGACTGCGGAGATTCGAGCCCCGGCTGTCGCTATGACTACCTGGGCGTGGCCGGGTCCGAGGGCGAGGGCCTCCCCGTCTCGATGTCGTGGACCCACGAGGTCTACACCATCCCCGCGGACCGGGGCTCCGACCTCTGGCGCCACTACACGCGCTACGCCGGCCACGAGCCCACGCTCAACTACCACTACTACGACGCCCACCAGCTGCTGCCGCTGCGCTCCACGCCGTGGTCCCCCTCCGGCCGCCCCCGCGTCTCGCTGGGCGTGACGTCGACGGGCACGGACGCTCGCCTCACCGAGCTGCATGGCTGCCACGGCTCTTCGGGCGCGGGCATCACCCAGCGCAACACGGCGCTGGGCACCGAGGAGCTGCTCGGGCCCGTGGCCGTGTGGGATTCGTGGGTGTTCCTGGCGCACGACTACGACTTCCTCTGCGAGGACCCCGAGCGCACCGCGCGCGGCCCGGGAGACGCGGGGCTGGGCTACGCGCGGCTGGCCTTCACGCGCAAGCTCGTGGAGTCGAGGAGCGCCTCGGATGTCTGCGATGCCCAATCGCCCGGCCTGTTCCCCAACCTCCACCTGTGGCTGGAGCACGATGTCTGGCTATTGCGCCGTGCCCCGCTCACGCCGCAGGCCTTTCCCAAGCCCTGGCCCTGCGTCGAGGCCACGTGCTCCGCCTGGGAGCGCGTGCGCTTCCCCAACGAGCCGCTGGTGCCCGTCGGGCGGAGCAGCCCCCTCTCGCTGCCGCCCGCGCGGGTGGTCTCCGGCATGAGCTATCGCGTGTCGGTCCGCGTCCGCGCGCTGGAGGCCACGCCGCCGCGAGTCACCCTCACCCTGGGCGGCCAGACGCTCCTGCGCGGAGCCAGGCCCCAGAGCCGTCCGGGCGAGGCCGCGGGGCTCGTCGCCACCACCTTCGTCGCGACCAGCGGAGGCACGCAGACGCTGAAGCTCTCGCTGGAGGCGGACTCCGGCGCCGCCGCGGTGACGGAGTGGGTCGTCGTCTCCGACACGCTGGCCCAGGGCTTCGAGTACCGCTCGCAGCGCGTGGGGGTGGGCATCCTGGAGCCCGGAGCGTCCGTGCCGGTGCCGGCCACGTGGACCCGGGGTGAGACCTCGCGCTTCGCGTCGCTGCTTCGCGGCGGACAGCGGTGGGTGGCGACGCGGCAGGCGCTCGTGCCGGGGCGCGGCTGGGCCGTGGCCTTCGACACGTCGCGCGCCACGCGGGGGATGATGTGCGGCTTCATCACCGCCGACGGGCGGGAGCCACGCATGCCGTGTGACGCGGTGGCGAAGCGGGTGCGCGCCAACTTCCAGCTGGGCACCGCGCAGCCCGTCGCGTTCTTCGTCGACCTGCCCGAGGGCCACCCCGACGTGGCCCTGGACAACCTGCGCCTGCAGTCGCGCTGAGATGCTCGCGCGGGGCCCTTCCGCCCGGAAGAGGGATGACTCCGGGCGGAGGCGCTCACGCGGTGGCTCAGTGGCTCACGTCGCAGGTGCCGTCGTCGGACAGCAGCCCGCCGACGCGGACGTGGTAGAGCTCCCCGGGGACGAACGGCTCGTACTGGTGGCGCACGAAGTAGAGCGTGCGCTGGTCCGGCGAGAGCGTCGGGTGGTACTCGTCCAGGTCCGTGTTCACCGTCGGCCCCAGGTTGCGCGCCGGCTGCCAGCCACGCCACGTCTTGCGGGCGACGTAGAGGTCACCGTAGCCGTGGCCATCCGGGCGGGCGATGGACGCGAACAGCAGCGTCCTGCCGTCCGCGAGGACGTTGGGGTTGAACTCCCAGGACTCGGTGTTGATGGCGGGTCCCAGGTTCTCCGCGGGGCCGTAGGAGCCGTCGTGACGCGGGCGCGAGCGGTAGATGTCCCAGCCGCCGTAGCCGCCCTCGCGGTCCGAGCCGAAGTACAGCGTGCCCTCCGCGTCCACGCTCGGGTAGAGCTCGTCGGCGGTGCTGTGGACCGCGGCGCCCAGGTGACGCGGCTCGCCCCAGCCGCCATCGCGGCGACGCTCCACCACCCACATCTCCACGTCCGTGCGCGGCTGGCCGTTGACGGGACGGATGGAGGAGAAGAAGAGGCGGCGTCCGTCGGGGGAGACGAACGGGTCGATGTCTGAGTGCACGCCGGAGAAGGACGCGGGGCGGGGCTGCGTCCAGCGGCCGTTGCGCCACTCGGAGAAGACGATGGTGGCCTGACGCGTCTCGGGGAAGAAGCCGGCGCTCACGCCCCAGAACGCGGTGCGGCCGTCCGGCGTGAAGGCGATGCGCCACTCCTCCTGCTCGGGCAGGGAGATGAAGCCGGGGGAGAGCACCTCCGGCGTGCTGGGCGCGGAGGCGGAGGCGGACGTCGCGACGGACAGCGCGAGCGTCGCGAGCAGCGTGGGGATGCGACGGGACGACGACATGGTGAGCTCCTCTCGGGTGTGGCGAAAGGAGCCGGGCTCGCTCTCGCCATGGCCGTAGAGGTACAGGGTGCCCGCTCGCCTGTCCGGGAAGCGGGGATGAAGCGAGGGGGGCGCGGGATGGATGGCGCGCCACCAGGGACGGCGCCTTCAGCGGGCGCTGTCGCTTCCCAATCCCAGCGCGGCCTCGACGCGCGCGCGGTGACTGCGACCGGTGCGCACGGCGGTACCGCTCGAGCCGAGCACCAGCAGGTACTCCCCCTGGGACAGCGGCTCCGCCTCGCGCACCTGGTCCAGGTTCACGAGCACGGAGCGGTGCACGCGCAGGAAGCGCCGTGTGTCCAGGCGCTCCTCCAGGTGCGTCAGCGTCTCGCGCAGCACGTGCTGCTCCGCGCCCACGTGCACGCGCACGTAGTTGGCCTCGGACTCGACGTGGGAGATGGCGGAGCAGTCGACGAAGCGGATGCGACCGTCCACCTTGACGGGCAGACGCCGCAGCGGGGCCTCCGCCAGCGCGAGCCCGGACAGGAGCGCCTCCTGCCGAGCCACCGCCTCGCCTCGACGCACCAGCCGCACCTGCTGGCGCGCGCGGGCGAGCGCGGCGCGGAAGCGCTCCTTGTCATAGGGCTTGAGCAGGAAGTCCAACGCCTGGGCCTCGAAAGCGCGCACGGCGTGCTGCTGCCACGCGGTGACGAAGACGACCACGGGCAGCGACTCGGGCGGCAGCGCGCGGAGGACCTCGAAGCCGTCTCCCGCTGGCATCTCGACGTCCAGCAGCAGCACGTCCGGCGAGGACTGGAGCACGCCGCGCACGGCCTCCGCGCCGCTGGCGGCCTCGGAGACGAGCTCGACATGCGGCTCCGCGGCGAGCAATGCGCGCAGGCGCGAACGGGCGAGCGGCTCGTCATCCGCGAGCGCCACGCGAAGCACGGACGGCTCCACCGCTTCACCACCGCCCATCATCACCCAGCCCTCCCGGACGCGCGCTCCATCACGACACGCCGACGCGCGGCTCTCATGCGGCCACCCGCTCCGGCGAGCGCCACGCGAAGCACCGACGGCTCCACGACCTCATTACCGCCCATCATCACCCTGCCCCCTCCACGCGCGGCCCTCCTGCCGCCACCCGCTCCGGCGAGCGCCACGCGAAGCACCGACGGCTCCACGACCTCTTTGCCGCCCATCATCACCCTGCCCCCGGAGGCGGGCTCCATCACGCCCCCCCACGCGCGGCGCTCATGCGGCCACCCGCTCCGCGCCGGGCGCGTCATCGAGCGGAACCCGCAGCTCCACCACCGCGCCGCGAGGCGTCCCCGCGCGCAGCTCCAGCACGGCACGAGGCCCGTACAGCGTCGCCAGCCGGGCGCGCAGGTTCGACAGCCCCACCCCGCCACCTCGCGGAGGGCCGCTCACGGGGGGGCCCATCCCGTCATCGCTCACGCACAGGCGCAGCACGTCGCCCTCCCGCTCAGCGGAGATCTCGATGCGCCCGGGCTCCGCGCGCGGCGCCAGCCCATGACGGATGGCGTTCTCCACCAACGGCTGCAACGCTAGATACGGCACGCGCGCATCCAGCACGTCGGGCCCCAGCCTCCAGGCGACCTCCAGTCGCGGCCCGAAGCGCGTCTGCTCGATGTCCAGATACGGCGCCAGCGCCTGCTGCTCCTCGCGCAGCGTCACCTCCTGCCGCGCATGGGACTCCAGGCTGTGGCGCAGCAAGTCCCCCAGGCGCGCCAGCATCTTCTCGGCGGCGTCCGGGTCCACGTGGACCAGCGAGGACACGGCGTTGAGCGCGTTGAAGAGGAAGTGGGGGCGCAGCTGCGACGCCAGGGCCTGCAGCCGCGCCTGCGCGAGCTGCGCCTGCAACTGGTCGGCGCGCCGCTGACGCACGTGCGCGCGGCGCGCCAGGCCCAGCGCATGCGCTCCCGCCGTCAGCAACACGAAGGGCAGCAGGTTGTTGACGACGCTCTGCGCGAGCACGTCGAGCACCTGCGGCGTGCGCTCGTACCAGCCGATGAGGTCCTGCGTGAGCACGACGAAAGTCGCCCGCCCCAGCACGACGACGAGCAGCGCCCCTCCGTGGAAGCCCAGCGCCCGCCGCAGGTGCCCCCGCGACAGGGGCACCCGCTCGGACAGGCGCAGACACATCACCGTGATTGGCACCCACAGCAGGGAGCTGGCCAGCGACATCCGCCACAGCGCCCCCTCCACGACCTTCAGCTCGCCGATGCGTTGCAGCAGCTGCGTCTGGCTCACGGAGATGAGCGCATCCGCGAGCCACCACCCCAACGCCCCGAGCCACACGGCCCAGGACGGCAGGGGCTCCACCTCATCCACTCGGGGACGAACCGGCTCCGCGTCGCGCATGCGCACGGAGGCTAGCCATCTCCCGGGACCGCTTCCACGTGCCCTGGGATGAACCGCGCCGCCTCAGGGATGAACGGCGTGCCCCCCGTCAGGCGGGCAATCCAGCGTCGCGGTGACGTTGCCATCCTGCTGGACCCCGACCCGCGTCAGGGCCCTTGGGCCTCACTCCGCCTTCTTCGGCGCGGGAGCGGGGCTCACCACGCGGTGCACGGGGTAGTAACCGCCCACCTCCAACAAGGTGTCCAGGAACTGCCACCGGCAGAAGCCATCATCGGAGTGCGGCTCCAGCAGGTAGACGGCCAGCGTGCCCGCGCGCTGCGCGGTGGGGACGCGGAGCGTGCCCTGGGCGAACTCGCGCTCGCCGCGCTCGGGCGACACCGTCAGCACCGTCTCGAAGCGCACCGGCTTGGGCTTCTGGCTCAGCGGCACCTCCGCCTGCCCCGGCGGCGGCACATTGGCGGCCACGTCCGGGCTGAAGGTCTCCTCGCGCCGGGCGATGCGGTAGCTGTCCACCAGGAAGCGCTGCGCCTTGGGGAGCACCTCGAAGCGGATGCCCTGCGACTCCAGCCGGGGCGCCAGCTCCGCGGGCACCAGGTACGCCTCCGGCGTGCTCACCGACTGCGTCGGGATGAAGGTGCGGAAGTGCGGCACGCGGTAGACCTTGCGCTTCTTGCCCGGGAAGCGCCGCTCCGTGACGCTCTTCTCGTCGAACGCCTGGATGCGCGCCAGGTCACCGGGCTTCACGTAGGCCGGGTAGTCGAACGTCAGCTTCCCCTCCCCGTCGCGCGTGGCCACGCCGTAGTTGATGCCCACCAGCGTCTGCGGATCCGGCGTGGTGCCCCGGGCGATGATGGCCTCCTCCTGCGCCTGGGTGAGCGCGCGGTACGTCTTCGCGCTCCGGGCCGCCTCGCGAATCAGCTCCAGCAGCCACGCGTACATCACCGCGCAGCGGCGCGGGAAGTCGATGTAGCTGTACGTCTCCAGCAGCACGTCCAGCCGGCCGAGCAGTCCCCGGTAGTGGCTGCCGAAGCGCGGCAGCGCCGGGTACGTATGCCAGCCCGAGCTGGGCACGCCCTCCTCGCGGTAGTTGCCGTACCAGAAGCTGTCGAAGCCGTGGCGCTTCTGCACCGCCTGGGCGACGCGGTCCAGCATCTGCCGGTTGTAGTCGCGCAGCTCCTGGAACAGCGGCTCGTTGGAGTGCGACGTGTCGTAGGTCAGGTCGAAGTCGTGGATGCTGCCGTCGGTGGTGTGGCAGTCGATGAACAGCTCCGGCCACCACGTCTGGTGCAGCTTCGCCATGGCGCGCGTCTCCGGCGCCTCCTGCTTGGTGCTGTCGCGGTTGAGGTTCCAGCCCTCGCCGGTGTAGCGCGTGCCCACGCCGCCCGCCGGGTTGACCTGCCCCTCCAGGTCCTGGAGGTTCAGCTTGCGGTTGTTGGGGCTGATGCGGTCATTGCCGTCCGGGTTGAAGTTCGGCACCAGCACGAGCACCAGCTTGTCGAGCAGCTTCTGGCCCAGCCTGGTGAGCGTCAAATCCCGCGCGAGCGCGAGCACCGACTCCTTGCCCTCCACCTCGCCGGCGTGGATGTTGGCCTCCACCATCACCACGACCTTCTTCTGCTTGCGCGCCAGCTCCGGCGTGAAGCAGTTGCGGTCGCTCACCACCAGCGACACCAGGGGCTGGCCCTCGCCGCTGGTGCCGAAGTCCACCCGTCGGGCGAGCTTCGTGCGGCGGCAGAGCTCGTCGATGAAGGCGAGCACGTCGGAATGACGCGAGGTTTCAGCGTGATTCGAGGCTTCGGCGCGGGTGAGCAGCTCGGACATGGGCGCGCATCCGAGCGCCACGCATGGGCGGCGTCAAGCACTTCATCTTCGCGCCTGTCCACGCGAGGATGCGAGCGCCATGCGAATCTGGGTCGACGCCGATGCCTGCCCCACGCCCGTCCGCGACATCCTCCTGCGCGCCTCACAGCGCCTGAAGGTGCCGCTCGTCTTCGTGGCCAACAAGTCCCTGTCCCTGCCCCGCTCGGAGCTCGTCTCCACCGTGCAGGTGGGCGCGGGGCTGGACGTGGCGGACCAGCACATCGCCACCTCCGCCCAGAAGGGGGACCTGGCCGTCACCCAGGACATCCCCCTGGCGGCGCTGCTGGTGCCGCGCGGCGTGGTGACCCTGGACCCGCGCGGCGAGCTGTTCTCCGAGGAGAACATCGCCGAGCGGCTGTCCGTGCGGAACTTCATGCAGGAGCTGCGCGAGAGCGGCGTCGTGACGGGCGGCCCCAGCGGCTTCAACGCCCAGGACCGCCAGCGCTTCGCCGCCACGCTGGACCGCGAGCTGGCCCGGCTCCTGCCCAAGCGAGGCTGAGCCCCGCCCGTCAGGTGCCGTCGATGAGCCGGAGGGCCAGGTCGGGGCTGAACGTGCCCGCGGGCGTGTTCGGCGCGATGCCGCAGTTGCCGTCGGAGTCCCCTGGCACCTTCACCCACAGGAGCAGCTCCGCGCCACCGCCCACCTGGGACGTCACGCCCAGCCGGCGGCCGCCGGGGTTGCACCACTCGCCGTTGTGGCCGTTGCCATTGCGGCTGGTGTCCACGACGAAGGGCTTCGTGTAGCCGTAGCGCGAGGTGAGCGCGGTGTTGACGTGGGTGCCGTACGTCGTCGACTGCGCCGTCGTGTAGAAGTTCGACACGTTGAGCGCGAAGCCGCGGATGTTGCGCACGCCCGCGGACTCCAGCCGCTGCGCCATGGTGTCCGCGCCAATCCAGTTCGCGTTGCCGCCGTCCAGGTAGGCCCAGGTGTTGGGCGCCCTGTCGCGCAGCTGCTCCGTCGCGTAGCGCAGCAGGGCCAGGCGCGTCTGGCGCTCGGGGTCGCTGGGCAGACAATCCAGCTGCGCGACGGCATCCGGCTCGATGATGACGATGGCGGGGCGGCTGCCCAGGCCGGTGACGAAGGCGGAGATCCACGCGCGATAGGCCTCCGGGCTGCCCGCGCCGCCGCCGGAGTGGCTGCCGCAGTCACGCCCGGGGATGTTGTACGCCACGAGCACCGGCAGCTTGTCGGCCGTGTCCGCCGCGCCCACGAAGCCGGACACCGCGGCCGTGATGTCGCCGCTCCAGTTGCCGAACCAGCGCGCCCCCGGCTTGCTCGCGATGGACGTCTGGATGCGCGAGGCGCGCGAGTCCCCGCCGTTGTCGCGCACCCAGACGGCCGGGTTGGAGTGGGGGTCCACGTAGAAGCCGCTCGTCATCGCCACCGGCCCGCCGCCGCCCGGATTGCCTCCGCCCGACGTGGTGAGCGAGACGTTGTCCAGGAACAGCGAGAAGGCGCCCCGCCCGCCCACCTGGAACGTCACCTGCCCCGCCGCCGTCGCGAGATTCGAAGTGAAGGGGAACGTGAACGTGCGCGCCGTGCCATCCAGCGTGATGTTCTGGTCCAGCGGCGCGGTGTACGGCGCCGCGCCCAGCTGCACCGTGGCCCGCACCGTCACGTTCGCCGTCGCGGAGGCGGTGAAGGTCAGCGTGTACGCCTGCCCGTTCGCGAGCGCGATGTTGTCCTGCCCCATGGGCGCGTCCCACGGATTCGCCGTGCCACCCGTGACGTTGACGCGCAGCCGGCCGTTCTCCACCACCGACTGAGTGTTCGGTCCGCTCCACCAGGGCGCGGTCTGCCCGTTGCTGAAATCTCCGTTGACCACCAGCTCCACCAACTCCGCGGCCCGCACGCCTGTCGACTCCGGCGTTGGCGCGGGCGTCTCCGACGAGGACGGACCACATGCCGCCACCAGCGACGCCGCGAGGACGAACGGCACCCAACCCACCTGCGGACGCAGTTGCATGCAACAATTCCTCCTGCCCGGAACCGGATGCCAGGAATTGACGTCCAGCGAATCACGGGCCTGTGGCAGCCTGGAGAGTCCACGCTGCCGCGCCGAGGGAATAATGGGCGGGTCTTTCTGGTTTTGCCAGCGTTAATACACACAAGCCCACCAGGAACGATGGGCTTGGCAAATTCCAGGATGTCTTTGAATCGTGCTCAGCGCAGGGCGGTGACATGCACGGCGGGCGTGCGAGCGGCCGTGGCGCGCTCCACGACGCGGCCCAGGCGCAGCAGCAGGTGCTCCTCGTAGGGGCGCCCCATGAGCTGCAGGCCCACGGGCAGCCCCGCGCTGTCGTGGCCGGCCGGGACGGACAGGGCGGGGAAGCCCGTCAGGTTCCCCTCGCGCACGAAGCGCATCAGCGCGTCGACGACGGGCAGGTTCGACTCGCCGTCGGGCAGCGTGCCCTCGGGGATGAGGGGCGCGGTGGTGGCCGTCGACGGGGTGACGAGGACATCCACGCCCGCCATGACGGCGAGCAGCTCGCGCGTCAGCCGGTGGCGATGCCGCAGGGCGTGCACCAGGTCCGTGGCCCGGAAGTGCCTGCCGATGGCCAGGTTGGTGCGCGAGTCGAGCCCGAAGTCCGAGGCGTGCTCGCGCGAGTGCGGCAGCATCGACTCGGCCATCTCGCTGAGGATGATGCAGCTGTGCGTCCAGAGCACGGTGTTCAAATCCGGCGCGGGCACCTCCACCACGGTGGCGCCCGCGGCCGTCAGCGCGCGCACCGCCTCCTTGCAGCGCGCCACCACGTCCGGGGACGCGTCCTCGAAGTAGGGCCAGCAGATGCCCAGCCTCACGCCCGTCAGGTCCGCGCGCTCGTAACCGGACAGGTGATGCGGGGGCTGGCCCTGGGAGACCAGGTCCTTGCCGTCAGGTCCGGCGAGCAGCGCATACGCCGCCGCGACGTCGTCCACCGTGAGGCCCAGGGGCCCCACGTGCCCCACGTTCCAGCACAGGGGCGGCACGCCCGTCTCGGGGATGCGGCCCCACGTCGCCTTGAGGCCGACGATGCCGCACAGGGCCGCCGGGATGCGGATGGAGCCACCGCCGTCCGCGCCGATGCTCAGCGGACACAGGCCCGCGGCGACGACGGCGGCCGAGCCGCTGGAGCTGCCTCCGGTGATGTGGCCCCGGTTCCACGGGTTGCGCGCGACGCCGTGGTGCGGATTCAACCCGATGGGGTTGATGCCAATCTCGTTCATGTTGGCCTTGCCCAGGATGAGCGCGCCCGCGGCCTTGAGGCGCGCGGCCACCGTCGAGTCCACCGAGGCCACCTGGTGGCGGAAGCGCGTGCCCAGCGTGGTGGGGAAGCCCGCCAGGTCCACCTCGTCCTTGAGCACCACCGGCACGCCGTCCAGCACGCTCAGCGCGCGGCCCTCGCGATGGCGCCCGGCGGAGGCCTCGGCGGCGCGGAGCACCTCGTCGGGCTTGCGCGCGATGAACCACCCCATGCGCGCCTCGCCGCGCTCCAGCCGGTCGATGGCCTCGTTCAGGCGACGGGCCACGGAGACCGGGTCCGCGCCGCCCTCGCGGTAGGCCCGGACATACGCGCCCACCGTCTCGCGCTCCGGCGTCACGGGCTGCGCCAGGATGGCGCGCGAGGCCTGCTCCGTGGGGGACTGGGGCTCGGTGGCGGGCGCGCCCGGAGGCAGCGGGTACTGGAGCGGGGGCGCATCACCGGCGGACAGCTCCCGCCACCGGTCGATGCCGCTGTCGCGCACCAGCTTCTCCAGCACGGGTGAGCCGACGGCGCTCTCCAGGGTGTTGACGAACGCCTTGAGCGCCAGCCCCGACACGCGTGGCGCCTTCACCGGGTTGCGTTGGTAGGACATGCCCTGGAGCCTACCCCCGGGCGGGGCTATTCCAAGCCCCGCTCCCGGGCGAGGGCGCGCAGCCGCTCCACGAGCGCGTCCCGGTCCTCGTAGCGCAGGCCCTCGGTGGGGATGGCGGGCAACAGCTCCACGCGCACCCGCCCCGGCCTGACGCGCCACTCCCCGAAGGGCAGCACGTCCCGCGCGCCGTGGAACACCATGGGGACCAGGGCGGCGCCGGAGCGGATGGCGAGCACCGCCGCGCCCTTGCGGTAGGGATTGAGCCGGCCGTCCTCGCTGCGTCGGCCCTCGATGGACATGTAATAGCTGGCGCCCTCGCGCAGGGCCTGGGCGGCGCGGTCCACGGCGCGGCGCGCCTGCGCGCTCCACTGGCGCACCACCACCGTGGAGCCCTGGGCCCAGGGCACCCAGCCCGCGAAGGGCAGCGCCGCATACTCGATGTTCATGAAGATGCGCACGGGCCGGGGCAGCGCCGGGGGCGTCACGAACGTCTCGCTCAAGCTCGTCTGGTTCAGTTGCAGGAACAGATACGAGGATGCGTCGTAGCGGCCCTCGTTGTGGTCCACCACCTCCACGTCCACGCCGAAGACGCGCCGGGCCCACAGACACCACGTCCGCATCAGCGCGTCCGAGGCCCCGGGGCTGACGGGCCCCAGCAGGAGCGCGGGCGTGAGCAGGGGCGGCATCGCCGCGCACGCCACACCCCAGCGCAGCAGGCTCGACAGCAGGCCCGGGCGGGTAGGAAGCGAGGGAGGGACGTCCATGCGCTGGCCTATACCAGGGTGTATGCATGAGGACAGGGTGGAAGTGGACCTCTCGCGCCAGTCCGTGAGGACATGGCAGGCTGGGAGGCGCGAAAGGCAGGCAGGGGGGCATCATGGGAAGTCCACGCGCCAACGCGCTCGAGGAATACAAGACGCTGCTGGAGCGACAGCGCACGGCGCCGCTCGGCCCCGACGAAGCGCAGCGTCTGGAGTTGCTCCGGGACGTGCTGCTGGAATTGGGAGCGCTGCCCCCCGAGGGCAGCCCCCTGCCCGCGCGTCCCGCTCGCGCGGACGCGGTGTTGGAGCTGACGTTCGCCACGCAGGATGACGTGGTGCGCGCGTACAGCAGGAACATCGGCACGGGAGGGCTCGCCATCCGCACCCCGCGCGCGCTGCCGGTGGGGAGCACGCTGGAGCTGCGCATCACCCTCCCCGACTCGGCCCAGGCGCTGCGGGCCTTCGGTCAGGTGGCGTGGTCGCGCGAGGACGGCATGGGCGTGGCCTTCACGCAGCTGGCACCCGACGGTGAGCAGCGATTGAAGGCGTTCGTGGCCCAGGACGCCTCGCTGCTCCAGCGCGTGCGGGGCGTGCTGAAGACGGATGTGATGGAGCTCTTGAAGAAGGACGTGAGGGAGCTGGGCAAGGGGCCCGCGCCCCAGGCCGCCAACGCGGTGGAGCTGGACACGCGGGAGCCGGTGCTGGTGCGCCTGTCGGACGCGCGCTTGATGGCGCTCATCACCGAGCTGTTCGAGCAGAAGGGCCTGCGCGTCGTGACGGACAGCGACAAGCCCGCGCGCATCATCATCGTGGACACGGGCTCCGCGCTGGATGTGCTCAGCACGGCGGCGCGCCCCGGCTCGCGCATCGTCATGGTGAACGTGAGCGGACCGGACTCGCTGATGGGCCGCCTGTCCAACCTCAGCCCCGCCGCCTTCGTCAAGCACCCGGCCAGCGCGGCCGCCGTGCTCGTCGCCGTGGAGAGGCTCCTGTCGGCGACGAAGTCCTCCTGAGCCGGGAGGGGAACCGCTACGCTCGGCCCGATGAGACCTGGGACGTGGCGGCTCCTCGTGGGATTCCTGATGGGCTGCGCCACCACGCCGCCTGTCGCCCCTCCTGCTCCTCCTCCGCGCGTCGAGCCACCTCCCGCGCTGCTCACCGCCTACCGCGTGCTTCCCGAAGGAGGGCTCGAGCGCTGGCGCCCCCTGACGACGGACGCGACCGGCTTCCAGCCCCCCACCGGGGGCACGTGGTGCGCGGAGCCGCTCGGCGCGCTCGTGACGGAGGAGGAGGCACGTCAGCGGGCCACCGCTTTGAAGGCGCATCAGGTGCCCGAGCTCTGCTTCGACTCGGCGCCCCTGCCCGCCCCGTCGCTCCTCGCGCGGCTGCTGCGCGACTCGGGCGCGGTGGGCCTGCGCGCCTCGGGCACCCCGCTGGGCGACGCGCACCTGGAGGCCCTGCGGGAGTTCACCGCCCTGGAGGCCCTGCACCTGGACGGCACCCGGGTGACCGACGGGGGGCTCGCGCACGTGAGGGAGATGCGGAGGCTGGCCGTCGTGCGTCTGGATGAGACGGCCATCTCCGACGCGGGCCTCGGCTTCCTGTCCGGGCTGACGACGCTGCGGCGCCTCACCCTCGCGAGCACCGCCATCAGCCCGCGTGCGCTGTCTGCCCTCGCCGCCCAGTCGGAGCTCGAGTGGCTGGACCTCTCCGACACCGCGGTGGACGACACCGTCCTCGCCTGGGTGCCCGGAGCGCGCCTGCACACGCTGGTGCTGAGCGGGACGCACGTGACGGACGCGGGCCTCGCGCGGCTGCGGGAGCTGCCGGGCCTCACGTGGCTGGGCCTCGCGCGCACCGGGCTCACCGACACGGGCCTCGCGCACCTCGGCACGCTGCGGAACCTGGAGGCGCTGCACCTGGGCCACACCCGCATCACCGACCTGGGCCTTGGCCACCTCTCCGGCCTGAAGGCGCTGCGCGCCCTGGTCCTCACGAAGACCCACCTGCGGGGCCCGGGGCTCCGGCACCTCGCGGCACTGAGCGCGCTGGAGCTGCTCCACCTCGACGACACCCGCGTGGACGACGCGGCCCTGCGACAGGTGCGAGGACTCGTGGCCCTGCGGGAGCTGGAGCTGTCGAGGACCGCCGTCGCGGCGGGGGGACTCGACGTGCTCGCGGGCTTCATCGCGCTGGAGCGGCTGGGCCTGTCCGGCCTGGCCGTGACGGATGACTCGCTCGCCGCGCTTCGAGGGCTGGAGCGATTGGTTCGGCTCGACCTGAGCGCCACGCCCATGGGCCCCCAGGCCCTGGGGCATCTGCACGCGGCCCTGCGCGAGCTGGACGTGAGCCGGACCGCCTTCAACGACGAGTGGCTGCCCGCGCTGCGCGCCCTGCCCCACCTCCAGTCCCTGCGCGCCGAGCGCACCCTGCTCACCGACCTGGGGCTGGGGCAGCTGGCCGAGCTGGCCGGCCTGGAGTCGATTCACGTCGCGGGCACGCCCATCAGCGGCTCCGGACTGGTGGCCCTCCAGCGACTGCCGCGCCTGACACGACTGGACCTGGGCGCCACGTGGCTCAACGACGAGAGCCTCCAGGCCCTGAGGGGCTTCCCCCAGCTCACCTGGCTCAGCCTCGCCCGGGCGCGCATCGGCGATGCGTCCCTGGGACATCTGCCCAGGACGCTGCACACGCTCCACCTGCCCCGCACCGGTGTCACCGACGCGGGCCTGGCCGCGCTGCGCGCCCTGCCCCAGTTGCGCGTGCTGGATGTACGAGGAACCTCGGTGTCGGACGAGGCCCTCGGGGCGCTGGTCCGGGAGCGAGGGCTGCGGCTCGTCACCGCGCCCTGAAGGGCCCACGCCGCCGCGTCGAGGCCCCCCTGACGCGTCAACGTTCGCGGCTGACGTGTCCAGGCTGGGGAGGACCTCCCCGCGTCGCTTGTGACCTCGGCATGAGGAAGCCGGGCATTCGCAGACTTACGTGAGGCCGCCGGGATGGCCCGTGCCCTGCACACGCGGCCGGACCGGAGCAGGCCCGCCACGTCCGTGGACTCTCGGCCGCTTCAGGAGCGTCATGGACGCGGTCATCGAACAGTTGAAGACGTTGGCTCTCGCGGAGGCCTTCCCGTTCCTGCTCAAGGCAATGGGCGCCCTCGTGTTGTGGTTCGTGGGACGTGCAATCATCAGCACCTTCCGGCGCGTGTTGAACCTGACGCTGCAGAAGCGGCAGTTCGACGCCACGCTCATCCGGTACATCGAGTCGCTGTTCGCGGGCTCCCTCACCATCCTGTTGCTGCTGGGCATCCTGGGGATGATGGGGTTCGAGACCACCTCGTTCGCCGCGCTGCTGGCCGCCGCGGGCATCGCCATCGGCACGGCGTGGTCCGGGCTGCTCTCCAACTTCGCCGCGGGCATCTTCCTGCTGGTGCTGCGGCCCTTCCGCGTGGGCGACGAAATCTCCGCCGCCGGCGTCACGGGCCTGGTGCAGGAGATCGGCCTGTTCGCCACCACCATCGACACGGGCGACAACCTGCGCATCTCCGTCGGCAACAACCGCCTCTTCAGCGACAACATCATCAACTTCAGCCACCACCCCCACCGCCGCATCGTGGTGAAGGTGCCGCTGACGCACGGCGGGGACATCCATGGGCTGATGAAGGCCTTCCGCGAGCGCGTCGTGGTGGTGCCCGGCGTCCAGGCGGTGCCCGTGCCCAGCGTCGACGTGGCGGAGTTCACCGCGCAGGGGCCCGTCATCGCCATCGGCGTGAATTGCAAGCCCACCCAGGCGGGCGCCGTGCAGGGCGCCGTCTCGCTCGCCGTGGAGGAGACGCTCATCGCCACCGGCTACGTCGTCCTCGCGCCGTCGGCCCTGCCGCCGCCACAGCTGGCCCGGGCCGGCTGAAGCAAGGCGCCTTCCCGGGGCGCCCCTTGGAGCCGAGAGGGGCGCTCCCAGGTCCGGCGGAGGCGCTCAGCGCGCGTTCACCGCGGCGTTGCACGCGGCGTTGGCCGCGTCGGCCCAGCGCTTCCCGATGGCCGCGTACCCCGGCGCCTGGACGAACGGCGGCAGCATGTCCTCCGACGTGCGCTCGTTGTGCATGTTGAGCGGCCAGATGTCCTGGGCGGCGCAGGCCAGCCGCACGGCCCTCCAGGACAGCCCCGCCGCCTCCATCACCCGCAGGTAGTCGTCCCGCTCCAGGCTCCTGGCCGCGTTCTCGAAGATTTGTGGCCGCATGGCGCGCGTCGCCGGCTGCACGGGCCACCAGTCCTTGCTGCGCCGGCGGGACTCCTTCACGTCCGCCTCCCGCAGGGCCGCCAGTCGCGTCTGGAAGCTCGCCTCCGTGTCCGTCAGCAGCTCCAGCGCCTTCTGCCCCATGGCCGCGTAGAACACGTCGCTCGAGTGGTCCTTGCGAGCCTGAGGCCCCACGAACGCGACGTACTCCCGCGTCGCCGCGAGCAGCTCCCGCTCCGCGTCCTCCACCGAGGGCACCGCCGCCGAGCGCGTCTCCGGCACCTCGCGAAAGCCGTCCTCCTGCGACACGGCGGACCGGGCCTGGGGGCCCGGCCACGGGAAGAAGTAGCGGTACCAGACCACCCGGTCCGGGAACACCAGCGCCAGCTCCGGCAACCGGGGCGGGGAGTCGGGCGGCTCGTACAGCACCCAGATCGAAGGGTCGGAGACGCGGAGCGAGCGGATGGCCAGGAGCCCCCGCGCCTTCATCCGCTCGAACCACCGGTCGAACGACGGCTCGAAGCCCCCGTCCACCTCGAAGCCCAGGAAGGTCTCCGGGCTCCGCGCGAAGGAGCCCGCCCACGGGTCCTCGAGCATCAGCGCGCGCACCGGGCGGCCCTCCAGCCGCGCGTTGCCGACGATGGCCGCCTGCCAGGCATACACATGAACCGGGTTGATCATCCCGGGGACTCTAGCGCGCCCTCCCCACGACAGGGATTCGCGCGAGCCTCACCGGGCCCCGCAATGACAGCCGCCAGAGGGCGAGGAACTCCGCCCCCTGGCGACTCGCGTCTTGGACAGGCACTCTACGTGCCCAAACAAGGACTACAGCGCGTAGGCGGCGTCCAGCACGGGCTGCGTGGGCAGCGGGAGAGAGCCACCACAGCCACGGGGACCACCACGAACCTTGGTCTTGATCTGCATGACGAGCTCCTATCGAGAACAGCCTGGGTTGGACTCAGTCTGGAAGACTGACGACTACGGGATCTGCGTGAGGACGCCGCCCGTGGTGCGCACGGGAATCGCAACACCACCGCCACAGCCACGGGGACCGCCACGAACCTTGGTCTTGATCTGCATGATGGACTCCTCGGAATCAGGTGTGAGTGAAGTCAGCTCGGGATGCTGACGGAGGACTACGGGATGGCCGCGAGCGCGTCGGAACGCACCGCGATGATCACGCCACCACCGCAACCACGGGGACCGCCACGAACCTTGGTCTTGATCTGCATGATGAGCTCCTTGGTGAGGATGACTCCATCGCTGGAGTCGGGTGAGGATGATCCAGCGCCGACTACGGCAGCTGGGTGCGGACCGTGCCGGTCAGCACGGGCAGGGAACCGCCGCAACCACGGGGACCGCCACGAACCTTGGTCTTGATCTGCATGATGAGCTCCTGGTGAGGATGACTCCATCGCTGGAGTCGGATGGATGAAGCGGTGATGCCAGTCGACTACGGCAGCTGCGTGCGGACCTGGTTGGTCAGCACCACGCCACCACCGCAACCACGGGGACCGCCACGAACCTTGGTCTTGATCTGCATGGTACGCTCCTGGATGTACTGCGTTGACACCAGACACCCAACCCCGGGGATTGGATGGCTGGAAGGCGTTGATGAAAAGCTCTTGAGTCTACGGACGACGACACCTTCTGGTTCTTCAGGTGCCAGCCAATCTATACACACCCCTCTGACACGCGAGCTCCAAGGTCACCCGCGGTCCCGCCGCCCCTCGGCCGGCGCTGCTCCCGGCCCCTCCACAACCCGCGCTACCCGCCCCTATTCCCCGTCCATCCAGCCATTACGCGGCTCCCGAGTCGCCATTGCGTGCGATTCACCGTTCCCGGTCCGCATCGGAAGTAGAATCATTAAAGGCGGGTGTAATCGGCCAGTCAAGTGACCACGCAAAGAATGCGGCGAAAGTCTTTGTAACCTCTCACGCCACAGCCAATCTCAGACTTCGCGAATCGGAAGAAAATACAGGCGACCTCGCGAAGGCATGAAAAAATCGCCAGCGAGCGATGTTCCGCTCACTGGCGATTTCGAGCTTCGTCCGAGCGAATCACCGCCCGGGGACGAAACTACGGGAGCTGCTGGAGCACGTCGTCGTACCAGATGCTGATGCCGCCGGGGCCGCAACCACGGGGACCGCCACGAACCTTGGTCTTGATCTTCATGTGTCTGCTCCTGGTGATTGAGTCACTACGGTGAAACAACGACGTCTGGACGACTACGCCAGAACGGTGTCGTACCAGATGCTGATGCCGCCCGGGCCACAGCCGCGGGGACCGCCACGAACCTTGGTCTTGATCTTCATGATGTCGCTCCTGGGTTGAACCACGTTCGCTCCAGGCGACACGGTTGCCCATGCACACCCGGAGTAGAATCATTAAAAATCGATGAAAATTGGGAGTCAAGCCTTGAACTGAAAAACCCGCTAATCCAAATAGATCCGGGGACTTGGATAGATGGCGCAGTTTATCGAAACCTGAGAGACCCCTGGGTCATGAATCCACCTGGGGCCCGAAGCCAGTGCGCCCGAACCGGTTACAAGGGGCCGGCTCCGGACGCGGCGGAGGGGCGCCGCCTCGGTGATACGTGGAGACCGCATCACGCCCCGCGTCGCAATATCCTGAAAACATGTTTTAGCCATTTTATGAGCCCTATCTTCGAGATAGGACTGACCTGGACAACCCTTGACATGTCGGCCGGCTGTGTTCCGGGCGCCGCGCGGCTCCGGGCCTGGATGGATTGTCCATTCACGAAGGCGCGGAGAAGACAATCGCGGACGGGGCGCGTGCGGCATGGGGAGGTGACGCCCCTGGCTTTGCCGCGCGTCAGTCCGCCGGGCGAGGATGGGCGCCGACCTCCGGGAGCGTCCCGGGTGGAAGGTCTGGCGGGGAGTCCGTCTGTTCCACGGTGATGAGGTAGGCTTCGCTCATGAGAGTTGGTGAAGGAATGTTCCCGCGCACCGTGCGCGCGCTGCTGCGGGGGCGAGGGCGCTCGGCGCTCTGGTTGTTGCCGGTGGGGCTGTTCGCCGTCTGGGGCGTGTGGTTCCTGCGAGCGAGCATCACCGTCTACGAGCCCAGCGTGCAGGCGCGGCTGGAGGTCCACCGCGAGGTGTACGCCGTGGATGCGCCGGTGGACGGGCGGCTGGTGAAGACGCGGGTGGAGCTGCACCGGCAGGTGCGCGCGGGCGAGGTGCTCTTCGAGCTCGCCCACGAGCAGGAGGCGCGGCAGCTGGCGGAGGCGGAGGCCCAGCTTCGGGGCCTGGGGCCGCAGCTGACGGCGGCGCGCGCGGAGCTCGAGGTGGAGCAGGGCGCGCTCGTGGCCCAGCAGGAGCGCGGCGCTGCGGGCGTGGAGGAGGCCAAGGCCCGGCTGGTGGAGGCCGAGGCGCTGGCGCGCCGGGCGCTCGAGGAGAAGGCGAGCGCGGAGCAGTTGCACTCGCGCCAGTTGATCAGCGAGTCCGAGTGGAGCCGCGTGCGCACCGAGCTGGAGCGCGCCCAGGCCTCCGAGCAGGCCTCCCGCGCGGCGCTCACGCGCGTGAAGATGGATGGGACGATGCTGGCCACCGAGCGGCGCATCCGGGCCGCGGCGCTCAAGCGGGACATCGCGGAGCTGGAGGCCGCCGAGAGCGTGGCGCAGGCCTCCGTGGAGCGCCTGCGTGAAGAGCTGGAGCGGCGCGTGGTGAAGGCGCCCGCCGACGGCATCCTCGGCGAGACGAGCCCGGTGCGCGTGGGCACGCAGGTGAGGGCCGGGGACCGCATGGCCACCGTCGTCGCGGGCGGCGACGTGCGCATCGTCGCGCAGCTGTCCCCCGCCACGGCGCTGGGCCGGGTGCGCGCGGGCCAGCCGGCGCGCATGAAGCTGGAGGGCTTCGCCTGGACGGAGTTCGGCATGGTGCGCGCCACGGTGGTGGCGGTGGCGAGCGAGGCGCGCGACGGGCTGGTGCGCGTGGAGCTGTCCGTGGACGAGATGCCGGTGGGCATCCCCCTGGAGCACGGCCTGCCGGGCACCGTGGACATCGCGGTGGAGGACTCCACGCCGCTCAAGCTGGTGCTGCGCGCGCTGGGGCGGGGGCTGGAGGCGCCGGCGCGCTCGCGCCCGTTGCCGCCGCGCTCGTCGGGGGATTTGGAGATGTCGCGGGGCGGGAGCTGAGCCATGGCGGGCACACGAAGGCTGCTCATCCCCGAAGTCATCCAGACCTCCGCCATGGACTGCGGTCCGGCGGCCCTCAAGGCGCTCTTCGACGGCTTCGGCGTGTCCGTCAGCTACGGCCGGCTGCGCGAGGCCTGCCAGACGGACATCGACGGGACGTCCGTGGACGTGCTGGAGGAGCTGGCCGGCAAGCTGGGCCTGGAGGCCACCCAGGTCGTCCTGCCTCGCGACCAGGTGCTGATGCCGGAGACGAAGACGCTGCCGGCCATCATGGTGGTGCGTCTGGCGGACAGCAACCTGCACTTCATCGTCGTCTGGCGCCGCATCGGTGACCGGGTGCAGATCATGGACCCCGCGCTGGGACGGCGCTGGGTGTCGGTGGCGGAGCTGATGGACCGGCTCTACGTCCACGCCCTGCCCGTCCCGGCCGAGGCCTTCCGCGACTGGGCCGGCACGGACGAGTTCCTCGCCGGGATGCGCCTGAGGCTGCAGGCGCTCGTGGACAAGGCGCTCGCGGCGAGGCTGCTCGACGAGGCCCTGGCCGACGCGAGCTGGAAGGGCGTGGCGTGCCTGGACGCGACGACACGCATGGTCCAGACGCTGGTGGACGGCGGCGGCGTGGAGCACGGCGAGGGGTCCGCGCGCTTCCTGGAGCAGCTGTTGAAGGAGGTGCACGTGGCCCTGGAGGAGGGCCGCGCCGAGCAGGTCATCCCCGCCACCTACTGGACGGCGGTGGGCGCTCCGGATGGCGAGGAGGTGACGTTGCGCGGCGTGGTCTGCATCCTCGCCCGGGGCCTGCGCCAGACGCGGGAGGAGGACGAGGAGCCCCTGTCCGCGGACCTCAAGGCGGCGCTCCTGGAGCCCCCCACCCGTCCGCTGCGCGAGCTCATCGGGCTGATGCGCCGCGACGGCCTGTTGGCCCCCTCCATCCTCGCGGCCATCGCCCTGACGGCCGCGGTGGGAGGCTTCCTGGAGGCGCTGCTGCTGCGCGGCATCATCGACGCGGGCCGCTACCTCACCACCCAGGAGCAGCGGCTGGCGGGCATCGTGACGCTGCTGGTGCTGATGGGCGTGCTGTTCACGCTGGAGCTGCCCCTGGCCATGGGGACGCTGAAGCTGGGCCGCCGCCTGGAGGTCCGGCTGCGGCTGGCGTTCCTCGACAAGATTCCCCGGCTGGGGGACCGCTACTTCAAGAGCCGGCTCGTCTCCGACATGGCGCAGCGCTGCCACGGCATCCACCAGGTGCGCAGCGTGCCCACGCTCGGCGTCGGCGTGCTGCGCGCCACCTCGGAGATGCTGGTGACGCTGGGAGGGCTGGTGTGGCTTGCCCCCGGCAGCGCGCCGCTCATCGTGCTGGGCGGGGCCATGGCGCTGGCGGTGCCGCTGCTCGCCCAGCGCTCGCTGCTGGAGGCGGACCGGCGCATGCGCGACTTCGACGGCGTGCTGTCGCGCTTCTACCTGGACGCCATGCGGGGCGCCGTGGCGCTGCGCGCGCACCGCGCGGAGCTGACCCTGCGGCGCGCGCACGAGGAGCCCCTGCACGAGTACGTGGGCGCCGCGCGCACGCTGCTGGGCCGGGGCATCCTCACCGACACCCTGTCCATGCTGGCGGCCACCGGAGGCTCGGTGGCCATCGTGCTGCACGCCGTGTCCCAGGGCATCCAGCCCGGGGCGGTGCTGCTGCTGGTGTACTGGGCCCTGGCGCTGGCCACGGTGGGCAAGCAGCTGGCGGACGCGCTGCGGCAGTACCCCGCCGCGTCGTCGCTCACCGGCCGGCTGATGGAGCCGCTCTTGGCCCCCGACGAGGTGGGCGCGGGCCTGGAGGCGGTGGAGGAGCCGTCCCCCGAGGCGCTCGCGAGCCAGCCCCGCGGCGTGGGCTTCACGCTCGAGCAGGTGGAGGTCAAGGCGGCGGGCTTCACGGTGCTGCAGGGCATCGACATGACGGTGCGGCCCGGCGAGCACGTGGCCATCGTCGGCCCGTCGGGCGCGGGCAAGTCGTCGCTCGTGGGCATCCTGCTGGGCTGGCACCGCCCGTCCTCCGGACAGGTGACGGTGGACGGCGAGCCGCTCAAGGGCCAGACGCTGGCGCGCCTGCGCCGGCAGACGGCGTGGGTGGAGCCCGAGGTGACGCTGTGGAACAAGTCGCTGGTGGACAACCTGGCCTACGGGGTGGAGACGGGCGAGGTGCTGCCGCGCGTGGGGCAGGCGCTCAGGTCCGCGGACCTCATCGAGTTCCTGGACAAGCTGCCCCAGGGGCTCCAGACGCGCCTGGGCGAGGGCGGCAGCCTGCTGTCCGGCGGCCAGGGGCAGCGCGTGCGCCTGGGCCGGGCGCTCCTGAGGCCCGGGGTGCGGCTGGCCATCTTCGACGAGCCCTTCCGCGGCCTGGAGCGGGACCGGCGCGCGGCGCTGCTGGAGCGCTCCCGGCAGGAGCTGGAGGGGGCGACGATGCTGTGCATCATGCATGACATCGCGGAGACGCTGACGTTCGACCGGGTGCTGGTCATCAAGGGCGGCCAGCTGGTCGAGGACGCCAACCCGCGCGAGCTCGCGAAGCGGGAGGACTCCGTGTACCGCTCGCTGCTGGACGAGGAGGAGCAGATGCGGCGGGCCCTGGGCGGCCAGGGCGGCTGGAGGCGGATGATGCTGGACCAGGGACAGCTCGCCGAGCAGCCCCCGGAGTCGAAGCGGGGTGCGGCATGACGCGCGCCTCGGAGGCGAGGGGGGCCCGGCCCGCGGAGCCCCTGGCGGGGCTGGTGTGGCCCATGGCGCGCGGCGCGGAGGCGCTGGAGGCGCTGGCGCGCTCGGCGGGCCTGCCGCTGCCCCGGACGCGGGCGAAGGTCGTCGGGCAGGCGCCCACGGACCCGAACCGGCTGGGCGAGTGGCTGGACGCCGCCGCCCAGTCGCAGGGGCTGGAGCTGGACCTGGCGTACACGCGCCATGGCGAGGTGGAGAAGGCGCTCCTGCGCGCCTCCCCTGCCCTCCTGGACGTCGTCACCAGCGAGGGCGTCCAGGTGGCGGCGCTGCTGCGCGTGTCCGCCTCCGGCCGCACCGCGCGCGTCATCGCGCCGGACGAGACGGAGCGCGACGTGCCCCTGGCCTGGCTCACGTCCGGGGTGCAGGCCCTGGTCGAGGGCACCCAGGCTTCCACGGTGGACCGGGTGCTGTCGCGCGCGGCGATGCCGGAGCCTCAGCGGCTGCTCGCCCGGCGCGCGCTGCTGGGCGCGCAGCTGGCCAACACGCACCTGGTGGCGTCGCGCACGCTGCGGCTGCCGCCGGGCGCCCGGCTGGTCCACCACCTCAAGGCCCTGTCCACCGCGCCGCGGCTGGCGCTGGTGCTGGTGCTGGCGGTGCTCATCCAGGTGTGCGTGCTCAGCGCGTGGTGGCTGATTGGCCGGGGCGCGTTCGAGGGGCAGTTGGACCACGGCTGGCTGTGGGCGTGGGCGCTGATGGGGCTGACGGCGGTGCCGCTGCAGGCGGCGCTGGCGTGGACGCAGGGCTCGCTGGCGTTGGATTTGTCCGCGCTGCTCAGGCGCAGGCTTCTCGCCGGCGCGCTGGCCATGCCGGTGGACGAGGCGAAGCGCGGCGGCATCGGCGAGTACGTGGGGAGGACCTTCGAGAGCGCGGGCATGGAGCAGATGGCGCTCGCCGGCAGCTTCACCAGCCTGCTCGCGGTGGTGGACCTGACCCTGGCCGGCAGCGTGACGCTGTCGGGCCCCGCGGGCACGCTGGGGCTCGCGGCGCTGGGCGGCTACTGCGTCCTGCTGGGCGTGCTCGTGGCGCGCCAGTCGCTGCTGTTCCGGGGCTGGACGGAGGCGCGCGTGGTGATGACCCACGCGCTCATCGAGCGGATGCTCGGCCACCGCACGCGGCTGGCGCAGGAGCAGCCCTCGCGCTGGCACGAGGAGGAGGACCAGGAGCTGGCGCGCTACTCGGACGCCTCCGAGCGCTGGGACGCGGGCACCGCGCGGGTGACGACGCTCGCGCGCCGGGGCCTGTTGCCGGTGGCCATCATCGCCATCCTCCCCGGCGTGCTGGCCGGGGCGGACACGGCGAGCATCGCGGTGGGCGTGGGCGCGGCCCTGCTGGGTGCCCGCGCGGTGATGTCGCTGGCGGTGGGCGCGCTGGCGCTCATCGGCTCACGGGTGCTGTTCTCCGCGGTGCGCCCCATGCTCGACGCGGCCCGGCTCTCCGGCGCCGTGGGCGGGGGCAAGGACGGCGAGGACGCCGCGCCCCAGGTGACGCCGCTCGCGGCCACCGAGGCGCCGTCCAAGAGCCAGGCGCTGCTCGAGGTGCGCGACGTGTACTTCAAGCACCCCGCCTCGCCGCGCGCGGTGCTCGAGGGCGCGTCCGTGGTCATCCATCCCGGAGAGCGCGTGCTGCTGGAGGGCGCGTCCGGCTCCGGCAAGTCCACGCTCGCCTCCATCCTCACGGGCCTCAGGCGCCAGGGCTCCGGCGTGGTGCTGCTGCGCGGCCTGGACATGTCCACCTGGACGCAGGACGGCTGGGGCGCGCAGATCGCCGGCGCGCCGCAGTTCCACGAGAACCACATCATCTCCGGCACGCTGGCGATGAACCTGCTGCTGGGCCGCGCCTGGCCCCACACCCAGGACGACGTGAAGCTGGCGCGCGAGCTGTGCGAGGAGCTGGGCCTGGGCGAGCTGCTCCAGCGCATGCCCGCCGGAATCCTGCAGATGGTGGGCGAGCGCGGCTGGCAGCTGTCCCACGGCGAGCAGAGCCGCATCTTCGTCGCGCGCGCCCTGCTCCAGCGCGTCCAGGTCGTGGTGCTCGACGAGGCCTTCGGCGCGCTGGACCCGGTGACGATGCGCAAGGTGATGGCGTGCGTCGAGGCGCGCGCGCCCACGCTCATCGTCATCGCGCACCCCTGAAGGGATTGGGAGCGCCGCCCGCGGGGCCCGGCCACGGCCCTCGGGCGGTGTAACCCCTCCGGCGCGCGCCCCACGTCACCGACGAGGCGCTGGAAACACGACGGCCGCCAGCAGGCACGAAGCCCACTGACGGCCGAAGGACTGACTCCGGGTCTGAATCAGACCTCGTCGTACCAGATGCTGATGCCACCCGGGCCGCAACCACGGGGACCGCCACGAACCTTGGTCTTGATCTTCATGGTGTTTGCTCCTGAGGTGCGAGGGTGGAATTACAGCTCGTAGTAGATGCTGATGCCGCCGGGACCACAGCCACGGGGACCGCCACGAACCTTGGTCTTGATCTTCATGGTGTCTGCTCCTGAGGTGCGAGGCTGGAATTACAGCTCGTAGTAGATGCTGATGCCGCCGGGACCACAGCCACGGGGACCGCCACGAACCTTGGTCTTGATCTTCATGGTGCTTGCTCCTGGTGTGTGATGCGTGAACGACGACTCCGGGCGACGACTACTCCAGCACTTCGTAGCTGATGCCACCGGGGCCACAGCCGCGAGGGCCACCACGAACCTTGGTCTTGATCTTCATCTGGATTGCTCCTGGTGAAAGAGAGAACGGGTTCAGCGGTTCAGCGACAACACAGCTCAGACAGCGATGACGCCGCCACAGCCACGGGGACCGCCACGGACCTTGGTCTTGATCTGCATGTGCTTGCTCCTGGTGAGAGGTTGAGGACCTCAGCTACTGCACAGCTCAGACAGCCTTGACGAGAACGCCGCCACCACAGCTACGGGGACCGCCACGAACCTTGGTCTTGATCTGCATGTGCATGCTCCTGGTGAGAGGTGAGAACCTCAGCGACAGAACGACTCAGACAGCGATGACGACCCCACCACCACAGCTACGGGGACCGCCACGAACCTTCGTCTTGATCTGCATGGGGCTTCCTCCAGGACTCCGAGGCATCAGCACCAATCGCGACAGTTCAGCTAACTGACGTTTTTGGCTACTCCGATATAAGTCGGTGAAACATGTGAGTCAAGCTTCCCGGGCCTGAAACATTCCATCATGGCTCCAGGCCCGGGAGTGAAACACCGCGTCATCTCACGCGGCCACGGCGCGGGGGTTGCCCTGGGTGATGGTGACGGACGCGACGTCGTCCTGGATGGTCAGCCCGAGCTCCTCGCGGAACACCTCCATCAGGTAGGGCAGCACGCCGATGGTGGCGAACCGCAGCCGGTGGTGGATGGAGAGGTCCAGGTTGGTGAAGTGGCGCTGGGGGTGCTCGCGCTTGAGCAGCTTGTTGACCTCACGCTGCACGTTGTCCAGCGTGCCCACCGCGGAGCGCTCGATGGTGATGTAGTCGGCGAGCACGTCCGCCAGCCGGTCCGTCAGCTCGGGGTTGGCGCCCTCGGGCGCCGGGGCCCGCTCGCGGAACAGCGCGCGCAGCTGCTGGACCGTCTCCTCGTGCACGGCGTCCTTGGCCGGCGAGAACACGTCGGAGATGTGCTGCAGCTTGTCCTCGGAGAAGCCGCGCAGGCCGCGCTGGGCGCGGTCGTACATCTCCACGTAGCGCGCCTTGGCCCAGGCGCGCTGGACCTCGGTGTGCTGACGGGTGGGCTGGATGATCTTCCAGTCCTTCTCCAGCCGCTCGCGCAGCCGGCCCCAGCCGGTCGTCTTCGGGGCCTCGGCCTGGAGGATGATGTCGCGCAGCCGCTCGTAGGTGTGACACATGTGCGCCCAGAGCGTGAACTGGAGCGAGTACAGCTGCAGGCCGCGCAGGCCATAGTCGAACGCGGCGGGAATCTCCTCCAGCCACGTCGGCGGGGGCAGCGGCTCGCCCGCCAGGGGCTTTCCGTCCAGCATGGTCGCGAAGAACTCCTCGACCATGTGCGGCGGGCCGGCGCACACGCCGCGCGTGGACAGGAAGTGGTTGTCGCGCTCCGTCAGGTGCAGCAGCGACGCCGGGTTGATGGGCGTCTCGTACGGCATGGGCTGCTCGGGCAGGAACATCAGGTAGATGCTCACCATGCGCACGCCGTCGGTGACGCGGAACACCGACGACAGCAGCGGGTCCAGCGTCCCGTTGGGGACGGGGTTCTCCCCCCGGAGCAGCATCATCGACGGCAGCGCGAGCACCGCGCAGCTGAACGCGTGCAGGTCGCCGATGCGCCACTGGCCGTCCGGCAGCAGCGGGTAGCGCTTGAGGAACTCGTCGCGCAGGATGAGCATCGCCTGCAGCGAGGGCTTCCAGACCTTGGTCATGGACTTGAGCGCCGTGACGTTCATCAGCGCGTCGTCGCGGAAGCGGCTGCCCGGGTACGGGCACATGCGCCACTCGGTCTCCATGCGCATGCGCATCGAGTCCGGGAAGACGTTGTTCTCGCCGATGTGCCGCCCTTCCGCGTCGAGCGCCGCGTGCGCCGCGCGGTGCACCGGCAGCATCGCCTCCAGGAAGCCGAACTCCATGGGCCGGCCCACCAGCTGCTTGAGCACACCCTCCGTGTCGGGGTTCCACCACAGGGGGGACTCGGGCGCGGGGCGCTTGGCCTCCGCCGCCATGATCATCTTGTGGTAGTCGGTCTCCGCCGCGAGCTTCGGCGCCTCGCGCGACAGGATGTTCTCCGACAGCAGGTGCTCGAGCAGCTCCTTCACCCGCTCCCACGGCAGCGGCTCACCGGTGGACCAGCGCGTGGCCACCCCCGCCATGAAGCTGTCCTGCTTGAGCAGGTTCTCGCCGAAGGCGTGCAGCTCGGGCTCCTCGATGCTGATCTCCTTGAGCCCGTAGTAGATGCGCAGCTCGGTGGTGCCCTCTTCCGTCTGCACGTACTCACTCATGAACCGGCGCCGCATGGGCAGGTACAGCGTCTCATGCGGGTCGATGGGCACGGCTTGCTGACTCATGCGACTGCTCCTGGGGAGAAACCCGTTGTTCAGACCTGACGCAAAGGTCAGGAACTCTTCCACGAGGCCCCCGGAGCATCAAGCGAGCCCCGGGAGTCGAGACAGCGCCCATTTTGACATGAGCCCTGACATCCGCGTTCCCGCCGGGTAGCCAGGGCCTCCCGCGCAAACCTTGCGTCCGGGAGTGCCAGAAAGGGCGAGGCCACCCAGGGGACTCAAGTCTCCCGTGGGTGGCCTGGCGTGTTACGGGAGGTGGCCTCGCGTCAGTTGCAGACGCCGAGCCCGGCGCGGCCCGTGACGGGCAGCGTCTCGCGGTTGGGGAACGTCAGCTCCGGGTGGTCGAACGGGGCGCGGTAGGTCTTGACGCGGCAGTCCGTGAGGGCGTTGCGCAGGAAGTCCACCAGCGCGGAGCGCTCGCTCGCGGTGAAGGTGCGCGGGACGATGTCCAGCGACTTCTCCGGGTTGGCGAAGTCACCGCCGCGCTCGTAGAAGTCCACCACGTCCTCGAGCGTGGGGTAGCCGCCGTTGTGGAAGTACGGCGGGTTGAGGCCCACGTTGCGCAGGGTGGGCGTCTTGAACGCGCCCATGTCGAACGGGGAGAGGCTGACGGAGTTGGGCACGCCGCCGAAGACGCCCAGGTCGCCGCGCGCCAGGTCGTCCTCGGTGGGACGCACGCCGATGTTGTGGAAGCCCGTGTCGCCGCCGTCGCGGTTGAGCGGGCCGGCGATCTCGTACCAGGACACCGTGGCGTCGGTCAGCATGGCGCCGGTGTGGCAGTTGATGCACTCGCCCTTGCCCACGAACACGGACAGGCCCTTGAGCTGCTTGGGCGTGAGCGCGGAGAGGTTGCCGCCCAGGAAGCGGTCGAACGGCGTCTGGTCCGGGATGAGCGTGGCCTGGTAGGCCTGGAGCGCCTCGCCCCAGAAGAGCGAGAAGGCGTTCTCGCCGAGGTTCGCCAGCGCGTCGCCGAACGCGTCGCGAATCATCCGGTCGTACGTGCACGGCGCGCCGTTGCACAAGAGGCCCGGGCCGTCCGGGTTCGCCATGGCGCCCAGCACGCTGTCGTTGACGGACACGCGCTGGTGGCGCAGCGGCTGACGCGGAATCAGCTTCGTGCCCAGGCTGTCGGGGCCGAGAATCTGACGGCCCGAGCAGCCCTGCTCGCTGAAGTTCGTCACGGGGCCGGTGGCCTGCGACGCCAGCGACGCGCCCTCGATGCGCACCAGGAAGCCCTGGCCGTTGTTGCCCGAGTCACCCCAGATGTTCACGCCGTTGAAGAGGACGTTCGCCTCGCCGCCCCAGAACTGGTTGCGGTAGAAGCCGGAGCCCACCACGGTCGGCGTGTGGCGCGGGCCCACCAGCCGGAACTCGTTGAACGGTGCGTCCGGCACCACCACGCACTGGTCCGCCGGGTTGTCCAGGTTGTCCATGTCCAGGCCGAGGAACGCGGCGCGGAACGGGCCCTGCGAGCCCACGCGGTCATCGCTGGTGATCTTCGCCAGCGTGAAGTCCTGGCCGGGCCCCGCGATGCTGTCGAACGTGTTGTCGAAGCCCGGGTGGATGGTGTTGTTCTTGCGGTCATCCGCGCCCGCGGCGAAGTGACAGCTGGCGCACGCCGTCTCGCCGTCACCGCTCGACTGGATGTCCCAGAAGAAGGCCTTGCCCAGCCGGATGGCCGCGGCCTTGTTGATGATGCGGCTGCCCACCGGCTGCGGCACCGGCTCATGAGACAGCGGACGCAGCGAGAACACGGCCATGCTGTCCAGCAGGGCCTTCGCATCCACCGCCACTTCCTCATTCTCGGCGGGGGAGGGCTTGGGAGGCTCGACCTGTCCGGCCGGCTCACACGCCGACAAGGAAACCGCCAGAGCAGACGAGAAAAGGCCGCGGTTCAACCAACCACTCACTCCGCGGGACCACGACGAACGAGCCATAGAGAATGCCCCCTTCTCAGAGCGTCAGGACTTGTATGAGGTTGGCGGAATCACCAGTGTCTCCAGTCTGACGGACAGTTTTATACCGGTTCCGCATTATTCCTGTCCAGGCGGCCTCGACCCAGGGTGCACTTCCAGCCTCAGCGTAATATCCGGGTAGTAATCGCTCGCGGATTGGAACGACCTCACTGGGTGGGCGCGCTAAACCCGATGACGCGCCCTGTCCAGGGTACCCGGCTCCACGGCCCTGACAGCCCCTCTAGGAATGCGAGCCATTCGCATGACCAGACATGGAGCGAATGCCCATCACCCTGGGTGAATGCCTCATCCGGTGAGCATCGTGGGTGTGTAGCAAGCCGCGATACATGGCGCCCGTCGCCTGTGACGGTGGGCGCTACAGAGGGGCGGGCCGCGGAGGTGCAAAGGCTTGCTGATACAGAGGAGGTGAAACACGGCCGGGGGCGTTGGCGTGCGGGGTGCAATGGACAGGAGCGCCGCCGGAGGGTGGCATCCGGGCAGGGCCGGCACCGGATGCGGAAGGCCACTGGCGGAGCAGCGCATTCCCCCTATTGAAGAGGTAGGTCATTCCATGCAGCTGAAGATGATGAGCCGTCTGATGGCGGCCGCGCTCCTGAGTGTTTTGTCGGGCTGCCAGGGCGAGGAGCCCACGTCCACCGAGGGAGAGGTCGCCGCCCAGGAGGCCGGTGCGAAGACGCAGTGCATGACGCGTTTCGACGGCATCACGAGCTGCGCGCTGGGCAACGCGCAGCTGTCCGCGACGGACAAGGGCCTGAACGTGACGGGCTTGCGCAGCGCCCGCACGGACGGCGTGTCGAGCAGCTTCGGCCGCGCGGCCCGCTGGTCGCAGACGACGTCGGTGGCGCTGGGCTCCACGGGCCAGCTGCAGCTGGAGGCGCGCTCGGGTGACCAGGTGGTCAGCACGCTGCGCGTGACGCCGGGCCGCGACGTGGACTCGGCCTTCGTGACGCCGACGTTCACCGGTTCGCCGGGCGGATCCGGCTTCCGCATGAACATCTACCGCGAGGGCGTGCTGCAGGGCACGTCCACCCACAGCCCGAACGCGATGATCGTCTTCACCAACTGGCGGGACTTCTTCCGCTGGCTGGTGGCGGTCGCCGACTTCTACGAGCTGGACATCATCTGGACCAAGACGGGTGAGGCCACGGCCGAGAGCAACGTGGGCGCCTGCGGCTGGCAGATGACCACGCCGGGCAACACGTTCTCCGTGACGCTGGCGGACGGCAAGGTGGTCACCGGTGACTCCTTCGAGTTCGTCGAGGAGATCGGCGACGGCCACTATCCGTACAACGGCTTCACGGGCATGGACGTGAAGGCGACGGGCAAGGGGCTGAGCATCCTGAGCGAGACCTTCGTCCCGGCCGCGAAGTAGTTCCGGGTCCCATGCCGCGCACGGCATGGGGCTGGCGCCGGGCGGCGCGTGGCAGCACCTTCGCCGCCCGGCGTCTTCATCGATGTTCCTGGAGAGCTCGCGATGAGACGGCGGCTGTACCTGCTGGGCATCCCCCTTGGAGCGATGATGCTCACGGCCGTGTGGGCCCGGGCAGGCCGGCCTCCGCCGCCCCCTCCCCTCGTGCTCGGCGAGCTGCCGCTCGTGTCGGTGCCCGGCGAGGAGCTGTCCGGTGGCGGTGCGACGGTGAAGGACACGGGGCGCAACGCCTTCGGTCGCTCGCCGCCGAACCTGGACCGCGCGCGCTGGCCCCAGTTCCACATCGGCAAGCGGGTGTTCGACCGCGACTGGAGCGACCCCGCGCACGGACCGGGGTTGGGGCCGCTGTTCAGCGCCAGCTCGTGCATGACGTGCCACGTGAAGGACGGGCGCGGGCGTCCACCCGAGTCCCCTTCCGAGCCCGCCGTGTCCATCGCGTTCCAGTTGGGCTCGCCTGACGGTCCGGGACCGCATCCCGTGTATGGAGAGCAGCTCGACCTGCACCGGTTGGGCGGACTCCGGGGCGAGGGCACCGTGGTGGTGCGCCACGAGGAGTTCTCCGGCCGATTCTCCTCCGGTGAGCCCTACGTGCTCGCGCGGCCCATCTACCAGTTCGAGCACCTGGCCCAGGGGCCGCTGGGTGAAGGCACGCCCTTCTCGCCTCGCGTGGCGCCGGCGAACTTCGGGCTGGGGCTGCTGGAGGCCCTCCCCGAGGAGACGCTGCTCGTCCGGGAGGATGCCGAGGACCGCGACCAGGATGGCATCTCCGGACGCGCCAACCGGGTCGAGGATGTGCGGACGCGCGGCACGCGCATGGGGCGGTTCGGGTGGAAGGCGAATCAGCCCACCCTGCTCCAGCAGGTGGCGCATGCGCTGGTGGCGGACATGGGGCTGACGAACGAGCTCTATCCGCGCGCGCAGGAGGCGGAGGCCAGAGCGGCGCCGGAGGCCGTCGACGTGCGGGCCTACGACCTGGAGCAGCTGATGTTCTACACGCGCCTGCTCGCGGTGCCGAAGCGACGGGACTGGGATGCGCCCGCGGTGCTGCGTGGCAAGGCGGTGTTCCGCGCCATCGGGTGTGCCGCGTGTCATGTCGACGAGCCGATGGAGACGGGGGAGGTGCCTGGCTTCCCGGAGCTGTCGCGGCAGGTCATCTACCCGTACTCGGACCTGCTGCTGCACGACATGGGCGAGGCGCTGGCGGATGGACGACCGGACGGACTGGCCACCGGCCAGGAGTGGCGCACGCCGCCCCTGTGGGGCATCGGCCTGACGGCGACGGTGAACGGTCACACGCGCTTCCTGCATGACGGACGCGCGAGGAACCTCGAGGAGGCCGTGCTGTGGCACGGCGGCGAGGCGGCCCCCGCGCAGACCCGCTACACGCGGCTGCCCCGTGAGGACCGTGAGGCGCTGCTCGCGTTCCTCGGCTCGCTCTGAGCGGGAGCGGCATGGCGCGTGGGCTTACGGCCCACGTCGCATGAGCCGGCCATGCACCCGTCCGCGATGGAGCGCGACTCAACGCGAAGGCGACGTCTCCCAAGTCGCCGCGTGGGACGTCCGCGGCCCGCGAGTCAGGCGGGCTGCCGCGCCGGCTCGTGACTCGCGCAGCGCTTGCGCCCCAGCGCGTACGAGACGCCCAGCGCTGGCAACGCGAGCAGGTCCGTCACGTCCATCGTGTGCGCCACCGGCGCCACGGCGGGGACCGCGCGACTGGAGAGCACCGCCCACGCCGCTCGCACGGGCCACTGCAACCCACCGAGCCCCCAGCGCCAGGCCTCGGCCGCGGGCTCCCAGACCTTGATGGCGGTGAACACGCACGCCGTCAGCACCACGCACGCCGTCAGCACCGCGAGCGACGGCCGGAAGCCGCCCCGCGCGCTTCGTCCCCGCGCCTGCTCCCAGAGTCCCTGCAGGAGCAGCGGGAACATCGCCAGCCCCGCCACGTCCGACAGCTTGCCCGTCCACCAGGACGGCCAGCGCGCCTTGAACACATGGTCGTTCAGCACGAGCACCAACACCGCGCAGAACACCAGCGGATGCAGCAGCGTGTCACCCGGCACGCACGCGGTGGCACGCGAGGTCCTCACGCGGTCAGCGAGGCCCCACGGTGAACTCGAGCCCCTGCGGCTCCTCGTCCACCGTCTCGTCGAAGCTCACCTCACCCACCATCTTCCAGTCCACCTCCACCACGCCGTGGACCGGCGAGCCCTCCGCGAACGCCACGTCGAGCGTCGCCGCCCACTCGCACGGCTGCTGGAGCCGGCAGACATCCCCGTCCGATTCCGCGTCGAACGTCACCGCCGCCCCCTCCGACACCCCCAGTTCCTGCGTCCTCGGCTTGAGCGGATGGGGCCCGAAGCGCAGCGTCGCCGTGAGACTCGGCGCCGTCCGTGAGCCCCCCTCGTCGTGCGTCCAACGGGCGGAGAGCGGCGCGCGCATCGTGGCCCATACCGTCTGCGTGGAGCCGTTCGGCACCGCCAGCCGCACCGGCAACACCACGCTGGCCGAGGGCGCGTCCGCCGTCAGCCTCAGCGCGCCCGGCGCCGACTCCTCGACGCGGGGGCTCGGCGCGCTGCGCGACGTGGCCACCGAGGCGGCCGCCGCCACCAGCAGCGCGAGCCTGGCGGCCCACGCCCTGCCGCGCGAGGAGACGGGCCTGGAATCGCTCTGGGAGGACATGGAGTGCTCGGTCGACATGGTGGTGTGGATGGCTTTCCCTCGGGCACCGGCGCTCCCGCCCGAGCCCTCGCGGCTTGAGCAAGCCACGTACCACGCTCACGCCTCCAGGTGAGGAGGACTCGGGCTCCCGGTGGAATCATGACTTTCATGTCAGCCCGAGGACGCCTGTGTCGCGAGTCGTCCTGGCCGCCCCGCCCCGAGGCCGCCTAGGGTGCGCCGCATGAAGAGCCACGCCACGGTCGTCTTCGCCGACGGAGCCTGCTCCGGCAACCCGGGCCCCGGGGGCTGGGGCGTCATCATCGCCACGCCCGACGGACAGGTGACGGAGCTGGGCGGCCACGAGCGGGAGACCACCAACAACCGGATGGAGCTCACGGCCGTGGGCATGGCGCTGCGCCACCTGGAGGCCACGGCGGGCCCGCTGCGCATCCACACCGACTCCACCTATGTGATTCAGGGAATCACGAAGTGGGCGTTCGGCTGGAGCAAGCGCGGCTGGAAGACGGCCGAGGGAAAGGAGGTGGCCAACGCCCCTTACTGGAGGCGGCTGATGGCGCTGCTCGCCCAGCGCAAGCAGACCCACTCCGGCGAGGCCGCCGCCGTCGAGTGGCACTACGTGCGCGGCCACGTGGGCGTGCCCGGCAACGAGCGGGTCGATGAAATCGCCGTGGGCTACTCGCGCGGCAAGGGCGTGCGGCTCTACTCGGGCGCGCTGTCCACGTACGACGTGGACGTCTACGACGTCCCCGAGGACACCTCGCTCCCCGAGGAGAAGCCCCGACAGCCCGCGGCCAAGGCGCACTCGTACCTGAGCCAGGTGGGCCGCAGCGTGAAGCGCCACGCCACGTGGGCCGCGTGCGAGCGCCGCGTCAAGGGCGTCTCCGACGCGCGCTTCAAGAAGACCAAGAGCCCCGAGGACGAGGCCCAGGTGCTCGCGGACTGGGGCGTCAAGCCCGGGGACGTTCAGTCGGAGGACTGAGCCCCGCCGCGCACCGCCGTGAGCAGCAGGTCGAACTTCCCGCCGAGGAACGTGCGGAAGCCGTGCTGGTGCAGGTAGCGGCGGTAGAACGACAGGTCCTTCACGAGCAGGGACAGGTCCGACTCGCGCAGGTTGCGCACGCGGGCACCGTAGACGACCTCGCCGTCGCGGAAGCGCGAGTTGGGGAAGCCGAGCACGAGCGTCGCCTCGGACTCCAGATGCTCCTGGACCAGCGTCCGCAACAACGCGTGGTCATCCACCCCGGGGCTCTGCAACGTGCCCACGGACACCACCAGGTGGAAGCGCCCCAGCGCGGCGGGCAGCGCGTTGAGGTCCGCCACGTGGAAGGCGTGACGCGCGTCGGGGAAGCGGGCGCGCGCCTGGGCAATCGCGGAGGCGCTGTGGTCCACGCCCACGAAGGAGACGTCGGGCACCTCGTCCAGCCAGGAGAACGCGTCCAGCTCGTCCCCGCGATTGACGCCCAGGTCCAACACCCTCGCGCCCGCGGGCAACCTCACGCGCCCCAGCGCCGCCAACCACGGCAACAGGAAGCCCGCGTCCTCCAGCTTGCGCACGCGCGCGAAGGCGGAGTCCGCCCCATATCGCTCCTCCGCGGGCACCGCCGCCTCCGTCCTCGCGCTCCCCGCGTGCCACGAGGCCTCCGCGCCCAGGGACTCGAAGGTCAGCGACACGTGCGTCGCCTCCACGCCGCGCGGCGTGCGCAGCCGGCAGCCCAGCCCCTCCGCCAGATCACACCAGTGGCGCAGCGGACGGTGCACCAGGCCCCCCTCCGGCCCCACCCGCTCGCCCGGATAGCGCCCGGCCCCGAGGTCCGGGTCCGGCACCTCGATGCGCACCCGGCCCGCCTCCGTGAGCCCCGCCTTCAGGTGGCGGAGGATGAGGATGAGCGGCTCGTCGTGGAAGCGGCGCGCGGGGAGCAGGGCATCGGGGTGGCGGGACATCGCGCCGGCAGCGTACCTCGACGCGGCACCTCAGGACGCGGTGCGTTGGCACCCGTCCCTTTGACCGGGGCTCAACATCCCTCGCTCGCCCTCCGGCCTCTCGACGAGGCTCGCGTTGACGGGTCCGCGCTGGTCGCTTTCTCATACTAAGCATGAAAATCACGACCATCTCGATTGCATCCCTCGGATTGCTCGTCACCGCGTGTGGAGGGGGCCTCGAGCCCGACGACGGCGCGCTCCAGACGCGCGAGCAGGCGGCCTTCTCCGGCGTCAACGGCGAGTACTGTCTGGTGAGCGCGTACAACTGCAAGCTGCAGGTGAGCGGGGGCAACCGCGTCCCCACCAACGACCCGGCGGACGACAACTGGGGGCTGGTGACGGGCGTGCCCATCCGCGACGGCAACGGCACCGTGGTGGGCACCAACACGCGCTCGAGCGCCGCCTTCAACCACGGCCAGACGCGCACGTTCGCCGGGGAGCTGCACGCCTTCGCCGTCTCCACGTCCAATTCGAGCGCGGGGTGGCTGCCCATCTCCAGCATCCTGGGGCGCACGTCCTTCGAGCAGAAGGTGGGCCATGTCTCCGCCCTGGGCGCGGGGCTGGCGAAGCTGGGCTGCTACGCCGTGCGCAACACGCATGACCCGGTGCTCGAGTTCAAGAAGGTCGTCTACGACAGCGACGCCACCCACGAGCGCGCCGGAGACTACCTGCCGCTGGTGCGCGCCAACGGGCAGCGCTCCGTCAACCTGGTCTTCAACGTGCCCGGCATGGCGCTGGGCGGCCCCGCGGTGGACCACTTCCCCGCGGGCACCAAGTTCCAGCGCCTGGACGTGCCCACCGAGCACGGCGTGCCCTCCATCGACATCCCCCTCTGGGTCCAGGACAGCGCGGGCCGCTACCGCCAGCAGTCGGGGGAGATGAAGTTCCTCTACGGCTACGTCATCGCGGCCACCGGCACCAAGCGCAACGGCTGGATGGCCTACGACGCGCTCCAGGTCAGCTCCGGCTGTCCTTGAGAGCCGTTGGCGCCCCGGCGGCGGTCCGCGCGCACGCTCACGCGGACTGCCGCTGGCTCAGCGCGACGCTGCCCAGGATGAGCGCGCCGGCGACCGCCATGGACAGCGTCACCGGCTCGCCGAGCAGGAGCCACGCCCAGGCCACGCCGAACAGGGGCAACAGGTAGGTGACGGTGACGGCGCGGGAAGCGCCGATGCGCTGGATGAGCCGGTAGTACATGGCGTAGCCCAGCCCCGTGCAGAGCATCCCCAGCGCCGCGGCCGACAGCCAGGACACGCCGCGGATGGGCTGCACGGGCCAGGTCGCGACGGCGAACGGCAGCGTCAGGAGCGCCGCGCAGCCCAGCGTGGCCGCCGCGACGGCGCCCGCCGGCACACCCTGCAGGTGCCTGCGCACCAGGTTCGCCGAGATGCCGTAGAAGAAGGCGGCCGTCAGCGCCGCGGCCACCCCCAGCCCGGGGCTGGCGCCCTCGATCTTCCCGCTGGCGAGCACCACCACGCCCGCGAAGCCCACCACCAGCGCCACCCCACGACGCGAGCCGATGCGCTCGCCGTAGAAGAGGAAGGCCACCAGCGCGGTGAAGAGCACGGTCATGCTGTTGCTGATGGCGCTGATGCCCGCGGGCACGCGCTGCGCCGCCCAGGCGAAGAGCGCGAAGGGCACCGCCGCGTTGAGCGTCCCCACCAGCGCGAGCTTGGGCCAGTGCGACGGGGTGATGGAGGCGCGCGCGCGCAGCAGCAGGGGCAGCAGCACCAGCGAGCCGAGCACCAGCCGCACCACCACGAGCGGCAGGGGCCCGAAGTCCGGCGCCGCGATGCGCATGAACATGAAGGACGAGCCCCACAGGGCCCCCAGGAGCCCCAGCTCCAGGAAGGTCAGCCAGGCACCGGACAACGTCGGGACGACGGGACGGACAAGCGAGGGAGTGGTCATGGGCGGTTCACCAGGTGGAGCGAGGCACGAATCTGACTCCGGTCGCTCCCTTATCTGCGCCTCTGGCACGGGAGTCACAACCGCATGGTTTTGCGGTCAGCCACGCGTATGATTTGAGGCTCCCATGACTCTTCCCACGGCGTGGCTGCCGGCCCTGGCGGCCTTCGAGGCGGCCGCGCGACACCAGAACTTCGCCCGCGCGGGCCAGGAGCTGCACCTGACGGCCAGCGCCGTCAGCCACCACGTGCGCAAGCTGGAGGGGATGCTCGGCGTCACCCTCTTCCAGCGCCACGCGCGCGGCGTGGAGCTCACCGTCGAGGGGCGCCAGCTGGCGGACGCGGCGAGCGGCGCGCTGACGGACATCCATGACGTGGTGCGCGAGCTCTCGGATGCCCGGAGCGAGCGCCACCTGGTGCGCGTCACCACCATGCACTCCCTGGCGCACACGTGGGTGGTGCCCCGGCTGGCGGACTTCAACGCCCAGCATCCCCGCCTGCGCGTGCGCATCGACTCGGAGACGGCGCTGTCGCGCTTCGAGGAGGGCGGCCCGGACCTGGGCATCCGCTACGGCCTGGGCCACTGGCCCGGGATGACCGCCCACGCGCTGATGCCCGACGCCATGTTCCCGGTGGCCTCCCCTCGCCTGCCCGGCGTCGACGCGGTGCGCACGCCGGCGGACATCCCCCGGCTGCCGCTGGTCGAGGACCTGGCGCGACAGTCGTGGCCGGACTGGCTGCGCGCCGCGGACGTCCATGGTGCCACGCTGGACGTGCGCCACAGCTTCAGCGACACCACCAACGCGATGCAGGCCGCCGTGTGGGGCCTGGGCGCGGCGCTCGCCCGGGAGCGCGTCTGCGAGACCTTCCTCGCCGACGGCAGCCTCCTGCGACTGCCCGGCCCCGCGCTGCCCACCCGCTACTCCTACTTCGTCGTGTACCCCTCCCACCGCCGACTGCGCACCGCGGCACGCGCCTTCATGGACTGGCTGCTGACCCAGCCCGGACGCCCCGCCCCGACGCGGGTCGCCACGAAGCCCCCGACGTTGTAAGCAGCCCCAAACGCCATGCTCCATCCCATTCTCGACGCGCTCGGCCTCGGCGAGCACAACCCCGGCAGCTACCTCGGCGACGGCGAGTGGGCGGACTCCCGCTCCGAGCCCTTGCTGGAGGTCCTCAATCCCTCCAACGGACAGCAGCTCGCCACCGTGTCGTCGGCGACGGCGGACGAGTACGAGCGGATGATGCACGCCGCGGCCCAGGCCTTCGTCGCGTGGAGGGCCCTGCCGGCGCCGCGTCGGGGCGAGGCCATCCGCCTGTGCGGCGAGGCGCTGCGCCGCCACAAGGACGCGCTCGGCTCGCTCGTGTCGCTGGAGATGGGCAAGGTGAAGGCCGAGGGCGACGGCGAGGTGCAGGAGATGATCGACATCGCCGACTTCGCCGTCGGCCAGTCGCGCATGCTCTACGGCCTGACGATGCACTCCGAGCGCCCCGGCCACCGGATGTACGAGCAGTGGCATCCGCTGGGCCTCGTCGGCATCATCAGCGCCTTCAACTTCCCGGTGGCCGTCTGGTCCTGGAACGCGTTCATCGCCGCGGTGTGCGGCGACGTGTCCATCTGGAAGCCCTCCCCCAAGACGCCGCTGACGTCCATCGCCGCCACGCGCATCTGCAACGCGGCGCTGAAGGCCGGCGGCTTCCCGGAGGTGTTCTTCCTGCTCAACGCCGCGGGCACCGCGCGCGCCGAGCGGCTGGTGGACGATTCGCGCGTCGCGCTGGTGAGCTTCACCGGCTCGTCCGCCGTCGGGCGTCAGGTGGGCGTGCGCGTCGCGCAGCGACTGGGCCGCAGCCTGCTGGAGCTGGGTGGCAACAACGCCATCATCGTGGACGCCACCGCGGACCTGAAGCTGGCCATCCCCGCCATCGTCTTCGGCGCGGTGGGCACCGCGGGCCAGCGCTGCACCACCACCCGCCGGCTCATCGTCCACGAGTCCATCGTCGACGACGTGCTGAACAAGCTCGCCAGCGCCTACGCCCAGGTGGAGAAGCGCATCGGAGACCCGCTGGAGGCCGGCACGCTGATGGGCCCGCTCATCGACCGGGCCGCGGTGCAGCGCTTCGAGGCCACGCTCGAGAAGGCGCGCGCCGCGGGGGCCCGCGTGGTGAGCGGCGGCAAGGCGCTGGAGCGCCCCGGCCACTACGTGCAGCCCACGCTGGTCACCGACGTGGAGCCCACCGACGCGTGGGTCCAGGAGGAGACCTTCGCGCCCATCCTCTACGTCATGCCCTACCGCACGCTCGAGGACGCCATCGTCATCCAGAACGGCGTGCCCCAGGGCCTGTCGTCATCGGTGTTCACCAAGGACCTGCAGGTCGCCGAGCGCTTCCTGTCCGCCTCCGGCTCCGACTGCGGCATCGCCAACGTCAACATCGGCACGTCCGGCGCGGAGATTGGCGGCGCCTTCGGGGGTGAAAAGGACACCGGCGGCGGCCGCGAGTCCGGCTCCGACGCGTGGAAGGCCTATATGCGGCGGCAGACCAACACGCTGAACTACTCGGACGCGCTGCCGCTGGCGCAAGGGATTCGCTTCGACCTGTGAGGGGCTCTCCCCTATGCTCCCGCCGGGCCTTGGGGGCCCGGCGGTACACACAGGGAGACACAGCATGTTCGGGAAGCTCGCCGCGGACGCACTCGGCCTCAGTGACGTCGGCTCGGTCATCGCTCCGGCCGACTACGACAAGGTCGACGCGGATGACTATGTGAATCACGAGGACCAGGAGAAGATCTACTTCCTCATCAAGTCCAAGTCCGACGAGTACTGTTTCACGAACCGGGCGCTCATCCACCTGGACGGCACCAGCGCCGCCAGCAAGAAGCGCATGCTGCGTCGCTTCACGTACGCCGCCAATCCCATCTCCAACGTCATGCTGGAGACGGCCGGCACCATCGACATGGACGTGGAGATCAAGTTCCGCCTGGGCAACCGCGACTACTCCATCGACGTGCACAAGAAGCAGCTGGAGCAGGTGAAGGACCTCTACAAGGCCCTGTTCCGCATCTCGGAGATGCAGCACGAGAACGAGCTGTCGCTCGCCCACGCCAAGACGAGCCTGGACGTCGCCTCCACCACGCTCGGCCGCGGCTCGTCCGGCGGCGCGCCCGTCGTCGAGTCCTTCAAGGAGCTCAACCAGGCCGCCTTCGCCTGGCTCACCGGCGCCCAGCAGAAGTACTGGGTGAAGGACTTCGGCGCCGTGTTCGAGCGCTACATCAAGGCCTGATACCCGTTGGATGACGCCCGCCGCCGGCGCACCTGCTCGCCCGGCGGCCGGGCATGCTGCACGCCGCGTCAGCGGCCCCTACACCTGTCGTGGCGACAAAGACAGGGCCTCCCGGAATTCCTTGCGGAACGAGCGGCAATCGACGCGGGGGACGGACGGGCCTCTCGTATGTCTTGAGAAATCGCTCTAGCGTGTGCCTCCCCAACAGGAGTGTTCGCGATTCTGAACCCGTCCTCCCAGACCGCCCCCGCCGGCTGGCACGACATCCTCGTGCGTCACCTCGAACCCCTGCTCGGAGGCTTCACCGCCAAGATGGCCATCCATACGGCCGCGTTGCGCGCCCTCAAGCGTCCGCCCGAGCAGGTCACCCCCCAGGACCTCCCGCAACTGCTCGAAGGCCTCAAGCCGATGCTCAACACCTTCATTGGCGCGCTGCACGCCAAGGTCATCCTCGCGGAAATCGCCACGTCGCTGGAGAAGGCGCGATGACGGCGTCCTCGCGTTCCTCGTCCGTGGCGCCCTGGTTCGGCGCCGTCGTGGTGCTCCAGGCCGCGCACCTGTTCGCGGTGGCCAGCTCCGAGCCCGCGAAGCTGGGGCTGGTGCACGACGTGGCCGGCTGGTTGAGCGGGCTGCTCGCCGTGGGCGGCACGCTCGCGGCGGCCAGCGCGTTCGTCTCCGGCGACTACCTGCGCAAGGTCTGGGGCGGGCTCACGGCGGGGGCCGTGCTGTCGCTGGTCAGCGCGGCGATGCGCAGCTACTGGCTGCACACCGTGCCGGACGTCCCCTTCACGGCGTCCCCCCTGCTGCCGTACCGGATGGTCGTCGTCGTGCTGGCCAACATCGCCACCACGTACGCGCTCGTGCTCCTGGCCATGACCTATCAGCAGTCCGGGCTGCATCCTCCGTCCAGCCCGCGCTCGCGCGCGCTGTGGGCGGTGACGGCGCTGGCGGCGCTGGCCGTCGGCGTGCCGTCGCTGGTCACCGAGGTGCGCAACCTGCTGTCCGGCCAGAGCCCGGCGCCGTCGGTCGTCATCAGCCTGGCCTCCACGCTGGCGGACATGACGACCATCTTCCTGGTCGCCCCCATCCTGCGCGTCGCGTACATGCTGCGCGGCGGCAGGCTCGCCTGGGTGTGGTGGGCCATGGGCCTGTCGGGCGCCACGTGGCTGCTCTACGACGCGCGCGTGTGGCTGGCGGCGCTCCTGCCCGGTGACGAGGCGCTGGGCGCGGAGCTCTTGCGCACGCTGCGCACGTCCGGGCTCGTGCTGCTGGGGCTCGCCGGCTGGTTCCAGCGCTCCGCCCTGGGGCCGCAGAAGTTCGAGGCGCCGGAGCCCTCGCTCCAGGCGTCCACCGGAACGCCCTGACGTCCCCCGGGGGCACGGACAAACCCCGTGCCCCCGAGGACCTCACGCGCTACGGCCGGGGACGCGAGCCGGCCGAGGGCGCCTCCGGCACCGCGGGCCAGCCGTTGGGCCACGTGATGGCGTCCACCAGCATGACCCGCGCGGTGTGGGCGCTGTTCCAGGCGTGGTAGACCATGTACGTGTCTCCGCCCGGCCCGTTGACCACCGAGTTGTGGCCCGGCCCCACCCAGCCTCCGCCCGTCGCGAGAATCGGCGCGCCCGCCTTGGTGTACGGCCCCAGGGGGCTCGTGGCCCGCGCCACTCCGACAGCGTAGGTGCTGTTGTAGTACGCGTTACCACTGTAGAAGAGGTAGTAGTAGCCGCCGCGCGCGACGACCCACGGCGCCTCCACCACGCCGCCCTCCCAGCCCAGGTTGTTGGTGATGAGCGTGCGGCGCGTGCCCACCAGAGACAGGCCGTCCGCGGAGAGCGCCTGCCCGTAGATGGGCGTAGGCTGGCCCACCGCGTTGCCGTCCGCCTTCCACACCAGGTAGCCCGTCCCCGCGGCGTCCGTGAAGAACGTCGCGTCGATCATCCCCATGCCCGAATCCAGGATGAGGGGGCGGCCCAGGTCGGTGAAGGGACCGAGCGCGCTCGTGGCCGTGGCGGCGCCGATGGCCAGCTTCCCGCTGGAGTGCCGCGCCGTGTAGTACGCGACGAAGCGGCCGCCCACGCGGTGGATTTCGGGCGCCCAGAAGTCACCGGTGGCCCAGGACGGCCGTGTGCCCGAGGGGAAGATGGAGCCGGCGCTCGTCCACGTCACCAGGTCCGTGGAGACGCGCAGCGGGAAGGCGCTGGCCGCGCCGCCGGAGGTGCACGCCGCCACGTAGCGCGTGCCGTCGTGGATGACGCCCGGGTCCGCGCAGTCCGTGGGCACCACGGGGTTCTGGTAGAGCCCGCCGCAGCCCGTGTAGCGGAAGGACATGCCGCAGGCGTTGGTGCCCGTGAAGTACGGCCCCCACCCGTTCGACAGCACCGCGTACGAGTTGGGCGACGCATTCACACAGGCGCGGTCCCAGAACACGCGCCCGCCGGTGTCATCGTGCTGGGCGGGGTGGTTCGCGGGGTGGATCCACGCCGGGCCGTAGGTGACGCGCGTCGCGCACGCGGAGGCCCCGGGACAGTCCGTGTCCAGCGCGAGCACGCAGGCGTTGTTGCCGGTGAAGTACGGCTTCCAGCCGTTGGAGAGCAGGGCGTAGGAGTTGGAGCCCTCGTTGACGCAGGCGCCGTCCCACGTCACCAGGTCCGAGGCCACGTCGTATTGATTGGGATGGTTGGCGGGGTGGATCCACCGGTCGCCGTAGGTGATGCGCGTGGAGCAGGCCAGGGCCGCGCGGGATTGCTCCGGGGCCTGGGCGTCCTGGGGCGCTTCGGCGCCACAGCCCGCGCCGAAGGACAGGACGAAGCAGAGACAGCCAACGACGGACCACCACGGGGACCGCTTCATCGGACGACCTCCAGGGCACGACGGGCCACCTCGGCACCGCGCGCCGTGTGTGCACTGCGTGGGAACAGTCGGTCAGCGCTTCGGGGCGCCCGGGGCCTCAGCCCGCGTCGGCGGCCTTCTTGTAGCGCAGGCGCTTGAGTGCCTCGAACCGCACCCTGTCTCTGGGGGGCGTCGTGGCCACCAGCCCGTCCAGCATCCGCTTCGAGCTCTGGTAGATCTCCTCGACGGCGACGTCGAACGCGTCCGTGTTCTGCTTCGACGGCTTGCGGGTCCCGGCGATCTTCCGGACGAACTGGAGCGCCGCCGCGCGGATGTCGTCATCCGTGGCGGGCGGGGTGAAGTTGAAGAGGGGCTTGATGTTCCGGCACATGCGCCCAGGGTAGACCATCCCGGTGCGGGTCCACCCCGCACGCGTGCTCCAGGACGGCCTCCGTCCCTCGCCGCGAGCACGGACGCTCGCTGGTCGACGCTTGCGCTGCATGGAGCGCGGAAGATTCCCGCGGGACTGCCACCCCACGCTCACGCCCTGCGGCGGGAGCAGTCCTGGGCGCGCTCCAGGAGCAGCGCCTGCTCGCGGGCATTCCGGGTCAGCGAGGCCGCCCGCTCGAACTCCTTGCGCGCCTCGTCGAAGCGCCCCAGCTTGCGCAGCAGGTCTCCGCGCACGCTCGGCAGCAGGTGGTAGTTCGCGAGCGTGGGCTCCGACGTCAGCGTGTCGACCACGGCCAGGCCCGCCGCGGGGCCATAGGCCATGGACAGGGCCACCGCGCGGTTGAGCTCCACCACCGGCGAGGGCGACAGCCGCACCAGCACGCCATACAGCGACGCGATGCGCGCCCAGTCCGTCTCCTCCGCCGTGCGTGCCCGCGCGTGGCAGGCGGCGAGCGCGGCCTGCAGCGCGTACGGGCCCTGCGCGCCGCCCAGCTTCTCCGCCCGCTCCAGCGCCGCGAGCCCGCGGCGAATCAGCAGCTGGTCCCACAGGCCCCGGTTCTGCTCGAGCAGCAGCACCGGCTCCCCGGAGGGGCCCACGCGCGCCCGCGAGCGCGACGCCTGGATCTCCATCAGCGCGACCAGGCCGTGCACCTCCGGCTCCAGGGGCGCCAGCTCGGCGAGGATGCGCCCCAGCCGCAGCGCGTCCGCGCACAGCTCCGGCCGCATCCAGTCATCGCCCGCCGTCGCCGAGTAGCCCTCGTTGAAGATGAGGTAGATGACCTCCAGGACCGACGACAGCCGCGCCGCGAGCGCCTCGCCGTGGGGCAGCTCGAAGGGCACCTTCTCCTCGGACAGCGTGCGCTTGGCGCGCACGATGCGCTGCGCGACGGTGGGCCCGGGCACCAGGAACGCGCGGGCGATCTCCTCCGTCGTCAACCCACCGAGCAGCCGGAGCGTGAGCGCGACGCGCGCCTCCGTGGAGAGGATGGGGTGGCAGGCGATGAACATCAGCCGCAGCAGGTCATCGCCCACGTCGTTGTCGAGCGCTGTGTCCAGGTCCGGCTGCCCGTGGGCCTGGTCGGACTCGAGCTCGTGTCCCAGCTCCTCGTGCTTGCGCTCGACGCGCTTGCCCCGGCGCAGCTCGTCGATGGCGCGGCGCTTGGCGGTCGCCATCAGCCACGCGCCCGGGTTGTCCGGGATGCCGCTGTCGGGCCAGCGCTCCATCGCCGCGACCAGGGCATCCTGCGCGAGCTCCTCCGCGAGCCCGACGTCGCGCACCATGCGCGTCAGGCCCGCGATGAGGCGCGCGGATTCAATCCGCCACACGGCTTCGATGGCGCGGTGTCTCTCGGGGGACGTCACGGCGCCGGACTAGAGCACCCCCGCTTCACGATGCAAGGTCGACGCGCACGTCGCGTGTCGGCCGACGACGAGGATGTCGCCTGGGTGGAGGGGGAGGCCCACATGGGCCGGGGCGCCCTACTCGCCCTTGCTCGCCTTGTCCTCGCGCCACCAGTGCGTCATGCGCTCGTGGACCTCCGCCTCGTAGCCCTCCTTGCTCGGGCGGTAGAACACGGCGCGCTCCAGCGGCGGGGGCAGGTACGTCTGTCCCGGCGCGTAGTGGTCCTTGAAGTCCCACGGCGGCTGGTAGCCCTTGCCGTGCCCCAGCTCCTTGAGCAGGTCCGTGGGCGCGTTGCGCAGGTTCAACGGCGGCCCGACGTTGGGGTTCGCCTCCAGCGCCTCCAGCGCCGCGTTCATCGCGGCATAGGCGCGGTTGCTCTTGCGCGCCGTGGCCAGGGTGATGACGGCGTGCGCGACGAACAGCCGGCCCTCCGGCATGCCCGTGGAGTGGAAGCCCTCCTCGCACGCGCGGACGATGGTGATGGCCTCCGGCATGGCCATGCCCACGTCCTCCACCGCGATGACCTTGAGCCTGCGCCACAGCGACACCACGTCGCCGGTCTGCAAGAGCTTCGCCGCCCAGAAGATGGCGCCCTGCGCGTTGGAGCCCCGACAGGACTTCTGCAGCGCGCTGAGCAGGTCGAAGTGCTGGTCCCCGTCCTTGTCGTGGCGCGACAGGCCCACGCCCACCGACTCGCGCGCGACGTCCACGGTGATTTCGCCGCCGTCGGCCGTCAGCCCCGCCGCCATCTCCAGCGCGCCCAGCGCCTTGCGCACGTCCCCCGCGCCGCCCCGCGCGAGCAGCGCCAGGGCCTCCTCCCCCACCGTCAGCCGGCGCTTGCCCAGCCCGCGCTTCTCGTCGGTGAGCGCCCGGCGCAGCGCGCCCTGGATGTCCGCGAGCGTCAGCTCCTGGAGCTGGAAGACGCGACACCGGCTGACGAGCGCGGGCCGCACCTCGAAGCTGACGTTCTCCGTCGTGGCGCCCAGCAGGATGAACAGCCCGCTCTCCACGTGGGGCAGCGCCTGCTCCTGGACGTTCTTCGCCCAGCGGTGGATTTCGTCCACGAAGAGCACCGTGCGGCGCGAGTACTGGTTGCGCGCGCGCTCGGCCTCGGCCACCACCTCGCGGATGCGCGGGATTCCGTCCGACACGGCCGACAGGATGACCAGCTCCGCGTCGACGTTGGCCGCCAGCATCCGCGCCAGCGTCGTCTTGCCCACCCCGGGCGGCCCCCAGAAGAGGGAGGACACCAGCTGCTTGCGCTCCATCAGCCCGCGCAGCGGACCTCCGGGGCCCAGCAGGTGCGCCTGCCCGATGAACTCGTCGGGCGTGCGCGGCCGCATCCGCTCAGCGAGCGGCGCGAAGCGGTTCACATCCACGGAGGCGGAGAACAGGTCGGGGCCGGCGCTCATCGCACCGCAAGCTCCCCTCTCCGAAGCGCGCGGTCAACCCTCACCCATGGTGCGGAGCGCATTCCACAGCCGTCGGAAAGCGGACACGCCGCGCGCGCCCGTCCATCCGCGCGGAAATCACACCGTGGCGTTGGCTCGCGAGCGACCAGGACCGAGCAACTCCCACCCGGGCCCCCTCGACGGCGTGTCACGGCCGCGTCGTAGTATCGCCGTCCCCAAAAAGGAGGGAGCGCGATGTCTTTCATGCTGCTGATGATGGAGGCACCCGGGAAGCGACAGGAGCGGCCGCTCGAGGAGGGCCAGAAGGCCTACGCACGGATGATGGCCTTCCAGAAGACGCTCCAGGACAAGGGCGTGCTCGTCGCCGGAGAGGCCCTCAAGCCGGACGACAACGCCATCCGCATCGAGAGCATCAATGGGCGGCGGACCGTGAGCGATGGCCCCTTCACCGAGTCGAAGGAGATCATCGGCGGCTTCTTCCTGCTCAACTGCAAGAGCCGCGACGAGGCGCTCGAATATGCCCACATGTGTCCCATGAGCGACTGGGGCATCGTCGAGCTGCGCGAGATCGCGAACAGCTGTTTCGAGTAGCCCCCCGCGTCACCGGCGAGAGGGAGCACGCTCCCACGCCCCACACCCACGGGAGCGCCCGTCACCCCGCTCCCCTGGGTTGTCCCCCGCTGTCACCCCGCCCAGCTTTGAGCCCATGAGCTCTCTCACCGTGGCGGAAGCGCTCGTTCGTGTGCTCATCGAGGCGGGGGCCGAGCGCATCTACGGCGTCGTGGGCGACAGCCTCAACCCCATCACCGACGCCGTGCGGCGCAGCGACGGGAAGCTGCGGTGGGTCCACGTGCGCCACGAGGAGGCGGGGGCCTTCGCCGCGTCCGCCGAGGCGCAGCTGAGCGGCAAGCTGGCGGTGTGCGCGGGCAGCTGCGGCCCGGGCCACCTGCACCTCATCAATGGCCTCTACGACGCGCACCGCAGCTACGCGCCCGTGCTCGCGCTCGTCTCGCACATCCCCAGCGAGCAGATCGGCACGTCCTACTTCCAGGAGACGCACCCGGAGCTGCTCTTCCGCGAGTGCAGCCACTTCTGCGAGATGGTGGCCAACCCCAAGCAGGCCCCGCGCCTGTTCCGGCTCGCCGCGCAGACGGCGCTCGCGAAGGGCGGCGTGTCCGCGGTGGTGGTGCCCGGGGACGTGGCCGCGCTCGAGGCCGGCGAGGACGTGCCCTCCACCTTCGCCACCGAGCGCCCCGTGGTGCGCCCGGCCGACGCGGAGCTGGACCGGCTCGCCGAGCTGCTCAACTCCGCCTCGCGCGTGACGGTGTTCTGCGGCAGCGGCTGCCGGGGCGCCCACGCGGAGGTGCTCGCGCTGGCGAAGCGGCTCCAGTCGCCCGTGGGCCACGCGTACCGGGGCAAGGAGTGGGTGGCCTACGACAACCCCTACGACGTGGGCATGACGGGCCTGCTCGGCTTCGGCGCCGCGTACGAGGCCATGCACGCCTGCGACGTCCTGCTGCTGCTGGGCACCGACTTCCCCTACGACGCGTTCATGCCCGTCAAACCCCAGATTGCCCAGGTCGACGTGCGGCCGGAGCACCTGGGGCGCCGCTCGCGGTTGGACCTGGGCGTCTGCGGCGACGTGCGCGAGACGCTGCGCGCGCTGCTGCCCCGCCTGGAGCAGAAGGAGGACCGGCGGCATCTCGAGGGCGCGCTGGAGGAGCTGGCCAAGGCGCGGCGCAAGCTGGACACGCACGTGCGCAACGTCGGCTCGCACCGCCCGCTGCATCCGGAGCTGGTGGCGTCGGTGCTGGACGAGGTGGCCGCCGAGGACGCCGTCTTCACCGTGGACACGGGCATGTGCAACGTGTGGTCGGCGCGCTACCTCCACGCAACGGCCGAGCGGCGCATCATCGGCTCCTTCACCCACGGCTCCATGGCCAACGCGCTGCCCCAGGCCATCGGCGCGCAGCTCCTGTACCCGGGCCGGCAGGTCATCTCCATGTCCGGCGACGGCGGCTTCGCGATGCTGATGGGGGACTTCCTCACGCTGGCGCAGTACGAGCTGCCGGTGAAGGTCGTCATCTTCAACAACAGCTCGCTGGGCATGGTGAAGCTGGAGATGCAGGTGTCGGGCTACCCGGACACGCAGACGGACCTGGTGAACCCCAACTTCGCGAAGCTGGCGGAGGCGGTGGGCGTCATGGGCCAGCGCGTGGAGGCGCCCGAGGACCTCCGGGGCGCCTTCGAGCGCGCGCTCGCCCACCCGGGGCCAGCGCTGGTCGACGTGGTCACGGACCCGCACGCGCTCTCGCTCCCGCCTCGCGTCACCATCAAGCAGGCGGCGGGCTTCGCGCTGGCCATGACGAAGCTCGTCTTCAACGGCGACGGCGGCGAGGTGGTGGACACGGTGCAGGCCCACCTGCGGCACTGACAGGGCCCCCAGTCACTCCAGGGTGGCCAGGAACGGCTGGCCGTTCGCCTCGCACCACTGGCGGTAGGACTCCAGCCGGTCCGCGGGCGCGACGTGCCGCGAGACCTGGCCGTCCGCCGTCAGGTACTCCACGCCGCCGCGCGTGTGGATGAGCAGCACGAGCGGCTCGGGGCCCGTCACCCGCCAGCTGTCGACGTTGCCGGCCGGCTCGTAGACGTAGCCCCCCGGGCCAATCACCTCGCCCGTGTCCAGCAGCTCGCGGGAGCCGGAGAGGTTGAAGGCGTGCGACTCGCCGGTGTGGCGGTGCGGGGGGATGACGGTGCCGGGCTCCAGGCGAAAGAGGTACATCCAGCCCGCGTCGTCCTTGAAGAAGCGCAGCGGCTTGAAGGAGAGGCCCGGGGAGGTCATGGGAATCCAGGGCATGCGCTCGGCGTGGACCGGCTGCGAGGCGTACGAGGACGAAGGCGTGGGGCTCATGCGGTCTCCTTGAGGAAGTGCCGACAGGGTGCCCCGTCCCTGGCCCTCTCACGGTGCCAGGACCGACGAATCTCGTTGGGCCAATCCGTGGTAGGCCTGGGCCATGGACCTGCATGTCGACCTGACGGAGCGAAGGGACCTCGCGGGGCAGGTCTACCGGGGCCTGCGAGCGCGGGTCCTCGACGGACGGCTGCGGGACGGTGAGCAGGTGCCCCCCTCGCGGGAGCTGGCCCGGCGGCTGGGCATCTCCCGCAACACGGTGAGCGTGGCCTACGAGTGGTTGATGGCGGAGGGCCTGCTCGTGAGCCGGGGTCGCGCCGGGAGCTTCATCCAGAACGCACCTCGGGAGCGCGGCGCGCGCGCGAGGGCCTCCCAGGGCGTGGAGTTGCGGCCTCGCGCGGTCTGGCGCGGGCTGCCCGCGCCCCCCGTGCCCGTCCCCGAGACGCCGTACGACTTCCGGGTGGGCTATCCGGATGCGTCGCTGTTCCCCTTCGACGCCTGGCGCCGGCTCATGGCCCGACAGTGGCGCGCCTCCGCGGCGGGCCCCGCGTACGCGGACCCGGCCGGCCATCCGGAGCTGCGCGAGGCGGTGGCCCGCCACGTGGGTGTCTCGCGAGGCGTCACCGCGGACGCGTCCGACGTGCTCATCACCCACGGCGCGCAGCAGGCCCTGGACCTGGTCGGCCGGGTGCTGCTCGAGCCCGGGGATTGCGTCGCCATGGAGGAGCCCGGCTATCCGCCCGCGCGCGCGTTGTTCCAGTCGCTCGGCGCGAGCGTGGTGCCGGTGCCCGTGGACGCGGAGGGGCTCGACGTGAGCCGCCTGCCGGACGACACGCGCGCCGTCTACGTCACCCCGTCCCACCAGTTCCCGCTGGGCATCGTCATGTCCCCGGCGCGTCGCAAGGCGCTGCTCGACTGGGCCCGGCGCCGCGACGCGGTGGTCATCGAGGATGACTACGACAGCGAGTTCCGCTTCGGCGGCCGTCCGCTGGAGACGCTCCACGGCCTGGACCGCTCGGGCCGGGTGCTCTACGTCGGCTCGTTCTCCAAGGTGCTGCTGCCCTCGCTACGGCTGGGCTTCCTCGTCGCGCCGCCCTCGCTCCGGCGGGAGCTGCGGCTGGCCAAGCAGGTGACGGACTGGCACAGCCAGCTCCCCGCGCAGGGGGCGCTCGCGCGCTTCATCGACACGGGCGCGCTGGCAAGGCACCTGCGCAAGACGCGGCGCGAGTACGAGCAGCGACACACCCGACTGGCCGAGGGCCTCGCGCGCCACTTCGCGGACACGCTCGAGCTGCTCCCCTCCGTCGCCGGTCTGCACCTGTGCGCCACCTTCACGCGGGGCGGCGCGCGGCTGGAGAAGGAGCTCACCGCCAGGGCTCACGCGGCGGGCGTCGGCGTGGAGTCGCTCTCGCGCTACTTCATGGGAGCCCCCACCCGCCATGGCTGGGTGCTGGGCTACGGCGGCGTGACGGTGCAGCGCATCGACGAGGGGCTCCGGCGCCTCCGGGCGCGGCTCCACGAAGGACGCTAGCCCGCCTCACTTCCAGACGGTCGGCGGCGGACCTTCGTCGGGTTTGTCCATCTTCACGATGCAGAAGCGATGGCCCGTGGGCGCCTCCATGACCCACCAGCGCTTCACCCAGCCGATGCGCTTCGCTCCCAAGGCCTCCAGGCGCGCGGCCTCGGCGTCCTGGTCATCCGCCTCGACGTCCAGGTGGACACGGGAGGGGTGGGTGACCCGCTGCAGCCCGACGCTCAGCCCCGCGGCAGTGCCCTCGAGGCCCACGTACTCGGAGGTCTCCCCGACTTCGTGCCCCCCCACCGGGAGCCCCAGCGCCTGGCTCCAGAAGGTGGCGGCGGAGAGCAGCTCCCCCGTCTCGCAATCGATGATGAGGCCCGAGAGACGACTGCGGTGCGCCATGACGCCCTCCGCTCGATGAGGTTCCCGCGCAATCTGACAACGCCCCAGGCACCGGTCTACCCCCGCCGGCTTTCGTCCGGGACGCCGCCGCCTTGATACTCCTTCAATGGTCCCGTGGATTCTCCCCAGCGCGTTGCTCGTCGTGGCTCTCGGCGTCCTGCCGCCCTTCTGGTTCGCGCGGAACAGGCCCGGCTACAGCCACGTGAGGAACACCATCAGCGAGCTGGGTGAGACGGGCGCCCCGGGGGCCGCCCGCGCGGGGTGGCTCGGCTTCGCGCCCGCGGGCCTGGCCGTCCTGGGTTTCTGCGCCCTGCTCCACGCGTACCTCACCGCCCAGGGCGAGGGGGGCACCGGGGCCGTGCTGCTGTCGCTGCTGGGCGTCAGCTACGTGGGCGCCGCCGTGTTCCCTTGTGACGCGGGCGCGCCGTTCTGGGGCACGTGGAAGAACCAGATGCACCACCTGGTGGCGGGCCTGGGCTACTTCGGCGCGGGCGGCGGCCTCATCGAAATGGAGCGCGTGTTCGAGGACGTGCCGGCGCTCACCTCGCTCACCCCGGTGACGGGCGCGCTGGGCAAGCTCGTGCTGCTCGGCATGGTGGGCCTGTCCTTCGACTCCCCGGTGCGAGGGCTCCTCCAGCGCGCGGTGGAGGCGCTCGTGTTCGGATGGATGGTGGCCGTGGGAGTGTGGCTGATGCTCGCCCACTGAGCACGGCCATCGCCCCATGAGGAGGGGCAGGCGGGCGACGGGCGCGGCATCGCCCTCGCCACGCAAGTCCACTGCCGGATTCCACGCGGCCCCAAGGACTGGGTGCCCTGCCCAACCGCTCCGGTCGTCACCAGTTCCCATGGTGCTCGATGGTCGGAGCCACAGGGGGGGGCATGGGGGAAGTCAACGACGAGTCGGTGCAGGTGCCATCGGCGACGCGGTCTTCTCGCCTGCCGGGCTTCCACCAACGCAGCATGGAGGAGCGCTGGCGCGAGCTGGCGCTACGCGGAGACCTCACGCCCGAGGAGCTGCGCGTGCTGTGCGCGCTGGACGCGCCGCACCTCGACGTCGTCAACCAGATGATCGAGAACGCCGTCGGCGTGTTCGCCCTGCCCCTGGGCCTGGGGCTGAACCTCACCGTCAACGGGCGCGACCACCTGGTGCCCATGGTCGTGGAGGAGCCGTCCGTCATCGCCGCGGTATCCCTCGCCTCGAAGCTGGTGCGCGACGCAGGCGGGTTCCTCGCCGAGGCGAACACCTCGATGATGATTGGCCAGGTGCAGCTGACCGGCTACGGCGACCCGGAGCTCGCTCGCGCCCGGCTGCTCGCGGGGAGGGAGCAGCTGCTCGCGCTCGCCAACAGCTTCCATCCCTCGCTCGTGAAGCGCGGCGGTGGCGCGTGTGACCTGCAGGTCCGCATCCTCCCCGCGCCCGAGGGCCCCCACGCGGAGCCGCTCCTCATCGTCCACCTGCTGGTGGACACCCAGGAGGCCATGGGCGCCAACCTCATCAACACCATGGCGGAGGGCATCGCGCCGCTCGTCGAGCAGCTCACGGGGGGACGGGTGTATCTGCGCATCCTCTCCAACCTCGCCGACCAGCGACTGGCGCGGGCCTCCTGCCGCCTCCCCGTGGCGTCGCTGTCGGGGCTGGGCATGTCCGGCGAGGACATCGCGGAGGGCATCCTCCAGGCGGGTCGCTTCGCCCGGGCCGACCCCTACCGCGCCGCGACGCACAACAAGGGCGTGATGAACGGCATCGACGCGGTGGCCATCGCCACGGGGCAGGACTGGCGCGCCATCGAAGCCGGTGCGCACGCCTATGCATGCCGGGAGGGCCACTACGGCCCCCTGACGAACTGGACGATGGAGGATGGGCACCTGGTGGGCCGCATCGAGCTGCCGCTGGCGCTGGGCCTGGTGGGGGGCCCCATCAAGGTGCACCCCGGCGCGCAGCTGGGGCTGAAGCTGCTGGGCGTGAGCACCGTGCGCGAGCTGGCCATGGTGTTCGCGGCGGTGGGCCTGGCACAGAACCTGGCGGCGGTGCGCGCGCTGGGCTCGGTGGGCATCCAGAAGGGCCACATGGCCATGCACGCCCGGTGCGTCGCGGTGACGGCGGGCGCTCGCGGCGCGGACGTGGAGAAGGTGGTCCGGCTGCTGATGGAGCGCGGCAACATCAAGGTGGAGACGGCGCGCGAAATCCTCGCCTCCCTCCAGGTCCCCTCGCCCCCATGAGCGCGGAGACGACGTCCCCCTCCCTGTTCGCCCGGCTCGCCCTGGGCGTGCATCGGCACCGGCGGGCGGTGCTGGTGGGCGCTGTCGTGTTCCTGCTCGCGGCCATCTGGGTGCTGAGCCGAGGCGGTCACCTCACCACCGGCACCATCGACGGCATCGAGGCCGCGCGGGCCGAGGCCCTGGCCCGGCCCGCCACGGCGGGCTCCACGGACCAGACGCTGGCCGTCATCTTCCACCACGACACCTGGACGGCGAAGCAGCCGCGCTTCACCCAGGCGATGACGGACGTGCTCGAGCGCGTGCGGCGGCTGCCGGAGGTGGAGTCGGTGGTGTCCCCGGTGGGCGCGCCCGAGGCGCTGGGCGCGCGCTTCGTGTCGGCCACGGGGCACGACGTGCTGGCGCTGGTGCGCTTGAAGGGCGGGGAGCGCGAGGCCGTGGCCGCGTTCCCCACCGTGCGCGCGGCCCTGGATGACCCGCGGCTGGAGACGACGCAGACGGGCAAGGTGGCCTTCCTCGCCGCGCTCAACCAACTGCTGGAGCACGACCTGCTGCGCGCGGAGCTCATCTCGTTCCCGCTGGCGCTGCTGGTGCTCCTGTGGGTGTTCCGCACGGTGGTGGCCGCGATGCTGCCGCTGGTGGTGGGCGGGCTCGCGGTGCTCTGCGGCGTGGCGGGGGTGCTGCTGCTCTCGCGCGTCACGAACATGGCGCAGTACACGCTCAACGTGGTGTCGCTCATCGGGCTGGGCGTGGCCATCGACTACTCGCTCTTCATCGTGAGCCGCTTCCGGGGCGAGCTCGCCGAGGGGCTGTCGACGCAGGCCGCGCTGGCGCGCACGCTGGACACGGCCGGGCGCGCGGTGGCGTTCTCGGGCCTGGCCGTCACGGTGGGCCTGGCGGGGCTGCTCTTCTTCCACGGCTCGTACCTGAGCGCCATGGGCCTGGGCGGCGCGCTCGTCGTGGCCTTCGCGGTGCTCTTCGCGCTCACCGTGCTGCCCGCGCTCTTGTCCTGGCTGGGGCCCCGGGTGGACAAGGGGCGGCTGCCCTTCGGGCGCGGCACGGGGCGCGTCGGCGTGTGGCACGCGCTGGCCACCTGGGTGATGAAGCATCCGTGGCTGGTGCTGCTGCCCACGCTCGCGCTGCTGCTCGCCATGGGGTTGCCCTTCCGACGTCTGGAGCTGGCCGCGACGGACATCACCGCGCTGCCTCCTGGCACCGAGGCCCGGCAGGGCGCGCAGACGCTGGCGCGGCTGTTCCCACGCGAGGCCGCCACGCGCGTGCTGGTGGCGGTGGAGTTCCCTTCCGGGGATGCGCTCACGGCCGAGCGAAGCGCCGCCCTCTTCGACGCGAGCCGGCGCATGGCCGCGCTGCCCGGCGTGGTGGGCGTGGAGAGCGCGGTGGACCTGTCGCCCGGCCTGGACAAGGCCACCTATCAGCAGATGGCCGCCGCGCCCCCGGAGCTGCTGCCCGCCGAGGTGCGCGCCGCTCGCGAGGCGTACCGCGCGGGCAGCGTCGCCGTGCTCCAGGTGCTCACGTCCGCGCCGCCCAGCAGCCACCAGGCGCGGGAGCTGGTCCGGGCGCTGCGCCAGGAGCGCACGGTGGGGGACGGGACGCTCCTCGTGGGCGGACAGACGGCCACGGACGTGGACGCGACGGAGTTCCTCAAGGAGAACACGCCGGCCGCGGTGGGCTTCGTGATGGGGATGACGTGCATCGTGCTCTACGTGCTGCTGCGCTCCGTGGTGCTGCCGCTCAAGGCGCTGCTGATGAACCTGCTGTCGCTGGCGGGCTCGTTCGGCGCGCTGGTGTGGATATTCCAGGAGGGGCACCTGCACCGGCTCCTGCGCTTCGAGCCCGGGCCCATCGAGCCGTCGCTGCCCATCCTGTTGTTCTGCGCCTTGTTCGGGCTGTCCATGGACTACGAGGTGCTGCTGCTCAGCCGCATCCGCGAGGAGTGGCTGCGCACGGGTGACAACACCCACGCGGTGGCCGAGGGCCTGGAGCGCACCGGTGGGCTCATCACCAGCGCGGCGGCCATCATGGTGGCCGTCTTCGCGGCGTTCGCGCTGGCCTCGGTGGTGGTGGTGAAGGCGATGGGGTTGGGCATGGCCATCGCCGTGGCGCTGGATGCCACGCTGGTCCGGGTGCTCATCGTCCCCGCGATGATGCGGCTGATGGGGGACTGGAACTGGTGGGCGCCCGGAGCGAGGGGACGGGGGGAGAGGCGATGAGCGCACGGGACATCGCGTGGGTGGCGGCGGGAGCGGCGGCGCTGGGCGTGCTGGCCCACGGACACCGGGGACTGATGGCGGGCGTGCGACGGCGCCGCGCGCCCCCCACCGCCCCCTTCGAGCCACCGTCGGTGACGCTCATCCGTCCCATCCGGGGACTGGATGTGGAGGCGCGCGAGAACGTCCGCGCGTTGCTCGCCCTGGACTACCCGGGCGAGTGGGAGGTGCTCCTCGTCTTCGACAGCGCCGAGGACCCCGCCTTCGCCATCACCCAGGACGAGCTGGGTCGTCATCCGACGCGCGCGAAGCGGGTGGAGCTGCTCGTGGCGGGAGAGCCGCCGCCGGGGATGACGGGGAAGCTCAACGCCATGCAGCTGGGCGTGTCACGCGCCCGGGGCACGCTCTTGGCCTTCAGCGACTCCGACACGCGGCCCGAGCCGGGCGTGCTCACGGCGCTGGTGGGCGCGCTGCTGGAGGACGCGCGGACGGGCGCCACGTTCGCGCCCGTGTACGCGGCGGCCAGGGCACCCCTCGCGGGGGACGTGGGCTACGGGCTGCTGGTGAATGCCTGGTACGGCGCGTCCGTGGCGCGCGCGGCGGAGCCCGACGGCGCCCTGCCCTTCATCATGGGCCAGCTGATGGTGTTCCGTCGGGAGGCGCTCCAGGACATCGGCGGCGTGGGCTCGGCCGCCGGCCAGTTCGTGGATGACATGTACCTGGGGCGCAGGCTCCACGAGGCGGGGTGGAAGAACCGCGTCATCCACGCGCCCCTGCGCATCGTCACGGGGAACCTGGAGCTGAAGGCCTTCCTGCGCATCTTCCGGCGCTGGGTGCTCTTCTCGGAGGCGGGGCTCCCCTGGAGCTTCGCGCGCCCCAACTGGGTGCGCGGGGTGATGGGTTGGCTTTCGTGGGGGGGCCTGGCGGCGGCCGTCAGTCGTCGGGCCTGGGGACACGCGGCCGCGGCGGCGCTGCCCATCGGCTTCTCCGTGTGGAGCCAGCTGCGGCTGCAGCGGGCCTGCCATGGGCCGCGCGTCTCCCCCCGACACTACTGGGTGCCGGCGGTGCTGCCGCTGCTGGGCGCGGGCGTGGCGCTGTCCGCGAGGGTGTCACGCGACGTGGACTGGCGCGGCCGGAGCTACCGGCTGGACGCGCGAGCGGCCCTGGGTGGCGCGCTGCCCGCGCGGACGAGCCCCTAGGCGGAACGGCGGACGCGGCGATGCCACCAACTTCCCACCTGCTCCAGCGTACTCGCCACGGCGCCCCGCAGCGGTGGCCCGGCGGAGCGAAGCAGCGGCACGGCCGCGCGGGCACGGACGTCCCGCCGCCGCCCCGGCCGCAACGTCACCAGCGCGTGGCCGACGACGCAGAGGTATTCGCGCGCGAGCACCCGCATGCGCGACTCCTCGGACGAGAGCAGGGACATGGAGACGCGGGCACCTCGCGGGCTGTGCTCCCAGTAGCGCAGGAGCCCTCGCCGCAGGGCCCTCATGCCCGCGTCCTGCCCCGCGCAGGCGTCGTAGAGCGACGCGGCGAGCTGGACGCGGGTGCGCTGCGCGGGCCGCCGCTCGCAGGCATAGCGCTCCAGGGCCCGGGGGATGTCCTCGGGGTGGTGGCGCAGCGCCCGCTGGAGCGCTCGCGCGTCATCGAAGCACGAGGCCATGCCGCTCCCGGTGAGCGGGTGGCAGCAGGACGCGGCGTCGCCCACGAGCACGGCGCTCCCCTTCCACACCGTCCGCGACAACCGGTCGTCGTTGGAGGCCATGCGGGGTGTCGCGCTCGCGTCCAGCGCCCGTCGGACCTCCGCGCTCAGCGCGGATGGCAACGTGGCCAGCCATTCCGGGCGCTCCCGCAGGGTCTGGGCGGTGCTGCCCAGGGGGAGGTCCACCATCACCCGCGCCACGTCCGGCTGGATGGCATAGGCCAGCGCGTACAGCGGCCCTCCGACGAACTGATGTCCATGGTCGGGACGCGGCAGGCAGGCGCTGTCCACGGTGAGCCCCAGCATGGTGGAGATGCGCGTGAAGCGCTCGGAGATACCCAGCATCCGCCGCACGGGCGACGCGCGCCCGTCCGCGGCCACCAGCATCCGGGCGCCCACCGCGTGCTCGACGCCTTCGTGGAGGAAGCGCAGCCGGACACCGCGCGCGTCGTTGTGCTCCACCGACGTCACGCGGGAGCGGGCCTGGACGGTGACGCCCGGCCGCCGGGCCACGGCCCGCAGCAGCGGCTCGGTGAGCTCGGCGTGCTCGAGCGACATGCCCGTGGCGCCCCGCGCATAGGGCAGGACGACGGTGCGGGCGGGCGCGGCGAAGAAGACGGCGAAGCCTCGCACGGGGCGCGACGTCCAGCCTTCGACGACGTCACCGAAGCCCAGCTCCCGCAGCGCGCTCACGGCGGTGGGGTGCAAGAGCTCCCCCGACAGTTGTCGGTGCCGGTCCACGCCCGCGTCCACCAGCAGGACGGACCGCCCCAGTTCGGCGAGCGCCGCCGCCGCCGCGCACCCCGCGGGGCCGCCGCCCACCACCACCACATCGAAGTCCCAAGGGCCTCCCATGACGCAACAACTGCGCATGGCCCCGGCCCGACGCAGAGGAGCAACCATGGTCGCCCATGAAGAGTCGTTCTGCCGAGCGGTGCTGCCCCGGGTCTCCCGGACGTTCGCGCTGAACATCCCCTTGCTACCTCCTCCCCTGGACCTCGTCGTCACAGTGGCCTACCTGCTCACCCGCATCGCGGACACGGTGGAGGATGAAATCCAACGGCCCCGGCAGGAGGAGCTGTTCGCAGCGCTGGAGGACCTGGTGCGCCTGGAGCCGGGCTGGGAGGCTCGCGCCCAGGCCTTCGCCCGCCTGGCGGGAGACGAGTTCCTGCCCGACGCGCCCGAAGCGGAGGTGGAGCTCATCGCGGGGACCTTCTCCGTGCTGAAGACCCTGGCCTCGCTCCCTCCCTGGGCCCAGGCGCCCCTGCGCCGCTGCGTGCGCATCATGACCCACGGGATGAGCCAGGTTCAGCGCAGGCACGGTGGCGGCGAGTCGGTGCTGGGGTTGCCCGACCTCCAGACGACGCTCGCCTACTGCTACTACGTGGCGGGCGTGGTGGGCGAGATGCTGACGGAGCTCTTCATCGCGCACGCCCCCACCCTCGACGAGCGCGCGCGGGCGCAGCTGCGCTCCAGGGCCATCATGTTCGGCGAGGCGCTGCAGCTCACCAACATCCTGAAGGACGTGCGCGAGGACCTGGACCAGGGGCGCTGCTGGCTGCCGCTGGACCGGATGGCGCTGCACGGCCTGGAGCCCGCGACGCTGGCCCGCCCCGAGCTGCGCGCCCAGGCGATGGCGCTGCACTCGGAGCTGGTGGTGATAGCGCGCAGGGCGTTGGACGAGGCGCTCGAGTACACGCTGGCGCTCCCGCAGAGCGAGCCGGGCCTCCGGCTGTTCTGCCTCTATCCCCTGTTCTTCGCGGTGACGACGCTCAACCTCGTGGATGGCAACCCCGCGGTGTTCGACACCACGCCCTTGAAGCTCAGCCGGGAGGTGGTGCTGCGGCTCATGCTGCTCACGCAGGAGCGGGTGGCCTCGGACTCGGCGCTGCGGGCGCTCTTCGCGGAGTGCTCGCGCGTGCCCTCGGAGGTGGAGGCGGCGAGATGACGCGACAGGCGCGCGAGGTGCTGATGCGGACCCAGGAGGCGGATGGCTCCTGGAAGGGTGACTACAGCGGCCCGCTGTTCCTGAGCCCGCTGTACATCATCGGCCTTTACGCGATGGAGCGGGCGCCCGACGCGCCGCTGGCAGACGGGCTGCTCTCCTACTTCCGAGCCCACCAGAACGAGGACGGTGGCTGGGGGCTCTCGCCGGAATCACCGAGCATGGTCTTCACGACGGTGCTCACCTACGTGGCGCAGCGACTGCTCGGCGTCGAAGCCGACGACCCGGACCTCGTGCGCGCGCGGGCCTGGCTCCTGCCTCGCGGCGGACCGCTGGGCAGCGGCTCCTGGGGCAAGGCCATCCTCGCGCTGCTGGGCCTCTACGAATACGAGGGGCTCACCCCCACCCCACCGGAGCTGTGGCTGCTGCCCAAGGCGCTGCCGTTCCACCCCTCCAGGATGTGGTGCCACTGCCGCATGGTGTACCTGCCCATGGGCTGGCTCTATGGACGCAAGGCGCGCGTGCGGCAGACGCCCCTGCTGGCCGAGCTCAAGCGCGAGCTGTATCCCGAACCCTATGAGCACGTGGACTGGAAGGCGGCGCGCCAGCGGGTGGCCGACACCGACGCGTACACCCCGCGCAGTCCCTGGCTGCGCGCCGCGAGCCGCGTGCTCGGGCTCTATGAGCGGCTGCACTCCAAGCGCCTGAGGGCCCGCGCGCTGGAGGAGTCGCTCGAGCAGATTCGCGGCGAGGACGTGGCCACGCACTTCATCTGCATCGCCCCCATCAACAAGGTGCTCGACACCGTGGTCTGGCATCTGGCCCGGCCCGACGGTCCGGAGGTGCGCGCCCATCTGGAGCGTCTGCCGGACTATCTGCAGCGCACCCCCGAGGGCGTGACGCTCAACGGCTACAACTCCTCCCAGCTCTGGGACACCGCGTTCGCCATCCAGGCGCTGGTGGCCTCGGGCGCGGACCACGCCCGCGCGACGCTCGCGCGCGCGAGCCGCTTCGTGGAGTCACAGCAGGTGCGCGAGGACTCGCCTCACCACGAGCGCTTCTACCGCCACCCGAGCCGCGGCGCCTGGCCCTTCAGCACGCGCGAGCACGGCTGGCCCATCAGCGACTGCACCGCGGAGGCCGTCAAGGCGTGTCTCCTGCTGGAGCCGCTGGGGCTCAACCGCGTGCCGCGCGAGCGGCTGGCCCAGGCCGTGGAGTTCATCCTCTCCTTGCAGAACCGCGACGGAGGCTGGGCCACCTATGAGCCGACGCGTGCGCCGCGGTGGCTCGAGCGCATCAACGCCTCGGACGTGTTCGCCAACACCATGGTGGACGTCAGCCACGTCGAGTGCACGTCCTCGTGTGTCCAGGCACTGGTCGCCTGGAAGAAGGCCCAGCCGGAGACGCCCGTGGAGCAGGCCATCACCCGGGGCCTGGCGTACCTGCGGCGCACCCAGCGCGAGGACGGCAGCTGGGAGGGGGCATGGGGCGTGTGCTTCAGCTACGGCACCTGGTTCGGCGTGACGGCGCTCGTGGCCGCGGGGGCTCCGCCAGCAGACCCGGCGCTGCGCCGGGCCGTGCGCTTCCTGGAGCAGCACCAGCGCGAGGACGGCTCCTGGAGTGAGACCCTCCAGGGCTGCCGGGAGCGTCGCTGGGTGGACGGCCCCACCGGACACGCGGTGACGACGTCGTGGGCGCTCCTGGCGCTCTTCGCCTGCGGTGAGGCCGACTCGGGGGCCACCCGCCGGGGCGTGGCGTGGCTGCGCGCGCGGCAGGGCGCCGATGGCCGCTGGCCCCGGGAGCCGCTGGCGGGCGTCTACAACCGCACCGGCGGCATCCACTACGACACCTATCTGCGCACCTTCCCGCTGTGGGCCCTGTCGCTCGCGGAGCGCACGCAGCGCCGCGCCTTCCCGCCCATCCAGGTCCTCACCCTGCCGCCCCTGGAGGCGGGGGCCCTGACGCCCTAGCTCACAGGGGCTGGGCTTCGATGCCGGCGTCGTTCATCGCGTGGACCACGAAGAGCGTCAGGCCCGGGTTGAGGAACAGGGTGCGGAACTCATCGTCCGAGAGGGTGTGCACCGCCCAGCGCACCGCGGCCGCGTCGTGCCCGAGCGCCTGCGGCGAGGGGACGAACCGGAGCGCGTCGGTCGCCTTCTCCCGGCTCTGGAACACGGGGATGCCTCCCTTGGGGCCGGCCATCCACAGCCCGGCGCGCGCCCCCGCCTCGTTCTGCGCCTCCAGGACATGGTACGGCTGCCCCTCGGGAGGAAGGACGGAGTCCAGTCGCTTCATCCGGTCCACGAGGGACTCGGTGGCTTGCTTGTTCGGCGCATCTCCAGACATGGCGTCTCTTCCTCACTGAGTTCATCGAGGCAGGGCTGTCGGCCCCTGCGTCCAGGGACCCTACACCACCTGGATGACAGCGGAGCGACGCGGGCGGGTGAGGGAGTCCGCCCTCCTTCCGCGTCATCTCCACACCCCCCACCTCCCGGGGGGCTGGAGACTTCGGAATGAGACAACCCTTGTTGCTATTACCCGTGCTCCTGGCCGTCGGAGCGGCCAGCGCCAACAGCCCGGATGGCCACCTGAGTCAGACGGCCCCCACGGGCAACACCGGCGGAGCCCTCGCCGTGACGGCGACAGGCCAGGCCGTGACCTCGATTCCCCTCCAGGTCCCTCCCGGCATCGGGGCCCTGTCCCCCTCCCTCAGCGTCAGCTACAGCAGCCACACCGAGAGCGGAGAGCTCGGCGTGGGGTTCTCGCTCGCCGCCACCTCGAGCATCAAGCGCTGTGGCCGCATCATGAGCGACGACGCCACGCTCCACCCCATCACCTTCCGGGACGAGGCGAACGAGAACCCACCCCAGTTCCCGGCGGACTGGCTCTGCCTGGATGGCATGCGGCTCATCGGCGTGGAGAACAGCCTGAAGGTGGGCCGCGTCTACCGCAAGTACAACGACGACGGCAGCCGCGTCATCGCGAAGACCTCGTCCGATGGCCTGCCCGGCTTCGAGCTGCAACTGCCGGACGGCTCCAGCCACCTCTACGGCACGGACGACCCGAGCCGCGTCTACAGCTTCGACATGGACCCCTCGGGGGCCCCCATCAAGCTGCCCTATGAATGGAAGCAGACCCAGGCCCGGGACGCCCACGGCAACGTGATGACGTACCACTATGCCTTCACCGACAACTTCACCGACCCGCTGGGCACGCACTCGCGCCTGGACCACCGGTTGACTGAAATCCGGTACGTCAACAACACCCGCCGCGTCACCTTCCAGTACGAGCGCCTGCCGGAGCACGAGGTCTTCAACGGCTTCTTCTCGATGACCCGCTACCGGCACTCCTACCGGCTCAAGAGCATCTCGACCTTCGCCCCGTCGGCCGTCGCGACCGCGGGCCAGCGACTGGTGCGGCAGTATGTCTTCACCTACGCCAACAACACGTCGACGACGAAGCGCTCGCTGCTCCAGAGCCTCCAGGAGTGCGTCCAGGAGAACGGCGCCGCGGTGTGCAAGCGCGCCACCGAGTTCACCTGGCAGGCCGGGGGCTACTCCGGCAACATCCTCCTCGACGACAAGGACGCGGACTTCGCCTTCGACCAGAAGCTCTTCCCCGTGCACGGCATCCCCGAGGAGGACCACGAGGCCGTCTTCCAGTTGCTCCAGCTCGATGGCAACCAGGACGGGACCACGGACATCCTGGTGGCCCCCTGGTGGGAGGGCGGCAACCAGCCCCAGAACTGGAGCTTCTGGGCCATCCGTCCGTCGCCTCAGGAGTCGAGCATCGTCGACACCGGCATCCCCGTGAGGGCGCCGCAGCCGATTCCGCAGACCCCGGTCGAGGTCTGCGACCGCGAGAGGAAATGCCACACCTACCTGCTGCCCGGGGACGCGCTCTCCAGCGCGACCTTCGAGCTGGCCGGCGACGACCGCACGGACGTCCTGGTGCCCCAGGGGGAGTACGCGGACCTCCCGATGATGTGGGGCTTCGCCCAGGGGTTCCAGGTCCTGCAGCAGACCCCGGGACTGCCCCAGGGCTTCACCGTCGCGGACACGTACATCCCCTCTCCACGCACCGCCTTGCTGGTCGCCCCGGGTGACTTCAACGGCGACGGGCTGTCGGACCTGATGGTGTGCGTCGAGAACGACGACCGCGGCCGCTACTTCGACGCGCAGAACGGCTCCGGGACGCTGCCCCCGGGGCTGGAGGGCTCGACGCTGTACCAGGGCCACTGGGTCTATCTGGAGAACAGGAGCTACCTCAATCCGTACACCTTCACGCCGGTGACGCTGACGGCCCACCCCTGCTCCGCCCTGGACAAGATCCACGTCATGGACTTCGACGGCGACGGCACGGACAACCTGCTGACCATCCGAGGCTACGACGGCAGCGGAAGCCACGCCGCCTCCCCGCCGGGCCACTGGCCTCCGCTGTGGGAGAACGGCTCCTGGTTCAGCCCCGCGCAGCTGCGCGGCAGGAACTACCAGGCCCTGGTCTTCCACACCCCGCTCGGCCAGCACACCACGGAGTTGGACTTCTACACCCGGAACACGGGCCTGCCGTTCGACTACTACCAGCGCCTGCACGCGGGCAACGGCGCCAACCGCGCCTGCCTGGACCAGTACGGCGCGCTGTGCCGGGGCAATGGCTTCGGCGCGGACAAGGTCGGTGACGTCAACGGCGACGGGTTCCCGGACGTGGTCCGCTACGAGTCCGAGGCCACGCTCGAGTCCAACGGCCTGAGCCCCTTCGTGAAGCCGGAGGGCGGCGCGCTGCTCCCCGACGTGGGCGTGGCGTGGGCGGGGCGCATCGAGGTGTGGCTCAACATCGGCGGTTTCTTCGTGCGCAGCCATGACTGGCTGCAGACGCTGGGCGCCACGTCGTTCCATGGACAGTTCCTGTCCGCGCACCTCGTCGACTGGGACCGCGACGGCAGCGACGAGCTCCTGATTCGCAACGGCGTCCCCTCGGACAGCAACGCCCAGCCCATGGTCATCGAGTATCCGCGTCAGGGCGGAGGCACGCTCGAGTGGAGCATGACGACCCTGCCGCCGCTGCCGTGGGTCCTGGACGAGCGCGCCCTGTCGCTCGGCGACTACAACGCCGACGGCTTGCTCGACGTTCTCGTGCGCACCCGCAACCCCGACAACGACAGCGACCCGTCCAACGACCCCTGGCTGCTCGACTTCCACGTCCGCCAGGGCGACGTGCCGGACTTGATGCAGCGCCTCACCAACGGCAACGGCGCGAGCTGGACGGCGCTCTACAAGCCCATGTCCGACCCGCACGTCTACCGCGAGGCCTTCGTCGCGTTCCCCGGCCTGGAGGATGCGGTGGCGAGCCGACGCGTCTTCGACACCCGCCCCCTGGTCTCCAGCCTGCTCTCACCCACGGGCATCTCCCCGACGGTCGGCTCGCGCAAGACCGACTACTTCTACAAGAACGCGCAGCAGCTGCTCCAGGGACACCAGTTCCTGGGCTTCGAGCATCGCAACATCAAGAACGACGCGGCCACGGGCCCGGACGCGCCGCCCCTGGACTTCCTGGACCTGCGCCTCGAGACGTATTCGACGCGCACCGCGAACATCAATCACAACGGCCGGGTCGCGCCCCACGCCGGCAAGCTGCTCCAATCCCTCTCCCTGCGCAAACAGATAGACAGCCAGGACGGCGCGCTCGCCGTCCTCACGGAGAACCAATACACGTTCGTCCCCAGGGCGGACTTCCATGGCGACCCGGACTGGCAGGTCAACCCCAACTGGTTCGGCCCCTGCGGCTACCAGTACGACCAGAGCCTGTGCGCGTCCTACTTCTTCTCCTCCCTGACGCGCGCCACCGAGGTGCGGGCCTTCGAGCAGTTCAACTCCTGGCTCCTGACGTATGGCGGGCTGTCCTGGACTGCGCTGACGCCCGCGCAGTTCGCGGACATCGCCCACGCGGATGCGCAGCAAGGCATCCTCCCGCTCAAGCACACCCGGCGGGGATACTCCACGTTCCCCGATGCCCAGAACCCGAACTACCACCACGACTACGACGAACTGGGCTTCCCGACGCGCTTCTACTCCGAGGACGTGGGCTCCGGCGCGCGCTATGAGACTGACTTGAAGTACGACCACCGGCTCGGCGTGTGGCAGCTGGGCCTGGTGCTCGAGGAGAAGGTCACCCATCGGCTCCCCGGCACCACGCCGGCGTCCAAGACGCGTACGGTCCAGACCACGTACACGGCCCTGGGAGATCCCGACGTCGTCACGGTGGAGCCCACCCTGGCGGAGTACCGCTACACCACGCGCCATGGGTACGACAGCTTCGGCAACGAGACGGCCCTCCAGGTGTCGGACGCCGAGGGCAATGACCGCAACCTCACCCTCCAGTACGGCACGGACGGCGTCTTCCCCATCTCCTTCACGAACGGGCTGGGGCACACCGCCACGCGCCGCTGGGAGCCGGGCATGGGGCTGGTCCTCTCCTCCACCTCACCGGACGGCGTGAAGTCCATCAGCGACTTCGACGGCTTCGGGCGTCCGACGTTCAGCCAGGTCTGGAGCCAGAACACGGCGATGACGCCGGGCACGTCCATCACCTATGAGCCCCTGCCCTTCATGCCCCCGAGGGTCATCGTCGAGGCCCCCGGCCTGGGCATTTCGGAGACCACCTTCGACACGCTGGGCCGTCCGGTCCAGTCCGTCAGCAAGGGCTTCAAGGGCCAGTACGAAATCTTCAATTATGCCCAGTACGACGACCGGGGCCGCCTGGTGCGCGTGTCCCAGCCGGCGAAGACGGGCGAGTCACCCTTGTGGACCCACCTGACCTATGACGTCCGCAACCGCCTCGTCGAGCGCGCCACGCCCGGCGACATCGAGGGGGTCATCAAGACGCGCTGGGTTCACGAGGGCCTGAAGACGACGCAGATCGACCCCGACGGCAACCAGACGTGGCTGTTGTCCGACACGCGCGGCAACGTCGTGCGCTCGGCGGATGGCCACAAGGCGGACGCCCCGGGCACCGCGACGCAGATGTGCTACCGCTACGGCCACTTCGAGGGCCTGAACCGGATGGAGCCCTGCACGCCGACGGCGCTGCGCGCGCCGACGCAGTTCAAGCTGGACCTCTACAACCGGCGGCTGGCGCTGACCGAGAAGCAGACGGGGTTGCAGACCTTCGACTACGACCCGCTCGGGCAGCTGCGCAGCTCGGTCGATGCGAAGGGCCAGACGCTGGTCTACGAGTACGACGACCTGGGCCGCCCCATCTCCATCCTGGATTCGAAGGGAGGGAGCACGACGTGGGCCTACGACGTGAGCCGCCCAGGCTTCCTGCACCAGTCCGTCTCCCGTGACGGACACTCGAAGACGCATGTGTACGACGGGTTCGGCAGGCCGACCGCCACGGACTGGACCCTCAACGGCGAGGTCTTCCGACTCCAGACGGCCTACGACACGTTCGGCCGGCCCCAGAGCCTGCGCTACCCGACGGACCTCGTCGTGACGATGCAGTACGACGACTTCGGCAACCTGCTGCGCCTCAAGGGCTTCGACGACCCCTCCGTGGGCTTCGACCTGTGGGAGCAGCTCCGCGCGGACCCGTATGGTGGCGTTCATGAGGCGCTCTTCGGCAATGGCGTCGTCTCCACGCGCACCTTCGATGCGAACACGGGGCGGCTCGAGTCGATCCGCTCGGTCTTCCAACCCCAGGGCGCCGCCACCACGGTGCAGGACCTGCGACTGGAGTGGACGAAGGCCATGGACCTGCGCAAGCGGCTCGACGCCATCAACAACCAGAGCGAGACCTTCCGCTACGACGCGAAGCACCAACTGCTCGGCACCCAGGCCAAGAAGGGCGCCGTCACCCAGGATGCGACGTTCGTCTATGACGCCTTCGGCAACCTGCAGGAGCGCCCGGACGTCGGCGCGTACACCTATCAGGACGAGCGCCTCCAGACCGCCGGGGCCACCGCGTTCTGGTACGACGACAACGGCGCGATGATTGCCCGTTCGGTCAATGGCATCAACACGGCCTTGACGCACGACCCCCTCGGCCGTGTGACGTCCATCTTCAGCCTGCCCACCTACGAGCTGAAGTTCGGCTACGACGCGGATGGAGACCGGGTGCGCCGCTTCGACGCCCAGAGCGGGCTCGAGACGCTGACGCTCGGCGGGTGGTACCGCCGCGAGCGGAACGTGAACACGCCGCTGACGCCGGCGCGGCACACGCACCTGGTCAAGGTCGGCGGAGACACCATCGCGGAGCTGGAGCGGACCTACAACAGCCAGGGCAACATCGTCACCTCCGCCAACCGCTTCCTGCTGCCGGACGAGCTGGGGTCGACGGCGCTCGTGACGAACCACGCGGGGGCGGTGGTGGAGCGGCGCAGCTACACCGCCTGGGGCCAGCCCAGGGATCCACTCGACTGGACGCAGACCACGCTGTTCAGCACCGCCTCCCTGGTCACCCGGGGGTTCACGGGCCATGAGGGCCGCGATGACGGCGGCTTCACGTTCATGCGCGGGCGGATGTACGACGCGTCGGTGGGGCGCTTCATCAGCCCCGACCCCATCGTCCAGGCGCCCTTCAAGCTCGCGGACCTCAACCGCTACAGCTACGCCTGGAACAACCCGGTGAGCGTGACCGACCCCACCGGCCTCTGCGAGGAGGGCGCTTGGAGTGGCCCCGGCACCGTCGGAACGGGCGGTGGGCTGTCCGTCCGCGTCCCAGGAGGGTGTGGCGGGGGCTCGGGCAACGGGAGCAGCGACCCGCTCATCCCCGAGCACGGTGGTGACGACGGGCCCGGCTCCGGCGGCGGAGGTGGCGGCAACGGCTCTCCCTCGCTCACGCCGGGCAACCCCGAGCACGAGTATGCCCAGTCGAACCCGAGCGTCGATTCGGTCCCGGTGCCCTCCGGCGAGGCGGCGGCGGGGCCCATCCAGGTCCAGCGCGACACGACCTCCTTGTCCAAGCGCCAGCGCAGGGCCTCCGCCGCGCTGGCGCTGGCCCGACGGTCGTATGAGCTGACCCGGGATGCGTATGACCAGGCCAGGAAGCTGGCACCGCTGGAGCACGCCATGCGTGGGCTCACGCTCGACATCGAGCGATTCGACGAGCGCGCGCTCCAGATAGGGCGAGCGCTGAATGGCCTCTTCACCAGGGCGCAGAAGGAGCTGGAGGAGCGCGCCATCCGGCAGCAGGAGGCGGCTCGGGAGCGCCGGCGGTTCAATCGCAAGTTCGCACACGGAGCACGCTGGGTGGGCCTGGGCCTGGCCATCGCCTCCGGTGGCGCCGGCGGAGGGCTCCTGGCGTTCGGCTTGGGGTTCGCGGGCGTGGAGTTGAGCGTCTTCACACAGCTCATCACCGAAGACAGCAGTCACCCCTCCACCGCGTCGACCCTTGGCGGCGCGGCCGGGACCGCCGCCGACGGGGTCGCCGATGCCATGAGTCCCCTCTCCCGATTCGGAGGGATGCTCAAGAACTTCGGCGCCCGCATGTCCATCTACGGCTACGTCCAGTTCGTGACCGATGAGACCATGGAGTGGCTCACCCCCGAGGAGTGAGCCGGACTGGCCGCCCGCCCCGTCGGCGCCCGCTCAGATGTTGATGCGGGAGCTGACGGTGCGGATGTCCAGGCCCAGCGCGGCGAAGTCGGCGGCGTGCGCGCGCAACAGCTCCACGAAGCGCGGATGCACGTCCGCCTCCTCGTTCGACAGCAGGTAGCCGTAGCTCGTCTTGGACAGCATCCACGAAATCCACAGCATCTCCGTGGCCTCCTCGGGAGGCGGCGCCACGTCGTGGTCCGCCTCCGTCGACAGCGCGCCGTCCCTGCCCCAGCGCAGGCCCAGGCACGCGTAGAGCACCTCGCCCGCGTCGTCCCACTGGAGGTTGTTGGCCCACGCGTGGCGGAAGGTCGCGAAGAAGATGACGTAGCGGCACAGTTGCTGGAGCGCCTCCAGCTCGCCGGACTGGGGCGTGTCCGTGAGCGTCACCGGGCTGACGGCCTTCGCCACGGGCTCGGCGGCCTTCGCGTCCAGGTCCATGCGCTCGGAGCGCACGAACCACGGCGCGCTCTTGCCCGGCACCGTCGCGCGCAGGTAGCGGCACACGAAGGCGGGGGCCGAGTGCGCCACCAGGTCGTCGGAGAAGCGCCGCACCTCGAGCCACTCGGCCGCGAGCGCCTGGGCATGCTCCGCGAAGAAGGCGCTCACGTGCTCGCCCAGCAAGCGCCAGAACAGGTTCGCCGCGCGGGCGTAGCGGTGCGACTCGCAGATGGGCGGCGCGGGCGCGAAGCCCCTCCAGTCGTAGCTGCCCATCAGGTGAAGGAGCCGAGTCTCCACGCTCCGCTCGGTGAGCGCGCTGGCGCGGGTGATGTAGCCCCGGGGCCCCACGAGGAAGCCATTGGCGGAGTGGTTGATGAGCACCACCTCCCGCAGGTGCGGCATCAAGAGCCAGCGCAGCGGGCTGCGCCGCAGGTTGCGATGCGCGGCGATGGCGTACTGCTCCACGTTGAAGTGGCACTGGCCCAGGTGGTTGCCCAGCTCCGTCTCCAGCGTCGCGCTCACCCGCGCCATCCGCTTCGCGGCCTCCCAGCCCGGGCCATCCGCGGGCGTGTAGCTCCGCCGCGTCACCGGCGCGCCCGCCTGCTTCACGCCCGGCTCACGCATGCCCAGGATGATGCGCGTGGGCAGAAGCCGCCCCTCCTCCAATCGCAGACGCACGTCCACGTCGGGGAGGCAGTGCTCGCCATCCTGCTCGTACGCGTTCCATGGGAAGTACAGCCGGAAGGCCGCCCTGTCCCCCGGCGCCTCCGGGTCTCCATCCATGAGCGTGGAGAACATGCCGTTGAGCAATCGCTCACCGAAGAACGCATCCGTGCGCGTGGAGCCCGGTGACTCGCGCTCCATCCGCACCGTCATCGCCTCCGGGTAGTCCGCCTGGATTTTGTCCAGCCCCGGCGCCTGTCCCAGCTTCCCCTGGAGCAGGTGGCGTCGCTTGACGAGCTCGATGGGCGCCACCGCCTTGAGCATCGCCAGCGCGCGGCCCGGCGCGTACGCCGTGGGCGGCGTGCCCTCCTCCGTGACGAGCAGCCGCGCCAGCGGCGTGGAGGTGTCGTATTCCCAGTACGGCAGCCTCAGCGTGCCGAAGTCGTGGTGGAGCCCACCATGGTCATCCGGCCCTTTCTCCGAGCCGATGCGCCGCCACGTCTCCACCACCTGCCCATCCGGACGGAAGCTGTGCTGGGGCTCGAAGAAACGCACCTCCAGGTCCGGCAGGTCCCCTTCGCCCGCGTCGGCCGGGTCATAACGCACACGGAAATACCCCTCCGGGTCCGTGAAGCCCTCGCCCAGGAAGTCATCCGGCGAGCCGAAGTCCCGATCCCACAGCTCCACCTTGATGTGGTGCAGGGCCTTGGGACCGCCGGGCCCCTCCTGCTCGAACACCAGACGCCCCACGGCGACCGCCGGGAGCGCGGCCTCATCCCGCGCGGGACGGCTCGCGCGCACGCGCGGGCCCAGCTCCCGGCTGATGGCCAGACGCTCCTCGAGCGCCAGCCCCGCGTACCACCGGGACAGCTCCTGGGCGTCGAGCACTTCGTTGCGTGGGCTCTCGCGTCCCTTGAATCCGAGAGAACCCATCCATCGGCGCAGCACCGCGAACATCATCCCCATCCCCATGTCACGGGCCCACGAGGCCACGTGTCTGTCATCAGCCCGACCTCTCCGGGAGTCGCTCGCACGCCCACTCGCCACACGCCCAGGACCATCCGTGCGCTGCGCGACGCCGGTTTCGTTCTCCAGGGAGGGTACCACTGCTTGAGCTCCTGCTTTACGCGTCCTACGGTCCTACCCGTTCCATAGGGGAGTTCATGACTGTCGAGTACAAGCTCAGGATTCGGACGAGCACGAAGCTCGGCGCGGGAACCGATGCGAACATCTCCGTCGTCCTGGTGGGCACGCGAGGTGAGAGTGGCCCGCACGTGCTGGACAAGCCCTTCCACAACGACTTCGAGGCGGGCGCGGAGGATGTCTATTCCGTGCAGGCCCCGGACGACGTGGGGGAGCTCGTGCTGCTGCGCTTCGGCAACACCGGAGGCATCGCGGCGGACTGGCTCTTGGACCACGCGTGGGTGACGGCCGGGGAGCGGCAGTGGAGCTTCCCGTTCTTCCGCTGGGTGCGGGGTGGGGCCACGGTGGACGTGCTGGAGGGCACCGCGAAGCTCGCGCGGCATGCGGGCTGTGAGCGGGAGACCGCGGCGAGGCGGGAGCTGCTGGAGGCGCGCAGGCGCATGTACCCGTGGCGTCCGGCGGAGGCGACCGAGGGGCTTCCGGGCGCGCTGGACCTCAGCGAGTCACGGCCCCTGCCGAAGGACGAGCTGTATCGGGGGCTGACGGAGGGCAGCTACGAGGTGGTCATCGCCAGGACGCTGGCCGCCATCAAGCTGCACCTGCCCCTGCTGTCCAAGGCCTGGAACGGGCTGGTGGACATCTTCGACTTCTTCAAGGGCCTGGAGGTGCCCCGGCTCGCCCCGCGCTGGCAGGACGACCTGGAGTTCGCGCGTCAGGCCGTGCAGGGCATCAACCCGCTCCACATCACCCTCATCCCCCAGCTGCCCCCGGGCATGCCGCTGACGGATGAGGACGTGAAGGGCATCCTGTCCCCCGACACCACGCTGGCCCGGGCGCTGGATTCCAAGCGCATCTTCCTGCTCGACTTCGACATCCTCGAGGACATCCCGATGTACCGGAAGGTCGACGAGGACGGCGTGGAGGAGCGCCGGTGGGCGCCCGCGGCGCGGTGCCTCTTGTACCTGGATGACCTGCAGCAGCTCAGGCCCCTGGCCATCCAGTTGGGGCGCGACGGCGGGAGGGACCCCGTCTTCACGCCGAACGACGACACGTACGACTGGCTCGCGGCGAAGATCTACCTGCGCTGCAGCGAGGGCAACACGCACCAGATGGTGGCGCACGCCCTGCGCACGCACTTCGTGGCGGAGCCCTTCGTGATGGCGACGATGCGCAACCTCCCGGACCCGCACCCCGTCTACAAGCTCCTGCGCCGGCACTTCCGCTACACGCTCGCCATCAACGAGGGCGCACGAAAGGGGCTGCTCGCCGCGGGCGGGGTGTTCGACGACTTCATCGCCACGGGCGGCCCCGACAAGGGACACCTGCAGCTGGGCAAGAAGGGCTACCAGCGCTGGAAGCTCACGGACAACCGACCCCGTCAGGACCTCGAGCGCCGGGGTGTGCTGGACCCGGCGGTGCTCCCGTACTACCCCTACCGCGACGACGCGCTGCCCTTGTGGGATGCTCTGGAGGAATACGTCGGTGGGGTCCTCCGGTACTTCTACCCGACCGACGCCGACCTCGAGGGCGACACCGAGATGCAGCACTGGTGGAAGGACCTCACCGAGCACGGGCTGCCGGTGGACAAGCTGCCGTGCCGGGAGCTGTCGCGCGTCGACGACCTGGTCGACATCCTCACCACCGTCGTCTTCACCGTCAGCGTGCAGCACGCGGCGGTGAACTACCTGCAATACGAACACTACGCCTTCGTACCCAACGCGCCCCTGTGCATGCGCAGGGAGCCGCCCCGACAGAAGGGGACGCTGCGCGCCGAGGACATCCCCGAGATGATTCCCTCCAAGTCCCAGACGCTCTGGCAGGTCGCCATCGGCCGGGCGCTGTCCAGCTTCGGCGACGACGAGGAGTACCTGCTCCACGAGGGAGGCTGGCGGGAGGAGTACTTCCAGGAGCCCGAGGTGAAGGCCCTGCGCGAGCGGTTCGAGCAGCGCCTGCGCACCCAGCGCGACGTGGTGGCGGCGCGCAACGCGGGCGCCCAGGTGCCCTACACCGTGCTGAGTCCCGACCGGATTCCCTGCGGCATCACCGTCTGAGCCCTGGAGACGCGCGTGCCCAACCTGCTCTCCCGAGGTCTCTTCAACCTGTTCTTCGGCGGCCGCCGCGCGCCCCTGGCGAGCCTGCCCGGGCCGACGCCGGGCCTCCTGGGCAACCTCGGTGACTTCCTGGGCACCCAGCCCTGGGAGGTCTGCGCCCGCTATGCGCGCGAGTACGGCCCCGTCACCGTGGCGTGGTTGGGGCCGTCCCCCGCGCTCATCCTCAACGACGCGGACGTCATCCACGAGGTGCTGGAGACGCGGCGGCTGGAGTTCGAGAAGGGCAACATCGGCGAGCAGATCCGCCACTCCACCACGGACGACACGCCCTTCATCGCCGAGCAGGGTGACGACTGGTCACGCAAGCACGCCATGGACCCGCTGGCGCAGCCCTGGACGCCCGCGTGGCAGGCGGCCCAGGTGGAGCCGCTGCGCCGGGCGCTGCTCGAATCGGTGGAGGCCTGCTTCGCGCACCCGTCCGTCGACCTGACGCCCACGCTGCGCAAGATGACGTTCGACGCGTTCTGCGTGGCGACGGTGGGCGAGAAGCTGCCGGCGTCGTACTACGACGACTTCATGCTGCTGGCGGCGGGCGCGGACGCGCGCATCCAGGCGAAGCTGCCGCTGCGGTTCGTCTCGGCGCCCAAGGGCTTCGAGGCCGCCAAGGAGCGCTTCTACGGCGTGTTCGCCCGGAAGATCCACGAGGCCAGGCAGGCGCGCTCCTCCACCGCCGTGGATTTGATGTCGTGGACCTTGCGGGAGATGCCCCGACTCGACGACCAGGTGCACGCCCACCTGCTCGGCGGGTTCTTCTTCGGGGGTGTGTTCTCCTCGAGCACGACGCTCGTGGGTGCCTTCCATCAACTCAACAAGTACCCCGCCACCCTGGAACGGCTGGCGCTGGAGTCCGACGCGCTGGCCCAAGGCCCCTTGAGCCTGTCGCGGCTGGTGGCCGAGGCCCCGTGGGGCGAGGCCGTGGCGTACGAGGCCCTGCGCATCCTGCCCGCGGTGCGCGTCTTCATGCGCCGCTCGCCGCTGACGCCCTCGCGGCTGGCGGGCGTCACGCTGCCGCCGGGCACCACGCTCATGGTGTCCAACCAGCACCTGCACCGCGACCCGAGCCACTGGGCGAGCCCGGAGACGTTCGACCCGGAGCGCTGGCTCCACGGGGGCGCGGCGAGAGACCCGCTCGGCAGCGGGCACTTCTTCCCCTTCGGCCGGGGCCCCCGGGCCTGCGTGGCCGGGGACTTCGCCATGGTGTACCTGCGCACGGCACTGGCCACCTTGAGCGCCCGCGCGCGCATCCACGTCGATTCGACGGAGCCCTTCGAGGAGGGTTTCTTCTTCGGCGTGGTGCGTCCCCAGGGCGTCACGGGCAGAATCATCCCGCGAGAGCGGTCCACCCTTCACCCCGCTTCCCTGGAAGCCCCCCTCCCCCCGGCAGTGGAATCCGCATGACCTTGTTCCGACATCCCCGAGACCGCATCCCCGTCCTGTTGTTCACCCTGATGTTCGCCCTGGACCTGACGGTCTTCTTCACGGCGACGAGCTGGTGGTTGCCCATCCTCTGGCTCGGCCTCGGAGTCATCCCCAAGGGGTGGATCAGCGCCTGGAACCACCACCACCAGCACGTGACGATGTTCCGTCACGCGCTGCCCAACCGGCTGTTGGAGATCATGTTCGGTTTCCAGACGGGCGTGACGTCCCACGCGTGGTTCCTGCACCACGTGGTGGGCCACCACCGCAACTACCTGGACCAGACCAAGGACGAGGCCGGGTGGAAGCGCGCCGACGGCACCACCATGGGTGAGGTGGAGTTCTCCGTCCTCAACTGGCTCATGGCGTATCCGCGCGCGTACCGCGTGGGCCTGTCCCATCCGAAGGCGCTGCGCGTGTTCCTGGGCATGGGCGCGCTGCAGGTGGCGCTGCTGGGCGTGCTGTTCTGGCACAACTGGTACAACGCCCTCTTCGTGTTCCTGCTGCCGATGGCGGTGTCGCTCTACGTCACCGTCTGGGCCACCTACTTCCACCACGTGGGGCTGGACGTCACGGAGCACTCGCAGGCCTCGTACAACATCCTGCACAAGGGCTACAACCTGATGACCGGCAACCTGGGCTACCACACCGCGCACCACACCAAGCACGGGTTGCACTGGTCCCAGCTGCCCGAGCTCCACGCGCAGCTGGCCAAGGACATCCCGGCCACGCTCTACCGTCAGCCGGGCATCCCGTTCGTGTGGAGCGGCACCGAGGCGAAGATCGACCCGGCGGAGTCGGAGCTGGGCGCCATCGCGCAGTGACGACGTGCCGGGCCTCGGGCGAGGCCCCGAGGCTCCCCGCCGTGCCCGCTCCCTGCACAGGGGGGCGGGCATCCCGCGCAACCGCCAGCATCGCGACGGCTTGCGGCTGCCGAGCCTGGGGCTTCTGCCTTCTCCGCCGCGCGCCTTGACCGCCCCACCCCATATCCCTGATACCGGCTCCGGCGCTCGTTGAGATTGCGTCGCAGAACCAACTAGTCCGGGATTGCGGATGTTCTTGCCGGTCACCCCTCTCGCGCTGTTGCTCTCGGTGGCCTCGCCGCCTCCGGCCTCGTCTGCCTCACCGGAACAGGCGCCCGCCGGCGCCGAGGCGACTCAGGAAGCACCGCCCACGGACGAGGTCCAGGTCCCCCGCCGCATCGACAGCGTGGTGGTGCCCTATCCCCAGGCGGAGCAGGCGGCGCGGCGCGAGGGGGAGGTGGTGCTGCGGCTGACGCTGGATGAGACCGGCGTCGTCACCGACTCGGAGGTCGTCCGCTCGGCGGGCCCCGCCTTCGACGAGGCCGTGCGCACCGCGAGCCTCTCCTTCCGCTTCGAGCCCGCGCGCGTGCGCGGCGAGCCCGTGGCCTGTCAGATCGAGCTGGTCCATACCTTCCAGCTCGACACGCCGCCACCCGTCGCCACTCCGGAGACACCGACGGAGGCGCCCACCGCGGCCGCCGAGGCCACGGCCACCGCGCCCGAGGAGAAGAAGCTGGAGACCACCGTGTCCGGACGCTCGGACGCGGAGCGCCAGCGGCAATCCGCCGAGGCGGTGAAGGTCGTGAGCGTGCAGCGCGCGCGTGCCCGCTCGGTGGACATGGGCCAGGTGCTGGCCGCGCAGGAGGGCGTCGAGGTGCGCCGCACGGGCGGGCTGGGCAGCTCCGCCTCCTTCACGCTCAACGGCCTCACCGACGACCAGGTCCGCTTCTTCCTCGACGGCGTGCCGCTGGACCTGTCCGGCTATCCGTTCGGCATCGCCAACGTCCCCGTCAACCTGGTGGACTCCATCCAGCTCTACCGGGGCGTCGTCCCCATCCGCTACGGCGCGGACGCGCTGGGCGGCGCGGTGAACCTCACCTCCACGCCGCTGGAGCCCGGCGCGCATGGCGCGGTGTCACTCCAGGGCGGCGCCTTCGGGACGCTCCGGCTCACGCTGGGCGGCGGCTACAAGCCCGCGCCGACGGGCTTCTACGCCCGCGCGCACTTCTTCGCCGATACGACGAAGAACAACTACGCCATCGACGTCGAGGCCGCGGATGACCGGGGCAACCTCCGCCCCGTCACCGTCAAGCGCTTCCACGACGGCTACGAAGCGCTCGGCGGCGGCGTCGAGGTGGGCTTCACCGAGCTGTCCTGGGCGGACCGTGTCGTCCTGCGCGCCTTCGGCTCCCGCAACGACAAGCAGCTGCAACACAACCTGGTGATGGCCGCGCCGTACGGTGAAGCCACGTACGACGCCGACTCCCTGGGCGCGCAGCTGCTCTACGCGAAGACGCTCTCGCCCACGGTGCGCCTGGACGCGCTGGCCGGCTACGCGTGGCAGGCCACCCGCCTGGTCGACATCGCCGAGTGGAGCTACGACTGGTTCGGCAACCGCGTCTTCCCGCGCGAGCTGCCCGGCGAGATTGGCGGCGGCGCCATCGACCAGACCGTCTGGCAGCAGACCGCCTATGGCCGCGTCAACGTGGGCTGGGACGTGGCGGCGTCACACACGCTGCGGCTCGCGCTCGCGCCCACCGTCACGACGCGCACGGGCGAGGAGCGCCGCCGGGCCAGCCCCAGCGACCCGGACAGCCTGGCGCCCCGGCGCACCCAGCTCACCTTCGTCACCGGGCTCGAGTACCAGGTCGACCTGCTCGACGACGCGCTGGAGGTCATCGTCTTCGGCAAGGACTACCTCTACCAGGGGCGCGCCCGGCAGCCCCTGGCCGTGGGCGGCTGGTTGGACAAGGACAAGGGCCTCCACCACCTGGGCGGCGGCGCGTCGATGCGCCTGCGCCTGGGCACCCCGCTCTACCTCAAGGCGAGCTACGAGCGCGCCACCCGGCTGCCGCGCGCGGACGAGGTCTTCGGCAATGGCGTGCTCGTGCTGGAGAACCTGGACCTGGAGCCCGAGCACAGCCACAACCTCAACCTGAGCCTGTCCACCGTGCCGCTGCGCACGCGCGCGGGCAGCTTCCGGGGCGAGGTCAACGGCTTCGCGCGCTTCGCCGACAACCTCATCCTGCTCACGGGGAGGGACCGCGACTGGAGCTACCAGAACGTGTACGGCGCCCGCATCCTCGGCGTCGAGCTGTCCGCGGGGTGGACGTCACCGGGCGGCCTGTTCAGCGTGGACGCCAACGCCACCGCGCAGGACCCGCGCAACGCGTCCAGCCAGGGGACGTTCGGCGACTTCGACGGCCGGCGCCTGCCGAACAGGCCCTGGCTCTTCGCCAACGCCACGGCCCGCCTGTCGCTGCGCGGACTGGCGCTCGCGGAGGACGAGCTGTCGCCCTTCTGGAGCACGCGCTACGTGCACGGCTTCTTCCGCAACTGGGAGGGCCTGGGGCTGGAGTCCACGAAGGACGACCTGGACGCGCAGTTCGTCCAGGCGGCGGGCGTGGGCTACCGCGTGCGCCGGGGCAAGCTCACCGTGGGGCTCACGGCGGAACTGGAGAACCTCACCGACGCGAAGGTGTTCGACTACTACGGCGTCGAGCGGCCCGGCCGCGCGGGCTGGCTCAAGGGCACGCTCGAGTACTGACGGAAGTCACCCTCGCGCCCGCATGCCCCCGGGCGCGAGGAGGAAGCGACGCCTCAGCGCACCTGGAGGAACTGGTAGGCCCAGCCCTGCACCTCGAAGCGCTTCACCGGGGTGCCGCTGACGCCCAGCTCCCACACGGCCGTGCGGGCGTAGTCGGCGGTGGGCAGCAGCAGGAAGGTGCGGCCCTCGAGGGTGAAGGCGTAGTAGCCGCCCGCGATGAAGCCCAGCTCGTCGATGGGCGTCGCGGTGTTGCTCGCCAGGTTCACGCGCCAGAGCTTCCAGTGCAGGCCGCCGGTGATGACCCCGGGCGCCGTCGTCGGGGTGATGTCCACGTTCTCATGGTGGAAGACGGCGACCACGCCCACGTCGTTGCCCAGGTAGCGGAACGCCGCCGTCTGACGGCCGCCCACCAGCGAGGACAGCGAGCGCGTCCACGCGGCGTCGAGCTCCGTTTCGCCCGCCTTGATGCGCACCACGCACGTATCGGGCGCGCCGTCCTTGAGCAGGGGCGCCGCGCTGCTGAACACCCAGTTGCTGAAGTAGAGGTTGCCGGCCTCGTCCTGCGTCGCCACGTCGAGCCCCGGGCAGGGCGCGTCCAGCAGCTTCACCAGGCTGTCGTTCGCCTTCGAGTAGACGGCGATTTGAGACGTGGGCAGGAAGTCGAAGTAGTTGCCGTCGGTCCAGTAGAACGCCTGGAACACGTCGTTGCCGCGCGTGACGCGGGCGCGGTCGAAGCCGGTCTTCACCACCAGGCCCTCGCGCTCGCGCACCAGGCCCGGCGCGTCGGCGGTGCCGGAGATCTGCATCGTCGTGGGGTTCCACACCACGCGGCGCGACTCCTCCAGCGACATGTACGCGCGCGTCGAGTCCACGAACTGGTTCAGGTACAGCGGCGCCGAGGCGGTGAAGCCGTAGTTGGCGAAGCTGATGCGGCCCGCGGCCACCAGCGAGCCGTCATCGCCGACGGTGAAGCGGGAGATCTCCGGCTTCTCGCCGTCGCCCACGAAGAGCTGGCCCTCGACGGCGCCGATGGTGGCGTAGCCGGAGTGTTCGCTGGCCTTGGTGAGGTCCAGGCTGGTGATGTCCAGCGAGTCGAAGAGGCTCACGTACGTCACGGCGCCGTTCGTCTGGGAGACGGTCGTGGCCAGGCTGTAGGCGGGCTTCTCCGTGGGCGTCGGGTCCGGCGGCGTCTTGTCGTCGTCGTCACCGCAGCCCACCAGGGCGGAGGAGAGCAGCAGCGAGGTGGCGGCCGAGGCCGTGGCGAAACGGCGGAACGTACTCATGGGGACAACTCCGTCTTCGGGGGGGAGGGGTGAAGCTCAGGTCGGCACGGGGGCGGGGGCCTCCGGTTCGACCGGTGCGGTGGAAGGAAGGACCGGGGGCCGCTGGAGGCGGCGGATGACGCCCGCGGCGCCCACGAGCACCAGGACCAGGGCGAACAGGCCCAGCTCCGTCGCCAGCAGGTGCGCGGAGCCGGAGGCGAAGGGCAGCCGCCCGGTCCGCGCCGCGTCGAGGAGGGGGACGAGGAACAGCAGCACGCTCGCGCCCCAGAGCAGCCGGCGCGCGTGCCTCGCGGGCGAGGCGTCCAGCCAGGCACTGGCGATGGACAGGGCCCACGTGGCCAGGAAGACGGTGTGCTCCCAGAAGGGCCGCTCGGGCAGGTCCGCGGGCAGCAGCTGGTTGGCCACGAAGACGCCGCCCACCGCGAGCGCGAGCCCCGCGCAGAAGCCCGAGGTGAGCTTCGCGAGCGCGGTGTCGAAGCGGCCCTGCCCCTTCGCGCGCCGGCGCTCCAGCCACAAGAGGTTGCCCGCGAGGATGCCGAACGCGGAGACGAAGGCCAGCAGCGCGTAGAGCACCTTGGCGGGGAAGCGGGCCCAGGTGGCGAAGTGCAGGCCGTACAGGGGGTCCATCACCTGCGAGTACAGGGTCCCGCCCCCGGTCTCGCGCGCCCAGAGCAGCTCCCCCGTGCGGGCCACGCGCACGTGGGTGAAGGCGTGGAGCGTGCCCTCGCGCTCACCCGGCAGGTGGACGGTGCCGTTCTCGTCCCCCAGGTGGTCGAAGAAGAAATGGCTGTGCTCGGACTGGGGGAAGCGCTGCTTCGCCACGGCCAGCGCATGCGCCAGGTCCGGCGCGCCGGCATCGCGCCCCACGGCGGCGGGCGGCGTGGGCCAGTCCACGATGCGCTCACGCGCCTTCAGGTCGCCGTCCAGCGACGTCTTCACCACGGCGGGTTCGAACCAGTCGTCCAGCCAGAGGACGCCGCCGGTCACCGCGAAGACGAGCAGGAAGGGCGCGGTGATGACGCCAATCACCTTGTGCGCGTCCGACCAGATGACCCGCCGCGCGCCCTTGGGGCGGAACTGGACGAGCTCTCGCAGCATGCGGCCCAGTTGGAGCAGCAGCCCGGTGCCGATGAGCAGCACCAGCACCGCGGACGCGATGCCCGTCAGGTGCGCGCCGCCGGGGATGGGCTCCAGGAAGTGCATCGCGTTGAGGAACTCGCCCAGGTCGCTTCGCTCTCCGAGCTGACGCCCGGACACCGGGTCCACCCAGAGCGGCTTGATGGCCCCGTCCGGAGACATGCGCCACAGCCGCAGCCAGGGCTCCTCGGAGGTGGGCAGGGAGATGCCGAACCAGACGGGATGCGCCCGGGTCTCCGCCTCGGCCAGCTGCTGCGCCAGCTCCACGGCCCGCGCCTCCGTCACGGCCACGGGCGCGCGGAACGTGGGCTCCTGCCAGGGCGACAGCTCCTCCGCGAACAGGGCGAACGCGCCCAGGAAGAACGTCACGAACAGCACCAGCGACGACAGCACGCCCGCCCAGGCGTGCGCGTCCCAGAGGATCTCGTAGGCCCGGGGCGACAGCTTCACGTGAGCACCAACACGAGCGACGACAGGGCGCAGACCAGCGCGCAGCCGCCCCATGCGCGCGCGCCGCTCCGGGAGAGCAACGCCAGACACACGCCGGTGGCCACCGCGGGCAGGACGACGAGCAGCGCGAGCAACAACCGGACATCCTCCGCCACGGGCAGCACCGCCGGCAGCGCCAGGCTCGCCAGCACGGCGGCGGCGGGGGCCGCGGTGACGGCGGCGGAGATTCGCGCGGCTCCGTGCTGGTGCGCCATCCTCAGGCGCCTCCCAGCCACAGGCCCGCGAGCCCCAGCGCGCACACCGGCCAGACGAAGCGCGTCGCCCGGGGCCACAGCGGCACCGCCAGCGCCAGCACCGGCGCCACCAGCATGGCCAGCACCACCGCGCACGTCAGCCCCACGCCCCACCCCTGCGCCCTCACCGCGAACGCCACGGACGCCGCCACGCACAGCGCGCCCAGCGCCCTCGCTCGGTGGCGATGGAGTCCGTCCGGAAGCGCGACGCCACGGAGCACGGCGAGGCCCAGCACCATCAGCAGGGTCGATGTCGCCATGTCCTCCTCGGGGGCACGCGGAAACTTGAGAATGATTCGCAGTTGCGAATCGCGCGCAGTTCAACTGCACCCGGGAAGGGATGTCAAGGCGCGTCGGGGAGCCGTCCTGGAGGGTCTCCGTCTATGCCTGGAACACGGGTTTCCGGCGCTGGGATTGGACGCCGGACGCCTGGAATCCAGGGGTCATCCGGAGCAGAGGAGCAGGCTCGGCCGCGCGCATCCGGCCACGCGTCTTGCGCCAACCCGGAGCGTTGCTGGAGCGTCCCCCTGCGAGAAGACGCGTCGCCCCCGGCACAGCCCGTGACGACGAGGACGACGCCGAGGAGCCAGAGGCCAGGACGCATTCCACACCTCCACGCCTTCCAGGGTGGAAGGCACGTGGCGGGAATGCTGTCACTGGCGTCTGACGCGCCTCAGGGCGCGTTGAAGAGGCTCGGGTCGCTCTGGCGGGAGCGGAACAGGTCGACGATGTAGTTCATGCGCTGGTCGAACTTCGACCAGTCATTGGCCGACGAGCCCCTCAGCGAGTTGGGCGTCTTGTCGTACTGGCCCAGCAGCCGGTTGAGGTCGCCGCTCTCAATCGTGCGCAGGTGCTCGGGGAAGGCGCCCTGGTTGCCCGGCGTGATGTCATCCCCCAGGCTGAGCGAGCCATTGGGCAGGCCAATCTTCATCATGTGCTCGGTCGCGAACTGGCGGAACTGGCCGGCCAGCGCGTCCACTACGCTGTCGATGGCCTTGTCCACCAGGCCCGTCGCCTCCGCGCCCTTGTAGGCGAGGTTGCCGGGGAACGGCAGCGCGTTGCCGAACCCATCCACGATGCCCTCGGCGATGGGGCGGAAGGTCTCCTTGAGCGGCGCGTTGAGCGCGCGGTCCACCTCGCCCTGGATGAGCGACTGCTCGTGCACGCCCACGCGGTTGTTGGCGGCCAGCATCAGCTCCGCCTTCTTGTTCGGGTCGCTCTCGAACATCGCCTTGGCATAGTCGGAGAAGGCCGCCTTGAGGTTCTCCTTCCCGGGCGGGAAGGCCGCCAGGTACTTCTCCACCTTCGCCGCGTCGTACTTCGTGTCGCCCTTGAAGGTCTCCGTGAAGCGCTGGAACTCCGGGGCGATGTCCTGGAACAGCTTCTTGTTGCCGTCCGCGATGGCGTCACTGACGCGGTTGAGCGCGTCCCGGATGGGGACCTTCAGCCCCTCCACCAGCAGCGGCGCCACGGGGCTGAGCACCGACAGCGCGCCCGCCGTCAGGCCACTGGCCCAGGCGTTGCTGTTCTTGAGCTGGTCCATGAAGACCTTGGGCAGGTCCTCCTGCCGGATGCTCACCCCGGCCTGCTTGGATGCCCAGACACCGAAGGTGGCCCAGTTGGCGTTCTCCTTGCCGAGCAGCCCCGCCATGTCATTGGACAGCTGGAAGTAGCCCTCCGTGATGGCCTGGTTGCGCGCCACCGGGTCCGTCATGTTGGAGATGGCCTCGATGTCCAGCCGGCCGCCCCGGGGCGGCGTCGCGGGGCTCTCCGCCAACGTCCGCTGCGGGTTGAGCTCCAGCCGAGGCTTCGCGCCCGGCGCCTCGAACAGGGACTCGTCCCGCAGCACGCGGTTCGGCGCGGCCGGCTTCGCCTGGGCGGGCGTCTTCTCCGCCGGCGGCGGCTCCGGCGGACGGACGACGGGCTGGCGACGGCGGTTCAGTTCGTTGATGGGGCTCATGTCTGGATTATCGGAGGCCGCGAACCCGGGTTGCCACCGAACCGTCCCTCACGACCCACCGGAAACAATCACTGGCGGAAACCCCTTACGCGGAATCATCCGACAGTGAGCTTCTCCACCGCGCCATGGAGGATTTCCAACTGCCGAGGCACCCGCTCCACCAGCTTCCCCGACACCGGGTCATTCGCGATGCGTCGCAAGGGGAGCTCGGGCATCGGCGGCGGCGTCTGTCCCTTGCGCAGGGACTCCGCCAGCACATCCAGCGTGCCGCTCGCCCTGTGCGCGACCACGTCCAGCACCTCCGAGGAGGCAATCACGCCCTTCTGCTCCCCCAACGCCGTCACCGAGGCGGCCAGCCTGCGCGAGTACGTCAACAGCGCCATCGCGGGCTCCAGCCGGTGCGCGGGGCCCCGGTACTCGGCCATCAGCCGCTCGAACGAGGCCTCCGCGTCGAGCAGCGCCAGGCCCAGATCCCTCCGCGCCGCGCTCACCCGGGGCTCGCGTCCATCGCGGCTCGCCGCCACCTGGCGGAAGTAGTTCCCATCCGCGAGCAGCACCGTCGCCGCCGCGTCCGGGAAGCGCCGCCGCTCCGGGTAGGGCCACAAGAGCCACACCCCCGCCAAGGCCAGCACACACGCCAGCAGCACCCCGAGCGCGCGGTTCTCCGCCACCGTCCAGTCCCCCGCGCTCAGCGTCGCGAGCAGGAGGAAGTCCGGGGTGAGCAGAATCTGGAAGGCGCCGAAGTTGAGGGGCAACAGCGACACGGAGGTGGCCGTCAGCACCCCAATCACCACGATGAGCACCAGCGGCGAGCCCACCTGCGTGGCAATCACCGCCGCGAGCGTCCCGCCCAATAGCGTGCCCGTGACGCGCTGGAGCGCGCGCTCCTCCGTGTTCGCCGAGTAGGGCTGCAGGATGCCGATGGTGGAGAGCACCACCCAGTACGCCTCGCCCAGCCCCAACGCGCGCGTGAGCATCAGCGCCACGGCGGCCACCGTCCCCGCGCGCAGCGCATGGCGCAGCACCACCGAGCGCGAGTGCAGGTTCGCGCGCAAGGGCTGCAGCAGCGGCCGTCGCTCGTCGGAGGGCAGCAGCGACCGGGCGTTCTCCAGCGACACCGGGTCTCCGCGCCGCATGGCCATGGCGGCCCGCTGCGCCGCCACGCAGTGGCCCCGCAGGCGCGCGAGCAACTCCGTCACCGAGACGGGGACCACCCGCAGCCACGAATCGTGTCGACCCAGCTCCTCGCTGTTGGTCGGGAACAGGGGCCAGAAGACGGCCGCCGCCTCCGGGGAGAGCGACACCTTGGCCACCCGCTCCGAGATGTCCGCGGACCAGTCACACACCCGCGCCACCTCCTCGCGCACCGGCCCCAGCCCGCGCTCGGGGCTCGCCACCTCCATCGCCTGCTCCAGGGCGAACAGCACGCCGAGCAGCTGCTCGCTCAGCTCCAACAGCACGAGCAGGTGCTCACCGCGCAGCGTCTCGTCCGCGCGCCCCACCCGCGTGGTCGCCAGCGTCTGGCGCGCCTTCTCGATCTTCGCGCGCAGGGGCAGGTGCCGCGCCGTGGCCACCGCCCACGTGTCCGCCGAGGCGCCCTCACGCGACAGCGTCGCCAGGTCCCTCGCTCCCGCCGCCAGCGACAGGTACACGTCCGCGATGGCCCGGCGCGAGGGGCGGTACGGATGCACCGGCCACAGCACCAGCGACTGGAGCATCGCCCAGCCGCCGCCCAACAGCAGCGCGCCTCCGCGCGTCAGCGCCGCGTCCAGCTCCACCGCGTGCGCCCCCAGCGACGCCACGAAGATGACCGCGAGCTTCTCCCCCACCGAGCCCGCCGTGTCGCCGTAGCACCGCGCGAAGGTCATCACGAAGACGCCCACGAGAATCAGCGTGGCGTCCAGCCACAACCGCCCGCCCGCCAGCGCCGCCACGGTGCCCACCAGCGCGCCGAGCATCGCCACGGCCCCCATCACCCTCGCCCGCCCCTGGTACGCGCCGCCCGGGTTCGCCAGCGTCACCAGCAATCCCGTGAGCCCCGTCCATCCGGCGTCCTTGAGGCCCAGCAACGTGGCGAGCGAGTACGGAATCGTCACGGCCAGCGCCGCGCGAATCCCCAACGCCCAGGCGGGCCGGCCCGGCTGGAGACGAAAGAATCTCCGGAGGTGACGCCACAGACGGTGCATCCCCACGACCTCCCCAGTCAGCGGTGAATGTCCTCATGTGGCCATGACCCGCCGCGTCGGTAAGCGTCGCGGGCGCGCGGGGACGCTCGACAGGTGTCAGGCGCCCGGGATGCCCGCGGGCGACCTCATGCCTCCTCGCACGCCACCAGGGGCGCCTCAGTACCCCACGTGCAGGCGCCCTGGGGGCAGCGCGGCCTCCAGTCGACGCACCTCGGACTCGGGCGCCTTGTCCATGCCCAGCTTGAACTGCTGGAGGCGGGCGAGCGGCGACAGGTCCTCCGGCAGCTGCCCCAGCTCGCCTTGCAGGAACCCCGCGTGGGTGAGCCTGGGCATGCGGCCCAGGCCGTCGACGAGGGCGCGCAGCTTCTCCGGCGGCGTGCCGAAGAAGCGCCACCACCAGAGCTTCTTGAGCTTCGGCAGCCGGGTGAGCACCTCGGGGAAGGTCTCCAGCCCCTTCGCGTCGAGGTACAGCTCCTCCAGGGACTCCAGGCCGGCGAACGACTCCGGCAGGCGCGTGAGGTGCTTGCAGTAGCGCAGGCTGAGCTTTCTGAGGGCGGTCAGCTGGCCCAGCTCCTCGGGCAGGGACGTCACCGGCAGGTCCTCGAGGCTGAGCGAGCGCAGCGCCTTGAGCTCACCGATGCGCGGTGGCACGACGTCGATGGGGTTGAAGTCCAGCGTGAGCCCCTCGAGCGCGGTGAGGGAGAAGACCTCGTCGGGAATCACCTTCAGCTTCTTCTGCGCGAGCGAGAGCCTGGGCGCCTTCTCCCCGCGCGCCACCTTCTCCCGCACGGCCGCGAGCGCCTTCTCCACCGGCCCGAGCTTCGTGTCGGCCAGCACGGGCTGCCCCGCGCGCAACATCGCCCGCAGGCGATGACCGCGGTGTCTTCAGTCCGGCGAGGCGGTGAGTCGTGGGAGACTTCCCAGCTTGAAGAGCTGGAAGGCGGCGAGCACCCCCGCGAGCAGGACGGCGGCCCCGACGAGCGCATTGCCTCCCCCGAACAGCTGAAGCAGCCCCATGCCGAGGTCGATGACACACAGCACCCAGCCCACCGTGGCACTGCGAGACCTCGCGAACAGCAAGGTGAGGGCGATGATGGGCGACATCAGACACAGGCTGCCCAACAGCATCACGCCACGGGGCGCACCCAGCGCGAGGGACGTGCTGAACAGGGCCTCGAGGATGAGGATGGCGATGACGCCCACCTGCACCCGGGTCAGGTCTCGAAGGAGCGCCGTCCGGACAGCCTCTGGCGCCTTGTCGCGGGCAAGGCAGTCCGCGCAGTGCGTCCGCTCCACCACGAGCAAGTCCGGCAGACAGGCTTCGCAGAAGAACCCGCCGCAGCGAGGACAGGGCTGGGCATCCTCCACCTCGGGGTGCCGCGGGCAGCGAGGGCCATCCAGCGCCGGCAACGGCTCTTGGGGTGACTCCACGCGGTCTGTCGGAACAGTCTTCTCCATGATCGACAGACAACAGCACCCGGGCGCGGAATGCCACGGACAAACAACCCCTGTCGAGAGGGAGTGTCCCGTTCGCGCATGCGGGCAAGGCTATTTGTGGCCCTTGCCCCTGCCCTTCTTCCCCTGCTGCTTCTTCGGCGCCTTGGCCTTGCCCTTCTTGGATTTGCTCTTCGAGGCAGGCTCGTCCTCGCCGGAATCCAGCTGCGCGCCCTCGTCCTCCACGAACCTGGAGCCCTCGACGAGCCTGGCCAGGAAGGCCCTCGCGGCCGCCGCGCCATCCACCGCGCCCTGGTCCTTTCCCGCGACTCCCGCGTCGGGCTCCTCGCCCATCGACGGCACCGAGACGGGCCTCGGCGCCTTGGGCGCCTCCGGATAATCGAATCGCTCCCAATCGCCTTCTTCGGACAGCGTGTCCTCGTAGGCCTGCGTCCACGCATGAGGGTAGGACTTCAGGAACTGGTCGATGTAGTCGATGCGCGCACGCGCGTCCCCGCGGCCCTCCGCCCGGGCCTGCGCCACATTCAGGTCCGAGCGCGCCTGCAGCTGCGTGAAGTGGTCCTGTGGCGACGGGATGTGCTCCGGCTCGGGCGCGGGCTCCTGGAATCCTGTCGCCTCCTCGACCAAGGCTTCATAGGCCTCCCGATAGTGGGGCGCATACAGGCGGCGGAACTCCTGGTCATACGCCTCGCGTGACGGAACGTCCTTCAACCTCGTCACGGCCTCCCGAGGGATTCCCGCCAGCACGATCTCCCGGTTGCGCAGGACGGTCTCGTTCGCGCGGTCGACCTCCCACCTCAAGGCACCCGGGACGTGGTCCTTCCCGAGCAGGCCCGCCAGCGCCCCCGCATCGAAGCCGCCTTCGGCGTAGTGGTGGAAGATCCACTCGGGGGGGACGCGGGCGAGGTCTATCGTCACTTCACCGAACCCGGAGAACCCCTTGCCCGCGTTGGACGTGATGGGCTTCTTCGTGGACCTGGCGGACAGCAACTTCCCCACCCCCTTGCGCGTCTGGAGGAAGGACAACAACTGCTCGTCGTCCTCGAAGGACTCCAGCTCGTCGTTGAAGTGGCTTTGGGCCCACTCCAGGTCCGTCTGCCGCTCCTTGTCGTCGTCCCCGGGTTGAGGCTTGCGAGAACGCTCCTTCGCCACTCCGGACTCCTTGAACGTGTAGCCCATCTGTCCCTGCACGCGCGCGTCAGGTCCGTCGTTGAGCGGCCGCAGCGCCTCACCCTCCTGATAGGCCTTGCGCTCCGGAGGCGTGATTCCACGGTAGGCCATGCGTCGCAGATAGGCGCCATGGACCCTCACGTAATCCTTCCCGCTCAGCCCCTCCAGGGTGTGCTTCTTGTAGACGGGTTGCGCGAGCCCCTCTTCTTCGACCTCCTCATAGGCGTCATCCCCCGTGAGCAGGCTCGCCACGGCGATGCCCCCATGAGAGATGAGCCCGTCCTCGCCGCGAGTGAAGCCCTCGCCGAGCGCGCCCATCAGCCCTTCGGAGGTCAGCTCCGCGGCCGCCAGCGCCTGGCTGTAGACGGTCTGCGCCCCGTGGTCGCCTTCGTGCCCGGTGAAGGCGGCCCGCGCCATCTGCTTCTGGTTGCGGACCTGCTCCTTGTAGGCCGCATAGGCGGCGGTGAGCCTGACGAGCCCTTCCGAGCCGTCGGCGCCTTCCGCGGGACGAAGCCCGAACTTCGGCCCGCCCACCCGCTGGATGGGGGCGGACGCATCACGCCCCGACAGGCTCGCGGACAACTTTGCCTGCGCCACCACGCGCGGCGACTGGTTGAGCCGGGCCTCCATCCGTTGGAGCGCGGCCTCGCGGGAGGTCGGCGCCGCGGGGACAGGGGCGACTCGACCCTCTGTCTTTTCAGATGAGAGCACCGCGCGCCGCGACTCGAAGCTCTTCATGAGGCACTCCTCGCGTCAGGCCTTGGAGCGTAGCCACCGGCCCTGACGTGTCCCACGCCCCCAACCTGGCGCGAGGAGTGACTGCGTTCCGCGAGCCTACGGCTGGGATTGCGGCGCGAAGCACGCGTCGGTCAGCTGCGTGTACCAGAGCTGTCCCGCCTCGGTGTCGTCATACGCGCTGAAGTACACCCGCGAGCCCAGCCGGAAGTACTCACGAGGGTAGGACGAGGTCGAGAGGGCCGTGTTCGCGATGTCCCGCAGCTTGCGCGTGCCGGACGGCGTGCCGTTGCTCACCCACGGCTCGATGCCACCTCCGTCGGCCTCGTAGGCGCTGAAGAAGACCAGGTCGTCCGACACGGCATACACGGGCGAGGCGTACTCGTCCGAGAGGCTCAGCGGCCGGCGCAGCCGCACCGTTCCGCCCGCGGTGCCATCCGTCACCCAGAGCTGCGAGTCGCGCGGCGCGGGGCCATTGCTGCCGATGATGACGGAGAAGAACAGCTTCGAGCCTCCCGGGGGGATGCTGACGCTGTCGATGGAGGGGAACGCCTCGCCCAGCGAGGTGTAGTCATTGGGCAGGCTGACCACGGACGTCGGGGTGCCGCCCGCCAGAGGCACCTGGTAGAGGACCATGTACTGCGTCGTCAGGGACGTGGTGGTGACATAGACGGTCGACCCCAGCGCGCCCAGCAGGCGCACGTCCCGGGTGGCGCCGAAGGACGCCAGGCGCAGCGTGCCGCCCGACGTGCCGTCCGTCTTCCACAGCTCCTGGAGCCCCGAGTCCTGACGCAGGATGAAGAGCGTGAGCCCATCCTGGGTCCGCGCGTCCTTGATGAAGGCATTGGGCCCCGACGTGAGCCGCTTGACCTGGACGGTGCCCGCCGACGTGCCGTCCGTCTTCCAGAGGCTGGTGCCGCCGGACAAGTCCCGCACGAAGAAGCGCAGCGTGTTGTTCGACGCGCCGGACAGGTAGCTCACCTCCGCGTCGGCGCCGAAGTCACGCACGCGTGACGTGCCGCCGGCCGAGCCATCCGACGCCCACAGCTCGTAGCGCACGCGCGTGGAGCCCGACTCGTAGCGCTCCAGGAAGAACACCACCGAGCCGCTGCCGGTGGCCGTCATGTGCGTCGGATACGAGCTGGCCGTCCCCGGCGTCAGGTCCTCCACCATGCGGGTGCCGCCCGAGGTGCCGTCGCTCACCCACAGCTCCGTGCCGTGCACGACGTCCGCCGCCCGGAAGAACAGCAGGGACGAGGTGGGCGTGAGACCGCCGAGCGGCGGCGTGAAGTTCCCCTCCGTCGCGGGGAGGCTCTTGATTTCAGTGGTCCCCGCCGCGGCGCCGTTGCTGCGCCACAGCGCCCGCTTCCCATCCTCGTAGTTCACCGCGAAGTGCAGCTGGCCCTTGAAGCGCACGAAGTCACTGGGGCTCGCCGCGTAGCGCGGAATCCCGATGTCCGAGGGCGGGAGGATGGTCTTCACACGCTGGGTGGAATCCTCCGTCGGCAGGCAATAGGAACCATCCAACCGCTCCTCTGCCTCCTCGGCGGGGGCGGGCACCTCCTCCCCGGGAAGCGCACCGCCACAACCCGCCCCCAACACCAGCAACGACGACACCATCCACCCACCACGCCACGACATGCTGCCCCCTACTGAAGAGACTGGGAGGGAGGGTGTGTCGTGTCATTCCCCGTGCAAAGTGCCCCCAGGACCTACCCTGCTCGCCTGCCTGGACTGACAAGGCGTGTGGTGGGACATGTGCACCGGTTCGGTCTCGTGAGATGTGCCAGGGCGTTCAGCGCATCCCGCGGCCTCTCTAAGCTCGTGGCTCCGTCCAGGGAGCGTGATGCCCATGAAGGTCCACGAGCGGCCGCGCAACACCACGCACCACGCCGAAGCACACAAGCCTCGCGCCACCGCTGGCGACAGCCTGGAGTCTGCCTCGGGCGCACGCCAACGCACGCTGCAGCGGATGTTGGACCACCGGCCCGCGGTCCAGTCGCTGCTCCAGCGACAGCGCGACGCGGACCAGGGCTCGCGCGCGAGGACGTCGACCGCGCGGACCGGCGGCGTGGTCCAGCGCTTCACCGAGGAGGCGGGCTATCGCATCTCCGCGAACCGCGCGTTCGCGCTGCCCGCCGAGAACGAAACGCAGCGGTTCTTCGCCACGCCCGCCCTCATCGAGCGGTCCAACCGCATCCTCGAGGCGATGGGCTCGCGCGTGAGGCTCCTCGCTGGAGACGACGCCCCCGAAGCACTGGCGGGAATGCAGTCCGTGACGCCCAGGGCGGTCGTCGCCGAGCAGCCCCTCTTCGACGTCCACGAGTGCATCGATGTGGCGGACCGCGTGACGAACTCGGGGCAGACCCACGCCCTCTACCAGGGCCCCGATGACGCCGACCTGGCCTTGCGCAGACAGAACCCCTACCCGGGGGCCGTCGGGGAGCTCAACCTCATCGCCCGGGAACTGACGAACCAGGAGGCGCCCACCCCTCAGGGTGTCGTCGCCGCCCAGGAAGCGCGCTTCGGAGAGGACGACTTGGAATCATTCCGCTTCACCTACGGGGACGGCCTCGAGGTCGAGACCAGCTCGCTGCAAGAGGCCTCCACGCTGCTGGAGGACGCCATCCCCAGCCAACCGCTGCGCCGGGCCTTGCTCAAGAACATCATGAAGGACCGGTATGAGTACCAGCCAGGCTTCCAGCAGTTCGCCGTGGAGGTGCTCACCCCGCTCATCCAGGCGGGCCATGTCGGGGAGGAGCTCGAGACCCAGGCGGGCTGGGCCACCCGGCTCGCCCAGCACCTCGATGCCCGCTTGGCGGACGACAGGAACGCCACGACGACGGCCTACCGGGAACTGCCCGAGCAGACGATGAGCGAGAGGAGCCGACGGATTGGCGTCAACGCCCACGCACGTCCCGAGGTCGGAGAGTCCTACGCCATCGTCGGCACCCGCGAGCGCACCGCCGAGGACCCACAGCAACTCTGGAGCTTCCACTTCGCGGCGGTGATCGCACGCGACGGCGAGGACAGCCTCACGCTCGAGAACTTCAACCGGGAGGATGACGCCGAGGGAACCTCACGGTGGTACTTCGACATGCAGGGCCCCGAGGCCCAGTCCTTCCACGCGAAGCACCAGGCCACCGTCGCGGGCGCGCTCACGCTGCGGATGGGCGCCCCCGCGACCGAGGAGCTCCGAGCGCAGGCCCTGGACCGGCTGCCCGAAGGCACCTCCGAGGAGCTCACCGCGCGAATCCAGGAGGCCCGCACGCGCGCGGGGCTCGCCGCCATCCTCGCGGACGCGACAGGCACAGCGGACTCGGACGCCACCGACGAAACGTGACGCACCGCCACGCCCCCGCTGAAACGACTTTCGAAGGAATCTCTCCGCCGTCGTTCGTACAACGGTGGCCATGAATGAAGCCGTGTAACACACCGCATCCAATGTCTTGGATTGGTCCGGCGCACCCGACCCGTGACACATCCAAGCACCATAAGTAGAAACCACTACGACGGAATGAATGACTTTCCGTCGTGTTTCTGGCAGAGTCCCGAGACGTCGCCGAGCAGTGAGCCAGGATTCCGAGACCAGGGGGGTCGCGCGGTTTTCACGCGATAGGAATTGCCACGACGGCATGGATTGCCGCAACCCCTCCAGCTGAATGTGTCACCCGACGTGCGGGGTGCTCCCTGGGGACTGGGAGCACGCCGCGCGTAGCAGGGCTCTTGCCTCGTGAGTCGGGGCGGAGTCGACGAACCCGCAGAGGGAGGAGTCGTCCATGCCGGCAGCTCTCAGTTATCCGGGCGTCTATATCGAGGAGATTCCCAGTGGGGTCCGCACCATCACCGGGGTGCCCACGTCGATTACCGCCTTCGTCGGACGCGCGCTGCGCGGGCCGGTGAACGAGCCGGTGGTCTGCAACGGCTACGGTGACTTCGAGCGGAGCTTCGGAGGTCTGTGGGAGGACGGAGCGATGAGCTTCGCCGTCCGCGACTTCTTCCTCAATGGAGGCGGCCAGGCCGTTGTGGTCCGCCTGGACAACGGCTCGGAGACCGCGGACCTGAGCATCACCACCACCGAAGGCCCGCTGGTGCTGGAGGCGGCGAGCCCCGGCGCCTGGGGCGGCAAACTCAGCGTGGTGGTGGACCACAACACCAAGAAGACGGGCGTTCCGGCCGTCGACGACCTGCTCTTCAACCTGACCGTCACCGACACGGGCACCAAGGTGACGGAGAAGTTCATCAACCTCTCCATCGACGCGGCCAGCGCGCGCTACTACCCGACGGTGCTCGCGCAGGGCTCCACGCTCCTGCGGGTGAGGACCCTGCCCGCCACCGCGGCCCGGCCTCCGGCCGGCACCTACACGCCCGCCGCGGCCGACGCGGGCACCAACGGCAGCGCGCTCACCCGCACCCACTTCACCCAGGCCGCGGGCCTGCGCGCGGACAAGAAGGGGCTGTTCGCGCTGGAGAAGGTGGATGTCTTCAACCTGCTGTGCATCGCGCCCCACACGCTGGGCGGCGACATCGAGCCGGAGCTGGCCACGGACGCGGCGGCCTACTGCGAGGAGCGCCGCGCCATCTTCATCGCCGACCCGCCGGCGGCCTGGGACAGCGTGGCGGACGCCGTCTCCGGCTTCAACGCCAGCAGCCTGCGCAGCAAGAACGCGGCGCTCTACTTCCCCCGGCTGGTGCAGGCCAACCCCCTGCGGGAGGGCCAGCTGGACACCTTCGCGCCCTGCGGCGCGGTGGCCGGCGTCATCGCCCGCACGGACACCCAGCGCGGCGTGTGGAAGGCCCCCGCGGGCCTGGACGCGCTGCTCACCGGCGTGCCCAAGCTGAGCGTGCCGCTCACGGACCCGGAGAACGGCCAGCTCAACCCGCTGGGCGTCAACTGCCTGCGCTCGCTGCCGGCCGCGGGCCGGGTGGTGTGGGGCGCGCGCACCACGCGCGGCAACGATTTGCTCGCCGACGAGTGGAAGTACCTGCCGGTGCGCCGGCTGGCGCTCAACATCGAGGAGAGCCTCTTCCGGGGCCTCCAGTGGGTGGTGTTCGAGCCCAACGACGAGCCGTTGTGGGCGCAGATCCGCCTCAACGTGGGCGCCTTCATGCAGAACCTCTTCCGGCAGGGCGCCTTCCAGGGCCAGACGCCGCGGGACGCGTACTTCGTCAAGTGCGACAAGGAGACGACGACGCAGAACGACATCAACCTCGGCGTGGTGAACATCGTCGTGGGCTTCGCGCCGCTCAAGCCGGCCGAGTTCGTGGTCCTCAAGCTCCAGCAGATGGCCGGCCAGGTCGCGGCGTAAAGGGAGACCCATTCCATGGCTCAGTTCAGCGTCAACGCGCAGCGTTTCGACCCGTACAAGAACTTCAAGTTCCGGGTGAAGTGGGATGGCCGCTACGTGGCGGGCATCAGCAAGGTGGGCGCGCTCAAGCGCACCACGGAGGTGGTGAAGCACCGCGAGGGCGGCGACCCCAGCAGCAGCCGCAAGTCCCCGGGCCGCAGCGAGTACGAGGCCATTACGCTGGAGCGCGGCGTCACCCACGACACCGAGTTCGAGCGCTGGGCGAACAAGGTCTGGAACTACGGCTCCGGGCTGGGCGCCGAGGTGTCCCTCAAGGACTTCAGGAAGGACATCATCCTGGAGGTCTACAACGAGGCCGGACAGCTGGCCATCTCCTACAAGCTCTACCGCTGCTGGGTGTCGGAGTACCAGGCGATGCCGGACCTGGACGCCAACGCCAACGCGGTGGCCATCCAGACGCTGAAGCTGGAGAACGAGGGCTGGGAGCGTGACTACGACGTCACCGAGCCCACCGAGCCCACCTTCAACGAGCCCAATCCCTGACGCACCGAGGCCCCATGCGCTCGCTGACGGCTTCGGAGCTGCTGGGCGCGTGGGAGGCGGGCTACCCGCACCCGTCCGCGGGGCGCGCGCTCGCGCTGCTGGGCGCGGCCTTCCCGGAGCGGAGCCTGGGCGAGCTGGCGCGGCTGCCGGTGGGGGCCCGGGACGCGCTGCTGCTGTCGTTGCGGGAGGGGACGTTCGGCGGGGCCATCTGGGGGCTGGTGGCGTGTCCGCGGTGCGCAGAGCAGGTGGAGCTGGCGTTCGAGGTGGGGGACATCCGCGTCCCCACGGCGGCGGCGCCGGAGGTGCTGGAGGTGGAGCGGGCGGGCCACGTGGTGCGGTTCCGGCTTCCGGACAGTCGGGACCTGGCGGCGCTGGCGGCGGGGCGGGAGCCGGCGGGGCCCGGGCAGATGCTGGCGCGGTGCGTGGTGGAGGCCCGTCGAGAGGGGGCGCGCGTGGAGGTGCGGGAGCTGCCGGAGGACGTGGTGGGTGCCATCAGTTCGGCGATGGAGGCCGCGGATCCGCAGGCCCGCGTGGAGCTGGCCACGACGTGTCCCGGCTGTGGCCATGGCTGGGCGGCGGGGTTCGACATCGCGGAGTTCCTGTGGCGCGAGGTGGAGGCGTGGGCGCAGCGGCTGCTGCGTGACGTGCACACGCTGGCGAGCCTGTATGGCTGGTCCGAGGAGCACATCCTCGCGATGAGCCCCTGGAAGCGGCAGCGCTACCTGGAGCTGGTGGGGCGATGAGCGACTACTTGAGCCATCTGGTGGCCCGGCAGGTCCGTCCCACGGAGGGAGTCCGGCCTCGGAGTGCGTCGTACTTCGCGCCCGAGACGCGGGGCGTGGTGAGGGAGTTGGAGGAGACGTCAGGTGAAGCATCGCGTGCCCCGCTCGGCCAGGTCCGGCCTCACCGCGAACATTGGAGCGCGGTGGGCCAGGTGCTCGCCGAGCCCCTGGGCACGCAGGCCCCCAGGTCCGGAGAGGCTCGGGACGGGGTGGGTCCGCTGCTCGGCGAGCCTCGGAGCCGTGGAGGCCCTGGCGTCGGTGAGGGGCACTTCGGACGCGGGCCCGAATCGACGGAGGCCGCGTCGAGGGGTGAGAGCTCCCGTGAGCGCGCGGAGGCCCTGGTGAGCGAGGGCCCCGCGCGACACCCCGGTCCGCGCGTGTCGACGGCTTCGGCCCTGGGCCCGCGCGCCGATGAGGGACGGGCCTCGGATTCGAGGGACCGCGACACCGCGACGGGGCTCAAGCAGTCGTCATGGAGCGCGGCGGGCACGCCACACGAGGGGCGCAAAGACGAGGCTCGGCATCAGCCGGGGTCCGCGTGGAACAGCGCGGACGGTGCCTTCACGCGTGAACCGCGTACGAGGACACCGGGTGCCGAGGGCGCCTTCACGCACGCACGCACGTCAGGGGAGGCGGGCGTCGCCCCGCGTGCAGGGACGTATGGGGAGTCAGGCGTCGTCCCGCGGGTGAGGACGTCGGGGGACGGGGGCCTTGCCTCGCGTGCGAGGTCGGCGCCGGGCGCGGAGGAGACCGACGCCGGGTCACCGCTCGCCCGCTCGACGGAGCATTCCGACGGTTCGGCGGCGTCCCCGTCTCGTCACGCGCGGCGAGCCGGGGAGCTCACGCCTCGCACGGAGCACGAGTCCTCGCGCGGCGAGGGGAGCATCATGCCTCGGGATGAGCCACTTCGCGCGGCACCTGGCGCGCACGAGGCGACTCGCGGGGGCATCACGGCCCTCGGGTTGTCCGTCGCGCTGGAGACGACGCGGGGCCTGGCTCGCGATTCGCTCGCGGAGGAGCAGGACCGCACGATGCGCCCCGCCTCGCCCGTTCGTCAGGCGCGCGCGCTCGCCGCGGCGCTCGAATCGGGCGAGGGCGACAGGGCGCGAGGCGGACAGGAGCCCCGCGCCGCACCGCCCTCCATGACGCAGGCACCGGAGGCCCCGGTCATCAACGTCACCATCGGTCGCATCGAGGTGCGCGCGGTGGCGCCCGCCGCGCCTCCTCGGGGCGTACCCGCGCGCCCCTCTGCGTCTCCGTCGCTGGAGGACTACCTCGCGCGCCGCAACGGAGGGGGCCGATGAACCGCCTCCCTCGCCGGACGATGGCCGCGCGCCACGCATTGTGCCTCGCACCGCGACGGGCGGCCTCACGCTGCGCGCACCCGACCTCATCCACGCGTCATGCGTCACGGGGGGCGTCCGGGCAGGCGAAGAGTCATCTCTTCCGACCCGGGATGGCCGCACGACATGCATCACGCCTCGCGCCTCGCCTGGGAGGTGGACGATGAGCAACTCGCTCTCCATCGCGACGGTGACGGCGACGCTGCGCACCCTCCTGTTCAACCACCTCCAGGTGGACACGCCGGACGTCACCGTCACCACGCTGCCTCCGGACAAGGCCCGCGCCCGGGACGCCACGCACCACCAGCTCAACCTCTTCCTCTTCCAGGTCGGTCACGACGCCGCGCTCCGCAACACGACCTTCCCGCCCCACGTGAAGCCCGGCGAGTCGGGCCTCCCGCCCCTCGCGCTGCGGCTCACGTACCTGCTCACGCCCTACGCCCCGTCCGATGACGACGTGGAGAGCCACAAGCTGCTCGGCAAGGCGATGAGCGTCCTCCACGACCACCCGCTGCTCGGGTCCGAGGAGCTCCGCGTCGCCGTCCCCGGCAATGACCTCCACCGCCAGGCCGAGCGCGTGCGCATCACCTCGGAGCCGCTCTCCCTGGAGGAGCTCTCCAAGCTCTGGACCATGTTCCAGACGCAGTACCGGGTCTCCGTCGTCTACCAGGTCTCCGTCGTCCTCATCGAGAGCACCCGTCCGCGCGCCACGCCGCTCCCCGTGCTGCGTCCCGTCCTCTCCGTCCAGCCGGACACCCTGCCCCCCTTCCCCCTGCTCGAGGCCATCACGCCTCCACAGCAGCAGGCCAGCGCGCGCCTGGGGGACGTGCTCGTGCTCACCGGCCACCACCTCGCGGGCAACACCGTGGGCGTGCGCTTCCAGCATCCGCTCTGGACCACGCCGGTGACACGTCCCGCCGCCGACGTCACCGCCGCGCGGCTCACCACCTCCATCCCGAATGACGCGGTCAACTGGCCCGCGGGCACCTACGCCGTGTCCGTCATCGTCACCGACACGAACGGCGTCGAGCACGCCTCTCCCGCCCTGCCGCTCACGCTCGCCCCGCGCATCCTCTCGCTCGCGCCCTCGCCCGTGCCGCGCGGCCCCGATGGCGAAATCACGCTCACCGCCACCTTCGGCCCGCACGTCCGTCCGGACCAGCGCGTGTCCCTGCTCCTCGGTGGCCAGGAACTCCCCGCGCCCGAGCGCGTCGCCGCCGTGGACAACCTCACCTTCACCGGACGCGGGTTCAACGCGGGCGACCACCACGTCCGGCTGCGCGTGGACGGCGTGGACTCGCTCCTCATCGACCGGAGCCAGACCCCGCCCGTGTTCGACCCCACCCAGCGGGTGAGCGTCACATGAGCACCTCCGCGCCGACCACCTGGCAGGAGGCCAACCAGCGTCAGCTCACCGCCGCGCTCGCGGTGGTGCGCGCGCGGCTGCTCCAGCAGGTGCGCGCGACGGGCGATGAGTCCCTCCCCGCCGAGGGGAGCGACATCGACGCCGCCCTGGCCGCGCTCGCGCAGGCGGGCTCCGCGATGCCGGCCCCGTCCGCGCTGGAGAACCTGTGCGAGACCTTCCAGCTCTCCCCCTTCGAGCGCGACATCCTGCTGTGCTGCGCGAGCGTGGAGCTGGGCACCGGCTTCGGGGCGCTGTTCGCCGCCGTGAACCGGGACCCGCGGCGCCCCTGGCCCACGTTCGGCCTGGCCCTGTCGATGTTGCCGGACGCGCACTGGAGCGCCCTCACCCCCGTGGCCGCCCTGCGCCGCTGGGAGCTGCTCACCCTCGCGCCGGAAGACGGCCTCACCACGAGTCCCCTGCGCATCGACGAGCGCGTCCTCCACTACCTCACCGGCCTGTCGTACCTGGACCGCCGGCTCCAGGAGCTCGTCTCGCCCGTCCCCGCGCAGGCCCCGCCGCCGCCCTCGCACCAGGAGCTCGCCGAGCGGATGTACCGACTCTGGGAGCGCGAGGCGAGCGCCGCCGTCATCCAGCTGTGCGGCGTGGAGTCCGAAGGCGCGCGCGCCATCGCCAGCACCGCCTGCGCGGCCCTGGGGCTGCAGCTCCACGTCGCGCGCGCGAGCCAGCTCCCCCTCGGCGCCGAGGAGCGAGGGATGCTCGCCCGGCTCTGGGAGCGCGAGGCCCTGCTGATTGGCAGCGGCCTGCTCATCGAGTGTGACGACGGCACCAGCGCCGAGTCGCTCCGCGCCGCGAGCGCCTTCGCCGAGCAGGTGCAGGGCATGGTCATCCTCGCCGCGCGCGAGCCCATGCGCCTGAGAGGCCGCGCGTCGCTGCCGCTGGAGGTGAAGCGGCCCACGCGAGTCGAACAGCAGGCGCTGTGGACCGGAGCGCTCGGGCCCGAGGGTGTCCTGCTCAACGGCGCGCTGGAGCGAATCACCCAGCAGTTCGACCTGCCCCTGCACGCCATCCGCGCCGCCAGCCTGGAGGTGCGCGAGCAAGGCCCCTTCGACGACGAGGGCGCGCTGGGCGCGGTCCTCTGGAACGCCTGCCGCGTGCAGTCGCGTCCCCGGCTGGAGGACCTGGCGCGCAGGCTGGAGCCGACCGCGGGCTGGGAGGACCTGGTGCTCCCGCCGGACAAGAAGGCCATCCTCAAGGAGATCGCCGCCGCCGTGCGCCAGCGCACGCGCGTGTACGAGGCGTGGGGCTTCGCCTCCAAGGGCGCGCGCGGCCTGGGCATCAGCGCCCTGTTCGCCGGCGCCAGCGGCACCGGCAAGACGATGGCCGCGGAGGTGCTCGCGCTGGAGCTGGGCCTGGACGTCTACCGCATCGACCTGAGCCAGGTGGTCAGCAAGTACATCGGCGAGACGGAGAAGAACCTGCGCCGCGTGTTCGACGCCGCGCAGGAGGGCGGCGCCATCCTCCTGTTCGACGAGGCCGACGCCCTGTTCGGCAAGCGCTCGGAGGTCCGCGACAGCCACGACCGCTACGCCAACATCGAGGTGAGCTACCTGCTCCAGCAGATGGAGTCGTACGGGGGCCTGGCCATCCTCACCACCAACATGAAGGACGCGCTGGACACGGCCTTCCTGCGCCGGCTGCGCTTCGTGTTGCAGTTCCCCTTCCCGGACGCCGCCCAGCGCGCGGACATCTGGCGGCGCATGTTCCCCGCCGCCACGCCGACGGAAGGCCTGGACGTCGCGCGCCTGGCCCGGCTCAGCGTCACCGGCGGCAACATCCGCACCATCGCCCTCAACGCCGCGTTCCTGGCCGCCGACGCCAACGAGCCGGTGCGGATGGCCCACCTCCAGCGCGCGGTGCGCTCGGAGTTCAGCAAGCTCGACAAGCCCTTGGCGGAGGCCGAGGTCTCGGGGTGGACATGACGACGCCACGACACATCTGCCTGCACATCGACGAGCTGGTGCTCCACGGCGTCCCCGCCTCCCACCGCGAGCAGGTGGGCGAGGCCGTGCGCGTGGAGCTGACGCGCCTGCTCACCGAGCGGGGCCTGCCCCAGGGCCTGTCCGGCGCCGTGCCGCGCGTGGACGCGGGCGCCATCCACACGAGGCCCCACGCCGCGCCCCAGTCGCTGGGCGTCCAGGTGGCGCAGGCGGTGTACGCGGGCCTGGGCCAGGGAGGACCGACGCGATGAGCTCGTTCCCTCGCACCCCGCGCACGCAGCGCGGCGCCATCGTCGGGTTGGACCCGTTCAACCCCGTCGCGAGCCTGGTGGTGTTCCAATACAACCCGGACACCATGACGCGCACGCTGACGCCCCAGATGTCGGGCGAAGGCGGGGACCGCACGGAGGCGCTCAGGCTCAAGGGCGCGCCCGTGGAGAACATCCGCGTGGAGGTGGAGATAGACGCCACGGACCAGCTCGCCCAGGGGGACGCGCTGGCCGGCAGCGTGGGCATCTACCCGCAGCTGTCCTCGCTGGAGATGCTCGTCTACCCCAAGTCCGCGCAGGTCATCCTCAACGCCGTGCTGATGCAGGTGGGCACGCTGGAGGTCGTCCCCGCCACCGCGCCCTTGACGCTCTTCGTCTGGGGCCCCAAGCGCGTGCTGCCGGTGAAGCTCACCGAGTTCACCATCACCGAGGAAGCCTTCGACCCGAACCTCAACCCCATCCGCGCCAAGGTGTCCCTGGGGCTGCGCGTGCTCTCGTACAACGATTTGCCCCTCACGCACCCCGGCTACGCCCTCTTCCTCACGCACCAGGTCGTCAAGGAAGCCCTGGCCGTCGTCGGCAGCGTCTCCGGCGTGGCCAACGCCTCGCTGCCTCGCTGAAGCCCCTTCGTCACCCGGGAGTCACCATGCTCGACCCCACCAGCCGCTACGCGAATCTCGAGACCGCCACCCTCACGCTGCCCGACGGGCGCGTGGCCGCCTACAAGCGCCGCCGCTTCATCCCCGCGGGCAACGCGCTCAAGGTCCTGGCCGAGGTCACCGTCACCGAGGGAGACCGGCTGGACCTGCTCACCCACCGGACGCTGGGAGACCCGGAGCACTTCTGGCGCGTGTGCGACGCCAACGACACGCTCAACCCCTTCGAGCTGATGCGGGAGACGGGCTCCGTGGTGCGTATCGCCATGCCGGAGTTCTGAGCGCCCGATGAGCCTGCTGGGAATCCATCTCACCTTGCTGGTGGGCCCCACGGTGGCGGTGCCCGCGCCCGCGTCGTTCATGGAGGCCCTCCAGAACGTGGAGGTCACCCACAACGACGAGGGCCGCTCGGGCTTCCAGCTCACCTTCGGCGTGGGCCGGGCGGGGGCCATGGACCTGCTCGACTACGGGCTGGTGGGCCACCCGCTGCTCAAGCCCATGAACCGGGTGGTGCTGCTGGTGACGTTCAACGTGGTGCCCCAGGTGCTCTTCGACGGCATCATCACCCACCGCACGCTCACGCCCTCCCATCAGCCGGGCGCCTCCACGCTCACCGTCACCGGTGAGGACATCAGCGTGGCCATGGACCTGGAGCAGAAGGTCCACGAGCACCCCGCGCAGGTGGAGCCCATCATCATCGCGCAGCTCGTGCTGGGCTACGCGCAGTACGGCCTGGTGCCGGTCATCATCCCGCCGCCCACGCTGGACGTGCCGCTGCCCATCTACCGCACGCCCGTCTTCCGAGGCACCGACTACGCCTACCTGCAGGAGATGGCCAGCCGCTACGGCTACGTCTTCCACGTCACCCCCGGCCCCGCGCCGCTGATGAACACCGCGTACTGGGGCCCGCCCAACCGGCTGGGCATCCCCCAGCGGGCGCTCTCGGTGAACCTGGGCGCGCAGACCAACGTGGACTCGCTCGACTTCCAGTACAACGCGCTGGCGCCCACCACGGTGAAGGGCCAGGCCATCGTCTTCGGCCGCGCGCTGCCGGTGCAGACCTTCGCCAGCCTCCGCGTCCCGCCGCTGGCGAGCCAGCCCGCGCTGCTCACCCAGTCCAGCGTGCGCACGTCGCTGCTGGAGGACGTGCCGGACGGCGCGGGCTACCTCGCCGCGTTCGCCCGGGCGCAGGGGCAGACGGACGCCTCCACGGACCAGGTGCTCACGGGCTCCGGGGAGCTGGACGCCACGCGCTACGGCGACGTGCTGCGTCCCCGGGGGCTCGTCGGCGTGCGCGGCGCGGGCTTCCAGCACGACGGCTTCTTCTACGTGCGCAACGTCACCCACTCCATCCGCCCCGGTGAGTACAAGCAGCGCTTCACCCTCACGCGCGAGGGTGCCGGGGCGCTCACTCCGGTGGTGCCGCCATGAGCTCCTACTTCGGGAAGTACCGCGGCGAGGTCGTCAACAACATCGACCCCTTGATGATGGGCCGCGTGCAGGTGAAGGTGCCCACCGTCCTGGGCGACAGCCAGCTGGGCTGGGCCATGCCGTGCATGCCGTACGGCGGCAGCGGCAAGGGCTTCTTCGCGGTGCCCGCGGTGGGCGCCAAGGTCTGGGTGGAGTTCGAGCGCGGGGACTTGAACTACCCCATCGTCGCCGGCTGCTTCTGGGGCGAGGGCGAGGCGCCCGCCACGCCGGGCCTGCCCACCACCAAGGTGTGGAAGACGGACGCCGTCACCGTGAAGCTCGACGACCTGCCGGGCGCGGGGGGCTTGAGCATCGAGGTGAGCCCGCCCGCGGTGCCCATGCCGCTGAAGGCGACCTTCACGGCGGCCGGCATCGAAATCAACCACGGGGGCACGGCCAAGGTGGTGCTCAGCGCCACCGGCATCGAGCTGTCCTTCGGCGCCGCCAACATCAAGCTCGGCCCCACGGGCGTCAACGTCAACAACGGCGCGCTGGAGGTCATCTAGCCATGGGAGCCTTCGTCGTCCACGTCGGAGCCACGGTGATGTGTCCGCACGGGGGCCAGGTGCAGACGATGCCCGGCAACCCGCGCGTGAAGGTGGGCGGGCAGTTCGTCGCCACCATGGCGGACCAGTACCTGGTGACGGGCTGCACCTTCCCGCCACAGAGCGGAGGGCCGTGCGTGCAGGTGAAGTGGATGGTGCCCTCGGTGCGCGTGCGCGTGGGGGGCCAGTTCGTCATCCTGCAGAACAGCGTGGGGATGTCCCTGGGGGCCGCGCCCCTGGGGCCGCCGCAGGTGGTGATGACGCAGGTCCGCGTGAGGGGGACCTGACCATGCACATCGCCTTCCCCTATCGCCTGGATGGACGGGGCCGCACGGCGGACGCGGACCTGGACACGCACGTGCGGCACCTCATCGAGCAGGTGCTCTTCACCTCGCCCGGTGAGCGCGTCAACCGGCCCACCTTCGGCACGGGCCTGGGGCAGCTCGTCTTCGCGCCCAACAGCTCGGAGCTGGCCACCGCCACGCAGTTCCTGGTGCAGGGCGCGCTCCAGCAGTGGCTGGGGGACCTCATCCAGGTGGAGGCGGTGGAGACGCACAGCGAGGAGGCCGCCCTCCAGGTGACGGTGCGCTACGTGGTGCGCCGCACCCAGCAGCGCCAGACGGCGCAGTTCTCACGGGAGCTCTGACATGGGCGCGCGCTACGTCTGCCAGAGCGAGCAGCGACGCCGGTTGGTGGAGGCCCACCCCACCTTCAACGGCATCGACTACCTGGAGGTCCTGGACGAGGAGGCCGCCACCCTCGAGCTGGAGCGCCAGCGCACGCTGTGGGTGCGCTGCTACAAGCCGCTGCCCGTCACCATCAGCGCGGACAACGTGGGAATCACCGGCGGCGTGCGCCTGAAGGACATCGGCGTCGCGCTCGCGTTCCGCATGGACCAGCCGCCGCCGGACCCGCTCACCACCCAGGCCGAGCGCGATGAGTACGCGCGGCGCGTGGCGCTGGACGTGGAGAACGGCACGACGGAGACGCAGCAGACGCTGGTGGTGCGCACCACGTCCTCCGGCGACTTCTCCACGTACACGCTCGCGCTCCTGCGGGGCTTCCTGGACACGGTGCCCCTGGAGGGCTTCGACGCCCTGTTGTCGCGCGTGGACTTCACCTTCAAGGTGGAGTGCCCGAGCGAGTTCGACTGCGCCCCGCCGAAGTCCGCCGTCACGCCGGACGGCGTGGACCCGACCCTCGACTACCTCACGCGCGACTACGCCAGCTTCCGGCGGCTGCTCCTCGACCGGCTGTCGGAGGTGGCGCCGCAGTGGAAGGAGCGCAACCCCGCGGACCTGGGCGTGACGCTGGTGGAGCTGATGGCCTACTCGGCCGACTACCTCAGCTACTACCAGGACGCGGTGGCCACCGAGGCGTACCTGGGCACCGCGCGCAAGCGCACCTCCGTGCGCCGCCACGCGCGGCTGCTCGACTACCCCATGCACGACGGCGGCAACGCCCGCGCGTGGGTGACGGTGAGCCTCACGCCCGATGCCGAGGGCACGACGCTGGCCGGCCCCACCGAGGTGACGCCCGGCACGGTGTTCCTCACCACCGTGGACGCGCCCCGCGTGGTGGACGCCCGGCAGCTCCAGGCCGCCATCGTCTCCGGCGCGGAGGTGTTCGAGTCGCTCCACCCCACCACGCTCTACTCGGGCCACGGCCGCATCACCTTCCACACCTGGGGTGAGGACCGCTGCTGCCTTCCCCGGGGCGCCACGGCGGCCACGCTGCTCAACCCGCCCTCGCCCGCGGACCCGACGAAGAAGACCTTCACGCCGGAGAACTTCTCCGAGGGCAAGGTGCTCATCCTGGAGGAGGCGCGCGGCTCTCAGACGGGGCGCGCCGTGGACGCGGACCCGTCCCGCCGCCACGCGGTGCGGCTGACGCAGGTGGCCTTCGGCGAGGACCCGCTGCTCGGCGTGGACGTGGTGGAGGTGTCCTGGCACACCGAGGACGCGCTGCCCTTCGAGCTGTGCCTGTGGACCGTCACCGTCCCCCACGACTCCACCGGGGAGAAGGAGGACGTGCCCGGCCAGCCCGCGCCGGTGAGCGTGGCGCGCGGCAACGTGGTGCTGGTGGACCATGGGCGCACGCTGACGGAGGAGCTGCCCGCCGTGCCCGGGACAGGGGGCTACCGTCCCCGACTGTCGCGTGGCCCGCTCACCCAGGTGTCGCGGGTGGAGGGCGGCCGCGCGGTGGACCCCACCGCGTCCGCCACCGCCGCGCTGCGCTCCGCGCCGGAGGAGTCCCTGCCCGCGCTCTGGCTGCGCGAGGCGGAGAGCGGCCGCGTCTGGGTGCCGCGCCGCACCCTGCTCAACAGCGGCCGCTTCAGCCGGGAGCTGGTGGCCGAGGTGGAGGACGACGGCCGGGCCCGCCTGCGCTTCGGCGACAACGTGCTCGGCGAGCGCCCCGGCGCCGGCGTGGGGATGACGGCCACGTACCGCATCGGCAACGGCGTCGCGGGCAACGTGGGCGCGGAGTCGATTTCGCATGTGTACTCGCCCGTGGGCGGCGCGTGGCGCGACGGCATCCTCCGCGTGCGCAACCCGCTGCCGGCGCAGGGCGGCGTGGAGCCGGAGGCCGTGGAGCGGGTGCGCATCGACGCGCCGGAGGCCTTCCGCATCCAGCAGCGCGCGGTGACGGAGGAGGACTACGCGGAGGTGGCCCAGCGCCACCCCGAGGTGCAGCGCGCGGTGGGCAGCCTGCGGTGGACGGGGAGCTGGCACACCATGTTCATCACCGTGGACCGACGCGGCGGCTTCCCGGTGGACGCGGACTTCTCCGAGCGGCTCACCACCTTCCTGGAGCGCTTCCGGCTGGCCGGGTACGACCTGCGCGTCGACGCGCCCCTCTTCGTCCCGCTGGACATCGCGATGACCGTCTGCGTGCTGCCGGGCTACCTGGCCGCCAACGTGAAGGCCGCGCTGCTGGAGGTCTTCGGCAACGGGGAGCTTCCCGATGGCCGTCGCGCGTTCTTCCACCCGGACAACTTCACCTTCGGCGAGCCGGTGTACCTGAGCCAGCTGGTGGCCACGGCGATGAAGGTCCCCGGCGTGGCGTGGGTGGAGACGGAGGACGCGCCGGGCAAGCCGCAGCGCTTCCGGCGCTTCGGGCAGGTGCCTCGCGACGAGTGGAAGAACGGGCTCATCGCCATGGACCGGCTGGAGATTGCCCGGCTCGACAATGACCCGAGCCAGCCGGAGAACGGCAAGCTCGACTTCTACATGCAGGGGGGCCTGTGAGCACGTCCATCAAGGGCTCTGGGGACTGCGACGCGTGCGAGGCGCAAGGCGCGACGGAGGCGGCGCCGCTGTACAACCGCCCCGGCCAGCCCGCGCTCGCGTACCGCATCGGCACGCACTCCAGCTTCTTCCAGCGCATGCTCGCGCGCCTGCCTCGGGAGTTCCTGCCGGACGGGGAGTTCGCCGGCACCCGGCCGCTGGCGGCGCTGTCCACGCGCGGCACGGAGGATTTGTCCATCGCGATGCTGGACGCGTGGGCCACGGCCGCCGACGTGCTGACGTTCTACCAGGAGCGCATCGCCAACGAGGGCTTCCTGCGCACCGCCACGGAGCGGCGCTCGGTGCTGGAGCTGGCGCGGCAGCTCGGCTACGAGCTCAAGCCCGGCGTCGCCGCGAGCACGCACCTGGTCTTCACCGTGGAGACGGCGCCCGGCGCGCCCTCGCGCGTCCAGGTGCCGGTGGGCGTGCAGGTGCTCAGCATCCCCGGCCAGGACGCGCGGCCCCAGACGTTCGAGACCACCGAGGCGCTGGAGGCGCGCGCGGAGTGGAACCTGCTCCGGGTGCCCAGGACGCAAGCCCAGCCGCTCTTGCGCGGGGAGAGCACGCTGTACCTGCGCGGCCTGCAGCCCGGCATCCAGCCCGGCGACGCGCTGCTGCTCGTGGGCGAGGAGCGCGAGCGCCAGCCGGGCAGCGAGCAGTGGGACCTGCGCTGGGTGAAGACCGTCACCCAGGTGCCGAACCCGAAGGAGCCCGAGCTCAACCACACCGTGGTGACGTGGGAGCCGGGGCTGGGCAGCGAGACGCCGCGCATGGACCCGGCGGACCACCCGCGCGCCTTCGTGCTGCGGCTGCGCGGCAACCTGTTCGGCTACAACGCGCCGTCCTTCAAGGCGATGCCGGACGAAATCAAGCAGCGCTACAACCCGGACTACCGCCCCGGCGACGGGCGCTTCACCCAGTGGCCCCAGTTCGAGAACACCACCGCGGTGCAGGGAATCGTGGACCTGGACCGCGAGTACCCCACGCTGGTGCACGGCAGCTGGGTGGCGCTCTGGAAGTCGCGCTACGTGGAGCTCTACCGCATCACCGACATCCAGCCCTGGGCACGTGAAGACTTCACGATGACCGCCAAGGTGACGCGGCTGACGTTCGACACCAACGAGCACCTGTCCTACTTCCCGCTGCGCAGCACCGTCGTGCTCGCGCAGAGCGAGGAGCTGCCCATCGGCGAGATGCCGCGGACGGACGCGGTGCAGGGCGACTCCATCGAGCTGGACCGCGCGGTGGCGGGCCTGGAGCCCCAGCACGTGCTGCTCATCGAGGGCAGGACGCTCGTGGACGGGCAGTCGGGCGAGTGGCTGCGGCAGGTGGTGGCGTTGGACCGCGCGGAGGCGCTCCCGGACGGACGCACGCGGCTGGTGCTCCAGGAGCCCCTGGCCGCGCCGCTCGTGCGCGACACGGTGCTCATCCACGGCAACGTGGCGCCCTCCACGCACGGCGAGACGGTGCGCGAGGTGCTGGGCGGCGGTGACGGCTCGCGCACGCATCAGCGCTTCGTGCTGCGCAAGCCGCCGCTCACCTACGTGGCGGCGCCCACCGACACCGGCGGAGAGAGCACGCTGGAGATCCGGGTGAACGGCGTGCTGTGGAAGGAGGTGCCCACGCTCTTCGGCCAGGACGAGCGCGCCGAGGTCTACATGGTGCGCCTGCAGGACGACGGCACGGTGGTGGTGACGTTCGGCGACGGCGTGTCCGGCGCGCGCCTGCCCACGGGCCAGGAGAACATCACCGCGGTGTACCGCTCCGGCATCGGTCCGGAGGGCGAGGTGGACTCCGGGCAGCTCGCGCTCCTCAAGGTGCGCCCGCTGGGCATCCGCGAGGTGGGAAACCCGCTGCCCGCCACCGGGGCCGCCGCGCCGGAGTCGCGTGACGAGGCGCGCGACAACGCCCCCGCGTCGGTGCTGACGCTGCGCCGCGTGGTGTCGCTGCAGGACTACGAGGACTTCGCCTCCACCTTCGCGGGCATCGGCAAGGCCCAGGCCGCGGACCTCACCAACGGCGAGCGCATCCTCGTGCACGTCACCGTGGCCGCGAACAACGGCGAGCCGGTGGAGCCGGGGACCCAGCTGCACGAGAGCCTGGAGGAGGCCCTGCGCGCGCACCACGACCCGGTGCGCCAGTTCGCGCTCTCCTCCTACGAGCGGCTCTACTTCGCCGTGGAGGCCCGGCTGCGGCTGGACACACGCTACCTGCCCGAGGACGTGCTCGCCCGGGCGGAGGCCGCGCTGCGCGAGGCGTTCTCCTTCGAGCGGCGCCAGTTCGCCCAGGCGGTGAGCGGCGCGGAGGTCATCCGCGTCCTCCAGGACGTGCCGGGCGTGGTGATGGTGGACCTGGAGCGGCTGCACCCGACGACGCCCTTCATCCCGGAGCAGAAGCTGTTCTCGGTGATTCGCGCGCGCGGCGCCCGCTGGGAGCGCACGCTCCTGCGGCCCGCGCAGCTGCTCCTGCTGGACCCGTCGCTCCAGGGTGAGCGGCGGGGCGTGACGCTGGTGCACGACCTGGAGGTGAGCCCGTGACGCCCTCGCCCAGGGACAGGCTGTACAAGCTGCTGCCCGCCATCCACCGCGCCAAGGACACGCTGCAGGGCGAGCCGTTGCGCGCGCTCCTGGCCATCATGGAGCACGAGCTGCTGGCGCTCGAGGAGGACATCGGCCAGCTGCATGACAACTGGTTCATCGAGACGTGCCAGGAGTGGGTGGTGCCGTACATCGGCGACCTGCTCAAGGTGCGCGACCTGGTGCCCGTGGACCCGGGCCTCTTCAGCCAGCGCGCCTACGTGGCCAACACCCTGGCGTACCGGCGCCGCAAGGGCACCGCGGCCATGCTGGAGCAGCTCGCGCGCGACGTGACGGGCTGGCCCGCGCGCGCCGTGGAGTTCTTCCAGCGCGTGGGCACGACGCAGTACCTCAACCACCCGCGCCTGACGAGCCTGCGCACGCCGGACCTGCGCGACGCCAACGCGCTGGAGCTGGTGGGCACCCCGTTCGAGAACGCCACCCGCACCGTGGACGTGCGCCACATCGACAACCAGCGCGGCCAGCACAACCTGCCCAACGTGGGCCTCTTCCTTTGGCGGCTGGAGTCCTATCCCGTCGTGCTCGCGCCCGCGTACCGGGTGCTCCCGGCCTCCGAGCCCGGCGCCACCGAGGAGGGGCTCTTCCGCTTCGACGCGCTCGGCTGCGACACGCACCTGTTCAACCTGCCGCAGTCGGAGACGACGCTCAGCTCGCTGGCCGGGGAGCCCAACGTGCCGACGCCGCTGCGCCGCCGGCCGCTGTATGACGAGCTGGAGGCCCGCCGCGCCGCGCTCGCCCGGGGCCAGACGCCCGAGCAGCGCTACTTCGGCGCCACCCCGCCCTTCACGCTCCACCTGGACGCGGGGCCCGGCGCGTTCGAGGCCATCTCCCCGGACGAGGTCCTCATCTGTGACCTGTCCACCTGGCACCGCCCGCCCGCCACGCTGCCCTACCCGCCGCTGGACCCGAGCCTGCCGCCGGTGAACCGGAGCATCCGCGTCGCGGTGGACCCGGTGAACGGGCGGCTCGCCTTCGCCGAGGGGCTGCCGGTGCCCACGGCGCTGTCGGTCAGCTACGCGTATGGCTTCAGCAGCGAGGTGGGCGGCGGCTTCTATGACCGCCAGGAGACGCTGCTCCCGCTGGAGCAGCGCGGCGCCTGGCGCGTCGACACGCGCGTGGGCCCCTACACCACGCTCGCCTCGGCCTTGAGCGCGAGCAGCGCCAGCGGGGACGCGCTGGTGGAGGTGCTCGACAGCGAGCGCTATCCGCTGGCCACGCTGGACGTGGCGGTGGGCTCGCGGCTGGAGCTGCGGGCCGCCAACCTCCAGCGCCCCGTCATCGACCTGCAGGGCGGCCGGGGGCTGATACGACTGGGAGAGGGCGCCACGCTGGTGCTCAGCGGACTGCTCGTGCGCGGCGGCGTGCTGGAGGTGCAGGCCGCGGACAACGCCACGCTGGACTTGCGCCACTGCACGCTCGTGCCCGGACAGGACCTGCTGCCGGACGGCCAGCCGCGCACCACCGAGCCGAGCCTGGTGGTGAAGGGCGAGAAGGACGGCGACTGCACCGTGCTCCTGCATCGCTGCATCACCGGCCCCGTGCGCACGGGCCGCGCCACCGTGCTGCGGCTGGAGGACTGCATCGTGGACGGGCTGGGAGGCCCCGCGCTCCAGGGACTGCCCACACCTCCGGGGCCGCTGCTCCCCGAGGAGGAGGACCTGGAGGCGGAGGGCCTCACGGGCACGCTCCACGTGCTCGCCAGCACGGTGCTCGGCACCGTGGAGACCACGGTGCTGGAGCTGGCCAGCGACAGCCTCTTCACGGGCCGGGTGAACGTGGTGCAGCGGCAGAAGGGCTGCATGCGCTTCTGCTACGTGCCGCCCGGCTCGCACGTGCCCCAGCGCTTCCGCTGCCAGCCCGCGTACGCGGAAGGGACGCCCGAGGACGTGCGGCTGGAGCTCGAGCGCCGCGTGAAGCCCGTCTTCACGTCGGACCGCTACCTGGAGCCGGGCTACTGCCAGCTCCGCGACGACACCGATTCGGGCATCCGCCGGGGTGCCAGTGACGAGGGGGAGATGGGCGTGTTCCACCACCTCCAACAACCGCAGCGCGAGGCCAACCTGCGCGCCAGCCTGACCGACTACCTGCGCTTCGGACTCGAGGCCGGGTTCTTCTTCGTGACCTGAGGAGACGCCATGAAGGGCGATTTCAGCCGGAACACCTTCCGGCCCGCGAAGCACTACTCCACCGTGCGGATGCAGCAGGGACGCGTCCAGCTGGACGCCGACTGGAACGAGCACGTCGACATCCAGCAGTACCTGGACCAGACGACGCGCCGGGACGTCATCGGCCACAGCGGGACACCCCAGGAGCCCGGCACGCCCGCCGAGCAGACGGGGTTCGCCCTCTTCACGCAGGGCACCCGCCCCTTCGTGCGCGCCGGGCACTACTACGTGGAGGGCATCCTCTGCGAGAACGAGCAGGCGGTGGCGCTGGACGCGCAGCCGGACCTGCCCGGCTTCACGCTGCCGGTGGCGAACGGGCGCTACCTGGCCTTCCTCGACGTGTGGCAGCGCCACGTCACCGCGCTGGAGGACCCGGAGCTGCGCGAGGTGGCGCTGGGCGGCCCGGACTCCGCCACGCGCACCCGCACGGTGTGGCAGGTGCGGCTGCTGCGGCTCACGGGAACGAACGCCTCGGGGCCCATCGAGGGGGTGCCCTGCCACACCTTCGGCACCCCGGAGTGGCTGCCCGAGGAGCTGACCAGCACCGGCACGCTCGCGGCGCGCGGCGAGCCCGAACAGGCCAGCGACAACCCGTGCATCGTCGCGGCCGAGGCGGGCTACCGCCGGCTGGAGAACCAGCTCTACCGGGTGGAGGTGCACCGCGGCAACACGGGCGGCGGCACGGCCACCTTCAAGTGGTCGCGCGACAACGGCATCCTCTTCACCCAGGTGGAGTCGGTGGATGTCCTCAACCGGCGCATGGTGGTGACGGAGCCAGGCAAGGACGGCTACCGGCGCTTCCAGCCCAACCAGTGGCTGGAGCTGACCACCGAGGAGCGCGTGCTGCGCGGCGAGCCCGGTGAGCTCATCCGCGTGGAGGCGATGACGGGCAACCGCATCACCATCGACGCGGCGACGTGGCCGGCCACGCTGCCCTCCGGCGCGCTCACCGTGCGCGGTTGGGACAACGTGGGTCCCGCGGGCGCGCTGGACATCGTCCCAGCTCCGGCGGACCCGGCCTTGGGGTGGACCTCGCTGGAGAGCGGCGTGCAGGTGCGCTTCACCGCGGGCCGCTACCGCACGGGCGACTACTGGCTCATCCCCGCGCGCACGGTGACGCGCAACGTGCTGTGGCCCCAGGACGGAGGGCTGCCCGTCTCCGAGCCCGCCCACGGCATCCGTCACCACTACTGCGCGCTGGCCGTGCTGGAGCGAAACTCCGACGGCTGGCACGTGCACGACTGCCGCAACCTGTTCCCCCCGCTCACCGAGCACAAGACGCTGGTGTATGCGGGCGGCGACGGCCAGGAGGTGCTGCCCGCCCGTCCGCCCGCGCCGCCCAGCCGGCTGGCCAGGCCCCTGCGCGCGGGCGTGTTCAACGGGCGGATTCCCGTGGTGGGCGCGCGCGTCCAGTTCAGCGTGGTGCTGTCCGAGGGCCAGGGCACCGTGGCGGACGTCCACCTGCCGGACGACGCGCAGACGACGATTGTCGTCTACACCGATGCCAGCGGCATCGCGGAGGTCTTCTGGACGCCGGCCATCGACGGCTGGCAGACGGTGAACGACCCCCGGCACAGCCAGGTGGTGGAGGCCCGGCTGCTGGACCACGGGAACGAGGCCATCCACGCGCCGCTGCGCTACTTCGCGAGCCTGAGCGTCGCGTCCAAGGTGGCGTACGACCCGGACGACGCGCAGGAGATCCTCAACGACACGCACACCGTCCAGCAGGCGCTGGACACGCTGAGCCGGCAGTTGGTGCTCACGTACGAGGGCGGTGACGGCCAGGAGGTGCTCCCCGGCGAGCGGCTGCCACATCCGCTGCGCGTGGGCGTGGCCCGTCACCAGCGCCGCGCGGCGAACCAGTCGGTCCGATTCCGGGTGCTGAGCGGCGCCGGCGGCCAGTACACCGGCGTGCGGCTGGCGGGCTCGGGCAACCCGTGGACGGAGAGCATCGTCGTCACCACCGGCGACGACGGCCTCGCCCTGGTGGAGTGGCTGCCCAACCCCAACGACGTCACCCAGCAGGTGGAGGCGCGGCTCCTGGTGTCCGAGGGCGGCCCGCTCGTCGAGGCCCACCTGCCCCTGGTGTTCACCGCGCGCCTGAGCCTGGCGAACCGGGTGGCCTACCAGTCCGGCGGGTGCCAGACGCTGCTGAACGCGGACACGGTGCAGGAGGCGCTGGACACGCTGTGCCGCCAGCGCACGTTCCTGTACCTGGGCGGAGACGGCCAGGAGGGCGCGCCGCTGCAGGAGCTGCCCACGCCGCTCATGGTGGCGGTGATGCAGGGCGAGAACCCGGTCGCCAACGCGCTCGTGCACTTCCGCATCCTCCAGGTCGCCGATGGCGCCAGCCTCCGCCCCGCCGAGGGAACGGGCACGCCCGGCGCGTCGCTGCTGGTGCGCACCAACACGCAGGGCATCGCCGCCGCGCTGTGGACGCTGTCGAACGCGCCGACGCAGCGGGTGTCCGCCCAGCTGGTGGAGGACGCCCAGACGCCCACGCGGGTGCCGCCCATCCTGTTCAACGCGCGCTCCACCGTCTCCGTCGCGGCCGAGCCCTCGGTCAAGGTCACCCGCGTGGAGATGGCCACCAACGCCCAACTCGCCATCGAGAACGACAGCGTCGTGGAGTTCGAGCCCTTCGTCACGCTGGCCCAGGGCATCCGCATCATCTGCTCCGAGGAGCTGGCGCCGCTCATGTCGCCCGCGGGTGCGCCGCTGCCGCTCCCCCGCCCCGTCGTGTCGTTGTCGGTGGAGATCAACTACCCGCTGACCACCCACGACTCGACGTGGTGGCGCGAGCAGATGGGCCGGCTGGTGGGCATCGTCGGTCATCAGACCTTCGAGCTGCGCGGCGAGGCGCGCATCTTCGGCTCGGACATCGTCTGGATTCCCTCGCTGGAGTCCTACCGGTGGCTGGGCCATCTGCGCAACTACGACACCGAGGACCGCGCCAATCCCCGCCTGCTCGTGAAGCTGCGCATCCGGGGCGGCTACGTCCACTCGCGCGACGGCAGCCGCGTCCTGGATGGCGAGGTGATTTCGCGCTCGCTGGCGCAGCGCTTCGCCGCCGGCCTCCCCAACCGGGGTGACGGCCGGCAGGGCGGAGACTTCGAGCTGTGGTTCTGGATTCGCAGCTTCACCTTCTCGCCGCCGGGCATCGCCCCGGGGACGCTCGGCCCGCGCACGCTCATCGCGTCCAGCACCGTGACGTCCGCGCTGGAGCAGCCGTGGGGGCTGGCGCGGGACGCGAAGCGGCAGGAGCTGCTCGTGGCGGACACCGGCGCCAACGCCGTGGCGCGCCTGAGCCTGGAGAACCACGCCGCGGTGGGGAAGCTCGAGGAGGGCCTGGAGCAGCCCACGGCCCTGGTGCTGGACGCGCGGCGCGACGAGCTCTACGTCGCCAACGCGGGCGGAGACTCGGTGGCCGTCTTCCGCCATGACGACCAGGGCGGCTTCCAGCCCGCGCGCGTGCTCGCCGGGAAGAAGACGGGGCTGAGCGGACCGCTGGGTCTGGCGCTCGACGCGGAGCACCAGCGCCTCTTCGTGGCCGGCTCGGGCAAGGGCCAGGCGACGGGGCTGACGGCCGGGCCGAAGGGAGGACGAGGGGCGTACCTCGCCCTCTTCGACGCGCAGGCCCAGGGCGACACGGCGCCGCGCGCGCGGTGGACGGGCGAGCAGCTCAAGCTCAACCGGGCCGCGGGGCTCGCGTGGGACGCGGTCCACGAGGAGCTCTACGTCGCCGACTACGGCTCGGACGCGGTGGCCGTGTACTCGCTGGCGTCGCTGCTCGACACCAAGGCGGCGGCCGTGAAGCCCTTGCGCGTGCTCCAGGGCAAGACGACGGGGCTGTCGCAACCCACGGGCGTGTCGCTGGATGCCTCCGGCGAGGAGCTGTGGGTGGCCAACGCGCGCACGAACAGCATCACCGTGTACGCGCGGGACGCGGCGGGGAACACCGCGCCGCTGCGCACGGTGGAGGCGCCCTCGGAGTCGGGCACGCGCCTGCGGGCCGTGCTGCCCTGAACGCACGAAGGGCCCGGAGCCGAGTCCCCGGGCCCTTCGCGACGACGGACCGCCGCCTCAGCGCGCGCGGGGCATCGCGGCCTTCTGCTCGGCCACGCTCCGGCGCAGCTCCGCCAGCTCCGCCCCCGGCGCGTCCACCTCCGCGTCGCGCTCGCGCAGCTGCCGGGTGCGCCGCTCCAGCGCCTGGATGGCGACCATGTTGACGCCGTCGATGTCGAGCATGCCGATGCTGGTGTCATCCATGCCCAGCCCTTCGCGGGCGGCGCATCGTCTCCACAGCCCACGGCGCCCAGCGCCAGGGCTCCCAGCGTGGCACACCGCATTCGCGTCTTCAGGTCGCATCCTGGCTCACGGCGGCTGGCCGGCGGCTGACCGCGCTCGGCTCGAGCCCTTCGGCAGGGTGTGACTTTTTCACGGCGCGCTCACCGGGCAATCGGACGCACCGGAGGCACGCAGCGATTCACGCTGTACGGCCGGACCCACGCGCACCACTCGGGCTGCCCCGACGAAGACCAGGAGATATCGAGGTCCGATGAATCACCGTTTTCAACCTCACCGACCCAGGTCTCCAGCAGCTTCGAGCCTTCTTTCGGGCTCCAGCGATACAGCTCGATGGGCGCCTCACCGCGCGTCCCCGACACGATGAACGCCAGCGAGTCACCGGGGCCGCAGGACAGCCGGGGCACGGCCCTGAGCCCCCGGTGCAGCACCGCGCGCTGAGCGGCCCCGCCCGGGTCGAACCACACGGCCTCCAGCGTGGTGCCCAGCAAGCCCTGCGCGCTTCCGAAGTCCGCCAGGGGCGAGGACACCACCAGTCGCGAGTCACCGCACCACGCGCGCTTCGAGGTGTGCGGCGGGAAGCGGAGCACGATGTCCCCGGAGCGCAGGTCCACGAGCGAGCTGGAGCCAGCCAGCTGGCCGACGAGGGCTCGCGTGGCGCTGGGGTTCGCCTCGACGAAGGTGACCTGCTCGAAGCGGACCTCGCCCGCGCGCAGCACGGAGTCCGCGCGACAGGAGTTGTTCTCCCAGTCGAGCCACTCGCACGAGCGCTGGTGCGTGAGCTCCGCGGGGCCCACCTTCTCGATGCGTGGGGCTTCCTGGCGCCGACAAGCGCCCATCGTCAGGAGCAGCAGCACGAACAGCGCGGAGCGCATATGGCCTCGAGGAGCCCGGAGAGCAAAGGAGTCTAGCAGGCCCTCGCCCGCCCTCGCCCCCGAGGCTCCCACCTCGAAGAGAGAGGATGACGCGCCGGGTCCTCCGCGTTGCCTTCTTCATGCGCGTCCATGAAGACACCCCGCAGCCCGCCCCCAGCCAGCCGTCTCCAGCGAGCGGTGTCACCCCGGACGTCCAGGCCATCGCTCGAATCGACGCCGTCAAGACGGTCCTGCGAGTGCTCCTTCAGACCACCGGCCTGCGGCTGGCCGTCGTGGCCCGCGTCACCGCGCAGGAGTGGCGCTGCTGCGCGGTGCTGGACGAGATGAGCTTCGGCCTCAAGCCGGGCGACACGCTCGCCATCTCGACGACGTTCTGCAACACGGTGCGCACCTCGGCCACCCCGCTGCTCGTCAACCACGCCAGCCAGGAGCCCCGCTTCGCGGGCCACCCCGCGCCCAGGCTCTATGGCGTGGAGACCTACATCGCCGTGCCGCTGTACCGCAGGGATGGGGCCTTCTTCGGCGTCATGTGCGCGCTGGACTCCAACCCGGCCGCGCTCCCCCAGGACAAGCTGGAGGTCTTCCGACACCTGGGCGACCTCATCGGCCATCAGCTCGAGAACCAGGACGCGCTGGACCGCAGCGCGGCCCAGCTCTTCGACGAGAAGGAGGCGGCCCTGCTGCGCGAGCAGCTCATCGGCATCGTCAGCCACGACCTGCGCAACCCCCTCAACGCCATCCTCATGTCCGCCGCGACGCTGGTGCGCCGCACGGACCTGGACGAGCGGGCGCGCCGGGCGGTGCGGCGCATCGTCGACTCGGCGGACCGCGCGCAGCGGCTCATCCGGGACCTGCTCGACTTCACCCAGGCGCGCATGGGCCAGGTGCTGCCCGTCGACCGTCAGCCCATGGACCTGCACGAGCTGACCTGTCAGGTCGTCGAGGAGGTCCAGGCCGTCGCGCCGGAGCGCGTGCTGGAGGTCCGGACGAAGGGCCACGGCCAGGGGACCTGGGACGCGGACCGCATCGCCCAGGTGCTGCACAACCTGCTCGCCAACGCCATGCAGTACAGCCCCTCGGGCGCGCGCATCCAGGTGTCGAGCGAGGCGCATGACGGGGAACTGGTCCTGCGGGTGCACAACGACGGGCCCCCCATCCCGCAGGAGGTGCTCCCCACCCTCTTCGAGCCCATGAAGCGCGGCACCACGAACGGCGCGGAGCGGCGCAGCGTGGGCCTGGGCCTGTTCATCGTGGACCAGATTGCCCGGGCCCATGGAGGAAGCGTCGAGGTGGCGTCCACGCAAGCGGAGGGCACGACCTTCAGCGTCCATCTTCCGCGGCGCGGATGACGGGGCGCGCGCGTGGAGTATAAGTCGCCGGATGGACGGCCTCCCGTCTCCCACCGCGCGCGACTGCGTCGACCCCTGGCGTCTTCCCCTCTTCTGCCTGGCCGCCGCCGTGGTGCTGGCGCTGACGCTCCAGCTCAGCAACGGCACGCTGCTGGACACGTCCCTGCGAGGCCTCACGCTGGCGCTGGGCCTGGCGCTGCTGGCCGTCGTCGGCCCCGGCGGCTCGCGCCCGTGGACGTGGGGTGAGGCGGCGCTCGCGCTGGGCCTGGGCGTCGGGCTGCTCCTGCAGCTCCAGGTGCTCCTCACCGACTACCCGTCGTCCGCGCTCAGGCTCCAGGGGCCCTGGCCCTTCGCGCTCTTCCACGAGCGGCTGGCGGCCGCGGCGCTCATCAGTGGCGCGCTGCTCGCGGGGCCCAACTGGCTGCGCAAGGTCGGCGTGCCCGCGCTCCTCGGGGTGTACCTGCTCTTGGGGCTCTGGATTCTTCGCCACGCGCCCTCGCCCCACATCGACGTGCTCGTGTTCCAGGTGCAGGGCGCGGACGAGCTCCTGCGCGGCCAGAACCCGTACGCGATGACGTTCCCCAACATCTACGGCCATGGGCACTGGTACGGCGAGGGGCTCGTGCGGGACGGACGGCTGCTGTTCGGCTTCCCCTACCCGCCCCTGAGCCTGATGTTCGCCACCCTGGGCCGCGCGCTGGCGACGGACCCGCGCCACGCGCAGCTCGTGGCCACAGCGCTCGCCGCCGGCCTCATGGCCTGGACGCGGGGGGGTCGTCTGGGCGCGGGCGCCGCGGCGCTGTACCTGCTCACGCCGCGCGGCTTCTTCGTGCTGGAGCAGTCCTGGACGGAGCCCTTCCTCGTGCTGCTGCTGTCCGCCACGGTCTTCTGCGCCGTGCGCTTCCCTCGCGCGCTGCCGTACGTCTTCGGCCTGACGCTCGCCATCAAGCAGCACACGGTGTTCCTGCTGCCGCTGGCGCTGCTGCTCCTGCCCGAGCCTCGCCAGCAGCTCTGGGGCTTCTTGTGGCGTGCCGCCGCCACCGCGCTGGCCGTCAGCCTCCCCTTCGCCCTGCCGGACCCGAAGGCGTTCTTCCACAGCGTGGTGGCGCTGCACATCCACCAGCCGTTCCGCGTCGACTCGCTGAGCTACCTGGCCGCGTGGGTGGCCAAGGGTCATCCCACCCCACCCCTCTGGATTCCCTTCGCCGCCGTGGCCGCCGCGCTGGGCTTGAGCCTGTGGCGCGCGCCCCGCACCCCCGCGGGCTTCGCCGCCGCCACCGCGCTCACCTACGCCACCTTCTTCGCCTTCAACAAACAGGCGTTCTGCAACTACTACTACTTCGTCGTGGCCACCCTCTGTCTGGCGGTGGCCGCCACGCGCCTGCCCTCGGCCCCCACGCCCGCCCGGTGACAGTTTCCCACGCGGCCGGTGTTCCAGGCCCCGGACGCGGGCCCCAGGCCCGGGGGAGACATGGACATGTGGATGCGCGCGGCGGTGGTGCTGCTCATGGCGGGCTGGGTGACGGGGTGTGACGTCCACGAGCGCGGCAACGGCGACACCGTGACGGAGGCCCGGAGCGCCGAGGGCTTCGAGGCCGTGGCGTACGAGGGCCACCTGGACGTGCGCGTACGCGAGGGCGCCACCTCCTCCGTGGAGGTGACGCTGGACTCCAACCTCCAGGACAACGTGCGCGCCTTCGTCCAGTCCGACGGGACGCTGCGCATCGAGACGGACGGCCACCTGGACCCCCAGGGCCCCGCGCATGTGGACGTCACCCTGCCGCGCCTGACCGGCGCCTCACTCTCCGGCTCCGGCCAGGTGCGGGTGGACGGCTTCGTGGGCCAGCAGTCCGAGCACGTGCGCCTGCGCGCCCAGGGCTCCGGAAGGCTCAGCTACTGCGGCGCGGCCCGCGTGCTGGAGGCCCACCTGGACGGCTCCGGGGAGCTGAAGGTGTGCATGCCGGAGTCGGGGGTCGCCCAGTCGGTGGCGCTGCACCTGTCCGGCTCCGGGGCCCTGTCCTGGTCGGGCGCCGCCGACACCGTGCGGGTGACGAGCGAGGGCTCCGGGAAGACGCGGCTTTCGGGCCATGCCGAGCGGCTGGACACCCGCCTGTCGGGCAGCGGCGACCTGGAGGCCCGGGCCCTCGGGGCCGTCCACCTGGATGTCCGGCTGGAGGGCTCCGGGGACGTGGAGGCCCGCGTCGAGGGGGGCAGCGTGAAGGTCTCCCTCGATGGCTCCGGGGACGTGGAGCTCTGGGGGAGCGCCTCCCTGCGGGACATCGACGTGGACGGCGGCGGTCGGGTCATCTGGCACTGACGCCCGGCCGTCCCCCCTCCATCCAGGGAGGGCCCGCGAGCGGTCCTTTCTTCGAGGCCCCCTGCCGGGATATGCACCGACGGCCATGAAGGACGCTGAGACAACCTCGCCCGCGCTCGACGCCGCCCCGCCCCCCGAAGCCCCCGCCTCGCTCGACGAGGTCCGTCGGTGCACCCGCCTCCTGGAGGCCATGGCCGAGGACCGCATCCTCCTGGCCAGGCTGCCCGAGGAGGACAAGCGCGCCCTGCTCATCGCCGCCGGCCGCATCGTCATGCCGGACCGCACCGCGAAGTCCCGCCTGGAGAAGGCCCTGCGGCGCGAGAAGCGCCACGACAAGCAGACCAAGGACCGGGAGGTGCGCGCCAGCACCCGCATCCGCACGATGCGCCGCGCCCCCGTCTTCAACGCGCCCCTGCTTCCGGCCGGCGAGGTCCCCGTCGAGGAGGGCCCCGAGCGGCTCCTGGAGACGCCGCGCAAGTGCTACGTGTGCAAGGCGGAGTACCGCAAGCTGCACTTCTTCTACGACGCGATGTGCATCGAGTGCGCGGACTTCAACTACGCCAAGCGCACCCAACGCGCGCCCTTGTCCGGCAAGGTCGCGCTCATCACCGGCGCGCGGGTGAAGATTGGCTTCCAGGCGTCGCTGATGCTGCTGCGCTCGGGCGCCACCGTCATCGCCACCACGCGCTTCCCCCAGGACTCGGCGCGGCGCTACATGCTGGAGCCGGACTTCGCGGAGTGGTCCCACCGGCTGCACATCCACGGGCTGGATCTGCGCCACGCGCCCAGCGTGGAGATTTTCGCCCGGCACATCGAGCAGACGCACTCGCGGCTGGACATCCTCATCAACAACGCGGCGCAGACGGTGCGCCGGCCGCCGGGCTTCTACGCCCACCTGCTCGACGGGGAGCTGCGCCGGTTCGAGGAGCTGCCCGAGGCGGCCCGCCCGCTGCTCGCCAGCCACCGGGCCTGCCTCACCGAGCTGAACCCCGTCCTGGGCGCGGGCGGCACGGAGCCCTCCGCGATGACCACCTCGTGGCGCAGCAACGACCCGGCGCTGGGCATCCACTCCTCCGCCGCGCTGTCGCTCCTGCCGTACGCGCTGGAGAACGAGGGTGACACCAGCGCCCTGTTCCCCCAGGGCCGGTTGGACGCGGACGAGCAGCAGGTGGACCTGCGCGACATGAACTCGTGGCGGATGAAGCTCGCGGATGTGTCCACGGCGGAGATGCTGGAGGTGCACCTGGTGAACGCGGTGGCGCCCTTCATCCTCTGCGGCAAGCTCAAGCCGCTGATGACCCGCGACCGCACCACGCCGGGCCACATCGTCAACGTGTCCGCCATGGAGGGCAGCTTCTCGCGCGGGACGAAGACGGACCGCCACCCGCACACCAACATGGCCAAGGCCGCGCTGAACATGATGACGCTGACGTCCGCGGCGGACTACGCCAAGGACCGCATCTACATGAACGCGGTGGACACCGGCTGGGTCACCGACGAGGACCCGGCCGTGTTCTCCCAGCGCAAGGTGGAGGACCTGGACTTCCAGCCGCCCCTGGACATCGTCGACGGCGCGGCGCGCATCATCGACCCCATCACCACCGCCGAGAACACCGGCGACTACTCCTGGGGCAACTTCTTCAAGGACTACCGCCTCACCAACTGGTGAGGCGGGTCCTCAGGGCAGCGCGCGGCGGTACATCAGGTCCGTGCGCACCACGTACTTGAGGCCGCCCGTCACCGTCGCGCCCTCGTGGTACAGGTGGTGGTTGAAGACGAGCCCCATCCCCCGACGGGGCGTCACCGAGCGCCCCAGGTCCAGGAAGTTCGTCGCGCCGCCCTCGGCCCCGTCGTTCAGGTACACCAGGTACGTCAGCAGGCTGCGCTCGTTCCTGTCGCGCACGAAGGCGCCGTCGTAGTGCGGCGCGAAGTACTCCCCCGCCTCGTAGCGGTAGCAGCGCAGCCGCTCGTTGGCGCCGCACAGCTCCCAGGTGCGCTCCAGCCTGCGCGGCACGCGGGTGAGGACGCGCTGGTGCAGCAGGTCCGCCAGCGCCGGGTCATCGAACATCACCCGGGAGTTGTTGCGGAGGTCGGGGCGCATCACCATGCCCTGCGACGTGGTGACGGGCGCGGCCGAGGGCCCCAGCGCCTCGATTCGCTCCACCAGCTCCTGGCACTCGTGCTCGTTGAGGAGGTCCTCGAGGGTGAGGACCAGCGGATTGGCTTCCCCCAGCGCACGGTCCGGGTCCGGCAGCAGCGGCGACATGCCCGCCATCCAAGCGCCCTTCCCACGCGTTGACCAGGGAAACGAGGCGCCGGAACAACCCCGCCCGCGGAGGAGCCACACTCCCCAGGATGACTCCTCCGCGAGCGTCCCTACAGCCCTCCGCTGACGTAGCTGGAGGGCGCGTCCACGTGGAAGACGAGCTCCAAGGTCCTCGTCTCCGCGGGCGCGAGCGCCACCTGCCAGGTGGCGATGCCGTCGTCCTTCGTCAGTGCCAGGCCCGCCGTCGACTCCGGCGCCACCTCCACCTTCACGTCGTCCAGCTCGGAGACGGGGATGTGCTCGGACAGCACCACCTTCTCCTCGCGCTGACGCAGGTTGGTGAGCTGGAAGCGGTAGGCGTAGCGGAAGCGCTGCTTGCCCCCGAAGAGCCCCTGCGGGCGCTTCACCTCCTCCACCGTCGTGCGTGTCACGCGAAGGGCCTCCTCGATGCCGAAGGTGAGCTCGAAGGGGAGCCCGCTCGCCACGCGCTCCAGCCGCTGACGTCCCAGGAAGCCCGTGCCCCGGAAGAGGCTGACCTCACCCGGCAACAGCGGGAAGGACGTGGTGTTGGCCAGCCGCGCCACGCGGAAGACCACCGGGTGCAGCTTGGGCACCGTGCGCCACGAGAACTCCGCGGGCAGGCGGTGACGCCCCAGCACCACGCGCACCGCCACGCCGTCCCCAGGCACCCGCGCCGCCTCCTCGGCCTCCCACTGCACGGACACGCCTTGGGACACCGCCCGCGGGCCCTCGCCGGAGGCCGCCTCCCCCTCGACGCCGCCCTCCACGGATTGCCGCGCCTCCTGACGCGCCGTCAGCACCTGGCGCTCCTTGGGCTGCTTCAGCGCCCGGACGAGCAGCGGCGCCACCTCCGGCGGCGTGGCGTTCTTGCGAGGCAGCGCCGTGGAGAGCACGAGCTTCGCGCCCGACCAGTCCTCGCCCGTCTGCTGGCGCACCGTGGCGAGCGCCGTCAGCTCCACCGTGCCCGAGGCCTCATCCGCGCGCGCCTCGTAGCTCGGCTCCCAGGAGCTGCCGCCCACCAGATACGTCAGCGACACCCGGGCCTTCTTCCCCTCGGGACACGACAGGCGCACCTCCACCCGGTACTCGGCGCGGGCGGCCTCGGTGCTCAGCCGCGAGAGCTGCGCGGAGACCTCGTCGCGGCGCTGCTTCAGCGCGCGGCGCTTCTCCGCCAGCTCCCACGCCTCCCTCACCGCGCGCATCCGCACCGACAACGCCGCGTCGAACGCCGAGGCCCACGCGCGCGTGTCCGGCTTGCGGCCCGTCAGCTCCCGCGTGACGTGGTCCACGGCCACGTCCGTGTAGCCCTCCGACAGCCGCTCCAGCCCCGTCACCCGCGCGAGCGCCGCGTCCAGCGTGAGCTCCTCCTGGGTCAGCGCGTCCCACCGCGCCCTCCACTCGCGGCGCTCCGCGGAGAGCTGCTGCTCGAGCGTCTGGCGCTCGGCGGTGAGGCCCTCCAGGTCCGCGCCAGGGGCCCGCGCCCGGAAGCTCTCGCGCGAGGCGGCCTCCGGCACCTGCTCGAAGACGGCGGTGGTGGGGCCACGGCACGTCACGTCCTGGGTGCGCGTGACGTGGGCCCGGTCCGGATAGACGACGACGGAGGACACCTGGGGCGCGGCGGCGAGCACCAGGAGGGACAAGGGGAACAAGGTCATGGTGGCTCCTCGCGGCTACTGGGTGAGCTTCCAGTTCTGGGGGCGCTTCAGGCGGTACTCGAAGGTGAGCGTCTTCTTGCTGGAGGCGGGAATCACCACGTCCCAGCGCAGCACCCCCGTCTTGGGGTCCTGGCTCGCCACGGGCTCGGTGCGCACGAGCGTCGCCTCCACGTCGCCACCCCAGCCCAGGGGCCACTGGTCCACCACGTGCGTCTGCATCGCGAAGGGATAGGGGTTGGAGACCTCCAGCGTGACTTCGTACGTGTTGAGGTCGTCCTTGGAGATGAAGCCCTCCTTTGATTGCACCAGCCGGACGTCGCGCGCGGTGCGCACGGCCGGGTCCATGCCCAGGGGCAGCGTGAAGGGCTCGCCCGGGACGATGAGCGGCAGCGACGCGGTGCCGGACGGGTCGTCTCCCACGAAGAGCGAGGCGGTGCCTCCGGGCAGCGCGCTTCGCGACGGACTCTTCAGCCGCGCCACCAGGTACGCCTCCGACGCCAGCGCGGGGAAGACGCGGCGCTCCACCTGCACGGGCCATGACTCCAGGAGCAGCGGGATGGTGCGCTCGCCCTGCCCGCTGGGCACCGTCTCCGAGCGCGGCGCGGTGAAGGCCAGGTCGTGGCCTCCCGCGAGCGACGCCGGCAGCTGCGAGTCCAGCGCCGGACGACGCCAGCCCGGAGGCGGCGCCAGCCCCACGTAGCGGTCCACGACGGGCTCCGGCCGCCAGTTGGACATGGGCGCGCCATGCAGCGAGAAGCCCACCCCGGTGTGGGTGCTGCCCACGTCGACGGTGGGCGGCGCGCCCACGATTTCGACGACCTCGCCCAGGCTCTCCGGGAGCAGCTCCACGTTCATCCGGACGGTGCGCTGCATCCACACCTGGATGTCCGCGCGCGCGTACGGCTTGAACTGCTCCTTCTCGAACCGGAGCGTGTAGACGCCGGGCGGCAGGGGCGGGAGCCGGTAGTTCCCCTGCGCGTCGGTCACGGTGGTCTCCTCCCCCGGCAGGCTCGGCGAGGTGGCGGTGACGACGACGTCGCCCACGGGAGTTCGCGACTGGGCATCGATGACGTTGCCCAGGACGAAGGCATCACCGCCCGGTGCGACGCGCGCGGTCGGCGAAGGACGGGAAGACTCCGGCTCCGGGCTCCGGGACTCGGTCGGCGTCGGCGCCGGCCTCGACGCCTGGGCCACCTGCTGCGGGGCACGCGGCGCGCCCTTCCCCTGGGCTCGCGTCTCGAGCTCGCGGCGCAGCAGCGCCACCACGTCCAGCGGGGCCACGGGCCGGGGCAGCGGCGGCGGCTCGCTCGGGAGCTCGTCGGTCCTGCGCGCCGTGGGGATGAAGCGCTCGGCGGTGCCCAGCCTCCACGTGGTCAGCTTCGGCAGCGCGGTGAAGGTGGACGGCAGCGCGGTGCTGAGCGTGAGGCGGGCCTGGGTCCAGTCCTCGCCCGTCTCCTGGCTGACCAGTCCGGAGAAGGCCACCTGCACCCGCTGCTGCGCCGGGTTCAGCTGGAGCTCGTAGCGCGGGTACCAGCGCGCCTGCTGGAGCACCACATAGGACAGGCGCACCTTCGCGGCGCCCGAGCCGGTGAGGGCCACCCGCACCTCGAAGCCCCGGGGCGAGGGCAGCGCCCCCAGGCGGCCCGCCTCCACCTGCCGGGCGTCCAGCTCGTTTCGCAGGACCTGCATGCGCGCCTCCAGCTCCCGCATCCGCACCTCGCGCTTCGTGCGCAGGTCGACGAGGAACGCGGCGGCCTGGCTCCAGCCCCCGGGCGCCAGCGCTCCGCTCGCGTCGTCGGCGTCCGCGCCCGGCCCCTTCGGCTGGATGCGGCCGAGCGCGGCGACCTGGCGCTGGTTGGCCACGTGCTCCGCGTTGACGCGGGAGAGCTCGTCCCCCAGCCGGTCCAACGTCGAAAGCAACGCGGTGGCCTCCGCGACGGGGAACGGCGCCGGCTGGGCCGCGCGCACCTCCACGGACGCGACGCGGGCCCCTTCCGCCTCCACCTGGATGGAGTCCGGGTCCACCGCCTCCGGCAACAGGGGCAGCTCCAGCCGCTCGGTGCCGGAGACCTGGAGGGAGGCGGTCCGCACCACCCGCGCCCGGTCGCTGTAGACGGTGACGTCGGTGATGGGAGCCTCGGTGGAGGCGTGCAGCAGCTGACTGACGGCCCAACCCAGTCCAAGAAGGAGCATGCGGCCAAGGTACGTGTCCGGCTGTGCTCACATCTTCACGAAGTCATCACGGCGCCCGCACGATTGTCTCAGCCCCGGACGCCTCGGGTGGCACGCTGGCCTCCGGACCGACGCCTCATCGAAAGGAAGTCATGCAGCTCATCACCAGCGCGAGTCAGGGAGCCAAGGTGCGGTTGGAGAAGCTCTCCACCACGCCTCCGAAGCACGAACAGAAGACCGACGCGAAGGCGGAGTTCGAGGCCCTGGGCGAGGAGCTGTTCGACCTCCAGGACCTGATGTGGGGCTCGCGGCTCAACTCGGTGCTCATCGTCCTGCAGGGCCGCGACACCGCGGGCAAGGACGGCACCATCAAGCACGTGGTGGGCAGCCTCAACCCCCGGGGCGTCTCCGTCGCGTCGTTCGCGGCGCCCACGCTGGAGGAGCGCGAGCACGACTTCCTCTGGCGCATCCACCGCCACACCCCGCGCCTGGGCGAGTTCTCCATCTTCAACCGCTCCCACTACGAGGACGTGCTCGCCGTGCGCGTGCACGAGCTGGCGCCCCCATCCCTCTGGAAGGAGCGCTACGGCCACATCCAGGACTTCGAGGAGATGCTCGCCGAGCACGGCACCATCGTCCTGAAGTTCTTCCTCCACATCAGCCAGCAGGAACAGGAACAGCGCCTGATGGACCGGGAGAAGGAGCCGCGCAAGGCGTGGAAGATCAGCGCCGGTGACTGGGAGGACCGCAAGCTCTGGGCGGACTACACCCGGGCCTACCAGGACGTCTTCGCGCGCACCTCCACGAAGCAGGCGCCCTGGTGCATCGTCCCCTCCGACGCCAAGTGGTACCGCAACCTCGTCGTGGCCCGCGCCGTGGTGGCCGCGCTCAAGCCACACCGCGAGCGCTGGCAGGCGCGGCTGGACGCGCTGGGCGCGGAGAAGAAGGCCGAGCTCAAGGCGTGGCGCCGCAAGCGCTGAAGCCCCGCTGGGAGGCCCGCACGGCCACGCACGCCACGTCGCCTCGCCGGGCCGCTCCGATGTCCGCCGCCACGCGACACCGCGACACTCAACGACACGCCTGTCACCTGGTTCACGGGTCGGGTGCGACAAGCCCCCTTGCTCCAGGCGCCAGACCGACATCGTGCCTTCCATGCGCTCCGACGGCTTCCGCCCAGGGGACATCCCCCGGGAAGCCCGTCGGTGAGCGATTGGAATGGAGCGAGACATGGAGTTCAGTCGAAGGGCCACGACGTGGCGCGCGCTGGGCGCGGTGTTGCTGTGCACCGTCCTCGGTGCTTGTGGTGCGAATCCCCAGGACGAAGAGACGCTGGAAGGCGAGTCGGAGACGCCACTCGAGGACGCCCAGTCCGAAGAGAGCGCGGAGCTGGCGGTGGTGGACCCGTACGCGGACGCGGCCACGCCCAGCGGCCTCAACGTCGTCCTCAACCCCAACAACGCCGTGGGCGCCCCCGACGGCCAGCGCGCCACCGTGCTCTCCATCCTCGGCGGCTCGCTGCTCCTGGACATGGGCCAGGGTGAGGAGGGCCGCGGGCCCCTGCGCATCCACTACGGCGGCCTGACGCTGACCGTGCTGTTCACGGTGGACTTCCTGAGCGCCGACCGCACCGTCATCGCCACCGGTCAGGCGAACCTCATCCAGCTGGGCGTGGGCCGCTTCTCCGTGGACGTCCCCTACTCCAACGCCACCCCGTACCGCTACGTGCGCCTCAACCGCGCCCTGGCGGGCCTCTACCTCATCGACGCCGTCGAGACGACCGGCCCCCTGTGCGGCGATGGCCGCGTGGGCACCGGCGAGTCATGTGACGACGGCAACCGCACGGCGAACGACGGCTGTAGCACCATCTGTCAGGTGGAGCCCGGCTACACCTGCCAGGGCAGCCCCAGCGTCTGCACCGACGTCAACGAGTGCACCAACGGCACCTCGCAGTGCTCCGTCAACGCCACCTGCACCAACACGCCCGGCAGCTACACCTGCACGTGCAAGGCGGGCTACTCCGGCAACGGCCGCACCTGCAACGACGTCAACGAGTGCACCAACGGCACCTCGCAGTGCTCCCCCAACGCCACCTGCACCAACACGCCCGGCAGCTACACCTGCGCATGCAAGGCGGGCTACTCCGGCAACGGCCGCACCTGCAACGACATCAACGAGTGCACCAACGGCACCTCGCAGTGCTCCGTCAACGCCACCTGCTCCAACACCCAGGGCAGCTACACCTGCACCTGCAAGGCGGGCTACTCCGGCAACGGCCGCACCTGCAACGACATCAACGAGTGCACCAACGGCACCTCGCAGTGCTCCGTCAACGCCACCTGCTCCAACACCCAGGGCAGCTACAACTGCACCTGCAAGGCGGGCTACTCCGGCAACGGCCGCACCTGCAACGACATCAACGAGTGCACCAACGGCACCTCGCAGTGCTCCCCCAACGCCACCTGCTCCAACACCCAGGGCAGCTACAACTGCACCTGCAAGGCGGGCTACACGGGCAACGGCCGCACCTGCACGGACATCAACGAGTGCACCAACGGCACGCACACGTGCACGCCCGGGCAGCGGTGCGTGAACCAGCCGGGCGGCTTCGACTGCATCCCGGGCAGCTGCCCGCCGCCGCAGGTGAAGTGCGGCTCCTCGTGCGTGAACGCGAACACCGACCCGGCGAACTGCGGCTGCTGCGGCAACACGTGCGGCGCGGGGAAGACGTGCACCAACGGCGTCTGCGGGGCTCGCGCGCCCCTGGGCACGCCCCTGGGCGTCACGGCGAGCTGGGAGCGGGCGCAGGACCAGGACCTCATCGTGCGCACGCCCAACGGCGAGCTGCTCGCGTACGGCCCCGCCAAGGCGGGCGCGCTGGCCCCGTCCGGCCCGGAGGGCACGCCCCCGAGCGGCACCTACTTCATCTGCCTGAAGAGCACGAGCTTCGAGGCGTCCCCCACGGACGACACGCCCGTGCCCTACTCGCTCACCGTGAAGCGCCAGGGCCAGGCCGACCACGTGCTGCGCGGCGTGTTCCTCGGCGCCGACGCGGATTCCCTGTGCGGCGCGGACCACCCGTCCCTCATCGAGGCCATCACCTACCCCTGAGGCCGTGCCTGGATGACCTCCGGGCGCGCGGGCCGACAGCTCGCCGCGCGTCTGGAGGACACCGGCTCCGTCACCCGTCGTGACGGGGCCTCGCGGGCGCCCGGTGGCTCATCGCCGCCGGGCCTCGCGGAACACCTCGGTGAGGCGCAGCATCTCCGCCTCCACCGTCGGAGTGGTGGCATCCCCGAGCCGGGGCGTGGTGACGACGAACAGGCCCTTGCCGCCGTCCACCCACTCCACGCGCTCCGGTGGCAGCCGCGCGAGCACCGCGCGGTCGAACTGCTCGACGTGCCCCTTGCCCAGGAAATTCGCCCAGAAGACGCCCGCGAACAGGGGCCGCAGCGTCACCGCGGAGTCGTACTCGCCGGTCTCCAGCGCCTCGTAGCGCGCCAGGGGATGGATGGCGGCGAACTCCGTGGTGTCGGGCGAGTGGGCCGCGTGGAAGGCGGCGAGCAGGAGCGCGGAGCCCGCCTCGTCCTCGTACGCCGCGCCGTCGAACTGGAAGACGAAGGTGTTGAGCCCCGCCACCCGCCCCTCGTCGGCGACGAAGCGCGAGATGCCCACCGTGAGCGTCCACGGCGAAGGCGTGCTCCCCCAGGCCTTGAGGAACGGGTGCTTCTCCTTCTTCGGAATCTCCGCCATCACCCGCGCGCCCACGCCAGGCCCCTGGAGCTTCACCGCGCGGCGCGTGGCGTCCTCGTCCCAGCCGCACACCCCCTCCACCGTCCCCACCAGCCCCGCCTCGGCGAGCGCGTCGATGAAGGCCGCCGGCGCGCGCCGGTCATTCCAGTCATGGTGCTGCGAGCTGGCGGTCCACTTCACCTCGGCCATGGCGTGTCCTCGCTAGAGCTTCGTCAGCACGTTGGGCTGCTTCACATACCAGACGGTGATGCCGCGCGCCTTGAGCGCCGAGTTCAGCTTCGCGGCCTCCTCGGTCGGGAACAGGTAGTTCAGCGACTTCACCTCGGCGCCGGAGCTGTTGCCCTTCGTGCCGAGGAAGGAGAGGTAGTCGTCCACCTGGCCGGGCGGCACCTTGTCGGTGAGCTGGTGCTTGACCTCCCACAGCTCGCCCTTGTCCGCGAAGAAGCGGTCCGCGGTGCGGCGCTTGCCTCCGGGGACGGTGAAGGTCTCGCGCGTGAAGGCCTTGCCGGCGAACTCCTGCAGGTGGGTGCGCGCGAAGGCCTCGAACATGGGGCCCTTGAGGGCGGCGCCCTGGCGCGGGTCCGCCTTCACCACCGCCTCCACGATTTTGTTGAACGCGCCGATGTCTCCACCCGTCTTCGACGGCACCACCAGCGTGAGGTAGCGGGTGAACGTCTGATACGCCGTCTTCGGGTTGAGCTTGTCCGCGTCGGTCATGAAGTCGACCAGCTTCGCCAGGTCCAGGTCCGTCAGGTCCGCCTTGCGGATGAGCTCCATCAGGGCCGGGTACTCGTCGAGGTACTTCTTGATCTTCCCGATGTTCAAATCCTTGGGCAGCGCGACGAGCACGCTCTCCGGCGTGGTGAGCTTCTTCGCGCCGGTGGCGCCCTTGGCGGCCAGCTCCGCCAGGTACTTCTGGATGGCGCCCAGGTCCACCTTGCACGGCGAGGCGCAGCCCAGCACGCGCGCCTTGGCCACGTCGCTCAGCTCGCTGAAGCGCTCGATGGCCCACTGGGGCAGCCGCTTGAGCCGCTCGAGCGCCTCCGCGGAGAGGTTCTGCAGGAGGTGGCCGGGCACCTTGAGCACCCGCACGGCCCAGTCGCGCGCCGTGGTGAGCGCCTTCATGCCCTTGCGCAGGGACTCGGCCTCCTTGAGCCCCTTGGCGGCCTCTCCGGCCTTCTCCAGGAACTTCGCCGCGCGCGGCATCTTGGCGAGGAACTGGGCGAACTTGCCCGCCTTGCCCGCGCCCTTGAGCGCCGTGAGCGCGCCGCCGCTGAAGAACAGCATCACGATCTCCGCCAGCGCGTAGCCGGTAATCCAGCCCCGGAAGTGCCAGCGCTTGAGGAGGCTCGGGTCGTTCCACTTCTTGTCCAGCGCGTCGAGCCCCGCGGCCACCAGCTGCTTGAAGTCGAGCTTGGACAGGTCGCTGAAGAAGCCCCGGATGTCGGAGAGCAGGTTGCCGGTGACCAGGCTCCACACCAGCTTGCCCGCGAGCTTCGCCAGGTCCACCAGGCCCACCAGCGTGTCCCAGAGCGACTCGAGCACGCCGTGCAGCAGCCCCGCCACGAAGGCGATGGAGCCGGCCAGGAACTCACCGATGGCGGTGATGACGTTCTTGACCTTCTGGTAGGCCTCGTAGGTGATGGAGCCCGAGGAGACCTGGCCCTTGAGCGTCTTGGCGAACTCGACGCCCGGTATCCATATCTGCGAGCCCGCGTGCGTCTGGGTGGTGTCCCAGTCCCCCTCCGGGTCCAGCTTGAAGATGCCCTTGCGGCCGCGCTCCGCGTTGACGAACACCAGCACGTTGACGAAGAAGCGCTCGTCCTGGCCCCACTTCGTCGCGTCGGACTTGTAGAAGCGTTTGACGATGTCGAGCGCCGTCTCGCCGGACGCGATGCGGTACAGCCTCGCCTCCGGGTCGGGCATGTCCACGGTGACATGCGACTTGGCCACGTAGCCGAATCGGCCATCCACCAGCATCACGAAGTACCAGCCGCCGGACTGCTCGCGGCTGACGAACATGCGGGTGTTCTGCGGGAGCCGCTCCAGCGGGGCAGAGCCGGTGTCGGGCGAGGCGCGCAGGTTGACGCCCTCCTCGGCGGCGACGAGCCCGTTCTTGTTGACGGGGGTGCCCGACTGGGTCGGCGGCACATCCGACGTCGTCTGGACGGGCGCGGGCGGCGGCGGGGGCGGCGCCGGAGAGGGCGGCACCGTGTACTTGGACGCGGGCGCGGGGGTGAAATCCCGGGCCACGCCCAGGCGGTGGCGCCCCGGCTCACGCGTCGCGCCGTCCGCCATCACCGCGTCCGCCATGGACTCGGCCTCGCGCTCGGAGGCGTCCCCTGGGGAGGTCACCGACAGCCCCCCGGTGGCGAAGCGGGCCAGCCGAGCGCCGGAGGTGGCGCGGCCTCCGGTCTGCTGCAGCACGTGCGTCAGCTCATGCGCGAGCAGCCGACGTCCCGCGTGGGTGGACGGTGAGTACGCGCCCTCCTGGAAGGCGATGTCGCTGCCCACCGTGTACGCGCGAGCCTGGAGCGCGCGCGCCGAGTCCGCCGCCCTCGCGTCGGTGTGGATGCGCACGCCCCCCAGGTCCTGGCCGAAGCGCGGCTCGAAGAAGGCGCGCGCGGAGGACTCCAGGGGCTGCCCGGAGCCAAGCCCACGGGCGACGTGCGCGGACACATTCTCGGAAGGCCCCGCGCTGGAGACACCGGGCTGCGCGGCCCGGGCCACCTCCTCCTGCTTCTTGTCGCAGGACGAGCAGGAGCAGGAGCCCCCCGCGCACGCGACGCGCTGCACGCTGGGGGTGAGCGGGAGCCGGCTGAAGTCGAACCGGACGCCCGGCGCCGTGGCTCCGGGCTCAGCCACGGCGTGCGCCGAGACCGCCTGCCTCGCGACCGACGCGAGCGGACGCGACGCGGGGGTGGCGCCCCGTGTCTCGGACGAATGACTCGCATGAACCCGAGCCGCACTGCGTCGCATGGCTCCCCCCTGGTCTGGAGGCGCGAGTGTACGCGAGGGCGCGTCACATCGACGAGGGACACAGCGGGCTACATCTGGACCTCCGCGTCGCATCGGAGCGGGACGTCAAGAATGGCCTCGACGTCTACATTCACCCACGGTCCGCATTTCTTTGAGCGCACGTGCGGGTTCATGGTCGGCTCCCGCGCGCAAACCTCATCCAAGGAGTGGTCGACCATGAAGCGCATCCTGACGCTCGTGCTCTCCGTCTTCGCCCTGGGCTGCTCGGGGTCCGTGGGCGAGCGGTTCTGCAAGCCCAATAGCCAGGCGTGCAATTGAGGTCGGCCGCGTAGCACGCGGCAACCCCAGTCATCGCGGCCTCAGGGCCCCCGGCGGCGCGGCAGCCACACCTTGAAGCAGGTGCCGCGCTCGTTGGAGAACACCTCGATGCTGCCGCCATGTCCCAGGACGATCTGCCGGGAGATGTAGAGGCCCAGGCCGATGCTGCCCTGGCCGGCGCGCGCCTCCGGCCCGCGGCGATAGGGCTCGAACAGCGTGGGCAGCAGCCCCGCCGCGATGGGCCTGCCCACGTTGTGGACCTCCAGGAGCACACCGTCCCCGGCCTCGCGCAGGTGGACGCGGACACACGAGTCCGGAGCGCTGTGCTGGAGCGCGTTGCCCACCAGGTTGGAGACCACCTGGGCCAGCCGGTCCGCGTCCGCCTCCAGCCGCCCGTCCCCCCGCAGCTCCACCTGGATGTCGCGCCGCGGGTGCGCGAGCAGCACCTCGTCCACCACCTTGCGCGCCAGCACATGCAGGTCCATGGCGCACGGCCGGATGGGGATGCGCTCCCCCGCTCTCGCCTGGGTGAAGTCCAGCAGGTCTCGAATCAAGCGCGAGGCCCGCTGCGTCGCCTCCATGATGCGCTCCAGCCCCTTCACGCCCCCCTCCGGCAGGGTGCCCTTGCGCAACAACGACGTCGCCGTCAGCTGGATGGCATGCAAGGGGTTGCGCAAATCATGGCTGACGATGGCCACCACGTCCTCGCGCACGCGCACCGCGTCCCGGGCCTCGCGGTACAGCCGCGCGTTCTCGATGGCCACCGCCGCGCGGTCCGCCACGCCCCGGGCCAGCTCCACCAGCGCCTCCATCTCCAGCGAGTCATGCGGCCGCGTCCACACCAGGTGGATGAGCCCGAGCGCGCGCCCGCGTGACACCACGGGCACCAGCGCCGCGGAGCGCGCCCCCAGCGCCTCCAGCAAGGCCCGGTGCGCCGCGTCGCTGGAGACCGAGTCGAGGAACCGGGAGGTCACCTCCGGCACGACGATGGGCTGCGCCAACGCCAGCGCTCGCGCCAGCGGGCCGTCCTCCTCCGTCCGGGGCGCGAACGCCAGGAGCTTCCGGATGAGGTCCTGTCGCTCGGGCTCCCTCGCGGCCGCCTCCTGTCGGACGAGCCGGCCGCTCGCCTCCAGCAGGTCCACCACGCAGTAGTCGGAGACGTGCTCCACGACCAGGCCCGCGAAGGCGCCCAGCGTGGTCTCCAGGTCCAACGAGCCCGCGAGCACCCGCCCCGCCTCCAGCAGGAAGTCCCTCGCCGTCTCGCTCTGCTTCTTCGCGGTGATGTCGCGCGCCACGTTGGCGAACCCGCGCAAGCGGCCCGCCTCGTCGCGCACGGCGGCGATGTCCAGGTCCGCCCAGAAGCACGAGCCGTCCCGCCGCTTTCGTCGCAGCTCTCCCCGGAAGTGACCGCCGTCCGCCACTTCGCGCAGCAGCCGCTGGGGCTCTCCCCGGGTCACCTGCTCCTCGGGCGCGAAGAGCGCGTAGTGCCGCCCGAGCACCTCCTGCTCCTGCCATCCGGTGAGCCGCTCGGCGCCCGCGTTCCAGCTCACCACGCGGCCCTCCGGGTCCAGCAGGAGGATGGCGTAGTCCTCCACCGCGTCCATCAACAGGCGGAAGCGCTCCTCGCTCTCGCGCAGCGCCTCGTGGGTGCGGCGCGCGTCGGTGATGTCCGTGGAGATGCCGCAGATGATGGGCCCCTCCGCGCCCACGGTGGGCAGCGGGAACTTCATCGCGAACCAGGTGCGCACGCCCTGGACGCCGGGGATGTGCTCATCCTCCGTCACGGGCCGAAGCGACTGTCGCACCCGCTCGTCGTGCTCCCGGTTGCGCCGCGCCACGGCGGCGGGGAACAGGTCGAAGTCCGTCTTGCCGAGCACGCTGGAGCGCGACCTCCCCAGCGCCTCCTCGAAGCTCCGGTTGACCAGCACGAAGCGCCCTTGCGCGTCCTTGGCGAAGATGACCGGAGGCGCGTGGTCGATGATGGCCTGCAGCCACCCCTCGCTCCTCGATGCCACCGTGCTCGACGCCAGGCGCCCCACCGCGTCCGTGCTCGCCGCATGGAAGACCGCGGCCAGCATGCGCTGCTGTCGCGGCGTGGCCGTCACCCCCGCCTCCTCCATCAGCTCGAGCAGGCAGTCGTGCAGCAGGCCGTACTCCTGGACGACCCCGCAGGCCTCCAGGCCGTGGCAGGCATGCCAGCGCTCCGCCTGTCCGGCTCGCAAGTACCGGAGCACCTCGGCCGAGGGAGGGAGCGCGTCGTCCTGGAGCGCCCGGGCGAGCGCCGCCAGGAGCACCGGCAGCACCTCCTCGAGCCCGCTCTGGACGAGCCCGGCTCGCTCGCGTCGAAGCCCATGACGCGTCCGCAGGACGGGCCCCCACCGCGCCAGCAAGCCTCCCCATGAGAGGGAGACATCCTCCTCGAGCGCCAAGGCTCGGCTCCTTTCCGGCCGACGGACGCGGACGGTGACGCCCCGGGCAGCCCCTCGTTCCGCTCACGCGCCCCACGTCGCGTCTGCCTCCCGGTTTGACGGTGGGGCTCGTCACGACTCCGCGCATGGGCGGCAAGGTACTCCTCCCGGGTGGGCCGACTGGCCGGTCCCACTGCCGGGTCCTGCGTCCAACCCTTCACGGGAAGAGGTGCCAGGAGAGAGGCGCCTCGTTAAGAAGGCCGCCATGACGCCACTCGCCGACCTCTTCCCGACCGAAGCGCAGCTCCCCTCCAGCGTGCGGCTCCCGCCCTATCTCGAGCAGCGGGAGTACCTGGTGGGTGGCGAGCTGAAGACCTGGGAGGGAGACCTCAGCCCCGTGCGAAGCCCCGTCTTCCTCCGCACGCCCGAGGGGCTCCAGCAGCGCGTGCTCGGGGCCACGCCGCAGCTCACCTCGAAAGAGTCGCTCGCCGCGCTCGCCGCGGCGGTGAAGGCGTACGACTCGGGCCGGGGCGTGTGGCCGACGATGAAGGTGGCGGAGCGCATCGAGGCGGTGGAGCGCTTCCTCGTGGCCATGCGCGCCCAGCGCGCCACGGTGGTCAACCTGTTGATGTGGGAGATTGGCAAGACGCAGCCGGACTCGGAGAAGGAGTTCGACCGCACCGTCGACCTCATCGTGGAGACGGTGCGCGCGCTGAAGGAGCTGGACCGCACCTCGTCCCGCTTCGTGCAGGACCAGGGCATCATGGCGCAGATTCGCCGGGCCCCCATGGGGGTGGCGCTGTGCATGGGGCCATACAACTACCCGCTCAACGAGACCTTCAGCACGCTGTTCCCCGCGCTGCTGATGGGCAACACGGTGGTCTTCAAGCCGGCGAAGTTCGGCGTGCTGCTCATCCGGCCGCTGCTGGAGGCGTTCCGCGACTGCTTCCCTCCGGGCGTCATCAACATCATCTACGGCAAGGGCCGCGAGACGGTGGGCGCGCTGATGGAGAGCGGGCAGGTGGACCTGTTCGCCTTCATCGGCACCCACCGGGGCGCCAGCGAGCTGAAGCGGATGCATCCCCGGCCGCACCGGCTCAAGTCGGTGCTCGGGCTGGACGCGAAGAACCCGGCCATCATCCTGGAGGATGCGGACCTGGATAACGCGGTGAAGGAGTGCATCATCGGCGCGCTCTCCTTCAACGGCCAGCGCTGCACGGCGCTCAAGCTGCTCGTGGTGCACCGGAGCATCGCGGAGGTGTTCCTGAAGAAGCTCACCGCCGCGGTGGACGCGCTCAAGCCCGGCATGCCGTGGGAGCCGGGCGTGGCCATCACCCCCCTGCCGGAGCCCGGCAAGGCGGACTACCTGCAAGGCCTGGTGGACGACGCCGTGGCCAAGGGCGCGCGCGTGGTGAACGCCACCGGAGGTCAGTCGTCGCACTCGTTCTTCGCGCCCGCGGTGGTGTACCCGGTGACCAGGGACATGCGGCTGTCGAGCGAGGAGCAGTTCGGCCCGGTGGTGCCGGTGATGGTGTTCGACCGGGACGAGGAGGTCATCCAGCTCGTGGTGGAGTCCCAGTTCGGCCAGCAGCTCAGCCTGTTCGGCCAGGACCCGGCGCGCATCGGCCGGTTCATCGACGCGTTCTCGAACCAGGTGGGCCGCATCAACCTCAACTGCCAGTGCCAGCGAGGGCCGGACACGTTCCCCTTCAACGGCCGCAAGGACTCCGCCGAGGGCACGCTGTCCGTCGCGGACGCGCTGCGCGTGTTCTCCATCCGCACGCTCGTCGCCACCAAGACGACGCCGGCCAACACCCACCTGGTGCAATCCATCCTCACCCGGCGGGAGTCGGACTTCCTGACGACGGACTTCCTGTTCTGACCCTGGGGTTTCCCCTGGGTCTGGTTGAACTCGTTGCCCACCCGCGCGCGTCATCGTTCGACGCAAGCGCGTCTCGAAGCAACGCCCGAGGCCCAGGGGATGTGGCGGGGCCCACCTCTTCCGGGAGGTTGGCACCTCTCCCCTCCCCGGGCCCCTTCCTTGCAGTAGCCCCGCGCGCCTTCGTCTCCTCACACCCCGAGGTGATTCATGCGCGTCGTGTCTGCCTTCGCTGGGAAGCTGCTGGTGGGCGGTGTGCTGGCCTCTGCGGCCATCATCGCCTGTGCGACCTCCTCTCCCAATCCGGGCCCCATCGGCTCCACGGAGGCTCCGCCGCTGCCCCAGGCGTGCAACCCGGACCCCACCTGTCCCGGCTCGACGTGCGCCACCGCCATCACGCCCGCGCTCGCCGTCGTCCCCGCCAACGCGTGTCCGCGCTTCGGTGAGTTCCAGTCCGACGTGGATGTGTATTCGTGGAACACCTTCATCGCGCTCAACTGGCCCGCGAATCCCTCCTCGTGCACGGCCAATACCCAGAGCAGCATCCTCAGCGGCCAGGGGCCCACCGTCTGGGAGACCTACCCGGATGACCTGGACATGTTCGTGCCACCGGGGAGCAAGCCCGGCGCGTGGTGCAGCTTCAACACACCCGCGGCCTTCGAGACGAAGCTGCGTCAGCGCACGAAGCTGCTGGAGACCGGTCGCCTCCAGGCTCTGAACACCGGCGTGCACAAGCTGCTGCTCAGCACCTCCAAGGCCTCGGCCGCCATCGGAGAGAAGCTCCCGGACATCGAGCAGGCCGTCGGGGGTCCGCTGACGGACCAGAACGGGCGCTTCGTGCGCTACGAGAAGCGCCTCAACCAGGACGAGTACAACTACCTCATCACCAACAACCTCTGGAACGCAGCCGGACAGAAGGGCGTCACCATCTCCTTCCCCACCGGCGCCAACCAGAGTCCGGGGCCGTGCAATGGCAAGCCGTGCGGCCCGGTGGGCGCCATGGAGGTGAAGGCATCGTGGAAGGTGCTCTCCGCGGAGGAGATTTCGGGCAAGCGCTTCTTCATGCGTCAGGCCTGGGTCTTCAACGATGACGCCGGAGACCCGAGCCCCGGCGCCAACCCCGTCACCGTGGGCCTGGTCGGCCTGCACATCATCCACAAGACGGACACGCAGCAGACCTGGTTCTGGTCCACCTTCGAGCACGTGGACAACACGACGTCCTCGTTCTTCAACCCGCACTGCACGGGGAACTGCACGCCCAATACCCAGACGGCGAAGGAGCCCTACACGGAGCTCGCGCCCGACGGCGGGCCGCTCAACGCCCCGGTCCAGGTGACGCGCACCACGCCCATCCAGGCAGACCCCGGCCTCAATGCGTACTACCGCGCGCTGCTCAAGGGCTCCGTCTGGGAGAACTACCAGCTCATCAGCACCCAGTGGGCCACCGGAGGCGCGCCGCAGGGTACCCCGCCCGTGCTCGCCAACACCACGATGGAGACCTACATCCAATCCACCGCGAGCTGCCTGGGCTGCCACGGCCAGGCCCCCAAGGCCAGCGGTGACGGCTCCGCGGACTTCAGCTTCCTGTTGATGGAGGCGCAGTAGCGCGCGAGCTCGTCAATCGAGCCCTGGGTCCAGCGCGAAGCCCCCGGACGTGCTTGGATGTCATTCACTTCCAGGAGTTGGAGCCACACATGGGTCTCTCATCGGGTGTCGCGCGTCGTGTCTTCTCAGGGATGAAGTGGGCCTTGCTGCTTGGGGGAGCGGGCTGCGGGGCTCCCCTGGAGCCAGGGGTTGAGGATTCGATGGAGACCCAGTCGCGGCCCCTGACCTATCCCAGTGGCGGGGCGAGGACGGTGGTGTCCCGGCGTGTCGTCTACAAGAATGGCTCGGGCGCCTACCTGGCAGCGGCGGGCTTCGAGCAGTTCCGCGCGGCGGGCGCCCCTGACCTCGTGCTTCACAACATCCGCATCGCGGAGGTGGATGCTCCCGGTACGCGCGAGGCGCTGGTGGTCATGTCAGCGGGGCAGAAGATTTCGAGCAGCGGGCACTCGAGTGGTGTCACGGGGCAGTCGTCCAATTGGGACGCATCCTGTGACAGCGTCTCGTGCCCCAATGTCACGTTGGATGGCCGCTCGCTGGCGATGAAGCTGGACACCCTGGGGTGGTTTCCTCGGGGCAGGACGTACCTGTCCGTGGTCAACGACAACAACTTCGACCACTTGTTCGACAGCGACACGAAGCGGCGAATCGTCAATGGCTTCTCAGGCTGGCTCCAGGCACAGGTCCGTCCGGAGACACGCTCCATCTACCTGGCGGGCAGTTCGCGAGGCGGCTGCCTGATGATGCGGCTGGCCCAGGCGCTTCGCGCGAACGGGGCACTGGATGGAATCGACCTCTACGTGTCGTCGTTCGACGGCGTGTGTCGCAACAGCCAGGGGGAGTTGGGCACCCACGACACCAAGATCGACAATCCCGTGCGGCCCTGGGGCACGTTCTATGGCGCGTGGGCCACGGACCTGAGTGCCCAGTTCCCCCGGCGGCAGCGGCTCCATCTCTTCCAGGTGGTGGGCGGCCAGGAGGTGGCTCCGGCCACGGGCATTCGCGCGTTCTCCGGCTACGCGGGTGCCTCGCCACCCTCGACGGGGACGAATCTTGACTGGGGTTGGTACAAGCAGACGTGGGTGAAGTGGAAGCACAAGGAGATTGGAAATCCATACACCGACCCCAGCGTTTCCGAGCAGGCGCAGGCCGTGGCGGACACCCTCGACGCACACCTGACGTGGCTCGACGCCCGACTCCCCTGAGGCCTTGAGTACGGGAGTCACGCCTCGGCCGGGGCGCGATGCGCGGAACAGGCGATGCACAACTGCGCCGCCCAGTACGTCAGCATCACGACGTAGCTGCCTCCCGTCACCGGCGTCACGAACAGCTTCGCCGCGAGCACCCCGTCGCTGAGGGCGAACAGCAGCGCCCCCGCGAACGCGAACCCCTGCTCCCGTCGCGTCAGTCCAGACGCGCCCAGCAGCGCCGCCGCGCGCCAGGTCATCGTGCAGATGACCACGACATACGCCGTCACCGGCCCGGCCATGGCGCCCAGGTGGGGGCCCAGCACGACGCTGGCCCCCACCGCCAGCACCAGGAACGGCAGCGCCCTCGCCCACCGGAGCTCGCGCGTCGCACAGAGGTACGCGGCCGTGTAGCTCACATGGGCCAGCAGGAACGCCCCCAGCCCCGGCAGGAACAGCGCCTTGCTGGCATCCAGCAGCACGTCCCCCAGCAGCGACAGCCCCAGCCCCGCGAAAATCAATCGCGCATAGCGTCCCCGCGGCGGCCACAGCCACAGCAGCAGGCAGAGCATCGGCAGCGACTTGGTCACCAGGCGGACCTCGACCGGGCCCGTGTCCAGGCACAGGAGGAACCCCGCCGCGCCCAGGACACCCACTCCCGCGAGAATCCTCGTCCCTACCGTCGAAGCACCACGCATGCGGCCACCTTACCCTGGCGGCTCGCGGGGACGACGCCTGTCCCGACCTCAATCCGTGGCGGGCGGCGCGAGTCGCTGCTCCATCCGGTACCACCGGTAACCGTACCCCTCCAGCGTCACGCGGTGGCGTCCCGTCTTGCCGGGCGACGAGTGGTCCTCCGAGAGCAGGTGGACGAGCCGCGCCGGAGGCCCTCCCGGTGAGAAGCTCACCTCGCAGGCCTTGCCGGACAGGTTGTGCAGCGTCACCAGTGTCTCGCCCTTCCAGTCGTACCGCAGCGCGAGCACGTTCTTGTTCCTCACGCTCAACAACCGCCACGCGCCCCACCCCAGCTCCGGACACTCCTTGCGCATGCGCACCATGCGCTCCATCCAATTGAGCAGCGAGCCCGGGTCCCTGCGCTGGTGCTCGACGTTCACCTGCCGGTAGCCGTGGGGCGCCCGCTCCACCACGGGCCGGAAGGGCTCCTCGGCGCGCGTGAAGCCACCGTGCGGCTCGTCGGCCCATTGCATGGGCGTGCGCACGCTCTGGCGCTCATGCAGCGACAGGTCCTCGCCCATGCCCAGCTCGTCGCCATACCAGAGCACCGGCGTCCCCGGCAGCGACAGCATCAGGCTGAACGACACGTCCAGCCGTCGCCTGTCCCCCGCCAGCATGGGCGCGAGCCGCCGCCGCAGGCCGCGCTCGTACAGCTGCATCCTCGGCTCCGGGCCCAGCTCCGCGAAGACGCGCTTGCGAGCCTTCGCGGGCAGGCGCCCCAGGTCCAGCTCGTCATGGTTGCGCAGGAAGTTCGCCCACTGCGCCAGGTGCGGCAGCCTGGGCGCCGAGCGCAGCGACTCCACGAGCGGCGTCGCGTCCTCCGTCACCAGCGACAGGAAGTAGCTCTGGTTCGCGGCGAAGTTGAAGACCATCTGCATCCGGTCTCCCTCCTTGCCGAAGAAGTTCATCACCTCGTCCATGGTGACGTTGGCCTCGGCCAGGAGGATGGCGTCCCCGCTCCTCCACGAGAGGAACTCGCGCATCCTGTCCAGCAGCTCGTACGGGTCCTCGATGCCGTGGCTGCGCAGGCCCTTGAGCTCCACCAGGAAGGGCACCGCGTCCACCCGGAAGCCGGACACGCCCAGCTGCAGCCAGTACCCCATCACCTTGAGCAGCTCCTCGCGCACCGCGGGGTGGGCGATGTTCAGCTCGGGCTGGAAGGGGAAGAAGCGGTGGAAGTACCAGCGCTTCACGCCGGGCGCGTACGTCCACGTGGTGTGCTGCGAGCCCGGGAACACCATGCCCTTGTGCGCATCCTTGGGCTTCTTGTCGGACCACACGTAGAAGTCGTGGAAGCGGCTGTCCCGGTCCTTGCTCGCGGCCTGGAACCAGGGGTGCTGGTCGCTCGTGTGGTTGAGGACCAGGTCGATGATGACGCGCAGGCCGCGCTGCTTCGCCTGGTGGGTGAACTCCACGAAGTCCCCCAGGCTCCCCAGCCTCGGGTCCACGCCGTAGTGGTCCGTGATGTCATACCCGTTGTCGCGATTGGGCGAGGGGTGGAACGGCGTCAACCACAGGCACGTCACGCCCAGGCCCGCCAGGTAGTCGAGCCGGCGTTGGAGCCCGCCGAAGTCGCCCACGCCATCGCCGTTGCCGTCCATGAACGTCTCGACGTCCAGGCAGTAGATGACCGCGTTCTTGTACCAGAGGTCCTGAATCATCCGTCTCCCCTGGGGCGAAGGTGGAGATGCTGGACGAAGGACGCACCCGGGGGCGCGTCATGCGTGCGACAGCGCACAGTCATGGACACGAGGGACTCGCGACGGCACGCGGGCGGCACCAACGTGCGCGCGCATGCTCACGCTCGGTTATCACGCCTCCCATGAGCAGTTTCCTCCCAGTGAGTTGTTGCGCCTGGTGCGCCGGGCCGACGCCGCGGGCTTCACGGCCGCGCTCAACTCGGACCACTTCCACCCCTGGAGCGAATCGCAGGGACACAGCGGCTTCGCGTGGAGCTGGATGGGCGCGGCGCTCGCCACCACGCGGCTGTCCAGTCTGGGCGTGGTGAACGCTCCCGGACAGCGTTATCACCCGGCCCTCATCGCGCAAGCCCTGGGCACGCTCGCGGAGATGTTCCCGGGTCGCGCCTGGGCCGCCCTGGGCAGCGGGCAGTTCGTCAACGAGGGCATCACCGGGGAGCCCTGGCCCCCGAAGGACCTGCGCAACGCGCGCCTGCGCGAGTGCGTGGACATCATGCGCGCGCTCTTCCGCGGGGAGACGGTGACGCACCGGGGCCTGGTCCGGGTGGAGGAGGCGAAGCTCTACTCGCGGCCCCAGCAGGCGCCCCTGCTGGTGGGCGCGGCGATAACGCCTCAGACGGCCGAATGGGTGGGCGGCTGGGCGGACGCGCTCATCACCGTGAGCAAGCCCCCGGACGAGCTGCGGAAGATGGTGGAGTCCTTCCACCGGGGTGGCGGCGAGGGCAAGCCGATGTTCCTCAAGGTGCAGCTCTCCTGGGCGGAGGACGAGCAGGCCGCGCTCCAGGGCGCGATGGAGCAGTGGGCGACGAACATCTTCGCCAGCTCCGTGCTCACGGACCTGCGCTCGCCCGCGCAGTTCCAGGAGCTGGCGCGCACCGTCCAGCCCAAGGACCTGGAGGGACACGTGCGGGTGTCCTCCAGTTTCCAGCGCCACGTCGACTGGCTCGCCGAGGACGTGAAGCTCGGCTTCAGCCACCTGTACCTGCACAACGTCAACCGCGGGCAGGAGCGCTTCATCGGCGCGTTCGCGGAGCACGTGCTCCCAGCCCTGCGCACGGCGCGCTGAAGCCGGGGCCCGCGCACGAGGATGACACGGGTGTCATCCCCGCCACTGTGCGAAGAGGTTGTTCACGACAGGCCTGTCAGCCGCCCCTCGGAATTCGGGGATACTCACGCGAGACGCGGGCTCTCACCAGAGCAGCCGCCAGCCGATGCCCAGGCTGAGGTAGTCCGCCTCCCTGTCCGTCTCGTAGGTGTAGTTGTGGAGGTTCTTGTGGAGCCGGCCCTCCAGGGCGAGCGGCAGCCACGGCGTGGGACGGAACTCCAGCTCCGCGCCCACCGAGTAGCCCAGGTTGCTGACGGTGCCCTTGTTCCAGCCCGCGCCGAAGAGCACCGCGGGCCGGACGCCGCCCAGGTCCACGCCCAGCCGTGCCACGCCTCCGAGCTGGAGGAGCGCCCGGTTCCGCAGGTCATAGTGGTGCTGCGAGCCATCGAAGGTGACGTCCATCCGGGAGCCCGCCCTCGCGTACACGGCGAGCTCCGGACCGATGGAGAAGAAGCGCCCCAGGTGCTTGAGCAGATGCAGCCGGACGCCAGGCCCGCCATGCGTCTCCCCTTCCAGGTCCTTGCCTCGGGCGTAGCCCACGCCCACGCCCAGCTCCGCCCCCGTGAGACGGGTCTCGTCCTGTGCCCAGGCGCCCGTCGACAGCAACAACGCTCCCGCGACCACTGCCTTCATGTCCAAGCCTTCCGCGTGTCCCGGCCCCCCGACGACTGTGCGGTCTTCAAGATCCGGGCCCGACGCGTCCTTCACGAAGTGGGTGGGCGCGGTTCGCGATGACGCGGCTCGACGTCGGCCCACGGAGCAGCCGCGACGACCACGCCGGTGTCCATCCGCCCCGGATGACTCCCGCGCGCCGCGAGGCGAGCCACCGACGTCAGTCCGACTTGGGCGTTCCCTGTGCGCCGCGAGACTCCGGGCCATCGCGACGGGGGACCGGGCGCGTCCCCGTGTGTGCGGACGGGCCATGCGTGCCCGCCTTGTCCGGGGCCATCGAGGGCGACTTCCCTCGTCGTCGGCGACGCCGCCGCTTCGACGCGGTCCCCGGAGGCGCGCCCCCCAGCTCGCGCAGCACCAGGGCACGCGTCCCGCCCTCCAGGCGCAGCTCGCGCGTCAACGCCTGCACCTCGGCGGCACCGCGAGGATGGCGCAGCGCCTCGCCCAGCCGCTCGACCAGGTCGATTCTCAGCGCCACCGGCCCCAGCAGTTCGTAGCCGAAGGCTCGCGCCTCACGCACATTCCATCCGGCCGCGTCGAGCACGGGCTCACGGGGCACCCCGCGCGGCGCGGGCTTCTGGAGGAACAGCGCCGTCAGCATGCACCGGCGCTCCAGCGCCTGCGGAGCGAGCGCGCCGGCCACGTAGACGAAGCGGCGGCCCTCGCGCACGCCCACGGCCTTGAGCCGCTCGCGCGACTCCTCGTCCAGCAGCGCCCACTGCTCGCGCGCCTCGCCCACGGTAATCAGTCCGACACCCTCGGCCAGCCGGTACGCCAGCCCACGCGTCGGCGGCGAGCGCCCCGCCCCGGTGAGCGACTCCGCCGGGAACCCGCCCATCGCCTCCGTGACCAGGTCGCGGGCCAGCGCATGGAGCCGACGCTCGAGTCGCCGCCTCGCGCCGCCCGTCCACACCTCCGGCTCCGCGAGCGCGACCTGCGGCGAGCGCCGGTCCGTGCCGCGCACCAGCCGCCCCAGGGGCTGGCTCTCGAAGGAGATGTTCCCGGACCCATCCACCTCGAAGACCTCGTGCGTCGCGTCCACCACGCGCTGCACGAACTGCTCCTCGGTCATCAGTCCCTCCGCGGAGCCGGTCTCGCCCAACAGCGCGCCGAGCTTCGCGAACGGGTTGTCCGAGCTCGCCGCGGGCGTGGCGGAGGCCCGCACGAAGCGCCGTGCGCTCCTGCGCGCGGCCCGCTGGACGAAGCGCTCCACCAGGCGCTCGTGCAGCGCATCCCCCAGCGCGTCCTCGATGTGCCGCGTGCGCTCCTGCCACTGCTCCGCGTCGCGCAGCCAGCTGGAGCGGTGGCTGATGTACGTCCAGATGCGGATGGCGGCCAGCCGGTCCATCAGCGTGTGGATGTCCCCGGAGACGTCATCGAGCGGCGACACCTGCTTGGCCAGCCACGTCGCGTCCAGCACCCCGTCCCCCGCGGTGAGCTGGAGGAACGTCTCCCGCAACAGGCTGACGTGCTGACCGAACAGCCCCTTGCGGAAGTCGGGGATCTGGCAGACCTGCCACAGCAGCTCCACGCCCGCGCGGTCCGTGACGACGTCGCGGACGGCCGGCAGGTGCGAGAGGTCCTTCAGCGCATCGAAGTCGTCGGCGCGCTCCACCCGGACGAAGGCGTTGTGGCGCGGGGCCCGCGACAGCGAGTCCAACAGCGCCTCGGGGCTCGCGAAGTCGAGCTCCGCGTTGCGCCAGATGAGGCTGCGCACCGCGGGGAAGTGGTGCGTCTCGATGGCGGTGACGACCCGAGGCGGCAGCTCCTCCAGCGTGTTCAGCGTGCCGAACGTCCCGTCGTTCAGATGGCGCCCCGCGCGGCCGGCGATCTGCGCCAGCTCGTCCGGGAACAGCTCCCGCTGCTCGGCGCCGTCGAACTTGGAGAGCGAGGCGAAGGCCACGTGGCCCAGGTCCAGGTTCAGCCCCATGCCGATGGCATCCGTCGCCACCAGGTACTGCACCTCCCCGGACTGGTACATCGCCACCTGGGCGTTGCGCGTCCGGGGCGACAGCGCGCCCAGCACCACGGCCACCCCACCGCGCAGCCGGCGCAGCGCCTCGGCCAGCTCATAGACGCGGTCCGCGGAGAACGCGACCACCGCGGAGCGCGGCGGCAGGCTCTTCAACGAGCGCCGGCCCGCGTAGCGAAGCTGCGACAGGCGCGTGGCCCGCTTGAGCGAGACGTGCGGGATGAGCGACTGCACCATCGGCCGCATCGTCTCCGCGCCCAAAAACCACGTCTCCTTGCGGCCTCGCGCGTGGAGCAGCCGGTCCGTGAAGACATGTCCCCGCTCGCGATGCGCGGCGAGCTGGATTTCGTCCACCGCCAGGAAGTCGACGGCGCGGTCCAACGGCATCGCCTCCACCGTGCAGATCCAGTAGTCGGGGCGCGGCGGCAGGCGCTTCTCCTCGCCCGTCATCAGCGCCACGCGCCCCTCGCCCACCCGGGCGGTCACCCGGTCGTAGACCTCGCGGGCGAGCAGGCGCAGCGGCAGCCCCATCATGCCCGTGTCGTGCTCGAGCATCCGCTCGATGGCCCGGTGGGTCTTTCCAGTGTTCGTGGGCCCCAGCTCCGCCACGACGACGGACGAACGGCCGGATGCGCTGGAGTTCATTGGTAGATGGGTGGCGCGGTACCGGTCAGCGGCCCGTTTCCACCCGCCTCCTTTCAAACCGTACGTGCGGTTTTCCCGCATACGGCTTAACGAGAGTGTTGTCGTGCAGCATGCACGGTTTCGGGTAACGAATCGTCCCACGCAATCGGTGGAGCCCCTGTCCCCAGAACCATTCCCGATTCCACTCGTGAGCCTGTCCGGCTCGCAGGTTCCTTCCCCTGCGCTTCACCATGAACTGGTGCAGCCGCCTGCACACGTAGGAGTCGAGCTGATTGAACTTCCGGGCTGCATTCCCGCTGCGGAAGTAGTTGCCCCACCCTCGCAGCACCGGATTCAGGTCGGCGATGATGACTCGCACGTCCTTCACCCCGTACCGCTGACGACTCGTCAGCTCCTTCACCCGGGCCCTCACCCGCTTCATGCTCCGCGCTGACGGCCATCTGTGCAGGTAGTAGCGCTTGAGGCCACGCTCCTCCAGCAGCTTGCCCGACATGCGTTGATGCAGGTGACAGCCCAGGAAGTCGAAGCCTTCCTTGCCCTCGGTGAGTTCCACTCGCCGCGTCTTCTCCGGATGCAGTCGTAGCTTCAGCCTCTCGAAGATGATTCGCACTCTTCGTTCAGCCTCCTCGACAGCTTCGCGGCTTTTGCACAGCACCACGAAGTCATCCGCGTAGCGCACCAGCTCGCCTACCCGCGCGCACTGCCGCTGCCACACGCTGTCGAAGACGTGCAGGTAGATGTTGGAGAGCAACGGAGAAACCACTCCGCCCTGCGGCGTCCCCGAGACCGTCTCGGAGTACCGGCCCTCTTCTACCACTCCCGCACTCAGCCACTGCCTCAGCAGCTTGAGCACCCTGCGGTCCGACACCCGTCGCTCCACCCGCTCCATCAGCAGCTCATGCTCGATGCTGCCGAAGTAATCGCGGATATCCGCGTCGAGCACGTGGCGACATCCGGCATTGACTACCTCCCGGATGCGCTCCAGGGCCTGCAACGCGCTTCGGCGAGGCCGGAAGCCATACGAGGACGGCAGGAAGTCCGCCTCGAATACCGGCTCCAGCACCAACTTCACCGCCATCTGCACGATGCGGTCCTTCACCGTCGGAATGCCCAGCGGCCTTCGCTTCCCGTCCGCCTTGGGGATGTACCGCCTCAGTACCGCGGGCGGCCTGTACGCTCCTGCTCGCAGCACCTCGCCCAGTTCCTCTACCAGCCGCTGCGCGCCGTACCGCTCCACCGCCGCCAGCGTGACTCCATCCACGCCAGCCGCGCCCTTGTTGCGTCGAACCCGCTCCCACGCTTCCCACAGGACGTCACTCCGGTGGACTCGGTCATACAGCGCATGGAAACGGCGCTCCTTGCACCGCTTGGCTGCCACGAAGAGCTTGCGCTGGAGTCGTCGAACTTTGTCGGTGGACTCTGGTCCACCGGGGAGATTGGAGCCGCCGTGGCGGCTCATGCCCTCGCGCTTACCTCCCACCCAAGCACCACTCAAGCAGGGGCCCTTCCCTCCGGGCGCGTTGTCCTGCACGCCCCTCATCGGTACTACGGCCCCCTCGGACTCCCGCTGCACTCCCCTCGCTTTCGCCTTCGGCTTATACGCGGGGCCCTGCCGCGACGACGGCTGCGCAGTCGGGTCTCTCCTGTTCCCCACCACTCCTTGAACACGTGCCGCGCCCCATACCCCGGGGAGTTCCGCTGCTTCACACCCGGACTCGTCCGCAGCGGACCTGGCCTTCACCGTGACATGCTCGGCTCGGCTCTCCCATTGTGTCTCTGTCGAGGCGGCAGGCTTCACTTCATGTTGCGGCCCGTGCTCTTGCTCCCTCCCTGTCGGAGGCTTTTGACGCCCCGCTGTGGCCTGCCGCCTCTCGGCGACCGGCTGGGGCCTGCTACCGGGCACTCCGGTGTCTACCCGGACGGGACTCTCACCCGCAGGTCTGGTGGAGCATGGACGTGCTCCTCTTTCTCGTCCTTCAGGACGCACCATTGCGGAGAGTCTAACCTCGCGCCCGGCCTCGCGCCCTGCGACGGCTTTCCAACCCATCCTCGGCTGCCTCCTGGGCTGGGCACGCACGCGCGGGCGCGCCGCGTCCTGACCTGGGCCCCCTGGAATGGACGGCCCCGGCAAAGCCCCCTAGGGTCGCGCCCCATGGCGAACCCCGTCCGAGACACGCTCCTGGGCCAGCTCGACATCGCGTGGGCCCTCACCCGCTACCACCTGGAGGGGCTCACCACGGAGGACTGCCTGCGGCGCCCCGCGTCGGTGGGCCTGCACGTGAGCCAGGACGCGCAGGGACACTGGCGCGCCCAATGGCCCGAGCACGAGGGCTATGACCTGGGCCCCGCGAGTGTGGCCTGGCTGACGTGGCACCTGGGCTTCTGGTGGTCCATGGTGCACAACCACTCGTTCGGCGACGGCACCCTGACGCGGGAGGCCGTCGTCTGGCCCGGCTCCGCGGACGCGGTGCGCGCGTGGATTGTCGGCCTGCACGACACGTGGCGCGAGGCCATCACCCGCCTCACCGACGAGGACCTGCGGTCGAGCGCGCGCACGCGCTGGCCGCTCACGGGCAAGCCCTTCGGCGACATCGTCGCCTGGGCCAACGTGGAGCTGATGAAGAACGCGGCGGAGCTGGGCTACGCGCGCTTCGTGCTGGCCGTGCCCCCTACTTGAGCGCCGGCGCGTTCGCGTCCCGCCGCAGCACGAAGAAGTACGGCGACGGCATGCCGCGCGCGTCCATCAGGCCCAGGAGCGTGTTCTCGTCGGCCTGGCGGAACACGTCGAGCGTGGGCCAGTCGTCGTAGATCATCGTCGCGCTGAGCTGGCCCCGGTACTCCACCTTGCGCAGGCGCGCCTTGAACTTCGACGTCTCCACGTCGGCGCGATGCGGCCCCACGGGGCCACGAATCGTCGGGGACGGCCACTTCCGCGGGTCCACCGGGAACACCGCCGCGCGGTCCTCCGTGTAGAACAGCAGCGGGTGCACGCTCTCGGCGTCCAGGAACTGCTTGCCGTACCAGCCCGTGGCGCCCAGCATCCCGTCCATAGGGTGTCCGGTGCGCAGCTCACTGCCCTTCCACGTGCCCACCAGGGACTCAAGCTCCACCGGCCCCAGACTGTCGAACAGCGCGAGCGCCTCCGCCTGGCTCAGCGTCCCCGCCTTCACCACCTCGTCGAAGCTCATCGTGCCGCTCCTGTGTGCATGCGCAGCACGGGCTTGATGGCCGTGCGCGACTCCATGTCATGGACCGCGTCGTTGATGGCCTCGAAGTCGTACGAGCGGCTGAGCTTCTCGATGGGGAAGCGCCCCTCCGCGTGCAGCGACACCAGGCGGGGGATGAAGCGCTTCGGGTCGGCGTCGCCCTCGAGCATCCCCACCAGCCGCTTGCCGAACAGCAGCGCCGTCATCGGGATGGAGACCTGTGCGTCCGCGCCCGGCAGGCCGAGCAACCCGCACGTCCCCAAGGGGCGCGTCACGTCGAACGCCTGTCGCAGCACCTTCGGCGAGCCGACGCACTCCAGCGCGAAGTCCACCCCGCCCCGCGTCTTCTTGAGCACCGTGCGCGTCAGCTCCGGCTCGTCCGCGAGGAAGGTGTCGGTGGCGCCCAGCTCCCGCGCCAGCTCCAGCCGCCGGGCGTCCAGGTCCACCGCGAAGATGCTCGCCGCGCCCGCCACGCGCGCCGCCATCACTGCCGCCAGCCCCACCGCGCCCACGCCGAAGACGGCCAGCCGCTGTCCGGGCTGCAGCCGGAACGACTCCAGCACCGCGCCCGCGCCCGTCTGGAAGCCGCAGCCCAGGGGCGCCAGCAGCTCCAGCGGCGCACCTCTCGCCACCTTCACCGCGTTGTGCTGGTGCGCCAGCACGTGCGTGGCGAAGGACGACTGGTGGAAGAAGCCCGAGCGGATGGGCTCGCCGCGCCAGCGCATCGGGTACGTGCCGTCCGGCCGCGCCCCCGAGAAGTTCCCCGCGTAGCCCTGCTCACAGTACGCGGGCTGTCCGTGCGCGCAGGTGCCGCACGCGCGGCAGGAGTAGTAGCTGAGCACCACCGCGTCCCCAGGCTCGAAGCCCGCGACGCCCTCACCCACCGACTCCACCACCCCCGCGCCCTCGTGGCCCAGCACCGCGGGGAACGCGAAGCGCCCCTGCCCCGCCCGGTAGCTCAAGTCCGTGTGACAGATGCCACTGGCGTGCACCCGGACCCGGAGCTCCCCCTGGCGGGGCGCGTCCAGCTCCACCTCCTCCAGGACGAAGGGCGCATTCACTTCCCGCAGCACCGCGGCACGGACCGGAAGCGTCATGCCCTGGATTATTGGCAGACCGCCAACAAAAGCACCAGGGCTCCGAGTCCGGGTCAGAACGCGTCGCCGGGTCCCAGCTTGAGCAGGAAGGTGTCGGTGGCGTCGGGGACGAGGGAGCCCGTCCCGAAGTCCTCGGTGTGGGAGAAGTGGCCGAACAGCAGCGTGCTGCCGTTCCCCTCGCCGGAGGGCACGGCGCTCACCACCTGCTCGGAGAAGAGGTTGGACGGACCTCCGGAGCGAAGGAAGAAGCGGTTCCACAACTCGCGGCCCTCCAGGTTGAAGCGGCGCGCGAACAGCTGCGGGTTCTGCGCGGGGTCGCTCGCGCCCGGCGCGGGGTGCGGGAAGTCGCGCGACAGGCCGCTCGCCACCACGCGTCCGGCGGGCTCCACGGCGATGACGACCTTCTCCGAGCGGCCCAGGCTCCTCACCCAGCGCGGTGTGCCCGCGGCCTCCGCCACCAGGAGGAAGGCGAGCCTGTCGCGCAGCGTCTGCGAGCCCCAGCGCAGCTCGCCGGCCTCCATGCTCCCCGATGCGACCAGCGTGCCCTTCGCGGTGGTGCCGATGCTCGTCACCCAGCCGTTGGCGCGGGGAAAGGCGTTGAACCAGGTCAGCTGTCCCTCCCGGGAGAACGTGGCCAGGAAGGGAGACTGGCCCAGGGCGGTGAAGGTCCCCTTCGCCGTGCGGACCGTGCCGAAGAATGAGCCGCCCAGCGCCACACCGCCGTCGGGCAGCACCGCGAGGCTCACCGCCTCCGCGCGGTAGTTGCCGCACTCCGGCTCGGAGACACGCTGACGCCACACGACGGTGCCCGAGGCGCTGATGCGATAGAGCGCGTTCTCCGTCGGAGCGCACCGCAGCGCCTCCGAGTACGGATGGGAGGCGCGCACGCTCACGTAGGCGCCATCGTCCCGGCTGGCCACGAGCGCGAGTCCCACCTCGTTGAGCCCCTGCAGCGGCAGGGACCACTCCCCGCGCCCCTCCGGGTTGAAGCGGGACAGGGCAAGGCCGCTGAGCGGCTGGCTCGGCGTGTCCATCGACACGGTGCCATGGCGGACCTCCGTCATCAGATAGAGCCGGCCCGTGGACGACACGCTCATGGCGACCGTCCCCGAGACATCCATCGGAGATTCGCCGTCAAAAGGATGCAGCGCGAAAGAGCGCGTCCACACGCGGGCGCCATCGGGCGTGTAGCGCTTCAGCTCGAGCTGGGACGAGGCGCCGTCAGCGCGCCCGAACGAGGTCGACGAGCCCTGGATGGAGGCCGTGTAGATGGACGCCCCATCCCAGGTGGTGCCGACGCTCGCGGCCATGTCGTGGAGGGGTTGGCGCTCATGGTTCAGCCAGAGTGTCTTGCCGGGCTGCGGCGCGGTGCCACCGTCCTCGGGCGGGACGGTGCCGCCATCCGACTCACCGGGAGCGCCGCCACCGTCGGGAGCACCTCCACCGTCCGGAGTCCCCGCGTCTGGTACGCCCGCATCCGGAGTGCCCGCGTCGGGAGGGACTCCCGGAGCCGGCTCGCAGGAGGCGGTGGCCTCACAAGAGGCCACGGGAGGCGATGAATCATCTCCATCACAGCCGGCCATCCCCAGACACAACACGAGCCATGCGCCCAAGCCACGCCAGTCAGCCACGGTGTCTCCCTCCCGAAACACACCCGGGCGACAGGTTGGGCACGGCGCACGGGGCCGCCAAGACACGAGGCTCCAGCCTGCCTCCCTCCTCTCCATGCGTGCGGCGCGGAGGCCCCGCCGAAGCGCTCGTTCACTCCGGAACACGGCGCACGCGAGCGCGGCCGTCACCCGTTGGGGCGCGAGTGCTTCCGGATGTGCTCCCACGCCTCGATGATGCGGCGCGTCTCCTCCTGCGCCAGCGCCTGGAGCTTCGGTCCGAGCTGCGCCACCTTGTCGGGGTGGTACTGGGCGACGAGCGCGAGATAGGCGCGCTTCACGTCCGCCAGCGGCGCGCCTCGGACGACGCCTAGCACCTCCCACGGTGACGGAGGTGGAGCCTGGGGCCGCGGCGCGGGCTCCTCCTTGGCGGCCTCCTCCTCGTCGTCCTCGGGAGGCGCGTCCTCCTCCGCCTCGGAGGGCTCGGGGTCGGGCTCCTCGGGCGCGCGCGCGTCGGCCACGGGCTCGGCGCCCTCGCCACAGCTCGAGCACAACAGCCGCTCCCGCGACTCACCTCCGGACGCGGTGACGACGACGTCGCAGCACTCACCGCACACCACGTGCTGACACTGCTCGCAGCGCGCGGCGGAGGCGGCTTCGTCCAGGCCCACGCCACACCGGGGACACGCGTCGGGGAGCGGAGCCTCCTCACCGCACCGCACGCAGAACGCCCAGCCCCGGTCCACCTGGACCTCGCAGGCCTCGCACTCCAGCGCCCCGGGATGCTCCCAGTGCTTCTCCTCGCCGCACCACGGACAGAACGGCATCAGCCACGCGAGCTTCCCCGCGCAGTCCTCCGCGTCGCAGTCGAAGTCGAGCCGGTATCCGCGGGCGACGGACTGGGGGACGTTCTGCTCATCGAACGACTCCCCGCAGTTCCAGCAGCAGTTGAAGAACCGATGTGACGGCGCGCCGCAGGCCTCGCACGCGGGGTTGCCGTGCTCGCTCTTCCAGACCACCTCGTCGCCACAGGTGGGGCAGAAACCCATGCAGGCCTTCACCTCGGCATGCGTACAGGTCTCCCGAGCGGCGCGGCGCGCGCGCTCACGTTGCCCGCGAGGGGCGGCGAAAGAAGGTGTGCGCCCCGCCTCCACCAGCGCCTCCCACAGGCACGAGCGGCACACCCGCCCCTTCACCTTCCTGGACCCCGCCTCGGAGGCGCCCGCGCGCTTCTGGAACACCGCCGCCGCGAGCGACTCGACGCTCAGGCACGACTGGCAGACGGCGTCGCCACACGCCTCGCAGTGGCCCGCGAGGCGCCGGCTCCCGAAGCCCAGCAGACCTGGCGTCAGCGTCTCCAGGCAGCACGGACAGGCTCGCATGCACTTCCTTCGCCGGGTGGGGCCGCCAGAGCGAATCCCCGAGGTGGAGCCCTCCGGCATGCCCGACTCCCACCCGGAGGTCCAGAAACCCACCGCACGTCACGATTCGGTGTCATCCACCGGGCCGGAGTCGCGCGCTGGTGACACTTTTCTTGTCATCACAAAATTTCATCTGTCTCACGGATTGCCTGCTACCCGAGGGCCTGGGTAAGGGAGCACCTCCCTCGCTGTCCCCACGGGTGTCCTCGATGCGTCGTCTCGGCTCAGCCCTTCTCTCCATGAGTCTGCTGGTTGGCTGTGGTCCCACCGAATCCGCTCCGCCGGCCGAGCCCTCCGCGCCGGCCGACACGGTCCAGAACGAGCAGGCGCCGCTCACCACGACGGACGTCGACGTGGCGCCGGAGTGTGAAGGCATCCTGCAGTTCGCGAACACGGCGAGCTTCTTCAAGCTGGACCGGTATCTGCCCAGCGACGCGGCCAACAACATCATCGCGGCTCGCACGGTGGCGCCCTTCACGACGCTGGCGCGGCTCTCCGGTGTCTCGGAGATGGGCCCGGTGCGGCTGAAGCAGCTGGAGCACGGCGCGCGCGCCGAGGAGTACATCGACCAGAGCTGCCTGGGCATCTACGACGAGCTGGCGCTGTCGCAGTCGGACGCCGCGGCCATCGTCACGCTGGTGAACACGGCGAGCACGAACACGCTCTACGCCGTGCTGCCGTACGCGTGGAACGGGGCGACGAGCCTCATCAACCTGCGTCCGTTCACGAGCGTGCTGGGCATCTCCGACGCGTTCGGCATCGGCGCGGTGAGCCTGCGCAACCTGCGCAACGCGGCCACCATCGGCTACTCGCTGGACATGCTGGTGTCCGCGGTGAACGCGCTGCCGGAGGACGAGTGGGAGGTGAAGATGAGCACGGGGTTCAACATCGAGACCATCCTGGACGGGGCCTACGGCACGGACCGGCTCGCCTCGGCGGACTGCTTCGGCATCGACCTGACGGGCCGCTCGGGACAGTTCGAGGACCGGGGCTACCTGGCGGACGCCACCGAGGTGCGCAACTACGTCCACAGCGCGGTGAGCACGGCGAACCGGTACAACGCGATTGACGCCGACATCGTCACGGACGGCAAGGCGGACCTGGCCGCGCGCACCGCGGGCCGCACGTTCAAGGGCTGCCACATGCACTACGAGAACGGCCCGTGGGCGGGCGTGCAGGTGCACTTCTTCGTCGACACCGCGTCGGACTTCCGCATCCTGACGGTCCAGCACTGGGTGGAGTGATTCACGGCTGAGATGCACCCACGGCGGCGACTTCCCACGCGGAGGTCGCCGCCGTTTCGTTTGGGAGGTTGCTAGACCTCCGTGAACTTCACCCCCGTGGCATTGACGTGCTCCAGCGCGAGCTTGAGGTCCTCCGAGACGATGAGGGCGCCCGTCCAGCCCTCGGGTCTGAACACCCTGGCGGTTCCCACCTTCGACTTGTCGATGCGCAGGTCTCTCACGGAAGCGTAGTGCCCCACCTTCTCGGGCACTCCGTCCTCGTGGGTCCAAAGCCGGATGCGGGAAGCATGCTCGTCGATGCAACGGATGAGACGGGTGGCGACCAGCAGCAGGTACTGGTCTGCGTGCCCCTGGATATCCACGGGGATGAGCTGAACGTCTGCTGGGGCCAGCTCCGCGAAGAGCTCGGCGACCCTGACCTGGACGACCGGGATGCGCAGCCCTGCCTCCGTGAAGTCCAAGGGCGTTCCTGGTGCTTCGACAGGGATTCCCAGGCGCCCCTCGACCTGGACCGGGGTGCCCTGCCGGAACCGGTCCGGCGCATGCACCTCTCGGCCCATGCCATCAACGGGCGTATCCAGGTGCCACCGTCCTGGGACCTGGACATCGTCGTGCAATTCGCAGAAGCGCTGCCCCATGGTCGAGAACCTACGGCGCCGTTCCTCGCGTGACGAGCATCTTCAGCTCCGTGCCGCGCATCGTGACTTCCCGGGCCAGTCGTCTGATTCACGCCTCGGGTGACTAACAGCCCTTAAAGCACACCCTTTACCTGTTCCGGCCACCAGCAGTCTGCCGTGTCTGCCTGCTCTCCCGAGGGGGCTCTACACCATGTGAGGGAGAGCCACGAGACTGGAGTAATTTCATTCTGTCCGCAAGCGCACTCGCGCGCCAACTGGGTCTCCGTTGCCGCCGCGAAGCAAAGCGAAAGTTGGAGTGCCGGCGTGTCACTCGGGAAAGTTGGCGAAAGTAGAACCTCCGAACGCTGGCGAGGGTGCGGCGTCATAGTCCTCCCAGTTCTCGAACCATACGCGCAGCTCCTCCTCGTCGAACCGTGCCACCTTCACGCGGCCGATGACGCGGCTTTTGTGACGCCCGTAAGCCATTCTCTGCACGTAGACCCACTGGTTGCTGCCGTCCAATGCACGCTGGCACTGGGTCAAGATCTTCGGGTTCGTCGTGATGAATAGGAGCTGCTCCATCGTCGAGTTCCAGCGGTTTTCGTACCGCTGATTGTCATCCGGATGTGCCACCAGTACCACCAGTCGATTCGGCATGTCATTTCCTCCATCCGCTCCATTCAGGGCAGTGAGGCCCGGCGCGGCCGGGGGCCATGCCAGAATATAGCATGCACGATCTTGCGCGATTGCTGTGTGCTGGGTGTCGAGGGCAAGGCACCGGCCGCCCAGACAAGTGAGTCTGCGCCGGGTGGAGAGTGCCCTCCGGCTCCATCTGGACGCACTCTAACTGCCGGATGCTGACGGTCGGATGGATGCATTTTTGTTCGAGCAAGAAAGCCGAAGGTATAGATTCAGCACCGATGATCCACGGACGGGTTCCTCAGAACTGGCTATCGGTCTCTGGCGCCTCACGAGGACCACGCGCTTGATGGGGCTATTGTCGCCTGCACAGGAGTTTCGAATGCCGTGCCTAATCTGCAGAGATTCCAAAACTATCAAAGCCCACCTCATCCCCAAGGCCTTCGCGCGTGAGGTCCAGGTCGGGAAGGCGCATGCCGTTGTTCGCGACTCCGGAGAGTATGCGGACACCCAGTCCGGCATCTGGGATAGGGACATCCTATGCCGTGACTGCGACAACACGATCGGAAAGTGGGAAGGAGGCGCAAAGCAATCTCTCGATGCTCTCCGGGCCGACGCCGCTGGAAAGCCGGAGGGTATACATCGGCTTGCTGGCACCCGGGGTGACGACATCATCCGCTTTCTTGCCGCTCTCCTGTGGAAGTACGCATCAACCAAGCCCGCCCTGGGGCGCATCCAGTTGGGGCCGTACAGAGCGATACTGGAGGACATCTCCTTCCGAGGCACGCCGATCCACTCAAGCGTGAACGCAGTCGGATTCCGGCTCCGGCGAGAGCAGGGCGATGATGGGGTCTTTGCGTACCGAGCACCTCAGTTCGATAGGAAAAGCGGGATCAACATGGTGCGATTGATGGTCGGCGGTGTTGTCTTCTTCGTGAAGCTGGATCAGAGAGTTCCAAGTGACGCCATATTTCGAGAAGGCGGAATGGCTGGACAGACCGACCTGCCGTACTGGCTGGCTCCCGCCCCCATGTTCGAGGAATTCACGCGGGGACGCGACCTCGCGAACCGAGGGGAACTCTCTCTTTTTCTAGACCGCCAAGCAGGGCTCGAGCCGTCGAAATAGAGCGCAGACTTCCGTTAGAGACTGTTCATGACTGGCAGCGACTTCGCGAGCAGTTCGAACAGCGGAGCGGCCCTCGCATCATGGGCTGGCGCTTCCGCGCCAACCCAGACGGTTACCTCCGAGCCACCTCGCGAAGGAAGTAGGTGGAGTATGCCCGAGCACGGGGCTGTCCACCCGCAGCAGCATGCATACTCGGCGGGTGGACAGCGCCGCGCTCGTCCCTCGGAAACGCGTCGCACAAGGCCCAGAAAGTGCGGCCTGTCGTAGAGCGGATGCGAGAGCTGGCGCCGGGGTATCCGAGGTACACCTACCATCGCATCCGCATTTTCCTGGGGCTAAGTAGGTCGCCAGAAGTTCTCTAACAAATCGCGTAGCCAGAAGCCCTCGGCGAGGCAGCCGGCCTTGCGGAGGGCGTCCCGTGCAGAAAGGCCCAGCACCCATCGGATGGCGGCGCCGACGTGCTGCTCGACCGTGGGGTACTGACGGTTGGCGGAAACGCGTTGCTTCAGGGAGCGCCACAAGTGGTCCATGCAGTTGAGTTCTGAGCGCTGCTTGGGCAACAGCAGCAGGTGGATTCCGAGGCGAGCGGCGAGCTGCTGGGACTTCTGGGCCGTGTGACAGCTGGCGCGGTCCAACACCAGCAGCAGAGGGCGACCGGGGTAGGCGGCACGCAGGGCGCGCAGAAAATCCATGAAGTCTTCGCGTCTGGCGCGCTGGGTTGCCAGCAGCACGCGCTTGCCGGTGCGAGGGTTGATGGCGCCCCACAGTGTGCGCTTGGCGTTCTCGCCTGTAATCGGCACCACGGCCTGCTCTCCCCTGGGGGCCCAGGCGGCGCGCAGCGGCGGAAACCACCGCAGCACCGTGCTGTCCATGACGAGCAGCACGGCCCGGGGGAACAGGCGTTTGAGCCGTTTCAGACGGCGGACAAGGCCCCCTTTTTCTGCCCTGGATGGGGCGCCGCCGTGGCGTACACGTACCGTGGCCGCTTCCACGCCAGGCCCGCCTCGTGCAGCCGGCGGCGCAGTGTACGGGGCGACACCTCGATGCCCTGTCGCTTCAGGTGCGTGCACAGCAGCGGCACCGTCCAGCCGTGGCTCGCCCAGGACTGCTTCTCTGGGCTGCCTCGGACGACTTCGCGCAGGCGCTCGGCCGTCAGGCGCGGCGCATTCCTCGGCCGCCCCTGCCGCGGGGCATCTCGCAGCGCTTCGGGGTCACGCTGCGCCAGATAGCGCTCCAGCCAGAAGTAGACGGCTGGCCGACTCAGGGCTGCCAGATGCGCAGCCTCGCCCGGGCCTTTGCCCTCTGCGAGGAGTCTCACTGCCAGTAGTCGACGGAAGTGGCGGGCGTCGCGCACGCTTCGCAGCGCATGCTCCAGCTTCCGCCTGTCCTCTGCTGTCAGCCCCAGTTCGGCAGGGCTCCTTGCCGGTCGCATGGTCCAGAAAATGCGCATGCGACCGGCATTTGTCTCGGAACTTCCGGCGACCTACTTAGATGGCCACCGCATGTGTCCAGACAGAGCACACCCGATCTGGCGCCAGGAGGGCCTCCAGACGCCGAACAACTCGCATTGCCGCAGGCGGCCTGAGGAATCCTCTCATCTGAATCAGACTACCCACGGATTCAACCTGGAGCGCCGCGGCCCATTCACTCCTGACAGGCTTCGACTCGCTGGGGGCGCTACCGGGTGGAACAGGCGCGGGTGACGTTCTCGTCACGCAGCTCGATGGCCGGGGCCGTGGTCTGGATCTGAATCTGCTCGGCGCCCAACGGATGGAGCTGACGCTTCGACTTGTGGAGCTCCTCGCGCATGACGACCTCGTCCCCCTCCACGACACGCCCGTCCTTGAGGTGGAGCTCTGGATGGGAGACGTCGAACTGCCACTCGCGGGCCCCTCCAGGAAGGGTGCGCTGGGCGCCATTATACAAATGCTCGCAATAGGCGCAGGAGAGCCTGAAGCAGGCCTGCATGCAAGCATCGTAGGTCATGCCAAGAGGGCGCACGATGGGCGGCAGCTCGGGGTTCTGGACCGAGTGGACCGTGACCTCTCCACTGCGAATGCCTCCCAAGGAGGCCTGCAGAGCGCCGTCACGATAGATGAACACGGAGTAGGTCAACTGCTGCCCGTCCCGGGAGAAGGCGGCCGAATAACCCACCTTCCCATTCACCTGCTCCAGGGTCGCCGTGCTCGTATTGCCCTCCTTCGACGTGGAGGAGAAGACTGTCCGGGACGTCTGCTCATCCCCCACGCCCTCGATGAACATTCCCGCCGTCCAGTTCGTGGCCGCTTCCGTCTGGATGACGACGCCGCCCTTCACGGAGGAATCTTGGCCCTCCACCCGGACGCCCTCCTCCGTCCTCTTCACCGAGGCGCCGTTCAGGCCGCAGTGCTTCAGCCCGCGGGACTCCACGCAGACCGGCTCCTCTGCCAAGGACTGCGTGGAGGGCAGGACAAGGGCAAACACTGCGGCCAGCAAACGAGAGCCGTGGGTCAGGTTCAGGCGCATGGGGCACTCCGATGTCCGCAGGGAAATCCCGACGGAGAGTGCAACCCGGCTACAAAAACCATACCCAACACTACGACTCCCTGTGCGTGAGTTGGTTTGTGACCCGAACCGTCACACCCCAGACTTGGAGCGTGACGGCCCTGGCTACACCCACGCATCGCGTCTCCCGACTCACCAGACCTGCACGGGGGCCGCCCGGACCAGGGACAGCCCGGAGCCAAGCTGTCCGTAACTACTGCCACCCCAGGACCAGAGGCTCCGGTCCGCGAGGATGGCATGGGAATGGTCCCCACCCGCGGCAACCGCCACGGCGGTCCCCAGCGAGCTCACCCTCGCGGGCTGGAGCGTCGCCGCGGACGGAGCTCCGTCTCCGAGCTGCCCCCGCTCATCGCGTCCCCAAGCCCAGACCAGCCCTCCCACCGTGATGACGAGGTTGTGATTCACCCCCGCGGCAATGGACGTCACCCCCGTCAACACCCGCGTCTGGACGGGCACGAGCTTGTTGACCGTCGTCCCATCCCCCACCTCGCCGTAGGCGTTGGCCCCCCACGCCCAGACCGTGCCATCTGCCTTCAAGGCCAGCCCATGGCCGTTCCCCGCCGCCACGGCGGTGACGCCCGTGAGCCCCGGCACCTGGCCTGGCACCGAGCGCGACACCGTCGAGTTGTTCCCCAATCTGCCGCTCATGTTGCTCCCCCAGGACCACACGGTGCCGTTCGCCCTCAAGGCCAGCGAGAACGAGTTCCCCGCGGAGATGGCAATCACTTGCGTCAGCCCCTGCACCTGGACCGGCGACGAGCGAAGGGTCTGCGTTCCATCCCCGACCTCTCCATGCATGTTCCCGCCCCAGCCCCACACCGTCCCATCCTCCGCCAGCCCCAGGCTGTGAGCCGAGCCCGTGGAGATGGCCTGGAACCGGAGGGCGGACGCGACCTGCACGGGAGTGAAGCGCTGCATCCGCGTCCCGTCTCCCAATACGCCTCCGGAGTTGGCCCCCCAGCCCCACACCGTCCCGTCTGACTTCAGCGCCAACGCATGGTCATACGCCATGGAGACCGCCATCACCCCCGTCAGCCCGGCCACCTCGCCGGGCTCCGGCCGGGTGATGCGGGTTCCGTCTCCCAACTGCCCCCACGTGTTCGCACCCCAGGTCTGGACCTTGCCCTCGGGAGTCACACCCATCGAGACATTCGAGGCCGCGGCCACCCCACGCGCGCGCGTCACCAGGGACGGAACGGGGAACGCCGTCAGGTCCTGCGCCCCATCCCCAATCTGACCGGAGTAGTTGTTCCCCCAGGACCACAGCGTCCCGTCGTCCTTGACCACCAGGGAGTGCGCCTGCCCCGCGCCCAGGAACCGGACCGTGGAGAGACTCGCGACCTGCGCGGGCAGCGCGCGCGACAGCGAGATTCCTCCGCCGAGCTGCCCCGAGGAGTTCGCGCCCCACGTCCACACCGTCCCGTCCGCCTTCAGCGCGCTGGAGTACAGGCCGTTCGCGGCCACGGCGACCACGCCCGACAGCCCCACCACCTGCGCCGGCGTCATCCGCGACGTGAAGGTGCCGTCTCCCAACTGCCCCGAATCGTTGTTGCCCCAGGCCCAGACCGTTCCGTCCGACTTGAGCGCCAGCGAGTGGCTGTTGCCGCCCGCCACCCCCACCACCTCCGAGAGCCCCGCCATCTGCAGCGGAGACACGAGCCCCGGCGGAGGTGGATCATCGGGGTCCAGCTCCATCCAGGACGGGCTGTGGTGTCCCCACGTCCAGACCGTGCCGTCGGCCTTCAAGGCCAACGAATGCGCCTCGCCCGCGGCAATCGAGACGACACCCGACAATCCCGGGACTTGCGTGGGCAAGAGCCGGGTGAGCACCGTCCCGTCTCCCAGTTGTCCGATGGAGTTCCAGCCCCAGGCCCACACCGTCCCATCCGCCTTCAAGGCCAGCGAATGACGGACTCCGGTGGCGACGGCCGTGGCCACCAACGCCCCCTGCACCTGGACCGGCGTTGGCCGCGAGGTCGTCGTCCCATCTCCGATGGAGCCGTAGCCATTGGCGCCCCAGGCCCACACCGTGCCGTCCTCCCGGAGGACCATCGAGTGCACACCTCCGGCGGCGACCGAGCCCGCCAGGGAGGCCCCCGGAAGCGTGACCCGGAGCGGACTCCAGGACGACACCGTCGACCCATTGCCCAACTGCCCGCTCTGGTTGTTGCCCCAGGCCCAGACGGCGCCATCCGCTTTCACGGCCAGGGAGTGCCCCACCCCCGCGGAGGCCTCGGCCCGCTCGAGCCACGCGCGCGTCGCCACGGGCATCGACTTCATCAGGTACGACCCATCTCCCACCTGACCGTCGCTGTTGGAACCCCAGGCCCAGACCTCGCCGCTCGCCTTCACCGCCACCGAGTGTTGTCCGCCGCCCGCCGACACACCCCGCACCTGTGTGAGCCCTGGCACCTGCACGGGAGACAGCCGCGGGAGCATCGTCCCGTCTCCCAGTTGGGAGCGCGCGTTGCTGCCCCACGCCCACACCGTCCCATCCCCCTTCAGCGCCACGGTGTGCTGCCCGCCGCCGACCACCGCCTCGACGCCGCCGTACGCGGGAATCTGCGTGGGGACCAGCGTCACCGCCGTGGAGCCCAGCCCGAGCTGTCCGTCATCGTTCTTGCCCCAGCTCCACACCGTGCCATCCACCCGCAGCGCCACCGTGTGCGAGCCACCGCCCGACACCGACGTCACGCCCGTCAGGCCCGGGAGCACCGCGGGCAGCGAGCGGCCCACGAGGTCTCCGGTCCCCAGTTGCCCATCCGCGTTGCCGCCCCAGGACCACACCCGACCATCCGCCGTCAGCGCCAGCGAGTGGACGTTGCCCGCGGAGATGGCCATGACGCCGGAGAGGCCCTGCACCTGCACCGGGGACACGCGCCGCGTCGTCGTCCCGTCCCCGAGCTGTCCCGCGGCGTTGTTGCCCCAGGCCCACACCGTCCCGTCCGACTTCAGGACCAGCGAGTGGGAGAAGCCCGCGGCGATGGCCACGCCGTTCGTCAACCCAGACACCGGCACGGGGACGGGGCGTGACGTCGTGCTCCCATCTCCAAGCTGTCCATTCAGGTTGTTGCCCCAGGCCCACACCGTCCCGTCCGACTTCAGCGCCAGCGAATGCAGCTCCCCCGCGCCGAGCGAGCGGATGTCGAACAAGCGCCACACCCGACCAGGGTGAGGGCGCGAACGCGTCGTGCCGTTGCCCAGCTGTCCGAAGGTGTTGCCACCCCAGGACCACACCGTCCCATCCGAGCGAAGGGCCAGTGAGTGATTGCGCCCCGCCAGCACCGTTCCCTGACGGGAGAACCCCTCCGCGGCGCGAGAGGTGCCGAGCTCGGGTGTCGCCTCCTCGGGCGCGCTCCCAGAGCAGCCCGCCATCCACAACACGCACAACAACGCGATGCCAGACATCCGTCTCGTGCCACGACTCATGAGTGTGTTCCCCCTCTTCAAACAGGTCGGGAACCAAGCACTCACCAGGGCAAAGAACAAGACCCCGCCGGGTTCGTCATGATGACGCAGCACTCCACGAGCGCGGGCGGCGAGACACCACGAGCTCTCGCCGCACCAGGACGAATCGTCCGTCGACTCGCGACCTCAGGGCGCGGGCGCCGCCGATTGATTCACCCCCACGTCGTGGAAGTACGCATTCACATACGCCAGCGGGCTGGGGCTCCCCCTCGCGCACGTGGGCACGGAATGGCTCACCACCAGCTCCTTGCTGGCGATGCCCGGAGCCTGGGTGTCCGTGACGGTGTAGGCGCCGAACACCTCGGGCTGGCTGTCGCGCTGGAACACGAAGCGGTCATTCGCCGCGTCCCACTGGACGCGCAGCCGGGTCTGCTCTCCCTGGTGCACCTGCCCCAGGTCCGCCGTGAAGAGCGAGCCGCGCGCCGTGCACGAGGCGTCCTGGCACTGCTCGACGTGCGCCTCCACGCGCAGGTCCTGGGAGCCCAGCGGGTCCGTGGACCGGGAGACGACGCGGATGGACGCGGTGACGTCATCCTTCGCGCTGGCGCGGCTGGGCGTCGCCGCATTGAAGAAGTGGCCGGACAGCTCCGCCGCGCCCTGGGAGATGCCGCCCTGCGACAGCTCGCACCCCGTGCTCCGGGCGTTGTTCACCCGGACCTTCGCCTCGATGGCCGTCACCGCCGACGGCTGGATGAAGCGCAGGCCGTAGCGCCCCGTGCCTGTGTTGGCCCGGCTGGCCAGCCGCAGCCGTGTGAAGGCCAGCTCCCGCACCGCCTGCTGCCGGCTCCCCGTCTGCACGTCCACCCAGCGCGCCGGGTCGATGCCTCGCACCTTCGTCGCGCGAGGCGGGTTGGACTCCGAGGGGTTGAAGTTGTCGTAGGGCACCATCGGCTCGACGGCATGGGCCGCCCCACCGAGGAGCCACGCGAGCACCGCGGACGTCCGAATCATTGCGCTCATGGGGTCTCCAGCTCCTTGAGTTGGATGAAGTGCCGCACCCGGGCGTTGTCACCCGAGTCATGGTCCGTCCCCTCCGTCTCCAGGGACATGCCGTTCTCGTAGCCGTTCAGGAAGCTCCCCATCAGTTCCAGTCCCGTGAGCCAGTCATTGGCGCTCGACTCCCCCTTCACCCGGCGCACCAGGCCCGACGACGCGAAGAAGCTGAAGTGGCCGTCCCGGTCATCCACCGCCAGGCTCGAGCCTCCCTCGGGGATGGAGTCGTAGTGGTCATTCGGGCCGACATCCTCCTCCCAGATGGCGGACGTCATGTTCACCACCCCCGTGAAGTTGGCGGGCAGGTCCGGGAACTGCGTGGGATTGCTCGGCCCGGTCTGCACGCGCCAGTTCGGGTAGATGGTCTGGTCCTCGACGATGTCGAGGTATGCGTTCTCCCGGAAGAAGCCATTCGCCGTCATGTGCACGCGGGGCGTGAACCAATCCGCGCAGCAGCCGCTCTCCGTCTCCAGGTCCGTCACCTGCTTCACCGCGTATTCAATCCGGTGCGGCTTGGCGGGGTTGTACTTCACGACGTCCTTCACCTTCGTGAGGGCCACCTCCACGTCCACCATCGCGTGGTCCGACAGGCATTGCTGGAAGAACTGCGGCGAGCCCCCCACCTCCATGGAGATGCCGGAGTCGGGGTCGAAGTGCGGCTCGACGCTCGCCGTGGGCTCCTTGAGCAGCGCGTAGGCGGGGAACTCCAGCGTGTTCGCGGGCGGGAACACCAGCACGTAGTCGAGCCGGTCAAAGCCAGCCAGCTGGTCCGACACCAGGTCCGTGCAGGTGCTGGTCAGCCACGTCCCGGTCGCCATCGGGTCCGAGCCGGACGAGGTGCGCGCCAGGTCGCGGGACTCGGAGAAGAAGCTGTTGGCCTCCTCGAACTCGGTGCGCTCGCTGATGTCCAGGTAGTTGGGCCCCACCATGTCCTGATAGGCGGAGAAGTTGGAGTCGGCCTCGGTGGCCTTGGGTCCAATCGTGTTCAGGTCTCCGAGCAGGAAGGCGGGCCGGTCCAGGCCGCCAGGCCAGGTGCCCTGGGGGAAGATGTCGTTGTCGCCGAGCAGGTACGGATAGGTATTGGCATTCAGGGGCCCGCCTTTCCTCACCTGCTGGACGTACGCCATGATGTCGAAGAACTGGTCCTCGCGCGCATCCGTGTCCGGCCCCGGCGTGTTCTCGCCCGCGTTGACGTGGGTGCAGAACACGTCGACGAACTCGCCGTAGTCCGTGGCCGTGGAGAGCTTGGGCAGGCCCGTGTCCTCCATGACGGTGACGGGCACCGTGGCCGCCGGCGTGGCGATGCGCGCCCAGATGACGCCCTTGTCCTGCATGCAGTCGGCGCCGGTGCACATGTTGGACGGGAAGTGGTGGATGCCCCCCTCGAGAATCTGCCGTGAGGACAGCAGCACCAGCCCCGTCGTCTCCGTGGGTGGCTGGAAGATGTCGTCGTTCAGCTCCGTGACGGCCTGCATGGGAGGCAGCGACTCGGCGGCGCGCAGCTCGTTGACCTTCTCGACGAGCTCTCCTCGCTCATGGGACATCCAGATCTCGGAGATGCAGACGACCTCCTTCTTGTAGATCTTCGCGGCGACGGTGTCGATCTCCCCCGAGCCGCCGTCGGGCACCCAGAACGTCGCGTCCGGCATCTGCCCCACGTTCCACATCGTGAAGCTCAAGGGGATGGGGATGTGCTCCCGCAGCTCGAGCGTCTCCCAGGTGGCGGGCAGCAGGCCGTTGGGCGGCTGGTTCTTCGCGTTGAAGAAGATGCCGCCGCCCACGCGCTGCGTGGCGCCCGCCGTCATGCCGGGGCTGCTCTGGAGCGCGAGGCCCAGCTTGCGGACCGCCGAGGACAAGGGCTCGCTGCCGACGATGGGCGGCACGCTGCTGCGCAGCTTCACCGAGAACTCGATGTGCACGCGAGAGGGGTCCGCGCTCGGCGTCGTCACCAGGGCGGTGGTGGCCCAGGCCTGGTTGGGGGCCGACAGCCCCGTCCACCCGTTCGCGTTGTTGCCCATCTGCTGCGTCAGCGCGGTGTTCCCGTTGGGGCCGGTGGAGTAGCGGAACCGCAGGTGGCGGTCCTCGGAGCGCGGCCCGCTCGCGCCGGGAACCTGGTTGATGGTGGCGTCGCGCTGGGCATCGAGCCAGACGTCGATGAAGCCAGACGCCTCCAGGAAGTTCCCGTTGGCGTCCTTGGGCCGAGGCAGGCGAAGGCCGATGAACAGCGTCTGGGAGAGGCAGGGGTTGGTCTGGACCGAGGGAATCCCGCCCGCCTCGGGCATCCCGAAGTTGCACTCCTCGGAGGTGTACTCGGCGTTGTCGCTGATGAGCAGGTACAGCTCGCCGTTGGGCCCGCCATTCACATAGTCCTGCAGCGGGAACTTCTTGCCGTCCGCGTACTCCATCGGCGCGACCCAGCCGTCCGTCGTGGGCTGGGTGCACGGCTCGCCGGGACTGCAATGGACCGCCGCGTCCTGGGGCGGAAGCCGGGTGACGTGGGGCGCCGCCACGGCCCAGGTCGGCAGGAGACTGGCCAGGGCCAGCAGGAATGCACCGCGTTGCATGAGACCTCCGGGTGTTGTGCCCCAGAGGTACGAAGGCCTCCGCGGATCTTCCCGCGGCATTTCGACGCGGACCTCTCCTTCCCAGGGGTTGACGCGGGCCGCCCGGTGATTGAAGACGGGGAGATGATTGAACTTCCCCCCGGCGCCTCCATGAAGGACTACCAGCGATACATCCACGAGCTGGAAGCGATGCATGGCTGGCTGAAGCTGGACCTGGTCCACAACTGCTTCCTCATGGGCGAGGAGGTCGGCGAGGTGTTCAAGGCCGTCCGCCGCCACGAGAAGCTCTACGACGAAGGAAAAGGCACGCCGACCGAGGCGGCGCGCGCCCAGGTCGGCGAGGAGCTGGTCGATGTCTTCAACTACCTCGTCGCCATCGCCAACCGCGTCGGCGTGGACCTGGAGGAGGCCTTCCGCCAGAAGAACGAGCGCAACCAGCAGCGCACCTGGACCTGAGGACGCCCGCCCCGCGCGCCTCCAGGTCCGGTGGGACGCTCAGGGCTTGCCCAGGTTCGTCCAGGTGTTCGACACCGGGTCGTACCGCTCGATGGTGTCGTCCAGGTTCTGCGCGAGCAGGTAGCCGTTGGAGCTGAAGATCCTGCTCGCCGCGCCGTGGATGGAGTTCCACGCCGAGCCCGTGAACTTCATGATGAACGAGCCATCCGGACGCAGGCCGTACACGTCATTGCCCACGGCCACGAAGCTGCGGCCCGAGTAGCCGATGCTCGTCCACGTCGAGCCCCCGTCGTAGCGCTGGATGAACGCCTTGTCGTTGGTGAGCCGGTACATCTTCGTCCCACCGCCCACCAGCTCGCTGGCGCCGCCGCCCACCACGCTCCACGAGGAGCCCGCGCCGCTGTAGAGCGCCGTGTAGTCGTCCTGCCACGGCCCCAGGCCGAACACCTGCGTCGTCGTGGTCGCGAAGCGCGAGCCGGGCCCGCCGATGGTCGTCCACGTCCCGGTGGCCGCGTTGTAGCGGGCCACGTTGCCCGTCAGCTTGTCCGTGGCGCACAGCGCCCCCGCGCAGGCGAAGATCTGCCCCGCGGGTCCGCCGATGCCCACCCAGCTTGAGCCCAGGAACTGCACCGGAGAGCCGCCGCCCGGCGTCTGGCCATACAGCGTGTTGCCCACCGCGACGAACGCCTGGCCAGGGCCACCCACCAACGTCCACACGAGCGCGTCGCGCCGGTAGAGGTCACCCGTCGAGCGCTTGCGCGCGTACACCGTGCCGCTGGACGTGCTCAGCACGTTGGTCGGCGCCTCATAGAGCGCCTGCGAGCCCTCCACGTCCCGCTGCGAGATGAAGTTCAGCGTGCGCGACGGATCCAACCACCCCGGCATCGACGGGTAGTGCATGGCGCCCCGGCCGTCGTAGCACGTCAGCGGCCGGTAGCTGCCCGTCATCACCATGCCGCAGCCCGACGCGGTGTCGTGCTCGTGCACGAAGCCCAGCGCGTGGCCGAACTCGTGCGTCAGCACGGCGATGAGCTCCGCATCCGTCCACGTCGACGTGGGCCCCAGCTCCAGGAAGCGCGTGGGCCGCGAGTACGTGGGGAACCCCATGCCCGCCGACAGGCCCGTGAAGGCGAAGTTGCGCTCGACGTTGTACTTCACCAGGTTGTTGTTGCGATTGCAGGTGGACGAGTCCAGCGCCTTCAGGTGCACGAACTTCACGTTGGCCGCGCCCTCCCAGCCGGAGGCGGCGCGGTGCATGAACTCCACCACGCGGTCGTAGTCCGCGCCGAAGTCCGTGGGACGGATGCAGTAGGTGATGGCCTCGCGGTCCGCGCGGCTCCAGGCCGCGTCCGCCCCGCCCACCCGGAAGACAGACAGCGCGTTGGGATTGTTCGTGAAGCTCTCCCAGTACCGGCGGACCTCCGCCAGGTCCAGCATCCGCATGTCCCCCTCGACCAGGAAGTGCCCCTCCTCCGTCGCGACGACGTTCTTCGCGCTCCAGGCCTCGAAGGCCGCCGTGGTCGCCGCCCCCGTGTCCGTGAGCGGCTCCTCCTGGGGCACGGGCGCCTCGGGCCCGCAGGCTCCCACCAACAGGGCCATCGTCGTCACGGCGAGCGTGGTCGTCCGCCAACCACGTTGGCGGGTGTGAGTCATTGTCTGCATATGGATTCCCCTGCGCTCCGGGACCGGCCCCCGGGTGTGTGGTGATGTCGCGGTGTCATCCTTCGCACCGCGAGCACTCAACGAACGCCGCGCGCGTTCTTCCCGCGTTCCTTCAACGAACCACGTCCCCGCAGCCGCGCATTGCCCATGTCAGGGCAAGCTCCTACTATTCAAGAATTACATACTTAGAGAGGACAAGCCGTGAAGCCATTCCCTGGCAGTCTCGTCGCGGTGTTCCTGGTGGTGGGCGCCGCGTTGCCGGCGTGGGCCGTGGAGCCTCCGCCCGAGTTCGGCACGGACTGGGACGACCCGCGCACCGCGGCGCCAGCCGTGGCGCGGCCGCCGACGCCGTCCTGCACCGTGCGCATCGTCGATGAGCGGTTCGATGACTTCACGCCCTTCACCGGCACCTTCACGCCGCCCGCGGAGTGCCCGGGCCCCTGGAGCAAGGTGGTGCTGCGCCTGGAGGGCAAGGTGCAGGGCGTCCAGTACGACCGGCTGGGCCACCTGGAGGTGGGCGGCGTGACGATATTCAAGACGTCCACGCCCGAGCCCTCGCGCGAGGGCATCGCCTGGTCGGTGGAGAAGGACGTCACCGCCTATGCGTCGCTCCTCGCGCGGTCCCAGCCGGTGTGGATGCTCATCGGCAACGTGGTGAACGAGACGTACACGGGCGTGCTGGACGTGCAGGTGTACCTGACGTTCTACCCGGCCCAGGGGGGCCACGCGCCCGCCGCGAACCTGGCGAGCGACGTGCTCCCGCTCACCCAGCCGCGCCGCGAGGGCAGCGCGCTCGTCGGCGAGGTGACGGTGCCCCGCAACACCGCGCGCCTGGTCGCGGAGGTCTACGCCACGGGCTCCGGCGGCGGGTGCGAGGAGTTCTGGTACATCACCGCGCCCATCGTCGTGCCCTACTCGTGCCCCGCCGACGACGGCCCCTACCGCGAGGTCGTCATCGAGGTGGACGGCCGGGTGGCCGGCATCGCGATGCCCTTCCCCCACGTCTACACCGGTGGCTGGTCCAATCCCTTCCTCTGGTACGTGCTCCCCGCGCCCCGCGCCTTCAACATCCGCCCCATCCAGTACGACCTCACCCCGTTCGTGGGCCTGCTGACGGACGGTCAGCCGCACCAGCTCACCGTGCGCGTGCTCGGCGTGCCCGAGGGACGGCCGGGGTGGGACCTGCCCACCAACGTGCTCGTGTGGCGGGACACGGGCACCGCGCGCGTCACCGGCGGGCTCGTCCAGCACCAGTTGGGGACGCTGTCGAACGACTCCACGTACGCGCTGGTGGACGGCTGGCACCAGGTGGACACGCAGGGTGGCCACCACCTGAGGGTGTCCGGCTACCTGCGCACCTCGCGCGGCTGGGAGCTGACCACCGTGGAGCAGGACGTCTCCAACACCAGCATGCACCGCTGGGTAGGTGACCTGGAGAACCCGGACGAGCTCGTCGCCACGTGGCGGGACACGAGCACCGTCACCGTCGTCGGCCGGGACGTGTTCCCCACGATGAGCCGCTCCGACAAGCAGTTCGTGCTGGACGGGCACATCGACGTGACGCCGGCCAACCGACTCACCACCCGCATCACCGTGCGCGACGCGGAGAAGGCGCTCGGCGTCCGGGGGCTCCAGACGTGGGAGCACCGCGAGCTCGACGACGTCTTCACGGGCGAGGCCGCGTACAACCTGGGCGTGCCCCGCGCGCAGCGCAACGCGGTGGGGACCTCCACCCACCACTACCGGCTGAAGGGCCACCCCGGGGTGTGCCACGACCGGCGCATCTCCACCCGGAACGGCTTCGTCACCGAGGACCTCCAGGGCTGCGACTGAAAGCCCGGGGGCCCCCTGGACACCATGCGTGAGCGGAGGGCAGCATCCGGCCTTGCCCTCCAACCCCCGAAGGGGACTTCATGCCGTCGAAGAACGCTGGTGCCTCTCTAAAGGAAATCAACGACAACATCCAGAAGGCCTTTGCGCGGCGCGAGCGCTGGGCGCAGCTGTCCTCCCAGGTCTCCGACGCCCTGAAGGCCGCCGTCCAGAGGGCGAACGGCGAGGCCGGCCCCGCGTCCGACGGCGCCCTGTCCCTGTCCCTGGAGCAGGTGCCGCACTGGGATGACTCGCGCGCGTTCGAGGTCCGCTTCTCCGGCAAGGACATCGGCCTGGTGAAGAGCAACGGCGCACCCGCGGGCCCCGTGCACGCGCACGGCGCCTCGCTGCGCATCGCCCCCCTGGTCAACGGCCTGGTGGGCGCCAGCTACACCCCCGGCTGGCTGACGCTGGGCGAGGAGCAGTACGGCGAGAAGCCGGAGCTGGCGCTGCTCGGCGTCTTCGAGCCCGAGGAGATCGCCAAGGCGGACCTGCTCGAGGACCTGCTCGCGCAGACCCTCACGCGCGCCGCCACGGACCACTGGGCCAGCGGCGGCTCGGTGCGCGCGTCGGGCAAGTAGTCCCTCCCGAGCGCGCGGGCGCGCGTCGGCCCCTGGCGCCGGCGCCGCCCCGCTCGGTCCCGGGGAGGGGCTCCCACCGCTGGCCACCCTGTAGGCCGGGTGTCGGGTGGAGCCCGCATGCCTGCCCTCCGGGGCGGCAACTTCCCTTTGAAATTCGCCGGGCCTTCTCGTAGTTTGCCCCGGACTTCGAGGAGTGTTGCGAGGCCCCTGGCCCCAGGCTCGAAGGGAATGACCCAACGGCACTCACCTGTACGCGTGGCTTGCGAGGGTGGGTCCGTTTCCAGCGGCTCGGGCAGGACCTCGCCAGCACACGCGACGCAACCTGAACTCAGGAGACACGCCATGACCGCCGCCACGCAGACGCAGAAGCAGGACTACGCCATCGCCGACCTCGGCCTCGCCGGATGGGGCCGCCGGGAGATCAAGATCGCCGAGAGCGAGATGCCCGCGCTGATGGCCATCCGCGAGGAGTACGCCAAGCAGCAGCCGCTCAAGGGCGCTCGCGTCACCGGCTCGTTGCACATGACCATCCAGACGGCCGTGCTGGTGGAGACGCTCCAGGCGCTGGGCGCCGAGGTGCGTTGGGCGTCGTGCAACATCTTCTCCACGCAGGACCACGCCGCCGCCGCGCTGGTGGCCGCGGGCACGCCGGTGTTCGCGCACAAGGGCGAGTCCCTGAAGGAGTACTGGGACTTCACCCACCGCATCTTCGACTTCGGCCCCGCGGGCAGCGACCACGAGGGTCCGAACATGATTCTGGACGACGGGGGTGACGCGACGCTGCTGATGCACCTGGGCAAGCGCGCGGAGAAGGACGCCAGCGTCCTGGCCAACCCCCAGAGCGAGGAGGAGCGGGAGCTGTACGCGTCCATCAAGGCGAAGCTGGCCCAGGACGCGACGTGGTACTCGCGCAAGGCGGCGAAGATCCTCGGCGTCACCGAGGAGACGACCACGGGCGTGCACCGCCTGCAGGAGATGTCCGCCAAGGGCACGCTCCTGTTCCGCGCCATCAACGTCAACGACAGCGTCACCAAGAGCAAGTTCGACAACCTGTACGGCTGCCGCGAGTCGCTGGTGGACGGCATCAAGCGCGCAACGGACGTGATGGTGGCGGGCAAGATCGCCGTCGTCGCGGGCTATGGCGATGTCGGCAAGGGCTCCGCGCAGGCGCTGCGCGCGCTGTCGGCCCAGGTGTGGGTGACGGAGATCGACCCCATCTGCGCGCTGCAGGCGGCGATGGAGGGCTACCGCGTCGTCACCATGGACTACGCGGCGGACAAGGCGGACATCTTCGTCACGGCCACGGGCAACAAGAGCGTCATCACCCACGACCACATGGCGAAGATGAAGGACCAGGCCATCGTGTGCAACATCGGCCACTTCGACAATGAGATCGAGGTCGCCTCCCTGGAGAAGTACCAGTGGGAGGAGATCAAGCCGCAGGTGGACCACATCATCTTCCCGGACGGCAAGCGCATCATCATGCTGGCCAAGGGCCGGTTGGTGAACCTGGGCTGCGGCACGGGTCACCCCAGCTACGTGATGTCCAGCTCGTTCGCGAACCAGACCATCGCGCAGATCGAGCTGTACTCGCACAGCGACAAGTACCAGGTGGGCAAGGTGTACGTGCTGCCCAAGCACCTGGATGAGAAGGTCGCCCGGCTGCAGCTCAAGAAGCTCAACGCGCAGCTCACCGAGCTGACGCCGGACCAGGCCGCGTACATCGGCGTCACGGTGTCCGGGCCGTTCAAGCAGGACACCTACCGCTACTAGTTCCCGGTCAGGTCGATGCCCGCGGGTGGCTGTCGTGGCCCCCGCGGGCGTCCCGACCGGAGGTGCTCAGCGCACCGCTTGATCCACCATCGTCCCGACGGTGAACCCATCCACCAGCGTCCCGTTGGTGGCCTGGGTCCTCAGCCAACACAAGGGCGAGCCGGTGGGCGTCGTCCACGTGTACGACACGGAGCAGGACGTGGGCGCGGGGCTCGCCGCGCAGGTGTCCACGTCGCGCACCACCGTGCCGCACGTCGTCTCCAGCGTCGCCGTGCGCGTGCCGTGGCTCGTGCCATAGTCCACGAAGAACTCCACCTGGAAGGTCCGGTTCGGCCCCACGAAGGGGAAGCGCGTCACCGCGTCCTCACGCAGGAAGCGCTGCAGGGGCAGCCCCTGTCCCTGCACGTGAATCGCCGTGATGAGCGGGCGCGGAGTGTAGGTCCCCTCCACGTCCACATCCCCGGTCGTCGGCGTCAATGAATACACGTTCACCGAAAGGCTCTTCGACACCGTCTGTCCCCGCGCGGTGGCCCGCACCTCGAGCGTGCACCGACCCGGCACCGAATTGCCCCACTCCGTGTACGACGCGGTCGGCCGGGTGAACACGCTCGTCGGACAGTCGCTCGTCCACTGGTAGGTGATGGGGTCTCCGTCCAGGTCGACGACGGACACGGCCAGCTCGGTGAAAGTGTTGGTAGGCATGTTCACCGACCCGTGGAAGGCCGACCGGATGAACGGCGCGATGTCCGGCTGCGGCGTGGCCGGCGTCACATCCCGGATGTCCAGGAACACGCCCACCGTGGTGCCCGCGACCACGGTCACCGTCACGGTGCCACTGGCGACCAGCACGGGGGTCCCCGTCCCGTCCTCCACGAACCCCTCGGCCGTCAGCGTCTGCGCCCCCGCGGGCAACACGAGCGTCCCCTCGAAGGTGTCCGACGTCGCCGAATAGGTCAGGGTTTGCGAGACATTGGCGGGCTGCGCGGTGACCACCAGGCTGTCGAGCTCCCCGCGGGCCAGGCCCTGCACCGACAAGCGCATCTCACCCGCAGGGCCCTCGGGCTGCCCCGCTCCTCCTCCGGCACATGCCAGCAATTGCACGACGAGGATGCTCGCGACGACACTCCACGGCTTCGACATGGGTTGCTCCTTCGATTGTGAAGACAAATCAAGACAAGCCTATTCGGCCCCAGGACACGCTCCCAGTGATGCGGCGGCGACCCAGGTATGTCTGGGTGAGCGGCATCGTCCGACGCCGGAGCCCGTGAAACGGACGCACGGACGAGGACTTGCGCGAGTCCGCCACCGGCGCGAAGACAGCCACCGGGGTGTCTCGTGTGAGGCCCCGCCATGGCCGACGGGCGCTTCCTCGCCGCCGTGGTCATCCTCGACCCCGCGCGCGGTGAAACGCCGGGCCAGGAGCCTCATCGGGATGGAGCACGACCTGTTCGACCGCCATCGTGCCTTCGCGGTGCCTCACGCGAAGCCCTGCTCCGCGCGGAGGGCCCATGGGCCCCGGACGCGGCGCGCGCCTGGGCTTCCACGCGCCGTGTCCAGGAAGCAACACGTCCCGACACGGAAGCTTGATGCACCCGGGGAGGCCCGGGTCTACGGTCGCCGGATGGGTTCAGCCGTTCCCGGCACGCCGGGCTGTGTTTCATCCAACGACGTCACCGCCGCCCCTCGCCCTTCCCGCTCCACGACGGCGCTCGTCCTCGCCGGGCTGTGCCTGCTCGGCGGCACGCCCGCGAAGGCCCAGCCGATTCCCCTCGATGAGTCGGGGGTCCCCGCCACCGCCGTCTCGCTCACCGTCAGCGGCGGCGTGTCGCTGGGGGTCTACGAAGCGGGCTTCCTGTACTACGCGCTCGCCTCGGCCCAGGGCAGCCAGGAGGTGGACCTGCGGCTGTTGACGGGCGCCTCGGCCGGGAGCCTGAACTCGCTGCTCGCGGTGATGGCGTCCTGTGGCGCCGAGCTGCCGCCCCCGGACCAATCCCTGTTCTGGCGGACGTGGGTGCCCGTCGGCTTCAACCAGCTCTTCATCCCCGCGTCGACCTCCCCGCTCGGCGTCTTCTCGCGGGAGTGGCTGGAGCGCGGCGCCGCCGACATCGAGAAGGCCTGGAACCAGGGGCTGCGCACGTCCTGTGACGTGGTGTTCGGCGTCTCCACCACGCGCGTGGAGCCCCGCGTGCTCATGGCCGCGAACGGCCGCATGCCCCTGCCCCGCATCGAGGAGAAGTTCGCCATCCGCATCCGGGGACGCGGCCCGGGCAAGCCCCCCTCCGCCACCAACTACACGACGCCCGGCAGCCGGCGCATGGAGCCGCTGCTCGTCACCGACGAGCAGGGCGAAATCGGCTTCCAGGCGCTGCGCGACCTCATCCTCGCGTCGATGTCCTTCCCCGTGGCCTTCCCGCCGCACGAGCTGTCCACCTGCGTGGCCAAGGAGTCCCAATCCCCCGCCGTGTGCCTGCCCAGGGAGGCCCGGACCGAGCGCTACATCGACGGTGGCATCTTCGACAACGCGCCCCTGCGCCTCGCGGTGGGGCTCGCCCGCGACGGCCTCCACTCCGTCGACGGCAGGCTGCAGTGGCGCGACGTCCCCACGCCCGGCGTGCGGCAGACGCCCAAGGGCATCGCCTTCGCGTTCGTGGACCCGGACGCCACCGAGTACCCCGTCCTCCCTCCCGCCCAGGCCCGCGCCACCTCCCGCTCCCTGCCCACCGAGCTCAGCGGCATCATCGCGGCGCTCGTGGACACGGCGCGCTCCAAGGAGCTGTCGCTGCTGCTGGAGGAGGAGCCCGACATCGCCCGGCGGCTCGTGCTGCCCCGGCGCCACTTCCCCGCCGCCAGCGCGCCGCTCTTCGCGTTCCTCGGCTTCTTCGAGACGGAGTTCCGCACGTTCGACTTCTACCTGGGCATGTACGACGCCCGGCGGATGCTGCTCGACGTGACGAAGGGCGAGGACCCGTTCGCCCGGCCCCGCGACGAGCCCGCCCAGGACCCCGGGAGCTGGGCCCCCTTCATCTGCATGCGCGCGGTGTACGACGGCGCCGCCGAAGCCCCGCGCGTCTGCGAGGGAGAGGCCCTGTCCGACTTCCGCGCGCTGCTCCAGGTGTCGCTCGACCAGCTCTACGACGCCTGCGCCAGCGCGGGCACCGGCAACATGGAGGCCACCTGGCGCAACCTGCACTGCGAGCGCGCCATGGCCGGAGAGCCGCCCCCGCGCGTGCCCGGTGTCTCACCCGAGCAGTGGCCCGACTGGAGGAAGAGCCCCAAGGAGCCGGAGCTCGACTACTCGATGCGCCTTTTGGGCGCGTATGGGTTCAGCTTCCGGGATCTGGGCGTGCCGCGCGGCCGGGGCGACCTGGCCATCGTCCGCATCCGCCAGTCCCTCGGAGCGGCGGTGAACCGGCTCACCGAGGTCCAGTCGGGCGACGACCGGCAGATGGTCAGCTTCGCGGGCAAGCTCGCCGCGGACACGGTGGCGTTCGCCGCGCCGGGCACGGTGCTGCACGTCACCATGGGGCCGGTGCAGAGCGAGGTGGGCGTGAGCATCTCCGCGTTCGAGGAGCAGCTGCCCACCGGGCTGCGCTTCACGGCGGCCCTCGGCTTTCGCGGGCTCGAGGACGTGCTCTCCTCCGGGACGGAGGAGTCCTTCGCGCTGGCGCCCGTCGGAGGGTTGGAGTTCCGGCCGAGCACCGACCAGTCCTTCCTCGCGCAGAGCCGCTTCAGCCTGCGCGCCGGCTGGATGTTCAGCGCGAATGACCGCTACGGCACCCAGGGCTGCGAGGGCCGAGGCGCCAGCCGGGTGACGGCGTGCTCCCGCGCCGTCGTGCAGGCCCTGGTGGGCGTGGCCATCCTGGAGCGCTTCCGCGTCCAGCTCATCGGTGAGTGGTACCCCGGCTCCCGCTCGCGAGAGACGCTGTGGTCCGTCGCGCCGGGCATCGGCGTGGAGCTGGGGCTCTGAGCGGGCGCGCCGTCACGACGTCGCGAGCCCGTGGCCCCGCAGCTTGTCCGGCGTGGTCCCCGTCATCCTGCGGAACATGGCGATGAAGGCGGACGCGCTGGAGTAGCCCAGCTCCAGCGCGACGACCTCCACGGCGCTGCCCTCCTCCAGCATCGCGAGCGCCTTCACCACCCGGAGGCGCTGACGCCACTCGCTGAAGGACAACCCCAGGTGCTGCCGGCACCGCCGCTCCAGCGTCCGCTCCGTGGTGTGCACCTGGCGCGCCCACTGGGCCAGGGAGCGCCCGTCCGCCGGCGCCTTCACCAGCGCCCGCAGCACCTCGCCGAGCAACGCGTCGTCGGACATGGGCAGGTAGCTGCCCTGCGGCGGCGCGAGCGAGAGCTGGTCGATGAGCACCCGCATCAACCGCCGCTCCGCGCTCGTGCGCGGGTACGCCACCTGGTGCTCGCGCAGGTGCTCCAACAGCGACTTCACCAACGGGCTCACCGCCAGCGCGCACGTCGTCCTCGGCAATCCCCGACACAGCGCCTTCGTGAGGTAGAGCGAGCAGTGGCTCGCCTCCGAGCGGTTCATCCCCCGGTGCTCCACGTCCGGAGGCAGCCAGATTCCATACTGCGGGGGCGCCAGGTAGTGGCCGCCCGCAAGCTCCAGCTCCATCACCCCGCTGAAGGCGTAGACGAACTCACCCCACGGATGGTGATGCCGGGGATACGTGGCCGCCGCGGGCAGCCGCGCCGTGCGGAAATACACGGGGTGCGGAAGCTTGGTGGAGAAAGGAACCTGGAGCTGCTGGGCCATGGCGGCTTCTCGGCATGGGTTGTCGGGTTCAAGCTATATGAATCAAGCCCGCCACACGCCATATCAAGGGCATGAGCACGCTTCGCAGACCCGTCGATGGCTTCGCGCTCGCCACGATGCTCCTCCTGTGCGCCCTCTGGGGCATCCAACAGGTGGCCATCAAGCTGGCCGCGTCCGACATCCCACCCCTGGCGCAGATGGCGCTGCGCTCGGGGCTCGCCGCCCTGCTGGTGGGTCTGCTGTGCCTGCTGCGCGGCGAGCGACTGGACCTGCGTGACGGCACCTGGCGCCCCGGTCTGCTGTCGGGCGTGCTCTTCGGCGCCGAGTTCCTCTTCATCGGAGAGGGCCTGCGCCACACGCACGCCTCCCACATCGCCGTCTTCCTCTACACCGCGCCCGTCTTCACCGCGCTGGGCCTGCACTGGCGCATCCCCTCGGAGCGGCTGCGCCGGGTGCAGTGGGTGGGCATCCTGGTCGCCTTCGCGGGCATCATGCTCGCCTTCGGCGGTGGCTGGCTCCAGGGAGGCATCACCCCGCGGATGCTCTGGGGCGACACGCTGGGGCTGCTCGCGGGCCTGTCCTGGAGCGCGACCACCGTGGTGGTGCGCGGCTCGTCGCTCTCCGAGGCGCGCCCCACGCACACCCTGCTCTACCAGCTGCTCGGCGGCTTCGCGCTCCTGCTGCCCATCGCGCTGTTCACCGGACAGACGGGCCACCTCTCCATGACGGGCACCGCCTGGGCGAGCCTGCTCTTCCAGGGCGTCATCGTGTCCTTCGCCAGCTACCTCGTCTGGTTCTGGCTGCTGCGCCGCTACCTCGCCTCGGGCCTGTCCGTGTTCTCGTTCATGACGCCCGTGTTCGGCGTCACCGCGGGCTGGCTGGTGCTGCGAGAGCCCGTGGGGCTGTTCTTCATCCTGGGCGCGGCCCTGGTGCTCGCGGGCATCCTCATCGTCAGCGCGCCGGGACTCCCGCGCACGGCCGCCCCCGCCGCGGGCCTCCGGCCGGGCCGGCTCGTTCCGTAATCCAGGTTCAACAGCACCCTGGATACACCGCCAGCGGATTCACCCGCCGCGTGGCCCGGAGCACCTCCGGAGGCCACGCACGCGGGCTTGCGACATTTCACGCGATTTCCCGTTCATCGGATGTGCGAGCCGGGCCGGCTCCGTTCCGAGCGCAGCGCATGACCCACGAACCGTGAATCGGGACGGTGTCGTCGCGGCCTTCGGCTCCACACAACCGTGATGGGAGAATCCAAGATGAAGTTCGTGAATCGTGGTGGCTGGGGCGCGCTGCTGTTGTCGGGGCTCATCGGCTGTGGCCAGGAGGCCCAGGACCCGGCGCCCGTGACACCGCAGGACGCGGTCCTCACCGCCGAGCAGGAGGCGCGCTTCCTCACGCCGCCCGCGGGCTGTACGGAGGTGACGCTCGGGGAGACGTTCAATGGCATCCAGCTGACGCCGGTGCAGTACGAGCGTCAGCCCACGTTCCGCGGCGACCTGACCAACCTGGGCGGCACCACGCGCGACGAGCTGCGCATCCGCCTGGACATGAACACGGCGCCGGGCCTCTACAACCTGGCCGCGGGCGGCGCGAACACCTTCACCTGCGAGCAGTGTGTCTTCGGCTACCAGGACATCGGCACCACGACGCAGAAGCTGTTCGTCGCGGACTCGGGCGCGCTGCTGCTCGCGCTCCAGCTGTCGCCGCAGCAGACGCTGGGCGCGCTGTCCAACGTGGTGCTGCGCGAGTCGGTGCTCGCCGCGCCCCGCTCCGGCCCCTACACGGGCTCCGCCGTGGTGGAGGGGGGCGAGTGCCGGTGGATCCGCTTCGCGACCTGGAACACCCTGCGCCCCGGCGGGTGTGACCCGCGTCAGGGCTCGCCGACGAGCGCCCTGCCGGACACGGCCTGCGTCGCGGACGACTACGCGGGCACGGACGGGACGCTGGAGCGCGCGCTCGGCACCAAGACGCAGGGCGAGTCGTGCACGCGCACCGCCGCGGCGAGCGAGTACGAGCTGGCCACCACCGACTGCGAGCAGGGCTTCGCGTGCACGGACCTGGTCTCCGACGACGCGCAGTGCCTCAAGACGTGCGACTTCATGGCCGCGAACCCCGGCTGCCCCTCGGGCACCGTCTGCGGTGTCTATGGCCTGTGCACCGAGCAGTCCGTGCTGGAGGGCCACGGCTTCGCGTTCGACCCGGCGCTCATCGGCCAGCCGTGCTCCGGAGGCTTCACCGAGTTCTGCGGCGTCGAGGGCGCCCGGGGCAGCTGCTCCGACGTGGATGGCGCCGGTCCCGCGGTCGTGACGTGCCACCCCTACACCCGCGCCCGCTCCGACTGCGGCCCGGGCGAGGAGCTGGGCTACGTCTACTACCCGCTCTCGGGTGGCGGCATCGACCGCACCTACAGCTACTGCTACCCCCTCAGCCCCTGAGTCACCCCGGCGGCGCCTCCCCCGCTCCCCGCGGGTGAGGTGTCGCCCTGGCATCCGCGGCGGCCCACGCGGACGACCGGGCCCGCTCCCTCGATGAGCGGGCGCGTGCCACTGGAACGCGGGCCGCGTCGGCCCCGGACGCAGCCCCCTCGCGCGCCGCGGCTCCCGAGCCGCCCGCACGGCCTCCGCGTCGCACGTGGCTCGCACGGGATGTCGGGCCGACGCGCGCAAGGTCGGGCGACTTCCTGCTTCTTCCTGGAAGAAGGAGGCGGTGGGTCCAGGCACACCGGCTGCACAGGGGACTGCGCACCGCCGCCCCCGCGCCCGGCCCGAACGCGAGCCCCCATGTTGATCCAGTGCCGAAGGTGTCACCGCAAGGTCTTCGTCTTCCAGTTCGAGAGCAAGACGCTCTGCAAGAGCTGTCTGACGCACGTCGCGAAGCCCGGCCCCATCCGGAAGAAGCCCTCGTACGTGGACCTGAAGAAGTCCCCCCACGACGCGCGCATCCAGAAGACCTTCAAGTCGATGAAGCAGGCGCGCCGGGAACAGGTCCGGCTTCGGCGGTCGGCGTCGGGCAGCCTGCTGAGCGCCCTGCTGGACCCGGTCCGGGAGTCCTCCCCGCCCCCGTCGCAGATGATGACCCTGGATGACACGGCGAGCATCCCCGAGCCCAGCGTGATGACGCTGCAGTGCATGACGCTGTTCATCCCCTTCGACGCGGGCAAGAAGTTCTACAAGGACAACGCGAAGCAGGGCACGTTCCAGGGGAACCTCGTCCCGACGGGCGGCTTCAACTTCGCGCCCCTGCAGAACGTGGGCGGCTTCCAGCCGCTCGCCGCGTTCAACACCAAGCCGTACCCGCACCACACGCCCTTCGAGAAGAAGTCGGGGTTCCTGGAGGAGGACGACGTGCTCGCCAACTACGACGCCATCGTCCTCAAGCACATCCAGGAGGCCACCAACGTGCTGGAGTGGAAGCGGCTCCACGCCAGGCGCCCCTACGACCTGCACAAGCAGCTCACGCAACGGGTGCCCGAGGTCATCTTCCTGTCGGAGGAGCTCAAGGGCGCGCCCTTCCCGGACGAGCTGCGCCCGTGCCCGGAGCTGACCTATCGGCGCATCGGCAGCATCCGCACGCTGCTCGACCCCGACGTGGACCCCAAGAACGAAATCTCCGCCTACGTCCTGCGCGACGAGATGTTCTCCTCACAGGTCCTGTACGAGGCCCGAGGCCTCATCCGCCAGGGCGTCAACCACCCCGAGAAGTGGCTCTGCGTGCAGAAGATCGTCCCCGAGTACCGCGTGTACTTCGAGGTCGCGGGCGTGCACCTGGACGCGGGCTACACCGGCCACACGAAGGACGACAAGAAGCACAAGGCGCTCGAGGAGGTGGCCCGCTTCGCCCACGACAACAACGTGGACGTGCTGCTGGGGGATTTGAACATGGACTCGTTCGAGCTGGGCGGAGGCTTCTTCCCGAACCGGTTCTCCTTCCAGGAGGGCTCCGACGGGAACATCCACCCCACGTACACCGTCTCCCACTCCAACACGAACGCGAAGAACAACTACATGGGAGGCATCATCGTGAACCAGGAGCAGGTGGACACCGAGTCCATCAACCTCCTGGGTGAGGACACGCGCTCCCTGTCGCGCACGCTGAACGACCACTTCTACTCGGACCACCCCGCCATCATGGCGAACTACGTGAAGTCCTTCCGCTGACGCGTCCGGAGCCTCCCCATGCCTCGCCACATCGCCGCCGTGCTGCTCTTCGCCGGACTGTCCGCGTGCGCCACCACGCCCGTCGACCCGGCGGCCTCCGCGAACGTCGCGTGCCCCACCGAGAAGCTCGCCTTCACCCGTGAGGCGGGCTGTCGCAACGACGGCGCGGTGGAGCTGTGCCTTCCGGCCGGCGACGCGGCGCTGCTCGCCCGCGTCCAGGCGCTCGCCCCCGGCGCGCGCGCCCTGGCCTCGCGAGGCCGCGCCGCGTGCGACACGGCCTCGGAGGTCCTGGTGCTGCTGCCCTTGGAGGCGCGGGACTGCGAGGCCCGACACGGCGCGCTCACGCCCGCCGCGTGGGAGCGGCTCTGCCGCGTCGCCGCGCTGCCCCAGGTGCGCACGCTCGTGCCCACCTGGTACGAGTGACACGCGGGCTACGGCGCCACGTAGACGCAGACGGCCAGCGCGCCGCAGCCAATCTCCACCGCGAGCTTGTTGCAGTCCGGCTTGAAGTCCGAGCGGTACAGGGTGTGGTTCTGCGTCCGCCGGTAGGGGCCGTCCACGCCGACGCCGCTGTAGTTGATGGACACGGTGAGCAGGCCGTTGTCCCCCGTCCCCGCGGGGATGAGCGTGGTGACGCTGCACGTGTCGCGGTTGTGGATGGGCAGGGGCTCGCCGCCCACCGTGACGCTGTTGATCTTGAAGTCCCCGTCGTTGTCGAAGCGGACGTACGCGGAGGAGGAGCGGTCCACCAGCTCCCCGTTCTCCATCGACAAATCACACGCGCCCGGCGTCCAGGTGCCCTTCTGGTACTGGCCCAGGAACGTGTTCGACCCGTTCTGCGGCCGGAAGCGCATCGTCTGCCCCTCGAAGACGACCTCGTAGTCGGGCAGGTTGTGCGTCGCATCCCAGCGAATCATCCGGGGGCTGATGAGCCGCCCCTTGTAGAGCCCCGCCGACGGCGAGCCGGGCAGCTCGCACATGTACACCCGGTCCGACGACTGGCCGGCGATGCCGCCGTAGGCCACGTCCGTCTTGTAGCCGTACTCACTGCCGAAGCGATTCCAGACACCCGTCACGGCGGAGTCGCCGCCCCCGGGGTTGTCGTCCTCCGCGCTGGAGTCACACGCGGACAAGGGGGCCAACAGCAGACATCCAAGGGAGAAACGCGCGAGGAGGAGGTTCACGTGCATCCTGATGAGCCGGCGATACACCGCTCGTTGAGCTGGATTTTTCCAGCGGAACCTAGAATTCCCCCGAGTCCCTCGTAAAGCAGCCCCCCGCTGGAAAAATCCCGCGGGGGGCGTGCGGTGCTCGAAGCCACACCCGCGGGGTCGACCCAGGGCGTCAGCTGGACTTGGATGCATGAAGACAGCAGTTTTCGCCCGGCGGTGCATCCCCCGGGGGTCCGTGATACCCCATGTATTCACGGGCTTTTGAGACCCCACGGTGGATGACTGATTCATAGACACCGCTGTCCGAAAACCGGGCGCTCCCCTGTGAATACAAAAAGCGCTGGTGAGACGGTGCTTTAACCCAGCCTGCGTCAGGCCTCTTTACACCTCGGACCCCGCAACCTGGAGCGCGGATACTCCAGGTTAATCTAGATTTGAGAGCTTCCCCACTCTTATCGGCCGAGTGGCCCGCCAGTTGCTGAGGGGACGAGCGCGCCGTCCGCGGCTGATGGGAAGGTCAGGCGGCGGCGCGTCCCCCCGAATCATCAGAGGAAAAGCACCATGTTCAAGAGAGCGGCAGTCCTCGTGGTGAGCTGTGGCGTGCTCGCGGCTTGTGGTTCCGAGACCGGCGACACGCAGCTGGAGAATGAGGAGATCAAGGCCAACCTGGTCGAGGCCGGCTTCCCGGCGGACGACATCATGGAGGTCGACGGTCTGGTGTACGTGGGCCGCGACGCCCACGTGACGCTCGAGGCCTCGCGTGAGATGCTGCAGCCCGTGACGCACGTGGAGCAGTACCGGACGACGAACCTGGTCTCCAGCAGCATCACGAAGATCTGCGTCAACCCCACCTCTTCGTTCAACAGCTACTCCCGCCTCAAGGCCGGTCTGACGGCCGCGGTCGCGAACTACAACGCGCTCGGCCTGAGCTTCACGATGGCCGTGGGCCCGACGACGGGCTGCAGCGCGAACATCACCGCGACGACGATGTCCGGCGCGGGTGGCTCGGCGGGCTTCCCCTCCGGCGGCCGTCCGTACGGCACCATCAACATCGGCACGGGCCTGCAGAGCTACAGCGCGGGCGTCAACGAGCACGTCATCACGCACGAGCTCGGCCACGCGGTCGGCTTCCGTCACTCCGACTACTACAACCGCGCCATCAGCTGCGGCTCCGGTGGTAACGAGGGCACGGCGGGCGTCGGCGCCATCCACATCACCGGCACGCCGACGACGGCGACGGTGGGCGGCTCCATCATGAACTCCTGCTTCCGCTCGTCGGAGACGGGCAACTTCACCAGCAGCGACCGCACCGCGCTGACCACGCTGTACTGAGCCCATGACGCGACCCCTCGGTTCCATCCTGAAACCCTGGGGTTCGCGCCTCGCGGGCACCGTGCTCCTGGGCCTCTGGGCCTGCGGGGGCTCGGTGCCCGCACCCTATGAACTGAAGGTCTGCGAGGAGCCGCAGCCGGCTGGTGTCACCGCGTTCACGCAGTGTGGCCCGTCGCTCGACTTCACGCCCATCAATCGCTACCAGGGCGCGCTCGCCAACATCCAGGAGCGAGAGGACGCCGTCGTCTTCATCAACGGCAGCTGCACCGGCACCTTGATTGCCGCGAGCGCGGGGCCGGTGGTGCTCACCGCGGGCCACTGTGTCGGGCTCGGGGACCGCTCCTTCGTGGTGTTCAACTTCGAGGACGAGGCGGACGGCGACCCGTTGATGACGGAGGGCACGGTCATCGAGCAATCGGCCGCGCCGGACTATGCCCTCATCCTGCTCGACACGCTCCCCACCGCCGCGCCCGTCCCGCTGACGACGCTGGCCACCGAGCGGCTGGCCGTCATCCAGCATCCGCGCGGCTCGCCCAAGGTCATCGCCGAGGGGCGCTACGCCGACGCGTGCAACCGGCTCGTCTACTACACGGACCTGGACACCCTGGTGGGCAGCTCCGGGGCCGCGGTGCTCAACGAGCAGGGCTACGTGCTGGGCATCCACACCGACGGCGACTGCGAGGTGTCGGGGCGCGGCGCGAACCGGGGCTGGACCGCGAGCGCCATCGTCGAGGCCTCCGAGTACCTCCAGGCAGCCGACCTCGTCGAGCGCTGAAGCCGTCCCGAGGTTACGCTCGGGCTCGCGCTCGGAACGTGATTGCCCGCATCCCGGGTTTACCGGGTCACATCCCGAGCGGGCTGGCGTGCGGCGGGCGTGCGAACTTTGCTAAGGGGGTGGGCATGTCTACCGCCCTCCAAAACCGTCCCGCCAGCCACCTGGCCCTCGGCCGCTTCGGCCAGTCGTCCTACATGATTCGCCGGCAGTTCTTCAAACTGTTCGGCGGCGCGTTCCACATCTACGACGCCGCGGGCAACCTCGCGTTCTACTCGAAGATGAAGGCCTTCAAGCTGAAGGAGGACCTGCGCATCTACGGCGACGAGCAGATGCGCGAGGAGCTGCTGAGCATCAAGGCGCGCGGCATCCTCGACTTCGGGATGACGTACGACGTGACGGACGCGTCCACGGGCGAGCGCGTGGGCGCGCTGCGCCGCAAGGGCCTGCGCTCCATCCTCCGCGACGAGTGGCTGGTGCTGGACACCAACGACCAGGAGATCGGCAAGATTGAGGAGGACAGCATGATGCTGGCGCTGGTGCGCCGCTTCCTCACCAACCTGCTCCCCCAGTCCTTCACCGGCACCGTGGGCGGCGCGCAGGTCCTCGCCTTCAAGCAGCGCTTCAACCCCTTCATCCAGAAGATCGACCTCGACTTCGGCATGGACCTCCAGAACCGCCTGGACCGCCGGCTCGGCATCGCGGCGGCGGTGCTCATGTGCGCCATCGAGGGCCGTCAGCAGTAGCGCTCCGCATGGGGTCCGGCCCCACTCACCGGACCCCTCGCCGGCGCGGCGAGGCCACGAGCAGCCGGGCGCCCCGAGGCAACGGCGCCTTATCGCCACCATGATTCAACTGCAACTCAGGAACAGGTATTCCCGGGACACGGGGCCGCCCATGGAAGCCTCCCGCCGCTTTGGGGAGTGAGGCGCCTTGCCGGCTGTTATCGACGGGCCCCGAGCGCCCTCCTCCACCACGACAGGGAAGCAGCCAACCGCCGTATCGCTCGGAGGCGCGGCCTTCCCGTTCGAGTGAACGCGATGACAGCACCCGCCACGATGTCCACCGCCCTGCCCTCCGTGGAGCCCCCGGCGGCGAGCCTGGCGACGACGAAGGGCCGGAGGATCCTCGGCATCGACGCCCTGCGGGGACTGGTCATGGCGCTGATGCTGGTGGACCACGTGCGCGAGTACTTCTATCTCCACGCGCAGGTCAGCGACCCGGTGGTGCTGGCGACCACGCCGCCCGGGCTCTTCTTCACCCGGCTGGCCGCGCACCTGTGCGCGCCCGTCTTCGTCATCCTCACGGGCGTGGCGGCCTGGCTCTACGGCCAGCGGCATGGAGGGCGCCGCGCGGCGTCCGGCTTCCTGTTCAAGCGGGGCCTGTTCCTGCTGGTGCTGGAGCTGACCGTGGTCAACTTCGCGTGGACGTTCCAGCTGCTCCCGCCGACGTACTACTTCCAGGTCATCGGAGCCATCGGGCTGTCGATGATGGTGCTGGCCACCCTGCTCCACCTGCCCCGCCCCGCGCTGCTGGGCTTCGCGCTGCTCGTGCTTCTGGGCCACAACCTGCTGGACCCCGTCCACTTCGCGGCGGGCGAGCCGGGGCACACCTGGTGGGCGCTCCTGCATGACCGGGGCTTCATCGACCTGCCGTGGGGCGCGCGGCTCAAGACGTCCTATCCCGTGCTGCCGTGGATGGGCGTCATCGCGCTGGGCTACGCGGTGGGGCCGTGGTTCTCGTCCCAGGTCCAGGCGACGACGCGGCGCCGGTGGCTGTTGCTCGCGTCCGCCGGCGCGCTCGCCCTCTTCGGGGTGCTCAGGCTCGTGAACGTCTACGGCGAGCCCCTGCCGTGGTCCGTCGGCGCGACGCCGCTGGAGACGGTCATGTCGTTCCTCAACCTGACCAAGTACCCACCGTCGCTCGACTTCCTGCTGCTGACCCTGGGCGTGGGCGCGGCGCTGCTGGCGCTTTTGGACCTGGCGCCGGAGGCCCTGAGCACGACGCTGGCGGTGTTCGGCGCGGCGCCGCTGTTCTTCTATGTCGTCCACCTCTACCTGCTCCACGCGCTGAACCGGCTCGCGCTCGCGGCCCTCGGCCCCAACCAGGGGACGCTGTTCAGCCTCCCCGGTGTCGGCTCGCTCTGGCTGCTGGCGGCGGTGATCACCGTGCCCATGTGGTTCGCCTGCCGGGCCTTCGCCCGCCTCAAGGCCCGCTCGCGCAGCCCCTGGATGAGCTACCTCTGAGGCCGGATGAAGGCGGCGAAGCGCTTGTCGAGCACGGGCGCCGCCTTGTCGACGGCGGCCCACGTGTCGTCGGCGAGCTTCGGCGCGTCGTGGCCGCTCTCGGTCGAGCGCCTGCCGAAGACGTGGATGAGGTCCTTCTTGATCCACAGGTCGTTCATGTTGTGGAACCAGCGCCACAGCAGCGTCTGGAGCGCGGGCTCGTCCCGGAGGTGGCCCGTCCACAGGCCCCGAGGCATCGCCTGCTTCACCAGCTCCGAGCCCTGGGCCTCCCGCCGGGCAATCTTCGCCAGCAGCGCCTGGTGCGCGGGGAAGCGTGACGTGTCCAGCAGCCCCCGCGTCACCGCGTAGCCGACGAAGAGCCCGGTGGTGACATCCGGATACCGCGCGAGGTCCCCCGAGCCCTTCACCGACAGGGTGACGGTGATTCCGTCATCGAACTCGAGCTCGAGCTCCAGGCGCCCCTCGGTGTCGAGCGGGTAGAGCCAGAAGGCGACGTTGAGCTCGTCCTCGTCCGCGAAGCTCGCCTTGCGGCCCGTGGGCGGCCCCAGCACCTTCGTGACCTCCGCCTCCGACTTCGCCTTCCACGGCACGCCCAGCACGTCCTCGCCCACCGCGGACCGCACCCAGGCGGTGGAGATGTAGGGGATGAACGACCTGGCCGTCTTCGGAACCGGCGGGAAGGCGTCGTGGAGGATGTCGTGAGACAGGACCAGCTCGATGCCCTGCTTGGGCGCGGAGACGTTGACCGAGTCCTTGTTCTCGCTCGTGGAGGCCGGCAGCTTCTTGCCCAGGACCTCCGTCACGTAGGTGATGACCTCCGGCGCATCCGCGCGACGCCCGAGCACCGACGCCACCTGCCGCGTCTTGGGGCCGAGCTTCGCCATGACGTCGGTGGGGGTGAACGCGGGCGCGGAGGTGGAAGGCCGCGGGGCCGAGGGCTTCTCGTCACCGTCGAGCCAGGCGGCGAAGTCGAACTCCGCCGTCTTGGGCACCTTCACCTTGTGCTTCTTCAACCAGGCGGCCAGGGCCTCGCGTCCGGCCCCGGCCTCCTCGTCGTCGAGGTCGTGGATGTCCGTCTCGCCCTGGGACCACAGGGCGAGGAACTCCTCCAGGCTGTTGGCGACGGTCTGCGTCTCACCCTCGGAGCCGAGCAGCGCCACGGCGGGCGGCGCCTTCCCACCGGGCTTCACCAACAGCAGCAGCGAGCCGTCCGCGAGGCTCAGGAAGGAGAAGGCGGCGGCGCGAAGACGGTCCGCCTTCTCCGGGCTCCACTCCTTCGGAACCGCCTCGACCACCAGCCCATCGAACCACCCCAGGGTTCCATGGTCTTGCTTGCCGACCCACTCGCCCACCTTCTGGAGCAGTGGGGGGAGCTCATGACCTTCGGGCACTTCGGACAGGTTCACGGTGTACTTCGGCATGGGCGGTCGGCTCAGCCTCCTGCGGAGGAGGATAGGCCGAACGCCCTGGCCATGGAGCGCCAGGACCTCACGGAAGGTTGCCCTCAGCCGGCGAGGCTCGCGGCACGCTCCTGGCGTGGAGCGGACAGCCGGGCGGCCAGCTCTCGGAGGGACGGCCCGCTGACGACCTCCAGGGTGGAGAGTCTCATCCCCAGCTCGCGCTCGACGGCGGTCACCAACTCCAGGGCCATGATGGAGTCCAGCCCCAGCTCCCTCAGGGGTTGGGTGACGTTGAGCGAGGATTCCTGCGTGCGCATGACCCTCGCCACGATTCGCGTCAGACCCTGGAGGAGGTGCCCACGTCGGGTGTCCTCGTCCATGCCCTCGAAGGCCCCGGACGCGGGTGCGCCGTGCTGTCCGAGGCCGGGAGCGCCAGCGGGCGCATCCATCAGCCCGACCAGTCGCCTCGCGCCGCTCCAGGGAACGAGCGCCTCGCCCCATCGTCGCCAGTCGACGTCCGCGATGGCGAGCTGGACGGGCCTCGCCTCCAGGACGTGCCCGAGCCCCTGGAACGCGGCGCGCGTGGACAGGCCTCGCAGGCCCAGGTGCTCCAGGTGGCGCGCCACGCTCGCGTTACGGGCGACGAGCCCGGCCTCCCCCAGCGCCCCCCATTGAATCGCCGTCGCCGGCAAGCCCTGCTGGCGTCGGTGCACCGCGAGCTGGTCCAGGAACGCGTTCGCCGCGACATAGGCCCCCTGCCCCGCGTTGCCGACGAGCGACGAGAGGGACGAGAAGACCACCCAGTGCTCCAGGGGCAGCCGCCGCGTCAGCTGATGCAGGTTCCACGCGCCCTGGGCCTTGGCGGCCAGGACCCGCTCCAGCGAGCCTCGGTCCAGTTGCTCCAGCGGCTTGTCCTCCAGGAGGGTGGCGCAATGGAAGACGCCTCGGAGCGGCGGTAGCCCCGCGTGGATTCGGGTGAACACCTGCTCCAGCGCCTCACGGCTCGACACGTCCACGGCGAGGGCCTGGACGCTGACGCCTCGCGCGCGCCACTGCGCGAGGGTGGCGCGCGCCTCCTCGGACCGGGCACCCCTGCGGCTCACGAGCACCAGGTGCCGAGCGCCCTCCTCGACGAGCCACCGCGCCACCTCCAGCCCGAACCCACCGAGGCCACCGGTCACGAGATAGGTGCTCTCCGACGAGAATCGCGGGCCGCGCGCGGGGGGGCGGACTCGGAGCCCCGGGTCCTTGATGGAGATGCACACCTTGCCGATGTGCTGACCTCGCGCCAGGGTCCGGAACGCGTCCTCCGTCTGACTCGCGGGCCAGGAGCGGGAGGGCAAGGGGCGGAAGCTGCCGTCCTCGAAGCGGGCCAGCACCTCCTGATACAGCTGGCACACCTCATCGGGGCGACTCCGCAGGAGCCGGTCGAAGTCCACCGCCGCGTACGTCAGGTTCTCGTTGAACGGGCGCAGCCGCAGCAGCTCGTCCTGCTCGAAGCTGGCCTTGCCCAGCTCGATGAACCGGCCGAAGGGCGCCAGGCACTCCACGCTGCGAGACACGACCTCTCCCGGCGAGAAGCTCAGCACCACGTCCACCCCGCGCCCGTCCGTCCAGGCGCGGACGTCCTCGGCGAAGCGCGTGTCACGGGAGTGGCTCACGTGGGTGAGCCCCTGGTCGCGCAGGTACTGGCGCTTCTCCTCGCTCCCCGCCGTCGCGAGGATGTCCGCGCCGCACCAGCGGGCCACCTCGATGGCCGCGAGCCCGACGCCGCCCGTCGCGCCGTGGATGAGGATGCGCTCGCCCCGCCGCAGCCGGGCCACCCGCATGAGCGCGTGGTACACGGTCAGGAAGACGATGAGGTTGGCGCCCTGTTCGAAGGACAGGTGCTCGGGGAGCTTCACCACGTTCCCCGCGGGCAGCACCACGTGTGACGCGATGAAGCCCGGGGCCACGCCGTAGACACGGTCCCCTACCGCGAAGCCCGTCACCCCCTCGCCCACCGCGCTGATGCGCCCGGCGCCCTCCATGCCGATGGCTTCGCCGATATAGGTGTCCCGCGTCACGCGCGAGGAGAGCAGGCCCAGGGCCTTCATCACGTCCTTGAAGCCGAGCGCCGTGGACTCCACCTCGAGCTCGACCTCGCCGGGGCCGGGGGCGCGTCGCGCCTTCGCCACGAAGCCGAGGGTGTCGAGCTGTCCCTCCTTGCCGAGGACCAGCTGGTACCCCATTCCCTCCGGGACCGGCTCCAGTTGCGGCGCCTCCGTGGGAGGCGTGAGCGTGTCGCGCACGAGCCGAACGGCGTGGAACAGGCCCTCGCGTTCGGCGACCTCCTGCTCCATGCCGAGCCCGCTCAGGCGCAGCAGCAACGCCTCGATGCTCGACGGCTCTGCGTCCAGGTCCACCACGGTGAGTCGGAGGTCCGGCCGCTCCGTCATCGCGGTCCGGGCGAGCCCCAGCAGCGGCGCGAGGCAGAGCGACGGCAGCTCCCGATGTGTCGCGAGCCCGCTCGTGAGGAGCCCGGACGAACCCGTGGCATCGCGTCCGAACACAGGCGCCGCTTCAGCATGGAGCACCGCGCGCTGAGCCTCGACCACCGCGTCCTCGATGCGCTTTTCGTCTGAAGGGTTCTTGAGCGGACCGGTTCGGCGCAGGCCAGACGCACCGGCGGCGTCAGGGAGAAGCTCGACTGACTCGGCGCGGGTGGCGAGGACATCTCCACCCGAGCTGTCCATGGGTCGACCCACGAGACTCCGCCCGGATGTCTGGGCAACGCCCGATGACTGCAACACAGACGCGGCACGCGTGGTGCGAACATCCTCAACAGAGAGCTCCCCGAGCTGACCAGGATCGAGCCGCTCAGTCGGGTGGGCAGTGTCGGACAGGGGCTCGACAAACTCGGCGCGCGTGGTGACCAGGTAGTAGCGGTCGATGCGCCCTGGACGCAGGGCTTGAATGCACCGAAGCAGCGCATCGGCCGCGTCCACACCTCGTGCGACCGGCGCTTCGCTCTCGGGCGTGGCGGCAAGCCAGCGCAGGTCCACGAGCCGCACCTTGGCACTCTCGGGCAGAGCCGTGAGCGTCGCATCCAGTGCGGTGGCATCGGAGACAGCGTGCCACTGCGACGTACTCGTCCCAGGTACCGCACCGCCCATCACCACCCACGTCACCTCTTCGCGCGCCACTGGCTCCGAGGGCTCGAACCGCTCCCATCGTCGCGAGTACACCGAGCGCTCCAGGAGCACCGCTTCGTCCGTACGAACCCTCGGCAACAGTCGGCACGTCAAGCCCGTGACCTCGGCCACGACGACACCGTCCTCGCTCAGCAAGGTGATGTCCCCACGCAACGTCCCCTCCCCTACCGAGCGGAGCCGTCCATGGGACCAGAGCGTCCGTCCCGGCGACATCAGCACCTCGATGCAGTCGACCCCCGTGGGCACGATGTCGTGGTCCGCGTCATCCATCGCGGCCGCGATGAGGCTGTGGAACGCCCCGTCGAGCAGCACGGGATGCAGGTGGTATCCCCGCGTGTCCACTCCGGCCGGCAGGTCGAGTCGCGCGAGCACCTCCCCCGGAGCGCGATGCAGTGCACTCACCACGCGGAACGCAGGTCCATACCGCAGCCCTCCGCGCTCGAGTGACGCGTAGAGCGCCTCCGGCCTCGTCGACTCCGGCAAGCGCGCACGGAGCGCCGCCACCTCCACGAGGCGCGAGCCCCGCCCCGACGACATCAGCCTCCCGCGTGCGCAGACCACGGGCTGCTGCCCTTCCTCCTGACGTTGAACGACGAAGCGGGACGTCTCCGCGGAGAACCCCAGCCGAAGACGCGGGCTCGTCTCAGGGCTGAGCACCACCGCGGAGCTCAGCTCCAGCTCCTCGATACGGCAACGCGCATCCCCCGTGAGCGCATGCCGCGCCGCCAGCGCCAGCTCCACATGCCCCGCGCCCGGGAAGAGCAGACTCCCCGCCGCGTGATGGTCCGCGAGATAGGGCACCGCCGCGAGGCTCAGCTCCGCCGTCCAGGCGCCCGGCTCGGAGTCCACCAGCAGCGGGTGTCCTCCGAAGGCACGGCGTCGACTCTCGGAGCGCACGCTCTCCCCCCAGTAGACCTTGCGCTGCCAGGGCATCCTCGGAGCACCGACGTACGCCCCAGGGCCGAAGTAGCCACGCCAGGCGACGTCCACCCCCAGGACATGGAGCCGCCCGAGCGCGGAGGTCATCGTCTCCTGCTCGGAAGCCTCCCGCACGAGCGACGCGAGCACCTCGCCCTTCATGCCCGCCGTGCTCGACACGTCCCGGATGGACGAGGCCAGCACCGGGTGCGGCCCCACTTCGATGAACGTCCCATGTCCATCCTCCGCGGCGGCACGCAGTGCGTCCGCGAAGCGCACCGAGCCCCTGACATTGTTCCACCAGTACGTCGCGTCATGGCGCTCGGGCTCCGTCATGAGCCGCCCGGACACCGTCGAGTAGATGGGCAGGCGCGGCGCGTTGGGGCGCAGCACGGCCAGCGCCTCCAGCAGTTCTCCCTGGAGCGAGTCCATCAAGGGGCTGTGATACGGCACCTCCACCTGGAGGAACCGATTGAAGCGCTGAGCGGCGGCCAGCTCCGCGGCCACACGCTCCAACGGAGCCCGCGCCCCCGCGAGCGTCACCGAGCGCGCGCTGTTGATGGCGGCGACGGCGATACCCGGGCCATGACGCTGGACCCACTCGAGCGCCTCCTCCGGCCCCAGACCGACGGCCAGCATGGCCCCCTGCCCCGCCACCCGTTGTTGCAGCCGGCTGCGATGGAAGGCGGTCAGCAGCGCCTCCCGCGTGTCCAATGCCCCCGAGGCCCATGCGGCGCCGACCTCACCGATGCTGTGTCCCACCACCCCATCAGGCACGACGCCCCACGATGCCCACAGGCGCGTGAGCGCCACCTGCAACACGGCATTGGCCGGCTGCGCCACCTCCGTGCGGGTGATGCGTGACGACGCCGCGTCGCGCTTCAGCTCCTCCGCGATGGACCACCCGGCCAGCTCGCGGAAGAGGCCATCGCACGCCTCAACGGCCTCACGGAAGACGCGCTCGGTGGCCAGGAGCTGTCGCCCCATCGCCCACCACTGCGGCCCCATGCCCGTGTAGACGAAGAGCACCTTGCGCCGCGCCTCGACCGGGTCCGCGACGAAGTCCAGCCCCGGCACATCCCGCTCGCCTCGCGCGATGGCGCGCAGCGACTGGACCAGGGTCTCCCGATTCGCGCCTCGGAGGGCCAGGCGATGGCGTGGATGCGAGCGGTGCACGGCCGCGTCACGGCACAGCTGCTCCGGCGTCGCGCGCCCCTCCTCCAGCCAGACCGCGTACCGCTCCGCCAGCGCGGACAGCGCCTCGTTCGACTTCGCCCCCAGGACGAGCAGGTGCGGACGCCCCTCGGGACGCTTGGGTGTCAACCCGGCCGCGCGAGGCGGCGGCTCCGCCAGGACGACGTGCGCGTTGGTTCCGCCATACCCGAACGAGTTCACACCGGCGAAGCGCGGCTCGGTGCTTCGTGGCAATGCCTCGGGACGCGTGGGGATGTGCAGCCCCAGGGTCTCGAGCGGAATCTGGGGGTTCACCCGTCCCAGGTGCGGATGAGGCGGGACCAGGCCATGTTCGAGCACCAGGGCTGCCTTGATGACGCCGGCCACGCCCGCCGCGGCCTCCAGGTGTCCCAGGTTCGTCTTCACCGAGCCCATGCGGCAGCGCTCCGGGCCCGTCCGACCCGCGCCCGTCACGGTGCCGATGGCGCGCGCCTCGATGGGGTCACCCACCGGCGTGCCCGTGCCATGGGCCTCCACGTACGCGACGCGCGACGGGTCCACGCCCGCCTTCGCGTAGGCCTCTCGCATCACCGCCACCTGCGCGTCCGCGTTGGGCACGGTGATGCCCGGCGTCCGTCCATCCTGGTTCACCGCCGTGCCCAGGATGAGCGAGTGGATGGGATTGCCGTCCCGCAGCGCCGCGGACAACGGCTTGACGACGAGCACCGCCGCGCCCTCCGCGCGCACGTAGCCGTCGGCCTGGTCGCTGAACGCGTGGCAGCGACCTCGGGGAGACAGGAACCGCCCCTTCGACATCGTGATTTGCGTCTCGGGGAGGAGCAGGACGTTGACGCCTCCGACGAGCGCCGCCTCGCTCTCGCCCGCCCACAGGCTCTGGCAGGCCAGGTGCAACGCGACCAGCGATGAGGAGCACGCCGTGTCCAGCGACACGCTGGGTCCTCGCAAGTCGTAGAAGTACGACAGCCGGTTGGAGAGCATCGTCAGCGTGCTCGCCGTCGCCGAGTGGCTGTCGAGCCGCTCCCGGTTGTCCGGGCTCGCGTGCAGGATGAGGTTGTCCATCATGAAGCCGCCGACGAAGACCCCCGTGCGGCTGCCCGCGAGGGTGCTCGGCGGCAGGCCCGCGTCCTCGAGCGCCTCCCACGACACTTCCAGCATCAAGCGCTGCTGCGGGTCCAGCGTGTTGGCCTCTCGCGGGGTGATGCCGAAGAAGCCCGGCTCGAACTCACGCAGGTCCTGCTGGAGCAACCCCGCGCGCTGCACATAGGTGCGCCCCGGTGCGCGGCCCGAGGCATCGTGGAACTTCTTCGCGTCCCAGCGCCCCTCGGGGATGTCGACGATGCACTCGCGCCCCTCCATCAACACCTTCCAGAACCCGTCCGTGTCCTCGATGCCGCCCGGCAGGCGGCAGCCGATGCCGACGATGGCCAGCGGCTCGCGCGCGGGCTCCACGTCCGCGCGGCCCGGTGAGGCGCGGGTGGGCCCCCGCCGCTCCTTCGACACGACGGGCACGGGGACCTCGTGGCCCGTCACGCTCCGCAGGACCTGGGCGGGCGGGACGGTGCCGCTCGCGTCCCGGAAGACCGCGCGCACGTGGCCGGTGACCACCGGACGCCCGGGCTCCGAGGGACGTCGGAACTCCTGCTGGAAGTAGAGCCACTGCTCGTCCCAGGAGACCAGCCGCGTGCCCAGCTCATAGGACTCGAACAGGCGCAGCGAGTCGCGGAACTGGAGCGACGTCGCTCCGACGGGAACCACCCACCGGTGTCGCAGCACCTGGGGCAACAGGCCCGCGCGCACGAGCAGGTCCATGCGCCCCAGGTCCATCATCGCCAGGTAGCGGCTGTTGTTCATGTGGCCGAAGAGGTCCAGGTCCGAGGGCAGGACGCGCCATCGGGTGACGCTCTCCTCGAGCGGGCCCACGCGGCCTCGCAGGGCACCGTGCAACAGGGTCTGGAACAATCGGAGTGAGGGCTTCATGGGGAATCCTTTCGGAGGAGGTCTCCGAGGACGTTGCGGCGCAGGACGATGGAAGCGGCGAGGACCCCGGACATCAGCGACGCGCCGACGCCCACCGAGACGGCGTCCTGTCCCACCAGGAGCAACCCCTGGATGGGCAGCCGCGAGCGGAGCCACGGCTGTCGGAAGCGCTCCGGGCTGTGCTCCAATCCGTAGATGGAGCCGCGCGGTCGGTGGGCGAAGTGCGCCGTGCTGAGCGGCGTGGACAGCTCCTGGTACTCCACCCGCCCCTTCAGCTGCGGGAACTGCTCCAGGACGACGCAGAGCAGGCGCTCGGAGAGCCGGGCCTTGAGGTCGTCGTACTCGGCCCCTCGACGGCGCCAGCGCGTGCCCTCCCACTTCTCGAACCAGTCATAGGGCGCGGGGCACAGGGCGGTGAGCGTGGAGCGCCCCGGGTGGCGCTGGGCCCACGAAGGGTCTCTCGCCGAGGACGAGCTCAGGTAGACGACGGGCAGCGGCGCGGAGACGGCGCGCGTGAAGGCGCGCAGGTTCGCGTCGTGGTCATACCCGGCATGGACCCAGACATTGGTCGCCGGCAGGGCCACCTCGTCGGGCGCGCCCTTCAGGCCCAGGTACAGGCCGAGGTGACCAATGGACTGCGGAATCCGCTGGAGCCCCCGCGTCACCTCGGGCGGCCTCCAGGGCTCCGGGAGCAGCGAGCCCAGGGTCTGCGCCGCGCCCGCGCCGCTGATGACGTACCGGGCACGCAGCTCCTCGCCGTCGGTCAGGCGCACGCCCAGGGCGCGGCCATCCTTCACGAGGATCTCCTTCACCTCCGCTCGGACGCGAACCTGCCCGCCCGCGCGGGTGATGACCGGCGCGATGTGGTCCAGGATGCCGCCCGCGCCACCGACCGGGTAGCACGCACCCTCCAGGTAGTTCTCCGCCACCAGCGCGTGCATGGCGAAGCTGCTGTGCCCTGGAGGCAGCGCGTAGTTCCCCCACTGCCCCGTGAGCACACCCAGGAGGTGCGGGTCGGACGTGAGCGAGGACAACACGTCCCGCGTCGTGCGGTCCGAATGACGCCGGAAGGGCCAGCCGAGCACGGGGTGCGTGAGCGGCGTCATCCACCGGGGCAGCACATGCTGGAGGAAGTAGCGCTGGGAGGCGCGCTCCACGCCGTGCAGCAACTTCACATACGCGGCGATGGCCTTGCGCTCGGACGGGAAGGTGTCGCACAGCTCGGCCTCGAACGCCTCCGCGCCGGTGACGTAGTCATGACACCTGTCCGCGAAGACGAGCCTGTCGTAGACGCGGTCCATCCGCGCCCAGCCGAGCGCGCCCTCGGTGACGAAGTCGAAGACGCGCCGCAGGGGCTCGTCCGGGTCATGCAGCTTGCCCAGACAGTGCACGCCGACGTCCCACTCGTAGCCCTTGCGCTGGAAGGTGTGCGTCATGCCCCCGGCGACGGAGTGCCGCTCCAGCACCAGCACCTTCAGGCCATGGCGGGACAGGACGGCCGCCGCGCCCAGCGAGCCCATCCCCGAGCCGATGAAGATGACATCGAAGGACGCACCCGTGGCGGACGCGTCGGCGCGTCGAGAAAGCAATCCCATGACGGTGGACTCCTCAGTCCCGAGCGGGCTCGCGGGGCGCGGTGGCCAGCCGCCAGAGCAACACGGGCAGGCCGATGACGGGGCGCAGGAAGAAGTGGCGGCGCTGCTCCGGGGTCAACACGCGACGCAGGAAGAAGTGCAGCCGGAGCTGCTGATACCAGGGCAGCGCGGGCGCCAGGTGGTGTGACAGGTGACAGGGCTGGCCCCACGGCCCGCCTCCGAGCAGCAGCCCCCAGAGCCCCAGCCCCAGCTCCCGCGTCCCGTTCGCCCGGTCCAGGGGCATGAACAGGTGCTCGGTGCTCTCGCGGACCCGGTCCAGCACGAAGCTCAGCCAGCTGCCGACCAGGAACAGCGCCACGCCGGTGAAGAGCCAGCCATGCAGCCACGTCGCCAGCGCCGCGCAGAGCACCAGGTACCCGTTGGTCAGCAGCACGGAGAGTCGTCGGCTCCGCGTGTGCTCCTGGGGCCGCCAGGGAAAATAGTCCGAGTGGCTGAGCATCGGGGCCAGCGGCAGCAGGCTGCCCAGCAGTCGGCGCAGCCGGACGTGGTGCGTGAAGGAGCCGTCCTCCGACGTCCCCAGGCTCCGATGGTGGCTCGCGTGGGCCTGGGCGTAGTGCACCGGGTCCGCCAGGAAGAGCCGACAGGCGTTGTTCGCGAGCACCCTCAACCCGCGCCCCACCCGTCCCCTGCCCACGATGAGGAGGTCATGCGCGGCGCCCTCGTGGACGCTGAGCGTGACGATGCCGCAGACCAGGAAGCCATGCACCGCGCCGGCGACCACCCCCGCGAGCACGATGCCCCCCGCGGTCGACAGGGCCCCCGGCAACACGAAGGGCAGCGCCGTCAACGACAGCAGGTCCGCCGCGAACAGGGCCAGCAGGAGGAGCACGTTGACGGTGTCATGCAGCACGGGGTGCGCGCGGAACCACACCAGCGAGTCACGCGCCCTGCCGCGAATGGCTTCGAGCTGCGCATCGGTGAGGGCGGGGAAGTCCCCGGACGCAAGTCTCGCGTGAGCGGCCGCGAGCCGCAGGTCTTCTGGATGGAGATTCATGGAGTCGGGAGCGGCTGGGAGCAGGCGCTGGAGGTGCCATCAAGATGTCTTTGATTGCGCCGCCGCTCAACTCGCTTGGGTGCTCACATTCGCGGCCCCGAGAGAGAAACGGCCTCGGGGGCGTGCACTTCGGGGCTACTGCTCATATTTGCGTCGGGTCGCCGCGGCCTTCCTCGGCGGATGGCCGAGCGGCGCGGGCGACAGGCTCAGATAGCCGAGCACGAGCACGCACAGCTCATTGGGGAACGCGTCGTTCGTGAGGTAGTCGGGCCGGTCCACGCCAGCGGCATGACAGAGCGCCTCCAGCGTGTGGACGATGATGAAGACCGCCATGTCCAGCTCACGCGGACGGATTTCATCCAACCGCGCCGCCAGGAACACGCGCACCAGCCGGAACAGCTGCTGCTCGAAGGTGTCCACGTGGCCCAGCGGGCGCAGCACCGGCAGGAGCGCGTAGCGCAGCGAGTCCAGCTGGGGATGCAGCCGCTTGAGCGTGAGGATGTGGTGGATGATGGAGGGCACCGCGACGCCCAGCGGGGCCGGCGCGAGCTCCTTGAGTCCCGCGTCGAACTCCGTCAGCCAGCGCGAGCCGTGCTGCTCCAGCACCGCGAGCACCAGCCCCTCCTTGTTCGGATAGTACTGGTAGAGCGAGCCGATGCTGACGCCGGCCTCCTCGGCGATGCGGTTGGTGCTCGTCGCCTCGTAGCCGTCACGGACGAGCAGCCGGGCCGCGGCGGTGAGGATGGCGTCGCACGTCGCCTGGGCGCGCTGCTGACGAGGCTGCTTCCGACGCGAAGGGGAGGAACTGCGCGGCATCACGACTCCTCGAGCTGGAGCCGAACCATTCCAAGGAGTGCCCCCCAGGTCCACCACCCGGAGTGTGGGTGGGCTATCTTCCCCCGTCGTCCGGGTCACCCATCGACCCTGCCTGGGGGCAACGTGGCGCGCATCCGTCGGTCCAGATTGGTCGGCATCATCACGGTCGCATTCCTCCTCGTCACCTTCACGGCGGTGTCCATCGGCTACTTCGGCAGCGGGACGGTGCACCTGCTCACGGTGGGCAACGACGCCGTGGAGCTGGTCGTGGACGACGTCACCCTCGAGCCGAAGAGCCACATCGAGGACCACCTCGTCTTCGACGTCAGCCGGGGCCAGCACAAGGTGAAGCTGACGGACGTCCACTCGGGCACCGTCACGCACTACACCCTGGAGATGCCCCACGGCTTCGCCAAGGTGCTGCTGCCCACGCGCGAGGACCAGTGCTTCCTGCGCTTCGACATGAAGAACGCCGCGTACGGGCGCCCTGACGATCTGCTCAAGGACGAGGGGCCCCGGGTGGAGGAGCGCTACGAGACGCACAGCGAGCCCATCAAGCTTCCCACCCAGACGTACCTCACCTTCAAGGAGCTCCCCGAGCGCGTCAAGGCGTCCGACCAGGTGTTCCTCTTGCGTGACACGCCCTGTGACTTCGCGAGCGAGGGCACCAACCCGGTCCTCACCAGACTCATCCTGCACGAGCGCGCCGATGAGCTGTTCAGCGACCCGGACACACTGCTCAATGACCAATTCAGACCCACGGCGGAGGAGTAGCCTCACCCGCCCCCAGGTCTGAGTTCATCAATGACTCACTTGCGGCACGCCAAGCCCGCCCTCTATAGGCAAGATTAGCGGACTTTTCCGCGAAACCCAGACACGAGGCATTGGCGTGCGCAAGCGAAGAATCCCCGGCCCCCCGTCCGCAGCGGGCATGAAGTGGTGTACCAGGCTGTCCCTCGCCGGAGTGCTGGCCCTCGGCGGCTGCGCGGAGACGGCGCCCCAGGCCGCCGCGGAGGGCGAGTCCCTCGGCGAGGCAGTCCTCGCGGCCAACGGGGAGTGCCAGGTCCAGCCGCCCTTCGACCCCAACTTCGAGCCGGAGCTGGAGTGGGCGTGGAGCTCCAGCACCGTCCTGCCGACGCACGTGCAGGTGATGATGTCGCCCATCGTCGTGGAGGTGAACGGCGATGGAATCCCCGACGTCGTCTTCAGCAGCTTCGTGGGCAGCAACTACAACACCAACGGCGTGCTGCGCGCGCTCAACGGGGCCACGGGCGCCGAGCTGTGGACGGTGACGGACCCGACCCTGCGGGTGCGCGGCGCGGGCAGCATCGCGGGCGGCGACATCGACGGTGACGGGCTGGTGGAGATCTGCGCCGTCCCGGAGAGCGGCACGGGCCTGCTGTGCTTCGAGAACACGGGCGCGCTGAAGTTCCGGACGAACGTCTCCCAGAACAGCTGGGGTGGCCCGTCGTTCGCGGACCTGGACGGCGACGGCACGGTGGAGATCCTCAACGGCCACTCCGTGCTCAGCAACACCGGCGCGCTGAAGTGGGCGGGCACGGACACGCTGGGCGGTCCCCAGGGCCCCATCTCCTTCGCGGCGGACATCGACGGGGACGGCCTGCAGGAGGTCGTCAACGGCCGCTCCATCTACCGCCATGACGGCACGCTCAAGTGCCGCAACACCTCCATCGGCAACGGGCTGGCCGGCGTCGCCAACTTCGACGCGGACCCGCATGGCGAGGTCGTCGTGGTCAGCGGCGGCATCGTGTCGCTCATGGACGACAACTGCGCCCTGCTGTGGAGCACGGCGATTCCTGGCGGCGGCAGCGGCGGCGCGCCCAACATCGCGGACTTCGACGCGGACGGCAGCCCGGAGATTGGCGTGGCGGGCGCCAGCCGCTATGCCGTCTTCGAGACCAACGGCACCGTCAAGTGGTCCAGCCCCACCCAGGACAACAGCTCCAACGTGACGGGCTCGTCCACCTTCGACTTCGAGGGTGACGGCCGCGCCGAGGTCGTCTACGGCGACGAGCGCCGCCTGCGCATCTACGACGGTGAGACGGGCGCCATCCGCTTCGACGTGGAGCACGCCTCCGGCACCACGTACGAGAACCCGCTCATCGTCGACGTGGACGCGGACGACAACGCCGAAATCGTCGTCGCGTCGAACAACTATGCCTTCTCCGGCCCCACCGGCATCCGCGTGTTCCGCGACGGCAAGGACGGCTGGGTGAACACGCGCCGCATCTGGAACCAGCACGCGTACTCCGTCACCAACGTCAACGACGACGGCACCATCCCCGCGCACCCCGTGGAGAACTGGCGCGTGCCCGGCCTCAACACGTTCCGCGCCAACAGCCAGGGCACCGGCACCACCAGCCCCTACGCCGCGGCGGACCTCGTCGCCGGCGAGGTGACGTCCTCGTGCGACCGGACCACCGGCACCCTGAGCCTGCACGCGCGCGTCACCAACCAGGGAGACGCGGCCGCCTCCGCGGGCATGCGCGTCGCCTTCTACGACGGCAACCCCACCTCCGGCGGCGCCCTGCTGGGCGTGGCCACCCTCCCCACCGTGCTCGCCGCGGGCAGCAGCGCGGTGGTGAGCGTGGCGCTCGCCTCGGCTCCCGGTGGCACCACCACGGTCTGGGTCCGCGCGGATGACGACGGCACCGGCGTGGGCCGCGAGACGGAGTGCATCGAGACCAACAACGCGGGCAGCGGGCCGGTGAGCCTCGCGTGCTCCACCAACGTGCCCCCCGTGGCGCTGTGCCGCGACGTGTCCGTCGACGCCAGCCCCACCACCTGCCAGGCCCCGGCCAGCGTGGACAACGGCAGCCATGACCCGGACCAGCAGCCCGGTCCGTTCTCCGTGTCCCAGTCGCCCACGGGGCCGTTCGGCCCGGGCTCGCACGCCGTCACGCTGACGGTCTCCGACGGCCAGTCCACCGACACGTGCACCGCCACCGTCACCGTGGTGGACGTCACGCCGCCGGTCATCACCTGCCCGGGCGAGCGTGTCTACCTGGCGACGAGCCCCGCCGGGGCCCACGTCACGCCCGTCCCGGCCACCGCCGCCGACGCGTGCGGCGCCCAGGTCAGCGGCCCCGCCGCGGGCATCTATCCGCGCGGCACGACGCCCGTGACGTACACGGCCACGGACGCGGCCGGCAACAGCGCCTCCTGCACCACCGCCATCCACGTGGTGGACTCCGAGGCCACCCCGCCCGACCTCGTCATGTGCGACGTGCCGCGCTACACCTCGGCCGCGCAGGTGAAGGCGTGCGGCTGGGCCACCACGAGCGCGGGCGGCGCGCCCATCAGCGTGGTGCTGCTCTCCATCAACGGGGGCGCCCCCATCCGCCTCACCCCCGACGCGGGCGGCGGCCACGTCGTCGAGTGGCTCAGCCTGGCCGAGGGCCACTACACCCTCACGCTCACCGTCATCGCCACCGACGGCGCCTTCGCCACCGAGAGCCGCGAGGTGACGGTGGACCGCACCGCCCCGCTGCTGCGCGTCGTCGCCCCTGACGTCACCCAGCCGCAGCCGCTCACCGTGGACGTCGTCACCGAGGTGACGGACCTCTCCCCGGTCCGCGTCACGGCCAACTGGGTCAGCTCCACCGACGTCGGCGCGGGCACGAACCTGGCCACCACGCCGGTGACGTTCTCCGGCCCCGGCGCGCACGTCGTCCTGCTGCGCGCCACCGACGCCGCGGGCAACACGTCCGAGCAGGTCCTCACGGTGCTCGCCCAGTAGCGCCTCCGAGGCACCTCCCGCGGGCCAGCGCGCGCCGCGGGAGGTGTCCCGTCATCACTGCTGCGTCGGCCGGACCAGCGCCTCCCGTCCCCCTGGGGCGGGGTGGGCCTCGAGCGCCGTGTAGACCTCGAACCAGGCCTGGTACGCGCGCCAGGTCGGGTCCTTCTGCTCCAGCAGCGTGCGCCGTGCTCCCGCCATCCGCAGGGACACGTCGAAGGGCAGCTTCGTGCGCCCATCCGCCTGCAGCTGCGCCGCGAACCAGAGCACGTCCAGCTGCCCGGCATCGACCGGCGCATGCGTGCGGGCCACCAGCGTGTCCGCGTGCTCCAGCGCCATGCCCAACCAGCGCGCCGCGTGGGCCGGGTCCTGGCGGTCCACCGCGTTCTCGGCCAGCCGCAGCTCCGCGAGCGTCACCGAGCGGAGGTCCTCGTCGCGGTCCAGCTCGTCGAACTGCTCCAGGAACAGCGCGCGGCGCGTCTCCAGCGCCTGGGCCGCGGCCTCCAACTGTCCCAGACGCGTGTGGGCATTCGCGCGCAGCCCCGCGGCGATGAGGCGATAGGAGCGGTGGACGTGCTCGGGCGAGGAGTGCGCCCACTTCAGCGCGGAGCGCACGGCCGGGTGGGCCAGGTCCTTCTCCACGCGCGCCAGGTCCTCGAGCGTCCGCTCGGGCTTGCCCGCGCCCAGCGCGGCGGCGCAGCGGGCCAGCCGCATCACCAGGCGGTTGCGCAGCCCCTCCTCGTCGGAGGGCAGGGCCTCGACCAGCGGGAGGCCCTGGTCATAGAGCTCCAGCGCGCGCTCGAAGTGGCCCGCGGCCAGGTGGTAGAGCGCGGCGCGGTCCACCGCGAGCGGCAGGAACCGGGCCTGCTTCTCGGTGGCCCGCACCATCGCCAGCGCCGCGTCCGCCGCCTTCGCCGCGTCCTCCTCGCGCCCCACGTGCAACAGCGCCCGCGCGCGCGCCAGCGACACGGCCAGCCCCGCCCAGTTGTCCACGTAGGGCAGCTTGTCGCGCTGCTCCAGGTAGCCCAGCGCGATGTGGTGGTTGCCCACCTGGGTGTGCAGCAGGCCCAGCGCGCCGAGAATCATCGCCTTGTAGCGCACGTTGTTGCGCACCAGGTCCAGCGCCACCAGGTAGTGCCGGTTGGCGCGCTCGGCGGCGGCGGGGTTCTTGCCGCGCAGGAAGTCCTCGTGCTGGATGGCGCCGTACAGGGCCTGCACCGCGCGCTGGTTCTTGAGCTCCGGCCACGCCGCGCGCAGCTGGGCCACCGCGTCCTTCACCGCCTGCGCGTGCGCCTTGTCGTCCAGCTTGGGCAGCTTGCGCGCCAGCAGGTACGCCTTCACGAAGCGCCGGAGCGGCTCCACCCTCTTCTCCGACGTGGTGGTCATCTCCTTCTCCACCACGTCGTGGCTCACGCCGGCGCGCAGGCGCAGGTTCATGGACTCGACGGCGCTCTCCAGCGAGCCCGTGCGCTTCGTCACCAGGTCGAAGTCCGCGCGGGCCTCGTCCTGGCGTTGCCGCGCCAGCCGGCGATACGCGCGGCCCATCAGCGCGCGACGGAACAGCCGCTCCGCCCGACGCCGGTCCTCGGTGCCCACGGGCGCATCGTCCACGTAGACGGTGGCCAGGGCCTCCAGCACGCCGTCCGCGCCGAGGCTGGCCGCGCGCTCCACGGCCTCCTGGACCAGGACCCGGCGACGCAGCGGGTCCGTCTGTCGGCGGTAGAACGCGAGCAGGGCCTCGCGGACGGCGCGCGGCGTGCGCTCCTGCCTCAAGGCGATGATGTGCTGCCCCAGCTCCAGGGCGAAGGCGTGCGCGGAGCCCTCGGGCGCCCGGGCGAGCGCCTCGGCGAGGAGGGTCTCCGCCTCCGCGTAGGGCCGGCCCCGGTACAGGGCGCGGACCGAGGCGATCGCGAAGTCGAGCTGGTCGTCCGCCTTGAAGATCTTGTGCACGGAGAGCCGCCGGCCGACGTCCACCAGCGCCATCCGGTCATCGAGCTTACGGTACAGCGCGTCCGCCCGCTCGTAGTATGCCTCCAGCACCGCGCGCGGCGTGGTGTCCGTCACCTGCGCCGACTCCAGCTCCTGCCGCGCCAGCGTGAAGTCCCCCGCCGCGTCCGCCAGCTCGCTGCGCACCACGTGCTGGAAGACGGCCGTGGCGGGGCTGGGCGCGTTGGCGGGCTCCAGCGCGGCCATGCGCTGCTGCTCCGCCACGCTCAGCTCCTCCACCATGCGGCCCCGCTCGCGCTCCTTCATCGCGCGCCGGTGGTCGATGAGGACACGCAGCGGCCCCTCCAGCCCCAGCGTGGCCGGGTCGCTCACCGCGCCCATGTGCTCGGCGTAGAACTCCGCCGCGCCGAAGTCCTCGAACGCCAGGTGCAGCATGGACAGCCGCATCATCAACAAGCGGCGGGGCCGGGGGCGCTCCTCGAGCAACAGCCGGTGGCGGTAGAGCAGCAGCTGGTCCGCGCGCCGCCCCACCATCTTCAGCTCCTCGTTGAGCCGGGGGACATCCCAGGCCGAGGGCACCTGTCCATCCAGGGGCAGCTGGTACACGTCCAGCGACTGCGAGCGAGAGCACGTCGCCAGCAACGACTCCGCCGCCGGCGCCGGGTACTGGCAGTTCCACGACGCGCCGGTGAGCTGGTCCGGGCTGGAGGCGGCGGCCAGCGCGGGCGCGTCGTCGCGCTCCGGGGAGAACGGCGCGCGGAACAGCACGCCGCTGTCGCTCGCGTCGATGGTGCCGTCCGCGTTGGAGTCGGTGAAGAACTGCACCACGTACAAGAAGCGCCCGTCGCGTGAGAACACGGGCTGGCCGCTCTGCCCCGGCAGGTCCAGCGCCAGCTTCACGGGCCTCGCGTCGGGGACATCCAGTCGGAGCGCCTCCAGGTGCGGCGCGGCGCGCGCGGCGAAGCCCGGGCCCACCTGCTTCACGGAGCGCTCGACGGGCACGTACACCAGCCAGCGCCCGTCCGGGGAGAGCGTGGGGCTGGTGAGGTTGCGCTCCAGGAGCGGGCTCGCGCTCCACGCGGCGCCGGGCCGGACGCGCGACAGCTTGAGGTCGCCCTGGATGGTGGCCCGGCTCACCAGCGCGATGCTCGCGGAGTCGATCCACTCCGCCTGCAGCGCGTTGGCCTCCTCGGTGAGGCAGCGGCGCTCCTCACCCGAGGGCAGGTCCCGGATGCAGAGCTGACCGCCGGCCTGGTCCCGGAAGGAGATGTAGAGCAGGCGCTTGCCGTCGGGGCTGATGCGCGGCCACGTCACGTCCGCGCCCTCGTCGAAGAGGCGGCGCTCGCGGCCCTTCTCCAGGTCCTGCACGTAGATTTCGGTCGCGATGTTGCGGTTGGACGCGAAGATGAGCGTGTTCCCGTCCGGCGACAGCTGCCCCAGGAACTGGTCCCCCACGCCCACGGTGAGCCGCGAGGGCGTGCGCAGCCCTCCGTCGTTCTCGTCGTCCTGGGCCCAGGCGCCTCGCGCGAGCAGCGCGGCCAGGAGCAGGACCTTGGTGTCCCGGGACGTCAGCACTTCTTCTCTCCCCAGGTGCCGTCCGCGGCCTCCACCTGGCCGCCGCAGACCACGCCCTCCGCGTGCACCTTGTGCCAGCTCTGGCGCAGCACCTCCTCCGAGGCGTCGGGGCGCTGGGTGCGCATCCACTTCCACAGCTGCAGCCGCGAGCGGTTCACCCGCTCCACCAGCGCCACGTCATCGGCCGTCAGGCGCCCGGCCCGGCAGCGACGGCGGCTCTCCACCAGCAACCCGTCCTTCCCCTCGCCCACGCAGTGGCGTCGGAGCAGCTCGTCCACGCGGTCCGCCTGCGTCTTGCCCAGGTCCTCCACCAGGGGCGCGGGCTGGACGCCCAGCTCCTCCAGCTGGTTGGGCGTGAGCGGCACCGGCGTCGGGTTCATGCCCGCGCGCGCCAGCCGCTGCTCCACGTCCTTGAACGAGCCCGAGGCCTGCTCCTCGAGCGCCGTGGCGCGGTCGACCATGACGATCTCCGGCGCGCTGATGCACCCGGGAGCGACGAGGGCGGCCCACAGCAACAACGCGCGGGTCTTCATGGCGAGGCCTCCGTCAGCGTCATCGACTTGATGAGCTGGTCGACGATGGGGCCCATGGGGATGCCCCGGATTTCGTTGATGCTGATGAGCTTCGCCAGCCCGCCCATGGTGATGCGCAGGCTGCCGAAGCCGTGGTTGAAGCTCACCCGCACGTGGTCCGGATACCCCAGCGTCAGCGCATAGCGGACCCGGTTGGTCGCCGGGTCGACGTGGCGAGGGTCCTCCAGGTCGAGCAGGTCCAACAGGTGCCGGTTGCCGATGCGGAGAATCTCCGCGCGACCGTTGATGCTGCGGTCCTTCGCGGAGATGACCACGGCGGCGTTGCCGTCGAAGGGCTCACCCCGGGACGACTGCACGCCGGTGGCGCGCACGCGGGCCTCCAGCCTGGAGTCCCTGCCCTGCCAGTCGAGCAGCCACTGGCCGGTGATGCGCCCGCCGCGAACGCCCATCTCCAGCTGCGTCATCGAGACCACGTGCTGGTCGATGGACAGGTTGCCCGCCAGGGGCGCGATGGTGGCGAACGGCGTGGTGATGCTGTTCGCGGACACATAGCCGCTGCGCGACAGCAGCGGGTGCTGGTCGGCGAAGCGGAGCATCGGGTACGGATTGACGTCGATGTCGCTCGACAGCCGCACCTGCCCGTCGGTGTAGAGCACGTCCTCGGAGAGCGGCACGTTGCCATCGAGCGCCTCGACGGCGAAGTCCGCCTCGGGCATCCGCGCGTTCACGTTCTGCAGGAGCAGGTTCGCGCGCGTCCTGAAGAGGGTGAGGTCGGGCGAGGCCACGCGGAAGTCGACCTTGACGTGGCCGCTGCTCTCGAGGACGCCGGGCCGCGCGAGCTTGGACAGGTCCTGGGACAGCTCCCCGCGAAGCCCCAGCCTCCGCCGCTCCTCCCCCAGGTCGAGCCGTCCCTTGATGCTCAGCTCGGTGCTCGTCCCGCCGTTGGTCACCTTCAGCTCCGGGACATGGATGACGCCCGTGGGCTTGCGGCGCGCGGTGAAGGCCCACGCCAGGTCCTGCACCGGATAGGGCAGCGCCGGTTTCTGTTCGACGGAGCGGACCGTCAGCTGCTGCGTCACCTCGATGTCCTCCGCCTCCAGCTTGTCGGTGAAGGTGGCGGTGGTGTCGCTGGAGAGGTCCGCGAGGGACAGCCGGCTGTCGGCCATCGCGACGGTGAGCTTCTCCACCGTCATGTCGCTGTGAATCGTCCGCTTGGGGCCGTCCACGTGCGAGTCGACCGCCCAGTGCAACCCGGGGAGGTTCACCGTCAGCGCGTCCTGGCGCCACCGGAAGCCCTGCACGTCCACCACCGCCTTGCCCGCGAAGCTGCCCGTCCGCAGCGGCTCCGAAGAGAACCGGGGCAGTCCGTCCGGGGTGAGCCCGGTGACGACGCCCAGCAACGTGCCATTCACGTCCAGCTTCACGCCCAGCCGCGACGCGTTCAGCTCCTTGGGCACCTGGGCCAGGGCCAGCAGCGGCGCCAGCGTGCCGAGCGGCGGGAGGTCCGCCTTCACTTCTCCCTGGAGCGCGCGCGTCTTGCGCTCGTACGCCAGCGCGATATCGACGGTGGCCTTCACGCCCTCCTGGCTGGTGACGCCCACCTTGACCGTCGGCTTGCGCCGGTCCAGGTCCACCGTGAAGGTGTGACGCTGCAGCCCACCGTCGGTCTCCCCCACGCGCAGCCCGTCCACGCGCAGCTCCACCTCGCCCTTGTGTCGCCACGCATCCCCCTGCGAGCGCGCGACGACGGTGACGTTGCCCGCCGAGACGTCATCCCAGCCCGGCTTCCGCACGCGCACCTCGGTGCGATGGTCCACGCGGGGCGCGGCGGAGAAGAGCGCCGTCGCCTTGCCCTGGGACGACACGCCCACCCCCAGCTGCTTCCAGGGGATGCGCGCGGCGATGTCGTTGGGGATGAAGGGCCGGGCCGCGACCAGGTCCGGGGTCTCGAAGGCGAGCGTGTACGCCACGTCATCCGCGCCCTTGGTGGCGTCCAGCGTCGCGTGCATCGCGCCGACGTCCAGCACCAGCCGGCCGCGGGCCCGGGTCAGGCGCGGCTCGTCCACGTGGGGGACCACCTGCGACGCATCGAGCTTCACGTGCACGGGGCCCTTGAGCACCTCCAGCCCCTCCGCCGTGACGACCTCGAGCGCGCCCACGGGGAGGTCCGCGCGCAGCGAGAAGGGCGGCCTGCCCGCGAGCGGCGCCTGGAGCTGGAAGCCCAACCGCTGGGCCTTCGCGCGCAAGCCCGGGACGTTCACGTCCACGGCCGCCACCAGACCGGACAGCGCCACGTCCCCGGCCACCTGGAGCGGCGAGGACGGCTCGGGCCGCAACTGCTGTCCCTTCAGCTCCCCCTGCGCCTTCGGCACGCGCACCGTGGCGGGCCCGTCGACCTCCAGCTTCTGGAGCGCGAACGTCAGCAGCGCGGACACCCCCTGCCGCGCATCCGGCGTGGCCGCCAGCGACACACGTCCATCACCGAGCGCCACCGTGAGCCCGTCCTGGGCCAGCCGCAGCGACGCGAGCTCGACGTCCAGCCCGAGCTTGCCCTCGGCCCCCAGCAGCGGAATCGCGCCCAGGGTGACGGCTCGCGCGTCGAGGCGCACCTCGCCGCGCTCGAGCGTGAACGGGCGCCAGTCCCCCGGCAGCACCCGCAGCAGCTTCGCGAGGTCCACGTCCGCCAGGGCGCGCGTCACGACAGGCGCCACGCTCGAGTCATCCGGCAACACCAGCTCGGCCTGGAGCTCGGCGCTGTCCGTCAGTCCCGTGCGCTCCAGCTCCAGGAGCGTGCGGCGCGCCCCCACGTCGAACCGCGCGGACACCGCGCCATGCAGCAACGAGCGCACCGAGAACCGAGGGTCGAAGGTCTGTCGCGCGACGTCCAGGTCCACCCGCGCACGAGCGGCCGTGGCCCCCGCCTCCACCGCGAGCGCCAGCGCCAGCTCCGCGCGCGCCGGAGGAGCCAGGGTGCCTTCGCGACTCAGCTCCAGCGGCAACGGGGCGCCCGTCTGGCCCAGGTTCGCGAAGAGCTTCCAGGCGCCGTCCTGCTCTTTCACCTGGGCGCCCAGTCCGAGCCCGCGCACGGACCAACGGTCGACCACCACGCCATCCTGGACGCGGAGCCAGGCCAGCGACACGCCCGACACGTCCACGCGCGCGACGGGGGGCGCGGACGCGAGCAGCGAGGCGAGTTGTTGGGAGAGCCCGAGCGAGGGCTCCTCGGGGACGGGCCCGGGCGCGGGAGGTCCCGTCAGCTCCGAGAGGGACGTGGGCCCCGCGTCGTCGGCCACCAGGGCCACCGTCACCTCGCGCGCCGCCACGTGTTCGATGAGCGTGCCGCCGCTCATGAGCGAGCCGGGCGACCACTTCGCCTCCAACGTCCCCACGCGCAGCAGCTCGGGCGCGACGCGCTGGAAGGCAGCAGGCGTGCGCACCACCAGGCCCTCCAGCCGCAGGCCCGACAGCAGCGACACCTGGGTGGTCTGGTAGTCCACCTGGATGCCCGTGGCCGACTCCACCTGCGAGACGACGTGCGACTTCAGCCAGGGACGGTCGAGGTTGTGCACGACGACCAGCGCCACGATGAGCACCAGCGCGACGGGCGCGACGAGACTCAGCAGGACGCCCGCGAGGAGTCGAGCCCACCGTCGGCGCGGTCGTTCAGCTCTTGGGGTTTCCATGTGGCTCGGTTGACGCGCGCGGCCATCATCGTCGGGAGGGTGGGTGAAGTCGAGGACCGGATGCGGGCAGGCGGGCGGGCGCCGGGAGGGCCGCGAACGGGCTTCACCAGACGCGCTCGCGCGGGGGCTTCACCCCGTGGACAGCGTTCACCGTAAAGCGGGAGAACGCCGACGACGCCAGCCCTCGGCCAGCGCCAGCCCCACGAGCGTCACGCCCCACAGCAGCAACCCCGGCACGACTCCAGGGACCCGATAGCGCAGCACCACCTGGTGACGCCCCGAGGGCACCGCGACGGCCCGCACGGCCACGTTCGCGGGGAGCACCCGAGTGGGCACACCGTCCACGCTCGCCGTCCATCCGGCCTGGAACGCATCGTTGACGATGAGCACCGCGTCCTCGGATGACTCGACCGACACCACGAGGTGCTCGGGGGTGTCGCGCTCGATGAGGACCCGCCCTGTCAGCGGCGCCTCGCTCGAGGCGGGGAGCGGCTCCACGCCACACTCCACCGCGGCCCAGGTACCTTGACGGAAGGCCTCCGTGCCCAGGAGCCCGAGCGCGGCCTTCTCGTCCGACACACATCGAGGCCTCGCGACGAAGAGTCGCGGGAGGGCGTCGGAATGCTCGACGAGGACCAGCTCGAACACCTCGTCGCGTGCGAACACCCTTCCCGGCTTGGGCTCCAGCCCCGCGTAGGACGCGGACGTATACACACTGAACCGCACGCCATAGAGCGGCTCCAGCTGGGTGAAGCGCGCGGGCGCGTCGAGCTGCAGCCCCTTCACGCGAGCGCTCACCGCGGGCAGATACGCCCCCGCCGCGCCGATGTTCCACAGCGCGGGGGTGTCCGGCATCAACGAAGCGCGCGACATCAACGCCACGCTGTCCTGGAACTCGAAGCCCTCGAATTGGGGCAACTGGAAGCGCTGGAGGCGAGAGGAGACGCGGGGCGCGGAGTCTCCCGTCCGCGCGGCGTGCTCGCGCACGGCCTCGACGAGCGTGGGGGGACTGTCCAGCAGCTCCTCCGAGCCGAGGATGTAGAGCGGCTCGTTCAGCGTGAAGGCCGCGCCCAGCTGCAGCGCCATCAACACCCCGGCCCGAGGCCACGAGCCCGCGAGCCCGGGCAACACGAGCGCGCAACCCAGCGCGAGGCCCGCCGCGATGAAGCCGGCGTCGCTGAACGCATGCGACAACGTCTCCAATGTCTCCGCGGGCACCTGGGGCCAACGGGCGACGACGAAAGCGGAAGACCACACCGCGCCCCAGCGCTCGGCGAGGGCCACGGCGAGCAACCCCACGGACAGGCCACCCGCCACCCAGGCCGCGCGGCGCGCCCGTGGCTCGGAGGACACCAACGCCTTCCACCCGAAGCCCGCGAGCAGCGAGAGCCCCAACGTCAGGTGCGCGACGAGCTTCTCCGGATAGCGGAACGGCCGCCACAGCGGCAGCACGTCATGCAGCCACCCATAGACGGGCAACGCGGCCCCGAGCGCGAGCAGCAGCACCAGCCCCCACACCGCGGCGAACGGCGCCCAGCGCCTCCAGGGGATGAACATCAACCCCGCCACCGCGAGCACCAGCACCGGCGCCCCGACGAGCGCCGAGTCCGTCCACAGCGTGGAGAAGCCACCCGTGCTCAAGAGCGGCTTCACGACCTCCTCGGGGACGGCGCGCTCCACTGCGGGGTTGGCGAGGTAGGGCCCCAGGACGAGCTCCGGCAGTCGCCACGGGTCCAGCGACCAGCGCTGTGCGTCCTCGAGCGAGCTGGCGCCAGGGGCCCCGTGCGCGAACACCGCCATGCCCGCGAACAGCTGCGGCGCGGCCAGCCCCGCGCCCATCGCCACGAGCCCCAGCGCGCGGAGCACGCGAGTCCGCAAGGCGCCCCGGCCCGTCACCGCGAGCAGCAACACGAAGGCGTTCGCGAAGGCATAGCTCCACGTGTCACCGGCCAGCAGCACGCTGGCGACACCAAAGGCGGCCACGGCGGCGCGAGCGGGGGTGGCGGCGCGCAGGAAACGCTCGGCGGCCCAGAGCGCCGCGGGCAGGGAGGCCGCCGCCAGGAGGTACGCCAGGTTGTTGGTGAGCGACACCAGGTGTCCGCTGAAGGCGAAGGCGAGCCCCCCGAAGAACGCTCCGCCCCGTGGCACGTCGTACAGCCGCAGCAGCGCGTAGGTGCCCAGCAGGGCCAGCGGCGGACACGCCAGCACCGTGAGCTTCATCGCCACGCCGGTGGAGAACAGCAGCCCCAGCAGCTGTGACGGATGGAAGGGCGCGGACAGCATGATGCCCGCGAACGACTGCCCCAGCCCGTCGAAGGGATACCAGCCGGGGAAGTCTCCTCCGAGGACCCGCTGCGCCCAGTAGCGCCGCAAGGGCGCGTAGACCAGGAGCATGTCCCGCGCGATGAAGACCTGCGCGCTGAACACGGCCCGGTAGAAGAAGAGACAGGTGAGGGCCAGGGCACCGCCGACGACGGCCCACGCCGGGCGCGGAATCGGGACTCGGACTCCGGCGGCGGGCTCGGGCGAAGCAGGGGGAGGCATCCAGCGCGGGATTGTTCACCCTCCCCCCGCCCGCGTCCAGGGGCGACAACGCCTCACGGACGCGGTGCTACCCCTTCGCGCTCAGTTCTCGCGCTCGGCGTCCACGCCGATGATGCAGGTGCACGTGCGGGTGACGGCGTTGCAGCGTCCGGACAGCGTGCCACCACACTGGGCGTTGGACGTGCAGGAGCGGCCCGGCGTGCAGGTGCCACAGTCCGGGTCCAGCGCGCACAGCTCCGAGCAGCAGTTGTCCCGCGCGCAGCCGCACGGCGCCGGCACGAAGCGACAGCCATAGGGGCTGCCATTGCACCACACCTGCTCGAGCCCGTCCGGGTCGAGCCAACACTGGCGATTGTTTCCGGAGCACGAGGCCGTCACGCCATTGGCGCACTGCAGGCTCACCGTACAGTCACCGGCGCCGAGCGCCGACTCCTGCTGTCCGACGGTCTCCGACGCGGGGGCCTCGTGGAGCTGAGCATCATTCTGCGCGGGCTCACATCCGGTCAGCAGCATCGCGGCGACGACAAGGAATCCAGCCAGACTCTTCATGGGAGGCCTCTCTCGGTTGATGGATGGGATGACGCGCTCGGGGGAGCGCGGCGCGCGAAATATGTCAGACGCCACCGCAAGTGAAGACAGTTCTCACCGTCACGAATCCGCGGCGTGCCTCAATCCCAACCACACTCAGGTGCGGGCCGCCCCATTGAGTCAGGGACGACCGCGCGCCTGGTGTTGCATGGCTGGATTATTCGACGAACGTCGCGAGGTTCTCGAGCGTGGATGACATCCCGACGACGTGGTCCTCCTGCCGGATGCCCTCGGGCACGTCCACACAGCGGATGGAGACCTCGGTGCCGGCGCCGACGGGCGTCAGCGTCCAGGTCATCGTCATCGTCCCCGCGAAGGCGGGGTCCTCCGACTCGAACTCGAACCGCTGGACGACGCGCTGGTCCGGGACGAGCTCCACGAACTGCCCCTCGACGGCGTCCTCGTGCGCCGAGCTCTTGCCTGGAACGGAGTGATGCGCCTCGTCATACGTGAGCGTCAGTCGATAGGCGCCACCGGCGCGTGGCTCGAAGGCCCGCAGGCGCGCCGTCATCCCCTTGGGGGGAAGCCACTTCGTGACGGCCTCCGGGTCCAGCAGCGCTTGATACAGCCTGGCCGGCGGCGCCGCGATGACCCTCGAGGCCGAGTCGACCCTCTTTCCCTGTGTGTTCGTCATCAGTGCCGCAGCTTGGAGCCCTCGCCTGGCCCGGGCAACCCGGCGCGCGCCCGGGCTCGGGGCAGGCGACGTCAGCCGTGCACCTTCCGACTGTCGCCCGGAGCCTCCTCGCGCCGCGACAGGCCGTAGTCGCGCAGGACGCTGGCGACCCGCAGCCGATAGTCCAGGAAGACCCCGTCGCGCCCCTGCGCCTGAGCCGCGCGATGGGCCTCGAGTCGACGCCAGGCCTCGACCGCCGCCTCGTCCCTCCAGAACGAGAGCGACAGCAGGCGACTGGAATCCGAGAGGCTCTGGAAGCGCTCGATGGAGATGAAGCCATCGATTTGGGAGAGCAGCGGCCGCAGCCCCGCGGCCAGGTCCAGGTAGGTCTGCCTCCCCGCTTCGCGAAGCTGGACCTCGAAGATGACGGCGATCATCCAACCTCCTCGGGCGCGAGCCGGAGCGCGGGCAGCAGGGGTACTCGGGCATTGAGCAGCGGCAGGAAGGGGACGTCCTCGAAGGCGTCGCGATGCCGGGCGAGGTCCGTGGCGAGCAGGACTTCCAGGGCCCCCGCCGCCAGGGACTTCGCGAGGCGCTCACCAGGACAGACATGCGCGCCCCAGCCGAAGGAGAGCCGCGCGGAAGGCTCGCGATGGATGTCGAAGCGGTGGGGCTCGCGGTGCACCCGCGCGTCGCGATTCGCGGCGGCGAGCACGACCAGGACACCCTCCCCCGCCGCGAGCGCGTGGCCTTCGAGGACGGTGTCCTCCGCGAGGTAGCGGCGCGTGTTCTGCACCGGCGGGTCGTATCGCAGCACCTCATCGAGCACCTGGGGCAGCAGCGCCGGTCGGCCGGCCACCTCGGCGAGCAGCGAGGGCTCCCGCATCAGGGCTCGCAGGGTGTTGCCAATCAAGCCGGCCGTCGCGTCATGGGTCTGCACCAGCAGCCCGATGGCGTTGGCGACCACCACGTCGACCAGGCGCTCCGGGTCCACGCTCGCGGCGGCGTCCGCCGAAGCGCCGACCTCCCTCCGCAAGAACGCCAGCGGCCCTCCTTCGCCCCCTCGCGCCGTCTGGGCCTCCAGGGCCGAGCGGACCTCCGCGCGCAGCTGCTCCGCCGCGAGCCCGCCTCGCAGGACCACGGCGTCCCCTGCGCCAGGGACGAGCCCCTTCACCAGCTCCCCCGTCCATTCCGCCACCCCGGGCAACGTCCCAGGCGCCAGCCCCAACAGCGCCCCGACGGAATGGACCGGCCACCCGAACACCCACTCCTGGAGCGAGCCCCCGCGCAGCAGTCGTCGCGCGCTGGCACGCACGCCCACGCCGGGCGCGGCCCTCCACCGCTCGATGAGCGCCCCGAGCCCCCGGCGCACCACCCCGTGGAACGGCCCGTCGTTCATCCGGGCCCATTGCCCGAACAGCGCCCCGGAGGCCAGCGCGCCGAACGTCCGTGGCACCGGCTCCGCGCGGGGCCGGACAAGGCAGGCAGGGGACGTCAGCACCGCCCGAACGCTTCGAGCGCTGGAGGCCACCCAGAGTCCGAGGGCCGCGTCCCGATAGAGGGGACGCGTCGCGACGAGCTCGGCATAGAACGGATACGGGTCGGGGTGTGTGGCGGCGGCGACAGGATGCAGCGGCGTCATGGACGTGCTTCTACGCGCCGCCGCGGGGGCCATGTTTCGACGCACACCGAAACGTCGTCGGGCTGAGGCCCTCGCTTCCCTCCAACGAGGTCCGGTTCCCCACGGAAGGGAACCCACCGGGCCTCCATGTCACGGCGCGGGGACCTCGCGCCGCACCCGATGAGAAGACCTCTTCCCTTCTGCTGGGCAAAAGCCCACGGCCCTCGGGGAACAGGCTTGCCCAGCAATCCGCCCGGCGGCGCGAGGTTGCTCCCACCGTGGGGAGGTGACCTCGGTCACCCCACACCAGCACAAGAGCAGGAAGTCCTGGCTCATCCGGTGAAAACAGCCCCCGCTCGCGAGGGCCTTGCTGGTCCCCATTCAAAGCAAGACGAGGCGGGCGATGAAGGCATGGAGCAAGGCGTGGCCGCCCCGCAGGTGGCGCGCCAGCCCCACATCGGCCGGCCGCCACCGTCGTCCCTCTCACGCCGCCAGCGGCACCAGCTTGTGCACCTGCTCCAGCAGGTGGCTGAGCGAGAAGGGCTTCTTGAGGAAGCCCGCCCAGTCGTACTCGGCCGGACGCACCGACGGGTCGATGGCGCTCATGATGAGCACCGGCAGCCCCGCGAACTCCTCGCGCTGCCGGATGGCCCGCAGCGCCTCGAACCCGTTCATCACCGGCATCATCACGTCGATGATGATGAGGTCCGGCCGCACCTCCTCCAGACAGTCCAGCGCCTCACGCCCATTGGCGCACGTCACCACGCGGTAGCCCTCGTCCTCGAGGATGGACTTCACCGCGTCCGCGATGTCCATCTCGTCGTCGACGACCAGCACCGTCTTCATGAGCGCCTCCGAGGCGCGGGCTTGCGCCGGACCTTCGGCTGGGGCCGCTTGCGCGGTTTCGCCTCCTCACCCATGGGCGCCTTGCGCCGCCCGCCCTGCCCGCCCCCCGTCATGATGGCGTGCCCCGTCAGCACCGCCTCCGCGCTCTCGAAGGTGTCCGCCACGGTGATGCCCTTGTCCGTGATGGAGAACTCCCGGATGCCGCTGTCGTACTGGCTCTCCCGCATCTTCATGATGGAGATCAACCGGTACAGCTGCGAGCGCAGCTCCACGTAGCGCAGCAGGATGACGTTCTCCACGTACGCGGTGGCGTCCGGCTGGGGCGCCTCGACGCCCGGGGAGAACAGGGCCGTCTCGTCCGAGTAGAGCGTGGTGACGTCCAGCATCCGCAGTTGGTGGGACAGCGCGGAGAAGAAGCGGCTCATCCGCTCCGGATAGACGGCCGCCGAGCGGAAGCCCGCGACGCTGTCCACGAAGAGCCGCAGGCGCTTCACGTTCCGCTCGTGGATGCGCTCCAGGAGCCGCTCCGCGAGCGCGTCCATGTTGTGCTCCAGGGGCGGCTGCCACTGGATTTCGATGAGGCCCGCGTCCACGTACTTGCGCAAGTCCCCCATGCCCACGCCCTCGGCCTTTTCGATGAGCCGCTGGGACGTCTCATAGAAGCCGAAGTACACCCCGGGCTGCCCCTGGCGCGCGCCCTCCAGCAGGAAGCGCAACCCCAACAGCGTCTTGCCCGTGCCCGGCGCCCCCAACAGCAACGTGGTGGAGCCCGACAGGAGCCCCCCGTGGAGCGACTCGTCCAGCCGCGGCACGCCGAAGCCCATCCGGACGCGCTCCTCCTCCACCTTCTCCACCGGGTCGGCGAACTGCACCTCCGTGCGCGGGTGCACGATGACGCCCCGGTCGGAGATCTCCAGCTCGTGCTTGCCCAGGAGCGAGTCGCTGCCCCGGAACTTCAGCGTCACCAGCTCCCGCACGGCCCGGGGCCCCGACAGCCAGAGCGACAGCGCGAAGATGCCGTCCACCGCCGTGGTCTCCGGCAGCAGCTCCGTGGGGCCATGCGGCGACAGCAGCAGCGTGGTGCAGCCCAGGATGCCGATGAAGGTCTGCAGCTCCTGCAGGAAGCGCTTGTACGTCAAATCGCCGCGCGCCAGGTCCTTCGCCACGTCCATGCCGTCCAGGATGAGCAGCGTCGCCTGGTGCTGACGCGCCGCGCGCCGCACCAGCTCCAACAGCCCCTTGAGCCCCTCGGACTCCAGCTGCCGGTAGCCGCTGATGTAGTGCAGCTTCTCCGGGATGACGCTCGCGTCGAAGAAGGACATCCCCTCCAGGTTCGCGAGCATGCGGGCATGGGACTCCGTGAGCAGCGTCACGTAGAGCGCCTTGCCGCCGTGCTTGACGTGCCAGAAGGCAATCTGGTGCGCCAGCACCGTCTTGCCCGAGCCCGGGGGGCCCAGCACCGCGTACGAGGCGCCCTTGATGAGCCCACCCTTGGTGATGAAGTCGAGCCGGGGCACCCCCGTCTCCAGCCGAGGATGAAGCGTCTTCTTCGCGCCGGCACCACCTTCAGAGGACACGACACGCCTTCCTTTCAATCCATCAGTAGGCCGCCGTCCGATGACGGGGCAGTGTCACATGGAACGTCGCCCCCTGGCCCGGCTCGCTCTCGACGGTGAGCGTGCCCCCATGGGCGACGACGATCTCCCTCGCGATGAACAGGCCCAGGCCCAGGCCGTCCGCGCGGCCCGTGCTCGACGCGCGCTCGAAGCGGTTGAAGATGCGCGACTGGTCCTGCTTCGCGATGCCGATGCCCTGGTCCGTCACGCTCAGCCACAGCGCGTCCGGGTGCTCCTCCACCGTGAGCCAGATGGGCTTGCCATCCCCATAACGGAAGGCATTCGCGAGCAGGTTGCTGATGACCTGCTCCAGCCGGAGCCGGTCTCCCATGAGCAGCGCGGGCCCCAGGGGGAGCGCCAGGGACAGCTCGGTGCCCGCCGCGCGGGCCGACATCGCCAGCCGCCCGGCCACCTCGCGCGCGGCCTCGGCCAGGTCGAACACCTCGATGTCCAGCCGCAGCTTGCGGCTGCCCACCCGCGACACGTCCAGCAGCGTGTCCAACAGCTGCTGCAGTCGCACCAGCTGCCGCAGCGCGGGCGTGGTGCTCGCCTCCACGGTGCGCCGCGCCACCGCGTCACCGGGAACCCGGGTGAGGTGGTGGACCAGCCGCTCCAGGTTGAGCCGGAGCGCCGTCAGCGGCGTGCGCAGCTCGTGCGCCGCGATGGACAGGAACTCGTCGCGCGCGTGCACCGCCGCCTGGGCGCGGGACTGCAGGCGCAGGAGCGCCTCCACGTTCGCGAGCAGCTCGTCATCCCCCAGGGGGGTGGTCCAGTAGGCATCCGCTCCCTGAGCCAGCCCGCGCAGCCGGTCCTCGCGGCTGACGGAGACGGCGGACAGGTGTGCAATCAGCAGGTCGCGCGTCTCCTCGCGCGCCCGCAGGCGCCGGCAGACCTCGTACCCGTCGACGTCCGGCAGGTGGACATCCAGCAACACCATGTCCGGACGGCCGCCCGCCAGCCGCAGCGCCTCCGTTCCGCTGGTCGCCTCCACCACGTGGTAGCCGGCCACCGTGAGGATGCGGCTGGTGAGGTAGAGGACCGCGGGCGTGTCATTGACGTTGAGGATGGTGGCGCGCGCGCGGTCCTCCTCCTTCGCTCGTCCTGGGGATTCGGCCCGGGGCTCCATTCCTGGAAGATGGTGTCCGCACCACCCGAACGAAAAGCCCCGACGCACGCCGTGAGTCCAGGAAGACTGTGCGCTGGCTGACATTGGAGCCGCGCCCCAGAAGCCTGATTGATGGGGGCGGCGAGGCGGCCACAGCCGGGCCTCCACCTTGACGATGGGCGCCGTCGCCACGTCCAGGGTGTTGTCCCCCCCGCGCCTGGAGTCCCCAGGACACGCGCGCTGGTGTGGAGCGTCAGTCCTGACACGGGTGTGACGGTTCCAGTCGATGAGGTTGAAGGACACGCTCGGGACACGCCCGCTTCGACGACCGTCCCGAGGCCTCTCGCCATTTCAGCGCAGCGCGGACGGTGTCCGCGAAGGACTGGGGGCTCAGGCCGTGCGGACCCTGGTACTTCTGCGGCGTGGCGTCCGGAGCGAACTCACCGGGGACCTTCAGCACGAAGCCCGGGTGGCGCGCGGTGAAGTACGCGGCATCCGTGGCGCCATCGGCCGAGTCCTGGGCGAGCAGGTGGAAGACGGAGTCCACCAGCGCCTCCCGCTTCGCGGTCGGAAGCAGGTGCACTCGGTCGCCGATGTTGAAGACGGAACGGTAGACCTGGGACCTCCGCCACGTGCCGGACGAGCCCGGCTCCGCGCGCTTCACCACCCGCAGCGCCAGGGAGACGAGTCTCGACACATCTCCCCGGAGCAGCAGGCAGTGCGCCGCCTGCTCACGCGTCGCGCCCTCGGCGTCCGCGTCCCGCACCTTGGTCACCACCGCCTCGGCCCGGGGGCTCCACGTGGACTCGGCGCAGACGTCCGTCAGCAGGAAGGACACCGTGCGCGAGTCCTTCGCGGAGGACAGCAGCTTCACGAGCACCTCGGCCCGCGCGTCGCCTCTCGCGAGCTGGCTGGTCCAGAGGCCGTGGGCGGCGCAGAAGGCCTTGCTCCGGGGCGAGCGCGCCCCCGCGAGCAGCGACTCACAAGGTGCAGGCGAGACACCGGGCCCCTCCACCAGCGTCGGCAGCAGCACGGGCGCGATGTCCGCGAGTGGCGCGCTCGCCAGGCCCTGTCGCAGCGCCTCCCGCTCGTCGTCGGAGACCTCGAGCGAGACCAGCCGCTTCGCGTCGTCCACGGGGCCCGCCGCGCCGACAGCGGCGATGAGCACGGCCAGCAACATCAAGGTGAGCCCGCGCGACATGGGCTCCTCCGGCAATGCCTCCCACCGCGGGAGGGGTCGGAAACACTCTACTCCTCGCGAGGTATGTGAATGAAAACAAGGCTTCGGTAGAGCCTGGGCGATGCACTCCTTCCTGCGTGTCTCGCTGTTGCTGGCCGTCCTCCTCATGGGCTGTGGGCGGCTGCTCGGCCTGGACTGTGACGATACGAATTGCAGTGACTACCCCACCCGGATGGCCGCGCAGTTGGATTACGAGGCCGACCCGGAGTGCCGCGCGGACCTGGACGCGGACCATGATGGCGTGGCGTGCGAGGAGGACACCGGCGACGAGGTCCATTGCTCGTCGGCGTCGGGCTGCGAGTGCTCGGGCAAGAACCGGGACGCTTGTTTCGCGGACGCCTCGTGCTGCCTCTGGGTCGTGGGCCAGGGGTGTGGCTGTCGGTAGGCCTTGTGACAGCCGCCATGTCGTGAGGCGCTCGCGCCCGGACTATGCTCGGGGACCATGAGCGCTCCTGCCGCGAATGAGGCCAAGGCGTCGTCGGGTGGAAGCTATTCGCGGCGGGTGGGGCTGTTCTCGGGGGTGATGCTCGTCATCGGCGGCATCATCGGCTCGGGCATCTTCCTCAACCCCGCCATCGTCGCCCAGCGCGTACATACCCCAGGGCTCACCTTGGGAGCATGGCTGCTCGGCGGCGGCGTGGCGCTCATCGGGGCGTTCATCTACGGCGAGCTGGGGCAGCGCATCCCCAAGGCCGGGGGCAGCTACGTCTACCTGCGCGACGCCTTCGGCGAGCTGCCCGCGTTCCTCAACGCGTGGGGCCTGCTGTTGATGATTGCCACGGGCGCCATCGCCGCGGTGGCGGTGACGTTCGCCAACTACACGCTGGCGTGGACGGGGTGGCCGGCGGACTACCGGCTCCCGCTGGCCATCGGCGCCATCGTCCTGTTGTCGGGCATCAACTCCTTCGGGGTGCGGCCGGGGGCGCTCACGCAGAACGTCTTCACGGTGCTCAAGCTGGTGGCGCTCGCGGTGCTCGTGGGCGCGGGGCTCCTGCTGTCGGGGGCGGCGCCAGTGCAGACGGTGGCGCCCGAGCCGCCGGACTCCATCGTGCTGGCGCTGGGCGCGGCGCTGGTGCCGGTGCTCTTCAGCTATGGCGGCTGGCAGCAGACCAACTTCGTGGCGGAGGAGCTGGTGGACCCGGAGCGCAACCTGCCTCGCGCGCTACTGCTGGGGGTCATCGGCGTGGTGGGGGTGTACCTGCTCGCGAACCTCACCTACCTGCGCACGCTCGGTGCCGGGGGACTGGCGGCGAGCACGGCGCCTGCGGCGGACGCGCTGGGGCACCTCCTGGGCCCGGCGGGCCGCACGTTCATCACGGCGGGCGTGGCGCTCTCCACCTTCGGCTTCCTCAACCTGGTCATCCTGGTGTCGCCGCGCGTGTACCAGGCGATGGCGGCGGACGGGTTGTTCTTCCCGTGGATGGCCAGGTTGCATCCGCGCCACCACACGCCGGCGGCGGCCATCATCTTCCAGGCCGCGTGGGCCATCCTGCTGACGGGCACGGGGACCTACGGCGAGCTGCTCGACTACGTGGTGTTCGCGGACTGGCTCGTCTTCGGCGCCACGGCGGCCACGCTCTTCGTCTACCGCGCCCGGGAGAAGCGGGGACTGGCGCCCCGCGTGTCCTACCGGGTGCCCGGCTATCCCCTCACGCCGCTGCTCTTCATCGCGGCGGCGCTCTACGTCGTGGTGGGCTCCACCGCGTCCAATCCCCTCAACGCGCTCAAGGGCACCCTCCTGCTCGGCGCGGGTGTCCCTGTCTTCCTGTACTGGCGCCGACGCAGGGAAGGACAAGCGAAGGCGCCAGCCTCCCAGGCCAGCGTGGTGGGCGGGCCCTGAGCCCACGGGCCGCCGTGCTACTGCGGCGGCATCTGCCCCGGCTCCATGAAGGCCAGCTCCCAGTGGTGGCCGTCCGGGTCGTAGAAGCTACCGCCGTACATGAAGCCCAAATCCATGGCGTCCGCGGCCTTCGAGCCTCCGGACGACAAGGCAATCTTCACCATCTCGTCGACCTCGGCGCGGCTGTTGGCGGACAGCGCATACGTCCCCGCCGTGCTCTGCGTCGCGTCGTGCAGCGGCTTCTTGATGAACTCCTTGAAGCGCGCATCCGTCAGCAACATCACGTACGCGTCCTCGCCCACCACCATGCAGGTGGCGCTGTCGTCGGTGAAGTCCTTGTTGAACTCGAAGCCCAGCTTCGTGAAGAAATCGACCGAGCGCTTCAGGTCCGCGACGGGCAGGTTGAGGAACAGCTTGCGGGGACGGCTGGGCTTCATGGGTGTCTCCAGGGGTGGGATGAGGTTTCTACCCCTCTGACTGCCGACCCGGCCGGAAATCATCGGTCTATTTTCCCGGAGGATTTCGCCCCGTCAGCCACTCAAAGAGCCGTGTGCGCTGCCGGCCCCTCAGGCTCGTCATCACCGCGCGCTGCTCGAAGTGCCACTCCGTCTTCAACCGCTCCGCGGCCCGGGCCATCCACTCGGGGATGCGCGTGGGCTCGCAGTCCCCCAGCCCCAGCGTGTCGTTCTGGAGCCCCGTGCCATCCAGGTCGTAGACCGGGACATTCCTCCCCGGCTCCCCGTCCGAGTCCCAGGAGGACATGGAGAAGCTGAGCCAGTCCGGAGCCCGGCTGTCGACCGACAGGTGACAGTGGTGACGATAGGTCATCGAGCGCTCGTCCCCCTCCTCCCCGCCCGTCGCATACAGCTTGAACCAGAAGACGCCCGGCTCGCCGAAGCCCAGCGCCCGCGCCAGCTCCAGCGCCGGCGAGCGCGCGCGGCGCGCCTGGAGCACCGCCTCCATCCGCTCGAACAGGGCCTCCAACGCCGGCGTGGAGCGCGCGTGCGTCCGCAGGTCCTCCAGCCGGTCCAGCTCCCACCCCTGGCGCTGCACCGCCCGCTCGACATGGGGGATGAGCGCGTCGAGCGAGGCCTCGGACGCGTCGATGGTCAACACCGCCAGCATGTCCCGGGACACCTCCTCGCTGGCCACGACCACCGTCTGGAGGGACTGGAGCAACACCGGGTTCGCCGCCAGCCCCTGGAGCTTCGCCTTGCGCTGCCTCGAACCCCAGCCATACGTCACGTCCAAATCCAACAACCCCTGGAGCGCCATCCGCCACGACTCGCGCAGGGCTTCATCCGAGCCCTCCAGGTCCACGCTCTCGCGCAGGAAGAACACCCCCGGACGCAGGTCGTCCGCGAGCCGCTCCAGCACCGCGCGGATGACCGGCGCGGGCAATTGCTGACAGTGACGCCCGAAGGCCCAGAGGGACGAGCGGTCCTCTGGGAGCAGGTGCAGCGCCGCCCCCGCGGCGAGCGCCGGGTCCACGTCCTCCGGAAGCTTCTTGAGCGCCTGGGTGAGGCGCTCCCAGTCCGGTTTCGGCTCTCCCAACAACGCGGAGAGGTCCTCCGGGGCACGTCGTCGACTCATGCCCCCCGTCTACCAGACCGCCCCCCGGAAGCACATGCACACCCCGGACGGGTTCCGACGCGCGAAGCACACACGAGGTTCCAGCCACCACCGCATTTCCTGTTCCGCCATTGCATCTGTATCCGGATAGACCCTTCCGCAATGACAGCCGTTGAAGGAGCCCGACACGACGACCGTGTCGGACTGGCGGGATGCCCTCGCCAGCCCATTCAGCCAGGAGCGACGCATTGAAGCAGCGCAACAACATCATGAAGAGGCTGCTCGTGGCGGGAGCGGTGAGCCTGTTCACCGCCTGCGCCGGTGAGCCGGGCGACGCGCCCACGCAGGTCATCCCCTCACGCACGGACAACACGCTGGCGCTGCTCATCGAGCGGGAAGGCGGACAGGGAGGCTTCGTCGAGGGCGCGGCCGAGCGCTTCAAGGTCTCCGCCTCCGGAGAGGTCTTCAGGTCGGTGAGCTGGAGCGCCACCTCCGGCGTCCTCGAGCCGGACTCGGAGCGGGTGACCTGGAAGCTGCCGCCCAAGGGCGTCGCCACCCTGTCCGTCTCGGTGGAGACGCAGTCGGGGAAGAAGGCCCAGGGCGAGTTCCACTTCAACGTGGAGTCCACCACGGACACGCTCCTCAACACCGTCATCGACCCGAGCCCGGACGTGACGGGCGGCTTCTGCGAGCTGACGTTCGACACCGCCGGCCGGGGCCACATCGTCTACTTCAACGACACCCACCGCTCGCTCTGGTATGGCCTCTGGGACGGCACGTCGTGGACGACGGAGCAGATCGACGGCGCGGGCTTCAACAACGAGGGGAAGTTCACCTTCAAGCCCGTCATCGCCGTCGAGCCCGCCACCGGCACGCCGCACATCGCCTACCTCAAGGGCAACGGGGAGCAGGGACGAGGGGAGCTCATGCGCGTCGCGTATGCCACCCGCTTCGGCGGCACCTGGGTGCGCGAGGTGGTGGACGTGGCGGAGCGCACCAACGCCGTCAACCTGTCCGTCACGCTCAACCCCACCCAGGGCCACCAGCCCGTCATCGCCTACGGCGACAGCTCGTCGGGCGCGCGCATCACCGCCCGCACCGGCACCAACACGTGGAGCACGCCCCTGTTCCTCCAGGGCGCCATGACGAGCGAGGCCCTCTTCGACGCGGCGGGCACGCTCTACTTCACCAACCGGAACCTGCTGACCGCCGTCAAGGGCACCGTCGTGGAGACCTTCTCCCTGAACGGGCTCTCCTCCATCACCAGCTGGTCTTCCCTGGCGCTGACGCCGGACCAGCACCTGCTGGTGCTCGCCAACGGGACACCCACCGGCGCCTGGGGCAGCCTCTTCGACGTGACGCTCGGCACGCCCCTGTCCACCAGCACCGCGCGCACGTCCCAGGGGGACTACAACGCCGGCTCCAATGACCTGGCGTACAGCGCGGGCAAGCCCGTCATCGCCCAGCGCCATGGGACGACGCTGGAGCTCATCACCCCGGACGCCCGCGGCTTCTGGACATACACCCAGCTGGGCACCATCCAGGACGGCACGCGGCCCAGCATCGCCATCCGCCCCACGGATGGAACGCCGCATGTCTGTTTTCAGCGCAATGGCAAGGTGACCTTCCTGTAGCACCGGGTCTCGCGGACTCCAGTCCTCTCATCGGATTGGAGTCCGCGAATGCATCATCAAACTTGCAAGGGCATGGGCCGTCCGGGCGAGACTGCCGCGCGACACCAACGGAGACATCCATGGGACTCGCGGAGCGCAAGGCGGCGAAGTCGTTCGAGGAGACGCAGTTTCCCCAGCTCGAGAAGCAGCTGGCCGAGGTCGCCGGCTTCAAGGTGCCGGTGAAGGTCGACTGGGCCAGCCTCTGCGCCGACGGCTACGCGGACATCTACGAGGAGGCGTGGACGAAGGTGTACTTCACGCCGCTCTTCCAGGCGCTCGAATCGCTGACGGAGGACGAGCTGGGCCGCGAGTTCGTCCAGGGCTCGCTCAAGCGCCTGGTCATCCAGAACGTCGCGGGCAACGTCTCCGGCTCCAGCTTCGCCTCGTTCGTCGACGGCGTGCTCACCCTGGACCACGAGCCCTGCACCAACCTGGACGACATCCATGACCGCCGAGAGGGCATCCAGCGCGCCCTGCAGTCCGAGCCGGAGCTGTCGCGCCCGGACGACCCGCTGGCGGCCTTCCTGGACATGAAGCCCCGGGGACTGGAGACGACGCTCCAGGCGCTCCTGCGCATCGCCAGCCGTCGACAGGCGGGCATCCCCCTGCTCCCCCCGCGCGTGACGGTGTCGCTGCACAGCGGCACGTACTTCACGGGCACCGTCCGGGACATCCTCGAGGACTCGCGCGAGGGCCGCTCCCTGCTCTTGCAGGAGGAGCGGGACCGCGAAGCCAACGCGGTCATCGTCAACGTGAACCACATCGAGTGCGTCAGCGTGCTGGACGCGGGCTACCTGGGCTTCATCCGCGTCGACGACGCCCCCATCCCCTCCCCGCTCCAGCTGCGCCGCCAGCTGCTCAAGGACAGCGAGAAGCTGGGCGCCCTCCTGGAGCGCCCCGTCCCCCTCGCGCTCACCCCGGGCTCGAGCGCCACCAGCGCCGAGGCCCTGCGCGCGCTCGCGTTCCTGGCCACCCGGGTCCTCGATGCGCTGGGCACGCTCGCCCGCGACGGAGAGGCCCGCCGCGCGCTGCACGAGAAGGTCCAGCGCATCCACCTGCGCGCGGACACCACCGCCGGCGTGTCGCTCTCCAACGGCACCCTGGAGTTCGTCACCCCCCTGAAGCCCGCGGGCTGGCGCACCAGCGCCGAGCTCCAGCAGGAGCTGCCGCCCATCCTCTGAGCGAAGCAGCCCCCCCGAGCGCGCGCCTCCTCCCAGCGAGGGCGCGTGCCGGGGCCTCAGTCCGGACGCGAGGTCCGCCTCCCCCACGGCTCGTCCCCGCCGATGGGCACCTCCGTGTCATCCACGCTCAGCACCGTGGTGCGCGGCGCGCCGCACAAGCGCAGCTGCTGCTTCAGGAAGCCGAGCGCCTCCGGGACGCGCTCCTTCGGCACCGACACGTCGACGATGGCCACGCCGCCCCCGGCGCTCGCGCCCGTCACCGTCCCCAACCCCACCGCCGCCAGCGCCTCCCGCAAGCGCGCCGCGATGCCCTCATGGCCTCCCAGCGGCACCTTCGCCAGGTCCTGGGAGTTGAGCATCACCTCGATGACCTGCAGTTCCATGGCGGCAACGGACGTGGAAGGTCCTACGGAAGCAGGGAAGCTCCCGCGCCCATGGTAGCCACGATAGGGCGCCCGGACCGCCGATATTCACCGACAGTCCCATACAATTCCCCTCCTGGAATTTCCTTCCGACTCAAACCAACGCCATGGCGCACCCCGCCAGCGGCCGCCCGTGAGAGCGGGTTCTCCTCTCGGGAGGCCCCCGAAGCCCGGCCGACCCACCATCCCCCCGGCCCCACCCCACTCCCCCCGGGGGCGGCCCCACCCCCTTATCCGCTCAGAGGAGGCTCCCAGCGCGTACGGAAATCCCGTATAGGCCCTGCACACCAACTGTGCGGCAACGAGCGACCCAGCGGGGGCGAGACGTCAATCCCCGGGACTGCTCTGGAGAGAATGGATGGAGTTGTCGAGTCTCGAGTCGAGTTTCTGGGCAGTCGCACCAAGCGTCGTCGGCGCCGTGGGCTTGCTCTTCGCTGCGTTCTTCTACTTCCGCGTCAAGTCCCTGCCGGACGGCGACGCGACGATGAACCGCATCGCGGGCTACATCCGTGAAGGCGCGATGGCGTTCCTCGTGCGCGAGTACAAGGTGCTCGCCATCTACTGCGCGGTGCTCGCGGTCCTCATCGGCCTGGCGCTGGGCAAGCTGGCGGCCGTGAGCTTCGTGGTGGGCGCGTTCCTCTCGCTGCTCGCCGGCTACATCGGCATGAAGGCCGCCACGTTCGCCAACGTGCGCACCGCGCAGGCCGCGCGCACGGGCTCCAAGCCGAACGCGCTGCTGGTCGCGCTGGACGGCGGCGCGGTGATGGGCCTGGCGGTGGCGGGCCTGGGCCTGGTGGGCATGGGCGGCATCTACTACGCCTTCCAGGGTCACCCGGAGCTGTCCCCCATCCTCCACTCGTTCGCCGTGGGCGCCAGCTCCATCGCGCTGTTCGCGCGCGTGGGCGGCGGCATCTACACCAAGGCGGCCGACGTCGGCTCCGACATCGCCGGCAAGGTCATCGAGAACATCCCCGAGGACGACCCGCGCAACCCCGGCGTCATCGCCGACAACGTGGGTGACAACGTGGGCGACGTGGCCGGCATGGGCGCGGACATCTACGAGTCCATGGTCGCCGCCATCGTCGCCGCCATGGCCATCGCCCTGACGGCCAACGCCACGGAGCTGTCGCGGCTGGCCGTCGAGGGCACGTCCGCGAGCACGGCGAAGGTCGCCGGCGTGGTGCTGCCGCTGGTGCTCTCCGCGGTGGGCCTCGTCGTCAGCGTGCTGAGCATCTTCATCGCGCGCGCGCTCAAGGCCATGAACCCCGCGCAGGTGCTGCGCAGCGCGCTCATCATGCCGCCGGTCATCCTGGTGGGCCTGTCGTTCGTCATGATGAACGTGTTCGGCCTGTCCCAGAACATCACCGTGGCCCTGGCCGCGGGCGCGTTCGGCGGCGCCATCATCGGCCTGGTCACCGACTACTACACCTCCGCCCGGCCGGTGCAGCGCATCGCCGAGGCCTCCATCACCGGCGCCGGCACCAACCTCATCCGCGGCCTCGCGGTGGGCATGGAGAGCGTGGGCATCTCCATGGCGACCATCGCCCTGGTGGCCTACATCGCCGACCAGGCGCTGGGCCTGTACGGCATCGCCCTGTCCGCGGTGGGCATGCTCGGCGGCACCGCCGTCGTGATGACGGTGGACGCGTACGGCCCCATCTCCGACAACGCCGGCGGCATCTCCGAGATGTCCGGCCTGGGCCCCGAGGTCCGCGCCATCACCGACGAGCTGGACGCGGTGGGCAACACCACGGCGGCCATCGGCAAGGGCTTCGCCATCGGCTCGGCGACGCTGACGGTCATCGCGCTGTTCTCCGCCTTCAACCTGGAGGTCAACCACACGCGCGTCGCCGCCGGCCTGCCGGAGATGAGCCTGCTGCTCACCAACCCCAACGTCATCGTGGGCATGCTGCTGGGCTCCATCCTCCCGTTCCTCGTCGGCGCGTCGACGATGCTCGCGGTGGGCCGCGCCGCCGGCGCCATCGTCGAGGAGATTGGCCGTCAGTTCCGTGAGATTCCGGGCCTGATGGAGCTCAAGGCGGACCCCGACCCGAAGAAGATCGTCGACATCGCGACCAAGAGCGCCCTGCGCGAGATGATCTTCCCGGGCCTCATCGCCGTCGTCGCCCCGCCCGTGGTGGGCTACCTGCTCGGGCCCCAGGCGCTCGCGGGCCTCTTGGCCGGCGCGCTCGTGGTCGGCGCCACCATGGCGCTCTACATGGCCAACGCCGGCGGCGCGTGGGACAACGCCAAGAAGTACATCGAGAAGGGCAAGCTGCCGGGCCACGCGAAGGGCTCGCACGTCCACAAGGCCGCCGTCGTCGGCGACATGGTGGGCGACCCGTTCAAGGACACCTCCGGCCCGGGCGTCGCCATCCTCATCAAGGTGATGAGCGTCGTCTCGCTGCTGGTCGCCTCGCTCATCGCGCTGCGTTAGTCCCCGAAGCAAGCGGCACGGGCGCCCCGACTCACCGGGGCGCCACGCCGACAGGCAGTGCCCCATCCCCTCGGGAAGCCCGTAGGGGGTGGGGTCCTCCCCCCAGTCCATTGGAAGCGCTCGCGCCCGTCGATGACGCGCGACGCCGGCCGGGACTCGGGATTCAGGCTGTGGGCCAGCCGACACTCCGACAGGCATTGGCGCCGGGCGCGGTTTGGGGGCGCCGAGCACACGCATGCTAGGCTTTGCCGTGTTCCGCCTGTGCTGACACAGAGGTGTCCCATGGTCCTGGAGCTCTCCCAGCAGCAGATGAACCTCCTCAATGCCAATCTGGCGGAGAGCATCGAGGAGCTGCACGACGAGGTCCTCCACACCGACGAGCGGGAGATGCGCCAGGAGCTGAAGGCGAAGCTCCAACAGCTGCAGGCCCTCAAGCGACAGGTGGCGGCCCAGCTCCAGGGACACCAGCCCACGCTCTGAGCGGGAAACCCCCGGGCGGCACGTGACAGCCCAGGCCCGCGACGCGGTGGACGCCCCCGCAACGACAGGCTAGGAACTGTCATCCTATGAACTCAGGAACAAGCCGCCTTGTCGGGTGGATGGGGCTGTACGCCGCGCTCGTGCTCCTCGGATGCACGAAGACGCCAGACGCGCCTTCCACCACGGAGAGCCGCGCTCAGGCGGTGACGACGCCGGTGACGGCCTCCGAGGCCGTGGCCATCACCAGCCAGGGCATCACCCAGAACGGCGCGGCGCACCGCAACGAGGCGCTGCTGGGGGTGTTCCAGACGGAGGACTACGAAGTCCAGACGCTGCTGCGCTTCCCCCAGCTGGGGATTCCGAGCGGCGCGGTGGTGCAGGGCGCGACGCTGCGCGTGGCCGTGGAGACCTACAACGGCGACTTCGAGCTGCGGGGCACCTATGTCCAGGCGCCCTGGAGCGCGACGGCGGCGGGGCTGGGCTGGCAGTTCCGCGACGACGGGCTGGAGTGGGAGCGGCTGGGCGCCGTCGGCGCGGGGACGGACCAGGTGGCGGGGAAGGCCTTCGTGCTGGATGCGTTCCCCGTCGTGGTGAACGTCATCGACGTGCCGCTCGACGTGGCGGTGGTGCAGTCCTGGGTGGATGACCCGTCGACCAACCAGGGGGTGATGCTGGCGAACACCCGCGTGGGCCGGGTGGCCAAGGTGTTCACGGGCCTCGCGACGCAGCCGGAGCGCAGGCCGGTGCTCACGCTCGAGTACACCCCGCCCGTGCCCCGCACGGACACCACGCCGCCCACCGTCGCCATCACCTCGCCCTCCGCGGGCGCGACGGTGGCCGGAGTCATCAACGTCGTCACGAGCGCGAGCGACAACGTGGGCGTGGCCCACGTGCAGCTGCGCATCGACGGGCGCAACCTGTCGTCGGCGGCGCTGGACACGCGCCTGCTGCGCAACGGCGCCCATGTCCTGACGGCGCACGCGCGCGACGCGGCCGGCAACCTCACCACCTCCGCCTCGGTGCGCATCACCGTCGACAACGTGCTGGTCGACACGGCGCCGCCCCAGGTGCAGGTCACCCTGCCCGCTCCCAACGAGACGGTGAGCGGCCCGTTCACCGTGCGGGCGAGCGCGACGGACGACGTGGGCGTCACCCGGGTGCACGTGCAGCTCGACGGCGTCCAGGTGGGCGAGGCGGACCTGGCCGCGCCGTGGGCCGTGACGCTCGACACGGAGACGCTCCAGCCCTACGGCCCGCGCCAGCTCACCGCCGTGGCGCGTGACGCCGCGGGCAACGTCACCGTCTCCGCGCCCATCTCCATCACCGTGAGCGCGCCGCCGCCGGACACCACACCGCCCCAGGTGCAGATTGTCTCGCCCGCCACGGGCACCACGGTGGGCGGCACCGTGCAGATTCGCGTCGACGCCCACGACAACATCCGCGTCGCCGGCGTGCGGCTGCGCGTGAATGGCCAGGACCAGGGCGCCGAGGACACCAGCTACCCGTACTGGTTCAACCTCTCCACCACGCTGGTGGGTGACGGCACCTTCCCGGTGACGGCGGTGGCGAGGGACCGCGCCGGCAACCTCACCACCTCCGCGCCCATCCAGCTCACCATCGCCAACGGGCCTCCGGTGGTGCTCTCCATCCCGGTGGCGCATCCGCGCGTCTGGTTCAATGCGTCCCGGCTGGCGCGGGCCCAGGCGTACTTCGCCCAGAACCCGTACACGCCCGTGGCGAACGTGCAGGGCCCCGAGCAGGCCATCGACGCCGCCATGCACTCGCTCATCACCGGCGCCGCCGCGTCCTGCCGCTCGGCCATCACCTGGGCGGTGAACACCCAGGTCCCCATCAGCGAGAACACCATCTCCAGCGACCCGGCCCGCTGGTACGGCGAGGCCGTCATCCTCACCTACGACTGGTGCTTCGCCCACCTGCTCCCGGCGGAGCAGACGCTGCTGCTGACGCGGTGGAACTCCGTCATCGCCGCGCTCAATGACAATCCCTGGGGCGGCATCGGCATGGAGGGCAACAACTACTACACGGGCTACTTCCGCAACTCGCTCCTGTGGGCCATCGCCAGCTGGCACGAGAACCAGCCCTACGCCCACCAGCTCCTCCAGTACGCGATGAGCTCGCGCTGGAAGTTCTCGCTCAAGCCCTATCTCGACGGAGCGGCCGCGGGCGGCGCGCCCCACGAGGGCTCCACGTATGGCCGGCGGACGTTCGGCTACATGACGGTGCCGTTCACCACGCTCGGCCTGTATGGCCAGGATTTGTGGGACCAGACCGACTTCTTCAAGGAGTCCGTCTTCTGGTCCATCTACTCCACCACGCCGGGCCCGAGCCGGATGGGACAGTTCCAGCTGTATGAGACCTTCCCGTTCAACGACGACGAGCGCTGGCTGAGCCGGTGGGACCCGAGCAACACCGCGCAGACGTCCTTGGGCAGCTACCTGGCGCCGCTCATCGAGGAGTGGGCGGACCAGCCCATCGCGGGCTACGCCAAGCGCTTCCTGGAGCTCACCGGCCACCCGATTGACGACCGGTGGGTGCGCTACGTCTACAGCGACACGCTGGCGTCGGTGCAGGCGCGGGACCTGTCCACGTTGCCGCTCGACTATCGCGCTGTGGGCCTGGGCCAGGTGTACGCGAAGACGGCGTGGGCGCCCGACGCGACGATGGTGAACCTGCAGTTCGGCATCACCTCCAACGCGGGCCACGCCCACCGCGACTCCGGCAGCTTCCAGCTGTGGCGGGCCGGTGAGTTCCTGGCGCGCGAGACGGTGGGCTATGCCAACCAGATTGTCGGCTACGCGGGCACGGGGGCCGTGGACACCGAGTCACCCGTGGCGCACAACACCCTGCTCTTCGACGGGCTGGGCACGGTGGGCTACTACCACCACGCGCCGCGGATGCTGCGCCTGGAGTCGTCCACGCACGCCCACTACGCCGTGGTGGACCTCACGGGCGCGTACGACGTGAGCGACGACTGGGCGCACCGCGAGGCGGAGGTCGGCAATCCCTCCGCGGGCCGGGTGGTGCGCGAGGCGCTGTTCGTGCGGCCGCTCGACACGCTCGTCGTGTTCGACCGGATGGAGAGCTCGCAGGGCGACGCCTCGGTGGACAAGACGTTCCTGATCCACTTCCCGTCGAGCCCGGTGCTCACGGGCAACACCTGGTCCGCGACCAGCGGGACGCAGGAGCTGCGCGTGAGCACGCTCGTCCCGGCGAGCCCCACCCGGCGCGTCATCGACGAGCGCGGACCGCTGCGCCCCAATGGCACGTACACCTACCCCGTCGGCCAGTTCCGCGGCGAGGTGGAGACGCAGGGCCAGGTGGTGAGCCACTTCCTGCACGTGGTCCAGGCCAAGGACACGGCGGCCGCGAACCTGACGCTGGCGCTGGACGAGACGTCGACCGCGTACACGGTGACGATGACACACCCGACAAAAGGCAGCGCGGTGGTGCGCTTCGACAAGGGCATCCAGAGCACGGGCGGCGCGTTCGGCTACGCCGCCAGTGGCGCGGTCGCCCTGACGCCACTGCGCTCGGACGTGCAGGGCATGAGCGTCACCCCGAGCGGACCGGTGTGGGGGCCCTGAGGGGCACCCTGCCCCGAGCCGAAGGCACGCCTCCACCGTCGAGGCGTGCCCGGCGCCGCCAGCCTCCACTCAGAGCGTGGGGTAGTCGGTGTAGCCCTTGGCGCCGCCGCCGTAGAGCGTCTTCTTGTCCAGCGGGGCCAGGGGCGCGTTCTCGCGCAGCCGGCGCACCAGGTCCGGGTTGGAGATGTACGGCCGGCCGAAGGAGACCAGGTCCGCGCCCGCCTCCACCGCCTTGCGCGCCAGCTCCCCGTCGTAGCCGTTGTTGACCATCCAGGCGCCCCTGCCGCCCGCGTCGCGGTACGCCTTCTTCAACGCGACGTAGTCGAACGGGCGGTCATCCAGCTCACGCGGGCCTCCGGTGGCACCCTCGATGACGTGGATGTACGCGAGGCCCAGCTTCGCCAGCTCGCGCACCACGTGCTCGAACAGCGGCTGGGGGTTCGCGTCGAACGCGTCGTTGGCGTTGGTGACGGGCGACAGGCGGATGCCGGTGCGCCCCGCGCCCACCGCGTCCACCACCGCGCGGGTGACCTCCAACAGCAGCCGGGCGCGGTTCTCGATGCTCCCGCCGTACGCGTCCGTGCGCTCGTTGGAGCCCGTCTTCAGGAACTGGTCCAGCAGGTAGCCATTGGCGCCGTGAATCTCCACGCCATCGAAGCCCGCCACCTCCACCGCGGCGCGCGCGGCCCGGACATAGTCCTGCACGATGCCGGGCAGCTCCGTCAGCTCCAGCGCGCGCGGGACCGAGGTGGGCTCGAACGTGGGGACGCCGTCCCGGAAGAGCACCGTCCGCGTCTTCGCCACGACAGCCGAGGGCGCCACGGGCGCCGCGTTGCCCGGCTGCAGCTCCGTGTGCGACACACGCCCCACGTGCCACAGCTGCGTGACGATGCGGCCGCCCGCCTCGTGCACGGCCTGGGTGACCTTCTTCCACGCGGCGAGCTGCTCGGGGGCGTACAGCCCCGGGACGTCCGCATAGCCCTGGGCCTGATGGCTGATGGCGGTGGCCTCACTGATGAGCAGGCCGGCGGTGGCGCGCTGGGCGTAATAGGTGACGGCGAGGTCCGGCGGGATGGCGCCAGGCGAGCGGTTGCGCGTCAGCGGCGCCATCACGATGCGGTTGGAGAGTCGCAGGTCACCCGCGTTCGTCGGGTCGAAGAGGGTCGGCATGGGGCGTCTCGGGGGGACGGGGGAAAGTTCCGGCCAGCGTAACGACCCGCCCTCCACGTCACCACAAAGTGTTCGATTCGCCCTCCACGTGAAGATTTCCGCCGGGACGCGCATCGCGGAGGCGCGACTTCTCATCCCAGACTTCTCCTGGATGGATTTTCAAAACGCGATTTCCCGACCGAGCGCGAAACAGGAGACGAGATGCGCACCTTCGCGAACGACAGCGTGGCCGCGCCCAATGGCCCCGGGACCCGGCGGGTCCCCATGGTCCCGGACCTGGCCCCGCCGGCGCCCTGACGCAGTGTTTTAGAACCGCTCGGTTCGAAAGTATTGCCGACGCGGCCCCCGGCTCGTAATCATTTCTGAACGACCGGTTCAAAAGTCGGGAGAACACACATGGGTGACTTCACGGGCAAGGCGGCATTGGTGACGGGCGGCGCGCGAGGAATCGGCGCCTCCATCGTCCGGCATCTGGCGAAGGGGGGTGCGCGCGTCGCCTTCACGTACGTGCGCTCGGAGGACAAGGCGGCCCGGCTCGTGGCCGAGTTGGAGGCACAGGGACAGCGCGCCGTGGCCATCCAGGCGGACAGCGGCGACGTGGACGCCGTGCGAAGGAGCGTGGAGCGCGCGGCGGCGGAGCTCGGCGGGCTGGACATCCTGGTCAACAACGCCGGGGTCTTCCCCTTCGGCCCCTTCGAGGCGGTCACCGTGGAGGAACTGGACCGGACGCTCTCCATCCACGTCCGGGGGGTGTTCGTCGCCTCGCAGGCCGCGCTCGCCCACATGAAGGACGGCGGCCGCATCATCTCCATCGGCACGTGCTTCGCGCAGCGGGTGCCCCATGGCGGCGTCACGCTCTATGCGATGACCAAGTCGGCGCTGATTGGCCTGACGAAGGGGCTGGCCCGCGACGTGGGCGGGCGCGGAATCACGGTGAACGTGGTCGACCCCGGGCCGACGGACACGGACATGAACCCGGCCGACGGGCCCCAGGCCGCAGCGGAGCTGGCGCTGATGGCCATCAAGCAGTTCGCCGGCCCCGACGACATCGCCGCCACCGTGGGTCACCTCGCGGGCCCCGGCGGACGCTTCATCACCGGCGCGTCCATCGCGGTGGACAGCGGCACCAACGCCTGAGCCCAGGGTAAGGAGGAGGCCCCCATGGCGTGGCTGCTCCTGGTGGTCGCGGGTGCCCTGGAGATTGCCTGGGCGCTCGCGCTCAAGCAGTCCGAGGGACTGACGCGCTTGTGGCCGAGCGTCGTCGGCATCGGCATCGCCCTGACCAGCCTCGTGCTGCTGGGCCTCGCGTTGAAGCACCTGCCCATCGGGACGGCCTATGCGGTCTGGGTGGGCCTCGGTGCGTCCGGCGTCTCGCTCGTGGGGATGATGTTCCTCGGCGAGCCCGTCTCCCTGGCGCGAATCCTCTGCCTGGTGTTGATTGGGGTCGGTGTCGCGGGATTGAGGGCCCTGGAAGGATGACGACTCGCAAGGCGCGCAAGAAGTCCGCCGGTCCGCTGGGCCGGCCTCGCAGCTTCGACCGGGACGAGGCGCTCGAGGCCGCCATGCGCGTGTTCTGGGCCCGGGGCTACGAGGGGACCTCCATCCAGGACCTCGTCGAGGCCATGGGCGTCAACAAGCCCAGCCTCTATGCCATCTTCGGCTGCAAGGAGGCGCTCTTCCGCGAGGCCGTCGAGCTCTTCGACAAGACCGAGGGGCAGCCCGTCTCCCGCGGGCTGGAGGAGGCCCCCACCGCTCGGGCCGCCGTGGAGCAGATGCTGCGCGCCAACGCACGCGCCTACACGGCCAGCGACAAGCCCCGGGGCTGCATGATCGTCCTCGCGTCGTTGCTCGGCGCGCCGGAGAACGAGCCCGTCCGGACGTTCCTCGCGAAGAACCGGCGGAGCGGTGAGCGCGCGCTCGAGGGCAGGCTCCGGCGCGGCGTGGAGCAGGGGGAGCTGCCCGCCGGCACGCCCGTGGAGAAGCTCGCGGCGTTCTACACCGCGGTGCTGGAGGGCCTGTCCATCCAGGCCCGTGATGGCGCGTCCGCCCAGAAGCTGAACGCCATCATCGACACCGCCATGCTCGCGTGGCCTTCCGGGCGGTGAGCGCACGAGGAGGCCCCCTGCCTCCTCCGCGCTCCTCCGGCGGCCGCGGCCGGAGGAGGCGTCGGGAACAGGCCGCTACTCCTGGGCGAGTTCCACGTTGTCGATTCCCCAGGAAGGAGCCGCCAGCAGCGGGTGGGCGACCCCGTTGTTCCAGCGGGAGAAGGTCAACACGATGGGGGTTGTCCCGCTCGTGTCGAACCGCCACTTGAACCGGTAGGTGGAGTCCCCGTCCTGGTAGCCCAGCGTGTTGTTGGCGATGGAGCCGGTGCGGGCCGCGCTGCCGACACGCGGGTAGGACTGGGTGCTCGTCGTGTTGGAGAAGGTTCCGCCCACCAGGGCGGCCCCCTGTTGCAGGTACCAGGTGTTCGTCCCCGGAGCGCTGTCACCCGTCCAGGCATCGAGGATGTACAGGTCGAAGCTGAGCGAGACGACGCCGGGCCTGCCCGTGGCCGGCAGCGTCAGACGGACCGCCTCCGTGGTGAACGGGCCGAGGAAGGCCTGCGCACCATTGGGGGACCTGGAGATGAGGTTCGTGTTCCACTCCTGGCCCACCGCGGCGCCGAAGTTGGCGAAGTACAGCCGGGTCCCCGCGGGCACGGGGGCCGGCGCCTGGGGGCCGCGCTGGGCCTGGACCTGGGCCTGCACCCGGGCCGTGGACGCGATGAAGCCCGTGTCCTGCGTCACCGCGACGTCCACGGTGCAGCTGTCGAGGAAGACGCCCGTCTGGACGCCCCCCGCGAGGCACCGGTTGCGCGCCGCGTCCCGCTCCGTCGCGGGCAGGTCCGCGACCGTGGCGGGCGCCGCCGGGAAGTCCGGGATGGTGAAGGTCGCCGTGCTCTGCCCGGAGGCGTAGTCGAAGAGGGACTCCGCCTGGGAGATGCGCCAGCTCGCCGCGAAGCTGGTCGGCCCCACGTAGAGCTCGGTGAAAGACAGCGTCGGCGTCAGCTGGGTGCCGTTGCGCAGCGCGTACTCGTTCGTCGTGACGCCGTCGTAGTTGCCCAGCAGGCCGCGAATCCGGCCGCGCCGCGTCGGCTTCAGGGCGAAGTTGAAGTCCATGTACGTGCCGTTGAGCCTGACGAGCGCCTTGTCCCCGCCCGGGTAGGACAGCACGTAGGACGCGGCGTCCGGACGCAGGACGCGTCCGCCGCCCGCCACGGGAATGGTGTCCCCCACGGGCACGGAGGTCAGCACGCCGTCGACGCGCAGCTCGTGCCCGCTGGTCGTCAGGTAGAGGCCCACCCGGCTCGCGCCCAGCCGCGTCGCCACCGCCGTCATCACCGTCACCCGGTTGTTGTTCACCCACGGCTGCATGCGCGCCTGCGCGACCAGGGGCGCGTTGGTGTCCGTGCTCTCCACGAAGATGAACTCACCGGCGCCCTGGAAGTCGTAGTGGCGGTTGTCGAAGGTGACCAGGTGCGGGTCCCCCCAGCCGTAGCCGATACCGCACTGACCCGGGGTGTTGATCTGACAGCCATCCTCGTAGCGGAACACCACGTAGTCATCGCCGCCGGCGTTCGGCAGCGGGGAGCTGGCGAACTCGCCCTGGGTGGCGCCCGTGACGTAGACGCTGTCATTGATGTCCGCGGCCACGCCGTTGCCGATGTCATCCTGCATCGCGGGGTCGTTCATGTTGGTGGAGCCGAACTGACGCGTGAGCAGCAGTCCACCTCCCGAGTCGTACTTCTGCATGAAGAAGTCGTGCGAGGAGTTGGGCAGGTTGGTGACGAAGTCGTAGTTGCTGCGCCCCGTGATGTAGACGTTCGCGCCGCCGTCGGAGGCGATGCCGAGGGCCAGCTCACTGCCGGGCGTTCCGAACTGACGGGACCACACGCGGTTCCCGGCGCCATCGAACTTCACGACGATGGCATCCTGGCCTCCCTGGTGGGTCTGCAGGTCGAAGGCCGCGTCCGTGTAGCCCACCACGTAGACGTTGATGGCGCCGCTCGCGAGCCGCGACGTGGCGACACCGTAGATGGACTCCGACCCCGTCGTTCCCATCTGCTTTCGCCACTGCTGGACGCCCGCGCTGTTGTATTTCACGATGAACAGGTCCGTGGAGCCGGCATGGGTCGCGCCGAACGAGCCCGTCGTGGAGCCGACGACATAGACATCGTTGTTCGCGTCCACGGCCACGCCCCGAACCACCTCGGACTGTGGCGAGCCGAACTGGCGGACCCAGAGCAGGTTGCCAGCGGAGTCGTACTTGGCCAGGAACCCATCCTGGCCGCCAGCACTGGTATTGAGCGGCAGCGTGCCCGCCGTGTGCCCCGCCATGTAGATGGAGCCCGCGGGGTCCGTGGCCACCCCCTGGGCCTGGTCCAGCGCCGGGGTGCCGAGCTGACGCACCCACTGGAGGGCTCCGTTGGCTGGATTCACCCGGGCCAGGAAGGCGTCCTGCACGCCCTGGAATCCCCCACCCCAGCCTCCCGTGGTGTAACCGGTGACGTAGACCTGCGGCGTGGCTGGCACGGTGTACGTGGCGATGCCCGTCCCCACTTCCAGGGAGGTCGTGCCGAGCATCACGGACCAGACCTTGGTGCCGTTGGCCAGGTGCTTGGTGACGACGACGTCGGAGCCTCCCACGGGAAGACTCGAATCGAATGACCCCGTCGATTCGCCCGTGGAGTAGACGCCCTCGGCGGTCGCCGCCACCGCGCGCCCCCGGTCCGCGTTCGCGGTGCCTCGGTGCCAAATCCAAGCCGGGACCTGCGCCATCGCGGGCAATGCCACGAAGGCACACGCTCCTAGAATCCATGCACGCATCTGAACCCCCCACAATGAAAGACAGCAAGGTCGTCAGACCTCACGTCCCGCAATAGCAACTCGCGACGCCCGCAGCATTTCGCGATGCGCAATCCGAAACATCGATACAGGTTCGACACCCCCTCGAACCACGTCTTCGGGCGTCACACCTCGCGATGTCTTTTTTGTCCCTGCGGGGAAGCCCTGACCTCCAGCCTCCGCGAGCACGGCGCGGGTGAAGAGTTCTCGTGGGGAGCGCTCTTCACGTCACACGTCAGTCACCCTGTCCCGACACCGTGACGAGCTTCGTCAGGAGGACCTGGAGGTTCTGGTGGATGAGGCGCACGGCGGCCTGGAGCTCACCGAGCATGTTCGCCCGCGTCTGGAGGGCGTCCAGCGTGTAGCGCCCGCCCCGGCCGAAGTACGGCGCGTCGCCGCCCGTCTCCTCCACGTACCCGGACGCAATCCACCGCGCGCGGACGTTGTGGCGGATGGCGTGGCGCTGCGCGTTGCTGAAGTCCTTGTGGCTCAGGACGAACCAGAGGGACGCGGGGAAGTCCCCGGAGCGCGCGGGTTGTCGCCAGATGTCCGCGAGCAGGTTCCTGGGGTGCTCGAAGTCCAGCGAGGGGGACGAGAAGAGCGCCGCGAGCCCCAGCCCCGCGCCCACCGCGCCGCCGGTGATGTCGATGATGTCGTTGGCGCGGTCATCGTTCGAGATGGCGGTGACGGTGGTGGTCAGCGCGCCCACGACGATGGAGGACACGGTGAGCAGCGTCTGCCGCCGCGTCTCCTTCGCATCCAGGAGCCTCGCCATCTGCGCCGTGCGCCGCGCCTCGCACTCCAGCTCCGCCGACACGCTGGAGAGCGTCGTCGAGAACAGGAGCAGCCGCAGCTCGATGTCCCTCAACAGCGCGTCGCGCTGGGCCCGGGTGTCGGTCCCCGGCGCCAGCCGCGCCAGCGTCTCCAGGGGCACGAGCACTCCGGCCGCGTGCGCCAGCAGCAGGTCCTGGCGGGTGAAGCGAGCCTGGAGCTCGGGGGACTCCGGGAGGGGCGCCTCCACGTCGAGTCGCCCGGCGGAGTCGTCACGCGGGGACTGCGCGGGGACGCAGTAGTCCGGCTCCGCGCGCTGACGCGCCAGCCCACGCGACGAGGTGGCACAGCCGGACGACACGAGCGCGAGCCCGAGGGCCAGCGCGAACCGGAGGACGAGGAGGCGTGGGAGCACCCGTCCTCGCTACGTCGTCCGAGGAGGCAAGGGCCAGCGGATGGCTCTGGCCTATCTCACACGCGACAGCGCCTGGTCCCGGTGCGGGCCAGGCGCGTCATCCGGTGGACGGCGGCAGCGGCTGGCCTCACGCCTCCGAGCGGAGCACCGTCATCGGGTCCACGCGGGAGGCGCGTCGGGCCGGCAGCCAGCTCGCGAGCAGGGCCACGCCCAGCAGGAGGACCGCCACGCCCACGATGACCCACGGCTCGGTGGGGCTCACGCCGTACACCATGCCCTGGAGCACCTGCCCCAGCCCCAACGCCGCCACCACCCCGAGCGCCACGCCGAGCCCCGCGAGCACCACCGCCTGCCGGAGCACCAGTCGCAGGACGTCCCCGGCCGTCGCCCCCAGCGCGAAGCGGATGCCGAACTCCCGCGTGCGCTGCGCCACCGCGTAGGACACCACGGCCCCGAGCCCCGCCACCGAGAGCAGCAGCGCCACCGCGCCGAAGGCCCCCAGCAGCAGCAGGCTGAAGCGCCGCGAAGCCAGCGAGCCCGTGAGCAGGCTCTCCACCGTGCTCAGGCGCGAGGGCAGCTGCGGAGCGAGCTCGCGCAACACCGGCCCCGCCGCGCTCACCAAGGCCTTGGAGCCGATGGAGCCATGCACCGCGACATGGAAGCGGGAGAAGGCCCGCACCCGCTGCCGCGAGCAGCCGTAGAACGTGGGCTTCGGCGCCTCGTCCAGCCCCCGCTCCCGCACGTCGGCCACGACGCCGACGATGGTGAAGGCCCGCAGGTCCCCATCCATGTTGCCGAACTGGATGAGCTTGCCCAGCGGATCCTCGTCGGGCCACCGCGCCTTCGCGAGCGACTCGCTGATGAGCGCCACGTGCGGCGACTCCATCGTGTCGTTCGCGTCGAACAGGCGCCCGCGCACCAGCGGGATGTCCATCGCGTGGAAGTAGCCCTCGCTCGCCACGCGGTACTCGGCCGCGCCCGTGCGCTCGGGCTCGTGCGCCAGCCGCCCGAAGTCGTCGAAGTTCTTCACCTCGTCGGGACGATTGAGCACCAGGAAGGTGCCGTCACCGCCCGAGCCGCCCTCGAGCGGGAAGACATTCACCGCCCCCACCGCGCGCACGCCGGGCAGCGCGCCCAGCCTCGACAGCAGCGCATCCTGAAGCTGGATGTTGTCCCTCGCCTGCGGCGCGTCCTTGTCCTTGACCGGAGGCAGCACCAGGCTCAGCACCGCCACATCCTCGGTGCGGTAGCCCGGGTCCAGCGACAGCAGGCCCAGCATGCTGCGCCCCAAGAGCGCCGCGCCCACCAGCAGGACCAGCGCGAGCGCGAGCTGCCCCACCACCAGGGCACGCCGCGCCTGGTCCGCGCTCCCTCCGCCCGTCTGTGTGCGCCCCGCCTGCGTCAACGTGGCCCACGGGCTCTGGCGCCCCGAGCGCAGCGCCGTCACCAGCCCCAGCCCCACCGCGAGCACCAGCGACAACCCCAGCGCGAACAGGAGCGCCGTGGCGTTCACGTCCACCTCCGCCACGCGCGGCAGGTGGCCCGGCTCGAGCGCGAGCAACACATGCACGCTCCAGGTGGCGAACAAGGCGCCGAGCGCCCCACCCGCCAGCGACAACACGAGCGACTCCGCGATGAAGCGCCGCACCAGGGCCCCCGGCCCCGCGCCCAGCGCCACATGCACCGCCAGCTCGCGCCCCCGCGACGCCCCCCGCGCGAGCAGCAGGTTGGTGACGTTGGCCCCCGCCACCAGCAGCAGGAAGGCCGCGGCGCCCAGCAACAGGTAGAGCGTGGGGCGGACGGGGCCCACCAGGCTCTCGCGCAGGGACATCACGGCGACGTCGCGCATGTTGGTCTCCTGACCATGAAGCCCGACGAGCTCGCGCGCGATGCCGGTCAGCTCCGCCCGCGCGGCCTCCAGGTTCACGCCGCCCGCCAGCCGCCCCACCACCCGCCAGTTGTGTGCGGTCCGGCTCGTCAGCCGCCGCTCCAGCTCACGGGGAATCCACAACTGGGTGCCCGCCGGGTAGTCGAAGGACTCGGGCATCACGCCGACCACGGTGTAGGCGCGGCCCTCGAAGGTGAGCGTCCGGTCCATGGGCAGTGGCCGCGCGCCCAGGTAGCGCTTCCAGAAGCCGTGGCTCACCACCACCGCCGGAGCGCCTCCCTCCTGCTGCTCGTCCGCGGCGAACAGGCGCCCCTGGACGGACGGCACGCCAAAGGCGGGGAAGAACCCGCGCGAGACCCACGACAGCGCGGCGAAGGTGGGCTCGTCCGTGCCCGTGACGGCGACGCTGGCCGGCCCCGAGACCTGCGCCAGCGACTCGACGGTGCGGCTCCGGGCCTGCACGTCCTCGAAGTTGGGGTCCGAGAACCGCATCGTCTGGCCCTTCACCCCGAGCTGGGAGAGCTCTACGAGCCGCTCGGAGTCCGGATAGGGCAAGGGGCGCAGCAGGACGCCCTCCACCACGCTGAAGAGCGCGGTGCTCGCGCCGATGCCCACCGCGAGCAACAGGATGCACCCCAGCGTGAAGCCTGGGCTGCGTCGCAGCGCGCGCAGCGTCTGCCGCAGGCCACTGAGAAGGATGTCCACGCAAGAAACCTCCGGGCACCTCGGTAGGCGCCTCGATGGGCGCCTACGAAGGCGGTGGCCGACGATTGCGTCGCGGAGGCCCGTTATCGACAGCGGCACACCGTCCGTGCGCGGCGGCTGTCGCCCGCCCTCACTCCGCGCGCGCCGAGGACGGCAAAGCCCGCGGACGCGGTGGTGCTTCTTCGCGGAAGACGAGCAATCCGTCGATGACCGTGGCCCAGGGAGCCATCATCCAGCGGTAGTTCACGGCGCGGGCCACCCTCGTCCCATTTTCGCGAAGCTGGTGTGCGTCCACGTACCGGCTGTCCGCGGAGGGGCTCGACAGGGCCCAGGCCTCCAGGGAGTCGGCGCGTGCGGGCTCGAGGTCGTACGTGCGGGGCGTGCTGGCGAGCGAGTACATCCCCTGGAGCGCGGAGAAGCCCAGCACGAAGGCCTGCTCGCCGAACCTCGCCCGCACGTGGGAGCCGAAGGGCACCGGAGGCCCACCGCCATCGTCCATGTGCTTGAGGTCCTTGGCCGCGTGCACCGTGGCGAGCCAGACGATGGCCTTGCGCGGACCGGGTGAGCGAGACAGGTGCCATTGCAGGTTCGCGAACATGGACTGGTCGCGGTCGTTGAAGGTGCTCCAGTCCGTGGGGCTGCCCTCGGGAGGAGGAGGACGGGACATCACGGCCACCTGACGCGCGAAGAAGCGCTCCAGGTTTCGCGCCATCCATCCGTGGCTCCGGGAGGTCGAGGCCCCCGCCGCCAGCTCCGCCCAACAGCCCTGGATGCGCGCCGCGCTCGCCGCCGTGAAGCGATGCGCGTCGTCGTATCGCCAGGACAGGTAGCGCTCGATCTCCTCGCCGCACTCGGCCCGCCGCGAGTCCGCCAGCGCGGGGAGGAGCTCGGGAGCCATCTCCCGCTGTGCGTAGGTGCCCCGGTTGACCTGGTCGTCGATGCCCCCCGCGACGACGGCTCCCTCGCGGAGCCACCGCGTCAGCAGCGGAATCAAGGGCGCCACCTCCTCGTTGGCCCACATGCCCCCCACCGCGTCCGAGACCATGTCCTCGGTGATGGGCTGGCCCGCGTCCAGCCGCTCCTGGATGCGCAGGAAGTCATAGACGCCCGCCTCGATGAAGAAGGCGTCGTACTGACACTCCTCCACCAGCCTGCGGGTCAGCTCCACCTTGACGTCGAGCGTCCTGGCGCTCCCGTGGTGGGAGTCCTCTCCGAGCAGCGCCACGCGCTTGTCGCAGAGGTCCCGGACGACGCGGTCGACCTCCGTGGCGCCAGGTCCCTCCGCGCGCCTGGAGGGCGTGGCACAGCCTGCGAGCAGCAACAGGAACAGGACGCTTCTCATGGTCGTGGGCCCTCCGGGGCATCGCGTCACGGACGCGCCCTGCCTCAACGAACGTCCCACCCCGAATCCCTCACCCCCACGCGCGGGGGGACGAGCGCGCCCAGGCCGCGCGCGCCTCCCCCCAGGACTCCGACGTCAGCGCCCCGGCTTCAGGGCGCGCACTTCGCGGGGCCGAGCGTGGCCGCGAAGTAGCGCGTGTACAGGTCCGGCGCGAGCGTGAAGTTGCAGGTGTTCACCCGGTCCGGGGACAGCCCCTGGTTCGCCTGCATGTAGCGGGCGACGTAGTCACGCACGCCGTCGGCGGAGGTCCACAGCACCTTGCCCTCCTTGAACATGGAGTACCCGCCGCCGCCGCCCGCGCGGTAGTTGTTGATGGCGACGACGAAGACCTGGTCGTCCCGGACCTCCGCGCCCTCGAAGCGCAGGTGCGTGAGCCGGGAGCCCGCGGGCTTCGTCAGGTCGTAGCCGTACTCGATGCGCGAATAGAGGTCCCAGTTGTAGTCGGCCACCACCGGGGAGCTGGCCTTGGCGCCCTCGGGCCGCTCGGGCAGGTTGGCCGCGTCGAGCCTCGCGAAGTAGAGCGTGTTCATCTCCAGCGCGCGCCGGAGGATGGAGCCGTTGATCTCCATCACATACAGCGTGTTGTCGTAGATGTAGATGCTGTACGCGTCGCGCAGGGTGACGTCGCCGGCCGGCAGCGCGCCGTCGTTGGTGAAGATGGCCGCCAGGGAGAAGTCCACGTCGAAGCCCGCCTCGCGCGCGGCCTCCTCCTGGACGATGTTGATGAGGTCCCCCAGCGGGCTGTCCACGTAGCGCGCGGCGAAGCCTCCCGGGAACGCCGCCGTCGTCGAGCCGATCTTCTGGTTCACATACGTCACCGTGGTGTCGTGGTAGCTCTGCGCCAGCTGCGTCACGGCGGCGTCCACCGCCACCTTCTCGTCCACGACGTGGAGCCGGGAGTCGTGGGTGTCCACGCCCCACCGCTCGCCGCGCCAGGTGACCTGGAGCTCCACGTCCGCCAGGTGGCTGCCCCAGCGGTTGGGCTGGGTGAGGAGCACCTCGCGGCCCTCCGGGTTCTTCAGCAGCATCTTCGGGATGGGCTGGTGCGTGTGGCCGGTGAGGAGCACGTCGATGCCGGACACCCCCTGGGCAATCTGCACGGCCGGGTTCTCTCCGGGCAGGTTGCCCCGGTCCGCCCACTTCGACTCGTCCGCGTAGTCCGCGAGCCACGAGTCGGGGTTGCTCGCGCTGCCGGTGGGCTGCTTGTCGGGGCCACCGTGGATGGCCACCACGATGACGTCCGCGCCCGCCTCCCGCATCCTCGGCACATAGGCGCGCGCCGTCTCCACCGGGTCGTCGAAGCGCAGGCCGGGGATGTTCTCCGCGCGCTCCCACGTCGTCACGCCCGGCGTCACGAGGCCCAGGATGCCGACCTTCACGTCGCAGACCTCCGTGAGCACATAGGGCTGGAAGGCCTCGGTGCCGTCCGCGCTCTTGCGCACGTTGGCGCCGAGCACGGGGAAGTCGACCTCGCTCTTGAACTTGTCGAGGACGCCCAGGCCATAGTTGAACTCGTGGTTGCCCACGGCCATGGCCACGTACCCCAGCTCGTTCATCGCGACGGCCATGGGGTGGCGGGGCGTGTTGTCCACCAGCCCGTAGTAGGTGCCCAGCGGCGTGCCCTGGATGGTGTCGCCGGTGTCGACCAGCAGCGTGCAGTCCGGGTTCGCCTCTCGCGCCTGCTTGATGAGCGTGGCCACCTTGGCGAGGCCGCGCTTCGCATCGGGCTTCCCGCTGAAGTAGTCCCACGGGAAGATGTTGGTGTGCAGGTCGCTCGTCTGCAGCAGCGTCAGCTTGCGCGGCGAGGTGTCGGGGGGCGTGGGCCGGGGCGGCTTGTCATCGGAATCACACGCGGTGAGGAACGAGCAGGCACCCACGAGACACAGAGAAGCGGCGCGCAACGCGCGCAGCGGAACGAGAAGACGCATCAGGAGACCTCGTTCAACGAGTCGTGCCAGGCGGATTGCCTGACGCGGGTCACCCTAGCGTCCTACTCTGACGTCTCCGGAAGGTCTTGTCGTGAGGGCTTCAACACCGCCTTGCCCTGGTAGTTCACGCGCCACGGGGTCCCCAGCCCGGGACGCCCTGCTCTCGGAGCTCAAGTAGCGCCACCCGGCCATCACTGGCCACGGAGACGCTCCCCTGTGCGAGCGCCTCCATCCGATGACATGGCGTGTCACCCATTCACGGTGAATCGGGCGCCGTTTCATACGGGTTACCCGCCCCTGGGTCCTGACAACTCCAGTCTCAATCCAGTCTCACAAAAACATGGCAGCACGTGGATACACCTATTCACATGCAGAAAGACATATCAAGACATAGCACGAACCACCCCTGCAATTGCTTGCAGATTTTCTTGACGCCTCCCGGGCAACGAGAGTACCCAGACAGGCATTGATTCATCGCGCCTCGAGCGGGCCGCCTGGAGTCTCACGGGCGGCGACGTGACGGGTGCGAGCAGGGCAGGCCCACCTCCGGAGGCGACCATGAAGTTCACCCGGTATTGCCGCTCCATCCTGTTCACTCCCGCGCTCGTCGTGGACCGCTTCGCCCGGGGACAGCAATCCGGCGCGGACATCAGCCTGGTGGACCTGGAGGACTCGGTCGCCGCCAGCCACAAGGACACGGCCCGTCAGCAGGCGGAGGAGTTCTTCTCCGCGCCCAAGGGTCCCAGCCGCCGCGCCATCCGCATCAACACCGTCACCCGGCCGGAGGGGCTGAAGGACCTGCTCGCGCTGCGCCACTACGCCGTCAAGCCGGACGCCGTGCTGGTGCCCAAGGTGGAGTCACCGCGGGACCTCGAAATCGTCGAGCAGGTGCTCGGCGCCAGCTGCTCGCAGGTGGACCTGCTCGCCCTGGTGGAGACGCCGCGCGGCGTGGAGAACGTGCACGCCATCGCCTGCGCGACGCCCCGCCTCAAGGCCCTGGTGTTCGGCTCCGCGGACTACTCCTTCAGCATCGGCGCGTCGCTGGCCTGGGAGCCTCTGTACTACGCGCGCTCCCGGCTCGTCGCCGCCGCGCGCGCCGCCAACGTGCAGGTGGTCGACTCGCCGCTGTTCGACATGTCCGACGTGGAGGGGCTGCGCCGCGAGTGCCAGCTCGCCCGGAGCCTGGGCTTCAGCGGCAAGGCCGCCGTCCACCCGCGCCAGGTGGAGGTCATCAACCAGGCCTTCTCCCCGGACGAGCACACGCTGCGCAAGGCGCGGACCATCGTCCAGGAGAGCCAGGCCCGCGACTTCAACATCTGCGTGGTGGAGGGGACCATGATGGGTGCCCCGTTCGTCGAGGCGGCGAAGCGCACGCTCGAGGAGTTCGGCCCCCGCGAGGCCGACACCCCGTCGCGCTCCCTCTGACACCCCACCCCATCCCCAAGGAGGAATCCACATGGAAACCAGCAGCGAGCAGAGCGTCCTGGGTCCCCGCCGCTATCGCAACAACGAGAAGCTCATCGCCGTGGGGGACCGGGGCTGGCAGCACGCCAAGGACAACGGGCTCATCGGCATCAAGGTGGACTTCGAGTCGAACAACCGCCTCGTCGACACCACGTCGGGCCACGAGTTCATGACGCTCTGCTCATGCTCGTACCTGGGCCTCAACCACCACCCGAAGATCCTCCAGGGCGCCATCGACGCGCTCCAGGAGGCGGGCACCAACAGCCTGGCCATGTCCACGCTGCGCATCCGCCTGAAGCTGATGGCGCGGCTGGAGGAGGAGCTGCGCGAGCTGTACGGCTGCCCCACCCTGCCCGGCGTCACCTGCAGCGCCCTGACGGCGGGCATCCTCCCGCTGCTCGCCTCCGGCCACCTCACCGACGACGGCCAGCCGCGCGTCATGGTGTTCGACCGCTACTGTCACTTCTCCATGGCCTACATCAAGCCCATCTGCGGCGATGAGAGCCTGGTGCTGACCAGTCCGCACAACGACCTCAACTACCTGGAGGACGTCTGCAAGAAGTACCCGCGCGTGGCCTACGTCGCCGACGGCGCCTACTCCATGGGCGGCCTCATCGCGCTGGAGGGGCTGCTCCAGCTCCAGGAGCGCTACGGCCTGTTCCTCTACATCGATGACTCGCACTCGCTGGCGCTGACGGGCGAGCGCGGCGAGGGCTACGTGCGCTCGCGGCTGAAGATGAATCCCCTGACGATGGTGGTCGCCTCGCTGGCCAAGGCCTTCGGCAGTTCCGGCGGCATCGCCATGCTGGGCAGCGAGAAGAGCTTCGACTTCCTCTACCGGAACGCGGGGCCGCTGGCCTGGTCGCAGAACCTCCAGATGCCGTCGGTGGGCGCGTCGCTCGCCAGCATCGCGCTGCACCGCACGCCGGAGCTGCGTGAGCTGCAGGGGCGGCTCGCGCGCAACATCCAGCTCTTCGACAGCCGCTTCCCCTCTCCCAACGCGGGCAACGGGATGCCCATCCGCCTCATCCAGGTGGGCGAGGAGGAGCGCGCCATCCGGCTGTCCTCGGAGCTGTACCGGCGCGGCTACTACTGCTCGGCAGTGTTCTTCCCCGTCGTCGCCCGGGGCGAGGCGGGGGTGCGCGTGATGATGCGCGCGGACATGAGCGAGGAGCAGGTCCGCGTCTTCTGCGACGACGTGCAGGACATCCTCTCCCGTTTCTAAGACGCGCCCCCGCCGACGAGGAGCCACGCCATGCACGCCAGCGCCATCACCGGTTACAAGCAGCTCGGCCCCCAGCGCTACCGCGAGGTGCTGGGCTTCCACTACGAGGACTTCACCGTGGGGGACGTCTTCGAGCACCGCCCCGGCAGGACGGTGACGGAGGCCGACAACGTGCTGATGAACACGTTGTGCATGAATCCGTCCCCGCTGCACCTGGACGCCGCGTACTGCGAGCAGACGGTGTGGGGCCGGCCGCTCATCTCCAGCCTCGTCACCTTCAGCATCGTCTGCGGGATGAGCGTGCGCAGCACCAGCGGCCGCGCGACCGCCAACCTGGGCTGGGACAAGATTCGCCTCACCCGCCCCGTCTTCGCGGGCGACACGCTCTACGCGGAGAGCCGCATCCTCGCCGCGCGGCTGTCCACCCGCCGCGCCGGCGAGGGAATCATCACCTGCGAGACGGTGGGCCTCACCTCCCAGGGCGAGGTGTTCCTCTCCTTCGAGCGCAGCTTCCTGGTCCCCACCCGCGCGCACGCCGTCGAGGAAAGGGCCAGGTACTGACGCCATGCGCGCCGTCGTCTTCGAGGGCCTCGGTGGGCCGGAGGTGGTGAAGCTGCGGGAGGTGCCCCGGCCCGTGCCCACGCGCGAGGCGCTGCTGGTGAAGGTGCACGCCACGGCGCTCAACCGCGCGGACCTGCTCCAGCGCCAGGGCGAGTACCACGTGCCGGAAGGACAGTCCGCCATCCCCGGCGTGGAGGTGGCGGGCACCGTGGAGGCGTGGGGCGAGGACGTGAAGGGCTTCACCCGGGGACAGCGCGTCTTCGGCGTGGTGGAGGGAGGCGGGTTCGCCGACTACTGCCTCTTGGACCAGGGCATGGCGCTGCCCATCCCCGCCGGCTTCGACTTCGCCGAGGCCGCCGCCACCTCCGAGTCCTGCCTCACCGCGAACGAGACGCTCTTCACCCTGGGACAGCTCCGGCGGGGCCAGGCGGTGCTCATCCACGCGGCCGCCAGCAGCATCGGGACCACCATGGTCCAGATGGCCCGGCACGTGGGCGCGACCACGTACTGCACGGTGGGCACGCCCAGGAAGGTGGAGGCCGTGCGCGCGCTGGGCGCCGACGCGGTGTTCGATTACCGGGAGCAGGACTTCGTCCAGGAGGTGCTCCGGCTGACGGGAGGCGAGGGCGTCCCGCTGGTGATGGACTTCATCGGCGGCGCGTACCTGGAGCGCAACCTGGGCGTGCTGGCGCACGAGGGGTGTCTGGTCCTGGTGGGGCTGCTCGACGGCATGTCCGCGCAGGTGGACCTCCTGCGCATCGTCCAGCGCCGGCTGCGGCTCAAGGGCTCGTCGCTGCGGCTGCGGCCCCTGAAGGAGAAGCGCGAGGTGAACGCGCGCTTCCGGCGGCGATGGATGGAGGTGCTCGCCATGGGCGGTCTCCGCCCCGTCATCCACGCGCGGCATCCCCTGGAGGACGTGAACGTGGCGCTGGGAGAGATGGAAGCCAACCGCAACATCGGGAAGCTCGTTCTCACATTGGAAAGGAATGACAGCCATGCATGAAGAGCTGACGGCAAGCATCAAGCAGATCCTCATCGACAAGCTGTTCGTGGAGCTGCCCCCGGAGCAGATTGGCGAGGACGACGGCCTGCAGTCCGTCATCGGGCTCGACTCGGTGGGGTTCCTGGAGCTGCGCGTGCTCTGCGAGGACGTGTTCAAGGTCCGCATCACCGACGAGGACTTCAACACCGACAACTTCCGCACGGTGAACCAGCTCGTGTCCCTCATCGTGGGCCTGAAGACCGCGGCCCAGGGAGGTGCGTGGTGAGGGCGCCCGCGCCCGGAGGCAGCCTCGCGCCCGCGGACCTGGAGCGCCTGCGCGCGGGCCAGGCCCTGCAGATGGACCACTATGGCGGCGGGCGCCTGCCCTTCGTCTCCCTCCAGGCCCGAGGGCTCGTCCAGCACATGGTGCCCCTGGAGGGCGAGAGCGCCGGTCAGGTGCTGGAGGTGCTGGACGCGAGCGGCGGCTATGCCAGCGCGTGCCTGGGCGCGGCGCACCCGTGTCTCCAGCCCGCGTTCCGCGAGGGGCTCGAGCGCGGCTATGTCACCGATGAGCTGGGCTCGCTGGAGCGCACGTTGCTCCTGGAGGAGCTGTTCGGCCCCGGCGGGCGCTGGGCGGACCGCTTCCCCGGCCGGGACTACCACGCCAGCGGCCGCAACTCCGGCTCGGAGGGCCTGGAGCTCGCGCTGCGGCTGGTGCTGGAGTCGGGCTTCGACCGGCGACGGCTGACGGCGAAGGCGGGCCGCGAGGCGCGCAGGACGGTGCTCGCCTTCGAGGGCGCGTGGCATGGCTGGACGGGAGGGCTGGTCCCCCTGCTCAATCGCAGACACTACCGCCTGGGCCTGCCGCTGCCGGGCGCCGAGCCTCCCTTCGGCCTGGACGTGGCCTTCCTCCCCTTTGGCGAGGCGGCGCTCCTGGAGCGGTTCTTCGCCGAGCAGGGCTCGAGGCTGTCCGCGGTCATCGTCGAGCCCATCCAGGGCGACGCGGGCATCCTCGTCCCACCGCCGGGCTACCTGCGCAGGCTGGCGGCGCTGTGCCGCGAGCACGACGTGCTCCTCGTCGCGGACGAGGTGCTCACCTTCGCGAAGACGGGCCGCTTCTTCGCGATGACCGACGAGCAGGGGCCCATCCCCACCGACGTCACCGTCATCGGCAAGAGCCTGGGCATGGGCGCGGTCTCCACGTCCATGGTCATCGCGCGCCGGGAGCTCACCGTGCGCCCGAGCGGCGCGGTGTCCACCTCCGATTTGCGTCCGCTCACGTGCGCGCTGATGCGCTCGGGCCTGCGCTACCTCGCCGAGGAGCGCCTCATCGAGCGGGCGGGCACGCTGGGCACCCAGCTGCGCGAGCGGCTGCGGCGCGACGTGGTGGAGGCCTTCCCGGCGCTGTTCCTGGAGGTGCGGGGACAGGGCTACATGAACGGCGTCGAGCTGACCGAGCGCGCCTCGCACGGCCTGTCCCGGCTGCGCCAGTGCCTGCTCGAGGCGGGTGTCTTCGTCGAGTTCATGGCGGGCGCGGGCAGGCGCTCCCACGGGCTGCGCTACCTGTTCCCCGCCATGCGCGTGGCCCCGCCGCTCATCGCGAACGACGAGGACCTGCGCCGCATCGTCGAGCGCATCCGCGAAGGGGCGCGGCGCTTCGTGGAGGCGGGGCCATGAGGCTTGAGTCACCCGCGTCAGCGCCCCGGCGCCACCGGGTGGAGCACGTGGACACCGATGCGTCGGGCGTCGTGCACTTCTCGCGGTACGCGTCGCTGCTGGAGACGGCGGCGCTGGAGGAGCTGGAGCGGCGCGGCTCGGACCTCGTGAAGCTGGAGGGGCAGGGCCTGGATTTGCGCGTGCGCGAGCTGCGCATCCGCTACCGCGAGGCCGCGCGCTTCCAGGACTGGCTGCGGTTGGAGGCCCGGCTGGAGCACGTGGGCCCCGCGAGTCTGAAGCTGGGCGTGGCGGTCTACCGCGAGGGCCCCGCGCCCGAGCCGGTGCTGCTCGCCTCCGGAAGTCTGGACCTGGCTGTCGTCAATCGTGAGAGCGGAGACCCCACATGCCTTCCCCCGAACCTCAGCAGCGCCCTCGAGCGGTCCCCGTCCCCCTGAACAAGGCGGAGCGTCAGCCCAGGCCCCTGGGCTTCACCGCGCTGCGCGAGTGGCTGCGGCACCGCCACCCGATGATTTTGTTGGACCGCATCGTCGACCACGAGCCGGGCGGCTTCCTGGAGGCGCTCGTCTCCATCTCCGGGAACCTGGACTGCATCGCGGGCCACTTCCCCGAGCGCGCCATCTACCCCGGCAGCAACCTCATCCAGGCCTTCGCCCAGGCGGGCATCATCCTCTACCAGATGAGCACCTCGCCCCTGGCCGAGGACGAGCTGACCTTGATCGGCTCGGTGGAGAGCCGCTTCCTCCAGGTCGTCGTGCCCGGGGACCAGGTGGTGCTGCGCGTCCAGGTGAACCGGCTCGCCGGAGGGCTGTTCGTCTACTCGGGCAAGGCGATGGTGGGCACGCGCCGGGTGGCGGCGTTCCGCGCGAGCCTCATCCGCGCCAAGGTCTCCGAGCTGGGCTCGCCGCTATGGTAGCGCCCGTCGCGGTGACAGGGGCCGCGTGGAGCACGGCCCTGGGCCATGGGCTCGACGACGTGTGGCGGCGATTGCTCGCGGGTGAGCACGGCTTCGTCGAGGTGGCCTCTCCGCATCGGCTTCGCAACACGCTGGCCGCGGTCATTCCCTCGCGTGGGGAGGGCCCCGCGCCGCGACTGCGGCGGCTCGCGGTGGAGACGCTGGGTCGCGCGGTGGGCGAGGCCGGGCTGGAGGCGAGCGGAGAGGCGACGCGGCTGGTCCTGGGCACGAGCCTGGGCGCGTGGCTCGACGACGAGGGGGAGTGGACGGCGCCGCTCCACGCCTGGGCGGACGAGGTGGCTCGGGCGGTGGGCGCGCGGGAGCGGCCCGTGAGTCTCTCCACGGCGTGCTCCTCGGGGGCGGACGCCCTCCTCGTCGGGGCGGAGCTCATCCGCTCCGGCGCCGCGGAGGTGTGTGTCTGCGGCGGGGTGGATGTCATGACGCCGAGCAAGCGGCTGGCGCACTCGGCGCTCTCCACCATGTCCCCCACCCGCTCGCGCGCCTTCGATACGCGGCATGACGGCATGCTGTTGGGCGAGGGCGCGGGGTTCCTCGTGCTGGAGTCGCTGGAGCACGCGCGGGCACGCTCGGCTTCGCTGCTCGCGCTCTTCCGGGGAGCGGGCTCGGCCAACGACGCGGCGAGCATGACGTCGCCGGACCCGGCGGCGATGGGGGCGCGGCTGGCGATGGAGCGGGCGCTGCAGGACGCGCGGGTGTCGCCTCGGGACATCGGGGTCATCAACGCGCATGGCTCGGCGACGCCGGCGAACGACCGCGCGGAGGCGGAGGCGTTCCGGGCGCTCTTCGGGACGGGGCCGCGTCCGTGTGTCTTCGCGACGAAGGGGGCCTTCGGACACACGTTGGGGGCCACGGGGGCCATGGAGGCGATTGCCCTCATCCTCGCGCTGCGCGAGGGCGTGGTGCCGCCCATCGTCGGACTGGAGCAGCCGGACGAGGATTTCCCCTGCCCGCTCCCCGTGGGGCGGCCGGTGCGGCACGAGGAGCGGCTCGGCCTGAGCCTCACGCTCGGCTTCGGTGGGTTCGATACCGCGCTCGTCTTCGAGGCGGCGCGATGAACCCGACGACCTCACTGGTGCTCCGTGGCGGCGCGCGGGCCCGCGGTGGCGGGGCGAACCCCTACGTGGCGCGGGTGAAGGGTTCCGTGCGCTACGCGGACCCGATGGCGTGGACGCTGGTGCTCGCGGTGGGAGAGGTCCTCGAGTCGCTGGGGGAGGACTTCCGCGCCTCGGCGGACCGGTGCTCGCTCATCCAGGTGGGCCCCGAGGCGCCGCCGGAGGCCATGTCGAGCGCCGCCAGGGAAGCCTTGCGTGGCTTCGCATCGCCCATCCGTTTCCCCGCCGCGCCGCCGAGCGCGCCGACGGGGCTGGCGTGCATCGTCCACGGGATTCGCGGCCCGACGCTGGCATTGACGTTGCCCGTGGCGGAGGGCGCCGGACTCGCGCTGTCTCTCTCCACGGCCTGGCTCACGCGCGGTGTCGTCGATTACGCGCTCATCGCGACGGCGGCCTCGGTGCCCGGCGAGCAGCCCCGCGCCGCATGCGTGGTGCTCTCACGTGGCGAAGGTCCTCCCGTGGACCCGGCGCGGCTGGTCCAGTCCCTTCTGTTCTCCAGGTGATGCCCCATGACCGAGCTCGCTGACATCCCGCTCTCCTCCATCCAGGCGTTCCTGGACCGTGTCCGGGACCTGACCTGTGAGACAGGCACGTCCACGCGGCACCGGGTGGAGCCACTCGCGGAGGCGTGGCGAGCCCATGGACTGAGGCCCGGCGATGTCGTCCTCCTGGCCCTGCCGAACGGAGCGGAGTTGCTCGCGCAGCTCTTCGCCATCCTCGCCGCCCGGGGCGTGCCCGCGCTGGTATCACCCTCCGCGCCCGCCTTGCGACAACAAGCCCTCGTGGAGGCGCTCCCGGCACGCGCGCTCGTGACGATGCGCCGCCCCGCGCCCCTGGCCCGGGATGTGGACCGCTTCCACCTGGGTGGAGCGGAGGTCGCCCTGTTCTCCGAGGCACAACCTCCCGGCGCCCAGCCTGGAGAGATGGTGCTGCTCACCTCGGGCACGTCGGGCTTCGCCAGCGGCTGCGTGTTCGACCTGGAGGCGCTCTTCCGCAACGCCCGTCGTCACTCGGACGCAGTGGGCCTGCGTGCGGGCGACACCGTGCTGGTGAACCTTCCGCTCTACTACTCGTACTCGATGGTGGCCCAGGCCTTCGCCTCGCTGCTCCGCGGCGCGGACCTGGTCATCAGCGGACCGCCCTTCCAGCCCACGGCTTATCTGCGACTGCTCGCCGAGCAGGCCATCACCGTGTCCGCCCTCACGCCCCTCCTGGTGCGCGCGCTGCTCCAGCAAGGCGGCGCCTTCCCCGAGAGCCTGCGCTCGCTCGGCGTCGGCGGCGACGTCCTCTCCCCCGAGCACGTGGAGCAGCTGCTCCGCCTGCGTCCACGCGGAGAGCTGTACCTCACCTATGGGCTGTCCGAGGCCGGTCCCCGGGTCGCGACCCTCTCGGCCCACGCGGAGCCCCCGCACCGTTACGCCTCCGTGGGACGGCCCCTGCCCGGCACGCAGGTGTCGCTCGTCCCCCGAGGCCCCGGGGGGCAGAAGGAGCTGCTGGTCTCCTCGGACACGCTGATGAAGCGGCGCATCGGCCTGGTGGAGGGCGACAAGCTGCACGCGTGGCGCGGTCCCCGGCTGCTGGCCACCGGCGACATCTTCGACATCGACGCGGATGGCTACCTGTACTTCCAGGGGAGGCTCTCCGACTTCCTCGTCCGCGGCAGCGAGAAGATCTGCATGGCCTCCGTGCGGCGCCTGGCCACCACGCTCCCGGGAGTGCTCACGGCGCGCACCCAGGTCGTCTCCGGCACCGAGGGAGATGACTACGAGATGATCCTCACCGTGGCCGACGAGGGCCGACCCCTGGAGCACGTGTCCGAGGCGCTCTCGCGGCTCCTGCGGCTCGCCGAGCGCCCCCGACGCATCCAGGTCGTCTCCGCCGACGGCAGCACCGCCGCCCTGCACAAGTGAGCGGCTGACGCCACGCACGTCGCCCCCAACCCGTCCCACCCGAGAAGGACCCTTCCGATGACGCTCGCCTCCGCGAACACCGGCAGCAATCAGTCACCTCGCACCCAGACGGAGCAGGTCCTGTGCGAACTCTGGAGCGTGCTGCTGGAGGTCGAGCAGGTCGGCGTCCACGACGACTTCTTCCAGCTCGGCGGCCACTCGCTCATCGCCACCCAGCTCGTCTCGCGCATCAACGAGATATTCCAGCTGCGCCTGCCCCTGCCGAGCATCTTCGATGCGCCCACCATCGCGCAGCTCGCCTCGGCCATCGACGCCTCACGAGGAGCCACCGCCTCCGGCATGGACCTCAAGCTGCGCCCGGGTGCCCGGACGAGTGAAGCGCCGCTCTCCTATTCGCAGGAGCGGCTCTGGTTCATGGAGCAGCTCCACCCCGGGCAGGCCACCCACAACATCCCCCTCTCCTATCGCATCACCTCCGCGCTCGACGTCGGCGTGCTCCAGCGGGCCCTCGACGAAGTCTTGCGTCGCCACGAGTCGCTCAGAGTCACCTTCGCCTCCACCGAGTCGGGCCCCATCGCGCGCATCTCGCCTCCTGGCGCCTTCCCGCTCTCCGTCATCGACCTGGGCCACCTCTCCGCGGACACACGCGAGGAGGAGGCATCGCGCCTCGCCACGGAGCAGGCGCACACCCCCATCGACGTCCGCACCGGCCCCATCATCCGGGGCACCCTGCTGAAGCTCGGCGCACGGGAGCATCGACTCCTGCTCACGATGCATCACATCGTGTCCGACGGCTGGTCCGTGGGCGTCCTCCTGCGCGAGCTGCGGACCCACTACGAGGACTTCGCCGCCGGCCGGTCGTCCTCGCTCCCCGAGCTGCCCGTGAGGTACGCGGACTTCGCCGCATGGCAGCGACAGTGGCTGCCCGCGCAGGCCGAGGAGCGGCTCCTCCCCTACTGGCGCAAGCGACTCGCCCAAGCCCCCGCCCTCCTGTCACTCCCCGCGGACCGCCCCCGTCCGCCGCTCCAGCGCTTCCGGGGTGCTCGGCGGACGTTCCACATCCGCGAGGAGACGGCGCTGGCCGTCGATGCGCTCTGCCGCCAGGAGCGCGCCACGCTCTTCATGACGCTGCTGGCGGGCTTCTGCGCCCTGCTCCACCGCTACTCCGGACAAGAGGACCTCCTCGTCGGCTCGCCCATCTCCGGACGCATCCGGCCGGAGGTCGAGGGACTCATCGGCTTCTTCGTCAACACGCTCACGCTGCGCAATGACCTGTCGGGCAACCCCCGCTTCACCGAGCTGCTCGCGCGGGTGCGCGAGACGACGCTCGGAGCCTTCGCCCACCAGGAGCTCCCCTTCGAGAAGCTGGTCGAGTCCCTCCAACCCGAGCGCACGCTCAGCCACGCGCAGCTCGTCCAGGTGATGTTCGTGTTGCAGAAGGCGCCCGCGCTGGAGGAGGACCCGTCCGCCTCACTCCAGCTCTCCGCCCTGGCGGAGCCGTGGGAGACGGACACGGGGACCTCGAAGTGCGACCTCGTCCTCTACATGGCGAGGAGCGCCGAGGGCCTGCGCGCCACCTTCGAGTACGACACGGACCTCTTCGACGAGGCACGCATCGAGCGCATGGCCGGGCACCTCCAGGTGATGCTCGAAGCGGTGGCCGCCGACCCGCACCAGAGGCTCTCGGCGCTGCCCCTGCTCACGCCCGTCGAGCGCAACCAGGTGCTGCGCGACTGGAACAGCGCCTCCGCGGACTTCCCCCGGGACGTCTGCGTCCACCAGCTGTTCTCGCGCCAGGCCGCGAGGACTCCGGACGCCATCGCCGTCTCCTACGGCGGGCAGGACCTCACCTATCGGGAGCTGGACGCGCGCTCCAATCAGCTCGCCCACCACCTGCGCTCACTCGGTGTGGGGCCCGAGGTGCTCGTCGGTCTGTGCGTCGAGCGCTCCGTGGACCTGGTCGTCAGCATGCTCGGCATCCTCAAGGCGGGAGGCGCGTACCTTCCGCTCGAGGCCTCCTATCCCACCGAGCGGCTGGCCTTCATGCTCCAGGACGCCCGCGTCTCGCTGCTCCTGGTCCACGGGTCAAGGCTCCAGCAGCTGCCCCCCTTCGCGGGGCCGGTGGTCCGCATCGACGAGGAACGGGAGGCCATCGCCCGGTGCTCCGAGCTGCCGGGGGTCTCCAGCGTCTGCTCCGACAACCTCGCCTACGTCATCTACACCTCCGGCTCCACCGGCAGGCCCAAGGGCAGCGCCATCCTCCATCGAGGAATCGCGGCCCTGCTCTTCCAGACGAACTTCGTGCGCTTCTCGCCGAAGGACCGCGTCGCCCAGGCCTCCAACGCCTCCTTCGACCCGAGCACCTTCGAAATCTGGGGGGCGCTGCTGAACGGGGCCCGGCTGGTCGGCATCACCGCGGACCCGGCGCGTGAGCCTCACGAGCTGGCCGCCCAGATTCGGGACGAGGCCATCACGGTGATGTTCGTCACCACCGCGGTGCTCCACCTGCTGGCGCGGCAGATTCCGGAGGCGTTCCGCGACGTGCACACGCTCGTGTTCGGAGGCGAGGCCGCGGACCCGCTGGCGCTGCGAGAGGTGCTCCGACACGGGCCGCCGCGCCGGCTGCTCAACGGCTACGGCCCCACCGAATGCACCGTCTTCTCCACCTTCCACGCCATCGACTCACCGCCGCCGCTCGGACACCCCGTCCCCATCGGGCGGCCCATCACCAACGGCCCGGTCTACCTGCTGGACGAGCACCTGAGGCCGGTGCCCATCGGTGTCCCCGGGGAGCTGTACGTCGCGGGTGAGCGGCTGGGCCGTGGCTACTTCCATCGTCCGGACCTCACCGCGCGCACCTACGTGCCCGACCCCTTCACCACCCAACCGGGCGGGCGGCTGTACAAGACGGGCGACCTGGGCCGCTATCTCGCCAACGGCCGCATCGAGTACCTGGGCCGCGCCGACCTGCAGGTGAAGATTCGCGGCTTCCGCGTGGAGCTGGGCGAGGTCGAGGAGTCGCTGCGGCAGCACCCCTCCGTGGAGGACTGCACGGTGGTGGCGCTGGAGGTGGGAGGGGACCGCAAGCTGGCCGCGTACCTCGTGTCGCGGGGACAGGCGCCCGCGCAGTCGTCCCTTCGTGCGTGGCTGCGGGAACGATTGCCCGAGCACATGGTGCCGACATCCTTCACGGTGCTGCCCGCGTTGCCGCTCACGCCGAACGGCAAGGTGGACCGGCGGGCCCTGCCCTCGCCCGAGGCGCCCCAGGGAGATGCCTCCACGCAGCAGGCCCCACGCACCTTCACGGAGGAGACGCTGTGCCGGATGTGGGCGTCCCTGCTGGGGATGGCCCGCGTGGGCATCCACGACAACTTCTTCCAGCTGGGTGGGCACTCGCTCCTGGCCACACAGGTGGTCTCGCGGGTGCGCGCCGAGCTGGGAGTGGAGGTCTCGCTGCGCACGTTGTTCGCGGCGCCCACGGTGGCGGACCTGGCCAGGCACGTCTCCCGCGCGGAGCCTCCCGTAACGCTCGCGCGGCCGGTGCCTCCGCTGCGCAAGGTGTCCCGGGAAGGAGCCCTGCGGGTGTCGTTCGCGCAGGAGCGCCTGTGGCGGTTCTTCCAGCGGGCTCCCGAGTCCAGCGCCTACAACATCCCGCGCGCGTTCCGGTTGAAGGGACGATTGGAGGCGCGGCACCTCGAGGCGGCGTTCCAGGGGCTCATCGCCCGACATGAGACCTTGCGAGTCACCTACTCCGAGGAGGACGGAGTGCCGCTCCAGCACCTCCATGCATCGATGGACTTCCCCTTCCGGGAGGTGGACCTCCGAGGGAGGGAGGACCGCGAGGAGGAGGCGCGACGCCTGATGTTGGAGTCCGCGCTGCGTCCGTTCGATTTGACGCGCGGGCCGCTGCTCCACGGGATGCTGCTCCGATTGGAGGACGAGGAGCACCTGCTGTTCTGCTGCATGCACCACATCACGGCGGATGGCTGGTCCATGGGCGTCATGGCGCGAGAGCTCGGCCGGCTCTACACGGCCAGCGTCACGGGGGGAGAGCATGGGCTGCCGCCGCTGGTCATCCAGTATCCCGACTACGCGGCCTGGCAGCGCGACTGGCTGTCCGGGGCGGAGCTGAAGGAGCGGCTGGGGTTCTGGCAGAAGGCGCTCGCCGGAGCGCCCACGCGGCTCGACCTCCCCACGGACAAGCCGCGGCCCTCGGTGCGGACGTTCAACGGGCGCAATCTGACCGTGGCGCTGGGCGTGGAGCGCAGCCAGGCCCTGAATGCGCTCTGTCGTCAGGAGCAGGTGACGCCGTTCATGGCGTTGCTCGCCGTCTTCGGCGCGGTGCTGGCGCGGAATGCAGGGCAGGAGGAGGTGGTCATCGGCTCGCCCATCGCGAATCGCCTCCGTCCCGAGCTGGAGCCGCTCATCGGGATGTTCGTCAACGGGCTGTGCTTGCGGGTCAACCTCCAGGGCCGCCCCGCCTTCCGGGAGCTGCTCCAGCGCGTGCGCGAGGAGACCCTGGCGGGCTATGCCCACCAGGAGGTCCCGCTGGACCAGGTGATGGCCTCACTCGGGGTGGAGCTGCCCGCCAACCGCCCGCCCGTGTTCCAGGTGATGTTCGTGCTGCAGAACGCACCCACCGCGCCGCTGGAGCTGCCGGGGCTCACGGTCCTCAACGAGCCCGTCAATCGCGGCTCCGTCACCTACGAGATGACGTTGGCGCTGACGGAGACGCCCGAGGGGTTCTCGGGCATCCTGGAGTTCAACACCGACTTGTTCGAGCCCACCACCGCGGCGCGCATCCATGCGGAGCTGTTGGAATCGCTGGACGCCGCGCTGGCGGACCCGGATGCGAGCCTGGGACCGGAAACGCGCGCGGGCTAGAAGCAATCCCCGCAGGCGTAGGTGCTCGTCGGGCCCGCGTCGTAGGACGCCGAGCCCGATTCACAATACAGATGCAGGACGTTGTAGTTCCCGGGCCCGGCGTAGTTGCAGGGCGCGGTGTGTGCCGCCAGTCGCCTGCACTGCCAGAGATAGAGCGAGGTGTATCCCGAGGGACAACTCGGCTCGAGGGATTGCTCCTGTGTGGCATCGGCGGGCGCGGGCGCCTCTGACTCCACCCCACCACATCCCATCAACACACCCGCCACCAGCAACGAGACACCCATCCAAGGCACTCTTCGCATGTGACCTCCGGGAAGCAGTCATGTCCAGACAGCGCGACCATGATAGCGGCCCCCCTGCTCGAAAAGGAAAGACCCGGCCGGCCACGGGTGCCGACCGGGTCTGGATGAACCCGAACAGGGGTTGTCCGCTCAGTGCGAGGCCTGCAACGCCTTGCGCTCCTTGGCGCAGAGCTGGATGAGCTCAATCATGCTCATGCTGCCGTTGCCGGTGTCGAACTTCTGGTCCTTGAAGTCGGGGTACCCGTTCTCCAGGATGCGCCCCTCCGCGATGCAGTCGTTGAGCTGCGCGAGCGCCTCGGGCTTCTTGCCCTTGGAGAGCAGCGCCTTCGCGGTGTCATACGCCTTGCGCTGGCCCTCCTGGAAGCGCAGCTCCACGTCCGCCTTCTTCTGCGGCGCCTGGATCGCCTCCGCCGTCTGCGCGCACTGGGCCATCACGTCTTGCGGCCGGGTGGGAATCCCCTCCACCAGCACGTCCACCCCGGCGAGGCTCGCGTTCTCCTTCACCATCCTCGCGCCCTCGTCCTGGCAGGCCCGGAGCTTCTCCGCCGCGCTCGCGTACAGCTCCTTGCGCTTGCGCAAATCCTTGGTGGACGCCGCCGACGCGAACGCCTTGCCGGCGGCGGTCAGCGCCTCCCCCGTCAGCTGCCGCAAGGCCCTCGCCTGCTTCGCGAACTCCAGCGCCTCCACCAGCTTCAGCCACTCGGCGCGCCCCCGCTCCGCGTTCGCCGCGTAGCCCGCGTCCTGCCGCTCCAGCGCCGCGTTCGCCTCGAAGAACTGCATCACCTCGTCCACGCCCTTCGACGCCGTCTCCACGTCGCCGTCCGTCGCGGAGATGCTCTTGGCCGCCTCCAGCTTCTCCTTCGTCAGCGCCAGTCGCGTGGCCAGCTGCGCCCGGGCGTCCGCCGCGGACAGGACGATCTTCCGGCGGTTGATCCGCTCCGCCAGCTCCGCCATGCGCTCCTTCGTCTCCTTGGCGTAGATGGCGTAGTCGCGGTCCTTCTTCACGAACGCGGCCCCCGCCTCCAGCACCACGCCAATCTGCTTCACGGCGTTGTCCGCCTCCTGCAGCTGCGCCGGGGTGGGAGACTCCTTCTGGATCTGCGTCACGAGCGCCGCAGCGTTCTTGCGCGCCTCGTCCACCTTCATCCGCTGCTGCGTCAGGTCGACCTCGTACCGGCGCCGCTCCATCGTCGCCCGGCCGTCCTTGAGCAGCTGCCGCGCCTCCGCCGCCGAGGGGCTGATGGCCGGGTTCTTCACGTGCACCGTCTCGAGCGTCTTCTCCAGGACGACCATCGCCGTCTTGGCCTCCTCGAACTGCTCGGGCGTCACGGCCCGCTTCTCCACGTTGCGCAGGGCCTGGACCACCTCGGCGCGGGCCGCGTCGAGCGTGCGGACCTGGAGCGCCACCTCCACCTCGACGAGCGTGTTCTTCACCTCGCCCAGGTACTGGCCGATGGCCTGGCTCCTCGCCGCCTGGGGCTCGTACTTGTCCACCAGCTTGCGCGCGACGAAGGCCGCCGTCTTCGCCTCGGCGAGCTGCTCGGGCGTCGGACGGCGGGCCCGGAGCGCCTTGGCGGACGCGCGCAGCTCCTCGTGCGCGGGCTCCAGCTCCACCTTGACCCGGGAGACACCCGCCTGAACGACGAGCTCATCCATCCGGCGCCGCGCCTGGGTGATCTCCGCGCGGGCCTTGTCCGCCTCCGCGCGGTACGCCTTGTCACGCGCCTCCAGCGGCGTGCCCTCGTCGAGCGTCTTCTGCAGGGCCACCGTGGCCTTGTCCGTCGCGGAGAACTTCTCGTCCGACCAGGCCTTGTTCACCTCGGCGAGCGCGTTCGCCAGCGACTTGCGGCTCTCGTCCAACAGCCCGCGCTGCTTCTGCGCCGACTGCTGCAGCCACCGCTCGTCGAGCGTCTTCTCGTGGCGGGCGATGGTCGCGTCGACCTCGGTGAGGTACTGGGCGAACTTCGGGTCCTGGCTCTTCAAGGGCCGCCCCTCCTCCGCCAGCTTCTTGAGCCCATCCACCGCGGCGCGCGCCTCGTCCATGCCCTTGGAGCCGGAGTCCTCCTTCACGAGCTTCGCCATCCGCTCGTTCAGGGGCGCGAGCGCGCCGTCGATGCGGCGGCGGAACTCGTGGATGTGGACCTTGGCGCGGCGCTCGTCCACGTACTCACGCTGCGTGCGCAGCTGCTTGCGCGCGGCGAGGACGAGCTTGGCGTACTCCAGGTCCTCCGTCTCGAAGCTCGCCCCCGCGTTGAGCGCGTCCTTCAGCGCCTCCACCGCCACGACGGCGGCGTCGAGGTCCGCGTTGCGCGGCGGCTCCACCTCGATTTTCTGGACGGCCGTCGCGAGCGCCGCGCGAGCCGACTCCACCTTCTTCGTGGCCTCCGCGATGGACTTCGCGGCGCCGGGCTCCGGAGGCGCGGCGAAGGCCTCGGCGGAGGCGAGGATGCACAACCCCATCAACACCAGCACAGAAGTACGTACCATTCACACCAACCTACTACAGCGAGGCCGGGGGAGCCCCGGCATAGTGGAAGCGTCCTGAAGGCTGGCGGGAACTGAACGCGAGGTGGGAGACCCACGGACTCCCACCTGGGCCAGCAGACGACCAGGCCCCTGGCCACACGCGCATCCCCGGGCGGGAGTTGGTCTAGCGTGGGCCGCACCCTCGTGCGCCCTCACCTCGTGAAATCCACCGTCTTCCTCCTGCTCGTCGCGGGCCTTCCAGGCTGCGCCACCTCCCCTTCGCGCGTCCGTTCCACCTCGGCGGAGCCCGTGCTCCTCGTCCAGGACGGCGTCACCGCGGAGGCAGCCCGGGGGGTCTGGCGCTCGCGCGGCCATGGGCACGTCCTGACCGTCTCCGCGAAGGACCTGAAGCTGCACCATGCGACAGCCGCCGGCTGCTACCCGCAGCCCGGCGAAGAACCCGGAGCGCTGTCGGGCTTCGTCCACGTGATGCCCGATTCGGCTCCCGACAGCCTGTCCCTCAGCGCCGTCCCCGGCGACACGCGGTACCTCTTCGAGCGGCTCCCCGCCCTGCCCCCGGAGTGCTCGGCGAACACCGAGTGGACGCCACCGCGGCTGTTCGAGCTCTTCGCCGCGACCTTCACGGAGCACTACGCCTTCTTCGCGGAGCGCCACGTGGACTTCAGCGCCCGTGTCGCCGCGCTCCGCCCCAGGGTCACCGACGCGACAAAGCCCCGTGCGTTGTTCGGAGTCTTCCAGGCGCTGACGACGGGACTCGGGGACGCGCATACCCGCATCGCCGCCGAGGTGGATGGGGAGACACTCGGCCACGCAGAGGGAGAGGCCCGGACGCTGGAGCGCGTGGACGCCGAGGGGAGCAAGGCGGGACAGTCATCCCGGGACGCCCAGCGCGCCTGGCTCGCCGCCTACCGCGACGGCATCCTCCAGACGGTGCTGAAGGGCGCGGGCCACCACGTGGCGAACAAGCGCATCTTCCATGGGCTCGTGGGCGACGTCGGCTACCTCAACGTGGTGACGATGGGGGGCTATGTCGACGAGGACGATGTCCCGCCGCGCGAGGAACTCCGGGTCCTCGACGAGGCGCTCGACACGGCGCTGCAATCCTTCCAGGGCGCACGGGCCGTCATCGTCGACGTGAGCAACAACCGGGGCGGACATGACGTCATCTCCCGAGCCATCGCCGCGCGCTTCACCGACACCCGGCGGCTCGCCTACACCAAGGTCCCCTTCAACTCCGACGTGCCTCCCCAGGCCTTCCACGTCGAGCCCGCCTCCGGACCGCGCTACACCGGTCCTGTCTACCTGGTGACGAGCGACATCACCGTGAGCGCCGGGGAAGTCTTCACCCTCGCCATGCGCGCGCTGCCGAATGTCACCCACGTGGGCACCACCACCCGAGGCGCCCTCTCCGACGTGCTCGTCAAGCCGCTCCCGAATGGATGGAGCGTGGAGCTCTCCAACGAGCGCTATCTCGACCCGAAGGGGCAGCTGTTCGAGGCACGCGGCATCCCTCCCCAGCAGGAACTGGAGGTCTTCCCCGAAGACGACCTGCACGAGGGCCACGCCAGGGCCGTGCTGTCGGTGGTGGACGTGGCCTCGGGTCGACGGAACGCAGTCCCTGGAGGCGCTCGCGAATGACGGCGGCCTACGAGTTGTTCCTACGGGAGGTCGATGCCCAGGGACGGGAGCGTGCCGATGGGTTCTCGCTGGGCAACCTTCGACACCTCACGCCAGAAGAGCACCTCCAGGTGCTCGCCACGTTGACGCGGCTGCTCTCCGAGCGGGAGGAACGGGCCCCCGTGGCGCTGGCCCTCCTGGCCCCGACACCAGCCACCGTCACACTGTTGCGTGAAGCACTCCCGCTGCCGTGGAAGCCCGGAGCGAGGCGCGAGTACTTCGACCTGGAGGTCGCATCAGCGCTCGGCGTGCTCACGGGCGAACCGCTGGCCCTGGACCTGCTCGAGGACACCGTGGCCCGAATCCAGGACCCGTGGGCCAAGGGCATCGCGACGGAAGGGCTGCGCCGGGCCTCGCCATCGAGCGATGCCAGCGCGCGTCTGGCGCGGCTCATCCGCACGCGGCCTCGGGAGTCGATGCTGCTCGACGCCGCCGAGATGCTGATGACGCGACATGGCCTGTGGGCCTACGACCTGGCGCACCAGGATGAGCGACTGACGCTCCTGCGCGCACTGACGGAAGACGATGACGCCGCCCGGGACGAATCCCTCGGGCGGATTCTCGCCGCGCCCGTCAAACCCTGGCCCTGAGTCACCGAGGAGAGCCCGTGGAGCCCCCCCTCCATCGGCAAGCGTGACGACGAAGGCCGCCTCGCACGAGGGTCTCCCGAGCCGGAGCGTCGGCTCCTCAGGTCCGAAGGACGGCGACCGCCTCCACCTCGAAGAGCATCCCGTCCAGCGCCAGCCGGGGCACGGGAATCAGCGTACAGGTCGGCTTCATTCCATCCCCCCAGGCCGCGTCCAGCTCGGGGCCGATGATGCGGAGCTTCTCCTCCGTGTGGTCCACCACGAGCATCGTGAGCTTGGCGACGTCGCCGACGCCCGCTCCCACCGACGCCAGCGCCGTGCGGACATTCTGGAGCGCCTGCCTCACCTGGAGGCGGAAGTCGGGCTCCAGCGCGCCGCTCTCACGCTCGCCGCCCTGCCCCGCCAGATAGATGAGCCGGGTTCCGGCCGCCACCTGCGCCACGTGCGAGAAGCCGTAGGGCGCCGGGTCGAACAACCCCTTCGGATTCGTCAGGACCAACGGAGGAGTCTTCGAGGATTCAGTGCTCTGTCCCATGATTCACCTGTGTGGAGTCCGCCCCCAATATGCGGGCCGGCACTCCCGCCTTCAATCGAATCGGACCGGAGGCGTCCTCAGTGCGGCTCGGCCGATACCTGGGCCGCGTGACGCAATCCCCACTCCACCAGGGGGTGGGCGGCCTGGGCGAGCGTGAGGCCCGTGGGCGTGAGCGAATACTCCTCCTTGGGCGGCACCTCGTCGAACACCGCGCGGCCGACGACGCCAGCGGCCTCCAGCTCCCGGGGCTGCTCGAACAGGACCTTCTCGCTGACGCCGCGCACCCGACGTCGCAGCTCGCCGAAGCGCACTGGCCCCGCGTACAGCTCGCACAGGATGGCCGACTTCCACTTGCCTCCGATGAAGGCCCGCGCCACACCGAGGTCGCAGTCCGCGGCCGATTGCCTTCTCACCATGTTCCCGTCTCCTCCTCGTCCGGCACTTACAATTTTGTAAGGACTTGTGCCGCGCCGCGATTCATCCAAATAACAGACGCACGCATCCAAAGGAGCGCCCCCGGGGACAGCCGACATGAGCAATCCACGCGGCGACGTGACGGTCATCGGGCTGGGCAAGATGGGCTCGGCTCTCGCGGGAGCCTTTCTCCGGGCCGGGCATCGGGTGACGGTCTGGAGCCGCACCGCGAGCCGCGCCGAGCTTCTGCGACAAGCCGGGGCGGTGGTGGCCCCAGCGCGGCGGCGGCGGTAGAGGCCAGCCCGCTGGTGGTGGTCGCGACATCCTCGAGGTGCCGGAGGTGACCTCGGCCTTGTCGGGGCACACGTTCGTGCAGCTCAGCTCCAGCACACGGAAGGAGGCTCGCGACCTGGAGACCTGGGCGCGCGGACGGGACATCGACCTGCTCCGCGGGGCAGTCCTCGCCTGCCTCGACAGGCTGGCACCGAGGACGGCGCCATCGTGCTCTCGGGCCCCCGCGAGGTGCTGCGCCGACATGAGGGCGTCCTGCGTGCCCTGGGCGGCACGCTCACATGGGCGAGGCGATAGGCGCCGCCTGCGCGATGTTCTCGGCGGTGCTGACGTATCTGGCCACGCACTGGATGGGCTTTGCCCATGGCGCGCGTCTGCCGCGCCGAGGAACTGGACGCGACGGCCTTCGGCGGGGCGCTGCACGCGCTCGCTCCCACTCTGGGTCAGGACGCCCGCCACATGGCGAAGGAGCTCCAGACCGCGGGCTACGCCAACCCCGAGAGCACGCTGGGAGACGGCGGGCAACGACATCCCCCGGCTGGTGCAGCTGTCTCAGGAAGATGGCATCAGCGATGCGGTGCCCCGCTTCGTCGCCCGCATCTTCCGCCAGGCCATCGACGCGGGGCATGGCGCCGCGGGCCAGATTGAGGGCAGCCGGTGAGGCCACCCCTCGCTGACAGCCGCGCGCCAGGCAAGAGGCTGAGTCATCGCGGACCGGCAGGATGAGGAGGGCCCCCCGGCACGTTTCACGAGGCCGGGGAGCGCGTCTCCTCCCTCGCGACGCTCGCGCCTGCCCCCTCGAAATCAAATATCGGGTGACACCTGGCACGACCGCCGGAGTTTCATGAGACACTCACGCTTTCCCACGCGTCCGGCAGCCTGCTCAGGATTTCATGTCATTTCTGGATCGCATCCTCGACCCTCCGAGTTACGGCTACGAAAAGAACGGCGCGCTCCATGTGCCCACCCACCGGGAAATCCTCTCGGAGTTCTTCTCCCGACTGAACATTCTACGAACCCGTAAGAACTGGCTGGCCCTGACGGGGTGGGCCACGACGTTGGGGTTCGGCATCCCGCTGGCGCTCTTCTTCACCCATCACTTCAGCGTGTGGCTGCTGCTGGCGGGCTTCGTCTACAGCATGGTGGTGTTGGGCACCCACGGCACCATCTGGTTCCACCGCTATGCCACGCACCGTGCGTTCAAGTTCAAGAACGCCTTCTTCCGGGAGCTGTGCCGCAACCTGGTGGTGAAGACCATCTCGGAGGAGGCCTATGTCATCTCCCACCACGTGCACCACGCCAGGTCGGAGCAGCCGGGCGACCCCTACAACGCGAAGGCCGGCTGGCTCTACTGCTTCCTGGCGGACGCGAATCATCAGGGTATCCGCAAGGACTTGAACGCCAGGGATTACGCGCAGCTGTGCAAGCTGATGGAGCACACGGGGGTGCACCTCAACAGCCATGCGCAGTACCAGAAGTGGGGTTCACTCTGTCACCCGGCCTGGACGGTGGCGCACTTCCTGGCGAACTGGGCAGTCTGGTACGGCGTGTTCTTCCTGCTCGGCGGGCACGCGCTGGCGTTGGCGCTCTTCGGCTGGTCCGGGGTGTGGGTCGTGGGCGTGCGGACGTTCAACTATGACGGGCACGGGGGTGGGAAGGACCGTCGGCGTGACGGGGTGGACTTCAACCGGCGCGACCAGTCCATCAACCAGCGCTGGCCGGGCCTCATCACCGGGGAGTGGCACAACAACCACCACCTCTATCCGCAAGGCGCGCGCGCGGGCTTCCTGCCGTACCAGTTCGACCCCGCCTGGCAGTGCATCCGCGGCGCGCACTGGCTCGGCGCCATCAGCAGCTACCGCGACTTCAAGCCGGAGTTCATGGCGCGCCACTACCTCCCCTGGCTGGAGGAACAGAAGGCCAAGGCCGTCGCGGTGGCCGGATGAACCCGAGTTCGTGATTCTCGGACGGCCTCGGACGGCGCGCCTGAGGTCCACCCTGCGTGGAGATGGGCTGACAGAGCGCTGGGCGTCGCCCTTCGCCCCTGGTGCCTCGAGCAGGCGAGGAGGAGGTGAGCGAGGGGTGGGTGGGTGGAGCAGCCGCTCCATGCAGGGAAGATGGGACCATCGTACAGGGCCAGCGTCAGGCGACGAACGCTGCCGCGGACCGCTTCGGAGACGCTGAGTCGGACGCGCCGCTAGCCTCGTGGAGCAACCCCTCTGGAGGTCTCGATGGTCAAGCCTGGCTGGCTCGTTGCGGTGGTTACGACGGGGATGCTGTACGTGGGCTGCGGTGAGCATCAGGGCGGCTCCGCGGAGGGCGAGGTGCCTGCCTCCGTCGAGCAGGGCCTGTCGACGCTCGTCACCTGTCCGGTGGGCTCCGTGACGGTGACGTTCGACCCGCCGCTGCGACGGACGCCCCAGGACGTCGTCACCACCTCGACGGGCGTCCTGAGCAACTGCGTCACGCTCCTGGGCTCGCCGGTGACCTCGGCGACCGCTTGGAGGCAGCTCAACGAGCCGGGCCTCTCCTGCGCGAACCTCCTCAAGACGCCTTCCACCACGCTGTCGCTGACGTGGAATACAGGCGAGACCTCGACCCTGCGCAGCACGCAGGTGCGGGTGGCTTCCGAGCCGGCCGTGGCCATCGCGGAGGAGACCGGCACCGTCCTGTCGGGGAAGTTCGAGGGCGCCACCTCGGTACGAACCGCGACCTTCGTCTCCACGGACCTCGCGGCCTGTGATTCGCCCGAAGGGCTGTCCTCGCTCAACGGGCTCCTGTCCCTGAGCCTCGTTCAAGTGCTCTGACTCCAGGTGGTTGCCCGTGGTCACCTGTCCCGTGGGCACGGTGAGCGCGACAGCCGCTCCGTCGCTACGCCCCCTCCCGCGGGACGTCCCCACCCTCGCGAGCCAGCTCCACGGCAACCGCCCCCCCTTGACCGGGCCACATCCCGCTCATGCGAATGCTCGTCATCGTGGAGACCTGGGCCGCGCAGCGTGGCGATGCTGGCGCCGCTGCTTTCGAAGCAGGCCCCCGCCGATTGACCGACGGGGGCCGCTCGCCTTCTCGACCTCAGGCGATGTTCCGCACCGCTGCGGAGCCCTCCGTCGTCCCCGCGCCGGGTGAAGCGCTCAGGAGGCTCACCTTCGGCCTGGCCACGGTGGCGGGCACCCCGAAGAAGGCGTCATAGGCGTCGATGTGCTGCTGCCCCACCGTCGTCATGAAGTCCGCGAAGTCCGCCGGCTGGGCGGGCAGCGGCGACGGCATGAAGAACTGCGAAGGCAGCCTGACGTAGGGATTCGGGTTCGGGACCCGCTCGTACAGCGGGTGGATGGTCCCATAGGCGAGGTTGGCGTCGAGCCCGAAGACACCGGTGAGGGGGCCGTAGAGCGTCTGGATGGACTGGTTCTTGACGTAATCCCACACGACGTCATTCTGCACGCTGTGCGGCTGGACGTTCATCAGGTTGGTCCAGCCATGCGGCACCACGTCGTACACGTTCGTGATGACCTGGTTCCAGTAGCCATAATTCGCGATGCCGGTGATGTACGTCGGAACGAAGAGCCCGCTGAAGTAGTTGACGAAGCCCTGGTCTCCCGTCGTCGGCGCGGCCGTCGGCAGCACGAAGACGTCGTTCCAACGCTTCACATCGAAGATGCTCGGATAGAGCCAGCGAGCCAACGTCGGACTGAGCGAGCCTCCCAGGCTGTGCCCCGTGAAGACCAGCGTCGACTTGGGCGACTCCTTCGTCCCCAGGAAGGTCTGCAGCGACTGATTCGTCCGCGGGTCCAGCATGTTCAGCAGATTCGTGGTCCCCCAGGCCGCCCCTTGGGAGACGTTCCCGATGTTGGAACGACTGGGATTGGTGCTGTTCGTCGGGGTGATGCCCATCGGATAGGGCACGGTGACCGAGACGTTGTTGTCCAGACAGTCCGTGTCGTACCAGTTGTACGTCGTGTCCCGATTCCCGTTGGTTCCAGCAACCGCCACGACATAGCAGTCCGCTTGCGCGTTGTAGGCCACGTACATGACGTTGTCGGCCACCTTCGACACGCGCCCCTTCCCCGAGCAGTCCTTGTCCGTTTGATAGACACAAGGACCCCACACCCGCGTCCACACGCCCAATTGCTGCGCATTCTGGGTCAACGCGCTGTCGATGATGGGCCCGAGCGCGAGCGCGATGTTGGAGGCCGTGTCCTCGAGCTGGTCCCCCAGGCCGGAGAACCGCGAGAGCCGGTAGACCGTCTGGATGATGTTGTAGCTGCCGCCTGGATTGATGGGCTGCACGACCTTCATCTGGAGTTCCTCCATTGGGGGTGGTGCACTCCCTCGGAGCAGAAGACATGCCAGCACGCCAGAGCCGGACTCCAACGCAAACACAGGCATTTGCGAACCCCCTCCAGACACTTGACGCGTCAGGGCGGGCACTTGACGTGTCAGGCGTGTCCGGCATTCGTCGACAGGAGAACTTTCCCGTACCCTGGCACATCACTCGAGCAGGTGGAGGTCCACGGCCTCCGCCATGAGCGCGTGGCCCGCATCGTTGGGGTGCAGTCCGTCCACCGTCAGCGTCGCTCGCATCGCGTCGGGGTCCGCCGGGTCCCTCAGCACGGCCTCGAAGTCAATCACCGCGTCGAACCGACCCGCCGTGCGAATCCACTGGTTCACCGCCTCGCGCGTGGCCTCGCTCGCCGCCGTGAAGTAGGGATGACCCTTCATCGGCGTCAACGTCCCGCCATACACCTTCATGCCCCGGGCCCTCGCCCGCTGGATGAGCTGCTCGTAGGCCTGGGTGATGCGCTCGGCCCCGGATGCCGCCCCCGGGCGGCCGATGTCGTTGATTCCCTCCAGCAGGATGACGGCCTTCACGCCGCGCTGGGTCAGCACGTCGCGCTCGAAGCGGCGCAAGCCGCTGGGGCCATAGCCGTCCTCCAACAGCCGGTTGCCCGACAGCCCCGCGTTGAGCACGCCCACGGCGCGTCCGCTTCGCGCCCTCAGGCGTTGCGACAGGCGCGCGGGCCAGGTGCGCTCCTGGTCCGCCGTGGTCCCCACACCATCGGTGATGGAGTCGCCGAACGCCACGACCAGGGACGCATCCGCCACGGCGTCGACGTGCAGCGCGGTGAGGAAGTAGAGGCTGCGCGTGGTGAGCGCGGGCACGAAGCTCGCGGACCCAGCGTGGTCGCCACGGCCAGAGACATAGGTGCTCCGCGTGCCCTCCAGGTGCCAGGACACGGCCCCCGAGCGCTCCAGGAAGTAGAGCGACACCGCCACATCCCGCAGGCCATCGATCGCGAGCTCCACGGGCTCGCTGGTGGCCGTCCTCCCCGGAGGGATGCTGACGGACGCCGTGCCGGCGAAGCGGACCTGCCGGTCCGTCGAGGGGTCGATGGAGACGCCCTGAGTCCTCAATCCGACGCGAACCGACGCGACCTGCAAGGGTTGCGTACCGTACTGGTTGCTCAACACCAGCCGCAGCCGGGGGCCCGCCAGCGTGGGCCGCACGAACATGCGCACCGTCTGGTCGCGGAAGCTCGGTCCGGCGAGCTCACCTCCCACCGTGGCCGAGGCCGACGGGTGCATCGGCGCGGTGAAGGCGGGCAGCCAGTGCGGCGAGGCGAGCGACGCCTTCTCGCCACACGCGCACACGACCCACACCATGACGGCCCACCCGAGGTGACACAGGCTCCTGAACAGGCGCGACATGGTGCCTCCCGAGGCTCAGGGCTCTCGTCCAGGCGGAGCCCACCGCACGGCGCGCCGGGTGGCCATCACCCTCTGGCGCCACCAGCAGGCCTGGAGGCGCACGCCGGACCGCTCCCAGACGTGCGACGCGACGTCGAGCGACCTGGCAAGGGCCCCCGAGTGCTCACGAGGCCACGGCGCGACCACCCGCGCCGCGCTGGAACAACCAGGCAGCCCCCAGGAACAGCGAGACGAAGCCCGCGGTGAGCCCCAGCACCTCGGCCGGAGGACTCCACGGCAAGCCCCAGCCCGCGAGCACCGCGACGAGGCCGATGACGGCCTGGGTGACGGCCATCGCGACCAGCGTCCGCGCCATGCCTGCCGCGCGCAGCCGGGTGATGAAGCAACCGGCCACGCCGATGAGCACCACCCCACCATGGAGCAGGTTCACGCGCGCACCGTCAGAGCCGATGATGCCGACACCGAGGCTCAGCCAGACGAGGCAGGACACGGCGAAGAGCGAGAGGCCGACGGCGGCGCGGTACGAGGTTCGGGGAATCGAGATGGACATGGAGGGGCTCCGGTTCGACGGGCGATGAGCACGGCGTGAAGCCCTGACAAGGTGGCACCTCTGCACGAGCACGGCGGCGACGCTCCCGACCAGCGGTCGGAATCCGCCGCCAGACGTCGCCGGGCGCGGGCGGCCGGCCTCCCCCTGCTTCGTTGATTCCGGAGGACTCCAGTAGACTCGCGCCATGCTTGCTCGCGTGGGCTCCTCCGTCGTGCTGCTCGTGTTCGCGTTGCCGTGGTGGGCCATCACCGGGTTCGCCGACTACATGGCGGGCTCCAGCGTGAGGCGTCAGGCCCAGTCCGCGAGCTGGCCCACCGCGCAGGGCACCATCACCGCGAGCGAGGTGCGCTCGGTCCGCGGCAACAAGAGCACCACGCACGGCCTCGAGCTGACCTACACGTACTCCGTCGACGGACGACGGCACGAGGGCCACAAGTACCGCATCATGACCTCGCGCTCGGGGGACCTCGAGGAGGCCCAGGCGCTGGTCGCCCGGTACCCCGTCGGGGCTCGCGTCACCGTGCACCACGCGCCGGGCGACCCCTCGGAGGCGGTCCTCCAGGCGGGTCTCGGGGGCACGGAGCTGGTCGTGCTCCTGATACTGCTTCCCTTCAACCTGGTGGGGCTCTGGCTGCTGAAGCTGGTGGTGGGGTCCTTCAAGCCGGAGTCGCCGCTGCTGTCCCCCTTCACACGGGAGGACGGCAGCGAGTGCGTGGTGCTCGACGCACCCGACACGGCCACCTCGGCGGCCATCACCATGGCGACCTCCGCCCTGCTCTGCGTCGTGCTCACGAGCACCCTCGCGGGCGTCAACCCACCCCTGGCCGCGGGCGTGGCGGCCTGGGTCGTCGTCTTCGCGTGCGGACTGCTCGTCGGGCGCTACCTCCACGCCCGGAAGAAGGCCGGCCACTACGAGGTCCGCCTCCACCGCCGGGAGCGGAGGCTCTCGCTGCCGCCCATCCTGGGACGCAAGGCGCGGCTCGACGTCCGGTGGAACGACGTGCTGTCGCTGCGTGTCGAGTCCCAGGTGTCCGCGAAGAACAAGACGCGCTACCGCGTCACGCTCGAAGTCGCCACCGCCGACGGCACGGCGCGACAGGAAGCCGTGTGCGGCCATACCCGACAGGAGCAGGCGGAGGCGCTGGCGCGGTGGTTGAGAAAGGACCTCCAGGTGGGGGAGGTCGCGCTCCAGGCGCTGCGCTCGGCCTGACCCGAGGCGCATCGGGCCACCGGGACGCGGCGGGCGCGTGCACGGAGGCTCGCCCGCCCCATCCATCGCGCCGGGCAGGAGCGGCGAGCGCACGCTGTGGGCCGCGCCCTCCGCGCCTACCCTTCCCCAGGGACGAGCAGGGCGAGTCTGTCTTTCGGGGGTCACATGGAGCGCCTCATCGGAAGCCCCGCGCGAGCAGCATCCGCGCGTGGGGGGTGGCACCGGAGTCGGGCCATGGCCTGGTGGCGCCACTTCACGCTGCCTGGTGCGTGGGTCGCGCTGGTGTTCGCGTGTCTGTCATTCACCCCCTCGCTCCTGCCTCGCGGCGGCCCCTTCCAGGGGCTCGTCAGCGGCATCAGCGCGGTCATCGGCTACGGGCTCGGGGTGGCGGGTGCCTGGCTCTGGCGGGAGTTCGCCAACCGACCTCCGCGCTCACCCAGCGCCCGGGCCTGGCGAGGGTTCCTCGGGGTGGCGGCCGTGGCCCTGGCCGCATCCCTGGTGCTGGGCTGGCATTGGCAGGCGAGCATCCGGGAGCGGATGGGGATGCCCCACCCGGGCCGTGCGGGCTACCTGTTCGCGCCCTTCATCGCCGCGCTCCTCTTCCTCCTGCTCATCGGTGCGGGCCGAGGGCTGCGCTCGCTCTCCCATCGACTGAACACGCGCCTGTCGCGCCACATCGGCCCCCGCGCGGCCCGGGCGACGAGCGGGTTCGCGGTGGCGACGCTCACCTTCCTGGTCCTCAGCGGCGTGCTGTGGGATGGGCTCATCTCCCTGGCGGACCGCACCCTGGCCCTCCAGGACACGACGACCGCCGAGGGTGTGTCTGCGCCACGAAGCCCGCTGCGCTCCGGGAGCCCCGACTCCCTCGTGCCCTGGGAGACGCTGGGCCGCCAGGGCCGCAGCTTCGTGGCCCAGGGCCCCTCGGTGGAGGAGCTGTCCGCGTTCCATGGCGCCCCCGCGAAGGAGCCCATCCGGGTGTATGCCGGTCATGCGTCCGCCCCGGATGCGGAGCGCCGCGCCGAGCTCGCCGTCCGTGACCTGGAGCGCGCGGGCGGCTTCGAGCGCGACTTCCTGCTGGTCGTGACGACGACGGGCAGCGGCTGGGTGGTGCCCGAGTCCGTCGAGGCCTTCGAGTTCCTGACAGGTGGCGACTCGGCCATCGTCTCCATGCAGTACTCGCATCTGTGGTCATGGCTCTCCGTCCTGGTGGACCAGGAGCGGGCGCGCGAGGCGGGACGGGCCCTCTTCGACGCCGTCTACGAGCGCTGGTCCCGGCTCCCCGAGGACCGGCGCCCCAAGCTGTTCGTGTTTGGGGAGAGCCTGGGCTCGTACGGCGGGGAGACGGCCTTCAGCGGCGAGCGGGACCTGGCCAATCGCACCCACGGCGCGCTCTTCGTCGGCCCACCCCAGTTCAACACGCTGTACCGCGAGTTCACCGACCAGCGCGACGCCGGCAGCCCCGAGGTGGAGCCCATCTACCGCGAGGGTCGCATCGTCCGCTTCAGCCGGCGCCCCGGGGAAGAGATTCCCCCCGCCATGGCGCCCTGGGCAGACGCCCGGGTGCTCTATCTGCTGCACCCCTCGGACCCCATCACCTGGTGGAGCCCCCGATTGCTCTTGCGACGGCCGGACTGGCTGCGCGAGCCCCGCGGTGACGACGTCGTGGACGCGATGGTGTGGCTGCCCTTCGTCACGTTCTGGCAGGTGACGGCCGACCTGCCGCTGGGGATGGCCGTGCCGCCCGGCTACGGACACGTCTATACGGGCGAGCACGTCGACGGATGGCTGGCATTGCTTCGCCCCCAGGGATGGACCGGACAGAAGACCGCGCGACTGCGGGCGAGACTGCGGCCGACGCCCTGACCGTGCGGGCTCCTGGCCCGCACAATGACATCCATGCGGGCCACCCCGAAGACAGCCCACCCCGGGGATACCACCAATCCCCTGAGGCATCACACCACCATCGCCGCCAGACATTGACCCTTCCGGACCCCAATGAGATACAAACACAACAAGGCGGCCACGCGCCCCGGCTGCCATTGGGAGCCCGCAATGCACAACACCGCGCCGCACCACTGCAAGACCGTGTCGGAGCAGAAGTGGTCCCTGAGCACGTTCATGGAGTTCTACGAGCGTGTCCTGGGCCCCCGGCTCTTCAAACCCTATGGAGAGCTGCTCGTCCGGGAGATTCGCAAGGACATCCGTCCGGACGCTCCCCCGACGAGCATCCTGGAGGTCGCGTGTGGGACGGGCCGCATCACCACCCACCTCTACGAGGACCTGGCCCGGCCGCTGGGCTTGCGGCTGGTCGCCACGGACCTGTCGAAGATCGCCATCGACATGGCGAGGAAGGTGGTCAGTGCGGAGCTCCGACGGGACGTCGTCTTCCACGCCGACGTGGACATGGCGGACATGCCCTTCGCGGACAACAGCTTCGACATCATCGTCTGCGGCTTCGGACTGATGTTCCCGCCGGACAAGGCCCGCGTCGCCCGGGAGTTCAAGCGGGTGCTGCGTCCGGGCGGGAAGCTCTACGGCACCGTCTTCCACTACAACGAGCTGTTCGACCTGGCCCGGCGGCAATCCCAGAAGCACTTCGGGACGCCCTCGGCCATCATGGACGCGGCCCTCAGCCTGACCGACCCCTCCGCCATCACCCACGCCTTCTCCCTCGAGGGGCTCTGTCGGGGCGTCAGCGAGGTCGCGACCTCATGTCCCCTGTCCTTCCATCTGGACGACCCGGACACCCGCGAGTTCCTCTTCAACGCCTGCATCCTCCTGGAGGAGTTCAACCAGTGCGACACCCTCACCCGGGAGGGGTACCTGGACACGATGCTCCGGGAGTTCCACGAGCAGGTCCCCACCCGGAACTACCAGGTCAAGGCCTGGCTCCTGCGCGGCCAGGTGGACCAGGCCTGCAAGGAGTCCGTGGCCCCCAGTCCCCGGCCCGACTTCTCGGCCTTGAGCGCGTTCCGACAGCTGCCGCCCCAGTTCGTCGAGAGCCCCGCGGACAGGCCGCTCCCGCTCGCGGAGGCCCAGCTGCTGCGCCCCTACCACGCGATGAAGGCCGCCTTCCTGGCCGAGCACCCGACCTACCCCGAGGCCGAGGTCGAAGCGCTGCGCGACACCGAGTTCTCGCGCCTGGATGCCCTCCAGGAGGCGTACCTGGACCACGTGGGCGGCACGCTCGCCCCGGAGAGCCTCCTGACGCAGGACTACCAGGTGCTCAAGAGCACCATCCTCGGCAACCCGCACACCGGCTCGAAGTCCTCCGACGCGGCCTTCGAGAAGGCCCGCGCGGAGATCTATCGGTTCTTCCGCTGTGCGCCGGAGGAATACGAGATCATCTTCACCCCCAACGCCAGCGGCGCCATCCGCCTGGTGGCGGAGTCGTTCCCCTTCGAGAGCGGCTCGGAGGTCCTGCTCACCAAGGACAACCACACCTCGGTCCACGGCCTGCGCGAGTACGCGAAGTCCAAGGGCGCCTCGGTGAAGTACATCCCGCTGGACAAGGAGCTCTTGATTCTGGACAGCTCGATGCGGCGCTCGCTCGAGAAGCTCGCCCCGGGGCACCCGCATCTGCTCGCGTACCCGGCGCAGTCCAACGCCACGGGCGCCAGGCATGACTTGAAGTGGATTCCGCTCGCGCAGGAGAAGGGCGCGATGGTGCTGTGCGACGCGGCGGCGCTCGTCCCCCAGTCCCGGCTGGACTGCTCGGTGCATCACCCGGACTTCGTCGCGGTCTCGTTCTACAAGATGTTCGGCCATCCGACGGGGACCGGGTGCCTCATCGCCAGGCGCTCCTCGCTTCGCAAGCTGACCCCGCCGTCCTTCGCGGGCGGCGCGGTGTGCTACTACTCGGGCCCGTGGTCTCCCACGGACCGGCTGCTGCACCGTGACGACGGGAAGCGGTTCGAGGTCGGCACGCCCAACTACGCGTCCTTCCACGCCATCGCCCAGGGGTTCGAGTTCCTCTCCCGGCTCGGACTGGATGAGCTCCGCGCGCGGTCGACGGCGCTGGCCAGGTGGCTGGAGACGCGGCTGTTGGAGCTGCGGCACGACATCAAGGCCCAGGCCCCGCTCTGCCGCATCTACGGCCCGCCGCCCGAGCACAAGGGGGCGACGGTCATGCTGAACTTCTTCGACTGCTACAACGCCGTCTTCCCGCACGCCCTGGTCAAGCGGGCCGCCGAGTCCTTCGGCATCACCGTGCGCAACGGGTGCTTCTGCAACCTGGGCGCGGTGCAGCAGGCCACGTACACCACCGCCGGCGCGGAGCACTGCGAGCTCGACAAGACGGAGAAGATCCTCGACTGCAAGACCTTCGACGACAAGATCCTCAACAAGGGCAACTGCGGCGCCATCCGCGTCTCGTTCGGGCTGGGCTCGAACTTCCGGGACGCCTACCGCTTCTACCTGTTCGCGAAGTGCCTGCTGAACACCGAGGGCGCGCGGCTGGCGGACACCCTGGCAGACGCCCCGGTGAACTGAGGCCGGCAGCCGGCAAGCCCCTGGCGGTCGTCCGGGTGTGACTTCAGCGGCGTAGAGCCCCAGGAGGACCTCGACGCGCGAGAATCCCTGGAGGCGCGTGGGCAGGAGCGTCAGGAGGAGCTCCTCCTTCCACGGCGAGAAGCCCTCCGGACAGGCGATGGATGTCCCGTCACCCTGCGTCGCGTGCACCCCGTCGTGGAACGACACCAGGTCCGAGATGGCCCGCCGGCGGAGGTCGAGGAGCGCCTGCTTCAGCCGCGACGCCTCGGACTCGGTGGCGAAATCCCCTCCGCGATCTCGCCGGCGTCACGTCAGTACATCAGGAACGTGTCAGCGTAGGTGCCGACGCGAGGGTGGATGGCGATGAAATCCATCTTGCCGTCACCATTGAAGTTGCCCAGCAGGAAGCGCGTGGACGACTCCGCCCAATAGTCCGCCGTGAACCCGCCGGATGACACGCGCGTGAAGGTGCCATCACCGTTGGAGAGGAAGGTATTGGCGTGGGAGCTGCCGGCCGGATGGATGGCGATGAAGTCCACCTTGCCGTCACCATCGAAGTCACCTGGAAGGAACGGCGTGGCACCATCCGCCGAGTAGTCGGAGGAAAACCCGCCGGAGACCACCCGTCTGAAGGTGCCATCTCCGTTCGAGAGGAACGTGTTGGCGTGGGTGACGCCGCCCGGATGGATGGCGATGAAGTCCACCTTTCCATCACCATTGAAGTCGCCCGGAAGGAACGGCGTGGCGCCATCCGCCCAGTAGTCGGAGGAGAAGCCACCGGAAACGACGAGCCGGAAGGTGCCGTCACCGTTCGCGAGGAAGGTGTTGGCGTAGGTACCGCCGCGTGCATGGATGGCGATGAAGTCCACCTTGCCGTCGCCGTTGAAGTCGCCCGGCAGGAAGCGCGTGGCCCCATCCGACGAGTAGTTCGAGGTGAACCCGCCGGACACCACGCGTCGGAAGGTGCCATCTGCGTTCGAGAGGAAGGTGTTGCCATACGTCACGCCGTTGGCGTGGATGGCGACGAAGTCCCCCTTGCCGTCGCCATTGAAGTCGCCCGGAAGGAAGCGCGTGGCCCCATCCGACCAGTAGTTCGAGGAGAACCCACCGGAGGCCACGCGCCGGAAGGTGCCATCTGCGTTCGAGAGGAACGTGTTGCCATACGTCACGCCATTGGCGTGGATGGCGATGAAGTCCCCCTTGCCGTCACCATTGAAGTCGCCCGGAAGGAAGCGCGTGGCCCCATCCGACCAGTAGTCCGAGGAGAACCCACCGGAGGCCACGCGCCGGAAGGTACCATCACCATTCGAGAGGAAGGTGTTTCCATACGTCACGCCATTGGCGTGGATGGCGATGAAGTCTCCCTTGCCGTCGCCATTGAAGTCGCCCGGCAGGAAGTGCGTGGACGCATCCGCCCAGTAGTCCGAAGAGAATCCGCCAGCCGGCACCATCCTCGCGGCCCCAGGGCCCACCCGACGGTACCCATAGAGGTGATTCAGCGCGGCGATGTCGGAGGCCGTCCACTCGTTGCCCGCAGTCGGGCCACCACAGGAATTCATGACGGACCCGCCCACGATCGCCGTGGTTGGCGTCCCAGGGAGGTGGATGGCGCCATCGCTCCCAGCCTCCTCGTTGCCACCGGAGCCACAGCTGATGCTGCGGTTGTAATAGTCCGAGTGGCGGAAGCCAACCGTATGGCCCAGCTCGTGCATGATGACGTGCTTGTTCAGGCCCGCGCTGGCACTGTTCAGACCGACGCCGATGTTGATGACTCCGTAGGGTTGGCCACCCGAGGGAAAGCCGGCGGAGCCGCCAGCGCCCGAAGTGGTCTGCGCCGTGATGTTCGCGGTGCAGCCAGTGCTCGGCCCACGCGCGAAGGTGATGCGCAGACCCCGCGCATTGAAGCTGATGAGGGCCTGGTCCAACCCCTGGCTCAGTCTGGGATAACTGTTGAAGGTGGCGGTTGGGTTGACGCAGATCTTCGTCACGCCCATACCAACGAGGTTGCTCGTGCGGTACTGCTCCTCGCTCCCTTCGGAAGGCCGGAGCATCTCGCGCGACGCCTCCAGCGTGACGTGGGCATCACCTCCCACATACACGGCACCGTCAACGATTCGGATGTCGTTGGTCGGAAAGCCAGCTTCGATGAGGTTGGAGAAGATCTCCTGGTGCTCCGCCCTCGGTTCCGTGCCGCAACCGACCAACAATGCGCCACAGGTCACAGCGAGAGCTGCTGTCTTCTTGAACATGATCGTCCCTTGATTGCTCGACGACGGAGATGCGCTGCCTACCCGGGACACGCCAGGCTCGACCGCATCCCTAGCAATGAGCTCTCTTTGCCATAAACCAGAAAACGCATCCAAGACAGCAAAACCTTCATCAGACATCAACAATACGCCCAGGCGGGAATATGCCGTTCATCTTCCCTGCCTTCAGGAAGGGATGGGTAGCAAGCACCCCACGGGCATTTGCTCGACGTCAGGCCTGCCCAATACATTCCAGAGGCCGGCCATCTCGCCGGCACACCAAGGACAATCACCCGTGAAGATGAAGTCACTCATCATCGGTCTGGCGTTTGGAGGGATGTTGGCGGCGTGCGGCGGCGCGCCGGAGGAGCTGACGGACGCCGAGGGCACGCTCGGTGAGACGGAGCAGGCCATCTGTGAGGGGTACGCCAATGGGGCGCGGCACTGCACGTTCAAGTGCACGGCCAACGACTGGCGTCACTGGTACGGCTACAACGACGTCGCGTGGGGTCAGTGTGAGGACGTGGCGCGGCGCGACTGCGGCCGCGAGCCGTACAGCGTCTGCTGGAGCATCCCCTGAGCCTGCTTCCCTCACCCCCGGAATCCCTCCCATGAAGAAGCCGACGAATCCCCTGTTGCTGGCGCTGACCTCCGCGATGTTCCTCGCCGCGTGCGGCGCCCCTCCGGAGGAGGCGACCGAAGCCTCCTCGCTGCCGGACCCGGCCTCCGTCGTGATGACGAAGGACCGCGTCCCGGGCGAGGTGAGCGCGTCCTGGACCGCCAACTGTGCCGGCTGGGCGCAAGGCGGCCGCACCTGTTCGTGGCGCTGCCGCAGCACCAGCGAGTGGATGTGGGCCACGCAGACCGTCGCGTACGGCGACTGCAACGCCTACGCGAACAACTTCTGCGGACGTGATGCCTACGCCGTCTGCTGGAGCAGCAACCCGCACCCGTAGTCCCCCGAGGCCGGAGGACCGAAGGCCCCGGGCTCGCTCGCGCGTCCGGGGCCGCTCCACACTTCCTCCACATCCTCCCCGCATCCTGCCCCCACTCGGATTGGCGCTTGGGGCGCCATGCAGGGGGAGATGGTCATGAAGGATGTCAATCAGGGGTGGAACACCGCGGTCAACGTCGATGCCTCGCTGCTGACGACGATGGCGGCCAATTTCGCCGCGGGCGCGCAGGACCCGACGGTCACCTTGCAGCAGGGCTCGGTGACGGTGGGGCTCCAGCAGCTGTCCGTCGCGCTCGACAGCCAGACGGACTCGGTCGTCTTCAGCGTCCCCTGCACGGGCACCGTGGCCCGGCAGGCCGTCGACGGGACGCTGAGCGTCGGCGTCCGGCTGGCGAGCCTCGCCATGGGGTGCGTCTATCCGACGGCCTACCTCGCCACGAACGGCCTGGCGGGTTGTGACGCCAGGGCCAAGGCCCCCTGGACGCTCGACAGCAACGCGCTGACCGTGGAGGTGTGGGTGCGAACCCAGGCGACGCAGGCGCAGACGCTGGTGTCCGTGCCCGACGCGGGCCTCTCGGTGGGAATCAATGGCGGCAGGCCCGTGGTGACCTGGGGAGGCCAGACCTGCGTCGCCCCCGGCTCCGCCGCGACGCTGGATGATGGCCACTGGCACTTCGTGGCCGTGTCCCTCGCCGCCCAGGTCATCACCTTCTACGTGGACGGACAGTCCAAGGGCACCGCGACGCTGTCCTCGCAGCCGCGGACGAACGGGCAGAGCCTGTGCATCGGCCAGGGCCTGGACGGCGAGGTGTCCTCCGTGCGGCTCTGGACGCTCGCGCGCACCGCCGCGCAGCTCCAGCAGGCGATGAACGCCACCCTCCCCCTCCCCCAGCCAGGCCTCGTGGGCGTGTGGACCTTCGACGACGGCCAGGCCGTCAACCAGGTCGACCAGGGCGTGGCCACCCTGCAGGGCGGCGCCACGTGCGTGACGACGGCGGACTCGGGGGACGAGGACGACGCCAAGGCCTGGAACACGCTCTGGTTCCTCGACCCGGAGCACACCTTCACCGTCACCATGAGCCCGAAGTCCGGCGTCTCCGCCCTCATCGAGACGGCGGTGCTCGGTCAGTTCCAGGCGGCCATCACCCAGGGCAAGGCGACCGGCGCGGTGAAGCCCCCGCCGCGCGCGCCCACGACGATGACCTTCTCCCTGACGGCGGGCGACGCCCCGGACCTCATCGCCCTGATGATGAGCGACCACGCGCTCCCGCCGGGCTGGCCCGCGCCGACGCCCTTCCCCTCCACGCCCACCTTCACCACGTCCCCGACGCAGAACCTCGCCATCCTGGTCGATGACACATTCCTGCTCCAGGAGATGATTCCCGCGCTGGCCAAGGCCATGAAGGTGCCGGAGTCGGACTTCCAGGTGAAGGGGAGCCCTCCGGTGCTCTCGCTCACCCAGCCCGTCACCCTCCACGCGAAGGGGCAGAGCATCCACCTGAAGGCCTTCACCCTCGGCTTCACGGACAAGGGCCTGGCCCTGGTGATGAAGGCCACCGCCTTCCACATGGCCATCCAGCTCACGGGCACCGTCACCCTGACGGTGCGGCAGAAGGATGGCGTGGGGAAGCTCTACTACGACATCCTGGACCCCGAGGTGAGCTACGCCCCGGACTCGAGCGACCCCACGGTCCAGAAGTTCGAGATGCTCCTGGCCCTGCCGCTCGTCGGCGTCGTCGCGGCCCTCATCGTCGCCGTGTACATGGGCATCGTCATGTATGTGATGTCCAAGCTCCAGGACGCGCTCGACGACGCGGATGGCTTCGTCGACACGGGCTCGAAGGGGCAATCGCTGTCACTCCAGCGGGTCGCGTTCGACAACGGCGTGTATCTCTATGGACAGCTCACGCCCGCGAACAAGGGCGCCTCGCGCGGCGCCACGCCGAAGGCCGCGTCCGCCCCCGTCCTCACCGGGTTCAGCCCCGACGAGGGCGCCTCGGGCACCCAGGTGACGCTCACCGGCACGGGGCTCTCCAACACGCTCGAGGTGAGCTTCAACGGGACGCCCGCCGATTACTTCCGCTGCTGGAGCGACCGCCAGGTGGTGGCCCGCGTCGCGGACGGAACCACCACGGGCCCCATCCAGCTCACGACGGCCCAGGGCACCGCCGTGAGCGCCGCGCCCTTCACGGTGGCCGCGCCCCCGACGCTCAGCTCCGTGGGCCCCCCGAGCGGCCAGCAGGGCGACGCCGTGAAGCTCTACGGCACGGGCCTGCTGTCCACCAAGAGCGTGTACTTCCACGAGGACATCCTCGCGTCCTTCACGCTCGTGTCGGATGACCAGCTCATCATCACCGTGCCCCCGGGCGCCGTCAGCGGCCCCATCACCGTGTCGACGCCTGGCGGCACGGCGACGCAGGACGGCTTCGTCGTCAAGGGAAGCCAGGTGCCCGCCCTCACCGCCTTCACGCCCACCGCCGGCACCCCGGGCACCGAGGTCACCGTGACGGGCGCGGGCTTCACCGGCACCACGGACGTGACGTTCAACGGCGCGCCCGCGGCGTCCTTCACCGTCCTGGATGACCACCACCTCGTCGCGGTCCTGGGGAGCCGGACCACCTCCGGCCCCCTGCGCGTCACCAACAGCCGGGGCACGGGGGTCTCCTCCAGCGCGTTCAACGTCCTGTCCGCGCCGAGCGTCGACAGCTTCTCGCCAACCAAGGGCACGCCCGGCACCCCCATCACCCTGCACGGCTCCGGCTTCGCGGGGGCCACGGCGGTGCACATCGGCACGCCCGGGGTGCAGGTGCCCATCGTCTCGCTCGGCGACACGAGCATCACCGTCACCTCGCCCTCCGGAACGGGCAGCGGCCCCGTGTCCGTGGAGACGCCGGCGGGCATCGGCGCCTCGAAGGACGACTTCCAGGTGCTCAGCGTCGCGCCCCCCGTCCTCACCACGTTCTCTCCGCTCACCGGCGGCCGGGGCACGGCCGTCACCATCACCGGCTCCGGCTTCACCGGCACGACGGGCGTGGCCTTCGGAGGCGTCGCCGCCCCCCTCTTCGAGGTGCTGAGCGACACCGAGCTCACCGCGTACGTGCCCAACAAGGCGGTGAGCGGCCCCCTGCACGTCACCAACACGAAGGCGGATGGCTACTCGCCGATGGCCTTCACCTTCGTGGCGCCGCCCACCCTCAGCCAGTTCGCCCCACCGTCGGGCCCGGTGGGCACGCAGGTGGTCCTGACGGGGACGAACCTGGGGAGCGCCACCGAGGTGCGCTTCGGCAGCGCCTCCTCGGCGCAGGCGGCCTTCACGGTGCAGGGCAACACGAAGCTCACGGCCACCGTGCCGTCCGGCGCGCTCACGGGCGACGTGTTCGTGACGACGCCCGGTGGCAAGGCAGCCACGAAGAGCACGTTCAGCGTGAGCACGAACGTGAAGCCCGTCGTCACCGGCTTCACACCGGACACGGGCGGCCCGGGGACGAAGGTGACCGTCACCGGCAGGGGCTTCACGGCGACGAGCGGCGTCTGCATCGGCGACACCCCGGCGCGCACCTTCGAGGTGAACAGCGACACGGAGCTGGTGGCCGTCATCGACGCGGACACGACGACGGGCCCCATCAGCGTCACCAACGCCGCGGGCACGGGGAGTTCCTCCCAGTCCTTCACCGTCCCCAAGGTCGTGTGGGTGGACGGCTTCACGCCGCCGAATGGAGAGGTCGGAGCGCAGGTGCGCATCCAGGGAGGCGGCTTCACGGACGTGCAGCGGGTCAGCTTCGGGGACTCGGCCATGCCCGCGTCCTTCACCGTGCAGGGTGACACCGCGCTGACGGCCACGGTGCCCTCCGGCGCGGTGCAGGGGCCCATCCAGGTCGTCACCTCGCGGGGCGCGGCGCACTCGGTGCAGAGCTTCCAGGTGGACGCCTCCGCGGTCGCCACCCTCACCCGCGCGACGCCGGGCTCCGGTCCCATGGGCACGCAGGTGACGGTGGAGGGCGCCCACTTCACCGGGACGACGGGGGTGCGGCTGGATGGCGCCGCCGTCGAGCGCTACCAGGTGGTGAGCGACACCCAGCTCACCTTCCTGGTGCCCTCCGGCGGCACGTCGGGGGCCATCGTCGTGGAGAACAGCCGGGGCGCGTCCCAGGGCAGCGTCACCTTCCAGGTGACGAAGGCGGAGGGCTCCATGCCCAAGGCCCTGGCCGGCTAGGCTCGTGCTTCGGGCACGGAGGTCGTCCCCATGGATTCGCAAGGCCCCATCCTGGTCGTGGAGGACGACCCTCCCATCGCCGCGGGCATCGTCCGCGGGCTCAAGCTCGCGGGCTTCCAGGTGACGCTCGCCACCGACGGCTACCTGGCGCTGGAGGCCGCGCTGAAGGAGCCTCCCGCGCTGGTGGTGCTGGACCTGAACCTGCCGGGCCCCGACGGCTTCGCGCTGCTCGAGGCCTGGCACCACCGGCTCCATGTCCCCATCATCGTCCTGTCCGCGAGGCAGGAGCTGGAGGCGCGGCTGCGCTCGTTCGGACTGGGCGCCGCGGACTACCTGGCCAAGCCCTTCTGGATGGAGGAGCTGCTCGCGCGCATCCGCGCCCGGCTGCGGCTGCCGGAGACGAACGCGCGCCGGGTGCTGACGTGGGCGGACGTGCGCGTCGACCTGGATGCGCGCTCCGTCAGTCGGGAGGACCAGGGGATGGTGCCGTTGACGCGCCACGAGCTGGACGTGCTCTTGTACCTGGTCGAGCGCCCCGGCCGCGCGCTCACCCGTGAGCAGATCGCCGACCAGGCCCTGCCCCTCAACGAGGAGCGGGACGCGCGGACGGTGGACTCCCACGTGGCGCGCATCCGCAAGAAGCTGGGCCCCGCCGGCGCGCGGCTGCGCACCGCCTGGGGCATCGGCTACCGCTTCGACCTGGAGGACGCGCCTTGAAGATGTGGCAGGGGCTGGCCTGGAGGACCGCCATCGCGTCGCTGCTGTTGGGCCTGCTCGCCACGCTGTCGGCGGCGTACGTCACGTTCAACAAGACGGCGGAGCTGGCGGCCCAGGGCAGCGCGCGCCTCTTCTCCGAGGCCATGATGCAGGCCCATGGCGAGGCCTGTCGCGCCGCGCCCCAGGGATGGAGCCACACCTTTCCCCAGGGGCTCCAGGTGCGCGCGTTCGACGCGGACAGGCTCCTCGAGCGTGGGGGACCGGACCCGGCGCTCGTGGAGCGGCTCGCCGCGGGCGAGCCCCAGCCGATGTCGCTCCACTACCCGCGCCTCGAGGGAGGTGTGTGGGCCGGGAGCATCCTGATTCGCGCCGCGGCGTCGGGGCCCTGCAGCGTGCTGGAGTACCGGTGGCCCGTGGTGGCCAGCCGGATGAGCGGCGCGCTCTGGTTCATGCTCGCCGCCATCACCTTCACCGCGCTGCTGGCCGCGGCCTCCACGTTCGCCGTCATCTCCCCGCTGCTCAAGCGCGTCCGGCGGCTCCACGCGGCGGCCAGCGGCCTGGGCGGCAAGGCCTACGCCTCCACGAACGACGCCGCGCGCGACGAGCTGGGAGACTTGTCACGCGTCCTGGACGTGGCCCAGGCGCGGGTCCAATCGGATGCGGCGCGCATCCTGGGACAGCAGCAGGCCTTGGAGCGCTTCCTGTCGAACGTGGCGCATGACCTGAAGACGCCCATCGCGTCGCTGCAGCTCGCCCTGGAGCTGGCGTCGAGCGCACCCGCGGAGGAGCTGCCCGAGCTGCTGGTGCGCGGCCTCGAGGACACCGTCTATCTCACCGCCCTGGTCGACAACCTGCGGCTGGCCTGCCAGCTGGGCGAGGGCGTGGATCCACTGGACGGCGAGCCTCGCGCGGCGCTGGGGATGCTGGTGGAGCGCGTGGCGCGCCGACTGTCGCTGCTGGCCCGCCGCAAGCAGCTCACGCTGGAGGTCGCCCGCCCGGACCACGAGCTGTGGGCGCGCTGCCATCCGACGATGCTGGAGCAGGCGGTGAGCAACCTGGTCCACAACGCCATCGCCCACGGCACGCCGGGCGGCCACGTGGTGGCCGTGCTCGAGGAGCCGGCCCCGGAGCGCTTCCGCCTCACCGTGTTGGATGACGGCCCGGGCGTGCCCCCCGAGGACCTGGGGCGGCTCGGCGAGCGGTTGTTCCGGGCGAGCGGCGCCCGGGAGCGGGACCCGCGCGGCAGCGGGCTGGGGGTCGCCATTGCCCGCGAGCTGTGTCAGCGCGCCCACCTCACCCTGGACTTCAGCCGGAACGAGCCGTGTGGACTGAAGGTCGTGCTCGAAGGTGCCCGCGTCCCGGCGCCCTCGTGACGCCACGCGCGACGGCTCAGCCGCCCGCGACGAGCCCCGTGAGGTCCCGCACGATTCGTCCGTCGACGATGGGCAGACACTCCGGGGGACACTCCTGGGTGAACCGCACGCCTCGCTCCCGGGCCCGGTGGAGGAACCCGTCGAGCCCGTCCAGACAGGCCTCCGGGATGTCGTGCAACACCATCAGCGTGTGAGGCCTCGCGGCGCAGTCCTCGAGCGCCTTCTCGGGCCAGCCCTTCGCATCCAGCCAGTCCCCGGGCACGCTGTTCCAGAGCGCGCACGTGTACTGGTGACGGACCAGGTGCTCGACGGCGCGAGGGCTCAGCAGGTGAGGCCCCAGCTTGCCGCCGCCGCCGAACGGACGGAACCACTTCGCCGTGGAGACCAGGGGCGCGAGCAGCGCGTCCGTGGCGGCAATCTCCGCCTCCACCGCGTCAGGACGGGTGTCCTCGCCGAGCGGCGTGGCGTGCGAGAAGGAGTGGTTGCCCACCCGGTGGCCCTCGTCCCGCGCGCGGACCACGAGCCGGCGTCCCTCGTCCGTCCCCAGGTGCTTGCCCAGCACGAAGAACCACGCGGGGATGGCGTGCGACGCCAGCAGGTCGAGCACCCGGGGCGTCACCACGGGGTCGGGCCCGTTGTCGAACGACAGCGTGAGCAGGCTCACCGGAACACGTTGTTGGACGTGCGGTCCCCGGACAGCCAGCGCTTCAGCTCCTGGTGGGCCTTCGCGCGGCGCGCCTGGAGCAGGTCCTGGGTGATGGCCTGGGGGCTGTCGTGGGTGAACTCGACGATCATCCCGTTGGGGTCCTTCACGTACAGCGAGCGGCAATAGCCATGCTCGAGCACATACGTGTCCGGCTCCTTGTAGCCCGCCGCGCGCAGGCGCTGCTCGATGCCCTGCTGCGTCTCCACGTCGACGTTCAGCGCGATGTGGTGGAACGGCGAGGACGGAATCTCCGGCCCGAAGAGCTGCTGGTCCTCGGGCTTCTCGAACTGGAAGAACGCCAGCGCGCTGCCGTCCGCGAGCTCGAAGAAGGTGTGACAGTAGGTGCGCATGGCGCCGAACAGCTCGTCGGACTCGCACCAGGTCGCCACGAGAGGAAGTCCAATCAGGTCCTCGTAGAACCTCCGCGTCGCCTCCAGGTCCTTGGTCACATAGGCCGTGTGGTGAAGACGGCTCGGCAGCTTCGCTTGCGTGGACATGGGTCCTCCCAGGGGTTGGTCCTCAACGACTCGAGCTCACGGCGCACGGACGACGGGGTTCTTGAGCACGCCCACGCCTTCGACGATGACCTCACACACGTCACCCTCGCGCAGGAAGCGAGGAGGGTTGCGCGCGGCGCCCACCCCGCTCGGCGTGCCCATGGCGATGACGTCGCCAGGCTGGAGCGTCATGGCCACGGAGAGGTCCGCGAGGACGGTGGCGACGTCGAAGATCATGTCCGACGTGCTCGCGTCCTGGAGGACCTCGCCGTTGACGCGCATCTGGATGCGCAGGCCCCGCGCGCCCGCGGGCAGCTCGTCGGGGGTGACGAGCTCGGGCCCCAGCGGGCCGGTGGCGTCGAAGTTCTTGCCCACGGTCCACTGGTGGGTGCGCTTCTGGTAGTCGCGAATCGAGCCGTCGTTGAAGAGCGTGTAGCCCGCGACCCACTCGAGCGCGCGCTCCTTGGGGATGTGCCGCCCCGGGCGCCCCACCACCACCGCCAGCTCCGCCTCGTAGTCGAGCTGGCTCGAACAGGTGGGCACCACCATCGGCTCGCCGTGGCCCAGCAGGCCCGAGGCCACGCGGGAGAAGACCACCGGGTGCTTCGGGGCCTCGTACGTGGCCTCCGCCGCGTGGGCGACGTAGTTGAGCCCCAGGCACAGGAACTTGCTCGGCTCCGGGACGAGCGGCCGATAGGTGAACTCCTCGTCGGGGAGCACCGGCGCTCTCGCGACGTGCCGGGCCAGGTCCGCAAGCACGTCCGGCCCCCGCTCGAGCAGCCCACGCAGCGAGGTGCCGACCCCCGCGTCGAGCGCCGTCGCGTTGAGCATTCCCCGGGGCGTGCGCACACCCAGCGCGGGCTCCCCCTTCACCAGAATCGATGCAATCCGCATGTTCGCCGGTCTCCCTCGTGCGAGCGCAAGGCTAGCCAGATGGAAGGCCTCGCTCAACCGATTGTCGACAAAATGCGTTTTGCATCCAGCGTGACACCTTGTGTCAAATCCGCGGCGTGACGTATAGGTCGCCTGTCCGTGAGGAAATCGATGGCCGCCCCGTCCCGCATCCGGGTTCCCGTGTCGGAACCCACGCTCGCATCGACCGTGGTGGACCGGTTGCGAGCGGACATCCTGCAAGGTGGCCTCGCGCCGGGAGAGAAGCTGCGGCTGGAGCACCTGGCGCCGCGCTATGGCGTGGGGCGCACGCCGCTGCGCGAGGCGTGTTGCCGACTGGCCTCGGAGGGGCTGGTCACCATCGAGGACCAGCGTGGCTTCCGGGTGGCGCCCATCTCGCGGGCGGACCTGTTGGACCTGACGCGGACGCGGCAGCAGATCGAGACGCTCGCGCTGCGGGGCGCCATCGCCCAGGGGGACATCACCTGGGAGGGAGAGGTGACAGCGGCGCTCCATCGGCTGCAGCGCCGCGCTCCGGCGTCTGGCAGCGGCGTGCTGGATGACACCTGGGAGCTCGAGCATGCGCGCTTCCACGCGACGCTGCTGAGCGCCTGCCAGTCGCCCTGGCTGCTGAAGTTCCACGCGATGCTGTTCGACCAGACGGAGCGCTACCGGCGCCTCTCCCTGGCCCATGGCAAGGCGGGACGGAACGTGGAGGACGAGCACGCCGCCCTGGTGAAGGCCACGCTGGACCGGGACGCGGAGCGGGCGTGCGCGCTCTTGACGGAGCACATCGCCAGGACGACCGAGCGGGTGCTCGCGAGCCACCCCGGGCTGCGCGCGGTGTCCGTCCCGGCCCAGAAGCCTTTGCCGACAAAAACCCGGCGGCCTCGCGCGAGGGATTGACGCCAGGCGCGGCCGCGCGTACTGGCCGGAGGCACATGGTACGCACGCGCTTCGTCGAGGGTTCAGGAGGGGTTCGGCTCGCGGTGGATGAGTCGGGCCCAGCATCGGGTGCGCCGAGCATCCTCTTCGTGCACGGGCTCGCCCAGGGCCGTGGGAGCTGGGACGAGGTGCTGCGGGGGCGGTTGGCGGAGCGTCATCGCCTGGTCGCCATCGACCTGCGAGGGCACGGGGACTCCGACAAGCCCGAGGGCGATGGGCCCTATGTGGACGGGGTCCACTTCGCTGGGGATCTCGAAGCGGTCATCCAGCAGCTCGGGTTGGTACGGCCCGTGGTCGTGGCCTGGTCCTACGGCGGTGTCGTCGTCGGCGACTACCTGCGGCGCCATGGTGACGACGCGCTGGGCGGCCTGTTCTTCGTGGCGGCGTCGCTCAAGACGGGCAAGCCGGCGCGCGCGCTGTTCGGCCCGGGGATGATGTCCAACGCGCGGGGGCTGATGTCGGAGGACGGCGCGACCTATGAAAGCTCCGCGAGGGCCTTCGTCGAGGCGTGCGCGGCGGGCACGCTCGACGCATCGCGAGTCGACGCGAGCGTGCGAGCCATGCAGCGCGTGCCGGTGAATGTCCGACGCGCGCTGCTATCCCGGGCGGAGGACTACTCCGTGGAGCTCGAGCGCTGCCGTCGACCGGTGGCCACGCTCCACGGAGAGCTGGACCAGGTGGTGCTCCCCGCCATGAGCCGCGAGGTAGTGCTGGCGTGCGCCCGCTCGGGTCAGGGCACGTGGTTGCCCGGCGTGGGCCACGTGCCCTTCATGGAGGCGACACCCCGGTTCGAGGACGCGCTGGCGTCCTTCGTGGCTCAGGCGTCGAGCTGAGCCAGGACGGTCGGCTCCAGGAACGTCAGCGTCTGGAGCGTCGGCGCCGTCCTCCGGGCGAGGGACGAGACGACCTTGCTGTCCCCCACCTCCAGCACGCGTGTCACGCCCTGCTCGACGAGCGCCTGCATGCACTGCGTCCACAGCACCGGCCCCGTGATTTGGGTCAGCAGCGAGCGCCGGATGCAGACCAGCGTCTTCACCGGCTTCGCGGTCGTGTTGAGCAGCACGGGACATCGAGGCATCCGGAGTTGCAGGCCCGCCACCACGGACTTCCACGCCTCCTCCACCTGCCCCATCAGCGGCGAGTGGAACGCATGGCTCACGTCCAACAACACGCACTCCGTCGCCCCCGCCGACAGGGCCACGTCCTTGAACCGCTCCAGGACACTCCGGTCCCCGGACAACACGAACTGCCTCGGGCTGTTGTGGATGGCCATCACCACCACGCCCCCTCTCGCCGCGTCGTGACACAGCTCCGCCAGCCTCGCCCCGTCCAGCCCCATCACGGCCAGCATCCCGCCCGGCGTCGTCACGCTCGCCATCAACTGCCCACGCTTGCGCACCGCGCGAACGGCCGCGGTCAACGGCAGGCACCCCGCCGCCACCAGCGCGGAGAACTCCCCCACGCTGTGCCCCACCACCACCGAGGGCCTCAGCCCCCGCTCCTCCAGCTCCGCCAGGCACGCCACGCTCACCGTCACGATGGCGGGCTGCGCGTTCTCGGTCGCTGTCAGCCGCTCGAACGGCCCCTCCAGGCACAGCCGCTTCAGGTCCTCGCCGATGGCGTCCGAGGCCTCCTCGAACACCCGCCGGGCCGCGACGGAGCGCTCCAGCATCTTCCGCCCCATCCCCACCTTCTGGGAGCCCTGCCCCGGGAACAGCCACGCCCACGCCGTGTCGCTCATGTCAGCCCACCGCCGCCGTGACACCAGGGCCCACCGCCATCCGCTCCACCTCCGCCACCCAGCGCTCGGCGAACTCACGCGCCGTCTCGTCGCGGACCGTCGGTGAGAGGTACTCGAGCACGCCGTGCACCTCGCCTCCCGAGTGGATGATGACGACACCGAAGCAGGGTCGCCCCGTCAGCGAGCCGCGCACCAGCACCCGCTCCGTCTCCACGCCTTCGGGCAGGGCCAGCTCCTCGGGCTGACGGATGGTGCTCACGAGCAGCGAGTAGTTGAACGCGGAGGGGTCCGCGTCGTTGCTCCGAAGCCCCGCCCGGAACATCCCCGGGGGCATCAGCGTCAGCAGCCCCATGTTCACCATGAAGCTCACGGCCTCGTCCGGCTCCCTCAGCTTCCGGATGGACTCCGAGAGCGTCTTCTCCAGCGCGGGTGAGCGCAGGTCCTCGGGGCTCGCCACCACCTGCAACATCCCCAGGTAATTCCCCAAACCAGACGGCACCCCCAACGCGCTCCGCAGGTTCGTGGGAACGAAGGTCCTGAAGCGCAGCTCCGCCTGGCCCCGCTCGCGGCGCAGCGCGCTGGCGGCCCGGAAGACCGCGCCCACCAGCAGGTCATTGCGGCTCACGCCCTCCGCCGTGGAGACCGCCTTGAGTCGCCGCCACGTGTCCGCCGGAATCCGCAGCAGGTGGTGCCGCGTGTGCGTGGGCCGCGCGGCCGCGTCATCGGCGAGCACCGCGGAGGCCCCCTTGTCCGTGTCCCCCATGGAGAAGTGACGGCGCACCAGCCTCCACATCCCCGCGAAGCCCCGAGGCCGCAACAGCTCCCGCAGCCGCTGTCCCCCATGCACGGGAAGCCGCGGCGACAGGGGCCGCCCCGCGCGCAGCTCGTTGTATCGACGCACGAGCAGGTCCAGCATCAGCAACCCACCCTCGCCGTCGACCGCGCAGTGGTGCACCGTGAGGCACAGCCGGTAACCCCCTTCGGGCCGTGGCGCATGAATCACCCGCCACGGCGGCAGCCTCCTCAAGTCCATGGGCGCATCCAGCAGGCGTGAGTCCTCCGCCTCCACCGGCGCGTCGGACCAGCACAGCAGCCGCGAAGGCTCCACCCAGGGACGACGGGCGACGAACCTCGCCACGCCCAGCGTCGCCTCACGCACGAACGAGCGCGCCAACGGGAGCTCGCTCAACACCGCCGCGACCGCGCGCTCCAGCGACTCGCGCTCCAGCGGCGTGGCCGTGTCCACGAAGTGGTGCGAGTTCATCCGCGAGCCAGGGCCATCCTGCAGGTAGAAGTACCGGTCCAGGCCGTTGAGCCTCAGCGCCCCCGACTCGGGCGCGAGCGGAATCACCAGCAGCATCAAGGCGGCGGCCACCAGCGGAGGCCACGCGGGCATCACCAGCCACAACAACGCCGAGGCGACCGCCAGCTCCACGAGCAGCCCCCGCCGAGGCACGCGCAACAAGCTCAGCGCGCCCACCGCGAAGCCGAGCCAGGCCCACCCACCGAGCCACGCGGAGAGCCCACACAACAACAGCCCCGCCGCGCGGGTACCCACGACGAACGGCGTCTGAAAGAACGAAGAGGAGGACATGGGGCGAGTCATGACGGAGCCGAGGGGCTACACCCGTCCCGACATTCCTTTCTGGCGACCATCGAGGAAGGGCTTGAGCACCGGGCCCAGATGTCCCAGCACACTGAAGCGCAGCCCCTCGACCTCGACGTAGACCTGACGCGTCCGGGGGTGGAAGGCCACGACGCGAAGCCTGGCGATTCCATCCTGCATCCCCAGGTACGTGCTGAGGACGGCGACCTCCTCACCCTGTGGGAGCGGAGCATGGAGCCGCAGGCTGTCGGCCCCCTCCGGGAGCACGAGCGACTCCAGCGAGTAGTACGCCGTCATCCCCGCCGCGTGGTTGATGGCATCGAGCGCGAGCGGTGACACCCGCAGGCGCGGTGTGCTCGTGAACGAGAAGAGGTCGCGCGTCCCCATCTCCTTCACCCACGCCGCTTGCTGCGTGGCCGACACGAACCGGAGCTGACGGCAGCCCTGCATGCGAGGCCCCAGGTAGGCCTCCTCGCCCTGGTTGTAGAATGGACCGAAGTCCTGACGTCCCTCCGCCGTGAAGAGCGCCGCCGTGCTGGCCTCCACCGTCACGTCGCCCCCGTCCTGCCGCGCGCCGAGCAGCACCGTCCCCGTGTAGAGCTTGCGTCGCAGGGGCGGCAGGTCCGCGCGCGGCCGCAGCTCCATGTCCACCTGCACCGTCACCGCCACGCGTCCGAGCGCATCCGCGCCCCCTGCCCGCGCATCGACGAGCAGCCGCGTGCTCCGGCCCTCCCACACCTTCGCGGCCTGGTGGTAGCGGACCGACTCCAGTCCCCTCACCTGGAGCCCTGGCCTCAGCAACAAGGCCGCCTCGGCCATCAGCTCCATTCCGAAGGTGCCCGGCAGCACGGCGACGCCATTCACCTTGTGCTCGCGAAGGTACGGGTCCGTCTCCAGACGCAGCTCACGCAGCGCGGTCAGCGACGTCTGGGTGCGCTCCAGCACGGCGCCCACCATCGGGAAGGTCTCGGGGCTCAGCGCCTCGTCGTCCTGGCGCCCCCGGTACTCCTCCACCACGAGGTGGTAGTTCGTGCCGCCCATGCCGAAGGCGCTGACGCCCGCCCGACGCGGCCCTCCATCCGCGGGAGGAGCCCAGGCGCGAGGCTCGGTGATGACCTCGAACGGCACCGTGTCCCAGGCGATGTCCGGGTTGGGGCGCTCACAGTGGAGCTGCGGCGGCATCACCTTGTGCTCCAGGCTCTTCAAGACCTTGACCAGGTTGATGACCCCCGCGGCCGAGTGCAGATGGCCAATCATCGACTTCACCGAGCCGATGCCCACCGAGCCCGGCGCGCGCCCCTGCATCACCTGCGAGTAGGTGGAGATCTCCGTGAAGTCCCCCACCGGCGTCGCCGTGCCGTGGCACTCGATGTACTGGATGGACGCAGGGGAGACGTCGGCGCGCTCCAGCGCACGGCGGACCGCCAGCTCCTGGCCCACGGGGTTGGGCGCGAGCAGCGACTTGCCCTTGCCGTCGCTGGAGGAGCCGATGCCCTTGATGAGCCCGAGGATGGTGTCCCCATCCCGCTCCGCGTCCTTCAGTCGCTTGAGCACGACGACGCCCGCGCCCTCACCCGGGATGAAGCCGGACGCGTCCGCGTCGAAGGGACGGCTCCCGGTTCCACTCATGCCCCGGAAGGTGCAGTTGATGGCATACAGCTCCGGCGCCAGGTCCGCGAAGGAGCCGCCCGCGAGCACGACGTCGGCCAGCTCCAACTGGAGGTTCGCCACCCCCGCCTCGATGGCCGCCAGCGAGGACGCGCAGGTGCTCTCGTAGATGCCGGTGGCGCCCTTGAACCCATACACATGGGCGATGAGCGTGGCCTCCGAGCTGCCCGCGTATCCCGCGTGCGTATACGGCGTCATGGGCGCCATGTGCGCCTTGAAGTTCCCCTCCGCGCGACGGGCGAGCCCATCGACGGCGCCAGCGGCCAGCCCGCTCTCCTCGAGCACGCGGCGGAACAACCCATCCATCTCCGTGTAGGCGATGCGCAGCTCCACCTCGCGCTCGCGCAGGCGGCCCGGCATGTCCGCCATGAAGACGGCCGTCCTCTTCGGGGCCTTCTGGGGCGCCGTCGTCTTGCGGAGCGCCTCCGCCGCGGCCGTCAGCGCGAAGACGTGTGAGCGGTCCAGCTGGACGGCCAGCGTCGGCGGGATGAGGAACGCCTTCTCGTCGAAGGTGAAGTCCTCGACGAAGCCGCCGAGCGGGCAATAGATCTTCCCTGTCACGCCCTCCGGTCCGAAGTACCGGTCGATGTCGAAGCGCTCCTTCGGAATCCGGATGATGGAGTCCTGCTTCGCCATCACGTTCTCGAAGAACGTGTCGCTGTCGCGCGCACCGGGCGCGAGGGCGCCGTACGCGACGACGGCGACGGGCTCCCGCTTCGGCGGAGGACCGAGGCTCGCGACGAGCTGGGCGTGGTACTCGGGCAGGTACTCCTCCAGTGTGAGGTGGTAGGCCTGTCCTCCCATCGCCAGGGAGTTGATTCCGGCGCGACGCGGGACTCCGCCGGCGGGCGCCTCCCACGGCGCGGGCCGCGAGCGCACCTGGAACGGCGCGCCCTCCACGCGCAGCTCGTCCCGGAGCTCGCGCACGTGCGCCTGGGCCGGCAGCGTCTGGTGCTTGAGCGCCATCAACGTGCGGACGATGCCGGGCAGCGTGGAGGCCGACAGCAGGTAGCCCACCATGTTCTTCGTCGACCCCAGCGTGAGTCCACCCGGCGCATGGCCGCTGAACACCTTGCCCATGGCGGTCAGCTCGGAGGCCTCCAGGAACTCCACGCCGTTGGCGTGGCACTCCAGGTACTGCACGGACTCGGGCGCGTACCCCGCGAGTTCATAGGCGCGCTGGGCCGCGGTGACCTGCGCCTCCACGGGCGGGCTGATCAACGCGCCCCGGCGGCCGTCGTTCGCGCCGCTGATTCCGCGGATGACGCCGAGGATGGAGTCGCCCTGCTTGAGCGCATCATCCAGACGCCGCAGCACGAAGAAGCCCGTGCCCTCGCCCAGCAGCGTCCCGGAGGCGTTGGCGTCGAAGGGCCGGGGCTGCGCCTCGCGGGTGAGCAGGCGCATGCGCTCGAAGGTGACGAAGGGCGCGGGCGTCAGGTACGGGCTGGTGCCGCCCACCAGCGCGACGTCGTAGTCCCCCAGCGAGAGCCCGTTGACCGCGCTCTCCAACCCCAGGAGCACGGACGAGCACGCCGAGTTCACCACGAAGTGCGGGCCCTTCAAGTCGAACAGCGAGCAGGCGCGCCCCAGGGCCAGGCTCATGCCCGACACGGTGCCTCGGGTGAACTCGCGGTGGCTGACCTCGCGGAACGTCTTCTCCGAGGACTCCAGGATGCGACGGCGCGCCTCCTCGGGGAGCCCGGAGTCCTCGACGGCCTTCTGGATGGCCTCCATCAACTGCGGCAGGTGCCAGAGGAACGGATGGGTGATGCGCGAGTCGTAGCCCATCTCCGAACCACCCATGATGACGGCGGTCCGCTCCCGGGCGAACTCACGCTCCAGCAGGCGCGCATCCGCCAGCGCGCGACGGATGGCCTCCACGGTGTACAGCTCGCACCGGTGCAGCTCGTCGAGCATCTTCGGCCCGACCTTGTACTCACGCCAGGGCAGCTCCAGCTCGCCGAAGAAGGACGCCCTCCAGACCTCGCCCTTCTCCGTGTCGGACGCGTCCTGGCTGTAGAAGCTCTCCCACCGGAAGCGCGACTCGGGCACCTGCGCGAACCGGGGCGTCCCGGCGACGATGTATTGCCAGAGCTGCTCGGGCGTTTCGGTCCCCGCCACCATGCACGAGGCCCCGATGATGGCGATGGGCGTGGACTTCCGGTTGGCGGACTGCGGATGCGAAGTCATCTCACGGACTCGTTGAGCAAGCGGTGGACATCACTGAACGCCAGGAGGCGATGGAAGCGCGCGACTTCACCCGTCGAGGCCGGGTGCCCCAGTCGGACCACGTCCGGAAGCGCCTGGAGACATGCCCCGAGCGTCTCGCCAGTGCCGGCCTCGAGGAAGACCCGGACGCCGTCGTCGTGGAGGCGGCGCACGTGCGGGCCCAAGCGGGACGGCTGCGTGTCCAGCAGGGCGAGGTGCCGCGCGAGGAACGCCTCGGGCAGCGGTGCCTCGTAGTACCGACCATGGATGGCGGAGAGCACCGCGACCTCGGGAGCCCTCCACGTGAAGCGGGTCAGCTCCGAGCGGAGCTGCGGGAGGCCCTCGATGGCGTGGGCGGACGCGCCGAGGCTGGAGCGCAGACGCAGCGCGCTCAGCGCGTCCTTCGCGGAGAGCATCCCGCTCGCGACCAGCGCGCTGTACTCGCCCGTCCCCTCCCCCAGCAGGACATCGACACGCAGTCCGTAACAGCGCAGGAGGCGGTAGTACGCCACGCCCGCGAGCACCTCGGCCACGTCGGCGACGAAGGCGTCTTCGGCCCGCGAGGCCGCGTGGAGAGGCTGCCCCGTCAGCGACTCGAAGGCGGAGCCGACCTCCGTGAGCGTCTGCTTCACGGAAGCAAACCGCGCGGACAGCTCGCGCAGCATCGCCGCACTGCGTGCGCCTCGATGAGGAAACACCCACGCGACCCGACGCGCGAGCAGCCCGTCCCGCGGACGCGGCATCGACTCGCGCGGGGAGAACTCCTCCACCACGGCGTGGTAGCTGGTGCCTCCCAGGCCCAGCGAGGTGACCCCGGCGCGACGCGGCCCCTCGTCCGAGGCCGCCCAGGGCTCGATGTCCGTCGGCACCCGGAAGGGCAGCTCCCGCCAGGGGATGGCCGGGTTGGGCGTCGCGAAGCCCACGTTGGGTGGGACCTGTCCACGGTGCAGCGCGAGCGCGACCTTGAGCAGCGACACCGCGCCGGCCCCCGAGTTCAGGTGGCCCAGGTTTGACTTGATGGAGCCCAGCAGCACCGGCCCCCCGACGCGTCCCTGTCCGTAGACGGCGCGGTACGTCTCCACCTCGACGGGGTCTCCCACGGGTGTCCCCGTGCCGTGGCCCTCCAGGTACTGGAGCTCGTCCGGCGAGACGCCCGCCTTCTCCACGGCCCGGCGCACGGCCTGGACCTGTCCCTCCGAGGACGGCGCCCAGATGGAGGCGCTCTTCGGGTCCGTCGCTCCCGCCACCGCGCGAATCACGGCATAGACGCGGTCCCCAGCGGCCTCCGCGTCGGAGAGCCGCTTCAGCGCGAGCATCGCGGCGCCCTCGCTCGTCACGTAGCCATCCGCGCGCGCATCGAAGGGGAACGAGCCGCTCTGGGACAGTCCTCCGAATGAGCACCACTGGACCAGCCCATCCACCCCGAGCGACGCATACATGCCGCCCGCGAGCACCAGGTCACACTCCCCCGTGCTCAGCCACTGAGCGCCCAGCTCCACCGCCGCGAGGCTCGAGGCACACGCGGACTCCACCATCATCGCCGGGCCCTGGAAGTCCAGGTGGTGCGCGACGCGTCCCACCGCGAGGCTGCCCAGGTAACCGGGCAGCGTCTGGTCGGTGATGGGGGGCAGGTCCTTCTTGTAGTCCCGCTCCACCTCGCCCCGGATGAGCGCAGCCGTCGCGTCGTCGACGCCGCGCTGGCGCAGATGCTCGGCCAGGCGTCCGTCGAACTCGGCGTGGTACACGCGCGCCTGCGTCTGGAACTCGCGCTCCAGGGGAGGCATGTAGCCCATCGCGAGACCCACGCGCTTCGCGTCGACCGTCCCCGAGTCCTGGAGCGCCTGCAGCGCGGCCCGCATCGTCCAGCTCTGCCCCCGGTCGATCTGCGCCGCGACCTCGTCGGGGATGCGGACCTGTTCCTGGGGCCAGCTCCCGTCGACGATGGTGCCCACGAGGTTCGTGTAGGGCCGGGCCTTGCTCTTGCGCGTGGGGTCCAGGTAGCGCGCGGTCTCCGCCCGCTCCGGCGGCATGGCGCCAATCGCGCAGTGCTTCGCCAGCAGGTTGCTCCACAGCTGCTCCACGTTCGCGGCGCCAGGGAACACACCGCCCAGGCCCACGATGGCCACCGGCTCGGAGGGCCGAGGAGGCGGCAGCGTGCGCGCCAGTCTCGAGTGGGTCTCGGAGGAGAACTCCTCGAGCGTCAGGTGGAAGCTCAGCCCGCCGAAGCCGAACGCGCTGACGGAGGCCCGCCGCAGTCCGCCCGCTACCGCCGGCCAGGGCGTGCCCTGCTTCGCGAAGTAGAAGGGAGTGCCTTCCAGCGAGATTCCTTCCGCGCCCGCCTCGAAGGAGCGCTGCGCAGGCAGCACCTGACGGCTCAGCGCCAGCGTGGCCTTGAGCAGCCCCGCCGCACCCGAAGCTGCCTGGAGGTGGCCCGTCAGCTCCTTGACCCCTCCCAGCATGACGGGAGCGGCACCCGCTTCCTCTCTCCAGAGCGTGCGCAGGCTCTGGAACTCCGTCGCGTCCTCGCTGGGAATCCCCGCCGCATGGCACTCGACGTATTGCACGTCACGAGGCCCGTACCCCGCCTGGGCGTAGGCCCGGCGCATCGCGAGCACCTGCCCCTTCGACTCCGGCACCACCAGCGATGGGCCCTGTCCCTCCGAGGCCGCGCCGATGCCGCGGATGACCGCGTGGACCTTCGCCTCCGCCGACACCGCGTCGTCCAGGCGGCGCAGGACGAACACCCCGACGCCCTCGCCCAGCAGCGTGCCGCTCGAACGACGGTCGAACGGCGCCAGCACGGTCGTGCCCAGACCGCCCAGCTTGCTGAACGCGACCAGGTCATGCGGCGTCAGCAGCTGGCTGCATCCCGCCACCACCACCGCGTCACAGTCACCGGCGTTGAGCTGCAGACTGGCGCTCTGGAGCGCCGCGAGCGAGGAGGCATACCCCGCGTCCACGGCGAAGTGCGGGCCACGCAGGTCGAAGAGCTTGGCGGCCCTCCCTGCCCAGATGCTGCTGAAGGACGCGGTCGCCTCCGTCTCACTGGTGCCGGCCAGCTCCGCGTCGAGCTGCCGGGTGAGCACCTCCGCGAGCTCGGAAGCGAGCCCCGGGTGACGCGCGCTCAACGTCGTCGACGCAGCCAGCGAGCGCAGCATGTCCACCAGCCGGGCCTGCACCCGCGAGCCCGGGCGAAGGCCACCGCCCAGAGAACCCAACACCAGGCCGATGCGCTCCGGAGCCACCGCGCCGAGCCCATCGCGCGCATCGTCGAGCGCCTGCGCCGTGGCCTCGATGAACGCCAGCTGCATCCGGTGCATGTCCCGGAGCACCTTGGGCGGAATCCGGTACTTCTTCGCGTCCAGCCGGGGCTCCTCCACGAGCGCGCCGTGGAGGCTGTGCGTGCGGTCCGGGGCCGAGCGCTCGGCCGCGAAGTACCACTCCGACGGGAACTCCCGAGCGTCCAGCGGGCCCAGCGCCGAGGCCCCCGTCATCACCTGCGTCCAGAAGGACTCGACGTCGTTCGCGCGCGGGAGGACACAGCCGACTCCCACGATGGCGACAGGTCTGAAGCGAGGGGCGCTCATGGCACCTCCCGCACGGAGAACCCGCGGAAGAGCGCGACCCGTCGTCCCTGCTCGTCCCACGCGACGACGTGGAAGGTCTGCAGGTCATCGTGGGCCGAGGTCCTCCGCGCGAACACCTGGACCTCTCCGCGCGGAATCGCGTGCAGTTCGCCGGACGCGAGCTCCAACGGGAGCACCGTCCGCTCGCGGCACAGCACCCCCAGCGAGAAGGCGACGTGCAGGATGGCGTTGAGCAGGGCCGCGGGCCAACCCGGCGCCCTCGGGTCCTCCTGCCAGCCGGACTTGGAGTGGCCCGGCGGCGCGACCACGGCGAGGAGCTGGTCTTGCGCGGGACGCCGATACCGCAGGCCCGCCAGGAACGTGGGCCCGTGCTGAATCTCACGAGGCAGCCGGTACAGCGCCTCGTAGCTCTCCGCACCCGTGAAGTCCAAAGGCCGGAAGCGCGCGGGCGATTCGGCGCGCTCCCCCATCCGCACCTCACCCGAGGCATGCGTCCTGTGGATGCGCGGGAAGCCCTCGCGAGGCGGCGCCATGCTGGAGGAGATGCCCACCGTGACGCGGTTCGCCTCCGCGGCCTCCGCCGTGACGGAGAACTGCAGCGCCCTTGTGTCCTTGAAGCGCGCGGCCTGCACGAAGCGCACGTCGCGCACGCCGAGCACCTGCCGCTCCGGTTGCATCCGGTGCGCCGCCTGCGTCATCAGCCCCACCAGATACGCGGCGGGGAACACCGGTGCGCCCTCGACGACATGGTCCAGGAGATAGGGGTCCGTGCGGATGTCGACCCCGCGCTCGAAGCGCCAGCTCCCGTCGGTGGCGCTCACCTCCCCCAGCGTCGGCCCCTGCGCGCTCATGTCGAGGCCGCTCCCGGGGCCAGCCGCCACCCCTGCCCCACCCGACGCCAGTCCTCGCGCGTGTCGTGGAGGACCGCCAGCGCATAGCCCTGCCCCGCCACGAGCACTCCGGAGACGGCCTGCTCCCGCCGCCCTGGGACGTCCAGATGGATGGAGCGGACGAGCGCATCCGCCCCGCCCGTCAGCGGCGCGAGCCGGAGCTCCTCCACCTCGGCCTCCCTCCAGCCGGAGAACGTCACCTGCTGCAGCGCCGCCCTCAGCCCTTGTCCCGTGCACTTCACCAGCGCCTCCTTGAGGCACCAGCCCAGGTTCCACAGCTCATCCGGCGACCGTTGCCAGAGCCGGGCCCGCGCCTCGAGCCACACGCGCTCATCCCGGATGAACACCTCGTCCTGGAACGCCGCGCCCCGAGGCACGACGCGCTCCAGGTCCAACCCCACGCGGCCATGGCTCGTCACCACCGCCATCGCGAGCTCGCGCGAGTGGGTGATGGACACGTCACACGCGGGCACGCCAGGGGGCAGCTGCGCCACGGGGCGCCCCTGCTCCGGCCCGGCCAGCATCTGCGTGAGGCCCACGTCCTGGGGTGACACGCCGTGTCCCTGCGCGTCCAGATGCGCGCACAGCGCCAGCTTCGCGGCGATGCGGCCCGCCAGGTGCGCCACGCGCCGCGCGAGCACCACATGCATCCCGCTCACCGCCAGCTCCGCCGGAGTGAGGACGCGGGAGATGAGCCCATCGGGCCGCGCGGGCCAGGCACGGCGCACGTGCGCCAGCGGCACCACCATCAACGTGACGCGCTGCCCACCCGGCAGCACCACGGCGACAGGGCCACTCGCGGGCTCCCAGTCGAGGTCAGGGAGTGTCACGGTACTCCTCGAGGATGAGGTGGTAGTTCGTGCCACCGAACCCGTACGCATTGACGGCCGCGCGTCGGGGCGCGTCGCCCACCTGCCAGGGGCTGGCGTCGCGAGCGAAGGACAAGGGCCCCTCGCACGAGGCCAGCCGCGCGTTCAGCTCGGCCCCCGTGAGGAGCGGAGGGAACACGCCTCGCTGGAGCGCGAGCACCGCGCGGAGGACACCTGCTCCAGCAGACGCGATGTAGGAATGTCCGATGTGCGGCTTGATGGCGCCAATCCGCACCGGCCGGGCCTCGCGGCCGTAGACCTCCACCAGCGCGCCCGCCTCGGGCAGGTCTCCCTCCAGCATCCCCGTCGCATGCGCCTCGACGTACTGGATGCTCTCCGCGCCGACGCCGCTGTCCCGCAGGGCCCGACGCATCGCCAGCGCCTGGCCGCGAGCCTGGCTCGCGAAGATGGACTTGCCGCGACCGTCGGTCGAACCACCGACGCCGCGAATCAAGGCGTGGATGCGGCCGCCGTCCCGCTTCGCATCCGAGAGCCGCTTCAGCACGAAGATGCCGCAGCCCTCGCCGTGCACGAACCCGTCCGCCTCTTGCGAGAACGGCCGCATCCGCCCCTTCGGGGAGATGGCGCCGACGAAGCACATGTTCACGCAGTAGGGCGCGGTGATCTGCGACCACACGCCGCCCACCACGGCCACGTCCCACCGGCCATCGCGCAGCCCCTGGATGGCCAGGCTCAGCGCGGTGAGCGTCGACGCACAGGCGGACTCCACCGTGAACGCGGGGCCTCGGACATCCAGGGCCCGGGCCACGCGGGTGGCCGGCGCGCTGTTGAGGATGCCCGGCAGCGAATCGGAGGAGATGGGCGGCTGCTGTCCCTGGAAGGCCTCGCGCGCCTGCGTGATGAAGCGCTCCACGCGGTCCGTGGGCAATCCCGAGCGCGACAGCACCTGTCGGTAGACGCCCGCGAGCTCCGGGAACGCCAGCCGCGTCTCCACGGCGATCTCCTGCAGGTTGCCCGGCGTGGTGGCCACGATGACGGCCGTGCGCTCCGAGGGCAACGCACGACCCGCGTCGGCGACAGCGGCCTTCGCGACCTCCAGCGTCCAGCGCTGCGCCGGGTCCATGCGCGCCACCGCGTTCGGAGGAATGCCGAACTCCGTGAAGCGGAACGACGCCTCCGCCACCAGCGCGGCCTTGGGCGAGTACACGCGGAAGAACGTCTCCCGACTCGTCCCACCCCAGGCCCGCGAGGCGTCGTGGTAGAGCGACACCGGCCAGCGCGACTCGGGGATGTCGCCCACCGCGCAGTGCCCCTTCAGCGCGTTCTCCCAGAGGACCTCGGGGCTCGGCGCGTCGGGGTATTTGCACGCGAATCCCACCATCGCGATGGGCTCCGCCGGAGGACGCGGCGCGCGGCCACGGACCTGGGGCGCCTGTGCGTCATATGCCTCCACCACCGCGTGCCACGCGACACCTCCGAAGCCCGCCGCATGGACGGCCGCCCGGCGTGGACCTCGCGTCAGCGCGGCCTGCTCCGTGAGGACCCGCGGCGACGTGCCACCTGGCGCGACGTCCGGATGGAGCGTCTGGAAGGAGCGCTGCGGAACGAGGGTCCGCTCACGCAAGCTCAACAGGACCTTGAGCATCGCGGCGAGGCTCGACGCCGTCTGCAGGTCCCCCACCGACTCGGAGATGGCGCCGAGCGACACACCGTTGGAGCCCCTGTATGCGTCCGACAGGCCCTCGACGAGGTGGGCATCCCACGAGGGGACACCCGTGGCGCCCGTCTCCACGAAGCAGACCGAGTCGGCCGCCACCGCCGCGCGGCGGAGCGCCTCTTCGGCCGCCCTGCGATGCGCCTGCGCGTCCGTGGCCGTCATCGAAGGGCCCGCGCCCCGGTTCACTCCGCCCACGCCTCGGAGCACGCCCTGGATGGGGTCACCATCCCTGCGCGCGACCTCCAGCGGCTTGAGCAGGAACATCACCGCGCCTTCTCCCAGCGCGGTGCCATCCGCCCGAGCGTCCAGCGGAAACACGCCGCGCTTCGACAGCCGGCGCAGCTTGTCGTGCAGCACATACTCCATGGGCGACAGTGCGGGGCTGGCCGCGCCCACCAGCGCCATGTCCCACTCCCCGCTCATCAGCCCCTGCACCGCCGTCTCCAGCGCGGCGAGCCCCGACGCGGCGTGGGCATCCACGCAGAAGTGCGGCCCGTGCAAGTCGAAGAGGCTGCACACGCGCCCCAGCACCGGGCTCATGAAGCCCCAGAACGCCCAGTCGTCCGAGCCGTCGATGTGCTGCCGGACGAGCTCCTCCTGGACCTGCCGAGCGACGAGTCCGGCCTGCTCCGGGGAGAGTTCCTTCCAGGCCTCCGTCTGGCTCGCGGCGCGCAGCAACTCGGGCAGCCGCCACTTGGTGTTGAAGCCCAGGTTGCTCTTGCGCCCCATGCCGCTGGAGCCGGCAATCACCGCGACCCGGTCCCGCGCGAACTCGCGCTCCGGGGTGTAGCCCGCGCTCGTCATCGCCTGGACGGCGGACTCCAGCACCATCATCTCGATGGTGTGCAGCAGGCGCGTCTCGATGGGCGGGACCTTGAACTTCTTCCAGTCGAATTTCAGCCCCTCGACGGGCGCGCCGAGGAAGGACGTCGTCCGGTCGACCGCGTTCGGGTCGTCGCTGCCATACGCGCTCCAGTCCCAGCGCGCGCCGGTGAGCGGCCGCACCGCCACGTGTCCCGCGAGGAGGTTCTGCCAGAACGTGGGCACGTCATGGGCGTCCGGGAGGACACACCCCATGCCGATGATGGCGATGGGCTCCTGCGCTTCAGCTGGCATGCGCGCGCACCTTCGGCTCGGAGGAATGCAGCCCACCGGAAGGGTCCAGGGACGTGCGCAGGTACACCTTCTGCTCGGGGGTGTACGCGTCCACGCTGATGGAGCAGTAGTCGTGCGCCTCCAGGCAGATGCGTCCCGCCTCGTCCCAGACGGTGAAGTCGTAGAACAGCAGCTCGCCCACCTCGCGGTTCAGCCGCGCGCGAACGCCGAGCCGCTCACCCGCCCCAGGCGTGCGCCCCAGCACCAGCCGGTGCACGCCCTTGGGGACCGGAGCCCGGAGGTTGTGGAGGATGCCCAGCGTCCCCGCGAGCTGGAAGCAACCGTCCAGGACGAAGGGGTCCAGCCAGAAGCGGGCCCTCGGCACGGAGGCGAAGTAGCCCGTCGGCTCGGGGACCCGCAGGCTCGCGACGGCGTCGCGCGGCCCGGGGTAGCTGATCCAATCCACGATGCGGAACGGCGCCCCGACGTGGAAGTAGGCGTCCTTCACGTAGGAGCGGCTGAAGGGCAGCTCCCCTTCCGCGCCGCGCGCCTTGGCGAAGCCGGGAGGAATCACCCGCGGGTGGCGAGCCCCCAGTCGCACCTGGGCGCGGTAGTGCAGCACGTCCGAGCGCAACACCGCGCCTCGGGGATTGAGCAGGTCCGCGTACGCACAGACCTCCCACACCTCGTCGCGGCGCACGGCCCGGACACAGGCCTCGGTCGGACGCTCGGGCCGGACGCGGATGAACTTCTCCAGCGACACGTCGCGCACTTCGCACACGTCGCCCTCACCCGCGACCGCGGCCACCTCCGCGAGCCACTCGATGGCCGCGGCGCCGGGCAACACGGGGATTCCGTTGACCCGATGCTCCTCCAGGTACACGTCCTCCTGGAGCGCGAACGTCCGAGCCCAGCAGCCCTGCTCCCGCGCGCTCCCGAGCATCGGGAAGCCGCCCTGCTCCCGAGCCTCGGGCGCGGCGCCCTGGAACAAGGGCCCCAGCTGCAAGCGTCGCCGCGTGGCCAGCGCGGCCGGGATGGCCCCCGCCGCGAAGTCCAGCGTCAGCGACTCCGGCTCGTACGCCATGCTCAGCGCGTTGTCCGCCCGGCAGATGGACTTCATCGACGGGGTGGCGCCCTCGCTGTCGCGCAGGAAGTCGACGGCGGTGTCGAGCGTGAGGTCTCCGCGCCGCTCACGGACCAGGTGCTCCAGGCGCCGATAGCGATGGAGCGAGTCCTCCTGCATGTCCTGGAGCATCTCCAGCGCCACGGCCTCGTGGCCCCGAGCCGCCTTGTGCGCGACGCGCAGGTGGTTGGTGGAGACGACGAAGTCCTGCTCCGGCGGCGCCGTGTACTGGCCGGAGTGCGCCCCCACCTGCTCCCAGACCATCGCCTGTCCCGAGCGATGGGTGAGCATCAGGTTCCAGCTCCCACCGCGCGCAGTCGCCTCCAGCACGGCGCGGGCCTCTTCGAGCGAGTGCGCGCGCGACAGCACCTCCCGGTTCTGGAACGTGAGCGGATAGAACACGCGCGGGTCCAGCGGCGCGACGGGGACGTTGACGCCCAGGCTCAAGCCCGCCGCGTTCATCCCCGAGCACACGCCCAGCGCCGCGGGCCAGAACGTGACGGACACGTACGGGATGCGCCCCTCCAGGCGGTACACGACACACGTGGGGCGCAGGAACTTCGCCAGCGACGGGTACGGCACATCCAGGTTGTGACCGTGGAGGACCTTCCCGCCCGTCGTCGCCCGCCCGAAGGCCGCGAACTGCGAGCAGCCGATGGGCGCGCCCGAGAGGATGTCGAGCACGAGCGTGTGGTAGAGGATGGTCTCCCTCGGGAAGCCGCTCGCGTCCGAGACGCCTCGGACCTCCTCGTGGATGTCCTCGGGCAACAGCGCCGCGAGCGCCGCCATGCGCTCCCGCATGGCCTGCTCCGTCACGCCAAGCTTCTCCAGCATGGGACGGATGGACTCGCCCTCGATGGAGACGGCGTGGGCGATCTCCTCCCGCATGAGGGCGCCGTACTGCCGGCCGACCTCATGGGGCCGGCCCGACAGCACCACCAACGGGAGGGATGCGGACGAATCAGATGGCATAGCGGGTTCCGCCAGCCTCCTTGCCGACGACGCGGAGCGCCTCCTTGTCGTGGCGGGGCAGGTTCAGCGTCTCGAAGGTGCGCTCGTCCGCGATGACGACCTCGCCCGCCGAGCCGCCGTACAGCAGCTCCCCGACGAACCAGTACGCGCCCTCGTCGACGTGGATGACGCAGATGCCCATGGCGCGCAGGCGCTCCAGGTAGTCCGCGTTGTTCTCCACGATTCCGGCGCCCACCCACACCGGCCAGTCGACCGTCACGCTCCGCACGCCGGGCCGCAGCGTGGAGTAGACGAGCCCCGCCTTGGCGACGAGGTAGTTGGCCAGCGAGTAGTCCGTCTGCCCCTTGTTGCCGTAGCGACCGCTGCCCGAGCCGAAGTTGATGAAGAACTGGAGGTCGTCGTTCCAGGTCTCCTGCGCGAGCACCTGCCACAGGTGCGCCTTCGACGCGAGCGTCCGGACGAACGCGTCCGAGGACTTCATCGGCAGGCTCTTGGACTCCTCGATGGTGGCGCCGTGGACGATACCGTCGATGCGGCCGTGCTCGCGGCGCACGTCGGCCAGCAGGGCCCGCACCGCGCCCACGTCGGTCATGTCGCAGACCTTGTACTCGAGCGAGATGCCCTGGCTCCGGCAGTCCTCGAGGTTGCGGTGCAGTTCGCGCCGGTTGGCGATGTCGGAGTCGAAGACGCGCCGCGCCTGCACCGGCGTCTTCCCCGGGTGCTCCGCGAGGTAGCGCTTGATGAAGGACATCCGATAGGCGGGCAGCTCCGCCTCGGGCACCTTCAGCCACTCCTCGCTGCCGCTCGGCGGCACGGTGCGGCCCGTGATGATGACGCGGGCGCCGGTGGACTTCGCGAGCAGCTTCGCGCACGGGTAGACGACGCCGCGGCCTCCACCCGAGACGACCACCACCGAGCCGGGCCGGAGCGACACCGGCGCGGACGCCTTCGGGAAGGACGTCTCGATGTCACGGAAGACGTAGCGACGGCCGCCGGTGTAGCCGACCTCGACATCGAGGTCCGCGCTGACCAGCTCGTTCCAGACCTGCCGCGCCCACTGCGACGCGTCCTGGCCATCCAGGTCCACGACCTTGCAGCGCGAGCCGGGCAGCTCCCGCCGCAGGCACTTGACGAAGCCGCCCGCCGCGCCGGCCAGCGGGATGCGGCCCTGCGCATTGGCGTGACCGAAGAGGCCTCCGCCCGCCGTGGCCACCAGGTACCAGCCGCCCCCGGGCAGCGCGCCGATGCGGTCGTAGACGGCGAGCGCGCTCTGGTACAGCCCCAGGGAGAAGGTGTTGACGGTGGACGCCCAGGCAGAGGCCTCCTGCTCGTCCAGCTTCGCGGTGGGCGCCGTGGTGTGCAGGAGGATGAGGCCATCCAGCGGCTGCTTCTCCTGGAGCTCCTTCAGCGCGCGGCCGGCGCTCTCGGGGTGACGCCAGTCCAGGGACACGCCCTGCTCCGGCGCGGGGCCGGAGGACAGGATGACGACCCGCGCGCCCGCGGCTTCCAGCATCTGCGCCAGGGCCTTGTAGGCGCCATGCGCGTCCGTGGAGATGCCGAGCGTCTTGCCCTTCAGGTGCGCGACGCTCGGGGCATCGACCTGCGGGGCCAGCTCCACGGGGTGGACCTCGTAGCGCTTGCCCGCGAGCTGGGCGGGCGCCGACACCGACTGCGACGCGGACTTCAGGCGCCCCTCGAGGTGCTCGGCCAGTCGCCGCAGCGACGCGGTGTCCCCGCGCGCCTCGCAGCGGGCGATGAAGCGACGGACGTCATCCAGACCGAGCGTGCCCTGCTTCGCGGCGGGAGCCGCCTCCGATAACGCGGGCGCCACCACGGCGTTGGCGACCAGGTACTCCGACATCTTCCGCACGGTGTTGTAGTTGCGGACCCGGAACTTCTCGTTGCGCGCCACGCCGAACTTCTCGCGGGCCATGGCGAACGCTTCAATCTGCGTGACGGTGTCCACGCCCAGGTCGACCTCCAGGTCGAGGTCGGGCTGGATGAGCTCGATGTTGTAGCCCGTCTTCCCCTGGAGCACTGAGACCAGGAAGGACTGCACCTCCTGCACCGTGAGGCCCGGGGTGGGAGCAGCGGTCGCCACGGGAGCCTGGGGCGCGGGGGCCGCCGCGGCGGGCGCCCTGCTCGTCAGGTACTCCACCATCTTCCGCAGCGTGTTGTGGTCCCGCAGCCGGAAGTTCTCGTCCTTCTCCACGTTCAGGTACACCCTCGCCATCGCGAAGGCCTCCACCTGTTTCACCGTGTCGATGCCCAGGTCCGCCTCGAGGTCCAGCTCCGCCTCGAGCATCTCCGCCGGGTATCCCGTCCGCTCCACCAACGCACCCACCAGCAGCTTCATCACCGAGTCAGCATCCACGGTGCTCGCCTTCGGCGCCGGAGACGCCACCGGCTGGGACACGGCGGAAGCGGACGCAGCGACCACGGGCGCTCGCGCAGCCTCGGTCACGAAGGCGGAGGGCTTCACGTCCTCGGTCGACGACCTCGCAGCCTGCACCGGCGGCGATGAGCCGACGGATTCCCCCCACGCGGCGCGCGGCGCCCCGGAGACGGACGCAGCGGGCGACCGCGAGGCGTCGGGCGAAGCCTTCGCGGCTTCTCCCACCGGCGCGGAGGCCGCCCCCGTGGAGGCAGCGGGCACCCGCGAGGTGTCGGACGAAGCCTTGAGGGTCCCGCCCTCCAGCGCGGATGCCGTCACGGTGGAGGCCACGGAGGACCGCGAGGAATCAGGCGAAGCCTTCGCGGCTTCTCCCACCGGCGCGGGTGGCACCACGACGGAAGCACTCGTCGCGACAGGCGTGGTCTTCGCAGGCACAGGCCCCGCGACCGCGGCGGCCCTGCCCGCCAGGTACTCCGCCATCTTCTGCAGCGTGTTGTAGTGACGCACGCGGAACTTGTCGTCCCGCTCCACCCCGTAGGTCATGCGCGCGTGGGCGAAGACCTCGACCTGGGTGATGGTGTCGATGCCCAGGTCCACCTCCAGGTCCAGCTGCGGCTGGAGGATGTCCAGGCTGTAGCCCGTCTTCGCCGCCATCGCGTCCCGCAGCAGCAGAAGGATGGCGTCGGCGCTCGGCGCGCTCGACACCGGAGCCACGGGAGCCTGGGGCGCGGGGGCCGCCGCGGTGGGCGCCCTGCTCGTCAGGTACTCCACCATCTTCCGCAGCGTGTTGTGGTCCCGCAGCCGGAAGTTCTCGTCCTTCTCCACGTTCAGGTACACCCTCGCCATCGCGAAGGCCTCCACCTGCTTCACCGTGTCGATGCCCAGGTCCGCCTCGAGGTCCAGCTCCGCCTCCAGCATCTCCGCCGGGTACCCCGTCCTCTCCACCAACGCACCCACCAGCAGCTTCATCACCGCCTCACCATCCACTCCGCCCGCCTGCTTCACGGGCTCGGCGGCGGCGATGGCGAGCGCGGGACGCGCGGACGCGGCATCGAGCCGGGCGAGCGCCCCTCGCGTCTCCACGAGGACCGTCTCCAGGACGGGCCGGTCGCTTCGAGCCGCGCAGTCATCGACGAAGGCCAGCACCTGCTCCAACGAGACTTCCACGTCCCTCTCCACGGTCGTTCCTTTGTCCAGGTGCTTCGAGAGTCCCTTGGCGAGCAGCGCCACCGTCGTGCCGTCCACGCGCGCGCCGACCGGGACCTGCAACTTGCGCTCGACGGAGGACACCGCGTCCTGGACCTCCGAGGGCGTCAGCCCGAGGTCCTCCACGAGTCCGACATGGGGCGCGAAGAGCTCCGGCACATACCCGGTCCTCTCCACCAACGCGGCCACGAGCTGCTGTTGAACTGCTTCCTGATGGGAGACGTTCATCTCGAGAGACCTATTCGCGGAGCAGATGGTGGGCGTAGCTGAAGGCGAGGAGGCGGTGGAACTGCTCGACCTCGCCCAGCTTGGGGTGATTGCTGGCTTGCGCCAGGTACGGCAGACCCTTCAACGTGGACTGGATGAACGCCGTCAGCGACCACTTGGGCCCGGCTTCGATGAACAGCCGCGTGCCCTCGTCGTGCAGCCGCCGCACGTGCTGACCGAAGTGGACCGGCAGCACGTATTGCAGCGCGAGGTGCCGGGCCATGAAGCGCGCGTCCGTCTCGGGCGCGTAGTAGCGCCCATGAACGCTGGAGAGGACCGGGAGCTGGGGAGCATTCCAGGTGAGCTGCTCCAGCTCCGCGCGCAGCAGCGGCACCGCGCCGGCGATGATGCGTGAGTGGTACGCGTGCGACACCGGGAGCACGCGGACCTCGAACCCGTTCGCGCGGCACCAGCGCGCGACGAACTCGACGGCCTCGACCTCGCCCGCGACGATTCCCTGCCCCGGAGCATTCTCCGCGGCCACCGTCACGTAGCCGCCCGCCTCGGGCAACACCCGGCGCAGCCGGTCGAAGTCCCCGCTGACGCTGAGCATCCTCCCGGGGGACTCCACGCGCAGCCCGGTCACCGCGCGGGTACGCCGGTACACCGCGCGCAGCGCCTCTTCGAAGGAGAGCACCCCGCTCGCGGCCAGCGCCGCGTACTCCCCCGCGCTCTGTCCCAACAGCACATCCACCCGGATGCCCTGCGCGCGGATGAGCCGGTAGAGCGCCACGTTCGCCACGAAGACGGCGGCGTGCACGGTGTCGTCGTCCTGGCGATAGCCCTCCTCCGTGCCAGGAGGCACCCAGAAGGTGCTCGAGAGCGACTGCCCCGTCATCGCCGAGAAGGCGGCATCCGCCTGCGCGAGCGTGCTCGCGACCAGCGGGTACTCCACCGCGAGCTCGCGCAGCATGTTCGCGTACTGCGGCCCCTGTCCCGGGAACACCGCCGCCACCTTCCCCGTGTGGAGCTGGCGCGCGTCGCGCACGTCGTAGAAGAAGACGCCCTGCTCCGGAAGGCTCGGCGAGCCCGTGCCCGCCAGCAACGTCCGGGTGCGCTCCAGCGCCTTGCGAGCCCCCTGCCCCCGAGGCAGCGTCATCGCCAGTCGGCACGGCAGGGTCGCATCCGCCCTGGGCCCACCCCGAGGATCCATCCCTGGCTCGCGCTCCACCGCCTGGAGCAGACGCTCCACCTGCTGACACAGGTGCTCGCGGCTCGTACCGGAGAGCGCGAGGAAGGGAGGCCGCGTCGGCTCCGCGCTCGTCACCTTCACCGCGTCCTGCGCAGGCTTGCGCGGGTACTCCTCCAGCACGGCGTGGAAGCTCGTCCCGCCCAGGCCGAAGGACGTCACGCCCGCGCGACGAAGCCCCGGCCCGTCCATCACCCAGGGCTGGACCTCCGTGGGCACCTCGAAGGACACCTGCGACCAGGGGATGCGCGGGTTGGGCGTCTCGAAGCCGATGTTCGGCGGCACCTGCTGGTGGTGCAGCGCCAGGGCGACCTTCGTCAGCGCCACGGCGCCGGCGCCCGAGTTCAAGTGGCCGACGTTCGACTTCACCGAGCCCAGCAACAGCTTCCCCTCGGAGGCGGCCCGGCCGTAGACGGCCTGATACGTCTGGACCTCGATGGGGTCACCGACGGGCGTCCCCGTGCCGTGGCCCTCCACGTACTGGACATCGGTGGCGCGGATGCCCGCCTTCTCCACCGCCCTGCGGACCGCCTGGACCTGTCCTTCCGAGGAAGGCGCCCAGATGGAGGCGTTCTTCGGGTCCGTGGCCCCGGCCACCGAGCGCACCACGGCGTAGATGCGGTCCCCCGCTCCTTCCGCGTCCGACAGGCGCTTCACGGCGATGAGCGCCGCGCCCTCGCTCGTGATGTAGCCGTCCGCCCTGGCGTCGAACGGGAACGAGCCCTTCTGCGACAGACCGCCGAAGGAGCAGCACTGGCTCAGCGCATCCACGCCGAGCGACGCGTACATCCCCCCCACCAGCACCAGGTCGCACTGCCGGGTGCGCAGCTGGTTCATCGCGATGTCGAGCGCCGCGAGGCTGGAGGCACATGCGGACTCCACCATGAGCATCGGCCCCTGGAAGTCCAGGTGGTGCGCGACGCGTCCCACGGCCAGGCTGCCCAGGTACCCGAGCAGCGTGTCCTCGGTGATGGGCGGCAGCTCGCTCTTGTAGCGCGCCTCGGCGGACGCGCGGAGCTTCGTGGCCGTGGCCGCGTCGACCCCGTGGCGCTCCAGCTGCTCGGCCAGGCGCGCGTCGAACTCGGCGTAGTACACGCGGGCCTGGGTCTGGAACTCCCGCTCGAGCGGCGGCAGGTAGCCCATCACCACGCCCACGCGCGACGGGTCGACCTGCTGCCGCGTCGCCCCGGCGTCCTCGAGCGCCTGGAGCGCGGCCTTCATCGTCCAGCTGTGTCCCCGGTCGATCTGCGAGGACATCTTGGGCGGCACGCGGATGCGCGCCTGGGGCCAGGCGCCGTCGACGATGTAGCCGGCGAGGTTGGTGTAGGGCCGCACCTTGCTCTGCCGCGTGGGGTCCAGGTAGCGGTCGATGGGCGCGCGCTCGTCCGGAATCTCACCGATGGCGCAGCGCTTCTGGAGCAGGTTCTCCCAGAACGCGGCGGGGTTCTCCGCCTGCGGGAAGACGCCGCCCAGGCCGACGATGGCGATGGGCTCGGCCACCTGCGGCGCCCGGAGCGTGCGCGCCAGCGCCTGGTGGTACGCGGGCGAGAACTCCTCCAGGGTCAGGTGGTAGTTGATGCCGCCGAAGCTGAACGCGCTGACCGAGGCACGACGCGGCCCCTCCTGGACCTCCGGCCACGGCCGCCCCTGGTTGGAGATGTGGAAGGCGGAGCGCGAAAGGTCGATGCCCTCCGCGGCCTCCCGGAACGAGTGCTGCGGCGGCAGGAACTTGTGGTGCAGCGCCAGGGCCGTCTTCATGAGCCCCGCCGCGCCCGAGGCCGCCTGCAGGTGGCCCGTCAGCTCCTTCACGCCGCCCAGTCGGATGGCGCCCCGCGGGGCGCTTGCGCCGAACACCTCCTGGAGGCTCTGGAACTCCGTGAGGTCGCCCAGGTTGGTGCCCGTGGCGTGGCACTCCACGTATTGGACGTCCTGGGGCGCATAGCCGGCCTGCGCGTAGGCCCGGCGCATCGCGAGCACCTGGCCCCGCGAGTTGGGCGCCATGAGCGACTTGCCCTTGCCATCCGAGGCCGCGCCGAGGCCGCGCAGCACCGCGTAGACCTTCTCGCCGTGCGCGAGCGCGTCATCCAGGCGCCGGAGCGCGAAGACCCCCACGCCCTCCCCCAGGAGCGTCCCGTTGGCGCGGCGGTCGAACGGAGCCAGCGTGGAGTCGGACAGCCCTCCCAGCTTGCTGAACGCGATGAGGTCATGCGGGGTGAGCAGCTGGCTGCAGCCCGCCGCGAGCGCGACGTCGCAGTCGCCCGCGTTGAGCTGGTCGCACGCCGTCTGGATGGCGGCCAGCGCGGAGGCGTAGCCCGCGTCGACCGTCGCGTGAGGCCCCCGGAGGTTGAAGAGCTTGGCGGCCCGCCCCACCCAGACGCTGCTGAAGGAGGCGATGGCCTCGTCCTCGGTGATGCCCGCCAGCTCGCGCTCGACCTGCTGGGACGTGGCCTCGAGCAGCTCGGAGGCCAGGGACGCCGGGAGCGCCGCCTCGGCGAGGGCCCGGGAGAGACACTCCCGCATGTCCAGCAAGCGGGTGCGCACGCGCGTGTCCGGACGAAGCCCTCCGCCCAGGGAGCCCAGGGTGAAGCCGACGCGCTCGGGCGCCACCGTGTCCATCACGCCCCGCGCATCCTCGAGCGCCTGCGCCGTCGCCTCCAGGAACGCGAGCTGCGTGCGGTGCATGTCCTGCGCGACCTTCGGAGGGATGCGGTACTTCCGATAGTCGAGCGTCAGCTCGTCCAACGGCGCGGCGTGCCTGCAATAGGTGCGGTCCGCGACCGTGCGGTCCGCCGCGTAGTACCCGTCCAACCGCAGCTCACGCCCGGTCAGCTCCCGAATGGCCGTGGGCCCCGTCAGCACCCGCTCCCAGAACGCCTGGGGATTGGATGCCTTTGGGAATACGGCACCGATGCCGACAATGGCAATCGGCCGAAAAAGGCGCTCCTCCATGAATACCCTCTGACGTCCCCAATGGATGCGCTCGGCGAGCGCCGGGCCAATGCCTTGTCGCAAGCGCACGGGCCCTCCCCTCGATTACAAGGTAGACGAGATTGTTCAGGCAGATCAATCCCTCCGTTCATTTCCTCCCCTCGGACAAATGGCCTTTCACGAGGGTGGAATTTGTAGCGCGGAGAGACACACGCGTTTCAACCTCCCTGAGAATGTCACGGTTCGGCGAGCACTCGAGGTGACATCAATGACACATCAGACACCACCCAGGTCGACCCAACCCGCGCGTGCGCCCCCACCCCTGGCATCGGCCCCTCCTCGGAGAAGCCAGACACCGCGAGGTCACCGCGCGGGGACGTCATGGATTGTGTCCGCCCCACCTTGGAGCCCCACGCGGCTCAGGGCTGGGTTTCGGCGGAGCCCGGCGCGGCGGGCGCCTGGGGCAGCTTCTTGAGCAGGTCGATGTTCGGCCCGCCGATGGCGAGCAGGGTTCCGGCGATGTACTTGCTGGCATGCCGCCGGGGCAGGCCGCGCATCCACGTCGGCTGCTCGGGCATGGCGCCGCCGGTGGACTGGCGGTCGTCGATGGTGACGCCGCGCTCCCAGAGCATCGTCAGCATGGAGGTGGGACAGGGCGTGGCCAGCTCCTGCTGGAGCTCCGCGTAGGCCGCGCGATACGACGGCTCGGCGATGGGCTGGAGGTATCTCGCCGAGTTGCTGGCCTCGACCAGTCCCGTGCAGCGGGTGATGGCCGAGCCGCAGCTTCGGGCCCTGCGGGCCACGTCCACGGGCGCGACGATGCTGGAGAACGACGTGCTCGCCCAGAACACGGCGCGCATGCGGTCGCCCTGCGCCTGGCTCATCGGGGTCCACTCGGCGGGAGGCTGCTTCATCAGCGCGTGCGCCTGGCGCTCCTGCCCCAGCAGGGCGTTGCCAATCATCGCGCCGATGAGGGTGTCCGTCCGATACGACAGCCACGCCAGGTGGCGCACGTCCCGGGCGGCCTCCAGGGGCTGCCCTGTCTTCACGCCGTGGAGGAGCCGGAGCTTGGACCACTCCAACAGCGCGATGAAGTGGGGCACCGGGGCCGTCATCATGTTGTACGGCTCCTCATGCCGGAACGGGAGGTTGCGCGCGAGGTCCCACCGGTCGAAGCGCTGGAGCTCGCGCATCCACTCGAAGCGCAGCGAGGACAGGTCCTGGTCCGCGGCGAACCACTCCTCCAACGTCTTCTTCTCCTTGAGGTGCGCGGGAAGCTGGAGCGGTGAGTCCGCGGGCATCGCGGGGCCCGGGCTCTCCCAGTGCACCCAGGCGTTGAGCACGGGGCCCGCGTCCCCATCAGGGCGTGGCTCGCGGAACCACGGGTCGGCGGCGAGCTTCTCCTGCTCCCGGCAGAACAGGTCCAGGTGCGCGACGACGTCCTGCCGCTGCGCTTCCAGCGTGGGCTCGTATCGCGAGCGCATGAACAGGTCGAACGCGACCAGGGCCACGACGATGAGCACGACGAGGAGGCTGACGAACCAGACCAGCACTCGCGACACGCTTCCCCGGGACCACCGCACGCTCGGACGCATGTCCCGACTCTAGCAATCCCTCGCACCTCCCCGAGAATCCAATATTCAACCTAATCAATTTTTACAGCTTTTTACCGTTTAGGCCGGAGAGATGCTCCCGGAGCGTCGCCCGGTGGCATGGGACTCCAGGCCGGCGGCGCGCTCCCCGCAGTCAGAGATGAGAGGGCCCCATGTTCAGGAAGGCAGCAGTCCTCGCTGTCAGCTGTGGTGCGTTGTGGGTCGGCTGCGGTGTCGACCCGGAGATGGAGAACGAGGAGATCGTCTCCAACCTGGTGGAGGCCGGCTTCCGCGTCGACGACCTCCTCATCGCCGACGGCAAGGTGTACGTCGGTCGTGACGCGCACGTCACGCTGGAGGCCTCCCGGGAGATGGTCCAGTCCCTGGACGAGAGCTCGGAGCAGTACCGCACGACGAACCAGGTGGGCACGGGCGTGACGAAGATCTGCGTCAACCCCACGCCCGATTTCAACACCTACAGCATGCTGAGCCAGGGCCTGGACCTGGCCATCGCCAACTACAACGAGCGGGGGCTGCGCCTCACCTTCGCGCGTGGACCGACCACCGGCTGCACGGCGAACATCACCGCGCAGACGACGACGGGCACGGGCGGCTCGGCGGGCTTCCCCTCGGGAGGCCTGCCCTACGGAATCATCAACATCGGCACGGGCCTGCAGGCCTACAGCGCGGACGTGAACGAGCACGTCATCACGCACGAGCTGGGGCATGCCATCGGCTTCCGCCACTCGGACTACTACAACCGCAGCATCAGCTGCGGCGCAGGCGGTGACGAGGGCGACGCGGGCGTGGGCGCCATCCACATCCCGGGCACGCCGACCACGGCCACCGTGGGCGGCTCCGTCATGAACTCCTGCTTCCGCTCGACGGAGACGGGCGAGTGGACCAGCTCCGACCTCACCGCGCTGGACGCCCTCTACGGCACCGGCGGCGTCGCGGCCTGTTCCACCTACAGCTTCACGTCCTACCGCGGGCAGAACGGGACGCAGATCCGCTGCAGCTGCCCCGCCACCAGCAGCGGGACGGTGTGGGGCACGGACATCTACACGGACGACTCGAATGCCTGCGCGGCCGCGGTGCACGCGGGGGCGATTGCCTCCAGCGGCGGCACGGTGACGGTCGTCATCCAGCCGGGCCAGGGCAGCTACGCGGCCAGCACCCGCAATGGCATCACCACGCTCTCCTACGGCGCCTGGCCGGGGAGCTTCACGTTCACGAACACGACGCCGGTGCAGGCCTGCTCCACCTACGACTTCACGTCCTACCGCGGGCAGAACGGGACGCAGATCCGCTGCAGCTGCCCCGCCACGAGCAGCGGGACGGTGTGGGGCACGGACATCTACACGGATGACTCGAACGCCTGCGCGGCCGGCGTGCACGCGGGGGCGATTGCCTCCAGCGGCGGCACGATGACGGTCACCATCCGACCCGGGCAGAGCAGCTACACGGCCAGCACCCGCAACGGCATCACCACGTTGTCCTACGGGGCCTGGGCGGGGAGCTTCTCCACCAGTCCGTAGTCGTCACAGCGGCCCGATGCGCCGTGGCCCGGGGGTGGCTCGCTGATGAGCGCCTCCGGGCCCTGCCCGGTTGGGAGTTCTCCGCCCGCCCGAGTCGAGCGCGCCCGGTGAGGAGCGAGCCGGAGGTGGCTCGCTGAAGCGCCCCTCGGTCCATCGGGAGTCGAGACTCCTGGATGACCGCGTGCACGGCGCCAGCGAGTCACTCCACCGGCGTGACCGTCCTTCCCGCACACGAAGCGTTCAACGTGGCGCCCTTGGGCCAGGGAGACCTCGCCTGTTGCGCGCTCATGGCGCGGCCTTCGTCGGAGGCGGCTTCGAGAAGACGGAGCCCGCGGAACGCGGCGAGATGCGCTGATACCGCGCATACGCCTCCACGAGCGCCGTGCGCAGGGCGGTGGGCTCCGTGGGCCCATGCCGCGCCACGGTGCTGGCCAGCGCCTCCAGCAGATAGGCCTCGGGCGCCATCAACGTCCGCGTGAGCGCGATGGGAGTCGAGCCCAGCGCCTTCAACACCGGGCCGAAGTACTGCTCGCTCATGCAGGCCAGGACGACCACGGGCCGGGGCGTGGCGCCCGGTGGCACCTTCACCTGGGGAGGCTCGCGGTCCATGAGCCGGTCATGCCCGGCCCACACCAGCAGGTCGGCGCGACTGGCGCCCGCCGCCGCGCGCAGGAAGTCCTCCAGCGCCGTGTCGATGGCGTCGCCTGCGTAGGCCAGCAGCTTCAGCCGCACGGGTCGCTCCCCCTTCGCGGGGGTCCGCTCGAGGATGAGCTCACGCAGCACCACGCTCCCCTCGGGCCCCGGCTCGCGGCTCATCACCTTGAAGCCAGGAGCCCGGGACAGGTACCGCTCCGCGCCGTACATCGCGCCCCAGTAGAGGTTCGTCTCCAGCGCGCGCGGAGCCCCGGCGGCAGCCCGGCCACACTCGATCAACGCGTTGTCACACAGCGGGACGAAGACCTCGACCTCCACGGGAGGCGCGGCCAGCAGGGTCAGCATCACGAGGGTCAGCACTCGAGGTCTCCAGGGGCGTCGCCTTCAGACACCCCGGGTCCTGCCTTGCGTTCCACCGAGTGGGCCGCTCCCTCATGCGGGCCCGCGGCTCAGCCTCCGCCTCGCGGCGCTGTCACGCGCCTGGCCGACAGCACACCCGCCAGCGCCATCACGAGCCCCCCGGCGAGCGGCACCACGAGCAACCCCAGGCGCAGCCCCACCGCGTCGGCGATGAGCCCCACCACGGGGGGCGACAGCAGGAACCCCAATCGCATCAACCAGCTCACCACCGTCAAGCCCGTGCCGGGCCGCAACCCGGGCAGCTCGTCCGCGCCGTGCATCGCCGCGGGCACCAGCGTGGCCACACCGAAGCCCGCGAACGCGAAGCCCACGATGGTGGCGGGCACCGAGGGGAACAACAGCGCGCCCCCCATCCCCAGCGCCGCGAGCGCGCCGCCCGTCCGCGCCACGGCCCGCTGTCCGAACCGGTCGACGAGCCGGTCCCCGAACAGCCGCCCGATGAACTGCGCCCCCACGAGCGCCACGTAGCCGAACGAAGCCACCGCCACGCTCGCCCCGAGCGTGCCCGAGAGATAGACCGCCGCCCACGTCATCCCCGCGTCCTCCACGAGCACGCCACTGCTTGCAATCAGGACCAGCGCCGCCATCGAGAACACGAGCCGCAGTCGCCCCGCTCCCCGCTTCACGGAAGCCCCCTCCGCGTGCGCGGCGGCCCCGGAGGCTTCGGTGGGCTCGGGCCCGGGCAACAGGAAGCGCAAGGCCGTCAGCGAGACGCCGGAGAAGAGCAGCGCGGAGAGCCCCAGGTGGAGGCCCCGTGGAACAGCGAGCCCCGCCGCCAGCCCGCCCATGAGCCCGCCCACCACCGCGCCCACGCTCCACAGCGCGTGGAACGAATTGAGGATGGAGCGGCCATAGAGGCGCTGCACCCGGAGGCCATGCGCGTTCTGCGCCACGTCGGTGATGGCGTCCATGCTGCCCGCCAGGAACAACGTCACGGCGAGCGCGGCCCACGAGGGCGCGAGGCCCGCGAGCAGCAGGCCCAGCCCCGTGAGCACCGTGCCGGCGACAGCGACCCGGGACGAGCGGAAGCGACGGATGATGGCTCCCGCGGCGAGCCCCGCCATCAACGCCCCGAAGGGGAAGGACGCGATGGCGAGCCCGTACTGCGCATTGGTGAGCCCCAGGTCCGCTTTGATTTGCGGATAGCGCGGCAGCAGGTTGGCCAGGATGGCGCCGTTGGTGAGGAACAGCACCGCCACGGCGGCGCGGGCCGCGCGGTGCGCCCGAGGCACCGACGGAGGGAGGGAGGAGTTCATGAGGCGGCTCTAGGGGGAGAGGAATCGGAGCACGGCGGCGCGAGTGACGTCGCGGCCATGCGGTGTGGCGTCGAGGCTGACGTGGATGAACAGCCCTTCGATCAGCGCATCGAGCTTGTGGGCCGTCCGCGAGTCGACGTGGCGCTCGAGCACCGCCCGGCTGCGGCGCATCCAGTCGTGGGTGATCTGCCGGAAGGCGGGCTTTCGCGCCGCCAGGGTGTAGAGCTCGAGCGTGAGCACCAGGTCATCCGGCCCCGCCACCAGGTCCTCGTGCACCAGCTCGACGATGGCCGCCGCCAGCTGCTCGCGGTCTTCCACCGCCGACAGCCGCGCCGCGAAGCGCTCGCTGACCCGCTCGGCGAAGCGGGTGAAGGCCTCGCGAAGCAGCTCATCCATGCTGGTGAAGTGGTAGGTCATCGACCCCAGGGGCACGTCCGCCCGCTCGGCGACACGTCGATGCGACGTCCCCGCCACGCCCCCCTCGGCGATGACACTGAGCGCCGCGTCGATGATGCGGTCGCGTCGGTCCGGGTCATTGCGGCGCTTCACCACGGAGACTCCTGACGCGGCAGGGCCTCGACGTGGGCGCCCCGGAGCGTGAATCGAAGGTTCGAACGAGCACCCCACACGGGACAGCTCCCGCATGTGTACGCTCGTACATATCGACACGGACCGGAACGACTTTGTTCCCGAGAACGGCCAGGACGGAGGGACGAACCAGACGCCTCCGTCCCGGCCGCGCCCCCTCGGCTACCTGCGGATGCGCAGCGTGACGGAGTTGAACACCTTGATGTTCTTGCCGTCCTCGCGGATGACGACGTAGTCATCATTGGGAGGCACCGGCCGGATGAACAGGCCTTGCACCTCGTGCTCGTTGACGGACTCGGCGCCGAACCGCGCCATCACCATGGTCCCCATGGCCATGCCCGTGCAGCCCACGCACTTGGGTGCGCGATAGACGAACACCGTGCCGCCCTCGATTTGATTCGAACCATTGAGGCGCGGCTTCGGCACGGCGATGAACAAACGCTGGTCCGTGCCGGGGATGTCCCAGACGGCCCCCAGCGGGTGGGGGTTGCTGCTCTCGGCGTTGCGCCCCACCGGCCGGAGCGTGATGTCGACGGTGCCCCCGTTGTCGACGACGGAGTTCACCTGGACCAGGTCCTCCTTCTTCGTCCACCCCAGCCAGTGCAGCTGCGGGAGGTTGTAGTTGTCCGAGCCGTTGCTGCCCATGTACGTGCTCGAGTCACCGTAGTGGTCCACCTCACCCGTCGTCGGGTTGCGGGTGTTGCCGTGCGCCAGCCCCAGCACGTGGCCGACCTCGTGGGCATAGTCACGGAACAGGCCCCCCTTGAGGAAGACGCGGTTGGAGCCCGCGTTCGAGACGGAGCACATGCCGCTGGGCATCGAGTACACGGTCAGGAACGCGTTCGAGCGGGCCTTCTGGACCGCCTGGTTCTTCGCCTTCGAGCAGTTCGCGCTCGTCACCTCCACCGTCTGCGACGCGGTGATTTCCAGCCCCACCTGCCCGCCCGAGGCGACGCCGAAGAACGAGTAGAGGTCGCGGACGTTGTTGCGGATGTCGGACAGCGAGGGGGTGCTCCGCCCCGCGTAGGTCACACGGACGACCTTGACGGTGTGCTTCTTGTTGATGGCGCCCAGCCGCTTGTTGTGGTTCTCGACGCACGCCGGCTCCGACGCGGAGCAGGTGTACCGGTAGGGCGAGGCGGGGGCCTCCACGTCCTGGACCCGGTACGAGCGCACGCCGTCGTTCGCGCTCGCGCCGCTCGCGAACGAGGTCTCACAGAGGTTGGCGCTGGTCTCGACGGTGACCGAGTCCCCGGAGCAGTCCGCCCCGGCATGCAGCGTCACCGCCTTGCCGATGGCCACGTCGACGTACGAGGCCCCCGCCCCGGCGGGGAGCGCGTAACAACCGTTGGCCGAGGACTCCTGGAGGATGGTCGAGTCGCCGTGACAGTCGTCGCGCAGGACCACGGGCGCCAGACGCGGGGCGAGCAGTTTCGCGCGCAGCGCGGCCCAGTTGTCCGCCGTGCAGGCGTCCGACTGGACCTCCTCCAGGAACAGGCCGTCCTCGAGCTCCGCGTGCTCGTACGTCCTGCACGTCTCCCACATCTCGCTCCAGTGCGCCCAATCACACGTCCCCGCCGCGACGTACCCCTCGACACAGGCGAGCGCCGCCTCGAGCGCGGGGGAGACCACCGCCTGGCGGTTGGAAGAGACGGAGGCCGCGGTGCCACCAGCGCCCCCCAAAGGAGGCTGGGACATGGGCTCCTGGAGCCCGCCATCGCAGCCTGAGACCCATGCTCCGCACAACATGACGCCCACCATGGACAGCTTGCGCATACCGCTCCCTGCCGCGGCCCGGGCCGGGGGGCGCCAGGACACGTGCTCAATGAGGGTGATTGTGGAGTTCCGGCTTTTACACGGAGTCAGGATAAAAAACCATCCGTTCAATATGGTTTTCGGACCGACCCCGACGCAACTCCCGCAGGCTGATCGCGATAATCCCGGCAAGTTCCTTCTTTTTTGAATTCGTGAGGCCCCACCATGGGTTTCGACATCCGGAAGACCATCAACACCGTCCGCACGAACGTCCAGAAGACGGTGCAGGACGTCAAGAAGACCGTTGAGGACAACAAGGAGCTCATCAAGGGCGCCACGGCGGTCGCCACCCAGAGCGCGAAGGCCTTCGGGTACGGCAAGGACGCCTTCCAGCAGATCAAGAACATCAAGAACGGCGCCGAGGGCCTGCTGACGGGCAAGAACCTCGATTTCGTCAGCAACCCCACCTACAAGGCGGGTGAGTTCAAGGGCCTGACGAAGCTGGGCGCCGGCATGAAGGCCGCCGCGCGCTACGCGGGCATCCCCGGCGCGGTGATGTCGGGCGCCACGGCCATCAAGGACATCCGCCAGGCCATCCGCACCGGCAGCAAGGACGACATCCTCGCCGCCACGCGCTCCTCCCTGGACGCGACCAAGGCGGGCATCACGGCCGCGACGGGCGGAATCCTGGGCGGCAAGGTGATGGGCGGCGTGCTCGGCGGCACCGTCTTCAAGGAGAAGCTGGAGGCGGGCAAGAAGGCCGTCGACGCGTTCAAGAAGACGCTCCCCAACGCCAGCGACGACGTGCTCAAGGCCGTCAAGAACGCGGCCACCACCAGCCTGTTCGAGGGTGGCACGGCCAAGGGCGTCAGCCGGGCCGTCAAGGCCGCCGCCTCCGAGACGGCGAAGGCGACCAGCACCCTGGCCCAGGGCCTGGGCACCGGTCCGCGCACGGCCGCCAAGGCGCTGCTGAAGACGGCGGGCTCCGAGGTCGGTGAGGCCGCGCTCAAGCAGGGCGCGAAGGCCGCCGCCGGCACCGCCGCCAAGACGCTGGGCCGCTTCGCCCCGGGCGTCAACGTGGCCATCGCCGCGGTCGACGTGGCCAACGCGGGCGCGACGCTGATGGACAAGAACGCGAGCACTGGCAAGAAGGTGACGTCGGTCATCACCGCGGTGGGCTCCATCGCCGCCGCCACCAACATCCCCATCGTCAGCCAGGTGGGCGCCGCGGTCTCCACGGTGTCCAGCATCGTGGGCGCCTTCTTCTAGAGCAGCGACCCCATCGCGGGGTTTGTCAGAGCGGCTCGGCTGGACTATGCCCTGGTCCATGCCGAGCCGTCGCTTTTCCCCCCATTGGCGCGGACGCTGGCAGGCCTATCTCCCGGGAGCATTCGTGAGCAGCAAGCAAGGGTCTCAAGGAGCAGGTCAGGGCGTCGAGCGGCTCCTCAAGATGAGCCCGGTGGTCAGCCTCGTGTCCGCCAAGGCGCTGGAGCTGCCCACCGTGAGCGCGCCCTCCCTGGAGGGCATCTCCGTGCTGGTCCCCACGCCGCCGGACCTGACGGAGGAGGACCTGCTGCGCGCCTTCCACGAGAAGCACCGCGCCGTGTCCCCCTCGCGCGAGCGGCAGGCGGGTGAGCCGCTGGCCCTGGGCGACGAGGTGAAGCTCAACATCGTGGGCTACTGCGATGGCCGGCTCATCCCCTTCTCCTCGCGCTTCGGCCTGACGACGGAGCTGGCGCCCATCGAGATGCTGCCCGGGCTCAGCGAGTCGCTGGCCGAGGGCGGCAAGGTGGGCGAGTCCCTGCAGGTCGCGCTGGAGCTTCCGGACACCTACCCGGTGGAGTCGCTGCGGGGAAAGCCCGCGCGATTCCTGGTGGACGTGCTGGGAGCGCACGAGGTGACGCCGCTGCCGGACAGCGACCCGGAGTTCCTCGCGAAGCTGGGGATGGGCGCCACGCTGGACGAGGTGATGAACCACCTGCGCGAGGAGCTGGAGGACCAGGGAGCCGCCGAGCTCTGGGTGCAGGCGCGGGACCTGGTGCTGGACGAGCTCATCCAGCGCGCCCCGGTGGAGCTGCCGCGCGCGCTGGTGGACGAGGAGCTGCGCCGCCGCTGGGTCCAGGCCGAGGGCCAGGGCCTGGTCGACCACCAGTTCGACGTGGACGAGCAGCGTGAGGCGCTGGAGGGCTGGCTCACGGACGACACCACGCGCGCGGACGTCGAGCGGCGGCTGCAGATCGGCATCGTGCTGAAGGCCGTCACCGAGGAGCACAAGCTCCAGCTGACGCCGGAGAAGCTCGAGCAGCTGGTGGCCCTCCAGATGGAGCCCTTCGGGCTCACCGCCGCGGATGCCCACGCCGCCCTGCGCGAGTCTCCGGAGACGACGAAGCGGCTGGCGGAGATGGGCTGGTACCTGCTCGCGGTGGAGTACGTGATGAACCGCGCGAAGGTCACCTTCGAGGGCGCGGACCAGGCGGGCTGAGCGCCCCCTCGGGGCTCAGCTCTCGCTGAACCACAGGCCCGCGGCCCCCGCCAGGCCCAGCCCCACGAACAGCGCGGCCAGGCCCCAGGTCTTGCCGCGCGACATGCGCAGCGACTCGCCATACCGGTAGCCGCACACCAGCACGAGCAGGGCCAATCCCAGACAGATGGACGCGGGCCCCAGCGCGACGAGCACCTTGCGCGGCGTCCCGCTCACGTCCAGGACCCCCAGCAGCGCCAGCGGCCAGAAGCCGATGACGAGCAGGCCGAGCACCAGGCCCCACCCCCACTTCCCCTCGGGGGAGGTCAGCTCCATGAAGTCCAGGAAGCGCGCCCACGGGCCCTGGGGTGGCTCTCGACGGGGCGGGGCGGACGTCGGCACGGGCGGGGCTCCTGGGACAGGGTGCGGTGCACCGGGGATGCACCGCGCGAGGATAGGACAGCGCCCCCCAGCCAACCAGGGCACGGAGGCCCCGTGTCTCAGCGGCGGCCGAGGAACTGGGGGTCGGTCCAATCCCAGAGTCGCTCCGGGTGCTCGTCCACGTCGAGCGGCAGGCTGTTCCAGCGATACACGGCGCGCGAGCTGGCGCCATGGATGTGGATGAGCAGGCTCAGCGTGGCCAGCACCGCGAAGGTGGCCGTCAGTCCGCGCCGGGCCTCGGGGCCCTTCCACTGGAGCGAGCGCACCACGGGGACGAGGAAGAAGACGAGGTAGGGCACCATGTCCGTGAAGAAGCGCGGGCCATACGAGTGCCCTCCCCACCAGTGCGGGAAGGTGGAGATGGAGAACCAGTGCAGCGCCACCACCGCGAGCAGCACGGCGTGCAGGCGGGTGAAGGTCCGGGCGCGCACGTCCAGCCACAGGCCCCAGGCGCTCAAGAGCAGCACGGGGGTGAAGACGAACAACCCGCGGCCGGGGGACACGAGGTTGCCGGCCAGGGCCTCGGCCACGCGCGAGGAGGACCACTCCAGGCGCTGCGGCTCGTAGTAGGGCGCGAGCACGGAGCCGTAGTGGACCTGGTTCACCGCCACCCAGGGGATGGCCACCAGGAGCGCGCTCGCGAAGAACCTCCAGGCCTGACGCGGGTAGGTCCACACGACGTAGAGCGACAAGAGCAGCACGGACAGCCCGTTGGTCGGCCTCATCACGTAGGCGAGCGCCAGCGGGAGGCCCGCCCAGCCGACGACGGCGGGATTGTCCCGTGCGCGCACGAGGCAGACGAGCGTCAGGGTGAGGAACAGGAGCGAGGGGCCGTGTTGCCACAGGGCGCGGCTGGCGGTGGAGAGCAGCGGCGTGCAGAAGACGAAGACGGCGGCGAGCAGGAGCGCGCGACGGCGGGACAGCTTCAGCGACATGCCGAGCACGAACATGGCGACACCCGCCAGGGCCGTGACCGCGGAGGCGAAGTAGCGCTGCGGCTCGTTCCACGCGTTCAGGTCCACCAGGCCGGTGGTGTCGTGGAGGTGGCGCCAGTGGGCCAGGGACCTGCCCAGTGACGGGTGGAGGCCGCCCACGGGGGTGACGAGCCGCACGAAGCCATCCACCAGCGCCACCATGGGCACGGCGACGAGCGAGGGGCCCAGGGGGAAGTAGTTGTAGTAGTGGCCGTCGCGCTCGAAGAGGCCGTTCTGGTGCACCTGGAAGGTGGGCGCGTATTCGTCCAGGGCGATGTTCCCCTCGCGCAGGAGCGACAGCGTGGTGGGGAGCGTCAGCTTGGAATCGAAGGGGGTGTAGACGGGGAACGCCGCCAGCACCGCGAAGAAGCCCAGGAAGAGCAGCGCGTATGTCGCCCAGGGACGGGACATGGAGGCCCCTCTTAGTGCCTCGCGCCACGGGGGTCACCCGAAACCAGCGGCGGGTCAGGCCCCTGCCCACTCCAGCCTCGTCCTCCAATCCCTATCAATGACAAGTCATCCCACCGCGTCCCGGACACGGGAGCGCACGCGCATGGCATCGCCCGTGCGCCTCCGCGCCACGCGGAGCCAGGCCCGGCCCCCCGGGCGTCCGGGCGGGCGTCCGGCGCCGGCCCACCGAGGAGGCGTCCGAGCGGTGGACGCCCGGAAGATGCCTGTTCGTTGACTCCTGGCGACTCCAGAATCTTTGTGACACGGCCGACCCGGCCGGGCTGATAACCCAGGGCCACGCGAGCGGGGTACCGAGGAGGCACATTTGGGTGGGGCTGGAACAGCCAGGGGCACACGGGACGCGGAGCTCTTCGACGCAGTGGATGTCTCCCTCTGGGTGGAGGACTTCACCGCCGTGACGAATGCGCTCGACGCCCTGCGCGCATCGGGCGTCACGGACCTGCGCGCCTGGCTCGCGGAGCATCCCGGCTTCGTGATGGAGGCCGCGGGCTGGGTGGAGGTCCTGGACGTGAACGAGGCCACCGCCCGCCTGCTCGAGGCGCGCGGCCGTGACGAGGTGATGGGCAGCCTGTCCCTCTCCCGCATCTTCCTCCCGGAGACGGCCGCGGCATTCACCGACGAGCTCGTCATGTTCTGGGAAGGCGGCACGCGCCTGGAGCTGGAGACCGTGCTCAAGACGCTGCGAGGCCGCCACGTCGACGTCATGCTCACCCTGACCCGGCCCTCGCCGGAGCACAGCGACCGGGTCTTCGTCACCATGCGGGACGTCACCGCCCAGAAGGCGTCCCAACGCGCCCTCCAGGAGAGCGAGGCCCGCTTCCGGAACATGGCGGACCACGCCCCCGTCATGCTCTGGGTGACGGACGTCACCGGCCGCTCTCTGTATCTCAGCCGCAGCTGGTACGAGTTCACCGGGCAGACGGAGGCCGAGAGCCTGGGCTTCGGCTGGCTCGGCGCCGTGCATCCGGACGACGCCGAGCGCGCGGGCACCGTCTTCCTCGCCGCCAACGCCGACCACCTCCCCTTCCAGCTCGACTACCGGCTGCGACACAAGGACGGCCGGTACCGCTGGGCCATCGACTCGGCCAGCCCCCGCTTCGGATCGGCGGGCGAGTTCCTGGGCTACATCGGCTCGGTCATCGACATCTCCGACCGCAAACAGGTCGAACAGGAAAGAGAGCGACTGCTGGTCGCCATGGACGAGGCCATCCGGATTCGCGACGAGTTCCTCGCCGTGGCCAGCCACGAGCTCAAGACGCCCCTGACGCCGCTCCACCTGAAGCTCCAGACGCTGGCCCGGGTGGCCCAGGAAGGCCGCGGCCCGCAGCTGCTGGAGCGGCTGCCCGCGGACCTGGAGGTCATGCAGCGACAGGTGAAGCGCCTGTCGACGCTGGTGGGCGAGCTGCTCGACGTCACGCTCATCAGCGGAGGCCAGCTGCGCCTGGAGCCGGAGCCGGTGGACCTGGGCGCGCTGCTCCACGAGGTGGCCCTGCGCTTCGACGCCGAATCCCAGCGCACCAGCACCCCCATCCACACGGAGCTGGGCGAAGTGGTGGGCCAGTGGGACCGCGCGCGGCTGGAGCAGGCCGTGTCGAACCTGCTCGCCAACGCCCTCAAGTACGGCGAGGGCCACCCCGTCCACCTGCGGACCGGACGCACCGCGGAGCACGCCTGGTTCAGCATCCGGGACGAAGGCATCGGCATCCCTGCGGAGGCCATGGACCGCATCTTCGAGAAGTTCGAGCGCGCCGTCTCCGAACGCCACTACGGCGGCCTGGGCCTGGGCCTGTACGTCACCCGGCAGAACGTCCGGGCCATGGGGGGCACCATCGACGTGCGCAGCGCGCCGGGCCAGGGCGCCACCTTCACGGTGCACCTGCCCTGCCGGGTGTCGGGTGAGAGCGCCGCGGGAGGACTGGCGCGATGAGGGGCCCCCGAGCCGTGGAGGAGGTGCTGCGCGGCGGCGGCGAGTGCGGCGCGTTGCTCCGACGCATCGACTGGGAGAAGACGCCCCTGGGCCCGGTGGAGCGCTGGCCGCAGTCCCTGCGCACCACGGTGGGAATCGTCCTGGCGTCCAACTACCCGCTCTACCTGGCGTGGGGCCCGCGCTACGTGCAGATGTACAACGACGCCTACCGTCCCATCTGCGGCGCGACGAAGCACCCCGCCGCGCTGGGACAGGAGGCCTCCATCACCTGGCCGGAGGTGTGGGACACCATGCTCGCCCCCGGCTGGGAGCGCATCCAGGCCACCGGCGAGCCCATCCGCGTGGAAGATTTGATGATGCCGTTGGACCGCAACGGCTACGTGGAGGAGTGCTACTTCTCCTACAGCCACAGCCCCATCCGCGACGAGTCCGGCGGCGTGGGCGGCATCTTCGCCGCGCTCACCGAGACCACCGAGCGCGTGCTCAACGAGCGCAGGCTGCGCACGCTCTCCGAGCTGAGCGCCGCGGCCCTGGGACAAGCGACGCCGGCGCTCACGTGCCGGGAGATGGCGCGCGTGCTCGCGGGCAACCTGAACGACGTGCCGCTCGCGCTGCTCTACCTCACCGATGACGCGGAGCGCACGGCGAGCCTCGTGGCGCTCAGCGGCCTGCCGTCGGACAGCCGCGCGGCCCCCGCCCGAATCCTCCTGGACGAGGAGCCCCGCCCGGACACCTGGCCCCTGGCCCGCGTGGCACACACCGGAGAGTCGCTGCGGCTCGAGCAGCTCCCCGAGTCCCTGGGGCCGCTGCCCGGTGGCCCCTGGCCCGAGGCGACCACGTCCGTGGTGGTGCTGCCCATGCCCCGTCCCGGACAAGCCCTGCCCCTGGGCTTCCTGGTGTTGGGCATCAGCCCCCGTCGGGCGCTGGACGAGGCCTATCGCCGCTTCCTGGAGCTGGTGGCCAGCGGCGTGACGACGGCGGTGACCACCGCGCGGGCCCGTGAAGAGGAGCGCCGCCGCGCGGAGGCCCTGGCCGAGCTGGACCGGGCCAAGACGACCTTCTTCAGCAATGTCTCGCACGAGTTCCGCACGCCGCTCACGCTGATGCTGGGCCCGGTGGAGGACGGCCTGCGCGACGCCGAGGAGCCGCTGGGGCCGCGCCAGCGGCATCGCCAGGAGACGGTGCACCGCAACGGGCTGCGGCTCTTGAAGCTGGTCAACACGCTGCTCGACTTCTCGCGCATCGAGGCGGGCCGGACGCGGGCCTCCTTCGCGCCCACGAACCTGGGCGCGCTCACCGCGGACCTGGCCAGCGCCTTCCGCTCCACCGTGGAGCGCGCCGGCCTGAGGCTCGTCGTGTCGTGTGAGCCCCTCCCCGAGCCCGTCTGGGTGGACCGCGAGCTGTGGGAGAAGGTCATCCTCAACCTGCTCTCCAATGCCTTCAAGTTCACCCTGGCCGGGGAGATTCGCGTCGCGTGCGCGGCGAAGGACGACGGGGTGGAGGTGTCGGTGACGGACACGGGCACCGGCATCCCCGAAGCGGAGCTGCCGCGCATCTTCGAGCGCTTCCACCGCGTGCAGGGCGCGCACGGGCGCAGCTACGAGGGCAGCGGAATCGGGCTCGCGCTGGTGCAGGAGCTGGTGAAGCTGCACGGGGGCAGGCTCGCCGTGCGCAGCGTGGAGGGACATGGCAGCACCTTCACCGTGTGGCTGCCCCTGGGCCATGCGCACCTGCCCGCCGGGCACCTGAAGCCCCAGGAGCCAGGTCACACCACCCACCTCCGGGCCTTCGTGAGCGAAGCGCGGACGTGGCTGGAGGCTCCGGCCTCCATCGAGGTCACCGACGACGAGGCGCCCCCGCTTGCGCGCCGTGAAGACCGGACGTCCCACGCCAGCGAGACGGTGCTCGTGGTGGATGACAACGTGGACATGCGCGACTACGTCCAGCGCCTGCTGGGTAGACGCTACGCGGTGGAGACGGCCGCCAACGGGCATGAGGCGCTGGAGCAGGCGCGGGCCCGACGGCCGGACCTGGTGCTCAGTGACGTGATGATGCCGGGGATGGATGGCTTCGGGTTGCTGCGCGCGCTGCGGGCCTCGCCCGTCACGGCGGACATCCCCGTCATCCTGCTGTCGGCCCGCGCGGGCGAGGAGGCCACCGTCGAGGGGCTGGAGGCGGGCGCCAACGACTATCTGGTGAAGCCCTTCTCCGCGCGGGAGCTGCTCGCGCGCGTGGAGGGCAACCTCGCCGTGGCCAGGGCACGCGAGGAGAAGCGCCAGGTCGAGCAGGCGCGGCAGGCCCTGGCCGTCGTGGTGGAGCAGAGCTCGGATGCGATTGGCATCGCGGACACCGAGGGCCGCATCACGTATCTCAACGAGGCCGGCCAGCGGATGCTCGGCGTCCCGGGACAGGAAGCGGCGCGCCACACGTCCCTGCTGGACTACTTCCCCGAGGAGGACCGTCCCTTCGTCCAGGACACGCTCCTGCCCGGCGTGGCGACGAAGGGGCGCTGGGAGGGGGAGCTGCAGGCGCGAAACCTCCGGACGGGGGCGCGGCTGCCCGTGCGCTACGCCATCTCCACCCTCACCCACGCCCGGACGGGCCAGCCGGTGGGCGTGGCCGTCATCGCGCACGAGCTGTCCGAGCAGAAGCGCCAGGAGGCCGAGACGCGCCGGCGCGCGGAGTTCGAGCAGCAGCTCATCGGCATCGTCAGCCATGACCTGCGAAACCCGCTCAGCGCGATTCAGCTGGGAGCGTCGGTGCTGGCCCGGCGGGAGGAGCTGAGCGAGCGCAACCTGCGCTCGGTGCTGCGCATCCAGGCCTCGGCGGAGCGCGCGGTGCGGATGACGCATGACCTGCTGGACTTCACCCAGGTGCGCCTGGGCGGAGGTCTGCCCATCCACCGGCGGCCCGTGGACCTGCATGAGCTGTCACAGCAGGTGATTGAGGAGCTGCAGATGAGCCACCCGGAGCGGGAGCTGCGCGTGGAGTCGGACGGGGATGCCTTCGGCGAGTGGGATTCGGACCGCATCGCCCAGGTGCTGGGTAACCTGGTGGGCAACGCGCTCCAATACAGCCCCGCCAGCTCGCGCGTGACGGTGCGTGTCCAAGGCGAAGCACCGCGCGTCGTCCTGTCCGTCCACAACGAGGGGCCGCCCATTCCCGACGACGCCCGCGCGCGCCTCTTCCGTCCGCTCCAGCGCGCCCGCACGGCGGACAGCAACACGGGGCGCAGCATCGGCCTGGGGCTCTTCATCGTGAAGCACATCGTCGAGTCCCACGAGGGCACCGTCGACGTGACGTCCCAGGACGGCCAGGGCACGACGTTCATCGCCGTGCTGCCCCGGCTGGCGTCAGACCAGGGCACGAGCTGAGCTGGCCCCATCGGGTCCGTCGAAGCAGCGGCCATCACCCCACGCACGGCGGCCCGCCAGAACGCGTCGCGGCTCACCGTGGACACCCTCGACTTCCGGCGGCGCGTCCAGCAGGCGCGGAGGCCCCGCTCCGTACGAGCAGCGGGGCCTCGGGTCATCCCCTACGGACGCTGCTGCGCGAGCAGCCACTCGTAGAGGTTCGGGGAGTGGTACGTGTGGTCCGTGTAATAGGCCCGGGAGTAGGCCTCGTGCCCCACGTTCTCGTAGCGCGTCACCACCGGCGCCGACGGGGGCGAGCAGGCGTTGAGGCCGTTCACCGCCGCAGCCGTGTCGCTCACGTGCACCGTGCCGTCGTCCGCCGCGTGGAAGGTCCACACGGGCACGTCCTCGGTGGCCAGCCGGCAGATGCCCGACACGCCGTTCACGCTGTGGACGCGCCCTCCCGAGAAGGGAACGATGGCGGCGACCTGTCGGGCGTTCGCGTCCGAGCGCTGCGGGAAGCCAGGTGCCTTTGATGGCCAGCCCAGAGAGAGGCGGACCTGCGCCTGCGTGTCCGTCGTCCCCTCGTTGGTGCCGATGAAGAACGTGTCCCGCGTGGCCGACGCGGGATAGCCGGTGCTCGCGGTGGTGCCGCCGCCGCTGCAGGCGCCCGTCCAGCCCTGCCAGAACCCGTCCGTCAGCTGGAGCGACAGCCCCGAGCCCACACCCGCGTCGTCCACCAGGTTGCTCAACGACGAACCGGTGGAGCCGGAGTGGAGGTTGTTCCACCCCGGCGTGGCGGCGGGCCCGTCACCGAAGTCGACCAGGAAGCGCCACGCGGCGCCTTGGCCCCGCCCTGGACGCGAGATCCACGCTCGCCTCGCGGGTTCAGGGCGGTTAGAAACACCCCCTCCATGGCGCCTCCCGGCCTCGCTCCCCCCGCTCCCCTGCCCCCCGTCTCCGGAAGCGGGGGCGTCCGCGTGAAGGTCGAGGGCCTGCGCCGCACCTTCCCGGGTGACGTCGCCGTGCTGTCGGGGCTGGACCTGGAGGTCGCGCCCGGCGCGTTCGTGGCGCTGCTCGGGCCCTCCGGCTGCGGCAAGTCCACGCTGCTGAGGCTGGTGGCCGGGCTGGACCGCGCGGAGGCCGGGCACATCACCTTCACGCCGTCGCTGGAGCGCACGCCCGGTGAGCGCGCCCCCATCGCCTATGTGTTCCAGGACGCGCACCTGCTGCCCTGGCGCACGGTGCTGGACAACGCGGCGCTGCCGCTGGAGCTGACCGGCGTGCCGGAGTCGGAGCGACGGGCCGCCGCGCGCGCCGTGCTCGAGCAGGTGGGCTTGGGGGATGCCACGGACCGTCACCCCGCCGAGCTGTCCGGCGGCATGCGCATGCGCGTGTCCCTGGCGCGCGCGCTCGTCACCCGCCCCCGGCTGCTGCTCCTGGACGAGCCCTTCGCCGCGCTGGACGAGCTGACGCGCGGCCGGCTGGATGACCAGCTCCGCGCGCTGTGGCGCCAGCTGGGGATGACGGTGCTCTTCGTCACCCACTCCATCTCCGAGGCCGCCTACCTGGCCGAGCGGGCCGTGGTCCTGTCGCGGCGGCCGGCGCGCGTGGTGCTGGACCGGACGCTGGAGCTGCCCACCGAGCGCGGCGCGGCCCTTCGCACCGAGGCGTCCTTCGCCCGCGAGGCCCGGCTGCTCCACGAGGCGCTGGAGCAAGGAGAGCGCTGGTGAACCGCCCGGCCCTTCGCGCGGCGCTGCCTCCGCTGGTGGCGCTCGTCGTGCTGCTGTCGCTCTGGGAAGCCGCGGTGCGCCTCTTCGAGGTCCCGGTCTGGCTGGTGCCGCCGCCCTCGGCCGTGGGGGCGGTGGGAGCGCGGGAGGCGGGCTCGCTCTTGGGCGCGGCGCTCACCACGGGGCGCGCGGCCCTGGTGGGCTTCGGGCTGAGCGCGGTGCTGGGCGTGCTGGTGGCGGTGGCGCTTGCGTCCTCGCGCATGATGGAGCGCGCGCTCTACCCGTACACGCTCTTCCTGCAGACGGTGCCCATCGTGGCCATCGCGCCGCTCCTGGTGCTGTGGTTCGGCCCGGGCCCTCGCGCCGTGGCGGTGTCGTCCTTCATCGTCTCGTTGTTCCCGGTCATCGCCAACACGCTCACCGGGCTGCGCTCGGTGGAGCCGCCGCTGCGGGACATGTTCCGTCTGTATGGCGCCGGGCGCTTCGCGACGCTGTGGAAGCTGGAGCTGCCCGCGGCGATGCCGCACCTGTTCACCGGGTTGAAGATTGCCTCGGGGCTGTCGGTCATCGGCGCCATCGTCGGCGAGTTCGTCGCCGGCTTCTCCGAGGGCACGGCGGGGCTGGGAATCCTGGTGCTGGCCGCGTACCGTCAGCTGCGCACGGACCTGTTGTTCGCGGCGGTGCTGGCGGCGTCGGGGTTGGGGCTGGTGTTGTTCGGGGCGGTGAGCCTGACGGGAGCCCGGCTGCTGCGGCGCTGGCACCCGTCGGCGCAGGGGAATTGAGTCACGTGGAAGGGAGGCAGAACGTGAGCGGACGTCTGGTGAAGCTGTTGGGGTGCGTGGGGCTGCTGGTGGCCGCGAGCGCCTGTTCGCGCCAGAAGGAGGAGCCCCCCCAGGGCGCCCAGGCAGGCACCCCGGCGCCACGGAAGGCCGCTCCGGCCAAGGTGAAGCTGGCGCTCAACTGGGTGGCGGAGCCCGAGTTCGGCGGCTTCTACGCGGCGCGCGAGTCGGGGGCCTTCACCCGGCATGGGTTGGAGGTGGACATCCTGGGCGGCGGCGCGGGCGCGCCGGTGCAGCAGATGGTGGCCACGGGCAAGGCCGAGTTCGGCATCAGCGGCGCGGATGAAATCATCACCGCGCGCGCTCGCGGCCTGGATGTGATTCCGCTGTTCGCGGTGTACCAGACGTCGCCGCACGCCATCATGGCCCACGCGTCCCGCGGGGCGAAGGGCATCCAGGACGTGTTGTCCTCGGGCACGGTGGCGCTGGAGCCGGGCCTCTCGTATGTGGCCTTTCTCAAGAAGAAGTACAGCTTCGACAAGGTGAAGGTGGTGCCCTACGACGGCGGCGTGGCGCGCTTCCTCGCGGACAAGGACTTCGCCCAGCAGTGCTTCGTCACCGCCGAGCCCATCGCCGCCAGGCGGCAGGGCGCCACGCCGGCGGTGTTCCTGGTGGCCGACGAGGGCTTCAATCCGTACATCGCCGTGGTCATCACCCGGCGGCAGTACTGGAAGGAGCACCCCGAGCAGGTGAAGGCGTTCGTGGCGGCCGTGCGCGAGGGCTGGCGCGCGTATCTGGACAACCCGGGGCCGACCAACGCGGTGATGGGCAAGCTGAACACGACGATGGACGCGGAGACCTTCGCCGCGGGGGCCGAGGCCCAGAAGCCGCTCATCGAGACCGAGGAGACGAAGGCCCGGGGCCTGGGCGCGATGAAGCGCGAGCGGTGGGAGCAGCTCTCCCAGCAGCTCGTGGAGCTGGGCCTCATCGACAAGGCCCCCTCCGCGGACGAGTACCTGCTGCCGGAGTTCACCGGCGCGCGGGAGTGAGGGCCGCGTCACCGGGCCACGCGCGGCACCCGTCAGAGGATGATGTGCGTGATGGGGGACCAGACGGGCTGGAGGTCCCGGGTGACGCTCTGGGCCTCGGGCACCACCAGTACTTCGGTGTGCACCAGGTAGGGGCCTCCCTGGGGGCGCTTTCCGACGAGCAGGTACGTGTAACGGCCCGCGGGCAGCGCGTCGTAGACGACCTCGGGAGAGGACGGCTTCGGCGGAGCGGGTACGCCCTGCTCACGCATGAGCCGCTCGAAGCCTGAATAGGTGCGCACCTGCGGGACGGTCCCCGGGATGAGCACCGCCGAGTGAGGAGCGACATCCTCTGGAGCGACGCCCGTGAAGCGGGGCATGCGCAGACGCAGCGAGGAGCGCCCATCCTGCTCCTGGATTTGGAGCACCCGCTGCTCCTCGGGCGCCAGCGTGACCCTGCGTGGGACATAGCGGCCGGAGCGCTTCTCCGACCAGGCATTCCCCAGGGAGTCGTGCACGGAGAGGACCTTGAAGACGTACTCCCCGGGCTCCAGCCCCGCCACGTCGAAGCTCCCATCCCGGACCTGCAGGATGCTGGGCGAGTGGCCCTGGTGGTCCCCCAGGGGAAAGACTCGCAGCACCACGTCCGCGGGCCGCCCCTCGCGGTCCTTGACGGTGCCCGACACTCGCGCGCCCGAGGAGAGGCGCAGCTCCAGCGGCTCCTCGCTCACACGCAGCGAGCCTCGCAGGGGCAGGTAGCCGGAGCGGGAGACATCCAGGCGCAGTGAGCCGGGCTCCACCGGGGCGAGCTCGAAGCCCCCTGTCGCGTCCGTCCTCGCGCTCGCCAGCTCCGGGGCCTCCGTGCCCCCGGAACCCGCCTGCGTGTGCTGGACGACGACCTTCGCGCCCTCGATGGGAGCGGAGGTCCTCGTGTCCAGCACCCGTCCGCGGATCCGCTTCCCACCTTCGAGGATGAGGTCGCCCAGGTCCACGTCCTGACCGGGCTCGACTCGCACCTCGCGGAGGGTGCGCAGCAGGTCCGGGGCATCGAACGTCAGCCAGGTCACGCCCGGCTGCTGGATGGGAAACCGGAAGGCCCCGTCCTCGTGCTCGAAGGGCTCGTCGTTGAGGGTGAAGCGGGTGATGGGCGTGCCGTCCGAGCGCCGGAGTCGCCCCAGGATGCTGCCCTGATAGCGCATCACCAGCGTCACGTCCTTCGCGCCCGCCAGGACGGTGCGCCGGGAGTCCTCGCCATCGTGCTCACGCCGCACGTAGCCAGGCTTCTCGACGGAGAGGAGGCAGTTGCCAGGTAGCAGGTGGAGGACCGTGAACCGCCCCGAGGCATCCGTGCGCGCGGACGAATCCGACACCCGGTAACCGCGCTCTCGCTCGTACAGCTCGGCGTGGGCTTCCGGGTCCGACCGGGCCGACACCTCGGCGTGAGCCACGGGGCGCCCGGCTTCATCCACCACGGTGCCGGACACGGAGCGACCGGTGTCCATCCGCAAGGTCACCGTCGTCGGCTCCGAGGGACGGACATCGATGACGCGCGACATCCGATGCGGGGCGCCCGTGTCGAAGATCGCTTTGAGCGTGTATCGGCCGGGCTGCACGGTGCGCAGTTGGAAGCGCCCCTGCTCATCGCTCGTGGTCTCGGCGACATGGGTCTGTTTGCCCTCGGCGAACAGGAAGAGATTCACCTCCGGGAGCACGATTCCCGAGGCGCTGACCACACTGCCCACCACCTGCCCACCGGCGCGCAAGACGAGCCGGAGGTCCTTGGCGGGCGCCGAGACGTCCACGCGTGTGACGACGTAGCCCTCCGCTGAGGCGACAAGGAAGTGGGGCCCCGCCTGAGCCACCTCGAGGACGAAGCGGCCCGCGTCGTCGACCTCCGTCTCGAACCGGTCGGAGACGTAGTCTCCGAACCGCTGCGTCACCCCTCCGGCCAACTCCACGAGGTCCGGCTCACCGGCAGGTCGAGCGACATCCTTCATCAGTCGGGGCGGCGTCATCGCGGCCACCGTGGCCTGCGTCACCGGCTGGTCGTCCTCGTCGAGGACGACTCCCTCCAGGAGGACAGCAGAGGCGGGGCGCTGCGTACCACCATCATGGGGTGCCCCGGACGGCCCCAGGGTCGACGGCGCTTCATCGAGCCGTGTCACGGTGGGCGGCTCGCGAACCGCGGGCACGGTGGGCAGGGCAGCAGGGCGATTGAAGGAGAAGAGCGCCCCGGCCACGACCAGGGCGAGCACCCCCAGAATGATTGCCACCACGGATGACCTGCGCATGCACCCTCCCGGGGAGATGACGCTATCAGGCGATGGCCCCCTGCCGGCGTCCTTGATGACCCACAGGTCTCGGAAACAGATACGCCCGCCTTGCGGGGTTGGTGTCGCGCCCTACCCCGTGTGACAAAGACTGTTGACGCACTCGCACGAGACATCCCAACCGTGGAGCGTCAGGGATTGCGGGCCGAGCCCGGCTCCGTGACATGTCGCATCAATCACTCGAACCCATATCACCGAGCCTGTGCATCGGTTCAGTCGCTTGACGGCTGATTACAGGTGCAATTGAATCCCGCCCTCCAGCCGCGAGCGACTCACCCGGTCACCGCGAGACTGGAGTTCACGCAGCACCCATCAGGAGCAGACCATGCAGATCAAGACCAAGGTTCGCGGTGGTCCCCGTACGTGTGGTGGTGGCGTCATCATCGTCGGGCCCTACAACCCCAACAACCCCTACGAGCAGATTCCGTAGCACCGCTCGCCCCTCATCCGGGCGATGACGACTCGGGTCGCCAGCGGGAGTTCGTCCCTGCTGGCGATTCGTCGTTTCCGCCGTCGGACGCGCTCGAACTCCGGCCTGAACCGCCACCGGCAGGCACGCTATCTTCCCGCCCTGCTTCCCTGGAGCGTGCGCTCGAGGGAGCGCCACCGAGGCGAGCATGACTCCCGAGATTCGACGCAAGGCCCGTCAGAAGCTGGTGCTGGACCACTTCCGCGACGAGGTGCGGCAGCAGTGGGACGACGTCCTGTCGACGTTCCCTCATCCCCACTACGAGCTGGTCCCCACGATGACGGTGCACGACGGCGGCTCCTCGGTGCGCGAGTACTACCGGAACACCCGCGTCGCGTTCCCCGACCAGCACCACGAGCTCATCTCCCTACGGCACAGCGACGACGCGGTCATCGTCGAGTTCTGGCTGATGGGGACCCACCTGGGCCCCCTGGGGAACATCCCGCCCACGGGCAGCCGCTTCCGCGTGCGCATGACGGGGTTCTTCATCTTCGATGCGTCGGAGACCCTCGTTTGTGAGCGCGTCTATTTCGACACGCTCAGCATGCTCAAGCAGCTCCTGGGCGGCCTGGACATGCGCTCCCCCAAGAACTGGCTGCTCGCCGTGCGCTGCTTCAAGGGCCTGTTGTCCATGACCCGCGGCGAGCCCCCGGCGGTGCTCACCCAGACGACACCTCCGGTGCTCGAGGACTGAGGGCGCGACCCGCTCACGAGGAAGGTGGCTTCGGAGCAGCCGGAGCCACGCCCGCGGCAGCGGCGGCGGAGGCTCCCACGGGCGCGGTGCCTGCCGCCGCCGTCGCTGTCGACGTACCTGTCGCCCCCGCGGGAGGAGCGGAGGGCTGACCCTCCGAAAAATCCGAATCATCGTATTGGTAGATCAACGCAAACACTTCGCGTGGCATGGCCTGGCGCTCGAGGCTTTCTCCTATCCCTGCCTTGATAGCCCCTTGCCTCCCGAACTTTTTCCGCCGAGCATTGAATGGGCCGATGTGAACTCCACAACTCCCAAGCATATCGAGAGTCTTCGCATAGGCTTCGTCGAAACGGCCGGCGGCCTCCAGCGCGCTGATGCCCGCGAACTTCTCCCCGAAGACAGGGAACTCCTGGGCCAGTGCGTGGCGGTTCATCCGTACCCAGTATCGTTTGACGAATCCCCGGAGGCGAGGCGCGATGTCGTATGTCTCCGCAAGCCCCGCCGCGAACTCGGAGTACTGCGCCAGGAATTGCTTGCTGTTACAGTCCTCGATGATCTTCGTCAGCTCGCCAGGGTTCAATTCATTCTCGGGGTAGTTCGCGCACCGGACGATGAACTCTGCGATGTTCCCTGCCTGCTTGACGAAGCTGTCGTACAACGCCTGCTTGTGCGCAGTCCCCTTCGTGCGCCAAAGCTGATAGGCCATGGGAATGCCGGCCGAGATGGCTTCACTGAAGGACTGATCTCCTTCCGCGATGGTGAAAGACCTGTCCGCGGCGCGCCATAGCTGCTGCATGTCAGAGTAGGCAATCACCTGCTTGGGCTTCATGGCCACGACCTTGAACACCCTGTTGCCCAGACTCAGGGTCTCGACGGTCAGCGTGTCGAACTCAACGGCCTTGCCCCTCTTGAGCTGGGCCAAGGGGCCCTTCCGTTGCTCGAGGTATCGCTCAAGATACGTGATTCCAAGCCGACTCTTCTTGCTGTCCTCCCCCACGGTGTGATGGTTGACGGGGAGCACGATGGCATGGGTGATGCTCAGGTCGAAGATGACTCGATCCAGGAGGAGGTCGTAGCGAGCCCTCTCCTTCTGGCCGGCACCATAACCAAAGAAGAACCGCCACTCCTGGCCATGCTTCGGGAGCACCTCTCGCAGGTGTGGCTGGGACAGGTCCAGCTTGCTCAGCGCGAGCGGCTGCCTCAGCGCCAGGTTGCTCATGATACCGATTTCGTGTTCACGCAGCCCCGAGCTGCGCGTGTACTCGTTCAGCTCCTTCGCCGTGCGGTAGCCATACTCCGTGACAACCAGCCGGTCCTTCGTGCCGACCATGCCGGGAGTCTCCAAGGCGACCTCGTGGTACTCGTCTTCAAGAGCGCCCTTCTCGACCCCGGCGAAGCTCGGCAGCATCGTGGTGAGGTCCGGGTGGTTGGAGTCGATGGCGACCGTCCACTTCGTGCCCACCATGAGCATCCTGCAGGTCTGCAGGCCGTTGATCAGGTCACCGAGGCCATTTTGATTCGCGGAGCGGACCAAGAGGTCCAGGTGCGGGATGTCCAGGTTTCTATACGGCTCATCCATCTTCTTCTGCTGGAGCGCCGTCAACTTGCTTGGCGCGCAGGGCTCCGCTGCTGCTGCCGCCTCCTTGGGACTCTTCCCGTCAGCCTTCTTGCGCGCCTTGGATGTCGGGGCGGAGCCCGAGCCGGCGGCCGACTGGGCAGCTGACTTCTTGTGCAACCCGGTGAGCATCGCCACGCTGACCGTCAAGCCTCTGTACTTCGAGCATTCACTCGCGGCCCATTCGATGGGGACGCCTGCTTTGTTCAGACCTGCGGTGCAGGCGGGGCAGAACGCGGCCTTCGCGCTCGGGGCTCCAGCCAGAGGCTTCCCACAACTTGCACAAGACATGTATCGGCTCCATCCCGAGGACTTCGCGCATGAGGTTGATGCGGGAGCTTCGTGTCGACCCTGGCGCAGGGCAGGCACGAGGGGGGCCTGCGCCAATCCCGAGCGGCACGACGCGATGTCTCGCGGTGCCACAGCGGGCGACTTTCCGAAAATGCATTGCAGATGCCATGCCGCAACACCTGACGTCGCCAGATGCGAGGGAGCGAACACTCCGTGGCGCCCCGGGTCCCCGAGGTCCGCGTTCACCCCGGACGCGCGCGCGTCCTCGTCGGACGTCCTGCGCGAACAACCGAGGCCACTACACGCGCGGCCCCAGGTCGGCTACGAAGCGGGGCTCCTCGCGGACACGAAGGGACATGACATGGACCTCATCGGACAGCTCTCCCAGCAGCTCGGAGTCGACGGCACGCAGGCGCAGGGACTGGCGGGCGGCCTGCTGAAGCTGGTGCAGGGCACGGTGAAGGAGAAGCTCGGCGCGGACACCGCGGACCAGCTGGGCCAGGCCATCCCGGAGATGGACACGTGGCAGAAGGCCGCGCCCGCCGCCGAGCCGGAAGGTGGCGGGCTCATGGGTGCGCTCGGCGGACTCATGGGCGGACAGGGCGGCGGCGCGGGAGGGCTGCTGGGCGCGCTGGGCGGCGCCGCGGCGCAGGGCGCGGAGGTGGCCGCCGTCGTCTCGCTGCTCGGCCGCTTCAACCTGGACGCGAGCAAGGCCACCCTCGTGGCGCCCCTGCTGCTCGACTTCCTCAAGTCGCGCCTGGACCCCGCGCTCGTCGGCAAGGTCCTCTCCGTCCTCCCCCTGCTCACCGGCGGCGGCGCCTCCGGCGGCGGCGGGCTGGGAGGTCTCGGAGGGTTGTTCGGCGGGCGCTGAGGTCGCCCGCCAGGGAATCCCCGGTGTCCCGCTGGGCACGCACCGGGATTCGAGGGGCGCGGAGACCCGGAGTCCTGGGCGAGCCCGCGCGTGCAATCGCCCGCGCGCGGCGCCGTAGGACGGCACTCGCCCCCGAGGTTCCCCCGTGCCCGCGCTGCTCGAGGATGTCCGCTTCGCCGTCCGGCTCTTGCTCAAGAGCCGGGGCTTCACGCTCGTCTCGCTCCTGACACTGGCCCTCGCCATCGGGGCGAACACCGCGCTCTTCAGCGTGGTCAACGGCGTGCTGTTGAGACCGCTGCCCTACCCCGAGCCCGACAAGCTGATGCAGGTGGTGCGCATCAACAAGGACCACGGGCGCTCGGCGTCACAGTCCATCGCGGCCTACACGTGGATGACCGCGGAGGGCTCACCCTTCTCGCGCGTCTCGGCCCACGAGCAGCTGCTCTCGGGCTTCAGCGTCGTGGGTGACGGTCTGCCGGAGCGGCTGCCGGGCGCCCGGGTGACCGGGAGCTTCTTCGAGACCTTCGGCACGAGGCCCACGCTGGGACGCGGCTTCCTTCCGGAGGAGGACGTGGTGGGCGGCCCCCGCGTGGTCGTCCTCAGCGAGGGGCTGTGGCAGCGGCGCTTCGGTGGCGCACCGGACGTGGTGGGCCGCTCCATCGTCCTCAACGACGAGCCCTACACGGTGGTGGGCGTGGCCCCCGCCACGTTCGCCCATCCCCGGGGCGCACTCCTGTGGACGCCACTCCAGCTCGACCTCACCGACCACGCCGACGTCAACTTCCTCTTCGTGACCGGACGGCTGCGCCCGGGCATCACCCTCGACGGCGCGACGGCCATGCTGCGGACGCTGGGTGGACGCGTGCGCACGCAGAGCCCAGGCCTGCTCGACGAGGGCCAGGACTACGTCCCGGTGGAGCTCAGGACGTTCCTCGCGGGCGACCTGCGACTGGCGCTCTGGGTGCTGCTGGGCGCCGTGGGGCTGGTGTTGCTCATCGCATGCGTGAACCTGGCCAACCTCCAGCTTGCGCGAGCGGCCTCGCGCAACCGCGAGTGGGTCGTGCGCGCGGCGCTGGGCGCGGCCCCGGGGCGGCTCGCGCGGCAGATGCTCACCGAGAGCCTGCTGCTCTCCGTGCTGGGCGGCGGGCTCGGGGTGCTGCTGGCCTCGGCGGCGCAGCCCGGGCTCCTGTCACTGGCGCCCGACACGTCCCCCCTGCTGACCGGTGACGGCGCGCAGGTGGGCATCGACGGCACGGTGCTGGGCTTCACGCTGGGCGCGTCGCTGCTCACGGGCCTGTTGTTCGGGCTGCTGCCCGCGTGGCAGGCGTCGCGCACGGACCTGGAGACCGCGCTGCGCGAAGGGGCCCAGCGCACGAGCCTGGGCCCCACGGGCGGGCGCACGCGCGCGCTGCTCGTGGTGGGCCAGGTGGCGCTGGCGGTGATGTTGCTCGTGGGCGCGGCGCTGCTCATCCGGGGGTTCTTCGCGCTGCGCAACGTCCAGCCGGGCTTCGACCCGCGCGGAGTCCACGTACTGCGGATGTCGCTGCCGGAGGCGCGCTACGGCACGTTGGAGACACTGGAGCGCTTCGAGACGCAGGTGGAGGAGCGCGTGCGGGCGCTGCCCGGCGTGGAGGGGGTCGGCTCCACCTCCGCGCTGCCCATGGGCGCGGGCCCCAGCATGTCGTTCTCCATCGAGGGCAGATACACGGGTGATGACAACGGCCCCGGCGCGGGCTGGGGACAGTACCGCCCGGTGACACCGGGCTACTTCCAGGCGCTGCGCATCGGCCTGGTGCGCGGGCGGCTCCTGACGGAGTCGGACGTGGCGGGCTCCGAGCCGGTGGTGGTCCTCAACGAGACGGCGGCGCGCCGGTTCTGGCCGGGCGAGGACCCTTTGGGCCAGCGCATCCGCGTGGCGCACTCGGTGCCCAGCCTCCGGGACGAGGTGCCTCGCGCGGTGGTGGGCGTGGTGCGGGACGTGCGCGAGGATGGCCTGAACGACGAGCCGCCTCCGGTGATGTACGTGGCGCCCGGACAGATGTCCCAGGGCATCGCCTCCCTGCTCGTGCGGATGATTCCGCGCAACCTGCTGGTGCGCGCTCCAGGAGGCCACGCGGAGGTGGTCGCGGCCGTCCAGCGCGAGGTGTGGGCGGTGGACGCGCAGCAGCCGGTGATGGAGACGCTGAAGCTGGAGGACCACGTCGCGCGCTCCCTCGGCTCCGAGCGCTTCAACATGGTGCTGCTGGCGATGATGGCGGCGCTGGCGCTCCTGCTGGCCGCGGTGGGCATCTACGGCGTGCTGTCCTATCTGGTGGGTCAGCGCACGCGGGAGCTGGGCGTGCGCCTGGCGCTGGGCGCCACGCGGGGCCAGGTGGTGCGACTGGTGCTCCGGCAGGGCCTGGGCTCGGTAGCGGGCGGGGTGGTGCTGGGGTGCGCGGGCGCGCTGGCGCTGACGCGGCTGGTGTCGGGCTTCGTCCACGGCGTCAGCACCCTGGACCCGCTGTCGTTCATCGCCGCGCCGCTGGTGCTGCTGACGGTGGGGCTGGTGGCGACGTGGCTCCCCGCGCTGCGAGCCTCGCGCGTGGACCCCATCATCGCGCTCAAGTACGACTGACATCCTGAGCCGACTCCAATCAGCATCTCCGGCCAGACGTCGAATCCGGCCTGCGCGAGGTTGATTCACGTTGGATGCGGATGTCCTCCACACCTCGCGCGGCGCCGCATCCGACGGGACGGTGGCATTGGCCCCGTGGGTTCGCTACGCCATGGGCATGCCACTGCTCGCCGCGACGCCTGCCCTACCCGTTCGAGAGATTGCCCGCGCCGTCGAATTCTATGAGCACCGCCTGGGATTCAAGGCGCGCCACGTCGAGCCCGACTTCGCGATTCTCGTCCGGGACGCCGTGGAGCTTCACCTCTGGGCCGCCAACAAGCCCGACTGCCCCGGCGCCGAGCCCCACCTCGCGGGCACCGCGTCCTGCCGGGTCCGGGTGACGGGGCTGCACGACCTCTACCGTGAATACCAGCACCAGGGCGTGGTGCATCCGAACGGCGCGCTCACGAAGCAGCCCTGGGGAGACGAAGACTTCACCGTGCTGGATGCCGATGGCAACGCCATCGCCTTCTTCGAGTCGGCGTGAACCCTTGCCCCGGCGGCGGCGAGGTCTCCCCGCACCCGCCCCTTTACGGTCTGCCTTCACACGAATGGGCACTCCGTCTGGATTAAGCTGGCATCGTCTCACTCACCTGACGAGGCCTTTCATGAAGCAGTCTCTTGTCGTGACAGCGGTGTTGTTCAGCCTCTCCCTGCTGGGCTGTGGCGGTCCGGTCAGCGAGCCCGAGGCCGTGCCCGAGGGCAGCCAGGACTCGGCGCTCTCCCAGCTGGCGTGCTCGGGCCATCCCGCGTGCAGCTCGCTCGTGAACAAGCGTTGCTTCAACGAGGGCGAGGCCCAGACCTGCTGCGCCGGCGATACCACCGGCGAGCTGTACTGCGTCTACTCCGAAGGCCGGCTCATCTTCGTGTACTGACGCGCCCGCCCTTCCTCGCCAGGGCGCTCGTGGCCCGTGGCGAGGAGGGCCCTCCGTGGCGGAGAGGGATTACGCGTAGCGCGCCTGGAGGCGGAAGCGGTTGACCTGGTCGCGGAGCTGGTCGCGCACGTCCGCCACCGAGCCCGAGTACTCGAAGGCGGGGTCCTTGCGGTCGGTGGTCGTCGCGGAGAAGCCGCCGCTGAGGGAGCCCAGCCCCCGGCCGAAGCCCTGGGAGAACTCGGTGACGTCGGTCTCGTACGGCGTGAGGCTCGCCTCGAGCTGGGTCACCCCGGCGAACTGGTTGAAGGCCTTGCCGAAGCGGCCCTGGAGGAGCGACTCGATGCCGCCCGAGCCGAAGACCTCGTCCACACCACCGGAGAACGCGAGCCGGGCCTCGGCCTGGCCGCCGAGCGTGCCCGCGATGGGCACATTCCCCTGCGCCTTCACGTCCGCGGTGAGCGAGACGGAGACCTCCCCCGTGCTCACCGCCGTCGACGCGAGGTCCTTCACGAGGCTGCCCGGGTTGCTCATCACGTCGCTGACGCTGAGGTCGTCGGGGAGCTCGAAGCTCTCCTGAACCTCCAGCTTGACGTCCCCGCCGAGCTCCCCCTTGAGGCCGGGGATGCCACCGGCCACCTCGGCGGAGATGTTGGTGTACTGGCTGAGCACCACCCGGGGCGCGCCGTCGCCGAACTCGAGGCGCACCTTCGCGCCATACTCCTGGTTCACGCCGCCTCCGAGCGAGGCCTGCTTGCCGCCGCTCAGGCTGGCGGCGAGCTCGGTGGACGAGTTCGGGTTGAGCTCGAGCGCGGAGACGTTGTCGAGCAGCGCGCCGTAGTCCGGCGTCGCCCCGTCGAGGGCCCCGTCGATGCCCCCATCGAGCAACCCCGAGACGCCGCCGGCGACGGGGCCCAGGAAGGTCCGGGCCGCGTCCGCCGCCTCCTCGGCGCTGTCGAAGGTGAACTCGACGGTGCCACCGGTGTTCGAGAAGGCGCCACCGGTGACCTCACTCCCCTTCTGCTGGAGGCTCCCCATCAGCCCCGCCCCCGCCTCACCCGCGACGGCGAGCGTGAACGAGCCGTCCTCGTTCTTGGTGAGGGTCTGCGTGCCCTCGAGCCGCCCGCCGATGCCATACACCGAGCCATCGAGGCTCGCGCGGAGCTGGTAGCTGTCCCCCGGGCCCAGGTCGTCGAGCTGCTTCTCGATGGCGAGGAAGTCGACCTGGTCCTCCACCGCGTCAATCACCCTGCGCCCGACGTCCTGGGCGAAGTCGATGCCCTGCTCGGCGGTCTCGACAATCCGGTCGCGCGCCGTGGCGAAGGGGTCGAGCAGGACGGAAGGGGATGGCGCGGACTCGACGAAGCTGCTGACGCCCTCGTAGACCTCGGTGGCCTGGGACGTCGCCGTGTCGAGCGCCTCCTCGCCAACGTCGACGACGTTGTCGACCGTCTCCGTCACGGCATCCTTCGTGGCGTTGTAGGCGTTGCTGATCGGATTGCTGATGGACGACAGCGAAAGTCCCATGGTCCGCTCCCGGGGTGGGTGGGTTCATGGGTGATACGCAGCGGAAATATCCCGGTTACACGGGTCAGGTGGGTGCGGCTCCAGCCCTCACGGAGGCGGAGGCCGCCGCGCGCATCCACGAGGGGTTCCCCTCGCTCGCGACGGCGCGGGTCATCCACCTGGGCGAGGGCCTGGACCATCAGGCCTTCGAGGTGGATGGACGCTTCGTCTTCCGTTTCCCCAAGAGCGACGAAGCCGCCTCACACCTGGCCTGGGAGGCGCGCCTGACGGCGTGGCTGGCGCCCCGGCTGCCCCTGCCGGTCCCCCTCTATCGATTCCTCGAGGGCCCGGCCGAGGGCATCACATCGGGCCTCGGGGGCTACGAGAAGGTTCCCGGAAGACCCGCGTTGCTCGTCGACGCGGGGCGGCTCGAACTGTCCAGGTTCGGACGTGAGCTGGGGGCCTTCCTGGGGGCGCTCCATGCGCTCGGGCCGGCCGAGGCCATGGGGCTCGAGGTCCCGGAGGACGACGACCCGGAGCTCGAAGCCTGGTCGGCGGCCGCCGTGGAGGAGCTGCATGTCGCCGTCGAACACGGCCATGTCGGAGCCCAGGAGGCCACGGCGTGGGAGCGGCGATTCCTGGAGCGCCCCACGGAGGGACGCGGCGCGCCCCGGCTGCTCCACGGAGACTTCGCGGCCGAGCATGTCCTGGTGGATGCCCGGGGAGCCCTCACCGGAGTCATCGACTGGAGCGACGCGTGCATCGGAGACCCCGCGAGGGACCTCGCCGGGCTGCTCCACTGGGGCGGCGCCCCCATGCTGGCCGCCGCGATGGAGACGTATGGCGCGGTGAGCCCCACCGTCCTCGCGCGAGCACGATGGTTCGCCGCGTGCCGCGCGGTGGCGGACCTCGCCTTCGGGCAGACGCAGCGGCGACCGGAGTACCTCTCCGCCGGTCAACGGGCGCTCACCCTGCTTACGGAGCCCTCGTCCTCCCTCGACTGATTCACGGGACTCGGGTGCTGTCGCGCAAGGCCTGCTGAGCCTCCGTTCGTCCGGGAGCGCTGGTGGTGCTCGACGAGGTCCAGCGCGACGTCCAGCGTCCCGTCGACGGCGCGGTTGACCCAGCGGACCATCCCATACGTACCGGCCAGGGTCGTGTCCTGGAGGGACTGCAGGACGCCCAGGGGGGCGTCGAGCGCGGGGATGAACCGCAACACCTGGAAGGGCTTCGCGGCGGTGGAGCGGTGGATGCGCTCCACCGCCGTGGCGCCCTGCTCCACCGCGTCCCGGACCAGGTCCTTCACTCCACGCAGGCGATTCATGAGGCCTCCATCGTGAGCGACGCGCGCAGCCGTTCGTAGACCGAGGCGTGGTGGGCGAGCGTGACGTGGTCGATACCCGCGACCACCTGGACGTTCTGCGCAGGAAACAGCGGGCTCGAATCCCGAGGCCCGGTACGACCCGAGGCGCTCGCCAGCGAGACGACGCCGTCACCGAACAGGGCGGAGACCCACCGCCCCTCCTGCCCGAGCGCGCCGACGATGAGGTGGTGGGCGATGCCCTGCGGAGGCCGCAGGGGCGTGCATGGCGTCGAGGTGTCTTCCCAGTCCTGTCGGCGGAGTCGAGCGACGCCCAGGTCCTTCACGCCGCTGCTGCGCAGGTCGACGACGTCGGCGACGAGGCGCGTGTAGGGGTTGGGCACGGCGCGGAGCACCTGGGCGACGACGGTGCCCATGCGCTCCAGGGGGCTGCCGAAGTGGGGCACGCCGATGGAGCAGGAGCGTCTCACGAGGCAGAGCCAGGGCAGACCCGCCTCGTCGGCGAGGTGGCAGGCGCTGCGCAACACGAGGCCGCCCATGCTGTAGCCGACGAGGACGAGCTCGGTGATGGGGACGGGGAACTCGGCGACCAGGCGCTGCAACAGGTGCGCGAGGGTCTCTCCGTTGTCGGAGATGTGCAGGCCCGTGTTGTAGCGGAGGTAGAGCGGAGTGAAGCCCGCGTCACGCTCCAGGAGGGTGCCGTAGTCCGTGGTGGGCTCGGAGGGAAAGGCCCAGACGGCCTCGGTCACGGCGAGCCCGTGGACCCACAAGGCCACGCGCCCCGTGGAGGTCGGATGCGCGGCGCGCAAGGCCTCGCGCTCGACGGGGAGCGGAAGGCCCTGGTGATAGAGCCCCATGGGCGTCGCGAGCGCGTTGTTCTGACGGTGGAGATAATCCCCCAGCACGCCATTGAGCACACCGAGCGCCACGTCGACCTTGCCGACACTTGCCATTCATCACCTCCGCGAGGACAGTGACACGTCGCGTCATGGATGTCGAATCACGGCCCGGTGCGGGGGGAGCGGTGACGGAGGGATTCGAGGCCAGCGTGCTGTTCCAACCGGCGAACAGGGCCCTCACTCCCGCCCCCCGATGGTGCGCAACGGCCGGGTGCGCTCGCCGGGCGCCGATGAAGGTTTGAATAGAAGAGACGGAAGGCGGCCATGTCCCCCTGGGTCACCACGCGGTCTCCGGCGTTGCGACACACCCCGTCGAAGACGACCTTGTTGGCCTGTCCCAGGGTGGCCACGAAGAGGCACGGGCCAATCACCGAGCCGTCCCGGTCGAACCAGACATCGAAGAACCAGCGGCCCGACGTGTCATTGAACGTGGCCGCGTCGATACGGATGTTCCGGTTGCAGCCCAGGGGCAGGCAGGCGGTGCGGGTGGAGGTGCGTCAGGTCGCGCGTCTCATGGATGGGGAGCTGCCACCCGTTGCCGGTGCCGGACAGGAAGAACAGCTCGTCGTGCTCCTTGTGGATGTCGGGGTCCGCCATCCCCCCCAACGAGCAGCGTGCGCCGTCCAGAGTCCTCGCCGCGCGTGGCCCGGGCGCCCCCGGTGAAGCATGGACAGCGGGATGACGGCACGAGCGGTGCTCATGGTCTTCCTCCTGACGACAGCGTCTTCGATTCACTCCTGCGCGTCCGCGTCGGGAACGGCGATCTCCTGGCGGTCGAGCAACCTCCGGAGCTGGGTGCGGTGCATCCCGAGCGCGCCCGCCGTGGCGGTCACGTTGCCTCCGTGCTGGCGCAAGGCGTGTTCGATGCGGGTGCGCTCGTCGGCGGGCAGAGGCTTCGCCTTCGAGGGGCCTTTCCGAGGCGGTGCGCGTGGCGCTTCGGCGGGCTGTGACAAGGCCTGCCCGAAGGCCACTCCGGCGTCGGGCTTGAGATGACCGCCCTCGACCCGCGATGCGCCTTTCCGCTGCGCCGCATGTTCGGCGACGCCCAGCTCGGACATCAGCTCCCGGATGTTGCCGGGCCAGGGCCTGCGCAGACACTCCTCGACCAGCGAGACGTGCAGGCGCCTCCCGGGTGACAGTCCTCGTTCGAGCAACAGGGGAATCTCCTCGGGGCGCTGGCGCAGCGGCGGCAGGGTGACGTCCGGTCGGCCGATGCGGAAGTACAGGTCCTCCCGCAACCGTCCGTTCGCCACCTGCGCGCGCAGCGCCTTGTTGCTCGCGCAGCAGACGTGCAGGTCGACCCGCTGCGCCTTGGACGCGCCCAGCGCAGTCACCTCCCGGTTCTCCAGCACGCGCAGGAGCTTCGCCTGCACCGCCAGGTCCAGCTCGACGACCTCGTCGAGGAACAGGGTGCCGCCATCCGCGGACTGGAGATAGCCCTGTGCATCCACGTCGGCCCCCGAGTACGCCCCCTTCCGAGCACCGAACAGCAACCGCTCCGCGAGACTCTCGGGGATGGCCGCGCAATTGACGGCGATGAAGGGGCCACTCCTCCGGGAGGAGAGGGAATGGAAGGCGCGCGCCACCCCCTCCTTGCCGGTGCCACTCTCTCCATGGATGTACAGGGAATGGCCGAGGCTGGCCTGGGCGACCTCCCTGAGCAGGCCTTGCATCGCGGGCCCTCGCACGAACTGCTCCACGACTTCGACCCCGTGCGCCTCGAGCGGCCGCAAGTCCAGGCTGGGAACGAACAGCGAGTCTCCCATGCGCACCACGCGCCGGGCCTCATGGGCAGTCCCCTTGGGAATGGCCGCTCCATCCACGAATGTGCCGTTCTGGCTCCCCAGGTCCGTCACCCAGAAGCGCTGCCCATCGAAGCGGACCTGGGCATGGCGCCGCGACATCTTCGCGTCCTGGACCTCTCCCAGCGCGGCGACGCCTCGCCCCAGCTCCAGCGCGCCCTCTTTCAGGCGCAGCGCCACGGCCATGGCCCTGCCCCCACCAAAGAGGCGCATCAGGCCCGGGACACGCGCCTCTGCGTCCGTGCCCCCACCAGCGCCCCCGCGGCTCGCGCGCAGCGTCGACCGCTCCTGTTCCGTTTCCATGACGGCCATCCTATGCCTGTGTCACGGCACACTTCAGGTGGCACCACCGTTGACCTTCCGGGGCGGACAGGGAGGCCTCAAGAATTCGGGGTCCTCGCCGTCTCATGGCGTGGGATTCGCCAAACAAGCCATACGCCTGGATGGAATGGACATGCCCCTGAAGCAAGCCCCCCGCCCCTCCGTGTCCGACTCGCGCGCGCGGTCGCGGCTGCTGTGTCTCTTGATGTTGTTCCTGGCCCCTGGGGTCAGCGGCTGCTGTGCATTGTTTCCCGGGAGCAAGTCCTGCGTGAAACCCACGCCGCCTCCCGGAGAGCCCGACCCCAACGAAAGCCTGCCCGTGCGGGACTGTGGCGTGGAGACCTGTGAGCTCGGAGGGAGAGCCCAGCCCCTGACTCCCTGGGAATGTCCGACGGGACAACCCAACTGCCAACCTCCCGAGACGAACGGACTGGGCATCTACGTCATCGAGGGCGGAAACTACTGCTTCGTGGTGGATGGCAGTCCACGCTTCTGTCCCGAAGCCTTCGAGAACGTTCCGGCCTCGGCCAGCTTCCCCCAACCCTCTGTCCGATTGATGGGCCGAGACCCCACCCGGCGAGGGGACCGGCTCGGCGCCCACACCGTGAGCGGGCTCATTCAGAACCCTCAGGCTCCCGGCGGCGGCGAGGGCGTCCGGATTCACAGCATCCAGGCCACGGGCACCCAGCTCACGGTGAACTACTGCTCCCAGTCAAGCCCCTGCCTGGACAGCGCCACCGGGGTCCGCTCCCTGAGGGGCGAGGAGCTCCACCAGCTGAAGCTCGTGATGCTGCTCCCAGCCGACGACGGCGGCGGGCCCAGGAGAGCCGTCATCCTCGAGCTGGCCGTGACACCCCGCGCGGATGCGTCGGCCCGGGTCCACGCGTACGACGTCCTCTATCGGGAATACGGGACCGGACTGCCCTGGCTGAATCACTGCGCGCCGAGGGGCGTCACCGCCCCCGACAGGGACCCCACTTCGTTCTTGCAGGGGCTGCGCATCAACAGCGTGAACGCGGCCGTCGAGCCCGTCCCCGCGTGGACCACCATCGGCTGTGAGTCGGGCGCCATCGTCACCTGCCTCGACTGGGGCTACGCCCCCTGGAGCCCCGACACGGGCGGCTACGACGTGCTGCGCGGCCATGTCTTCGGCTCGTGCCTGCAGGCCAAGCGCGCCGCGTACTTCGTCGGCCGCGGAGACCTCGCGAGCTACACCCGGAACGGCACGCGCATCGCCAGGCGCGACGAGTTCGGCCTGGGGAGGAGCGCGAACAACCACGTCGAGGAGCTGCGCACGCTGGAGGCCCTCTGGAGTCCCCGGGGCGCGGTCTGCCTCAACGCGGAGAATCGCCGGGTCCCCGACATGCCCCTGCCCGAAGGCCTGCACGGGATACCGCCATGCCCCAGGCCCCCCACGTGGACCCCGGCGGGAAAGCTCGCCACGGGCAGGCTCACCCCGGCGCCGGACTGAGCCCCGCCTCGCGGAGCGCGGCCGCGTGCTCCCGTCGGAGCAGTGGATTGAGGGTGAGGGCCTTCACCAGTGACTCACGGGCCCGACGCAGCGGCTCGGCGCGCTCCGCCTCCGAGCGTGCCAGCCGTGCCTGGAGCAACAGCAGCCCTCCGCGGACGGCGTGGGCCGAGGCCAGCTTCGAGTCCAGCGTGAGCGACAGGTCCACCTGCGCGAGCCCCTCGGAGATGAAGCCAGGGGCCTCGCGGGGTGACACGGCCTCCGCCAGACGCAGACAGGCCCTCGCCAGCTCCTGGTGGGAGTCGTTGTAGGGCTGGATGTCCACCGCCTTGCGCGCTTCGGCGCGGGCGCGCTGGAGGTGCTGGAGTCCGGAGCCCCCGTTGCGTCGCGCCCAGGTGGCCTCCACGAGCGCCAGCCGCGCGCGCAGCACCTGGCAGTCGGCGCAGCTCGCGTCCCCGCGCGACGCGGCCGCCAGGGCTCGCTGGCCCGCCTGGAGCGCGGCACCGGGGTCCCTGTCTTCTCCCACGGCCTGGGTCGCCGAGAGCAGGTGCCCCATGGCCAGGGAGAAGTGGGTCCGCCCGAGGGTCGGATTGATGGCGAGCGAGCGCTCGAACCAGCGGGAAGCACGCTCCAGCGGCGCCCGCGCATCCGCCCCCGAGGCGACGAGGTACTCCGCGCGAAGCAGCTCCGAGAGCCCCAGCTTGTTCAGCGCGGAGTGGAAGTTGCCGTTGATGGCGAGCGCGGCCTCTCCCGCCGCGAGGGCCTTGCGCACCTCGGGCTCCGGGTCCAGCCCCCGCGAGAGGCCCTGCGCCGCCATCGCGTTGTACAGCTCCGCCAGGTTCGAGTACCCGAACACGTATCTCGGGTCGTACCTCACGGCCAGACGCAGCAGGCGCTCCGCCTCGGCATAGGCGGCGGACGGGTCCTCTCCGCGCTCACGCTGGCGATTGCCTCGCCAACGATGCACCAGCGACAAGTCATTGAGCCCCCAGGGGTATTGGGGCTGGAGCTCCAGGGCCCGGCCCAGGCGGGAGATGGCCTCGTCCCAGGCGGGCTCGGGGTCTCGTCCCTCCCAGGAGGCCTGGAGCCCTTGGAAGAAATGGCCGACCCCCAGGATGTCATGTGCCTGGATGTCCCGAGGAGACAGCGCCACCGCGCGCGCCGCGGTCTCAAGGCAGTCGGTGAGGATTCGTTTCGGGTCCGGCCCCTCGCCTCCGGGATTCGCGGCGCGGTAGCGATTGAGGAGGATGAAGGCCTTGCGGGTGTATGCGGCACCGCGAGACGGCGCGGCCAGGAGTCCCTGCTCCGCCGCGGCCAGCGCCTTCTCCAGCGATGCGCGGGGAGACTGGCCCTGGCGCCGGTCCAGCTCCGCCTCCTGCAACCCCACCTCCGCCAGCGCCTCGTAGCTCCGCGCGTCGCTGCGTCCCAGCTCCACGGCGCGCTCATGGAGGCGACGGGCCTCGTGGAGCCCCGAGCGCGCCTTGTCGTATTCGCCCCGCTCCAGCTGCTCCATCGCCCGCGCATGCGCCACGTCTCCCGCGAGCTTCCGGGCCTCGTACAACCACGGAGCCTCGGCCTCGGCGAGCAGCGCGGCCCGCGACGCCGCGTCGTAGTCACGGCGATAGAAGGCAATCAGGCCCTCCAGATACCGGGGGGACTCCAGCTCCAGCACCCGGCTGTGCTCGAGCGATTGGAGCGCGGGCTGGAGGTACTGCTCTTCGACGGCACGCTGCCGCGCCGCGACCCACGTCGGGTCTCCACCGCGCCGCGCTTCCTCCATCGCCTGGTGGTAGCGCTCACCGAGGACCCGGCCCAGCGCATGATGAAGCTCCGGCGAGTCCAACCCCTTCTGTCTCGCCTGCGTCAGCGCCTCGTGGGCCTGCTCCAGCTCGTGCAGCGCGAGATGGCCCCGCCCCAGCGCGTACTGGACGAGCGCGTCCCCAGGCTCCCCCAGCGTGTGCCGCCAGGCCGCGATGCGCGCCATGCGCTCGCGCACGAGCTGCTGCTCCCGACCGGTGTCGTGCAGGGGAACCGTGTAGGCCATGCGCAGGAACCACTCGATGTCCTTCACCTGCTGGCCCAGCTGCTCGGCCATCCGCGCACGCCCCTCCGATTGCAGTCGGGCATGACGCGCCTCCAGGCGGGAGGTGACGCCCAGGACCGCCAGGAGGAGGATGCTCGCGAGCGACACGGCGGAGACCGCCACCAGGGCCCGGTGCTTGCGCGCGCGGCGCCAGAGTCGGGAGAGCAGGCCCGGACGTTGCCCGAGGATGGGCTCTCCGTCGATGTAGCGCCCCAGGTCCTCGGCGAGGGCGCGGGCCGAGGGGTAGCGCTGCTCGGGGTCCTTGCTCAGGCACTTGAGGACGATGACCTCCAGGTCACCGGGCAGGTGCGGCACGAGCGTGCGCAGGGGCGGCGCCTCCTCGTGGAGCACCTTGTTGAGGGTGCCGACGAGCGTCGTGTCCGAGAACGGAGGCGCGCCGGACAGCAGCTCATGGAGGGTGGCGCCCAGGCCATAGACATCCGAGCGCCGGTCGACCGCCCGCGTCTCTCCACGGGCCTGCTCCGGTGACATGTACCCGGGGGTCCCCATCACCGCGCCGGACCGGGTGAGGCCCTGCTCGAGGCCGGACTCGTGCGCCAGGCCGAAGTCCATCACCACCGGGACACAGCTCCCGTCCTCCCGCCGTCGCACCAGGATGTTGGCCGGCTTGAGGTCGCGGTGGATGACACCGAGCCGGTGCGCCTCATGCATCGCGGCGGCGACCTCTCGCACCACCTGGACCTTCTCCGGGAGCGACAGCCCTCCGGCGACCTGGTCGAGCCGTGGGCCCTCGATGAGCTGCATGGCGATGTAGTCGCGGCCCTCCGCGTGGCCGACCTCGTACACCGCGCACACGTTCGGATGGTCGATTCGCGCCTGCGCCCGGGCCTCCTGGAGGAAGCGCATCACCCGGTCCGGGTCGGCGCCTCGCACGAACTTCAGCGCGACGGTGCGGCCCAGCCGCCGGTCCCAGGCCTTGTGGACCTCGCCCATGCCACCGCGGCCGAGCAGCGCCAGCAACGTGTAGTGGCCCACGGAGGAGTCCCCCTGGAGCCCGGTCTCCCCTGCCCCCGGCGCGATGCTGCGCTCCGCGGTGGGCTGCGCCGCCTCCGGAACATCCTCCCGGTCATCGTCCACGTGTTCCCCCTGGCAACAGGATAGCCCATGGCAGTCGCCCCAGGCGCACGGCCCCGGCCATCCGGGCACGGTGTGCCCGGCACCGCGCGGAACTGTGCCTGGACCGTGCCTGACAGGCCGACGGTCGCGTGGGTCCAGAGGGAGAGGCCCCTGGAGACCGCGGCATCCGGCCAGGCACGCGGGCTGCAATCCCTCGCACCCGACGCGGATGCATGGAGAAGGCGTCACGACGGACGCCTCAACTCCACACACCCACGCTCATGCCGCCGAGCCGAGAGGCCGGCTCCGGCAAACACACTCACGTGCCTCGAAGCATCTCCACTCCCAGAAAGCGGAACCCATGACCCATCACATGAAGACCCTCGTTGCATCCGCGCTGGCGCTCGCCAGCGTCGCCGGCACCGCCAACGCCCGCTCCGTGGCCGGGTGGCACGGCAAGCCGCAGCTCCAGGTGGACGGCGCCTGCATGGGCGAGTCCTGGACCACGCAGACCAACAACTGCACCCGGGCCGTCACCCTGTTCTTCCCGACCACGGTCGACAGCTCCGGTAACTACCGGCTCGTCGTGAACGCCTATGGCGCGACCACCGCCAACAACGTCGGCTGCCGGTTCTTCGGCCTCACCAGCGATGCGACGGGCATGTACTCGGTGCCCGTCACCTACCTCCCGAGCTTCGGCACCAACCAGAACATCTCGCTCGGCCCGGTGTACGCGCCTTCCGGCGGCACCCTGAACGTCGCGTGCACGCTCAGCCCCGGCGGACGCGTGAACAGCGTGAGCTGGTTCCAGTAGTCGCCTCGAGCCGCCGCCATCCGCCGTCCAGGTGGCGGCGGCTCAATCCTCCGAGGTCATGACCATGAAGCCCCGGCAACTCTTGACGGGCGGCGCGCTCGCCTGCGCGTGCGCCACCGTGCTGTTCGTCTACCAGCGACACGAGAGGGACGAGCTCCTTCAGCGCGCCTCCACGGCGGAGCCGCTCGCGGCCCAACGACAGGAGCCGGCCCCTGCTCCCGAACCCACGCCGCCCATCCGCCTGCGCGAGGCGCGCGTCGAGGCCGCCGTCCCTCCGCCCCTGGCCCCCGGGCCCACGGCCCCCGAGCCTGCTTCTCCGCCACGCGATTCCGCGGTGACGCCACCCCCTTCGCCCGTGTCCACGGCGCAGCTGAGACAGCGCCTCGAGGCCTACTTCGGAGATGAGCCTTTCGACCCCGCCTGGGCTCGGAGCGCCGAGCAGCACGCGAAGGACGGCGTGAGGGCCGCGCTGCCAGACCCCTCGCAGCTCAGGTCCGTCGAATGCAGGGGCAGCCTGTGCCGCATCGAGACGGAACATGGAGACAGCGAGCAATCCCTCACCTTCGTGCAGGCGGCGTTCATGGATCCGAAGCGACAGGTGTGGAACGCGGCCTTCGTGACGGTGCGCGGTGAGGACTCGACCGACGACAGAATCGTCACCGTCACCTACCTGGCGCGCGAAGGCGTGGAGCTTCCCATGGAGCGACTTCTTTCTCCGGGGACCGATGACACCCAGGCCTTCCAGTAGCCGCCACGACGGGGACGCCTGCAGCAGCCTCAAGGCAGACAGGCGTCCTCGCGGCCCCAGCGGTTTCGCTGGAAAGTCAGGGTCAAGGAGTGATTCCAGGGCCTGTCCGAATCAGGTCCAAGTTCGCCCTATATCCCCTCCATCGTGTGCGTTCAGGGGCCCGAGCCGGGCCCTCGACCTCCTGAACGGAGCCGATGGCATGAGTGAGCAGGGACAGAACGACGGGGCGCGGGACTTCGACTTCCTCATGGGACGCTGGCGGGTCCAGAACCGTCGGCTCAAGGAGCGACTGAAGGGTTGCACGGAGTGGCTGCCCTTCGAGGCCACCGCGGAAGAGCATCCGCTGCCCGGCGGGCTCGGCAACCAGGAGACGTATCGCAGTGAGTTCTGGCCCGGCTTCGTGGGCCTGGCGACCCGGGTCTACAACCCGGCGACGAAGCAGTGGTCCATCTCCTGGGTGGACAATCGCAACCACACCGTCGACCCGCCGGTGCTGGGCGGCTTCGTGGGCGACGTGGGCCAGTTCGAAACGAACGACACCTTCGAGGGCCGCGCCATCCGCGTCCGCTTCACGTGGACCCGGCTGGGCCAGGACACCGCGCGCTGGGAGCAGGCATTCTCGCCAGACGAAGGCCGCAGCTGGGAGACCAACTGGGTGATGGAGTTCACCCGCCTGAAGGAGTGAGGACGTCCGCCGCGCCGATGCGCGCCGCATCCGCGCTCAGGGATGGGCCGTCGAGGCGGGCGCGGCCATCCGCACGCGGACGCCGAAGCCGAGCCACAGATGAACGGTGCGCTCGCGGAGGCTCTCGTCGCCCGTGCGGCCGTTCATCTTCACCTCGAGCGAGTCATAGCGCCCGCCCGAGCAGCTGACGAAGAGCCCCGCCCAGAAGCTCCCACCGAAGTTCCTGTCGAACCCGGCCTGGAGCGTCACGTCCGGTCCCGAGTAGGCGATGTCGATTCCTCGCACGTTGAACGAGGCCCGCTCGTAGCCGAGCGCCACGCCCGTCCAGGGGTTGTAGGGCCCCGAGGGAATCCAGTGGTAGTTCCCCTGGAGCCCGAAGCGCAGGTGGCGGCCCGGACACATGTCGTCGCTGGAGCAGCGCAGCCGCATCTGCGCATGGGAGAGCTGGAGCCAGGGGCCGAGTTCGACGTTCGAGCCGATTCGCACGGTGGGCTCCACGATGGCGGCGAAGAGCCCCTTGTAGACCTCATACAGATAGAACGGGTCCGGCGAGCCATCCATCTGCCCTCCCGGCATGAGATAGCCCGCACGCACGGAGAGCCCCAGCCAGCGCGGAAAGTCTGGGTTACCCTCCGTGGGCACCTGCGCGATGGCCATCGAGGACACCAGCAGTGACACCAGGGCCAGCATCCGCGCGGTGGGACGAGAGAGCTTTTGCATGTGTGGGCGCCGGGTTATTACGGTCGCTCGACGGTCGTCAACCCAGGGCTCCCGGTGTCTCCCTTTCGCTCCTCATCCGTGACGCGTCTGATGACGCTGGTGGCTGTCGTCCTGTTCAGCGCTTGTGGTGGCCCTTCCGCCGAGGAGGACCTGCGCGTCTGCGCCGAAGTGGAGTGCACCGCCGGCCGCTGTGTCTCCGAGGACGGAGCCCCCGTGTGCCGCTGTAGCGCCTTCGAGGAAGCCGCCGGGCTCACCTGCACCATCGCCGCCTTCCGCCCCTCGGACGACCACGGCGACACGGTGGAAGCCGCCACCCTCCTGGCCCCCACGACGGACTTCCAGGAGGCAGACATCCATCCCGTCTTCCGGAACAAGGTGGACCGGGATGTCTTCGCCGTGCCCCCGCTGGCGGGTCATGGCTTCCGCGTCACCCTGCGTCCCGGCACGCTCACCGCGGTGTCCATTGAGGTGCTGGATGCGCAGGAGCGGCGGGTCCACGTGAGCTCCTACCGCGCACCGGAGGGTGAGGTCCTGGAGTTCGTCTCCACGCCGGAGGCGCCCCGGTTCATCGCGGTATCCTCCGGGACGGGCCGCGAGGGCGCGGGGACGTACGCCTACCGGTTGGAGGACCTGGGCAAGGATGCGCACGGCGACACGCCCGCCACGGCGACGCCCATCACGGTGCCGAGCGCGCCGTTCCCCGTCGCACTCGAGTTCGCGGAGGACAGCGACGTCTTCTCCTTCCGCACCGAGCCGGGGCGCGGCTTCCGGTTCTCCTGCGAGGCCGAGGTCTCGGTGACCTTATGGGACAGCGCGGGCGCCCAGGTGCAGGGCAGCGGGGGGCGCACCTCGGTGGGCCAGCTGAGCCAGGAGGCGAGCACCTGGTACGTGCGCGTCTACAAGGGCAGCAAGGTGTTCAACACGCAATGCCAGCTCGACGACCTGGGGCCCGACGAGCACGCGAACGGGATGCTCGGCGCCACCCCGCTCCCCATGGGAGTCCCCGTCACGGCGCGGCTGCAGGGCAGCAACGACGTGGATGTCTTCTCCTTCGAGGCAACCCAGGGCCACGTCTACACCCTCGGCGACTCCCCCGCGCGCGAGCGCCTCATCCAGCTCACGGACGCGGCGGGCACGGTCCTGACCGAGACCGCCTGGGGGCGCATCGTCCTCGAAGCGACCTCGACGGGGCGCTACTTCGTCTTCGCGCGTGCCCTGAAGGAGACTCCCTGGTGGAGCGACTTCCAGGTGGAGCTGCAGGACCTCGGACCGGATGACCACGGCGACACGCCCGGGACCGCCACCCGCGTCGAGGTCGGACAGGTCGTCGAGGGGCTCATCCACAGCTCCACCGACCTGGACGCCATCGCGCTGCAACTGGATGCGGACGGAGTCTATCAGGTCACCTGCACGCCCGACTGCTCGCTGAGCGCGAGTACGCCTGGCAGCACCTTCCCCTTCCGCATGCATATGACTTCGAGCAAGGGCGTCTGGAAGGCGCACCTGCTGGCATCGACGCTCGTCACCTTCATCATCGACTCGCGCTCCGCGCCCTACGCCTTCACGTTCCGGGTGGAGCGGGTGGGGACGGATGACCATGGCGACGACGCGGCCCACGCCACGGTGGTGACGCTCCCGGTGAGCCTGGAGGGCGTGTTCGAGCTGGGCTCGGACCTCGACGAGCTCGCCGTCACGCTGGAGGGAGGGACGACCTACGTCGTGTCCTCCAACGGAGCGACCGTGCAACTGTTCGACGCCGGGGGCGCGAACGTTCCTGTCATCTACGACGCGGTGACGAGGACCCGGAGCGTGACGACCACCGCGCCAGGGCTCCACCGCGTGGTGCTCTCGTCTCAGGACCCACTGGTGGGCATCGCCAAGAGTTGGAGCTTCGCCCTGAACGCGCCGTGAGCCACGCGGCCCGGGCGTGCTGCTACACGGCCGGACGACAGTAGGCCACGAACCCCAGCGCCGATTCTTCTCTGCGCACGCCTTGCCCGAGCAGGCGCAACACCTGCTCGAGGTCCGCTTCGACAACCAGGTCGAGCTGGTCGCAGTGCGGTTCGAAGACGACCACCCAAGGCCCGCCTGGCTTCAACTGCTCGGACAGCATGCTCTTGAGCGCCTCCCATTCAGCGGCCTCGACTCGGAGGTACTTCCACCCCGCCGTGACAAAACCGGCCGGCAGCGAGCGCACGATGTGCGCCGGGGGCTCCCTCTCCAGCAGCTCCACCCCAGCGGGTGAAGTCCATCCACCAAGGTCCTCGGTGAACTCCTCGCCTCCCCAAGAGACAACTCGAACCTTCCGGGAGACACCCCCGCCCAGGTGTACTTCGGGTATCCAGATCTCCAGGCAGGCATCCATCGAGTGGTTCACTCCCCTGGGTTATCGATCTTGGGGTCCTCGGTCCAGCGTCCATGATTCCATCGAGGACAAGCTCGCGCCGAGTACCTGGGGACTTCATCGAGCGCGAGCCGTCCTGCCGCCAAGCCGCACAGACGGTGTCAGTGCGGGGCATGTGGGCCTGTACCTTTGAGCCAGGACAGCATCCAGGGGGTGACGGATGAAGATACTGTCACGTGTTTCAACGGGCGATGACTCAGGGCGCATGGGCAAGACGCTGCGCCTGCTCCGTAGGCTTCAATAGACGGGAGTGAAGAGACAACGTGAGTTGACTCGCACGCTTCCGTCATGGGCCTCACCTTCGTGGGGCTTCGTCACCTCGAACGGGAGCAGTCGTCATGACATCCACCAGCCTCTTCAAGTCCGCATCTGCGTTGTTCCTGGTATTGGCCCTGTTCGTCACGAGGGAGGCCCGAGCGGAGACGGTCGCCCTCACGTGTGTCGGAGCGGAAGTCACCGAATTCGAGCCAGGCCTCACCAACGACGCCAGGCCGACCCACATCTCCGCCATCGGCACTCACGGGTGTGCGGGGCTGCCGCTGAATCTTCCCTCCGCCATCGCCACCACGGAGGCCGATGGCATCCTCGGCTGTGGGTTCGGCCAGGCGGCCTCGACCATCCACATCAAGTGGAGCGATGACACGGTGAGCGTCGTGTCGGGCACCACCGTGGTGAACGCGAAGCCGGCGGGGGAGAACGTCATCGTGCTCACCGGGACGGTGGTGAGCGGCCGGTTCCTGGGCGCGACGGTGATTCGCACGCTGACGCTGCTCAACACGGACGTGTTGGGGTGTTTCACGGCACAGGGAGTCACGGACGTGGCGGGCCCCGTCACGCTGGTGGTGACGAAGCTGCTCTGAGGACGGGGACTGGACGCTGCCCGCCACCTCGATTTCAAGCGTCGCGGGCAGCGCTCTCTCCAGGCTCGGCCGGGCTTCTCAGTCGGTCAGGCAGACCCAACGGTTGTGGGGGATGGCCTGACACATACAATAACCCCAGGTGCCATTGGCCCAGGTGCAGCTGATCTCCGTCTCCGGGCTGCAGACCTTGCCCTGACGGGCCTCACAGGAGACAGCCTGCGCGGACACCTCCTGCTCGGGAGGGGTGCCGGTCTCGGTGCCCTCCGCAACCTCTGCTCCGCCACAGCCAATGATGGAAACGAAAGCCGCGAACGCCAGTACACGACGAACCATGATGGAAACCCCGTTGCAGTTGTAGCCCTCGAATCCAACGGCGGGCCCGCACCTTGGGTCAAGCGTCGCCCTCCTGACGCGTTGCGCCCAATGTCCACCCGACGTCAGAGCTTGTGGCGCCGGAACGGGTTGTTGAAGGGTTGCGAGCCCTCCTTGTCACTGGAGCCCGGGCCTGACGCGAGCTTGCCCCCGGCCGCAAGGTGTCCGTGGACCGACGAGAGGATGCGCCCCCGCGTTCTGTCGCCCCAGGTCCACGGTCACCTCGCCGCTCAGGTCCACGGCGTCTTCAGGAAGGCGACGTCCTCGTGGCCCAGCGTGGGCACGACGAGCGCTCGGTCGAGGTACTGGTTGAAGCGCTCGCAGGAGCACTCGGGGAGGAAGAGGCACCCGTGGCACGCGGCGCCCTCCAGGTCGCGGTCGTCACGGCCCGTGGGTTCGTGATGCGCGCAGACGGGGTCGTTGGAGCACAGGCGCGCGTCCTCCAGCGCCCGGGCGAGGTGCTGCCCCAGTCGCCTCCCCTCCTCCACCAGGCCGCCCAGCGTGCCTTCCGCGCCCGTGGTGCCCGTCATCAACAGGATGCCCGCCATGGGGACGGCGTCGCTGTGCGGCGCGCAGTACAGCCGCTCGCGGATGGAGCTCGCGGGATAGCCACACTCCAGCGCCACCTGGGTCATCAACAGGTGCGCCAGTGAATGGAGCAGGTAGAGCCGCACGCCCGGGAAAGGGAGCTTCGAGCCGGAGCCCTGCTTCCAGCGCTCATAGCCCGCCCGGAGCACCTCCTCGCGCCGCAGCACGGGCTCGGACAGCTCCCAGGCGTGCACCTGCGGCTCGTCGAGCACCAGCAGCATTCCCTCGCCCTGCATCTCCGTGACGGGGACCCAGTCCCGGTGGAGCGACATCGGCGCGAGCGCCACGTCCAGGTCGTAGCGCCCCTGGAGGTCCTTCGTCAGGGGCTCCAGCCGGGTGAAGCCGACCTGGGCCTGGACCTCCCGCAGCCGTCGCGCCAGCACCACGCGTTCGACCAGCGGGGGCAGTCCCTGGGGCCGAGCGATGCGCCGGGCCCAGAAGACCTCGGTGCGGTCCCTGGGCATCTCGCCAGGCTTCTCCTGGGGCTGTGCGAGGAACTGGAGCCACTCCGCGGTGCGGATCTCCGGGACGGCCTCGGGCGAGTGCTCGCGCTCCGCGGTGATGGCCGCCAGCACCTCCGCGTTGGAGGCGGAGCCGAGCGCCGCCTGGACCTGGGGGATGGTCCGGAAGGCCGGCAGCGTCTCCGCGGTGGCGGACTGGAGGATGTTCCACGCGGACTGCACCTTGCGCCGGAGTGACTCCGGTTCAGGGATGGTGATGGCGCTGGTGGTCTGCGCGAAGTAGCCGTTGCTGGCGGTGCGGACCAGCAGCCGCTGCTTCTCGTCGCAGCGCTCTTTCGCCTCCAATCCCAGCCAGGGCCGCTCCCCGTCGCAGCGGTCCTGCTGCTCCTTGTGGGTCATGTCGATGAGTCGTCTGCGCTTGCCGCACGTCGAGCACGCGACCTCGATGTCACTGAAGTCACCGCTCACGCCCTCCTCGAGCTTGAGCTGGGGGGCGTCGCAAGGCTTGCGCTCGTGTGTCCACCAGGTCCAGTCGATGTCCGACAGGTGCCCACGAGGACAGGCCGAGACGAAGCGCACCGGCACGCAGCGCTCGGGCTTCGCGTCCCCACCCGCGCAGCGGTGGCGGTACTCCTGGTTCACGCGCTCCAGGCTGTTGGCCCGAACCAGCGTGCGGCAGTGGGGGTTCTGGCAGACGAACCAGCGCGGAAACTCATACACCTGGATGCCGCAGGACTCCGTCGGCTCCCGCTCGTCCCCGGCAGGGGGCTTGCGGAAGGGGGCCTCCTTGCTGAGCGGCCACTTGTTGCGGTGGTAGAGCGGCTCGACGATTTCCAAGAGCCGTGGCTCGTTGACCACCTCGCCCTGCCCCTTGAGGCGCCAGAAGTCGAGGCCGCCCACGAGGACCGCGTCATTCAGCAGGTCCAGCATGCTGCCAGGACCGAAGGTGGAGACCACCTGGCTCTGGCGCACGCGCCCATCCGGCGGCCGCGTCGAGCGGGCCCGGGTCCACTTCCTACGGCTCGTCATGCGCCACCTCCTCCGTCGCGGCCTTCGGGGCGCGGTAGCCACCCAGGGGTTGCCGTGAAATCCACAGGTGCACCGAGGACTCCACGTCACGCATGGACGTGGGTGCCTCGAACTTGAGCTCGTCCTGGGTGAGGTCGTCGGTCCGGTCCAGGAAGCCGTGCAGCAGGGGCTTGAGCCCCTTCCCCTCCGGGTCGTAGCGAGAGTACGCGCGCTGGGCGGCGTCCTTCTTCGCCTGTTCGATGATGTTGCGCCACGAGTCGAGCAGGCCTCGCGCGCGCTGCATCACGATGTCGCTGGCGCGCTCCGCCTCCTCCGTGGGCAGTTCTCGGCCCGCGCGTTTCGCCAGTGCTTCGAGCGCCTGCTCCAGCCGGTCCCGGTGCGCCTGCAGGGACTTCCACTCCAGGGGCGCGGTCATGGCGGTGTCCAGCAGCCGGCCCAGCGCCACCACCACGCCCGCCAGCCCCCGGTCGAGCGCCGGTGCCGAGAAGGGAGTCACCGAGGTGGCCTCGACGAAGCGATAGAACGACTCGTGGTACGTCCCGAAGCGCTCGTAGTGGCTGCGGTCTCTGGGCTTGGCGGCGTTGAGGCACGTCACCACCAGGCCGGGCTTGTTCATCTTGCGGCCCACGCGGCTGGACGCCTGGATGTACTCGCTGGTCGTCTTGGGTTGTCCCGCCACGACCATGAGCCCCAACCGGTCGATGTCCACGCCGACGGAGATCATGTTGCTGGCGAGCACGACGTCGATGCTCTGGGGCTGACCGTGCGTGAGCTCCAGGCGGTTCTTCGAGGCCTTGATGTCGGCCGTCTTCTCCCGGCTGGTCAGCTCGATGGGCTCGCCGCGGATGGTCCTGCCCCGGTACCAGGGATGCTCGGCGTCCTTGCTGAAGTCCTCGGGACGACGGCGGACGCGGTCCATCACCAGTCGGCGCACCTCGTCCTCGACCAGCCGGCGCATGCCGCCCAGCTCACGCAGGCTGTTGAAGTAGCCGACGAGCGTCAGGTACGGGTCCGCGCTCACGGCGCCGTGGAGCTGTTCTCCGCGCGCGGCGGCGGCGAGCAGGCTGACATAGACGCGCAGCAGGAGGGCCTTCATGGGCCGCCCGGGTGCCGCCACGCCCAGGTATTGGCGCGCGCCCTTCTTGCCCACGGAGGCGAAGAACGTCTCGGAGGCATCCACGCCAGGCGGAGGGAAGAGCGCGACGTCCCGTCCATAGAGGCGACTGACCTGTTGCCGGGAGCGGCGGACAGTGGCGGTGGAGGCCACCAGCTTCGCCCGGGGCGCGAGCGTCAGGACGGCTCCTTCGTAGAGGCCCACCATGGAGCCCAGCGGGCCGGAGATGAGGTGCAGTTCGTCCTGCACGATGAGCTCCGGGGGAGGCAGTCCCTTCGGGAGCATCACGAGCGCCGCCTTCACATCCGCGGCATCGTTGCATGGACCGACGAAGCGCTTGCCGGTACGACCGAGGACACGGCCGAAGAGCGAGCCCGTCTCTCCACGCCACGGCAGCATGGCGAACTTGTCCACGGTGGCGACGAGGAAGCACGGCAGCTCCCGGTAGATCTGCTCGTCGACGAAGAGGACGGGGAGCCCTTCCGGGTTGCGTCCGAGGTTGAACGAGCACGCGATGTTGGCGCAGCCGACGAGGACTTCCTCCGGTCTGGATTTGGAGGGACGGAGGATGAAGCACTCCCGTTCGAATGGCGTGGCGCACCAGGGGCAGGTGGCGAGCGGGAACGGAGATTGTGCGCGGGCGCTGTTGTCGTTCTTGTACTCGGTGATTTGCGTGGAGGCCTGCTCCAGCGTGTTGGCGGTCGCGGAGCGGCCGACCCACAGTCCGATGGAGAAGCGCACGGCGCCCAGGCGTTTCGGCTCCTGCTGGCGGAGTACTTCGAGCGCGCAGATGAGGGTCGCGGCGCGACCGAGCTGGTCGAGGGTGAGCAACCGCAGCGTGTAGCGAAGCAGCACCGCCACGCCCAGGCCGCCGTGGAGGTGGGCTTGCCCCCGGAGGCGGCGCAGGAGCAAGGTGAAGGCGATGAGGCCCAGGTAGGCCTGCGTCTTTCCGCCGCCGGTGGGGAAGAAGATGAGCTCCACGAGCTCACGGTCCGCGTGGTCTTCGTCCTCGACAGAGGGGAGGTTGAGCAGGATGAAGGCGAGCTGGAAGAGGCGCCATTTGGGAGCCTCGTCCTGCCGGACCTTGCGCTCTGACTGAGCCATGACGCTGTTCATCCAGCGGAAGGCGTCGAAGGCGAGAGGTTCCCGGGCCAGGAGCTGGATGCCGTCCTCGATGCGGTCAGCCGCACGGCGAGCCCTGCGGATGAGTTCATCCCGGGTCTTCTCGCGGCGTTCGCTGCCAACAGCGAGCGTGGCCTGGGTGGCCACCCATTCACGGTAGGTCCGGACCAGGGGAAGCAGGGCCGCCACGGCCTCGGAGGGTGTCGTGAACACGGCGAGCTGCTCCATGCCCACCGTGACCTCGTCGAGCTGCCTCGCTTCGACAGGGAGCACCTCGACGCGTGGCAGCCAGTCCGTTTCCACGCGAGTGACGGGGACGGAGGTGGATGGGATGCGCACGGAGATGCCATGGCCCACGGCCCACCGCTGGCGGTCACGGAACTGGAGGTCGTTGACGAGGTCGTCTTCGTCCTCGCTCCTGGCGTCGCTGGAGTCCTGTCGGCTGACGAAGCCGTGCGCGCATTCCAGGGCGAGGTGGGTTTGGAAGACGTAGGCCTCGTCCCGGTCGGCGGAGGTGCTGGTGGGAGGGCGTGCGTTGACGAGGAAGATGGCGACCGCGAGCTCGCCTTCGCGCGTTTTCTCCACATGGCCCTCCAGGCGCAGGCCACCGCTGTCCTGGACGTACAGTCCTTCCCGCAGAGTCGCGTCGTTCAGGTGCAGGGTGACGGTGCGTTGATGGAAGGTGCGGCGCCACTGCTTGCGCCCCTCTGCATCGATGCGCTGATAGTCCGCCCAGCAGACATGGGCGGTGAGCTGGGACGTGCCCGCGGGGACGAAGACGGACAGGCCCATGGACGCGGGCAGGCGGCGCACCTTCTTGGCGGTCGGATCGGGACGAGAGGACTCCTCATCGTCCTCGTCATTGCCCGCGGCCAGGTCGTCTTCCTCGTCGTCGGGGTCATCCTCGATGACACCCTGATCGAGCGGGACGAGGAAGCCCGTCAGGTACCAACGGGACGGTGGTGTGCGGAGCACTTCCGAGGCGTCCGAGACGGGAGCCCCTGGAGGCTTGTGGAACGGACCGACGAGGTCCGCTTCGAGCGCATCGATGAGGTGGGAGCGGACCGCTCCCGTGTCAGAAGCATGCATGGGAGGCCTCAAGCGGTCTGGGCGCGGGACTTCGAGGGACTGCGGACGGTGGGATGCGCTTCCTCGTAGGCGCGGCGTTCATTCAGGTCGAAGAGGCGGTCGAGAACTTCGTCCTCGAAGGCTTCGAGCTGTTTGGGAGTAGCTCCGCAGTACGGAGGAACCTGGATGTCCTTCCAGCCATAGGCATCCAGGACGACCTGGTCCACGGCCACATGCAGGTCCCGCAGACGCTGAGTCGCGGCGTCGGTGACCGACTTGTCCTTGAGCCGGTTGTAAGTCGTCGTCAGGCCAATGGTGTGGGCCTGCATGTACTGGTGGCGTTCGAAATTGAGCCGTTCGCCAATCGAATCGAGCGCTGAGGCTCTTGCGGAGACCGGGAAGGGGAAGGTTTCGAAGCAATCGCTCGGCGCATAACGAAGGTCGTTGCGCATGGAGGATGACAGCAGACGTGCCCAGACCTCGTGCACCCGTGACTGCAGGGTCGTCAACCAGTGGGCCTGCTCGACAGGAACGACAATGACTTGCTCGCTGAACACGACAGACGGCGACTGCCACGAGAACATTAGGTGCTTCGAGACTCGAGAGGTCGCAAGACAACGACTCAATGGACGGAGCGCTTCATAGAGCTCAGGACGCGGCCGGATAAACTGCCACCAGAACTGCTTCGCGCCTCTGTCTTTGACCTTGTCTCGCTCAGGTTTCACCAACTCCCGTACGGTACGGATGAGGTCGGGCCAGCGTTCCGCTTCCTGTAGTTCCATCTGCCCGAAGTTGATGACGTGCCTTTCGAGTTCAGGACTCGGGTCGGAATTGAGCTCCTCGCCACCCACGTAGCGAAAGATGCGCGCCGCGTTCTTTGATGATTTCGAGACAAGAGTCGAGCGCTGCTCGGGGCTGAGTACGAACCCCATTCCAAGGACGATGCTTCCCTGGAAGCTCTTCCCCGTGTTGGCAGTGAGCGCCACGGGCTCTAATCGCTCGGGTTTGCCACGGAGCCGAGAGTTGATGCACTTCACGGGCAGGCGATCCAAGCGAGGCTCTAGAATCAGGCCGGAGACGTGCCCCTTCGCCAGATGCACTACAGACACCGAGACATTGGCTCCAGCCACCGGCCACTTCATGGAGCGCACGGCGTCGTAGAGGTGGCCGCCATGGTCCACCAGGTACTTCAACCCCGTGGCCCTCGTGTCCCCCTGCGCGATGGTGTTGGTGGCGATGAGTCCGAAGCTGCCGTGCTCACCCAGAAGATGAAACGCACGGCGGAAGAAGTGCGCGGAGAGATCCGCGTTGCCGTGCGCCCCCTCATGAACCGCCTGGAGCCAAGGGAGGTAGTTCTCGCCCCCCGTCTCGATGATGGCGTTCTTTCCCGCGAACGGCGGGTTCCCCACGAACCCATCGATCCACGCAGCCTTGTTCGGCTGCTCATTGTCGAGCGGATCTGGCCGGCTCCCATGGAAGACCTCCGGGAACTCCAGCGGCCAGTGGAACGTCCACGACGGCGCGGAGAAGGCCGCGATGTGCGCCGGAATGGGAGGCGGAACCCCATTCTTCGCCTTGGACAGCCACGCCCCAATCAGGTCCAACCGGCGGACGCGCTCCCTCTCCCGCTCCTTGTCCGACCCCTGGGCGAAGAAGGCCCCGACGCACGCATTCGCGATGTGCTTGATGTCCCCCAACGCCGCGTCCGCATCCCGGAGAAGCCCCTCCTTCACTCGACCGGGCTCCAGGTCCAGTTGCAGCGGCTTGCGGTCCGGCCCTTCCAGGTCGAGCGCGAACTGGAGGATCTTCTCCCGCTTCTCCAGCGAGCAGTTCAGCGCCTTCGAGATGAACGCCCAGGACAACTCCGACTGCTTCTTGCGGGCTGGGGCCCAGTGGAACGCTCGAAGCTGCTCCAGGTCGAGCCCGACCAGCGAATCCCCGCACTTGAGCGCATGGTCCAGGAAGGTGAAGGGCTCCGTCTTCGCCAGCGTCACGAGCCACAGCGACAGCTTCGCGAGCTTCACGGCCCATGGGTTCTTGTCCACACCGTACAGGCATCGCTGGGCCACCAGCCGGCGTGCCCGCATCACCTCGTCCTCGTGCTTGTCACGCTTCAGCACGCCCTCACGTGTCCAGGCGGCGACAACCTGGTCCGCGAGGAAGCGGCAGGACTCCACCAGGAACGCACCCGACCCCATGGCCGGGTCGCAGATCTTCAGGTTGAGGAGCCTCTCGGAAGACGGCTGCGGCCCCATGGTCTTGAGCAAGGGCTCCAGCGCCCGGCGGACGATGGGGGACGACAGACTCCGAGGCGTGTAGTGGCTGCTGGTCCGTCGCCGCTCGTCGCCGGGTTGCAGCACCAGCTGGGATGCGCGCCGTGCCTCGGTCCCCTTCGCGCGGTACGGCTCCAGCGCGGTGAGGACCAATTGCTGCGTAGAGGCCTGCTCCAGCGCTTTCGACAGGGCCTTTACCGCCTTCGCGTCGAGGCCCGTCTGCTCTTCCAGCCAAGCCGCACGCCGCTTCGAGGGCTGTGCCAGCACCTCGTCCACGGAGATCCATACCTTCGAGGGCTTGAGGCAGATTCCAGCCCCGGTCAGGCGCTTCACGTGGAATCCCATCAGGCCCTCGTACACGGAGCCGATCTGCTCCACGTCGAGCGACTTGAAGCTCAGTCGCTGCCCCTTGAGGAATACGAGCCGCTCCAGGACCTGCAGGACCGTCTCGTCATCGATGGGAGGCACCCGCGCATCCGTGCCCTCCTCGGAGGAGCCCACTCCCCCCAGGAAAGGGAATGCGTCAGGGTCGAAGAGTTCCCCACGCCGTGCCGGCATTCGCAGCTTGTCGTGCGAGGCCCCCAGGTAGATGCACCGGAAGAGCGCCAACAACCGAGGCCACGCACCGAAGCGCCGATTCATCGAATCGGGGTATTGGCTGCAGTCCTCGACGAGCTGCGCGTGAAGAGCCTTCACCGACAGGTCATCGCGATAGGGCTCCTGGTCCACGGGGAGCAGGCCCCGGTCCTCCGCGTAGAGGATGAAGACGAGTCGCAAGAGCGTGGAGAGGAGCCCGCCGTAGACATGCTCCTCACCTCGTGAGAGCGCCTCGTCCAGGGCCCGAGAGCCATCCCGTTCTGCGGCTGTCTCGAAACCCGTGAGCAGGATGCCGAGCGCCTCCAGGACCTGGTCGGCCAGCTCGTCGGTGACATCCGCCTGCCGGCGGCGTGACTGCTCCAGGAGCGCGGGGAGCTGATGCTCGGGCAGCACGCCGAAGAAGCGGCGCGCATGCAGGAGCATCACCATCGCGTCGAACAGCGGACGACCGCTGGCGGTGACGAGGTCCTTGAACCGGAAGGTGATGTGCCCGGAGGTCTCTCCGTGGGGCGCATAGACGAGGCGCACGGAGTCCTCGTTGAACAGCAGACCGATGGGGACACGGGCTGCGCGCAGCAGTCGGTCGAACTTGGCGGTGGGCTCGTAGAACCACGCGCCCGTGGTGTCTTCCTTCTTGTCCAGGTCCAATCCGGCCGGCAGCTCCCAGGTCAGGAGCGCGAAGCCCTCCGCGGCGCGGCTGATGGGCGTGGAGTCATCCGGCAACCCTTCCGGCCTCGCGGGAGGGGGCCCTCGTCGCAACAGCCCCCGCGAGGGCTTGAGGGTCTGTTGCCCCTCCTCGATATCGAGCTGGAGGTCCTCCGGAAACCTCGTGGTGAAATCCTCCTCGGTGTAGCCCAGCACCTCCCGGAGGAAGCGCGGGACATCCGTCACGCGAGGTGACTCCCGGCCCGCCAACAGGACGAATCGCGACTGAGCGGACACGGGCAGGCGCTGCATGCACTGCGCGTCCTCGAGGACCGGGATGGAGACCACCAGTCCTTCGATGGGCTGCGCCATCCCCATCCACGTCTGGTGATAGCGACGCTCGACGTCCCCGCCAAGGTTCTGACCGTTCATCAGCGAGCCCCCGGCCACAGGTAGACCATGCCCACGGGAACCAGGCGGGCGACCCGCACGGCGTAGGTGGCCTTCAAGGATTCAGGTTGTTCGACGAGTTCCCTGCCGAGTGCCGCCAATCGCTGTTCGAGGTGCACCTTGTCCCTCCTCCATTGGTCCTTCTCGGCCTGGGCGTCGAGCGAGAGCTCGAGCTGCGCGCTCAGTGCCTCCTGGATGGCCTCCTTCTGCTCGCGGAGAATCTGAGTCAGCGCCTTGGCTTCGGATGCGCCGCGCGCCGCCAGCTTCTTGCGAGCCCCCTGCTCTCGCGCCGAGGCCTGTTCCTCGATGGCGGGCCAGAGCTTCGAGAAGTCGGACTCGGCACTGGTCAGCAGGCGTTTCTGGACGGCCTTCGGTATCGAGGAGAGCGCGGGCGCTTCCGCCAGCGTGGTCTCCAGTTGGTCGATGACCTTGCGGTCCGCCTCATCGGCGAAGGGCTTCAGGTGCCCTCGGCCGCCGCCGTCCAGCCACCTGGCTGAGACAGAGACCACCTCGTCATGGAGCCGCGCGGCGCCCTCGCCGAAAAGAGACAACCGGCCGAAGACGATGACGCGAGCCACGGCGTCGCGTTGGGTCTGGACCACGGTGACACGGCTGAGGTCGTTCGCGGAGAACCCCTGGGCCAGGAACCGCTGGAGCACCCGCTGGACGAGCGGATGGGACAGGTGCAGGTGGACGAGCTTGCTGGAGACGCCCGGAGGTGCCTCGAAGACGACGGGAGACAGGGGGCGCTTGCGCCACTCCCAGGGTGCCTCGTCGTGCGCCCGGCGCGGACGAATGGAATCCAGGGTTGTGCTCCAAGAAGCGGGAAGCGCGGGGACCCTCCAGGCCTCCAGCGTCCGGCCCTCTTCCGTGAGGGTCTCCCGCTCCAACCGGCCCGCACCGGCCAGCTCGAACCCCACGTCCAGCGCATCGCGCAGCAGGACGGGATTGAAGTCCATCACCTTGCCGCTGCGCTCGCGGAGTTCTCCAATCGCATCCAGTTCCTTGCGCAGGGACTGGAGCGTGCGCTGAGACTCCAGTTCCCGCTTCGTCACCTCCGTGCGAGTCGAGGTCGCGGCGCGGGAAACGCGCTCCAGCGTGCCCTTCGAGATGCCCGAGGCGAGGGCATCGTGCATCTGGGCCATCAGCACACAGCCCAAGCTGCCCAGCTCGCGAGTAATGGTCTCCACCTTGCGAGCGAGGGTGTCGAGCACCGCATCCTCGGCGCGCTGGGCGTAGACGAAGTAGCCGCAGCGCACGGTGGGAGCGGGTTGCAAGGCACGGTCGATGCGGCCGTTGCGCTGCTCCATGCGTGAGGGATTCCACGGGACGTCGATGTGGAAGAGGTCCGCGCAGTGGCCTTGCAGGTTGATGCCTTCGCGCGCGGCGTCGGTCGCGAGGAGGACCCGCACGGGGAACTCCTCCATCGAGCCGTTGAAGGCGGCCTGCACCTCCGCGCGCTTCACGTCATCGATGCCACCAGTCAGCGTGAGGATGCGCTCATCCCCCCGGTGGGTCCCCTCGAAGGCGGCGGTGAGCTGCTCCTTGAGATAACGGAGCGTGTCGCCATACTCGGTAAAGAGGATGACCCGACGGGGCTTCCACGGAGCGCCCTTGGTGAGCGGACATTGGTGCTCGCGAATCCAGTGGAGCAGGGCCCGCAGCTTCGCATCCCGGGCCGAGCGGTGCCGGGCGCTCAGCTGGAGCATGTCCTCCAGGAGCTTGCGAGCCTGGGCGTTGGTCGACAGCGGCTGACTGTGCTCGCGAATGGCCTCCGCGAACGACAGCTCGAGTGCGTCGTCCGTCTCGCCGTGCTCCTCGGACTCGGGAGCCGTGTCGCCGGTGAGCGCTCCGCCGTCGGGAACCCGCGTCCCCGAGCCGAAGGCCGCCGCGTGGACGGAGAGGGTGCGGTGGAATGCCTCGATGCTGGAGAGGAGGCGCTTCTGGAGGTTGATGAAGACCAGGCGCCCCTGCTTCGTGCCGGGCGCCATGAGTTCCGTGTAGCGCGCCAGCTTCTGGGACAGCTCCAGTTCCGGGGCGGAGGCTTCGCCCAGGTCGACACGCTCCTCGACGGTCTTTCCGTCCGGGGCGAGCCACTCGGCGTGCCAGCGCCCCGAGTCATGCGTCAGGCGCACGCCCACCACGTGTCGCTCGGGGTAGCGCTGTGAGCTGCCCAGGGCGCGAAGGTCACCCTTGAGCCGGCGCACCATGACGGGAGCCAGCTGTGATTCGCGGACGCGGGTGCCACGGGTGAAGCGCTGTGGGTCCAACATCTCCAGCAGCGCGGAGAAGCTGTTGGAGTGGCCGTTGTGGGGCGTGGCGGAGAGGAAGAGCCGGTGCTCGAAGCGCTCCGCCAGGGAGCGGATGCTACGAGTGGTCTCCGTGTCGATGGCGTACCGGCTGGCCGAGGCGGGCGCGACGACGTGTGCCTCGTCGAGCACCAGCAAGGACTTGTGGTGTCCCTTCTCCTCCAGGAGGGTCTTCAGCGGCTCGAAGTACTCGCTGCGCCGCAGGGTCTGGTACGACACGATGAAGCGAGAGTGCGTGGCCCAGACGGGGACCTGGAAGCCGCGCTCCTGACGGCGGCGGGAGACGAACTCGCTGTTGAAGATTTCGAAGCGCAGGCCGAAGCGTTTCTCCATTTCATCGCGCCACTGGAGCGTCACCGACGCCGGGCAGACGATGAGGACACGGTCCACGCGCTGGCGGAGGATGAGTTCCTGCAACACCAGCCCCGCCTCGATGGTCTTCCCGAGCCCCACGTCATCGGCGATGAAGAGATTCACCCGAGGCAGCTCGAGCGCCTTCTTGAGAGGCGTGAGCTGATGATTCATCAAGTGGATGCCCGCCCGGAACGGCGCTTGGAAGAGCCGGGCGTCGGTGGCGGTAACGGAACTCCACTTGAGTGCATGCAGGTACGCAGCGAAGTGACGCGGCTCGTCGAAACGAACAGGAGGTCCCAGTCCACCCTGATGGGGTCGAATGACCCGAGCAGCGAGCTCACGCTCCCACAAGACAGACAGGGGGCGCCCCTGTGCGTCATCATCGAGACACGTGAGGCGGACGAGGGTGTGTTGCTCCCGGATATCTGAAGGAGCGATGACCTCGTTGACCAGATACTGACGGTGTCGAACCTGCGCGATATCACCCGCGCACGGCATGGGAGCGATTGGCACAGGAGATACATTCCGCTGGAGCTGTGTAGCGGACCATCACCCTACGGTGGTAGAGTGCTCACCCCCTGGTGGTATGTAACGCCGTCATCCTGCAAAATACGCTGCGGGTGTCGATGCATGTATCCAACCAGAGCCGAAAACCTCCCTCTGCGCCGAGGTGACAAAGTTCCAAATGCAGCGGCACGCACGCGGCCAAGTCGACCACCTTCCGCTGTCGGCCTCAGAAAAAAGCCCAACAACCTCGCGACTGCTGGTCTTCTCATTCAGTAAATGAACATGTCCTGACGTGGAATCACTGGCGACACCACACAAAGCAGCGGTCATGCAGTGTCACCACCGAACCTGAGAGGCGCGACTCCAACTACAGCCATAGGATTAGAGGCCTAAACAAACCGGCATGGCGGCCGACAAGACTGCAGGCACCGCTGTCAGCGAAGCGGTTTAATCAGGGTCTCCAAATGCAAAAAGAGGAAACAGCGAGCCTTAGCAGTACCAAGCGATTGCCAACCAATTTCCGGAGTTCTGCTGCACATGTTCATTGAGCGGCTCATTTTGAGCAATTTCAGGTGCTTCGGCCCCGAACCATTGACGATTGATCTCACCCCAGGTCTGACAGTTCTAGTTGGAATCAATGGCGCAGGTAAGACCGCCGTCATGCAGGCACTCCAGCGCCTTTTCGGCATCACCGGCGATCAAAGGCGCATTCGTCGCCAAGACTTCCATATTCCCTGTACTGAAACGGCTGCGATACTTCAACGCACCTTTGTTCTTGAGGCTGTTCTCGCCTTTCCCGAACTGGACGCCACAGACGCCGACGCCGGAGCCATTCCAGAGTTCTTCCACCAGATGGCCGCCGACGAAGCAGGTCGGCTGAAATGCCGGCTGCGGCTCGAGGCCACCTGGAGCGATGATGGCTCACTAGACGGAATTATCGAGCAGAAGTACTGGGTGGTCCGAGTGTTTGGGCAGTTCACCGAGGCGGATTGCATCGAGTTGAAGGCGATCGACCGCGCCCGTATTCAAATGATCTATGTGCCCGCTTCGCGTGACGGAGCGTCTCAGGTAACGGCCTTTCTGCGGGGGCGACTCTGGCGGGCGATCAACTGGTCGCAGGGCGTGCGGGACACGTTCGCCACCGCCGGCTCGGCACTCAACGGAGCCTTCACCGGTGAAGCCGCTGTCACTCTTGTATCGACCGCCGTCCGGCGGCGCTGGCAAGAGGTCCATACCGCAGGTACCGACACGACTCCGGTGTTTCGGCCGGTCGACCTGCGTTTCCAGGATTTCATCCGTAAGGCTGAAGTGGTGTTCCGCCCCGACGAAGCTGGCCGCGAGCGCTCGCTCGATGACTTGAGCGACGGACAGCGCTCACTTCTTCATTTGGCGATGACAGCGGCAACATTGGATGTCGAGGGCAGCATCGCCGCTAATCCGGCCACTGATGGATTTCAACCTGGTGGCATCCCTATCCCAGCCTTGACGCTAATCGCGGTCGAGGAACCAGAGAATAACCTTGCGCCATTCTATCTCTCACGGATCGTGCAGCAGATTGAAGACTTGACGAAAGGGAGCCGTGCTCAGGCAGTGCTCTCCAGCCACTCAGCGAGCATTCTCGCCCGGGTGGATCCGTCGCAAGTTAGGCACTTCCGCATCAACCCGGCTGACCGAACGGCTCAAGTCCGCGCCATTCGGTTACCTGTCGACGAAGAGGAGGCATCGAAATTCGTGCGGGAGGCGGTTCGCACCTACCCTGAACTTTACTTCGCTCGCTTCGCAGTGCTTGGCGAGGGCGCCTCAGAAGAAGTGGTGCTCCCACGCCTCGCAGCAGCGATGGGCTTCGACATAGACCGCTCGTTCATCGCGGTCGTTCCCCTCGGCGGCCGGCACGTCAATCATCTCTGGCGGCTCCTGACCGACCTCGACATCCCATACGCGACGCTTCTCGATCTCGATTGGGGGCGAGATGGCGGCGGATGGGGTCGCATCAAGGGCGCTTGCGCGCAACTCTTGGACATCGGCGTCACGCCACGGGCGCTCTTCGGTCAGCACCTCAATCCGAAGGGGCCAGCGGCTAACTTGGCTGCCTTCGACACACACCAGGCTGAGGACAGTGAGAATTTGCGCGCCTGGGCAATTCAGCTGCGCAAGTTTCATGTTTTCTTCTGTGCACCGCTCGACCTAGACTATTCAATGTTGCGTGCATTTCCTGCCGCCTATCAGATCATCGAACCGGGAAGACAGGGCCCCTCGCGGCAAGGTAATCCGCGCACAGCTGTTCTCGGTGATAGCGGTCGAGGCGACCTCTACGCCGCAGAACATGATCAATCCTTGCGCTGGTATCGTTACCTCTTTCTTGGGCGCGGGAAACCTAGCACGCACGTTCGTGTTCTGACCGGACAGACGCCCGAGGCTCTGGCCGCAGGTGCCCCAGAGGAGTTGCGAGAGCTCCTGGCCTCCATCGCCGCCCGTCTAACCCCATCCACACCACAGGCCTGATCATGCCGCTCATCCGACCGCAAGACTGGCGACCACGGGGCATCAACGACCTAGAGCCCGGCGCGTGGCGTGCGCTGCGACACGCCGGTTCGACCTGCGTTGTTGCCGGCCCTGGCGCGGGCAAGACCGAGTATCTTGCACAGCGTGCCGTCTATCTTCTGGAGACAGGGCTATGTCCGGCGCCTTATCGTGTCTTGGCGATCTCCTTCAAGGGCGACGCGGCGATCAATCTCGCTGCGCGCGTTCGCAAGCGCTGCCCACCCGAATTGGCAAACCGATTCACTTCGCTGACCTTCGACGCCTTCACCAAGGGGCTTGTCGACCGGTTCTTGGCGGCAATACCAGCCGACTGGCGCCCAAGCCGACCATATGAAATCGCGTATCATACTCGTCGGCAGATCGAGGGGTTTCTCGATCATTCCCGCCTCAGCGCTCCCGCCCAATGGCATGCAGAGATTGGCGGCTTTACCTTCGGAACGTTCGAATCCCACCATGTGGGCGTTTATCGTCTTCCCCTCGCGCGGACAGCACCACAGTCAGGCGCGACATTCACTATTCAGCGCTGGTGGGCGGCCCAGCTAGCAGCACAGCCGCAGTCCGCCCTGACTTTCGTGAGCGTCAATCGATTGGCCGAATTGCTCTTGCGCGCGAGCCCTCACATCCGGCGCGCGATCCAACTGACCTATCCGTTCGTCTTTGTAGACGAGTTTCAGGATACAACTTACGCGCAGTACGACTTCCTACTTTCGGCGTTTAGTGGCGGCAAGACTGTTGTGACGGCGGTCGGTGACGACAAGCAGCGCATAATGACCTGGGCCGGCGCGCGAACTGACTCCTTTGAGCGGTTCGCCACAGACTTCTCTGCTGCTTGCATTCCCCTGCTCTTCAATTTCCGCTCCTCGCCGGATCTCGTTCGGATCCAGCACGTCGTGGCAAAGGCGATTGATCCGCAAGCTGCACCCACGGAAGCCCAAGCCGCGCGACAGGTCGACGGCGATGTCGCCCAGGTTTGGAATAGTCCGACAATAGAGCGCGAAGCTAAGCACCTCGTTAGCTGGCTGGCGAATGACATGGCCGCCCGGGGTCGCACACCCCGTGACTATGCCATCTTGGTCAAGCAAAAATCGGATGCCGTCGAGGCAGAGCTTACTATTCCGCTGGCCCAAGAAGGCTTACGGCTGAGAAATGAGAGCCACGCGCTCGGGCGCACGACATTACAAGATCTCCTCTCTGATGAGTTTGCCAGAGTCGCAATCGCCCTACTCCGACTCGGTGCGACGCGCCGAGCTCCGGACGCGTGGCGACTGTGCTCCGCTACGTTATTAGCTATACGAGCGGGCGAATCTGGAGACGAGCTTACGGAAGCAACCACCGAGGCAGCGCTCACTGCTTTTCTGACGGCGCTACGCGCCGACATGGCCAACACGCCACCGACAGCGGCCAGCGCGGCGACATTCGCTGCGCGTGTCCTGGCATTTCTTGATCCGTCTGCACTTGCTCGAACGTACCTCGAATATGCATCAGGCGATTTACTGGCGATTATGGTCGAGGCCTTTCAGATGCATCTCGCCGCGTCAGCAATTGGCGCCACCTCTTGGACACTCTGCCTAGATGCATTCGAAGGTCTCGAACAGATTCCTTTGATGACCGTCCACAAAAGTAAGGGGCTCGAATACGACACCATTGTCTTCATAGGCCTCGACGATCAGGCATGGTGGGCGCACACGCCAGGCAACCGCGAAGGCCTTGCGACCTTTTTCGTGGCACTCTCGCGCGCCAAGCAGCGCGCGATCTTCGCCTTTTGTCGAGAGCGGGGCCAACGACACCGCGTGGCTGAACTGTTCCAACTCCTCACCGATGCCGGCGTGCCGGAGATCGCAATATGAGCAACTCATCGGGCTTATTCTTGGCCGGTGGACGTTCTTCACTTCTGGCGCGGAACCACGGCCATTCGTGCTCCATGGTGGAGTTCCTGGAATTGGGACAAGTCTCGAACTTTGTGTCGTTGGGTCGGAGAGACTGGGGGAAGGCTCCTTGGCGGCATCGGGAAGAGGCCGTGTCTGGAGTTATTTGAGCAGGGACAATGGTGTCCAACATGCCGATGAGGTACGCCCATCTGAGCGCGGAGGCGACGCGGGACGCCGTCCATCCCCTCAACACGCCCTTGATGACAAAGGGCAATATGGGGCAACGGCCATGGGCTCGAAAAACAAAAAGCCCAGCAACCGCTCGGCTGCTGGGCTTCTCACTCAGTGGAGGCGGCGGGAATCGAACCCGCGTCCGAAAGCCTTCCGCTCTTCGACCCTACGTGCGTAGTCCGCGATTTGCTACGTCCCCAAGACTCCCACGGACGGGATTCCTGGAGCCGGTCCTGGATAGGTCTCGCCACCTCGGGTCCAGGCCCCCTCGGCAGCCAGCCCGCATTATGACGGTCGATCCCAACCCCACGGGCCGAGAGCTGGGGGACCGCGCACTAAGAGCTGTTTTTAGGCAGCCAGCGCGAGCTCAACGTTGTCGTTGGCTTTTGTGTCTTTGCCGGGTTGGATTTACGAGCTACCTGACAAGCTCGGCACGCGTCTCGAACTTCCTTGCCCCCGTCGAAACCAGGTCGCCCCCGGTAGTTGACTGCTTGCTCCACTGGCGGTCACCACGTCGACCGCGTCTTCTCCACATTAACCGCTGAAGCGCCCTCGTCAATCCTCCTGAGCGTCCACCAGCCCACGTTCCCGCACGCGTACGGACACTCACCCTCGAAGTCGCTTCCCCTCCCGCCGCACCCGCGTAGGGTCGCCCCCTCGCTCGGCCTGCGCCCTACCCGCGCCGCCCGAGCCCTCGAGGACACCGCATGAGACGACTCCTACCCCTCCTCCTCCTGCTCCTGGGCACCGCGCTCCCCGCGCTCGCGCAGCCCCAGGCCGCCTCCCAGGCGTTCCCCTACACCCTCAAGACGGAGAAGCTCGCCAACGGCCTCACCGTCGTGCGCGTGCCCTACCCGTCCCAGGGAATCGTCTCGTACGTCACCGTCGTCCGCGTCGGCTCGCGCAACGAGGTGGAGGCCGGCAAGACGGGCTTCGCCCACTTCTTCGAGCACATGATGTTCAAGGGGACGAAGCGTCACCCCGAAGGCGAGCGCGAGCGCATCCTCGGCACCTTCGGCTTCGACGACAACGCCTTCACCACCGACGACATCACCCTCTACTACTCGTACGGCCCCAGCGCCGGCCTGCCCTTCCTCATCGACATCGAGGCGGACCGCTTCCGAAACCTCGAGTACTCCGAGCCGTCCTTCCGCACCGAGGCCCTCGCCGTGCTCGGCGAGTACCACAAGAACGCCGCCGCCCCGTACCTCAAGATGGAGGAGGCCCTCAACGCCGCCGCCTTCACCAAGCACACGTACCGCCACACCACGCTCGGCTTCTACGACGACATCAAGGCCATGCCGGAGGCCTACCAGTACAGCCGCGACTTCTTCGAGCGCTGGTACACTCCCGACAACACGATGCTCTTCATCGTCGGTGACTTCGACGATGACCAGGTCATGAAGCTCGTGCGCGAGCACTACGGCCCGTGGGACCGCAAGACGGCCTCCATCCAGGTCCCCAAGGAGCCGCCGCAGACGCAGCCGCGCACCGCCCACGTCGACTGGCCCCAGCCCACCCAGCCGCGCCTGGTCCTCGCGTGGCACACGCCCGCGGCCTCCGCCAACACCTCCGACTCCGCGCTCCAGACGGTGCTCGTCGCCTACCTCGTCGGCCCCACCAGCCCCGCCTACAAGCAGCTCGTCCTCGACAAGCAGCTCGTCGAGGCCATCGGCAGCGACTACGTGGAGCACCGCGACCCGCACCTGTTCTCGCTCACCGCCACGCTCAAGAACGAGAAGGACTACGACCGCGTGCGCCTCGCTCTGCTCCAGGAGGTCAGCCGGCTCGCCGCGGGCAAGGTCGACGCCGCGCGCGTCAAGGCCATCCAGGACAACGCCCGCTACGGCGCGCTCATGGCGCTCCAGACGCCGCGCGACGTGGGCATCCAGCTGGGCTGGTACGCCGGCATCCTCGGCACGCCCGATGGCCTCCAGCGCCAGCTCGCCAACCTGGCCAAGGTGACGCCCGCGCAGCTCTCCGAGTTCGCCAAGCGCCACCTCAAGGCCACCAACCTCACCCTGCTCAGCCTCACCCCCAAGGTCTCCGACGCCGGAGGGACGAAGTGATGAAGACTCCTCGCCTGTTGTCCCTCGTCGCCCTCGCGTCCCTCGTCGGCTGCGCGTCCACGCCCAAGCCCTCACCCGTGCCGGAGGCGCCTCAGCCCACCACCGAGGCCCCCGCGCCCGAGGCCCCCGCCCAGGCGGCGAGCACGCCTCCCACCGAGGTCCCCGCGGTTCCGCTCCAGCAGCCCAAGCCCCTGGAGCTGGTCGTCCTCGCGCGCCCGGGCACGCCCATCGTCACGTTCCGGCTGGTGTTCCACTCGGGCTCCATCGACGACCCGAAGGGCAAGGAGGGCCTCACCGCGCTCACCGCCACGCTGATGGCCGAGGGCGGCACGCAGAAGCTCACCTCCGCGCAGCTCCTCGAGACGCTCTTCCCCATGGCCGCCGAGCTGGACGTCGCCACGGACAAGGAGTTCACCACCTTCTCCGGCCGCGTCCACAAGGACTTCCTGCCGCGCTACCTGGAGCTCTTCACCGACGTGCTGCTCGCGCCGCGGCTGGACCCGGCGGAGCTGGAGCGCCTGCGCGCCAACGCCATCAGCGACGTGGAGAACGGCCTGCGCAGCGCCAATGACGAGGGGCTCGGCAAGGTCGCCCTCGACGCGCTCCTCTACGAGGGCCACCCCTACGCCCACTACACCGGCGGCACCGTCCAGGGCCTCAAGGCGATCACCCTCGACGACGTGAAGGCCCACGCCCAGCGCGTCTTCACCCAGGACCGGCTCGTCGTCGGCCTGGCCGGCGCGGTGGACGATGCGCTCAAGGACTCGCTCCTGTCGCGTCTTGGGGGCCTGCCCGCCTCGGGTGCGCCGCGCGTGACGCTGCCCACCGTGCCCTCCACCGCCGGGCGCGCGGTCATCATCCAGAAGCAGACGCTCTCCACCGCGGTCAGCATGGGCTACGTCAATCCCGTGCGCCGCGGTGACCCGGACTTCTTCCCGCTCGCCTTCGCGCTGTCGCACCTGGGGGAGCACCGTCAGTCCATCGGCCTGCTCTTCACCGAGCTGCGTGAGAAGCGCGGCCTCAACTACGGCGACTACGCCTACGCCGAGCACTTCATCGAGGACCCGGGTACCACGTACAACCGCACCAACATCGCGCGCACGCAGCAGGACCTCACCGTGTGGCTGCGCCCGGTGGAGCCCGCCAACGGCATGTTCGCCACGCGCGGCGCCGTCTACTACCTGGAGCAGCTGGTCAACGAGCCCATTCCCCAGGAGCGCTTCGACCTGATGCGCGGCTTCCTCCAGGGCTACTCGCGCCTGTGGGAGCAGACGGACCCGCGCAGGCTCGGCTACGCCATCGACTCGCTCTTCTACGGGACGCCGAACTACCTGGAGCAGTACCGCCAGGCCCTCACGAAGATGACGCCCCAGTCCGTGCAGGAGGTGCTGCGCCGCCGGCTGCACCCGAGCGCGCTGTCCTTCGCGTTCGTCACCCAGGACGCGAAGGGGCTCGCCGACGCGCTGCGCGCAAGCCCGCCGTCCCCCATCACCTACGCGTCCGACAAGTCGCCCGAGCTTCTGGAAGTGGACAAGTCCATCGTCCCCTTCAAGCTCCCCGTCCGAGCGGACGCCGTCACCATCGTTCCCGCGCAGTCATTCATGGAGAAGTAGCGCGAGGCTGTATTTCGGCCCGAGGGGTGGGTCATTTGTTTCCGCCCCTCGGGAGCCGATGGTATGAGCTGCCATCATGCGAGGCACCAGCTCCGGCCCTTTCTCCTGGTGGCGGCCCCTGCGCAGCTCCGTCGCCCGACTCGCCCTGCTCGGCCTCGTTCTGGCCTCGGTAGCGGCCCACGCTCAAACAGACCCCTTCACGCGCGGCTTCGACGCCGTGCCCAACAAGCCGACCACCGCGCAGAACAGCGGCATCGCGCTCGAGGGCACCTACAGCGGTGAGCCCGTGGGCAGCTTCCGCGGCGCGCTGCTGTTCGACTTCAACTGGCGAATCCTCGCCCTGAAGCTCGGCGACGAGAAGCTCGGCGACCTGCTGCCGTACCGGCTCGATGCGCACCTGCTGTTCGCCTATCAGCTCCACGAGCGGTTGGAGATTGGCGTCGACCTGCCCGTCACCCTCCTGCAGGGCGACAACTTCCAGCTGCTGCGGGACGCGCTCGACGCGCCGAACTTCCCGGGCGCGGCGGGCGTCAGCCGCACCACGCTCGGGGACATCCGCGTGGTGCCTCGCGTGCACCTGTTGGACCGCGAGAAGTTCCCGGTGGGCCTGTCGCTCATCGCGGAGGTCCGCGCGCCCACCGGCTCCGCGGACAGCTTCACGGGTGAGCGCGGCTTCCTGTTCGCGCCGCGCCTGGCGGTGGAGCAGCGCTTCGAGGTGCTCCCCATCCCCATCCGCGTCGTCGGCAACGCGGGCGTGCGGATCCGCAAGGAGGCCCAGTACCTCAACCTGCTCGTGGATGACGAGCTGACGCTCGGCGGTGGTGTCATCGCGGAGCTGCCGAACATGGGCCGCTTCACGGACGTGCAGGCCACGGCCGAGATGCACATCGCCACGCCGCTGGTGCGCCCGTTCAACTTCGACCAGTCCGACACGCTCAAGACGCCGTGGGAGGTGCTCGTGGGCGCCCGCACGAAGGTCTGGGGCAACTGGGGGCTGGAGCTGAACGTGGGGCGCGGCATCAACCTCACCACGGGCTACGGGCGCGAGGCGCTGCGCGTGATGTTCGGGCTGCGCTACGACCAGAGCTTCGTGGACTCGGATGGAGACAACGTGCCCGACAACCGGGACCGCTGCCCCAACGAGCCCGAGGACAAGGACGGGTTCATGGACAGCGATGGCTGCCCGGACCCGGACAACGACGACGACGGCATCGTGGACGGCGAGGACAGCTGCCCCAACGTGAAGGGGACGAAGGAGCTCAAGGGCTGCCCCGAGGTGGACACCGACGGCGACGGAATCACCGACCAGTTCGACAAGTGTCCGGACAAGCCCGGCCCGAAGGACTACGACGGCTGCCCGGACACGGACGGCGACGAGGTGCCCGACAACGAGGACGACTGCCCCGACATGTTCGGCCCGCCGGAGAACAACGGCTGCCCGTTCGACTCGCCGCCGTACGTGTTCGTCGAGTCGGACCGCATCCGCATCAAGGGCAACGTGCTGTTCGAGACGGGCTCGGCCGTCATCCAGAAGCGCTCGTATCCGCTGCTGGACGAGGTGGCCACGGTGCTGCGGAAGAATCCCACGCTCGGGCCGGTGCTCATCGAAGGGCACACGGACAACCGCGGCTCGCGGCAGCTCAACATGGGCTTGTCGGACAAGCGTGCTCGCTCGGTGCTCGAGTACCTGGTGGGCAAGGGCATCGACCGCAAGCGCTTGAGCTCGGAGGGCTTCGGCTTCGACAGGCCCATCTCGACGAACGACACCGCGCTGGGTCGCGCGAAGAACCGCCGCGTCGACTTCCGCCTCATCCGCTCCGAGGTGGAGACCGAGGGTCGGGAGACCGTCGTCCCCGCGGGACAGCAGCCTCCGGCGGGCAAGGAGGCTCCGGCGACGAAGCCTCCCGAAGGTGGCGCGAAGAGCGCGCCCGCGACGAAGACTCCTGACAGTGCGGCGAAGAGTGCGCCTGCTCCGGCGACGAAGCCTCCTGAGAGTTCTTCGAAGCCTGCGCCCGCGACGGCTCCTGCGGCGAAGACGGCGCCGGCTGCGGCTCCGCCTGCGACGAAGCCTCCCGAGGATGCTTCGAAGACGGCTCCGGCGACCAAGGCACCGGAGAGCACCCCGAAGCCGGCGACTCCAGGGAAGTAACCCGCCTCACTCGCGGCGCCGCGAGACCTCAGCGTCTCGCGGTGCGCCGCGTGTTCAGGGGCGTTGCTCGATGCATCCGAGCCGGCGCATTCATCCCGTGCGCCGCAGCGCAGTCCTGCCTGCGCGTCCGCTCGCTGCTTCCGCGTGGGCGCGTTCGTCCCGAGCGCAGCAATCTTGCTTGCGCATCCGCTCGTTGCACCCACGTGGGCTCGTCGTCCCGAGCGCCGCGGTCCTGCCTACACATCCGCTCGTGGCCCCCTCATCGGCGCGTTCGTCCCGAGCATTGCGGTCCTGCTCGCGCATCCGCGTGTTGCGCGCGTGAGGCATCACGCTGAGCGCCGCGCCCCAGCCAGCGCCCGTCGAGGCATCCACGAGGGACGCCAGGCCCTCCCCCGCTACTGCTGCTTGAGCGCCCGCTCGATGCGCCGGCGCAGGGCGTCCTCGGACAGGGCGCCGCGCTGCGCGTCCGTCACCTTGCCCTCGCGGTCCAGGAAGTAGAGCGTCGGCAGCGCGTTCACTTCGAAAGCCCGCGCCATGTCGTCGTCCGCGTAGACGACGTAGGGCTTCAGGTCCGGCAGGTGACGGCGGATGAAGTTGTCCACCAGCTTCGGCGCCATGTCGCCGTCGTCACGACTCGCCGCCAGGAAGACCAGCCCCTGCGACTCGTACTCCTTCGCCAGCTTCACCAGCGCCGGCATCTCCTCGCGACACGGCGGACACCACGTCGCCCAGAAGTCCAACATCACCACCTGGCCCCGCAGCTCCTCCAGCTTCAACACGCCGCCCTCGTGGCGCTTCATCTCGAACGAGGGCGCCGCCGCGCCATCCGGCACGAGCTGCGAGCGCCGCGCCTCCAGCACGCCCAGGTACACCACCCCCGCCAGCCCCAGTCCGGCGAGCAGGGCCATGAACACCTTCGTCCCCACGCCCGTCGGCTTCATGGGCGGCGGCGCGCCGATTCCTTGCTGCGTCACGAAAATCCACTCCTGGTCAGGCGGTCATGCACCTGCCTCAACATCCAGCGCACTCCGCTCCGCGCCACCGGCCTGCGTGACACCCACCGCGCCACGTCCGGGCCGAAGCGATAGTAGCCACGGATGAACCCGCGCCCGAGCACACTCTTCCTGAGCACGTCGTCCCGGTACGCCCGGAACGCCACCAGCTCCGGCGCGCCCTCACCGAACGCCACCGTCGCCACGAAACACGAGGACGCCGGACTCACCCACATGAGCCGCTGGTTGGTGAGGTTCACCACCACCTTCAGCTCCCGCGCCTCCGTGTACAAGAAGCCGAGCAAATCCCTGCGCGCCGCGGGGAACTCCTGTCCGCTCGCCTCCTCGAACTCGATGCGCGACGAGTTGGTGGAGCCCACCTCGTCCACCGTGAAGAAGTAGCGCTTCGAGCTGCGCCGGACCTCCACCTCCAACCCGCGCAGCTCCCCGAAGTACGCGAGGAACGGCGTGCCGCACACCGGGCACACGAAGCGGTTGTACGCGTGGTTCGTCAGGAAGGCGTAGTCCCCCACCCGCTTGCACCCGGTGTTCGGGCACACCAGCTTCACGCTCGCCTGCGGCGCGGGCCGGGGGTCGTACCGCGAGCCTCCCGACGTCTTGTCGAACACCGGCGGAGGCCGTGGCGGTGACGTCACCAGGTGCCGCGTCGGATGCGCCGCGCGCTCCAGCTCCTGCGCGCGTCGCCACGCGGTCTCCGCCGCCTCCAGTCGCCCGCCCGCCGTGTGACACAGGGCCTCGCCGTGCGCGAGCAGCGCCGCCACCAGCTTCTCCAGCGCGGGCGCCATCGAGGGCTCACGCCCCGCGGCGAGCGCCTCCGCCAACACCTTCTCCATCTCCGGCAACAACGCCTGGGCGGCCTTGCGCGAAGGGTCCTCGGCCCGTCGGTACACGGGGGGCTCGGGGATGCGGGTGAACAACGCCGACGCGGACGCCCGGATACGCTCCACCACCGCGTCTCCACGTCCCACGTCCATCTGCGCCGCCCGCGTCCGGGCGGCCTGGAAGAGTTCTTCGGGCTGCAAGCCCGCGGACATTAAGTGTCGTCCGCCCCCCTGTCAGCGCGGATGACACACCCCCGGTCGGAAACTGGCCACGCGCCGCCGCCTCATGTAAGACGACGTGGGAGGCTGTGAGCATGGGAGCTTTGAAGTTCATCGTCTGGACGGCTTGCGCGGTGGGGCTCGGCATCTTCCTGTCGTCGGGGCAGGTGGACGGCAGGACGCCGCTGCAGCACATGGAGCGGACCTGGAAGCGCGCCGTGAAGCCCGACACCGTTGATCGGATGAAGGAGGGGCTGGAGGACGCGTACGAGGACGCCAAGGGCGCTGTCTCGCGGTCGACGGATGCGGCCCCGCGCGAGCGGATCACCGCGGAGGACCGCGCGGCGGTCAACCGAATCATCGCCCAGAAGAAGTAGCCTGGCGGACAGGCCCGCTTCCGCGACACGACTCCCCTCCCTAGGTTGCACCCGGTGGATGGGCGGCGTCGGGGCGGAGGTGGGGCATGAACGGGGCTCCTTTCAACAGATTCGTCATTCTTGGCGCGCTCGTGTGCGCGCTGGCCACACCGGCGGAGGCCGCCGGTCGCGGCCGGCTGTGGCTCGAGGCGCAGAATCGTTCGCTGAACAACCAGCGAGCCACCCTGAGCGAGGTGGCCCGACGGGCCATGCCCTCGGTGGTCTCCATCACCACGCGGCAGCTCAGTGACGAGACGCCCGCGGGCGAGGAGCCCCAGAAGGGCATCGGCTCGGGCTTCATCATCCACGCGGACGGCTACATCCTCACCAGCGCGCACGTGGTGGAGGGCGCCTCCGAGGTCATGGTCTCCGTCATGCACCCGCGCGGCTACGCGGAGGAGTACCTGGCCCGGGTGGTGGGCGAGGACAACCGCACCGACTGCGCGCTGTTGAAGATCGAGGCGCCGCGCCGGCTGCCGGTGCTCAAGCTCGCCTCCGCGTCGCACGTGCGCTCGGCGGACTGGATTGTCGTCATCGGCAATCCGTTCGGCCTGTCCCACTCGGTGACGGTGGGCGTGGTCAGCTACATGGGCCGCACGGACGTGACGCCCAACGGGCGCGACGGCGACTTCGACTACATGCAGATGGACGCCTCCATCAACCCGGGCAACTCGGGTGGCCCCGTGCTGGACCTGCACGGCGACGTGGTGGCGGTGGCCAACGCGGTGAACGTCGCGGGCCAGGGCATCGGCTTCGCCATCCCCATCGACATCGCGAAGACGGTGATTCCGCAGCTCAAGGCCCACGGGCGTGTGCGCCGGGGCTGGCTGGGCATCAGCGTGCAGGACTTCTCGCCGGAGGTGGCCGAGGAGTTCAACCTCCGCCAGGGCCCGGGCGTGGTGGTGACGGAGGTGGTGGAGGGCGGCCCGGGCGAGCGCGCCGGCCTGCACAGCGGGGATGTCATCGTCGGGCTCGACACCCGGCGCGTGAAGCGCGCGCACACGCTGCGCTGGCAGGTGGCGGCCCGGGGCGTGGGCCATGACGTGCGGCTGCGCGTCAACCGGCTGGGCAAGCCCCTGTACCTCAAGGTGAAGCTGGAGGAGATGCCGACCGAGCAGCCCGCCACCGCGCTGGCCGCCCACCGTCAGGGACGCCGGCCCGCCGGGGCCCAGTCCGTGCTGGACGACCTGCTGTCGCCCGTGCCCCGGAAGAAGGTGCAGTCGCCAGCGGCGCCGGAAGTCGAGCCGGACGGCTGGGGTTCCGAAGACGGCGCTCCGGCGCCCTGAGGCCGCCCCGAGCCCACACGGGTCTTCCCGCGTGTCCTTGCGTTCGGGTGGCATGGGCGCTAGACAGTGCGCCTTTTTCGTACCCGGCGGTTGGTCCACCCCGTGTGGCGCCGCGGTTCTCGCATCGTTTCGCAGGAGAGTTCCACAATGGCCGAGGCCACCCCGACGACCCAGAAGAAGCTCACCCACTGGCCGCGCACCGCGAAGGGCGGCGGCAAGAAGGCGTGCACCATCGAGGGCTGCAAGCGCCCCTACCGCGCCAAGAACTACTGCTTCTTCCACTTCAAGCAGTGGCGCCAGGGCGACCTGCCCCACTCGCGCTACCGCACCTGCTCCAAGCCGGAGTGCCGCATCAAGACGTTCAAGGCCGGCCTGTGCGAGAAGCACCACGGCGAGACGTTCAAGAAGGACGCGGCGTAAGTCGTCCGCATCCGGCGCCGGGGGCGCGTGTCTCCCTCTCATGCAGGGAGCAGTCCCCCGCGCCACCGCGGCCTTATCGTGCTGGAAGGACGTGAGCTCCGCTCCGCCTCGCACCGGGTCCGCCGCACCGAATCCCACACAGCATCCCGAAGAGGCTTCCGCCGGACACCTCGGACCTCAGGGCTCGCGTCCGCGCGCGCCGAAAGCCCGGTGTCGTGAGGTCCACGCGCGCCGCGTCACCCGGGTGCGCCCGGTGGTGTCCGTCCTCGCACACCCGCCTCTCGAGGTGCGCGCAGCGACGACGCCTGACGACGGGCGTCGAGCGCCCACATCGCGTCATGGCGAACGGTGGAGTGGCTCCGCGGTGCGGGCGGGGCGGCAGTGACCCGTCCTCGGGAAACGAGGCGGGAAGATTCCCTGGCGGGCACGTTGGGAGCACGACACCGGAGAGATGCTCCCTTGGACGCATGCCGCCGAGTTTCGCTGGTTGATCCTGAAGCAGATCGGTATATTCCCGCCCGTATGCGTCGCTGGCTCCCTGGGTTGCTCCTCTCGCTCGTCTCGGTCCTCACCGCTTGTGGCGGTGCGGGGACACCCGCGCGCGCGACGATGAGCGTCCGTCAGGCCCTGACGCATCCGCCCGAGTTCATGGAGTTCGAGTCCCCCGCCACGCGCCTGGAGATGTTCCGCGAGGTGGCGAGGCAGTCGGACCTGGAGGCCGGGCAGGCGGCGCAGGCGCTGGTGCTCTTCCCCATCAGCCAGGACGGCGAGCTGCTCGCGGCTCCGGGCTTCGACGCGCGCATGGACCTGTTCCAGGCGCCGGACGCGGGCAAGGGGCTGCAGCTGGTGCTGGAGGCCCGGGCGGGCGAGCGTTGGCCGGAAGACCGCCGCGAGAGCCTGCAGGGGCTGTCCGAGCGGGAGGCGGCGGAGCTGGTGGCCCGCACGCTGCTCGCGCACTGGGGCATCCAGCCCGAGAGTGCGGTGCAGGTGGACCGCGCATCCGGAGCGCCCTACGCGGTCGCCTACGTGGACGGCATCCTGCGCATCAACCCGGCCTTCCTCTACCTGGCGGCGGCCTACGGTCCTGCTTCCATGCCGGCCGCGCTCCAGTAGAGTCCCGCGCCCGAAGCAGCCCCCTCTCCCTGCTGGACCTTCACCTTCCCGAGGGGCGGGCCGCGAGGCGCCTTTGAATACCTCCGCACTTCACGCTCAGCTTCCCCTCACGCTCCGGCAGGTGGATCTGCCGGCGCTCGGCCAGCACTACCGCGGCAAGGTCCGTGACACGTACCGGCAGGGCGACAGCCTGGTCCTGGTGACGACGGACCGGCTCTCCGCGTTCGACCACGTGCTCACCACCATCCCCTTCAAGGGCGAGGTGCTCAACCGGCTCGCGGCCTTCTGGTTCGAGCGCACGAAGCACATCTGCCCCAACCACGTGCTCGACGTGCCGGACGCCAACGTCACCGTGGCGCGCGCCTGCACGCCCTTCACGGTGGAGGTGGTGATTCGCGGCTACCTCACCGGCAGCCTGTGGCGCGACTACGAGAAGGGCACGCACACCGCCTACGGCCTGCCCTTCCCAGAGGGCCTGCGCAAGGACGAGGCCTTCCCCACGCCCATCATCACCCCGTCCACCAAGGCCGAGTACGGCCAGCACGACGAGCCCATCTCCGAGCAGGAGCTCCTGGCGCGCGGGCTCGCCAGCCCTCGTGACTGGGCGCGAATCACCGAGGCGGCGCGGGGCCTGTTCCAGGAGGGCCAGAAGTGGGCGCGCACGCGGGGCCTCATCCTGGTCGATACCAAGTACGAGTTCGGCAAGGTGGGCGACGACATCTTCGTCATCGACGAGATGCACACCCCGGACTCCAGCCGCTACTGGGTGGCGGACGAGTACGAGGCCCGCTTCGCCAGGGGCGAGGACCAGCGCATGCTGGACAAGGAGAACATCCGCCAGTGGCTCATCCGCGAGCGCGGCTTCTCCGGCCAGGGCACGCCGCCGCCCATCCCCGATGACGTCCGCGTGGAGCTGGCCACCAAGTACGTGGCCGCCTTCGAGCAGATCACCGGCACGTCGCTGACGCTCGAGCCGGGCAACGTACACGAGCGCATCGAGCGGAACCTGCGCCAGAAGGGCTACCTCAAGTAGCCCCTCCAGCGCGCGGCCGGGAGCGACCTACTCGCTCCGGCCGAAGACGCGGCGGAAGATGTCGTCCATGTGCCGCGTGTGGTAGCCCGGGGAGAAGCAGTCGTTGATCTCCTCGGGCGTCATCATCTTGAGCAGGTCCGCGTCCGCGAGCAGCGCCTGCCGGAAGTCCACGCCCTGCTCGTAGAGCTTCATCGCGTTGCGCTGGACGATGACGTAGGCGGCCTGCCGGTCCATGCCCTTGCGCGCCAGCTCCAACAGCAGCCGCTGCGAGTTCACCACGCCGCCGAGCAGGTCCAGGTTCTTCTTCATCTGCTCGGGGTAGACGCGCAGGTCCTCCATGAGCCGCGCGAAGCGCACCAGCATGAAGTCCGCGAGGATGGTGGCGTCCGGGCCGATGACGCGCTCCACGGACGAGTGCGAGATGTCGCGCTCGTGCCACAGCGCCACGTCCTCCATGGCGCTCACCGCGTAGCCGCGGAGCAGGCGCGCCAGTCCCGTGAGGTTCTCCGAGAGGATGGGGTTTCGCTTGTGGGGCATCGCGCTGGAGCCCTTCTGCCCGGCGGTGAAGGGCTCCTCCGCCTCGCGCACCTCGGTGCGCTGCAGGTGGCGGATCTCCACCGCGAACTTCTCGATGCTCGCGCCGAGCAGCGCCAGCGCCGTGAAGAACTCCGCGTGCCGGTCACGCTGCACCACCTGGCTGGAGGCGGGGGCGTGCTTCAGGCCCAGCTTCGCGCAGACGCGCTCCTCCACGGCCGGAGGCAGGTGCGCGAAGGTGCCCACCGCGCCGGAGATCTTCCCCACGGCGATGCTCTCACGCGCGTGGAGCAGGCGCGTGCGCGCGCGGCCCAGCTCGTCGTACCAGATGGCCAGCTTGTGGCCGAACGTCACCGGCTCCGCGTGGATGCCGTGGCTGCGGCCCATCTGCAGCGTGTGCTTGTGCTCGAAGGCGCGCTTCTCCACCGCCGACCTCACCCGCTCCAGGTCCTGGAGGATGAGGTCCACCGCGTCGCGCAGCGTCAGCGCCAGCGCCGTGTCCAGCACGTCCGAGGACGTCATGCCCAGGTGCAGCCAGCGCGCGCTGGGCCCCACCCGCTCCTCCATGAAGGTGAGGAAGGCGATGACGTCGTGCTTGGTCGTGCGCTCGATGTCCTCGATGCGCGCGGCGTCCTCGGGGGTGAAGTCCCCGGCGCGCGCGACGCAGTCCTCCAGCGCCTCGCGAGGGGCCAGCCCCGCCTCCACCATCCCCTCCAGCGCGGCGAGCTCCACGTCCCGCCAGCGGCGGTAGCGGGCCACGTCGGACCAGAGGTTGGACATCTCCTGTCGGCTGTATCGCGGAATCACTCGTAGACCTTCACGGCAAAGTCCTTCCGCGCCGCGAACCGGAGCAGCTCCAGTACGGACTCGGAGGACGGACCCAACTTCCTGGCGGTGCTGAGGTTGACGGACAGGTCCAACCCCTCGGGCTGCGCCACCGCCAGCGCTCCCGGGTCGACCTTCTCGTGGATGATGCGGTTGGCCAGCCGGCCCGCCTGCAGACCGATGGTCAGCGGGCTGGGGGACAGGGCCAGCGTGGCGCCCTCCTTCACCTGGCTGGGGGTGAGCGCGACGAGCGGCAGCCGCTTCGCGTGCGTGAAGGCGATGAGCTCCTGCACCACGGCCGCGTTGCCCACCGTCTTGTCAGCCACCATCAGCATCGCGTCGACCCGGCCCGCGGCGCCCTCGAGCGCCTTGGCCACCTTGCCCGGCGAGTCCACCTCCAGCGCGAGGATGGACAGGCCCCGCGCGGCGGCGGCGGCCTGCGCCAGCGCCACCGTGCTCGCGGAGAAGCGCGGGTCGTGCACCATGCCTACGCGCTTGGCCTTGGGCGCCACCGCGAGCAGCCCCTCCAGCTCCGGCCCCAGGTCACTGGTGAGCGAGATGCCGGTGACGTTGGGGCCCTCCAGGCCGTACTTCTCGTAGTACGGCACCATGGCGAAGAGGACGGGCACGTCCTCGCCCAGCGAGCGGCGGGCGGCGTTGGCGGCCAGCGGGCCCAGCGCCAGGATGAGCGCCGGCTTCTGCGCCGCCAGCTTCTTGAAGATGCGCGCGGCCGCGCCCGGACTCTCGTCGAGCGTCATCTCCTGGACCTCGGCGCGCGCCTCCGCGGAGAAGCCCGCGAGCAGCGAGGTGTAGGGCGCCAGGTTGGCGGACTTCACCGCCACCACCTGCGGACGGCCGCCCTTCTGGGCCCAGGCCAGCGCGGGCGCCAGACAGAGCAGGAGCGCGAGGGCCAGGCGGCTCATGGCTGCGTGCTCGTGCAGCAGCGGAAGCCCACCGTGGCGGAGGCCTTCTCGGGAGGGCCGAAGGCGCGCGCGCTGCAGCGCGACTCCTCGTAGTGCTGGTTGAAGGCGCCGCCCCGCTGGACGACCCCCTTCTGCCCGATTCGGGCCGAGGTCCACTCGGCCGCGTTGCCGGAGAGGTCCACCACCCCATAGCCCGACACGCAGCCGGGGTGTGCCCCAGAGGGAGCGAGCGCCGTCTCCGACTCGACCCGATTGACCTTGGCGTTGCACGTGCCCTGAACGTAATCGTTGCCGTGCGGGAAGCGCGCGTGGCCCGGTCCCTTGCATGCCTTCTCCCACTCGTCCTCGCTGCACAGGCGCTTGCCCCCGGCCTCGCACAGCGACTTGGCCTTCTCCCAGGTGACGCTCACCGTGGGGAGCGCGCCCGACTGGTTCGGGTGCTCGAACTCGTCGATGCAGAAGGAGGGCAGCTGGACGCTCTCCTGGTCGGGCTCGTCCACCTTCGCCAGGTTGTCCAGCTTGGACTTGCCTCGCCGGAAGGCGCCACCACTCACCAGCCGCATCTCCGGCGGACACTTGTCCGCGAGCGCGACGACGGGTGGCGCGTCCACGTCAGTGCCCGGGTTCCCCGTCGCGAGCGCCGACGGGACCGGCGCCTGGGCCTTCGCGGCCTGACGCGCCTCCCAGTAGCGCAGGAACAGGAAGCCACCGCCACCGCCCAGCGCGAGCCCGCCGACAATCAGCACCGCCATCCACACGAACATGGAGCGACGCCGCGCGGACGAGGACTTCTGGGGCCGGGTGGCGCGCTGGGTGGGCGCGATACGCGGCCCCGTGCGAGCGCCCGACATCGACGGGGAGCCATCGAGGGAGCGCGGCGCGGTGCGGGCGCCGGACATCGCGGGCGTGGTCTCCAACGTGCGGGCCGTCCGGATGCTCGGCACCGGCACCGCCGGCGCCGCGTCCAGCGTGCGCGCCAGCGGTCTGCCCGCGGGCGCGGCGCGGGGCCCCGAGTCGGAAGGCCCGGGCTCCTGCTCCTCCCCCGACGACGGCGCCCGCTGCGACGAGCGGGGCTGCGCCGAGGCCGCCTGCCCCAAGCCCCGTGGCGCCGGCCGCGCCGAGGGCTGCCCCGGCTGCGAGGGCTCCGCGGCCGGGGAGCGCGCGAAGATGATGGACTCCGGCGAGCCTCGTGCCCCCGCCGGAGCGGAGGGCTCCGCGGCGGACGAGCGCGCGAAGATGACCGGCTCCGACGCGCCTCGCGACCCCGCGACGGGGGCCGGCTCCGCGGCCGGGGAGCGCGCGAAGATGATGGACTCCGGCGAGCCCCGGGCGCCCGCGGGAGGCTCGGCGCGCGCGGACTCCGTGGCGGCCTTCGCCGCGGACGCGGTGATGAACGGCAGCGCCTGCTCGGTGAGGTGTTGATGGGACGCGGTGGGATTGGCGCCGATGATGGCGGCGAGCGTCGCGGCGTCGAGCGGCTGGGTGGCGTCCGGCGGAGGCGGCTCCTCCTCGTGCGACGTGGCCCGGGGCGGGATGCTCACGCTGCCCGTGGCCGCCGGCATCATGCCCGTGGGCACCGGCGGCGGAGGCCGGGCCGACATGCGGATGGCCGCGGCCTGCGCTGAGCCCGAGGGCGGAGGCACGCCACGCACGCGCGTGACGACGGCGGGCGGGGAGCGCGAGAGGATGCTGGCGAACTCGGCGTGCAGCTCGCCGGCCGACTTCGGCCGCGCCAGCGGATTGATGTTGAGCGCGCGGCGGTAGAGCGCCTCGAAGGAGGTGGGCAGGTCCGGGTGCAGCGACGTCAGCCCCGGAACCACGCCCTCGGTGGGGACCAGGCCGGTGAGCATCTCGCCCATGATGACGCCCAGCGAGTACACGTCCATGCGCGTGTCCAGCTCACCGCCCGCGACGTACTCCGGAGCGATGTAGACCTCCGCGCGGTGGCTCTTCTGCGCCTGGACGAAGGGCAGCTGCGGCACGGCGAGCCCCAGGCCGTAGTCCGTCACCTTCAGCAGGTCCGGCAGGACGATGACGTTCTCGGGCTTGAGGTCGGAGTGCGGGCCGAAGCGGTGGGCCGCGTCGAGCGCCGCCGCCATCTGCGCGAGCAGCGGCTCCACGTCCTTGAGCGAGAAGAGCTGCCCGCGCGAGGCGCGCTGCTCCATCATCCGCCGCAGCGTCATGCCCTCCAGGAGCTGCATGGTGAAGAAGGGCCGCTCGCCGTCGAGCCCCTCCTCGTAGACGCGCAGCAGGTTCGGGTGGTTGAGCTTCTTGCCCACCCGCATGGAGAACGAGAACTGGGTGCGCTCCTCGGGCTGCTGGACCAGGCGCGGGTGCACCGTCTTCAGGGCGACCTCGACGTCGATCTCCTGGTCCTGCGCGCGGAAGACGAAGCCCATGGGGCCGGAGCCCACCACCTCCTGGATGGCGTAGCGGCCGGCGAGGACGTCCCCCGGCTTGTAGGGGGCGCCTTCCAATCCACGCTTGCGAGCGACGCCGGCCGCCTGGCGAGCGGTCGCGTCGTACTTCATCCCGCAGGTGGGACAGGTGTCGGTCGTCTCGGGGACGTGGCTGCCGCAGCGGTAGCAGAGCAAAGCAGTCGGACTCCAGGGGCCGGTCGAGGGGGACCGCAGGCGGGGACGCGGTCCAGGCCTCTTATTCTGCACGCTCCCCTGTCATCAAGGAACGATGCCGGGGCCTTCCGACGAACGGCCTAGCGGCCGGTGGAGCCGAAACCATTCCCCCCCCGCGCCGTCGCGTCGAGGACCTCGACTTCCGACAGGCCGACGGAGGTCACCGGCGCCACCACCAGCTGGGCCACCCGGTCGCCCCGACGCAGGGTGAAGGGCTCGCTGGAGAGGTTGACCAGCAGGACCTGCACCTCCCCCCGGTAGTCCGCGTCCACCGTCCCGGGCGCGTTGAGCAGCGTCACCCCGTGGCGCAGCGCCAGCCCGGAGCGGGGCCGCACCTGCCCCTCGTAGCCCGGGGGCAACCCCAGCGCGAGCCCCGTGGGCACCGCCATCCGCTCCAGGGGCCGGAGCACCCGCTCCCCGTCGATGTCGGCGCGCAGGTCCAGCCCGGCGGCGAGCTCCGTCTCGTAGCGGGGAAGCGGCAAGGGCTCCGGATGCGCCCGCACACGGCGCACCTGCACAATCAAGGGCGAGGCCATGGCGTGGATGTACCACACGCCTGCCCCGTCTCCAGTTCCCGCGCCGACGTCACGGGTTGTCTCCGGAAGGGACGACAGGCTCGGGCAGGCTTCCAGGTCCGGAAGCCCGGCCCGGACGCGCTCAGGGCGCGGTGTCCTGGGACATGGCGCGCACCGTGGCGCGGAACTTGAGCGGGTCCATGGGCCGGGAGGCCAGCTCGAGCTGATAGTGCAGATGAGGTCCGGTGGAGCGCCCGGTGTTGCCGGAGCGGGCGATGAGCTGCCCCCGCGTCACCTTCTCGCCCACCCGCACCAGCAGCTCCGAGTTGTGGCAGTACGCCGTCGTCACCCCGCGCCCGTGGTCCAGGACGAGCACGCGGCCGTTCACCGCGTCCTCGCTCGCGCGCCGCACCACGGCTTCGGCCACCGCGGAGACCTCCGTGCCGACGGGCACGCCCAGGTCCACGCCCGTGTGCATCTTCCGGGTGCCCAACACGGGGTGGTGGCGCTCGCCGAAGGGGCTCGTCACGCGGGCGCTCTCGTACACGGGCCAGCCCAGGCCGAACGTCGTGGACAAGGCGAGCGCCTGCGCCGCGCCGACGGACGCCCCCTCGAAGCCCGGCGGCAGCTGACGGTTCAGCGCCTCCAGCGTCGGAGCGCGCCCCTCCGCCGCCACGCGCTCCACGGCATAGCGGGCGGGGACGCGGCCGACGAAGAGGGCGGCCAGCCGCGCCTCCTCCTGGGGGAAGTCCCCTGCCAGCGCCGCGTGCAGCCTGCGCGCGGCGCGAGGGCCCTCCACCGGGTCCAGCAGCGTCGCCATCGGGATGCCCAGCTCCTGGGCCAGCGTCAAGGAGGGCTCGCGCGCCCGCGCATCCAGGCCCTTGAGCGCCAAGTGCGTGCCCCACGCCAGGGCCTCGGCGTCCGTCAGCGGACGCACGATGGAGACTTCGGGCGCGAGCACGGGCGCCGCCAGCGAGGTGCCCGTCACGCCGTCGTAGTACGCGAGCAGCGGGCGCGCGGTGCTCTTCGTGGAGAAGGCCCACGCGGAGGCCTTGCGCACCAGCGCGCCCGCGGGCGTGTGGTGGTACGCCGTCCACACGCACAGCACCGCCATCAAGAAGTCCAGCAGGCCTCGGGCCTGGCGCGGAAACATGTCGGGCCCCTAGCGAAGGAAGGACAGCAGTGGAGAAGCGTCCAGCACCGCGGCCACCGCCAGCGGCGCCACCACCGCGCACCCGAGCAGGCCGCGGGTGAAGGCCTTGCGTCCGGACACGCTCGCGCAGGCCTCGTCCGCGTGCTGGAGGTTTCGCAGCACCGCGCGCCAGCCCAGCGTGGCCAGCACGCCCACGAGCACCACGAGCGCCAGTCCGCGCGCGCCCCCGTCCGCCACGCGGTCTCCCATCAGCTCGCGCCAGGAGAGGTACACCGTGCCCTGGAGGAGCCGCGCCACCGTGCACGCGCCCGCCACCACCACCGCCGCCGTGGACAGGGGCCGGAGCCACCGCATGGGCGTGGGCTGACGCAGACACCGCCGCCACAACGCGCGCCACGAGGGCTGGGCCTGCTTCCCCTCCAGCGCCACGCGCCACGCCTCCGCGGGCCTGGCGGCCGCCGCCTCGCGGTAGCCCAGCGCGGGCAGCGCCAGCACCAGGTCCGCGGCCAGCTCCCACATGAGGGCCAGGGCCCGCGCGATCTCCGTGCGCAGCTCCAGCGACACCCACTCCACCATGGGCGCCGTCAAATCGTAGCGGCCCACCACCCCGTCGAAGGCCGCGTCCGCGCGGTCCACCAGCGACAAGAGCCGGTCATCCAGCGTGTCGGCCGCCGCGTGCACGCCCACCGCGACGAGCGCGAGCAGCCCCAGCGGCATGAACGCCCACCGGAAGGCCCCCAACAGGCGCGAGACGTCGGTGACGAATCCAGTGGAGCTGGGCGGTGGAGCAGGCGGCAACAGGGCCTCCGGGAAGCGGGGCTCGCACCTCCAACGCACGCGCCCCCCGTCCAGGTCTAAGCCAGTCTCCCTGGAATCGAAAACACCCCCTCCCGCGCGAGTGGCGGAAGGGGGTGCGAGGCTGCCCGGAGGCCCTACGAGCGGGCCCGGGTGCCCAGGGGCATCACGCCTTGGCGTTGGGCTGCGTGGCCTCGGGAGACGGCTGGGCGGCGACCGCGTCGGCCGCGCCCTGCTGGGCCGCCGCGCGCTCCGCCATCGCTTCCTTGCGCGACAGACGGATCTTGCCCGTCTTGTCGATGCTGACGACCTTCACCAGCACCTCGTCGCCCTCCTTCAGCACGTCGGAGACGCTCTTGACGCGCTTGTCGGACAGCTCGGAGATGTGGATGAGGCCGTCGGTGCCCGGGAACAGCTCCACGAAGGCGCCGAACTCGGCGATCTTCCGCACCGTGCCCGTGTAGATCTTCCCGATCTCCGCCTCGCGGGTCAGCGCCTGGATCATCGCGATGGCGGCCTTCACGGCCTCGCCGTTCGCGCTGGCGATGTCCACCCGGCCGGAGTCCTCGATGTTAATCGCCGCGCCGGTGCGCGCGATGATGTCCTTGATGACCTTGCCGCCCGGCCCGATGACGTTCTTGATGAACTCGGGACGAATCTGGATGGTCGTGATGCGAGGAGCGTACTGGCTGATCTCCTTGCGCGGCTGCGCCAGCGTCTTGAGCATCTCATCCAGGATGTGGAGGCGGCCCTGACGCGCCTGCTCCAGCGCGCGGCTCATGATCTCCGTGGTGAGACCGGTGATCTTGATGTCCATCTGGATGGAGGTGATGCCCTTGGTGGTGCCGCACACCTTGAAGTCCATGTCGCCCAGGTGGTCCTCGTCACCGAGGATGTCGGACAGGATGGCGATCTTCTCGCCCTCCTTCACCAGGCCCATGGCGATGCCGGCCACCGGCGACTTGATGGGGACGCCCGCGTCCATCAGCGCCAGCGTGCCACCGCACACGGAGGCCATGGAGGAGGAGCCGTTGGACTCGAGGATGTCGGAGACGAGGCGCACCGTGTATGGGAACGACTCGCTCTTGGGCACCATGTTGCGCAGCGCGCGCTCCGCCAGCGCGCCGTGGCCGATTTCACGACGGCCCGGGCCGCGCAGCGGCTTGGTCTCGTTCACGCTGAACGGGGGGAAGTTGTAGTGCAGCATGAAGCGCTTGAAGGACATGCCTCCGAGCATCTCCAGGCGCTGCTCGTCCTCGCTGGTGCCCAGCGTCGCCACCACGAGCGCCTGCGTCTCGCCACGGGTGAACACCGCGCTGCCGTGGGTGCGCGGGAGCACGCCCACCTCGCACGTGATGGAGCGGACCACGTCGTGGCCACGGTCGCCGATGCGGCCACCGTTGACCGTCATCTCGCGCATGTGCTCGTACTTGAGGTCTTCCACCACCTGCTTGGCGTGCTTCTCCACCAGCGGCGTGTAGGCCTCCGCAAGCTGCTCCTTGAGCTTGGCGAGCGTCTCCTTCTTCGTCTTGGAGAGCGCCTCGTAGCGCGCGCCCTTCTCCTTGATGGCGTAGCCGGCCTTGATGCCGTCCATCGACAGCTCGCGCACCTTGCCGCGCAGGGCCTCGTCCACGGAGGCCGGCTTGTCGAACGAGCGCACCTGCTTGTTCAGCGCGCGGCGCAGCTCGTCCTGCAGGTCCAACGCGGGCTGGGCGGACTGGAAGCCGAACTCCAGCGCGGCGACCATGTCGGGCTCGGACACCTCCTCCGCGCCACCCTCCACCATGACGATGGCCTTGCGGCTGACCGCCATGACCAGGTCCAGGTCGCTCTGCTCACGCTGCTTCGCGGTGGGGTTGGCCACCAGCTGACCGCCCACGCGGCCCACGCGGATGCCCGCGAGGGGACCGTCGAACGGGATGTCCGACACCCACAGCGCCGCGGAGGCGCCGGTGATGCCGTGCACGTCACCCTCGTTCTCCGGGTCCGCGGAGATGACGCTGGCGATGATCTGCGTCTCGTACGCGTAGCCTTCCGGGAACAGCGGACGCATGGAGCGGTCCACCAGGCGGCTGGCCAGCGTCTCCTTCTCCGTCAGCCGGCCCTCGCGCTTGAAGTAGCTGCCGGGGATGCGACCCGCCGAGTACAGCTTCTCCTGGTACTCCACCGTCAGCGGCAGGAAGTCGATGTCCTTCTTCTCCCGCGCGCTCACCGCCGTCACGAGCAGCATGGTGTCGCCATAGCGGACCACCACGGAGCCATCGGCCTGCTTGGCCAGACGGCCCGTCTCGATGCTCAGCTCGCTCTCGCCAATCTTGACGCTCTTCTTCAACATGTCCTTGCCTCGGTATTGCTTCGGGCGAGGACCCCACCGCACGCACCCGGTCCAGGACAAATGGACCCGGCACCCCGGGAGGGCCCTCGGGGTGTATGAGCGGTCGCCAAGGCCCGAAAAGGCACATGACAGGCAACCGCCAGCCTGTACTGCGGAAGGGCGCTTGCGGAGCGCCGGAGGGATGTCCCGGAACTTTTGATCCCTGATCGCACCGGCCGACCTCACACCCCAGGTCAGCCGGTCCGAACGGAAACCAAAACCTCCGACGGCACCACTCCCTCGCCCGCCACCACCCACCGCGACTCGAACTGCTTCGTCCTTCTCAAACGCGCGGGGCGCTGGTTGAACCAGCGCCCCGTTTGCTGCCGAGATGCCTACTTGCGGATGCCGAGGCCCTCGATGAGCTTCTTGTACCGGGTGACGTCCTTCGACTTCAGGTAGTCCAGAAGCCGACGACGCTGACCGACCAGCTTCAGCAGACCGCGGCGGGAGTGGTGGTCCTTCTTGTGCGTCTTGAAGTGCTCGGTGAGCATGTTGATGCGCTCGGACAGCAGCGCCACCTGCACCTCGGGGGACCCGGTGTCAGACTCGTGGGTCCTGAACTTCGTCACCAGCTCCGACTTGCGCTCCTGATGCAGCGACATGTGATTCTCGTCCTTCTGTCCCGCTCCGGCGTGGATACCACTTGAGTCACCCAGGTCCGCGGAGGGGTACAGACCGGGTCTCATGCTCATGCTTCTAACGAGCGGGGGGCTTATAAGCTTCGCCCTACCCAGGGTCAACCTTGGACGCCTGCCCGTGCGCCCCCCAGGCCTGGGAGCGTGAGAAGACGCACAACCCGGCGCAAAGGGGCGCCTAGACGAGCACCCGCAGGTAGCGCAGCCGCCCGCCCACGCCCTCGGCCACGGCGAGCAGCGCGCCGTCCGGTCCCATCACCCGCACGCGGCCGGGCTTGAGCGAGGCGGGGACCTCCACCGGAACACCGTGGGAGACGCGGCGCGCCTCGTCCGCGTTCACCCGCACCTCGGGCATGTCCATCAGCGCGTCGGAGAGCGACACCAGCCGCGGGGCCAGGAGGCCCTCCTTCGCCAGGGACGCCACGTCCGTCAGGGGCAGCGCCCGCGCCAGCGTGAAGGGCCCGCTGGAGGTGCGACGCAGCGCTTCCAGGTGCGCCCCGCAGCCCAGCGCGCGGCCCAGGTCGAAGGCCAGGGTGCGCACGAAGAAGCCCTTGGAGCAGCGCACGGACAGGTGGAGCCGGTCCGCGGAGAAGTCGCGCAGCACCAGCTCGTACACCGTCACCTGGCGGGCGGCGCGCTCCACCTCTTCACCCGCGCGGGCCAGCTCGTACAGGCGCTTGCCGGCCACCTTCACCGCCGAATACATGGGCGGCACCTGCTCGAAGGGCCCCCGGAAGCGCGCGAGCGCGGCCTCCAGCAGCGCGGGCGTCAGCGCGGGCACCGGCGCCCGGGCCGTCACCTGCCCTTCCGCGTCCTGGGTGTCCGTCTCCGCGCCCAGGCGCACCGTGGCGTCGTAGGCCTTGTCGCCCTCGGTGATGAAGCCCGCCACCTTGGTGGCCTCGCCCAGACACAGGGGCAGCACCCCGGTGGCCATGGGGTCCAGGGTCCCCGTGTGGCCCACCTTCTTCAGCTTGAGCAGCGAGCGCACCTGTCGCACCACGTCGAAGGACGTGGGGCCGGTGGGCTTGTCGATGACGAGGACGCCGTCCATGTCCGCTCAATATTGTGGGGCTGGCGCCAGAACTACCAGCCTTCCTTGCTCCGGACCTCGCGCAGCAGACGGTCGATCTTGTCGCCCTCGCCGACAGACTCGTCGAAGGAGAAGAAGACCTCGGGCGACACCCGCAGGTTGACGGCCTCGGTGACGGCGCGGCGCACGAAGCCCTTGGCCGCCTCCAGCCCCTTCTGCGTCTCGGAGCGCTCCTCGGCCGTGCCCATCATCGAATAGAAGACACGGGCCACGCGCAGGTCCGGGGAGACCTTCACGCCGGTAATCGTGATGAAGCCGATGCGGGGGTCCCGCAGCTCGCCACGGGCCAGCAAGGCCCCCAGCGCCGCCTGGATCTCCTGCCCCACTCGCTCGGGTCGGGAATGCGTCGTCATTTCTTCTCCCAGTCTCGCGGGTTGCGCAGGGCGCGGGCGCGAGCCCGTGCCTCGTCCAGCGTCATCCGTCCACCGCCCGACGGAGACGGGCGGCCCGTACCGGGGCCACCGTCGTTGTCGCCGTCATGACGGCGCTCCCAATCTCCCAACCCCTCGGCTTCCGCCAACGAAGCCCGCTCACCCCTGAGGAAGCGGGCAATCGCCGCCTCCGACTCGGCCGCCGCCTCCTCCGGAGACAGCGCCTCGTCCTCCTCGTCCAACACCTGCCGCGCGGACTTCGCCCCGAGCGAGGAAGCCTGCGAAGGGCCTCCCGCGAAGAGCTGGTCTCCGAAGGCGAGTATCTCCGTCTCCCGCGACATCAGCGGGGCGACGTACATCTCCTCGATGAAGTGGATGACCTTCTCGAGCTGCTCGTCCACGTGGCGGCGCTCGTTGCCCACCACCGAGAGAGCGAGCGTGGCCTTCTGCCAGAGGTCCTGGTCCTCCACCTCCGCCATGGCCACGTTGAAGCGGGCCTTCACCCGGTCCATCACCCGGCGGAGCACCTGCCGCTTCGACTTCAGCGAGCCGCTCTCCGGAATCTGGAGGGTCAGACGTGCGACACCCACGAACATGCCAATCCCCCGGCCTCGGAAGACCCCGCGAAGTCGCGAGGTCTCCCGGGCGAAACCATTCCGGGAAGGTGGGGCCTTCCCGGAGGCGAAGAGGACTCGGTCGAGCGACGACTAGGTGAGGCTCTGCCGGGTCTCCTCGATCTCGTAGGCCTCGATGATGTCGCCGGCCTTGAGGTCGTTGAAGCTCTCGATGCCGATACCGCACTCGAAGCCCTGCGCGACCTCCTTGACGTCGTCCTTGAAGCGACGCAGCGACGCCATCTTGCCGGAGAACAGCTGCTTGTTCTCGCGCATGAGGCGCACGAAGGCGCCGCGCTTCATCACACCATCCAGCACCGCCGCGCCGGCGATGGTGCCCAGGCGGGGGACGTTGAAGGTGTTGCGGACCTCCGCGCGGCCCAGCTTCTTCTCCGTGCGGATGGGCTCCAGCAGGCCCTCCATCTGCGTGCGCACCCCGTCGATGAGCTCGTAGATGATGGAGTAGCTCTGCAGGGTGACTTCCTGCGCCTTGGCCGCGGCCTCCGCGCCGGACTCCGGGTGCACGTTGAAGCCGAGCACCACGCCCTTGGAGGCGGCCGCGCGCATCACGTCGCCCTCGGTGATGGCGCCCACGCCCGTGTGGACGATCTCCACCTTGACCTTGTGCGTGGACAGCTTCTGGACGGCCTGCTTGACGGCCTCCGCCGAGCCCTGCACGTCCGCCTTGATGACGACGCGCAGCTCCTTGGGTCCACCGCCCGCCTTCGTCTTGGCGAACAGCTGCTCCAGGGACTCGCGGCTGACCTTGGACAGCTCGGTCTGCCGCTCCTTCATGTTGCGGTGCTCGGCGATCTGCTTGGCCGCCTTCTCGTCCGCCACCACGTTGATGGCGTCGCCCGCGCTGGGGACACCGGACAGGCCGATGACCTCCGCGCAGTAGCCCGGCTTGACTTCCTTCACCTGCTCGCCGCGGCTGTTGTTCATCGCGCGGACACGGCCGTAGTGCGAGCCGGTGACGACGGCGTCACCCAGCTTGAGCGTGCCCTCCTGCACCAGCACCGTGGCCACCGGGCCACGGCCGCGGTCCAGCTTGGCCTCGATGATGGCGCCGACCGACGGACGGTTCGGGTTGGACGTGAGCTCGAGGACCTCGGCCTGCAGCGCCAGGTTCTCCAGCAGCAGGTCCAGGTTCTGCTTCGTCTTGGCCGACACGGGCACCATGATGGTGTCGCCGCCCCACTCTTCCGGGGTGAGCTCGTGGTTGGCCAGGTCCTTCTTCACGCGGTCCGGGTTGGCGCCCGGCACGTCCATCTTGTTGATGGCGACGACGATGGGCACCTCGGCCGCCTTCGCGTGCTTGATGGCCTCCACCGTCTGCGGCATCACGCCGTCGTCGGCGGCCACCACCAGCACCACGATGTCCGTCACGTTGGCGCCGCGGGCGCGCATGGACGTGAAGGCCTCGTGACCCGGGGTATCCAGGAAGGTGACGTCACCGCGCGCGGTGGTGATGCTGTACGCGCCGATGTGCTGGGTGATGCCGCCCGCCTCGCCCGACGCCACGTTGGCGCTGCGGATGGCGTCCAGGAGGCTCGTCTTGCCGTGGTCGACGTGGCCCATGATGGTGACGACCGGCGGACGCGGACGCTCGTCCTCGGGACGGGCCTCCACCTCGGGCAGGTAGTCCTCCACCTCGAAGCCCACGCGCTCGACCTTCCACCCGTAGTCGGTGGCGAGGATTTCGGCGGTGTCGGCGTCCACCATCTGGTTCGCCGTGGCCATCTTCCCCTGGCCCATCAGCTTCTTGATGATCTCCGCGGTGCGCACACCCATGCGCTGGCCCAGGTCGGACACCGAGATGCCCTCCTGCAGCTTGATGACCTTCTTCTCCTCGGCCATCTGGGTGATCTGCGTCTTGGCGCCCTTCTTCGTGGGCTTGCGCTTCTTGCCACGGATGGGGATGGTGACGCGGCCCCAGACCATGTCCGTCAGTTCCTGCTTGGACACGCTGGTCGTATCGCCACTGGTGCGCTTGCGCTGGCCCCGCTCCTTGTTCTTGGAGACGTCCACCAGCTCGCGGCCACGGCCCAGGTGGTCCGGGACCACCTTGTACTCACGCCGCTCGGGGATGCCCGCGCGGCCCGGCGCCATGGGGTACTGCTTGGCCTGACCCGCGGTGGGCGTCACGCGCCGCACCTGGATGAGCGGGCGCGAGATGACGACGGCCTGCGTGGCCGTGGGCCGCGCCTGGCCACCCGTGGGGGTCACCTGCGCGTGGGGAACACCGCCCACCATGATGGTGGGCCCCTGCGGCGCGGCGGTGCCGCCGGCCGAGGCCTGCGCGGACGGAGACGTGCTGGGCCGCACCGGACCCTGGCCCGGACGCGCGCCCTGGCCCTGGTACGACGGATAGCTCGGACGACCCCCCGGGCCACCCGGACGCCCACCCGGGCCGCCGGGACCACCCGGACGCCCACCACCGGGACCGCCCGGACCACCGGGGCGTCCACCCGGACCGCCCGGCCCCCCGGGACGTCCACCCGGCCCCCCGGGGCCACCCGGGCGATTGCCCGGAGGACCGCTCCGCTGCCCGTAGCCCGGCGCGGGGCCTCGGGACACGACGGTCGCGGACGAAGACGGGGAGGAAGGCGTCCGGACAGTCGGCGGAACCGGCGAGCGCGGAGGGGGTTGGGGCAAGTGGGTACTCTCCTGAGAAGGGGGACGCGGCTGCGCGGCGGCAGCGGGAGGGGCGACAGGCGCACGAGGCGCCTCGACCGGGGCCTTGGGAGCCTCGGCTGTGACAGGGGATGCGACGGGCGCGGGCGGCTCGGCCACCGTGGAGGCGGGCGGAGTCACGGGCGCGGCGGCGACGGGAGCCGCCTCCGCCACGGGGGCGGGGGCCGACTCGACGGCGGGCGCGGGCGGCTCGACGTGGCGAGGGGGCTCCTCGACGGTCGGCGGGGCCGCTTCGATGGTGTGGCTTGGGGCCTGTGGCGGAGCCTCGGGCGGCAGGGACTCGGGCACACCTTCGTACCCGGCGTCAGCCGACTGGGACTCCATGCCCGCGTCACCCGACGCGCCGGCGGGGGGGCCCACCTTGCGGCGCACCACGAACCCCTTCGCCGTCACGGGGGGCGCGGCCTGCTTCGGCTTGCGCTTGTCCAGGATCTTCTGGACGGCGGCGGTCGCCTGGTCGTCATCGAGGGAGGACGAATGGCTCTTGACGTCGTACCCGAGCGCGGACAGCTCGTTTACGACCTCCTTGTTGTCGAGCTCAATGCCGTGGCCCTTGAGCTCCTTGGCGATTTCGTGGACGCGCTTCTTCGACATATTGCCCTTGTTGGCCTGCCACACCCGGCGACTCCGGGGCGCAGCACCCTAGCTCAAACCCGAAAATGTGTGCGAGTGGTCCTTAACACCCACTCCCCCCCAACACCCCTCCGCCCTCATGGCGCAGGCTGCTCTGCCTACCCGAGCTGCGACGGGTCTAACAACCCCGCCTTCCCGCGAAAGGCCCTTGCAAATGCCTTCCGCTTCAGCGCTGCCGTCATGCAACCGACACCGCACAGGTAGGCGCCCCGTCCGGGCAGCCGCCGCTCCCTGTCCACCACGATGGCGCCCCCGGGGCCTACCACGAACCGGGTGAGCTCTGCTTGCGGTCGCTTGGACCCGCATCCGACGCACATCCGGACCGGGCCTGACTCCGCGCTTGCTGCTGGCTCCGAGCGGCCAGTCGGGCGCCCCACGTCCCCTCTCCTCTTCTAGCTTACGGCGACTTGGTGGCTTCCGCGCCACCGTCCAGGGTCGCCGCCGAAATACCGCGCTCGGCGTTCAGCTCCGCGCGCAGCTTGGCCTCCTCCACAAGGTAGTTCTCCGCCGCGCTCTTGAGCTGGCGGGCCTTCTTGATGCCCACACCCGGGACGTCGCCCAGCTTCGCGAGGTCCTTCTCGTTGGCGATGTCCTCCACCGTGCGGTAGCCGGACGACTGCAGCTGCTCGATGGTCTTCTCGCCAACGCCGCGCACGCGCGCCATCCGCTCGGACTGGTTCAGCTCGTCGGGGTGGCGGCGCGCCTCGGCGATGCGGGCCTGCTCCCTTTCATAATCCATGCGGGACAGCTCCGCCTGGTCTTCGACCATCCGCTTCCGGGCGGCCTCCTGCATGGAGGGGATGCGGGCGGGGTCCACGCCGGGGATCTGCGCCAGCACCTCGGCGTTGGCCTCGGCCACGTCGCGGGCCTGGCGGAAGCCGTGCGCGTAGAGCGTCTCCACCAGCATCTCGTTGACGCCCGGCAGCGCGCCCAGCGAGCGGTTGGCGAACTCGCGCATCTCCCGCACGCGGCTCTCGCTGTTGATGTCCAGCTTCCAGCCCGTCAGCTGGGCCGCCAGGCGCACGTTCTGGCCGCGCCGGCCGATGGCCAAGCTGAGCTGGTCGTCCGGGACGATGAGCTCCATGGCGTGATTGGCCTCGTCGATGATGACGCGGCTGACCTCCGCGGGGGCCAGGGCCGAGCACACGAAGCGCGCCGGGTCCTCGTCGTACGGGACGATGTCGATCTTCTCCCCGCGCAGCTCCTGCACCACCGCCTGCACGCGGCTGCCCTTCATGCCCACGCACGCGCCCACCGGGTCCACGTCCGAGTCCCGGCTGGAGACGGCGATCTTCGCGCGGCCACCCGGCTCGCGCGCGGCGGCCTCGATGACGACGATGCCCTCGGCGATCTCGGGCACCTCCATCTCGAACAGCTTGGTGAGCAGGTTCACCGACGCGCGGGACAGGACGATCTGCGGGCCCTTGGACTCGCGCAGCACGTCCAGCACGTAGGCCTGGACGCGGTCGCCCGGGCGGTACGTCTCACGCGGGACCTGCTCGCGCACCGGCAGGACGGCCTCGGCGCGGCCCAGGTCCACGATGATGTTGCCGCGCTCGAACCGGCGGGCGATGCCGGTGACGATCTCGTTCTTGCGGTCCTTGTACTCGTTGAAGACGTTCTCGCGCTCGGCGTCGCGGGTGCGCTGCAGGATGACCTGCTTGGCCGTCTGCGCCGCGATGCGGCCGAAGCCGCGGCGGAAGGTCTTCAGGCGCAGGATGTCGCCGTACTGGTCGTCCTGGGCCTTGGCCTCGTTGGCGTCCTCGTCCCGGTAGAAGATCTGGAAGACGAGCTCGTCGCCGGGCTCCACCTCCATGCCCTTCTTGTGGGACTCACCGAGGGTGATCTGGTTCACCGCCTGCACGGGGTCGGTGATCTCCTCCACCACGGTGATGGCCTGGAACAGCTCCACCACGCCCTTCTCGGGGTCGTACTTGGCCTCGAGGTTGCGGTCCTGGCCAAAGTGCTTCTTGGCCGCGGTCTTCATCGCATCCTCGAGGGTGGCAATCAGCACAGCCCGGTCGATGCCCTTGTCCTTGGCGACCTGGTCCAGGACGAGGTTGAGGTTGACGCTCGGGTTGGCTTGCTGCGTGGGCATGGTCTTCTCCTGAATGGGCCACGGGCCCCCCGCGCGGCAGGGTGCCCTGTATGTCGACGTCTAGAACTCGAACTCCAGGTTCGCCTTCGCGATGTCCTTGAAGAGGATGTGGAAGGTTCCGGCGCCTTCCACCTCCACCGAGATGCCGTCGCCCGCCACCCCGGCCAGCTTGCCGGCGAAGTTCTTGCGCGGCGGCTCGCCCAACGGTCCGAAGGTCTTCACCTTCACCCGCTGACCGACCACCCGCTCGAAGTGCGCCGGCTTCTTCAGCGGCCGGTCCACACCAGGGCTGGAGACCTCCAGGCTGTACTCGTGGGGAATGAAATCCTCCACGTCCAGCATGGGGTCCACCGCGCGGGAAACCTGACTGCACTCGTCCAGTCCCACCCGTCCCCCTGGCTTGTCGATGAAGAGCCGCAGCACCCACCCTTCGCGTTCCCGGACGAACTCCAGGTCCACGAGCTCCAGGCCCTCGCCCGCAACGATGGGGTCGAGCACCGCGCTCGCCCGCTCCTCCACCGTCTGCTTGAGGTTCTTCTCCGACATAACCGGGAAACCAGACTCCAAAAACGCGAAAAGCGGGCACGGCGGCCCACTTTTCGAGGTGCACATCGAAAAATGTCGGGCGCGTCCGTAACACACCCCCCAGAGGGGTGTAAAGGAAGGACGCTCCCTCTAGGGCCCCTTGAAACCTGCCCAACAGGGCCAGGAATTCCCAGGGGTTCCGCGCCCGGCACGGGCGTTATAACGGGCCCATGCACCTCATCGCCGCCGCCCAGATGGTGTCCACCGCCGACAAGGCCCACAACCTGGAAGTCGCCACCCGGCTGGTCCGACGGGCCAGTGAGCTGGGCGCCCGGCTGGTGGGCCTGCCAGAGAACTTCGCCTGGATGGGCCCCGAGGCCGAGCGCCCCGGCGCCGCCGAGACGCTCGAGGGCCCCACCCTGTCCCGCATGGCCCAGTTGGCCCGGGAGCTGCGCGTGACGCTCCTGTCCGGCAGCGTCCTGGAGGCCGGAGCCCCTGGCGGTCGGCTCTACAACACCAGCGTCCTGTTCGGCCCGGAGGGTGAGCGGCTGGGCGTCTACCGCAAGATGCACCTGTTCGACGTGGAGGTAGGCGATGGTGCGACCTACCAGGAGTCCGCGGCGGTGGCGCCGGGGACGGAGGTGGTGGCGGCGGACACACCGGTGGGCCGGCTGGGGATGTCCATCTGCTACGACCTACGGTTCCCGGAACTCTACCGGCGGCTGTCCAAGGACGGGGCGACGCTGCTGGCCGTCCCGGCGGCCTTCACGATGATGACCGGGAAGGACCACTGGGAGGTGCTGCTGCGAGCCCGGGCCATCGAGAACCAGGCGTACGTGCTGGCGCCCGCCCAGGGAGGCCGACACTCGGCGCAGCGGCTCACGTATGGCCACGCCATGGTGGTGGACCCGTGGGGGTTGGTGACGGCGCGCGCCTCGGAGGGCGAGGGACTGGCCGTGGCGCCGGTCGACCCGGAGCTCCTGAAACGAATCCGACGCGACCTGCCCTGCCTGCGACACCGCCGATTGGATTAGCCTGGGATTCTCGTGAATGGTCGACCCTGGCTGCCCATGCTGCTCGTGCTCGCGCTCCCGGCTTCACCGCTCGGCTGCACCGCCGAGGACGCGCCCGCCATGCCCGCGGCGACGCTCGCGCCGGCGCCCGTGCCGCGCGCTCACCTGCGGGGACTGAAGGGCAACGTCCAGCTCAAGCGCGCCACGGCCGACGAGTGGAGCACCGCCAGCGACGGCGTGCCCCTGTTCGAGAACGACAAGGTCCGCACCGAGGCGGGCGCGGGCGCGGACCTGGTCTTCACGGCCAACGGCAGCACGGTGCACCTGGGCGGCGACTCGCTCATCGGCATCGCGGAGACGCGGCCCAGGCCGGGGCGCTCGCGCACGGACCTCACGGTGCTGCGCGGCCGAATCGACACGGAGCTGCCGAAGCCCGCCGAGCACTCGATATCCGTCACCACGCCCGGGGCCACCATCCAGGCGGGAAGGGAGATTGTCTTCCAATGAGGACGACCCTGCTCCTGTTCGCGTGGCTGTGCGCCGCGCCTCCCGACACCACCGTGGTGGGGCCGCAGGAGTCGCTGCGCGACGTGGCCGAGCGCGCCCTGGGAGACGCGAGCGCCACCGCGGAGCTGCGCGCGCTCAACGCGCTGTCCTCGGATGCGGTCTCCCCCGGCACGCGGCTGAAGCTGCCCGGTCAGGAGCGGGCGCTGGCGCTCAAGGCGCTGGAGACGGCGCGCACGCTGGTGGCCCGGGCCCGGAGCGCGGGTGGACCGGCGGAGGCGGAGACCCGTCTGAAGGAGGCGGAGGTGCACTTCCGCACCGCGCGTTACGCGCAGGCCTCCGAGGCGGCCAACGCCGCGGGCACGCTGGTGGCGCAGCGGCATGCGCCCCAGCCCTCTACCTTCAGTGTCCAGGTGGAGCCCGACGCGGGCACCACCACCGTCAGCGTCACCCGGGGCCCACCGGTGCGCGTGGAGGCCGAGGGCGTCACCCTCCCCGTCGCCCCCGGCGAGACGGTGCTCGTGGAGAAGGGGCGTCCGCCTTCCCTCCCTCCGCCGAGCGTGCCCCAGCCCGAGAAGCCCGCGGAGGGCGCGCGGCTCGAATACCCGGCGGACACGAAGGGCGTGGGCCTGGGGCCCGTGAAGCTCTCCTGGGCGGCGCAGCCGGGCGTCGAGCGTTATGAGGTCGAGGTGTCGCGGGAGGCGCCGGGCGCCAACGTGCTCACCCTGTCCTCCACCGTGGCCGAGCTGAAGCTGCCGCGGCTGCCGGCGGGACGGTATCGGTGGACGGTGAGAGCCGTGAGCGCCTCGGGCCGGTCGGAGCCCTCCGGGGCGCGGCGGTTCGAACTGGTCGAGAACATCTCCGTCAGGGTCCGTTCGGGGCCGTGGGAGTAGTTGCTGGAGGAGTCGCGCCGTGCGCCTGTTCAAAGCCATGCTCCTCTTGATGCTGGTGGTCAGCATCGTCCCGACCCTCATGGTGGGCTGGCTCTCCGTCTCCCATACGCGCGAGCTGCTGGTGCGCGACGCCCAGGAGCTGGCGCAGGAGCGCGTGAAGCAGTTGCGGCTCAAGGCCGAGAACTTCCTGGGCGAGCCCACCGACGCGGTGCTGGGCCTGGCCCGCGTGCCGAACTTCTTCTCGCTGCCCACCGAGGCGCAGCAGATGCACCTGGGAGCAGTGCTCTCACAGCGCCGCGAGGTGCTGGCCATCACCGTCTTCGGTCCGGACCGCAAGCGGCTGCCCGGGCTGCAGGCCTTCTCGCGGCATGACGTGTCCCCCACCGCGCTCGCCTCGCACGAGGAGCGGAGCCGGGCGCTGCTCGAGAGCAGCATCGAGACCCTGCGCTACTCGGACGTCGTGGTGGTCCCGAATGGAGCCGGGCCCCTCGTGACGGTGGCCTTCTCCGTGGGGGAGCCCGTCAAGGGCTTCATCTCCGCGGACCTGTCGCTGTCGGGGCTGCGGCAGATGCTCGAGCAGGAGCGCGTGGGCAGCACCGGCTTCGCGTACCTGACAGACCGCCGCGGGCGCCTCGTCGTGGGCGGAGGCGGCGTGGGCGCGCTGGGCGGAGACGTCTCGCAGCGAAGCCCCGTGGCCCACCTGCTGCAACAGCTGGCCACCACGCCCGACGCGGAGCTGTTCCACGTGGGCAACTTCGGCGAGGGGCGCGACGCGGTGGTGGCCGCGTACACGGTGCTCCCGGAGACGGGCTGGGCCATCATCTCCGAGCAACCCGTGGAGCACGCCTATCACCAGGTGGAGACGATGGAGCGGCGCATCCTCGTGGGGCTGGGCGCGGCCATCCTGGTGGCGCTGGTGCTGGCGGCGCTCTTCTCGCGCACGCTCACCCGGCCGCTCAAGGTCTTCACCGAGGGCGCGCTGGAGCTGGCGCGCGGCAAGTTCGGCGTCGAGGTGAAGATCACCCAGAAGAACGAAGTCGGGGAGCTGGCCCAGACGTTCAACTACATGAGCAAGCAGCTGCTCGCGTACGACCTGGAGAACCGCGGCCTCTACGAGAGCCTGGAGAAGGGCTACCTGGAGACCATCGTCGCGCTGGCCAACTCCATCGACTCGAAGGACGCGTACACGCGCGGTCACAGCCAGCGGGTGGGCGACGTGGCGGTGGAGATTGGCCGGGAGCTCAACCTCACCGAGCGCGAGCTGCGCCAGCTCCAGTACGGCGGCATCCTCCACGACATCGGCAAGATTGGCATCGTCGAGTCCATCCTCTGCAAGCAGACGAAGCTGACGGACCAGGAGATGGCCATCATGCGCGAGCACCCGGCCATCGGCGACGCCATCATCGGCCCGGTGAGCTTCCTGGGCGCGGTGCGCGCGTGCGTGCGCCACCACCACGAGCGCTGGGACGGCACCGGCTACCCGGACCGGCTCAAGGGCGACGACATCCCCCTGCTCGCCCGCATCGTCGGGTGCGCGGACACCTTCGACGCCTGCACGTCGACGCGTCCCTACCAGAAGGCCATGCCGCTGGAGAAGGCGATGGAGATTCTGGACACCCTCACGGGCGCGCAGTTGGACCCGCAGGTGGTGGCCGCGCTGCGACGGGTGCTGGCCAAGAAGGGCGTGCGGCTGGAGGGCCACCGGCAGCCCGTCAAGCTGGCCTCGTGAGTCCCGCGCCTCCCCAGGCCCGAAGGATGGTAGGGAGGGCGCACCGCTGTTGAGCTTCTGAAAGGTGCAACGTTGAGCTTCTGGGACCGCATCAAGCCCTCGACTCCCGCCGCCACCGCGACGGACACCCGCCTGTCTCCGGACGGCTCCCGCCTGGAGCTGACGTGGGATGACGGTGCCCGGAGCGCCGCCACCGCGCAGCTGCTGCGCCAGCAGTGCCCGTGCGCGGCCTGCGTGGACGAGTGGACGAACCAACGCACGCTGGACCAGACGAAGGTGCCCGCGGACCTGCGCGTGAAGCAGCTGCAGCCGGTGGGCAACTACGCGCTGGCGTTCAACTTCAGCGACGGGCACACCACCGGCATCTACCCCTGGAAGCTCCTGCGAGAAGTCACGCAGCCCATCTCCTGAAGGGCCCACGAGCCCGGAGCGACTCCTCGTGAACGAACGCTATCGGCTCGTCAGTCCCCTGGCCACCGGCGGCATGGCGGAGCTCTTCCTCGGCGTGGCGAAGGGCGCCGAGGGCTTCGAGCGCACCGTCGCCATCAAGCGCATCCTCCCCCACCTGGCCCAGGAGCCCGACATCGCGCGGATGTTCCTGGCCGAGGCCCGACTCGCCACGCTGTTGCAACACCAGAACATCGCCACCGTGTTCGACGTGGCCCAGAGCGCCTCGGGGCTCTTCCTGGTGATGGAGCTGGTGGACGGGTGGGACCTGGGCGTGCTGCTGCGCCAGACCTCGAAGCTGGGGCGCCGCTTCCCGCCGCACCTGGCCGCGCACATCGCGCTCCACGTGCTCGCGGGGCTGCACCACGCCTACCGCAAGCTCCACGAGGGGCGGCCGTTGCTCATGGCCCACCGGGATGTGTCTCCGTCCAACATCCTCGTGTCCCGCGAGGGTGAGGTGAAGGTGACGGACTTCGGCATCGCCCGGCTGAGCGGCGCGTCCCACACCGCGCCCGGCCACTTCAAGGGCAAGGAGGCCTACAGCGCTCCCGAGGTCCTCCAGGGCCAGCCCGCCACCATGTTGAGTGACCAGTTCTCCCTGGGGCTCGTGCTCCATGAGCTGCTCACGGGCGCACATCCGTTCTCGTCCACCACGGAGTCGGGAGGCTCCGTCGCGCTGGCCATCGTGTCGCGCGACGTGCCGCCACTGCCTCCCGAGGTTCCCGCGTCCCTCGCGGACATCGTGCGGCGCATGCTCGCCCGCGCGCCCGAGGCCCGCTTCCCCACGCCCGAGACCCTCGGTGAGGTGCTCGCGAGGTGGCTGGCGCAGACGGGGGAACCCGCGAGCGCGCAGGGACTCACCGCGTTCCTCGAGGCCCTGCCACCTCCTCCCACGCTGAGGGAGAAGGCTGGAGGAGCGGGGTCGAGGAGTGGTGCATCACCGTCGCGTCCGAGTGCGAGCCTGCGCCCCGCCACGAACGACCCTTCCGCGCACTCGGCGCCGACGCGCATGGGGCCCCTCGCGGAGGCGCTCGCTCGGGGTGCATCGGCGGGAACCGGGGCACCGCCTGGAAATGAGGATTCGCGGGCGCTGGATGCGATGGACTCGGAGGAGGACGAGGCGGCGGGGCCCGCGGGCATCGAGATGAGTTCGAGCGGGCGGCTCCTGCATCGCTGCGTGCGGTGTGGCTCGCTCCTGTCCGCGGCGCGCGCGCCCTGCTCCGTCTGTGCCGAGCGGCTCGCGCCGCCGACTCCGGGGGCCTTCGACACCTCCGTGGAGTCTCCCTTCGCACCTCAGGGGGCCTTACTCGCCGCGGACGATGAAGCCCCGGCCGTGGATGGCCGCGCGCCACTGACACCCGGCGCCTCGGACACCTCACGTCAGGTGGCTCCCGGAGACACGCCTTCGGGCTCGCTCCGGGGTGCCAGTGCGCTGGCCGCGCCTGCCAGGAATGCTCGCGGTGCCGGACCTGCTTCGAGCGGCGCGGACACCACCACCTCGTCACTCGCGGACAGCATCGACGCCGCGCCTCGTCGCCCTTCGGCGCCGAGCGTGACGCAGGCGCGAGGTGATTCACTGGAGCTCGAGGAGCGAGCCCCTCGTCCCGAGAGCACCTGGGATGAGGTCCCCGCCTCCGCGGCGCCTCGGCGCTGGGGACGTCGCCTGGTCCTGCTCATGGGCGCGGCCGTCGCCGTGGGCGGCAGCGTGTGGCTGTGGCCGCACCGCACCACCGTCGCGAATCGCCTCATGGCAAGCGTCAACCGCCCCATGCCTCCTCCCGTGCTCATGCTCACGAGCGAGCCCTCGGGCGCGACGGTGTTGATTGGCGACAAGCCGGTGGGCACGACGCCGCTGGCGCTCGACAACCTCTACCCCGAGGGCCCCGTCGCCGTGCAGGTGCGGCTCAAGGGCTATCGTCCGTGGAAGGGCACCTTCCCCGGAGGCGAGCCTGCGCGGCTCGAGGCGACGCTCCAGAAGTGAGCCACATGGGTGGCCGCCCGCCGCAAGGCACGGTCCTCGGACGCAGGAGCGGGCGGCTCGAAGTGACGCTCAGCGGTAAGCCGCACACTGCACGGGTGGCCGCTCGCGGCACGGCACTCGAAGGTGAGTTCTCGCGGCTTGAGGCAACGCCGCAGCGGTGAGCCGCACGTGTGGCCCCGCTGCTGTCGAGTCGCGCGCGGAGGAGTCCGTACTTCGAGGGAAGCAGCCGGGTCCGAAGCGGGCCACCTGGAACGTGGCCCCCTCCGGTCGTCACTTCACCAGACGCAGGTGCCCCCGACGCGGCGGCGGAGAGTCATCCTTCGGCCCCTCGGGAGTCACCTCCGGAGGCGGCGGAGCGGCGACCGGGGCCTCCTCGGCCACCGGCTCCGCGGGCACCTCACGCAGGAAGGTGCGCGGACGCTCCGAGGCCACCGGCACCGGCTGCGGCTGAGGACGCGCCGCCACCGGCTGCTGGAGCAGCTCCGGGGGCATGTCCTCCATGTACATCCATGACTCCTTCGTCACGTGGCTGGCGATGGCGAACAGCGCCGACCACGGCACCGCCACCTTGAACCGCGACCCCGAGAAGCTCAGCGTGCAGCGCACGCCCCACTCGCCCACCGTGAGGTCCGGCGGGTCGAAGCGATACGAGAGGTTGAGGCGCAGGTGCGCCTCTCCTCGCAATGAAGCGGGAACGAGCACACCGGGCCTGCGCGCGTCCAGGTGGATCATCACCATCCCCTGGTCCAGCGAGGCGAGCAGCCGCTCCTTCTTGTCCAAATCCTTCTTGTCGTCCATCGGTGTACGGCGAAGAGAAATTCGGGCGCGCCACGTCAGCGTCGGCGCACGGCCCGGTCCATCTCCCGCTTCGTCTCCCGCTCCTTGATGTCCTGGCGCCGGTCCTCGTGTGTCTTGCCCCGACACAACCCGAGCTCCACCTTCGCGCGCCCCTTCTTGAAATACAGCATCAGCGGGATGATGGAATACCCACGCTCCCGCACCTTCGTGGTCCACCGGTCGATTTCCGCCCGGTGCATCAGCAGCTTCCGGCCGCGTGTGGGCAGATGGTCGAACACGCTGGCGGACTTGTAGGAACCGATGTGGGCATTGAGCAGGAACAGCTCGCTCCCCTTGGGCAGGGCATACGCGTCCGAGAGATTGGCCACCCCGTCACGCAGCGACTTCACCTCGCTTCCCGTCAGCTCCAGGCCGGCTTCCACCTTCTCGTCCACGGTGTAGTCGAAGCGCGCACGCCGATTCTCGGCGATGAGCCTGACCTGTTCGCCGCCCGCCGGCCCCTTCGACTTTCCACCCGATGCCATACGTGTCGTGGGTCTCCTAACCGCCCAATGCCATGTTGTCGATGAGGCGTGTGTTGCCGCTGAAGGCCGCCACGAGCAGGCGAGCAGCCCGCCCCGGCGTTACCACGTCCAGCGGCGTCAGGCGCTCGGCATCCACCAGCGCGACGTAATCCTCGCGCAGGCCCGCCGCGGCCAATTCGTGCCGCACAGCACCCGTCAGGGCCACGGCATCCCGCGTGCCTCCGTGAAGAAGGGTGAGCGCCGCCCGCAGTCCTCGCGACAGGGACAGCGCCCGCTGCCGCTCCTCGGTGGACAAGTAGGCATTGCGGCTGCTCATCGCCAGCCCGTCGGGCTCGCGGACCGTCGGCATTCCGACGATGTCCACGCCCAGGTGCAAATCCCGGTTGAAGGCCTTGATGACCTGCAGTTGCTGGTAGTCCTTCTCCCCGAACAGCGCGACGGCCGGCCGGAAGAGTGCGAGCAGCTGCGTGACGATGGTGGCCACGCCCCGGAAGTGCCCCGGACGCCGCTCGCCACACAGCCCCTGGCTCACCTCCGTCACCTCGACGTACGTCTGATAGCCCGGGGGGTACATGACCTCGGGCGTGGGCGCGAAGACGACGTCCGCTCCGGCCTCGCCACACTTCGTCAGGTCTCCCTCGAAGTCGCGCGGGTAGCGCGAGAGGTCCTCCTTGGGCCCGAACTGGGTGGGGTTGACGAAGATGGAAACGGCCACCACGTCGGCACGACGGCGCCCCTCACGGATGAGCGAGAGGTGCCCTTCGTGCAGGTAGCCCATGGTGGGCACCAGCGCGAGCCGGCGCCCCTCACGGGCAAGACCCGCCGCCCACGCCTTCACTTCCTCCACGGTTCGCAGGACGGCGGGCGCCATGCGCTAGACCGGGATTCCGTAGACGGGGCCGATCTTCTCCTCACCCTCGGCCGCCACCGGCACCTCGGCGCGCGGGCCGGGCACGGGGACGGCGGGCGCCACGGCGCGCAGCGTCTTGGTCGCCTTGAACGAGTGGTCGTCGTCCGGGAACGCGCCCTGGCGGACCTCGTCGAAGTAGACCTGGGCGGCGCCGGTGATGGAGCCGTGCAGGTCCGCGTAGCGCTTGACGAACTTGGGCTTGAAGTCCGGGTTCATCCCCAAGAGGTCGTAGCAGACCAGCACCTGCCCGTCGCAGTGACGACCCGCGCCGATGCCGATGACGGGGATGCTCAGCTTCTGCGTAATCGTGCGCGCCAGCTCCATCGGCACGCCCTCCAGCACCAGCGCGTAGGCCCCCGCGGCCTCCAGCGCGAGCGCGTCCTCCACGAGCTGCCGGGCCTGGTCCTCGTCGCGCCCCTGGACGACATAGCCGCCCATCTTGTGCACCGACTGGGGCGTCAGGCCCAGGTGCCCCATGACGGGGATGCTCGCGCGGACGATGGCGCGCACAGTGTCCGCGAACTCCGCGCCGCCCTCCAGCTTCACGCTGCCCGCACCGCCCTCGGAGATGAGCCTGCCCGCGTTGCGGACCGCCTCCTGGACGGACACCTGGTAGCTCATGAAGGGCAGGTCGGCCACGACGTGGGCGCGCTTCGTTCCGCGAGCCACCGCCGCCGAGTGGTAGACCATCTGGTCCATCGTCACGGGCAGCGTGGAGTCATGGCCCTGGATGACCATGCCCAACGAGTCACCGATGAGCAGCACGTCCGCGCCCGACTGGTCGAGGATGTGGGCGAACGTGGCGTCGTACGCGGTGACCATGCAGATCTTCTGGCCGATCTGCTTCAGGCGCTTCAGCGAATGGATGGTGACCTTGTCCTTCACGGTTCACCTCCTGGTGGGTGAGGGTGGATACGGCAAAGTGCCGACCCCGGGCCCCTCGCCGTCCCGTCAGGGATCGCCGGAAGCTTCGAAGCCGACCCCCGCACTCTAACGCCCTCGCCCCGGCCGTGGGGCCTCAACAAGCGGGCGACCCGTCGGGAGGCCGATTTCAGGGACGCCGCGACGCCTTGGGCAGGTAGTGCTGCGTCCCCGGCTTCGCCTTGCGGATGGCCGCCAACAGGTCTTCCCGGTCCGCCTCGTTATTCACGAAATCAATGTCCGAGGTGTCCACCACGAGGAGCGGCGTCTCCGTGTAGTGGAAGAAGAAGTTGTTGTACGCGTGGACCAGCCCCTCCAGGTAGCCGGAGTCGAACTTGCGCTCGAACTCGCGGCCGCGCTTCTTGATGCGTTGCAGCAGCACGTCGAGGCGGGCCTGGAGGTAGACGACGACGTCGGGCTTGGTGACGCGGGGCCCGAGCGCCTCGAAGACGCGCTCGTAGAGGGCGAGCTCGTGGGCGTCCAGGTTGAGGTGGGCGAAGATGCGGTCCTTGGCGAACAGGTAGTCGCTGACCGTGACCGAGCGGAACAGGTCCTGCTGGAACAGCTCCTGCTGCTGCCGGAAGCGCGACAAGAGGAAAAAGATCTGCGTCTGGAAGCCGAACTTCTGCCGGTCCGTGTAGAAGCTGGACAGGAAGGGGTTCTCCTCCACGACCTCGAGCACGCGGCGCGCGCTCAGCCGCTCGGAGAGGATGTTGGAGAGGCTCGTCTTGCCGACGCCAATGGGCCCCTCGACCACGATGTACCGGTAGTCCATCCGCCGAGGCCTCCCGACCCGGAAAACGCGCGATGAGGCCCCGGTGATTCTCCACCTGGGAAAACAGGTCGCGGGGCCACGCGTGGGGGCGCGGATAACACAACCTGGGCACCGGGGTCCGGCGATTTTTCCATGCCCGGGGTGGCGGCGGGAATCCCAGGGCTCGCTTGACGCTGTGGGTGGGCTCCCCCTAGGTTGCCGCGCGATTCCATGGCGTGTGCGCGGGGTGCCCTTCGGTCATGAGTGGGAGGCAGCGGGCGAAGACAGTGGTGCGGCTCGAGGAGGCTCGCCCGAGCGCCACGCCCAAGGCCGAGACTCCACCTCCCATGGAGGCGGATCCGCTCTATGGCGTCGTGCTGCTGAAGACGGCGCTGGAGCTCAAGCGCCGCAAGGATGGCTCCGTGGAGGACATCCTCCGCGACGTGCTGACGCGCATGCGCATCCCCGAGGACGAGTTCCGGGCGTTCCTGGAGCAGCAGGGCGGCCTGGGTCAGCTCCTCGGGCTGCGGGGCCGGTAGGGCCCGCGCCGGGCCCCCTGCCCTACTCGTCCGCGCCGTCGTCCGAGAGGTCCACCGACGGCGGCGAGCGACCGGGAGCCACCGGTCCGAGCGCGCGCTCCAGGGCGGCGAACTCCTCCGGCGAGAGCGTCTCCGCGCGGCGCTGCGGGTCGATTCCCGCCGTCTGGAGCGCGGCGAGGAGCGCGTCGGGCGTGGCCAGCGTCTTGTCCGACTTGAGCGAGTTGAGCAGCGTCTTGCGGCGCTGGGCGAAGGCGGCCTTCACCACGCGGGTGAAGCGGGCCTCGTCGATGATGGGCGCGCGCGGTGACGCGCGGCGCGTGAGCGACAGCACCGCGGAGTCCACCTTCGGTGGCGGATGGAAGCGCCACGCCTCCAGCGTGAGCACGTTCTCCGCGTCGAAGTGCAGGCCGAGCAGCACCGTGAGCAGGCCGTAGTCGCGAGTGCCAGGCTCCGCGGCCAGGCGCTCCACCACCTCCTTCTGGAGCGTGAAGACGGCGCGCGACACATGGGCGCGCTGCTCCAGCACCTGGAAGAGGATGGAGCTGGTGAGGTGGTACGGAAGATTGCCCGCGACGGCCACGTCGGGCGCGCCGGCCACCTCGGCGAAGTTCACGGTGGCGGCGTTGCCCGCCACCACGCGCACACCGGGAATCGCCTCCTTCTCCAGCACCGTGACCATGTCCCGGTCGCGCTCCACGGCCGTCACCTTCGCGCCCGTGGCGGCGAGGAAGCGCGTGAGGTGGCCCAGGCCCGGGCCCAGCTCGACAACGGGCTCGCCCTCGCGCAGGTGCAGCGCGTCGGCGATGGTGCTGAGCGCGTCCTCGTCTCCGAGGAAGTTCTGGCCCCAGCTGTACTTGGCGCGCAGGCCGTGGCGCTTGAGGATGTCTCGCGGCGATTCCACCCGGGTGTCCCTCTTCTACATGCGCCAGGCGGGGTCGGCCGCCAGGCGGAAATCACCGCGCAAGCCGCGGCGCCACGCCTCATACCCCGCGACGGCGATCATCGCGCCATTGTCCGTGCACAAACGCACCGGCGGCAGGAACATGCGCAGCCCCCGCTCCTCGGCGCGCTGCTGACACAGGGCCCTGAGGCGCGAGTTGGCGGCCACGCCCCCGCACAGCACCAGCTGCTTGTGGCCCAGCCGGCGCGCGGCGGCCACCAGCTTCTTGGACAGCACGTCCGCCACCGCCTCCTGGAAGGACGCGCACAGGTCCGCGAGCGCCTGCCCCTCCGGAACGCCGTGCTTCTTCGTGTGCTGCAGCACCGCCGTCTTCAGGCCGGAGAAGGAGACATCGAAGTTGTCGCCGGGCAGCGCGCGCGGGAAGCGGATGGCCTCCGGGTTCCCCTTCTGCGCGAGCTGGTCGATGGGCAGCCCGCCCGGGTACGGCAACCCGAGGATGCGCGCCGTCTTGTCGTAGGCCTCGCCCGCGGCGTCGTCGCGCGTGCTGCCCACCAGCCGGTAGTGCCCGAACTCCTTCACCTCGTAGAGGCTGGTGTGCCCACCGGAGACGACGAGCCCGAGGAACGGCGGCTCCGGCGCGTCCTCCAGGAGCCGGATGGCGAGCAGGTGGCCCTCGAGGTGGTTGGCGCCGACGAAGGGCTTGCCGGTGGCGAGGCTCAGCCCCTTGGCCACCTGCAGCCCCACCAGCAGCGCGCCGATGAGCCCCGGGCCGGACGTGACGGCGATGAGGTCCACGTCGTCGAGCGTCTTCTGGGCGCGCGTGAGCGCCTCGTGCACCACCGGCATCACCTGGACGATGTGGTTGCGCGAGGCGAGCTCCGGCACCACCCCGCCCCAGCGACGGTGGATGTCCACCTGGGTGGAGACGACGTCCGACAGCACGCGCCGGCCGTCCTCCACGAGGGCGGCGGCGGTCTCATCACAGGAGGTTTCCAGGCCGAGGACGAGCAAGGCGACTCACTTCACTTCCAGCAGGGCGGGAGCGACCAGGACGTCCGCCGCCCGCTCAGTTGCCGAGCGACTTGAGCATGGCGCGGACCTCGTTGGCGGAGGCCCCCGACGGTTCCAGCTTCAAATACTGGTTGTAGGCCCGTCCCGCCTCGGAATTCTTGCCGATGGACTGGTACGCCATGCCGAGCGACAGCCAGGCCCGCGCGTTCTTCTCATCGTCCCGGACCACGTCCACCAGCAGCTTGGTGGCCTCGCGGAAGGCGGACTCGGACTCGAAGCCGTTCACCAGGGCGATGCCCAGCCCGGCCTTGGCCTCGGTGGAGTCCGGCTTGAGGCCCATCGCCTTGCGGTAGTTCGCGGCCGCCGTCTTGTGCCGTCCGCCCACCGTGGCGCTCTTGGCCTGCTTGATGAGGCTCGCGTACTCGACCTCCGGGTCCACCGCCGGGGCGACGGGGGTGCCCGAGTCCGCGCCGGAGGCAGGCGCCTCCACCACGGCGGTACCGGCGTCCACGGCGGCGGGCGGCGTCTGGACGACGGCGCTCCCCGCGTCGGGCGTCCCCTGCGCGCCCGCGTCGACCGGGGCCTGGACCACGGCGGTGGTGCCCGAGTCGGGCTCGGCCACCGGCGCGATGACCGCGGCGGGCTTCTGGGGCTCGGGCGTCTGGACCGTCTCCACCTTCGGGGGCGTCTCGGCGGGAGGCTTGTCCCCGCCGCCGAACGCCACCACCGCGACCACGGCGCCGATGAGCAGCAGCGCGCCGCCCACATAGAGGCCCGTGCGACGCGGGCGCACCGCCGCCACGTCCTCCGCATGGGACACGGGCGGTGCCGGCGTCGGCGTCGCGGGCTTCGGCGTCTGCGCGAGCACCGGAGGCGCCACGGGCGTGGGGGCCACGATGGGCTGTGGCGTCGCGGGGGTGATGAGCGTGGGCGGCGGCGCGGCTGGCGTCAGCGGCTCCTCCGGGATGGAGGGGGCCGCCGGGCGCTCGGGCGCGCCATGCCCCGGATAGGGCGGCAGGGCGAGCTGCTGCGGCGGCGCGGCGGGGACCTCTTCCACCTCGGGGAGGGTGTCGACGTCGACGGCCGGGACGTCGCGGCCGCTCACCAGCGTCACCTCGGACGACGGAGGCGCGGGCGCGGGCGGCGGCACGGGCGGGAACGGGTTGGGCCCCACCGCCGCGCCTCCGAAGATGGGCGCTCGCGCGGGCGCGGGCGGCTCGGAGACGGGCGCGGGCTGCGGCGCGGAGCCCCCCTGCCCTCCGAAGCCTCGCGGGCCCGAGGCCCACACGGAGGACGGGCCCCACGTGGTGGGCGCGCTGATGCCCTCGGTGTCCACGCGGTTCCAGTCGAGCAGCAGGCTGCGGCGCGCGTGCTCCGTCGCGCGATGCGCCGGCGGCGGCTCCACGAGGAAGGACGACCCCTCCGCGACGGCCGGAGGCAGCGTGGGCGCTTCGCCATCCGCGTCCGCCGTCTCGTCCACCATGCCCAGGGGGCGCTTGGGGCGCGCGGGGAACACGACGACGTTGGCGGGCACCGCGTGCGCGGGGGCGGCGGGCGTGGGCTCGGGCTCCTCGGGCGGAGCCGTGACGGGCTCCTCCTCGACGCCCGCGGGCGGCGCGAGCACGCTGGGCGGCATCACCCGCGCGGCCGGCTCCGGCGGAGGGGCGACGGGCTCGGGGGCGACGGGCTCCGGCGGCGCGGGCTCGATGGGCGTGGGCGGCGGGGCCGCGTTGAGCCACTGCTCGATGCCGGGCTTGCTGCTCTGCACCGGCTCCAGCGGCGCGTTGCCCAGCTCCCGGATGAGGCCCTCGAAGTACAGCTTGCTGATGATGCCCAGCGCGGCCAGGTCCTCGAAGTCCGAGTCCTCCACCACGCGGCTCAGCGCGCGCTTGCCGTCGAACAAGCGCAACAGGCCGTTCACCTCGTCGGGAATCTCCGAGAGCCGGTCGGCGAGCTGGTGGTAGTCGATCTCGAACACCGTCTCCAACGGAGGCAGCTGCTCGAGCATGCGGCCCCACTCATCGAGGCGACGCATGCCCTCCATCAGCAGGCCCTGCGTGGAGATCTCGATGCGCTCGGGGCGGTCCAGCGAGGTGAACTGGACGTCGAACTGTCCCTCGAAGGTGTTGAGCAGCCGGTAGAAGGCGTTCTCGCCCTTGAGCCGGCCCAGCTCCGCGTCGATGACGCGGCCTTCCTTGAAGTAGACGGTGCCGGTGCGCTCGCCCTGGATGGAGATGACGCCCGTCTTGCGGCCGATCTCGAACGTCTGGACCAGGTCCACCACGCCCATGTCCGCGAGGCTGCCGCCGAAGCCACCCTTCGTCGTCTCCCGCTTCTCGATCCTCTCCTTCTCCGCCTTCTGGAGGATCATCTTCACGCGGGTGACGATCTCTTTGATGTAGATCGGCTTGGTCAGGTAGTCGTCGCCGCCCAGCTCCAGGCCGCGCACCTTGAACTCGACCGACTTCTGACTCGTCAGGAAGACGAACGGGATGAACTTGAAGCGCTCGTCGGACTTGAGCGCCTTGCACAGCTCGAAGCCGTCCATCTCCGGCATCTTGGTGTCCGCGAGCACCAGGTCCGGTGGGCTGATCTGCACCTTCTCGATGGCGTCCTTGCCGTGGATGGCCGTCGTCACGGAGAAGCCCGCCTTCTTCAGGCTGACCTCCATCACGCGGAGACTCTTCGCGTCCCCATCCACCAGGAGCAGGTGCTGCTTGGCCACGTTACTTGCCTTTCATCTACGGAGGACGATTCGCGGAAGAGCCCGGCGCGGGGAGCATCCTGCCCGCTTTCCAGGCATGTCAATGGGTTGGAACGACGGAGGGACTGGCTGCCCCCCGGCCGCCCGGGCGCGGGGTGAAGCGCTACGAGCGCGGCCTCAGCGGAAGAACCCGCCCTTCTTGGGTGGGTTCTTCTTGCGCATGTCGATCAGCCGCAGCTCCTGGTTGGCCTCCAGGTGCTTGGAGTTGGCGCGCACCGCCTCGCGGAAGTGGCGCTCGGCCCGGTCCATGTCGCCCTCGACCCGGGCGATGACGCCCAGCTGGTAGTGCGCGCGGTCGCAGTTCGGGTCGGCCTTGACCGCGTCCAGCATCATCTGCTTGGCCTTGGGCATGTCCGCCTTCCGGGCGGGGTCCATGTAGATGGCCCAGGCGCGCGCGGCCAGGTAGGTGGCCTTGGGGTCCAGGGCGTGGGCGCGCTCGTAGTGCTCCGACGCGGTGGTGAAGTCGCGCTTGCGGAAGTAGACCTCGCCCATCTTGTAGAGGTCATCGGGGCTGCTCTCCGGGCGTCCCGGTGCGGGGCGCGCGGACCCGGAGGACCCGCCCGGCGCTGGCGGCGCCTTGGGCAGCGACTGCTGGGCCTGGAGCGTCTGGATGTAGGCCTTGCGGCGGGCGTCGTCGTAGAGGACCTCGTAGGCCTCGCGGATGGCCTCGAAGACGGACGTTATCTTCTGCGCCAGGTGCGGCAGCGTCGGCGGCAGCCTGTCGGGGTGGAAGACCTTGGCCAGGCTCAGGAAGGCGGCCTTCACCTGATCCCTGGGGGCATCCTGGGGGACGCCGAGGACGTAGAAGTGATCCTTGCGGGCCTGCACGTCGGCGTAGCGCTGCTCGATGAGCTGGGCCTGACGGGCCTCATCCGGCTTGGGGGGCTCGGTGGGGGCGGCGGGCACGGCGGGGCCGGACTCGGTGACAGGGGCGGCGCCCACGGGGGCGGCGGGGGTCCCGCGTCCTCCGAGCACGCCCATGTTCTCCATCGCACGGCGCAGCAAGCGCTGGCGCCGGAGCTTCGCGGCCTCGTCGGGATTGGAGGGGTCTGCCGCCACGTCGTCCTCGTCGAAGTCCCAGTCGTCCAAGTCTCCAGACGGCTCGGACCACGCAGTCTCGCCAGTTGGGCCGGTGTTGTCACCGGGGAAGGTCTCGAAGTCCGCTTCAATGGTTGCTTCGACGATGGCTTCGACCGGGGGCTCCTCCGCGCCGACGTTCGCCTGATTGACATCCGAGCGGACGAGCGTTTCCAGGTGGGCATCCACCTGCTGGAGGGCGGCTTCGAAGGAGGCCGTGAGGGTTTCGGCGGCTTCGTCCTTGTCGAAGGAGACGATGCGCCACAGGTCGTCCTCGCTGGCTCGCTTGTTCTTGGCGGGCGTGGGCCCCAGGCGCAGAGGGGGCGGCGCGGCGACTGGGGCCGGACGGGAGGCCCACAGGCTGTCGTCGGCGGCGTCCTCGGGGGAGCCCTCGATGAGGGTGTCCATGTCCGCCGTGAGAACGGGGGGGTCGACCGGCGTGAGGACGGGGGGGCCTGAGGCGGCGCGGGGCGGCGGGGTGGGGAGCGGCTCGGCGGCGGGGACGGCCTCCGCCCAGAGCTCGGGCTCGGGTTCGGCCTCGAGCAGGGGGAGGTCCTCGGGCTCCGGCTCCGGGGTGAGGGAGGTCTGCGTCGCGCGCCAGGACTCGTCCTGGACGGGGACCTGGTCCTTGGTGCGGGTGGGCGGGACGACGGAGCGCGCCGGCTCCTCCGCGAGCCAGGGCTCGAGGGGCTGGGACTTCGAGCGGCGAAGGGCCTCCTCCATGTCGTGGAGGAGCTCGGCCTGGGCGCGGTCCCTGGCGGAGCGGAGGGCCTCGCGGCTCTCGCCATGGAGGGGGAGGCCGGATTGAGAGGAGGCCGCGAGCGGCGGGACGTTGGAGGCGCGGGATGAGGAGGGAGGTGGGACTTCCTCGACGTCGTCGGCAGGGATGATGTCGCCGACGTCGAGCATCAGTTCGCCGATGTCCTCCTGGGTGGAGGCCGTGGGGGCAGGGAGTTGGAGGGCCTGGGTCTCCGCGAGACGGGCCTGCTCGGCCTGGTGCTGTTCTTCCGCGAGGCGGGCCTGTTCGGCCTGGTGCTGTTCTTCCGCGAGGCGGGCCTGTTCGGCCTGACGTGCCTCTTTCGCGCGGCGGACCGCGTCGGCCCTGCGACGCTCGACCTCGAGTCGGAGCTCTTCGGCGCGACGGGCTTCTTCGGCGAGGCGGGCTTCCTCCGCGAGGCGCTCGTCCTCTTCACGAAGCCGAGCTTCTTCAGCAAGGCGAGCCTCTTCGGCTACGCGGGCCTCCTCTGTGAGACGCTCCTCTTCGGCCACGCGGGCTTCCTCTGCCTGCCGGGCCGCTTCCGCAGCGCGAGCCTCTTCTGCCACTCGCGCTTCCTCAACGAGACGAGCCTCTTCAGCCCGACGTCCTTCCTCTTCACGAAGGCGAGACTCTTCGGCCCGACGCTCTTCCTCCGCACGAAGCCGCGCCTCTTCAGCGAGACGGGCCTCTTCAGCCAACCGGGCCTCTTCGGCCAGGCGAGCCTCTTCAGCCAGTCGCGTTTCTTCCGCGAGGCGGGCCTCTTCGACAAGGCGGGCCTCTTCGGCCCGACGCTCCTCCTCCGCACGAAGCCGCGCCTCTTCAGCGAGACGGGCCTCTTCAGCAAGCCGAGCTTCTTCAGCGAGACGGGCCTCTTCAGCCCGGCGCTCCTCCTCCGCACGAAGCCGGGCCTCTTCAGCAAGGCGGGCCTCTTCAGCGAGACGAGCCACTTCAGCCAGTCGCGCTTCTTCAGCGAGACGAGCCTCTTCAGCCAGTCGCGCCTCTTCGACCCGACGCTCTTCCTCCGCACGAAGCCGGGCCTCTTCGGCCAGTCGCGCCTCTTCAGCGAGGCGGGCCTCTTCAGCCAGTCGCGCCTCTTCGGCCCGACGCTCTTCCTCCGCACGAAGCCGGGCCTCTTCCGCGAGGCGGGCTTCTTCAGCGAGGCGGGCCTCTTCAGCCAGTCGCGCCTCTTCAGCCAGCCGCGCCTCTTCAGCGAGGCGGGCCTCTTCAGCCCGACGCGCTTCCTCTGCACGGAGCCGGGCCTCTTCAGCGAGGCGGACTTCTTCAGCGAGACGGGCCTCTTCAGCCCGACGCTCCTCCTCCGCACGAAGCCGGGCCTCTTCAGCGAGACGAGCCTCTTCAGCAAGACGGGCCTCTTCAGCGAGGCGGGCCTCTTCGGCCAGTCGCGCCTCTTCGGCTCGACGCTCTTCCTCCGCACGGATGCGGGCCTCTTCAGCGAGACGAGCCTCTTCGGCCAGTCGCGCCTCTTCGGCCCGACGCTCTTCCTCCGCACGAAGCCGGGCCTCTTCGGCGAGACGAGCTTCTTCAGCGAGACGGGCCTCTTCAGCCAGTCGCGCCTCTTCGGCCCGACGCTCTTCCTCCGCACGAAGCCGGGCCTCTTCGGCGAGACGAGCTTCTTCAGCGAGGCGGGCCTCTTCAGCGAGACGAGCCTCTTCAGCCCGACGCGCTTCCTCTGCACGGAGCCGGGCCTCTTCAGCGAGGCGGGCCTCTTCAGCGAGACGGGCCTCTTCAGCGAGGCGGGCCTCTTCGGCCAGCCGCGCCTCTTCAGCGAGGCGGGCCTCCTCAGCCAGTCGCGCCTCTTCGGCCCGACGCTCTTCCTCCGCACGAAGCCGGGCCTCTTCGGCGAGACGAGCTTCTTCAGCGAGGCGGGCCTCTTCAGCGAGGCGGGCCTCTTCAGCCCGACGCGCTTCCTCTGCACGGAGCCGGGCCTCTTCAGCGAGGCGGGCCTCTTCAGCGAGACGGGCCTCTTCAGCGAGGCGGGCCTCTTCGGCCAGCCGCGCCTCTTCAGCGAGGCGGGCCTCCTCAGCGAGACGAGCCTCTTCAGCCAGTCGCACCTCTTCGGCCAGCCGCGCCTCTTCAGCGAGGCGGGCCTCCTCAGCCAGTCGCGCCTCTTCGGCCCGACGCTCTTCCTCCGCACGAAGCCGGGCCTCTTCAGCCAGTCGCGCCTCTTCAGCCCGACGCTCCTCCTCCGCACGAAGTCGGGCCTCTTCAGCGAGCCGAGCCTCTTCAACCCGACGCTCTTCCTCCGCACGGAGCCGCGCCTCTTCGGCCTGACGCTCTTCCTCCGCACGGAGCCGGGCCTCTTCAGCGAGCCGAGCCTCTTCAGCCAGTCGCGCCTCTTCGGCCAGCCGCGCCTCTTCAGCGAGGCGGGCCTCCTCAGCGAGACGAGCCTCTTCAGCCAGTCGCGCCTCTTCGGCCCGACGCTCTTCCTCCGCACGGAGCCGGGCCTCTTCAGCGAGCCGAGCCTCTTCAGCCAGTCGCGCCTCTTCGGCCAGTCGCTCTTCTTCGGCCCGACGCTCTTCCTCCGCACGAAGCCGGGCCTCTTCGGCGAGACGAGCCTCTTCAGCGAGGCGGGCCTCTTCAGCCAACCGCGCCTCTTCAGCGAGGCGGGCCTCTTCAGCCCGACGCGCTTCCTCTGCACGGAGCCGGGCCTCTTCAGCGAGGCGGGCCTCTTCGGCCAGTCGCGCCTCTTCAGCCCGACGCTCTTCCTCCGCACGGAGCCGGGCCTCTTCAGCGAGGCGGGCCTCTTCAGCGAGGCGGGCCTCTTCAGCGAGACGAGCCTCTTCAGCGAGACGGGCCTCTTCAGCCAGTCGCGCCTCTTCGGCCCGACGCTCTTCCTCTGCACGGAGACGGGCCTCTTCAGCGAGCCGAGCCTCTTCCGCCAGTCGCGCCTCTTCAGCGAGACGGGCCTCTTCAGCCCGACGCTCCTCCTCCGCACGAAGTCGGGCCTCTTCAGCGAGGCGGGCCTCTTCAGCCTGCCGCGCCTCTTCAGCGAGGCGGGCCTCTTCAGCGAGGCGGGCCTCTTCAGCCAGTCGCGCCTCTTCGGCCCGACGCTCTTCCTCCGCACGAAGCCGGGCCTCTTCAGCCAGTCGCGCCTCTTCAGCCCGACGCTCCTCCTCCGCACGAAGTCGGGCCTCTTCAGCGAGCCGAGCCTCTTCAACCCGACGCTCTTCCTCCGCACGGAGCCGCGCCTCTTCGGCCCGCCGCGCCTCTTCCGCGAGCCGCGCCTCCTCCTCCGCCCGTCGCCTCGCCTCCTCCCGCGCCTCCCACTCCTCCACCGACAGCGCCTCGACCGCCCCCTCCCGCTCCAGCACGAGCAGCAACGCCTCGTGCGCGGGCGTCAACCCCTCCGGCCGCCGGAACTCCCCGAGCGTCGCCAGAAACTCCCGCTCCCCCGCATCCGTCACCCACGGCGCGCACGCGGACACCTCCGCGCACCGATACACCCGCGGCCCCGCCACCTCCGCCCCACCCCGCTCCAGCGCCGCCCGCACCACCCTCACACCGGAGATGGGCTCGAACTCCGCCTCCACACTCCCCGCCTCGAAGGCCGCGCGCTCCGCCAGCTCACTCAGCCGGCGCACCTGCGCGAGCACCTGCTGCTCCGCCACCACCTCCGCGGCCAGCCCCCGCGCCTCCAGCAGATCCTCGTCCGGCGCCCCCGCCCCACCCCGCGCCCACAACCCGTCCAACGCCTCCGCGTCCAACAGGCCACCCTGCAACAACGCCTGCGCCGGACTCTGATAGCCAAACCCCAGCCGCGCCCCCACGAGGTCTCCCTCGCGCAAGCTCAGCCGCGACTCACGCCCTCCAGCGGACAGCGTCAACCAGCCCGTGGCTCGGGACTTGTGGGCGGAATACAGCGCTTCGGCGGCCTGCGACGGGGTCATCCTGCGCCCCAGTGTAGTCCCTCCACACCGCCCCTCAACTTGCCGAGGGTGCCCGCCTGCCCACCCCGCTGAAACAGACCTGTCGCAGGGCCTCGTACGTCCCCACCCCCACCGCCGTGGACAGGTTCATGCTCCGAACCCCCTCCAACATCGGAATCGTCACCGCCGTCCCCGTCCCCCCCTCCATCACCTCCGGCAACAACCCCGTCACCTCCGAACCGAACACCAGGTGGTCCCCCGCCTCGAACCCCGCCTCGAACAACGACGTCTGGGCCCGCGCCGAGAACAACCACCGCCGCGCCTCCGGATACGCCTCCACGTAGGCCGAATACGTCGGGTACAGGCGGAGAAATACCTTGTCCCAGTAGTCCAGCCCCGCCCGCTTGAGCTGGCGGTCATCGATGGAGAACCCCAGGGGCTCCACGAGGATGAGCCGGCAGCCCGTCACCGCGCAGAGGCGGGCCACGTTGCCCGTGTTGGGGGGAATCTGGGGAGAGACCAGGACCAGATGCAGAGGACGCGCCAGGGGCTCGAGCATGGGGTAGAACGCGCTACATGCGCTGGAAGGTGACCAACGAGACGCGGCAGAGGCCGCTGGCGGACCGGGCGGAGAAGGCCACGTCCTTCGCCCACCGCTTCAAGGGGTTGATGGGCCGCACCGAGCTCGCCGTGGGCGAGGGCCTCCACATCCAGCCCTGTAACTCCATCCACACGTTCTTCATGCGCATTCCCATCGACGTGGCCTTCCTGGACGCCCAGGGGCGCATCGTCAAGCAGATGATGGCCCTGCCCCCCTGGCGGGCCACCTCCGTGTACCTGCAGGCACGCTCCGTCCTGGAGCTGCCCGCGGGCGTGCTCGCCGCCAGCGGCACCCAGGAAGGGGACCGCTTGAGCTTCGAGCCTGCCTCCTCTGCTCCGATGTCCCCTGGCTGACCCACGATGCGCACGAGTTTTGACCGATTTCCGAGCGCTTTGTTAACGTGCCCCGCCAGTTTCTCGTCCCCTTAGAAGAGTTCCCGCGCATGCGCATCGAGGTAGCCGGCAGCACCCACGTCGGGATGAAGCGGAATCACAACGAGGACAACTTCCTCATGCTGCCCGAGGAGCACCTCTTCATCGTCGCGGATGGGATGGGTGGCCACTCCTCTGGAGAGATTGCCAGCCGCATCGCCGTGGACGAGTTGGGTGAGTTCTACAAGATGACGTCCAAGGACCAGGACAGCACCTGGCCCTTCAAGATGGACAAGCAGCGCAACTATGACGAGAACCGGCTGGCCACCGGCATCAAGCTCGCCAACGCGCGCATCTACGAGAAGGCCAGCAGCGAGTCGAAGTACAAGGGCATGGGGACGACCATCGTCAGCGTGCACTTCGCCAGCGACGTGGCCTACGTCGGGCACGTGGGCGACAGCCGCGTGTACTTCTTCCGCTCCGGCGCCCTCAAGCAGATCACCGAGGACCACTCGCTGCTCAACGACTACCTCAAGGCGAAGAAGCTCTCGCCCGAGGAGGTCGAGAACTTCCCGCACAAGAACGTCATCGTGCGTGCGCTGGGCATGAAGGAGAACGTCCAGGTGGATGTCTCCCGCGTGGAGCCCCAGCCGGGCGATGTCTTCCTGCTGTGCTCGGACGGCCTGAGCGGCATGGTCACCGACGCGCAGATGCAGGAGATCCTCGGGCGCACGCCGGAGCTGGACAAGGCGTGCTCCCAGCTCATCGACATGGCCAACGCCGCGGGCGGCAACGACAACGTCACCTGCGTGCTCGCCCGCTACCACCCGGCCTGAGTCCCCGCGCGGCCCCGCCTGAGTCCCTGGCTCGGGCGATCCGCGGCCCCCGCCTGAGCCTGCTCAGGCGGTGCGCAGGAAGACGCGCAGCGCCTCCGCCACGCCCCACGCCTGGGCGATGCAGCCCCTGGGACGGAAGGGGGGCGTGGCGTCGAAGATCTCGCTCACCTGCCCCACGCCCGCCTGTCGCAGGTGGGCCTCCAGGCCGTCCATGACGTCGCGCAGGTGGGCGCGGTCCGGCTGCGCCCTCAGCGCCGCGTCCACGTAGTGGCCGATGAGCCAGCTCCACACCGTGCCCTGGTGGTACGCCGCGTCGCGCGCGCGCAAGTCGCCGTCATAGGTGGCCTTGTAGTCGGAGTGGTCCGACGCCAATGAGCGCAGCCCCACGGGGGTGAGCAGCTCCACCTCCACCTTGCGCAGCACCTGGGGCCACTTGTCGCGCGCGAGCACCGGGTACTTGAGCGAGAGGGCGAAGATTTGATTCGGCCGCACCGCCGCGTCGTTGCCGCCGCCCTCCGCGTCCACCACGTCGAACAGGCACTGGGTGCGAGGGTTCCAGAAGCGCTGGTTGAAGGACGCCTGCGCGCGCTCGGCGGCCTGGTTGTAGGGCGCGGGGTCCACGCCCAGCAGCACGGCCCACTCCGCCATCAGCTTCATGGCGTTGAACCACAGCGCGTTGAGCTCCACCGCCTTGCCGCGCCGGGGCGTCACCACCCAGCCGTCCACCTTCGCGTCCATCCACGTGAGCTGGTAGCCCTGCTCGCCCTGCGTCAAGAGCCCGTCGTCCGGGTCGATGCGGATGTTGTGGCGGGTGCCCTTCAGGTGCTTCTGGACGATGTCCTCCAGCGTGGGGAAGAACTCGCGCAACAGCTCCTCGTCCTTGGACGCCGTGACGTAGCGGTCCACCGCGTGGAAGAACCAGAGCGTCGCGTCGGCCGTGTGGTAGAGGCCCTCGGCCTCGCCCTCCGGGAAGAGGTTGGGCAGCAGGCCGTCGCGGACGTGGTGGCGGAACGTGCGCAAAATCGCCGCCGCCTCGCGCAGGCGGCCCGTGGACACCGTCAGTCCCTCGAGCGAAATCATCGTGTCGCGGCCCCAGTCCGTGAACCACGGGTAGCCGGCGATGACGCTGCGCGCATCCTCGCCGATGGCCCGCGCCCACGCGTCGTCGCGCGGACGCATGGGGTCCACGATGAACTGGTCCGCCGCGAGCACCAGCCTCGCCGCCGTGTCCTTGCGGGCCTGCGCCGGCGCCCGCTCCAACAGGCGCCACTCGCGCTCGCGCTCCATGTCGAAGCTGATGGCCGGGTCGCGGTCCAACACCGCCCAGTCCTGCACCGTGGCACCCAGCGCCAGCCGGCCTCCGGGCTTCACCGTGCACTCGAAGTAGCCGGGGCTCGCCTGCGTCTCCACGTGCGGCATCCCGCGCGCGCGCTCGGTGCGGTACAGGATGGGCGGGGAGATCTCCGGCAGCGCCACGAAGGGCACCGAGGCATCCGAGTACAGCCGCAGGCGCAGGGGCTCGGCCTCCTTGCCCGCGCACATCTCGATGCGCTCCCCCTGGAGCACCACCTTGGGCTGACAGTAGCCGTGGGGGAAGTCGTGCTCGTGGACGCGGAACGTGGGGAAGGGCCTCAGGCGCAGCTTCACGGCGGGCCCGGACAGGTGCACCCACTCGATGAAGAGCGTGTTCTCGCCATGCACCATCACCAGCCTGCGCCGAAGCCGCGTGGGGCCCAGCACGTAGTCCCACTCGGGGATGAGGCCGTCGAGCCGGAAGCCGCGCAAGAGCGACGTGTCGCCCGCCAGCGTCCCGTCCGCGCGCACCTCGCCCTCCAGCCGGTACACCTGCCCCTCCACCCGGGCCGTCTCGATGAGCCGCGACAGCATGACGGTGCGGCCCTTCTCCGGCAGGCTGGGGATGAACAGGCCGTGGTAGCGGCGCGCGTTGACGCCGGCCAGGGTGCTGGACGCGTAGCCCCCCAGGCCATTCGTCACCAGCCACTCCCGTCCGAGGACCTCCGTGGCCGGGGCGCCCCCGGGCCATCCGAACTTCACCTCTGGCAGTCCGCGCATGCGGCTCATCCTGCCATCCGAGGCCCGGGGCCGGTCCTGCTCTCCCGAGGACTCGTCATCCACAGGGCGGTCATCCCCGGCACGCGCCACGACGTCTCGACCCTCAGTGAATCCAGTGAGCAAGAGCCTGTCCCTCCGAATCGAACCTCTTCACTGGACAGTCCGAGGCGCCACCCTTCATCCCGCGGTGGGGCCAACAACGGCTCGGGGCAGGGAGACAGCTCCAGCTCGCTCCCCAGGTTGACGAGCAACAGCCGGTCCCCCTCCTGCTCGCCTCCCAGGTAGCGCAGCAGGAAGGCGCTCTCGGAGAGGACGGCCCCCATCAGCTGGCCGCCATCCTGTCGGGCGAGCACCGAATCCTCGCGGCGCAGGCGCAGGAGCTCCCGGTGCAGCGTGAGCGGCCCCGTGCGGCGCTCCCGCTCCGTCCAGTCGAGCTGGGAGCGGCGGAAGGCGCGCTCATCCACGTGCTCTTCGAACCCCTCGTGCTCGAGGGCGTGGCGCGCGCTCTCGAACTGGCCGATGAACGCGTCGCGGCCCTGGCGCACCACCGCCTGCAGCTCCGGCTCGTGGTCCACGAAGTAGTGGAACGGGGAGCTGGCGAACCACTCCTGGCCCATGAAGAACATGGGCGTCTGGGGCGACAAGAGCCACAGCATCGTGAGCACCCGCGCCCGGCGCTCGCCGCCGACGTGGTGCAGCCGGTGGCCTCCGAGCATGTTGGCCAGCTGGTCGTGGTTCTGGAGGTAGAAGACACACGCGCTCGCGGGCACGCGCCAGAGGGGACAGCCGCGGGCCTTCTTCTGCCAGCGGTAGTACTGGCCCTGATAGAGCGAGTTGCGCAGCACGCACGACAAGAGCTCCTGCGCGTTGCCGCGGTAGTCCTGCAGATACGCCTCCGCGCGCCCGGTGGCCGCGACGCGTGCCGAGTGGTGGAAGTCATCCACCCAGAGCCCATCCGCGCCCCATCCGCCGCGCTCGGGCGCGCGGACGCACAGCTCGTCCTGCGGCTCGTTCTCCGCGATGATGAGCACCCCGCGTCCGCCCGCCGCCTCGCGCGCCGCCTGGGTGATGACCTGGACGATGTGCCGGGGCCCGTCGTCGTAGAGGCTCTGCGTCGCGTCCAGGCGCAGGCCATCGAAGTGGTACTCGGCCATCCACGCGCAGGCGTTCTCGACGAAGAACTCGCGGCTGGGGCCCGCGTCCTCGCCGTCATCGAAGTTCGTCGGCTCGCCCCACTCGTTCTCGTACTTCTTCGTGAAGTAGCCGGGGGCGTACTGGGCCAGGTAGTTCCCGTCCGGTCCCAGGTGGTTGTAGACGACGTCCAGCACCACGCCGAGGCCCAGCCCGTGCGCGGCCTCCACGAAGGCCCGCAGCGACTCGGGGCGGCCGTAGGCGGGATGGGGCGCGAAGAGCTGCGCGCCGTCGTAGCCCCAGTTGAAGCGGCCGGGACAGGTGTGCAGCGGCATCAACTCCAGACAGGTGACGCCCAGCTCCGCGAGCAGGGGCAGCTTCTCGATGGCCGCCTCGTACGTACCCTCGGGCGTGAAGGTGCCCAGGTGCAGCTCGTACAGCACCTGGCCTTGGATGGAGGCGAGCCCCTTCCAGTCTCCGTCGCGCCACGCGTGCGACCATGGGTCCACCACCTCGCTGTGTCCGTGCGGCCCGTCGGGCTGGAAGCGGGAGGCGGGGTCGGGGAACTCCTCGCGGTCATCGAGCCGGTACTTGTACCGCGCGCCCACCGGCGCGGGATGGACGCCCTCGAAGTAGCCTCGTGCGTCCCGGACGAGGGGCAGCGGACGCGACGCGCCCTGGACGGAGACCTCGACCATCCGGCGACGTGGCGCCCAGACGCGAAAATGCGTGCGGTCCTTCCCCTCGGGCCTGGCCCCCAACGTCCCTCGCCACGTCATGCCCTCGACCTCCCGTCATGCGCCGAACACGCGCTCGCGCGAACACGCCGCCAGCAGTGACGGTAAGACGTGGCACCCGCAGCGGCGACGGACGGAGGACGCGCTGCGCCTGCTCGCCGACCCCACCCGGACGAAGGTGCCCGCCACGCCAGGGAGTGCCTCGCCGTCGCTTCACGACGTCCCGCGCGGGCCATGCCCTCACGAGGACGCATGGGGCCGGGCGGTCGAACGGGTGGACGCAGCCCTCGCGCGCCAGCGCACGAGCCACCCGCCCCCGAGGGATGGGCGGTCGGCCAGGCGAGAACACCGCGCACGCCTGGGACCGCCGCTTCCCGGGGCGCGGTGCGGTGGCTTCCTCGGGATTCAGCGCCCGGTGAGCGGCGCGGGAATCCGGTGCTGCTTCCAGGCGAGGACCTCCTCGAGCGTCTCGCCCGGGGCAATCTCCGTCCGCTCGAACACGGCGGCGCGGCTGAGCCGGGCCCCCGCGCCCACCTTCACCTCGGCGCCGAGCGACACACTCGCGCCCACGACGACGCCCGCCGCGAGCGACACGCCTCGCTCGAAGAACGCGGGTCCCTCCACTCGCGCGCCGCGCACGTCCGCCTCCGGATGCGCCCACGACGCGCCCGGCCCACGCACCGTCCCCGCCAGCGGCGAGGCCGCGCCCAGCCACTCCAGCCGCACCTGCCCCGCGAGCACGTCACGCACCGTGGCCAGGTAGCGCGACGGCGTGCCCAGGTCGGACCAGTACCCATCCACGCGGACGCCGCGCACCACCTGCCCCGCCGACATCGCGCGCACGTAGACCTCGCGGTTGATGTCCTCGGGCCCCTCGGCCGTCATGAAGTCGAAGATGCGCGCAGACATCACGTGCACGCCGGTGAAGTGCCACGGCGTCAGGCCCTCGCCCCCGGGACCATGGCCCGCGATGCGCTGGACCTGCCCCGCGCCGTCCAGCTCCACCGCCGCGTACTTCTCCCCCTCCGGCATGGGCTGCAGCACCATGGTCGCCAGCGCACCGGACGCCTGGTGCATGGAGACCACGGGCCGCAGGTCCACCGGGTAGAGGATGTCGCCGTTGAAGACGAGGAAGTCCCCGTCGGAGAGGAAGTTCCTCAGGCCCCGGATGCCTCCGCCCGTGCCCTGGATGACGGGCTCGCGCACGACGTGCAGCGGCAGCCCCGCGCGAGCGCACTCCTCGCGCGCCACCGCCTCCATCGTGTCCGGCAGGTGGTGCGTGTTGATGCCCACCGCCGTCACGCCCGCGGCCTTCAGCACCGCCAGGTGGTAGCGCAAGAGCGGCTGCCCCAACAGCGGCAGCGCCGGCTTGGGCCAGGCTTCCGTCAGCGGACGCAGCCGCGTGCCCAGCCCCGCGCAGAGGACCATCGCCTTCATCGTCGCCTCCCCTCCCCCGGTGCCCGACTCAGGCGGCCAGCTCCGGAACGTACTTCGCCACCAGCGCCTGCAACCGCGCGAGCTCCGGACGGTGCCGGAACGCCTCGCGCACGTAGCGCAGCGACGCCGGGATGGACACCAGGAAGCCCGGGTTGCCCTTGAAGCGATTGATGTACTCGAAGCGCCCCGCGTCCTTCAGCTTGCGCTGCACGGTGAGCAAATCGAAGAACGCCTTGAACGCCACCGGGTCGATGCGCTCGCCCGTCTCCTGCTGGAACGTGGCGATGTAGCGGTCCAGCATCGCGTCCACGAACGCGCGGTCCAGCTCCACGTAGCTGTCGCGCAGGAGCGCCACCAGGTCGTACTGGCGCGGGCCCTGGAGCGCGTCCTGGAAGTCGATGACCACCAGCTCGCCCTCCTTCACCATGATGTTGCGGCTCTGGTAGTCGCGGTGCGTGAAGCCTCGGGGCGCGGCGGCCAGCTGCTTGGCGATGTCGCGGAAGCTGGCGTCAAGCTCGGCGCGCTCCTCGGCCGTGGGCTTCTTGCCGCTCCACGCCTCCAGGCCCCACTCGCGGAAGTGGTGCAGCTCCCAGTCGTACAGGTCCTCGTCGAACGCGCGCGTGAAGGCCAGGCAGTCCGGGTCCTGGTGCTTCTCCGCCTGGGCGCGCAGCTTCGCCAGCAGGTCCACCGCGCGGGTGTAGAGCGCCTCGCGGTGCTTGCCGCCCTCCAGCGCGGACTCGAAGGTGATGTCGCTCAGGTCCTCGAGCACCATCATCCCCGCCGGCTCGTCGTAGCGCAGGATTCGCGGCACGCGCACGCCCAGCTTCTCCAGGTAGCGGTGCACGTTGACGAAGGGCAATTCCTTGGGCGGCTCACCCTTGGTGGCCTCCTCGCTCTTCTTCGTCGCGTCCAGCGGCATCTCCATCACCACCCAGCTCTCCGGGGGTGCGCCGACGCGGTAGTACGAGCGGTTGCTCGCGTCTCCCTTCAGCTTCTTGATGGGAGCCTGGGGAACGGGACGGCCAATGGCCTGTCCCACCTGGTCGCGCAGGGCGGCCTCGAGTTCCATATCGACGGGGTTCTCCAAATGGGGGTCTTCGAGAGGAAGATGGCCCGCGAGTATGGGAGGGGCGACTTTCCGCGTCAAAGGCCGGACGCGGCGGATGCCCCCTGGCCGCCCGGCCTGTCACGTACGCGACGGCGCCCACCCGCGTCCGTCGCGGCGCGTCGGAAGGCCGGCCGCCCCCAGACGGAGCAGGCCCGGACAGCGGCCTACCCCCGGGGACGGTGGGAGGAGCACAGCGGGGAAGGCCCCCGGGGAGCACACTGTTGCTCTCCGACGGGGGAGATGGTCTCCCGCTGTCGACCGGGCCGCGCGGGCGGCATATAAGACGCGCCGCGAACCCCCCTTTTTCTGGAAGCCGCGATGGACATCCACGACAACATCCTCACCGCGATTGGCAACACGCCGCTCGTCAAGCTCAACAAGCTCGTCGGTCCCAACGACGCGACGGTGCTCGTGAAGTGCGAGTTCATGAACCCCGGCGCGTCCATCAAGGACCGCATGGCGCTGTACATCATCGAGAAGGCCGAGCGGGAGGGGAAGCTCAAGCCCGGCGGCACCATCGTGGAGAACACGTCCGGCAACACCGGCATGGGCGTGGCGCTGGCGGCGGCGGTGAAGGGCTACAAGTGCATCTTCACCATGCCGGACAAGATGTCCCTGGAGAAGATCAACCGCCTGAAGGCGCTGGGCGCGCAGGTGGTGGTGACGCCGACGAACGTGCCGGCCGAGGACCCGCGCAGCTATTACGAGACGGCCAAGCGCCTGCACCGCGAGACGCCGGGCGCGTTCATGCTGAACCAGTACCACAACCCCGACAACATCGAGGCGCACTACTCCCTCACCGGCCCGGAGATCTTCGAGCAGACGGGCGGCAAGGTGGACTACTTCGTCTCCGGCCTGGGCACGGGCGGGACGATGAGCGGCGCCGGCAAGTTCCTCAAGGAGAAGATCCCCGGCCTGAAGAACGTGGGCGTGGACCCCGAGGGCTCCGTCTACGAGGGCTACTTCAAGACGGGCAAGCTGACCGAGCCGCACGTCTACAAGGTGGAGGGCATCGGCGAGGACATGCTGTGCGGCGCCATGGACTTCAAGGTCGTGGACGACGTGCGCCAGGTCGATGACCGCCAGTGCTTCGTCGCCGCCCGCCGCCTGGCGCGCGAGGAGGGCATCTTCGCGGGTGGCTCCTCCGGCGCCGCGGTGCACGTGGCCGTGCAGCTGGCGAAGGAAGTGGGCAAGGGGAAGACCATCGTCGTGGTGCTGCCCGACTCCGGCAGCAGCTACATCAGCAAGTTCCACTCGGACGAGTGGATGCGCGACAACGGCTTCGCCGAGGACAAGGGCACGGGCACCGTGCGCGACATCCTGGGCAGCAAGCAGCGCGACGTGAAGACGGCGCGCAAGGGCGACCGGGTGGACCAGGTCGTGGAGACGATGCGCGGCCATGGCATCAGCCAGATGCCGGTCGTCACCGAGGACGGCCGCGCGGTGGGCATGGTGCACGAGTACGATTTGCTCAACGCGCTGGTCGCCGGGAAGGTGAAGTTCGCCGACACCATCGACGCCATCGTCGCGCCGCTGCAGGGGGCGCTGTCGCTGGACACGAGCATCGCGCGGCTGCGTGAGGTGTTCGCGCAGGACAACGTGGCCGTCGTGAAGGAGGGCGAGAAGGTGGTCGCCATCGTCACGAAGATCGACCTCATCGACTTCCTGCACCGCACCGCGGCCTGACGCCGCGCCCTCGGGCGCCGACGTCGTTCACACAGAGGGCCTCTCACCGTTCGCCGGTGGGAGGCCCTTCGTGCCTCCAGGCAGGCCTCGTCAGCCGTTGCCGAGGCCGTTGTCGGGAGGCGGCTCGGGCTTGCGCTTCTTGAACTGTCGCTCGGGCGCCTCCCCATCGTCGTCCTCGCCGTCGGGCGGATTCCACCGCAGGGCCAGGGGCGCGTAGCGACACGTCAGGTGCCTGCCCGCGAGCTGGTCCAGCGCCGTCAGCGGACGGCGGCAGTCCGAGCAGCGCTCCTCCTTCCGCTTCCGCTCGCGCTGGGCGTAGACGGACTTCTGGCGGAGCACCTCGACGATGACGCCGTTGTGGTCGCTGTAGGCGTAGGCCTTGCCCTCCAGCTCGGTGAACTTGTCCGTCAGCCCGTGGAAGACGAACGCCGGGTTGGCCTGGGAGTCGTCCTCGTCGAACCCCAACACCTTGCCGTCGCGGACCACCGCCGTCATGTGCGGCGTGCACGCGATGTCGAAGTGCGTCTTGAAGGTGCTGTTCGTGCCGGAGATGCTGAACACGTTGTGCCCGCCGAAGCCGACGAGCTCCTGCTTGTCGTCGAGCACGCTCGACACCCAGTCCTCACCGCCGAGCTGATTCTTGAGGGTGCTCTTGACGAAGTCGCTCGTGGGCTGATTGGTGTCGCCCATCACCAGGTCGAGCTTCTCCTTCGTGGTGACGTTCTTGGCGTTGTTCGCCAGATACTTGATGACCCGCGTGCTGTCCTTGCAGATGGCGTTGGGCGTGTGCACGAACGCCATCAGCCAGCCCATGACCCGCAGGATGACGCAGCGGGCCTGCTCGTCCTTGTTGTCGTTGGACGTGAGCGTGTACGGGAACATCTCGATGTCGCTGTCGCGGAGGTTCAGGTCCTCGCGCAAGAGGACGGTGAAGCGGTGGCGTGAGTCCCCCGTGGGGTTCATCCCCGTGACGACCCGATAGCCCCCCACGGAGCTGACGCCCAGGTCCTTGAGCAGGTCCGTCGTGAAGGCCTCGCCCAACACGATGATGCCCGGCAGGCGCACGCTGGGGAGCTCGCCCCTGGAGCGCGTCCGGTTCATCACGCTCTTCGTGATGGTGTCGATGACGCCCTTCATGAAGCTCAACAGCAGCGCCTTGCCCTCGCCGGGCTCCTTGCGCTCCTTGTCGTAGCGGGACGAGAGGGCCTTCGACTCGACCTGGGTCGCGAACTGGATGGTCGACGAGGGGAAGGTCATCTTCTTCGCGACCAGGTCGTAGACGGGCGTCTGGAAGGTCAGCGTCTGGTTGTTGTCCAGGGGGTAGATCTCCCCCACGTTGGACTGCGCCCCGTGCTTGAACGAGTTGCCCATGAGCGCCGTCCCCAGGGAGTCCTCCTTCTTTCCGGTGGATTCCAGCGACTGGTAGACGATGATCATGTCGTGCTCCCCCCAAGGCCCGTGGCAGGCCAGACCGCGTGAGCCTAGCCGGGCGGTGTCCGCGCGGAAAGGCTGGGGCCGGTAGGGCCATTCATGTCCGAAAACCGCGAGCGTGCGGGCCACGCGGGTGACACTGTCCGGGGCATGGACCTGCTCGACACCGACGCCTGCTACCGCGCGCTCCAGTCGCGGGATGCCCGCTTCGACGGCCGACTCTTCGTCGGGGTGACGTCCACGGGCATCTACTGCCGCCCTGTCTGCCCGGCCCGCACGCCGAGGAAGGAGAACTGCCGGTTCCACGCGTCGGCCGCCGCCGCGCAGGAGGAGGGCTTCCGGCCGTGCCTGCGCTGCCGCCCGGAGACGGCGCCGGACCTGGCCTCGTGGCGGGGCACGTCCAACACCGTGTCGCGCGCGCTCGCGCTCATCGCGGAGGGCGCGCTGGACGGCGGCGAGGCGGGCGTGGACGCGCTGGCGGAGCGGCTGGGCGTGGGAGACCGGCAGCTGCGCCGCCTGTTCAAGCAGCACCTGGGCGCGACGCCGGTGGCCGTGGCGCAGACGCGGCGCGTGCTCTTCGCCAAGCAGCTCATCCAGGAGACGCGCATGCCGCTGTCCCAGGTGGCGCTGGCCTCGGGCTTTGGCAGCATCCGCCGCTTCAACGAGACCTTCCAGGCGCTCTACCAGCGGGCGCCAGGCGCGCTGCGCCGCAAGAGCATGACCGAGGAGCCCGCGGACGCGGGCGTGACGCTGCGGCTGCGCTACCGGCCCCCGTATGACTGGGCCGCGATGCTCGCCTATCTCTCCGCGCGCGCCATCGAGGGCGTGGAGCGAGTGCACGGCGCAAGCTACCAGCGCACCGTGTCCCAGGACGGCGCCGTGGGGACGGTGGAGGTGTCCCACGAGCCGGGGCGCAACAACCTGGTGGTGTGCATCCGCTTCGCGCGCGTGCAATCGCTGCCGGCCATCGTCGCGCGCGTGCGGCGCGTGTTCGACGTGGGCGCGGACATCGAGGCGATTGGCGAGCACCTGTCGAAGGACCCGTTCCTCGCGGGCCTCGTGGCGCAGCGGCCCGGCCTCCGGGCTCCGGGCGCCTGGGACGGGTTCGAGCTGGCGGTGCGCGCCATCCTCGGACAACAGGTCTCGGTGGAGGCGGCGCGCGGGCTCGCGGGGCGACTGGTGGCGCTGTGCTGTGAGGGGCCCGTGGAGGGGTTGCCCTCGGGGCTGACGCGGGTGTTCCCGTCACCGGAGCGCGTGGCCCACGCGGACCTGGGCGCGCTGGGCATGCCGTCCGCGCGCAAGGCGGCCCTCAAGGCCATGGCCGAGGCGGCGCTGGCGGACCCGCTGTTGTTCCAGCCGTTCGGCACCGTCGAGGAGGGCATCGCCCGGCTGCGCTCCATCCGCGGCGTGGGCGAGTGGACCGCGCAGTACATCGCCCTGCGCGCGCTGCGCGAGACGGACGCGTTCCCCGCGAGCGACGTGGCGCTCCTGAGGAGCGCGGCCACGGACGAAGGCGCGCGACCCACGCCCGAGGCGCTGCTGCGACGCGCGGAGCCCTGGCGGCCCTGGCGGGCCTACGCCGCGCAACACCTGTGGGCCGCGGATCCGGGTCCGCGCCCTCGCCTTCCGGAGGTGCGCCATGGCTGAGACGACGGCACGATTCCTCATCGACAGGACGGACACGCCCATCGGCGAGCTGGTCATCATCGCGGACCGCGAGGGCCACCTGCGCGCCGTGGACTGGACGGAGCACGAGGCGCGCATGCTCCAGTTGCTGCGCCTGCACTACGGCGAGAAGGGGTATACGCTGGAGGAGGCGAGCGATCCGGGCGGGCTCACCGCCACGATGCGCGCGTACTTCTCCGGCAAGCTCGACGTCATCGACACGCTGCCCGTGAGGACCGCGGGCACCGACTTCCAGCGCGAGGTGTGGGCCGCGCTGCGCTCGATTCCGTGTGGGAGCACCGTCTCCTACTCGGAGCTCGCGCGCAGAATCGGTCGGCCCGCGGCGGTGCGCGCGGTGGGACTGGCCAATGGAGCGAACCCCGTGGGCATCGTCGTGCCGTGTCATCGCGTGGTGGGCGCCAATGGCTCGCTCACGGGTTATGGAGGTGGCATCCAGCGCAAGCGCTGGTTACTCAGCCACGAGTCCAGGGCCCTGCCCCTCTTGAAATCCTGACGTCGACGCGGGCCCACTCCCCCACACCCCTCGAGGACCACCCCATGCCTGTCGCGCCTCCCGATTCGATTCGAGCCTTCCGCCAGCTGCACGAGGCGGGGCTGTTGTTGCTGGTCAACGCCTGGGACGCGGGCAGCGCGCGCGTCATGGAGAGCCTGGGTGCCAGGGCGCTCGCCACCACGAGCGCGGGGGTGGCGTGGGCCCAGGGGTACCCGGACGGAGACGCGCTGCCGGTGAGCCGGTTGCTCGACACCGTGGCCTCCATCGCGCGCGTGGTGAAGGTGCCGCTGACGGTGGACATGGAGGGCGGTTACTCGGACGACCCGAAGGCGGTGGGTGAGGTGGCGCTCGGCGTGCTCGACGCGGGGGGCGTGGGCATCAACCTGGAGGACGGCTCCGGGAGCGCGGACCTCTTGTGCGCGAAGATTGAAGCGGTGAAGCGCGCGGTGGCCGGGCGCGGGCTGGACCTGTTCATCAACGCGCGCACGGATGTGTTCCTGAAGGGCATCGGTCCGGCGGACAAGCGCGTGGAGGAGACGCTGTCGCGGGCGCGGCGCTACAAGGCGGCGGGCGCGGACGGGCTCTTCGTGCCGGGCTTGAAGACGCCCGCGGAAATCAAGGTCGTGACATCCGAGGCGGGGTTGCCGGTGAACCTCATGGCGATGGCGGGGCTGCCCGCCGCGTCGGAGCTCGCCACGCTCGGCGTGCGTCGCGTCAGCGCCGGCGCCGGCATGGCCCAGTCCATCCTCGGCCGCGTGGCCGCGCTCTCCACGGAGTTCCTGCGAGACGGCGCCGCCGCCCCCGCTCCGGAGGCGGGCATCTCCTATCCGGTGCTCAACAAGCTGATGGCGGAGCGCTGAGCACCGACGCGGGGTGCCCACCCGAGCCCCCGCATGTCAGCACCGGAGCGCGCCCTACTTCGCCTCGGGCCGCCGGGCGAACAGCGCGTTGGCGACCTCCGTCATCACCACCTCGCCGTGCTGGTTGCGCACCTCGAAGCGGAACTTGATGGCGCCCCGGTCCGCCTTGCTGCGCGACGGCGTGGTGGAGAGCACCTCGAAGCGCGCGGTGAGCGCGTCACCGGGACGCACGGGCTTGAGCCAGCGCAGCTCGTCCAGGCCCGGTGAACCCAGGCTCGCGGTCTTGCTCAACAGGTGCTCCACCGCCAGCTTGTGGCAGATGGACGCGGTGTGCCACCCGCTGGCGATGAGTCCTCCGAAGATGCCCTCGCGCCCACCCTCGTCGCTCAGGTGGAAGGGCTGCGGGTCGAACTGCTTCGCGAAGGCGATGATCTCCTCGCGGGAGACCACGTAGGGGCCGGCCTCACTCGCCTCGCCGGGTTGGAAGTCGTCGAAGTAGCGCATGACCTCTTCCATAGGCCGCTCGACGTGCCGCGGCAACGCCTTGCGTCCCCTCCTCGCCCATCACATCGATTGCTCGATTTTCTCATTAAGTGCGCTTCATGACAGACTGGCGGGGCCTCATCCCGACATCACCAAGGAGACACGGATGTTCGCGAAGCTCGAGCGCCAGCGGTCCCTGTTCATGTTGCTGTGCACCCTGCTCGTGGTGGGGCTCGCCGCCCTGTCCACGGGGGAGACCTCCGCCGCGCTCGTCCAGGACATGGGCGAGACGACCTGTGAGGAGACGGTGAGCCTGCCGCCCTCGGACATGACGCTCGCCACCAGCGAGCACTCCAACGCGGCCTGTCGCCCCACGTGCGTGGGCCCGTGCTGGTTCTGTCTGCTGGGTGTCTGTGAAAACCGCTGCATGTAGCCCTGGATTGATTCGTCCGATGTTTCGGCGCGACGCGCTCTGCAGGCTCACGCGCGAGCGCCCGTGGGCAACCGCGGTGGGGCTCATATGAGGAGCCTCTCGCCCCTCCAGTACAACAGGAGGAGCACCGCCGAGGAGTGAGGGGGCGCGGGCCATTCGAAGCCCGCGCCCCTTTAAGGATGGGGAAGGAAGGCCCCGCCCGTCACCTCGAACGCCGCTTCCTGGCCGAGCCCCCCGACACCGCCGTCATCAACCGGTGTCCGAAATGCGGCGCCCTCGCCAGGACCCCCAGCGCCCGACAATGCCGCGCCTGTCCCCACACCGGGCGCGAGACGCGTCACTGCCCCTGGGGCGTATCGTTCACCGGCACCCGGGTAGGACACGGAGAGAACCCATCTCTCCGAGATTACCTGGCGCGTAGGGCGCTAGACTTCGGGCCCTATCTCGCCAGGAGGAATCGAATGGGTGTCAGGACATGGCTGGCCGCGCTGGGCGTCACCTTCGCGGGGCTGGGCTGTGGCTCGGATGGAGCGCGCGGCGCCGAGGGACTCCAGGGGCCGCAGGGCCCTCAAGGTCCCCAGGGGCCGAGTGGCACCGGCTGGGAGGTGGGCGAGGGGCTGGCGTTGGAAGGCAACGTCCTGCGGGTGCGCTACGACGGCGCCAACGCGCCGGTGCCGACCAGCGACCCGAGACTCACGGATGCGCGAGCGCCCCTGGCGGGCAGCGCGCACTACGTGCAGAACACCACCGCCGCGCAGACGGGCTCCTTCGCGCTCACGGGCTCGGGCACCACCCACGGGCAGCTGTCGACGCGCTCGGACCTGCTCGTCGACGCGGCCTCCACCGTCGAGTCGCCGGGTCCGCTGCTCAGGGTGCTGAACACCACGTCGGCGGGCGCGAGCTGGAAGCAGTTCCCGGTCTTCACCGTGGACTCGGCGGGAGGCCTGGTGGCGAGCGGCGAGGTGGACAAGGGGCTATTGCCGGTGTCGGGCGCGGGCACCCGGCTGATGTGGGCGCCGGGCCTCGCGGCGTTCCGCGCGGGCTACACGGAGACGCAGTGGGACGACGGCAGCGTCGGCAACTTCTCCTGGGCGGGTGGCTATCGCTCGCTGGCCAAGGGGGCCGCGTCGTTCGCCATGGGGAAGGACAACGTGGCGCGCGGTGACAGCTCCATCGCGCTGGGCGCAGGGAACACCACCAGCGAGGTGGGCGGCATCGCGATGGGGAGCGGCAACAACGTCACCGGCCTCTCCGCCATCGGGCTCGGCACCGGGAACACGGTCTCGGGTCGCGGCGCGCTGGCGATCGGCGCGAGCGTCCAGGCCACCGGCAACTACAGCTTCGCGCTCGGACAGGATGTGTCGACGAACGGGAAGACGGGCGCGTTCATCTGGGGAGACCGCTCCGGCGTGAGCACGGCCAGCATCGTCAACGACAATCAGTTCATGGTCCGCGCCGCGGGCGGTGTCATGTTCTACACGAGCGCCAACCTGGGCTCGCGCTGCGAGCTGCGCACGAACTCCGCGGGGTGGGAGTGCTCGTCGGACCGGAACCTGAAGGAGGACTTCCGCCAGGTCGACGGCGAGGCGCTGCTGACGAAGGTCGCCAGGCTGCCCATCTCCACCTGGCGCTTCAAGGGCGAGGCGAGCGAGGTGCGTCACCTGGGGCCGGTGGCGCAGGACTTCCATGCGGCGTTCGGCCTGGGCGCGGGGGACAAGACCATCGGCCAGCTGGACATGGACGGCGTCAACCTGGCCGCCATCCAGGCGCTGGAGGTCCGCACGCGCGAGCTGCGAGAGAAGACCGCGGAGGTCGATGCGCTCAAGAGCGAGCTCGCCGAGCTCAAGCGCGGCCTGTCCCGACTGGAAGCCGCCATCCAGGCGAAGGACTCGCGGCACTGATGAGGTGAAGGCTCGCCACGGCGCACGCTCCGCCGTGGCGAGGACTCAGGCGCTACGGGACTTCCTCCGCGCTGAGCACGGGCGGCTCGGGCGCATCGGCCACGTCCTCCAGCCGGTCCGCGGGAGGCAGCGGAGGCCGGGCCCGCAGGCTCTCCGGCATGCGGGCCGGGTCGTCGACGGGACCGGGCACTGTCTCCATCGCTTCGAGCTTCGTCGTCGTCATCCACGTCGTCGGCAGCGTCTTCGTGAGCGTGAGGGTGTCGCGCACGGCGCCCGTGGAGGTGATGAGCCGCGCCGTCAATGTGCCGCCATCCACGATGACGTCCATGAAGCCGTACACCTGGTTGTCGCGCAGTGCCGTCCACGAGGGCTGGCTGCTCGGGAAGGAGCGCAGCGTCGCGCCGCCGCTGCCGACGACGACGTAGGGGATTCCGCGCGTGCCCGACGGCGCCACCGCGTCGCCCTTCATCGGCTTGCTGCGCTCATAGTTGTGGTCATGCCCCGTGAGCACCAGGTCCACGCCGTGCTTCTCGAACATCGGCGCGTAGGCACGGCGCACGGTGAGCTGGGAGCCGTGCTCGCCGCTGGACCAGACCGGGTGGTGGAAGAAGACGACCTTCCACGGAAGCTTGCTCGCCGCCAGGTCCTGCTCGGCCCACGCCTGCTGAGCGGACGCCGAGCACCGGTCCGAGGACGCCATGCCGATGGCGCAGTTGGAGTCGAGCGCCACGAAGTGCACGTTGCCCCAGTCGAACGAGTAGTAGCGCTCGCTCTTGGCGGGGTTGTTCGCCGGCAGGTAGAAGTTGTCGAGGTAGGGCTGGCCCTGGCTCGTCACGTACTCGTGATTGCCCAGCACGGGGAACACCGGCACCTCGCGCAGCAGCGTCGCCATGGGCTTGAACATCCGGTCCTGGAACTCCTGGTCCGTGCCGGAGGCGTAGGCGTTGTCCCCCAGCGCGACGAGGAACTCCCCGCGCCACTCGGGCTTGTTCATCACCGCCATCACCTTCGACTGCGCGGAGCCTCCCGTGCCGAAGTCCCCCATCGTCGTGAAGCGCACGCGCGGCGTCCCCGGAGCCGACGCCGTGCGGAACGTCCGCAGCCCCGTGACGGAGCCGCACGCCTCCACGCTGTACCCATAGGACTGTCCCGGCCGCAGTCCCTCCAGCTTCACCGCGTGACGCCAGCCCGCGACGGTGGCCGTCGCCGTGCGCGCCAGCAGCGAGCCGTCGCCGAAGCGCACGAAGGGCGTACACGACACGCCCGAGCGGAACGCGATGATGGCGCTCGTGGGCCCCACGCTCTGGAGGTACGGCAGGCGCGGCAGCACGGGCCCCGAGTCCGCCGTGGGCGCGGGCGGCACCGTGCGCTCACCACACGCTCGCGCCTCGGTGATGGAGGCCCAGTCGTTCACCGTGTTCCCGTTCACGGTGACGCGCACGTAGCGCGCCTGACGCGCGCTGAACGCATACGTCTGCGCCTGCGTGTTCAGCGCACTGTCTCCCGCGAGGGCCTGGGTGAAGCTCACGCCGTCCACGGACGTGGAGAGGACGAAGTGGTTCTGTCGTTCGTTGCCGCGGTGCCACGCCACGGTGACGCCCGCCACGGACTGCGACGAGCCCAGGTCCATCGTGAGGAACGCGCCCACGCCCGGCCCGCTCCAGCGCGTCGACACGTCATCGTCCTGCGAGTTCGCGGCGACGCTGCCCTCACCGTCATCGCCACTCGCCGTCGCCAGCTGCGTGGTGAGGATGCGGCAGTCGGGCGCCGTCAGCGGAGTCCCGGCGACGTCGGAGGCCTCGGGAGCGGGCGTCTCGACGGGCGCGGACTTGTCGGGAGAAGAGAGGGGCTCGTCACAGCCGGAGACGGCCGAACACAGCACGCCCAGCAGGCAAGCGGAGAGAATCGGTCGGTTGCTCATGGTCGGCCCCAATCGACCCGCACCGCTGAACATTCCGATACCCGACAGTCGCGCATCCTCCCAGGCGGCTGGGCAGCCGAGCGCGAGCCACGGCCGTCAGGGCGCGCACGGACGAAGGGCCTCCATGCGCCCCGAGCAGGGGGAGCAAGGAGGCCCTGGGTCAGCGGCCTGCCAGGTGGAGACGCGGGCTACTTCGCCGCGTCGAGCGCCTGGGCCAGGTCATCGATGAGGTCCCGCGAGTCCTCGATGCCCACGGACAGGCGGATGAAGCCGTCGGCGATGCCGAGCTTCTCGCGCGTCTCCTTGGGCACGGAGGCGTGGGTCATGATGGCCGGGTGCTCGATGAGGGACTCGACGCCGCCGAGCGACTCCGCGCACGCGAAGACCTTCACCGTCTTGAGGAAGGTGCGCGCCGCCTCCAGGCCGCCGTGGATGTCGAACGTCAGCATGCCGCCGAAGCCCGTCATCTGCTGCTTGGCGAGCGCGTGCTGCGGGTGCGTCTCCAGGCCCGGGTACGTCACCTTCTTCACCTTCGGGTGCGTGGCCAGGTACTGGGCCACCTTCATCGCGTTGTGCGCGTGGCGGTCCATGCGGACGTGGAGCGTCTTCACGCCGCGCAGCACGAGGAAGCTGTCGAACGCGCCGGACACGCCGCCCACCGCGTTCTGGAGGAAGTACATCCGCTCGGCCACGTCATCGCGGCTGGTGCAGACGAAGCCGCCCACCACGTCGCTGTGGCCGTTGAGGTACTTGGTGGTGGAGTGCGCCACCACGTCGAAGCCGAGGTCCAGCGGGCGCTGGAAGTACGGCGTCATGAACGTGTTGTCGGCGACGGCGAGGATGTTGTGCTTCTTGGCGACCTGGGCGATGGCGGCCAGGTCGATGAGCTTGAGCATCGGGTTGGTGGGCGTCTCCACCCACACCATCTTCGTCTTCGGGGTAATCGCCTTCTCGAAGGCGCCCGGCTGGGACAGGTCGACGAAGGAGAAGTTCAAGCCGCAGCGCTTGTAGACCTTGTCGAACAGGCGGAAGGTGCCGCCGTACACGTCGTCGGAGACGATGACGTGGTCACCGTGATCCAACATGTGCATCAGCATGTCGGTGCCCGCGAGGCCGGAGGCGAAGGCGGCGCCGTACTTCGCGCCCTCGAGCGCGGCCAGGCAGTCCTGGAGCGCCTTGCGGGTGGGGTTCTGCGTACGGCTGTACTCGTAGCCCTTGTGTTCCCCCGGCCCGTCCTGGACGTAGGTGGAGGTCAGGTAGACGGGGGTCATGATGGCGCCCGTCGTGGGGTCCGGCTCCTGGCCGGCATGAATGGCGAGGGTGTCGAAGCGCATGGCGGGGGGACTAACACAGGCCCCCGGGCCGTGCATCAGCACCTCCGCATTACTCGAACTTCCCGTGCCGCCCGGCCCCCTTCGCGAAGCGGGTGGCCCCCGGGACGGACTCGGACTCCAGCACCTTGACGCCCCGGATGAACTCCTGACGCAGTGCTTCTTCCTGGGAGAGGCCGCCCTGGGCGTAGGCCGAGGCGCGGTCCGCGTTCATGCAGGCCTGGGGGAAGGCGGCCACCTCCCGGGCGAGCGCCTCGGCGGCCTCCCGGGCCTGGCCCTTGGGGACGACGCGGTTGACCAGCCCCATGCCCAGCGCCTCCTGGGCGGACACGGGGCGGCCGGTGAGGATGAGGTCCAGGGCCCGGGACAACCCGATGAGCCGGGGCAGCCGCACGGTGCCTCCGTCGATGAGCGGCACGCCCCAGCGCCGGCAGAAGACGCCGAGCACCGCGTCCTCCTCGACGACGCGCAAATCACACCACAGCGCCAGCTCCAGGCCCCCGGCGACGGCGTGGCCGCTGATGGCCGCGATGACGGGCTTGCCCAGCACCATGCGCGAGGGGCCCATGGGACCGTCGCCGTCCATCTGGAGACGCGGCATGCGGCCTTCGGAGACGGCCTTGAGGTCCGCGCCCGCGCAGAAGGTGCCTCCGTCGCCGTAGAGGACGCCGACTCGCGACTCCGTGTCCGCGTCGAACGCGCGGAAGGCGTCCGCGAGGAGCTGCGCGGTGGCACCGTCCACGGCGTTGCGCACCTCGGGACGGTGGAGGACGACGGTGGTGACGGGGCCGTTCTTCTCGGTGCGCACGCTCATGGCGCGGAGTCTTCTCCGCGCGCTGCCGCACCGCAATCACCTCGGCGCGCGGACGCCCCCTGCGCTCTGCGAGGACGCATTGCGGCGAGGGTGATGGCGCAACCACATGCTCACGACCACAAGGCTTCTGCCTTCGCGGCCCCACCGCCATCACATCGGCGCGTGCGCGTCCTCCCCTCCCCTGTCCGAGGACGCCTCGCGGATGAGCCGCGCCACCGCGCGCAAATCCTCCACGAACGCCTCGCGCTGCCGCTCCCGGGCCTCCGGGTCCGGCGCTCGCAGGATGGACGAGGGGTGCACCGTGGCCACGACGATGGGCGCCCACGCGGAGGGAATCGGCTGCCCTCGCTGCTGCGTCACGCGGAAGTCCTTGCCGAGCAGCGCCTGCGCCGCGGTGGCCCCCAGGCACACGAGGATGTCGGGGCGGAACACCTGTATCTCCGCCTCGAGCCACGGCAGGCACGCGCGCACCTCGGTGGTGTTGGGCTTCGCGTGGATGCGGCGCTTGCCGTCCCCCGTCCACTTGAAGTGCTTCACCGTGTTGGTGACATACGCCTGCGAGCGGTCGATGCCGGCCTCCTCCAGCGCCTCGTCCAGCAGCCTGCCGGACGGCCCCACGAAGGGCCTGCCCTCACGGTCCTCCTGGTCTCCAGGCTGCTCGCCCACCAGCATCACCCTGGGGCCTGGACCGGGCCTCCCCACCGGCTCGCCGAACACGGTCTGCGTCCCCGTCTTCCACAAGGGACACGCCTGACAGCCCGAAGCGGCTTCTCGGAGCTTGTCGTACGTCGGAGACTCAGGGATGAGTGGGGCCGCGGTGGTCTGGACGGAGGGACGCTTGGGCATGGCTGACCCACAAGGTATTCACGGCAACGGCGGCGACGACGCGGCACCCCAGGCGGAGGCCGGCATGTTCGCCAACCGGCTGCGCAAGGGCTCGAAGCACTTCCGCAGGTGGGCTCGCGCCCAGGGGCTGACGGCCTTCCGCGTCTATGACCGGGACATTCCCGAGTACCCCTACGCGGTCGACATCTACGGCGACTGCGTGCACGTCACCGAGTACCCACGCCGCAAGGCCCTCAAGTCCGGCACCGCGGAGACGCAGCGCGAGGAGGTCCTCGCCGCGGTGACCCAGGTGCTCGAGACGCCCGCCGAGCGCGTCTTCGTCAAGACGCACACGCCCCAGCCCTGGGGCCGCGCGCAGTATGGCCGCGTGGGCGAGGGCAGCGGTCGGCTCGTCGTCGAGGAGCGCGGCCTGAAGTTCTGGGTCAACCTGGGCGACTACCTGGACACCGGCCTCTTCATGGACCACCGCGACACACGCCAGCGCGTGCGCGAGGAGGTCCGGGGCAAGCGCTTCCTCAACCTCTTCGCGTACACGGGCGCGTTCACCGTCTACGCCGCCGCCGGCGGCGCCGCGAGCACCGTGACGGTGGACCTGTCCAACACGTACCTCGACTGGGCCGAGGACAACCTGGACCTCAATGGCCTCGCGGACGCGCGCCACGAGCTGGTCCGCGGCGACGCCAAGGCCTGGGTGGAAGCCCAGGCCCGAGGCCCCGAGCGCTTCGACCTCATCGTCTGCGACCCGCCCTCCTTCTCCACGTCGAAGAAGATGACGGGCTCTTTCAACGTGCAGCGCGACCACGTGCGCATGCTGGACGCGCTCCGGACGCTGCTGTCCCCCGGAGGCGTCCTCTACTTCTCCAACAACTTCCTCGGCTTCCAACTGGACGCCAAGGCGACGCGCGGCTGGAAGTCCGTGGAGGAGCTCACGCCCGGCTCCATCCCCGAGGACTTCCAGCGCAAGGACATCCACCGTTGCTGGCGGATGGTGGCGCCCTGACGAAGCGAGGGCGCCACCCGGGACGTCACCTGGCTACAGCCAGCACGCGTTCTCGACGCAGCGCTCGCCCGCGGGGCACTCGCAGTTGGCCACACAGGCCTGGCCACTGCCGCGGTTGACGGGCTTGCACACGCCGTCGGTGCACGCGTGGTTCTCCGGGCACTCGCAGTTGGCGCGGCAGACGTTGCTGGAGCCCGCGTCGGGAGGCGGAGGCGTGGGCGCGCGGCAGGAGCCGTTGGTGCAGACCTGACCGGAGGGGCAGTCGCAGTTGGCGGCGCAGTACGTGCCCGGCCCCGCGTCGGGAGGCGGAGGCGGCGGCTGCGGAGGACGGCAGTAGCCGCTGGTGCAGACCTGACCGGAGGGGCAGTCGCAGTTGGCCATGCACGTCTGGCCCGGCTCCGGCTGCGGCGAGCGGCACTGGCCGTTGGTGCAGACCTGGCCGGAGGGGCAGTCGCAGTTGGCGCGGCACTCACCGCCGTGGGGAATCGGCAGGCAGTAGCCGATCTGGCAGGAGTAGTCCTCGGGGCACTGCGTGGTGGACTCGCACTGCGCCCGGCACTGGCCATCCACGCAGTCCTTGCCCTCCGAGCAGTCGTACGCCGAGCGGCACGCGTTCGGGTCCGGCGGACGCGGGCGACACACGCCCGAGACGCACGCCTCGTCGCCAGAGCAGTTGGAATCCGTCGAGCAGCCGCGCACGCACTGGTTGTTGATGCAGTAGTTGCCCGCGCCGCAGTCCGCGTTCACCCAGCACGTGGGGCCGGGGCCCGCGTCCGTCACGGGACCACCGTCGATACCACCGTCGGGGCGGGAACCGCCGTCGGGGCGCGACCCGCCATCCGGACGAGGACCACCATCGGGAGTGCCCGCATCGGGGCGCGGCGTGGAGGAAGGCGTGCAGAAGCCGCCCTCGCAGCGACCACTGGGGCACTCGCCGTTGCGGACGCAGGGCTGGGCACAGAAGTTGTCGAGGCAGATCTGCGTGCCGGGACACTCGAGCGAGGAGGAACACCGCTGGGTGCCGGAGCCGACGTCTCGACAGTACCCGCCGACGCACTGCTGACCCGAATCACAGTCGGCGTTGGTGGAGCAGTAGCAGAGGTCCTCGTCGTCCATCCAACTGTCGTCGGGCTCGTGGATGATGCAGCCTTGGAGGAAGGCGAACAGCACGAGCAGCGGCGCCAGCAGGCGTCGCAGGGGGTTGTGCCTCATGAGCGGGGACTCCGAGCTACGGGGAACCGGTCCGGCCACCGGGTGGGTTGTCCGGTTTCACCCGCGTTGGACTCCGGGGCGCTGACGGCTGATCAAAAATCTTTTTTGATCGTCCCACGCCGCCGCGGCGACCCAGGGGCACGGAGGTAGTGTGCTGACCTGGACCTTTCACATGGACGGTGGGGTGCTCCTGCAAGGGGGAACCTCGCGGCGGGTCCCGGAGGGAGAGCGTCCAGTGATTCTCCGTGATGCCCAGGCACTGGCGACCGCCGCCTCGCCCGAAGAGCGCCCTGGGCCGGGTCCGGCCATACCTCCCACGTCGGATGAGACGCAGCTGCGGCTGCTCGTGAGCCGGCTCCAGGATGGGGACCTCACCGCCTTCGAGCGTCTGTATGAAATGACGAAGGTGGACGCGGCGCGCACCTTGCGGCACCTGGTGGGCAATCGCGTGGACGTGGAGGACCTGCTCCAGGAGACGTACCTGCGGCTGCTCACGGCGGTGAAGGGCTATCGGGGTGCGTCGCGCTTCCGGACGTTCTTCTATCGGGTGTGCTCGAACGTGGCGCTGTCGCATCTGCGGTGGAAGCGCAGGAGGCCGGAGGACTCGGTCGCGGAGCCTCCGGAGTGCGAGTCTTCGGGCGAGGACCCGGAGGCCGCGGCGCAGCGCAGGCAGGCGGCCCGGCTGGTGGAGCTGGCGCTGGAGCGGCTCAAGCCCAAGAAGCGAATCGTCTTCGTGTACTACGAGCTGTGCGGAATGAGCCCGGACGAAATCGCCGAGGCCGTGGGAAGCTCTCCCAACACCGTCCGCAGCCGGCTGCACCACGCGAGATTGGAGTTCAACGAGGCCATGCAGCGACTGCTCGCCACCCGCCGCCCTGGAGGCCCGTATGGCTCACCCTGAGGCAGGCGCGCTGTGGTCGCTGGCGGCCGACGAGCTGAGCGCCGAGGACTCCGCGCGCATCCGGGCGCATCTGTCCGAGTGCCCCGCGTGCGCCGCTCAGTGGGAGCAGATCCGCACGAGTCGCGCCATGCTGCACGAGGCCCGTCAAGTGGAGCCCGTGGTGCGCTGGGACGCGGTCGGCACGGCCCTCAGAGCCAAGGTCGCCGCGAGCACGGAGGCGAAGCGCACGCGGTGGCCGTGGGCGCGGACCGACGCGACCGCGAGCTCGGGGGCACAACGCACGCGGTGGCCGTGGGTGCGAACCGACGCGACCGCGAGCTCGGGGGCACAACGCTCGCGGTGGCCGTGGGCACGAACCGACGCGACCGCGAGCTCGGGGGCACAACGCTCGCGGTGGCCGTGGGCACGAACCGACGCGGCCGCGAGCACCGGGGCACAGCACGCGCGATGGCCGTGGGCCCTGGCACTCGCGGGGGCCTGTGCGGTGGCGCTCGCGCTCTTCCTCATCAGCATCTCGACGACACGCGGGACGCCCACGAGCGAGGTGCTCGCGGGCAAGGCGACGACGTCGGACGAGGCGCTCGCGGGACGGACGACCGGGCCCGCGGGCACGGGCAAGGAACTCGTAGAGCAGACGAGGTCGACAGACGAGGCGCTCACGGAACAGCCCGGGTCCACGGGCAGCACGACGTCCTCGGAGAGCGCGGTGGAGTCGCTCGCGATGGACGGCAACCCCGCGCGGACCGACAGCGTTCCGGGAGCGGTGCTCAAGGAACAGGGCGGGCAGGAGCGCGAGCTGCGCGCCGGGATGCGATTGCGCTCGGGTGTCGCGGTGAAGACGCCCGCGAAGGCCTCCGCGATGTTGCGGCTCCCGGATGCAAGCCAGGTCCGCGTGTCCGCGGGCTCCGAGGTGGAGCTGTCGAAGGCCGAGCCGAGCGACGTGCACCTCACGGTGCATCAGGGCCGCTTGTCGGTGAAGGCCTCGCACGCCGAGCGGCGCGGCTTCCGCGTGGACGTCGCGGGCCTGCGCGTGTCCGTGGTCGGCACGGTCTTCACCGTGGAGCGCACGGCGCTGGGCGCATCCGTGGCGGTGTCCGAGGGCCGCGTGCGCGTGGAGCTGGAGGGACAGCCCGCGCGCATGGTGGGCGCTGGCGAGCGCGTCGAGCTGCGCTCCCGCGACCAGGCCCTGAAGCAGGAGAAGTTGTCCCAACCGGACCGCGAAGCGCTGGAGGTGTTCGAGCGTCCGACCGAGTCCTCGACCCAGGATGTCGGCACCACGGTGCCCACCGCCGCGAACCCTCCCGCGCGAGCGCAGGACGTGTTGCCCGCGGTGGCCCACGCGCCGCAGGCTCCGAGCACGGTGAAGTCCGCCGTCGCGACGGCGCCGGTGATGAAGGCGCAATCGAAGAAGCTCGTGGTCGCATCCCTCTCGCCTCAACGCGAGAGCCCCCCTGCGCCCGAGCTGCCCGACCCCGTGGCCGTGCCGCCCGACACCGAGGACGCGCCCCAGGCAGAGCCTCCCGCCACCGTCGCCACGACCCAGCCGCCGTCCTCTCCCCTCGACCCGTCGCAGGACTTCGCGCCCTACCCGGCCCCATCGGTGACGGAGCGCATGACGCCGCCACGCGCGCCCGCCACTGCACCCTCGCAGCCCACGAAGGTGGCGGAGGCCACGCCGCCGAAGAAGGATGACCACAATCCCCAGGCGCTCCTGTCAAAGGACGCGGACGAGAGGTTCCTCGGGTATGCGCGGCTCCAGCTCAGTCAGCGCAGCTGTGAGAACTACCTCGCCGGCCTGGAGGAGATCGCCGACAAGAGCCCGCGCAAGAAACACCGCGAACAGGCGCGCTACCTGCGCGCGCGCTGCTTCGAACAGCGACTCCAGGGACAGGACGCGAAGCTCGAGTACCGTCAGTACCTGAAGGAGTTCCCGCGAGGCCGCTACGTGCGCGAGGCGGGCGCGGCCATCCTGCCGTAGCCCCCGCGCACCCGGGGCGCTCCATCACCAAAACCAGACACCCGAGGCGCTGTCGTCGCGCCCCCGTCTGATTGAAATCAACCGCCGTCCCGCGTCAGCCCTCGGTGCCGGTGCGCTGCTTCACGCGCTTCATCGGCTCGCTCGCCTGGCCTCGCTCCACCAGCACGCGCAGCACGGACTCCAGCGCGCGGATGCGCGTGCCCGCGCGTCCCGGAGCCCAGCGCGGCACGTCCGGCCCCGAGAGCAGCTCCATCGCGTGCTCCACCCCGCCCGCCTTGCCCTCCAGCGCGCGCGCCGTGGCCAGCCGCACGTTCCTCGCGGGCCTGCGCGCCACCCCACCCTCCCACAAGAGGTCGAGCGCGAACGTCGTCCACACCGCCAGCTCATCGTCCGGACGCAGGAACTGCTCGAACCGCGCCAGGGCCGCGGCCCGAGTCTCACCCGCGCGCAGCACCTCTTCCGACAGCTCCACGTGCAGCGTCGTGCTGCGAGCCAGCGGCCGCTCCGGCGCGATGATGGCCTCGAAGCGCTCTCCCGAAGCGGGGCGACACGCCACCACGTGCACCAGCTCGGCCGGGATGTCCGCGCCCGTCGGGTGCGCGTTGGCCTCGCCGTAGAACACCACCAGGTTCTCGAAGGCCTGCGCCAGCGAGCGCAGCTCGAACGGCGGACGCCACGGGCCGTAGTGGATGCGGCGGCGATTGGGCGAGGTCCGCGTCGCCTGACGCCCCAGCTGCGTGTCGACCATGTACTCGAACGCGCGCAGCATCGTGTCGAACTTCTCCGGCTGACCTTCGAGCACCCCGAGAATCTCCACCACCGCCTCGATGGTGGACACACAGTGGTCCGCCGGCTCCGCGCGGATGCGGTAGTTGCTCGGACGCCGAGGCACGAAGCCGATGCGCGGCAGCCCCGCGAGCACGGGGTTGCGCGACACGACCTTCTTCGCCTGCGGCCACGTCCCGTCCACGACGATGAGCGTCTTCGGCGGCCGCGCGCGCGCATCCTCCACGGAGATGGCGTCCTCGCCCGGGAAGAGCACCGCGACGGAGTCCGGGTCCTTCGCCAGCTCCTCCAAGCGGGAGTGGCCCGTGAAGTCGACGCCCTGATGAATCTCGGAGTTGGCCAGCGCCAGGTGCGCCATGCGCGCGGTGCCGATGGCCACGCGGCGCTCACGGGGGTGCTGGAGGAAGACGACGCGGGTGCGCGTGTCCAGCCGGGGCGGCAGTTGCGAGCAGTAGCAAGCGCTCTCGGGGCGGTGGCAGCGAAGACAAAGGGAACGCACAGCCCGGCTTTACGGCACGGCCCGGAACCGGGCAAGCACTGCCGGTGCAGGGGTCCGCCGCCAGCCAGGGCGCCAGGCGCTCCCGGGGGAAGAACCCACCCACGCCCCCGCCAGCCGGGGTACACAGGCCCCCCGTGAACCTGCTGCTGCTCTTCGACGAGGACTTCCTGCCGGACGGCACCGCCCGGCTCACCGGCCGCCGCGCCCAGCACGCCCGGGAGGTGCTGCGCCTCGAGCCCGGTGAGTCCCTGCGCGTGGGGCGCCTGGGCGGCCTGACGGGCTCGGGCGAGGTGCTGGAGAACAGCCCCGGCGTCCTCCACCTGCGCGTGTCCCTCACCGAGCCCCCTCCGCCCCGTGCGGGCATCGACCTGCTGCTCGCCATCCCCCGCCCCAAGGCCCTCAAGAAGGTCCTCCCGGCCGTGGCCTCGCTGGGCGTGGACCGCATCGTCCTGGTCAACGCCGCCCGCGTGGAGAAGAGCTACTTCGACTCCAAGGTGCTCGACGGCGCGTTCGTGAGGGACCTGCTGCTTCAAGGCCTGGAGCAGGCACGCGACACCCGCCTGCCCGAGGTCCTGGTCCGCGAGCGCTTCCGCCCCTTCGTCGAGGACGAGCTCGACAGCGTCTTCCCCACCGGCGCCGTCCGCCTGCTCCCCCACCCTCCGGCGACGCAGCCCCTGCGTCAGGTGGCCGCGGCCCCCGGCCAACGCTCCGTGCTCGCCATCGGCCCCGACGGAGGTTGGGTGTCGTTCGAGGCCCAATTGTTGGAATCCCACGGCTTCCGCCCCTTCTCGCTCGGGCCGCGCATCCTCCGGGTGGAGACGGCGGTTCCCGTGCTCGTCGGGCAAGTAGCCCTTCTCGGGGAAGACACTGCTGCGCGTCACGATGCAGGTGGCACTTGAAGGGGGTGGGCCGCTGGCCGAGAGTTATCGGCCATGGCCACGTCCATCCCTTCGTCCTCGGTCGCTTCCGACAGCACGCAGCCCGCGGTCGGTGAGCAGCAGTCCCTCGTCACGTCGGAGCCGCAGGCTCCAGCGGCGAAGCCCGCGAGCCACGACTCGCTGCCGCCCCAGGCGCTGCTCGACTTCATGCTCGAGAAGTGGAAGCCCGCGTCGGGGAAGCTGCCGCCGAAGATCAAGTACGCGGAGTCCTTCAAGGCCCGTCGCAAGGCGCTGTCGCAGGCGTTCCCCGGCGAGACGATTGTCATCCCCACCGGCCACGAGAAGGTGCGCGCGAACGACACGTACTACCGCTTCCGCCCGGGCACGGACTTCTACTACCTCACCGGCAACATGGAGGCGGACTGCGTCCTGGTGCTGGAGCCGAAGGACGGCGGCGGCCACACGGACATCCTCTTCGTGGAGCCCAACCCGGGCCGCTCGGACGCGACGTTCTTCACGGACCGGGTGAAGGGCGAGCTGTGGGTGGGCCCGCGCCTGGGCGTGCCGGAGAGCCGCGCGCGCCATGACGTCGACGAGGCGCGCGGGCTCGACACGCTGAACGCGTACCTCAAGGGCCTGAAGGGCTCGGCGAAGTCCACGCGCGTGTTGCGCGGACACTCGGCCAAGGTGGACGCGGAGGTGGCGGAGGGCGGCGAGCGCGACAAGGCGCTGGCCACGTTCCTGTCGGAGATGCGGCTCATCAAGGACGCGCAGGAGCTGCGCGAGCTGCAGATCTCCATCGACGCCACGCAGCGCGGCTTCGAGGACGTCATCCGCAGCCTGAAGGTGGCGAAGACGGAGCGCTACGTGGAGGGCATCTTCAACCTGCGCGCGCGGGTGGAGGGCAACGACACGGGCTACAACAGCATCGTCGCCAGCGGCTCTCACGCGTGCGTGCTGCACTGGAACCGCAATGACGGTCCGCTCGTCCCCGGGGACCTGCTCCTGCTGGACGCGGGCGTCGAGGGCCACACGCTCTACACGGCGGACATCACGCGCACGCTGCCGATCAACGGCCGCTTCTCGCCGGAGCAGAAGGCCATCTACGAGCTGGTGTACGCGTCGCAGGAGGCCGCGTTCGCGGCGGTGAAGCCGGGCAACGACTTCATGGAGCCCAACCGCGCCGCCATGCGCGTCCTGGCCGAGGGCCTGGAGAAGCTGGGCATCCTCGAGGACGCCGAGGAGGCGCTCAAGGACGAGCACCAGTTCTACAAGCGCTATTCGTTGCACAACGTCAGCCACATGTTGGGGCTGGACGTGCATGACTGCGCGCAGGCGCGGCAGGAGGCCTACAAGTACGGGAAGCTGCAGGCGGGCATGGTGCTCACGGTGGAGCCGGGCCTGTACTTCCAGAAGGACGACCTCACGGTGCCCGCGCGCTACCGCGGCATCGGCGTGCGCATCGAGGACGACATCGTCGTCACCGCGCGCGGCTGCAAGGTGCTGTCCGGCAACATCCCGCGCACGGTGAAGGACATCGAGGCGTGGATGAGCGGCGTGTGGAGCGCCGACAAGGCATCCGCCGCCCCCAAGGGCAAGAAGGCCGCCGCGAAGAAGGCCAAGGCCCCCGCCGCGAAGAAGGCCAAGGCCAGCAAGCGCAAGTAGTCCCGTGTCACGTCCCGGCCCCACCACGAAGCAGGTGCGGGCCGGGAGCTCGGCGCCGTGACCGCGCGGTCGAGCCGCACCGGGCACGAAGTCCTCCGAGGTCCGTATCCACGCGTGCCCGCGTTCCGCTGCGCGGCGTGCTCTCAGGCCACCGGGGCGAAGCGCACCTCGTGCTCCGAGGCCTCCGCCGCCGCGAAGGAGAGCAGGCGCAGCCCCTCCTCCGTGAGCGCCTCGCGGTCCTCGCGAGTCAGTCGGGCGAAGGGCGAGACGTGTAGCGTGACGCGCGTCTTCTCCCACTTCAGCTTCCACATGCCGCGCACGAAGCCGTCCACGAGCACCGTCGGACGGATGATGCCGTTGACGGTGAAGACGCGCTTGCGATGCGGCTCGGAGATGACGCGCGCGCGGTCCGAGTGGGACAGCAGCAGGTTGTCGAACTCGGGCACGAAGCGCACGGGCACCGGCGTGTCACCGTCGGGTCGGGGCGCGTCGGGAAGGTCGAACAGCTCGACGCCCTGCTCGTCGCGAAACACGCGCAGCTCGGAGCGCAGGCGCTCGAAGACCTCGCCCAGTCGCACGAAGCCGGACCAGTGCTGCATGTCCTTCACGCTGGCGGGACCGAAGGCGCCCAGGTAGCGCCGCACCAGTGACTCCAGCGCGAGCGCGGGCTCCAGGGGAGCCCCGAGCCACGACGCCGACGGCGTGAACGTCACCTCGCCCCCCACGCCCCAGGTGCCGAACGGAGGCACGGTGACGAGCGACTCGGCGACACGCACCACGAACGCCAGCGACTGCGCATCCCGCTCCGGCCAGCGAGCCTGGAGACGCCGCCCCAGTTCCACCGAGCTCAGGGGCTCACGCGAGAGGAGCCGACGTCCCTCGGCGAGCAGCGCATCCATGTCCAGCCCCGCGAGCTCTCGCGGATACGCGCTGTGGCTGAACATCCGGTCCAGCACGGGCTGGAGCGCGGGGCGCAGCGACTGGTAGTCCCGCGCGGTGACCAGGTGCTGCGTGGAGCGCAGCAGCGTCGCCCGCACCACCTCCCGTTGCTCGTAGCGCCGGGTGAGGTCCTCGAGCTGGAAGTCCTCCATCCGCGTCCACAGGCCCAGATAGGGCGCATTGCCGGCCTGTGCCTGGAGCCCCACCAGGTGCTCGAGAACGTGGGGCACGGACTCACGGGTCCGTCGCAGCAGGAACTGGCGCGCGAGCAGCGCCCGGTTCAGCTCACGCTTCGTCAATACGGGCGTCAGCGCCGCCTTCGCACCGCTCCGCGTCGCGGAGGAGGAACGCTTGCGAGGTGTCGTCACGGCGGCCTCCTGGGCACCCCGAAGCACCGAGCCCCGCCGGGGACGCGCCCCGTCTCCCTTCGAGCGTTGCGCGTCCACGGGCACGAAGGGAAACGGCAGGAACATCAGGGGAATGGGAATCATGGGGCGTGGGTCCTCGCGAGCCCGGGACAGCTCGACGGCTTCGTGAGACGCACCATGACGACCGGGCGTGACAGCTATATGTCAGGTATGTAGGCCCCCGGACACACGCCTCAAGGCGTCGGAGCGGGAGCCACCTGAGGAGGAACCTCGTCGGCCGGAGCCGGAGCCGCCCCGGGCACCGTCCCACCCGAGGGCGCGGCCGGCGTCTTCCGCGTCTTCTCCCACTCCTCGGTGGACAGCGGGAGGACCTCCTTCAGCGTGGAGTACTTCACCTCCAGCTCACGCGGGTCCGTACGCGTGTCCGCCCCCGCGGAGAAGGACAGGCGATTGATTTCGTGCCCGTCCTCCGTCTCCAGCACCACCCGCCAGTTGCCGGGCTTCAGGTTGGAGGTCGTCGCATAGTAGCGATAGCCGCCGTCCGTCCCGTTGCTGCTCACGTTGGCGACGAAGCCGCTGCCGTTCGTCGTCCACCCCTTCTCCGGGTGGTCGTAGTACCAGCGCACCCGCACCTTGTAGGGCGCGAAGTTCTTCGGCGCGAAGATGCGGAAGAAGTAATACGGCTTGTCGCCGGGGCGGATGACGAAGTCCGGACCGAACCACGTCCACGGCTTGTACCAGACCGAGTCATCCACCGAGGTCAGCTGGTACACGCCCGGGCTGACGCGCTTCACGTCGTGGAAGATGCCCGAGTACTGCACCGCCAGCGGGATGGGCGGGATGATGCCCACCAGGTAGCAGGCCAGGAGCGCCGCCTGCACCCCGAAGCCCGGCACCGCCACGTTGCGCACCAGGTACTGCATGTCCGGACGCCAGCGCGCCATCAGCCGCATCAGCCCGTACATGCTCGCGCAGCCCAGCGTCACCGCCAGCAGGAACACCCAGAAGCCGATGCGCCCGATGAGCACGGGCAGCAGGCACGCGAAGTACATCGTCACGCACAGGCTCAGCAGCGAGACGCGCACCACCGGGCCCATCTTGCGGAACAGCGGCAGCTCGTTGGCCACCAGCAGCGCGAACATGCCGACGACGAAGAGGTAGGGCGTGAAGCCCGACGTGCTCTTGAACAAGAGCAGCATGAAGACGCTGAGCAGGCTGCCGAAGAAGAAGTGGATGGCGTCCTCGCGCCAGCGCCACACCTTCTCCAACAGCTTCGGCGGCTCCGTGCCCTCCGGGTAGCGCTGCTCGAGCAGGAGCAGCGTCGCCAGGATGACCAGGTACCCGAAGCTCTGCACCAGCGTCAGCTTGTCGTCGATGCGGCTGAGCGAGACGATGTCGTAGAGGAAGCCGCCGAAGAAGAACGCGGCCATCTCCCACTTCTCGTGCCGCGTGCGGAACGCCTGCACCTTCTCCATCAGCGTGGGCGTCTTCGCCGTGGCCACCAGGTCATCGGGGTCCACCGCGACGGGCACGACGACACCCGGGGCGGCCTCCGTCACGACGACGTTGGCGGGGACGACGGCCTCCGGCGTCGGGGCACCCGACGGCTCGGAGGTCTCTTCGTTCTTCTGGGAGGTGTTGGGCGGAGTAGCGGTGACCACGGTGTTTCCTCGCGGTAGCGGCCGCCCATTCTAGCCGCTTCGAGGGGAGCGGGTCTCCCCTCCCCCCGAGGCCCCCGGCTCAGGCCGGGGACTTGCCCGCGACCAGGTCCGCCAGCTCGCCGCTCTCGGCCAGGCCCGACAGGATGTCGACGCCGCCGACGAACTGCCCCTTGATGAAGATCTGCGGAATGGTGGGCCAGTTCGTGTAGTCCTTGATGCCCTGGCGCACCTCGGGGTCCGCCAGCACGTCCACCGTGAAGACCTCACCGTGGGGCTGCAGCAGCTGCAGCGCCCGCGCGGAGAAGCCGCACTGGGGGAACAGGGCGTTGCCCTTCATGAAGAGGACGATGGGGTGCGACTGGGTAATCTGGTCGAACCGGGCCTTGAGGTCGGGGTTCATGGGGGTGTCTCCTTAGCGGTTCCCGAGCTTCTTCCACTGCTCGGGTGAATAGGTCTTGAGCGCGAGCGCGTGCAGCTCGCCCGACTTGAGCCACTGCTGGAGCGGCGCATACACGAGCTGGTGCTGCTGCACCATCATCTTGCCAGCGAAGTCCGGGCTGACGACGCGGGCCTCGAAGTGGTCCCCCGTCCCGGTGGTGTCATGCACCTCCACCTCGGAGCCCGGCAGGGCCTCCAGGATGCGGCTGCGGACGAATTCTGCGTCGAGCATCAGTTCATTCCCCTTCCCATCACCAGCATGGCCGGGTCCACGCCCATGCCACGCAACGTGGTCTCCCACAACTTGCCGGGCTCCAGGCCCAGCACCGCCTCGCTCGAGGCCTCCGTGAAGAGCCACGAGCCGGCGGCGATCTCACTCTCCAGCTGCTTGGGTCCCCAGCCCGCATACCCCAGGCAGAAGCGCAGCCGGGGCGCGCTTCGCTCCAGGAGCGGCCCCAGCGCGTCCAGCGTCACGCTGAGGAACAGGCCCGGCAGGACGGAGTGCTTCTCCAGCACCCCGCCATCGTCGTGCAGCACGAAGCCACGCTGGGGCTCCACCGGCCCCCCCAGGTACACGGGGTGGGTGGAGCGGTCCTCGTGGATGTCGAGCTTCTGACCGCGGGCCAGCTCGCCCAGCGTCAAGGGCGCGCCCCGGTTGACGACGAGCCCCATGGAGCCGGACTCACCGTGTTCGATCATCAAGACGACCGAGCGGTAGAAGTTCGGGTCCCCGAGCTGAGGCATGGCCAGCAGGAAGCCGGGAGCGAGGTTCTTCACGAGACGAGCATCAACCGTTCGAGCGAGCGGTGCAACCGGCAACCGCCCTGGGAAGACGGGTGCCGGGCGCCCCTCGCTCAGTGCCAGCTGGTGTGCTTCGACTGGAGCGCCTCGGACAGGCGCTCGGGGTTGAGCGGCTTGCCGATGAACAGGTCCGCGCCCAGGCCCTTGCACTTGCGCGCCATGGCGGAGTCGCTCATCGCGCTCACGCCGATGAGCACGGCCTGGGGGAAGCGCTCACGGAGCCGTGACATCAGCGTGGCGCCGCTGCGGCCAGGGAGGAACACGTCGACGATGGCCGCGTCCATGCGCTTGTTGCGCACGGCGAACTCCGCCTCCTCGGCGCTGCCCACGGGCAGGGGCTCGTAGCCCCAGCCGGCCAGCATCTCCACGAGGATTTCGCGGTGGGACGGGTCGTCCTCCACGACGAGCACCGCGCTGCGCACGGGCTCCACCTTCAGCTCGTCACTGCGCTCGGTGCGCTCCTTCGCGTCGGGGCCGAGCACGGGGATCAACTCTTCAGTGGTGGGCAGGGACATGAGGGCACCGGTTGGGCAAAAGGTTTCCGTGTGATGGGAACCCACATGTCCTCGGTGGGAATTCCAAGCGGACACGCCCACGGCGCCTGCTCTTCAGGAGGCCTTGCGAGGGCCCGCCGAGAGCGCCTGGGAGGCGAGCGACGCGCCGAGCACCAGCATCACCAACAGCGCCCAGGCGGGGAGCACCACGCGCGCGCCGCCCTCGTAGATGAGGGCGGCGTAGCTGGTGCCCAGGTAGCGGCCCAGGGACATCGGCTCCATGCGAGCGATGCCGAAGAAGCTGACGGTGGATTCGGTGAGGATGGCGGTGGGCAGGCGGCTCAGGAACACGGCGAGCGCGAAGGGCCGGAGCGCGGGCCACAGGTGGACACGCAGGACATGAGCGCCGCCACCACCGAGCGCGCGCGCCGCGGCGACGTACTCCTGTCCCTCCAGCGTGGCCAGCCGGTTGCGGAACATCCGCGCGGGCCCGGCCCACCCCACCAGCGCGAGCGACATGACCATCAATCCGAAGGGCCCCAGTCCACCGCCGAGCCCCGCGTCCGCGAGCGACTGGCCGGCGAGCTGGAGCACCATCACCACGAGCACATCGGGCAGCGCGAAGACCGCGTCCACGCCGCGCAGGAGGACCTGTTCCCACGCGCCGCCGAGAAGCCGCGCCACCGCGGCGACGACGAGGCCGATGAGCGTGGAGAGCCCTCCGGCGCACAGGCCCACGGCCAGGGAGACCCAGAGGCCGCCGAAGGCCAGCTCGCACACGGTGCGGTCCGGACGCGTCGGGTCCACGCCCAGAGGACACGTGTTCGCGAGCACGTCCGGGAACAGCCGTCCGGCGACGAGGCTGAGGACGCCGAGCCCGACGAGGAGCACGAGTCCGACGCGGGCGCGCGCGGGGATGCGGTTCATGCGCGGGCCCTCCGAGGGAGCATGTCGCCATGAGCCCGAAGCCTGTCCGACGCGTCGCGAGGGCCTGGACCGAGTGCAGTGCGCTGAGCCCCGGACCGGAGGCTCATGCGCGACCCGAGCGAAGACGCCCCGCCACCGACGCACGACGTACACCCGACACGCTCCACATCACGAGGTGAGGCGAGGCCGAAGGGCGAGCCACGAGACGCATCCCGCCCCGCAGGCTCATGGCGCGAACCCGCGGAAGACACCTGAGACCCGGCGCGAAGCACTCCCGACAGCGTCGAGGGCTCGTGGCCACATAGGTCTGGCGGGTGGGCAGCGGGATGAATCCTCGACAGGAGGCTCATGCGCGGGCCTCACGCGAGCGCGGGTCCACGACGTAGCGGGCCACCTCCACCACGAGGCTCACGACGACGAGCAGCGAGGCGAAGGTGGTGGTCGCCACGACGACGACGGCGACCTGCTTGTTGAGCACGGCGAGCACGTAGAGCTGTCCGAAGTAAGGCAGGCCCAACACGCGCTCCGCCGCGAACGAGCCGGCGAGCAGCGCCGTGGCCACGGGCCCCACGGCATCGAGCAGCGAGGGCAGCACATTGGGGAGCACATGACGGCGCAGCACCGTGCCCGGCGACAGGCCCTTGCCCAGCGCGGTGCGCACATAGTCGCGCGACAGCTCCGTCTCCAGCGAGTCCCCCACCAGCGTGCCCAGGAAGATGCCCGGCCAGATGGACGTGACGAGCGCCGCGCACAGCTCCGGCAGCATGTGCCCGCGCTCGACCACCGCGGGCGCGAGCAACAGCGCGGGGATGAACACGGGGGTACCGAAGGCCAGCGCCGGCACGACGTCACCCAGGGCGGACCACCGACCTCGTCGCCAACGGGTGCGAATGAGCGCGAAGCTCAGCGCCCATGTCAGGGCCAGGGGAAGCGCGAGCATCCCCACGCCGACGCTGCCCGACAGCTTGCGCGCCAGCTCGTCGCCCGTGATGCCCTGTGCGCTCGTGCCAAGTCGCTCGCCGCGCCACAGCTTCTCCCAAGGGCGCAGGAAGCCGAGCGGCTCACCGAGGCCAAGGTCCCGGCGATACGACGCCATCAACTCCGGAGACGCCTGCCGCTTCGCATCGCTCTCCGCGGTGAGCGGCAACATGGCCATGAGGAAGTACGAGGCCACCGCGACCACGGGCACCAACACGAGCTGCCGCGCGAGCTTCTGGAGCACGGCCATCATCGCGCCACCTCGGTCTGCTCCGGAGTGGGCGCGGTCCTGCGCAGCGTGCGCAGGGCCAGGAAGTTGAACGGGTCCACATCCAGGCCACGCAGCGTGTCACGCGCCCGAAAGTAGCGGTCCGGGTGGTACAGCGGCGCAATCACCGCCTGCTCCCCCACCAGCACCTCCTGCGCCTGCACATACATCGTCCGCGCACGCGCCTCGTCCGCCTCGCCGTCCCCGGCCTCCAGCAGTCGCTCGAAGCGCGCCATGGGCTCGCCACCGCCCTGCGTCTCCCAGCCCGTCTGGTGATTGCCCGAGCGCTCGAAGAGCGTGAAGAACGTGTTCGGGTGCGCGTAGTCCCCGCCCAACCGCCGCAGGTACAAGTCATACGCGCGAGGCCCCTTGGCCGTGCGCCGCGAAATCTCCGCCGTGAAGTCGGACCTCGCCTCCAGCTCCACCTTCACGCCCACCCGAGCCAGCTGCGCCGCCACGCGCTCGGCGATGGCCACCTCCGGCACGAAGTTGTCCCCCGAGCGGTACACCAGCCTCAACGGCCGCTCCAACCCGGCCACCGGCGCCAGCTCCGCCTTCGCGCGCTCGGGCTCGTAGTGCGGCAGCCGCAACGCCTCCTCGGCCGACGCAGCCCCCGGCAGCTCCGGAGGCAGCAACACATGCGAGGGCCGCGCGGCCGGCAGCAACCCGACCATCAACGCCTCGCGGTCCAACGCCCGTGACAGCGCACGCCGGACCTCCGGCCTGTCCAACGGCGCGCGCTCCGTGTTGAACGCCAGGTAGTACGTCGACAACAGCGGTTCGCGCTGCAGGTCCTCGGGCCGCTTCACCCGCAGCGCCGCCGCGCTGTCCACGAAGACGAAGTCCACCCGGCCCCGCTCATACAGCGCCGGTCCAATCTCCGACTTCATCAACGTGATGACGGGCACGGGCACCTCGCCCGGAGCCATGGGCGGAGGGAACGCCGAGCGCGGGTTGTAGACCAACCGCACCCGCTCCCCTGCCCTGTCCCAGCTCTCCACCCGATAAGGCCCCAAGGCCAGCGGCCGACCGTCACGAGGCCGGTCGAAGTAATCACGGACCTCCTCATCCGAGCGCCCCTCCAGGTCCGCGGAGGGCGCCGGGTAGAAGATGTAGACGTTCGCGATGCGCGCCAGGAAGTAGCTGCGCGGATGCGCCAGCGTCACCCGGAGCGTCCGAGCGTCCACCGCCTCCACGCCCACGCGCTCCAGCGCCGCGCGGATGTCCGCCTCGGGCGCCATGCGGTCCTGCAGCGCCAGCACCTCCGACGCGCCCTCCAGGTCCGCCATCTCCCCGCGCTCACGTCCGCGCAGCGCGCGCCGCCACCCCACCACGAAGTCCCGCGCCACGAGCGGCGAGCCATCCGACCACCGCACATCTCCACGCAGGTGGAAGACGTAGACCTCACGACCCTGCTCGTCGCGAGAGCGCTCCCACCGCTCCGCCAACCCCGGCCGCACCGAGTGGTCCGCGCCCAGCAGCGTCAGCCCCTTCTGCGTCGCGAGCATCACCGGGTAGTTCGCCCAACTCTCGGGGTCCGAATGGCTCCAATCCAGCGTGGTGGGCATCGCGGGCACCACCACCTTGACGCCCGACTCCGGCTGGAAGCCGCACGGCCCGCAGGCCCCGGTCACCCAGGCCAGCAACAGACACCACCAGGCGAGTCGAGCGCGAGGAGCCACCGGGCCACGTTGTACCCCGAAGCCAGGGACGCCCGGCAACAGAAGCCAGACGCCCCGTCTGCCCGCTGGAAAAGAGAGAAGCCAGGAGCCCGGCGACCTCGTGGGTCGACGGACGTCCTGGCTTCGAGCACTTCAAGGAGGGCCGAAGCCCTCCCCTGTGAATCCCGCTACGCCGGAGCCGAGGCCGGAGCCGACGGGGCCTCGGCCGCCGTGGGGCTCTTGAGCCCATCCGTGCTCGGCTTGCCGCGGCCGAACTCCTCGGGCTTCTCCAGCACCAGCGCCTCGCGCAGCACGTCGTCCACGAACTCCACCGGGACGATGCGCAGCTGCTTGCGAATCTTCAGCGGGATGTCCTTCAGGTCCTTTTTGTTCGCCTTCGGGATGAGGACCGTCTTGATGCCCGCGCGGTGCGCGGCCAGCGTCTTCTCCTTCAGGCCGCCGATGGGCAGCACCCGCCCACGCAGCGTGATTTCACCCGTCATCGCCACATCCCGGCGGATGAGGACGCGCGTGAGCGCGCTCACCAGCGCCGTGCAGATGGTGACGCCCGCGGAGGGGCCATCCTTGGGAATCGCGCCCTCGGGCAGGTGCACGTGGATGTCGTAGTTCTCGAACACCTTGCGGTCGATGCCGAAGCGGTCCGCCCGGCTGCGCACGTACGACATGGCCGCCTGCGCGGACTCCTGCATCACCTCGCCCAGCTTGCCGGTGATGATGAGCTTGCCCTTGCCCGGCATCACGGTGGCCTCGGTGGTGAGGATCTCTCCTCCCAGCTCCGTCCACGCCAGACCCGTGACGATGCCCACCTGGTCCTCGCGCTCCGCCACGCCGTAGCGGTAGCGCGGCGTGCCCAGGAACTTCATCGCCGTCTTGCGGTCCACCTCGATGTCCCGCTTGCCGTTCTTCAGCACGTCGCGGGCAATCTTGCGGAACACGCCGCCAATCTCACGCTCGAGCGAACGAACGCCGGACTCGCGCGTGTAGCGGTGGATGATGGTCCGCAGCGCCTCGTGGCTGAAGTCCACCTTCACGTCCGTCAGCCCGTTGGCCTCCTGCTCCTTCGGGATGAGGTAGCGCCGGGCGATGGAGAGCTTCTCCGGCTCGGTGTACCCCGCGATGCGAATCACCTCCATGCGGTCCTGCAGCGGACCGGGGATGTTGTGCATCGTGTTCGCGGTGCAGATGAACATCACCTTGGACAAATCGTAGTCGAGGTCCAGGTAGTGGTCGTTGAAGTTGTGGTTCTGCTCGGGGTCCAGCACCTCCAGCAGCGCCGCGCTCGGGTCGCCTCGGAAGTCCGTGGACATCTTGTCGATTTCGTCGAGCAGGAAGACCGGGTTGTTGCTGCCCGCCTTCTTCAGCGACTGGATGAGCTTGCCCGGCATCGCGCCGATGTACGTGCGACGGTGGCCGCGAATCTCCGCCTCGTCACGCACGCCGCCCAGGGACAGGCGCACGAACTTGCGGCCCGTGGCCCGCGCAATCGAACGCGCCAGCGACGTCTTGCCCACGCCCGGAGGTCCCACGAAGCACAGCACGGGGCCCTTGAGCTTCTTCACCAGCTGCTGCACCGCCAGGTACTCGAGGATGCGCTCCTTCGGCTTCTTCAAGCCGTAGTGGTCCTCGTTGAGCACCGTCTCCGCTTCCGTCACGTCCAGCCGGTCCTGGGTCTCGTCGTACCAGGGCAGGCTGATGATCCAGTCGATGTAGTTGCGGACGACCGTGGCCTCGGCGCTCATCGGGCTCATCATCCGGAGCTTCTTGAGCTCCTTCTTGACCTTGAGCGTGGCCTCCTTGCTCATCCGCTTGTTCTTCAGCTTCTCTTCAATCTCCTGGATCTCGTTCTTGAACTCGTCGCGCTCACCCAGCTCCTTCTGAATGGCCTGCATCTGCTCATTCAGGTAGTACTCCTTCTGGGTCTTCTCCATCTGCTTCTTGACGCGGGTGCGGATCTTCTTCTCCACCTGGAGAATCTCGATCTCCCCCTGCATCAGCTCGTAGAGCTTCTCCAGCCGCTTCGCGGGAGACTCGGTCTCGAGCAGCGCCTGCTTGTCGTTCAGCTTCAGCGACAGGTGCGCGACGATGGTGTCCGCGAGCCGCGCCGGGTCATCGATGCTGGCCACCTGCATCAGCATCTCGGGCGGGATGCGCTTGTTGAGCTTGACGAAGGCCTCGAACACGGAGTGCACGGAGCGCACGAGCGCCTCCAGCTCCACGCTCTTCTCCGTCTGCTCCTCCACCTCCTCCACCTCCACCATGAAGAAGGCGTCGTTCGGGTGGAACTTCTTCACCTTCGCGCGCTTCACCCCTTCCACCAGCACCTTCACGGTGCCGTCCGGCAGGGGCAGCAGCTGGATGACGTGCCCCATGGTGCCGAAGTGGAAGATGTCGTCGGGAGAGGGGTCGTTCGTCTTGGCCTTCTTCTGGGCGGCCAGCAGGATGACGGCCTTGTCGTCCGGCCCCTTGTGAGCCATCGCGTCCTTCAACGCGGCGATGGACTTCTCCCGGCCGACGAACAGCGGAACCACCATGTGCGGGAACACGATGATGTCCCGAAGGGGCAAGAGCGGGACGGTGAGTCCCCGCTTCTGGGCTTCCTTCTTGTCGTCACGTCCGAAGAACATGTATCCGCCACCTGCTGGCCTACCGGGAGGGTAGGCCCCTGAAGAGTTGCCCGGTTGCTCGTCCGGCGAGCGCACACCCGGGGTGAAGCACGTCTATAACACGTCGGTTTCAGGCGCCGTTCCCCGCCTCAAGATTGGGGAACCACCTGCTGCCATCAAGGGAACACCCGAAGCTTCCTCGGACGTCCCCTCCCAGTGTCAGCGACCCTGCGCTGCCTCCCCACCCTGTAGCCCACCAACCTCCAACGCCTCGAAAAGGAACGCATACAGGTCCGCGCTGGATTCAATGCTCTTGGCCACCTGGTCCGCGCCACTGTGTCCTGCGTTCATTTCGATGCGCAGCAGCGCCTTGGCCTGGTTGCCCGCCGCCTGCTGCACCGCGGCCACGAACTTGCGAGCGTGCATCGGGTCCACCCGGTCATCGTGGTCCGCGGACATCATGAGCAGCGCCGGGTAGGCCACGCCCGGCTTGACGTGGTGGTAGGGCGAGTAGGCGTGCAGCACCTGGAAGTCCTCGGGCTTCTCCGCCGTCCCGTACTCGGGAATCCACGTCCGGCCGCTCCCGAAGAGGTGGTAGCGCACCATGTCCAGCAGGGGCACCTGGCACACCACCGCCCCGTACAGCTCCGGGCGCTGAGTCATGGCCGCCCCCACCAGGAGCCCGCCGTTGCTGCCGCCCTGGATGGCCAGCTTCTTGGGCTGGGTGTACTTCTCCCGGACCAGGTACTCGGCGGCGGCGTGGAAGTCGTCGAAGACGTTCTGCTTCTTCGCCATGCGGCCCGCCTCGTGCCACTCGGCGCCGTACTCGCCCCCACCCCGCAGGTTGGCCACCGCGTAGACGCCGCCGGCGTCCAGCCAGGGCAGGATGCTGCCGCGGAAGGTGGCCTCCATGTTCACGTTGAAGCCGCCGTACCCGTAGAGCAGCGTGGGCGCGGTGCCGTCGCGCTTCAGGCCCTTCTTGTGCACCAGGAACATGGGCACGCGGGTGCCGTCCTTGGAGGGGTAGAAGACCTGGTCCACCGTGTAGGCCGCCGGGTCCATGGGCACTTCCACCTGCGCCCACAGCGAGGACTCCCCCGTCTTCACGGACGTCTTGTAGACGCGCCGGGGCGTGGTGAAGGACGTGAAGACGAAGTAGGCCTCGTCCTGGTCCTCCAGGCCCGTCAGGTTGGAGGCCGCGCCCACGCCGGGCAGCGCCACCTCGCGCACGGGCTTGCCCTGCAGGGTGGCCACGCGCACGAGCGTCGTCGCGTCCTTCATGTACTCCAGCGCCAGGTGCTCGCCGACGATGTTCACCGTCTGGAGCGCGGCCACCGGGTCCTGCGGAACGATTTCCTTCCACTGCGCGCGCGCGGGCTTCGCCGGGTCCACCTCGAAGACGCGCTGGCGCGGGGCGCCCTCGTCCGTGGTGACGTAGAAGCGGCCCTTCCACGCCTGCACGTTGTACTTGGCGCCCTTGCCCTTCACGAGCAGGCGGAAGTCCTTCTCCCCCGGCCGCTTCCAGTAGATGTCGTTTTCGATCCAGCCCCGCAGGATGGAGACGAACAGGAACTGGCCGTCCCGGCTCAGGTCGCCCTGCAGGAAGGTGGACGGGTCTCCGGTGCGCGGGTGGATCTCCGCGTCCTTGGAGGGCGCGTCGCCCAGCTTGTGGAAGCGCAAGCTGGTGTAGCCCGGGCGCGCGTCCACGGGGATGGAGGGGTCGGTGGGCAGCCACTCGTAATAGAAGCCCTTGCCGTCCGGCGTCCACTTGGGCTGCGCGTACTTGGCGCCCTCGATGACGTCCACCTTGGACCACTCACCCGAGTCCACGTCCACCACGTGCAGCACGGCCTCGTCGGCCGCGTTGGGCTTCTGCGCGAAGACCAGCTTCTTGCCGTCCCACGACGGCGACCACGTGCCCAGGGACACCGAGCCGTCCTGGCTCCAGCCGTTCGGGTCCAGGAGCACCTTCTCCTGTCCCTTCTCGCCGTCGCGCCAGTAGAGGACCGCCTTCTCCTTGTCCTTGTGCGTGCGCACGTAGAAGTAGCGGCCCGCGCGGCGCGCCGGCATGGAGATGGAGTCCACGTAGAACAGCTCGCGGAAGCGCTTCGCCAGCGCGTCACGCACGGGCGACTTCGCCAGCGCCTCGCGCGTCAGCACGTCCTGCGCCTTCATCCACGCCTGGACCTCGGGCGCCTTCTCATCCTCCAGCCAGCGGTAGGCGTCCGGCACCTGCACCCCGTGCAGCGTGTCCACCACCGCGTCCACCCGAGTCGCCGGGTAAGCCATGCGCGCGTGTTCCTCCTGGGCCGGCGCCTCCACGGGCACCTCCCGTTTCGCCGGCGTCGAGCCAGCACAGGCAACGAGCATCAACAAGGCAGGCACGGGGAGCTGTCTCATGGAGCCAGCACATACAGAAACGCCCCCGCCCGTCCCACAAAAACCGTGGGCGACAGGCCGGCGCCACCCCGCCCGCCCTGAACGCGAGGAGCGCGTCGGAGCCGTTGCAGGGCCCTTGACGCGCTCCGTCACATCCCAGGGGCCGCCCACACCCGAGGGCGGCCCGTCAGAGTCCGCGACTTACGCGGATTCCTTCTTCGGCTCGGCGGGCTCCTTCTCCGCCGCGGCGTGGAGCACGACGGGCTCGCTCTTCTTGAGGATGACCTCCTCGGAGATGAGCACCTCGCGGACCGTCTTGCGGGACGGGATTTCGTACATCACGTCCAGCATGGCCGACTCGAGGATGGAGCGCAGGCCGCGGGCGCCCGCCTTACGGCGGATGGCCTCGCTGGCGATGGCCTTGAGCGCGCCGTCGGTGAACTTCAGCGCCACGCCGTCCAACTCGAAGAGCTTCTTGTACTGCTTGGTGAGCGCGTTCTTCGGCTGGTTGAGGATGTTGATGAGCGCGGGCTCATCCAGCTCCTCCAGCGCGGTGATGATGGGCAGGCGGCCGATGAACTCCGGAATCATGCCGAACTTGAGCAGGTCCTCCGGCTCCACGTGCTTGAGCAGCTCTGACAGGTTGCGCTGCTTCTTCGACTGGATGTCCGCGCCGAAGCCCAGGCTGCGCCCGCCCAGGCGCCGCTCGATGACCTGATCCAGGCCGCCGAACGCGCCGCCGCAGATGAACAGGATGTTGGTGGTGTCCACCTGCAGGAACTCCTGCTGCGGGTGCTTGCGGCCCCCCTTGGGCGGAACGTTGGCCACCGTACCTTCGATGATCTTCAACAGCGCCTGCTGGACGCCCTCGCCGCTGACGTCGCGGGTGATGGAGGGGTTCTCCGACTTGCGGGCGATCTTGTCGATTTCGTCGATGTAGACGATGCCGCGCTGGGCCCGCTCGATGTCGTGGTCGGCGGCCTGCAGCAGGTTGACGATGATGTTCTCCACGTCCTCGCCCACGTAGCCGGCCTCGGTGAGGCACGTGGCGTCCGCGATGGTGAAGGGGACGTTGAGGATGCGCGCCAGCGTCTGGGCCAGCAGCGTCTTGCCGCTGCCCGTCGGGCCGAGCAGGAGGATGTTGCTCTTCTGGAGCTCCACGTCCTCGAGCGCGACCTTGGACTCGATGCGCTTGTAGTGGTTGTGCACGGCCACCGACAGCGTCTTCTTCGCGCGCTCCTGGCCGATGACGTACTCGTCGAGCACGGCCTTGATTTCGGAGGGCCGCGGGATGCGCAGCTTGGTGTCCTTGGTCTCCTCGCGGTCGATCTCCTCCGCGATGATGTCGTTGCACAGCCCGATGCACTCGTCGCAGATGTAGACCGTCGGCCCCGCGATGAGCTTCTTCACCTCCTTCTGCGACTTGCCGCAGAAGGAGCAGCAGAGGGTCTGGTTGTCTCGCTTCTCCACGTTCTTGCCCGCCATGAAATCCCTCGCTGCGCCTGTAAAGCCGCCCGCCCCGAGCGCCACCCGCCTCGGCTCCAGGCCAATCTAGTCAGCCCCCATCAGGGACGTCCACGCGCCTTCCCTGTACTTAACAGGGGGAGTGGGTCGGCGCAGAAAGCAGAAAGCCGGAGGCGCGGGGGCGAATTCCCGCGGCTCCGGCCACCGGCCGAGGCGTCGAGCCCCGGCAAACGTCTACTTCTTCTCGTCCTTGCCCAGGCCCACCACCTTGCGGGGGTTCTGGATTTCATCCACGATTCCGTAGGCCTTCGCCTCCGTGGCGCCCATGAAGTAGTCGCGGTCGGTGTCCTTCTCCACGCGCTCGATGGACTGCCCGGTGTGCTTGACGATGAGCTCGTTGAGCTTCGCCTTCATCCGCAGGATTTCGCGGGCCTGGATCTCGATGTCCGTCGCCTGGCCCCGCACCCCACCCAGCGGCTGGTGGATCATGATGCGGCTGGACGGCAGGGCGTAGCGCTTGCCCTTCGTCCCGGCGAGCAGCAGCACGGCCCCCATCGACGCCGCCTGCCCCACGCAGATGGTGGAGACCGGCGGCTTGACGTACTGCATCGTGTCGTAGATGGCCATGCCCGCCGTGACGGAGCCTCCCGGCGAGTTGATGTAGATGTTGATGTCCTTGTCCGGGTCCTCGGACTCGAGGAACAGCAGCTGGGCGACGATGACGTTCGCCACGTCATCGTCGATTTCCGTGCCCAGCATGATGATGCGGTCCTTCAGGAGCCGGCTGTAGATGTCGTACGAGCGCTCACCGCGGTGCGTCTGCTCGATGACGTAGGGAACGGGCATGAAGGGCATGGCGACCTCGGGAGGAGACTCGAAGGGACGGCTCGACGAAGACGAACCTCAGGTCAGGAATACTTCGCCCGGCCCTTCAGGAATTCAATCGTCTTTTCCTCGCGCAGTCGCAGAGACAACCCGAGCCGCTCGTCCGCGCCCTTGAAGTAGCGCTTCACGGCCTCCACGGGCTGGCCCGCCTCCACCGCGAGCTGCTCGATGCGCGCGTCCACGTCCGCGTCGCTCGCCTGGATGCCCTCCTTGAGGGCGATGGACTCCAGCAGCAGCGTCCCCTTCACCTCCTGGGTCGCCTTCTCGCGCATCTCCTCGCGCAGGCGGTTGAAGTCCAGGTTCAGACGGCTGGGGTCCACGCCCGAGCGCTGCAGCTGCTGCAGGGCGCCGCGCAGCATGGAGTCCATGGCGCGCTCCACCATGGCGCGGGGGACCTCGAAGGGATTGCGCTCCACGAGGCCCTTCATCACCGCCTCGCGGTCGTCGTTGTCCGCTTGCGAACGGCGCGCGCGCTCCATGTCGGCGCGCAGCTTGCCGCGCAGCTCCTCGAGCGTCTGCGCGATGCCCGTCTCCTTCGCCAGGTCGTCGTTGAGCTCGGGGGAGATCTCCTTCTTGATCTCCTTGAGGGTGACGTGGAAGCGGCCCGTCTTCCCCCGCACCTCCTCCACCCGGTAGTCGGCGGGGAAGGCGTAGTCGATGTCCTTGGACTCGCCCACCTTCACGCCCTCGAGCGCGGCGATCTTCGACTCGACCAGCTCACCGGGCTGCACCTGGACGGTGATGCCCTCGGCCTTGCTGCCGGCGAACGGCTGGCCGTCCACGGTGGCGTCGTAGTCCACCGTCGCGTAGTCACCGGAGGCCGCCGAGTCGCGGTCCGTCACGGGCTCCAGCCGGCTCAGCGACTGGCGCATGCGGCCGAGCTGCTCGTCGATCTGCTCGTCGGTGACGGCGGTGTCCGTCTTGGTCAGCGGCAGCTCCGCGTACTCCTTCGCCTCGACCTTGGGCTTGACCTCCACCCGGGCCTCGAAGCTGAAGGGCGCGTTGGCCTTGAGACCCTGGTTGGTCACCTGCGGGCTCGCCACCACCTCCACGTTGTGCTCGCGCACCGCGTCCAGGTAGGCCGTCTGCACCACGCGCTGGATGACCTCGTCCTCGACCTGGTCCTTGAAGCGCTGCTCGAGGATGCGGCGGGGGACCTTGCCCTGTCGGAAGCCCGGCAACCGCACCTGCTGGCCAAGCCTGGAGTAAGCGCGGTTCAGCTCTTCCGCCACGCGGGCGGACTCGACCTCGATGGAGAGCTTCTTCTCGATGGGAGAGAGCTCTTCGACCTGGACCTTCATACGGGCCTCGCTCGCCGCCTTCTCGGACAGTCGTCCCGAGCGGCGCCGGTTAAGTGGGACGTGCGCCTTTAGGGGATAGGCACGAACGGGTCAACGCGAAATGGGCGAGGAGGGACTCGAACCCTCACACCTTGCGGTACCAGATCCTAAGTCTGGTGCGTCTACCAGTTTCGCCACCCGCCCGGATGCGCCGCGTGCCTTGTGCCGTACATACCGCGAAACGTCCGCCGCGCGTCACCCGACGGATGCGTGCTGCGGAAAAACAAACGGGGTCTCTCCATCGCTGGAGAGACCCCGTATGAGAGCGGAGGGAATCGAACCCACAACCTATGGATTAAGAGTCCATTGCTCTGCCAATTGAGCTACGCTCCCGGCACTGCGCTTGGCCCGTCGGCTGCGTGACGTCCAAGTGGCGGCGGTAATTACAGAAGGCCGCCCGCGCTGTCAAAAGTATTTTCGTCTCCCCTGCATTCCCCACGCACGGCATCTCCCATGAGGACGCGCAGTCCGGGATGGGACGCCACGCCGCCCGCTGGACGGGCTGGCGCCGGGGACGGCCGGATTCCGAATGAAACAGAGCCACGGGCCCACTGTTGAACGTGGCCACGGCGACCCGTGTGTCCGGAGTGCTCGGAGACACGGGGCTCGCACGCGCCCCCATTCCGGGACTCTGAGCACGTGAACCGCCGAGGCACAGGCGGGCGGACGGAGGTCGTCCGCCCTTTTCGCGCAGGACGTATGCAGGAGACGACAGTGACGGAAGCCAACATCCCCCCCAAGGTGGAAGACACCGGCTCGGCGCTCGGCGGCTGGAGCCGGGAGCGCATGGAGTTGATTCGGCGCACCATCTGCCCCCGGGGCATCAGCGAGGACGAGTTCGCCCTCTTCATCGAGCAGTGCAAGCGCAGCGGGTTGGATCCGCTGCTCAAGGAAGCCTTCTGCGTCGCGCGGAGGCAGAACATCGGCAACCGGGAGCGCCCCAACTGGGTGACGAAGTACGAGTTCCAGCCCTCCGAGGCCGGGATGCTCGCCCGCGCGGAGCGCTTCCCGGACTTCAAGGGCATCCAGGCGAGCGCCGTGTTCGCCGAGGACGACATCGTGGTGGACCAGGGTCGAGGCGAGGTGGTGCACCGCTTCAACCCGGCCAAGCGCAAGGGCGCGCTGGTGGGCGCCTGGTCGCGGGTGGTGCGCGACGGGAAGCTGCCCGTGGTGGTGTGGCTGGACTTCAGCGGCTACGTCCAGCAGACGCCGCTGTGGGCCAAGATTCCCACGACGATGATCGAGAAGTGCGCCCGGGTGGCGGCCCTGCGCAAGGCGTACCCGGAGGCCTTCGGCGGACTGTACGTCCGGGAGGAGATGCCGGCGGAGGACTTCGATTCGGCCTCGGCCCACCCCGAGCCCGTCCCCGCGGGCGGCGCCTACGAGGTGCTGGGCGCCAGGACGGGACCGGTGAAGGCGTCCTTCCCCACCCCGCAGGCCACCGCGCCCACGAAGGAGGAGAAGGCGGTCCCCGCGAAGCTGGACGTGGATCTCCCGCTGGCCCCGCTCCCCGCGAAGGAAGTGGAGGCGGCGAAGGAGGACGTGGAGCCCACCGTGGCGCCCACGCGTCCGAAGGCGAGCGCCGTGCTGGTGGCGTTCGGTCCGTACAAGGGCAAGACGGCCTCGGAGCTCTCGGACGAGGAGCTCAGCGAGACCATCGAGCTGGCGAACGAGAAGCTGATGGAGCAACCCCGCGCGCGCTGGGCCAAGGCGATGCGGGAGAACCTGCTCGCGCTGGAGGCGGAGACGGAGCTGCGCTGCCGCGTCCCGTCCACCGCGGACAAGAGCAACGGCGCGTCCCACGCCTGATGCGCTGAAGTGAGGACTGCCTCCGTCGGACGTCTTCCGGCGGGGGCCCTCTTCGCGGCGCCGCTCGGGATTCCCATGAAGGAGTCCGGGGGGCCTGCGGAAGAGGAGGAGAGCGCGCTCGGAGGGACTTGAACCCCCAACCCCTGGGTTCGAAGCCCAGTGCTCTATCCAGTTGAGCTACGAGCGCAACCTACGAACAGGGGAAGAAGGTGGGCGGCCAACCGGGGTCGAACCGGCAACCTCTGGAGTCACAGTCCAGCGCTCTAACCAGTTGAGCTATGGCCGCCGTTACCGCTACGGCGTTTGAAGCGGGGGCTTCCCTACCGTGGAAAGCCGGGCCAGTTCAAGGCCCAAATGTGACGACAGCCAGGTTGGCGCCCCAAGCAGGACTCGAACCTGCGACCCCCGACTTAGAAGGTCGGTGCTCTATCCAGCTGAGCTATTGGAGCTGGGCCGGGCTACCTGCATCCACTCCCTACTTGAAAAAATCGGGGCGAGAGGATTCGAACCTCCGACCCCCTGCGCCCAAGGCAGGTGCGCTACCAGGCTGCGCTACGCCCCGAAAAGTAGAGTCCGGCATTGTTGAACCATCGCGGACGGACGCGCAAGGCCCACGTGCCTGACCTCGCCATTCACGCACGCGCGGCGAGCGAGAGCAGCTTCGGCTTCATCTTCCGGAAGGCCGCGCCCCGGTGGGAGATGCCGGACTTCTCCTCGGCGGTGAGCTCCGCGAGCGACCGGCCACTGTCCAGAAGGATGAAGACAGGGTCGTACCCGAAGCCGTGCTCACCCTTCGGCGCGTGTCCGATCCGCCCCTCGCACCGCCCCTCCTCCACGTGCGTGCGCCCATCCGGCCATGCCAGCGCCAGCGCGCAGCGGAACGACGCCGTGCGCTTCTCGTCGGGCACGCCGCGCAGCTCCGAGAGGAGCTTCTCGTAGCGGGCCTTGTCGTCGCCGGGCGCGTAGCGGGCGGACAGCACCCCGGGCTGGCCGTCGAGCGCGTCCACGCACAGCCCCGAGTCATCCGCGAGCGCCGGCAGGCCCGTGGCCCGCGCGTACTCCACCGCCTTCTTCACCGCGTTGGCCTCGAAGGTGTCGCCGTCCTCCTCCGGCTCCGGCACCGGCGGCAGGTCCGCGAGCGACACCACCTCCACCGAGTCCCCCACCAGCTGGCGCAGCTCGCGCAGCTTCCCCTTGTTGGTGGTGGCGAAGAGCAGCTTCGGCGAGGGCGTGCTCATTCGAGCGCCTTGGCCTGCGCGGCCACGAGCTGATGGATGGCGGCAAGTCCCCCGTCGAGCATCGCGTCCAGCGTCTTGCGGTCGAACAGCTGGTGCTCGGCGGTGCCCTGCACCTCCACCATGCGCCCGTCTCCCGTGGCCACGATGTTGAGGTCCACGTCCGCCTTGGAGTCCTCCTCGTAGTCCAGGTCCACGCGCACCTCCCCGTTGACCACGCCCACGGACACCGCGGCCATGGGGGTCAGCTTGGGCTGCTTGGTGAGCGTGCCCTGCTTCTGCAGCGAGCGCAGCGCGAGCACCACCGCCACGTACGCGCCCGTAATCGACGCCGTGCGCGTGCCGCCGTCCGCCTGGAGCACGTCACAGTCCAGCGTGAGGGTGCGCGGGCCCAGCGTGGACAGGTCCACCGCCGCGCGCAGGGAGCGGCCGATGAGGCGCTGGATCTCCATGGTGCGGCCGGTCTGCTTGCCCTTGGCCGCCTCGCGCTGGTTTCGCGTGTGCGTGGCGCGCGGGAGCATGCCGTACTCGGCCGTCACCCAGCCGGTCCCCTTCCCCATCAGGTGCGGGGGCACGCGCTCCTCGGTGGAGCAGGTGATGAGCACCTTGGTGTTGCCGAACTCCACCTGCACGGAGCCTTCCGCGTAGCGGGACACTCCGGGGGTGAGGATGACGGGGCGAAGGTCCAGTGCACCACGTTGGAAGGAACGCACGGCGAGCTCCTGGGTAGGGAATGAGCGCGTCCCTTCTCTACCAGAGCCGCGTGGCCCGCGTGTCGTCCGAGTCGGCCCGGTGTCCACTCAGGGCGTCTGCGAGCCCGCCACCTGGGCCGGCCGGGCCGCGTCCCTGCGCCGCGTGTCCTTCAGGAAGGCGAGCACGCCCTCGCTGATGGCCTCGGCCAGCTTCTCCTGGTAGTCCGCCCGCCCCAGCTTCAGGCCCTCCTCGGGATGGGAGATGTAGCCCACCTCCACGAGCACCGCCGGGCACTCCACGCCGGAGAGCACGAAGAAGGGCGCCTGCTGCACGCCCCGGTCCGCCGCCCGCGTGCGCGCCACGAGCCGGGGGTGGATGGCGTAGGCCAGCCGGGACGAGTCCGAGTGCGCCTCCGTGCGCACCAGGTCATCGAGGATGAGCGCCAGCGTCGAGTCGCCGCGCGCCGCCCGCGACATGGGCGCCTCCGAGTTCTCCCGGTCCGCCACCGCGAGCGCCGCTTCACCGGAGGCGCTGGCCGACAGGAAGTACGTCTCCACGCCCTCGGTGCGTGCCCTCATGCGGGGCGTGGGCATGGAGTTGGCGTGGATGGAGATGAAGAGGTCGGCGCCGTGGTCGTTCGTCATCTCCACGCGCTCGGTGAGGCTCACCAGCGCGTCGCGCTCGCGCGTCAGGTACACCTCGCCGCCGGCCGCCTCCAGCCTGGAGCGCAGGCGGTGGGCAATCTGCAGCGCCACCTCCTTCTCGCGCAGCGCGCCGGGCCCCTTGGCGCCTTCCTTCACGCCGCCGTGGCCCGGGTCGATGACGATGCGCGCGGGGCGCTCGCCGGCTCCCGCCGTGACGGGAACCCAGCAGATGCATGCGAGGAGGAGCAGCAGGGAGCGGGAGGACGACTTCATGCCGGAGGGGGATGCTAGCGGAGCCCCACCCCGGGCGCGAAATCCCCGCCCGGCGCCCGGTTCAGCCGATGACGTCGATGCCCGGACGGCCCGCGCGGACCTCGCCCAGCAGCGCCGCGTCCACCCCGGCCCTGTCCAGGGCCCTGAGCGCCTTGACCGCGTCCTTCGCCGGCACGCAGGCCAACAGTCCGCCATTGGTCTGCGCGTCCGCGAGCACCCACTGGATGGCCTCGGGGAGCCCCTTGGGGAAGCGGACCTTCTTCTGCACGTGCTCCAGGTTCGACTTCGTCCCGCCCGGCACCACGCCCGCCTCGGCCAGCGAGGGCACCTCGGCGATGAGCGGCACGCGCTCCAAATCCAGCGCCGCGCGCGTCTTCGCGGCCGTCATCATCTCCAGCAGGTGGCCCAACAGGCCGTAGCCCGTCACGTCCGTCAGGGCGTTCACCTTGAACCGGCCCGAGGCGAAGACCTCGCCCGCGGCGCGGTTGAGCGTGGTCATCACGCCGATGACGTTCTTCTGCAGTTGCTTGGAGGCCACGCCCCGCTTGATGGCGGTGGTGGCGATGCCCGTCCCCAAGGGCTTGGTGAGCAGCAGCAGATCCCCCGGCTTCGCGCCCGCGTTGGTGAGCACCTTCTTGGGGTGCACCACGCCGGTGACGGCCAGGCCGTACTTGGGCTCGGGGTCTCGAATGCTGTGGCCGCCGAGGATGGGGATGCCCGCCTCCTCCACCTTGGACTGGCCTCCCTCGAGGATGCGCGCCAGCACGGACTTGGGCAGCTCATCCGGGAAGCCCACGAGGTTGAGCGCGAACAGCGGCTTCGCCCCCATGGCCCAGATGTCCGACATCGCGTTCGCCGCGGCGATGGCGCCGAACTGGAACGGGTCGTCCACCACGGGCGGGAAGAAGTCCACCGTCTCCACCACGGCGAGGCCGGGCGAGAGGCGGTAGACGGCCGCGTCGTCATTCGTGTTGAAGCCCACCAGCGCCTGCGGGGGGCGGGAGGCCTTGAGCCCTCCCAAGAGCTGGGCCAGGTCCCCGGCCCGCAGCTTCGCCGCGCAACCCGCGCAGTGACTCAGCTCGGTGAGGCGCAGGCGCTTCACCGACTTCGCGTCCGCCACGGCGACATCCCTTCAGATGGAGCCCGCCCTCCCTGGAGGAGAGCGGGCTTCGTGTGCGACCTAGATGATGCGGACGTACTCGCGCTTGAGCAGGTGCACCAGGCCCTCGGCGGTGACGACGTCATCCGCGTCCGCCCGGTCCAGCACCCCCGCCAGCGTGCCCTGGTTGAGCACCAGTTGGAGCACGTCCAGCAGCTCCGGCGTCAGCTCCTTGAGCGGCGGCACCAGCGGCACCGACAGCTGGAGCATGGCCTCCGGGGGCGGCAGGCTCGGCTGCAGCCGCTTGAGCTCGTCGAGCTGACGGAGCGCGTCCATCAGCAGCGCCTCGGTGGACGAGTCCAGCTCCACCATGAACTCCTGGCTGTCCGCCGGCCGCAGCTCGAAGTCACCCGACTCCCAGGTGATGATGCGGTTGAAGCTCTTCTGCGGCCCCAGGTTGTGGTTCTCGTTGATGACCGCGTAGTACACGCGGCCCTGGCGCAGGTAGATCTTCCCCTCTTGCGTGCTGTTGACCACCAGCACGCCGTTCTTCTTGGAGGTGTGGAAGAGCTGGAGCAGGTCCGGCAGGGGGATTTCTTCAATCTTCCCCGTCATGGAGCTGCCCTTGGTGGTGGTCCGCGCGGCCTGGGCGGCGGCGGCCTCCTCCAGCTTCAGCTTGGCCGTGCTCTCGTCCACGTTGGCGCCGTCGGCGCCCTGGTGCACGAGCTTGAGGATGGAGGTGCCGATGAGGATGCGGTCCCCCTCCTTGAGCCCCGCCTGCTTCACCTTCTCGCCGTTGACGAAGGTGCCGTTGGTGGAGCCCAGGTCCTCGATGGTGATCTTCCCGTTGGAGAAGCTGATCTTCGCGTGCTTGCGCGAGACCATGTCCTCCACGAGCACCATGTCCAGCTCGCTGGAGCGGCCGATGACGATCTGCTTCTCCGCCTTCAGGGGGAACTCTCCGCCCTGGTACTTCCCGGAGATGAACTTCAGGGCATAGGTCTTCGAGATATCCATGGTCATCAACCCGCCTGCTCCACCTTGCCGGGGTCCTTCACCAGGTTGAGGTACATCTGCGCGCTCTTGTTGTCGGGGCTGCGCGCCAGCACGTCCTCCCACACCTGCACCGCCTCCGCCCTGCGCCCGGCGGAATACAGCGCCACCCCGTACTGGATACGGCCGGGGATGTAGGACGGGTTCTGCGCGATGACCTGTTCGTACTCGGCGATGGCCGCCGCGTTGTCCCCCGCGTCACGCAGGGCATTGCCCAGCTTCAGGCGGATGTCCACGAACTGTGGGCACAGGCCCAGCGCGCGGCGGTACTCCTCGATGGCGCGCTGCCATGCGCCGCTCGAGGCGAACACGTCGCCAATCTCGCCGTACATGTTGGCGATCTTCTTCTCGACGTAGGGGTCCAGCTCCCCGGGGCCCGTCTTCTGCCGGGACAAGGCGGCCTGGTAGACCTCCTTCGCCTCGGCGTACTTGCCCATGTCGTTGTAGATGACCGCGAGATTGAGCGCCGCTTCGGTGTACGCCGGATTCAGGTTCAGCGCGGACTCGAACGCCCGCTGGGCCCGGGCGAACTGGCCCTGGTCGTGGTAGATGATGCCGAGCATGTTGAACACGTCCGCGAACGTCGGATTCTGCTCGACGATCTTCGCGAGGTACTGCTCGGCCTGGGCGTACTGCTTCTTCTCGAAGTAGCCGCGCCCGAGGGTCAGTAGCTGCTTGAGGGGCTCTTCCATGACTCCGGCCCGTCCTCGGGCCCTGCCTCCGACGCGGCTAGCCTACATGAGCCCGGGCGAAAACAAGAATTCATCACCGTGAAGCGTGAGCGACAGCGACCGTTGGCCCCGGGTGTCCACCGGCCTCGACGGGAGGGAGCCCTGCAACCGCCAGTGCTCCGTCACCACTGCTTGCTCCCGCTCCAACCGGATGTACCACGCCTCCGCCCGATACAAGCGCCCTCGCAACGTCTTCAGTTCATTCCACTCGGCGCCCCCCACTCCGGGATTCCCCGGAACAGAGAGCCGAGCCAGGCCTTCCGCGTCCGCGGCCTCCAGCGCGCGGCGCCGCGCCTCGAGCGCCGTGACGACGGCCACCAGTCGGGGGGAGGTGTTCTTCTCCGGCACCCAGTCGCCCCCGCGTCGCACGAAGGGCACCTTCTCCACGCCGGCGGTGCCCACGCGGGTGGGGCCGAGGGTGCCGTTGAAGTCGAGCGTGGCGTGGGCCTCGGCGCGCTGGCCGCCGGGCTCCACCGTCACCGTGATGCGGGCGAAGTGGAGTTCCTGGGAGACCAGGGGCGCGTCCGCGAGGGGGATGGGCAGGGAAAACCCATAGGCCTCGGTGTGCTTCAGGGCGGTGATGATCTCCGCCTCGGGGCCCGCGGCGAAGCCCAGGAGCCGGGGGATGAGCACCGCGCAGGCGGCGAGCACCGCCAGTCCGGCGATGACCAAGCCCCCCAGCCGGCTCCACTCCTCGGTGGACCTCACGCGGCCTGCCGGGGACCTCACGTGCCCAGCATCTGCTGGGCCTTCTGGGCGGCGGGCGTCCCCGGCAGGCGGCGCAGCACCTGGCGCAGGGTCTCCTCGGCGCGCTTGGGGTCGTTGAGCTTCACGTAGGCCTCGTGCAGGTCGAAGAGGGCCTCCTCCTCGTACGGCGTGCCGGGGTACTTCGTGAGCAGCGACTCCAGGCGCTGGGCCACCGCCTTCCAGCGCTCGCGCTTCGTGTAGAAGCGGGCCACGTACAGCTCGTGCTCGGCCAGGCGCTTGCGCGCGTCGTCCGCGTGCCGCCTGGCCTCGGGGACGTACTGAGAATCCGGGTACTGGCGGAGGAACTCCTCCATGGTGGAGAGCGCGGCGCGAATCTCGCCCTGGTCCTTCTCCTTGGAGGGCGGCAGCGCGAAGAAGTCGGACGGGTAGTCCTCCACGTGGGTGAGCGCCGAGCGGAACGCGGCGTAGTCGACCTTGGCGTGCGTGGGGTGGAGCTTGATGAAGGCCTGGTACTGGTCCCGGGCCTCGGCGAAGGCCTCGCGGGCGAAGTCCAGGTCCGCCAGGCGCAGCTCCGCCTCGCGGGCGGCCTCCTGGTACGGGTACTTGACCCGGACGTACTCGAAGTACTTCTGGGACTTGAAGAAGTCCTTGTTCTCGAGCGCCTCGCTGCCGAGCCGGAGGTTCTCCTCCGCGTCGGCGGCGTAGTCGGGGTCTCCCCCCTGGGAGCCGGAGAGGGTGGAGCAACCCGAGGCGGACAAGAGGACGACGGTCAGGAAGGCGACGACGGAACGCATCGGCGGCACGCTATTCGTCCGGCCCCGAGGGGTCCAGTGAAGGTTCGCCGAGCAGTTGCTGGATGACGTCCTCGGAGAATCCCCGCCCGGACAACAGCCGCGCGGCGCGGGCCCAGGCCTTCTCGTCGAGCGGCCGGGCCGCCAGCCCCCGCTTCTCCAGGACGGCGCGCGCGGCGGCGACGGCGTCGAAGTCCACCGCGTCCGTGGCGGACTCCAGCGCGTCCTGGGCCGCGTCCTCGGACAGGCCGTGGGCTTGCAGCTTCTGGAGGATGGAGGCGGGGCCCTTGCCCGAGCGCAGGAGGGAGGCGGCGCGCGCTTCTCCGAAGCGGGTGTCGTCCAGGTAGCCCCAGCCCTGGAGGCGGGCGAGCGCGGCGTCTCGGACGCAGGGGGCGAAGCCCTTCTTCTCCAGGGCCTGGAGCAGCTCCTGGCGCGTGCGGGCGCGGATGCCCAGCAGCTTGAGTCCCGCATCCGTGGCGCGCTGGACGGCCTCGGGGCCTTCATCCTCCGGGAGCATGGCGGGATACGTAGCATGTGGTAACAGGCGCGGCATGCATCCAGTCCTTGCCCGCTACCTCACCGCCGATGTCGCGAAGGAGACGCTCCGCAAGCAGCAGGCGGGGGGCGCCCTCGACCCGGAGGAGCAGTTCTTCGCCGAGGCCGCCAAGGCGCACCCGCGCCAGGCCGCCATCCTGATGGACGTGGGTGGCCGCGTCCTGTCCTCGGACGCCCAGGCGGCGCTGGTGCTGCTGGCGGCGCACGCGTCGGCGCGCGCGATTCAGGAAGACGCGGAGCTGACCGAGGCCACGAAGAAGGCGCGTGAGGCGCTGGCCGAGGAGGGCGCGAGCGAGGAGGAGACGGACGCGTTCATCGCCTCCATCCTCCTGGAGGAGGCGTTCGGCTACGAGCAGGACGTGGACAGCTTCGACCGCGAGTACGTGAAGGAGTCCCTGGGCGAGGTGCCCGCGCTGGCCGCGCTGACGAAGGAGGCGGTGGACGCGCTGTTCGTCGGCTTCGTGAAGGCCTCGAAGGACGACGCCGAGCGCAAGGTGCGCGAGGTCATGGCGAGGGCGCTGTTCGACATCGCCTGGGCGGAGGGCCCCGCGCCCATCAACCCCGAGCACATCGAGGCCCTGCTGGACGCGCAGGTGGCCGACAAGCCCGAGGAGGAGCAGGAGGAGAAGGTGCACGCCACCGCCCACCTGCTCCAGGCGCTGGCGAAGGAGGGCCTCATGGGCCCGCTGCGCCTGTCGCGCCTGAGGGCCATGCTGGGCGAGGAAGACGCGTAGTCCCCCCTGTGACGCGGCGGTGGGCCCTCGCGGCCCGCCGCTCGAAGTGGCTGATGCCAGGTCGTGCGAATCGGATGGACGGGAGGATGACTCCCCTTCCCCGTCACGAGCCTGAGCGATGCCCCTGGACGCAGCCCGCTGAGCGAGACGCGCCCCCTCTCGCAGGTCGCGTCACACAGGTGGGCGACGGCACGGAGCCGTCTCGCCTCACGGGGATCTCCCGACAGACGAGGCAGAGCACCGGGGCTGGGCCGTTCGCGGCGACCCGCTCTCATGGCCCCTCAACGCTTCGGGGAAGCACCGAGGCCGGGCGTTCGCGGCCTCGCCGCCACTCAGTGGCATCAAACGAAGCACCGAGGCCGGGCGTTCGCGGCCTCGCGCCACTCAGTGGCATCAAACGAAGCACCGAGGCCAAGCGTTCGCGGCCTCGCGCCACTCAGTGGCATCAAACGAAGCACCGAGGCCAAGCGTTCGCGGCCTCGCGCCACTCAGTGGCATCAAACGGAGCACCGAGGCCAGACCGCGCGCGGCGGTCTCGACCCACGGTGCCCCTTCGACTCAGAAGCGTTCGATCTGGAAGTCGTCGTCCCCACCCGCCGCCGGAGCGGGCGCGGGGGCCGGCGCGGGAGGACGGGCCGCCGGCGGAGGCGCGGCCGGGCGCATGGCCTGCGCGGGTGCGGGCGGACGCGCGACGTTCGGCGCGGCGGGCGTGGCGGGACGCGCGACCTGGACCGGCGCCGGCGTGGGCGGCGCGGCGGGAGGCTGTGCCGCCCCCACGGGCGCGCCCTTCTGCGCGAAGGCGGCCGAGCCCGGAATCGGACGGGCCTCGCCCGGCTTCGCATCGAAGCTGTCCCACTTGGAGTCGGACGTGCCGCTGATGCCGGAGAAGCGCAGCGCGAAGTCGTCCGGGTTGGACGCCTGACGGTGGGCCTCGTCGTAGGTGACCAGCCCCTGGCGCACCAGGCTCATCAGCGACTGGTCGAAGGTCTGCATCCCGTAGGAGTCCGTGCCCTGCGCAATCGCGTCGTGGATCTCCTTCGTGCGGTCCTTGTCCTCGATGAGCTCGCGCACGCGCGCGGTGACGCGCAGCACCTCCACCGCGGCCACGCGGCCCTTGCCGTCCGCGCGCGGCACCAGTCGCTGGCTGACCACGCCCTTGAGCACCGAGGCCAGCTGGATGCGCACCTGCTTCTGCTGGTGCGGCGGGAAGGCGGAGACGATGCGGTTGACCGTCTCCGTCGCGTCCAGCGTGTGCAGCGTGGACATGACCAGGTGGCCCGTCTCCGCCGCGTGCAGCGCCGTCTCGATGGTCTCGTGGTCTCGCATCTCGCCCACGAGGATGACGTCCGGGTCCTGCCGCAGCGCGCTCTTGAGCGCCTGCGCGAAGCTCATCGTGTCCACGCCCACCTCGCGCTGGTTCACGATGGAGCGCTTGTCGCGAATGAGGAACTCGATGGGGTCCTCAATCGTCATGATGTGGCTGGTCTCGTTGGAGTTGATGTGGTCGATCATCGCCGCCAACGTGGTCGACTTGCCGGAGCCCGTCGTGCCCGTCACCAGGATGAGACCGCGCTCCTCGCCACAAATCTTCGCCAGCACCTGCGGCAACAGCAGGTCCTGCATCGTCATCACCTTGAACGGGATGACTCGCAGCACCGCGCCCACGGTGCCGCGCTGCTGGAAGACATTCACGCGGAAGCGGCCCAGGCCCGGGACTCCGTACGCCAGGTCCACCTCGTTGCTCGCCTTGAACTTCTCCTTCTGGAACTCGTTCATGATGCCGAACGCCATCCGCGCCACCTCCTCGGGCGGAAGACGACGGCCGTCCTTCAACGGCACCAACGAGCCATCCACCCGGAACATGGGCGGCAGACCGGCCTTGAGATGAATGTCGGAGGCACCGCCGCGCAGGGCGATCTGGAGGATCTCATTGAGTTCCATGGGCGTCGCGGATGGTAGCAGACGCTCCCGCGCCCGCGCGACACACCGTGGAGTGAGTCCCCGAAAACACCACGGCGGAGACCCTCGTGAGAGAGCCTCCGCCGCGGAGGACAGCGAGCGACCAACCTGAACGGTTAGCGCTTGGAGAACTGGAACCGGCGACGCGCGCCCGGCTGACCGTACTTCTTGCGCTCGACCGCGCGAGCATCACGCGTGAGGAAGCCGGCCTTCTTCAGCGCCGGACGGAACTCCGGGTTGAAGGCGCACAGGGCGCGGGCGATGCCGTGACGGATGGCGCCGGCCTGGCCGGAGAGACCGCCGCCGCGAACGTTCACGGTGACGTCGAGCTTCCCCTTCTGCTCGAGGATCTCGAGGGGCTGGTTGAGCACCATCTTCGAGGTCTCGCGACCGAAGTAGTCGTTGATCTCACGACCGTTGATGGTGACCTGACCCGTGCCGGGACGCAGCCAGACGCGAGCGGTGGCCTCCTTGCGGCGGCCGGTGGCGTAGAAACCGAGCTCTTGGTGGATGGGCATGGACGTTGTCTCCCTTACGCCTCAACCGAGTACGCAGCCGGCTTCTGGGCGGCGTGGGGGTGGGTATCACCCGCGTAGACCTTCAGCTTCGTCATCATCTGCCGACCCAGCGCGTTGCGGGGCAGCATGCGGCGGACCGCGTTGATGATGATGTCCTCGGGGTGGCGCTGGCGGAGCTTCTCCAGGTTGGTGATCTTCAGGGCGCCCGGGAAACCCGCGTGCGGGTGCCGGTAGTACATCTTGTCCTTCTCCTTCGTCCCCGTCACCTTCACCTTGTCGGCGTTGATGACGATGACGTGGTCGCCCGTGTCGATGGACGGCGTGTAGATGGCCTTGTGCTTGCCCTTGAGCAAGGTGGCAATCTGGCTCGCCGCGCGGCCCAGCACCTTGTCGGACACGTCGATGACGTGCCACTGGCGCTTGATGTCCCCAGCCTTCGCGCTGTAGGTCTTCTGCGACATTTCGTGCACTCCAGACTTCTCGCGGTCGCCAGGTGCATGCCGGGGACCGCATCTCGTGCGGAACCAACCACAGGTCCTCCACGAAACATCCGCAGAGGCCCGGAAAGGCCGACCCTCCTAGCGGTCATGGAGGATCAAGTCAAGGTTGGCGGGGGCCGCTGAGCCACGGAAGGCTCTTTTCCTACCCCGCCCTACCCCCAGGAGGCACGCCCCCACCCCCTGGAGTCCCCGGCTGGGGCTTCTTGAAGCGCTCCTTGAGGTTGGCGAAGAAGTTCTTCTCCTCCGCCGTCGGCGGCCCCTGACGCGGCGCATCAGGCGTGACGTGCTCGATGACGTCCTCGGGCAGGTCCTCCAGGAAGCGGGAGGGGGTCCGGGGGACCTCCTTGCCGCGCTTCACGCGGGTGACGGCGCGGGTGAGGTAGAGCAGCTCCTTGGCGCGGGTGATGCCCACGTAGCAGAGCCGGCGCTCCTCCTCGAGGTTCTGGGCCTCGCCCTGCATGCCGCCGTGGGGCATCAGGTCCTCCTCCATCCCGATGAAGAAGACGAGCCGGTACTCCAGGCCCTTGGAGGAGTGGATGGTCATCAGGGTGACGCGGCGGTTGCTGCCCGGGACGTCCTCGTCCTCCTCCTGCTTGTTGTCCAGGCTCAGCCGGTTCAGGTAGGTGAGCAGGCTGGCCTTGGGGCCCTCGCGCTTCTCGAAGCGCTCCAGGGAGTCGATGACGCCGTCCACGCCCTTGAGCTTCTTGTCCGCGCTGGTGGCGCTGGTGGCGTGCGCGCGCGTGGCGTCCCGGAAGCCGATCTCCTCCAGGAGCTTGCGCGTGGCCACGGCCAGCTGCCCGTGCTCGTACGCCGCGCGGTAGCGCTCGATGAGGTCCACGAACTCGTGCACCTTGGCGCCCGCGCCCGGGGGCAGATCGTCGTACTCGGACGCCTTGCGCATCACCGTCCACAGCGTGACGCCCTCCGCGCGCGAGTGCGCGTGCAGCCGCTCCACCGTCACGTCGCCGATGCCGCGCGACGGGACGTTGATGATGCGCATGAGCGAGATTTCATCCAGCCGGTTCACGATGACCTTGAAGTACGCGATGACGTCCTTCACCTCGCGCCGGTCGAAGAACTCGCTGCCGCCCACCACCTCGTAGGCGATGTTCTTCTCGCGCAGCATCTCCTCGATGGGGTGCGACTGGCCGTTGGTCCGGTAGAGCACCGCGATGTCGTCTGCGGGGACGCCCAGCGAGATGTGCTTCTGGATTTCGTGCGCGACGAAGCGGGCCTCCTCCTCGTCATTGGGGCACGCCACCACCTTCACCTTGGGGCCCCCCTTGCGGTCGGTCCACATCTGCTTGGCCTTGCGCTCGGGGTTCTTGGCGATGACGGCGTTGGCCGCGTCCAGCACCATCTGCACGGAGCGGTAGTTCTGCTCCAGGCGCACCTCCTTCCCTCCCGGGAAGAAGTGGTCGAAGTGGAGGATGTTGCGCACCTCCGCGCCGCGCCACGAGTAGATGCACTGGTCGTCGTCCCCCACCGCGCACACGTTCTTGGACTGCCCCGCCATCAGCTTGAGCAGCTCCAGCTGGGCCAGGTTGGTGTCCTGGAACTCGTCCACCAGCAGGTAGCGGAAGCGGTGCGTGTACTTGAGGTACAGGTCCGAGTGCTCACGCAAGAGGCGCGTGGGGAGGATGAGCAGGTCGTCGAAGTCCACCGAGCCCTGCGCCTTCAGCGCCAGCTGGTAGTCCGGGTAGACCATGTGGGTGATGAGGTCGTAGTCGTCGCCGATGCCCTCGGGCTTGGGCTCGGGCGCCTGGCCGGAGTTCTTCGCCTTGGAGATGAGCCCCAGCACCTTGCGCGCATCGAAGGCGCGGTCGTCGATGCGGTGCTCCCGCATGGCGCGGCGGATGATGGCCAGCTGGTCGCCCATGTCCGCGATGGCGAACTTCCTGGGCCAACCCAGCCGGTGGATGTCCTCGCGGAGCATCTCCGCGCCGAAGGCGTGGAAGGTGCACACGAGCACGCCCTGGGCGCGGGGCCCGGCCATGTGGACCAGGCGCTCCTTCATCTCCGAGGCCGCCTTGTTGGTGAAGGTGACGGCCAGGATGTTGCGAGCCAGGATGTGGTCTGGCCGCTCGTTGAGCAGGTGGACGATGCGGTGGGTGATGACGCGGGTCTTCCCGCTCCCAGCACCCGCGAGGACCAGCAAGGGACCCTGGAGGGTGACCACGGCCTCGCGCTGAGGAGGATTGAGCTTCGAGAGGTCCATTGCGCGCGGGGCGGGGATACCTTTTGATTCGGCCGTGCGCGACAACTTTCTCCCAGGCCTCACCCTCCTCCTGCTCGCGCTCGCCCCGGGTGTCGGGTGCACGAAAGCGGAGGGCACCTCCGACGAGGTGACGGCCTCCATCCCCGCCGCCAGTGCGCCCTGCGTGTACTTCAAGACGCTGGCACCGTTCCTGCCGGAGGAGCTGGAGGGCTTCACCGTCGCGCGCACCCAGGGCTCCACCGGCAAGTACGGCGAGGTGTCCGTGTCGGAAGCGGAGCGGCTGTTCACCCGAGGTGAGGGCCGCGAGGTGAAGGTGCGCATCGTGGACACCACGATGGGGCAGAAGATTGGGCAGGCCATCCGGGACGCGGCCGAGCGGGCCAAGGACCGGCCGGCGAGCGACCCGGCGGCGCCCATCCACTGGAAGGACGCGGTGGGCTTCGTGAGGTACGACGCGGAGGAGGCGCTGGCGGAGGCGAACCTGTTGGTGGGAGATCGCTTCGTGGTGGCCGTCACCAGCCGGGGCTTTCCGGGCACGGTGGAGGTGCGGCGGGTGGCGCGAGGAATCGACCTGGCCGGGCTGGCCCGGCTTCAGTGAAGTCCGACAATGGGCAAGGAGTGTCCCGGGTGGTGAAGGAGAAAGGTACGCGGTCCGAAGCAGGAGACCTGCTCGCCGCGGAGAAGGCGGCGCGGGAGGTCGTGGCCTCGCTCGGCAAGAGGGAGTTTTTGGACCAGCTCCAGAAGCTCACCAAGAGCTACGCGTCGGACCCGGGCAACCCGGGCTCCTACGCGTGCGAGGGCTGTCAGCGCTGCGCCAACTGCATGTTCTGCAAGGACTGCGACAGCTGCTTCCAGTGCACGCACTGCACCCGGTGCGAGCTGTGCAACAACTGCTCGCACTGCGTGGAGTGCAAGAGCTGTCATGCGTGCGCCTACTGCCTGCAGAGCGAGAACTGCACCACCAGCGCCTACCTGGTGATGTGCCGCAACCTGCAGGACTGCAACTACTGCTTCGGGTGCGTGGGCCTGGCGAAGAAGGACTTCCACATCCTCAACGTCCCCTTCCCCCGGACCGAGTACTTCAAGGTCGTGGGCAAGCTGCGCAAGGAGCTGGGGCTGCCGTAGTGCCCCTCGCGCGGGTCCGGCCCGGCCCGCGTCAGAGCGCCCGGACGTAGAGCGCCTTGAGGTACTCCGTCTCCGGCAGGCCCGCGAGCACGGGGTGGTCCAGGCCCGCGCCCCGGCGCTCGAGAATCTGCACCGGGCGCTTCGCGTCCGCGGCGGCGCCCAGCAGCATCTCCTCGAAGCCCGCGCGGTCCAGCTTGCCCGAGCACGAGCAGGTGACGAGCACACCGTCCGGCTTCAGGCACCGCAGCGCGCGCAGGTTCAGCTCGTGGTACGCGCGCAGCGCGGTCTCCAGGCCCTCGCGGCGCTTGGCGAGCCCCGGCGGGTCCAGCACGATGAAGTCGAAGCGGCGGCTCTGCGAGTCGAAGCGCTTGAGCACGTCGAAGGCGTTCGCGTGCTCCACGGTGACGTTGGTCCGGTTGTTGGCGCGGGCGTTGTCGCCGATGCGCGCGGCGGCCTTCTCGTCCTGCTCCACCGCGATGACGGACGTGCAGCTGCGGGCCAGGGAGAGCGCGAAGCCGCCGTGGTAGCTGAACAGGTCCAGCGCCTCGCCGCGCGCCAGCTCTCCGGCGCGCAGGTGGTTGTCCACCTGGTCCAGGAACGCACCCGTCTTCATGTCGCCCATCAGGTCCACGTCGAAGCGGTTGTCGCCCTCGTGGTACGTGAAGCGCGACTCGCCCTGGCCGTGCAGCAAGCGCGTCTCGCGCGGCAGGCCCTCGAAGTCGCGGCCGGAGGCGTCGTCGCGGCACACCACGTGGGTGGCGCCGGTGAGCTCCACCAGCATCTTCGCCAGCGACTCCTTGCGCGCGTCCATGCCCTCGGAGAGCGTCTGGAGGGTGAGGCCCTTGCCGTAGCGGTCCACGAAGAGGCCCGGCAGCAGGTCCGCCTCGCCGTGCACCAGGCGCAGGCCGTCACGCTTGGACAGCGAGGACCTGCGCGCGAGCGCGGCCTCCAGGCGCTTGCGGAAGAAGGCGTCGTTCACCTGCAGCTCGCGCGGGGGCGTGCGCGTCAGCAGGCGCAGCGCCAGCGGGGAGCGCCGCGCGTAGAGGGCCTGGCCGATGGGGTTGCCCTGGGAGTCCACCACGAACACCACCGCGCCGGGGCCCGTCACGTCGGGCGGGGCGGCCAGCTCGGTGCGGTACAGCCAGGGGTTTCCCGCGCGCAGGGACTTCGCGCCCTTGGGAGTAGTACGTGCAACGGGAAGCGTCGGGGGGATGGCCATTCGCGTCACTCCAGGCCGCGCGCGGCCAGTTCCTCATCGTCCTCCCCGCGCAGATGCCCGATTTCGTGGAGCAATGTCACGCGAATCTGTTCGCGCAGCTCCGCCGGGGTGCGCACGGCTCGTGCCAGGTTGCGCCGGTACAGCACCACCGAGCGGCAGGGCGACTCCACTCCGTCGCAGGGCGCGCCCAGGGGCGGCCCCCGGAACAGGCCGAGAATCGTGGGCGACAGGGGCGGCTGGTTGGCGAGCAGGTCCACCTCGGCGGGCAGCTCCTCCGCGGTGACGGGGATGCCCTCCAGGTCACTGCGCATGTCCGCGGGCAGCTCGGAGACGGCGCGGGCCACGTCCACGCGGAAGGTGTCCTCGGTGGGCAGGGGCGGCGCCGGGAAGTCGTCGGGAGCCAGCGCTCGCGCCTTGTCGAAGTGCGTCTGCGCCTGCTTCCACTTCCCTTCCCGCTCCAGCAACAGGCCCAGGTGCTGATGCGCGTGCGCGGCGCGCTCCGCGTCGTCGACCAGGCCCTGGAAGGCGCGCTTCGCCTCGGAGAAGCGGCACAGCTCGAAGAGGGCCAGGGCCCGCTCGTAGAGGGCCTCTCGGCTGCCCGGCTCTCGCGCCAGGACGATGGCGGCTCGGGCGAGGGCCTCCTCCGCCTGGCCCAGGTCGTTGAAGGCCATGGCCGACACCAGCGCCAGGTGCGGGATGAGCTCCGGGGGCGTGCCGGGCTGGGACAGGCCGCGCTCGGCGTAGAGCGTGCCCAGCTCGTCGCGCTCGCGCGTGGAGGTCATCTGCACCGCGTACAGGTGGGCCGCGCCGAGCAGCGCGTCCGCGTCCCCAGGGTCGATGGCGAGCGCCCGGGCGAAGGCGAGCTGCGCGTCCGACTCGCGCCCCAGGGCGGCCAGCGCGACGCCGCGCTCGGCGTGGGCCGAGGCCAGGTCCGGCTCCAGGGCCGCCGCCTGCGCCGCGCAGGACAGCGCCTCCTCGAAGCGTCCCGAGTCGTAGTAGCCGCGCGCCGCGTCCAGCGGAGAGCCGCCTCGGGCCTGGCAGACCGCGAGCGGCTGCACCGGGCGCGGCGTGTCGCGGGGCTCGTCCGAGGGCGCGGCACTGGCTGGGGAGGCCTTCACCGCCGACACCTCGGGCGTTCCGGCGTCTCCCGGTTCCGGGGCCGAGGCGTTCCGCTTGCAGGCGGTGAGGAAGAGGCAGAGGGCGAGCAGACCGCGCCGCGACATGGGCCGCCACGCTACGGCATCACCCCAGGGGCCGGGAAGCAGGGACGTGCATGCTCGCTCGGCGGGCGGCGGCGCTCCCTCCCGCAGGCACCAGGGTGACGCCCCATGAGCCGCTGCGTCTGGCCCTCACCTCAAGTGCCCGTCGCGGGATGTCGGCGGCGCTTCCTGCCTCGGGTTCATGCGGCGTCGCTGCACGCCTCGGGACACCAGGGTGATGCCCCATGCGCCGCTGCGTCTGGCCCTCACCTTGAGTGCCCGTCGCGGGATGTCGGCGGCGCTCCCCTCCTCGGGTTCATCACGTTGGCGACTCATCAGCCTCTGGATTCGGGCCTCCACCTCCCGCGCCCGCCACTCGCTGATGAATGGGCTCGGCGTGCCCTGTTCTCTCGGCGGACGGCGGCGCGGTCCATCTCGGTGCACTAGGGTGGCGCCCCCATGAGACCCTTGATTCTGGCCTCCACCTCCAGTGCCCGCCGCGCGCTGATGGATGGGCTCGGCCTGCCCTACCGCGCCGTGAGCCCGGGCGTCGACGAGACGGTGGCCGCCCACCTTTCGGCCCGCGACGCCGTCCGGGAGCTGGCGGCTCGCAAGGCTCGCGCCGTGCACGCACGACACCCCGACGCGTGGGTGCTCGGCGCGGACCAACTGGTCGAGGTGGCCGGACAGACACTCACCAAGCCCGTGGACCGCGACGCGGCGAGAGGCCAGCTCCAGAAGCTGCTGGGCCACACCCACGACATCCACACCGGCGTGTGCCTGGTGGGCCCGGACGGGTCCATCGACGAGGCCGTGGAGACCGCGCGCCTGACGTTCCACGACGTCACGCCCGACGAGCTGGAGCGATACCTGGACCTGAACGAGTGGGAAGGCTGCTGCGGCAGCTACCGCGTGGAGGGCGCGGGACAGGCGCTGCTGGCGCGGCTCGACGGAGACCGCGCCAACGTGCAGGGCCTGCCCATGGTGACGGTGGTGCGACTGCTGCGACAGGCCGGCTTCACCTTCTTCGAGCGCGGCCAGCCCTAGCCTCACCCCGCGGTGGACAGCTCCGCGAGAATCTCCTGGTACGCCGCGCGGGCCTTGTCCGCCTGGTCCGCCTTGAAGCTGGCCGCGGCCACCACGGGATGCCCACCGCCCCCATACCGGCCGGCAATGGCGGACAGGTCATGCTGGCGCAGCTCCGGCTTCCACGGGTTGGAGCCGAGCGACACCTTCGCGCGCGACGTCCCCCGCCCCACCCACAGCGTGTAGCGCGCGTCCGGATAGAGCGCGTACGCGATGAACTTGTTGAGGCTGTCCACGCCCTCGTCCACCAGGTCGAAGAAGACGACACCGCGCTCGTAGCGGGCCCGCGAGCGCACCAGCTCGATGTTCGACTGGTGGCGCGCGAGCAGCGGCGCCAGCGGCCCCGCGATGAGCGGCGAGGCGGCGATGTCCGCGAGCGACTCCGACTGCATGCGGCGGATGACCTCGGGGATGAGCGCCGGGTCCTTGTTCGCCTCCAGCACCGTCATGATGCGCAGCGCGGGCTCCTCCAACGCCACCGCCATCTGCGGCGAGGGGAACTGCGCCCCGTCGATGAGCTCCGCCCAGTGGATGAGGTCCGAGAGCGCGGACGCGTCCCAGCCGAAGCGCTCGCGCGCCACGTCCGCCAGGTACTTCGTGCAACTCTTGCGGTGCGCGTCGTGGAATTTGCGCCCGCTCGAGTCCGCGCGGAAGTGCGCCTCGTCCCCGGGCTGCTGGAACGCGGAGGCATGGTGGTCGAACCACCACGTCAGCCGCGCGTCCTGGCTGTAGCGGAAGTCGACGATGACGTTCTCCTCGCCCGTGAAGACGGCCGGGTCGATGCCCTCCGCGCCCGGCTTGTGGTTCAGCCCCTGGTAGCGGAACGCCGCGTCCGCGCGGACGCGCTCCCGGTAGAAGCGGGTGAACACCGCGGCGCTCGCGGCGCCGTCGAAGCAGTTGTCGTGGAACAGGACCTGGACGTTCATGGCGGCGCCCGTTTACTGCAACGCGAGCCCCTCGCCCACCGCGGCGAAGGACTCCTGCCCGCCCGTGTCGCCCGGCTGTGCGTCACCCGACCCGGCGGCCACCACCGCGAGCCCCACCAGTCGACCATCCGGCAGCAGCCCGCAGCCCAGCGTGCCCCGCGCCCCCGCCGACGTGCTCAGCGTGTACAGCTTCGAGCGCGACCCCAGCGCCGCGGGCGACGCCGTGCGCGCCTCCTCGCCGGTGCCCACCGCGCTCAAGAGCCCCTGGCAGCCCGCCTCCAGCTTCACGCCCGTGGAGCGCTCCACCCAGAGGAAGCCGTAGCGCCCGCGCGCCATGTCGCCAAAGCCCACGCCGCTGCCGTGCAGCGTCGCCGCGGGCAGCGGCAGGTGCGCGGAGAGCTGCTCACGCGTCAGCCGCTCCCACCCCACCGGCAGCTCCAGCCGATACCCCAGCTCGCTGCCCACCAGCAGCTGCCGCACGCCCCCGCCTCCCAGAGACGCCCCCGTGCCCGGCAGCGCCAGGAGCACGGCCGAGGCCAGCGCCGTGGCGAGCCCCAACCCCAGGCCCCCGTAACGCCGCGCGGGCCCGGGCTCCCCCACCACCAGGAACAACGCCACCAGGCCCAGCGCGAAGTAGGCCACGTGCACGGGGGCCGTCGGCGCTCCGCGCGCGAGCCACGCCGTGGCGACCAGTTGCACCGTCAAGCCCGTCTGGGCGATGCCCTTCACCGGCCCCCGGTTGAGCACCAGCACCAGCGCGAGCACCAGGTCCAGCGCCACCAGCCCGTACGTCCACGACGGGTCCTGCAGCGAGCCCAGCACCCCACCGGCCCGCAGGAACCACGCGGCCGCGCCCGCCCCCAGCACCGCCGCCACCGGGCCCGGATGCGCGGAGACGGCGCTCGTCACCAGGTCGCCACCGAAGACGGTGGCCTCGTCGTCCACCGCGTCCCCCAGCCGATCCAGCCGCGTGCGGCCGACCTTCTTGTAGGACTGCAGGTGGTCGAAGGGCTCACCACACGCGGGACAGGCCGAGGCGCCCCGGGGAATGGGGCTGTGACCGCAGCTCGGGCAGAGGGTCTGAGGCATGGCCCGCGTATACCGCACCGAACACTCCGCCCACGAGGGCGCGACGCCCATGTCAGCCCGCACCCCCAACTGCCAATTTTTGGACCAAATCGACGGGGCGCCAGCGACACCCGGGTCATTCAAGACCGAGCACACTCGCAGTGTTCGCGGCTTGTAGTGAACTCTCGACTCTTGAACGAAACGTCGAGATTGCGGGGCTGGATGAACGAATCAACTCGACAGAACGAGGAACCCTTCCGGGGTTGCGGTGCTCTGCGTGAGGTGGTGAACCAGGAACCCCGCTCCGTGACAGGGAAAACCCTTAGTACGCGTTACCCATCAGGTGAGCGTCCGGCTGGCACCTCGTCTGCATATGTCAGACCCCAGGTGTACTCACCCGCGCAGCAACGCGAGGTGGGAGGAGCACATGGCCAAGACGACGACACGCAAGAGCGTCACGGTGCGCCGACAAGGGCGACGGGTGATGCCAGCACTGCGGCGGACGGCTCAGCGGGCCCGGGTGGCCGCCGAGAAGGCCCACCTCACCGTGGGGGAGGTCATCGCCGCCGCCTTCGACACGGCGGGCGGTGAGCTCGGTGAGGCGCTGGCGGTGATGACGTCACCGCAGATGACGCGGGCCCTGGGGCGCCGCATCGTCGTGGTGGGCTGAAACCCTCCGCTTTTTTCAGCGTAGGAACTACCGGTGGCCCGCACCGTGGCTCTGGAGCCTCGGCCACCCGGGCCCCGGGTTCACTCCCCGGCCAGGAGCACGCCGGTGGTGTAGTGCCGCTGGGTGGGCTCACCCGCCAGCGCGCGAGCGAAGTCCTCGGCATTGTTGGGGTGCACCAGGAAGGTGCCCGCGCGCGTCTGGAGGCGCACAGGCGCCATGTCCGGGTGCGGGTCCGCGGACACGGTTCCGCCGCCGCCCCCGTCCACCGGCGGGCTCGGGAGCGTCGCGCACCCGGCGAACAGCAGGACTCCCAACGTCACGAGAAGCATCTTCATCCGCGTCCTCCGGGACAGAGGCCACCAGGCCCGTCAGCCGGGCCCCTCTATTCCGGCGGCCCCCGGACAGGCAAGGCCCGATGCGTCGCGCGCGGAGGACGGCAGGCCAGGAGCGTGGATAAGTCCAGCGCAACGCCCGGGCGGACACACCGGTCGTCGCGGTCACCCAGGCGAGGAGCACTCAGCCACTCCCCGCCCGGGAGTCACGACCCCTGGAGGTTCAGCGAGGCTGCCAGCGGGGACGGTGGTCGTCGCTGTCGCCCGTCTGCAGCGTGAAGCCCGCCTTCGGGTGGATGATGGCCGCGCCCTCCTGCGCGCCCGTCACCGGGTCGATGCGCTGCACGTGCAGTTGCCCCGCCTTGATGAACGCGACGAAGCGGCCATCCGGCGAGAACGACGGCAGCGTGCCGTCATCCACGAGCCGCACCTCGGTGCCCGTGGCGGAGCCGTCCTGCGGGTTGATGGCGCGCAGGAAGATGACGTTGCCCGAGCGGTCCTGGCACGGCGACACCGCGCCGCCGCACAGCACGGCGCCGCCCGACGTGGGCCGGTAGTAGTACGCGCGCACGTACGCGGCCCAGGTGCCATCCGGCGCCCAGATGGGGCTCGCGATGAAGGAGTCCACGGTGCCGTCGGTGGACGCCTCGGTGGACACGTCCGCGACCAGCTGGGGCGCGCCGCCGCCCGTCACGTCGATGTTGTAGAGCCGGACCAGCGGCGTGGGCGTGGTGTCCCCCTCGAAGGTCACCAGCTCGTTGTTCGGGTTGGCCAGGAACAGCAGCTGGTCGTTCACGCGGTTGTAGTGCGCCTGCTCCGCCGTCACCCCGGCGTTGGCCAGCGGAGTCGGCGCGGTGCCCCCACCGCTCGAGGTGAACAGGCCCTCGCCGTTCACGTTGAAGACGAACGTCGTCCCGTCACGCGACCAGTCCGGGAACGCGCCCGTCGTCGTCGCCTGCACCACGCCCCCGGCGCCGCCCGGCGTCACCGCCGAGATGCCGGAGCGCTGGCTGCCGTTCTGCCGCACCCACGCGATGGCGGTGCCCGGCTCCCACTCCATCGAGCGGAAGGCCTCCGTGTTGCCCGTGCCGCCATCGGCGACCACCACGCCCTGGCCCTCGACGAGGGGGACCTCGCGCACGGTGAGCTCACCGGCGCTCTTCTCCGTCGCGGTGTCCACCGCGCCCTGCGCGAACGAGAGGTGCGTACCGCCCGGGCCCCACCGCGGATAGCGGCTGTCCGTGCCCGCCGCGCTCAGCGACGTCATGCCCGGCGTGTCGTAGCGCATCACCAGCGCCGCGGAGACTCCGGCATCGTCCCGCCCCGTCACCGCGACATGCATCGCCTGGCACGTGAGCGGAGCGCCCTCGCAGCGAAGGCCCGGACCGCAGTCCCCGGACGCCGTGCAGGCATCCCCCTTCGCGCCGGTGCCCTGGCCACCACCGTCGGGCGTGCCCGCGTCGTCATCCGTGCCCGCGTCGGGCATCCCCGCGTCCGGCACTCCCGCGTCGGGGACACCCGCGTCGTCGTCCCCACCACCGGCGTCCGGCTCGGGGGTGGGCGTCTGGATGGGGCGCTGCTCGCACTCGTTGTCGCCGGTGCAGACCCACTCCTGGCCCTCGGCGGGCTGCCCCTTGTCACTGCGACAGTCGAACTGGTCCACACATTCGTCACCACACCCCGTCGACAGAACCCACAGCGCGCAGCACAGCGCGCCGACGATTCGCTTGTCCATTCAGCCCCTCCAAGTGAGTGAAGGGCGTATAGCCTCGCTCCAAAGGGACGGAATGGTTCGCGAGGGCGGGTTGCAGTGAGCATGTTCCTGAATGAACGGCGATTCACTCCGGCGTGATGAATGATCGACACCCACTGCCATCTCGATGCGACGCGATTCGATGAGGACAGGACGCTCGTGCTGGAGCGCGCCTGGGCCGCGGGGCTGCAAGGCATCCTCGTCCCGGGTGTCGGTCCCCACGACTGGGAGCCCCTGCTGGAGCTGTCCCGCGCGGAGCCGCGCCTCCAGGTGGGCCTGGGCATCCATCCCCAGCTGCTGCCGGACATGACACCCGCGGAGGACGACGCGGCGCTGGAGCTGCTCGACGCGCTCTTGTCCAAGGGCGGCGCCATCGCCGTGGGCGAGTGTGGACTCGACGGTCCATCCCTGCCCGGCGCGCCGCTCGAGCGGCAGCTGTCCGTGCTGCGGCGACACCTGGCGCTCGCGCGCAAGCACCAGCTGCCGGTGTTGATGCACTGCCACCGGCTCCACCCGGCCCTCATCGAGCTGTTCAAGCAGGAGGCGCTGCCCGAGGCGGGCGTGCTCATGCACAGCTACAGCGGCGGCGTGGAGCTGGCGCGCTTCTATCTCCAGAAGGGCTGCCACTTCTCCTTCGCCGGCCCGGTGACGTGGGCCGAGGCGCGCAAGCCCCTGGACGCGCTGCGCGCCATCCCGCTGGACCGGCTGATGGCGGAGACGGACGCGCCGGACCAGGCCCCCACCCCTCACCGGGGCGGCCGCTCCGAGCCGGCCTACCTGCCCCACATCCTGGAGGGGATGGCCCGCGTGCGGGGAGAGCCCCTGGACGAGGTCGCCCAGCGGACGACCGAGAATGCCCGGCGCCTGTTCCGGGAAGGTTTTCCCCCCGCTTCGCGGTAGGCGAGCGGTCGCGTTATAGAGGACCCCCATGAACCCGCAGCCCCCACCGCCCGCCCCTCCCCAGCCCGAGACTCCGCCCGCCACGACGGCCACGCCGAACGCGGCGACAGGCTCGCTCGCCCGGCCGTTCAAGCTGTCGCGCCGCTTCGACCGCACCGGGCGCCTGCTGGGGGATAACGCCATGGAGCGGCTCGCCAACGCGCGCGTGGTGGTGTTCGGCCTGGGCGGCGTGGGCAGCTACGCGGCCGAGGGCCTGGTGCGCAGCGGCATCGGCCACCTGACGCTGGTGGACCACGACGACGTCTGCGTCACCAACACCAACCGCCAGCTCCACGCGACGGTGAAGGGCGTGGGCAAGTCGAAGGCGGAGCTGATGGCGCAGCGCTGCCGCGAAATCAACCCGGAGGCCCGGGTGGAGGCGGTGCGCGAGTTCTACCGCGAAGAGGTCGCCGAGCAGATGCTGCCCGCCGGCAAGTACGACTTCGTGGTGGACGCCATCGACAACGTGAAGGCGAAGCTGCACCTGCTGCACCGGTGCGTGTCGCTGGGCATCCCCGTGGTCAGCTCCATGGGCGCCGCCGCGCGCCTGGACCCGACGGCCATCCGCGTGGAGGACCTGTCCGAGACGCACATGGACCCGTTCGCCAAGGACATCCGCAAGCTGCTCAAGCGCAAGTACGGCGTGGAGACCGAGCGGCACACGGGCATCACCGCCGTGTACTCCATCGAGGCGCGCCGCATGCCGGTGGCCCTCAACTACGACGACGCGACGGACGGGTTCCTGTGTGTCTGCCCGCAGGACAACGAGTTCCACACGTGTGACCACCGCACGCAGATCGACGGCAGCGTGTCCTTCGTCACCTCGTGCTTCGGGATGAACGCCGCCGGCGTCGTGGTGCGAAGGCTCGCCTCCACGCGCTGACGGCTCAGGCCACCTGCTGGGGCTGCGACGCTCGCGCCTGCTGCTCGGCGAGCGCCTCGGCCTCTCGGCCACAGGGCCTGCGGAACACGCAGCGCGTGCAGGGCGTCAGCGTCTCCGACCGGGGGAACGCGTCCGCGTCCAGCGGCGTGTTCGTGACAGGGTCCTTCAGCAGCGCGCGCATCTTCGCCACGCTCGTCTCGAAGTGCCGGTGGAAGGACTCCATGGCGCCCAGGTCCACCTGGACGTCCTGCTCCTTGCCCTCGTTGAGGTACACGAGCGACGCGCGCACCTTCTCCACCGGGAAGCGGTAGCGCTGGGACACGTACAGCGCGTAGCCGAGCACCTGCTCGTCGTAGCCGTCGCGAGACTTGCCCGTCTTCCAGTCCACGACGACGGGCGCGCCGTCCTGGTCCACGAAGGCGAAGTCGGGGATGGCGAAGACCTTGAGGCCGCCGAGCGTGAAGTGGGCGAAGTCGAAGCCCGCGTCCACCTCCAGCCACTGCTCGGGCTTGAGGCTCTTGGCGAGCAGCGGCCAGCGCGAGTTGAAGAACCACGCGAGCGCCACGCGCACCGTCTCCCAGTTCTGCTTCCAGGCCTCGTCGGGGAGCGCCTCGGCGTACTCGTGCTCCACGAGGCCGGTGAACTGCTTGCGGTACTTCTGCGTCCAGTACGCCTTGCCGCGCGAGTGGCGGTAGTCGTCCTGCATCAGCTTGCGCGCGCGGGCCTCCACGACGGCGGGGTCCACCACGCGGCCGGCGCGCCAGTCCAGCAGCACGTCCTTGATGCTCTCGTGCACGACGCTGCCCGCCCAACTGAAGCGGTTGGCCAGCTTCTTGAGCACGTACAGCTCCCGCACGTCCTTCGGCGCGTCCGGCTCCCAGCCGCCCCAGGAGCGGTAGTAGTAGAAGTAGTAGGAGCGCAGGCACTCGGAGAACTTCTCGTGGCGGCTCTTGGACCAGGAGAAGTCGTTGTGGAGGGGTGGGCGCCGCATCGAGGCGGCGCATCCTAGGCGTTCGCTCGCTCCGCCAGAAGGGGAACAGGCAGGGAAACGAGCCCTGGGGGTGGGTTGAATGACAGTCCGGGTGGGGAACCCTGGGAGTATGGTCCGCGCCACCATGAAGAGCCGACCCCTGACGGAGCGAGTCGTCCTGATCACAGGCGCTTCCAGCGGCATCGGCCGCGCGGCGGCCCGGGCCTACGCGGAGGCGGGCGCCCACGTGGTGCTCGCCGCCCGGCGGCTGGAGCGGCTGGAGGACGCGGCCCGTGAAGCGGAGTCACTGGGGGTCCGGGCACTGGCGGTGCGGTGCGACGTGACTCGTGGCGAGGACGTGGAGCGGCTCATGGCCCAGGTCCGCGCGGACTTCGGTGGGCTGGACGTGCTGGTGAACAACGCGGGCCAGGGGTTGTACGGACCGCTGGAGGCCATCAGCGAGGAGCAGCTGCGGCAGGTGTTCGAGCTGAACGTGTTCGCGCTGTGGCGGGTGACGCGGGCGGCGCTGCCGCTGCTGCGCGGGCGGCGCGGGGCGCACGTGGTGAACGTCAGCTCGGTGCTGGGGCATCGGGGGCTGCCGCTGCTCGGCGGGTATTGCGCGTCGAAGGCGGCGGTGAACGCGATGACGGAGTCCTTGCGCACGGAGCTGGCCTCCGAGGGAATCGGCGTGCGGCTGGTGTCACCGGGCCTCACCGAGAGCGAGTTCCGGGACCACCGGCTGAACGCCCAGGGCTGGGCGCAGGACGCGATTCCGCTGAAGGCCATGTCCTCCGAGGAGGTGGCGCGGGCCATGGTGAAGGCGAGCGTGCGCGGACGACGCGACACCATCCTCACCCTCCCCGGCCGCGCCATGGTACTGGCGAACCGGCTCGCGCCCGGCTTGTTCGACCGGGTCGCCCACCGCATGGCCAACCCGGTGAAGAAGGACGCATGAGCCCCCGCAGTCGCCCCGCGAAGCCCGCTGTCTCGTCGGACACGCCGCCTGTCTCTCGCGAACAAAACGCCAAGACATCCTCAGGCAAGAAGCCGGAGACTGGCGACGTGCCCCGACCTCGCCGCGGACGTCCGCCGAGCGGCAAGGCCGAGCCCCTGCCCTCGCGCGTTGAGCAGACGCTCGCGGATGCGAAGGCACGCAAGGCGTCCACCGGCTCGCTGTTCGATTCCTCCGGGTCACTCGCAGACCTGGGGATGGTTGCGGAGAGCGCCTCGCCGCGCGGTGATGTGGCAAACACCCCCTCGACGCCAGCGAAGGCGCGTCGAGGACGCCCGCCTCGCACCGTAGGAATGGACACGGAGGGCGCCTCGCCGCGCGACGACGCGGCAAGCACATCTGCGCCTCCTCCGCGGGCCCGTCGAGGACGCCCACCTCTCACCCTGGGGATGGTTGCGGAGAGCGCCTCGCCGCGCGAGGACGTGGCAAGCACACCCTCGACGCCTCCGAAGGCGCGACGCGGCCGTCCTCCTCGCACCGCGGCCACGTCGACGCACGTCCCCACGGTGACACCGGGCGCCGCGCACCTGGCCAGCATCCGCGCGCCGCTGCTCGCCTGGTACGACCGCAACAAGCGCGACCTGCCGTGGCGCCGCACCAAGGACCCGTACGCCATCTGGCTGAGCGAGGTCATGCTCCAGCAGACGCAGGTCTCCACCGTCATCCCCTACTGGGAGCGGTTCCTGAAGCGCTTCCCCACCGCGCTCGCGCTCGCCTCCGCTCCACTCGATGACGTGCTCGCCGGATGGAAGGGCCTGGGCTACTACACGCGCGCTCGCAACCTGCACCGCGCCGCGCAGGACATCGTCTCACGCTTCGGTGGCGCCCTGCCCTCCACCGCGGAGCAGTTGCTCTCGCTACCCGGCTTCGGCCGCTACACCGCGGGCGCCGTGGCCTCCATCGCCTTCGGTGAAGAAGCCCCCCTCGTCGACGGCAACGTCGCCCGCGTGCTCTCCCGGCTCTTCGAGGTCGAGGGCCTGCCCGGAGACCGCGAGCGCGAGGCCACGCTGTGGGAGCTCGCGGGCCTGCTCGTGAAGGGCGAGCGCCCCGGCGACTTCAACCAGTCCCTCATGGAGCACGGCGCCACCACCTGCCGCCCGGAGAACCCGCTCTGCCTGCTGTGCCCCGTGCGCGAGGGCTGTGTCGCCTTCAAGAAGGGCCGCGTCGCCGAGCTGCCTCCCGCCAAGGTGCGCGCCGCGCCGAAGAAGCTGACCCTGGCCCTGGCCGTGTGGGCCCACGCGGACACGCTGCTGTTCGCGCGCCGCGCGGACTCGGGCCTCTTCGGAGGGCTGTGGGAGCTCCCCGCCGCCGAGGTCGACGAGGACGCCACCGTGGAGGAGACCACGCTGCGCCTCACCGCCGCGCTCGGCACGGGCGTGAAGCTGGAGTCCCTCCTGGGCACGGTGAAGCGGCAGCTCACCCACCGCGACCTCACGCTGCGCCTGTACCGCGTGTCCGGCCCCAAGCGCCCCACCCACTCCGCCGCCTTCCAGGAGCTGCGCTGGTGCACACCCGCCGAGGCCGCGACGCTCGGCATGAGCACCGCGATGCAGCGCGCCCTGGACACCGTGGTGGGCACGCAAGCGGAGGGCCGCTGACTGCTCCGGTCGCCGCCCGGCTCGCCCGCGGCTGTCCTCCCGACGACACGCCCCGGGACGTCGTGTTGCTTCGACAACCCCCGCCAGGTCGGGTCGCTTTCGCGCGTCACGCACGCGACTCAAGCTTCGCGCGCCCTTTCACCGGAGGCGTCCCGATGGCTCGAAACAACGCTCCCAAGTCGACCCCGCACACGAAGCCCCAGCACGCGGAACACGCGCATGAGCCGCAGGGCGCTCACGCGCGCTCCGACATCTCCCACGAGCAGATTGCCCGGCGCGCCTACGAAATCTACATGGCCCGCGGAGGCAAGCCCGGCAACCACGAGCAGGACTGGCAACAAGCCGAGCGAGAGCTGAAGCTCGGCCGTCAGTAGCGGTCCGCCACCTGGGCCCGTGTCCACACCGGGCCCACGTCAGTGAGGCGGCGGCGAGTGCAGCACGGGGCGCTCGGCCTCGAGCGCGCCTCGCAACCTGCGCTGCGCCACCTTCAGCTCCGAGAGGATGCGCTCCGCGTCCTGCACCGAGCGCATCGCCAGGCCGCACGCCGGCGTCAGCAGCACCGTGGACACGGCCCGGGGGAACGAGAAGCCTCGCGGCAGCGCGGCCTTCAGCGAGGCCTCCACCGAGTCCGCCAGCTCCGTCACCTCGTACGTCGACGCGAGGTCCGTGGGGATGATGCCCAGGCTCAGCGTCGCGCCCGAGTGCAGGTAGCGCTCCAGCGCGTCCTTCTCCTCCAGCATCGCGTCGAGCGACAGCCGCACGTCCAACGACAACAGGTCCGCCTGCGCGTCCAGCAGCGCGCTCCAGTCCGTGTTGCCGCAGCAGTGCAGGCCCACCAGCGCGCCCTCCCGCTGGAGCGCGACAATCAGGAGCCGCAGCTCCTGCACCGCCAGCAGGTGCCGCGGATTGACGCGCTGGAACGCATACAGGCCCGGCTCGTCGAGGAAGAACAGGGGCGTGGTGCCCGCGCGCCGCAGCGCCTTCACCATGGCCAACGAGCGCGCCAGCACCAGCCGGTAGATGGCCTGGTCCAGCCCCGGCACCTCCAGCGCGGACAGCCCCGAGTCCGTCCTCGCCACCGAGCGCACCGTGAAGGGCCCGGCGAGCTGCGCCTTCGCGAAGGCCAGCTTGCGGTGCTCCACCTCCCACAGGAACGGCCGCCACGCACGGCACGCCTCAGGGGAAGGCTCGTACGCCTCCAGCGCCCCGGCCGCGAGCGCGGACTCCAGCTTCGCCTCGAACTGGGCGCGCCCCGCCTCCCAGGCCTGGAGGTCCACCGTGCACAGGCCCTCGTCGTCGAAGCGCAGCCCGGGAAGCCCCTCCAGCGCCGCGGGAATCATCAGCTCGGAGGGCTTGCCCACCGGCAGCTGCGGCAGGAAGGGGATGTCCATCGACAAGGCGACCTGGAGCCCCAGCTCCACCTGCGTGTGGGGCAGGCTCCCGATGCCCGTGGTGGCACAGGCGGGCAGCAACTGGACGGCTCGACGGATGTTCGGCGCGCTCATAGGCGCGGGAGTCTAACCGCTCCCCTTCCCCACGGCGCGCTTCGGTGGCCCCGGGCGGGTCCCCAGGGCCCCCGGGGGCCCGTGCGTCCGAATCAGGACACCGAGAAGTACGAGGCCTGGGGATGGTGGAAGACGATGGCGGAGACCGAGGCCTCGGGCTCCATCATGCAGCCGTCGGTGAGCTGCACCCCAATCTCCTCCGGCCGCAGCGCCTCGAAGAGCTTCGACTGGTCCTCCAGCCGGGGGCACGCGGGGTAGCCGAACGAGTAGCGCTTGCCCGCGTACTCCGCCCGGAAGCGCTCCAGCATCGTCATGTCCGGCTTGTCCGGGGTGCCCCACATGCTGCGCAGCTGCGTGTGGAGCAGCTCCGCGTAGCCCTCCGCCGTCTCCAGCGCGAGCGCCTGCACCGCGTGCATCTTCAGGAACTCGCCCCTGGCCTTGAGGCCCTCGGACAGCTCGCGGATGCCCGAGCCCGCCGTCACCACGAACATGGCCACGTTGTCGGAGGGCACGCCGCGCTCCAGCGGCCGCAGGTAGTCGGCCAGGCACAGGCCCCCGTCGCGGTCCTGCCGGGGGAAGTCGAAGCTCGCCGCCTCGCGGCCCGTCGTCCCGTCGAACAGCACCACGCGGTTGCCGTCGCTGCCCGCCTTGAAGAACTGGAACACCGCGCGCGCCTGCATGAGGCCGCCGCGCAGCATGCCCTTGAGCTCCTCCACCGCCTCCTTCAGCGCCAGCGCCTTGCGCCCCTCCTCCGTCTTCGCCAGCTCCGCCTCGGCCGGAGTCCCCAGCGCGCGCGACGACGTGCGCAGGCCCAGGTGCCGTCCGTACAGCATCACCGGGTTGATGAACTTCCAGATGTGGTCCAGCGGCGTGTTCGTCAGCACGTGCCGCTCGAAGTCCGGCGCGGGCGGCACCGTCTCCAGCACCCGAATCTCCGCGCTGCGCCCGCGCGCCACCACCGCCTCCGCGCGGGGACGCTCCTTGACCTCCTGGGCCAGCTTCACGCGGCGCTCGGCCAGCTCCCCGCGAAGCCGCTCGTGCGACGTCGGGTCGACGATCTGCTTGGCCAGGTCCAGGCCGCTCATCGCGTCCTGCGCGTAGGCGACGGTGCCGCCGCCGTACGCCGGGGCGATGTTGCGGTCCACGAAGTTGCGGCTGAGCGCGGCGCCGCCCACCAGGATGGGCACCTCCACGCCCGCACGCTTCAGGTCCTCCGCCGTGGCCACCATCTGGTGCGCGCTCTTCACGAGCAGGCCCGACAGCCCGAGGATGTCCGGCTGGTGCTCGCGCACCGCCTGCACCAGCTGCTCGGGCGGCACCTTGATGCCCAGGTTCACCACGTGGAAGCCGTTGTTGGCGAGGATGATCTCCACCAGGTTCTTGCCGATGTCGTGGACGTCGCCCTTCACCGTGGCCAGCACCACCTTGCCGCGCATGGCCGCCTTGGCGGAGCTCATGTGCGGCTCCAGGAAGCCCACCGCGGCCTTCATCGACTCGGCGCTCTGGAGCACCTCGGCGACGATGAGCTCGTTGGCGCCGAAGAGCCGGCCCACCTCGTCCATGCCCTTCATCAGCGGGCCGTTGATGATGTCCAGCGGCGCGTACTTCTTGAGCGCCTCCTCCAGGTCCGCGAACAGGCCGTCGCGCGAGCCCTCGATGATGTAGCGCTGCAGCCGCTCCTCCAGCGGCAGCGTGCTCACCGCCACCTTGACGGCCTTGCGCTCACGGAAGTGCGCGGCGAACGGCGTGACGGGGTCCGGTCCCCGGTTGTAGAGCAGGTCCTCCGCCAGCGTGCGCTCCTCCTCGGGCAGCGACGCGTAGCGCTCCAGCTTCTCCGAGTTGACCAGCGCCATGTCCAGGCCCGCCTGGACGCAGTGGTACAGGAACACGGAGTTGAGCACCTCGCGGCCCGCGGTGGGCAGGCCGAAGGACACGTTGGAGATGCCCAGCACCGTGCGGCACTGCGGGAAGCGCTGCTTGATGAGGCGCACGCCCTCCACCGTCTCCACGCCGCTGCCCGTGTACTGCGCGTCGCCGGAGGCACACGGGAAGACGAGCGGGTCGAAGTAGAGGTCCTCGGCGCGCATGCCGTACTTCTTCGTGAGCAGCTCGAACGAGCGCTCCGCCACGGCGAGCTTCCGCTCGCGCGTCACGGCCATGCCCACCTCGTCGATGCAGCCCACCACCAGCGCCGCGCCGAAGCGCCGCGCCAAGGGCACCACCTTCTCGAAGCGCTCCTCCCCGTCCTCCAGGTTGACGGAGTTGATGATGGCCTTGCCCTGGCTGTACGTCAGCGCCATCTCCAGGACGCGCTCGTCCGTGGAGTCGATCATCAAGGGCACGCGCACCTTCTTGACGACCACCTCCAGGAACTGGCGCATGTCCTCCAGCTCGTCGCGGTCCGGGTTGGCCAGGCAGATGTCGATGACCTGCGCGCCGCGCTTCACCTGGGCGCGCGCAATCTCCGACGCGTCCTCCACCTGCCCCGCGACGATGAGCTCCTTGAACTTCTTGCTGCCGATGACGTTGGTGCGCTCACCGACGATGACCGGGCGCACGTCGTCCGTCACCTCCAGGTAGTCCACGCCCGACAGCGTCGAGCGGGGCTTGGGCACCTTCGTGCGCGGCTTGAGGCCCTTCACCGCCTGGGACACCGCGCGGATGTGCGCCTCCGTGGTGCCGCAACAGCCGCCCACCACGTTGAGCCAGCCCTGCTCACAGAAGCGCGTGAGCGAGCGGGCGATCATGTCCGGCGTCTCCAGGTAGTGGCCGTTCTCGTCCGGCAGGCCCGCGTTGGGCACGCACGACACCGGGAACGGGCTCAGCTCCGACAGGGAGCGCAGGTGGTCCGTCATGAAGTCCGGACCCGTGGCGCAGTTGAGCCCCAGGTAGAGCAGCTCCCAGTGCTCCAGCGACGCCGCCAGGCTCTCCACGCTCTGGCCCGCGAGCATGGTGCCCATGGGCTCAATCGTGCCCGACACCGCCACCGGCAGCGCGTAGCCCAGCTTCTGGAACGCCCGGTCGATGCCCAGGAGCGCCGCCTTGATGTTGCGCGTGTCCTGGCACGTCTCCACCAGCAGGTAGTCGGAGCCGCCCAGCGCGAGCCCCTCCGCCTGCACGGCGAAGTTGTCCACCAGCTCCTCGAAGGTGATGCCGCCGGTGACGCTGATGGCCTTGGTGGTGGGGCCCACCGAGCCGGCCACCCAGCGGATGCGGCCGTCCTTCGCCTCGGCGGCCTCGGCGGCCTCGCGGGCGAGCCGGGCGGAGGCCTGGTTGATTTCGAGCGCCTTGTGGCCCAGGCCGAACTCGTTGAGCACCAGCGGCGTGCCGCCGAAGCTGTCCGTCTCCGTCACGTCCGCGCCCGCGGCGAAGTAGCGCGCGTGGATGTCGCGGATGAGCTCCGGCCGGGTGAGGACCAGGTTCTCGTTGCAGCCCTCGAACTCGGCGCCGCCGAAGTCCGCGGCCTTGAGGTCATGCTGTTGCAACAGCGTCCCCATGGCGCCATCCAGCACCAGCACGCGCTCACGCATGGCGGAGCGCAGGGCCTCCACGCGGCGGCCATGCTCTCCAGGAGGGGGAGGGAGGACGGTGGGCGTCGGGCTCGTCATGATGGCTTCACTCCTGTCAGCAGAAAGACTCGAAAGGGGCTGGCACCGTCGCGGGCGTGCGACTCGCGGGTGAGCTGCGCGAACCCCTGCTCGCGCAAGCTGGCCTCGAGCTGTGACGGCTCGAAGCCCAGGTGGCGGTGGCCCAGCCGGTCCACCACCCAGCGTTCGTCATGCGGCATCAGCTCCAGCACCACCAGCCGGCCGCCCGGCTTGAGCAGGCGCGCGGCCTCGGCCAGCACCGCCGCCGGCTCCTCCACGTGGTGCAGGCTCTGTGAAATCACCACCAGGTCCAGCTGGCCCGATTTCAACGACAGCCGGTGCAGGTCTTCGCAGAGGAAGCTCACGTTGGTGAGGCCCTCGCCCGCCGCGCGCTCCCGCGCCTGCTCCAGCGCGACGGCGTTCTGGTCGATGGCCCACACGTGCCGGGCCCACCGGCCCAGCGCCACGCTCAACACGCCCGTCCCACAGCCGAAGTCCGCGACGTCCAGCGGCGGCAGGAGCGACGCCAGCGCGCCCGCCCACAGGAACCACGACTGGCCCGGCTCCAGGAGCCGCTCGTTGAGGGCCTGCCGGTCCGCGCGGGCGCGCAGCAGGTCCTTGAGCCGCGCCGAGTCCCCCGCCGCGTCCTCCGCCTCGCGCGCCAGCCGGATGAGCGGCCAGCGGGAGTCCTCACCGCCCAGCGCCAGCGAGTAGTAGCTGAAGCCCGCCTGCCGCTCCTCGCGGATGAGCCCCAGCCCCTTGAGCTTGCCCAGGTGATGGGACACCGAGGACTGCGCCACCCCCACCAGCGACACCAGCTCCGTCACGTTCAGCGGAGCCTCCGACACCAGTCGGAGGATGCGCAGCCGCGTCGGGTCGCCGAGCGCCCGGAATGATTGGGACAGAGCTTCCATATCGCCGCATCAACATACGTCGATGCCGGACTGGAGGCCAGCGGACTTTCGACGCACCGCGTGCTTCCCGGCGGACAGTGGTAGATGTGGGACATGGCATCTCCCAACCTGCAGCAGTTGCTCGAGGGCAAGCGGTTCGGCCTGGTCCTCTCGGCGGGCTACTTCGGCTTCTACGGGCACGCTGGCTTCCTCAAGGGGCTGGCGAGCACGGGGCTCAAGCCCTCGGCCTACGCGGGTACGTCCGCGGGCGGCATGGTGGCGGCGTACGCGGCGGCGGGGATGCCGGTGCACGCGATTGAGGAGCTGGTGCTGCGCCAGACGCGCGCGAACTTCTGGGACCCGGACCCGATTGGCGCCGTGCTGAACGCGGACGCCGCGGGCCATGGGCTCACGGGCCTGCTCAAGGGCGAGCGCTTCCGGCGGCTGCTGGAGGACACGCTGGGCGCGCCGACGTTCGAGGACCTGCCGCATCCGCTGCTGCTGGTGGGCGCGAACCTCACGCTGGGCACGCACGACGTCTTCACCACGGGGGAGCTGGCGCCGCGCGTCCACGCCACCTGCGCCTATCCCGGCCTGTTCCGCGCGGTGCCGCTGGATGGGAACCTGTATTGGGACGGAGGCCTGGTGGACAAGGCGCCCGCGCTGTCGCTGCATGACAGCGCCGCCGGGAAGGACCTGGACGCCATCCTCGTGCACTTCCTGCCGAGCAAGACGCGCAAGGTGGTGGGTGGGCCCATGGCGTATGCGCAGGGACTGGCGGCGGGCTCCGCGGCGCTGCGGAGGGACCACTTCCGGCTCCAGCTGACCGTGCTGGAGGGACGCGGCATCCCCGTCTACGTCGTCGTGTCCAACCTGCCGCCCGTGACGCCCACGACAATGGAGCGCGGGTTCGATGCGCTGGACCAGGCGCGCCTGGCCGCCGCGGTGGCCTTGTCCCGTCCGCCCGTGCCCTTCGGGCAGGCGCAGTGGTGAGCTGAGGCTCCGCGCCCGGCCTCTCGACACGCGCGGCCTCGCCCATCGAGGTGCCGCGCCTCCGACGATGGGGGCACGTCACTTCTCGCCGGGCTTACCGTCCTCTTCGCGCTCGGACGACGGAAGGTCCCAGCGCTCCAGCAGTCGTCGCAACGTCGTGCGGTGCATCCCGAGTTCCCGAGCCGCCGCGCTCACGTTGCCCGAGTGCGTTCGCAGCGCGGCCTCGACCCGGGCGCGCTCCTCGCCCTCCAGCGTCTTCGCCTTCGCGGAGAGTTCGCGCGCCGCGGGGCCCGCCTCGCCGTCACCGAAGGCCGTCCCCGCGCCCGAGCCCAGGTGCACCGAGGAGACGCGTCGCGAGCCCTCCGCCAACGCCTTCTGGACGGCACCACGGACTTCGACGAGCAGCTCGCGCACGTTGCCCGGCCAGGGCCTGAGCAGACACGCCTCCAGCAAGGAGACGTGAGTTCCCATGTCGGGCTCGACACGGTGGACCTGCTCCTGGAGGAGCAACGTGAGTTCCTCCGGGCGCTCCCGCAGCGGAGGGAGCACCACCTCCGGTCTGCCGATGCGGAAGTACAGGTCCTCGCGCAGGCGCCCCTTCGCGACGAGCGCTCGCAGCGACTGATGACTCGCGGAGCAGACCCGCACGTCGACCTTGGCGGGCCTCGCGGCGCCGAGCGCGAGCACCTCCCCGGTCTCGAGCACGCGCAGCAGCTTCGCCTGGACCGCGAGGTCCAGCTCCACCACCTCGTCGAGGAACAGCGTGCCGCCGTCCGCGCTCTGCAGATAGCCCTGCGCGTCCGCCTCCGCGCCCGAGTACGCGCCGCGCCTGGCGCCGAACAACAGTCGCTCGGCGATCGCCTGGGGGATGGCCGCGCAGTTGACCGCGATGAAGGGCCCCGTGCTCCTGGGGCCCGACGAGTGGAAGGCCCGCGCGACGCCCTCCTTGCCCGTGCCGCTCTCACCGTGGAGGTGCAGGGAGGTGCCCAGCCGCGCTGTTCGCGACACCTCGTCCAACACGGCGCGGAAGGAAGGGCCTCGCAGGAAGCCGTCGATGCGCTCGACACCGAGTCGCTCCAGTGGACCGACGTCCGCGCTGGGGACGAACAGCGAGGTGCCCATGCGGATGACCCGCCGCGCTTCCCGGGGCGCGCCGACGGGCAGCCGCTCACCGTCCACGAAGGTGCCGTTCTGACTGCCCAGGTCCGTCACCCAGAAGCGCTGACCGTCGAAGCGGATGCGCGCGTGCCTGCGGGACATCCTCGGGTCCTCGGTCTCACCCAACGAGGGCGTGCCCCGTCCGACCTCCAGGCTCTCGCCTCTCAGCGGTAGCGCCACCGCCAGGGCGGCTCCCGCGCCGTACACCCCCACCAACCCCGGCGTCCGCGCGCGCGCAAAGTCCCCCGCCTCCAGGGAGCCCTCGCTCGGTCCGAGCGTCGACACGTCCCGCGCCATGCCTTCGTCCCTCTCCCAGGGCGCACCGCGTTGGCACAGCCCCTCGTGCCAACCACGCTAGCGCAAGTGTGTCAGCGCTGCTGATGGCACCGGGCTACCGCTCACGAGCACCCGTGGCACGAAGCTGGCTATGAAGTCGTCGAGGACAGGCCGCTCCGGGTCTGTCCTCGCCACCATCCATGAGGGGGAAGTCATCCGTGAAGGCATTCGTGCGAGTCCGTCCTGGCGTGTCACCGAAGCGGCCACTGTGGGCCGTGGGGCTTCACTGCGCGCTCCTGCTCCTGCTGGCGAGCGGCGCCAGTGGCTGCTGCAAGTACATGGGGCTCTCGTGCCCGTCGAGGGGTCCGAGCAAGGACGACACCCTGCCCCACAAGGACTGCGCGCGGGAGAACTGCGAGACGCCCCCGTACGAGGGACGGCTCGTCTCCGATGACTGCCCCTCCGGCCAGTGCGACCCTGAGAGCCCCAACGGCCTGGGCATCTACAACCTCGAGGGCCACAGCCACTGTCTGGCCATCTCCACCAAGGACCGCTACTGCCCGGAGACGTTCCTGAACACGGCGGACGGCATCGCGCTGCGCCTGCGTGACGCGAATGTCGGCGCGCAGGTCATCATGGCCGACGTCGTCGACGCCCGACTGCTCGACGAAGCGATGAGCGCCTCCGAGCCGGTGAAGGTGCTCGAGATTCAAGGCGGGACGGGACAGCTCCGCTTCAAGGGAGTCCACGTGGGCCGTTCCACGGAGCCCTTCGCCATCGAGGGCGGTGCGCTCCCCAGGCTCATCCTCGCGTTGAGCGTGAAGGACCCGTACGAGGTGCCCCGTCGCTACCAGGTGAGGTTCCGTCCCCTGCCCCACGCCTCGATGCCGCGCGGCGCGGTGCCCAAGTACGTGATGGAGTACCAGGAGGGCGAATGGAGGCCGAGCATGTCCTGGGTCAATCCCTGCTCGGGCGTGACGGACGTCCCGGCCCGGCCGGACGCCTCGATGGCCGTGCTGCCCGACTTCGCCGTCGACAGTCTCACCGCGGGCGTCAGCCACCAACCGAGGTCCGTCACCCTCGCCTGTGACAAGGGCGCCATCGCCACCTGCCTCGACTGGGGCTACACGCCCTGGGACAAGCAGGGACGACCCGACGCGAACCGCGCGTACCTCTACGCCTCCTGTCTGCAGGCGAAGCGCGCCGCGTACTTCGTCCGGTTCAACAACCTCAAGAGCTACACCGCCAACAACACGCTCATCCGCAGGCGCGACGAGTTCGCGGTCGGCCTGGAGCAGAGCAGCAACCTGGAGACCCTGCCCCGCCTGGAGGCCTTGTGGAGCCCGCGTGGCGCGGAGTGCATCATCCCGGAGAACTTCCGTCGCCCCGAGCTCGTCGACCCCAGGTGGGTCAGCCTGCTGCCCCGCTGCGAGCCCGTCCACTGGACGCAATGGGGCAAGCTCGCCACCGCGCCCGCGCGCTGACACGGGCCTGCGCATCGCGGCACCTGCGCGTGCCCGATGAGCTGGCCCCGTGGGTCTCGAGACGACTCCGTGGAGTAAGGCACAGCGTCCCGCGTGCTGAGGTCCTTGCTCGGAGCTCAGCACGCCCAGTTCGCGCAATGGCAGTGGCTCAACCCGGCGTGACGAGGTCCGCGCTCAGCGCAACGGCGACGGCTCAGCGTCCCGCGTGATGCGGTCCGCGCTCGGACGTGAGCACGCCCAGCTCCCGCAGCGACTGGGCATATTCCTCGCGGAGGAAGACATCGAGCGCCAAGGCCCGCTCCAACGACGCGCGGGCCTGCGCTCTCAGCGGTTCGCGCTCCGCCGAGGTCGCGCCCTGTGAGCGCGCGAGCAAGAGGGCGCCTCGAACCGCATGAGCAGCCGCGAGCCGGGGATTGAGCCCGAGCGCCAGATCGGCCTGCGCCAGCCCTTCGGTGAGGAGCGATGACGTCTGTGCCTCCGACGCCATCCACCAGCTCGCGCGCGCCAGCTCCAGGTGGGCCTCGTCGTAGGGATAGAGCTTCACGGCCCGTCGAGCCTCATCGAGCGCCTCGCCCACCCATCGCCGCGCCGAGCGTCCGCGCAGGCGCTCCCACGAGGCCCGAGTCAGCGACAACCGCGCTCCCAGGACACGGCAGTCCGCGCACGAGGCGTCTCCCGGATAGGGCACGGTGAGGGCTCGCCGCGCGGACTCCAGTGAAGCGGTGGGGTCCACCCCCGAGCGCACCGCGTGCTCCGCCGCGAGCAGGTGCACCGACGCGCCCAGGAAGTGCGTCCTTCCCGCCGTGGGGTTGAGTTCGAGCGAGCGCGCGACATGCGCCAGCGCCCCCGCGAGCAAGGTCCCCGGCTCGCCGCCCGTGCGCGACACATGGCGCGCCTGGGTCAGCTCCGCGAGCCCCAACTGCGTGAGCACCGGCGCATACCGCGCATCCAGCGCGAGCGCCCGTGCCCCCGCGGAGCGAGCCTGCTCGACATCCGCCGAGGGGTCCCTCCCGAGGGAGAGCTCATACTGCGCCAGCGCGTTGTGCACCTCCGTGAGGTTGGCGTGCGCGAAGAGGTACTTCGGGTCCACACGCGCGGCCTCTCGCAGGTGACGCGCGGCCTCGGCGAACGCGGCGCTCGGGTCCTGGCCATGCTCTCGCAACCACGTCCCTCGCCACCGATGCACGAGGGCCAGGTCATTGAGCGCCCACGGGTAGCGGGGTTGCAGTCGCAGCGCCTTCTCGAACCACGCGACGGCCTCGTCGTAGGCGGGACGCGGGTCCTTGCCCTCGCGCGCATCCTGGAGCCCTCGCATGAAGTGGCTGTAGCCCAGCGTGTCGTGGGCCTGGACGTTCGCGGGGTCCAACGCCACGGCGCGCGCGGCGGTGGTGGTCCAATCGGACAGCACGGCCTTCGGGTCCATGTCGCGCTCCTGGAAGTTCACCAACCGGTACCAGTTCATCAGCACCCAGGCCCGCTTCGTGTGCACCGAGGAGCGTCCGGGCGCGGCCTTCACGGCCCGCTCGCTCGCGACCAGCGCCTGCTCCAATGAGGCCCGACGCGAGCGTCCCTGTCGCTTGTCCAGCTCCGACTGCTGCAGCCAGACCTCGGCCAGCGCCTCGTATCCACGGGCGTCACTGCGTCCCAGGTCCGTGGCGGCCTCGTAGCGACGGGCGGCCTCTTGAAGCCCCGTGCGCGCCGCGTCGTAGGCCCCACGCTCCAGCTCACGCATCGCCCGAGCCAGCGTCACCTCGCCCGCGAGCAGCCGCGCCTCCAGGCTCCACGGTGACTCATCGACCGCACGCGCCACCGTGTCCGCCGCCGTCTCCAGCGAGCCCCGGTAGTACGCGATGAGCCCCTCCAGATACGTCCCCGACTCCACCTCCCGACTGCGCTCCAGCGACTGCAACGCAGGAGCCAGATAGCGCGCCTCCAGCGAGCGCTGACGCTCCGCCACCCACGCCGCGTCGCCACTGCGTCGAGCCACCTCGAGTTCCTGGTGGTACAGCCCACCGAGCACCCGCCCCAGCGCATGATGCAGCTCGGGGGACTCGAGCCCCTTGGCACGCGCGGCTTCCAGTGCCTCGCGCGCGGGCTCCAGCTCGTTCATCGCCAGGTGTCCCAACCCCAGCGCCTGCAGCACGAGCACCTCACCCGAGGTCCCCAGCCCATGAGGCAGCGAGGCGATGCGGCGCATGTGCTCGCGGACCAGCGCCTCCTCCCGCCCCGTGTCGTGCAGCGGCGCCAGGTGCGCGGCGCGAAGAATCCACTCGAGGTCCTTCACCTGCTGCCCGAGCTGCTGCGCCAGCAAGGCACGTGCTCCCGAGCGTTGCTCGACGGCCCGCGCCTCCCACCACGAGTGCACGCCGAGCACGGACACCCCCCCGATGCACACGAGGGACACCGCGCTGACGGTGACGAGCGCGCGCTGCGTCCTCCACCGTCGCGCGAGCCTCGCCCACGGCCCCGGCCGTCGTCCGAGGATGGGCTCGCCATCGAGGAAGCGCCCCAGGTCCTCCGCCAGCGCGCGCGCCGAGCCATAACGGGCCGCGGGCTCCTTGCTCAGGCACTTGAGGAGCACCGTCTCCAGGTCCACGGGCAGGTCCGGCACCAGCGCTCGCGGCGCACGGACGTCCTCGTGGAGGACCTGGTGCAGCACGCTCGCCGCGGACACGCCATGAAACGGCGCGACCCCACAGAGCACCTCGTAGAGCGTCGCGCCCAGGCCGTAGACATCCGAGCGTCGATCCAACGCCCGAACATCTCCCCGAGCCTGCTCCGGCGCCATGTACGCCGGAGTCCCCAGCACCGCGCCGGACTGCGTGAGCCCGCGCTCCAGCCCCGTCTCCTGCGCCAGGCCGAAGTCCATCACCACCGGCAACCAGCGCCCCTCTTCACTCCGCTGCACCAGGATGTTGGAGGGCTTGAGGTCGCGGTGGATGACGCCCAGTCGATGCGCCTCGTGGATGGCCAGGGCCACGTCCCGAAGCACCTGGACCTTGTCCTCCAACGACATGTCCACGGCCGCCACATCCAAAGTGCGCCCGGAGACCCACTGCATCGCGATGAAGTCGCGGCCCGCGACCTGCCCCACCTCGTACACCTTGCAGACGTTGGGATGGTCGATGCGCGCCTGCGCCCGGGCCTCCTGGACCAAACGCATCGCGCGCGCGGGAGACGTCCCCTTCACGAACTTGAGCGCCACGTCGCGGCCCAGGCGCGTATCCCTCGCGCGGTAGACCACGCCCATTCCACCCTGCCCGAGCAGCGTCAGGTCCGTGAAGCGCTCCCAGGCCTCGGGCGGCCCCACGTCCTCCCAGGGCGCCCCCGGAGCGACGCTGTCTTCCTGGGTGGAGAGCCCCCTGGGCACGCCGGCCCCCTCCCGGCGGTCATCCGCGTCCGACATGCCCGCGACTCTAGCGCGCCCGCTTCTCCACGGTGAGCCCCTGGCACGGAGCCCACGTGCCACCCGTGCCAACCCAGCGTGTCACCGCACGGCGACTCGAGGCCCATCGCCGAGCGACCTCCTCGGAGAAGCCCGTGCAAGCACGCGGGCACGAGCGGTGCACAAGGCCCCCACGCGACACGCCGGGCAACCCACGTGTCACCGCACCGCGAGCGGTGCGTCCCACCGATATCCGAAAGGCACCCCGTGAAGACTCACGTCACCGTCGCTTCCCTCTCCCTCATGTTCGGCCTCGTCGGCTGCGGCCCCGAGGTGGAGGTGGACTCCACGCAGGCCCCCACCACGCAGGAGCCCGTCAGCGCGCCCGCGACCGAGGAGCTCGACACCGCGACCCAGGCCATCAACCCCGGCTGCAGGGACCCACAGGTCTACTGGCCCTACGGCGTCATCAACTCCAACGGGACGGTCAACAACGGCTGGGCGGGCAACCTCATCCAGAGCTCGGAAGACCGCGTGTTCTTCTCGTACAGCGGCGCGGGGGTGGCCCCCTCCAACGTCGTGCGCATCACCCTCACCGCCGCCGCGAACATCACCTGGTGGAAGGGCATCGAGGTCTTCCGCCCGGACGGCTCGCGCCACCCCAGCGTGCTCGAGACGCACAACTCCGGCCGCGGTCCCTACACGATGGACATCGTCGTCAACAACACCGACTCGCCGAACCTGTGGGCCATCAAGTTCCTCAAGGGCAAGCTGTTCGGCATCCACACCGGCATGTACTGCCTGGAGGACCTGTCGGCCTGGCGCGGCCGCAACCTGTACTTCACGTGGACCTATGACGCGTCCTGAGCCCTGACGTCGGGCGTGCTTCGTCGGGCCCCCGCACACGAGGCCCGACGGAGCGCGGCGGCTCAGCGTCCGCCGTAGCGGCGGTGGTCCACCATGAGGCAGCGGTCCTGCACCACCTGGATGCCCGCCTCCGCGAGCTTGCGCGCCGCCGCGTCGTTGCGGATGCCGGACTGGAACCACACCGCCTTCGGCTTCTTGGCGATGATGTCGTCCACGTGCGCGTCGATGTCCTGGGGCCTGCGGAACACGTCCACCAGGTCCACCTCGCCCGGCACGTCCGCGAGCTTGCGGAACACGGGCTTGCCGAGGATGTGCGTCACGTCCGGGTAGTAGACGGGCACGGGCACCACCTCCACGCCCGCGCGCGCCAGGTAGTCCGGCACGTAGAAGGCCGGCTGCCCCGACTGCTGCTCCGTCTTGATGCCCAGCACCGCCACGCGCCTGGCACCCTTCACCACGCGCTCCACACCCGCTTCGTCCTCGACGAGGTTGTCTTCCCAGCTCATGGCGTCTCCTCCTGAAGGGCCTGCGCTCGCGACTGCATCGTCACCGTCCACGCCGCCGGGCCCACCCGGGCCTTCACCGTGAGCTCGCGGCTCACCGGCACGAAGCGCCCGTAGGCCACCACCTGCTCGCCCTCGCACGTCACGCCCGCCGTCAGCTCCGGGCGCCCCGCCGCCACCCACGCGTCCGTCAGCTCCCGCGGCGCGTCCTCCGGCACCGAGTCCAGGCACTTGAGGCTCAGCACCACCGCGTCGCCGTACTCCGTGTCCCGCGTCCCCTGCAGCGTGCGCTCCAGCACATACGCCACCTGCGTGTCGCCCATGGGCAGCGTGTCCACCGCCCACGTGCGTTGACCCTCCGACAGATGCCGCTGGAACAGGCCGCCGAACTTCGCCTCCCACTCGCGCCGCGTGCGCGCCTCCAGGGCCTCCGGCGCCAGGAAGCGCTCCAGCGCCTTCGCGTCCGCGCCCGCGGGCACCGACTGCCGCAAGGCCTCGCTCGCGGACTCCGGTGACACCAGCTTCACGAACGCGCCGTCCGCCGCCAGCTGCAGCCGGAGCGCGAAGCGCAGCAGCACGTCATCCACCCAGCCCTCCACCGCCACGCCCGCGCGCGTGCGCCGCGCCCGCGTCACGGACTGGGTCAGCAGCCAGCCGCCCTCGGAGGTGGCGAAGCGGGACTCGGTGGTCAGCTCCGCCTCCTCACGCAGCACCTGTCCGTCCTGCTCCACCGCGCGGCTGGCCTGCTGGGATTCGGTGAGCACGCGCCCCACGGGCGGCTGGAAACCCAGGCGCACCCGAGGCGTCACCGAGGGGACGGGCACCCTCAAGGGCGGCGGCTTCCGACAACCGGACGAGAGCAACAGCACGAGACAGCTCAGCAGGAGACCTGGACGCATTCGCCCGCGAACGCTGGCAGAAACGGCCAGCGCCCGCGAGCGCTTCTTCCCAGGGATGTCGCCCCTCAGGGGTGACGCGAGCTGCCGTCGGGCGCGTTCTCCACCAGGTCCCGACCGATGTTGCGCCGGTCCCTGTTCGCGCCGTCGTCGTCCTGCAGCCCGCCCCGGGCGAACCGCCGCGCGGCCTCCGCCAGGTCCCGCATCACGTCCTCGCGCGACGCGTACTCCGTGCGAGGCAGGCACTTGAGGACGTTGATGACGTTGACGGGGGCCTCGCTGTCCTCGGCGGCCTCGACCAGGTCATCCCTCGTCGTGGGGTAGTCCACCGAGTCCAGGTGGGGGGTGATGGAGAGCCCGGGGTCTTCCGCGGTTCCGAATGCCATCTGCCGCTGCCTTTCTGCCCGGCCAGCCCGGTCCGGACGTGAGTCACTTGAGTCCCAGGAACCTGGGGACGAAACCCACGCCGGACCACCCGGCCGTCCCCCTCCCCTCCCCTGGGCAGCCAGGGGGCCAGCCGCCCCGGCAGCTCCCGAGGTAGAGTCCCGCCGCCGCCCTGTCTCCGCCGGAGCCCCACCCCATGCCCGCCGCCTCCCTGCTGCTCGCCTGGCTCACCGTCGCCAGTCCGCCTCCCCAAGCGCCCGCTGCCCCTCCCAAGAGCGTCTATGCGCTCGAGGACGACGCCTTCGTGGCCCAGGCCCAGGAGGACCTGCGCCAGCTGGAGCGCTACGCCCAGGGCCTCAGGCGGCTGTCGGAGGAGGTGAAGACGTCGCGCGCGCTGTATCTGCAGAAGCAGAGCGAGCCGTATACGCCGGACCAGAAGCAGCGCCTGCTCACCACGTGGGCCGCCTTCTTCGACTACTTCGTCTCCACCGAGGTCATCCGTCAGCGCTACTGGGACTTCGTGAAGGAGCCCTTGCTCACCCAGCCGAAGAAGCACGCCTGGGGCTTCCTGCTCACCCACGGCGCGCTCACCACGGAGCTGGCCCACGGCCTGACGTTCGCGGAGCTCACCGGAGGCCGCAAGCAGCTGGAGGTGCTCCTGGACGAGCCCGCCCCCGAGTACGGCCTGCCCGCGCGCGCCTTCGCCCGCTTCAAGGAGAAGGTCATCCACGTGGGCACCACCACCCAGCTGCTCACCGGGGACGGCTACAAGCAGCAGCTGCGGCCCCTGCTGGTGAAGGCCGGCGCGCTGGATGCGCCGCGCGTCCCGTGGGTGATGCAGGAGATGAAGCTCAACAGCGAGGTGGCCAAGGGGCTGCTCATCAAGCGCGGCCCCGTGCTCTTCGCCAAGGCCGCCACGGACCTCACCCAGGACAGCGCCCAGCGCGCCTTCTTCCCCGTGCAGCGCGCGGTGGCCGAGTGGATGGGCGACACGCGCGTGCACCGCTCCGGCCAGCCGCTCATCTCCCGCGCGCAGGTGCAGGCGTTGCTCGAGCGCATGGAGCCCGGTGACATCCTGGTGGCCCGTCAGAACTGGTACCTCTCCAACATCGGCCTGCCGGGCTTCTGGCCGCACGCGGAGCTGTACGTGGGCACCCAGCAGGAGCTGGCCGCCTACTTCGACGAGGACAAGGACGTGAAGGCCTGGCTCGCGACGCTCGAGGGCAAGCCCCAGAGCTTCACCGGCCACCTGGCCACGGCCTTCCCCACGAAGTGGGCCGCGTACAACCAGACCGACACGCATGGGGATGCCCTGCGCATCATCGAGTCCATCAGCGAGGGCGTCAGCTTCACCGGCCCCGAGCACGGCATGCGCGTGGACTACCTGGGAGTCATGCGCCCCCGGCTGACGCGCGTGGACAAGGCGCGCGCAATCCTCCGGGCCTTCGGCTACCAGGGCCGCCCCTACGACTTCGACTTCGACTTCTTCTCCGACCAGACGCTGGTGTGCACGGAGCTGGTGTGGAAGTCCTACGCACCCTCGAAGGAGCTGCGGGGGCTCTCCATCCCCCTGGTCGACGTCGTCGGCCGGCGCACCCTGCCCGCCAACGAGCTGGTCCGCCTGTTCGACGCCGAGTTCGGCCGGGAGGACCGCCAGCTGGACTTCGTCGCCTTCCTGGACGGCCGGGAGGGCGAGGGGCTCGCGAAAGAGGCGGACGCGGCGGCTTTCCGTTACAGCTACCGCCGCGCCAAGTGGGACATCGCCCAGGAGTAGACACGCAATGAAGGAAGACGTGGCCCAGGACATGCTGGAGCTGTCCGCCCAGCTCTTCGAGCGGATGATTTCCCAACAGCAGGCGAAGGTGTTGCGGCTGGCCCGCGAGGCCGTCCCCAACATCACCCCCGAGGAGCTCCGCAATCCCCACGACTTTCCCCAACTCAAGGAACACCCGACTTTCGAGTTCGAGGACGGAATCCTGGCGGGGTTGATTTCGGCCCAGATGGGGCTGCGCGCCGAAATCAAGGGGAGGCTGCCCTATGCGCCGCCCACCTTCTGACGCTCGGCCGCCTGCCTTTGCTGTCGGGCTCGTCGTGGGTTAGTGGTTGCCGCCGTGAGCATGACCACAGGATTCAGCCCGCCGCTGGCCCGGGAACGGTTGGTGTCGGCGCTGGCCGCGGAGCCTCCCCGCCTGGACCTGGCGGCGCTGGCGATTGCCACACTGGACAGGCCGGAGCTGGACGCGCCGGCGTGTCTGCACATGCTGGACGTGCTCGCCTGTCGGGTGCAGGTGGAGGCGGAGCGGCTCCACGACAAGGGCGAGGCGCTGGCCCCGCTGCGGGCGCTGCGTCACGTGCTGTCGGACATCGAGGGCTTCCGGGGCAACGAGGACAACTACCACTCGCCGGAGAACAGCTTCCTGGACCAGGTGCTGGAGCGGAAGCTGGGCCTGCCGATAACGCTGTCGGTGGTGTACCTGGAGGTGGCGCGGCGGGCGGGAATCCCGCTGTACGGGGTGCCCTTCCCCGGCCACTTCCTGGTGGCGCACGACGCGGGGGACCACAAGCTGGTGATGGACCCGTTCCACCAGGGGGACATCCTCACGGAGCACGGCTGCGAGGAGCTGCTCAAGCGCGTGGCCCCGCAGCTCAAGTTCGACCGGTCCATGCTGGCGCCCGCACCGGTGGAGCTGATTGCGTACCGGATGCTGTCGAACCTGCGGCGGGTGTACCTGGGCCGCGAGGACCGCGAGCGCGGGCTGGCGGTGGTGGACCTGTTGTTGCTCCTGGCGCCGGACCATCCGGGGGAGCTGCGCACGCGCGCGGCGCTGCTGGCGAACCTGGGCGCGTACCGGGCGGCGCTGCGCGACGTGGAGCGCTGCCTGGAGCTGTCCCCCGAGGCGCCGGACCGTGAGCGGCTGGAGCTGACGGCGCAGGAGCTGCGCGAGCGCGCGGCCCTGCTCAACTGATTCCGAAGGGGCCCGACGCTGTCGCGGGCCCCGCAAGCGAGTGCCCATGTCCCGGACGGTGAAGCCCTGGCTGCGACTGCGCCAGGGAATGGAGCATGACTACCAGGTGCTGACGGTGCGCGAGGACCAGTGGGCGGACCCTCGCACGCACCTGGAGCACCCCCGGGTGCGGGTGGACTGCGCGGACTGGGTGAACGTCATCGCGGTGACGCCGGCCGACGAGCTGGTGCTGGTGCGGCAGTTCCGCTTCGGCACGGGCGCGGACACGCTGGAGGTGCCCGGCGGCATGGTGGACGAGGGCGAGGACCCCGCCGTCGCCGCCGCGCGCGAGCTGGAGGAGGAGACCGGGTACGTGGCGGGCCGTGTGATTCCGCTCGGCTGGGTGCACCCGAATCCCGCGCTGCAGGACAACCGGTGCTTCAGCTTCCTGGCGCTGGATTGCGTGAAGGTGCATGCGGGGCAGCAGGACGAGGGCGAGGACATCGCGGTGGAGCTGCACCCGCGCGCGGATGCGCCCAGGCTCATCCTGGAGGGTCGCATCACCCACTCGCTGGTGGTGGGGGCGTTCTTCCTGGAGCGGCTCCGCGCGGAGGCGAAGACGCCGTAGGGCTCATCGACGCTCGCAGCCGCAGCCGCAGGCGTCGAAGAACGGCGTCTCCCCGGGGGCGCAGACGAAGAGCATGTGGCGGCAGTCCGTCGGGTCCTTGGAGAGGGAGCGCCGGTCCGCGCTCGCGCCGCAGCGCGCGTGGGACTCCTCGGCCACCAGTGTCCGAGGCATCTCCGAGGAGCCCTCGCCCGCGCTGCAGCCGACGCCGAACACGGCCGCGAGCAGGGCCAGGGCGGAGCGGGTCGTCCTGTCGTTCAGCACCCTTCCAACCTCCTCCCTGGCCGAGGACACCCTCGGGCGTACATGGCCCACTCAACATGGGAGTCCCCTCCGACAAGGGGGAGCCCCGAAGGGCACGGGTTCAGGGTGTGACGTGTGGGGGCGCACAGTCGCGACGTCCCGCAGCGGACAGTGGCTTGCCCGCACGGGAGCGTGGGCGAATGACGCGGTCTGACCATGCATGCGCGAGCTCGCGGCGATGCCGGTGAACGGCTCGGGTGCGGTCTCCGAAGTGGACCTGCCGCGAGAGGGGGGCGTCAGGGACATGCGCTCCCTTGGGCCCCTTGCGCCGCGAGGGCCGACGGGCTGACGCGTCTTCGCGGGCGCCGCGAAACGGGCCCCGATGCGGTGGGAACGCTTCGCATGCTCGCGCCCCCTCTTTTCGAGAGAGCCGACCGTCCGACCAGCGGAGGGCGAGCCGATCTTCTTCATCGGCTCGAGCCCGCCGCTGGGAAGCAGCGACGAGCGCCTACCGCCCGGAGCGCTTTCGGGCGGTACGCGAAGACGCGGTGGTCTTCTTCACCGGCTCGCGCTCCCATGTCCCCGAGCGGCCGCCGGACTTGTGCTCCAATTGCACCGCGTCCAGCACCATGCCGCGGTCCGAGCTCTTGCACATGTCATAGACGGTGAGCGCCGCCGCGCACGCGGCCGTGAGCGCCTCCATCTCCACGCCCGTGCGGTCCACGGTGCGCACCGTCACGCGGACGGTGAGCCCCTCGACCACGGGCTGGAGCGTCACCTCGACACCGGACAGCGCGATGGGATGGCACAGCGGGATGAAGTCCGGGGTGCGCTTGGCGGCCATGATGCCCGCGAGCCTCGCCGCCGCGAGCACGTCCCCCTTCTCCATCTCCCCCGCGAGGATGCGCTCGCGCGTCTCGGCCTGCATGCGCAGAAGCCCCGTCGCCACCGCCACCCGCTCCGTCTTCGGCTTCGCGCCGACGTCCACCATCTTCATCGCGCCACCCCACGGGCCACGGCCTGGAGCAGGTCGTCCACCACGTCGTCCGGATCCTCCAGTCCCACGGAGACCCGGATGAGGCTCTCGCGGATGCCCGCCGCCTCGCGCTCCTCGGGCGTGAAGCGCCGCGCGCTCGCGCTGGCCGCGTGCATCACCAGCGTGCAGACATCCCCCAGCGAGGGCCCGGGCCGCCCCACCTTCAGCGCCTCCAGGAAGCGCATGGCCTCCGGTCGCCCCGCGCCCCGAATCTCGAACGACACCATGGGCCCGCCATCCTTCAACAGCTCGCGCGCCACCGCGTGGTCCGGGTGCGTGGGCAGCCCCGGGTAGATGACGCGCTCGAGCAGCGGCGACTCCGACAGTCGCCTCGCCACATGGGCCGCGTGCTCCGCATGCGCCTTCATCCGCACCGGCAACGTGCGCAGCCCGCGCAGCGTCAGCCACGCCTCGAACGGCCCGAGCACATCGCCCGCGAGGATGCGCGCGGCGCGCAGCACGTCGATGCGCTCACGCGAGCCGCTCACCGTGCCGCCCAGCGCGTCGCTGTGCCCGTTGAGCCACTTGCTGGTGGACTGCACCGCGTAGTCCGCGCCCAGCTCCAGCGCGCGCTGGCCCATGGGAGAAGGGAACGTCGCGTCCACCGCGAACGTCGCGCCCACGTCGTGGCTTGCCTTGGCGAGGACGCGCAGGTCCGCCACGCGCAGGAGCGGATTGGTGATGCTCTCCGCCAGCACCAGCCGGGGACGGAGCTCCCGGATGCGCGCCGGAGCGTCCGCGTCCGACAGCTTCAGCGCGTGCAGCTCCACGCCCAGCGCCGCGCACAGCTTCTTGTAGAGCGCGCGCGTGACACCGTAGCCGTCGGCCGGCATCACCAACCTGTCCCCGGGACGCAAGCCCTGCGCCTCGAAGAGCGAGCGCAGCGCGGCCATGCCGCTGGCGTAGGCCACACAGGACTCGGCGCCCTCGAGCGCCGCCACCGCCTCCTCCAGCAGCGTCGTGTTGGGCGCGCTGATGCGGGCATAGGCGTAGTCCTTGCCGTCGAGCGCGCCGTCCAGGTCGTCACTGCTGTCGAACCAGCTCACCGCCGCCACGGAGATGGGCGGCGAGACGGGCACCGCCTTGCTCCCCGTCAGCCGCGTCCCGGCGTGCACCGCCAGCGTCTTCTGCTTCGTGCTCATGAGAGAGGGTCCTCGGGTCCGTTCCCGGGCGCATGTGTCCCGGCTCGACGCGAAAAAGGCCGGCCCGCTCGTGTTCGGAGCGGACCGGCCTGGAGCATGCGTCACGCGGCGCTGCGCGGGCTAGCTACTCGCCGTGCTCGATGAGCCAGCGCTCGGCGTCGATGGCCGCCATGCAGCCGGTGCCCGCCGCCGTGATGGCCTGCCGGTAGTAGCTGTCCTGCACGTCACCACAAGCGAAGACGCCGGGGATGTTCGTGCGGGTGCTGCCCGGCACCGTCTTGAGGTAGCCGCCCTGGTGCGTCTCCAGGATGCCCTGGAACAGCTCCGTGTTCGGCGTGTGGCCGATGGCGACGAACAGGCCCGTCGCCTTGAGCAGCTGGCTGTCGCCCGTCTTGAGGTTGCGCACCACGGCGCCGGACATCCCCTTCGCGTCGCCCTGGACCTCCTCCACCGCGGAGTTCCAGAGGAAGGAGATCTTCGGGTTGTTGAGCGCGCGCTCCTGCATCACCTTGGACGCGCGCAGCGAGTCGCGCCGGTGGATGAGGGTGACGTGCTTGACGATCTTCGCCAGGTACGTGGCCTCCTCCATCGCCGTGTCGCCTCCGCCGACGACGAGGACCTCCTGGTTCTTGAAGAACGCGCCGTCACACGTGGCGCACGCGGACACGCCGCGGTTCTTGTACGTGTCCTCACCCTTGACGCCCAGCCACTTGGCCGTGGCGCCGGTGGAGATGATGACCGTCTCCGAGCGCACGCGCAGGCCGCTCTCACTCTCCAGCAGGAACGGGCGCGAGCTGAAGTCCACCTTCACCACGTTCTCCATGTGGATGACGGTCCCGAAGCGCTCCGCCTGCTTCTGGAAGCGCTCCATCAGCTCCGGGCCGGTGATGGCCTCCGGGAAGCCCGGGTAGTTCTCCACGTCCGTGGTCACCATGAGCTGCCCGCCCGGCACGCGCTGGGGGTGCTCCAGCGTGGGCCCACCGGCGAACACCACGGGCTCCAGGTTGGCACGCGCGGCATAGATGGCCGCGGTGTAGCCCGCCGGCCCCGAGCCGATGATGGTCACCTTGTTGATCTTCTCCTCCGCCACGGGTGGCTCCTTCCCTCTTGTCTCGTTGAGGCCGCGAAGGTACCAGAGGCCCTCGGGCGCGTGATACGAAGCTGGCCTCATGGATGCCGAGCTCCTCAAGAAGGTTGCGCTGTTCGAGGGTTTGACCCAGGGCCAGCTCGCCAAGGTGGCTCAACTCGGCCAGACCAGGGACTACCCTGCGGGCGCCTTCCTCTTCCGCGAGGGGGAGTCCGGCCAGGAGATGTTCGTCATCTCCCGGGGCAAGGTCCGCATCTCCAAGTCCGTGCCCGGCATCGGCGAGGAGGCGCTCGCCATCCTGGAGCCCGGCCAGTACTTCGGTGAGATGGCGGTAATCGAGGACTCGCCCCGCTCCGCCGACGCCATCGCCCACATCAGCTGCGCGGTGTGGGTCATCGAGCGCTCCAAGCTGGACCAGCTCATGTTCACCGACAAGGACCTGGCGTACGTCCTGCTGTGGACGTTCGTCCGGACGCTGAGCGAGCGACTTCGCGAGACGAACGACAAGATCAAATCGTTCTTCGCCATCTCCCGCTTCTGAGACAAAGCCTGGACACGGGCGCTCGTCGGGCAGCAGGCCCATGGCGGGGCGGTGACAGTCCGCCGGACGGGCCGCTGTCGCGCGGGTCGGGATGGGTAGGCACCGCACGCTCCAGGTAGAGACAGCGGGCACACGCCTTGCTCAATCGCCGCGCCGGTGAAGGTGGGCGGGACGGGGTGGCGGATGGGCGAGGCGTGGGCGGCGGACGAGGTGGTCGAGGAGTCGAGGGGCGCGCGAAAGGGAGTGGACGCCGAGTCCTCCCGGGAGCGGCTCTTCCGGTTGGGAGCGCGGGCACTCACGGACCCGGAGCTTCTGTGCGTGGCATGGGGCGTGGCCTCGGGCTCGCGCGGCGCGATGGAGGCGGCCCTCGCGGTGTTGAAGCGCTGCGGGGGGCTCAAGGCGCTGTTGCAGGCGGAGCCTGTGGAGCTGGCCCACGTGCCGGGCCTGGGGCCACGGCGGACGGCGCAGGTGCTCGCGGCGCTGGAGCTGGGAAGGCGCGCGCAGCGGACGCCGGAGCGCAGGCCCCGGCTGCGCTCTCCCCGGGAGATCCACACGTACCTGACACCGGGCCTCACGGGGTTGAGGCGCGAGGTCTTCCACGTGCTGTGCTTCAACACGCGCAACGTGCTGGTGCACGACGCGCGGGTGGCGGAGGGCACCATGAACACGTGCCCGGTGGACCCGCGGGAGGTGTTCGCCGCGGCGCTCGTGTCGCGGGCGACGGCCATCGTCCTGGCGCACAACCACCCTTCGGGAGACCCGGAGCCCAGCGTCCAGGACGTGGCGCTGACGCGGCACCTGGTGGCCGGCGCGAGGTTGCTCAACGTGAAGGTGCTGGACCACCTGGTGGTGGGCGACGGCGGCTTCGTGTCGATGTTGGAGCGAGGCCTGCTCCCGGACGGGGAGTGGGAGGCGAAGCGGGAATGGAACGCGGCGGGAGGACGTGGGTGATGGCGGGATGTCTGGTGGGGCTGGTGCAGGTGGAGCTGCTCGAGGACACGCGGGCGCAGGTGGTGCGGCTGGAGGGCGGCCGGGCCTGCGTGGTGGAGCGGGCAGCGCTCCCGGCGGACGCGCGCGAGGGGGACGTGGTGGTGGACGGCCGCGTGGAGCCGGAGGCCACGGCGCTGAGGGTGTTGGAGGTGGCGCGGAGGAGGGCCCGCCTGGCCGTCCCCGTGCCGCCGGGGCTGGAGCTGTGAGGGGTGGCGGGGTGTGGTTTGCGTTGACGGCTGGACCAGGATGGTGGACATGCGAGCGATGTCGGTGGCCCTGCCCTACTTCGAAGAAGCCCAGCAGGGCCTGGTGCGCCACTTCGGCCTGACGCAGTTCCGTCCGGGACAGGCGGAGGTCATCTCCACCGTGTTGTCCGGGCGCAACACCGTGGTGGTCATGCCCACCGGCGCCGGCAAGAGCCTGTGCTACCAGCTGCCGGCCACGCTGCTGCCGGGGCTGACGCTGGTGGTGTCGCCGCTCATCGCGCTGATGAAGGACCAGGTGGAGCAGCTCACCGCGCGCGGCATCTCCGCCACGTTCATCAACTCGTCGCTGACGGACCTGGAGCGGGCGGAGCGGATGCGCCGGCTGCGCGGCGGCGAGTACAAGCTCCTGTACGTGGCGCCGGAGCGCTTTCGCAGCGCGAGCTTCGTGCAGATGGTCACCGACGTGGGCGTGGACCTGCTCGCCGTGGACGAGGCGCACTGCATCTCCCAGTGGGGCCACGACTTCCGGCCGGACTACGCGCTGCTGGGACAGGTGCGCAAGCGGCTGCGGCCTCCGCGCACCGTGGCGCTCACCGCCACGGCCACGCCGGAGGTGCGCGCGGACATCGTCCGGGTGCTGCTGATGAAGGAGCCCCGCGAGTTCGCCATGGGGTTCGACCGCCCCAACCTCTTCCTCGGTAAGCAGGAGGTGGGCGGGGACACGGACCGGCACGAGGCGTGCGCGCGCCTGGCGGCGCTGGGGGGCAGCGGCATCATCTACTGCTCCACCCGGAGGGCCGCGGAGGGCGTGTTCTCGGAGCTGCACGGGCGCAAGCTCAAGGCGGTGCTGTACCACGCGGGCATGGAGGACGACGCGCGCCGGCGGGCGCAGGACACCTTCATGTCCACCCCGGACGCGGTGGCGGTGGCCACCAACGCGTTCGGCATGGGCATCGACAAGCCGGACATCCGCTTCGTCGCGCACGCCAACATCCCGCGCGCGGTGGAGGCGTACTACCAGGAGATAGGTCGCGCGGGCCGCGACGGTGGGGATGCGCGGGCGGTGCTGCTGTTCAACCACTCGGACGTGTACACCCAGGAGCGGCTCATCCAGGGCAGCCACCCCTCGGAGGCGGTGCTCGCGGACGTGTGGGGCGTGCTCCAGTCGGTGGAGGAGTTCGAGCGGGGCGTGCACGTGCTGGCGGGCATGGTGAACGCCAGCGAGTTCGAGGTGTCGGCGGCGCTGCGCATCTTCGAGCGCGCCGGGAAGCTCGAGCGCGGAGGCCGGGGCGAGGGCGAGCACGGGGTGCTGCTGACGGAGAGGGCCCAGGCCGCGCACCCCCACTCCCCGGACGCGCAGCGGCTGCTCAAGTCGCTCGTGGAGACGTTCCCCATCGGCCGGCAGGCCACCACGGAGCTGACCATCCTCGCGCGCCGCGTCGGCCTGTCGGTGGACGAGACGCGCCACGCGCTGGGGCTGTTGGAGAAGGCGGGCGTGGTGCGGGTGCGCAGGCCCTTCTCGGGGCGCTCCATCCGCGCGCTCCTGCGGATGCCCTTCCGGGAGCTGGGCATGGACCTGTCCCACGTGCGCGAGCAGGAGCGGCAGAACCTCCAGTTGCTGCGGCGGATGACGGACTACGCCTACGCGGACCGGGACTCCCGTTGCCGGCGCGGTGCCATCCTCCACTACTTCGGCCAGCAGGACGTGGAGACCTCCTGCGGCAACTGCGACGTGTGCGCGCCCGCGAAGATGCCGGTGCTGCTGTCGGGCGGGCCGTCCGCCTCGCGCGCCCGCGCCGCGGCCGCCGCGCCGCTGGTGACGAACTACAGCGAGCTGGCCTCCACGGAGCTGCGCCGCTGGCGCAAGGAGCTGTCGAAGGATCTGGGCGTCGCGCCCTTCATCATCTTCAACGACGCGACGCTGCTGGGCCTGGCGGCGGCGCTCCCCATCGACCGGGAGGGCTTCCTCACGGTGAAGGGCACGGGGGAGAGCCGCTGGGAGCGCTTCGGGCCCAAGGTGGTGGAGATCTGCCTCATGGCCCGCGCCGCGGGACACGAGCCGCAGGTGGCGCCCATGGCGGCGGCGCGCGCGAAGAAGCCTCGCATCCGTCGCGCGCTGGGCACCGACTGACGGAGGGCCCCTGGGCTCAGGCGCCCCGGGCGCGCCGGGAGAGCAGGTGGCGCAGGGTGCCCATGACGGTGCCCACCACCAGCGCGAGCAGGAAGATGACCGCCACCGTGGTGAGGCCGAAGACCAGGCGGACCGCGTACTCGGGGATGCGCCCGTTGAAGTACGCCGTGCGCAAGGGCTCCATCGCCCCCATCAGCTCCAGGGCCCTGGCGGGCAGCGAGTCCAGCGACAGCGACAGCCGCTGGAGGAAGAGCGAGGGGAAATAGCGCAGCGCCACCTCCACCACGACGCCCACCAACAGGTAGAGCGCCGACAGCAGGAAGGCGTTGCCCCACATGATTCGCAGCAACGGGGACTCGGGCCCCGAGCCGGGGGGAGGATTCCTCACGCTAGCGGGCCGCTTTCTTCTTGAGGGACGGCAGAGCCTTCTTCACGCGGCCCGCATCCTCGCTTCCTCCGGCCAGTCGGAGGAAGGCCTCATAGGACTCCACCGCCCGGGGCAGCTCCGCCGACTCGCGCACCAGCACGTCCGCCAGCGCCAGGTGCGCCAGTCCGTCCGTGGGCTCCAGCTCCACGGCCTTCAAGAGCGACGCCTTGGCCACGGGCTCCTGGCGCTGCTTGAGCGCCACCATGCCCAGCGCCAGGTGCGAGCGGCCCTGGTACGGCGCCAGCCGCACGGCCTCCTCCGCCGCCGTCCGGGCCTCCTTCACCGCGCCGGCCCCGAGCAGCACCCGGGCCATGGTGGCCTGGGCGAAGGCCTTGTCCCAGACGGTGGGCGCGCGCGACGCCAGGTCCTCCAGCGTCCGCGCCGCGGGACGGCCTCCGCTGGGCAGCTGCGCGTAGAGCTCCCCCACCCGGCCGCAGGTGGCATCCGGCCCCTCGCGCCGCGCCGCCGCGAAGGCCGCGTCCGCGTTGTCCGGGTTGCCCTGGCGCAGGAACGCGTGGGCAATCTCGCAGAAGGTGTCCGGGTCCTTCGGGTTCAGCTTGTTGGCGCGCTCCAGCGCGGAGAAGCCGCCCTTCGCGTCGCCCGAGGCGAAGAGGATGGCGGCGCGCAGCCGGTGGGCCTCGGCGTCGTCCGGCGCCAGCTTCGCCGAGCGCCCCACGGCCCCTTCGGCCTCCTTGCGACGCCCCGAGTGGAAGAGCGCCAGCGCGAAGCCCTTGTGCGCCTCCGCGCTGCCCGGGTTGTCGAGCTGCCAGGTCTCGAACTGCTTGAGGGCCTCCGGCGTGCGCCCCAGGGCCAGCAGCGTGCGCCCCAGCGCGTCACGCGCCTCGCCGTGCGAGCCGTTGCGCTCCACCGCCTGCGTCAGCGGCTTGAGCGCCATGTCCGGCAGGCCGCGCGCCAGCATGAGCCGGCCCAGCGAGCACGACGCCTCGTAGTCCCGGGGGTCCTTCTGCGCCTCCTCGAACTGGGACTGCGCCTTGTCGAAGGCGCGCTCACGCCAGTACACCTGCCCCAGCGCCAGTCGCATGTCGTTGCGCGGGCGCTTGCTCGCGGCCAGCGCCTTCTCGAGCAGCTCGCGGGCCTGCGCCGCGTTGCCCTCCGCCGCGTCCGCCAGCGCGAGCAGCGACACGGCCTCCGGCGGGTAGCGCTCGTTCACCCGCGTGCGCGCGAGCTCCGTGCGGGCCCGCTTCCAGTCTCCGAGCCGCGCGTACGCGGTGCCCCGCACCAGCGCCACCCTGCGGCCGCCGTCCGCCTCCAGGCGGGTGAGCACGTCGCGCTCCCTGTCCCGGTCCAGCAGCGTGCGGCCCAGTCCCTCACGGGCCTCGTCGCTCTTGGGTTGCAGCTTCAGCGCCGCCTCGTACGCGGACTGCGCCGCGTCCAGCTTCCCGGCGGCCCGGCTCGCCGCGCCCTGCGCGAGCTGGAAGTCGAAGGCCAGCGGCCCCTGCGTGCCCTTGGCGAGCAGCGCGCGGGCCTCGTCGTGCTTGCCCACGGCGGACAGGAGCCGGCCGTGCACCAGTTGCTGACGAGCGCCGAGCGCGGCGGGCAGCTCGGGGCTTCCCGCCAGGGGCGCCACGTCCGAAAGCGACGCCTCCAGGTCCTGCTCCAGCGCGAGCCGCGCCTCGGCCTGACCGATGCGCGCCACGGGGTGCTTGGGGGACTTGGTGCGCGCCTTGCCGAACATCTCGATGGCGTGCGGGAAGTCCTCGGAGGCCAGGTAGTAGCCACCCAGCGCCACCAGGGCGCGCACGTTCGACGGCGAGGCCCTCAGCGCGCGGTCGAAGCGCTCCAGCGCCTTCTTCTCGTCCTTGGCGGCCAGCAGCAGGCTGGCGGCCAGCGCGTGGACCTCCGTGCTCTCCTCCGTCGCGGCGAGCAGCGCGCGGCGCGCGGGCTCGCGTCCCCGGTCATCCGCCACGAGGACGTTGGTGGCGAGCGCCAGCCCCGGCGCGGCCTCCTTCACGCCGGGCTTCTCCAGGGCCTCCAGCGCCTTGAGCCGGTCATCCGGGGACAGGCCGTGGTCCGCGAAGAGCAGCGCGTGCGTCCAGGCCTTGAGGGCCCACGCGCGGCTGCTGCTCTCGTCCATGTCCAGCGCCCGGTCCAGTTGCTGCAGCGCCCCGTCCAGCGACGCGCGCGTGTCCTGGGTGATGAGGTCCTCGCTCCTGGCCAGGGCCTCGTTCAGCGTCTGGCCCCCCGTGGCCGCGCGGATGCGCACCACGCCGACGATGACGGCGATGACCACCATCAGCAGCGCGGCGGCGCCGGCCACCTTCACGCCGTTGCGCTTGAGGAAGGACGTCTTGGCCGCCTCGCGCGCCAGCTTCTGCCGCAGCTCCTTCTCGTAGGCGGCGGTGAGCGCCTCGGTGTCCTGCTTGGGAGCGCCCGCCTTCGCGCGGCCGGTGGCGTCCGAAGCGTCGGGCAGGTCCTCCAGCAGCGAGCGCTTGGAGCCCGAGCCTCGCGCCTGGGGCTGCGCGCGCGCGACGACGGGCGTGGCGGCGGTGGGCTCGGGCGGAGGCAAATCCCCCAGCAGCCCGCCCGACGCGGCGGGGACCACGGGCTTCGCGGTGGTGAACTCGCTGGAGCGCAGCAGTGCCTGCTCTTCGTCCGACTCGGTCGAGTCGGTGGACGCCGCGGGGACCACCGGCTTCGCGGTGGTGAACTCGCTGGAGCGCAGCAGCGCCTGCTCGCTGGTCTCGTCGGACACCGCGCCCGCTTCAGGGGACGCGCCGGGGCCGCCCTCAAAGGCGGCCGGGTCCAACGCCTGACCATCCTGGGAGGAGCCAGCGTCGGCGCCCTCCCCCGCCGGCGCATTCGCGTCTGGGGAGCGGGCCCCATCCTCCTCGTCGAAGAGGGACAGCTCCAGGCTTGGAAGCGGAGTGCCCGTCGCGGGCCGCAGCACCGGCACCTGCCGGTCGATCAACCCAAGCGAATCAGACAACGGCGCCGAGGCCTCCGCGTCCGACACTTCGCCCGGAGCACCCGCTGGAGCCTGAGCGCCCTCCTCCGTCGAGGGCGCAGCATCTCCGTCCGGAGCCCCCGCCTCCGCCGGGCTCGCGGCCCCACCCGCCGCGGCGGCGCTCGCCAGGTCCGCGGCGGCCCGCGCGCCCGCGCTCTTCGCGGCCCCAGGTCCCGAGGCGCTCGCGGCCTTCGCGGCGTCCCCGAGCGCGGCGGCGCGAAGCCTCGCGGCCGCCATCGGCGACGCGGCGGCGTGAGCACCCTCGGCGCTCTCGGGCCTGGCCGCGTCGGGCTCGGCCTCACCCTCTTCGGGCGCGGCCTTCTCCAGCCCCATCAGGTCCGCGAAGACCGGCGCCGGGCCACCGGCCAGGGCCTGCTGCGCCTGCTCCAGCCACAGCTTCACGCGGCCATCATTGGGCTGCAGCGCCACGGCCTTGCGCAGAATCGGCAGCGCCGAGCGGTACAGCCCGCGCTGGAGCAACACCTCGCCAATCAGGTTGTAGGCGTAGGGGTTGTCCTTCTCGATGGCGATGGCGCGGTCGAACTGCTCCATCGCCTCGGCGGGGCGGCCCAGTTGGATGAGCGCCTTGCCCCAGAGCACCCGGCCCACCGTCGAGGACGGATGGTGCGAGACACCCTGCTCACACACCTCGATGGCGCGCGGCGCGTCCCCCTTTTCCAGCAGGGCCTTGGCCAGTTCGACGAAAACGGAAGAAGTGGGGTCCTGCCGGAGGAGCTGCTCGTAGCGCTCCACCATCGACTTGGCCATGAGGGCTTGCGACTCCGGTGCTCGGGCGGGGGAGCCGGACCATAGCACCCCGCCCTCGTCCGGGGCGGGCGCCGGATGCTACCGTCCCCCTCGTGAATCGCCTGCCTGCCCTTTTCCTCGTCCTGGCCCTGTCCGGGTGCGCAACCGTATCCAAGAAATCCAACCTGGAAGAACTCAAGCCCACGGTGGAGCAGTTCCATCAGGTCATCCGCTGGAAGGACTTCCGCTCCGCGGCCCGCTTCATCGTCCCGGAGAAGCGCAAGGCGTTCACCAAGGCCCGCATCGCGCTCAACGACGAGCGGGACTTGACCATCACCGACTACGAAATCGAGGACGGGCAGCTGTCCGAGGACGGCACGCGGGCCTTCATCCAGAGCCGCATCCAGTGGATGCGCCTGCCCTCCGCGTCCGAGCACGTCTCGGTCGTCACGTCGGAGTTCGTCTACCAGCACGGCACGTGGCTGCTGGAGCGTCAGGACGAGGGGCCGTTCGCGGACGAGCTGCGCTGAAAAAGAAACCGCCCACCGACTCGGGGCCGGCCGAGGCGGTGGGCGTCGGGAACTCCCCAATGGAGTGCCCTACAAGAATCCGCCCATCGGCTCGGGGCCGGCCGAGTCGATGGGCGTCGGGAGCTCCCCCATGGAGCGCCCTGACATGTGAGCGGGGCGACGGTGTGTTGAACAGGCCCGCGTCGCCGCGCGGTGACGCCGGCCACTAGAGCAATGGCGATGCCACGCCCCGCGCACCGGGCAGCCCGCATCGCATCACCTGGAGATTCAAGGGCTTGCGAGGAGGGCGCGCCGACAGTCCTGGGGTGGGGCCGTCGGGGTCCTGACACTCGTGTCAGAGGGTCCAGCCTTCGGCGTCGTGCCAGGCACGACAACCGTGTCAGGGGACCCTCGGACTTTCCTCCGGGGAGTGGCGGCTACTCGCCGTTCACCGCGCGGATGGTCTCGCGCATGGAGTGGCGGGGCTTCCAGTCCACGTCCCGCACCCAGCGGCTGCCGTCCACGGCGCACAGGAACTGGATGTGGTCCAGCTCCGGGGGCGGGAAGTTGGCCAGCCGGTACTTGAAGAGCATGCCCAACAGGGGCCGGGCCACCGGGTGCGGCACGGGGATGGGCGAGTTGCCCAATTCGCGCATCACCGCGGACAGGGGCACCTCGCCCGGGCCCACCACGTTGTAGACGCCCTTGGGCTCCGGCCGGAGCGCGGCCACCATGGCGCGGGCGACGTCCTCCACGTGGATGAGCTGAACCATCGGGTCGAAGCCCGCCATCATCCACGGGTGGCGCAGGCGCAGGTAGTTGGAGGGCGCGTTCTTGATGGTGGGCCCGACGATGTGCACGGGCCGGAGAATCACCGTCTCGATGTGTGGGTGCTTCCAGAAGAAGCCATGCGCGAGCATGTCCACTTCAATCAAGTCCCGCACGCCGGAGAAGCGGCTGGCCGCCATGAGCGGCGCGTCCTCGGTGAGGAAGTTGGAGTTGTCCGGGCTGGGTCCGTAGACGTTGGCCGAGGACAGCACCACCACCTTCTTCACGCCGTACTTCGCGCAGTACTCGAGCAGCCGCGTGGTGCCCACGACGTTGAACGAGTGGTGCTCCTCCTCGCTCATGCGCGGGTCATGCATGATGCCCATGTGGATGACGGCGCGGACCTCGTTCTTGCGGAAGACGTCCTCGGCCTTCTTCTTGCGCAGGTCCAGCTCGTACATCTCCACGTCCTTCGGCCGGCCCACGAAGGGGCGCCGGTCGATGCCGATGATGCGCTCGTGCTTGTGGAGGAGCTTGGCGAGGGTGCGGCCGAGGTTGCCGCTGATGCCCGTGACGACGACGGCCGGTCTCATGGTTGCACTCTCTTGGTCCCGCGACTCCGGGCGTAATCGCTCACCAGAACACCCCGCGGCGCTCCTTGAGGCCCTGGTGGAGCATGGACTGGATGGCCGCCTTCACGGTGCGGACCTTCTTGTCCAGCTCGCTGTCCTCGTCGTCGGGGCGCCCCGAGAAGTGCATCGGGTCCCCGAAGTAGATGCGGTACTTCGTGGGCAGCGGGAAGGGCACGCCCGTGGGGGTGATGGGGAACGACGGGAAGCCCAGCAGCTTCGCCACCGGCTTGAGGTCCATGAGCGCGGGGGCCTGCTCCTCGGCGCCCACGACGGCCACGGGGACGATGGGCGTGCGCGTCTCCAGCGCCAGGCGCATGAAGCCCAGGCCGAACTCCTGGAGCTGGTAGCGCTGGGGCCACAGCTTGTTGATGCCGCGCAGCCCCTCCGGGAAGACGAGGATGGCCTCATCGGACTCGAGCAGCCGCCGGCAGTTCTCCGGCGTGCCGACAATCTGCCCCATGCGCGCCATGAAGGTGGAGACGTACGGCAGCGAGGGCACCCACTTCTCCACCATGCTGCGCATGGCGCGGGGGGGGCTTGCCTCCAGCATCAGCGACACGCCAATCATGGCGCCGTCCAGCGGCAGCTGCCCGGAGTGGTTGGACACCAGCAGCACGCGGCCGGCGGGGACCTTCTCGACGCCGAAGGTCTCCACGCGGAAGTAGTTGCGGTAGAGCCACAGGAAGGGCGCCACGGCGGACAGGCTGAAGTCCAGGTTGTACCCGAAGGGGTCCACCCCGTACTCGTTCTGCGGCCGGGCCAGGGCCTGCATCCGTTCCTTCTGCTCGTCGTTGGCCAGGCGGTCGGTCCAGTCGCGCAGGCCCTTCTTCACTCGGTCGCCGAGTCGCTCCAGCATGGTCCCGGCTCTTTACACCACCGGCCCTTCCACCGGGAGTGGAGAAACCCTCCCCCGCGCCGGGCCCGGGCCCGGGGACGTGGCGTTGGGCTCCGGACAGTCCGTGAAGGGCGGCCATCCCCGGGGATGCCGAGGGGCTGGCGCGACCGGGGTGCGCCTGGGTGTAGGCTCCCGCGGGAGGGGAATGCGCGACGGGCGGGGCCGTTTCGTCGCGTGGACGCCGATGGGGCCCTTCATGGACAGCCGGGAGTGCACTGCGTGACGGGAAGGGTGTGCGCCATCGACTCGCGTGAACGGATGCGCCGGGGGTCCCTTGCGAGCGGGGAGTGACATCGCCATGTCCCGCCCTGCATGCGCGCGATGCTCGTCCTGCTGGCCCTGGCGTGGTTCTGCGAGGGGTGCGCCATGACGGCGTCGTCCCTCGCGGTGTCGCCGCGGCGGGCGCCCGTGGAGCAGCGCGCGCCGGTGTTGCTGGTGCACGGCATCGGAGACGACGCCAGCGCCTTCGACGCCCTGCGCGGCCGGCTGGAGCAGGAGGGCTGGCCGCACGTCCACGCCATCTCCCTGGTCCCCAACAACGGCAGCGAGGGCATCCCCGCGTTGGCGCGGCAGGTGGCGCGGGAGGCCGAGGCGCTGCGTGCGCGCACCGGCGCCCGTCGTGTGGACGTGGTGGGCTTCAGCATGGGCGCGCTGGTCAGCCGCTACTGGGTGCAGCTGTTGGGCGGCAGGCTGGTGGTGCGGCGCTTCATCTCCATCTCCGGGCCTCACGCGGGCACGGGCCTGGCGTTCCTGGGACGCGGCAAGGGCGTGACCCAGATGCGCCCGGGCAGCCGGCTCTTGCGCGCGCTCCAGCAGGACCCGCGCCCCTGGGGCGCCACGGAGGTGCACAGCTTCTGGACGCCTTGGGATTTGACCATCCTCCCCGCCTCCAGCTCGCGGCTGCCCGGCGCCAGCGAGCGAAGGTTCCCCGTGCTGCTGCACCCGTGGATGCTCACGGACCGGCGGGTGCACGACGCGGTGGTGGACGTGCTCGGCTCGCCCGCGGTGGCGCGCTGAGGCTCAGACGCTCGCGGACAGGCGCCCGGCCGCGTCGCGCAGGGTGACGACGTCGCACTCCGAGCGCAGCCAGCCGAAGACTTCGCGCAGCCGCTCCAGCTTCCGCGCCGCTCCGACGCGCAAGTCCCGCTGCTGGCGCACCAGTTCGCCGGGGATGCCGTCCGTCGCGTCGAGCACGTCGACCCCGTGCAGCTCGAAGTTGAAGAAGGGGTCGCGTCGGCACGCGCGCCAGGCTCCGCGCAGCGAGCGCAGGGGCAGCGTGGTGGCGAAGGTGCCGATGAACGGGAAGCGCAGCGCGGGCGTCACCGCCATGGGCAGCTCCAGCACGGAGCCTGTGCCACGCCGGTAGGGATTCGCGGGGTCCGGCCGGTACGGCGCGCGCGGCGCGAGCAGCACCCGGGGCGTGTCGAGCACCGAGCGCGAGGGCCGGCCGACCAGGGCCAGCGCCCCCATCACCGCCGCCTTCGCCGCGTAGTACGGCGCGGCCGGGAAGGCGGAGGAGCCGTACTGGTAGCCCAGCGCCTGGGTGGCGGCGTAGAGGTCCGCGTTGAGCGTGTAGCCCGGCGCGCGGAAGCCCACCGGGCGCGCGCCCGTGGCCTGGAGGATGGCGTCATCGGCGCGGCGCAGGTCCGCGAGGATGGCGTCCGGTCCCCGGCGCGTGAGCGCGTAGTCGTGGGCGTGGCTGTGGCTCGCCACCTCGATGCCCGCCTCGTGGGCGGCGCGCATGCCGGCGGCGGCGACGGGGTCCGACTCCAGGTCCTCGCCGATGGCGAAGAAGGTGCCGGGCACGCCCAGCGCGTCCCACAGCTCGCGGAAGCGAGGCACCGCCACCTGGTGCACCAGCGAGCGGGCGCGCGCGTCCAGGAGCGACTCCGGCAGCCCGTGGATGCGGCAGTAGTGCGGCAGCGAGTCCAGGTCGACGGAGATGGACGCAATCCTCGTCACGGCGCGCCCCCTGCTTCGCGTCAGGTGCCGCGCACGCGGATGACGTAGAACAGCTTGCCCACGTTCTTGAGCACGTTGGGCACGCGCTTGAAGAGGTGGATGGACGGCTGGCGCTTCTCGTGGAGCTGGATGGGGATCTCCATCACCTTCAGCCCCTCGCGCCACGCGCGGATGACGAACTCGCTGGCGAACACGTCCATGTCCACCACGCACTTCTGGATGACGGGCAGGAGCGCCTCGCGGCGGAAGGCCTTGAGGCCGTGCGTGTCCGTGCCCTGGAAGCCCAGCGTCACCTTGAGCAGCTTGTTGTGCACCCGCGTGGCCGCGCGGCGGATGAGCGGGCGCTGGTCGCTGGCGCCCTTGGCCGCCTTGGAGCCCACCACCATGTCCGCCTCACCCCGCTCCAGCCGCGGCAGCGCCGCGTCGTAGAAGGTGACGTCGCACAGGTCGATCTCGTCGCAGATGACGTACGTGCCCCGGGCCATGAGGATGCCGGCCTTGAGGGCGACGCCGTAGTTGGGACGCTCGGAGTGGAACCAGCGCATCCGAGGGTGCTTCGCGCACAGCGCGTCGAGGATGCTCGTGGTGGCATCCTTCGAGCCGTTCTCCGCGAAGATGATTTCGTAGTCGAGCCCACGCGCATCCAGCCCCTGGCGCAACTCCTCCGCCGCCGAGGCGATGATGGACTCCTCGTTGTAGACCGGGATGACGACGGACAGGTGCGGTGCCATGGAATCACGTCCGGACGAGCGACAGTCCGGTCCGCCTAGCATGCCGCGCGGCACCCGTCGACAAGATGCGTCGGAAGTCGCAGACGTCCGTCAGCCGTTCAGCGTCCGGGCACAGGCCCGCCCGCCGAGGATGGCATCCTCCATGGACGAGTACTCCCACTGCCCGTAGCGCCCCGCCGTCTGGATGCCGGCGTGCTCCAGGAAACGGAGGATTTCCGCCTTCGCTGGACCGTAGGCCTCGTCGTAGAGGACATACGCGTGGGGAATCTCCCGCGCGTGGGCGAAGAGGACGTCGTCCGCGGAGTGGATCATCTGGGAGCGCAGCAGGTCCTGCACCGCGTACTTCTCGGCGGTGGCCGGGGCCAGCTCGCCGTGGTGGCTGTACTCCACGTAGAAGGTGGACGTGTCCCTGGGCGCCAGCGCGTCGTAGACGGCCGACGGCGAGCCGATGCGGTACGTGTGGAACTCCGGCTCCGGCAGGTAGATCCAATGCCAGGGCTGGCGGTTGGGCCCGCGCGCGGCCACGGCGACGTAGGTGACGGTGGTGGCGCGAAGGCGCTTCGCCGCGGCGACCACCTCGTCGGGCACGCCCGAGGCCCCTTGCGCGAGCAGCCGCACCAGCCCCGGCAGGGACACGGAGGAGACGAGGCCCGAGTACGACAGCGTCCGGCCGTCGTTCAGCACCACCTTGCGCGCCTTCCAGTCGATGGAGGTGGGCTCGGTGTTCAGGCTCAGCTCGCCGCCCTTCAGGTCGCGCAGCATGGCGCGCGCCAGGCTCTCGATGCCGCCCTCGCGCGGGTAGAGGAAGGACGCGTTGTAGCCCACCGCGTCGCTGCCGGCGCCCAGCGCCCCGTCCACCACCTCCTTGAGCGAGGGGCGCGGCACGAAGCGGCCCACCCAGGCGGCGGACATCTCACGCGGGTGCACCGTCCAGAGCTTCTGGTTGTAGGGCACCATGAAGTTCTTCGCGAAGCCCTCGCCCATGTAGCGGAGGATGAACTCCTCGAAGTCGCGGGGCTCGCGCTCGCGCAGGGCGCGGCCCTTCTCGCCGTAGATGGCGTCCACGTAGCCGATGAGGTTCTCGGAGACGACCTCGGGCGGCAGCCCGTGCGTGTTCACCTGGTACGGGAAGCGGGTGAAGACGCCGCGCGTGAAGATGCCCGCCTTGCGCTGGATGCGGACCATCTGCCCCGGCAGCCACCGCGTGTTGACGATCTCCTGGATTTCAGGGTCGCGCAGGTGGAGCCAATGGCCGGTGGGGTCGAAATAACACCCGTCGATGACCTCGGTCTTGATGAGCCCGCCGACGCGCTCGGACTTCTCGATGAGGCGCCAGGGCTTCTGGAGGAAGTGGGCGGTGGACAGGCCCGCGAGCCCCGCTCCGAGGATGACGATGGGTTCCATGGCGGGTCGGTCCTACCACCTCCTCCCGGTGAGGGGGGAGCCGAACGCGCGGTGGGCGGAAACGCGGAGCCGACGGGGCCCTCGGATGCTCGCCTGGGGAGGCGGGGGCGGAACAACGCCCCCAGTGCGGGCTTGCGCGTTCTTTCCGGGCTGGAAACGCCTCTGCTACCCTGCGCCGCGCCGGTCCTGTCGAAGGAACCCCATGAAAGTCTCCTGCCCGTCTTGCCAGACGAATTACAACATCGATGACAAGCGGATCCCCCCGGGTGGCGCGAAGCTCAAATGCGCCCGGTGCCAGACCACCTTCCCCATCAAAGCCGAGGCCGTGAGCGCTCCGGCGCCCGCCGCCGCCATTCCCCTCCCGGGACAGGCCAGCGCGCCCGCCGCCATTCCCCTCCCCGGCGCCGCGCCATCCGGCGCCATGGGTGCGAGCGCCGAGGCCATTCCGCTCCCCGGCGCCGCGCCCCAGTCGGGCGGCTTCGGCTACGACGCCGGCGCCATTCCGCTGCCCGGCAGCGCCCCTCAGGCGGATGCCTTCGGCGGCGGCGCGATTCCGCTGCCCGGCGCCGCTCCCTCGGGTGCCATCGCCATGGGTGCGGGTCCCGAGGCCATTCCACTCCCCGGCGCCGCGCCCCAGGCAGCCCCCTACGGCTACGACGCGGGCGCGATTCCGCTCCCCGGCGCCGCGCCCCAGGCGGACGCCTTCGGCTACGACGCCGGCGCCATTCCGCTGCCCGGCAGCGCCCCTCAGGCCGACCCCTACGGCTACGACGCAGGCGCGATTCCGCTCCCCGGCGCCGCGCCCCAGGACGCCTTCGGTGACAACGCCGGCGCCATCCCGCTGCCCGGCGCCGCCTCGGCCGTTGACGCCATCCCCCTGCCCGGCGCCGCGCCCCAGGCGGATGCGTTCGGCACGGGCTTCGACGACGCGGAGCCTCCTGCGCGCCAGGACCGCGACGTGACGCGTGTCGTGGCCATTCCGATGCCCAACGCCGCGTTCCCGGAGCAGGCCGCCCCGCCCGCCCGGGCCAACGGCACGCGCGACTTCGACTTCTCCGATGACGCGCTGGCGCCGCCCGTGGACCTGGACCCGTCCTCGTCCTTCAGCCAGCCCGACACACTCGGCACCGCGCGCGACTTCGACTTCTCCGACGACTCGCTGCCCGTCCCCGCGCAGCCCCAGCCGGAGGCGGACCCGTTCGCCTTCGACGTCGAGTCGCCGAGCGGCGAGGCCACCGCCTTCGCCCTGCCCCCGACGCCCGCGCCCGGACACGCCAGCGCCCCCGTCGAGGCGAACCCGTTCGCGCTGCCGCCTCCGCCCGCGTACTCGCAGCCGCCCGTCAACGACGACCCGTTCGCGCTGCCCCCGCCCCCCGCGTACGCACAGGCCCCCGTGAACGACGACCCGTTCGCGCTGCCCCCGCCTCCCGCGTACTCGCAGCCGCCCGTGAACGACGACCCGTTCGCGCTGCCTCCGCCTCCCGCGTACTCGCAGCCGCCCGTCGACGCGGATCCGTTCGCGATGCCCCCGCCTGCCGACGGTGGCCCTTCGTTCGACTTCGCCGAGCTGCCGATGCCCGCGGATCCGTTCGCGGCCGCGCCACCGGTGGCCTCGCCCGGGCTGGACTTCTCGGATTTGCCGTCCCCCGCCGCGCCCGCGATGGACTTCGCCGACCTGCCGGCCCCCGCCGCGCCGCCGCAGGACCTGTCGTTCGACTTCGCCGCGCCCTCCGCGCCCGCGCCGATGCCGGACTTCAGCCTCGACTTCGCCGAGCCCCCGCCCCAGGCCGCGCCCCCGCCGCCCGCGCCCTTCAACCCCGCGGTGGACTTCGGCGACGTGGACTTCGGCTCGCCCCCGCCCTCGGCGTCGCCCGGCATCCCGGACTCGCTCGAGTTCGACCCCACCGCGCGCCCCGCGGATGACCTGGAGGCGGACCTGTCGGATCCGCTGCCTCCGCCGCCCAACGCCGGCCCCGCCGACGGCCTGGAGATGTTGTCGTTCATCGACGACGCCGCCGGCCGCGACGCGGGCGCCCAGGCGGGCGCGAAGGTGCGCCGCTTCCACGTGCGCCGCCGCTCGGGCAAGGTGTTCGGCCCGTTCGACGAGGGCGTCGTCGTGAAGATGCTCGAGGATGGCCAGCTGCTCGGCAACGAGGACGTCTCGCTCGACTCCGAGTCCTGGTCCGCCATCGGCACCATCCCCACGTTCGCCGCCGCCATCCAGCGGCTGATGGAGGGCCCGGCCAAGGTGGTGGCGGCCGCGCCCGTCGCCGCGTCCGACTCGCCCAGCGCCCCCACCGCGGACGCCAACGGCCAGCAGGCGAACATGCGCCGGCTGGAGCAGCTCTACGAGGGCCGCATGGCGGCCGTCTCCGTGGTGGACCGCAGCGGCGCCAACGAGAAGCTCAAGAAGCGCGTCCCCATGTTCATCGCCGCCGGCGTCGGCGTGGTGCTGCTGGGCATCGGCGCGGGCACCGAGTTCGGCACGCGCTACGGCGCCTTCGGCCGCCGGGCCCTGTTCCCCGCGCGCGTCTCCGACGGCTCGCCCCAGGCCCAGCTGGTGAGCCAGGCCCAGCAGGCCCTGCTCCAGGACACCTTCGCCAGCTACAAGCAGGCCCACACGCTCTCCGCCCAGGCGCTCCAGGAGAAGGAGTACCCGGCGGTGCGCTCGCTGTGGTGCCAGTCCGTCTACTACCTGCAGCGCAGGTACGCCGCCGCGGACGCGTCCGACATGGCCCGCTGCCGCGACGGCATGGCGGACATCGAGCTGCTCGGTGAGAAGGACGTCGACTTCATCAAGGTGACGGCCTCGCTCGCGCTCACCTCGCGGCAGGCGGACGCCGCGCTGGCGCCGCTCCTGGACGCGTACTCGCGGGAGGGCAACCAGGGCGACCTGGAGCTGGCCTTCCTCGTGGCCGAGGCCCAGACGATGAAGCGCGACTTCAACGGCGCCATCGAGACGCTGAAGAAGGTACTCGCCGCCGACGGCAAGTCCGCCAAGGCCCACCACGCGCTGGGCAACCTGCACCAGGCCGCCGGCCGCGCCGACGAGGCCGCCGCCGCCTACGCCGCCGCGCTCGAGGCGGACCGCAAGCACGCCTCGTCCGCCGTGGAGCTCGCCGCCGTGCAGCTCCTGGTGCGCAAGGACGCGGAGAAGGGCGCCCAGTCCGTCGACGAGGCCCTGGCCGAGGACGTCCAGTCCGCGCTGGGCCCGGCGGAGCTCGCCCGCGCCCGGGGCCTCAAGGGCGTGGCGCTCTTCCATCAGCACAAGCCCAAGGAGGCCGAGGCCGAGCTGAAGTCCGCGATGGAGAAGGACCCGCAGTCCGACTTCCTCAAGGCCCAGCTGGCCCACGTGCTGCGCGCCCAGCGCAACTACGAGGGCGCCCTGCCCCTCTACACGGCGCTCGCGTCGGAGGAAGGCGACAACCTGGAGTACGCCGACGGCCACATCACCTCGCTGGTGATGACCGGCAAGATGCAGGCGGCGCTGGACGCCGTGCAGAAGGCCAGCCAGCGCTTCCCCAACGAGGCGCGCATCGCGTACCTCTACGGCCGCATCGAGGACGCGCTGGACAAGCTCTCCGAGGCGGAGGGCCACTACAAGCGCGCCATCGCCGCGGACGCCAACCTGGTGGAGGCGAACCTCTACCTGGGCCGCTTCTACCTGCGTCAGCGCCGCAACGCGGAGGCCCGCACCCAGCTGGAGCAGGCCGCCACCAAGGCCCCGGACCTGGCCGGCGTGCGCGCGGGTCTGGGCGAGCTGGCCCTGGCGGAGAACAACGCCCTGTTGGGCCAGCAGGAGTTCGAGCGCGCCGTGCAACTGGACCCCAACCTCGCCGACGCCCACCTGGGCCTGTCGCGCGTGGCGCTGCTCAACGGTGACCTGGAGAAGGCCCAGACGGAGGCCAACCGCGCCCTGGAGCTGGACCCGCACCTGTTGAAGGACGGCCGGCTGCAGCGCGGACTCGTGCTGTGGCGGCTGGGCAAGCTCGACGAGGCCGTGGCGGAGCTGGAGAAGGCCAAGGGCGAGGACCCGCGCTCCACCACCATCCCCATCACCCTGGGCGCGGTGCTGCTGGAGCGGGGCGATTTGCCCGGCGCGGAGAGCAACCTGGGCCTGGCGCTCAGCAACGAGCCCTCCAACCACGAGGCGCTCTACTACCTGGCCCTGGTGAAGGCGAAGCGGCTGGAGTTCACCCAGGCCATGGACGCCATGCGCAAGGCCGTGGAGCGCGCCCCCAAGCGCCCCGACTACCACTACGCCTACGGCGTCATCCTGCGCGACGCCAAGCAGCTCCCGGACGCCATCCGCGAGTGGAACACCGCCGTGGAGCTGGACCCGGCCAACGCCGACGCGCACGAGGCCCTGGGCCACGCCCACCTGGAGAACAGCGAGTTCGACGAGGCCATCGAGTCCTTCGAGGCCAGCCTCAAGTCGGACCCGCGCCGCACCCGCGTGCTCGGCTCCATCGGCGACGCCTACTTCAACGCCGCCCGCTGGAACGAAGCCATCAAGCGCTACCAGACGGCGCTCAAGGCGGACACCAAGCTCACGTACGTCTATTACAAGGTCGCCCGCGCCTTCACCGAGCAGACCCAGCACGCCAAGGCCATCGACTGGTACCGCAAGGCCGCCGACGCCGAGCCGGAGAACGCGATGACCTACTACTACCTGGGCTTCGCCTATAAGGAGAAGAACAAGCGCAAGGAAGCCGTCCAGGCCTTCAAGGACTACCTGGTGAAGAAGCCGGACGCGACCGACAAGAAGGACATCGAGGAAGAGATCTACGACCTGCAGAACTAGCCGGCAGCCGACAGCCGGCCGTCCTCCCGGGGATGGCCGGCGTCAGGCGCTGGCGCCCGGGGCGTCCGCCCTTGAGCACCCCGGGCGCGAGGAACCTTGCTGACGCCCACCGAGGGTGACTACAAGGCGTCCCCCATGCTGGACCTCCGGAACGTTGCGCAGAACTTCGATGCGGTCGTCGCTCGCCTGAAGACGCGGGGCGGCAACCTGGACCTCGGCCCCTTCCAGCGCCTCTTCTCCGAGCGCCGCGAGCTGTACGTCTCCATGGAGTCCCTGGCCGCGCGCCGTAACGCCGCCAACGAGGAGATGAAGAAGAAGGCGAAGGAGGACCCCAAGGCGCTGGACGCGCTGCGCGGCGACCTTCGCGCCGTCTCCCAGGACATCAAGGAGAAGGAGAACCGCCTCAAGGAGGTGGAGGAGGAGATCAACCGCATCCTCCTCCTCATCCCCAACGTCCCGCACGAGTCGGTGCCCGTGGGCGAGAGCGCGGACCAGAACGTCCAGGTGAAGAGCTGGGGTGAGAAGCCCAACCTGCCCTTCACGCCCAAGCAGCACTTCGAGTTGGGCGAGAAGCTGGGCATGCTCGACTTCGAGCGCGCCGCGAAGGTGTCCGGCAGCCGCTTCACCTTCTACAAGGGCGCGCTGGCCAGGCTGGAGCGGGCGCTCGTCACGTTCATGATCGATGTGCACACCCAGAAGGGCTACACGGAGCTGCTCCCGCCCTACCTGGTGCTGCGCGAGACGATGATGGGGACGGGCCAGCTGCCCAAGTTCGAGGACGACGCCTTCAAGACGCTGGGCGACCCCGAGCGCTTCCTCATCCCCACGTCGGAAGTGCCCGTCACCAACTACCACGCGGACGAAATCCTCGAGGGCGAGTCGATGCCCATCCGCTACTGCGCCTTCAGCCCGTGCTTCCGCGCGGAGGCGGGCGCGGCCGGCAAGGACACCCGCGGCCTCATCCGCCAGCACCAGTTCCACAAGGTGGAGATGGTGAAGTTCGCCCAGCCGGACAAGAGCCTGGACGAGCTTGAGGCCATGACGGACGACGCGTGCGACATCCTGCGGCGGCTCGGCCTGCACCACCGGGTGATGCTGCTGTGCACCGGCGACATGGGCTTCTCGGCCCGCAAGACCTACGACATCGAGGTCTGGCTGCCGGGGCAGAACGCCTACCGGGAGATTTCGTCCTGCTCGGACTGCGGCGACTTCCAGGCGCGCCGCGCGAAGATCCGCTTCCGCCCCCAGAAGGGAGACAAGCCCCAGCTCGCTCACACCCTGAACGGCAGTGGCCTGGCCGTGGGCCGCACGTCCATCGCCATCCTGGAGAACTACCAGCGCGACGACGGCACCGTGGGCATCCCGGAGGTCCTCTGGCCGTACATGGGAGGGCTCAAGGAGCTCAAGCCGCTGTAGCGAAGCAGCGTGGCGAAAAGGTGTGATCATCCGCTTGCAACGGGCGAAGAATCAGGTAGAAGGGCGGCCCCACGGTCGACGTCGGTCCGAGGGACACCGCCGGCTGGGTTGTTTGGAGGCGTGGCCGAGCGGTTGAAGGCAGCGGTCTTGAAAACCGCAGAGGGTGCAAGCTCTCCGTAGGTTCGAATCCTACCGCCTCCGAAAATGTTCTTGAGTTTTGCGGTTCTTTGACAGAGAAGAGTTGGAGAGATGGCCGAGAGGCTGAAGGCACAGGTTTGCTAAACCTGCATACTCGAAAGGGTATCGAGGGTTCGAATCCCTCTCTCTCCGCCACTTGTCGTTGTAGCAGCGCGTGAAGATTTTGCTCCCTTAGCTCAGCTGGATAGAGCGTCGGACTACGAATCCGAAGGCCGGAGGTTCGAATCCTCCAGGGAGCGCTCCCTTCTCTCACGCCGTCTCCATGAGTGACGACGAAGCTTTCATGCAGCAGGCGCTCGCGCTCGCGCGGGAAGCCGCGACACTCGGAGAGGTCCCCGTCGGTGCGGTTGCCGTCCATGATGGAAACATCATCGGCACGGGCTTCAACCGCCGCGAAGTGGATCGCAACCCCCTCGCCCATGCGGAAGTCCTCGCACTGGATGCCGCTCGCAGGCATCTCGGGGTCTGGCGGTTGACGGGCGTCACCCTGTACGTGACGTTGGAGCCGTGTGCCATGTGTGCCGGAGCGCTGGTCCAGTCCAGGGTGACTCGCCTCGTGTTTGGCGCCATGGACCCGAAAGCCGGCGCGGTCGGCTCTCTCTACAATCTGGCCGAGGAACCCCGGCACAATCACCGGCTCCAGGTCACTCGTGGTATCCTCGCTGAGGACAGCACGACTCTTCTCAAAACGTTCTTCGGGCGCCTGCGCGCGAAGCGACGCGACAATTGAATACTTGGAGAGCTGGCCGAGTGGTCGAAGGCACCTGACTCGAAATCAGGCATACCGGTAACGGTATCGTAGGTTCGAATCCTACGCTCTCCGCTCCAGACTTTCTGGAGAGGTGGCCGAGCGGTTGAAGGCGCACGCCTGGAACGCGTGTATATCTGAAAGGGTATCGTGGGTTCGAATCCCACCCTCTCCGTTGTTGATACTGCAGTTGATGTCTACAGCCTTTGTGGTCGGGACAACGTGGGGGCGCGAACCCCGCCAGGTCCGGAAGGAAGCAACGGTAGCGTACCACCGCGTGTGTCCCGGCCGTTCTGAAGAGCCAGCCTCCGTTTCGGAGGCTGGCTCTTCGCCTTTGCGGGGTACGGAGTCCGCCCTGGGCCAGAGCGCCTGACCGGCGCCCTCCCCTGTCGACCTCAGTCGCGGACGAGCAGCGTCTCGCGGCCGATGCGCCTCTCGATTCGGAAGCCGCCTGCCTGGAGCTCGGGCAGGGCCCGGTCCTCGAAGGAGACGGCGCGGTTGAAGGTCCTGTCTCGCAGCCCTCGCTGGAAGGCCTCGTCTCGGGGCCAGTCGCAGGTGAGCCAGGGGATGCGCTGGCCCAGGTAGAAGAAGCCGCCGGAGCCCCAGAGTCCCTCGTTGACGATGAGCAGCCCCGTGGCGCCGCCCATCCGTGTCGACGCGACGATGGCTCGGAACTGGTCCGCCCGCAGGTCCTGGGGAGGGAACCAGCGGGCGGAGACGAGCCCCGTCACCAGCGCCATCGCCGTCACGCCCCATCGAGCGGATGCGGGAACGCGCGTGGTGAGGAGGTCCGCGACGACGGGCGCCGCCGCGAGCACGCCCAGCACCAGCGCCGGGTAGAGGAAGCGCTCCTCCTTGTGCGCGGTGACGAGCAGCACGCCCAGGTAGACGGCGGCGCACGTCAGCGGCAGGGACACGCCTCGCCGCCCCGCTCGCAGGCACAGGGGCACCGCGACCCAGGCCCAACCGGGAACGGCCGTCACCAGGGGGAGCAGGTAGAAGCCGGGAGCCGCCGAGCCGAAGCGGGCCGCGGCCTCGCCCGAGAGGACGTTGAAGCGGACGTAGGTGAAGAACGAGTGGAAGGGGCTGCCCCAGGTGAGGTGGTCCAGGAGTCCCAGGCCCGCCGCGACGACGAGCCCGCCCAGGCAGGTGAAGGCCAGCATCCGCCAGCGCCGGGCCACCAGCAGATAGAGCAGCGCGGTGAGGACACAGATGGCGGACGGGTAGCGCGTCACCACCGCGAGCCCCAGCGCGGCGCCACCGAGGAGCCCCGCCCGCGTCTCGCGCTCACGCCGGTCCAGGGCCTCCATGGCCACCACCAGGAAGGACGTGGAGAAGGACTCCGCCAGGGTGCGGCCCGCGAAGACGAGCACCGGCCCGTAGAGGCCCACCAGCAGGACGGCCAGCCAGCCTCCCGAGACGCCTGTACGCCGGGCGGCGAAGCGGTACGCGGCCCACAGGCTCCACGCATGCAACGCGAGCTGGGGCACGGCCGTCATCGCGCGGTAGCCCTGGGGGTCGGTGATGCCCAGCATCCCCGCCAGTTTCAGGAAGCCGGCCAGGACTCCCGGGACAGCCCAGTTACGGATGCCATCGCGCCACTCCCACGCCAGCACGCCGTAGCCATGCACGCGCCAGTACGCGGGCTCCAGCGCCTGGAACACCTCGTCGGGGTGGATGCGGCCCAGCTGGGCCACGGCGATGACAGCGGGCAGGAGTGCCACGACGACGAGGGCCGCCCTCGCGAGGAGGGAGGGGCTCGCCGGAGGATGTGGCCGAGCGACATCCGACGGCAGGGGCTCGGGCGACATGGGCGGGGTGGGCGTCTCGGGCAGGGCGGCGGACACGGGCGCCCGGGACTCTCCCCGGCCCGGCGGCGAGGTGCAAGCCAGCGGACGTTTGTCCCCCAGGGCTCCGCTCGGGTAGGAACGCGGTTCCCTCGAGAAGGAGCAGGCCATGCCGGACGTCATCGTGGTGGGAGCGGGACACAACGGACTCGTGACAGCGGCGATGCTCGCGCGCAGGGGCCTGTCCGTCACCGTCCTGGAGGAGAAGGACGTCATCGGCGGAGCGTGCCGGACGGAGTACCCGTTCAAGAGCGCGCCCGGACTGGGCGTGTCCACGGGCGCGTACCTGCTGGGACTGATGCCGCCGGAACTCCTGCGCGAGCTGGAGCTGGACCTGCCCCTCAAGCGGAGGGACCCGCACTACTTCCTGCCCACCACGGGTGAGCGCTATCTGCTGTTCGGCTCGGACGAGCGCGAGCTGAAGCGCCAGTTCCTCGAGTTCTTCTCGCAGGCGGACTGGGAGGCCAACCAGGCGATGAACGCGGAGCTGGCCGCGCTGCGTGACGACCTGGCGCCCGCGTGGCTCAAGCCGCCGCTGACCCACGAGGAGACCGCCGAGCGCTACATCCGGCCCGCGCTGCGCGAGCACTTCCTCAAGCTGTGTCGGGGCTCGGCGCGCCAGTACCTGGAGCGCTTCGGCTTCAAGTCCGACCTGGTGAAGGCGATGTACGCGGTGACGGACGCCTTCTCCGGACTGGACGGCGGCTATGACACGCCGGGCACGGGGATGAACCTGCTCGTCCACAACATGTGCCGGCTGCCGGGCAGCGGCGGCACGTGGATGATTGTCGGCGGCGGCATGGGCACCGTCACCCAGTCCATCGCCAACGTCGCGCGCAAGCACGGGGCCGTCATCCGCACGGGCGCCAAGGTGACGTCGGTGCGCGTGGACTCGGGCGTGGTGAAGGGTGTGGTGCTGGAGAACGGCGAGGAGATCCAGGCCTCCGTGGTCGTGTCCAACGGAGACCCGTTCCGCACGCTGAAGCTGGTGGACACCGCGGCACTGCCGGCGGACTACCGCGCGAAGGTGGGCGCGATGGCGGTGCCGGGCACCACGCTCAAGGTGAACCTGTGCCTGAAGGAGCTGCCGAGGTTCACCTGTCTGCCCGAGGACAAGGGCCAGTTCGGCCCCACCATCCACCTGCTGCCGCAGGAGGAAGACGTGCTCGGCGCGCTGGAGCGCTCGTACCGCGACACGCAGGCGGGCAGGCTGTCCGACTTCCCCTCCATCGAGTGGTACATCCACACCACCGTGGACCCGTCGCTGCGTGACGCCGAGGGCCGCCACAACTCCGCGCTCTTCGTGGAGTGGGTGCCCTACAAGCTCGAGGGCACGACGTGGGAGAAGGAGGAGTCGCGCTACGTGCAGCAGTTGTTGTCCGTGTGCGACCGCTTCGCGCCGGGGACCAGTGATCTGGTCCAGGAGTACTTCGCCCTCACGCCGCCGAAAATCGAGAGCCACTTCGGAATCACCGGCGGGCACATCCACCATGTGGACAACAAGCTGGGCTTCACCGACAGGCTGCCCTACGAGACGCCGGTGCAGGGGCTCTACTTCTGCAGCGCGGGCTGCCACCCGGCGGGCAGCGTCATCGGCGCGGCGGGGCACAACTCGGCCCAGGTCGTGCTGAAAGCGCTCGGACGCTGAGTCGCAGCGCCTGGAGATGGATCCTTCGCGCCGTCGTGTTTAGATGACTGCCCCCATGAGCTACCTCGTCCTCGCCCGCAAATGGCGTCCGCAGAAGTTCGATGACATGACCGGACAGGAGCACGTCGTCCGGACCATCGCGAACGCCATCAAGATGGACCGGGTGGCGCACGCGTACCTGTTCTGCGGCCCGCGCGGCGTGGGCAAGACGACGGCCGCACGCCTGCTCGCCAAGGCCCTCAACTGTGAGAAGGGCCCCACGGCGACTCCCTGCGGTGAGTGCCGGGCGTGCACGGAGATTGCCGCCGGCACCAGCGTGGACGTGGCGGAGATCGACGGTGCCTCCAACAACGGCGTGGAGAACGTCCGCGAGATTCGCGAGAACGCGAAGTACCTGCCGCAGCGCGACCGGCACAAGATCTACATCATCGACGAGGTCCACATGCTGTCGGGGGCGGCGTTCAACGCGCTGCTCAAGACGCTGGAGGAACCGCCCGGGCACGTGAAGTTCATCTTCGCGACGACCGAGGCGCACAAGCTCCCGGACACCATCCTGTCGCGCTGCCAGCGCCACAACTTCCGCCGCATCTCCGCGGCGCGGATGCTCCAGCGGCTGCAGGAGATCTGCAAGGCGGAGGGCGCGGGCATCTCGGACCGCTCGCTGTCGCTCGTGGTGCGCCAGTCCGAGGGCGGCATGCGCGACGCGCTCAGCCTGCTGGACCAGGTGCTCGCCTCGTGCGGAGCGAATCCCACGGACGAGGAGGTCGCCGAGGCGCTGGGCGCCATCGACCGGACGATGGTGCAGGACTTCGCCGAGGCGCTGGTACACAAGGATGCCAAGCGCGTGCTGGAGCGCGTGGAGGAGGTCTTCAACCGGGGCCTCGATTTGAAGCGCCTCGCGGAGGAACTGGCGATGCAGCTTCGCCACCTCTTCGTCACCAAGACGCTGGGCGAGGCGCCCGCGGAGCTGGCCGAGTCCGAGCAGAAGGCGCTCGTGGCGCTGGCGAAGGACGCGGAGAGCGCGCAGCTCACGCGGCTGTTCGACGTGGTGCATGGCTCCGTCTGGGATGTGTCGCGCGCGGCGCAGCCGAGGCTCGCGCTGGAGATGGCGCTGTTGAAGGCCATCCAGCTGTCGCCGGGTGGTTCGATTCCGGAGCTGCTCGCGAAGGTGGACCGGCTCACGGCTGGACTGCCTCAGTCGGACAAGGCCAATGCTGGAGCGCCAGGAGGTCGCTCCAGCTCCACGAACTTTCGCGCCTGAGCCTCGCCAGGCTCCGCCCCCCGAAGCCGCGCCCGCCCCACGTCCGTGGGAGACGGGTCGAGCCGCGCCTGCGACGGGGCAACAATCCGTCTCGACGCTCGCGCCTGCCGGCACCTCCGGTGGAGCGCCGTCGAGCGATGGCGTTTCCACGGCCATGCCGTCAGCACAGCGGACTTCGAATGGAGGTGCTGACGCCCGCGAGCATGCAGGGGCAGTCAACGGCAGCGCGTCGTCGCCCCATCTGGGTGGCGCAGTCGACGGTGCGCAGGTCGGACCCCATGGCTCCGCGGGTCCATCACGCCTGGGGCTCTCGGCCTCGCCTCAAGGTGGACCATCGGATGCGCCTCGCGCGTCTGTCGGACCAGGCCCGAACGGAGCGATGGGACGTGCGCCGTCGGGCCCGCCCTGGGATGCCGCAGGGGCATCCTCCGTAGAGACCTCCGCCGGGGCACGAGCTCATGTGCCGTCGGGCCCGCCCTGGGATGCGCATGGTTCATCGGCAGGACTGCCATCCGGTGGAGCCACAGCGCGTGCGCCATCGGGCCCGCCATGGGATGCGCCAGCCGCCGTCTCCGGACAGCAGCCGACGGGAGACCTCGCCCGCCCAGCGCAAGCGCCTCGCTTCGATGGGACCGCGCCGCTCGACACGCGGGGAGCCCCTCGCGATTCCGGAGCCTCGCGCTACGACGACTCCGACTACATCGCGGAGCCGCCGCCCGACATCGAGCTGCCACGCCACGGTGGCGGAGCATCGGACGAGCCGCCAGCAAACATCACGCTGCCTCGGAACAACGGCCCGACGCGTGAAGCCACGCCCTCCCCTGAGGCCTCGGCTCCGTGGACTCCGCCCGCGACAGTGGGCATCACGCCCCCTGTCCCCAGCGGTCCGGTGATGGCGGGTCTGCCTCCGTCCGCCGCGCGCCCCCTGTCCTTCCTGCGCAACGGCGGCGGCGCCCAGACTGTCTCGGACGCTCCGCCCCCATCGGCGTATCCCGTCGAGAATCCCCTGCCCTCGGGCCCCGTCCTGGACGGCCTGCCCCCGTCCGCCGCGCGGCCCCTGTCCTTCCTGCGCAACGGTCCGCCCGCGCACACGGCAGCGCCGCCCCCGCAGCAGCCCATCAGTCCCCCCGGCCCGCATGCGGGCGCCACCCCGCTCTCCCGCACCACCGAGCCGGCGCCCACCGTCCGCGTCATCAACGTCCGCAAGCCCGAGCCGCCGCCCGGCCCGCCCGAGCCACCTCCCTACGGCGACAGCGACGAGGAGTCCCGCTTCTATCCAGAAGAGGCCTCTCCGGGCGGCTGCGCCTCCGGCGAGTGCATTCCCGAGCCCGAAGCCCCCACCGCCGCGCCCGAGCCCGAGCCGCCTCCCATGGCCGCCGCGCCCGTCCCCGTGGCACGCGGGCGCGACAACCCCAACCTGCCGCTCATCGAGCGTTGGCGCGCCGCCGTGGAGACCGTGAAGGCGGGCTCCCTGCGCCACGGCACCGCCCTCGCGAACGGCCGGCTCATGTCAATGAAGGCCGGGGAGATCATCCTCGGCTTCCTCCCCTCCGCGGGACTGCACCGCATGTCGGTGTCCGCCGCCGCGGGCAAGGCCACCATCGACAAGCTCCTGGCCGAGCACTTCGGCCGGCCCGTGAAGCTGTCCTTCCAGGACGTGTCCGCGGACGACTCCCGGGCCGCGCCCAGCCTCGCCGAGCGCGACGCGCAGAGCCGCGCCACCCACGAGAAGAACACCGAGAGCAAGGTGCGCAACCACGCCTCGGTCCGCTCCGTGCTCCTGGTCCTGGGTGGAGAAATCGAGCACATCCAGATCTACGAGCCCGAGCGCCCCTCCGCCGCCTCGGTCGCCGACGCTCCTGTCGAAGCCCCTGACGACAGCGCCTGACAATGGACGCGCGCGACGCTAGGGTGCGCGCCACACTCCACGCCCGTACCGAGGAAGCACATGCCCGGCGTCGACCTGAACTACTTCATCCGGCAGGCGAACAAGCTGACGGAGAAGATCGAAGAGCGCAAGCAGCAGCTGGCCGAGGAGACCGTCGAGGCCAAGGCCGGCGAGGGCCGCGTCACCGTCGTGGCCAACGGCATCCAGGAGATCCGCAGCATCAAGATCGACAAGGAAGCCATCGACCCGAACGACACGTCGATGCTCGAGGACCTCATCACCGCCGCGGTGAACGCCGCCCTGGCGAGCAGCCGTCAGCACATGCAGCGCGAGCTCGCGAAAATCTCCGGCGGCATCAAGATCCCCGGCGTTACCTGATACCGGATGACTCCCGATCCGCTGAACCGCCTCGTCGCCCAGCTCGCGAAGCTGCCAGGCATCGGGGAGAAGACCGCCCAGCGCCTCGCGTTCCACATCCTGCGCTCTCCGGGCGAATACGCCTCCGAGCTGTCGCAGGCCATCCGCGAGGTGAAGGAGAAGGTGCACCTGTGCGTGCGCTGCTTCTCCCTCACGGACACGGAGACCTGCGGCTTCTGCAGGGACCACCGCCGTGATGAGCGGGTGCTGTGCGTCGTGGAGACCTTCGCGGACCTGATGGCGCTCGAGCGCACCCGCGAGTTCAAGGGCCGCTACCACGTGCTGCACGGCGTGCTGTCCCCGCTCGAGGGCGTGGGTCCGGATCAGCTCCGCATCAAGGAGCTGTTGGAGCGCCTCACCGACAGCCAGGTGGAGGAGCTCATCCTCGCCACCAACCCGGACGTCGAGGGCGAGGCCACCGCGCTCTACCTGACGCGCCTGCTCAAGCCCATGGGCCTGCGCCTCACCCGCATCGCCCAGGGCCTGCCCATGGGCGGTGACCTCGAGTACGCCGACCAGGCCACGCTGGCGAAGGCGCTGTCCGCCCGCCGCGACCTCTAGTCGTACGAGCCGGCGCCGGAAGCTCCCGGCGCCGTGCCACTGCCTACCGCGTCAGTCGCCAGGAGAACGGCACCACCACGTTCACCTCCTCGTCGAGGTGCGCCGGGAAGCGCAGCCGCTCCGCCTGCGCCTGGAGACAGCGGCCCACCCCCGTCTGCGCGAGCGCCCCGCTCACGCCCGCCCGCACCTTCCCCGTCGAGGCGATGGAGAACTCCACCTGCACCTGGCCCTCGCTCGCCGGCAGGTCCGCGCGGTTCTTCTCGAAGCACGTGGTGATGCGCGAGCGCCCCTTCGCCACGACGCGGGAGATGTCATCCACGGTGAGCGACACCTTCTTCTTCGCCGTGCTCTTCACCGACTTGCCCTCCGCCGCCTCCTCCACGGGCGGCGGTGGTGACAACGCGCTCCCCACCGCGCCCGCCTCACCTCCAGTCCCCTGCGCCGCCACACCCTCGGGAGGCTGCGTCCCGACAGGTGGCGGCGACACGGGCGCCACGGCCTGCTGCGCGGGCTCGGCGACTCCTTCCGTCGAGGGAGCAGCGACCGGTGCCTCCACTGGCGGGGGTGCGACAGCAGCGCTGGGAGGAGCCACGACGCCCGCCGACACGGGAGCGACGAGCCGCGCATAGCCCACGATGCCCACGCCCGCGAGCAACAACCCACCCGCGAGCCCGACGACGAGCGGACGCCATCCGCGAGCACGGGGCGCGGCGACGGGCGTCGGCGCCGACTCGGTGGCCGGAGTCTTCGTCGCGGCCGGCACCAGCCCCGAGGACGACGCTGGCGAGCGTGCACTCCAACCGCGCGCCGTGGCCACGTCGGTGGCGCCCGTCGCGGAGGAAGGCCCCCCCACCACGTCCGTCCCCATCTCCACCACGCCCGTCGCCTGCGTCACCACGCCCAGCGCGGCGGAGAGCGAGGACAGCGTGGGGATGCGGGTGCGCTCGGTGAAGCGGTCCTCACCGAAGTGGCTGCGCAGGAACGCGCCGAGCTGCGGCGTGCCCGCGGCGCTCAGGTGCTCTCCGAGGAACGCCTCCAGGTCCTCGGCGAAGGCCTCCGCCGTGGCGTAGCGGTCCTGCGGCAGCGGCGCCATCGCCTTGAGGACGATGGCCTCCAGCTCCGCGGGAAGGTCCGGCCGCAGCTCGCGCGGACGCTTGAACTCGCCGTGCAGGAGCGCGTTGAGGACCGCCAGGTCGTTCTCCCGCGAGAAGGGCCGCACGTGCGTGAGCGCCTCGTACAGGCTGACGCCGAGCGCGAAGATGTCCGCGCGCCGGTCCACCCCCTGCCCCTTGGCCTGCTCCGGCGCCATGTACATGTACTTGCCCTTCACGACGCCAGTGCGCGTGTTGGCGAGCCTCGACTCGGCCTTGGCGATGCCGAAGTCCAGCACCTTCACCTGCCCCTGGTACGTCAGGTACAGGTTCGACGGGGAGATGTCGCGGTGCACCACGTTGAGCGGCTGCCCCAGCTCGTTGCAGAACTCGTGGGCGTAGTGCAGCCCTCGCGCCGAGTCGATGAGCACGCGCAGCACGATGGGGAACGGCAGGTACGCGCGTCGCCGTCCCGCCAGCCGCAGCGTCGTGGAGAAGTCCTCGCCCGCGAGGTACTCCATGCAGATGTAGTAGCAGCCCTCGGTGAAGCCGAGCTCCTGTATCTGCACGATGTTGGGGTGCGACAGCTTCGCGGCCAGCCGCGCCTCGTCCCGGAACATCTCCACGAAGTCGGGGATGTTCGACAGGTGCGGCAGCATCCGCTTGATGACCACGTTGCGCTCGAAGCCGTCGGCGCCGAGCAGCTTGGCGAGGAAGATCTCCGCCATGCCGCCCTCGGCCAGCTTGCGCACGAGGACATAGGGGCCGTACGGGCGAAGCAGCGGCGGAGGAGCCTCCTCGGTGCCGGAGCCGGGCTGTGTCGTCTGGGGGGGGGACATCCTCAGGGCCCTCGCTCTTTCAAGGTGCGCACCGTGTGGACATCCGGAGCACCCGGTCGCGTCATTCTAAACACCAGCAGCGGGGGCGAGCCCACCGGCTCCACCCACGTATCGAACCGATGCTTGCCGTCCAGGCTGGCGGGACGTCCATTGATGGACACGCGCGCGTTCACCGGCGCCACCCCCGTGGCCCTCACCTTCGCCGCGGAGCGTTGCCCCTGGCGCGGCTGCGACACGAGCAGCATCGGCACCGAGTTGTCGTACACCAGCTCCAGCTTGTTCATCCGGCCCCCCTTCAGCTGCTCACCCGACTCGGACAACGGCGTGACGGACCACAGGTAGCTGCCCTCGCTCAGCGCGCCCGCATCCAACGCCGCGCGCGCCTCCGTCACCGTGCGCTCCGCCACGGGCTTGTCCAACGCGCCCGCCCGGTACACCGCCACCCGGTAGCGCGCCGCCGACGTCTCCTCCGAATAGGTGAACGTCACGGCCGGCGGTTTGTCCTGGTAGAAGATGGTCGTCTTCTCCAGTCCCTCCGGCACCACGTTGCGCACCCGGTCCAAATCCCGACCGAGCCGCTCCGGCGCGAACACCGCGCTGCCCTTCGCCACCTCCTGACCGTCCTTGCCCTTGACCCGCCAGAAGAGCGTCCCACGCGCGGGCGCCGGCACGTTGACGAAGGGCTGGAACACCGTGCCCGTCAGCAGGGGCCTGGTGAACTCCGCGTCCGTCGCCACCTCCACCGTCACCTCGCCCTCCTTCTCCCAGCCGAAGGCCACCTCGGGCATGTCCTGGTGGTACACCTCCGCGCCGTCTCCCGCGCCGAGCAGCAGGGGCGCGGGGCCGAGCGACTCGATGCGCGCCTCGCCCGTCTCACCCGAGACGACAGCCCGCTCTCCCGCCCGAAGCGGCTGTCGCGTCTCGCCGCGCACCAGCGTCACCCGTCCCGTCTGCGCGTCCACCAGATAGCCCGACCCCGTGCGCCGCACCGCCAGCCGCGAGGCGCCGTCCCCCTCCAGGGTAAGCCCCGGCAGCACCACGCGGCTCTCGCGGCCCTGCGCGAGCTGGAGTCCCAGCCGTCCCTGACGCAGGTCCAGCCGCGCCTCATCGCTCGTGCCGCCCTGCCCCGCGCCCTCCAGCACCATCTCCGCCGAGGGGCCCAGGGTGAGCTGCGAGGACGAGTTCTTCAGCGCCAGGTCCACCGAGCCGCCCGCGCGCGTGCGCACGCCGTCACCGGGCGCGAGCACCTCGCCGTCCGCGCGCACGGACCTCCAGCGCTTCGCGTCCTTCCCACGCAGCTCCGCCCGGCCCGAGCCCACCCGCACCGTCACGTCGATGGGCTCCAGCTCCACCCGCCGCGAGCCCTTGAGCCTCAGCTCAGCCTGGCCCGCGGACACCTCCACCGAGTCGCCTTCGGAGGCGCGCAGCTGCTTGCCGTCCTTCGCGACGAACTCGATGGCGCCCAGCTTCACCTCCACGCGGCCGGCGTCCTTCGTCACCTGGACGGAGACCTCGCTGGGCTCGGAGCCCACGCGCGTGAGGCCAAAGGGCGTCAGCAGCGTGAGCGCCACCTTCTTCCCAGCCGGAGCCCCCGCGGGCTTCGCGGGCACGCGCGACAACACGATGCCGCGCTCCACCGTCAGCACCACGCCGCCTGCGTCCTGGCCCACGCCGACGCGCGCGTCCGCGCCCACCTCCACCGAGCGCCCGTCCGGGAAGCTCAGGGTCGCCGCGCCCGACGCCCCCGTCTCCACCGCGTCGCCCGAATACAGCGGGCCCGCCTGCGCGGGGACCTTCTTGCCGCCGCGCTCCACCTGCACGTCGCCGGACAGGCCCTCCAGTCGGGCCAGCTCCACGGCGGGGCCCGAGTCGGGGGCCGCGGCGGACTCGACGGGAGGAGGGGCTGGAGTGGCCGCCTCGTCGTCGCAACCCGACACGACGAGCAGGAGGGCCAGGAGCCAGGGACGCGTGTTGCTCACCGTTTCTGCCTCGGGAAGAGATCGACGTTGAAGATGGCCTGCTCGCCGTCCTTCAAGGTGACGAGCTTCGACTGCGTGAAGAACCCGCGCGCGGAGATGGTGATGCGGTAGGTGCCACCGCGGACCTTGAAGGTGAACGCCCCCTTCGCGTCCGTGCGCGCCTTCACCTTCGCCTGCGGAATCAGGAGCGTGGCGGCGATGGGCTTGCCACCGCGTGCGTTGCGCACCTGGCCGGTGAGCGTCGCGGGCTCGCCCTTGCGCTCGGAGGCGAGCGGCACCGAGAGCGCCGTCTCCTGCCCCGCCACGATGATGGCCGCCTCCTCCGCCGTGCGGTAACCCGAGGACGTCGCCACCACGGCCACGGGGCCCGGCGGCAACTCCTTCACGTGGACCTCACCGCGCAGGTCCGTGCGCGCCTCCACGCCGCCCACCATCAGCCGCACTCCGGGCAGCGGCACGCCATTGCCCGCGCTCACCACCGAAATCTTGAGGCCCCCCGTGGGCGGCGGCAGCTTGCGCGCGCGCACCGCCAGCGCCACGCGGCCACCATCCTCCAACGTGACGCGGCCCTCGGCCGGCGCGTAGCCCTCCGCGCTCACCCGCGCCACGACATCTCCCGGAGGCAGCTCCACTCCCTCCACGTTGCCCTGGGCATCCGCCTCGCGAGGCGCGGCCTCCACGCCATTGGCGACGAGCACCACCTTCGCGGCAGGAAGCGGCGCGCCCGACTCCGCGTCCAGCAACTGGAGCACCAGCGTGCCCATCGGCACCCGAGGCGGCGGCGGTGGCGCTGCCGGAGCGGAGGGCGCGTCGTTCCATGCCACCTCCAGCGCCGCGCCCACCCGGCGCATCCGCTGCTCGGAGCGCGAGCCGTCCGCGAGCGTCACCGTGTCCTGCACGTGCTGGAAGTCCAGGAGCACCGTCCCGGACCAGCTCCCCCCGCCCGTCAGCGGGAACAACAGCGCGCCGCCCGCCGCGAAGCCCTTGGCCTCCGCCTTCGCGCCCGCCGCGTCCTTGACCGACAGCGACACCGGCACCTCGCCCCGCGCCTCCACCGCCAGCCGGGTGAAGAGCGGCACCCGCACGCTCGCGCTCACCAGGGCCGCGTGCCGCACGCCCCGCGCCAGCACCGGCTCATCCGAGGTGCCGAAGACCGGCAGCTGCGCGTACCCGTAGCCCGCCCCCAGCTCCGCGCGCACCGGCCCCAGGAAGGCCCGGGCCCGGGGCCCCACCGACGCCCGCAGGAGGCTGCCGCCGGTGATCCTCACCGAGTCCTCCTTCAGGTCGAACCCCTCCCGCTGCACCGACGCCCACCCGCCCAGCCACGCGCCCGCCCACGCCGTCCCCATCACCGCCAGATCATTCGGTGTGAAGCCGTCATAGGTGAGCCCGGGCCCTACATCGGCCTGTTGTCCGTTTCGGAGGGCAATGCCGTAGCGAAGGCGCAGCGAGGCTCGCTCGCGCACCTCCTCCGCCCGGACGGACGGAGCGGCGACCAGCACCAACAGCAAGGGCGCCAGACGCGCCAGGATGGGGGCAAGGGGGCGTGGGGGCGTCAAAGCCCGGCGGAGTATAGAGAAACCCGCGAACACCCCCAAACCAGCACCCTCAGTCCACCTGGAAAGGCCCTGGAGGGGCTTGACCAGGGCTCGCCGGGGGTCCGAAGCGGGCGGACAAGCCCGGGACATCCTCGTTCTCACCGCCAGGAACGGATGGCTTCTTGCTGAGGTGGAGGGGCTTTGCTAAGCATCCTCACGGTCGGTAGCGCCTCGTCTAACCTCCGGGATTCACTCCAGAAACAACGGGGTGGCACCGTGAGAGGGACGAGCGAACGCTGAGGAGCGCATACGCCCATGGGCACGCAACTGGTGATGTACGAAGAGGAGTTCACCAAGATCAACGCCGTTTGCGACCGGCTCACCAAGGACGCGAACGCGAAGGTGGTCTTCCTCGTCGACAAGAACGGGCAGCTCATCTCCTCGGCTGGCCAGACGCAGAACATCGACACCACGTCCCTGGCCTCGCTGACGGCCGGCAACGTGGCGGCGATGGGCGGGCTCGCCAAGTTGATCGGTGAGAACGAGTTCCCCAACCAGTTCCACGAAGGGGCCAAGGACTCGCTCTACATGACGATTGTCGGCAGCCGGGTGGTGCTGGTCGTCATCTTCGACAACCGCACGAGCCTGGGCCTCGTCCGCCTGCGCATCAAGAAGGCCAGCGACGAGCTCACGAAGATCTTCGAGAGTCTGGTGAAGAAGACGGACAGCCCGGGTGCCGGGTCGCCGTTCGCCGAGATCTCCGACGACGATATCGACAACCTCTTCAGCGAGTAACCCGGGAAGCCATGTCCTTCATCAACTACTCATCCCGCGAAATCAACTGCAAGATTGTCTATTACGGGCCGGGTCTCTGCGGGAAGACGACCAACCTCCAGTACATCTACAACAAGACGGCGGCCGAGACGAAGGGCAAGCTCATCTCGCTCTCCACCGAGACGGACCGCACGCTCTTCTTCGACTTCCTGCCGCTGTCGCTCGGCGAGATCCGCGGCTTCAAGACGCGCTTCCACCTCTACACGGTGCCCGGTCAGGTGTTCTACGACGCCAGCCGCAAGCTCATCCTGAAGGGTGTCGACGGCGTCGTCTTCGTGGCCGACAGTCAGATCGAGCGCATGGAGGCGAACATGGAGTCGCTCGAGAACCTGCGCATCAACCTGGCCGAGCAGGGCTACGACCTGAACAAGATTCCGTACGTCATCCAGTACAACAAGCGCGACCTGCCCAACGCCGTCACCGTGGATGAGATGCAGAAGGCGCTCAACCCGCGCAACATCCCCAAGTACGAGGCGATTGCGCCGACGGGCGTGGGCGTGTTCGACACGCTCAAGGCGGTGGCGAAGCTGGTGCTCACCGAGCTGAAGAAGGGCGGCTGACGAGGAAGCGGCCGGGCAACCGGCTCCCGTACCGCGGGTGACGAGACGCCCCGCGGTCAAGGGTGTTACAACCTGCTGCCGACGGGCCGGGCCGTCCGCCTCCTGAGGTCGCACAGTGCGTGTCGCAGCCACCCTCCGACTCCTCGCGCTCGTGAGCGCCACCCTCTGTGGGTCGGCGCTCGCGCAGGAGTCGCGCTCTCCCGCCCAGCCGCCAGTCGCCGCCGCCCAGGTCTCCGCGCCCGAGGGTGACAGCACCGCGGACGAGGCCTTCAACGCGCGCGTGAAGACGCTGGAGGAGCAGGTCGTCGACCTGAAGGAGAAGATCTACCGCTCCAAGGCGCGGCTCCTGCTGCTCCAGGAGACGGTGCTCGGCGGTGACGTCACCACGGGCGCGCGAGCGCACATCGTCCACAAGAACGAGATGGGCGGCTCCTTCATCCTGGAGTCGGTGACGTACGCGCTCGACGGCGCGCCCATCTTCACGCAGCTGGACCTGCAGGGCGAGCTCGCCAAGCGCGAGCAGTTCGAGGTCTTCAACGGGCGCATCGTCCCGGGCCAGCACCAGCTCGCGGTGCGCCTGGTGTACCGGGGCAACGGCTTCGGCGTGTTCAGCTACGTGGAGGGCTACAAGTTCAAGGTGCAATCCAGCTACACCTTCAACGCGGAGCCGGGGAAGGTGTCCACGGTGCGCGTGGTGGGCTTCGAGCAGGGCGGCGTGACCACGGACCACAAGGACCGGCCCGCGGTGCGCTACGACATCGAGCTGTCGCGCGACGCGGCGCCCCGCATCGACGGCGAAGCGGGGACGACTCCCCCGGCCACCACCTCCACTGAAGCGCGGTAGGGGCACGCCGGTGAACGTGTCGCTTCGCGCACTCGCCCTGGTGCTCGGCCTCGCGGGTGGCGCTGTCGCCCGTGCCGACACGCCCCCTCCCCCGCCGCCCACGGCGCAGCAGCTGGAGCAGCGCCTGACGACGGTGGAGCGCCAGCTCCAGCTCGCCGAGGACAGCCTCCGTCAGGTGGAGACGAAGTACAGCCAGCAGCCGGAGCCCGACGAGGCGCAGGCGCGCGTGCGCCGCTACTCCGACGCGGAGATTCAATACCTCCTGGGCGACTGGACCGCGGCCTCCGTCCACTTCTACGACCTGGTGAGCGACCCGGAGTTCCGGAGCCACCCCCGGTACGCGGACGCGCTCTACTTCCTGGCGGACGCGCTGTACCAGCAGAAGAACGACGTGGGCGCGCGGCTGTACCTGCGCGAGCTGCTGTCGCTGCCCACGCCCTCGCCGCGCCACCGCGACGCGCTCACGCGCTACCTGGCCATCAGCGGCCGGCTGAACCTCTACGACGACGTGGACGCCTACGTGGAGCAGGCGCGCGGCCTGTTCGGCGGACAGCTCCCCGCGGACATCCAGTACGTCTACGCGAAGCGGCTGTTCCGTCGCACGGACCTGGTCCCTTCCGAGCGCATCGCCCACGCGAGGGCCGCCTTCGCGCCCCTGGCCCAGGCCCACGGCGGGCCCTACCAGTTGCAGGCGCGCTACCACATGGCGGTGCTGTCGATGCAGGCGGGTGAGCTGCCCATCGCCATCCTCCAGTTGCAGCAGCTGCTCACGCCGGTGGAGGGCGCGGCCGAGACGACGGCGCCGAAGGCGAAGAACAAGCCCCAGGTCCGCGCCACCGCGGACACGGATACGGAGCGCATCCGTGAGCTGGCGCTGATGTCGCTGGGACGCCTCTTGTACGAGGCGGGCCGCTTCGACGAGGCGCTGGACTGGTACGGCCGGGTGCCGCAGGAGAGCGAGTCGTTCCCGGAGTCGCTCTACGAAATCGCGTGGACGCAGGTGCGCAAGGGCAACCACCAGGAGGCGAAGAACGCCGTCGACATCCTGCTGCTCGTGTCGCCCGACTCCAAGCTCGCGCCCGAGGCGAAGCTGCTGCGCGGCCACCTGCTCCAGAAGCTCAAGCGGTACGAGGAGGCCATCGCGTCGTACGACGAGCTCATCGGCACCTTCCGTCCGGAGCGCGACAAGGTGGACGTGCTCCTGCGCGCCAACCGCGACCCGGTGGCGTACTTCGAGCGGCTCCTGGCGCGCACCGACACCGTGCCGGACGTGCGCACGCTCCTGCCTCCGCTCGCGCTGAAGTACGCGTCGACGGAGCGCGAGGTGAGCAGCGCGATGAAGACGGTGGGCGACATCGACAGTGGGCGGAGGGGCACACTGGAGGCGCGGGAGCTGGCCGCGCGCATCCTCACGGCCCTGGACACGCGCAAGCTGCAGACCTTCCCGGAGCTGCAGGAGGGCTTCACGCTCTCGGACTCGGTGGAGACGGCGAGCATCCAGGTCGAGGCCTCGCTGGTGGAGCTGGAGGGGCTGTCCTTGGAGTCCTCGCTCACCGCCGACGAGCGCGCCCGGCTCGCGCCGCTGCGTCGTGAGCGCGAGGCGCTGGCCGTCCGCTTCGCCTCGATGCCCGCCACGCAGCAGGACCTGGAGGAGCGGCTGCGGCGGATGCAGGCGCGCGTGGACGCGGTGGACCGAGAGGCCTTCCGGCTGGGCGCGGAGGTGCAGGGGCTGCACGCCATCGCCGCGGCGGTGCGCAAGTGGGTGGATGACACGCGGCTGCTCCGGCAGACGCCTCCCGAGGAGGAGCAGGAGTTCCTCGTGCAGCTCCAGGCAGAGGTCCAGACGCTCACGGATTTGCAGGGGGAGCTGGACCGCACGCGCGGGCGGCTCGCCGATGAGCGCAACGGCGCGGCGGCGGCGCTGGCCGGAGAGCAGGCCATCCGCGGCCGGTTCGCGCAGGCGCTGCGCGCTGAGCACGCGGTGCTCGAGGAGGCCGAACGACGACAGGCGCCCTCGGGCCTCATGACTCGCGCACATGCGGTGCGCCAGCGCGGCGAGGCCTTGCGAGGACGTGTCGCCCAGGCCCAGGGTGCGCTGCGCGGACGCGTGGAGCAGAAGGCCACGCGCATCCGGGCGAAGGTGCTGGCCGAGCAGCAGCTGCTCGAGCGCTACGAGGCCGAGGTGGCCGCGGTGGCCGGCAACGCGAAGCAGCTCGTGGGCCGCATCGCGTATGACAGCGTCCGGCGCGTGCGCCGACAGTTCTACGACCTGGTGCTCAAGGCGGACGTGGGTGTGGTGGACGTGGCCTTCACCGAGAAGCAGGACAAGACGACGTCCATCCAGAAGGTCTCCGCGCAGAAGGCCGAGGCCCTGCGCGCGCTCGACGCCGACTTCCGGGACGTGCTGTCGTCGGAGGAGAGCCGGTGATGCGGCGCGTTCTCGCGGTGCTGCTCTCGCTGGCCTCGCTGCCCGCCGCCGCCCAGGCGCCGGAGGCTCCCGCCCAGGCCACGAGCCCCTCCGACACGGAGGCCCCGAGCCCTTCGGGCACGCCCTCGCGCGACTACCTGAATGGGCTGGGTCGCTCGCCGGACGAGGAGCTGCTGCTCCAGGACGTCAGCCGCGCCCTGCGCACGTACGACGAGGAGTCGCGCGAGTTCAGCCGCGACGTCCAGGGGCTGATGGAGCACAAGTACGAGCAGAAGCGGGACTCGCTCGCGTCCTCGTACGAGAAGGTCATCCGCGACTTCGAGGCCCAGGAGCGCAAGGAGCGGATGGAGGCCATCGTCCGCTTCGAGGAGTTCCTGCGCCGCTACCCCAGCGAGCCGCGCTACACGCCCGACGTGATGTTCCGCCTCGCGGAGCTCTATTACGAGCGCTCGCAGGACGAGCATCAGCTGGCGATGAAGGAGTACCGCGACCGGCTGGAGATCCACGACAAGAACCCCGACGGCACGGCGTTCCCCGTGGAGCCGAAGAAGGACTACGCGGACTCCATCGCGCTGTATCGCCGGCTGCTGAAGGAGTACCCGGACTACCGCTTCAACGACGGCGCGTCCTACCTGCTGGGCTACTGCCTGGAGGAACAGGAGCAGGTGGAGGAGAGCTTCCTCGCCTATCAACAGCTCATCGCGCGCTATCCGCGCAGCCGCTTCGCCACCGAGGCGTGGGTGCGCATCGGCGAGTACTGGTTCGAGAACTACAAGGACCCGCAGGCGCTGCCGCGCGCGGCCCAGGCCTTCGAGGCCGCCTCCCGCGACACGCTCCACCCGCTCTACGACAAGGCCCTCTACAAGCTGGGCTGGACGTACTACCGGATGGACCGCTTCGACGAGGGCGTGGAGTCCTTCCTCACGCTGGTGGACTTCTACCAGGCCCAGGCCGTGGCCCAGGGCAACACCGAGGTGGGCGGAGACCTGCGCGACGAGGCCCTGCAGTACGTGGCCATCTCGCTCGCGGACGAGTCGTGGGGCGGCCTGCCTCGCGCGAAGTCGCTGTTCGTCAAGCGCGCCGGGCGTCCGTACGAGGCGGACGTCTACCGTCGCCTCGGGCACGTGTACTTCGACCAGACGAACTACGCGTCCGCCATCGTGGCCTATCGCCAGGTGCTGGAGAAGGAGCCGCTGACGCCCGACGCGCCCGAGCTCCAGCAGCGCATCGTGCAGTCCTACGAGCGCGACCGGATGATGGCGGAGTCCTTCGCCGAGTCGGAGCGGCTCGCCACCCGTTATCAGCCCGGCACCGCGTGGCACGCGAAGAACATGGGCGACCCGGACGCGGTCTCCCGCGCCAACGCGCTCGTCGAGAAGAGCCTCTACACCACCGCCACCTTCCACCATCAGCAGGCGCTGGTGTTCAAGAAGGAGGGCCGCTTCGAGCAGGCCCAGGCGGGCTTCGCCACCGCGGCCCGCTCGTATGGCACGTACCTGGAGCGCTTCCCGCGCAGCAAGAGCGCGGGCGAGATGCGCTTCTATTATGCCGAGTGCCTCTACTTCTCGTTCCAGTTCGCCGAGGCCGCGAAGGCCTACGAGCGCGTGCGAGACACCGGTGAGAGCGTGAAGCACCGCGACGACGCGGCGCACAGCGCGGTGCTCGCGTGGCAGCAGCTCCTCGCCCAGGAGCAGCAGGCCGGCAAGGCGCCGAAGCTGGAGGTACTGCGCTCCAGTGAACGTCCGGAGGGCTCCGCGGTGAAGCCCGCGCCGCTGACGCCCACCGAGGCGAAGCTGGTGTCCGCGTCGGACCGGTACGCCGCGCTGCTGCCTCGCGACGCGAAGGCGCCCGGCATCGCGTACAAGGCCGCGGAGCTGTATTACGCGCACGACGACTTCCCCGAGGCGCGCAAGCGCTTCGAGCGCATCATCCAGACGTGGCCGAAGAACGAGGTGGCCCGCTACGCCACCAACCTCACCGTCGAGTCCTTCCTCATCGACAAGGACTGGCGCAGCGTGGAGGAGGTCAGCGCCCGGCTGGCCGGCAACACGCAGGTCATCGAGCCTTCCAGCGAGCTGCATCAGCAGCTCGTGAAGTTCAAGCTCGCGGGCCGCTTCAAGCTGGCGGACCAGCTGCTGGCCGAGGGCAAGTACGAGGAGGCTGCGCGCAAGTACACGCAGCTCGTCGACGAGGCGCCCCGGCACGAGTTCGCCGACAAGGCGCTGAACAACGCGGCCGTCGCGCACGAGAACACACGGCGGTTCGACTCGGCGCTCAAGCTCTACGAGCGCATCTACCGCGAGTACCCGTCCTCTCCGCTCGCGGACGCGGCGCTGTTCCGCGTGGCCGTCAACGCGGAGAAGTCCTACGACTTCGACAAGGCCGTCGTCAGCTACCAGAAGCTGGTGAAGGACTACCCCAAGTCGAAGGACCGCGAGGCGGCGCTCTTCAACACCGCGCGCCTGCTGGAGGGCCAGCAGCGTTATTCCGAGGCCGCGGCCACCTTCATCCGCTACGCGGAGCTGTTCCCCTCCGCCGAGGACGCGCCGAAGAACCGGTACCGCGCCGCCGTCCTGCTGGAGAAGCAGGGGGATGCTCGCGGAGAGGTGCGCGCGCTCCAGGAGTTCGTGCGCAAGTACGCGAACAAGTCCGCGCAGGTGGAGCTGGTGGTGGACGCGCACCGGCGCATGGGTGACGCGCACCAGAAGCTCGGTAACGAGAAGCAGGCGCAGAAGGACTACACCCAGGCGGCGAACGAGTTCGACCGGCGCAAGCTCAAGCCGGACACGCACCCGCTCGCGGCGAACGCGGCGGCGTATGGACGCTTCCAGTTGGCGGAGGCGCAGCTGCGCCAGTTCGACAAGCTGAAGATTGGCGGCTGGGGCAAGACGCTGGTGCGCAGCTTCGCGGTGAAGCGCGCGGGTGTGAAGACGGTGAAGGACGCGTACGCGCGTGTGTATCCGTACAAGCAGCTCGAGTGGTCGCTCGCGGCGGCCTATCGGTCCGGCTACGCGCTGGAGCGCTTCGCGAACACCATCATCGAGACGCCCGTGCCGCCAGACGTGAAGCGGCTGGGTGAAGAGGCGGTGGTGACGTACCAGGACCTGCTCGCGCAGAACACGGCGGAGCTGGAGGACGCCGCGGTGGAGAGCTACGCGGTGGCGCTGGCGGAGGCTCGGAAGAATCGCGTGTCCAACGAGTGGACCCGGCGCACGCTGGAGGCCCTCAACCGCTTCCGTCCGAAGGAGTACCCGGTGCTCAAGGAGCCCAAGCAGGCCCTCGCGTCCGAGGCCACCTATCCGGAAGGGCTCATCGGCCACGTGAGCGGCCCGCCCCGGCCGTCTCCCGAGGACGAGCGCCGCATCACCGGGGGAGCCAAGCCGTGAGCACCACGCCACGCACGCTCGGGGCCTCGGCCCTCACCGCGCTGTTCCTCTCATCGGGGCTGTGGTTGTCCGCGTGCGCCTCCGCACCGGAGACACGTCCCACGCAGGACGCGTCCACGCCCGCGCCCGGGAAGGACACGGCGGCGAAGGCGCCCCCCGTCGTCGAGCCACCTCGCCGCAGCGCGGCCGAGGACTTCGACCAGGCGGTGGCCATCGCGCGGACGGGCGAGCTGACAGCAGCCGAAGCCGCACTGCGCGCCCTGGTGACGCAGGAGCCAAAGCTCGACTACGCGTGGACGAACCTGGGCATCGTCCAGGAGCGGCTGGGCAAGCACGAGGACGCGGAGCGCTCGTACCGCCAGGCCCTCACCCTCGCGCCCGAGCAACAGTCCGCGTGGGACTGCCTGACGCGCCTGTACGGCCGCACGGGCCGCTCGGCGGCACTGGAGACGGAGCTGCGCGGGCTCCTGGAGACGAAGCAGGACTCGGTGACGCTGCGCACGGCGCTGGCCGTCACGCTGCTCCAGCAGAAGAAGCTGGGGCCCGCGGCCACCGAGGCGAAGCGCGCGCTCAAGGGCGACGAGCGACACACGCACGCCATGCAGGTCCTCGCGCAGGTCTACTACCGCGAGGGCAAGCAGGAGCTGGCGCGCATGGTGCTCGAGAACGCGCGCGACATCGCGCCCTCGGACGCCGCCACGCGCAACGCGCTCGGGCTGGTGTACCTGGCGCTGAACGTCAGGCCGCAGGCGCTGGAGGAGTTCAAGGAGGCCGCGAAGCTGCGACCCGACTTCGCCGAGGCTCGCAACAACTTCGGCGCAATGCTCAACGAGGCACAGGACTACGCCGCCGCCGTGACGGAGCTGGAGGCCGCCGTGAGGTCCGCGCCGGACTTCGCCGCCGCGCGCCTCAACCTGGGCAATGCCTACCGCGGCACCGGTGACTTCGAGCGCTCCAAGGCCGAGTACGAGCGCGTGCTCGAACTGCGCCCGCAGCAGCCCGACCCGCTGTTCAACCTCGCCATCCTGTACCTCGACGTGGAGCCACCAGGCGGCGACCCCGTCGGGCGCTACAAGACGGCGCTCACCTACTTCGAGCGCTACGAGGCCCAGGGCGGCAAGGACGACCGCATCCCCCAGTACACCAAGGACGCACGCAAGAGCATCGAGCGTGAAGAGCGGCGCCTCGAGCGCGAGCGCAAGGACCAGCTCCGCAAGGCCGCCGAGCTGGAGAAGGCCCAGAAGGAGGCCGCGAAGCAGGCCCCCGACGCCACCGTGTCGGCTCCGGCCTCGCCCCCGGCCGACCCACACGCCCCCACGGACACGTCCCGGTCCCCCGTGACACCCGGAACCACCGCCCCCGGCGCGGTGTCCCAGCCTGGAACCCAGGCCGCCCCTCCTCCGGCCGAGAGCCCCCCTGCCCCCACGCCCGCGAAGGCCGGCTCGGGTAAGCTGGCCGACGACAGGAACTAGGACCTCCATGCGTGCCCCTCTCACCCTCTTCGTGCTGCTCGCCGCCGCGCCCGTGCTCGCGCAGGACAAGTCCACGTCCTCCGCCACGAGCACCGCCCAGCAGACCTCGGCCACCACCGAGGCCGCCGCCGCGAAGAAGGCACCTCGCAAGGTCATCCGCCTGGACGCGCTCACCGTCGAGGGACGCATCCAGAAGCCCCAGGCCTTCTACATCCTCCCCCGCTCCAACCTGAGCTTCGACGAGCTCAACCGCACGGAGAGCTTCGTGCCCAAGGTCGAGAAGAGCGTCGAGCAGGAGCCCTTCTAGTCCATGGCAGCCCCTTCGCCCGCCAAGCTGCTCCGCGTCGGCCTCATCCAGAACGGCCAGATCGTCGAGGAGCACCACGTCCGTCGTGAGACCGTCACCATCGGCCACGACGCGCGCAACACCATCGTCCTGCCCGCCTCGGACGACAGGCCCGCGCGCTTCAGCGTCTTCGAGAACCAGGGCCAGCAGTTCCAGCTCGTCATCAACGAGTCCATGAAGGGCCGCGTCAACCTGGGCTCGTCCGACGTGGACTTCGATGCGCTGCGCTCCCAGGGGCTCGCCTCGCGCCGCGGAGACCTCTACGTCCTACCCCTGCAGGAGACCGCCCGCGGCAAGGTGGAGCTGGGCGACGCCACCCTCTTCTTCCAGTTCGTCGCGCCCCCCGCCGAGGAGGAGCGTCCGCTGCTCCCCTCGGACGTGCGCGTCAGCCGCTGGAAGACGATGGACCGCGTCTTCTTCGGCATCCTCGCCATCTCGCTCCTGGTCCACTTCTCCGGCGCCGCCATCATCCTCTCCGCCGAGGCCCCCAAGGAGCAGGAGCTGGCGTTGGATCAGCTCGATGACCGCTTCGTGCGCGCCATCATCCCCCAGCGCCCCATCGAGCCGCCCAAGCCCACCGCGCCCGGCCCCGCCGAGGCCACCAAGGAAGAGCCCAGGACGGCCGAGGCCGCCACCGACAAGCCCGCCGAAGCGAAGCCCGCCGCCCGCGCCGCCGCCGAGCGCCACGCGGAGATGGTGAAGAAGGTCTCCGACAAGGGCCTCTTGAAGATGCTCGGCTCGAAGGGCTCCGGCTCCGGCGCCTTCCAGGACGTGCTGGGCGGCGCCAGCGGCGGCAACGACATCGTCGCGGCCCTCCAGGGCGCCGGCGGCGTGGGCGTGGCCAACGAGGCCTCCGTGGGCAAGGGCAACGGCCCTCGCGGCGGCGGCACCGGCACCGTGACGGGCATCGGCGAATTGGGCACCCAGGGCGGCGGCAAGGTCGACCTGGGCACCAAGAAGGAAGTCGACGTGAAGGGCCGCGTGCAGGACGCCGCCCCGGAGGTCGACAGCTCCGAGGTGGACCGCGACGCGCTCGCCCGCTACGTGCGCGCGCGCAAGGGCGCCATCCAGAGCTGCTACGAGAAGGAGCTCAAGCGAAACCCCAGCCTCAAGGGCAAGGTGGTGGTGCGCTTCTCCATCACCCCCTCGGGGCGCGTGGGCGACTTCGACATCGACGAGAACACGCTCGGCAGCGAGGCCGTGGCCAGCTGCATCCGCGCCGCCATCCGCGCCTGGGTGTTCCCCTTCAAGCCCGACTCGGACGCCACCGTTTCCTACCCCTTCGTCTTCTCGCCGACGGGGTAGGCTGGCGCGTCCGAGCCCGGGCTCCGAGGGGACCATGGAGAAGCTGGCCGTCATCGCCGCCTCACCGCTGTTCGAGATGCTCGCCCCGGAGGAGCTGTCCCGCCTCGCCGAGCTGGCGCGGACGCTCCACTACACGGCCGGCGAGGTCATCTTCGAGGAAGGGGACCTGGGCGACAGCCTCTTCCTCCTCATCCGGGGTCAGGTGGAGGTCGCCCGCAGGGGCCCGGACGGGTCGCTGCATCCGCTCGCGCGGCTGTCTCCCCCCGAGTTCTTCGGGGAGATGGGCCTCATCGACAAGGACCACCGCTCCGCCACCGTGCGCGCGCACACGGACGCCCACCTGCTCCAGCTCACCGCCCAGGACCTGCGCGTCTTCCGCCAGAGCCACCCCGACGGGTTCACCTTCGTCGTCGTCAACATCGCGCGAAGCCTGGCTGCCCGACTGCGGGACGCCAATGCCCGGCTCTCCGGTAACCACTGAATAACTGGGGGGTTGTTGGTTTGACACCCCCCTCCCCGCCTTCTACGCTTTGATCCAATGGCAAGGGCCGGGAGAGCCGTGAGGCGTATGCGCACTGTCGGAATGGTCGCCGTCGTCGTCGCCACAGGAGTGGCCGTCGCGCAGGGGCCGGTGCCGTCTCCCCGAGCCCCCGCCGCCACCGCCACGCTCGAGAAGGCCAGCGAGGTGCCGGACGCGCAGAAGCTGGAGCGCAGCACCCAGGCCCTCGGCGTCATGCGGGACGTGCTCCGCCAGGTCATCGGCAAGGTGGAGGAGGCGCGCCGCACCAAGGACGTGGTGAAGCTCAACTGCGCCAACGAGAAGCTGACGCAAATCAAGGGCCTGCTGCGCATCTCCGAGCAGGCCGACGTGTCGCTCCAGGAGTCGCTCACCCGGCGCGAGGTCTCCACCAGCGAGCATGAATTCACCAAGGTGATGATCGCCCGGCAGAAGGTCGGACAGCTGCGCTCGGAGGCCGAGGAGTGTATCGGCCAGCTCGCCTTCCGCACCGACGAGAACCTCTTCATCGAGGTCGAGGAGCCGGAGAACCTGCCGGGTGGAGACCCCACCCGCCCGCCGCCTCCGGACGTCGTGCTCGTCCGTCCGCCACCAGCCAGCCCCGTCAATTAGCCCCCGTGTGCCCTCTGGCTCATCGGACGAGTGCCCGTCCTTTGTCGAACAATTCTTCGGACCCTGAAAACGCGCGTGCTATGACGCCCCGAGTCGCGGGAAGCCAATCCAAGTCATGACGCTGCGAGGGACATTCTGGGGCACGGTCTGCGGGCTGGCGCTGACAGCGCACGCCGGCGTGGCCTCCGCCCAGGAAGCGCTCTCCGCGCCCGCCACGGGCGGCAATGGCATCAAGGTGGGCAACGGCCGGCTGCACCCGTACTTCGAGCTGGAGACGCGGGTGGACAGCGGCGTGGGCTACTTCGGCCGCACGCAAGGCGAGAACTATCCCGGCGGCGTGTCCCCCGACTTGTCCGGTGAGGTGGCGCTGCGCTTCCGGCCGGGCTTCAAGCTGGACATCCCGTCGCAGAAGCTCGCGTTCAACCTGAACGCCAACCTGGACTACGTGCTCTTCACCGGCTTGATGACGCCGGGCTCGAAGGCGGCCTCTCACATGGAGGGCGCGGCGGACCTGTCGGCGCGCCTCAACCCGGAGGCTCCGCTGTCGTTGGAGCTGTCGGACCAGTTCGTGCGCTCGGACCGCACGCGCACGGCGGCCATCGCGGCGGGCATCCTGAGCCTCTACAACGAGGCGCGCGTGAAGATGCCGTGGAAGCCGGGCGGCGGCGCGGTGGAGGTGACGCCCAACGTCGCCTACGCGGTGGAGTTCTTCGAGCCCCTGGCCGCCCAGGCCCCGGTGGACTGCGGCGACGGCGTCTGCGACCCCGTGCGCGCGGACCAATTCGACTACGGCAACCTGCACCTGGGGCTGGAGAGCCGCTGGCGCTTCCTGCCGAAGACGGCCTTCGTGCTCGACACGGGCGTGGACGTGCGCCGCTACTTCAACGACGGCGGGCCGGACGCCCAGGTGCTGCGCGCGATGGTGGGCGTGGCGGGCCTGGTCTCTCCCAAGGTCGCGGTGACGGCGAAGGCGGGCTGGGCGCAGACCTTCGGTGACGTGAGCGGCGGGACGGTGATTGCCCAGCTGGAGGGCACGTACCTGTACAGCCAGACGTTGACCTTCAAGGGCGGCTACCTGCGCATGCTGGAGCCGGTGGCGGCGTACGGCACGTTCCGGGACGACCGGGGCTACGCCGAGGCGCGGGCCCTGTGGGGCGGCAAGCTGACCGTGCGCGTGGCGGGCATGGTGGACTTCCTGAGCTTCGAGGGCAGCCGTGGGGACACGGTGGTGACGGTGGACGCGGGGCCCGAGTACCAGTTCCGTCCGTGGCTCACCGGCGCCTTCGGCTACACGCTGAGCAAGCGCTCCTCCAACGTGGAGGGCGGCGGCCTGAACTACACGCGGCACGAGGGGTATGCTCGCCTCGCCGTGACGTACTGAGCGCCCGAGCCACCGGGCACCCTCCCCTACCTGGGTCTCCTCCCGGATGAGAACGCTCCGCCTGTCCCTCGTCGTGCTGCTGTCCGGCGTGCTGTCCGCGTGCTTCGGCTCCGCGCAGCGCCCTCCTCCGCCCGTGCCCACGCCCGCCGCGGAGGCCGGTGAGGCCCGAACGGGAGGCGGCACGCTGGGGCCTGGTGACGTGGTGGAGGTGCGCGTGTTCCAGGAGCCCGAGCACTCGGGCACCTGGCGTTTGTCCCCCGAGGGCACCATCGACTATCCGCTGTGCGGCAAGGTGCCGCTGCGCGGGAAGACGCCCAGCACCGCGGCGGACGCGCTGCGCGAGTGCCTGTCGCGCTACGTGCGCAGGCCGCAGGTGTCGGTGCTGATCCGCGAGTACAACTCGCAGAAGGTGTTCGTCTTCGGCGAGGTGCAGAAGCCCGGCACCTTCCCCGTGGATGGTGAGATGTCCATCGTCCAGGCGATTACCCTCGCGGGTGGGTTCACCAAGCTGGCCGCGAAGAACAACACGCTGGTGACGCGCGTGGTGGATGGGCAGGAGCGCAAGATTCGCGTGCCCGTCGAGGACATCGGCGTGGGGCGGGAGAAGAACTTCATGCTCCAGCCCGGCGACATCGTCTTCGTGCCGGAGAGCTTCTTCTAGGCGGGGCTCGCCCCACCGCGGTCGCGTTCAAGGAACTCGGCTCGGAGTTCCCGCGGACCTGCTCAGGTCGCTTCACACCCGTCTCGTCGCGGTGTGCTCGCGCGGTGCAGACTGCGAGGTGCATGCGCCACCTCGTGCTCATCGGCTCCGAGTCGTTTCCCTTCGTGCGTGACGTGCTCCGCGCACAGGCCACTCACGCGGACGTGCGTGTCGTCGAAGTGTCGCTGGAGGAATGGGGCGGCGCTGTCACGCCGTGGGTGGAGGTGGTCGGCGGACGATTCCACGCGGGGCTCATCGGCCCGTGGGGTGAGCTGGAGCTGGGGCCCGAGGATGTCCTCTGGTGCCTGTCCGAGGGCGCGCTGCCGCCAGCGGAGAGCGACTACCTGCGCTCGGAGCACGAGGCCCTGCGCGACGGCTTCCACACATGCTGTCCCGCGCGGGTCATCAACCGACGCGGTCTGCTCTCACCGCTGTGGACGACGGCGATGTGGCGGGTGATTGCACAGAAGCTGCCGTTGCCCGAGGCCACGAGTGTCCTCGCGCCACCCCACTTCCACCTGGGCACACCGCCCGAGGACGGACAGCGGTGGACCCGCTGGCCCGAGGAGGTGGGGACGCGGCAGGGTGAAGTGTGGTGGACGGTGCCCGAGCCCGGCCCGCTGAGGCAGGCCCTGGTGATGGGCTCGCACGTCACGCTCTGGCCGCTGGAGTTCGAGGAGTCGCCGCCCGTCCTCTCTCCCTCGCTGGAAGCGGACCTCACGCGACTAGCCGCGGACTGCGGCGCGGAGGTCCTCGAGGTCCTCCTGGTGACGTCGGGCACACCAGAGGCTCCGCGCTGGACGGCCCTCCAGTTGGGCACGTCGCCCGAGAGCCTGGAGCGCCTGCTGGCGCAGGAGGACGCCGCGGCCCTGGCGCAGGTGGAGCGCTTCCTCGCCGAGCGGCTCACGAGCACGGAGGTCGCGCGATGATCCTCGTCATGGGGCCCGTGGACGAGCTGCTCACGGCGTTCTTCTTGAAGCACCTCACCGACACCGGACGCGAGTACCTCTTCGTGGACGAGCGCCACCTGGGCGTCGACGTTCGCCTCGAGCTGGAGCTGCCGCAGGGACCTCCGGGACTGGGCCGTCTGCGCGGCGCGGTGTGCTTCCCCACGTGGCGTGTCGGGCTGGAGCGCATCTCCGGCATCTACTCGCGGCTAGGGACGGGCAACCTCGAGCAGGCGCCCACGCCCCAGGTCCGCGCCGAGCAGGCCCACGCCGCGGCGCTCCTGGACCTGTTCCCCGGGCCCGTGGCCAACCGCGCCACCGCGATGCTCTCCAATGGCAGCAAGCCGTGTCAGTACGCCGCCATCCTCGCCTCGGGGCTGCGCGTCCCGGACACCCTCGCCGGCGGCACCTGGGAGCGCTGGGAGCACTTCGCGCGAGCGCTGGAGGGAGACCCCGTCATCAAGTCCGTCAGCGACGAGCGCTCCCTGGTGAAGCAGGTGTCGTGGGAGGCCACGCGAGCCTCGGCCCGGCCCGGCAAGCCGCTGGCGCCGCACCAGTTCCAGCAGCGCATCCCCGGCAACAACGTCCGCGCCCACGTCATCGGCGCGCGCGACGTGCTGGCCTGCCGCGCGGTGACGCAGGCCCTGGACTACCGCCACCCCGACATGACGGGCCACGCGGTGAGCCTGGACGCCGTGGAGCTGCCCCAGCCCGTCGCCCAGGCCTGCCGCCAGCTGTCCCGCGCGCTCGGCCTGGACCTGGCCGGCATCGACCTCATCGAGCCTCCCGGTGGCTCCTCCCGGCCCGAGGACTGGGTCTGCCTGGAGGTGAATACCTGCCCGGGCTTCATGTGGTTCGAGCAGAACACGGGCCTGCCCATCTCCCGGCGACTTGCGGATTTCCTGGACGCTCCGCTAACCTGATGACGCTGTAATTTTCCTGGGTCATGGGAAACCCAGGAAGCAACGAGGGGGCATCACATGTCGAAGCTGTCGACCGAGGCGGGGCTGATTTCGTCGAGCGATCTTCCGAAGCTGGCCGAGGCCGGCCACGTCGCGGCGCCCACGGTGGGCCACAGCGCGGAGGAGCTGCGCCAGGCGGTGCAGTCGTCGCTCGCGGAGCAGTGGTCGCTGATGGGCGTGGTGGATTCGGCGAAGAAGGCGTCCGACCTGGGCAAGAAGGCGGCGGACGCGCTCACCGACAAGGGCAAGGACATCGAGGACAAGGCCACGCAGGCGGAGAAGGCCGCCCGCGATGAGGCCCACCGCAAGATGAACAACGACAAGTCGAAGAAGCACGGCAAGGAAGTGGGGGCGCAGGGGGCCACCACGAGTGCCTTCGCGCGGGCGCTCTCCGAGCTGCGCGGCTGAGCCTCAGGGGCGGGGCGTCCAGCCCAGCGCGTCGATGAAGTGCCTGGCCTCGGAGAGCAGCTCCGGGGCCAGGGCGGGCGCGGAGGCGATGACGTCTCCGCGCATCACGCTGAAGGGAGCGCCCGTGACGTGGCGGATGACGCCTCCGGACTCCTCCACCAGCAGCGAGCCCGCGGCGATGTCCCAGGGCTTGAGCCCGAACTCGAAGAACCCGTCGAAGCGGCCCGCGGCCACGTAGGCCAGGTCCATGGCGGCGCTGCCCGTGCGGCGCATGCCCTGGGCGCGCAGCACGAAGCGGGTGAAGAGCCCCACGGGGCCCTCGGGATTCTCCCGCACGTCGTAGGGAAAGCCCGTGCACAACAGCGCGCGGTCCAACCGGTCCACGGTGCTCGCGCGCAGGGGACGACCGTTGAGCGTGGCGCCCTGCCCTCTCGCGGCGGAGAAGAGCTCGTCCAGCATCGGGTCGTACACGGCGCCGGCCACGACGCCGTCCTTCGACTCCACCGCGACGCTGACGCAGAAGTGCGGCACGCGGTGGGCGTAGTTGGTGGTGCCGTCGAGCGGGTCCACCAGCCACCGCAGGCCGTCCGAGCCCGCCGACGCGCCGCTCTCCTCCGCGAGGATGGCGTGCGTGGGGTGTCGCTCGCGGATGAACGCGAGCAGCGCCTCCTCGGAGGCACGGTCCGCGTCCGTCACCAGGTCGATGCCGCCCTTGAGCTCGATGACGCGCTCGCCGAGGAAGCGGTCGGCGAGGATTCGGCCGGCGAGGCGCGCCCCCTCCTCCGCGGTGCGGCGCAGCTGGGCGGGGCTGTCGTCAGACATGCGGACTCCCACGGCTCACGGCGCGGGCTCGGCGAGCAGCGCCTCGAGCTCCGACTGGTACTTGGTGAGGAACTCCTCGTTGAAGCCCTCGTGGACGTGACGGACGACGCCGCGCCGGTCGATGAAGTACGTCGTGGGCATGCCGCGCACCTTGAGGGTGCGCTCGGCCACCTGGGCGTTCTCGTCGAGGAGGATGGGCAGGCCCACCTTCACCTCTTTCAGGAACGCGGGGATGGCGCGCGAGTCCTCGTCGATGTTGAGCGCGTAGACCTTGAGGCCCTTGTTCGCGTACTCGCGCTGGAGGTTCTCGTAGAAGGGCAGCGCGTCCTTGCAGGGCTCGCACCACGTGGCCCACACGTCGAGCAGCACCACGCTGCCCTTGTCGCTGGCCAGGTCATACGGCTCGCCGCCCGGGTAGCGCTTCACCTGGAAGACGAGCGGCGCGTTGCGGTCCTCCGCGCCCTTCGCGTCGACGCCCGACGGCGCCGGCTGCGTGAGGGGCGGCATCGACGGAGCACGGGCACAGCCGGCGAGCGACAGCGCACCGAGCACGACGGGCAGGCACAGGCGCATGTCAGGTCCCCTCCCCGAAGCGGGCCTTCAACGCCGCGAGCAGCTTCTCGATGAAGCCACCGAAGGCGCCGTTGCTCATGACCAGGAGGATGTCCCCGGGCTGCGACTCACGGGCGACCAGGTCGACCATGGCCTGCACGTCGGTGGAGCCCTCGGCGGTGATGCCTTGCGCCTGCAGGTCGGCGACGAGCTTGCGCACGTCGAGCTCCTCACCCACGGGCACCTTGTCGTGGCGCTCGGGCACCTTGAGGCTGGCGCGGGCCGCGCCGGTGAAGGCGTGGGCGTAGTCTTCCTGGTGGATGTTGCGGCGGCTGGTGTTGGAGCGGGGCTCGAAGATGGCCCACAGCCGGCGCGTGGGGTAGCGGTGGTGGATGGCGGCGATGGTCTCGCGCACGGCCGTCGGGTGGTGCGCGAAGTCGTCCACCACCAGGACTCCACCGGGCTCGCCGCGAGGCTCCTGCCGGCGCTTCACGCCGCGGAACGTGGCCAGGCCGCTGGCGATTTCATCGAAGGACAGGCCCAGCCCGCGCGCCGCGGCGATGACGCTGAGCGCGTTCTCCACGTTGTGCTGACCGCCCATGGGCAGCGTCACGGTGCCGAGCACGGCGCCGCGCTCGACGACCTCGAACCGCGCGCCCTCGGGGCCGAAGGTGACGCTCTTGGGGACGTAGTCCGCGTCCGCGCCCTCCTTGGCGATGTACGTGACGACGCGGCCCTTGCAGCCCTCACGCGAGAGCTTCACCGCGTTGGGGTACGCGGCGCAGACGACGAGCTGGCCGTCCTCGGGGATGAGGCGCACGAACTTCTCGAACGTGGCCTCGTAGTGGGGCAGGTCGCGGAAGATGTCCGCGTGGTCGAACTCCACGCTGGTGAGGATGGCGGTGCGCGGGCGGTAGTGGAGGAACTTGGAGCCCTTGTCCCAGTAGGCGGTGTCGTACTCGTCGCCCTCGACGACGAAGTGCGCGCCCTTCCCCACCCGGTAGTTACCCGCGTAGTTCTGGGTGACGCCGCCGACGAGGAAGGACGGGTCCTTCCCCGCCTCGACGAGCACGTGGGCCATGAGGGACGACGTGGTGGTCTTCCCGTGGGTGCCGGCGACGACGATGGAGTGCGAGCGCGCGAGGAAGAGCGAGCCCAGCGCGGCGGGGAAGCTCATCTGCTGGAGGCCGCGCTCGCGGACGGCGGTGGCCTCGGGATTCACGCGGCGGATGACGTTGCCGATGATGACGAGGTCGGGGTTCGCCGCGTCCAGGTTCTCCGGACGGTAGGGCGAGGCGGCGGGGATGCCCCACGCCTTGAGCATGTCGCTCATGGGTGGATAGACATTCTCGTCGCTGCCGGTGACTTCGTAGCCGGCGGCCTTGAGCATGCCGGCGAAGGAGCCCATGCCGGTGCCCGCCACGCCCACCAGGTGGACGCGGCGCACACTGCCGGGCTCGAGGGTGTCGAGGACGTTACCGTTGTCGTCAGCCATGCGTTCCCTGCGAGATGGCGGTGAGGCCGAGCGCCTCCACGACGAAGTCATGGAAGACGGGTCGGAAGTCGCGGATGCGCAGCTCCTGGCGGCCATTCGCCACGCGGTTGGTGACCAGCGCCACCACCAGCGAGCGGCGCAGGTCCACCCAGAGGCTCGTTCCAGTGAAGCCCAGGTGCCCGACGGCCCCCGGAGGTGAGTCGCCCACGAAGCGGCCCGCGCTGGAGCCCACTTGAGACGGCGAGTCGAAGCCCATCGAGCGCGTGCTGCCCGCCACCAGCGGGTCCGTGGCGAGCACGCGGTGCCACAGGGGCCCGGGAGCAATCACGGGGCTCGTCCCCGCGCAGCCCTCGAGCACGGCCTGGCCGAACCGCGCCACGTCCACGGCGGTGCCGAACAGGCCCGCGTGTCCGGCGACGCCGTCCATCACCCAGGCGTTGTCGTCGTCGACTTCACCCAGGCGCGTGGGCGCGGAGGGCACGTCCTTCCACAGCGTCTCCTGTCCCGGCGCGGGCTCGCGGGGGCGCGTCGCGCCCGTGGGGGCCGGGGTGGAGTCCGCGGGGAAGTCGGTGAGTCGGTGGAAGCGGGCCTGGAGGCCGAGGGGCTCGGCGACGTGGCGGGAGAAGAGCGTGTCGAGTGGGGCGTTGGCCGCGCGCGAGAGGATTTCGCCGAGGAGGATGAAGCCCACGTCGCTGTAGGCCGTGCGCGTGCGAGGCGGCGCGGCGAGCGGCGTGGCGGCGGCGGCCCGGAGGACCTCGTCACGCACCTGGGCGCGGGTGGCCGAGGGGCAGGCGGCGTCGAGCAGCTCGGGGTGCTGGGTGAGGGCCTGGGCGAAGAACGGGACGAAGGGGGGCAGGCCGGAGCGGTGGTAGAGCAGGTCCGCGACGGTGGCGCCCGCGTCGCCCACGGGGGAGCCGGGGAAGAAGCGGGACACGAGGGTGTCGGGGCCCACCTTGCCTTCGGTCCACAGGCGCAGGAACAGGGCGGTGGTGCTGATGACCTTGGTGAGCGAGGCGAGGTCGAAGCGGGTGTCGCCCGAGGCCTTGCCGGCGACGCCGCCGAAGACCTGGATGCCGCGGTGGAGGACGACGGCCTGGGCGGCGGGGAAGACGCCGATGCCCACGGCCTCGTCGAGCAGCGTCTGGAGGACGGCGACAGGGTGTTGTTCGGGAGGGGCGCTCATGGGCGCACGGCTCCTTCGAGGAAGGTGAGGCGCGCGGCGTCCGCGTCCAGGCGGACCTGGGTGCCGAGGGCCACGGGGTAGTTGAGGGTGCCGTGGCCGATGGGGAAGCCCGCGGCGCAGGGCAGACCGGATTCCTGGGCGAGTCCCCGGAGGACGTCGGCGCTGGAGTACTCCGCGTTGCGCTCCTCGCAGGCGGTGAAGTCCCCGAGGACGATGCCGCGCACGCGGGAGAAGACGCCGGCGAGGCGCAGCTGGGTCCACATGCGGTCGAGGCGGTAGGGGCGCTCGGTGACGTCCTCGAGGAGGAGCACGGCGCCATCGAGGGGCGGCAGGTACGGGGTGCCCAGGAGGCAGGCGAGGACGGAGAGGTTGCCGCCGACGAGGTGGCCCTCGGCGGAGCCGGGGACGTAGGTGGCCGAGCCCGAGAGGGGTGGCGGGGGCTCGGGGGACTCGAGGAGGCGGAAGTAGTACTCGCGGACCTCGGGGGGCTGCTTGCCGAGCTGGGTGAGGACGGGCCCGTGGATGGAGACGCGGCCGAGGGCCTGGAGGGCGCCGTGGACGGAGGTCAGGTCCGAGAAGCCGGTGAAGAGGCTGGGGGCGGCGTCGGCGAGGTTCAGGTGCGGCAGGAGGCGGGCGCTGCCGTAGCCGCCGCGGGCGCAGAAGATGGCGCGGGCGGAGGGGTCCGTCAGGGCGTGGCCGAGCTCCTGGGCGCGGCGGGCGTCGTCACCGGCGAGGTAGCGGTGGACGGAGGAGATGTCGGGGCGGAGGGAGGGGGTGTAGCGCTCGGCGATGAAGGCGAGGCCGGCCTCGAACAGCGGGCGGTCGAAGGGGCCTGCGGGGGCGACGACGTGAACGGTGTCGCGGGGGCGGAGCGGGAGGGGCTTGAGCCAACGCACGGGCGCTTCATACCACCCGGGACACGGGGGGCCTTGGGATTCGAGTCCAGGTGTCCGTCGGAGCACGGCTCCCTGGTCGCTCGCGGCGCCCCTCCTCCGACCCAGCAACCGCCCGGCGCCAGGCCCCAGGCCCGTGGCTCGACGCGTGATGCTGGAAAGAAAAAAGGGCCCTATCGGAATCGATAGGACCCTTCGTTCAGCTCCCTGACGTGGACTCGAACCACGGACCTAGTGATTAACAGTCACCCGCTCTACCGGCTGAGCTATCAGGGAATATGTCCTCGCCGTGGTAACCGCGCCGCAGCGATGACGCGCTTTCTAGAGAACGGAGCCGCCCCTGTCAACAGTCCCGTTTGATCCGCTCTCCCGGCTCCAGGTCCAACCCTGGTCCGCGCTGGCGGGGCTTGCCTCGATTTCCTCGGAGGCCATCTCCCTCGTGCTCGCTGGCTCTCCGGCCGAGCGAGTCGTGGACCGCACGCTCCGGACCCATCGCACCCTCTCCAGTCCCCAACGCCAGGCGCTCAAGGAGGTCATCTACAACGTCGCCCTCTGGCGCCGCCGCCTCGACTTCCTCCTGGGCCACGCCAACGCGCCCCCGTCGCGCCTGCTCTTCGCATTCCTCCAGGGCCTCGCCCGGCGCCCAGCGTCCGAGGCAGCCGCCCTGGCTGGAATCGAGCCCGACCAGATTCCGCCGCTGAATCCGGCCCAGCCCCCTTCGCTCGCCCTCCGGCACTCCCTTCCGGATTGGCTCGCCGACCACTTCGCGCGGGAGCTGGGCCCGGAGGCAGACGACTTCTGCGCCCACCTCAACGTCCCAGGCCCCATCACCCTGCGTGTGAATCCGCTCCGCGACTCCCGGGAAGACCTGGCCATCCGCTTGCGCGCCGAGGGCCTTCCCACTCGCCCTGGAGCCTGGAGTCCACTGGCCCTCCATGTCGACGGGCCCCGTCCCAACCTCTATGCGTTGCCCTCCCTCCGAGAGGGCCGATTCGAGGTCCAGGACGAGGGCAGTCAGCTCCTGGGACTCCTCCTGGATGCCCGCCCCGGAGAGACCGTCCTCGACCTGTGCGCGGGGGCCGGAGGCAAGACGCTCCTGCTCGGCGCACAGATGCGCGACTCCGGTCGGCTCCTCGCCCATGACCCAGACCCCGAGCGACTGGACCGGCTCCTCCAACGTGTCTCCCGAGCGGGGCTCACGCGCGTCCAGGTCCTCAGGGCGCCACCCTCCCCGGGCCTCGACGCCGACCGCGTACTCGTGGACGCCCCCTGCTCCGAGCTCGGACCTCTTCGCCGCGGGCCGGATCAACGCTTCCGCGCCACCGCGAACGTCCTCACGCGCTTCCCACCGCTCCAGCTTGAACTGCTCCACCAAGCCGCGGCGCTGCTCCGCCCAGGAGGCCAGTTGGTCTATGCCACCTGCACCGTCAATCGTGCCGAGAACCAGGATGTCGTTACGGCCTTCCTGACCTCACGCCCTGATTTCCAACGCCTGCGCCCTGGCGAGGGCTGGCTCCCCGACGAGTGCATTCGCGATGACTTCCTCGTCGTCACGCCCCACCTGCACGGCACGGACGCCTTCTTCGCGGCGGTCCTGCAGCGCTCGACCGGGAAGTAGACGCACCTCACCGAACCTGAACTGTCTGACAAAGCCTCATGGGGTCTTGCCTTGGAAACGCCGTGACGAACAGAATCACTCTGTGGATTGAAGTCATGACGGTACTGGCCGGGGCATGTAAGGAGAACTGTCGTGGTCACCGTGGCTAAGCGTGCGCGAGAGAAGTGGTTTTCGGCCCACATCGTCTTGGTGATCATGCCGAAGGCGCGTGCCAATCGGGCGGCCGTGGATGTCTGGGAGAACATCGTCCTCATCAAGGCGGTGAACGCGGCCGCAGCCAAACGACAGGCCGCCAGCATGGGTCGGTTTCACGCCCGACAAAGCAAGACAGACGCCAACATCGAGTTTCGCGGCGTTCGAGCCGTTGTTGACGTCCTGCCCTCGCCCACCGGCAAAGCCACCTGGAATGAGATTCTTGAAAGCGGCGCGGAGGTCTCTTGCAACAAGCTGCAGTTCGCCTCACGGACGGAGCTCTCAAGATTCATGAAACTGCGAAAAGCCAAGGTCGAGTTGCTTTGGTAGGGAGGCCAGCCACCGCCCTGATTCACGCCTCGGCTGATTGACTCGGGCTCCAGCGAGAGCCGAGGAGACGGAGCACGGCTTGGGGCCGGGCGCGGAAATAGCCGAGCCCCGAGCGCAGAGCGTGCAGCAACTGCGTCAACTCGTCGAAGAGGACGTTGTGCGTGGCGAACTGGCGAAGAGGTCGCCACAGCCGCTCAATGGACTGAAGCTGAGGGCTGTAGGACGGCAGCCGGTACAACGTCTGGTGCGGGTAGCGTTGCAGGGCCCAGTCCACCGGACGTCCTCGGTGCCAAGGCGCATTGTCGATGATGATGACGACTGCTGCGTACACGTCGGCCGGGTAGGTCCGCGCCACGTCGAGCAGGTGGTGGGCAAATGCCACCTGCATCCGCTTCGTCTTGGACAGCCCGTCCTTCCGGCGCGTCCGGGTGCGGCTGCCATACAACCGGCTGGTGATTTCGCCCGTCACGGTGTTGACGGAGGCAATGGTATGCACCACGTCTTTGCAATCGCGGGTGCCGCTGAGGGGGCGCTCGCCCTTCAGTCCCAGGGCGGCCGTCAACGTGGGCACCATGGGAAAGCGTCCCTCGTCCTGGCTCGAATCAGGACTGCGCACGCAATGACGCGTTCGCTGAGGCGCACTTCTCGCTGGACTCGGATATTCCGGAGCCACACCTCTGATGGTGGAGGACCCACTGAAACCGGGACGCCGTGTGAAGGCCCCGCCGGCCTGTGTTCCAGGTGCTCTCCCATGTCCCTTGGAGTTGCGCGGGTCGCCCGGGTCTTCGGGCTTGAGTCCGTGGACTCGAACGCGGGCGAGGAACCCATTAGGGTGCGCCGCCATGCGATGCGACCACTGTTCCCGGTCCGAGACGACGGTCTTTGTTGAGCTGCACCACAACGTAGGCATGTTGTTCGCGCGGCGCTCCCATACGACGGCCGCCGACCTGTGCCGAGGGTGTCTGGGCAGGGCGTTCTGGCACCACACGCTGCGCAACGTCACCCTGGGCTGGTGGGGCACGATTTCCTTCTTCGTGACCTGGTACTACCTGCTGTCCAACATCGTCACCTACGTGCAGGCCCGCGCGGAGATGGGCCGCTCGCGCCGGCGCGCGGCGCCCGTCGTCAAGGAAGCCCGAGGCGCGGACGCGCTGCGAATCCTCCAGCCCTTCGAGCACAACATCCGCATGCATCTGCGCATGGGAGATGACCCCTCCGCCATCGCGCGCGACATGGCGCGACTGCATGGCGTGGAGGCCTCCGCCGCCCAGGCCTACGTGGAGCAGCTCCGCGGCTCCGCTTGAGGCACACCGCCAAGGGCGACGCCGCACACTCTTGAGTCAGCCCCCCTGTTGGCACAATCACTGCCTCGGAAGGACACGCCTGTCGGGTTCCAGACAGACGCCATGGGGAGGCCCAAGGCCCGGACGTGCCATTCATTAAGATGCAAATCCTTTACATGCCGACGGTCGGAACGGCATGCGAGGCACGCTGCTTTGCATGAAGTCAGTTCAGGCACGAGGCGGCCATTTCCGACAAGGCCTCGTCGAGTCGGAGAGGACTGGTATGCATCAATCAAACAGGCCTTCAATGAACAGGCGGAGCTTTCTTCGCGCGGGCGCGGTGTTAGGCATGGGCGCCGGCGGGGTGCTCCCCGTGCTGCCGTCCAAGGCATGGGCCGCAGAGGGGAGTGACCTCCCGGCCCCAACCGGGCCCTACGGTGTCCCCCCCTCGCCCGGGCGCGGCTATCAGACGCGCCCACGGATTGGTCCCAATCGGTTCAACACCGCATACGAGCCCCCAGGCATCATCCAGGGCGTTCCTACGGCGAGCCCAGACTTGATGACCCAGCCGCTGCTTGGGTCGTTGGATGGCGAAACCAAGGCAAGCAACCGGCAGGTGCGTTTCCGCAACACCTACGGTTCATTCATCTGGATTTGCATCGCGTTCCCCGCCACCGCCGCCTGTGGGGGCTCGCTGGGGGGGCACCTGACACGCGGGTGGTGGGGAATCGGCCTGAATCAGGAGGTCCATGTCCTCACGACGCAGGAATCGTGGGTCTACTTCATGGCCGAGGCCGATGATGGAGCAGGCTGGGGCGGGGACGCGCTCACCGCTTGTATCCCCGGGGACGGGAGCGCTTTCGACCACTGCAAGGAACAATGCCTGTTTGGCGACCGAAGGGTCGGGATGAGGGCGCGGACCTTCTCGTCCGACGTTGTCATCACCCTGAGCCGGTGATGGCGCACCACCGGGCATCCCGCGACAATCCATGGAGCTGCGGCGGGTTCGTTGAGTCCGCTCAACAACTTCCATACCCGCCGGAGCTCCGAGCGCGAATCGTCGAGTTGGCGAAGGCGGGACGGACGACGAGCAGCCTGGCCGAGGAGCGGGCTTTCTCTACCTGGCTGTCGTCATCGACGTGTGGAGTCGCAAGGTGGTGGGCTGGGCCATGGCCACCCACCTGAAGTCGGAGTGGGTCATCGCCGCGCTGGACATGGCCGTCGCCCAGCGCCAGCCCCGAGACGTCATCCATCATGACTCACGCAGAGGCCAGGATGGCTGTCGTCCAGTACATCGACGGCTGGTACAACCTGCGCCGGAGGCACTCCGCCCTCGGCGACCAGTCTCCCGCCAACGATGAGAAGAGGTACCGAACCGCGGCTTGACCCACCAAGTCGCCGGGACTCAACGAGACCGGTGTAACTCCACCGTTCTGCTGACGTCACGAGCCTGTCACAGCCACGCTCACGAGGCTTGCCTCAAGGCCCACCCTTCGGGGTGCTGACCGCCCTTCATCCCTTGGCACCGCGCGCAGATATCCCTGGGCTTCTCGTTCTCCAAGGACTCAGCGTGACCACATGGACAGAACTGCCACCTTCTTTCGATGACACCCGACAATCCCGACCATTTCACGGCAATTTTCCCGTGTCATGACAGTCGATTGCGCTTCGCACTTCAGGGTCCTTCACATGGCCGATTCCCGGACCTCCAGTCCGGTGCGTCGACACCCCGATTGAAACACCATGACTCCATTCCGAAGTCTGTGGCTCGCGGCCGCCCTGCTGATGGCCGCCTGCGAAACGACTGAGCTCGCGCAGCCCGACGACGTCCAGGATGCGACGACGGCCCAGGACCTCTCCACGCTCTCCGTGCGAGGAACCACCAGCGCGAGCGGCCTGGCCACCGCCACCCTCTCCATCCCCACCCCCGTCGGGACGGCCGCCGGAGATGTGCTGGTGGTGCAGTTGAGCAATCGCGAGGCCGTCACCGCCGTCGCCACCCCACCCGCTGGCTGGACGCTGCTGCGCTCCGAGCAAAGCGCCTCGGCCATCAAGTCCTGGCTCTTCCTCCGCGTGGCCAGCGCGGCCGAGCCGAGCAGTCACACCTTCACCCTCGACGTCGCCAGCGCCATGGCGGCCACCCTGGTCGCGGTGTCGGGCGCGGATCCGCTCCAGCCGATCGACGTGCACGTCGGCCAGAAGAATGGCAACAGCGCGAGCCTCGCGCTGCCCGTCGCCACCACGTCGTCCGCGAACGGCCTCGCGGTGTGGTTCTCGGCCCAGGTCTGGGGAGGCACCGCGTGCCCCGCGGTCCACACCCCTCCGACGGGCTTCACCGAGCAGCTCGACACCTGCCTCGTCTCGTCGACGCGCGGCGTGCTGCACAGCGCCGCCACCTCGCAGCTCGGGGCCGCCGGTGCCCAGCCCGCCTTCACCGGCAGCTCCACGCTCCCCAACACCAACATCACGCACGCGGTGGTGCTGCGTCCCCTCCAGCCGCCGGCCACTGCGGAGATCACCCTCGTCGGCACCGCGCACGCAAGCGGCAAGACGGTCACCAGCTTGACCCTCTCGACCCCCACGGGCGTCGCCGCCGGTCACGTGCTGCTGGCGCACCTTGCGAACCGTAACCAGATCGGCGCCGAGCTCACCCCTCCCGCGGGTTGGACGCTGGTGCGCACCGACATGAGCAGCTGGAGCATCCGCGGCTGGGTCTTCGTCCGCGTCGCCACCGCCAGCGAGCCCGCGAGCCACACGTTCCAGAGCTCCATCGCGAGCTACCTCGTCGGCAGCATCGTGGCGTATGCCGGCGTCAATCCGACCAACCCGATCGACACACACGCCGGCAAGAGCAACAGCGGCTCGACGACCTTCACGACGCCGCAGCTGAGCACCTCGACCGCGGGCGGGGCCGCCGTCTGGTTCGGCGCGCAGGCGTGGACCGGCGCCGCGTGTCCGACCTCGGCGATCGAGCCCCCCGCGGGCTTCACCGAGACCTACGACACCTGCCTGGTGTCCTCGTCCCAGGGCCTCGTCTTCAACGCCGCCTTCATGCCCCTCGCCGGTGCCGGCCTCCAGGGACCGTTCAACGGGAGCTCGACGTTCGCCGAGACCAACGTCGCGCAGGTCGTCGCCCTTCGCCGCGCCGAGGTCGCGCCGTCCTCGGGGGTCGCGTTGCGTGGGAGCTCGCGCAACAGCGGCCTGTCGCTCGCCTCGCTGTCGATTCCCAAGCCGTCGGGGACCCAAGCCAACGACGCGCTCATCGCGCGGGTGATTGTGCGCAACAACATCTCCGCGACCGTCACGCCGCCCGCCGGCTGGACGTTCCTGCGCTCGGAGCAGAGCGCCTTTGCCATCCGCACCTGGATCTTCTACCGCGTCGCGGGCGCCTCCGAGCCCACGAGCTACACGTTCGGACTGGACGCGACCACCCACATGGCGGGGAGCGTGGAGGCCTTCAGCGGCGTCGACCCGGTCCAGCCCATCGACGTGCACGCGGGCCAGAAGAACGGCGACTCCGCGTCGTTCACCGTGCCCGACGTGGTGACCGGCAGCGCGGGTGGGCTCGCCGTCTGGTACGGCTCACAGGTCTGGCCGGACGCCACCTGCCCCGCCACCGGCATCGAGCCGCCGCTCGGCTTCACCGAGGCCTTCGACGCGTGCCTGGGTCACGCCAACGGACTGCTCTTCAATGCGGCCTACCGGTCGCTCACCGCGCCGGGCCTCCAGACGGGCCTCTCCGGCAGCTCCGCGTTCGTGCAGACCAACACCGCGCACGTCGTCGTCCTGCGCGCCGCCAACGCCCCCACCTGCGTGGTCGGCGACACGTACGCGACCACCTTCACGCTCCAGGGCACCGTGACCGCGCCGGAGATCGTGGAGCCCTCGGGCCTGGCCGCGAGCCGCCTGGTCGGCAACGCGCTCTACGTGCACAACGAGGACACCACCGCCATCGTCGCGATCAACACCCTCAACGCGAGCACCCTCGGCACGTTCAACGTGACCAACGTGACGCCGGCCGACTGGGAGGACCTCGCGACCGGGCCCTGCCCGAGCGGCTCGTGCATCTTCATCGGTGACATCGGGAAGTGGAGCGCCAACTTCCCTCCGGGTGGCAGCCCCACGTCGTTCACCATCTACCGCGTGCCCGAGCCGGATCTCGCCAACGGCCAGACCTCGGGGGGGCTCGTCGCCGAGGCCTTCCCGTTCGTCTATCCGGACGGCGCGAAGGACGCGGAGTCGCTGATGGTGCACCCCACCACCGGAGACATCTACGTCGTCACCAAGGACGGGGGCACGGGGAAGAGCGGCGTGTACAAGTTCCCCCGGCCGCTGACGCCGGGCGTGCAGGCCACGCTGATCCACGTCCACACGATCCAGCTGCCGCTGAACGGAGACGCCAACTTCTCGGCCGCGACCGCGGCGGCGATCCACCCCTGCGCGGATCGCTTCCTCCTTCGCACCTACCGCACCGTCTACGAGTTCCGTGCGACGCCGGGACTTGGCTTCGAGTCGGCCATCTTCGCGACGCCCGTCACGCTGACCGACACCGCCGAGGGCCAGGGTGAGGCGATGGAGTACGAGGCCAACGGCGCGAGCTACTTCACGATGAGCGAGAGCCCCTCGCCCTTCAGGCTCAAGCGCGTGCCCCTGCGGTAGGACCGCGTCGAACGCCGAGGAAACAAGGCCGGTCGTGGGGCTCGCCCCCATGGCCGGCCTTGTTGTTCCGAGCTGGGAGCTCGCGCTCGGCGCCGCCGTTCACACGGCATCCCTCCTGAAGCCCAGACCCACCTGCGGACCGGAGCATGAGCGGTGCGCATCAAGGCAGATGTCGCGTGAGAAGGCTCATCTGATGCGCTTCATCTCCTGCACGGTCGAGGTGAGGTTCGGAGCGGGGCCGAGACGGACGAGGCCTGCCGGCGTCCAGTTGCGCGTGACGCGGCTCCATCGTTTTGGGATGACGGGCTCGGGCTCGCGGGTATACCCGGTGGCGTCGAGCAAGGAGTGCAGCCTCGCGACCAGAGTGCCTGTCGTCGGGCGTGCCGAAGCGACTGGCGGAGTGTCCGTGCCCGGTGTTGTACCAGTCCACGAAGCACTGCACGTCATCCCCGGCATCCTCTGCGCGCCAGCCTCGACTCCGGGTCGGTCGTTGAGGCATGCGCGGCGTTGCTTCTCTTCTCGCCGTGGAAGTCGACGGTGGAGTTGCCCTTGTCGTCCCGAGGCTCCTGATTCACCGGGTCAGGAGACCCTGCTCCGGTGCGAGAGGTCGTCCCCGCACCGGAGGCATCCAGCAGCCTGCTAGCTCACGGGCACCGTCCCGCCGTCGATGACGTACTCCGCCCCGGTGATCGCGCTCGCTCGGTCCGAGACGAGAAACCCGATCAGCTCGGCGACCTCGGCCGGACGCGCGGGGCGCCCGAGAGGAATTCCGCCGAGCGAGCGCATCACGAGCTCCCTCGCGCCCGCTTCGTCGGTGCCGTTCTTCGCCGCGATCTCGCTCATGAACCCGACGGAGGCCTCGGTCTCGACCCAGCCCGGTGACACTCGATTCACGCGCACGCCCTGCGGCGCGACCTCCTTCGAGAGCGCCTTGCTGTAGTTCGAGAGCGCGGCCTTGGCCGAGGCGTACGCGGTCGTCGCTTCATGAAGCGGCAGCTGCCGCTGGATCGACGTCACGTGCACGACCGCGCCGGTCCGGCGCTCGCGCATTCCGGGGACCAGCGCCCGGTCGAGACGCACCGCCGCCATCAGGTTCAGGTCGATCGTCTTCTGCCACGCGTCGTCGTCGAGGACGGAGAAGCCTCCCGCCGGCGCCGACGTTCCCCCCACGACGTGGACCAGGATGTCCACGGCTCCGGCGGCCTTCACGACGCGCGCGCAGCCCTCCGCCGTGGAGACATCGGCGGCGATGAAGCCCTCGCCCGCTCCCTCCCGCGCGGTCGTCAGCACCGTCGCGCCGGCCTCGCGCAGCCATGCGACCACCGCCTTGCCGATGCCCTTCGTTCCGCCCGTCACGAGCGCACGCCTACCCTCTAGCCCTCTCATCACGTCATCTCCTTCCACTGGGTTGAAATGGGCATCACGGCTCACGCGCCGATGCTCAAAGCGGCGATCCGATCGCCCTTCGTCCGGAACACAAAGGTGAGCGTGATGGGACTGCCGGGAAACCGACCCGTCACTTTCGCGCGAACCTCGCAGGCATCGTCCTTCGCGTTCACCTCGAGCGGCTGCGCGACGGCCTGATACTTCACCTGGGAGTCGCGCCACCATTCGTCGATGGCCTCATGCCCGACATGCCGATGTCCCTCATCCTCGACAACGGCATCGGGCGCGAATGCGTGGAGCGGCGTGGCACTGCCCGCGTCGAAATAGGCTCGAATGGATGGGTGCATGGTCATGACCCAAGAAGTAAGCCCGCACGATTGCCCACTCAATGGGGACAAAATAGGATGCGGCATCCCGAAACACAGGACTATCGATGTATCAACCCGGACTGAATGATCTCGATGCCGTCCTCGCCGTCGCTCGCAGGAGCTCGTTTCGCGGCGCGGCCCTCGATCTCGGGATGTCGACGACGGCGATGAGCAGCGCGATCGCGAAGCTCGAAGCCCATCTTGGCGTGCGCCTCTTCAACCGCACGACGCGCAGCGTCTCACTGACCGACGCCGGCAGGGCGTTCGTCGAACAGGTGGCTCCGGGACTCGCGGACATCCGCGGCGCGATGGACGCGGCTCGCTCCCAACAGGCAAAGCCGTCCGGCATGCTGCGCATCAACACCTTTGCGACCGCGGCGCGTGAGCTCCTCGCGCCCCTGGTGCTGGAGTACCTCCGCCGCCATCCAGACGTGCATGTCGACGTCGTGACCGAAGGCCGGCTGGTCGACGTCGTCGCCGAAGGGTTCGACTTCGGCGTGCGGATGGCGAACCTCGTGCCCACCGACATGATTGCCATTCCGCTGGGAGAGCCCCAACGCCACGCCATCGTCGCTTCGCCGGCGTATGTGAAGAAGCACGGTCGGCCACGCGTCCCATCGGACCTCTTCCGTCATCGGTGTATCCGGGTGCGCTTGCCGAACGGCAGCCTCTTCCGGTGGGAGCTCCGTAAGCGGGGGCAGACGGCCCTGATCGATGTGACGGGGCCCATCACGCTGGACGAGGCCAGCCTCTCGCGAATCGCGGTCCTGGAGGGCATCGGACTCGGCTTCTTCATGGAGCCGGACGTGCGCGGCGACATCGAAGCGGGACGCCTCGTTCGCGTGCTCGAGGACTGGACACCGGAGCTCGCTCCGCTCTGCCTCTACTACCCTGGCCGGCGCAACGCCTCGGCCGCGCACACGGCGTTCGTCGCACTGGCCCGCGAAGTCACGGCAGCTCGCAAATGAGCGCCGCGATGGCGGCCGCTGGCGAAGCGCTCGGGTCCGTCCACGCTCGTCCCGCTTCGCGACGAAGGTGGAGCGCCTGCACGCCGGACTTGAACCGCTGCGTCGATGGTCCTGCAGTGGAGCTGCACCAGCCTCACGTCTAGCTCGACTTTCCTATTTTCACAGGAAAACGCAGACTCTCGGTGAATCAACCACGGACCGGGAGGACACCATGCGGACACAATGGATTGCGTTGACCCTCGTGATGGGCGCCGTCGCCTGCGGGGGCGGTTTCGAGGAGGCAGACGCCCAGGCGTGGGGTGAATCCAAGGCAGGGCTCACCCCCACCACCGAGGACCAGGTGGTGGCCCGACTGCCCGCGAGCACCGGGGCGGTCTTCGCCTATGGAGAATACCTGCCGCCCGGCTACCTGACGTCCACCACGAACTACCCGGTCATCGTCCACCTGAACGGGATGGGGGAGTTCGGGACCTCGACGACGGAGGCGGACCTGCTGAACGTGGTGACCCGGCACGGGGCGCTGAGGAACATCCACTTCACGAGCCAGGGCAAGGCGTACTTCGGACAGCGACAGGTGATGGTCTTCACGCCGCGCGCCCCGACGAGCTGGCCGGCGGCGGACATCGAGGCGTTCATCAACTTCCTCGTGGCCAACTACCGCGTGGACACGACGCGCATCTATCTGACGGGCATCAGCGCCGGAGGCCACGGGGCCTGGCGGTACGCGTATACCTACGGCAGCCGGCTGGCCGCGCTGGCACCCATGGCCACCAGCATCGGCGCGCCGGGCCCCACCATCACCCAACTGAAGAACGTGCCGGTGTGGGCGGTGCATTCGTACGGGGACAGCCTCTCGTACACCGCCGACCGCTCCTGGTTGACGGGCGTGACCAAGAACTACGGGCTGAGTCAATCGCTCCAGGTGCCAGCGCCGTCACAGACAGTGACGTACCTCTTCCCGGGCGCCAGCAGCCCCGCTTGGACGTCACAGCCCGGCGTGGTGGCCACCGGGAACGCCATCGCGCGCTTCACCGTGCTGCCCGGCACCGCGCACGACTGCTGGACCCAGCAGTATGACAACTACGCGTTCTGGGACTGGCTGCTCGCGCAGCATCGTTGACGCGGGGCGCAGTTCCCGCCGGGATGAGTCGGCTGCGCGCCTGTCTCATCGCGGCGCGCGCCCGAGGGCCTATTCCTTCAACGCCTTCACGGGATAGCTGCCGATGTAGGAACGGAATCGCTGCTCCAGCGTCCCGGGCACGAGCACGCCCGTGTCGAACAGCTTCAGCAGGAAGTCCTCGTACGTCGTCCACTGGGAGAAGTCCGCGCGCCGGAGTTCCTCGTAGAGCACGTAGGCCAGCACGTGCATTCCATCGTCGTGGTCGCGGAAGAAGGCCGCGCCCGTGAGCGGCTTGCCATCCTTCGCGCGGAGCAGGCCCTGGCGCTCGCTGACGAAGACGTCGATGGCCTCGGCGCAGTCCTCCTCCGTCAGCCCCTTGGCGGTGGTGTAGCCGAACGCGGGGTCGTGCTCGCGCACCAGTCGCTGGAAGTAGGGGTCCGCCTCCAGGGCCGTCAACCGCGCGTCGATGGCGCCCTCGCGCTTGAACGGCGGGTGGAGCAGTTCGTGGACGGCGGTCTTCACCGTGACGCTCAGCGGGTAGGTCAGGTCGGTGAGGAAGTTCCAGCCCGTCACCCGGATGCCGTGGGGCTTGGCGAACTTCAGCACGTGGGCGTTGAGCTCCTCCACGTGGAGCGCCCGGCCGAGGACGTCTTCGTCCCAGCCCACCACGTCATGGGGCGCCACCTGGACGCCGAGGCGCGCGATGGCCTGCTCGACCTGGGGCAGGTATTCCGCGCGCCAGATGCGCGAGAAGCCGATGCGCTGGAGAAAGGCGAACAGCACGCCCAGGTCCTGGCGCACGTCCTCCATCTCGGTGAAGTCGGAGTCCTCGGCGTAGCTCGTCGCCTCGAAGCCCCGGCGCATCGCTATCCAGGCGGCATCGTCCGACACCGTCCTGGCCAGGTCTTCCACGGTGGTGGCGCCCGTGACGGAGAAGACGAGCGTCAGGTAGGGCCCCACCATCTTCCCGGCCTGCTTTCCCATCCGCTCGGTGAGGTGCGCGAGCGCGGCCTTCTCCCCGGGCTCGAGCAGGGCGGAGAAGCGCTGAAACTCCTCGGGGTAGAACCGCGTGTAGAACGCGTCACCACGGAGCAGGTTCAGCAGGCAGAGGGCGTCGTAGGCCTCGGAGGGACGCAGCACCCAGTGCGTGCGTCCGGCCTCCACGCGGGTGACGGCCGGCGCGGGAGCTGTCGGGACCACCTGCCGTGATGCGCAGCCGGATGAGGCCAGCCACAGCGTGGCGACGAGGGCCACGGCGGGCAGTCCTCGTCTGGAGTCCGCGGCCGGGGAGGGAACGGGGGAAGCGAGCGGGTCCGGAATCATGGCGCTGAAGCTGCCCCGTCCGCGCGAGGACGTCTTGGACGGAACTCATCCCGTTGGACGAAACGAGCGGCCCGCGAGCAGCCGCCGGTACTCGGCCGGGGTCAGGTGGAGGCGGCGGCTGAACTCGCGCGTCATGTGACTCTGGTCGCAGTAGCCCGCCTCCAGCGCGATGACGCTGAGGGGCCGCGCCGTCTCTCGCAGTGCCCGGCTGGCGCGCTCCAGCCGGGAGCGGCGCAGGTGGTCGGCGGGAGTGCACAGGAAGAACTGGCGGAAGCCTCGGCCGAGCTGCGTGGGGCTCACCCCCGCTTCACGAGCCAGCTGCGCGAGCGTGGGAGGCGGCCCCCGGACCGTATCCAGCAACTCCCGCACCCGTGCGAGCCACGCGGGAGGGGCCGACACCTTCGGGGGCATCGTGGCGCGCACGGCTTCGGCCAGCAGCTCCAACGCCAGCCCTTCGATGGCCAGCGCCGCCAGGTCATCCCCACGGCGGAATTCCTGATAGAGGCGCGCGGTCAACGAGAACAGTCGCGCCGACGCCAGCTCCCTCCGGCTGTCCAGCCGGGAGACGAGGGGGTAGCGCGACCGCCAGACCGACTCGGAGAAGTCGACGTTGAAGGTGCGGGTGAGCCGACCGGAGATGCGCTGCTCGTGGGCGACCTCGGGTTCCTGGAAGGCCACCGACCTGGGAGGACATTCCCGGGCACGTCCTTCCAACACGTCGGTGAAGCCCCCCTCCAGCGTGAGCCGGAAGCCCGCGTGACGGTGGCGGTGGAGGGGGAGGACGACGTCGGGGGGATAGGTGCTCTCCGTCAGGACGAGCCCTGCCACCTCCAGGCGCTGGAGCGGCGTGCCGAGATAGCGACCAAATCCAAGGACGGGTGCGGAGGACACGAAGTTCCTATGTACAGCCCGTGAGTCGATTGCAATCGCCAGGCTCCATCCAGGAGCCCAGGTCCAGCACGCCGCACGAAACTGCTTTCGGGCGGCACCCGGGCGAGGAAGGCCCGACAACGCCATGAGAGGCCGCGGACGTGGGCCCGGCCGGCGGTCCTCCAGTCCGTGTCCCCGCTTGCCCAGCGGCTCGTTCAAGTCCCCTCCCCCCGACCAGCTGGCTCCACCCCGGGGGGCATGCGAGAGTGCCCACCCCCTCTTGACGATGCGCCTGATGAACAAACTCTCCGTAGCCATTGCTGGAATGATGTGGGTGCTGGCCGCTTGCAAGACGACGGGCCCTGCACCCGCCCGCGATATCCCCACGGCAATGAACCAGGCCGCGACGACCCTGCTGCAGTCGCGACTGCTGCACGCAACGTCGATCGCGGTGGTCTATCGCGGCGAGGAGTTCATCCTGCATCGGGGTGAGCTGGAGACCGGCAAGTCCAATCCGCCCGATGATTCGACCCTCTATGAGATCGGCTCGGTGAGCAAGACCTTCGCCGGCCTGCTGCTGGCGAACGCTGTCCTCGAAGGCAAGGCGACCCTCGACGACCCGATACAAAAGTATCTGCCGTCCGCCTATCCGAACCTGCAGTCAGACGGCGAGCCCATCCGTCTGCGCCATCTGGTCACCCACACCAGCGGCATGCCGGGGATGCTGCCACTGCAAGTGAATGATGTATTGCGGGACTTCACCGCGCATGCCACCCCGGCAAAGCTCAATGCCGCCTATGAGGACTACGGGCAGCCGCGGTTCTGGCAGGACCTGCACACCGTCAGCATCAAGGGGCCGCTCGGAAAGGACTATGCCTACTCGAGCGCCGGCACCGAGCTGGTCGCGCACACCCTCGAGAAGATCTACGGGGCGCCCTACGAGTCGTTGCTCGCGGAGTTCCTGGCGCGGGAAGCCGGCATGCACGACACGTGGCTGCGGCTGCGTGCCCAGGACGCCCGCCGTCTGGCGCCTGGCTACCACAGCGACAACCCGGTCGGCACCACGCCGATGCCGCAGCTGCCCTGGGGCGCGGCGGGGGCCTTGAAGGCGACGATGCCGGAGATGGTCAAGTACCTGCGATTGCAGCTGAGCAGCCTTCCCGCGGTGACGGAGTCACACAAGCCGCTGGTGCGCTTCGCGGAGGACTTCAGCATCGGCTATTTCTGGAACATCGGCCAGAGCAGCCAGTTGGGCACCCACTACGTGCATCATGGCGGCGTGCCTCGCGCGCAATGCTACCTCTACCTCGTGCCGAAGTATCAGCTGGGGGTGTTCATCATCACCAACCAGAGCGGCGATGCGACCGCCAACGCCATGGAACGCGCGCTGGCGCCCCTCTTCGACAGGGTCGAATCCATGCAGGGTCGCTAGCACGGCGAACAACAGGGGGAGTGCGCGTCGAGCCCCCGCAGACGTCTCTCCGTTCGACAAGTCGTCGGAGAGCATGAAGCGCGTGGCCAAGCCCACAGCCAACACAGCCCGACAATGTCTCCCGCCACGTCGCTCGCCGGACGGTTACCACTGGCTTGCAACGTGCCCGATGTCGCGTGCACTCATTAGTTGATGTTGTGATGAATGAACGGCTCGGTGAGCGTTTCGAGCCTGTCGTAACGGAACCCCGTGAGGGATTCACAGACATCGACGAGGATCCCGAAACTGATGGGGTTGGAATCATCGTCGGGGGGCTGGGCGGCGAGTCGATTCTGGCGGATGGCCGCGAAGCACTCCGGCGGTGTTCCACTGACCCGGACTTCTTCGTCGGAGTCAGGCCGGAGCTCCCAGCGCTTCGTGCCCGCATGGAATCCCTGGGCCAGGGGAAAGCCCCCTCAGCCGAGACAAGGAATCTCACGACGTCTCCCTCGGAGGAGAGCTCGGCGAACCATTCCTCGTTCGTAGGGAATACCACGTCATGCACGATGATGACGAGGTACCACCCGGATGGGAGCCTCGCGCATGAGATGTCAAATGCGTCAATGGCCTCCCAGTCCGCGCGCCCCGGGCCCACCCGCAGCTTCTTCATCAAATCCCGAGGGTGGACGCCCTTCGCGGCGATCCAGCCAGGGCTCTCCGTCATGACTTCCTCCTCGTGGGAATGAGGGTGAGGCATGGATCGATAAGCTCAGGGATCATGTTGTAGCTGAAGCCCGAGAGGGCCACGCAGACCTCGATGGGGACGGAGAAGACCGTGTCCACATCGAACGAGTTCTGGCGATGGTAGGCATGGAGCTTCTCGAGGTTCGCCCGGAGAATGGCTGGGAGGCACTCCGGGGGAGTACCGTCCACCTCGAGGTGCTCACGACCTTCGGAAGGGTCGTGCCAGAGGGTCCAGAGCTGCTCGCCTCCGGAGAAGCCCCAAGCCTGCGAGTACATCGTGTGCTCTTCGACGAAGCAGCTCACGATGAGTTCCGCATGCGAGGAGGCCTCCGCCAGTATCTCCTCGTCCGAGACCTGGTAAGGGTGGTTCCGGAAGTAGATGATGAACCACCCGGAATCGAGTCGCGCCGCGGTGATGCCGGCCTCCTGGGTGTCGAGTTCCCAGGACATACCACTCAACGACAACCCCAGTTCCTCGAGCAGCTTTCGGGTGGAGATTCCCTTCGCTGCGAGCCAGCTGCGACTGACGCTCATCAACGCTTCCTCGTGATGTATCCAGCCCCGGAACGCCCAGAGGCATCGCTCCCGACTCGCCCGGGGTCACGTCCTCACGACATCGAACGTACCTGCCGGGAAGATGTCGCAAACGAACGCTCTGTTCCAGCCAGGTTGTCGGCGGCAGCCCCCATCATCCGCTAGAGCAGTTCGGGCCGGTTCCGCGTCTGCGCGAGGCACTGAGCGATGCCGATGAGCCCCTGGCCATAGCGCTGGAGTTGTGTGGGCTCCTTGCGGACGCTCTCGGGAACCGTCAACCACGCTGGGAAGTGCTCGAGGACCAGGGCTTCGTGCTCGGCACAGAGCCGGATGAGCGCGGCGTCATCCTGTGATTGCACAGCCTCGAAGAGGAGGTCGCGAACAGCCTCGGGCGAGGAGGCTGCCGGCCTGCCCACGCGACCGAAGAGACGATTGAAGAGGCCCATCAAGCAGGCATATGCGAGCGAGACCGCTTCCCGACACTCCGATGCACTTCTTTCCGACCCGTGCCACCCCAACCTCAGCCGCTGCGTCCCGAGCAGCTGTGCGTCAGTGCGAGTGAGCGCGCCACGGCCCTCTCCAGGCTCTACTCCGCGAGGATGCCCTGACAGCACCTGACGAAAGTCAGGGTTGGACAGAAGGGGCATGGTCCCCGAACCCGCCCCGACGCCTGCTGGGAACAGGTGGCACCCCCGCGGCGAGCCGTACCTCGAAGCCCCACAGGCCGAGCACCACGAGCATCTTCACTCGTGGCACCTCACGGCTCGCGGCCTTTGCCTCGTCACTTCAGCGAATCGGTGGTCGTCGCCCGCTCTTCGGACATCGTCACAGCGGCGCCCGTGTCGTCGAATCGGAGGATGCGGAACTTCCCCCCGTTCGGGCCACGCACCGCCACGGAGTACACCGCCTTCACCTCGAAACCACCGTGGTACCCGGCCGAGGTGTGGACGATCTTGACCTCACCCGCAGCCTCTCGCACGCCGGCTTCGCCGGCCCCCACACGCGCCAGGAATTCGGCGCGGTCGTTCGGCGAGGCCAATCGGCGTTGGAGTGTCTGGGCTCCCCGCACCACGTCCACGGGAATATCCGGCCAGTAGACGCCCTCGCTGATCACCCGGCGCGCATTGTCCAGCGCGGCATAGGCGAAGGAGCCCTCCACCGGGATGCCTCCCACCGAGCGCTCCAGATGGGTCGTGTACCAGAGGAGCTTTGATTGGGCTGGCGACACGCCGCCGCTCACCGGACCGCTCCCCGCCATCGTGGTCGTCACGTGGGTGCCACTCACCTGGGCCACCGGGACTCCCGCCTCCAGGAAGTACGCCTTGACCACCGCCGAGTGCTCCGCCGGATTCTCGGTCAGCGGCCGAGGGTACTCGACGCCCAGTGTCCCCTTCGGGAGCCCCGGGGCCCCGAACGTCGGAACGACCATCGTCGCGCGGGTGACCGTATCGACGAAGAAGACGCCCCTGCCTCCGACAACCCGCTCGTAGCTGCCTCCGGCCTCACGCCGCACACCGGCTCCCGCGTCGAAGCGGGACCTCGCGAGCGCGTGCTGATAACCTGCGCCCTCCTCGTTGACCGTTGGCGCCACCGACTGCGGTTGCTTCGCCAAGGACGGCTCCTGCTCCGAGGAGCAGGCAGCCAGGACCAGGAACAAACCAAGACTCATCGTTCGCGGATTCATGGCAGACCTCGCTACGGGAGAATGAAGGGGTGGCTGTTGCAGTCGTAATTGCAGGTGAAGATCCAAGCCATCCATTGGTTTCCGAAGCTGTCGTTCCCGGGGTCCCGGAGCTGTCCCCAGTTCTCGGTCCGGTTCGCCCATTCCGCCCGTGCCTGGTTGATTTCAACCGAGAGGGCGATGTTGGCGCCGCAGCCGACGATGCCGTGGCCGCCTCCGCCAAACGCACAGCTGGTCCCGCCCGCCACCGAGTTGATGGATTCGGCCCAGGACGGGGCGACAGCCGAGTTGGGATTCGCGACGTAGCGGTCGGCGAAGGCCTGGCCGCGATTGGCCACGTCGGCGGTGTCGTCTCCCACGCGCGTCGGCATGATGAGCGCAACCGTGGAGACTCCCGCGAAGGACCCCAGCACATTGGGGAAGAACAGGTCCGGCGTGATGCCACAACTGTTGTCGATGACGGCGAGGTTGATTCCTCCATTCGTGCCGGCGCCGGCCCATCCACCCGCCGTGGGGCTCTCGCCCCAGGCCACCGGGCCACTGGAGTAGTTGACGGACTGGCAGGCACTACCAGTCCGGTCGACGACGATGCTTCGCGGGCGCGAATACACACAGCGCCCGGCCAGCGGGTTCTCGGAGAACCGCAGGCAACGCTTGTCGGTCCCCGCGACATCCGGGCAGGACGCTCTCGAGGTGCAAGGGGTGTTGCTGTGATCGTCGCAGGTGCCGTGCCCGCTGAAATAGGAGATGGCGTCACCGGAACGGTCGAAGTAGAGGGTGTCGGACCCTCCGCTCACGCGTTGTGGGTCGGTGAAGTCGGTGGGCCATACCAGGCCATCCGTGTACCGGAGGCCGGCCGTGTAACCCGGTATCGACAGCATCCGGTTGCGAAAGTTGTCGACGTTCGCGATGTTGTTGAAGAGTGTTCCGCACGAGTATCGATTGACCGCCTCGATGGTGATCCCCGTCTGCGCGTGGGCGGAAAAGAGACTGAGGCACAGGGTAGCGGCAACAATGAATCGTCCGACGGTGGTTCTCGGCAACCTCATGGTCATCCTCCTCTTGGGTTGATACAGGCGGTCTTGGTTCTCTCTTGCTCGTCACAGCGCCATGTCCCGCCATCACAGACACACGTCCACCGGATCGCCGGACCGGGAGAGGCCGTCCCCGGACAAGAATCCTTCGTCCACACCGTGCACGCGGCCCGGGTCGAGCACGGGCCGTGCGGCAAATCACGCAGCTGGTAGTGGTCCCACGACCCCTTCGGGCTGGAGATCACACACATCGTTCGCGCCGGAGCCGTCTCGAGGGGCTCCGGCCTGGTCTCCTTGTCACGCGTGCATCCCAGACACACGAGCGTCGCGGCAACGAGGGCCCGCGCCCGCAAGCATTTGTCTGGAGCCGTGGACGGGCCGGAAATCCCAAGACCGATAGACAAGCAGGTCCAAACACTAACATTCGGACTCAATAAACAGGTATCGCGCCTCAGGGAGCGCGGGTGTCTGCTCTTTCACAGAAGCCCTGCCCTACGAGCGCAGCTTCACCCGCATCCGCCCCGCGACTGGGGACAGGCAATGACGGGCATCCGTTGCTCGAGTGCTCCGTCGCTGGGAGCCCCGCACCCCCAAGAGGAGCGCGTGGTCCAGCCCCTCACGCAGCGCCCCTGGACCTCGTCGACGGCGCCGAGAACGGCCTGTCGTGGAGGAGCGCCGCTCCGAGGGTTCGTCGACTTCATCCGGGCCTCAGCGGAGCAGGCCGGCCCCCAGCAACCTCACAACGCGACGTTGACCGCGACACCCTCGCGCCCGGTCGCCCACTCGCGCAAGTACGCGTTGAGCTCCCCGAAGAACGATATCGACACCAGGTCTGACACCGCGAAGAGCTCCCGGAGCAGCGCGCCCACGTGGTTGTTATGCGTTTCGGCCGCGTCAGCGTCCACGTACTCCTCGATGATCGAATAGTGACCGGGCTTCTGCGTGGTGAACCACTGGTAGCGCAGCGTCCCCGGCTCGGTCGCGGCGACGGTGGCCAATGCCCGCGCCGCTCGGAGGAACTCCGTCTCCCCTCCGGTCCGTGTCTTGAACTCACAAATCACCAGAAGGCTCATTCGACGCTCCTGCACAGGCTGCGGTTCGAGGGATGGCGCTCGTCGTACCATCCGACCGGCTCGAAGTCGTCAACGAACGCAGGGTGGAACCAGGTCATGTGCGAGCGCGAGATGCGGCACGCCCAAGCAGGTACTCCTCGCGATTCCCCTCCGGGCACGCCGAACCGTGACGCGGGCTCAGTCGGGACGGCGGGTCGTGGTCTGCGCATCGCGGTCGTAGGACTCCTGGTGCTTGTGGATCGTGTCGATGTGCTCGAGGGTCCAATCGTACAGGGCCGCGAACGGCTCCTGGAGCGACCTGCCAAGAGGGGTGATGGAGTACTCGACGCCCGGCGGTGAGCCGCCGATGACGCGTCGGACAACCATCCCATTGCGTTCAAGCTTTCGCAGCGTCTGCGTCAGCACGCGCTGGGTGATGCCCTCGAGCTGTCGCTTGATGCCATTGAACCGCTTCGGCGAGGCCCGCAGCACGGCAAGCACCATCATCGACCACTTGTCGCCAATCTGGTCGAGGATGGTGCGGGTGGGACAGTCAGCTCGGTAGATGGGCTCGTCTTCAGTATCTCTCGGCATACCAAGGATGCTCCAGGTACGTTCTTGACCCTAGGTATGCAACATATACCTTCGTGACGTGACGACTTCGCCTCTCGCCACAGCGAGCGGCGCTGGGTCTGCGGCCACTCAGGCGAGCAGCCCGTTCGAGCGAAGGAAGCGTGACTCTGGCCGGACAGCAATCCCTGGCCAGCGACTCGTCACGACATGAACTGCCCATGTAGGAGAGAAAACGTATGAATCGTTTCAAGGACAAGGTCGTGGTCATCACCGGTGCAAGTGAGGGTATCGGGCTCGCGACGGCCAAGGCCTTTGCCGCCGAGGGCGCCAACGTCTACGTCACCGGGCGCAGGCAGGAGAGGCTCGACGCGGCGGTGCGCGAGATTGGCGGCGCCACCGTCGGCATCCAGGGAGACGTTGGCAATCTCTCCGACCTCGACCGCCTCTACGCGCGGATCCAGCGCGACCACGGGAGGGTCGATGTCGTGTTCGCCAACGCGGGTATCTCCGAAACGTCGGCGCTGGGTGAGATTGACGAGGCGCACTTCGACCGCGTGTTCGGCACGAACGTCAAGGGCATGGTCTTCAGCGTGCAGAAGGCGCTGCCGCTCATGACCCGCGGAGGTACGGTCATCCTCGCGGGCTCGGCCAGCGGCAGCAAAGGGTTCCCCGGGCTCTCGGTCTACAACGCGACCAAGGCCGCGATTCGCTCACTCGCTCGAACCTGGACGACGGACCTGAAGAGCCGAGGCATTCGCGTCAATGTGATTTCACCGGGGATGATTGAAACGCCCGCGATGCAGACGTACCTCCAGAACAACGCGGGGTTCGAGGACGTGCTGAAGCAGATGACGCCGCTCGGGCGAATCGGTCAGGCGGAGGACGTCGCGAACGCGGTGTTGTTCCTCGCAGCCAACGAGAGCAGCTTCGTCGCGGGCGTCGAGTTCTTCGTGGATGGAGGCATCATGGCGGTCTAGCCAGCCGCCCCCCCCCGATGGCGATACCGCGCTCAGCCCGCTTTGCGGCGGAAGTGGAGCGCCTGCGCGCCGGACTTGAACCGCTGCGTCGAGAGGAGTTCGAGCTGCCGCGGACTCGACAGGCCCTGAAACAACGTCGGCCCGTGGCCGCTGATGATGGGATGAACGACGATGCGGTACTCGTCGATGAGCCCCCACTCCTCGAGCGACGCCGCGAGCTTGGGCGCTCCGACCAGGACACCCTGCTCGGTCTTCGCCTTCAGCGCCGAGATGGCCTCGCGAAGTTCACCCTCCACCCTGACCGTGTTCTGCCATGGGAAGTCGCTCCGCGAGTTCGACACGACGTACTTCACCTTCGCCTCGAGCTTCTGCGCCCACTCGCGCATCGCGCGCGGCGCATTCTCGTCGCGCGCCACCGCGGGCCAGGCGCCCTCCATCAGCTCGTAGGTGTTGCGCCCGAAGAGCATCGCCCCGCTCTGCTCCATGCGCTCCCTCCAATAGTCGTGCAGCTCGTCGTCCGCGATTCCCTGGGTGTGGTCGATGCACCCGTCCAGCGTCACATTGAGACCGAAGGTGAGGAGGCCCATGGCGCGGGACTCTACGAGAAGCGCCCCCCGTGCGCAGCACACCTCGCCATCGACGCAATGCCCCATCTCCGGCGGGCCCCACCGCCACCCGAGGTCGCGACATGCATCAATCCCCGCCGCCCGGCCGCGACGACAACAGGCCCTTGAGGCCATCGAGGATGCTCCGCGCGCTGAGCGCTCCTTCGACCCGCTCCCCGACACTGTCGGGCTCACTGTCGAAGCCGAGGTCGCGCTCGGAGCCCTCGATGCCGATACAGCCCTCGACGACCAGGTCGGTTCCGTTGAAGACCTGCACGGCATGGGCCCTCTTCGAGGGCAAAGGCTGGGTGAGGTCGTACGACCAGAGGCGCCTGCTGAGCTCCCATGCGAGGAAGGACGGGTGGGCGGCCGCACCTCCTGCCTGAGCGCCCAGGGGCATGATGACCGAGTCCGTGCGGGCATCGCCTTCAGCCGTTTCCAGGTCGCCATTCGCATGCACCCGGAGCCACAGTCCGGGCCGCTTCTGCAGCCGCAGCAGGAGCGGACTGCCGCTGCGTGAGCGCCTGGGAATGTCCGGCACCGCCAAATCCCGCTCGAGTTCCACATCGCCGAGCTTGTGAACGAACAGGTCACCCTTCGAGGTGCCCACCGCGACGAAGCGGTCATTCGGAGACACACTCAGGCACGAGACGTCCCACGGGGACACCTCGCATGACAGCACCCCGAGCACCCGCCCGCTGCGACTCGAAACGAGGGTCACTCCGTCCGAGCCGCTGGCCGCGAGCCAGCGCGTGCTCCGGGCCATCGCCAGCAGCGTTTCCTGCCCATGCCCATACCCCAGGATCTCCGAACTCCAGTCCGCCCCACCGGTCTCGTGGTCCCACCTGTAGAGGCGCGGCCGGACCGCGTCGTCATCCCGGTTGAGGCGTGACTTCACGCCCACCACGCGAGGCCCGGTCGGCAACACGAAGCCCGGCCCGATGGCCTCGTCCCGCGCGCCCTTGAACCGGGAGAGTTCCTGCCCTGTCCGCGCATCGAGCACCACGAGGTCCCACTCGAAGAAGCACCACAGCTTCGTCCCGTCGTCGGAGAGCGCCAGGCCACAGGTGGGCTCGAAGGTGTGGATGTCCTTCAGGAGCGGCTTCGGGGTCGAGCCCGGCGTCCACGACCAGACCCTGTCGCCCTGGGAAGCGTGGCCCGCCCAGTACACGGCGCCATCCGCGGAGACCACCAGCGCCCTGGGACGCGTCGCAAGGGGAGCGCTCTCCAGCATCCTGCCGGAACCCAGCGCATACACCCGGGCGACCTGGTCCTCGAAGGTCGCGGCCAGCACGTCACCGGTCGGGAACAGCCGGACCTTGTTGAGCCCCTCGGCGACCGTGAGCGTCGACACGGCCCGCGCGGCCGCGACGTCCCACACGCGAACCGTGGAGTCCCCCTCCGCCGCCGAGACGAGCCGGGACGAGTCCGGGAGCCAGTCCGCGGCGAGGATGGGTGTGGAGTGGCCCTCGAGTCTCTTGCTCGACCTGCGAAGGTGTCTGTCCTGCTTCACGGCGTGCCTGCCTCCGCCCTCTCCTCGTACCCCGTGGGAGGGCTCTCCGCCCGTCGTGGGGGGCCACGACAAGAACAAGCTCCACGTCCTGGGGAAGGTCAAGCGCATCCGCCTCGAGCGCTTCGTCGCCCCCGACCGCGGACGCAGGGCGGACTCCGTCTGGAACCATCCCAACGAAATCCAAGCGGCCTGCAAGAACGCATGCATCGAGCAGCAGCAGAACCGCACGGACGAGGATGCGAAGCACGACAAGCCGAGCGCATCCTGATTCGACGCTCGAGGGACATCCCTTCGCGTGAGTCCGCGAAGACCGCCTTCGCGCTCGGCATCATCATCTGGTTCCACGCGCGCCCGCCGAGATAAGCTCCGGGATGTTGGCCCCTCGATTGCTTAGGGCCGAGCAGCCCCCGACTCGACACTGGAAGCCGAGCCCCCATGCGTTCCCGTCACTTCGTCCCCGCCCTCCCCGCCGCTTCCACCTCGTCTGTCCGCTCCCAGGAGGTGGCCCCGTGAGCCGCGTCGCGGGATGGGTGGTGCTGATGCTGGCGCTGGTCGTGTCGTACCACCCGGCCGAGGCCGCGCAGGCGAAGAAGGCTCCAGCGAAGAAGACCACGGTGGCGGTGCTGCGCCCCGAGGGCAGCCAGGCGGAGGCCCTGCGCAAGGTGCTGGCCGCGGAGCTGGGCAAGAAGGGCCGCGGGCGCGTGGTGCTGCCCGCGAAGAAGGTGGATGCCCAGGTGAAGCTCCTCCGCGGGGGGCCGAAGACGGAGGAGCAGCGGCAGGCGCTGGCGAAGAAGCTCGGCGCGGACATCCTCATCCTCTCCTCGGTCAAGGGCACGAAGCGCTGGGACGTGCAGGTCCGCGCCTACTCCGGCCAGGACGGCTCCCTCATCGCGGAGGAAGCGTGGGACGTCCGCACGAACCGCGCCTTCCCCGACGTGCGGCGCGAGCTCGAGCCCAAGCTGGGCGCGGCCCTGAAGGAAGGCCCGCCGCAGAGCCTCCCGCCCACCGCCGTCACGCCTCCGACGCCTGTCGTCTCCGAGCCGGAGGTCGCGCCCCCGGCCCCCATCGCGGAGGCACCTCGCCAGGCGGTCGTGAAGCCTCCTCCGCCCACGGTGACGAAGAAGGAGGAGCCGCCCGCGCAGCCCGAGCCCAAGGCCGCCGGCCCTCGCGACCTGGACGGCCCCACCCTGGAGGCGCTGCTCTCCGGCCAGGGCCTCTTCCGTCGCTTCAACTTCTCCGGCAGCAACGCCAGCCAGCTGCCCGACTACAGCCTCAACAGCGCCGCGGCGGCGAGCCTCGCGGTGAGCTACTTCCCCCTCTCCCACTTCACGGATGGGATGGTGCACAACCTGGGGCTCGTCGCGCGGGGCTCACGCTCCTTCGGGCTGTCCACGCGGCTCCCGGATGGCTCCAGTCACCCCACCACCGCGCAGCTCATCGAGGGCGGCCTGCGCTTCCGGCTGCCGCTGCGGTGGCTGGAGCTCTCCGTGGGCGCGCTGTACGGCACCCACTCCTTCGCGGTGGAGCTCCCGCCGGAGAGCACCTTCGCCCTGCCCGACGTGGACTACCGCTTCGCGCACGTGGAGCTGGGCCTGCGCAAGGCGCTCAACGAGCGCTGGGCCATCGCCGCGCGCGTGGGCTACCAGCACGTGCTGAGCGGCGGCGAGCTGTCCTCGGACGACTACCTCCCCGAGCTGAGCGGCTCCGGCATCGATGGCGAGCTCGCCGTGGAGTTCGCCCTCACGCGCGTCCTCGGTCTGCGCGTGGGCGGAGAGGTGCGCAGCTACTCCTTCACCGCCGGCGCCGCGGAGGGCACCCCGGTCTTCGCCGGCGGCGCCAAGGACCTGTACTTCAGCGGCCAGCTCGGCCTGTACGTCAGGCTGTAGCACCCGCGCATTGAGGGGGTCTGTCCCCCACGCCTGTGGCGCCTCCTCCACACTTTCGCCCGAGGCCCGCATGGAAGATGAAACGCGCATGCATGCGTGACACGAGTTTTTCAGTATCCGTGTCACCGGGCCATCCGACCGATGCGTGCGCGTCGCGGCTACATTGACAGGACCGCGTCATCCAGCCGATGGGTATGTCTCCCAATGATGGAGGCGCTCGTGCCGAGGATGCGGTCACAACGGTTGTCACGAGAGCCAGCGGAGCGGGGACGGTGGTGGCGCCCGGTGGTGCTCGGGTTGCTCTTGAGCGGGGCTGCTGGCTGCGAAGGAACCCTCTCCAACCCGGAGGGCCCCGGTGGAGGACCCGGTCCCGGCAATCCCCCGCCCCCCGCCGTCGAGAAGCCCGCCCCTTCCGTGAGGATGGCGCGCCTGACGCACGTGCAGTGGACCCACAGCGTGCAGGAGCTGCTCCGTCTGGACGCGCCGCCCACGACGCTCGCGGGCACCTTCCGCGCGGACCCCGCCCAGAGCGGCTTCCTCTTCGACAACGATGCGCGCGCCCTCTCCGTCGACGAGGCCCTCTGGGGCGCCTACCAGCGCGCCGCCGCGGAGCTCGCCGGACAGGTGACGACGGACGCGGCGAAGCTCGCGCGCCTGGTGCCCGCGTCGACCGCCACCGGTGAAGCGCGCGCCCGCGCCTTCGTGGAGTCCTTCGGCCTGCGCGCGCACCGGCGCCCGCTGACGCCCGATGAGGTGGAGAGCTACCTCGAGCTGTACCGCAAGGGGCCCCAGGCCTACGCGGACATGGCGGCCTTCGAGGGGGGCCTCCGGCTGGTCATCGAGGCCTTCCTCCAGTCGCCCCACTTCCTCTACCGCGTGGAGCGCAGCACCCAGGCCGTGCAGGACCGGGTGCCGCTCGACGACTACGAGGTGGCCTCGCGGCTGAGCTATGGCCTGTGGAACGCCATGCCGGACGACGCCCTGTTCGCCGCCGCGAGCGAGGGCACCCTGCACTCGCGCGAGGGCGTCGCCACCCAGGCCAGGCGCATGCTCCAGGACGCGCGCTCGAACAAGGTGGTGGAGGCCTTCCACCGCACCCTCTTCGACGTGCCCCGCTATGCCGCCATCCGGCCCTCGCTCACGCGCTATCCCCAGGTGACCGAGCGGCTCGGCGAGTACGCGGCCCGGGAGACCAGCCTCTTCGTCCAGGACGTCGTCTTCTCCCGCAAGGGCGGCTACAGCGACCTGCTCACCTCGCCGTCCACCTTCGTCAACGACGAGCTGGCGCGCGTCTACGGGCTGAGCGGCGCGTTCACCGCCGACTTCGTCCCCGTGACGCTCGACTCGCGCGAGCGCAAGGGCGTGCTCACCCAGGTGGGCTTCCTGGCCTCGCACGCGACGTCGGTGGACCCGGACCCCATCCACCGCGGCGTCTTCGTCTCCGAGCGCATCATCTGCCGGAAGATTGGCGCGCCGCCGGCCAACATCCCGCCGCTCCCCGCCCCGCAGGGCCGCACCAATCGCGAGGTCGTCGCCTCGCACACCGAGGCGCCGGGGAGCGCGTGCGCCAGCTGCCACTCGCACCTCATCAACCCGCTCGGCTTCCCGTTCGAGAACTTCGACGCCATCGGCGGCTTCCGCACCACGGACAACGGGCATCCGGTGGACGCCAGCTCGACGCCCAACATCAACGGGGAGACGGTGCCGGTGCGCGACGCGCTGGATTTGGCGGACGCGCTCGCGGCCAATGAGTCGGTGCACGCGTGCTACGCGAAGCACTGGGTGGAGTACCTCCACGGGCGCCCGTCCGCCCACGAGGACGCGCCGCTGGTGGAGCGGCTCGGGAAGCTGTCGAAGGCGGGCAACCTGTCCATCGTCGACCTGGTCGTGGAGGTCGTCACCAGCGAGGGCTTCGTGAATCGCCACCCGGAGGAGCTGCCATGAAGCTGAGTCGCCGGATGGTGTTGAAGGGCCTGGGCGGGACGATGCTGAGCCTGCCGCTCCTCGAGGGGTTGATGCCGAGGACCGCCCTCGCGGCGGACCCGGTGGTGCGGCCGTACGCCATCTTCTTCCGACAGGCCAACGGCGTCGCCTCGGCCCAGACGACGTCGGAGCTGGGCGCGGAGCCGGAGCGCTTCTGGCCGCGCACCCTGGGGGCGCTCACCGCGGACAGCATGGCCGGGCGGGCCGTGGGCGTGCTCGAGGCCCACCGCGCGCACCTGCTGCTCGTGCGCAACGTCAACATGCGGGACTACAACTACGGGGACGGCCACGCCCGCGGCGCCATGCAGGGGCTGACCGCGCGGGGCCCCGTGGTGGAGGGCGCGGGCGGCGGCTCCGAGTCCGCGGGCGAGTCCATCGACCACCGCATCGGGCGCGAGCTCAACCCGCAGCAGCGTGACTCGCTCGTGTTCTACGCGGGCCGGCGGGGCGGCTGGCTCGGGGGGCCCTGCCTGTCCTACCGGAGCAGCAACGTGCGCCGGGCCGCGCTGCATGACCCGTGGAATGCGTACCAGACGATGATTGGCGGACCGGGGGGACTGACGCCCGAGGCTCGCGAGCAGCTGCTCGTCCGGCAGCGCAGCGTGAACGATTTGGTGAAGGCCCAGCTCCAGTCGCTCAAGCAGCGGCCCGAGCTGAGCGCGTCCGACCATGAGCGCGTGGACCTGCACCTGTCGAACGTCCGGGACCTGGAGGTCGCCCTGAGCTGCCGCATGCGCGCGGACCAGGAGCTCATCCTCCAGCAGCAGGCCCCCGGCTACGACAGCACGGACGGCACCGAGGTGCTCGCCACCGCCCGGCTGCACATGGACATCGCGGTGATGGCGATGGCGTGCGGCACCAACCGTGCGGCCGTCATCCAGGTGGGCAACGGCAACGACGGCGACACGCGCTACCGCCACCCGGAGACGGGGCAGTTGATGGAGAACTTCCATTACGTGTCCCACCGGCGCACGTCGCACGACGCCAGCGGCGGCATCATCACGGGCTCGGACCTGCTGCACCACCACGTGGACGTGCAGTTCGCGAGCACCTTCAAGCACCTGCTGGACAAGCTGGCGGCCTACCAGATGCCGGACGGCAAGCGGCTCATCGAGCACGGCGTGTCGGTCTGGTACAACGATTTGGGCAACGGGCCGGCCCACTCGGCGCGCAACGTGCCGTTCGTGCTGGCGGGCAGCTGCAACGGCTTCCTCAAGCAGGGCGTCTACGTCGAGGCGTCGGGCGGCGGCAATCCCAACCACAACCGGATGCTGAACACGATTGGCACCGCCGTGGGGTTGAGGAACGCGGCCGGCGGGAACCTGGACGACTTCGGCGACCCGGCGCTCACCAAGGGCGTGCTCTCCGAGCTCATCGCCTGAGGCGTTGATGGCGGCCTGCTCCCGTGCTTCACGCTGGAGCAGGTCGTCGAGCGAGGCCGTGGCGCTGGGGCAGGCGCACGCTGCTGACACACCCTGTCAGCACCCCTCGGGCACAACCTGGGGATGCACGCACCCAAGCGACGTACGACCCGCCCATTCACCCTCTCCATTTCCGACGCCGAGCTGGATGACCTCCGCGCGCGGCTGAAGGCCACCCGCTTCCCCGCGACGGTCGAAGGCGTCGGCTGGAACGATGGCACCGATGCCGAGCTGCTCCGGCGGTTCGTCACCCACTGGGCGGAGCGGTTCGACTGGCGCGCCGCCGAGCAGCGCCTCAACGCGGTTCCTCAATTCATCGAGGAGGTCGACGGCGAGCGAGTCCACTTCGTCCATGCACCGGGTCAGGGCGGGACGCGCGTCCCCATCGTCCTGGCCAATGGCTGGCCCTCGAACTTCGTCGAGTTCCTGCCGCTCATCCCGCTGCTCACCGCCGAGCGCAACGGGGTGTCGTTCGACGTCATCATCCCCTCGCTGCAGGGCTTCGGCTTCTCGGGCCGGCCGACGAAGCGGGGAATGAACATGAGCCGCATGGGTCATCTCTGGGCGGAGCTGATGACCCGGGTGGGCTACGAGAAGTTCCTCGTGGCGTGCTCGGACCTGGGCTCGGGGGTCTGCTTCAGCCTGGTCCGCAACCACCCCGGCCGACTCCTGGGCGCGCACTACCTCAACGTCTTCTCGGGGTACCCGCGGCCCCAGGCGCCGACGCCCGAGGAGGTGGACTACTTCCGGCGCGTCGACTTGTGGACCGCCACGCAGAGCGCCTACGTCATGATTCACGGCACCAAGCCGCAGACGCTCGCCGTCGGCCTCAACGACTCACCTGCGGGCCTGGCGTCGTGGATCCTCGAGAAGTTCCACGGCTGCAGCCACCTGCGGGACGGCCGCCTCGAGTCGGTCTACTCGCTCGACGACCTGTGCACCCTGCTCTCCGTCTACTGGTTCACCCAGACGATTGGCTCATCGGTCCGGCTGTACAAGGAGGCCTTCGCCGACCAGGAGCTGCTGGCGCCGATGCCCCGCCATGACGTGAAGCAGGGCGTCCTGGTGCCCGCCGACGTCGACAACCCCGCGCCGCGCGCCTGGGGCGAGCGGCACCTGCAGAACCTCGTCCACTGGACCGAGGCGCGGCTGGCCGGGCACTTCCCGGCGCTCGAGGCTCCGGAGCACTACGCGGCCGACCTCCGCGCGTTCCATGGCACCATCCGGTGAGCCCCGGGCGCGCATGGACAAGACCGAACGCCTCTTCGCAGTCATGGACGCACTTCGCCGGCACCGCCGCCCCGTCACCGCGGCGGCGCTGGCCGAGGAGCAGGGGGTGTCCCTGCGCACGCTCTATCGCGACGTGCGGACACTCATCGGTCTTGGCGCGCCCATCGTGGGCGAGGCGGGCGTGGGCTACATGCTGAAGCCGGGCTTCTTCCTGCCGCCGCTGATGTTCACGGCCGAGGAGCTGGAGGCGCTGGTGCTCGGCTCCCGCTGGGTGGAGGCCCAGCCGGATGCCGGCCTCGCCGGGGCGGCGCGCAATGCCCTGGCCAAGATCGCCACCGCCTCGCCCGAGGACTTGCGCGACCGGATGAACGACACCGGGCTCTGGCCCATCCTGATGCGCGGCGGGGCCGCGCCCGTCCCGGTGCTCGGCCTGGTGCGCCGGGCCATTCGCGAGGAGAAGGCGCTCCTCATCGTGTATGCCGACGAGAAGGGCCAGCCGAGCCAGCGCGACATCTGGCCCGTACAGCTCGCGTTCCACGAGGGCAAACAGCTCGTCGCCGCCTGGTGCTGCCTGCGCCAGGCCTTCCGCCACTTCCGCGTCGACCGCATCACCGCGGCCTCGGCGACGGAGGCCCGCTACGGCCGCCCCCGGTCCACACTGGCGCGGGAATGGCGGGAGGAATGGAAGCGCCTGTATCCCGATTGAGCGCGGCCACCTGCGTGAGGCGCGGTTCCTTGCGCGTCACCCGTTCCGGTGGCGCTCCCGCACTTCGTGTGGTTCCCCGGCCGGCCCAGCACGGCCCGTCGCGCGGTGTCACCGTGGCGCGATGCTCATCCGGTAGGCCTGGGGTGTCACGCCGTACCAGCGACGGAATGCCCGGAAGAAGGACGCCTGCTCGACGAAGCCGAGCAGGTATGCGACCTCGGCCAGCGTCAGCGCGGGCTGCTTCAGGTACCCTTCCGCCAGCGTCTTGCGCGTGTCGTCCAGCAACGCTTGGAAGCCGACTCCGAATTCGCTGAGTCGGCGCTGCAGCGTGCGCTCGCCGAGCCCCATGACCCGGGCGACCTGGCCCAGGGTCGGCGCGCCCTGCTGGAGGTGGTCACGAATGACGGCCTGTACCGAGACGAGCAGCTCAGGTGCCTCGTCTGGCCTTGGCAGGGCATCCTCGAGGACCCCGCGAAAATAGCCCTCCATCTCCGCGTCTGCCTTGCGCACGCCAAGGGCCAGGACCCCCGGATCCAAGACCAGCTCGGCGCGGGCAGCCCCCGTCGTCACGGCCGCGCCGAGTGTCTCCTCATAGAGCGCGCGCTCCCTCGCTGGCATCCGCGCCCGGCGGCTGTACATCGCCCGCACGGGGATGGGGGCGTCGCTCAGCAGGGAGAGCAGGCGGATGGCCACGAGCAGGGTGTAGTCGGAGATGAGCTCACTTCCGAGACTCGGGTCCTCTCGCTGCTCACGGATGTACAGACCGTCGTCTCGGAGCCCCGTCTCGTATGTCGCGGTGCGGTTGGTCAGCTTCTGGAATCGGGCATGACACGCCATGGCGACGCCGATGTTCGGCATGGTCTTGCATGCGAGGCCCACGACGCCGAGGCTCTTGACGTCATAGGCTCGAACCGCGGCGATGACGAACTCGGCATAACGGGGCTTCGAGTACATCAGCGCCATGTGCTGGTAGGTCGACGCACCGCTGACCCGCGCGTCAGGCTCGAGCAACGCCTTCCGGCGCCAGCCAATCCGGTCGGCCAGTTCGTCCTCGGTGGCTCCGAACCGGAGCGACGCTTCGAACGCGGGCAGGACGTTGCACGCGGCGATGTCGCCCTCGGACAGTGGTTTGGCGGCCTGCGACATTGTTGGCGACTCCCAGGGTGCTGCACCATCTTCACATGAACCGGCGCTATTCGTTGCTCTTCGCTGTTTGCGGAGTCGTGGGCTGTGGGCACGCATCCATCACCCCCGTTCAGGCGGCGCGGCTGGCGACACCGGCCGCGAACCACGGTGAGTTGATCTACGTCGGGACAGTGACGCCCGAAGGGAGCCCCACACCCGCGTTTCGCTACGAGCGGCGCGTCATCGAGCGTGCGAACGGTGAGCGCGTCTCGACGCACATCACGTTCGCGGACGACGTGCCTGTCGTGCTGCAACAGGCGACACAAGACGAAAACGGTCGGCTGATTGCCTTCGAGGAGGTCCACGGTCAACGCGGCGAGGCACACCACTTCGCGGGCGGTGAGGGCGGGGATGCGAACATCGTCGTCGGACCAACGCTGTTCGGGTTCGCGCGCACCCACCTGCGTGAGCTGCGTGCGGGGCAGGCCGTCCCCCTGGTCTTCTGGGACCGAGGCAGCGAATACGCCTTCGAGCTGACCTTGACCGGCGACACCGTCCAGATGCGTGCGACGAGCTTCTTCGTCGCGCTGGCGGTCTCACCGATAGAGTTCCGCCTGGGTCCGGGCGAGCAGGTCGTAGCGTATCGCGGACGCGTGCCTCCACTGCGAGATGGCCGTGCCACGGACGCTGACGTGACCTATGTCTATCTTGCGCCGTTTCGCTAGCCCCCTTGCCGGTTTCGTGGCGGCGCGTTCGCGTTGTCCATGTCCGAGACGATCAGCCACGGCCCACCGGGTGCACGACGCAGGGGGAGGGTGAACTTCCCCGTGTCGTCGGCTTTGTTGCCGTAGCCGTATGCGCCGATGATGTAGCCACTCGTCTCTTCAGCGGCAAACGCGAGCGCGCGCAGTTGCAATGGCCCGCCGGCTTGCCCCTCATAGGCGGCTCGAATGGCCGCACGACCACGGACAGGCGGGCGATTGCTCTGCAGTACGAACCCGTCCTCCGCGAACAGCGAGGCAAGCGCAGCCGCGTCGCCCGCGCGCCATGCACGCTCATAGTCGCGCAGCACGCGGTCCAACGCAGGTGGCAGTGCGACCTCGGGGAGGCGCACGGCCGCGGCGGGAGCAGGAGCGCTCTGAGCCAGGATGGGCTCGGTCACCAGCATCGAGCCAAGGACGACCCACGGAAGACGATAGCGGCTCATGGACCTCGGGCACCGGTGGATGTCGAGCTGGGGAGACGCCCTTACTTCGGCGCCACCGTCTTGGTCGCCGTCTTCACCGTCGTCACGGTCTTTGTCGTCGCCTTCGTCGCCTTCGTCGTCGACGTCTTCGTGACTATCGTTGTCGCCTTCGAGGCCGCCGCCGCCTCGGCCGTCGACACCACGCCATTCGAATCAAAGCCCTTCATGAAGAGCGCGACGACCGCAAGAACAGACAAGACACCTGCCAGTTGTTTCATACGACCTCCTGTCGACAGCGTGTCATGTGGAACCCGGGAAATCAAGGAGAGGAGCCGTCCGAAACCTACTCCCAAGGCGCAAGCGGATTGCGTGGGAACCAGAAGAAGAACCACGCCAGGACGCCTGCGCAGAATGTCAGCGTGGCCCCGCGCGGCAGTTTCGAGAGCGCCAGCGCCGACAGGATGCATTGGCCTGGCATAAACAGCAGCATGTAGAACGGATAGGTGACGCGCACGTGCGCGACCAGGAGGAAGAGCAGGTACGGGACCCCCACCAGCAGCGAGGAGAGGAGCGCCAGCGGCTGTCGCGCCCGGATGTCCGGCCACACGAGCGGAATGGCGAGCCAGATGAACAGCAGAATGACCAGGTTGGGCTGGTCCATGTACTGCAGGACATCTCGAGGGATGCTGCCGTCCTCGGCCTGGATGGACGTGACGAAATACGGCGAGTTCGGGAACCCCGAGAACCAACGCAGCGGATGCACGCTGTCGCTCATTGCCGGCGAACCGATGGTCTGATGATAGCTCGCCATGCTGGCGAGGTGATGGAGCGGACTGGGAAAGGCTTGATACACGAGGTCGTAGAGCCCCAGTCCCGCGACAAAGGTCAGGGCCGCGGGGATGCCGACGCTGAGACCGACCCGTGTCGTGACCGCCAGCGCGGCCTTGGAGTACCACCGCTCCTGGCTGAGCAAGGCGTAGAGGACCAGCGCGATGAACACCATCGCCACCACGCCCTTGGCCAGCATGCCAACGCCGAGCGCGAGTCCAGCGAGCCACCACCTCTGTCCCGTGAACAAGTAGACGCCCAGCATCGCGAAGAAGAACGCCGGGATGTCGAGCATGGCGATCGACGAGTGGACGAACCAGAGGTTCTCGAAGCCGAGCAGGAAGGCGGCGAGGAGCGCGACACGGCCGTCCGTGAGCCTCCGCGCGAGGAGGTAGAGCAGCACCAGCGTGAAGCTGCCTGCGAAGACGGAGGGCAGGCGCCAGCCGAATCCCCGGTCACCGAACGCCTGGATGCTGAGTGCGATGAGAACCTTGGCCAGAGGTGGGTGCTCCTCGTTGCATCCCGTCCCGGCCATCAGACACCTGGCCGCCGGTACGTAGTGGGCCTCGTCGAAGACATAGGACAGGGTCGGCTGATCGATGATGAGCAGGTGAAGCAGCAGGACCCCCGCCACGAGCGCCACGAGTGCCCAGCCCTCACTGGACGTCGAGGGCTTCGGCGGCGTCGAGCCATCCCACCGACGCATCTTGAGACTCCATCGAGAAGGCGCGTCCATGATTGATGGCCGGAGGATACTCACGGACCTGTCTGAAGCGAGCACGAAGGACGGCTCCCTCGGGCCCTGAGACACGGCTCGAAATGGACTCTTCCCCGAGTATCGGAGGAGCTATCCTGGCGCGATGCGAAGCACCGACCTCGACCTCTACGCTCCGATTCCGCGCGGGCATCGCGTCCGCCTGATGGGCCTGAAACGCCCAGGCAGCTTCCTGGTGGGCCCCGTCGACGTCACCCTCGTCATCGACCTCACCACGGGCACGTACTACATCCCCCACGCGCTGTTCCCCGACTTCCAGACCTGCACCTCGCCGGAGATGCTCGACGCGCTGATCCACTCGGGCAAATGGGGCATCACCTACACCTACGAAGGGGAAGTGCTCACCTCGGCGGTGACCCTCAAGGAAGCAGGCAAGTACAACTACGCCGTGACCCGGCTGTTCGTCTCCCCGTGAGCTCCTTGGAAGACCTCGCGGGGGCCTGACTCAGCGCAGCGGCAATCCCAGCCGCATGGCCAGGAAGGACTGCATCACGTCGGCCGCAGCCTGGGTGTACTCGTCCGTCATGCGGCCATGAAGGTAGAAGGACATCCGGAGGCTCGCGGTGCCGAACTCCACCGCCAGCGCCGCGATGTCCGGCGCCCCCCGCGGGATGTCGATGCCGTGCGTCGCGAGCAGGTTGCGCGCGAGCGTGCCGAGCCGCGCGATGGTGGACTCGAACGCGCGAAAGCTCACATCCGAGACCGGCCCGCTCAGCAGGACCACCTGCGCCGCCGGATGCGCGCGGTAGAAGTCCGCCGCCGCATGCACCATGCGCGTCATCGGCTCCTGCCAGTCCTTGGCCCCCAGCAGGCTCTGGGCATAGCGCGTCAGGTGCGCCTCCAGCGCCGCCAGCTGGCGCTCCGCCAGCTCGTTGAGCAGGGCCTGGGGGGTCGGAAAGAACTTGTAGATGGTCGACCGCGGGTACTCCAGACGCTCCGCCAGCGTCGGAATCGAGAACGCCGAGAGCCCTGATTCGAGCAGCAGCCCCTCCGCCGCCTGGAGCACGGCATCGACCCGGACCTTGGCGCGCTGCTGCTGCGGCTTGCGCGCCACGAAGTCGGGGTGGGGGGCGGATTGACGCGCATCGTCAGCCATGGCTCGTGACTCCATTGCGTTCGTCGCGGACGCGAAGTCGGCACCGCGCGTTCTTCCACGCCGGGGTTCGCTCGACAACCCAGCGGTGGCGGCCAGGACATGCCTCGGACTGGATGCCCGCACGGGCCCCACCTGGCTCCGGTGTCCCCCAAAACGTCAATAAGCAGCAAAAGTCGCCCAAGGCACTTTCGCGACAAATGTCCCTTATTGGCGACAAATGTGAACTAGTCTCACACCGAGCGTGCGCCCTGAAACGGACGTCTTCGAGCGCATGCCCACCGGTCGGACCGCGACCCCATCCGACCGACCCACAGGCAGACAGGAGGAGGGACGTCATGGCGGCACGTCTGATTCGAAGCGGTCTCGTCGCGATGTGTTTCGTATTTGCCGGCAGTACACCGGCGGCAGCGCAATCCGACCTGCTCGGCAGCAAGCGCGGCGGGCACTATTGGTTCGAGTTCTGTACTGGCAAGTCGGATGCGACGCCCCTGCCGGCGGATCCACGCTCACTCGTGACGCCGACGTCGAACAAGAACGTCGTGTTCAACGTGGGATGGAACTCGTGCATGAACCGCACGCCGCAGACGTGCGGCGAGCTGCGGTCGGTCAACGCGGCGGGAGGGCGGCTGCTCGGGGGAAATGGAGACCCCGACGCCGGCTGGGAGTTCAGCGGCCACTCCGCGTGGAGTCTCTGGTCGATGTCCGCGGCCCAGTACAACGCGCTGTGGCTCAGGTGGGGCCTGCCGTTCCGCCCTTCTGACTTCGACAACCTCGTCGCCGAGCGTTACGGCGTCCCGCTCAGCCAGCAGCGCAATCCGTATCCCCTCCCCTTCGAGGACCCCAACCGCACGAACGGAGGCTCCGGCCAGTTGCCGATGGCCCTGACGCAGACACGCAACGCCGACGGCTCGTGGAGCGGGCAGATTGGCGTCACGTGCTCGGTCTGTCACAGCGGTCAGATTGGCAAGGCGAGCGACGGCGCGGGCCTGGGGGCGCTGCACGGGACCAACGGCCTCACCGACGCGACCCTGTTCCTGGGCGAGCTGGGCGGCCTCAACCCCGCCTTCACCATTGCCTCCCTGAACCGCATCCGCGGCACGGGCAACATCACCAACTTCCAGCTCTTCGCCCTGCTCACCCTCTTCGACCCCGACGGGACGATTCCCGGCGTCATCCTCAATCCGAGCATCTGGGCCGCCGGCTCGACGGGCACGGAGGACCCGCCGAACTGGTGGAACCTCGGGCACCGGCCGGTGAAGTTCTACGACGCCGGGATGAGCAGCGACGCCACGCGCATCGAGCTCTCCTGGTACATGCCGGGCGCCGCGCTGCCGACCTACCAGGGCGGCTACGAGTGGATCCTCGAGAACGAGTACCAGGCGAACACCTGGATGCTCGGGCTGAAGTCGCCGGCCTACCCGCTGCCGGTCAACACGGCGCTCGCGCAGCAGGGGTCGGTCCTGTTCCACACGCTCGACTTGTGGGCGCCGAGCCGAAACAACCCGGTCGCGAAGCCGCAGCAGGCCGGCAACGGCTCGTGTGCGAGCTGCCACGGCGCCTATGCGCCCCGCTACGTGAACGACCCGAGCTTCCTCGCCACTCCGTTGTTCGAGGGCATGGCGGCCAACGTCACGCCCATCGACATCATCGACACCGATGACGCCCGGATGCTCGCCAACGACGGCGCCGTCGAGACCCAGGCGAAGTACAGCTTCTTCGGCTACAACGGGCAGGAGGGCTGCGCCGAGAAGTACAACATGATCGGCTATCTCGCGCAGCCGCTCTACGGCATCTGGGCGTCCGGCCCGTACTTCCACAACGGCTCGGTGCCCGACCTCTGGAGCCTGCTCAAGTCGTCGGACCGACCGCGCATCTGGCGTCGCAAGTCGAAGCCGGCGAGGTTCGGCGTGGTGATGGGCTTCGAGACCGACCTGGCGAAGGGCTATGACCAGGGCAAGGTCGGGTGGAAGTACGACACGATTCCGTGCAGCTACCTGACCTTCTCGCCGTTCAACCACTGCAACCCGTGGGACCCGAACGAGACGCCGCTCATCGAGGGCGGGCTGTCGCTGCTGTACGGCAACGGCGCGCTGGCCTGGAACCTCCTGGGCAGCATCGTGGCCCCGAGCTTCACGAACTCGGACATCGAGGACCGGAAGATCTACAACACCCGGATGTTCAGCCAGTCGAACTCGGGCCACACGTTCACCGACGTGCTGACGGACGCGGAGCGCACCGCGCTCATCGAGTACATGAAGACGCTGTGAGCCGTCCGCTGGAGCGTGGCGGGGATTCGCTCGCCACGCTCCGGCACGCTCCGTGGAGTGGCCCCCGCGGCGCTCCCCTTCGAGGCCCCGCGAGCGCATCCGTTCAGGGGTCCGGGCCAAGGCGAGGCCCATGGTCGTGGCGCCTCAGGAGGGGCCGCTCCCCTGGGGGCTGGCGCGACGGGCCATGGCGGCTTCACGCGCGTCCGGGAAGGCACGCTCGATGCTGGCGTCCAGCAGCGAGAGCTGTCGCTCCAGCTCGGCGCGCCGGAAGGGGGGCGCCACGCGCAGCAGGTCCTCCAGCAGGAAGCGCAGGCGCCGGACGACCTGGACGGAGCGCTCGCCATACTGGCGAAGCTCGTCGATGGCGAGCCGGAGGTAGGCGCTCCAGTCCGGGCGCGGGCAGAGCAGTCGGAGCGCGCCCTCCTCGTCTTTGCGTGACGGGGCGGGAAAGCGCCGATGGACCATGCGCCGCAGCAGGTCATGGAGCTGGTCGATGGCCTGCACGGCCGTGGTGGGGTCATTGATGCCCGGAGAGAGGGCCCGCTCCGCGACGTCGACGAGTTGGCGGAAGCCGAACGCGGTGTCCTGCTGGAGCGTCCGCTCGGGGCCGACGACCACGGCCTCCGTCAAGGCCTTCACGTCGAGCTTCGCGGCGTCTCCCCACACCTCGAAGAGCGGGCCGCCGTGGGGGATGAAGTCACCCATCATCGGCAGCAGGGCCAGCAGGACGTCGGCCTCCCGGGCACAGGCCAGCAGACGTGACTCGTCGATGACGACGAGGACCCCGGACGGCCCGTCATGGGGGACGAGGAGTGATGCGGGCGCCACGGGTCGCTCCAGGCGCCCCTCCTCCGCGTCCTGGCCGATGCCCTCCGGGTACATCCGCTCCAGGGTGCGGCAGGTCTCCTGACGGATGCGCTCGAGGATGACCACGGCGCGGATGGACTGGGCGACATGGTGGATGAAGTAGATGAACGTCGCCACGCAGAGCAGCGCGAGGACGACGGCGAGCCAGACCGAGAGCGAGGGCACGTAGCCCTCGTTGCCCCGCCATTCCGTCGCGCCTCGGACGCCTCGCAGCGTCAGCAGGGCGTAGACGAACGTCCCCACGAAGATGCCGAGGGCGAGCTGACTCCGCCGGTCCCCCAGGAAGGTGCGCATCACGCGCGGAGAGAACTGATTGCTGGCCTGCTGGAGGACGAGGATGGTGACGGAGAAAACGAGGCCCGCGAACGTCATCATCGAGGAGGCCACCGCGGTGAGGACCGAGCGGGCGCCCTCCGGCCCGCCTCGAAAGAGGTACCAGGCGTGCTCCGTCTGCTCCAGTCGCGAGTCGATGGCCTGGGCGAGGTAGGAGAGGCCGATGGTTCCCACGACACACAGCGCGGGCACCAGCCAATAGCTCATGTTCAGCCGCTCGGTGAGGCGCGCGAATCGAGGCGTCATGATGGTCGCGACGAGCACCGGGCCGCGGACGCGGCGCCGCGAGCCCGGCTGGCGGGAGGAGGCTCGGCCTTCCTGCTCGACTCAGGCAATACTGGGCACGCCGCATCCGGACGGAAGGGACCGCGGCACGGCCAGACAGGAGAAGACAGGGCTCCGTCGGGGGACCGCCAGGCGACCATGCGTCAGGCCTGTCGGCGCGGGTGTGCCCCTGAGCCGCGGAACGCTCCTTGACCCGCCGAGGGGTCAGAAGAGGCTGACCTGCTGATACAGCAGGCCCGAGAACCCAGCCCGAGCCCACGGCTCAGCCATACAGCTCGCTCAGCGGCCCCGGCGCGATGCGCGTACTGCCCTCCTGCCCGAAGGTGTTGAAGTCAGCGTCCCCGAACGCGTGGCCGAGCGTGTTGAAGAGGTTGGAGACCTGCCGGTTCCGGGCCGCGTCGAACTTCGGGTACACGACGGTGCGCCCGTCGGTCTTCAGGCCCAGCGCGTTGCCGCCGACCACGAGCTTGGGCCACTCCCGCGAGGTCGAGTGGTGCTGCTCGCCGTTGTCGGACATGAAGACGATGGCGGTGTGGTCCAGCATCGAGCCGCTCGCGCCGACCTCGGGCGTGGCGGCCAGCGTCCTCGCCAGGTTCGCCACCAACTGCACGTGGCGGCGGGTGACCTCGGCGACGCGGTCCCAGTTCTGCCCCGCGTCCAGGCCGTGCTGCAGGCTGTGTCGCGCGACGTCGGCCACGTCCGCGCCGTAGGCCACGTCGAAGCCCGAGCTTCCCGTCGCCAGCACCACCGTGTTCGTCAATCCACCCAGCAGCGACGCCGTGGCGATCTGGAACTGCGCCTCGAACCACTTCAGCGAGTCGGGCGGTGAGCCCGCGCCGGTGATGAGCGGGTTGTCCTTCGGCGCCGGCGGCAGGTACGGCCGCACGCGGTCCGCCATGCCCGCGAGCTGGTCCTCCCGCGTGCGCAGTGACTCGAGCGAGGAGAGGTAGCGCTCCAGCTTCAGCCGCTCGTTGGAGTTGCCCTTGAACTCCGCCAGCGCCTTTCGCGAGTCGGCCAGCGCGAAGTCGAAGAGCATCTTCCTGTCCCGCCCGTTCGTCGAGCCACCGAGCAGCGAGCCGAAGGTGCTGTCGAACGCGAGCGACGGGTTCACGATGATGCCCGCGGGCTTGCGAGGCCCCAGCGCGCACGTCTCGTACACAATCGACACGCGCGCGGAGCTGGTGCCCAGGCGCAGCACGTCGAACGGGGCCCCCCGGCGCAGGCGAGGCGCAATCACCGCGTCGAAGGTCGCGCCCGCGCCGTTCACCGCGCAGCTCAGCGCCCCCGTCCCGCTGGAGTGCCCACCGCCCGCGATGAGGCTGGAGAGCCCCAGCAGCACGGCGGAGCGGTTTACCAGATCCATGTTGCCGGAGGACGCCGCCAGCGGTCCGAGACAGGTCGCGGTGGCGAGATTGTCGCCTTCACGCACCAGCGCCGTGTCCTTGTACGCGTCCCAGAAGATGCGGTCGGTGGTGTTGGCGCGCCCCCCCAGCGCCGCGCGGGTGCCCGCGCTCAGGAGCGCGCGGGGATAGACGCCGTTGCACTCGAGCACCAGCACCAGGCGCGCCGGCGGCTTCGACGACGACTGGGCGTAGACGTCGTGGAAGTAGGGCGCGAAGAGGCCGGCGGCCATGCCCTTCAGGACGGTTCGTCGCGAGAACATGGCGGTCACTCTCCAGCCCGCGGCACGCGCCGCGTCTTCCAGGTGTCACTGGTCATCAGCGTGGTCAGCATCTTGGAGAACGAGCCGTTGTTCTGGTCATAGGCCTGCTCCATCTGCGTCAGCGTGCAGGCGTCGCTCGGGTTCTCCGGGCGCCCCATGAAGTAGCGGAAGGTCTGTCGCAGGAAGCAGCGCTTCACGTGCCGCGAGGTCGCCAGGCGCTCGCTCAGCTCCACCGCGTCGCGCACCGGGCCGTCCAGCGCGGGGTCCGGCATCGACGTGAGCGTCGAGCTCCCGTCCGGCGTCGTCCACCCTCCGCTCGTCGAATGGTCCCGCGCGCGCAGGAAGCCCGCGTGGTTGTAGATTTCGAACGGCAGGCCGAGCGGCTCCATCAGGCGGTGACAGCCCTGGCACTGCGCGCCGGCGGTCGCCTCCTGGAGGCGGCGGCGCGCGTTCTTGTCGGGAGCGTGGGCGCCGACCTGGGCCGCCACCTGCACGGTGCTCAGCGGAGGGACGAAGCCACACAGGAGGTTCTCCCGCACCCACTTGCCGCGGTGAACGATGGACGGGTCGTCCTCGAAGTTGCCGCCGTGCGCGGCCAGCCACACCGGGTGGGTCAGCACGCCCGCCCGCTCGGTGGCGGGCAGCGTCTTCCAGCGGCCCGCGACGGTCGCCGGGAGGATCTCACTGACGTTGTAGGGATGCGACAGGCCCTTGTGCGAGTCATAGGCCGCGTTCTGCATGGAGGGCACGTAGAAGGTACGCGTGGTGAGCAGGTTCGCCAGCACGTCCTTGTCCTCGACGACCACCCGGGCAATCAGGTCGTCGAACTGCTGGATGAAGGTCGGCTCCAGCGGATGGAAGTTGGTGAGCAGGTTGTCGTAGGAGACGGAGCTGATGTAGCCGAGCCCCTCGATTTCGAAGCGCGAGGTCGCCGCCGGGGACTCCTTGAACACCCCCGCCACGTGCCCGTAGCCGAGCCACTCGCGGAAGAAGCCTGCGACGCCGTCCCCCAGCCAGTACTGTCCACGCTTGGCGCGCTGCTCCTCGTTGTAGTCCTGCACCAGGTCGAAGCGCGGGGTCCCGTTCTGGTTGGCGTCGACGCCGCCCAGGTACTTCTGGATGAGCGCGGTGGTCGTCGCGTCCTGCGTGAGCGAGCCATCCTTCGCGGCCGTGGCCACGTCCGCCAGGTGCCCCTCCAGGGGCGCGGAGTAGTGCGGCCACACGAAGCTCGGCGTGGCCGAGGGGGCGCGCCCTCCCAGGGCGTAGGCCAGCTGAGAGCCCAGCTCGAGGCCGGTCAGCTCCACGCGGCCGTCCACCGGCTCGCCGCCCATCTCGCGGCGGAACAGGGCGCCGGTCATCATCCACGCGGCGTTGGAGATGCGCGTGATGGAGTCCGCTCGGATTTGCGCGGACTTGCTCGGCTCCTGCGCGATGACCTCGGTCGCGAAGGCGGTGAGGCGGGTGAGCTCATCCTCGGTGGGCGGGCGGAAGAAGACGCCGAACTCGAGCATCTGGCCCAGGTGGAAGCGCTTGCAGGTGTCGCTCGGGTTCGCGTCGTTGAACATGCAGCTGAAGCGGCTGTTGGTGAAGACGCGCTCCATCCGGTTGCCGTCCGGGTAGTTCATCGTCCACGGCGAGGCGGCCTCGCCGACGACCGGCAGGAACAGCTCCACCGTGGCTTCGTCCAGCGTCTCGTCCGTGGCCCAGGAGCTGTACTGCTCGATGGCGCTGGGGTCGAGCGGGTTGTCGTAGAAGCTGAACCCCGTCCAGCTGCGCTCGACCGAGCCACCGACGTTGCGGGTGAACTCGCGCCGGTTCATGCGGCGGATGCGCGTCGGCGCATCCGAGCGCACGCCCGCGGTGCAGCTGAAGAGCGTGGACTGGTCGAGCAGGTTGGGCTCGGCCACCTCCGTCACGGGCGGGCCCCCCGTGCCATTGCAGAGAGGCATCCCCTCCCCTATCCAGGTCTCGAGCGCGGTGAGCTCGGCGGTGCTCGCGCGCGCATGCGGCGCCGGCGGCATCGGAGACGCGTTGTCACGCATGCGAATGAGCGCTCGTTCGGCGTTGCTGAGCCGCCCGTCCATCGACGAGCTCACCCGCATGTCGTGCAGGGTGCGCAGCGGCATCGTCGCCCCCTGGCTCGGCATCGCGCCGTGACAGCTGGCGCAGCGCTCGGCGAGCACCGTCTGCACCACGCACGCGGCGGCCTGGTTCCCTCCGGGCCCACCATCAGGGTCACCTGGGTTGTGGGGGCCTGCGTCGGGGGTGTCGTTGGGCCCGTTGGAAGAGCCCTTGCACGCAACGAGGCTCAACAGTCCGGCCAGCAAGAGGACGCGGTTCATGCGGCCAGACTGGCACGGACGGCGGGTGGGATAGCAAGCAAGCTCTGCAAAGCAGGCTCAGCTCCGTGGAGCGGCTCGCGTCCAACGCGACAGGCCCGGCGCGAGGTAACGCACCGGGCCCGCCGTCATGTTTCACGATGTGGCGAGGTGCTTCAGGCGCCGAGCGCCACGTTCTCCAGCACGCCCAGCGCGTCGGGGACGAGCACGGCGGCGGAGTAGTAGGTGCTCACCAGGTACTGGGTGAGGGCCTGGTCGTTGATGGCCATGCGCTTGACGGTGAGGCTCGCCTCCACTTCATCCGGGATGCCCGCGTTGTGCAGGCCCACCACGCCCTGGTCCTCCTGGCCGGTGCGCATGGCGATGATGGACGTCGTGTTCTCCCGGCTGATGGGCAGCTTGTCGCACGGGAGGATGGGCACCCCGCGCCACGCCTGGAACTTCGCCCCGCCCACGTCCACCACCGTCGGGTACAGGCCGCGCCTGGTGCACTCCCGGCCGAACGCCGCGATGGCGCGCGGGTGCGCCAGGAAGTAGCGCGTCTTGCGACGGCGCGTCACCAGCTCGTCCATGTCGTCCGGCGTCGGCGGCCCCGAGCGCGTGTTGAGGCGCTGCTTGAGGTCCGCGTTGTGCAGCAGGCCGAACTCCGGGTTGTTGATGAGCTCCCACTCCTTGCGCTCCTTCAGCGCCTCGATGGTCAGCCGCAGCTGCTCCTGCGTCTGGTTCATCGGGTCGTTGAAGATGTCCGACACGCGGGTGTGCACGCGAAGGATGGTCTGCGCCACGCTCAGCTCGTACTCGCGCGGCTTGAGCTCGTAGTCCACGAAGCCGCCCTGCAGCACGGGCTCGCCGTGGTGGCCGGCCGACATCGGGATGGCCGCCTGGCCCGCCTTGTCCTGGGGCTTCTTGAGCCTCGCCTTGTAGCCGTCCACGTGCGCCTTGAGCGCCGGGGACTGGACGATGAGCGCCTCGAACACGTCCTGCGGCAGCGCCATCACCGTGCAGGCCGTGAGCGCCTTGACGGTGAAGGGCCACACGTCGTTGGACTCCACCACCGCCTGGTCGCCGAAGTGGTCGCCGTCCGCCAGCGTGTCCAGCACCAGCGGGTCGCCGTACTTGCCCTTCGAGAGCTTCTGCGCCTTGCCGTGCGCGATGAGGAACACCTGGTGCGCGGACGTGCCCGCCTCCACGATGACGTCCCCGGCCTTGTACTGCTGCTGGGTGAAGCGTCCCGCCAGCGTGCGGATGAGCAGGTCATCCGCGTCCTGGAAGCCCCGCATCAGCGGCAGCTTCAGCAGCTCCTGCGGAATCACCTCCACCTTGACGCCGATGTTGCTGAAGTTCAGCCGGTCGTCGCCCGCCGCGTACGTCAGCCGCCGGTTGACGCGGTACGTGCCGCCCGACACCTGCACCCACGGCAGGATGCTCAAGAGGTAGCGGGGCGAAATGCCCTGCATCACCGGCTGCGTCTTCGTCGTCGTCGCCAGCTGCCGCGCGCCGGCCGTGCTCAGGCTGGTGCCCTCGTGGGCCGCCAGCTCTCTGTCTGGATTCGCCATGACGTGGTCTCCCGTTGGCTGACTACGAGCGGCCCAGCTCCACGCTCTCCAGGATGCCCAGCGCGTCCGGCGTCAGCACCGCCGCCGAGAAGTACGCCGTCACCAGGTAGTTCATGATGGCCTTCTCGTTGATGCCCATGAAGCGCACGTTGAGGCTGGGCTCGATTTCGTCGGGGATTCCCGCCTGGTGCAGGCCCACCACGCCCTGGTTCTTCTCGCCCGCGCGCATCAGCATGATGGAGGTGGTGCGCGTCTCGGAGATGGGCAGCTTGTTGCAGGAAACAATCGGCACGCCGCGCCACGCGGGCACGTGGTTGCCGTTCATCTCCACGCTGGTGGGGTAGATGCCCCGCTTGTTGCACTCCTGGCCGAAGGCGGCGATGGCGCGCGGGTGCGCCAGGAAGAACGACGGCTCCTTCCACACCGTCGCGAGCAGCTCGTCCATGTCGTCCGGCGTCGGCGCGCCCGAGCGGGTGTGGATGCGCTGCTTGAGGTCCGCGTTGTGCAGGAGGCCGAACTCGCGGTTGTTGATGAGCTCGTGCTCCTTGCGCTCCTTGAGCGCCTCCACCGTCAGGCGCAGCTGCTGCTGCGTCTGGTTCATCGGGTCGTTGAAGAGGTCCGCCACGCGGGTGTGAATCTGGAGCACCGTCTGGGCGACGGACAGCTCGTACTCGCGGGGGCTCGTCTCGTAGTCCACGAAGGTGCCGGGGAGCACCGGCTCGCCGTGGTGGCCCGCCGCCAGCTCAATCGCCTTCTGGCCCGAGTGGTCCTGCTTCTTCTTGGAGCGCGCCTTGAACTTCTCGATGTGCTTCTGCAGCGACGGCACCTGCGCCACCACCGTCTCGAAGGCGGACTGCTGGAGCACCAGCGCAATCACGGGCGTGACGGCCTTGGCGGTGAACTGCCAGTAGTCCTGCGACTCCAGCAGCGCCTGGTAGCTGTAGTGGTCTCCGTCCGCCAGCGTCTCCAGCACCACCGGCTCCCCGTACTTGCCGGTGCCGATGCGGTTCACCTTGCCGTGCGCGATGAGGACGATGGAGTCGGCCTCCTTGCCCGCCTCGGTGATGACCTCGCCCGCCTTGAACTCCTTCTGCTCGAAGCGGTTGGCCAGCGCGGTGAGCGCGTCCACGTCCTCGTACCCGCGCAGGAGAGGCAGCTCGCCCAGCTCCTGCGGAATCACCGCCACCTTGGCGCCCGTGCTGGTGAAGGTGACGCGGCCGTCGCCCACCGCGTACGTCATGCGGCGGTTGACGCGGTACGTGCCGCCGGACACCTGCACCCACGGCAGCAGCTTGAGCAGCCACCGCGAGGAGATGCCCTGCATCTGCGGCTCGGACTTGGTCGTCGTCGCCAGCTGCCGCGCCGCCTGCGTGCCCAGGCTCTGGTTGTTGTCGTCGAACTTCTTCGAATCATTGGACATGGGTCACCCTTCTTCGGAGTTGAAGACTCGAAATCACTGCGGAATGTGTCTGGGGACTTCTCAGGGGCGCGTGGCGTGAAGCAGCTCGGAGAGGCGCATCGCCGACGTGCCCAGCGGGGCGGGCTTGCCCGTCTTGAGCTTCGGCGCCGCGTCGTGGATGAGCTCCACCTCGGTGTAGCGCGTCACGCCCGCGTGCCACCGGGGGATGCCCGCCATCCACTGCTGCAACTGCTCCACGTACTTGTGCAGCTTGCCTTGCGCCTTCTCGTCCAGCTCGAAGGTGCGGATGACGGCGGGCAGCTCCTTGGCCACCAGGTGCTCGAACTGCTTCATGCGCGCGGTCATCATCTGGTTGACCACCTGCACCGCCGCGTCCTTGTCCACGCCCAGGAACTTCTGCACGACGAGCACGCAGTTGTTCAGCTCGCCCTCGAACTGGATTTCCTTCTGGTAGGAGTACAGGTCGTTGACGAAGCAGGCGTAGTCCGCGGCGGAGTTCTCCAGCGCCCGCAACGTGCGGGTATTGAAGACGTCCTCCGGCACCGCGTCGCCGTGGGACAGGCGCGCCAGCGACATGGTGAGGTCCGAGCCGAACGTCTTGCGGCGCATCTCCACGTAGTCCACCGGGTCCGGCACGCGGTTGAGCAGCTGGTTGTTCAGCTCCCACACCCAGCTGTCCGTCATGTCCTGGATGGCCTTGCGGAAGAGCTTTCGGCCGCGCGGCGTCAACGGGCCCGCCGTGCGCTTCCACAGGTCCGCCAGGCTCAGCTCCACCGGGTTGAGGGGCACCGCGGCGCTGGCCGTCTCCACGTCGTCCGGCATGAACTGCCCCAGCCGCGCGGTGAAGGCCTTGGCGCCCGCCATGTCCCGGGTGTTCGCGTAGAGCAGGGGGAAGTAGTCGTCCGCGTACGTCCCCCACACCAGCCAGCAGGCCGTCAGCTCCAATTGCTCGGGCGTCGCGTCCGGGTGGATGAGCGCGCCGCAGAGGGCCACGTCCGCCGCGTCGAACTTGTGGTCATCCCAGACGTAGAAGCCCACGCCGGGCACCACCTCCAGCAGGCCCATCTTCCGCGCCCAGGCCTTGGAGGCCCTCCGCGCATGGTCCAGGTGGGGACTGAGGTACGTGCTGTACGGCATGTAGAACTTCGGCAACGTCGTGGGGCCCACGTGCTGGCGCGGCGTGTGGCTCAGCGAGCGGGCGCGAGGCCCCATCCCCAGCGCGCCCGCCGTCAGCGGCAGCCGGAGCGCGGAGGTGCCCAGGCCCGCGGGCACCGGAATGGACAGCGCCGGGCGCTCCTCGGCGTGCTGGTTCATGTAGCGGTTGGAGCGCATGTGCCACTCGTGGCCGCCGGACTGCCAGTCCTGGAGGCCCCGCAGGTACGTGAGCACCTGCGCCTGCTCCACCGGGTTGAGTCCGTACTCCGCGAAGAGCCACGGCAGCTCCGTGGCGAACGTCGTCTCGAACTGCTGCAGCCGCGACGTCAGCAAGTCGTTGACCAGGTCCGCGGCGCGCTGCGTGTCGCAGTCGAGGAACTTCTCCACCACCAGCACGCCGTTGGAGAGCTCGCCCTCCTCCAGGATTTCACGCTCGTAGGAGAACAAGTCGTTGCGCAGGTGCACCGCGTCGGAGAAGGTGTCCTTGAAGACGCGCATCGGCCGGCTCTTCACCACCCGGTCCGGAATCTCCGCCGCGACGGCCACCTCCACCAAATCCGACGACCAGGGCGCGCCGCCCACCTTGCGGCGCATCTCGATGTACTCGATGGGGTTGGAGACGCGCGCCTCGCTGATGTTCTCGATTTCCCACATCGACTCATCGAGCAGGTGTTTGGTGTTCTCGAAGAAGCGGCGGCGCCAGTCCATGGACATGGCGGGCACCGTGCGCTGCCACAAGTCCCACAGGCCGCGCTCCACCGGGTTGACGGGCTCCGGCGGCGTCTGGCTCATGTCCAGCGGCATGAACAGCGGCAGCCGGTCCAGGTAGGCCTGGCCGCCCTTCACGTCGCGCGAGTACTTGAAGACCTCCAGGAAGTGGTCGTCGAAGTAGAAGACCCAGACGTACCAGTCCGTGACCAGGTCCAGCACCGGCCCCGGCGCCTCGGGGTGCGTGTACGCGCAGAGCAGCGCGTAGTCCATGCCGTCGAACCGGCGCTCGGACCAGACCTCCCGGTCCGTCCCGTCCCTCGGCGGCCCCAGGATGCCCATCTGGTAGGACCACGCCTTGGTGTGCACGCGGGCGGCTTCCAGGTTCGGGTTCAGCCGCGCCGGCCACGGCACGTAGAACTCAGGCAGCTGGAATGGTTGCTTCTGACGCGCCTTTGACATCTTCACCCTTCGCCAGTCTCAAGATGATTCAACTCATCGGGCCCGCGCGCCCATTGCAACGGTGGTGCCGGGATGAATCAGGCCGCCTCTCGTGTGATTCGAAGCGGTTGAAACACCCCGGCTCGCGCGGCTGACACGTCAGTCGTCACCGAGGACGTGTCAACGGGGCGCATGACACGTCCGCGGCGGCGTCAGACGCTCGTGCCGGTCGCGGCGGCGGCGTCCTCTGCGGGGAGGCTTGCCAGCAGCTCGCGGGCCTTCTCCACCTTCACGTGACCCGCCTTCACCAGCAGGTTGGCGATCTTCTCCACCCAGTCGCCCCGCGCGCCCGCCGTCACCGCCACGCAGCGCGCGTGCATCGCCATGTGGCCCTTCTGGATGCCCACGCTGCCCAGCGCCCGGAGCGCCGCGAAGTTCTGCGCCAGCCCCACCGCCGCGAACACCATCGACAGCTCGCGCACCGAGGGGGTCTGCATCAGCTTGAGCGCCAGCTGCACGCCGGGGTGCACCTTGATGGGGCCGCCCACCACGCCCAGCGCCATGGGCAGCTCGATGCGGCCCACCAGGTGCCCCTCCTCCAGGTACCAGGTGGACAGCGGACGGTACTGCCCGCTGCGGCAGGCGAAGGCGTGCGCGCCGGCTTCAATCGCGCGCCAGTCCTGCCCCGTGGCGATGGCCACCGCGTCGATGCCGTTCATCACGCCCTTGTTGTGCGTGGCCGCGCGGTACGGGTCGGCTTCGGCGAAGCGGCTGGCCTGGGTGATGCCCTCGGCGATGATTTCGCCCGGCATCTCGAAGTCCGCCAGGAGCGGCACGGGGATGCGGCAGATGGCGCGCGCCAGCCGCCGGTCCGCCAGGTTGGAGAGGATGCGCAGGTACACCTTGCCGCCGGTGAGCTGCTCGATGAGCGGCGCCACGCCCTCCGCCATGGTGTTGATGAGGTTGGCCCCCATCGCCTCCTGCGTGTCGATGAGGAGGTGCACGATGAGCAACGGCTCTCCGCACGGGCCCTCGGGCGCTGGCAGCACGCGCACCTCCACGTCCTTGGCCCCACCGCCGCGCGCCACCATGGCCGGGTGGAAGCTGTTGGCCAGCGCGAGGAGCTGCTCCTTGTGCGCCAGGATGTGCTCGGTGGCCACCTTCGGGTCGCCGTAGCGCGACACCTGCACCTGGCCAATCATCAGCGAGGGGTCCGCCTCGGCGGTGAAGCCACCGGACTCGCGGACGATCTTCGCGGCGAAGGACACGGCCGCCACGACGGACGGCTCCTCCACCGCCATGGGCACCAGGAGGTCGCGCCCGTTGACCTGGAGGTTGAGGCCCAGGCCCAGCGGCAGGCAGAACGTCCCCACCGCGTTCTCGATCATCTGGTTCGCCAGGACAGGCGGCAGCGCTTCGGAGCCCAGCAGTTGTCGCAGGTCCTCGGGCTGGAGCCGGAACATTCGAGCGAGGTGCGCGTGGCGCTCCTCCATCGGCAGCTTGTGGAAGCTCGGGAGCCGGGAGGTCACGGTGTCGGACATGTTGTTCCTTCGGTGCAGAACCTGGAGCGGGCCCCCTTGCAACGGTGGCGCCATGAAGCGCCGGGCCACATCTCGCGGGATTCGAGGAGGATGAAACAGCCTGGCTCCTCGGTTGACGTGTCAACCCCCGTGGCTGACGCGTCAACTCACCGAATCACAGACCCGGCACACCCACTGGCGACCAGGAAGCGCACACCGCGAACCGACTGGCTCGCGGATTCACCGGAGCCGAGGGCCGCGAGTCACCAGGTGAGCGGCAGCTCATGGACGCCGAGCAGGTTCTCGTCCTTCTTGAAGCGGACCTCCTCCAGCGGCACGGCCAGCCGCAACGTGGGGATGCGCTGGAACAGCGTCTTGAACACCACCTCGAACTCGATGAGGGCCAGCGCGCGCCCCGTGCACAGGTGGATGCCGTGACCGAAGGCGAAGTTGCGGTGCGCTTCCCGCTGGAGGTCCAGCCGGTCCGGCGCCTCGAAGACCGTGCCGTCGCGGTTGGCCGAGTCCGGCTGCGCGAGGACACCCTCCCCCGCGCGGATGAGCTGACCGCCCACGGTGAGGTCCACGGTGGCGACGCGCTGCCGGGCGAGATGTGAGACATTGACGAAGCGCAGCAGCTCCTGCACCGCCGCGGTGATGGCGGCGGGGTCCTCCATCTGGCGGAACTTCGCGAGCTGCTCGGGGTGGATGAGCAGCGCCAGCGTCCCCAGTCCGAACATGTACGCCGACGGTCCGTGCCCGGCGTAGTACAGCGCGTGGAACAGGGACGCCGCGTCCGGGGGACTCAGCTTCCCCGTCGCCACCTGCTCCGTGACGACGCGACCGATGAGCGTGTCCCCAGGCTCACGCAGGTTGTCCTCCACCAGGCGCAGGAAGACATCATCCAACGCCATCAAGGCCGCGGTCGCCTCCTCGCGGGAGGACGCACGCGAGCCGACGGTCCTGCTCAGCACGTGCAGCGCCTCGGCACCCTCCTGGGGCACGCCGAGCAGATCGCCAATGACTTGCAGGGCCACGGGGAGCGCGAACGCCGACATCAGGTCCACGGGCCTCGGGGCGGCCAGCATCGCGTCGAGCGCCGCGTCCACGGTGGCCTGGATGCGCGGCCTCAGGGCCTCCATCCGCCGGGGCATGAACTCCTGCACGAGCATGGCCCGCTGCGCCCGATACTCCGCATCCGGGCGCAGGAAGAAGGCCAGCGGCCTGCCCTGTCGAGCAGCGGCCGCGGGCGACAGGTGCGGGAACCCCGGCAGCGTGGAGTCCGCGACCAGCCGGGGGTCTCCCAGCACCGCCAGCACGTCGCTGTAGCGGCTCACCAGCCACGGCGTGTTTCCGTCCCACAACTTCACGGGGCAGACCGGGGCCTGCTTGCGCAGCCGCTCGTATTCAGCGGGCGGCTCCAGCGGGAGGCTCCAGTCCTTGGGGAAGGGGTAGGAAGGGCTCATCGGGGGGCTCCTGTTCGGTCGAGCCGGGCGGCGATGCCCGCCACGGTGGGATGCTGGTACAGCTCGCGCAAGCCGAGGTCCTGGCCCAGTTCATTCCGGATGCGGACCGCGACCTCGACGAGCTGCAAGGAGTGGCCGCCGCGCTGGAAGAAGTCGTCGTCCGGAGCGACCGAGGCGACCTTCAGCACGTCGGCGAAGATGCGGCCAAGCTGTTGTTCCCGGGTCGAGGAGCGCCGAGGCGAGGTCCGCGCGTCGGGGGTCGCCGTCCGCAAGACGTCCTCGTAGTCCGCGAGCAGCGCCTCGATGAAGGCGGGCTCGAAGAGGCTCTCGTCGAACTCGCCCCACACGGTGAACGCGCCGTCGGAGCGCTCCTCCACCCGAACGGTCAGCTCGAACTTCGCGGAGGGGAGGTCCAGCAGGAGCTCCGTCACCTCACAGTCCTGCAATGACAGGGCGCCCGCCGTGCCCACGGGGTGGTAGGCGAAGTTGACCTGGACGACGGGAGAGCGCGTCGGGTCCCTGGGCGGAGCCAGGTCCGCGACGAGCTGCTCGAAGGGCAGGGCCTTGTGCGCGGTGGCCGCCGCCGTGGCCGATGCCACCCGGGTGAGCAGCGCGCGGAGGTCGACGTCACCACGCAGGTCCACCTGGAGCACCACGGTCTCGACGAAGAACCCGAGCACCCGCTCGACCTCGGGCAGGTCCCGGTTCGCCACGGCCAGCCCCAGCAGCACCCGCTCACGTCCCGCACGGTGCCCGAGCACCCTCCCACAGGCGGCGGCCAGCACCGTGAACACCGTCTGACGCTCGGTGCTCGCAAGGGCACGCACGCCGTCGGAGACCGCGGCGGGCAGCACCCGGTGCATGCGCCGTCCCCGCCCCGACACGGGACGCGGAGGGACGAGGTCCAGGAACAGGGGGACACCCGACAGCTGCTCCCTCCACCAGCGCGACAGCGACTCGCGCCGCTCGGCGGTGAGCTGCTCGCGCTGCCATGCGGCCCAGTCCACGTACTGCACGGGCAGCTCGGGCAGGGCGGGAGGCCGCCCCAGGAGCGCTGCCCGGTATGCGATGGCCAGCTCCTCGGTGAACACCTGGAGCGAGGTGCCGTCCGCCACCAGCAGGTGCACGGCGAACAGGAGGAAGTGCGTCCGGGGCTCCAGCCGCAGCACGGTGAGCCGCAGCAAGGGACCGCGCTCCAGGTCGAACGGCTGGAGCGCCTCCTCGTGCGCGTGTCGCAGGGCCTCGGCCTCCGTCTTGACCTCCACGAAGCGAACCTGCGCGCGCCCCTCCGGAGCGATGAGCTGCTGCGTCCCCAGCGGGAAGACGGTGCGCAGCGGTTCGTGCCGGGCCACCAGCGCGTCCAGGGCCTCTTGCAGGGCTCGCGAATCCAGGGGCCCCGTGACACGGTGGCAGCGAACGGTGGCGTGGGCCGCGCCGGTGGGGTCCATCCGGTGCAGGAAGCACAGCCGCTGCTGGGCGAACGACATCGGGAACACGGTCGTCATCCGCGTGGCAGCCTCTTGATGGTGGGCTTCGCGACCGGAGCCTCGGCGAGCGCATGAGCGAGCTGGGCGATGGTCGGCCCGGTGAGAATGGTGGCGAGCCCGACCTCGCGCCCCACCGTCCGGCTCAGCCGCGAGGCCAGCCGCATCGCCTGCAGCGAATGCATGCCGAGCGCGAGCAGGCTCTCATGCACATCCACCCGGCTCACGCCCAGGAGCTCGGTGACCACCGACGCGACACGGACCTCGGCCTCGGTCCTCGGCGCCGTGTAGGGCGCGTCCGGGCGCCGGTCCGTCGTGGGCAGCCGCGAGGGGTCCACCTTCCCGTTTTGAGTCAGCGGCCAGGACGCCAGGACGATGACCTCCGAAGGCACCAGGTGCGCCGGCACCCTGCGCGCCAGGTCCTCGCGCACGGCCTGCCCCGACACCTGGGTCGCCGCCCCGGCCACGACATAGCCCACGAGGCGAGCCTCCCCGCCCCGCGAGTCGACCCGCGCGAGCGCGTCCACCACGCCGGGATGCGCGGCCAGGGCGGCGCGCACCTCGGCCAGCTCCACCCGGACGCCACGGACCTTCACCTGCTCATCACGGCGGCCCAGGAACTCGATGACGCCTCCTGGCAACCACCGAGCAAGGTCCCCGCTGCGATAGAGCCGCGCCCCCGGATGGGTCCCGAAGGGGTCCGGTACGAAGCGCTCGGCGGTGAGGCCCGGCTGGTCGCGGTAGCCTCTCGCGACACCGGCCCCACCGATGCAGAGCTCCCCCACCGCGCCCGGCGGAGCCACCTGCCCGTGCGCGTCGAGCACCACCAGGTGCGCATTGAACAGCGGGCGCCCGATGGGGACGTGGGTGGCCTCGGCGTCGACCCCGTCGTCCAGCCGGTGTCCGCTGGCCATGACGGTGATCTCCGTGGGGCCGTAGCCGTTCGTGACCTTCGTGAAGCCCTCGCGCTGGAGCGCGCGGAACGCCTCCACCGGGAAGACATCTCCACCAACCACCACGCGGTCCAGGGCGGCGAAGGCCTCCGGAGCGTCGGCCGCCAACCGGGGCAGCACCACGGGAGGAATCACCGCATGCGTGATGCGCTGGTCGACGAGACAGCGCGCCAGCCCCGGCACGTCCCACCCCGGCGGCAGGAAGTGGACGGCGGCGCCGTTGAGCAGCGCGCCCCAGACCTCCAGCACGGAGATGTCGAAGGTCACCGACGCCATCGCCAGCATCGTCTTGCCGGGGCCCAGGTCCTCGGCCAGGGCCGTGCGGTGCAGCAGGGACACGACCGAGTGGTGCTCGATTTGAACGCCCTTGGGTCTGCCCGTCGACCCGGACGTGTAGAGCACGTAGGCGAGGTCCGACGGGCTCCCCTCCGGCAGCGGCCCGGATGACACCGGAGGCAGCGCCTCCAGCACGACGGTGGGCAGACCGGTGAGTCGGCCGTCCAACGCCGCCGTGGTGACGAGGGCGCGGGCCCCGGCCTCGCGCATGAGCGGCTCCAGCCACGCCGCGGGAGCACCAGGGTCCAGCGACAGGAAGGCCGCCCCCGCCATGAGGATTCCCAGCTGGGCCACGACCAGGGCTTCCGAGCGCGGAATGCACACCGCCACGAGGGCCTCACGGCCAACGCCCAGGTCGCGCAGGTGGTGCGCCAGGTGCTCCGCCCGACGCGTCAGCTCGGCATAGGTCAGCACCCGGTCGCCGGACCTCACCGCGGGAGCGTCGGGCGCTCGGCGGGTCCAATGTGCGAACAGGTCATGCACCCGATACGACGGCGCCTCCTGGCGAGCCCCCACGCTGACGAGCGCGCGCCGGTCCGCGTCGCTCAGCATCGACAGCCTGGACACGCGGGTGTCCGGCGCGTCGACGATGGAGCGCAGCAGTTGCTGATACGCGGACAGGATGCCGGCGATGAAGAAGTCCTCGAAGAGGTCGGAGTCGAACTCCCACGAGAGCAGGATGCCGCTCAGGGATGAGCGGGGACTGGAGCGCACGGGGGCCTCCGAGCGCGGGATGCGCACCACGTCCCCGGCCAGCCGTTGGATGTGCCCCGGCTCGGCGTAGAGCGGCACCGCGACGACGGACAGCTCGAACTTGGCGGAGCCGTTGCCCAGCCCCTCCACGAAGGAGACGTCGAGCGGCGACGCATCGAGCGTGCCCACCGACGAGTCGTGGAAGTTGAACATCGTCTGTATCAACGGGTTGAAGCCCCCCTGATGCCGCGCGGGCGACTGCGCGAAGATCTGCTCATAGGGCAGCTCCTGGTGGTCATAGACCTCCAGCGTGGTGCGCCGCACCCGCGCCAGGAGCTCCTCGAACGAGGGGTCCCCGTCGAGCCTGCCCCGCAGGACGACGGTGTTGATGAACATGCCCAGCATGCCCTCGGTGTCCTGCCAGCGCCGGTTGGCGACCGAGGAGCCCACGAGCAGGTCCTGGGAGCCGGTGTACCGGTGCAGCAGGACGAAGAACGCGGAGAGGAGCGTGGTGAAGAGGGACGCGTTGTTGCGGTCCGCCAGCGCCTGGAGGCGCCGCGCGAGCTCACCGTCCAGCTCCACCCGGGGCGCCACCCCACGAAACCGTCGCCCATGGGGGGCCACCCGTCGGGGGAGCTGGAGCAGGGTCTGCGCGCCCTCCAGCTCCCGGCGCCAGAAGCGGCGCTGCGCCTCGGCGGCCTCGGTCCCCACCCACTCGCGCTGCCAGCGCGCGTAATCGGAGTACTGCACCGCCAGCGCGGGGCGCCGCACCTGGCCGTGGCGGACGTGTTCGGCGTAGCCGTTGAGCAGCTCGCGCACGAAGACGTTGAAGGACCAGCCGTCGTGCACGATGTGGTGCTCGACGTGCACGAACAGGTGCTCCCCCGCGCTCAGTCGCAGCAGCCGCCAGCGGAAGGGCCGGCCCTCGGCGAGCGCGAACGGGGCCTGCACCGCGTCCCGGACCGCCTCCGCCACGTGGGAGTCCAGCTGCGCTTCGTCCACGCCGCTGAAGTCCTGGACGCAGAGCTCCACCTCCCACGGGGCCTCCAGCTCACACCGCAGCTCGCCATCCACCTCGGGGAAGCGCGAGCGCATCACGTCGTGGCGACGCACGATGTCGGTGAGGCTCGCTTGCAGCGCGGCGAGGTCCAGCGTGCCCTCGAGACGGAACACCGCCTGCGTGTGATAGGCCCGCGCGTCCGGGTTGAGCTTGTGCATCAGCCACACCCGCTCCTGGCCGAACGACGGCGTGAGCGCCATTCCCACAGCGCCACGTCGAGGGCCCAGGTCCACCCCACCCTGTGCTTCCTGCAAGCGCGCCGCGAGGCAGGCCACCGTGGGCGTCTGGAGCACCTCGCTCAGCTCCAGCTGCGCGCCCAGCACGCGTCGCACCCGGGCCACGAGCTGGGTGGCGAACAGCGAGTGACCGCCCAGCTCGAACAGGTTGTCATCGCGCCCCACCCGCTCCATCCCGAGCAGCGCCGCCGCGATGGCCGCCAGCGCCACCTCACCGGGCGACCGCGGGGCCTGGTAGTCCGTCCGCTCCGCGCGAGGAGGGCGAGGCAGCCGCGCCCGGTCCACCTTGCCGCTGGTGTTCAGGGGCCAGGCCTCCACCACGACCACCACGTCCGGCACCAGGTAGCCGGGCAGCCGGCGTCGAAGCTCCGCGCGCACCGCGTCGCCGGTCAGCGCCGCTCCGGTGTCGGGCATCACGTAGCCCAGCAGGCGCTCCCGCGTGTCGTCGATGAGGGCGACCGCGTCGCGCACGTCCGGCAGCGCGGCCAGCGCCGCCTCCACCTGGCCCAGCTCGATGCGCGCGCCGCGAATCTTCACCTGGTCGTCGCGCCGGCCCAGGAACTCCAGCGTGCCGTCCGGCAACCACCGGCCCCAATCGCCGCTGCGGTACAGCCGACCTCCCGGCACCGGACCGAACGCATCCGGGATGAAGCGCTCGGCGGTCAGGTCGGGCCGCCCCAGATACCCACGCCCCACCCCTTCCCCGCCGATGCACAGCTCACCCGCCACCCCGTCGGGTACGAGGCGCAGCTGCTCATCGAGGATGACCACGTGGTCGTTGGACAGGGGGCGGCCGATGGGCACGCGCTCCCCCTCCACGTCGTGCACCGCCTGGAGCGTGCTGGCCACCGTGACCTCCGTCGGGCCATAGCCGTTGACGAAGCGGTGGTGCGCGCTCCACTGACGGGCCGTCTCCGGCAGGCACACGTCCCCGGTGCTCATCACCACCTGGAGGTCGGGGAAGCCGCCCGGCTGCAGCGTGCGGAGGACCGTGGCGGGCAGCACCGCGTGGGTGATGCGCCGGTCCACCATCACCTGGGCCAGCGACGCTCCGGAGAGCGGCGACGCCTCCAGCGTCTCCAGCCGGCCTCCGTTGGGCAGCGCCATCAGCACATCGAACAGCGAGGCATCGAACGAGGGGTGGAAGAACTGCAGCACCCGCGTGTCCGGCCCCAGCGCGCCCAGGAAGTCCCGCTGCGCATGCAGGAGGTTGGCGACGCCGCGATGCTCGGTCATCACCAGCTTGGGCTCGCCCGTCGAACCCGACGTGCAGATGATGTACGCGAGGTCCTCCGGGACGAGCATCGTGTCCTCCACGCGCCCCTCGCCCGCGTCGGCCCCTGGCTCCAGGAAGGGCACGCCCCGCACCTGGCATTCGGGCGCGCCCACCACGAGCGCCGCGCCGACCCTGCGGACGATGTCCTCGCGCCACGCCTGGGGGTGTGACGGCGCCAGGGGCAGGTAGGCCGCGCCCACGCGCCAGACGGCGAGGGCGAGCTCGACGAAGGCCGCGCCCCGCTCCAGCACCACCGCGACCACGTCTCCGCGCCCGAGCCCCCGGGCCCGCAGGCGGGCGGCCAGGGCACGCGTCCGCGCCTCCAGCATCGCGTAGGTGATTTCAGCAACACCCGCCGAGAGCGCGACGCGGTCGGCATGCCGCCGGCACTGCTCGGCGATGACGTCCACCACCGAGCGCCACGGTCCATGGTCGACCCGTCCCCCCTGCACGCGGGCCGCCTGCGCCGCGACATCCAGCGCACGGCGCACCTCTTCCGGGGTGTGTCCCTCGAGCGCCCAGGGGCTCTTCAGACGGAGGCTGGAGAGCAGGCGTTCGTACTCGGTTCCTGTCACCAGGGCGGACGGGGGCGTGGCGGGCAAGGGAACTCCTGGAGGCAATGACATACATCGAGACCGCCGCGTGGAGCGGCCTTCCGATGCGGCTCGAGGCTCCGGGCCTTTAACACGCGAAAAACCACGGTGACACCCTTGTCTGGTAGAAGGCGCGAGGAACGCATCCGCGCAGGATGTAGGAGTGCACCGTGGCCTCGAACAACATCGCGCCTCCAAGTGGACCTGGGTTGTCGCTCTTCGCCGTGGGCGATGTCTTCGTGGACCGCGACGAGCCGGCGACCGCCTTCGCCTCCGCCCGCGACGTCCTGCGGGCCGGTGATGTCGTCTTCGGCAACTGCGAGGGCGTCTTCAGCGACGACATCCAGCGGGCCCCCAGCGCCGGCTCGGCCGTCACCGCGCCCGCGGCGAACGCCGCCCCCCTGGCCCAGGCGGGCTTCGACATCCTCTCATTGGCCAACAATCACAGTCTGGACGGGGGACATGCCGCGCTCCTGTCCATGCGCGGGACGCTGGCCGACCTGGGCATCGCCACGGTGGGCGCGGGCGCCCATCTCGCGGAGGCCACCGCGCCCGTGTATCTGGAGCGCAATGGCAGACGGCTGGCCTTCCTGGCCTTCAGCTCCGTGTTTCCCTATGGCTATGAGGCGCGACCCGGTGTCCCGGGGCTCGCGCCTTTGCGCGCGCACACCCGCTACACGCCCGTGGACCTGAACGTGTGGAATCCAGGCATGGCGCCCGTGGTGAGCACCGAGCCGCTGGTCGAGGACCAGCGGGCGTTCCTCCACAGCCTCGCCGAGGCCCGCGCGAAGTCGGACATCGTCGTCGCCAGCTTCCACTGGGGTGACTCCACCGTGCCGTATTCGCTGACGGACCACGAGCGTCGCACGGCCAGGCTCGCCATCGACCACGGGGCGGACGTCGTCCTGGGCCACCATCACCACATGCTCCGCGGGGTCGAGTTCCACGCCGGCAAGCCCATCTTCTACGGGCTGGGACACTATGTGTTCGACCTGCCGAACCTCACCGAGCGGCTCGCGAAGGATGGCTACCTGGGCGTGGGACGGCCGGAGGAGATGGCGGCCTGGGCCCGCAAGTTCGGCGAGTACATGATTCGCCCGAGGGAGGGCTACCCGCTGCTGCCGTTCCACCCGGACTCGAGGATGACCGGCGCGGCGGTGGTCCACATCACGCCGTCCGGGCGCATCCGCGCGGGCTTCCTCCCCGCCATCATCAATCCCGCCAACGAGCCCATCCACGTGGCCGCGGACAGCGACGAAGGCAGGCGGGTGGTGGCCTATCTCGAACGCTGCTGCGCGGCCGAACAGCTCCCGACGCGGCTCATCGCTCCTCGGCCCGACTCCGGACTGCCCAGCGCGTGCATCGAGTTCGTGTCGACGGCGACCGACTGAGCGGGACCAGGGCGGGGCCTGCGCCGAGGCGGCGGCTCGAACGCATCCAGCTCGAGGCCCACCCTGGACGGGTCCTCAGGGTCCACGACGACCAGCCCCCCAGGACGCGGGCTGCACGCGGGAAGCCCCGCGGCCTCAGGTGTCGGGCAGGTCGTGCCCCTCCTGCTGACGGAGCCACTGGGAGATGGCCTTCTCTGACTCGAGATGGCGGTCGAGGAACACGAAGTGCCCGCTGTCCAGCTCCACATAGGTGGCTCGCGGCCCCAGGCGCTCGACATAGGCACGCATGGCGGGGGTGCCCATCATGGAGTCATGGCGCCCCTGTATCACCAGCGTGGGCACCTCCGGCACGGGGGCCGAGGACCGCGCGCCGGACACGAGCACCAGGCCCCGCAGGTCCAACCCCGGGTGTGAGACGCGATTGACGAGCAGGCTCGCCCCCACGCCGCCGTTGGAGAGCCCTCCCAGGTAGAAGCGACGAACCCCTCGGGCCGAGAGCCATTCGAGGGTCGCCTTCAAGGTGCTCGCCCCCTGGGGCGACCACCAGTCTCCGGCGGGGCCCACCGAAGGGCACACCGTCAACGCGGAGATGGTCCAGGACGCCCGCGCCATCTCCCAGCAGTACACGGCGAAGTTGCCCGCATGGCCATGCAGGAAGACCACGGCCGTGTCCGGCGTCGCCCCTCGAGCCGGCGGGATGACCAGCGCATCGAAGGACTCCGGCGACTGAAGCCCCAGGTAGGTGGCAATCGCGGGCGTGGCCACCGAGCCCTCCGCCAGCTCCATCCGGTCGAACGCTGCCTCCAGCGCGGGGATGAACCCGCTCGCCTCCGAGCGCGGCAGCTTCCCCAGCCGCACCAGCGCGTGCGCCGCGAACAGCGTCCCGTCCCGCTCGTCGACGAGGCGATTCACCCACCGGTGGCCTCCCTCCGGAAGCCGCACGGTCTCCAGGAGCGTGCCGTCCGCGAAGAGCAGCCGTGAGCAGGCGACGAGCGCGATGAGCCCGAGCCCCGCTCGCCACAGGCCCCGGGCACGCAGTATCAGGCCGACGGCCACCAGCACGAGCCCTCCGGAGTAGCTCCACCCCGAAGGCGAGGCGCCAATGCGGGCCGCCGCCGCCAGCAGCAGCCCGGCGACCGGCGTCAGGAGGACTCCCAGCAAGACTCCGGGCCACGTGCGGGGCCGAGTGCCCTCCTTCGCGGGAGCACGACGAACGCCTGCGGGAACCGCCACGGGAGCGGAGATGGAATGAGCCATGCCGAGCACCATGGCGGACCTGGAGCGGCCCGCTGAGCCCACGGGGCCGAGCGGTCCGGAGGCCTAGGGGAGTGGCTCCAACGAGTGCCTGGGCGGCAAGGCTCGCCGTCGAACGACCCGATTCCCCCAGGGCCGTTCGTGCTCACGGTTTCTTGGGTGTCGTGGTCGGAGCGGGGTCCACCACCGCGCTCCAGTCGATATCCGCGTTGATGTCCGCCAGACGGCCGGTGTTCTGCCGGCGCAGGTCCTGCTTCTCGAGGTCGCCGGGGTGCACGACACCGTAGGGCAGCTTGATGGCCTGCGCCGCGTCGCGCGCCTTGACCGCCTTGTCGCGGCCGACGCGCAGCTCCCCTCTCCTGCGCTGCACCTCGCGCGCCGCGGCGGCCTTGGCCAGATAACGCTCCCGCTGCATCTCCAGTTCCTCGCGCTCCGGCCCCGCCCCCAGCTTCGAGAGCTGCCGCTGGAGGTTGGCCGCCTCGGTCTCCAACTCGCGGACGAGCGTCGGGTCATTCACCCGAGGGTCGCTCTCCACCGCCTCAATCTCCACGTCGACCGCGCGCAGCTTCCGGGTCGCGGCCGCCACCTCGGCCTCTTTGCCCTCCTTGGCCGCCTGGTGCTTCGGGTCCAGCTTCGCGTTGTAGGCGCGGAGGTTCGCGTCGAGCACCCTGGCGTTGGTGCTCAGGGTGCGCAGCCGCTGGAAGAGGCGGACCAGCGCCTCCAGGTCGTCGCCCCGGTTGACGCCGCGGAGCACGGCGAGCTGTCCCGGGTCCAGGTGCGTCCCCAGCGAGCCCAGGAAGGACTCGTTCCTGGCCTGGAGCCACGTCACGAGCTTCTTGCGGTTCACCGGGCCCTTGAGCTTCTTGCCCTGGATGAAGTCCGCGTTCTCCTTCGCCAGCTTCGTCGCGGCCGCGCCCGTGCGGCCCGGCAGCATCTGCGCCGCGGTGAGCGCGGGCCCCGTGTCGGGAGTCACCCGTGCGATGTGCGTGACGGGCGTGACGTAGGGGTCCAGGTTGTTGCCGGGATTGGGCACGAAGCGGTCGCCCAGCCTCGCCTTGTGTTGCACGCCGCCTCTGGCCGGGGTCGGCTGGCTCCAGACGATGGCCACGTGGTAGCGGGCTCCAGGTGGCGTCTGGATGAGATCCTTCTTCTCCCAGTGGGAGAAGATGACGCTGTGCCCGCCCCCTTCCGAGGCGTTGGCGTTGTAGAGGTACAGCCAGTCTCCCGTCTGGATGTCGTTGAGCTTCGCCAGGGGGAGATGCCGCTGCCGGTAGTATTTCGACCCCTTGCCGGGGTTCTCCGCCGCCGCCTTCTCCGCCGCCTCCGCCTGCTTCGTGCCCTCGTGCAGCGGCCCCAAGCCCTCGTCGGTCGGCTTCACGGTGCTCGGCGCCGGCCCCGGGTGTCCTGCGCCGCAGGACGGGGGCATCTCGGCGCCCTCGGCCTCATCGAGGGGAAGCTTGTCTTTCGACACCCGGTCCTGCTTCGTGACGTCAATCGACCTCCCCGTGTTGAGCATCGCGGCGCCCAGCGGGTCGAAGGACCCCATCACCCCTCCGGCGAAACCGGACCCGGGCGGGGTGGCGCCAGCGTAGTGGTGGACGATCTGCACCCAGTGGAAGCAGAACTGCGCATGCACCCGCTGCTCGAACGAGCCGGGCTGGTAGATGCCCTTCGCGAGGATGTGGGCCGACAGGAGCAGGCGCTGCTGCGCCGTGGTCGCCCCCCGGTCGGAGCCGTTGAACAGGCGCTCGGGGATGCGCTTGGAGACGATGAAGTCCCGCAGCTTCTGGCGCTGGGTGCTCGTGAAGAGCACCTGGAGCCGCGCGGTGGTCAGCGGAGCCGCCGGCACGCCGAACACGTTCAGCACGTCCGCGAACTCCGTGTTGAAGAGGGAGGTGAACGCGTCCGCCATCGTCGTCCTGGGCAACGCCGGACCGACGATGGCCTCCAGGCGGGCGAGCTCGGCGCGCAGATGTTGAATCGTCGCGTTGTCGGCCCCGGGGGGCTGCCGGGCCAGCCAGCGGTGAATCCTGGCGATCTCCAGCCGGGCGGCCTGCGGGTTCGTGGCACTGACGCTGTTCTTCAGTGACTGCGGCTCGTCCGTGTCGGCCCCCAGCAGGGGCGTGTCCAAGGGCTGCCGGCGGAGTGTGCGCGTACCGCCCTGGAGGGTGTGCGTCAGCTCGTGCGCCAGCAGCCGATCTCCCGCGGCCGTCCCCGGCCCGTAGCGCCCGGGAGCGAAGACCACGTCGCGACCGACGGAGTAGGCGTGCGCGCCCACCGCCAGGGCGCTCTGCGCGGCCCGCGAGTCGTCATGCACACGCACGGAAGAGAAGTCGGCGCCACCGAAGCGCGCCTCCATCGCGTCGCGCGCGGCCGGCTCCAGCGGGCGCCCGGGTCGGGCGAGCACCTCATGGACGACCGGCGGCGCGAGCGCACGCGATGCCCCCACGTCCCCATTCCCCCGGTGCAGCCCCGAGCCGACGGGCGCCGGTTGCGGCGTCCCCATGACCTGGTCGGCCACGGTGTCCGCCTGGCGCTCGAACGGGTCCCCCGGTGAGCCGAGGGTCAGCTCGCGTTGAATCCGTGGCGGCGTGATGGAGATGCGGGCGAAGTCGAACTGGGAACCGGGAGCGACTGGCGCCGTCAATCCGCCACCTGATTCCGATGCGGCGCGCGCGACGGCCGGGCGCTGCGATTCACGCTTCGGGGCAGGAGCATGCGCCGACGACGGACGCGGCTTCTGGTCGAACGCGAACATGGAGCACTCCTCCCCCTGGACGACAACGATGGAGCCGCACGGCGTCTGGCGCCCAGTATAGGAGAGAAGGGGGCTCGGGCGTCACCCGGCGCGGGCGAAGTCCCGCTCAACGCTCGCCCCAGTTGCCCAGGAAGTCGCCCATGGTGAGTCGCACGCCTTCGTTGCGCAGGATGCCGTAGGCCGTGGTCAGGTGATAGAAGAAGTGGGGAATCGCGAAGGCCATCAGGAACTGCCTCCCACTGGCGCGCACCGAGCCACGGCGGTGCGCGATGACGACCTCTCGCTCGAAGCCAGCTTCGAGGTCGCTCGGAGCGAGCGTGTACATGTGCAGGTCCGCCGCGGAGGCACCCGCGACGGCTCCAGCGGGCCGCGCATCCAGCAACGCCGCGTCACCAAGGCCACTGACGGCGGCATCCGACCTATCGTCACCCTCGTCCGGCACGGGTTGGGCAATGGCTTTCCGCGCGAGGTGGTCATCCGACCCGAGCCCCTGGGAGATACGGTCCGCCGGCTGTTCGGCAACAAGGACGAGGATGTTGGAGATGCCAGCCTTGATAATGCATTGGACGATTGATGGTCGTCGCGTCGTCGAGCGCGCTCCACGCCGGATGGGATGTCAGGGTCACGGGTCAAGATGCTCCCGGTTCGACAACACAAGGAGCCCGCAACCATGAAGACCGCCATCGCAGCCCTCACCCTGCTCGTGTCCACTTCCGCCGCGGCGTCCCTGACCCTTCGCTACGAGAACAAGGACTCCAAGGCGTACGCCGCCGAGGCCGTGTGCAGCGGGAGCAAGCAGGACCCGGTGAAGTTCTCCGCCAGCACCACGTCCTCGGTCTCCATCCAGGGTTCGTCGCCCTGCAAGGTGACGCTGCAGGGCACCACCATCACCTTCGACGGTGACGCGAACATCATCATCAAGGACGGGAAGATCTCCCGGAAGTAGCCCGGAGCGACCGCGTTCCCGTCCAGGACCTGAACGGACGGGAGCGCGCTGTCCGGCATGGCGTCCATCGAAGGGCCCGTGCTGACTCCAACAAGGTGGGTTCTCGGAGCCTCTCGTGGACTTCGAGCGACCTGACGTCCGAGCAGGCCCCTTCCAGGCCGAACCGCCGTTGGACGCCTGCTCGCGCCGCCCTGCACCGTGGCACCGGCAGGCGGGGGACCGCGCGGGATGAAAGGCATGCAACATCCCGTTGCAACGCCCAATCCATGACGCAACCCCCACCCGACGCCTTCTCCCCCGGCGCCACCCCCGCCACCTCGGGGGGCAAGGGCCTGCTCGCCTCCTGCTGGCTGGCCGTGCGCGGCTCCACCGAGGACCTGGCCACCGGGCCCGTGGACCGCGCCTTCCTGCTGCTGTCCGTCCCCATGGTGCTGGAGATGGTGATGGAGTCCATCTTCGCCCTGGTGGACGTGCTCTTCGTGTCCCGACTGGGCGCGGACGCCATCGCCACCGTGGGCCTCACCGAGGCCGTGCTCACGCTGTTCCGGACCGTCCCGCTGGGGCTGGCCGTCGCCGCGACCGCGCTCGTCTCCCGCCGCATCGGCCAGAAGGACCCGGAGCGCGCCGCGCGCACCGCCGTTCAGGCCCTCGGGTTGGGACTCGTCCTCTCCGTGCCGCTGGCGCTGGCCGGCTGCCTCTTCGCGCGCCCCATCCTCACCGCGATGGGCGCATCCCCCGGCGTGGTGACGCACGGCCTGGGGTACGCGCGGCTGATGCTGGGCGGCTTCCCCATCATCATGCTGCTGCTCCTCATCAGCGCCATCCTGCGCGGCGCGGGGGACGCGGCCACCTCCATGCGCGCGCTGTGGCTGGCCAACTCCGTGAACATCGTGCTCGCGCCCCTGTTCATCTTCGGCCTGGGCCCCGTGCCCGCGATGGGCGTCACCGGCGCCGCGGTGGCCACCACCGTGGGCCGCGGCACCGGCGTGCTGTACCAGGTCTACCGCCTGCTCCAGGGCAGCGGCCGGCTGGAGCTGCGCCGCCGTCACCTGCGCGTGGAGCCCTCCACGCTGCGCTCGCTGCTCAAGCTGTCCGGCGGCGCCATCCTCCAGTCGCTCTTGGGCATGTCCAGCTGGCTCGTGCTGATGCGCATCGTCGCCACCTTCGGCAGCACGGCGCTCGCGGGCTACACGCTGGCCATGCGCATCCTGCTGTTCGCCCAGCAGCCGTCCTGGGGCCTGTCCCACGCCGCGGGCACGCTCGTGGGTCAGAGCCTGGGGGCGGGCGACACCGAGCGGGCCGAGCGCGCCGCGTGGCGCGCCAGCTTCTACACGCTCGGCTTCCTGGGCGTGGTGGCCGTGGGCTTCCTGGTCTTCGCCGAGCCCCTCATCCACCGCTTCACCTCCGAGCCGGAGGTGGCCCTGCACGCCGTGCGCTGCCTGCGCATCGTCAGCTGCAGCCTCGCCCTCTACGCCTTCGTCACCGTGCTGCCCCACGCCTTCAACGGCGCGGGGGACACCACCACGCCCACCGTGGTGAACGCCCTCTTCTCCTGGGGCCTCCAGCTGCCCCTGGCGTATGTCCTCTGCCATCCGTTGGGCTGGGGCCCCACGGGCGCGTTCGTCGCCATCGCCATCACCTACGGCGCGCTGGGTCTGACGAGCGCCGCCCTCTTCCGCAGGGGCGGGTGGAAGCTTCGACACGTCTGATACACGCCGCTGGCATCCGACATTCGGCACGCCCCGGAGACAGAGTTGAAAGCACCCACCCAGGTGCCGACTTTCCCGGAACTCTCGCAGCGTGTGAGTCCCCGGAGTATCCGGGACACCGGAGGCGCCCGACACCCCGGAGCGCTCCCGGACCCACCGCGGCGAGTCCCAGGGTGCGGCGGTTGGTGGGAGCGTCAGACATGGCGGGCAACGAGCGGCTGGGAGTGGCGATTGTCGGTTTGGGCGGAGCGGTGGCCACCACGGCGGTGGCGGGCATGGAGCTGCTGCGCCGGGGGCGCGTGGACACGCGAGGGCTGCCGCTGGCGGACGTGAAGGGACTGGGGCTCGTGGAGTACGACGCGCTCACGTTCGGCGGCTGGGATTTGTTCGACGAGGACCTGGCGAAGGCGGCGCGCAACCACGCGGTGCTGACGGAGGCCCAGCTGGCGGCCGTGACGCCCACGCTGGAGCGCATGCGCCCCTGGGCCGCGGCCTCCAACCCGAGGTTCTGCAAGAACATCGTCGACACGACGGCGAAGAAGGCCCGCTCCCTGCGTGAGCAGGTGCAGGCCATCCGCGACGACCTCGCCCGCTTCAAGAAGGACGAGAAGCTGGACCGCGTGGTGGTGGTGAACCTGGCCTCCACGGAGAAGAGCGTGGACCTCACCCGGCCCCAGTTCGCCACGCCGGAGTCCTTCGAGAAGGCCCTGGACGCGAACGACGCGGACATCGGCCCCGCGATGCTCTACGCGTACGCGGCCATCGTGGACGGCGTGCCGTTCGCCAACTTCACGCCCAGCGTCGCCGCGGACGTGCCCGCGCTGCTCGAGCTGGCGAAGCGCACCGGCGCGCCCATCGCCGGCAAGGACGGCAAGACGGGGCAGACGCTGCTCAAGACGGTGCTCGCGCCCGCGCTGAGAGATCGCGCGCTGCACGTGGACGGCTGGTACTCCACCAACATCCTGGGCAACCGCGACGGCGAGGCCCTCGACGACCCGGCGTCGCGGCAGAACAAGCTCGACACCAAGGGCGCGGCCCTGGACAGCATCCTCGGCTACAAGGTCCAGGACCACATCGTCCAGATCCAGTACTACCGCCCGCGCGGGGACAACAAGGAGGCCTGGGACAACATCGACGTCACCGGCTTCCTCGGGCAGCCCATGCAGCTCAAGCTCAACTTCCTCTGCAAGGACTCCATCCTCGCCGCGCCGCTCGTGGTGGAGCTGGCGCGCACGTTGGACCTGGCCAAGCGCCGGGGCGAGGGCGGCGTCATCGACGCGCTGGGGTGCTTCTTCAAGGCCCCCATGTCGCCGGACGGCCAGCCGGTGGAGCACGCCATGGCCGAGCAGCAGCGCCGCTTGATGGCGTGGCTGTCCAAGGGCCGCGTGCAGCGCACGGAGTCCGCCCCCGAGCGCATCAGGGGCTGACACCACCATGAACACACCCGCGCGTGACTCGACGGCGGCCCCCGGCCGCCTGGCGAAGCTGCGTCCGCTCCTGTCGGAGCTGATGGACCTCAAGCGCACCCGCACTCCGGACCATCCGGAGGGCCTGGCGGCCCATGGCTTCCGTCGCGCGTGGGCGGCCCTGGCGGCGGGCATGGACCCCGGCACCGTGGCGCTCCAGGAGACTGCGCGCGCGGTGGCGGCGGTGCGGCTGTGCGGCCTGGACGCGGACCTCCTCCAGCGGGCGGGGCTGTCCCCGCTGGACACGACGCGGGTGCTGCGCCGGGGCCTGGACGCGGTGGCGGGGCCGCTGGACCCAGGCCTGCGCGAGCAGCTGTCCCTGGCGCTGATGCCCTCCTCCGACGCCACCCCCGGCACGCCGCCGGCGTTCGTGGAGCGGCTGGTGCACCAACCCCGCGCCGGGGCCACGTTCCCCGGCCGGGCGCGCCTCGTCGTGCCACCGCAGGAGAGCCACGCCGACCACTGCTACGCGGTGGCGGTGGGGGCGGTGCTCGTGTCCCCCCACTTCGGCGCGGCCCCGGCCCTGCCCTTCCTGGCGGGCCTGTCGCATCACCTCTTCAACGCGGCGCTGCCGGACGCGGGCTACAGCGGCGAGACGCTGCTGGGGGACCTGCTCGAGCCCCTGATGAAGCGCCTCACCGAGGCGGCCCTGACACAGCTCCCGCCCCGGCTCCGCGAGGCCGTGCGCCAGGCGCTGACGCTCACCGGGAACGTGGATTCGGCGGAGGCGCGCGCCTTCAACGCCGCGGACACGCTGGACCGGGTACTGGAGCTGGAGGCCCACGCCCGCGCGGCGGCCTTCACGCTGCGCCAGGCGCTGGAGGACCTGGAGCTGCTCCACCCCGGCCCGCTGCAGGCCTTCGGCAACGACGTGCTTCGCGAAGCGGAGGTGTGGCCATGAGGCAGCCGTGGGACACCGCCGCGCCGCCGCCGCATCCGCGCCATCCCCTCACGGGCCTGCCGTTGACGCGCGTGTCGCCCGAGCTCTGGTCGGATGGCGCCACGTGCTGGCCCGTCGTGGACGGCATCCCCTTCCTGCGCACCGGCCGGGAGGCCCTGCGCGAGGCCGTGGTGAGCGCGCTGGAGCGGGGCGACCGCCATCACGCGCGCGCCCTGCTGCTGCGGGACCAGGATGACCATGCGCGCCTGCCGCCCCCTCCCCTGTCCTCCACCGCCGCCGTCGTGGCGGGCGTCGAGTCGGGGACGATGGGGCTTCGCGAGGCCATGGAGCGCCTGGGCTTCGGGCCGGTGGCGCCCTACTTCGCGCACCGGCAATCCGCGCCCACCTTCCTGAGCGCGCTGGGCCTGCTGGCGCAGCACTGGGACGCGCCGCCGTGCGTGGTGGAGCTGGCGTGTGGCATCGGCCAGGTGCTGCGCGAGGTGTCCCTGCGGGGCACCCCCGTGGTGGGCGTGGACGTGGTGTTCGCCAAGCTGTGGCTCGCGCGTCACTTCATCGTGCCCCAGGCCGTGCTCCTCTGCGCGGACGCGGCCGCGGACCTGCCCATCGCGCCGCTCGAGGGCGCCACCGTGCTGTGTCACGACGCGCTCTACTTCCTGTCGGACAAGGCCCGCGCGCTGGCGGAGCTGCGCCGCGTTGCGGGGCCCTCCGGCCGCGTGCTCGTGGGCCATGCCCACAACCGGCACGTCGACCAGCGGGGCGTGGGGGGCACGCCGCTGGACCCCGCCGGATACGCGGCGCTGATGCCCGGGGCCGCCTGCTATGACGACGCTGGATTCGTCACCCGCTTCCTTGACGGGGGCGCCGTGGCCGATACCCCGCTGCCCCAACTGGAGCGCGCGGAGGCCTTGAGCTTCGCGTGGCCCCCGACGCCGGGACGCAGGTCCATCGACTTCGGCGTGGCCGTGCCGGGCGCGAGGCTGAGCCCCAATCCGCTGCTGGAGGCGCACGACGGCCGGGTGCGCCCCGCGTGGCCCACGCCTGGCCTGGCCGCCGAGTACGCGAGCGCCCACTACCTGTGCTCGGACGCGCCCGGGGACGCGGCCCTGCTGCGGCGGGCCGCCACCGACGCGACGCCCGAGCAGCGGGCCGCGCTCGTCAGGCGGCGGTGGCTTTTGAACCTTCCAGAGAGGTGGTGACATGTCCGGGGCGAAGCCAGGAGGCCGCACGCTGGGCTGGGCGGTGGTGGGGTGCGGTCTGGTGGCGCGGGAGTACGTCATCCCGGCGCTCCAGGGCGCGCGCAACGCGCGGCTGGTGGCGCTGTGCGACTCGGACGCGGAGGCGCTGATGCGCATCCCGGCGGACGACGTCGTCCGTCACACCGCGCTGGAGGCGGCGCTGGCGGACCGGAGCGTGGAGGCCGTCTACATCGCCACGCCCAACCACCTGCACGCCGCGATGACGGAGGCGTGCGCGGCGGCGGGCAAGCACGTGCTGTGCGAGAAGCCCATGGCCATCACGGTGCAGGACGGGCTGCGCATGCTGTCCGCGTGTCGGCGCGCGGGCGTGCACTACGCCACCGCGTTCGACCAGCGCCACCACGCCGCGCACCGCAAGCTGCGCACGCTGGTGAAGGAGGGCGTGCTGGGCACCCTCACCCAGGCGCGCATCCACTACGCCTGCTGGCTGCCCGCGGACTGGGCGCCCGACAACTGGCGCATCGACCCGGAGCGCGCCGGCGGCGGCGCGATGATCGACCTGGCGCCCCACGGGCTGGACCTGCTGGAGGTGGTGCTGGGGGATGAATGGCAGTCGCTCGTCGCGATGACGCAGCGGCGCGTGCATGACTACGCGGTGGACGACGGCGCGGTGCTGATGGGCCAGTTCCGCGGCGGCGCGCTGGGCGTCCTCCAGGTGGCCTACAACTGCCCGGACGCGTACCCCCGGCGCACGCTGGAGCTCATCGGCACCCGCGCGCGCGCGCTGGCGTACAAGACGATGGGGCAGACGCCCGGCGGGACGCTGTCGCTCACCGACGCGACGACGGGCGAGGAGACGTGGCTCCCCCTGTCCCCGGACGAGGACCAGAGCCCCTTCCGCAACCAGGTGGAGGCCTTCTCCGACTGCGTGCTGGACGGCCGCCCTCAGCCCTTCGCCCCGGAGCGCGACGTGCGCCTCGTGGGGCTCCTGTCGCAGGCGCTCCACGCCGGGAAGGCGTTTCCCCCATGTCACTGACCCGCTATGCCTGTACCCACTGCGGCACCTGGCAGCCGGGGTTTGCTCGCCAGCCGCCCGCGGGCTGCCCCACCTGCCTGGACGTGCGCAACGCCCTGCCGCCGGACGGCTGGGAGTTCCAGACGACGGGCCAGGTATCGGAGCGCCTGAGCACGCACTGGGAGGAGGCGCTGCCCGGCGTCTGGGGCTTCTCTTGCGCGCCGCGCTTCGGCCTGGGCTCCACGGGGTGGCTGCTGCGCCGCCCCGAGGGCAACGTCGCATTCGAGGGCGCGCCCTGGTACTCGCGGCCGGCGCTGGAGTTCCTGGAGACGCTGGGCGGCATCCAGGTGCTGTCCGCGTCGCACCCGCACGGCTTCGGGGCGCTGTGGCAGTTGCAGGAGCGCTTCGACCCGCTGCTCGTCCTGCACCGGGACGCGGTCCGCTACAGCAAGGCCTTCCAGGTGCGCTGGCCGGTGGATGACGAGCACACCCTGGCACCGGGCCTGACGCTGCACTGCGTGGCGGGGCACTACGAAGGCCAGACGGCCTTGTACGACGCGCGCACCCGCTCGCTGTTCTGCGGCGACGCGCTGAAGGTGGAGCTGGACGCGCGCGGCCGCCCCACGGCGCTGTCGTGTCACAAGGGCTTCCACTACGCGATTCCGTTGAGCCACGCGGAGCTGCGCCGCTACCGCGCGGTGCTCGAGCGGCTCCCGTTCGAGAACGTCTTCACCCCGTTCGAGTTCGCGCGCGGCGTCACCCGCGAGCATGCCCTGGCGCTGTTCGACCGGCTGCTCACGGGCATGCCTCACACCCGTCCCATTGCGTTGGAGGAGCTGTCATGAGCCTGACCGAAGCCCTGGATGCCTATTTCCGTGTCATGCCTCCGGGAGCGTTCCCGATCTTCCGCATCGACCCGCTGGACCGGCTGGGCGTGCCGGTGGTCTCCGCCAGCCTGCGGATGGGAGACCGCCCCGGCGACATCATCCACGCCAACGGCTACGGCGCCACCGAGGAGGAGGCGCGCGTCGGGGCCCTGGGAGAGCTCGCCGAGGAGGTCTGCGCGGACCAGGCCCTGCTGCGCATGCCCCGCGTGCACGGCACCTACGCGGAGCTGGTGGCCACCTTCGGCCCCAAGGCGGTGGTCAATCCCCTCACCCTGAGCCTGCCCGCGGGCAGTCCCTACCGGCCCGACATGCCGCTCGTCTGGGGCGAGATGAAGCGCCTGTCCACCGGCGAGCGGGTGCTGGTGCCCGAGGAGTTCATCGCCGTGCGGCCCGGGAACCTGGTGGGGAAGACGCCGCTCGCCAGACCCTTGACCAACGGGCGTGGCGCGGGACGCACGCGGCAGCAGGCGCTGGCGCACGCGCTGCTGGAGCTGCTGCAGCGCGACGGCAACGGGCTCCAGTTCCGCGCGATGGACCAGGGCGTGGTGCTGGACCTGGAGGGCGCGGCGCTGGACCCGGACGTGCGGGAGCTGCTGGGGCGCTACCAGCGCGCGGGCGTGGAGGTGCTGGCGAAGCTGGCGAGCACCGACTTCGGCCTCGTGAACGTCTACGTGGTGGGCCACGACCTGTCCGTGGGCAACCAGCCGCTGCTCGTGACGGGTTGCGGCGAGGCGACGGACCGGGACCGGAACCGGGCGCTGCGCAAGGCGCTGCTGGAGTTCGCGGGCTCCCGGGCGCGCAAGGCCGTCTCGCACGGCCCGATGAGCGAGGTGGCCCGCGTCGCGCCCCGGGAATACATGGAGCAGTTCGTCCCCCTGGTGGACGTGGCCTCCGAGGAGCCCCGCGCGCTACAGGCCATGGCGGAGTGGTCCCAGCTGCCGGCCTCGGCGCTGCGCGAGCTCACCGCGTGCACGTTGCTGCGCCGGCGCACCGTGCGCTTCGAGGACCTGCCCCAGGTGCCGGGGATGGAGGACCCCGCGCGGCGGTGCGACCACGTGGTGAAGCAGCTCCACGCGGCGGGCTTCGACATCCTCGTCGCGGACCTGTCGCCTCCGGGCCACCCCGTGCACGTGGTGAAGGTGGTGGTGCCGGGGCTGGAGGTGGAGACGATGACCTATGGCCGGCTGGGCGAGCGCAACGTGGCGCGGCTGCTCGAGCGTCGTGAGCCGCTGGCGGGTCTGGGGGCGCCGCCGCCGGGAGCGCAGCCGGTGCGGCTCACCCCGGAGGCCGAGGCGCGGCTGGGCGGTCCCGCCTGGTTCGACACGCGGCTGGCCGAGGCGCGCGTGGGACGCCTGTATCCCCTCTACCGGGAGCCGGACCGTCACGCCGTGCACGCGATGCGCACGAGCCGTCGCTTCGGGGGGCAATGAGCCATGGCGCTGCGCTTCGCGTACAACACCAACGGCGTGTCCAACCACCGCTTCGAGGACGCGCTGCGCCTCATCGCGGACAGTGGCTACGACGGCGTCGCGTTGACGCTGGACCACCACCACTTCGACCCGTTCGCGCCGGACTTCGAGCAGCGGAGCGGCCAGCTCGCCGCGCTGCTGGAGCGGCTGGGGCTGGGGCTGGTGGTGGAGACGGGGGCGAGATTCCTGCTGGACCCCCGGCGCAAGCACGAGCCCACGCTCATCACGCCGGACGCCGCGGGTCGGGCCCGGCGCCTGGAGTTCCTGGAGCGCGCGGTGGACGTGTGCGCGACGTGTCGGGGTGAAGCGGTGTCCTTCTGGGCGGGGGTGCCCCGCGCCGAGGTGACGCAGGAGGCGGCCTGGCCGTGGCTGGTGGACGCAGTGGCCCGGCTGTCGGAGTACGCGGCGGCGCGCGGGGTGGTGCTGGCGGTGGAGCCGGAGCCGGGGATGCTGGTGGACACCGTGGACGGCTGGAGCCTGCTGCAGGCGCGGGTGGTGGCGGCGGGCGCGCCTCCGGTCCGCCTGGCCCTGGACGTGGGGCACCTGCTGGTGACCGGCGAGCGGGCGCCGGCGGAGGCGGTGCGTGAGTTCGCGCCGGTGCTGGGCACGGTGGCGCTGGAGGACATGAAGCGCGGCGTGCATGAGCACCTGCCGTTCGGCGAGGGGGACGTGGACGTGCCGTCGGTGCTGCGGGAGCTGACGCGCGCGGGCTACGACCGGCTGGTGTGCGTGGAGTTGTCCAGGGATGCGCACCGGGCGCATCAGATGGTGCCCGGGGCGCTGGAGTGGCTGAGGGCACGCCTGCCCACGGGCGCGGAGGTGGCGGCGTGAACACCGTGAGCCCGCTGCGAATCTGCTTCATCTCCCGGCGCTTCTTCCCGGCCATCTCGGGGATGAGTGTCTATGCGCTCAACCTGGTGCGGGAGCTGGTCGCGTGCGGGCATGACGTGACGATGGTGAGCCAGTACCGCAACGACGCCGCGGGGATGGCGGTGTATGGGGGCGGGCCGCCGCCAGGGATTCCGGGCGCGCACGTGCTGGGGTGCGAATCCCGGGGCGAGCAACGCATCAACCAGGGGCAGCCCGCCAGCTTCGAGCAAGACGTGGAGGACCTGGTGGAGACGGTGGTTCGCGAGCACCGGCGCCGGCCCTTCGACTTCATCCATGCCCAGTATGGTTATCCCTGTGGCCTGGCGGCGCTGGAGGCCTCGCGGCGTCTGGGATTGCCCAACGTCGTCTCCATCCAGGGCGGTGACGGACACTGGGTGGGGACGTGCTGTGGGACGCACAAGCAGGCGATGCTCGCGGTGCTGGGCCACTCGGGGGCGCTGTTGATTGGCAGCCGGTCCTTCGCGGAGGAGGTGCGGGGGCACCATGGGACGCCGCTGGAGCGGTTCACCATCGTCCCGGGCGCCACGGACACCCAGCGCTTCCATCCGCGCAACGAGTCGAGGCTGGGGGAGCCGCAGGACGTGCCGGTGTGGCTGTACCACGGCCGGGTGGACGCGCGAAAAGGCGTGATGGAGCTGCTGGACGCGGCGAAGCGGCTGGTGGCGGAGGGGCGCCGGTTCCGGCTGCGCGTGTCTGGAATCGGGCCGGACGTGGAGGCGGTGCGCGCGCGCGTGGAGGCGGAGGGGCTTCGGGGCACGGTGGAGCTGACGGGCGTGTCCACCTACGCGCAGGCGCCGGACCTGTACCGGAGTGGGGACCTGTTCGTGTCGCCCACGTATTCGGAAGGGTTCTCCAACACGCTGCTGGAGGCGATGGCGTCGGGGCTGCCCATCGTGTCCACGAAGGCGGTGGGGGTGGTGGACTGCCTGGAGGACGGGCGGGACGCGCTGTTGGTGCCGCCGAGAGACAGCGTCGCGCTGGCGGAGGCCATGGGGCGGCTGATGGACGACGCGCCGCTGCGAAGACGGCTCGCGACGACGGCGCTCGGCGAGGTGCGGGAGCTGTACTCGTGGCGGACGGTGGGGCGACAGATTCAGGGGGTGTACAAGGCGCTGACCGGCACGCGGCCGGACACGCGGTGGACGAACGTGTATGACCCGGCGACGACGCAGCGGAGCGCGGACCCCTCGTGCAGGTTCCGGGCGGCGCCGCACCTGTTATGAGCACCGCCCTCTTCGTGTCGCCGCACCTGGACGACGTGGCCTTCTCGTGTGGGGGGACACTGGCGGCCTTGAAGGCCAAGGGGTGGACGGTGGCGCTCATCACCGTCTTCACGCGCTCGGTGCCGGAGCCCCGGGGCTTCGCGCTGAAATGCCAGACAGAGAAGGGGCTGGGGCCGGAGGTGGACTACATGGCCCTCCGGCGAGAGGAGGACCGGGCGTTCGCGAAGCGGCTGGGCGTGGACGTCCTGGCGTGGGCGGACCTGGAGGAGGCGCCGCACCGGGGCTACGCGAGCGCGGAGGCGCTGTTCCATCCCCCGCGAGAGGATGACGCCATCCAGGCGGAGGTGGCGCGGCGTCTGAAGCCGGTGTTGTGGGAGCTGACGCCCAGCCGGGTCTTCGTGCCGCAGGCGCTGGGGAGCCACGTGGACCACGTTCAGGTGGTGCGCGCGGCGCGGGGGTTGGGCATCCCGTCCCACCGCGTCTGGTATTACCGCGACACGCCCTACGCCGTGCGCCAGCCGGGCGCGAAGCCCGACCCGGCGCTGCCTCGGGAGCCGCGGCCCCTGGCGGTGGACATCACGGCGCACCTGACGACCAAGGTGGAGGGCTGCCTCTGCTACGGCACCCAATTGGGCTTCCAGTTCGGCGGCGCGGAGGGCGTGGGACCGATGCTGGAAGCCTTCCACCACCGGGAGGCGGAGGCCCACGGACGCTCGGGAGCCGCGGAGGTCTTCCTGGGTCAGCAACTCCCGACGGCATCCCCGCGCTGACGCACGGCTCGGCGGAATGCGTCGGGGCTCGCTGGCTGAAGCTGCTCCGGGAGCACGTCTGTTCTATGCACCCGCCGCGAGCGCGTCGGCGAGGCGGGGGAACACCGGCTTGAACCCGAGGTCCTCGCGGATGCGGCGCCCGTCGAGGAGCACGTCGAAAGCGCGCGCGAACTCGGCGTTCGAGCCATCGGGCGGGGGCTGCCCCACCGATGCGAAGAGCGTGGCGAGGTCAGGCGCCTCGTCGTCGACCACGTTGTAGATGCGGTGCGCCGGCGAAGGCGCCTCGAGCAGACGTGCCACGGCCTGCGCGACGTCGGCGTGGTGGGCAATCGACATGCGTTGGGCCGCCGGGAAGCCGCGCATCATCGGCACCACCTCCTCGATATGTGGGTCCCCGTCGCCGTACACGAACGGCAGGCGCAGCACCCGCACGTCGAGCCCTTCGACTCCGAGGAGGAAGCGCTCGGCGGCGAGCTTGCTCACCGGATAGGCCACGGTCGGCGCACAGGAGTCTTCCTCGCCGACGAGCCGTCCCCCCGTCGAGCCATGGACCAGGCCGGTGCTCGTGAAGATGAAGCGCTTCACGGACGCGGCACGTGCGGCGGCCGCGAGGTGCTGCGTGCCCAGGTCATTGACCGCGTGCGCCTGCTCGGGCGTCGCGCCGCGGAAGAACGCGGCGCAGTGGACCACGGCGTCGACGCCGCGCACGGCGGGCACCAGCGAGCCCGCGTCGAGCAGGTCGCCCTGGGCGAGCTCCACCCGCGCCTCCTTCGGGAAGACAGCGCGTGTGGGCTCACGGACGAGGGCACGCACGTCATGGCCCCGCTCGGCGAGTCGCTGGGTGAGTCGGCTTCCGACCTTTCCGGTCGCTCCGGTGACAAGGATTTTCATGGGCCGACCTTCGCCCGCCCAGGCGCGGCGAGGATTGGAGAAAACGGACACGTGCCCCCACGCTTGCGCCGCCGTCGAGCGCGGGCCAGAGTCAGGGCATGCATGCGGGCCTTGTCCATCGCCATCACATCGCGCCGGGCGCCTCGGTCGCGTCCGCTGTAGCCGCGCTGTTCGTGGACGAGCGCGACCACGACGTGCGGGGCCTCCTGATTCCGCGGCCCGAGGTCCATCTCGTCGTTCGGTTCGGGCCGGCGGCGCGAAGGGGCCTGGACGCACACGCGATGGGCGGAATGCAGCGGGTGCGTCGCAAGCACATCCACCACGGACAGCGGACCGTGACGGCGCGGCTCCACCTGGGCGCGCATGAGGCGGTGCTCGGCGTCCCGGCCTCCGCCCTCGCCGGAAGCATCGTCGCACTCGAGGACCTGTGGGGCGATGCCGCGGCCCGGCGGCTCTTCGAGCGGCTCGGCGACACCGACGACACGGCCCAGGCGGCGGACATCCTGGAGCGCGCCATCGCCGAACGCCTCGCGCGCACCGACGGACGCCGCGCCCACCCACGACTCGCCCTCGACGCCGCCGAGCGGCTCTCGAGCGGCTCGGTGAACGACGTCGCGGGTGACATCGGGGTGAGCGACAGACATCTGCGTCGCGTGTTCCGGGAGACCGTCGGCGTGGGTCCCAAGGCCTTCGCCAGGCTCGTCCGCTTCCATCGCGCGCTGCGCGCCGCATCCGAGGACGCACACGCCCACTGGGCGGACATCGCCGCCGACGCCGGCTATTACGACCAGGCGCACCTCATCGCCGAGTTCCGCGCGTTCACGGGTCTGACGCCCCAGGGGTTCCTCCGTGAGCTCCGAGCGACGGAGTTGATCAGCTGACACCCGGGCCAGTGCCCCACTGCCCCCCCCAGGCCGGAGACCCCCTCTGTCGGACGCATCTCGCTCCATCTTCTTCGGCGCCAATGCCGCGCGGACCGGACACTTCGAGGGAACCGGACCGCTCGCGGTCAAGCGAGCCCGCTGGAAGTTCGCGCCGCGCGCGCTCGTGACGACGCGCAACACGCCCGCCATCCACGACGGCGTGCTGTTCGCGAACTACGACAACGACAGGCTCTACGCGCTCGACCTCGCGAAGGGGAAGGAGCTCTGGAGCGTGCGGGTCGGCGGCGCCAGCCCCGAGAGCCTCTCGCATCCGATGGTCGCGCGGGGCCTGCTCTTCGTCGTCGGCGGCGGGCAGTGTCACGCCGTCGACCTGGGCACGCACGCCCTCCGCTGGAGCGTCTCATGCGACTCCGAGGCGACCTCCTCGCCCATCGTCGTCGACGACGTCGTCTATGTGGGGACCCGGTCCGGCGCGGTCCTCGCCATCGACGCGCGCACGGGGACCGAGCAATGGCGCGTGCAGCTCCGCTGTGGCGGGAGCGTGCAGTCCGCGGTCAGCGTGACGCGAGAGCAAGTCATCGTCGGGACCTGCCAGGGCTTCACCCAGGGACACGTGGTCGCGCTCGACCGCGCCACGGGGGCCGAGCGCTGGTCGGTGGAGACCGGTTCGATGAGCCATGGCGGAGCCCCCGCCGTCCACGGCGACACGGTCTATGCCTTGTCCGGACTGGGACAGCGCCTTCACGCGCTCGACCTCGACAGCGGCGAGCAGCGTTGGGCCTACCAGACGCCCGGCGCGCTCTGGGGAGCGCCCGCCGTCGCGGACGGTGTCGTGTGCTTCACCGGCTATCACTCGAGGCTCCACGCCGTGGACGAGGAGACCGGGAAGGAGCGCTGGTCGGTCGCGCTCGACAAACCACCCGCCAGCACAGCCTCACCAACCATCGCCGGGGGACTCGTCTACATGGGGGCCCGCAACGCCGTACACGCCTGGACGCTTCGGGACGGGACGGAGCGCTGGCGGTGGAGGGCCCCCTATCGCGTGACGACGGCACCGCTCATCGCCGACGGCACCCTCTACGTGGGCTGTGATCGCGCCGTCGTCGCGCTGGCGTAGCGGCGACCCACGGCGCCGGGGCACTCCGTGGACCGCACGGGGTCTGGGAGGCGGGCTGCGCCACGAATCGAGCAGCCCCCCCTTGACGAACGCGGCACGCGTCCCTACCCGTGATTCCTCTCAATACAGGAGTGTCAAGGAATGGGACTGAGCAGGTGGGGTACGTGTCTCCTCGCGCTGATGTTCGTGGCCTGCGGTGATGGAGTCGGGCTGGAGCCGCCCTCCGAAGCCACCCAGGGGACGCTGCGGTTGCCGCTGACGGCGCAGAGCCCCGAGGGGGCGGTCAAGCTGGTCGGCGCCACGTTCAACATCACGGGCGCCCAGACGGTGTTCATCTCGGACACGTCCGCCGACACGTTGACCGTGCCACTCATCGAGGGCGACTACACCATCGAGCTGGGGGGCAGCTGGCACCTGGAGCGCCTGTCGGCACCCGGTACGCCCCTGAGCGCCCAGCGACTGTCGCCCTCCGTGCTGGCCTTCTCGGTCATCCAGGGGAAGCTCACCGAGGTGCGCTACCTCTTCAAGCTCGCGGGCAGCGGCGGCGTGGACGTGGGCATCCAGGTGGACAACGGGGGCTCCATCTCAGGCACCCTGACGTTCACCCAGCACGAAGGTCCTCCGGACTCCGAGTTCGCGTCGCTGGTGGGCAAGAGCGTGCCCTTCGTCATCAGCTTCGAGACCTCTCGCGTGGTCAGGGAGGGAGGCGGCCCGAAGGCCATCTCCGTGGAGACCGGCCCCATCTTCGTCCAGTTCGGCGGACCGGACGGGGCCCTGCTGGAGAAGCACGTGTCCCCCTTCTTCAAGGGGCGCTCCTTCCTCTTCAGGGTGACCAGCCTCCCGAACGGGTATCAGGTGCTCAGCACCTTCCTGATTGAGGGCGTGGGCAGCGGCGCTCCGCTCGACTTCGTCTCACATGAGAGCCAGCCGTTCAGGGGCACCGTGGACCCAGGCGGCTATCCCGAGACGACCCCCTTCGAGTTCCAGTCCACCATGGTCTTCAGCCTCCACGCGTTCGGGGACCTGAGTGGCACGTTCACCGGCACGGTGGTGCCCAAGTAGCCACGGTGCCTCCCGGCATGCAGACGGCGGCCCTCCCCACGGAAGGCCGCCGCGCTGCCTGCTTCGAGCTCCGGACTCCCCTGTCGAACCCGGCAGGGCTGTTGGGTTTCCACGGACCTCGCGAGGTGAAGCGGGAGTCGCGCAGGTTGCGGCCCTGCCCGAACCTCGCTCAGCGTGGCGCGAGTCCTCGCACGAGGGGCGAGAGCACGCCCATCAACCCGCTCGCTACCACGGCCCGAGGAACCTCGGAGAGACGCGGGGCTTGCCCGCTGACGCGAAGGTGCCCCCGCGCCGCCAGGGACGAGGCGGCCGCCCGACGGTCGTGGCACGAGTCGGAGCAGCTCTCGGGCCTGCGCTTCGCGTGAGGCCCTTGCGCAAAGCCCCTATGCGCCCCGGCCCTCCATCAACCCGCGAATCTTCACCGCGTCCGCCTCCTCCATCGGGTTGTAGACGAGCATGGCCAGGTCGGGCCGGCCATCCACGGCGAACGACGAGTACTCCAGCGTGAGGGCACCCAGCACGGGGTGGCGCAGCCGCTTCACGCCCTCGCCGAAGGACCTCACGTCGTTCTCGCGCCACATCGCCGCGAACTCCGGGCTGTCCCGGCACAGCTCGTCGACCAGCGGCTGCACCGTCTGGGCCGCCCCGGCGCGCGCCGCGTGGCCGCGGAACACACCGACCACGAACCGCGCCACCGACTCCCAATCGAAGTTGAGCTCGCGCGCCTTCGGGTTCAGGAATATCTGGCGCAACACGTTGCGGCGGTCCGGCGGCAGCGTGCCGTAGTCGGACAGGACCACGGTCGCGGCGCGATTCCAGGCCACGATGTCCCACGTCGCGGTGTGGACCATCGCCGGGCAGACGCCCATCGCATCCAGCACGCGCTGCAAGCGCGGTGTGACGCCCTCGACGGGCCGGTACCGCACCTCCGGTGGCCGCCCCAGCCCCAACAGGAACAGGTGCTCGCGCTCGACGTCGGTCAGCATCAACGCCTGCGCCAGGCGGTCCAACACCTGCGCCGAGGGCGCGCCGCCCCGGCCCTGCTCCAGCCAGCTGTACCAGGTGGGGCTGATGTGGGCCCGCTGCGCCACCTCCTCGCGCCGCAACCCCGCCGTGCGCCGCCGCCCGGCCGGATAGCCCAACGCAATCGGGTCGAGCCGGGTCCGCCGCTCCCTCAAATAGGCACCCAGTGGAGTCTCGTTGGCCATACGCCCATCCTGTTGGTCGCCATACCTGGATAAGCTCTCGACTTTAACAGGATGAAGAACGCGCCCACAGTGCCTGCCTCTCACGCAAACAGGAGGTGCACATGAACGTGTTCGTGACCGGAGCCACGGGGTGGGTCGGCTCGCGCGTGGTCCAGGAGCTGCTGGGGGCCGGGCACCAGGTGCTGGGGCTCGCCCGCTCGGAGGACAAGGCGGCGGGACTGGCGCGGACCGGCGCCCGGGTGCTGCGCGCCACCCTGGACGACCTGGGGGCGCTGGCTGACGCGGCCAGGCAGTCCGATGCGGTCATCCACCTGGCCTTCAATCACGACTTCTCGAAGTTCGCCGACAACGCCAGACAGGACCAGCGCGCCATCGAGGTACTGGGTGAAGCCCTGGCCGGCACGGACAAGCCGCTGCTGGTGACGTCCGGCATGGCGAGGCTGGCGCCCGGCCGCATCCCCACCGAGGCCGACCTGCCGGTCGACCACGCCGACTATCCGCGCCGCTCGGAGGCCTCGGCCATCCAGCTGGCCGAGCGCGGCGTCCGCGTGGCCACGGTGCGGCTGCCGCCCTCCGTCCATGGCGTGGGAGACCACGGCTTCGTGCCCTTCCTGATTCAGCTGGCGCGCGAGAAGGGCGTGTCGGCGTACCTGGGTGAGGGGACGAATCGCTGGTCCGCCGTGCACGTGTCGGATGCGGGCCGGCTGTATCGGCTGGCGCTGGAGCACGGCGTGGGCGAGCGCGTCTATCACGCCATCGCGGAGCAAGGCGTCGCCCTGCGAGACATCGCGCGGGTCATCGGCCGCCGCCTGGGCGTGCCGGTCGAGCCGCGCGGCCGCGAGCACTTCGGCTGGCTCGCGGACTTCGCCCTGGCCGACATGCCGGGCTCGAGCGAGCGCACGCGGGCCGTGCTGGGATGGAACCCCACCGGCCCGGCGTTGCTCGCGGACATCGAGCACCCCGACTACTGACGGGCGCGAGGGAGCGCGGACGGGCAAGCCCCGCCCGTCCGCGCCGTCCTCGTGTGACTACAGCTCGACGGGCGGGAGGGCCTCGCCCATCTCGCCCGGGTTGTCTCCGCGGTGGTCCTCGTCGTCGAGCCCCAGCTCCCCGCTGGCGTTGGAGCCCCAGCACTTGACGCTGCCCTCATCGAAGGTGGCGCACGTGTGGTGGTAGCCCGCCACGAGGGACGTCACGGCGCGACCCGCGCCCAGGTTCACCCGGGGCAGTGCCTCGCCCATCTCGCCCGGCGCGCCTCCACGGTCGTTCCAGTCGCCGGACCCGAGCTGCCCCCAGTAGCCGCCGCCCCAGCACTTGACGGAGCCGTCATCCAGGAGCGCGCAGGTGTAGATGCCGCCAACGGTGAGCGCCTTCGCGGTCCGCCCCGTCCCCAGGTCGACTCGCGGCAAGGCGTCTCCCATCTCACCCGCGTTGTCTCCCCGGTGCACCTTGTCGCCGAGGCCGAGCGCGCCATACTGGTTGCCGCCCCAGCACTTGATGGAGCCATCATCCAGGAGCGCGCACGTGGAGAACTCACGGGCGGCAATCGCCTTCGCGGTCCTCCCCGTGCCCAGGTTCACCCGAGGCAGCGCGTCGCCCATCTCGCCCGGGCCATCTCCGCGCTCCGCCGTGTCACCGAGCCCCAGCTCGCCCCAGTTGTTATCGCCCCAGCACTTGACCGAGCCGTCATCCAGGAGCGCGCACGTGTGACGACCTCCCGCGGCGAGCGCCTTCGCGGTCCGCCCCGTGCCGAGGCTCACGGCAGGCAGCGCGTTGCCCATCTCCCCCGGGCCATCTCCGCGGTGCTCCGTATCGCCGAGCCCCAGCCGGCCATTCCCGTTGTCACCCCAGCACTTGACCGCCCCATCATCGAGGATGGCGCACAGGTGATTCAGCCCGCTGACGAGCGTCTTCGCGGTCCGCCCCGCGCCCAGGTCCAGCCGGGGCAACGCGTCGCCCATCTCGCCAGGGCCGTCTCCGCGGCGCCGCGTGTCGCCGAGCCCCAGCTGGCCCTGCGCGTTGTCACCCCAGCACTTGACCGAGCCTCCCTCGAGGAGCGCGCAGCCGAAGCCCATTCCCAGGCCCATCATCGCCGCCCGCGCGTCCGAACCCATGTTGACGAAGGGGAGGTTGCTCATCAGGTTGAAGCCACGGCCCCCCCCTCGGTTGTCGGTGTGCTCGAGCCCCAGCTGCCCCTTGCTGTTCTCACCCCAGCACTTGAGCCGTCCATCCGTGAAGACCGCGCACGTGGTCCCCACCCCGGCGAAGACGGACTTCACCGCGTAGCCACGCACGCGCACGTCGACCGAGCCGGTGCTGGTGGCGCCGTGGGTGTCGGCCACCTGGTAGTCGAAGCCGGCGGCGCCCACGAAGCCCGACGCGGGCGTGAATCGCACGGCGTCCCCGACGAGCTCGACCGTGCCGTTGCGCGCGTTCGAGACTCCCGTCACCGCCAGCGCGTCTGCCTCCACGTCACGGTCGTTGAAGAGCAGCGTCGCCACGGGGACGCGCAGCGCGACGTCCACACTGGCCACCGCTGAATCCGCGACCACCACGGGGGCGTCGTTGACCGGGTTGACGGTGACGCTCACCGTCCCGAAGCTGAAGCTGGCCCGGTCGGAGACCTCATACCTGAACGTCGCCGTCCCGAAGAAGTCCACCGCCGGCGTGAAGATGACGTTCTGCCCCTCCAGCTTCACGGTGCCATTCGTGGCCGAGTAGACGCCCTCCACCAGGAGGTCGTCGGTGTCGACGTCGATGTCATTCGCGACGAGCGTGGCGGTCGGGATGACCAGCACGGTGTCCTCGAGGGTGCTCACGGTATCGTCGACGGCCACGGGCGCCTCGCCCACGATGACGGTCACGCTCGCGCTGGTGGTTCCGGCCAGATTCCTGACCGTGTAGTGGAACGTCGCCGACCCGGTGAAGTCCGCCTCCGGCCTGAAGTCGATCATCCCGCCGTCGATCTTCACGGTGCAATGGACCGCCGAGCCCACGCCAGCGAGGTTGAGCAGGAAGCCATCGCCCATGTCGTCATTCGCGGTGAGCTCCTCGACCTTGATGTACCGCGAGGTATTCCTCCGGGCGTACACGGTGTCGGCGACGGCGACCGGAGCGTCTTCCACGGAGCGGACCGTGACGGCCACCGTCGCGGTGTGCGTCAACAGCCCGTCGCTGACCGTGTACTCGAAGCTGGCGCTCCCGTGGTGGTTCGCCTCCGGGGTGAAGGTGACGTTGCCATCCGCGAGCGTCACGGTGCCATGCGTCGCGGCGCCGACGCCCGCCACCCAGAGCGTGTCCCCATCCACGTCCGTGTCATTGGCGACGAGCGTGGCCGCGGGGACGACGAGCGCGACATCCTCGTCGGTGCTCGCGCCGTCCGCCACGGCGACAGGGGCATCGTTCACGGCGTTGACCGTGACGGTGACCCGCGCGGTGTCCGTCAGGCGGCCATCCCCCACCGTGTACTCGAACGTCGCGGTTCCGAAGAAGTCCGCCTCCGGGGTGAAGGTGACGGTGCCGCCCACCAGCGTCACGCCGCCATGGGTCGCCTTGCCGACGGCCGTCACGGTCAGCGAGTCGCCGTCCGCGTCGACGTCGTTGGACACGAGCGACGCGCCCGGAATCACCAGGGCGGTGTCCTCATCGGTCGCGAGCAGGTCGTCATGCCCGGACGGGGCCGTGTTGGCCGGAGGAGGAGGCGCGGGTGGTTTCTTGTCCTCCCCTCCTCCACACGCGGCCAGGGCCACGCAGAGCAGCAGGGTGCGCAGCCAGGGAACGGACGGAAGTCTCGGGTACGAACGAACGCGTTGGTGCTTCACAAGCCCCCTCACAGGAAGAAGCCCCCCAGGGCCGGAGAAACCCGGTGGGGTGCTGCCCCCATAACGGAGCCCGGCGGCGCAGGTCGCACGGACAAACGCGCCACTCGACGGAATGGACCAGCCCGAGGGCCACCGGGACACGGCGCACAGCCAGTGTCCCGGCCCTGGGACGCACGGGCTACTGCAGGTCGCAGCCGGGGATGCAGTAGTTCACGTTGATGAGCGTGCGCGTGGCGGGCAGGTTCGACTGACAGCCGGCGTACTGCGTGGCGGGGGTGGCCTGGATGCGCGAGGCGCCGCACTTCACCACACAGGCACGGATGTTCTCGAACCAGTAGATGAGGTCGTTGTTCGGGCAGTTGGGCGGGATGCCGATGCCCTGCTCCGTGCTCGCCATCACCTCGCCCTCCGGCGCGTCGACCTCGGACTCGGCTCCACCACCGCAGGCCACCAGGGACAGGCTGCACATCGCGAACAGGGAAACGACCAGACGCTTGGCTTGCATGGCGACTCCTTCACGACAAGGGGGAAGGAGAATCATGACCTATCCAGGAGTCCCCGAGAAGCAGGCCTCACGGGTCCGCCTGCTCGGAAGCAGCAGGCGCGGCTTCACCGGCGCCCCCCTGTCGGTCCAGCGCCCCCGCTCACCGACCCCCATGGCGGCTCACCGGGCGTGGACGCCACTCGCCGAAGACTTCTCCAGGCACGTCGGCGGAGGGCGAGGACTCGGTGCTCCACGTGGACGTCACCGGCAGCGCGGCCGTCGTCAAGGTGTCCGCGCGCACGGCGAAGTGGGACTTCATCGACTACATCTCCCTGCTCAAGGTCGACGGCAGGTGGCGCATCGTGGCCAAGGTGTACCACCGCGAGCCCCGGGCGGAGGCCCCGTCGCGGCCCACGTCCGCCTCGCCCTGAGCCGACGACGTCCCTTTCCCCTCCCCGCGGGCCTGCCCCTCACCAGTCCACGATCATCGGCACCTGGTGGTCCCGGGAGTCCACGAGCGCGGCGCGGAGGCTGTCAACCGCGGCCTTCGCGTTGTCGGGCCAGTGCATCCGTTCCAGTGCCGCCAGGGCCCGGGGCGTCGAACCGGTGAGGCGCCGCAGCGGCGTCGTCATCTCGAAGGTCGCCTCGAAGTCGCGGGGGAGGAACAGCATGGCGGCCACATGGACGCGGTCGCCCTCGCCTCTCCTGCGGGAGCGCTCGTCCCACAGCGGGTCTGACGTGGCGCCTGGGAGCTGCCGCAGGTCCTCCACCAACATGTCGATGACCCTGGCGCGACGCACCGGCGCCTCAGGGCCACCGAATGGCAGACCTTCCGGAAGCTGCCGGGCACCCTCCGGCCCGATGACGGAGTACGGGACGCCGCTCGCCCACGCGGAGCGCATCGCCGGGGTGATGAAATCACCGACGATGTAGCGGCTGAGAGGCAGGACCATGAAGTCGATGGCCATGGAGGCCTTGGAGGCTAGCCGAACAGCTCCAGGAGTTTCAGCACGGTGTTCCAGTTGCGCGTCGTGACCGTGCCGCGCAAGGCCAGCTTCCCCATCGCGACCGCCAGCGCGCTCTTCCCCTGGCCGTTCGGGTACCAGGAGTAGATCTCCTTGCCCGCGACCTGGAACAGCTCCGGCCCCCAGTCCTGGGCATGCAGGGGCGCCAGCTCCGCCTTCGTCGGCGCGACCGAGAGGAACGTCACGCACAGGGAGGAGGGGTTCGTCGCCACGTCCGCGAACGGGTTGCCGTCGACGACGGCTTGCAGCTGCTTCAGCGTCCGCAGCGTCGTGGAGATGGGCCGCCCCATGAACTGCTCCAGCGCCTCCTCGATGCCCTTGGTGAGCTCCGCCACGCCGAGCTTCGTGGTGAACACCGCGTTGCCGCTCTGCACGTAGGTCTTCACGTCGCCGCAGCCGAGCCGCGACAGCATCGCGCGCAGCTCGGCCATCGGCAGGCTGTTCTTCGTGCCCACATTCACACCACGGAGCAGGAGCGCGTAACGAGTCATCACGTGAGTGTGCCACGCGGGCGCCGAAGCGCGGTGTCCGGATGCTCACGGTGCGCGCCGCGCTGAACCGCTCGGGACTCACTCGGCCTTGGGGGCGTAGAACTCCGCCGGGCCGGCGAGCCACACGGTGGTGCCGTCGGTGCGCTCCAGCAGCGCCTCGGACAGCCGGGTCCAGTCCTCGTGGAAGCCCACGACCTGGAGACTGGACGGGACGTAGCCCAGGAACTGCCCGGGCCCCACGGCGACGACGGTCGCGGAGGGCGCGCGATGCGGCTGCTCCGAAGGGGCGCCATACAGGGCCCAGGGACTCCAGGAGCGGCTCAGCGCCTCGTAGCGCAGCGGCGCGCAGCTCGTCTGGGCGATGCGCTTCGCGTCCTCCTCGCTCTGCCCCGAGCAGACCTGGAGGCGGTCACCGAGCTTCACGTCCGTCAGCGGACAGGAGACCTGCAGCGCGTGGCGGCAGGTCCCGATGGGCTGGGGCGCGCCGCGCTCGCTCGAGTAGGCCTGGACGAAGGCGGCGCTCCCCTTCGAATCATCCCACTGGATGGCCGGGCCCAGGTCCTCCAGGAAGACCCAGGGCACGGTGGTGGCCTCCACGACCGCCGAGGCCACCCACGCCACGTCCAGGCCGTACCCGAGAGGCGCCTCGCTGTACGGGACGAACCCAAGATAGCCGCCCGTCTGCAGGCGCCTCACGGCGCCGGAGCCCCGGAACAGGACCTCGCCGTCCGCCGAGCCCCCGGGGCGCGCCACGGTGCCGCCGTCGCCGGACGGGTTGTTCGCCGGATGCGTACAGAGCCGGGTGCAGGTGTTCTTGGCATCCAGGTCGGCCCACGCCTGGCTCGTGTTCGAGCAGCCCAGGGTCTCATTGAGCGGGGCGACGGCGGGGAGTGCGCAGACACAGGGCTTGTGGACCGCCGTGAACCGGCACGCGGCGTCCACCCACGGCGGCGGGCCATGATGGCCGTAATACCCGACGCCGATGATGCCTCCGGGCGTTCGCGCCTGGGCCGGCGCGCTCCAGGTGACGGCGCTCAGGGCGGCCAGGAGCGCGAGCAATGACATCCTCGACGTGAGACGAATCCAGCACGGCTGCGGGGACATGGGACCTCCAGCGAATGGACAGACACGGCGAACGGGCTCGAGAAACATACGGGAGGGCCGTCGAGCGCCGGCATCACCCATCGGGGTGACGCCCTCCGAACCCAGGGGGCGTGAGAAAGGCTGTCGTTGCCGCGCATGGTAGAAATACCCCCGGACGTCGTGCCGACACTCGAAGCCACCGGGGAGACAAGGTCATGCGCGTGAAGCGTCAGCCGGGTTCCATGCAGGGGGAGCAGGTGCTCCTGGAGGTGATGACGGCGTTGAGCAGCTCGCTCGACCTGAAGGAAGCCTTCTCGGAGTCCCACCGGATTCTGTCACGCGTGCTGGCGGCGGACTTCGGAGGGCTGTGTGTGTCCAATCCGGGGGCGCCCGGCCAATACGACTGGCCGATGGTCCAGGACATGCCGCAGGTCTTCTTCGACCGCTACCCGGAGATTTCAGACGAGTGTTTCGTGAGCTCCGCGGTGATTCGGCGGCCCAACACCGTGCTGCGGGACACCGAGATGCTGTCGCGCCGGCAGATGCATGACAGCGCCATGTATGCGTACTGCCGGGAGATGCACATGCCGGTGGAGCGGGTGTTGTCCGTGTTGATGGACATGGGCCTGGGCTGGCACAGCGGCTTCACGCTGTACCGGGAGACCCGGAAGGCGTTCACGGAGAAGGAGCGCGCCTTCCTCCAGCGCCTGACGCCCATCCTGGCGAGGACCGTGCGCAATTGCCGCATGCTGGAAGACCTGGCGCACCAGGGCGACCTCCTGGAGCAGCTCTTCCGGCACACGGGGCTCGACAGCATCGTGTTGAGCCCGCCCACCACCGAGCTGATGCGCACGCCCCGCTCCACGGCGCTGCTGCATCGCTGGTTCCCGGACGCGCCCTGTGGCCGCTTCGGCCTGCCGCAGGTGCTGCTGGACGCGCTGGAGGGGCTCCGTCGCTCCGGCCCCCAGCAGCTCTCCGGACAGGACGTGCTGACCTTCCGGCGCCCGGGGAGGAGCTTGAAGGTGACCTTCCTGCGGTTGCCGGGGCAGTCGGGGAGGATGCCGTGGGCGATGATCTTCCAGGAGGTGCGGCACGGGGCGCAGGCTCCCGCGGAGTGGCGCAAGCGCCTGACGCCGCGCGAGATGGACGTGGTGGAGCGTGTCTTGAATGGCTGGGACAACCAGACCATCGCGGACGACCTGGACAGCTCGCTGAACACCTTGAAGACGCACCTGAAGCGCGTCTACGCCAAGCTGGCCGTGCCCAGCCGGGCCAAGCTCATCCTGCTAGCGCAGGAGCAGGGCCTCTGCGCGGACACGTGACGTCGCGCCCGGGACTCAAGCGCTGAAGGCGCGAATCGTCACCGAAATCCTCCGCCCGCGTGCCTGCGCGGAGGGAGGGACCTCGTGCGTGAAGGCCCGGTTCGTCGCCCACGGAATCACGATGACGCCCCCGTTCACCGCGGGGATGTCGATGAAGCCCTCCCCCTTCCAGGGCCGCATGCGGAACGCGCGCTGTTGCCCGAAGGAGAGCGTGACGATGGGGGTGCCCTCGATGCGCTGGACATCGCTGTCGCGATGCTTGCCGATGTAGTGGTCCTCCGCGCCTTCGTACCAGTTCAACAACAGGCCATTGAGGCGCGCGTCGAACTCGGAGCGCGCCCACTGCAGCCAGCGCTCCATCGACGGAGTGAGGGGCAGGGCGCGGTTGACGCGCCCCGTGTAGTGGTAGTCCGCGCCGTAGGCCTGCTGCCACCTGGGCGTGCGGACCCGGCGGCCATGAATCTGTATCTCATGGAACTCCACGGGATGGAGCGTCCAGAGGTCCTCGAAGGCCTCGTCCGAGGGCACGAGCTCGCGAGGCAACTGCCCCACCAGGACCTCATGACCCTCGCCCAGGGGAATGGAGCGCAGCTCTGCCATGGACTGAACATATGTCCAGTCCCCATGTCCGGGCAAGGTCACCGAGCGCCATGCACGCGCACCGATGCGGCGCACGAGTGCCCGCCCGCCATCGACGTGATGGTCGCACGGGACTGGCGCGGCGCATCCCATGCGATGGAGACCGCGAAGCGAGGGCAATTGTTGGGCAGGACAACGCCGGACTAGAAGTCTCCGACATCGAAGGAGGCGTGAATGTCGAGTCGAACGGTGTCCCGGAGGACGTTGCTCCAAGGTGCGTTGGTGGCGGTCGCGTTCAATCCCATGAGCCGCAGCTGGGCCTCCACGCCGGAGGCCGGCGCGGTCCCCCTGCCCCCTCTCGATGGCGAGCTGCTGCTGGACGAAGCGTCGCGGACCGCGGCCTCGGACGACTTCGGTCACATCCGGCACCACACGCCGTGGGCAGTGCTCGTGCCCGGCTCGGTGAAGGACATCGTGGCCATGGTCCGCTTCGCGCGCCGCCAGGGGCTGAAGATCGCCGCCGCGCGCGGCCTGGGTGAGAGCCACAGCACCTTCGGCCAGTCCCAGGTGCCAGCGGGCATCGTCGTCGACATGTCCGCGCTGGCCACCCTCCACGAGCTGGACCAGGACAGCGCCTGGGTGGATGCGGGCGTCCGGTGGCACGAGCTGCTCCAGGCCTCGCTCCCCAGCGGCAAGAGTCCCCCGGTGCTGACCGATTACATCGAGCTGAGCATCGGCGGGACGCTGTCGGCGGGAGGCATCGGCGGACAGGCGTTCCGCTGGGGTCTCCAGGTGGACAACGTCCTGGAGCTGGACGTCGTCACGGGCCGGGGCGAGCTCGTGCGGTGCTCACGCTGGCGCGAGCGGCCCCTGTTCGACGCCGCGCGCTCGGGCCTGGGCCAGTTCGGCATCATCGTGCGAGCCCGGGTTCGGCTCGTCGACGTGCAGCCCCGCGCCCGGACCTACCTCGCGCTGTACGACGACCTCCACCGCTTCCTCGAGGACCAGCGGCGGCTCATCGAGGACGGCCGCTTCGACTACGTCGAGGGCTCCGTCGTCTCCTCCAACGGAGGCCGGGCGTATCAGCTCGAGGTGGTGAAGTACTTCACCCCGGGCTCGGAGCCCCAGGACTCGCGGCTGCTCGCGGGCCTGCGCTTCCAACCGGGGACGCTCCAGGTGACGGACGGCAGCTACTTCGACTTCGCCAACCGGCTCGCGCCGCTGATCGAGCTGCTCAAGCAGCTCGGCGTCTGGGGTTTTCCCCACCCCTGGCTGGACATGTTCGTCCCCGCCCGGTGCGCCGAGGAGTTCGTCCAGGAGGTCCTCGCGCAGACCACCGACGCCGACATGGGACAAGGGCCCATCCTCCTCTACCCCTTCCGCGCCTCGGCGCTGACCACGCCCTTCCTGCGGACGCCCAACGACAGACACGTCTTCCTCTTCTCGCTGCTGCGCACCGCGATTCCCCCGACGCCCGAGAACGTCGCGGCCCTGGTGCAGAAGAACCGCGCCATCGTCGACCGGCTCACGGCCCTCGGCGGGAAGATCTACCCCGTGGATGCCGTGCCCTTGAGCCCCGCCGACTGGCGCCGCCACTTCCATCCCCACTGGGAGCGGTTCGTGCACGCGAAGCGACGCTACGACCCGGACCACGTCCTCACCCCGGGACAAGGCATCTTCTGAGCGAGGGTGGCGGAACGTCCAATGACTGTGTCCACGGAGACACAGTCACTCCTCCTGGATGACTGGCATTGATTGACGCCCGCGTGACGACGAGGCGAGAGTTTCGTCGTCACCCAGCAGCAACTCCCAGGAGAATCCAGACATGTCCTCTCGTTTGAGCGGGTGGTCCGTCGCCGTGCTCGCCGTGGTCCTCCATGTCGCGCCAGCCCAGGCCCAGCAGTGCGTTTCGGCGAACTCGACCGCGGGCACGTGGCTCACCGTGGTCGACAACTACGTAGGCTCGGCACAGGCCTCGGTCGCCTCCACGCTCACGGCGGTCGCCACTCCGAGCCCTCTCAACCTCCTGCAGGCCACCAGCGACCTCGCATCATTGACTGTCAATGCCACGGCCATGAACATCTTCTCCGGCTTCGACGCCGAGGTCATCGCCGAGGCCTTCAACGTCGACACCGAGGTCGCGGTCCAGTTGCAGACGCAGGGTGACATGCGAGGCGCCATCGTCCGGGTCCAGGCGGGCTTGCCGCTGGTGATTCCGACCGTCGCCGATATCAACGCCATGAACGACTCGCTCAGCGAGCTCACGGCCCTCCGGGCGAGCCTGCCGGCATTCTGTCCGTGACGCCCCTCAAGCCGGCTCCTGCCCGAACCGGGAGATGACCTCCTCGAGGGCGCTCCGGAAGTAGCCCTCCGCGGGGCCACCGACATCACGTAGGGCGAGCAGCAGCGGATGGAAGCTCGGGTCGCCCAGGGCCGCGGCGGCCTCGAGCGCATAGACCATCACCCTCTCGCCCCTCAGCGCGGCGCGCACGGGCTCAACCGCGCGAGCATCCTTGCGAGTCGCCAGTCCCACCAGCGCCTCCCCGACAATCTCCGGGTCCTCATCCCCGAGGCGCGCCACGAGCGCATCCCGCAGCTCCGGCGTGTCACGCGCCTCCATGAGCGTCCCCAGCCCGAACGTCGCCCAGTCCCGGACATCGCGGTCCTCGTCGGCCGACAGCCGGATGAGCACCTCCACCGCCTCCGGCGCATCCAGGACCGCCAATCCATGCGCCGCGCCATACCGCGCCTCGGCCGAGGGATGACCTGCCAGCGCGACGAGCACGGCCAGGGCGCGGGGCTCCACCAGGTGGCTCAAGGCAACCCCGGCGGAGAGGAGGACCTCGGGCTCCCGCTCCCGCCGGAGCAGGTCCACCAGCGCGTCCCCACGCTCCGTTTGGAAGACCGGGTTTCCAGCGCCGAGCTGGCCCAGGATGTCCACGCCGCGCCCCCGCGCCTTCGCGGAGGAGGACCCGAGCAGCCCAAGGGCCGCGTCCAGCACGTCACGCGTCCCCCGCGCATGCAGGGCCCGGATGGCCTCCCAGGCGCGCGCATCCTCTTCGTCCCCCTCCAGGGCAACCTGGATGAGCTCCTCGAGGCTCCTCGCTTCGCCATGCTCGGGATGATTCATGCGTGAAGTCCTCTCAGGACGACGGAGGGCGACCGTCGTGGCACCAGACCACGGCGCGGGCCTCCAGGCCAGCTACAGGTTCCTGGCGCTGCCCACGTTCACGTCCTGGATGTCTCCACCGTCCGCCAGATGGGCGCTCCGGATCCGGGTCCCCAGCCCATCCGCGAAGTACAGCCGACCAGCCGCGACATCGCTGGCAATCCCATGCACCGTCGTCTGGTTCGTCACCAGGGGAGTCCTGTTGTTGTAGTGACGACCTACGCCTTGCCATTCGGGACATCGAACCCGAGGGCGGACGGGCTGTTGATACCGCCTACCACCTGCGTGGGATGGCTGCCGTCCAGCCCGGCGCTCATCACCCGGCTGCCGTTGAAGTCGGACCCGTACAGCGTGCGGTTCGTCGAGTCGATGGCCAGACCGCTGGGGAAGCCTCCGTTCGCCACGTCGACCGGGTTTCCCCTATCATCCGCGACCCATGGCACCTCCTTCAGATGACGCTCCGATGGCTCCTGCCGCCAAGCCCTGGTTGACCCGGACGAGCGCCGCGGTCGTGTCGACGGTCCTCTTCATCGTCAGCTGCGCCCTGCCCGCCCTCGTCCTGTACAACACCGCGACGAAGCAAGAGGACACGATGTCGGGTGTAACGCTCCTGCTCACCGGCTGGTTGGGCGTGTTCGTGATGCAAGGGGGCTGGTTCGCGAACCCCTTGCTGGCCGTCACGCTCCTCCTGCTGTTGATGGGCCGGTATCGAGGGGCCTTCTGGACAGGCTTCCTCGCGGTGCTCGTCGGGCTCTCCTCCTTGTCCTGGTACTTCCACTCCATCCCCGCGGACGAGGGTGTCAGCCCGACCCGGCAACTCGAGCTGCTCTACCCCACGCTCGGCTTCTTCTTCTGGCTGGGGAGTCTGCTGGTGGGGCCTGTCAGTGCGTCCATCCTCGCGAAGCGGGAGGCCGAGCCGAAGGCCACCTCCCCCATCCCCGTGGTCGACGTGCGGCCCCACCCATGACTCACCCCACCTTCGCGCGAGCCTCGCGCACCGGCGCCTCCAGGGCCCGCGTCACGATGCGGTTCTCCTGGGTCCCCAGGTGGATGACCCCGTCCGGGCTCGAAATCGAGGCACGCAGGACGTCCCCCTCCTTCAGGTAGCCCGCCGTGTTGCCCTGCTTCAGGATGAGCTTCGCGAGCGTCTTGTCAGACAGGAAGACGCTGATGAACCTGCCCACCTGTCGCGCAAGCTTCGACAGGTTGCGCCCCGCCGCCACGCCGCCCGGCGTCCCTGTCAGCACCAGGTCCCCCGGGAACAGGTCCATCACCTCCGACAGCTCCGTGAGTGTCTCCTCCGGCGGGTAGAGCATCTCCGAGGTGCTCGCGTCCTGCCTCGGCTCGCCATTGACAGACAGCTGGAGTCGCAGGTCCATCAACCGCGCGCAATCCTCCGCGTCGAGCAGATAGACATACGGCCCCACCGGACAGAAGGTCCGGAAGCTCTTCGCCTTGTGCCACTGTCCCTCCGCGAGCTGGAGGTCCCTGGCGGAGATGTCATTGCCCATCACGATTCCGGCGACGAACTCGTGCAGCCCTCCCCGCTCCACCCGCACCGGCCCCGGAATCCTCCGGCCGATGACCAGCCCCAGCTCGATTTCGTAGTCGAGCATCCGGACCCGCTCCGGCTTGACGATGTCCTCCGTGCTCGAGGCCAGCGACGACGAGGCCTTGCGGAAGAACTGGTTGAAGTCCTTCGCGTCCGGGTCCTGCCCCACCTCCAGCATGTGGCTGCGGTAGTTCTGTCCCTGGCAGACCACGTTGCACGGCGACGTCACCGGCGCGAGCAGCTCGAGCTTCGCCAGCGCGAGCCCCTCCCCCACGCTCCCCGCCGCCGCCATCCCCCGCGCCCTCGCCGCCCCCTCCGCGAGGAACTCCGCCAGGGACTCGTACCGCCCCGGGATGGGGATGACCTGCTCCCGCCGCACCCATCCCCACCGGACCTCGCCTCCCATCCTGAACCGCGCGACATGAATTCCCATGACCCAAGGCTCCTTCAACGTGGCCCGGCGGCCACCGTGAGCGCATCCAGGAAGCAGGTCATCCGGTCCGCGACCTCGCGGACATGCGGCGCCTGCAGCATCGTGTAGTGATTGCCCGGCACCTGATGCAGCTGGGCCTGGAGCAACCGCTCCCCCCAGCTCTCCACCGGCGCGGGCAGCGTGTCCGACGAAGGCGCGGCCAGCTGCTCCGCCTGGAGGAAGAGCACCTTGCCGCGATAGGGCTCCGCCCGGTAGCGGGACAGGGCCCGCGCGTTGCGGGAGAAGACCCGGAAGCGCTGCTCCATCTCCGGCAGCTCCACCCCCGGAAGCGCGCCCAGGGCCTTGGCGTGCTCGACCAGGTAGCCCAGGCGCCCCGCCTCATCGAGCGCCTGGAGCTTCACCGCGTCGAGCTTCGCCGCCTCCGCGCCCCCCAGCAGGTCCGTGGCGAACCACGCCATGAGCGCGCCGGGCTCCTCCGCCCGCTGGTAGAGCTCCGGAGACCAGGTCTCCAACAACAGGAGCAGCTCCACCTGCTCGGACCGCGCCTCCAACTGCCGCGCCATCGCCTGCGCGACGATGCCGCCCGTGGACCAGCCCCCCAGGCGGTACGGCCCGCTCGGACGGACGCGGCGCACCTCCTCCAGGTACCGCGCCGCCATCTCCTCGATGGAGCCCGCGTCCTGGTCCGGCAGCGCCTGCAGCGCATAGAAGGGCTGCCGGGGCCCGAGCTGCCTCGCCAGCGGCGCGTAGCACAGCACGTCGCCGCCCGTCGGGTGCACGAAGAACAGGGGCGGCTTGTCGCCCGTCTCCTGGATGCGCACCAGCGGCTCCCGCGCGCGAGCACCGCCCTCCTGCTGGACGAGCAGGGCCGCGAGCTGACGGATGGTGTCCGCCTGGAACAGGAGGGAGACGGGGAGCTGACGCCCCCAGCGGGCGCGCAGCCGGGACATCAACCGGACCGCCAGCAGCGAGTGGCCGCCCAGCTGGAAGAAGCTGCTGGTGACGCCGATGGGGCGCAAATCGAACAGCTCCTCCCAGAGCGCCACCAGCTCCAGCTCCAGCGCGTCCCTGGGCGCGACGTACGCGGCCGACAGCTCCGGCGCCGGAGCCTCGGGCACCGGCAGGGCGCGGACATCCAGCTTCTGGTTCGGCGTCAACGGCAGCGCGTCCAGCCGGACGAAGTGGGAGGGAATCATCGCGGGCGGCAGCCTGTCCCTCAGGAAGCGCGACAGCGCCGAGGGGGTGACGGTCGTCGCGGCCACGACATAGGCCGTGAGCGCCACCTCGCCCGAGGCGTCGGCCCTCGCCACCACCACCGCTTGACGGACCTCCGGGTGCTGACGCAGCTCCGCCTCGATTTCCCCCGGCTCGATGCGTACTCCCCGCACCTTCACCTGGTGGTCCTCGCGGCCCAGGAACTCGATGCGCCCCTCGGGCAGACGACGGACCCGGTCTCCTGTCCGGTACATGCGCAAGCCGGACTCCCCCGCGAAGGGGTCCGGGATGAAGCGCTCCGCCGACAGCTCGGGGCGGTGGAGATAGCCCCGCGCCACCCCTTCGCCTCCGATGAACAGCTCTCCGGGCATGCCCACCGGCACGGGCGAAAGCCGCGCGTCCAGCACGTACATCCGCGTGTCCGCGATGGGCCCGCCGATGGTGACCCGGGACGCGTCCTCCACCCGCTCGAACGAGGACCAGATGGTCGTCTCGGTCGGCCCGTACATGTTGAGCACCTCGCCCTCCACCCTCGGGAGCACCTGGCGCGCCAGGACCGAGGGGAAGGCCTCGCCGCCCACCAGGAGCTTGCGGAGCGGACGCAGCGCCTCCGCGCCCCCTGGCTCCAGCAGCAACATCCGCAACATCGACGGCGTGCACTGGAAGTGGGTGACGCCGTGCGCGGCGATGAGCGAGGGGATGTCCTCGGGCGCTGACGGGGGCCGCGTGCAACGCTCCTTCAGGGCGTTCAACGTCTCGAGCCCCGCCAGCGTCGCGTCGACGTCCATCCCGAAGTCGATGAGACACGCGACCTCGTCCACGCCCAGCTCGCGCAGCCTGTCGATCAACGGCAGGCAGCTCTCCACGTTCCCGAACAGGCCCAGCTGGTTGAAGTACCGGTCGATGGCCTTCGCGAGCAGTTGGTCGACGTCCGCCTCCGAGAGCGCCTCCAGCTCGCCCCCATGTGGCAGGGGCCCGATGACCGAGCGCAGCAGCCCGATGGAGCTCTTCAGGTACTGGCGCAGCGGCGCGTTCACCTTCTGGCGGATGTCGTCGACGTCCTCGCCCATGAACGTGTGCAGCATGAGCGTGACGTGGCCCGGCCCCGGCCCGTGGCCCGCGGCCGCCCAGGCCTCCCGATAGATTCGGACCTTCTTCGCCAGCTCCGCCAGGTTCTGCCCCAGCAGGTGCGTGAGCACATGCGCGCCCGCCGCGCCCGCCGCACGGAACGTCTCCGGGTTGCCCGCCGCCGTCACCCAGACCTGGACGTCCGGCTGGACCGGCCGGGGAAGGGACTGGACCGGGACGTCCTGCCCCTGTCCGTTCCGGAACGACACCGCCTCGCCCCTCCAGAGCCTCCTGACGGTGGAGATCTGCTCGAAGAAGGAGGTGCGCGCATCGGCAAAGCGCTCGGGCGCGAGCACGAAGTCATTGGGGTGCCACCCCGAGGCGAACGAGAGGTCCACGCGTCCGTCGGAGAGGTTGTCCACGATGGACCACTCCTCCGCGACCCGGATGGGGCTGTGCAGCGGGAGCACGATGCTGCCCGCGCGCAGCCGGATGTTCCGGGTGGTCGCCGCGAGCGCCGCGCTGACGACGGAGGGATTCGGGTAGAGCCCGCCGAAGGCGTGGAAGTGCCGCTCGGGCGTCCAGACCGCCTTGAAGCCATGCGTGTCCGCGAACCGCGCACCCTCCAGGAGCAGCCGGTACTTGGCCTTCGTGTGCTCGCGCTCGTCGCTGGCGAAATAGAAGAGGCTGAACTCGAGCGGCCTGCTGGACGCGCCGGTCCCGGTCGATACTCCCTGCTCGCCGCGGAGGACCACCTGGAAGCCCCGGGTGAGCGAGTACAGGAGCTCCAGCACGGAGATGTCGAACGACATGCTCGTCGTGGCGAGCCACACGCCGCGCTCGTGAGCGCCCATGGCGTCATCCATCGCGTCGAAGAAGCGCACGACGTTGCGGTGACAGACCATGCAGCCCTTGGGACGCCCCGTGGAGCCCGAGGTGTAGAGCGTGTACGCGACATTCTCCGCCACCACCCCGCTCCTCGGAGGGTCCACGGGCTCGTCGCCGCCGGCCTGCAACGGCACCACCTTCGCGCCCGTCTCCGGCAGCCGCGTCGCGTGGCCCGCGTCGACCAGGACGACCTTCGCCTGGGAGTCGCCGAGCATGTACGCGAGCCTGTCGGCGGGATAGGTCGGGTCCATCGGCACGTAGGCGCCGCCGGCCTTCAGGATGCCGAGCATGCCCACCACCATGTCGGCGCTCCGGGGGACGCAGAGGCCCACCCGCGCCTCGGGGCCGATGCCGAGCGCCCGCAGACGGTGCGCCAGTCGATTGGCGCGCGCGTCCAGCTCGCGGTAGCTCAGCCGCTCGGCGCCGGCGACCAGGGCGATGGACTCCGGGGACGCGCGCACTCGCGCCTCGAACAGCTCGTGGAGGCACGACGCGGGGGTCCGCGCGGAGCGGGTGTCGTTCCAGGTGTCGAGCACCTGGCGGCGCTCCTCGGGGGTGAGCAGGGGCAGCTCCGACAAGCGCCGCTCGGGGTCCTCGACGAGCCCCTCCAGCAGCGTCTCCAGGTGCCCCACCATCCGGTGGATGCTCGCCGCGTCGAACAGGTCCGTGCGGTACTTCAGCACGCCGCCCAACGAAGCGTCCGTCTCCGTCAGCTCCAGCGAGAGGTCGAACTGGCCCTCTTGCTGCGGGATGTCGAAGGGGCGCAGCACCAGCCCCCCGGGCAGCGCGGGGTGGGCCTCGTCCCCCTGGTAGATGTCCTCCCGGGGCGTGGGCTGGAGCATGAACGCCACCTGGAAGATGGGTGAGCGGCCGGAGTCGCGCTCCGGGTTGAGCTTCTCCACGAGCAGGTGGAAGGGGAAGTCCTGGTGCGCGAGTGCGCCGACGACCGTCTGCCGCAGCTGCCCGAGCAGGGCCCGGAACGAAGGGTCCCCGGAGAGATTTCCCCGCAGGACCATCATGTTCATGAAGTTGCCCACGACCTTCGCGAACTGGGGCTGCGTCCTCCCCAGCGTGGGCGTTCCGACGAGCAGGTCCTCCTGCCCCGAGTAGCGGTGCAGCAGGCCCATGAAGGCGCCCAGGAGCAGCGTGTACAGCGTGACGCCCTCCTGCTCACAGAGCTCCCTCAATCGCCGGGGCAGCGTCCCCTTCAACGACACCGGGACCGACGCGCCCTCGTAGCCCTGCACCTGCGGCCGGGGACGCGCGATGGGCAGGTCCAGCGCCGGCAGCGCGCCGCCCAGCTGTCGGGACCAATAGTCCCAGAGCCGCTGCCCCGTGGCGCCCGCGAGCATCTCGGCCTGCCAGCGGACGTAGTCCACATAGGTCGCCTGCGGCGCGGGCAGCGTCGCGGGAGCGCCCGCCTTCTCCGCGGCGTAGAGGTGCCGCAGCAGCTCCTCTCCCAGCACCAGCAGCGACCATCCGTCGTAGACGATGTGGTGGATGGCGATGAGCAGCACGTGGTCGCGCGGGCCCCGCGTGAACAGCCGCACGCGCATCAGCGGGCCCCGCTCCAGGTCGAACGGGGCCTCGTACGCCTGCGTCACCCGCGCCCGCAGGGACTCGAGGTCGAGCTCCGGGACGGGGACCTGCTCGAACGGGACCTCGGCCTGCTCACGCACCCGCTGGACGGGCTGTCCCTGGTGCGTGGTGAAGGTCGTCCGCAGCGCGCCGTGTCGGTCCACGAGCCGCTGACAGGCGCGTCGCAGCGCGGCGACGTCCAGCTCGGAGACGATGCGAATCGACAGCGCCGTGTTGTAGGCGGCGCTGTCGGGTGCCACCTGGGAGACGAACCAGAGCGCCTGCTGTCCGTGGGAGAGCGGATGGACGGACTCACCGTCGGCCGCGAGCCGGCGCAGGTGCTCCACCAGCGTGGCCTTGTTCGTGGACAGCTTCGCCAGGTGCTCCGGCGACAGCGCGCCCTTGGGGGCCCGGTACTTCAGCCGCTCCCCCTCCACCCAGAGCGTGACGCCCTGCCGGGACAGCTCGGCGATGAGTTCGTCGGTCATCACAGCTCGCCTTCCTCCCAGTCCTGACTCGGGGCCGTCCGGCCCGCGCCGCTCCCGTCGAGCTGCTCGGCGAGGCGCTGCGACAGGTGCGCGATGCTCGCGCCCTGCAGCAGCTCATCGAGCTGCAGGCTCACGCCCGTCTCCGCGTGGATCTTGTGCTTCAGCTCGAGCGACAACAGCGAGTCCAGGCCCAGGGTGCTCAGGGGCTGCTCCGCGTCCAGCCGGACCACCGGCATCTTCAACAAGTTGGCCACCTGCTCCCGCAGATAGCTGTCGAGCAGCGGGCCTCGCTGGCCGGGCTCCGTGGAGAGCAGCGTCTTCGAGAAGGTGCTCGCGGCGGAGGCGGCGTCCTGGAGCGTCTGCGCCCCCGGAGGAGGCGGCAGCGCGTACGGCCCCTTCGTCACGGCGCTGTAGGCGGCATCGTAGGAGACACGCGCGCCCAGCCGCTCGAGGTTGATGCGACGAATCGTGTCCACGTCCATCGACTCGTCCTTGGTCACCGTGAACAGGAGGTAGGCGGCCAGCCGACGCTTGAGCAGCTCCCCCAGCATGTGGATGCCGTGCAGGTGCTTCTGCGTCACCTCGTCCAGGTCGCGGGTCACCCGCGTGAAGTTCTGCTCGAAGTCCGGGTCGTGGAGGAAGTTGGCGATCTCCTGGCTGGACTCGACCGCCTCGACGATGCGCAGGTGGTTGCGGGCGAGCAGCTCCGCCCACTCGGCCTGGGGCACGAAGAGGGTGGTGGACTCCGGGTGCTCGATGGCGCTCGCCATGTTGGACAGCGTCTCCGCCATCACCAGGTAGCCGCCGTTGCGCAGGCTCCGGCTGATGTTCGCGAAGAGGTCCGCCTTGTTCCGGATGTGGTGGATGACCTGGAACGCGATGACCAGGTCGTACGTGGACGGGAAGGCGTCGCGCGAGCTGTCCTGGTAGTGGAGCTTGATGCGCCCATCCAGCCCGAGCCCGCGGATGCGCTGCCGCCCCGCTTCAATCTGGTCGGGCGAGATGTTGCAGCCATGCAGCTCCAGGTGGGGATGCGCCTTGCCCAGGTCGATGAGGTCCGCGGCGTGACCACACCCGATGTCGAGCACGCGGGTGAAGGACGAGAAGTCGAGCCCCCGGTAGAGCGTCTTCGCCATCTCGAGGTTCGACTGGAGGGCGAGGTCGTAGAACTGCTTGTAGACCGCCTCCTTCGAGGGGTCGGCCTCCGGCCGGTACATGGCGATCCACGAGAAGCCGGGCACGGGCTCGCGCAGCGTCGCGAAGCGCAACGAGGGGAACTGCACCGCCGTGTTGACCTCCGCCAGTTGGACGATGGTCCGGTAGAAGGTCACCAGCACATCGGTGTTGGGGATGAGCGAGTCGACCCAGTAGCGCTCACGCTGGAAGGGATACGTCGGCAGCGCCACCCGTCGGCGCGCGTACCCCTTGTCCACCCCCGCCCAGTCCACCTCCACGCCCTTCACGTACAGCTTCGCCGCGCTCCCCAGCAGCATCTCCCAGTCACTGCTCCCGGGTCTCAGGCTCCCCACCCACTGCGCCTCTCCCTCCCCCAGGTACCTCTTCCCCACCCCCGTCAGCGTCGGCTTCGGCCCCACCTCCACGAAGACTCGGTATCCCCTCTCGTACAGCCCCTTCACTCCCTCCCAGTACTTCACCGGCTCCCTCAGGTGCCTCGCCCAGTACCCCGCCTCCCTCTCCTCCCCCTTCACTTCCTTCCCACTCACGTTCGACACCAACTCCAGCTTCGCCCTCTTCATCCCCACCTTCCCCGCCGCCCTCTCGAACCCCTCCTTCATCGGCTCCATCAGCTCCGAGTGGAACGCGTGCGTCGTCTTCAACACTCGGCACTCCTTCCCCCTCCCCTTCAGCCTCCCCTCCACCTCCTCCACCTCCTTCACTCGCCCCGCCAGCACCACCTCCCCGGGCCCGTTCACCGCCGCAATCAGCTTCCCTCCTCCTTCCCCCTTCACCTCCTCCTCGCTCGCCAACACCGCCACCATCTTCCCTTCACCCTCCAGCCCCTCCATCAACCTCCCTCTCTCCATCACCAGCTTCAGCCCCTCCTCCAGGCTGAACACCCCCGCCACGCACGCCGCCACGTACTCACCCAGGCTGTGCCCCATCACCGCCGCCGGCTTCACTCCCCACTCCCTCCACACCTCCGACAGCGCGTACTCCACGCTGAACAGCGCCGCCTGCGACACGCTGCTCCTCTCCAGCAGCGCCCCCTTCCCTCCGTACAACACCTCCACCAGCGACTCCCCCACCTCCCCCTTCACCACCTCCTCGCACCGCTTCATCACCCCGCGAAACGTCTCGCTCGTCTCGTACAGCTCCCTCCCCATCCCCTCGTGCTGCACTCCCTGCCCCGTGAAGAGCAGCACCACCTCCTCCGCCTTCCTCGCCTGTCCCTCCGCTCCCCTCTCCACCCCGCCACCGCTCGCGTACCTCGCAAGCTCCTCCCTCAACTCCTCTCCCGTCCTCCCCACCACCGCCACCCGGTGCGCGAAGCGTCCTCGCCCCGTGTTCGCCGTGAAGCACGCATCCCCCACCTCTTCTCCCAGCCCCTTCGCGTACCGCCCCGCAAGCTCCTTCAGCGCCTTCTCGCTCCTCGCTGACAGCGCCAGCACGTGCCTCGGCCTCTCCGCCCCTCCCTTCCTCTCCACCTCCGGCGCCTCTTCCAACACCACGTGCGCGTTCGTCCCGCTGGCGCCGAACGAGCTCACGCCGCCCACGCGCTTCCCGTCCCGCGCGGTCCACGGCGCGAGCTGGGTGGGAATCTCCACCGGGAGTTCGTTCCAGGGGATGTACGGGTTGCCGCGCTTGAAGTGCAGATGCGCGGGCACCTCGCCGTGCTTCAACGAGAGCACGAGCTTGATGAGCCCCGCGATGCCCGCCGCGTACTCGAGGTGACCGATGTTCGTCTTCACCGAGCCGACCTGGAGGGCCGCGGCGCCGTCTCGCTTCTCGCCGAACACCGCCCCCAGCGCGCGCAGCTCGATGGGGTCTCCCAGCGACGTGCCGGTGCCGTGCGCCTCCACGTAGCCCACCTGCTTCGGGTCCAGGCCCGCGTCCGCCAGCGCCTGACGAATGACCGCCTGCTGCGCGAGCCCGTTGGGCACCGTCAAGTCACTGCTGTGCCCATCCTGGTTCACCGCGGTGCCACGGATGACGGCCAGGACCTGGTCCCCATCCGCCCGCGCATCCGAGAGGCGCTTGAGCACGACCATGCCGCAGCCCTCGCCCCGGCCGTAGCCATCCGCCGCGGCGTCGAACGTCTTGCAGCGCCCATCCACGGCGAGCATGCGCGCCTTGCAGGTGGTGATGGTGCCCTGCGGCGTCAGGATGAGGTTCACGCCGCCCACGAGCGACAGCGAGCTCTCCCCCGAGCGCAGGCTCTGACACGCCAGATGGACCGCGACGAGTGACGAGGAACAGGCGGTGTCCACGCCGAGGCTCGGCCCCTGCAGGTCGAAGAAGTGGGACAGCCGCCCCGTGGCGAACGTGAGCAGGCTGCCCGTGAGGTAGCTCGCATCGATGCTCTCGGCGCCCTTGCCCTGGATGAGCTGGGTGTAGTCGCCGGTGGCGCCGCCGATGAACACCCCCGTCTTGCTGCCCGCGAGGCTCTGGGGCGCGATGCCCGCGTGCTCCAGCGCCTCCCAGGCCACCTCCAGCAGCAGCCGGTGCTGGGGGTCCATGTTCACCGCGGAGCGCGGAGGAATCCCGAAGAAGTACGGGTCGAACAGGTCCACGCCCTCCAGGAACGCGCCGTTGCGCGTGTACATCTTCCCGGGCTTGGAGGGGTCCGCGTCGTAGTACGCGTCGATGTCCCAGCGGCTCGGCGGCACCTCGCCCACCGCGTCCGTGCCCGCTCGCAACATCCGCCAGAAGGAGTCCGCGTCACTCACGCCGCCCGGGAACCGGCAGCCGATTCCGATGATGGCGATGGGCTCCGCCGTCTTCTTCTCCGGGACGCTCTCGCCCACCGAGCGAAGGAGCATCCTGGCGAGGTTCACCCGCTTCTCGGGGGAGAGACCACGCACCAACTTCTCCATGACGTCACTCATTTGAGCCCTCACCAGGGAAAGACTGTGCAAGTGATTGCAGCGCGGTCTCCGACAACCGCTCTGCTTCACTCAGCAGTTCGAAGATGGCTTCGTCCTTCAACAACGGGTCCACGTCGGCGACAGCGGCGCCGGCGAGCGCCACCTCGGGCCGAGCGGGAAGGAGCACCGCGAGCGCGGGGACCTCCTTCGCCAGGAAGTCGGTCAACTCCGCCACCGTCGGATAATCGAACGCGAGCGTGGACGGGAGCTTGTGGCGGAGGCTCCGCTCCAGGTGGTTCTTCAGCTCGACGGACATGAGCGAGTTCATGCCCATCTGGAAGAAGCCCTGCCCCGGCGCCAGGGAGGAGGGCTCGGCGCCCAGGACCCGCGAGGCCTCGCCGCGCACGAAGTCCTGCAACACGTTGCGGCGGCGTCCCAGGGGCGCCTCCTCCAGACGGCGAAGCAGCTCGGAGGTGACCGAGCCCTGCTCCAGGGGGGCCTTCGGGGCCGGCGCCCCCACGGAGATGTGCTCGAGCAGAGGGCGGTGTCGCCGTGCCTCCTGCAGCGGCTTGAAGCGGCTCCAGTCCACCGACGCCACGGTCCGCTGGGTGACGCCCGCGCCCACCAGGCGCTCCAGCAACGTGAGCGCCGCCTCGGTCGGCATCGCCTCCAGGCCCACCTGCGAGAAGAAGCGCTGAGCCTCCTCGGAGCCCGCCATCCCGCCTTCACTCCAGCGGCCCCAGTTGATGCACGTCGCCGCCAGTCCCTGGGACTTGCGGTGGTGCGCGAGGGCGTCGAGGAAGTGGTTCGCCGCCGCATACGCGGCCATCCCTTGAGAGCCCCACACGGAGGACGCCGAGGAGAACAGGACGAAGCAGTGGAGTGGGAGGTGACGGGTGAGTTCGTGGAGATTCCAGGCGCCCATCGCCTTGGGTTGGAAGACGGACGAGAGCACCTCCGGGCCCGTCTCCTTCAACGCGCGGTGCGCAGAGACACCCGCCGCGTGGAAGATGCCCACGAGCGGAATGGGGCCCTGTCCGCATGCATCGATGAGCGCGCGCAGCTGGTCCGGCTCACCGACGTCGCACCGCACGTAGCGAACCGATGCCCCTTGTGCCTGGAGTCCGCGCAGCGCCTGGACCTGCGACGTGAGCGGGCTGTCCGACGGGAGCGCTGCCCAATCGCTCGGGGCGGGGAGCTCGGTACGCCCCGACAGGAGCAGGTGCCGGACGCCGTGGGCCACCATTGACTTCGCGACCTGGAGCCCCAGTCCTCCCAGACCTCCGGTGATGAGGTAGGCCCCATCGCTCCTCCAGGGTGACTTGCCCGCGGGAGGAAGCTCGCCACGGACGAGTCGGGCCACGTGTCGCGTCTTCCCACGCAGGGCGAGCTGGTCCTCGCCGTCCGGCTCACACAGCTCCTCGCAGAGCGCGTCGACCTCTTGTGCGTCCGGAGAGGCGGAGAGGTCCACGAGCCCGCCCCACAGCTCGGGGTGCTCCAGCGCGAGCACCCGACCCGCGCCCCAGATGGGCGACTGCGTCACGGAGATGGGACCTCCGTCGCCGACGGACTGCGCGCCTCGCGTGACCCACCACAGCCGCGTGTTCGCGCCCACGCCTCCGCCCAGCCGCTGCACCAGCGTCAGCAGGCTTCCACAGCCGAGCCCCAGCGTCGTCGCGTCCGGCGCCATGCCGCCGAGGTCGAGGTTCCACAGGTGCACCACACCTAGGAAGGGGCCGCCGCCCTCCGTGGCCAGCGTCTCCAGCACCCGCTGCCAATCCGCGGGGTCCGTCGGGTCGACCCGCGCCGCATCGGCTCCGCGCGTCCGCTGCCCCTCGGCGGGGTTCGTCGACTCGACGCGCGCCGCATCGGCTGCGAGTCCCTGCGCACCGGGCTCCGCGTACAGCAGCGTGCAGCGCTCGCCCCGGGCTCGCAGGCGCGCGGCCAGCGCCTCTCCCGTTCCCGTGCGGTCACAGAGAATCAACCACCGGCCCGTAGCCTCACCCTTCCGCTGCGTCTCGGACTTCGACACGCGCGGCTTCTGGGGCCACGTCACCTCGTAGACCCACTCGCGTGAAGCGAGCGGCGCCAGCCCCTCCAGCTCGGAGTCCTCGGCGGGCGCCGCCCAGGCCCCCGCGTCCTCGAACGCGGTGAACGGGGTCAGCGACGCCAGCTTCGCGCGGTTCACCCTCGCCAGGTACGGCGCCCCCGCGTGCTCGTCCTTCTGGGCGACGAGCAACGCATAGCTCATCAACCCCTTGTCGAGCGCCTTGCCGAAGTTGCGCATGGCATCGAAGTTCCGCTTCACCAGGTCACTGAGCTTGAACCGCTCCGCCACGACCTCCAGGTGACGGTCGAACCCCGGGTCCTCGAGGAAGCACGCGGCCTCCCGGCTGATGTCCACGCCCTCCACCAGCCGGAAGCGGTGGCGCGCCAGCAACTCCGCCCACTCCTCCGCGTTGACGTTGTACGACGCGGTCTCCTCGACGTTGATGGCCGACACGCCATTGGCGACGAAGTCGGCGAGCAACAGGAAGCCTCCGTTGTGGAGGCTCCGGGAGAGGTTCGCGAACAGCGCCTTCTTGTCCGCGACGTGGGTCGCGACCTCGAACCCGAAGGCCACGTCGTAGCGGTCCGGGAAGGCCTCCTTCGCGCTGTCACGTGCGAAGACGCGGACACGCTCCTGGAGCCCACGCGCCCGCACCCGCTCACCGTCGATGGCCGCCTGCTCCGCGGAGATGGTGTAGCCATCCAGCCGCAGGTGCGGGAACTTCCGCGCCAGCGAGATGAGGTCCGAGGCGTACCCGCAGCCGAAGTCGAGCACCTTGCGCACCGAGGACCAACGGACGCCCCGGAACAACACGGAGCGGAGCCCACGCTGCCCCTCCAACAGCAACTCCGTGTGCTCCGGTCGCTCCGGGAGTCCGTAGACGCTCAGCAGCCACGAGAAGCCCGGCACCGGTCGACGCTGGATGCCGAAGGTCAGGTAGACCTCGTCGGGCGCGAGCACCCGCTCCCGCTCCACGGAGTCGTCGTAGAAGCGGGACGGCGTGCCGTCGGCGTGCTCGGACTTCACCGTGTCCGAGGGCACCGCCATCACCTCCGGACGGGAGTCGACGGGGCGCGCCACGTTCCGGAGCGCGGCGGGGCGCGGCTCCAGCCAGAAGCGGGAGCGCTGCCAGGGGTAGCCCGGCAGGGGCGTGCACTCACCCGGCTCCGGATACACCGCGCGCCAGTCGATGGGATGCCCCGCCGTGTGGAGCGCGCCGAGCGACTGCAACAGGACCTCCAGCTCCCCCTCGTCCCTGCGCAGCGAGGGCAGCACCAGCCCCTCCGTGCGCGACGCTCCGACGATGCGCTCGATGGACTGCGTCAGGATGGGATGAGGGCTCAGCTCGACGAAGACCTGGTGCGGGCTGGCGAGCAGCTGCTCGATGACCGGAGAGAACAGCACCGGCTCGCGCAGGTTGCGCTGCCAGTAGCGCGCATCCCAGTCCGTCCCGTCCGTCAGTCCTCCGGTGACCGTGGAGTACACGGGCAGGTTCGCCGCGCGGGGCTGGAGCCCCCCGAGCACCTCGCGCAGCTCCGGGAGCAGCGAATCCACCTGGGGCGAGTGGGAGGCGACATCCACCTTGATGGCCCGGCAGAAGACGTTGCGGGTCCGCAGCCGCTCCATGACCTCCTGCAAGGCCACCGAGTCTCCCGCCAGCACCGTCGTCGTCGGACCATTGCTCGCCGCGATGGACAGCCGGTCCTCGAAGCCCGCGAGCACGGCCCGCGACTGCTCGAGCGAGAGCCCCACGAGCGCCATGCCGCCCTGCCCCCGGACGCGGCGGAGCAGCGCGCTCCGGCGGCAGATGACCCGCGCGGCGTCCTCCAGGGTGAGCACGCCCGCCACGCAGGCCGCGGCCACCTCGCCCATGCTGTGGCCCACCACCGCGTCCGGCTGGATGCCCCAGGCGCGCCACTGCGCGGCGAGCGCCACCGAGATGGCGAACAGCATCGGCTGGATGACGCCGATGTCCTCCATCCACGAGGCGTCGTCCTGCTTCTCCAGCAACGCCAGCAGGGCGAGGTCCCCGTGCGTCCGCATGGCCCGCTCGCAGTCCTCCAGCGTGGCGCGGAACACCGGCGACACCCGGAGCAGCTCCCGCGCCATCGTGGGCCACTGGGAGCCCTGCCCCGAGAAGACGAACACCACCTTCGGCCGACGGGGCGAGGCCCGCCGATGGGAGACCGCCGGAACCGGCTCGCCCCGGAGGAAGGCCCCCAGGTGCTCCACCAGCTGCTCGCGCGTGCGCCCCACCACCGCGAGCCGGTGCTCATGGTGGCTGCGTCGCGCGCTCGCCGTGTAACAGATGTCCTCCAGTCTCCCCGGCGCCCCGGCCAGCCAGGTCTGGTACTCACGGGCGAGCTGCTGGAGCGCCTTCTCGTCGCGAGCGGACAGTGGCAGCAGGTGGGCGGGGCGCTCGGGCGACTCCGTCGGACGCGCGGACTCCCGCTCCGGCGCCTCTTCGACGAGCAGGTGCGCGTTGATGCCGCTCAGCCCGAAGGAGCTGACGCCCGCCACGCGCCTGCCGGACGCCTTGTCCCAGGGACGGAGGCGGGTGGGGATGGAGATGGGCACCTCGCTCCAGGGGATGGCGGTGGTGGGCCGCGCCAGATGGAGGTGGGGCGGAATCTCGCGGTGCTGGAGCATCAGCACCACCTTCATCAGTCCGGCGATTCCAGCCGCGGCCTCCAGGTGCCCGACGTTCGTCTTGATGGAGCCCAGGCCGAGGGGCCGTGAGGAGTCCCGCCCCGGGGCGAACACCTTCTGCAGCGCGCGCACCTCTATCGGGTCGCCAAGCGGTGTCCCCGTCCCGTGCGCCTCGACGTAGTCCACCTGCGCCGGCTCCACGCCCGCGTTGGCCAGCGCCCGGCGAATCACCGCCTCCTGCGCGGGACCGCTGGGCACCGTGAGGCCACCACTGGGACCGTCGTGATTGACCGCGCCGCCCCGGATGACGGCCAGCACCGGGTCCTTGTCCGCGAGCGCGTCGGAGAGCCGCTTGAGCACGACGACACCGCAGCCCTCGCCCCGCACGTAGCCGTCGGCCGCGGCGTCGAACGTCCTGCACCGCCCCGTCGGAGACTGGGAGCGGAGCCGCGACGAGACGATGTGCCCGTCCGGGGCCAGGATGACGCTCACGCCCCCCGCGATGGCCATGTTGCTCTCGCGAGCGCGCAGGCTCTGACAGGCCAGCTGCACCGTCACGAGCGAGGAGGAACAGGCGGTGTTCACCGCCATGCTCGGCCCCTGGGCGCCGAGGATGTACGAGATGCGCCCGGCCATGAAGCTGGAGTCGTTGCCGAACGCCAGATACGCATCCATCAGCGCCGGGTCCGCCTGCTGCGCCTGGAGCTGGGCGTAGTCGTTGAGCATCACCCCGACGAACACCCCGGTGAGGCTGTTCGCGATGCGCTCCTGCACCTGCCCCGCGTTGGCGAGCGCCTCCCACGTCACCTCCAGCATCAACCGCTGCTGGGGGTCCATGCTCGCCGCCTCGCGAGGCGCGATGCCGTAGAACCGGGCATCCAGCTCATCGAGCCGGACGCCCTTCAGGAAGCCACCCCAGCGCGTGTACATCTTCCCTTCCGCCGCGGGGTCCGGGTCGTAGTAGTCGTCGATGGCCCACCGGTCGGGAGGCACCTCGACGATGGCGTCACCGCCGCCACGCAGCAGCTCCCAGAGCGCCTCGGGGTGGTTCGCGCCGCCGGGGAAACGGCACCCCATGCCGATGATGGCGATGGGCTCGCGCTTCTCGCGCTCGCTCGCCTCCAGCCGCGCTTGCATCTTCTCCAGTGCGACCAGGGCGCGAGCCAGGCGTGCACTGTTCTCGTGCGGGTCCAAGGGGCTGCTCATCGTCGTGCCTCTCTCATGAACGTCGGGGCAGGCAACCGCGGGGGGACTAGCTCTCACCCATCAGCTTCTCGAGGGCCGCGAGCTTCTCGTCGAGCAGCGACCCCAGCTCCTCCTCGGGGCGCCGCTCCAGCTCCGCCAACGTCGGGCCCGAGTCCTCCACCGGCGCTGTCGGCGTGGTGGGGACGAGGGGGCCCAGCTCGAAGACCTCGAGCGCCAGGTGCTCGGCCAGCGACTCGATGCTGGGGTGCTCGAACACCAGCGTGGCCGCCAGGGGGCGCTCGAGGCCCAGGCTCGCCTGGAGACGGTTCTTCAGCTCGACGGCCATGAGCGAATCCAGGCCCGAGTCGAACAGCCGCAAGCCCCCCGACCTCGGCGCGGAGGCATCCCAGCCCAGCACCTGGGCGACCTGCTGGTGCACGTGCTCGAGCAGCAGCTCCTGCTGACGCCCTCGCGGCAGCCCCTTCAGCCGCGCCCGCATCGGCGACGCCGTCGCGCGGGGCATGCCCGCCCGAGCCTCGTCGAGCAGGCCCGACAGGACCTTCGGCGCGCCGACCTCTCCGAAGCGCCGCAGGTACCGGGGCCACTCGATGGGCAGCACCGCGACCTGCGCGCGGCCCGACTCCATCGCGTGTCCCAGCAGCTCCAGTCCCTGCTCCGGTTCAATCCACTCGAACCAGCGCCGCGCCTCCGGCACCTCGAGGGCCGCCGCCATTCCGCCGCCACTCCAGGGGCCCCAGTTGATGCTCACCGCGCGCAGCCCGAGCGCGCGACGGTGGTGCGCGAGCGCATCCATGAACGCGTTCGCGGCGGCGTAGTTGCCCTGCCCCGCGGCCCCCAGCAACGAGGCGGAGGACGAGAACATCACGAAGAAGTCGAGCGGCAGCTCCAGCGTCTGCTGATGGAGGTTCCAGCTTCCGCGCTGCTTCGGTGCGAGCACGCGCTCGAAGCGGGCCCAGTCCTGGTGGAGGAGCGTCCCGTCCTCCACCACACCGGCGACGTGCATCACGCCACGCAGCGGTGGCGCGTCGCCGGAGAGGGTGGCCAGCGCTCGCGCGACGTCCTCGGGCCGCGAGACGTCCCCTCGCACGCACTCGATTCGCGCCCCGGCGGACCGAAGCGACCGCAGCGCCGCCTCCGCCCCAGGACTCGCCTCGTTGCGCCCCATCAACACCAGATGGCGTGCGCCGCGCTCCACCATCCACCGGGCCACGTGGAGGCCCAGGGCGCCCAGGCCACCCGTGACGAGGTAGGTCGCATCCTGTCGGAGCTGTGACACGGAAGGCGTCGCGCGTGAGGACACGTCACCGCGCACGAGACGCGCCACGTACCGCTGGCCGCGCCTGATGGCGACCTGCTCACCCTCGGGAGTCCGCAGCAGCTCGTCCAGCAGGGAGCGGAGGTCCTCGTCGCGCGAGTCGCCATCCAGGTCGATGAGCGCCCCCCAGGACTCCGGATGCTCCACCGCGAGCGTGCGACCCAAGCCCCAGAGCGCCGCATGGGCCAATGAGGGAGGCGCCGCCTCGTGCCCCGTGCGCTGGGTGCCGCGCGTCACCAGCCACAGGCGAGGCGGCGGCGTACCTCCACCACGGCTCAACGCCTGGACCAGATGGAGCGCCCCCATGCAGGCCAGGTCCTGGGTCGACGGCGCGGACAGCCCGCCCCCGAGCCCCCACAGATGCACGATGCCCCGACACGGCTCGCCCCCTGTGGCGGTGAGGTGCTGGAGCAGGCGCGAGAAGTCCTCGGCCCGGGTCGGGTCGACCGCGTACGTCCCACCCTCACGCGCCTCGTAGGTGCTCCCCGCGAGGACCCGGACGCAGCGAGCGCCCCGCGCCTCCAGCGACTTCGCGAGGTCGTCCGCCAGACCGCCCCCATCCGCGAGCAGCACCCAGGTACCACTCGAGGTCGCCCCGTCCGGGAGCGCCGTCAAGGAGCGAGGCTCCCAGGCGAGCCCGTAGGTCCAGTCCCGCCCCGTGCCGAGAATCCGCCGCAGCGCGGAGCGGCTCACCTGTTGGAAGCGCAGCCCCACCAGCTCGACGCACACCCGTCCAGCCTCGTCGAGGATGCGGACATCCCCGGTCGACGTGCTGCCCGCCCGCATCGAGACATGGCTCCAACACGTCGTCCCCGGCTCGCTCCAGACCACGAGCCGCTCCAACCCGACGGGAAGGACGAGCACGTCCTCCGGGGTGTCGCGGCCTTCGCCCAGGAAGAGGGCGCCGCAGACCTGGAGACACGCATCGAGCATCGCGGGGTGCAGTGGCGCACTCCACGTCTCCGCGGTCAGCGTTTCGGGCCGTCGCACCTGGCCCAGCGCTTCGCCTTGTCCCAGGCGGATGCGCTCGAGGCCCTTGAAGGCCGGGCCGTAGTGGATGCCGCGCGCGTCGAAGTGCGAGTAGAGCTTCGCTACGGGGACCTCCGCGGGACACCGCGCCAGCAACTCCGAGAGCGCGCGTGGCTCGGGGGTGACGACCTCGGCTCGCGCCCTGGCGAGACTCCCCGACGCGTGCAGGGTCCAGCTCGACGCATTCGCGCCTCGGGAGCCCTCGTCTTCCGCGCTGAAGAGCTGGAAGGTGTACGTGCCATCACCGCTCGGAGACACGACGAGCTGGAGGACTCGCTCGGCGGCACCACGCAGGACGAGCGCATCGTGGATGAGCAGCCCGTCCACCGGATGCACACCAGCGCCCAGGAGCTCGACGGCCGCGGCTCGCGCCAGCTCCATGTAGACCGTGGCCGGCAGCACCGTCGCGCCGTGCACCTGGTGCTCGGCGAGGAACGGCATCGCGCCGGTGCCCACCGACGACTCGAAGACCGTCTGCGTGAGCGCGGGAGAGCGGAGGCGTCGACCCAACAACCCCGCGCCACCCGAGCTCGGCGTCGCGGCTCGAGCGTTCTCACGAGGACGCTCGACCCAGTAGCGCTCACGCTGGAAGGGATACGTCGGCAGCGCCACCCGTCGGCGCGCGTACCCCTTGTCCACCCCCGCCCAGTCCACCTCCACGCCCTTTACGTACAGCTTCGCCGCGCTCCCCAGCAGCATCTCCCAGTCGCTGCTCCCGGGCCTCAGGCTCCCCACCCACTGCGCCTCTCCCTCTCCCAGGTACCTCTTCCCCACCCCCGTCAGCGTCGGCTTCGGCCCCACCTCCACGAAGACCCGGTATCCCCTCTCGTACAGCCCCTTCACTCCCTCCCAGTACCTCACCGGCTCCCTCAGGTGCCTCGCCCAGTACCCCGCCTCCCTCTCCTCCCCCTTCACTTCCTTCCCACTCACGTTCGACACCAACTCCAGCTTCGCCCTCTTCATCCCCACCTTCCCCGCCGCCCTCTCGAACCCCTCCTTCATCGGCTCCATCAGCTCCGAGTGGAACGCGTGCGTCGTCTTCAACACTCGGCACTCCTTCCCCCTCCCCTTCAGCCTCCCCTCCACCTCCTCCACCTCCTTCACTCGCCCCGCCAGCACCACCTCCCCGGGCCCGTTCACCGCCGCAATCAGCTTCCCTCCTCCTTCCCCCTTCACCTCCTCCTCGCTCGCCAACACCGCCACCATCTTCCCTTCACCCTCCAGCCCCTCCATCAACCTCCCTCTCTCCATCACCAGCTTCAGCCCCTCCTCCAGGCTGAACACCCCCGCCACGCACGCCGCCACGTACTCACCCAGGCTGTGCCCCATCACCGCCGCCGGCTTCACTCCCCACTCCCTCCACACCTCCGACAGCGCGTACTCCACGCTGAACAGCGCCGCCTGCGACACGCTGCTCCTCTCCAGCAGCGCCCCCTTCCCTCCGTACAACACCTCCACCAGCGACTCCCCCACCTCCCCCTTCACCACCTCCTCGCACCGCTTCATCACCCCGCGAAACGTCTCGCTCGTCTCGTACAGCTCCCTCCCCATCCCCTCGTGCTGCACTCCCTGCCCCGTGAAGAGCAGCACCACCTCCTCCGCCTTCCTCGCCTGCCCCTCCGCTCCCCTCTCCACCCCGCCACCGCTCGCGTACCTCGCAAGCTCCTCCCTCAACTCCTCTCCCGTCCTCCCCACCACCGCCACCCGGTGCGCGAAGCGTCCTCGCCCCGTGTTCGCCGTGAAGCACGCGTCCCCCACCTCTTCCCCCAGCCCCTTCGCGTACCGGCCCGCAAGCTCCCTCAGTGCCTTCTCGCTCCTCGCTGACAGCGCCAGCACGTGCCTCGGCCTCTCCGCCACACCCTTCCTCTCCACCTCCGGCGCCTCTTCCAACACCACGTGCGCGTTCGTCCCGCCGATGCCGAACGAGCTCACGCCGGCGCGGCGCGGCGTCGAGGCGGCGCGCCACTCCGCGAGCCGCGTGTTCACGAAGAAGGGGCTGTGCGCGAAGTCGAGCTGCGGGTGAGGTGCCTTGAAGTTCAGGCTGGGAGGAAGGCGTCGGTGCTGCAGCGACAGCACCGTCTTGATGAGCCCGGCGATGCCCGCCGCGACCTCCAGGTGCCCCACGTTGGTCTTCACCGAGCCGATGGGACAGACGCCCACCGCGTCGGCGTCGGCACCGAAGGCCTGCTGGAGCGCGGCGAACTCGATCTGGTCGCCCAGCGGCGTGCCCGTCCCGTGCGTCTCGATGTAGCCGATGCTGCGGGGGCTCACGCCCGCGGCCGTCAGCGCGGAGGCGATGACCGCGGCCTGCCCCTCCTGGCTCGGCGCCGTGTAGCCAACCTTCACCGAGCCGTCGTTGTTGACCGCCGAGCCGCGGATGACGGCGCGGATGCAATCGCCATCCGCCAGCGCGTCGGTGAGGCGCTTGAGCACCACCACACCCGCGCCACTTCCGAAGAGGGTGCCCTGGGCGTCCGCATCGAACGCACGGCAGTGACCATCCGGGGAGAGGATGCCGCCCTGCTCGTAGAGATAGCCGGAGCGCTGCGGCAACCGCACGGCCACGCCACCGGCGAGCGCCATGTCGCACTCGCGATTGCGCAGCGCCTGACTCGCCAGGTGGACGGCCACCAGCGACGAGGAGCACGCCGTCTGGACGCTGATGCTCGGCCCCTTCAGGCCGAGCCGATACGAGACATGCGTCGCCAGGTAGTCCTTGTCGTTCCCAATCAGCGTCTGCAGGTCTCGGACCGCGCCCTCTCGCCCCACCGACGAGCCGAGGTGGAACAGGAGGTAGTTGCTGATGATGGAGCCGGCATAGACCCCCACCAGCGACTGGAGGCGCTTCGGGTCATAGCCCGCGTCCTCGATGGCCTCCCACACACACTCCATGAAGATGCGGTGCTGAGGGTCCGTGAGCCGGGCCTGCTTCGGCATCAGCCCGAAGTGCTCGGCGTCGAAGAGCTCCACGTCGTCGAGCACCGCGCCGGCCCGGACGTAGCGAGGGTCCTCCAGGTGCGAGGGCTCCAGCACCGAGCCGCGCAGCTCCTCCTCCGTGAAGAACGAGACCGACTCGACCCCGTCACACAGGTTCCGCCAGAACTCCGCCAGGTTCCTCGCGCCGGGGAACCGGCCCGACATCCCGACGATGGCGATGGCCGACTCCAGCGCAGGGTCCGGACGCGCGCTCGGCACGGGCACGGCCTTCGGACGCGGCGCCTCACGGACAGGCTCGCGTCGCGCCTCGGTGCTCCGCGTCGACACGTACTCCGCCAGCGCGCTGACGGTGGTGAACCGGAACATCTGCGCGATGGGCAGGTCCACGTGGAGCCGCTCTCGCAGCCGCCGGTGGACCTGGACGATCTGCACCGACGTGCCCCCCAGGTCGAAGAAGTTGCGGTGGATGTCCACCTCGTCCAGGTGGAGCACCTCCTGGAGGATGGTGGCCAGGGAGCGCTCCACCTCCGTGCGCGGCGCACGGGACGCGGGCAGCGCCACCTGCGCGCTGTCGCTCGGCTCTCGCAGGGCGTCGCGGTCCACCTTGCCGTTGGACGTCAGCGGCAGCGCGTCCATCAGCACGAAGGACGTGGGGACCATGTAGTCCGGGAGCCGGGCGACCAGGTGACGCCGCAGCTCCTCGGGGAGCGAGGTCGCCGGGGCCGAGCGCGTCGCGGGCGTGGCCTTCTTCACCGAGGCGCCGACGCCCCCGACCAGGAAGCTGTGCAGGAGGACATGCCCCGCGTCCAGCGCGAGCTGCTGGCGCAGCGGCTCGAAGTCCAGGCCACCAATCGGACACAGGCCCAGCTCGCCTCCCACCGCCGAGCCCATCAGGAGCTGGGCGATGTAGCCCGCCTCGAGCAGACAGAAGTCCCGCGCGAGGTCTCCGTACAGCGGCTGGATGGCGTCGAGCTGGCCGACGAGGAACACGGACAACGCCGCGTCGTCGAAGGTGGCCCGGTTTCCCGGCGCGTGCTGGGCGCGGCTCATGACCACGTCCGGCGAGAGCAGCACCAGCGCGTGCTGCTTCGGATGGTAGTAGTACGTCCCGCCCGCGAGCCCCTGGACCCGCCCGGCCTTGACGTGCAGGTAGACCTGCACCGGATAGAGCCCTCCCGCCGACGCGTAGCGGTACTTGGGGAGCAGCGAGTCCTCGAGCTGGACCTGCATCAGGCAGCTCAACAACTCGGCGAGCTGTCCGACGGAGACGGGGCTCGAGCGGAAGGACTTGTGACTGCGCCGGTCGACGACGGCCTGGAGCCGCGCGGCGTCGAGGGCCGGCTTCGCGAGCGCGATGGACTCACGGGCGCCGACATCCGTCCGCAGCCCACGCCCCTTCAGCTTGAACTCGAGGCGCGCGATGGGGTCGGAGATGACGCCCAGTCGAGGCTCCGGTTCATGCGCCTCATCCAGCGTCGCGTCCGAGGGCTCCTTCTCGAGGACGTGGGTCGGAATCGTGGCGTCCGGGACGACATAGGCCACCAGGCGCCGAGGCCCGCCCGGCTTGCCGAGCGCCTTGACCACGGCCCCTCTCACGGCTGGGTGTGAATCGAGCGCGGCCTCGATTTCGCCCAGCTCGATGCGGTGCCCCTGGATCTTGACCTGGAAGTCCTCGCGGCCGAGGAACTCGATGTTCCCGTCCGGCAGGAAGCGCCCCAAGTCACCGGTGGCGTAGAGGCGCTCACCGGTTCGCGGGTGGACGATGAAGCGGGCGGCGGTGCGCTCCGCGTCGCCGTGGTAGCCCAGCGCCAGTCCCACCCCGCCGATGTAGAGCTGCCCCGCCACCCACTCGGGGCAGGGCTCGAGCGCGTCGTCCAGCACGTGGAAGCGCTGGTTCACCATCGGGCGGCCGTAGGGGATGCTCCGCCACGCGCGGTCGACCTCGCCAATCCGATACAGGATGGACCAGATGGACGCCTCCGTCGCGCCGCCCAGGCTCACCAGCTCGATGCCCGCGCGCTGGCTCCGGATGCGCTCGGGCAACGTGACGGGAATCCAGTCACCGCTCATCATCACCAGGCGCAGCGAGTCCGGCAGGCGCTGCCCCGCGCCCTCGACGAACTCGATGAGCATCTCCATCAGCGCCGGAACCGAGTTCCACACCGTCACCCGGCCCTGGGTGAGGACCGACAGCCAGTGGCTCGGGTCGCGCAGCGTGCCGGGCGCCGGCATCACGATGGCCGCCCCCGCCGCGAGCGTCCCGAAGACGTCGTAGACCGAGAGGTCGAAGCTGAGCGACGAGAGCGCGAACACCCGGTCCTCGGGCCCCACCCCGAAGCGCGCGTTGATGTCGACCAGGGTGTTCACCGCACCCTGGTGGTCGATCATCACCCCCTTGGGCCGCCCCGTCGAACCCGAGGTGTAGATGACATACGCGAGGCCATTGCCTTGCACGGCGGGAGGCTCCGCGTCCCCGACATCGAGCGCGCCGTCCAGGTCCACCGCGAGCCGCCGGGGACCCTCGGGCCAGGTGAGCGACGCGTCGAGATGCGCCTGCGTGAGCACGAGGTCGACGCGCGCGTCCCGCAGCAGCTCGTGGAGCCGCTCGGTGGGCAGGCTCGGGTCCAACGGCAGATAGGCCGCGCCCGCGCGCAGGATGGCGAGCGCGGAGAGCACCTGCTCCGGCCCCTTCTCCGCGACGATGGCCACCAGGCGCTCCGGCCGCGCGCCCCGGGCGATGAGCCATGACGCGAGCCGCGCCGAGCGCCGCTCCAGCGCTCCGTAGGTGAGCACCTTGTCGCCCGCGATGATGGCGGGCGCCTGGGGCCGCGTGGCGGCCTGACGCAGGAAGAGCGTCTCCATCCGCTCCGACGGGACGGGCCGCCCCGTGGCGTTGTAGGCCTCCCGACGCGCGAGCTGCTCGGCCGGGAGCGGCTGCCGCGCGGGGGCCTCCCAGGCGGACGGGTCCTCCACCAGCCGGCGCAGGAGCCGGACATAGGCCCCGAAGAGCGCGTCCATCAGCCCCTGGGGGAACTGCGCGTCGACGGAGTCCCAGCTGAAGTACAGCGCGTCGTTGAGCTCGAAGACCTGGTGGTCCAGCCACACCTGCGGCGTCTGGCTGACGACCTCCACGATTCGCACGCCCTCGCCCATCCGCAGCGAGCGCCCCGTCTCCGACAGCAGGCTCGTGAACACGAAGGGCATGCCCATCCCCGTGTCCAGACGGCCGAGCCGGGCCGCCTCGCGCAGGACCTGCACGCTCGACACGATGGAGTGCTCCAGGTCGTCGAAGAGCTGCCCCTGCAGTCGCCGGGCGCGCTGGGCGAAGGACTCGGGCTGGGAGCCGTCCACCTCCAGCAGGATGCCCGAGGTGAAGTCGCCGACGATGCGCTCCACGTCCTCGAGCAACGGCAGCCGGTTGAAGAGCGTCAGGTTGAGCGTCAGCCGCTGGCCGCGGCCGTGGGCGCGCAGCACCTCGCCATAGGCCGCGGCCAGCGCCATGGACGCCGTCACCCCCGCCGCGGCGGCGCGCTCGCGGAAGGTCTTCCACGCGGCGGGCTCCAGGCCGCCCTTGCGACGGGAGAAGCGACGAGGTCCCCGGGTGCCCGGGTCGGCGGCGAGCGGCAGCTCGGGCGGACCGGGCAGCGTCGCCAGCCGGCCGCGCCAGTACTCGAGCGCGCGCTGATAGGCCTGGGCCCCCTGCTCGCGACGTCGCGCGGCGGCGGCGAAGTACTCGCGGAAGGTGTGCTTCAGCGGCGCGAGCGGCGCCTCCAGGTCCTGGTACAGCACCACGCACTGCTCGATGAGCAGCTGCACGCTGAAGGCGTCCGCCACGAGCAGGTCCAGGCTGATGTGCACATGGACCTGTCCCCCCGGCAGCTGGGAGGCGCGGACCTCGAAGAGCGGGAAGCGGTCGGCCGGCAGCACCTGATGGGACAGCTCCGCGCGAATCGCCGCGAGGTGCGCGTCGACACTCCCGTCCGAGGCCGCGCGGAGGTCGTACGTCGTGACGCGGAACGGCGGCACGGAGGCCAGGACCACCTGCTCGCCCGTGGGCAGCACCACCATGCGCAGCATGTCGTGGTGCTCGATGAGCCGCTGGAGCACCCGCTCGAGGCGTGCGGGGTCCAGCGCGTCGAACGCGAGCTCCAGGTAGCTGTGCGCCGCGACGCCGCCCGCGTCGAACGCGTCCTGCCGCCCCACCCAGTAGGCGTTCTGGATGTCGGTGAGGGGGAACGGCGAGAAGCGCACGTCCTCCGGCGGGGGGACGACCGCGGCCTGGACCTCCGCCACGCGGGGGGTGGCGCTCAGGTGCTCCACGAGCTGGTGCTTGCGCTCACGCAGCGCCGCGCGCACCTCGTCCGTGACGTGGCCCGGAGGCGCGCGGAACCGCAGCGCCTCGCCCTCCACCCACAGCTCGATGCCCTGCCGCTGAAGCTCGACGATGAACTCGGCCGTCTTCACAACGCCCCCTCTTCCCAAGCGATGGAGCCGCCCACCAGGCTGTGCAGGTACACGTGCGGCTCCTCCAACCGGAACGCGGCGCGGAGGTCGTCGAAGCGCAGCTCCCCCACCTGGCAGAGCCCCAGCTGCTGCTCCGCGGCGCGCAGCTCCAGCAACTGCGAGATGAGCCCCGCCTCGAGCAGCGCGAAGTCCCGCCACTTCTCGCCGTAGAGCGGCGCGATGGCGCGCCTGTCACACACCAGGAAGAGCGAGAACGCGGAGCTGGCGAACATGGACCGGTTGGTGGGCGCGTGGAGGCTGGCGTCGAGCGCGTCCACCGCAGAGAGCCGCACCAGCGCGTGGCGCGCCGGCTCGTGGTAGTACGCGCCCGCCTCGAGCCCCCGAACCCGTCCAGCGCTCACGTGGAGGTACAGCTGGACGCCGTACGCGCTCCCCGCCGAGCCGTACTGGTACTTGAAGCGCCCTCCGACCTCGAGCGAGCGCAGACACGACAGCAGGCGACCCAGCGCCTGGGCCTCCACGGGCTCGGACGAGAAGGTCCGGTGGCTGGAGCGCTCCAGGTGACGGCGCCGCGCCTCGCCCTCGGAGAGCCCGGCCATCGGGACCACGGGCGTCCCCGCATCGAAGGTGCGGACGCCGTGGCGCGCGCGCTTCCAGGCCTCGCGTTGCTCGGGGTCCAGCAGCAACCCCTCCTCCACCTTCGCGCTCGCGGGTGGGGCCTCCGCCGGCGGGTGCCGGGTGTAGTAGGCGACGATGTCCGCGGTGTTGCGCAGCGTGAGGAACTCCGACATCCGGGGCCGGCTCCCGAAGGCCTGCTCCAACATCGTCGCGAGCTTGATGAGCTCCACCGACGTGGCGCCGAGCTGGAGCAACGACGCCTCCGGCTCGACGCTGGGGCGCTTGAGGACCTCGGCGACGAGGCGGGTGATTCGCGTGAAGACCTCCCCGCCCCGCGCCTCCAGGGGCAGTGAGCCGTGGACGGGCTCCTCCACCGGCGTGGGCAGGGCCTTGCGGTCGACCTTGCCGTTCGCCGATTGCGGCAGCGCCCGCAGCCGCATGAAGACGCCCGGCACCATGTAGTGCGGCAGCGTCCTGCCCAGGAACTCCCGCAGCGCGTCGTCCGTGGGCGCGGGCTGCCCCTCCATGGGGACGACGTAGCCCACCAGCTTGCGCTGCGTGCGCTCCCCGGGCGCGGCGACGACGGCCTCGCGGATGGCGGGATGGCGGCAGAGCGCGGCCTCGATTTCGCCCAGCTCGATGCGGTGACCGGCGACCTTGACCTGGAAGTCCTTGCGGCCCAGGAACTCGATGTATCCACCGGGCAGGAAGCGGCCCAGGTCGCCCGTGCGGTAGAGGCGCTCGCCGGTGCCTGGGTGCGTGAAGAAGCGCGCGCGCGACAGCTCCTCGTCGCCGAAGTAGCCCCGGGCCAGGCCGGCGCCTCCGATGAAGAGGTCGCCCGGCACGTGCTCCGGCCGCGGCGCCAGCGCCTCGTCGAGCACATGGAAGCGCTGGTTCAGCATCGGCCGGCCGTAGGGGATGCTGCGCGCCCCGAGCTCGACCTGGGTGATGGGGTGCAGGATGGACCAGACCGCGCCCTCGGTCGCCCCGCCCAGGCTGATGACCTGGATGTCGCGGGACAAGCGGCGGATGCGGTCCGGCAGCGTGACGGGAATCCAGTCACCGCTCATCAACACCAGGCGCAGGGACTCCGGGAGGCGCTCACCGCGCGTCTCCACCAGGTCCACCAGCATCTCCATCAGCGTCGGGACGGAGTTCCACACCGTCACGCGCGCCTCGCGCAGCCACCGCAGCCAGCTCGCGGGCTCCCATGTCGCGTCGGGCTCGGGCAGCACGAGCGTCGCGCCCGCCGCCAGGCTCCCGAAGATGTCGTAGACCGACAGGTCGAAGCCCAGCGACGACAGGCCGAAGACCCGGTCCTCCGGGCCGACCCCGAAGCGGGTGTTGATGTCCTGGAGCGTGTTCGCCGCGGCGCGGTGCTCGACCATCACCCCCTTGGGGCGCCCCGTCGAACCCGAGGTGTAGATGCAATACGCCAGGTCCGCCGGCGAACGTGCCGGCGCGTGCGGCGGCTCCCCGGTCGCGCTGTCCGGGATGCTCACCACCCGGACGCCCTCCGGCCACGCGAACCGCTCCACCAGCCCCGGCTCCGTCACCACGACCTGCACCTTCCCCTCCTGAAGGAGGAGCCGGCGGCGCTCGTCCGGCAGCGCGGGGTCGATGGGGAGATAGGCCGCCCCGGCCAGTGGGATGGCCGTCACCGCGACCACCTGCCTCCAGCCCTTCTCCAGGATGACCGCGACCAATCCATCGGGCCGCGCATCCAGCTCGACCAGTCGGGTCGCCAGCGCGCCCGCGTGTCCACGGAGCTCCGCGTAGCTCAGCGTCCGCTCCGCGCTCACCACCGCGGCGTGCGAGGGGGCGCGTCGTGCCTGGGCCAGGAAGAGCGCCTCCAGGCGCGCCTCGGGGATGGGCGACGCGGTGGCGTTGAACGCCTCACGGCGCGCGGCCTGCGCGGCCGGCAGTCGCACCGGGGAGCGCGCCGCCCAGACGGCGTCCTCCTCCGCGAGCCGACCGAGCAGGGACTCGTAGGCCGCGAAGGCGTCCTCGAGCATGCCCGCGGGGAAGAGCCCCTCCGGGCTGTCCCAGGAGTAGCGCAGCGCCCCGTCCTCCTCCCGGACCTGGTGGTCGAGCCACACCTGCGGCGTCTGGGTGATGCCGTGGACCGTCTCGCCCAGCCACCCGAAGGGAGAGCCCGCGCCCGCGCCACCGGGCCTGTGTCCCAGCAGGCTCGTGAAGACGATGGGCATGAGTGCTCCCGCGGCACCTTCGCGCCGCCTCGCGCGCTCGCGCATCACCCGCATGCCGCTGAAGAGCAGGTGCTCGAGGTCCCGGGCCAGCTGCTCGCGGAGCTGGACCGCGCGCTGGGTGAACGACGTGCCGCGCCCGTCGACCTCGAGCAGCACGTTCGTCGTGAAGTCACCGACCACCTGGTCGATGGCCGGGTGGATGGGCAGGCGCCTGAAGAGCGTGAGGTTGAGGCAGAAGCGGGCGCTCTCGCTCCATGCGGCGAGCACCTCCGCGAACGCGGCGCAGACCACGCCGGAGCGGGTCAGCCCGGCTTGCGCGGACCGCTCCTTCAGCCGCTCCCATCGCCTCGCGTCCAGGCTCCCGCCCAGCCGCCGGAACGCGGGGCGCACCAGCTGCTCGGGAGGCGTGGCCAGGGGCAGCACCGGGGCTTCCGGCAGGTCATCCAGGCGCGCGCGCCAGTAGGCCTCGGCGCTCCGGTAGGCCGTCGTATCGCGGGCGGCGAGCTCCGCGAGCACGTGCTCCCGGAAGGACACCGGGACCGGCTCCAGCACCTTCTCCGGCGTCACGTACAGCTCGCGCCACTCCTCGAGGAGCGCGAGCACGGCGGCGGCGTCCATCGTGATGGCGTCGATGTCCAGGTGGATGCGCGTGCGGTTCCCATCGAGCAGCGTCGCGCGCAGCTCGAAGGTGGGCCACTGCCCCAGCGGCACGGAGCGGTTGGAGAGCTCCTGGCGAATCCCGGCGAGCTTCGCCTCGACGACGTCCCGCGCCTGTCCACGCAGGTCCAGCACGGGCATGGAGAAGGACGGCACCTGCTCCAGCACGCGCTGCTCCCCCGACGGGAGCACCACGGCGCGCAGCATCGCGTGCCGCTCGATGAGGCGCCGCCACGCGCGCGACAGCCGCTCCACGTCCAGCGCCTGGCCGTCGAGCTCGTGGTACAGGTGGCAGGAGATGCCGCCGACGCCGAAGTCGGTGCCGCGTCCGACCAGATAGGCCTCCTGGATTTCGGTCAGCGGGAAGGGCGCGTGCTCCTGCTCGGAGCGGAGGGCCTCGCCCTGGCGTCGGAGCAGCTCGAGCACCTCCGCCTTCCGGGCGGCGATGTGCTGCTGCAGCTCGGGCGTGATGACGTTGCGCGCGGCGCGGACCCGGAGGTGCTCGCCGTCGACCTTGAGCTCCACACCCAGGCGCGTCAGCTCGGCAATCAGTTCGGTGGCATTCAAAATTGGAACTCCTCCATCGGGTCATCCAGGGCCGCCTCCGGCGGAGGCGGCACGGCGTCGAGGCTCTCGAGGACGAGCGCCACGAGGTCGTCGAAGCTCAGGCCGCTCAACAGCTTCACGGCCGGAACCGAGACCCCCAGCGCCAGCTCCAGCCGCGCCTTGAGCTTCATGCCCATCAGCGAGTCGAAGCCGAAGCGGACCAGCGGCAGGCGGCCGTCGGCCAGGTCTCCAGGGAGGGCCAGCATCGAGACCACCTCGCGCCGCAGCGAGCCGTCGACACGCGCCCGACGCTCCTCGGGGGTCATCCGGGCCAGCTCGTGGAGCGCGGGAAGTCCCTCGGCCACCGCCGTGCCCGGGGCCCGGGGCCGCGCGCGGAGGAGGAAGTCGGTCAGGAGCGAGGCGTGGTCCGCCGAGGGATAGACCTGTCCCCACTTCGCCCAGTCGATGCGGGCGATGCCCACGTGCGTCTCGGTCGTTCCTCGCAGGAGCCTGCCGAGGATGGCCACGCCCTCGTCCGGCGCGAGGCTCTCCAGACCCAGGGCCTCCAGCCGGGCGCCCCGGTCGGCGCGCGCCGCGGCGAGTCCGACCTCCGCCCAGGGGCCCCACGCCAGCGAGCACGCGGGCAGTCCACGCGCCCGCCGCTCGGCGGCCAGCGCATCCAGGAAGGCGTTCGCGGCGCTGTAGTTCGCCTGCCCCACCCCGCCGAGCAGCGCGGCGATGGAGGAGAACATCACGAAGAAGTCGAGCGGGTCCGCTCGCGTCTGCTGGTCCAGGTGGAGCGCCCCCGCGACCTTCGGCCGCAGGACCCGCTCGATGCGCTCGCGCTCCTGGCTCGCCAGCAACGCATCGTCGAGCAGCCCCGCCGCGTGGATGACACCCCGAAGCGGAGGCATGTCCGCGCGCAGCTCCGAGAGCGCACGCGCGAGGGACTCCCGCTCGCCCACGTCCGCCGCGAGCACACGCACCGAGACGCCCTCCGCCGCGAGGGCCTGGAGCACGACGCGGGCCTCCTCGGAAGGCGCGTTGCGCCCCAGGAGCGCCAGGTGCCGCGCGCCCTCCTTCGCGAGCCACCGCGCGCACCGCAGCCCCAGCCCGCCCAGGCCCCCCGTGATGAGGTACGTCGCGTCCGCGACGACCGGCACGGGGCCGGGCTCCGGGATGACCTCCAGGGACTGGAGTCGCTGGGCGAGCCGCGCGCCGTCCCGCCACGCGACGCGGTCCTCGCCATCCAGGAGCCGCAGCTCCGTGCACAGCGAATGCACCGTGTCCGCGGCCGGCGCGGGGTCCAGGTCCACGAGCGTGCAGCGGACTTCAGGGTGCTCGTGGCGCAGCGTGGCCCCGAGCCCCCAGAGCGGCGCCTGGGCCAGCGAGAGCGCGTGCCGCGCGTCCGTCGACTGAGCGCCCCGCGTGACGAGCCACAGCCGGGGGGGCACCGGGCGCTTCAGCTGCGTCAGGGCCTGGAGGACCCGCACCGCGCCGACCAGGACCTCGGTGGTGACCCGCGCCTCGCTCCCGGGCTCCAGGGCGCCGACATCGAGCGCCGCCAGGTACATCACCCCGCGACAGGGGCCCGCGCCGAGCGCCGCTTCCAATCGGCCCAGCAGCGACGCCTCCGACTCCGTCGATTCAGGGGCCGCCATCACCTGGCACGGCGAGCCCTCCGCCCCCAGCCGGTCCGCCACCGCGGCGCAGACACCGCCACGGTCCGACAGGAGCAGCCAGGGTCCCGTCTCCCGCGTCGGAGCCGTGACGGGAGGCGCCGGTCGCCACCGGACCTGGAACAAGTCCTGGCCGGGCGCACGCACGCGCTCCCTCACGAAGGCCTCGCGGGGCGCGCGCCGGACGACGAGCCCCTCCACCCACGCGACCGTCACCCCGTCCTCACCGAAGAGGCGGAAGTCGGCGCTCAGCGTCTCGCCATCCTTGCCGCTCCCGGGCCGCGGCATGGCGTGCGCCCAGAGCGTGCCGCGCGGCGGCGACAGGAAGACCACGCCTTCGATGCCCACGGGAATCAGGGGCACGCCGTCATCGCGCACGACGCCCGGGACGCCGCGCAGGACATGGAAGAGGGAGTCGATCAACCCGGGGTGTAACGGTGTCGCCGGCTGCCGGTCCTCGGGCTCCGGCGCGCGCATGCGTCCCAACGCCTCCCGCTCCCCCCGCCACAGCTGCTCGACCCAGCGGAAGCGCCGCCCGAGCGAGATCCCCTCGGCATCCATCGTCTCGTAGACCCGCGGCACCTCGAGGGGGGTCGGACATCGCGCGCGCAGCTGCTCCAGCGACACCGCCGCGTCGACTCGCGGCGCACCGGAGCGCAGCACCTTGCCCTCCGCGTGGAGCACCCAGTCGCCCCCCGCCTCCTGGCTCTGGATGCGGAAGGAGGCGCGTCCCGACTGCTCCGCCCCCACCACCACCGAGACGGGACGCACGAGCCCCGCCTCCACCACGAGCGCGCGCGGGAAGACGATGTCGGCCAGACGAATCGGCGCGGTGCCCTGGAGCGACTGGAGCGCGGAGAGCACCATCGAGACATGCCCGGCCCCCGCGACCACCACCGCGCCGTGGAGCAGGTGCTCGCCGAGCAACGGCATCCGCTCCACCGACAGCTCCACCTCGAACAGGGTCTCCGCCAGCGGAGAGCGCACGCGGCGCCCGTGCAGGGGCAGCACCTCCTGCGTGGAGGCGGGCCTCGAGGCGGCGGGGGCCGGGCTCGCGACCCAGTAGCGCTCCTTGCGCCAGGGATAGGACGGCAGCGGCACCAACGCCCCGCCCTCGGGGAAGAGCCGCTCCCAGGCTGGCGAGACGCCCGCGACGAACAGGCCGCCCAGCAGCGCGCGCAGGGTGTGGCGCTCGGCCTCTCCCCGTCGCAGCGCGGACACCACCGTCGCGCTCCGGCCCGCCTGCTGGAAGCACTGCTGCACCGGACGCGACAGGACCGCGTTGGGTCCAATCTCGACGAAGAGCGAATGGCCTTCGCTCGCGAGCGCGGAGATGGCGGGGGCGAAGCGCACGGGCTGCCGGAGGTTGCGGGCCCAGTAGTCGCGGTCGAAGTCCCGCCCCTCCGCGCGCAGGCCGGTGACCGAGGAGAAGATGGGGAGCGCCTCGGGCCGTGGGCCCAGTCCCTCCAGCGCCTGTCGCAGGGCCTCCAGGTGGGGCTCCACCGCGTGGCTGTGCGAGGCGTAGTCCAGGCCGAGCCGACGACAGGAGACGCCGCGCGCCGCCAGCGCGCCGAGCACCTCCTCCATCGCTCCCGCGTCACCGGACAGGAGCACCGACGTCGGACTGTTGAGCGCGGCGATGGACAGCCGCGTGCCATGCGCCGCGATGGCCTCGGCGGCCTCCGCCTCGGAGAGCTCCACCGCGCTCATCGCGCCACTCCCCGCGATGGCCGCGAGGATGCGGCTGCGCTCGAGGGTGATGCGCATCGCGTCCTCGACCGAGAGGACCCCGGCCGCGTGGGCCGCCGCCACCTCTCCGATGCTGGACCCCAGGACCGCGTCGGGCTCCAGCCCCCAGGAGCGCAGGAGCGCCACGAGCGCCGCCTGGAGCGCGAAGTGCGCGGGCTGGGAGATGTGGGCCAGCTCGAAGCGGGGCTGCTCGCGTCGCAGCTCCTCGATGACGGACCAGCCCGCGAGCTTCATCAGCACGGCGTCCACGGACCGCAGGGCCTCGCGGAAGACGGGCTCCTCCTCGAGGAGCGCGCGCCCCGCGCCGGACCACTGCCCTCCCTGTCCGGTGAACAGGAAGACGACCCTGGGGGCCGCGCCGGGGAGGGCATAGCCGGACGTGACGTCCGGGTGCGACAGGCCACGAAGGAAGGCCTCCAGCGCCTCCGCGGCACTGCTTCGGGAACGAGCCACCACGGCGAGCCGATGCTCGTGGTGACTCCGACGACAGCTCGTGGAGTAACAGAGGTCGCGCCACGCCGCGCCGTCCCCTCCGTTCAGCGTCGCGGACAGACGCCCCGCGGCCTCGCGCAGGGACTCCGCCGAGCGGGCCGACAGGACGAGCAATTCGGGACGCTCCACGGACGCCGGGGCCTCTGCCCGAGGCTCACGCTTCGGGGCCTCCTCGAGGACCACGTGGGCATTGGTCCCGCTGAAGCCGAACGAGCTGACCCCGGCGATGCGCCGCGCCCCGTCCGGGACCTGCCACGCGCGGTGCTCGGAGATCACCTCGACGGGCAGCTCGGCCCAGGGGATGTGGGGGCTGGGCTCCTTGAAGTGGAGGCTGCGCGGCAGCTCGCCCTGGCGAAGCGCGAGGATGGCCTTGATGAGGCTGGCGATTCCCGCCGCGCCCTCCAGGTGTCCCAGGTTCGTCTTGACCGAGCCGATTCCCAGCGGCGAGGAGGCGGGACGCCCACGCCCGAGGACCGCCGCGAGCGCCTGCACCTCGATGGGGTCACCCAGAGACGTCCCGGTGCCGTGCGCCTCGACGTAGCCGACGTCGCGCGGGGCGACGCCACCCTGGCGCAGGGCGCTCTCGATGACGCGCTCCTGGGCGGGCCTGCTCGGCGCCGTGAGGCCATTCGAGCGGCCATCCTGGTTGACGGCCGTCCCCCGGATGACGGCGAGGACGGGGTCGCCCTCCGCGAGCGCCTCCGACAGGCGCTTGAGGACCACGACGCCCGCGCCCTCTCCTCGCACATAGCCATTGGCGGAGCGGTCGAAGGCCTTGCAGGCGCCGTCCGGGGACAGCGCCTTCAGCTTCGAGAAGTAGACCGTCATGCGCGGCGAGAGCAGCAGGTTCGAGCCGCCCACGAGCGCGACGTCACACTCCCCCTCCCGCAGGCTCTGGCAGGCCAGGTGCGTGGCGACCAGGGACGAGGAGCAGGCGGTGTCGACGGCGAAGGTGGGGCCCTCCAGGCCCAGCGCATACGCGATGCGTCCGGCCGCCACGCTCAGCACGCCACCGGAGCCCGAGTAGGCGTTGATGCCGCGAGCATCGGCGGCGTTGAGTTCCAGCAGCGCGTAGTCGCTCAGGCAGATGCCCAGGAACACCCCGGTGGGGGTCCCCTTGAGCCGCTCCACCGCCATGCCCGCGCGCTCCAGCGCCTCCCAGCTCAGCTCCAGCAACATGCGCTGCTGCGGGTCCATCGACCGGGCCTCCGCGCCGGAGATGCCGAAGAACGAGGCGTCGAACGCGTCGATGTCGTCGATGAAGCCGCCGTGTCGCGAGTACGTCTTGCCGGGGACCTCCGGGTCCGCGTCGTACCAGTCGTCGAGCGCCCAGCGCGAAGCGGGCACCTCGCGCACCGCGTTCACGCCGTCGGCGAGCAGGCGCCAGTAGTCCTCCGGGCTCCGGACCCCACCGGGCAGCCGGCAGGACATTCCCACCACGGCGATGGGCTCCGCGCCGTCCACGGCCGCCCTGCGTGGCTTCACGGCCCGAGGCGCCGGCTCCGAGGCCGCCGCGTCGGCGGAGGGGAGCTCGCGCCCCAGGAAGTCGAGCAGCTGCTCCAAGCTCGGGTGGTCGAACAACAACGTGACGGGGAGGGAGCGACCGAGCGCGGTGGACAAGGCGTTGCGCAGCTGCAACGCCATCAGGGAGTCGAGCCCCAGCTCCTGGAGGGGTCGACGCGGGTCGATGGGCGACGAGGACGACAGCCCGAGGACGTCCGAGGCCTGCGACTGGAGCAGCGCGAGCAGTCGGGCGCGGGCCTCACGAGGCGAGGCCCCCGCGAACACCGTCGAGGGCGGCGCGGAGCGGGTGGGCTCGGCGCGACGAGGCGCGAGGACCTCGAAGAAGGCAGGCAGCCCCTCCCGCACCGCGCGCCCGCCGGCGGCCACGACCACGGTCTGCGTGAGGTCGGCGCCGAGGATGCCCTCCAGCGACGCGAGGGCCGCGGCGGGGGCGAGCATCCCCACTCCGAAACCGGACCAGGACTTGCCGGCGTCGGCGGACAGCCGCGCGGCCATGCCCACTTCGGCCCAGGGGCCCCAGTTGATGCTCGTGGCCGTCAGACCGTTGGCGCGCCGGTGATGGGCCAGGGCGTCGAGGAAGGCATTGGCGGCGGCATAGCTGACCTGTCCCGTGGTCCCGAAGACGGCGCTCACGGAGGAGAACAGGACGAAGAAGTCGAGGCGCGACTCGAGGGTCTCGTGATGGAGGTTGAGCGCCCCGTGGACCTTGGGCGCGAGGACATCGGCCATCCGCGCCGCGTCCTGGAGCACGAGGAGGCCATCGTCGAGGACACCCGCGGCATGCACCACGCCCCGGAGCGGAGGCATCGCCGCGCGGCACTCCGACAACACCCGCGCGACCTCCTCGCGCGACGACACGTCGGCCTGTCGCACGGTGATGTTCGCGCCAGCGGACCGCAGCGCATCCACGCGTGCTTGCGCGAGCGGCTCCGGCGCACGGCGGCCCATGAGGACCAGGTGACGCGCGCCCCGGTCCACCATCCACCGGGCCACCTCGAGCCCCAGGCCCCCGAGGCCGCCGGTGATGAGGTACGTGGCGTCGGCGGAGAGAGACAGTGGATGGGGCGCACGCGGAAGCCGCGCGCGTGCGAGCCGGGCCACGAGGCGACGACCCGAGCGGAAGGCGACGCGGTCCTCATCCTGCGACGAGGAGAGTTCCTGGGCGAGCAGCGCCGCGTCCTCTCCATGAGAGGACGGGTCCAGGTCGATGCGCACACAGTGCAGCTCGGGGTGTTCGAGGGCCACCACGTGGCCCAGGCCCCAGAGCGGCGACTGCTCGACGGCGAGGACGCCCTCCTCCACACCGGTCGCCTGCGCGCCTCGCGTCACCAGGACCAGACGCGGTGGAATCCCACCGCCATGGGTCGCCAGCAGCTTCACGAGCCCGACCCCACGCTCGACACCGCCGAGTGGCGAGGACGTATCGAGCCCTCGCAGGTCGACGACTCCGACGCGGGCCCGCACCGATTCGCCGAGCGCATCGAGACGCTCGAGCAGGCGCCGCTCATCGCCCTTGTCGGAGGACCGCTCCTCCACACGTGCACCAGCGCGACCGTGGTCGTCTGAAGCACTCGCGTCGCCGTGAGCGCCAGGACGTGCGAGGTCGGAGGAGAGCACCTCCACGCGAGCACCCCGAAGCTCGAGCTGTCGGGCGAGCGCCTCCGCGAAACCGCCGCGGTCCGCGAGGAGGAACCAGGTGACGGGCTCACTCGCGGAGGGCAGCACCGCCACGGGCCGAGGCTGCCACTCCACCTGGAAGTGCAGCGGCGCAGCCCCCGTGTCTCGTCGCAGGACCGTGTCCCGAGGCGCCCGGCGAATCGTCAGGCCGTGGACCTCCGCCACGACGACACCCGCGTCGTCCAGCAACCGCAGGTCCACCGTCGAGGCTTCGTCGACCGCGCCCGTCCCCGAGCGCAGCACGAGATGACAGAACCGAGGACGTTGCGCCCCGTGGAGCACGAACCGGTCGATGCCGATGGGAACGAAGGCCATCCCCTCGATGGACGAGAAGCCCGAGACCGCCCCCAGCACCTGGAAGCACGAGTCGATGAGCCCCGGATGCAGCCGGTAGTCCTCCGCGCCATCCCCCACATCCGGAAGACGCAGGCGCCCCAGCGCCTCCCTCTCGCCCCGGGAGACCGCCTCCAGCCAGCGGAACTGTCGCCCCAGCACCAGGCCCTGTCGGTCGATGCCCTCATAGAAACGCTCGATGGACGGGAGCGCCTCGAAGCGGGCCTCGAGCCCGGCGAGCGGCTCGGCCTCGGAGGGCGCTTCCTCGCTTCGCTCCAGTCGCCCCGTGGCATGCAGCGTCCAGCGCGGTGACTCCGTGTCATCGCTCGCGAGCCGGGTCGACAGCCGGAAGTCCCCCAAGGACGAGATGGACACCTGGAAGACCCGCTCCTCGGCGTCCTCCATCACGATGGGACTCAGGAACAGCACATCCTGGACGCGACAGCCCTCCGGCCCCCAGAGCCGACGGGCCGCCTCCAGCAGCATGCCGACCATGCTCGCGCCCGCGACCACCACCGTGCCGTAGAGCCGGTGGTCGGCGAGCAGCCGCACGCGGTCCGCCCGAAGGGAGGACTCGAAGCGCGCCTCGCCGAGGGGAGCCTCCACCGCGCGCCCCAGCAGCGGATGTCCCTTGTCTGGCGTGGCCCCGGGCGCGACGTCGAACCAGTAGCGCTCGCGCTGCCACGCATAGGACGGCAGCGCCACCCGCCGGCCCCCACGGGGGAAGACGCCCTTCCACGCGGGCTCGCGCCCCAACGTGTGGAGCGCCCCCAACGCGGCGAGCATCGTGACGCGAGGGGGCCGGTCACGGCGCGCGGAGAACAGCGCCGATGTCCCCTCCACCCCCGAGGCCTCGAGCGTCCGCGCCAGCGGCTGCGACAGCACCGGATGCGGGGAGACCTCGACGAAGACGCGGCAGCCGTCGGCGAGCATCGCCTGGATGGCCGGTGCGAACAGGACCCGCTGTCGGATGTTCGCGCGCCAGTGGTCCGCGTCGAGCACCGAGGCCAGGACCCGCCCACCCCGGACCGTGGAGTACAGCGGCGTCACCAGCGCCTTGGGCGCGAGCTCCCGCGTGCATTCGTCCAGCTCCGCCAGGTGCGCGTCCATCTGCGCGCTGTGGAACGCGTGGTCGACGTTCAGGAGCCGGACGCGAATCCCCTGCGCCTGGAGGCTGTCCCGCAGCGACTCCAGCGACGCGCGCTCTCCCGAGACGACGATGTCCTCCGGACCGTTGAGCGCGGCGACCGACAGCGCGTCACCGTGAGGCGCGAGCAGCGGCGACAGTCGCTCGAGCGAGGTCGCCACCGTGGCCATGCCTCCGCGTCCGGCCGTCTTCCCCATCAAGCGGCTGCGGCTCACGACCAGGGCCATCGCCTCATCGAGCGACAGCGCGCCGGCGAGGTGCGCCGCGCTGACCTCTCCGATGCTGTGCCCCACCACGGCGTCCGGACGGATGCCCCACGCCGCCCACAGCGCGGCGAGCGACACCTGGAAGGCGAACAGGAGCGGCTGCTCCACCTCCGTGCGCGGCGGAACGGCCCCCTCCCGCGCGGCCTCCATCGCCTCGACGAGCGAGGCCCCGGTGCGCGCGCGGAACACCAGGTCGCAGCGCTCGAACATCTCCCGGAAGCAGGGCTCCTCCTCGAACAGGCGGGTGCTCTCCCCGAGCGGGAAGCCGCCCTGCCCCGAGAACACGAAGCCCACGCGCGGCGCCTCGCCCTGCCGGACCACCCCCTGGGCCTGGAAGGCCCGCGGCGACGCCCCCTGGCCGAACGCCTCGAGCTCCTCCGCCAGCGCCGCCCGCGTCCGGGCCACCAACGTCAACCGGTGCGCATGATGGTCACGCCAGAGCCCCGCGGTGGCGCAGAGGTCCGCGAGCGAGGGTGTGGGCGCGCCGCGAAGCTGCCGGGCGACACGACGGGCCTGCTCCCGGAGCGCGGGCTCCGTCCTCGCGGAGAGCACGAACAGCTCCGCGGCTCCGTCGGCGGTGGGAGGCACGGGGGCCTCCGGCAACACCCGCTCCCAACGAATCGCGTGGCCCGCCGAGGCGAGCGCGTCGAGCGCGCGATGAAGCCCATCCAGGTCCGACGCTCCGCGCTGCAGCCCCTGCACCACCGTGGCCGTCGCCGCGTGGGCCGCGATGTTCTCCTCCACCGAGCGCGCGTGGATGGGATGCGGGTTGACGTCGAGGAAGACCTCGTGTCCGGAGTCGAGCAGCGTCTTCACCGCGTCGGCGAACCGCACGGGCGCCTGGAAGTTGTCGGTCCAGTACCCGGGTCCCAGCGACACGCCGTCGACGAACGCGCCCGACACCGTCGAGACCATCGGGATGCGCCCCGGCAGCGGCCTCAGCGCCGGACAGCCCACCAGGAAGAGCGGCGCGAGCGGCGCCACCTGGGGGATGTGCGCGTAGAAGTCGATCTCCACCGTGCGCGCGAAAATCCCCTCCGCCACCAGCCGCGAGGCGAAGTCCTGGAGGGCCGAGGGCTCTCCGCCGATGCCCGTGGACCGGGGGCTGTTCACCGAGGCGATGGCGATCCTCCCCGCCCCGGCGAGGCGCGCCTCCACCTCCGCCGCGGGGAGCCCCACCACGCCCATGCCCGCGCCGCCCGTCACGCTCCGCTGCACCTGGATGTAATGGCGCGCGAGCGCGAAGACCTCCTCCAGCGTGAGGATTCCCGCCACGTGCGCCGCGGCCCACTCGCCCACGCTGTAGCCGATGACGGCGCTCGGCTCGACGCCCCAGTCCCGCCACGTCGCCGCGAGCGAGACCTGGAGCGCGAGGACGACTGGCAACTGCACCTCGCCCCGCTCGAAGCGCGAGCGGTGGCGAGGCGCGAGCAACGCCTCCACGAGCGAGTCGCCCCCGAGCCCCCGGTACACGGCGTCACACGCCTCGAAGCGCGCACGGAAGACGGGCTGCGTCGCGAGCAGCTCCCGCCCCATGCCCCACCACGCCGAGCCGGCGCCCGCGAAGAGGAACGCGACCTTCCTCGGCCCTCCGGGGAGCGGCGGGCGGGGCACGACGGAGGGAGGCGCCACGGCCCGCCGGGGCCCCGGCAGATGCTCCTCGACGACGAGGTGACAATTGGTGCCCCCGAAGCCGAAGGAGCTGATGCCCGCCAGCGCGGGCTCCTCGTCCCTGGGCCACGCCGTGAGCGCCGTCTGCATGCTCAGGCCCAGCGCATCGAACGGGATGTGCGGGTTCGGCTGCTCGAAGTGCAGGCTCGCCGGGAGCCGCCGCTTCCGGATGGAGAGCGCCACCTTGATGACGCCCGCGACGCCCGCGGCCGCCTCCAGGTGCCCGATGTTGGTCTTCACCGAGCCCACGCGAAGGGGCTGCCCGGAAGCGCGCGCCGCCCCGCCCAGCACGGCGCCCAGGGCCCGGGCCTCTATCGGGTCGCCCAGCGGCGTTCCCGTCCCGTGCAGCTCGACATACTGCACCCGCGCGGGGTCCACGCCCGAGGCGCCGTAGGCGGCGCGCAGCAGCTGCTCCTGGGCCTTGGGGCTGGGAGCCGTCAGCCCGTTGCTGGCGCCGTCGTTGTTCACCGCGCCGCCACGGATGACGCAGTAGATGGAGTCCCCATCCGCCAGGGCGCGCGACAGGGGCTTGAGGACGACGACGCCCGCGCCCTCTCCGCGCCCGTAGCCGTTGGCCCGCGCATCGAAGGTCTTGCACCGCCCGTCCGGCGCGAGCGCACCGAAGGCAGAGACGGCCTGGAGCGTGCGGGGAGAGAGATTGAGCTGCACGCCCCCCGCGAGCGCCAGGGTCGACTCGCCCGCGCGCAGGCTGCGACAGGCCTCGAGGATGGCGACCAGCGACGAGGAACAGGCGGTGTCGATGGCCAGACTGGGGCCCTCGAACCCGAACGTATAGGAGACCCTGTTCGCCACGATGCTCCCGGCGTGGCCGGTGCAGGTATGAAGGGAGGCGGAGGCCCCCTGGAGCGTCTGGAGGTCGGCGTAGTCGCGCCAGACCAGCCCCGTGAAGACGCCGGTGCGCGAGCCCCGCAGCGTCCCGGGCGCGATGCCCGCGTCCTCGAGCGCCTCCCACGACAGCTCCAGCATCAAGCGCTGCTGGGGGTCCATCTGCCCCGCCTCCCGGGGCGAGATTCCGAAGAAGCCCGGGTCGAAGCGGTCGACCGTGTCGAGGAACGCCCCAGGTCGCTCCCAGGCTCCGGCAGAGGCCGCCCAGCGCTCCGGGGGCACGTCCGTCACGCAGTCGACGCGCTCCTGGAGGACCCGCCAGAAGCCCTCGGCATCCGGCGCGGAGGGGAAGCGACAGGCCAGCCCGACGATGGCGACAGGCTCCGAGGGCTCCTGGCCGGGCACGTCCCAGCCGGGCTTCGACGCCGCTTCGGGTCCCAGCAGATGGGCCGCCAGCCCCGCGGGTGTCGGATGCTCCCAGATGAGCGTGGGCGACAGCGGCCGCCCCAGCACCCCCGACAGCCGGGAGATCAACTTGAGCGCGACGAGCGAGTCGACGCCCATCTGGAAGAACGGCGTCGCGAGCCCCACCTCGCTCGCCTCACGCCCCAGCAACGAGGACAGCTCGACCGCGAGCCACGCCCGCAGCCCGTCGACGTCGCCAACCCGCTCTTCCATTCCCTGCCTCACTGGCATCCAGGCGGTCTTCCGTCCACGACCGGAGACACCCTGGACGTCGCAAAAGACATACATGCCCGACCCCAGGCATGCACCCACGCATCCATGTGAATCAGCGATTGACCTGCTACCGATACACCCGGCAACGCATACAACAACCCATAACTCCGCCGCTCGGGCGATCTCTCTCTACGCCCGGAACTCGCGCAATACCAGATGATTTTCTGCCCCGCGGACAGGGGGTGGAGAGCACTCCCGGACAATCCGATTTTGAGAATATGCACACTGCAAAGGCACCCGAACAAAGACACTCTCAACGCAGGTTTTGCGTCCGCCTGCGTCACATCAATGTCAAACACGCCATTCGCGCACGATTTGCGGGAGAGTGGACTCCCCATCCTCGGTTGAGGCTTCACGCCCGGGGCCGTCACGGCCGTCAGGAGAAGGCCCTCGACCCGGGGAGGGCCCTGGCCCCGCCGCGAACGCTCAGGTCTTCATCGACCGGATGAAGTCGATGAACGCCCGCAGCGGTGTGGGGAGGTGGTGGCGGCCGGGATAATAGAGCACCGGCCCGGAGAAGCTCGGCCACCAGGACTCGAGCACGGGGACCAGCTCTCCCCGGTCCAGGTAGGGACGAAGCCAGTCCTCGAAGTCGTAGATGATGCCGGTCCCCGCCACGGCGGCGGCCACCGCCAGGTCCGTCGTCGTCCCGAGGCCGACGATGAGCGGGCCCTTCGGCTCGACGTTGAGCGTCACCCCGTCGCGCTCGAACTCCCACGCGTGCAGCGGCCCCTTCGTGAACCGGCCCCCCAGGCAGTCATGGTTCAGGAGCTCTTTCGGATGCCTGGGGCGCCCACGCCGCGCGAGATACGCGGGCGAGGCGGCGGCCGCGAAGCGCTGGACACGCGGACCGATGGGCACCGCCACCATGTCCTGCGCGAGCCGCTCCTCGTAGCGGATGCCCGCGTCATAGCCCTCGGCCACCACGTCGACCAGGCGCTCCTCCGCGATGACCTCCATGCGGATGTCGGGGTACTTCGCCAGGAACGGCGGCACGATGCGGGGCAACACCAGCCGCGCCGCCGCGATGGGGACATTGAGCCGCAGCCGCCCCGCCGGTCGGCCGCGGAAGTCGTTGACCACGTCCAACGCCGAGCGGACCTCCCCCAGCGCGGGCTCCAGCCGCTCGAGCAGCCGCGCCCCCGCGTCCGTCAGCGTCACGCTCCGCGTCGTCCGGTGGAGCAGCCGGACCCCCAGCCGGGCCTCCAGCCGGCGGACGGCGTCCCCCAGCCGCGAGGCGCTGCTGCCCGTCACCCGCGCCGCGCCGCGAAATCCGCCCTCACGCGCCACCGCCCTGAAGGCCGTCAGGTCCGAGAACTCATCCATCACTGTGCGGATTTTCGCACAGCCCGTGCGCATTGCCACCGATTGTCGCGCAGCGGCGCCCTCCGTAGAGAAAGGGAGAACCTCGAATCCCAAGGACCTCCACCATGTCTCCCATCCCCCAGACCTATCGCCTCGGCACCCACACCGTCCGCCGCGTGGGTTACGGCGCCATGCAGCTCGCCGGCCCCGGTGTCTTCGGTCCACCCAGGGACCGTAAGGCGGCCCTCGCCGTGCTGCGCGAGGCCATCGAGCAGGGCGTCGACCACCTGGACACCAGCGACATCTACGGCCCGCATGTGACGAACCAGCTCATCCGAGAGGCGCTGCACCCCTATCGCGACGGGCTGGTCATCGCCACGAAGGTGGGCGCGGTGCGTGGCCCCCAGGGCTCCTGGGAGCCCGCGTCCTCTCCCGAGGACCTCGAGCGCTCGGTCCACGACAACCTGCGCAACCTCGGCCTCGACGTGCTGGACGTCGTGAACCTCCGGGCCATGTTCAGCGCCGAGGGCCCGGTGGAGGGCTCCATCGAGGCGCCCCTCACCGCGCTCGCCGAGCTCCAGCAGCGCGGGCTCATCCGCCACATCGGCCTGAGCAACGTCACCCCGACGCAGGTCGCCGAGGGCCGCAAGCTCGTCGACATCGTCTGCGTGCAGAACCACTACAACCTGGCGCACAGGCATGACGACGCGCTCATCGACCAGCTCGCCGCCACGGGGACGGCCTACGTGCCGTTCTTCCCGCTGGGCGGCTTCACCCCGCTGCAGTCGAGCACGCTGAACGACGTGGCCACGCGCCTGGGCGCGACGCCGATGCAGGTCGCCCTGGCGTGGCTGCTGCACCGCGCCCCCAACGTGCTGCTCATCCCTGGCACGTCGTCACGCCCCCACCTCCGGGAGAACCTCGCGAGCGCCTCGCTTTCGCTGAGCGCCGGGGACCTGGACCTGCTCAACCGCCTCACCGAGCGGGGCTGACCGCGCGCGGGACACCCCGCGCGGCGTCCCGCCCGACGTCAGTTGCCGCGGTAGGTCGTGTCGAGGATGCCGACGCCAGCCCCCTCCACGTAGAGGGCGACCCGCGTGCCCTGGGTGGCGGCCTGGGTGGCGCGCTCGAACAGCCCCAGGCGCTCCGCTTCACTGTACTGGTAGCCCGCCGAAGCGGCGCTCGCGCCCAGGTAGTAGTAGTTGCCGACGAAGCTCCCCGTGCAGTTCGCCGCCGTGTACACCTGCACGACCACGTAGCCCTGGCCGTAGGTGAGATTGGGCTGACGCGTGTACGTGGCCGCGCAGACGTAGCCATTCACGGTGATGGGCGCCGCCAGCGCCGGATTGGCAAACCCGACCGACATCATCACCGCCGAGACAACGAGGGACGCTCGCTTCATGGTGTTGCTCCTTCCAATGGGGACTTGGATTGGAATTCCCACAGCCAGGATGGATGCCGGGCTCCGGAGAAATGACTTTGGCCTTTCCACACAAACCAACGCGCGAGCCGCTTTTTCTTCCCGAGGGTGCGGGCTTCTCCAACGCGAATCGCACTCGGTATTGGCCCGGGGAGGTATCGACGGCACGGGGGGCTCCTCGGGTACGATTACGGCTCCATCATGCGCGACTCGCGCACGGCGTTCTCGAGCAACGGGCTGCCGACCATCGAGCCCCTGGGGCGGGCAGGCCATCGGCCAGCGCGCCTCGAACGGCAAAGAACGACGTGGTGGCCGAGGGCGGTGGCAGCGGCACGGTGAACGCCAACCGCACCGCCGTGGGCGCGTGGGAGCAGCTCATCATCACCTTCGAGTGAGTCGCGGCCCGCCGGCCAGCCCTTGCGTCGTGGCAGGCCGCGCGGGTCGAGTGGCCCCGGTGTGGCTCACCACCGTCGGTGGACGGTCGCCTTCGGGCCCGTCACCAGGCTCGCGTCCGGCACGTCGTCGCAGACGATGGCTCCGGCCGCGACCACCGCGTCGCGACCAATCCGGACCCCGGGAAGAATCGTCGCCCCCGCGCCAATCCACGCGTTCTGGGCCACCTCGATGGGCGCGCCCGTGAGGTACAGCCGCCGGTCCCCCGGGTCCACCGGGTGGCTCATCGTGATGAAGGTGACCTTCGGGCCGACCATCACCCCTTCGCCCAGCCGGATGCCGGCATGGTCGAGGAACGTGCAACCCTGGTTGATGAACACCCGCTCGGCCAGCTCCAGCCGCAGCCCATGGTCCGTGTAGAACGGCGGATAGACGGTGACCCGCTTGGGCAGCGGCCGCCCGAGAATCTGCTCGAGCAGCGCCGCCTTGCCCGCCTCGTCGTCGAACGGTAGGACGTTGAGGCGTGACGTCAGCCCGGTGACGTGCAGCACCCGCTGGCTCATCGCCGCGAACTCGGGGCTGAAGGCCCGCTCTCCTCTCGCGAGGGACTCCGGGTCGTGGATGCGCATGAGGTTCTCGAGGGGCATCCCACGAGCCTGGCCCTCGGGCCGCGCCCGAGTCCAGCGCCAGGAAACGCTTCAGCCCGGGCGGCGGATGGAGGACGCTGGGCGCCCCCCCCCCACGCACGGAGTCGGTGATGACGTACATGCTGTTGGTCATGGAGGAGAGCAAGCGCAAGCGGAGCCGGACGCCGGAAGAAGGCCGCCGCGAGATGGAGCGGATGGTGGGCTTCGTCCAGGACCTCCAGGCGCGCGGGCTCTGGAAGGGCAGCGACTCCCTCCGGTCCGTCTCGGAGGGGGTCCGGATCGAGGTCCGGGACCACCAGCGCACCCTGCGTGATGGCCCCTTCGCCGAATCCAAGGAGGTCGTCGGAGGCTACGTCCTCTTCGACTGCGCGAGCCGGGAAGAAGCGCTCGCCATCGCCAGCCAGTGTCCCGCGGCCGAGTGGTCCACCGTCGAGCTGCGCGAAATCGGCGTCTGCTACGAGGAGGAGGACCCGGGCTGAGGCCCCCGCCTCCGTGCCTCGCCAGGAGGTTGGTGCAGTGGAACTCTTCGCTCGGACTGTTGCGTGTCTGCCCTGAAGCGCCCACCAACTCCTTTCAGCTTCCAGGAGACTGGGGTGGTCTCCGCACCCCATCCCTATCAATTCAAGATTAATATGGACTACTAGACATACCGGTAGTATCTGCGCGCCCCAGCTCGAAGCTGAGTCGGGGGCCGAGATGACTCGTGTCGCGAGGTCAGACGGAAAATCCGCAAGTCCTCACACCGAAGTGGCGGTGCTGAAATGGCTGCCTTCGCAGGCGGAATACCTGCATCAACAGGCCGTGCGGTTGGCTCGGGCAGGGGGACCACAAGCCGCGGGGGTCCGTGAGCGCGCCGAGGCCAGCGCGAGCGCGCTGCGAGAGCTGCTGGACCCCGGGCAGCGCGCCGTGGTGGATGGCTATGCCAGCAATCGCACCACCCTGCTGGTGGTCGAGGGCATGCGAGAGGTGGGCGAGGGCGTCCCCGAGACGAGGCCGTCGCTCGAGTCCTTGAAGGTCGACTTCGATTGCCAGGTGCTCGCGTCACGCAGCCAGCTCCTGTTGAACCTCTGTGACAATCGCGCCTTCGCGTACGATTTGGATTACAATGAAATGGTCCGCATCGTCGGCAACTTCAAGGGGGGCGGCCAGCACAAGATTCCAGAGGAGCCCGCGCCCGAGGACGTGGAGCTCTCCTCCCACTCCGGGCTCGCGCTCGGCGCCCACACCGAGCCGCCGTATTACTGCTCGTTCCACGCGACGCAGCGGCGCTCCCCGGCGCCCTCGACGCTGATTCTGACGGCGCGGTGGAATCCGCTCCAGGAGCCGACCCAGGTCATCCCGGTGACGCCGGTGCTGGAGGCCCTGGGAGAGCCGGTGGTCGACGCGTTGACCCGCAAGCACTATCAATTCACCCGGCCCGACTCCTACGTCCCCGGTGACGAGGACGGCCGCGACGTCTCCATCGTGGACTACAACCCACACGGCGACTACGCGTTCCGGTTCAGCGCCTATCGCTTCTCCGCGTGCGCCGGGGCGCCGGAGACCGCGCACAGGGCCCTCGCCGCGCTGCAGGCCGGCATCGCGAACGCCGAGCGGCTCCAGGTGACGCTGGACTCCAGCAAGGCCATCCTCATCAACAACACCAAGGCCCTGCACTGCCGCGACAGCATCAAGGACAACCGGCGCATCCTCGTGCGACTGTTCGGCTACAACCGCTTCTCGACCGCCATCGTCCAGTCGACCGACCCGATGCTGGTCCAGGGCTGACCCCGCGACACCATGCCTCGACTCGACCACCTCTCCGTCATCGCACCCTCGCTCGTCGAAGGCATCTCACACCTCCGGGAGTGCCTGGGCCTCGACATCCCCTTCGGCCGCAAGCACATCCACATGGGCACGCACAATCACCTGCTCCGGCTGGGTGAGGCCGCCTATCTGGAGGTGATTGCCATCGACGAGGAGGCGCCGCCCCCCGCGCACCCCCGGTGGTTCGGGCTGGACGACCGCGCGGCGGTGCGGCGGGCGTGGGACGGCGGCAGGCGCCTGCGGGGCTGGGTGGCGAGCACCGACCACTTCGCCCGGGACCTGGCCCGGCACCCGGGCGTCTTCGGTGAGCCGCGCGAGTTCCACGCCGGCGCGTCCAGCTACTTCTTCGCCGTGCCCGTGGACGGCTCGCTGCCGATGGGGGGCGTCGTGCCCTCGCTCATCGACCGCAAGGGGGCACGCCCGACGCTCGCGCCCCAGACCGAGCGGGGCTGTGAGCTTCTGGCCTTCACGCTCGAGCACCCGGACCCGGCCGGCATCGCCCGGCTGTACGAGGCACTCGACATCCCTGGCGCGCCCGCCGTGAAGCACGGCGAGGCGCTCCGCTATACCGCGACGATTCGCACGCCGTCGGGAATCCGCATCCTGACTTGAACCCTGGGGTCGACGATGTCCAAGGTGGCTTCTCCCTTTCAGAAAGATGGCGGCGGTCTGGCGCTGTGTCCCTACGACGCGGAGCTCGACGCGCTGCTGGCCCGGGCCTCGGCCGACGAGCGTGAGCACATCGCGGCGGCACAGCGCGACCTGCGCGCGACGGCGCTCGACCACCGGCTCCAGTTCGACGCCAACCACGCCTATCCGGTGTGCCTGCGGCCGACCCTCATCGACGCGGACTGGGCCGCGGAGCTGAAGCTCGCCGGCGAGCGCTTCATCCGCGTGTTCGACGACGTGCTGGAGCTGTACCGCCACGACGACGAGGTCCGCGGGCTCTATCGCGGCTATGAGCCGGTGCGTGACTACCTGCTCGCGGCGCCCGGGTTCCGGCCGCTCACGCGCATCTGCCGCTTCGACGGCCTGGTGGCGCCGGACGGCCGCTACCTCATCCTGGAGACCAACACCGACTGTCCCGCGAACCTGTTCGCGTCCGGCATGGCGACGCGGCTGTGGCGCTCGCGGCCCAACCCCATCCTGGCCGCGTGGGGGCGCGACGTGGAGTGGGTCCCCCAGCCCATCGTGGAGACGCGCAACCTGTTCATCTCGGAGATGCTGGACACCTATCGCGCGGACAAGGGACGTGAGCCGAGCGAGGTCCGCATCGTCAACTACAACGGCCGCTTCACCAGCGAGACCGACCTCATCATCCAGGGCTTCGACGAGCGCGGCATCCACTGCGAGTTCATCGACCTGCGGGAGCTGGCGCCGGGGGCGGGCCACGTGACGCACCGGGGGACGCGCATCGACCTCGTCTACAACAAGTGGGACCTGCGCGACCTGGTCCGGTGCCCCGACGCCGCCCCCTACCTGCGCGCGGTGGCGGACGGAGACGTGGTCAGCGTGAACCCGCTGGCCTGCCAGTGGCTCTACGCGGACAAGTCCATCCTGGCGCTCCTGAGCGACCCGCGGTTCGGCGACCACTTCTCACCGGCGGACCGCCAGCTGTTCCAGCGCCACGTGCCGTGGACGCGCGTGGTGGCGCCCGGGCGCTCCATCTCCATGGAGGGCGACGCGGTGGACCTGTGCGACTACCTCCAGCGCAACAGGTCCCGCTTCCTGCTCAAGCCGACCAACGCCACGTGGGGCGACGGCATCGTGATTGGGAACAAGGCGCGGGAGGAGGACTGGCGGCGCGCCGTCGAGACCGCGGCGTCCGACGCCTCGTACGTGGCCCAGGAGTACATCCAGGGCCACGTCGTCCACTGTCCGGACCCGACGACGGGCGAAATCACCCAGCGCATCGCGGACCTCAACATGTTCATCTTCGGCGGCAAGGCGGTGGGCTTCCTGTCGCGGGCCAACCAGAGTCCCATCATGAGCCTCTACAAGGGCGGCGCGATGCTGCCGGTCCTGGTCGCGCGCCACCCGGCGTCATGAGTCCACCCCTCCCGGACGCCGCCGCGTGGCGGAGCATCTTCACGATTTCGTTCCTGGTCGGCATGTTCGCCGTCGCGGTGGGGGGCACGCCCGTGTTGCTCGGCGTGCTGCTGGCCCGCCAGGGCGTGGCCGACAGCGTGATTGGCATCTCCGCGGCGTGCAGCCCGCTGGGGCTGATTGCCTCGTCGTTCGTGATTCCGTGGGCGGCCGAGCGGTTCGGCGCGGTGCGCATCGGCGTCGCCAGCTGCCTGCTCGGCCTGACGGCGATGGTGGCGATGGCGCTCGTGCCCCAGCCGCTGCTGTGGATTGTCGCGCGCCTGCTGTGGGGCCTGGCGGTGGGCGGCTTCTACATCGTCAACAAGGCCTGGCTCGCGCAGCTCACGCCCTCGGGGCGCCGGGGCCGGGTGTTCGGCATCTACACGTCGTTCCTGTCCGCGGGCTTCGCGTGTGGGCCGCTGGTGGTGGCGCTGGTGGACTTCCGCTCGCCCCACTGCTTCGCGCTGCTCGGCGCCGCGTTCATCGCGTGCGCGCTGGGGGTGTTGCTCGTCCGCCAGCGGCTGCCGGACTTCCACGGCACGGCGCGCGCGCCGGTGCTCGGGGCGCTCGGCTTGATTCCGGCGGCGCTGCTGGCGGCCGCGTCGTTCGGCGCGTTCGACCACGCGTCCCTCGCGTTCCTGCCCCGGTTCGGGGCAGCGCATGGCACGAGCACCGCGGTGATGGGCATCGGGCTGAGCGTGCTGAACGTCGGCAACGTGGTGCTGCAGCCGCCCATCGGCTGGGCGTCCGACCGCTGGGGCCGACGCCCGGTGATGATGGGCTGCGCGTTGCTCACCGTGCTGGGCGGCGCCGCGCTGCCGTGGGTCATCGGCGTCGCGACGCCCCTGCTGTTCCTGTTCCTGTTCGTCTGGGGCGCGTGCGCCTACGGCACGACGACGGTGGCGCTGGCGTCCATCGGCGACCGCTTCAGCGGGGCGCAGCTGCTCAGCTGCAGCGCCGCCATGACGATGGCGGGCGGGGTCGGGGGTGTCGCCGGCTCCTCGGCCATCGGCGTGCTGCAGGACGTGTTCGGCACCCAGGCATTCCCTCGGGCGCTCATCCTCATCTTCCTGGCGCTGGCCGTGGTCGCGGCGCGCTCGATGCGGGGCGGCAGCCCGGCCACGCTGCCCGACGCCGCCGCCACCCGGTGAGCGCGCCCGCTCGCCGTCAGCGCGAGGCGGAGGGCTGACCGCCTTCCCGGGGCGTGACGCCACCGCGGACGGAGCCGCGGAGGAGGTCCTCGAGCGTGGAGCTGATGGCGGCGCGGTAGCGGTCGAACGCGTCCACGCTCTTGGGCACATCGCAGATGATGGAGTGGAGGAAGAGCCCCTCCGCGTTGCGGAGGAACCACATGTTGCCCGTGTTGGAGTGCGAGGACTCGGGCATCGTCTTCGGCCGCCAGACGTCGAGCATGTCCGCGCCGGGCAGCTTCCGGTAGTCGAGGAAGGAGAAGAAGTTGACCGGGAACGGCCACGTCCGCAGGTGGAAGTACTGCGGCGCGAGCAGCTCCCAGACCTTCACGAAGGGCACGTCGACGTTGCGCAGCAGCTCCTTGAAGCTTGTCTGGACCCCCTCGACGACCTCCGGGAACGTCATCCCGTCGGCGATGGGGAAGCGGATGGCCAGGGTGTTGACGAACCAACCGAAGGACTTGCGCCAGCGGGGGTCCTTGCGCTCACCAATGGGCATGAACCCCCGGTACACCTGGGCGCCCGAGATGTCCCGCAGGGCCATGCCCACGACGGCCAGCATGCCGATGAACAGCTTCACGCCGCGCTCCTGGCAGAGGCGCTCGAACGCCTGCGCCCCCGCGTCGTCGAGCAATCGCACGGTGCTGTTGCGGGCCGGGTACATGCGGCCTGACTCGAGGCCCAGGTCGAGCGGGATGTGGGGGAACAGGTCCCCCGCGTCCGCGATGAAGGCACGCCAGTAGTCCAGCTCGGGGCTGTCCGCGGTCAGCTTCGAATAGCGGTGGCGCTGCACGTCCCCGAAGTCGAGGTAGCTCCCCGCCACCTCGGGGACCGGCGTCAGGCCCGCGGCCAGGGCGGCGTAGTCGCGCTGCACGTCCTCCACCGCGAAGACCAGGGAGAGGCCATCACACAGGATGTGGTCGAACCCCATGTAGACGGTGGCCTGCGACGGCTCCACCACCACGCCCATCACGAACAGCGGCCACGACAGCGTGTCGATGTCCCGGTTGAACGTGGCCTGGATGTGGGCCGTCACCGCCTCGCCCGACGCGAGGTGCCCCACGTCGGTGTGCTCCAGCCGGACCTGCGCGGGCGTCATGACGTCGCAGCGCAGGTCCCCGGCGATGAGCTGCTCGAACCCGCAGCGCAGCACCTCGTGCCGCTTCACGAAGTGCAGCAGCGCCGCCTCCAGCGCGGCCAGGTCGAGCGGGCCGGGGATGCGGAACGACAGGCCAATCCAGTAGTCCTCCGAGACGTGCTCCTGCCGGGCCGACACCGCGGCCGCGAAGTGCTTCTCCTGGTTGTAGGAGGCGGGCCGGTCACCGGCCGAGAGCGAGGCGAGCGTGTTCGCGGCGGGGCGCAGTCGCCATTCGTGGACATGGCCGGCGTGGAACCCCGCCTCTTCGAGGGGGAGCTGATGCATGGAGGAAGTCCTTTCCGCGGTCTTTCGCGTGTTCGGCGCCTCGCGGACGCGAGTTCGCGTCAGTGCGCCCTGCACAGAGGCTGTGATTGCCATTCGGCACGGACAAGCCCTCTTCCGCGCCGTGTCGGGTGCATCCAGTTGGGGGCGACGCGAGACTGGAGGTGACGTCTGCCATTGCCCCCGGGATGCGGGTGAGCCGGAACACCAGGCCGAGGCAGTGTGGAGCAAGCCCCACTTCGAACGGGTGACGGTGCTACGGGCTTTCCACGCGCGCACCGGTCCGGAGTATGCAGCACGCATGACTCATCCTGATTTCGACCCGCAGCTCGCCCCGCTCCTCGCCCCGCTCGAGGGGTACGTCCCCTTGAAGATGACGCTGGAGCAGCTCGAGCACTTCCGCCGACTGAGCGACGTGACGCGGGAGGCGCTCATCGGGGACGCGCAGGTCGACTGCGTCGACCACACCATCCCGGGATATCGAGGCGACGACATCGTCGTCTCCGTCATCTCCCGCAAGGGGCACTCGGTGGCCGGGCCCGCCGTCTACCACATCCATGGTGGTGGCATGGTGATGGGGACCCGCTTCGCCGGAGCCCGGCCGCTGGTGGACTGGGCGCTGCGCCATGACGCCGTCTGCGTGAGCGTCGAGTACCGGCGGGCACCCGAGCACCCCGCGCCCACGCTGGTGGAGGACTGCTACGCGGGCCTGGAATGGATGGCCGCGAACGCGAAGTCGCTGCGCTTCAATCCCCACCAGCTCGTCATCTTCGGCGGCAGCGGCGGGGGCGGGCTCGCGGCAGGGACCACGCTGCTCGCCCGGGACAGGCAGGGGCCTCGGCTGCTCGGCCAGTTGCTGCAATGTCCCATGCTGGACGACCGCAACGAGACGACCTCCGCGCATCGGTACGACGGCGTCGGCGTCTGGGACCGGACCAGCAACCTGACCGCGTGGCGCGCCGTGCTGGGAGACCGGCTCGGCGGTCCGGAGGTGTCCCCCTACTCCGCGCCCGCGCGGGCCTCCGACCTGAGCCGGCTGCCGCCCACCTTCATCGACGTGGGAGGCGCGGAGACGTTCCGGGATGAAGCCGTCACCTACGCGAACCGGATCCTGGCGGCGGGGGGCGAGTGCGAGCTGCACGTCTGGGGTGGCGCGTTCCACGGCTTCTACGACATCGCCCCCCAGTCGGCGCTGGCGCGGGCGTGCATCGCGGCGCGGGACTCGTGGCTCGCGCGGATGTTCGCGCGCGACGCCACCCACCCCGTGACGGGGTAGACTCCGAGCCCCCCTCGCTTGGAGTCCCCTGGATGAGAACCGTCCCCCTCGTCGTCCTCCTCCTGCCGCTGTCGGGCGTCGCCGCCACGAAGAACGTGACCACCGTGGCGGAGCTGCAAGCCGCGCTGTCCTCCGCGAAGGCGGGGGACGACATCGTGCTCGCGGATGGCACCTACACGGTGAATGCGAACCTCAACTGCGCGGCGGAGGGCACGGATGCCCAGCCCATCACCGTGCGAGCGGCGAACCGGCACGCGGCGCTCATCCGCTTCAACGCCACCGAGGGCTTCAAGGTGTCGGGGCGCGCCTGGGTCTTCGACGGGCTCACCATCGAGGGCATCTGCGCCCGCGACCAGGACTGCGAGCACGCGTTCCACGTCACCGGCCACGCGGAGGGCTTCGTGCTGCGCAACAGCCGCGTGCGCGACTTCAACTCCCAGCTCAAGGCCAACGCGACGAAGAACACCAGCGGCGTCTTCGAGATGCCCCACCGGGGGCTCATCGAGCGCAACGACATCTACGACACCCGCCCGCGCGTGACGGGGACGCCCGTCAACAAGCTCAACATCGACACGGGCGACGACTGGGTGGTGCGCGACAACGAGGTGCACGACTTCTCCAAGCAGGGAGGCATCTCCTACGGCGCTTTCATGAAGAGCGGCGGCAAGCGGGGGCTCTTCGAGCGAAACCGCGTCCTGTGCGCCCGGGACCGGCCGGCCTCGGACACGCGAATCGGCCTGTCCTTCGGCGGCGGAGGCACGGGCGCGGCGTTCTGTGCGCCGGCCTTCGACGCGACGGTGCCGTGTGACCCCGAGCACTCGGATGGCATCATCCGGAACAACATCGTCGCCAACTGCTCGGATGTCGCCGTCTACCTGAACCGGGCCGCGCGCACGCAGGTGCTGTTCAACACCTTCATCGCCACGACGGGCGTGGACTTCCGCTACGCGTCCTCCACCGGCGAGGCCCACGGCAACGTGTTGTCGTCCGTCATCCGAAACCGCGACAACGGCCGCTTCACCGCGGGGACGAACCTGACGAACGTGGCCACGGGCACGTGGACGTCCTGGTACGTGGCGCCGGTCCAGGGCGACCTGACGCTGAAGGGCCCGGTGACGCAGTTGGTGGGCGCCGCCGCCCCCAGCGCCTCCGTCACCGAGGATTTCTGCCAGCGGCCCCGGCCCACGTCCGGCAACTCCACGCTGGGGGCGCTGGAGCACTCGCTCGGCGACTGCGCGCCCGTCACGCAGCAGCCTGACGCGGGCACGCCGGACGCGGGCACGCCGGACGCGGGCGGAGGAACCCCGGACGCGGGCGGAGGCACTCCGGACGCGGGCGGCGGCGTGACGGACGCGGGCACGAACCCGGACACGGGCTCCCCCGACAAGGACAGCGGCGGTTGCGGCGCCAGCCCGGGTCTGTGGCCGCTGCTCCTCGTGCTGCTCCTGCCGTTGAGCCTGCGGCGACGGCTGCGTTAGCGGCTGTCTTCCATTCCGGCCCGTGGGTGACCTGCCCACGGGCCAGGCGGGCCCCAGGGCGTGAACACTGGCGGAGCCAGTCATGACGCGCTATTGGCAAGCGCCAGCTCCACCATGGTTGCCTCCACACCTGATTCGGGCCCCGAGCGCCCGCGACCTCGACTGGCACCGCTCGCGCTGCCGCTCGTGGTCCTCCTCTGGCTGCTGCTCGTCGTCACCCCCGTCTGGCTTCAGGCCGCGCGGGCCTGTTTCCCGAACTTCGACCTGGGCATCTATTCCCAGGCAGTGGCGCGTCTGTCGTTGGCCCAGCCCAACCCGTGGATCAGCGCGCGCCAGGTGTTCATCTTCAATGACCACTTCGACCCCATCCTCTGGGTGGCACATCCGCTGGCGCGGCTCCTCCCGCCCATGTGGGCGGCGCTGGTCGTCGAGGCCCTCTTCGTGCTGCTCACCGTGGCGCCCCTGCTCTGGCTCCAGGCAAAGGGACTGCTGAGCCGCCGCGCCATCGTCCTGCTCACAGCGCTCCTGCTCTTGAGCCCCAGCGTGGTGGAGGCCCTGAAGTTCCCCGCCCACCCCACGACGTGGTCCGTGCTGCCCTGGGTGCTGACAGGCGTGGCCTTCCATCTACGACGCCCGGGGCTGCTGCTCGCCTCGCTGGTCCTCCTCTTCTCCTGCAAGGAGGAGTTCGCGTTCGGCGGCGTCATGTTGACGCTCGCGCTGCTCCTGCGGGGCGAGCGCCGCCTCGCGGCGGGCGTGGGCGCGCTGTCACTCGCCTGGCTCGCGGGCGTCTACGGGCTGCGCCCCTGGCTGCTGGGCCCCACCGTGGACTACGGCTTCCGGCTGAGCCAGGGAATGGAGGGAGGGTGGCCGCACTACCTCTCGCTCCGGCTGGCGCCGCCCCACCTGTCACGCATGGGCACCCTGGTGCTGCTGTTCGTCCCGCTGGGACTCTGGGCATGGCGCGAGCGCGTGAGGCCGGACTGGGCCTGGCTGCTGGTGCTCCTGCCGATGCTGGGCATCCGCTTCCTCGCCATGTCCTGGCGGTTCCACTACGGCGTGTCGCTCGTGGCCGCGGCGCTCATGGGCTTCCTGCCCGTCCTCCGTGCCCGGAGGCCGCCCGCGTGGGTCCTCGCCTCCACGGGCGTCATCCTCCTCGCCAGCAACGAGCCGAACCTCCGGAAGCTCACGAGCACCCTCACCTCCCCGATGACGGCTCCGCGTCACTGCCCCGCGACACCGGAGCGGCTGGCGAGCCTGGCGCGGGGCGTGGACCTGCTCCAGCAGCACCGCGAGGGCTCGGCGCTGCTCGGCAGTAACCTCGTCGCGCCGCTGGCGGACCGCGACGACCTCTACGCCGTGGGAGGTCCCCAGCCCGACGAGGGGCGCGTCCACGAATGGGTCTTCATCGAGAAGCCACCCCATGGCGACGTCTGGCCCCTCACGCCCGAGCGGGTGAGCGAGCTCATCGACGTGTGGCGCAAGGACGCGGGCACCCGGGTCCTCATCGACGACGAGCACGTCTTCCTGGCCCGAGGGCGCTTCACGGCGCACCGCTGACGCGCGTCTCGAAGAGGGTCCCCGTGAGGCCGTCGGTGAAGACCTTCGAGGGCGGCAGGCCGAACATCCCTCGGAACAGCCGGGAGAAGTGCGCCGAGTCGTAGAAGCCCGCGGCGTGCGCGACCTCGGTGAGGCTCCTCCCCCGGAGCGCGAGCGCCGCGGCCGCCTGCATCCGGTGCCACGCGCGATACGCCCCCATCGGCACGCCGACCTGCTCGCTGAACCGGTGCTCGACGAGCGAGGTCGAAGCCCCCACCCGCCGCGCCAACCCCACCGCGTCCGCGGGCGCCGACTCCCGCGTGGGAGCAGCAAGCCACGCGGCGACCCGCGCGATGCGCGCGTCGACCTCCCGCGGGCAAGGCCCCAGGTGCAGCGCCTGCTGGAAGAGCTCCGTCCAGGGCTGCGGGTGTCGCGCACCGAGGGCGGTCTCCACGGCCGCGCGCACCGCGCTCGCGTCGACCTGATGGCGCAGCTTCACGCCGGGCTCCAGGAACAGCACCGCGGCGCGCCCACCCTGGAAGTCGAGCGCGTGCCATTGCCACCCCCGCACGAAGGTGGCCTCGTGCTGCCCGACACGACCGTCGCCGTCGACGAGCTCGAACGCATCATCCAATCCCACGAGCACGGCGTTGGCGGCGAACCGATGCCGGGGCAACTCGTGGAAGCGGCCGACGTAGAGCGCTCGACCTCCGCCCAGCAACAAGTGGCTCCGCATCTGCAGAATCATACAAGCCGGCCCGTGGCGCCGCACCTAGCGTGGCTTCGTGAAACAAGCCGCTCCCCTGCCCGCCACGCACCGAGGAGGCCCCATGGCCGAGGTCCACCCGTCCCTCCCCCAGATGATTCTCGACCGGGCGAACGCGTCGCCGCATCGCGTCGCGTTCCGCGTCAGACATGACGACACCTATGTGGACCACCGCTGGTCGGAGCTGCTGCCGCGAATCGAGGCACTCGCCGCGGGGCTGTTGAGCGCGGGCACGGTGGACGACGGCGCGTGCATCACCCTCGTCGGCAACACCTCGATGGCGTCCTGTCTCGTCGACTTCGCGGCCCTGCGCGTCGGCCTCAAGACGGTGCCCGTCTACGCCAGCCTGCTGCCCGAGGAGGTGGGCTACATGCACGTGGACACCGCCGCGCAGCTCATCGTCGTGGACGACGCGAACCAGCTCGACAAGGTGCGCGCCTTCCGTGCGGGCTTCACCTTCTTCGACCGGCACTACCCACCCGACGCGCTCGCCGCGCGCGCCAGGGTGGTGGTCATCCACCCGGCGGGGCTTGCTCCCGCCGATGACTGGGAGAGCCTGGAGGCGCTCGAGGCTCGCGGGCGCACCCGACGGGCGGAGCTGGAGGACGAGGTGCGCCGCAGGGCGTCGCTGATTCGACGCGAGCACGTCGCGACCTTCACGTACACGTCGGGGACCACCGGCGCGCCGAAGGCGGTGATTCAAACCCACAACAACATGCTGGCGATGCTCGAGGACGTCGGCACCGCGCGGCTCCTGGATGACAACGTGCTCACGCACGGCCTGTTCCTCTTCCTCCCCGCCGCGCACTCCTTCGGACGCATGGTGGAGTTCGCGGGCCCCTTCTTCGGCGCGCCGCTGGTGATGTCGTCGGTGCCCACGCTGGCGGCGGACCTGGTCGCCTCGCGCCCGGGCTTCTTCCCCGCGGCCCCGCGCGTCTTCGAGAAGATGATGGCGAAGGTCACCAGCACCATCGAGGGCGAGCAGGGCTTGCGCCGCTGGATGCTGGACTGGGCCCTGGGCGTGGGGCGTCGCGCCGCGACCCACGGCAAGTCCCGGCCCCTGTGGCTGGAGGCGCAGCGGGCCCTGGCGGACCGGCTCGTGCTGTCGAAGCTGCGCGCGCGCCTGGGCCTGGACCACGCCTCCGTGCTCCTGTCCGGCGCAGCCGCGCTTCGCGTCGACGTGCAGCTGTTCTTCCTCTCGCTCGGGCTGACCATCCTGGAGGCCTATGGGCTGACGGAGACGTGTCCCGGGCTCACCATCAATCCCAGGGAGGACGTGCGCCCTGGCACGGTGGGACGCGCGTTCTCCCGCTGCCAGCTCAAGGTGGACGCGGATGGCGAGCTGCTCGCGCGCGGACCGAACATCTCGCGGGGCTACCTGAACAGGCCGGAGGCCACGGCGGAGGCGTTCGATGACGACGGGTGGTTCCGGACCGGAGACCTCGCCTCCATCGACGCGGAGGGCTTCGTCCGGGTGACGGGGCGCAAGAAGGAGCTGCTCAAGACGAGCGGCGGGAAGTACGTGGCGCCGCTGAAAATCGAGGCGCAGCTCAAGCGACACCCGCTGGTCCAGGAGGCCGTCGTGCTCGGCGACGGACGCAACTACTGCACGGCCATGTTCGCGCTCGACCCGGAGATACTCGCCATGGTGGCCCGGCGAGAGGGCATCCCCGCCGACCCCGCGCACCCGCGCATCAACGACATCCTGAAGGCCCTGGTGGAAGAGACCAACGCGGGCCTGGCGTCCTTCGAGCGCATCAAGACATTCCGTGTCTCCCCGGGCCCGTTCACGGTGGATGGCGGCGAGCTCACCGCGTCGCTCAAGGTCAAGCGCCACGCCGTCACCCGCAAACACTCGGCGCTCATCGAGTCGATGTACGGGGCCTAGGCGTCGTCAACCCGCCTGGGCTCGCCTAAGCTATCCCAGCATTTCGAGTATTTCTAGCGAATCAACTGGAGATGGTCATGCGAGCAATCCTGGCAATCGCGGTGGCGTTCGGACTGACGGCCTGTGGGGGCGTGGAGACGGGTGAGCCGATGGCGCCCGAGGCCACCGAGCAGGCGTCGTCGGAGCTGGCCGGCAGCTGCGAGGCCCTCGTCGGGACCTTCTGTCGCCCCGGAGCGTTCACCTCCTGCACCTGGTCCGACGGCAACCTGGGCGAGTGCGAGTGTCAGCGCACGCCCTTCAACAAGTGGCTCTGCTACTAGCCTTCACGCCGTGTCAGTCCCGTTGATTCCGTCCCGAGGCAGGCAGACGGAATCAACGGACCTGCCTCAGGGCTCGGTGGAGAAATGTGGGCGACACACCCACAGGAGGGTGCCTAGAATCAGGCCTCCCCGCCGCTGAAGGTCGACTCCGCTGAACACCACCGAACCGCGCCACCTGGCCGGCCTGGACCTGCTCCGGTGCCTGGCCATCTTCATCGTCGTCCTCTTCCACTACCCACGCCCCGAGGGACACGAGTCCTACCGGATGCTCGCCAACTTCGGCTGGACGGGCGTGGAGCTGTTCTTCGTGCTGAGCGGCTTTCTCATCGGCTCACAGCTGATGGAGCCGGTGTCGCGCGGCGAGGCGCCATCCCTGAAGCGCTTCTACCTGCGGCGCTCGCTGCGCATCCTGCCGCCCTACCTCATCGTGCTGGCGCTGTACCTCTTCGTCCCCGCGTGGAGCGAGCGTCCGGTGGAGACGCCCGCGTGGCGCTTCCTCACCTTCACGCAGAACTTCGGACTGCGCCTGAATGGCTTCTCCCATGCGTGGTCGCTGTGCGTGGAGGAGCACTTCTACCTGGTGCTCCCGCTCACCGTGCTCGCGCTGCGAGGACGCGTCCGGGCCGCGCACCTGCTCGTGGGCGCTGGGGCGTTGATGCTCGGCGGAATGCTCCTGCGGGCATGGCTGTGGCAGCGGCACTTCTCGATGCTCGCGCCCGAGGACACCGCGTGGCGCGGCTACGACACGCTGCTGTACTACCCGACCTACGCGCGACTCGACGGCCTCTTGTGTGGCGCGATGCTCGCGGCGCTGCGCGTCTTCCGCCCCGCGACCTGGGAGCGCTGGACCCGAGGGGCGCGCGCGGGCGCCCTGGCCGGAGCGGGCCTTGCGTGCCTGGGCGTCGTGTTCTGGCTGAACGAGGAGCACTTCCGCTACCTCGCCCACACGATGCTCGCCTTCCCCCTGACGTCGCTGGGCTACGCGGCGCTGCTCGCGGCCATGGCGAGCCCCACCGCGTCGCGCGTGTGCGCCCGCATCCCCGGGGTGAAGACCTTCGCGCTCTTGAGCTTCACCATCTACCTCACGCACAAGGCCCTGCAGGCCGGAGCGCGCGTCGCGCTGGAGCCCTACGGCCTGGACGCGTTCCACCCGCTCACGTTGCTGGCCGGCGCGGCGGCGGTGCTGCTCGCGTCCCTCGCGCTGCACCACGGCGTGGAGCGCCCCGCGCTGAAGTGGCGCTCACGGCTGGAGGCCCGGCTCTCCCACGAGCCCACGCCGCGGCCCGCCCTCCGATAGCCCGGGGCCCCTCCACGGAGGCCCCCGGGACTACGGACGCTGCACGGGGCGGGACATGGGCGCGGCGGCGGGGCGCGGCGTCTCCTGGAGCAGGCGCAGCGCCCGCTCCAGCACCTCGTCCCGGCCCGCGCGCACACCCGCGAGCGTGGGGCGCACCGCCACGTGCGGCGTGAGCCCCTTGCGCTGGAGCTGACCGCCGTCCGCGTGCCGGGCATCCATGCCCGTGAAGCTCATCCAGATGCCGCCGGGCAGCACCGCGTACGTCATGTTCCCGTTGGCGCCGGCGGTGGGGCTCCCGACGAAGGTCGTCCCGCTGGTGACCTCCAGCATCAGCCCCAGGTGCTCCGCCTGGCTCACGGCGCGCTCGTCGATGAGCGTCACGGTGCGGCCCCGGTACACCGGCACGTCCGCGGTGGGCAGCGCCTGCACCAGGGCCATCCGGCCGTTCACCAACGTGGAGCCCGCGACGACGGGCACCTCGAAGCGGGACCAGGTCTTCGCGCGCTTCACGTTGAGGTACGGCGCCAGCGCCCCCGCGGTGCCACGCGGGTAGCCTCGCAGGTCGAACACCACGGCCCGGGTGGTCTGGACCTTCCGCATGACCTCCGGCACCTCGTCGGCCCCCAGTTGCGAGAGGTTCACGAGGGCGATGTTGCCCTCCAGCAGCTTGAAGGGCTCATGGGGGCGCTCCGGCCGGGAGAACGTGGCGGGCCGCTTCACCTTCACCTCCCGACGCCCCTTCTCGTTGAGCACGGTGAAGGTCGCCTCCGAGTCCGGGGGGCCCGCGAGCGCCAGGTAGACGTGGTACAGCCGGGTCGCCGCCTCGGTGGAGGCCTGGTGGACGGCGTCGATGCGGCGGACGCGCTCGTCGAGGAGCTCCGCGTCCACCTTCTCGATGACGTCCCCCACCTGGAGCCCCTGCGCGAGCGAGGCATTGGTCACGGACGTGATGACCACCTTCCCATCGAGGTCGAGCACCTCGACGGGCGCGGCGATGCCGCCCCAGATCTCCCTGAACGTGGGGTGGCCGCTGAGCGAGACGTGCCCGTCGCGCAGCTCCCGCGCGGACTTCGCCACCTCGAGCGCGTACGCCTTCGCGTCCTGGGCGGCCTCGAAGCGCTCCAACATCCCGGGGAGCGCCTGGCTCCAGTCCACGTCCATCAGGTGGCGATAGGGGAAGAACAGCTCCACCACGTTCCACAGCCGCACGGCCGCCAGCAGGCGCAGCTCGCGCGAGGGGTACGGGGACTCCGCGTAGGCGTTGTCCGGGCGCCACTGGGCCTCGGGCCGCGCCGGGGCGCTCGGGCCCTTGGGCTTGGACTTCTGATTCGCCAGCGCCAACGCGCGCGTGTAGGCCGCGTCCGGGGCGGACAGGTCCGCGCGCGCCGGCACCTCCGCGTCGAGCCCCAGCGGCAACACCGTCTCGCTGGTGCGGACCGTGGCGACGAGCGTGCTCCCCAGCGGCACTTCCTGCGTGTCCACGGCCAGCGCGTCCGTCACCGGGCCCTCGCCCACGAAGAGCGCGCGTCCCGAGGCGCGCAGCGCCAGCACCTTCGGCGAGACGACGCTCCGCGCATCCAGGAGGAAGACGACGCGCGCGAACTTCTTGCCGGCGTTGCCCTCCACCACCGAGCTGACGTCCTGGTTGAAGGCCGTGGTGTAGGGCGAGTCCATTCCCGTCTGGGCCTTGTAGCCACCGTGGAGCGAGGAGCGCGAGCCCGGCACGGACAGCTCGCCGTCGATGAAGAGGGGCAGCATCCAGTCCGCGGCGTTGGAGGCGCTCCAGGCCGCCGCCTCGTCGAAGCCTCGCATGCGCATGTCGACGACGGCGGCGCGCGCCTTGCGCACGGGCCCCCAGAGCTTCTCGCCCAGGCCCCAGAAGGCCTGGGGGCCCTCGGGCGTGGCGAGGTTGCGCAGGTCCAGGACGACCACGTCCTTCTCCAGGCCCAGGAGGGGCCGGAGCGTCGGCGGGGCCAGCGCCGCGGGCGGACGCGCGCTCTTCACGCGGGTGGCGGGGTCCTCGAGCGCGCCGAGCATCGACTGGACGGCCTCGGCGAACGCCTCGTCGCTGGTGGCGGCCTCCACCTTCGGCACCGCCGCCAGGAAGGCCGCGTCCCAGTCGATGCGCCGCGACAGCATCCACGGGTGGCGATAGCGCACCTGCCCCCAGAGCTCGCCCAACGCGCTGAGTCGCTGGAGCCTCAGCTGTGCCTGGGCCTCCTCCGGCTTCGAGGGGGCCTCCGAGGCCATCGCTCCCGAAGCCAGCAGAAACGCCAGACACAGTCCCAGCCTCGAGCCCAGGTCCTGGTGCCGCATGCAAGTCCTCCTCGTGTTCCAGCCAGCGAGCGAGGACTCTAGAGCGACCCGGAGCCGGAGTCGCGGGCCCGGTGCGCCTTCAGGATTCGCACGAAGCTCTCACGCTGACGTGCCTGGGAACGACGCAGTGGGTCCAGACTGGCGATCCAGAACGCGTCGAACAACGTCGGGTCCTCGCCGACCACCTCGACGAGCGCCTCGATGAAGTTGCGGACCCGCGCCGGCTCGCGTCGCGCGGAGGCAGGCACGAGCCGCCATTCCCGCTCCACCACCTCGCGGACCGCGTCCTCCTCGAAGACGACCACCCGGAAGACGATGCAGAGCGACCGGTCCGGGCGCTCCTCGGTGCTGAACCAATGGAGGAGCTTGTTGTCCGACTCGAGCCTGGGCCGTCCCTCCAGGAACGCCTGGAGCGCCTCCGCCGAGAGCTCCTCGCCGGGCAGGGGCGGCTCGCTGACGAGCTCCTCCGGCAGCAGGTCGAGCGCGGGGAGGTCCGGCGTGCCCTCGGGTGAAAAGCGCACGGAGCTGAACCGCTTGCCGTCCCCGCCGACGTAGGTCGAGAACGCATCGAGCCGACGCGCCTCCACATCGAAGACATAGACATAGGACACGCTCCCGGTCTCATCCGGCGCGACCGGTAGGCCCGGGCTCTCCTCCGAATAGCGCTCCTCCTCCGTCTCGTCCTTCCCACCCATGCAGGTGGACCAACCCCAGGGGGCCTCGTCGATGAGCCGCGCCACCACGGCCTGGAGGTCGCCGCGGGCGCGCTCGACACACGCCAGGAGGTGTTGCCCGAGGCCCGTGGGATAGCCATCCCAGTGATGATAGACACCGCGCCAGGGCCGAGAGGAGACGTGCTCGGGGGTCCCCGAGCCCGACGTGTACACAGCGATTGCACCACGGGTCGACATGGGGCCGGAGTGTAGCGTCCAGCCCTCACGGCCTGTCGGACAATCACGCCTTCCAAGCGAAGTCACGCCTCACGGCCGGATGCCCAAAAGCGCCAGACGCAGCACCCGGCGCGCCGTGGGGGCATCCTGCTCGTTGGCGACCGCGATGGCGTTCACGAGCCGCAGCAGGTCCTCCGCCGTGGCGCCAGAGTGAATCGCGCCCGCCGAGGACGCCCGCGCCACCAGCCCGTTCAACACCTCGAGCAGCATGTCCGTGCAGCACAGCTCCCAGGGTGACAGCCCCTCCGGGCCCGCGAGCAGCGCGGCGGCGAGCCCGCGGTGCGTCGCCGTGTAGACCGTCACCTCCTCCAGCCAGGCCGCCAGCTCCGCGGCCGGATTCCTGCCCGGCTGAGCGGACGCCATCGCACACAGCTGCGCGACGCCCTCCCGGAACACCACCTCCAACAACGCCTGCCGCGTCGGGAAGTGTCGGTGCAGCGTCGCCGAGCCCACCCCCGCCCGCCGCGCAATCTCCTCGAGCGACGACTGCGCGCCATCCCGCGCGACCAGCGCCGAGGCCGCCGCGACGATCCGCTCCCGGTTGCGCTGGCCATCCACTCGCAATGACTTCACGCGCTCCACGACACCTGTCTCCTCACCGCGACGCGCCCCCACAACCGGGGGAGCCCTCCACATTCAACCACGGAATGGCACGGGGGGACGCCACCTGCCGTAGGGCCGCCGTCACCCAGGCGGTTCGGGACCCAGGCCCCCCCGTGTCTCCCGCTCGCCCGCAATGGCAGTCAGCGCTCGACATGGACACACACACGAGTTCCATCCATCCGGGGATTTCCTGTCAACACGCTGTTTCATTTCGATTCATTTCAGGAAATCCAAACCAGTACCACTTAGATTGATTTTGCGGCAAAACATCGGCTCGGCCGCTAGCATAGACATCCCGCCGGGCATGACGGGCGTCCGCCCATTCCTGGCGTCTTCCTTCAAGGACTCATCACTCATGTCACACCCTCGCACCCTCTTTGTGCGCGCTCTTCGGGGCGCGTTGCTGTCCTCCGTGTTGCTCGCCGCCCCTGCCCTCGCCGAGGAGACGCACTGGGGCTATGCGCAGACCGTCGACCCCGAGCACTGGGGCGAGGTCGCCGGTGGCGCGCTGTGTTCCACGGGCATCCAGCAATCCCCCGTGGCGCTGTCCACCTCCGGGGCCACGCAATCGAATGTGCAGGCGCCCAGCTTCCACTACGGCACCAGCCAGGTGCGCATGGTGAACAACGGCCACACGGTGCAGTTCAACTACGACGTGGGCAGCACCCTGCGCCTGGGCGACCAGGAGTACAAGCTGGCGCAGTTCCACTTCCACACCCCCAGCGAGCACACCCAGAACGGCGTGCACCATCCGCTCGAGGTGCACCTGGTGCACACCGACGCGGCGGGGACGCCCAGGGTCGTGGTGGGCGTGCTCATCGAGGAGGGCCTGGTGAACGCGGCGCTCTTCACCGCCTTCCGTCACCTGCCCCGTCACGAGGGTGAGACCAGCACGCCGCTGGGCGCGCTCATCAACGCCAGCGCGCTCCTGCCGTTCAACCGGGCGTTCTTCCACTACGCGGGCTCACTCACCACCCCCCCGTGCAGCGAGGGGCTGCAGTGGTTCGTGATGAAGAACCCCATCCAGATGTCCGACTCGCAGATCGCCGCCTTCGAGCGGCTGCCGCACCTCAACCCGAACAACCGCCCCGTGCAGCCGCTGAACGGCCGCGACGTGGGGCTCCAGTCCGCGCACTGAGGTCAGGCTCGGGGGCACTCCAGAAGCTTGGGGGCCCCCACCCTGTTCAATCCGCCGACAAGCGGTGGGGTCCCCCGCTTTCGACCCGTCCGTCCTTCACGGACCCGACAGACGTCGTGTTGAGACAGAGCTCGAGGCGGCCCAGAGGATGCCGCCCTGTTTACAGACAAGCACTGCCAGCCGAGGCAGGTGCGGAATCCCGCTGCCTTGACAAACGGGGGGCCCCTCCGTATTCAACGACCATAAACGGTGGGGTCCCCCACTTACGAGAGGAGCCGCCGATGCGCCGCCACCCGACTGTCCTCGTCACCGCCGCCACGGGGAGACAGGGCGGAGCCACGGCCCGGGCCTTGCTGACCGAAGGCAGCACCTCGGTGCGTGTATTGGTGCGCAATCCGGAAGGGCCCAACGCCAGGGCGCTCGCGGCGGCGGGGGCCGAGCTCGTGGTGGGAGACCTGGACGACCTCGCGTCACTGCGCGCCGCCTGCGCGGGGGTCCAGGGGGTCTTCTCCATGCAGTCCCCCATCGTCTCCGCGACGGGCGTCGACTTCAGCAAGGAGGTCCAGCAGGGCAAGAACCTCATCGAGGCCGCGCTGGCCGAGCGCGTGGAGACGTACGTGCACACCGCGACGTCCGGCGTCGGGGACCACCGGAACATCGAGGGTTGGGCGGAGGGACGCTGGAAGGAGCACGAGGTCTACTGGGAGAACAAGCTCGCCACCTGTGAGCGCGTCCGGAGCGCCGGGTTCAGGCACTGGACGCTCATCCTGCCGGCCACCTTCATGGACCACGCGATGCTGGACACGTCCGCCTTCGTCGACGGGCACCGGTGGGTGACGGTGCTCGAGGCGGACCGGCCCATTCCCTTGATTGCCCCGGAGGACGTGGGCAACGCGTCCGCGGCGGCCCTCCTGAACCCCGCGCGGTTCCACGGGGTGACGCTGCAGCTCGCGGGCGACGTGCTCACGCCCCGGCAGATGGCGGAGGTCCTCTCCCGCGTCGATGCAAAGACCTACACCGTCCAGTCCAGCACCATCGAGGAGGCCGTCGCCGCGGGCCTCCATCCCGGCGTGGCGCGAGGGCTGACCTACATGAACGTCGCCCCCGCGCTGGCCCGGCCCGAGCTCGCCAGCGACCTGGGGCTCTCGCTCATGCGCTTCGAGCCCTGGTTGCGCCAGCGCCGTATCCAGGCACCCCGTGAGGCGCTCAGTACGGGCTCGCCGTCGGGCGGATGATGATTTCGCTCACGTCCACGTCCGCCGGCTGGCTGATGGCGTAGGCGATGGAGCGGGCGACGGCTTCGGCGGGAATCGCCACCTTGCGGAACTCGCGCATCACGTCGCGCGCGTTCGAGTCGCTGATGCTCTCCGCCAGCTCCGACGTGGTGACGCCCGGGGAGATGACCGTCACGCGGATGTCCCCGCCCACCTCCTGACGCAGCCCCTCCGAGATGGCCAGCACCGCGAACTTCGTGGCGCAGTACACCGCCGCCGTCGGACTCACCGCGTGCCCGCCGATGGACGACAGGTTGATGACCTGCCCGGACTTCTGCCGCTTCATCACCGGCAGCGCCGCGGCGATTCCGTGCAGCACGCCCCGGATGTTCACGTCGATCATCCGGTCCCACTCGTCCACCTTCAGCTTCTCCAGCAGCGACAGCGGCATCACCCCCGCGTTGTTGATGAGCACGTCCAGCCGCCCGAACGCCTCCACCGTGAAGCGCACGAAGCCCTCCACGTCCTCGCGCTTCGTCACGTCCACCGCGCGCACCCGCACCTCGCCTCCCGCCGCCGTCAGCTCCTTCGCCAGCACCTCCAGCCGCTCCTGCCGGCGCGCGCCCAGCACCACCTTCGCGCCCTGCTGGGCAAGCAGGCGGGCCGCCGCCTCGCCGATTCCGCTGCTCGCTCCGGTGATGGCCACCACCTTGCCCTGGATGTTCGTCGTCATGTGCACGTCCCTCGATGGATTGCCCGGTGCCAGGAGGGCGCCGGGGACATGCACACCTTCTCAACCGAGGGCCTGGGGGCGTTATCCGGATGCTCGCCGGCTCTTGCCTAATCCTGCACGGGACGTTTGACTGCCTGCCATGAAGCGCGCCCCACCCTCGGCGTCCGCCCCGAATCCCAGCCTGGACGAGCTGGCGACGCTCCTCGCGCGCCACACGCCCGCGGACGGCATCCACGCCACCGCCATCCCCCGGCTCTCGCTCATCCGCGCCTCCGCCCCCACCCCGGAGCTGCACGCGCTGCAGGCCGCCGCGCTGTGCATCGTCGCGCAGGGCCGCAAGCAGGTGCTGCTCGGTGACGACGTCTATGTCTACGGGACGGACCAGTGCCTGGTCGCCTCCATGGACCTCCACGTCACCGGCCAGGTCATCGAGGCGACGCCCGCCAGGCCCTACCTCTGCTTCCGGCTGGACCTGGAGCCCGGCCAGCTCAGCAGCCTGATGATGGAGGCGGCGCTGGAGGCGCCCGAGGACCGCGGCGTGGCCCGGGGGCTCGCGCTGGGCCCGGTGGCGGCACCGCTCCTGGACGCGACGTCGCGGCTCGTGCGGCTCCTGGACACCCCGCGCGACATCCCCGTGCTCGCGCCGCTCATCACCCGGGAGATTCTCTACCGCCTGCTGTCCGGGGAGAACACCGCGCGGCTGCGGCGCATCGCCATGGCGGACAGCCGCCTGGACGCCATCGCCCGCGCCATCCACTGGCTCAAGGCGCACTACGCCGCGCCCCTGCGAATCGAAGACCTGGCGCGCACCGTCCACATGAGCCCGTCCGCGCTCCACCACCACTTCAAGTCCGTCACGGCGATGAGCCCCCTGCAGTACCAGAAGCAGCTGCGCCTGCAGGAGGCCCGTCGCCGGATGCTCGCCGAGGCCATGGACGCGGCGATGGCCGGGCACTCCGTGGGCTACGAGAGCCCGTCCCAGTTCAGCCGCGAGTACAGCCGGATGTTCGGCGCCCCGCCGTCGCGGGACATCGCACGGCTCCGCGAGTCGCTCGGAGCCGTGCAGTGACGCCGTCATCGGGGCGCGCCGCGCAGCTCGTCCATCAGCGCCTTGGCCGTGCGGCCGTCATGCACGCTGAAGTCGGCGAGCCCCGGGTGGACCTCGGAGCCGAGCGCCTGGATTTCACCCGACGCCGTCACCCGGAGCCGCCCCTGCCAGCCCCCGAGCACGTGGTACGCGCCCGGGTGCTTCGCCGCGGGGATGAGGAAGAAGATGGCCTCCTCCGCCAGCCGCAGCACGGGCTTGTCATCCGGCTCCATCCGGTGGCCGTCCGGCGCCAGTCCCCCCAGCTCGACGATCTCCAGCTTGCTGTCGGGCCCGAGCTTCGCGCCCCCCAGCGCGACCAGCCCCTCTTTCGCGCGGGCGACGTCCGACACCACCAGCGTGGAGACCGTCAGCGGCGTCTCCGCGTAGCGGTCTCCCGCCTCCTCCGGCGTGAAGTACCGCTGGGCCTTCTCGTTCCAGCCGTAGACGCGCTGAACCGCCGGACGCGACGACACCACCCGGGCCTGGACGATGACGCCCGACTCGCCCACCATCTCCTTGAAGCTGTCGTGCGTCACCCAATGCACCGTCATCGGGTGGCTGTGCTCCACGGACTCGAGCGGCTGGGACACCGGTTGCGCGACCTCGGCGGACGGCGCCTCGCGAGCGCAGCCCATCATCGCGCCCCAGACGCACGGGAGCAGCAACAGCCTGCGTGCCTTCTTGAATTCATGCATGGCGTTCTCCTTTCCTGGCGGCCCGTCAGGGATACAGCGCGTTGAGGCCCTGCGCGTCGCAGCCGCTGAGCGTGGCGGGGTTGGAGCACTCGGTGCAGGGGTTCATCACCCGGCCCTGGGTGCAACCACAGACATGCTTCATTCCCACCGCGTGCCCCGTCTCGTGCTCGGCCAGCCACAACCGCCAGGTGGCGTCCGCCGTGACGCGGCTCAGGTTGAACTGGATCATCGCGCCGCCCCGGTTGATGCAGTTGTTGGCGCCGATGCCGCCCGGGTACGTCGTGTAACCCCACCACGTGTCGGAGGTGTTGGCGTCCCAGTAGTCGATGTCGTGGTTGGAGTGGTTGGAGCCGTCCGTGTTGAGGTACAGCGTGTTCCCCGGCGCCGCGGGCGGGTTGTTGAGGTTCGTCCAGGCCTGCGGCACCTGGCTGATGGACGAGTGGTTGTAGACGTTGACCGAAGTCCAGTGCTGGGAGCCGCTGTAGGTGACTCCGCACCACTTCCAGCCCGACAGGTTGTAGCAGGCGTTCAATCCCCCCGAGCCGCAGTCATCGCGGGTGCAGGCCTGAGCGTCGGGCGAGGTGAGTCCTCCGAGCGCGGCCACCATCGCGATGGCGGCCGTCCGGTTCCAGAGCGTTCGCATGAGCCGTTCCTCTTGGCGGGGCGTGGGCTACTGACAGGTGATGCCCGGCAGGCCCTGGTAGGAGCCCTGGGACGTCCACAGGGAGATGGTGCCGCCGCAGCCCGGCGTGGCCGCGTACGGGTCATCCGTTCCCCACGTCGGGTCGGAGAACTCGAAGTGCAGGTGAGGCCCCGTGGACGCGCCCGACGAGCCCGCCTTCGCAATCCAGTTGCCGCAGGGGATGTTCGCGCCCACGCTGTACTGGAAGCTGAACTTCTTCAGGTGGAAGTACTTGCTGCGGCGGTTGTCCGAGTGCCGGAGAATCATGTAGTTGGCCGCGCGGATGCCGCAGTTGGCGTTGGGGTCGTCCTTGTTCCAGGCCAGGCACCGGTCGTAGAACCCGTCGACGGCGCTCTCCAGGACGCCGGAGGCGGCGGAGATGACCCAGACGCCCGCGTCCATCGCCGCGAGGCCGCCCGACAGCGAGAAGTCCGTGCCCAGGTGGCCGTAGTAGGTCCAGCCCTGGCACGTCCAGTCCTTCACGCCCCCCAGGTCCTTGTACGCGCCGACATAGCAGCCGCCGCTGGCGCACTGGCCGGGGTTCATGGACATGGGGAAGCGGAACATCGTGCCCGCCAGCGCGGACGCGGGCGCCACCAGCAAGGCCCCCACCAGCAGGGCCTGCAGCTTCATCGAGAGCGTCGTCTTCACCGGGCACCTCCTTCCCGCACCGCCACACCGGTGCGCACATCCAGCGTCCACTGCTCGCCGCCGCCGGCCGCGTAGCGCAGCCGGTCCTCGGACAACCACTCCATGGCCCCGGTGTTGATGGGAGGCGGCACGAAGTTCGCGGGCACGCCGTCGCGCAGCGCGCCGGCCTTCAGGCCGACGTTGGTGAGCTGCACCGGCTCCGCGCCATCCAGCGTGGTGCGGAACCACGACGCCATGGTGGTGCGTCCCGACACGAACACCACCGTGCGCCCGTCCGGGGACATCGTGCCCATCGCATCCAGACCCGGCCCGTCCGCCACCACGGTGACGCGGCCATCCACGCCCACGAACCCCACCGCCGTCTCATGGGACTCGGCGCCGGTGCGCGACAGGGTGGCCACCACGCCATCGCCCTTCACGGACGGCGCCAGGTCGCCGAGCACGCGCTGCGCCAGCAGGCGCTCCCGGCCCGAGTCCTCGCGCAGCCGCAAATCTCCCTCCGGGGTGAGCAGCAGCGTCTTGTCGCCCAGCGCGCTGGCCTCCGCGTACTTGAAGGCGCGGTCCACCACGCGCACGGTGCCCCGGGCCTCGTCGTAGCGCAGCACCGCCAGCCTCGGCTGCAGGTCCGTCCCCGGCGGGGGTGCCTCCTCGATGACGCCCAGCACCGTCTGCGCGCCGCGGCCGTGCAGCGTGGCGACGAACGCCTTCGCGCCGAACTCCTTGGCGAGCATGGGCTCCACCGCCGCGCGCATCGCCCGCACGCGAGTCACCTCGCGCGACGCCCCACCCTCTTCCGCCTGAGCGACCGGCCCCGACAGCAACAGTCCGGCCACCGCCATTCCCAATGTCTTCATCACGAGACCTCACTGAACCTTCATGATTGCAATGCAGCCATGCCCGGCCGACACACGGCTCCGGGCACACGGCGACTCACCACTGACGAAGGGCGCGGGTGTCCCCATGCGGGGCATCGGGACGTGGGAAGCACGCCCTTCGCCCCCATGACCGACGGGGCGGATTTACGTCCCATTTCCCGGCGCGACGGACCGGACCACGGCGCCAGGGCGCGGGTCTCCAGGTCCTTCTTCGCCAAGGTGGCCGACCTTGTTCACGCCTCGAGGGCGGCCACCGTGAACGGCACGACTACACGCCGCTGGGCGTCACTCGGCGCCCGGCAACAGCGGGGGCGCGGAGAAGAACAGCAGCCCGCGGCTCAGCATGGGCATCCAGGCGCCGTAGTGGTCCTCGCCCGGGAACTCCAGGAACCGCACCTCCAGCCCGCCGCCCAGGGCGGACAGCTCGCCGGACAGCTCGCGGGTGTTGTCGACCATCCGCCGCTCGACGGCGAGCATGCCCCGCTCACCCTGGCTCTTGCGCGGCGTCTGCTCGAGCCCCCCCACCGTGAGCAGCACACGCGCCCTCACCGGCGTCGCCGCGTGGTGCGCCAGGAAGGACGGCTTCCCGGTGAGCACGTGGCGGTGGTTCCACCAGAGGGAGGGGCTGCCGGCGATGAACGTCTGGAACGACGTGGGCCGCGTGAAGAGCGCGTGCACCACCAGGAGCCCACCATAGGAGTGGCCCATCAGCGCCGTGCGCGACGTGTCCAGCGGCAGCCGCGCCGCGAGCACGGGCTCCAACTCCTTCTTCACGAAGTCCAGGAAGCGGTCCGCCCCGCCCTGCTTCTTCGAGAACCGGTCCCCCGTGTTCGACAGGTCCGGGGCCGGCGGCGTGTAGTCCTCACCGCGCGCCTGGTCACTCGCGGCCGTGTCGCCCGGGTAGCCCAGGCCGACGATGATGGGCGGCGCGGCCGGCACCCCGAAGCCCTTGGCGAGCCTGGGGAGCGCACGCGACAGGCGCTCCAGCGTGGGGAAGTGCGAGCCCCCATCCAGCAGGTAGATGACGGGGTGGCCCGCCGCGGGCGCGGGGCCCTCCGGGATGGCCACGAACATCCGGTGGGTCCGCCCCGTGTGCGTCGACGCCAGGTCGAACTGGAACGTGCCCGGCAGCGTCACCGGCGCCCAGTCCACCTGGACCACCGAATCGGCGCGGGGCGTGGGCCCCGAGGAACAGCTGGCGGTCAACAGCCCCGCCGCGAGGAACAAGGGGATTCGCATCAGGTGGCCCACTCCTTGGGAACAGACGGCTCCTGGCCGGGACTCGCGGCCGGAGCGCCCAGGGACCAGACACTGTCCTGGGGACCCGTATGCGCGCGTCGGGACGTCGCCCGCGCCATCCAGGCGAAGCAGAAGGCCCCCAGGAGCGCGGTGAGGTCCACGCCCAGCCCGTCCAGCGTCGCCCAGGGGCCGAGCCCCGGCACGAGCCACCCCACCACCGTGGTGAGCGGAATGGCCAGCGTGCAGAGCGCCGCGCCCCACAAGAGGTCGATGGACGCGCGCGCCGCGCCTCGCGCCAGCGCATAGCCGATGGAGGCGAAGAAGACCGCGTAGTAGCCGTATTGGTGGAAGACCCGCACGTCCGCCACGTGGGCGCCGAGCCACTTCGCCAGCGCCAGGGTGAAGGAAATCCCGCTCACGCAGCCCAGGCAGATGCCGACGGTGACGGCCGCCATCCAGCGCACGTCCCGCCGCTGGACGGGCAGCGCTCCCGCGACGCGCGCCTTCTTGCGGCGCGTCTCCACCCAGAGCACGTTGCCGCTGTAGAACAGCCACGCGCCGCTGAGCGCGAGCAGGAAGTAGATCCACTTCACCGGCGGGCCGCCGAAGGTCCCGAAGTGCAGCGCGAAGAAGCTGCTGATGAGCGTGACGGGGGCGGACATCTGGCCCGGGAGGAAGTCGGTGGACTGCACCTTCCCGCTGTACGGGTCCAGCGCCACGAACCCTCCGAGCGCGCGCGGAGACAGCGCCGCCGGGTCATGCCCCCACACGCGCACCAGGGCGCGAGGCGTGGCGACCTTCACGTACTGGAGCGAGTGCGGCTCCAGCGCGGGAGCGGCGACCCGCACCCGGGCGAGCAGCTCCGCGGGCGGCAGCATCGTGGTGGGGTCCGGAGCGCTCCGGACGTCACCGGCCGCCGGCCTGAAGCCGGCGCGCAGCGTCCCGCCGTGGATGAGCTGGTCCTGCACGTCGTAGATGATGTCGTGGAGGCCGAACACCGCCGCGGTGATGGCAATCAAGAGGTGGAACGGGAGGCTCGCGATGCCCACCACGTTGTGCGCGTCCATCCACCACCGCTTGAGGCCCTTGCCCACGCGCAGCGCGAAGAAGTCCTTCACCAGGGACGGCAGGACGATGACCAGCCCCGACAAGAGCGCGAGCGCGTAGAGCAGCGAGATGACGCCCGTGAGCACGCGGCCCACCTCGGTGTCGAAGGGCAGGCCCACCACCCGGTGCAGCACGTCGATGAACTCGCCCACCTTGCTGGGGTGTCCCTCGGTGACGACGGCGGCGCCGTTCGCCTGGAGCGTGGCGTGGAACCGACGCTCGCCGAGCACGTCGTGGTCCTCGTCGCCCTCGTTGCGGTGCCAGCTCATCGGCGAAGGCGCCTGGGCCGGCGCCGCCTCGAGCGTGAGGGTGAACTCCTCGGCCACTTCGGGGTGCTGGGCCAGGGTGGTCGTCACCAGGGCGTGCAGCTCCGCGGCGGACCTGGGCTTCGAGGAGGCGCGTTCAGCGGGCGGCGTGGCCCAGCGGGCCAGCGGGTCCTTGAAGACGGTGAAGGCGCCCGCGTAGAAGCAGATGAAGAGCCCCAGTCCGGCGACGATGCCGGCCCAGGTGTGGACGACCTTGTAGACCTTGATGAGGGCGGAGCGCATGGGAGTGCCGGCGGGGGTCAGGGGTTGCGCAGGAGCAGGAAGGCGCCCCAGGTGAGCACCGTCGCGCCGCCCAGCCACAGCCAGGCGCGCGGCCCCGTCCTGAAGAAGAAGCAGCCGCCGACGACGCCCATCCACACCGGCACCACGCTCCACATGACGAGCTGGTTGCGGGGGCTCGTCGCCATGGGCGCCAGGGCCAGGGACAACAGGCCGCTCACGCCGAACGCGAGCACCAGCCCCAGCAGCACGCCCGCGAGCGTCTTGGAGAGCCAGTCCGGCCGGAGGACCTCCTCATCGCCGCCCGCCATCACCGAGCCTCCCCTCGCCCGACGAGCAGCGCCGCGTACGGGAGCAGCATGAGGAGCAGCGTCGTCCAGACGAAGAGCACGTAGAGCGCCACCCAGGGCTGGAGCGACTGCCCCAGGAGCGGCAGCGCCGCGAGCACCAGGAGCGAGCCCACCCAGCGCGCCGGACGCGCGGGCAAGGCGGCGCGCAGCAGGCGCTGGTGGCGCGAGGACAGGTACAGGCCGAGACATCCCCCGAGGGAGAGCAGCAGCGCGAGGGGGACGAAGGGATTCATGGCGCCCGGGGAAGCAAGGGACAGCGGGAGCAAAGGCCCCCGCCGGGACACGGCGGAGGCCCTGCTCGAGGAACAGCGAGGACTAGCGGACGCGCAGCAGGCCGCGCACCTGGCCCTCGACGACGGTCTTCGCGTCACCCAGGCCCGTCTGCGGGCTCATGATGCGGAAGCGCGTCTGGGCGTTGTCGTTGACGAACTCGGGCAGCACCAGGAACTCGCCCGGGTTCTGGGGAATGGTGCGGCCGTTGGTGGGCACCAGGTCGTCGCGCACCACGGCCGTCGCCGTCGGAGCGTCGCCGAGCGTCACCTCCCACAGGCTCCACCACCCGCCCGTCGAGGCATGGCTGCCGTGGAAGGGCCGGCCACCCGCCACCGCGGCGTCGAACGCGACCTGCGCGGCCGCCTTGTCCATCACCCGCACGTAGCCCTTGCCGGGCGCGCCGGGCAGCAGCATGGACGCGATGTCTCCGTCCGTGCCGGGAGAGACGAAGGCGTCGAGCGTGGTGAACCAGTTGTCGAACTCGCCCGTCGCGGGGTCGAAGCGAATCATGCACGGCTTCGCCGCCGTCGTGGGCGACACGAAGTGCGCGCCGGCGGCGAGCGACTCGGTGGCGTAGTAGATCTTCCCGTCCGTGTGCTTGACGCCGTCGCGCGCCCAGCCGCAGCGGGTGTCGGTCTTCACCGTGACTTCGTCCGTCTGCGTATCCACGATGACCAGCGCTGTCTTGGCCGGAATCGTCTTCACGTCGGCGGCGTGCCAGCCACCGGCGATGATGACGTCATTGCCCGCGGTGACGGCCAGGCTCTGCGAATAGCGGAACGTGAACTCGCCGTCCTTGAGCTGCGCCGTCAGGTCCTTGGAGCCGATGAGGGACAGGTCCTTCGGGTTCCAGATGACCAGCTTGTAGTTCACGTGGTCGAAGTAATAGGCCTTCGACTCGCTGACGAAGTAGTGCTGGGACTGGTAGCCGTTGGTCGCGCGGACGCCGTAGCCGGTGAAGGACAGCGCGGCCTCCGGCACGAGCGCCCCGGAGGCGTTGAGCGTGTAGGGCGTCATCGTCGGCTGGGTCGAGCTGCTCACGAACAGCTTCCCGGCACCCGGGTAGCCCGCGACGATGTACGCGTCCGCGGTCAGCTCGAGGGCGTTGGCGATGCCGACGGTCTTCGCCTCCTGGATGTCGTCCACCGTCACCAGGTAGCTCTGGGTGTTGCCACCGGCGATGGGCACCTGGGTGATGAGGGCGTAGAGCGGGTCCGGCGTCCCCGCGTCCGGGTCCGTCGGGTTGCCGGAATCCGGGGTCGGCGTCGGGTCATCCGAATCCGAGCAGGCGGTGGCGAACACGGCGAGAGCGAGCAGTGCGGACTTCAGCTTCATCGGGCTTCCTTTGGCGATGACATCCTGAAAGGGGACACGGAGGGCGGCTCAGAGGTCGACGGTGAGGCGCGCGGACAGGGCGCGCCCCGGCCGCTGGACACCGACGAGGTCGAAGGCGGCGGCGTCGGTGAGGTTGTGGAGGTTGAAGGAGAAGGAATACGCGCGCCGCTCGAACCGGGCGCGGTAGGTGAGCGCGGTGGAGTGCAGCACCTGCGTCGGCACCGACTGCTTCGTGCCGCCATTGCCCGCGCTCTCCCAGGAGCGGTCGAACGAGCCGACGACGCGGGTGGTCCACTCCAGGCCGAGCGCGTCCTCGCGGGAGAGCAGCCGGCTCACCTGGAACCGCGCGGTGCCGGTGGCCTGCAGCCACGGGAGGTTGGGCATGCGGTCGCCCTTGAAGCGCGCGAACTGCCCCTCCTGCGCCAGGTTCTTGAAGTCGAGCCAGGTGACGGCGCCGGTGAGCCCCACCCAGTCACCGGGGGAGTCCCAGTCCAGCCCCGCGTGCGCGGTGACGGAGCGGGCGTGGTCCACGTTCTCGTAGGCCTGCGTGGTGTCGCCGGGGAACAGCTGGATGAGGTTCTCGATGTCGCGCAGGCCCGCGGAAGCGTTGGCGCCGAAGCGGCCCACGGGCGTCACCCACGAGAGCAGCTCCACGCCCACGTTGGCGTTGTGGCTCGACTCGGGGAGCAGCGCCGTGCTCTCCACCAGCAGGCCGCCGTCGCCGAAGAGCTCCTCCACCCGGGGCATCCGCGTGGTGCGCTCGTAGGACGCCTTGAGCAGGAGCCAGCGCGTCACGCTGAAGCGCAGCGTGTCGCCGTAACCGCCCGCCCACCGCGTCTCCGACAGCTGCGCGTTCGTCCCCGAGGAGAGGCGCTGCACGTAGCCCTTCACGAACAGCGTGTTCTCCAGCCGGCCCTCCCACAGGGACTGCCGGTGGGACAGCCCTCCGAAGCCGGACGTGAGCCCGAGCGGAATCCGCAGCGGGTCCTCCTGCCCCAGCCGGGTGAGGTAGGCGTTCTCGCCCGTCCGCTCGCTGTCGTCGGCGCCGAGCGACAGCTCCAGGTCCTCCACGTCGAGCAGCGTCCCGAGCAATCGCACACGTCCGAACAGCGTCTGCCGCTTCTGCGTGTTCTCCAGCGGGGACGAGCCAATCTCACCCGCCCGTGCCTGGGTCCCCTGGCAGACGCCATACCAGTCGTAGAGACAATCCGAGACATCGTACAGCTCACCGATGCGCTGGTTGTATCCCGCGATGGCCAGCACCTTGAGCCGCTCGTGGGCGGACACCTCGTAGCGCAGCCCCACGCCGTAGCTCTCCTGCCCGGAGGTGACGGCGCCATAGGGGCGAATCATCAGCTGGTCGTGCGGGACTTCCTTGTCATACTGGCCCAGGTAGCCGGTGAGCACCAGCCGGTCGAGCCCCGGCAGCGACTCGACGCCCAGCTCCAGGCTCCCTCCGGAGCCCCGGTAGGCGTCATGGCTGCGGTTCAGCGCGCGAGGTCCCACCCGCCCGGTGACGGGGTCGGCCACGGGGACGGTGACGCGGTAGTCGTTCCGGGCCCGGTCATGGAACCCCGCGGCGCGCACGAAGACCTGCTCGTTCGCCCGCCACGTCACCCGGCCGGTGCCGCGGTAGCTGCCGAAGGAGCCCGCCTGGAGCGACAGGGACGCGCCCGTCTCCGGGGCCGCCAGGCCCGAGCGCAGGTGGATGGCCCCGCCCAGCGCGTCCGTCGCCAGGCGCACCGGGACGACGCCGTTGAAGACCTCCATCTGCCGGATGAGGGAGACCGGGACGCTCCCCAGCCCGTAGACATACGGCGAGTACTCGATGGGCACGCCGTCGAGGAGGACTCGCACCTGGTCGCCGGAGAGGCCGCCCAGGGACAGCTGCGTGCGGCTGCCCAGGCCGCCCGTCCTCTGGACCTGCACGGCCGAGGCGCGCGTCAGCACCTCCGCGAGGTCCTCCGCGCGCTCATGGGCCTTCTCCAGCTCCACCACGTCCACCGCCTCCGAGCCACGCACCAGCACGCGCGCCTCGGTGGCCTTGCCCCGGACAATCGACGTGAAGGAGGGCAACTCCGGCTCCGGGGGGGCCTCCGCGGGCGTCTGGGCCACGGGCGCCTCGTCCACGGGCTGCTGGGGCGCGGGGCCCTCGGCGACCTGGGGAGCGGGGGCGGCGAGGACGAAGTGGTGGATGAACTCGAACTGGCAGGCGACGGGGGTGCCGTCCTGCATCGCGGGTGTGAAGCTCGCCTTCGCCAGCGCGTCCACGGCCGCCTCGTCGAGCCCGTGGCCGAGCCCCTCGACGACCTGCGCGCGCGTGACGCGGCCCTCCTCGTCCAGCGTCAGCAGGAGCTTCACCGCGCCCTCCACCTTCGCGGCCAGCGCCTGGGGGGGATAGACGGCCTCCGGCTTGGACAGGAGCACCGGGGGGACGACGCCGCGGGCCGGCGCGCTGGCCCCCTCGGGCGGCGTCGGGCTGGCCGGCGCGGCGACAGCGGGCCCCGAGGGCTCACTCGCCTCCTGGGCTCGCGCCTCTCCCACCGACAGCAGGGACAGGAGCACGAGTGCGGAGAACGAAGAGGTCGGCGCGAGGGCGCCCCGCCAGCGACGAGGTGTGGGCATGTTCAAGGGGTGCGGGTCGGAGCTCCCAGGTCGATTTCGATATTGAATCTCATATTCATTATCGACGCGCACCCCTTTGTCCTATCAGTGGTGGCGGTGGGGGTCAATCCGGGAGGACCTCCCGGGTCGGAACAGGGGGCCGTCCGGAGACCTGCGCTACTGGGACTGATGGGGACGGCGACTCGCGACACGCAATCCTTGCGCGGGGAGGGAAGCCCGGCGGGTGTCCGGTGGCGGACTCCGCGCCTTTTCACGCTCCGGGCAATTCCTGCTCAACTACGACATGCTCGCCCCTCACAAAGACAAGCCAGACACCTGCCCCCCCCACACGACCCGTGGAGACGCTCCGCGGATACGGAGGCCATCGCATCATGAGGACCCGTCTTGACTGCCTGTCTCCCGAAGTCATCGCGAACCTCCACGCCCACCTGGCGGAGCTCCGACGCCAGGGTCCCATCGTGCAGGTGGACCCGGGCGGCATGTGGGCCGTCACCCGCTACGACGAAGCACAACACGTGCTCAAGTCGCCGCAGCTCTTCTCCTCCACGGGGATGCGCCTGGCGTTCCAGCCGGAATGGCTCGGACGCACCAATCCCCTGGGGGAGTCGCTCCCCTTCCTGGACCCGCCCCAACACGGACGCCTGCGGGCACTCATCCTTCGGGACTTCACCTCCTCGGCCATCAAGCGATTGGAGCCGCGAATCCGCGCCATCACCCGCGAGCGCATCGCGCGGATGCTGGAGCGGCGGACGGTGGACTACATGGAAGCGCTCGCCGTGCCCATTCCCGCCACCGTCGTCTGCTGGCTGCTGGGGTTGGACACCGCGCTGCTGAAGCACTTCGAGCGCTGGTCGCATGACATCGCGCTCATCGGCGGTGTCCACCCGGAGGACACGAAGCAGATGGAGCAGTGCCGCCGGACGCTCGACGAGATGGAGCGGTATGTCCAGGACGCCCTGGACGCGCGGCGCAAGACGCCCGGCGATGACTTGATGAGCGATCTGCTCCAGGCCAGCGCGGGCGGACAGACCCTGACTCCACAGGAGCTGATGAGCTTCTTCTTCGTGCTGTTCACCGGCGGGGTGGAGACGACGACCTATCTCATCGGCCAGAGCGCCCGGATGCTCTGCCAGCACCCGGAGCTGCTCCTGCGTCTGCGGGAGACGCCGGACCTCATCCCCCGCTTCGTCGAGGAGACGCTGCGCTACGAGCCCTCCGCCGTGGCCCTGCTGCGCACGTGTCTGCAAGACGTGACGGTGGCGGACACGGCGCTGCCCAAGGGAAGTGTGGTGCTGGTGTCGCTCGCCTCCGCGGCCCGCGACGAGAAGGTCTTCCCCGACGGCGACAGGTTCATCCTGGGGCGGGAGAACGCGCAGCACCTCAGCTTCGGCCACGGCATCCACTACTGCCTGGGGGTGACGCTGGCGCGGATGGAGGCGAGCATCGCCCTGGAGGAGCTCATCCCCCACGTGAGCCGGATGGAGCTGCGCACGGAGCGCATCGACTGGACGACGTCGCTCGTCGTTCGCGGGCCGAAGACGCTGCCCATCGAGCTCTTCCCCTCCTGAGGCCCGCAGTCCGCCCCGCACGACGCGTCCCGCGGCAAGGTGTCCGGTGGTGGACTTCGTCGCCATCACTTTGCCGAGCAATATTCACGCGGCTCCAGCATGTTCGAATACTGCAAAGACAAACAGGCAGACAACCAAGGCAGGGCTCCGGCGAGAATTTTCGTCACAGCATCGCCTCATGTCCCCTGCGGGCGAGGGCGCACCCCGCAGGACCGTGTTCCAGACGCTCGTCGCACAGGGTTTCACCGCCTCATCCATCCGAGGACCTGGAGGCCACCCACATGAGTCCCCGTATCAACTTCCTGTCGCGAGAGTTCATGGAGAACCCCCACCCCCACCTGGCGGAGCTGCGACGCCAGGGCCCCGTCGTCCAGGTGGAGCCCGGCGGCATCTGGGCCGTCATCCACCATGACGAGGTCCAGCACGTGCTCAAGTCCCCGCAGCTGTTCTCCTCGTCGGGGCTGCGCTTCGCCTTCTCTCCGCCGTGGCTCGGACGCGTCAACCCGCTCTCCTACTCCATCGCGTTCATGGACCCGCCCCACCACGGGAGGCTGCGAGCCCTCGTCACCCAGGCCTTCACCCCGAAGGCGCTCGCGCGTCTGGAGTCTCGCGTCCACGCCACCGCCCGGAAGTGCGTGGATGACATGCTGGAGAAGCGCAGGGTCGACTTCGTCGACGCGCTCTCCACCCCCATCCCCGCGAGTGTCATCGGGCATCTGCTCGGCCTGGACGAATCCAGGCACGCGCAGCTCAAGCAATGGACCACGGACATCGCGACCATCAGCGGTGTCGCGGCGGATGACGCCGCGGGGACGGCGCGGTGCCGCGCGACCGTCGAAGAGCTGGATGACTACTCCCGGCGGCTGCTGGACGACCGGAGGCGCGAGCCTCGCGAGGACATGGTCAGCGAGCTCCTCCAGGCCCGGGTGGGCACGGAGGCGCTCACCGACGATGAGCTGGTGGGCTTCTTCGTCGCGTTGCTCGTCGGCGGACTGGAGACGACGGTCAGCCTGCTCAGCCACTGCGCACGGCTGTTCACGATGCGGCCGGAGCTGCTGCCCCGGCTGAGAGCGATGCCCACGCTCATCCCCCGGTTCATCGAGGAGACCCTGCGCTACGAGCCCCCCATCCTGTCCGTCATACGCACGTGCACCGAGGACGTGACGCTGGCGGGAGTCCCCTTGCCCAAGGGAGCAACCGTCCTGCTCTCGCTGGTCTCCGCGTCGCGTGACGAGAAGCACTTTCCCGACGGGGACCAGTTCATCCTCGAGCGGGAGAACGCCCAGCAGCTCTCCTTCGGCCACGGCATCCACTTCTGCATCGGGGCGAGGCTCACGCGACTGGAGGCGCGCATCGCCCTGGAGGAGCTCGTCTCCCGCGTGGACCGGATGGAGCTGCGCACGGAGCGCCTCGAGTGGACGCCGTCCCTCATCGTTCGAGGGCCGACGACGCTGCCCGTCGAGCTCTTCCCCGTGTGAGGCGGGGTGTCCCACGGGAAGGGGCGCGGACCCGCCGTGGTATAGGGTCCGCGCATGCGGATGATCGACAGCGTGGAGCTGCACCCCCAGCGCGCACCGGCGCCGCCTCGCGCGGCGTCCACGTCCATCGCGAAGGACACCGTCCCCTACGTCGAGTTCCTCGCGTTCGAGCCAGGCGGCTCCCTGCTGGTCGTCGAGGCGCCCAACCTCGCCAGTCAGCTGGGTCGGCTGGTGCGACGCAGCGGCCCCCGCTTCGACGTCGAGGCCGAGCTGACGGGCCTGCGCGGCCCCGGCGCGCTCTCGCCGGGGGGGCGCTGGCTGCTCACGGGTGGCGCGTTGTTCTCGGGACAGGCGGCGTGCTGCCAGGTCATCGACCTGCACACCTTCCAGGTCGTGCACACCCTGCCCGTCATGCGCCCCTTCGTCTGGGTGGACGATGCGCACTTCATCGCCCAGTCGCCGAACTGGAGGACCACCGTCACGGAGGAAGGAGTGACGCGGACGGAGACGCGACGCGTGGACCCGGCGCTCGCGGCCGCGGTGCCCGCCCTGGTGACTCCGGAGCCGTCGATGGTCCTCGTCTCCCTGGCCTCCCTCGACTGTCGGCCGTTGCTTCCCTCCCTCCTGCTCGATGAGGAGACCTGCGCCGTACTGTCGCCCGACAAGGACATCCTCTACACGGCCACGTCCTTCTCCCGCGTGTCCGCGGTGAGGGTCTCCGACGGGCAACTGCTCTGGCAGCGCCCACCGTCACGGCTCGTCACGCAGGGCACCATCTACGCCATCGCGCTCGACGCCTCGACGAACCGACTGGTGACGGTGGGCGGCGGCGTGGAGCACGACACGCTCGTGCTGGATGCGAGGAGCGGTGACGAGCTCTCACGCCACTCCCTGGAGAAGCTCACGCGCGGAATGACCCCGGGGCCGAGCACCCGCGGGGACGCCGTCCACTTCCGCGAGGACGGCCTGGGTGTCATCGGCACCAACAACGGCCTGGTCATCGAAATCGGAACCGATGGGCGCTGGTGCGCCTTCAAGGCGGGAAACCGCTCGCACCGAGCCATCGCGTTCTCGCCCGACGGCGCGTCCATGCTTCTCGGAGGCGCGGAGAAGAACCTGCGCGTCGTCCCGCTCACGACGCGCTGAGCGGCGCATCAGGAGTTCCTGGCCCCGGAACTGGCAGCCCGTCACCGCGCGCCCCAGGCTACGGGCGCACCATGTTCACGGGCACAGCCCCCGTCAGGTCCTCCACGCTGTCGAAGAGCAGCTGGCCCACGTAGTTGAAGTTGTGGGCCCACGCGCCCTTGTCCTTCCGACTCAGCTGGTAGTTGTGCGTGGCCTTCACGAGCGCCGGGGTGAAGGGCGCGAACGCGTTGGACGAGACGGCCTCCGTCGCGCTGCACGTGCCGTCCTTGTCCGTGTCCTTGAAGAAGTACGGATTGACGTCTCCGTTGTAGCAGAGGCCGTTGCTCGTCACCGTGCGCATGGCGGCCAGCAGGCGCGCGGCCATGCCATCCACCTCCGCCCGGAGCAGCTCCGTGGTGTTGCCGTCCCCGTCGTAGTCCTGGAGGTGGACGTTGCGAATCTGCTCCGCCGACTCCTGGTCGGCGTGACACGTCTCGCACCGCGTGCGCCACACGTCCGCGATGCGGAAGGTGTGGTTGCTCACGCCGGGGACATGGCAGCTGGTGCACTGCACGCCGCCCAGGTGCGACAGCCGCCCGGCGTACGTCTTGCCCGGGTACTCGTACCCTGTCTTCGCCAGCGCGCCCTCACGCGTCCCGGCGGCGGGCATGTAGTGGACGTTCTGGAAGCGGGGCGTGCCTCCCGCCGCCAAGGCATTGTCGAGCGTGGCCTTCGACGCGCGTCCGATGTGGCAGTTCGCGCAGAGGTTGTCCTGGCCCGGCAGACTCACCGTCGTGCCATCCGGCAGCCACGTGCGCGTGGGGACGAACACGTCGTAGTCCGGCGCGAAGCTCTCGTGACACGTGGCACACTCCAGTCCGTTGGCCGTCTCCGGCACCGCCTGCCCCACGCCGTACTGCACGAAGAACCGGTAGCCCTGCGCGCCGCTGTGGCAGCGGGAGCAGCTCGCCTGCACCGTCTCGCTCGCGTCCCAGTTGCGCGCCGCCTTGCTCGCTCCATTGAAGTGGCCAGGGTCGTTGCGCACCAGCAGCGACGTATCGAAGGGGGTCGTCAGCGCGCCGTTGAGCGACTGAATCGAGTCGTGCAGGAGCTGGATGATGTACTTCGCGTTGTGGGCGAACGCGCCCGGGTCCACGCGGGCGAGCTGATAATTGAAGGCCGCCTTCTGCAGCCGTGGCGTCCAGCTCTTGTAGGCGTTGGTGCCCACGACCTCGGCCGTGGAGCACGCGCCGTCACCGTCTGCATCCCGGAACCAGTAGGGATGTGCGTTGCCGTAGCAGAGGGGCTGGGCCCGCTCGGCGCCATAGCGCTGGAGCGTGGCGAGCAGCCTGTCGCGCAGCCCCTGAATCTCGAAGTAGATGCCCTCGGTGCGGTTGTTGTCGCCGTCGTAGTCCTGGTTGCGCGAGGCGATCTGCCGGATGTTCCACGCCTGGGTGACATCGGTGACGCCCGGATGGCACGTCGCGCAGGCATCCCAGCGGACGCGGGTGCTGTGCGGGTCATGGCACTCGTTGCACTTGTCGAAGTCCGGCACATGGCGGAAGCGCGTGTCGTAGACCTGCCCGGCGTACTGGTAGCCACCGGCCGCCTGGGCGGCGAAGAGCGTGGCGGCCGCCGGGTAGTAATGGATGTTGGTAAAGCCCAGCGCCGCCGAGGCCGTGTCCTCCCCCACTCCCGCGTCGGCGACCTGCGCGTCGATGTCCTTCCCCGCGGCGCGCCCCTGGTGACACACCATGCACCGCGCCTCCGCGCCCAGCCCGGTGACCTCCTTGCCCGAGGGGAACGTGACGGCCGTCAGCCGCAAAGCCGCGGCGTCATGGCACGTCTCGCACCGCACCACGGACTCCGTCCTGCCCGGCGCGTCCACCCGTCCTGGGGCGGAGCCGTCCCCGCCCAGGAAGTCGATGTAGCCCTCCGAGCTGTGGCAGCGCGCGCACGTCGCGGGCACCATCCCCTCCTCGTTCCAGTGAGAGAAGGCCTCCGCCGTGGTGTCCGCGTGCGGCGAGCCCGCCCAGGCCACGTAATAGGGCACCTGCGACGGGTCCACGCCGGCGTCCCCCGCCGAGGGCCCGACGACCACCACCGCGTGACGCCCCTCCAACCGCGAGCGCTTCCCGACGACCTTCACCGCCGTCTCACCCACGCTGACGCCCGTCACCAATCCCGTGTCGTCCACCGTGGCGATGGCCGGGTCCTCGCTCTCCCACGTGTAGCCGTCATCCGTGGCCTCGCGCGTGGCGGCGCCGAGCTGGAGCGTCTGTCCCAGCAGGACCGAATGCGCCCCGCTGGTCGTGATGCCCGGGTTGGCGTTCTCCAGCTTCGCGCAAGCCACGAGGAGACAGGGCAGCGCGGCGACCAGGAGCAACGTCGTTCGTCTCATCGGGTCCCTCCTGGGAGATGTGTGGGTCATGGCAGCGCGCCTCCGGCGATCCACGCCAGGAGCGTCTGATACTCGGGGGTGCCGTCGGCGTAGATGGCTCCGCCGCCGTGTCCCGCCCCCGCGGCCTTGCGCAACAGGCGGCTGCCAGCGGGCGCCGCGGTGTCCGTCAGCGCGTTCGACACCTGGAAGTCCGCGTCCGCGTCGCCCGTCAACACGAAGCCCGTGTTGCCCGCGGCGCCTCCAGCGCGATGGCAGGACTGACAGCCCGATAGCAACAGGGGATGAGCGTCCGTGGCGAACGAGGGCGCGTCACCTCCTCCGTCGCCACCACCGCCGCCGTCACCACCGGAGGGCGTGCCCGCGTCGGGGCTCGCGTCGCCGCGGTGGAAGTCCGCGCAGCCCGGGACGAACAGGAGCGCGAGCAGGAGTCCGAGCCTAGAACTCATACGCCACCACCAGTCGCGTGAAGTCGTCCGGCACCTCGTCCACCTTCTCCAGGTTCCAGAACTGGAAGAGGCCCACGCTCAAGCCCTTCCAGCGGGCGACCGCGCCCACGTTGTGCGCGGAGGCGTCCTCGCGGGTGAGCGCGGTGGTGTCGAGAATCCGCCCGCGCTGATTGCCGAAGGTGCGCAGGCCCTGCCGATACTGGAGGTAGAGCCAATCGGTGGGATGGAAGCGGAGCTGGAGGTAGCTGGCGAAGTGGTAGTAGTCCGCGCCGGGACCGCCGTACCCCTCGGCCTCGCCTCCAGAGACGTCCGCGCGCAGCAGACCCGCGCCCAGTGAGAAGCGCTCCAGCACCGGCACCCCGCGAGGGCGCCACGACGCGACGTCCAGGGCCTGGAGGAACAGCCTCCGGCCGTATCCCAGCGGATTGTAGTAGGCCGAGTACCAGAGGCTCAGCGGGCCCCAGGAGCCACCCAGCCGCGTCCCCACGCCCAGCCGCGTCGCTTCCAACGGAGCGAAGTCCGACTGGAGGTTGAGTACTGCATCGGCCCGCCGGAGCTGGTAGCCCGCGATGACGTAGACATCCGCGGAGAGCAGGAACGGCCCCTCGCGGCGCTGCACGTTCGCCGTGAGCCCCTCGCGCGCGTAGACAGGCGGAAGCACCTTCTGGTCGAAGCCCGCGAGGCCGCCGTAGCTATGGTGGAACAGCGGCTCGGCGCCGAAGGGCACCAGCACCTTGCCCACCTTGGCGGAGAGCCGCACCGGCCAGTCCTCGCCGCTGACGCGATAGCCCACCTCCCAGAACTGGAGCGACAACATCTCCAGCGTCAGCGTCACCGGGTCCTCGGTGGACTGGCGCGTCAGGAAGAGGAAGTGGTGGTAGCTGCGCAGCGCGTTCGAGGCGCCCTTCTGGAAGGGCTGGTCGTTGTAGCCGAGGCGCTCGTAGTTGAGGTCGAAGCGCCCGTTGAGCGTGAGCGAGCCGAGCACGGGGAAGGTCCCGAGTTGGACGCCCGGCGGCGGCCCACCCGATGAAGCGGCGGGCCGCTCGGTGGGTGGCGTCGAGGACGGAGAAGCGGGCGCAGCGGTGGCCACGGTGGCAGGTGGCGTCAGGGACGGAGCAACGGGCGCGGCGGTGGCCAGGGGAGGAGCCTCCGTCCCGCGCGCGCCCTCCTCAATCCACCGGGCCAGGAGCGCGAGCTCCGCGCTCCCGGGCTCCCACACCGCGCCGCCCTGATGCGAGTCACCTCGCGCGCGTTGATACAGGAGGCTCGTGTCGGCCGAGCCGGGCGTCACCAGCGCCAGCACCGTGCGCAGGTGGGGCTCGGGCTCCGAGTGGGCGACATAGCGGGTGGACCCGGCGAACCCATCCGCCGCGTGACAGCTCGCGCAGCCCGCCAGGAGCTGCTCGTGGATGAGGGGAGCGAAGCGCAGCGAGTCCGAAATGGAGGCAGACGCCGGCACGGGCTGCGTCCCTGGCGCGAGCGGCGTGGACGAAGGAGGCGTCGGCGCATCCCCCACGCGCGCGGAAGCAGGAGCCCCCGGGGGTACTGCCACCGTCGAGGAGGGCACCACGGACTCCACCCCCACGCGCGAGGAGGCCATGGACTCCGAAGGTGTTGCCCCCGTCGAGGACGGCGCGACGGGCAACTCTCCCACGCGCGCGGAAGCAGGAGCCCCCGGAGGCATTGCCGCCGTCGCGGGTGGCGCCGAGGGCACCTCCCCCAGGCGCGCGCCCCCCGGAGGCGTTGCCACCGTCGAAGGTGTCGCTGAAGCCACGTCCCCCACGCGCGCGGAAGTCGGAGCCCCCAACGTCGTTGCCGCCGCCGACGAGGGGGGCGGCGCGGTCCCGGCAGGGGCCTGTCCTGGGAGCGCCCCGGATTCGACCCACTTCAGCAACGTGGCGTACTCGGGCGACTCGGCCGCGAGCGACTTCTTGCCACCATGCAGGACCGCGCCGGTCCCCTTCTTCAACAGCGGACTCTGCGCGGCGGCATCCAGCTTCACGAACCGCAGCGTGGTCTCGTAGTCCGTGCCATCGCCACGCAGCACCCACTTCGACCTGCCAGCCATGCCCTCCGGGCGATGACATGACAGACACCGGGCCACGAGGATGGGCCGGGCGTCGGCGGCGAAGGTCGGTCCGCGCGGCTTCGGCGCCCCTCCCGTCCTCGGCCCCGACGGAGTCAGCACCGGTGCTGGTGCCGCCTTCGTGGGCGCGGCAGGTGCCGCGGAGGTCTCGGGAGTCCCCGCGTCAGCGCTGCCTTCTGGTGCGGGCGGAGGCGTCGGCGGACGCTGGATGCCCAGCCGCTCCTGGAGCTGGCGGCGCTTCTCCTCCTGCGTCTGCGCGCGCGCGGGCATGGCCGCCGTCAGCAGGAACACCCCCACGCAGAGACGGCCCAGGTCAGCGAGGCGCATGGCAGGCCTCGCAGCGCATGGAGCTCGGCGCCTTGGCCGCCCGTCCATCGTGGCAACTGCCACAGTAGCGGCCCTCGCGCATGTCCTGATGGGTGAAGCCCAGTGGGGCCTGGGGGAACACCCCCGGGTGGCAGCTGTAGCAACGCTGCGAGTCGTGGGCCCAGTGTGAGAACAGCGCCGGCACCGGCGCCTTGCGTTCCTTCAAGGGAGGAATCCGGACATCCTGGGGCGCGTTGACCGCGAGGATGGGCGGCGCGAAGAGCAGCGGCACGGCGAGCACCACCCGCCAGCGCCAGCGATGCAGCACGGCCCCCGCGCGAGCGCGCCAGGGCTCCGAGGTCGGAGTGCTCATAGCGCCTTGCGCTCCTTGAGGATCTTCCAGACGGACACCACGTAGAGGCCCACTCCCAGCAACACCAGGGGCACGCCCACCGCCGTGAACACCACGAAGGTGAGCGGTGACCAGAACAGCGTGGTGAAGAGCTGGACACACAACCCCGCCAGCACCAGCAGGGCCGCCCTCCGGATGCGCTTCTCGTGGCTCATGGACGTGGCTCCGGCAGCCAGAAGTTCCGCGCCTTCACGCCCTCCAGGTCGTGCGCGAGGTCGTGACACGTGAGACACGAGCGCGCGCCGCTCTGGAGCTCCGCCTGGATGTCCTGGTGCGCGGACGCCTCCAGGAAGCTCCGGGCGTCGCTGTGACAGTGCAGGCAGTTGTAGTTGGGATACGGCTGATAGAGCTTCGGTCGCTCGGGAATGGTGCCGAAGTAGTGGACCCAGACGTGCTTGAGCCCGTTGAACTTCGCCTTCGCGTCACCGAACAGGGCGTAGTCCGTGTGGCACGCATAGCAGGTGGTGTCCCGGCTGATGAGCCGCTTCTGGTAATGCACCGCCGCCAGCGACGCGGCGTTGTCCACGAACAGGCTCTGCCCGTACGGCTCCATCTCGTGACAGCCCAGGCAGAACTGCGTCTGCGACGACTCACGCACGCCCACGGCGACGCCCGCGCCGGTGACGACCAGTGGGAGGATGGCCAGACCCGCGAGCAACACCAGCCGCCCCAGGTGGCTCGCGGTCAGGACTCCCGCCGCGAACGCAATCAGGGCGACCAGGACCGCCACGGCGATGACAACCACTATCAAGAGGGTGGGCAGGCGGGAACCTCGCTCCCTTTCCTATACAGGTCTCATGCCCATGCGTGAACCCTGGAATGAAGATGCGCAATCGACACGCAATTCCTGCGCACCCGCGCCATGGCGCGCAAGAATTGCGCGACCATGACCGGGGGGAGCGACAGCACGTCCAATCCCTAGCGCTTGTCGACGAGGTGGCGCAGGAGCGAGGTGAGCCCGGAGAAGCGGAACGACGGGTCGATGTACTTCTCGAGCACGTAGAAGGCGAAGTAGTAGGCACGACAGAAGGCCCAGATGGCGAGCAGCAGCAGGAGCAGGACGCGCCACTCGGGCAGCTCCATCAGGAGCAGCGCCGACGAGACGCAGCCGATGACGACGAAGAGGATGGCCTTCACCCACATCCACCGGTGGGATTGCAGGTCGCGCATCCCTGGAAAGTAGCGCCTGGCGAGCCCTCTTCGACAGGCCGGCCCGCCCACGCTCGACCTCCGGGACTTGCATACATACCAACCGTACGGTATGACATCGCCATGCCACGCCCACCGAAACACGCGCCAGAACGCGGGGATGCCCGGACGCGGCTGCTCGAGGCCGCGCGCGACACGATTCGCGCGAAGGGCTTCGCCGCGACCTCGGTCGAGGAGCTCTGCCAGGTCGCGGAGGTGACGAAGGGCGCCTTCTTCCATCACTTCAAGAGCAAGGAGGGGCTCGGCGTGGCCGCCGCGGAGCACTGGAAGGAGACGACGACCGCCTTCTTCGCGAGCGCGCCCTACCACGCCCCCGCGGACCCGCTCGACCGGGTCCTGGCCTACGTGGCCTTCCGCAAGTCCATCATCACCGGGAGCCCCGCCGAGTTCTGCTGTCTGGTGGGCACGCTGGCGCAGGAGGTCCACGCGAGCGCGCCCGACATCCGGGACGCCTGCGCCGCGAGCATCTTCGGTCATGCCCAGACGCTCGAGGCGGACATCGCCGCCGCCATGCGCAAGCGCCGCGTCTCCGGAGGCTGGACGGCCGCGAGCCTGGCACGCCACACCCAGACGGTGATTCAAGGCGCCTTCGTGCTCGCCAAGGCGGGGAACGACGCGGCCCTCGCGCGCGAGAGCCTGGACCACCTGGACCGCTACATCCGCCTGCTCTTCAGGCTCACCCCCCCGGAGAAAGCCTCACCATGACCCAGGCCTCATCGCTCGGCTGCGCCTGCGGGGAAGTCTCCCTGCGGGTGGACAAAGCCCCCATCATCAGCGCCGAGTGCTGCTGCGACAGCTGTCGCGCGGCCGTCGCGAGATTCCAGACGCTGCCCGCGTCACGGCTGCTGCTGGGGCCTCGGGACGCGTCACGCTTCGTGCTCTACCGCAAGGACCGCGTCCACTTCCTCCAGGGCACGGACCGCCTCGCGGAGTTCCGGCTCACGCCGGAGTCGAAGACCCGCCGCGTCGTCGCCACGTGCTGCAACACGCCCGTGTTCCTCGAGTTCCAGAGCGGCCACTGGCTCAGCCTCTATGGGGGCCTCTGGGCCGACGGAACCCTGCCTCCGCTGGAGCTGCGGACGATGACCTCCGACCTGCCGCCCGGGCCCGCGCTCCCCACGGACGTGCCCAACAGCCGGCACCAATCCGTCGCGTTCTTCATCAAGCTGCTCGGCGCGTGGGTGGGGATGGGCTTTCGCAGCCCGAAGCTCACCTTCGTCAAGGCGGAGCTGCCGCGCTGACCTCGCGCGCGGATGCGCCTGCTAGAGCCTGCCGACGACGAGCCCTCGGACGTCACGATACCACCGACAATCGCATGACCAGAGCCCTCCAGGTGCAACAGCAACGCACAGGAACGACCGGTCATCAGCAGATAGATGGAACCCCGGACGCGACGAGGGGCGTCGAAGCAGCTCACGAATTGTTCGTGAGTTCATCGACTTGCTCGAGGAGTTCCCATGCCCGCTCGCCGTGTATCCCTGGTCCCTGTTTCACTGTGCGCCACTGTCGCGCTCGCCCTCCTCTCCGGCTGTGGCGGAGGCCTCGCGACGTCCAACCCGCGCTACTTCACCGACGGGAAATGGAACGCGTTGGACAGCCCGTATGCCCTCACGCCCATGCTCGCCTGCGCGTATCCGGCGGAGGGCAACGACAAGGTGTATCGCAACCTCGAGGACCATCTCGCGCCCGCCATCTGGAGCGCGTATGGCAAGGATGTCTCCGAGGTGAAGGTGAAGAAGTTGAAGGGAGACAGCGAATGGTGTGACGCGTTCCCGAACATCGCCGCGGACCGCTTCATCGTCCCGCCGCGGATGAAGAAGGAGCTGGCCGAGTACGTGAAACAGTCCGGCGCCAGGGGTGTCATCATCCCGGTCGCGCACCTGTATCGCTCGCCCATCATGAAGGATGTCCTGGGCCCTGATGGTTCGCCCATCGGGAGCGTGGAGACGGACCGCTTCGGCGCCGACGGCACCGCGGGACTCTTCGTCCACTACATCAACGAGAGCGGAGAGCTCGTCTACACGGGACGCTCGAAGACGAATGGCCTGGGCGTACTCGCGAACCCCATCGATTACATGCGGGACCATGCGTCCGACTACGCCCAGCAGATGACGCAGAAGGCGCCGCCCGTCACCCTCCAGTAGCCCTCGTGCTTGACTCTCCCCCTGGGGGAGACCGCCACCCTCCAGGCATGTCACCCACGGACATGTCTCGGAGGAAGCGCATGGCGGCGGCAATCCTTGGAACCCTCATCCTGCTGGCGGGCGCGGCGGCGGGCGCCTGGTGGTGGATGGGGAGGGCCCTCTTCCAGCCCGGCACCGTGACGCAGGTGCTGACCGCGCGGGGCGAGACGCTGGAGGTTCCTCCGGGACAACGCGCGGACGCCTCGTCCTGGCAGGTGACCGGTGATGTCCAGTTGCACCACGTCGCCGTGGGCGAGGGGCGGGACGTCCTCGTCATCCACGGAGGCCCTGGCCTGCCTCCAGCGAACCCCTGGCGCGCGGCGGCGCTGACGAGGGATGCCCTGCGTTGGCACTTCTATGACCAGCGAGGCAGCGGCGCCTCCTCGCGGCCCATCACCCTGCCGCCTCCCGGGGGCACCTGGCGGGCCATGCAGGAGGTGGAGGCCCGCCTGGGACTCGCCGCGCAGCTCGCGGACGTGGAGCGCATCCGGCGCCTGCTCGGCCGGGAGCGACTCACGTTGGTGGGCCACTCCTTCGGCGCCCTGATTGCCCTGCTGTACGCGGCCGAGTGGCCGGAGCGGGTGGACGCGCTCGTGCTCGTGGCGCCGGCCCCGTTGGTGACGATGCCCTCGAAGGGCGATGACCTGTTCACCCAGGTGCGCACCCGTCTGGACGAAGCAGCCCAGCGGGAGCTCGCGGCCTGGATGAAGCACACCTTCGACTTCCCTGCCCGCCTGAAGGACGACGAGGCCCGCCTCGCCGAGCACTTCGCCGCCTTCGGACCGCTGTATGCCCGGGCCCTGAACGCCGAGCGCCCCGACACGAGGCCTCCCGACACTGGTGCCGCTGGAGGCTTCCTCTCGCTCGGGCTCTACCTGAGCCTGGGACGCCATCACGACTGGAGCGAATGGCTGCGCCGGGTGCGCGCGCGCACGCTCGTCATCCATGGCGCCCATGACCTGCAGCCGCGCTCGGCCACCACGCGCGTGGTAGAAGCGATTCCCCACGCGCGACTCGTGGAGCTGGCGGGCAGCGGGCACTTCCCCTTCGAGGAGCAGCCCGAGGCCTTCGCGGCCACCGTGCGCGCCTTCCTCCAGGAGGAGGAGCGGTGAGCGGACTGCTGTACTCCATCGGCGAGGTGTCTCGCATCACCGGGCTCACCGTGAAGGCGCTGCGCCTGTACCAGGAGAAGGGGCTGCTCGAACCCTCCCGCGTGGACGCCTCCACGGGCTACCGCTACTACACCGAGCACGACATCTCGCTCGCCCACACCGTGCGCGCGCTGCGCGACCTGAAGCTCTCCCTGGAGGAGATTCACGGCGTGCTCACCCAGCTGGGACAGGGCGCCTCGCTCGCGGAGCAGCTCGCGCGCGTGCGGGCCCGACTCGCCGAGGAGGCCGCGAGCGCGCGACGCTCCGTGCTCGCGCTGGACACGCTGCTCGAAAACCAGGCCCGGGCGGAGGCCTACCTGCGCGCGCCACCGCCCCTGCTGGAACGCTGGCTCCCACCCGTTCGTGTCGCCGTGCATCGGGCCCGGGGGCGATACTCCGACGCGTCGGTGTTCTTCCCCCGGCTGCTGGCCGCGTGTGGCCCCCACGTGGCCGGGCCCCCCTTCTGCCTCTTCCACGAGGCGGAGTACCGCGAGGACGACGCGGACCAGTCCTGGTGCGTGCCTCTGGCCCCCGGGGCCGTCCCGGAGGGCGTCGCCATCTCGGAGCTGCCCGAGGTGCGGGCCGTCACGCTCGCGCACTCCGGCCCGCCCCACTCCGTGGGCCCATCCTGGGCCCGTCTCTTCGCCCACCTCCACGCGAAGGAGCGCACCCCGAGCGTCCCGCTTCGCGAGACCTACCTGCGCGTGGACTCGGCCCAGGGCGCCGCGTGGATGAGCGAGCTCGCGCTGTCGTGGGAGGCGAGCCCGGACTGAATCAGGGCGACGGCGCCCGGTGGCTCGTGGAGAGCCAGCGACGCACCTCGTCCAGGTACTCCTTCGGGAGCGCATGCCCGCTGTCGAAGGTCTTGTGTGTCTTTCGCACGGACGGAGCGGACTCGAACAGGGCGCGACTGTCGGCGACGGGCGCGAAGTCATCCTGGTTCGCGGTCAGCAGCAACCAGTCCTGGCGAATCGTCGACATGTGCCGCGACGGGGCGACCTCCTCCATCGACGGGTCGATGTGGGGCGGCACCATGGTGATGAGGTGGGTGACGCGCTTCTCGCGCGCCGCCAGCAGGAGCCCCACCTGGGCCCCCATGCTGTACCCGACGACGAGCACGCGCGGCGGCTTGCCCTGGGCGAGCACCGCGGACAGCAGCGCGTGGGCATCGCGCACGGTGTCGGCGATCATCTTCACGTACCGCGCGGGCTCGCCCTTGTGGGCCAGCTTCGCGAGCGCCCCGGGCTTCGCCTCGGGGTTCGCCCGCTCTCCGTGCAGTCGCGCGTCGAAGAGATAGACGCGGTAGCCGGCCCGCAGGAGCTCGTCCTTCAAGACGCCGCCATGCGTGGGCCCCGCGTCCGACAGCCAGTCCTCCTTGCGGCGCGTGAGGCCATGCACCAGGACGGCGATGGGTGGATTCGCGTGCCCCCCTTCGGGCTCGATCACCCGCGTGGGGATGCGCTCTCCATCCGCGCCGCGAACGTCCAGCGACGTCGTCGGGGCATCGGCCCGGGCCAGGGAGGCGGACAGCAGCAGCACGCACAGCGACAGCCAGCGGAACATGGTGGACTCCTGGAAGTGAGCTTCACCGTCACCCTGCCCTCCGCTGTGTCGGACAGGCGTCAACCCGCGGTTGACGTTCGATTGACGTTCCCTCCGGTAGCCTGCGACCGTCCTGCCATCCCGAGGTCCCCTGCCCGCTCATGCGAGTGCTCGTCGTCGAAGACAACCGTGACCTCCAGGCCAACATCGCGAGGTTCCTCGGCGCGGACTTCCAGCTCGACTTCGCCGCCACCGGGCCCCAGGGGCTCACGCTCGCGCTAAGCCACGAGTACGACGTCATCGTGCTGGACCTGATGCTGCCGGGGATGAGCGGCATCGAGCTGTGTCAGCGCTACCGGCAGCTCGCCGCCCGGCTGGTGCCCATCCTCATGCTCACCGCGCGCGACACGCTCGAGGACAAGGAGGAGGGCTTCCGAGCAGGCGCGGATGACTACCTCGTCAAGCCGTTCTCGCTGAGGGAGCTGCGGCTGCGGCTGGAGGCCCTGGCGCGCCGCCCCGTCCCTCCGAGCGGTCGGCGTCTGACGGTGGGCTCGCTCACCCTGGAGCCCGACACAGGACAGGCCCGGCGCGGCGAGCGCGGCGTGCGACTCAACCGGACCGAGGCACGGCTCCTCAAGCTACTGATGGAGTCCGCGCCCGGGCCCGTGTCGACGGCGACGCTCGCCCATCAGCTCTGGGGCGACGACGCGCCGGAGTCCAGCGCCCTGCGCACGCACGTCTATGCGCTGAGAGGCGCGCTCGCCGAGCTGGGGATGGACGACTGCATCACCACCCACCGCAACAAGGGCTACAGCCTGGAGGCCCGTGAGGACTAGGTCGATACGAGCGCTCCTCCTGGGCGCCATGGTGTCGTCCGCGGCGCTCTCGCTGGTCCTCATGGGGGCGTTCTTCACGCTCTTCAGCTACGACCTCGAGGACACCCTCTTCGCGCGGCTCGTCGCCACCGCGATGGACGAGCACGGCGGCGATGGGGTGATGCCACTCGGCATCAGGACCTATGTGGGCCACGCGAGCCTGCCGTCCTGGCTCCAGGCGGAGGTGCCGGCGGACGCGCTGGGTGGCGAGTACGAAATCTTTCCTCCCGGACACGGCCACTTCCATGTCGCGGTGCGACCGGACGTGTCGACAGGCCTCACGCGCTACGGCGTGCTCGACACGACGGAGCTGACCGGCACCACGCGCCAGCTGCGTCGCACGTCGGGTCTGCTGGTGGTGAGCGCGGTGCTGGCCCTGCTGGGCGCCGCCGGGCTCTCCCTGCTGGTCGCGAGGCGGCTGGGGGTTCCGCTGGAGCGGCTCGTCGCGCAGGTGCAGTCGGGACAGGCGCCGCGAGCCGAGGACATCGTCGTCACCGAGGTGCGGGCCCTGTCCCAGGCCTTGAGTGCCCGGGATGTCCGCATCCAGGAGCTGCTGGAGCGGGAGCGGGCGTTCAACCGGGACGCCAGTCACGAGCTGCGCACGCCGCTCGCCGTGGCGCAGGGCGCGGTGGAGATACTGGAGCTGGACCCGCCCAGGGACTCGGCGACCTTCGAGCGGCTGCGGCAGGCGGTCCTCCAGATGGGCCTGCTGACGGAGGGCATCCTCTGGCTGGCGCGGCCGGGGCGCTCGGACGAGACGTGCGGACTGGTGGGCATCTCTCGCGAGCTGCTCGCGCTGTACGGTGGCCACCTCTCCCGAGGCGACGTGGCGCTCGTCATCGAGGCGACGGACGAGGTCGTCGTGCCGCTGCCCGGCTCCGTGGCGCGGGTGATGCTGGGCAACCTCATCAAGAACGCGCTCGCGTATACGGAAGAGGGGCGCATCGTCATCCGCGTCACGCCCGAGGCGTGGAGCATCGACGACACAGGGGTGGGCTTCGGTCGGAGCGAGCCCGAGCAAAGGGGCTTTGGTGTCGGACTGTCGCTGGTGGAGCGGCTGGCGCGCCGGTTCCAGTGGACGCTGGACCTCCGCGCGGTGGAGCCGCATGGCACACATGTCCGACTGACCTGGCCTTCATGAGGGCGGGCGCTGGAACTCATGACCCGGGCCATCTACAACTGCCCCATGCACTCGAGCCTCCGCCGCCTGACCGCTCTTGTCCTCGTCTCGCTGACGCTCGCCTGCGCGACGCGAGCCACGGCGCCCTCCCCAGGAACCCCCATGACGACGCCCTCCCCGCTGGACGCTCCCGCCGAGCAGTACGTGAAGCTGGCCCTCGCCGTGGGGCAGCACGACGGCAACTACGTGGACGCCTATTACGGGCCGGAGGCCTGGGCGAAGGAGGCCGAGGCCACGAAGCTGCCCCTGCCCGAGATTGCCGCGCGCGCCGCCGCGATGGTGGCCGCGGTGGAGGCGACGCCGGTGCCCGCCGATGAGCTGCTCGCGATGCGCCACCGCTTCCTGCTGACCCAGCTGCGCTCGCTCGAGGCGCGGGTGCGGATGCTGTCCGGCGAGAAGCTGAAGTTCGACGAGGAGAGCCAGGCGCTCTACGGCGCGAAGGACCCGGGGCACACCGACGCGGAGTTCGAGGCGGTGCTCGTGGAGTTGGACAAGCGCCTGCCCGGCCAGGGTCCGCTGGTCGACCGGCTGGACCGCTTCCGCAACGACTTCGTCATCCCGAAGGACAAGCTGGACGAGGTCTTCCGCGTCGCCATCCAGGAGGCCCGGCGCCGCACGCTCCAGCACGTGGAGCTGCCCGCCAACGAGCACTTCACGTTGGAGTACGTCACCAACAAGCCGTGGAGTGGCTACAACTGGTACAAGGGCAACTCGACCAGCGTCATCCAGATCAACACGGACCTGCCCTTCTACATCCTGCGCGCCATCGACCTGGCGGCGCACGAGGGCTACCCGGGGCACCACGTCTACAACGCGCTGCTGGAGCAGCACCTGGTGCGCGGACGCGGGTGGGTGGAGCTGACGGTGTATCCGCTCTACTCGCCCATGTCGCTCATCGCCGAGGGCAGCGCGAACTACGGCATCGACGTGGCGTTCCCGGACGCGGAGGCGTACTTGAGGGACGTCCTCTTCCCGCTGGCGGGGCTCGACCCGAAGCGCGCGGCCAACTACGTGGCCGTGGAGGCGCTGGCGGCGAAGCTGTCCTACGCGAGCAACGAGGGCGCGCGCCGGTACCTGGACGGACAGCTCAGCCGCGAGGCGACGCGGGACTGGTTCGTGCGCTACGGCCTGGTGTCCGTGGAGCGGGCGACGCAGAAGATGGCCTTCATCGACTCGTATCGCGCGTATGTCATCAACTACAACCTGGGCCAGGACCTGGTGAAGCAGTACGTCGAGCGCCACATGGGCGCCGACACCTCGCCCGAGCGCCGCTGGCAGGTGTTCCGCGAGCTGCTGTCCTCCATGCGGCTGCCGGCGGACCTGGACCCCGCCGCGAAGTGAGGGCCGGGTTCCACACCTGCCCAGGAAGCGCGAACAAGGGAGTCACACATGCGCGTCACACGGACTGTTCGACTCGAGGTGAACCCGACGACGGACCCGCGGTGGGCCGCATGGGAGGGCTCCTTCAGGTTGCCCGCGGCGCCTGGCGAAGCCGGAGGGCCCCAGTGGTACTCGGGCAAGCGGCGCGGCGAGCGCCTCGTGATCCACCGGCAAATCCCTGCCTGGGAGCGCTGGGTGTGGCGCCCGAGGAACCACGTGGAGTCCTCCGTGGAGAAGGTGGCTGAGAAGGAGGTCCAGGTGGTGACTCGCCTGGTGTGGCACGACTCGGTCATCCTGCCCCTCGCCGCGTTGGTGCTCGGGACGCTCGCGACGTTCCGGTTCCTGTGGGGGACCGCCTGGCTCTGGGGCTTCCTGGCGATGATGTATGCCTTCGCGGGCCTGCCGTGGCTCGTGGGCTCTCGACAGGTCCGGCGGGAGTCCCTGGCGTTGACCCACGCACTCGAGAGTCAGGCCACCGCGGCTGACACGACAACACGCCCCCATTGACGTGTCAGGCCAGGTGCTTTGACGTGTAGGCCCGAAGCACCCTCTCTTGAACACACCACATCCCCCCGGAATGACAGGCGCTGGGGGGATGGCTTATCGTGTGCAAGTGGGGGAGGCATGCACACTCGTGCGGACCGTCTGTCATTCGAGGCGCCTCTGGCAGAGCCGACCAGGCTCGTCGAGCAGGCCCGCGACCTGGTGAACCAGCGCGTGACGCTGGGGGAGGTCATCCCCTTCCTCACCGAGCCCGAGTTGCTCGCCGCCAGTGATGCCTTGCTGCTGTCGGTGCCCGGGTTCCGCGAGCTCCACGCCGAGCTGTGGGACCCGGCCCTCCCCGAGCCCGAGGCCCTCTCCACCCTGCCGGAAGGCTCGTTCGGCCGCTGCTACGCGGCCTACATGGCGCACTACCGGCTGGCCCCGGACTTCTTCCCCATCCAGGCCGAGCTCGACCCGGAGGCGACGCCCACCCGCTACGCCGTCCACCGGCTCAACAAGTGCCACGACTTCTTCCACGTCCTGGGCGCCTATGAGACGTCGGACGCGGACGAGGTCGCCGTCCAGTCGTTCGTGTTCGGACTCGCGCCCTCCGCGCTCGCCCTGTTCCTGGCGGCGGCCTCCGTGCACCCGGACATCCTCCGCGACAAGTACAAGCACCTGCGCGACATCTACGAAGGGCGCATCCAGGCCCACGACTTCGTCCGCGGCGTCGCCGCCACCGCCCTGCTGGGCGCGCGCCTCGAGTCCCTGATGGAGGAGCCGCTGGAGGGGCTGCGGCAGCGACTCGGCCTGGGGGCACGGGCGGACTTCCGGCCCGGGCATCCCGGCGAGAACACCTGCTCGGGCCGCTCCGTCCCCGCCTTCTTCACGCACGCCGCCGCTCAGGGGCCGTGAAGCTTCAGCATCCGCCGCCCCACCTCCGTGTCCGCGAAGTCCGGCAGCCCCTCCGCGTCCGTGCTGACGCTGAGCTCCCGTAGAGCCTCGTCGCTCGCTCCCATCTCGCGCAGCGTCAGGCCAGCGAGGGCGTAGGCATCGCTCCCCAGGAGCAACCGACGTGGCTGTTTCTGCATCGCCGCGAGCCGCAGCAGCGCCTTCGCGGCCTTCTCGGGCACACCGCGCGCCCCGCCGGGGTTGGCCCTCACGCTCGCGTTGAGCGCCCCCACCGTGGCCTGGTAGTCGGGCTTCGAGGGATGAATCGTCATCGACGCGCCCGCCCAGTCCGTGGCGAAGCCACCCGGCTCCACGATGGTCACCTGGATGCCGAGCGGCGCCACCTCGTTCATCACCACCTCGCTGAAGCCCGCGACCGCGAACTTCGCGGCCTGATAGGCGCTCAGGCCCGGTGTGCCGCCACGCCGCCCGCCAATCGAGCTGATTTGGAGGATGCGCCCCTGGCGCTGCGCGCGCATCACCGGCAGCACCGCCCGCGTCACGTGCACCACGCCGTAGAAGTTGGTGTCCATCTGCGCGCGGAAGTCGTCGAGCGACAGGTCCTCCGCCGAGTCGATGTTGGCGTAGCCCGCGTTGTTCACCAGCACGTCGATGCGGCCGAAGGCCTCCACCGCCTCGCGCACCGCCCGCGCCGCCTGCTCGGGCTGGGTGACGTCCAGGGCCACCGGTCGGATGCGCGCGCCGTGCTCGCGAACGAGGTCCGCGAGCGACTCGGGGTTGCGCGCCGTGGCGACGACGCGGTGCCCGGCGGCGAGCACGGCGAGGGTGAGCGCGCGGCCCAGGCCACGCGAGCTGCCCGTGATGAACCACACCTGCGAAGTGTCTTGGGTCATGGGCTCAAGATGCGGCGCGAGCCCGCGCGCCTCAAATCCAGACGCGCCACTATCTCATCGAATCGCGCCAACGGTTCGGCGTGGTGCCCTCCCAGGCCCGGAACGCCCGCGTGAAGGAGTTGAGCTCCTCGAAGCCGAGCAGGAAGGCAATCTCGTCCACGCCCACCTGCCCGGTGCGCAAGAGCCGCAGCGCCGTGCGATGCCGGACGTCGTCGAGCACCTGCTGATAGCTCAACCCGTGCTCCTCCAACCGGCGCTGGAGCGTCCGGGCGCTGAGCGCCAGCTCCCGCGCCACCTTCGCCACGCTGGGCCGCTCCCCCGCCATGCGCCGGGCGACCACCGCCCGGACCCGCTCGACGAGCGAGTCCTGCTCGACGGGCGCGAGTCGCTCGTCGAGGCTGGGGAGCAACACCCGCAGCAGGTTCGCATTGTGGGTGACGAAGGGCGTGGAGAGCACCTTCGCGTCGAAGACGAGCGCGTCGCGCCGCGCCTTGAAGCGCAGCGGGCAGCCGAAGAAGCGCATCAGCATCGGCTCGTCCGCCCGGGCGCGGAGGAGCTCCACGCGCTTGGGCGCCAGCGACAACCCGCTCCCGCGCTGCAGCAGCACCAGCAACGAGGCCAGCGAGGCATCGACGAGGCGCGCGGGCGCGGGGCTGGAGGCGTGCAGGTACGTCGTGTGGACGGTGACCTCGCCGCCCTGGGTGTCGACGGACATGTCCTTCGGGCCGCACAGCCGCTTGTAGCGGGCAATCTTGCCCAGGGCCGTGCCCAGGTCCGGTGAGTGCAACGCGGCCAGCGAGGAGATGTCGTACTCGTGCACCTGCGTCTCACGCGCGAGGCGCAACCCGATGTCCGCCGGAGACGACTCCCCGAGCACCTCCCAGAAGTGGAAGAACTGCGCGGTGCTCATCGCGCCCCCAGCGGGCACGCGCGCGGCGGCGGTGGCGTGGGCCACGTTCGCGCCGAGCCGGGCAAGACGCACGCCCACGTCGGGCGCGAGGTGGACGAGGTCTCCGCTCATCGGAGAAGCGTAACGGGCCCCCTGGCGCGCGACCAATCCGATCGCGCCAATCGCCCGGACGGTGCCCCCGCGCGCCAGGACAATCCCTCACGCAAGGCCCTGGTCTCGGACCACGACCGCCTGTATGCCTGCCGGCATGAGCGCTCGGAATGCAATCGTCGTCGGCGGAACGGGCAACATCGGCGCCGCCGTCATCCACAGGCTGAGGGCGGAGGGACTGCACGTCATCTGCGCCTCGGAGGACGTGACGCGGGAGTCATCCGACTCGATGCGGGTGGACGTCACCGATGAGGCCTCCGTGAGGTCGCTGTTCGACAAGGCGTCCGCCAACGGGGCCCTTCATCTGCTGGTCAACTGCTCGGGCTTCGGGGCCTTCACGCCCATCGAGGAGACCTCGCTCGCCGACTGGCGGAAGAGCCTGGACGTGAACCTGACGGGTGCCTTCCTGTGCGCGCGCGAGGCGTTCAAGCGGATGAAGGCGCATGGCGGAGGGCGCATCGTCCACATCGGCTCGGTGAGCGACCACCTCACCCTGCCCATGAATGGCGCCTACGCCGCCTCCAAGCATGGCCTCCGTGGGCTGACGGGCGTGCTGAACGCGGAGGGAAAGGACCACGCCATCCGGGCCACGCTGCTGTCGCTGGGAGCCGTGTACACGGCCTTCTGGAAGACGCGTCCGGAGTTCAGCCCCGCCGACATGTTGTCCGTGGACGACGTGGCCGAGTCCATCTGGGAGATTGCCCGCAAGCCCTTGCACATCCGCGTGGACGAGCTGCGCCTGGTCCCCTCGAAGGGAGTCCTGTGATGACGTCGCCCTCGAACGCGGACCTGGCGCTCGTCACGGGGGCCAGCCGGGGAATCGGCGCGGCCATCGCGGAGGTGCTCGCCGGGCAGGGGCTGCGCGTCGTCCTCCTCGCGCGGGACGAGGAGGCCCTGGCCCGACAGGAGGCGAAGCTGCGCGCCTCGGGAGCCCAGGCGTGGTCCTTCGCGTGCGACCTGGCGAACGAGGCCGCGCTGGACGCGACGCTCGCGAGGCTGGAGTCCACCGTGGGAGTGCCAGGAGTCCTCGTGAACAACGCGGGCTTCGGCGGGCCCTTCCACCGCGCCGACGAGGTCTCGCGGAGCGAGTGGGAGCAGCTCTTCGGGGTGAATGTGGACGCCGTCCACCAGCTCTGCCGCTGGGCCCTGCCGCGCATGAAGGCGGCGAGGTTCGGCAGAATCGTCAACATCGCCTCCTCCCTCGGCCTCTTCGGCGGGGCGCTCTCCTCCACCTACGCGGCCACCAAGCACGCGCTCGTGGGCTACTCCAGGTCCATCGGCGCCGAGTGGGGCGCGCACGGCATCACCTGCAACGCCATCTGCCCCGGCTACATCGACACGGAGATGCTGGCGAAGGCGCCGCCCGCGCTCCGCGAGGAGCTGCTGCGCAGGATTCCCGCCGGGAGGTTCGCCACGCCCGACGAGGTGGCCCGACTGGTGGCCTTCGTCGCGGGCCCCTCCGGGGGCTACATCAACGGCACCACGCTGGTCGTCGACGGGGGATTGTCATCCCATCTCGCCAACGACCTGCCAACCTTCTGAGGCGGCGCCGCTACGCCTTCTTCAGCACGGAGACCAGGTCGCCCGCGCCCAGCCGGGTGACCTCCTCCGCGGAGGTGTGCAGGAAGCGCAGGGCATACCCCTCGCTGCCCTGAGAGAGCGCGGGCACATCCGTCAGCCCCGCGAAGAACGTGGGCGCCTTGCCGGGCGTGAAGCTCCGCGCGGTGGAGTCCGCCTCCAGGCCTCGCAGCCTGCGAAGGAAGGAAGCGGTGTCCTCGTCCTCCGCCCGCTTCAGGACGGACACGGAGCCATCCCGACGCCGGACGTGCACGGTGCGGCTGCGCGCTGCGGCGTGCAGGGTCGCCAGCTCCCACAGCGTGGGCCGGGCGCCGGTGCCGAAGTAGGCCAGGGTGTCCTTGCCCAGGTGTGCGAGTCCCCCCCGGGAGCGGGCCACGCTCTGGAAGCCGTCCTCGGGAGGGACCTTCACGTCCACCCAGCGAAGCTGCTTCTCGACGAGGTCGATGACGAGCGGCACCGAAATCTGCGCGCTCCCCTGCAAGTCGAAGCGCTGCTCCACCGTGCGCGCGTCGAAGTGTTCCCCCTCCACCTCGTCCCGGACCATGAAGCCCGCGAACGCGTCCTCCATCCGGTCGAACGAGACGCTGTTGAAGGAGAAGACCACGGGGATGGCGTAGCGCACGCCCTGGGCGAGCAGGCGCTCCATGTGCACGTCCAGGAACTCGGCGCCTCCCAGCGGCGGAGAGCCCGACGTGACATCCCCCGAATGCACCGCGGCGTCGTCCTCCAGCCGCAGGTTCGTGTAGTCACACCGGTCCACCAGCCACCAGTTCTTGTCGTAGAGCGCCACCGACAGGTCCAGGTCGACGTACGTGTTCTGGGGCTCCGTCCAGTGGACGAAGAAGCGCAGGACCTTCCCCTCCGGAATCGGCAGCAGGCTGCCGCGAGGCACCGCCACCAACGCCTTCGAGGCCGTCTTTTCCGCCATTGGCACCAGGAGGTCTCCGAGCGCCTCGTCGATGACCGCCTGGGGGAAGGACGGCAGGGCCTCCGCCCGTCGCAGCAGCTCCCGCTCCAGCAGCGCCACCAGCTGGCCAATCACATCCCCGGGGAGCAACGGACGACGGTCCTCCATGCCCCAGGCGTGAGTGGCCTCACCCTTCGGGAAGAAGATGCGCCGGGCGAACGGCTGGTGCCGCTTGCGCAGGTGCGCCGAGGCGGCGAGCAGCAACGCGGGCGGAGACCGGGGCAGCACGGCATCGAGCGTCGCGAGCAGCTCCGGCGCCAGCGACGCGGAGCCCGCGAGCGCCACCGAGAGCCGGCTCACATGGTCCAACCTGCGCAGCAGCTCACCGGGCCGCTGCCGGAGCAGCGTCAGCGCGCCCGGAAGCGCCCTCGCGCGCAGCGCCTCCTCGACGCGCGAGGTCCAGGAGCGGAACTCCACCACGACGCCGCCCTCGACGTCCCGCGTCTGGAAGGACTCGGGATGCTCGCGCGTGAGGCCCAGCAGCGTCGCGCCGAACGGCGTCTGCTCGGAGAGCACCGTCCCGCGCAGCACGGCGAACGCGAGCGAGACCTTGGGATGACGCCGCCACTCCTCAAAGACGTGCAGCAGCCCGCCAAAGGCCTTCCACAGGCCCGGGTTGCGCCCGACGTCCTCGGTGACGTTCAGCAGGGAGAAGCCCTCCATCATCCGGAGGACGGCGCGCCGCACCTGACGCGGCGGGCTCTTCAAGGGCACCTTGACGGAGAGGTCGGGGTTGCCACCCGCCCAGGCCACCAGCACGCGGAGCACATCCGTGGCGGTCTTCACGTGCGCCGCGGCGCCGGCCAGCACGTCCCCCGCCGTCCGGGGGGCCCGGAGGAGGTGCCCCACGATGAGCGCCAGGGTCTCCTTCACCGGGATGCGCCGGGGCAGCCAGCCCAGCACCCGGGGCCCGAAGGCGGACACGAGCCGCTTGAGGATCTCCAGGTCGCGAGGGTTGAGCACCGTGGACCGCGATGCCAGCCGTCGCATCAGTCCGCTCGCGGTGGCCTCGGGGTCCGTGCCCAGGGACAACCGCGTCAACTGGCTCCGACGGATGGAGTAGACGGTCCGCGAAGCGCCCTTGAGTTCCTTGGGCTGCAGGAAGGGGTCCGTCGGCGACAGACGTCGACGGCAGATGGGACAGGCGGAGTAGTCCTTGCCGTCGAAGCACTTCTCACAGACGAGGTGGGCGCACGGCGACAGCGCGCGCACCGAGCCCAGGGTGCCGCAGTGGATGCACGGCTGCTCGGGGTTCTGGTACAGCCACGACAGCACGCGCTGGACGAACAGCGCCTGCGTGTCGCGCGGGACGCTGTGGGGGAAGTTGCGGAACAGCGGGACGAAGGGGCGGTCCTTGCCCACCGTCGCCGCGCAGTTCTCGTAGAGGAAGCGGCCAGACGCGGCCAGGGGCTCGTCGGGGAGCGCGAGCAGCGCGTCCCGGAGGTCCCCCGCGAGCACGTAGCCGACACCCGCCAGGTCCGCATCCAGCGCGACCAGGGCCTCCTCGCGTGCCTTCGTGTCACCGCCGGCGGGCAGGCCCGTGGGAGGAAAGACGAGCCCCGTGGTCCAGAGCAACAGCGCGGCGGAATCGCCCGTGAGTTGGAGCGAAGGGGCGCCCATGGTGACTCCCTGAGAGAGGGGAAAGGCGGGGCGGAGAGCGGATGAGCTACCTCATAGGAGTGAGAAGGAAGCACACCCAAAGCCGCCCCGCAGAGAACCCTACCAGGGCTCACCAGGAACCGCCAACGAGGAAAAAGACCGGGGCATCGGACTCACGCCGTGCGCCAGCGAACCATCGCCAGACATCCTCGACGTTGAATTGACAGCGTGAACCCACCCCTCTCAAGTTGGGCCGTCGCCGACGCCGGCGATCTGGAGCACGTGAGGGTGTGGGCGGGCGCAATGCCTCTCAGACCCAGACACGCATCGCAGTCCATCGCGTCATTCCCATGCCGAGGATTGTTCCATGTCGAAATCGAATCCGTCGACTGTATCCAGCCGTCTGTTCTTCACACTCGCCACGCTCTGGGGCGTGCTCCTGGCCCCCGCCGCCCAGGCACACTCGGCTGTCTATGGTGGAGGACCTTTCTACTCCGGGGGCACCGCGGTGATGGATGACCTGCGCGCGTCGGGGTTCACCACGGTGATTCTGTGGAGCTTCCACATCGAGGACAACGGGGACCTCGTCTACAACGACATCCCCGTGGTCCGGAATGGCGCGTACATCGGCGACGCGGCGTGGCCCACGCGGCTGGCCACGCTCAAGCGGGCGCCCACGTCGGTCAATCGCATCGAGGTGTCCATCGGCGCCTGGAGCGTCCCGGACTTCGAGCGCATGGCGAGGCTGGTCAACGGCACCGCCGCCGGCTGCGGCACCACGCTGGTCTGCGGCACCGGGAGCAACAGCATCCTGTACCGCAACTTCCAGGTGCTGAAGACCATCACCGGCGCGGACGCGGTGAACTTCGACGACGAGAGCGCGTATGACCTCGCTCCGACGACGACCTTCGGGCAGATGCTGATCGGCCTGGGCTACAAGATCGCCTTCGTGCCGTACACGCAGCAGACATTCTGGCGCAACCTCCGGAACAACCTGGGGAGCGCGGTGGACCGCATCTATCTCCAGGTCTACGACGGCGGCGCGGGCAACAACCCGGCGAGCTGGAACACGGCCATGGGGATGACGGTGTCCCCGGGCCTGTGGTCGCGGCACGGCACCAACTGCGCGTCGGGTGACAGCCCGGCTTCGGTGCAGACCAAGATGACCCAATGGAAGGCCAATGCCGGCATCCCGGGCGGCTTCATGTGGCTGTATGACGACATCCAGCGGTGCTCGGCGCAGGGGACGAGCGCGCAGTACGCGGCGGCCATCAACACCGCGGTCAGCGGCAACACGCCTCCGGTGGCGAACTTCGGCGTCACCCTCAGCGGGCTCACGGCGACGTTCAGCGACGCGTCCACGGACGCCGATGGCAGCATCGTCTCGCGCAGTTGGAGCTTCGGCGACGGCACCACGTCCACGGCGACGAACCCCGCGCGCACGTATGCGAGTGGCGGCAACTACAACGTCACGCTGACGGTCACGGACAACGGCGGGGCGAGCCACAGCAGGACCCAGACGGTCTCCGTGGGCACGGGCTTCATCAACCTGGCGCTGAACAAGCCCACCAGCAGCACCACGCCCTGCAACAGCAACGAGACGGCGGCCAAGGCGGTCAACGGGAGTGTCTCGGGTGGAACCACCGACAAGTTCTGCTCACTGACGTCACCGGCGTGGATGGATGTCGACCTGGGCTCGGCCCAGACGGTCAGCAGCTTCACCGTGAAGCACGCGGGGGCAGGCGGTGAGACGGCGACCTGGAACACCCAGGCGTTCACCATCCAGACTTCGACCAATGGGACGACGTGGAACACCGTCGTCACGGTGAGCGCCAACACCGCCAACGTCTCCACCCACCCCATCACCGCCACGTCCGCGCGCTACATCCGGCTCCATGTGACGCTGCCCACCCAGGACTTCTCGCCGGCGGCACGCATCTACGAGTTCGAGGTCCGCTGAGTTCCAGGCATCCGCGCCGACCCGCGAGCATGTCTCGGGTCGGCGTGGGCGTCCCTCGTCAGGGCGCTGTTCAGAAGTGCGTGTGACTCGCCCCTACAAACATCACCAGCGTCCGTGGCCCTACGTCTCGAGAAGACGGCCATGACATGCCGGCACACCCTGCATCGACGTGGCGCGCACGGACCGGCGGCGCACGGGGGCGACTTCCTTGCGTCGAGCGCGGACACAAAAGGCCGCGACGGGCGCTCACATCCATACACGTCGTGCCCCGTGGGAGCGCCCGCGGACAAAGGGGCGCGCCTTGCCAACCTCGAGCGTCGACACGGAAGGCCGCGACAGCCGGCCTCATCGATACAAGCCGTGCCGAGCTGGAACGCCTCGCGAGTGCGCAGGCACTACTTCCCGGCATCGAGCGCGGACAGCGCGGCCTTCACGGCGTCCACCGCGTACTGGGAGAACTCCCGCTGCATCCTGGGCAGCCGCTCCGCTTCCGCGAGCGCCGTCTCCAGGTCCTTGCGCGCCTCGTCCTTCCGGCCGGCACGCTCCAGCGTCCGCGCCCGGCTCAGCCATACCGCCAGCCGTCGCCCTCCCTGTGCCCTCTTCAGCGCGCGGTCCGTCGCGGCGAGCGCCTCGTCGTAGCGACCGAGCTCCCGGAGGTTCGCGGCCACCCGCGCGCTGGCGGAGGAGTCGTCGGGCAGCTCGCGCTCCGTCTGGACGAAGAGCGCGAGGGTGTCCGCCAGGTGCCCGCTCGACTCCGCGGCGCTGTAGAGCGGAGGGTCCCACGCCGCCCGCCCCCGCGCCGTGGTCTCCTCGGCGCGATACGCGAGCACCTTCGCGTAGTACTCCTCGGACAGCTTCCGGGCCCCCTCCTTGTCGCCGCGCTCCTCGAGCAGGTCCGCCATGGAGCCGTAGAGCCACGTCTGCCCCTTCGCGTCGCGCTCGCGCAGCTGCTCGAAGGCCTTCTCGAAGTAGACCTCCAGCGCCCTCATGGCCGGCGCGGCCCAGGGCTTGGGCTCGTCCGCGTACCTCGCGCAGGCGTAGGCGGTGCTCGCGGCGCCCGCCCTGCGCGCTTCGTCGAGACTCGGGACCTCTTTCACCGCGTACTCCGCGCACGCCTGGAAGGCCTCGGCGTTCCACAGCGCGTTGAGCGCGGACTCCACGGCCCTCGCACGACGGCTCCACTGCTTGGAGCCTTGCGCCACCGCCTCCTGGTACTTGCGCGCCGCCAGTTCGTGCTCCCGCCTGGCATGGGCGCGGTCTCCTTCGAGCAGCAGCAATTCCGGCCCCGACACCTGGGCACTCAATGCGCGCCGGGCATCGTCGAGCAACGCCAGCACGTCCTCCAGCCCGGCGCCGCCCATCCAGCGCAGCGCGGGCGTCTCCGTCTCGGAGTCGAGCACCAGCAGCGTGGGCAGGTTGTCCACCGGGAAGCGCTCGAGGAGCGGCTCGTTGATGGGGTCATCCACATCCACCGCGAGCAGGACGTAGTCCTTCGCCTTCTCGATGAAGCCGGGCGCGGCGAAGACCTGCGCCTCCATGGTCCGGCACGGCGGACACCACACCGCGCCGAAGTCGATGAAGAGCGGCTTGCGCGCGGCCCGGGCCTGGGCGAGCGCCGCGGCGTAGTCGTTCTGGATGAACGCCGCGTGCTCGGGGGGACGTGCTTTCGTGGTGGCACAACCCACGAGGACCATGAGGCAGACGGGGAGGAGCCGCTTCATGGGAGGCGACTCTACCACCGCGACAGCTCACATCCGTTCGCCGGGGAGCTGGCTGGCCTGCTTCACCCAGGACACGAAGCGGGCCTCGTCGAGCGCGTCGTCCTCGCGGATGTCGAGGTAGCGGGTGTCCTGGCTCTTCGACTCGCCCGGAGGCATGGGCTTCAGCGCCGTGCCCCGGAAGAAGGCCACCTTGATGTACTTCGCGAAGCAGTGGATGCCGAGGAACATCCCCTGGCCCTCGATGCCATACATCGGCGAGTTCCACTTCACCGCCTTGGACACTCCCGGGACGGCGCGAGAGATGAGCGCGTCGAGTCGCGCGCCGACCTCTCGCTTCCAGCCCGGCATGGCCGCGATGTAGGCCTGGATGGGGGCCTCCCCGTACCCCTTCGCGATCTGCGGATTGCCTCCGGAGAGGAGGACTGGCGCCTTGGCCGGTGCCGAGGTCGCCTTGCGCTCCGTGGCCTTCTTCGCCGCTGGCTTCTTCGCCGTGGTCTTCTTCTCGGCGGTCTTCTTGGCCTGGGCCTTCTTCGCAGTGGCCTTCTTCGCAGTGGCCTTCTTCGCCGCGGCCTTCGCGGCCGTCTTGCCAACCATGTCGCGCACTCCTGGATGACGGGGGTGGGGCGCCATCACGCCCCGAACCCTATCGCTTCTTCGCCTTCGCACCGCTCGGCTTCGCGGCCTTCTTCACGGCGCTCTGCTTCCGCGCCGCCGGGACCTTCTTCGCCGCCACCGCCTTCTTCGCCACCGGCGTGGCCTTCTTCTTCGGCGCACTGTTCAGGGCCGCGGCCGCCTTCACCAGCGCCTTGAACGCACTCGCGTCGACCTTCTCCCCCTCACGGATGTCGATGGCCCGGCGCGCGTTGCCCTCCAGGCTGGAGTTGAAGATGCCCGTCGGGTCGGGGACGCGGGCGCCCTTGATGAAGGTGAGCTTCGCGACCTTCGTGTACGCCTCCCCCGTCGTGACAATCCCATTGTGGGACCACACCGGCGTGCCCCACTTCCACTCCTCGGTCATCTCCGGGACGGCCTCCAGGATCAGCTTCCGCATCCGGGCCAGGGCCTCTCCCCGCCAGTCCCCCAGGTCGAGGATGCGCTGGTCGATGAGCCTCGACGCGGCCTCCCCGCTCGCCTGCCCCTCCCCCTTCTTCATGAGTGACCTCCGGCCAGCACCGGCGCCGCGGCCGGAACCGGAGCCGCCTGCAGGCGACGCCAGAAGAAGTACGACAGCCCCCAGAGCACGCTGGTCCCCACCACCCAACCCCACGCCTCGGGGCCGTCCCCCACCGCGCGGTGCGCGATGAACGCGGAGGCCAGGTTGATGGCGAACCCCGCGTAGGCCCACTCCTTCAGCCGCGCCGGCACGGGCGCGAGCAGCAGCACCACCCCGAGGAACTTCGCCCACGACAACCCCTCCCGGAAGTAGTCGGGGAAGCCCAGGTGGGTGAACGCCGCCGCCACCTGCGGCAGGCTCAGCTGCGCGTAGGCGGTGAAGCCGATCTGCAAGCAGAACAGCACGGTGACAACCCAGAAGCCGATGGTGATTCTCTTCGAGCGCGTCATCTTCAGTTCCTCGGGGAAGAAGTGTGTCCAGGGGTCACGACGCCGAACTGCTCGGCGTACTCGGCATGCAGCCGCTGCCAGCCCTCGAACCGCATCGCCTCCGGGCCGACCAGGCGCCCCAGCGGCTCGCCCGCCAGGAGTCCATCCAACACGTCGAAGCAGATGTGCCAGCCCGCCGCGCCCATCGCGATGAAGCCCTGGTGGATGTTGTGCCAGAGCGTCAGCCTCGTGCCGCCGCTCTCGCGCGGCTCCAGCTCCCAGCGGACATCGTTCCCACCCCAGCTGTACTCGAGCAGCTTCGGCGCCTCGGCCCGCTTCACCTGCGTCTCGGCGACGAGCGGCTTGGGCGCGCCCACCGTGGTGAGCATCGCGGAGCCCACCGCGCCCAGGTTCCGGTCCGAGTCGAACGGCGCCCACTCCCGCAGCTGCTCGGGGTCCGTGAGCGCCTCCCAGACCTTCACGGGCGGGTGGCGCAGGTCACGCACGAGGACGAGCGTCCAGCGCTCCGCGTCCTTCTTGATGTGGGCCCCGGCCGCGCGGCCGGGGGTGTACTTCGCACGGTGAGTCATCGCTTCTTTCCTTTGCTGGAGGTCTGCTCCATCCGGTCCAGATGGCGCTCGAGCGCGTCGACATGGGCCGTCCAGAAGCGACGGAAGGGCGCAAGCCACTCGTCGACCTCCATGAGCGGCTCGGGCCGCAGCCGGTAGACACGTCGCTGGGCCTCGACCCGGGACTCCACGAAGCCCGCCTCGCGCAGCACCCGCAGGTGCTTGGACACCGAGGGCTGGGACATCCGCAGCTCCCGCTCGATTTCGCCGACGGAGCACTCCGACGCGGCCAGCAGGCTGAGGATGCTCCTCCGGTTGGGCTCCGCGATGATTCCGAACGAGGATTCCATGCCGCATATATACCCATGGATTCATATAACCGTCAAGGCATGTACTGGAAATATGACAGGACCTTGTCAGGACATCGGGGGGTTTTGGCTTCGGGATGCCCGGCTCGCGACGTAGCCTCCGGCGCCATGGCCACCCCAGATGACCTGGCGTGCGAGCTCGCGGAGCTCGCGCGGCTGCGGCGCGCCCGAGACCTGATGGACCGGGAGTTCGACAGTCCCCTCACGGTGGAGTCGGTGGCCCGGGTGGCCGCCATGTCCCCCGCCCACTTCTCGCGCCGCTTCCGGAAGGAATACGGCGAGAGCCCCTACGGCTACCTGATGACCCGCCGCATCGAGCGCGCCATGGCGCTCCTGCGGCGCGGGGACCAGAGCGTCACCGACGTGTGCATGGCGGTGGGCTGCTCATCCCTGGGCTCGTTCAGCGCGAGCTTCACCCGACTGGTGGGCATGCCGCCGTCCGACTACCGCGCGAAGCAGCACACCGAGGACCAGGTGCTGCCCGCCTGCATCCAGAAGGAGCGGACGCGCCCCCGCCGAGCAGGATTCGAGAAGCACCTTCCCACCCGTTGACCCACAGTGGAGTCATGACCCTCAAGCTCACCACCGTTCACCTGATTGTCGACGACCCGGACAAGGCGCTGCCGTTCTACCGCGACCTGCTGGGCCTGAAGCTCATCGGCGACGTCTCCCACGAGGGGCTCCGGTGGCTCACCCTCTCGCCTCCCGCGCAGCCGGACATCCAGATCGTCCTGAGCCAGCCGCACGCCGGCCGCACGAAGGAGGACGGTGACGCCATCGCGCGCCTGCTCGCCAAGGGCACGCTGGGCGGCGCCCTGTTCAGCAGCGCCAACCTCGCGGAGACCTTCGAGACGCTGCGCGCCTCGGGCGCGGACGTGGTGCAGGAGCCCACGAACCAGCCCTGGGGCGTGCGCGACTGCGCCGTGAGAGACCCCGCCGGCAACCTCATCCGCATCAGCCAGGCCTTCCCCCTGCGCGGCAACGCGGGCTGAGCAAGCCCGCCCCCGTCGTCCCCACACCCCACCCGTTCGCCGTTGGTACCCCTGTCATGACCGAGCCCAAGCACTCCACTCCCGCGCATCCCGCGGACCGCCACGACCTCATCCGCGTCCGGGGCGCCAGGGAGAACAACCTCAAGGACGTGAGCGTCGAGCTCCCCAAGCGCCGGCTGACGGTGTTCACCGGCGTCTCCGGCTCGGGCAAGTCGTCGCTGGTCTTCGGCACCATCGCGGCCGAGTCCCAGCGGATGATCAACGAGACCTACAGCGCGTTCGTCCAGGGCTTCATGCCGTCCCTGGGCCGGCCCGAGGTGGACGTGCTGGAGGGCCTGACGACGGCCATCATCGTCGACCAGGAGCGCATGGGCGCCAACTCCCGCTCCACCGTCGGCACCGCGACGGACGCCAACGCAAGGCTGCGGGTGTTGTTCAGCCGCCTGGGCAAGCCGCACATCGGCTCCTCCAACGCGTTCTCCTTCAACATCCCGTCGGCGCGCGCGTCGGGGCAGATAACGGTCGACAAGGGCGAGGGCCAGGTCGAGGAGCGCGTGGTCACCATCTCCGGCGGCATGTGTCCCCGGTGCGAGGGCATGGGCTCGGTGACGGACATCGACCTGGGCCAGCTCTACGACGACAGCAAGTCGCTCAATGAAGGCGCGCTCACCATCCCCGGCTACAACGCCGACGGGTGGCAGGTGCGCATCTACGCGAACTCGGGCTTCCTGGACCCGGACAAGCCCATCCGCAAGTACACGAAGAAGGAGCTGGAGGACTTCCTCTACAAGGAGCCCACCAAGGTGAAGTTCGAGAGCATGAACCTCACCTACGAGGGCCTGGTGCCCCGCATCCAGAAGTCGTTCCTGTCCAAGGACAAGGAGGCGATGCAGCCGCACATCCGCGCCTTCGTGGAGCGCGCGGTGACCTTCACGCCCTGCCCCGAGTGCGCAGGCACCCGGCTCAACGCGGCCGCCCGGTCCTCCAAGGTGAAGGGCATCAACATCGCCGAGGCCTGCTCGATGCAGGTGAGTGACCTGGCCGAGTGGGTGCGCGGGCTGAACGAGCCCTCCGTCGCGCCGCTGCTGGCCACGCTGCGCCAGACGCTCGACTCGTTCGTGGAAATTGGCCTGGGCTATCTCAGCCTGGACCGTCCGTCGGGGACGCTGTCGGGCGGCGAGTCCCAGCGCATCCAGATGATTCGCCACCTGGGCTCGTCGCTCACCGACGTGACGTACGTGTTCGACGAGCCGACCGTCGGGCTGCATCCGCACGACATCCAGCGGATGAATGACTTGCTGCTGCGCCTGCGCGACAAGGGCAACACCGTGCTGGTGGTCGAGCACAAGCCGGAGGTCATCGAGATCGCGGACCACGTCGTGGACATCGGCCCGGGCGCGGGCACCGCCGGTGGCGCGGTGGTATTCGAGGGCACCGTCGACGGGCTGCGCGCCAGCGACACGCTCACCGGACGGCACCTGGGCTACCGCGCGTCGTTGAAGCCCTCGGTGCGAAAGCCGTCGGGGGCGCTGAAGGTGCGCGGGGCGAAGGCGCACAACCTGCGGGGCGTGGACGTGGACATCCCGCTGGGCGTGCTGGTGGTGGTGACGGGCGTGGCGGGCTCCGGGAAGAGCTCGCTGATCCACGGCTCGGTGTCGGGGCGTGAGGGCGTGGTGACGGTGGACCAGAGCGCGATTCGTGGCTCGCGGCGCAGCAACCCGGCGACGTACACGGGGCTGCTGGAGCCGATCCGCAAGGCCTTCGCCAAGGCCAACGGCGTGAAGCCCACGCTGTTCAGCGCGAACTCGGAGGGCGCCTGCCCCACGTGCAACGGCGCCGGGGTCATCTACACGGACCTGGCGATGATGGCGGGGGTCAGCACGCTGTGCGAGGAGTGTGAGGGCAAGCGCTTCCAGGCGGCGGTGCTGGAGTACCGGCTGGGCGCGCTCAACATCGCCGAGGTGCTCGACCTGCCCGTCAAGGACGCGGCGACCTTCTTCGGCTCCAAGGAGGCGCGCACGCCGGCCGCGCATGAAATCCTGAAGCGGATGAACGACGTCGGGCTGGGCTACCTGCGGCTCGGCCAGCCCCTCACCACGCTGTCGGGCGGCGAGCGGCAGCGGCTGAAGCTCGCGACGCACATGGGTGAGGAGGGCGGAGTCTACGTGCTCGACGAGCCGACCACGGGCCTGCACCTGGCCGACGTGGAGAACCTGCTCGGGCTGCTGGACCGGCTGGTCGACTCGGGCAAGTCCGTCATCGTCATCGAGCACCACCAGGCCGTCATGGCGCACGCGGATTGGATCATCGACCTGGGTCCGGGCGCGGGGCACGACGGCGGGACCATCGTGTTCCAGGGGCCGCCGGCGGACCTCGTCTCCGCGAAGGCCACGCTGACCGGGCAGCACCTGGCGGCGTATGTCGGCGGGGCCTCGGGCGCGAAGGTCGGAGGCGGAAAGCCGGAAGCTCCCCGGGGGCGCGCGGCGCGGCGCTCGTAGTCGCGGCCTCCCACGAAGGCTCCGTGCTCCCAACGCGAGGGACACGGAGCCTTGCCGCGGCGGTGGCTCAGGGCAGGACGGCGGTGGCTTCGACCTCCACGAGGATGTCCGGCTCGAAGAGCACGCTGACGCCAATCAACGAGGCCGGCGCGGGGACGAACTTCAGCTCCTGCGCGACCTGCTGAACACCCGCGCCGAACTGGGGCAGTTGCTCGGGCTTCCAGCCGACCACGTAGAACCTCAAGCGGACCACGTCGCTGAACGAGGCTCCGGCCGCCGCGAGCGCGAGGCCGACGTTGCGCAGCGACTGCGCCACCTGCCCCGCCAGGTCTCCTCGCGCGACGAGCTTTCCCTCCGCGTCGTAGGCGACCTGACCGGCGATGTGGACCTGCCGGGAGCCCGTGGAGATGGACACCTGATGGTAGAGTTCGGGCTTCATCATTCCATCGGGGTTGAGCAGCGTGACGGGCATGGCGGTTCTCCTGGGGTTGGCGATGTCATGACCCTATATCGCTGGGATTGACGAACAGCGTTCCCCACTCCAGCGATGAGGCCGCTACAATCGTGGGGCCCATGAAGCGTGCCAACCTCGACGAAATCCTCGCCTTCATGTCCGTCGTGGACGCGGGCAGCTTCGTCGCGGGAGGGCGGGCCATCGGACTGACGCGCTCGGCCGCGGGCAAGGCGCTGGCCCGGCTGGAGTCGCGGCTCGGCGTGCGCCTGCTCCACCGCACCACGCGCCATGTGAGCCTCACCGACGATGGCCGCGTCTTCCATGAGCACTGCCAGCAGGTCCTCGCCGCGCTGGAGGAAGCGGAGGCCAGCGTCGGACAGCACACGGGGACTCCGCGAGGCGTCCTGCGCCTCACCGTGCCGGACGCGTTCGGCAGGCTGCTGGTGCTCCCGGTGCTGCGGGACTACCTGCGGATGTGGCCCGAGGTGCAGGCGGAGGTGAGCTTCAGCGACCGCGTCGCGGACGTCATCGAGGAGGGCTACGACCTGGCCGTGCGCATCCAGGCGACCCATACGGATACGCGCCTGGTCTCCCGGCTCGTGGCCGAGTACCCCGCCATCCTCTGCGCCTCACCCGCCTACCTGGCCGCGCGTGGAGAGCCCCGGACGCTGGCGGAGCTCGCGGCCCATGACTGCCTGTTCTTCAGCAGCCGCGCGCGCAGGCAGCGCTGGCGCCTGCGTGAGCAGGGCGGCTCGTGGGTCCACGTGGAGGGACGCAGCCGCCTCCGGCTCGACAGCGGCGAGGCGCTGCGTGACGCGGCGGTCGCCGGGATGGGCGTCGCGTTCCTCCCTGGCTTCCTCGTCGACGCGGACCTCTCGCGAGGGCGTCTGCGGGCGCTGCTGCCCTCCGTCGAGACGGGCACCGTGCGCATCACCGCGCTCTACCCGAGCAAGACCCACCTGCCCGCCAAGGTGCGGCGCCTCATCGACCTGATGGTCGAGCGCTGGAAGCCGAAGTCGCGCTGACGTGGGTCGCCGCCACGCGAGCCCGGGCGGGAAGGCCCAGGCGCGCCACCACGGCGTCCGGCCCATCCTCGGCCAGCGTCACCCGCGATTCCCGCGTCTCAGCGCGGAGCGCAGCCTTGCGGCTTGAACACTCGCTCCGTGGACGCGGGGAACCGGGCGAGCTTGCTGGCGGGCCGGCGCGGCCTCGGCGTGAGGTCACCGCCGCAGTTGGGGCAGATACCCTTCAAGCGCTCCGACACGCAGTTCGCGCAGAACGTGCATTCGAAGGTGCAGATGAACGCGTCCGTCGCGTCGGGCGGCAGGTCACGGTCACAACACTCACAGCCGGGGCGGAGCTGCAGCACGAGGGAGACCTCCTGGGCGTCGGGACCCAACGAAACACGGGGACGCGACCGGTGCAATCTCCCCGGCCCCGGCGCGAAGCCCCGCTGCCCGTTAACAGGAGCGCTTGACCTTGCCACGGGTGTCAGGGGCTGGCGTGGCCCCCAGGAGAGTCGGATGAACATCGGAGAACTCGCCCTGGAGTCCCCTCACTCGCCGTTCGCATCCCAACCGGAAGCGCTCGCGGCGCTCCTGGATGGCGCGCGCTGACGAAGGTCAGTCGCCCGAGGGCTCCGCCCGAAGCGCGAGGAGCAGCTCCACCTGGGCGCGCAACGTCCGCGCCTCCTCGTGCTTGCCCAGCTTGACGTAGAGGGCCTCCGCCTCCCGCCGCTCCTGGAGCTCCTTCTGGAGGAGGCCATCCACCGCCTCCGGTGACAGGAGCCGACGCGGCACGTCTCCGCTGCCCAGCCCCTCCACGCCCCCCGCGACGACCCCCGTGACGGCCTTGGGGGCGACGCTCAGGTCCGCCGCCTCGGCGTTGTCGAGCGCGGCCAGCGTCTCTCGCAGCACCGCCACCGCCGCCGCGTTCCTGTCCCTCAGCGCATCCTTGAGCGCGGCCCGCAGCCGCGTCTTCCAGTCACCCACCGTTCTCATCGGCCCACCGTAGAGGTCCCCACCCGAACACTCAAGGCAACCCACCAGGCGCTCCCCTCCCCGCCCGAACTTTGTGTCGATTTGACACGAAGCCTGGAGCTTGAGAGAGTGACGACGTCATGGACACCGCCTTCGTCGCCTTCATTCCGCTCTCGAACTGGCTGCGCGGATTCGATCGCTACCGCATGCGGTACTCGAAAGCGTCCATCGCCGAGTCGACCTTCCCCGACGCGTTCTACATGTTGAGGGAGGATGAGCCATGGACGCCGGGGCTCGCGAAGGCGCGGCGGCTCGTCGCGAAGCTCGGCCGCGCGAAGGACCGCGTCGTCGCGCTGCGCGCCCGGCTGCCCACGTCGGGTGAGCGGGCGATGCGCCCCAACAACACCACGGGCACGGGAATCGGCTGGCGGTGGCCCTCGCCCGAGGTCCCCTTGAGCGGCGTCGCGTGGGTCGAGGACGACGGGACGCTGCGCCCCACCCTCCACGAGGAGGTCACCGCGCAGGCCTTCCAGTTGGACGACACGGGGCTCGCGCCGTGGGAGGACTGCCGCCCCCGCTCCTTCTCCGTGCTGCCCGTGGCGAAGGCCTGTCAGGCGAAGTGCGCGTTCTGCTTCTCGAAGGCCAGCGGCTCCGACCTGGCGCGGCAGCGCAGCGCCTCGCTCGAACATCAGCTGCACTGGGCGGACCTCGCCCGCACCCGAGGGGCGGAGCGCGCCGTCATCACCGGTGGAGGCGAGCCCACCTTGATGGCCCCCGGCCCGCTGCGCTCGCTGGTGCGCGGCCTCGCCGAGCGGTTCCCGAAGACGCTCCTCATCACCAACGGCGCGCGCCTGGATGCGGGGCAGCTGCACGCCTTGCGCGACGAGGGCCTCACCACGCTGGCCATCAGTCGCCACGGCGTCACGCGCGAGGACGACGCGCGCATCATGGGCCTGTCGGTGGACTCGGGTTCGCTCGCGCGGGCCTTCGGGCTGCGCAGCCGCGCCATCTGCGTCCTCCAACGGGGCGGCGTGGATGACGTCCCCAAGGTCCTCGCCTACCTGGAGCGCAGCGCGCGCGACGGGTTCCACGAGGTCTGCTTCAAGGAGCTCTACGTCTCCAGCCTCTCCGAGAACGCATGGGCGCCGAGCGCCGCGAACCAGTACTGCGCGGCGCATCAGGTGCCGCTCGCGCTCGTGCTCCACGCCATGGAGGTCGGAGGCTTCACGCAGGTCGACGCGCTCCCGTGGGGAAGCCCCGTGTTCGAGGGAGAAGTCGCGGGGCGGGTGCTGCGCGTGGCGGCGTACACGGAGCCGTCCGTCGGCTGGGAGCGCACGCACCGGAAGGTCCGCTCGTGGAACCTCATGAGCGATGGGACCTGCCTCGCCTCGCTCGAGGACCCCGCCTCGGAGCTGCGCGGATGAGACACGAGGACTTCCTCGCGCTGCGGGACTCGTGGCGCGCGAAGCGGCCCGGGCTCATCGACCTGGCGGAGCTCAACGTCTACCGGAGCCTCGGGCCTGGCTTCGCGCCCATCGCGCCTTCGACCCACGCGGAGTCGCCCTACCGGTGTCACCTCGCCGAGCGCTATCTCGCGCACCTGGGGCTCGACGCGGGGCTCAAGGCGCGAACGCAGGTCAGCCACGGGGTGCGGCGCTCCCTGCGCGCGCTGTTCGGCTGGCTCGCGTCCCGGCGGGCGCGCCTCGGCGTCCCCGAGGACGTGTACCCGGTGTACCTGCAGCTCGCCGACGAAGCAGGTGTTCAGGTCGTTCGCTACGCCTCGCGCGAGGGCCTGCCCGCGCTCCAAGACTGCGACGCGCTCCTGCTGTGCGAGCCGCTCAAGCCCTGGGGACGCGAGCTCGGACGCGAGGAGGCCGAGCAGGTGGAGGCGTGGGTCCGCGCCGAGCCGGGGGAGCGGGTGCTGCTCATCGACTCCGCGTACGCGACACCTCCGGCGCCGTGGGTCCTGCGGCTCATGCAAGAGGAGCTCGCGTTCGTCCTCGTCTCGCTGTCGAAGGGCTGGCTCATCCCGGACCACGCGGGGCTGTGCATCACGCCATCGCGGTGGCGCGAGGACATGCGCGCCGCCTTCGCGCCGCTGCCGAAGGACGAGCGCAAGCTGCGCATCGGCTACGCCGCGCTCACCGAGCACGCAGCGCGTCCCACCGAGGTCCGAGCACGTCTCGTCGAGCATGCGCGCGCACTGGACGCGCTCACCACCCGCAGACCCGAGCTGCGGGCCTCGCGCTGCATCGGATACTTCGCCACGTCACAGTGCTCGTTCGAGGAACTGCTGGAGCAGGGCGTCCTCGGCGTGCCGGCGTCCGTCTTCGGCGGCCCCGAGGCGCTGAGCATCCTCTCGAGCCTCCCCGCCGCGCCGTCGGCACGAGCGACCTGATGGCACGGCGGTGGTTCTTCACGCAGCGCGGCCTGTATTGACACCCAGCTCGCGGGCGCACCGGGCCTCTCCCGCGACCGGTGCGCCCTCTCTCGTGAAGCCGTCGCTACTCGAAGAGGGAGAGCTGCCCCAGCGAGCGCAGCTGCCCCGTCGTCTCGCGCGGGACCGCCTTCACCCGGACCTGGGACACGGCCGTCGTGCCGGTCAGGTCCACCTCCACGAAGGGCCGCGCGCCCGTGCCCTCGAGCAGGTTGGCCAGGGGCACCCACTGCGTGCCGTCGGCGCTGCCCTCCAGCACCAGCTCGTTCACGGCGCCGGACACCTCGAAGTTGCGCAGCACCGCCTTGCGTGGCACCACGGGCCTGGCCAGCTGCACCACGACCTCCTGGACGCCCGTCTGGAAGAGCACGAGCCCATCCAGCTCTCCGTTCGTGAGGCGGCACGGCGTCTCCGCGTTCAGGTACGTGCACGTCGCGCCACGGCTCACGGGGACGAGCGCCCGGCGAGGCAGGGCCCGCTCATCGCTGACATAGGTGAGGCTCACCGACTCCGAGCCCGCCTTCGCGTCACGCTCGACGCTGACGAACGCCTCGAGCCCCGCCGCGTCCTCGAGGACGTAGTCGCTCAGGCGCACGGGCGACACGGCATCCGTCACCCGCCAGGCCTCACGCAGCGAGGGGCGCACGGACAACACATGCCCATCGCTCTCCAGCCCGTGCGTCGCGCGCAGGGAGCGGAAGCCCACGCTCACCCCTCCCGCCTCCTCGGTGGCCGTCATCGTGCCGGTCCACTCCTGCAGCACGGGCAGCTGCACCTCCGACTCCTGCACGAGGAACGCGGCGGAGACGCTCCGACCCTCACGCTGCGCCGGCGAGCGGAGGACGAAGCAGCGCGCGATGCTCCCGTTGCGCGTGTCCGCTCCCAACAGGTCCAGCTCGAACGTGCCATCCGCGCGGGCCTTCACCGACTTCCAGCTCGCCGTGAAGCCCGCGAACGCACACGACGAGTTGTCGCTGCGGTAGACCTTCAACATCGCCTCGGGCAACGCCGCGCCCGCCTCGTCGACCAGGCGCCCCTTCAGGACGATGTCCAGGTCATCCGCGACCTTGCTCTCGGTACAGCCGACCACCCACGTCAAACCACCCAGTGTCAACGCGCGAATCCATCGCATGGGAACCCCCTTGGCCAATGAGCCGGGGCTTCATTGCAAGATCGGGCGCAGGGGCCGCTCCCTCTGGAGGCGCGGAGCAGGGCCCGTCCTTTCGTGACAGGGCCGTCATGGCGAGCCCCCTACGCGGGTGCCACCGCCACTTCGCGGTGGCCTCGCCGGGGCCGAGAGCCCAGGGCGATGCGCGGCAGTCGAGCAACGCGCGGAGCTTGGGCGCCTCGGTCTCCGGGACGGCGCCACGCAGCTCGACGGGGTCGAGGAGGAAAGGGGAAGGCAGCCACATGGGCTGAAGCCGCGCTCCCCGCTCCGACACACGCGGTACCGGAGCGAGGCGTCGTGTCACGGCAGGCAGGTCGTCGACAGCAGCGTGAGGGACGTCGAGCCCACCTGGCTCACCATCACCTCCAGCCGGTCACCGCCGCTGAAGTTCCCGGCCGCGAGCCCGCGCGGCATGGCGTCCAGCACCACATCCCTCCTCGCCGCGAACGAGCCATCTCCCAGGCCGCGCAGGAAGCTGACCGTCTTCGACTCGTCGTGCGTCACCGCGACATCCAGGTGACCGTCCTGGTCGAAGTCCGCCACGAGCAGCGCGCCCACTTCACCCAGCACGGGGAAGCGCTTCGCGGCATCGAACGTGCCGTTGCCTCGGCCCAGCCCCACGCTCACCTCGGGTTCGTTGAAGGAATCTCCCTTGCTCGTCACCAACAGGTCCGCCCGGCCATCGTGATTGAAGTCAGCGGCCGCCACGTGCCTGGGCTGGTTCTGGGCGGAGTAGCGAGCGCCCGAGCGGAACGAGTTGCCGTCTCCCGAGCCGAAGTAGACGTAGACGTCGGAGACGAGCGACGCGGGGAGCGCCACATCCAGGTGTCCGTCCCCGTCGAAGTCCGCCGTGGTGACGGTGAGCGCGGCGAAGGGGAGGTTGAAGTCCTGCCGGGTGAGCGCGCCGAACCCATTCCCCCTCATCCAGCTCAGCGTCGAGCTGCCCGTCGAGAGGCTCGTATTGACGGTGAAGACATCCAGGTTCCCATCACCGTCGAAGTCCGCGGTCGTCATCGCCCACGGCCCCGCGCCGGTGAGCGTGCTGCGTCCCTCGCCGAAGTCGCCGTTGCCGAGCCCGGGCAGCACGCTCACCGTCTGGCTGCGCGTGTTGAGCACCGCCACGTCCAGCAGCGAGTCGTTGTTGAAGTCGCCGGTGAGTACCTGCTGCGGGTCCGCGCCGACGCCGAACTCTCCCTGCTTGCGCACGCGCCCCTCGCCCTGTCCGAGGTAGCTCGCCACCGTCCTCTCGGTCATCCGGGTCCCGGCGAGGTCCGGCTTCCCGTCCTTGTCGAAGTCCCCCGCGACCAGTCCCCGGAGCTCCGCCTCCACGGCGACCTGGGGGAGCTTCGTCCAGCCGACGTTGTCACACCGGGTCTTCGACAGCCGAGGCGCCGAGGGCGGCCCCTTCCCCACCGCGGTCACCGCGCGGACGACGACCTGGTACTCCGTCTCCGGCGTCAGCCCGGTGAGCAGCACGCTGGTGCTCAGCGTCGCCTCGGAGCGCGGGGTGGCGGCATCGAGGAGCTCGACGACATACGACTGCACCCTCGCGCCTCCATCCGAGTCGGGCGGCGCCCAGCTCACCTGGAGCGTCGAGTTCCCGGGGAAGACCTCGAGGATGCGTGGGGCGCCCGGCAGGGCCAGCGTCGTCACGGGGGTCGAGGAGCCCGACTCCGGCCCGTCACCGGCGGCGTTGGTGGCGCGGACGTGGAAGGTGTAGCTCGTGTTGTCGGCGAGCCCGGCCACCAGCGCGGTCGTGGCGCCGGTCGTCGTGGTGGTGACGCCGCCGGTGCCCGTCACCGTGTACTTCACGATGGCGCCGCCACCGTTCGAGGCGGGCGCCTTCCAGCTCACCTGCGCGGAGCGGACACCGGCCTGCGCCTGGACCTCCGTCGGCGCGCCCGGCACCGTCACCTCGGGCTCCGGCTTCGGCGGAGGCCCCTCGCCTCCACCGCTGGAGCCACAACCCGCGCACACCCCGAGCAATCCCACCAGCAGCGTGGCCACGAAGCCGCGCGCATGCACATGAAGCATCATTCCGTCCCTGTTCGAAGAGCCCCGGCCAGCCATGGACGGCCCGCTGAGCAAGCCATATGCCCATGCGCGCCCCGAGGAGGACAGGTGCGAGGCGTGCACCGCATGGCACAGGGACTGTGAGGCGGAGGGCACGCCGCCCCCCTTCCCTGCACAGCGCATCCCGCTTCACTCACACCGCGCGCTGAATCAGACCCGGGTCAGGGGCCATGATTCGCAGCGCCGAGGTCATTCATGGTGAGCCTGTGGGACATGCTGAGCCTGTTGTGGGTTGCATCCACCGTCGGCGGAACGCTGGGCGGCGCCCTGAGCGCGGGCGGAGGCTTCGCCCGGTTGAGCCTGGGCCTCTTGCTGGGGCTCGCGATGGGCGTGCTCCTCGCGCTGGGCTTCAGCTTCCCTCTCCGTGAAGCGTCCGTGGCGGCCGTGCCCATCAGGGGCACGTGGGGACGCAGTCGATGGGCTGGTTCCTCCACGTCCCCGCCGAGCAGGACCAACAACCTCCCGCAGCGCAGACATCCGCGCACTGCTGTCCACACTGGTAGCCGCACCCGGCCCTGCACTCGATAGCCGAGGCACCGCCCGGCGGCGGGCCATCACAGGCGTCCTCCGACGTCGAGTCACCACAGGCGAGGCAGACCCCCCACGCACACAGACTCAGGCCCCTCAGTCGCTTGCTCACCAACGTGTCGCCTCCAGGTTCTCGGGGCAGAAGACCACGGAACTCCCGACACAGCCGTCACGATTCGCATCGACAGCGCGGTGCGCGAATGCGGAGACAGGGCGGCCCGGGTATAGGGACATCACCTTGGGGGGATTCCTGGAGCACCGAATGCAGTGGAGAACAGCGGTACTGGCGGCCCTCCTCATGGGGTGCGCCCCCACGTTGAAGCCCCCCGAGACGTCCCTCGCATCCCCGACCGTCGCCGCGTCCACCGCCGTGGTGACGGAGGACATCGAGCGCTTCTGGGTGGCCCACGACGCCGCGGTGGCGACCCCGGATGTCGCCGAGCGCGCCGCCCTCCTCCAGCGCCTCTACATCGACCCGGGGAGCCCCGGGCTGCACGCCCTGATGCAGGCGCGTGACTACACGGCCCAGTCCTACGCGGACGTCATCACCCGCTATCCCAGGTACTGGGCCTCCGTCCGCCCGCTGACGGCGCGGGCCCGGAGCGCGGCCGCGTCGTTGGAGCAGGACCTGGCCACCTTGCGGAAGCTGTATCCCGAGCTGCGGCCCGCCACCATCACCTACGCCATCGGCGCCATGCGCACCGGCGGCACGACGCTCGGCGACAAGGTGCTCATCGGCGCGGAGATTGCGCTCACGGACGAGTCGGTGGACGTGTCCGAGTTCCCCGAGCCGATGAAGACCCGCCTGGGCGCCTTCTTCGCCACGCGCCCCATCGACAACAACGGCCAGAACAACGTCCACGAGTACGTGCACACGCAGCAGCGAGACATGGCGGACGTGCTCGCCTCGCGCGTCGTCTACGAGGGCGTGGCCGAGTTCGTCGCCGAGCAGGTCACCGGCAAGCGCCCCCCGCTGGAGATGTACCGCTACGGCCCCGCGCACGCGGACGCCATCCGCGAGCACTTCGTCGCGCAGATGGACGGCGCGTCCCTGACGGACTGGCTCTACAACGCGCCCACCAACACCTTCGGCGTGTCGGACCTCGGCTACTACGTGGGCTACGAGATTGCCCGGGGCTACCACGCGCGGGCCGCCGACAAGCGCGCGGCCCTCCGGGAGATGATTCAGCTCGACTACGGCGACGTCGCCGCGGTGAAGGCCTTCATCCAGGCCTCCGGCTACTTGCAGCAGTAGCCACGCGCCGCCGCCCTCACTCCCTCCGGGTGGCGGCCTTCGGCGCGGGCTCCTCGCGCAGCACCTGGAGCGCGCGCTCGAGCAGCTCGTCGCGGCCCGCCTGCAGCCCCGCGAGCGTGGGCCGCACCTTCACGTGCGGCTCCAGTCCCTTCTTCTGGAGCTGCCGCCCGTCGCCGTGCAGCACCGCCTGCCCGGTGAAGTAGAAGACCACCCCTCCGGGCAGCAGCGCCCGGGTGACGTCTCCGTCCGTCCCCGTGGTGGGGCTGCCCACGAAGACGGTGTCCGTGGTGGCCGCCAGCAGGAGCCCCATGTGCTCGGCCTGGCTGATGGCGCGCGCGTCGATGAGCGTCACCGTGCGGCCCCGGTACTTCGGGCCCGGGCGCGCCGGCACGGCGTCACTGGACTTCAGCTGGCTCGAACGCAGGCCCCGCACCAGCGGGCGCTCATACACGGCATACGGACGCGAGCCCTTCACGTCGAGGTACGGCCCGAGCGCCCACATCGTGCCGCGCGGATAGTCCCGCAGGTCGAACACGATGCCGCGCGTGTCCTTCAGCGCCTCGAACATCGCGGGGACCTGCTGCTCCTCCAGCAGCCCCAGGTCCACGAAGCCGATGTTGCCCTCCAACATCCGCCAGGGGCTCCCCACCTGCGCCTGGGGTGGAATCCCGCGCCGATGCGTGCCCTTCACCTCCCGCAAGCCCTGGGGACCGCGCACGCCCAGCGTGGACACGGTGCCGTCCGGCGCCGACGCCGCGCGGCGCAGGCGGAAGTCCCGCAGCATCTGCGGCGTCGACGCCGCCACGTAGGGCGTGACGCGACGGACCCTCGCCTCGAAGGGCTCGCCATTGAAGGTCTCGATGACATCCCCCACGGCCAGGCCCGGCACGGCCTCCGGGACGAACACCTCCAGCACCACGGCCTTTCCGTCGAGGTCGGTGAGCCAGATGGGCAACGAGGCGCCATAGAAGCGCTCCAGCTCGGGGTGGCCTCGCATCTGGGCGTGCCCGTCCTCGAGCCACGTGGCCGCCTCGACCAACGTCAGCGCATACGCCTGCGCATCCTTCGCGGCCTCCAGCTTCTGGAGCAGCCCGGGCAGCCGCGCCTCCCAGGGACGGCTCAGCAGCGAGTGGTAGGGAAAGAAGAATTGAACCACGCTCCAGAACTTGGCCCCCGCGAGCAGCCGCAGCTCCCGCGAGGGCTGGAGCGCGTCCGGATACGCCGGCTCGGGGCGCCAGGCGGGGACGGGCCTGGAAGACAGTGCCACCGCCGCCGCCTTGGGAGGCCGGTTCGCCAGCGCGAGCGCCTGCCGCAGCCCCTCGTCGGGCCCCGTCGTCGTCGCGCGCGCGGGCCGCTTCACGTCCGCCTCGAGCGGCAACACCGGCTCATCCAGGCTCACCAGCGCCTGGAAGCCCTCGCCCAACGGCACGGGGAGCTGGTGATTCAGGGACGCGATGCTCAGCGGCCCCTCGGCCACCAGGAGCGCCTTTCCCTGGGCGCGCAGGGCCAGGATGGCGACATCGAGCGCGGAGTCCTCATCGACCAGGAACACGAGCCGCGCGGGCTTGCGTCCCGGGGTGCCCACAAGCAGCTCACTGGCGGAGGCGACGAGCTCGGTGTGGTAGGTGCCGTCCGTGCCATCCTGCGCGCGCAGCCCCGCGTGGGCCACTTCGCGAAGCCCCGGCACGCTCAGCTCGCCTTCGATGAAGTGCGGCAGCAGCCGCGACGCCACCCACGAGGCGCCATAGCGCTCGAGCCCGCGCATGCGGAGGTCCAGAACCACCGCGCGCGCGCGGGCGGCCTCCGCGTCGAGCGTGGTGCTCAGCTCACGGAAGGTCGCGAACGCCTCCGGCCCCAGGAGGTTGCGCAGGTCCAGCACCAGGACGTCCTTCTCCCAGCTCTTGAGCGGACGCAGGGCCGGCGCGGGCTCCTTCCGGACGACGGGCGTCTCGGGCTCCACCAGCGTCGCTGGATCACCGAGCACCGCGAGCATCCCCTGCACGGCGGCGGCGTATTCGCGCGCGTCCCTCGCGGCCTCCACCTTGGGGAGCGCGGCGAGGAAGGCCGCGTCCCACTCGGCGGGCATGGAGAAGGCCCAGGGGTGCCGGAAGCGGACATCGCCCCACAGCTTCACCAGCCGCACCCGACGCTCCGCGCGCAGGGCCTCGGTCGTGTCGGCGGTGGCGGCACCGGGCGGCGCCGCCCCCGTGAGACACAGGAGGGCCAGGGACCACAGGGAGATTCGCTGGAGCAGCGCGCGCGTCATCGGGACATCCTCCCGACCTCGGGGTGGAGCTTGCGACCTGCGCGCAGCTCACCCGACTTCGCACGGGTGACGCAACCACCCGGGCTTCGCGCGCCGCTACTTCTTCTTCACCAGCTTCTGGCCCAGCGTGAGCAGGAGCACCAGCACGCCGCCCGCGGCCAGACCCACCGCGCCGTTGAGCAGCATGGGGGCCAGGCCGCCCAGGATGCTGCCCACGCCGGGCGCCGACGAGGCCCAGGCCGTGAACGACTCTTCCATGTGGTGCAGGGTGGAGACGCCGTGCACGAGGATGCCGCCGCCCACCAGGAACATGGCCGCCGTGCCCGCCACGGAGAGGAACTTCATCAGCATCGGCGCCGCGCGGAGGATGCCCGCGCCCAGGCCGCGCTGGAAGCCGCTGGCTTGACGGCTGAGGTAGAGCCCCGCGTCGTCCAGCTTCACGATGCCGGCCACCAGCCCGTACACGCCCACCGTCATGATGAGCGCGATGCCCACCAGCACCGAGACGCGGGTCGCGAAGGTCGCCGCGGCCACGGTGCCCAGGGTGATCGCGATGATTTCGGCGGAGAGGATGAAGTCGGTGCGCACCGCGCCCTTGATCTTGTCCTTCTCCAGCGCCACCAGGTCCACGGCCGGGTTCGCCAGCGCCTCGCGCAGCTCCGCCTTGTGCGCCTCGTCCTCCGCGCCGTGCAGGAACTTGTGGGCGATCTTCTCGAAGCCCTCGAAGCACAGGTAGGCGCCGCCCACCATGAGCAGCGGCGTCACCAGCCACGGCGCCAGCGCGCTGATGGCCAGCGCCGCCGGCACCAGGATGGCCTTGTTGACCAGCGAGCCCTTCGCCACCGCCCACACCACCGGCAGCTCGCGGTCCGCGTTCACGCCCGTCACCTGCTGGGCGTTGAGCGCCAGGTCGTCTCCGAGCACGCCTGCCGTCTTCTTCGCCGCCACCTTCGTCAGGATGGAGACGTCATCCAGGATGGTCGCGATGTCGTCGATGAGCGCAATCAGACTGCTGCCGGCCATGAAGTGTCTTCCCGAGGGAGGTGAGGGACGTCGCTGTACCGCCAGGACGGATTAGCACAGCGGGGAGTCCGGGGCACGGCTTCGCGCGGGGCCCTCGGACCTCCCTAAGCAGGCGCCCCGGAACGCGAAAGTCCTCCCCCGGGAAGGCAGGCGAGCACCCCGGGCCGCTTCATCGGCTTGACTATTATTATCTTCGAGTAATAACAGCCCCATGAACGCGGATGAAGGGCTGGTGGCGCTCGGGTTCACCGAGGTCGAGGCGCGGGTGTACTGCGAGCTGCTGAAGGGGGCGCCGGCCACGGGCTACCGCCTGGCGCAGGCGCTGGGGAAGGCGCCGCCGAGCATCTACCAGGCGCTCGCGTCGCTGGAGCACAAGGGGGCGGTGCTGGTGGAGGAAGGCGAGCCGCGCTCGTTTCGTCCCGTGCCTCCGGACGAGGTGCTCGCCGCGCTGCAGCGGGGCTTCGAGACGCGCAGGAGCGAGGCGGCGAGCGCGCTGCGCAAGCTGCACGCCCCCGCGCAGGACGACCGCATCTACCACCTGAAGAGCACCGCGCAGGTGATGGAGCGCGCGCGGGCGATGATTGCCTCGGCCACCGAGCAGGTGCTCTTCGACCTCTTCCCTCCCCCCTTCACCGCGCTCGTCCCCGCCCTCACGGAGGCGAGCGCGCGCGACGTGGCCATCGCGGGGCTCGTCTACGACGAGACGCCCAAGGTGGCCTTCGACTGCGTGCTGTCCTCCAACGCGGAGTTCGTGCGCGAGCGCTGGCCGGGCGCGCAGCTCACGCTCGTGGTCGACGCACGCGAGTTCCTGGTCGCGCTGCTCACCCCCGACGGCGCCGGCGTCAAGCAGGCCATCTGGAGCGACAGCGGCTACCTCTCCTGTCTGCAACACAGCGGGCTGTCCGCGGAGGTGCGCCTGAGCGCGCCCCAGGCCACGCGCGCCCGGCTGTCACGCGCCTTCTCCCTCGTCGGCTCGAGCCCGCCCGGACTGCGGCAGCTCGTGGGCCAGCCCTCCACCCCCAAGCGCGGAAACACCCCATGAGACCCCTGCTCCCGCTCCTGTTGGCCCTCGTGCTCCTCCCTCTCACCGCCCCCGCGGACGCGACGCGGACGCTCATCGCGCGTCACCTCGCGTGGCGCGGTGGGGACGCCTTCACGCGCCTGGAGAGCCTCCATGTCCGAGGGAAGACCTCGACCTCCGGGCTCCAGGGGACGATGGAGTCCTGGAGCCATCGCGACGGACGCGTCCGCCACGACGAGGACTTCGGGGTGGTGCGCCACTCGATGGCCTTCACGCCCGAGGGCGGCTGGAAGCTCAACGCCAGCGGTCAGGTGGAGGATGCCTCGCCCACCGACGCCCGCGACGCGCGGCACCAGCTGGCGTTGGAGCTGGGGACCGCGCTGCGAGGGGGCGACGGCGCGAAGCTCGAGCCCCGCGCCGATGAGACGCGGGATGGCCGCGCCTGGAAGGTGGTGCGCGTCACCTTCGGCGACGAGGACCTCTATGACCTGTTCCTCGACGACGCCACTGGAGCGCTCCACGGCCTGCGCATCCGCGAGAACAACGTCACGCGCTTCGTGCGCCTGGGGGACTGGCGGCAGGTGGAGGGCGTGCGCATGCCCTTCCTGGAGGAGGAGCTCACCGACAACCCGGACTCCGACTCGCGCACGGTGGTGGAGACGCTGGAGCTGAACGTGCCCATCGCGCCCGCGGTGTTCGAGCGTCCCCAGGACGTGCGCAAGGCGCGCTTCACGAACGGCCGCCACACCACGGGCTTCCTCCCGTTCGAGTTCTTCGACGACAACCGCGTCTTCATCCCGGCCAGGGTGAACGGCAAGCCGACGCAGGTGCTGCTCGACAGCGGCGCGGAGATGACGGTGGTGGACGCGGCCTACGCCCGCACGCTGGGGCTGAAGACGGAGGGCCAGGTCGCGGCGGTGGGCAGCGGCGGACAGGCGCAGGCGCAGTTCGCGTCGGGCGTGGACATCGGGATGGGCAACCTCAGGCTGACGGGGTTGACGGTGGCGGTCATCGACCTGGCCCCCGTCGCGCGGATGCTGGGACACCCGCTGCCCGTCATCCTGGGCAAGGAGGCCTTCCATCAGCTCGTGGTGGACGTGGACTTCCCGAACCGGCGCGTCGCCTTCCACGACCGCGCCCACTTCAAGCCGCCCGCGAAGGCGGTGCGGCTGCCGCTGGTGGAGTCCGCGGGCGGGCAGCGCGCGGTGCAGCTCTCCATCGAGGGCCGGCCCGCCATCCCCGTGCTGTTCGACGTGGGCAACGGCGGCGCGCTCTCGCTCTTCCCCGCGTACTGGGAGGAGGCCCGGCTGCTGGAGGGACGGCCCAGCTCCAAGACGTTGTCCGGCGCCGTGGGCGGCCTGAGGGAGCGCGACGTGGCGACGCTGAAGCACATCGAGCTGGCGGGCGTCACGCTGGAAAACGTGCCCACGGTGTTCGACGACGCCGGCAACAGCATCTCCACCTCGGACCGGCTGCTCGGCAACCTGGGCCTGGGCGTCCTCGCGCGCTTCCGGATGCTCACCGACTACCAGACGGACACGCTGATGCTCGTGCCCGACGCGCGGGCGCTGCGTCAGCCCTTCCGCAAGGACCGGTCCGGCCTGCTCGTGCTCCCCTCCTCGGAGGGCCGGCTCGAGGTGAAGCTGGTCGCGCCCGGGAGCCCCGCGGAGGCCGCGGGCTGGAAGGTGGGCGAGGAGATTGTCGCCATCGACGGCAAGCCGCTCGGCCCCGACGCGTCGAACCAGGCGCGGTCCAGCTGGCGGTATCGCGCCAGCGGCCAGACGGTGGTCCTCACGGTGAAGGGCGGCGAGCAGCGCAGGCTCACCCTGCGCGACTACTACTGACGGCCGGGCGGGCGGCGGTACCCGCTCGCGTCGCGGGTGCCCGTCGCCTCGATGACGCGCCCGTCGGCGCCGGCTCGTCGAGGGCGCGCAGCTCGGCGGCGTGGTGCTTGCCCCAATCACACAGCGCGCCCACGATGGGCCGCAGGCTGAGCCCCAGCGCGGTGGCCGTGTACACGACGCGCGGCGGCACCTCCGCGAACACCTCGCGCGCGACGACGCCGTGCAGCTCCATCTCGCGCAGCTGCTGCACCAGCACCTTCTGGCTCACGCCCGGAATCACCCGTCGCAGCTCCGACAGCCGCTTGGGTCCCTCGAAGAGGAAGTAGAGGACGAAGATCTTCCAGCGCCCGCCAATCACCTTCAGCGCGCGCTCCGCGGGCACCAGCGGGAGCTCCTTCACGATGGGCATGGTTACCTCCAGGTTCCTAGGGAACGAAGACGTCCGTAGAGGGGGAAAAGGTCTATAGTTCCCGGGACGGGACGTATTTACAACTCAGGCCAGCAATCACGCGGCACGAGAGAGGAATACGCCCATGTCCGAAGCCACCAGGCAGGTCCCCATCGCCCTCATCACCGGCTCCAGCCGGGGCCTGGGCCGGAGCGCCGCGCTGGCGCTCGCCGAGCGAGGCAGCGACGTCATCGTCACCTACCGCTCGGGGAACAAGGAGGCGGACGAGGTCGTCCAGGCCATCCGGGCCCGGGGGCGCAAGGCCGTCGCCCTGCGGCTGGAGGTCGGCAGGACGGACACCTTCGACGCCTTCGTGTCCCAGGTGCGCGAGGCCCTGAAGCAGACGTGGGGCCGCGAGCGCTTCGAGTCCCTGGTCCACAACGCGGGCGTCGGCGGCTACGCGCCCTTCGTCGAGACGAGCGAGGCCCTGTTCGACGAGCTCCTCGCGGTGCACTTCAAGGGCCCCTTCTTCCTGACGCAGAAGCTCTTGCCCCTGCTCGCCGACGGTGGGCGCATCGTCAACGTGTCGACGGGGCTGGCCCGCTACGCCCTCCCGGGGCTCTCGGTCTACTCGGCGGCCAAGGGCGCCCTCGAGGTGCTCACCCGGTCGCTCGCCGTCGAGCTGGGCGCGCGGCGCATCGCGGTGAATGCCGTCGCGCCCGGAGGCATCGTCACCGACTTCGGCGGCGGCGTCATGAAGGACCCCGCCCTCCAGAAGACCGTCATCGAACAGACGCCCATGGGGCGCCTGGGACAGCCCGAGGACGTCGCGGGTGTCATCGCCATGCTGCTCGCGCCGGAGACGGGCTGGGTCACCGGCCAGCGCATCGAGGTCACCGGCGGCTATCGGCTCTGACGGCGCGCGCGAAATAACAAACAACCCAGGCCCGCGTCGTCCAGGTGTGGTGCTCGCGCACGGGGAACAGGCCCCGTCGACGAAGCACCACATCCCGGAGGACGTATGTCCTTGAACACGTCGAGGCTGTGGAGCTGGAGTCTCGTGGTGGGGTTGGGGCTCGTGGGCTGCGAGGCGGCACCGCCGCCTGGAATGGAGTCGGAGGCCACGCTGGGCGAGTCGGCGAGCGCCGTGGTCATCCCCCCCACCACCTCCTTCGACTGGCCCCCGTTCGCGAACGTGACGGACGTGTCCCTGGGGTCGGGGCATCGCACCGTGGCGGTGGCGCCGGGCAAGCCCTTCTCCCTGTCCACGGACTACTTCGTGGGGGCGGACCCGTGCATCGGGTGCAACAACCAGCTCGTGTTCGGGGTGCAGGATGGCACCGGCGCGTGCGCCTTCGATGGCGTCGGTCCCGTGCAGAGCCACGCTGACGTGGAGCTCATCGCGCCCACGACCCCGGGCATCCACAAGGTGCACGGCAATCACACGCGCGCGCCGGACTGCGCCGCGGCGCTCGGGGCGGCGGTGAGCGGACCGGCCTTCGGGCTCATCGGCGTCTACGCCGACCCGTGGGAGTGGAGCTGGGGCAGGGTCAACAACCTCCGGCTGAACGGGAACAGCTCGCACAAGATCAACGTCTTCCCGGGGGCTCGCGTCGACATCACCACCGACTACAAGCTCGACCCGGGGTCGGGCGGCTGCCCCGGCTGCTGGGCCCAGCTGGTCTTCGGAATCGACCAGGGCTCCAAGACGTGCATCTACAATGGCATGGGCACGACGAGCGCCACGAACAGCACCTTCTCGCTCACCGCGCCCACCCAGCCGGGCCTCTATCCCGTCTGGGCCGCGGCCCAGTGGGCCTTCACCTGCGACCAGGCGCTGTCCTGGTCCAACGGCGGCGCGCCCGTGGCCTTCATCGAAGTGAAGTAGCGGGAGGCTACTCCGAGCGCAGCACCTCGGCCGGGTCCACGCGCGCGGCACGGCGCGCGGGCCCGAAGCTCGCCACCACCGCCAGGGCGGCGAGCAGCGCGCACACCGCCGCCAGCACCAGCGGGTCCGTGGCGCTCACCTCGAAGAGCAGCGCCCCCAGCACCTGCCCCATCAACAGCGCCCCCAAGAGCCCGAGCACGATGCCCAGCCCCGTGAAGCGCAGCGACTGGAGCACCACCATGCCCGCCACCTGCGCCGCGCGGGCTCCCAATGCCAGCCGGATGCCCATCTCCCCGCGCCGCTGGCCCACGATGAAGGCGATGACGCCGTAGAGCCCCACCGCGCTCAAGAGCAGCGCCATCCCCCCGGCGATGCCGAGCAGGAACAGGGTGAAGGACGCCCGCGCCACCGACGGCGACTTCGCCAGCACGCGGTCCATCGTCTGCGCGTTGGCCAGCGGCACCGTGCCGTCCATCTGCGCCAGGATGCGCCGGATTTCGGGCGTCAGCGACTCCGGGCGGGAGGTGGCCGTGCGCACCACCACGGCGGGCGAGCGGCGCGGCCCCCACAGCGGCAGGTCCGCGGCCGGCGCGAGCGGGAAGAACACCGCCTCCGACGGCGCCTGGTCCAACCCGTGGGCCCGCAGCGGCCCCGTCACGCCGACGACCTTGTAGAACGGCGGACCGAAGCCGTTGCCCCGGATGCCCTTGCCCAGCGGGTCCTGCCCCGGCCAGAGCCGCTCGGCGAGCGCCTGCGTCACCACCACCCCATCCGACTTCTGCTCCAGGTCATCCCACGTCAGCTCACGCCCCTGCACCAGCGGGATGCCCAGGGCCTTGAAGTACCCGGGCGCCACGCCGGGCGTGGTGACGCAGGGCATCTTGGAGGGCTCCTGGGACATCCCCTCGACGGCCAGGGCGGCGCAGCCTCCGAAGCGGCCCAGCGGCAGGTGCGTGGACAGGCTGGCGCTCTTCACCCCGGGCAGCGCCTCGATGCGCGACAGCAGCTCACCGTAGAAGCGGTTCACCTCGTCGTAGCCCGTGTAGCGCGTGCGAGGCAGCACGATGTCGAACGTGAGCACGTCGCGCGAGTCCAGCCCCGGGTCCACCCGGTGCAGCGTCCAGTAGCTGCGCAGCATCAACCCCGCGGCGGCCAGCAGCACCACCGCCAGCCCCACCTGCCCCACCACCATCCCTCCGCGCACGGCCTGGCTGCGGCGCGAGGACGTCAGCCCCCGACCCGACTCGCGCAGCCGCGCCAGCGCCTTGTCCCCCCCGAGCAGCGGGAAGAGCCCGAAGACGACGCCCGCCAGCAGCGCCAGCCCTCCGGCGAACACCCCGCCGCGCCAGTCCAGGCCAATCTCCCGCAGACGCGGAAGCCCCGAGGGCTCCATCGAGACCAGCAGGCTCAGCGCCCCGTGCGCGAGCACGAGCCCCAGCCCGGCGGCGACGCCACACAACAGCAGGCTCTCCGTGAGCGCATGCCAGGCCAGGTCCCGCCGGCCGGCGCCCAGCGCGGTGCGCACCGCCAGCTCCCTGGAGCGCGCCTCCGAGCGCACGAGGAAGAGGTTGGCGACATTGGCGCACGCGATGAGCAGCACCAGCGCCACCGAGCCCAGGAGGATCCACAACACGCGGTCCGCGTCCCCGACCACGTGCCGGGCCAGGGGCGACACCCGGGTGGTGAAGCCCGTGTCCCGCATGAAGCTCTCGGTGTACGCGAGCGGGAAGAGCTCCGGCAGGCGCGTGGTCAGCGTGGCGAGCTCGGCCCGAGCCTGCTCCAGCGTGACGCCGTCCTTCAGCCGGCCCGCGGCCCGGACCCAGTGCGAGTTCTCCGGCGGGCTCGTCGGGTCCAGCTGCAGCGGCCGCCAGAGGTCCACGGTGTCATCCGGGAGGTGGAGGCCCGGCGCCATGACGCCGATGACCTCCGTGGGCTCGTCATCCAGCCGTATCGACGTGCCCAGCACCTTCGGGTCCGCGCCGTACTGCCGCACCCAGAAGTCGTAGCCGAGCACCACGGTGCGGGGCGCGCCGGGCACATCCACGTCCGGGGTGATGATGCGGCCGAGCGCGGGCCGCGCGCGCAGCACGTCCATCAGGCTGGCCGACACCAGCGCCACGTCCACGCGCAGCGCGCCCTCCTCGGCGGCGAGGCTGCCGTTGGACGTGTCGAGCGCCCCCAGGGACGCGAAGCCGCGGGCCTCCTTCTGGAAGTGGTGGTAGCCGGCCACGGACAGGTCCCACCGGGCCTCCGGCGCGAGCCTCGGCACCGGGCTGTCCAGCCACACCAGCCGCTCCGGGTCCGCGTACGGCAGCGGGCGCAGCACCACCGCGTCCACCACGGAGAACAGCGCCGTCGTCGCCCCCAACCCGAGCGCGAGGGTGAGCACCGCCATCACCGCGAAGGACGGGCTGCGCGCCAGCGAGCGCAGCGCCTGGCGCGTCTCGCGCGCCACCATGTCCCAGAGCTCCGTGCGGCGCGTCTGTCGTGCCATGCGCTCGTCAATCACGTGGGTCTCCTCGCGGTAGGTCTTCACATCACCGAAGCGCGCGAGCGCCTCCGCGCGCGCCGCCTCGGGGGTCATTCCCCGGGCCACGTACTCCTCGGTGCGCATGGCGAGGTGGAACTCCAGCTCCTCCGCCACGTCGTCCTCCAGCTGCCCGCGACGCACGAGCGCGCGCAGCGCGTGATAGCGGTCCTTCATCCAGCGCATGGGACGCGGTCCTTTCCTCAGGCGCCCTGCATCACGGGCCGGGCCTGGAGCACCTTCGACACGGCCTCGGTCATCCGCTCCCAGGAGGAGGCCTCCTGCGCGAGCTGCCTGCGGCCCTCCGCCGTCAGCGTGTAGAACTTCGCGCGGCGGTTGTTCTCGGACACACCCCAGTCCGCCTTCACCCAGCCCCGCTTCGTCATGCGGTGCAACGCCGGGTACAGCGAGCCCTCCTCCACCCGCAGCGCGTCATCCGTCGTGCGCTGGAGCCAGCTCGCCACCGCGTAGCCATGCATGGGCCCGCCGGTCAGCGTCTTGAGGATGAGCATGTCCAACGTGCCCTGCAGCAGCTCGGTCTGCATCGTGTCCCCTAGAATGTCTAGGGGTAGATAGCTCCGCTCCCCTAGAACGTCAAGGGGAGCGGGTGTCGGCGCGCAGGGCGTCGAGCTGCGCATGCGCCACGCGGCGTCGGAGTCTACGCCCGAACCCGGCCGCCTCCGAGCGGGTGCAGCCAACGGGCACCGGCGTGCAGCCAACGGGCCCGCCCGCCTGCCCTCCGCGTCATGCCTGCCGGCGGGTGAACACGCCCAGCTTGTCGCGATTCCACGCGTTGATGGTCAGCGAGGCGGCCCGGTTGCGCGCGAAGGTGAAGATGGCGCCGGAGAACCCGGACGCGTTCTCTCCCGTGGTCTGGAAGAAGAACTCGTCCCCGCTGTAGTGCATGAGCGGGAAGCGCTTGCCCGCGGGCCCCACCGTGAAGGACAGCATGCCCTGCTGGAGCGACACGGTGAGGTCGCCGTAGACGCGGTTCGGATACGTGCCGACGTAGGCGCCCAGGTTTCGCGGCGGCGTCGGGTTCACCGCGGGCCGCGAGTACTTCGTCTGGTCCTCGGTGACGGGCTCGGACACGATGGGCCCCAGGTAGGCGAGCCAGTTCCGCGTCGAGGCGTTGTAGCGGACGATGTCCACGAACTCGGCGGCGATGGCCTCCGGCAGTCCCCGAGGGTCCGTGTTCGTCAGCACCGCGATGCCCAGCTTCTTCGACGGATACAGGAGGATGCTCGTCGCGGCGCCACGCCCGAAGGCCCCCGAGTGGCTCAGCCGCAGCTCCCCGGTGTTCTCGTAGTCGACGTTCCAGCCCAGGCCGTAGAAGCCGCTGCGGCCTCCGAGCTCCTCGGGCCCATGCGTGACGCTCTGCGGACGCCAGATGGCTTGCAGCCCCGCGGTGTCCACCAACGGCCCCTGGAGGCCCGGGACGACGCCGCCCGCGAGCAGCATCGTCAGCCACCGGGCCAGGTCTCGCACGGACGCGTTGGCGCCCCCCGCGGGCGCCTGGCCGTCATTGTTCGCGCCCAGGTCCGGCGTCCACCGACCGTTCACCAGCGTGTGCAGCGCCGCGCGGTTCTTGCTCGCCTGCAGCTCCGCGAAGGAATAGTTCGCGCTGGTCATCCCCAAGGGAGCGAAGAGCACCTCGCGCGCCAGGTCTCCCCACGAGCGCCCCGTGGACGCCGCGAACGCCACCGCGCCGGCCGTGAGCCCATAGTTCGTATAGGCATACGTGTCGCGGAAGCGGGACAGGGGATACAGCGCGAGCTTCGAGATGATCTGCTCGCCGGTGTAGCCGAGGTCCTCGAGCAGATCTCCCGCATGGTCCGGCAGGCCGCTGCGATGCGAGAACATGTCGGCGACGGTGACGTGCTGGCCCACCCACGGGTCCGCGAGGGTGAAGCCGGGGCGCAGCGACTGGAGCGTGTCGTTCCAGCCCTGCCCCTTGGACAGCTGCCGCGTCAGGGCGGCGGCAATCACCGTGGAGCTCAGGGGCTTGGAGACGGAGGCCAGCTGGAAGACGGTGTCCGGGTCGACGTCACCCACGACTCCCGCCTGCTTCTCCCCGATTCCCTTCAGGTAGCGGACGACGCCGTCGTACACCACGGCGACCGCGATGCCCGGGACGGTGGTGGCCGCCTTGTCCTTCTTGATGATGTCCTCGAGCACCGCCAGCGCGCGCGTCACGCCCTCTGCGGTGATTTCGCCGCAGGCCGGCACCGGCGCGGCCGTGGGCCCACGAGAGACCTGCGCGGGCACGGCGGCCTGGGCCGTCGAGGGGCCTCCCGTCACGGCCACCCCGACACCCGCGGCGCCAAGCCCCTGCAACACCGCCCTGCGCGGCAACACGGATGTCGAGCCGTTCACATCGTCCTGCGCCATGTCGGCCTCCTCGGTCTGACGTCGAAGAGGTTTCGACGAACCGGCGCGCGGAGGGTGGGAGGCAGCAGGCACCCGCGCAACGTCCCGAAGTCCAGTTGCGCGGCGCGGCCCTCACGGCAGGGGCCTCACGTTGACTTTATATACGGCCTATACAAATCATCCTGAAAACGCGTCATGGGGCCGACGACGTGGCCCGGGAGAGAGACACATGGCGGAGCGCTGGCTTCTCCAGGGGGCGACGGTGGTGACGGGAGACCCCGAGCACGAAGACCTCCCGTGCGGTGACCTGCTCATCGAGGACGGCCTCATCGTGGCGATGGGGCGCGGCTTGAGCACGGAGGGATGTCGGGTGCTGCCGCTCACCGGGAAGCTGGTGATGCCGGGACTCATCGACACGCATCGACACACCTGGCAGACACCGCTGCGTGGGCTGGGCGCGGACTGGACGGTGATGGACTACCTCGCCGCGGTCCGCGTGAAGCTCTCCCCGGTGTTCCGCCCCGAGGACCTCCATGCGGGGACGCTCGCGGGGGCGCTCGAGGCGCTCGACGCGGGCATCACCACGCTGGTCGACTACTCGCACTGCATCAGCTCGCCGGAGCACGCGGACGCGGCGCTCCAGGGGCTCCAGGACTCCGGCATCCAGGCCCTCTTCGCCTACGGCTTCGCGCCGGGCCCCACGCCAAGCCCGGCCTTCCCCTCCCCCGAACATCGCTTCGCGGACGCGCGCCGACTGCGAGCGGGCCCCCTGTCCTCGGACTCCAGTCGCGTGCGCCTGGGCATCGCGCTCACCGAGATGCAGGTGCCCTGGGAGCAGAGCCGCGCGGAGGTGCACACGGCGCGCGCGCTGGGGGTCCCCATCAGCCTGCATTGCTCGGCGTGGCCCGTCACCGGGCCGAGCGAGGTCGAACAGCTGGCGCGTGAGGGGCTGCTCGGTCCGGACCTCCTCTTCGTGCACTGCACGTTCAGCGGGGACGAGGACCTGGCGCGCATCGCGAACAGCGGCGGCTCCATCAGCGCGACGCCGGAGTCGGAGCTTCAGATGGGCATGGGGTTCCCCATCGTCGGGCGCGCCCTGCGCGCGGGGGTGAGGACCACGCTGGGCTGTGACGTCGTGGCGAGCAACGGGGGTGAGCTGTTCACGGCGATGCGGCTCGCGCTCCAGTCGGAGCGGGGCCGCGCGAACGCGCTCGCGGGACTGCCTCGACGCCTGGACCTGAAGGCCCGCCAGCTGCTCCGCATGGTGACGCAGGACGCGGCGGACGCCATCGGCCTGGGGGCCGTCACGGGCTCACTGCGCCCCGGGAAGCAGGCGGACCTGGTCGTGCTCTCGGCGGACTCGCTGAACCTGAGCCCGCTGGGCGCACCGCGAGACGCCATCGTGATGCAGGCGCATGCGGGAAATGTCGAGTCGGTGATGGTGCGCGGAAAGCTCGTGAAGCACCGAGGCGTCCTCCTGGGGACGGAGGTGTCCGGTGTCCGACGCCAGGTGCTGCGGGCCCGCGACGCGGTGCTCGAACGGGTCGGCGGGATGTCGGCGCTCCTCGCCGAACACGCGCGGCTGGAGGAGCACTGGGACCTGGGCGCGGGGCGTGCACCTGGGACGACTGTCACGCGCTGACGACACGAGGCCCAGAAGCCGGTTGCGCGCCCCTGGAAGCCGACTACGTTCGCGGGAGTGAAGACCCCCAAACCGAGAGGGCGGCCTCCCCGGCTGTCCGGTCCGCTCGTCATCGAGACGGCCGCGAAGCTCGTGCGGGAGAACGGGCTGCGAAACCTCTCGATGCGCGCGCTGGCGGACAGGCTCGGCGCGACGCCCATGGCCTTCTACCACCACGTCGGAGACCGCGACGCGCTGGTGGCCCACGTGGTGGAGCACATCTTCGAGCAGCTCGTGCTCCCCGACGCCAGCCTCGCGCCGCTGGACTGGCTGCGTGAAGTGGCGACGCGGGTGCGCGCGCTGGGGCTGGAGCATCGCGGGGTGATGGACTTCCTCCTGGAGGAAGGGCCCGCCGTGCACGGGGCGCTGGTCGTCCTGGACAGAACCGTCACGAAGCTGCACGAGGCGGGCGTGCCGTGGCACGAGGCGGGGGACCTGCACAACACGTTCTTCTCCTGGCTCGCGGGCACCATCCGTCGCCAGGAGCAGTGGGCCGCGAGGCAGGAGGATGCGCCCCCTCCCCTCCAGCGCTTCCACGCCGCCGCCCTCGCGCTCCCAGCCAAGGACTACCCGGGTGTGGCGCAGACGCTGACGCGCATGCGGACCCTCGATGTCGAGGCCGAGTTCCAGAACAGCCTCGACTTCATGCTGGAGGGAATCGGCCGACGCCTGGAGCAACACCGCGCCAGGAAGCCCCGGGGGCGATAGTCGGACGGCTCAACGTTTGAAGCCGACGTCCAGGGCGCGGACGAACGGCGGGGGGCGCCGCGCATCTCGCGCCCCCCCCGCGTGCGCCGGAGCGCGCTACAGCGCTTCCACGAACATCGCCAGGTCGCGATAGGCACCGGAGGGAGTCATGGTGACGTACCAGACGCCCGGCTCGGGGTCCAAGACCCAGCAGGAGTTGTAGCTGCGGAAGTCCGACGACATGCAGCCGTACTCCGTGGCCGTCGGCGGGCTGTCCTTGCGCGCCGCGACCTTCATCGCGCCCGAGGGAGAGCCCGTGTCCATGCCCGCCGCCTCCACCGCGAGGTGGTCCATGCCCGGGGGAACCATGACCTTGAAGGTCCTCGCGAGCGCGGACGAGGCGGTGAGCCCCTTCGTATAGGTGCCGCTGCGCACCAGCGACACGGCGTCCACCTGCTGGGCATGGAAGCCCACGACGCGCGCCGAGGTGAAGGTCGCCGAGGTGGACCTCACCAGCGCGTACCAGGTGCCCGCAGCGGGCGCCGACACCTGACACCGCACGGTGCCCGCGGTGGGCTCCGCGCAGCGCGTGCTCGCCGTCGTCGGCAGCGCGTCCTTCGCGAGGAAGACCGCCAGGTCGCCCGTCGTCGCCGTCTGCTGGCCGGACACCTCGAAGAGCAGCTCCGTCTCCCCCGCCGGCACCTCCAGCGTGAAGAACTGGGGCTGGCCCGGCTTGATGACGAGGTTGGGCAGGGGCACGCCGTTGGTGAGCGCCGTCACCGTCTGCGCGGCGAGCATGCCGCCGGTGAGCGACAGGCCGCGATACCGCGCCGTCCCCGTGAGCGACACGAACCACGTCCCCGCGCTCGGGTTGGGGATGACACACACCCGTCCGTGGGTGGTGGTGGAGCCGGTGCAGTCCACGCTCACGCTGCCCACCGGCCGACCTCCAAACTTCACCTTGAGGGTCGGGTTGCCCACGCCGTTCCCCGTGCCGAACCACAAGAGGCCCTGGCCCGGAGGAACCTCCATCCGCCACACCTGCTGCGAGCCGCCCTCCGCCGTCAGGCCGGTGAGCGCGACGTGGGACGCCAGCGAGGCAATCCCCTCCGCCTGCGTCATCGAGTAGGTCCCCGACAGGCGCGCCATGGACGACAGGTTCGTCACCGTCTGCGTCCAGTGCCCCACGTACCACGTGCCGGCGCGAGGCTGGACGAAGTCACAGTTCTCCTCGCTGCCCATCGCGTTCCTCGACGCGCAGTCGTAGCTGTAGGTGGTCGGCGGAGCGCCGTAGCGCACGTAGAGGTTCGCGTCGCTGGTGAGCGTGCCCTCGCCCTTCAGGTTGAAGTTCAGGTGGCTCGCGCCCGGAGGGACCTCCAGCCGATAGACGGTCATGGTGGACACGGGGACGTTCTGGACGGGCTGTTCCCACATGCCGTTGACCAGCGCGCGCGCCTCCCGGTTCGTCGTGGTGATGCGCATGGCGCCGTTGAACGCGGTACTGCCAGACAGGGTGATGTACCAGACGCCTCCCGCGGGGGTGGGGATGTCACAGGAGCGCCAGGCCTTGCACTTGTAGGAGAACTCGGTCGGATAGGCCCCGTGCTGGATCCAGAGCTCCGGCCCGACGGAGTCGTGGTACTGGCGGCCCAGCATCTCCACCAGGAGATAGGGCAGGCCCTCGGGGAGCTCCAGGCGGTAGGTCCGGAAGACGTTCGCCGAGGACGGCACGGGCGTCGCGGTGTCCGCGACGACGGAGGAGATGGGCCCCGTCTCCGAGTGCCTCGCCACGAGGGAGGCGTTGGAGCCCGAGCCCGGAGGCGGCCACATGCTGGTGACGCGCACGAGCACGAACCAGGGGCCCTCCTGGGGGTCGAAGTAGTCACACCGCTCGTAGGACGAGTACGACTGGGTGGAGGCGCAGTCGTAGTCCGTGTTCGTCGGCAGGGCGCCGCGCTTGACGTAGAGGCTCGCGTCCGCCTGGCTGTAGCCCTGCGTGACGAAGGTCAGGCCGGTGCGCCCAGGCGGTACGTCAAAGCGGTAGTAGGTCCCTTGGAAGGTCTCGGCGATGCCGTTCACGGTGACGCCGTTGAACAGGGGGAGCGGCGCGGTCACCTTCGCGGTGAGCGTGCGGTCCGTGAAGGCCGCGCGCGAGCGGACGCGCACGTACCAGGTGCCACCCGCGGGACGCTCGATGACACAGGGCGTGAGCATGAAGCACCCCGTGGTGCCCGTCGCGGGGGGCGGGCTGCCCGGCTGGGCATCCACCATGACGTCCAGGGTGGGGCTGCTCAGGGCGAACTCGAGCTTCACCTGGTGGGGCGGCACCTGGAGGGTGAACAGCCGGTCCTCCAGCGGCATGCCGGAGAACGGTGCCGAGGGCTGGTCGAGCACCAGCTCTCCGGTGGAGACGGGCACGACGCTGGTGTAGCCGGCCGTGAGCGTGTGGCCCGCGAAGTCGCCGTAGCCGCCCGGCTCCACCCAGAAGTGCCACGTGCCCGCCGCCGGCGCGTCGATGACACACGAGCCCGGCAGGGACTTCCGGCAGGCATAGCCGCCGTCGTGCACGGGCCGGCTGCCACGTCGCGCCGACACGTAGCCCGAGCCCGTCCCACCCTGCGCCCAGATGGCCAGCCGCGCCTGGCCCGGTGGGACCTCCAGCGTGTAGTAGAGGCGGTCATCACTGTGGCCGCCCACGCCCGTCACCGGTTGGAGGTTCGTGAGCGCCGTGTTGCTGACCACGCCCTTGTAGCGGCCCAGGACCGAGAGGTACTCGAACTTGCGATACGGGTACTCCGGAGCCACCCGGACATACCAGGCACCGGCGCGAGGCTCCTCGAAGGTGCAGCGGCTCCCGGTGCTCGACCGGCTGCAGTCGTAGTCGGTGCCCTCGGGCGGGCTGCCGTACTTCACCGTCATCAGGAAGGAGCCGAAGAAGAGGGACGGCACCTCGAAATAGAGCGTGGCGACGGACTCCGGGACGTCCAGTCGGAACAGGAACGGCCCGCCCGCTTCGCTGTCGAGGCGGGACACCTCCTGACCGTTCACCAGCGGAACGGCCAGCTCCAGGCTCACCGACTGCGCGAGCAGCGTGACGACACTGAACGCCGCGTAGGCCCGCACCATGACGTGGTACGTCCCCGCCACCGGGGCCGTCACCGTGCACGTCTCCGTGTTGCCGGTGGCCCATGAGCGGCAGTCATAGCTGGTCGTCGAGGGGTTCCCGCCCCGCTTGACGTAGAGGTCCGCGTCGCCGGTGCCTCCCGAGAGCGTGACCTTCAGGGAGGCTTGCTGCGCGGGCACCTCCAGCGTGAAGAAGAGCATGGCGTCCTTGGCCGCCGAGAGGTTCGTCACCGGCTGGCCATTGATGAGCGCCGTCACGGGAGGCACCACCGTGCCCACGAGCTTCGCGCCGCTGAAGCCCGTGTAGCCGCGCAGCATGACGTACCAGGTCCCTGCCTGGGGGGCTGACACCTCGCAGGACTCCGTGTTGCCGGAGGTGTTGGAGCGGCAGTTGAACGTCGCGAGGTCGGGCGTGGAGCCATGCCGGAGGTAGAGGTCCGCGTTGCCCGTGCCTTCCGAGAGCGCCACGCTCAGCCGCGTCTGTCCCGCGGGCACCTGGAGCGAGTACATGAGCCAGTCGCCCACGACGCCGGACACGGCCGTCACGGCCTGGCCGCTGGTGAGCGCGCGCACGGGGCTGGTGCCCGTGCCGTAGGCGGAGACGGTGGCCGTGAGCGTCACGTTGGAGAAGGAGCTCGTGGCGGTGAGCAACACGTACCAGGTCCCGGCGACATCTCGGCCGGACACGGTGCAGCGCTCCACGCTGTCGGCTCCCGCGGACGTGCAATCACCCGTGGTGGCCGTCGGCGCGGCGCCGAAGCCCACCTTCATGTCCAGGTTGCCGGGTCCTCCCGTCGTGGCGAAGGTCACCGCGCTCTGGTGGGCCGGGACGTCCAGGGTGTAGAGCCGCTGCCCGCCCGCGGGAGCCGCGATGAAGGGGATGGGGGTGCCCGGGGTGAGGACCCCGTCCACCAGCTTCTGCGAGCGGCCGTCGGTGGAATCCGGGTCCGAATCGCGTGACTCACCACTGCAGCCGCTCCACAGGAGCAGCGCTCCCGCGAGCAGGAAGATGCGTTGAAGACTTTTCACAGGGGTCCTCGAATCGAGTCAGGGCCTCGCGGTGAGGGCCGCGAAGCCGCTGGAATTTGCAATCAGGTGACACTTGCTTCCGTCACCCTCGAACGGACCCGGGCGCGGATTGTCGCGTCGCGCCGCGCGGAATTTTCACCGGGCGTTTCGGACAAGGAGGACCCACGAGGTCTCGAAGCCGCCCTCGGAGGACACGGCCACCTCCTCGACGTCTCGGGTTCTCGAGGTCTCCATCTCCACCGGACTTCCGGGCGCGCGACGCCGAAGGCGACATCGACAGGCCGGACTGGGCGCCATGGCATGGAAGCCATCTCGTGCCCGGTGACCTCATCGCGCGGCTGCAGCAGGAAGCGGTGAACGCTCACGAAGTGGCTTGCGACCCCAGGACATTTGCATTGCTCATCAGTCGACCTGCGCCGCCACAGCGCGTCTGCTGGTCAACGCTCCCCGCCCATCGGCTTAATTAGCTTAATCATGTTTTACTGCTCTATGCATGATGTTGGCGGCCCGGCCATCCGGAGCCAGCGCCTCCGCTCTCCCTTGGCGTGGAGCGCCCGAGAAACCGTCGACCACAAGGAGCACCATCATGTCTGGCCATCTTGCTTCACGCAGTCTGGCGTTGCTGGGAATCTGTGGGGGCCTGAGCGTTCTGGGAGGCTGTGAGCGCGCCGAGCCAGCGTCCGCGGACCTCGACCCGGTGGGCCAGGTGGAGAGCGCCGCCATCGTCGACACCATCACCGCGGGCACCTACGTCATCCGCTCGGTGATGACCAACAAGTGCATCGACGTCGCCTCGTCGAGCACGGCGGACGGCGCCAAGGTGCAGCAATGGGATTGCAATGGAACCAATGCACAGCGCTTCGTCGTCACGCCGACGTCCGGCGGCTACTTCAGCATCATCAACGTGAACAGCAACAAGGCGCTCGACATCAAGGAGGCCAGCGTCGCGGCGAACGCGCTCGTCCACCAGTGGAGCTACGGAGGTGGAACGAACCAGCAGTTCCGCTTCGTGAAGGAGGTGGGCAGTGAGTTCAGCATCCGCGCCCGCCACACGGACATGGCCATCGACGTGTACTGGGGCAATACGGCCAACGGCACGGAGCTGGTGCAGTACCCCTACGAGCAGCGAACGAACCAGCGCTGGACGTTCGACCGTGTCGATGGAGGCGGCGGCACGGGGCTGGCGGCCATCCTGAGCGAGTCCACGTTCAACGCCATGTTCCCGAACCGGAACCCCTTCTACACCTACAGCAGCCTCATCGCCGCCGCGAGCACCTTCCCGGCCTTCGCCAATACAGGCTCGCTGGAGACGCGCAAGCGCGAGGTGGCGGCCTTCTTCGCCAACACGGCGCACGAGACCGGGAACTATGTCTACATCGAGGAGATCGCCCGTGGCCCCTACTGTGGGACCTGGGGCCCGCCGGGGTGCAACTGCGTCGCAGGCAAGCAGTACTACGGACGTGGGCCCATCCAGTTGTCCTGGAACGGCAACTACTGCGCCGCCGGAGCGGCGCTGAACCTGCCCCTGCACACGAACCCCGACCTGCTGGCCCAGGACGCGAACGCCTCGTGGCGCTCCGCCTTCTGGTTCTGGACCACCCAGACGGGTGCCGGAACCATGACCCCACATAGCGCCATGGTGAACGGGGCCGGCTTCGGTGAGACCATCCGCACCATCAATGGAGCGTTGGAGTGCAACGGTGGAAACCCGGGGCAGGTGCAGAGCCGCATCCAGAAGTATCAGGACATCGCCAACCTGCTCGGCGTGAGCCCTGGCGGCAACCTGGGCTGCTGAGAGGCAAGTCCCAACGCTCGTGGAGTGGGGCCGGAGGATCGACGGCCTCACCCCACGGGTGCGACTGCGCCAACATCACTGGAACGAGAGGGGAAGCTGCTGCCGGTACGCGAAGTCGGCCAGCCACCAGAATGGTCTACGTGCCCTCGTTCTTGCTTTCGAGTTCACTCTTCAGACCTTCAAGTTCAAGTTCGAATACATAGATGGTCGGATGGTCGGCGCCGGGACGCAGGGTGACGGCGAAGTTGGCGGCGCCGAATGCGGTTGAGGCCGTCAGCTCTACTTCGGGGATACCGAGCCTGTCGGAGACGACCTTCACGGCCCTGGCCATCGTGGGGTGCGACCCTTCATCGATATGGACGATGACCGAGCTGCCTTCGACTTTCTTGAAGTGAATTCCCACGAATGTCTCCGATGGAATGAGTAGGGGTAGGCGCGAGCCGGCGCCGTGTGGTTCGAGGATACTGCTCGGCAAACGACTGGTCGCCGAAATGCAGCCGCCTCACCCACGAGGACACCGGGCATGTCGCGAACAACCTTCTCGAACTCCGCGCGGGCCACCGACTCCGTCGTCCACCGCATCTGCGTGTCGCGCACGCTCCGCGCGAGGCCGTTCTCATTGGGCGACCTGTGGCTGACCGAGGCCTCTCTGGCGTGGCAGGCGGCATGGTGGATCGCGTCGGCTCGGTCATCGAAGAGTTCGCGCTCGTGTACGGCATCCGGTTGCGCGTGCCGTCGACCGAGTTCGCGGGGCTGATCCGCCAAGCTTGGGCGGACACGTCGGCCTTCGCGACCATGACCCGGCTGAGCGCGACCGAACTGCATCCAATTGCCAATAAGCGCACCGCGCGGTTCGTGGCTACGCTCGTGGAGCCGAACAGCGACTGACCCGTGCGCCGTGACTTGTGAATCGCGGTTCCCCCCTGAACCCAGGTGCGTTCATGACCATGAGCGATGAGGCCGAAGGCTCGACCACGAAGACGCAGCTACGGCAGCAACTGGACGCCATGGAGAACGACGCACTTCGACAAGCGGCCAACTGGTTCATCCTCGCCGCCGGCACGGCGAACGTGATCATGCAGCTCTCCCGGCCGGCCGTCGCCTACGGCGTCATGGAGAGCAAGGTCGAAGAGGGCAACCTCTTCAAGAACCCGAAGCGACGGGCCCGCACCACGCTGGCGTACATCGCGGTGACGATGCTCGGCGGAGCGGAGGAGCGCGCCGCGATACGCCGGGCGACGAACGTCTCCCACGCGCGCGTCCGCTCCGAGCCCGGGCATCCAGTCGGCTACAACGCGTTCGACCCCGCGCACCAGCGCTGGGTGACGGCGTGCCTGTACGTCGGCGCGGAGGACGCGTACCAGCGCGTGCACGGCCCGCTTCAGGGCGAGTTCCGGGAGCGGTTCTACCAGCAGGGGAGCGTGTTCGGCACGACCCTGCAGATGCCGCCCGAATCGTGGCCGCCGACCCGCGACGACTTCGAGGCGTACTGGCAGGCGGAGATCTCGGGGCTCACGATGGACGAGCGCACGCGCGACTACCTCTGCCGGATCGTGCGACTCGAGTACCTCGGCCGCCGCATCCCCGCGCCCGTCCTGCGGCTTCGGCAGCGACTGGTCGCGGGCTACCTGGGGCCGGAGTTCCGCACGCTGATGCAGCTACCGTGGACGGAGGCCGACGTCCGGGCATTCAAGAAGTTCAACCGACGGCTGGCGGGTTTCATGCGTCTGGCCCCCGCCGCAGTACGCGAGGCGCCGCTGCGCCGTCAGCTGCGGGACGTGCGCCGGCGGCTGGCCGAGGGGCGCCCGCTGTTCTGACGTCGTCGGCCGTCAGCGCCGGGAGTCCGGCGGGTACGGAGGCTTCGGTGCAACTCCACCTCACCCCACGGGAACACCGGGCATGTCGCGAACGACCTTCTCGAGCTCCGAGCGGGCCACCGACTCCGGCGTCCACCGCATCAGCGTGTCGCGCACACTTCGCGCAAGGCCGTTCTCCCATTGGGCAACACGCCCGATCATCCACGAGCGGTCGCGAATCCGCTCCGCACGCGGACGACGGAGCTGCTCATACCGGGCCAGCGCCTCGTCCGTAGGGCCCATCGTCACCAGGAGCTGCGCGAGCGCCGCGGCGTCCTCGATGGCCAGCCCCGCGCCCTGCCCCAGGTTCGGCGTCACCGCGTGGGCCGCGTCACCGAGCAACACGACGCGAGGCTTCCACCACCGCGGCGCCGAACAATCCTCGATGTCGTTGTGAAGCAACCCGTCGAGCCCACCGAAGGCCGCCAACGCCGAGCGGGCCGGGTCCGCGAAGCCTGCATACAACGCCTGGAAGCCGGACAGGTCCCTCCACGGAGCCGGCGCGCGACGCGGGGCATTGAGCGTGAGGAAGACATAGGACTTCCGCTCGCCCAGCGGCACCACACCCACGCGCCTGCCCGTGCCCCACATCTCCACCACCGCGTCCTCGAAGTGCCCCTCCACCACGCCGCGCCAGCACGAGTAACCGGAGTAGCGAGGGTGCACCTCGGCACCACACACGTGCTCCCTCACGAGGGAACGGATTCCATCGGCGCCGACCACGACGTCGTAGCGTCCCCCTGTTCCATCGGAGAACTCGACGTCCACGCCATCCACCCCACTTCGCAAGCCCACCACCGTCACACCCAGGCGAGGCGCGGGGGACACGGAGCGCAGGACCTGGAGCAGCTTGTTCCGATGAAGCGTGGTCGCAGGTAGCGACAGCCCCGGCACGGAGTACGGCGTCTGCTGGAGCACACGCCCCGATGCATCCGTGATGCGCGCCAGTCCCACCGGATGCCCGACGGCGAGGACGGCCTCATGCAGCGCGAGCCCCTTCATCACGGCCATCACGTTCGGACCGAGCACGATGCCCGCCCCCTCGTCCCCATAGGAGGGCCGCCGCTCGACGAGCTCCGCCACCACACCCCGCCTCGCCAACGCGGCCCCCAGCGCGAGCCCACCGATTCCTCCACCCACCACGAGGACCTTCACGATGACCTCCTCGAACCCAACCCCACGAGCAGCATCTCCAAATCACGCCGCAGGCGTGTTCGCGCCGTGGCCACCGTGGAGCCCGCCATCGGCACGAGCATCCGCATCACCGCCGCGTAATAGACGCCGAAGACCAGCTCCGCCGCCCGCTCGCCGTCCACCTCCGCTCGCAGCTCACCTCGCGACTTCGCGTCGGACACGACCGATGCCAGCGCCCCCACCAGCCTCGCCAGCGCCGGGCGATGCAGTTCCTCGGCGGCGCCCGTGAGCCATGGCAGCTCCTTCACCACCACCCGCGCCAGCTCCGGCTGCGACGCGTAGTGGGTCAACAGCGGCGAGAACAGGTGCATGCACCGGTCCACGAAAAGCCCCTCCCCCGGCAGCGACGTCACCGCCCGCTCCACGAGCGGCATCGCCTCCGCGCGCCACAGCTCGTGCAGCAGCGCGTCCTTCGTCTCGCCGTACACCAGCACCGTGCCCGTCGCGACGCCCGCCGCCTCGGCGATGGCGCGCACGGTCGTCCCCTCATAGCCACGCTCCGCGAACAGCCGCTTCGCCGCTGCCCGGATGCGCTCCCACTTCTCGCTCTTGGCTCGCTCCCTCAGGGACATATTGAACAGGTTCATAATTGAACGCGTTCAAAATCTCCAGGAATTCGCTCCCCAACCGCACCGGGAGCCACACAGGCAGGCGCTGGCGACGCGTCGAGCGTTGAAGGAAGGAGCGTGCCGCCGGCGTGGGATTTCGCGAGGCGGCGATGTAGGGATGCGCCGTGCCCGACCTGCTCGGGCGGAGGAGGACGGGTGACAGTCGCAACCCTCGAAGAAGGCCCGCTCAGGGGGCCGAGCTTCTTTCTCGACCGCACGGCGCTGCGGGCGGTGGCGCTGGCCCATCGCGACCGCTACGGCGTCGCGAAGCCCCATCCCCACGTCGTCATCGACGGCTTCCTCGGAACGCGGTTGGCGTCCGAGCTGGCTTCGGTCTTCCCGGGGGCGAACGACGCGCAGTGGAAGCGCAGGGACCACGTGGAGCAGGCGGCCCGCCTGGGACAACTCCAACGCAAGGCGTTCGAGGACGTCCCCGGCCCGCTCCGGCACCTGCTCTCGGAGTTCTCCGGCATGTCGTTCATCGACTTCCTGGAGACCGTCACCGGCGTGCAGGGGCTCATCCCGGACCCGCACTTCCGGGGCGCCGGCCTGCACCTCACGCTGCGCGGCGGACACCTGGCGTTGCACGCCGACTTCAACCGCGACCGCTTCCGAGCCCTCACCCGTCGACTGACCGTCCTCTACTACCTGAACCCGGACTGGCAGCCTGCCTGGGGCGGCGACCTGGAGCTATGGAACGCCGACCTCACGCGATGCGAGACGCGAATCTCACCGGTGCTCGACCGGCTGGTGGTCATGGCCCATGGCGATGACCACTGGCACGGCCACCCCACCCCACTGGACTGTCCCGAGGGACGAGGTCGCGCCGCGGTCGCCGCCTACTTCTACACCGCGGAGGTCGCCGCGGACGCGCCGGAGCCCCACAGCGCCATCTGGGCTCCCACGCGCCTGTAGCCTCTTCCCCCGCCCGCATCCGCGAGCAGGAGAAAGGACGAAGTCAGGGAGGGCCAGTTCACGCACGGGCCCCTCCGCGACTTCAATCCGAGCCGAGGAGGTCCTCTCGACTCAATAGATGCACTGGAGTCCGAGGTTCAGCACGAACGGGACCCCCGTGTTGGCGTAGAGGTTCATCGTGCCCGTGGTGTAGCCGAAGTACTGGCAGACCCGGTTGACGGACGAGCGCAACTGCCACCACGAGGTGAACGGCGGGTTCATGCCGCTGAGGAACGGAAACCGGGGGTCATCGGTGTCGACTCCGCGAGGCGCCACGTGGGTGCTCGGGATGCAGACCAATCCCATCAGGTCCGCCGACGTGTTCTGGAAGCCCGTGAAGAACCCCGTGTTGTAGACAGAGCCACACTCCCTGTCGGCGATGGCGCCCGCGTTGTACGCCGCCTGCGAATCGAGCGAGGTGGAGCTGCCCTGCCACAGAGCCCACGCCCTCGCATCCGAGCCAGGGAGGTCCTGCCAGGTCACCATGTCGGAGGTGAAGCAATGGATGCCCATCAGCTCACCCGACTGCTCTCCGGTATACATGCCTCGCGCATAGCCATAGTTGGCACACACCCGCTCGGCGCTGCGGTTCGCGTAGGCCCAGCCCACGTCGTTACGATTCGTGATGGGATATCCCCCCGCGCTTCTGTCGGCGGCCGTCGTGTCGAAGAAGACAATCCCCGCGAGGGCGGGGGCCGAGACCAGTGCGACGATGGCGGCTGCAAGGGATGTCACGAGCTTGGAAATTCGCACGGCTCCAAACATTCTCTCTCTCCTGGAAGGAACATCGGCGGAGGTCGCCGAGAGAGATACGAAGCCCTGGTGAATCCTGGTCATCGTCGGCTGTGCATTTCCCGGGGAAGCCAGCAGCGCGCTGTACGATTCCCATGCAATCAAATACATGCCCGCGCGACGCGTCAGCGAGGACCGGGAGCGCTGGTGCCCGCGGAGGGCACAGGAGCGCCCCGCGACACGCGTTCGGCACGGAAGCGACGTAGGCGCCGGCTGCTCACCAACATGCCATCGACGCCACCTGACGACCCCTTCGTGAAGGACACCGCGCCGAACGAGCTCACGAAGCGGTTGCCCCCCACGGGCTCGAGCAGGAGGTCGTCGCGACGGAACCAGCTCAGCGCCAGCTTCCCGTCGACGAGCCGCACCGTGTACGTCATGTCCACCTCGTCGCTGCGGTACTGCCCGACCAGGGCCTCCAGCTCGCCCACCGTGGGCATCGGCTCGCGCACCCGGACGAACTCTCGCGTCGTCGGCCAGAAGTCCTGGATGCCCAGCGCGGTCGCACCCGGCGCCGCCGACGCGTTGAAGCGCCAGACCCCGGGCGTCGGCTCGGCCGGCCGGAACGCCCCCTGGCCGATGGGAGTCAGCGCCGCGGTGGCGCCCACCTCGCGCAGCGCGCCGTCCTTCACCTCCAGCCGCACCACCTCGTCCGTCTGGGGGCTCCAGTAGTTGCCGGCCAGCGCCGCCAGCTCCTCCGCGGGCACCACCACGGCGGGCGGAGTCGTGTCCTTCAGGAGGTTGCCCAGGTACACCTCGGCCACCTTCCGCGCGAGCACCGTCGGGTCGATCTTCCCGTCGTTGCACAACACGGTGATGGCCAGCTTCTGCTCGGGGAAGAGGATGCTCTCCGTGCGGAAGCCCGCCACGTACCCATCATGGGTCACCGTGCGCAGGCCCCGATACGCCCCCAGCCGCAGCCCGCCGCCGTAGCCCGTCTCCCGGCCGTCGTTCAATCGACCCGAGGTCTGGAGCAGGTCCCGCAGCGCCGTCCCACCCAGGCGGCCATCGAGCAGGTTCTGCTGCCACGTCAGCAGGTCGTTCACCGACGAGTACACCGCGCTCGTGCCGTTGTACCCGAGGTCCGCCGAGCTCAACCGCCACCCCCCTTCCGCGCGGGGCATGTACCCTGTCACGCGCTGGGGGATGGGCGGCGCCAGGTCATCCCGGAACGAGGTGTCCACCATGCCGAGCGGCTTGAAGATGCGCTCGTCGGCGAACGCCCGCAGCGACTTGCCGGACACGCGCCGCACGATGATGCCCAGCAGCGAGTACGCGGCATTGCCATAGAGAACCTCCTCGCCCGCAGCGAAGTTCACCCCGCGCTGCCGCGACTGGACCCAGAGGACATCCTCCTCGGTGTACAGGTCCTCGCCGCGCCATCCCGCCAGGGAGAGCAGCTGGCCCTGTTCGCGCAGCCCGTTGAGGTGGTGCATCAGGTGCGCGACGGTGATGCGCCTGCCGTGGTCGGGCAGCTCCGGCACGTGCTTGCGCACATCATCATCCAGCGACAGCTTCCCCTCCTGCGCCAACAAGCCGATGGAGAACGCGACGAACTGCTTGGTGATGGACGCCAGGTTGAACGAGGAGCGAGGCGTGAGCGGCACACCGAACTCCAGGTTCGCCAGGCCATGGCCCTTCACGTAGTCGCGCACGCCGTCGCGCGAGACGCCCACGCCACAACCGGGCGACGCCTTGCCACGCCAGGTGGCGAAGAGCGCATCGATGCGGGCGTGACGCTGGGCCCGCGTCTCTCGCACCGGTTGGGCGCGGGCAACGGGAACCACCAGACCCCACGAGACGAGGGCCACCCACAGCAGGAGGGAACGGGAAGGTCGCATGCGCGGAGGATTCCGGAACCCGCTCCCCCATGTGCCGCACATCTGCGAAGCGCCGCCCGGCATCGGTGAGCGCCTCGATTCCGGCGGTGGACGACGCCCCTTGGAGGCGAGTCCCCTCGGCCCCGCCCAGGTGCCTCCCGGTCCGCGGCCCATAAGCGCGCGGAATCATAGGAAGCCTCTCGGGTGAGACCTGAGTCACGATTCAGGAAGGCCGCCTCCCCCGGCGGTCCGACGACAAGACCTTCTCCGAGGTGGACGGGACGAGGGATGCCGTCCTTGAATCCGCCGCATGACGCGGAGACTCGGCGAGCGGCTGGTGCTGGAAGGCGTGTTGACGCCGGAGCTGTTGTCGCGAGCGCTCGCGCATCAACAGGAGACGGGCCAGAAGCTGGGTGAATGCCTGGTGCGGCTGGGCGTGGACGAGACGCCGGTGCTGAGGCTGCTGGCGCAGACGCTCTCGACGCGCTTCGTCTCCACCGAGAAGCTGAGCCTGGCGAAGGTGGACCCCGCCCTGCTGGAGAAGGTCCCCGTGCGCCTGGCGGAGGGCTTCGACTTCATGCCCCTGCGACTGGCGCAAGGCGTTCTCTACGTGGCCATCGCGGAGCCGCAGCGCCAGCGCGCGCTGGAGGAGATTGTCCGCACCGTGGGCGTCACGCAGGTGCTGCCCTTCATCGCGGTGCGCAGGTCCATCCGCGCGGCCATCCGCAAGCACTACTACGCGGTGGCGGACGCCTTCGAGCACCCGCCGGAGGACGAGGCCTGCCCCCACTGCGGCGCGCCCACGCTCCCCAAGGACTTCCAGTGCCCCCGCTGTGAGCTGCTGCTGGTGCGCCACGTCGAGGACCTGCCGCCCCGCGACAACGTCTCCCTCGTCCGCGCGCTCCTGACGCAGCCCGAGCGACAGGGCACCTCGGGCACCCCGCGCGCTCCGCAGTCGGAGACCACGCGGGTGGCGCCGTTCGACGCGGCCCAGGAGGGCTCACAGGCCCGGCCGTTCCTGGTGGGTGGCCTGAGCGTGACGAACCTGCGGCTCAGCCCCTTCGAGGCGTATGTGCTCTCCCTCGTCGACGGGCAAACGTCGCTGTCGGACCTGTCGCTCATCACCCAGCTCGCGGAGGTGGAGCTGCGCGCGCTCTTCGCATCGCTGGGCGAGCGGGGCGTCACCCGGCTCTACGAGCCCCCCGCGCCGACAGCCCGCGCGGCCTCCGTCCCGGCCGAGCCGACGCCTCCGCCCGTCCCACAGGCGACGCAGGCCGGACGCGCGGTGCCCAAGCCCTTCGTCGAAGACGCCAACGAGGATGTCCTCCAGCGCGTCATCCGGCTGGAGCAGGCGGGACGGTGGGCGGAGGCCATCGAGCTGCTGGAGCGAGGCATCGGCCTGCTCCCCCACCCCGCGCCGCTCTACAACCGCCTGGGGATGATTCTGCTGAACCACCACCGGGACTACGAGCGCGCCACGGCCCTGTTCCAAAAGGCCTCCGACCTGGCGCCGGAGAACAACCTCTACACGATGAACCTCTACTCGGTGATGTGCCTGCGCGCGGACGCCACCAACGCGGGCCAGCACAAGGCGCGACGCTGAAGCGCCCCTTCGCTCACGACAACCGGGGACGGCCCAGCCACAGCAGCCCCAACCCCAGGGCCAGCAACGTGGGCCACGCGAGCGCGAGGAACCCCAGGGCCACCCGCGGGACGACGTCGGCACCGGGCTGCTCGACATAGGCGAAGCGCGGCAGTCGCGCATGGTCCGCCGCGCCCAGCGTGTCGCCCGCGAAGACTCGCGGCAACAGGGCCTCGCGCCACGAGGCGTGGAAGCGGTCCACCTGCCGCAGGAAGTGCGCGTGCCGTGCTCCACCGGTCCCCGCCACGTCCTGGAGCGCCTGCTGGAAGGCCAGCGCGGGGGACACGAAGCGCAGCAGCTCCAGCGCGGACTGCTGCGCGTCCAACTGCGACTGGAAGGCCGCGACCACGGGGGCGGTGGCCCGGGCCGCCTCGTCCTGCACCGCCAGCGCGGTGGGCCAGTAGCCCTCCGTCCGGGTCCCCTTCGGCGCCAGCTCCGGATGGTCCTCGAAGTAGGCGGACAGCACTTCGCTTCCCCGCCGCTGCGCATCCAGCGAGGCGTCGCGGGTCGCCCCCACCAACGCCACGCGCGAGGGCACCGGATACAGCGCGCTCACGCCGAGCTGCGCCGCGGCGGGCACCACCACCACGAGCAACAACCACACGCCCACCAGCACCAGCGCATTGGTGGCGGAGCTCAGGGCCCGCGCGTTCACCGCCAGCGCCAGACAGAACCAGAACGCCCCATAGCCCACCACCAACGCCAGCCACCCCAGGAGCCTCGGCAGCCCGCCACCTCCTCCCGTCAGCACATGCCCCGCGAGGCCCGCGAGCACACACAGGCTCAGGAGTACCGCCGCGCGAACGGCGAGCCTGCGCAGCGCCCAGCCCCGAAGCCCCGTGGCCTGCACCAGCACCAACCGGAGCGTGCCGTCCTCGCGCTCACGGGACACCAGGTCGAACGAGAACGCGAGCGCGAACAAGGGCAGCAGGTAGAGCAGCACGAACGACACATCCAGCGTCCCGGTGGCCAGGTGCGCCGGGTGCTCCAGCGTCTCGCGCGCGAAGTCCGTGAGGCGGCCCTGCAGTGACACCTGGTAGGACGACGGCAGCAGGTCCATCTGGCCCACCGTGAAGACGCTCAGCGGCCCCGGAGGCAGGAGCGCCTCGGGCTGGACGAGGAAGTTGCCCACCGGCACCGGCATCGTGGGGCTCTTCCAGGCGGGGGGCGCGGTCCCCTGCCCCTGACGCAGCGCCTCGGCCTGGGCCGCGAGCTGGTCGCGTCGCAGGGCCTCCTGGGTGAGCAGCGCTTGTTGATGGGCGCGCAGGTCCTGGGTGAAGCGCCAGCCGTTGTAGAGGCCCAACGCCATCAGCCCGAGCAGGAGCGCGGCGGCGAAGAGGAGCATCCGGTCCTTGCGAAGCAGGAACCACTCGTGTCGGAGCAGGGACATGTTCATGGGCTCGTGCCTCACAGCGCGCTCAGGCGTGCGCCGGCGCGCAGGGCGAACGCCGTGGTCCACGACAACCAGAGCCCGAGCAATAAGAGCCCCGGAACCTGGGACGAAAGCGCATCCGTCAGTCGCTCCGCCTCCAGGCGCAGCTCCGGCACCTGCCGCCACAAGGACGCATCCGCCTTGTAGTTGGCGTCGCCGTGCTTCGAGCGGAACGCGACGTCATCGTTCATCCGCTTCACCAGCGCCTGCCGGTAGTCCTCCGCCTGCTCGGTGAAGCGCAGGTGCGCGGACAGGTCCGTGCGCGCGAGCGACGCGGACACCTGCCGGAGCGCGAGCATGGGCGACAGCGGCGCGAAGGCGCGGTGCAGCCGCTCCTGGGACGCATAGCGCTCCCGCAGCTCCCCGAAGCGCACCGCCGCCACCTTGCTGCTGTACTCCTCACCCGCCTGGAGCGCGATGCCCCGGAAGTTCACGGGGAGCGCCTCCACCGAGTCCACCCCGTAGCGAGCCAGCGTCTCGCGCTCCAGCGCCACCTGCCGCGCGTCCGCCGAGTCATGCCCGCTCAGCCCCTTCTCGTAGTCCTCCGCGAGCCTGCGCGCGAAGTCCTGCGCCGTCGGCACCGGCGCCCACGTCCGGGCCGCGTCCGCCGCGAGCCGGGGCACCAGCAGCGCGTTGAGCATCCACACCGCCAGCAGCACCACCAGCGCGCCGCGCGACGTGCGCGCCCACGCGCTCACCGCCAGCCCCAGGAACACGAAGCCCGCCAGGTACAGCCCATACCCCAGCGACAACACCGACAGGCGCCCCAGCAGGTCTCCCCACGAGACATCCAGGCCCCCGCCCAGCCCCACCACCAGGCCCAGCCCCACGACGACGAGCGGCACCAGCAGCGCCGCCAGCGCCAGCCCCACGCCCAGCGCCTTGCCCAGCACGAGCTGGTGACGCCGCACGCCGGTGCTCAACAACAGGCGGAGGGTGCCCTGCTCCCGCTCGGCCGTGAAGGCGGAGTAGGTCAACAGGATGATGAGCAGCGGCAGGAGGAGCTGGAGCACTCCGGCGCCGGTGAGCTCTCCGAAGCGGGCCACGGCGGTGGCGTCCGTCGCGGGGCGGTGCTGGGTGAGGTTGCGCTTGTGCGCCTCCAGGTAGACGGCCACGCCCAGGTACGGCTCCACGCCCCGGTCGAACGCGGCCAGGACGGACTCGGGCTTGAAGGCCCAGACGCCGTAGTGCGCCGCCGAGTGGGGGTTCTTCTCCCCCTGCTCCAGCCAGTGCTGACGCGTCAGCCGCGCGCCCGCCTCGCGCTCGGCGCGCGACTCGCGCACGTGCAGCGCGCCCATCGCCAGCCCCACGACGGCCAGCAGCCCCACCAACATCCCCGCGGTCCGGAAGCGCCCGTCCCGCGACAGCTCCACCCATTCCTTGCGTGCGATGGCCCGAATCATTCGTGCGTCCTCAGCCCCGCATGTGCGTCAGGTACAGCTGCTCCAGCTCCGCGTGCCCCAATTCCCGCGTGGCGCGCGTCTCCACCAGCCGGCCCGACTTCATGATGCCCACGCGCGTGCCGGACTCCTTCGCGCGGAACAGGTCATGCGTCGCCATCAGCACCGCCATCCCCTCGCCGCTCAAGCGCAGGAGCAGCTCCGACAGCTCGTTGGAGGCCAGCGGGTCCAGGCCCGACGTCGGCTCGTCCAGGAGCAACGCCTTCGCCCCCTTGGCCAGCGCGATGGCGATGCCCACCTTCTGCCGCATGCCCTTGGAATAGCGCCCCACGGGCACGTCCATCGCCTCCGGCTGCAGCCCCGCGCGGGCGAGCCAGTCCGTGGACTCCAGCGTGGACAGCGCCGGCCGTCCCGCCAGCGTGTTGAAGTAGGCCAGGTTCTCCCGCCCCGTCAGCCGGGGGTAGAGCATCACCAGCTCCGGCACGTAGGCGAGCAGCCCGCGCACCTGGGCCTCGTGGTGACGCACCTCCAGCCCCGCGACGCGCGCCTCCCCGCCCGTGGGCTCGATGAAGCCCAGGAAGAGGTTCAGCGTCGTCGTCTTGCCCGCGCCGTTCGCCCCCAGCAGGCAGAACACCTCACCCGCCTGGATGGACAGGTCCAGCCCCTCGAGCGCCAGATGCGCGCCGTAGCGCTTGGACAGGTTCCTCGCTTCAAGCATGGAGACTCCCATAACGGAGTCACCCGCAATATAGCAACTTGATTGCATCTACAAATCGATACACATCCCGTGTGCCTCCGGGGACACTCCGGGCCGCATGGGACGGAACACGAGGTCCCATGCGGCCCGCCTTGAGCAGCGCGGCTCAGGACTTCTTGTACGCGTCCGCGATGCGCAGCAGGTCCGCGATGGTGAAGTCCCCGCCCGAGCCGTAGGTGGGCTTCCAGCCCTTGTTCTGGAGGAAGGACGTGGGGTCGTTGAGCAGGACGCTGAAGAACGTCTCCCCGACGATGCGTCCGCCCACCGGCCCGAGGAAGCGACCCTGGTTGGCGAGGTTCGCCTCCTTGAGGATGTAGTACCAGAGCGGCGCCACCGTGCTCCCCCACCCCTGCGGCAGGCCGAGCTGCGAGTTGGCGTAGCGGGTCGTCCCCAGCGCGTCGGCGACCGTCTGGCCGGCCGGCAGGGTGAACTCGTTCTGGCGCAGCAGGTTGCGCCCCGCGAGCGACAGGTACAGCGGGTCCGGCTTGCCCTGATACTGCGGATGGTCGAAGCCCGGGATGAGGGCCTCCGGCAGGTTCAACAGCTCCGAGGCCAGGTACGTGTCGAACAGCTTGGCGCCCTGCGGGGTGACGCCGGAGCCCAGGTTGAAGAAGTTCTTCCAGTCCACGCGCTTCTCGGGGCTGAGGAACGTCCCGGGCTGGTGCAGGTCGAAGATCTGCACGTTCGAGTAGCTCGAGTTGACGGTGTACGTCTCCCGAATCGTCGCGTGCCCCATGCGGTAGGCGGCGGCGGAGAACTCGATGGGAATCTGCTGGAGGTTGGGCGGGAAGTACTGCGGCCCCTGGTTCACCAGCTTGCCGTAGAGCTCGTCGCCGACGAAGCGGCGCACGAAGTCATGGTAGACAATCCATTGGTAGTGCCAGCGCACCCGCTTCGAGGCCTCGGTGAAGAGCGCGCCCCCGGAGAACGAGCCCGACAGGTCCTTGACCACCTGGTTGTGGAACTTGATGAAGGCCAGGTGCAGCTGATTGACGAACATGTTGTCGTCGTTGCGCGGGTCTCCGATGATGGCCGTGCCCTGGACGTTGCGCAGCACGTCCCCGTCCGGGTTGTCCTGCCGCCCGAACAGCAGCGTGGCGCCGTCCTTCGCGTCGAACAGGAAGGCGTCCTGCACCGGCCCCCGGCCGTAGATGTTGCCCAGGTCCAACGTCGGGGTGATGGCGTCCCGCGTCTGGTTCGGCTGGGTGCCCCGGCTGTTGATGTCCGAGAACACGTCGAACGTCAGGTCATGGTCCAGGAACTGGCCCAGGAACGTGTAGCCCGCGGGGATGGTGGGGTTGTCCTGCGGCACGCTCGGGCCCAGCCGGTCATCGTCCATGGGCCCGCCCGGCAGCGTGAGGGCGCGGAGGTCCTCCACGTTGAAGACGGAGGGACGCAGGTCCGGGAACATGCGGAAGAAGTCGGAGACGACGGGGCCGTTGTCGCCGGTGAGGGATTGCGCGGACTTGCTGGAGACAGCCGGGCCCACGACGCCGTGGGGGCGCACCAGGTTGCCGGACGGCGCCTTGGACAACATGGCCGCCCCGGTGCCCCGGTGGAACGGACAGCCGCTGCCCGGGAGCGCGGCCGTGACGCGCGGGGGAATCTTGTCACTCATGACGAATCTCCTGTGTGTCGAGCGGCGTGGCTCAGGTGGTGATGGTGATGTACGGGTCCCACGAGTACGTCCCCACCTTGTTGCCCTGGTTGTCCGTCACCTGGACGTAGAGCTGGTAGGTCACCTTCTGGTCCGTCAGCGACGCGGTGGGCTGCAGCGCGGTGGACTGGAAATAGAAGTCCACGTAGGGCTGGGTGTTGTAGCCATCCACCTGTCCCCCCGCGACCTCGGGGACCGGCACCTTGATATGGGACACCAGGGGCTGGGGCGGAGAGATGCACTGGGCATTGCCGGAGACGCGCATCTTGTAGAGCACCGCCGAGTACTGGGTGTTGAGCGTCAGCGACGCCATCCGCCAGCGCAGCGTGTCGCTGGTCTTCGCGGCGACGGTCAGCTCGGGAATCGCCTCCATGCCCACCGCGTCGTCCTTGCGCACCAGCATGTACACACAGTCCGAGATGGGCACCCCCGGCTCGTCCGCGGAGCCATTGGGGCCATGCACCTTCAGCACCTTGTCCACATCCACCACGGTGAGAACATCGATGAAGCCATCATCCTGCGCCATGACGCACCTGTTCCTTCCAGTTCGAGTCGAGACAAATCCAGACATCCACCCGCGCGCCGCGCGTCAGGCGGTGATGGTGATCTTCGGGTCCCAGGAGAAGTAGCTCAGGATGTTCCCGTCGTTGTTCGCCAGGGCGAACGTGAAGGTGTAGACCACGGGCGTCGTCGTCGGGTTCACCGCCGTCGCCTGGAAGTAGGCATCCTTGTACGTCTGCTTCGAGTCCACCGTGACCTGGGTGCCGTGCACCGACGGCAGGGGCACCGTCACCGTGGGCTCGATGAGGAAGGGCGGCGTGATGCAGCCCTCTCCCCGGAGGATGTCACACCCGTTGAGCGCGACGCTGAAGCGCGTGTTGCCCGTCAGCGAGGTGATTCGCCACCGGATGTTGTTGTTGGTGTTGACGACGATGTTCAGGTCATCCGTGGCCTGCCCCGACAGCATCTCGTCGTAGCGGATGAACATGTAGACGTACGGGGTGGGCTCCCCCAGGTCCACGGGGTGGTTGGAGTCCGTGCTGAACTTCCCCTGGTAGTCCAGGTAGAGGTTCTCCGCGTCCACGACAATCAAGACATTGGCGGTGTTCTCGGTATCTGCCATGACGACCTCTGGGTGCTTTCGGGGTGGAGTGCTCAGCGGGGCCGGAGGATTCCGGGCCGCTGGATGGAGAAGGGCTGGATGTTGGTGCGGGTGACGCCCGTGAGCGCGAGCTCCGACAGGATTCGGCCGAGCAGCGGCGCGAACTTGAACGCCTGCCCCGTGTCACCGGTGAACAGCAGCACGTCCGGGTGCCCGGGGAGGACATCCAGCACGAAGTTCAGGTCGGGCGTCATCGTGTAGAGACAGCCCACCGGGTCCACCGCCAGGGACTGCAGCCCCCGGAAGTGCTCGCGCATGAAGGTGTTGAGCAGGTCCACCATGCGCGGGTCCGCCTGGGGCGGCGAGGTGGGCGGCAGCGGGGACTTCAGGAAGGTGAAGTCGGTGCCCACCTTGATGCGGCCGGGCGTCAACAGCGGCGGCAGCCCGTAGTACGTCGTCGTGTCGTCCCCGGGGAACTTCGGCGCGCCGAAGTAGAACCAGAGCGGATACGTGTACTGGGACGGGGACACCTCGAAATAGGCATACGTCATGCTCCAGATTTCGAGCGCGAGCTGGATGTTCAGGCTGTCGAGCACGCCGTTGGTCCACGCGGACGGCACCAGGATGAGCTTCTTGCCGGTGTACGTCCCCTGCGCGGTGGTGACGGTGACCTGGCCGGGCGCGTCCTGGATGCGGCTGACCGTCCGGCGCGGAATCATGTCCACGCCCCGCTCGCGGCACTGGTCGGCGAGCGCGCGGAGCGCCCGGTCCGCCGCGATGACACCCGCCTGGGGCTGCACCAGGCCCACCACGTCGTCGCTCAGGCCCTGGAGCACGGAAAAGCGCTCCGGGAAGTCCGCCGCGGTGAGGCGCTGGAAGGGCAGGCCCTGCTCCTCCAGGACGGCCTCGGAGTCCTTCAAGTCCCCTTCGGGCGTGTCCACGCCGCTGGGCGGGCCGAAGAACAGGAGCGAGGTGTCGTTGAGGATGCCGTTCAGGCCGCTGTCCGACTCCAGCTCCCGCCAGAGCGGATAGGCGGACTGCGCGAGCAGGGACAGGTGCGGGTCCGAGTACATCACCCGGAAGAAGCGCGACTCGCCCTTCGAGGAGAAGAAGTCGTTGTCGAAGTCGAACTGGTCCAACAGCAGGACCTTCTTGCCGGCCTTCGAGCACCACCAGGCCGCGGACAGACCGATGGCGCCCGCGCCCACGACGACCACGTCATAGGAGTCCATGTCTTCGTCTGCTTTCGTTTCGAAGGAGGGTGTCTGTCGTTACCAGCCGAGGTAGTACTGGCTGTCCAACCAGGCGGGCCACGCGAGCCCGAAGTGCGCCTGGAGCATCTTCTCCGCCTCGCAGAAGGCGCCCTCCACCCAGCCCTGCTGGTCCGAGTAGGCCTCGCCGCAGATGTGGAGGTGCTCGTCCGGGTCCGGCCGGCGCATGAAGGGCATCACGTCCCGCACGCTCACCCCGGCGCGCCACGCGTGATAGCCGCCGCCATAGGGGTCCTCCGTCCAGTTGCGGAAGTAGGAGACGTACGGCTGGGGGACGGGGTTCGCGGGCCCGTGCAGCTCCTGGAGCTGGCTCACGGCCTCCGCCACCATCACCGCCGGGGCCTGCAGGTCCTCCACCTGGGCCAGCGCCTCGCGTGAGGCCAGGGCCGTGGGCCGGGGCTTGAAGCGCTCGAGCCGCTGGTGGGGCGAGTCCATCAGCGCGGACCAGAAGGGCGTGGTCCGCATGTCGTTGTAGCTGGCGAGCAGGATGGAGTGGCTGTTCACAGGGTCGGTGCCGAAGTAGTAGCACTGCCGCATGGGCAGGTCGGTGATGGACTCGCCCGCCACGGCCTGGAACTCCTGGTTCCACCAGGGGGACTCGAAGCCCATCAGCAGCTTGAAGGACGGCTCGGAGATGACGGCGTCCAGGTTCTTGCGCACCTGCGCGCTCACCTGGGGCCTGGTGAAGAACCGGTCCGCGCCAATCAGCTCCAGCGCGCGGCGGGGCATCGCGAGCACCACGGCATTGGCATACACCGTCCACGACTTGCCGCTCTGGACGTTGTTCAGGGTGAGGACATACCGGTACGGGCTGCCCTCCGGCGCGGCGGTGAGCGCCGTCAGGCCGTTCTGTCCCCAGAGGTGGGCGCGCTTGCCGCTCGGGTCCTGGGCGACGAAGCGCTGGGCGAGCGTGTTGCCCAGCTGGTCATAGCCGCCGTTCAGCGTCTGGTATTCCACGCTCGCCAGGGAGAAGTCGCCCACGAGGTACGGAAAGGCCTCCGCGGCGTTCCAGTTGATGGTGTTGGAGTAGTAGCCGCCGGCCACGGCCAGGAACTCGTAGGCCTCCTGGCCCACCTGGTCCTTGAGGAGGTTCCAGAAGCCCAGATCATTGACCTTCTTGCCCTGGTAGGGCCCCGGCTTGCGGTAGGTCAGGTTGGGTTTGATGTCGTCCCAGTCCCGGGCGGTGAGCTCGAAGGAGTAGTCGTAGGGAGGGGTGAACTTCACCTGGTTCGCGTAGCGCTCCTGGAACCAGGGGTCTGCCATGAGGACGTCGTAGATGACCTTGTTGAAGAGCTGGTCCGAGTCGAAGCCCACCACGTCGTCGGGCAGGAAGTAGCGCGTCTTGAACGTGCGGCGGTCCGCCTGGGCGTTCGCCCACTCGTCGGCCTTGAAGCGCTGGCCGCGCAGGTAGCGGTAGTGGTTCTTGTCGTCGCCCAGGGGGAAGTCCTGGGGCGTCAGCTCCTGGGAGAAGACCTCCGAGATGAGCGAGTTGACGATGACATGCGATTGCAGATAGCGCATGCCGCCAATCTCCGCCGCCAGGGAGACGCCGGGCAGGAAGACCGACTCGATGCGGCCGCCCAATCGCTCGCTCAATTCGAAGACGTGCACCGAGGATGGGCGCGTGCCGCCCTCCGCGAGGTCGCCGACGAGCAGCCGCCAGCCCGTGTAGAGCCCGGAGACGCCCGCACCGATGATGGCGACGTCGAGCTGGAGCCCGTCGTCCATTCCCGGGTCCATCGGGGGTGGATTCACTCGCGACATGTCTGCCTCTCAGGGGATGGGGCACCGCGCCCTATTTCAGGGAATTCCAGTGCAATCCCTGCACCACCAATTTCACGACTGCCTTTCGTCTGCCTTCAAGGACTTGCGGCGCGGCGGGGGCAGGCATTGACGTGTCAGGCTTCAGCCGCCTCGGGCGGACGACGCAGGGCGCTGACACGTCATGGACGGCGCGGACACGTCAACGCCCGGAGAGCCCCTGACGAGGAAAATTCCGGGCTGGACGTGATTGGGGGTCCGTGTCGATCTTCCCAGCGGATATTCGTCGCCGATTTGAAGGCGCCTTTTCGGCACCCTCTCGCACCTGGAGGAGCTCCCATGTCCTACATCGATGGTTTCGTCATCGCCGTGCCGACCGCGAACAAGGAGAAGTTCATCGACCACGCCCGCAAGGGCGACCCCGTCTTCATGAAGTACGGGGCCCTGCGCGTGCTCGAGTGTTGGGGGGACGACGTGCCGAGCGGCAAGCTCACCGACTTCCGCCGGGCCGTGCAGGCCAAGGATGACGAGACGGTGGTCTTCTCCTGGGTCGAGTGGCCCGACAAGGCCACGCGCGACGCCGGCATGGCGAAGATGATGGAAGACCCCGACATGAGCCCGGAGAAGAACCCGATGCCGTTCGACGGCGCGCGGATGATCTACGGCGGCTTCGCGCCGGTGGTCGAGCTGAAGAAGTAGCCAGGTCGAAAGCGCCGGGGGCTCAGGTCAAGAGCCGCCCCCGCGCGCCCTCGACGACCAGCTGCAGCAGGGGCGAATGCAGCCCGCCGCCGCCATGCTCGCTGACGCGGCTCCACTGGGGCTCGCCGGAGTCCGCGTCGAACGCCGTCAGGGTCTCCCGGTGCGAGACGATGACCTGCCCCTGCTCGACGAGCATCGTTCCGCCGGCGAACGTCGACGACTGCTCGGAGTCCACGCGCTGGGCCCAGAGCAGGCGCCCGCTCCCGGCGTCGAGCGCGTGGACCTCCAGGAAGCCCCTCTTCGTGAACGTCCCCTCGGCCCCGCCGGAGAACACGAACACGCGCCCCTCGCGCAGCTCCGCGTACGTCGGCCGGGGCCGCACGCCCGGCACCGACTTGCCGGGCACGGCGAAGGTCCACACCGTGTCGCCGCTGGCGCGCTCATACGCCGCGACGAGTCCGTTGAAGGCCGTGATGAGCAGGGAGCCGGGTGCTGGCGAGGTGTCGTTCATGCCACGCCGGGATACCACAACCCTATTGCGCCAGCGTGGAGCGGTACGAGGCCAGGGTGCACCGCATGCGCTGCACCTGCTCCGCGGTGAAGCCCGTCATGCACGCGTCATCCGTCAGCTCCATGTAGTTCTGCACCGGGACGGGCGCGCCCCCACAGCTGGTGAGCCCCACGGGGCAGCCCTTGTGGGACGTGACGTTGGGCGCCGTGTCACAGATGCGGTCGCCCGTGGTGTAGCAAGCCGGCGCCGTGGCGATGCCACAGCCCTCGTAGTACGTGTGGAACAGGCCCAGGTAGTGGCCCACCTCGTGCGTGACGGTCCTCCCCTGGTGATACGGCACCACGGGCCCCACGCGGCCGAAGGCCAGCCAGTTGATGACCACCCGGTCCTGCGGCTGCCCCACCGCGCCCGAGGGGTCCGCGGGGAGGAACGGCACATACCCGCGCGAGCCGCCCGCGCTGTTCGTGTAGAGGTTCAGGTAGCGCGTCGGGTCCCACGCAATGGTGTTCCAGTAGCTGCCCTGGTCCTGGTACCAGGTCGTGTTGCAATAGCGCTGGATGCCCGTCGTCGGGTTGCCCGCGGGGTCCTCGGTGGCGAGGAAGAACTCCAGCTTGCTGTCCACGCCCGCGGCCCCCGGCGTCCCTGTCAGCGCGCGGAAGTCCTCATTGAGGACCGTGATTTGACTGTGCACCAGCGCGTCCGAGATGTTGCCGTTCGCGCACGCCGCATCCGAGATGAGGTGCACCACCACCGGGATGCGCCGCACCGTGGTGGGCTGCCACAGCGGCCCGGGCACGGTCTGCGCCAGGGAGCAATCCGAGGGCGTGAAGCTGGCCACGCGCAGCGCGGCCGCAGGCTCGGGCGCGACACAGCGGTCCGCGTGCGGCGAGAAGACATCCGAGGAGAACAGCGCCAGGACGGAGGACACGAGGGCATGGGCTGGGGGCATGGGCCTCACGCTACCGAGCCACGCTGACGCCTTCCAGGTGGCCGGGGTGGGCGCATGGGGGGTGGAATGGTAGGAAGAAGGAATGGCTCGCGCTCGTCCCACATCGCCACGCTGCCCTCGGTGCAACGCGCCGTTCACCCTGGTCGCCGAGCAGGTGTTGTACACCTGTCACTACTGCAACGCGTCCATCGATACGCGGGGAGAGCAGGCTCCGCGTCCGCTCTATCAAGCTCCGTCAGCGACGGGGCCCAACAGGTTGCCGCTCGTCCTGGGCGCGGGGATTGCCGTCATGCTGCTGGGCTCCGCGGCGGGCTTCTTCGCCATGGCGTCCTCGAGCGACTCCTACACGCCCCCGCCCGCGCGCGCCGAGCCACCCCCACCGCCCCCCACCGCGCAGGTGCCGCCCGCGCCGCCCCCGAAGCCGAGGTTCGCGTGGGACATGGACAACACCCCCACGGTGACGGACGTCAACGGGGACGGCACGGACGACATCATCGGGACCATTCGTCGCGGCACGTCGTTCGACCGCTATTCCACGGCCGCCTTCGACGGGAAGACGCTCGAGCCCCTCTGGGAGGTGCCCATCGAAGGCGCGGCCCCCACGGACCTCGCCTCCCGCGAGCGCTACATCCGGCAGGGACCTCGGCTGGTGCGACGGGAGGCCATGGCGGTGAGCCTGCTGGAGCTGGCCACTGGCAAGGTGGTGGGGCGCGTGGCGCTGTCAGACAAGCCCGACAAGCTCTGCATCCCCCAGGGGGACACCTCCTCCGTGTGGGTCTCGGTGATGGACCAGCAGAACATCCTGCTCGACACGACGACGGCGACCGCGCGCCCCGCCTCCCAGACTCCGCCCAACTGTCAGCCCCCCGAGCGCGGCCGCTACGACTGCTCCCCCGCCATCCACCGGAAGACCCATCTGCCGTGCTCGCTCGCCCTCAAGGCCCCGCCCATCCCGGGCTTCCGAGGGCAATATCGCTACACGGCGCATGGGCTCGACGTGGTGCTGGGCGCCCGGAACCCGGGGACGCGCGTCCCCATGGCGGCGGTGTTCGAGAAGGGCGCGAAGGAGCCCCTGTGGCACGGCGCCATCGCCGACATGGACATCGAGCAGGTCTTGGAGACCACGCCGGAGGCCCTCGATATCTCCGAGGACGCCCTCTTCGTGGCCTACCGGCTGAGGGCCGGCGGCATGCACCTGGTCCGCCGGGACGTGAGGACGGGGGCCGTCGTCTGGGACGTGCCCATCCCCCGCTCCAAGGACGGCTCGCTCGTCACCAGCTTTCGCAAGCAGGGGGACCGGCTCTACGTGCCCCACTGGATGTGGCTGGATGTCTTCGACGCGAAGACGGGCAACGTGATTGGCACCCTCGGCACCTGGTAGCCGAGGGCGCCTTTCTGGGACTCAGCGAGCCGCCGACCACAGGCGCACCACCAGGGCCGCCAGCGCGGACACGGTCGCAAGCAACGTCACCGCGCCCCAGCCCCACCCGGCCAGCACGAGGCTGCCGCTCACCGCGCCCAGCGACATGCCGATGAACACGCAGACGAACAGCACCGCGTTGAGCCGGCTGCGCGCGGCGGGGTCGATGCCGAACACCATCGTCTGATGCGCCACCAGCGTCATCTGCACGCCCAGGTCGAAGCCAATCGCGCTGGCGCCGAACAACCACAGCCGCGCATCCGGCTGGAGCCACGGTGAGGCGAACATCGCGGCGAACGCCACCGCCGTCAGCCCCGCGCCCAGCCGCGTGACGAGCTCGGGCCCGAAGCGGTCCGACACGCGCCCGGCGATGGGCGCGCCCAGGGCCCCCGCCGCGCCCGCCAGGCCGAAGGCGCCCGCCGCCGCGCTGCCCAGGTGGAACGGCGCGCCATGCAGCATCACCGCGAGCGTGGACCAGAACGCGCTGAAGCCCACCGAGAGCAGCCCCTGGGCCAGCGCGGCCCGGCGCAGCGCCCCGTGCTTGCGCCACAGGCCCACGAGCGAGCCGAGCAGCGCGCCGTAGGACAGCGTGCTCGTCGGACGGAAGGCCGGCAGCCCGCGCCACACCACCGCGCCAATCACCACCACGCTGCCCGCGGCCATCAGGTACATGGCGCGCCAGCCGAGCTGCTCGGCCACCACGCCGCTGACGACGCGCGAGAGCAGGATGCCGAGCAGCAGGCCCGTCATCACCGTCCCGACGACACCTCCGCGCTCCTTCTCGGGAGCCAGGGTGGCCGCGGCGGGCACGATGTCCTGCGCCACCGTCGCCGTGAGCCCCACCACGAAGCTCACCACCAGCAGCGGACCGATGGCGGGCGCCAGGCCGCTGAGCAGCAGCGCCACCGCGAGCAGGCCGACCTTGATGAGGATGATGCGGCGCCGGTCGAAGCGGTCCCCCAGCGGCGTCAGCAGCAGGATGCCCAGCGCGTAGCCCAGCTGGGTGAGCGTGGGCAAGAGTCCCACCACCGTGTCCGAGGCGCCGATGGAGGAGCCCATCACCCCCAGCATCGGCTGGCTGTAGTAGAGCGAGGCCACCGAGAACCCGGCGCTCGCCGCCAAAAGCAGGCGCAGCCCCCTCGACATCGAGCCCGAGTCTCCGGGGCCCACCAGGGTGAGCCGAGGCGCGCGGGCCTCGTCCGAGGGCAGCGCGCCTCTTCCGGCGGGTTCATGTACAGCGCGAATGAAGGACATGACGTTCACCTGGGTTGCTGCGAGTCGAGGTGAAGGTGTCCCAGAGCGGCGGTCCACGGTAGTAGCGGGGTCCGCACAGCGGATATACGCTCCACGTATAACGCCATGCCCCGCCCCCCCAAGTCCGCTCGGCCGCGTGCCCTCCCGAAGCCGCCGCCCACCACCGCCGACCGGCTCGAGCTGATGCAGACCTTCCTGCGCATCGTCGACGCCGGGAGCCTGTCCTCGGCCGCCGCGCAGCTCGGCACCACGCAGCCCACGGTGAGCCGTCGCCTCCAGGCGCTGGAGCGCTCGCTCGGCCTGCGGCTGCTGCAGCGCTCCACCCACGCGATGAAGCTCACCGAGGACGGCGCGCGCTGCTACGAGCGGGCGAAGGAGCTGCTCGCCAACTGGGAGATGTTCGAGGCCGACCTGCGCGGCGCGAGCGACGAGCCGGAGGGCACGCTGCGCGTCGTCGTCCCCCACGCCTTCGGCCAGCAGCTCCTGGTGGAGCCGCTGACGGAGTACCTGCACCGGCACCCGCGCGTCAGCGTCGAGTGGCTGCTGCACGACCGCGCGGTGGACTTCATCGCGGACGGCATCGACTGCGCGATTCACGTCGGCGAGGTGAAGGACCCCAGCGTGGTGGCCATCCGCGTGGCGGAGGTGCCGCGCATCGTCGCCGCCGCGCCCTCGGTGCTGACGGGGCGCTCCCGGCCCACCCACCCCGACGAGCTGGCGCGACTGCCCTGGCTGTCGCTGCGCACCTTCTATCGCAACGAGCTGTCATTGACCCACGTGGCCACGGGTGAGGCCCAGCCCATCGTCTTCCAGCCGCGCCTGAGCACCGACAGTCTCTATGCGCTCCGGAGCGCGGCGCTGAAGGGGCTCGGCATCTGCGTGGCCTCGGCGTGGGTGCTGCACGAGGACATCGTGAAGGGCCGGCTCGTCCACCTGGTGCCGGAGTGGCAGGCCTCCGCCCTGCCCATGTACCTGCTCTACCCCGCCGCGCGGTTCCATCCCGCGAGGCTGCGCAAGTTCGTGGCCCTGATGCGCGAGCTGATTCCCACGGCGCTCGCCGTGGCCACGCGCAAGCAGTGAGACCTCGCGAAACACAGACATCGCCTCCCCGCAGGTAGCCCCCGCAGACAGCGGGGCCCCGCCCGAGTTCCCCGGCACATCTCACCAGAATGCCACAGCCCGATTGTCTGATGCCCGCCGTTCGGGCCGACGCGTTTGTGTTCATCTATTTCGTGCCTTAGACATGGAGTGCTGGATTTATCCGAGAGTCCGGCGGCGCCCGCTGGCGTCTCACGTCCAAAGAAAGGCATGACCATGAAGAAGCTGCTCCTGGGAATGTTCCTGGCAACACTGTCGCTCGTCGGCTGTGGCACCGAGGAGGCGAACCTGCCGGAGACCGGACAGGTGATGACCATGGAGGATGGCCGCGAGCTGGTCATCGAGCAGCGGTCGGCCGAGCCCGGGGAGGAGGCGCCGGATGTCGATGCCGCCAACGTGAGTGTGGACGAGGACAGTCTCGCCTGCTGGGTGGTGCTCAACTATTGCCGGCACCCGGATACGGGGCGGCCGCATTGCACGGCCACCGGCTGCACCATCGCCCAGGCCATCAAGCATTGTCAGGCGCTCATCAGGAAGACCTGCTGAGCCTTCACCGCGGCAGACGCATGGGACCTCTCGGCCGTGGCCGAGAGGTCCGAAGGTGACAACGAATGGCACGGGGCTTCAGCGTGGAGCGGGCGGCTGGTCGAGTCCCACGAAGGTCCGGAAGAAGCGCTCGGGGTCCATGGCCACCGAGATGAAGGTCCGGGTGCCTTGTGCCAGCTCGGAGCCCCACTCCCCGCGCTCGCGCACCACCTCCACCTGTGCCCAGGTGACGATTCCGGGGTCGATGGCCGCGCACGCGGCGAGGGGGTCGTGCAGGAGCTTGCCTTCGGGCCGCTGCGCCAGGTAGCGCTCCATGGCTTCGAAGATGAGCGTAAGCCCGGGCGTCGCGGAGGCGTGGGGCTTCATGCGCTCGTGGAAGGCGCCGTCGTAGGCCACGCCATGGGTGACGTTCTTGGACACCAGCTCTCGGCGACCCACCCGGTCCGAGGACAGGGCCAGCAGCGCGCCCTTGGGGTCTCCGTTGAAGTTGAAGGTCGGGCAGGTGCGCAGGCCCGCGAACTTGGGCAGCCGGTGCTCCGGAGGGACCACGTTGTCGCCCGCGAAGCCGCCCTGCGCCACCCACCGGTGCAGGTGGACGTCCGGGTGGTGCTCCAGGAGCAGCCGCAGGTTCTGGAGCGGTGCGCCCGTCAACAGCGTCGCCTGGGGATACCGCCTGAGCGTGCGAGCCAGCACCTCGTGCGCCAGGGCATCCGGCGCGGCGGGAGCCAGCGGTCCCAGCCACTTCGTGTGGAAGGCGGAGAGGCTCTCCTTCTGTGATTCCGGATTGCGCGCGCCCACGGGCACGTCTCCCCGGCCAGCCCGCGCGAGCAGGTGCCTCACCATTCCCACCTGGGCGAGCGTGCCCGGCGTCACGGTCACCGCCCGCAGGGTGACGGCGGGGTGCGTGGCCAGCAGGCAGAGGGTGAGCGCGTCGTCGGGGTCGCTCGTCTCCATGTCGAAGAGGATGTCAAAGGCCATGAGTGACTCCGGGGCGTGACGTCCTCGTCGAAGCACGTCGGTGACGGGCGGCGGGGACGACGGATGAGGGGCTCACCCGTGCGTCGCGCCTGACGCACTGCTGGACGAGGTCCTGAACGGCTCGGGGCGGATTCGCGGCGAGCAGGACCTGGCTTCTGGCGACAGGCGTCTAGAGGATGGCCCTGACGAAGAGGGACGCGACCCACACGGCCCAGAGGAGCGAGAGGGCGAGCAGGACGGCGGCGATCGGCCGGACCCACGTCGGCGTCGGCGATTTGTCACGCCAGGGCAGGAGCATCAGGTAGCCGCCCGCCAGGGAGGGGATGGGGAGCAGGTTCAGGGACGCCATCCGCGCGCTCATGATGCCCCAGGCCCGGACCAGCTCTCCTTCACGGAGCAGGCCGACGAAGCGCTCCACGCGGCCCGGCAGCGCGGAGAGGTTGAACACGGCGGGGAAGCCCTCGGTGAATTGATGGAAGCCCTCCGCGGGCCCCAGGCACGCCATGGCGACGCCAATCTGCACGTACCAGGGCACCGCCAGGGCCAGTGCATGCAGCGGGGGTGGCAGCTTGAGCAGCCGGCTCCTGAGTGGCTCCGTGGAGCCCTCCTCGGCCTCTGGCACGAACGACGCGGAGCTGCCCAGGGTGATGGGATGCAGGCTCCAGCCGATGCCCGCCATGCGCCACGCCACCAACTGGGGCCCATAGCCGATGCGAACCACGAGGGGCCGAGCCCCGAGGGCGCTCGCCACCACCGCCTGCGCCAACGCCCACATCACGTTGACCGCGAGGAACAGCACCCACAGCCAGAAGAAGAGGGCGACCCTGTCCATGGGCGGAACTCTATCTTCTTCCCACGGGAAAGACCCCGGGTCGGTCCGGACGCCCGGTGCGCCCTGTCTCGATGACGCAACAGGGCACGACTCATGAGCGTGTGTCTTTAGCAATCGATTGTGACTGGAATCCCGGCGCCAGGAGGCGCCAACACCCAAGAGCGCCTCCCGGCCGCTGCTCACATCCCAGGCTCAGTATCTGAACGAGACCACTCCGCTGCAGCTCGTGCTGCCATAACAACCCGCGACGATGGTGTATGACCCCGAGGACAGAAGCCTCAGCGAGATGCTCGACGCCGTCCCACACACCCCGCCGAAGTCATCATTCCCCTAGCCCGAGGTCGAAGGCGCCCCTGACCAGACGAAGCGCCCTTCTTGCGCCTGGTCATTGAATGGACAAACCAAGGATTGCCGTCGAGCGCCGCAAACCACTCACACAGTCGTCTGTCAATGACTCCTCACGGGGCGCCCTCTGGCACACCCTCTTTTCACCTCAAATGCAAACATCCACCCCAACAGGGAGCGTCACGCCAGACCCAGCTTCATGATTGCGATTGCCGCGCCGGCGCCAATCCTCACAAGCGCGTCGAGCCCGCGATGACCACAGGGTCGAGGTCCATGTCCGCTTCCTCATCCTCGGGTGCGGCCGCCCCCAGCCACTACCCCGTCCCCTGTCAGAGGCTGTAAGCACGCCCCATGAGAAACCACGCCAGCCTCCTGCTCCTCCCGCTCCTCTCGCTGTTCGCCTGCGCTCCGACGGAGGGCCCGCCGGACGGTGAACCCCAGACGGGCGAGGCGCCCCAGGCCGCCGTGACGCCGCTGCGCGCGAAGGCGCTCGGGCGCATGCGCAACGCGGCGAAGTACTTCCACGACAACGTCGCGCGGCACGGCGGCTACGCGTGGCACCACAACGCCAGCAACCTGAGCGAGCGCTGGGGGGACATCCAGCTCGACGAAGAGCAGATCATGATTCAGTCCCCCGGCACGTCCGACGTCGCCATCGCCTTCGTCGAGGCCGCCCTCGCGGACCCCGCCACCCCCGCGCTCAAGACCTACGCGCTGGACACGGCGATGGCGCTGCGTCACGGACAGGTGAAGTCGGGAGGCTGGCGCCTCTACGCGGACTTCAAGCCGACGCCGACGCTGCGGGCATGCTACCTCAACACCACGGCGAGCTGTGGCTGCGGCGGCTGCTCCACCACGGCCTACGACGACCAGGTCACCCAGAACGCCCTCATCGCGATGATGCGCGTGGACCAGCTGCTCGGGTTCGCCAACGCGGACATCTCCAGCGCCTCGGCGTACGCCCGCGCGCGGATGGAGACCTCGCAGTACCCCACCCACGGCGGCTTTCCCCAGGGGTTCTCCGCCCCCGTCGCCGCCCGGCCCGCGCTGGTGGCGAGCTACCCTCCGTCCATCGGGACCTCCTGCGGCCTGGCCCAGTGCCACGCGAATGCGTACACCACCGAGTACTGGGATGACCCGACGCTGAACGACAACCTCGCGACCGCCTTCGTCGAGATGCTGTACTGGGCCCAGGAGGTCTACCCGGCCCGGGCCGCGACGTATCAGTCCATGCGCGCCGCCTTCGGCGACTTCCTGCGCCGGGCGCAGATGCCCCCGCCCCAGCCCGCGTGGGCACAGCAGTACGACGGCCAGATGCAGCCCCGCTGGGCGCGCAGCTGGGAGGCCCCCGCCATCGCCGGCCAGGAGAGCCAGGACGTCATGTGGGCCCTGCTCCGCCTCTACCAGCTCGACCCCAGCGTCCCCGCGAACCGCGATGCCGTCGCCACCGCCCTCGCCTACCTGGAGACGGTCGACTTCGCCAACGACACGCTCATCCACCGCTACATCGAGCTCGATGACACGGCCCCGTCGAACATCGGCTTCTACACCGTGAAGGCCGGTGGCTATCCGGTCCGCTTCTCCTCGGCGGCGCCCACCTACCAGAACTACGCCTGGGAGGTCCCCTCGCAGCTGGCCGCCCTCCGCGCCGAGTACACCCGGCTGGCGACCGACACCACCGTGATGAAGCGCACGTGCCAGCAGCTGCGCTACGACACGGCGCAGGCCGTCGACGCCGCCGTCAACAACGAGAAGTGGCTCACGACCTACAGCCCGGGTGGACCTCGCAGCGGCGCCACCCCCGGCGACTACCTCGACACGAGCACCTTCGTCCGGAACCTGCGCACCCTCGCCGAGTTCGTCACGCGCACCACGACCGACTGCACGGCATGGAATTACTGATGCATCCCTGATACCACTCGGCGGACCCGGACTCCGGGCCCTGCCCGGAATATCTCCGGCCCTGGAATCTTCATGGGACGTCGTCGTTCGGAGGCAGGCACCAGGCCGACGAATGGACCCGCATCGTCGGCGAACCGCGGGACCGGGGCGCTCGGGTCCCCGAGGACAGCCGCTACGTCTTCCCCGTCAAGCTCATCCCTCGCTGACGCGCACCACGAGCTTGCCGACGTTCTTCCCCTGGAGCATCCCGATGAACGCCCCCGGGGCGTTCTCCAACCCGTCCACGGTGTCCTCGAGCAGCTTCACGCGGCCCTCGGCCACCCACGCGTCCATGTCCCGGCGGAAGGCGTCGTAGCGGGCGCCATAGTGGTCGAGGATGATGAAGCCCTGCGCGCGGACGCGCTTCGTCTGGAAGACGGACATCACCTTCGGCAGCAGGTTCGGACCGGGTGGCGGCGCGTCCTCGTTGTAGCTGGCGATGGTCCCGCACAACGGCACGCGCGCGTGGTGGTTGAGCAGCGGCACCACCGCCTCGAACACCTCACCGCCCACGTTCTCGAAGTAGACGTCGATGCCGCGCGGGCAGGCGGCGGCCAGACGCTCGGCCAGCTTCGGCTCGCGCCGGTCCAGGCACACGTCGAAGCCCAGCACCTCCACGGCGTAGCGGCACTTGTCCGCCCCGCCCGCGATGCCCACCACCCGCGCGCCCTTCAGCTTCGCGACCTGCCCCACCACCGCGCCCACCGCCCCCGTCGCCGCGGCCACCACCACCGTCTCCCCCGCCTTCGGCTCCCCGATGTCGAGCAGCCCCACATGCGCGGTGAACCCGGGCATGCCGAGCACCCCGAGCGCCAGCGACGGCTGCTGCATCTCACCGAGCGCCACCAGGTCCTGCCCATCCGACAGCGCGTAGTCCTGCCAGCCCGCGTTGCCGAGCACCAGGTCCCCGACGCGGAAGCTGGGATTGCGCGAGGCGACGACGCGATTGACGGTGCCGCCCACCATCGGCGCCCCCACCGCGACCGAAGCATCGGCATACGCCGGAGGGACTTCATTCATCATCGGGCGCATGTACGGGTCGAGCGACAGGGACAGGGTGCGCAGCAGCACCTGCCCTTCGCCCGGCGTCGGCACGGCTGTCTCCTCGATGCGGAAGTGGGTGGACGTCGGAAGCCCACGCGGACGCGCTGCGAGGACGACTCGACGGTTGCGGACATCGCTCTGACTCATGGCTGCGGACTCCTGGGGTGTAGGGACCTACGAGATGCCCAACCGACGCCGCGTGTCGGCCATCGCCGTGTCCAGCGGGGCGCGGTCGCGGGAAATCTTCGCGAGCAGCCCGGCGCCGAGCCACGTCTGGTACAGCGCGAGCGCCAACGCCCGCGAGTGCTCCGTCGTCGTCAGCGAGCCGTCCTCGCGGCCCGCATCGAGACAGCGCTCCAACCGGTCGATGATGCCCTGCGTGCCGCGCTCCAACGCCGCGCGCATGCTCTCCGACAAATCACAGACCTCCGCGCCGAGCTTCACGACGAGACAGCGGCTCACCGCCGATTCGTCCGTCTGCGACGCGAACCAGTCCTGGAAGTACGCCATCAGCCGCTGTACGGAAGAGCCCGGCGCCGCCAGCAGCGCATCCATCCGCGACTGGTAGTCGGCGAAGTACGCGTCCAGCACCGCCTGGCCGAACGCCTCCTTGGAGCCGAAGTAGTAATAGAACGAGCCCTTGGGCACCTTCGCCGCCGCCAGCACCTCGGCCAGCCCCACCGCCGTGAAGCCCTTGCTCACCAGCAGCGGATGCGCCGCCTCGAGGATGTGTCGCCGGACGTCCTGGGAGGCCCCGCTCGCGCTCATGCGCCCATGGCTAACGACCAGTAGACCGGTCGTCTAGTCGTTCTTTCGTAGAGCAGGCGACCGCCAGGACATGAGCCCAGGACTTGCGCTGACTGAATGACCGGATTGCAAATCCAGTCAATGCGTTCCGACCCACGCACCGCCATCCTCAACGCCGCCGGAGAGGTCTTCGGCCGCTACGGCTTCAAGAAGGCCTCGGTCGAGGACATCGCCAAACGCGCCGGGGTGGGCAAGGGCAGCATCTACCTGCACTTCGAGAACAAGGAAGCCCTCTTCGAGGCCTGCGCCCAGCAGGAGTTCGCGCGGAGCCTGGCCGAGCTGCGGAGCAGGCTGCGCGACGCGAGGACGCCCGTGGAACAGGTCCGCGCCTACATCCACTGTCGCATGGAGCAGAACGGCCGGTCCCCCTCGGGGCAGCGCATCGACATGGCGACCCTGCTCGACCTCGGCGAGGCGGCGACCCACCTGATTCCCAAGATGGTGGACGACGAGACGGGCGTCCTGGCGGCCATCATCGAGAACGACGAACACGGCGGGCCTCACGGGACAGACGACCACGTGGACCGCGGGCCTGGCCCTGTCCTGGAACCTGTTCGACGGCGGGCTGCGCGAGGCCAACCTGCGCGAGTCCTCGGGCAAGATTGCCGAGGCCAACGCCGACCTGCGGGGCGCGGAGGAGCAGATTCGCGACCAGGTGCGCAAGGCGCGCGGCGAGCTGGAGACCGCCGAGGTCAACCTCGCCACGGCCGAGGAGCGGGTGAAGCTGGCCGTGGAGAGCGCGCGCCTGGCGAAGGAGAGCTTCGATGCCGGCGCCTCGACGTACCTCCAGGTGACGGACGTCAACGCGACACTCGCCAGCGCGCAGCTCTCCTCCGTGGCCGAGGCGCTCAACGTGCAGCTGTCACGGCTGGCCCTGGCGCGGGCGATGGGCCTGTTCGACCCCACCGGCCACTCGCTGGCGAAGCCGTAGAGTACCTGGGAGGCGCCGCGAGTGCCCGGGCCTGCCCCGCGTGCGGTGTCCCGTTCGTCGCGCCTCCGGGAGGCGACCTCTGAGTCCGTCACCCTGACCTCACGCCGCGCGCTGCAAGCGGCGCTTGTACCGGTCTCCCCAGTCGCGCAGGCCCAGGAGCACCGGCTCCAGCGAGCGGCCGAACGGGGTGAGCTCGTACTCCACGCGGGGCGGCACCTCCGGGTAGACGGTGCGCTTGACGAGCCCGTCCTCCTCCAGCTCGCGAAGCTGGAGCGTGAGCATGCGCTGGCTGCAGTTCGGCAGCCGCTTGCGCAGCTCCCCGAAGCGATGCGTGCCCTTGAGCAACCAGTACAGCACCACGCCCTTCCAGCGCCCACCGATGACGCCGAGGGCGGCCTCCACCGCGCAGTTCGTCTTCGAATCATCGTCGCGCTTGCGAGCCATGGTTCCCTTTTTGTGCGTACTGGCCAAACTTGTGCGTACTTGCGGAGAAATAACCCGAAACGTACGTCTGCACCATGAAGACATGGGAACTGCAGCCGAGACCGGGGGTCGATGCACTCACGCGGGCCGAGCGCCCGTCGCAGAGCGTGGGCTCGCACGAGGTGAAGGTCCGCGTCAGGGCGGTGTCGCTCAACTACCGCGACCTGCTCATCACCCGGGGGGCGGAGAAGAACCTCTCCTCCCCTCGCGTGCCCGTCTCCGACGGCGCTGGCGAGGTGCTGGAGGTGGGCTCGGCCGTCACCCGCTGGAAGGTGGGCGACCCGGTGATGGCCAACTTCTTCCCCCACTGGGTGGACGGGGAGCTGAGCGACGCGCATCACGCCAGCGCGCTCGGCGGCTCGCTCGCCGACGGCATGCTGCGCGAGGAGGTGGTGCTCCCCGAGCACGCCTGGGTGCGCATCCCGAAGGGGTACTCGTTCGAGGAGGCGGCCACCCTCCCCTGCGCCGGGCTCACCGCGTGGCAGGCGCTGTTCGAGGTCACCTCGCTCCGGCCGGGTGAGACGGTGCTGCTCCAGGGCTCGGGCGGCGTGTCCGTGTTCGCGCTGCAGCTGGCGAAGGCCGCGGGCGCGCGGGTGCTGATGACGTCGAGCAGCGCGGACAAGGCGGTGCGGCTGCGCGAATTGGGCGCGGAGGAGGTCATCGACTACCGCGCCGACGCGAAGTGGGGCGAGCGGGCCAAGGCGCTCACCGGCGGCCGGGGCGTGGACCTGGTGGTCGACGTGGGCGGACAGGCCACCTTCGACCAGTCCTCCGCGGCGCTGCGCTACGGCGGCTCCATGAGCATGCTCGGCGTGCTCACCGGAGCCCGGGGCGAGGTCAACCTGGGCGCGGTGTTCCAGCGGCGGCAGACGGTGCACGGCGTCTACGTGGGCTCGGTCTCCATGTTCGAGCGCTTCGTCGCGGCCCTGGAGCACAACCGCATCAAGCCCGTCATCGACCGCGTGTTCCCCTTCGAGGAGGCCCGCGCCGCCTGGGAGCACCTGGCCAGCGCGCAGCACCTGGGCAAGGTCGTGGTGAGCCTCCCATGAACGTCCTCATCGTCTACGCGCACCCCGAGCCCCGCTCGCTCAACGGCGCGCTGAAGAACCTGGCGGTGAGCCACCTCACCGGGCTCGGGCACACGGTGCGGGTCTCGGACCTGTACGCGATGGGCTGGAAGGCCACCGCCGACGCGGGCGACTTCCTGGCGCACCCCGAGGGAGAGCGGCTGGCCTATGCCCGGGCCTCGAAGGCCGCCTTCGCGGGCGGCACGCAGCGCGCGGACGTGGTGGCCGAGCAGCAGAAGCTGCTCTGGGCCCAGGCCATCATCTTCCAGTTCCCGCTGTGGTGGTTCTCGATGCCGGCCATCCTGAAGGGCTGGGTCGACCGGGTCTTCGCCTACGGCTTCGCCTATGGCGTGGGCGTCCACGGCGGCGAGCGCTGGGGAGACCGCTACGGCGAGGGCACCCTCACCGGACGCCGCGCGATGCTCTCCGTCACGATTGGCGGACGGGCCCCGCACTACACGGAGCGCGGCGTGAATGGCGCGCTCGATGATCTGCTCTTCCCCATCCAGCACGGCGTCATCTACTACCCCGGCATGGAGGCGCTCCCGCCGTTCAGCCTCTACATGTCCGACCGCCTCACGCCCGAGGAATGGCCGTCCGTGGAGGAGGCCTACAAGGCTCGGCTGGACGGATTGTTCACGGACGCGCCCATTCCGTTCCGCAGGCAGAACGGCGGGCACTACGACACCCAGCAGGTGTTGAAGCCGGGCCTCGGGGTCGGCGCGGGGGGCACGCGCATCCACCTGCTCCAGCCGGGTGAGCCGGAGCAGCACCGACTCAATTCGACGACGTCCGGATGAACCGCCCGGTCAGTTCACGAGGAAGTCGGCCAGCGACGACACGTCCGATGCGCAGTGGCCACCATAGAGCGGGTGCCACTCGGTCTTGACGCCGCGCTGGCGGGCGAGCTGGGCCAGGCGCTCGGTGCCTTCGTAGTTGCCGTAGGCATCGTAGAGACCGCAGGAGAGATAGAGCTCCGGCGTGCCGGGCCCCGCCTGGGAGATCAACTCCAGGGGCGAGACGCGGCGCCACTCGGCTTCGTCGGCCACGTACCTGCGCGCCAGCAGCCAGACGCCGAAGACGATCTTCGGATTGGCCCCGGTGCGCTCCATCGAGGCCCGGAGGGTTCCGAGGGAGGAGAACGGCGAGTCGAGATAGACGCCCGGGCAGAGCGCCGCGACCTTCGCGAACCGCGTCGGATGCGAGAGGCCCGCGACGAGGACATTGAGGCCGCCCATCGACTCTCCCAGCAGCATCCGCCGCCGGGGGCGACCCACCTTGGCTTCGAGCGCGGGCAGCCGTGACATGAAGTCCTCGAGCAGCCCGCTGTCCTCCTGCTTTCCCTTCGGCGTCAGCAGCCACGTCGGACCGTAGGAGACGGTGACGACGGTGGGCGGCAGGACTCCCGCGGCGTGCCAGCGCGCCTGCAGCATGCCGGTGAAGTAGGTGTCGTCGTTCCAGAGCGTCTCATCGAGCTTGCGTCCGTGGTGATGGTAGACGACGTCACCATTGGTGCCCGCCGCGGCGGTGTTGATGCAGTAACGAAGTGGACCTTCCGAATCGCACACCTGACTCGCGGGCGGGAACGAGGCCTTCTGGTCGCCGCGGCTGCGCGTGAGTTCCGTCCACGCGAACCAGGACACGATGGAGAGCAAGACGACGGGCAGCAGGTATCGAACCCGCCGTCCAGGGCGAGGCATGGGCATGGTTGAGGTATCCGATGGGAGAGGTGCCGTGACGACCGACGCGTGCGGCCCCGCCGAGCCCGGCTAGGCCAGCGCGACCTTCGAGTGGAGGTCGCGCGGCGTCGGCGGCTCCCCGGGCGAGCCGCTCGTCGAGATGTCCCCCTGCCTCAGGGGCCCGGGCAGGAGCCAGAGGCTCAGGAGGTAACCGAGGATCGCGCTGCCGCCATAGCCCACGACCGGAGTCGGATGGTTGCCGAGCGCGGCGGCGAGCATCACCGCGAGCCAGGCGGCCCCGAAGGTGAGGCAGGCCGGGCGGAGGTGCGGCTCACACGCCCTGAGGCGCAGCGCTGGGACGAGCAACAGGGCCAGGCCAGCCACGACAGCGCCCCCGGCGAGGGCATGGGCCGCGAAGGAGGAATGGAGGACCTGGTCGACGAAGGGGGTGGCGGGGAGCGTATCGGGGCGCAGCAGCGTCACCACGAACGCCAGGAGGCTGGCCGCGAAGGCCAGGCACGTCAGCCGGGACGCGCGCGTCGCCGTGACGGCCACCATCGCCGTGGCCATCATGGCCGCCATCGCGCGGTCCGGCTGGAGCGCCATGGCCAGCGCGGCGACGACGATTCCCATCGTCCCGAGCGGAGTGCGCGTCCGGGAGTAGCCGACGAGCATGAGCGGCAGGAGCACGAGGCTCGGCTGGACGACCACACCGCCGAGCCCGACCCAGCGACAGGCCCCCTCGACCCGGAGGCCGAGGAGCGAGGTCGCGAGCAACAGTGCCGAGAGACAGAGAATCAGCGCTCCGGCCCCGCGCTCGACCGACTCCGGGATGCGGCGGAGGAGGGACAGCAGGACCCACCCGATGACGAGCGCGCCCACGTTGCTGCCGAGGTAGCGGACAGGCGCCCCCGCGAGCGTCATGTAGACGAGCCCCAGGGTGACCGCGCCGACCGCGCAGAGCACGCCAACGGGCCCCGGACCGCGCGCCACGCCGAAGCCGCGGTCCGCGCGCGACGCACGCACCTCCGCGCTCATCAAGGAGAGGAAGGGTTGCAGCAGGAGCAGGCCGAGGGCTCGCGGCGCCAGCCCGCGGAAGCTCTCCAGCGCGAACCTCAGCGCCTGGGTGTCATCGGGAATCTCCGCGAGCTCCGCCTGGATGGCCCACGCCCAGTCGCGCTGGTGCGGCGGCAGCAGGAACCGCAGGGCCCGGCACAGCAGCTCCGCCACGCGTCGCTGGAACCGGATGCTCATGACGTCGCCTCGCGGAGGCCACGGCGAGCCACCTTGCCTTCCGGCGGATTGTCGCGCGCGAGCTGGACCCCACTCCGGGTCAGCCGATAGGCGTGCCTCGGAGGCCGTCCGCCCTCCGCCGGCTGCTGCCACTCGGCCTCCAGGTACCCCTGGGCCTCGAGGCGAATCAGCAGCGGATAGAGCGTGCCCGACTTCACGTCCGCGAGACGGCACAGCTCATACCCGTGCGACCAGCGCTCGCCGGCCTCCAACAGCGCGGCGAGCACGACGCGGGCGTGATTCGACAGGGCGCGGGTTCGGGGCATGCCCCTTAAATCTACCTATATAGATTTAAAGTCAAGGGCCCGAGATGAACGCCGAGAGCCTGTCGACCACCCGGGCATCCACGTGCCCCGGCGTCTGGTATTCGGCGGGGCCAGGCTTGCCGGTGCCCTGGATGAACAGGTGGTTGCTCCCAGGAATCGTCACCACCTCGGCCTGGGGCAGCCCCTTCTTCCAGACGGCGAGGTCCTCCTCGGTGACCTGGTAGTCGCGCTCGCCGCGAAGGATGAGCGGGGGCCGCGCGAGCTTCCGGGCCATCGCGACACCGTCCCGTGAGGCCCAGTCCCGCCAGTAGGCGGCGGGAGCGCCCAGCAGCTTCTTGTCGCCGAGCGTCCCCGCCTTCAGCAGCTCCACGTCCTTCTCGATGCCGGCGATGAGCTCCGGGGGCTGCTCGAGGTAGCGCAGCTGCGCGAGGAGGATGTCCCACGGCGCGCGCCCCGGCGGCGCCAGCAGGACTGCGCCCGAGACGGGGGCCGCGCGGACCGCTATCTCCGGCGCCAGGAGCGCACCCAGGCTGTGCCCCACCACGAAGATGCGCCTCGGGTCGATGTCCGCGAGGGCCTTGAGGGCCTCCACGGCGGCGACGGCGTCCACGACGACCTCGTCATCCATCGAGATGCCCGCCGCGGACTGCCGCGCGTACACCTTCGTCCGCTTGTCGTAGCGCAGGACCGCGATGCCTCGCGAGGAGAGCCCCTCGGCCAGGTCCTTGAACGGCTTGTTGGGCCCCGCCGTCTCGTCCCGGTCATGGGGACCGGAGCCATGGACCAGGATGATGCCCGGGAAGGGCCCCTTGCCCGAGGGCACCGTCAGCGTCCCCTTCAGCTCCCAGGGCGCCTTCCCCACCGACACCTCCTCGCTCTGGAAGGCCGAGGCCTCGACATACGGCGCGGCGGACACGGCGGTCGACGGCGCGGCCCGCACGGGGGCCTGGTCCCGCATGACAGGGGCCGCCACCAGGGGCGCCTGGGACGACGACGAGCTTGCGCAGCCGCCAAACACCATCCAGGTGGTGAGAATCGAACCTCGAAGAACGCGACGCATGTTCCCTCCCCTCACAGAGGCCGCTGGGTGCCTTCGTCATCCGTCGAGCCGCGCTCGAGGCGGCGGGAGATGACGTACGAGTAGATGACTGGAATCACGACCACCACGCCCACGAGCACCATCACGAAGTCCGGCCCGTACCCCATCAACCCCGTGAGCACGAGCGCGAGGCCCGCGAGCACGAAGAGCTTCCCGCCCAACCGGTGCGTGCGCAGCCAGACCTCGTCGTTCGCGAGCGTCCAGGGCGTGCGGATGCCGAAGAAGAAGTTCTTGGTGACCTTCCCCATGAAGTTGCCCAGCGTCATGAAGAGCAGGCCCGTTCCCGCGTGGAGCGCGCGCGCCATGGGCACGTCCACGCCCAGCCCCGCGAGCAGCACCAGCCCGTTCACCATGAACAGGAACGCGAGCAGCATCGCCATGACGAACTCGTAGACGGACTGGAACCGCTCCATCCGATAGCCCCGGGGTGAGATGCGCGGCAGCGCGAGCATCACCAGGTACACGCCCGCCATCACCAGCGGCTGCATGAAGGGGCCCCAGGGCTTCGCCGTGTAGCCATCCGCCACGCCCTTCGCGTTCCAGTGCGTGGGGATGGAGTCCGGCAGTCGCTCGTAGAACACCACCGCCAGCGCGAACGACACGATGACGAGCCCCAGACCCACTGCGTTCGCGCGGCTGATTCGCATCACGGCTCCCCGTTCTTCTTCTCGACCTTGAAGAGGTCCATCAACAGCGCCGCCACGTCCTCGAACACCGTCGTGTTGAGGGAGTAGACGATCTGCTGTCCCCGTCGCTCGCTGCGCACCAGGTCCGCCGCCTTCAACACGTTGAAGTGATGCGAGAGCGAGCCCTTCGTGATGTCGAACGCCTCCGCGAGCTCGCCCGCGCTCTTCGAGCCCCCCTGCAGGAGCTTGAGCACCTTGCGCCGCGTCGGATCCGAAATCGCCTTGAAGACCTCCTGCGTCCGCATCAGGACCTTTCGATTGTTTGACGACTTTCAAAATAACGATTTCCGGAGGCCTGTCAAGCCACGGAGGCCCTGCGCTCAGGCGGCCGATTCGGCGGTGACGACGGCGACGAGCAGCTCGGACACCTCGCGCATGAACGAGGAATCCAGCGTGTCGGGCGTGTCCGTGGCGCGGTGGTAGTGGGGATTGCGGAAGTTCGCCGTATCGGTCCAGAGCACCGCCGGGCGGTCGGCCAGCCAGAACGGGACGTGGTCGCTGCGGGCCAGGTCGGGCAGCAACCGGTAGAGCGGTCCCCACGTCTTCGCGCCCATCAACCGCAGCCCCGCCGCCGCGTCCGAGCCGAGGGCCCGGTCCACCGCGCCATTGGAGCGCCCCTTCGCGAGCAGCCCGAGGAAGTCCGGGGACCGCAAGCCCTTGGGCACCCACGGCAGCGGCAGTTGCTGCGCCACGCCCGAGCGCTCGCGAAAGCCGACCATCTCCAACACGTGCGTCGTCCCCAGCCCGCACGGCAGCGCGGGGACGCCCTGGGTGACGAAGTCGCCGCTGCCCAGGAACCCGTCCTCCTCCGCGTTGAACGCGAGGAAGCCCACGCCCTCCCCCGCACCGCGGAGCGCCAGCGCCCTGGCGCACTCGAGCATCACCGCCAGCCCGCTCGCGTTGTCGTCCGCGCCGGGACAGTCCGGGACGCTGTCGTAGTGGGCCGCCACGAAGGTCACCGTGCGCCCCTTCGCGCTCCGGGGAAGCGCCACCACGTTCCCGTAGCGCCCCTGGAGGTGCACGTCGAGCCCCAGCCGCTCGAACGCCTCCGCCAGCACGTCCCGGACCCAGGCGTTGTTGCGCGCGTTCACGACGAAGTGACGAGGGATGGCCAGGCGCTCCACCCACCGGAGCAACCGCGCCTCGGCCTCCACGGCCGCCCTGTCGACAGATGCAACCACCGCCTCCGCTGCTCGCTCTCGAATGACCATGATTGACTTACTTAGTAAGCTTATGGTGTAAGCACGTCAAGCCGACATGAAGCAGACGCACAAACGAGAACCCCTTTCGAGGGAGCGGATCCTCAGCGCGGCGCTCGACATCGTCGACCGCGAGGGGCTGGAGGCCATCTCCATGCGTCGGCTGGGTCAGGCGCTGGGCGTGGAGGCGATGTCGCTCTACAACCACGTCCCCAACAAGGCGGCCATCCTCGACGGTCTCTTCGAGACGGTGCTCGCCGAGGTGCCCTCCGCCAAGCGCGGGGGGACCTGGCAGGTGGCGTTGAGGGAGCGGGCCCAGGCGCTGCGCAAGGCCCTGCGCACGCACCCGAACACGCTGCCGCTGTTCGCGACGCGCGCCGCCGTCACGCCCGGGGCCATCGCCCACGTGGAGGCGGTGCTCGACACGCTGCGCACCGCGGGCTTCAGTCCGGACGAGGCGCTCAGCGCGCTCCAGGTGTTGATGGCCTTCGTCGTGGGCCACTCGCTCTCCAGCTACGCGCCCCAGCCCGACGACGCGCAATCACATCCCGCCTATCAGCAGCTGAGCGAGAAGGACTTCCCCCGCGTCCACGAAATCGCGCGCGTGCTGGACAGCCACGACGTGGAGGAGGAGTTCGAGCTGGGCCTGGAGGCGATGATGACCGGGCTGGAGGCGGCCCCGGCGCGCCGCAAGCCCGCCCGGAAGTAGGCCCCGCCCTCAGGCGCCGATGAGCCCCTGGCCGCAGACGCGCACCGTGTTGCCCGTCACGCCGTGGGCGCCCGGGCTCGACAGGAAGGTGACGAGCTCCGCGACGTCGCGCGGCTGTCCGCCCTGGGAGAGGGAGTTGAGCCGGCGGCCCACCTCGCGCGTCATCAGCGGCATCTTCGCCACCATGGCGGTCTCGATGAAGCCCGGGGCCACGGCGTTGGCGCAGATGCCCCGCGCGGCGAGCCGGGGCGCGAGCGCGGCCACGTAGCCGATGAGCGCGGCCTTGCTCGTCGCGTAGTTGGTCTGGCCGAAGTTGCCGGACACCCCGCTGATGGAGGACAGGTACACCAGCCGTCCCTCGTCGCGCAGCGCGCCGGTGCCGAGCAGCGCCTCGTCGATCGCCACGATGGCCGCGAGGTTGACGGTGAGCACCTGCTCCCACTGCTCGGGCGTCATCTTCGCGAGCGTGCGGTCGCGGGTGATGCCCGCGTTGTGCACGACGATGTCCACCCCGCCCGAGCCCGCCCTCAGCGCGGCCACCAGCGTCACGGGCGCATCCGGAGAGGTGACATCCAACAGGAGCGCCTCACCGCCCACGCGCGCGGCGGTCTGCTTCAGCGCGTCCCCGAGCGCGGGCACATCCAGGCACACCACGCGCGCGCCCTCCTGGGCCAGCCGCTCCGCCGTCGCCGCGCCGATGCCACGCGCCGCGCCCGTCACCAGGGCCACCTTGCCGCTCAACGCCGCGTGCAGCGGCACGGCCGACGCCGCGCGCACGTCGCCGGAGAGGTGGAGCGCCTGGCCCGACACATAGGTGCTCCCCACGTCGCAGAAGAAGCGCACCGGGCCGGCCAGCCGCGCCTCGGCGCCGCGCGCCACGTAGGCGACGTTCGCGGTGACACCCTGGCGGCCCACCTCCTTGCCCAGGCTGCGCACGAAGCCCTCCACGCCACGCGCCGCCGCGGAGGCCGCGGGGCTCGGCGCCTCGTCCGGCACCGCCGCCAGCACCAGCACCCGCGCGTTGCGCGCGAGCCGGGGGAGCAGCGGGTGGAAGAAGTCGTAGAGGGCGCGCGTGTCCTGGGGCCCGCCCAGGCCCGTGGCGTCGAAGAGGACCGCGTCCACGCGCTGGGAGGCGTCCGAGGGAGGACCATCCAGCACCCGGGCGCCGCCGCTCGTGAACGCGGCCTGCGCGCCCTGTGCGGCGAAGCCACCCGGGGCCGTGCCCAGCACCACGACGCGGTTCGCGAAGGGCTGCGCCGCCCAGCCCCCTTCGGCCCGCGCCAGCCGCGTGGGCTGGGGCAGGCCCAGGGCCTTCACGAGCCCACGGGTGAACGGGTTGTGGGCCAGGGACATGAGCCGGTCGGTCATGGTGCGGTACTCCGGGGACTCGGGGAGGCGAGGCGCCGGGGACCGTAGCAGGAGTGCCCGGGCCTCGCGCTCAGCGCTTCGGCTTGTAGCGCAGCCAGAGCAAGTCCCCCGCGCGCTTCTCGACGGAGACCCGCTTCAGGTGCCGCGCGCGCCCCCGCTTCCCCTCCACGTCGAACAGCGAGGGCGTGCCCACGCCGCCATCCGCGATGGGCGCCACCAGGATGCTCAGCTCGTCGATGAGGTCCGCGGCCAGGAAGGTGCCGTTGATCTTCCCGCCCCCCTCCAGCAGGAGCTTGCGGATGCCGAACACCTTCCGGAGCTTCGCGAGCAGCTTCTTCAGGTCCAGCGAGTCCTTGCCGCCGAACAGGTACGAGACGCCCTTGGCCTGGAGGAACGCCAGGTAGTCGTCGGAGACCTGCTCGGTGAGGAGGGTGATGACGTGCTCCTCGTCGATGGAGCCCGACCTCCACGTGAGCTTCCCGGACGGGTCCAGCACGATGGCGTAGGACTCCGCGTCGCGCCGCGCGATGAAGTCCTCGCGGGGAATCGGCGCGCCCGCCTTGCGCACGGGCACCTTCGCCTTGCCGGCGTAGGGCTCCATGGAGATGCGGCCAATCATCCACGCGTCCGCGGCGTAGGTCTCCGCCGTGCGCTCGTACTCGGCCATCGCCCGGGGTGGCAGCTTCCACCCCTTCGTGACGATGCGCCCGTCGAGCGATGAGACCATGTGGCAGATGACATACGGCCGCTTCGCGTCCTTCATGGTCCGGCTCCTGTCAGAGCTTGGAGGCCACGAGCTGGGAGAGCTCGATCATCCGGTTCGAGAAGCCCCACTCGTTGTCGTACCAGGCGAAGACCTTGGCGAAGCGCTCGCCCAGCACCTGGGTGAGCGTGGCGTCGAAGATGGAGGAGCGCGCATCCCCCAGGTAGTCGCTGGAGACCAGCTGCTCCTCGGTGTAGCCGAGGATGTTCGCCATCGGCCCCTCGCTCGCCGCCTTCATCGCGGCGTGAATCGAGTCCTTGGTGAGCGGCCGGGTGCTCTCGAAGGTGAGGTCCACGAGCGAGACGTCCATCGTCGGCACGCGCATCGCCTGACCATCGAACTTGCCCTTGAGGGACGGGATGACCTCGCTCAGCGCCTTGGCGGCGCCGGAGGACGCGGGGATGATGTTCTGCGCGGCGGCGCGCGCCCGGCGCAGGTCGCCCTTGCGGTGCGGCACGTCGAGCAGCGCCTGGTCATTGGTGTACGAGTGCGTCGTCGTCATCAGGCCGCGCTCCAGCCCGAAGCCGTCCAGCAGCACCTTCGCCACCGGCGCCAGGCAGTTCGTCGTGCACGAGCCGCACGAGATGACGTGGTGCTTCGCGGCGTCGTAGTCCTGCGTGTTCACGCCCAGGACGATGGTCGCGTCGTGGCCCTTGGCCGGCGCGCCGATGATGACCTTGCGAGCCCCGGCGGACAGGTGCGCGACGGCCTTCTCCTTGTCGGTGAACAGGCCCGTGCACTCCAGCACGATGTCCACGCCCAGCTCCTTCCAGGGGAGCTTGCCCGGGTCCTTCTCCGCGACGACGCGAATCTCACGGCCCTCGATGACGAGCTTGCCGTCCCGCGCCTCGGCCCGGTGCGTGGCCCGACCATGGACGGTGTCGTAGTTGTACAGGTGCGCGAGCGTCGCGGCGTCCGTCAGGTCATTGAGCGCGACGAGCTCCAGGTCCTTGATGCCTCGCTCGAACATCGCGCGGACGATGCAGCGGCCGATGCGGCCGAAGCCGTTGATGGCGAGTTTCCGGGTCATTGCGTCAGGTCTCCATGGGAAGAAGGGATGGCGGGGGCTCCCCACGGATGGGGAGCCCGCCGCCGGGCTCATCAGGCGAACTCCACTACTCCGTGGCGCGGACCCAGTGCTGGGTGCGGCCCAGCAGGGACATGCCGATGTAGCCGCGCACCTTCAGCTTCTTGCCACCGTCCTCGACGGCGACCTTGCACTTGTAGGTCTTGCCGTTGGCCGGGTCGAGGATGGTGCCGCCCGTCCACTCGTCGTCGTCCTTCTTCAGGTTCTGGAGGATGGTCATCCCGATGATGGGCTGGTCCTTGAGCGAACCCTGGCACTTGTCGCAGACGGGGTTCTGGTCCTCGGTCGGCTCGCGGAAGAGCTTCTCAATCTTGCCGAACAGCTTGCCGTCCTGCTCGGTGATGACGATGACGGACTTGGGCTTCTTCGTCTCGTCATCGATGGTCGTCCACCGGCCCGTGGGACCGGTCGCCGGAGCGGCGGCGGGGGCCTTCGCGGCCGGCGCGGCGGCGGGAGCCTCGGCGGCAGGGGCCGCGGCGGGAGCCGCGTCCTGGGCCAGGGCGTTCGAGGCCATCATCAGACACAGGGAAGTGAGTCCGAACCACCGGGTTGCTTTCATGTCTTGAGGTCCTTGCGCGCGGGGCTCACGTCGGAGGGGGCTTGCGCTCGAGCGCCCCACCAGCCCGGTTGTACTCCAACGTCACACCAGGAGGCAGCCCCGCGTGACGCGCACGGATGCCGCTGTGCGGCATCGACACCATTCGCCAGGGGCCACCCGTCAAGCCCGGGGCCTACCCCCCAGGGGTGAGCGACAGCCCTCGGGCGCGCGCCTATTCAAGAAGCCAGGCGCAGCACGAACCCGAGGACGTTCACGGCGATGCACTTCACGTCGAAGGAACTCGAACTGAGGGAGAGAATCATCACCGCCCTCCACAGCTCCCTGTCCCTGCCGCTGGTCCTGGAGGCGACGCGGGCCCCGCTGCTCGAGCTCACCCCCGCGGACCACATGGGCCTGTGCGTGATGACGCCGGGGCCGCCCCTCGACTTCCAGTGGCTGGTCCCCGGCCACCGGCTGACGTTGCTGGACGAGTACCCCCGGTGGGCCGACTCGGACTTCGTGCGTGCGCCCATCTTCGCGCAGCCCAACGTGGTGCTCCGGGACACGCAGATGCTGCCGCGCAGGGCGCTGGAAGCCAGCGCGCTGTACCGGCGCAGCCAGGAGCTGGACCTCAGGCTGGAGCACGTCATGGCCGTGCTGCTGCCCGCCAAGGAGACCCTGCTCGGCGCCTTCACCCTGTACCGGGACCGCCGGGTGGAGTTCTCCGAGCACGAAGCCGCGCTCCTCACGAGCCTCACACCCCACCTCACCAACGCGATCCGCAACTGCCGCGACATGCAGGCGGCCCGGAGCGGCGCGCGGCTCCTGGAGGAGCTCTACAACCGGCCGGACGCGGGCTTCCTGGTGGTGCTGCCGCCGAGCCGCGAGCTCCTGCGCTCGGAGCGCGCCAGGGTGCTCCTGGACACGTGGTTCGCGCCCTCCGACCTCCACGCATCGGGCATCCCGGGCATGTTGCTGGAGCGACTGCAGGCCCTGACGCGCATGTCCCCGGACGAGCGGCTCAAGCACAACCCGCTCGTGTCGCTGCGCGGCGAGACGTACCTGGTCGTGCGCTTCATCGAACTGCCCCAGCCCGAGGGCCCCGCCCAGTGGGCCCTGTCCATGAACGAGGTCCCCATGTCGATTCCCCTCCCGCAGAACATGCGCCTGCAGCTCACGAACCGGCAGGTCGACATCGCCCAGGGCATCCTGCGCAACTGGTCCAACGAGCAGATCGCCGAGCACCTCGGGCTCTCCGAGGACACGGTGAAGACGCACGTGCGTGACATCTTCGGCCGGCTGAAGGTCGACAACCGCGCGGACTTCCTCTACCAGGCCTCCCACCTCAACCGGCCCCTCTGAGCCGCCCGTGCCTAGAAGCGCGGGAGCGCGAGCAGGTTGTCGGTGGAGATGCCGTTCGCCTTCGTGCGCAGGTACGGAGGCGTCGCCTCGACCACCTCCACCTTCACGTCCATGGGGCGGTTGCGCACCCGCGCCTCCCCGCCCCTCTGGACCCACAGCACCAGCTCCGCGCGGCTGCACTCTCCCGCGTGGGTCGCCTCGACCCAGCGCAGGCGGGTGATGTGCTCGTGGAGCGTGCCCCCCTCGAGTCGTATCTGGGTGATGTAGCGCATGAAGTCGCCTCCGGTTCGAATGCCACGGTTGAGGGCGGAGGATCGCCGTCCAGGCGCAAGGTGTCTCTACCTCCCCGGAGGTAGAGGCCCGCTTCAGCCCTCCCGGAAGATGCCCGGGTAGATGCTGCGCGTGGCGCGCGCGGAGAGGACCACGGCGGCCTGCTCCTCGGGGTCCGTCAGTTCGCGCAGCACCGTGTTCATCTCCGCCACGTGGCCCTCGTCCAGCGCGCCGTGGCTGCGCAGGAACGTCACCGCCTTGCGGATATGGGGGATGGCGTCCACGGCGATGAGGCGCTCCACCGCGCCGCTCGCGCGCGTCTGGGAGAGGTACTCCAGGACGTACGCCGTCCCCAGCACCGCCGTCGGCACACCCGAGCGGGACGTGAAGAAGTTCCAGCCGGTGTACGCCTCCACCGCGGGCGTCCTCACCGCGCGCTCGACGCGCTCCGCCCCGACGCCCAGGTTCTTCAGGTCCGACAGGAGCCACTTCTCGTGGCCGCGCTCCTCGTCCGCCTTGCGCAGCAGCAGCTCCGCCAGCCAGGGGTGCGTGCCCAGCCGCCGCAGCCTGCGCCCGGCGTCGCCCAGCATCGGCGTGCTCCAGCGCGCGTAGTGGTACGTCTGGACGAGGTAGTGGATGTAGCCCGCCTCGTCGAGCGTGCCGTCGAAGAGCCGCCGCGCGTCCGGGTGCGCGTCCAGCGCCGCCACCAGCGCCCTCGCCTCCTGGTCCAGAAGCTCCACCCACCCCGTCGGGTCCTGCGTCCGCGTCTGCACGTGTGTCTCCTCTCCGGGCCACATCCGGCCGTCCATGTGACTCCCTTCGTCGCCGCGGCCCGGAGTGCGCCGCGGCGACGTTTGCGTGGGGAGACAGCGGGGAGAGGAGGCCCCTGTCCGAGGCCTGGGTGCCGCTACGCCGCGTCGTCCTGGTAGTGCCGCTCGTGCTGCTGACGGAGCACGAACTTCTGGGCCTTGCCGGTGGACGTCTGCGGCATGGCCTCCAGCAGGACGACGGACTTGGGCACCTCGAAGCCGCCGAGGTGCTGCTTGCAGTGGGTGATGAGGTCCGGCGCCGTGGCCGAGGCGCCGGGCTTGAGCACGACGAAGCCGGTGACGGCCTCCGCCCAGCGCGGGTGCGGCAGGCCCACCACCGCCACCTGCAGGACGGCGGGGTGGCGCAGGAGGACCTCCTCGACCTTGATGGACGGGACGTTCTCTCCACCGGTCTTGATCATGTCCTTCTTGCGGTCCACGAAGAGCAGCTGGCCGTCGGCGTCGAACATGCCGAGGTCGCCGGTGTGGTGCCAGCCGAACGCCCGCGCGCGCTCGGTGGCCTCCGGGTCCTTGTAGTAGCCGAGCATCACGTTCGGCCCGCGGTGGACGATTTCGCCCACCTCGCCGCGGCCGAGCAGCCGGCCCTCGTCATCCATGATGGCCGTCTCGTTCGTCACCACCGAGTCCCCCCAGTACGAGCCGAACCGCTTGAGCTGCTGCTCGGGCTTGAACATGGTGGTGGCCGGGTACATCTCCGTCTGCCCCGACGCGAGCGCGAACCCGCCCGGACAGAACTTCTCCAGGAGCTCCACGAGCAGCGTGCGCGCCATGGGCGCCATGACGTACAGACACATGCGCAGGCTGGACAGCTTCGTCGTCGGACGCGCCGGGTGCGCCAGCATGGCGCCGTACATGATGGGCAGGCCCAACAGGAAGGTGACGCCGCGCCGCTCGATGGTGGCGAGCATGGCGCCGGGCTCGAACACCCGCCGCACGATGACGGTGGCGCCCGCCATGAGGAACGACACGGAGACGGCGTGCTGCGCGCAGTGGAACATCGGCAGCACGCACACCGTCACGTCGCTGGGACGCAGCTCCAGCTCGAACAGGTTCCCGCTGAGCGCCGAGTGGATGGACGCGTGCGAGTGCATCACGCCCTTCTGCTGACCGGTGGTGCCGCTGGTGTACATGATCTGCGCCAGCTGCGTGCTCTCGATGTCCACCGCCGGCGGCGTGCCGTGCTGGCCCTTCAGCGTGTCGAGGAAGGCGACGGTGCCGCCTCCGGGCGCGGCCTGTCCCTCGGGGACACAGACGATGAGGCCCAGGCCCCGCGCGTCGAGCATCGCGCGCAGCTCCGGCTTCGCGAGCAGCTCCAGGTCGATGACCACCCGCGACACCTCGGCGTGCTCGAGGATGTAGCCGATGGCCTCCACGGAGAGGCCCGTGTTGATGGGCACCCAGACCAGGCCCGCCTTGTAGATTCCGAAGAAGGCGGTGACCATCTGCGCGGAGTTGCCGCAGAGCATGGCCACCCGCGCGCCCGGGGAGAGTCCTTCGCCGAGCAGGTGGTGGGCGAACGCGTTGGCCCGCCGGTCCAGCTCCGCGTAGGAAAGCTCCAGCTCACCGTCGATGAGCGCCGTGCGCTCCGGCCACCGGAGCGCCGAGCGGCGGAGGATGTCTCCCAGCGAGACGCGGCTGATGTGCTTGTAGACGGCTTCCGGGGTCTGTCCCATCGTGTGCTCCTTCCCGCCCGACTCGGGCGCGCGAGTGGTCCCCCCCGTCATGCACCTCAGCCTCGCGACTTGCGAGGCAGGGTGCCCATGGCCTTGCTGATGATGCCGAGCATCACCTCGTCGGCGCCGCCGCCGATGGACCCCAGGCGCAAGTCACGGTGCGCGCGCGCCAGCGGGTTGTCCCAGGTGAAGCCCATGCCGCCCCAGTATTGGAGGCAGCCGTCGACCAGCTCCCGGGCGAGCCGCCCCGACTTGAGCTTGCACATGGAGGCGAGCTTCACCACCTGCGGGTCGTCCTTGTTCTCGATGTAGAGGGCGACGGTGCGGTAGATGAGCGCGCGGAGCGCCTCCACCTCCGTCTGCAGCTCCGCGAGCCGGAAGTGCACGGACTGGTTGTCGAGAATCGACTGGCCGAAGGCCTTGCGCTCCCGCGCGTACTCGGCCGTCTGCGCGATGAGCCGGTCGAACGTCACCAGGGTGCTCGCCGCCACGAAGAGGCGCTCCTCCTGGAACTGCTGCATCTGCATGGCGAAGCCGCGCCCCTCGTCGCCGATGCGGTTTCGCACCGGGACGCGCACGCCGTCGAAGAAGAGCTGCGCGGTGTCGGACGCCCACATGCCGAGCTTGCGAATCTTCGCGCGGGTGATGCCGGGCCGGTCCATGGGGACGATGATGAGCGACTTGTTCGCGTGCGCCGGGCCGTCCCCCGTGTTGGCGAGCAGGCAGACCCAGTCCGCCTGCATGCCATTCGTGATCCACATCTTGCCGCCCGTGATGACGTAGTCGTCGCCGTCACGGCGCGCGGTGGTCGTCACGCTCGCCACGTCGGAGCCGGCGCCGGCCTCGCTCACCGCGATGGAGCACACGCGCTCCCCGGCGAGCGTGGGCGCGAGGAACTCCCGTCGCAGCTCGTCACTTCCGAAGCGGGCGAGCGCGGGCGTGGCCATGTCCGTGACGACGCCGATGGCCATGGGCAGCGCGCCGCAGGTGCAGTGCCCCAGCTCCTCCGCGAAGGCGACCGAGAACGAGGCGTCCAGCCCCAGCCCGCCGAACTCCGTGGGCTTGGTGATGCCCAGCAGCCCCAATTCCCCCAGCTTCTTGAACACCTCCCGCGCCGGGAACAGCTCCGCGTCCTCCCACGCGTCCACGTGGGGGTTGAGCTCCTGCTCGACGAACTTGCGGACCGTCTGACGGATGGCGCGGTGTTCCTGGGTCTCGTGCATGCGCTGCCTCGGTGGCTCGAAAGCCAGAGAAGGGTCGACGAAGGGAGGGCGCCACCCCGGCGCGGCGCGCGCACCCAACGGGCGTCCAGCACACCCTCCTACCGATGAGACCCGAGTCTGCATCCCGCCCTTCTAAAAAAGCAAGCACGCTTGCTTTTTTCAAGAACCAGACGAGCGGACATCCCACCCCCCACAAGGACTCCTCCCTGGAGGGGACACCGTCGTGTCGTTCGCGGCACTTCGGCCCACCGCGTCATCCACCGGGATGTGCAGCGGGTGCGCACAGTGGCCCGACCCACGGTGCGCCCCCCTCCACGTGGCGCGGAATCGGGACGAGGGGCGCGCGCGTGGCCCGTGGAGCCGACCGTCACCGTGACGGTGGGTGCTCGCCGCCCGTGCACCCGATTCGTCGCGACATTCTCCCGGACGAGACGTTGAGGAGGACAACGCCCTTGGGCGCCCCCGCCCTGGAGAGTCAGGCATCATGCGAGCATTCATCCTCCTGCTGACCACGACGATTTTCGTCGGCTTCGGAGCCGTGGGCTGTGGAGGAAAGTCCTCCTCCGAGGCCCCCGGCGACTCCCTCCTGACCGACGCGGGCACCGCCGACGCGGGCAAGCCCGACGAGACCGACGCGGGTGAGGCGGACTCCGGGACTCCGGATGCAGGCACTCCGGATGCGGGAGCTCCGGACGCTGGGACTCCGGACGCTGGGAATCCGGACGCGGGCCGCGAGGATGCCGGCACGCCCGACGCGGGCCGGAGTGACGCGGGCACCGAGACACTGACCGCGCCCACCGGGGTGACGGCGACGCCGGGCATCCGCGAGATGACCGTCGCCTGGAGCTACACCCCGTCGACCACGGGCAGCGCGCTGTCCTCGTTCGAGGTCGCCGCCACGCCCTCCAGCCTCAAGGTCAGCGCGGGCGCCGCCGCCCGAACGGCGGTCGTCACCGGCCTGGCCAATGGCACGCAGTACCGCTTCACCGTCACCGCCATCTACGCGGATGGCACCCGGCAGACCTCCACCCAGTCCGCCGCCGTGCGCACCTTCTCCTTGCCGGCCACGCCGACCTGGACCCGCTTGAAGGGCGCGGACCAGAAGGTGGAGCTGGAGTGGAGCCTGCCGTCGGACGGCGGCCAGCCCATCCAGGGCTACACCGTCACCGTCGCGCCGGGTGGGCAGGTCATCCACACGACCGAGCGGTCCGCGCTCGTCACCGGCCTCACCAACGGCCAGAGCTACACCTTCACGCTGGTGGTCACCACCGCGGTGGGGACCTCCACGCCCAACACCAGCTCGTCGGTCCGCGTCGCCGCCCTGCCGAGCGCGCCCCAGAACGTCACGGTGACGCCCTACATCCGCGCGGCGGAGGTGCGGTGGACCGCGCCCACGAACAACGGTGGCGCCGCGATTTCGGGCTACGTCGTCACCACGCACCCCACGGGCGTGTCCCAGCAGGCGTCCTCGACGGCGACCAGCCTCTACCTGACGGGCCTCGCCGACGGCGCCACGTACAGCTTCAGCGTGGCCGCGCAGAACTCGTCGGGCACGGGCGCCACCGCCACCACCCCCTCCGTGACGCTCCCCTCGCCGCCATCGGCTCCCGTCCAGCTCACCGGCGTCTACCACGCGGGGCAGCTCGAGCTGGACTGGCAGCCGCCCGCCAACGACGGTGGCCGACCCGTCACCAGCTACCGGCTCGTCTCCACCCCCGCGGGCGTGGACCAGAGCTTCCCAGCCTCGCCCACCGTGGCCCGCCTCTCCACGCTCACGCCCGGCGCCACCTACACCTTCACGCTGACCGCTTCGAACAGCGTGGGCGCTGGCCCGGCCACCACCTCCGCGCCCATCCAGCTGCGCGCCCAGCCGCGCGCGCCCACCGACGTGCGCGTGCACTCCACCTCCGCGGGCGCCGTCGTGCGCTGGAACCCGGCCTCCGCGCCCGCCACGGACCCCGTCACCGGGTACGTCGTCACCGCCACACCCGGCGGCGGCTCCGTCACCGTCCCGGCGAGCGCCCGCGTGGCCACGGTGCCCGGGCTGACCACCGGCACCACCTACCTGTTCCAGGTGAAGGCCCGGAACAGCGCGGGTGACGGACGCCCCTCCGCGCCGGCATTCCACCGCCACGTCGTGCCCCTGGCGTGCGCGACGCCGTCCTTCGCGCCCGTGTCCCAGTTCGCCTACCCCACCGGGGGAGACTTCATGGGCGCCGGCGACTTCAACGGGGACTCACGCCAGGACGTCCTGGTGGGCAACCTGTTCGACATCACCGTGCTCGCCAGCGGGCCCGGGCGCGGCTTCACGCGGCTGGCCAACTCCGCCAGCGCCGGCAACGTCCTCAGCTCGGAGCCCCCCGTGGTGGCGGACTTCAATGGTGACGGGAAGCTGGATGTCGCCGCCATCCTGGGCACCGACAGCGATGACAGGACGGGCGGCTTCACCGTCTACCTCGGCCAGGGCACGGGCACCTTCCAGGCGCCCCTGTCGACGCCGCTGGGCACCAACGTCACCACCAGCTTCAACTGCCTCACCGCCCGGGACTTCGACCGCGACGGGAAGCTGGACCTCTTCGCCCATGTCCACCTGGGACGGACGCTGCTCTATCGCGGCAAGGGGGACGGCACCTTCTTCGCCCCCACCACCGTCATCTCCTCCGACACGTACGACTGCCCCGTGGTGGCCGACTTCAACGGGGACGGGAACCTGGACTACGCCCGGCTCGACAGCGCCAACAACCGCATCGTGCAGGTCAACGGCACGGGCACCGGCTCGTTCCGGGTCCCCGTCTACGCTCCGTGCACCAGTTGCTACGGAAACCTGGTGGCGGGTGACTTCGACCACGACGGCGCCGTGGACGACCTGGCCCTGCTCCACCCCGAGAAGGTCCGCGTCTTCAGCCCCTCGGGTGGGACGCTGGCGCTCGCGTCCGAGATGCCCTTCGCCCGTCCGTTCGGCTCGACGGTCCGGTCGCCCCTGCTGGCCGACATGAACGGGGATGGCCGCCAGGACCTGTTCTGGACCAGCGCCCCGGGCGGGCAGCTCAACCTCCTGCCGGGCAGCGCCGGTCCCATGCCCTTCTCCACGCCGCGCAGCCTCGGCTACAACGGCGAGCACTACGCGCCCGCCGCGGGTGACTTCGACGGCGATGGCTTCACGGACGTGGCGCTCACCGGCTACATGTCCGTCCAGATGCTCTGGGGCACGAGCTCCCTGATGGAGAGCCTCCAGCTCGAGGGCGCCCCGGGCGGGCTCGCCAGCGGCGACTTCAACGCGGACGGCTTCGCCGACCTGGCCGCCGGGAGCAACGAGAAGAACGCCATCTTCATGTCGCTGTCGGGCAGCCCGGAGCGGAGCACCGCCGTGCTGTCACCCGTGTTCGTGCCTCCCGCGGGAAAGAAGGTCACCGCCGGGGTGCAGGACCTGGTCTCCGTGGACCTGGACGGTGACGGGCGCGAGGACCTGGCCGCCCTCACCACGTCGCTGACGCCGTCCACGGGCGTGCTGCCCCAGCTCGTCGTCTTCAAGCGCCTGCCGGGCGGAGGCTTCGCGCCCGCGGAGCGCTACGACGAGGACTGGACGCAGGCGGAGCTCATCGCGGTGGACCTCAACGAGGATGGCCGCTTCGACCTGGTGACGACGGAGCGGTTCACCCCCTCGAAAATCCAGCTCGGCGTGTGGCTCAACCAGGGCAGCGGGAAGTTCGCGCCCCGCCTCACCGTGGACGTGACGGCCAACTACGAGGTGCACACCCTGGTCTCCGCCGACCTGGACCGGGATGGCCACATGGACCTGGCGCTCCTGCGTCCGGGCAACCCCAACATCGACAAGGGCGAGGTGTACGTCGTCTGGGGCAATGGCGACGGCACGTTCACCGGACAGACGACCTTCACCGGCGAGTACACGCACCGCGCCATGGGTCGCGCGGACCTGGAAGGCCAGGGCACCGTCGGCCTGCTCATCGACCGGGGCGAGGTGGGACTGCTCACCTATGATTCGGCCCGTCAGCCCACGCTGACGCCCAAGCACAGCCTGGGCATCCGCGCGGGCAATGGCATCCTCACGGCGGACTTCAACGCCGACGGCCTCACGGACACCTTCTCCTTCGAGCCGTTCGGCGCACGCGTGGTGATGCAGACCACGCCCAACACCTTCGCCCTGGGTCCCCTGCCCGGCTGGGGACGCACCGCCCGCGACGGGCTCATCGCGGACTGGAACGCGGACGGCCTGCCCGACCTCGCCTTCAGCAGCGTGGACGCCCAGGCGGCGACGATGGTGCTGAACGTCTGCGTGCCGCCCTGAGGCAGGCGAGGACCCCGGGTCAGTGCGACTCGGACAGGTGGCGGGTGGCGTCCCAGCGCTTGCCATCATAGCGATAGAACCAGGTGGCGTTGCCCTCGCCCCAGTCCACGAGCGCATCCCGGCTCGTCGCGGGCACGCCATGGCGGCCGGGCTTCTTGTTCGGGAGGTAGAGCTGGAGGCAGCTCACCTCGCGGGGCAGTGACTGGACCTCACGCACGAGCCCCTTGCTCGTGAAGAGGACGCGCACGGGCACCGAGCCATTGCACGAGAAGCCCTTGCCCGGGAACGCGTAGTCCGGCGCGCCGTCCTGGTCGAAGTCGCCCCGGATGCAGGGCACGCCCGTCGTGCGGAGCACCTGCGCATCCAGCCCGAGCTCGCGCAGCGCGGACTCCGCCGAGCCCACGCTGCCCACGCACAGGCACTGCTGCGCCTCCGCCGGGTTGCAGCTCGGGTCCTGATAGGAGAGCTCCACGCGCTTGGGGGCCGCCGGCGCGGGGGCCCCCTGGGTGCTCGGGGTCACCACGGCTTGGGACGACGCCTCGGCGTAGCCGAGGGCAACCAACGGAAGAGTCCAGCCCAGCATCCAGCGCACACCCATGATGTATCGGTTCCTTCCAGGCCCAGGAATGAAACGGGCATCCGCCTATACGGCGGGGAGCGAGCGCTATTCAATGCGCCCGCGCACGAAGCGCGCCCCCTCCCCCAGGGCGGACCGTGTCGACCGGTGGCGCGTCCCCATGGACCCGGCCTCGTCCCGGGAGGGGCGGCGAGGCAGAATCGGCCGGCACATGCTCTTCGACGCGAGGACGTGGAGCCGGCACCTGCGCGGCTACGTCATCCATGACTGCGCCATCTCCCATGCGGGGCGACTCCACTTCACCCTCGTCCTGGATGAAGGCGAGGCGGGCTTCAGCCTCGACCCCGACACGCGCTTTCTCTGCTGCGACCTGGACGCGCCCGCCGCGCGGCGGTTCTCCCATGTGGACGCGCTCAATCTCGGTCCGGTGCGCAGCGCGGTGGCCATCTCTCCCTCACTCGAGCTGCTCGCGGTCGACCCCGCCGGGCGGCTCTACCGGTGTCCAGGCCGGGGCACGCCCACCCAGGATGCGCCCCCGCTGCCATGGAAACCTCGCCTGAAGCACCACGAGGGCCACGTCAGGAACCTCAAGCGCGTGGGCCGCCACGTCTACGCGCTCACCGATGCCCGCGAAATCCTCCGCCGCCAGGGCGCGCAACGCTGGGTGCCGCTCGCGGCGAGCGCGAAGGGCGCGCCCTTCCCTCGCGCGACGGACAAGCAGGCGGGATGGAGCACGGGCTTCAACGACCTGGATGGCTTCGCCTCCGACGACCTGTACGCCGTGGGCGGCTTCGGTGATGTCTGGCACTTCGACGGGAAGGACTGGACGAAGTTGCCCTTTGCCAAGGACACGCTGGTGCACACGGTGTGCTGCGCCGGTGATGGGAACGTCTACCTCACCGGCCACCGGGGCGCTCTCTGGGTCGGCCGGGGGAAGCAGTGGAAGCGACTCCAGGAGGGAGGGCTGCCCCTGTCGGAGTTCAGCGACAGCGCGTGGTTCGCGGGTGCGCTCTACTGCGGGACCCATGAGGGCCTTTGGGTGAAGACCCAGCAAGGACGGCTGCGACCCGTGCGCGAGGTGGACCCGAGGATGAAGGCGGACGTGGCGAGGTGCTCCGGTCGCATCGGACTCAGCCCGGATGGCACGAGGATGCTGAGCGCGAGCCACCGAGGCGCCTCCCTCTTCGATGGCGAGCGCTGGACACTGTTGTTCAAGACCTCCCGACCCTCCACGGCCCCACGGCGCAAGATGGACTCTCGGAGGAAGCCATGAAGCCCCCCACCCGCCCCCCGAAGCCCCGAGGACACTCACGCGGCCTGCCGGCCCTCGGGCTCGGACTCACGATGTCGATGACCGCGTGCCGGTCGTCCTCGCAGACTCCGAACGACAACGCCGCGCACCTCGTCTCATCGGAGTCCGCGCCCTTCGTGGAAGCCCCTGCCCAGACGCCCTCATGGCTCGGTATCCCCGCCTCCGACTCGCGGGTGCAGGTCATCGGACGCGCGTACCGCTCCGGGACTCGCGTGGTCTTCTCCCATCCCGGCGTGACGATTCGCGTGCGGTTCTGGGGCGATGCCCTGCGCATGCGCCTCGACGACGCAGGGCCAGGCGGCGACACGAAGACCAACTACTTCGACGTCATCGTCGACGGGGGCGCGCCCCAGAAGCTGGAGGTGAAGAGCGGCGCGGCCACCTATCCGCTCGCCACCGGGCTCCCGCTGGGGCTCCACACGGTGGAGGTCCTCAAGCGCACCGAGACCTCCGTGGGCGTCACCACGCTCGAGGCGCTCGAGGTCCACGGAGAGCTCCGGGAGCCGCCGCCCCGCGCGGCGCTGCGGATGGAGTTCGTCGGAGACTCCATCACCTGCGGCTACGGCTCCGAGGTTGCCATCATCCCGCCCTCCCCTTCCTGGCGGGCGCCGACCTTCACCTCCAAGAACGAGAACCCCACGCGAGCCTACGCATGGCTCACGGCCCGGAAGCTGGGCGCGGAGGCCTCGCTCATCTGCCACTCGGGGCACGGCGTGTACCGCAACCTGGACCTGTCGACGACGGGACTGGTCCCCGCCCTCTACGAGCTCGCGGTCCCCGGCCACAGCGCGCCCTGGGATTCCTCCGGTGAATCACCGCACGTGATTGTCATCAACGCCGGGAGCAACGACACCCTCGCCGGTCACGGCACCGACGTGTTCCTCCCGGATGAAGCGGCCTTCAAGTCCGCCTATCGGACGTTCCTCACGCGCCTGCGCACGCTGCATCCGCGAGCACACCTCGTGTGTACGCTGGGCAGCATGACGGATGGCTACAAGCAGCACGAGCAGGGCGGCCAGGTGACCTCCGTCCACGTGGGCGACTGGCTCACCGAGCTGGTCGCGGAGCGCCATCAACAGGGCGACACGCGCGTCCACCGCCATGTCATGGCCGTGCAGAATCCGTCCGTGGACGGAGTCGCCGAGGACTGGCATCCGTCCGCCGCCACACACGCGAAGATGGCCGATGCGCTGAGCCGCTTCATCCAGGACGTGATTCGCCAATAAGGCATCTGCCAACAAGCCACGCCGTGGACAGGAGAATGCTCTGTCCTCATTGAACGACACACGTGTCCAACGGCTGATGGAGCGACCTGGCAGGCCATTGGGCTCACATGCTCGGTGTGCCATGCTTTGGCCATGGCGGACACGCTCGGGTCAGACGCTCCCGTTTCCGAAGGATTGGACCGCCGTCGCTTCCTGACGTGGGTCGTCGCTTCTCCCACGTTGATGATTGCGGCCCGGCTGGGGCTCGATGTGCCCACGGCCCAGGCCGCGCAGCCCGAGGAGACGGCGGCGGCGACGATGAACCTCTACCTGACGCTCCAGGAGGACGGACGCGTCACCACCACCCTTCCACGCACGGAGATGGGCCAGGGCATCACCACCGCCGTGGCCATGCTCGTCGCGGAGGAGCTCGACGTCGCGCTCGACGCGGTCTCCATCCTCCACGAGGACGCGGACTCGCGCTGGTTCACCCAGCTCACGGGCATGTCCACCACGATGCGCCTCCTGTCCGGGCCGCTTCGCGCCGCGGCGGCGGACGCGCGGGCCCGGCTCGTCACGGCGGCGGCGCTGCGCTGGCGGGTCCTGGCGCCCACGCTCACCACCGCGCGGGGCGTGGTGAGCGCGCCCGATGGTCGACGCGCCGGCTATGGCGAGCTGGCGCAGGATGCCGCTCGCGTGGTGCTGCCGCTGGTCTCCACGCAGCCCAAGCCGGTGAGCCAGTACACGCTGGTGGGCCAGCCCACCGGGCGCATCGACGCGCGGGACATCGTCACGGGGGCGACCCGGCACGCCCTGGACCTCGACCTCCCCGAGGCGCTCCCCACGGTGGTGGCGAGACCTCCCACGCTGCGCGGCACCGTCCGCACCGTCGACGACGCGGCGGCGCGGGCCATGGGCGGCGTGGTGGACGTGGTCTCGCTGGGCACCGGCGTGGCGGTGGTGGCCCGGACCTTCGGACAGGCGCTCGCGGCCCGCGCGGCGCTGCGCATCACCTGGACGCCCGGCCCCGCCAGCGCGCTGTCCGACGCGGACATCCGCACGCGCTTGCGCGACGGCATCGGCGCGCGGCCCCTGCCGCCGTTGTTCACGACGCGCACGCTGGAGGGGAGATTCGACTTCCCCTACCTGGCGCACGCCCCCATGGAGACGCAGAGCTGCGTGGCGCGCGTGCAGGGCGGACTGGCGGAGGTCTGGGTGGGGACGCAGGACCCGAAGCATGCCCAGCGCGAGGTGGCGCGGGCGCTCGGCTGGGCTTTGACGCCGTGGAAGGTGACGGTGCACACCGTGCGCGCGGGCGGTGGCTTCGGCCGCAGGTTCTTCAACGAGGCGGCGGTGGAGGCCGCGCTCGTGTCGAAGGCCATCGGCAAGCCTGTGAAGCTGATGTGGAGCCGGGACGATGACATGCGCCACGGGCGCTTCCGTCCCGCGAGCCACCACCGCATCCTCGCCCACCTGGGTCTGGGCGGGCGCATCCTGGGCTGGCACCACCGCGCCGCCATCCCCACCCTGGAGGTGCCGCACGGCTTCGGCGACGTCGTCACCGCGCTGGTCGGAGAAGTGCTCCCGGAGGTCACCGGCGCGGTGTTCTTCGCGCTGTCGCAGAAGCTCCCCTATTCGTTCGGACAGGTGAGCCACGAGCTGCGCGACATCTCCATCCCGATTCCCACCGCGTCCTTCCGCTCGGTGTTCACCAGCCAGGTCGGCGTGTCGAACGAGGTCTTCGTCGACCAGCTGGCGCGAGAGCTCCAGGTGGACCCGGTGACGCTGCGTCGCGAGCGGCTCGACTCGAACCGGCTCAAGGCGGTGCTGAACAAGGTGGTGGCGGAGGGGCAGTGGGGGCGCGCGCTGCCGCCCGGGGTGGCGCAGGGGGTCGCCGTGCTGGAAGAGTGGGGGAGCGCCATCGCGCACCTCATCGAGGTGGACGTCACCGGAGGGACGCCGCGGGTGCTGCGCATCGTCATCGCCGCGGACGTGGGCCTGCCCATCAACCCCAAGGGAATCGAGGCCCAGCTCCAGGGCGCGGCGGTGGACGCGATGTCCACCACGCTGAGCGCGGGCATCCACATCGACGCGGGCGCGGTGCGCGAGAGCAGCTATGCGGACTACCGCTGGATGCGCATGAAGCACGTCCCGGCCGACATCCAGGTGCACCTGGTGCGCTCGGATGACCGCGTGGGCGGCGTGGGTGAGCTGGGCTACCCCAGCGCCGCGGCCGCGCTGACGAACGCGATTGCGCGGGCCCGGGGCACCATGCCCACCCGCTTCCCCATCCTCGACGAGGGAGTCTGAGCATGCCGGCCCATCAGTTCATCCTCAATGGTCAGACGGTGTCGGTGGAGGCGCCCGAGGACCTGTCGCTCCTGTGGGTCCTGCGCGACGTGCTGGGCGTGACGGGGCCGAAGTATGGCTGCGGCGTGGGCGTGTGCGGCGCGTGCACCAGCCACCTGGACGGCGAGGCGTTCCGGCCGTGCATCCATCCGGTGGGCACGCTGCAGGGCCGCGAGGTGATGACCATCGAGGGGCTGGGCGCACAGGGGCTGCATCCGGTGCAGCAGGCCTGGATGACGGAGGACGTGGCCCAGTGCGGCTTCTGTCAGCCGGGGCAGATCATGGCCGCCGTCGCGCTGCTGAAGAAGAACGCCCACCCGTCCGACGCGGACATCGACGCGGCGATGAGCGACAACGTCTGCCGGTGCGGCACCTATGTCCGCATCCGCGCCGCCATCAAGCGCGCCGCCCTGCTCCTGCGAAGCGGCGCGGGGGGCGGTTGAGGGGCGCCTGGCATGCGAGCGCCCCGAGCCTTGCCCGGACTCAGCCGAGCTTCTTGCGCAGCCAGGTGTCCAGGGCGAAGCGACCGGGACCCACGGTCATCAGCACCACCGCGATGACCAGGTAGAGCAGGGGCAGCTCATAGCTGCCGGCGTGGCCGACGAACGGGTCACCCTTCACCACGGCGTGCACGTGAGTCGCGACGGCCATGGTGAAGAAGAGGCCCAGGGACGCCAGGGGGACGAGCAGGCCCAGCACCCAGGCGAGCCCGCCGCCGAACTCGGAGAGCGCGGCGAGCGCCTGGAGGATGCCCGGCACGGGGGCCTCGGCACCCATCCAGGCGAAGGGGTTCTGGATCTTCGACCAGCCGTGGAACATGAACGCGATGCCGGCGACGAGGCGAAGCAGCAGCAGCCCGACGCTGGGCGCCGTCGGCAGGGGAGCAGGGAACAAGGAGGCGAGCTTCATGGCGAATCCTTCGAGGAGTCCGGGCTCTTCAGCTCGGGCGGGAGCGACGGGTGCGCTCCGGGTTTGACCTGACGCGAGACATAATCCAGGTCTTCCTCTGGTGGGAGGTCTCGCCAAGCGATTGGAATCATGTCCAGGCGATATCTCGTGGTGAAACCCGCGGGGCTGTCTTCACCACGGCTTGCGAGGTCCTCGCCCCATGCCCCATAAGGAACACATGCGGCCAGTGGACGGCGAGCGGACGTACCAGGAATGGGCCCTGTCCGCCGACTCGCGGCATCCTGGATGGACCGCCGTCGAGCGGTTCTTGACGAGCACCCTGCCCTCGTTGCGGCCCGCGGCGCTCGCCATCTTCGACTTCGACCCGCGCACGGGCACCTATCAACAGACCCGGGCTCCCGTCGTCGCGACAAGCGATGACCTCCAGCCTTCCGACATCCTGGCCGGCCTCCGGCGCGACGCGTACGTGGTGCTCCTCCTCCACGCCCCAGTGGAGATGAAGGACGTGTTCCCTGAATACGTGCTGAGCGCCGAGGGTGTCCTCGCGCCCCCCCGGAGCGAGCGCGTCTTCTACGCGCCTGTCACGGGGCTCGAAGAGACGCTGAAGCTGGGACGGCATGCCCTGGTGATGTCACACGATGGTGACCCGCTGTACTGGATTGCATCGCCTCCACCTCTCGGTGAGAGGCATCCCGACTCCGCCCTCGCGCCTTCCGAGGATTGGGCTCCCGCGAAGGGCGCCACGGTCGGCCGCTATCTGCTGGTCGAGGTGTTGTCCGCCAGCGCCGTGAGCGTCGTGTACGACGCCTACGACCCGGAGCTGGAGCGCCGCGTCGCGCTGGAGCTCTTGCGCACCAGCAGCGCGCCAGGCACCGACGCCGAGCACGAGGAGCGCGCCCTCCTGCTGCGTGAGGCCCAGGCGCGGGCCCGCGTCTCCCATCCCAATGTCGTGGCCATCTACGACGTGGGCACGTTCGGGCCCCATGTCTTCCTCGCCATGGAGCGGGTGGAGCCCCAGACCCTCGCCGGCTGGCTGTCGGCTTCGCCGCGCACGTCGCGACAGGTGCTCGACGTCTTCATCGACGCGGGGCGAGGGCTCGCGGCGGCGCACGCGGTGGGCATCGCGCACGGAGGCTTCGGACCCGACCAACTGCGCGTCAGCGCGGAGGGACGCGTCCACGTGACCGGCTTCGGCCTGTCGAAGCGCAAGGCGCCGCTCCGGTGCTCGTACGCCGCGCCGGAGGTGCTCCAGGACGCCTCACTCACGAGTCCGGCGGCCGACCAGTTCTCCTTCTGCGTCGCGCTCCACGAGGCCCTCTACGGCGTCCAGCCCTTCACGGGCGGAGCGCCGCCCGGCGCCAGACAGCTCGCGCCCCTCCCTTCGGGCTCGCGCGTCCCCACATGGCCGCGCCGCGTGCTGTCGCGCGGGCTCGCCGACACGCCCTCGGAGCGCTTCCCCACCCTCACCGCGCTGCTGGACGCCCTGGGGCAGGACCCCACCGCGCGTCGACGACGCGGACTGTGGGTCGCGGGGGGCGGGGCGCTGCTGGCCCTGGCCGTGGGCCTCACCCATGTCCTCCACTCCCGCCGGGCCTGCGACGGCGCGAAGGAGGAGCTCACCCACGTCTGGGGCCCGGCGCAGCAGGCCAGCATCCAGGCCGCCTTCACGGCCACCGGCAGGCCCTACGCCCAGGTGGCCTGGGAGCGCGTCCGCCGCGAGCTGGACGCCTATACCTCCGCCTGGGAGCGGATGCGCACCGACACCTGTCGGGCCTCCCAGGTCCGCGAGGCGCCGACCGAGGCGGTGCTGGGGTGGCGCATGCGCTGCCTCGACAACCGGCTCGCGGAGGTCTCCGCGCTCACCACGCTCCTGTCCCAGGCGAACGCGAGGACGGTGGACGAGGCCCACCGCGCGGCGACGGGACTGGCGCCTGTCACGGCCTGCGCCGGACAACACGCCCCAGGCGCACCCCACGAGACGGCGGACGAGGGAGCCCCGGCGCACCGGTCGGCCCTGGCCCGGGGCCGAGCGCTCCTCGCCACCGGTCGCTACGAGGAGGGCCTCACGCTCGTGGAGCCGGCGGCGCGCGTCGCGAAGGAGGCCGGGCATCGACCCGCGCTCGCGGAGCTCTCGCTGCTCCTCGGCGAGCTGCGCGAGGGCGCCGGCCACTGGCGAGGCGCCGAGCGCGCGCTCTTCGAGGCCCTGGACGCCGCGGAGGCCACGCGCCAGGACGCCGTGGCGACCCGCGCATGGATACTCCTGGTCCGTGTGTCCTGCATCGGCCTGGACGAGTACGAGCTGGCCGCGCGATGGAAGGACCGCGCCGCCGCGGCGCTGGAGCGCCTGGGGGACGGACACCTCCTGGCGCGCATCCAGCTCCTCACCTACTCGGGGACCCTGCTGCGCATGCAGCGGCACTACCCCGAGGCCGCGGCCCAACAGGAGCAGGCCCTGCTGCTGGCGGAGCAGGCCTTCGGCGCCAACGGCCTCGAGGTGGCGGACGTCCTCCTGGAGCTCGGCGTCAGCCAGTGGCGCGACGCCCGGCTGGCCCAGGCCCGGGTGACACTGGAGCGCGCGGTGGACATCACCCGACGGACCCTCGGCGACGAGCACCCCGAGGTGGCTCGCGTGCGGCTGGCGCTCGTCCCCGTGCTGCGGGACGGCGCCTTCGTGCCCCAGCGCGCGAACGCGGAGCAGGACGCGCGCGACTTGGACCTGGCGGAGCAGACGGTCCGCGAGGCCCTGGCCATCCTGGAGCGCACGCTGGGCCCGGAGCACCCCCGCGTCTACGACGCGCTCAACGACCTGGGCTCGACGCTCGTGGTGCGGGAGCGCTTCCGGGACGCGCTCCCCATCTACGCGCGCGCCCTGGCCATCGCCGAGAAGACGGACGGCCCCAAGAGCCACGGCGCGGCCGTCATCCACGGCAACCTCGGGGTGCTCCGCCTCCAGCAAGGCGACTACCGGCTGTCCGAGGAGCACTTCCGCCAGCTGCTCGCCATCCGCGAGGAGCTCTTCGGGCCCCAGCACCCCATCCTCATCTCCACCCTGCGGCTGCTCGGGCGCGCGCTCATGCGACAGCAGCGCCATGAGGAGGTGCTGCCCTTCTTCCAACGGGCCGTCGACCTCCAGCTGGCGTTGCCGGACGACGCCGACGAGCGGTGGACCGCGTCCCTCCTGGACCTGGGGAGCGTCTACCTGTTGCTCCATCGCCCCGCGGAGGCCATCGCGCCCCTGGAGCGCGCCGTCGCGGGCTGGGAGCATGCGCGCCCTCTGCCGGGTCAGCGCACGGATGCGCGCTTCATGCTCGCGCGGGCCCTCTGGGAGTCGGGCAGGGACCGCGCTCGCGCGGCGCGGCTCGCCACCGAGGCGAAGCAGCTGGCCATCTTGGATGGCGCCCCACAGCCCTTGCGTGAACGCATCGACACGTGGCTCGCACAGCCGGCGAAGCGATGATTCACGCGCGCCTGGAGCCGTGATGTCCCGCGCCCGACGTCACGCGGCGCCCAGGCCGGACGTCGTTGGTTTCGCGCGGGTCGCGGGCTAGCGTCCGCGCGCATGAAACAGGTCTCCCAGTCCATCGAGGCGTTGAAGCAGTCGAAGCTGCTGGAGCTGACCCTCTCCGAGCCCATCTCGGCCGACGAGCTGGTGAAGGTCGTGAAGCCGCACTTCGGGACCCTGCGCTGGACGCCGCCCCCCAGCTATCGCGAGGCGCTCGCACTGGGACTGTGCATCGCGGAGCGCAACCTCCAGGCGGACGGCCTGGACGTGGGCTTCTGGCTCTACGACGCGGAGGACATCGCCAGCGCGAACGAGGACCTGGTCCACCTGCCGGAGGGCGTCTCCATCGAGGAGGGCGTGGACCTCTCCACCAACCACCTGGTCGGCTTCGCGGAGGCGGGCGGCGAGGCCGTGTGGTGCTTCGACGTGAGCAAGCCGGGTCCGAATGGTGAGTACCCCATCTACTACCACCACCAGGACCAGCCGCGCGCCCGCGTGCTCGCGACCGGTGCGTGGCACAACCCCGAGGATGCCATGCCGGACTTCGAGTCCTTCCCGCAGTGGCTCGAGACGATGACCGCGGCCCTCACCGCCCCCAAGCCGCCGAGCTGGTTCAAGGACGTGGGCGCTCCCGGGATGACCTTCGCCGACAAGCGCCTGTCGCTGTAGTCCGGCGCCACGGCCCCCGAGTCGCGGGGGCCTTCGTGCCTCAGCGCGTGCTCGTCATGATGCCGCCCTGCTCGAGCAGCGCGAAGAGGTCCACGAGCGCCTCCACCGGGAAGACGTACCCGTACTCCGCATAGGCCGCGTCGCGGATGTCCGCCACGGAGCGACGGCCGTCCGCGTAGCTCGCGATGGCATCGGGCAGTTGGTAGAAGCGCAGCTCGCCCTCCCCCTGCTCCCGCAGCGCCGACGCGGCATCCCGGAACGCGGCCCGCACCGCGTCCACCCGGGGCTGGTCCGCTGGAGCCACCTTGCCCGCCAGCTCATCGAAGGAGGCCAGCTCCTTGCCCTTCACCCGTCGCGGGACGAAGGCACGGGCGCGGCGCTCCGCCTCCGTCACGGCGGGCTCCTTGAGCGAGACACCTCGCGCCTTGCCATCCGCCTCCACGCGCTCCAGGGCCTGCTCCTCGGCGCGGTCCAGTTGCTTCGTCAGCGTCTTCACCGACGCGGCCGGCGCGCCCAACGGCTGGCACGAGCGCAAGGCCTCGCGCTCCCGCGCGTAGGCGGCGCGCACCACCGCGCGCGCGAGCCGGTAGGTGTCCGCGACCTGCTCGGCGGGCGCCGCGGCCAGGTCCTTGCGCGCCCGGAACTCGTCCTCCGCCACGCGCCGGGCGCCGTGCACCGACACCAGCCGCGCCAGCTCCAGGGCCCCCGGGCCCTCCGCCCAGGCGGCCACGGTGATGGAGGCCAGCCCCGCGAACGCCGCGCGGTGCAGCTGCGTGGGGTCCACGTTCTCCGGCCGGTCCCCGCTCGTGTGATACGCGTCGTCCGGCCAGGTGGAGAACGCCACGCCGGGGATGCCGTGGTCATTGAAGAGCTGGTGGTCCGAGCCCCGGCCATAGCGCTCCAGGTGCATGTCCATCGGCTCGCGCGAGCCGGTGACGGAGCCGATGCGGAAGTCCTTGCGGGACGGATACGTCACCGCGTTGAAGCGGTTCATGAACGCCACCGTGGACTCCGTCACCGCGTTCACGAAGCTGCCCAGCCAGTCCGGCGTGTACGACGCGGAGAAGCGCGAGTGCACCTTCGTCAGGCTCGCGCCGAGCATGTCGAAGTTGTAGTGCGCCACCCGCCGCACCGGCTCGGCGCCGTGGCGCTCGAACCACTCGCGCGTCCCCTCGAACTCCGGCAGCCACAGCACCCGCACGGTGCGCACCGGAGGCGGCAGCACGCCGTCCCGGATGAGCGTGGTGTACGTGCGCACCATCTCCAGCACCGTGGCCGCGCCCGAGGCGTTGTCATTGGCCCCCGGCTTGTAATGGTCCAGGTGCGCGGTGAGGACAATCTCCTCGTCCGAGCGCTGGCCGGGGATGACGCCGCTGACGACGGAGTAGTGCCCCGGCTTCGTCTCGGTGGCGATGCTCACGTCCACCTTCATCGGGCCCGTCAGGAGCTGCGCTCGCAGCTCGCGCGCCTGGCGGTCGGTGAGCATGAACAGGAAGGGCGCCGGCTGCCCTTCCGGCCGAATCCCCGGCGGCACCACCGCCCAGCCAATCTGGTCGGGGAAGTCCCCATCCATGCGATGCGGCTGGTTCCAGGGCGGCGTCGAGTACGAGGAGAGCACGCCCACCGCGCCGAGCTTCCCGACCGCCCGGCGCAGGACCGCGACAGGGTGTCCCCGCGTGAGCACCACCTTGCCCTGGAAGTCCTTGCCCGCGTAGTCCGAGTCCTGGTTGCCCTGCCCCACGTCGACCAGCTCCAGCGCCTTGCCCTCGAAGCTGCCGCTGCGCAGCGCCAGCGCCATGGGCTGGTCCGCGTGCGACGTCACCTTGTAGCGGTGCGGCCCGGACACCCACAGCTCGCCCCGGGTGGCGCGCCACTGGGGCTCCTGCTTCATCGGCTCCACGCGCACGTCCTGCAGCCCCACGGCCTTCGCGCTCGCGGCGACCCACTCCGCCGCCTGCCCGTAGCCCTCCGCGTTGTCCCGGGCCAGCAGCGACAGTCGCTGCACACCGTCATGGATGCGGTCCCCAGAGCTCTCCGAGATGAGGGCGCGCACCACGTCGTCCCTCAGCACCAGGCCCGTCGTGGGCGACACCGGCCCCACGGGAGACACCGGAAGCTGGGCGAAGGCGGGGAGCGACACGAGCACGGCGACGGACAGGAGCAGGCGAAGGCGCATGGAGGTCTCGGTGCAGGCAACTCAGCATCCCCCTTCGCTCGAGTCCAACATCCATTGCCTGCGGACCGACAGGTGACAGTTCGGGATGAACCCGGTGTTCCAGGGAGTCCACACCCTGGAGACTCCATGATTCCCACGCGCATCTTCCTGCGCATCGCCGGCGTGCTCGCGCTGGGCGGACTGACGCATTGCACCCCCGCCGAGCCGGAGCGGGACGTCCCCGAGGCCACCGCGGCGGAGCCCACCGCGACCGCCGAGGCGGCGCTGAGCAGCTCCGCTCCCGGCAAGCGACTGTTCACCCACGCGTTCCCGAACACGAACGGCCGCTCGTGCGCGACCTGTCACGTGCTCGACGACAGCACCGCGCTCAAGCCCGCGCACGTCCAGGCGCTGCATGCCTCCAACCCGCGGGACGTGCTCTTCCATCCCATCGACGCGGACGACCCGAACGCGGCGGTGCCCACGTACGAGCACCTGAAGAAGGGACTGGTCCGCGTCGTCCTGCCCCTTCCCGACAACATGGATGTCATCGACGCCCAGGGGCAGGTCATCACCCCCGCGGACAGGAAGGTCTTCGTCTGGCGAGGCGTGCCGAGCATCCAGGACGTGGCCCTCACCGGCCCCTTCTTCCAGCTCGACGGGCGTGAATCCAACCTGGAGGACCAGGCCCAGGCCGCCATCACCAGCCACAGCCAGGGTGGCGCCGTCCCCCGCTCACAGCTGCGCCAGCTGGCGAGCTTCCAGCGTGATGCGTTCACCTCGTCCCGCCCGCGCTTCGTCGCGAGCCTGCTCGACGCGGGCGTCCCGCTCTCGCGCATCCCGTCGCCCGAGGACTTCCTCTGGCTCACGCCCGCCGAGACGCGCGGACGCGAGGTCTTCAAGGTCGGCTGCGAGCCGTGCCACGGCAGCCCCACGCTGAGCCACATCTCCCAGCCGGCGATGCTGGAGCTCGCCTCCGGCTTCCCGGTGACGAAGCCCGACGGCAACGTCGTCTTCACGAACGTCCCGGGCACGGGCCCCGTCCCCGTGCAGGGCCAACGCCAGACACCCGACATCCTGAACATCGCCGTCGGAGGCTTCACGTACCTGGGACAGATTGGCCAGTTCCCCACGCTGTACAACGCCTCGCTGGAGCTGCCGCGCTACCGGTTCCGCTTCTACACGGACGGCACCCGGACACAGCAGGTGACGGACCTGCCACCCATCCCCGTCACCGCGAGCGGAGACCCGTACGACCCGAACCCCGCCGTGGACGAGAACGGAGCGCCCATCGTCGGCCCCAACCTCTTTCCCCAGGCCTTCACCACGGACCCCGGTCGCGCGCTCGTCACCGGCAACCCGCTGGACTTCGAGGCCTTCGACATCCCCACGCTCCGAGGGGCCGCGCGGACGGCGCCGTACTTCCACGACAACAGCATCGAGACGCTGAAGGGCGTGGTCGACCTCTACAGCCAGTTCGTCATCCCCTTCACGTCCGCGCTCGAGCTGCCTCCCGTGCATCCCCCGGAGCTCCCCGGCGCACCGCCCGAGTCGCTCAGCCCCGCCCAGAAGCAGGACCTGCTGCGCTTCCTCGAGCGGCTCTGAAGACAGACGTGAAGGAGACCAACCCGCCAGCGTAGTCCGGCGGGCCTCGTCGACCAACCTGTCGTTGCCCCGTGGAGGATGCTCCTCGGGGCATGGTCGTTCTTCGCCTCGCGTGGCTTGTAATCCCGCCCGCGCCCGCTTCCCCACGGGCGCGGGCGTCCACCCCGGACGTCGCCTCTCGACAGGAGCCTCACCCTCATGGCCCTCGAGTCACCCGCCGTCCGCACCATCTTCGTTGGACTCATGCTGCTGGGCTTCGCCTGCTCGGACGACAAACCCAGACAGCCCGAGCCACCTCCTCCGCCTCCGCCGGTGGACCCGTGGGACGGCACCTATACGCCGCTGGTGGACCCCACGGACTGGGAGGACCCGGGCGAGTACGCGCCCTGCACCGCCACCGTCGCCCGCGGCACGACGTTCGACTGTGATTCGCCCGCGCTGTTCGACGTGTCGAAGTGCGACACGGCCTCGCTCGCCACCCTGGACCCGCAGGGCATCTACCTGGTGGACCTGCGCAACCAGGACGCGTACCCGGACTTCGTCAGCGTGAGGGTGCCCCGGGGCGGTGGGGCGGGGACGATGGACGAGCGGCCCCTCACCCGACAGGAGCTGACGGGCCGCTTCCACTTCACCAGCCGCTTCGAGCTCGCGAACGCCCAGCGGCAGGTGGCGCTCCTGGGCTGTCAGGTCTCCCGCCCCGGCTATGTGACGGGCTGCTATGCCCGCTGCACCAACGGCAAGGTGGGCGGCACCGGGACCTTCGAGGCCGCGCGGATGACGTGGGGACGGGGTGAGGCCGAGTCCTCGGGCGGGCTGCGGCTGCTCTCCGAGACCTTCGTGACGCCCGGACAGCCGGTGGATGTCTACGTCGACGGGCACCACGCCTATGTCGTGTCCGTCCCCTGGGGCTCCCGGACGCCGGGGGGCCTCACCGTCTTCGACATCCGCGACCGCGCCCGCCCCGTGCTGACGAAGAAGATATCCCTCTCCGGAGACTCCTACTGGAACGCGGCCTGGACGCGCGGTGACGCGCTCTACGTCGCGAGCAAGGACACGGGCGTCCTCGTCTTCGACATCACCGAGCGCTCAAACCCCACCTTCGTGCGCAACGTGCCCGGCGGCCCGCCCCTCAACGTCCACACGCTCTTCGTCGATGGGGACCGGCTGTACGCGGTGTCACCCGGTCCCTCGGCCCACGGGGAGACGCTGCTGTTCGACATCTCCCGGCCGCTCGAGCCGACCCTGCTCAACCGCATCGTCGTGTCCGACACGACGTCCTACCTGCCCTCGGCGCACGACAGCTTCGCCTATCAGGACCGGCTCTACGTCAACCACTTCAGCTCGGGCTATGTCGTCTTCGACGTGAAGGACGCGATGAACCCGAAGGAGCTGGGCGCGTACACCTTCGCATCGGACAACAGCACGTCGATGAGCCACGCGGGCGCGGTGGGGACGTTCGGCGGGAGGACCATCGCGTTCGAGGGCGGCGAATACCAGGGCACCCACCTGCGCGTGCTGGACGTCACCGACCCCACGAACATCCCGCTCATCGGCCGGTACAAGCTGCGCAACCAGACGTCCATCCACAACATGGTCCTCAAGGACAAGCGTCTGTACATCGCCTACTACCACGAGGGCCTGCGCGTGCTGGACGTCTCCATTCCTCCCCAGCCGAAGCAGATCGCCCACTTCAACACCTTCCGCGAGGACGACCCGGAGCGCACCGACAACCTGCTCGAGGGCGCCATCGGCATCCGCGTGCCGGGCGACGGCCACGTCTACGTGGTGGACACCGCGCGCGGCCTGCTCATCTTCAACGAGCCCTGAGCTAGCGCCGGAAGAACGACGCCTGCTGGAAGCGCAGGCCGGCGAGGACCTGCTCCACCCTCGCCTCGGACAGCGCGCCGATGCGCGCGCCGAGGCGGGACTTCTCCACCGACTCGATCTGCGACACCACGACGACGCTCTGGCGGGGGAGGCCGCCCTCGCCGGGCTCCAGCAGGACGTTGCCGGGCTCGGCGGCGCGGTGCAGGTTGGAGGTGAGCGCGCAGACCACCACCGTGGTGATTCGCGAGTGGTTGAAGACGTCCTCCTGCACCACCACGTACGGATGCGAGTAGGCCGGCGCGGGGCCTCGCGAGTCATCGGGCGCGAGCCAGTACAGGTCGCCCCGGTCGATTCGCGACGTGTCGGGGATGGTCGTCATGGCGCAAGTATCTCCCGCGAAGCCCGGAGGCATGACCAGACAGGAGGGCCGCCTTCGTAGTCCCCCTGCCGCCCCGAGTGGGCGCGGCGGAACCCATCAGAAGGTCCCCCCTCATGTCAGGAGAAAAATCCGTGCGTGTCACATCCTCCCTCGCCTGCATCACCCGCTGGCTCGTGTTGAGCCTGAGCCTCTTCGGAGCGAAGGCCTTCGCCGGCTACGTGGCCGCTCCGGATGGCACCGTCCTGCTCGGAATCGAGACCTCGAACCGCTACTACGTGGCGGGCGGGGCGCGCTTCTTCATCCCGCCGGCGCAGCACAGCCTCTACTCGGGCCGCTCGTTGGTGCCCCTGCCCCAGGCCACCATCGACTCGTATACACAGGTGCCCATGGACGGCACCCTCTTCCGTCAGATTGGCACCACGCCCATCTACGTCGTCGTGGGTCAGCAGCACTGGTGGATTCCCAACCCCACGGAGCTGGACGTCTGGGATGACTGGAAGGAAGTCCACAACATCCCGAACAGCAACTGGACCGACCCCTTCATCGACTTCACCTACGTCAAGAGCCTGCTGGTCCAGGAGCGCACGACGAGCCAGGTCTACCTGTTCGTCGCCGGTTCCAAGTATCTGCTCACCGACCCCTCCGACATCGCCTACTTCGGTGGCTACGGCAGCGTGAAGACGGTTCCGCTCGGCACGCTGGCGAGCGTCTCGAACGAGCCGTTCTGCGGCGCCGTGCTGCGCGAGCGCTCCAGCAGCACCCTCTACGCGGTGGGCTACATCAACAGCAGCACCCCCGGCCTGCGCAAGCACGCCACCTCCCATCCGACGCACGGCGTGGTCCCGGATGGGGCCCTCTCCGCGTTCCCCACCATGTCCTCCGGGCTCTCCTGCATCTGGTAGGTGAAAACTCTCGCGGGAGGGCCTGTTGCACGGGCCCTCTCGCGGTCTGAGGTGTTCACCCTGGACCCGAAGCGGCGGGCCCGTCGAGCGTGTACGGGTCCGGGAACGCGGCGCGGATCGCCGCGACGAGCTTGGGCTCGAGGTCTGACCGCGTCGTTTCCTCCATCCACCGGAAGGAGCTGTTCAGCCGCTGGAAGAGCCGCATGAAGTAGAACGGGGACTGACCGTTCGTCGGCACGGCGCCGCTGCTCCAGCGACGAATCACGTGTGCCAGCTCCCGCATGGGTTCGAAGAACGACAGCGCGGTCGCCAGCTCGAGGCACTTCTCTTTTTCGCGTTGGGGGTGCAGCGCGACGAGCAGGTGCAGCATCGCCACCGGGTCGTCGCTTTCCAGCCAGGCGGCCACGACCGTCTCCGGCGCGACGCCAAGCTCCTGCACCGAGCCCCAGTCACGGGCGCGGCTGGACACCTCGGCCATCAGGTCGGTGAGGGTTCGCCCCGGGGTCATCCGACGACGATACGGGATGGCGCGGGCGGGATGCATCCTGGAGCGCCGGCCGAGCAGGCTCCCACACGATTCGTCAGGGGCACCGCGGGCGCTTCAGTGCTAGTCCATGGGGCCATGTCCGGCGAATCACCCGTTCCGCCCCCTGGCGGCCAGCCCACCCTGCGCTTCCCCCCCGAGCTCCCCATCTCGAGCCGGGTGGAGGACATCACGAAGGCCATCTCCGCCCATCAGGTGGTCATCGTCGCGGGGGCCACCGGCTCGGGGAAGACGACGCAGCTGCCGAAGATACTGCTCGCCATGGGGCGTGGCCGCCCTCGGCAGATCGCCGTCACCCAGCCCCGGCGCATCGCCGCGACCAGCGTGGCGGCGCGCGTGGCGCGCGAGCTCGGCACGGAGCTGGGCACGGACGTCGGCTACCAGATCCGCTTCGAGGACCGCTCGTCCCGGAGCACGGCCGTGAAGTTCATGACCGACGGCGTCCTGCTCGCGCAGATCCACAGCGACCCGCTCCTGCGCCGCTACGACACCATCGTGCTCGACGAGGCCCACGAGCGCAGCCTCACCATCGACTTCCTGCTCGGGTGGCTCAAGCGCCTCCTGCCCCGGCGCCCCGACCTCAAGGTGGTGGTGAGCTCGGCCACCATCGAGACCGAGCGCTTCTCGCAGTTCTTCGGCGGCGCTCCGGTCATCCAGGTGGAGGGCCGCACCTTCCCGGTGGACGTGCTCTACGAGCCGCCCCCCGAGGACGACGAGCTGGCGGACGCCGTCGCCGACTCGGTGGCGAACGTCCTCTCGCTCGACCCGGACGGGGACGTGCTCGTGTTCCTCCCGGGTGAGCGGGAGATTCGCGAGGCCGAGAGCGCGCTGAACGCGCGCAACCTCCGCGGCACGGTGGTGCAGCCCCTGTACTCGCGCCTGTCCGCCTCCGAGCAGTCGCGGGTCTTCGCCTCCATCCCCGAGCGCCGCGTCATCCTCGCCACCAACGTCGCGGAGACGTCCATCACCATCCCGGGAATCGTGTACGTCGTGGACACGGGGGTGGCGCGCCTGTCCCGCTACGACTCGCGCTCGGGCGTCACGCGGCTGCACATCGAGCCGGTCTCCCAGGCCAGCGCCGACCAGCGCAAGGGGCGCTGTGGCCGCGTGCGCGAGGGCATCTGCGTGCGCCTGTACGACGAGGCGAGCTTCACGTCGCGGCCCGCCTTCACCGACCCCGAAATCAAGCGCACGGGGCTGGCGGGCGTCATCCTGCGGATGAAGTCCCTGGGCCTGGGTGACGTCGAGGACTACCCCTTCCTCGACCCGCCCCAGCCGAAGGCCATCGCCGAGGGCTGGCGGGTGCTGGAGGAGCTCGGGGCCATCGAGGGCAAGGAGCGCACGCTGACGCCCCTGGGGCACCAGCTCGCGCGCTTCCCGGTGGACCCGCGCATCGCGCGGATGATTCTCGCCGGCGCCGAGTACGGATGTCAGGACGAGGTGCTCATCGTCGCCGCGGCGCTCAACCTGCAGGACCCGCGCGAGCGGCCTCGGGAGCTGGCGCAGAAGGCTGACGCGCTGCACGCGCGCTTCCGTGACGAGCACTCGGACTTCACGGGGCTGCTCAAGCTGTGGGCCTTCATCCGCGAGGCGGACAGCCGCGGGACGTCCCATCTGCGGCGCGTGTGCCGGGACAACTTCCTGTCCTTCCTGCGGGTCCGCGAGTGGCGGGACGTCCAGCGTCAGCTGGAGGAGACGGTCCGCGACCTGCGCCTGCCGAAGAAGGGCAAGGGCGCGCCGGTGCGCGGGGACGTGCTGCACCAGGCGCTCCTCACCGGGCTCCTGTCGCGCATCGGCCAGTGGAATCCGGAGCAGCGACACTACACGGGCGCGAAGCAGACGCGCTTCATGGTGCACCCCTCGTCGGCGCTCGCGAAGAAGCCCCCGGCCTGGGTGATGGCGTTCGAGCTGGTGGAGACGTCCCAGCTGTTCGCGCGCACGGCGGCGAAGTTGGACCCGGAGTGGCTCTCGGAGGCGGCGCCGCACCTGCTCAAGCGCAGCTACTCCGAACCGCACTGGTCGGAGAAGTCCGCGCGCGCCGTCGTGAAGGAGAGCGCGACGCTGTTCGGGCTCCCGGTCTTCAAGGAGCGGCCCGTGGCCCTGGCGGGCATGGACCCCGAGCGGGCGCGCCTGATGTTCATCGAGCACGCCCTGGTGCGGGGCGAGTACCGCTCGCGAGGGGCGTTCCAGGAGAAGAACCGCCGGGTGCTCGAGCGCGTGGCGAGCCTGCGGGACAAGGCGCGCAAGAGCGAGCTGCTCGACAACGAGGCGCTGCTGACGTTCTTCGACAAGCGCCTGCCGGAGGATGTGACGGACGGCGCCGCCTTCGAGGTCTGGCGTCGTAAGGCAGAGGCGGCCGACCCTGACGTGCTCGTGCTCACGATGGAGGATGCACTCGCGTACGACCCGGGGCTGTCTCCGGCGAACTACCCGGATGCCATCAGTCTGCACGGCGCGTCCGTGCCGGTGACGTACACCTTCGACCCCTCGGCCGAGGACGATGGCATCACATTGAGTGTGCCGTTGCTGCTGCTCGCCCAGATGGTCCCGGGTGAACTGGACTGGACCATCCCTGGATGGCATCGGGAGAAGCTGACCGCCCTGCTCGAGCAGCTCCCCCGCGCCCAGCGCAAGCAGCTGGGGTCGTTGCCGGACCTGGTGGAACTGCTCGCGAAGGAGCTGGTGCCCTTCCGCGGGCCGTTGATTCCAGCGCTCTCTCGCGCGGTGTCCCGGCTGAGCGGCATGGACGTGCCCGAGGAGTCCTTCCGGGCGGAGGCCGTGTTGCCGTATCTGCGCCTGACGCTCCGGGTGATTGACGAGAAGGGGAAGGAACTCGCGCGGGGACGCGATGTCGACGCGCTGCTCAAGCAGTACGGAGGTCAAGCCCGGGCGGTGCTGCGCAGCACGGCGCCGACCTCGGATTGGGAGAAGAAGGGGCTGACGGCGTGGACGTTCGGGGAGCTGCCCTCCGTGGTCACCCGGCGGGTCGGTGGGCTCGAGGTCCGCAGCTATCCCGCGCTCGTCGACCGGGGGGCCACGGTGGACCTGGTGCTGCTGGAGACGTCCGCGGCCGCTGACGCGGCTTCGCGCACGGGGGTCCGGCGGCTCTTGATGCTCGCCGCGCGCGGGCATGTGGCCGTCAGTGCCTCGCGCATGCCGCAGCCCTTCCCGTCGCTGGACGGAGCACCGCCCGCGAGGGGCCAGGCCGAGGCGTTCAAGGCGCTCGTCCTCGCACGCGCCGTCGATGATGCGTTCAAGCTCGCGCCGGGCGCGCCGCTGCCTCGCACGAAGGCGGCGTTCGACACGCTGCTCCGGGAGGGCTCACCGCGCATCGAGCAGGAGGCACGGGACTGGGCGAACGCGGTCATCGTCACGTCTGGGGAGCTCGCGCAGACGCTCGCGGCGCTCAAGACGGCGTCCAAGGGGCCGAGCGGCGCGGCGGCGGTGCGGGACATCCGCTCGCAGCTCGCGCAGCTGTTCCCCGCGAAGCTCATCGAGTGGATCCCCTTCTCGCGACTGATGCACTACCCGCGCTATTTGCGCGCGGTGCAGGCGCGGCTGTCGCGTGCGGTGGCGAACCCGGGCAAGGACGCGGGGAAAGCCGCGCCGTTCACGCCCCTGTGGGAGAACTTCCTCACCAAGAGCGCCACCGTGCGCGACCAGGAGGCGGCGCAGGAGCTGCGGTGGGCTTTCGAGGAGCTCCGCGTGGCCATCTTCGCGCCGGAGGTGACGACGCCCGTGTCAGTGACAGTGGCGAAGGTCAGCGCGGCGCTCGCGGCGCTGCGATAGAGCTGTTATAGGCCGCTCCGCTCGGCTGTATTCACCCGAGGGGGAAAACACCAAGATGTCGGAGCGGCATATTGAGATGTTCTGGCGTTGTTCGAGTTGCAACCACCGCAACCTCGGCCGCCACATGGTGTGCCAGCGCTGCAAGAACGCCAAGGACGGCAGCGAGCAGTACGAGATGCCGGAGGACACCGCCTCCGCCGTCACCGTGACAGACGAAGCGCTGCTCAGGATGGCCACCTCCGGCCCCAACTGGCGCTGCGCCTACTGCGAGAGCGACCAGCGCGCCCTCGACGGTGGCTGCAAGAACTGCGGCGCCTCCGCCGTCGATGGCACGAGCACCGCCGACTCCGTGCCGCCTCCTCCCGAGCTGCCCACCGGGAAGAGCAAGCCCCGCCGCATCGGCTGTTACATCCTCCTGGGCCTCGCGCTCTTCTGCTGCTGCCCCGCGATGATCGCCGGACAGAGCGGCTCGTCGTCCACGACGAAGGAAGCCGCCGCCGCCACCACCGCCGCCAAGGGCCCCGAGTGGACTCGCGCGCTCCAGGTCCAGGACGTCGCCTGGGAGCACACCGTGAGCGTGGAGCGCTACCGCCTGGTGGACGAGGAGGGCTTCGAGGAGGACCGACCGGAGGACGCCCTCCAGGTGAAGGCCCAGGGCAAGCGCCATCACCACGACGACCAGGTGCTCGACGGCTACCAGACCGTCTCCTACACGGAGCGCGTCCAGAAGGGCTTCACCACCGAGACCTACCGCGACAAGGAGGCCTGCGGCGAGGACTGCACCACCACGCCCGAGAAGTGCAAGGAGACCTGCACCAGCAACAAGAACGGCTTCGCCACCTGCAAGACGACCTGCACCGGCGGCGAGAAGCGCTGCAAGACGCGCTACTGCTCCGTGACCAAGACGCGCAAGGAGCCGCGCTACGTCGACGAGCGCCGCACCCGCAAGGAGCCGCGCTACCGCAGCGTGCCGCGCGATGCCACCTGGTACACCTGGAAGGCGTGGCGCTGGACGCACGAGCGGGACGTGAAGGCCCAGGGCACCACCGTGCAGACGCACTGGCCCACCGCCGACGAGCTCAAGCCCGCCAAGGCCCTGCGCACTGGCGAGAAGGAGCGCGACACCCGCGAGGCGAAGTACACCGTGCGCTTCCACGGCGACGCCGGGCCCGCCATCACCTACGTCCCGGCCACGCTGGAGGAGTTCCAGCGCTACACACCGGGCAGCACGCACACCCTCCAGCAGGATGAGGGCAAGGTCTCCGTCGTCGCCCCTCCGGCCCCCGCACCCGACGCCTCAACGAAGTAGCGATGCGGGGCTGCCCGGCACACTCCGGGCAGTCCTCGCCGCGAGGCCCTCGTCGGGGTCATCGCCACCTCATGGCCCAATGCCTGTCACCACGCGCCTTGCCACGGCGCGCCATGAATTCGTGCGCTCATGCCGCACGACTTCACTGCGAGAGAAGCTAGTCTTCGGGACTCATCCTCGTGCAAGGAATCCCGAATGGCGACAGTCCGCTTCGACGTGCAAGGCCATGTGGCGCTCATCACCCTGGACAGGCCGGAGGCGCGCAACGCCATCGACGCGCAGATGGCCTATGAGCTGGCCGAGGCCTGGGAGCGGCTGCGTCGGGATGAGCACCTGCGCGTGGGCATCGTCACCGGCGCGGGCGAGAAGGCCTTCTGCGCCGGCGCGGACCTGGTGAAGACCATTCCGCTGCTCTCCGGCGCGCGCAAGCCGCAGGACCGCTTCGAGGAGGCGCTCGTCGCAGACCGCAGCTTCGGGTGGAAGGCCATCCTGCGCGACTTCGACTGCGAGAAGCCCGTCATCGCAGCCATCAACGGCCACGCCGTGGCCGGCGGCATGGAGCTGGCCCAGGCCACCGACCTGCGCGTGGCCTGTCACGAGGCCTCGTTCGGCCTCCAGGAGGTGAAGTGGGGCCTGTTCCCCGCGGGCGGCTCCACGGTGCGGCTGCCCCGGCAGCTCCCCCAGGCCCACGCGATGGAGATGCTCCTCACCGGCGCGCTCATCCCCGCCTCCCGCGCCTTCGAGCTCGGCTTCCTCAACCGCGTCGTGTCGCGCGCGGAGCTGCTCCCCACCGCCTTCCAGCTCGCCGAGCAGATCGCCGCCAACGGCCCCGTCGCCGTGCGCCTCATCCGCCGCTCCGTGCGCGAGTGCCTGGGCCTGCCGCTCGAGGACGCCCTGCGCCGGGAGCTCGAAATCGCCGAGCCCATCTACCAGACGCAGGACGCCGTCGAGGGTCCCCGCGCATTCCTGGAGAAGCGCCCCGCGCGCTTCGTCGGTCGCTGAGAGCCCCTGGAGCCCACACCCATGACGACGAACACTCCCTACCGTCCCCTCGCCATGCGCGGCCCCAGCGTGCGCGTCCAGTCCCGCCCGGATGGCTCGCTGCTGCTCGAGAGCGGCTACTCGTACGAGAACGTCGAGCGCAGCATCGTCCACGTCCTCGCCCGGCAGGCCCGCGCCATCCCCGACCGCGTCTTCCTGGCGCAGCGCGCGCCGGAGGGCTCGTGGCGACAGCACACGTACGCGGACGTCCACCGGCAGGCGCGCGCCTTCGCGCAGGGCCTGCTCTCGCGCGCGCTGCCCGAGGGCCGCTCGGTGATGATCCTCTCCGGCAGCTCCATCGAATTCGCCGTGGTGATGCTCGGGGCCATGATGGCCCGCGTCCCCGTGGCCCCCATCAGCGTGCCCTTCTCACTCTGGAGCGCGGACCACGGCAAGCTGCGCCACGCCTTCGCCGTGTGCCGGCCCGCCATCGTCTACACCGATGACGCGGACCGCTTCGCCAAGGCCCTCCAGGCCCTGGACCTCTCCGACGTGGAGGTCGTCACCGCCACGGGCACTCCCACTGCGCCCCGTCACTCGCGGCTGTCCTCGTGGCTGGACACACAGCCCACGTCCGCCGTGGACGACTCCATCGAGCGCATCCACCACGACACCGTGGCCAAGTGGATGTTCACCTCCGGCTCCACCGCGCAGCCCCGCTGTGTGGCGCAGACTCAAGGGATGATGTGTCACCAGCTCGCGAGCTGGGCGGCGCTGGAGATGCCCGCCTCGGACCGCCCCGCGCCCGTCATCCTCGACTGGATGCCCTGGAGCCACGTGGGCGGCGGCAACATCGGCTTCAACCACAACCTCCTGCGCGGAGCCACCGTCTACCTCGACGAGGGCCGGCCCATGCCCGGCCTCTTCGAGAAGACCATCGCCAACATCAAGAGCGTGTCCCCCACGGAGTTCTCCTCCGTCCCCGTGGCGTTCCGCATGCTCGTGGACGCGCTGCGCACCGACGCCGAGCTGTGCCAGGCCTTCTTCCGCCGACTGGAGACGATGGCCTACGGCGGCGCCGCCCTGCCCACCCCCGTCGCCAACGAGCTGCAGGCGCTCGCGGTGAGGACGGTGGGCCACCGCATCCCCTTCACCACCATCTACGGCGCCACCGAGACCCAGTGCATCACCCAGGTGCACTGGACCACCGACGAGACGGGCCTCGTCGGCCTGCCCCTGCCCGGCGTGCAGCTCAAGCTGGTGCCCACCGATGACCGCCACGCCCTGCGCGTGAAGGGCCCCACGGTGACGCCGGGACACGACGCCGAGCCCACGGGACGACAGGGCTTCGACGAGGAGGGCTTCTACGAGCTGGGCGACGCGGTGCGCTTCCTGGACCCGGCGCGGCCCGAGGCGGGGCTCGTCTTCGCGGGGCGACTGGCCGAGGACTTCAAGCTCAACACCGGCACCCGCGTGGCCGCGAGCGCCCTGAGGCAGCAGGTGCTGACCACCGCCGCGCCGCTGCTCTCCGACTGCGTCATCTGCGGGCTCGGGGAAGAGGCCGTCGGCGTCATGGCCTGGCTCAACCCCAACGCCATCACCGCCCTGCTCGGCCCCGCGCCGGCTGACACGCCGCCGCACGCGCGCGAGGACGTGCTGAACCGGCTGCGCGAGTCGCTCGAGGGCCACAACCGCGCCTTCCCGGGCTCGTCCCACGCCATCCGCCGGCTGCTGCTGGTGGCCGAGCCTCCGTCCTTCGACACGCACGAGCTGACGGACAAGGGCTCCATCAACCAGCGCGTCGTCCGGGAGAACCGCGCGGGACTGGTGCGGGAGCTGTTCGCCTCCGAGCCCGGCGCTCGCGTGCTCGTCCTGGCGTGAGACACCGAGGCCGGGTGCATGTACGCCCCCGGCCTCGGCCTCCCGCGGGCGTCAGGTGCCCACGGCCCTCGCGCCCAGGGGCAGGCCCTGGAGGAAGGTGTCGAGCGGGGCGATGAGCGCCTTCATCCCCTCGGGCGACGTGGGCCAGTGGCCCTGCCCCGCCAGCTCCACGTACGCCTTGGGGATGTCCCCGAGCTGCTCGTACGTCTTGCGGCTGTACTTCATGGGGAACATCCGGTCCTGCCGGTCATGCATGACCAGGAACGGGAACCGCGCGGCGCCGAACGGAACGCTCTTCCGGTAGTCGGACATCACGCTGACCATCGCCCTCAGCGTGCAGCTTCCCCCCACCAGCGGGTCCTTGCCGTAGGCGTCGTTGAAGTCGGCCGAGTCCGACAGCCGCGAGTACTGGAGGAACGCCTTCACCGGCACGCGCACCTTCGGCATCAGCTTCGCGAGCCCCCGGAAGAGGCTCACCACCAGCGGCATGGCCTTGCCGGGGCTGAACTCCGTCTGGATGAACTCGCGGTCGCTCGGGTCCACGCAGGCGTACCAGGCCATGACGTCCACCGGCGTGCGCTCGGCGGCGAGATACGACGTCATGCCGCCGAAGCTCAGGCCGAAGGTGACGACGGGTCCCTTGAACTCCTGGCGCGCGCGCTGGATGACGTCCACCAGGTTCTTCACGTGCGCCTCGAGCGTGTAGTCGCCCAGGCCCTGACGGTCCAGGCCACAGCCCTCGAAGTCGAAGGTGATGACGTTGTAGCCCAGCTCGCGCAGCAGCAGCGCCGGGTAGGCGAAGAGCCGCCCGTAGGACACCGAGCCCGGCACCAGGATGATGACGGGCCGCTCGGGACTGGCTCCCGGGTAGATGTCCAGCGCGTGCGTGCGGTGCTGTCCGCGGTACGTGCTCTCCCGCACGTGCCGCGTCCACTGCCGCAGCGTCTCCTCGCCGCCGTACCAGCGCAGCAGGTAGTTCTTCCAGTACTCGGACCCCGAGTAGGGCAGCGGGCCGCTCACGCCCGGGGCCTCGCGATGACCTCGAAGGGCTTCCAGATGTAGTCGATGATCTCCGTCACCTTGTAGCAAGCGCGCGGCTCGGCGGACTTGAAGAAGTTGGTCGCGAAGTCCTTGCAGGCCACCTGCTTGAGCGGCCAGCGGTAGCGCTCGATGACCACGCGGCGCACCACGCCGTCCGCGTTGACGGTGTAGGCGCGGTCCAACGTGTTGGCGATGTCCTCGATTTCGGGGTCCGCCGTCACCGGGGCGTGGTCATCCAGCTCGTAGCGCACGAAGCGGTCGCCGGTGCGCAGGTCCACGCGGTTGCCGGTGCGCGTGGTGACACAGGACTCGATGACGATGTCGGTGAAGAGCTTCAGGCCCGTGCGCGCCATGAAGCTGGGCGAGCGCACCGCGGTGAAGTACAGGCCCTTGTCCTTCTTCTCCTCGTTGTACTCGGCGTCCTCCAGCAGCGTGCGGAAGAGGAACGCCTGATACGTGGGGCGCATGACGGGGGGCAGGAACTGGGGCCCCATGCGGTGCGGCGTCACGTTCACCAGGGACACGACGGACTTGCCGCCCACCGAGCGCACCTTCAGCTGCGAGGGGATGTGCTGCTTCATCTCCTCCAGGTCCACGGTGAAGTGGACGATTTCGATGTCGTGCAGCTTGCCGGCGAGGGTGATGGGGAGGTCTTTGAGGCTCATGGTTCTTTCCTTGGAAGGAGTGGAAGCGGGATGACGACTAGGACTTGAGCAGGGCCTGGAGCCGGGCGTTGACCTCGTCCTCGGACATGGCGTCCACGTCCAGGGTGGGCTCGGTTGCGGCCGGCTGTGGCTCGGCGGCGGGCGCGGCGCGCTTCACGCTCGCGAGCATCCGGTCCACGTGCGCGTCCAGGCTGAGGTCCTCGAAGAGCTGGGACATGGGCAGCGACACGCCCAGCTCCTTCTCCAGCACGTTCTTGAGCTGCAGGCCCGTGAAGGAGTCGAAGCCCAGCGAGATGAACGTCGAGTCGAACGCCACGGTGTCCTCCTTCGCGAGCTGTAGGACCTTGCGGATGCGCTCCTCGAGGAACGACTTGAGCTGCCCCCGGGCCTGCGCCGGGTCCGCGGACAGCGACAGGCCGCCCGTGGACTGCGCGGAGCGCACGGCGGCGGCGGTGCTGGCCGAGCGCGGCGCCTCGAGCGGGAAGCGACCTTCCGCGTCCGCGTGGGCCACGATGTCCGCGTAGGCCTGGGGCGCGTCCAGGTAGCGCTGGTTCATGGAGAGCAGGACGTCGCGGCTGAGGAAGGGCTCCTTTTGGAGCGTGAGCACCAGGTACTGCGCGAGCCCCGTGCCCAGCAGCTTGCCCAGCATGTGCGGGCCCACGATGAAGGCGCTCTCGGCGGCGGTGATGTTCTGCTTGAGCCGCGCCATGGACGCGTCGTACTCGCGGTCATCGAAGAAGTTGCTGATTTCGCGGCTCAGGTCCACGCAGCCGATGATGCGCAGCCCCGCCTCGGCGAAGAGCTGCGCCCACTCCTTGCGCGGCAGCAGGTGCGCCTCGGACTCCTCGTGGCGCAGCGTCTCGTCCACCGTGGAGACGATGTCCGACGCGACCAACAGGCCTCCGTTGGCCAGGTGCCGCTGGATGTTGGCCAGCACGCCGCGCTTGTCCTCGATGTGATGGATGACCTGGAACGCCTGGATGAGCTCGTACTGGTCCGGGAACTCGTCCTTCGAGCTGTCGCGGTTGAACAGGCGCACGCGGTCCTGGAGGCCGCGCTCCTTCACCTTTTTGCCGCCCGCCTCCACCTGCGCGAGCGTGATGTTGTAGCCGTCCAGCTTGAGGTGGGCGTGGTTCTTCGCCAGGTCGATGAGGTCCGACGCGTAGCCGCAGCCGATGTCGAGCACCCGCCGGATGGAGGAGAAGTCCACCGCGCGGTACGTGACGGAGCGCAGCTCGCGCAGCGCCTCGCCGTAGACGTGCTCGAAGTGGACGTGGTCGTCCTCGGGGAAGAGGTCGGGGTAGAAGACCTTGAGCCACGAGAAGCCCTTGGGCACCTCACGCAGCGGAGCCCAGTGCAGGTACAGCTCCTGGCCTCGCGTGTTGAAGCGCTCGAAGGAGCGGCCGAAGTCGGAGTACACGTCCGCCACGCCCACGCTGCCCAGCTCGCTCGAGGCCTGGAGCTGCGAGGCCACGCGGACCACGGACGACGAGGTGGACGGCGACGACACGCGCGGCTGGGGCACGGGCTCGGCGTGCCAGTGGCGACGCCGCTGGAACGGGTAGGTGGGCAGGGACACGGTGCGGCGCGCGTACGGCTTCTCGTACTCGCTCCACGCCACCTCCACCCCCTTCACGTACAGCGCCCCCAGCGCCTCCAGCGCCGTCTCCCACTCCCCCTTCCCCTTCCTCAGACTCGCCACCCACTCCAGCCCCTCCTCCTCCAGCGTCTGCCTCCCCATCCCCACCAACACCGGCGCGGGGCCCACCTCCAGGAAGATTCCCACCCCCTCCTTCCTCAGCGCCTCCATCCCCTCCGCGAAGCGCACCGCCTCCCTCACGTGCGTGCGCCAGTACTTCGCGCTCGCCACCTCCGCCCCCGCCTTCTTCCCGCTCACATTCGAAATCAGCACCCGCTTCGGGGCTTCCAACTTCACCGCACCCACCCGCGCTTCGAAGGCGTCCAGCATCGGCTCCATCTGCGGCGAGTGGAACGCGTGCGACACCTTCAGCTTCTTCGTCTTCGCGCCCTTCTCCCCCAGCCGACGCTCCGCCTCCTTCACTCCCTCCTTCAACCCCGCCACCACCCACTGCTTCGGGCCGTTCCTTGCCGCAATCGAGACGCTCGCCTCCAGTCCCTTCACCGCCTCCGCAATCCACTCCTCCGGTGCCTCCACCGCCACCATCTCCCCCTCCCCCCCCAGCGCCTGCATCAGCCGGCCTCGCTCCGCCACCAGCTTCAGCGCGTCCTCCACTCCCATGACGCCGGCCACCACCGCCGCCACGTACTCCCCCACGCTGTGCCCCAGCACCGCGTCCGCCTCCACTCCCCAACTCCTCCACATCCTCCACAGCGCGTACTCCACCGCGAACAGCGCCGGCTGCGTGTACCTCGTCTCGTCCAGCTCGCTGCCCTGGCCGAACATCACCTCCAGCAGCGGCTTCTCCAGCACCCCCTCCAGCACCTTCGCGCACTCCTCCAGCGCTTCCTTGAAGGCCGGCTGCGTCCGGTACAGCTCCTCTCCCATCCCCACGTACTGGCTTCCCTGGCCCGTGAAGAGGAAGGCCACCTTCCTCTTCTCCTTCCCCACCGCCTGCCCCTTCACCACTCCCGCCACGGACTCTCCCGCCACCACTCGCTCCAACTTCGCCTTCAGCTCTTCCGCGCTGGCGCCCACCACCGCGAGCCGCTGCTCCAGGTGCGTCCTGCCCACCGACGCCGTGAAGCACACGTCTCCCACCGCAGCCTCGCCCAGCGCTCCCGCGTACTGCTTCGCCTGCTCCTCCAGCGCGCTCGCGCTCCTCGCACTCAGCACCAGCACGTGCTTCGGGCGCTCGACCACGTCCTGCTTCTGGACGGGCTCCGCCCTCGGGGGCGCCTCTTCCAGAATGACGTGCGCGTTCGTCCCGCTCAGACCGAAGGAGCTGACACCGGCGAGCCGGCGCGTCTGCTTGGGCTCCCACTGCGTCAGCTTCGTCGGCACCTCCACCGCCATCTGGTCCCAGCCGATGTGCGGGTTCGGCGTCTTGAAGTGCAGGTGCGGCGGCAACTGCTTGTTCTTCAGCGACAGCACCACCTTCATCACCGCCGCCACTCCCGCCGCCGACTCCAGGTGTCCCAGGTTCGTCTTCGCCGAGCCCAGCCACAGCGACTCCCCGCTTCGCCCCTCACCCAGCGCTCCCCACATCGCGTCCACTTCAATCGGGTCTCCCAGCGACGTCCCCGTCCCGTGCGCCTCCAGGTAGCTGACCTCCGTCGCCTTCACCCCTCCGTTCTCCAGCGCCTGGCGTATCACCGCCTGCTGCGCCATCCCGTTCGGCACCGTCAGCCCGCTGCTCGGACCGTCGTGGTTCACCGCCGTCCCGCGAATCACCGCCAGCACTTCGTTCCCGTCCGCCACCGCGTCCGACAGCCGCTTCAGCACCAGCACGCCGCAGCCCTCGCCGCGCGCATAACCATCCGCCGAGGCATCGAACGTCTTGCAGCGACCCTCGGGAGACAGTGCGCCGCTGCTCGCCAGGTAGACGCTCACTTCCGGGGAGAGGATGAGGTTCACACCGCCCGCGAGCGCCACGGGGCACTCGCCCAGGCGCAGGCTCTGGATGGCCAGGTGCATCGCCACCAGTGACGACGAGCACGCCGTGTCCACCGCCATGCTCGGGCCCTGGAAGCCCAGCGCGTACGACAGGCGGCCCGCGCTGAAGCACGCACCCTTCGCCGTGCCGAAGTACGGGTCCAGCTGCGACAGGTCCGCGTTCGCGAGCATGCGCTGGCTGTAGTCCGTGTTCATCACGCCCACGAAGACGCCCACGCGCTGCCGGCCCCGGCGCTCCACTGGATACCCCGCTCGCTCCAGCGCCTCCCAGCCGACCTCCAGCAACAGCCGCTGCTGCGGGTCCATCGCCGCGGCCTCGCGCGGGGAGATGCCGAAGAACTGGGCGTCGAACTGGTCCACGTCCTTCAGGAAGCCACCCCGGCGGGTGTTGATCTTCCCCGGCACCTGCGGCTTCGGGTCATAGAGCGCGTCCACATCCCAGCGGTTCGCCGGCACCTCCATCGTGGCGTCCACGCCGTCTCGCAACAGCTCCCAGTACGCCTCCGGCGTGGTGACGCCACCCGGGAAGCGGCACGCCATTCCGACGATGGCGATGGGCTCCACGCGGGGCGTCGACTCGGCCTTCTCCAGCCGGGCCTCCAGCTTGCGAATCTTCACGAGCTGCTGCTGCACGATCTGCCGGTAGTTGATGTCCTCGGTCGTCATCTCGATATTCCTCAGGAATCCGTTGCCAGGTCCGCGAGCGCCAGACGGGCCAGCTCCGCGTCGGAGAGTGCGTCGAGGCCCACCTCGAGCTCGCCCTCGCCCGGCACCTCACGCGCCGGGGCGGGCTTCCTCTCGTCGTTGAACTTCAAGACAGCCTCGATGAGGTGGTCGGCGAGGAAGTCCACATTGGGGTGGTTCATCGCGATGGTCGAAGGCAGCGAGTGCCCCAGCCCGTCCTGCAGGGCGTTGCGCAGCTCGATGGCCATCAGCGAGTCCATGCCCAGGTCCGTGAAGCCCTGGCCCCAATCGACTCCTCCCGCCACGTCCAGGCGGAGCACGCGCCCCACCGCCTCCTGGAGCCTGCGGACGAGCACCTCTCGCCGCTCGTGCGGCAGCGCGCCCTGCAGCTCCGCCAACCACTGCTTCTTCGTCGTCGCCACGGCCGCGCGAGACTCTTCCTTCCGCGCCGGCGCCACCGCCGCGTAGAAGCCCGAGCGCCCCAGTCGTCCGAGGCCCTCCAGGTACGCCGGCCACCGGATGTGCATGAGCCCGAGCTGCGCCTGCGAGTGCCCCAGCGCCTTGCCCAACAGCTCCAGGCCCTGCGCCGTCGGCAGCGCGCGGATGCCCCGGCGCTCCAACGCCTTGGCCACCTGCGCGTCCGTGGCCATGCCCACCTCGGCCCACGGGCCCCAGTCCAGCGACAGCGCGGGCAACCCGCGGGAACGACGGACGTGCGCCAGCGCATCGAGGAAGGCGTTCGCCGCCGCGTAGCCACTCTGTCCCGGAGAGCCGAGCAGCGCCGCGGCCGACGAGAAGAGGACGAAGTGCTCCAGCGGCCGGGTCTCCGTGAGGCGGTGGAGGTTCCACGCACCCGCCACCTTGGGCGCCATCACCCGCTCGAAGCGCTGGGCGTCCTGCTGCACCAGTGCTCCGTCCTCGACGATGCCCGCCGCGTGGAAGATGCCGAGCAGCGGCACCGCCCCCGCGTCGATGCGCGCCAGCAGCGCCGCGACGTCCGCCTCACGCGCCACATCCGCCGAGGCCACCGTGACGCTCGCCCCCGCCTGCTCCAGCTCCGCGAGCACCGCGCGAGCCTCCGCCGTGGGCTCACGTCGTCCCACGAGGACCAGGTGACGCGCGCCGCGCTCCACCAGCCACCGCGCCATCGACAGGCCGAGCGCGCCCAGACCTCCCGTGATCAGGTACGTGCCGTCCGCGCGGACGGAGGTGACCTCCGCGCCACCCTTCGCCCGCTGGAGCTGGGGACGCAGGCGCCGCTCCCGACGGAGGGCCACCTCGACTCCCGGAGAGTCGCTGGAGCGCAGCAGCTCGGTGAGCAGCGAGGACACGCTGCCCTTCACGTCCCGAGGGTCCAGGTCGATGCGGCCGCAGCGCAGCTCACCGTGCTCCAGGTCGATGACCCGGCCCAGGCCCCACAGTGACGCCTGCACGGGCGAGGACACCGCCACGCCATCGGCGGGCTGCGCGCCCTGCGTGACGAGCCACAGCGGCGACTGCGTGCCGCTGGCCACGAGCGCCTGCGTCAGGTGCAGCGCTCCCGCTGTGGCCTGGAGCGTCGCCTGATGCAGGGCCTCGGCGGACCGAGTCTCCTCGGAGGAGGTCTGGTCCAGGCCCCACAGGTAGACAGCGCCCGCGCACGAGGCTCCATTCAGGGCCTCGCGCAGCAGTCGGGTGAAGTCGGCCGGAGCGCTCGCGTCGACCTCGAAGCGCTTCGGGGCCGTGTTCCGGAATCCAGCGCCAGGACGCACGCGGATGACGGAGGCTCCGCGCTCCTCCAGCCGCGTGGCCAGCTGCTCGCCGACGCCTTGCGCGTCCAGCAACAGCAGCCACGGGTGGGACTCGGCCTGGGGCAGCGGCGCGGGCGGCAGGGGCTCGGGGGTCCACGCCACCTCGTAGATGCGCTCCTCGGACTTCTTGTGCGTGCTGGCCTGGAGGACCTCACGGCTGGCGCGACGCGCGTGGAAGCCGAGAATCTCCGCCACCGGGCCGTGCTCGTCGAAGAGCTGCACGTCGCCGCTGAGGATTTCTTCCGTGATGGCCCGCTCGCCCGCGGTGGACTTCGCGTAGCACCACAGCGCGCCCTGCGGACGGCGGAAGAAGTTGAGCTTCGAGACACTGAACGGAATCGCCAGCGCGTCGGCCAGGCTCGTCGCGTCGCTCACCATCCAGTTGGCGAGCATCTGGAAGCACGAGTCGATGAGGCCCGGATACAGCTGGTAGTTGTCCGGGGAGTCCGGCAGCTCCGGCTGCTGCATCTGGCCGAACGCCTCGTCCTGGCTGCGCTGGAAGGGACCAATCCAGCGGAAGCTCGGGCCCAGCGTGTAGCCCATGGCTCGGAAGAACTTGTAGAAGTCGTCTCCCGAGCGCGACTCGGTGCAGCGCGCCAGCACGGCCTCGCGCGCGGGCAGCGTCCTCGGCGTGGAGACCCGCGACGGGTCCACTCGCAGCTCACCGGTGCCGTGCAGCACCCATTCACCGGACTCGCCCTGCGTCATCAGCTTGAGGGAGTAGCCCTCCGCGTGCGGCGAGAAGATGAGCTGGAGCGGGCGCAGCTCGTCGTCCGCGAGCACCAGCGCCTGGTGGAACGTGAGGTTCTCCAGCGTGCAGGCCTGGGGACCGAAGGTCTCCACGACGGCCGAGAGGACCATCGAGAGGTGAGAGGCCGCCGGCGTGACGACCGTGCCGTAGAGACGGTGGTCATCGAGGTACGCCGGACGGAACGCCCCGAGCGTCGTGCTGTAGATGATGTCGTCGAACGCGGGTGAGTACAGCCGGGTCCCGAGGTGCGGCTTGATGGCCCGAGCCTCACGCGGCGCGAGCAGCGCGCTCTGTCCCCGCGGCTCGCGGGTCCACCAGTAGCGCTGACGCTGGAACGGGTAGGTGGGCAGGGACACGGCGCGGCGCGCGTACGGCTTCTCGTACTCGCTCCACGCCACCTCCACTCCCTTCACGTACAGCGCCCCCAGCGCCTCCAGCGCCGTCTCCCACTCCCCCTTCCCCTTCCTCAAACTCGCCACCCACTCCAGCCCCTCCTCCTCCAGCGTCTGCCTCCCCATCCCCACCAACACCGGCGCGGGGCCCACCTCCAGGAAGATTCCCACCCCCTCCTTCCTCAGCGCCTCCATCCCCTCCGCGAAGCGCACCGCCTCCCTCACGTGCGTGCGCCAGTACTTCGCGCTCGCCACCTCCGCCCCCGCCTTCTTCCCGCTCACATTCGAAATCAGCACCCGCTTCGGGGCTTCCAACTTCACCGCACCCACCCGCGCTTCGAAGGCGTCCAGCATCGGCTCCATCTGCGGCGAGTGGAACGCATGCGACACCTTCAGCTTCTTCGTCTTCGCGCCCTTCTCCCCCAGCCGACGCTCCGCCTCCTTCACTCCCTCCTTCAACCCCGCCACCACCCACTGCTTCGGGCCGTTCCTTGCCGCAATCGAGACGCTCGCCTCCAGTCCCTTCACCGCCTCCGCAATCCACTCCTCCGGTGCCTCCACCGCCACCATCTCCCCCTCCCCCCCCAGCGCCTGCATCAGCCGGCCTCGCTCCGCCACCAGCTTCAGCGCGTCCTCCACTCCCATGACGCCGGCCACCACCGCCGCCACGTACTCCCCCACGCTGTGCCCCAGCACCGCGTCCGCCTCCACTCCCCAACTCCTCCACATCCTCCACAGCGCGTACTCCACCGCGAACAGCGCCGGCTGCGTGTACCTCGTCTCGTCCAGCTCGCTGCCCTGGCCGAACATCACCTCCAGCAGCGGCTTCTCCAGCACCCCCTCCAGCACCTTCGCGCACTCCTCCAGCGCTTCCTTGAAGGCAGGCTGCGTCCGGTACAACTCCTCTCCCATCCCCACGTACTGGCTTCCCTGGCCCGTGAAGAGGAAGGCCACCTTCCTCTTCTCCTTCCCCACCGCCTGGCCTTTCACCACTCCGGCCACGGACTCTCCCGCCACGGTGCGTTCCAGCTTCGTCTTCAGCTCCTCCGCTGAAGCACCCACCACCGCGAGCCTCTGCTCCAGGTGCGTCCTTCCCACCGACGCCGTGAAGCACACGTCTCCCACCGCGGCCTCGCCCAGCGCTCCCGCGTACTGCTTCGCCTGCTCCTCCAGCGCGCTCGCGCTCCTCGCACTCAGCACCAGCACGTGCTTCGGGCGCTCCTGGAAGGCGGGCAGCTCACGCGGAGCCGGAGCCTCCTCGATGACCACGTGCGCGTTGGTTCCGCTGAAGCCGAACGAGCTGACACCGGCCAGACGGCGTCCCTGCTTCGGGTCCCACTGCGTCAGCTTCGTCGGCACCTCCACCGCCATCTGGTCCCAGCCGATGTGCGGGTTCGGCGTCTTGAAGTGCAGGTGTGGCGGCAACTGCTTGTTCTTCAGCGACAGCACCACCTTCATCACCGCCGCCACTCCCGCCGCCGACTCCAGGTGCCCCAGGTTCGTCTTCGCCGAGCCCAGCCACAGCGACTCCCCGCTCCGTCCCTCCCCCAGCGCTCCCCACATCGCGTCCACTTCAATCGGGTCTCCCAGCGACGTCCCTGTCCCGTGCGCCTCCAGGTAGCTGACCTCCGTCGCCTTCACTCCCCCGTTCTCCAGCGCCTGGCGAATCACCGCCTGCTGCGCCAGCCCGTTCGGCACCGTCAGCCCGCTGCTCGGGCCGTCGTGGTTCACCGCCGTGCCGCGAATCACCGCCAGCACTTCGTTCCCGTCCGCCACCGCGTCCGACAACCGCTTCAGCACCAGCACGCCGCAACCCTCGCCGCGCGCGAACCCGTCGGCCGAGGCGTCGAACGTCTTGCACCGACCCTCCGGCGAGAGCATGTGCGCCTTGCAGATGGACAGCGTGGCCTCGGGCGTGAGGATGAGGTTCACGCCGCCCGACAGCGCGAGCGTGGACTCACCGTTGCGCAGGCTCTGGCAGGCCAGGTGCAGCGCCACCAGCGACGACGAGCACGCCGTGTCCACCGCCATGCTCGGACCGTGCAGCCCGAGCGCGAACGACAGGCGACCAGCGACCACGTTCAGCGAGGTGCCCGAGGCGAAGTACGCATCCACCGCCGCCGCGTCCTGATTGAGGATGACGCGCGAGTAATCCGACGCGGTGACGCCCACGAAGACGCCCGTGTTCGTCTCTCGCAGCGAGTCCGCGTTGATTCCCGAGCGCTCCAACGCCTCCCAGCCGACCTCCAGCAACAGCCGCTGCTGCGGGTCCATGCTCTCGGCCTCGCGCGGGGAGATGCCGAAGAACTGCGGCTCGAAGCCCGCCACGTCGCGCAGGAAGCCGCCCTTGCGCATGTACATCTTCCCCGGCGCCTCCGGGTCCGAGTCGAACAGCGCATCCACATCCCAGCGGTCCGCCGGCACCTCCGAGGTGGCATCCACGCCGTCGCGCAACAGGCGCCAGTACGCCTCGGGCGTGTTCGCGTCCCCCGGGAAGCGGCAAGCCATGCCGATGATGGCGATGGGCTCGTCCGTGCGAGCGACGGCCTTGGGGGCCTCCGCGCGAGGCTTCTTCTCCTCCACGAGGCTCAGCAGGTGCTCGGTGAGCGCCTGCACATTGGGATGATTGAAGGCCAGCGTCGCCGGCAACGACTGCCCCACCACGCGCTGGAGCCGCTCCTTCAGCTCCACCGCCATCAGCGAGTCCATCCCCAGGTCCGCGAAGCCGCGTCCCGCGGGAATCGGCCGCTTCGGGTCCAGCCCGAGTACCCCCGCGACCTGCTGGCGCACCGCCGCCTCCAGCTCGTCCCGCCCCAGCATGGGCGCGGTGGGCGCCATCGGCGCGGCGGCGGTCTCCACGGCCTTCGTCCCCAGCGCCGCCAGGAACGGCCGAGGACCACGGGCTTCATAGATGGGCTTGAAGCGCTCCCACCGCACGCGCGCCACCGTGGCCTGCGTGACGTCCGCGCCGAGCAGCCGCTCGAACCACGCGACCCCCTCCTCGGTCTCCAGGGAGTCCACGCCCATGTTCGCGAGCCACCGCTGCGCATCCGGCGACGCCATGCCCCGGCCCGCCCACGGGCCCCAGTTGATGCTCGTCGCGACAAGCCCCTGTGCGCGCCGGTGCTGCGCGAGCGCATCCAGGAACGCATTGCCCGCCGCGTAGTGTCCGGAGCCCACCGAGCCCCAGACCGCCGAGATGGACGAGAAGAGGACGAAGAAGTCCAGCGAGTCCCCTTGCGTCAGCGCATGCAGGTGCCACGCGCCCTCGACCTTCGGCGCCAGCACGGCATCCAGCGCGGAGGCATCCAGCTCCCGCAGCCGCGCGTGCGTGGAGACACCCGCCGCGTGGACCACGCCCTTGAGCGCGGGCATCGTCGCGCGCACGTTCTCCAGCAGCGCCACCATCTGCTCACGACGGGAGACGTCCGCGCGCGCGAGCACCACCGTCGCTCCCGCGGCCTCCATCTCCCTCACCGCCGCGATGCGCACGGCCACGTCACCACCACGAGCCTCCAGGGCCTCCCACTCGGAGCGCTCGGGGAAGGCGCTGCGCGCCGTGAGCACCAGGTGCCGCGCACCCTGCTTCACCATCCAGCGCGCCACCTGCAGCCCGAGCTCTCCCTGGCCGCCCGTGACGAGGTACGTCGCCGCCGAGGCCAGCGTCGTGGCCTTCGCCGCGGGGAGCGGCTTCGACTCCAGCCGGGGGACGAACCGACGCCCGTTCCGGAGCGCGACCTGCTCCTCGCCCTCACCCGCACCGCGCATGAGGACGTCCGCCAGCGGCTCGCCCTCCGCCTTCTCCACGTCCACCAGCCCGCCCCAGCGCTCCGGATGCTCCAGCGCCGCCACGCGGCCCAGCCCCCACAAGAGCGCCTGCGACGGGTCGACCTCCGAGGACTCCACCGCGCAGGCCCCGCGCGTCACCACCCACAGTCGGCCGGTCAGCTCCGACGAGGACTCGAGCGCCCGCAGCGCGGAGACCACGCTGATGCAGCGCTCCCGGGTGCTGGTCCTCAGCGCGCCCGGCGACTCCACGCCCGACGCATCCAGGCCCCACAGGTGCACCACGCCCGCGCGCGGCAGGTTCGCCGGGAAGGCCTCCTTCCACAGCTTCGCCAGCGCCACGCCGTCCGCGGGGTCCACGGCCAGGGCCCCCGGAGCGGAGGCGGCCCCCGCGTAGACCTTCACGTGCGGAACGCCCTGCTGCTCGAAGCGCGCGGCCAGCGCCTCACCCACGCCGCCCTGGTCGCACAGCAGCATCCAGGCACCCGGGACGCCCTGCCCGCTCGCCGTCGACTCCTCCCAACGCACCTGGAAGAGCGAGCCCGCGTCCAGCTCCGTCACCGCGCCGTGCACCGTGGCGCTTTCGGAGCGCCCCGTCGCGAGGCGAGGCGCCTCCGACGGCCAGTGACGCTGACGACGCCACGGGTAGGTGGGCAGGGCCACCTTCTGTCGCGAGGGCTCCGCGTCCACCGCGCGCCAGTTCACATCCTGGCCCCGGAGGAACAGCCGTCCCAGCGCGCCGAGCAGCTGCTCCGCGTCGGGACGCCCCTTGCGCAGCGAGGCAATCCACGCCGGCTGCTCTCCCAGACACGCGCGTCCCAGGCCCAGCAGCGTGGCCGTGGGCCCCACCTCGACGAACACGTCGATGCCCAGCTCGCGCAGCGACTCCATGCCCTCCTGGAAGCGCACGGCCTCACGCGCGTGGCGACGCCAGTACCCCGGCGCCCCCAGCTCGCCAGCGCCCACGGGCCGGCCCGTCACGTTCGACACGAGCGGAATCGTCCCCGGCAGCACCTTGACGCGAGCCGCCTGGGACTCCAGCGCCTCCAGCATCGGGTCCATCAGCGGCGAGTGGAACGCGTGCGAGACGACGAGCGCCTTGGTGCGCACGCCCTTCGCCTGGAGCTCCTGGTCGAGCCGCGCAATCACCTCTCCCGCGCCGGACAACACCACCTGGCCAGGAGCGTTCAGGCAGGCCAGCGACACCTGGCCCCGGTGCGGCTCCAGCAGCGGCTGCACCTGGGCCTCGGTGGCGAAGACGCTGAGCATCGCGCCTCCCGAGGGCAGCGCCTGCATCAGCCGGCCGCGCTCCGCGATGAGCGCGAGGCCATCCTCCAGGGACAGGTGGCCCGCGACGACGGCGGCGGCGAACTCGCCCACGCTGTGACCCATCACCGCGTGCGGCACCACGCCCCAGCTCTTCCACACCTGCGCCAGCGCGTACTCCAGCGCGAACAGCGCCGGCTGGCTGTACTCCGTCTGGTCGATGGGCGACGTCGCGCCCTCCGCCGGGAAGAGCACCGACAGCAGCTCCATGCGGGGCTTCAGCAGCGCGGCGCACCGGTCCAGCGCCTCACGGAACACGGGCGACGTCGCGTACAGCTCGCGGCCCATGCCCACGTACTGGCTGCCCTGCCCCGTGAACAGGAAGGCCACCCGCGGGGCCTGGGGCGCGGCCTCCGCCGAGGCCACGGCGTCCGAGACGTCCCCCTTCGAGAAGCCCTGCAGCGCCTCGGCCAGCGCCTGCGTCGAGCCGCCCACCACCGCCAGACGGTGAGCAAAGCGTGCTCGCGTGGTGTTCGCGGTGAAGCACACGTCCGCCGCGTCCAGCTCCGGGTGCGCGGACAGGTGGCTCGCGTACTGGCGGACCTGCTCGGCGAGCGCGTCCTCCGACTTCGCCGTCAGGAGCAGCAGGTTCGAGGGGGGCCGGCTCGGCGCCGCCGAAGGCACCGCGCGCACGGGCGCCTCCTCCAGCACGACGTGCGCGTTGGTCCCGCTCATGCCGAACGAGCTGACGCCCGCGAGCCTCGGCTTCTGCGAGCGGGCCCACGGCAGCGCGCTCTCCGCCGGGATGACGAAGGCCGTGCCGTCCATGCGGATGCGCGGGTTGAGCCGGGTGAAGTTCAGGTGCTTGGGGATGCGCTCGTTGCGCATCGACAGCACCACCTTCATCAGGCCCGCGATGCCCGCCGCGGACTCCAGGTGGCCCATGTTCGTCTTCACGGACGCCAGCGCGCACTGGCTCCCATCCGCCCTCGGCGCGCCCACCACGTCGGCCAGGGCCTCCACCTCGATGGGGTCACCCAGCGACGTGCCCGTGCCGTGCGCCTCGATGTAGCCGATGGCCGAGGGCTCCACGCGCGCGTTCGCCAGCGCCTGGCGCAGGAGCGCCTGCTGCGCGAGCACGTTCGGCGCCGTCAGCCCCGTCGAGCGGCCATCCTGGTTGATGGCCGAGCCCCGCACCACGGCGAGGATGGTGTCCCCGTCCGCCTGCGCGTCCGACAGGCGCTTGAGCACGATGACGCCGCAGCCCTCACCGCGCACGAAGCCGTTGGCCCACGCATCGAAGGTGCTGCACCGCCCGTTCGGAGACAGCGACTGCGTGCGGGCAATCATCTCCGTGCTGAGCGAGTCCAGGATGAGGTTGACGCCGCCCGCGAGCGCCAGGTTGCACTCGCCCAGCCGCAGGCTCTGACAGGCCAGATGCACCGCGACGAGCGACGACGAGCACGCCGTGTCCACCGCGAGGCTCGGCCCCTGGAGGCCCAGCACGTAGGAGATGCGACCGGGCGGGAAGCAGTGCCCGTTGCCCGTGATGTAGTACGCGTCGAGCTGGTCCGCGCCCATGGGCAGCACGCGCTCATAGTCGTTGCCGGTGATGCCCACGAAGACGCCCGTGGACGAGCCCAGGAGCTTCTCCGGGTTCTGCCCCGCGTCCTCCAGCGCCTCCCAGCTCACCTCCAACAGGAGCCGCTGCTGCGGGTCCAGGCTCGCCGCCTCGCGCGGGGAGATGCCGAAGAAGTCCGCGTCGAAGCCGTCCACCTCGTCCAGGTACCCGCCCCAGCGCGGCGTGCCCGTGTCGGCGTCCGTGCGGCGCGACGCCGGCTCACGGCGCACGGCGTCCCGGCCCTCGTCGAGCAGCTTCCAGTAGGCCTCGGGCGAGTCCGCGCCCCCCGGGAAGCGGCACCCCATGCCGACGATGGCGATGGGCTCGGTGCGCGCCTTCTCGAGCGTGTCGAGCTTCGCCTGCACCTTCTGCATCGCGAGCACGGCGCGAGCCATGCGCTGCTTCAGTTCGTTCTCCTTGGTCGCGTCACTCACGATTCGTTCTCCAGCGCGGTCAGCGCATCGTCGAAGAGGTCCAGCAGGTGCTCATCCGAGAGGGCCGCGAGCTCCGCGGCGGACTCGTCGGATGGACGCTCCTGGTTCGCCTTCGACGGCGAAGGGGTTGAGGGCTCGCACACCGGCGCGAGCTCGAGTCTTTCGAGCAGGTGGACGCTCAGCGCGCCGAGCGTGGAGTGCGTCCACAGGAGCGTCGCGGAGAGCTTGAGCCCCAGGGACGCCTCGACACGGTTGCGAAGCTCCAGGCTCATCAGCGAGTCCAGGCCCAGCGCCCGGAACGGGTCCGCCCGGCCCAAGCGCGAGGGCTCCAGTCGCAGAACCTGGGCAATCCGCTCGCGCAGGTGTGATTCCAACAGCTCCAGGCGCGCGCCCGGCTCCGCCTGCTTCAGCGTGCCCAGGAAGTCCGAGCCGGGACGGGCCACCTCACCGCGTCCCTCCGCGCTCAGCTCGGACCAGACGCGCAGCGGCGCCACGGACGGGAAGAACTCCAGCCACTGGCGCACGTCCAGGCGCACCGCGGCGGCCTGCGTGGCGCCCTCGTCGAGCAGCCGCTGGAGCAGCTCCTCTCCTTCACGTGCGACGAAGCTCGCCATGCCCTGGTACGCCAGGCGCTCGCCGCGGTTGGACTGCGCGGCGGCCAGGCCCACGTCGGAGAACGGACCCCAGTTGACGCTCGTCGCGGGCAGCCCCACCGCGCGCCGGTGATGCGCCAGCGAGTCCATCGCCGCGTTCGCCGCCGCGTAGTTGCCCTGGCCCGGCAGGCCCAGCAGCGACGCCACGGACGAATAGAGGACGAAGAAGTCCAGGACCTCGCCTCGCGTCAGCTCGTGCAGGTTCCACGCGCCACGCACCTTGGGCGCCATCACCGTGCGCAGGTGCGACGGCGTCAGTCGCGCCAGGGTGGCGTCCTCCAGCACGCCCGCGCAGTGCAGCACGCCGCGCAGGGGCGGCAGCGCTCCGTCACGCGTCCTGGCCAGCGCGGCGCGCAGCTGCTCCGCGTCCGCGACGTCGGCCTGGGCCACGACGACTCGCGCGCCCTGCGTCTCCAGCTCCGTCAGCGTCTTGCGCGCGGTCTCCGACGGAGACGAGCGACCCATCAGGAGGAGGTTCCGCGCGCCGTGCTCCACCAGCCACTTCGCCGCGGAGAGGCCCAGTCCGCCCAGACCACCCGTCACCAGATACGTGCCGTCCGCTCGCACGCGGAAGCCCGAGCGCGCGGGGGCCACCTTCAGCGTGGGGTCCTCCATGCCGATGACGAGCTTGCCGGTGTGCCGACCCTGCGCCATCTCGCGGAAGGCGTCCGCCACCCGCGAGACAGGGAAGCGCTGGTACGGCAGCGGCCGCAGCGCGCCCGACTCCACCTGCTCCATCACCTCCTGGAGCAGCCGCGCGAACAACACGGGCTTGCGCTCCTGGAGTCCCGCCAGGTCGATGGCCGTGTACGAGATGCTCTTGCGGAACGGCGTGAGCTCCAGCGCGCGGCCGTCGTAGATGTCGCGCTTGCCGACCTCCAGGAAGCGCCCCTCCGGACCGAGCAGCTCCAGGCCGCGCGGAATCGCGTCACCGGAGAGCGAGTTGAGCACCACGTCCACGCCCTCGCCGTTCGTCAGGCGCTTCACCTCGTCGGCGAAGGCCAGCGTGCGCGAGTCCATGACATGGGCGATGCCGAGGGTGCGCAGGAACTCGCGCTTCTCGGGCGTGCCCGCGGTGGCGAAGATTTCAGCGCCCCGGGCCTGGGCCACCTGCACCGCCGCGAGTCCCAGTCCGCCCGCCGCGGAGTGGATGAGGACTCGCTCCCCCTTCTGGAGCCGCCCCAGGTGCTCCAGCGCGTACCACGCCGTCATGAAGACGAGCGGCACGGTGGACACGTCCTCGGCGCTCATGCCCTCGGGGCACGGGCGCACGAAGCGCGCGTCCGCGATGACGTGCGAGCCCAGGCTGCCTCCGGCCACCGCCACCACGCGCTGTCCGACAGAGAGCCCCGTGACGCCCTCACCCACGGACACCACGCGGCCCGCGCACTCACCGCCCAGCGAGACGGGCCCGGGAGGCAGGCCCGGATAGATGCCCATCGCCTTCATCACGTCGATGAAGTTGAGGGCCGCCGCCTCCACCTGGACCTCCACCTCGCCCTGGCCAGGACGACGTCGCTCGGCCACCCGCGCCACCAGCCGGTCCAGCACACCGGGCGTGGGAATCTCCACGCGGAAGGCCCGTCCCTCGACGGGGAGCCTCGGCTCGGCGGACTCGCGCGACGCATCCACCGGGAGACGCCGCGCCAGTCGCGCCGCGTGCCGTCCCTGGGTGCGCAGCGCGACCTGCTCGTCCTTCGCGCCCGCGAGCACCTCCTCCGCCAGCAGCGAGGCCGCCGCGTCCGGGGACAGCGCCTCGACATCGACACAGGTGCACCGCAGCTCCGGGTGCTCGTGCGACACCACGCGGCCCAGGCCCCACAGCGAGCCCTGCACCGCGTTCACCCGGGGCTCTCCGCCCACGGCCTGCGCGCCCTTCGTCACGAGCCACAGCCGGGGCGCCGTCCGCCAACCCGCCCGGGTCAGCTCCTGCACCAGATGCAGCGCGCCGCCGCACAGCCGCTCGGCCTCGTCACTGGCGCGCGCTCCGGACACCTCCACCTCGGAGGCCTCGAGCGCCCAGAGGTACACCACGCCTCCGCACGACTCACCCTCGGAGAAGGCCTCGGTCAGCAGCCGCTGGAAGTGCTCGCGCGAACCGGGGGCCACCGCGAAGTGCCGGGCGCCGAGCTTGCGGAACTCCGCCCCCGCCTCGACCTTCACGCACGTGCCGCCCCGCGCTTCGAGCTGGCTCACGAGCGCGGCGCCATGCCCCTGGCCATCCATCAGCACGAGCCACGGCGCCTCGGCGGACGGCGACGTCGCGGGCGCGTCCACGCGGTGCCACGCCATCTCGAACAGCGCCCGGTCCTGGGCCACCAGACGCGCGTCCCGCTGTCCCGCCAGGGGCGCCAGCACCATGCCGCGCACCTCGGCGACCGGCAGGCCCTCCGCATCGAGGAGCCACACGTCTCCCTGCCGAGTCGTCTCCCCTGCCGCGGGCTCCGACAGGCGAGCGTGTGCCCAACGCACCGGCGTGCCCGCGCGACTCACCGCGAAGCGGCGCACGCGCACCGGGACGTGGGTGCCACCTCCCGACGGGAACGCCTCCAGGAGCACCTGCAGGCTCGCGTCGAGCATCGCCGGGTGCAGCCCTCGCACGGCGCCCAGCGCCTCGGGCACCTCCAGCCGCCCCAGCGCCTCACCGTCGCGACGCCACACCTCGCGCAGCCCCTGGAACGTCGGGCCGTAGCTCAGGCCGCGCTCCTCCATCTCGCCGTAGTGCGCGGAGCCCTCGCGGACCTGCGTGCACCGACGTCGCACCTCGTCCAACGACACAGCGGGCGGCGTGGCCTCCATGGCCAGCGGTCTCACGGTGCCGGACGCGTGCACCGTCCACACCTCCGCGCTCTCGCCCGACACGGGCACGAAGCTGGAGACCTTGAACGACGCGCCCTGCGCCGACTCCGACGTCAGCACGAGCTGGGTCGGCCGCGAGCCCTCCTCGGGCAGCGCCAGCGCCTCGTCGATGCGCACGTCCTCCAGGGCCCACGTCCCCTCGCCCAGTCCCTCGCGCGCCGCGGCCAGCGCCCAGTCCAGATAGGCCGCCGCCGGGAGCACCACGGTGCCCTGCACGCGGTGGTCCTTCAGGTACGGCAGCTTCTCCACCGCCACATCCACGTCCCAGAACCGCGCCCCGGGCCGGAGCGAGGAGCGGCGCGACACCCCGAGCACCGCGTGTCCCTGTCCCGCGCTCCTCGAAGCCCCCGCCGCGCCCGGCTGGAACCAGTACCGGTCCCGCTGCCACGGGTACGTGGGCAGCGACACCTGACGGCCCTCCGCGGGTGTCACCGCGCGCCAGGAGACCTCGCGCCCCTCGGTGTAGAGGCGGCCGAGCGACTCCAGCATCACCACCCGCTCGGGCTGCTCGCGCCGCAAGGTCGGCAGCACCGTGCCCGGCTTGCCCAGGTGCGCGAGCGTCTGCTCGATGGAGGGCAGCAGCACCGGGTGCGCGCTCACCTCGACGAACAGCCCGTGGCCCGCGGCCACCAGGGACTCCACCACCTGCGACAGCAGCACCGGCTCTCTCAGGTTGCGCACCCAGTACGCGGGCGTCAGCTCCGTCCCCTCCGCCACGCGCCCGAGCACCGTCGAGTGCAGCGCCACCTCGCTCGCGCGCGGGGAGAGCCCGTCGAGCAGCTCCAACAACTCCGCGCGCAGCGGCTCCATCTGCGGGCTGTGCGAGGCCACGTTGACCTTCACCGGCCGGCAGAAGACCTGACGCTGCGTCAGCGTCTCCATCACCTGCTGGAGCGCCTGGGGGTCTCCGGAGAGCACCGTGGAGCGAGGGCTGTTGCTCGCGGCCACCGAGAGCCGGTCCTCCACGCCGCGCAGCACCTCGCGCGCCTCGTCGAGCGACAGCTCCGTCACCGCCATGGCGCCCTGGCCGCTGGTGCGAAGGAGCAGCCGGCTGCGGCGGCAGATGATGCGCGCCGCGTCCTCCAGCGTCAGGGCGCCGGCCACGTGCGCCGCGGCCACCTCGCCCATGCTGTGCCCCACCACCGCGTCCGGGGTGATGCCCCACGAGCGCCACAGCCGCGCGAGCCCCACCTGCATGGAGAAGAGCGCTGGCTGCACCACGTCGATGCGCTCCAGCCAGCCCGCATCACTCGACGCCAGCACCTCGAGCAGCGACCAGTCCACGAAGGCCTTCAGCGCCGCGTCGCAGTCCTCCATCGCCGCGCGGAAGACGGGCTCGCTCCGGAGCAGCTCACGCCCCATGCCCACCCACTGGGAGCCCTGGCCGGGGAACACGAACACCACGGGCGTCCGCGAGGACGCGGGCCCCTGTCCCACCACGAGCCCCGGACGCGGCTCCTGCCGCAGGAAGGCCTCCAGTCCCTCGCGCGCGCCCGCCAGGTCCCTCGCCACGAGCGCCAGTCGCTGGTCCAGCGAGGAGCGGTGCAGCGCCAGCGTCGCGGCGATATCCGCGAGCGACGTCGACGACGCGGGGTCGCAATGCGGCACCAGCGAGCGCGCCAGGTCCGTCAGCGCCCGCGGCGTCCGGGCGGACAACGGCAGCAGCACCGCGCCGTCCACCGTCGGCGTCCCCGGCCAGCAGACCGACACGCCCCAGGCGTACAGCGCGCCCAGCGCATCCAGCAGGCCCCCGCGCGCGTCGTCGCGCCGCATCGAGGCCACCGTCAGCGCCTTCCGCTCCGTCCGGGCCAGCGCCTGCTCGAGCGAGCGACGCATCACCGGGTGCGCGCTCAGCTCCACGAAGGTGTCGATGCCCTCCGCCGCCAGCTTCTCCACCGCCTGCGTGAAGCGCACCGGCTGACGGAGGTTGCGGCTCCAGTAGGACGCCTCCAGCGACGCGCCCTCCAGGTCCTCTCCCGTCACCGTGGACACCCAGCGCGGAGCGCTCATCCGGGGCTTCATCCGCGCGAAGGCCGCGTCCAGGTCCTCTCGGATGGCGTCCATCTCCGGGCTGTGCGCGGCCACGTTGACGGGGATGCGCGAGCAGAACACGCCGTGCGAGGACAGGTCCGCGAGCAGCGCGTCGAGCGCCCCCGCCTCACCGGACACCACCGTCGTCGACGGGTCGTTGAAGCCCGCCACCACCACCCGCCCCTCCAGGGGCGTCAGCAGCACCTCCACCTCGACGCCCGGCAGGCCCACCAGCGCCATGCCGCTGCGGCCCGCGGTGCGCTGCTGCAACCGGCTGTAGTGGTGCACCAGCCAGACGGAGTCCTCGGTGCCGAGCGCGCCGGTGATGCAGGCGGCCACCACCTCGCCCAGGCTGTGGCCCACCACCACCTCCGGCTCCACGCCCCACGAGCGCCACAAGGCCGCGAGCCCCACCTGCACCGCGAAGAGCAGCGGCTGCACCACGTCCGCGTCCTCGGCGCGCGGATGCGGCGTCACCAGCGCCTCCACCAGCGACCAGCCCGCCAGGGGCCGGAAGGCCGCGTCCAGCGCCTCCACCTTCGCACGGAACACCGGCTCGCGGTGCAGCAGTTCGCGTCCCATGCCGTCCCACTGGGAGCCCTGGGGCGTGCACACGAAGGCGATGCGCGGCGAAGGCCGCTCCCCCCTGCCCACCACCAGCCCGACGCGCTCCTGTCCCGCCAGGAAGGCCCGGGCCTCTTCCACGAGCTCGGCGCGCGAGCGGGCCGTGAAGGCCACCCGGTGCGAGCCCTCGCCCACGTCGCGCGCCCACGGCTGGCACAGCTCCGCCAGCGTCTCGAGGGACGCGGCGTCAGACGCGCGGGCCGCCACCTTCTCGACCTCGGCGCGCAGGCTCGCCGCATCCGACGCCGCCAGCGGCAGGAGCTCCGCGCGCGAGCCCGGGGCCTCCTCCAGCACCAGGTGACAGTTCGTCCCGCCCCACCCGAAGGCGCTCACGCCCGCGAGCGCCTTCTCGTCCTCCGCGGGCCAGGGCGACAGCCGCTCGGGGACCTTCAGGCGCAGCGTCCCGAAGTCGATGAGCGGATTGGGCGCGTCGAAGTGCAGGTTGGGCGGCACGCGGCGGTGCGACAGCGCCAGCACCACCTTGAGCAGACCGGCGATGCCCGCCGCGCCCTCCAGGTGACCGATGTTCGTCTTCACCGAGCCGATGAGCAGCGCGCGCTCCGCGTCCCGCCCCTCGCCCAGCACCGTGCCCAGGGCCCCCGCCTCGATGGGGTCGCCCAGCGCCGTGCCGGGGCCGTGCGTCTCCACGTAGTGCACGCGGCTGGGCGTCACCCCGGCGCGCGCGTACGCGTCACGCAGCAGCGACTCCTGGGCCGCCGCGCTGGGCGCCGTCAGGCCGTTGCCGAAGCCGTTGTTGTTCACCGCGCCACCGCGGATGACGCAGTAGATGGGAACACCGGCCGCCTGCGCCGTCGACAGCGGCATCAGCGCCACCATGCCCGCGCCCTCGCCGCGCGCGAAGCCGTTGGCGTCCGCGGCGAAGGCCTTGCTCGCGCCATCCGGCGACAGCCCACCGAACTTGGTGAGCGCCACGCTGGTCTCCGGCGCGAGCAGCAGGTTGACGCCGCCCACCAGCGCCAGCCGGCACTCCCCCGCACGCAGGCTCTGACAGGCCAGGTGCGCGGCCACCAGCGACGACGAGCACGCCGTGTCCAGCGTGACGCTCGGCCCGCGCAGGCCCAGCGCGTAGGAGATGCGGTTGGCCACGATGTTGAGCGCCTGTCCCGTCGCGGTGTGCGGCGTGACGGCCGCGCAGGCGTTCTGGTGCAGCACCGCGTAGTCGTGCCAGATGGCGCCCACGAAGACGCCGGTGCTCGAGTCACGCAGCCCCGTCGCCGGCACGCCCGCGTCCTCCAACACCTCCCACGCCAGCTCCAGCATCAGCCGCTGCTGCGGGTCCATCTCCGCCGCCTCGCGCGGGGAGATGCCGAAGAAGAGCGGGTCGAAGCCCTGCACGCCGTCCACGAAGGACGCCCGGCGCGCCACCATCTTCCCCGGGGCCTGGAGCTCGGTGTCGTGGTACGCGTCGATGTCCCAGCGCTCCGCCGGCACCTCGCGCATGGCGTCGTAGCCCTCGCACAGCCGTCGCCAGAACGAGGCCACGTCCGGCGCCCCCGGCATGCGGCACGCAAGGCCCACCACCGCGATGGGCTCATCCACCGGACGCGAGGCCGACGTCGTCGCCACCGGCCGGGCCTCCGTCTCCGCGCGGCCCGACAGCGCCGCCGCCAGCGCGTGAATCGACGGGTGCCGCCAGAACAGCAGGGGCGACACGGGGCGGCCCAGCACGCCGGACAGCTCCGTCATCAAGGCCACGACCTTCACGGAGTCCAGCCCGTAGCGGCTCAGCCGCTCCTGGGGGTCCAGCGTCTCCAGGCCCAGCAGCGCGGTGACTCGCGCGACGAGCCACGCCTGGATGGCCTGCTCCGACATCGAACTTTCAGCCGTCATCTCCACGCCTCTTCCGCCCACGCCGGGGCCATGAACCTTCACGTCGGGCCTCGTCGGCCCGTGCCTCGGGGTGACTCAGCTCCGACGCGCCTTGCGCGCCCGGAAGAACTGCTCCTGCTTGCGCAGGCGCTCGGCCCGCTCGTCGTTCGACGGCTCGGCCTGCTTCTCGGGACCCCGGTCCAGGTACTCGGCCAGCGCGCGGATGGTCGGGAAGCGGTACAGCTCCGTCATCGGCATCTTCCGGCCCAGCCGCCGCTGCAACGACATGTGGATCTGCGTCAGGTGCAGCGAGCTGCCGCCCACGTCGAAGAAGTTGTCGTCGATGCCGAAGTGCGCGCCGCGCAGCGCGTGCCCCCACAGCTCGTGCAGCGCGCGCTCCAGCTCGCTGCGAGGCGCGACGGGAGGCATCGCGCTCCGGGAGGCCGCGGCCACCGGCGCCGCCAGCGCCTTCTTGTCGATCTTCCCGTTCGGCGTGAGCGGGAACGCGTCCAGGAACACGAAGTGCCCCGGCACCATGAAGCGCGGCAGGCGCTGCTCCAGGAACGCCCGCAGCTCGCGCGGCTCCACCTTCTCGGAGCACACCAGCCAGGCCACCAGCTCCATGTCCCGCGAGGGCCCGGGCCTGGCCAGCACCAGCACCTCGCGCGTGGCGGGGTGCTTCGACAGCGCCACCTCGATTTCACCCAGCTCGATGCGGTAGCCGTTGAGCTTCACCTGGTCATCGCGCCGGCCCAGGTAGTCGAGGTTCCCATCCGCGCGCCACTGCGCCACGTCACCCGTGCGGTACATGCGCCGACCGGGCATGAACGGGTCCGGCACGAAGCGCTCGGCCGTCAGGTCCGGCCGGTCCAGGTACCCACGCGCCAGGCCATCCCCCGACAGGCACAGCTCGCCGGGCACGCCCCGGGGCACCAGCCGCAGGTCCTTGTCGAGGATGTAGACGCGCGTGTTCGCCAGCGGCTTGCCGATGAGCACCTTCGGGTCGTCGCCCGGGAAGCGGTAGCAGGTGCTGTACGTCGTGTCCTCGCTGGGGCCGTACAGGTTGCGCACCTGGATGGGCAGGCCCTCCAGCTGGGACATCACGCTCTGCGGGATGGGCTCGCCCGCCATGTTCAGCACGGTGACGTTGCCCAGGTCCGCACCCGCCGCGAGCAGCTCCTTCACCACGGAGGGCACCGTGTTCACGAGGATGCGCGACTCGCTGTCCAGGTACTCGGAGATCTGCAGGCTGTTGCGCAGCAGGCGGACCCGCCGCCCCACCGACAGCGTGTAGAACATCTCGAAGATGGACAGGTCGAAGCAGTACGACGTGCCGAAGAAGGTGACGTCGAAGTCCGTGGCGCGGAACTCTGTCTGGCACCAGCGCAGGAAGGACACCGCGCTGTGGTGCTCGATGAGCGTCCCCTTGGGCCGGCCCGTGGAGCCGGACGTGTAGATGACGTACGCCAGGTCCTCGCAGCCGGGACGGTGCGCCATGTCCTCGTCCGAGTCCCCCCGCGCGGTGGTGATGTCCACGCACCCCGCGGGCGAGCCCTGGCGCGCCGTCTCCAGGAGCTGCGGCTCGGTGAGCAGGACGCGGCTGCTGCTGTCCTGCAGCAGGTAGCGCACGCGCTCGGCCGGGTACGCCGGGTCGATGGGCACGTAGGCCGCGCCGGACTTGAGGATGCCGAGCGTGCCGATGAGCAGCCACTCGGTGCGGTCCACCATCAGCCCCACCAGCACGTCCGGGCCGGCCCCATGGTGCGCGCGCAGGTAGTGCGCCAGCCGGTTGGCCCGCGCGTTCAGCTCGCGGTACGTCAGGTGCGTGTCCCCCACCGACAGCGCCACGGCGTCCGGCGTGCGGCGCACCTGCTCCTCCACCAGGTCCACCATGGAAGGCCCGTCCACCCAGTCCATCGGCCGGGGGTTCAAGCCCAGCAGCAGCTCCTCGCGCTCGGACGCGGACACCACCTCCAGCGCGTCACACGTGGCCGACGGGCGCTCCACCGCGTCCGCCAGCAGGCACTCGAAGCGCTCCAGCAGCCGGCGCGCGGTCCGCGCCAGGAAGAGGTCCGCGTTGTAGTGCAGCGCCAGAACCAGCCGCTCGCCCAGCTTCAGGCACTCCATGCCCACGTCGAACTGGGCCTCCTGCTGCGGCAGCACGTACGGCGACACCGTCAGCCCGTGCACCTGGAACGTGCGGCCCTCGTCCACGGACAGGCCGAGCATCGCCAGCGGGTCGCGGTCGCTGACCGGCAGGTAGTTGAACATCACCTGGAAGACCGGCGGGCGCGACGCGTCCCGGGGCCCGCCCAGCTTCGCCACCAGCTGCGGGAACGGGTACGCCTGGTGCTCCAGCGCCTCCAGCACCCGCTTCTGCAGCTCGCGCGCGAAGGCGCCGAAGCCCAGCCCCTCGTCCACCGAGGAGCGCACCACCACGGGGTTGACGGCGTAGCCGACGACCTCCTGCAGCGCCGCGTCCTCCGCGGACATGAGCGTGTTGGTGGGCGTCCCCACCAGCACGTCGCGCTGGCCGGTGTGCCGCGACAGCAGCACGTGGAAGCACGCGAGCAGGAAGGTGTACAGCGTCACGCCCTGCTCACGCGCCCGGGCCTCCGCGCGGCGCACCAGCCCCCGGTCCAGCTCGTGGATGACGGTGTCACCGTGGCAGCCCTGCTCCGCGGGCCGGGGCTTGTCCGTGGGCAGCTCCAGCGCGGGAGGCGCGCCCGCGAGGCGCTCCGTCCAGTATCGCTCCAGCACCTCGCCCCGAGGACCGCCGAGCAGCGCCTGCTCCCACTCCACGAACTGGCGGTACTGCGCGCGAGGCGCCGGCAGGCTCGCCGTGCCCCCGGTGACGAGCTGACCGTAGAGCTCGAGCAGCTCCCGCTGGAGCACCTGCAGCGCCCGCGCGTCGTTGGAGACGTGGTGCTGGGTGAAGACCACCAGGTGCTCGCCGCCGTCCACGCGGGTGACGCTCAGCCGGGCCACCGGCCCCGTCGTCAAGTCGAAGGGCTTGCGCACCTCCTCGATGAGGCGGCGGCGCACCTCCGCCGGGGACACGCCGCGCGAGTCATTCAGGGTGAAGGGGAGCGTGCCCTTCTCCTGGACGCGCTGGAGCAGCCGTCCGTCATCGCTGACGCCGTAGGTGGTGCGCAGCACCTCGTGCCGCTCCACCAGCGCCTCGGCCGCGCGGCGCAGGGCCTCCACGTCCAGCGGGCCGTGCACGCGGAAGGAGAACAGCGTGTGGTACGCGTGGTTGTCCGGGTCGGACTGGTGCAGGTGGAACAGCGCGGCCTGGCCGTAGGAGAGGGCGAAGGGCTCCTGCACCGCCGCCACCCGCGGGGCCGCGTCCTGTCGCGCCAAGAGGCGCTTCAGCAGCTGCTTCTTCTCCTCCAGGGACATCGATTCGGTGTCTCGAGACATGACTCGGCTCTCCTCGCCGACGGCGAGCAATGGATTCGGGAGGCTGTGGACGCTCAGGACGCGAGGCGCTCGCGAAGCAGCGAGGCGAGTCTCGCGACGTGAGGCTCCAGACTCATGGTGAGGTGATTGCCTTCCACCTCGTGGATTTCGATGCCGCCTCGGGCCTTCCCAATCCAGCCGTACTCCGGATGGTGGGGGATGAGGTGGTCCCGGACACTGGCCCGGAAGTAGAGGATGCGGGTGTCGACCGGCTGGGCCGCGTAGCGCAGCAGGGCCTCGTTGTGCGCGCGCCACAGGCGCAGGAAGCTGCCGCCGTTCTCCTGGTTCATCCGGACGAAGGCGTCGGACATCTCCGGCGAGAGCTTCTTCACGTAGTCGAGGACGAAGTCGTCCGTCACCGGCTCCGAGTGGCGCACCGTGCCCCCGTCATCCGAGGGCGTGTCGAGCATCGCCAGGAGGTCCACGCGCTGGCCCAGCGCCGTCAGCCTGCGGGCCATGTCGAAGGCCACGGTGCCGCCCATGGAGGAGCCGCAGAACAGGTAGGGGCCCTCGGGCTGGAGGCCCCGCACCAGCTCCAGGTAGTGCAGCGCCATGTCCTCGATGCGGGTGTCGGGCGGCACCTCGCCCTCCACGCCGCGCGCCTGGATGCCGTACACCGGCTGCTCCTTGTCCAGGTGGCGCACCAGGGGCAGGAAGCCGAACACCGAGCCGCCCGCGGGGTGGATGCAGAACAGCGGCGTGCGTCCGGGCACGCCCCGCTGCAAGCGCACCACGCCAGCGGGCAGCGAGGGCTCGCTCGGCGCCGCCGGAGCGGAGGTCGACGAGGGCCGGGTGGCGGACACCTGCGCCCCAATCTGCGCCGCGGAGGAGTGCTCCAACAGCGCGTTGAGCGACAGCTGCACGTCGAGCCGCTCCCGCAGCCGCGCGCTCAGCTGCACCATCAGGAGCGAGTTGAGGCCCAGGTCGTAGAAGTTGTCGTGGATGCCCACGGCCTCCACGCCCAACAGCTCCGCCAGCGCCTCGCACACCTGCGTCTCCACCTCGTCGCGCGGCGCCACGTAGGCCGTGCGCTGCGCGGGACGCGGCGCCTTCGCGCCCTGCTTCCGGGAGGCGGTGCTCTCGGGGCGCTGGGCGGCGCGGGCCTGGAGGGGCGCGCGGGACACGTAGACGTGCGCGCCCTCGAAGCCCGCGAGGATGCGCGTGAGGGCCTCCACGCCCTCCTGGTTGCTCAGCGCGCCGGGCAGCGTGAGGCGCCCGGGCGTAGCGACACCCGGAGTCCCCTCCGCCGTCGGCGCGGAGAACGTCTGGTGCATGTCGTCGAGCCGCTTGAGGGTGAAGCCCTCCACGTCCACCACCACCCCGCCCTGCTCGTCCATCAGGGTGATGTCGAACACGCGCAGCGACGCCGCGTCCTCGGTGTCATGCCGCCACCGCGTGTGCACCCGCACGCGCGCGGGGACGGGCCCGTGCACGGTCAGCCGACGGTAGGTCAGCGGCAGGAAGAGCCCCTGGGCCGCCGCGCCCGCCGTGCCCTTCTCGCGCAGCTCCAGGAGCCGCGAGTACCCCGTCACCACGTCGAGCAGCGCGGGGTGGAACCGGTAGACGCCCAGCTCCTCCCGGTACGCCTCCGACAGGGAGAAGGTCGCCAGCAGCTCCCGCCCGCCGAAGAACAGCCGCGAGTCCACCGTCGTCCAGCGCGGGCCGAAGAAGATGTGGTGCTCGTCGGCGTCCCCCATCAGCGACTGCGCGGACTCCAGGGCATCGGTGCACCGAGACTCCGCCTGCGCCAGCGGGTGGGCCCGAGCGGCGCCCTCCGTCCAGCGCGCGGTGCCCAGCACGTGCTCCTGCCACACGTCCTCGCGCGAAGAGGCGGGGCGGCTCTGGACGCGGAAGCGAAGGCGCTCGCCCGAAGGACTCAGCACCAGCCGCACCTCGCGGCGCTCTCCCGGCATCACCGTGAGCGGCGTCACGAAGACGACGTCGCTCAGCTCCACCGCCATGCCCGGCCGCTCCGCCGTCAGCGCGGAGACGACCATCTCCAGGTAGCCCGTGCCGGGCATCAACGGCTGACCGAGCACCCGGTGCTCATCGAGCACCCACTGCAGCTCGGGCGCCATCACCTGCGTGTAGACGAGGTCCTCGCCCTCCACGCGGCGCATGCCCAGCAGCGGGTGCCCCGGCAGCAGGCCCCGCGTCGAACGGGCGCCCGCGCCGCGCAGCGCCGCCACGGCCATGCCCGCCTCGCCCCACGTGTCCCAGCCGACGGACACGGCGCGCAGCCCTGTCGAGCGCAGCAGGTGGGCGTAGCCGTCCAGGAAGGCGTTCGCGGCCGCGTAGGCCACCTGCCCCGGCTCGCCGCGCAGGCTCGTCACGGAGGAGCACAGGACGAAGGTGTCCGGAGGGTCGGCCGCCAACAGCCGCCCCAGGTGCAGCGCCCCGAGCACCTTCGGCCGGAACACGGCCTCCACCTGCTCGCGCGTCTGGAGCTGGAGCGCGCCGCCCCCCGGCACGCCCGCCGCGTGGAGGACGCCCTCGATGCGACCGAAGCACTCCCGGGCCCTCGCCAGCGCCGAGGCGAGCTGGGCCTCGTCGCCCACGTCCACCGCCAGGGGCAGCACCTCGGCCCCCAGCCGCTCCAGGGCCTCGAGCTTCTCCAGCCGCTCCCGGTCCTCACCGTGGAGCTCCCCCGAGTCCCGCCGGGGCACCGAGCGCCCCAGCAGCACCAACCGGGCCTGCCGCGTGCGCGCCAGGTGCTCCGCGAAGACGAGCCCCATGCCGCCGAGCCCACCGGTGATGAGCCACGTGCGCCCGGGGAGCGGCGACTCCGCTCCGGAGGCCTCCGTCGCCGGCAACGCCACGGGCGAGACGCGCGGCCCCCAGCGCTGCGCTCCACGCAGGGCCACCACGCCCGCCGTCTCCTCGGCGGAGAGCTCGTCCACGAGCGCCCGCGCCAGGCCCTCCGAGGGCGTCGCGGCCACATCCACCAGCCGGCACGTCAGCCCCGGCACCTCCAGCGAGATGCCCCGGCACGCGCCCAGCAGCGTCGCCTTCTCCGGCCGCTCGCGCTCACCCTCCACCACCGCGTGGACACCGTCGGCCACGGCCACCAGCGCCACGGGCCGTCCACCGCCACGCTCACCGAGCGCCTGCGCCAGCCACAACAGGCTGTAGAGCCCCCGCTCCTGCGCGGGTCCCAGCGTCGAGGGCGTGAGGGAGACCTCCGAGGGCCCCGTCACGCTCCAGGCATGCACCACGCGGTCCGGGAGCCGGCCTTCCTTCGCCAGCGCCTCCACCAATCGCTGGTGGTCCTCGCGGCTGCCGGGGCGCAGGCGATAGAGCCCGTCCTCCCGCCGCTCGAACACGTCCCCCGACTCCACGCGCGTGACGAGGGCCGCCGCGACGCCCAGCTTCGCGAGCGCCTCCCGCGCCAGCTCCGAGTCGTCCAGGAACCAGAGCCACCGCTCCCCCTCGACGCGAGCGCGCGGCGACGGACGCGGCAGCGGGGCCCACGTGGTGACGTGGAACAGGCCCTCGTGCGCATCGCGCGCGGCGGCGACGGGCGCCTCCGTGGGAGCCTCCACCCAGTGGCGCTGACGCTCGAAGGGATAGGTCGGCAGGTGGACGCGGCGACGAGGCGCCTCGCGCCACAGGGCCGCGAGGTCCAGCGCGCCACCGGCCTCCCACAGCCGCCCCAGCGTCTCCAGCAGCACCCGGCCGTCATGGGCCGCGGCCTTCGGGTGGCGCATCGTCGACAGGATGGTGGCCGTGGCGCCCTTCTCGGGGAGCATCCGCGCCAGCGCGCCGAGCCCGTTGCCCGGCCCCACCTCCAGCAACACGCGCTCCTCGCGCAAGAGCGTGCCCACGCCCCGGGCGAACTCCACCGCCTCGCGCATGTGGCGCACCCAGTAGTCGGGTGACGTGGCCTCCGCGGGGGTGATGAAGCGCCCGGTGAGGTTGGAGACGAACGGGATGCGCGGCGCGGACAGCGTCACCTGCTCCACCACCCGGCGGAACGCCGCCAGCGCGTCATCCACCATGTACGAGTGGAACGCGTGCGAGGTGCGCAGCGCGCGCGCCTGGACGCCCCGGCCCGACAGCGTCGCCGCCAGCGCGTCCACCGCCTCGGGATGACCCGCCACCACGCAGGAGGCCGGGCCGTTCACCGCGGCCAGCGACAGCCGCTCGTTCAGCAGGCTCCGCACCTCCTCGCGAGGCAGCGGCACCGAGAGCATCTTCCCCGGCGGCAGCGCCTGCATCAGCTTGCCGCGCAGCGCGATGAGCCGCAGCCCGTCCTCCAGCGGGAAGACGCCCGCGAGGCACGCGGCCACCCACTCCCCCACGCTGTGGCCGAGCATCGCCGAGGGCTCCACGCCCCGGGACATGAGCAGCCGCGCCAGCGCGTACTCGACGACGAAGAGCGAGGGCTGCGTCAGCTCCGTGCGCGCCAGCCGCTCCGTCGCCGCGTCGCTGGCCTCCGCGTGGAGCACCTCGCGCAGATCCAGCCCCAGGTGCGGCCGGAGCAGCGCCGCGCAACGGTCCACCGTGTCGCGGTACTCCGGCTCCGTCTCGTACAACCCGCGCCCCATGGACGCGTACTGCGAGCCCTGCCCCGGGAACAGGAACGCCACCGGCGTCTGTCGGGCCGCCACCGGCTCCACCGGGAGCCTCGCCTCCAGCGCCCCGGCCGCCTGGGCCACGTCCGCCGCGACCAGCGAGGCGCGGTATGGCAGGAGCTTGCGCCCCATCGCCAGCGTGAAGGCCACGTCCCCCAGGTCCACCGAGGGCTCCCGGCGCAGGTGCTCGGCCAGCCGCAGCCGGGCGCGCTCCAGCGCCTCGGGCGTCCGCGCGGACAACACCAGCAACTGCTCGCCCTGGCTCGCCGGCATGGACTCCTGGGCCGGAGCCTCCTCCAGCACCACGTGGGCGTTGGTGCCGCCGATGCCGAACGCGCTCACGCCGGCGCGCCGGGGCGCGCCCAGCTCGGGCCAGGGCGTGGGCTGGGTGACGACGCGGAAGTTGCCCGACTCCAGGTCCAGGTGCGGGTTGGGCTTCTCGAAGTGCAGCGACGGAGGGATGGCGCCGTGGCGCAGCGAGAGCGCCACCTTCATCAACCCGGCGACCCCCGCCGCCGCGTCGGTGTGGCCCAGGTTCGACTTCACCGAGCCCAACAGGAACGGCGTCTCTCGGGGCCCCTCCGAGGCGAAGGCCCGCGTCAGCGCGGCGACCTCGATGGGGTCTCCCATGGGCGTGGCGGTGCCGTGCGCCTCCACGTACGCCACGCTCGCGGGGTCCACGTCCGCCAGCGTGTACGCGGTGCGAATCACCTCCGCCTGCGAGTCCACGCTCGGCGCGGTGTAGCCCACCTTCGAGGCGCCATCGTTGTTGACGGCGCTGCCCTTGATGACCGCGTAGATGGCGTCGCCGTCCCGCACGGCGTCCTCCAGCCGCTTGAGCACCACACAGCCCACGCCATGGCTGAAGACGGTGCCGCCCGCCCGCGCGTCGAACGTCCGCGTGGCGCCGTCCTTGGACAGGATGAAGTTCGGGTTGTGCAGGTAGCCGGTGCGCAAGGGCAGCGTGACGGCCGCCCCGCCCGCGAGCGCCATGTCCGACTCGAAGCTCAACAGGCTCTGACACGCCAGGTGCACGGCCACCAGCGACGTGGAGCACGCCGTCTGCACCGTGAGGCTCGGACCCCGCAGGTTCAACTTGTAGGAGACCCGCGTGGACAGGAAGTCCTTGTCGTTGGAGATGAAGGCCGCGAAGAACTCCTCGAGCGGCACCGGCACGCCAGGACGCGCCAGGTGCGTATAGAGGTAGCTGTTGAGCCCCACCCCACCGAAGACGCCCACCGGCATCCCCGTCAGACGGGTCGGGTCATAGCCCGCGTCCTCGAACGCGGCCCACGCACTCTCCAGGAACACCCGCTGCTGCGGGTCCAGCAGCTGCGCCTCCCTCGGGCTGAAGTCGAAGAAGCCCGCGTCGAAGCAGTCCGCGTCCGCGATGACGCCCTTGGCGCGCACGTAGGCCGGATTGCGCAACACCTCCGCCGGCACGCCCGCGGCCAACAACTCCTCATCGCGAAACCGCGAGATGGAGTCGACACCACCGATGAGATTCTCCCACAGTTGAAGAGCGCTCTCTGCCCCCGGAAAGCGCCCTGCCATGCCAATCAAGGCAATGCCTTGCAACTCCTGGCCCCCTGTATCCATCGACTTCAGCCCCTGATGAAGCGCGTGTTCCCCAAACACACAGTAGCATGTCCTATTCGGATTCAAATCATGCTTTCAGATCTTCCAGTGACAGCGGATTGGGCGAATCTTCCGAAGGAATCAGGGAGTCCTCGTTGCGAGAAATTCACGCATGAATTCCGCGCCACCCTGAACGCACGAGGGCCCTTTTCTTCCTCAGGACCCCCTGAGATTTCCCGCGAGCACCCGGTCGCCATCCTCGAGGGCGACACCATGCAACGCCCCTCTGACAAGCCCCCGTGGACGGGACTCTCCAGGTGGGTCCGGCGAGCCATCCCGGAGGGCTCGAACCGAGCCATTCTGGAGCAGTTCCAGCGCTGTAGCCTCGCAAGCTACAACTGACTCTCGACCTCCGATTGGATGTGATTGCGCATGAGCAGTATTTGGCGGGCAGGCAACAAGGCGCCGCGAAAGGCCACGCGTGTTCCTGACCTGGAGTCATGACTCGGGCCGAGCGAGGTCGAGCTCGAGGCCCGGTGACCTGAACGCCACGTCAAATCAGTCGTGCTGCCCGAGCTCGCGGGCCAGCGCCTCGGCAGCTCGCGGGTGCCCTCATTGAAGACGCGCGCGGCGTTGGCGGGGTACATGCGCTCGAGGGGGGAAGCTCTTGTGGACGACGGGCGTGTTCATCTCTTCCTCCGGGGTGGGGTGGGGGCTTCGGTCTCTTCGGGCCCTTCCAACAGTGCTCCCAGGGCGTCCAGGCGGGCTGGAAAAGTCCGCGCGCGGGCGGTCCCCTCCCCTGTCCACGGGCGTGCTGATGAACACTGGTTGCGATGAGGCCACGGCGGCTCGCGGGGCTTTGCGACACTCATCCGATGACCGCCTGGCCCGACGAGGAACGCTGCGCCCGGGTGCTCCACGAGCACCACGGCCTGGAAATCTCGGCGCTCGAGCCGCTCACGGCGGGCCTGGATTCGGACGCGCGGGTGCTGAAGGTCACCACCCGGCGGGGCGCGCCCTGGCTCCTCAAGCTGCGGCGGAGGTGGTCGGACGCGCGGCTCCGACTGGCGTGGCATCTCCACCATCGGGAAGGCGTGCGGGAGGTGTCCGCCCCGATGTCCTCGCTGAGCGGGGAGCTCGCGCCGCGCGCCGAGGACGTGGGCTGGACGCTCTACCCCTTCATCGACGCGCCGAGCGGCTTCGAGCGGCCGCCCACCACCGAGCACTGGCAGCGCCTGGGCCAGGCCCTGCGGCGCGTCCACGAGGCGCGCCTGCCGCCGGAGCTGCACGCGGCGCTCCCGGAGCCGGACGCCCCGCCGCTCGAGGCCGCGCGGGCCCGGCACGAGGCGATGCTCCGCGGTGCGCTCACCACGGCGGCCACGGCGCCGCTGGTCGACGCGTGGACCCGACACGCGGGCCGCATCGCGACGGTGCTCCAGCGCGCGGCCGTGCTCGCGGGGAGCGTCCGCGGCTCCGCGGAGCAGGCCGTGCCGTGCCACGCGGACCTGCACGCGGGGAACCTGCTCGTGGGCGATGACGCGCTCACCGTCGTCGACTGGGACTCCGCGACGCGAGGGCCCCGGGAGGTGGACCTCATGTTCATCGGCGCGGGTGTGGGAGGGATTGGCACCCGCGACGAGGAGGTGGCCGCGTTCATGGCCGGCTACGGGGACGTCCCGGTGGACCGGCGGCGGCTGTGCGCCTGTCGCCACGAGCGAATCGTCGTCGACCTGCTGGAGCTGAGCGACCTGCTCCTGGGCGAAGGCGGCGACGCGTCCGAGCGGGCGCGCTGGCTGGGGTACTTCACCGCGCAGTTCGACGAGGACAACGTCGTCGCCAGGGCCGAGCGGTCCTGGGCGGCGCTGTGAATCAGAGCGGCGCGGCGGCGCCCGCGGTGTCCGCGGCGGGGCTCGAGTCCTCGGTCACCGCCGAGTTCAACACCCAGTTGACGCCATATGTCCTTCCCAGGGCCCTGTAGGTGGCGCGCTTGCCACAGCCCGTGACGCCCGCGGTGGCGTCGTCGATTCTCGTGGCGCTCAGCTGCGAGCGCGGACAGCCCAGGTCGAACTCCGCGCGGGCCCGCACGTCGGGAACCCAGCCGCACTGCCCGACGCGGCAGCGCAGCTCGTAGACGCCCTCCGCGTTGCAGCCGGACATCTGGTACTGGTTCTCCCCGAGGTAGGTGGGCGTCAGCTCCTCGGCGCACTTGAGGTCCTTCGCCGCGAGCTTCTCCAGGTTCGCGTAGCGCTTCGCGTTCAGGGACGGCCCCATCTGGGCGAAGTCCACCTTGGGGTGGCTGCGACGCCCGCCGCAGCCGGACGCCAGGACCGCCATGCCCATGCCCGCCAACAACCACCGTGAGAGGTTCATGGCGCAATGACATACCACGCCGTCAACGCCCCAGCGCGGCCGCCGCCAGCGCCGCGACGCGCAGGTCCACGGTCGCGTCCGCTCCCTCCTCCACCAGCCAGGCCGCGGACAGCCCCGTCCACGCGAGCACCCAGCGCAGCAACAGCCCGCGCTCCATCCCCGAGGCCTCGGACACCCCCTGGACGCGGCGCTGGAAGACCTCCGGGAGGACCGCCAGGGGCAGCTCGGGGTTGGCCATGTCCGGGTTGGTGAAGATGTTGGCGAAGTCGAAGCCTCGCGCACCCAGCAGCCGCTTCGGGTCGATGGCCAGCCAGCCTCGTGCGCCGAAGTCCAGGACGTTGTCGTGGTGCAGGTCGCCATGCAGCACGACGGATGGCGCCGGCGTCGCGAGCACCTCGCGCGCGGCCTGGGCCGAGCGGGTGAACGCACCCCCGTGCGTGGCAGCGGCGAGCGCCAGGGGTTCGAACCAGCGCGGCAGCGGAACCAGGTCCTCCGGAGGCGGCGTCGAACGAGGCGCATGCAGCCTGTCCGCGACCGCGCAGAGGATGCGGCACGCCTCGTCATCCTCGCCACCCCGCGCCATCTGGGTGAGTGAACGGGCGCCCTCCGCGCGCTCCAGCAGCAGCGCGTGGCCCTCCGCCGCGAACACGCGCGCGGCGCCGTCTCCCGCCCACCACGTCATCACCCGGGCGCCGTGTTGCTCCTCCGCGTCCAGCGCGAGCTTGAGCATCGCGGGCGTTTGCCGCCAGCGCACCGGGAGCAGCCGCGCACCCGGGGTGACGATGGGCCCGCCCTCCGGTGTCAGGGACCAGCGGCGCAGGAATTCGTCGAACATGGGCCAAGCATAAGGCCCCGTGCGCCACGCGCCGTGCGGCCACGTCAGCACCGCTACTCACGCGCGCGGGTTTCGCTCACACTCGCGACATGGCGACCCTGCGTGAGCTGTCGGACTTCATCACCGCCGAATTCCCCCAGACGCGCGTGCGAATCCTGGAGGTGGGCCACCGGAGCGCCACCGTCGCGCACGAGGTGGGCCCCGGTGAGCTTCGGCCCGGCGGCACGGTGTCCGGCCCGGTGCTGATGGCCACCGCGGACGTGGCGCTCTACGTGGCCCTGCTGGGCGAGATTGGCCTCGTCCCGCTCGCCGTGACGACGAGCCTGAGCTTCAACTTCATGCGCAAGCCCTCCGCGGACCGCCGCATCATCGGCGTGTGCACGTTGCTCAAGGTGGGGCGGAGCCTCGCGGTGGGCGAGGTGTCGCTGTACTCGGAGGGCCTGCCGGAGCCCGTGGCCCACGCGGTGGGGACGTATGCCATTCCCCCTGCCTCGCACGGTGGCTCAAGGCCCTGAGGGACGCAGGCGTGCATAGAGCGCCTGGTCGTGCACGACGCCGTCCTTGACGGCGCTGCGCCGCAGCACGCCCTCGCGCTGGAAGCCCGCCTTCTCCAGCACCCGACAGGACGCCGCGTTGTCGGCGAAGGGCAGCGCGAAGAGCCGAAGGAGGTCCGTGTTCGCGAAGGTCCAGCCGCAGAAGGCGTCGAGGCCCGCGCTGACGATGCCCCGCCCCCACAGCGAGCGGCCGAGCCAGTACCCCACCTCCGCGGAATGGCGCTCGATGTCGGTGCCGGGAATCATCCCCATGGAGCCCACGGCCTCGCCGGCCACCTCGATGGCGAAGTCACGAGGCGGGGACACCGCGCCCGCGCAGCCCACCCAGCCCGCCGCGTCCTGGGCGGTGTAGGGGTGGGGAAACCGGTCGCGGAGGTTGCGCCACACCTCGCGGTCGTTGGCGTGATGGACCAGGGAGGCCTCGTCCCCGCGCCGCCAGGGACGCAGGACACAGGGGCCACACTCGATGCGGAATGGAGGGGTCATCGGACGGAGCATGCCACGCGGCCGATGTCCGATTCGTTCAAGGCGCGCGGCGGAGACGTGCCCATCCTCAGCCCATGACCTTCTCCATCAAGGACGCCGCGCGCAGGCTCTATCGCCGACTCGAAGAGGCCATCCACTCCGGCGACTTCGACGTCGTCGATGACGTCATCCAGCAGGACGCCGTCGACCACCATCCGGACCCGGACATGATGCCGGGGCGCGAGGGCATCAAGCAGGGCTTCGCCGGCCTGCGGGCCGCGTTCCCGGACATCCGCTTCGAGCTCGAGGACCTGGTCGCCGAGGGGGACAAGGTCGCCTGTCGAATCACCGCCCGGGCCACCCACCGGGGGCCTTTCATGGGCTTCGCCGCGACCGGGCTGCCGGTGAGCTACACGCTGCTGGACCTGCTGCGCTTCTCCCCCGAGGGGAGGTTGGTCGAGCGCTGGGGGCTGGTGGAGGAGGGGCACCTGCGCCAGCAGCTCGGCCGTCCTCCGCGCTGAAGTCGCCGCGATGCGAAGGTGGAGGAGCCGAGCCGCCAAGGTCAGCAGGAGCCTTCCGCCTACGGCCCCTCGCGGTGCGGGGACGCGGACTTGCCCTTGAGGTGTTCGAGCGCATTCGCCGCCGAGGTGGCCACCGTGCCGACCCAACCGGGCACGGGCGTCTCGTCCACGAGCATCGCTTCCATCGCGGGGACGAGCGGCGGATGCGCTGTCGCGCCGAGCGCGAAGAGCGCGCAGTAGCGGACCTCAGGCGATGAGTCCTTCAGTGCCGCCAGCAGGGTCTGGACTCCGGCCTCGAACCGCGAGGAGCCCACCTCGACCTGCGGGAACATGTAGGCGAGCCCCTCCGAGGCATGTCCTCGAACCTTCTCGCCCTCCGTCGGGTCGGACAGGACCCGAATCATGAGGTCCCACAGGGCGTCGGGCTCCGCATGCCAGGTGAGCGCGAAGAGAATCCCCTGGCGATTGTCCGCGCGTCGCTCGAGCGCAAGAAACTCGAGCAGTCGGGGCAGGGTGGATGGATCCGACGCGAGGAGGTTCGCCGCGGGGATGATGCGCGCCCGCTCGGAGGCGAGGAGGTCCGCGAGCGCGGCGTCACGCTGCTCCAGTGACAACCGCGGGCGCTGCTGAGTGGCCAAGGTCTACCTCGAAGGGAATCGCCGCCAGGTTCATGGGCTTCGAGCCCACCGAGCCCCCGCATCGCGGCCTGCGGACATCGAGGCCGCGATGGGACGAAAATCCCCCTCCGGAACTGACACCCTGGCGCCGCGACGGCGGGCGCCCTGGGACCTCACGCCGCGTCGCGCTCGGCGCTCTGTTGGTGGTCCTTGCTGGCGCGGTGGCGGCCCAGGTAGTGACCGAACGCGGCGAGCAGGGCCTCCGAGTCCTTCAGCTTGTTCAAGCAGATGGACACCTTGCCCTGCGTGGCCCCCGTCCCGTTCAGGAGCAGGTCCAGGTACTTCTTGAACATGCGGTCCTCGGTGGTCGCCGTTGTCACCTCGTCCAGGTGCACCGGCGCCGCCCACTCCTCGCAGTACACCTCCGCGAAGCTCAGCCGGACCTCGTGGCCCTCCTCCTTCGCCTCGAACGTCATCGGCGGGAAGTACCGCTCCACGTGCTCCCGCTCCTCGTCGTTGGACGGCGCGTACCGGTACGCCAGCGCCACGTCATGCGCCTTCGAGAAGCGCGACTCGTACGCGCGCCACAGCCGCGCCTCGATGCCGTCCGCGTCCTCGAACGCCTCCGCCCACGAGGACGTCACCGGCTCCACCAGCATCTGCCCCATGTCCTCCGGCGACAGCTTCACGCCCACGTTCTCCAGCCGCGCCGACAGCGGCGGGTGCGAATCGAACGGGTGCGGCGTCACCGAGCCATTCAAATCGCCCTGCAGCGCCTCCGACTGCGCGTACTCCGCGAAGCCATGCGCCACCCGCTGCGCGATGGCCACGCTCTGGTGCTGCTCGTCACGGTTGAACAGCGCCGCCTCCACGCGGTCCCGGAAGTTGGCGTACGCGACCACCTTCACCAGCGAGTGCGCCACGTCCCGCCCCGAGGTGACGCTCGCCGCGAGCCGGTCCGCCGCGAACTCACTGGCGCGCCGGCTGCGCCCCAACGACAGTTCGAACAGCCCCCGATAGGACAGCATGAAGTAGTAGACCGGCCGGGTCAGCCCGCCCTCGTGGAGCGCCTCCAGGTACTGGCCGAACCGCGCCAGCATCGGCGCCAACCGCTTGCCATGTCCCGTGTCGCCGCCCAGCAGGTGCCCCATCTCGTGCGCCAGCACCGCCTCCGCCTCGCGCCGCTCCAGCTGCCGCAGCAGCGACAGGCTCACGAACAGCGTGCGCCCCCGCAGCGTCCGCTCTCCCACGCGGATGTCGCCCTCGGTGACGAAGAAGTTCGCGTCGATGCCCGCCAGCAGGTGGTCCGGCGGCAGCGTCTGCAGTCGCTGACACAGCTTTCGCACGTGCGCCCAGAGCTCCGGCGCCTTCGACTCCTCGACGACCTCCGCCTCCACCTCGAAGTCCATCGGCGGACGCTTGAAGATGGCCACCACCACCAGGAACGCCGCACCCGCCGCCATCAGCCCCACCGCCAGGATGAGCTTCACCGAGTAGCGCTGCGTCAGCACCGCCGTCACCCAGTACGACAGCCACACCGCCAGCGCCCCCTGGCCGATGACCTGGAGCGCGGTCGCGATGCGCAGCAGGTTCCAGCCCACCACGAAGCTCAGGTACTGGATGGGCCGGGAGATGAAAGCCGCCAGCCCGCACATCAGCGCAATCAACGCGGAGGCGAGCCCCAACAACACCAACCCCAACGCCCCGCGGTACGCCCAGCCGAACTGCATCGCGTCCGTGCACCCGTCACCGAAGCTCGCGCGAAACCCCGCCCGCTCCTCGTCCGTGCTCATGCACGCCTCCACCGCGGAGAAGGTGCTGTACGCCTCCAACACCTCCTTGCGCTGGACCTCGTCGAGCTCCCGGTCCTGCATCACCTGCTGCGAGATGGCGGAGCGGATGCGCTCGTCGAACCAGTTGCTGGCGTAGCCCGTGAACCAGAGCCCGAACACGGGAAGGGCGAACAGCAGGAGCGCGGGCAAGACATAACCGCGCAGGACACCGGAGACGGAAGAGGTCGTGGCCATGGTCTGTGGGAAGCAGGGCCCTTATCCCATGGATGGGTTCCCGCAAACCATGGCCTCCCAGGGCCCCGGAAGACAGCCACCGGGAATTCCCATCCCGCCAGACCTTCGCGTCAACGCTTCTCGAGAATCGAGCGTGGATCGAACGTGACGCGGATGTGGGTGATGCGTCCCTCCTCCACGTGGCACCAGTTGGCCACGGGCGTGGGCGCTCCGTCGTACGGATGAATCTCGAACCAGGTCAGCACCTCCGGGCCGTCCACGAAGCGGTGCAGCACGCGCATGCGGGGGGACACCTTCCACATGCCGTTGACGAGCCCCTTCACACAGGCCTCGGCACCCTGCGCCGTGCCGAGCGCGCCGACGAAGCTCACCTCGGAGGCGAGCGTCCCACGCAGCTTCGCCTCGTCCTTCGTCGTCCAGGCCTCGAAGTACGCCTCCACCACCTCCACGGGACTCTCCACGCTCCACCTCCTGGAATGGCCGACACGTCGATGTGTCGGAGTCACCGTATTCATGGTCCTCGGCGCCGACAGCCCTGTGTCAGGTTTCCGCGGCCCCCCGCGCGGAGCGGCGCGCTAACGCCGCCATTCCGCGGGCACGTTCTTCTCGGTGGCGTAGCGCTCCAGCTCGGAGAGCTGCTGGCTCGCCAGCTTCAGCTCCGCCTCCACCTCCTGCTGGCGCCGGGCCACGGGCTTGCCCGAGGCCTCGTCCTGCCGCAGGCGCGTGCGCTCCTCCTCGAAGCGGGCGACGCGCGCCCGGGCCTTGCCGAAGGACGTGCGCCACCGCTCCTCCTCCTCGCGCGACTGCGTCCCCACCAGCCGCTGCTTGAAGCGCTCGCGCTCCCAGCGCTGGATGCCCGTGGGGTTGCGGTTCCACGTGTCGCGGGCGTCCCGCACGTCCTTGAGCGACACCTCGATGCGCTCCAGGTTCTCACCGCTGCCCTGCCCCGCCTTCAGTGACGCCGTGCCCGTCGCGGGCAGCGCGCACGTCTCCACGGGCAGCCGCGCGCCTCCGACGTGGATGCCCCGGGTGAGCCCCTTCGAGAGGAACCAGCGCAGCCGCCGCGAGTCCTCCTGCGCCGCCAGGGACTGGCTCAGCGGCCGCCAGTCCTCGAACTCCAGGTCCAACGTGCACGTCTTCCCCTCCGCCTCCAGCTCCATGCGGCGCTTGAGCGACGTGGGCGGCGAGTCGAACCGCTCGAGCACCAGCACCACGAGCCCCAGCCCGTCGACCCGCTGCACGGAGAGGAGCACCTGCTGCTCGGTGTCCATCTGGAAGCGTTGCGCCTCGCGCGCCTCGTCGCGAGCCACGCGCTCGAGCAGCGCCTTCCAGCGCTCCGTGGACTCGGGCGTGGTGGGCACCGGGACGAGCTTGCTCGCGTAGGCGATGGGCAGCGCCAGCCCCAGGCCATCCGAGTTCTCGATCTTCATCGAGACGACGCCCACCACCTCGCCCTGTCCGTTCAGCAGCGGCCCACCGCTGTTGCCCGGGTTCACCGAGGCGTTGAACTGCACGTAGCCCGTCCCCAGGTAGTGGCGGCCCACGTAGCCCACCTTCCCCTCGTGCACGGTGAAGTCCAGCCCCTGGGGGCTGCCGATGAAGACGAGCGGGTCTCCCGGCTCCAGGCGCGTGACGTCGCCCAGCGGCAGCGGCGCGGCCTTCGCGCCCACGACCCGGACGGTGGCGAGGTCCAGGTCCACGTCGCTGGCCACCGTCTCGCCGAGCAGCTCGCGCCCATCCGCGAGCACCGCCGTCATCATCTTGCCCGGCGGGCACACCACGTGCTCGTTGGTCAGCACCAGCTCCGGCTCCACGAAGAAGCCGGAGCCCGTCTTGCTCCCACACCGCAGGGTCAGGGTGCTCGGCCCCGCGCGGCGGGAGATCTCCGCGGTGGAGAGGGCCACGGGCCCAGGGGCCTTGTCGCCCGGAGGCGCTTCACCCGAGGCGAGGGACAGGACCTCCGAGCGCGCCTGCGCGAAGCGTGGGGAGCGGGCCACCCACACGCCCACCGCGACGGCGACCAGGAGCAGCACGCCGAGGAGCGCGCGGCGACCGCCCCTCGCGGGCTCCTCGGAGAGGACCGCCACCTCCACGAAGGGGCGCAGCTCCGCGCGGGCGCCCTGGGCGCGAAGCACCGTCAGGAGCTTCTCCGCGAAGGCGCGGAAGACACCGTGGGCCAGGGGCGCGCCCGCCCTGGCGAGCAGGCTTCGAGCCTCGGAGAACGAGGGAGCAGGCGGGCCCAGCTGCGAGATGGCCCGGGCGAGCGCGAAGCGCGCCCGTTCGTCCACCACCGCGTCCCGCAACACCACATCGACCCGGAGGCTGGCGCCGCACACACATCGCGCCACGTTCCCCGCATCCGGCGCACCACACCGGAGGCACCTCAGCTCGACCGACTCCGACATTCCCGCGCTCCCCCAGCCACCGCCCGTGGCTCCTGGCGCGCGTGCGTCCTCCGCGAGGTCGACGGCGCTCGTCCATCATGCCTCCGAACGCGCGCGCCGTCGCGTCCGTGCGTGCCCCCGCCGGAGGCCCCTCGCATGCTCGAGAAACCCGGGCTCGTGTGGGGACAGGGCTTCAGGAAGCTTCCGTTCGTGGCGAGCCTCCCGCCCGCTCGAACCCTGGAGGGACACAGCGTGATTGACCCCACGGGAATCGGCGTCGCGGATGTCGCGCGCTCGGCCGCCTTCTACGACGCGGCACTGGGAGCGCTCGGCCTGCGGCGGGTCGAACAGCTCGCGGAGGACGGGCAGACCGTCGGCGTGGGCTACGGCATCACGTATCCCATCTTCTGGATCGACCGCCTCCACCCGCACGGCGTGCGACAGCACACCGCCTTCGCGGCGCGCAGTCGCGCGGAGGTGGACGCCTTCCATGCGGCGGCCGTGCAAGCGGGCGGCATCGACAACGGCCCGCCGGGGCTGCGCGACACCGCCCAGGGCTATCCCTCGGGCTACGACGCGGCCTTCGTCTTGGACCCCGATGGCAACAACATGGAAGCCCTCTATCGGGAACGCTGAGCGCGCCTCGGCCTCAGCGCGCGAAGCCGTGGGAGCCGAGCTTCACCCAGGGCTGAGGCGTCGGGGCGCCTCCGAGGGCATGTCGCGCCACGGTGGCCTGCAGGGCACGGGCGTCGGGGATGCCGAGCAGGGGGTTCTCGGCGCCCTCCTCCAGCTCCAGCAGCCCGAAGAACTCGTGGCCCTCGGGCTGGTGGAAGTACTCGAACCGCAGGCCCGGCGGTTGCTTCGCCTCGATGGCCGCGAAGGCCGCCTGGACCGCGGCCAGCACCTCGGGAACACCTTCTTCCTTCACCTTGTATCGGACCATCAGCGTCGGCATATTCGGCTCCTCGTCGCGTTCGTGTCGTTCATCGCTTCCACCGTGTTGATGAACCACGACCTCGAAAGGTGACCGGTGGGAATTTCCGCTGAATTTTCCGCGACCTTCGAGCGCGCCCGGAGTCGTCTGCGCGCGGTGGCCTTCCGCATGCTCGGCACCGCGGAGGAGGCGGATGACGCCGTGCAGGAGTGCTGGCTGCGCGCCAGCCGGGTCGACACGCACGCCATCGCCAATCCCGATGGATGGTGGACGACGGTCCTCAGTCGCGTCTGTCTGGAGATGTTGCGCGCTCGCCAGCACCGAGGCGAGACACCGGCAGACACGGAGCTGCTCGAGGAGTCCTTCGCCCAGGGCGAGACGCCGAGCCTGGAGGATGAGGCGGTGCGAGCCGAGTCCGTGGGGCTCGCGCTCCTGGTGGTGCTCGAGACGTTGGGCCCCGCCGAGCGCATCGCCTTCGTGCTGCATGACCTGTTCAGCCTGCCCTTCGAGGACATCGCCACCATCGTGGAGCGCTCGCCCGTCGCCGCGAAGAAGCTGGCGAGCCGTGCCCGGCACCGCGTGCGAGGCAGGCCGCTGGGCTCCCCAGCGGAGCTCGACCATCACCGGCAGGTCATCGAGGCGTTCCTCGCCGCCTCGCGCGCCGGTGACCTGGACGCGCTCCTCGCGGTGCTGGCCCCCGACGTCGTCCGGCGTGCGGACGCGGGAGCGCTGCGGCCCGCGACACCGGCCGAGGTACGCGGTGCCCGCCGCGTGGCCGAGGAGACCCTCACCAACACGGGCCGGGCGCGCTTCGCCCGGGTCGCGCTCATCGACGGCAAGCCCGGCATCGTCGTCGCTCCACGGGGACGGCTGCGGCTGGTCCTCGAAGTCGACATCGCGCGAGACCGCGTCGCCGCGTTCAACGTCATCAGCGAGCATGCGCACCTGCGCAGGTTGCACATCACCCTGCTCGCGCCTGGGTCCTGAGCTGCCGCGATGGAGGTCGGATGGAGCTGCGCACGCCAGGGTCGCACATATGGCCCGGCTCCTCGCGCCGCCCTCTTCACGATGAGGTCGCGGGCGCGCCTCACTCACGCCGAAGCCCGACATGACTCGCCGGCTCCTCGCGCCGACCTCTTCACGAGGAGGTCGCGAGGGCACCTCACTCATGCCGGAGCCCTCACGGGCCCAGGCGCCTTTCGCCGCCCCCTCCACGATGAGGCTGCGCGGGAGCGTCACACACGCCGGAGCCCTCACGGGCCCAGGCACCTCGCGCCAACGCCCACGGCGCGTCCTCGCGGAAGCCACGCGCACCAGCGCTCGCGAGGTCCTCGGCCCCTCGCTGAACACTCACACGCGGGCCCGTGCCTCAAACACACACGTCTGGCATAGACTGCGCGCCGTGCTCGAGCCCTCGCAGTCCGACCTCACCGCGATGGAAGTGGCGACGATGCGCGGCCTCGCCGAGCAGGCCGTGCTCGCCCAGCAGGGCGAGACCACGCTCGACGTGGAGACCCTGAGCGCCCGCCTGCGCGACGTGGCCCAACGAGGCGGGCCGCCCGAGCTGGGCGCTGTCCTGTGGGAACTGCTGAGCTCCGGCCCCCTGACGACCGTGCGCGACCGGAAGGGACGCTCCTGCCGGATGCTCGCGGTGAAGGCGCTGCTCAAGCTCAATGGCCCCGAGGCACGGCGCCTGACACCCGAGGACCTCACCTTCGGGCGCACCCCCACCCTCGCACCGCCGCGATGGGTCCTCGTCATCTCGGCCGCGCTCACCACACTGGGGGGCCTGGGCACCGTGGTCGTGAGCCTGGTCGGCCACACCATGATGAGCCTCGCCTTCCACGGCTCCCCCATCCCCCCCTTCTCCCAGTTCGTGGCAGCACTCACCGGGGGCCTGACAGCCTGGCGAGCCCTCAAGCTGGTCATCGCCCCAGAAGCGCGCCCCTCGGACCTCCGGGCGCTGCTGCTGCTCGCCGTCGCGGGCGGGCTCCTCGTCACCCTGGAGATACCCGCCAGGATGAATGGCGGGCCCAACGGCCTGCTCTCCCCCCTGCTCGCCGCGCTCCCAGCGGCCCTGACGGCCGTCTTCTTCCGCGCCTCGGGCATCCCCTTCCGAGGCAACACGTGAGCCCTCCACGCGCCGGTATTCGTCGACCCACGAAGCCGCCTGTGAGAAGGTGCCCGGGCTTCACACAACGCAAGGGTGCAGCACACCGCTGCAGGACAGTGGATGGTCGGGCCGCCATCCGAGCCGGCTGAGTCGCCGGCGAGGATGCGCCATGTCGACCCCTGTTCCTCCCCGTCCCACATCTCCGCCGGAGGCCTGGGAGCCCCTGCTCCGCCTCGTGCGCCTGGCAAGCCGCCCCCTCGAGCGCTTCCTCCACATCCAGGCCGCGAGCGGAATCCTCCTGCTGGTGGCCGCGGCCGTCGCGCTCGCCTGGGCCAACTCCCCGTGGGCGGAGAGCTACACCCGCCTCTGGCACACCCCCGTCGGCTTCCGGCTCGGCGCGTTCAGCTTCGAGCGCTCGCTGGAGTGGGTCGTCAACGACGGGTTGATGGTCATCTTCTTCTTCGTCGTCGGCATGGAGATCCGCCGCGAGGTCCACCACGGCGAGCTGTCCGAGTGGCGCCGGGCGGCGCTCCCCATCGCGGCGGCGCTCGGCGGGATGCTCGCGCCGGCCCTGCTCTACCTCGCCTTCGCGGGAGCCCCCGAGACGAAGAGCGGCTGGGGCGTCCCGATGGCGACCGACATCGCCTTCGCGCTCGGCATCCTGACGCTGCTCGGCCAGCGCGTGCCGCCCGCCCTGCGCGTGCTGCTGCTGGCCCTGGCCGTCATCGACGACCTGGGCGCCATCGTCGTCATCGCGCTCTTCTACTCCTCGGGTGTCTCGCTCGTCGGGCTGCTGACGGCCGCGCTCGGCTTCGTCGGCGTGCTCGCGATGCAGCGAGTGGGCGTGCGCTCGAAGTGGGCCTACGTCGTCCCCGCGCTCGTCGCGTGGGCGGGCATCTACGCCGCGGGCATCCACCCGACCATCGCCGGGGTCATCGTGGGGCTCATGACGCCCGTGCGCGCGTGGCTCGGCCCCCAGGGACTCCTCGTCGACGTGCGCCAGGAGCTGGAGACGCTCGGGCAACAGGCCAAGGGCGCGCACTCGCCCGAGGACCTCTCACGGGTGCTCCGGCACGTGGACGTCGCGCGGCGCGAGGCCCTGTCTCCCGCCGAGAGCCTCATCGAGTCCCTCCACCCCTGGGTGGCCTTCGGCATCATGCCGGTGTTCGCGCTCGCCAACGCGGGCGTCCAGCTCTCGGGCGGGACGCTCGGCGCCTCCGCCTGGAGCGTGGCGATGGCCGTGGCCGTGGGCCTCGTCGTGGGCAAGCCCGTGGGCGTGCTGCTCGCCATCGGCGCGACGCTGCGGCTGCGCATCGGCACGCTGCCCGCGGGGCTCACCGTGCGCCACCTCGTGGTGCTCGGCCTGGTCGCCGGCGTGGGCTTCACCATGGCGCTGTTCATCGCGCAGCTCGCCTTCACGGACCCAGGCCTGCTCGCGGGCGCGAAGCTGGGCGTGCTGGCCGCGAGCGCCTGCGCGGCGGTGCTCGCGCTGGTGCTCGGCCGGCTCCTGCTCTCGCCCGTCCCCCCGGGCAACGCGGCGAGGAGCGCGGACGAGGCGGAGAGCTCCACCGAGCTGTGAGGCTCAGCCCGGCTGCAGGAAGCGCCCCTCCACCAGGTGGTCGATGACCTCCCGGGCGGAGTGGGGGTCCAGCCGGGCCTTGCTGCCCAGGTGAGACACCGCGCTGGACACCGTGGTGGGGCGCTCGAACGCGGCGAGGGCCGCCAGCAGGATGGCCCCGTCGTCGCCCTGGACCAGCGTGGGGTCGGAGAACCTGCGCGGGTTGACGGTGGGCGCGCAGCTCAAGGTGATGCCGTCGACGGAGCGCAGGACGGTCACCTCCTCCCGCGCGACCTTCACCGGAGCCCGGTGGCTGCCCAGCCAGTCCCCCAGCGAGAAGCGCCGGGGCGAGGACGCGGTGTTGACCAGCCGCGTGCGCCCGTTGACGTCGAGGTTGCGTCGGGCGTCGCGGTGCTTCCACGCCAGCGCGTCCACCTGCTCGGAGGTGCGCTGCACCGCCGCCTCCAGCTTCGCGTCGCGGAAGCGAATCATCGGGACGGACACGTCCCCCGGCTCGCGGCGCTCGAAGAAGTCGAGGAACTCGTTGAACGTGCGCGCCTCGCTCACCATGTCGAACCGCGCGGGGTGCTCGGTGACGAGCGCGCCGGGCTGTGACTCCAGCCGCTGGTAGCCCACCACGCAGTCCTGGTCGATGATGCGCTGGACCAGCGCCAGCTCCTCGACGAGCGTGGCCTCGCTGGCGAACGGCAGCCCGCCGATGCCGGAGATTTCGACGCCCAGGTTCTTGTAGCGGCGGCAGCCCTCGATGAGCTCGAGCAGCTCCCGGTCCTTCGCGCACGGCTTGAGCAGCCCGCGGCCCATCTGCTCCAGGCGCTGCTTCTCGGAGAAGCAGCCGATGTCCACCACCATGTAGACGCGCTCGAAGGTGTTCGACAGCGCCTCGACGAGCTCCAGGCGCGGCACGCCCCACAGGAAGTACGTGCAGCAGTGGCGCGACAGGTCCACGCCCGCCCAGGTGCTGCCCAGGAACTCCGCCGAGCTCCCCGCGAAGTCGTAGCGCATCTGCCACGTCTTGCCGGCGATCTCCTGATGGTCCCTCCGCACGCTCTCCTCGGAGCGCAGGAAGGGCTTCGCCCGACCGAAGGCGGCCTTCTGGTTCCCGCGCGCGCCGCCGCAGTACAGGCAGTTCTCGCCGCAGCCCTTGCCCGGCGCCACCCAGCCGGAGAAGGAGCTCAGGTCCAGCTGGCTCAGGAACATCTCGTCGAAGTGCGAGTAGAAGACGTCCTCGGTGTTGGTGGCGCCCTGCACGTACTCGAGCGGCAGCCGGCGCGCCCGGCCGTCCGGGTCCCGCCTCACGCAGTTGGGCGGCGAGTCCTCCCCCTGGCACAGGGCCAGCAGCGGCCGCTCACCGTCCCCCAGCACCACGTGGTCGATGCAGTCGAACGCGTGCAGCTCCCGCCACCAGAAGGAGGCGGAGTTGCCGCCCACGACGACGCGGATGGACGGGTCGATCTTCCGCAGCGTCCGCGCGATGAGCAGCGCGCGGTCCACGTGGTGGAACCACTTGAGGCTGATGCCCACCAGCTTGGGGCGCACGCGTCGCACCAGGGCCTCGAACGAGCGGATGACCTCGGCCTCCGTCTCGTCGCCGTCGTACAGCCGCACGAAGGCCTCGATGCCGCCGCGTCGCAGGTAGCTCGCCAGGTAGAGGATGCCGCACGTGGCCTCCCCCATCCCGGCACCGACGAGGAGCACTGGCGAGAGCACACGACCACCACCCATGGGACACGCACCGACCTTTCCGACGAAGGCCGCCCAGCGTAGTCCATCCGGGGCGGTGGACGCGCTCCAGGTTCGAGCCTCGGAGCGGGCCCTCAGTGGCTCGGCGTGCCCGCCCGGCCGCTCAGCCTGCGCCAGGTCAGCACCATCACCCCGCTGCCCCCCGCGAAGGGCATGGGGTCGGTCCGGAGCGAGAGCTTCTCGCCCTCCACGAGGACATGCCGCCGTTGCACCACCCCCACCCAGTTCGGGAAGAGGCTCCCCTCGATGGCGTGGGACACGACGCGCGCGTCCTCGTCGACGGAGTAGGTGCCGAAGTAGAAGGCGGCCCCATCCATCGCCGCCTTCGCCTCCTGGGGCTTGCTGGCCAGCGGGTCCGGGGACTCGAAGAAGGCCCTGTCTCCGCGCATGAGCTGGACGGACATGTTCGCGTGCGCGTCGTACATCAGGCAGCCCAGCAGGTGGATTCCGAAGGGGTGGCTGCGCCGGCCATCCGGCTGCACGTACTCCATGGACACGAGCTTCCAGGTTCCCACCAGTTCATCCTTGAGCATCACGTCACCTCCATGTGGAACATCGGGAATCACGTCGCGGGTCTCAGGCGGGCACGACCTCGAGCTTGAAACGGCCCAGCCGCTGGCCCGCGTCGCTCTCCACGGTGATGACGAACCGGCCCGCCCCGTCGGAGACACAGACGATCCGCTGCGCCTGGCCCGGGTCCACCACGTCCTTGCAGGAGATGGCACAGCGGCTGATCCAGAACCTCCCGTACCCGGGGAAGTGCCCCACCAACGAGCACGCATTCGCCAGGGTCAGGGTCAGGGGACAGAGCGGACGGAGGTCGAAGTGGCCCGCGAAGTCCTCGCGAGCCAACCCCGGCAGTGACGCCCGGAGCATCCTCCCGGGCTCCATCCACTCCAGCGTCATGGGCCGAATGGGGTCCGCATACGGGCTCGGCTGCCCGGGGGACCACGAGGGCCGCGCCGACGCATCAGCGCCCTTGAGCCCCACGAACTCCTCCTCCGTCAGGACCAGCAAGGCTCCGTCCAGCTCCGCGTAGCGCTCGCCCTTGTCCGTCAGACACATCCCGCTCACCCGATAGATGGGGAACTGGTTCGAGCGGTCGATGCCCTCCAGGCGTCCCACGCACTGGAAGACCTCCGATTCGGTGGCCTCCACCGGGAACACCCGGAGTTCGGCGCGGCTGCCCAGGTAGTAGTGACGGGCCTTCACCGGGTTCGCCGCGGCGCCAATCAGGGCGCCGTGGAGGGCCATGGAGCGCAGCGTCTCGGAGAGGCTCAACAACGTCGTCTCGGCGTGACGCCGCTGCTCGGGCTTGAACCAGCCGAGCACGACATCATCCTTGACCGTCACGTCGAACGCCCTGGCATACGGCGCGGTCTCTCCAATGAGTTCGAGCAGAGGCTTCATTGCACGCGTCCCTTCCTGTCCACGCCTGACGACAGCGCGGAGCGAGCCACTCGGGCAGGTGATGAATCACGCCCGGTCGGAAACCCGATGTCTCCCTGGATGAGCACGGCACGATTCACGACCGGGCGGCTCATACATCACCACGCCCGTCCCTGACGTCAACCCGAAACACAGACGTACTCCAGGGCAACAATCACAGACAATGCGGGCGCCGACACACCCCGCATCACGCGCCCCGCCTGTGTTTCACCCGCGCCCCGCACCCGCGCCCGGGGCTCGCCCGCCAGGGCCAGTGCCCACCGGTCGACACCGGGCCTCACCGGGCCTCCAGGCGCGTCAGCACGGCTCGCGGGAATGCGCGAGCACCCGAGCACGTCGACCCTCGAGGAGCGTCACCTCGGCACCGGAGCGGCCAGGCCTCGTGGGAGCATTCCACGAGGCGGCCACGTCACGGCGAATCCGGCGCGGGGCGGAGATACGGACCGCCCCGGCAAGCCGTCACAGCCCTGCGAACGTCTCAGCCGCGGTGCTTCGCGATGAGGGCGCCCGCCGCCTTGGGGTTGCCCTGGCACTCGAGCAGCGCGCGCAGCATCAGCGGGACGACGATGGTGGCGTCCGACTCGATGACGAACATCGGCGTCGTCTCCGTCAGCTTGTCCCAGGTGATCTTCTCGTTGGGCGTGGCGCCCGAGTACGAGCCGTAGGACGTCGTCGAGTCGCTGATCTGGCAGAAGTACGCCCACGGCTTCACGGGCTTCTGCAGGTCGTACTTGATGGAGGGGACGACGCAGATGGGGAAGTCACCGGCGATGCCGCCGCCAATCTGGAAGAAGCCCACGCCCTGGCCCGCGGACAGCTCCTCGTAGCGGTCATAGAAGTCCGCCATGTACTCGATGCCGGACTTGACGATGCTCGCGCTGCACTCGCCCGACTTCACGTAGGACGCGAAGATGTTGCCGAACGTCGAGTCCTCATAGCCGGGGACCACGATGGGCAGCTTGCGCCGCGCCGCCTCGAGCAGCCAGCAGGCCTCCGGGTCTCCCTCGTACGCCGAGGGGTCCAGCATCTGGATGACCTCGTAGAAGTACTCGTGCCAGAAGCGGCGCTGGCCCTTCTCCGTCGCCGTCTTCCACATCGGGACGATGAACTTCTCCACCGCGCGGAACGCCTCGTCCTCCGGGATGCTCGTGTCCGTCACCCGGCGCATCCGCTGCTCGAGGATCTTCGTGTCGTCCTGCTTGGTGAAGTAGCGGTACTCCGGGAAGTCCTTGTACGCCGCGTGCGCGACGAGCCGGAAGAGCGACTCCTCCAGGTTGGCGCCCGTGACGGACAGGCCGTGAATCAGGCCCGAGCGGATGGCCGGCGCCAGGGTGATGCCCAGCTGCGCCGACGACATCGCGCCCGCGACGCTCCAGAACATCCGCCCCCCCGTGGAGACGTGGTCCCAGTAGGACAAGAGCGAGTCGCGCGTCGCCCGCGCGTTGAAGTTCTTGTAGTTCGCGAGGATGAACTCGAGGACGGGCAGTTCGGACGTCGACATGTAGGCCTCCAGCAACAACGGGGTCGATGCTCGGGAGGCGCCAGCCGAAGAAATGCCACCCGAGGACACCCTACGGTCGCGACGAGATGCCGCGCCGCCATCGGAGCGTCGAGTGGCTGGGCGCTAGCTAGCACAGCGGGAGCGGGCCGGCCAACTTCGTTCAACCCCGCCCCCAGGCGGGGCCCGCCCGGCCGCCTGCCCCCTTCAGATGCGCTCCACCACCCTCAGGGCGAAGCGCACGAAGCGCGCGTCGAGCGGCTCGTTGAGCATCAGCCGCTGCCACACCAGCCCGGAGAGCACGTTGACCACCAGCTCCCGGTCCGCCGGCCGCCGGTCGACGAGGCAGGCCCGGAGCTCGTCGCCGCGCGGCCGCACCAGTTGGGCGACCAGCCGCCGGTGGAGGTCCTCGTCGAACTGCGCCTCCGCCATCAGCGCGCGCAGCACCGGCGCCGCCTCCGAAGCGCCCCGGCACAGCTCCACCAGCGTGGAGGACAGGGACGGCCTGCGCGGGCCGCGCAGCCTGGGCGCCTGGCTCACCCACTCCGAGAACGCGTCCAGCACCAGCGCCCCCTTGCCGGGCCACCAGCGGTAGAGGGTCTGCTTCCCCGCACCGGCCCGCTTCGCCACGTCCCCCATGGTGACGGCCGCATAGCCCCGCTCCAGCACCAGCTCCTGCGCCGCCACCAGGATGGCCCGGCGCACGCCCTCGTCCCTCGGTCGGCCTGCACGCATGGCTTCTCTTTACGAGACTTCCTGTCTCGGAAGAAGCCGGATTACGAGACCACGGGTCTCGTTAGCCCATTTACGAGACGATGCGTTCCGAAAGTGCGTAACGCGGTGCGCACCTGCGCAAAGCGCGCGCGTTGACGCAGCGAGCAACCCTATGTACCACTGCGCGCGACCATGGCTGACAAATCAGGATTGCTGCACCGTCTGGGTAATGCGGTGCAGAGCGGAACCGGCGAGCGCCTCGACGGCAAGTCGTCCACCGTGTCGTCTGGAGACACGCGCTTCACGCCCCCCGTCTCCCCCGCGTCCCAGGACGTCGAATCCCTCGAGGGCTGGGGCTTCGAGGACACTCGCTTCGTGGTGCAACCCGATGGCAGCACGCTGCTGACGGGCACCCGCTACAACATCAGCAACGTGGCGCTGCCGGAGCTGATGCCGTGGTTCGCCGCCAAGCTGGCCTCGCCGCTGGGCTACGACAACCGCAACGAGCCCCACTACCCGCCCCAGATTCCCGAGGCGAAGAAGGACGAGGCGCTGCTCACCGCGCTGCGCGCCTTCCTGAAGGAGGACCAGCTCACCGACGACCCGAAGCAGCGGCTGCGCCGGGGCCACGGGCACACGGGCGGGGAGATCTGGGCCATCCGCTACACGAAGCTGGACCGCGTCCCGGACCTGGTGGTCTTCCCGCGCGGCCACGACGAGGTCGTGAAGCTGGTGGAGACCGCCTCGAAGCACGGCGCGTGTGTCATCCCCTTCGGCGGCGGCACCAACGTCACCGAGGCCCTGCGCATCCCGCTGTCGGAGGCGCGCCTGGTCATCGCCGTGGACATGCGGCAGATGAACCGCGTCCTCTGGATCGACACCGTCAACCGCATGGCCTGCATCGAGGCAGGGGCCACCGGCCGCCACCTGATGAGCGAGCTGGCGAAGTTCGGCTTCACCATGGGCCACGAGCCCGACAGCCTGGAGTTCTCCACGCTGGGCGGCTGGATTGCCACCAACGCCAGCGGCATGAAGAAGAACCGCTACGGCAACATCGAGGACCTGGTGCTGGACATGCGGGTCGTCACCGCCCAGGGCATCGTGGAGCGCCCGCGCCAGGCGCCGCGTGAGAGCGTGGGCGTCAACCCGCGCCAGTACATGTTCGGCAGCGAGGGCAACTTCGGCATCATCACCACGGCGGTGGTGAAGCTCTTCCCTCTGCCCGAGGTCCAGCGCTACGGCTCGGTCATCTTCCCCGACCTGGCCGCGGGCCTGGCGTTCCTCTACGAGCTGCAGCAGTCCGGCGCGGTGCCCGCCAGCGTGCGGGTGATGGACAACACCCAGTTCCACTTCGGCCAGGCGCTCAAGCCCGCCAAGCACGGGCTGGCCGCGAAGCTGAAGAGCGAGCTGGAGAAGGTCGTCGTCACCAAGCTCAAGGGCTTCGACCCGTACAAGCTCGCGGTGGCGACCATCGTGTTCGAGGGCTCGCGCGAGGAGGTCGACTTCCAGGAGAAGACGCTGTACCGCATCGCCGCGGCGCACGGCGGCATGAAGGGCGGCGGCGCCAACGGCGAGCGCGGCTACCAGCTCACCTTCGGCATCGCCTACATCCGCGACCTCACCTTCGAGCACTGGGCCATCGCGGAGAGCTTCGAGACGAGCGTGCCGTGGAGCCGCGCGCTGGAGCTCTACGAGCGCGTGCAGCGTCGGGTGGAGAAGGAGCACGCCCTGCTGAAGCTGCCCGGCAAGGTGTTCTTCACCGGCCGCCTCACCCAGGTCTACCAGACGGGCGTGGTCATCTACTTCTACCTGGGCTTCTACGCGAAGGGCGTGGAGGACCCGGTGGGCGCCTACGCGGCGCTCGAGCACGCGGCGCGCGAGGAGATCCTCGCCGCGGGCGGCTCACTGTCGCACCACCATGGCGTCGGAAAGATCCGCCGCGACTTCCTGCCGGAGGTCTACTCCGAGGGCGCGCTGGCGCTGAACCGCAAGGTGAAGGCGGCCATCGACCCGCAGAACGTCTTCGGCGCGTCGAACAGCGGCATCAACGGCCCGGTGGCGCTCACCCCGAACGAGGAGCCTCACTGATGTCCCGCCATGTCTTTCTCACCGGCGTCACCGGCTTCGTCGGCAAGGTGGTGCTGGAGGCGCTGCTGCACCAGGGCGTCGAGCGCGTCACCGTGCTGGTCCGCGAGTCCAAGGACCGTCAGGGCCGCGTGCAGTCGGCCGCGGAGCGCTTCGCCAAGGTGGCCCAGGCCGCGTGCTTCTCACGCCTGCCGGCCGGCTGGACTCAGCAGGTCGACGTGGTGAGCGGTGATCTGGAGCAGCCCGCCTGCGGCCTGTCCGCCGCGGACCGGGACGCCGTGCGCGGCGGCGTCACGCACGTGGTGCACTGCGCGGCGAGCGTGGAGTTCGACCTGCCGCTCGCGCAGGCGACGTCCGCCAACATCCGCAGCGCGCTGTCCGTGCTGGAGCTGGCGCGCGAGTGCCCCAAGGTGGTGGGCATGGTCGACGTGTCGACCGCGTACGTCAGCGTCTGGCGCCCCGGCCCCGTCGAGGAGAAGCTGGCGCACCTGCCCAAGCCCGCCTCGGAGCTCTACGAGGCGTTCCAGGTGGCGCAAGGCGACGGCCGCGAGTGGCTGACGCTCACCGGCCACCCCAACACCTATACGCTCACCAAGAGCGTCGCCGAGCACCTCATCTGCGAGCGGCGCGGCCACGTGCCCGTGGTCATCGTGCGCCCCAGCATCGTGTCGGCCGCGCACCGCGCGCCCTTCCCCGGCTGGCTCGACAGCCCGGCGGCGCTCGCCGGGTGCCTGCTGTACAGCGGCCTGGGCGTGGTGCGGGCCTTCAACGCGGACCCGTCGGTGCGCCTGGACGTGGTGCCGGTGGACGTGGTGGCCAGTGAAGTGGTGCGCGCGGTGTTCGGCCCCATGCCGGCCGAGGGTCAGCCGGTGCCCATCGTCCACGCCACCATGGGCGTGCAGCGGGCGCTGCGCATCGACATGGCGGCGGCGGCCACCATCGAGTGGTTCAAGCACCGCCCCGGCGTGGTGAAGGCGCCCGACATGTTCGTCGGCCGCAAGGACCACGGCTTCGACGCCGCGGACCTGGTGCGGCGCGAGCTGCCCGTGCAGTTGCAGAAGGCCGCCCTGACGGTGCTCGGGCAGAGCAAGGCCCTGCGCAAGCTGGTGCGCGCGGACCAGAAGGTCCAGTACCTCAACGAGGGCTTCTCGTACTTCACGCACCACACCTTCGACTTCGTGCGCTCCGCGCCGCTGGAGGTCCCCGGCTTCGAGCCGCGCGAGTACGTGCGCGTGGTGAACGAGGGCATGTACCGCCACCTGCTGTCGCGCGACGAGTCCCAGGTGTCCTTCGCCGGGCCCAAGCACGATGACGGGCGGGCGGACAGCACGTGGCTCAAGGAGCGCCCGGCCTCCAACACCACGCTCAAGGTGTTCGGCTATGCGCTGCGCAAGACGTTCCGCCACTGCACCAGCGACGTGACGTTCGACCGGCCCTCGTTCGAGCGTGCGATGGCGCAGGTGCCCCCGGGCGCGCTGGTGGTGCTGGCGCCCACGCACCGCAGCTACTTCGACTTCCTGCTCACCAGCTACCTGTGCTTCCAGCACCCGGAGCTGGGCATCTCCATGCCGCACATCGCCGCGGCGGAGGAGTTCGGCCGCATCCCGGTGGTGGGCCCCATCCTCAAGGACTCGCAGGCCTTCTTCATCAAGCGCGGCGTGGGCCGCGAGGTGCCGGAGCTGGGCGAGGAGCTGCGCCGGCTCACCGAGAAGAACGCGTCGCTCATGTTCTTCATCGAGGGCCAGCGCAGCCGCGCGCGGCTGATGCTGCCGCCCAAGCGGGGCCTCTTGCGCGCCCTGCAGAACACGGGGCGCCAGTTCGTCGTCCTGCCGGTGGCCATCTCCTACGACCGACTCCCGGAGGAGGCGTCGCTGTGCGAGGAGCTGTCGGGCAAGCCGCGCCCGAAGATGACGCTCACGGGCGTCATGTCGTGGCTGGGCCGGCTCGCGCGTGGGCAGGTGCAGCTGGGCCGCGTCCACGTGGCGTGCGGCCAGCCCCAGGCGATGGGCCCGGACACGGACGTGCGCGCGCTGAGCCACACGGTGATGGCCGAGCTGCAGCGCCACACCACGGTGAGCAGCTTCCACCTGCGCGCGTTCCTCGCCGAGCACCCGATTCCGGGCGTCGACGAGGCCTGGCTGAAGGACGCCATCGAGCGGCGGGGCGGGCGCGTCATCGCCAGCGAGCTGCCGGTGCCCTCGCCCCTGACTCCGACGCTGGCGCACTCGCTGCGCAACCAGTGGCAGAACTGGTTCGCGGGCGACGTGCTGGCGCGCCAGCCGGGCAACCCCGCGCTGGAGACGCACCTGTCGCGTTACCGCTGGTGCGCCACGCCGCTGGCGGAGATGGGCGACGCGCGCGTCGACGCGGTGGTGAAGGCGCTCTTCGAGCCCGTGGTGCGCGACTACCTGGAGGCGACGAAGGTGAGCGCGCCGTGCGAGCTGAAGGCCGTGCCGGTGGCGCACCGTCCGCACCTGGACGGCGTGGTGCAGGCACTCTTGTCGCTCGACATCGTGAAGCCCTCGGGTGACGACCTCGAGTGGGGCCCGAACGCGGCGCAGCTCGCCCAGTTCCAGCAGGCCTGCGCGTGGCGGGGCGAGGTGCAGTCGTGAAGACGCTCGTCACGGGTGCCAGCGGCTTTCTGGGGCGAAACCTGCTCGAGGTCCTGGGCGACGACGCCATTGCCCTGGTGCGCTCGCCGCTCGACGCGAAGGTTCAGCAAGTGTCCGGCACTCCGATGGAGCCCGACGCGTGGCTGTCCCAGGCGAAGGGCACGCGCGTGGTGATTCACGCGGCGGGCATGGTGCACCACAGCCGGCACCACGCCGAGGAGATGGTGCGCTTCAACATCGAGAGCTCGCTGGCGATGGTGCGCGCGGCGAAGGCGCTCGACGCGCGGATGGTGCTGGTGTCGACGTCCGGCACGGTGGGCTGCTTCCCCCACGCCACCATCGAGGCGGACGAGCACTCGCTCTACGCGGAGGGCGTCGTCGGCCGCTGGCCCTACTACCTGTCGAAGATTCGCGCCGAGGAGCAGTCGCGGAAGCTCGCGAAGCAGCTCGGCGTGGAGCTGACGGTGGTGCGGCCTCCGGTGCTGCTCGGGCCGGGCGACACGCTGGGCCGCTCGACGACCAACGTCGCGCGCGTGCTCAACGGCCGGCTGCCCTTCATCCCCGCGGGCGGCATCGCCTTCACCGACGTGCGCGACGTGGCGCACGCGCTCGCGCGGCTGGCGAAGCGCGACACCTGGCGCGACACGTACCACCTGCCCGGGACGTCCCTGCCCTTGCGCACCTTCTTCGAGCGCGTGGGTGAGGTCGCCGGCATCAAGGTGGACAAGCCCGACGTGCCCACGCTCGTCGTGCAGGGCCTGGCGAAGCTGGGCTCGAAGGTGCCGCTCAAGAAGCTGCCGGACCCCGTCGTGCTCGAGATGTCCACGTGCCACTGGGGCTTCAAGACCCTGTGGAGCCACGATGAGCTCGACTACCAGCCGCGCGCCCACCGCCAGACGCTGAGCGACACGGTGGCGTGGCTGCGACAGTCCCAGCCCCGCGCCTGACGAGACGGGCGGGACGCGCGCATCGTGTCCCGCACCGCGCCCCGTGGCAAATTGTCGCGCGGCGGCGTGCCACACTCCGGCCGCGCGAGGCCTCTGGCAAGAGGAGCGCATCATGCCCTTGCCCGCCTGCTTCTCGAGTCCCTCCCGCTTCGCCTCCTCGCTCCTGGTGGCGTCGCTGACCCTCGGTGTCCTCGCCGCCTGTGGCGATGACGCCATGCCCGAGCCCTCCGCCCTCTCCGTCGAGGAGCGCCAGCAGCTCGAGCGCCAGATTACGGAGCTGGAGGCGGAGGTCACCCGGCTGCAGGCCCAGGTGAGCCGGCAGCAGCAGGAGCAGGGGCAGGCGGAGCAGGAGAACGCGGCCCTCACCACGCAGGTGCAGACGCTGCAGACGCAGCTCGCCGAGGCCCGGGCCCTGCTGGAGTCCCAGGACTGGGATGGCGTCCTGCTCCGGCTCGACGAGGCGCGCGCGGAGGTGGAGCGACTCAAGGCCCTGCTGCTGGCCACCCAGGGCAGCCTGTCGCTCGTGGCCAGGCTCGTCTTCGGCGACCGCCCCTTCGAATTGGACCAGTCCTTCACGACCGCGGGTGGTGACACCGTCCGGTTCAGCGAGCTGCGCTACTGGCTCACCAACGTGAAGCTGCGCAAGCAGGACGGCTCGACGGTGGCGCTCGCCGACAGCTATCACCTGATGGACGTCCTGAAGGAGCAGCCGGTGGAGGGCACCGCGTCCCCCACGGTGCTCCCCGCGCGTCGGCGCGAGCAGGTCGACGTGTCGTCGGTCCCCGCGGGGACCTACACGGGCATCGAGTTCAGCGTTGGCGTGGACCCCACCCACAATGACGACCTCAGCCGGCAGGCCGGAGAGCTGCACGTCCTGTCGAACATGACGTCCGTCAGCTGGATGTGGTTCACCAGCTACATCTTCACGAAGACGAAGGGGCAGTACGTCCCCTCGGCGGGCGGCCTCGCGGACTTCGCCTGGGAGACGGGCACCAACCCGGACTACCGCACGGTGAGCCAGACCTTCCCCTCGCCCGTCACCGTCAACTCGCAGAAGCAGCTCACCGTGCGCCTGCGCGCCGACGTGGCCACGCTGTTCTCCACGCTCAGCCCCCGCACGACGGCCACCATCAACGCCAGCAACGCCGGTGCTCGCGCCACGCTGTCCGACGCCTTCCAGTCGATGTTCTCCGTGGAGACGGTGGAGAACCCGGACCGATGACTCGCGCCCGGGCGCCCTGGCTCGCGGCCCGGCTCTGCGTCTGGCTGCTGCTGGGCGCCTGTGGCGGGGCTCCAGGGGACACCCTCCCGTCCTCTCCCGAGGGGCCCCTGGGTCTCGTGCTCCCCGCGGGGTACTCCCTCCTGCCGGAGCCGGAGGACAACCGCATGACGCCCGAGGGCGTCGAGCTGGGGCGCTGGCTGTTCCACGCGCCCCAGCTGTCCGGCAACGGGCGCGTGTCGTGCGCGACCTGCCACCTCCAGCCCCATGCGTTCGCCGCCCCAGAGGCCCTCTCCACGCAAGGCGTCTCGGGCAGACCGCTGGCGCGCCACGCGCCCACCCTCATCAACCTCGCGTGGGCGGATGGCCTGTTCTGGGATGGTGGCGCGAGGAACCTCGAGTCGCTGTCACTCGCGCCCCTCACCCATCCGGACGAGATGGGACAGACGGACCTGGAGGGAATGCTGGCGACGCTCGCCGCGGACACGTCCGCCGTCCGGAGGTTCGAGCGGGCCTTCGGTCCTGGAGCGCCCACGCTCGGCCACCTGCTGCGCGCGCTGGCGCAATACCAGCGCACCCTCGTCTCCGCGCGCTCGCGCTACGACGCGTGGCGCAGGGGTGAGCCCGGCGGCTCGCTGACGGCGCACGAGCGCCGGGGGCTCGACGTCGTGCGCCAGCGCTGCGCGCCGTGCCACGAGGGAGAACTCTTCACCGACAACGCCTTCCACAACAACGGCCTGGATGCGCGCTTCGGCGAAGGCGAGGACGTGAGCCGGGGCCGGGGGCGCGTCACACTGCGGGAGGAGGACGCGGGCCGCTACAAGACGCCCACCCTGCGCAACGTCGCGGTGAGCGCGCCCTACATGCACGACGGGCGCATCGCGACGCTCGAGGACGTCCTGCGGCACTACCGACACGGCGTGACGCCCTCCTCGACGCTGGACACCGCCTTGCGGCGCGCTGGGAGCGGCGTGGGCCTCGCGCTGGACGACGAGGAGACCGCCGCGGTGCTCGCATTCCTACAGACGCTGACCGACGAGGCGTTTCTCACCGACACCTCCGTGGGTCCGAGGTAGTGAGGGGGGACTGGCCCCACACTCCGAGGAACCTCGATGAGCACCCAGCACGCCACCGCCCCTCTCTCCACTCGCGACTACATCGACCTGGAGGAGCGCTACGGAGCGCGCAACTACCGGCCGCTGGACCTGGTCATCGAACGCGGGGAGGGCTGCTGGGTCCATGACGTGGAGGGCCGCAAATACCTGGACTGCCTGAGCGCGTACTCGGCGGTGAACCAGGGCCACTGTCACCCCCGCATCCTGGAGACCCTGCGCGAGCAGGCCGCGAAGGTCACCCTCACCTCTCGCGCCTTCCGCAACGACCAGCTCCCCCACCTCTACAAGGCCCTGCGGGAGCTGTCCGGCCTGAGCCGAGCGCTGCCGATGAACACGGGCGCGGAGGCATGCGAGACGGCCATCAAGCTGGCGCGCAAGTGGGGACACACCGTCAAGGGCATCCCCGAGGACCGGGCGGAGGTCATCGTCTTCGCGAACAACTTCCACGGGCGCACCATCAGCCTCATCAGCTTCTCCACCGAGCCGAGCTACCGCCACGGCTTCGGCCCCTTCACCCCGGGCTTCACCGTGGTGCCCTACGACGACGTGGAGGCGCTGCGGAGGGCCATCACCCCCAACACCTGCGCCATCCTGATGGAGCCCATCCAGGCGGAGGCCGGGGTGCTGATTCCACGAGACGGCTACCTGAAGCAGGCGTCCGAACTGTGCCGTCAGCACCGGGTGCTGTTCATGGTGGATGAAATCCAGACGGGCCTGGGGCGCACCGGGAAGATGTTCGCCTTCCAGCACGAGGACGTGCGGCCGGACGTCATCGTGGTGGGCAAGGCGCTGTCGGGCGGCTTCTACCCCGTGTCCGCCGTCATGGCGGACGACGAGGTCATGGGCGTGCTCAAGCCCGGGCAGCACGGCAGCACCTACGGGGGCAATCCGTTGGGCTGCGCCGTGGCGCTCACCGCCCTGGACGTGTTGCGCGACGAGCGCCTGGTGGAGCGCTCCGCCGAGCTGGGCAGGACGTTCCTCGCCGCGCTCAGGACGCTGAAGAGCCGCCACGTCGTGGAGGTGCGCGGTCGGGGGCTCATGGTCGGCCTGTCCCTGGACATCCCCGCGCGCCCCGCCTGCGAGGCACTGATGAAGGAGGGGGTGCTGAGCAAGGAGACCCACGACACCGTCATCCGCCTCACGCCCCCGCTCGTCATCACCCAGGCCGAGCTCGACTGGGCCTTCGAGCGCATCAAGAAGGTCGTCGAGGCGCTGTAGCGCTCCCCGGCGCAAGGGGCTCGGGGTAGAAGGCCCTGCCCCTCGCCTCGGAGCGTCCCCGAGTGTCCCAGCGTCCCGGCCTGCTCATCGCCCTCACGTTGCTCGCGCTGCCTGGCTGCGCGGGCTCCCGCCCGTCACCTTCTACCGAGGACGCGGCGCTGGCGCGCGTGGCCGCCATCCACGGCGGCGCGGGCCCATGGGCCGTCGCGGGCTACCGCATGGGCATCCATGCGCTCCAGGCGCTGGGTCTGTCCGCTGGAAGCTTCGACGTGGAGGTGGTGCACCACAGCCCCGAGAAGGTGCAGTACGCCTGCATCGCGGATGGCGCCGCCGCGGCGACGGGCGCGAGCCTGGGCAAGCTCAACCTCACCCTCGTGCACTCGGCGCCCGCCGACGCCATCTTCACGACCTACCGCAACCGCGCCACGGGGCAGCGCCTCACGCTCAAGCCCGCGGCGAGCTTCGCCACGCGCTACCTCGACGTGCCCCGCGCGCACCTGCCGGCCGCGGGCCGGGAGGTGCTCACGCTCACGGATGCGGAGGTCTTCGAGGTCGTCGACACGGCGGACACTCCAACGCCGTGAGCCGCGCCGACGTCGCGTCCGCCGCGACTCAGCCGCCGAAGGCCTTGTCCCACTGCGTGCGGAACCAGTTCTTCGCGGCGTCCACCTTGCCGCCCCAGTTGTTCCCGTGGGGCCCGGCGATGTCGACGACGCCGTTGACGCCCCGCTCGCGCAGCGCTTCGGCGGCCTTCACCGGGTCGTCGGCCTCGCCCCACACGGACACGGTGCCCGCGGGCAGGAAGGTCTCGATGGCCTCGTCCGACAGCTTGTCGTGGCGCACCACGAAGGTGACGGGGCCGCCCAACTTCTCGGCCTGCTCGACCATCCTCCGGGCGTCGGCGGCCTTCACCTCGCCTTCGGTGGGCGGGTTGATGGCGAGGATGGCATTGGGGAAGCGCTCGCGAATCTCCGGCCCCCACTTCTCCATGGCGTCGAAGCCCAGGTTGAGCATCAGCCGGTCCTGGGGAATGCCCACCTTCTCGATTTCATCGAGGACGGCCGGCACCTGGTCGCTCTCCTTGATGTCGAGCTTGAGCCCGCGCCCGGACTCCTTCCCCATCGTCAGCCATTCATTGAGGGTGAGGTTGTCGCCGTCCTCGTGCGCCTTGTCGTGACGCATCTCCGGCGTGTCGTTGTTGATCTCCTTGCGGACATCCCCCTCGAACCAGTTGGCGTCGCTGTCGAGCGCGGCCTGGAACTCCTCCTTGGTGTTGGTGCGGTGCGCGTTGCGGGCCTCCGACAACGGCAGGTCTCCGGACCAGGTATTGCCCGCGGGTGCCGAGGACTCGGCGGCGGGCTTCGCCTCGAAGGTGTCCGCCTGGGAGTAGCCCGTGGGCTTCGCGGCGGGCTTCGCCTCGGCGGGCGGAGGTGGAGGCGGACGTCTGGGCAGTTCCACCACCGGACGACGGATACGGCCGACGGAATCGAAAGACATGGCTCGAAGCCTCCCCAGCACATTCTCGGGAATCGACGCGCGAAAGGTGCTGCGTCCATCCCGGCTGTAAGCCCGAGGAATGCCGCAGCTCGTCGACGCGGCTCGCCACTCACCGACGCCGGGTGCGCCTCACAGATGCCCCTCCCCCGGAAGCCCGCGGGAACGTCTAACCTCCCCCTGGCGCGAACCCACACCCCGCCCACTCGCGCAGGGAGAACCCTCGTGCCCCACCCCCTTCCCACCCGCCGAGCCCTCCTCGCCGGCGCCACCGCCGCGCTCGTGGTCCGCCCCGAGCTGTCGATGGCCGCGCCCGCCCCTCGCAAGAACTGGAGCCAGGACCCCGTCCGCCTCTTCTTCAACGAGAACCGCTACGGCCCCTGCGAGGGCGCCCTGCGGGTGATGCGCGAGTCGCTCCACCTCTCCAGCCGCTATGCCTCCCAGGACCGCGTCGACGCGCTCAAGCGCCTCATCGCCGAGCAGGAAGGACTGACGCCCGAGCACGTCCTGCTCACCGCGGGCGCCTTCGAGGCGCTGGTCCTCATCGCCAACGAGTTCGCCTCCGGAGGAGGCGGCGTCATCTGTCCCGACCCGTCCTTCCCCATCGTGGCCACCTACGCCGAGCGGGCCGGAGGCAAGGTCCAGCGAGTGCCCCTGGACGCCACGATGACGCACGACCTGGACGCGCTCGCGGCGCGCGTGGACGCGGGCACGAAGCTCGTCTCGGTCTGCAATCCCAACAACCCCACGGGCACCATCGTCGATTCGGGCCGGCTGCGCGCCTTCTGCGAGGCCGTGGCCCCCCGCGCCACCGTGCTGGTGGACGAGGTCTACCTCCAATACCTGGAGCCCGCGCCCGGCCTCTCCATGGTCGACCAGGTGCGCGCGGGGAAGGACGTCATCATCACCCGCTCCTTCTCCAAGATTCACGGCCTCGCCGGCATGCGCGTGGGCTACGCGCTGGCCCAGCCCGCACTCGTGAAGAAGCTCTCCGAGCGGCAGATGACGCTGCCCAACGCCCTCTCCATCGAGGCCGCGCTCGCCAGCCTCCAGGACAAGGCCTTCGTGCCGCGCATCCGCAAGCTCATCACCGACGCGCGCCGCATCACCACCAAGGCCCTGGACACGGTGGGGATGAAGTACGTGCCGGGCCACGCCAACTTCGTCTGGATGCCCCTGCCCCCGGAGCTGCTGGATTTGCCCGTGCGCTTCGCGCCCCACGGCTTCCACCTGACGACCCAGCCCACCGTGCCCATCGCGGCGGAGGCCGCGCGCCTGCGGCTGACGGTGGGCACGGTGGAGGAGATGACCGCCTTCGCCGCGCTGCTGCGCTCGATGCTCGGGCGATGAAGCAGCCAGGCGAACACGTCGGTCCGTCGTCGCTCACGGGGGCCTCTGGTACCCTGCCGCGCATGGACTCCCGCGCGGCGTCGAGGCCCTCCTTCTGGCCGATGCAGTTCGGCGGCTGGGGGCTCTACGCGCTCCTGCTCATCGTCACCTTCCTGCCCGCGGCCGCGGCCGATGGGCGGACCGTGTCACTGCTCATGGCCAAGGGCAGCCGGGCGATGTTCGGCCTGGTGCTCACATCGTTGATGCGGCTGGGCTACCAGCGGCTGTTCCCCGGCGGATTCACCCGTCAGGCCGCCTGGGCCATGGCCACCAGCGCGGTATTCGGCGTGGTGTGGATGGGCCTCGCCGAGGTGTGGGCCACGTGGCTGTATGACACGTACAACTGGCGCACCAACCGCATGATGTTCGGCAGGGCCGCGCTCGACTACGCGGTGACGCTCTTGGGCTGGAGCGGGCTGTACTTCGGAATCAAGCACGCCCAGGCGTGGCAGGACGAGCGCGAGCGGGCGCTGAAGGCGGCCACCCTGGCGCAGGAGGCGCGGCTGGCGTCACTGCGGCACCAGGTGCGTCCGCACTTCCTGTTCAACGCGCTGACGTCGGTGCGCGCGCTGATTGGCGAGGACCCGGCGCGCGCCAGGCGCATGGTGACGGAGATGGCGGACTTCCTGCGCTTCTCGCTCCAGAAGGGGGACAGCCCGCACGTGCCCCTGGAGGAGGAGCTCGCCATGGTGCGCAGCTACCTGAGCATCGAGTCGGTGCGCTTCGAGGAGAAGCTGGACGTACAGGTGTCGGTGATGCCGGGCACCGAGCGGCTCTCCGTGCCGGCGTTCCTCATCCAGCCGCTGGTGGACAACGCAGTGAAGCACGGGCTGGCGTCGGGGAAGCTGCCGGTGCGGGTGCGGCTGGGAATCACGCGGGAGCACGACGTGCTGCGCATCCTGGTGGAGAACACCGGCGTGTGGGCGCCGCCGGCTCGGGAGATGGGCCCCGAGGGCACGGGCACGGGCCTTCGCAACGTGCGCGAGCGGCTGGCCCAGCTCTACGCGGAGCGCGCGCGGCTGGAGACCTCCGAGGAGGAGGGCTGGGTGCGCGTCCGCGTGGAGCTGCCCGCCCAGGAGTGGACCCCGATTCTCGCCGAGGAGTCACATGACGCACCCGCTGCGCGCGTTGCTGGTGGATGACGAACGGCTGGCGCGCGCCGAGCTGCGCGAGATGCTGACGCCCTTCCCCCACGTGAAGGTGGTGGGCGAGGCGGACAGCGTGGCCAGCGCGCTCGCGCGAATCGACGAGCTGAAGCCGGAGCTCCTGTTCCTGGACGTGCAGATGCCGGGAGAGAGCGGGTTCGACCTGCTCGCCCGGCTGCCGGAACCTCGCCTGGAGGTCATCTTCGTGACGGCCTTCGACGCGCACGCGCTCCGGGCGTTCGAGGTCAACGCGCTCGACTACCTGCTCAAGCCCGTGCACCCGGAGCGGCTGGCCCGGACGCTGGCGCGCCTGGAGGACACGGAGAAGGACAAGCCCGCCCCCGCGCAGGGACCCTCGCGACACAAGCTGACCGAGACGGACATGCTGTTCCTGGAGAACGGCGCGAAGTCGCGCTTCGTGCGGGTGGACCAGCTGGTCTGCCTGCGCGGCGCGGGCGACTACGTGGAGCTGGTGACGGCGGATGGGACGTGCACGCTCTCGCCCCGGCCCCTGAAGGAGTGGGAGACCCGGCTGCCGGAGCGGACGTTCGCGCGCATCCACCGCTCCGCCCTGGTCAACCTGACGCTCGTCGAGCGCGTGGACCGGGGGCTCGGTGGCGGTGGCGACGTGTACCTGCGCGGCGTCGAGTCACCGCTGCCGCTCAGCCGCAGCTACGCGGCCGTGCTCAAGGAGCGCTTCGGCTGACGCCCCTGGCGCGTACGGCAGGAACTCGATGACACGCTGGACCTGCGTTGAGTCACACAGGCCGCATCACGACACGGGGCGCTGCGTCTCCGGGTCGATGACGCGGTTGCCCTTGAACCAGTCGTGCTCGCCGTAGCGGTGCTTCGCCGAGTCCACGCCGCCGTAGTTGCCGGTGACGATGTCGGCCAGGTTGCCCAGGGACTCGGAGCCCGCGCGGTAGTACTTGGAGTGGTCCTCGAAGTTGCTCTTGTCCCCGCGGTCCGTCGCCTCGGCGGTGAAGCGCTTGGCGCCGAACAGGTCCTCGGTCGGGTCCTGGCCCAGCGGGTCTCCCGGCAGGTTGCTGCCGTTGAGCCAGGAGACGAAGTCCCGGCTGGCCGAGCCGGACCAGACGTGCCCGTTGGCGAGCGGCCCGTCGTAGTCCTTCACCGACTTCGCGCTGCCGGCGCCCGGGCTGCCGATGAGCACCAGGTCATCCGCCCGCAGGCCGTTCTTGTCCGCGGCGATGGAGGCCGTGGTGCTGCCGTAGCTGTGGCCAATCACCGTCAGGTGGGGCTGGTTGCCCTCGCGGCTGGCGCGGATGCCGGCCACGTCCGCGGCGAGCAGCTTCGCGCCATTCTCCGCGGCGTTGTCGGACGCCACGTTCTGGAAGCCCGGCGCGTCGTAGCCCATCCACGCCACCGTCGCGACCTCGCCGTGCTCCTTGCCCGCGGCCTTGTGCAGGTTCAGCGCGTCGCTGGTGATGTTGTCCATGTAGTCGCGCACGTCCGAGTTGAGTCCGGGCACGCTCACCGACACGTGCTTCGCCGTGTCCAGGTTGCCAGCGACGATGGCCGCGCGCCCCTCGCCCTTGACGAAGGCGGAGTCGTAGACGAGCAGCTGCGCGGAGCCGACCTCCTTCTCCGTCCGCTCCAGCTGCTTCTGCACCGCCCGCGCGTTCTCCAGCTGGTGCTGCTTCTCCTTCGGGAGGAACTTCTCCGCGGGCTCGTCCGCGGCGCTGCCCGGACGGAGCGCGTCGCGCAGCTTGTCTCCCAGCGAGCGGTTGTCCAGGTAGTCCTTCTTGGCCTTGTCGGCCTCGGCGGTGAGCTGGGTCAGCTCGTTCTTGAGCTGCTGGCGGTTCGCGGTGTCACGCACGGAGGCGGGCAGGCCATCCAGGGAGCCGACCTTCTTCGGGTCCGAGCTGACCGCCTGCATCTGCTCCGTGGGGGACAGCTGCTTCCACCAGCCCGCGCGAGCCTTCGGGTCCGCGGGCGCGGCGTCGAGCGGGCCCTTGGCCACGGGCGAGGCCTTCTCCCCTGTCAGCCGCTCCGCGCCCACCTTCCGAGGCCCCTCGAACGCGGTGAGCGTCTGCTGGGGCTGGGGCTTCCGAGCGGCCTCCTCCTTCACCTTGGCGGCGGCTGCCTGGGCCTGGGCGGCGATTCGCGCCGCCTCCGCGCGCCTGCGGGCTGCCTCGGCTGCTCCACGGTCGACAGATGAGATGGGGGCCATGACATCGCCTCGAATGGCTGGGGGATGCCTTTATCATCGCGACGGGTAGGAATTAGTTTCCCGATGTGCGCGAAAATCAGCTGACGCACAAAGACAAACACTCCAGGACGTGGGCTCTGTCACGCAAAGACAGAAGGCCCGGGACCGCATCGACGCGGGCCACCGGGCCTTCATGGATACAGCGGGAGGACGTGCGCTACTTGTTGGGATTGTCCACGCCGTTGCTCGTCCAGACGAAGTCCTGGATGAAGCTGCCGCCGACGCCCAGGCCCCGCTCGCGCTCGACGTCGCCCACGAGCGCGTCCGGCAGGCCCTTGTCCTGGAAGGACTGGGGCACGCGCGTGCCCGACTCCAGGTGGGAGTTGTTCGTCACCTTGTATTCGAGGTTCGGCTTGCCCGTCTTCGGGTCGATGCCGGTGCACTCGATCTGCGTCCTGTACGAGCCCATGAACCACTCGAGCGCGGTGTACGGCGCGTCCTTGTTCTCCTCCGAGGTGCCGGGGCCGGTGAAGCGATACAGGGCCTTGTCGTTCGCCTCGGCGATGGCCTTCGGGTCCCCGCTGGTCGGCGGGAAGACGTCGCCCGGCTGGGGGTTGGGGTACATCTTGAAGAACTCCTCGGTCAGCTGCTGCTGGTGCGGACGGCCCGCGAGGTCCTGGGTGTACTTGTCATCGGTGATGGTGACGCGGTCGACGGTGCGGCCCTCGCCGTCCGTCGTCTTGTCCCACGTGCCCAGGTCCGCCGGCTTCTCCTCCAGCAGCCACGTGCCCCACAGCTTCGTCCAGTCGGCCTCGAGCTTCTGGCCCGTCACCGGGTCCGTGGTGCGGTTGATGGCCTCCAGGTCGACCTCGCCCAGCTTCTTGAGGCTGTCGGTGAGCGAGGCGTCCTTGCCCAGCACGACCTCGGACGTCTTGGCGAGCGCGTCCACGCCCAGCTCCGTGCCCTTGAGCAGCACGTTCGTCGCGCCGTCCGGGAGCAGCGCGTTGGCGCCGTGGTAGGCGGTCCGCAGGCCCGTCTGGAACACGTCCCGCGCCAGGTCCTTGGGGTCGGTGATGGCCTTCTTGAAGGCGTCCGCGACGGGGTTGCGCTTCACGTCCTCGAAGACGTCGCGCGAGGTGTCGACGACGGCCTTCTTCGCGTCCTGGGCCTTGTCGACGACGGTGTCCTTCACGCCCTGGGCCTTGTCGACGACGGTGTCCTTCACGTCGTCCACCGTGCGGGTCACCGTCTTCTTCACGTCGTTGAAGCTGGGGAGCCGGATGCCCATGACTGGAACCTCGGGGGGTGGGGATGAGCGGGGCGTCTGTCCGGTTATCGGCCCGGTCCCCGCAAAGGTTTCTTGTGGTGTGAGAGCACGGACTACCAGGAGCTGAGCGAGCGTTCGACCGGGCGCGCCATCGAGTCAGGGCTGTGCGAAGGTGGACGTATGGGGGCCGCTCTCCCCACGAGGTCCCCATGCAGCCGCAGCCCGACTGGCGCCCCCATGCTCTCGACGGTGCCCTCCTCTGGTTCCATCGGAAGACGGGGACGAACCTCCGGCTCGATGCCCCCAGGACACGGCACCTGCGACGCCGCGCGCCCCGGCTGGTGCTCTTCGGCATCACCAACGCGTGCAACCTGGCGTGTGGTTTCTGTTCGCGGGAGCGCGAGGCGCGCAGCGACTGGACGGTGGACTCGGCGTTCGAGGTGCTCTCGGGGCTGGCGCGCGCGGGGACGCTGGAGGTGGCCTTCGGTGGCGGGGAGCCGCTCGCGTTCCGGGGCTTCGATGCGCTCGTCGAGCGGCTGGCGACGCACACGCCGCTGGCCATCCACTTCACCACGAACGGGGTGCTGCTCTCGGAGGAGCGGCTCGCGCGACTGCAACCCCACCTGGGTGAGGTGCGGGTGTCCCTGTACGAGGACAACGACTGGGAGGCCAGCGTGGCGCGGCTGGCCCGCGCGGGGCAGACCTTCGGGGTGAACCTGCTCGCCACGCCGGAGCAGGTGTCGGGCCTCCCGGAGCGGCTGCGGAGGCTGGAGGCGCTGGGGTGCCGCGATGTCGCGCTCCTGCGCTACGTGGGGCGGGATGCGGCGCTGCGGCTCGGCGCGGACGACGAGGCGCGGCTCACGGACATCGTGGCGGCGAGCCCGGTGCGCACGCGGCTGTCGGTCTGCTTCGGGGACATGCTGCTGGAGGTGCCCCGGCTCTTCGGCGGTGACTGCGGCGCGGGGCGCGACTTCGTCACGCTGACGTCGGACCGGAAGCTGAAGTCCTGCTCGTTCCATGGCGCGGGCCTGCCCATCGGCTCGGCGGAGGACGTGCTCCAGGCGTGGGAGGGGAATCAGGCGACGCTGTCCACGCCGTCGCCCCTGCCGGGCTGCGCGCGCGTGAGCTCGCCGCGCGCGGATGCGCTCGAGGACGGTGTCCGGGTGTGGCGCGGGTTCTCCGGCAACAACAGCGGCGACTGCGTGCTCGTGGGCCGCTTCGACACGTCCGAGGAGGCGACCGCGTATCTGGAGATGCTCGTTCCCGATTGGAAGTCGGGGAGCGACTACCCCGAGCGGTGGAAGACGCTGCTGGCGGCCGAGGGCATCCCCATCGCGGCGGATGAGTATGCGCCCCAGGTGATGCTCGCGGTGGGGCGCGCGGTGCTGATGCACACCGACATGACGCTGGGAGACGACTTCCGCGCGCTGCGGACGCTGGTGTGGAAGCGAAAGGGCCGCCTGGTCCACACAGGCATCCATGTCCACGCGCAGGTCATGCTGGCCACGGTGTTCGGGGTGAAGGACGCGGCGTCGCTCCCCGCGCTCGCGCGCGCGTTGGACGCGTCGAAGCTCGGCACCTTCATCCGCCACGCGAACCAGCTCCACGGACTGGTGGCTTTCTGGGGCGAGTCAGGCGAGGAGGACGCGCTCGACACGGTCGTGACCCGACTCTCCGCGATTGCCGGGGAGCATGAGGCGGTGCTCGCCGCGGAGCTGGTGGAGGTGGCTCGGGAGGCCAACCTGAAGCAGGTGCTCGCGTCGAGACATCCGAGGGCCACTCGGACGAGGCTCTGGGTCCTGTTCGATTCGGCGGAGGCCGCGGCTCGCTACGCCCGGGACCTGGAGGGCGCCGTCACCGTGGCCGGCGCGCACGTGCTGCTCGAGGAGGGGCACTTCGGTCCTCGGCTGGGGTACCTGGCCCATCGACAGGGAGGACGGGCGCTCATGCTCACGGGCCAGCGCGTCATCGTCACCGGGTACTTCGCGAAGAAGAGCCCTGGGGCCGCTGACATGGTGCCACGCCTTCGGCCGTACCTGTCCGCGGATGACCGGCTGGAGACCGTGTCCTGGGAGAAGTCCCTGATGATTCAGGTCGACACCCAGGCGCCGGGGCCGGTGTTGAAGGGGTTCACGGAGCTGGAGGTGCTGCTCGGGATGCCCATCCAGGTGAGGCTCCATCCCGACAATCCGCTCGCGGAGGCCCTGCACCGCCTTCGTGAGGAGGTGGAGGCGGAGCGCTGAGCCCGGGTGGGCGGCTTGCCTCTCCGGGGCGCTGGGCTACGCTGATGGCCGAATGGCGACAGAGAAGGCGCTGCTGCTCATCGCGGACATCGGCGGCTACACCCGCTTCATGAAGCACCACCGCTTCAGTCTTGCGCACGCGCAGGACTCGGTGGCGCAGCTGCTCGAGGCGGTCATCGACGCGTCGGGGAAGCTCAAGCTCGCCAAGCTGGAAGGCGACGCGGCGTTCTTCTACGCGGTGGGAGAGGACCACGGCTCGCTCGCCCAGCGCATCGCCGACATCCGGCGTGCGTTCCTCGCGCGGCGGACGCTGTTGGACGTGGACCGGATGTGCAAGTGCGACGGGTGCACGCAGGTGGGCTCGCTGACGCTCAAGTTCGTGGCCCACTCCGGAGAAGTCGCGTTCCAGCGCGTGAAGCACCTCACGGAGCTGGCGGGCGTCGACGTCATCCTCGTGCATCGGATGCTGAAGAACGACGTGCCGGTGTCCGAGTACGTCCTGATGACCGACGCGGTGCACCAGCGGCTGGAGCCGGAGCTGCGAGGCAAGGCCCAAGGGCTGGAGCACGAGTTCGAGGGCCTGGGGCGCACGACCTGCCACTACCTGGACCTCAACGACAGCGCGCTGACGCTGCCCGTCTCCGTGAAGCCGAGCCTGCCGCGCAGGCTTTGGAACAAGCTGCTGCTGGAGCTGCGCACGCTGAAGTACGTGCTCGGCTTCGCCAAGCCCTGTGAGGACTTCCGCAACGTGGAGGTCGTCGACGCGAGTGAAGCGTCCAAGGCGGACCACCGCACCTGACCGGACGCGCGGCGGAATCTTCCAGGCTGGCCCAAGGCTCGATGCGTCGGCGCTCAGGTAGGCCACCCGCTCACCGGCGCACGCACTCGAGCGCCCAGGTGAAGCGCGGGCGGAGTTTCTCGACACAAGCGGACCCGGACGCCAACGCACGGCCACCGCGCACGCCATGGCGCGCCTCCGCGACCCGCGTCGGATGCGACGACAATGCGGCTCGGGTACCTTGCCGACCTCACCTTCACCTCGAGGTCCGCCGTGGAGACACTCGCCTGTGGCCATGCCGCGCCCGTCGCGGGTCTGTGCTGCGTCCACCTGCTCGAGAACGAAGACGCGGGTTACTACGTCCGCTTCACCGGCAGGGGCGCCTGGATGGACCTGCTCTGTGAGGACTGCGGCCGCGTCAGCCACCCCGGACAGGCCCACCGCGCCGTCTGCACCGACTGTCAGCAGGCCACCGTCGCCCGTGGCTTCGACCTCATCGGCGTCATCGGCCGCCCCGAGTCCCGCTCCCGCGCCACGGACCTGCGCTTCGAGCATCGCGAGCACAGCCTCTCCGCGCTCACCGGACGCACGCCGCTCGCCGTCGCCGCCCTCGGCGCGTCGAGCTGGCTCGCGGTGGACCCGGAGGGCGCCCTGCTCCGCCTGGATCTCGACGAGGCCCCCCCCGCCCGTCTGGGCTCGGTGAGCGACACCGCGCTCGACCTCGCCGCGCCCCTCGCGCTGCACGTCTCCGCCTGCGCCCGCTTCGCCGCCGTGGTCAACCTGCGCGGCAGCCACGGCGTCGTCGTCGACCTCACCACCGGCGCGGTGACGATGCGGCTCGACCGGGGCTCGTACCACACGAAGCACTGCGACTACTCCGTCGCCTTCTTCCGCGATGGCGACCGCACGCTGCTCGTACACGCCACCGGGTGGAACCGGCTGGACCTGTCGGACCCCGCCAGCGGCGCGCTGCTGAGCGCCCGCGAGCCGCCGTCCCGAGGCGAGCCCAATCAACCCATCCGCGCGCACGAGCTCGACTACTTCCACTGCGGCCTCACCGTGTCCCCCAACGACGAGTGGCTCGTGGACGACGGCTGGGTCTGGCACCCGGTGGGCATCCTCACCAGCCTCTCGCTGCGGCGCTGGGTGCGGGAGAACGTCTGGGAGTCCGAGGACGGCCCCTCGCAGCGACGGCTCCGCGAGGTCCCCTATTACTGGGACGGCCCGCGCTGCTTCGTCGGCCCCCGCATCCTCGCGACGTGGGGCTTCGGTGGAGACGTCGACAAGCTCATCGACGCCGCGCTCTTCCACGACGTCTCCACCGGCAAGCTCCTGCGCTGGTTCCCAGGTCCCCGAGGCGCCTTCGAGTGCGACGGCAACCTGCTGCTCGCCAGCGCGGCGGACACCGGCACGGCCGTCTGGGACATCGAGACCGGTGAGAAGCTGCACGAGGACGCCACCCTCAAGCCCACCGCGTGGCACCCGGTGGCGCGCCGCTTCCTCACCGTGCTCCCCCAAGGCGGCCTGCGAGAGAGCAGCCTGAGCGGCACCGCCTGGTGAGCCGCGACGGACTCAGGCGGGGAACACCGCCACCTCGAGCTGACTCAGCCGCTCGGGGTCGAAGATGGACTCGATGGCCACCACGCGCCCTGCCTCCACGGTGAAGCGCAGCACGGAGACCAGCCGGCCTCCCGGCGCGATGACCAGCCCCACCTGCCCATCGATGAGCGCGAGCTGTGTGAAGCGCGCACGCGCCGACGCGAGGGTGGCCTGACGCGCGACGAACGCCGCGCCCCGGACCTCCCGCGACGCCCCGGGTGGCAACACCTGCGCATCCGTGCGCGCCACCACGTCCGGGTCCAATATCGCGAGCAACGCGTCCAGGTCCCCGCCCCGCGCCGCCGCATGGAAAGCCGCGACCAGCTCCCGCTGCCGGCCCAGGTCCGCGTCTGGAGAGAGCGCGGCCCCATGCACCCGGCGCCGCGCCCGGCTGGCCAGTTGCCGGGCCGCCGTCGCCGTGCGCCCCACGATGGGCCCGATGTCGTCGAACGACAGCGAGAACAGGTCGTGCAGCACGAAGGCGATGCGCTCCGGAGGACTGAGCGCGTCCAGCACCACCAGCAGCGCCACGCCCACCGAGTCCGCCATCAGCGACGCCTGCTCGGGGTCGCCCGCGGCGGGCACATGCTCCAACCGGGAGACGCCCTGCAGGTCCGCGGACTCCTCGCGGCGGGAGCTGCGGGTGCGCAGGAAGTCCAGGCACACCCGCGCCACCACCGTCGTCAGCCAGCCCCGGGGATTCACCACATCATGGGTGTCCGCCCGACTCACGTGGAGCCAGGCCTCCTGCACCGCGTCCTCCGCCTCGCTCACCGAGCCCAGCATCCGGTACGCCACGGCCCGAAGGTGCATCCGGTGGGACTCGAACTCCCTGGCTCGCCGAATTTCTTCGTCCATCGGTCACATTCTTTCGCGGGGCTCCGTCATCGCGGCGCCGGACGCAGCACGGCGTCGATGTGACACGCAGACAGCGGTTCAGCAACTCCCTTCCACCGGAGCCCTTCGCGGCTCCCGGAGCACTCCTGTCATGAACTCCCGCATGAAGAACCCCGCGATGGTCGTCCCCGAGGCCATGCACGCGCTGATGGCGCTCTCCAAGGCCACGAGCCAGGGCGGCGTGCCGCAGAAGACGCTGGACCTGGTCCACCTGCGCGCCAGTCAAATCAACGGCTGCTCGGTCTGCGTGGACATGCACCCGCGCACGGCCAGGAAGGCCGGTGAGAGCGAGGAGCGGCTGTTCGCCGTCGCCGCCTGGCGCGACACGCCCTACTTCACCGACGCCGAGCGCGCCGCGCTGGCGCTCACCGAATGCGTCACCCGCTTGAGCGACCGTTCGGACGCGGTGCCCGACGACGTCTGGCAGGAGGCCGCCCGGCACTACGACGAGCCGGCGCTGGGCGCGCTCGTGATGTCCATCGGCCTGGTCAACCTCTGGAACCGCCTCAACGCGGCGACGCGCCAGCGGGTGGACCCGAACGCCCGCTGGTAGGTGACATGCGACGTGTCCTGAACGGGACCCCCTCCCCACGGAGCACGTTGGAAGTCCGGGCCTCCCACCCCACCGTCCGTTGCTTTTTTGGACCCGGAAAGGAACGGACATGCGGGCAAGACTCTGGTGCACCTTGTTGGGACTCGGACTGGCGGGGTGCGGAGTTTCCACGAGCCCCGAAGCGACACAGGCCGTCGACACGGGCGCAAGCGCAGCCCGTGCCCAGGCCTGTCCCCAGGGCACGGCCTCCCGGTTGAAGGTCATCACGCCACCGGGCTCGGGCCCCGTCCTCATCGCCGGCAAGCAGCGCGGGACGGACCTGCTCGTCGACATGGGCGGGATGCTCTACTTCGGCACCAACTTCCAGGATGGCGGCGCCACCCTCTGGCGCACGGATGGAACCCCCGGGGGCACCGTGGAGGTGAACCGCTTCGCCCCCGCCCCGCGGCGCGCCCCTCGACTGGGGAGCCTGGTGGCCATGGGCCGCAAGGTCTTCTTCGAGGTCGACGACCCCGACACCGGCAACGAGCTGTGGGTCAGCGACGGCACCCAGGCGGGGAGCCGGCTGCTCAAGGACATGACGCCCGGCGCGGAGGGCTCGTCGCTGATGCATCACACCGCGCTCGAGGACGTGCTCGTCTTCGTCCGGGCGACGTTCGACTCCCAGCCGCCCTACGTGCATCACGAGCTGTGGAGCTCGGATGGAACGCCCGACGGCACCGTCCGCGTGGCCCTCATCCCCGACGACGTCATCGTCCAGGCCACCTCGTTGAAGGTGGGCAATTCGCTGCTCTTCTTCCTGTCCTCGGAGCGCGGCGGCACCACGCTGTGGCGCACCGACGGCACGCCCTCCGGGACGCTCGCCGTCAAGAAGGTCGACTCGCGTGACGCGTACGTCCACCACGTGGACCCGACGGGCGACGTGGGTCTGTTCGTGATGAACGACGGCTCGCACGACGAGGTGTGGAAGACCGACGGCACCGCCCAGGGCACGGTGCGCCTGGACTCCTTCGGCAGGTCCACGCGGCTGCTCGGCGTGCTGGGCGACTGGGTCTACCTGGGCACGCTGTCGTCGAACATGCGCGCGCTCCACGTGGAGCGCCTCTCGCTGGAGGGCGGCGGCAAGGCGCGCATCACCACCCTGGACAACCCCTACGCGAATCGCCCGGATGCCATGCCCTATCTGCAGCGCACGCTGCGCTCCGGAGGGAAGCTCTACTTCTCCATGGCCATCGGCGGCACGGGGCCCGGCCACCAGGACGTGTCGCTGTGGGTGACGGATGGCAGCGCCGCGGGCACCCGGTTCATCCATCGTCCGTTGGACCTGAGCCTCGACTCCAGCTCCCCGCTGTTCGACACGGGCCACGGCGCGCTGCTCTTCAGCGGGTCCGAGTACGGGGCCACCGAGCCCTGGTTCACGCGGGGCACGTCGGCCACCACGGGGCAGCTCGCGGACATCACCCCGGGCCCATGGGGCTCCTCGCCCGCGGGCTTCCGCCGCCTGGGCGAGCACGTCTTCTTCTTCGCCAAGGACGACACGGGCGACCAGCAGCTGTGGAGCACGCCGGCCGACTTCTCGTGCGCGGCCAGGGCTACCCCGTAACGGCGAGCCCCACAAAACGCGCGGTGGCGCGCGCCTCGGAGCGCAACCAGGCGCGCAGCGTCGCCACGTCGGAGCGGCCCGACAGCGGCCGCGGGTGGACGAGCCAGTAGCCGTAGTCGTTGGGGAGCACCGTCTCGAAGGGCCGGACGAGCCGTCCGGTCCGCAGGTCCTCGGCGGCGAGCATCAGCCGGCCCAGCGCCACGCCCTCCCCCTGACGCGCGGCCTGGAGCACCAGCCCCGCGTCGTTGAACGCGAAGCCCTTCGTGGTGTCCACGCCCTCCACCCCGGCCGCGTCCAACCAGCGCCGCCAGCCGTCCTTCGGCGTGTCGTGGAGGAGCCGGAGCTTGCGCAGGTCCGAGGGCGAGCGCAGGCGCCTCGCGAGCGCGGGCGTACACACGGGCGTGAGCCCCTCCGGCGCCAGCAGCTCGGCCTTGAGCCCCGTCCACTTCCCCAGCCCGGAGCGCAGGCCGACATCGAAGCGGTCGTCCAGGAAGTCCCACAGCTCGCCGGCGCTCGAAATCTGGAGCTCCAGCGCCTCGTGTCGCTCACGCAGGGACGCGAGCCGGGGCACCAGCCAACACGCGGCGAGCGAGGGCAGCACGGTGAGCCGCAGCGGCCCCGGCTGGGCCTCGTACAGGCGCGTGGTCGCCTCGGCCAGATGCTCGAAGGCGGGGGTGAGCTCGCGCAGGTAGGCCTGTCCCTTCTGCGTCAGCGTCAGCGCGTGACCCCGGCGCTCGAACAGCGACACGCCGAGCCAGTCCTCCAGCTGACGCACCTGATGGCTGATGGCGGCCTGCGTGACGCGCAGCTCGGTGGCGGCGCGGGTGAAGCTCAGGTGCCGTGCTCCCGCCTCGAAGGCACGCAGGGCTCCGAGCGGTGGAATGCGTCGCATGCTCGATGAGCTCCCTTTATCGAGGGCCCGAGGATAGCTCGCTGGGGAGCGGGCTCGAAATGGAGTTTGTCCCAGCGTGTGCCCGACGCGATGGACGCGCCGGGGGCTTGGGGCTTGCGCCATGATTCCCGTCGAAGTCTGGGTGATGTTCCTCGGTTACACGGTGCCGATGGTGTTCAGTCCGGGCCCCGGCAACACGGTGCTCGCCACCGCCGGAGGCCGCTTCGGCCTTCGCGGTACACTGCCATTCTGGCTCGGCTTCGAGGTGGCCAACGTCGCCCTGTGCCTCGTCTACGGGTTGGGGCTGGGCCGTGCGCTGCAAGGCGTGCCCGCGCTGCTGCACGTCCTGCGCTGGTGCAGCGTGGCGTACCTGCTCCATCTCGCGTGGAGCTTCGTGCGCGGCACGCGCGCGCCCACCGCGGAGGACGCGGAGCCGGAGCGGCTCGGGTTCGTCGAGGGCGTGCTCGCCGTCGCGCTCAACCCGAAGATCCACTCGATGGTCCTGGTGATGTTCTCGCAGTTCCTGAGGCCGGAGCTCGGGATGCTCGCGCAGACGGCGCAGCTCACCGGGGCCTTCCTGGTCGTCTGCGTGGCGTGCCACTTCCCGTGGATCTACGGCGGGAAGCTCATCCTGGGGCGCTTCCGCTCCGAGCGGGCCCTGCGCATCCAGGGCTGGACGTTCGGCGCGTGCATGGTGGCGGTGGCCGCCTACGTCGCCGTGGCGTGAGCCGCCCCCGAAGGCCCGCGGAGCCTCGTGGCTCCGCGGGCCTCCAGGTCCTGCCGTTACCGCTTGATGATGAACTCCACGCGGCGGTTCTCGCCGCGGCCTTCCGGGGTGTCGTTCGTCGCGATGGGACGCGACGGACCGTAGCCCCTGGCCTCCAGGCGCTTGCCGTCGATGCCGCGCTTGATGAGGTAGGCGCGCACCGACTCCGCGCGCTCCTGGCTCAGCGTGCGGTTGAGTTCCTCCGGACCGGTGTTGTCCGTGTGGCCCTCGATGCGGATGGCGACGTCCGGACGCGCCTTCAGCTGCGCGGCCACGTCATCCAGCACCCTGGTGCCCTCGCCCTCGATTTCGGCGCGGCCCACCGTGAAGGTGACGCGACGGTCCGCCAGCGACAGCTTCTCCTCCACCGGCGCCGGCTCCGGGCAGCCCTGACGACCCGCCACGCCCGCTTCGTTCGGGCACTGGTCCTGGTCATCCGGGACGCCGTCACCGTCCGTGTCCTTCGCCGCGGGGCAGCCCTGGTTCTCCGCCGTGCCCTTCTGGTCGGGGCACTTGTCCTCGTCGTCCGGCACGCCGTCGCCGTCCGTGTCCTTCGCCGCGGGGCAGCCCTGGTTCTCCGCCGTGCCCTTCTGGTCGGGGCACTTGTCCTGGTCATCCGGGACGCCGTCGCCGTCCGTGTCCTTCGTGGCGGGGCAGCCCTGGTTCTCGGCCGTGCCCTTCTCGTCCGGGCACTGGTCCTTCGCGTCCGGCACGCCGTCGCCGTCCTTGTCCGGGCAGCCACCCGCGTCCTTGCTGCCGGCCTCGCTCGGGCACGCGTCGTTCCGGTCCGGCACGCCGTCGCCATCCGAGTCCGGGTCCGGGCAGCCCTCGTTGTCCGCCGAGCCCGCCTCGTTCGGGCAGCGGTCGGACTTGTTGAGCACACCGTCGTTGTCGTCGTCGTTGTCCGGGCACTGCTCGGGCGTGTGCTTGCGTCCGCCCTGGCAGACGTCCTCGCGGGCGGGGTTGTGCGCCCAGGCGATTCCCGCGCCCAGCCGCCACGCGGGCGTGCCGGGGATGTTCGTGAAGCCCTTCCCGGCGAGCGCGTTCACCTCGAAGCCGTGACCGATGGGAAGCCGCACGCCGCCGAGCAGCTCCACCGCCACGTCGGGCTGCACCAGCGACTCGGCCACCTGCAGCGCCAGCTCGCCGCGCAGCCCCTCGCCGCGCGTGGCCACCACCACGGACTGCTCCAGCTCCGTGCCCACGTCGCGGCCCGGGTTCACCTCCGTGGACCGGATGCGCGCGCCCGCGCTGGCACCCAGCGCGAACATACCCACCTCGCGGCCGAGCGAGACGCGGGGCGAGAACTGCAGGCCCGCCCAGTGCTCCTGTCGACCGAAGGCGCTCGCGCGTCCACCCGGGAGCCCCACGTCGAGCCCCACCGCGAGCGACAAGGGCGCGCCCTCGTCGCGACGCAAGAGCGAGTAGCGCGCGCCCACTTCCGGCGTGCCCAGGCCCGAGGACGACGGCGTGGAGATGCCGACGTACATGCCCTCGCCATGGCCGCCCTGGTGGATGATGACGGGCAGCCGCGCGGACAGCTCCAACCGGTCCACCGGCGACCACGCGCCCTGCACCCAGGCCGACGTGCGGTAGTGGAGGATGGAGCGCTCGCTGCCGTCGCTGCCCTCCAGCACCAGGATGCCGCGCTCGTACCCCACGAGCAGGCTGAGCCGGTAGCCACCCTCGTTGAGCAGCCGCCCGGTGTCCACCGTCAGCGAGTCCACCGCCGACGCGTTCAGCCGCAGCCGCTCCGCGTCGAAGGGGCTCAGGGGAGTGGAGGTCGTCTGCGCCGAGGCTCCGCCCGCCGAGGCCAGCGCCGCGGCGAGCACACACATCCGTGCCGATTTACGCAAGGGAAGGTCCTTCGAGCTGAAGAGTCGGAGGAGAGGATTCGAGGCGCTCATCGACCCGCCTCCTCGCGGCCACGACGACGATTCGCCCACACGGCGAGCACCGCCAGCACCACCAACGCCAGGTTCGCTCCACCGCCCGCGGCCTGGCAGCTGCCGCCGGCGATGCGCACCACGAAGGTCTGCACGGTGACGTCGAACTCGCACCGGGAGGCGTTCCCCGAGGCGTCCGTCGCGGTGACGGTGACGCGCGTGCGGCCCGCCGGGAAGCGCGAGCCGGACGGGTGCGACGTCGTCACGGTGACGGCGCCGGCGGTGTCCGTCGGAGGCGGCACGCTGTAGGTCACCTCCGCGCCGCCCTGCGCGTCGGACTGGACCTGGATGTCGGCGGGGCACGTCAGCGTGGGCGCCGTCGTGTCGCGCACCGTCACCAGGAAGGTGCAGGTGACCTGCTGGCCGCCCGCGTCCTCCGCCGTCACCGTCACCGTCGTGTCGCCCAAAGGCAGCGTGCTGCCCGAGGGGTGCGAGTAAGTCACCGTGGGCGCGGGCCCGCCGTTGTCGGACGCCGTGGCCGGGGGATAGGTCACCACCGCGCCGGCCGCGCTCGTGGCGTCCACCACCAGGTCCGCCGGACAGGTGAGCGTCGGCGGGTCATCGGTCACGTCGACCGTCACGGTGGCCTCGTTGCTGTCGAGCCCGCAGTCGCGCGCCCGGTACGTGAAGCTGTCCGGTCCGAGGTAGCCCGGGTTCGGCGTGTACGTGAGGTCGGGCGGCGTGCCCGTGAGCGTGCCGTGCGCCGGCGGCGTGACGATGATGAACGTGAGCGCGGAGCCCTCCGCGTCCGTGCCCGTCAGCGTCACCTCCGCGGGCGCCCCGTTGCTCGACAGGGCCGTCAGGCCCTGCACGGTGGGCGCCGTGTTCGTCACCGCGCGCACCACGCGTCCACCGCCCACGCCGTTGGCGAAGACGGAGAGCACATACGCGCCCGGCGTCACGCTCGCGGGGATGGTGGCCGTCACGCCCGTGGCGGACATGTCGCTGCCCGGCAGGCTCCACAGCCGCCGGCCCTCGTTGGCCTGCAGGCGCACCTGCGGGAAGGCCGCAGAGGAGTCGCGGTAGTCACCCGAGCTGGCCCCGGAGATGCCCTGGAACCCCGTGCCGGTGATGCGCACCGGACAGCCGATGGGGACCTGGTCCGGCGTGGCCACCGTCGGCCGCCAGGCGGGCTGCGCGCCCGTGTCCTCATAGCGCGAGGCGCTCGCCAGCCAGGCACCGCCCGCGTCCTGCCCGCCGAAGGTCAGCGCTTCGCCGGTGGACAACACGATGAGCTTCGAGAGCGTCCGGCCCTCGGGCAGGTTCGCCGCGGGCTGCCAGGTGTTCGTCACCGGGTCGTACAGCTCCGCGCTGTTCAGCACGCTCCCCCCGCCCTCGCCACCCGCGACGAGCACGCGCCCGGAGGGCAGCAGCGCGGCGGAGTGATGGGCCCGCGCCGTCGTGAGCGTCCCCGCCGGAGACCAGGTGTTGGTCGTCGGGTCGTACAGCTCCGCGGTCGCCGTCTCGGCCGTGGGGGAAAGGCCGCCCGCGGCCAGCACCCGCCCGGATGGCAGCAGGGTCAGCGAGAAGTGGGCCCGGCCCTCCGCGAGCGACGCGGCGGGGGACCACGTGTCCAGGGCCGGGTCATACAGCTCCACCGAGTTGACCGACGTCGAGCTGAAGCGCCCGCCCGCCACCAGCACCCGACCGTCCGGCAGCAGCACCGCGGCGTGGTTCGTGCGAGTCTCCGGAGTCGTGGCCACCGGACGCCAGGTGTTGGCGGCCACGTCGTAGATCTCCGTCACGCCCGCGAGCCGTCCACCCGTCACCAGCACGTCGCCTGTCGCGAGCAGCGTCGCGGTGTGGCCATCGCGCGCGCCCGCCATGTTCCCCGCCGGAGTCCAGGTGTCCGTCGTCGGGTCATACCGCTCCGCCGAGGACAGGCGCGCACCGCCGTTGTTGGCGCCACCGACGGCGAGCACCTGTCCCGAGCGCAGCAGCGTCAACGTGGCGCGCTCGCGCGTCGTGCTCATCGGGGCCGCGGCGGACCACGCGTCACTCGCGGGCGTGTAGCGCTCCACGTCGCCGAGCACGCCCGTGTCCGCGCGGCCTCCGGCGACCAGCACCTGCCCCGAGGGCAAGAGCACCGCCGACAGACCCTCACGCCCCGTCGCCAGCGCGCCGGCCGGCGTCCAGCGGGAGCTGGAGGCCTCGTAGCGGTCCGTCTCCGCGGTGAAGACCGTGGGCCCACCCGACTGGTTGAAGCCACCGGTGACCAGCACCTGCCCGGTGACGAGCAGCGTGGCGGTGGCGTTCTCGCGGCCCATGGCAACCGTGCCCGCGTCGCTCCAGGTCCCCGTCGCCGGGTCATAGATTTCCGAGACGGTCTGAGCCACCCTCGCGTCATCCGAGCCGCCCATCACCACGACCTTCCCATCCGGGAGCAGCGTGGCCGTGTGGCCGTTGCGGGGAAGCCGCAGCGCGCCCGTCGCGGTCCAGGTGTTGGCCACCGGGTCGTAGAGCTCCGCGTGCGTGACGACATTCGCGCCCGAGCGGCCGCCCGCGAGCAGCACGCGCCCATCGGGCAGCTGCGTCCCTGTCGCGTAATGACGCGGCACCAGGGGCGGAGCCGCGAGCGTCCAGGTCCCGGAGGTGGGGTCGTAGAGCTCCGCGCTGGGGACGTTCCCACCCCCAGGGTTGAAGCCGCTGACCACCAGCACCCGACCATCCCTCAGCCGCGCGGCGACGTGGGCGCGGCGGGCGGTGGACATGGAGGCCGTGGCCGTGAAGGTGTTCGTCGTCGGGTCGTACAGTTCCGCCGTCGCCAGGCTGGAGCCGCCCGCGACCAGCACCTGCCCCGAGGACAGCAGCGTGGCGGTCGGCAGCGAGCGGCTCGCGGACATCGCGCCCGTGGCGGTCCAGGTGTTCGTCGTCGCGTCGTACAGGCGCCCCGTCAGGCTGCCGTCCATGAAGGCGACGGCCCTGCCCGTCGGCAGCATCACGCCGACCGACGTATTGCCGGTGATGCCCGGGGCCGCGACGGCGGACCAGGCGCCCCGCGTGGGGTCGAACCGCTCCGCGCTGGTGACGAAGCCCAGGCTGTTGACGCCGCCCACCGCCAGGACGGAGCCATCCGTCAGCGGGATGGCGGCGTGCTGGGCCCGCGCGGTCGCCATCACCGCGGTCGAGGACCAGCCGGGGTCAACCACCAGCGGCGCCTGGAGCCCCGCGAGCGCGACCTCCGAGACGATTCCCACCTGAGGCGCCACGACGTCGAACACCTTCGCGACGGCGCTCGCGCGCACGCCCGACAGCCGCGCCGTCCCGCGACGGGAGGTGCCTTGCGCGTCACGGACCTCGGACGGGTGGAAGCGCAGCACCGGCGCGCCGTCCTCGTCGAGGAACTCGATGACCTCGCCCGTGTCCCGCAGCCGCGTCACCGTGGCCGGGAGCGTGACGCGGTACTCGGCGCGGTGGTTGGGCTCGGAGGCGTCCACCACCCAGGCCTCCTCGATGCGCGAGCCGCGCCAGCCCTGGCTCAGCGCCGCGAAGCCGCCCACCGGGAAGAAGAAGTGCCTCTCGCCCACGTACGACACGGCGCCCTCGTGGCGCGGCGTCCCGTGGTCGGCCTCACCCGGCGACGACTCGACCCGGAAGGACAGCCCCCGGGTGGAAATCTCCAGCGTCCCGCTCCCGGTGAGCCGGGCCGTCAGCGCCCGCGCGTCCGAGCCGGAGGCCGGCATGTGGGACGACGAGAAGCGCCTGGGGGCGGCCTCGTCCGTGGCGAGCTCCGGGAAGTAGCTCCGGGCCAGGGCGAGCGCATCCTCCGCCGCGGGCAGGTCGCGCTGTTGCTCGCACGACCACACCACGGCACAGCACAGCATCAAGACCAGGCGTTGCAAGACGCATCTCGACTGCATCTGTCACCCTCCCAGGACCCGAGCGTGAATCACGGGCCTACGCGCCGGGGCGCGTGCCACGCGGAAGGACCCGCGCGTGTCGACGCACGCTGTATCACGCTTTTCCTTGAACCGGACCCACTTGACTCGCCCTGGGAGGTCATGTGGTGTCCCTGGCTCCAGGAGGCATCCACCCATGACGTCGACGAAACACGAAGTCGTGAGCGCGCCGGGGCTGCCCAAGCCCGTGGGGCCCTACTCGCCCGCGATGAAGCTGGAGTCGCTGCTCTTCGTCTCCGGACAGGCCGCCACGGACCCGGCCACCGGGAAGCAGGCGGAGGGAATCGAGGCGCAGACGGAGCAGGTGCTGCGAAACCTCGAGCGCATCCTCGTGGCGGGCGGCTCCAGCCTCCAGCACGTCCTGCGCTGCGGCGTCTTCCTGACGGACATGAAGGACTTCCGCCGGATGAACGCCGTCTACGAGCGCGTCTTCGCCGGACACCGCCCCGCGCGCACCACCGTGCAGGTGTCGGCGCTCCCCGACGAGGGGCTGGTGGTGGAGATCGACTGCGTCGCCTACGTGCCCTGAGCCGCGCGGCGCGGGCCGTCCGAATGAGGACCGGAACTGTCCTAGTTCGTCCGTACCGTGGGGCCTTCTTCTTCCGGAAGGCCCGATGCGACTGCCCCTCCTCGTTCTCTGCGGGTCCCTGACGTGGACGGCCCACGCGCTCCCGCGGGCCTCCGGTGCTGGAGTCACGCCCGTGAAACCGTCGTCGGACGAATGCTGCGCCGTGCTGGAGCTGAGGCAGTACACGCTGCGCGAGGGACAGCGGGACGTGCTCGTCTCGCTGTTCGAGCGGGAGTTCATCGAGAGCCAGGAGGAGCGAGGCGCCCGGCTCGTCGGTCAGTTCCTTGACGCGGCGAGGTCCGAGCGCTTCGTGTGGCTGCGCGGCTTTTCGGACATGGTGGCGCGCGAGGCGGTGCTGAGGTCCTTCTATGGCAGCCCGGTGTGGAAGGCGCACCGGGAGGCCGCGAACGCGACGATGCTGGACTCGTCGAACGTGCTCCTGTTGAGGCCGCTCCCGGGTCGACGGGGGTTCCCCGCGTCGTCCCAGGCGCGCCCGGGAGTGGAGGCGCGCGAGCTGCCCGGCTCACTCATCGTGGCGACGCTTCTCCACCGCGACGCGCCCGTGGACGCGGCGTTCGTGGAGTACGTCGAGGGGAAGCTGGTGCCGGAGCTGACGAAGGCGGGGGCCACGCCCCTGGCGGTGTTCCAGAGCGAGCACGCGACGAACACCTTCCCCGCGCTGCCCGTGCGCGAGGGAGAGCACGTGGTCGTCTACTTCACGCGGTTCGCGAGTCGGGAGGCGTACCGCGCGCACGTGGAGCGGCTGGAGGGCTCACTCGGCTGGAAGGAGACGGTGCGCCCCGGGCTGCGCGCGAAGCTGAAGGCGGAGCCGGAGACGTTGCAGTTGGAGCCCACGGCCCGCTCACGGCTCAGGTGAGCGGACCGGAGGGCGGTGCGGCGACTACTGCGCGCAGTAGACGGCGCGCTCGAACTTGCCCGTCACGTCGACGATGGAGCCGGAGCGGACCACGTACTCGCTGGCGCCGACGTGCGTGTCGGCGTTGCACCAGTCATACGTGTAGCCCAGGCCGGTCCACGGGTACTGCGTGCGCTGCCAGAAGCCGTAGCTGGAGGCGAAGTACGCGTTCATCCAGTTCTTGTGCTCGTTGGTGGCGGACTCGGGGAACTGCAGGCCGCAGCTGCCGTCGTCGATCTCCGAGTCCGGGCAGGGGCGGAACATGTCCGAGGGCTTCACCCACAGCTCGACGATGTAGCGCCCGTTGTCGCTCTCGCCTGCGGGGGGCAGGCCCAGGTACTGGTTGACGCGCGCCACCAGCTTGACCTGGGGCACCGTCTTGCAGAACGTCTGCAGCTGCGGCGCGGGGGTGACCCACACCTCGCGGGTCAGCGTATTCTGGCCCACCGTGTAACCCTGGAACGTGGTCCAGATGGCCATGCGCACGGCCGTCTTGTCCTCGTTCCAGACGAGCTTCGTGTTGGACGGGCTGATGGCCCACAGGTCCGTGGAGATGTCGGCGCTCGTCGGCTCCGCCGCGTTGCGCACGGCCTCGGCGTAGGTGGAGGCGTCACACGCCAGGGGCCCGGGCGGCTCGGGAGTGTTGTCGTCGTCGTCGCCACAGGCGGTCAGGGACAGGAGGGCCGCCATGGCGGCGAGGCTTCGCAGGGTGCGCGGAAAGACACTGAACATCATTCGTCTCCAACTGGGAGTCACAGGTTTCCTGGAAGTGTAGTGGAACCTGGGATTCAGAGCACCCTGGAAGGCCGCGAAAGTACGGGGCCAGGCAGACCTCTGCTCCTCTCACGTTCCCGATGAGGCCTCGTCGGTACGACCTGCGTCAGGTGTGTCCGGCAAAGTGCCCGAGGAGGCTGTGGTTCTGCCCGCCGAGCCGTTTGCGGTGACCTCCGCTTCGCATCTGGCCCGAGCAGCTTCGTTCTTGGCGGCTATCGCCTCGTTCTTGGCATCGGAGGCTTCAGCTTTCGCATCTCCTGCCAGGCCCTTCGCGGCGGCAGCCTCATTCTTGGCCTGGGTGGCTTCCTCCTTCGATTCGAGCGCTGCGTGCTTGGCGGCGGTCGCTTCAGTCCTGGCGTGGGCTGCCTCGACCTTCGCATCTCCCGCCAGGCCCTTCGCGGCGGTCGCCTCGACCTTCGCGGCGGTCGCCTCGACCTTCGCTTGAGTCGACTCATTCCTCGACTCCACTGCTGCGTTCTTCGCAGCCGTCGCCTCGCTCCTTGCCTCACCTGCCACGTTCTTCGCGGCTATCGCCTCACTCGTCGCACTGCGGGCCTGGGATTGAGCATCACCTGCCGCCTTCGTCGCTCGCCGGGCTTCTTCATACGCCTTGCCTGCCTCCAGTTCTCCAGCGGCGGCATGCTTGTCAGAACTTCGAGCCAGACTTTCGATTGTTCCCAACTGAGCTGGCAGCCCCTTCGCCATGCCCTCAAGCTTCAATGCCGTATCTTGAAGACTCAGGTAGACCGAATACATCAACATCCCAGGAGCCGCATCACTCTCCCTGATCTGCTTCGCGACCCCCCGGATTTCCTCCCTGAGCGTTTTATCTCCCTCGGGATAGCGAGCGGAGAGCGCCTCCAGCTTCTTCGCTACTGTTTCCCCAGCCTTCAAGTTCTGGCGCGCATCGTCATGGCGTTCACGGACAGTAATTCCAAGCCCCAGAATCACCACACACTGAGCGACAATCCTCACCTTGCCACGCTCCGACTTACGATCCTTGAGGTCAAGCACCTCTTCAATGATCGCAAGAAGCGTTGCCACGAACGCAACTCCGAACGAAATCCACTCTGTCATACACGCCTCTGAAAAGAAGACACCCCTGGCACCGGAAGCGACACATGGAGCCGCATCGACATCACGCCGGCAGCAGTGCGCCCGACAGCACCGACGGGCGCACTGCCCCCAGGACATGGAGACACGTCCCCCATGTCCGTGGACTCAACGAACACAACCCACCGCTTGCCTTGAAGTAATGTCAGCCCTGGCCCGAGCTCATCGGCTCGAATGGCTCAAGATGACCTGCCTGCTGGGTGGCGCCACCGTGGGCTCCCACCGGTACAGCGCGACTCCGCGCATCTGATTCGAGCTGATTGCAATCAATCGGCGCGCAGCAAGCATCGTGAGCTGCCGCCCGCTCTTCTGTGAGCGTTCCTCGACAATGGCTCCATGCATGTCATGGAACCCAGCCGGGACATACCCCTCGGGGAGCAACGCCAGACCCGCCTGGATTTCCTCCTGGAGGCTGTCATCCATGAGCCCAAACCGAAGGACTCCCTGTGCCGGCTCCGTCAATTGTGACGCGGAGCGCAGGTAGGCGCTCGCAACCGCTTCACGAAATCCCTGGGGGCCGAAATCAAAGCTGGAGAGCGTCGCGATGGTCCCCCAGACGGTGCGCTGCTTGCCATTCTTCGACAGGCCCGCCTGGAGCCCTTGCAGGACATGCCGGCCCTCGACTCCCACCGCCGTATCGCAACCCAACAGCCTCAGCTCGGCGGTATCGGCGAGGAATCCATCGAGCGCCAGCAAGTGTTTCCAGCTCGCTTCATCGGGCGTCACGATGTCTTCGCCCGAGTCCCCGAGCGTCAGCGTCCCTGGCTGCCCATGACCAAAGATGTCCAGCCGGCTCAGTTTCGCCCGGGCGAAGCTGACCGCCTCCTTCACGACATGCTGAAGCTTCTCCACCTTCTGACAGCGCTCGAACCTGCGCCGGGCATCCCGCACTTCATCCACGAGGAAGACGGCCCGTTCGACCTCCCAGTCGAGGGTCGAGGCATACGCAATGATGGTCAAGTGCATGGCATCTCCCTCACCCTTCGTCCTGCAGGGCCGCCAGCGACGCCAGCAGCAGGGACACGGAGCGCAGCATCTCGTCGCGGACCGCGTTCCCCCGACGCTGCAGCCTGTCGGTGCCGAAGGGCCACTTTCCCTTCCCATCCGAGTAGGCGTCCAGGTTCGTGACCTGCTGACCCCTGAGGTACGCTTCCGACAGCAGCAGGTATCCGAACTGGCCCACCTGTGCGAACACCGCCGTCGACGGCAGCCCCGGCCACACGTCCGCGGGGTTCCCGAGGTCGACCGTCAACCCCACATACGTGGGAGAGGCTCCGTCGAGCGCCATCAAGTCGAACGTGAAGGCATTCGGAATCGTGCTCTTCACCTGGACCTTGTAGGCCCGGTACCCCTTCGAGGGGAACTTCTCGACGGTGGGCATCCACCAGTTCCTCAAATCCTGCACCGAGTTCTGAGGCGTCTGGGTGGAGTCATCGTAGAACGGCGTCGGGGGCATGGGGCACTCCGGGACTGCGGGTGGGACTTCAACTGTCTGCTTATTTGGATTCCCGTGTCAGACTGAAAGCCTTCATCAGGTTGTAGACATGCTGGCGTGTCAGGTCGAGCCGCCGGGCCACATCCGTGACACACCAATCCACGCACTCCAGCTCGCGGCGCAGCAGGTCTCGTTGGAAGCGGCGTGTTGCTTCATGGAATGAAATGATTCCGGCCGGTGAAACGGCTGCCGACTCGAACAGGTGGCGTGGCTCCAGGAACGTCGCGGCCTCGGCGCTGGCACGGATGAGCGCGGCCTCCAGACGGTGCCGGAGCTGACGGATGTTCCCGGGCCATTCCGCCGTCTCGCAGGCGGCGAAGCACGCGGGAGAGGGGCTCAATCTCGGCAAGCCATTCTCCTCGGCCAGCCGCGCGAGCAGTGCCTCAACCAAGGGGGCGATGTCCTCTCGCCGCTCGGCCAGTGAGGGCATCCGGACAGGCAGGACATTGAGCCGGTAGAAGAGGTCCTCGCGGAAGCGCCGCTCGCGGACGAGCTGCTCCAGGTTGGCGTTGCTCGCGGCCACCAGGCGGACATTCGCCTTGAAGGGCTTGGGACTGGCCAGCGGGAAGTACTGTCGGGACTGGAGCAGCTGGAGCAGCTTGGCCTGCGCGGCCAGCGGAATCTCCGCGATTTCATCCAGGAAGAGCGTCCCGCCCTCCGCCGCCTCCACCTTTCCGATGGTCCGGCGCGCCCCAGGGAAGGCCCCGGGAAAGGCCCCGAAGAACTCGCTCTCGAAGAGCCCTTCCGGAACCGCCGCGCAGTTGAGCTCCACGAAGGGCGCCAGCCTGCGCTTGCTGTTGACGTGGAGCGCCTGCGCCAGCTGGGTCTTCCCCGTCCCCGATGGGCCGCTGATCATCACCGTCACGTCGAGCGGTGCGGCGACGGCGAGCTGCGCGAACACCTGTGCGATCCCCGGGCTCCGCCCGACGATGTCCTCCAGTTGGAAGCGTTGCCGGTAGGGGTGGGTCGGGTCATCCCCACGCCCCTTGTTCTGGAGCAGGGCCCGCTCGGCGGCCGTGCCCAGGAAGTGGGCCACGGACTCCACGAGCATCACCAACTCTTCGGAGAAGGGCCCCGCACCGCGCTTTCCCTCGAGATAGAGGACGCCCGGCAGTCGTCCCGCCAGGGGCACGCAGAGCACCGCCTCCAATCGCTGGGACTTGACGCTGGCGGAGCCGGAGAAGCGTGCGTCCAGCAGTGCGTGCGCCGTGTGCACGGACTTGCCAGCGGCGATGGCCGACGCGACGATTCCGCGAGAGGTCAGCTCGCGAATCTCCTCGCGCTCCAGCTCCGAACAACCATGGAAGAGCGACCACTCCCGACGCTCGACCGAGCCATCTCCATACAGTTCGAGCCCCGCACGTTGCGCGTCGGCCAGCTCGACCAGATAGGTCAGGACATCCTGAAGGGGTTGGAGGGGATTGGGTGCATCCATGACGCGAAGCACCGCGAGATACAAATCTCGCTCACGGGCAATGCGAGCCTCGGGGGTGACCATGTCAGTCACGATACCACCCGTTCGAAGCACGGCAATGCTGGCGAGCCAGAGGGAGCGCATGGGCTCGGACAGTCATTGCAGGGACCACGCCACGTCCCGCCCAGGGAGGACACTGGCGTCGCATCCGCACGGTGCGTCCACGGCGTTTGACGGGAACGAGAGGCGTTGTCCACGGAAGTTGACAGACATGTCGCCCGGCCGTTTCACATACGTCTGCATCAACCATCCGCGTGTCAAGGCATGGTGATTGCTCTCACGGTGACGTGGGCCCCGCAGGATGCCGAGCATCGGGGCCCTCCACCGAGGAACCCATGTCACGACTCAAGAAGATGCCCATCACCCCCGTGTCCTCCCTGTCCTCCTCCACCAGCGAGCAGGAGGACTCCCTCTTCTCGCCGCGTCAACCCCATCACAACCTGCGCGAGCTGACGATGGACGCTCGCGACGCGGCGCTGGATGGCGACCCGGGCCCGATGGAACCCACGAGCTATCAGACGCTGTTCAGTCGACTGTCCGCCGCGCGCGATACCCTTCCCGCCGCCTACCGGGACACCTTCTACCAGCCGCTCCTCAACAAGGTGGCGGAGCTGGGCCCTGCCCGGTTCGCGCAGTTGCTCCACCAGGACCCGAGGCGGGAGGGGAGCGCGGGACTCCTGCTGGACGCGGCACACGCGGTCCTCCAGAACGCGGAGCGCTACGAGCCTGTGGCGACGGATGCATTCCAGGAGGTCGTCAGCGACCTGGTCGATGGCTTCCTCAGCGCCGAGGACCGCAGGGGGGTCCTCCCTCCGGACCTGGGTGTGCTGCCGCCGCTGGTGAAGTGGGGCAACCCGGACTTCGGCCCCTACACCTGGCCCGTGGATGCCACCTCGAGCGTGCTCGGGATACAGGCGGGCATCGTCAGCCTTCCACCGGCCCATGCGCGGCGAGGGCTGTTGGGCTGGGCCGCGCTGCCTCACGAGGCGGCGGGACACGACATCCTCAACGCGGATTCGGGGTTGACGGCGGAGCTCTCCAACGCCGTGTATGACCAGCTCAAGAGCAGCTTCCCCTCGCTCGCGACCTACTGGGCGGACCGCATCGACGAGTCGGCCGCGGATGTGCTCGGCATCCTCAACATGGGCCCCACGGCGGGCCTGGGCCTGGTGGGCTACTTCCGAGGGCTCAACGCGGCCTGGGGAGGTGGCCCGGTCCTTCGGCGCGATGGCCCCTCCGAAGACACCCATCCCGCGGACGTCCTGCGGGGCTACCTGGCGGCGGCGACCGTCCAGAAGCTCCGTTTCGCGACCGGGACGGCCTGGGGCGAGCTCATCGAGCGGGAGGTGGATACGGACCTGAACGGGAGGAAGCTCGACCTCGAAGGGGCTTCCGTGACGCGTGAGCTGGCCAAGAGCTCCGCGGATGCCGTCGCCCAGGTCCTCGTCACCTACCGTCCCGCCGCGCTCGAGGGGCATGCGTTGGGGCAGATCCAGAACTGGCGGGACGAGGACGAGGCGCGCGTCAATCGTCTCGCCAGGGGACTGGCGCGCGGCCCGGTGGAGCTCGCCGGGGAGCTGGCAGAGGGGACGTACGCCGCGCACCTCGTCGCGGCGGCGGTGGTCGCCGGCCTGACGCCCGACGCCGACATCCCGTCGGTCCACTCGCGCATGATTCGTCAGCTCAAGCAGATGCACGACGCCAACCCGATGTGGAGCGCCCTCGCCGTCCCCTTCCGAGGCAGCATGGCGCGACACCGAATCTACCGTCCGCTCCAGAAGCACGCGTAAGCCGCGACTCATCGTCGCCGCCCTCGTTCCACACAGCGCATCCCAATGCCGAATTCAAAGCTGCGGGGTGACTTGTGATTGGCCCAGACGAGCCAGTGGTGCTGCGCCTCCGGGGGAGCGTCCCACCGCCCCCCGGCGACCATGCGGTAGCCCGGGAAGTCCCCTTCCGTCGCATCGGTCGCGGTCCACTCCGCCACGTTGCCCGCGAGGTCGACCATGCCGTAAGGGCCCAGGTCCTCTGGGAACGACCCCACGGGCGCGAGCGTCGGAAACACATCCTCGCCATTCAGGTTGGCCGGCGGCACACGCCTGTCATCACCCCACACCGTCTGTCGCCGGGGCATGGGATTGGGCACACGCCCGTCCGCGTCCAGGAACTCACCGCCGCGCCCTGCCTTCGACCACTCCTCATACGTGGGCAACGCCTTGCCCAGGAAATGGCAGAACGCCTCGGCCACCTCCGCGTCGATGGCCGAGACGGGGCGGGACGCCTCCGCCGCATGGGCATACTTCGGATGCTTCGGGGGCGCCTCCCGCTGGCCGCCGACCCGGGGAAGGATGTGCTCCTCGAAGAGCTGGAACTGCGCGTTCGTCACCTCCGTCCGGTCCATCGAGAACGCGTCGACGTGGACCCGGACCTCCTGCTCGGGCCTCACCTCCGGACGCCAGTACCACCCCGCCGGAACGGGCACCTGCCCGGCCCGCGACGCGGCGCACGTGGGCACCGGCAGCCTCAGCGCCTCGCGCCGAGCCCGCTGCGCATACCCCGGCAATCGCAGCAGCCGCACCCGAGAGGGCGGACATGCCCCACGCCACACCGTGAGCCACGCCGCCCTCGAGGGCGCCTGCACCCGCTCCCGCCAGGCCCCCTCCCCATCCACCTGTCCCGGATGGCGCGTCAGCCGCGTGTCGTCATACGCGGGCCCCTCGCCTCCAGCCTCAGCGGGCGCGAGGCTCCACCGGAGCGGCTCGGTGACGGGCACCCGCGTCCACGCGAGCGCGCCCGCGTCGTAGTCGAAGAGCTCCAGCACGAGGTCGAAGTCCCCCTGGTCCAGGGACATCAGCTCCATCTCCCGCTGCCGCCGCGTCGCCTCCCGCTGGCTCTGCTGGAACGCGAGCACCACCGCCGTCCCGATGCCCGTCGCGAGCACCAGCAACAACCCTCCCGCGACGAACCCCAGCCGCCGTCTGCGCAGCCGCCCCTGCTCGCGCCGCCTCCCCGCCTCCAAGAACGCCCGGGAGCGACTCACCAACGGCACCTGCCCCTCCGACAGACGACGCAACGCCTGGTCCAGCGCGCTCCCGCCCCACGTCTCCTCGTCCCTGCGCCCCCGCCGGTCCCACAGCTCCGAGGCCTGGTCGATTTCGCTGACCAGCTGATGCTCGTCCCGCGACTCCTGCCGCCAGCGCGCCAGCTCCGGCCACGCCGTGGCCAGCGCCTCGTGCGCCAGCTCCACCAGCGCCCCGTCCGTCTTCACGTCCCGCGAGGCCACCACCAGCCGGTGTGACAGCAGCGCGTCCAACACCGGCTTCGCCCCCGCCCCCAGCGTCTCCAACAGCTCCTCGCGCAGCCGGGGCCTCCGGGTCCCCTCGGGCGTGAGCAGCTCCAGCAGCAACAGGCGCGCCGTGTGGATGTCCCGCGCCGACAGCTGCCCGAGCAGCTGCCGCCCCTGCGCCGCCAGCGCCCCCGCCACGCCGCCCAGCTCCTCGTAGACGCTCGTCCGCAGCAGCCGGGGCCCCCGCGCCCTGCGCTCCCAGAGCGCCGCGCACGTGGCCTGCAGGAGCGGCAGCCCCACCGGCTGGGCCCGGACATCCGCGACGATGCGCTCGACGAGCCCCTCCTCCAGCGCATACCCCACGCGCCGCAGCGGCCCGGTGACGGCCTCGGCCAGGGCCCCGGGCGACAACGGCCCCACCACGAAGGCATGGCCAAGGAATGCCCCCAGGTGCTCCACGCGCGCGAAGTGCCCCAGGTAGTCGTCGCGGAGCACCACCAGCACCCGCCACCCGATGCCCGCCGAGGCCACCGCGGCGAGACACCGCGCCAGCGCCACCGCGTCCTCCGGCGCCCCCAGCGTGAAGACCTCCTCGAACGCATCCACCGCCAGGAGCGCGGGCCCGGGAGCACGCGCCTGCAGCAGCCCCACGAGCGCCCCCGGAGTCACGGACAACGTCTCGGCCAGCTCCCGCTTCAGCCCGAGCACCTCCACCAGCCTCGCGAGCGGACGCGCGCCCGGGCGCAGCGACACCACCTCCCAGCGCGCCATCTGCCGCAGCCGGGGCACCACGCCCGCGTGCAACAGCGAGCTCTTGCCGATGCCGGACGGCCCCACCAGCACCACGGGCGCGTCCTGACGCAGCCGCTCGACGAGCGCCCCCACCTCCATCTCCCGTCCCGAGAAGTCCTCCGCCTCGTCCTCGGCGAACGAGCGCAGCCCATGGAACGGCGCCCTCGCGCCCTCCTCCCCTTCCCCCGGCGCGGCGCGCACCGGCTCCAGCCATTGCGTGAGGGCCTGCTCCAGGGCCCGCGCCGTGGGCCGCGCCTCGGGCACGAGCGCCAGGCAATCCTTGAAGAGCGAGGCCCCGTGCAGATGCGGCGCCGGCCCCGGGAGCGGACGCGGCTGGAACGCGAACGACGCCAGGTGCGCGTCCTCCACCGGCCGCTTCCCCTCCAGCAGCTCGTGCAGAATCACCCCCAGCGACCACACATCCATCGCCGGCGACGGAGGCGCGCCCCGCCAGCGCTCGGGGGACATGTACGCGGGCGTCCCCGAGGCGGCCTGCGCGGTGGTACCCGCGTGCCGGGCGAGCCCGAAGTCCACCACGCGCAGGCGCCCATCCCTCGGCAGGAAGACGTTCTCCGGCTTGAGGTCCGCGTGGATGATGTCGTGGCGATGCGCCTCCGCGAGCGCGTCCGCGATGGCCCGCCCGATTCGCAGCACCTCCCCGGGCGACAGCCGCTCGCGCGACATCCGCTCCCGCAGCGTCTGCCCCTCCAGGTACTCCAGCGCGAGGTAGGGCTGCCCCTTGAACACGCCCGCGGCGTGCACCGTGACGATGTGGGGGTGGTTGAAGCGGGCCGTGGTGCGCGCCTCCTCCAACATCCGCTCCGCGCCAGGAGGACCGAGCAGCTCCGGCCGCAGGAGCTTGAGCGCGACGTGGCGCCCCAAGGACAGGTCCTGCGCCAGGTAGACACGCCCCGACGCGCCCTCGCCGAGCAGCCGCAGCACCCGGAAGCCCTCCAAGAGACAACCCGTGGAGAGCAAATCATCGGTCGCCTCGGGCGACGCGCCCAAGCCCCACTTGCTCATGTCCGCCCCACCCCCAGCGATTCCTCATGTGTCCCGGTCGCGGCTCGCCCGAGGATGCTAGGGCCAACCGGCCGACAGGCGCCATGACCACCCGGGCCCACCCAGGCCGGGACGCCATGGGCAAGCCGGGTCCGAATCACCACCCCTGGAGCCGACAGAGCGCGGCTGAAATCCCAGACGAGGGGCGCCTGCTGTAAGGGATTGACGCCATTCATTGTCCCAGTCGCCGCGTGAATGTCGTCTCACGGCCGCCGTCTGGGACTGGGGGCGGGGTTTGCTGCCGGGGGCTCTTCACCCAGCTTGCCTCACGTGGCCCGTCCATCTCGGACCGCCACCGGGGCCCATGGCCCGTGCGACGCCGCTGCTGAGCGCGGTGCCCGACATGCCCCGAGAGGAGAATACATGAAACGCTGGGTGGGATGGATGGCCATGGCCGTGGTGCTGCTGTCGGCCTGGGAGACACACGCGCAGGCGCCGAGGGCGGAGGTCCCCCAGGAGCAGGGGCTGGCCATCACGAGCTGGATATACCTGGATGGCATGGTGGCGCCGTGGCAGGACTTCTCCTGGGCGCAACACTCGCTGACGAACACCTCGCCCGTCTCCGGAGGACGACACTCCATCTCCGTGACGATGCGAGCGAATGAAGGCCTGTTCTTCCAGACGGAGCCCCGGGTGGTGGCGGCCACCGACACCCTGGTCCTGCGCGTGCACGGCGGCACGGGCGGAGAGTCCGCGGCGGTGCAGGTGCGCGCCTTCCAGGAGAACGTGCTCACGCCGGGCACGCCCCTGGGCGCCCGCTGCACCGGGGGCCGCATCCGCGCCAACACCTGGGTGACGTGCCGGGTGCCGCTGTCGGCCCTGCTCTCCATCGGCTCGCGCATGAAGGGCCTGGTGCTCCAGGAGACGCGCGGAGTGGCGCTGCCCACGCTCTACTTCGACGAGGTGCGCCTGGAGGACTCGGACGGGCCCGCGCCCGTGCAGGTCAGCGTCTCGCCGCCCGCCGTCACCCTGCCCCCAGGCGGCACCAGCACCTTCGTCGCCACGGTGACGGGCACCACCAACACCCAGGTGCTCTGGAGCGTGCGCGAGGGCAGCGCCGGCGGCGCCGTCACCCAGGCGGGCGTCTACACCGCGCCCGCCACGCCCGGGACGTACCACGTGGTGGCCCAGAGCCTCGCGGACCCCAGCCGGTCCGCCGAGGCCACCGTCACCGTCAGCGCCGCGCCCGGCGGCGGGCTGTGGGTGTCTGGCTATTACACCGGCTGGAACGCGGACCTGTACCCCCCGGAGAAGGTGGACTTCAGCGCCCTGACGCACATCCTGGTCGGCCGCGTCACGCCCAACCCCGACGGCACGGTGAACACCCAGTTCGACAACGACAACGGGCCGGCCATCGCCCGCACGCTGTCCACGCGGGCGCACGCCGCGGGCCGCAAGGCGCTCATCATGGTGGGCGGCTCCGGAGAGCACGACGGCTGGGTGGGCGCCGCCTCCAATGCCAACCGCGCCCGCTTCGTCAGCAACCTCCTCGCCGCCATGGACAGCTTCGGCTACGACGGCCTGGACATCGACTGGGAGCCCATCGAGCCGGAGGACAAGCCCAACCTGCTGGCACTGGTGCGGGAGCTGCGCGCGGCGCGGCCCAACATGCTGATGACCATCCCCATCAACTGGGTGAACGCCAACTTCCCCGAGGACGCGGACCCGTGGTTCACCAACCTGGTGCCCTACATGGACCAGATGAATGTCATGACGTACGAGATGACCGGCCCGTGGGGCGGTTGGGATTCGTGGTACAGCTCCGCGCTGACGGGCGAGTCCGGCACGCATCCGACGTCGGTGTCCTCCAGCCTCAACGCCTGGGTGGCGGCGGGGCTGCCCAAGGCGAAGCTGGGCATGGGCATGCCCTTCTACGGCATGGCCTGGCGCAACATCACCGGCCCCTACCAGCCCTACACCGACTGGTCCGACTACGTGGGCAGCGACAACGACTTCACCTACGCGCGCATCCTCCAGCTGTCCGCCAGCGGCACCTACCGCTGGGACGCGGCGGCCCAGTCCAGCTACGTCACCTTCACCCGCCCCGTGGTGGACGGCACCGTGCGGTGGATTTCGTATGACTCGCCGCAGGCCATCGCCGCCAAGGGAGCGTGGGCCCGCGCCAACGGCTTCGGCGGCACCATCATCTGGACCCTCAACCAGGGCTGCACCAATCCCTCCACCGGCGCCAATCCTCCCCTGGATGCCGTGAAGGAAGCCTTCCAGCCCTGAGTCCCCGTGGGGCCCGGGAGGGAAAGCGGCGGGCCCGAGAGGGAAACCCGCCCACCCTCCGGGCCCGCACACCCGGGCGACCCGAGGCGCGCCCGGGGTTCCCTCGCCCCGGCGGACGACAGGCGGTGGAAAGTCCGCGGCCCCGCGGGGCCGGCAGTGCCATGCACTCCACGCCGCGAGCGTGAAGTGCGAGGCGCCCCACGCCTGGCCGCCTTGGCGCCACGGGCGTTGGCGCCCAGTCTGCAATGGCCAGACGCCACGGAAGGGATTCCCCCGTCCGCCGCTGGAGCCATTCACATGAAAGCCATTCAAGGCACCCTCGCCGCCGCCACCGCCGCCGCGGCCCTCTTCACCGCCACGAGCGCCGACGCCGCCACGGCCACCGCCAACCTCACCGTGACGGCCACCGTCGCGTCCGCGTGCACCATCAACTCCGGCACGCTCAACTTCGGCAACTACGACCCGGTGGTCATCAACTCCGCGGGCGGCATCGACCTCTTGGGCACCGGCACCCTGACGGTGCAGTGCACCCTGCTGGGCACCGCCGTGGTGACGCTGGGCCAGGGCACCCACGCCGCCACGGGCTCGACGGACGCGGTGCCGCGCCGTCGCATGCGCAACACCAACTCCAATGACTACCTGGCCTATGACCTCTACCAGGACCTGGCGCGCCTGGTGGTGTGGGGCAACACCGCGGGCACGGGCCTGCCGTACATCGGCACGGGCCTGTCCACGCCGGTGATTGTCTACGGCACGGTGACGCGCGGGCAGGTCGTCCCGTCCGGCACGTACAACGACACCGTCGTCGCCACCATCACCTTCTGAGCCACCCGAGGCACCATGCATCCGCGTCTGTCTTCCTGGGCCCGCCACCTGCGCTGGTGGGCGTTGTGGCTCTTCGCGCTGCCCGTCCCGGGGCTCGCCGCCTCCGTCGAGGTCAACCCCGTGCGCCTGGAGCTCGTCGGCGGCGCCCGGGGGGTGGTGGTGACGGTGAAGAACCTGGGCGACGAGACCACGCGCTTCCAGGCGTCCATGCACACGTGGACCCAGGACGAGACCGGGCGCATGAGCCTCGAGCCGACGCAGGAGGTGTTCTTCTTCCCGTCGATGTTGACGTTGGAGCCGGGGGAGTCCCGCCCCATCCGGGTGGGCATCTCCTCGGCTCCCCGGGACACCGAGCGCACCTTCCGGCTCATCGTGGAGGAACTGCCACCCTTCGGCCCCGTGCCACCGAGCATGGGCCTGAAGATCCTCACCCGCGTCTCGGTGCCGGTGTTCGTCGCGCCCCAGCACAAGGACCTCCAGGCCCGCGTGGAGGAGGTGGACCTGCGCCAGTCGCGGTTCCACTTCCGGGTGAAGAACCCGGGCACCGTCAGCTTCTTCATCCGCCAGGCGCGCGTGCGCGGGCTGGATGAGAAGGGCCAGCGGCTGGTGGAGAAGGAGGAGCCCGGCTGGTACGTGCTGTCGGGCGGCTCGCGCGTCTTCGCCCTGGAGACGCCCGCGGCGCAGTGCCAGCGCATCCGCTCGCTGGAGGTGGAGGTGGAGACGGACCAGGGCGTGTTCCGCCAGTCCTCGCCCGTGAAGGCCTCCGTCCCCTGCGTGGCGCCCGCCGTCCCATGAGCCGTGCGACAGCGAGGTGTTCGTGGGCGGCGCTGGCGCTGATGCTGGCGCTGCACGGGGGCCGTGCGCGCGCGGTGGAGCCCGCCACCGTCCAGGCGCCCATCGTCGTCGGGCTGACGCTCAACGGTGTCCCCCGGGGCGATGCCTTCCCCATGCCACGGGGCGAGGACGTGCTGATGCCCGTCGAGGCGCTGGAGGCCGCGGGCGTCGACGTGGGGAGGCTGGGCGCGGGCGTGGAGCGCATCGAGGGACAGGACTACGTCTCGCTCCAGTCGCTGGGCGCGCGCTTCCACCTGGACGAGCGCACCACGGAGCTGGTGTGCGAGCTGCCCGCCTGGGCCTTCGCCACCACGCGGGTGAACCTGAGCCCCGCGGCGCCGCCCGGCTACGCGCTGACGGGCAGCCCCAGCGCGTTCGTCAACTACGCGGCCCATGCCCGCAACGCGCGCGTGTCGCTGTTCGGCGAGACGGGCGCGTCGCTGGGCCGCGTGCTCCTCACCACCCAGGCGCGCTGGAACCCCGGCACCACACCCCTGCGGGGGCTGAGCCAGCTCACCGTGGACTTCCCCGAGCACATGCTGCGCGCCATCGCCGGCGAGGCCACGGGCTACGGGGGCGTGCTGGGAGGCGGCGCGGTGGTGGCGGGCGCGCACGTGCTGCGCTCGTTCGAGCTCAACCCCTACTTCGTGCGCAACCCGGTGCAGGACCTGGCCGGAGACGTCACCACGCCGTCGACGCTGGAGGTGTACGTCAACAACCGCCTGGTGAGCCGCAGCGAGCTGCCGCCGGGCCCCTACCGGCTGGAGAACCTGGCCGTGCCGCGCGGCGAGGGCACCGCGCGCTACGTGGTGCGCGACGCCTTCGGCCGCACGCGCGAGGTCAGCGCCGCGTACTCGCTGGGCGCGCAGCTGCTCGCGCCGGGGGTGGCGGACTACCAGCTGTCGCTCGGCGTCGAGCGCGAGTCGCTGGCCACGGAGAGCTTCGACTACGGCCGGCCGCTGATGCTGGGCCACTTCCGGATGGGCGCCACGTCGTGGCTGACGCCGGGCGTGCGACTGGAGCTGTCACCGGACCTGGTCAGCACGGGCGCGGTGCAGTGGCTGCAGCTGCCGCTGGGGGAGCTGGAGGTGTCGCAGGCGCTGAGCGTCAGCGAGCGGCGCACGGGGCTCGCGGCCGGCCTGGGCTACTCGCTCCAGGGGCGGTGGGCGGGGGGCTCGCTCTTCACGCGGGCGCTCAGCCCCCACTACGCCAACGCGAGCCTGGCGCCAGGGGCGCACCCGAGGCTGGAGGCAGGGGGCTCGCTCTTCGTGGCGCTGGGCAGCCGCGTGAGCCTGGGGGGACAGGCCGCGGTGACGCGCTGGAAGGGCCGCGGGTGGACGACGTGGCTGGGCGCGTCCACGTCCGCCCAGGTGATGGACCGGGCCATGCTCTCCTTCTCGGCCAGCCGCAACCAGGAGTCCCGCGGCCCCTCGGCGCTGGAGGGCATGGTGCACCTGACGGCCATCCTGGATGCGAGGACCTCGGGCACGGTGGGTCACACGCAGGGACAGCGCGGCGGCGACACGGCGGTGGACCTGTCGCGGGGAATCCCGCTCGAGGGCGGCCTGGGCTTCCAGGTCCAGGCGCAGGCGGGGCGGCAGGACCGGGCGCTCGCGCGCGTCGAGTACGAGACGGACGTGGGCCGCTATGCGGGCGGCGCGGAGTGGCGCCAGGGCGTGCTGGTGGGCGCCGCCGAGGTGTCCGGCGGCCTGGTGGCCCTGGGCGGGCGCATCCACGCCACGCGCGCGGTGGACCAGGGCTACGCGCTGGTGCGCGTGGAGGGCGTGGAGGGCGTGGGCGTGCGGTTGGACAACCACCTCATCGGCCATACGGACTCGCGCGGTGAGCTGATGGTGACGCGGCTGCAGGCGTACGGCGCCAACCGGCTGTCGCTCACCGACGGGGACCTCCCCCTGGAGGTGTACGTGCGCACCACGGAGAAGCTGGTGGCGCCGTGGCGACGGGGCGGCGTGGTGCTCGACTTCCAGGTGGACTCGGTGCGCGCCTTCCGGGGCACGTTGGTGCTCGAGGGCGGACAGGCCACGCCCGCGCACGGCGAGCTCGAGCTCGTGGTGGACGGCCAGCGCTACAGCTCGCCCATCGGCTGGCATGGTGAGTTCGAACTGGTGGGAATCCCACCCGGACGCCACGTGGCACACGTCACCCACCCCGGTGGACGATGCGCCGCGACACTGGAGGTCCCATCCCTCGCGGGCCAGGTCATCGACCTGGGAACCGTGGGGTGTGTGGATGAGGCGTCGAAGTGAAGCCCTGGGAGCGGGGGCACTCGTGCTGGCGGGCCTGGGCCTGCTGGCGCCGGGACAGGCACGGGCGGCGTGCCAGATTCGCAGCGCGGTGGGGCTGAACTTCGCCAACTACACCCCCACCTCGCCGCTCCCGCTCGACACCGCGGGGAGCATCACCTACCAATGTCTGCTACAGCTCACGCCAATGACCATCGACCTGAGCGCGGGGGGCTCGAGCACCTACGCGAACCGGCGCATGCAGGGCCCCTCCTCCAGCACGCTCGCGTACAACCTCTACCTGGACGCGGCGCGGCTGCGCGTCTGGGGCAACGGCGTGTCGGGGACCTCGCGCTACGGGCCGGTCATCCCCCTACTCGCCATCGATGTCACCGTGCCCATCTACGGGCGCATCCCCGCGCAGCAGACCGTCCCGGCGGGCACCTACTCCGACACGCTCGTGATGACGATGACCTTCTGACGGGGACACCGCGCTCCCTCACTTCGGGTGCGAGCCGGCGCGGAGGTTGCGCTCGCCCGACCTGGGGCGCTCGCCTATCCTTCCCCCATGAGTTCTTCAGCCCCCCTCGCGCCCACCTTCGCCACCCATGAAGTCACCAATCAGGCGCCGCCCCTGGTGTACGACGCCTGGAAGACCGACCTGCCCCTGCGGGAGGCCATCCACCGCGAGGGCGGCGGCTGGGCGGAGGCGGACATCGCGAAGTACGGCCCGCTGGTGGGCGGCGAATTGATGCAGCAGGGCTTCCTCGCCAACGAGAACAAGCCGAAGTTCAAGCCCTTCGACCGCTATGGCCACCGGCTGGACGAGGTGGAGTTCCATCCCGCCTACCACCGCATCATGGAGGCGGCCATCACCCACGGCATCCCCAACTTCGCCTGGCGTCACGAGCAGACGCCCGGGGCGCACGTGGCGCGCATGGCGCTGTCCTATCTGCACAACCAGGCGGACCAGGGCACCAGCTGTCCGCTGACGATGACGTACGCGTGTGTGCCCACCTTCCGCCACCACGCGGGCCTCTCCCAGAAGTGGCTGCCGCTCGTCACCGCGCCGTCGTACGACCCGCGCTTCATCCCGTCCGAGAAGAAGACGGGCGTCACCATCGGCATGGGCATGACGGAGAAGCAGGGCGGCTCCGACGTGCGCAGCAACACCACGCGCGCCCACCGCCTGGGCGAGAAGGGGCCCGGCAATCCGTACTCGCTGGTGGGGCACAAGTTCTTCTTCTCCGCGCCCATGAGCGACGCCTTCTTCGTGCTCGCCCAGGCCGAGGGCGGACTGTCGTGCTTCCTCCTGCCGCGCTTCACGCCGGACGGCGAGCGCAACGCCATCCGCATCCAGCGGCTCAAGGACAAGCTGGGCGACTGGAGCAACGCCAGCTCGGAGGTGGAGTTCCAGGGCGCGGTGGCGTGGATGGTGGGCGAGGAGGGCCGCGGCGTGGCGACCATCCTGGAGATGGTGGCCCTCACCCGGCAGGACTGCATGATTGGCTCCAGCAGCCTGATGCGCCAGGCGCTGGTGCAGGCCATCCACCACACGCGCCACCGCAAGGCGTTCGGCCGCAGGCTCGTCGACCAGCCGCTGATGCTCAACGTGCTGGCGGACCTGGCGCTCGAGTCGGAGGCGCACACGGTGCTGACGGCGCGCGTGGCCCGGGCCGTGGACGCAGGGCCCCGCGACGAGCGCGAGGCGGCCTTCGCCCGCATGGCCACCGCGGTGGGCAAGTACTGGGTGTGCAAGCGCGCGCCCATCTTCGTCAACGAGGCCCAGGAGTGCCTGGGCGGCGCCGGCTACGTCGAGGAGTCCAACCTGCCCCGGCTCTACCGCCAGGCGCCCCTCAACTCCATCTGGGAGGGCAGCGGCAACATCCAGTGCCTGGACGTGCTGCGCGCGGCCACCCGTGAGCCGGCCAGCCGCGAGGCCCTGTTCCAGGAGCTGATGGCGGCACAGGGCGGCCACCCCGCGTTCGACGCGGAGCTGGCCCGCATCTCCAAGGACTTCGCCGACACGGCCACGCTGGAGGGCCGCTCGCGCTTCGTCGTGGAGCGGCTGGCCCTGGCGCTCCAGGCCTCGCTGCTCTTGCGCGCCGGCAACAGCCAGGTCGCCGACACCTTCTGCGAGACGCGGCTGGGCGGCGCCCACGGCGCCTGCTTCGGGACGCTGCCCGCCCACGCGCCGTTGAAGGCCCTGGTCGAGCGCGCCTTCGGCGAGGACGCCTCGGCCTGAGCGGGCTGCTTCGCTCGGGGTGCTCCCTCGCCTGCTCGCCCAGGGCGGGCGAGGGGGCCTCCGGTCCATCCACCGCCCTGGCAGGAGGGGAACGCCTTCGTCTATCGGACGAAAGGATGGGGTGGACGCTTGCGTGTCGACACTGACGTGTTCTCTTGGCGGCTGGAAGAGGGCACCTTGGGCGACAACGACCACCTTCTGAACTCGAACGACGGGGTCATCACCTACTCGCGGAGGGACCGCGCCGGGCGGGACACGGAGGACCAGCTCCGGCTGCTCATCGCGAGCGTGTCCGACTACGCCATCCTCACGCTGGACGTGGAGGGCCACATCGCGAGCTGGAACCTGGGCGCCGAGCGCATCAAGGGCTACCGGGCCGACGAAATCCTGGGCCAGCACTTCAGCCGCTTCTATCCCCCCGAGGACATCGCCTGGGGCAAGCCCGCCTGGGAGCTGGAGTCCGCCATCCGGCTGGGCCGCTTCGAGGACGAGGGCTGGCGCGTGCGCAAGGACGGCACCCGGTTCTGGGCCAACGTGGTCATCACCGCCCTGTTCGACGAGAGCGGGGAGCTGCGGGGCTTCGGCAAGGTGACGCGGGACTTCACCCAGCGCAAGCACGCCGAGGAGACGCGGGAGCTGGAGCGGCTGCGCGAGGCCCTGCGGGCGCGCGACGAGTTCCTCTCCGTGGCCTCGCATGAGCTGAAGACGCCGCTGACGCCGCTGCAGCTGAAGCTCACCGCCATGCGGCGCATCGCGGAGACGAATCCCCAGGCGCTCCTGGCGGAAGGCAGGCTGTCGCGCGAGCTGGCCTCGGCGAGCGGCCAGGTGCGCAAGCTGGCGGACCTCATCGATGACCTGCTGGATGTCTCGCGCATCAACGTGGGCCGGCTCACGGTGGAGCCCGAGCGCATGGACCTGTCCGCGCTCCTGCGGGACATCGCCGTCCGCTACGCGCCCCAGGCCCACGTCGCGGGCTGCCGGCTGGACGTGGACGTCGCCGGGCCCATCGAGGGCACGTGGGACCGGCGGCGGCTGGAGCAGGCCGTGACGAACCTGGTCACCAACGCCATCAAGTACGGCGCGGGCAAGCCCGTCCACGTGAGCGCGAGGGTGGCGGACACGGACGCCGTCATCACCGTGCGGGACGAGGGCATTGGCATCGCCCCCACCCATCAGCGCCGCATCTTCGAGCGCTTCGTGCGCGCGGTGTCCGAGCGCAACTACGGCGGCATGGGCCTGGGGCTCTTCATCACCCACCAGATCGTCGAGGCGCACGCGGGCACCATCGACGTGGAGAGCGAGCTGGGGCGCGGCTCCACCTTCACGCTGAGGATTCCCCGCGAGGCGCTGCTCGCCAAGGTGGGCCCCACCGCGAAGCCCGCGCCCTGAGGCGCCGCTACGGCGCTGGCTCCGCCCGGTAGTCGCTCGGGAGGGTGAAGAGCGCGGCGCCGTGCTCGACCAGCCGGATGTCCGACAGCGTCAGGGTGCCGAACAGCTCGGACTCCTCGCGGATGGGATAGCCCAGCTCCAGGTCCATCCACCGCGTCACGGTGTCATGGGCCGAGTGCACGCGATGCCAGCGCCGGGCGCGACGTCCCGCCACCGCCTCCTCCGCCTGACGCTCGCAGCCCGGGCCTGGCGCCGAGCAGCCCCCGGGCAGGTGCAGCGGGAGGCCCGGCTCCTTCTCGTCCCAGTGCGTCTCATAGGTGTGCTCGCGGGCATTCAGCATCGCGCTCTCCCCGGTGCCCACGTCGAAGAGGAGCGTGTACACGGACGCGCCCGTGGCGTCCTCCAGGCGGATGCGACCGCAGCGCGAGACGAAGAGCCGGTGGCGCAACGTGCGGTCCCCATTCACGTGGGTGGCGATGGCGGTGAAGTCCTTCGGGTACACGGGGCGCGAGCACATCCCCGCCGCGAGCATGCCCTTGCCGTCACGGGGCGGGCTCGCCGGAGCCTCCCACGCCCAGGCCGCGCAGGAGACGGCCAGCACCCCCAGGGCGCTGCCCACGCGCCGGGCCCAACCCCCGCCGCGCGACGGCTCCACGGGCGCGCGCCCCAGCAGCCGACGCACCCGCGCCGCCAGCGGATGGCTGCCCGCGCCGAGCACCAGCGCCGGCCCCGACTGCCGCAGCTCCTCCAGCCCCAGCAGCGCGCCCGAGTACAGCCGCACGTTGCCGCAGAAGCCCACCGCCACGTCGTCACAGCAGTGCTCGCGCTCCAGCCGCACCTGCGCGGACAGCCACCGCGCCGCCGGGTGGAAGAAGAACAGCGTCTCCACCAGGCACTGCAGGAGGTTGACGGCGGTGTCGTGACGACGCACGTGGGCCAGCTCATGCGCCAGCACCGACTCCAGCTGCGCGGACGACAGGCGCTCCCCCACCCCCTGCGGCAGCACCAGCACCGGACGCACCACGCCCACCACCAGCGGGGACGGCGCGAGCGGGGACTCGAGCGTGCGCACCGCGCGCCGCAGCCCCAGCCGCTCCGAGACGCGCGACACCGTCTGGCTCAGCGCCGAGGACACGGGCGTCGCCGGCCGCACCAGCCGCCGCGACGTGCGCCAGCCGCCCACCAGCAGCCGCGCCAGCCCCACGCACGCGCCCAGGACCCAGAGCCCGCCGAGCACCAGGGGCCACGGTCCGAGGACGTCACCGGATGCCGCCGCCTGGGGAACGAACACGCGCTCACCCGCGGGCGGAGCCTCCGTCCGCGCCCCCTCGAGCCCGGACGGGGCCACCTCGACGGCGCGCGAGGCCGGCTCCCCCCGCGCGGCCTCCGGGGACGACAGCAATAGCGAGCCCACCGGCGCGAGCACCAGCGCCGCCAGCGCCAGACACCCCACCGCGTACCGGAGCCGCGCCGAGCGGCCGCGCAGGAGCCACAGCGCCGCCGCCGCGAGCAGCGCGACGAGGCTCGCCTGCCACACGCCCTGGGCCAGCCACACCGTGAGCACCCGGGCCCCCTCCTCCATCAGCCAGGTCGGGCTCATCGCTTGCCCCCCTTGCCCTCGTCCAACAGCTGGCGCAGGTCCTCGAGCTCCTCCTTCGACGCGGGCTTGAGCGACAGCGCCTGCACCGCGAGCTCACCCGACGCGCCACCGAAGACGCGCTCCAACAGGTCCTTCACCAGCTGGCGCTTGGTGCGCGCCTCACCGATGCTCGCCGCGTACACGTGGCTGCGCGAGCGCTCGTCACGGCTCACCAGCCCCTTGGCCGCCATCACCTGCAGCTGCTTGAGCGTGGTGGTGTAGCCGGCGCTCTTGCCGTCCTCGCGCCCCAGCGCCTCGTGCACGTCCCGCACGGTGCAGGGCCCGCGCTTCCAGAGCACGCCCAGGATGGCGAGCTCCACTTCCGTGGGAATGGCTTCTGTCGTCATGTCCCCAAAGTACGACTCGAATCGTATGTTGTCAACGACGCGCGTCGTACTTCGGGGAGGGGCTCACGAGGTGAGCGCGGGTGTGGCGGTCGCGCCCGGCAGGTAGGTGGCGATGCACCGTGAGAAGGACAGGCCCGTGTCCCGGGCACCCGCGCGGCCGGAGAGGCAGCCCAGGCGCAGCGTGTGGGCGAGCGCCACCAGCCTGCGCTGATGCTCCAGGGTGAAGTCGCGGCCGTTGGGGTGTCCGCCGAACAGGGGGCTGGCGCCCAGGCGTCGCCAGACCTTGTCCGTGTCCCAGCGCGGGAAGGCGGCGGACAGGTGCGCGTGCATGCCGTGGAGCGCCTGGGCACAGCACTCGAAGGTGTCCACGGGCGCCGTCGGTCCGAGCTCCAGCAGGAGGCCGTTGACGAGCGACGGCTCGATTCCCGCCAAGGACAGCCGCTGGAGCAGGCGCACTCCGGCGTCGTTGAAGCCCGCGAGCGCCCCCGGCGCGCCATCCGCCGGCAGCGAGTACGACAGCTTCAGCGACGGACACACCAGCAGGAGCTGCGACATGGCCGCGACGTGGCGCTCCAGGCCCGCGTCATCGTGGAGGAACGCGCTGTCGAAGGCGAAGTCGAGGTGACGGACCTGGTAGTTGCGGAGGATGGCCGCGTAGGTGGCGACGAGGCGGGCCACATCCGTCTCCTCGACCTCCAGTGGCATCAGCCCGGCGCCGCCGCCGAAGGACAGCACCACCCTGCCCCCGCTTCGTCGGAACGCCTCCAGGTCCTCCTTGCCGTAGTCGGAGACGGAGGCCTCCGCCTCGTGGGAGCGCCCGTCCACCGCGTCCACCAGCCGCAGGTGTCCGCCCCACGTCACCTTCCGCGCGCCGCCCGCGCGCACGCCCAGCCCGCCGAGCATGACGCCATCCAGCCCGCACGCCCGCGCCAGCTCCGACACGACGGGCCGGGGCGCGGACACCAGGTCCAGGAAGGGCGCGCGGGGCACGTCCCAGTCTCCCGCGTCCGGCGAGGGCGCCGCCGTGCGCACCATCACCGGAGGCGTGAGCTTCGACAGGTTGTCGGACAAGTCATACGCCGCCACCGACACCAGGTACTCGGTGCGAGGCGTCAGGCCGGTGAGGGTGATGGAAGGCCTCGTGCACGTGAGCGTCCGAGACTCCTCCCGGTCCACGCTCGAGTACGTCACCTGGTAGCCCGCGACGGCCACGTTGTCGGTGGACGCGTCCCAGCCCAGCGTGAGCAGCCGCGAGCCCACGAGCGTCGCGCGCACGCGCCGGGGAGACGAGGGCGGCTCGACATCCCGCGGCGGGTCCGCGGGCTCGCCGTCCACGGTGAAGCAGGAGGGGAGCGCGCCCCGGTGCACCCCTTCCGTCCGGATGGACAGGCGGAACTCCTGGGACGCGCGCGGAGCAATGGTCTGGCGCTCGGCCACCAGCGTGCCCGTCAGCGTGTCGCCGTGACGCCGCCACACGAGGCCGTAGTTGTTCTGCACCACCTGGTCGGGCGCCACCCGGAAGCCGATGGCGGGGTTGACCACCGCCACGTCCGACAGGTTGAGCAGCGTCACCTTGAAGGTCGACCACCAGGGACTGCCGCCCGCAACCCACTCCGGGCGCGCCACCACCACCATCGTGTTTCTGGCCATGCCGGCCGTTGTGCCGGATGGCCGCCGCACACGACATTGTCCACGGGGGGCGAGCCCCTGTCCTTCAAGCGACAGGGGCCCGGGTCAGTCCCCACCGCGTCCGAAGCGCGGCGGGGGCTACTTGTCCTTCGACAGGATGACGACGCTGTAGGGCCCCAGGTTGTTGAGGCTGCCGCTGGCGGGCAGGCCGTCCTTGCCAGTCCAGCGGCCGCCCACGTCGAAGCTCTGCGCGTTGCCGAAGTTGTCGGAGTAGCCCTTCCAGTCGCTGTTGTAGCGCACCTTCCACGTGCCGTCGGAGGGCAGGCCCAGCTCGTAGTCGGACAGGTGCTTGCCGCCGAAGTTGACGATGACGATGGTGTCGTCGCCCGCGCCGCCCTTGTCCCAGCGGTGGAAGGCCACGACCTTGTCGTGGTTGTTCACGTGGTGGACGTTGACGTGCTCACCGCGCAGCCCCGCCGTGTTGTCGTTCCAGTTGCGGCGCAGCTTGATGAGGTCCGTGTACGCCTGGTTGATGCCGGCGTACGTCTCCTTCTTCTTCCAGTCGAGCGGATCTCCGTCCTGGAAGTGGCCGTCCTCGAGGAACTCCTGGCCCTGGAAGAGCATCGGGATGCCGGGGCTCGTCATGGTGAGCGCGGCGCCGAGGATGGAGCTCTTCTTGGCGTGGTAGCCGCCCGCGTCCCAGCCGCCCACCTCGCTGGGCAGCCGCTGCTTGCCGTTGGCCACCTCGTCGTGGCTCTCCGTGTAGATGACGCGCTGGTTGGCGCTGCCGTTGTACTTGAAGCGGATGGCGTCGGCGACGGCGTTCATGTCCCGGGCCGCATCGGACGGGGCCGTCAGCGCCGCGCGGATGGGGTGCACGAAGTTGGAATCCCACTGCGTGTCGAAGTTGGCGCCGTCCGGGTGCGTGAGGCCCGCCTCGTTGCCCAGGTCCTCCGCGATGATGATCTTCTGCGGGAACTCGCGGTTGACCGCCTCGTTGATGTCGCGCAGCAGCTGCCAGCCCTCGGGGTTGTTCGCGCCGCTGGCCTGGCGGATCTCCTTGGTGGCGTCCAGGCGCAACCCGTCCATGTGGTAGTCGCGCAGCCACATCATCGCGTTGTCGCGCAGGTAGTCGCGCACCTCGTGGCGGCCGTAGTCCGGGCGCGTGTCGCCCCAGGGCGTCTTGGCGCGCCAGTCCGTGTAGAAGTAGCTGCCGCCCTTGCCGTACGTCTCGCCGTCGAAGTCCCAGTGGGGCAAATCACTGGGCCCCAGGTGGTTGTAGACGACGTCCATCACCACGCCGATGCCGCGCTTGTGCGCCTCGTCGACGAAGCGCTTCAGGTCATCCGGCGTGCCGTACGCGCTCTCCGGCGCGTTGGGGAAGGCCGGGTTGTAGCCCCAGGAGAAGTCCGCGGCGAACTCGGCCGACGGCATCAGCTCCACCACGTTGATGCCCAGCTCCTTCAGGTGGTCCAGCTTGTCGATGGCGCTCTGCCAGTTGCCGGGGCCCCAGCCGGGCTCGTCGTTGAACGTGCCCACGTGCATCTCGTAGATGACCGCCTCGTTCCAGGGCGGCATCTTGAACTCCCAGTCGTGCTTCCACTCGTAGGCCTTGTGGTCCACGACGACGGAGTTGCCCGTGGAGTTCGTCACGTCGTTGGCGCGCGGGTCTCCCTTCCAGCGCCAGTCGCCGTACTTGCCCTGCACCACGTACTGGTACTGGTCGCCCGCCTTCGCGCCGGGCACGTCGAGCGAGAAGTTGCCGCTGGGCTCGCGCTGCAGCTCCACCGACTGCCAGTTGCTGAAGTCGCCGGCCACCTGCACCCGCTGCGCGTTGGGCGCCCACACGCGGAACGTCGTGCCGCCGTCGTAGGGGATGGCGCCCATGCCCGGACGGCTGGAGGCCTGGGTGGGCACCGTCGCCGCGCTGGGCACCAGCGGCGTCGCCAGCAGGCTGCCGTCCTTGCGCGAGAAGGCCCGGGCCACCGGCCCGTGGTCCACCTGCGAGGCCTGGGTGGGCGCGCGCTTCGCCTCCGCGTTGCGCTTCTGGCGGGCGTCGTCGAAGAAGTCCTTCACCCCAGGTCCGCGCGCACCCGCGCCACCAGGGCGGGACAGGGCCTGGGGCGGCTGTGCCTCGGACTCCGAGGAGCGGGCCTGCGAGGACGTGGAGGAGGCAGCGGGACGGCTCGGTGGGGGAATCCGGGGTGACATGTCTCGGCCGTTGTCTGGAGAAATCCAGATTCAGTATCGGCCAGGAGCCCCCAAGGTTGCGTGTCCCATGTGTCACGGCGCCGCGGCCGTCCTCGGAGCCGTCTCCGCCTGATAACAAATACACGTTATTCGTGGTTCTGACGCTGCCGGGTGACGACGACGTCGAGCGCGGCGTCCCGCGAGTCGCTGTCGCCGCGGAAGCCCGCGTCGCCCACGGAGGGCCTCGCGGCGCCCCGGAGGGACTCGGCCACGAGCTTGATGTCGGCCAGGCCCCGCTCGAAGTCGCGCCCCATCACCTCGTCCATGCTGGAGAAGAGCTGGAGCGCCTTGCCCGCGAAGGTGTTCTCACCGGCCATCACCCAGGTGAGCGCCACTCCGCCCGGCGCGGGCGTCAGCGTGTACTCGGTGGTGTTGGTGGCGCGCATGGGCTCCAGGAAGTCGACCCGGATGCGGACGTATTCGTACGGGCGGCTCTCCACGATTTCCATCCGCCCGGAGCCGGTGCGCTGGCCCCGCCACTCGTAGACGGCCCCCACGCCCCAGGCAGCGCCCGTCAGGGAGACCTGCTGCGTGGGCTCCAGCTTCCACCACGGCGACCACTGCTCCCAGGAGCGGAAGTCGTTGACCAGCGTGAAGACGAGCTCGGCGGGAGCCTGGATGTGGGCCGTGCGCTCGACGCGGAAGGTGTCCGACCTGCGACTGATGGCCACGAACAAGCCCAGGACGATGACCGCCAACAGGACTCCGGGTGTCTTCTTCATAAAGCTCCTCGAAGGAGTGGCGCGCGCTCGGTCCGACCTCTCCTGAAGGCCCCCCCGGGCCGTGGACCGAGCGCGCCACTCGCCACTCTTTTTTCGCGACGAACGAGCAAGGCTCGGATCGACACGCTCCCCGGGCTTTTCCACGATTTCCCAAGTACCCGAAAAGATTGACGCTGGCGTCTGTGGGAGGTGGCCATTAGAAGTGGGCGACCCCACCCCGCCCGACATCATGCGAAAGACTCACCGTCCCCTGACGACCCTGGCGCTCGCGACGAGCCTCTTCATGGCGGCGCTGGAGGTCACCGTCGTCTCCACCGCGATGCCCACGGTGGTGGGCGAGCTGGGTGGCATCCAGCGCTACGCGTGGGTCTTCACCGCGTACATGCTGGCGTCCACCATCACCGTCCCCATCTACGGGAAGCTGGCGGACCTGTACGGTCGCAAGCCGGTGCTGCTGTTCGGAATCGGCCTGTTCCTGGTGGGCTCCATCGCCAGCGGGCTGGCGACGTCGATGGGGCTGCTCATCGCCTTCCGGACGTTGCAGGGCCTGGGGGCGGGCGCCATCCAGCCGGTGGCGCTGACCATCATCGGGGATTTGTACACGATGCAGGAGCGCGCGCGGGTGCAGGGCGCGTTCAGCGCGGTGTGGGGCGTGGCGGGGCTGGTGGGGCCTGTCACGGGCGGGCTCATCGTGAAGTACCTGAGCTGGCATTGGATCTTCTTCATCAACGTGCCGGTGGGCGTGCTGACGTTCGCGCTGGTGGTGGCGTTCTTCCACGAGCAGGTGGAGCGAAAGCCGCAGCAGTTGGACTACGCGGGCGCGGCGCTCTTGTGCGCGGGCGTGGTGGCGCTGCTCGTCGGGGTGCAGGGCCTGGGGATGAACCTGTGGGCGCTGCCGGTGGCGCTGGGGCTGTTGTGGGCGTTCGTCGCGGTGGAGCACCGTGCGCCCGCGCCGGTCATCCCGATGAGCATCTTCCAGTCGCCCGCCATCGCCATCTCCTCGGTGGCCGGGGCGCTGTTCTCCGCGGCGATGTTCGGGGCCACCACGTACGTGCCGCTGTACGTGCAGGCGGTGCTGGGCAGCTCGCCCACGGTGGCGGGCGGGATGATTACTCCGATGATTGTCGGCTGGCCGCTGGCCTCGGTGTTCGCGGGCAAGCTGCTTCTGCGCACGGGCTTCCGGCCGCTCATCGTCGGGGGGCTGGGGCTGACGATGGTGGGCACGGTGCTGATGACGCTGCTGCTCGTCCAGGGCGCGTCGCTCATCGCGCTCCAGGTGGCCATGGCGCTGTTCGGGGTGGGGCTGGGCTTCGCGTCCACCGCGCTGCTCATCGCGGTGCAGACCAGCGTGGGCTGGGAGCTGCGGGGCGTGGCCACGGCGAGCAACATGTTCTTCCGCACCATCGGCGGCGTGCTGGGCGTGGGGTTGATGGGCGGGGTGATGGTGTCGCAGTTGATGAAGGACCCGTCGGTGCCGCTGTCGGCCGCCAACGCGCTGCTGGGGCCCGAGCGGGGGCACGCGGCCATCCCGGAGGCGATGCTCAAGTCGCTGAGCGGGGCGCTCACCGCGGGGTTGAACATCAACTTCTGGCTCATCTGCGCCTTCTCGGTGGCGGCCTTCGTGTCGGGGCTGTTCTTCCCCCGCGTGAGCCGGAACACGAACGCGCCCGTCCCCAGCGACAGCGCCGCCGCGCCGCACTGAGCCGGCTCGGACCTGCGGGCCCCGCACACCTCGGAGGCCTCGCCCGTGCGGGCGGGGCCTGCGGGCCCGTGCGCGCGGGCGCCGCAAAGACAAACACTTGTCAGGTCCGGCGACGCTCCCTAGCTCTTCCATGGAAAGACATCTCCATCGCACTCCGGGCCCATGGCCTCCGGGCCCGCGCCGTCGCTCGAGGAGCTTCCCATGCACCAGGTGTTGGAAAGGATTGCCCATCAGAAGCTGGAGTTCTCGCGGCGGCCGCTGTTCGCCTTCCTGCGAGACACCTCCATTCCCCCTCGGGAGCGGCTGAGCTTCCTGCCGCTCATGTCCCACTTCATCATGAGCTTCGGGGACCTCAATCGCTACGTGCTGCGCTTCCCGGAGCCCCGGAACGCACTGGAGGAGGCGGTCAATCTCCATACGCGCGAGGACGAGAACCACTGGCCCTGGTTCCTCAACGACCTGGAGGCGCTGGAGCTCAACGGCCCGCGGACGCTGACGCACCACCTTCGACAGCTCTGGTCCGACGACACCGCGCCCGCGCGCCGGCTGACGTACACCCTGGCCGGCTGCATCCGCGGCACCAGCGCGCTCCAGCGGTGGGTGCTCATCGAGGTGATGGAGGAGACCGGCAACGTGATGTTCCGCGCGCTGACGCCCGTGGCGAAGGAGCTGGAGGAGGCCGAGGGCCTGCGCCTGGAGTTCGCAGGTAGCCTCCATCTGTCCCATGAGACGGGCCATGCGGTGGGCTTCGACGTGGACCACTCGGGCCTGCTCGAGGCCCGCCTCACACCCCGCGAGCGTGCGCCCCTGTTGTCCATGGTGGATGCCAGCCATGCGGCCTTCTCGGAGTTCGTCGACGCCTTGTACCGCGCCACGCCGCGAGGTCGACGGACCGCCGAGCTCCCGGGCCTGCGAGCCACGAGTCCGGCGGCGACCTGAGGACGCTTCGGCGATTGCTTCGCGGCGGCCGCTGCGGGCAGTCTCTGCGCGCCCATGCCCAAGATTGCGCCCGCCGACCTCGACTCGCTCTTCGCCCGCGCCGACAAGCTCCTGGACCAGTATCCGAAGAGCTTCGCCAAGGCGAAGGCGCTGCTCCAGGAGGTCCTCACCGCGCAACCGGACCACCTGGAGGCCCTGCACGCGCTGAACCGGGCCTATGAGCACGACCGGGACCACTCCCCTGGTGAGTGGCAGAGCAGGCTCCAGGAGCCGCAGCGCGCGGTGCGTGGACGCATCCTGGAGCTGACGAAGAAGGTGAAGGCGGATGGCGGCGACACGGTGGCGCACCGGGCTCGCGCGCTCGCGCTGGCACAGCACGCGGAGAACATCCTTCGCACGGACCCCACACCCGCGCGGCTGAAGCAGGCGGAGCAGTTGCTGGCCGAGAGCCAGTCGCTGGATGCGGACCGCCCCGAGCAGCGACGGGCCGAGCGCGGTGTGATGGCGTGGAAGGCCATCCACCGCGCGCGCAAGGGCAAGCCTGACGCCTATCAGGTCCTGCTGGACTGGGTGGCCGAGCATCCCCGTCCCTCGCCCTTCCATCCGGATGACCATGCCTCCGCGTTCCGGGGACTGGAGGGCGCGTTCGCGGACGAGGGCTTCCTCGAATGGCTGCGCGCTCGCAAGCCGCGGGCGGCCAAGGGCCAGCGCGCGAAGGACCTCGCGCAGGGGATGCTCCACGTCGGGGACTGGGATGTGTCCGCCGAGCTGAAGGGCCCCGTCACCTCGCCCTGCCGCGTGGGTCGACTGCTCGCGCTGCGCGCGCTCGGCGCCAACCTGGACTTCAAGGTCGGCGGCAAGTCGCTCCTCGAGCGCGCGAAGAAGCTGGGTGACAAGCCGCTGGTGCGCGAGCTGGAAGCGCTGTCGGGCGAGAAGCCGGACGCCAAGGGCAAGGCGCCCACCACGAAGAAGTCCAAGGCCGCGAAGTAGTCCCGGGCCGTGAAGCAGGCCGCGCCGGACGTGTACGCGACGGCCCCGGTGTTCGCGGACGTGCACGTCACCTCCGACGGGAAGGTGGCGGCGCTCGCGGGCACGCCGCCCCCGGCTCGTCGTCGCCGGGGACAGGCTGTGGACGGTGGTCCCCACCACCTGACGTCCTCGCGCGACGGGAAGCAGTTCGAGCCCATCGCGTTTCGGTGAGACAGCAGTAACAGCTTCGCAAGTACGCGGTGTTTCCCGGAGACCACGGCATCTCTCCGGGAGACACACCGCATGCTGAAGTCGTACGTGGCCCTGTTGCCCCTCGCCCTCCTCGCGCTGGTGGGCTGCTCGGAAGACCCCGAGCCCGCGTCGGAGCCGAAGGACCGCTGGTTCACCAACCGGGACGGGCTGAAGCTGCACTACCTGGAGGTCGAGGGGCGCGGCTCGCCCGTGGTCATGCTCCACGGGCTGCTGGGCAGCGCGCATCCGTCCTGGGTGGCGCCGGGCATCGCCGGAGCGCTGGCGAAGCAGGGCCACCGCCTCATCCTCCTGGACCAGCGAGGCCATGGGCAGAGCGACGTCCCCTACACGGCCTCCGCCTACGGCGAGCCCATGGTGCGGGATGTCCTCGAGCTGATGGACACCCTTGGAATCGAGCGGGCCCACCTCGTGGGCTACTCCATGGGCGCGGCGCTGACGCGCGTGTTGATGACCCGCGCACCCGAGCGGGTCATCAGCGCGAGCCTGGGCGGAGCGGGCGTGGAGGAGCTGGACCCGGTCATCCGCGCGGAAGCCGAGGCCCGGGACCCGAAGGGCACGGACCCCGACGAGCAGCGCATCCTCGACGCAATCGCCGGAGAGCCGCCGCCGGACCCGCGCTTCGTCGCCGCCATCACCGAGGCGTGGACCGCCTGGTGGCCGCCCTCCATCGACCTGCCCTCCCTGCGCGTGCCGGTGCAGGCGGTGAACGGCGAGTTCGACGCGCCCTACTCCAAGACGGTGCGCCTGGAGCGCGAGCTCGCGGGGTTCGAGAACGTCATCATCCCCGGCCGCACGCACCTGACGACGCTCATCGACTCGCGCTACGTGGACAGCCTGGTGGACTTCCTCCAGCGCAACGACGAGCGCTGACGCGGAAGAAACGGGAGCGCGTCCGCACCCGACGCGCTCCCGCACCCTCCCCGACAGCGCCACCTCAGTGGTGGTAGCCGGAGGCCTCTTCCCGCGTCATCGGCGCGCTGACCGGATGCCGGCGGAAGTGCTCGATGCACGCGAGCAGGTCCGTCACCAGCAGCGTCGCCAGGTCCCGGCTCACGCCGTGGCGCACCAGCACGCGCTGCACCACCAGGTCCTGGATGTTCGCGGGCATGGGATAGGCGGGCACCAACCAGCCCCGCTCACGCAGGCGGTCCGCCAGGTCGTAGAGGGTGAAGCCCGGGTCCGTCCCCTCCTTCAGCTTCCAGCACACGCCGGGCACGCCGCCCCGTCCGTCGTAGACGATGTCGAACAGGCCGATCTGCTCGATGGCCTTCGCGATGTAGTTCGCGGTTTCCGAGCACGCCTGCTGCAACCGCCGGTAGCCCTCCCGCCCGAGCCTGAGGAAGTTGTAGTACTGGATGACAATCTGGCCGCCCGGCCGCGAGAAGTTCAGCGCGAAGGTCGGCATGTCGCCGCCCAGGTAGTCCACGCGGAAGATGAGCTCCTCGGGCAGGTCCTCCTTGTCGCGCCACACCACCCAGCCGCAGCCCAGCGGCGTGAGGCCGAACTTGTGGCCGGAGGCGTTGATGGACTTCACGCGCGGCAGCTTGAAGTCCCAGACGACGTCCGGGTGGATGAAGGGCGCCAGGAAGCCGCCGCTGGCCGCGTCCACGTGGATGGGGATGTCCAGCCCCGTGCGCACCTCCAGCTCGTCCAGCGCCGCGGCGATGTCCGCCACCGGCTCGTAGAGCAGGTTGAAGGTGATGCCCAGCGTGGGCACGACGCCGATGGTGTTCTCGTCGCAGTGCTTGAGCACCTCCTCGGGCGTCATCACCATGCGCCCGGGCGCGAGCGGCACCTGGCGCAGCTCCACGTCGAAGTAGCGCGCGAACTTGTGCCAGCAGATCTGCACCGGGCCGCAGATGAGGTTCGGCTTGTCGGTGGGCTTGCCCTCGGCCTCGCGCCGCTTGCGCCAGCGCCACTTGAGCGCCAGGCCCCCCAGCATGGCCGCCTCGCTGGAGCCCGTGGTGGAGCAGCCCATGGCGCTGGACGCGTGGGGCGCGTGCCAGAGGTCGGCGAGCATGTTCACGCAGCGCGTCTCGATTTCGGCGGTCTGCGGATACTCGTCCTTGTCGATCATGTTCTTGTCGAGGCACTCGTCCATCAGCTTGTGCACCTGGGGCTCGGACCAGGTCTGACAGAAGGTGGCCAGGTTCTGCCGCGAGTTGCCGTCCAGCAGCAGCTCGTCGTGCACCACGGCGTAGGCATGGTCCGGGCTGTGCTCGTCCTCGGGGATGCGGTACTTCGGCATCGGCACGGACAAATCCGGCGAGGCGTAGACGTCATCGTTGAGGCGGTCCCGGACTTCGTCTTTTCCATGCAGGGGCATGTGCTCTCCAGGCGGTGAAGGCGCTCTGGAAGAGGAGATGGTGTTGCCCTCAGGTGGGAGCCTCGTTCCCCGGAGAGGGACGAGCCGGCGGGCAGCCGTCCGCTCCACCCGGGAGCCCCCGGTTGTCAGGTGCACGCGGCGCCGACGACGCACGGGGAGGCCCGGCAATGCGCCCCGCCGCGCGAGCCGGGTGACTCGAGCGCGGCGGGGATGAAGCAGCAGGGACCGCGACTACTTCACGCCGACCGCGCCCCAGCTCTCCAGCACCTTCTGGGCCTCCACGGAGTCCTTGCCGTAGAGGTCCTGCGCCGCCTTGTACGTGGCCTCCTTCGCCTGGGCGAAGTTGGTGGTCGGCGTCATGTAGAAGTTCAGCGCGCGGGAGTAGATCTTCAGGCCCTTCTCGATGCCGATGCCGTCCTTCACCTCCACGCCGGAGGTGCGGTTCTTGCCACCCTCGGACAGCAGGTAGAAGGCGTTGTTCGGGATGCCCGAGTTGATGTGCACGCCGCCGTTGTCCTGCCAGCCGGTGTAGCGCTTCGAGTAGTGGTCCGGCGACATGCCGTCGCTGGAGGGGTTGCTCAGGTCACGCAGGCCGTCGGTGTCGTCGCCGTTGTTGGGCGTGAACGTGTCCTCGCCCACCGTCCAGTCGAACTTCACCGCCTCGTTGCGCTGGCTGGCGTACCACTCCACGCCCACGCCCATGATGTCGCTCATCGCCTCGTTGAGGGCGCCCGACTCGTTGCGGTACTGCAGGCCCGCGGTGCGCTCGGTGAGGCCGTGGGTGATTTCGTGGCCCGCGATGTCCAGCGTGGTGAGCGAGCCGAACTGGTCGCCGTCACCGTCGCCGTAGTTCATCTTCTCGCCGTCCCAGAAGGCGTTGGCGAAGTCCTTGCCCACGTGCACGTCGGAGATGAGCTTCTCGCCCTTGCCGTCGATGGAGTCTCGGCCGAGCACGTCCTTGTAGAAGTCGTACGTGGCCTGGGCGCCGTACTGCGCGTCCACCGCGTCCTTGTTGCGCGCGGAGTCGGTGCCCTCGCCCCAGATGTCGTTGTCGTCGGTGACGGCCGCGTGCGTGGTGTTGTCGGTGTTCGGGTCGCGGTTGAGCGCGTCGCGCGTCACCACGCCGCCGCCGCGCGAGGTGTCCTCGAGCGAGTACGTGCCGTCCGCGTTCTTCGTGCTGCCGATCTCCACCTTGCCGCTGTACTGGGTGGTGTCGTCCGCCTTGCTCGAGGGTGTGGGCGTGCCGGGCTCCTCGGTCGTCGGCGTCTCGGCCGTCAGCGAGGGCTTCACCCCGTGCGAGTGGCCCGCGTGGTCCGCGCCGTGCGCGTGGCTGCCCACGCCGCCCATCTGGTTGTACTGCTCCAGCACCTTGCCGGTGTTCGCGTCGACCAGGTACTGCATGCGGCGCGGGTCCTTGCCCGGGCCCACGTCCGTCGTGTTGCTCAGCTCCACGTGGTACGCGGCCTTGTACTCGCCGTTGGCGTCCTTGAAGATGACGCGCTCGGAGACGGGCTTGCGGTCCGTGGGGCCGTTGAACTCCTTCTGGGCCACGGCCAGCGCGTCCTCGGCGGACAGCTTCGTCTCCTTCTTGCCCAGGCCCGCGGGGATGGTGCCCACGTCACCCGTCAGGCTCTCCAGCTTGCCCTCGCGGTCCAGGTGACCCACCACCTGCTCGCCGAAGACGGGCACCCCCTCGTGCTTGCGGTCCATGCGCACGTGCGTGAAGCCCAGGTCGTCCTTCTCCACCGCGCGCGGCGCGAAGTCCGCGGCGTTGACGCCCTGCTTGCCGGCCAGCAGCTGCGACACCGTGGGCGCCGCCTGCTTCTGCAGGAAGTCCACCGTCGTCTGGATGGCCGCCTTGCTGGTGTCGCTGTCCAGGGCCACCGGGCCGGACTTCACCGTCGGCGCCGTCAGCGGCGTGGCCGGCTTCGCCAGCGCGGGCTTCGTCGCCGCCTCGAAGGTGGAGCCCTCGGTGAAGCCCAGGGCCTTGTTCTTCACCTCGGGCGCCGTCGCGGGCCGGGGGTCCGTGGAACGCGTGACGGGAAGCTTCGGGAGGTCGGCGCGAATCTTCATGGTGGGGGGGCCCAGAGGTGACAGGTTCGTGAAGATTCTCGGACTCTGGGCACCCGAGGTTGTGTCGCGATAGGAGGAAAAAGCACACACGCCCTGTCGGAGCAGGCAACCTGCCGGAATCATGGAGGCCCCGGCCTCCGCTCAAGATGAGTCGTAACGGCCCCACCCTGGGCGTACGCTGTACGCCAGCCCCGCGCCCATGCCACGTCCCCGCTCGCTCACCCTGCCCGGCATCGCCGACGCCGCCCTCACCGTCATCGAGCGGGAGGGGCTGGCCGCGCTGTCCATGCGCTCGGTGGCGAGCGCGCTCGGCATGGGGACCATGTCCCTGTACCGCTACGTGGAGGGGCGGGAGGCGCTGGAGTCGCTGGTCGTCGACGCGGTGATGCGGGACGTGCGCCTGCCCGGCCCGGGCGGGGACACGCCCTGGACCGAGCGGGTGAAGACGCTGCTGGGACAGGTGCGAGGGGCGGTGGCGCGCCACCCTTGCGTCGCGCCGCTGGTGCTCACCCGGCGCCACTGCACCGAGGGCACGCTGGCGTGGGCCGAGGCGCTGCTCGCGCTCCTGACGGAGGGCGGCTTCGAGGGCCTTGGGCGGCTCGTCGCCCTGCGCACGCTGGTGAGCCACGTCTTCGGCTCCGTCCAGCTCATGCACCTGGGCGCCCTGTCCGGAGAGGGCACCGCCGCGCTCACACAGCTGGACGCCGGCCGCCATCCCCTGCTGCGACAGACGGCCGGGGACGCGCGGCGGCTCCCCCCTGACGAGGAGTTCCGGCGCGGCCTGGACGTCGTGCTGCTCGGCCTGGAAGCCACGCTGGCCCGCCGCTGAGGACGGGCCCGCTCGAGGCGCCTCAGGCGGCGCGCAGGGGCCACGGCTCGGAGCGCGGGCCCGCCTCCCAGTTGTCGTGACGGCCGTCCCAGTACTGGACCGTGAGCTTGGAGAGGTCCACGCCGTCCAGGCAGCCCACGTTGATGGAGCGGAAGTCCCCGCCCAGCTCCTCGACGAAGCCACCGCCGTAGGCCTGGACGCCGCAGTGCTTGCAGAAGCGCCGGTAGTTGGGGCTCTTGCCCACGCGGTACTCGCCCGTCTCGCCCTCGCCCTGGAGGACGCGGAACGAGCTGGGGGCCACCTGCGTCGTCGTGCCGCCCATCTTCGTGCAGACGGTGCAGTTGCAGCGGTTCACCGCCTCGGCGAGGTCCACCTCGGCCTCGAAGCGCACGGCGCCGCAGTGACAGCCGCCGACGTACTTCTTCAGGGTGGGGGACTTCTGGGCAGGGGTCAGGCTCATGGCGGGTTCTCCTCGGTGAGTCGCTGTGATGAGGGAGTTATGGACCCTGCCCGTGACAGGAGTATGTCAGGTTTGTTCGAGGGCCTTCGCGGCCCGGGCCTCCCGCAGCAGGTCGGTCAGCGCCTCGCGGGCCTGGACCCGGGCCTCCTTGTCCTGGTCCCCCCGCCCCTGGTTCAGCACCCAGGCCGTCACCAGGGCCTTGGAGGCCTCCTGGGAGCGCGCCCACGCGTCGGTCTCTGCGTCCTCCTCCCCTGAGGTCCTGGCCGCCCAGACCTCCGCGAGGTGGCTGGCGGCATCGGCGAAGGCGGCGGCCGCGGGCTTCCCGCCCAGCACCCACGCATTGCGCAGGTCTCCCAGCCCGCTGGCGACGAGGTGCGCCTGGCGTGGAGGCGTCTTCGCGCGAGCCTGGGCGAACAGCTCCGCCGCCGGCCGCGCGTCCTGGATGCGCTCGGCCACCCGGCTCAACCAGTCCGCGCAGACCTGGTGGGCGCGCTCCTCCGGGAAGCGGTCGACCACGGAAGGCAGCAGCGGGTACAGGTGCCGGGCGCGGGCCCAGGCCTCCTCGGCGGAGGCGAAGTGGAAGCCATTCGCCTCGAAGATGGCGAGCATGCGGACATCGGGCGTCTCCTCGGACATGAGGAAGGCTCTACGCCTGCATCGGCCCCACCGGCAACGCGGAATCAGGCGCGCGAGCGGAGGATGTCACCCGGCGTCACGCCCAGCACGCGGCGCATCCAGCGGGCCATGTGGCTCTGGTGGGAGAAGCCCGCCTCCAGGGCCACCTGTCCCGTGGGCAGCTCGCCGCGCAGGAGCAGCGTGCGGGCCCGCTCCACGCGGCGCTGAATCACGTACTCGTGGACGGGCAGCCCGGTGGAGCGCTTGAAGAGCGTCTTGAGGTGCGACGCGCTGACGGCCGCCACGCGGGCCAGCGTCGCGAGCGAGAGGTCCTCGTCCAGGTGCGTCTCCACGTAGTCCGTGACGCGCTGGAGCTGGTCCGCGGACAGGCCCCCACGCACCTCGACCTCCGCGCGGTAGTGGGACAGCAGCCGGGCCGCGAGCGCGAGGCCCAGGCTCTCCCGGTACAGCAGCCCGTTGGGGAAGTCCGCGCGGGCCTCCGCCTCCAGCGCCCAGGCGATGTGCTCCAACTGCGCGTCGCGGAAGTGGTGCCGCAGCGCCACGCCCACGCGGTCCGGGTCCAACCCCATGTCCTCGGCCGCCCGCTGGAGAAGGGAGTGCGGCAGGCGCAGGTCCAGGCCCACGCTGTCATCGTCCTCCACCCAGGTGTCGGTGTGGCCCGCCGGCAGGAGGAACAGCTCTCCTCGCGTGCGCACCGAATAGTTCTGGCTGGCGAGACAGGACACCCGCACGGGCTCACCGGCGTGGATGTTGAGGACATGGTCCGAGCTCGCCAGGTGGACCCGGTCTCCGGCGCGCGTGGTGCGCAGGTCGACCCCCAGGCCGACTCGAGGTCGTCGCGCGTGCTCGCTCATGGCCCCTGAATATAGGGGGCGGCGTCCTTTCGTGCTCCCGAAACATCCGTGCGTGCGCGACCCCCGAGGGGGCCGTCGGTATTCCTCTCCCACACGCGATGAAGCCGCCGCGCCCGACGCGCTCGGCGTGCGGCCGTGCATCCAGGCAGGACCTCAGGGGAGAGACGACATGGGACGGTATTCCGGGAAGAAAGTGGTGGTGACGGGAGGAACGGCGGGCATCGGGCTCGCCGCGGTGAAGGCGCTGCTCGCCGAGGGCGCGGAGGTGCTGCTCACCGGCCGCGGCGAGCAGGGACTGGAGGCGGCGCGCAAGGAGCTGGGGCCGCGTGCCCACGTGGTGCGCTCCGACACGGCGAGCCTGCGGGACATCGACGCCCTGGCCACGCACGTGAAGCAGACGCTGGGCGCGGTGGACTTCGTCCTCGTCAACGCGGGGTTCGCGAAGCTGGTGCCCTTCGAGCAGGTGACAGAGGCGGTGTACGACGAGACCTTCGGCATCAACACGAAGGGGGCGTTCTTCACGGCGCAGCGGCTGGCGCCCCTCGTGCGGGATGGCGGCGCGTTCGTCTTCACCACGTCGGTGGCGGACGAGACGGGCGCGCCGGGCATGAGCGTCTACTCGGGCTCGAAGGCGGCGGTCCGCTCGTTCGTGCGGGTGCTCGGCGCGGAGCTGGTGGCGCGGGGCATCCGGGTGAACGCGGTGAGCCCGGGCTTCACGCGCACGCCCACGCTGGGCGTCACCGGCGCCACGCCCCAGGAGGTGGAGGCCTTCGAGCAGGAGGGCCTGCACCTGACGCCCATGAAGCGCATCGCGGACGCCGAGGAGGTGGCCCGGGCGGCGCTGTTCCTCGGCCTCGAGGCCACGTTCACCACCGGCGCGGAGCTGCCCGTCGACGGCGGCCTGTCGCAGTTCTGAGTTCCACTTCCACCTCGAAGGACACACGACATGAAGCCACACATCAGCGTCATCGGCGCGGGCCGCATGGGCTCCGCCTTGGTCAAGGCCTTCCTCCAGAGCGGATACACGACGACGGTCTGGAATCGCACCCGGGCACGGTGCGAGCCGCTGGCCACGGCGGGCGCGCGCATCGCCGACTCCGTGCGGGACGCGGTACACGCCGCCAGCGTCGTCATCGTGAACGTGAACGACTACGACACCAGCGACGCGCTGCTGCGCCAGGACGAGGTGACGCGGGAGCTTCGCGGCAAGGTGCTGGTGCAGCTCACGTCCGGCTCGCCGAGGCTGGCGCGCGAGCAGGCGACGTGGGCACGTCGGCACGGCATCGACTACCTGGACGGCGCCATCATGGCCACGCCAGACCTCATCGGTCAGCCCCACTGCACGCTCCTGTACGCGGGCCCGAAGGCCCTGTACGACAAGCACCAGGCCGTGCTGGCGGCGCTCGGTGGAAACACGCAGCACGTGAGCGAGGACGAGGGCCATGCCTCCGCGCTCGACAGCGCGATGCTGTTCCACATGTGGGGCTCGCTGTTCAGCGGGCTGCAGGCCGCGGCCATCTGCCGGGCGGAGGGGATTGCGCTCGACGCGCTCGGCCCGCATCTGGACTCCGTCGTGCCCATGATTCAGTTCGGCGTGGCCGACCTGCTCCAGCGCATCCAGCAGGAGCGGTACAGCGCGGACACCGAGAGCCCCGCCACGCTCGACACGCACAACGTGGCGTTCCAGCACCTGCTTCACCTGTGCGAGGAGCGGAACATCCACCACGCCCTCCCCAAGGCCATGGATGCACTCATCCAGACCGCCCGGAAGGCGGGGCACGGACAGGACGACTTCTCGGTCCTCGCGCGCTTCCTGCGCTGAGTGTGACAAAGGATAGAGCGGTGCGTCAGAGAGCATGGCTGATTGTCATTTGACGCTCTCACTGCAGCGTTCGCGCTCCTGGACTGCTTGCCTTTAGACTCCGGGTGCGCACTCCCGCGCGTCCCACCAGGAAGACAGGATGAAGAGAGCAAGCATGTGGCTGGCCACGGTGACGGCCCTCGGCCTGATGTTCGGATGTGGCGCACCGCTGCCCGAGGAGACTCAAGAACCCGTGAGCGAGCAGCCGGCGGATACCGGCTCGGACGTGAGCGCGCAGGCGTGTGAGGACAACCCGACCTGCCTGTGCAACCGCATCTGTCGTCAGCGGTGCGGCACGAATACGGAGTGCATGACGCAGTGTCTCGCCGAAGAGTGTTAGACGGGATTCGTCACGAGGCGCACCGCGGGCACCCCGCGCGCGGTGCGCCTCGACTCGAACCCGTGGTGTTGCATGGCGCAGAAGAAGACCTCCTCGTCCCCCCAGAGCAAGTCCACGCCCCGCGCCTCCGCCGGGAAGCCGGAGCCTGTCGCTCCCGAGGCGGCGTGGACCGGGCTGGAGCAGCAGGTGCTCGCCGTGCTGGGGGAGAAGGCCGTGGGCCAGTACCCCGCGGACCTGGAGCCCATGAGCCGGGTGTTCGAGCAGGGCCCCGACGAGACGGGACTCCTGCCCGAGTCGTACCAGCGCTTCGTCGAGGCGCTGGGGTATCGCTGGCTCAACACGGGCAAGAAGGCCCTGGCGTTCCTGCCGCCGCGCTGGCGCGCGAGCGCGTCCCAGGGCATGGGCGAGCCGAACCGTCAGTGGACCGAGGTGCGTAAGGAGCGGGAGGCGGGCCGTCACGTGTACCGCTTCGTGATGTTCGCCTCCGCGGACCTGAACGACGTCAACGGCTTCGCCTTCGGGCTCGGTGCGAAGGGCGGCGCCCCCGTCGTGTTCCAGGTGGAGGACAGCCTGCCCCTGCGCGAGCTGGGAAGCTTTGAAGCGTGGCTCGGCAAGGCCCTCGAACCCCTGCGCAAGGCCATCGCGAAGCCGGCGAAGAAGCCCGAGCTGGGGGACCCGCTCGCGCTGCTCCAGGAGTCCCTCGGCGAAGTGGCGGCGAAGGCGAGGCAGGCGGGCGCGGCGGCCCTCTTCGACACCTTCCCTCGTGACACCCGCGCCATCTCGCTGCTCCACCGCAAGCTGGGCGTGGTGCCGGACATGGTGGCCGAGTTCTCCCAGCTGGAGACCCTGACGGTGAAGGGGGCGGGGCTCAAGGAGCTGCCCTCCGTGCTGGGCCAGCTCACGAAGCTCAAGCAGCTCGACTGCTCCTGGAACGCGGAGCTGGCCACGCTGCCCGCCGAGCTGGGGCGCCTTCAGGACCTCGAGTCACTCAACCTGGACCACACCGCGGTCGCCACGCTCCCGGAGGCGCTCGGGCAGCTTCCGCGCCTGCGCTCGCTCAGCCTCAAGAACACGCGCCTCACCGCGCTGCCGGCGTGGCTGAGCCAACTGCCCGCGCTCAAGTTCCTGGACCTGTCGCGCACGGACGTCCCACCGGGGGAGCTCGAGGCCTTCAGACAGGCCCGTCCCGAGTGCTCGATGTATCCGCGACCGTGACGGGGGGACTCACTCCTGGATGGAGTCGCCCACCTGCCGGAGGTCCTCGGGGTCCACGTCCTCGCGACGCAGCACCTTGCACAGCGCGCGGAACCAGTGCTCGAAGCTCTCGAAGCCGAACATCATCGGGTCGTTCTCGTCCAACCACGTGCCGTCGTCCACGTAGTGGCCAGCGAGCGCCTCGTAGTCGTTATCCTCGAAGTAGACGGGCAGCTCTCCATCCTTCGGTGTGGTGCGCGTGTAGAAGCACCACCGCGACGCCTCCACGCCCATGTACGCATCCGCGAAGGAGATGAGGTCCGTCGTCGTGATCTCCCGGCCATCCACCGTGGTGCCCGCGGGAGTCCAGGCCGCCGTGAGGGAGGCCATCGTGGGCGCCCAGACGTGGAACGGGCGATACGTCTCCCACTCCTCGGTGTCCGGCTGGTACTCGAGCCGGACCTCGCGGTGCAGCATCAGGAACTCGCGATAGCTGTCCGGGATGACGAAGGCCTCCTCGCGATAGGGCGTCGGAAGCTCGTACTCGAACCCGGTCAGCATGCGGGGCAGCGCGTCCACCTCCTCGCGCGTCAGGGGTGCCTCCCGGATGAGCCGCCAGCCCCGCGCCTGGGCCCAGGCGTCCATCTCGTCCAGCAGGGCCTTCAAATCCTCTCGCCACGTCGCGCTCGCCATGCGTGGCCTCTATCCCGTCCCGAGCGAGAACGGAAGTCGCTCGGGGCTTTCGGGCCGTTTGCTCAGGGCTGGCTCGCGAGGGTGTAGTCGAGCACGTACAGGTGGACGCCCTTCTCGTCGATTTGAATCTCGTACGTGCCGGAGATGCCCTGGAGGTCGTCCGTTCCGGACTCGGGCACGACGGAGCCGACGACCTTGAATGCTCCGCGCGTCATGGAGCCCGAGTGCATGAGGGTGAAGCTGCCCTTGCGTCCCTCGAGGGTGCCGGTGACGCGCTCCAGCGCGACGTAGCCACCGGACTGGCCCTCGTCGAGCGTGGCGAGCATCTGACCCACGCCCGTGCCCTCCAGTGCGCCATGGTAGCGCTTGTCGATGGACAGCCGGCCGATGGGGGACTGCGCCGCGCCCGCGTCCGGGGCCAGGGGGGTCGCCTTGACGTTGAAGATGCCCTTCACGTGCTTCGTCATGTTCGTCTCGCTTCCGGTCCGGGTGGGTGTCGCCGCCGCAGGGGTGCTCGCGCAGCCCTGGAAGAGCACGGCGCCGAGCACCCACGCCAACACATTCGTTCCCGTCTTCGTCATGGGAGCTCCTTCGTGGTTGTGGGCCGTCAGATACGTGGCGGCGCGGCGGGTGGATTGCAAAAACGCGACACGCCGACAGAATGCGCGCTGGTGAGTCGCCCTCGCATCGACGCCGTGCGTGGCGTCCTCCAACGTCCCGCTCCCGCGGACAGCATCGTGCATGAGCGCTTCGCGCCCGCCGCGGAGCTGGAGGAGTTCATCCAGCACTTCTGGACGGTGCGGTGGGACTTGCGCGGCGAGCCGCCGCTCCTGGCGGAGACGCTCCCCCATCCCTGTGTGCATGTGGTGTTCGACCGGGGACAGGGCCGCGTCACGGGGGTGCAGTCGCGCCGGTTCCGCCGGAGGATTCAGGGACAGTCGCGGGTGTTCGGCATCAAGTTCCGGCCCGCGGCGTTCCAGCCGGTGTTGGGGGCGCCCTTGTCCCAGCTCACCGACCGGACGGTGAGCGTGCGTTCGGTGTTCGGGAGGGAGGGCATCGCGCTGAAGGACGCCATCCTGGCGGAGCCGGACGTGCGCCGGTGCGTGACGCTGGCGCAGGACTTCCTGCGGCGACGGCTGCCGCCCATGCCCGAGCCCATCGCGAGGATGCGGGACCTGGTGGAGCGACTGGCGGCGGACGCGTCGGTGACACGGATGGAGCAGGTGGCCGCGCTGGCGAAGCTGGAGCCGCGCAACCTCCAGCGGAGGTTCAGCGCGGCGGTGGGAGTGAGTCCCAAGTGGGTCCTCAAGCGCTACCGGCTCCACGAAGCCGCCGAGCAGCTCGCGCGCGTCCAGGTGCCCGACATGGCGAGCCTGGCGCTCCAACTGGGCTACTTCGACCAGTCCCACTTCATCCGCGACTTCAAGGCCCTGGTCGGCTGCTCTCCGGGACAGTACGCCGAGCGCGCCGCCGCGAGCCGGAGCGCCTTGGGGCAGCAGGTCCGCCGACGCCCGTGAACCTCATGGGTCTCAGGAAGCCCGCGCTCCGGCGCGACACGAACCTCCAGTCGCCAACACCTGTCGGGACAGGCGTTGAGTGGACCACGCCCGCGCGGACTTCCTTCAGACCGGGTTCCTACCTTGGCACGACCCAAGGGGAGGACACATGAGCGACGAGGATCCGCGTCACCATCAAGGGCTCCAGCAGGACCTGCGCGTCCTGATGGCACGCGCGGGACGCAGACAGGTGCTGCGCTGGATGGCCGGCGCCAGCCTCATTCCATGGCTCGGCTGCGGCGACGATGACGACCCGACACCGGACCCGTCCGGCTGCTCGCGCATCCCCGAGGAGACCGCCGGCCCCTACCCCGCCGACGGCTCGAACGGGCCCAACGTCCTCCAGCAGTCGGGCATCGTCCGCTCGGACATCCGCGCGAGCTTCGGCAACACCCGCACCGTCGCCGAGGGAGTCCTCACGACGGTGACACTCACCCTCGTCGACGTCAACGATGCCTGCGCCCCGCTCGCCGGCCGCGCCGTCTATCTGTGGCACTGCGACAACTCGGGGGAGTACTCCCTCTACGGGGCGGGCATCACGAACGAGAACTACCTGCGCGGCGTGCAGGAGACCAACAGCCAGGGCCAGGTCACCTTCACCAGCATCTTCCCCGCCTGCTACAGCGGCCGCTGGCCCCACATCCACTTCGAGGTGTACCCGGACCTGGCCTCGGCCACCTCGTCCGCGAACAAGCTCGTCACCTCCCAGCTCGCCCTGCCCAAGGCCGCCTGCGACGAGGTCTACGCCACGTCCGGCTACTCGCAGAGCGTCGCCAACTTCCAACGCGTCAGCCTCGCGACGGACAACGTCTTCAGCGATGGCTCCTCCACCCAGGTCGCCACCGTGACAGGCAGCGTCGCGGACGGCTACGTCGTCACGCTCGTCGTGGGCATCCCGGGCTGAAGCCGAGGCGCCCCAGGGGCACCACTCCACGCCCCGTCTCGCCGCCCGACGACGAAGCCATCCCCCGGCCAACATGCGCGTCGCAGGCACGCTGGCGCTGCGCGCGCCGAAGCCACACAGCGAAGGCGGACGAGGAGTGGCCCTGCTCCACTCCTCGCCCACCCCGCCTTGCCACCCGACGAGAACGCCGCCCCCGGGCGGAGGGCGTCCCCATCGTCAAACCCACCTCACGGCCACGGCGAGGACGGACGAGACGTGGCGCGGCTCCACCACGCCTCGCCCGCCGCGCCTTGCTGCGTGGCGAGGGCGCCGCCCCCGGGCGGAGGGCGCCTCGCCGTCACTGGAACAGCAGGCAGAGGGTGTCGAGCGTGTAGAAGTCCGACGGCACGAACGGGGCCCACGTCTGGCGCACGAAGTAGAGGTGACGGCCGTCCACGCTCAGCGACGGGTGGAACTCGTCCTTCTCCGTGTTCACCGCCGGCCCCAGGTTGATGGCCTTCGTCCACTTCCCGCCGATGTTGACGCTCGCGTACAGGTCACCGAGCCCGTAACCCTCCGGCCGGTTGAGCGACGCGAAGATGAGCACCCGCCCATCCGCGGAGATGTGCGAGTTGTACTCCCAATAATCCGGACTGTTGATGGCCACGCTCAGCTTCTCCGCCGGCGCGTACCCCGGCCCCCGCCGCTCCGCGCGATACACGTTGAAGTCCGAGTCGAACGTCCCGCTCGCGAAGTACAACGTCCCATCCCGCGTGGCGCTCACGTACAGCTCCTGCCGGTCCGAGTTCACGTTCGGCCCCAGGTGCAGCGGCTCACCCCAGCTCCCATCCGCCTGCCTGTGCACCACCCACAGGTCCGAGTCCGCGCGCTCCTCGGTCCCCGTCACCGGCCGCGTGGACGAGAAGAAGAGCGACTGGCCGTCGACCGACAGGAACGGGTCCGTGTCCAGCCACGTCCCCGAGAAGGACACCAACTGGCCCGGCGTGAAGTGGCCGTTCACCTTGCGCGTCTCGTAGATGGCCTGGAACGGCGCCTCGGCCGAGTCCACGTGGTAGTAGGCCGTGTTGCCGTCCGCGGAGAAGGTGAGCCGGTACTCGGAGCGGTCCGGCAGCGAGACCTCTCCAGGCGCGAACATGTCGCCGCCCGGGGTGCAGCTCAGGAAGCGCAACGCCTCGCTGGACACCTCGCTCGCCCCGAGCGCCTCGGCCACCGGTGCCGTCTCCGGCGCCTGCGAGGCGCACGCCATCGACAGGGAGGACAGGGCGGCGATGAATCCCACGGACCACGACTTGCTCGGCGTGAAGCGCTGCATGCGGCGTCTCCTTTGTTGGAGACACCATCGCCTCCCTGCTCGACGGCCGCATTGACGATGGGATGAACGGTGGAGCTTCCGGGACGAACCGTGGAGCCCGCCCCGACCAACGCTCAGGAGGGCAGGTCCAGGGCCCGCTGCAGCCGGGCACGGTAGCTGCGTCCGGAGGTCAGCTTCGTGCCGTCCCGCAGGGTGAGCACCATCTCCCCGGGCGCCAGCGGCTCCACCTCCTCCACCCGGTCCAGCCGGACGATGAGCGAGCGATGGATGCGCACGAAGTCCCTCGGGTCCAGCTTCTCCTCCACCGCGCTCATCGTCTCGCGCGTCAGGAAGGACTGCTTGCCCTGGTGGACGCAGACATAGTTGCCCTCCGCCTCCAGGTAGTCGATGTCCTCCACGCGCAAGAAGCGCATGCGCCAGCCCACCTTGGCCACCAGCCGCGTCGCATACCGCTCCGGGGCGGGGGACAGTCTCGAGGACAGCGACTCCAGCCGCTCGACCAGCTCCGCGTCCAGCTCCGTCGCCCCCGTGCGCCTGCGCTCACGCACGCGCGAGAGGCTCCGCCGGAAGCGCTCCTGGTCGAAGGGCTTGAGCAGGTAGTCGAGCGCGTTCGCCTCGAACGCCTGCACCGCGAAGTCCCGGTGCGCCGTCACGAAGATGACCGCCGGCGGGTGCTCGCGCGACACCGCCCGCAGCACCCCGAAGCCATCCGGCTCCGGCATCTGCACGTCCAGCAGCACCAGGTCCGGGCGCTGCCTGCCGATGGCGTCGATGGCCTCGTTGCCGTCCCGACACTCACCGATGACGGCCATGTCCGGCTCCTCCGAGAGCAGCTCCTTGAGCCGCGCCCGGGCGAGCGGTTCGTCGTCGACGATGAGCACGCGGATGGGCTGCGTCACGCCGCACGCTCCGTCCGGAAGGGAATGGCCAGCGACACCCGCGCCCCACCCTCCTCGCGAGCCTCCAGCTTCAGCCGATGCGCGGGGCCGTAGAGCTGCACCAGGCGCTCGCGGGTGATCCACAGCCCCTTGCCGCCCCGCTCGGACTTCGCCGCCGCGCCCTCGCGCAGCCCCACGCCGTCGTCGCGGACCTCCAGCAGCAGCTCCGGCCCCTCGCGCCTGGCCGTCACCGTCACCGTGCCCGGCGCCGAGCGCGGCGCGATGCCGTGCTGGATGGCGTTCTCCACCAGGGGCTGCAGCACCAGGTGCGGCACCCGCGCGCCCAGCGCCTCCCGCGAGATGTCCTGCTCCACCCGGAGCCGGTCGTTGAAGCGCACGCCCTGGATGTCCAGGTAGAGCTGGAGCGTGCGCAGCTCGTCGCGCAGGGGCACCTCCTCGCGCCCCGCCGCCTGGAGCGTCTCCCGCAGCAGGTCACTGAGGCGCGCAATCATCCGCTCGCTGCCCAGCGGGTCCCTGCGCACCAGCGCGCAGATGGAGTTGAGCGTGTTGAAGAGGAAGTGCGGATGCAGCTGCGCCTCCAGCGCGTGGAGCTGCGCGCGGGCGAGCTGGGTGTCACGCAGCCGCAGCTGCTCCGCGTAGTAGATGGCGTGGGCCACGCCCAGGAGCGTCAGGTAGATGAACGGGTTGTAGAGCAGCGCATGCTCGAGCACCGCCGTGTACGCGGGCGGCGCGTCGTACCAGTGGAAGTACGGGTCCAGCGAGTAGATGACCGTCGCCCGGAAGAACGAGACCGCGAGCGCGCCCCCCACATGCAGCGCGAGCCGCGAGCGCCACAGGCGCCGGTCGAACGGGAAGCGCAGGCCGAAGTGCACCACCGCGATGGTGACGGGCGCCCACAGCGCCGTGGCGAAGCCATCCGTGAGCAGCGCCTGCGTCCAGGACACGCCCCGCACGGAGTGCGCCTCACTGGAGGCCGCCAGTCCCTGCAAGGTCCAGTAGGAGAAGGCCCCCACCCACAACAGCCAGCCGCGTCCGCGTGACATGGCTTCACCGTACACAAAGTCACATCGACGTTCACATCCACGCGGCGCCCGCCCATGAAGTACAAGCTCGCGCATGGGTGAAGAGACACAAGTCCACTACCAGAGGCTGCTGGCGGATGTCGAAGCATGGGCGAAGGGCTTCGGAGGAAGGCTCGTCCTGGGGCCGCCCGTCCCCGAGGAGGACCTGGCCCTGCTGCCCGAGTTGCTGGGAACCAGCGCCTCCACGGGAGCGCCCCTCCCCTCCGGGCTGCTCGACTTCTGGCGACTGTGCGGGTTCGCCCGCGTCGAGGTGCTCCGCGCCGAGGACGGCGAGGAAGCCGTGTGGACGGCCCTGCCCGCGGACTTCCGCGTGTACTCACCCGATGAGGTGCTGGCGTCGCTGTCCCTGGTGCGCATCCCCGCGGGCGTCACCCGAGACCAACACCCCATCACCACGGCGCACCTCATCCCCTTCGCCGCCGCCCATCGACTGCCTCGGGAGGTCCAGTGGTGCATCGCCACGAACGGCGGCGGACTGAAGGCCCCCGTGCTCGTGCTCAACCGCATGGACGCGCTGGCCTGGGCCTGCCTCCAGGACTCCGGCCGCTTCGTGTGGGAGACGACAGGCCAGAAGCCCGGGCCCGTGTTCGACCACTTCCTCGACTGGCTCGAGGCCTACGTGCGGGACGTCCGCGACACCGCGCCCGAGGACCTCTATCCGGACGGCGTCTACCTCGACTGATGGGCCGCCACGGAACCTGGCTTCCTTTCCCTCCAGCAATCGAGCCCACTCGGCTCCAACCGCGCGGGCAGCTCCGCGTGGGGCACTCCAACCCGTACAACCTGGTCCCGCCGGTAGACATCGCGCGGCCCCGGGAACTGCGCTTCAAGGACGTGGCGGGCGGCGGATTCCAGAGCGTGGCGCTCGCCCCCCTGGGCCGCGGGTGGCAGCCGCTGCGCGGTGGCGCTCGATGAAGCAGGCGACCTCTGGGGCTGGGGCCTGCAGGGCACCTTCCTGGGACTCGGTCCGCCGGCGGGCGGCTGGTACCCCGTGGCCACGCCGCGCAAGCTGTCGTTCCCGGAGTTCGGCTCGCGCAAGCGCTCACCCGGCGTTCAGCACGACGGCCCGTCCATGGGTGAAGGGCTGGGCCGACGCGAAGCGGGGCGTCAGCGCCCAGCTCCCGTCCGGGTGGATGTAGCCGAACAGGCCGCCCACCTTCACGGCGGCCAGGCCTTCCGAGAACCCGCCGTTCACCGCCTCGAAGCGGGGCTCGATAACCTGGGCCCCCTTCTTGTCGATGAAGCCGTAGCGCCCCTTCACCTTCATCCGGGCCAGCCCCTCGCTGAACCAGCACTCGGACAGGGCGCCGTCCCACGACGGGATTTCAGGCGCCAGCCCCCACTCGCCCGCCTCGTTCACGAAGCCGAGCTTCGTGCCCTGCACCACCACCACGAGACCGTCCATGAACGTGGAGCCCATCGACTCGAACGAATAGGTCGCAAGGCACGTCCCTGTCGGGTCGATGAGGCGCGACGTCTCGCCCTTGGGTGGCTTCTTGAGGCCAACCAGTGCCCTGCCCTTGGAGAAGGCCCGGGCCAGTCCGCCACCGAAGCCGTCCAGCACCACCTCGCCCTGGGGGTTGATGTAGCCATCCGAGGCCTTCGCCCCGGAGCGCATCACCGGCGCGAGCCCCGAATCGAAGCGCCCCACGTTCACGTACGTGGCCCCCGCGATGACGTACTTCGTGAAGTTCGCCTTGAACACCACCGGCAGCACGAGCTTCCCGCTCGGGTCGATGAAGCCCTCGTCCGTCAGCGCCATCCCGTCGCTGAAGCCCATGAAGGCGCGCTTCACCGTCAACTTCGTCTCGCCCTTCACATCGATGAAGGCCCAACCGCCGCCCACGGGCATGCGCGCCATCCCTTCATTGAAACTGAAGGGCGTACCGTGGGGACTGGGGATGACCAGCTCCCCCTTCGTGTCGATGAAGCCGTAGCGCGTGGCGGACATGACGCGGACCCTAGACACCGGGCCCGCGTCCGTCCACGCTCAAGGCCTCGCGCAGGAGCGTCCACCACCCGCGTGATACATGAAGTCTTGGTAAACGGTTTGCGCGACGACGGGTGTGGTGCTCTGGAGCCGCTGCACCGTGACACCGTTGCGCTGGAGCTCGAACACGGGCGTGGTGCCGGGAACGAGCGGCGCATGGAAGGCCGTCACGCCGGCGCTCGTCACGTCCAGCGTGCGCACGTCCGTGCCTTGCGTGATGACCAGCCGGCCCGGCTCCTTGAGGAACGCGAGCAGCTCCACCTGGTTGGATGCGGCCACGCCACCGCGCAGCTTCATGGCGCGCGCGGTCTGCTTCGTGGCATCGAACGGCGCGTCGGTGCGGTGCCGGCGGTGCGTGTAGTAGAGCGTGTCGCGGACGATGGTGGGCCGCTGCCCCGTCTTGAACCAGGTGGTGTAGTACGCAATCCAATCCATGATGACGTAGCCGCGCTCCCGCGACGCCGTCATCCACGACTCGCCGTAGTCCGTCAGCGTCAGCAGCGTCACCCAGTCCGCGTCGCCCTCCATCGCCTTCTCGAACTGCGTGCGGAATGCCAGGCTGTTCTGCGCCTCCCAGTACACGCGGCTGCTGTTCTCGCTGTCGGTGAGCTTGTGGCGCACGTCCTCGAACGCGACGGGAGACATCCACCGCTTGCCGCGCCGGTGCGACTCCACGCTCCAGCGGCGCATCGCCTCCCCGGACTGCGCGGTGCGCTCACCCCAGGTGGAGAAGCCCGTCACCAGGTTGTTCCACTCCGCGTACTTCGTCACGTCTCCCGTGTACGAGAGCAGCGGCCAGTAGGTGACCTGGATGCCCTGGGACGCGAGCCGCGTCTTCACCTCCGTCCACCAGGCCACCGACTTGCGCTCCGGGTTGAAGCTGGCCAGCACGACAGCGCCGTCGAGCCTGTGCACGGAGGGGTGGTTGGCGACGGAGGCAATCATCGACACCAGGCCGTCCGTGGTGCCCGTGGCCTCGGTGGGGAAGTCGGGGCTGAGGACGATGCGGAACTCCGGGTCCACGGCCGCCGCGGCGGCGAGCATCGTGGTCAGCTGGTTGTTCCGCGTGTCGGACGAGACGCGGTATGGGTGCTCGTAGAGGAAACCGTCCATGCCGGCGGCGATGGCACGGCGCACCTCCACCTCGAAGTCGCGCTGGCGCCACGCGCTGTCGGCCCAGGGCGCTCGCGGCAGCGGCCGGTCACGCATCAGCCCGCCGATGTTCGCGTACTCCCCGCCGCGCGCCTCGGGCGTCAGCCAGCTGGTCCAGTGGTCCTCGGCGGGGGCCTTGTTGTCGATGGAGATGGGAAAGATGGGGTAATAGAAGCCGAAGACCTTCTTCGGCGCCGCGCGCAGCACGCTCGTCGCGGGCATGTCGAACGGGTAGCACTGCGAGATGGGCGAGGGCGCGGGTGCCACCGTCGCGCTCAGATCCAGGTCGAAGCGCGCATCCGACGTGTTGGCCGCGGACTGGTGCAGCTCCACCGCGAGCACGTTCGTGCCCGTGCGCAGCGCCGCCGTGTCGAGGGGCTGCTCGTGCCACGTCTGCTCCTCCACGGGCAGGGAGATGGTGGCGGGCGCCAGCGTGCGATAGCCCACCGTGCCCGAAGGCAGGTTGCTGCGGAGCACCTCCACACCATTCAGGTAGACGATGGCGCCGTCGTCGCGCTGCAAGCGCAGGCGCAGCTCGCGCACCGACGCCGCGTCCGTCACCGTGAAGGCGCGCCGGAAGTACGTGGTGATGTGCTTGCTCGCCGTGTTGCTCCCGAAGGAGACCGTCGTGGACAGGTCCGTCTCCGCGTAGCCCAGCGGTGACGCGCCCGAGGCCCACGCGCCATCCGCGTAGCCCGGCGCCGTCCAGCCCGTGCCCAGGTCCACGCCCGTGTCCAGGTAGCGCCACGTCGCGCCCGACGCGACGAGCACCGTCTCCAGCGCCTCGGCGGCCGTGCCGAGCGGACTCGCCTCCCCCGGCGCAGAGGGCGCCTCGCCCCGCGGCGTGTCGCCCGAGGAGACGTCCTGCTCCTCCGGTGCACCACCCGCGCAGGACCACGAGAGCAACGGCACCAGCAAGGACACGGCGAGCCGTGCCCGGGGGAAAGCCCAGGGTGTGTGCATATGGATTGGACCTCGGAGGGCTCATCGCCTTGGAGGACGAAGAGTGGGGGGTTGCTCCTCGGACACACGCACCCTCCGGATGGCGCGAACAATCCGGAGGTTTCCTGGTTTATCGACAGCGCACCGGGCGCGGTCCCCGCCTCACGCCAGCAGCGCTCCCTTCTTCAGCAGCTTCTTGGCGAGCGTGGTGTAGGACCACTCGCCCTCCGCATCGACGAGACCCTTCTGGAGCAGCTTGCTCAGCTTGGGACCGATTTCGCTCGAGTGACCGACGAGGTGGTGCTCCGCGCTCACCTTGCCGATGGCGTCCTCGCGGTCATCCGCCACGACGAGCCGGGCCGTCAGCGTGTCGGCGTAGGTCGAGTAGTCGCTGTAGTACGTCCACGCGACGCCCTGGACCTTGAAGGCGCCGAGGACGACGACCTCGCCGTGCACGAGCAGGTTGCCCGCCTGGAGCGCGCCGCCGACGAAGAGCAGCGAGTAGTCGAAGCCCTCGTGGATGATGCTGCCTTCGACGACCAGGTCGCCCGCGACGAGCAGCCGCCCCTGGTCCTCGAGCACCAGGTTGCCCTTCACCACGAGGCCGCCGCCCACGCGCCGGTCCTCGCCCTCGCCGATGCGCAGGTCGCCCGCCACCTGCTCGACGGTGTCGGTGGGTGTCAGCTTCGCCTTGAGCGCCGCCCGCTTGGGGGCCGAGCCAGCCTTGTCGTGCAACGAGACTTCCTGCAGCAACGTATCGAAGAGCTTCATGGCCCCAGGGTAGAAGTCCGCGGCCCGGGTGACGAGGACAATGTCTTCGGCGGACTCCCTGGACGGACGTGGGAGCGCCGACTCCTTGTATAGTGGGGGCTCGGCCGGGAAAACCGTGGTGAGGTCCATGTGTCAGTGACCAGGGCTGTGCGCTGGGCGCCCCTCCAACAGGTGCTGCTCGCCTGCGTGCTCGTCTTCGCGGGTGCGGGTTCGGCGCAGACGACGGAGGACCGGGCCTATGTCGGCATCACCGTCGCGCGGGGGACTCGCATCGGCTCGCAGGGCGGGCGCCTGGAGGAACGACATCAGCTGGATTTGCGCCTGCCGCTTCCTCCCCTCTTCCTGGGGAAGACGGTGCTGGTGCCCTCGTTCGGGTACGAGACGCGCTTCATGGGGCTCGAGCGACGCGGCCCGCTCGCGGACGTGTCCGAGGAGGACCTGAGCCGGCGCTTCCATCGCTTCAGCCTGGGGCTCACGGTGATTCGTCCGCTGGCGCCCCGGTGGATGCTCATCTCGGGCGTGTCCGCGAATCCGCGCACCGACTTCAAGAGCTCGTTCGACGTGGGGCTGGATACGTCGTGGGCGGGCTTCGCCATGGCGAACTACCTGATGGGCGGAGACCCGGACGTGCGGCTCACCTTCGGTCTCGTCGCCCTCTACCCGTTCGACGCCACGCCCGTCATCCCCATGGTGGCCTTCACCTATCGCAAGGGCGCGTACATCCTGGAGCTGGGCCTGCCCCGGCTCACCGCGATGCTCAAGGTGGGCGACGGCCTGGAGCTGGGACTCAGCGCCATGTTCGACCAGCAGGTGTTCCGCACGCGCCTGCCCGAGGGCAGCCAGGCCCTGGCGGCCCGCTACGTGCGGGAGACGGCGCTGCGCGCGGGCCCCACGGTGAACACGCGATTGGGTGGCAGCAGCCTGTGGTTGAGCACTTCGCTGGGGCTCGACTTCCTGAACGACTACGCGCTGCTCGACAGGAACCGGGACCGGGTGGAGCTGGGGATGCTCCAGTCCACGGGCCCGGCGCCCTACCTGCGGGTGTCGCTCGGGTGGCGGCCCCCGAAGCGGGTCTCGGCCACCTCGCGTCCGGCCGCGAACAGCCTGTCGGCGGTGCCGCCGTCGAAGGGCAGCACGCCTCCGCTCATCCGATGAAGGGCGTGAGCGCCTTCACCCAGACGACGACGGCGGCGGCGCCCGCATCCGGGACACCGAGCGCGCGGCTCCCCAGGTAGCTGGCGCGGCCCAGGCGGGGCTGCATGCGCGAGGTGGCGTCGGCGCCCTGCTCCGCCTCGCGCACGCACGCGGCCCAGGCCTCGGCGGGTGCCTGTCCCGCCTTCAGCGCCTGGGCGAAGGTGTCCGCCGCGGGACGGAGCGCGTCCAGCATGGTGCGGTCTCCGGGCCTGGCGCCGCCGAGGTTCGCCACGGCGTCGACGGCGAGGACGAACGCCTCCGCCCAGGCCGGCGCATCCACGGGCCCTTCCGACAAGCGGCGCGCGGCGCGCAGCAGCGCCGTGGCATAGAACGGCCCGGAGCTTCCGCCGATGGCGCGGCGCAGGGCCTCACCGATGGAGGTGAGGGCTCGCGAGGGACTCGTCCACGAGGACTCGGGGAGCGCGCGGATGGCCGCGGCGCCGCGCGACAGGCTGATGCCCAGGTCGCCATCTCCCGCCGCGCTGTCGAGCTCCGTCAGGCGCGACTCGCTCGCCTCGAAAGCGGACGCCACCGCGAGCGCCGCCGCGTGGACCTTCTCCATCCCCGCTGGCTTCGCGGCGGGGGCTGAGGACACGGAGGGCGCGGCGGTGACGGGCCTGGGCGCACGCTCCGGAGCGAGCCGCCCTTCCCCGCCCCATGCGGGCGCGGACGTCTTCGCGTCCAGCCGGGTCAGCAGGTTGTCGTCGACCTTCAACAGAGACAACGAGCAGCCGGGCATCTCCAGCGCGGAGAGGAACGTCCCGCTCCAGGCCCGCTCGACGCGAAGGCCTCGTTCGCGCAGGACGGCCAGCGCGCGGCGCGTGACGATGGCGAGCTCCATCGGCGGCGTGCCACCGAGTCCATTGACGAGCAACGCCACTCGCGCGCCCGAGGTCAGACGGCGGTCCTCGACGATGGCGGCGAGCAGCGTCTCCACCAGCGCGTCCGCGGACTGGAGCTCAGCGCGCAGAACGCCCTGCTCACCGTGGATGCCCAGGCCCAGTTCGATCTCCTCGTCGCCGAGGGTGAAGCCGGGGCGCCCCGCCGCGGGCACGGTGCAGGGCCCGAGCGCAACGCCCATGGTGCCCAGCTCCGCCGATGCGGCCTGGGCCTCACGGAGCACGTCCGACAGAGGAAGTCCGGCGGCGGCCGCGGCGCCCGCGACCTTGTGCACGAGCACGGTGCCGGCGATGCCGCGACGGCGCGAGGGCTCCACGGTGTCGCGCAGGGCGACATCATCGGCCACCACCACGACCTCCACGGGAATGCCCTCGGCGCGGGCCAGCTCCGCGGCGAGGCCGAAGTTGAGCCGGTCTCCGGTGTAGTTCTTCACCACGAGCAACGAGCCCGCGGGGCCGGACACCGCGCGGATGGCGGTGAGCACGGCGTCGGTGCTGGGCGAGGTGAACACGTCACCGGCCACGGCCGCGTCCAGCATGCCCGCGCCCACGTAGCCGGCGTGAGCGGGCTCATGGCCACTTCCGCCGCCGGAGATGACGGACACCTTGCGCTGTCGAGGGTCCTCGGGCGTGTCGCTCCGGATGACCACCGTCTCGTCATCGAGCAACACCTGTCCTGGAGCGAGCGCGACGAATCCCTCCAGCATCTGCCTCACGACGGCCTTGGGCTCATTGACGAGCTTCTTCACCGGTTCCCGCTCCTTGGCGACCTGTGCTGTCCAGAGGCGGGAGTAAACCACGCGCGTGGCGCGCGGGTGCCGGGGACCCGCGGGCGACGGACCGGAATCGTCCGTCAGCGGGCACGTCGCGACGGTCTCACTTCCGGCGAGGCGCTGCTTCGACCGGGGCCACTCGCTCTCTCAACGCTCATCGCGCGCCCACGCTTCGCCGAGCTGGGCAACCCTCAACGCGACGTCGACCTCCGCGGAGCCGCGAGCCAGTGCCTCGGCCTCGTCCAGGCAGACCTGGGCTCCGGCGACCTGCCCCGAGCGCCGATGCACCTCCGCCAGGGCAAGCAACAGGAGCGGCTCGCGCTCCGCCGCAACGGCAAGGGCCTCTTCGTAGTAGCGCGCTGCCTGTGGGAGCCGTCCAGCCTCCTCACAGAGCAGCCCCGCCGTCCTCGCCAGGAGCGAGGTGTTGGCGGGGCGCTCCGCCATGGAGCGGGCGCGCTCCAACGCGGCTTCCAGGCACGAGATGGCCTCGTCAATCCTGCCCGCTCGCGCGAGCTCGGATGCGATGCGCAGGGGATGTTCAGCACCCATGATGCGATTCCTCCCAGGTGCGAGCGCAGACACCCGGAGGTGTCGCTCACGCCAGTCTCTTGCCCTGGACGAACTCCAGGCCCAGGGGGTTGCCCCGGTAGTGGACGGGGTCCAGGAGCACCTTTTCGATGCGCCAGCCCTCGGCCGTCTTCACCACGTCATGTGTGTAGCGCGCGACGATGGTCCACTCCTGCTGCACGCCGCCGAGCGTGAAGTAGTGGGCCACCTCCGCGTAGGCCATCACCTGGGCCTGCGTCTCGTTCTTGAAGTGGATGCGGAGGGTCGTCGCAGTGGCGTGCTGGACGCGGCTGAAGGCGCTCACCGCCACCCGGCCGTACTCGGCGGCCTGCTCGCGGGTGATGTGGATGGGCTCGCCGCCCATGAAGCGGCTGTAGTCCGCGGTGAGCTGGGGCGTGAAGACGTTCGCCCACCGACTCCAATCCCCGGTGTCCTTGCCGAAGTCGATGGCCTGCCCGTACTCCGCCACCAGCTCCTGGATGGCAATCCAATCCAATACATACTGCGTGTCTTTTTCGCGCATGGACGGGAACTCTAGGCTCAGCCCGTCAGCCTGGGAATACACGCTGAATTGCCAACAAGCGGCTCAGGGCGGAGGGAGGATTCCCGGAAGCTTCCAGTGGAGCAGGATGGCGAGCGTCCTCAATCCGAAACAGACGGCCGCGCCCACGCTCGCGGCGAGCACGGCGGAGGCGCCCAGCCTGCGCGCCAGGAGCAACGCGCCCGCGCCCGACAGCGCCGCCACCGCGTAGACATCCGCGCGCAGCACCAGGGGGACGCGCGCGAGCAGCACGTCCCGAATCGTCCCCCCGCCCGCGCCGGTGATGGCGCCCAGGAGCATGGCCGCCAGCGCAGTAGCCTTCAGCGAGAGGGCCTTGCCCGCGCCCGTCACCGTGAAGAGCGCGAGCCCCGCCGCATCCAGGATGAGCAGCGGCGTCACGGGCACGTGTCCCAAAGGGCCGCTCAGCAGCATCACCAGCGCGCCGCCGCCGAAGGCCGTCGTCGCGTAGCGCCAATCCTGGAGGGCCAGCGGCGGCACCGCGCCGAGCAGCACGTCCCGCACCATGCCTCCGCCCAGCGCGGTGGCGAAGGCGAGCACCAGGATGCCGAGCACGTCCAGGCCCGCGCGCGCCGCCGTCAGCCCTCCCTCGACGGCGAAGACGAAGGTGCCCGCGAGGTCTCCCGCTGTCAGCAGCGCACGCGACATCCCACGCGTGGGCGACCTCTCCATCGATGCTGGCCGCATCCCATCCCCCTGGAGCTCCTGGTCTGACGCAGCGCCCGCATCGATTCAACGCGACACGGGTGACGGAGGACATCTTCTGAACAGCACGGCACCGCGGGCTGTCAGCCGCCGAGCGACTCCTGTTGCGTCTCGTCCTCCGGCGGCGCCTGCACCACCGTGAGGATGGGACGCGAGTCCACGAGTGACGGCGTGAAGAGCGAGGGCTGCCCCGGGTCGTCGAACACGGTGGAGAAGTCCAGCGGCGTCAGGCCCCGCTCCAGGCGCGCGGCGAAGGTGTCCTTCAAGAGCCGCACGTAGTACTCGACGTCGTAGTCCCGCGGGTCCTCGGCGCCCTGCGCGGACACCTCCTCCACGTCATCCGGCTCCGGCTCGGGCAGCAGGCCCGCGCGCCCGCCCACCGCGCGGTAGATGCGCACGCGCTCACCCGCCGCCCACGACGTCCTGCCCGCGGTGAGCATCGCCTCGTACGCCAGCTCGCGCCTGCGCTCACGCACCGCCGCGTACTGCGCGGAGTCCTTCGTCAGCCGCACGTGCGCCGCCACCTCCGTCGTCGGCACCCGCCGCCTGCGCAGCGCCATCACCGTGTCCACGTACACGTCCCGCACGCCCGCCACGTCTCCCGCCAACAGACACCGCAAGGCCTTGCGCAGGAACGCCTCGCCGAACGGCTCCGCGCGGCTGGAGCGGAAGGCCACACCCTTGAGGTGGAGCGTCCCGTCATGCGACTGCAGCGCGTAGTTCTTCGGTTCGTGCGACAACATCGCCGCATAGCGCCCGTCGAACTCCAGCTGCACCCGGCGAGGCAACAGCGCGGCCACCTCCGCCACCACCCGCCGCTCGTCCTCCTCGCGCCAGTCCTCCGGCACCGCGAAGTACACGCCGTCCGTGTCCGCCTCCAACAACGTCACGCCCCGCCGCGCGAGCTCCCGACACAGGAGCGCCAGCACCGCGCGCCCGCGCCGCGTCACCTCGTTCGCCGCGTGCACGTCCGAGAAGCGCGTCAACCCCACCGCGCCCATGTACCCATAGGCCGAGTTGACGATGATCTTCATCGCCGACGACAGCGCGTCGTTCTCGTGCCGCTCCGTGGAGCCCGCGGGCGCCGCCCGGGCCCGCTTCTTCGCCGCCAGCCGCTGGTCCACCAGCCGGTCCACCACCGACAACAACGCCCCCAACCTGTCCCGCTTCGGCCCGATGCGGTACTCGCGCATCAACGACGGATACAGGCTGGCCACGTCCGCCTTCACCACCCGCCGCGCCACCCCCGTGGCGAACAGGTGCAGCGCCGCCCCGCTGTGCGCCGTGCCATCCCCGCCCTCGTGCGCCGGAATCGCCGCCCCCGAGCGCAGGTACGCCCGCACCAGCAACGGGTCCAGCACCCCCGTGGCCGGCCCCGCGTCCGCCAGGCGCTCGTACCGGCGCGGCGCCATGCGCGCCAGGGCGAACGCCGCCCCGCCCAACAGCCGCGCCACGCCCTCCGCCTCCGCCACGTCGTCCCGCGCGTAGCGCCGCACCCGCTCCGGGTCCGTCTTGAAGACCTCGTGCACCCGCGCCCCGGGGATGTACTCACGCGCCGGGCCCGCGATGCCGAAGTGCCGCGCCACCACCTTGAGCCCATGCCCCGGCAAATCCCGCGCCGAGAAGTCGTGCCGCAGCACCGCGTCCAACGTGTCGATGAACTCGCGCCCCGGCACCGTGTACCGCGCGCGCCGCATCGAATCCGCGTTGCGCTCCGCCCCCCGCCCCAACGCCGAGCCCCGCGCGGACGGACGGTGCCGCAGGCCCGGTGAGCCCGCGCGCCCCAACGCCAGCGGCACATCCAGCCGCCGCGCGCGCCGCGCGACGAAGGGCAGGTCGAACCCATGCAGGTTGTGGTTCTCGATGACGTCCGGGTCCCACTGGCGCACCCGCTCGACGAACCGGCGCAGCAGGTCCGCCTCCGCCGCGTCACCGTCCCCGTGCGCCTCCAGCACGTCCGTGTCCCCGCGCGGCCCCCGCATCGCGATGAGGAAGATGCGGTCCCTGCCCGGGTCCAGCCCCGTCGTCTCCAAGTCGAACTGGAGCCGGTGCAGCGACTCGAAGGAGAGCCCCCGGAAGTACGTCCGCCCGGACGCCGTGAGGTACTGCTCCTCCGGCGGCAGCGACAGCACCGTCTCCGCGCTCAGGTCCCGCAGGTTCGCGAACGGCCGCCCCAGCCGCCGCGACGCGCCCTGCAACACGTCCGATGCGAGCGCGCGCCCGTCCTCCGCGCGAATCAGGAAGCGCAGCGCCCCCGGCCCCGACAGCTCCTGGTACGTCACCCGACGCGGCGCGGGCCCCTCACGCTCCGGTCGCAGCCGCGGCCCCAGGTGCTCCAGGTCCTCCAGGTTCGACAGCACCAGCCACGGCCGGAAGCGCACGTCCTCGCGCACCAGCGCCCCCGACTCCGGGAGCCTGCGCCACACGAAGGCGCGGCCGTCGGGCTCCGCCCACACCGAGACGATGCCCGGCGTCGCGTCCCAGCCCCACAGCCATTCGTCCTCCACCATGCCCGCCATCATGCCCCACACCTTGCCGCTCCCGGGTGTCAGCGGTATGTCAGGAAACCCACGCCATGCAACGCACCGAGCGACTCTTCGCACTCGCCGAGTACCTCCGGGGCCGCCGCACCGGCGTCACCGCCGAGACGCTCGCCGAGCGCTTCGGCGTCACCATCCGCACCATCTACCGCGACCTCGACACGTTGCGCGCCGCGTCAATGCCGGTGGCGGCGGAGCGGGGACGGGGCGGCGGCTACGCGTTGGACCGCAGCTACAGCCTGCCGCCGGTGAACTTCACCGCGCGCGAGGCGGCGCTGCTGGTGGCGCTGGGACGCTTCGCCATCGACATGCGGCTGATGCCCTTCGCGGGCACGCTCGAGTCGGCGTTGGACAAGGTGCGCGCCGCGCTCTCCACGTCCGCGCAGCGCGAGCTGCTCGACCGGCTCAAGGAGCTGAGCTTCCTGGGCGTGCCGTCGCTGCCGAGCAAGCCCGCCGTCCGAGCGGCCATCGAGCGCGCCTGGTTCGAGCAGCAGCCGCTGCGCCTGACGTACGTGGACGGCAACTTCCTGGAGACCACGCGCGAGGTGCGCATCCTCTCCGTCGTGATGGACCGACACGAGACACGCCTGGATACCCAGGACATGCAGAGCGGCGCGCGGCGCCCCTTCCGGTTGGACCGCATCGTCCACGCCGAGGTGCTGCGCGCCTTCGAGCCCTGAATTCCCCGCGCGCCAACGACCATGCCGCACCGCATCAAAGGCAGACAACGAACATCGGTGACGTGAAGGGTCGAACAGGAGCGCAATCGGGATACCATCCGCGTCCCCCAACCCAACCCCACGACACGCGCCTTGGAGGCGAGCCGATGGAGAAGCCCTGGTTGAAGCACTACCCGCCTGGAGTTCCGGCGGAGATCGATGACCGTCAGTACCCGACGCTGACGCACCTGCTGGAGGAGGCTTTCACGAAGTACGCGGACCGGCCGGCCTTCAAATGCATGGGCAAGATCATCACGTACCGTGAGCTGGACGCGCTGTCGCGCCGGGTCGGCGCGTGGCTGCAGTCGCGCGGGCTGGAGCGTGGGGCGACCATCGCCATCATGATGCCCAACGTGTTGCAGTATCCGGTGTGTATCGCCGCCATCCTGCGCGCGGGCTACATCGTGGTGAACGTCAACCCGCTCTACACGCCGCGCGAGCTGGAGTACCAGCTCAAGGACAGCGGAGCCCAGGCCATCTTCATCCTGGAGAACTTCGCCACCACGCTGCAGCAGGTGCTGGACAAGACGCCGGTGCGCCACGTCGTGGTCGCGACGATGGGTGATTTGCTCGGCGGCCTGAAGGGCACGCTGGTCAACTTCGTGGTGCGCAAGGTCAAGAAGATGGTGCCCGCGTACGAGCTGCCGCGGGCGGTCAGCTTCAAGCAGGTGCTGTCGGAGGGGGGCTCGCGCACGCTGACGCCGGCCACCACGACGCGCGACGACATCGCCTTCCTGCAGTACACGGGCGGAACGACGGGCGTGTCGAAGGGCGCGATGCTGCTGCACCGCAACGTCATCGCCAACCTGCTGCAGGTGGAGGCGTGGCTGGCGCCGGCGCAGAAGGGGCGCAACATCGACCAGGTGAACATCGTCTGCGCGCTGCCGATGTATCACATCTTCGCGCTCACCGTGTGCGGGCTGATGGGCATCCGCATGGGCGCGATGAACATCCTCATCCCCAACCCGCGCGACATCCCGGCGTTCATCAAGACGCTGTCGGAGCAGCCCTTCCACATCCTGCCCGCCGTCAACACGCTCTACAACGCGCTGGTCAACCACCCCGACTTCGCCAAGCTGGACTTCTCCCACCTGATGGTCTCCAACGGTGGCGGCATGGCGGTGCAGAAGGCGGTGGCGGACAAGTGGTTCGCGCTCACGCGCGTGCCGCTCATCGAGGGCTACGGCCTGTCGGAGACGTCCCCGGTCGCCACGAGCAACACGCCCGTCGCCACCGAGTACTCGGGCACCATCGGCCTGCCCGTGCCGGGCACGGAGATCGCCATCCGCGACGAGGACGGCAAGGACGTCCCGATGGGCGAGTCGGGCGAAATCTGCATCCGCGGTCCGCAGGTGATGGCGGGCTACTGGAACCGTCCGGACGAGACGGCGAAGGTGATGTTCCCGGACGGCTTCTTCCGCTCCGGCGACATCGGCATCATGGATGAGCGCGGCCACACCCGCATCGTCGACCGCAAGAAGGACATGATTCTCGTGTCCGGCTTCAACGTGTACCCCAACGAGGTCGAGGGTGTGGTGGCCATGCACCCCGGCGTGCTGGAGGTGGCCGCGGTGGGCATCCCGGACGAGCACTCGGGCGAGGTGGTGAAGCTCTTCATCGTGAAGAAGGACCCGTCGCTCACCGAGGCGCAGATCATGGACTTCTGCCGCGAGCAGCTCACCGGCTACAAGCGGCCCAAGTCCATCGAGTTCCGCACGGAGCTGCCGAAGACGAACGTCGGCAAGATCCTCCGCCGCGAGCTGCGCGAGAAGAAGGTCGCCTGATTCAGGCGGCGCGCCGCTCGTCACGGCGGCCCGGGCCATGCTGGCGCTGGGCCGCCGGAAGAGGCGCGCTAACGGGACGCTGACGCCTCTACCCGGGGCGTCAGCTTCCGGAAGTTGTCCCCGCGCTCCCGCTCGATGCGCAGGAAGCCCGGGTCCACGCCCACGTACGCGGGGCGCTCCTCCACGATGAAGGCCACCTCCGTGGACGGGCCCTGGAAGCGGTGGCGCTCCACGCGCAGCGGGACGTCCTCCACGGCGCCGTCGCGCGGCGAGCCACGGTAGACCGCGAGCTCGAGCACCTCGTCCATGGGCAGGGGCACATCCTCGCTCCCGCGCCGCGCGTGCTTGGCCGTGGCCACGCGCGCCGTCACCCGGAAGCGCCCGTCCTCCAGCGCCTCCACGGTGGCCGACTCCACCTTCAAGTCGTAGAGGACGACCTCCTTCATCCACTGGTCGATGAGGACGCGCTGCTCGGCGGACGCCTGGGCGTGCAGCGCGGCCAGCAAATCCAACGTCGTCAGCGTGTTCTCGCGCGTCTGCGAGGCCAGCAGGTGGCGCAGCGCCGCGTCCAGCCGCGATTCGCCCAGCAGGTCGCGCAGCGCGTTCATCACCAGCGCGCCCTTGCCGTAGTAGAGGTAGGACTGGCCCGCGCCCTTGTAGAGCGGCGGCTCGGCCTCCGCCTCCTCGCCCCGGCCGGAGAGATAGCGGTCCCTGTCGAACGCGAGCACCGGCAACAGCGAGCGCTCACCGTCCTGTCCCGCCAGCACCCGCTGCTCGGCGTACTTCGTCAGCGACTCCACCAGCATCGTCGCGCCCTCGACGGGAGCCGGGTCCAGCAGGTGGCCGAACCACTGGTGGGCGACCTCGTGCGCCGTGCGCCGCGTCACCAGGTCCACCGCGTCGTCCTCGCGCCCCATGTCCGTGAGGAAGCCCCGGTCCTCCACGAAGTAGATGACCTGCCGCAGGGCCAGCGCGCCGAAGTCCCAGTACGAAGGAATCTCCACCACGCGCAGCTGAGCGTCAGGGTAGCGCTGGAAGCGCGCGCCGAAGTCGTCCAGCGAGCGTGTCACCGCCGCCTGGATGGCCTTCACGTTGTAGGGGTGCGACGGGTGGTAGTACACCTCCACGTCCACGCCCTGGTGCCGCGTCCGCTCCACCGCGTAGCGGGCGGAGACGATGGCGAACATCGGCGTCATCGGCCGCGCCTCCACGAAGTGGAAGTGGCGCCGGCCCGCCTCGGTCCACTCGCGTCGCAGCGCGCCCGGCGCGACCGCCGTCTGGTCCCCGTCCGTGGACACGGTGAGGTCCAGCGTGTGCCAGCCCTGCTCCACCGGAAGGGGCACGGCGCCGCGCTCGTCCAGCCTCGGCAGCCTCGGCTGCTCCGGCAGGCCCCGCGCCCGCCGCTCGGCCGCGTTGCCCAGCTCATACGTGCGGCGGTAGCCCAGCGAGGGGAACACCTCCGTGTTGCGCAGGAAGGTGCCGTTCTCCACCAGCGACAGCTCGAAGTCCGTCGCCCTCACGCCCCGCTCCTCCCGGGTGACGTCGAACGACAGCTCGGACACGCCGCCCGGTGGCAGCGCGGGCGACAGCGCGAAGCGGACCATGCCGAAGCGCTCGTCGTGGGACACCTGCTCCGCGCCGCGCAGCGCCAGCGACACGGGCCGCGCGGACCGGGGCACCGCGACCCACAGCGTGTCGATGGGCTCCCGGGTGCGGTTCTCCAGCCGGTAGCTGCCCGTGACGCGGTAGCGCGCCTCCTGGGGGAAGAGGTCCACCTTCGCCGTCACCGCGGTGATGCTCGGCACCGGGAGCGCCTCGTGCACCTTGTACGTGCGCTCGTACGCCTCCTTCCAGTCGCGTGAGGCCTCGCGCGACTCGTACGTCCCCTGGAGCACCGTGTCCCGCAGGATGACGCCGCCCATCAGCACCAGCACGCCCCCCGCGACGCCCGCCGCGAGCCACCCGCCCCTGCCCCACCGCGCCGGAACACTCCGCAGGCGCGCGAGCAGGCAGAAGCCCAGGCCGCGCCGCCACAGGCCCCAGGTGACGAGCGCCAGCACCACGGCGAAGGCGCTCCAGTACACCATGAAGGCGGTGAACGAGCCCGCCATGGGCCCCAGCCCGTTGAGGTCCGTGTGCACCACGCCCGGCGCCGCCGCGAAGCGCGTCAGCGGATGCTCCAGGCCCCAGCCCGCGCCCTGGCTCGAGACGATGGCCAGGGCCAGGCTCAGCACCATGCCGACATACCGATGCGGGCTCACCGCCTGCAGGAACAGCACCGCCACCGCGAAGAGCACCAGCGGCAGCCCCGCGAAGTAGAACGAGGACAGGTACAGCCCCGGCTCCAGCGCCGTCACGCCCCGCGACAGCTGGAACGCCATGCCCAGCAGGATGGGCGCCCCCGTCAGCACGCCCACCAGCGCCACCAACGCCAGCAGCTTGGAGGCGACGAACACCGCGCTCGACACGGGCGTCGCGTCGAGCAGCGCGTCGAAGCGCGCCATGCGCTCGCGCCACGCCAGCTCCGCGCCGAAGTAGATGAGCACCAACGTGCCCAGCTGCGACAGGGGCGTCCAGAGGTGCTCCACCACCCGGCCCGTGGTGGGGATGCGAAGGGTGCCGTACTCGCCCCGGCCCGCGCCCGTCACGACCTCCATGCCGACGATGAAGAGCCACAGCACCAGCAGCGCCAGGAACGGCCAGCTTCCGAGCACGTGCCGCAGCTCCAGCCGCGTCGCGGAGACGAGCGCCGCCCACCAGGAAGCCTCACGCACCTCGACGGGCCGGTACGTGGACGGCGCCCCACGGGAGAGCTCATCCGCGCTCGCGTCGGGCCGGCGCTTCACCGCGGACCTGCGGAAGGAGAAGCGCGCGTGCACCCAGCCCAGCACACACGCCGCGACGCCCAGCCACAGCAGCCGGTTCCACAGCAGGTGGCCCTCCAGCGCGAAGAGGCGGGTGTTGCGCTCGGCCTCCGTCCAGTAGCGCGTCTGCTCGAAGAAGGCGGACAGGCCGAACGGGTCCAGCAACGCGGCGCGCGCCAGGGCCTCCGGCGTCTGGGGCGACGTCCCCGCCATCAGCGGCGAGTCCGCCCACATGGAGCCCACCACGTACACCGCGTAGACGAGGATGCCGCCCACGTACGTCGCCAGCGTGCTGCGCGACAGCGCGGAGACGGCGAACAGCAGCGACGCGGCGAAGACGATGTTGGGCAGCACCAGCACGACGAGCGGCCACAGGTAGCGGCCCACGCCCACCGGCCCCACCCGCTCGGGCGCGAGCGACACCAGGAAGGGCGCCGCCATCAGCGCGAGCGTCGCCACGCCGAACACCGCGAGCGTCGCCAGCGTCGCGCCCAGGAACCGGCCCAGCAGGTAGTCCCGCTTGCGCACGGACGTGGTGTAGATGAGCTCCGTCATGCCGTGCTCGGCGTCGCGCTGCACGGTGTTCGCGCAGAAGATGCCCAGCACGAAGAGCGACGTCAGCGACAACAGCCCCAGGGACTGCGCCACGCTGTGCGGCGAATTGACGTGGAGGTTGTCGCCTCCGTAGCCGGTGGCGACGAAGAGGAACGCGAGCGCGACGAAGGCCGCCGCCGCCGCGAAGAAGACGGCCTGGCGCGTCTGGTGGCGCCACTCGAAGTGGAGGATTCCGCCGAGCATGCCCGCCTCCCTCACGCCGCGCGCCGGGCGGACAGCGTGGAGAAGTAGACGTCCTCGAGGTCCGGAGTCACCGGCTCGAAGCCCTCCTCCGGTCGCGCGTCCGCCAGCACGTGCACGCGCGTGCGCCCGGCCCTCAGCTGCGTGGACAGCACCGGGAAGTCCGCGCGGTAGCGCTCCACCGCCGCCTTCTCCACCGTCTTGCGCCACACCCGCCCCTCCAGGGACGCCACCAGCGCCTCGGGCGCGCCCTCGCACAGCACCCGCCCCTCCGACAGGATGGCCATGCGCGGGCACAGCTGGCGCACGTCCTCGACGATGTGCGTGGAGAGCAGCACGACGACGTTCTCCCCCACCTCGCCCAGCAGGTTGTGGAAGCGCTGGCGCTCCTCCGGGTCCAGGCCCGCGGTGGGCTCGTCCACGATGAGCAGCCGGGGGTCGCCCAGCAGCGCCTGGGCGATGCCGAAGCGCTGCCGCATGCCGCCGGAGAAGCCGCTGACGGCCTTCTTGCGGTGGGCGTACAGGTTCGTCAGGTGCAGCAGCGCGTCCACCTGCTCACGGCGCGCCTTCGCGTGCGACAGGCCCTTGAGCAGGCCCAGGTGGTCCAACAGCTCCACCGCGCTCACGCCCGGGTACACGCCGAAGTCCTGGGGCAGGTAGCCCAGGTGACGGCGGTGCGCCTCCGGGTGGGCGAGCACATCCAGCCCGTCGAACGTCACCTGCCCCGCGTCCGGCGCCTGCAGCGTCGCGAGGATGCGCATCAGCGAGGACTTGCCGGCGCCGTTGGGCCCGAGCAGGCCGAACAGCCCCCGCTCGATGTCCAGGTCGATGCCGCGCAGGGCCTGGACGCCGTTGGGGTAGGACTTGGAGACAGCGGAGATTCGCAGCATGGGGCGCCGGAGGAAGCGTTGGGGAGGACCTCCCACCTACGCTCCCACCCCACGTGCGATTGCACGGCCGCGCGGGCGAGCGGCGCGCTTTCAGTCCAGCGCGCGGACGTTGGCGGCCTGCAGCCCCTTGGGGCCCTTGGTGACGTCGAACTCCACCTTCTGCCCGTCCCGCAGGGTGCGGTGCCCCTCCGACTGGATGGCGGTGTGGTGGCAGAACACGTCGGCGCCCCCATCGTCCTGCGCGATGAAGCCAAAGCCCTTCGAGTCGTTGAACCACTTCACGGTACCCGTCGCCATACTCGGCATCCTCCCTGTCGCGACGTCGGACGTCGCCGCGTGCCCGGAACGTGGCACGGGAGTGGACGCGTAGCCCACACCCGGAGGGCGTGTCGACGGGGCGAGGGGGCGATCATCCACCAGTGAGCGATTGCCCCCAGGACACTTCAGCTCCGGACACGACAAGGCCCACCACGAAGACGCGTGGTGGGCCTCGATGGGGAGACCACGACTCAGTACTCCACTTGCGGCTGCGGCCCCGGAACGATGTCCGCGATGTCGGGGTCCACGTCGCCAGGCTGGCGGGGTCCCTTCTCGGCCTTCAGGCGCTTGCGCTCCTCGCGCTTGACGTCCTTCTCCTGCTGATGCTGCTTGCGCGCCTGCTCCTTCTGGCGCTTCGTCGACCTTCCTTGCATGCCGCCTCCCTCCTGAAAGTAAAGGCCCGGCCCCTCGCGAGGAGACCGGGCCACGGGTTACCAGGCGACGCGCTCAGATGGGACGAACGTTGGACGCCTGCAGCCCCTTGGGGCCCTTCGTAACCTCGAACTCCACCTTCTGACCCTCGGCCAGGGTCCGGAACCCGTCCGCCTGGATGGCGGTGTGGTGGCAGAACACGTCAGGGCCGCCATTGTCCTGCGCGATGAAGCCAAAGCCCTTCGCGTCGTTGAACCACTTCACGGAACCAGTCGCCATATGCGTCTTCTTTCTTCTCGCGGCATCCAAGGCCGCCCTGCCCCCCGAACCTGGGGAGCGGAACTGCCCTTAGCCTGATAGGAGGCCCCTGTCATCTCCCGGGTGACCTCGAAAAAACCCACCGACCCCAACCCCGCGCGGAAGAACGCACGGGCACCCCGAACAATTCTCGTTTCAGCTTAATGGTCGCCCCTCCGGTCCGCCGCATCTCGGAAGGTAAGGCGCGCGCGCGGACGGGACATGTGGGACGCTTGGACGAAGCATCCAGGCAGACAGGCGAAACGCCGGGTCCGCCCTCGAAGTGACGAGGGGCCGACAGCGTCTTCAACGCACAGTGTGGGGCACTCGACGTCGCCCCTGGACGCGGGGGTGTTGACGGGCGGCCAACGCCTCCAGGAGCCCCTGTCGCCCGCCGAAGTGGTAGCGCGGGGCACCCCGGCCCGCGTGGGCGCGTCGGGCCACGGCCTCCAGCGTCAACGCCTGGGGGCCCTCCTCGCGCAGCAGGGATTCGGCGGCGCGCAAGAGGCGCTCACGCATTCCCTCGATTCTCGCGCGCGGTGGCGCGACGATGAAGTGGAACCAGGGCACCCCGAACATGACGCTCCCCCTTCCCTCGTTGGATGGGCGCTACGCCCCCCACCTAGCCCGCTTGCGCGCGTTTCCAACAGTGATGGCTCGTGATTCAGGACATCACCCCGGTGAATTCCCCTGGACCCGGCCCGGCCCGGGCTCCAGCGCCGGGTGGGAGCGGGCGCGATGACGTCCGCGAAGCCCGCGCCTCGCGGCGGCAAGCCCGCTCGGCGTCGCGCGCGCAAGCGGCCTCCGGTGATGGCGGCCACGTCGGTGGTGCTGGACGGCTCCACGGGCGCTTCGCTGCAGACGCAGCTGGTGGAGGCGCTGCGCTCGGCCATCGTCTCGGGGCGGCTGGGGCCGGGCACGCGGCTGCTCTCCACGCGGGCGCTGGCGGAGCAGGTGGACGTGTCGCGCAACACGGTGCTCAACGCGTACTCGCGGCTCTTGTCGGAGGGCTATCTGCGCGGCCACCTGGGCTCGGGCACGTACGTGGCCAGCGAGCTGCCGGAGCGGCTGCAGTCCTCGCGGCGCGCCCGGCAGGAGGCGCCCGGGGCCCGGCACACGCCGGGAATCTCGCGCCGGGGCAGCGCGGTGGCGGGCCTTCCGGACGTGCGGCTCAGCGCGCCGGGCATCCCCGAGAGCCGCCTGGCCTTCCGCATGGGCACGCCCGCGGTGGACGCCTTCCCGAGTGACTTGTGGGGCCGGCTGCTGCACACGCGCTGGCGGCGCTCGTGGGGGGACCTGCTCAAGCGCGCGGACCCCGGAGGGCACCCGCCGCTGCGCCGCGCCGTCGCGGACTACCTGGCCACCTCGCGCGGGGTGCGGTGCGTGCCGGAGCAGGTCATCATCGTCAACGGAGCGCAGCAGGCGATGAGCCTGGCGGCGCAGGTGCTGCTGGACCCCGGTGACGCCGCGTGGGTGGAGGACCCGGGCTACTTCGCCAGCCGGGGCGCGCTCGTGGCCGCGGGCGCCACGCTGGTGCCCGTGCCGGTGGACGACGAGGGGCTGGACGTGGCGGCGGGCGCGCGGCTGGCGCCGGACGCGCGGCTGGCCATCGTCACGCCCGCGCACCAGTTCCCCCTGGGCGTGGCGATGAGCCCGGCGCGGCGGCGGGCGCTGCTGGCGTGGGCGGCGCGCTCGGATGCATGGATTGTCGAGGACGACTACGACAGCGAGTTCCGCTACGAGGGCCGGCCGCTGCCCGCGCTCCAGGGGCTGTCGCCGGACGCGCGCGTCATCTACATCGGCACGTTCAGCAAGGTGGTGTCCCCGGCGCTGCGGGTGGGCTACCTCGTCGTCCCGGAGTCGCTGGTGCAAGCCTTCTGCGCGGCGCGGCGGTTCATCGACACCCACACGCCCGTGGTGGAGCAGGCGGTGCTCGCGGACTTCCTCCACGAGGGCCACTTCAGCCGCCACGTGCGCCGCATGCGCGTGCTGTACGGGCGCAGGCAGCAGGCGCTGCTGGAGGCGGCCCGGCGCGAGCTCTCCGGACGGCTGCGGCTCGAGCCCCTGCACACGGGCATGCACCTGGTGGGCTGGCTGCCAGCGGGCGTGGACGACGGGGTGGCCGCGGCGCGGGGCATCGAGGCCGGGGTGATGACGCAGCCCCTGTCCGCCTTCCGCGTCGCGTCGCGGGGGCCCGGGGCGCTGCTGCTCGGCTATTCCTGCGTGCCCGAGGACCAGATTGAAGAAGGGGTCCGCCTGCTCGCGCGGGCCCTGCGCTGAAGTGGCTCCATCGACGGGTGCGCGAGTGGCCCTCGCGCCGTGGGCGCCGCCCGGTTACTTCACGCCCATCGACGAACGGACACGACGTCCCGCTCGCCACGGAGGAATCATCATGGAAGCGCAGCGTTTCGACATCGCGAAGCTCGCCCCGGGCATCTACAGCGCGATGATGGGGCTGGAGAAGTACCTGCACCAGTGTGGCCTGGAGGCGGGCCTGCTGCACCTCATCAAGCTGCGCGCCTCGCAGCTCAACGGGTGCGCCTACTGCATCGACATGCACTGGAAGGACTTGCGCGCCCTCGGCGAGTCGGAGCAGCGGCTGTACGGGCTGGACGCCTGGGAGGAGAGCCCCTACTACACCGAGCGCGAGCGCGCGGCGCTGGCCTGGACGGAGGCGGTGACGAACCTGAAGGAGGGCCACGTGTCCCACGCCGTCTTCCAGGTGGTGAAGCCGCACTTCACGGACAAGGAGCTGGCGGACCTCACCGGCGCGGTGGCCACCATCAACGCCTGGAACCGCCTGGCCATCTCCGCCCGCACGCTGCCCGGCACGTACCAGGCGCCGACGGCCGCGCAGAAGGCGGGCTGAGCCGGAGGCCGTCGGGCGCGGGCGCCCCGTATCGACGCGGGCCCGGGTGACGCACTAACGTCCCCGGTCCATGGCCGAGACCCGAACCCAGTCGCCACCCACCCACTTCACCGAAGCGGAGGCCGCGGACCTCATCCGCGAGGCGAGCACCCACGCCCTCAAGAGCCGCGCCCACGAGCGCAAGCTCACGCGCGAGGAGGTGCTCGCCATGGCGCGCGAGATGGGCTTGAGCGAGGCGTCCGTGGAGGCCGCGCTGGCGACCCGCGGGAAGAAGAACGAGGACCGCCTGAAGCTGCGCAAGGACCTGCTGGGGCTCGCCACGCACGGCCTCAGCTACACCATCGTCATCGGCGCGCTCACCCTCATCGACATCCTCTCCGGCCCCACCTGGTTCGTGGTCTGGCCCGCGATTGGCTGGGGCATCGGCCTGGCGTTCCACACCATGGGCGTGACGATGGGCATGGCCCGACGCGCACTGAACGTCCCGGAGGATGAGTAGCGCGCGAATGCGCATGGGACGGACCTCGAGATAAGGCAGACTCAGCCTCGCTTTCCCAGAATTGGGTTGAAACCGAGCGAGGCCACCGTGTCGACCGAGCAGCTCCGGGTATCTCAGTCCATCTTGTTGATGATGAACGCGCAGGGGCAGATGACCGCCATCGGGTCCATGTCCCAGCCGCCGTTGACGCTCACCCCCGCGCAGTGGTGGTTGGTGGGCTCGCTGCAGGCGGCGCTCCCGAAGGAGGCGCTGCTGTCGAAGCCGAGCACCTTCTCGCGCGAGCAGCTCACCGAGGCGCTCGACACGCTCGTCGAGCACTCGCTGGTGGTGCCGGTGAAGGGCGCGGCGGTGGACAGCTCGCGCTACCTGATGGGGCCCGGGGGATGGGCGGACATCACCGAGCACCACCGGATGCTCTACGACACGGTCCGCGTGCACGCGTACCGCTCGGCGCTGTTCCGGCACGCCAGGGACCAGGTCGTCCTGGACATCGGAACGGGGACGGGCGTGCTCGCGATTCTCGCCGCGAAGGCAGGGGCGCGGCATGTCTATGCCATCGACGAGTCCGCCATCGCGGAGGTGGCGCTGGAGATGTACGCCGAGAATGGCGTCGCGGACCGCATCACCCTGTTCCACGGCAACAGCCGGGACGTGGAGCTGCCCGAGCGCGCGAATGTGATTGTCCATGAGCTGCTCAACGTGGACCCGTTCGGGGAGAACCTGCTGCCCGCGATGCAGGACGCGACGCGGCGGTTCCTCGCGCCCGGAGGCCGGCTGATTCCGCATCGCATCGAGGCGATGTGCGTCGGCGTCCAGATGACCGAGCCGGTGAGCTCCGGTCAGCGCATGCTGCGCGAGGCGGAGAACCTCGACGACTTCTACGGCCTGTCCTTCCGCCCCGTGCTCCAGCGCCTGCGCGAGGCGTACGACGTGGCCGGACCGAACTTCGACCTGGGCGGGATGAACGTGCCGCCAGGCCCGCCGCAGACGCTGCTCACCAGGCCCTGCGTGCTGCGGGACGTGAGGCTCGACCAGGACTTGACGGAGGCGATGGACGAGGCGCCCGTCGAATCCGTGCTCGAGGCGGACGCGCCCGGCACCCTGGGCGGCGTGGCCCTCTACTTCCGCGCGCACATGGACGAGCACACCGTGCTGTCGACCTCCCCCACCGCGCCCGCGACGTGCTGGGGCTTCCTGGTGAAGGAGTTCCGGGAGCGGGTGCAGGTGAAGCCCGGGGACAAGGTGCGCATCCGCTCCAGCCTCCAGCGCTCACACGGACACCGCTTCAAGGTCGAGCTGGCCTGAGCGACCTCCAGGCCCTCGGGGCTCAAATCCCCGGGGGCGTGCGCGGCAGCTCCGTGCCGAACACCGCCTGGAGCAGGTCGACCAGGCCGGGCCACGCCTCCGCGCCCAGCCACAGGCCCTCCTCGACGTGCTCGACGCTCATGGCGAGTGACGCGTTCTCGAAGAGCTTCGCGGACAGCACGCCCTCCGGAGGCAGGCGGCCCTCCACCTGGAGCACCTGACCATCCCAGCGGAAACCCGGTGGCAACAGGCGCTCCGCCATGGCGCGCAGCGCGGAGCGGCCGGCCCCCGCGCGCAGCAGGCCCATCACCAGCGACGAGGCGCCGCGCGACTCCTCCAGCTCGACGCGGCCGGGCGTGCGCAGCCACAGCCGGTAGCGCCCCGAGGCGAACTCCACGCGCTCCAGCGTCGTCTCCACGCGCACCTTCCAGCCCTTCACGGACAGGCGGATGTCATAGAGCTCCGGGCGGGCCTCCCAGTGGCGCAGCTCCACGTTCTTCGCCTTGACCAGCAGCTGGCGCACCACCGTCTCCACGCGCACGTGGGACAGCCGCAGCCGCTTGCCGCCCACGTCCACCGCGACGTCTCCGGAGAGCGGGGACGGCAGGCGCCTCGCCCACTCCCGAGCGCCCTCCAAGAGCTTCATCGCCAACGACTGACCCGACATCCATGTCCTCCCGAGTGCGCGCGCAGCATGCACCGGATTCGCGTCGTGCGAAGGAAGCCCTCGGGTGCGAGGGCCTGTCACCCCGGAAGCTCAGGGGGCGAGCGGCGGGAAGCGTCCGGCCTCCCAGTCCGCCAGCCGCGCGCGGCCCTCGGCCACGCTGTCCACCACGAAGTTCCACCAGATGACCAGCGGGTCCGGCAGCGGCTCACCGCCCAGCACCACCGCCCGGCCGCCCCGCACCGAGTGCAGCGCCAGCGCGGCGCCGCCGTCCTCCAGGTGCGCGAGCACGCCCCGCTCCACCGTCGTCCCGCCCACGGCCACCTCCCCGTCCGCCACGTAGAGCGCGAGCGCGTGCGTGGACTCCACGGGCAGCGACACCGAGGCGCCCGCCTCCAGCTCCACGTCCAGGTACGTCAGGGGATGGAAGGTGGGCACGGGGGACACGGCGTCCCCCAGCCGGCCGGCGAGCACGCGCACCCGGGCGCACTCGTGCTCGACGAGGGGCAGCTTGGAGGCGGGGACATGCTCGAAGGACGGCGTCGTGTGGCGGTGCTCGCGCGGCAGGGCGACCCAGGTCTGCAGGCCGTGCAGCGGGGCGGCGCCGGGGCTCGAGTCGACATCCTCGGCGTGGACGATGCCGCGCCCGGCGGTCATCCAGTTCACGTCCCCCGGGTGGATGTCCTGCACCGAGCCCACCGAGTCGCGGTGACGGATGGCGCCGGAGAACAGGTACGTCACCGTCTGGAGTCCCACGTGGGGATGGGGCGGCACGGACATGGTGCCCGGCGTGGCGGGGGCGGGGCCGAAGTGGTCGCAGAAGACGAAGGGGCCCACGCGCCGCAGCTCCACCCTGGGCAGGGCGCGCAGCACCCGCGACTCGCCCACCAGCTCCGTCGGCTTCGCGGTCCACAGGGCCGCGACGCCGCGCTCCACCGAAGGGTCCACGCGCGCCGCCACTGATGACTCCTTCCCCATGCTCGATTCTCCTGGCCGGGCGCCCCGTGTCGTGGAGCCCGGATGCCGGATGCTAGTATCACCTGGCCTTCTCCTCGCGCATCCCCCCGGACCCATGGCACGAGCCTCCGCCGCACTCCCGGTCGAACCGTCCCTCGCCCTGCCCAGGGCCTTCTGGAAGCGCTTCGCCCGCGAGCACTGGGACGTGGGGCCCACCCTCTTCCCCAGCCTGTTCCCCCGCCACTTTCCATCGCCCGCCGAAATCTTCGAGGCGCTGGTGGACGTGGGCACGCGCTACCGCCAGGGCGAGGTGATGCTGCCGGTGCGCTTCTACGTGGAGCACGAGGCCACGGCGGAGGGACCGCCGGAGGTCTTCGCGGCCGTGGCGATGTCGCGCTACCTGCCCCTGGCGGAAGACGGCGACGTCGACGGGTACGCGCGGCGGATGGAGCACCTGCTCCACGGACGCAGGTTCGGGCTGGTGCTGAGCAACACGCAGAGCCACCACTGGAGTCACTGGCTCCAGATGCGCACCTTCCTGTCCGGCGTCCACGGCGCGCTCGGCGTGCCGCTGGGGGGCGCGGACTCCGCGCTGTTCCTGGGCAACTACCGACACACGCCCTTCGGCATCCACAAGGATGACCTGCACGTCTTCTACTTCGTCATCCGGGGGCGTCGACGGATGAGCTTCTGGCCGCTGGAGGCGATGCGCTCCAGACCGGAGGTGGCGCCGCACGCGGACCCGGGGCTGAAGGACCGGCCACACGGCGTGGTGCTGCGCGACGCGGAGGACACGCGTCAGGTGATGGCGCAGGCGAGCTTCCTGGAGGCCGGCGCGGGCGACATCATGTACTGGCCCTCGTCGTACTGGCACCGCTCGGAGCCGAGCGAGGGCCTCACCATCGCCGCCTCGCTGGGCTTCAACTTCCGCGCGCCCATGTTCCTGGACCGCGCGCCCGAGCAGCCGTGGCCGCAGCGGCTGTCCCATGGAGAGCTGCCCCGGGTCGAGGGTTGGGCGCTGCCGAGGTCGGTGCGCGACGCGCTCGGCAAGCAGGGGCGCGGACAGGGCTTGCGCACGACGCGCAACACGCTCACCGAGGGCTGGGTGCGCTTCCTCACCAACGGCGCGCTGGATGGGCCGCCTCCGGAGGCGCGGGGGCTCTCGCCGCTCACGCCCGAGGACACGGTGGTGGGCAGCCCCGCGCGACCCATCGTCACCGTGCCGCTGGAGGGCGGACAGGTGGTGGTGGCGGCCAATGGGTTTTCGCGGACGCTGCGCCCTTCGCCGGTGGCGCGGCGGCGGCTCGAGGCGCTGACGGAGACGCTGAGCTCCGGCAGGCCGGTGTCGGTGGGGACGTTGGAGGAGGACTTCTTCCGGCGACTGCCGCCGCGTGCGTTTCCTCGCGCGGGGGTGCGCTCGCTGCTGGATGAGCTGGCGCGGTGGCGCGCGGTGTGGCGCCACGAGCCCGTGCGTCGGCGCTGACGGCTCAGCCTCCCGGCGGAGGGAGGACCAGGGTGGGCGTGCCGCAGCCCTCCGCCGAGGGGAAGAAGGCCAGGTCCGAGCCCACGCCGCGCAGGGAGCGGAACGTCTCGAGCACGGGCAGCTCCAGCTCCAGCGGCTCGACGCGGTGCACGCGGCGGCCGTCGCGGACCTCCCAGCCTCCCGCGATGAGCGACACGATGCCGGGCGTGGACATGGTGGAGAAGTTCTCCACGCGCGCCACCAGCTCCGTGTAGTCGGCGGGCAGGGTGTCCTCGCGCGGCAGGACGCAGAAGTTGAGGGCCGTGGGCGTCGCCGGATGCACGAGGTCGCGGAGCCCTCGGCCTCCAGGTTCGACGCCGAGGCGCGCGGCCGTCTCCTCCGAGTGGAGGAAGCCCACGAGGCGCCCCTCGTCGACGAGGCGCAGGACGCGGGTGGGCCGGCCTTCGTCATCGAGCTGACGGCGCTGGAGGCCGCGCGGGTCCAGCGGGTCGTCCTCCACGGTCAGGATGGAGGGGAAGAGCTTGCGGCCCACGGCGCGCACGAGCGCGGGCGTCGCGGTGGCGATGTCTCCTCGCAACAGCCACGTGAGCCCCGCGACGAGCGGCGCCGCGACCAGGGGCCGCAGCACGAGCGGGAGCGCGCGGTCCGCTTGCTTCGCGGGTCCTTCGAGCGCGGCCACGGCGTCGGCCAGCCGGGCGCGGATGGGCTCGAGGTCGCCCTTCCCCTTCGAGGCCTCCCAAGAAAGGGGCACGGCGTCCACCACCGCGCCGCGAGAGGTCTCGCAGCGCAGGAAGGCGACCTCCTGATGGGTCCGACGGAACGCCTCGAAGCCGTCGCTTCGCACGGACAAGGCGCCCGTGCATTCCTGCTTCACCACCAGGGCCTGCACGACGACGCCGGGGGGCAGCACGTCCTTCACCATGCGTTCGGCGCACCGGTGGGCGCGAGAGAAGTCCGTCGCCCCGCGCCATGCGTCCGTGGGCAGGGGGGTTCCTGGCGACGGTGTCGTGGGGAAGCCCCCGGTCGACCCCGTGCGAGCCTTCTCCTCCGCGGACAGCAACACCTGCTCCAGGGTCGCCCGGTCATGCACGCAATCGATGGCGGTGCCCACGGCCTCCCCGAGCCAGACCCGGGCCGAGACGGTGAGCGCACCACCGGAGCTGCTGGAGAAGGTCTTCGAGGCGACGTCGTAGTCCAGCGACAGGTTGTCGTACGACAGCAGGTAGAGCTCCACGCCCCGCCAGCCACGCTCGCGGCCCAGACGGTCCATCACCTCCCGCGCCAGGACAATCCAGTCCTGGGGCGACAGGCCGCCCGTGGAGACCAGGCTGGCGTCTTCCAACCTCACGTCCTCGTCATGCTCCGACATGCAGACTCCCGACTCGCATCGCTCGGCACATCCGAAACCTGACGACCTGCCCACCGTCATCACGGGATGAAGCCCATCATGAATCAACCAACGAGACCGAGACAGATGCATCACGGAAGTCCGCCACGGCCCTCGACCGGAGGCCCCGCGCACCACGAAGCACGCTCTCCGTGGAGATCGGCTCCCATCGGAGCCCACGGGACTGACCGAGCCAGTCTCATCGCGGGAACCTGGCTGGAGTCCATCGCCGTTCTCGACCCGACACCTTGCTCGCCACGAAGCGCGCGAGCGGCGGAGGCCGGCTCCTATCGGAGCCCGAGGGCCAGACCGAGACAGGCTCGTCGCAGAGACCTGTCCGAAGTCCGTCGCGGCATCAACCCGATGAACTGCTCACCGCGAAGCGCCCCGGCCTCAGGGGCTCGCAGGCTCCCATCAGAATCAGTCGGCGCGCGCCATCGCGCATGACCGAGGGCCCTCTCCCTGGGGCCGTCATGCCCTTCGGCCTGATGCCCGCCCACTGCGAAGCACCCTGTCGACACGGGCTGGCGGGCCTCATCGGAATCAATCGGTGCACCCAGACAGGCTCGAGGCCGAAGCCGCCCGGAGGTCATGCTCGACATCTTCGCGGCGCGTGCGCGTGGGTGGGGTCTCGGTCCAGCAGCGCGCAGCGTGATACAACCCGGAGGGACGCGTTCCCTCGCGCGCCCCCGACGCTGACACAAGGAGCCCTCGTCTTGGATTGGTTCGTGGAGCGGCGCGAAGTCTCCGACGTGCTCCACCTCCGCTCCGGCACACGGATTCTGCCCGCCACCTTCGAGCGTGGCGCCTGTGTCCGCAAAGGTCCCCCGAGCCACGGTGAATACACGTGGACGGAGTTGTCTCGTGGAACACCCGCTCCGGGGCTCCTCCCGTCCGAAGTGCTCGAACGGGCACGTGCGCCGCTCGCCGAGTCCTCCAGGCTCTCGGAGGGCGCCGCGCTCCGTGAGGACGTGGTGCGCCGGCTCGTGGACGTCGCACGCGCGGCCGGGGCGCTCCACCTCGAGGTGACGCTGCGTGAGGTGGACCGCTGGACGCTCCACGCTCAGCCCGAGCGGATGGTGGAGGACCACACGCGCCATGCCTTGCTGGAGGTGAAGGCGTTCCATGGCGAGGCCGGCGGTCCCCGGTTCGATGCGTGGCGCTGCGTCACGCATCCCGACGCCACGCGCCTCCATGCCGCCCTGCCCTCGCTGGAAGCGTGGGTGGACACGCTGGTGCGTGAGCTCCGGGAGACGACTCCCGCCGTGCCGTGCCCCGACGATGCGCTGCCCGTGCTCTTCCCTCCGGGCGCGGCGTCCGCGTGCTTCTTCCATGAGGTCTGCGGCCATCCCCTGGAGGGCGATGTCGTCGCGCGCGGCGGCTCCTTCCTCGCGCGCAGACTGGGACAGCGCGTGGCCGAGCCCTTCGTCCACGTGTCCGACGACCCCACGGATGCGCAGGGTGCGCTCGGCTTCACGTGGGATGACGAGGGGCACGCCGCGCGCGCGGTGCCCCTGCTGCGTGGAGGCATCGTCACCTCGCCCATGCTGGATGCGCGCAGCGCCCGCGCGCTCGGCCTGGAGCCCAACGGTCATGGCCGGCGCGTGGACTTCCGTCACCCGCCCCTGCCACGCATGGCGCACACCCGCGTGGAGCCGCATGAAGGCGACCTGGCGTCCCTCCTCGCGGACGTGGGCCACGGGCTGCTCGTGCAGCACCTCACGCCGCGGCACATGAACCTCCTGTCGGGGGACTTCAGCTTCCACATCGTCGAGGCGCGCCTGGTGCGCGACGGGCGCGCGGGCCCTCGCGTGGGCCCCGGCGTCCTCTCCGGCAACGGGCTGACGGCGCTGGCCCACATCGATGCGGTGGGCGCCGACGCGCGCAACCTCTTCGCCACGCGAGGGTGCCGCAAGCTGGACCATGGCCCGCTGCCCGTGTCCTTCGGGCAGCCCTCGGTCCGCTTCCGCGAGCTGCGCGTGCGGCCCGGGACCTGAGCGGGGGCCCGAGGCGGGCACCTGCCGCCACGAGCTCGCTCCTCCAGCCGAGGACGCGAAACCTCGGGGCGAATGCTCGCGTGGCCTACCGCCATCCGGGCGCGCGCCTCATGGCCGCGGCATCCGAGCTAACCAGGCGGAGACCGGGTGCATCGAAGTCGGAGCGCGTGCTCTCGTGACGTACCGCCCCTACACACGAACCCTCACGACCGAAGCATCCCCACGAAACGAACCGAGGACGGCTCCTCGACATCGGAGCGCGTCCTCGTGTCACGACCCAACGGCCTGGGGGCCCTCGTCGCTACTCCGCCGGCGGACCCTCGGGGTCGACAGGTTCCTCGGGCAGCTCCACGGGCGGAGGCGGGATGTAGCAGGTCCACGTGGGCTCCGGCTCCGGCGGCGGCGGGTCCTCGAGCCCACCCCCGGGAGGCGGCTCCTCGCCCGGCGGCATCGGAATCTGCCCGAAGGCCCGGTACACGCTCACCTCACCCGGGCGCGGCTCCACGATGACCGGCGGAATCAGGTACGGCCGGGGCGGCGCCTCGGGGTCCGGCTCCGGCTCCGGCACGAAGGTGTCCACCAGGTTCACCGTCACCGGCTCCGTGGTGTTGGGCGGCAGCACCAGCGCGAAGTAGCCCAGGAAGCTCTCCGAGCCGGGCAGCACCATGAAGCCCATCGGCGACTGCCCCGGCAGCGGAGCCTCCTCCACCGGCGCCCAGTCGAGCGGGAAGAGCCGCCCCGCGGACGCCTCCGCGATGCTGGACACCGGCGTCTGGAACAGGTCCGCCAGGAAGCTCATGTCGTGCACGAACAGGAGCGCGACACCGCCCGTCTTCGTCGGGTCCAACAGGTCCGCGGGCGTCGTCGGCGTGCCCGCCTCCGTCATCGCCTGCGCCACCGCGTCCAGCGCGCCCGTGTTGCCCACGAGCACCGCGGCCTGGCCGTAGCACTGCGTGACGCTCGCCAGGATGGGCCGCACGTACGTCGTGGGGAAGTACGTCGTCGTCGGCATCGGGACGGGGAAGTCGGGGTTCGGCTCCACCGGCTCCTCGGGAGGCGTCGCGGACGCGAGATAGGCCGTCGTCTCACCCGACGGAGCCCCCACCACCGACCAGGTCCCTCCGAAGTCCGACGGCGCCGACACCAGCGCGCCGCCGCCCTCCGGTGACGACAGCGACACCTGCCCCCCCATGATGGCGGACAGGAAGGTGTACGGCCCCTCGAAGAGGCCGGGCAGCGCGTTGCCGGCCTCCTCCTCGGGCACCGTCATGAAGGCGACGAGGAACGCCTCCGGGTCGTAGAGCACGCCGGAGACGTTCGTCGTGCGCGCCGGCAGGTCGACGACGGGCGCGGTGTCCGGCGGGATGTTGACGGGCGCGTCGGAGCTGGAACACCCACCGGCGGCGGCGAAGAGCAGGAAGCTGGAGGCTAGGGAGCGGAGCTTCATCGCGGTCCTCGAAGGGCTCAGCGCGCCGGCAGCACGTGCTCGGCGGGAACCGTCGTCACGTGGCAGGCGTTGGCGCAGTTGCCAAAGGCGTTGGGGGGAGAGTTGAGCTCCTGGAACTGCAGGTCGAAGTACTCGGTGCCGTGCGTGCCCGGGTGGCAGCCCGCGCACGCGTTCATGCTCGGACGCAGCGTGCTCTCGCGCGTCAGGTGGCACAGGGTGCAGTCACCCTTGTTCTGCGCGTACTTCGGCGACGAGATGTGCAGCCGGTGGATGAAGTCCGACACGTGCCCCACCACGTCGTCGTGGTGACACACCTTGCACGTCTCCACGTGGTCCACCGAGACGCCGTGGTGCACGTTGCTCAGCGAGCCCACGCCGTTGTGGCACACCTGGCAGTTGCCGATGCGGCCCGGGTACGAGGTCGGCGCGGCCTGGCCCACCTGGAAGAAGAACGGGTCCAACCGGTTGAGCCGCTCACCCTCGTAGTTGCGGTGCCCCTTGAGCAGGATGGCGTAGGTGCCGGGCTTCGCGTCCGGAGGCAGCGGCACCGCGTAGCGCGTCGTCGGACGCACCGCCATGCCGCCCGCGACGGCCATGATGTCCGGCGGCACGTAGAACTGCGGCTCGCTCGCGGCCGGATAGGCGAAGTAGTCCTTGGGCACATAGTCCCCGTTGACCACCTTCAGGTTCTGCAGCGGACCCACGACCTTGAAGCCGGACTCGGACGCGCTGCTGTCACGCCACGTCAGCAGCATCTGCTCGTTGAAGTAGGCCAGGCCGTTGGAGCCCTCCCCCAGGTAGTCGAAGTAAGACGGCATGGAGTCGCGCGGGTGCAGGCCGTGGCCGTCGCCGTCCTGCAGCGACACCACGAAGTCCACCGTCTCACCGGCGTTGAAGAAGGTGCCGTTGGCGGGGCGCGACACCTGCACCTGCTGCTTGAGGCCGAAGCCGCACGGCGTGGGCACGTCCGTGGCCAGCCCGTCCGGCCCCAGCTGGTAGCACGTCGCGAGCCGCTCCGAGGAGGGCTGGAAGGTGACGGGGAAGAGGAACGGCTTGAGCGGCAGCTGGCTCCAGGTGAGGCGGATGACGCCCTCGCCCCGCAGGTCTGGCATGGTGAAGGACTTGAACGGGTTGGTGGAGTTGGCGAGCGACACCTTCACCGCCGTGGCGAACTCGAGCGCGTCGTAGTTCTCCGCCCGGCGCGGCGTCGGGTCTCCGGGGAACAGCGGGCGCTGCAGGCCCGTCACCGTGAAGCTGGCGCGGGTGCGGCCCGTGACGGCGCTCTCCGCGAGGAAGTCCCGGCGCGAGTACGTGATGCTGGTGCGCACGTTGCCGTCCGCGTCCAGCACCTCCAGGAGGAACGTGTCGTCCGTGGCCAGCATCCACGCGGCGTTCTCGTAGAAGGTCTCGCGCAGGAACGTCTTCGGCTCCAGGCGCTTCCACGCGTCGCGCCCCGAGGACAGGCCGGACCAGTCCAGGTCCTTGAAGAGCGACTCCATCCGCATCCACGCGGCCGGCGTGCGCCTGTCGTTGGGGTCCTCGAAGCGCGCCAGCTCCACGTCCATCGCGGAGAACTCGCGCAGGAAGTACAGCTCCCCCGGCGTGACGATCATCCGGGCGAAGGGCTCCACCGGCTCGAAGGGCTTCGTCTCCGAGGGGTAGCCGTTGTTCAGGTTGTAGCAGGTGGCGCCATAGTCCGGCAGGTTCAGGTCACCCTTCGTCACGGGCTCACCCGTGGGAAGCATGGCGCAGCCCTTGTACCAGAGCAGGGACAGCGAGATGGCCCCGGAGGCGGAGCTCGAGTACGGGTCGAACGCTCGCGCACCACGGCCACGCGTGCCTTCCACGTCGGACGTGTCGAGCAGGTTGCAGCCCGAGGCAACCGCCAGCACCGGGAGCATCAGGACGCACTTCTTGAAGGACAGGGTCATGAGATTCGAGTCCAGCGCGGCTCACCAGCGCAGGGCACGGTGACGTTCAGCGGAGGGCTAGGCGTGTATCCTACTTTCTCAGAAAGCGCCGCGCCAATTCATGGGCCCGTGGCGCGCTGCGTTGCCGTGCCCTGGGTCTTGAGGAAGCGGTACACGGCGCGAAGGTCCTCCTCCTTCATGGAGGAGAAGGCGCGCCAGGGCATGGACAGCTTGTTGACCTGGCCCTTCTTGCTGGGGGCGGGGGCCAGGTCCTTGAAGGCGGTGAAGCGGGCGACGAAGGCGTCCTCGCTCAGGTCCTTCAGGATGGGCCCCTCCGGGAGCAGGGACGGCACGGGCTCCTCGCCCAGGGGCGTGGGGGCGGCGCGGCCTCCGGCGAAGGGCCTGGGCTCCTCGTCCGCGCTGGCGTGGCAGAAGGCGCACTGGGCGCTGGTGGCCAGGTAGCGGCCCCGGGAGACGTCGTCCTGGGCGGGCTCGGCCACGGGTCCGGGCAGGGGGCCGGCCAGGTCCTTGATGTCCGCGAGCACCTCGGGCGCGAGCTGGGAGGGAGGCGTGGGGAGGGCCACGGCGGGCACGGTGCGCAGCCACGCGACGACGGCCTTCGCGTCACCGTCGGACAGGGTGGCGCGCCACTCCATGTACGGCATCATCGGGAAGAGCGTGCGGTCGCCCTGGCCGTAGCCCTCGCGCAGGGTGCGCAGCAGCTGGGCGTCGGTCCACCTGCCCACGCCGTGCACCGGGTCGGAGGTGATGTTGGGCGCGCACAGCGTGCCGGGGAGGTCCCACTCCGGGCCGAAGCACGCGCCGGCGAGCGGGGGACCCGACAGGGGTCCACCGAAGCGGCCCGTGTCTCGCCGCGTGTGACAGTCCACGCAGCCGAGCACCGACTCGCCCAGGTAGCGGCCCCGCTCCACGAGCGCGGCCTGGGCGGACACGGGCTTGGGGGCGGGAGGCGCGGCGGGCTTCGCCTCGACGACGGCGGGCGGCGGCGGCTTGGGGGCCGCGTCCTTCTCCCGACAGCCGCTCACGGCGACCAGCAGCGCCACCACGGACACGCACCTCTCCCAGCTTCGGCCCCCGGCATTCACGTTCGAGCGACTCCTGTGGCTAGTCCAATGCGGGCGCGTCCGGAGGACGGCCCAGGCGCAGGGCCGCGAGGGCCCGGCGGTATTCGATGGGGAGCCGGTCCGCCTTCACGGGGACCTCTCCGGAGAAGTCCAGCGGGTGCGCGCGCGGGCGCTGCCCCTCCGCGACGCGGCGGTCCTGCTCCAGGATGGCCGACTCCGACTTCACGAACAGCTCCGCGAAGTTGCGGATCCTCGGGTGGTACGAGGCGAAGTAGAAGCACTGCATCTTCTCCTCCGACCAGGGCGAGGCCACCGCGTAGACGGTGTGCGGATAGAAGAGCGTGGGCTTGAAGGTGAGCCGCGCGGTGAAGGGGAACGTCACCTCGTACGTGAGCGTGGTGCGGTCCACCCGGGGTGGAGCGCTCCCCACCGCGGGCGCCAGCGCCGGGTAGACAATCTGCGCGCGCAGCCCGTCCGGCAGCTTCTCCACGTCATACGCCGGCACCTCGGGCTGCTCCGGATTGCCGAACGTGCCCTCATGAACGAACGATAGGTGAGCCACGTCCAGGACGATTTCCACCATGCGCCCGGCGGACGTGTCCCAGTCCAGGCGGGGCAGCGGCACCGTGGCCACCGTCGCGCTGTCGGCCAGCTCCGGCCACTCGGGCAGCGGCGCCGCGGGCTCGGGCGAAAGACAGACCCAGATGAGCCCATGCCGCTCCGCGGCAAGGTAGCGGCTCACCCGGGCCCGCTCGGGGACGGGCGTCTGGGGTTGAGAGGGAATGCGGACACACGAGCCGCTCTGGGCGTATGTCCATCCATGGAACGCGCAGCGAAGTCCCTGGGGTGTGACAGTCCCGGCGGAGAGGTCTGCTCCGCGGTGCGCGCAGTAGCGTTGGGTGGCCGCGACACCGGAGGCGGTGCGCCAGAGGACCAGCTCCGTCTCCAGGAGCCGGGCGGCCAGGGGGCCTTCCCGAAGCTCATGGGCGTACGCCACCGGATGCCAGTACGGGACGAAGGTGTCCCGGTACGAGCGGACCTCGCCAGCCGTGCTCATGCCAGGGCGAGCGGGGCGATCTTGCTTTCAATCTCCTCGAGGAGGAAGTCGATCTCCTCTATCTCATCGAGCTTCTCGGGAGCAGCTGACACCGCCTCGGGAGCCTCGGAGGGATTCGGAGTGGATACCGCGTTCGCCGCTGTTTCGGATGGGGACTGAACCGCCTCTTCCGACGCCATGTGGGTGGCCTCCACTACGCAGGGGGAGGTGGATGCTCGGAGGAAGAGCGGGGGAATGTCAACCCACCGTGGGTTTCCACGCGTGTCACAACACCACTAGACTGCGGCCCTCCATGCCCCCTGCCCCCTCTGTCGTGCGCATCGTGGCCATGTTGTGTCTGATTCATGGCACGGCTCACGCGGAGCCCTGGAAGAAAGCCAGACCGGGCGTCACGACCGAGGCGCAGCTGCGCATCCTGTTCGGCGAGCCCGACGCGAGACGCCGCGAGGACGGCGCGCTGGTGCTCGACTATCAGGGGCAGTCCTCGCCAGCGGGGACGCAGCGCGCGCGCTTCACCGTCGATACACGCACGCGCAAGCTGCGGCGCATCGATGTCTTCCCCACCCGCGCGCCCACGCGCGCCGCGGTGGAGAAACAATTCGGCCCCGCGTGTCCCAAGACGGGCTGGAGCAAGAAGCCCTGCTACGTGGTGAAGGCCACGGCGGACACCTCGCTGTATTTCCATTATCCGTCGCGGGGCCTCGCGGTGTTCTTCGCCGGTGGCGACGTGCGCGCGCTGACGTATCAGAAGCCCGTGCGAGGCAAGCTCGCGCTCACCGCGAGCGTGGAGCCGCCGCCGGAGCTGTCCTCCGCCGGCACCGTGGCCCCGGAGGAGGCAGGCGACACGGTGTCCGCCTCCGGCACCGCGTCCGAGGACGATACGGAGACCGCGGACGGCAACACGGTGGAGGCCTTCGCGGAGCCCGCCACCGCCACGCAGCCCGCCGTGGCGAGCCTGGAGCTGGCGGTGCCCACCATCGAGGGCGAGACGGCGGCCCCGCGCCCCGCGCCGCCCATGGACGTGGACACGTCGCTGCGGCCGGTGGTGGTGGATGACGTGGCCGCGTCGGGCACGAGCGTCGCCTCCGCGGCGGGAGGTCCCACCGCGGGGCCCCAGCCGGTGACGGAGGACGCCGTCGAGGAGGACCCGCTGCACCCCTCCGCGTTCCTCAAGGTGCCCGAGCTGCTCACGGTGGGCGGCTTCTATCTGCAGCGCGCGGAGGTGGCCGGGGCCAGGCGCGCGAGCACGTCGGCCACGGGAGTGGACCCGTTCTTCCCGGCGCTCCTGGACGTGTACCTGGACTTCAAGCCGTTCGACGGGCTGCGCAGCTTCGCGGTGGGCCGCATGGCGTACGACCCGCTGGACCCGGTGCTCTCCACGCCCGCGACGAGCCTGGACCGGCTGTGGATCTACTTCGGCCTGTTCGACCACGTCTTCATCACCGCGGGGCGGCAGCACATCAAGTGGGGCAGCTCCAAAATCTGGAACACCACCGACTTCCTGCGCGCGCGCAACCCGGACCCGCTGTTCCTCTATGACTTGAGGCCGGGCGTGGACATGGTGAAGGTCAACGTGCCGTGGGAGGAGATGGCGGCCAACCTGTGGCTCATCGGCACGGCGGACCTGTTGGACGAGGTGACGGCGGACGGGGACCGCGTGCGCTACGGCGGCGCGGTGCGCGCGGAGATGGCGCTGGGCACCAGCGAGCTGGCGGTCTCGGGCTCGTTCATGGAGGGCCGGCGGCCCCGCTACGGCGTGGACTACTCGATTGGCCTGGGGCGGCTGGACTTCAACACCGAGATTGCGCTGGTGCACGGCGCGGACGTGGCCACGTGGGAGCGCTCGCGGGCGGGGGGCTTCCAGGTGCGGGCGCTCGACGGGCTCCAGGTGCAGGCCAGCGGCGGCGCGCAGGTGGAGCTGCGCGTGGCGGACACGTTCAAGACGGTGGTGCGGCTGGAGGGGTTCTACAACCAGCTGGGCAGCGACGACCGCGAGCTGCTGACGTGGGTGCAGGCGGTGGGTGACTTCCAGCCGCTCTACTTCGGCCGCTTCTACGGCATGGCGCAGGTGGCCGTCACCGCGCGCAACATCTACGAGCCCACGACGACGCTCACGGTGATGGGCAACGTGGGAGACCCGTCCTACGTGGCGCGCCTGGACATCAATGCCTCCCGGCTGCGCGACGTGACGGTCGCCGCCTACGTGGAAGTTCCTTTTGGAGAGCGCGGCGGCGAGTTCCGCTTCCAGCCCGACGCCAGCATCGCCCCCAGCGCGCCGGTGGACATGGGCCTGTTCCGCGCCGGCATCAACGTTCGACTCCGGCTCTGAGAGCACAGACTTCACGATGACCGCTCACGACGATTCCGCCCCGACCTCCCCCGGTCCGCACGGACGGAAGGCTCCCCCTGTCGACTCCGCCGCCGCGCCCGACGCCGCCCCCGTGGCCGAGCGCGCGATGGCCCCACGTCCCGTCCTCACCGAGGCGCTGCGGCACCGGGTGCTCGTCACCTTCAATGCCTCCGAGCAGCACCTGGAGGGCGGCGACACGGTGGTGGCCTGCTTCGAGCAGCAGGTGGACCGCGCGCCGGACGCGACGGCGCTCGACTTCGAGGGCACCCGGCTGACGTACCGGCAGCTCGACGAGCGCGCCAACCAGCTCGCGCGCTATCTGCGCTCGCTGAGCGTGGGGCCGGAGACGCGCGTCGCGCTGTGCGCGGAGCGCTCGGTGGAGCAGGTGGTGGGGATGCTGGGCATCCTCAAGGCGGGAGGCGCGTTCGTTCCGCTGGACCCGGCGCATCCCGCGGAGCGGCAGGGCTTCGTGCTCTCCGACAGCGGCGCGCCCGTGGTGCTCGCGCGGCAGCAGATGCTGGACGAGCTGCCGCTGCGAGGCGAGCTGACCGTGGAGCTGGACGGCCTGCTGCCGCCGTTCGCGCGGCACTCCGTGGAGCGGCTGGAGGCGGTCGCCTCGGCGGACCATCTGGCGTACGTCATCTACACGTCCGGCTCCACGGGGCGGCCCAAGGGCGTGCTGGTGGCGCACGCGGGGCTGCGCAACACGGCGCTGGCCGCGGTGCGGGCGCATGGGTTCCGGCCCGAGGACCGGGTGCTCCAGTTCGCGTCCATGAGCTTCGACGCGTCCGTGTGCGAGGTGTTCGCCACGCTGCTCGCGGGTGCGACGCTGGTGCTCGCGCCCCGACAGCGGCTGCTCCCGGACGCCCCCCTGCGGACGCTGCTGCGTGAGAGCGCCGTCACCGCGGTGACGTTGACGCCGTCGGTGCTCGCGCAGCTGGAGACAGACGGGCTGGAGGGCCTGCGCACCGTCATCTCCGCGGGCGAGGCCCTTCCCATCGCGGTGGCCGAGCGCTGGGGCCAGGGCCGGCGGCTGCTCAACGCGTATGGACCGACGGAGGCCACGGTCTGCGCGGCGATCACGCCGTACGCGGTGGTGCCGGGCGCCATCACCCTGGGCACGCCGTGGCCCAACACGCGACTGTACGTGCTCGATGAGGCGCTGGAGCCGCTGCCTCCTGGCGTCGCTGGAGAGCTGTTCATCGGCGGCGTGGGCGTGGCCCGTGGCTATCTGGGGCGACCGGACCTGACGGCGGAGCGGTTCCTGCCGCATCCGTTCGGCTCGACGCCGGGTGAGCGGCTCTACCGCACGGGAGACCTGGCGCGGTGGACGGTGGACGGCGAGCTCGAATACCTGGGCCGCGTCGACTCGCAGGTGAAGCTGCGCGGCATGCGCGTGGAGCCGGGCGAGGTGGAGGCCGTCCTCGCGCGCCACCCGGAGGTCCGCGAGGTCGCGGTGGTGGCTCGCGAAGTCGCGGAGGGCGAGCTGGCCCTGGTGGCCTTCCTCGTCCCCGCCGAGGGACAGGATGAGACCCGGGTGAGCGCGGTGCTGCGCCCGTGGTTGAAGCAGCAGCTCCCCGAGCACCTGGTGCCCTCCGCGCTCGTGACGCTCACCGCGCTTCCGCTGACGTCCTCCGGGAAGGTGGACCGGAAGGCGCTGGGCTCGTTGTCGCTCGGCCGCGTCGACGCCGCGAGCGCGTCCGCGGACAGCGCGCCGCGTGGAGAGCTGGAGGTGCTGCTGGCGGGGTTGTTCCAGCAGGTGTTGGGCGTGGAGCGGGTGGGCCGGGACAGCGACTTCTTCGAGTTGGGCGGGCACTCGCTGAGCGCCACGCGACTGCTGGCGCGCGTGCGGCACGCGGTGGGTGTGGACCTGCCGCTGACAACGCTGTTCTCGCACGCGACGGTGGCTCGTCTGGCCCGGGCGCTGGGTCCCATCTCCGAGTCGCTCTCGGCGTCACTCGCCGGCCCCACGCCGCTCCCCGCGGACGTCGCGCCCATGACCTCCCTGGCGCAGGAGCGGCTGTGGTTCCTCCAGCAGCTCCAGCCGGACTCGGCGGCGTACCTCGTCGTCGATGCGCTGGAGCTTCGGGGCACGCTGAACAGGGCCGCGCTGGAGGACACGCTGCGGCGACTGGTGGAGCGGCACGCCGCGCTCCGCGTCACCTTCACGCCCGTGGAGGGGAGCCCGCGACTGCGCGTCCATCCGGTCCGCGAGCCGCTGCTCACGGTGGAGGACGTGTCACGCCCGCCGAATGAGAGCGGGACCGCGGAGGCGTTGCTCCAGCGCAGGCTGCGCGAGGAGGCCTCGCGACCGCTCTCGGTGGAGGAGGGGCCGCTGTATCGGTTCCACCTGTTCACGAGCGGCCCCGAGCACCAGGTGCTGCTGCTGGTGCTGCATCACCTGGTGGTGGATGGCCTCTCGATGGGCATCCTCCTCAACGAGCTGGCGACGACGTACTCCGCGCTCCAGGAAGGCCGCACCCCGCCTCCCGCGCCCGCCTCCCTGGACTACGTGGACCTGTCCGCCTGGCAGCGCACGCCCGAGGTCCGCGCGCGCGAGGACATCCACCTCGACTACTGGAAGCGACAGCTCGCCGACGCGCCGTCGCTGCTCGCGCTGCCCACGGACAAGCCTCGGCCGCCGGTGTTGTCCGACCGCGGCGCGTACTCGCGTCGCCACGTGTTGCCTCGCGAGGTCCGGCTGCGGCTGGAGGCGCTCTGCCGAGAGCACCAGGTGACGCCGTTCATGGCGCTCTACGCCGTGTTCGCCACGCTGCTCCAGCGCTACTCGGGCGAGCGCGAGCTGTGCATCGGCACGCCGGTCTCCGGACGCACGCACGCGGCCTCCGAGGACATCGTCGGGCTGTTCATCAACACGCTCGTCCTGCGGACACATCTGCTGCCTTCCGCGCCGTTCTCCATGTTGCTGGCGCACGTGTGGGCGACCGCGCTGGAGGCCTTCAGTCACCAGGATGCGCCGTTCGAGCGGGTCGTCGATGCGCTCCACGTCGAGCGCAGCCTCAGTCACGCGCCCCTCTTCCAGGTGATGTTCGACCTGCGCCGCGTCGACTCGCCCCTCTCCTTCTCCGGCCTCTCCTCTCAGCACGTCTTCGTCGACAACGGCACCAGCCAGCTCGACCTCGCCCTCACCGCCACCGAGCTGCCCGACTCCTCCCTCCAGCTCTTCTTCCAGTTCCGCACCGACCTCTTCGAGCACGCCTCCGTCGAGCGCATGCTCTCCCACTTCGTCATCCTCCTCGAACAGGTCCTCGCCTCGCCCCAGGCGCCCCTCTCCAGCCTCTCGCTGCTCTCCGTCGAAGAGCGCCGGCGCGTCCTCTTCGACTTCAACGATTCCCACCGTCCCTTCGACTCCGACGGCACCGTTGCGTCCCTGCTGCTTGCCTCCTTCGCGAGGACGCCTGACGCCGTTGCTCTCGTCGCTCCCGACGCCACCCTCACCTTCTCCCAGCTCCACTCTCGCGCTTCGCGTCTCGCCGCGCATCTCGCGGCTCTTGGTGCGCGTCCGGAAGCTGTCGTCGGTGTCTGTGTCGAGCGCTCGTCCGAGGCTGTCGTCTCCCTCCTCGCCGTCCATCTTTCCGGCGCCGCGTGCCTCCCTCTGGAGCCTTCGCACCCGCCGGCTCGGCGCGCACAACTGCTTCAGCAGTCCCGTGCATGCCTCGTCGTCTCTTCGCCTGCTCTCTTCGAGGGCGTGACGCTCGACGCGGTGCTGGTGCAGCCAGGAGATGCGCAGCGTGCTGACGCGGCGCTGGCGGAGCCTCTGCGCGCCCTGCCCGACAACCTCGCCTACGTCCTCTACACCTCCGGCTCCACCGGCACTCCCAAGGGCGTCCTCTCCACCCAGCAGAATGTCGTCCACTGCTTCGACGCCTTCGACGCCCTCTACTCCACCTCCACGGGCCACACCTGGGCCGCCTCCGGCAGCCTCTCCTTCGACATCCACCAGGAGGAAATCCTCTTCAGCCTCTCCCGCGGCGCTCGCGTCATCCTCCGCGACGTCGGCCCTCTTGGCCTCGGCAACGACATCCGCCGCCACTCCGTCTCCCATGTCGTCATCACCCCCTCCTCCCTCGCCACCGCCCTCGAGGAGCCCGGTGCCCTCGACGCCTTCCGCTCCCTCTCCGTCCTCGTCACCGGCGGCGAAGTCCTCCCAGACTCTCTCGTCCAATCCCTCGCGCTGACTTCCACCCGCCTCGTCAACACCTACGGGCCCACTGAAGCCAGCATCAACGTCGCCGCTGAAATCTCCCTCCCTCACCGGCCCGTCCGTCTCGGCAGCCCTCTTCCCCGCTGCCGCCTCTACGTCCTCGACGACTCCCTCCAGCCCCTCCCCCCAGGCGTCCCCGGCAACCTCTTCATCGGCGGCATCTGCCTGGCTCGCGGCTACCACTCACTCCCCCACCTCACCGCAGAGCGCTTCATCCCTGACTCCTTCAGCACCTCTCCCGGCGCTCGCCTCTACGACACCGGCGACAGGGCCCGCTGGAATGACGACGGCTCCCTCTCCTTCCTCGGCCGCTCCGACTTCCAGCTCAAACTCCGCGGCGTCCGCGTCGAAGTCGAAGAAATCGAAGCCGCTCTGCTTCGCCTCTCCGGCGTCCGCCAGGCCGCCGTCCTCCCCTTCCGCCCCTCTCGCGACACCTTCCTCGTCGCCTTCCTCGTCCTCGACGACGGCGCTCCTCCGCTGGCTTCCCTCCGCGACGCGCTGGCTTCCTCCCTCCCTGAAGCCCTCGTCCCCTCTCGCTTCCTCTCCCTCCCCTCTCTCCCCTTCACCACCAGCGGCAAGGTCGACAGGACGGCCCTCTCCTCCTTCGACATCTCCGCCGCTGAAGTCCCCTCCTCCGACGCTTCTCCTCGTGGACAGGCCGAGGCGCTCCTCGCCCAACTCTTCGCCGACGTCCTCTCCCTCTCTCACGTCCCTCGCGACGCGGACTTCTTCTCCCTCGGTGGCCACTCCCTCTCCGCCACCCGCCTCGTCTCCCGCATCCGCCTCGCCTTCGGCGTCGAGCTTCCTCTCGCCGCCCTCTTCTCCTCCCCCTCCGTCGCAGGGCTCGCTCTCCTCCTCTCCCTGCACCACGACGCGCTCCCGCTCCCTTCTCCCGCGCCTTCCGCACTGCCTCCTCAGCCCTCCTTCGCGCAGGAGCGCCTCTGGTTCCTCCATCAGCTCCTGCCTGACTCCGCCGCGTATGTGATTCCGGAGGCGATCGAGCTGACGGGAGTCCTGGATACAGCCGCGCTGGAGGCCGCGCTGCGACTGCTGCCGGAGCGGCACTCATCGTTGCGCGCGGTCTTCGGTTCGTCGGAGGGGATGCCTCGGTTGGCGTTCCAGCCCGTCCCCGAGCAATTGCTCGACGTGGAGGACCTCCGGCCTCGCGTCCGTGGCGAGGAGGCACTGCGCGCACTGCTCCAGCAACGTCTGGAGGAGGAGAGCTCGCGCCCGTTCTCACTGGAGAAGGGGCCCCTGTATCGCTTCCGTTTGTTCAGGGTCGCGGTCGATCGCCATGTCCTGCTGATGGTCATCCACCACATCGTCGTGGATGGCCTGTCCATGGACCGGCTCCTGAGCGAGTTGGCGCAGTCGTACTCAGAGCTGAGCCGGCAACGAGCGCCGCTGCTCCCCACGCCGCCCCTCACCTACTCGGATATCTCCGCGTGGCAGCGGACCCCCGAGTTCCGCGCGCGTGAGGATGTCCACCTCGACTACTGGAAGCGGCAGCTCGCCGATGCCCCCGCGCTGCTCGCGTTCCCCACGGACAAGCCGCGTCCGCCGGTCCTCACGGATCGAGGCGCCTTCTCGCGTCACCAGGTCCTGCCTCGTGAAGTCCGCCTCCGGCTGGAGGCGCTCTGCCGACAGCATCAGGTGACGCCGTTCATGGCGCTCTATGCCGTGTTCGCCACCTTGCTTCACCGTTACTCGGGTGAGCGCGAGCTGTGCGTCGGCACTCCCGTCTCCGGCCGCACGCACGCCGCCACCGAGGACATCGTCGGCCTCTTCCTCAACACGCTGGTCCTTCGCACGCAGCTTCCAGCAGGGATGACCTTCGCCTCGCTGCTGGCGCAGGTCCGGAGCACTTCGCTCGACGCCTTCAGCCACCAGGATGCGCCGTTCGAGCGGGTCGTCGATGCGCTCCACGTCGAGCGCAGCCTCAGTCACGCGCCCCTCTTCCAGGTGATGTTCGACCTGCGCCGCGTCGACTCGCCCCTCTCCTTCTCCGGCCTCTCCTCTCAGCACGTCTTCGTCGACAACGGCACCAGCCAGCTCGACCTCGCCCTCACCGCCACCGAGCTGCCCGACTCCTCCCTCCAGCTCTTCTTCCAGTTCCGCACCGACCTCTTCGAGCACGCCTCCGTCGAGCGCATGCTCTCCCACTTCGTCATCCTCCTCGAACAGGTCCTCGCCTCGCCCCAGGCGCCCCTCTCCAGCCTCTCGCTGCTCTCCGTCGAAGAGCGCCGGCGCGTCCTCTTCGACTTCAACGATTCCCACCGTCCCTTCGACTCCGACGGCACCGTTGCGTCCCTGCTGCTTGCCTCCTTCGCGAGGACGCCTGACGCCGTTGCTCTCGTCGCTCCCGACGCCACCCTCACCTTCTCCCAGCTCCACTCTCGCGCTTCGCGTCTCGCCGCGCATCTCGCGGCTCTTGGTGCGCGTCCGGAAGCTGTCGTCGGTGTCTGTGTCGAGCGCTCGTCCGAGGCTGTCGTCTCCCTCCTCGCCGTCCATCTTTCCGGCGCCGCGTGCCTCCCTCTGGAGCCTTCGCACCCGCCGGCTCGGCGCGCACAACTGCTTCAGCAGTCCCGTGCATGCCTCGTCGTCTCTTCGCCTGCTCTCTTCGAGGGCGTGACGCTCGACGCGGTGCTGGTGCAGCCAGGAGATGCGCAGCGTGCTGACGCGGCGCTGGCGGAGCCTCTGCGCGCCCTGCCCGACAACCTCGCCTACGTCCTCTACACCTCCGGCTCCACCGGCACTCCCAAGGGCGTCCTCTCCACCCAGCAGAATGTCGTCCACTGCTTCGACGCCTTCGACGCCCTCTACTCCACCTCCACGGGCCACACCTGGGCCGCCTCCGGCAGCCTCTCCTTCGACATCCACCAGGAGGAAATCCTCTTCAGCCTCTCCCGCGGCGCTCGCGTCATCCTCCGCGACGTCGGCCCTCTTGGCCTCGGCAACGACATCCGCCGCCACTCCGTCTCCCATGTCGTCATCACCCCCTCCTCCCTCGCCACCGCCCTCGAGGAGCCCGGTGCCCTCGACGCCTTCCGCTCCCTCTCCGTCCTCGTCACCGGCGGCGAAGTCCTCCCAGACTCTCTCGTCCAATCCCTCGCGCTGACTTCCACCCGCCTCGTCAACACCTACGGGCCCACTGAAGCCAGCATCAACGTCGCCGCTGAAATCTCCCTCCCTCACCGGCCCGTCCGTCTCGGCAGCCCTCTTCCCCGCTGCCGCCTCTACGTCCTCGACGACTCCCTCCAGCCCCTCCCCCCAGGCGTCCCCGGCAACCTCTTCATCGGCGGCATCTGCCTGGCTCGCGGCTACCACTCACTCCCCCACCTCACCGCAGAGCGCTTCATCCCTGACTCCTTCAGCACCTCTCCCGGCGCTCGCCTCTACGACACCGGCGACAGGGCCCGCTGGAATGACGACGGCTCCCTCTCCTTCCTCGGCCGCTCCGACTTCCAGCTCAAACTCCGCGGCGTCCGCGTCGAAGTCGAAGAAATCGAAGCCGCTCTGCTTCGCCTCTCCGGCGTCCGCCAGGCCGCCGTCCTCCCCTTCCGCCCCTCTCGCGACACCTTCCTCGTCGCCTTCCTCGTCCTCGACGACGGCGCTCCTCCGCTGGCTTCCCTCCGCGACGCGCTGGCTTCCTCCCTCCCTGAAGCCCTCGTCCCCTCTCGCTTCCTCTCCCTCCCCTCTCTCCCCTTCACCACCAGCGGCAAGGTCGACAGGACGGCCCTCTCCTCCTTCGACATCTCCGCCGCTGAAGTCCCCTCCTCCGACGCTTCTCCTCGTGGACAGGCCGAGGCGCTCCTCGCCCAACTCTTCGCCGACGTCCTCTCCCTCTCTCACGTCCCTCGCGACGCGGACTTCTTCTCCCTCGGTGGCCACTCCCTCTCCGCCACCCGCCTCGTCTCCCGCATCCGCCTCGCCTTCGGCGTCGAGCTTCCTCTCGCCGCCCTCTTCTCCTCCCCCTCCGTCGCAGGGCTCGCTCTCCTCCTCTCCCTGCACCACGACGCGCTCCCGCTCCCTTCTCCCGCGCCTTCCGCACTGCCTCCTCAGCCCTCCTTCGCGCAGGAGCGCCTCTGGTTCCTCCATCAGCTCCAACCCGAGCTGCGCGCCTACAACATCCCCGAGGCCGTGGAGCTTCGCGGCGCACTGGACATCCCGGCGCTCGATGGCGCGCTGCGGTTGCTGCTCGATCGTCACCCGGACCTGCGGACGACCTTCATCGCGGAGGACGGGCGGCCGGTTCCACGACACAACCCGCTTCCCGTGGAGGTGCTCCACGTCGAGGAACTCTCCGCGACCAACGCGGACAGTCCCGCGCTGCACCTCCGGCTGCGCGAGGAGAGCACTCGCGTCCTGTCACTGGAGCAGGGGCCGCTCTACCGCTTCCACCTGTTCCGCCTCTCCCCCGAGCACCATGTCCTCCTGCTCGTGCTGCACCACGTGGTGGTCGATGGCCTGAGCATCGACCTCCTGTTGAGCGAGCTGTCCCAGGCCTACGCGTCCCTGAGCCAGCACCAGACGCCCTCCCTTCCGACGCCTTCGCTCACCTACGCCGACGTCGCCGCGTGGCAACGCTCCGCTCCCGTCCGGGCCCGTGAGGACCACCACGTCGAGTACTGGAAGCGCCAGCTCGCCGGCGCTCCCGCGTTCCTCGCCCTGCCCACCGACAAGCCCCGCCCCTCCGTCCTCGGTGACGCGGGCGCGCTGAGCCGCTTCCATCGACTGTCTCCCGCGCTGGAACAGGCACTCACCCAGGTCTGCCGGGAACACCACGTCACACCCTTCATGGTGCTGAGCGCGGCGCTCGCGGCGCTGCTGCATCGACACTCCGGGCAGGACGACGTGTCCGTGGGCACGCCCGTCTCCGGACGTCCGCACCCCGCGATGGAGTCCATCGTCGGCCTCTTCACCAACACGGTCGTCCTCCGCACCCGCTTCGACCCGGGGACCACCTTCGCCGAGCTGCTCGCGAGCACACGGACCACGGCGCTCGAGGCCTTCACGCATCAGGATGCCCCCTTCGAGCGGGTCGTCGAGGCCCTCCAGGTCGAGCGCAGCCTCGCTCACGCCCCCCTGTTCCAGGTGGGCCTCTTCTGGGAGCGCGCGGAGAACACGCTCGCCGGGACCTTCCCCGGCCTCCAGGCCCGGCCCCTCGTCGTCGACGGCCTGAACACCCAGACCGAGCTGGCCCTCACCGTCACCGAGAATCCCCAGGGTCACGAGCTGTCCTTCCAGTACAGCACCGACCTCTTCGAGGCGCCCACCATCGAGCGCCTGCTGTCCCACTACGTCCACCTGCTCGAGGACGCACTGCGCACCCCGAGTCGGCAGGTCGCGCACCTGTCCCTCCTCGATGTCGACGCGCGCCGCCAGGTGCTCCGCGACTTCAACGACACCGGGCGGGAGTACGACGCGGACACGACGCTCGTCTCGCTCATCGAGGCCCAGGCGGAGCGCACGCCCGGGCTCCGTGCGCTCACCTTCGAGGGACACCACCTCACCTACGGAGAGCTGGAGGCCCGGGCCAATCAGCTCGCACGGCATCTCCAGTCCCTCGGGGCGGGGCCCGAGGTCCTCGTGGGCGTGTTCCTGGAGCGCTCCCTGGAGCTCGTCATCGCGCTGGTGGGCATCCTCAAGGCCGGCGCGGCCTACCTGCCGCTGGACCCGGAGCTGCCTCGCGAGCGACTGGCCGGGATGCTCGAGGACGCAGGGGCCGCCGTCGTCCTCACGCGCCAGGAGCTCGCGAGCCACCTGCCTTCGCACCCGGGCCACACGGTCCTCCTCGACGCGGAGGCCACGCGGCTCGCGAGCCTGCCGAGCACCCGCGTCTCGGGCAGGCCGCACCCCGACTCGCTCGCGTACGTCATCTTCACCTCCGGGAGCACGGGGCGCCCCAAGGGCGCGATGAACGCGCACCGCGCGGTCGTCAATCGACTGACGTGGATGCGCCAGGTCCACCCGCTGGTCGCGGGTGACAGCGTGCTCCAGAAGACGCCGACCAGCTTCGACGTCTCGGTGTGGGAGCTGTTCTGGCCGCTCACCGTGGGCGCGCGGTTGGTGCTGGCACGGCCGGGCGGGCACCGCGAGCCCGCCTACCTCGCGCGAGTCCTGGCCGACGAGCACATCACCGTCACCCACTTCGTCCCCTCCATGCTCGCGGCCTTCCTCGAGGAGCCCTGGCAGGAGTCCTTCCCGGACCTGCGCGCGCTCGTGTGCAGCGGCGAGGCGATCTCCGCCGACCTCGTCCAGCGAGCCCACGAGCGGCTGCCTACGACGGAGCTCCACAACCTCTATGGCCCCACCGAGGCCGCGGTGGACGTGACCCACTGGCGCTGCCCTCGGGGCGACCCGCGCACGAGTGTGCCCATCGGTCGCCCGGTGGCGAACACGCACCTGCTCGTCCTCGACACCGCGGGGCACCCCGTCCCGGTGGGCGTGCAGGGGGAGCTCTTCATCGGCGGCCTCCAGGTCGGGCGCGGGTACTGGCGTCGCCCCGAGCTCACCGCCGAGCGCTTCCTCCCGGACGCCTTCAGCGACACGCCCGGCGCGAGCCTCTACCGCACCGGAGACCTCGCACGCTGGCGTGGCGACGGCACGCTGGAGTACCTGGGCCGCACCGACTTCCAGGTGAAGGTGCGCGGACAGCGCATCGAGCTGGAGGAGATTGAGGTCGCGCTGAGGCGACTGCCCGCCGTGCGCGACGCGGTCGTCGTGGCTCGAACGAGCCCACGGAGTGATACGCGCCTCATCGCCTACGTCGTCCCGCGAGAGGGGCGCGCGGAGGAGGCCGAGGCGTCACGCGCGGCGCTCAAGCCCGTGCTCCCCGAGGCCATGGTCCCCTCGGCCGTCGTCGTGCTCGACGCGCTGCCGCTCACGCCCTCCGGGAAGACGGACCGCCGAGCCCTCACTTCGCTCCCCCTGCCAGAGCCGGAGGTCACGCGAGGCACTGGCGATGCGCCGCCGCGCGGACCGCTGGAGCAGCTGCTCGCGAGCTTCTTCCGCCAGGTCCTCGGACTGGAGAGCGTCTCCCGCGACGCGGACTTCTTCGCGCTGGGTGGCCACTCGCTGAGCGCCACGCGGCTGGTGTCGCGCATCCGCCGGGCGCTGGGGCAGGAGCTGCCGCTCAAGACCCTCTTCCTCGCGCCCACGGTGGCGGGCATCGCGCGAGCCCTGACCGAGCTGGCGCCGGGACAGGCCCTCCCGCTCCCCGAGCCCGTGCCCCGGCCCGGTGACGCGCCCACCGTGCCGTCGTTCTCGCAGGAGCGCATGTGGTTCCTCCAGCAGCTCCAGCCTGACTCCGCGTCGCTCGCCATTCCGGAGGCCACGGAGCTGCGCGGACCGTTGGACGTCGAGGCGCTGGAGTCCGCGTTGTTGTTCCTGCTGGAGCGACACACCGCGCTGCGCGCCATCTTCACGCCCGCCGAAGGGGGCCCGCGGCTGGGGCTCGAGCCCGTGCCGATGCGCGTGCTCGACCGCGAGGACCTGTCGGCCGAGGCCGCGATTCGCGACGCCCTGATGCGGCGGCTGACGGAGGAGTCTGAGCGTCCCTTCCGCCTGGACACGGGGCCGCTCTACCGCTTCCACCTGTTCCTCCTCGCGCCCCAGCACCATGTCCTGCTGCTCGTGTTCCACCACATCGTGGTGGACGGCCTGTCGATGGACCTCCTCCTGCGCGAGCTGGCGGAAGCGTATGCGGCCTGCCGCGAGAACCGCGCGCCGACGGCGCCGCCCCTGACGCTCGACTTCGCGGACGTCGCCGCCTGGCAGCGCACGCCGGCCGTACTCGCTCGACAGGATGCCCACCTCGAGTACTGGCGGCGCAAGCTGGACGGCGCGCCCACCGTGCTGGAGGTGCCCACGGACGTCCCCCGGCATCCGGGGCGCGGACACGCGGGCGCCTTCACACGGCACCACCCGCTGCCGGTGCACCTGGTCGAAGCGCTGCGGGAGCTGTGCCGCGAACACCAGGTCACGCCCTTCATCGCGCTGTACGCGGCCTTCACCGCGCTGCTCCATCGCTACACGGGACAGTCGGACCTGAGCATCGGCACGCCGGTGTCGGGGCGGGTCCATCCGTCCCTGGAGCCCCTGGTCGGCCTGTTCATCAACACCGTCGCGCTGCGCACGCAGGTCGACTCCGAGGCCTCCTTCGCTTCACTCCTGGGTCAGGCACGGACCACGGCGCTGGAGGCGTTCGCGCATCAGGAGGTCCCCTTCGAGCGGGTGGTCGAGGCCCTCCAGGTGGAGCGCAGCCTCTCCCACGCGCCGCTCGTGCAGGCGATGTTCGAGCTGAGCCCCAGCCCGCGCACGCTGTCGGATGGGTTCCCCGGCCTGGAGGCGCGCCCGGTGCAGCTCGGCTCGGCCGCCAGCCTCTATGACGTGATGCTCACCGCCGAGGAGGACGGAGACCGGTTCGGCTTCTACCTCGAGTACCCCACCGCGCTGTTCGAGGCCGCGAGCGCGGAGCGGATGGTCTCGCACTACGTGCGCCTGCTCGAATCCGCGCTGCTCGCGCCCACGACGCCCGTGCGCCGGCTGTCCCTGCTCACGGAGGCGGAGCATCGACAGGTGCTCTTCGACTTCAACGCCTCCGCACGCGCCCGCGACGCCCACGACACCGTCGTCTCCCGCTTCGCCGCGCAGGTCGCTCGCACGCCCGACGCGGAGGCCCTGGCCTTCGAGGGACAGACGCTCACCTACCGGGAGCTGCACACCCGCTCCAATCAGCTCGCGCACTTCCTGCGGGAGCTCGGCGCGGGGCCCGAGGAGCGCGTCGCCCTCTGCCTGGAGCGCGGCCCCGGGCTCGTCGTGTCCATGCTCGCCGTGCTGAAGGCCGGCGGGGCCTACGTGCCGCTGGACCCCGCGCATCCTCCGGAGCGACTCGCCCAGCTCCTCATCGACGCCGGCGCGCGGGTCCTCGTGACGCGGGAGGGCCTGGGAGACCTGTTCTCGTCCGTCGCCATCATGTCCGCGTACGTCGACACCGACGCCGCGGAGATTTCACGCAAGCCGGTGGAGGAGCTGCCCGAGTCCGCGCAAGGCGCGCAGCTCGCGTACGTCATCTTCACCTCGGGCTCCACGGGCCAGCCCAAGGGCGTGCTGCTGACGCACCAGGGCCTGTGCAACACGGCCCTCGCGGCGCTGGAGGCGCACGGGCTCCAGCCGGGCCGGCGGGTCCTCCAGTTCGCCTCGGCGACCTTCGATGGCTCGGTCTGGGAGATCTTCTCCACGCTGCTCTCCGGCGCCACGCTGGTGATGGCGCCCAAGGAGCGGCTGCTCCCCGACCTGCCGCTGCGCACGCTGCTTCGCGAGCAGCGCATCACCGACTGCGCGCTCACGCCGACGGTGCTCGCCCTGCTCGAGCCCGAGGGACTGGAGTCGCTCCAGGTCATCGTCTCCGGCGGCGAGCCCCTTTCGGCCGAGCTGGTCCGACGCTGGGCCCCGGGCCGCGCGCTGCTCAACTCCTACGGCCCCACCGAGGTCACGGTGGCCGCCACCGTCACGCCCTTCCCGGGACTCGGACATCCGTCGGGCGGCGGGGCCACGGAAGTGTCCCGCGTCACGGTGGGAACGCCCTGGCCCAACACCCGCCTCTACGTACTCGATGAGAGCCTGGAGCCGAGTCCCATCGGCGTGCCCGGTGAGCTGTACGTCGGCGGCACCGGCCTCGCGCGGGGCTATCTGGAGCACCCGGAGCTGACGGCGGAGCGCTTCATCCCGCATCCCCTGGCGACCACGCCGGGCGAGCGGCTCTACCGCACCGGAGACCGGGTGCGCTGGCTCGCGGACGGGCAGCTCGAGTACCTGGGTCGCCTGGACACGCAGCTCAAGGTGCGTGGCATCCGCGTGGAGCCCGGTGAAATCGAGGCCGTGCTCACCCGCCACGAGGACGTGCGCGAAGTCGCCGTGGTGCCTCGCGACGACGTGGACACAGGCACGCGGCTGGTGGCGTTCCTGGTCCCCACGCATCCGGAGGCCCTCGTCGTCGACACGGTGCGCGCGTGGCTGCGTCAGCGCATTCCCGAGCACCTGGTCCCCTCGGCCTTCGTGCTCCTCGACGCGCTGCCGCTCACGTCGTCGCGCAAGGTGGACCGCAAGGCGTTGGAGCTCCAGGAGCTGCCTCGACAGGAGCTGCCCTCGCTCGGTGACGACGCGCCCCGCGGCACCACGGAAGAGCGGGTGGCCACCCTGTTCCAGGCCGCGCTGGGACTGGCGCAGCTCTCCCGCCAGGCGAACTTCTTCGAGCACGGCGGCCACTCCCTCTCGGCCACCCGGCTCGTGGCGCGGCTGCGTCAGGCCTTCGGCGTCGAGCTGCCCCTGGCGGTGTTCTTCGCGAACCCCACCATCGCCTCGGTGGCGGCGTTCATCGACGCGGCGCCTCGCGCGGTGCTCGAGGTCCCCACCGTCGTCGCCCGCCCGGAGGTGCTGCCACCGTCCCTGGTCCAGGAGCGGCTCTGGTACGCGCTGCAGCTTCCCCAGGCGCCGCCGTATGTCCTCACGCTCGGCCTGATGCTCGAAGGCGCGCTGGACGCGGACCGGTTGGAGGAGGCCCTGGCCGCCGTGGTCGAGCGCAACGAGACGCTGCGCACCACATTCTTCCAGCAGGGTGAGGCGCTCCGTGTCCGCGTCCATCCTCCACGCGCCTCGGTCCTCACGCGCGTGGACCTGTCCCGCCTGTCCGCGACGCACGCGCTCGAGGTCGCCCGCGACGCCGTGGTGCGGCTGGACCGGGAGCACTTCGACCTCGCGCAGGGCCCGCTGTATCGCTTCGAGTTGTTGAAGCTGGATGAGCGCGGCTCACGCCATGCGCTCGTCCTGGCCTTCAGCCACACCGTGAACGACGGCGTGGGTCTGGCCACCTTCGCGGAGGAGCTGGCGACGGCCTGGAACTCGGCGGTGGAGGGTCGCCCCGCGCGGCTGCCCCCGCTGGCGCTCCAGTACACCGACTACGCCGTCTGGCAGCGACAGCCCGAGCAGCTGCGCAGGCTCGAGGAGGGCCTCGCGTCGTGGAAGCAGGCGCTGGCGCATGCACCGCCGCTGCTGGACCTGCCGCTCGACTTCCCGCGCCGCGCGCCCGCGCTCAACGACAACATGCGCGCGGTGACGGTGTCGCTCTCGGCGGAGCACTCGGACACCATCCGCGCGCTCGCCCGGAGCGAGGGCGTCTCGTCCTTCAGCGTCCTGCTGGCACTGACGCAGGCGTGGCTGCACCGCCTCAGCGGCCAGTCCCACGTCGTCGTCGCCACGCCCTTCTCGGGCCGCTCCACGCCCCAGGTGGAGTCGCTGCTGGGCTACTTCGCCAACGTGCTGCCGCTGTGCACGGAGGTGTCCGGCGCTCCCAGCCTGCGCGGCCTGTTGCGCCGCGTGCGCGATGTCGTGGCCCACGCCACCACGCACCAGGAGGTGCCGTTCAAGCGCATCGCGGACACGGTGCAGCCGGATGGAGACCGCACCGCGCCCCGACTCGCGCAGGCGCTGCTCCAGGCGGAGCGCCCCGGGCTGCCCGGCCTGGACGGACTGTCCGTCACGGAGCTGGACGTCGACGGCGTCATCCCCGCGTATGACGTGGTGGTGAGCGTCACGCTCGGAGACGCGGGCCCGCTGTCCGGCTTCATCGCCCTGGATGGCGCCCTCTTCACGCCCGAGACCGGCGAGCGCTTCGCACGCGCCTTCGAGCAGCTCGCCGCCTCCGCGCTGAGCGCGCCGGAGGTCTCGCTGCCCCAGCTGTCCATGCTGTCTCCCACCCAGCGCAGGGAGGTGCTCGCCGCGCTGGCCGGCCCCGCGCAGGACATCGCGCCGGACACGTGCATCCACACGCTGTTCGAGGCCCAGGTGCGTCGCACGCCGCACGCGGCCGCCGTCGCGCATGGGGACGTCACCTGGAGCTACGCGGAGCTCAACGCACGCGCGAACCTCCTGGCCTCGCGCCTGCTCGAGCGAGGGCTGAAGCCCGAGGAGCGGGTGGGCGTGGTCATGGAGCCGTCCACCCAGGCCATGGCGGTGTTGCTCGGCATCCTCAAGGCGGGCGGCGCCTACGTCCCGCTGGACGCGGACTGGCCCGAGCCACGCAAGCGCGACGTGCTCGTGCGCGCCGAGGTGCACAGGCTGTGGGTGGACGCGAACGTGCTGGAGCCGCACCTGTCACTCGTCGAGGACGTGGAGGTGCCGCCCATGCCCGCGTCCGTCTCGGACGATTTGGAGCCCGGGCCGCGCCGCGTCCTCGACGCGCAGACGGCGTACATCGTCTTCACCTCCGGCTCCACGGGCGAGCCCAAGGGCGTGATGGTGGAGCACCGCTCGGTGGTGAACCACAACGTGGGCATCGCGAAGCGCTTCGGGCTGGTGGCGGGGGACCGGATGCTCAACTTCGCGCCGCTCACCTTCGACGCCGCCGCCGAGGACCTGTACCCGCCGCTCCTCGTGGGCGGCACGGTGGTGATGCGCAGCGGTCTGGTGCCCGCGCACGCGATGACGCCGTACCTGGAGGAGACGGGCATCACGATCATCAGCCTGCCTCCCACGTACATCGAGGAGTGGATTCGTCAGATGGAGGCACTGGGCCAGCGTGTGCCCGCGCGCCTCAAGCTGCTCGCCCCCGGTGGCGATGTCCTCAAGAAGGAGACCTTCGAGGCCTGGGTGCGCGTGGGCGGTGGACACGCGCCGTGGGTCAACGTCTACGGCCCCACCGAGTGCACGATTACGTCCGCCACCTGTGACATCCCCGGGGTGGAGGGACTGGGCACCGCCGCCACGTTCCCCATCGGCCGGCCCATGCCGCGCGTGTGCTTCTACCTGCTGGACGAACACCTGGAGCCGGTGCCTCCCGGGTTGCCGGGCCGCGTGTACATCGGCGGAGCGGCGCTCTCACGCGGCTACCTGCGCGCGCCACACCTCACCTCCGAGCGCTTCCTGCCGGACCCGTTCTCCGCCACGCCCGGCGCGCGCATGTACCACACGGGCGACCTGGCCCGGCTGCTGCCCGACGGACGCCTGCGCTTCCTCGGCCGCGCCGACCACCAGGTGAAGGTCCGTGGCTTCCGCATCGAGCTGTCGGAGATTGAGACGTGCCTGCGCCGCCACCCGCTGGTCCAGGAGGCCGTCGTCATCGCGCGCGTGTCTCCCTCCGGCGTGACGTCGCTGTACGCCTACGTGCAGGCTCCGGGCGTCGCGCGCTCCGAGCCGTTCCGCGAGCACGTCGCCTCACAGCTCCCCGGCTACATGGTGCCGGCGACGTTCGTGGTGATGGACGCGCTGCCCATCAACGCCAACGGCAAGGTGGACCGCAAGGCGCTGCCGGACCCGGACGCCGTGGTCGCGCCCGAACCCGCGTCCGCGCCCGCGTCCGACTCGAAGCTGGAGACGCCCTTCCGCACCACGCTGGAGATGGTGCTCCAGCGCCTGTGGACGGAGGTGCTCGGCCGACCGGGCGTCCAGGCTGGCGACGACTTCTTCGCGCTGGGCGGTGACTCCATCCTGGCGATGCGACTGCTCGCGCGACTGGAGGAGGAGCTGGGCCTGCCGCTGCCCCTGGCCACGCTCTTCCAGAGCCCCACGCTGGGCGAGTCCTCCGAGGCCATCCTCGCGCTGCTGCGAGAAGGCCCCCGCCGCACCAGCGCGGTGCGCCTGTCGAGCCCCCGGCTCCCCGAGGACACGCCCCCGCTGTTCCTCTTCCACGCGGGCGACGGCGAGGTGCACCACTACCGCGACCTGGTCCCCCGCCTGGAGCCGCACTTCCGCTGCCATGGCATCCAGGCCCCGGAGACGTTGGCCACGGGCCACGGACACGCGACGCTGGAGGCCCGCGTGGAGGCGTACGCGCGCGACATCCGCGCCATCCAGCCCCATGGGCCCTACCGGCTCGCGGGCTTCTCGTACGGCGGCTATCCCGCGCTCGGCGTGGCCGCGCTGCTGGAGGCCCAGGGCGAGACGGTGGAGCTGCTCGCCCTGATGGACACCGCCACGTGGGAGGCCATCCGCGCCGTCGCGCCGTCGTCCGATGAGGACGCCGTGCTCGTGCTCGCCAGCGAGTTCGGCGTGCGCGACGCGGCGATGGAGCAGGAGCTGGCCTCGCTCTCCCGCGAGCAGCAGTGGGAGCACGTGGCGAAGCGGGCCCGCGAGCGGGGAACGGCCGCGCCGCACTTCCGGGGCAGCGACTTCGCGCGCATCTGGCGGGTGCTGGGTGAGGTGCTCACGCCGCAGGCCCGCGCGTGGACCATCCCCCTGACGCGCGTGCGCCCGACGCTCATCACCAGCCGCGCGCTGCGTGAGCAGGTGGGTGACGCGCGCCTGGGCTGGACGCACCACCTGCCCGCCGAGCACCTGGAGGTGCTGGAGATGGAGGGGGAGCACGCCACCGTGCTCCACCCGCCCGAGGTCGACACCCTGGCCGCGCTGCTGCTCGCGGCGCTGGGCAAGGCGTGAGGCGGGGGCCGCGTTAGCGGAAGCGGCCCTCCAGCCACGTCTTGGTGAAGATGTTGGGGCTGAGCGGCGCCAGCTCCACCTCGTCGTAGCGCACGGTGAGCTGCGTGCCCTCGGCCTCCTCCACCTCGAGCACCTCGCGCATCAGGTACACCGGCCGGTTGTCCGCGGCCGGGTCGAGAATCTTCTGGTAGCCGCGGATGACGTCGGTGCGAAGCGTCCGGCCCGAGGGCGCGTAGCCCACGCGCTTGACGATGTTGTAGTCGGGGTCCACCCAGACACGCAGCTGCGGGAAGGACGCCTCCATGCCCGGGCGCACCTTGAGGAACAGCTTGCGGAACTTCGTGCCCGCCGCCGTCTCCTCACCCTCGTCCTGCACCTCGTAGGTCTCCAAGAGGTGCGAGCGGTCGAAGTCCTCTTCGCAGGAGATGGTGTTGACGATGTTGCCGCGCGAGGTGGTCCGCTGCCAGTGACCCACGGACGGGTCGTACTCCCACAGGTTGCGGCCGATGCGCAGGTAACCACCACCCGCCATGTTGCGCGGCTTGGTGATGTAGATGAGCAGGTCCTTCGACGAGTCCCGGCGGAACACCAGCATCTCCAGCAGTGCCTCGGTGCCGTCCTTGCGCTTCTCGCGCAGGCGCACCGTGCTCTTGAAGTCGCTCTTGAGCGCCATGCGCGCATCCACCCGCCGGATCACCTCCTCGGCGGACACTGCGGCCTTCGACTCCGCGGCCTTCGGCTCGGCGGGCTTCTCTTCCTTCTGCGCCGCCGGAGCCAGGGGCGCGAGCGACAGGGCGAACATCACGGCGAGACGGCGGATGGATGTCTGCATCACAGGGACTCCATGGCGGACCGAGGTGTCAGCGAGGCGGCACGCGCCGCCGGAATGAAGGTGGCGACCCCCGCGCCCACGGTGACGAGCACCACGGCGAGGACGCACAGCCCCACGTTGGGCGTCAGGGGCAAGGTGCCACTGAAGAACAGGTTGGCGATCTCTTCGTGCAAGGGCACCGCGCCGCGCAAGGCCACGCACAGCACCGAGGACACCACCACCCCCAGCGCCGAGCCCACGAAGCCCAGGAGCAGCCCCTCCGTCATGAAGAGGGCCACCACGCTCCGGCGCTGCATGCCCATGGCGCGCAGGGTGCCAATCTCCCGCGTGCGCTCCCGCACCGCGACGCTGAGCGCGACGAAGAGGCCAATCACCACCAGCACCAGCACCACCAGGCTCACCAGCACCGCAAGCGCCGTGAGGCCCAGCGTGACGAAGGACATGAACGAGGACTCGTCCTCCCACGTGCTGACGTCCAGCTTCTGGCCCCGCCAGCCCTCGCGAAGGAGCAGCATCTGCTTCTCTGCGTAGGACTGGTTCGCGGCGGGCAGCACGTCGAAGCCCGCGCCGCGCAGGGAGTCGCGCAGCGACGTGCCCAGCGCGTCCACGTCCACCGGCGTGTCACCGCACACCACCTGGAGCACACCCGCCGAGCCCGGCTTGAAGCCGTCCAGCTCCCGCAGCGTCTCGTTGGAGACGAGCAGGCCGGCGGACTCACCCAGCAGGCCCGCCTTCTCGGTGATGGCCACCACCTCCACGTCCAGCGCGTTGCGACGGCCTCCGCCCACCGGCTGCGCGAAGAGCGTGGCCAGGTCTCCCGTCTTCACCTGGAGCCGCTCGGCCAGCGTGGTGGACACGGCCAGGGTGCGCGGCCGCGCGAGGTCCTCCAGCCGGCCGGACGCCACGCGGAAACGGGCCAGGGAGTCCTTCTCGCTCGCGACGTCCATGCCCACCAGGAAGGAGCCCGTGCGACGGCGCCCCGCGCCCGCGAGCGCGAAGCTGCGGCCCCGCTCCCGCAGGTAGCAGCCTTGCGGCACCTGGGGCTCCAGCACGCCGCGCACCTTGCCGGCGTCACCCACCACCGGCGCAATCGAGTCCGGGTGGACCTTGAAGAAGCCGCCCACGTTGAGGTCACCGGTGAGGAACGTGGTGACGGCCTCGCGCTGGGCCGTGGCCACCCCGGCCGCCAGCGACGACACGGCGACGATGACGCCGCTGGCCGCGGCGGTGATGCCCAGCAGCAGGAGCACCCGCTCCCGGTGGGCGAAGAGGTTTCGCAGCGCCAGATGCAGAAGGGAGAACATGGCCTCAGTCCTCCCTCTTTCGCATCGCCACCGCGGGAGGCACCGCGCTGCCCCGCCACGCGGGCACCAGCGACGCCACCACCACCACGCCCACCACGCCCAGCCACACCCCCAGGCCCTGACCCCACGACAGCCGGGGCATCAACACGGGGCCGCCCATGAAGAACTGGAGCGCCTCGTCGGTGACGGAGATGCCATCTCCCATCGACCCGAACAGCAGCAGCGCCGAGAGCGCCATGCCCACGCCCGCGCCCAGGCCTCCCAGCAGGAGCCCCTCCATCAAGAGCGAGCCGAACACGTCCCGCCGCTGCATGCCCACCGCGCGCATCGTCCCCACCTCGCCCACTCGCTCCTGGGCGAGCAGCAGCAGCGTGCCCGCGGAGACCAACACCACGAACAGGCACAGCATCACCGAGAAGGCCAGCAGCACCACCCGCGTCATGCCCACCACGCCGCTGATGAAGCCGCCCGCGGCCTCCCAGTCCACCGTGGCCAGCGGCGCCGAGGCGCTCGTGCCCTCTTGCACCACGACCTCGGCCACCCGCGCGGGGTCCGCGTCCGGAGCCACCACCACCGCGGCCTGGAGCACGCTGCCTCCGCGCAGCTCCGTCGCGGAGAAGGTGTCCGGCCAGGCGCGGGCGCGCGGGAAGTCGGGGATGTCCGTCGCGCGCGCGGGCACCGTCTCCACCTCCACCACCGTGGCCGGCTTGAGCTGGTCCACCTCCGCCTCCGACAGGAAGTCGAGCCCCAGCGACTGGGCATCGCGCTTCGCCTCCTCCACCATGTCCGGCGACAGGCGCCCGGACAGGTAGCGCGCGCTGACCAGGTCCATCAGGCTCAGCGTGTTGACGCGGCTGGTGTCCCCGCCGAGTCCCCGGAAGCGATACGTGCCCCACACCTTGAGCGGCACGCCGTTGACGAGCGAGTCCAACCCCTTGAGCACCACCGTGTCCCCGGGCTTCACGCGGTACAGCGGCAGCAGGGGCGCCAGCTCCGCGTAGAAGACCTGGTGACGGGCGGCGAAGTTTCCGTCGTCCAGTTGCAGGAACTCGCGCCACAGGGCCTCCGGCTCTCCCGCGTGCCCCAGGACACGCTGGAGCACCGCGCGCGCGGCATCGGAGCGCTCCGCGTCCACGCGGGCCAAGAGGTCCGGCAGCTCCGCCGAGGCGCGCTCCACCAGCGTGCGCAGGCGCTCGTCCTCCGCGAGCAGCGCGCCCCGGTCCAGCTCCCGCTTCAGCTCATCCAGCCGCGCCGCCACCGGCAGCTTGAAGCGCTGCTCGTAGAGGCCGTGGCCCAGGAGCAGCCCCCGGTGTCCCTCGGGCGGCAGCGTGCCCGTCACCATCTCGAAGCGTGGGAAGGCGCGGGCGAACTGGGACAGGTCGCTGCCCAGGTACTCGATGTCGATGGACTCGCCCTCGCCCACCTGCCGGGCGACGTGGTTCTCCAGGTACTCGAGCGCCACCAGGGGCTCGGCGCGGAAGCGCTCCCAGAACGCGGGCTTCGATGTCTCCTCCAGCGCCGCGCGGTCCATGCGCGCCTCGTCGGCGGTGAGGAAGGCCTCCGTCTGACGGTCCGCGTCGCGCGCCACGTCGCGCAGCGTGCGCTCCAAATCGGTGGCCAGCCTCGAGAGCCGCGCGTCGCGCTCCGGCGAGGGAGGCTGACGGGCCACGGCGCGCGCGGTGGAGAGCTTGTCGTCCAGGTAGTTGCCGCGGAACGTCGCGGCCATGCCCACCTCGAGCGGCACGACGTCCTGGACACCCGGTGTCTGTCGCAACCGGGTCTCGAGTGACGGGTAGTCAGGCAGCGGCATCAGCACCGGCGCGCCCGTGGGGCCGGTCACCACCACGGCCTTCTCGGCGGACTGGGAGTTGTAGACGAGGAAGTGCCCCGCGCCGCTCTCGATGACGCTGCGCTGGGTGCCCTCGGAGATGCCGGCCACCATCGCGAGCCCCAACGCGAGCAGCAGCGCGGAGCCGAGCGCCAGCAATGCGACCACCCAGCTCCGAGGCCGGGCCACGACGCTCTGAAGCGCGAAGGACAGCAACGTCAATGGAGACTCCTCGCGATGCGGACCCAGCACCCTCGCCCCAGCGGGGCGGGCGGGCGTCCTCGACCGGACGTGGAGCCCCCGACGATAGAGAACCCACCCGGGCGATACAAGCGATGCGCCCCGCCGGGTTGCGCGACGCGAGACGACCGGACCAAGCTGCGAGTGCATGTCGGCCACCCCCAGCCCCTCCCTCGCGCAGTCGGTCCACTTCTGGGCACGCAACGCCGCGAACGAGTCCGCGCTCCTGCGCGCCTCGCTCCGCCTGGGCCTCTTCGACGCACTGCCGGTGGAGGGCACCACCACCGCGTGTTCGCTCGGTGCCCTGGCCACCGCGACGAAGTCCTCGCCCCGCGGACTGCGAGCCCTGCTCGAGCTGCTCGTCTGCCTGGGCTACGCCTCCCTGGATGACACGCAACACTTCGCCCTGGCGCGTCATGCCGCGACGTTCCTGCGCGACGCCACCTTCCTCGAGCGGCTGCGCGCCGAGCTGCCCTGGTGGGCCCCCCTGTCCCTGCTCGACGAGGCGGTGAAGCGGGGCGAGCCCGTGGAGCACGAGGGCCAGCGCTGGGACGTGCTCGGGCACTACCGCGCGCTGTTCCTGGAGGACACGCGCGCCAAGGCAGTACCTGGGAGCGCGGAGGACTTCGCGGAGGACTTCTTCGACCGCTTCGCCCGGAGCGGCGCGCGCACGCAGGTGCTCATCACCGCGGGGAGGCTGGGCCTCTTGGAGCTGCTCGCGTCCGCGCCGCGCACGCTGCCGGAGCTGGGCGCGGCCACGTACCTGAGCACGACGGGGCTGCGCGTCGTGGTGGAGGTGCTGGAGGCGCTGGGGCTGGTGACGCGCGAGGGCGAGGCCTTCGGGCTGAGCACGGAGGCGAAGCGGCTCCTCGACGGCAAGGCGCTGGCGTACCTGGTGCGCTCGCTCAGCGTGTCCGCGCAGTACACCGAGGCGCTGGGCCGGCTGGACGAGACGGTGCGCGAGGAGCGCTTCATCCTGGACCTGAAGGACCCGGAGGTGAGCCGGCGCTTCTACGCGGACAACTCCAATCAGATCACCGCGGTGTTCGCGTCGCACTTCCAGCTCAGCCGCAAGGCGGCCACCACGCTCGCGAAGGCGCACCCGCTGGAGGGCGCGGCGGTGCTGGACATCGGCACGGGCTCGGGCGTGTGGGGCGCGGCCTTCGCTCGCGCGACGCCCACCACCCACGTCACCTACTTCGACCAGGGCGTGGTGCTGGAGCAGGTGAAGACGAACCTGGCGCGGCTCCAGGTGGCGGACCGCGCTCGCTTCTGGCCTGGGGATTTGTTCACCCACGACTTCGGCGAGGCGGCCTTCGACGTCATCATCCTTCCCCAGGTCTTGAACGTGCTCAGGCCGGAGAGCCTGCCCGGCCTGTTCGCGCGCGTGGCCCGGGCGCTCAAGCCGGACGGCGTGCTGCTCATCGCCGAGTATGTCTTGAACGAGCGGCGCGACGGTCCGCTGGACCACCTGTACTTCGGCCTGCGGCGGTTCATGACCAACGAGGGGGATTTGCTGTCCGCCTCCGAGTACGGACAGCTCCTGCAAGCAGTGGGGTTGTCCTCGTCCGTCTGCATCCCGCTGCCCACGCAGGAGATGATTCTGGCGGCCCGGCCCGGGGTGGCCCTGCCCTCTCTGCTGGCGGACTGAGCACGCGCCGCGTCACACGGAGGGATTTCACCGCCCCTTGCTTGCTCGCGGTGCTTCACCCCGACTACCGTTCCGATTCCCCCCGCGTTCGAGCAAGACCCCTGAAAGGTCCTGATGCGCGCAGCGCCGCAGCTCGACAGCCCTGGCACGCAGACCTCACCCGAGGCGGGCGAGTTGGGCGGGTCCATCGCCGCGAAGCTCCGTGGACGGTTCGCCCGACGGGTGGCCTCCCTGGGCTATCACTCGCATTCCCTGCCGGGCGGCGTGGGACATCTGCTGTTTCACATCGGTCTCGGCGCGGGCGCGGCGCTCGGGTGCGCGAGCCTGCTGGCGATACATCCCTGGGCCGGCTGGGGGCTCTACCCGCTGGTGGCCTTCTTCATCGGCACCCGCTTCCGCGCGCTGGGCAACATGCTGCACGAGGCCTGTCACGGCATGTTCGTGCGCGGCAAGCGTCGCAACCGCGCGCTCGGCCATGTGCTGGCCATCATCGACTGGACGGCGCTGGAGCCGTACACGCGCGAGCACTTCACGCACCACCTGCACCTGGGGGATGCGCAGAAGGACTTGGACTTCGCGCCCCGCCGCCGCTTCGGCTTCGCTGAAGCCGACCGACCGTTCGTGAAGGACCATCTGCTGCGGCCGCTGACGCTGATGCACCTGCCCGCGTTCCTCAAGCCGGTGCTCTTCCACCGCGCGGACCCGTGGATGGTGACGCTCGCGCGGTGGGGCTTCATCGCGGGGCTGGCGGCGCTGGCACAGTGGGGCATCGGCTGGAAGGCGTTCGCCCTCTTCTACGTGGTGCCGTACGTGGTGCCGTACCAGGTGATTCGCTACTGGTCGGATGCGGTGGACCACGCGGGGGTCATCGGCTCGGCGGATGAGTTCCACCGCTCGCGCAATCACATCTTCGCGTGGGGCTGGCTCAACCGGGTGCTCTTCCCCCGTCATGACCAGTACCACCTGACGCACCACCTGTTCCCCGCCGTCCCCACCGCGTTCCAGGGCCGCGTGCACCAGTTGCTGCTCGAGGACGCGGACTACTCGGCCAGGGACCACTCCTTCTCCGCGCTGCTGCGGTAGCGAAGCCGAGGGCGCAGCGAGCCCCGAGGGCCTCACCGCTCCAGGGCCTCTGTTTCAGGCGGCGCGCCGGAACGCAAAAGCCCCGGCCCCCTGAAGGGACCGAGGCTTTCTGGAGCATCGCCGGTGTGGGCCGGACGTTACTCGATGGGCATGAACACCTTGAAGCCGGTGCGGCCGCTGTTCGTCGTGTTGCGCTCGATGAAGTCGCTCGCGGACGAGTGGCCGTCACCCAGGGTGATGGCGGTGTGGCCGTAGATGCTGCCGAGGCGCGTGGAGGTGCTCTCCCACGTGAGGACGAGGCCCGGAATCTTCAGCGCCTCCTCCAGCGACATGTTGACCTGCTTGAACTTGTCGCGCGGCAGGTTGTTGTCGATCTGATTGCCGTTGCCGGACACGCCGATGCCGTACGCATCGCGGATGGCGCGGCTGACGCCCGTGGCGCACAGGCCCTGGCTGTTGTAGCCGCCCATGCCCATCGCGGCGCGGCGCGCGGCATCCGCCAGCCGGGACATGCCCGACGACGCGCTGCTGGGACCCACGCCCGTGGGACCGCCCACGTCCTGGCCGCCCGTCGGACGACCACCGCCGCGAAGGCCCTGACGCGAGCCGCTCGGCTCGAAGGTGTCCTTGCCGGAGTAGCCCACCTTCAGGGACGCGCCCGTGAAGATGAGGTCCTTGTTCGCGATGTTGTTGTCGCGCGCCAGCTTGTCGACGGTGGTGCCGAACCGAGCCGCCAGCTTCGTGAGCGTGTCGCCACGCTGAATCACGTAGTCCTTGGGGGTCGTACGGCGCTCACGAGGATTGATCCGGTAGTTGGCCATAAAAGCTCCTGCCCTATTCTCGGGGTTCCCCTGGCTGAGTTGCTGATCGCCCCGCAATTCTCTGCCTGTTTACAAAATTGTGAGATTTCTGCCCGGGCTGTAGAGTAGCCCCCGTCTCCGAGGGAGATTTCAAGACGGAGAGTGATAAATCTCCGCACGTATTCACTCCGAGAGGACTCACGGCGCGGTGGCGCGCTCAATCACTGAGAGGGCCTCCGCGAAATGGGCGGGCTCGGCCCCCAGTCCCAGCCGGAAGCCGTGGCCCCGCTCCAGCGGGTGGCTGCCGTTTGGATCTCCCACCTCCATGGCGCTCAGCGGCAGGACGAAGACGCCCTCCGCCGCCAGGGCCTCCAGCCGCGAGGTGAAGGCCGCGGGCTCCAGGGCCCCCTTCACGCCGATGCAGGTGACGAGGCCCCCTTGGGGCGCGGTGCCGTACACGCCCCGCGAGCGCTCCAGGAACGCAGCCAGGGTGCGCCGGTTCTGGAGCCAGTCCTCGCGCGCGCGCTTCAGCGCGGGGCTGTGCAGGTCCTTGAGCACCTCGTACGAAATCCACTCCGTCACCGGGTTCACCGTGTGCGTCGTGTAGTTCTTCTCGTTCTGCATCCGCGCCAGCATCGCCGTGTCGCCCACGCACCAGCCGATGCGCAGCCCCGGACAGCCCAGGCACTTGATGAACGAGCCCGTCACGAACGAGCGCGTGCCCGGCCGATACACCGTGGCCCCCAGCACCGCGTCCTCGGAGGACAGGAAGCGGTAGTGCTCGTCGCCCACCACCGTGGCCCCGTTCGCGTCCGCCCACTTCGCCACGGTGTCCAAGAGGCCCGCGTCCAGCACGAGGCCGCTCGGATTGTGGGGCGTGTTGAGGATGACCACGTCGGGGCGCTCGCGCTCCAGCCGCGCCACCCAGTCGCCCGCGTCGATGGACGGCCGGCCCCGCTCGTCCCAGCGCACCGGCAGCCGCACCACCTGCGCGCCCTGCTGCATGGGCAGCTCATAGAGGAGCTGGAACGCGGGCCACGCCAGCGCCACCTTGCGCGGACGCAGCTGTCGGAACAGCAGCAGCAGCGCCTCGCTGGTGCCCGTGGTGATGAGCACGTTCTCCCGCGTGGCGCCCGGGTGCATCGCGGCGACCAGGTCCCTCAGGTCCGCGCGGCCCCAGTTGGGGCTGTCACGCAGCAGCGTGGACAGGAAGACGGCCGAGGCCTCGTCGGGGCTCACCCCCGAGCCCGTCAGCAGCTCGCCCACGGTGACGGGACGGCCTCCGGACTCCCCCAGGTTGTAGCGCGCGGTGAACCGCGAGCCCTCCAGGTAGTCCTCCATGAAGAATGAGCGCAGCGGTTCCATCTCGACTCCGGATGTGAGGACTCAGGCGGCCGGCACGGCGGCGACTTCAGGCCAGGCGACATCCCCGCGGTGCGCCACCACCACCTGCTGGATGGGCATGTCGAACGCTCTCGCCGACGTCAGGCCCACGGGCGAGAGCAGCGCCTGGAACTCCGGCAGGGACAGCACGTCCCCTTCATTGGACACGTAGCGCCGCAGCGCGAAGTAGAGCGCGTCGAGCGGCCCGTCGCGACGGTCCGTCAAGAGATAGCCGGAGATGAGGAGCAGCCCGCCGGGCTTGAGCGCTCGCGCGAGCTTCGCGAAGAAGCCGGGCAGCGCGTCGGGCGGCAGCGCGGGGATGATCTGCGGCAGGAGGATGACGTCGTACTCCGCCTCGCCGTAGTCCACCGAGAGGCAGTCCCCCTCCCACAGCCGCGAGCGCGCCTCCAGCTTCAGCTTCGTCAGGTGCGGGCGCACCGCGTCCAGCACGTGCACCGAGTCCAGGTACGTCACGTGCGTCGTGGGCGCCGCGAGCCCGAAGGCCGCGCCCCACACGCCCGAGCCCGTGCCCACATCCAGCACCCGCGCGCCAGCGAGCGAGCGCATCTGCCCCACCAGCTCCGCCGCCTTGCGGCTCAGCCGGAGGTGCGAGCCGAAGATGCCGGAGATGCGCGAGGCGTTCTCCTGATAGATGCGGCGCGCCGTCTCCGGGTCCCGCAGGTCCAGGCGGAAGCGCTGCTCGCGCACGGCCTCCCCCAGATGCCCGAAGGCCTCCCAGTAGGCCATGGTCGCCGGCAGCGCGCGCTGGAAGTACGGCAGGCTCGTGGCGTCGAGCATCCGCGCCGCCGCCTCCGTGAAGGACCAGCGCCCCGCCTCCTCCCGCGCCACGCCCAGCGAGGCGAGCACGCCCAGGAGCACGCCCAGTCCCTCCGGGTGCACCTTCAGCTCCGCCGCGAGCGTGTCGCGAGGCGTCCCGGTCTCCACCAGCCGCGCGAGCAGGCCCAGCTCCGCCGCCGTCACCAGCACCTGCGTGCGCGCGAAGTTGCGCGCGTACCGGTCGAAGAACTCCTCGGCCCGCGCGTTGGGCGCGGCAGGCGACGGCGCCAGGAACAGGGCGTGGAACCACCCCAGCAAATCCCGCCCGTCCACCGAGGCACCGGTGCGCACCGCCTCGGGGAGCTTCGCCACCGTGTGCCACCACTCCGGCACCGCCCTCAGCCGCGCGCGGAACGCCGCATCCGCGAGGAACGCGGCCGTGTCCTCCGCGAGCAGGTAGCCCCGTCCCTCCTCGAAGAGCACGAAGCCCAGCCCCACCAGCGGCTCGACGATGGCGCGGACCCCGCGGCGATTCGCGCCCAGGTGCTCGGCCAGCGAGTCCAGGGACAGGGGCCACGCGCCCGGCCCCGCGGAGAGCTGTCCGAACAACCCGAGCGAGAACGCGGCCTGGAGCGCCGCCGACTCGTTGCTCGCGTCACGGCCGAGGAAGTTGAGCTGCTGCACGAAGGCGGGCGACGCGGGAGGCTTCGACATGGACTCTCCTTCAGACCCAGCGGAACCAGCGCAGCGCGACCACCAGGGGGAGCACCGTCCAGGCTGCGAGCACCCACATGGCCGGCCCCAGCGCCATCAACGACGTCCCCTCCAGCATGATGGCGCGCAGCGAGTCATTGAGCGCCGTCAGCGGCAGCGCGTGGATGACCGGCTGCAACCAGCCCGGGAAGTTGTCCGACGCGAAGAAGACGCCGGACAGGAACAGCATCGGCATGGACACCAGGTTGACCAGCCCGCCCACCGCTTCCTCGTTGTGCGCGCGGATGGACACCAGCAGCGCCAGCGAGGCGAAGCACATGGCGCCCATCAGCCCTATGCCCAGCAGCGCGACGTAGCTGCCGAACATCGGCACCCCGAAGAGCCAGCGCGCGAAGGCGCAGAAGAAGGCGACCTCCAGCACCGCGAAGGCCGTGCGCCCCAGCAAGAAGGCCAGGAAGAAGTGCGTGCGCGACATCGGCGTGCCCGCCAGTCGCTTGAGCAGCTTGCCGCCGCGCATGGACACCAGCGGCACCGCCAGCGCCCACAGGCTGGAGGACATCAACGACATCCCCAGGAGGCCCGGGATGAGGAAGTCGATGTAGCGATTGCCCGGCTCCGACACCGGCGTCGTCCGCACCGCCTCCAGCCGAGGCGCATCCGGCGCGCGCGACAGGGCCTGCATGACGAGCAGCCGCGCCGTCCTCCCCTCCGCCTGGCTGGGGTCCACCAGCGCCTCGGGCTCCGGCGTGCCGGGCACCAGCACCAGCATCACGCGCCCCCGGGCGAGCTGACGGCGCGCCTCGAGGAGCTCCAGCGTCTCCACCTCCAGCTCCGGCGTGCCCGCGAGCCGGGCGGAGAGCTCGGGGGCCCCTTCGCCCTGCGCGATGGCGACGCGCACGGGCCCGAGCGACTCGTTGCGGAAGGCCAGCCCCAGCACCAGCGTGGTGACGATGGGGAAGACGAACGTCCAGAACAGCACCTCGGGCTGCCGCCACAGCACCCGCAGGCGCATCAACACCAGCTCACCCAGCGAGCCCATCACGCCGCCTTCTCCTCGTTGCCCTCGCGCAGCGAGCGCCCCGTCAATCCGATGAACACGTCATCCAACGTGGGCCGCCGCGTGGACAGGTGCTTGAGCTTCGCGCCGGACGCCTCCACCTCGCGCAGCACCCACGGCAGCGCCTCGTGCAGCGCCCTCACCCGCAGGGACAGCCGGTCCGCGTGACGCTGCGCGCAGACCACCGCGGGCAGGGGCGACAGCCGCTCCAGGTCGAGCGACGGCTCCGCCTCCAGCTCGATGACCTGCTCGGCCCCCAGCGACGCGACGATGTCCCCGGGCGTGCCCCGGCTGATGACGCGCCCCCGGTCGATGATGACCAGCCGGTCGCAGAGCACCTCCGCCTCGTCCATGTAGTGCGTCGTCAACACCACGGTGCGCCCCTTCGCCTTGAGCGTCGCCACCACGTCCCACAGGGCCCGGCGCGACTGCGGGTCCAGGCCCGTGGTCGGCTCGTCCAGGAAGAGCAGGTCCGGGTCTCCCGCCAGCCCCAGCGCCAGGGCCAGCCGCTGCCGCTGGCCGCCCGACAGCTTGCCCACCCGGGCGTGCCGCTTCTCGCCCAGCTGCACCATGCCAATCAGCTCCTCGAGCGGCAGCGGGCGAGGATAGAAGGACGCGAACAGCCGCACCGTCTCCTCCACCGTGAGCTGCTCCACCAGCTTCGTCTCCTGGAGCGTCAGGCCGATGCGCTGGCGAAGCCTCGTCGCGTCGCGCTTCCAGTCCAGCCCGAGCAGCCGTACATGACCGGAGGTCGGCTCCTGGAGGCCCTCGAGAATCTCGACGGTGGTCGTCTTGCCGGCGCCGTTGGGGCCGAGCAGGCCCACGCACTCGCCGCGTCGGATGTCCAGGTCGATGCCGTCCACGGCGGTGACGTCGCCGAAGCGCTTGACCAGTCCCTTCACCTCGATGGCGAGCTCGTCTGGGGATGTCATGGGGGGAGTGGGCGGCAGTATGGCCCAAGGCGGGCCTGGGCCCAACGGCGCGCGCGTGGAATGCGGCGGGCCGCGTCCGGGGGTGCTACGGTCCGCCGCCGTGGCCCTGAGCGACGGATTGGATGCGCGGGTTGACCGGCTGGAGTTGCCGTTCAACGAGTACGGCGTGGACCCGTACGGAATCTCCCGGAAGCACGTGAGGGATGCGCTGCGCGTCTTCGCGCTCATCTACCGGTACTACTTCCGGGTGCGCTGCCACGGCATCGAGCACATCCCCGCCCGGGGCCGGGGCATGCTCGTGGGCAACCACTCCGGCGGCGTGGCCGTGGACGGCGCCATGGTGCTGACGTCCACCCTGCTGGAGATGGACCCGCCCCGGCTCGCCCAGGGCATGGTGGAGCGATTCCTCCACAAGTTCCCCGTCTCCTCGCTGTGGGCCAGCCGCACCGGCCAGTTCACCGGCCTGCCCGAGCACGCGCGGCGGCTGCTCGAGGACGACCGGCTGCTCATGATTTTTCCCGAGGGCGCGCGCGGCACGGCGAAGCTGTTCCCGGACCGCTACTCGCTGGTGGACTTCGGCACGGGCTTCGTGCGGCTGGCGCTCCAGACGCGCTCGCCCATCATCCCGTTCGCGTTCCTGGGGGGCGGCTCGGCCATCCCGACGGTGTTCAACGCGTACACGCTGGGCAGGCTGCTGGGGGTGCCGTACGTGCCGCTGACGCCGTACCTGCTGCCGGTGCCGCTGCCGGTGCGGCTGGAGATCCACTATGGCGAGCCGCTCGTCTTCCGGGGCACCGGGGACGAGGAGGACCACGTCATCGAGGGGTATGTGGCGAAGGTGAAGGAGCGCATCGCGGGTCTCATCGAGCGCGGCCGGGCGGGGCGACAGCACCGCGGGCTGGCCAGAAAGCTGCTGCCATGAGGGTGCTCATCCCGGGTATCTCCGGAGGAATCGCGCGCAAGCTGGCGCTGCGGTTGAAGCGGGCGGGCCACGAGGTGGCGGGGGTGGACATCCGTCCGTGGGACACGGCCCAGGAGGCGGACATCCAGGTGTTCCGCGGCGACGTGCGAAAGCGCGTCGCCGAGGACGTCTTCCGCCGCTGGCGTCCGGACGCGGTGGTGCACATGGCCACCGTCACGGCCTTCACGGTGCCGGGCGCGGAGCGCGGGCGCATCAACCTGGACGGCACCAAGGCGGTGTTCGACCACTGCGCGACGCACGGCGTGAAGCAGCTGCTCTTCGTCGGGCGGCACACCTTCTATGGCGCGGCGCCGGACTCGCCGCTGTACCACTCCGAGGACGAGCCGCCGCGCGCGCTGGAGGCCATCCCGGAGCTGGCGGACCTGGTGGCCGCGGACCTGTACGCCGCGACGGCGCTGTGGCGCCTGCCCGAGGTGACGACGGCGGTGCTGCGGCTGCCGTACACGCTGGGCGCGCCGGGCACGGGGACGCTGGCCTCGTTCCTCAAGGGGCGACGGGTGCCGATGGTGCTCGGCTATGACCCGCTGTTCCACGTGCTCCAGGAGGAGGACGTGGTGACGGCGCTGCAGCTGGCGCTGGAGAAGAAGATCCGGGGCATCTTCAACGTGGCCGGGCCTCCGCCGATTCCGCTGTCGGTCATCGTGCGCGAGACGCGGCGCACGGCGGTGCCGCTGCCGGCGCAGGTGCTGTCGTTCCTGTTGGGGCGGGCGGGCTTCCCGCGCCTGTCGGTGGGGGCGCTGGACCACCTGCGCTATCCCATCGTGGTGGACAACCGGCGCTTCCTGGAGGCGACGGGGTTCGAGTACCGGCACAGCGTGGCGGACACGCTGCGCATCTACCGTGAAGCGGCGCCGCCGCCCGTGTCCGGGGGGCTCATCTAGGGCCCCCGCGTGGACGTGGTAGCGTGAGGGCTCCCTCGTGCCGCGAGTTGGAGCCCCATGCCGATGAAGCCCCTGCCCTTTTCCGCCAGGCCGGTCCGCAGGCTGGAGCGCCCGTCGCTCGAGGAGCTGCGGGAGTGGCACTACCGTGAGCCGGTCATCGTCCGGGGGCTCCTGGACGCCTCGGGGGCGCTGGACGCGTTCCGCTCGCAGGGGACGTTGGACGGGAAGCTCGCGGTGCTGGAGGCGCAGCTGGGGGAGCGGCCGCAGCATTACTTCTGCGTGTTGCCTCCGGAGTCGGGCGGGCACTACCGGCCCAAGCTGGTGGTGAGCGACGCGGAGGGGGGCGTGGCGGTGATGCCCGAGCAGGGCAGCTTCGCGGACTTCGCGGACCGGCTGAAGGCGGCGGTGCGCACGGGCGAGTACGTGTACATGCAGAACGGGATGCTCGAGCAGTCCCACGTGCGCGAGAAGCTGCGGTTCGACTTCCTGTCGTTCAGCGACCCGCTGGGGGTGGAGAGCAAGTTCTGGGTGGGCTCGGACGGGCAGGTGGTGAACCTGCACTACGACGACTGCATCAACTTCATCTGCATGTTCGAGGGCACCAAGCGGGTGACGATGTTCCCGCCGGAGCAGTTGGAGAACCTGTACCACGCGCCGCTGGACGTGCTGGGCGGCGGGGCGCCCACGACGCCCGTGCACCTGTTGAACCTGGACCTGGAGCGCTTCCCCCGGTTTCGCACGGCGATGGAGCACGCGTGCGTGGCGGTGGTGGAGCCCGGGGAGGCGCTGCTGATTCCGCCCTTCTGGTGGCACCACGTGGAGTCCTTCGGGGCGATGCATGTCATGGTGAACAGCTTCATCACCACGATTCCGTCCACGGCGACGCTGGAGCTGTGGAAGGACCTGTCGGCGGGCATCCGCGCGCTGGCGAAGGCGACGCCCGAGGAGCGGAACCGGGAGCGGGAGTTGTTCCGCCGTCGGGTGTTCGCGGGGGAGGAGGTCTCGGAGTCCTCGGCGCTGGCGGAGCAGGCGCGGGTGACGTTCCAGAAGCTGCCGGGTTCATGGCGTGAGCATGTGGCGCGGCTGTGGGAGGCGTTCGCCTTCCAGACGCACGGGGCGCCGTTCGAGGAGACAGCCGGCGGGCTCGCGGGACTCATCGAACGACAAGCGGGACAGCTCACGCTCTATCCCAACGCCAACATGCTGGCGGAGATGCCGGATGTGATGGAGCTGCCCGCGGGGGACCCGGCGCCGCGGTAGGGATTGCGCCCCTGACGAAGACAGTCACTCCAGTCCATACCCCCACGGGGTGAGTCACTCCTCGCATCGATGTCGTGACAGACCCGGCGGGCGGTGTGAGACATTGGATGCACCGGGTCTCGCCGCTTGCAAGGAATGACATGAAGGGCGCAGGCTCTACCCGGTGTGACGGGTCCATCTCCGGGGACCCGTGGGGGCATGGGCTTGGTGACAACCGCAGACACCGCTCTCCTGGACTCGCTGGACCGGCATGCCCGGCGCCGTGCGGAAGGGATTCCCACCCTGAGCGCCCTGGTGGGCGACCCGGAGCGCGCGCTCCGGCTCTGGACGGAATGGCTCCACCGCAGCGGCTTGAAGGCGGCCTTCGCCCAGAGCGAGGACCTGCGCTCCACCGTCGCCGCCTGGGCCACCCAGCTCGCCCGTGAGCGCAATCTCTTCCGAGACGCGGAGAGCTACGTCGTCTTCTCCCAGCGCGCCATCTCCTCCCGCGAGCTGCACTTCGAGGGCAAGACGCAGCACGACCGCCGCGTCCTCTTCGAGCGACTGGAGCCGCCCCACGCCGAGCCCGTGACGTGGGCCCTGTGCCGACAGCTGCTCGAAGCCCCGGAGCCCGCGCCCCCAGGCACGCTCCCCAACGAGGTCCGTGAGGCCATCTCCCACGACCCGCTCCGCGTCCTCCACGCGCTGCTGCTCATCATCCCCGAAGGCCGCGCCCCCGCCCTCCACCTGGCGCTCTCCCCTTCCGACCCGCGCAGCCTCCGCACCGCGACCGCCATCTGCTCCGCGGCCCCGCTGCTTCACGTCGCCTGCGTGCTGCCACCCGATGCGCTCGAAGGCACCCGTGGACGCAAGGACTCCCACGCGCTCGCGATGATGCGGGAAGGGTTGCTCGAGCTCCCGGACCCTGTCGCCGTCACCTCCGAGCAGGGAGCGCCCGTCGGCGAGCCCGCGTCCCCTCGACGTGCATCCTCGAAGAAGAAGGCTCCGGCCTCACAGCCGGAGCCCCACGTCGCGCCGCCGTTGCTGGAGCGCTTCCGGGAGAACGCGGAGGCCATGGTCGCCGAGCGCGAGAAGTCCGAGGCCCGCGCCCGCAGCAAGATGGAGCACTTCTTCTACCACGACATCCTGCAGGTCCATCCGGCCACCAAGGACGTCTTCACCCTCAACGCCAAGGTGGAGCTCGGCGAGGGCAAGCGCCCGCTGGAGGTCGACCTGCTGAGCCGCGAGCTGCGGCTCGCCGTCGAAATCGACGGCCAACACCACTTCCTCGACCCCGAGCGGTTCCGTCGGGACCGACGCAAGGACCTGGCGCTCCAGCGCATCGGCTACTGGGTGGCCCGCTTCCTCTACGAGGACCTGCACCCTCACTGTGAAGACATCTTGAAGACCCTCGAATCGCTCATGGAGGCCCGGCGGCGAGAAGCCACCGCGCAAAGGACAACGCATGGACAGCCCTGACAACCGGTTGGCGGGACTCGCACTCACCTGGCTCGCGCCGCGTCCACAACGCAGCGGCACCCGCACGGAGCTCGGCAATGCCCTGCGCCCCTTCGTGGAGCACCGCCTCTCGCGCCCCGAGTGGAAGGCCCGACTCGACGCCGTGCTGGAGCAGCTCCTGCGCGATGAGCTCGTGGCCGCGAAGAAGAAGGCGGGCCTGACGCTCACCAGCGCGGGGATGGAGCGCGTCCTCCAGTTCCTGCGCCTGGAGCAGCTCCCCAAGGGGCTCACCTGGAAGAAGCTCAAGGCCACCTACCTCCTCGCGAACAGCCTGGACGTCGCACCTTCCAAGGCCACGCTCACCCGCCTGAACGACGCGGATGGCGTCCGCGCGGCGGTGCTCGCCCGGCACCATCCCGAGGTCGGAGAGGGAGAGCCGTCCCTGTCGCAGATTCGGGACAGGCTGCTCTGGCGCCAGTTGGGTGTGGAGACGGAGCGGCCGTTCTCCCTGGGTGCCGTGCAGGCCCACCTGCTCGGCAAGATGCTCGACACCGAGGTGAAGAATCCGCGCAAGGCCGTGGAGCAGCTCGCTGCCCGCGCCGCTGGGGCACCTCGCGCCGACGCGGAGATTCTTCGCCTGACGCTGCTGCGGCAGTGGTTCCTCCCTGAGTCGTCCACCGCACCCACGCGCGACACCGGGTCCGCGCCCAGTCACGCCATCACGCCCTCGCGGGCCACCGCGCCCTCTGCACCACCGCCTACGGCCCTGGTGGAGTCCTTCGCCGAGCACGTGCTCTCGGTGGCGCGTGCCCTGCCCACGGGCCGCTACGGACGCGACAAGGTGTTCATCTCTCACGTGTGGCGAGCCCTCCAGCCTGAGTGGAGCAACCGCGAGGCCTTCGACGCCGCGCTCCTGGAGGCCAACCGCTCCCAGCACCTGTCGCTGACGCGCGCGGACCTCATCGCGACCATGGACCCCACGGACGTCGCTGAGTCCGAAGTGCGTGCCCACGGCTCCAGCTTCCATTTCGTCGTCGTCTGATTCGTCCTTTCCAGGAGCGCGCATGTCCAGCGACCCTCGACTCAAGGTCTTCCTCTCCGACAGCGGCGAGGTCTTCAGCAGCGTCCAACAGGGCCAGTATCTCTGGCAGCCCGACCCGTTCGATGTGGAGACCCTCAACCCCTCCGCGCGCCGCGCCTTCAACCGACTGCTGGACCGCGCGACGGCATCACCTCGTCCCGACACCGGGAAGCTCCTCCTCCTGCTCGGCGAGTCTGGCAGCGGAAAGACGCACCTCGTGCGCGCATTCCGCAATGCCGCGCACGGTCAGAAGCGAGGCTTCACCGGCTACGTGCCCATGACTGTGGATTCGGCTCACTACGACCGATATCTGCTGTCCAACCTCATCGATTCGCTCGACCACCATCCCTATGACGTGGCGGAGGGTGACGACAGCGGGATGATGTACCTGTCGAACCTGCTGATGGGCCAGTGCACCAGCCTCTTCGCGCCGCTCATCGAGCCCGAGGAGAAGGTCCTGGAGGACGATGAGCTGCATGGCACCGTCCGCGCGGTGGCGGACGACCTTCTTGCCGACCCACGCTTCCAAGGCGTCGAGGTGGACCTGCTGCGCGCGCTCATCTACTTCCAGCGCAGGGACCCTCGTATCAACCGCCGCATCTTCAACTGGCTGCGCTGCGAGGACATCACGCCCGAGGACCGGAAGGTCATCGGCGAACTCGTCCCGCGAACCTCCGACGACGCCCCCGCTCGAATGGTCGAGCAACTGGGCCGTGTCATGAACGCGCTGGGCCACGCGCTCGTGCTGTGCGTCGACCAGATTGAAGACATCAACGACTTCGAGCACCGGCCTCAGTCCGAGAACGCCTTCCGCCGGGCGATGAACACCCTGGCCGCCATCGCCGGCAAGGTGCCCAACGCCGTCGTGGTCATCTGCTGCCTGTCCGACTATTGGGAGCTGATGCGCCCGAACCTCAACCGGGCCATGGTCGACCGCATCGAGAACGACCCGGACCCCGTGACGCTGGAGCGCACCGTCACCGCGGCCACCGCTCGCGACATGGCAGCCCGACGTTTGCGCGTCCTCTACGAACAGCGCGGCGTGAAGTACCACCCCGAGGAGCCCACCTACCCCATTCCCGCGCAGGGCTTCGACATGCTCGCCGGCCAGCGCGCCCGCGACGTCCTGAACGAGTGCCGTCGCTACCGCGATAAGGCCATCGAGTTGCAGCGCCTCCCGGACACCTTCCCGTTGCCAAGCCGGCAAACGGGCGCGCAGGCACCGAAGCCAACCGAGGGTCCCTCCATCGACATGGACCAGATGTGGACGGACTTCCGCGCCACCTACAAGGAGAAGCTGCCAGAGGATGCCTCCGACATCACCGCGCTGCTCGCGTGGGCTGTCGAGGTCGGGAGCGAGGAAATGGGAGGCTCGCCTCGCTTCGCGGTGAAGACCCGCAATGGGGACGACCTGCTGGACGTGGCTGTGCATCCTTCGGGAAAGAAGCTCGTCCTCGCGCTATGCGAGCGTCGTCCGCACGGAGGCGGGTTGGGGCGACAGATGAGCGAGGCCCTCACTGCCGCGAGAGGGAAGACACCGGTGCTCATCCGGACCTCTGACTTCCCCTCATCGACGGGAACACTGGTCTCGGATGCCTTGAGCAAACTCATCCGGCAAGGCGGGCGCCGCGTGGTGCTGGGAGACAGCGACCTCCGAGAGCTCGTTGCTCTCCGTGACTTCCGCTCCCTGCACGCAGGGCAGACGGCACTCGCGGGATGGAGCCGCTCCGCCCGTCCCGTTACCCGACTCAAGTCCATGGGTGACATCCTGGGATTGGAGCCCCTTGGCCCGTCGCTCCCGCCTCCGGGCCCATCGAAGGACCATTCCGCTCAGGCCTCCGAGAAGCGTGATGCAAAGGCTCCCGAAGTGGCGCCACCTGCGCCCGTCCGCATCAAGAACGAGAACAACTTCGTTCCCAGGCAGTCGGGCTTGTTCGAGAACGCAGTGGTGACTCCTCCAGTTGCGCCAGCACTCCGCGATGCATCAAACCTGGCCGCGGCGCCAACAACTCCCGCCCAGGCCGCGAAGGACCCCAGGACAGAGCGTCCTTCGGGGACGCTCCCCGTAGCGCAGCAAGCGAGCACCGCCTCCTCCACGGGACCGAAGACGGCGTCCTCCGAGGATGACGACACGGACCTCTCGGAATTGAAGCCCGTGAGCAAGCTGCTGCCCGATCCGGACCCCAAGCCCGTCCAGAAGCCCGATGCTCCCGGCAACCTCGCGCGCAAGCCCCGCGTGACACCAGCCGCGGGGACACCCGTGCCGAACGTAGTCCTCACCGGCCCTCTACGACTGGGGGTTTCCGAAGGACTGCTCGCACAGGACATCATGGTCGAGACTTCCGAGCTGACGCGGCACAGCGCCTTCCTTGGCAGCACGGGCAGCGGCAAGACCACCCTCGCGCTCAACATCCTGGAGCAGCTCCTGCTCCGAGGCATCCCCGTCATCCTCGTGGACAGGAAGGGCGACCTCGCCGCGTACGCACGCCCCGAGGCCTGGGAGGAGCGCATCGAGGACGCCACGCTGCGCGAGCGGCGCAGACTCCTCCGTGAACGGGTCGACGTCGCGCTCTATACGCCAGGTCGCTCGGATGGCAGACCTCTGGCCATTCCCATCGTCCCGCATGGTTTGGAGACGCTCCCCGCCGAGGAGCGTGAGCAGGGCGTACAGCAGGCCGCGGATGCCATCGCCGGCATGCTCGACTACAAAGTGAACCCCAACGACAAGGCCGCCAAGGCCGTGCTCGCGCAAGCACTCCGGCTGTTGATGAGCCAGTCCTTCGGGAAGGAAGTCACCCTCGAACTCATCCAGAAGTTCGTCATGTCGCAGGACCCAGCACTCCTGGAGGCCACCGACGGAATTCCCACCCGGACTTTCGACAAGCTCGCCCAGGATCTCAGCGTGCTCCGCATCAACCTGCGCACGCTGTTGGCCTCGAGCGGTGAGCGGCTCGACCTGGATGAGATGCTCGGGCGCGGGGTCCACAACGTACCCGGTCGCACGCGCTTGAGCATCATCAGCACCAAGTTCCTCGGTGACAAATCTCGCATCCTCTTCTGGGTCTCCCAGCTCCTGCTGGAGACCCATCGGTGGGCCAGTCAGAATCCATCACCGAAGCTCCAGGCCGTGATTCTCTTCGACGAGGCGGACATGTATCTGCCCGCGACGAGCAAGCCGGCGACCAAGGAGCCGATGGAGAGCCTCCTCAAGCGCGCGCGCTCCGCGGGCCTGGGGATCATGCTCGCCACGCAGAGCCCCGGAGACTTCGACTACAAGTGCCGGGAGAATGTGCGCACCTGGTCAGTGGGCCTCGTGAAAGAGGGCAGCGCCATCAAGAAGCTCCATCCCATGTTCAGCGAGGCGCGCGTCGACGCCGACGCCAAGCTCCCCGGACAGAAGCCAGGCCAGTTCCACGTCCTGCGCGAGGGCAAGGTCCAGCAGCTCAAGGCGGACCGCTCGGCCATCAGCACGAACCAGCTCTCCGAGGACGAAATCCTCCTGTACGCGCGCAAGTCACGCGAGGCCCAGGCGGGCGGCCCCCAGAGCACGGGCACGTCCTGAACCACCGCCGGATGCCCGTTCCGGGACTTCCTGCTAGGAAGCCCCCGGAATGAGCACCCGGCCGCTTCCGCCACCGTTGGACCGCGAGCGCTTCGATGCGCTCGTGGCCCAGGGCTTCAACCAGGTCCCCGTGTATCGACGGTGGGACACCGGTGCGCCGCGGCCCGTGGACCTGCTGCGCGCCCTCCCCGCGCAGCACCGCTTCCTCCTCGAGAGCACCCGCGTCAGTGAAGAGGGGCGCTACTCGTTCCTCGGCGCGAGCCCCTTCCTGCGCTTCGTCGCCAAGGGCCCCAAGTGCTTCATCGACGACGTGCCCCAACAGGGTGCGCCCCTGGACACGCTGCGAGCCCTGTTCCGTCGGTGGCGCGGCCCTCGCATCGATGGGCTCCCGCTCTTCCTCGGCGGCGCCGTCGGCTTCTTCGCCTACGAGGCCAACCACTACTTCGAGAAGCTCCCCGTCCACCCGCGCGATGACCTGGCACTGCCGGACATCGCCCTGTCCTTCGTGGACACCTTCCTCGCGGTGGACCATCTCGAAGGGCACCTGCTCGCCATCGCCACCGGCTCGGACTGGGAGGACTGTCAGCGCCGCCTGGACACCCTCGCGTCCATCGTGCGCCAGGCCACGCCCACCTCGCCTCCCGCCCCCCCCGCCGCCGATGCCCCCCTCGCGGAGCCGCGCTCCAACTTCACGCAGCAGGGCTACCTGGACGCGGTGGAGCGTGTGCGCGAGTACATCCGCTCCGGAGACACGTACCAGGTCAACCTCTCGCAGCGCCTCGAGGTCGACTTCCCGGGCGAGCCCCTCGCGCTCTACGAGACCCTGTCCGCCACCAACCCCGTCCACTTCGCCAGCTACCTCGAAGCAGACGGCTTCCACGTCGTGAGCGCCTCCCCCGAGCGGCTGGTCCGCGTCGAGCACGGACGCGCCATCACCCGCCCCATCGCCGGCACCCGCCGCCGGGGCACGCCCGAGGAAGAAGCCCGCTTCGTCCAGGAGCTGCGCACCAGCGAGAAGGAGCGCGCCGAGCACGCCATGCTCGTGGACCTGGAGCGCAATGACCTCGGCCGCGTCTGCGCCTACGGCACCGTCGAGGTGACGAAGCTGATGGAGATCGTCGAGTACGCCCACGTCCTCCACATCGAATCCGAGGTGATAGGACAGCTCACGCCCGACACCGAGCCGCTCGACGTGGTCGGCGCGCTCTTCCCCGGCGGGACCATCACTGGCGTCCCCAAGATTCGCACCATGCAGCTCATCACCGAGCTGGAGCCGCACGCTCGCGGTCTCTACACGGGCTCGCTCGGCTACGTGTCCTTCAGCGGCGATCTGGACCTGAACATCGTCATCCGCACCCTGCTCGTGAAGAACGGCCGCGCCTACGCGCAGGTCGGCGGGGGCATCGTCCACGACTCGCAGCCTCGCCAGGAGTTCAAGGAGACGCTGAACAAGGCGCGCTCCCAGCTCCTCGCCCTGCGCGCGAGCGGAGCCACGCGATGATCCTCCTCATCGACAACTTCGACTCGTTCACCTTCAACCTCGTCCAGGCGCTCGGCGCGCAGGGCGCGAAGCTGAAGGTGGTGCGCAACGACGCCGTCACCGTGCGCGACATCGAGGCCCTCCAGCCCGAGCGCATCGTCATCTCCCCCGGCCCCGGGACGCCCGAGGACGCGGGCGTCTCACTCGAGGTCATCCGAGCCTTCGGCGGACGTGTCCCCCTGCTCGGCGTGTGTCTGGGCCACCAGTGTCTGGGACAGGTCTTCGGCGCGAAGGTGGTCCGCGCTCCCGTCCCCGTGCATGGGAAGACGGCCGAGGTCCAGCACGAGAACCAGGGGGTGTTCCAGGGACTCCCACGGCCCTTCGTCGCCGCGCGCTATCACTCGCTCGTCGTGGAGCGGGAGGGCCTGCCCGAGTGTCTCGAAGTGACGGCCTGGCACGAGGGGCTCATCATGGGCATGCGGCACAAGGCGCTGCCCGCGCTGGAGGGCGTCCAGTTCCATCCCGAGTCCTTCCTCACCACCCACGGGCCTCGACTGCTCGCCAACTTCCTGGCGGCTCGGCGCTGACGGAGCCACACCATGCTCTCCACCGTGGCGGTGAACGGCGAGGTGAAGCGCTGGGAGGACCTGCGCCTGCACGACTTCGCGCAGGGCTTCTTCTTCGGCGCGGGCTTCTTCACCACCTTCCGCATCGAGGACGGCGCCCCCCTCTTCCTGTCCCGTCATCTGCGCCGACTCACGGCGAGCCTCGCGGCTCACACGGACACCGTCCGCGCGCCCTCGCCCGAGCTGCTGGAGCCCGCCTCCGTTCGTGACACCCTGCGACGCTGCCTCGCCGCCGACCCGCTGCTCGGTCCCCGCTTCCAGGGCATCGGCAAGCTGTCCGCGAGCGATGGGCAGCTCCTGCTCACCCTCCGGCCCCACGCTCCCGACGCCGAGCGACTCCAGCACGAGGGACGCGCCATCCTCACGGTGGAGCACGGCGCCTATCGTCACGGGGAGACGTCTCCGAACCACAAGGGCTTGTCGTACTTCCGGCAGTTCTCGCGGATGCAACAGCTCCCCGTGCTGGCCAACGAGCTGGCTCACGCGTGCGAGCTGCCCACCGCGAACCTCTTCGTCCTCCTGGACGGCGCGCTCGTCACTCCGCCGCTCGATGCGCCGTGCCTCCCCGGTGTCATCCGCGCGGTGCTCCTCGATTCGGGCTCCATCGATGGAGTCCCCATCATGGAGCAGGCGCTTCCCCTCGCGCGGCTCGCCGAGGCGCGTGCAGGCGTCTTCACCAACGCCGCGGTGCTGGCCACCGGAGTCCCGCGCCTCCTCGGCCACACGTTGCCCGAGAGCCTGTCACTCGCGGCGAGGCTCCGGGAGCACATCCTGGCGATGGCATCACGCGAGGACTGAGGCAGACTGCGGCCCCATGAGCCGCACCCTCGTCGTCGTGCACCGCTGGGCCGGACGTCCGAACACCGACTTCTATCCCTGGCTCGAGGAGAAGCTGCGCGAGCCACCCGCGCCCTTCGACGACATCCTCACGCTGGACATGCCCGAGCCCGCCACGCCGACCATCGACGGCTGGGTGTCCACGCTCACGCGCACGCTCGGCCCTGTGCCTCCGCCGTCCACCGTGTTCCTGGGCCACAGCGTGGGTTGTCAGACCCTCCTCCGCTACCTCGCCGCGATGCCCGAGGGACACCGCGTGGAGGGCGCCGTGTTCGTCTCCGGCTGGTTCGAGGTGGACAAGCCGTGGGACGCGCTGCGCCCCTGGCTCGACACGCCCATCGACTTCGCCCGCGTGCGCGCCGCGCTGGGCCGCGCCGTCGTCGTGCTCTCCGACAGCGACCCGTTCACCTCCGACTGGCGTCGCAATCAAGGACTCTGGGAGGAGCACCTGGGCGCCGAGGTCATCGTCGTCCCCGGGGGACGCCACTTCAACAACCCGCGCGAGCCCGCCGTGCTCGAAGCGGTGCAATCACATTTCGGCGCACGCCCTCGATAGGACATGGAAAGCTCACACCATGGGCTCTCCTCGCGCGACCTCGCCGCTCCTCCTGGCCTCCGCCCTCGTCATGCTCCTGTGCGCAGGGAGCGCGTCCGCCGAGCCCCCCTCGCCCCAAGCTCAACCTCCGAAGCGACGTCCGGGCGCGGCCTCCTCGCCCAGACCGAAGGCCCCCGCGCCGGAGAAGCCCCCCGCGAAGCGCACCCGGCTCACCATCCCCGCCTCGGACGTGCAGTCGTTCGGCGTGAAGACGGCCCTCGAGCTGGACGTGGTCTCCCCCTTCCAGGCGAGCTACGTCCTGGAGGACCCCGGGACTCAAGGGGTCAAGGTGAAGCTGACCCTGCCCGCCACCGCGCCGGGCCTGTCCAAGCTCGACGTGCAGCTCGCCAACGTCCGGGGACTCGGCCTCTACATCCCCCAGTTCTTCCAGAGCCTGAAGAGCATCGAGAGCGGTTACCGGCTCACCGACGCCACGGCGCGCATCGAACGCGTGGGCGAGCACTGCCTCTGGACGGAGACGCCCAAGGACACCACGCATCCCTATCAGGCGGACTGCATGTACTCCGCATCCCCCACGAGCCCCGCGTTCCTCTGCACCTTCTCGAGCCAGAACCGGAACCTCGCGCGGGCCGCGCTGGAGACCTGCCAATCACTCACCCTGCGCTGACCCGTCGGACTCCCCCTGAGCGCCGAACCCCAGCGCCTCGGAGACCTCCGCCGCACGCAGCTCCCGCCATCCCCCCTCGGGCACGTCGAGCACCACCGCGCCCACGGCCTCGCGATGGAGCGTGAGCACCGGATGCCCCACGGCCGCCAGCATCCGCTTCACCTGGTGGTGCCGGCCCTCCGTCAGCGTCAGCTCCACCACCCCCGGAGCCCGTGACTCGGCCCGGGCCGGACGCGTGAGCCCGTCCTCCAGCTCCACGCCGTCCCGCAGTCGCTGGAGCGCGGACTCGACAGGCTGGCCCTCCACCCGCGCCACGTAGCGCTTGGGCAGATGGGTCTCCGGCGCCGTGCCGTGGCGCACGAAGCGCTCGTCATTGCTGAAGAGCAGAAGCCCCGTGGTGTCCCGGTCCAGGCGGCCCACGGCGAGCCACTCGTAGCCCCGCAGGGACTCGGGCAGCACCGCGCGCAGGCGCTCGAACACCGTGCCCACGCCCTCCGGGTCCGTGCCATGCACCACCGGCCCCGCGGGCTTGTGGAACATCAACACCCGCGTCACGGACGTCAGCGTGTGTCCCTGCCCATCGACTCGCACCGTCTGCTCCGGCCCCACCGGCGCGAAGGGCTCCGTCACCACCCGTCCGTCCACCTCCACCCGGCCCGCGCGAATCGCCGCCTCCGCCTCCGCCCGAGGCATCACCCCGGCGCGCCCCAGCGCCCGCGCCAGCCAGTCCGAGCGCCCCGCCGCCACCGCCACCGCGTCCCGCTTCCGCGCCGCCTCCAGCCACCTGGGCGTCCTGCTCTTGCGCGCCATGCTCTCGTCTCCTTCCTGCACCACCCCGACATCCCTTGTCTTCTTTGGAGACCCCATCAGCCGTGCTTCCCGAGCGCGCATGGCGGACAGGCGGACGTCACCGTGCCGCCATTTGACTCCACCCGGGCGGCTCTGCCATTGCGCCGCGTGTGGCCGTCCCTCCTGAAATCGCCGCCTCGCTCCAACACCACCCGGCACCGCCAGGGCCGTCCGTCGCCTTTACCCTGAGACTGGCCGAGGCGCTGCACCGCTACGGCACTCCCTCCCACCGGCTGGAGGGGCTGATGAAGCGCGTGTCCGAGCGCCTGGGCCTGGAGGGCCGCTTCTTCTCCACCCCCACGTCCCTGTTCGCGTCCTTCGGCCCGCCCGAGGCGCTGCGCACCAGCCTCATCCGCGTGGAGCCCGGGGACATGGACCTGGAGCGCCTCACGCAGCTCGACGTCCTGGCCGACGACGTCATCCACTCGCGCCTCACGCCCGCCGAGGGCGCGCTGCGCGTGGAGGACATCCTCGCCCGCCCCCCGCGCTTCGGGCCCGTGCTCCAGATTCTCTGCTGGGCGCTCGCCGGAGGAGCGGGCGCCCGTCTGTTCGGCGGAGGACTGAAGGAGATGGCGGTGGCCACGGTGAGCAGCCTGCTCATCGGAATCCTCAGTGAGGTGACGCAGCGCCAGCCCACCACCGCCCGCGTGCTCGAGCCCGTGGGCGCCATCCTCTCCTCCGCGCTCGCCGTGCTGGCCGCGAGCGTCATCGGCCCGCTGTCCATCCAGGTCGCCACCCTGGCGGGCCTCATCGTCCTGCTGCCCGGCCTGACGCTGACGGTGGCCCTCAACGAGCTGGCCACGCGCCACCTCATCTCCGGCACCTCGCGCCTCACGGGCGCCGCGGTGGTGTTCCTCCAGCTGGGCTTCGGCGTCGCGCTGGGCAGCAAGCTGTCCGTGCTGCTGCCGCCGCCCGTCGCCCCGCCGCCGCCCTCGCTGCCCTCGTGGACCCAGGCCGTGGCGCTGCTGGTGGCGGGCGTCGCCATCGGCGTGCTGTTCCGCGCGCGGCCTCGGGACTGGGGCTGGATTGCGGCCGCGGGCACGTTCGCGTTCTTCGGGGCCCGCCTGGGCTCGGAGTTGCTCGGGCCGCAGCTGGGCGCCTTCGTGGGGGCGCTCGCGCTGGGCATCGTGGGCAACGTGCTGGCGCGGCTTCGCAACAAGCCCTCCGTCACCGTCGTCGTACCCGGGCTGATGCTGCTGGTGCCCGGCAGCGTGGGCTTCCGCAGCCTGTCCTCGCTGCTCGAGCGCGACGTGGTGGCGGGCGTCGACACCGCCTTCAACATGCTGATGGTGGCGGTGGCGCTGGTGGCCGGACTGTTGTCCGCCAACGCGCTGGTGCCCACGCGCAAGGTGATGTGACGCGGGGCCTTCAGCGCATGCGCGTGAAGTAGATGGCCGCGAGCGACAGCAGGAAGTACGGCACCAGCCCGCCCGCGCCCGCGTAGTCCTTGGCCATGCGCTGGCCGAAGAACAGGCACACCAGCGACACGGCGGACAGCAGCGCGCCGAAGAAGGCCAGCGCCGGGCTGCCCGTGGCGATGAGCGAGACCACCCCCGCGCCGCTGAGCGCGCCGGCCGCCAGCTCCAGCAGCGTGATGACGCCGAGCATCAACGGCACCATGCCCTTCAGGGGGCTCTTGGCGAAGTGCCCGGTGAGCCAGCCCAGGTTGCCCTTCCAGTCGATGACCTTGTCCAGTCCGGACTGGAGGAAGAGGATGGCGAGGAAGGCGGCGCACAGCGCCTGGAGCAGCCACGGGGTGAACTGACTCGAATCGAATGCCGGCATGGCGGGGCACTCTAGCCGCCCGGGGCCCGGGCCCAAGTCTTCTTGCTCGTGGAGCAGGCAGCCGGCCTGGGGGGCCGCCTCCCCCTTCCCTCCCGCGCAACCCGCCCTAGCTTCACGGGCATGGCTTCCGAGCAGACCGCCCGGCGTGTGTTCACCGGCCTCATCCTGCTGTCGCTGTTCCTGCTGGCCCTGGTCATCAAGCCCTTCGCCAAGGGCATCTTCCTGGCGGCGGTGCTCGCGGGCGTCTTCTATGGGCTGCACGTCCGGCTGACGCGCAAGCTCAGGGGGCGCAAGAACATCTCGGCGGGCATCCTCTGCACGGCCGTCATCCTGGCGCTGCTGTTGCCCCTGGGTGGGCTCACCGCGTTCGTGGTGGCGGAGGTGTCCTCCGGCGCGCAGTTCATCACCAAGACGGTGCAGCAGGAGGGCGTGGAGGGGCTGGTGCAGAAGCTGCCGAGCCCCGTGCGCAAGGGCGCCGAGAGCCTGATGCAGCGGATGCCCCTGGAGGAGCAGGAGTTGGACCAGACCATCCAGGAGCAGGTGAGCAACCAGGGAGGGACGGCGGCGCGCGCGGTGACGGGGGCGGTGGCGGCCACGGGCTCCATCGCCTTCCAGACGGTGATGATGCTCATCGCCCTGTTCTTCTTCCTCACGGACGGGCGGGAGCTGGTGCACTGGATTGAGAGCGTGTCGCCGCTCAGGCGCGGTGAGACCTTGGAGATCATGCGCGAGTTCCGCAGCGTGTCCGGCGCGGTGCTGCTGTCGTCGGTGGTGACGGCGGGGGTGCAGGCCTTCGCGGCGCTCGTGGGGTTCCTCATCGTCCAGGTGCCCGCGCCGCTGTTCTTCGCGGGGGTGGCGTTCTTCATGGCGCTGATTCCCGCGGTGGGCGCGGCCATCGTCGTGCTGGTGGCCGCGGCGCTGATGTTTTTCAGCGGTCACCCCTGGGCGGCGCTGTTCCTGGTCATCTGGGGCACGGTGGTGGTGGGGCTGGTGGACAACATCGTCAAGCCGCTGCTCGCCAAGCGCGGCATGCACCAGCACGGCGCCATCGTCTTCTTCTCGCTGCTGGGCGGTCTGGCCGCGTTCGGCACGGTGGGCCTCCTGCTGGGTCCGCTCATCGTCGCCTTCTTCCTGGCGCTGGTGCGCATCCACGAGCGCGACTACGGCCGCAACCACCCGACGCCCGCGAGCCCGCCGACGCCCGGTCCCCAGGATGGAGGCGCGCACACCGCGCGGACCTCGGAGCGCGAGGGCGCACTGACGTCTCCGGGCGAGAGTCACTGAGACACGGCGCGACGACCAGGTTCGTCGCGTCCCTCCGTAGTCCCTTTGTCAGCCGCGCGGGGCCCTTCGAGGCCCGCGCCCCCCCTTTGCTGACAGAGGAAGTCCCCATGTCTCGTCGTGGCAGTCGCAGTCCCTGGATGCTGTTGGCCACCGTCCTATCCGCGAGCCCGGGCCTCGCGAGTGACACGACCAACGTCGGCTCCTCCGACCGCTATCCGCTCCCCGCCGTACGCGAGAGCCGGTATCGCAACCGCATCGCCACCGAGCTGGGAGGCGGCTGGCAGACCTTCGTCGGAGACCTGCACAGCCACCCCCGGGGACACTCGGAGATGGGGGGCGTGAGCCTCGACTACACGCCACAAATCCGGCGTGACGAGGTCCTGCTCTCCGCCTTCCGCCATGGCTACGACTTCTTCGGGACCAGCAACCACACCACGTTCTGGCCGTCCTACGACGAGGACGACCCCGTCGGGCAGGTGAGCCTGGAGCAGGACGCGAACGGGCAGCCGGAGATGCTGACGCTCGCGGGGGTGGAGAGCCACCTGGGCTCCGACCCCGAGCACCACTTCAACAGCTTCAACCGCCGCATCCGGTTCAACTCGAACAGCCTCTGGAACTGGCACCACGAGATCCTCAACCACTACTCGACCGACCCGCTCCAGAGCACCCACGTCCAGCTCAACCACCCGAACGAGGACGTCTTCTTCGCGCTGCCCACCGAGCCGGACCGCCGCCGCAACGTGCGCGACGCGGTGGAACTGGCCGAGTACAACGACAGATACTTCGAGCTGCTGCGCCGCGGCTTCCGCGTCGCGCCCGCCTCCAACACGGACTCCCACGCCACCACCCGGGCGCAGCTTGGCGAGCCCTTCACCTTCCAGCACCCGAACGGCGCCTGGGTGCTGCCCTACATCGACGAGCCCGGCGTCCCCCGCGAGAAGATTCACGGCCGCGACACCGCCCAGGGCCGCACCGGCATCGTGCTGCCCCCGGGTGAATGGTTCGACTACGGCAACTTCCTGAGGGCGCTGCGCAACCGATGGGTGTACCGCACGGCGCTGCCGCCGGCGTCCGGCTTCTTCATGGTCAACGGGCGGACCATGGGCTCCGAGTTCTCGCTGACCCCGGCCGAGCGGCGGCTCGACTTCACCGTCTGGGGCACCACCAAGGACGGCACCGGCGGCGGCAACAACTGGACGAAGCTCAGGGTCTGGAGTCCCTTCCAGCCCGGCACGCCCATCAAGGAGTTCACCTACACCGACCCGAGCCTCATCGACCTGAAGCAGGTCTTCTCGCTCACGCCCTACGAGTCCATCTACGTCATCACGCTCAACCAGCAGTGGGAGAACGCCGAGGTCACCCTGGCGCCCATCTGGGTGCAGAACCCCGTCGCCAAACCCACCATCTCCTTCGAGTACCCAGTCAATCCTCGCCAGACGGTGCCCGTGATTTTCGTCAACGGCGGAGGCGACACGGTGGAGCTCCAGCGCGCTCGCACCGGCACGGACTTCAATGGCTGGCAGACGGTCGGAACCGTCTCCAACTTCTTCATCCCGCTGGACCCCGCGGTGCTTCCGACGACGTCGCAGTGGCGCGTCGTGGACCCGCATCAGCCGGAGGTCGTCTCCAACGCCATCACACTGACGGTGAGCAATGGCATCGAGGTCAAGCAGCCGCACCTGCCCACCCCACCCGCTGACGGCGTCAACGTCCGGCTCTCCTGGTCCAACCCGACGCCGGTGGCCGTGGACTACTACGCCTCGCGCGACAACGGCGCGACGTGGACCAAGCTCGCGGAGTCCGTCAGCCCCACGACGTTCGCGGACTGGAACTTCTACACGGGAGGCTGGGGCGGCTCGAACGTGACGCTCAAGGTGGTGGACCGCGCCGACCCCGGCCACTTCGGCGTCACCCTACCCTTCTTCGTCTCGTCCGAGGTGCAGCTCAAGATTCCCGCGACGTCCGGCAACGCGACCATCAATGCCATCGCGGCGTACACGGTGACGGACTCGGACCTCGGCTCGTGCTGGTGGACGAGCAACGGCAACGAGCAGTCCGTCTACATCGACCTGGGACAGGTGCACCTCGTCAAGCGGATGGAGGTGCTGTTCGGCAACTGGAACCCGCCGAGCTGGTACATGGGCATCAGCCTCAATGGATACCAGTGGGGCATGCAGGACAGCGGCTCGCTGTCCTACGTGCCACACCAGACGCTCGTGAAGGACTACACCGACCGCTCCGGCGGCGGCTTGACGGCGCGCTACATCCGGTTCTACGCGGCGGGCACCTTCTCCGGAATCACGAGCCACTCGCGCATCTGCGACATCCGACTGTACCGCTGACCGACCCGCGCCCCCTCTTCACACCGAGGGGGCGCGGAAGGCTTCATCAGAACGCCGCGCCGCTCGCGCGCCGGCCCGGCGAGGACGTCAGGCCGGACAGGCTGGTGTGCAGCACGAAGGTGGCGGCCGAGCCCAGGTCCGGGCTGCGGTTCGCGGAGACCCCGTCCGTGCCCGCCATCGCCGAGGACAGCACCGCCGTGTCCACCACGGTGCCGGAGGCGTTCTTCACCGTCACGGTGTCACCGCTGTTCGACAGGCCCAGCGTCCCCGTGGACGCCCCCACCGCGTTGGGCGTGCCCGAGGGGATGCCCGCCGCGCCGCCGAACACCACGATGACGCCACCCGCCGGCACCGTCGTCCCGCTGGGGAACGTGTGCCGCACGCTCGCCGCGTCGGACACCGTCCACCCCGCGATGCTCAGCGCCGCCGTGCCCGTGTTCACCAGCTCCACGAACTCGCCATTCACATCCGAGCCCGCCTCGTTCACCAGCACCTCGTTGATGAGGAGCGTCCCCGTGCCGCCGCCACCGCCCGTAGTGATGGAGAAGGCCGCGTCGCTGGTGTCCGTGATGCTCGCGTCGGACGTGTCCGTCACCCGCACGCGCGCCGTGGTGCTCGCCGTGGTGGGCAGCGTCCAGGCGAGGCTCCCCGCCGAGGCCGACGTGCTCGACGACAGCGTGGTCCACGTGCTGCCGTTCAGCGTGTACTCCACCCGCACGCTCGACACGCCCGAGGACGTCCAGGAGATGGAGCGGGCACTGCCCGTGGTCCAGCTCTCACCGCCGTTGGGCGACGTCACCGTCAGGCTGGAGGACACCGCGTCCCCCGGGATGAGGAAGTCCTTGATGACGCCCATGTGCTGCATGCCAGACGCGCCGCTGTCGCCCGAGAGCGCCGGGGAAATCTCGCCGATGGGCGAGTACACGCGCGTGTCCACCACCAGCCCGTTCGCGAACGAGCTGCCGCCGATGACCACCGCCGTCTGGTACGGCCGCAGGTCGCTGTCCACCAGCACATGGTCATAGGGGCTGTTGCGGCCCGCGTTGGTGTTGGTGTTGCCATTGCGGTCCGCGGGGTACGGGCTCGCGGTGTTGACCACCTGCGACAGGGTGCCGAAGGCCGACTCGGAGCGGCTGCCCGTGTTCAGGTCGCCGCCAATCACCAGGTAGTCCCCCGCGGGGATGTTCGCCTGGATGCGGCTGACCAGGCTCTGCGCCTCCGTGTTGCGCGTGCTGGCGTTCGCCGTCAGCAGGTGCACGCTCACCGCCCACAGGTCCTTGGGCCCGGGGATGTCGATGCGCGCCCAGGCGAAGTCGCGGTTGCTGACCTGCGGGTCGTCCCACTCGCCCGAGGCGATGATGGGGTAGCGGCTGATGATGCCGTTGGGAATCTGCGCGCCGGACTCGCGGTAGTACGAGAAGCCCGGCCCGAAGGCGGTGTCCACGAAGCCGCGGAGGTCGGCGGCGGAGTCCGTCTTGTAGTTGAACTCCTGAATCATCACGATGTCCGCGTCCGTGCCCTGGAAGATGCGGATGCCGTGGCCCGGGTCGTAGTCCTGCCCGTTGCCACTGGAGAGGTTCGCCGCCATCAGCCGCAGGCGCACGTTGGCCAGCGCGTCACCGCGCTCACCGAGCGACGTCTCCTCCGAGGGCGCGTCCGACACGGGCGCCTCGCCACCGCAGGCGGCGAGTCCCAGGAAGAACACCATGAGCCAGTGGCGCCATGACGACAGCGCGCGCGTCGAGACTGCGAGGGTGTTTCGCACGAGGTCCAGTCCTGCTCCCGCCAGGGGGAGCGGTTGAGGGTCGGCAACGAATGCTGAACGGGTGGGCCAGACAGGCTTCGCCTGGAACCACGGCCTCAACTTACCTTCCGGGACTGACGGAAATACTGGCGAAACACGATTGAAACATGACGAGACGTCGCCCTACAGGGCAGCGGCGGTGGACAGGGCGACGAACGCGTAACGCAGGCCCTTGCCCAGCGTGACGAAGACGACGAACGGCAGGGGCCTGACGCCCACCATGCCGCCGGCGATGACGAACGCGTCGCCGACGATGGGCATCCACGACATCATGAGCGCGGGCGCGCCCCAGGTGCGCAGCCGCGCCTCGACGCGCTCCATGCGGGGCCCCTCCTTCTCACGACGGCGCGCATACCAGCGCCCCAGCGCTCCGCCTCCGCCGCGCGCCACCCACAGCCCCAACAGGTAGAGCGACACCGCGCCCAGCACGTTGCCCACCGTGGCCACGCCCGTGGCGAGCATCGGCGGAGCGCCGCCATAGATGAGCGCGGCGAGCAGCGCCTCGGAGGGCACCGGCACCACCGAGCCCGCGAGCATCGCGACGAAGAAGAGGCCTGGGAGCCCCCAGGCGGAGAGGAATGAGGCGTCTGGCATGGAGAGGTGGGTGCGAAGGACCCCGGCAGTGTGCCATGTGCACACGCAGGCTCGCAGCCTCCGCGTCCAGCCCGCCTGCCCCCACCGGGGGTGAGCCCCGGGCCCGCAGGAACTGCGTGCCTGCTCCCGGGCGCGCAGGAAATGCACGGCGCGCAGGTGGCTGGCGCCGCGCTCCCCGAGGGAGGACGGGCCTCGGCGCACGCCTTGCTACGGGGAGGGGACATCACCTCACCGTGAAGGAACCCCGTCTCATGAGCAGCAGCGACCATCCCGCATCGGGCTTGAGCAACGACCTGAGAATCGTCCCCGTGGAGATTGCTCCCGAGACGTTCTGGGTGGGCAAGCGGGAGCCGGGCAACATCTTCTACGCCAACCCCTATCTGAGACGCTTCCGGGGAACGGACGTGAAGACGCAGCGGGCCTCGGAGTTCAACCTCCTCATCGACCCGGGCTCGAGCAGCGACTTCTCCACCATCCACACCAAGGTGACGTCGCTCATCGGAGGGATGGAGCGGCTGTCGGCCGTGTTCATCAACCATCAGGACCCGGACGTGGGCTCGTCGGCGAGCATCATCTCCGCGCGCTATGCGCCTCGCGCCGGCATCCTCTGCTCGGAGGACACCTGGCGGCTCATCGTCCACCAGAACCTGCCGCGCAACCGCTTCATCGCCACCGAGAAGTTCTCGCAAGGGCTGAGCGTCCCCACCGGGCACAAGCTGCTGCCGGTGCCCTCGCCCTTCTGTCACTTCCGGGGCGCGGTGATGCTCTACGACCCGCAGACGCGCGTGCTCTTCACGGGGGATTTGTTCGGCGGGCTCACGGACGCCAACGCGAAGGGGCTGTACGCGGACGAGTCCGACTGGGCGGGCATCCGCGCGTTCCATCAAATCTACATGCCGGTGAACGCGGCGCTGGCGCGCACGGTGGCCACCATCCGCAAGCTCACGCCGGCGGTGGAGATCATCGCGCCGCAGCACGGGCGCGTCATCCGGGGGCCGCTGGTGCAGCAGTTCCTGGAGCGGATGGAGCGGCTGCAGGTGGGCCTGGACATCATGGACGAGGCCCAGGACAGGACGCACATCCAGGCCTGGAACGCGGTGGTGGACCGGGTGCTGGCGCTCGCGCGGGGCTACCTGGGCGAGTCGGTGGACGTGAAGCTGGGGGCCAGTGACGAGCTGTCGGACACGTCGACGTTCGAGGGCAACCGGCTGGTGGTGAACCGCCTGGGCAAGTGGACGGTGGAGCACGTGGTGGACGTGCTGTGCAAGGGTGAGCCGCCGGAGATCGCCGGCCCCATCATGGTGGAGGCCACCAGCGCGGCGGCGGAGTACAACCTGCCCACGCCGCACCTGGACATCGAGGGCGCGGGAGCCCCCTCGCACATCTCGCTGCTGGACCCCTGAGCCGCGGCACGGGCCAACGGACACCGAGGGAGGAGCGGTGGGCTCGACGGAAGATGACGCCGGGGGTGTCGTGTACCTCGGCGGCGTGCAGGAGACGAAGGTGACGGGCGGCGTGACGCCGCCTCCCGCGCCCGAGCTGTCGTGGGGTCCCGCGCCGACAACGCCTCCGCCCCCGGTGTCCCTGGGCGAGACGCTGCGCGCTTCGACGCCCGTGTCCCCGCACGGGACGCTGCTCCAGGGAATCCCCACGCCCGCGCCGCTCCCCGCGGCGCTGGTGCGAGGGCTGATGCCGGGGCAGGTGGTGGCCCAGCGCTACCGCGTGGAGCGCTGGCTGGGCGCGGGTGGGAGCTCCACGGTGTACGAGGCGCACGACCTGCTCGAGCGGCATCGCGTGGCGCTCAAGGTGCTGGCGACGCCGCACGCGGACGCGGCGACGGTGGCGAGGTTCCGCCAGGAGGTGGAGCACGCCCGGGCGCTGGAGCACGTGAACATCCTGCGCGTCTTCGACGTGGGGATGGATGGGGAGCGGCACTTCCTCACGGTGGAGTTGTTGGACGGGATGGACTTGCGCCAGCGGATGATGGAGCGGCGCCCCACGCTCGCGGAGGCGCTGCGGTGGCTCACGCACGCGGCCGTGGCGCTGGAGCACGCGCATGGACGGGGGGTGCTGCATCGGGACGTGAAGCCGGCGAACCTGTTCATCACGCGCGGTGGGGTGTTGAAGCTGATGGACTTCGGCCTGGCGAAGAGCGCGCATGTGGCCGGGACGACGGCGCAGGGGACGGTGCTGGGGACGCCGGAGTACATGGCGCCCGAGCAGGTGATGGGCAGTCCCCCCGTGTCGTCCACGACGGACCTGTATGCGCTGGGCATCGTGGCGTACGAGCTGCTCACGGGGCAGCTGCCGTTCCGCCATTCGGACCCGGTGCCGCTGATGTTCCTGCACGTGCAGCAGGCGCCGGTGCCGCTGACGACGCTGCGGCCGAACCTGCCGGGGGCGTTCGAGCGGGTGGTGCTGAAGCTGCTGGAGAAGCGCCCCGAGGACCGCTACGCCAGCGCGACGGAGTTACGCTCGGCGCTCGCGAAGCTGTGGCCGTTCGCGCTCAAGGAGTCGCACTGAGGGTCAGGCCTCGCTCGTGGATTTGCCGGGAGCGGCCACGGCGAGCCCCAGGGCGACGACACCGGCCAGCCCGCCCGCGATGGCGAACTGCAAGGCGAAGTGGCCTCGTGCCAGAGCCAGCGCGGCCACCGTGAGCGAGCCTCCCAACAGACGCGTCGCGTAGAGGCTGCTCGTGACGATGCCCCGGTGGTGCCAGGGCGCACGCGACTGCGGGCCGATGAGCGACGTGCTCGCCGCGGGGCCCAGCCCCATGCCCAGCACCGCGAGCGAGGCGAGCGCCGCATACGTGCCCCACCCGTACGCGGCCGTCAGCGCGAGCAGCCCGGCGCCCGTCGCCGCCACGGCGAAGCCCACGCCCGCGCTGAGCCGCATACCGCCTCGCACCAGCAGCTTCACGCCGAACGTCGACCCCACGGACCATCCCAGCAACATGGGCAGCAGCGTCAGTCCGGCGACGATGGGCGTCTGTCCGCCCTGCTCCGTCATCCACAGCGGCACCCACGCGGCCATGCTGTAGAGCAGCGCGCCACCGGCGATGCCTCCCGCGACACCGCTGAGCACCGTGCGGTCCTTCACCAGCTCCATCGGCAGGAGGGGCGCGTGGGACTTGCGCTGCTGGAACACCAGCCCCGCGCCCAGCACCACCGCGCCCAGGAGGCACAGCCACCTGAGCTCCGCGTGCCCGGGCTCCAGTGAGAACAGGAGCATCGCGGCGGAGGTGCCCGCGAGCACGGGCCCCCAGCGGTCCAGCTTCACGTCCGTGCGGCGCGGCGGGTCTCGGTACGAGAGATACAGGAGCAGCGCGGCGAACAGGCCCACGGGGACGTTGACCAGGAACACCCACCGCCACGACGCGTGCATCACCAGCCAGCCACCGATGAGCGGACCCACCGCGTTGCCCGCGCCCCACGCGCCGGTGAACAGGCCCTGCACGGCGGCGCGCTCGCGCAGCGTGTAGAGGTCCGCGCTGATGGTGAGCGTGGTGGGCTGGAGCGCGCCGGCGCCGAGCCCTTGCAGCACCCGGAAGGCGATGAGCGCGTGCACGGAGTCGGCGAGCCCGCACAGCGCGGAGCCGACGAGGAACAACCCCATGCCCGCGAAGAAGACGGGCTTGCGGCCGAGCCGGTCCGCCAGCTTGCCGGAGATGAGCACGCCGACGGTGGAGGCGAAGAGGAACGCGGAGAAGACCCACGAGTAGAGGTGCTGGCCGCCCAGGTCGCGGGTGATGGTGGGCATGGCGCTGGTCACCACCGTGCCCTCGAAGGCGCTGACCACCAGGGCCAGCAGCACCGCCCCGGTGGCCGTCCGCCTCGCCGCCCCGGGCCGAGCGGAGGGCACCGGCTCTACCGACACACCGCTTCCATCCATTCCGAACGTGTAACCGGGGGCTGCCCATGCGGAAATCGCAACTTCCGCATAGAGTTCTTGCCGAATCCGCATGACTCGAGACCAGCTCCAGGCCTTTCTCCGAGTGGCACAAGAGGGGCGCCTCTCTCCGGCGGCCAAGGGCCTGGGACTGTCCCAGTCCGGACTGTCCCGGCAGCTCCAGGCGCTCGAGGCGGAGCTGGGCACCCGGCTGCTCGTCCGCACGCCCGCTGGCGCGGTGCTCACCGACGCGGGTGAACGCTTCCTGCCCCATGCACGACGTGCACTGGACGCACTGGCCGCGGGCACGTCCGAGCTGGAGCGATTGTCGGGGACGCCTCGCGGCCCCGTGTCACTGGGGACGTTGCACACCGTGGGGGCGTACCTGCTGCCGGACATCATCCCGACGTTCGCGCGGAGATTCCCGGAGGTGCGCCCCCGGCTCAGCGAGGGCATGAGCACGGCCCTCGAGGACAACGTGGTCCGAGGCGTCCTGGACCTGGCCATCGTGTCGTTGCCGGTGCGGCACACGGACCTGGTGGCGCAGAAGCTGTGGGAGGAGGTGCTGGTGCTGGCGGTGCCGCGTGGGCATCGCCTCACGAAGGTCACCCGGCCGCTGTCCTTGGCGGACGTGGTGGAGGAGACGTGGGTGGTCATCCCCAGCATGAGCGGGACGCGGGCGCTGGAGGCCGAGTGCGAGGCGCGCGGGGTGACGCCCAGGCTCGCGCTGGAGACGGACAACGCGGAGGCGATGCGGCGCATGGTCGAGCGCGGCCTGGGCGTGGCGCTCATCCCGGAGCTGATGGCGCGGGACCACCAGTCGCGCGGCTTCGACGTGGTGCCGCTCGCGAAGAGCGGGCTGAAGCGCCAGGTGGCGCTCGTGCATCGGGGCGAGGGCTACCTCACCGCGGCGGCGCGCGAGCTCAAGTCGTTCATCGTGGAGAGCGTGCGAGCGATGCCCGAGCCATGGGGGGCGGGCAGGCGCGCGGGAGCGGCCTCGGGCTCGCGGGTGCGGTAGCTTGGCGAGCCCACGGAAGCGTCCTTGAGGCGAGAGAGGAGATTCATGCCGCTGAAGGTGATGACGTTCAACGTGTTGCAGGGAGGCGAGGAGCGGTTCGACGACATCGTCACCTTCCTCGCCCGGAACGCACCGGACGTGCTGGTGCTCCAGGAGTGCCTGGGCTGGGACGACGGCGGGAGGCTGCGTCGGGTGGCCGAGGCGCTGGACGTGCCGCAGGACGAGGCGCACCTGGTGCTGGGACAGTCCCGCTCGCGGCCCAGCGGGCGGTGCTACCACGTCGCCGTGGTGAGCCGCCCTCCCCTGCGCTCGCTGCGCATCCACAATGACCGGCACTTCCTGGGCCACTGCATCGTCGAGTGCGAGCTGGAGGCCAGCGGCCCGGTGACGCTGTTCGGCACACACTTCGACGCGCACCACGAGAAGCTGCGCTACGTGGAGGCGCGCTACCTGCGCTCGCTGCTGGACGCGTCCCGGTTCCGCGAGGGGCAATATCTGCTGGTCGGCGACCTCAACTCGCTGTCGCGCAGGGACCCATATCCGGTGGACCTGGAGGACCGGCTGCGACGGGCGGGCACGGACAAGTACGGCCATCCGCCGCGCTTCGACGTCATCGACGACATCGAGGACTACGGCTGGGTGGACACGCTGCCGACGCGGGCGGCTTCGACGCGTTGGGTGACGGCGCGGCGCAACCGGGGCGGCGTCACCATCGACTACCGCACGGACTATGTCTTCGCCTCGCCGCGCATGGCGGAGCGACTGGTCTCCGCGGAGGTCATCGACGTGGGAGACACGTCCGACCACAACCCGCTGGTGGCGACCTTCCGCTAAGAAGCGGCGCCAGGGAAACGGAGGAACACGGTGGCTCGAATGGACAGCTTCGTGGAGTACACGGTCGAGTTGTTGGAGAAGCTCGGCCCGGTGCAGGCCCGGCGGATGTTCGGCGGCTGGGGGCTGTACTTCGGCGGGCGGATGTTCGGCCTCATCGGCGACGGCCAGCTCTACTTGAAGACGGACGAAATCTCCCGACCGGAGTTCCAGGCCGCGGGCTGCCGTCCCTTCGTCTGGGAAGGCGGGGGCCAGCGCATCGAGATGAGCTACTGGACGCCGCCCGCCGACGCCAGCGATGACGCCTACGCGCTGCTGCCCTGGGCCCGTCGCGGCGTCGACGCGGCGACCCGGGCCGCGCTGAAGAAGGCGCCGAAGAAGAAGGCTGCCGCGAAGAAGACTCCTGCGGAGCCCGCGAAGAAGGCCGCCGCTCCACGCAAGGCCACCAAGACCCCGGCGAAGAAGGCTCCCGCCCAAAAGCCCTCGGCGAAGAAGAAGCCCGCCGCGAAGAAGGCCTCCACCGCGCGCAAGGCGAAGCCTTCGTCACGCCGTCGGTGAGCCCGCGCGCCGCTCAGGCGGTCTTGATGTCCGCCGCCGTCTGCAACCCCAGCTCGGCGACGGAGACCTCGCGCATCCGGAACTTCTGCACCTTGCCCGTCACCGTCATCGGGAACGCATCCACGAGCTTCCAGTAGCGCGGAATCTTGAAGCTCGCGATGCGCCCGGTGCAGTGCTTCGTCAGCTCCTCCGTCGTGAGCGCCACGCCCGGCTTCGCCTTCACCCAGGCCATCACCTCCTCGCCGTACTTCACGCTCGGCACGCCGATGACCTGCGCCTCGCTCACGCCCGGGTGCGTGTGCAGGAACTCCTCCACCTCGCGCGGCGAGATGTTCTCCCCGCCCCGGATGATGAGGTCCTTGATGCGGCCCACGATGCGCACGTAGCCGTCCGCGTCCATCGTCGCCAGGTCACCCGTGTGCATCCACCCCGCGCGGTCCACCGCCTTCGCCGTGGCCTCCTCGTTCGCCCAGTACCCCAGCATCACGCTGTACCCCCGAGTGCACAGCTCCCCCGCCGTCCCGCGCGGCACCACCTCGCCCGTCTCCGCGTGGACGACCTTCACCTCCAGGTGCGGATGCACGCGCCCCACCGTCGACACGCGCTTGTCCAGCGGGTCATCCAGCGAGCTCTGCGTCGACACCGGTGACGTCTCCGTCATCCCGTAGCAGATGGTCACCTCGCGCATGTTCATCTTCGACTGCACCTGCTTCATCACCTCCACCGGACACGGCGAGCCCGCCATGACCCCCGTGCGCAGCGTGGAGAAGTCGAACTCGCCGAAGCGCGGATGGTCCAGCTCCGCGATGAACATCGTCGGCACGCCGTACAGCGACGTGCACTTCTCCGCCTGCACCGCCTGCATCACCGCCAGCGGCTCGAAGGCCTCCCCCGGAATCACCATCGTGGAGCCGTGTGACGTGCAGGCCAGGTTGCCAATCACCATCCCGAAGCAGTGGTAGAACGGCACGGGGATGCACACCCTGTCAGCGGGGCCGTACTTCAGCGCCTCCCCGATGAAGTACCCGTTGTTGAGCACGTTGTGGTGCGACAGCGTGGCCCCCTTGGGGAAGCCCGTCGTCCCGGACGTGTACTGGATGTTGATGGGGTCATCGAACTGGAGCGACGCCTCGCGCGCCTCCAGCGTGTGCCCGCTCACGTGCTTCGCGTTGGACAGGAGCAGCTCCCAGTCCTCGTCCAGCACCAGCGCCACGCGCAGCTCGGGACAGCGCGGACGCACCTGCTCCAGCATCGACTTGTAGTCCGTCTGCCGGAAGCCCTTGGACAGCAGGAGCACGCTGGTGCCCGACTGGTTGAGCGAGTACTCCAGCTCCGCCGTGCGATAGGCCGGGTTCAGGTTGACCAGGATGGCGCCGATGCGCGCCGTCGCGTACTGCGTCACCACCCACTCGAAGCGATTGGGAGACCAGAGCCCCACCCGGTCCCCCTTCTCCACGCCCATGGCCAGCAGCCCCTTCGCCACCTGCGTCGTGGTGTCCCACAGCTCACGGTACGTCGCCCGGTAGCCCTGGGAGACGACCACGAGCGCCTCGCCGTCCGGGTACCGCTCCACCGTCCGCCGCAGGTTCTGCCCGATAGTCTCTCCAAGCAGCGGAGTGGAACTGGTGCCATGCACGTACGAGGGAGGCAGTGGGCTCATGCCGGCATCGTCACGCCGTCCATCGCGGTGGGCAAGCCTCACCGTCCCCGCCTGCACACTCCCCATCGTCGCGCAGGAATTGCGCGGCACCTCACCGGGCCGTCGAGCGGGCGGTCCGCTTCTTCATCTCGCGCCGCGCGTCGCGTCGCTTCACCTGGACGGTACGGGCCTTCTTCTTCGCGACCCGAGGTCGAGGCACCGCGTCGACGCCCTGGCACTCCGCGCAGAAGAACAGCCCCCGCGCCGCCAGCTCGCGCCTCCACACCTTCGTGCCACAGCGCGGACAGGGCTGCCCCTCACGGCCATACACACAGAAGCGCTCCGCGCGCTTCCTGCCCGCGACACACTCCGGCACCCGCGGCGCGCCCGGCGTGACGATGTGCCCATCCCGCGACGCATCCGCCAAGAGCCGCTGGAGCACGTCCCACAGCCTCGCGAAGTCCGCCTCGCTCAGCGCGCCCGCCGGCAGCAACGGGGGAAGCCTCGCCAGGAACAGCGCCTCCGCCCGGAGGATGTTGCCCACGCCGGACAGCCGCTCCTGGTCCAACAGCGCGAGCGCCAGCGGCATCCGCCCCCGACACAGCTTCTCGCGCGCACGCTCGGGCGACGACTCCGCGCGCAGCGGGTCCTCTCCGAGCCTCGCGCGGAGCTTCGCCTCGTCCTCCGCCGTCAACAGCTCACAGGCCTGCGGCCCGGTCAGGTGCAGCGTGGCGTGGGGCGAGGACAGCCGCAGCCGACAGGCCGGGGACGGCACAGGCGCCTCGCTCCGGAAGTGGCGGATGTTCCCGAACAACCCCAGGTGCACATGCAGCCGGACCTCGCCCTCGAAGCGATAGAAGAGATGCTTGCCGTGCGCCTCCACCGCCTGGAGCACCCGCCCGGACACCACCCGCGCCCCGTCTCCGAAGCGCCCCTGCGGCGAGTCCGCCGTGAAGCGCCGGCCCGACAGCCAGCGGCCATGGACCCGCGCCACCCGGTGGATGATGTTCCCTTCTGGCATCCCCCTGGGTAACCCCCGGCCCTTCCAGGCGCCAAGGCGCCCCTGCCCCCCGCCCGGGGACCAGCCGGGGCGGCGCCCCTGTCCACTGGGCTCCTCCCCACCACCGAATCGGGCGTTCCCCTGATGCGCGCTCACCACGCACCGCATTAAAAGGGGGAGGTTCATGGAAGACTCAAACGCCAGGCTGGTCGCCGCGCTGCTGGAGGCCCGACAGCGCCACTGCTTCCCCCCGGATGTGCGGCGGGCGGCTCCCGAGTTCGTCGGACAGGTGCTCGGACTGCTGTTCCCCCACTTCGCCGAGCGCCTGGAGTGTACCGCCGCCGCCGTGCGCCGGGACGTCACCACCGTGGAGGCCAGCCTCCACCGCCTGCGCGAGACGCTCGCCCCGCTCTACCCCGACATCAACGCCAGCATCCCCACGCGCTTCATGGAGCGGCTGCCGGAGCTCTACGACTGGCTGCGACAGGACTCGCAGGCCATCTTCGAGGCCGACCCCGCCGCGCGCTCCGTGGACGAGGTCATCCTCACGTACCCGGGCTTCCTCGCCATCGCCATCTTCCGCGTGGCCAACGCGCTGCACACGCTCGGCTTCCCGCTGCTGCCGCGCCTGCTCACCGAGCACGCGCACCAGCGCACCGGCGTGGACATCCACCCGGGCGCCACCATCGGCCGCAGGTTCGTCATCGACCACGGCACCGGCGTGGTCATCGGCGAGACGACGCTCATCGGCAACAACGTCACCGTCTACCAGGGCGTCACGCTGGGCGCGCTCATGGTGGAGAAGGCCCTGGCCGACAAGAAGCGCCACCCCACGCTCGAGGACGACGTGGTGGTGTACGCCAACGCCACCATCCTCGGCGGGGAGACGGTGGTGGGGCGCGGAAGCATCGTCGCGGGCAACGCCTGGCTCACCCAGAGCATCCCCCCCAACTCGGTCGTCACCCGCCGCAGCGAGATTCGCCCCCGAGGGGCCGACGGCGCCATGGACGCCATCGAGTTCCACATCTGAACGCTCCCGAAGCACCCACCGCGCAGCCCCCGACGAGGCCCGACATGAAGGCGAACAACATCCTGGAGACCATCGGCAACACGCCGCACGTGCGTATCAACCGGCTGTTTCCGTCTCGCGTCACGGTCCACATGAAGCTCGAGCGCGCCAACCCCGGCGGCAGCATCAAGGACCGCATCGCGCTCTCCATGATTGAGGACGCGGAGAAGCGCGGCATCCTCAAGAAGAACAGCATCATCATCGAGCCCACCAGCGGCAACACCGGCATCGGCCTGGCCATGGTGGCCGCGGTAAAGGGCTACAAGCTGGTGCTCGTGATGCCGGACTCGATGAGCATCGAGCGCCGCCGCCTCATGTCCGCCTACGGCGCCACGTTCGAGCTCACCCCGCGCGCCCAGGGCATGAAGGGCGCCATCGCCCGCGCCAAGGAGCTGGTGGAGCAGGTGCCCGACGCGTGGATGCCCCAGCAGTTCGAGAACGAGGCCAACATCGAGGTGCACAAGCGCACCACCGCGCAGGAAATCCTGAAGGACTTCCCGGACGGGCTCGACTACCTGATTACCGGCGTGGGCACGGGCGGCCACATCACCGGCTGCGCCGAGGTGCTCAAGCAGCACTGGCCCAAGCTGAAGGTGTTCGCGGTGGAGCCCACCAAGTCGCCCGTCATCAGCGGCGGCCAGCCCGGCCCCCACCCCATCCAGGGCATCGGCGCGGGCTTCATCCCGGCGAACCTGCACACCAACGTCCTCGACGGCACCATCCAGGTGAACGAGGAGGACGCCGCCGAGTTCGCCCGCCGCTCCGCGCGCGAGGAGGGCATCTTCGTGGGCATCTCCTCCGGCGCCGCGCTGGCCGCGGTGAACCAGAAGCTGGGCGAGATGCCCGACGGCAGCCGCGTGCTGTGCTTCTGCTACGACACCGGCGAGCGCTACCTCTCCATCGAGACGCTCTTCCCCGCGCAGCAGTAGACGCGGGTTCAGCCGCCGAAGCCCCTCACCAGCTCCACCAGCCGGTCCATCTCCGACGGCAGGTTGTAGAAGTGGGGGGACAGGCGGATGCGGCCCCGGCGCACGGAGTGGGAGACGTGGTGCTCGGACAGGTACGCGCTGAGCGCCCGAACGTTGGCCCCGGGCGGCAGGAAGGTGAGGATGCCCGCGCGAAGCCCGGGCGTGGGCCCCACCTCGCAGCCCAGCTCGACGAGGCCCTTCTCCAGGCGCGCGAGCAGCTCCTGGATGCGCGCCTCGATGTTCTCCACGCCCACCTCCTGGAGCAGCTCCAGCGCGGCGCCCAGCGCGTAGAGGCCAGGGTAGGCGGCGCTGCCCTCCTCGAACTTGCCCGCGTCCGGACGCAGCTCGAAGTGGGTGCGGTTGAAGTTCCAGGCGTCCGTGGTGCTGCGCCAGCCCACGAGCACGGGGCGCACGCGCGGCAGCACCTCCTTCGCCACGTACAGCACGCCGATGCCGGAGATGCCGAGCATCCACTTGTGGCTGTCCGCGCTGAGGAAGTGGATGCGACACTTCTTCACGTCCACGGGCACACAGCCGACGCTCTGGATGGCGTCCACGCAGAACAGGACGCCGGCCTTCTCACACAGCGCGCCCACCGCCTCCAGGTCCGTGCGCACGCCGGTGGCGAACTGCACGGAGGACACCGCCACCAGCTTCGTGCGAGGGGTGAGCGCCCGGGCCACCGCCTCCACCGTGACGCCGCCGGACGGTGCCTCGATTTCGCGCACCACCACGCCCCGGTCCGCCAGGTGCTGCCAGGGATAGACGTTGGAGGGGTACTCCAGCGACGTGGCCACGGCCACCTCGTCCCCGGGCTTCCAGTCGAGCCCCTCCGCGACGAGCCCCAGGCCATGGCTGGTGTTGCGCACGAAGGCCATCTCGCCCGGCTCCGCGTTCAGCAGGCGGGCCGCCAGGGCGCGGATGCGCTCGCAGTGGGCCTCCCAGCCCCGCTCGTGCTGGATGCCATGGTGGACCAGGTCCTCCATCCACCCGCGCACGGCCTCGGCGGCGCGCAGGCTGGTGGGGGCCACTCCCGCGTGGTTGAAATAGAGCTGCTCCCGCAGCACGGGGAACAGGGCACGGTAGGACTCGAGAGGGCGCGTCATCCGCGCGAGTCTAGCCAGGAGCCCGGCCAGCCGGGCGGGTGACGTTGACACTCCAAGGAGCTGCCCGTTCACCCGAGAGCAGGAGCCCCCCTCCCGGGACGGTGGGTGGATGGGATAAACATCGGGCCCCGGTTCCAGGAGAGAGGGCAGCACATGCGACGCGAGGTCCGCGGTGTCGTGAGGAGCATGGTGTTGGCGAGCGTGTTGCTGGCCGGATGTGCCGGCACCGTCAAGGCGCCCTATCCCAAGCTCCAGGCGGACACCTCGCCCGCGGCCATCGCGCGCGGCGCCGCCATCTTCCACGCGAGCTGCGAGTCGTGTCACCGCGGCGGTGACAACGAGACGGCCTCCGGCGCGCCCCTGCACGAGCTGCCGTCGTACATGGGGAAGTTCCACGCCTCCAACCTGACGTCCCATCCCACGGCGGGCATCGGCTCCGCGACGGACGAGGAGCTGGCGCGCGTCATCCGGTACGCGGTGAGCCGGGATGGCCGGCTGATGGTGATGCCCAGCTACGGGATGGGGGACAAGGACCTGGCGGCGGTGCTCGGGTTCCTTCGCTCGGGGCATCCGCTCTTCACGCCGGACCCGACGCCCGCGCCCCGCTCCGAGTTCAGCTTCATCGGCGGGCTGGGCTTCCGCATCATCACCGGCAACGAGCCCATTCCCCGTCCGCCGCTGGGAATCCCCGTGCCGGAGAAGGCGGCCACGCTGGAGTACGGCCGCTACATGGCGCATGACGTCTATGATTGCGCGTCCTGTCATACGCCGGGCTTCAGCCCGCGCAAGACCGAGGGCGACGAGGTCTTCTCCGGCGGCATGTCCTTCAAGGACCCCGAGGGACAGGACGTCGAGTCGAGCAACATCACCTTCCACGGGACGGGGCTCGCGCACTGGACGCTGGAGGACTTCACCCGCGCGGTGAGGGACGGCATCGCGCCGGACGGGTCCGCGCTGCGCTCGCCCATGCCCCGCTTCCGTGGAATGGACGCGGTGGAGGCGCAGGCGCTCTATGACTATCTGCGCTCGGTGCCGCCCAAGAAGAACAACGTGGATGGCGCCCGCCCGCGCCTCACCGCCACGTCCGTGCGCCCCACCTGGGTGACGAAGGTCCATGGCGCCGATGACGGTGCGGAGGGCGATGAGGGCGCCGAGTCGACGACCGTGGCGGAGGCGGCGTCTGCCACCACGACCGGTACGGGCACGGCATCCGCTGCGCCGACGACTGGCTCCGTCGCGGGCACGACGCCGCAGGGCCCGGCCACCACCGTGGCGGGCACGGCGACTCAAGGCTCGGCCACCGCGGTGGCCTCGAACACCGTGGCGGGTACGACGTCGCAGGGCCCGGAGACAACGCGCCCCGTCGCAGGCACGCAGCCTCCCGCCACCACGCCCCCCGCGCCCCGCAGGCCCCGGCCCGCGGCTCCGAAGGTGGACGCGCCCAAGCTCTTCACGCAGCTGGGCTGCGCGGGCTGCCATGCCCCCGGCGCCCGCTACCACGAGCAGATTGCCCGCGCGTCCCGCCGCTCGGACACCGAGCTGGTGCGCTGGGTGCGCAACCCGGAGCAGTTCCAGCCCGGCACCCCCATGCCCACGTACGCGGACCTGCTCGACGAGCGCACGGCGCTGGCCCTGGTCCGCTGGGTGAAGTCCGGTGGCCCCGCGACGCTGGCCCCTGTCGCCCACTGAGCCCACCGCGACGCACGGCGAAGCCACCTCGCGCCCCGCGTGCCGGCCGCGCGGCATAATTCGCGCGAAATGACCCGAGAAAGCACGCCCCCACGTATCTGGGTTGGAAGTTCCTCGGGGTGTCTTTCGACAACACCGGGGCACGCGCCACCCCGGTGCCATCCGGCCCCTGCCCCGGGGTGGCGTGTGTAATCTTCCGAGTCCTCGCTGCGCTTCCCGGACGGAGGGCTGCGTCCGGGACGCGGCTCGCATAGCGTGGACGCATGACGGAGTGCCTCCTCAACATCGACCTGGGTGAGCTGCCCGACGAGGATGAGCGGCTCTACGCGCTCGCCCACGTGGCCAACATCGCCTGCGGCGCCCACGCGGGCGACGATGCGTCCATGCGCCGCGCGCTCGCCCTGTGCGCACGGCATGGCACCCGCGCCGGCGCGCATCCGTCCTACGAGGACCGGGAAGGCTTCGGACGCCGCGCGCTCGACGTGCCCCCCGAGGCGCTCCGTCGACAAGTCGCCCACCAGTGCGCCCGCCTGGCCCGCCTGGCCCGCGAGGAGCGCCTCCCCGTCAGCCATGCCAAGCCCCACGGCGCGCTCTACCACGCGGCCAATGCCTCACCCGCGCTCGCCCGCGCCGTGGTGGAGGGCATCGTCGAAGCGCTGGGCACCGGCGTCACCCTCATCGGCCCGCCCACGGGCGCGCTCGCGGACGCGGCGACCGACGCGGGCCTGTGCCTCGCGCGCGAGGGCTTCGCCGACCGAGGCACCCTCCCGGACGGCTCCCTGATTCCGCGCGGCCAGCCCGGCGCCGTGCTCACCGACCTGGCCAGGGTCCGCGAGAACACCGTGCGGCTGGTGACGGGCGGAGGCGTCGACACCGTCTGCGTCCACGGCGACACGCCCGGCGCGGTGGAGCTGGCCCGAGAGGTGCGCACGACGCTGGAGGCCCTCGCCCTGCCCCTGGAGCCCCTCGGCGACGGCGCGCTGCGCGTCGTGCTCCCCGCCGGAATCGAGCGACGCGCCGCGCGCGACGTGCTGCATGCGCTCGAGGGCGTGGTGGACGCCGTCGTCACCGAGGAGCACGCGTGCGTGTACTTCGACCCCGACAGGCCGCCCGCGGAGCCTCGACTGGCCCTCGCCCGGCTGCTGAGGGAGCCCGTGGCCACGCAAGCCGCCGCGCTCGTCACGCTGCGCGTGCGCTACGACGGCCCCGACCTGGAGAAGGTCTCCGAGCGGACGGGCCTCTGCGTCGACGACGTGGCCCGGCTGCACACCGCGCGCGAGTACACGGTGCGCTGCGTGGGCTTCCTGCCCGGCTTCGCGTACCTGGGCGAGCTGGACCCGAGAATCGTCGTGCCCCGACTGCCCACGCCGCGCACGCGCGTGCCGGCGCTCGCGGTGGGCATCGCCGGAGGCCGCACGGGCGTGTACCCGTTCGCGTCCCCCGGCGGCTGGAACCTGATTGGCACGGCGCTGGACTTCACGGCCTTCCACCCGGACCGGGGCGCGGTACTGCAGCTCGGTGACAGGGTGCGCTTCGAGCGGGTGGACTGATGGCGGGCTGGTTGGACATCACGGCGATGCGGGCCCCCGCCACCGTGCAGGACGGCGGCAGGCCCGGACAGATGCACCATGGCGTCCCTCCCGGCGGAGCGGTGGTGCCGGAGCTCTTGGCGCGAGCCAACCGCGCGGTGGGCAACCGCTGGGACGCCGCCGCGCTGGAGTGCCTGGGCGCGCTGGAGCTGCGCGCGCGTGGCGCCCCCCTGCGCGTCTCGGTGGATGGCCATGAGCCCCACGCGCTCGATGAAGGCGAGGTCCTCCGCGTCCCCGCCTCCGAGCGCGCCAGCGTCAGCTACGTCGCGGTGGCCGGCGGCGTGGACGTGCCCGTGGTGCTCGGAGGCCGGGGCACGCTGCTGGTGGCGCGGCTGGGAGGACACGAGGGGCGGATGCTGCGCCCGGGAGATTCGCTGCCTGTCGCGGACGCGCTCTCGCTCGCGATGCCCGTGGAGGGACCGTGGGAGGCGGCGGGCCCCATCCGCCTGACGCTGGGCCCCGACACGCGCCACTTCGACTCGCTGATGGCGGCCTCGCTGCTGGGCGGCACCTTCACGGTGTCCAGCGCGAGCGACCGCGTGGGCATGCGACTGCAGGGGCCCGCGCTCGCGCACGGCGACGAGGGCGCGAGGACCTCACGCCCCATGGTGCGCGGCGCCATCCAGGTGACGCTGTCAGGCGAGCCCATCATCCTCGGACCGGACCACCCCACCACGGGCGGCTATCCCGTCATCGCCACCGTCATCCGCGCGGACTGGGGACGGCTGGGCGCCCGACGCGCGGGCATGTCCGTCGAGTTCCAGGCGGTGAGCCAGCACGAGGCCCGCGAGGCCTGGCGCGAGCACGCGCGGCGCTTCCACGCGGAGAGCTGACATGGAGCTGCGCACCGAGCGGCTCGTCCTCCGGGACTTCCGGCGCGAGGACACCCCGAGCGTCCTCGCGTATCAATCCAAGCCCGCCTACCTGGAGCACTACGGCCACCCGCCGCCCACCGCGGACGACGTGCGCGGCTTCGTGGAGCGGCTGTGCCAGTGGGCCCACGAGGTCCCCCGCGCGAAGTACCAGCTCGCCATCACCCTGGAGGGCCGCGTCATCGGCACCTGCGGGCTGCGCAAGGCGTCCGCCGGGGACACCGTCGCGGAGTACGGCTGCGAGCTGGACCCGGCGTTCTGGGGCCACGGCTACGCGCACGAGGCCTCACGGGCGCTCATCACCTTCGGCTTCACCACGCTCGGCCTGCGGCGACTCTTCGCGCTCACCCGGCCCCAGAACCGCGCCGCCATCCGGCTGGCGCAGGCCCTGGGCTTCCACGGCGTGAGCGACGAGCGCTACGAGCGCGGCCCGGACTGACCCGGCGCGCCCGTGGGGAGCGAGAAGGTGAACGTCGTCCCCAGGCCCAGCTGACTGCGCACGCTGACCGTGCCGCCGTGGGCCTCCACGATGCCCCGGGTGATGGAGAGCCCCAGGCCCACGCCGCTGCCCGGCGCGCGCGTCGTGGGGCGCTGGAACCGGTCGAACAGGACGGGCAGCAGCTCCGGGGAGATGCCCGAGCCCGTGTCCTCCACGCTCACCTCGACGACGTTCTCGCGCACCTGCGCCATCACCGTGATTCGTCCGCCCGCGGGCGTGAAGCGCACGGCGTTGCCCACCAGGTTGGAGAACACCTGGTGGATGCGGTCCGGGTCACACCACACGTCGACGTCGTGGGTGTGGTGGCGCAGCTCCAGGCCGATGCCCCGCTCCTGCGCCAGGGGCCCCAGCTCCGAGGCCTGCTCCAACAGCCGCGACAGCGCCATCGACTCCTGGCTCACGCGGAAGCCGCCGCCCTCGATGGCCGCGAAGTCCAGCAGGTCATGGATGAGCCGCTCCATGCGCAGCGCGGAGCGGTTGAGCGTGTCCAGGTGATGGCGCGCGCGCCCGTTGAGCGGGGCCAGGAGCGGCGCGAGCAATGACGTCGTCATCGTGATGACGCCCAGCGGGTTGCGCAAATCGTGGGACACCATCGCCAGGAGCTCCCCGCGCAGCCGCGTCTCCGACTCCGCCGCCTTGCGCGCGCGGCGCTCCGCGTCGTACAGCCGCCCGTTGTCCACCGCGACGGCGGCGGAGTCCGCCAGCGCCTGGAGCAGCGCCACCTCGCGCGCGCCCGGCATGCGCCGCTCCGCCCAGTACGCGCCGATGGCGCCCACCGGGTCCGCGCGGCGCACGGGCACCATGACCAGGCTCTTCACGAAGGTGGAGCGGTAGACGTCGTGCGGGATGCGCTCGTCCGCGTAGATGTCCTCGATGACCGCCGCCTCGCCATGGAGGATGGCCCAGCCGGAGATGCACGCGTGGATGGGGAAGCGCCGCCCCTTCCACAAGGGCGCGATGGCCTCCTCGTCCGCGTAGTGGACCATGTCCCCTTCGCGCAGCACGAACGTGACGCCGTCCGCGCCACTGAGCTGTCGGGCCGCGCGGCGCACCAGCGCCATCACGTCCTCCAGCTCCCTCAGATGGGACAGCTCCTGCACCACTTCCAACAACACCAGCGCGTCATCGAATGTCAGCGCCTCGAGTGGCAAACGTTCCTGAAACCTTCTCAAGGACGACCTCCCTGGGAGCAAGACTCAGCCAACACCTCCGAAAGGAAGGACGTTCACTCGCTCGCCGCGCCGCCAGGGAAGCGGCCTGGCGACCTGCCTCCATCCGTCCTGTCTCCACACCCTTCCACACCCCTCGTTCCCGCAGGAACGGAAAAAGTTGCAACCGCGCGCGCCCCTGGAAGGTTCCGCTGCGCCCGTTCAGAAAAGCGAGCACCCGGGTGAGGGGAAAAAAGCGGGGGTTTCGTTCAGGGGACAGGTGCGCATCCCGGCCCGTCATGACGACGACCGGGTGCCCCTTCCGAGAGGCTCCCCGTGTCATCGCATCAGGACGTCGCCCTTCGCCTCCGCCGCTCGGACAGCCCCCATCCCCGCGGTGACGCCCGCACGCGCTGCCGCCGGCACCCCGTGGCGCGGCGCCGCGAGCACCGCCGTGCGCGAGTCTCCGTCACGCTTGCCGCGGGAGGAGCCTTTCGATGACCATGAGCTTTCCCCGGAGGATGGTCCACGTGGAGCCACGACCGAGACCGACCCAGGCCGCGGGCGCCCTGCTCGATGACGAGCTGGAGAAGCTCCGAAGGGATTTGACCCACGCCGTCGCGCGGGTCTGCCCTCCCCGCCTGGCCGAGCGGCGCGACGACCTGGTGCAGACGGCGATGATGCGCGTCATGGAGCTGCAGCGGCGCGAGCCCGAGCGCTCCAGGCTGGCCCCCGCGTACCTGTACCGCGTCGCGTACACCGCGCTGGTGGACGAGCTGCGCGGGGTGCAGCGGCGCAAGGAGGTGGCGCTGGAGGAGGTGGAGTCGCTGCCCGAGTCGCCGGTGGCCTCGGGTGACCCGGAGCGCTCCGCGGGCTCCTCGCAGATTGCCCGCGCGGTGCGCGACTGCCTCAAGCGACTGGTCCAGGACCGACGGCTGGCGGTGACGCTGTACCTGCAGGGCCACACCGTCCCGGAGGCCGCGGAGCTGTTGGGTTGGGATGGGAAGCGTACCGAGAACCTCGTCTACCGCGGACTGGGCGGCCTGCGCGCCTGCCTCTCCGCGAAGGGATTCGAGCCGTGAGCGAGCACCGACGCGACGACACCGTGGTTCCCGAGGAGGCCACCGTCGAGCGCCTGCGCGCCGTGGTGCGCGGCGAGGACGCCTCCGAGGACGCAAGCTCGCCGGTGGACCCGGACCTCATCTGGCGCGCGGTGAGTGGAGAGCTGCCGGCCGAGGAGCGCCGGGCCGTGGTGGAGCGCGTGGCGGCCGACCCCGCCTGGGCCGCGGCGTGGCGGCTGGCACACGAGCTGAACCGCGCCTCCCGCCGGTCCACCTCCGACGAGCGCGACGACGGCCAGGGCTTTCGGGCCCGGAGGAGCCGTGGCAGGGCGCGCGACGAGCGGCGGTTCCGCTTCGCGTGGAGCCGGCCCATGTGGGGCGCGGTGGCCACCGCGGCGCTGGTGCTGGTGGTGGTGGCCGTCAGGCTCCCGGAGGACGCCGACGCGCCGAACCTGCGGGGCAGGGACACCGCGGGGCTGGTCTCGCGCGTGCCCGAGGACGCGCCGCTGCGAAGGAATGACTGTGTCCTGCGTTGGAGCGGTGGGGTCGAGGGGACGCGCTGGTCGGTGCGGCTGTCCACCGAGGACCTGGGCTGGGTGCACCGCGCGGACTCGCTGGAGCAGAGCGAGTACCGCGTGCCGGAGTCGGTGCTCGCGCCGCTGAAGTCGGGCACGAAGCTGCTGTGGCAGGTGGAGGCGCGGCTGCCGGAGGGTCAGGTGCTCAGGAGCGCCACCTTCGTCAACCGCGTGGAGTGAAATCATGGTGGGGAATCACGAAGGGGGACGCCTCATGAAGACGAAGCATGCGATGACGATGCGAGGATGGATTCGCGGGGGACTGCTGACGCTGGCGCTGGGCCTCTCCGCGCAGGCCTGGGGACAGGCGACGACGTACACGAGCGGGAGGACCCCCTCCATCGCCGGCGAGAGCGGCGACACGGTGGTGTTCTCCGTGGTGGAGAACGCGGTGCGCACCGGGGCGACCCAGTCCGTGGTGCTCCAGGTCGTCGATGCGAGCACGGGCGCGGTGCTCGCGCAGACGCAGGGGACGGTGGGGCCGGACGCGCCGATGCGGCTGTTCTATCGGCCCTCGGTGAGTGGCCCCGTGTATGGACGCGCCTTCGCGCCCACCACCGGGCCGCAGCTCTCCGTGCCCGTCCTCACCGTGGAGCGCTGGAACCCACGCTCCCCGACGGGGTGGAGCTACCCGCAGACCTGCCACTGGGAGCTGGTCCCCATCATGCCGGAGCCGGACCGCCCCGACGGCCCCACCACGGTTCGCGTCTGCGTTCCCGATGACCCGCCCCCCACCCAGGTCCGCGCGGCCCCGTAGGGATGAGATGAGTCCGACGCGACGGCTCCGGCGCGGCACCGAGCACCTCCGCACCCTCGTGGTGGGGATGCTGCTCGTCGTGTGCCCGGCCGTCGTGTCCGCCGCGGAGGATGGGCGGGCCCCCGCGCCCACCCTCGTCGACTGCCAGGAGCGCTTCGCGGCCCGTCCCGATGAGCAGGCGGCGGTGATGTGCTTCTACGAATGCGCGCAGGTCCCCCAGGCGCGGGACACCGTCCGACGGGCGTTGATCTCGCTGGGGGAGAAGCACCCGTCGAACGGGTGGCTCGCCCTGGTGCTCGGCCACGTGGAGTTCCTGTCGGACCGCAAGGCCGCCGAGGCGGCCTATCTGCGCGCGGCGGACCTCTTCCACGAGCGACAGGACGCGGAGGGCGAGGTGCTGGCGTCCATCAACCTGCGCTCCATCCTGCTCAAGCAGCGGCGCACGGAGGAGGCCCTGTCCTGGACGCACCGCGTGGGAGAGGTGGCGCGCGCCTCGGGCAAGCCCGACCTGCTCGCCCGCGCACTCATCGTCGAGGCCAGCCACCTGCACGACGTGGAGCATGACCTGGGCCGCGCCGTCCGCGTGCTCAAGCGCGCCGAGCCGCTCACCTTCCCCGACGGCGCTCCAGGCTTGCAGAAGCAGTACCTGACGCTGCTCCACTCCATCAGCGAGCGGCTGGGGTGGCTGGAGGAGGCCACCGAGGCCTCGGTGCGGCTGGCGGAGGTGGCGCGCGGCTCACGCGACCTCTTCTCGGAGGCGCGCGCGCGGCACTCCCTCGCCAACCTCATGACGCGCCGGCACCTGCGCGACAGGGCGCCCGAGACGCGCGCCCAGGCGCTGCGCATGGCCCGGGAGGCGCTGGTCGCCGCGCGCAACGCGGGTGTCCAGCAGCTGGAGGCGAAGGCGCTGCGGCTCATCGCCGACCTGCTCGGCGACAGCCCGGAGGAGCAGCGCGAGGCGGAGGCGCTGCTGCGGCAGTGCATGCGCATCGCGGAGGAGCTGGCCTCGGACGAGCGGAAGATTTCGTGCCTGTGGACTCGCGCGGAGCGCAGGGCCCACGACGACCCGGTCGGCGCCATCCAGGACTCGGAGGAGTCCATCCAGCTGGCGCTCGGTGTCCCGGACCCGCTGATTCTCGCCCTGGCCCTGCGGGGGCGCGCGCAGGTGGCGTACCTGACGCAGGCGCTCCCCATGGCGCTGGAGCACGCCGAGCGCGCCCTCGACGCGGTGGAGTCCCTGCGGGCCTCGCAGAGCGACGCCCTCATCCAGGCGGAGCTGTTCGCCAGCTGGGCGAGCGACTACCACCGGCTCGCGGGGTGGACGCTGGAGGCGGGCGGCGCCACGGGGAAGAGCGTGCTGATCAACCCGCGCGAGGCCCTGAGCCGGGCCTTCGCCCTGAGCGAGCGCATGCGGGCCCGCAGCCTGCTGGACGCGCTCGTGGCCTCACACGCGCTCGCGGCCCTGGAGGAGACCCCGAAGCACAAGGCCCAGCGCGACGAGGTGCGCGGGCGGCTGACGGCGGTGCAGCGCAAGCTGCTGGAGCCGACGCGCACCGCGGAGCAGCGGGAGGCGGCGCTGCGCGAGCTCCAGGAGCTGGAGCGCATCGAGCGGGATTTGCGTCCCGCGCCGCGACAGGGCGCCCGGGAGTTCGCTTCACTGGAGAGCATCGAGCAGGGGCTCGGCGAGGACGAGGCCCTGCTGGCGTTCCTGGTGGGCGACGACACGGACACGCGCGGCGGCTTCGCGGGCGGCGCGTGGGTGCTGGCGGTGACGAGGAGCGGGACGCGCGCGCACCGCATCCCGGAGCGGGCGCTCCTGACGCCGGCCATCGCGCTGTTCTCGGGACTGCTGGAGCGGCGCGACGGCTCCGAGGCGGGCGCGGCGGCGGCCCTGTACACCCAGCTGCTCGGCCCCGCGCTCGCGCAGCTGCCCGCCGGGGTGCGTCGCCTGATGGTGGTGCCGGACGGTCCGCTGCATGACCTGCCCTTCGCCACGCTGAGACAAGGCGCGGACGGGCCACCGCTCGTCTCGCGCTACGAGCTGTCCCTGGTGCCCTCCGCGAGCCTGTGGCGTCACTGGCGCCAGGCCGCCGTGCGCCCCCCGGGAGGCGAAGCCCTGGTGCTCGCGGACCCGGACCGCAGCGTGCGCGTGTCGGACGCGCGCGTGGTCGCCAGGGAGCGCATGACGGTGTTCGCCGAGGCCGCGCGCGTCGGAGCGCTGCCCGAGGCCCGGCGCGAGGGCCGCGCGGTGGTGGAGGCCCTGCAAGGCACGCAGGTGACCCCGGACCTGCGCACGGGCACCGCGGCCTCCGAGCGCGCGCTCAAGCGCGCGCACCTGGAACGGGTGAGGGTGCTACACGTGGCGGCGCACGCCGTCGTCGACGCCGAGGCCCCCGAGCGCTCGGCGCTGGTGCTCGCCCCGGGCAGCGAGCAGGAGGACGGAATCCTCCAGCCGCGCGAAATCGCGGAGCTGGGCCTCCAGGGCGCGCTGGTGGTGCTGTCGGCATGTCGCAGCGCCTCTGGCGCGGTGCTGCCGGGCGAAGGCGTGCTCAGCCTGTCACGCGCCTTCTTCGAGGCGGGCTCGCGCGCGGTGGTGGCCAGCCTGTGGCCCCTGCGAGACGACGAGGCCGCGGACCTGGTGGCGCGCTTCTACCAATACCTGGCCCAGGGCCTGAGCAGCTCCGCGGCCCTGAGGCGCGCGCAGCTCGACGCCATCGACGACGGCCTGCCCGCCGCGGCCTGGGCGGGGCTCGTGGTGCTGGGGGACGCGTCGCTCACGGTGACGCCGCCGCGCGAGGGCCCCCTGCCCTCCCTCCTCCTGCTGGGAGTCGCTGCGCTCGCCGGGGTGCTCCTGCTGGGCCTCGTCGGGTGGCGGTGGCGCTCCCGCCAGACTCACCGCTGAAGCAGGCGCGCGAGGAACTCGCGGGTGCGCGGGTGCTGGGGCTCGCGCAGCACCTGCTGGGGGCTGCCCTCCTCCACCACCTTGCCCGCGTCCATGAACAGCACGCGGTGGGCGACGTCCGCCGCGAAGCCCATCTCGTGCGTCACCACGCACATCGTCATGCCCTCGCGCGCGAGCGTGCGCATGACCTCCAGCACCTCGCCCACCAGCTCCGGGTCCAGCGCGCTCGTCGGCTCGTCGAAGAGCATCAGCTCCGGCTTCATCGCCAGCGCCCGCGCAATTGCCACCCGCTGCTGCTGTCCACCGGAGAGCTGCGCCGGATAGGCCTCCGCGCGCGCGTCCAGGTGCACCATCCCCAGCATGCGGCGGCCGAGCGCCTCGGCGTCCGCGTCCGACAGCCCCAGCACCCTGCGCGGCGCGAGCGTCACGTTGTCCAGCGCGCTCAGGTGGGGAAACAGGTGGAAGCGCTGGAACACCATGCCCACCCGGCGGTGCAGCGCCTGGAGCGAGCGCGGGTCATCGCGCACGGGCGTTCCGCCCACCACCACCTCCCCCTCCGACGGCACCTCCAGTCCACACAGGCAGCGCAGGAGCGTGGACTTGCCACAGCCGGAGGGGCCGACGAAGACGACCACCTCTCCGGGTTGCACCGTGAGGTCCACGCCCTTGAGGACCTCCAGCGCGCCGAAGCGCTTGTGCAGATTGCGAACCTCGACGAGCGCCATGGCCTTCCTCACGCCTGACGGTGGAGGCGCTTCTCCAGCGCCGAGGCCAGCCGCGTCAGCGGCAGCGTGGCCATGAGATAGAAAAGCGCCACCAGCGGCCAGACGGCGAGCGGTGCGGCCAGCTGGCTCGCCAGCTCCTGCCCCGCCCGCGTCAGCTCCGCCATGCCGATGATGGACACCAGCGAGGAGTCCTTGAGCAGGGCGATGCCCTCGTTGGTCAGCGGCGGCAGCACGTTGCGCACCGCCTGCGGCAGGATGACGTGGCGCATGACCTGCGCGCGGCTCAGGCCCAGCGCCCGCGCCGCCTCCTCCTGCCCCGGGTCCACCGAGGCGATGCCCGCCCGGAAGATTTCGGCGACATAGGCCGCGCTGTTGAGCGTCAGCGCCAACACCGCCGCCAGCATCGGCGCCAGGTCCACGCCGAGCAGCTGCGGCAGCGCGTAGTAGATGAAGATGATTTGCACCAGCAGCGGCGTTCCACGAAGCCCCTCGACGTAGGCCGCGCACAGCCACGACAGCGGCTTGAAGCGCACACGCCGCCCCAGCGCCACCGCCAGCCCCAGGGGCAGCCCGGACACGAGCGCCAGCAGCGTGAGCCCCAGCGTCAGCCCCAGCCCCCGCGCCAGCCGCCACGCCACCTTGCCCCAGGGCACCTCCGCTCGCGCGGCCTGGGCCTTCTGCGCCGCCTCGCCGAAGTAGCGCTCCTCCAGCGCGGCGAACCTCCCGTTGTCGCGCAGTCGCTGGAGCGCGCCGTCCACCGCCTCGCGCAGCGCGGTGTCATCCGGTCGCAGCGCGATGCCGTAGTGCTCCTCGGTGAGCAGCCCGCCCGCGGCGCGGAGGCCCTCGAAGCCGTGGGCGAGGAAGTAGCGCAGCGTCGGCCCGTCCCCCACCACGCCCGCGAGGTTGCCGTTGCGCAGGTCCTGGAGCGCCAGGTCGATGCTCGGATACTGCCGCACCTGGATGTCCGGGTACTTCTCCAGCACCAGCGCGGCGCTCGTGTTGATTTGGATGCCCGCCGTCTTGCCTCGCAGCGTCTCGATGCCGGTGACGGACGTGTCGCCCTGGCGCACCACCACCAGCTGGCCCGCCGTGTAGTACGGCGTGGAGAAGCCCAGCCGCTGCTGGCGCTCGGGCGTGATGGTCACCGCCGAAATCACCAGGTCGAACTTGCCGGCCATCAGCGCGGGGAACACCCCGTCGAAGGACGTGTTCGTCCACGCCACCTTCGCGCCGAGCTCCTCGGCGACGAGCGCGCCCAGCTCGACGTCGAAGCCCACCAGCTCGCCGTCCTTCACGGACTCGAACGGCGGGTAGGTCGCGTCCGTGCCGATGCGCAGCGTCTTCCCCGTCCAGTTGCTCCGGTCGGCGGGAGCGTCCTGGCGGCCACAGCCGAGCCCCACGAGCACCAGCAATCCCCAGGCGAGGCAGGACAGGACGCGCCCACGAAGGGGGGCCCAGAGGGAACAGAGGCGGTGGCGCGGCATGGGACGAACCGCTCACATGCACAACATTCCCTGTCCTTTCAAGGACTTCCGCAGGGGCCGGGCCAGCCCTGACAGCCGCGCAACTTCCGCCCTCCTCGGAGCGATACTTCCTCCACATCATGAAGACCCCCATCTCCGGCCCCCGCGTCCAGCCCCGTCCGCTCGAGACCCCCGCAGCGCCCCCGCCTCGCAACGAGGTGAAGCCGCAGGCTCCGGTGGCGCGCGGTGACTCCCGCGACGTGTCCCGCTTCGACGTGGGCACGCCCCAGAAGCCGGTGGTGGCGCTGACCCCGCCCGTCGCGCCCCAGGGCACGCAGGTGGCCCCGGGCAGCTACCCCAGCGTGGCGGACGTGAAGGCCATCTCCTCCATCCAGGACCCGGTGGCGCGCAACTACGCCATCACCCAGGGCTACTCGGACCTGTCCAACGCGCTGGGGCAGATGCTGGGCAAGGAGAACGCCAACTGGTCCACCTTCGCGACCTGGGCCTCGAAGCAGGCGGGCGTGAGCATCCGCAACGAGGACATGCCCAGGTTCCTCACGGACGCGCTGCAGAAGGCCGGGGACTTGGCCGGTCCGCTGAAGAAGGTGGACGACGTGCTGCGCAAGGTGGGCCTGCCCGCGCTGCCGCTGGGTGACATCGCCGCCGCGGGCAAGGAGGCGCTCGACAACGTCAGCGGCTCCATCGCCGAGGGCAACCAGTTCGTCTTCAACGAGGTGGGCCAGGAGTTCGCCCGCTTCATCGAGACCTTCCAGGGCGACACGTCGTACGACGCGGCGAAGGCGCAGAAGTACCTGGACGGCTTCGCGAAGGACAAGCCGGTGCTGAAGGAGGCCTTCGCGCACTACACGAAGGCCATGTTCGAGAAGGACCCGAACAAGAAGGCGGAGCTGATGCTGCTGGCCAACGACAAGATTGGCCTGCACGAGCAGACGCAGCTGCAGGGCTTCGTGGAGAAGGCGCTCAACTCGCCGGTGCACGACACCTTCCGCAACGTGCTCAAGCAGAGCATCGAGTCGGGCATCAACGGGCTGCCCTTCCCGGCGAGGCTCGCGGGCCAGGCCGCGCTGAAGACGGGCCTGGTGGACGCGGCGCTCGGCCCCGTGGTGGACGCGACGGCGACCGTGTTCCGTCGGCTCGCCACCGAGCACATGATGAAGCTGGCGGTGCCGGGTGGCGCGCTGAAGCTGGGCAACGATCTGCCGCCGCCCGCGGGCATGGAGTCGACGCTCTTCCCGCCGCACCTGCGCTCCATCGAGAACCCGGAGCTGCGCGCGCTGCTGGGCAAGCTGGACTCCAGCCCCGACAGCCTCAAGGGCACCGCGGCCAAGGACTGGAGCAAGCTGGACCAGCGGATGGACTACATCATCGACCTGTTCCGCACGCGCCAGTCGGACCCGCACCTGTTCGACGCGCCGTTCGGCAAGACGGGCACCACGTACCCGCTGCCGGCCACGCAGCCGCGCGCGAACTGAGCCGTCAGACCTCGTCCACCACGAACTGCTCCTGCCGGGCGATGCCGAGCTTCTTCATCCGGCTCTGGAGCGTGGAGGGCTTGAGGCCGAGCAGCGCCGCGGCGCCACCGGCACCATAGACGCGGCCCCGGGTGAGGGAGAGCACGTGCAGGATGTGCTCGCGCTGGACCGCCGCCAGCGTCAGCACGGAGCCGGGCTTCATCGTCGCGTCCACCCCACCGGGGACCGCGGAGGCCTCGAGCTGCGGCGCGCTGCTGGTGGCGCCCGCGTGCGAGGTGATGTCGAAGGACGAGGGCCCCAGCTCCGTGCCGGTCGCGAGGATGGTGGCGCGCTCCAGGGCGTTGGCCAGCTCGCGCAGGTTGCCGGGCCACTCGTAGGACGCGAGCCGGGCGAGCCCTGCGGGGGACACGCGCATGCCGCGACGTCCGGTGCGCCGGGCCTGCTCCTCGAGGAGGAACGCGCACAGCTGCGGCAGGTCCTCGCGCCGCTCACGCAAGGGCGGCAGGCGCAGGGGAAAGACGCTCAGGCGGTAGTAGAGGTCCTCGCGGAAGCGCTTCTCGGCGATGGCGCGCTGCAGGTCCACGTGGGTGGCGGCGAGGATGCGCACGTCCGCGCGCACGGTCTTGTCGCTGCCCACCGGCTCGAAGGCCTTCTCCTGGAGGGCGCGCAGGAGCTTGGCCTGGAGCTCGACGGGCAGCTCGCCCACCTCGTCGAGCAGGAGCGTGCCGCCGTGGGCCATCTGGAAGCGGCCCGCGCGGTCCTTGGTGGCGCCGGTGAAGGCGCCCTTCACGTGGCCGAAGAGCTCGCTCTCGAGCAGGCCCGCGGGGATGGCGGCGCAGTTGAGGGTGACGAAGGGCTCGTCCGCGCGGGAGCTCCAGCGGTGGATGGCGCGCGCGAGGCGCTCCTTGCCGGTGCCCGTCTCGCCGGTGATGAGGACGGGGGTGTCCGTCTCGGCCACCTGCCGGGCACGCCGGGCGAGGTCGCGCATCACGGTGCTGAGGGAGGTCTCCAGGATGCCCTCGGACTCGCCGCCGAGCTGGGCCTCCAGGAGCTTGGCGTGCTCGTGGTCCTGGCGGTGGAGGCGCTCGAAGGTGGCGCGCTGCTCGGCGGCCTGGAGGGCGGTGGCGAGCATCTGACCGTAGACCTCGACCAGGTCCACCACGGGCTGCGGGTAGGTCTCGCACTCGGCGCGGTCGAGCGTGAGGACGCCGTAGGAGCGCTCGCCCGCACAGAGGGGGACGACCATGCAGGCGTGGCCCGGGGGCAGGTCGAGGACGCCGTCGAACGGGTCGCCGTCGCCGTGGGAGTGGTCCTCCTCGGTGAAGGCGCGGGCGCGGCGGGTCTCCAGGGCCTGGCGCAGGGAGGGGAACTCCGAGAGCGGCAGGGCGTGGTGGCGCACCTTGGCGTTGGCGAGCGGGCCGCGCGCGGCCACGGAGACGAGCTTGCCGTCCCGCAGGAGGAACAGGGTCGCCAGGTCGAAGCGCACCACGCGCGTCAGCCAGTCGAGCCCGCGACGCAGCAGCTCCTCCACCGAGTCCTCGGTGGTCGCCAGCTCCACCAGGTCCCGCGCGTCCTTCACGCCCTCGACTCGGCCCGACAGTTCATCCGCCATGAGGCGATGGATAATAGCGTTCCACCGAAATTGCAGTGCCCGAGGCACCGAGATTTCGTGGCGCGGGCACGGGATGTAGGCCCATCTGCCGAAACGCTTGCAAACCCAACACTCGGCGCGAGGGAGGCGGCTTCGACCTTCCGCACCTGAGGTGAATCGGGCGCGGGCTTCGTTCCTGGCTGGCAGCCACACCGTCAAGCAGGAGTCCACGCACATGAAAGCCTTTGGAATGAAGCCGCTGCTGACAGCCCTGTCAGTGCTGATGGCGTCCCTGGTGGGATGCGGGGTGCCCGAGCAGGAGGCGCCCGCCGCTCCGGAGTCCACGCCCGAGTCCACGTCCCAGCAGGCCCTGGTTGGTCCCTATGACCCCTGGGTCGCCCGCCACAACCTCACCGCCGCCCAATATCAGACGGAGTTCAACACCTGGACGGGGCAAGGCTATCGCCTCTCCTATGTCAGCGGTTACGAGGACGGGGGCAGTGCCCGCTATGCCGCCATCTTCGAGGACACGAGCGGGCCCGCCTGGCGGGCCTCACACGGGCTGACCTCCGCGCAGTACCAGACGGCCGTCGTCAACCAGAACGCGCAGGGCTACCGCCCGGTGATGGTCAACGGCTACAGCGTCGGAGGCGTCGCCTACTTCGCGGTCATCTTCCACGCGGACAATGGCGCCCCGTGGGTGGCCCGCCATGACATGACCGCGGCCCAGTACCAGACGGAGTTCAACACCTGGACGGGCCAGGGCTACCGTCCCGTGCACGTCAGTGGCTACACGTCCGGTGGCGCGGAGCGCTACGCGGCCATCTGGGAGCAGTCGGCCGGGCCGGCCTGGCGAGCCCACCACGGGATGACCGCGGCCCAGTACCAGTCCACCTTCAATACCAATGCGTCCCAGGGCTACCAGCTCGCGAAGGTCAGCAGCTACAACGTGGGCGGCACGGACCGGTACGCGGCCATCTTCCACGCGTCCTCGGGGATTCCGATGGCCGCGCGCCACGGGCTCACCTCGGCCGCGTATCAGCAGGCCGCGACGGACCTCAAGAACCAGGGGTACCGCCCCGTCGTGGTGGCGGCGCACAACAACGGGAGCGCGCCCGAGTTCTCGCTGCTCTGGCAGAACCTGACGTTCAGCGCCGCGGACCTGCAGCACATCGACACCACCGTCCAGCAGGCGATGAACGCCACGAACACCGTCGGCCTGTCGCTGGCCATCACCCGCCGCGGGCGCCTGGTGTTCGCCAAGGGCTATGGCCTGGCCGACCGGAGCAACAACACCCCGGTCCACAGCTCCCACCGCTTCCGCGTCGCCAGCGTCTCCAAGCCGATGACGGCCATCGGCATCATGCGGCTCATCGAGAGCGGCCAGATTCAACTGACGGACCGCGTCTTCGGCCGGGGCGCACTGCTCGGTGAGCTCTACGGCGCGCAGGGCACCTACGCCGACAGCCGCGTCCTGAACATCACGGTCCAGCACCTGCTGGAGCACACCGCGGGCGCCTGGGACAACGACGGCGGCGACGGCACGGGCGACCCGATGTTCATGAACACGGCCATGAACCACGCGCAGCTCATCCAGTGGGTCCTGCAGAACGTGCCGCTCGAGTTCGCGCCGGGGACGCGGTACCAGTATTCGAACTTCGGCTACAGCGTCCTGGGTCGCATCATCGAGCGCGTCACGGGGATGACCTACGACGCCTACATGCAGAGCCGCGTGTTCACGCCCAGCGGCGCCACCAGCTTCGCGGTGGGCGGCGACACCCTGGCCGCGCGGCTGTCCAACGAGGTCGCCTACTACCAGCTCGGCGCGGGGGCGGCCAACCCGTACGGCATGCCGGTGCGCCGCATGGACGCGCACGGCGGCTGGGTCGTCACGCCCATCGACCTGCTGCGCGTCTCCGTGCGCGCGGATGGGTTCTCCACCGTGCCGGACCTGCTGAGCGCGGGTTCGACCACCACGATGACCACGCGCACGACGGCGCCGGACACCGCGGGCAACGCCGTCAACTACGCCAAGGGCTGGTCGGTGAACAGCATCCCCAACTGGTGGCACGGCGGCTACGTCCCGGGCACCCAGGCCTTGTTGGTGCGGACCGATGACCGCTACGGCCCCAGCCGCACCGAGGAGTTCACCTGGTCGGTCATGACCAACTCCGACAACAGCACCAGCTCGGGCGTGCCCGACATCAACCTCGACAGCCTCATGTGGAGCGTGGTGAACGGCGTCAACGCCTGGCCCGCACACGACCTGTTCTAATCCGGCACGTGGGACCGGCGGGACGCGCCAGCGCCTCCGCCGGTCCCTTGCCCTCTCGTCGAATCTCGCTCAACCTTTCGGCCTGACGGCGTTGTTCCATCGGAGGCACCCGAGCTCGGGAGGCACGCGATGCGAATGCACACCAGGAAGGCCCAGGACCCGGTCCGGTCCAGTGCCCCCCGGCCCATGGCGAGGGTCGGCAAGGGCCTCGTGGGGAATGACGCCGAGCACGTGGCCAGCGCGCCCCTGGGGTCGTGGAGCATCGGCGACATCCCGCTCTTCCCACCCACCGCGCCCCAAACGAAGCTCTCCATCGGAGAGGCACAGGGCCCGCTGGAGCGCGAGGCGGACCGCGTCGCCGACCAGGTGCTGTGCATGCCCGAGCAGGTCGGCCCTGTCGGAACCTCCCCGCTGCAGCTCAGCCGCAAATGCACCTCCTGCGAGGAGGAGGACACAATCCAGACAATGGCCGCCGGGTCCCGGCCCTCGAGCTGGTCACGTGACACGGTGAGCGACGTGCTGCGCTCGTCAGGCCAGCCGCTCGATGCGCAGACCCGGGCCTTCTTCGAGCCGCGCTTCGGGTACGACTTCTCCTCCGTGCGCCTGCACACGGACACCCGGGCCGCGCAGTCCGCCCGGAGCCTGAATGCCCATGCCTATACCGTCGGCCACGACGTGGTCTTCGGCCGGGGGCAGTTCGCGCCAGGAACCCATGAAGGACGGCGCCTGCTGGCCCATGAGCTGACGCATGTGGTGCAGCAGTCCGGCGCGAGGGGACTGCGCTCCGGCAGCCACCAGGACACGCCTCGGGTCTCCGCCGGGGGCGCCTCCACCACGCTCATGAAGAAGGGCTTCGAGAGCACGGTGCAGGTGTGTCACCGGGTCCTCGAATCGAGGAAGTTCGAGGTCACGAACGGCGGCCTGCGCGTCGTGCTGCTCCCTCAGGCCGTGGACCGGGGCGTCCCCAACTGCCGGGACTTCGATTACCACGTCACGTTGACCCGCTCGGTGGACTGGGGGTTCGACCAGGAGATTGGCACCTGCGAGGCCACCACGGGGGGCCCCAGGACCTTCTCCTTCGGCAACCTCTCGTCCGGAACGTATTACCTGACGGTCTGGCGCAACTTCGACCATCCCCACTGCTGCCTCGAAGGGGACCTGATGGTCTTCGACGAAGCAGTCTCGGAGGACTCGTCCGGCTGCACACGCCACAAGTCGCTGTCGGCCATGGACATCGTGCATGGCGCATTGGACCTCGCGGGGTTCATCCCAGTCCTGGGAGCCATTCCCGATGGGGTGAACGCTGGCATCTATGCGTTGGAGGGCGACTGGGCCAACGCGGGGCTCTCGGCGGTGGCCATGGTGCCCGCCTGGGGAGATGGCGTGAAGCTCGGGGCCATCGCGGGCAAGGGGGCCATCAAGGTCTCCGAGAAGGCGGCCTTCCGGCTCGGCGAGGAAGGCATCGCCAAGGGGCTGAAGGAGGTCAAGGCCGCGAGCCAGGCGGAGAAGGCCGCCGTGGAGGCCTCGCAAGGCGCGGCCAAGACAGAGAAGGCCGTCGGCAAGGAGGCCGCCGCCCAGGCCGAGAAGAAGGAGGCCAAGGAGGCCGCCCAGGCGGAACAGGCAGGCAAGGACTCCAAGAAGAAGAAGGACAAGGGCTCGGGAGGGAAATGGACCTGCTACGGCCACAGCGCCGTCTTGCAGATCCCCAGCGCATTGCCTGAGAACAAGTGTCCCTACGATGGCACCTACGTCGACGGCCCTCCCGTAAGCGCCGCCAGCGAGGATGCAGCGTGCCTCGCCGCCAAGCATGCCTTCAATGCGATGATGCCGCGTGGCTGCCGCCCCAAGCACCTTGCCTGCAGGTGTTCGAAGCGATGAAACCCGACCGCAAGCTCGCGAAGAAGTTGGACGCCATCGTCCAGGGAACCCTCGTCGATGGACGGGCCCAGACCGAGGCGCTCGTGGCCTCCGTCGTCAGCGCGGGAGGGACATCGGAGCAGCAGCTCGTCAGGATGCTGGGGGACCCGAGCCTCGACCCCGAGCTTCGCGCGGACATCTGTTGGTTGATTCCGCGGCTGGAGCTCGACGGGGCGCAGACACTGCTCGAACCGCTCATGTCCGAGTCCTCGGACAAGCTCCGGGAGGAGGCGGCGGTGGGACTGGGGCTCGTCGCGCACGACGCCTCCATCGAGGTCCTGCTCAAGGCGATGGAGCAGGATGCCTCCCCATCCGTCCGGCGGGCCGCGCTCCACGCGTTGGGCATCTTCAGTCCACCGCGGGCCGCGCCACACGTGATGAAGCTCCTGCTGGACCCGAGCGAAGATGAAGAGATGAGGGCGGACGCCGCGGAGGCCCTGGCCCACTTCAGACATGAGGGCATCGTGGAGGTCCTCATCGACCAGCTCCGGGACGCGTCCGCGAAGGTGCGCTACTCGGCGGCCTATTCGCTCGGACAACAGGGTGATGCAAAGGCCATCGAGCCGCTGCGAGAGGTCTCGCTGAGAGACCATGCCGCCACGCCGTGGGGCAGCGTCTCATCCAGCGCACGGAACGCCCTCGATGAGCTGGAGGGCCGCGACGCCTGAGGCACGTCAGGGGGCGCTCGATGCCTGGACGACCAGGGCATCCAGCTCGATGACATCGCCCACGGTCCCTTCGTCGCCCGTCACCTCCACGGACACCCGCGCCGTTCCCTCCGGAGCCGTCAGCTCGAGCGCGGTCCGCACCCACTGCCCGGAGAGCACCGGGCTGGTGAGCGTCTGCGCCTGCAGCTCCTCGCCGTCCGAGTCACGCCAGCTGACCTTCAGCTGCGCGACGACCGAGCGTGCCGTGGTCCCTCGTGCCCAGAAAGAAACACGGTGTGCCCCCGGCGCCGCGGCGAACCCCGGCCAGTTGTCCAGGTGAACACCCCAGCCATACGGCTCTGTCACCTCCACGCGCAGGACCGCCTCACCCTCTCTCGCGTCGGTGGACGCCCTCGAAGCGGTGACGCCGTACCACGCGGTCCACACTCCGAGCCCTGTCTCCAGGGAAGCGGTCTCGGCGTCGAGCAGGTTGGAGGTCGGCGCATGGTCGATGACGACCTCCCCGCAGGCGGTCAGCGCGATGGCCAGACACAGCAGGCTCCGGCGACTCATCGCTCCCGCCCTTCGCAGGACAGCGTCCCACGCGCACGTTGGACGGCCTCCGCGTAGCGTCCGCGCCGGAACTGCTCTTCATGCCGGGACCAGTGCGCACAGGCCCGCTGCGCATCCTTCAGCTGATACGTCAACAACGAGCCCAGCTCGAAGCTGAGGCGCTCGCGCGTCGCCACCGGCTGCTGGCGCATCGACTCCTCGATGTACCGCGCCGCATGCTCGAACTCGTGGCGACCGCGAAGGACCTCCAGCTCTCGCAAGACCTCGTCCACGCTCGGAGCACGAACCAACGTCGAGGGAGCGCGAGAGGGAACGACCTTCGGCGTCGGCGGCGTCGCTAGCGCGGGAGGCGGTCTCGACTCGGGAAGCGCTGGCTCGGGGGATACAGGCACAAGAAGCACTGGCTCGTCGGATTTGACCACGGGCCACGCCAACCTCTGCCCCACCTGCACGGGCACCACTTCGCCACCGAGCTGGCGAAAGACAATGGCTCCCTCGTGCAGCGTGACGGTGCCTTCCCTCCCTTTCTCCTCTACCGTGAAGCGCGTGCCCATGACCTCGATGGCGCCGCCCGACACGAGCACGACCGCGGGGAGCGCATCTGTCGGGCGATGATTCACCGAGAACTCCGCGCGCCCCCGGACCAGCCGAACACCTGTGGGCTCCCGACGAACGACGAGCGCTCCCTGGTTCCGGACAGTGATGCCTCGGGACGCGTCCAGCAGCGTGGCCTCGCCCCCTTGAATCACCACCCCCTCGGAGTCCTCCCGAACCAACAGGTCGGCGCTCGCCTGCGCGACCTCGAGCCCGCCCACGGAGCGCGGCGCAGGAGCCCGCGTGAAGAACACCACGAGGGCCACCGCGACCGTCGACACAACGAGCCCCCAGGACACCGGACGCCTGTGCCACGCGGTGGGCCTGGGCTCGCGTGCGTCCCGCAGCCGCGCGCCCACCCGGGCACGGACAGCGGGCGGCATCCCTTGCTCGCGGCGAAGGGCTTCTTCACGCCGCAGCTCTGCGCGGAGGTCACGGGGCGCCATCGTCCACCTTCCAGCCCCAGGCCGTCAGGCGGCCCTGGGCGCGGCTGATCAACTTCGACACGTAGCCCTCTGACAGCGAGAGGAGCTGGGCAATCTCGCGCTGGCTCAAGTCGTCCAGGAGCTTCAAGGTCATCACCACCCGCTCCTGCCCCGGCAGGCGGTCCAACGTCGCCGTGGCGCTGCTCACCGCTTCCCTGCGCTCGAGGGCCGCATCCGGCGTGGACTCCGGCGGTGTGGAGGACTCCGGAAACAAGAAGCTGGCGATGCGCTGTCGGAACGTCTTCTCGCGACGCAGGGCCGAGAACGCCACGTTCTGCGTGACGCGAAAGAGCCAGCCCCGCACATCCTCCTCGCGCAGCCAGGTCTGGTGCTCCCAGGCCTTCAGGAACACGTCATGCGTGACGTCTTCGGCCCACCCCGTACGGCCCGCCGCGTACCGCATCGCCCACACGTAGACGTCCTCGACGTGCGCCTCGTAGAGCGCGTCGAAGGACACGGGCCGGGCAGGCAGGGCCTTGAAGTGGACAGCACGCGACATCCATCACCTGCGAACCTACGAATGAGGCGGAAGGAACTTTCCTCCGGAGGCTACAGCCCCCACGAGAGCTGCACGCCGGTTTCGAGCCTCGCCCCTCCTCGTGACCACAGTGTCTCGCCCTCGCGCACATGCGTCACGGGCCGCAGCAGCCCCAGGGCCACGCGCACCTCCGCGGCGAGACGCTCGGTGAACCGCCAGCCGAGCTTCATCCGGGCCCAGCCCGCGGGAGAGACCTGGGTACCGCGCGGCTCCGACACCCAGGTGTCCTCGAGCCGGAAGGCATGGACGACGAGGCCCGCGCCCACCGCCGGCTCCAGTCGCAGGCGCTCCGTCACGGCGTGGCGATAGCTGAAGAACGCACCACCCTGCACCTCGACCACGTTCAGCGCCGGCTCGCGGGACACACCGAGCCCCGCCTCCACATCCAGTCCCAGGTCCCCCAGCCCCCACCTGGCCGAGAGCAGGAGGTGTGGAGCCACCCCGGGTCCGCCCCAGAGCGTCCCCAACCCCAAGCCCAGGTCCACCCCGGATGCGTGCACCGGCGGGGCAGCGGCCACCTCCACGGGAGGCTGGAGCACCGGCTCGGGCGGGGACGGCTCAGGCTCCGGCTCGGGCTGCACCGCGCGTGTCATCTCGGCGAGCTTCTGCGCGACCTCCAGATGGAGCTCCGCGATGGAGCCCCGGCCCACGCGCACACGTTGTTCCACGCGTTGCCGCGGTCCGACGGCCTCCAGCAACAGTCCATCGGGAGTCCGGCTCGCGCGCAGCCGAAGCTGGGCCGGGCCGCGTGGGGAGACGACCGCGAAGCCCTCCTGAATCAGCCGCAGGGCCACCTTCCGCTCCAGCTCCACTCCGTCCCAGCGCCGATAGTCCTGATCCGGGAGCGCGCGAAGGTCGAAGGAAACAGACACCACCGGGGACTGGGTCAGGACGACGAGGGAGAGCGCGCAGAGCAAGGCGGTCATGCGGTGTCGGCGAGAGTACCGTCGGCCGTGTCCCTTCGGGCAGGAAAGTATTTTCGGCCTCGGGAGTAGCCAGGGACATGACGCTCCTTCGCTCCGTGAGCATCCTTCTTCTTTGCGCTGGCGTGGCCGCCTGTGAGGGCTCCGCGAAGAACAACCACCATGTCGGCGGAGGTGAAGGCGGAGGTGGCGAACCCGAGCCTCCGACCCCGTCCGACGCCATCCGTCCGGCACCCGCGAAGTTCTCCTGCGACACGAGCGCCGTCCCCACGGAGCTTCCGTTGCCCCGGCTGTCCCGGAAGCAGCTGATGAACTCGCTGCGCTCCGCCGTCGACCGCGCGCTGCCGGAAGAAGCCGATGCCATCTGGACGAAGCTCACCCCCATCCTCGCCCGCTACCCCACGGACCAGCGCACCCCCGCGCCCGGCGACGTGAAGGGCGGCTTCAGCCGGCTGGACCAGTCCATCCAGCAGACCCAGGTCGACGTCATGTACGACCTGGGCAAGGCCGTGGCCCAGGAGCTCACCAGCACCGACGCGCGCCGCGACGCGCTGCTGGGCCACTGCGCGAGCGACAGCCAGACCTCCAACGACCGGGCCTGTCTGGAGTCCTTCCTCCGAGGCTGGGGCGCCCGCGTCCTGCGCCATCCCTTGTCCACCGCGGAGGTCACCGTCTTCGCGGACATCGCGGGCACCACGCCCGTGGACAGGGCCGCGGTGGCGGACGTCATCACCACCCTGCTGAACTCGCCCGGGTTCCTCTACCGGATCGAGCACGGCACCACCGCCGGCCAGCCCGCGAGTCCCCTCTCCGCGTTCGAGCTGGCCGCGAAGCTGTCCTACCAGTTCTGGCAGGCGCCTCCGGACGACGCGCTCTGGGCCTCGGCGGAGGATGGCTCGCTCCTGACGGAGAGCGGCTTCGAGGCCCAGCTCGACCGGATGCTCCAGAGCCCCCGACTGCGCGGCTCGCTGGACGAGTTCGTCAGCGAGTGGCTGCGCCTGGATGAGCTGCCGTCCCTGGTAGCGCTCCGGAACGACCCCATCTACCGCTCCTTCGTCGGCGCGCAGATGCCCACGGACGCCACGCGCACCGCGATGTTCGAGGACGTCCAGCTCTCCGCGTGGAGCACCCTCGTGTCGGGCGGCTCGGTGAGCGACTTCCTGAACGACCGGCGGTCCTACACGGCCGACCCCTTCCTGGCCGGCATCTACGGTGTCCCCGTCTGGGATGGCTCGGGTCCAGCGCCCGTCATCCCCTCCCAGAATCGCAGCGGCCTGCTCACCCGCGCGGCGCTGCTGGCCACGGGCACCGCGTCGACGCGTCCCATCCACAAGGGCTACCTGGTGCGCAACGCGCTGCTCTGCCAGCAGGTCGGCGCCCCACCGCCCAACGCCAGCGACAGGCCCCCCGCGCCGACGGACCGCATGACGACGCGGCAGGTGGTGACCCAGCTCACCTCCGGAGGCAGCTGCGGGGGATGCCACAACAACTCCATCAATCCCCCGGGCTTCGTGCTGGAGGGGTTCGATGCGCTGGGACGCGAGCGCGGCGTGGAGCGGCTGTTCAACCCGCAGGGCCAGGAGACGGCCGCGCCCGCCGTGGACACCTCCGCGGACGTGTGGCTCTACGACTCCGAGCAGCGGGTCATCTCCAACGCCGCGGAGCTGTCGCGGATGGTCGATGAGAGCCAGCTCTTCGAGTCCTGCGTCGCGCAGCACTACTTCCGCTTCGCGCACGCTCGCGTGGAGTCCACCTCTCGCGATGGCTGCCTGCTCTCGGAGCTGGAGTCCGTCGCGCGCAGCGGCGCGCCGATGGCCGACCTGCTGAAGACCATCGCCCGACACCCCACCTTCAAGCAGAGGAGCTTCCAGTGAGCAACACACCTGTCATCCGATGGGACCGCCGCATGTTCCTGCGCGGCGCGGGCGGCGCCGTGCTGGCGTTGCCGCTGCTCCCCTCGCTCTTGAGTCCCCGCGAGGCGAAGGCCCAGGCCGCTCAGCGCCCGAAGTGCTTCGTGCACTTCCGCACCCCTCACGGCGCCATCTTCGGCGCGAGCATGTGGCCGACGGACGCCGCGCTGACGCAGAGCCTGTTCTACGCGGACCACGACGTCCGGAGGGGAGACCTGGTCGCGACGGCCAACGCGAGCGGTGACGCGGCCATCAGCCGGGTGCTCACCGCGAGGTCGTCCGTGCTCACGCCCACGCTCGTCTCGAAGATGAACATCCTGCGGGGGCTCGATTACCCCCTGTACATGGGTCACAACTTCGGCGCCCCGCTGGGCTACTACGACTTCGACAAGCAGCGGCCCGGCTCCCCCCGAGCGACCATCGACCAGGTGATGGCCTACTCCCCGGCGTTCTATCCAAGCGTCGCCTCCGTCCGGAAGCGGAGCGTCGCCATCGCCGGCTCGGGCACGTCGACGGGCAGCTGGGGATACAGCACGCCCGGGGTCCGCTCCTCCGGCGTGGCCACGAGCGCCATCGGCGGCACGGAGAGCTCACTCGCCCTCTTCGACACCCTGCTGGCCGGGACGAGCAGCCCCGGCACCACCCGGCCCTCCGTGGTGGACAAGGTCCTGGAGAGCTACCGGCGGCTGCGCAACGGCAACGGTCGGCTCTCGGCCGAGGACAAGCGGCGACTCGACCAGCACATCGACGCCGTCGCCGAGCTGCAGCGCCGCCTGGAGACCACCAGCGCCGGTTGCCAGGTGCCGGCCCGCCCCACCACCGACAACCTGTCGCTGCGAAACTCCAGCGCCTTCGCGGGCGACCCCGCGATGAACGTCGAGTACTTCCGGCTCATCAACGAGGTGCTCGCGGTGGCGATGAACTGCGGCGTCTGCCGCGTCGCCACCCTGAGCATCGACGAGAACAACCAGAACCTGACCTTCACCCCACGCGCGCCGCAGGGAGAGGACTGGCACAACAACGTCGTGCACCCCTCGACGGTGCCCGGGGCCAACCAGGACCTGGTGGTCCAGTTCAACCAGGTCTTCTTCTCGCAGGTGTTCCTCGACCTCGTCTCCCGCTTCGAGCGGTTCTCGAACGGCGCGGGCGGGACGCTGCTGGATGACGCGCTCATCGCGTGGGGCCAGGAGAACGGCAACACGCCACACTTCTCCTTCTCCGTCCCGGTCGTCACCGCCGGCAGCGCGGGGGGCGCCCTGAAGACAGGCAGCTACTGCGACTACCGGAACATCACGCGCAAGGTGAGCGGCGACTCGAGCACGGGCAGCGAGGGCAGCTTCCTGTGGGCGGGTCTGCTCTACAACCAGTGGCTCGGCACCGCGCTCCAGGCGATGGGCATCCCGAAGTCGGAGTGGAGCGAGACGGACCACCCCGGCTACGGCTGGAAGGCGTCATACCAGTCCACCTACGAGTACCTCTTCACGAACAAGGGCTTCAGCTCGGCGCAGGCCTACCCGGCGTCGATGTGGCAGAAGACCGGAGAGCTCCTGCCGTTCCTCGCGCCCTGAATCAGAGCGACTGGATGAACCTGAGCAGCGCCGCGCGCTGGGCGGCGCTCGCGGTGCGGAAGGCCTCCTTGGAGGACTCGGCCTCTCCTCCGTGCCACAGGATGGCCTCGGAGAGGCTGCGCGCGCGGCCATCGTGCAGATAGGCCTCGCCGCCGCTGACGCCCGCCGTCAGGCCGATGCCCCAGAGGGGCGGCGTGCGCCACTCCGCGCCCGACGCCCCCTCCTCCGGGAGGTTGTCCGCCAGCCCCGCGCCCAGGTCATGCAACAGCAGGTCCGTGTAGGGGCGAATCACCTGGCTCCGCAGCTCGGCGTAGGGGTGGTACGGGCTGGTCGTCAACGTCGAGACGTGGCACCGCGCGCAGCCCATGCCCCCGAAGAGGCTCTCCCCCTGGAGCGCCTGGGCGTCACCGAGATTGCGGCGCGCGGGGACTCCGAGCAGCGCGATGTAGCGCACCATCTTCTCCAGGTCCGCGTCCGCCAGCTCGGTGCTCGCGCCCGCGCAGGTCTGCTGCGAGCCACAATCCGGCATGGGGAAGACAGACGTGGTGACGCCCATGTCGACATTGAGCGCGTTCGCGACCTGATGTCGGAGCCTCGCCTTGCCCGCCTTCCAGCCGAAGCGCCCCGCGCGCGTCTGCCCAGTCTGCGGGTCCACCACCGTCTGCACGCGGCCGGAGATGCCATCGCCGTTGGCGTCATTCGGGTCAGCGAGGCTGGCCAGCGTGTTCTCATCGATGGCCTCCAACAAACCCAGGCCGACGAGGGGCGGCGTGATGCGAGCCGAGTGGTGCGTGGGAACAGGCCCGGTGAAGGCGTAGACCGGGCGCCGCAGCTGATAGCCCGTGCCGTCGCCATACGTGCCGTTCGTCACCGTCCAGCCCGAGATGCTCACGCTGCCCTCGGGGGTCCCCTGGGTGCTCTGCGGCTGGAGGACCCATCCCAACGCCGGATGCGCCGTCACCGTGGTGCCGACGGCCCCCACCCTGACGGTGTGGCGCAGGGGCGGCGCGACGACGACGTGGCCATGGGGGCTGGCTCCAGTGGAGTCCGCGCCGTTCACCGTGATGCTCACCGGGGACGTGGTGCTCAGCCCTCCCGAGGAATTGCCGATGGTGAAGTAGTACTGCACGACCGAGCCCGCCGGGACGTTGGTGAGCACCTGGGTGTTCGTGCCGGAGCTGTCACGCGCCATCCGGAAGCTCTGCTGCGAGCCCCCGTTGAGCCGGTAGTGCACGTCCGCCCAGGGCGCGGCGTTCACATAGAACCGCACGGTGTACAGGGACGTCGCCGGGTCCGGCGGGAGCGCGCGGCCATTGTTGATGTGGCAGGCCACGCAGCTGCGAGCGATATAGGAGGGGCCCAGCTTGTTCTGCTGCGCGGTGAAGCTCGGGTTGCCAGCCTCCGAGTGGGTGCCGTCCGCGAAGTCGGTGTGATGCAGGCGCCGGCCCTCGACGAACGGCTGGGCATTCACCGGCGCCAGGTTGGTCGCCATCTGCTTGAACAGGTGCGCCGGCTCGTTCGAGTAGTTGTAGCCCAGCGTCGTGCGCCCACCCAGCCACGCCGTCTCCGCGAGGGGGAACGAGTCCAGGTTCGCCCCCCTTCCCTCCCAGGGCACCATGCCGCCCTGGCCCACGATGTAGAGGAACGCCGTGCCGTAGTAGTTGGCGCGCCCCACCACGGGAGGCAGCATGAAGGGGCTGATTTCAATCTCCATGCGGTCGCCCACCTGCAGCCGCCGGTTCTCCTTCGCGTTGTAATTGATGGTGGCCGTGTAGCGCAGGGGGTCCACCTGCGCCATGTCCACGTTGAACCAGTATTGAGAGAGCACCGCCTGGCCTTGGTAGAACGCGCGGAAGTCCGGCGTGTCCAGGGGCCAGAGCGAGGTGATGTTGACGGTGATGTCGTTGCCGCCCCTGGCCACCCTGTCGATGACCTCGATGCTGTACGTGCGGTACTCGAAGTACAGCGGCAGGTAGTGCTCGTAGCTCTGGAACTGTGACTCCCGCGCGTGGCGATCTCTCGACCGGTCCGCGAGCCGGGTGATGAGCGCCGTGGGTGTATCCACCACCAGCGCGGGCTCCAGCGGAGTGCTGGCGTCGAAGAGCGGGACCACCGGGGCCAGGGGCGCCACGGTGGAGGAGGCTTCCGGCGGCGCTTCCTCCTGATGCGCCTGGGGCGCGTTCCCACAGGCGCCCATGAACAACCCCAGGATGGCCAGACTCCAAGCCGCCGCGCGTGTGCTGGAAGGCTCTCTCATGCCAGGGATTATATCCCGGCGAAATCAGCAATTCGAGAACTCACGGATGGACGTTTCGCATCCCTCCCATGTCTGTTTGAAATCAGATATCGGCGGGGCCTCACCGGGTCGCGGCATCCCCCCGTCTGCGTGGAGCTCCGGCGTCCAGGACCACCTGTCCGTCCTTCATCACGAAGCGCACCTGCCTCAGCGCGTGGATGTCCTTCAGCGGGTCGCCCTCTACCGCGACCAGGTCCGCGAGCTTGTTCGGCTCCACCGAGCCGAGCTGGTCCTGCAGGCGCAGCAGCTCCGCCGCGTTCAGGGGCTCGGCGCGCAGGGCGAGGCGCGTGGGCACCTCGGGCTCCAGGCCCCATGCCGGAAGAGGAAGGCTCCACCAGAGGAGCGTGCCCATGACAGTCGTCCACTGCCGCCGGGAACGATGGAACAAGGTGTGACGCTCCCGGTGCGCGGTGTCCAGTCACTGTGAGCGCCCGGACCTGTCTGCTGAAGACGGTCACCTCGCGACGCCCCTGGCCATGTATCTTCGCCAGCGCGATACGGCCAGGCCTCCTCGCGCGTCCTCACCCGTCGGGCTCTTCACCGCCGCCGCGCTGGCGTCCAGCGGAGGGGCGCTCGCGGACAATCCGCCGCTGACGGGCTCCGTGCTGTTCAGCGGCGCGGTGTCGAACGCCATCGGCTTCGACTCGTTCCTGTCAAAGCGACTGGAGCGCTCGGGGCGGCGGCTGTCGGGAAGGCCTTCGCGCGCGGCATGGGTTCGCTCCGCGCCGGCGCGACCGGAGGCCTACAGGACGATGGCGGGGATGTAGATGACGCCGCTCGGCAGCCAGATGCGGAACACCATCCCACGAATGAGGTCCTCCAGCGTGGCGGCGCCGGGGGGCTTGCCTCCAATGAGGACCCGCGCCGCAGGGACAGGCCCACCCTCGGGCCTCGTCAGCGAGGTGGTCTCGAACGTCGCGACGACCCGAGCGACCTCCTGCCCCGCCAGGTCGAAGAACCCGACGCTCCCCGAGTACGTGCCCACCTGGATGTCACCCGCCTTCGCCGTGGCCCTCAGCCGGTAGTAGCCCACCGGGATGTTCGAGGAGGGCGAATCCAGGTAGACGAAGGCCACGTCCACGCCCTGGGCGTATTGCAGGGCGGAGACGTTCTCGAGCCCGACGACAGCCCCCGCCGAGGCGACATACAGGTCCGAGGTCGCCGTCGAAATCCGCCCGACATGGATGGGGACTCCCGCCTCCTGCGCCGCCACCGAGAGGGCTCCCGGCAGGTCCGCGCAGGACAGGGATGACTCCGCGAGAGGCGACCCGGAGGCTTGTCCAGGCGCGGCGGCCCAGACGGGATTCGAAGCAAGGAACAGCGTCGCGACAAGCGCCGCGCACTCGAACGTGAGGCTCTTCATGGACATCTCCAATGGAGAACGACTGTGATTGAAACAGCCTCGGGGCACACAACGGCAGTCGCCCCCCACTCGCGAAGTCACCCGGATGCGCCGGACAGCCCTCGCGGTGTGGAGCCCCACCTCGAATCATCCCCTGGAGGTTGAAACCAACGTACGATTCAAATCGTACTTTGTCAACGCGGCGCTCCTCCTCATCCGTCAAGCATCCACGTGGATGAGCCTGGGTGCCGACCATAATGTCGGCACCATGCGCCCCACTCCATCGACGCTTCGCCTCCCGACAGTGTTCCTCGCGCTGGCCCTCCAGGCCTGCGCGGGAGACCCGAGGCCGCTCCCGGAGCCACCCCAGGAGGAGGTGAGCCCGGTGCTGGCCGTCCCGGCAGGGATGGGGCACTACTGCAGCATGCGCTGGCCGGAGCAGGGCTGGGCCTTCGCCTGGGAGCCCACCACGGACTCGGCCCCCTGCGAGCAGCTTCGCGCACAGTCCGCGGGCGGCAGCGTCGTCCGGGCCGGTCTCTACTCCGCCCAGGGACGCAACAACGTCATCTCACGGTGCGCGGACGGAACGGTGGGGCTGTGGAGCGGCCTGGGCGCCTCCCCGCTCCAGTCCGCCCATGCAGACGCCACGAACCACCAGCGCCAGGGCTGCGTGTTCACCGCGGCGCCCGACGCGCTGCCCATCTTCGATGCGCCCTTCTCGTTGCTGACGCGCGTGTTCCACGCGACGGGCTTCGACTTCGCGCAGGACGTCCCCCTGGACGTCGCCGACTTCGGCCAGACGGGCTCGGCGAGCGCGCACATCGTGGACCACCTGGGGCGGGACCAGTCGAATGCCAACTTCGTCAACAACCACGATGGCCATGACTGGGGGATGGTGACCGGCACGCCCATCCTCGCCGTGGCCAACGGCACGGTCCTCCTCGCCAGGGACCGGGAGGTCCCCTGCGCCTCTCCCATCCAGAAGGAGGTCTACGTCCAGCACGACGTCGGTGCGGGTGAATACCTGGAGCGGTTCGTGAGCTACTACGCCCACTTCAAGTCCTACGTCGTCACGGACGGGCAGGTCGTCAAGAAGGGCCAGGTGCTCGGCTACGCGGGCACCACGGGGTGCTCGTCCGGCCCCCACCTGCACCTGGCCGTGGCGCGCCTGACGAACACCGCGTCGGAGTACCGTCGGGACTACTCGATTCCGAGCACGGACCACCCACCCATGACGAGCAACATCGAAATCTATGGGTGGGCCGCGCCCAGCGGCTTCGACCCGTGGGCGTGGCGCAATCATCCCAGCGGCGCCCTCAGCATCCACCTGTGGAACGAGGGACAGGCGCCCGTGAACCCCAACTTCTGACGGGCGCCCCCGTGCTCACAACGCGATGGTGCGAATACCCCGCGACCTCCCAACCTCGCGGCCCCTTGGACAGGCACAGCGTCGGAACATTCGCCGCTCAGCCCTTCTCCTTCCGGGTGGCGAAGAGCCCGTAGCGCACGAGCGTGAAGAGGAGGAAGTAGCCGAGCGCCATCAGTCAGCAGGGCCCGCGTGAGCCACATTGCGTACTCCACCCGATACGCAATGCCACTGCTGGACCAGGTGTCCACCCCTCCCATCGAAATCACCCTCCATGCTCGAGAGGAGGGGTGGAAATGAATCTTCGTGCGAGAACATGGACGTTTCTCTGGGGGCTCGGTTGCCTGCTCTTCGCGAGCAGCAGCCCTGCCATGGACGAGGCGACAGCGAATCGTGCCCTGCAATTCGCCCAGCAGCAGGCGACCAGGACGGACGCGCTGGTACCCGCGGGCCGCTATCCCCAGGCCACCACGAACGGTGGGTGGACCACCTTCGATGCCGCCGCGCCCATTGAATGGACCCAGGGATTCTTCCCCGGCGAGCTCTGGTATCTCTTCGAGGACTCGGGCATCGCCACCTTCAAATCCCTGGCGGCCGCCCGGACGGCGCCGCTGAAGGTCCAGCAGACCAACTCGACGACACACGACACGGGCTTCAAGCTCATCACCAGCTTCGGCAACGCGTACCGCCTCACGGGCGACGAGACCCAGCGGCAGGTGCTGCTCACGGGCGCCGCGTCGCTGGCCAAGCGCTACAACGCCAGGCTGGGCGTCATCGTGTGTTGCGATTGGAACCGGCCCGTGTGGCTGGCGCCCATCTTCGTGGACACGATGATGGACCTCGAGCTGCTCCTCTGGGGCGCCGCGCACGGGGGGCAGGCCGCCTGGCGGGACATGGCCGTCAACCACGCGCTCAAGACGCTCAGCGTGCTCGTCCGCTCGGACGGCAGCTCCTTCCACATGGCGGACTTCGACCCGAACACGGGCGCCATGCGCCTGCGCGGCACGTTCCAGGGCGCCTCGAACTCCTCCACCTGGGCCCGAGGGCAGACCTGGCTCATGTATGGCTACACCATGGTGTGCCGCTACACGCGCGACACGCGCATGCTGGCCGCGGCCCAGAAGACCACCGACTGGTACCTGAGCCACCTGCCTGCGGACATGGTTCCCATCTGGGACTTCAATGCTCCGGCGAGCCAGCAGTACAAGGACACCTCCGCGGCCGCCGTCGCCGCCTCGGCCCTGTTGGAATTGAGCAACTACGTCACGGACACGGCCACCCGGCAGCGCTATCGGGACGCGGCCCTCCGCATGCTCGATGCGCTCAGCGCCGCGCCCTACCTCGCCAGCGGGACGAGCAAGGCCAGCGTCCTCCAGCACGCCGTGGGAAACCTGCCCGCGGGCAAGGAGATTGACGTGGGCCTCATCTACGGGGACTACTATTTCGTCGAGGCCCTCCAGCGCTTCAAGCAACAGGACCGCCTGCTGGCGGGCTGGGGCGCGCGCACCAGCTTCCCGGCGGGGGTCCATGACCTGGGGACCCAGAACACCGGCGTCGTCACGGTGGAGTTCGACGTGACGCCACGGCGCTACCCCATCGATGGCGTCATCGGCTACGCCGACACGTCCACCACCGTCACGGGCTTCTCCAGCATGGCCATGGGCATCCGGATGAACACGGACGGCCGCTTCGACGTGCGCAATGGAGGGGGCTACGCCGCGCTCACCCCAGTGCCCTACGCGTTCGACACCACGTACCACGTACGCATGGTGACGAACCTCGACACCAGGCGCTACAGCGTCTGGGTACGTCCGCCGGGCGGCGCCGAAGTCCAGCTCGCCAGCAACTACGCCTTCCGCTCGGACGCGCCCGCCACGGATGACCTCGGCAAGGTGGTGCTCAACAGCACCACCGCGAACGACGCGTACACGGTGACCCGTCACACGGTGTCAGGTGCCTCTTCGATGGCCTGGCCCTCGCGGGTCGATTTCTCGGCGGCCGTGCATGGGCTGGGGACGAGCAACACCGGCACGGTGACGACCGAGTTCGACGTGACGCCGGCCCTCAGCCTCATGGATGGCGTCATCGGCTACGCCGACACCTCCACCACCATCACGTCGTTCTCCAGCTCCGCCATGCTCATCCGGATGAGCACGGACGGCCGCTTCGACGCGCGCGACGGAGACCGCTACGCCGCGCTCACCACCGTCCCCTACACCGCCAACGCGACGTACCACGTGCGGATGGTGACGGACCTCGACGCCAGACGTTACAGCGTCTGGGTGCGCCCGCCGGGCGGCGCCGAAATCCAGATCGCGAACAACTACGCCTTCCGCTCGAACGCCCCTTCGACGAATGACCTGGGGAAGGTGACGCTCAATGGCACGACGGGCAATGACACCTATGTCGTGAGGAACCACGTCGTCAGGAGCGGGGCGGCCGCCGAGCCCACGCCCGACGCCGAGGCCCTCGGTGAGGTGCTCCCGCCCGAGGACTCACCGCAGGTACAGGGGGGCTGCGCCGCCAGCCCCGGCCCCGGGGCGCTGGCCCTCTGCGGCGTGGTGCTATGGCTGACGCGTCGGCGCGGGCGCTCACGCATCGCGGCCTGAGGGCACCCCGCCAGGTTGACGCTCGCCTCGGGCCACGGCCCGAGGCGGGCGTCGCCGTTGCACGTCGATGGCATGCGCCTGAGGTTTGTCGTGAGGTGGACCCGAGGCACATCCCGCCGGGGGGGAATCATGCGAGCAACCGTCTTTCGAGGCGTCGGGGACTTCGGTCTCGAGGAAGTCGAGCAACCCCGGGCTGGAGCGGGCGAAGCCGTGGTCCGCGTGACGTCGACGACCATCTGCGGCACGGACCTGCACATCGTCCGAGGCGAGTACGCCGTGAAGCCGGGCCTCACGCTCGGCCACGAAATGGTGGGGGTCATCGAGGAGCTGGGCTCCGGAGTGCATGGCTTCCAACCGGGCGAGCGCGTCCTCGTCGGCGCCATCACGCCGTGCGGGCAATGCAACGCCTGCCTGTCCGGACACCTGTCCCAGTGCGGACATGGGACGGGATACGAGGCGATGGGCGGCTGGAGGCTGGGCAACACCCTGGATGGGGCCCAGGCCGAGTACGTCCGGATTCCCTCCGCGCAGGCCAACCTGGCGCCGGTGCCCGCGGGGCTCTCGGACGAACAGGTGCTCTTGCTGGCGGACATCGCCTCCACGGGATTCAGCGGCGCCGAGTCGGGCGGCGTGCGCATCGGCGACACCGTGGTCGTCCTCGCCCAGGGCCCCATCGGACTGTGTGCCTCCCTGGGCGCCCGGTTGATGGGCGCCGCGCGGGTCATCGGGGTCGACGGGGACGAGTCCCGGCGGGCCTTCGCCCGGCGGATGGGCGTGGACGTGGTGCTGGACCCTCGAAGCCAGGACGTCGTGGCGGAGGTCAAGCGGCTGACGGGGAGCGGCGCGGACGTGGCCATCGAGGCCCTGGGCGCCCAGGAGACGTTCGAGACGGCCCTGCGCTCGCTGCGTCCGGGCGGCACCCTCTCCAGCCTGGGGGTCTATTCGGGCAAGCTGCAGCTGCCCTACGACGCGTTCGCCGCGGGGCTGGGGGACCACCGCGTCGTCACCACCCTGTGCCCGGGTGGCAAGGAGCGCATGCGCCGGCTGATGGCCGTCGTCCAGTCGGGACGGGTCGACCTGACGCCCCTGCTCACCCACCACTTCGCGCTGAAGGACATCCGGGACGCGTACGAGCTCTTCGGCCAGCGCCGCGACGGCGTCATCAAGGTCGTCATCCACCCGTGAGTGACGCCCCCCTCCGCCTGAACCGGAGCCCCCATGCTCAAGCCCTTCGAGGTGCACGTCCCGGCGGAACCCCTCACCCGCTTCGAGCACGAGCTGGACGAGCAGGGATGGAACGCACTGCGGACGCTCGCACAGCAGACGCAGGCCCGAATGGCCGGTCGCACGTTCTGGAACATCAGCTCCACGGCGAGGGGCGGCGGCGTGGCGGAGATGCTCCCACGCCTCATCGCCTACGCGCGCGGCACGGGCGTGGACGCGCGCTGGCTCGTGCTCACCGGCACCCCGGAGTTCTTCCACATCACCAAGCGGCTGCACCATGCACTGCATGGCTCCCCCGGTGACGGCTCCGGGCTGGGGACGTCCGAGCACGACTGCTACGACGAGGTCCTCCGCGACAACGCGGAGGAGATCCTCGTCCTGGTGAAGCCCGGGGACGTGGTCCTGCTGCACGACCCGCAGACCGTGGGGCTCGGCCCCGCCCTGTCCTCCGCGGGCGCCCACGTGGCCTGGCGCTGCCATATCGGCCGGGACACGCCGAACGCGGAGGTGGAGCGGGCGTGGGAGTTCCTCGCGCCGGGCCTGGCCGCCGCCCGGCTCACGGTCTTCAGCCGGGCCGCGTATGCGCCCCCCCAGTGCGCGGGCCGGGCGCTCGTCATCCAGCCCTCCATCGACATCTTCGCGGTGAAGAACCAGCCCATGGCGCCCGAGGTCGCGCGCGCCATCCTCGCGACCACCGGTCTGCTGCGCGAGACGCCGGACACGGCGGCGCCCGTCTTCACGCGCGCCGACGGCGTGACGGGGCGCGTGTCGCGGGGCGTGGACGTCATCCGGCTGGGCGCGGGGCCCACCGCCGAAGTTCCCCTCGTGGTGCAGGTGTCCCGGTGGGATCCGCTGAAGGACCCGGCGGGCGTGCTGCTCGGGTTCGCGAGGATGCTGCGCAAGGCGCCCCACGTGCACGCGGAGCTGGTGCTCGCGGGGCCCGCCGTCACGTCCGTGGCCGATGACCCCGACGCGGCGGCGACCCTCGAGGACGTCCACGCGCTGTGGCGACAGCAATCGCGCTTCGTCCGCCAGCATGTCCATCTGGCGTGCCTGCCCATGGCCGACAGCGAGGAGAACGCCGCCATCGTCAACGCGCTGCAACGCCACGCGAGCGTGGTGACGCAGAAGAGCCTCCAGGAGGGCTTCGGGCTCACCCTCACCGAGGCCATGTGGAAGCAGCGCGCCGTGGTGGCGAGCGCGGTGGGCGGACTCCAGGACCAGGTCGTCACCGGGGAGAACGGCCTGCTCATCCGGGAGGCCGAGGACACGGAGGCGTTCGCGGGCGCGGTGCGCTCGCTCCTGGAGGACCCGGCGCGGGCCGCCGCGCTGGGGCGCCGTGCCCGTGAGACGGTCCGCGCCCGCTTCACCGCCCCTCGTCACCTCACGGACCTCGCGCGCCTCATCGAACGACTGGACGCGCGCTGACACAGGAGATGGAAGCATGGACCCTTCCCATGAGAGCCAGCAGCCCGTCCGGCCCGACGCGCCCGGCGCCACCCCAGACCTCATCCGCTGGTTCGACTCGCTGTCGCGAGATGACGTCAGCGTGGCGGGAGGCAAGGGCGCCAATCTCGGGGAGCTGACCCACGCCAGCCTCCCCGTACCGCCGGGGTTCGTGGTCACCGCCGCCGCCTTCCAGGAGGCCATGGCGCCCGTGCGCCCCCGGCTCCGCGAGCTCTGGCAGCGCGTCGACCCGGAGGACCCGCAGTCCCTGGCGGAGGTCACCGAGGCGCTGCGAGCCACGGTGCGCCAGGTCCCCGTGCCCGAGCGCCTGCGCTCCGCCCTGCTCGGCGCCTATCACCAGTTGGGCGAGCAGGGGGCCGTGGCCGTCCGCTCCTCGGCGACCTCCGAGGACACCGGCGCCACGTCCTTCGCGGGCATGCACGAGACGTACACCAACGTCGTGGGTGACGAGGCGCTGCTCGACAAGCTGCGCGCGTGCTGGGCCTCGGCCTATGGACAGCGCGTGGTGGCCTACCGGAAGGCCCAGGGCCTCACCGAGGAGCCGGCCATCGCCGTCGTCGTGCAGCGCATGGTGGACTCGACTCGCGCGGGGGTCATGTTCACCGCGGACCCGGCCACCGGGGACCTCCACCGCGTCATCATCGAGGCCGCCTACGGCCTGGGCGAGGTGGTGGTGAGCGGCCAGGTGGAGCCGGACACGTACGTGGTGGCCAAGCAGGGGCCGCGTCTGCTGGAGGTGCGCGTCGGGGAGAAGTCCTTCCAGCGGGTGCGCGATGGCGTGGGCCAGGAGCGGCGCGAAGCGCTCTCCCCCGCGCAGGCCCACCAGCGCGTGCTCCAGGACGTGGAGGTGTTGGAGCTGGCGCGCCTGGGCCTGCGCGTGGAGCGCCACTATGGCGCGCCGCAGGACATCGAATGGGCACAGGCCGGTGGCAGGCTCTATCTCGTCCAGTCGCGTCCGGTGACGACGCTGGGCGGGGCGACGAAGGAGGAGCGCAAGGACGCGCGGCCCAAAAGCCCCCGGGTGTCCGGGCTGGGCGCCTCTCCAGGGGTCGCGACGGGGCGCGTGCGCGTGCTGCGAAGCCCCGAGGAGGGCCGGCGGCTCCAGACAGGCGAGGTCCTGGTGGCGCCGATGACCTCTCCGGACTGGGTGCCGACGCTCCGGCGCGCGGCCGCGGTGGTGACCGACAGCGGCGGGATGACCTGCCATGCCGCCATCGTCAGCCGGGAGCTGCGCAAGCCCTGCGTGGTGGGCACGCGCACGGCGACCCGGCGGCTCCAGGACGGCGAGGAGGTGACGGTGGATGGCTCCGCGGGCACGGTCCTGGAAGGCCGGGTGGAGCAGCAAGCCCCCGGGGTCGTCTCGTCCGAGCCGCGGAGGCCGAGCGGCCTGGCCTCCGCTGGAACCGCCACGCCCGAAGTGCTCGCCACGCGCCTCTACGTCAATCTGGCCCTCCCCCAGCAGGCCCGCGACGCGGCGGCGCTCCCCGTGGACGGCGTGGGGCTGCTGCGCGCCGAGTTCATGCTCACCGAGGCGCTGGGCGGGGTCCACCCACGCAAGCTCATCGCCGAGGGGCGCGGCCGCGAGTTCGTCGAGCGGATGTCCGACGCGCTGCTCCAGGTCACCCGCGCCTTCGGGAGGCGGCCGGTGGTGTACCGCACCACGGACTTCCGGACGAACGAGTTCCGGGGCCTGGAGGGCGGCGCCGAGTTCGAGCCCGCCGAGTCCAACCCCATGATGGGCTTTCGCGGCTGCTACCGGTACATCCGCGAGCCGGAGGTGTTCAGGCTCGAGCTGGAGGCGGTCGCCCGCGTGCGGGAGCAGACCCCCAACCTGCACGTGATGATTCCCTTCGTGCGCACCACGTGGGAGCTGGCCGCCTGCCTCGAGGCCCTGGACGCAAGCCCCCTGGGCCGCCACCGCGGGCTGGAGCGCTGGGTGATGGCGGAGGTGCCCTCGGTCGTCTACCGCATCCCCGAGTACGCGCGGCTGGGCATCAGCGGCGTGTCCATCGGCTCCAACGACCTCACGCAGCTGATGCTCGGGGTCGACCGGGACTCCGAGTCGTGCGCGGAGCTGTTCGATGAAGCGGACGCGGCGGTGCTGGACGCCATCGTCCGCATCATCCGGGCCAGCCGTGAAGCCGGCATCACCTGCTCCCTCTGCGGTCAGGCCCCCTCCAACCGCCCCGAGTTCGCCGAGCACCTGGTGCGCGCGGGAATCACGTCCATCTCCGTGGACCCCGCGGCGGCCTGGGCCACACGCGAGGTCATCGCGGCGGCGGAGCGACGGCTGTTGCTCGAGGCCGCGCGAGCGCGGTGATGCGTCGCATGCGACGGACAGCGCCACGAGCGCCCTCCTTCTGGGCCCGCCTGCGCCTGCCGCGGCTGCGCCAGGCGAGGCGCTCCCGAGCCGCGCTGGAGAAGTCGCTCCGGCTGGCGGAGGCGCGCCTGTCCGGGCTCATCGCCACCACGGTCGACGCCATCATCTCCGTCGACACGCGGCAGCGAATCACCCTCTTCAACGAGGGGGCGGAGCACATCTTCGGGTACTCCGCAGGGGACGCGGTGGGTCAGCCCCTGGACATCCTGCTCCCGGAGCGCTACCGAGGGGCCCACCAGCACCACGTCCAGCGATTCGCGGCGGGCTCCCGGCTCTCCCGACAGATGGGCGAGCGGAGCACCATCATCGGCCGGCGCAGCAATGGCGAGGAGTTCCCCGCGGAGGCCAGCATCTCCAAGGTGGAGCAGGAGGGCACGCTCGTGCTCACCGTCATCCTGCGCGACATCTCGACCCGCAGACAGGCGGAGGAGGTGCTCCGGACCAGCGAGGAGCGCTTCCGCACGGCGTTCGCGAACGCGCCAACCGGCATGGCCCTGGTCGGGCTGGATGACCGGTTCCTGAGCGTGAACTCCGCCATGTGCGACATCGTTGGCTACACGCCGGAGGAGCTCCTCGCCCGGACCTTCCGGGACATCACCTGGCCCGGGGACCTGGAGGTGACGCTCCAGAACAGACAGCGACTGCTGCGGGGGGAGGTCCACACCTATCAACTGGAGAAGCGCTACCTGCACAAGCAGGGGCACACCGTGAGCATCCTGCTCACCGCCTCGTTGGTCCGTGACTCCCGGGGGCAGCCGCTCCACTTCATCGCGCAGGTGCAGGACATCTCCGAGCGCCAGGAGCTGGAGCGGGCCCAACATTTCCTGGCGGAAGCGGGGCCACGACTGGCGGGCTCGCTGGACTCCCGGACGACGATGGCCGCCGTCACGGGGCTCGCGGTCCCCGCGCTGGCCGACGGGTGCATCGTCGGCCTGGTGGATGAGCACGGGCAGGTCCGGGCGGTGCAAGCCGCGGCGGTCTCCCCCGAGAAGTCCAGGCGCCTGGACGCGCTGCTCGCCCACCACCCGTGCCTCCCCTCCCTCCAGGGGGAGCTCGTCGCGGGTGTGCTCCGAACGGGACGCTCCGTGGTCCTGCCGGAGTCCTCCGGAGCGGAGACACCGCGGGAGGACGGCTGCCCGCTGGACCTGCTGCGCGGCCTCGGGTCCGTCTCGGGACTCATCGTGCCGCTGCGGGCCCGGGAGCAGACCCTGGGCGCGGTCATGCTGTGGACGTCCGAGTCCGGGCGCCGCTACGGCGAGCAGGACCTGGCGCTGGCGGAGGCCCTGGCCAACCGCGCGGCGCTCGCCATCGACAACGCCCGCCTCCACGAGCGGTCCGAGCAGGCGACCCGCTTGCGGGACGAAGTCCTGCGCGTCGTCGCCCACGACCTCCGCACGCCCCTGAACGTCGTCGCGCTGTGCACGGAGTCCCTCGGCAGGAGGCCCCCCGGCCAGCGGCCTCCCACCCAGACGCTCGAGACCCTCCGCAAGGCGGTGGAGCGGGCCCAACGGCTCATCCAGGACCTGCTGGATGTCGCCCGGATGGAGTCCGGGCACCTGCTCGTCGAGCGTGCGCGGGTGGATGGCGCGTTGCTCGTCCAGGAAGCGCTCGACCTGCACCGCGCGCTCGCCGAGGAGAAATCCATCCAGCTCTCCAGTGACGTCCCCCTGCACGCCCCGGCGCTCCTCGCCGACCATGCCCGGGTGGTCCAAATCCTCTCCAACCTGCTCGGCAACGCCATCAAGTTCACGCCCGCCGGCGGACACGTCCACCTCCAGGCCGTCCCCGAGGGAGCCATGATGAGGTTCTCCGTCCGGGACTCAGGGCCCGGGATTGCACCGGAACACCTCTCGCATGTCTTCGAGCCCTTCTGGCAGGCGCAGGCGGGGAGGAAGGAGGGCGCGGGACTCGGGCTCGCCATCGTGAAGGGGCTCGTCGACGCGCATGGCGGCAAGCTCTGGGTGGACAGCCGCCCCGGACAGGGAAGCACCTTCTGCTTCACCCTCCCCACGCAAGCGTCGGCCGACCAGCCACACCCACCTCACGCGTGAGTCCACGGCGGCAGGCCGCACGCTCGCCGAGGCCGGGCACGGGGGCAGGTCTGTCGTGGCGGTCCGAGAGGAAGCCCCAACACGGGCAGGGCGGCGATGGCCCCCGCGTCCGGGGCCCAGCACACCTTGCGCGCTCCGAGGCCCCCCTTACCCTTCAAGAGGGAGCCAGAGGCCTGGCACGCATGGCGCGCGCCGGTCAGCCCCAAGGAGGTCATGAACCATGGCAATGCTTCCCGTCCGACGCGCGAAGAGGCTCGCGAGCAGCGAGCAATCCTGGGACCCCTTCGCTCAGATGCGGGAGCTGCTCCAGGCAGCCCCCACGGAGTCACTGCGAGGGCTGGTGCCGGGAGCCAGGGAGGACTGGACGCTCTCCCCCGACTTCGACGTCAAGGAGACGCAGGACGCCTACGTCTTCAAGGCGGACCTGCCGGGCATCCAGCAGGAGGACGTGGAGATTTCCGTCACCGGGCAGCGGCTCACCATCAGCGGCAAGCGCGAAGAGGAGAAGCGCGAGGAGGGCGAGCGCTATTTCACGTACGAGCGCAGCCACGGCAGCTTCGCCCGGACCTTCACCGTGCCGGAGGGCGTGGACCTGGACAACGTCAACGCGGAGCTGAAGGAGGGCGTGCTCACCCTGAACATCCCCAAGCGCCCGGAGGGCAGGTCCAGGCGCATCCCCATCGGCAGTGGCCCGGCCAAGGGCAAGGCGTGAGCCTCGTCCCGCCAGGAGCCGGCCCCGCACCGCGGGGGACGCGGCCCGCGCCCGAGGCGCCTCCGCGGAGGCGCCCGGTGGGGCGGCTGGGAGTGTCCGCGCATGCTTCATCGCAGCATGGACAGACACCGCCGCGAGCCTCCCCCCCGGGCTGAGCGCGGGGCGGGGCCGCGGCCCCGGATGGAGTGGCGCAGGTGGGGCTTCGGACTCGCGCTGCTGGCGTCCGTCGTCCTGGTCGCCACGCGATGGACGGAGGAGCGGGACTTCGCCTTGATGCTGCGTCGGGCGGCGCCCTCCTGGCTGCTGCTCGCCGCGCTGCTGCAGGCGGCGACGTACCTGTCCCAGTCCGCGGTGTGGAGCGCCGTGCTGGCGAGGACGCCCTTCCGCGTCCCGCGAGGCGCGCTCTATTCGATGAGCGTCGCCAAGCTCTTCATCGACCAGGCCCTCCCCTCCGCGGGCATCAGCGGCTCGGTGCTCATCGTCCAGGGGATGACCCGGCGGGGGGTCGGCCGAGGGGCCGTGATGGCGTGTGTGGTGGTCGAGACGATGACCAACCAGGCCGCGCTCATCCTGGGACTGTTGCTCGCGCTCGGGACGGAGGGCTGGGTCGGCGAGGCGCGCGCGCTGGTGTGGCTCGCCACGGGGGTGCTCATCGTCCTCACCGGCGCGCTCATCGGCCTGCTCCTGCGACTGTCCCGAAGGGGGCGCGGCGGTGTCCCGTCCTCGCGGCGCATCGCGAGGATTCCCGGCGCCAGGACCCTCCTCGAGGCGCTCAGCGAAGCACCACCGTCACTGACGCACAGCCCCCGGGTGCTGGGCGAGGCCACCGGCTACAACTTCCTCATCCACCTGCTCGACGCCGCGACCCTGTGGGCCCTGCTCCGCTCGGTGGGGGTGGACGCTCCCGCGGCGGGGGTCTTCACGGCGTTCATGCTGTCCACGCTGGCCCGCACGCTCGGGGTCGTCCCCGGCGGCCTCGGGACGTTCGAGGCCGCGTCCATCGGCCTGCTGCACCTGATGGGCGTCTCGATGGAGGCGTCGCTCTCGGCGACGCTGCTGTTCCGTGGGTTCAGCTTCTACCTCCCCCTGGTCCCCGGGCTGCTGCTGTCCAGGCGCGAGCTGCGCGGGCAACGGGAGGCCTCCCGTCCGAGCCCCGTCGAGCGATATTGGAGTCAGTCCCTCCCGGCCCTGCTCGAGGCCCTGCGGACGACCCCCGAGGGACTCTCCCGTGAGGAGGCCGCGCGTCGGCGGGAGCTTCACCGCGCGAACGCGGTGGAGCAGACGCATGCGCCCTCCCGCCTGGGCGTCGTCTGGGGCCAGCTCAAGAGCCCCCTGGTCCTGCTCCTGGTCATCGCGGCGGCCATCTCCGCGTTCACCGGCGCGTGGAGCGATGCCCTCATCGTCCTGGCCATCCTGTCGGGCAGCGTGCTGCTCGGCTACTCACGCGAGTACAAGGCCCAGGCCACCATCGCGCGGCTGAGGGAGCAGGTCACGACCGGGGTGAAGGTCCTGCGCGACGGGCGACCCACCACCGCGCCGCTGCCGGACATCGTCCCGGGGGATGTCGTGCTGCTGTCGGCGGGCAGCGTGGTGCCCGCGGACGCCCGCCTCCTCGAGGCGACGGACCTGTTCGTCAGCCAGGCGGTGCTGACCGGAGAGAGCTTCCCGGTGGAGAAACGCCCCGGGAGCGCGCTCCCCGAGGCGGCGCTCATCGGACGTGACAACTGCGTCTTCCGGGGGACTCATGTGCGCAATGGCACCGGCCGATGCCTCGTCGTCGCGACCGGCCGGGACACGTCTTTCGGAGGCATCACCCGACACCTGGCGCTCCGGGCCCCCGAGACGGAGTTCGACCGGGGCCTGAGGCAGTTCGGTCATGTCCTGCTCACCACCATGATGGTGATGGTGCTCACCGTCGTCGCCATCAACACGCTGCTGAACCGGCCGCCCCTGGAGACGCTCCTGTTCGCCCTCGCCCTCGCGGTGGGGCTGAGCCCGGAGCTGCTGCCGGCCATCCTCAGCGTGAACCTCTCCGCAGGCTCTCAGGCCATGGCCAACCGAGGCGTGCTGGTCCGCAGGCTCGGCGCCATCGAGAACCTGGGCAGCATGGACGTGCTGTGCACCGACAAGACGGGGACCCTGACCGAAGGGGTCGTCAGCCTCCTGGGGGCCCACGACACCTCGGGCCAGCCATCCGAGCACGTCCTCACCCTGGCGACCCTCAACGCCGGACTCCAGGCGGGCCTGGCCAATCCGCTCGACGAGGCCATCCTCCGGGCGCGACCGCTCCCGGCCGAGGGCGCCCGGAAGCTGGGGGAGATTCCCTACGACTTCGTCCGCAAGCGCCTGTCCGTCATCGTCCGCCAGGGTGGCGAGGTCCTGCTCGTCACCAAGGGGGCCTTCCCCCAGGTCGTGGAGGCCTGCACCCGGACGGCCGGAGGAGCCCCGCTCGACGCGCCGCTCCGGGCGAGGCTCCAGGACCAGGTCGACGCCTGGGGAGAACAGGGAGTGCGCGTGCTGGCCCTGGCGACGCGCGCCATCCAGGCCCGGGAGCGCTACACGCGGGAAGACGAGCACGAGCTGACCTTCCTGGGATTCTTGACCTTCGTCGACCAGCCCAAGGCGGGCGCCCGGGAGGCCCTCCTGGAGCTCTCCGGGTTGGGGGTGCGCGTCAAGCTCATCACCGGAGACAGCCGCAGGGTCGCGGAGCACGTCGCGAGGCAGGTGGGGCTCGGCGCCGAGCGGGTGCTCACGGGCGCCCGGCTCCACCACCTGACGGACGAGGCGCTGTGGCACCAGGTCGAGCACGTGGAGCTCTTCGTCGAGGTGGACCCGACCCAGAAGGAGCGCATCATCCTGGCGCTGAAGAAGCAGGGCCATGTGGTGGGCTTCCTGGGAGACGGGGTGAACGACGCCCCGGCGATGCACGCGGCCGATGCCAGCCTCTCCGTGGACCAGGCCGCGGACGTGGCCCGGGAGGCCGCGGACTTCGTCCTCCTCCGGCGACACCTGGACGTCGTCCGACACGGCATCGAGGAGGGGCGCAGGACGTTCGCCAACACGATGAAGTACGTGCTCACCACGACGAGCGCGAACCTGGGGAACATGATCAGCATGGCGGCCGCCTCGCTGTTCCTTCCCTTCCTGCCGCTGCTGCCGGGGCAGATCCTCCTGAACAACTTCCTCTCCGACATCCCCGCGGTGGGGCTGGCGGGCGACAGCGTGGACCCCGAGCTGGTGGACCGGCCGCGGCGCTGGGACAAGCGCCTCATCGGGCGGTTCATGGTGACCTTCGGACTGCTGAGCTCGCTCTTCGACGTCCTCACCTTCGGGGTGCTGCGGCAGCTGTTCCACGCCGGCCCCGAGCTGTTCCGCACCGGCTGGTTCATCGAGTCGCTGCTGACGGAGCTGGCGGTCGCGCTGGTGGTGCGCACGCGCCGTCCCTTCTACCGCAGCCGCCCTGGGAGGCTGCTGCTGGTCTCCACGGGGGCCGTCATCGCGCTCACCTTCCTGGTGCCCTTCATCCCCCACGCGAGCGTCCTCGGCTTCGTGCGCCCTCCCCTCCTGCTGCTCGTGGCGGTGACCACCATCACCCTGCTGTATGTCGTCGCAGCGGAGCAGGCCAAGGGGCCCTTCTTCCGGAGACAGGACCCAGCCCACGTCCGATGAGCAGCGGCACCAGCGCCACCAGCACCCCCAGCGCGACGCGCGCCCAGTCATCGACATGCAAGGGGTGCAGCCCCAGCACCGCCGCGAAGGGCCGCACCTGGATGAGCAGGACGGACACGCCCAGGGACAAAGCGCAGATCCACCGGGCCGTGCGGGTGCGCAGCCCCGTGAGCACGGCCGCGAAGCAGGCGCTCGCGAGCGTGAGCGAGGCCAGCGCCACCGCGCGACCGTGCTCCACGTCGCGCGTGGGGCCGAGGCTCCGGTCGTAGCCCCAGACCAGTCCCGCGGTCAGCAACCCGCCCGCCACCACGAGGGTGACCCAGTCCCGCGAGGAGAAGACGCGCGTGGCGCTCCGTCCCCGGGAGGGCCCCAGCCGGCCCGGCCGCGCCGCCTCCTGGAAGGCCAGCATCGCCGTGGGGTGGATGATGAGCTCCAACCACACGATGTGGATGGGCAGGTACAGCAGCGGATAGCCCGCCAGCGGGAGCAGCGCGGCCGTGAACACGAGCGGGATGTGGACGAGCAGCAGGTACTGGAAGCAGCGCTGGAGGTTGTCGAAGAGCTGTCGGCCCTCCGCGATGGCGCGCACCAGCGTGCCGAAGTCGTCGTCGAGCAACACGATGGACGAGGCCTCGCGCGCGCCGCGCGTCCCGCGCTCCCCCATGCAGATGCCCACGTCGGCGGACTGGAGCGCGGGGATGTCGTTCACCCCGTCCCCCGTCGCCGCCACCACCTCGCCGTGCTCTTGCAGCGCCCGCACCAGCGCGTGCTTCTGGGCCGGCAGCGCCCGGGCCACCACGTCCACCGCCGGGGGCGCGCCCGCGTCCTGAAGGCGCGCCTCCAGCACCTCGCCCGTCATGACCACGGGCCGTGCGCCGCCGAGCCCCAGCTCCCGCGCCACCGTCAACGCCGTCTCCGGATGGTCCCCTGTCACCATCACGGTGCGCAGCCCCGCCTCCCTGCACTCGCGCACCGCCTCCCTGACCCCGACGCGAATCGGGTCCTCGCAGGCGATGACCCCCAGGAAGTGGAAGCCCTGGTCGGGCTCGCCCCCACGCCACGAGGCGGGGTCCAGCGGCTGACTCGCGCACGCGATGACCTTGCGCCCCTCGCGCGCGAGCGCCGAGACGCGCTGGGCCCACGCCGCCCGGTCGTCGGGCGCGAGCGCAGCGCGGGCCATCACCTGTTCGGGAGCGCCCTTCACGGCGGCGAGCAGCCCAGCGCCCTCCTCCACCACCGCGGTCTCCCGCTGGCGCTCCTCCGTGAAGGGGAACGTGGCCCGGACCCGCCCTCCGCGCACGGGGACCGAGGCCCGCGCGGCCTCTTCGAGCAGCGCGGTGTCGAGCGGGTCCTGCCCTTCCTCGCGCGACGCCAGCGCCGCGACGCGCAGCAGCTCCTCCCGGGTGACGTCCGACGAGGGGAGCACCCTGGCCACGCCCAGCCGACCCTCCGTCAGCGTGCCCGTCTTGTCGGAGCAGATGCACGTGACCCGGCCGATGTTCTCCACGGAGACGGCGCGCCGCACCAGGGCCTGCCTGCGCGCGAGCCGGTAGACGCCCGCGCCCAGGAAGAAGGTGAGCGCCAGGGGGAACTCCTCGGGGAGCGCGGCCACGCCGAGCGTGGCGGCGCTCAAAAGCGCATCCGCCCATCCGAAGCCCTGGCGCCAGCGGACGAAGGCGAGGACGCCACACAGCCCGGCGGCCACCATCACCAGGACGGAGACCAGCTGCGCCACGGCCTGCTGGAGCGGTGTACGGGCTCGCGCGCCCCGCTCGGCGGAGCGCACGATGCTCCCATAGAGCGTGTCGGCGCCCGTGTAGACGACGCGCACCCAGGCCGTCCCCGTCAGCAGGCGCGTCCCGGCGAGGCCCCAGTATCGCCCCTCCACGGGTGGCGCCTCTCCGGGCGGCAGCTGGCCCAGGGGCCGCTTGCCCACCGGCAGGGACTCGCCCGTCAGCGAGGACTCCTCGGCCTGGAGTGCCTCGCCCCGCACGACCAGGCCATCGGCGGGGAAGTAGGCACCGGCGTCCACGCGGGCCAGGTCCCCCACCACCACCTCCGCGGCGGGGACCTCCGCCTCGCGCCCATCCCGGAGCACGACGGCCCGCGCCGCCAACCGGCTCTGCAGGCCCTCGGTGGAGACGCGCGTGCGATGGTGAAGGAAGGCATCCATGCCGAGCAGTGGAGCAATGGCTCCCAGCAGCACCAGCCCCTCCGACACCTTGCCCAGCACGAGGTAGAGCGTGCTCATCCCCACGAGGAACCAGAGCATCGGGTCGCCCGCCGCCTCGCGAAGGCTCGCCAGGGTGGAGCGGCGGGGCCTCACCACCACGTCATTGCGGCCATACTGCCCGCGTCGCGCCAGCACTTCGTCGGATGCGAGCCCCGTGGCCTCTTCCAGGGGACAGGGCAGGCGGCGGGTGGGGACGGGGATGCGCATGAGCGCTCACGGTGCCGCTTCGTCGCGAGGCTGGCGGGTCGCCAGGGCGTCCACGGAGACGGGTCTGGCGGCGACGCCCGACTCCGGATGGGCTCGAGGGAAACGTGCGGCGGGAGCACGCGTCGCACATTCACCGCCCCCACGCAGGGTCGCTGCGTCGGCTCCGTTCGGGCGCTCGGCGCGCTGTCCCCCGCCGGGTCCCGCCAGGACGCCCCCGACCCGCCAAGACCGCGCCGACGGGATGGGCTCATCCCCTGGCGGGCATCAAGGTCGAGCAATGGCTCCAGGTAGAAGAGGTCCACTACCGCCAGCGACAGGAACAGGGTCAACAAGCGGCGCCCGCCGGCCACCCCCACTGCGCCATCCCGGAGGAAGTGCTGCCCTGGGCCCGTGGTGCGTGGGGCCCGCGTGCGCGCTCCCTGGCGCGCGGACGGCTGGCGCGTGCCCGGACAGCCCGCTTGAGCTCAGACGAGCGAAGGGCGATGGACGTCCGCAGGGCTCACGTCGCTGGCCTCCAGGAGCTCGCTGAAGGCGTCGAACCCTTCCTTCTGGATGAACGCGTACTCCGCTTCATGCAGCGGCACGAGCCAGCACAGCTCGAGGTGCTGGGGGCCCAGGTGGAGTCCGCCGAACTCCTCGTCCTCCCCCACGGCCTCGTCCACGGGCGGTGGCGAAGCGCGCGACGGGAGACTCCGCGGAGGCCGGGAAGAAGTAGACCTCGACGACGTCGGTCTGCCGGGAGAAGCGCTGCCGGTCGCGCGGCATGCCCCAGTGCCGCAGGTAGGCCCCCAGCACGACGGTCCGCCGGAGGTCCTGTTGGAACAGCTCGGGTGAGTCCATTGGTAGATGGGTGGCGCGGTACCGGTCAGCGGCCCGTTTCCACCCGCCTCCTTTCAAACCGTACGTGCGGTTTTCCCGCATACGGCTTAACGAGAGTGTTGTCGTGCAGCATGCACGGTTTCGGGTAACGAATCGTCCCACGCAATCGGTGGAGCCCCTGTCCCCAGAACCATTCCCGATTCCACTCGTGAGCCTGTCCGGCTCGCAGGTTCCTTCCCCTGCGCTTCACCATGAACTGGTGCAGCCGCCTGCACACGTAGGAGTCGAGCTGATTGAACTTCCGGGCTGCATTCCCGCTGCGGAAGTAGTTGCCCCACCCTCGCAGCACCGGATTCAGGTCGGCGATGATGACTCGCACGTCCTTCACCCCGTACCGCTGACGACTCGTCAGCTCCTTCACCCGGGCCCTCACCCGCTTCATGCTCCGCGCTGACGGCCATCTGTGCAGGTAGTAGCGCTTGAGGCCACGCTCCTCCAGCAGCTTGCCCGACATGCGTTGATGCAGGTGACAGCCCAGGAAGTCGAAGCCTTCCTTGCCCTCGGTGAGTTCCACTCGCCGCGTCTTCTCCGGATGCAGTCGTAGCTTCAGCCTCTCGAAGATGATTCGCACTCTTCGTTCAGCCTCCTCGACAGCTTCGCGGCTTTTGCACAGCACCACGAAGTCATCCGCGTAGCGCACCAGCTCGCCTACCCGCGCGCACTGCCGCTGCCACACGCTGTCGAAGACGTGCAGGTAGATGTTGGAGAGCAACGGAGAAACCACTCCGCCCTGCGGCGTCCCCGAGACCGTCTCGGAGTACCGGCCCTCTTCTACCACTCCCGCACTCAGCCACTGCCTCAGCAGCTTGAGCACCCTGCGGTCCGACACCCGTCGCTCCACCCGCTCCATCAGCAGCTCATGCTCGATGCTGCCGAAGTAATCGCGGATATCCGCGTCGAGCACGTGGCGACATCCGGCATTGACTACCTCCCGGATGCGCTCCAGGGCCTGCAACGCGCTTCGGCGAGGCCGGAAGCCATACGAGGACGGCAGGAAGTCCGCCTCGAATACCGGCTCCAGCACCAACTTCACCGCCATCTGCACGATGCGGTCCTTCACCGTCGGAATGCCCAGCGGCCTTCGCTTCCCGTCCGCCTTGGGGATGTACCGCCTCAGTACCGCGGGCGGCCTGTACGCTCCTGCTCGCAGCACCTCGCCCAGCTCCTCTACCAGCCGCTGCGCGCCGTACCGCTCCACCGCCGCCAGCGTGACTCCATCCACGCCAGCCGCGCCCTTGTTGCGTCGAACCCGCTCCCACGCTTCCCACAGGACGTCACTCCGGTGGACTCGGTCATACAGCGCATGGAAACGGCGCTCCTTGCACCGCTTGGCTGCCACGAAGAGCTTGCGCTGGAGTCGTCGAACTTTGTCGGTGGACTCTGGTCCACCGGGGAGATTGGAGCCGCCGTGGCGGCTCATGCCCTCGCTCTTACCTCCCACCCAAGCACCACTCAAGCAGGGGCCCTTCCCTCCGGGCGCGTTGTCCTGCACGCCCCTCATCGGTACTACGGCCCCCTCGGACTCCCGCTGCACTCCCCTCGCTTTCGCCTTCGGCTTATACGCGGGGCCCTGCCGCGACGACGGCTGCGCAGTCGGGTCTCTCCTGTTCCCCACCACTCCTTGAACACGTGCCGCGCCCCATACCCCGGGGAGTTCCGCTGCTTCACACCCGGACTCGTCCGCAGCGGACCTGGCCTTCACCGTGACATGCTCGGCTCGGCTCTCCCATTGTGTCTCTGTCGAGGCGGCAGGCTTCACTTCATGTTGCGGCCCGTGCTCTTGCTCCCTCCCTGTCGGAGGCTTTTGACGCCCCGCTGTAGCCTGCCGCCTCTCGGCGACCGGCTGGGGCCTGCTACCGGGCACTCCGGTGTCTACCCGGACGGGACTCTCACCCGCAGGTCTGGTGGAGCATGGACGTGCTCCTCTTTCTCGTCCTTCAGGACGCACCATGCGGCCAGTCTACCGTCACGTCACTTCGTGGCGGGCACAGGCGGCTTGACGGGCTCGGGCCGCGGCGGTGCCTGGAGCGGAGGCAGTGACGCGGTCAACGCGCCCACGTAGAGCCGGCCGGAGAAACCATCCGGCTGTCGGGCGGGGTAGAGCTTCAGCCCCGCGTCCTGCGCGGTGGCCTGCCGCGCCTCCAGCGACGGGCTGATGCCGAAGACGTTGCACTCCACGTCCTCCTCCCAGACGCTGTAGCGACACACGTACTGGGTGCCGCGCCGGAAGCCCACGTCCAGCGCTCGCACCGAGGGCAGCACCTTCGCCACCCGCGAGCCCATGGGCTCCAGGTCCCCATCCCAGCTCACCTGCGTGGTGCGAGCGTGGACGCTCCCCGTGAGCACCAGCGTCCAGGCCTGGGGGCGCCTGGCCCGCGCCTTCAACAGTCCCTGGGCCATCCGCTCCTCGCGCTCGTTGCCGTGCGCCTTGTCGGAGTCGATGGCGACCACGGCCACGTCCTTGCCGGAGACGCGCAGGCGGCGCGCCTGCTCGACGAGCCAGAGCATGGCGCGGCTGCTGCGCCCGTCCTGGTACACCCGGCGCCAGAAGGCGCTCCCCGAGAGGAGATCCTGCAACGCGGAGGAGTCGCCGGAGCTGCCCAGATAGCGCTCGAGCAGCGGCTGCTCCACGTCGGGGATGGACAGCGCCAGCGTCACCGGCAACTCCCGGGACGTGGCCTCACACAACATCCGCAGCGCCACGGACGGCACCTCCTGTGTGCCCAGCGGGTCCGCCACCAGCAGGACGCCGCCCGCGGAGAACAGCGACGAAGCGCCCTCCACGGGAGCACCACAGGAGGGCGGAGCGACGGGGGCGCGCTCCTCCTCGTTGCCTCCCTCCATCACCACCGAGCGCATGGGCAGGGGAGGATTGCCACCCACCAGCTCCAGCGCGGGAGCCATCTCCAGCGCCGCGAGGAGCCGCTGCTCCACGCCCATGTCGCGAAGGCCCTGCGCCGGCCGGTAGCCCTCCAGGCCAGGAAGGCCCTTGAAGTCGGCGATGATATCCACCTGCCTGCTCGGGGTGCCGCGGACCTCGGAGGCGAACGCCGGGTCATGCACGTAGCGAAGGCGGAAGATGCGGACGACGGACTGTCGGGGGCCGTGCCGCTCACCCTGGATGTAGAAGCGCTCCGGCGGGGAGATGTCCGGGATGAAGGAAGAGAACATCTCCAGGCCGCCCTCCTTCTCCAGCACGTCGAAGCGGCCCGTCTCCAGGATGTGCCGGGCCGTCATCATCGCGTCCTCGACGGGCACCTGGTAGACGAGCTCCTCCGCCGGAACCTCGTATTGGCCCGTCTCCGGGTTGTACTGGGTCGCGAGGCCTCGCATGGGGCCGGCACATCCCACGAACCCCAACAGCCCCAGCATCACTCCGGACCATCGCATCGAAGCCTCCATGGCCAACCCGCGGCCCTCGATGAACGACTGGCGCGCGCCGGACATATTCCTCCACCGTCGGATTCGTGGGAACCCGGGCCCGTGCGAGCACCGGCTCCAGTGCGGACCTGGCAGCTTGCCCGCGCCTCGGGTGCGCTTCGCGCTTCACCTCGCGGAGGGCGTGCCGCGCGGGTAGTCCGTGTACCCCTCCGCGCCACTCGCATGGAGCAGCTCCTTGCGAATCTCCGCCAGGGGGAGCCCCTCTCGTGCGCGCGTGACGAAGTCGGGGTTCGCGATGAATGGCGAACCGAAGGCCACCAGCTCCGCCTGCCCGGCGGCGAGGGCGGCCTGGGCGCTCTGCGCCGTGAAGCCCCGGTTGGCGATGAGCGCCCCCCCGAAGGCGGCGCGGAGCGCCTTCACCGTCGCCGGCAACGCCTGGTGCGAGTTGCCCACCACGTGGACATAGACCAGACCGCGCAGCCTGCCCGCGACGTAGGTGTAGAGCGCGTGGATGTCGTCGTAGAGGGGCATGTCCACGTGGGTGTTGTAGGGCGACAACCGCACGCCCACCCGGTCCGCGCCAATCGCCTCGGCGCAGTCGTGCGCCACCTCCACCAGGAGCCGCGCGCGGTTCTCCAGGCTGCCGCCATGGGCATCCGTGCGCGGGTTCAGGTGCGGGTTGAAGAACTGCTCGAACAGGAAGCCATTGGCCCCATGCAGCTCGATGCCGTCGAAGCCGGCGTCGATGGCGTTCCTCGCGGCCTGGACGAACTCGCGTCGGACCTGGGCCACGTCCCGCGAGGTCATCGCCTCGGGCGTCGAGATGGGCCTGGGCCCCTGGGCGTCGGTGAAGATGTCTCCTTGGGCCGGCACCACGCCCGGCGCCAGCAATCGCGCCCCCGGCGGCAGGTTGAGCACGTGGCCGACACGGCCGCAGTGCATCACCTGGACGAAGATGTGGCCGCCCGCGTCGTGCACGGCGTCCGTCACCTCACGCCAGCCGGCCACCTGCTCGCGGCTGTAGATGCCCGCCTCACGGGCGAAGCCGAGGCCGTTGGGCGAGGGGCTCGTCCCTTCGGTGATGATCAACCCCGCCTCCGCCCGCTGCCGGTAGTAGTCGCGCATCAACGCGTTGGGCGTCCCGCCGATGGCGCGACTTCGCGACATGGGCGCCATGACGACGCGGTTCGACAGCGTGATGCGACCCAATCCGTAGGGAGTGAACAGTGCCATGCGCGGAACATGCGCGGACGAAGGCTTCCGGACAATCGAACCTGGACGGGATACACTGTCCGGATATGCGGACAGTCGACCCGAATGGCATCATCGCGTTCCTGGAGGTCGTCGAGCGCGGCAGCTTCCGGGGCGCCGCGCGGGCGCTGGCCCTGCCCAAGTCGACGGTCAGCCAGCGTGTGGCGGTGCTCGAGGAGCAGCTCGGCGTCCAGCTGCTCCTGCGCACCACGCGCACCGTCATGCTCACCGACATCGGCGCCAGCTACCAACGTGAGGTCGCGCCGGCCATGGCCGCGCTGCGTGACGCCGAGGCATTGGTGAGCGAGCTGCAAGCGCACCCGAGCGGACGGCTCCGCATGAGCGCGCCGGTCGAGCTCGGCCAGCGGTTGATGGGCGGGGTGCTCGCGGCCTTCGCGCAGCGGTATCCGCAGGTGAAGCTGGAGCTGGAGCTCACCGACAGGGAGGTGAACATGGTCGAGGAGGGACATGACCTGTGCATCCGCGTCGGTCCGCTCCGGGACTCGCAGCTCATCGCCCGCAAGCTCGGCGCGCCCTCGCACGTGGGCGTCTTCGGGAGCGCCGCCTATCTCAAGAAGGCGGGCAGACCCAAGCACCCTCGCGAGCTGTCGGCGCACCGGTGCCTGAGCATGGGCAGCTCCACCTCACCGATGACCTGGGCGTTCAGCGGGACGCGGCCCGTGAGCATCCGGCCGGCCATCGCGGTGAACAGCTTCCAGGTGCTGTGCGCGCTGGCGGCCGCGGGGGCGGGGCTGGCGCGCCTGCCCCGCGCGCAGGCGAACACGCGCGCCCTGGTGGAGGTCCTCGAACCGTTCGCGCCAGCCCCGCACCAGGCCTTCGCCGTCTATCCGGCCGCGCGGCACCCGAGCGCGGCGCTGCGCGCGATGCTCACGGTGCTGGGCGAGACGTTCGGCTCCTGTGAGGCCGCGGTTCGCGGGGGTGAGCCGTGATGGCCTCGCGGCGGCGGGAGGCGGTGCCCGTCCGGCTCAGCCTCGCCCCCACGGCGCCCCTCACAGGGGCTTGAGCCGGGCCTCGGCCTCGACGTGCCGGGCGCGGAGCTTCTCCCATGCGCCGGGCAGGAACGGGTCCTTCCCGCTCGCCATCAACTCCCACACCGACTCCTCGTGGTAGCCGTCCTCATCCAGCGCCTCGGGGACGAAGAACTCCGCGGCCACGTCCTTCGAGGTGAAGTGGAGCGGCAGGCCCCAGCCCTCGCCCGCGAACACCACGGCGTCGAGCTCGGTGGCGTTCACCCCCGTGTGACCATCGAGCATCACCACGCGGGCCTTCAAGCGCGCCGTGTGCAACTCGGCCGACTCGTCCCCGTGGTCTCCGAAGCAGCCGCCCGTGAGCTCCACCGACTTCGTCACGTAGCAGCACGCGCTGCCGCTGAAGCGCAGGTTCCTGGCGCGCACCTCGCCGAACACCACGAACAAGCTGATGTCGTAGGGGCTCGTCGACAGGTCGATGTCGCCGGCCACCTCGAGGTCGCCATCCACCACGAGAATCCACGGAGACTCGGGGACGAGCTTCTCGAGTCGCACGGGCCCGGTCGCCAGATGAATCTCGGGCACGGGATTGTCGTGCTGCCCGGCCCGCTCCTGGATGTGCTCGAGGTTCTGGACGAACCAGCTGAAGGTCTCCGCTTCGTTCGCGGCCTCGAAGCGGGCCTTGATCTCGTCGAGCGGGACGACGCGCGTTGCCAGGTCGGGGAACATCGGGCCGTCATATCAAACGCGGCCCGCGCCCAGCGTGCGTCAGGCCACGTCGATGAAGATGGCGGCGCTCCCGGTGGCCGCGCTCAGCTGGACCTCGCCCTCCCCCAGCTGCGCGCCCTCGCCGAGCGCCAGGTCCACGCCCGAGCCACCTCCCACCGCCTCCACCCGGACGGGCCCCGTCGTCGCGAGCAGGTAGCCACGACGGGCACGGCCGATGGTGAGCCGCTCCGACCGGCCCGCGGCGAGCGGGAGCCACCAGACCTTCACGTCCGCGCGCAGCGACATTCCCTCGTCGCCCGCGATGAGCTGGCGCCCTCCCCCCGAGAAGTCGCGCGACGAGTAGACCGGCGGCCCCCCATGGGTGTTCGGCCGGAACCACAGCTGGAGCATCCGCGTGGGGCTGTCCGTGTCGTTCCCCTCCGCGTGCACCATCCCATCCCGCGCGGAGATCAACTGCGCGGTCCTGGCGCCCATCGTGGCGCCGTGCGCCTGGTCTCCGTGGTGGGACAGCGTCCCGTCCACGACGATGCTGAGGATCTCCATCTCCTCGTGTGGATGGAGCGGGAAGCGCGACCTCGGCGCGAACGTCGCGTCCGCGAGGACGAGCAGCGGCCCCAGCGGCTTCCCCCGTCCGGCGTGAGGTCCCACCGTCGCCACGAAGTGGTCACGGAGCGAGAGCCACGAGAGCGTGGTTCGTGGCAGGGAGGCGAGCGGACGGTGTTCGAGGTGCGGCATGGGTGTGCTCTTTTCGGTGCGGCAGCCGGAGAGGGCGACGGCGCTCCCGGCAACGAACGCTCGACGGGAGAGCGTCACGACGTGCGCCTGGGAGGCGTCGTCGGGCGACCCGGTGCCCGAGCGGCGGAAGGTGGGGTGGCGGGCCATCAGCGCGTGCTCCTACGTGGTGGGATTGATAGCCGGGCACGCCTCGTTTGACACCTGCGCGTGGGCGCACAGAGGATGTGTGCCCATGCACATCTCCTGGGATGAGATTCAGACCCTCGAGGCGCTCGTCCGCACCGGCGGCATCGAGGCCGCGGGGCGCGAGCTGTCGCTGCGCCACTCCTCCGTCTCCAGACGCATCGCCGCGCTGGAGGCGCGCCTGGGAACGGCGCTCTTCGCGCGGGGTGCGCGCCTGGTGCCTGGCACGCTGACGCTGCGAATCGCCGAGCGGGCCGCGCCCATGCGCGATGCGGCCCGGGACATCGAGGGCTTCCTGGGGTCCGAGCGGCGGGGTCGGGAGCGGACCGTGGTCGTCACGACCAGCGACGTGCTGGCGCCGCTCCTGTTCCGCGCGCTCGCGAAGGCACGCCCCGCGCAGGCGGTGGAGGTCCTCGTGAGCGACGACGAGCTGGAGCTCTTGCCCGGCCAGGTCGACCTGGCGCTGCGCCCCGGCCAGAACCCGAGCGGCTCGCTGCGCGGTCGGCGGCTCGGGCGGCTGAAGGTCGGCGTCTACCGCGCGAAGGGCGGAAATGCGGACTGGCTCCAGCCGAGCGCCGAGCTGCGCGCCAAGTCCTCGATGCGCTGGTGGCGCGAGGTGCCCGGGGATTCGCCGGGCGCGGTGACGTGCAATTCACTCCTGGCCATGCGGGACGCGTGCTGCGTGGGGCTTGGGAGGGCCGCGCTCCCGTCCTTCCTCGCGCATGGAGATGCCCGGCTGCAGTTGGAGCGGGAGCTCGACGGTGGGCCACCGCTCTGGCTCCTCGCGCCGATGGCTCGCGGCGTCCCCAAGGCGCTTCGAGAGACCCAGAGCGACATCTTCACCGCGCTGCGCTCGACGGAGGACGCCTTCGCCGAGTAGCGCGGAGGTCACGCGAGCATCAGGGACGAAGCTCCCCGAGCAGACGCAACGTGACCTCTGTCCATGGCGGCGCCATCATCGATTTCGGCATCCAGCCCCTCGACGACGCGGTCCTCGAGCGTCCGCCATGTTATGCGGTTTCGCCCAAGCATCTCCGCCACGGAGCAAGCCATGCGCAGCCTCATCCTCTGGACCCTGTTGTTGTTCGCCACGGAGAGCCTGGCCGTCGAGACCCGGCTCGTCGTCCGGGCGCGCGCCCGGGACGGCAAGTTCGTCGGGACGTCCATGGGCGGCGTGCAGGTGGTGCTCCGCGATGCACGGACGGGTCAGGTGCTGACCCAGGGCGTCACCGCCGGCTCGACGGGCAACACCCAGACGCTGATGAAGCAGCCCCAGGTGCGCGGCGCGCCGCTCGCGGACGAGGCCTCCGCGAAGTACACGGCCACGGTGGACCTCACCGAGCCGACCCTGGTGACGGTGGAGGTCTCGGGGCCCCTCGCGCAGCGGCAGGCGCTCGCCACCAGCACGACGCAACTGTGGCTCCTGCCCGGCAAGCACGTCGAGGGCGATGGCCTCATCCTGGAGCTGCCCGGCTTCGTCGTCGACGTGGTGACGCCGTCCGCGCAGGAGTTCATCAAGCTGCCGGCCGACAAGAAGCTCACCGTGCCACTCCGCGCCAACCTGGTGCTCATGTGTGGCTGCTCCACCGAGCCCAACGGCATCTGGGACTCCAATCGGTACGAGCTGCGGGCCTCCGTGAAGCACAACGGCAAGCCCCTCTCCCAGGTCCCCCTGAAGTTCGCCGGGAAGACCAGCACCTACGAGGCCGCGCTGTCCGTGCAGCAGCCGGGCATCTACGAAGTCACCGTGACGGCGTTCGACCCCGCCACCGGAAACTCCGGCGTCGACTCCACCGCGTTCGTCGTCGAGCAGTAGCGCGGCGCCTGTCCGCCCCTGAACGAGCGGACGCCGCCTCCGAGTCGGAGTCAGCGTCCGCAAGTCACCAGGAGGCCGACACCGCCGCGGCTCCGTGCGCCCGAAATGGAAGACTCGCGCTCGGGGTGGATTCGACTTCCCCGAGGGGAAGGCTCATGCCCGGGCGCCATCTCCTGACAGCGGGCCATCGGAGCGTGACATGCAAACCGAGACAAAGACTCTCTTCGCGAAGGGGTGGGGCACGGCGTGTGTCCTGACACTGATCGGAGCCTGTAGCGGTGGACTCGAGCCCGCCACTGACGAAGCGGCGCTCACCCGCCTCGTCCCAGAGGAGCGCGCCGGCCCGGTCCCGACACCGCTGGCGTCACAGCCATCGTATGCCCAAGCCGTGGACTCGACCTCCACGGCGGGCGTGCTCCAACCCGCGCAAGCGCTGGGTCCGCCCGATGGACAGGCGGCGCTGGTGCTGAGCCTCCCTGGCGCGGCGCTGGTGCTGGACATGGGAGAGGGCACCGAGGGGACGGGAGACCTGGAGGTCTCCTATCGGAACGCGACGGTGGAGGTCCTCACGTGGGTGGAGTTCCTGCGCGCGGACAAGAGCGTCATCAGCACCGGCCCGCTGCGGCTGGCGAACCTGGAGCTGGGCACGCACACCACCACAGTGCCGTACCAGGACAAGCCCGTCCCCTATCGCTATGTGCGGATGACAGGCGTGCTCGCGCTCTACGGGGTGGACGCGGTGCGGAACATGGGCTCCGACGGCATCACCTGTGGCGACGGCCAGCCGAACGAAGGCGAGACGTGCGACGACGCGAACCGCACCTCGGGGGACGGATGCAGCCGCGACTGCCAGAAGGAGGCGGGGTTCAGGTGCGAAAGCACCCCCAGCGTCTGCACGGACATCGACGAGTGCGCGGAACGGCTCGACAACTGCGCCGCGGGCTTCTCCTGCATCAACAGGCCGGGAAGCTTCTTCTGCTGGGAGGGCGTCTGCCGGCCGCCCCACTCCGTCTGCGGCAATCAGTGCTTCAACCTGTATACGGACAAGGAGAACTGCGGCCGCTGCGGCAATCGCTGTGGCTGGAGGGATGTCTGTGCTCGTGGCGTGTGCAAGACCATCGGCAAGCTGGCCTTCACCCTGTCCTGGAGCCGGCCGGGGAACGGAGACCTCATCGTGAGGGCCCCCGGCGGCATCCATTACAGCGCCCAGAACCCAGGACCGGAGGGACAGGAGCTGTTCGTCTTCGATGACCAGGATGGGAAGGGGCCGGAGGTCGTCTACTGGGCGCCGGGCGTCGAGCCAGACCTCGGCGACTACAACATCTGCTTCGAAGCCAGGTCCTTCGACCCGGCCCCCAGCTTCAACAATCCGGTCAGCGCCTCCGCGACGTACCTGGGCCCCTGGAATGGAACCACCCACCTGGGCAGCACCACCGTCACCGCCCACTCCACGGGAGAACCGGAGTGCGGACGGCCCACCCGTGGATTCGTGGGGCGGATGACCTACTGGGGCAGCTTCGCTCCGGAGCCTTCCGCTCCGTAGGCCCCCACGCGAAGTATCCTGACATCCCCCTGTCACTCCGGGTGGGTAGAGCTTCCGCTCATGAAACTCTACTTCCATCCGATGTCCGGCAACTCGCGCCGCGTGCTGCTCGTCGCCACCCACCTCGACGTGCCCCTCGAGCGCGTCATGGTGGACCTGCCCAAGGGCGAGCAGCGCGCGGCGTCGCACCTGGGTCGCAACCCCAACGGGCTCGTCCCCGTCCTCGACGACGACGGCTTCCTGCTCTGGGAGTCTCGCGCCATCATGCAGTACCTGGTCGAGCTGACACCGGGACAGACGCTGCTCCCCACGGAGGCGCGCGGGCGCGCGGACGTGAGCCGCTGGCTCTTCTGGTGCTCGGCGCACATGGCGCCGGCGTGCACCATCCTGGTCCAGGAGAACTTCGTGAAGGCGATGACGGGCCGTGGACCGCCGGACCCCGCCGAGGTCGCGCGGGGGGAAGCGCTCTTCGCGAAGTACGCACGCCTCCTGGACGAGCACCTCGCGGGCAAGACGTGGGTCTCGCAGGAGCGCCTGACGCTCGCGGACTTCTCGCTGGCCGCGGGGTTCGCGCTCGCCGGACCGGCGCGCCTGCCGCTCGGGGATTTTCCGAACGTCCGGACGTGGCTCGGCCGCGTGCAGGAGCTCGAGGCGTGGAAGCGCACCGCTCCGACCCTGCCGCTGCCGGCTCGCGGCTGAGTCGAGCGGAGACGGCCTTGGGGTGAAATCGGGGACGGGCGAGAAGGCGAGGTTGCAATCGGGGCCCCCCTGGAGCGTTCCTTGAGCGCCATGGCCCCTCGTCCACTTCGAGCCCCCCGTCCCCACTTCGCCCACCTTCGCTCGGGAGTCCTCGGGCTCGCGCTCCTGATGGGTGGATGTGCCACCTCCCGCCCCGCCCCCGGCGTGGCGGCCGCGTCACCGGACGGTGCCGACGCGGCCCATGCGGTGGGCTTCACATCGCTCAGCTACACGGATGCGGCGCGCCAGCGGGTGTTGAAGACGGTGGTCTGGTATCCGGCGGCCGAGGGCACGCGGATGGAGGAGCACCCGACGTCGCCCATCTTCGTGCCCTTCGTCGCCGCGAAGGACGCGCCGGTGTCCACGGCCCACGCGCGCTGGCCGCTCGTCGTCCTGTCCCACGGCAACGGCGGCGCGGCCATCAACATGTCGTGGTTTGGCGCGCACCTGGCGGCCCATGGGTTCATCGTCATGTCGGTGGACCACCCCGGCAACACCTACGGCGACACGAGCCCCGAGGGCTATGTGCGCGGCTGGGAGCGCCCCCGGGACTTCACGGCCCTGTTGGATGCGGTGTCGAAGGACGCGGTCTGGGGACCTCGGGTGGATGCCGGGCGCATCGGCGCGGCGGGTCACTCCATGGGAGGCTACACGGCGCTCGCGCTGGCGGGGGCGCGGCTCAACCTGTCGCCCATCATGCAGGGGTGCACCGCGCCGGAGACGCGCGCGCACCCGGGCTGCGATGAGCTGCGCGATGTGGACTACAGCCGCATCGACCTCGCGGTGGCGCGGGCGTCGTACAAGGATGCCCGGGTGAGGGCGGCCTTCTCCATGGCCCCCGGCATGGCGGGGAGCTACGAGGCACGGGACGTCGCGGACATCGACGTACCGGTGGCGCTGGTGCTGGCCCAGGGGGACGAGCTGATGCCCCACGCGCAGAACGGCATGCATCTGGCGAAGCTGTTGCCCTTGGCGAAGACGGTGGTGCTGGAGGACGCGGCGCACTTCACCTTCCTGCCCCGGTGCACGGAGCTCGGATTCAAGGTGGCGGAGATGCTGTGTCGGGACGCCACGCCCGGGACGCGAGGGGCCTCGCAAGCTCGGACGCTCGCGGAGGCCGTGGCGTTCTTCCGGCGGACGCTCGGCGGCGACTGAGCGGGACTCGCCGGTCCCGTTCGCCGACGGATGGACCCCGTTCGCCGCTCGCGCGGGCCCGCTGACAGAACACTCCACCCGCGTGCTGCTCGCGCGGGCACCGTGCCTCCACGACCTGTTGCCTGGAGGCATGTCCCATGTCGTGCAAGCGGCGCGCTGTCCTTCTCCTCGCTGTCGGTCCGGCGTCATGTGCGACCGAGGATGACGGCGACACCCAGACGGCCGTGGGCGGCACGCCATCGTGAGTCACCACTCACGGGGCGTTCGTCGACTGGCGCTCGCCCTCGTCCTCGTCGCCGTTCCGACACACGCCGAGCCGCTGCCTCCTCTCAAGGTCGAGGACGCGATGCTCAGCCCCGTCCCTCCCGCACCCCGGCTCGTGAGGAGCTGGGGTGAGGCGCTCGCGCTCGTCCGGGAACGGTCCACGGATTTGCGCGGCGCCGAAGCGGGCGTGGAGCGCGCGAGCGGCCGCTGGCGACAGGCGCTCTCGGCGCTGCTGCCCCAGGCACGCACCCAGGTGGCGGTGGCCCAGGACCTCCTCAATCCCTCCCTGGCCCCAGGTGTTCTTCCCGGGGCGGCAGGGGACGACCGCACCGCCACCCAGCCCGCGCTCACGCTCACGACCACGCTGACCCAGTCGCTCGTCGACCCGGGCGCGTGGCGAGGCCTGTCCTCCGCGCGAGAAGTCGAGGCCGGCGCGGTGGCCACGCTCCAGGACCTCCGCCGTCGCCTCGTCCTCGGGCTCGCGCAGGCCCTCGTGGCCACGGTCGCCGCCGAACGCGCGGCCGAGATGAACCGTGTCGGCCTGCTGCGCGCCCTGGAGCGCGCCGCCCTCACGCAGCGCGCCTTCGAGCTGGGCGCGGGCAACCAACTGGACGTGGTGCGCGTCCAGCAGGACGTGGCGGTGGCGCGCGGCGCGCTCGTCGCGGGGGATGAGCAACTGCGACGGACGCGTGAGGCGCTGGGACTCGCGCTCGGCTTCGGAGAGTCGATAGGCGTCGACCCGTCCTTCGACCTGCACGGGCTGGTGGATGACACCCGGAGGGACTGCGTCGCGCTGGAGAACCTGGACGCCCGGGCGGACCTCGTGGCGGCGCGGACGCAGGTGGCCGCGGCTCGTGACAGTCGGAGACAAGCTGTCGCGGGATATCTCCCCACCCTCGGTGTCAGCAGCACGCTCCTCGGCCTCACCACGGAGCCGGGCTTCGGTCGCTTCGCGACGTGGAGCGTCTCCGCCGTGCTCTCCCTTCCGCTCTGGGAGGGCGGCCTGCGAGAAGGACTCGTGCGCGAGCGCGCGGGCCTTGAGAAGCAGGCCGAGGCCCAACTGGAGGACGCCCGCCGAGATGTCTCGGTGGAGGTGACACGCGCACGCCGGAGCGTGGAGGTGGCCGAGTCCCTGGTGAAGACAGCGGTGGAGTCACGCGACCTCGCCGAGCGCACCGACCAGCTCACCCGCCGCGCGTTCGAGGTGGGACGGGGCAGCAGCCTGGAGCTGGTGCAGAGCGGCGCGGCCCTGCGAGAGGCCGAGCTGAACCTGGTGCTGCGTGAGTTCCAGCGCGTCCAGGCCCACCTGGACGCATTCCTCACGGAGGCTCGATGCAACGGATGAATTCCCCGATGCGCCCCCTGGAGACAGGGATGACGCGTCCGCGGACAGCGCGTCCAAGCCCACCTGGATGCCTTCCTCACGGAGGCCCGCTGCAACGGATGAATCCCCCCGATGCACCCCTGGAGACAGGGATGAAGCGGCTGTGGACGGCTCGTCCGGGCTCACCTGGACGACCGCATGACGGAGGCCCGATGCGACGGATGAAGCGGCTGGTGCGCCCCTGGAGACTCGGATGAAGCGGCTGTGGAGTGTGGCGTTGTGGGTGGTGTTGGGGTGCTCGGGGAAGAAGGCGGCCCCAGCCGCGCCCGAGCCTCGGGAAATCGACGTGGTCACCGTGGCCCCTCGCGAAGTGCGCGACACAGGGGAGTACCTGGGCAGCCTGTTGTCGCGACAGAGCGTCACGGTGCTCCCCCGGGTGGACGGCTACGTGCGCCGCATCCACGTGCGCCCGGGCCAGCACGTGGAGTCAGGTGCACCGCTCCTCGAGGTCGACTCCCGCGTGGAGACCGCCGCGCTCGACGGTGCGCACGCGCAGCTCAGCTCCGCGAGGGTCGAACTGGAGCTGGCTCGCCGCACGCTGACCCGCACCCAGGCGCTGCGTCAGGAGGGGCTCGCCAGCGCGCAGGAACTGGAGAGCACCCAGGCCCGCGTCGAGGCCGCCCAGGCCACCGAGCGCGCGGCCTCGGCCCAGGTCGCCCAGCGCCAGGTGCAGCTCCAGTTCCACGTCATCCGCGCGCCCTTCGCCGGCACCGTCGACGACGTGCTCGCCCGTGAAGGCGACTTCGTCACCGCCTCCACCCCGCTCACCCGCGTCGCCCAGGCCGAAATCCTCGAGGTGAGCGTGTCCGTGCCATCTCATCGCGCCCGCTCGCTGAAGCCCGACACGGTGATGGAGGTGCTCGACGCGAAAGGCGCCGTGCTGCTCACCAGCCCCCTCTTCTTCGTCGCGCCCCAGGCCGACCCTCGCACCCAGCTGGTCGAGGTGAAGGCCGCGTTCCAGAACACCCAGGGCCTGCGGCCCAGTGAGCTGGTGCGCGCGCGGCTCGTCTACTCCGTGCGCGACGCGCTCCAGATTCCCGCGCTCGCGGTGGTGCGTCAGAGCGGCCAGCCCTTCGCCCTCGTGGTGCGCGAGAAGGACGGCGCCACCGTGGTGGAGCGCCGGCTCATCACCCTCGGCGCGCTCGGCGAGCGCAGCTACGTCGTGGAGCAGGGCCTGGAGACAGGCGAGCGCGTGGCCGTCTCGTTCCTGCAGGCCCTGCGCGACGGCGCGCCCGTGAAGGTGAAGGCCTCGCTGCACACCGCCGCGCGGATGAACGGACGCTGACATGTTCATCGACTTCTTCATCCGCCGGCCCGTCTTCGCCATCGTCTGCTCCATCCTGCTGACGCTGGTGGGCCTCATCGCCGTCCCCACCCTGCCCGTCGCGCAGTACCCGGACCTGGCGCCGCCCCAGGTCACCGTGTCCGCCACCTACGTGGGCGCCAGCGCCGAGGTGGTGGAGAGCGCCGTCACCATCCCCCTGGAGCAGGAGCTCAACGGGGTGGAGGGCATGCGCTACATCTCCTCCACCAGCGGCAACGACGGCACCAGCAACGTCACCATCACCTTCGAGGCCACGCGCGACATCGAGGTCGCCGCCGTGGACGTGCAGAACCGCGTCAGCCGCGCCGCCGCGCGACTGCCCGCCCAGGTGAACCAGACGGGCATCGTGGTCAACAAGGCCTCCAGCCAGGTCCTCCTCTCCGTCGCGCTCTACAGCCCGGATGACCGCTACGACGCGAAGTTCCTCTCCAACTACGCGGACGTGAATCTCAAGGACGCCATCAAGCGCGTGCGCGGCGTGGGCGACGTGCGCATCTTCGGCGAGCGCAAGTTCTCCATGCGCGTGTGGCTGGACCCCACCGAGCTCGCCCGCCGCAAGCTCACACCCCTGGACGTGACGCGAGCCCTCCAGGAGCAGAACCTCCAGGTGGCCGCGGGACAGGTGGGCCAACCCCCGTCCGAGGAGGACCAGCCCTACCAGCTCGCGGTGCGCGCCCGCGGCCGCCTCATCGAGCCGGAGGAGTTCGGCGACATCGTCCTCATGCGGGACGAAAGCGGCAGGGCCGTGCGCATGAAGGACGTGGCCCGCGTGGAGCTGGGCGCGGAGAACTACGGCACCCTCTTGCGCTTCAGCGGCAAGCAGGCCGTGGGCATCGCCACCTTCCAGCTCCCCACCGCCAACGCGCTCGAGGTGCGTGACGCCGTCCTCGCCGAGCTGCAACGCCTGTCCGCCCAGTTCCCTCCGGGCATGGAGTACCAGACGGGCACCGACACCACGCTCGCGGTGCGCGCCACCCTGCGCGAGGTGGTCCGCACGCTGGTGGAGGCCATCGTCCTGGTCGTCCTGGTCATCTTCCTGTTCCTCCACGGCTGGCGCAGCGTCCTCATCACCGCGCTCACCCTCCCCGTGTCGCTCGTGGGCACCTTCGCCTTCGTGAAGCTGCTCGACTTCTCCATCAACACGCTCACCCTCTTCGGCCTCACCCTGGCCACGGGCCTCGTCGTGGACGACGCCATCGTCGTCATCGAGAACATCGAGCGGCTGATGCTGGAGCGGAAGCTGACCGCCGCCGAGGCCGCGCGCGAGGGCATGAAGGAGGTGTCCGGCGCCGTCATCGCCATCTCCATCGTGCTGGTGGCGGTGTTCCTCCCCGTGGCCCTCTTCCCCGGCACCACCGGCGCCATCTACCGCCAGTTCGCGCTCACCATCGCCGCGTCCGTGGCCCTCTCCACCTTCTGCGCCCTCACCCTCACCCCCGCGCTCGCCGCGCGCATGCTGTCCCACCACACCGGGGACAAGTGGGTCTTCTTCCGTCAGGTGGACCGCGTGCTCGACCTGACGCGCCACCTGTACGGCCGAGGACTGCGCCGGCTCCTGACGCATCCGGCCCTCGTGCTCGGCGCCTTCCTCGTGTGCGTCGTCGCCACGGCCGCGCTGGTCGTCGTCACGCCCACGGGCTTCATCCCCGACGAGGACCAGGGCTACCTGCTGGTCACCGTGCAGGGCCCCGAGGGCACGTCCCTCTCCCAGACGCAGAAGGTCATGGCCGAGGTGGAGCAGGTGCTGCTCGCCCAGCCGGAGGTGCGCGCCCTCTTCGCCAACGGCGGCATGTCCCCGCAGGGCACCGGCTCCAACCTGGCCAACATCTTCGTCCCCCTGAAGCCCTGGGACGAGCGGACCGGAGAGGACCAGAGCGTGGCCGCGCTCGTCGAGCGGCTGCGCGCCCCCTTGAGCCGCATCGGCGGCGCGCGCGTGGTGCCCTTCCAGCCGCCCGCCATCCGGGGCGTCGGTGCCGTGGGCGGCTTCCAGTTCGTCGTCGAGGACACCGCGGGCGTCAGCTCCCTGGACCAGCTCGCCTCCGCCGCGCGGCAGCTCATGGCCCAGGGCAACGAGGACGGCCGGCTGCGCGGCGTCTTCACCGGCTTCAACGCGGACACGCCGCTGCTCGACGTGGAGGTGGACCGCCAGCTCGCCAAGGCCGTGGGCGTGCCCATCGACCAGATCTTCAGCACGCTCCAGGTCTACATGGGCAGCCAGTACATCAACGACTTCAACTACGCGAACCGCGCGTACCGCGTCTACGTGCAGGCCGAGCAGCAGTTCCGCGACAGCCCCGCGGACATCGCCGCCTTCTACGTGCGCAGCGACACCGGCGACATGATTCCGCTCGAGTCCCTGGTGAAGGTCCAGCCCACCATCTCCGCGCAGCTCATCCGCCACCACAACCTGTTCCGCGCCGTGGAGCTGAGCGGCCAGGCCGCGCCCGGCGTCTCCTCGGGCCAGGCCATGGAGGCCATGGAGGAGCTCGCCGCCCGGCACCTGCCCCAGGGCATGAGCGCCGAATGGACAGGCATCAGCCTGGAGCAGAAAGAGAGCGGCGGCCAATCCCTGCTCATCTTCGGCCTGGGCCTGCTCTTCGTCTTCCTGGTCCTCGCCGCCCAGTACGAGAGCTTCAGCCTGCCCCTCGTCATCATCCTCTCGGTGCCGCTCGCCATCCTCGGCGCGCTCGGCCTGCAGCTCTTGCGCGGCCAGGCCAACGACGTGTTCTGCCAGCTGGGGCTGGTGATGCTCGTGGGGCTCGCCAGCAAGAACGCCATCCTCATCGTCGAGTTCGCCGAGCAGCTGCGCGCCCAGGGCCGGAGCATCACCGACGCCGTGGTGGAGGCCGCCGAGGTCCGCCTGCGCCCCATCCTCATGACGTCCACCGCCTTCCTGCTCGGCGTGGTGCCCATGATGACCGCGTCGGGCGCGGGCGCGGGCTCACGCAACTCGCTGGGGACGGCCGTGTTCGGCGGCATGCTCGTCTCCACGGTGGTGAACCTCGTGTTCATCCCCGGCCTCTACGTGCTGGTGCAGAAGCTGCGCGGCGAGGCCAAGCTGGCCGCCCCCGACGCACGCGTTGTCGCCACGCCCTCGCACTGAGGAACGAAGGCCCTGTCACCGGCCCGGGCACCCACATGTCGGGGCCCGGGCCTTTTCAGTTGGCGGCCCATCAATCGGGCGTCTGCCCGCCTGTACCGCGTGCAACCTCGCGAGAGTTCTCGTATTTTCCGCCGGCTCTCCAGCCGTGATGGAGGGCACTCCACCGGCCCGGCTGTTCATCCACCGAAATTGCAGTGGCGAGTGCCACCGACATTTCGTTATTCACCGCCCCGGCGGCAGTGACTCGCAGGGGATGGAAGCCAAGTCCCCGGAATCATTGCAGTGGATGGGCTGGCACGAAGACTGCTATAGCAGTGCGCAAGAAGACACCTTCCCAGGGGCCATCCCCGGCCCCCCAAACCCAAGGAGCAGTAACGACATGCTGACCGTTGGCGACAAGATCCCGAGCTTCAAGGTCAAGGCCACCGTGAGCCTGGAGAAGGGCAAGGAGTTCCAGGAGATCACGAACGAGACGTACAAGGGCAAGTGGCTGGTGCTGTTTGCCTGGCCGAAGGACTTCACGTTCATCTGCCCCACGGAGATCGCGGAGTTCGGCAAGAAGAACAAGGACTTCCAGGACCGTGACGCGCAGGTGCTGGGCCTGAGCACCGACAGCGAGTTCGTGCACCACGCGTGGCGCACGCACCACCCGGACCTGAAGAACCTGCCCTTCCCGATGCTGGCGGACCTGAAGCACGAGCTGTGCAACGCGCTGGGCATCCTCCACAAGGAGGAGGGCGTGGCGCTGCGCGCGACGTTCATCGCGGACCCCGAGGGCATCATCCGCCACGTGACGGTGAACGACCTGTCCGTGGGCCGCAACGTCTCCGAGACCGTGCGCACGCTGGACGCGCTCCAGACGGACGAGCTGTGCCCCTGCAACTGGAGCAAGGGCGAGGAGACCCTCACCCAGAAGCTGGCGAAGGCGGGGTAAAGCATCATGGCCTCACTCGAAGTCGTCCGCGCGGAACTCACGGACGCCCACAAGGACACCCGCCTCAACCTCCAGGCCGTCCTGGAAGGCGGCAGCCTCACCCCGGAGCAGCGCTGGGGCGTGGCCGTCGCGTGCGCCTTCGCCGCTCGGAATGAGCGGCTGAAGGAGGCGATGTTGAACGAGGCGCGGAAGGCACTCACGAACGCCGAGCCCGTCATCGAGGATGCGCGCGCCGCCGCCTCGCTGATGGCGATGAACAACGTCTACTACCGCTTCCGGCACATGATCGGGAAGGAGTCCTACTCGACCAAGCGGGCCGGTTTGCGGATGAACAGGCTGGCGCAGGTGCTGACCAACAAGGTGGACTTCGAGCTGGTCTGCCTCGCGGTGAGCGCCATCAACGGCTGCGAGATGTGCATGCAGTCCCACGAGAAGGTCGTCCTCGAGGGCGGCCTGTCGGAGGACCAGGTGCACGACGCGGTCCGCGTCGCGTCGGTCATCCACGCCGCGGCGGTGGGTCTGGAGTCGTAAGGCTCCCAGCCGCGAGTCACTGACGTGATGTGAGGCGCCCTCCGGTGGAGACACCGGGGGGCGCTTCCTTTTCCGGCGCCGCGCATCCAACGGGCGTCCAGAACGAACGAGCACGAAAGGAAAGCCATCATGTACCGCAGCCCCAGCCCCCTTCCCGAGAAGACCCGCGCCTCCGTCGTCGAATCCCTCAACGCCCGACTGGCGGACGGCCTGGACCTGCATTCGCAGATCAAGGTGGCCCACTGGAACATCAAGGGCCCGCAGTTCGCGGCGCTGCACCCGCTGTTCGAGACCTTCGCGGTGAGCCTGGCCAATCACAACGACTCCATCGCGGAGCGCGCGGTGACGCTGGGTGGCAAGGCCTACGGCACCACCCGCCACGTGGGCAAGGCGAGCCGCCTGCCGGAGTACCCGCAGGAGACCACCAAGGATTTGGAGCACGTGAAGCTCCTGGCCGAGCGCATCGAGGTGTACCTGGACGGCCTGCGTGAGAGCCGCAAGCTGTTCGTCGAGGTGGACGACGCGGACTCCGAGGACCTGGCCACCGGCATCATCGTGGAGTTCGAGAAGCACGCCTGGTTCCTGCGCGCGTCGCTGGAGAGCTGAGACATCCCTGTCACGTGCGGCGCGTGTGCCCGGAGTGTGCACCGCGCTTCACGCCCCTCGCGGAGGGTAGCGTCTGACTTTTCCCAGTCCTTCCGCGAGGTTGTCTCCAGGCACAGCGGTTGCTCTCCCAGGGTGCACCCCGCCCGCGAAGGCGCGGATGGGATACCTTGGAGCAGCGCCATGCGAAGCCTCTTCTCTTTGTCCGTCGTCGTCGCCCTGCTGTCCGGCTGTGGTGGTGAGCCTCCGGAGGAGCTGGTCCAATCCGCGAAGGCGAAGGTGGAGCGCGCCGCCGCGGTGGGGCACCTGACGCGCGGGGCGCTCGAGGTGCTGGGGTTGATGCCGGTGTACACGTGCGGCGAGCCGCGCCGCGGCTTCCTCGACATCGCCACGGTGGACCTGTCCCAGCGGCTCGCGTGCGCCACCACCACGGTGGAGTCGCTCGACGCAGTGACGGACGGCGTGGTGGTGACGTTCAGCGGCCCCGACTGTCAGGTCCACGGCCTGGGCCTCTCCGGGCGCGTGTTCTTCAAATACCGCGGCGGCGAGGACCGGATGGAGGTGGAGGCGGACCTGCGCCAGCTGCGCGTGGAGGGCGTGGTGCTGCCCGCCGAGGTGGGCTACGGCACCTGTGGCGATTTGACGAGCGTCTGGGTGAAGGCCGAGGGCGACATCCCCGGGCGCGAGGGCCACACCATGAAGATGGACGCGAAGGTGACGAAGCGTCCGGGCATGCCGATTCTGGGCGGCTCGTCGCTGCTGCTCGACGGCACGGGCGAGCTGAGCGGCCCCGACGGCGTGGACAAGCTCACCCTCACCACCCTGCAATACGAGGTGGGTGAGTATCTGCCCAAGGAAGGCATGGCTGTCCTGGAGACGGCGGATGGCCACCACGTGGAGGCGAGCTTCAAGCCGGTGCTGTGGCGGGTGGGCAAGGTGGAGCTGACGGTGGATGACCACTCGCCGGTGACGGTGCCCATCGTCCGGTAGCGCCGGGCCACGCGCGCGGCGCCGGTTTTCCGCTAGGGTGTGGCGCCGTGAGCGACGACGTCACGATTCCCGCCTTCCGCTCCGTGCCGCGCACGGGCGTCATCTACGTCACCGCCGAGGCCACGCGCCGAGGCTACCGTTCCAGCGACCCGGACTGGTGCAACCTGGGCCAGGGGCAGCCGGAGACGGGGGATTTGCCCGGGGCCCCCGCGCGGCTGGGCTCGGTGAACATCGACGTGGCGGACATGGAGTACGCGCCCGTCGCGGGGCTGTGGGACGTGAGGGAGGCCATCGCCGGCCTCTACAACCGCCTCTACCGCAAGGGCATGCCCGGCCAGTACAGCGCGGAGAACGTCTGTCTTTCGGGCGGCGGGCGCGCGGCGCTGACGCGGGCGGCGGCGAGCCTGGGTTCCATCAACCTGGGCCACTTCCTGCCGGACTACACGGCGTACGAAGAGCTGCTGGACGTCTTCAAGGCCTTCACCGCCATCCCCATCCTGCTGGAGGGCGAGCGCGGCTACGCCTTCACGCACGAGGACCTGCGGCGCGAGGTGCAGGGGCGCGGCCTGTCCGCCCTGCTCTTCTCCAACCCGTGCAACCCCACCGGCAAGCTGGTGCAGGGGGACGAGCTGGCCCGGTGGGTGGGCGTGGCGCGCGAGCTGGAGTGCACGCTGCTCATCGACGAGTTCTACTCGCACTACGTCTGGACGGGCCGCCCCGGGCACCTGCCGGTGGAGAGCGCCGCGCGCTACGTGGAGGACGTGAACCGGGACCCCATCGTCCTGTTCGACGGCTTCACCAAGAACTGGCGCTACCCGGGCTGGCGCATGACGTGGACGGTGGGGCCCAAGCAGGTGATTGAAGCCGTCTCCAGCGCGGGCAGCTTCCTGGACGGCGGTGGCAGCCGGCCCCTGCAGCGCGCCGCGATTCCGCTCCTCCAGGAGGAGCCGGTCGTCGCGGAGACGATGGCCATCCACAACACGTTCCGGGAGAAGCGAGACAGGTTCCACTCGCGCCTGGAGCGGCTGGGCATCCGCACGGACCGCGCGCCGGACGGGACGTTCTATGTCTGGGGCAACGTGTCCGGCCTGCCCGCGCCGCTCAACGACGGCATGGGCTTCTTCCGTGCCGCGCTGGAGGAGAAGATCATCACCGTGCCCGGTGAGTTCTTCGACGTGAACCCCGGCAAGCGCCGCGCGCGCCCCTCGCGCTTCCGCAGCTACGTGCGCCTGTCCTTCGGCCCGTCGATGGAGGTCCTGGAGAAGGCCCTCACGCGGCTGGAGGCGATGGTGCTCAAGCACAGCCGCTGAAGACAGACGGCCACCTTCCGGAGCGCGCTTTCCGCGGCGACTCCGGAAGGCAATCCCAGACAACGACGGACTAGAGGCCCTGCTCCAGCAGGTTCACGATGCGCTGACGGCGCTCGTTCGTGTAGTTCTCGATGTTGCTGAAGTTGTGCCGATACGACAGCGTCTTGTTCTCGAAGCGGTAGAAGATGCGGTCTTCCGGCTCGGTGCCGCTGATGAAGTACTTCTTGAAGCCGTCCCGGATGGCCTGCTTGGAGAAGTCATCCACGCCGATGTCCTGGAGCGCCAGCACCAGCGGCTCGAAGTAGATGGCGTCGATGCCCTGCTCGAAGAGGTGCGCCAGGCCGTCGGCGCCGAGCGTGTCCCACTCGACCTCGATTTCGACGGGCGCGCCAACGAGCTCGTTGAGCTTCTGCTGCCACTTCGGGAAGACGTTCTGCTTGTACTGCGCGATGGCTCTTCTCTCGGGCAAACCCATGACTGCCCCCTCTGAGGTGGAATCCCAGTGTGCTGATGGGAGGCGCGTCACGATTCTATGGAGGCCCTAACCTGTCAAACACCCCGGGTCCCGAGAAAACGAGACACGTGGTTGTTGGCACTCAGCGCGAGGCGGGCGGCTCGGCGCCGGGTTCCGGGACGACCCGGCGAGCCGGGGCGGGTGCCGGGTTTCCAGGAGACCGTCCAGCGATTGAGGCGGGGCCCCCGCGCGCACGCCAGGCGCCCAAGCGAGCCCGCGCGGCGCGTTTCAGGAGGCCCTATGCTCGGCGGTGTCCATGAGACTCCCCGCCTCCCGGCTCGCACTGCTCGGCGTCCTCTACTTCGTGCAGGGACTGCCCTTCGGCTTCCAGGCCACCGCGCTGCCCGTCTATCTGCGCGGGCAGGGGGTGTCGCTCACCGCGCTGGGCTTCGCGGGGGTGCTCGCGCTGCCCTGGGGACTCAAGGTGCTCTGGGCGCCGCTGGTGGACCGCTACTCCTCGGCGCGCATCGGACGACGCAAGTCGTGGATCCTCCCCATGCAGGCGGGCCTGACGCTCACGTGCGTGGCGGCGGGGATGCTGGTGTCGGAAGGCGGCTCGCTGAAGGTGCTGCTCGGGCTCATCCTGGTGATGAACCTCTTCGCCGCGACCCAGGACATCGCCGTGGACGGGCTCGCGGTGGACCTGCTGCGCCCCGAGGAGCTGGGCCTGGGCAACACCGTACAGGTCGTGGGCTACAAGCTGGGGATGCTCACCGGCGGCGGGCTGCTCGTCTGGGCCAGCAAGTGCCTGGGCTGGCCGGGCCTGTTCCACGGCATGGCCCTGCTGTGCGCCATCGCGCTCGGGGTGACGCTCCTGTCTCGCGAGGCGCCTCCGCGTGAGCGCGACGCCGAGCCCACCGCGCCGAAGACCGAGAGCTGGCGACAGTGGTTCGCGGTGTTCCTCACGACGGTGCGTCAGCCGGGCATCGGCTGGGTGCTGCTCTTCATCGGCACGTACAAGTTCGGCGAGACGATGGCGGACGTGCTCTACAAGCCCTTCCTCGTCGACGCGGGCATCCCCGCCTGGCAGATAGGCCAGTGGGTGGGGACGTGGGGCAACGCCGCGTCCATCCTCGGCTCCGTGACAGGTGGCGTGCTCGCCACGCGCATGCCCATCCTCGGAGCCCTGTCGCTCACCGCGTCGCTGCGCGTGCTCCCGCTCATGGGGCGCTGGTGGCTGGCCACCCACGGCGTCAGCGACGCGGGCGTCATCGGCGTGACGCTCGCGGAGGAGCTCGTCGGCGGCGCGCTCACCACCGTGATGTTCGCGTTCATGATGTCGCGCGTGGACCGGCGCATCGGCGCGTCGCACTACACGCTGATGGCCAGCATCGAGGTCTGGGGCAAGGCCCCCGCCGCGCCTCTCGCGGGCTGGTTGGCGGACCCCCTGCACGGGCTCGCGTTGGGCTATGGCCCCGTGTTCCTGCTCGGCGCCGGACTGTCCGTCGCGTTCCTCGCGCTGCTGATTCCCATCCGTCATCTCCAGGCGCGTTTCGTCACGGATGTGTCACACGAAAACAGCGCCCCACAGCCTCGAGACGAGAGCCCTCCCGTGGAAACAGGCACACGCTGAGCACATCGCGAGACGTGTCAGTCGCGGGTGCTAAGTGCGTACGCGCTGTCCCCCATTCATCGTGGGCGCGCTCGCTCACGAGAGGTGCAACGTATGCTCTCTTCTTCGATGAAGTCCCTGTTGGGTGGTGTCGTCCTGGCCGCCACCCCTGCCCTCGCTGACAGCACCACGACGATTCCCGCGTTCGCGGCCGACATCGCCGCCGCCCGCCTCGCCACGAGCCCGGGTGGCACCACCGTCATCCGCTCCGAGATGCGCGGTGCCGTCGACCGTTTCCTCCACGACGACAGCAAGGTCGACGCCGTCGAGCGTGCGTACCTGGCCGACCGCATCGCCGACCTGACGTTCAAGCAGGGCGTGACGGCCACCGCGATGAAGTACCTCATCGACACCCACGAGCTGAATGACGGCCTGACCTGGTACTCGCCGCTGTGGCTCGACGTCCTCCCGCAGACGCCGGCCGACTACTTCGGCGCCACCGGGCCCCTCACCACCTCCACGGACATCAAGGAGGGCAACATCCCCGCCGGGATGGGCGTCGCCAACCAGCGGACGCTCACCTACAAGGCCAACGCGGCCTGGGGGCTCCAGGGCGTGTCATACTTCAAGCCCATCACCGTCCAGGAGCTGCTCGCGATGCTGAAGGCGCACGTCATCAACGGCACGCCCAACTCCGATGAGGTGGACGGCGCGCTGGCGTTCATCACGCAGGTCTCCCGCAACAGCAACCGGCTCTACACCACGGGCTGGTCCTGCCAGACGTACTGCGGCGGTGGCGGCCCCGGCGACGCGGGCGGCTTCTTCATCGCGGCGGTGAGCACGGAGCGCAACTTCGTGCGCATGGTGCGCGTGACGACCTGGTCCGACTAGTCCTCCAGCGGCGCGCCCGCGCCACGGAGAGCCACGCGGGAGGGAAGCCGCCTCCCGCGTGGGCCCATCGAAGTCACACTCTCAGTGCGCATGCTAAATACGCTCGCGTTGTCCCCCCTTGCATCGTGGACGTAAGCGTCCGCGAGAGGAGCAACGCATGTTCTCTTCGTCACTGAGGTCGCTGCTGGGTGGTATCGCGCTGCTGGCAGCCGCTCCCGCATTCGCGGACAGCACCACGACGATTCCCCTCTTCGAGGCGGACATCGCCGCCGCCCGCCTCGCCACGAGCCCGGGAGGTGCCACCGTCATCCGCACGGAGATGCGCGGCGCCGTCAGCCGGTTCTTCCAGGATGACAGCAAGGTCGACGCGGCCGAGCGCATCTACCTGGCCGACCGCATCGCCGACCAGCCCTTCAACGTGGGCGTGACGGCCACCGCGATGAAGTACCTCATCGACGTCCACGAGCTGAACGACGGCGCGACCACACATGCGCCGCTGTGGCTCGACGTCCTCCCGCAGACCCCGGCGGATTACTTCGGCGCCACCGGTCCGCTGACGGTCTCCACGGAGATCATGGAGGGCTACATCCCCAGTGGCCAGGGCGTCGCCAACCAGGCCACGCTCAACTACAAGGCCGGCGCGGCCTTCCGCTATGGGTATCCGCGTAACTTCCAACCCATCACCGTCCAGGAGCTGCTCGCCGAGCTGACGTCTCAGACGGACAACGGCCTGCCCAACTCCGACGAGGTGGATGGCGCGCTGGCGTTCATCACGCAGATCTCCCGCAACAGCAACCGGCTCTACTACGCGAGCTGGTACTGCCGGACGTACTGCGGCGGTGGCGGCCCTGGTGACACGGCGGGCTACTACATCGCCGCGGTGAGCACGGACCGCCGCTTCGTGCGCATGGTGCGCGTGACGACCTGGTCCGAGTAGTCCTCAGCCGGCGCGCATGCGCCACTCGAGGCCCGCGGGAGGGAAGGTGCCTCCCGCGTGGGTCCACTCGAGTCGGACTTCTCGCCGGCCCTCGGGCGGCAGCTCGAAGCACGCGAGCACCCGCCCGTCACCGCGCTGGTTGACGCGAACGTCCACTCGCTCCCCGTCGACCTTCATCGCCAGTTGGAGGACACCCGCCTGCGGGAAGAAGTGTTCCATGGGATGACGACGCGGTGAGGTGAGCAGCAGCTCCACCTCGCGCGGCTCCGCGTCGGTGTTCTCCAGGATGTACGTCAGCACGTACGAGACACCTCGGGCGCCCTCGTGGGTCCGGGGCGCTCTCGGCTCGGGCTCGCGCGTGGTCGGCGTCAGGGGCGCGGCATCGGGCCAGACACCACCGTGTCTGCCGGGCATCGACATGACGAGGTCTCCCGCGCGCTTGCCCGCGGACAGCCGCACCGTGCGGCCACCCACGAAGACACTGCCGGCCTCGAGAACACCCTGCTGGGGAGGAAACGCTGGGGCGGCGGTCTCGGGCACGTCCGCTCCCGCGCTGGCCACGGGGTGGTCTCCACGGGAGATGGCGGTGAGCTCCTCCGAGGTGAGCGGCAGCGGGCTGGACACGGTGGCCAGGCGGAACCTCGCGCCCACGTCGAGCTGTCCCTTCGCGTCCACGGCCGTGAAGTCCAGGAGCGAATGGAGCGTGCCTCCCTTCTCGTGGCGCGCGGAGAGGACGACCACGGTGTCACCAGGCTGAACGGTGAGCGTGGCCTCGATGCGTCCGCGGGTGCCCAGACGCACGTCGTCGAGCTGAGCCAGGTCGAGCTCCTCACGGAGGAGCGGCTCGGCTTCGCGCTCGTCCTGGGGACGCGGGTCGACGCGCGCATCGATGAAGCCGGCGGCGATTACAGCGTGAGGCCCTCGGAAGAAGAGCCCCTCCGGGTCGGGGACCTTTCCGGACGTCCACTCGATGAGTCCCGTGAGGTCCTCGGCGAGCGCGTCCTGTTCGTCGGGGTTGAAGGGCTCACCGCGTGCGTTCGCGGGGAACTGGGGCGTGAGGTACTTGGAGAAGACGACGCCTGCGAGCCGAAGATGGATGGGACGGCCCGAGGTGTTGCGCAGCACGATGGAGCAGCGCTGCGTCTCCGTCGGGGGAGCGGTCTGCGTCACCAGTCCCTGGTCATCTCGCGCGAAGGTCTCGCCCACGCGATTGACGGTGCGGAGGAACAGTCGGGCCTGACCAGCGAATGTGAAGCCGCCCTCGCTCTTGCCGGGCACGATGCGCCCCATCGTGGTGCCGAGGACTCCGGAGGTCCGAATCGTCTCGGGGCTCGCGTGGATGAGCAGCGGCGCACCCGTGAACGCTCCCTCGAGTGGTTCGAGCGCCGCGATGGGGAGCGCGTTCGCATCGAACGCTCCGACAGGCAGCGGGGGCCGCTCATGCGGATGCGCGGAGACGCGAGGCGAGGGGGTCTCCTCCTCGCGTGTGGCGTCGACCTCGAGGGCCTTCGCCAGCTCACGCACGTCATGCGTGGCCTCTGTCTTCTCGCCCGAGGCAGGCATCACGGTGACTGCGCCGCTCTCTTCCGAAGACTCCGCTGCGAGCCGTGGGCCCGCCGTCGTCGCGTCGACGTCCCCTTCCGCGGACACCACGACGAGTCGCGGGGCAGCCTTCACAGCAGCGTCCGTCGCCCCAGTCTTCTCAGTGACGTTCTCGTCTGGAGGCGCCGCGACGGGCCGAGGTGCGCCCTTCACGACCGGGTCCTCCGACCTCCGTCCGGACTCCGCCGTCTTCGTGGCCGCCTTCCCTTGGAAAGGGACCGCGACGGGCCTCTCAGCGACCTTCGCTCCAGCAATCGCTGTCTTCGCGACGCCCCTCCCTTCCGCGGGCGTCACGGCGGCCTTCGCGCCCGCCGTCTTCGCGATCGCCTTTCCCTCGGAAGCAGGAGCCCCAGGCTTCGCGGCGGCCTTCTGCCCCGAAGCACTCGGCGCCGTCTTCGCGGCCTTCGCCGTCTTCGCGACGGGCTTCGCCTGTCCTCGCTGAGGCGTCACGGCCGGCGTCGCGGCCGCACCCGGCTCGGGCTTCCGCGCCGTCTTCTTCGCGGCCTCCGCAGGGGGCCTGGCCCCCGAGGGTTTCGAGGTGGGACGTCGAGGTGGCGGCTTCGAGGGAGGCATTCCCGGGAATCCTCACAGAGAACAGGCCTGCATGTCGCCTCCCCAGGGCGCCGGGTCCCACCCACCCCGGCGCCACACCGGGCCCCACCTCACCTCACGCGCGGGCCCACTTGCGCCACACGGTGTTCGTGAGCGCCAGCACTCCCGCGGTGGGCAGCGCCCACGGCAGCACCTTCGCCAGGCGGTGCTCCCAGACATCCACCCGGTCCGCCAGCAACAACACCATCCAGTGGCGGGCCTTGTGGTCCGGGAACCCATAGGCCACGCGGCGCAACACCCCACTCAGCCCCTTCGGCGGCTGCGCCGTTCCATACACCGGCGGCAGCTGCGCCCGTCCCGGGTGCTTGAACACTCGCACCGGCGAGTGCTGGAACCGGATGGGCATCCGAGCCCCCGGCAAGGGATGCGGCAGTGTCTCCATCGGGACGCCGGGGCGGCTGGAGAAATCCAGGTCCGCGGCGGCGCCAGGTACAGGTCTATCCGGCATGGCTTCACTCCCTCTCGTCACGCATGGCCCGGCGTGAGGACGCACTTGACGCAGCCGTCACGCTTCTGGGCGAACAGGTGGTAGGCCTCCGGCGCATCCTCCAACCCGAACCGGTGGGTGATGATGGCCTTCGCATCGATGCGCCCCTCCCGGATGTGCTTCAGGAGGTGCGGCATGTAGCGGCGCACGTTGCACTGGTTCATCCGCAGCGTGAGCCCCTTGTTCATCGCGGTGCCAATCGGCATCACGTTCCACGGCGGTCCATACACGCCGACGATGGAGACATTGCCGCCCTTGCGCACGGCATCGATGCACCACGAGAGCACCGTGGGAGCACCCGCCTCCAGCTTCATCCCCAGGCCCATCACCCGGTGCGTCGTGGAGCCCTCGGCCTCCATGCCCACCGCGTCGATGCACACGTCCGGGCCCCGGCCCTCGAACATCTCCTTGAGGTAGGCGACGACGTCCCCCACCTCCTGGAAGTTCACCGTCTCCACCTTCGCGAACCGCTCCGCGAAGTCGAGCCGGTACTGCACGCAGTCCACCGCCACCACGCGGCCCGCGCCCATCAGCCACGCCGAGCGCATGGCGAACAACCCCACCGGGCCCGCGCCGAAGACGACCACCGTCTCGCCGCCCTTGATTTCGCCCATCTCCGCGCCCATGTAGCCCGTCGGCAGGATGTCACCGAGGAACAACACCTCCTCGTCCTCCATGTCGTCCGGAATCTTCAGGGGCCCCACGTCCGCGTACGGCACGCGCACGTACTCGGCCTGGCCACCGTCGTAGCCGCCCGTCGTGTGCGAATAGCCATACACGCCGCACGCCACGTCGCTGGAGGGGTTGCTGTTCTCACACAGCGCCGTGAGCCCCCGCTCACAATAGAAACAGCCGCCGCACGAGATGTTGAAGGGCACCACCACGCGGTCGCCCTTGCGCAGCTGGGAGACCTCCGTGCCCGTCTCCTCCACCACGCCGGTGAACTCGTGCCCGAAGGTGTGGCCCACCCGGGTGTCCGGGACCAGCCCGTGCAGCAGGTGCAGGTCCGAGCCACAGATGGCGCTCTTGGTCACCCGCAGGATGACGTCTTGGGGGTGCTCCAGCCGGGGGTCCGGCTTGTTCTCCACTCGGACCCTGAAGGGTCCCTGGTAGGTCAATGCTCGCATGAGGGCGTCTCTCCCGTTTCATCTACGGGTGAGGACGCCAGCGCCGTGCGGCAAGGCGCGTCATCAGCGAGCCCCCCGCTCGCTCACTCGCCATGAAGCGCGAGGGGCGCCGCTCAGCCCTCGGACGGCTCCCAGCTCAGCTCCGTGGCGCGCCACATGTACCAGCTCGCCACCGAGCGCCAGGGCCGCCAGCGCTCGCCGTATTCCAGGAGCGCCTTCGGCCTGGGCATCTCCTCCAGGCCGTACGCGAGCATGAAGCCCTTGCGCACGCCGAAGTCGTCCACCGGCAGCACGTCCGGGCGGCCGAGCCGGAACATCAGCAGCATCTCCACCGTCCACTGGCCGATGCCCCGCACCTGGGTGAAGTGCTCGATGAGGGCCTCGTCGCTCATCCGGCGCACCCGCGCGAGCGGCGGCACCGTGCCATCCAGCGTCTTGCGCGCCAGGTCCTGGAGCGCGGCCATCTTGTTGGCGGACAGCCCCGCCTCGCGCAGCGCCTTCTCCGGCGTCGCGAGCAGGGCCTCCGGAGTGAAGTCACGGCCCGTGCCCACCTGAGCGCTGACGCGCTCGAAGATGGTCGCCGCGGCCTTGCCGTGCAGCTGTTGGAAGACGATGGAGCGCGCCAGCGCCGCGAACGGGCTGTGCAGCGGGCTCAACTCCATGCGGAAGGCGCCCACGCGCTTCATCAGGGCGCCCAGCGTCGGGTCGGCGCGCGCGAGGGCACGGCGGGCGCTCGGGGTGAAGGCTTCGGGCAGGCGCGGAGCGGAGGAGGCGGGGCGGGGCATGGACAAACCCCATGCTGCCGCTCCGGCCGCTCCGCGCAACCCGAATCTTGCGACCTACAGCGGCGCCGCGTGGTCCGTCTCGGCGGGGACGTTGTTGCGGGGCTCGTCCTCCATCAACTCCTCGAACTGCTGCTCCATCAGGATGCCCAGGTCCTCGAGCTGCTCCTTGGACAAGAGCTTGCGGACCTTCTTGAAGAGCTCGCCCTCCTCCTCCTCGACGTGGTGTTCGATCTGCTCCTGGAGCACCTTCATCTTCGGGTCGAACTCCTCGTCGTCCGGAGACATCTCCAGCAGGTCCGCGATGATGCGCTTGGCGGACAGGTGCTCCTCCACCGCCTCACGCAGCTCGTCCTCGGTCCGCTCCGACCTGGTGGCCGGATAGAAGTACAGCTCCTCGATGGTGGCGTGCGCGGCGAGCCGGTCGGCGATCATCTTGAACAGCTCGCCCCTGCGCACGTCCGCGTGGTCCGGGAGCTTGCCGTACTGGGCAAAAAGCTTCTTCACCTCGTCATGCTGCTGCTTCAGCAACTCAATCGCGTTCATGTCATGTCTCCATGTCGGCGGGGTTCAAGGCTCGTCTGACTTCGGGAGACGCGCGGGTGGCGGGCGTCAGGTGGGCAGCTTGCGGGAGGGCAGGTCCTTCACCGCGGGTCCGTTGAGCACCTTGCCCGTGGGGCTGAAGCGCGCGCCGTGACAGGGGCAGTCCCACGAGCGCTCCGCGCCGTTCCAATGCACATGGCAGCCCAGGTGCGTGCACACCGGAGAGACGGCGTGCGAGGTGCCGTCCTCCTCGCGGTAGACGGCCACCTTCTGCCCGTCCACCTCCAGGACCTTGGCCTCACCAGGAGCCACCTCGGACAGGTGCTTGCCATCGGGCTTCGCCAGCCGGTCCGCGACGAAGCGGAAGGCCACCTCCGCGTTCTCCTGGATGAAGTCCTTCACGCCCGCCATGGGCTTGACGCGCGTGGCGTCGTACAGCGCGGCGAAGGGGTTCTCCCGCCCGAGGATGAGGTCGGTGAGGAGCATCCCCGCCAGCGTGCCGAACGTCATCCCCGTGCCGGAGAAGCCGGTGGCCACGTAGACGTGCTTGCGGGCGCTGTCGCGGCCGATGTAGGCCAGCCCGTCGGCCGGCTCGATGACCTGACCGGACCAGCGGTGGGTGATGGACTCCACCGGGAAGCGCTCGCGCGCGAAGTCCTCCAGCGCCGCGTAGCAGCGCGCCGTGTCCTCCTCGGCGCCCACCTTGTGGTCCTCGCCGCCGACGATGACGTAGGTGCGCCCGTCCACCGGCTGCGTGCGGATGTAGTGATAGGGCTCCTTGCAGTCGTAGTACTGCGCGGGCTCCAACGCTCCGTCCAGCGGACCGGCCACCGCGTAGGTGCGGTACGGGAAGAGCTTGGTGTGCATGAAGACGCGGTTGAGCGGCGTCGTGGTCGCCTCCACCACGTCGGTGGCCGTGACGACGCCCCGGTCCGTGACGACGCGGCAGGGCTTGCCGTCCCGCACCTCCAGCACCCGCGTGTTCTCGAACAGGTGACAGCCCTCGCCGGGGATGCGGTCCGCCAGCCCGAGCAGGTACTTGCGCGGATGGAACAGGGCCTGGTCCTCCACGCGCAGCGCGCCCTTCACCGCGAAGGGCAGCGGCACGCGCTGCGTGAGCGTGGCGAGCAGCCCCGCGTCGCGCGCGGCGGACACCTCTTCCTCCAGCGATTGCAGCTCGCGCGCCGTCTCCGCGTACTGGAACATGGGCACGCGCTGGAAATCGCAGTCCAGGCGCAGCTCCTCCACCAGCGACGCAATCTGCTCCATCGCGGCGCGGCTGGAGGACGCCGCCAGCCGGGCGCCCTTCTCCCCGAAGTCGCGGCGCAGCGTGGCGTAGGGCGTGTCGAGCAGCTCCGTGAGGTGCGCCGTCGTCTGCCCCGTCTGCCCGGACAGGATGCGGTTCATCTCCAGCACCGCCACCCGCTTGCCGGCGCACTTGAGCAGCCACGCCGTGGTGAGGCCCGCCATCCCCCCGCCGATGACGGCCACGTCCACCGTCAGGTCCCCGGGCAGCGTGGGGAAGTCTCGCGTGGGCGTGGTCAGCGTCCAGAGCGAGCGATGCGTCCGCGTCTCATCCATGTCCCAAGACTAGGGATGCGCCTCAGGTGCGATAACCCGACGCGGCCGGCGCCCATGCCTGGCCGCCTGCTCGGCGTCGGGGCCACCCGGGATGTGAACGGGCAAACAGAGCAAGCCGCCGGGTGTTGGCAAGTCACGCGGGATTCCAAGCGGTTCTGGGGTGGTGGAGCGGCCCGCGATACATAGAGGGCAGGGACGGCCCCCCGACCCCTGCCTCGTACCCAGGGAGCCACGAAGGATGCCGGTGGAAAGATTGGCTGGGAGCACCAGCCTCGTCGATGTGATGGACCGGGTCCTGGACCGCGGCCTGCGCTGGGACGGCACCGTCCCACCGGACGCCCCCGAGCCCTGCGCGCCCGTCGTGGTGACCTCCCTGGAGCTTCGCGTCGAAGACACCCCTCCTGCTGACGACACACCTCGACTTCCTCCTGGAGCCTGACGCATTGGTCTCGTACGCCCCGCTCGCCCCAGCCCCCGCCTCCTCCGTCGACGCGCGCCTCGCCCTGGCCGAGCAGCTGCTCGCCTGCGAGTCCGCGAGAGGGTGTGCCCGGGCCGTGGTGGAGTGGCTGCCCGCGCATGCCCAGGCGCTCGCCGCGGCCTGCGTGGCCCGCGAGGAGCCCGGAGCCCGGATGACCTGCCTGGCCGCGCAGGGGCTCTGCGAGGCCCAGCAGGCGGCGCTCGCCGCGTGGTCCGACGCCGACTCCACGCACCCGCTGGCGGACGTGCTCACCCAGGCCGTGCCGCGCTTCTTCCCGAAGGAGCGCGCGCCCCTGCCCTCCCCTGGCGCGCAGGGCCTGTTCGCCGTGCCGCTGGGACGCGCGGGCGCATCCCCCGTGGGCCTGCTGCTGGTCTGGGCGAGCACCCCCGAGCTGCCCGCCGAGGTCGCCTGGGTCGCCGGGCACGCGGGGCCCTTCCTCGCGCGCCAGGCCACGTCCGGTCCGCTCGCCGCGGGGGGCTCGGAGCTGTTCCGCCGCATCATCGACGCGGTGACGGACCCGGTGCTGCTGACGGACCTGGAGGGACGCGCGCGCCTGGCCAACGCGCGCGCGGAGGCGCTGCTGATGGCGGGCCCCGACGCGAGCCACGGCCGCCGCCGCGCCGTGCACCTCAACCAGCGCGTGTTCTCCGCCGCGGTGGCGAGCAGCGCCAGCGGCGGCCAGCCCGGGGTGAGCTGGCGCGAGGTGCCGCTGGTGGACCCCGTGGAGGGGTTGGACCTGCTCTTCGAGATGGTCAGCACGCGGGTGTACGAGCCGGACGGCCGCGAGGCCATGGTCAGCGTGCTGCGCAACGTGACGGACCTGGGCCGCGCGACGCAGGCGTTGGGTGAGAGCTACCGGCGCCTTCGCGCCACCGAGCGCGAGGCGCGCAGCGAGCGCCACCGGCTGGACCGGGTGCTGGACTCCGTGGCGGACCCCATCATCCTGTCGGACCCGTCCGGCGTCACGGTGATGATGAACGAGCCGGCCGAGCGGCTCTTCTCGCTGCCGCCCGAGGGAGGCCGCGCAGCGCAGCGCCGCGTGCGCTCCAACCACGCGACGTTCGTGTCGTTCCTCGCCAACGTGCTGGACACGGGCGGCAGTCCCCGCTGGCGCGGGCACCTGAGCCTGGTGGACCCGACGAGCGGCGCCACCCTGCCGGTGGAGGCGGTGGCGAGCAAGGTGCTGGGCGAAGGCGGGGAGCTGACGGGCATCGTCACGCTCTTCCAGGACCGGGGCGAGGCGCTGGAGAAGGCGCGGCTGCTCGAGCGGCTCAAGGAGGTCTCCACGCTGCTGGAGGCGCGCGTGCAGGTGGCCACCGCGGAGCTGGCGGAGCAGAACGAGAAGCTGCGCCGTCAGGCCATCCAGTTGGAGCAGGCCAGCGCGGCCAAGTCCCAGTTCCTGGCCAACATGTCCCACGAGTTCAGGACGCCGCTCAACGCCATCCTCGGCTACACGAACATGCTGCTGCAGGGCGTGTCCGGGGAGCTGACCGCGCCGCAGAAGCGCAACCTCACGCGCATCGACTCCAATGGCCGGCACCTGCTGGAGGTCATCAACGAAATCCTGGACATCACCCGCATCGAGGCGGGGCGGATGCCGCTGCACCTGTCGGACTTCGTCATCCCGGAGCTGCTCCAGGAGGTGATGGCGGAGATGGACCCCATCATCGCGCGCAGCAAGCTGACGGTGACGACGCACCTGGGCGCGCGGCTGCCGCCGGTGCACAGCGACCGTCAGAAGGTGAAGCAGGTGGTGCTCAACCTGCTGTCCAATGCCCTGAAGTTCACGCACGAGGGCACGGTGAAGGTGGTGGCGGAGTACCAGCCGTCATCTTCCATGCTCACCATCTGCGTGGAGGACACGGGGATTGGCATCGCCCCGGCGGACCAGGAGAAGATCTTCGAGGACTTCCAACAGGTGGACAGCTCGCCCACCCGCGCCTATGGAGGCACGGGCCTGGGGTTGTCCATCTGCAGACGTCTGGCCGACATGCTGGGGGGGCGCGTCACCCTCCAGAGCACCCAGGGGCAGGGGTCGGCCTTCACGCTGCACTTCCCACGACGCCCGAGGCGGACATGACGAATCCCTCCCCGAATCTCAAGCCGCTCGTGCTCGTCGTGGACGACTACGATGACGCGCGTGAGATGTACGCGGAGTACCTGGAGTTCTCCGGGTTCCGCGTGGCGCAGGCGAGGAACGGGCAGGAGGCGCTGGACCAGGCCTTCGCGCTCACGCCGGACATCATCCTGATGGATTTGTCGTTGCCCATCATCGATGGGTGGGAGGCGACGCGGCGGCTGAAGAACGACGCGCGCACGCGCACCATCCCCGTGGTCGCGCTCACGGGGCATGCGATGACGGGCCAGTCCGATGAAGCGAAGGGCGCGGGGTGCGACTCCTTCGTCACCAAGCCGTGCCTGCCCGACGAGCTCGTGGCGGAGGTGCGGACCATCCTCGCCCGGCGCGGAGGCGCCGCGATTCGCTGAGGCGTGCCGTGTCCCGGTCCCCCCGTCCTCCCAGCAAGGCCTCTTCCCGACGAGGCGCCGCCTCGCCCAAGCCCTCCCGCGTCCGACGCGCGGCGCCCACCGCCGAGGCGAAGCGCCCGGGGGTCTCCGCGTCCCGCGCCGCGCCTCCGCGGACCTCCGTTGCTCCCGACACGCCCGCGCGTGGCGGCAAGGCGGAGCGGCCCGAGCCGCGAGCGACGACGCTGTCCCGTGGGAGCAAGGCCGCTGTCACGCGAGAGGTGACGCCCACGTCCGATGTCTCTCCGGAGCTGGTGCCCTCACGCGGGAGCAAGGCTGCGTCCACACGGAGGCTGACACCCGCGAGTCGCGGCGCGGATGACAATACGGCCTTGGGGGAGGCAGCGCTCGCTCGCGGGAGCAGGACTGCCCACACCAGCTCGGACACGCTGACGCCCGACGTCCCGCCCCAGGTGATGCCCGAGAGCCACATCGTCGGTGTGACACCCGACGGTTCGCGGGACGTAGCGCTGCTCGAGAGCACCGGGGGGGCCGTCATCCTGAGTGAGGCCGCTCCCGCGCGAGGCGGCGACAGCCCTCGCCCCATGCGGTCCGCAGCCCCAAGCACTCGGGCGGTGCCGGCCGACCCTCAGGGCAAGAGCGCTCGCCCCCAGCCGGAAGCGCCCACGGCCGAGGAGCTCGCGGGGCCCCAGTATCTCTACGGCGTGGTGCGCGCCGACGGCCCGCTGGACTTCGGTCCCATCGGCCTGGGCATGCCGCCCTGCCACGTGCGCGCCGTGCGCGAGGGGGGGCTGGCCGCGCTGGTGTCCTCCACGCCTTCGCGCAGGGTGGACCCGACGCGGGCCCATCTGCTGGCGCACCAGCGCGCCGCCGAGGTGGTGCTGCGCGAGCACACGCTGCTGCCCGTGGCCTTCGGCACCGTGCTGGGCTCGGAGGCCGACGTGCGCGCCATGCTGCGCTCCACGCAGGAGGCGCTCACCTCCGTGCTCACCGCGCTGGAGGGCAAGGTGGAGCTGGGGCTCAAGGTGCTCTACCACCGCGAGCACCTGAACCGACGCATGGAGCTGGAGGACGAGGCGCTGCGTCGGCGCGGGGACGAGTCGGAGGCCGAGCACGAGCAGCGACTGGGGCGCGCGGTGGAGCTGCGCGCCGCGCTGGACATGGCGGCCATGCTGGAGGGCCTGCGCCCGCTGGCGGCGGCGTCTCGCACCGACGCGCCCGTGGGCGAGCGCATGCTGCTCAACGCGGCCTTCCTCGTCGCCCGGCGCGACGGCCCCGCCTTCGAGGCGAAGGTCCGGATGCTCGCGGCGCGCTCGGACCTCTACACCTTCCGCTTCACCGGCCCCTGGGCGCCGTACAGCTTCGTCGACGTGCGACTGGGCCGCGCCGACGCCCCGGAGCCCCGGGGGTCACGGACCGCCGGCTGAGGACACCGGCGTCGTCACCCGCGCGGCCTCGGCGGCCAGCGGGTCCACGCCCGCGTGCAGCCGGACCCACCCTGGCGTGTGCTCGGTGCGCGCGTAGAAGCCATCCGTCGCGCGCGCCACCGTCAGCTCGCCCACCGGCTTGCCGCCGCGCCGGTACTCCACGCGGAAGGACTCCTTCGGCTCGCCCCCCGGAGGCTGCTCGTCGCGGCCCAGCAGGTCCAACGGCACCAGCCGCCAAACGCGGTCATGCCAGTTGCGGGTGAACTCGTCGGGCTTGTCCGGCGACTCCTCCGGCGAAAGCGTCACCGGGTTGGGCGCCTTGCCGCTCGCCACGAACGCGCGCGACGAGCCGCCCGACGAGATGACCACCGAGTCGAACTCGCCCAGGTCGAAGACATGCAGCCGCCGGTCGACCAGGCGCGTCGTCGCGTTCTCCAGGTCCGGCAGCAACGCGGGGCCGAGCAGGAACACCTGTCCGTCCGAGTCACGGCGCAGGTACGGCGTCCCCCACCCGCCCGTCATCGACGCGAGCGTGAACGACTCCGTCCTGCCACCCAACGTCAGCGTCAGCTTGCGCTGCGAGCCCGTCAGCCCCACCTCCGCCAGCTTCTTCTCGTCGAGCACGCCCAACGAGCGCGTGGCACGCAGCGGAGCGAAGCGCGGATAGAGCTTCTGGGCGACCTCGTTGGCCCGCATGTCGCGAGGAGGCGGAGGCGGCTGCGCCGAGGGCTGCGTCCCCGCGTCGGCCGCCCCCTGTGCCAGCGCCGCGCCGGCGCCGCCATCCACGGACGTGCCACCGTCGGCGGACGCGTCGGCGACACCCTCCACCGGGGGCAGCGGCTTCGCGGGCTTGAAGCCCAGGCGGACCCAGAGCGCGTCCCGGTCCCGCGCGTCGCGGTACAGCTCCACGTAGCGCGCCTCGTCCTCGTAGCGCACCTTGTCCAGCGCGCGCGCCGGCAGCTCCACCACCGTCACGTCACCAGGGGCGCCCGCCGGAGCGCGCTGCCACACCAGGTAGGCGGCCACCAGCGCCACCACCGCGAGGGCGCCCTGCAGGGCCAGGTCCCGGGCCTTCATTGCTCACCTCCCGCCGCCACGCTGGCGCGCGGAGCACGGCGGCCCCGCCGCCGCGTCGTCACGAAGCCCACGGCCAGCACCAGCGCCGGCGCCAGGAACACGGTGGCGTAGAACCACGCCACGTCCTGCTCGCGGGTGTGCTGGATGGGCACGTCCTCCTCCGACGACACCGCGCCGGCGACGGCCTCTTCGCCCGTCAGCCACCGCAGGGTGTCCACCGCGAGGTACGCGTTGCCCATGTTGGGCAGCACCACGTCGCTCACCACGTCCGCGTCCGCCATCACCACCGCGCGCATCGGCTCCTTGCCCTTGGCGGCGGGCTCCTCCACAGCCACCACCAGCGGCCAGGTGCGGCGCATCTCGCCCGGGTCCGGGCTGAAGTTGCCGTTGGCGTCCGCGAAGGTGGCCCCATGCGCGCGCACGGAGATGTCGTGCATGACGCCGTTGGGCAGCGGCTGGAGCTGGTCCAGCGCGCCCGCGCCCAGGAAGGCCACGGGGGACTGGCCCGCCATCGCGGACAGCGACGTGACGGACGGGTGCGAGCTGAAGCTCGCCGTGCCCAGGTTGCCACGGTCGCTCTGCTGACGGGCGGTACGGAAGTACACCTGGTCGTTCGCCAGCGGCGTGCCGAGGTACTTCAGCCCCATGGGCGCGAGCAGCGCCTCGAAGCTGGGGCCCTCCGGCTCCAGCGCCATCCACAGCCGACCGCCCCGTGACAGGTACTCGCGCACCGCGGTGAGCTCCTCGGGGAGGAAGTCGCGCGTGGCGCCCATCACCACCAGCGCCGCCGCGTCCCCAGGCACCTCGCGGCCCAGTCCCTCCGCGACGCCCAGCGGACGCACGTCCACGTTCTGCGCGCGCAGCAACTCCTTGAGCTGCGCCACGGACGGCTTCGGCATCTCCCCGGGCACCGGCCGCGTCTCCGCGCGCTCGCCATGGCCCGCGGTGAAGTAGACGACGCGGCGGGGCCTGGCCACCGTCAAGAGGCGCCGCTGCACCTCCTGGTCCAGCCGCTGCAACTGTCCCCGCGCGCGGTCCAGCTCCAGGCCCACCGTGAAGGGCTCCTTGCGCTCACCGCGCGCCAGGACGATGGTGCCGTTGTTGTGCACGCCGAGCGTCTTCGCGCGCGCGGGCTCCACCGCCTGGTCCAGCCGCTCCACGCTGAGCAGCCCCGGGCTCTCCACCGACAGGTCGCGGAAGTACTGCCCCACCGCCTCGCCCACCTCGTTCGCGGGCGGGAAGAAGAGCATGACCTGGAGCGGCTCGTTGAGCCCGCGCACCACCTTGCGCGTGGAGTCCCCGGGCTTCGCCGTGCGGAAGTACGACAGGTCCCAGGTCGTGTTCGCCTGCGTGACGACGTACATGGTGGCGAACGCGAACACGAGCACGAAGGACAGCCCCAGCCCCGAGTACAGCGCGCTGCGGGCCCGGCCCGTCTCCATCACCGGCGCGCGCGCCATGGCCTGCGTCGCGACCTCCACCAGCGCCAGCGGCACCAGGCAGCACGCGAGCAGCGCGGGGAACAGCGCCGCCAGCATCACCGCCAGCTTCGGCGCCTTCTGCGACAGGGGGGCGTCGAACAGGGACAGGCCCAGGTCCGACTGGAGGAAGTAGAGCCCCAGCGCCAGAAGCCCCAGCCCGTACAGGCCCAGCACCCAGCCATCCACGCGGCGACGGTCGAGGCTCGCGCCGCGCGAGCCCACGAACCGCCACGCCGTCGCGCCCACCGCCAGCGCCACGCCGAGCCCGGAGAAGAGCCCGCGGCCCGTCCCCACGCCCAGGATGCGCTCGCCGATGAAGACGGCCAGCAGGCCCGCCACGAAGGCCAGCGTCGCCATGAGCCCGCTCCCCGAAGTGCGCGCGCTCATCGCCACCTCCGCGCCTCGAGCACCCGCGTGGCCGCGAACAGCGCCACGTAGGTGACCACCAGGTAGTAGACGACGTCACGCACGTGCACGAGCCCCGATTGGAACGGCGGGAAGTGCTGGTTCCACAGCGACATCGCGCTGAACACGTCCGCCAGCGGCTGCTCCGTGATTCGCGCGAGCAACCAGCAGAGGATGAGCGCCACCAGCATCACCGCGGACGTAATCGCCGCGAGCAGCTGGTTCTTCGCCAGCGCCGAGCCGAACGTGCCCACCGCCAGGGACGCGCTGCCCAGGAGCAGCAACCCCAGGTAGCCGGCGCCCACGTGGCCCCAGGACACCTTGCCGTTCACCAGCACCAGCACCGGCATGTACAGCGTGCACAGCACGTACAGCGCCAGGAACGCGAAGCCCGCCAGGAACTTGCCCAGCACGATGTCCCTGTCGCGCAGCGGCGAGGAGTACAAGAGGGGCAGCGTGCCCGTCTGTCGCTCCTCGGCGAGCAGGCGCATGGAGATGAACACCGAGGCGACGATGGTGAAGCCGCTCGAGTAATAGAAGAACTGCGAGAGCACCTCGGCGGAGCGCTTGCTCGCGCCGCCCAGGGCGTACGCGTTGAAGAACAGGCCGTTCAACGCGAGGATGACCGCGATGACGACGTAGCCGCTGAGCGTGCGCAGGTAGCCGGACAGCTCGCGGCGGGCGATGAGCAGCGCCTTCACGCGCGCACCTCCTGACCATGCGTCAGCTTGAGGAAGATGGACTCCAGGTGTCCCGCGCCCACGTCCAGTCGCAGCAGCTCCAACCCCGCCCCCACCACCGCCTGCGCCACGCGCGGCCGCACGTCCGGCGACGCGCGCAGCGTCAGCGCCACCAGCCCGTCGCGGGCGCTGCCCACCTCCACCTCGCCGAAGGGCCGCAGCACCTCGACGGCGCGCGCGGAGTCGCCCCGCACCTCCACCTCGACGGAGCCTCCGCCGCCCATCTTCCGGCCCAGCTCCTCCTCCGTCCCCTGCGCCACCAGCGTGCCCTTGTGGATGATGAGCAGCCGGTCACACGTCTGGGAGATCTCCGGGAGGATGTGGCTGGAGACCAGCACCGTGTGCGTGCCCTTGAGGCCGCGGATGACGTCGCGCATCTCCACGATCTGCCGCGGGTCCAGGCCGCTCGTCGGCTCGTCGAGGATGAGCAGCGCGGGCTTGTGCACCAGCGCCTGTGCCACGCCCACGCGCTGACGGTAGCCGTGGCTGAGCGTGGAGATGAGCTCGCCGTCCACCTCGCGAAGCCCTGTCTTCTCCTCGGCCTCGCCCACGCGCGCGGGGGTGTCCCTGGCCGTCACGCCGCGCAGCTGCGCGACGTAGGCCAGGTACTCGCCCACCGTCATCTCCTCGTAGAGCGGCGGCACGTCCGGGAGGTAGCCGATGCGCTGGCGCACCTCGTGGGCGTTGCTCACCACGTCATGGCCGTCGATGACGACGCGGCCGGCGGTTGGCAACAGCACGCACCCCAGGACCTTCAGCGTCGTCGACTTGCCCGCGCCATTGAGGCCGAGGAAGCCGATGACCTCTCCCTGGCCGATGGTGAAGGCCAGGTCCCGGATGGCCGCGTGCTCACCGTAGTACTTGGTCAGCCCTTCGACCTGAATCATAGGGGGCCATTCCATCAGTCCCCCCAGGGGGGATTGTCAAGCCTCGAACCGCTCAGCCATGGCGGAACTCCGGGCCCGCCGTGGTGCGGCCGAGCGTGAAGCGCAGCGCCCCCTCCAGCTCCGGGAAGAGGAACGCGTAGCCGAGCCGCTCGGCGGCGTTGGGGAGCACCCGGGCACCCGACAGCAGGGCCTCCTGCCCCATCTGTCCGAAGAGCGTCCTGATGACGGCCGCGGGCATGGGCAGGAAGGCGGGCCGCCGCAGCACCCGGCCGAGCGTCCGGGCGAAGTCCGCCTGCCGCACCGCGCCCGGCGCCACGGCGTTGATGGGCCCCCGGGCCGCCGGGGTGAAGAGGCTGAAGTGGATGAGCCCCAGGATGTCCTCCATCGACACCCAGCCCATCCACTGGCGCCCCGAGCCGATGGGCCCACCGCCGCCCGCGAGGAACGCGGGCAGCATCTTCGCCAGCGCGCCATCCCGCGCGTCCAGCACCGGGCCGATGCGCAGGTGCACCACGCGGATGCCCGCGGCCTCGGCGGGCGCGGTGGCGGCCTCCCAGACGCGGCACACGTCCGCGAGGAAGCCCGTGCCCGGCGCGCTCTCCTCGGTGAGCGGCTCGTCACCCCGGTCGCCGTAGATGCCGCTGCCGGCCGCGCACACCAGCACGCGGGGCTTCTTCTTCATCTTCGCCAGCGCCTCGGCCAGCGTGAGCGTGCCCTCGGAGCGGCTCTTGAGGATGGCGTCCTTGTACTCGGGGGACCAGCGCTTGCCGGCGACATTGGCTCCCGCCAGGTGCACCACCGCGTCCACGCCCTCCAGCGCGTCGGTGTCCACCTGTCCCTTGTCCGGCGCCCACGCCACCTCGTGCCGCGAGGCGTCCGCCCGCCCTCGCACCAGTCGCTGGACCTGGTGGCCTCCGGTGGTGAGCAGCGGCAGGAGCGCCGAGCCGATGAGCCCCGACGCGCCGGTGACGGCCACGCGCAGCGGGCCCTGGTCCGCGAACGCGGCGTGGCGTCGCGCGTCCGTGAGCGTCACCCGGTGGCGATAGGCGAACATCCGCTCCAGGGTGTGGCGCGCGAAGCCGCCTCCGAGGAGCCGGCCTGGCGGGCCCATGGGCAGGACGTACTCGATTTCGTCCTCGAGGATGGAGGAGTGGGTGGCGGGCTCGGGCCACATGCGATGGGTGTGGACCCACTTCGAGAAGGGGCCGGACACCTGCGTGTCCTGGAAGAGGGAGCCCTCGACGTACGCGGTGTGCTCGGCCACCCAGCGTCGGGGGATGGGGCCCATGCGCATCCGCATGACGACGCGGGCGCCGGTGTGGATGCCGTCGCCGGTGCGCTCGAGCAGTTCCATCCGCTCCCATGGGGGCGTCAGCCGTGCGAGCGCCCCTTCCCGGGCATGCCAGGCGAACAGCTCCGTCGCGGGGATGGGCGCCCGACTGCGCGCTTCGAAGACGAGTGACTTGCTCATGACGCCTCCTGGCGCGACAGTGCGGCATCGCATGGTAAAGCCGGAGCTCGTCGAACGCGCGGTGGAAGTGCTGCGCAGTGGTGGTGTCATCGCCCTGCCAACGGAGACGGTGTATGGCCTGGCGGCCAACGCCGAGGACGAGCTGGCCGTGCGTCGTGTCTTCGCCATCAAGGGTCGCCCCGCCACCCATCCGCTCATCGTCCACCTGGCGGGTGTCGAGCACCTGACCTCGTGGGCCCGGGAGGCCCCCGAGGCCGCGCGTCGCCTCGCGGACGCCTTCTGGCCGGGGCCCCTCACGCTGGTGCTCCCGCGCACGCCGCGCGCCACGGACGCCATCACCGGAGGCCAGGACACGGTGGCCCTGCGCGTGCCCGGACACCCCGTGGCGCTCGCGGTGCTCAAGGCCCTGGGCGGCGGCGTGGCGGCGCCGAGCGCGAACCGCTTCGGACGGGTGAGCCCCACCACCGCGGAGCACGTGCGCGTGGACCTGGGGAGCGACGTGGACCTCGTGTTGGATGGCGGACCGTGCGACGTGGGCGTCGAGTCCACCATCGTCGATTTGAGCTCCGGCTCGCCCGCCATCCTGCGGCCAGGCGGACTGTCGGCCGAGGCCATCGAGCGGGTGTTGGGGCATCCGGTGCCGGTGCGCGTGGCCTCGAAGGTCCGCGTGTCGGGCTCGCTGGAGTCGCACTACGCGCCCCGCGCGGGCGTGGTGCTCGCGGAGCCCACAGAGGCCGCGGCCCGCGTGCGTGCATTGAGGGAGCAGGGGTTGAGCGTCGGCGTGCTCGGGCCGCGAGGGCTGGAGCTGCCAGGGGATGTGCCGCGCTTCGACGTGCCGGAGGACCCGGCGGGCGCGGCGCGCGTGTTGTACGCGAGGCTGCGCGAGGCGGACGAGAAGGGACACGACGTGCTCGTGGCCTGTCTGCCCTCGGCCAGCGGCCTGGGCATCGCGGTGCGCGACAGGCTCGCGCGCGCCGCCGCGCCTCGCACGCCCCATCACTGAGCGCTTCGGCCACCTCGGCCGGCACGCGCGTCCGGCACATGAGCGTGGCACAGACCTGCGGGCCCTCGAGCATGCCGGCGCAAGTGCATGCACTGACGTCACTCACGAGGCAGGGCGCACGCTCGAACCGTGGCACCACCCGAGCCGTGCGGTCCCTGGCACATCCGAGGCTTGGCGCACGCTCGAACCGTGGCACCACCCGAGCCGTGCGGTCCCTGGCACATCCGAGGCTTGGCGCACGCTCGAATCGTGGCACCACCCGAGCCGCGCGGTCCCTGACACATCCGAGGCAGGGCGTCTGAATCGACCTCGCGCCGCCTGCGCCGCGCGGCCCCTGGCACATCCGAGGATTGGCGCCTGACGACCTCGCACCGCCTGCGCCGCGCCTGGCACATCCGAGGCATGGCCCCTGACAACCTCGCGCCGCCTGCGCCGCGCAGCCCCTGGCACATCCGAGGATTGGCGCCTGACGACCTCGCGCCGCCTGCGCCGCGCGATATGCCGCGCGCGCTTCCGCGTTGTTCAGGACGTCCCGCGTATGAGGCGAGTCTCCCTCCGCACGCGGCCACACCCGGGAACGAGGCGACGATGACGATGACGAGACGGTGGCTCGCCGTTTGCGCGGGCCTGGTGGCGGTCGTGTGCGCATCCGGCTGCGCCAGCAGTCCTCAGAAGGCGCTGCTCGGTCGGACCAGCGGGCTCGTCGTCTACGACCTGCCCGCCATGCAGGTGATGAAGGCCGCGGAGGCGGAGCTCGGGGAGCGCGGCTACGCGCTGCTGCCCAGCACCGACCCCTACTTCCTCCAGACGCCGTGGAAGGTGAGCGGCAACTACGACATGGGCTCCAGCTGGTCGCGCCTCTACGTCGAGGGCCGCGTCCGCGCGGACGGGCGCTTCGTCGTGCGCGCCTACGAGATGGCCGCCACCACCTTCGCCAGGACACAGGCGCTGCCCTTCGGCCTGCGCCAGACGACGAGCGCCACCATCGACGACAAACCCAACGCCACCCCCGCCGAGCTCATCGCCTCCGAACCCGAACTCCAGACGCGCTCCGCTCGCGCCAACATCCGCCGCAACCTGGACCTGGAGTGGGCCATCCTGGAGCGCCTCAACCCCGACTTCGCCAACAAGGTGAAGGAGCAGGTCGACCTCTACGTCGCCCACGAGCCCCGATGACGCATCCGGACAACCCTCGCGGCCCCCAGCAGCGCCGCGAGGGCACGTCCCCAGGGCCAGAGGCCCGCTCGGACCGTGACTCCACCCGGGCGCGCCGGGGGACACGCGGCCGGGTGACGGACTTGAATGAGGGGTGGGGCTCCGATATCCCGCGTGTACTCCCAGAGGAGCGTCCCCGCGTGATGCGAAGCCTGTTCGGACTGGTCGTCGCCCTGTCGTTGTCCGCCTGCAAGGAAGAACCCCGAGGCCAGCTCGAGCCCATTCCTCGTCCTCCGGGCCTGAAGGACGCCCCCGCCCCGGGAGCCGCGCCCACCGCCGCCGCCCAGCCTCCGGTGGACCCGTCCAAGGTCACCCTCCGCTGGAAGCTCGCCGCGAGCGCCCCCGTCACCTACCACCTGGACCTGGAGCGCTCCGGCGCCGCCCCCGCGCCGCAGGAGGCCGCCGAGGAGACGCCCGCCAAGGGCAAGAAGGGCAAGGGCAAGGAGGAGCCTGCTCCCCCGCGCGCCGCCGCCCCCGCCGCGTCCTTCCCCACCGGCTTCACCTACGTGCTGGAGCGCACCAACTCCGGCGACTACCGCCTGCGCGTGCTCCCCGAGGGCAAGGACACCACCGAGGACACGGGCGCGCTGAGCGAGCGCGGCTTCGTGCTCGACGGCCTCCAGGGCATCAACCGCAACATCGCCGCGCTGGTGCTGGAGCTGCCGCTCGCGCCCGTGGGCCCCAACGACACCTGGGCGCTGGGCACGGAGCTGCTCACGCACGACGCGCTGGGTCCCCTGTTCACCACCACCAAGACGGAGCGCCGCAACCGCGTGAAGCTCACCGCGCTCACCCAGGAGGGCGACGACCAGGTGGCCACGCTGGAGTACGACCTGCTCGAGCAGCTCTCCGGCAAGGTGACCAGCCGCCGCGCCCCGCCCGCGGTGCCCGCGCGCGCGGACGACCCGGCCGAGGAGGACGCCGAGCCCGCCGACGAGTCCGCGGGCCCTCCCACCACGGACGCCAGCGCCGAGGTGCGCATCACCGGCAAGGGTGAGTTCCTGGTGAAGGCCGGCCGGTGGCGCACGTGGGAGGGCACCATCGCGTCGTCCTCGCGCGGGCCCTTTCCCACCAACGCCCTGCAGGTGCCGCCCGGCACGGTGAAGCTCAAGCTCACCGCGCGGGAGTCGGTGCCCCCCGCGGCCACGGCGAAGCCCCAGCAGTAGCCGCGCCGTCGGACTCGCGCACCATCCGCACCACCGCGTCCACCCACGTCGGGTGGGCGTTGAGCGAGGGGACGAGCGTCAACGACTCGCCCCCCGCCTCGACGAACTGCTCGCGGGCGCGCATGCCCACCTCCTCCAGCGTCTCCAGGCAGTCGGCGACGAAGGACGGGCACATCACCGCCAGCCGCTTCACGCCCTGCTTCGCCAGCTCCGGCAGCACCAGGTCCGTGTAGGGCTTCACCCACGGCGTGCGCCCCAGCCGAGACTGGAAGGACACGCTGAAGCCGCCCTGGGGAAGTCCCAGCCGCTCGACAATCCCCCGCGTGGTGGCGAAGCACTGGGCGCGGTAGCAGTGCCGGTTGGCGTCCGTGAGCGCGTCGCAGCACCCTGCGGACGCGAAGCAGTGCTGGCCCGACGTGTCCGTCTTGCGCACGTGCCGCTCCGGCACGCCGTGATAGCTGAAGAGCACGTGGTCCGCGCGGGCCTCGGCAATCACCGGCCGCGCGACCTCCGCGAAGGCGTCCAGGAACGACGGGTGCCCGTGGAAGGCCGGAACCGCGCGCACGTTGGGCACGTCCCAGCCGCTGGAGAGCACCTCGTACACGCGCGCCAGCGACGACGCCGACGAGGACGTGGCCTCCTGCGGGTACAGCGGCAGCACCGTGAAGTCCGACACGCCGCGCGCGCGCATGGCCGCCACGGTGTCGGGGATGGACGGGCTGCCGTAGCGCATGGCCAGCGCCACGTCGTACTCGTGGCCCAGCTTCTCGCGCACCGCCACCTCCAGCGCCCGGCTGTACACGAGCAGCGGCGAGCCCTCCGGCATCCACACCTTGCGGTACGCCTCCGCGCTCTTGGCGGGCCGCGTGGGCAGGATGATGAGGTTGAGCAGCATCCAGCGCCCCACCGGGTGGATGTCCACCACGCGCGGGTCGCTCAGGAACTCGCGCAGGTAGCGCCGCACCGGCCCGCTGTGGGGCGCGTCCGGCGTGCCCAGGTTGACGAGCAGCAACCCTCGCTTGTTCGCGGGCGTGTTCATCAGTGCAGGGCGTTGGGCAGCGTGAGGGCGAACTCGGCGATGCGCGCATCGAAGTGCGAGCCGTCCGGGCGCTCCATGTCGTAGCTGCCGCGCATCGTCCCGAAGGGCGTGCGCAGCATCGCCCAGCTCGTGTACTCGAAGCGCTCGCCCGGGGCCACGCGGGGCTGGCGGCCCACCACGCCCTCCCCCTTCACCTCCTCCACCTTCCCGGAGGCATCCGTGATGACCCAGTGCCGCGCCTTGAGCTGCGCGGGCGCCTCCCCCTCGTTGACGATTTCCACCGTGTACATGAACGCGTACTGCCCCGACTCGGGCGAGCTGCGCTCGGGCCAGTAGGCCGGCTTCACGGTGATTTTGATGCCATCAGTGGTGGCGCTGGAAGACATGCCTCCACATTTGAAGGCAAGGCCCCCGGGTTGCAAGCAAAACCCCGGCGCCCCCCCGCCCCCGGGCTCAGGTCTTGGCGCTCTCCCGGTCCTGACCGGGCTCCGGGCTCTTGGGCCAGATGAGCGAGGCGATGATGGCCAGCAGGAGGATGCCGCCAATCACGCCCAGCGACAGGCCGATGTGGATGTGGATGTCGAAGAACGTGATGAGCATCTTCACGCCCACGAAGGCCAGGATGGCGCTCAGCCCCAGCTTCAGCAGGTGGAACTTCTCCATCAGGCTGGCCACGACGAAGAACAGCGAGCGCAGGCCGAGAATCGCGCACACGTTGGACGTGTAGACGATGAACGCGTCCTGGCTGATGCCCAGCACCGCGGGGATGGAGTCCAGGGCGAAGAGCAAGTCCGTGGCCTCCACCACCAGCAGCACGATGAACAGCGGCGTCACCTTGCGCCGGCCGTCCTCGGTGACGAAGAAGCGGCTGCCTTCGCCCATGCGGGCCACCGGCAGCACCCGGCGCGCGAGCTTGACGATGCCCTGCTGCTCCGGGTCGATCTCCTCGTCCTTGGAGAAGAGCATCTTCAGCGCGGTGAAGACCAGGAAGGCGCCGAACAGGTAGATGAGCCAGTGGAAGCGCGACACCAGCGCCGTGCCGGCGATGATGAGCACCGCGCGCATGACGAACGCGCCCAGGATTCCCCAGAACAGCACCCGGTGCTGGTGCTCGGGCGCCACCCGGAAGTAGCTGAACACCAGCAGGAAGACGAACAGGTTGTCGACGGAGAGCGAGTACTCCACGACATACGCCGTCACCCACTGGAGCGCGGGCGTGCTGCCGGAGAAGTACCAGATGCCTCCGCAGAACGTCAGGCTGATGGTGATCCACACCAGCGTCCAGATGCCCGCTTCCTTGGGCGTCACCGCGTGGTCCTTGCGGTGGAACAGCCCGAGGTCCACGGCGAGCATCGCCAGGACGAAGAGGTTGAAGCCCACCCAGAGCGCGACTTGCGTATTCACGTATGAATCCTGTTTCAGGAACGGCGGGCGCACCCTAGCGGCGGCGCGTCCGGGCGTCGACACTTCCGTGTAACCGCCCAGGCCCCCACCTGGAGGCCCGGCCCACCGTCCCCGCCCGCGGCGCTACTCCGTCGACGGCCGGCGCAGCACCATCAACGAACGCCCCGCGACCTGCACCTTGCCACCCGCCGGTGTGTGGGCGTGCTGGGACTCCTCCGACGTGGATGTGTCCACCACCTGCTCCCAGTCCGCGCCCCACTCGAGCGCCGGCAGCAGGAAGCTGATGGGCTCGTGGTGGGCGTTCATCAGCACCAACAGCGTGTCACCGACAATCCGGTTGCCCTCGTCGTCCGGCGCGGCGATGGCGTCCCCGCCCAGGAGGATGGCGAGCGAGCGCACATAGGGCTTCTCCCAGTCGTCCTTGCGCATCTCCTTGCCGTCCGGCCGGAACCACGCCAGGTCCTTCAGCTCGCTGTCCCACATGTGGGCGCCGCGGAAGAAGCGGCGCTTGCGCAGCACGGGCTGCTCGCGGCGCAGGCGCGTCAGCCGGCAGGTGAAGTCCAGCAGCGCGCGCTGGGTGTCGTCGAGCTCCCAGTTCACCCAGGACAGGGCGTTGTCCTGGCAGTAGGCGTTGTTGTTGCCCTTCTGGGTGCGGCCCATCTCGTCGCCGGCCACCAGCATGGGCACGCCCTGGGACAGGAAGAGCGTAGCCAGGAAGTTGCGCTTCTGCTGCTCGCGCAGGGCGTTGATTTTGACGTCGCCCGTCTCGCCCTCCACGCCGCAGTTCCAGGAGTGGTTGTCGTTGCCGCCGTCGCGGTTGTCCTCGCCGTTGGCCTCGTTGTGCTTGTCGTTGTAGGTGACCAGGTCGTGCAGCGTGAAGCCGTCGTGCGCGGTGACGAAGTTGACGCTCGCGGAGGGCTTGCGGCCCGACAGCGCGTACAGGTCCGAGCTGCCCGTGAGCCGGTAGCCGATCTCCGCCGCCTGCCGGTCATCGCCCTTCCAGTACCGTCGGATGGTGTCGCGGTACTTGCCGTTCCACTCGCTCCACAAGACGGGGAAGTTGCCCACCTGGTAGCCGAAGTCGCCCACGTCCCACGGCTCGGAGATGAGCTTCACCCGGCTGAGCACCGGGTCCTGGTGGACGATCTGGAAGAAGGCCGCGCGGGTGTCGTAGCCGTGCCGGTCGCGCCCCAGCGTGGTGGCCAGGTCGAAGCGGAACCCGTCCACGTGCATCTCTTCCACCCAGTAGCGCAGGCTGTCGGCGACCAGCTTCAGCGCGTACGGATGCGTGGCGTTCCACGAGTTGCCCGTGCCGGTGACGTCCAGGTAGTAGCGCGGGTCCTTCTCCGTCAGCCGGTAGTACGCGCCGTTGTCCAGGCCCTTGAAGGACAGCGTGGGCCCCAGCTGGTTGCCCTCGCAGGTGTGGTTGTAGACGACGTCGAGGATGACCTCGATGCCCGCCTTGTGCAGCGCCTTCACCATCCCCTTGAACTCGTCCACCTGGGAGCCCGGGCCTCCCGGGGCGCTGTAGCGCGCGTCCGGCGCGAAGTAGCCCAGCGTGCTGTAGCCCCAGTAGTTGGTGAGTCCGCGCTCGACGAGGAACGGCTCGTCGACGATGTGGTGGATGGGCAGGAGTTCCACCGCGGTGACGCCCACCTTCTTCAGGTGCTCGAGGGTGGCCGGGTGCCCCAGGCCCGCGTAGGTGCCGCGCAGGGCCTCCGGCACGCGGGGGTTGAGCTTCGTGAAGCCCTTGACGTGCAGCTCGTACAGGACGGTCTGGTGCCACGGCACGCGCGGGTGGGTGTCCCCCTCCCAGTCGAACGTGTCCTCGAGCACCACGGCCTTGGGCACACCCGCGGCGTCGTCCTGCTTGTCCTGGACCAGGTCCTCGTCCTTGCCGCCCTGGACGTGGCCATAGATGGGCGCGCGGTAGTCCACCTGCCCGTGGATGGCGCGGGCATAGGGGTCCACCAGCAGCTTGTGCGGATTGAAGCGGAAGCCCTTCTTGGGCTCGAACGGCCCGTGCACGCGCAGGCCGTACAGCGTGCCCGGCTTCAGGTCGGGCACGTACCCGTGGAACACCTGGTGCGTGGTCTCCAGGAGCGGGAAGCGGCGCGTCTCGCGCGTGGGCTCCTGTGCGTCGTAGAGGCAGACCTCCACCTTCTTCGCGTGCTCGCTGAACACCGCGAAGTTGACCCCGTGCCCGTCATACGTGGCGCCCAGGGGGAACGGCTTCCCTGGAAGCACCTCGGCCCTCCTCATCCCGTGCTCCTCTCCAGCAGCACCACCGGGAACCGCTCCAGGAGCGGCGCGAGGGGCAGCACCACGCCACCCGCACCACGCTCGGGCCGCACCTGTCGCCCGGTGAAGACATCGCGGAACATCATGCCCGCATATGCCTCGGGAAGGTCCAGGAACGTGTCGGCATAGGCGCCGGAGAGCCCCTGGGGCGACTCCAGGGCCTCCAGCACGTAACGCGGCGCGCACACCACCACGCCCGCGTCGTCCAGCTCGCGCGCGAAGGCCACCGCCGCCTGGGCGCGGGGCCCGGACAGCTCCAGCGCCCGGTAGCCGCCCCGCCGGAACAGGTCCTGCTGACGCTGGCGCAGCCGCAGCCCGTGGGCCAGGAGGAAGAGCTTGGCCCGCCCGTCATCCAGGCCCGCCACCAGCCGCGAGCACAGCCCGGGCGCGTCCTCTCGCGCCTGCGCGTCCAGCTCCTCCAGGAGCCGTGAGCGCAAGGTGAAGTCCACCGGCCGCCGGTTGTCCGGGTCCACCAGGGACAAATCCCACAGCTCGCAGCCCTGGTACGTGTCCACCACGCCGGGCGACGCGAGCTTGAGGACCAGCTGCCCCAGGGCGTTGTGCTGCCCCGCGCGCTCGATGCGGCGCTTGAAGACGCGCACCTCCTGCAGGAAGCCCCCGCCCTTCTCCTCGTCGAAGCACGCGTCCACGAAGGCCGCCACCGCGTCGTCATAGGCGCCGTCCGGGTTGGTCCACGAGGTGCGGACCTTGGCCTCCTTGATGGCCTTGGACATGTACTCGCGCATCCGGCGGTGGAAGTCGGCCCGGGCCTCGGGCGACAGCGCCTCCCCCATGGGCCAGGCGCCCACGAGCGTCTGCAGGAACAGGTACACGTCGTTGGCGCTGGGGGCCGCGCCGGACGGCAGGGCCTGCGCGAACTTCTCCGTCAGCCGCAGCCAGCGGCGCGCGAGCTTGCGCCACTCCTCGGGCAGCTCCGTCAGCACGTTGATGCGCGCGCGCACGTCCTCGCTGCGCTTGGTGTCGTGGGTGCTGGTGGTGAGCTGGCTCGCGGGCCAGTGCTCGGCGCGCTCCTGGTTGCGCAGGTGGAAGGTGGTGGTGCGCGTGCCGAAGCGCTCGGGCTCCCCGCCCACCTCGTTGAGGCTCACCAGCCGGTTGTAGATGTAGAAGACGGTGTCCTCCAGGCCCTTGGCCATGACGGGGCCCGTCACCTGCTGCAGCTTCATGGCGAAGCGCAGCATGACGGCGCGCTCGCGCTCGTCGGACTGGGGCGGGTACTGGCGCAGAAGGATGTCGCGCAGGAAGTCGAAGATGGACGCGTTGGTGGTGGCGTTGCGCTCCTTGGCGCGCTGGATGGTCCACTCCACGTACTGCACGTCGCGCGCGTCCAGCCCCGGCCGCCAGCCGTCCACGTACGTGCGGTACACGGGGAACAGCGCGATGAACTCCACCAGCGCGCGCCTGAGCGAGTTGAGCGTGAAGTCGCGCGTCCTGCGGCTCATCTCCGAGATGCGGTTGAGCTCGTGCGCCAGCACGTTGATCTCACTCGCCATGGACACGCGCATGATGAGCAGCTTCTTCTGGTAGACCAGCTCGGCGAAGTCGCCCTTCTCCCCGGTGAGCCGCTCGTACGTCTCCGTCAGGTGCGGCTCGGCCGCGGGGTGCACGAACACGCCGCTCACCGCGTTGGCGAAGCGGTAGCCGGTGGTGCCGTGCACCGCCCACGCCTCCGGAATGCGCTCGCGGCCGCCCTGAATCTTCTCCACCACCACGTACAGCGCCTTGCGCAGGACGCTGTCCGGAGACTGCGTCACCTCCGCGCGCCAGCGCTCCCTGAGCGCCGCCTCCACGCCCGGCCAGCGCGTGTCGTCCCCGGCCAGGTCCTGGAGGAACACCGCGTGCGCGCGCTCCACGAAGTAGCGCTCCTGCAGGTCCAGGAAGTACGCCGTCGGGTCGAACAGGCCGTCCGGATGGTCGATGCGCAGCCCGGTGACGCAGCCGTCGCGCAGCCAGCGGAACACCAGCGCGTGCGCCTCCTGGAACACCTCCGGGTCCTCCACGCGGATGGCCGCCAGCCCGTTGATGTCGAAGAAGCGCCGGTAGTTGATCTCCTCCCCCGCCACCCGCCAGTGCGCCAGCCGGTAGCTGCACGAGGCCAGCACCCGGTCCAACAGGTCGAACGAGCGCGGGTTGCCCGGCTCGCCGTTGAAGACGCGGATGTTGTCCTCGATGTACGCGGCGACCTCCGGGCTCTTCTCCACCACCGCGGCGAGCCGGCGCTTGATGACCTCCTTCTCGCGGTGGCGCTCCACGACGCGGGGGCGCTCCACCTCCGTGCGCAGCGGCAGGTGCTCGATGGCGGTGAGGATGGAGAGCAGCTCCACCATGGGCTCGGACTCCGCGCCCAGCTTCGCCTCCAGCCGCTCCAGCCCGTGGCGCAGCACGCGCCCGTATTGCCGGGGCGCCAGCGGCAGCAGGTGGTCGTAGTAGTTCACGAAGAAGGCGCCGTCGCGAAAGGACAGCTTCAGCTCGCCCTTCTCCAGCACCACGCCGTACTGGTCGCCGAGTATCGGCAGCAGCACCTTGTCGCGCAGCTCCTCCTTCACCGGCGACCAGTCGATGTCGAAGTACTTGGCGTAGACGGAGGACGGGCCGTTCTCCAGCACATCGAACCAGAGCGGGTTGCCGCGCTCGATGCCCATGTGGTTGGGCACCACGTCCAGCACCTGCCCCAGGCCGTGCTCCTGCAGCGTGGCGCACAGGGCCTGGTGGTCCTCGGTGGAGCCCACCTCCGGGTTGAGGTGCTGGTGGTCCACGCAGTCGTAGCCGTGGGTGCTGCCCGGCGTCGCCTTGAGGTAGGGGGACGCGTACAAGTCACTGATGCCCAGGCGGCGCAGGAACGGCACCACGTCGCGCGCCTGCTGGAAGGTGAAGCCCTGATGCAGTTGCACCCGGTAGGTGGACAGCGGCGTCCGGGGGCGCTCGACCAGCGCGTCCTTCACCCGCTTGAACAGGCCCTCGGCCAGGGCCTCGGCGCTCAAGGTGGCACCCGACGAGCCCGTGGGAGCCGTCCCCTCTTCTTCCAATCCGTCGCGGAGCATGGGGCCCAGAGGTAGGGCGCCGTCGCGCGCCGCGCCAGCACCCAGAGCGGCTTCCGACCTCCAGCCAACGCTCCAAGGGCCCGGATTCCCACGAGCCTCGCGCCACAAAAGCAGAGGGCTCACCGGAATCCACCGGAGAGCCCTCGAGATGCAGCCGCCGGGCGGGCCGGCGTCGGGTTCAGCTCAGCTGCTTGTTCACCAGCGAGGTCATCTCGAACATGGTGACGTTCTTCTTGCCGCCGAAGATGGGCTTGAGCTTGTCGTCGGCGTTGATCTGCCGCTTGTTCTTCGCGTCCTGGAGGTTGTTCTTCTTGATGTACGCCCAGAGCTTCTTGACGACCTCGGTGCGCGGCAGCGGCTTGTTGCCGACGATCTCGGCCAGGGCGGCGGAAGGAGTCATCTCCTTCATGAACGACGCGTTCGGCTTACGCTTCGGGGCAGCAGCAGCCTTCTTGGCGGCGGGAGCCTTCTTCGCAGCAGCTTTCTTGGCAGCCATTCGTCTTGAGTCTCCTCCCCTCCGAAGGGGACGTTGTGCGGCCTCGCTTGATTTTAAGCCAGTGCCGGTGGGGCGTAGGTAGCACGCCCAAGCCCGAAAAACAGCCCTCTCCTGCGTTTTTCCCTCGGGAAACGCCCTACGCAACGCGTTTCATGCCCGAGAAACCGGCTCCGCAGCACGTTTTCCCTCGGGGGCGAACCTCACGGACGCGAAAAATGCGCCCGGACGGCCACCGCGCCAGGGTGCATTCCTGCTCGGGAGCGGCCCCCCTTCGTCGCCGCCAGGGCCCGACCATCCGGCCTCCGCGCGATTCGTCGTCCCCCGGGCGCTCGAACGGGCCCGGATGGGAAAACCCCTTGCGGACGAGGTGTACTTTTTCGGATGAAACGCCCATGCCCATGCGTGCCCTCATCACCGGAGCTGGTGGCTTCCTCGGAATCTGGCTGACCCGCGCCCTCGCCGCGCGGGGTGACAAGGTGACGTGCCTCCTCAGGCGAGGCTCGGATGCCTCGGGCCTGGAGGGCATCCCCCACACCCGCGTGGAGGGGGACGTGACACAGGGGGCCTCGCTCGGCCCGGCGGTGGAGGGACAGGACGTCGTCTTCCATCTGGCCGGTGTTCGCCGCGGCGCGACACGCGAGGACTTCATGCGCGTCAACGCCGAGGGCACCCGCCTGTTGTGCGAGGCCATGGTGGCCTCCGGGAGCCGCCCCCGGCTGGTGCTCGTGGGCTCGCTGGCCGCCATGGGCCCCTCCTCCCCCACCCGTCCCCATGTGGAGGAGGACCCCTTCCGGCCCTACGAGTGGTACGGCGAGAGCAAGGCGGAGGCGGAGCGCATCGCCTTCTCCTATGGGGACCGGCTGCCGGTGACGGTGTCCCGGCCGCCGCGCATCCTGGGGCCGTGGGACCGCGAGAACCTGGCCTTCTTCCGGCTGGCGACGAAGGGCATCCGGCTGGAGCTGGCCGGAGGGCCCCGCCCCCTCACCATGGTGGACGTGGAGGACGTGGTCGACGCGCTCATCCTCCAGGCCGAGCACCCGCGCGCGGTGGGCGAGGCCTTCTTCTGCGCGGGTCCCGGCGAACCCCTCTCCCTGGAGTCGGTGCAGGACCTGGGGGCCCGGGCGCTGGGGCTGTCACCCCGCACGGTGCGCGTGAGCCCCTGGCTGCTCACCACCCTCGCGTCGGCGGCGGACGGCGTGTCGCGCGTGACGGGCCGCAAGCTGCCCCTGAGCCGGAAGATGGCGCGGCAGCTGCTCGCCCCGGCCTGGACCTGCTCGGGCGCGAAGGCCGAGCGGCTGCTGGGCTTCCGTCCCCGAAGGGGGGTGGAGGACGCGGTGCGCCGCAGCGCCGAGTGGTACCGCGAGCATGGCTGGCTCTAGCCGTGCTAGCAGGGTCGGGGCTTGCCGCCCCCCGGCCCCCTCGTTTCGTTGACCTACCCCCCCTTGGAGTGTCAGGAAGCTGCGCTGCCACATGCCCTCGAAAGCCGCATTTTTCGATGTCGACGGGACGCTCGTGAAGACGAACGTCGTCCACGTCTACGCGTACTACGCGATGAACCGGGGCTCCGTGCTCGGCATCGCGGGCAGGACGCTGAGCACCGCGATGAGCGTACCGCTCTTCGGCGTCATGGACGCGCTGGACCGCAAGACGTTCAACGAGTTCTTCTACCGGTACTACGCGGGGTTGAGCGAGGACCGGCTCGTCACCATCGCGGAGGACATGTTCGAGGACGTGCTCAAGCCGGCGCTCTTCGAGCAGACCCAGGACCTCATCGACCAGGCGCGCCGCAGCGGCTGCAAGGTCGTGCTCGTCACCGGGGCGCTGGACTTCACCATGCGTCCGCTCGCCCGGCACCTGGGCGCCGATGACCTGATCGCCAACAAGATGCAGTTCGTGGGCGGCAAGGCCACCGGCAAGGTGATTCCGCCCATCATCGAGGGCGCCAACAAGGCGAACTCCATCCGCGCCTACTGCACCAAGGAGGGCCTGACCCTGGACAAGTGCCACGGCTACTCCGACAGCGCCTCTGACTACGCGATGCTCGCGGTGGTGGGACGTCCCACCGCGGTGAACCCGGACCTGCGGCTGCGCTCCATCGCGCGCGCCTACAACTGGCCCATCCTCGACCTCAAGTAGCCCCCTGCCCGCCATGCGCCCGTTCAAGACGCTCCAGAAGCTGTACGACGAGGAAAGCCAGGTCGTCATCACCGAGAAGGGCAGCCCCCCGCGCGCCCTGTTCTACGGTGAGGGTTTCCTCCAGGAAGACCTGCCCGTGGGCACCCGGGTCATCTTCCCCCGTCCGCCCATGGCGGGCGTGCCCAACGTGAAGGCCGCCATCCGCTGGGCCATCAACCACCCGGAGGGCATGGAGCCGCTGCACGCGCTGCTCAAGCCGGGCATGCGCCTGACGTGCGTCATCGACGACATCAGCGTGCCCCTGCCGCCCATGGTGACCCCGGACGTGCGCCAGTCCATCCTGGAGATCGTCCTGGAATTGGCCGCGGACAGCGGCGTGGACGACGTGCACCTGGTCATCGCCAACGCGCTCCACCGCCGCATGACGGAGGGGGAGATGAAGCGGATGGTGGGCGAGAAGATCTTCGACGCCTACTACCCGGACCGCTACTACAACCACGACGCGGAGGACCCGGACGGCATCGTGGCGCTCGAGCGCACGGCGCACGGCGAGGAGGTCTCCGTCAACCGCCGCGTCGCGGAGAGCGACCTCATCGTCTACGTGAACGTGAACTTCGTGCCCATGAACGGCGGGCACAAGTCCATGGGCACCGGCGTGTCCAACTACGCGTCGCTCAGGCACCACCACAACCCGAAGACCATCCGGGCGTCGGACAGCTACATGGAGCCGAAGACCAGCGCGCTCTATCGCAGCAACGAGCGCATCGGGCGCAACATCGACAAGCACCTGAAGGTCTTCCACATCGAGACCACGCTGAACAACCGCATGTTCGGCGCGCCCGTGGACTTCCTGGCCAAGCGCGAGGAGGACTACACCGAGGGCGACCGGCTGAAGTTCCAGGCCATGCGCTACGCGCTGTCCAAGATGCCGCGCGCGGCGGCGCGCAAGGTGCTCAACGCCATCCCCGCGCCCTATGACGTCACGGGTGTGTACGCCGGGGCGACGGAGCCCGCGCACCAGAAGACGCTGGAGACCAGCTGGAAGCAGTACTCGGTGCCGGTGGAGGGGCAGAGCGACATCGTCATCTTCCCCATCCCGTTCATCTCCCCGTACAGCGTCAACTCCATCCTCAACCCGTTGCTCGTGCAGGTGATGGGGCTGGGCTACTTCTTCAACCTCAACCGCGGCGTGCCGCTGGTGAAGAAGGGCGGCGTGCTCATCCTCCTGCACCCGGCCTACGACGAGTTCGACCCCGAGCACCACCCCAGCTACATCGAGTTCTTCCACCGGCTTTTGCCGGAGACGCGCGACTCGATGAAGCTGGAGCACAAGTACGAGAAGGAGTTCGCGGAGAACCCCAGCTACGTGCACCTGTACCGCAAGAACAACGCCTACCACGGCGTGCACCCGTTCTACATGTGGTACTGGGGCGAGAACGGCCGCCAGCACGTGGGCAAGGTCATCGTCGCGGGCGCGGAGAACAACCACGTCCCGGCGCTGCTCGGCTGGGACCGCACCGACACGCTCACCGAGGCCATTGAAGAGGCGCGCGGCTTCATGGGCCGCTCGGCCACCATCAGCCTGCTTCGCATCGCCCCCACGGTGATGGTGGACGTGAAGTGAGGACGGCCATGTCACCGCTTCCCGAGCTGAACGTCTCCCAGGTCTTCACCGGCAAGCGCCTGCTCTTCGCCGGTGCCACGGGCTTCGTGGGCAAGGTGACGCTGTCCATGCTGCTGCACCGCTACGGGCAGGAGCTGGAGCGGGTGTACGTGCTCGTCCGCAAGGGCAGCGCGGCCTCCGCCGAGCGGCGCTTCTTCGACAAGGTGGCGACGAGCGAGCCCTTCCAGCCGCTGCGCGACACCTACGGCGAGGAGGGCGCGCTCGAGTTCCTGCGCAAGAAGTGCGAGGTCATCGACGGCGACATCACCGACCCCTGGGTGGGGATGGAGGAGTCGCGGGTGGCGGAGCTGACGGGCCAGGTGCACGCCTTCGTCAACTGCGCGGGCCTCGTGTCCTTCAACCCGTCGCTGGAGGTCGGCCTCAACGTCAACACCCACGGCGTGAAGTACGCGGTGGAGCTGGCGCTGCGCTGGGGCGTGCCGCTCATCCACATGTCCACCTCCTTCGTGGCGGGCAACCGCAACGGGCTCGTCTTCGAGGACGAGGAGGTGCGCGGCTACTTCCCGAAGAAGGACGAGCTGGACGGGCGCGACTTCAGCCTGGAGCAGGAGCTGAAGGACGCGGAGCGAATCGTCGCGCGGCTGCGCGAGCAGGCCGATGACCGCGCGCTGACGTCCACCTTCCGCAAGAAGGCGCTGGACCGGCTCGCCGAGGAGGGCCGCGACGTCAACGACGAGAAGACGCTGCGCCTGGCCGTGGGCCGCGAGCGCAAGCTGTGGCTGAGCGGCGAGCTGGTGCGCGCGGGCATGGAGCGCGCGGCGCACTGGGGCTGGCCCAACACGTACACGTACACGAAGTCCCTGGGCGAGCAGGTCATCGCCGCCACGCCGGGCCTGCGCTACGCGATTGTGCGGCCCTCCATCGTGGAGAGCGCGCGGCACTTCCCCTTCCCCGGCTGGAACGAGGGCTTCACCACGTCCGCGCCGCTGGCCTTCGCCGGCATCAAGGGCCCCGGCGGCATCCCCGCCGGTGAGAACACCATCCTGGACATCATCCCGGTGGACCAGGTGGCGGGGGCGACGCTCGGCATCACCGCGCACTCCATCCAGGTGGAGGAGCGGCGCGTGTACCAGCTCGCGTCCGGCGACGTGAATCCGTTCTACGCCAGCCGCTCGGTGGAGCTGGTGGGCCTGTACCGCCGGCGCTACTACCGCAACCGCGAGTCGGGCAACGCGGTGCTCAACTCGCTGCGCTCGCGGCTGGAGCCGCAGCCGGTGAGCAAGCTGGAGTTCGAGCTGTTCAGCGCGCCCATGCTGGTGCGCGGCGCGAAGTTCCTGAAGAAGGCCATCGACGAGGTGCGGCCCGCCTGGGGCGCGCCCGCCGTGCAGGCCATGCTGGACAAGGCGAAGGTGTCGCTCGACGGGGTGGTGGACGGCAACGCGAGCCTCATCGCGATGACGGAGCTGTTCCTCCCCTTCCTCTACGAGAACCGCTACGTCTTCCGCTGCGACAACACGCGCTCCGTCTATGAGCGCATGGCGCACGCGGACCGGCTGAAGATTCCGTGGGACCCGGAGCACATCGACTGGCGCGCGTACTTCATGGAGACGCACCTGCCGGGCCTGGAGAAGTGGGTGTTCCCGGGCCTGGAGGAGGAGCGCGAGAAGCGCACCGTCATCCCCGCGCACAGGGATTTGCTGGAGATGTTCGAGGCGACGGTGCACGCGTACCGTCACCGGGTGGCCTTCCGCATGGTGTCGGGCGAGAAGGAGGAGCGCTTCACCTTCGGGGAGGTGCACCGCTACGCGGCGCGCGTGGGCAGCTTCCTGCTCAGCTCGGGCGTGAAGGCGGGAGACCGGGTGCTGCTGGTGTCGGAGAACCGGCCCGAGTGGGGCACGTGCTTCTTCGGCATCCTCCGCGCGGGCGCCACCATGGTCCCGGTGGACCCGGGCCTGAGCGAGGCGGAGGTCATCAACATCGCGAAGCGGGCGGAGGCGAAGGTGTGCCTCATGTCCGAGGACGCGGCGCGAGACTTCCCCGGCCTGTTCGGCGCGCTGGGAGACTCGGTCCTCATCGCGAGCCTGGCGCAGGCGATGACGGGCGACCCGGCGGCCAAGGACGACCGCATCGGCACGGTGCGCAAGTCGGCCTCGGCGGATGACCTGGCGAGCCTCATCTTCACGTCCGGCACGACGGGCACGCCCAAGGGCGTGATGCTCACGCACCGCAACTTCGCCTCGCTGGTGGCGAAGCTCGCGGGCGTGTTCGACGTGGGCGTGGGCGACGGCGTGCTGTCGGTGCTGCCCCTGCACCACACCTTCGAGTTCTCCGCAGGCTTCCTCACCCCGTTCTCGCGCGGCGCGGAAATCACGTACATCGACGAGCTGACGTCGGACCGGCTGGGCGAGGTCTTCGAGACGGGCCGCATCAGCGCGATGATTGGCGTGCCGGCCCTGTGGCAGCTCCTGCACCGCAAGATGACGCAGGAGTTCGCCAGCCGCCCGCCCATCGTCGAGCAGGCCATCAAGGCGATGATGGCCACGCACGGCGAGCTGCGGAACCGGGCGGACATCAACCTGGGCAAGCTCCTGTTCTGGCCGGTGCACCGCAAGTTCGGCGGTCGCATCAAGGTGCTGGTGTCCGGCGGCTCGGCGCTGCCCGAGGAGGTCCACAAGGCCTTCCACGAGCTGGGCTTCAACATCACGGAGGGCTACGGCCTGACGGAGGCGGCGCCGGTGCTCGCGGTGGCGAACCCGGGCAACAAGCGCACGCCGGGCTCGGTGGGCAAGCCGCTCACAGGCGTCGAGGTGCGAATCCTCAACCCGGACAACGACGGCATCGGCGAGGTGCTGGCCAAGGGCCCCAACGTGATGGCGGGCTACTTCGGGGACCGCGAGGCGACGGAGGCCGTCCTCAAGGAGGGCTGGCTGCACACCGGAGACCTGGGCCGGCTGGACGCCGAGGGGCGGCTGTACCTGGTGGGCCGCGCCAAGGACGTCATCATCGACCACAACGGGAAGAACATCTACCCGGACGAGCTCGAGGAGCTGTACCAGGAGCACCCGCACATCAAGGAGCTGTCCGTCGTCGGCCTGCCCGACGAGGCGGGCGGCGAGAAGGTGGCGTGTCTGTGCGTGCCGGACTACGGCGAGCGTCCCCGCGAGGAGGTGCGCCGCGAGCTGGAGGAGCACTTCCGCAAGACGGGCGCGGGCATGCCCTTCTACCGTCGCGCGAAGGTGCTGCGCTTCTGGGATGGCGAGCTGCCGCGCACCTCCACGCGCAAGGTGAAGCGCAAGCTGGTGGTGGAGGAGCTGCAGCGGCTGGAGCGCATGGCGGCCTCGGCCACCAAGGCGCGCGAGAAGGTGTCCGCCGCGACGACGACGACGACGGGCGGCGTGGCCGACTGGCTCTTCCCGCTCATCGCCGAGGTGAGCCACAAGCCGGTGTCGAGCGTGCGGCCGGAGACGCAGCTGACGGGCGAGCTGGGCTTCGACTCGCTGATGCTCACGGAGCTGTCCTCCGCCTTGGAGGCGGCGGGAGTGCCGCTGCCGGCCATCGATGATTTGACGCAGGTGCAGACGGTGGAGGACCTGCGCAAGCTGGTGGTGGCCTCCGGGAAGCGCCCTTCGGCGGAGACGCGGGCGAAGGACATCTCCAAGCAGAACGCGAAGGCGGAGGAGGTGGAGATTCCGGTGCCGGACGTCGTCGCGGACGTGGGCCGGCAGCTGCTCTCCTTCGGGCAGAAGGTGCTCTACGGCGGCGTGTTCGACGTGAAGGTGACGGGCCGTCCCTTCATCCCGATGAACCGCAACTTCCTGGTCATCGCCAACCACGCCAGCCACCTGGACGCGGGCCTGGTGCGGGTGGTGCTGGAGGAGCAGGGAGACCGGCTGGTGTCGCTGGCCGCGCGCGACTACTTCTTCGACACGCCGCTCAAGCGCGCCTGGTTCGAGAACTTCACCAACCTGGTGCCGATTGAACGCCATGGCTCGCTGCGCGAGTCGCTGCGTCAGGCCGGCGAGGCGCTGCGCCAGGGCTTCAACGTCCTCATCTTCCCGGAGGGCACGCGCTCGCCCACCGGCGAGCTGCAGGAGTTCAAGTCCACGCTGGGCTACCTGGCGCTGACGTACCGGGTGGACGTGCTGCCGCTGTACATCCACGGGGCGTTCGACGCGCTGCCCAAGGGCAGCGTGTTCCCCAAGTCGAAGGACCTGAAGGTGAGCATCGGTCCCGCGCTGGGCCACGAGGCGCTGCGCGCGCGCACGCAGGGCATGGCGCGCTCGGAGAGCTACCGCTACGCCACGCGCATCGCCGAGGACGCGGTGCGGGAGCTGCGCGACGGACGGGTGCTGCACCTGGACGCGCCTCCTTCGGTGGACGTGCAGGTCATGCCCGCGCATGACGCGCCGGGAGGGAAGAACTCGTGAAGCTGCTGGTGACGGGAGGCACGGGGTTCCTCGGCGCGCATCTGGTGCCGAAGCTGGTGGCGGCCGGGCACACGGTGCGCCTCATCGGGCGCTCGCGTCCGACGGGGCCGGCCTACGAGGGCACCGAGTACGTCGCGGGGGACCTGAAGGACCGGGACGCGGTGCGCCGCGCGCTCGACGGCGTGGAGGGCCTGTACCACCTGGCCGGGCTCGTCTCCTTCCAGCCGAAGGACGCGCGCAAGATGTTCGAACTGCACGTGGACAGCACGCGGGAGCTCCTGCGTGACGTGCGCGAGGCGGGCGTGAAGCGCGTGGTGCTCGCGTCCACCTCCGGCACCACGGCGGTGTCGAAGGAGGAGGCGGTGCTCGACGAGTCCGCCGACTACCCGCTCACGGTGGTGGCGCGCTGGCCGTACTACCTGTCCAAGATTTACGAAGAGAAGCTGTCGCTGGAGTACTGCCGCAAGCACGCGATTCCGCTCGTGGTGCTCAACCCCAGCCTGCTGATGGGGCCCGGGGATGACCGGCTGTCGTCCACGTGGACGGTGGTGAAGTTCCTCAACCGGGAGATTCCGGCGATGCCGGGTGGCGGCATGTCCTTCGTGGACGTGCGCGACGCTGCGGACGCGTTCCTCCAGGCGCTCACGCGGGGTGAGGTGTACGGCCGCCACCTGATGGGCGTGAACATGACGATGACGGAGTTCTTCCACCGTCTCGAGCGCCTCACGGGTGTCGCGGCGCCCCGGCTCAAGCTGCCCAAGCAGGTGAACATCCTGGGTGGCCACCTGCTGGAGCGCTGGGCGAAGGTGCGTGGCACGCCCGCGCCGCTGGACCCGCAGGAAGTGGAGATTGGCGAGCACTACTTCTGGCTGGACGCCGCCAAGGCCGAGGCCGAGCTGGGCTTCCGCGCGCGGGATGCGCAGGAGACGCTCGCGGACACGGTGAAGCACATCTACGCGAAGCTGCCTCCTGGAAGCCTGCCCGGCACCAAGGGTCGCCTCGGCGAGCTGCGCGACGGGACCTGAGCAACACTCGATATGGGCCGGGACACGGGGCCCGTATCGAGACCCGGGGCCGTGCACGGCTCAAGCACCGTCCCCCAGGGTGAGCCGCACCGACGCGCGCGAGTGATGCCGCCCCGAGAGCGCACCTCGTGGGTACGCCCGCCTCGCGCATCCATCCGGGTCCTTGCGCGAGCCTCTCGCACCATCGGGATGAGCGCGCCCCACCTCACGCATCCATCCGGGTCCTTGCGCGAGCAGCTCGCGCCATCGAGATGAGACGCGCCCCACCTCGCGCATCCATCCGGGTCCTTGCGCGAGCAGCTCGCGCCATCGAGATGAGCGCGCCCCACCTCGCGCATCCATCCGGGTCCTTGCGCGAGCAGCTCGCGCCATCGAGATGAGACGCGCTCCCCTGGAATGGTCCCGGAGCCCCCTGCCCTCTCAGTGCTGTCCCGCGCGCACGTGCTTGAGCGTCACCGCCGCGAGCACCGCGAGCGTCGCGAAGACGACCACGCCCAGCCCCGCCGCGATGTTGATGCCTTGCGTGAAGGACTCCCGCGCGGGCGCGAGCACCGCGTCGCGCAGTTCCGCGGGGAGCGCGGAGGTCGACGTCACGGCGCCGATGATGCTCTCCCGCACGCTGGCCGCGACGGTGTCCGGAACTCCCGCCGGCACCGCGTCCGCCATGTTCCGCCGGTAGATGGCGGTGGCGAAGCTGCCCAGGATGGCCACGCCCAGCGCCACACCGAGCTCGTTCGCCGTCTCCGACGTGGACGCGGCCGAGCCCGCCTTCTCTGGCGGCACCGAGCCCACCACCAGGTCCGTCCCCAGCACCGCCATGGGCGCGAGTCCCATCGTCACGATGACCGAGCCGATGACCAGCACGACGGGCCCACCCACGCTGTCCACCTGGGACATCACCAGGTAGCCCACGCTGGAGAGCGCCAGTCCCGCCGCCATGACGTAGCCCGGCCGCATGCGGCGCACGACGAAGGGCCCCAGCGACGAGCCCACCATCATCCCCAGCATCTGCGGCACCATCCACATCCCCGCCTCCAGCGGCGTGCGCCCCGCCACCATCTGGAGATAGAGCGGCACCAGCAACCCCATCCCGCCGGTGACGATGGCCACCAGCAGCAGGATGAGCAGCGTGGCGCTGAACGCACGATTGGCGAACAGCCTCGGGTCCAGCAGCGGGTGCTCCAGCGTCAGCTGCCGCCGCACGAACACCACACCCATCCCCAGCCCCACCACCAACGCGACGAAGGCCTCCACCTGCCAGCCGTGCCGCGCCAGCTCCTTGATGCCGTAGATGGTCGGGAGGATGGCCGCGAGCGACAACACCACGCTCGTCAGCTCCAGCCTCCCCGCCGAGGCATCCCGGTACTCGGGCAGCAGCACGGGCGCCGTCAGGAGCAGCACCACCATCACCGGCACGCCCAACAGCAGCGCCGCGCCCCACCAGAAGTGCTCCAGCATCCAGCCCCCGAGCAGCGGCGCGATGACCATGCCGATGAGGAAGCAGTTGAGCCATACGGCGATGGCCACCGAGCGCTGGCCCGGCGCCTGGAACATGTTGCTGATGAGCGCCAGCGTGGAGGGCATCAGCGTGGCCCCCGCGATGCCCAGCGCCGCGCGCGCCGCGATGAGCATCTCCGGGCTGCGCGAGTACGCCGCCACCACCGACGCCACGCAGAACCCCGCGGCGCCCATCAAGAGCAGCTTGCGCCGGCCGATGCGGTCCCCCAGCGTGCCCATCGTCACGAGCAGCCCGGAGAGCATGAAGCCGTAGATGTCCATGATCCACAGCTGCTGCGTGCTGCTCGCGCCCAATTGGGAGCTGAGCTGCGGCAGGGCCAGGTACAGCACCGTCACATCCACCGAGATGAGCAGCGTGGGCAGCACGAGCACCGCCAGCCCCGTCCACTCCCGCCGTCCCGCCCGCGCGGGCACCGGGCTCGCCAGGTCCTGCTCCGTCGTCAGCATCGTGGGTCCCCCCGCTCTCGCGGCGAAGCGCTGCCTCGGGATGCCCCAGGTCGGCGCCGAGCCCGCCGACGGCCACGTCGCCCACTCCTGACAACACACCCCTGGCGGCCCGGACACGAGCGCGCCTCTTCCATGTCCTGTCGATTCAGTCGGGACCGCGCCGTCACGGAGGGGGCCTCGGGAGAGGAGGCCGTCCGCTCCGGAGGCTAGCGGCCCACCGTCTGGCGGGCGCGCTCCACCATCCGCCCCGCCCAGGGCTCCGAGCGGTGGCTCCACACCCAGGCCGCGCCGAGGAAGCTCAAGCCGAGCAGCACGAGCACCAGCCGCGCGAGCACCGAGGGCCCCGCCTCAGCCTGCGCCATGCTCAGCCCACCACCTTGTTGCGGCCGGTCTTCTTCGCCTTGTAGAGGTTGGCGTCCGCGACCTTGATGAAGTGCGTGGGCTCCGTCATGTCGCCGGTCATCTCCGCCACGCCGATGGAGATGGTCACCGGAATCTCCTTCTCGTCGTAGACGAACGCCTTCTCCGCGATGAGCTTGCGAATCTTCTCCGCGAACAGGCGCGCCTTGTCCGGCCCGTCCTCGGGGATGACCACGGCGAACTCCTCGCCGCCGTAGCGCGCGAAGCACTGCTCGCGGCGCACCAGCCGCTTGACGGACTGGGCCAGTTCCCGCAGCACGTAGTCCCCGGCCAGGTGCCCGTGGACATCGTTGATCTGCTTGAAGTGGTCGATGTCGAACATCATCAGCGACAACGTGCCCTTGTACCGGCTGGAGCGCCCCATCTCCCGCTCGAGGTACTCGAGGAAGAAGCGCTTGTTGTTCACGCCGGTGAGGCCGTCCGCGATGGTCAGCGTGTAGATGGTCTCGTGGTACTGGGTCTCGATGTTGTCGCCATCGAGGAACTTGAAGATGGAGCCGCCGACCTTGATGAGGTCGCCGCTGCGCAAGGGCTGGGCCTGGAGCACTTCCTGGTCGTTCAGGTAGGTGCCGTTGGTGGAGCCCAGATCCTCCACCAGCATCTTCCCGCCCCGCCCCAGCACGCGGGCGTGCCGGCGGGAGACGTTGTCCAGGTCCACCACGATGTGGTTGTGCTGGTCCCGGCCAATGGTCAGCTCGGAGTCGTCGACAAGGTACTTCTTGCCGAGCTCCGGGCCGTGGATCTGCACGAGGCAGCACTCGGTGCTGCGCTCCGGGCGCAGATCCAGGGAGGAAATCTTGGTGACGCGCGTTTCGTCGCCTGACATCGCCGCCAAGGCTAGCACGACCCCGTTTTCGGAAGCCAAGCAACCCAGGTGGGAACCGTGCTTCCCGGCGTCCTGCCGGAGCCCCGGGGGCGCCGATGTCCCACATCTGGCGAGTCCGGCCCGGTGAAGAGGACGTGGGCGGGCGGTTGGGCACTCAACGAAGGCAGCCGAGCAGGCCTCGGCGCCCTTGTCGCCCGAGGGGGGCGGACTAACGTCCGGCCCACCTATGTCCAAAGTCCTGGCGATGATTCTTGCGGGCGGCGCTGGCACGCGCCTGGAGCCCCTCACCCGTGAGCGGGCCAAGCCCGCCGTCCCCTTCGGGGGGCGCTACCGCATCATCGATTTCGCCCTGTCGAACTTCACCAACTCCGGCGTCTACCGCGTCAAGGTCCTGACCCAGTACAAGAGCGACTCGCTCAACAACCACCTGTCCCGCGCCTGGCGGATGTCGGCCTTCCTGGGCCACTACGTGGAAGCCGTGCCCGCGCAGATGCGGACCGGCGTGGACTGGTACAAGGGCAGCGCGGACGCCATCTACCAGAACCTCAACATCATCACCGACGAGGAGCCCGACTTCATCTTCGTCTTCGGCGCGGACCACGTGTACCGGATGGACACGCGGCAGATGCTCGACTTCCACGTGTCCAAGCGCGCCGCGTGCACGGTGGCCGCCATCCCCGTGCCCATCGAGCAGGGCCGCGAGTTCGGCATCATCGACGTGGGCCCCGACGGGCGCATGCGCCAGTTCCTGGAGAAGCCCAAGGACCCGCCGCCCATGCCGGGCAACCCGAAGATGTGCCTGGCCTCCATGGGCAACTACCTCTTCACCACGGAGGTCCTGGTGCAGGAGGTGGTGCGTGACGCCGCCAACGAGGCGAGCGCGCACGACTTCGGCAAGTCCATCATCAGCGAGCTCTACAAGTACGCGCCGGTGTACGTGTACGACTTCGCCACCAACGAGATTGCCGGGCAGGAGCCCAAGGAGCGCGGCTACTGGCGGGACGTGGGGAACATCGACGTGTACTACCAGTCCAACATGGAGCTGGTGGAGGTGGACCCCATCTTCAACCTCTACAACGACCGCTGGCCCATCCACACGCAGGCCAACAACTACCCGCCGGCCAAGTTCGTCTTCGCGGACCAGGACAACCAGCGGGTCGGCCACGCCACGGACTCGCTCATCGCCGAGGGCTGCATCATCTCCGGCGGCAAGGTGAACCGCTCCGTGCTGTCCCCGAAGGTGCGCGTCAACTCCTACTCGGAGGTGGAGGCGTCCATCCTCTTCGAGAACGTCACCATCGGCCGCAGGAGCCGCATCCGCAAGGCCATCATCGACAAGAACGTGGAGATTCCGCCGGGCACGACGATTGGCTACGACCCGGTGGAGGACAAGCGGCGCTTCCACGTCACGCCGGATGGCGTGGTGGTGATTCCCAAGGGCATGAAGGTGACGTGAGGCGGCCATGGGCGCGTCGGGCGGGCTCCACCTTCGGCCAGCGCGGGACTCGGACCGGCGCGCCCTGTGGCGCGTCCACACCGAGGCGGTGGGGACGTTGTGTCAGGGCGTCTATGCGCCCGACGAGCTGAGCACCTGGGTGCGGCTGTTGCGGCCGGAGGGCTATCTGCGCCCGGACCGGCCGCGCACCGTGCTGGTGGCGGAGCGCGACCGGCGGCTGGTGGGCTTCGGCCAGTTGGACTCGCTCAACGGGGAGCTGGAGGCGCTGTATGTGCTTCCGGACCAGGTGGGCCACGGCGTGGGCACCCACCTGCTCGCCGCGCTGGAGTCGGTGGCCTGGGGCGGAGGGAGTCCCCAGGTGGGCCTGGACGCGAGCCTCAACGCGGAGGACTTCTACCGTCACCGGGGCTACGTGTCGCTGCACGAGGCGCGGCGGCCCCTGACGGCGCGGGTGCAACTGGCCTGCGTGCGGATGCAGAAGCGCAGGCCCGTGCTCCCGACGCGCCGTGGGGTCACCACGGCAGCGCCCGCGCCTATCTGAAGGCGGCCTTCACCTCGGGCTTGAAGAGCACCACCAGGGCCCAGATGCTGATGGGGAGCGCCAGGCAGCCACAGGTGCCACAGCATGGCACCAGTGACGCGAAGCAGCCGGCCACCGCGAGCCCCCAGTTCTGGAGCTTCTTCATCATCAGCGCGCCGAAGAAGGCGAGCGCGTTGAGGAGGATGACGGGGCCGTACCACATGAGCCGGCCCGCGAAGGAGCTGGTGGAGGTGAGCAGGGCGCGGTTCTGCTCCAAGGCGTCCTGATAGGGCGCGAGCGCCGGGTTGTTGAAGAGCTGCTCCAGGTCGTCCGGATTCACCGGCGACAGCAGGCTGACGATGGCCCACAGCAGGCTCACGCCGGCCAGCACCATGAGCAGGATGGCCGGCACGGACACGGCGTCCTTGGGGTTGGAGCGAGGAAAGCCGTCTCCCGCGGGAGCTCCGTAGGTGTTCTCCATGTCCTTGTCTCTCCCTTGAAGCGTGAAGGGTGGGCCCGGGCCCACGCGCGTGGGGCGCATTCCAGCCAGGGGACGGGGCGTGGACCAAGGAAAATGGCACGCCGTCGTCCCCGGGCTGTCGTTGTAGCTCAGGCCTTGAAGGTGAGCAGCGGGGCCAGCCGGGCCACTTCGCGGACGATGCCGGCCTCCACCTGGGAGTCCACCACCGGACGGATGGGCTTGTAGGCGGCGGGGGCCTCCTCCACGCGGCGCTCGGCGCGCAGGGAGATGCAGTCCACGCCGGACAGGCCCAGCGCGGCCTCGCTGTGGTCCGCTCCGCCGCGCGACATGGAGAAGCGCGAGCGGGCGCGGCCCGCCCCGTGCGACGCGGACTCGAGCGAGCGCGCGTCGCCGCACCCCACCATGAGGAAGGACGTGGCGCCCATGGAGCCGGGGATGATGACGGGCTGTCCGTCGCCCGCGGGGCAGGCCCCCTTGCGCGCCAGCCACCCGCCCTCGTACGGGAGCGTGAGGTTGTGGGGCACGTCGTAGACGAGCGGCGCCTCCACGTCCCCGAACAGCTCGCGCAGCGTCTGGCGCAACAGCTCCGCGAGCAGCAGCCGGTTGAGGAAGGCGTAGTTGGCGGCGGTGGCCTCGGCCTCCAGGTAGCCGGCGACGAGCGCCTCGTCGGCGAGCGGGAGGATGCCGCTCTCCGGGAAGGGCGCGCCCTGGGGCCAGGCCTTGCGCGTGCGCTCCCTCCAGGCCACGCCCACGTGCTTGCCCACGTCCCGGCTGCCCGAGTGAATCATGAACGCGAGCTGGCCTTCGCGCACGCCCCACGCCCAGGCCCGCGCGCGGTCCTCGACGGCCTCCACGCGCTGCACCTCGACGAAGTGGTTGCCTCCGCCGATGGTGGCCAGGCCCGCGTCGCGCACCACGCCCTCGCGGGTGAGCGCGTCCGGTGCCCAGGTCGGGTCGCCGTGCAGCGCGCCGCCCAGGTGGATGCGGTCCACCTCCGCGTCGAGCTGCGCCAGGTCCGCGGTGCGAGCGCAGCCCAGCGGCGTGTCCAGCGTCTCCAGCAGCCAGCCGGGGAGGCCTTCACGCAGGAGCGCGGTGGAGGCGCGCGAGGACATGGCGACGTCCCGCGTGCCGAAGAAGTAGTGGCCCTTCATGCGCTCGACGAAGTCGTCCCGGCGGGAGAGGAAGTCCTCCACCGACAGATCGGCGACGTGCAGGCGCATGCCGCAGTTGATGTCGGTGCCCACGGCGCCGGGGACGACGAGCCCCCGCGTGTGCAGCACCGAGCCGATGGCCACGCCGGAGTCACCCGGGTGGAAGTCGGGGGTGGCGCGCACGCGGAGGACCTCTCCGCCGCCCGGGTGCTTCAGGGCCGCGAGGTGCGCGAGTTGTTGGAAGGCCTTGCCCTCGACGGGCAGGTCTGGAGGAAGGAGCACCTCGGCGGGCGGCGCGTTCGCGTCACCCAGGAGGCGCACGGAGTAGAGGCGACCGTCATAGGTCACCTCGAGCCCCTCGCGGGCAAGCGCCCGCAGGAGCCGATTCAGTTTCGGCTGCATGACCCAACTCGGGAATGCCCCGAGGGCTCGCGTGCGAGCGCCCCGGGGGGACGTGGCGGAGGAGATGGTGGACCTTGGGTCAGCAGCCGCGGTCGCCGGACGGCCCGAAGGCCATCCTCAGCGCGCAGGGACGCCGTGGGTCCACGAACCTGACAACGTCCTTCGCCCGTGCGCCACTACGTCGCGCCGGACAGGCCCCCATCCACGTTGATGGCCGCGCCGCTGATGTAGCCACCGCGCGGCGACAGCAGGAAGGCCACCACGTCGGCGAACTCGTCCGCGCGGCCCACGCGCCCCAGGGGGATGCCCGCGTTGCGCGCCATCTCCGCCTGGAACGTCTCCACCGGCTTGCCCAGCTCCTGCGCCCGGCGCACCCACTGGCCGCTCTCGATGATGCCCACCAGCACCGCGTTGACGCGGATGTTGCGCGGCCCCAGCTCCTTCGACAGCGCCTTGGTGAGCGCCAGGCCCGCCGCGCGCGACACCGACGACGGCGTGGACTGCGCGCCCGGCGTCTTCGCCCCAATCGCCAGCACGTTGACGATGGCGCCACCACCCGCCTCGCTCAGCAGTGGCAACACATGGCGCGACGCGCGCACGGCCGCGAACAGCTTGAGCTGGAGGTCCGCTTCCCACTCCGCGTCCGACACCGACGCGAAGGGCCGGGCCGCCGCGGTGCCGGCGTTGTTCACCAGCGCGTCCACCCGGCCCCACCGCGCATGCGCGGCGTCGACGAAGTGCTCCACCTCCCACGCCCTGGACACGTCCGCCTGCACCGCGAGCACGTCCCCGCCCTCGGCCCTGAGCGCCTCGGCCGTGGCCGCCAGCCGCTCCGCGCCCCGGGCACAGAGGGCCACCTTCGCCCCCTCGCGCACGAGCCGCCGGGCCACCGCCGCCCCCAGCCCGTCCGAGCCCCCCGTCACCAGCACCACCTTGCCACCCAGCTCCAGGTCCATGTGCGCCTCCGTCCCGGGCCATGACACCAGGAGGCCCGGGAGGGAGCCACCTGCCTGGCCACCGACGCGCGGCCGATGACGCCGCGCGCACGGTGGAGGCTACGCCATCACGCCGGCTGCTTCACCGGCACATGCCGCTTCTTGTCGAAGGCCACCAACGTGTTGGCGATCTCCTCGTTCACCAGCCGCAGCATGTCCTGCTTCTCCCGGAACGGGAGGAAGGCGCTCTTGAAGCCGGAGACGATGATGGTCGCCAGGTCGTCCAGCGACAGCCCCAGCTCCTTGTGCGCCACCCACAGCTCCTTCGTCACCGTGGTGTCGGTGATGAGGCGGTTGTCGGTGTTGATGGTCACCCGCAGGCCGTAGTCGAAGTAGAACTTCAGCGGGTGCGCCTGGAGGCTGGACACCGCGCCCGTCTGCACGTTGGACGTGGGGCAGACCTCCAGCGGAATCCGGTGGTCGTTGACGTAGTTGAGCAGGTCCCCGTCCTCGCGCAGCCGCGTGCCGTGGCCGATGCGGTGCGAGCCCAGGTTGTGGATGGCCTGGGAGATGGACTCGGGGCCGTACGCCTCACCGGCGTGCGCGGTGCAGTTGACGTTGTTCTTGAGGATGAGCTGGAAGGCGTCCTTGTGGTCCTTGGCGGGGAAGCTCGCCTCGGCGCCGGCCAGGTCGAAGCCGATGACGCCCCGGTTCTTGTAGGCCACCGACAGCTCCGCCAGCCGCATGGACGTCTGCGGGTTGATGTGGCGGATGCCGCAGACGATGACGCCGCACTTGATGCCCGTCTCGCGCTTGGCCACGCGCAGGCCCTCGAGCACCGAGTCGATGACCGTGGTCATCTTCAGGCCCTTCTGCAGATGCAGCGCGGGCGAGTAGCGCACCTCCAGCCAGCGCACGTTCTCCGCCGCCGCGTCCACCGCCAGCTCGTACGCCGCGCGGTAGAGCGCGTCCGCCGTCTGGAGCACCGAGAGCGTCACGTCGAACGCGACCAGGTACTCCTCCAGGCTCTTGCACACCTCACCCATGTGGATGGCGCGCGCCAGGCCGTCCTCGGTGTCCGCGGGCAGCTTCACCTTCTGCTGCTCGGCCAGCTCGAGGATGGTCTTCACCCGCATGGAGCCATCCAGGTGGCAATGCAGGTCCGTCTTGGGGAGCGCGTGCAGCAGCTCCTCCGTCACCGCCAGCGTGGGGGGCGGGACGAAGTCCGTCCGCCGGGCTCCAGAAGGGATGCCGGTGGCGCTGGGAATCTCGTCGTCACGAATCGTAGGCATGGTCGAATTTCCTTCCTTACGCCATCCTCCAAACCATGTCGCCCCGCGCGTGTCCATGCAGGCACACCCTCCTCGCCCTGGCCCTGACATTGGTGTCGGCCGCGGGGTGTCGAGAACCCGCGCAGACGGCTTTCCGGTACTCCACGGATGCATCCTCCCGCGCGGGCCTGACGCCGCTGTCCGACGGGGTCCTCACCGGCAACGAGGCCGGCGCCGTGGTGCGCCTGGACCGGACGGGCACCCTGCAATGGCGGGTGGCCCTGGGCCGCGAGGTGGCCACGCGCCCCGTCGTCGCGGGTGACAGCGTCATCGCCGGGACGGTCGCCGGAGACCTGGTGTCCCTCTCCCTGGCGGACGGCTCGGAGCGCTGGCGGCTCACCGGTGAGCCCCCCGTCCTGACGCCCCTCGTCGTGGCTCCGGACGGGCAGTCCCTCTTCGTGGTGGCCCCGGATGGCGCGGTGCGTTCGCTCGCGGTGGACACCGGGAAGGTCCGCTGGAGGACCCCCGCGCCCAAGTCCGCCGAGCCCCCGCCGGAGTCGGGCCGAGGCCTCCCCGCGCCGGTCCTGGCTGACGGACGGCTCGTCATCGCGCTCGGGGGCGCGGGGCTCGTGGCCCTGTCCGTGACGGACGGCGCCCCGCTCTGGCGGCAGACCCCGGGGGACGTACTCGGCCTGGAGGCGGAGGGGGATACCCTGTTCCTCGGCACGAAGGAGGCCCACGTCCGGGCCCTGCGCGCGAAGGACGGCGTGATGCTCTGGGAGAAGACCCTGGCCGACTCGCTCACGGGCCCGCCGTCCCTGGCGCTGGGCATGGTGTGGGTGGGGGCTCGGACGCAGGACGCGCCGGTGCTGGTGGGGCTCGCGCCGTCGGACGGGAAGGAGCTGGCGCGCATGGGGCTGCCCGACCCGCTCACCACGCGCGTGGCCGAGGCCATCGGGGAGCTGCTCCTGGTGCCCACGCAGGGACGGCAGGGGCGACTGGTGGCGCTCAAGCGTCCGACGTGGGAGCGCGCGTTCTCCCTGCGCACCGACACGGCGCTGCGCTCGCCGCCGGTGGTCCAGGGGGACCAGGTGTTCGTGCTCGGACAGGACGGGCGGGTGCTGTCCTGGAAGCTGCGCCCGCTCGAGAACAGTCCCTGAGGCGAACCGTGTCCGTCAGGCGCCTTTGGGCCCGCGCGTCCTTACCGGAATCCGCGCCCGTCCGACGAGGCCTTACACGCTCAGGACTCTGCTGGTTCGAATCCAGCCCCCTCCATTCACGTGGAGGGGTAGCCAAATGGTAAAGGCACCAGATTAAAAACCTGGCAGTCGACCCTCATGGCTTCCTCACTCGGGCGCGGACTGCCCCACCCCGCTACCCTGGCATCAGGAAGCGGGCGATGACGCGCTTGAGGCCCACGGCGCCGCCGAACTCCACCGTCACCTTCGCGTTGGGCCCCGTGCCGTCCGCGGCGACGATGCGGCCCACGCCGAACTGCTCGTGCCGCACGCGCATGCCGCGCACGTCGCCGCTCACCCCGTCCATGTCCGACGCCTGCGAGTAGGAGCGGTCGATGCGCGGACCGTCGTCCTCGTCCCAGGTCCGCTTGCGCGGCGCCGCCATGGGGGCGGGCCGGGGCGGCTCCGGGATGTCCTGCTCGCTGATGCCGAACAGCTTGGGGGGCACGTCGCGCAGGAAGCGGCTGGGCGGGTTGTAGCGCAGCTCACCGAACAGCGAGCGGCACTGCGCCAGGCTCACGAAGAGCCGCTTGCGCGCGCGCGTGAAGCCCACGTAGCAGAGCCGCCGCTCCTCGGCCATCTCCTCGCCGTTGTCCGGGTCCTCGCCCTTGAGCGCGCGCGAGTGCGGGAAGACGCCGTCCTCCAGGCCCGTGAGGAACACCGCGTCGAACTCCAGCCCCTTCGCCGCGTGCAGCGTCATCAGCGCCACCCGGCCCTCGCCCACCTCCGCGTCCGCGTCGCCCACCAGCGAAATCTGCTCGAGGAACGCCTGCAGCGGGGGCGTGTCCGCCGACAGGGGCGCCGCGTCCACCTCCGGAGGCACCTCGACTTGAGGCCCGGACGCCGCGGCCACCGCCGCCGCCGCGCGGTTCAGGTCGAACTCCTGCGCGGCGCCCAGGAACTCGCGGAGGTTCTCCGCCCGCGTCGTCGACTCGTCGCTGCCCTCGGCGACCAGCGTCTCCACCAGCTTCGTCTCGCGGAGCATCTCGTCCACCGCGCTCGCCGCGTCCGTCGTCCCCTGCGCGTAGCGGTGCAGGGACTCCAGCAGCCCGTGGAAGGTGCGCAGCCGCTTCACCGCGGTGGTGTTGAGCGCGGGGATGAGCCCGGGCTCGGCGAGCACTTCGTAGAGGCTCTGGTTGCGGGTGTTCGCGTGGTCCACCACCCGCTCCACCGTGGTGTCGCCGATGCCGCGCGCCGGCGTGTTGATGATGCGCAAGAGGTCCGCGTCCGAGCGCGGGTTCACCATCAACCGCAGGTACGCGGACGCGTCCCGCACCTCGGCCCGGTCATAGAAGCTGCGCCCGCTCACCAGCGTATACGGCACGCGCGCCAGCCGCAGCGCCTCCTCCAGCACGCGGCTCTGCGCGTTGACGCGGTAGAACACCGCCATGCTGGAGAACTTGATGAAGCCCTCCCGCTGGAGCGCCAGAATCTGCCGCGCGACCTCCTGCGCCTCCATCCGCTCGTCGCGGTTGAGCATCAGCTGGAGCGTCTGGCCTGCGGGCCGGTCCGACCACAGCTTCTTCTCCATCCGGCGCGTGTTCTTCCGGATGACCTCGTAGGCCGCGTCCAGGATGTTGCGGTCCGAGCGGTAGTTCTGCTCGAGCTTCACCACCTTGGCGCCGGGGTACTCGCGCGGGAAGTTGAGGATGTTGTCCACGTCCGCGCCGCGCCAGCGGTAGATGGACTGGTCGTCGTCACCCACGACGACGAGGTTCGCCGAGGGCGGCGGCGCCAGCTGCTTGAGCAGCGCGTACTGCACGGGGTTGGTGTCCTGGAACTCGTCCACCAGCACGTGGTGGAAGCGCCGGCGGTAGTTCTCCAGCACCTCCGGCCGCTTGCGGAAGAGCGTCACCAGCAGGAGCAGCAGGTCCCCGAAGTCCACCGCGTTGGCCGCGCGCAGGCGCTCCTGGTACGCGTGGTAGACGCGCTGGACGAGCAGCCCGCGCTCGTCCCCGGGCTCCACCTCCATGTCCTCGGGCAGCCGGGCCTGGTTCTTCTCCTGGTCGATGCGGCTCAGGATTTCGCGCGGCTGCATGGACTGCTCCAGCCCCGCCTCGCGCATGGCGCGCTTGACCACGTTGAGCTGGTCGCCGTCGTCGTAGATGACGAACGAGCGGGTGAGCCCCACGTGCTCCGCCTCCCGGCGCAGAATCATCGCGGCCGAGGAGTGGAACGTGCTCACCACCAGGTCGTTCGCCTGACGCCCCAGCAGTTGCACCAGGCGCTCGCGCATCTCGCGCGCCGCCTTGTTGGTGAAGGTGACGGCGAGGATGCGCCAGGGGAACACCTCGTGGACCTTCACCAGGTACGCCACCCGGCGGGTGATGACGCGCGTCTTGCCGCTGCCCGCGCCCGACAGGACGAGGAGCGGGCCGCCGTGGTGCAGCACGGCCTCGCGCTGGGGGTCATTCAGGTCTTCGAGGAGGGCGGATTCGTGGACGTTCACGGGCGACTCGGGGGGAGCCCCTGCTTCTAACGTCTTTCACCGTCCGGTGGGCGTCCTTCCGCACCCCCTGGCACGCCCGGCCGGTCCCTCGGGCGCCGAGGCTCGGGTATATAGGGCCAGACATCATGTCCGACGCCCCCTCCGTCCCCCCGGCGAAGCCCTCCCAGGCCGCGCTGGACCGCTACGCCGAGCTGTTCAACCAGAGCCTCACCCTGCGCCACTTCGGCGCCCAGGTCGCCTTCCCGGAGGGCCGCAAGGTGGTGGTCACCATCCCCGAGCTCAAGCCCGAACACCGCGGCGGCGTGGGCAGCGCCGCGGCCGTCAACGGCGGCATCCTCGCCGCCCTCTTCGACTACGCCATCGGCACCAGCGGCGCGCTGGTGGACCCGTCCCGGAGATGCGCCACCGTGCAGCTCTCCATGAGCTTCCAGCGCCCCGTCACCGGCGACCACCTGCGCGTGGAGGCCGAAATCGACAGCCAGGGCCTCACCCTGCTGTTCGCCACCGCCCGCGTCTACGACAGCGAGAACCGCGTCTGCGGCCAGTGCCAGGGCGTCGTCCGCCTCTCCAACCTCCCCTGGCCCTCGGGGGAAAGCCCCGCCGCGAACTGACCTTTGGCCACCCCTCCGCACATCCTGCTGGCGCCCGGCGATATGTCCGCCACGGACGTACGTTCCCCGGAGACCGGGGAGCGGCCAGAGCCCCCAGACGCAGCAGAGCGACGGGAAGACGGCATGAGTGCAGCCGTGCAGGGCCTGCGGATGACGACGGTTCGACTAGCGAGGGAAGCCGAGGAGCCGATGGAGGCGGCGCGCGGGGCGGACGAGGAGGTCCTGGCGCGCAAGGCGCTCGCCGGCGACCGGTCTGCCTGGGACGCGTTGGTTGCGCGCCACCACCGCCGCGTCGTGGTATCGCTCCTGGCCCGGGGCGTCCGGGTGGACCGGGCCCACGAGCTCGCCCAGGAGACGTGGGCGAGGCTCATCCAACAACAGCAGCGTGGGCTGCTGACGGAGCTGCGCCTGCCCAACCTCGCCCTCACCCAGGCGGCCTTCCTGGCCGCGGACGATGCCCGCCGGGCCCGGCGAGAGTCCATCTCCGGGGCGGTGGAGGAACTGCCCGAGCGTCAGCATCCGGTGGACCCGGCCGTGTCCGCCGAGCGTCGCCTGCTGTCCGAGGAACAACTGTCCCGCGCCCATGCCGCGCTCGCCCAGGTGTCGCCGAGCGCGCGGAGCGTCTTCCTCCTGGCCTGTGACGGCCAGGAGCTACCCCATGCCGAAGTCGCCGCGAAAGTCGGACTCTCCGTCCAGCGCGTGCGGCAGATCCTGTGCGAGGTGCGCAAGAAGCTGCGCTCCGCGCTCGAGGAGGAGACCCATGCTTAAGCCCCACCTGACCCGCGACTCCGCGGAGCAGTACATCCTGGGCGCGCTCGCCCCGGAGAAGGCGGCGGCGTTGGAGGCCCACACGCTGGAGTGTGAGCCTTGCGCCCTGCTGCTGCAGGAAGAGGCGCTCCTGTCCGAACAGCTCAACGAGGTCGCCCAGGACTGGAGCGTCCGCGAGGAGCGCGTGGCGCGTCCCGCGCGCTGGCACGCGCGCCGCGCGGCCGCGGGCGTCGCCATCGCGGCCCTGGCGGCCTCGCTGGCCCTGGTGCTGCTGCCCGGGGGCAAGGCCACGCAGTCGCGGGAGCTGGAACCCGGGGAGGTGCTGCCGCCCACACTGGCGCTCGGACTGGAGGAGGACCTTCCGGCGACGAACGTGGTGGCCTGCCCGGACCTGGCCACGCAGGCGTTCTGCACGCGCAAGGCGGCGGAGCGGGGCCTGCTGGTCATGACCCCCTCGGGCATCGCCGAGGTCCCCCGCTATGAGGCCCGGACGGGTCTCCCCGAGGGCGCGCTGAGCGCGCGCCAGCCCGTGTCGCTGTGAGGACGCCCGCCATGGACTTCCGGAAGAATCTCGCCGCCCTGCTGCTCGCCCTGGCCGCGCCCGCGGCCCTGGCCGAGCCGTCGGGCAGCACGCCGAAGCTGCCGGTGGGCTGGTACGTCACCGAGAGCGCCCCCAAGCGCTACGAGGCGGGCGTGGACACCAGCGCCCCGTGCGAGGGCAGCCGCAGCGCGTACCTGCGCTCGCTGAGCCACGACGAGGCGGGCTACGGCACCTTCATGCAGGCCTTCGGCGCGCAGGACTTCCGCGGCAAGCGGCTGCGCTTCTCCGCCGCCACACGCGTGAAGGACGTGGATGGCTGGGCGGGGCTGTGGATGCGCGTGGAGGGGCCGGACCCCAAGCAGCCGCTCGCCTTCGACAACATGCAGTCGCGCGCGCTCGTGGGCACCCGCGGCTGCAAGCGCCACGAGGTGGTGCTGGACGTGCCCAAGGAGGCCACCACCATCATGGCGGGCCTCATCATGAGCGGCACGGGCCAGGCGTGGCTGGACGGCGTGCGCTTCGAGGTGGTGGACGAGTCGGTCGCCGTGACGGACCTGCTCGCCTCGCGCCCGCTGGTGGCCTCCACTGGCCCCGCCGGGCTGGACGAGCCCACGCCGGTCGCGAAGAACGACCAACTGCCCGTGGGCCGCGTGGGTGACATCTGGTTCAACAACGGCCGCATCGCGGCGGCCAAGCCGTACACGCGGCGCCACGACGGCGTCTGGGTCAGCATCCTCTCCGAGGAGATCTACGAGCACGGCATCGCCGTGACGGGCACCTTCGGCCAGCGGCAGGTGGACCTCCGCGTGAAGGCCGGCACGTCGCTCACGCACATCGAGGGCAGCTGGGGCGAGGAGCCCGTCAGCATCCAGCTCAGCCCGGACGCGCTCACCATGAAGTGGGGCCGGCTGACGCGGCAGCTGAAGCGGGACAAGGACGCGCCGGTGGACAGCACCTGCAACCGCTATGTGACGACCGAGGGTCCGCGCGTCCTGGACCTCGTCGACGTGTGCGGCGCCGCGCTGAGCACCCGCCCGCCCACCGCGCAGCTCGTGCTGAGCTTCCTCGACAACGGCTTCCGCCGCGTCGTCCCCCCGCGCAACTTCCCCATCCCGCAGCCGCCCGTCCGCAGCCGCGAGGCGCTCAACACACCGAGCGTCACCGCTCCGCCGCAGTAGTCGTGGCGGTGGGCCCTTGGAGTCCCGAGGCCGCTCGCGCGGCCCCTGGGACGGCCGGGGCCTTCCTCTCAGAAGGCGAAGTCCCGCTCCAGCGTGTCATTGCCCGCCTGCACCGAGAGGTGCGCGGTGCGAGCGCCGGTGGCGGAGGCCGAGGACAAATCGAACGACAAACCCTCGGGCCCGTTCGTGGGCCTGAGCGAGGGCCGGCCGGGGCTCAGGAACACCGCCGCCGTCACCGTCCTGCCCGCCAGGGGCTGCACCAGGAGCCGCACGCGCTGACGCTCGCGCACCAGCACCACGCGGAAGTCGCGCCGCTCCTCCAGCACCTCGCGCTGCTCCGGGTGGCGCGCCGAGGACGGGCGCTGCGACACCGGGGCGCGGGACGAGCGCGCGGCCCGGGCCACGCCCGCGTCGCCCTCGTCCATCTCCAGGGCCTCTTCAATCGCGTCGTCACCCTCGCCCAGCGCCAGCACCGCCTGGGCGCACTCGCCACAGCGCGCGGTGTGCGCGTCCACGCGCTCGCGCTCGTCGGCCGTCATCAGGCCCATGTCGAAGCGCCACAAATCATCCCGTGTGAGGTGACGACGGGGAGGCGCATCCACCGGCGCGGCGTCCGCGATGTCCGCGCGGCACTCGGCGCAACCCTGGATGTGGGGGGTCGGACTCTGGGGGCCGGAGGTCCACGTCGCCACCAGGTCATCGCAGCCGGCCCGGGCACCGAACCACCAGGCCTTGTCCTGCTCCGCGGGCTCGAGGAGCGCTTGCTCCTGGCGACGCTCGGGGTTGAGGGGAATGAACCAACGGGCCCGGGGAAGCAGCAGCGCGTCCAGGTTCCCGAGCGACTCGAGGAAGCGGTCTCGATTTCGCGCCGCATCCCCCTGCAAGTCGCCATGCAGGCCCTCCCAGGCGGCGAGGGCAGATGCCTGCGAGGCGGCCCTGTCACGAGCGGCAAGTCCCTCCAGCGCCGAGGCGCGCCACACCTCGGCCTCCTCACCCCCGTCCAGCGCCACTTCCATCGCCTCTTCCGCGGCCCTCAACAGCACGGGCTGGAGCGCCTGCGGTTTCTGCGCCTGAAGCCAGGTCTCCACTTCCGGTCGACCGAGGCCCCGCAGGGCCGCCTCCACACCTTCGGTCCCCCATTGGGTCGCCCGCCTCAACAAATCTCCGGCGGCTTCGAGGACGACTCCTGGGGGGACACTCGCGGCGGTGAGCTGGGAGCGACGGGCGGCAGAGCGGGACATGGCTTCGGTCTTCATGACTTCATTCCTCCTGAATACCCCGGGGTGTGGCCGGGAAGGAGGCTCACGCTTCCTCCCCTCGTGGCGACTCGCGCTGGAGATCCAGCAGGTAGAGCTTCAAGTAGGCCTGCGCGCGACTGACGCGCTTGTAGGAATTGACCACGGTGATGTTCAGCCGACGCGCGCATTCCTCGTGATCCTCCACGTCCTCGTGGTGATACAGCTCCCATGCCGAGGCCTCCTTGGGGTGCTCCTGCTGGAGCCGTGCGAACGCGGCCCAGTACAGCTCCTGGGCGTCCGCGCGCTCCTCCGTCCTCCTGCCCATCTCGACAGCGCGAGCCCGCTCGGAAGGCGGCTCTTCCATGACGTCATCGGGGTCCGACGAGGGCGCCGCGAGCTCCTCGCGGTGCCGCCGGTAGAAGTCGATGGCCACGTGCTTGACGATGCGCAGGAAGAACGTCTTGGGAGACGCACTCCGGCCCGGCATCTGCTGGGAGATGCCACGGAACTGGTCCAGCCCGCGGTCGAGGAACTTGCCGACCGCGTCCTGATAGAGCTCGTCGCCGTCCGCTGGGGAACCGCGACCGTAGCTCGCCTGAATCTTGCTGATGACGTACCGGGCAGGCCGGCTCCACCGCTGAACCAACGCTCCGAGCGGGCCCCCAATGGGCTCGTTCGTGGCGCGGCGGCGGACCACCTCCGCGAACAATTCGTCATCCGTGAGCTGCTCGAACACCGGAAGGACCTGGGAGCTGTGCCCGGAGACCCGCCCCGGGAGATGGGATTACAGGGATGTCGCGCGGCAAGGTACCACGTTGGCATCCGCAGGCAGCCTCCGAGTGGAGCAGGGGTGCCCAGGCCACCCGGACGACCGGACAGTCGTGGCACCCACGAAGCCCGACGCCCGGGTCGCCGACTTCCTGACAGGATGATCCCCGGGGCCGTCCGGGAGGGGGAACGGGAATTTCCCGGTCAGGAACGTGGGGGGCCCCCGTCCCTGGCCGCATTGCTTCCGGGCGCCTGCCCACCCTCCCGCTTCCAAGGAACCCTCGGTCATGTCCCCCCGCACCATCGTCATCGGAGACCTCCACGGCTGCCACGACGAGGCCCTGGAGCTGCTCGCCAAGGTGGGGGCCACCTCCAGCGACCGCGTCATCTTCGCGGGAGACCTGGTGGACCGGGGGCCCAAGCGGCGGGAGTGCGTGGAGCTGGCCATGCGGCACGAGGCCATCCTGGGCAACCACGAGGAGACGACGCTGCAGCAGCGCCACCGCGCCGCCGAGCGGCTCAATCCCGACCACCTGGAGACCCGTCAGGTGCTCGAGCCCGAGCACTACGAGTGGATGGCCCGGCTGCCCCACTACCTGAGGCTGCCCGAGCACAACGCCGTCGTCGTCCACGCCGGGATGATGCCCGGCCTGCCCGTGGAGGCGCAGGACCCGTACCACCTGCTCCACGCGCAGTGCATCCAGCCGCCCGCCAAGAAGAGCTACTGGCCCTCCAAGGCACCTCAGGGGTGGACGTTCTGGACCCACCACTGGAAGGGCCCGGAGCGGGTCATCTTCGGACACACCGTGTTCGACCAGCCGCTCGTCACCGAGCACGCGGTGGGCATCGACACGGGGTGCGTCTACGGACGCTCCCTGACGGCGGTGGTGCTGCCGACGTGGGAGCTCGTCTCGGTGCCGGCCCGGAAGACATACCGGGGCGGCAAGGACGTGGCGAAGTTCCCGGTGCATGGCGACGTGTGCGTCTACTCGTGAGCACCCGTCACCGACGCGTCGACTCCGACTGAAAAGCCTCGCGCCCGGCCGACAGGGCCAGACACGCAATGAGAGGTGCGGGTTCGAATCCCGCCGGGGCCGTCAGGCTCCGTAGTTCAACGGTAGAACACTGGACATTCAATCCAGCATCACCGGCCTCGTCACTCGGGCGCACCTTCCTTCCTCCTCACTCCCAGCTTCGCGCGGGTGGCCGTGCCTCGTGCACCTGACGCCCCCCGTGCGCTCCACGCGCGGTGCACTCCCAGGGCCCTGTCGGGCTCGAGGTCCGCCCCGCGCCTGACCCGCCGCACGTCCCGAAAGGGGGACTCCCCATGTCGACGAACCCGAACACGCAGCTGTTGCCCGAGTCCCAGCGAGGCCCCGCCGAGAAGCTCCTGGACCTGGTGCTCAGCGGCTCGGCCCACCTGTGGCACAACCGTCCGGGGCTGGACGTGGGCGGCACGTGGGTGGCCGCGGCGCACGCCACGCCGGCGCAGCGCGCGGTGGGCAAGCCCGTCAAGCCGGGCCTCTTCGTGCCCGCGGCGGTGAAGCTCTACCGGCAGCTGCTCGACATCCACCAGCTCAACTCGGAGCTGATGGCGCACTTCGCGTCGTACGCGCTGACGCAGACGGACTGGCGCGACCTGAAGGTGGCCACGTGCGCGCTCATGCTGGTGCAGCAGCACGCGGGCCAGCCGGTGCGCGGTGACGACGGCCAGGTGGCGTTCCACGACGACGACTACCGCTCCATCGGCGAGGCCATGGTGCTGCACTACGAGCGCAAGTCCACGCGCATGCTCACGCCCAAGGCGGTGCTGCGGGTGGCGGAGCTGCTCGAGCTGCCGGACATCGCCAGCCTCAACCGGCAGGCGGGCTTCGGGGACCCGGCGTCGCGCAAGCCGCCCATGGGCCGCTGGAAGCGCGTGGCGTCCAGGTGGCTGGCCGCGCGGGAGTCCAACCTGTCGATGCTCCAGGGCCTGATGAAGGCCGGCTACAAGGAGACGTTGAAGAAGCTTGCGCGCAAGGCGGGCTACAAGCCGCTCACGCAGGGCTTCTTCGAGGTGCTCGGCTGGAAGCAGAAGCAGGCCGAGGGCGGGCACCGCACGGTGGGCCTGAGCGGGCTGACGTTGGTCAAGCGCGAGCGCTTCGACGGGCTGTCCGAGGCGGAGATCTGCGAGTGGATCGACTCCGAGCGGCTCTCCTACAAGGAGGTCGTGGGTCGGCTGCCGAAGGACGTGGGGATGACGCCGGCCATCATGGCGGCGCTGTTGCCCTCGTTGTCGGACCGCGACCTGCGGCTGATGACGCCCACGTTGGAGGAGCTGGGGTTGCTGGCGGAGCCCACGGTGCGCGCGCGCTGGGAGAAGGCCGTGCAGACGGCGACGGACCAGCGGGCGCTCAACATCGCGAAGAACGTGCGCAGCGAGGTGCTGCGCCAGAAGCTGGAGGAGGCGAGCGACAACGCGGCACGACAGGCGGTGGCGGAGGCGACGGCGGAGACCGACGTGCGGGTGATGTTCCTCATCGACAAGTCGGGCTCCATGGACGGGGCCATCGAGAACTCGAAGGAGGCGCTCGCGCGCATCCTCGCGGGCTTCCCGATGGAGAAGCTGCACATCGCGGCGTTCGACACGATGGGCACCGTGCTCCGGCCCAAGGCCTCCAACCGCACGGCGGTGCAGCACATGCTCGCGGGGCTGAAGGCCTCGGGTGGCACGACGCACGCGGCCGGCGTGCACGCGCTGCACCGGGACGGCATGAGGGTGCCGGAGGGGGCGAAGCTGGTGGTCATCGTGGTGGGCGACGAGGCGGGCGAGGCGGGCGACCAGTTCGCCCGGGCGTTCCGCGACGTCGGCTTCCCGGTGGCGGCGATGGCGCTGTTGGTGAGCGTGGCGGGTGGCCGTGGCAACACGGTGCGCACGTGCGCGAGCCAGCTGCGGGTGCCCTTCAGCGAGGTGAACGTGGACCAGTTCGCGGACCCCTACCAGGTCCCCCGGGTGCTCAAGGCGCTGCTGGACGCGCCGACGCTGCCCGGTGCCAGCCAGTCCGGCTGGGTCGAGCGGGTGATGCGCACGCCGCTGTTGAAGGTGGCGTGAGCGCGAAGTCGCGGTGAAGGCAAGGAGGCGTCGTGGACTACCGGAAGTTGCTCGGGAAGGTGGAGTCGGCGGTGCTGCCGTATCTGGGCGGCGGCACCGTGGACACCGCCACGCGACGCCTCCGTGTCACCCCCCCCGTGGCCCCGGGGTGGTGGCGCTTCGAGTTGAAGGGGCGCGAAGCCACCGCCCGCGAGCCCGCCGGGCCCGAGGGCCTGGAGGCGCTGCCACGGGTGCGCGGTCATGTCTGGGGAGCGCGCCTGGTGCTTGAGGGCGCGGTGGCACGGCCCTTGGAACTGCTGCCGGAGGATGAGCCGTCACCGCTCGCGCCGGTGAGCGCGCGGCGCTGGCACGACGGCGCGCTGCTGTTCGACGGCGTGGAGTTCGAGGGCGAGGCGGAGGACGCCGCGCGTCGGGCCTTGGAGGAGGGACGGCCGCTCGCGTCCGTGAAGGGCGTGAGCGCTCCGCTGCGCGCGGCGTTCGGCTATGCGCTGCTGGAGGCCGCGTCGAGGACATTGGACATCCGCTTCGCCCCCGCGGAGACGCGAGGGCGGGTGCTGAGGGTGGCTGAGCTGGGCCGTCCGGAGGCGGAGTCGTGCCTGCGCGCCCTGGCGGAGGAGCGGCGGGTCCACCAGCGGGCGCTCGAGGCGCGGCGCGTGGCCGAGCAGCAGCGAGCGTGGCTCGACGCGCAGACGGTCCGCGCCTCCGAGCTGGCCCAGGAGGCCCGTCGACGGGTGCTGTCGGGCGACATGTCACGGGGCCGGGGCGCGCCAGTGGGAGACCCCTCGCGCGCGGAGGTGGCGCTGCGGGGCGCGGGAGCGCGGCTGCTGCATCATCGTCGCATGGCGGGGAACCAGTTGGAGGTGACGTTCAGCTTCATGGGGGAGCGGTTCGTCTCCATCGTGGACGCGCGCACGCTCCAGGTGCTGGACGCGGGCGTGTGCCTGGCGGGAGCGGACAGCGAGGTGACGCTGGAGAGCCTGCCCTCGGTCATCCGCGAGGCCATCGACACGGACGTGCTGGTCATCACCCGGCACGCGTGACACGCGAAGAGAGGAGGAACCATGTCGTCGCATGAGGTGTGCCTGCTCATCGGACGGGACGAGGAGGTGCTGTGGTGCGAGGCCTCCGACAGCCCCGTGCTGCTGCCTGACTCCCGCGCGCGCTGGGAGGCCATCTGGTACTGGCGTGAGGAGCTGGTGGAGGTGACGCACAGCCACCCCGAGGGTCCACTCGGCTTCTCCGAGGAGGACGAGACGACGATGGCCGCGTTGACCGAGGCGCTCGGACGCGCCCCCCGCTTCTCCGTCGTGGCCCCCGGCGGCATGGTGGCCCGCGAGGACGGCCGCGACGTCTGGGTGTCCGAGGAGCCCTGGTGGACCGGTCCCCTGCGCGAAATCTCCGGCATGCGTTACACGCCGATGGCGCGGGCCTGACGTCAGCTGGGACGGCGCCACAGCTCCCTGAGGTCCTCGGGGAGCTGGTCCATGACGTCCTCGGCCTCGCCCTCGGAAATCTGCGCCCGCACGGAGTTGAGCACCGCGCGGACCACGGGCTCCACCGCTTCCGGGTTGAGCGCCAGGTCCTCGCCTACGCGCGCGAGCAGCTCCTCGCGGCCGAAGCCCTTGGGCAGCTCGTCCTCGTGGCGCTCGCAGCGGTGCAGCAGCAGCGTCAGCTTGTTGGGAAGCTGAGCCTCCAGGTCCTGCGTCTCGCCCTGGGTGATGCGCTGCTCCACCGCGCAGAGCACGGACACCGCGGCCTTCTCGGCCACCGAGGGCGACATGCCGCCCCGCTCGCACAGGTGCTTCAGGAAGGCCGCGTAGTGCTGGCTCGCGTGCGCCTCCTTCCGACGGGCGCGGCGGGCCTCGATGGGCAGACCGCCTCGCTCGTTCGAGCCGTCCGTCGAAGAAGACTCCTGCCCTTCGCGCTCCCGCTTGTCCGCCATGGCCGTGTCCTCCCAGAGTGCCTTCGTGGGGTCAGGTTGCCCACGGCGCACGGGAGGAGCACCACCCGCTGGCACGGCGGAACAGGCCGCCGGCTCCCCGCCCGCTACGCGGCCTTCTTCACATAGGTGTCGTAGAGGGCGCCGAAGAAGAAGCGGCCGAAGCGCAGCAGTGTCTGCCACTGGCCCACCGCGTCCCGCGCGCCGAGTACGCGCAACGTGGAGAGCTGCTTCGCGAAGTCCGCCGGGTCCAGTGACAGCACGCCGCGCGCGACGCAGGGGCCCGAGATGTCCATGCCCCGGTACACGGACACGAGCAGCCGCGTGGTGTCGGCCCACAGGTCGAAGCCCGCATCGTCGTGGACGTCCTTGTACCCATCCAGGAAGAAGCGCTCACCCGACTCGGCGACGAGCGGCAGCAGGTAGCGCATCCGCCGCCCGCCAGGACGTGCGCCCTCCTGGGTCATCAGGTGCAGCTCGCCCCCCTCCACGACGAGCGGCCGGGGCGACAACGCCAGGGCCTCCACCATGCCGGAGAGCGCCAGCGGGTGCAGCCGGTCCTCGAGCGTGCGCTCCAGGTCTCGCGTCTCCACCGTGACGACGAAGCGCAGACGCGTGGCGCCCTCGCGCTTCGGGTCTCCCGCGACGAGCTCATGCTCATGCACCGCGCCGGACACGTGGCCGTACATCGTCTCGGAGAAGCGCACGCCCACCGGCGTCCGCGCTTCGGCCGCGGGTGCCTCCAGCGCGGGCGTGTAGTCGATGTGCCAGCCTCGCCGACGCGCCAGCAACGCGACGGAGCGCTCGGCCACCGCGGAGATGGTGAACAGCGGGTTGGTCCCCAGGGACCTCGGAATCACCGAGCCGTCGCTGACGTAGAGCCCCTCGTGGACCTCGCTCCCCTCATGACGGGAGAAGACGCGTCCCTCGTGGTCCACCACGCCCGCGCCCGCGTGCTCCGCCATGACGCAGCCTCCGAGCGGATGGGTGCACAGGACCTCGTGTCCGGTGAGCCGGTTCCACAGCGGGTTGCGCACGAAGGTGCCGCCCAGGGCCGCGGTGGCCTCGCGCAGCCGCTGGTCCACGCGCGCGAGCTCCGGCTGCGTGCCCACGTCCGGCCAGTGCACCCGCACCCGGTCCCCTTCCATGCGCAGCTCGCCCACGCCCGCGTCGTGGGACATCACGAGGAAGGTCTGCGTGTTGCGCATGGCCCCGTGGTACGGGCCGCGCACCGCGCTGTCCGCCACCCGGGCCAGTTCCTCCAGCTTGTCCTTCAGCCCCGAGTCCATGTCCTCGCCGCCCACCGCGGCCGCGGCGGACAGCAGCGCCAGCATCGGCTTGCCGAACGCGCCCGGCATGGCCCCGTTCTCGATGACCATGCCGTCCTCCTGCCGGGCCGTCGCGCGCTCGTCGATGATGCCGCTGATGGTGGGGCCCACCGGCTCGCGGCCCTCCGGCGGATTCACGCCGTGGCCCACGCCGTTGACGGGCACGTCCGTGTTGTAGCCGAAGGCCATCACGTCCCCGTTGGCGCTGAAGCGCTGGCCCAGCTGCTTCGACAGCGACAGCCCCAGCGCGCGCGAGCGCATCAGGATCTCCGCCGTGCCCATGGTGCCCGCCGCGAGCACCACCAGGTCCGCCGTCAGCCACAGGTCCGGCGCCTCGAAGCGCTCGCGACCGGTGTTCATCGGCCGGTAGTAGATGCGCCAGCGATTCCCGTCGCGCGCCAGGTAGCGCACGGACACCTCGGTGAAGACCTTCGCGCCGTGGCGATGCGCGTCCGGCAGGTAGTTCATCAGCACGGAGTTCTTCGCGCCCTGGTTGCAGCCGGTGAGGCAGTCCCCGCACAGCGTGCACGCGCCCTGCTTCACGCCGGCGTCGTTCACCTGCTCCTCGAAGGAGACCGCCAGCGGGGGGCGCTTGAAGGTGCCGCCCATGCGACGGGCCGCGCGCTCCATGGCCGCCAGCGAGGCCAGGCGCGGCGAGGACTCCGGATAGGGCGTGGGCCGCAGCATGCGCTCGGCCCACGTGAAGCCATCCTCCAGGAGCCCGGGCACGTCCTCACGGAACGCCTCCGGCCAGCGTGAATCCTGGAGCACGCGAGGGTCCGGCCGCAGCGTCACGCCCGCGTTGATGAGCGACGTGCCGCCCAGCCCACACCCCGACACCACCGCCACGTCGCCGCCCCGGTGCAGTTCGAACAGGGCGGTGGCGCGGCCCAGGTCGACGTTGCTCTCCGCCTCCATGTGGACCTGGAGTTCCTGGGCGAAGTCCGCCTCCGTGCGCGGGTAGTCCCCCGGCTGCAGCTCGCGGCCCCGCTCCAGCACGCACACCTGGCGCCCCGCCCTGGCGAGCCGGCTGGCGGTGATGGCGCCGCCATACCCCGACCCCACCACGACGACGGGGTAATGCGACGCCAGCTCACTCCACCGGGATGACAACCTCCGCATCGACGCTCCCACGGGCGACCCCCACCTTCGCTGCGCCACCCTCACGAGAGCGCCCACGCCCTCTTCGCGTCAGGTGGCCGGGGACACGTCTGCCCGGGCCGTGCTCGCGCCCGGTACCGTCCCCATCTCGAGGACTCTGGACATAGAGGTCGTCGGGCCGTCGGTCAAATCCAGGGAGGTCGTCTCACTCCAGCTCCGCGGCCTCGCCGTCCGCGCGGCGCAGCGCGTTCACCATCCGGTGCGCGTGACGCGTCGTCTCCGGCTCGCGGTACTTCGGGCTCGCCCGCAGGACCAGCTCCACCGCCGTGGGCAGGTCCATCAGGTGCCCCGGCGAGACGTACACGGGCTGCACCGACTTGCGCGTGCGGACCGCCATGCCCACCACCTCGCCCTTGTGGATGATGGGCGACGTGGAGCCACGCGCGTCCGCAAGCTTGCCGTGCGTGCCGACGAGCAGGGACTTGGCGCACCCGATGGAGGGGATGCCGAACAGGAGCCCACCGTGGCTCGCGATGCCCAGCCGTCGCGGATGGGCGATGCCGTGCCCGTCGAAGATGAGGACGTCGGGCCGCATCGAGAGCCGCTCCCACGCGACGGCGACCACCGGCAGCTCCCGGAACGAGAGCAGCCCCGGCACATACGGAAACCCGAGGGTCACCGCCGAACCCGCCTGGGCCACGGGCACGAGCGCGCCGGCGTCCAGCACCACGACTCCGCCGAAGCCCGTGTCCCGCCCCTTCTCCGTGGACACGTCCGCGCCCGCGACACGCTCCACCCTCAGGCCCGGTGGGGGCTGGAGCACCACCCGCTCCCGGAGCTCGCGCTGGAGCGCCACGGCCTCCGTCGGCGTGACGTCCCAGCGATGCATCGGAGCTGACAGTTCCATGTGTGACACGCCTCCTCTCGCCTGCCCCGAGGATGTGTCCCCGCACCGCGCCTGCAACCCGGGAGGTCCCCCGAGGACGTCCTGGGCGTGGACCCACGAACGCTCCCACCGGCTCCCAGGGTGAGCCCCTGTCCCCCGTCGTACTGCCCTCCAGGTCCAGCCTGGAATACACGGCCGCCGTGCCTACCGTGCAGCCTCCCAGGCATCGGTGAAGCCGCTCCCACGGACCTCTGCTTCGCGCCGCGCCTGGGACACCAGAGGGCCGGCCCACGGGAGCGTCGCATGTCCGGGAGTATCTGATGCGTCGAGTCCTCGCTGGCTGTCTCGCGGTATCCGCGCTGGGAGCATCGCTTCCCGCCGCCGCTTCGGAGTGTGGCTACACCGCCGCCGGGTGGAACGCCCCCAACGGCGCGGTGGTGTTCAGCCGCAGCAACGACGGGCCCATCCGCAACGTCATTGATGCGATTGGCGAGTTCCGTACGCACTCCATGCTCTCCCACGGCCCCACCGGCGGCGTCACCCACGCCACCATGAAGGACCCGGCCCAGAACAACTGGCCCACCGTCTGTGGAACACCGCTCGTCGCGTCGCAGCTCCAGTACGGCTACCCGGGCCTGGAGCAGGTGAACCAGGGCGGCATCTACCATTACCTCTACGATGCGAACGGCCACGGGCCGGACTGGACGGCGTGGCAGCTGGGCGACCCCGCGGGCGCGGCCCGCATCGCGAACAGCCTCTGGTTCAACCACCCGTACGTCAGCGACGTCTCGCGCGTCGATGGAAGCCAGCGCATCGACCGGCCGCTGTGGAACGGCTCACGCGTGCCCTACTCGCTGTTCCAGTACCGGGACCTGGAGGCGGCGCACGAGATTCCGGGCAACGCGGCCAACAACGGCATGGTGTGCTCCACCTTCCTCGCCTACGCGCACGTCTACGCGGGCAAGGGCGCCGTCTCCCCGTACACGTACCCGCACGAGGTCACCGCCAACGCGGCCAACTCCGTCCACTGGGGCGTGCATGGCCAGTGCAAGGAGTCGCTGGGCTGGTTCGAGAACGTCGCGCTGAGCGTCATCTGCCCCGTCTTCTGGAACGTGTGCACCAACGCCGGCAACCAGGTGGCCAACTGCATGTCCGCCAACCGCTGCGACACCAGCACCAGCGTCATCTGGCGGCAGGTGCGCGACGACCCCAACGCCACCGCCACTTCCATCAGCCCGGACCGCATCGGCGGCTGGGGCGTACACCCGTCCAACGTCACGCTGTGGGCCAGCGACTACTCCCATCAGCTCCAGTGGAACTCCGGCGGCAACGTCTACGGCTGCTGGCAGTGAGCCCTCACGCGTCGCTCGAATCGACAGGAGCCCTGGATGACTCCCACGCAACCCTCACGGTGGCGCAGACGCAGGACGTTCATGCTCGGACTGGGAATCGCGGCGCTGATGGCGGGTGTGCTGCTGCGCTCGAACGAGCCGGACACACCTCCCGGCCCCAAGCCCTCTCCCGCCCTCGACGGCACGCCCACGCGCGCCGAGGTGCGGACCACCGCGGTGTTGCCCTCGCGCACCGAGCACGCGCGGAGGCCCGCCGCCGCGCCTCGCGTCCCCGCGCCCCTCATCGACGAGGTGACGGTGGAGAAGCGGGAGGTCTGCTCCGGCGAGGACAACCTCATCAGCGTCCGCGCCCACTCGCCGGACGGAGACGACACCCACCTGCACGCCACCATCGGCGCGGGCAGCGGCCTGCGCGTGCCCCTGCGGGTCTGGCGGATGGCGGATGGGACGTACGAGCTGCCCACCGTGACGGTGTTCGGCAAGGACAACGTCGCCACCCAGGCGCGCGTGCCCCGGTACACGGTGAAGGACTGTGAGCCGGAGCGACAGGTGGACATCTTCTCCCGACGCGCGCCAAACACGGAGGAGGAGTTCGAGTTCCTCGCGCGCATCCTGGAGCGCCCCCGCCCCGGCGCCGCGCCCACGCCCTTCACACCCGTGAAGTTCGTCTGGACCTTCGACGACCGTCACACCGTGACGACGAGCGCGCCCCGGGTGACGCACTCGCTGCGCCCCGACCCGATGCGGCCCGCGGCGCTGTACTCGCAGCACCTGGTGAAGGTGGAGGCGTTCGATGCGTCCGGGAAGAAGGCGGCGGGACGCTCCTCGCTCCAGCTCCTCGATACGACGTTCGAGAACTTCGCCAAGAAAGGCATCGTCACGGTGCTCGCGGTGGGCTCGCCGCGCTTCCCCGTCGAGGACGCGCAGGGCGTGGTCCGTCAGACCTTCCAGCTGTCCCACCGCTGGAAGCGTCCGGTGCGACTGGAGCGGGTGACGGCGCTGCGCTCGCTCGTCCCGGAGGCCGATGCACCGCCGCTTCCCGAGGACACCGCCGAGGTGAGCCTGGGCGTGGACCTGCTCCCCGTGGGCCAGGACGTGGAAGTCCCCGTGGCGCTCGACACCCGCGCCGAGGCTTCGGTGACACACGTCACCTATCTGCTCGAGGGAACCACCGAGGATGGACATCCCGCGCGGGGGACCTTCTCCATCATGCGACCGCCTCCCCGCCCCACGCGCGAGAACAGCACGCCCGTGTTGGACCCGGTGCTGCTCGCGAAGGTCAAACGCGCGCGCGAGCTGCTCGGCCAACCCTTCGTCACCGATGAGGACCTCTGGCGGCTGGAGCGTGAAGGCCGCTTCAGTGACTTGAAGGTCCAGCGCGAAGGCCCCTGAGGCCACGCCGTCCAGCCGGTGGGAGCGACCACTCCCACCGGCTCGGCGACCGGTGAGGACCCCGTCGCCCACGGCCCGGCGCCACCATGCTCCCCTGTGGGACGCATGCCCTCCCCGCTCCTGCCACTGCTCCTGCTCGCGCTCGGTACGAGCGAGGCCGGCCTCACGGACACCCCACCGACGGAGGCCCCGTCGGCCCCGTCCCTGGCGCAACTGGAGCGGAGAATCCTCGGACGAGGCTGCGAGCCCCGACTCCTGGGCGACGCGAGCCGCCGCTTCGTGGAGGCGCAGCTCCTGTGTGACGGACACCTGTCCTTCATCCTCGTCCAGAGGTCCCTCGCGGGGAGCCCCCTGCCCGAGACTCCCAGGCGACTGAAGGCGCTCCTCGACGACGCCCTCACACGGGCCCGCGCGCCCTTCCTGCGGGACGGCGTCACCGTCGTCCAGGGACACTCGCTTCCGCGCAGCGTGCTGTACCGGGGCTACGTCCTGTTGATGCTCGCGGGCATGGAGCGCGCGGGCGTGTCCGACGCGCAAAGCACCGCCCTGTTCGACGCGCTGGCCGACCAGCTGGTCGAGGCACTGGAGCGACAGCTCCTGCTGCCCTCCTTCGGCAAGTCCATCTGGCCGTGTGACAGCGCGCCCGCCGCCGCGGGGCTGCTCCTCCACGGACGGCTGCGCGGCGACGCGGCCTCGCTCGCGATGGGTGAGCGCCTCACCGCCCGACTGGTGGAGCTCGCGGCCCTGCCCTCGGGCTTTCCCACGAAGGTCGATGCGCGGGGCAAGCCCGTGGAGCCCTTGCCTCGCGGCACCACCCTGGCGTGGACGGGCGCCTTCCTGGCCATGGGCGCGCACCCTTCCGCCGCCACCTTCACCTCCGCGCTGGTGAAGGGACACTGTGACCACCCAGCAGGTGCCCTGCTCCCCTTCGCGGCCTGTCGGGAATGGCCTCGCGGCGTGAAGGGCAAGGAGGACTCCGCCAGTGGTCCCCTGCTCCAGGGCGGCTACTCCGTGGGCGCCAGCGCCCTGGCCATCGCCGCCACGCGACTGTCCCCGGAGCATCAGGACTGGCACGCGGACCTGCGCAACACCGCGCGGGAGATGGGCATCCGTCCGATGCTCGAAAAACCACATCAGCATCCGCTGGAGGCCTCCCTCTACTGGTGGGGAACCACCGCGCGCGCCTGGTAGGCAATACGCCCCCATGTCGGCATTCCGCGCTTCGTTCAATGACAGACGACTGTCTCATCCCTCGGGACACAATCAGGATTAAGCCGATTTATAAGTCCATCCGTATCATTCGGGGAGACCCAGTGCAGGGGGATGAGCCATGAATCGACGCACGACAGCGATGACGCTGGCCATGGGTGGACTGGCATTGTTGGGGGGCTGCTCGAGCAGCCGGCCCACCTGCAGGGACGCGACGGCCACCGCCGCGCTCCTCGCGCCGCCTCGGGAGAAGTTCGTCGAGGTGAGCAAGAAGGTGCCGGGCGAGTACGTGGTGGTGCTCAAGGAGCCCGAGGCCAGCCTGGAGCCGCTCGCCGTGGCCCAGCTCACCCAGGGCCTCACCACGAAGTACGGAGGCACCGCGTTCTCCGTGTACGAGCACGCGGTGCGCGGCTTCGCCACGCGGATGACGGAGGAGCAGGCTCGCGCGCTGTCGCAGGACTCCGCCGTGGCCTTCGTCCAGGAGAACGGCGTGGTGTCCATCCGCGAGAGCCAGCCCAAGCCCACGTGGGGCATCGACCGGGTGGACCAGCGGCAGCTGCCGCTCGACAAGCTCTACATGTACAACGCCACCGGGCTGGGGGTGCACGTGTACATCCTGGACACCGGCGTGCGCTTCTCCCACAAGGAGTTCGGCGGCCGGGCCTCCGTCGGCTTCGACGCCATCGGCGACAGCATGAAGGGCAATGACTGCCATGGCCACGGCACGCACGTGGCGGGCACCGCCGCGGGCAGCTCCTACGGGCTGGCGAGGAACGCCACGGTGCACTCCGTCCGGGTGCTCGGCTGTGATGGCAGCGGCACCACGGCCGGCGTCATCGCGGGCGTGGACTGGGTGACGAAGAACCACAAGTCGCCCGCCGTGGCCAACATGAGCCTGGGCACCGACACGGACCCGGCGCTCGACGAGGCGGTGCGCCGCTCCATCGCGTCGGGCGTCGTCTACGTGCTCGCCGCCGGCAACGAGTCGGGAGATGCGTGCAAGCACTCGCCCGCCCGCGCGCCGGAGGCCATCACCGTGGCCGCCACGGACACGAGCGACAAGCGCGCCCACTTCTCCAACTACGGCGACTGCGTGGACGTCTTCGCGCCCGGCAACAAGATCACCTCCGCCTGGCACTACGGCGACTTCCAGACGCGCATCCTGAGCGGCACCTCCATGGCCGCGCCGCACGTGACGGGCGTGGCCGCGCTCTGGCTGGAGCTCAACCCCCAGGCCACCCCCGACGCCGTCGCCAGCGCGCTGTTCGAGAACGCCACCGAGGGCGAGGTGCGCAGCGCGGGTGAGTGCACGCCCAACCGCATGGCGTACTCGGGCTTCATCGGCGCCTTGCCGCTCACCCCCACGGTGAGCACGCCGCCCGAACCCTCGCCGACGACGGTGAGCGGCGAAGGCTCGAAGTAGGCATCCGGCCGCGAGGACCCTCCCCCTCGCGGCCCCCGAGGGCCGGGCTCCGTCTCCACGGCGGAGTCCGGCCCTCGTCTTTCCAGCGCCCGGGCGCCCCCGGTCAGGAAGCCGCGCCCGCCCGCGTCCCGCGAGCCACCCCGTCGGCCGCGCTCCCGCGTCCCACGAGGGCCCCGCGAGGAGCCCCACCATGGCCACGCTGAACATCACCTACGACGGCATGTCCGCAGACGTGCCGGTGGAGCTGGACCGCCCCGTCTCCGACGCCGACGTGCGCCGCATCGCCACGGAGATGGTGCGCTCGGGTGGCGTGCCCGGCCTGCACCTGGCCCACCTGCGCGAGGACGCCTTCCAGCACTTCATGGTGGACCGCTTCCGCGGCGCCCGCGGCGACGAGCGCATCTACCTGCGCCCCAAGGTCCCCTTCGGCGCGCGGTGAGGTGACGTCATGCGCATCGTCTTCTGTGGCGTGGGGGCCATCGGCTCCCTGGCGGCCGTGCTGTGCCGCAACCTGGAGGCCACGCTGGTGTTCGTCGACTTCGACCGCGTGGAGTCCAAGAACCTGCTCTCGCAGGCCTATGTGAAGCCCTCGGTGGGGAAGAACAAGGCCGAGGCGCTCAAGCTCCAGCTCCTCAACCTGCACGGCGTGAAGGCGGAGTCCTTCGGCGTGCGCGTCACCCGAGACAACGTGACGGCTTTGTGCGGCGGCGCGGACCTGGTGGTGGACTGCTTCGACAACCAGGACAGCCGACGGGTGGTCTCCGGGTTCGCTCGGGAGGCGGGCAAGCCGCTGGTGCACGGCGCGGTGAGCGCGGATGGCACCTTCGGACTGGTGCGCTGGGACGAGCGCTTCACGCCGGACGCCGAGGACAGCGCCGGACAGGCCACCTGCGAGGGCGGCGCGCACCTGCCGCTGTTGGGATTGCTGGCCGCGACGCTGGCTCGCTGCATCCAGGACTTCGTCAAGCACGGCACCCGACGCGACACGCTGGTGAACCTGTCGGCCGTCATCCCCACCGCGGGAACGTGACGAGGCGCGGGGAAGACAGGGCGGAGTCAGGGATGAAACTGCTCCGCCGTAGATTCCCCGCAAGCTCGTTGGAAGCGCAGCAACGCGGGTGTCGTCCAGCGGCAGGATGACGGTTTCCCATACCGTCGACACAGGTTCGAATCCCGTCGCCCGCTTCGCCTCACGCAACAAACCCTACCGGGGTCGTCCAACCAGCAGGCTGGCGGACTCTGACTCCACGGCGAATCCCGCGTCGTCAATGGATGGAGAGGCATCGCCCATGGGCGATACCTACGCCTTCTTCACGAACTCCGACTTGAGCCCCATGGCACCGATGCCGTCGACCTTGCAGTCGATGTCGTGGTCCCCATCGACGAGGCGAATGTTCCGGACCTTGGTGCCGACCTTGACCACCGTCGACGAACCCTTGACCTTCAAGTCCTTGATGACGGTGACGCTGTCGCCGTCCTGCAGCAGGTTGCCGTAGGCGTCACGCACCTCGCGCTTCGCCTCCCCCTGCTCGACCGCGGCGGCTGTCGACCACTCGTGAGCGCACTCCGGGCAGACGTAGAGGCTACCGTCTTCGTACGTATAGGCGGAGTTGCACTTCGGGCAGGCAGGCAAGGCGCTCATGTCGATTCCAAGGAGAGAGACGCGAGGGCATATACACGAGCGACGCGCCAAGGGCCTCCACTCCATCATCTCCGACCGAGGAAGACCGTGACCGTTCATCTGCACGTCATCACCGGGGGCCCGGGCTCCGGAAAGAGCCGTCTCATCGAGGCTCTGGCGGCGGAGGGGCTCGCACACATGCCCGAGGCGGGGCGTGCCATCATCCAGCAACAGGTGGCGATTGGCGGCGCGGCCCTTCCCTGGGCCGACCGGAGGGCCTTCGCCGAGCTGATGCTGGGCTGGGAGCTGCGCTCCCACCAGGAGGCGCGAGAGAGAGGCGTTCCCGTCATCCTGGACCGAGGCATCCCCGACGTCATCGGGTATCTGCAAGTCTGCGGTCTGCCGGTGCCTCACCATCTCTGGAAGGCCGCGGAGCTGTTTCGCTACAACCGACGCGTCTTCATCGCGCCGCACTGGCCCGAAATCTTCCAGCAGGATGTCGAGCGCAAGCAGGACTCCGTCGAAGCGGAGGCCACGCATCGCTCGATGGTCGACGTCTACACACGCCTCGGCTACGAGCTGCTTCCTCTTCCCCGGACCTCGATTCCAGAGCGGGTGCGATTCGTTCGCGCGAACCTTCCTTGAGGCCGCGTCGGCGCTACAGGAACTCGTCCCCGCCCGTTGTCTCCGGCTCCTGTGCGGAGAGGAGGACCTTCCCAGGCACCTGCTCCACGCGCAGGCCCAGCCCCATCGCCGCCAACTCCTCGACCGCGGTGAGCGCCTCCATCACGGGCACAACGTCCGCGACCCTGGCGGGTACGGCGATGCGCTCGAGACGCGCGCCCACCTGTTCCAGCAACGCGTGAGCCGGGAGCGCCTCGACGTATCGGCCGTACAGAGAGGCGGGCGCGCACAGCTGAGCGACCTTCGAGGGAGGGACGGACGCGACGAACGCATCGAAGCGCGCCCTCACCTCCTCCGTTGAAGTCTCCTTCCTCCAGAGGCCGAGCAGGGAGCGAAGGAAGTCCAACAGTGGTTGCCCCAGCTTGCCTGCGACGACCTCCAGCGCTCGTTCAGCGCGCACGGCGTCGGGCTCCACGAAGTACAGCGGCAGCAGCTCTTCAATATCCGGCGTGTAGAGGGGCTCGGCGAGCTGCTCCGGTGCGCCCGCGAAGGCGCGCAGTGCCTCGGGTTCGAGCGGCGCCCCTCCGAGCCAGCGGCACCACAGCGCCTCCAAAGAGCCCGCGGAGCGCGACGCGCGACGCAGCAGATGGGAGCGTGCCTGCTCCACGCCTCCGAACAACACGACCGTCACCAGGTCGCCGAAGGCAGGCCCCTCGGGGAACTCGAGCGCATCCACGCCTGTCCAGCGCGCGTAGCGGTTGCGCTTCAAGTCACGCTGGACCTCGCTCGCCACCTCGCTCCACGCGGACCAGGGCACGTCGAGCGCCTCGTAGTCCTTCCGCAGACCCTCGTCCGCGGGGGCCGAGACTTCGTTGGGGCGCTTCTTGAAGTCGGCCCGTACGCGCTTGAGCTCCTTCGCGAGCGCGGGCAGCTCCTCCGAGGGACAGCCTCCTGTCAGCAGCCGGAGGCGGGAGACGGGAACGCCGGTCAGCTTGAGCAGCCAGGACTTGAATGCCGACCAGGCGGGTGCGGAGAGGTGTCGTGACTCCAAGGGCTGTCCTCGCTCAGTCGGCAGGTCCGCTCCCCGCGAGGGAGCATCACGCCAGGGTGCTCACGTCATGATAATCGCGGCGCGAAGCTAACGCGCGCTGCCCGCCGGGACGCCCAGACGCTGCTCATAGGCATCCAGCGTCCGCTGCCATGCGGGCCGTTGCTCACAGCGCTCGCGATAGGCGGAGACCCTCGGAAAGCCCTCCAGCACGCCCGCGTTGCGGACCTCACGCAGGACGGTGACCATCAGGATGTCCGCCACGGTGAACGCCTCGCCAGCCAGATACGGACGGCCCTCCAGCCAGGCCTCCACCGCGCCCAGCACGCGCTCGGCATACTGGACCACCCCGGGACGCCGCTGCGCGCCAGTGGGGTCCGCGGCGCCGAACAGGTCGATCATCACCAACTGGAACAGCGGAGGCTCGACGCTGTTGAGCGCGGCGAAGCACCACCGCATCACCTGGGCGCGGCCTTGGAAGTCCGCGGGCATCAACCGGCCCGTCTTCTCCGCGAGGTACAACAGGATGGCGCCTGATTCGGTGAGCACGAAGCCCTCGTCTTCGAGCACCGGCACCTGGGCAAAGGGGTTCATCCGCCGGAACTCCTCGCTCCCGAGCTCCCCCGCGGGATGGTCCACGCCGTGGACCCGATAGGGCACGCCGAGCTCCTCGAGCGCCCACAGGACGCGCAGATCCCTCGTGAGCCCCACCACCTTCGAGTTGACGCGGCCAAAGCCATGGACCGTGAGCATTCTCGCAGTATTGGCTCCCGCCCACCTGCCGTCGAGGCCCGCGAGGCACCGTCCCGACGCTCTTTCGCGAAATGTCCGGCATGACCCTGGTTCGTCCGCAGTGAGGCGAGCGGACCGAGACAGCAGGAGCGCGCTCGCACGGTATGCTGCGAGGCCATGCACCCGACGCGTCGTCTCCTGTCTCGTGGAGCGTGGTTGTTCGACATCAATCCGCAGCGACTCATCGTCGTCCACGGAGCCGAGGGTGTTCGCCGGGAGCTGGCAGCGGACTCGCCGGGTCATCCCTCCGCGCCCGTGGTGCTCGCCGCGCTCGACGAGGCGAAGGACGTCTGGGTGGGGAATGGAGAGGGGCGTGTCTTCTCCGTGGGAGCCGATGCGAGCACTCCCGCCCAGGCTTTTCCGAGGGAGTGCTTCGATCTCACTACCGATGGAGACCGGCTCATCGGAGCGCAGGTGGACGGAAACCTCGCCCTGACCACCCTCTTCACGACCGATGGGTCCGGGCAGAAGTGGGAGCCCATGCCCCTTCCCGCCCCCGTGTCCGCCACGCACGGGTACGGATACTCCGAGGGGCTCCCACTTCCGGAGTCGCCTGACGGGGCGTTCCTCGACAGCAGCCCCTTCGGCATCACCGTCGTGGAGAAGGGCCGGGGCCGCGTCTACGTGCTCCGCTCGGGCGCGACTCAGCCGGAAGGAGCACTCCAGGTGGAGCCGGGCCATGAGCAGGACCTCTGGAGGGCCCTGGCCACGCCGCACGGCGTCCTCCTGCTGCTCATCGTCAACTACAGGCTGACGGGGCTCCTCCACTTCGCGCTCGACGGAACCCTGCTCGGCTCCCTCCCGCGCAGTGACAGCGATGAGGACGAGGATGAGCTGACCTGGGGTGGGGCCGGGATATGTGTCCTCGATGCGGACCGGGCGGCCCTCTTCGTCCAGGACAAGATGCTCCTGGTGTCCCTGCCCGGGCTCGAGGTGCTCGAGACGCTCGAAGGGGAATGGCCTCGCCCCGTGTCCGTGACGTCCGCCGGACGCGACCGGTGGTGGGTGGGCCCCGAGGACCGTGACGCGCTCTTCCTGCTCACCGCCGAGCCCGGCCAGCCCTTGCGCATCCACGCCACGAACCCTCCGGTGAGCCCGGGCGCGCCGCTCGAGCTTCGTGAACGTGTGGGGTGAGGACGCCGGCCCTACGGAGTCGTAGCGGGGGCCCGCGGGGGCTCGGGTGCGGCCCCCATCCGCCAGAGCAAGAGGCCGCCTCCGAGCAGCACCAGGAGCCCCACGGCCGCCGCGAGCATCCGACCTCGCGTCACGGTGAGCCGTGGCTGAGTCTCCAGGCGGTCCGAGGTCGGGCTCACCTGCTGGGCGAGCTGGGCCACGTGCTTCGGTTTCACTGACTCACCCGTGGAGCGGATGAACTTCTCCAGGTCCGCCTTGAACGCGTGGCAGTCCGGATAACGCTCATCCCGCTCCTTGGCGAGCGCTCGGGCGAGGATTTCACGTAGGGCGTCGGGCAGGTCCGGCCGGTGCCGCTCCGCGGGTATCATGGGCTCGGTCAGGATTGCCTGCATCACGCTCCTTTCGGGCGTGGCTTCGAACGGCCTGCGCTGGGTGAGCAGCTCATAGAGCACCACACCGAGCGAATAGACATCCATCCGCCGGTCCACCGGCGTGCGGCTCATGACGTCGGGCGCGTTGTAGACCTCGTCGTGAACGAGGGGAATCATGCGCGGCGTAAACCGGGACCGCAGTTCGTCGACGCCGAAGTCCACCATCATGGCCTTCCCCTGGTGTGACAGGAGGATGTTGTAAGGCCTGATACAGCGGTGGATGAGCCTCAGCGGCTCGCCCGTCTCGGAGTCCGCGAGGTCATGGGCGAAGGCGAGCCCCTCGCAGACCTGCGAGATGATGCGCGCGCACAGGGTCGCCGGAAGCGTCATCCGCTGGGCGGCCATGTGCTTGAGCACCTCGCGCAGGCTGGGGCCCTCGATGTGCTCCCTGGCGAGGAAGTACGTGCCGTCCGTCACACCGAAGTCGAAGACCTTCACGATGTTCGGATGGTCGAGCAGGGTGGCATGCCTCCCCGTGTCGAGGAACAGCTCCGCGAACCCCACATCCTCGGCCATGTCCGACCGGAGGCACTGGAGCACCAGCGGCTTCTCGCGCCCGCGCGGGCCGGAGACCTGGGCGAGGTGGTCCTCGATGATGCCGCCGAAGAGCAGTCGGGTGCGTGTGTATGGACCGAGTTGGGATGTCACGAGACGGATGATTAGCAGATGTGCCGCCCCCGATTTCGCGACAGGAGGCGAGAATCGGGCCGCCGCCTCGAACACCGCGACCCGACTCCCGCTCGAACGCCGGGTGGGTCAAGGACCGCCGGGCTTCGACTTGAGCTACAACCGTTCGTCGCGGAGCGCCTCGCCCTTCAGGAAGGACGTCATCCGCTCGAGGATGCGCGGGTCCGACTGGAAGAGCCCATCCTGTCCCGCGCCCTCCAGCACCAGGTGCACGGCCTTGGAGCCTCCGCGACGGGGGCACCGAGCTGAGCGAGAAGGGCCTGGAGCGGCTCGAGCAACTGCTCCCCACCGACTTCGTCCGCATCCACCGCTCCTATCTCGTCCGAACGACGGACATCCGTGAGCTCGTCGCCTCGGAGGGCTCACGCACCGCAGTGGAGCTGCGAGACGGCACCCGCCTGCCCGTGGGTCGCAGCCGACTGCCCGTCCTGCGCAAGCGGCGGGAGGCGTAACCCCACCCGCGAACGGGGACACCCACTCCCTGCAACGACTTGCGTCAAACGCAGTCACGAACCGCACATGGTATGGTGTTCCCCTTCGAGGAGGACACATGCGGTCATTCATTCCTGGTGCGCTGCTGGCGACGTTGGTGGGCTGTGGCGGTCCCGTGACGCAGGAGGGCGAGCCGGACCTGGCCTCGCAGGAGGCACCGCTGCCGGACTGCTCCAACGAGCCGAACGCGAACCTCCACAGGTACTACAGCGACGCCACGTACACCGAGCTCATCGGTGAGTATGGTTGCTACTGCGGCGGGCTCTATGTCTGGGGTGGCCGGTCGAGCTATTCGGTGTACATCCAGGAGTGCTGAGCTGACGCATCCGGCGGCGACGGCATCCCCTCCAAAGACTGCCGTCCGCCTGACCGCTTGCACCGCGGCAGGGAAGCCCGAACCTCCTGTTCCAGGGGAGGATGACGCAGTTGGGACGGCTTCGCTTCACGCAGTCGTCCGACCTGCGCCCCTCGACCTGCCCGAGCGCGTCGGGCTCCTCGGCGGCCGGGCCCGGAGCCAACACGGCTCATCGGCAGCACCGTCGCAATCACTGCTCCGATGATGCCTGCTCGCATCTGGCCCTCCTCATGTGCAGTGCTGCCTTGTACGACCTCTCCAGGGCAGTACGAGAGGCGCTGGGATTGCCGCCCGGGCCGGAAGCAGTGAAGCCCGAGGCCTATTCCGGGGAGGCTCCCAGCACCGGCGTCAAATCCGGGTCTGCCTTCTGCATTGCCCGGCGATACGCCGGCCGCGCGCCAATGCGCTGCAGGTACGCCAGGATGTCCGGCCAGGGCGAGAGGTCATACGGCTTGAACAGCCGCATCGTGGTCAACGAGAACACGGTCATGATGTCCGCGGCCGTCAATGCGTTGCCGGCCAGATAGGGAGCCTCGCCCAGCCGCTTCTCCAGGGTGGAGAGGACGAGCGTGAAGCGCTCCCTGGCCGCCTGCAGCAGCGCGGAGCTTCCTGAAGGGTCGACTCGCTCCAGGTATCTCACCTGCAGGACGACGGGTTGCAACGTCCCGTTGGCGAAGTGGAACCAGTAGAGGTAGTCGGCGAAGCCGGGCTCGCCGGGCCGCACCGCGAGGCGGCCGCCTCCATGGGTCTGGATGAGATAGTCACAGATGGCCCCGGACTCCCCGAGGACCAGGTCTCCATCGGTGAGGATGGGGGCCGTGCCCATCGGGTGGAGCGCCTTGTACTCCGGCGGCGCGAGCCGGTTGTCGGCCCGGCGCGCATGGCGCTTCAGCACATAGTCCAGCCCGAGCTCCTCACAGAGCCAGACGATGCGCTCGGACTGTGAGCGGCCGAGGTGATGAAGCGTCAGCAAGGCAGCACTCCTGCCCGTGGCGTTGTGGTGGTCATGCGCGAACCGTAGGCTGCGCATGGCACGGCGAAAAGACGTGCCCGGATACCGGTATGGCGACTACCACCCTCCCTGAATTCCTCCGCGCCCGCCGAGAGCGGCTCCAGCCCGAAGTGACTGGGAGGCGGCGCACGCCAGGGCTGCGTCGCGAGGAGGTCGCGGCGCGCGCCGGCGTGAGCGTCACCTGGTACACGTGGCTCGAGCAGGGGCGAGGCGGAGTCCCCTCCGACGACGTGCTCGAACGCCTCGCTCGCGCGCTCGAGCTCGACGACACGAACCGCGAGATGTTGTTCCTGCTCGCGCATGAACGCCCACCTCCGCGCCGGCACACGCCGCCCGCCGACGTCACGCCCGCCCTTCAGCGCGTGCTGGACAACCTCCGCGTGCCCGCGCTCGTGAAGACGCCGACGTTCCAGATCGTCGCGTGGAATCGCGCCGCCGTCGTGCTTTTCGGCGACTACGCCGCCATGCCGGAGCACGAGCGCAACATGCTGCGCCGGGTCTTCCACCCCAAGGCCACCACGTTCCTGCCCCACGCCGAGGACATGCAGCGAACCTGCCTCGCCGCGTTTCGCGTCGCCATCGCGCGCGCGGGCGCCACGCCGGAGGCGGCTGCGCTCGTCGACGAGCTGATGGCGACGAGCGAGGACTTCCGCCGTCTCTGGGCCGAGAACGAGCTGCACACGCACGGCGTGAGGCCCAGGCGGCTCGTTCGCCCCGACGTGGGTGAGCTCCGGTTCGAGGCGTCCATGTTCACCGTCGATGACAGCGACGGCCTCAGCATGGTCGTCCTCTCGCCGGTGGATGACGCCTCCGCGCGCGCGGTCGAGCAGCTGCTCCAGGAGCGAGCGCCGCCGCCCTGAGCCCCACCGCGCGGGCCCGCCAGGTACGACCCGAGGATGTTCGGAGCCTTTGTCAGGGACGAAAATCATCCACCGTGGATTCTCCCTGAAAGGAGCGGTGACCATGACCCCGGTGATGAAGCGGACGAGCCCGACGAAGTTCAGCTATCGCCACATCCTCTGGACCCGGCTCGACGCCGCCTCCCGTTCGCACGTGGACGCCGCCTCGATTTCCATCGTGGGACTCGGCCACATCCATGGCCATCCGCCCGCCCCCTGTTGACGCTCGCGCTCCGTCTCCGAAGCGCCGCGCCACGCAGAGGCCGGGCTCCCATCCAGGGGACCCGGCCTCTCGGCTTCCAGGGTCCCACTGCTCCTCCTGGGGACGTAGAGCGTTAGGGAAGACGCGCGGGCCTGTAGAGCCCGAGCCCGACAGGGCCCGCTGGGTTCGACTCCCAGCGTCCCCATTGCGTGGCGCAGGCCACGCACCTCAATCACAGACCTTGCATCACGGGGTATGGCTCTAAGGCAGAGTGCTCGTCTGATAAGCGAGCGGTCCCGGTTCGATTCCGGGTACCCCGACATCATGTTGGCCGAAGGCGAATGGTGAGCCACCGGGATGTGACCCCGGCGAAGAGGGTTCGATTCCCTCCGGTCAACCTCAACATTTGAAGCGCGGGGCGCTCGTGAGATAGGCATCGGGATTGAGGAGGCATCCCGATGAACGTCCGCCTGCCGAAGGTTGCCCTGGAGGAGGCCTATCTCCACCCCGCCGATGTGGCCCGAGTGCTCGGCGACGAGGCCGCCCTCGCCCAGCTCTCCGATGGCGGTGGCGTCACGACCGACTATTACCGTCCGATCCTGCCCCTCCTCGGTGATTTCGATGAGGCCCGCCTGCGCAGCATGGACGAGGCGGGCATCGCTCACGCCATCCTGTCCCTGACCGCTCCAGGCATCCAGCGCATCGTCGACCCGCGAAAGGCCGCCGCGCAGGCCCGGCTCGAGAACGACTTCCTGGCCGAGCGCATCGCGGAGCACCCCGACCGCTACTCGGGCTTCGCCGCCGTCGCGCTTCAAGCCGGTGAAGAGGCCATCGCCGAAGCGCGCCGGGCCGTCACCGAGCTCGGATTCAAGGGCGTGCTCATCAACGGCTACACCAACACCGCGGACCCGAACGTCGGTCTCTACCTCGACGACCCTTCGCTCCACGGATTCTGGGAGGCCCTCTGTGGGCTCGACGTGCCGGTCTACCTGCACCCTCGCCCAGCGCTTCCAGGAGGGCTGCTGGCCTACGCCGGTCACCCCGAGATGAAGGGCGCCACCTGGGGCTTCGGCACGGAGACCGCTTCCCACGCCGTGCGGCTCCTCCTGGGCGGGCACTTCGACCGGTTCCCGAGCTGCAAGCTCATCCTCGGGCACATGGGCGAGGGCCTGCCCGCCTTGCTGTGGCGAACCCAGAACATGTTCGAGCTGAACCGCTTCGACAAGCGACTCAAGAAGACGCTGCCGGAGTACTTCGCCGACAACATCTGGCTCACCACGAGCGGCAGCTTCTCCGACAGCGCCCTCACGAACGCCATCCTCACCGTCGGAGCCGACCACATCATGTTCTCGGTCGACTACCCCTACTCCGAAGCCGCGCCCGCGGCGGCATGGATCGACCGCGCCCCCATCAGCGAGCTCGACCGACGGAAGATCACCCACGGCAATGCCAGGGACCTGTTCCAGCTCCGGCTGGCCCCAAGCCCTCATGGGGTCCTCGCCCAGGGACACCGGTAACCAACCCCGTCGGTCTCTGCCGACTCGCAGAATCCATCGCTGACAGGGCGCTCCTGCTCCGAGGTCCCCAGGACCTCGTCTCCGCGGTGCGCCGTGGGTCTCTCCGGCCGGCGTCGCCCGAGCCGGGTCCTCGTTTCCGTGGAGTTTTTTCGGCTCCCCGCACGCGACCTCCCGCCCGGCCTCTCGTTGCTCTCCGCAGGGGTGAAACGGTGTCTTCGGGCCCGTGAAACAGGATGATTCGTGAGCAAATCAGGGGGCCTGGGAGTTCTCCTCTCGCCGCAGAACCCCCTGCGTCCCGCGGGAGGCTCGGTGACCTTCAGCGTGCGGGCGTTCGACATGTACGGCAACGAGGCGCCCGCATTCCTGGCCATGTGGACGGTGGTGAATGGCGGAGGCACGGTCGATGCCTCGGACGTCTTCTGCGTGGCGTCTCCCGCTTCGGGGGGAACGAAGGCGGTGGCGGTTGCTGCAGCTCGTGGAGTGGGACGTCCGTGCTCGGGCTCCTCGTCCTGGTGATGCTGGCGCTCGACTCGCGGAAGCGGCACACCCCGTTCTCCAACGCGTCCTGGTTGAGTCCCAGGTCGCGCGCGAGACCGGCGATGCGCACTTCCCCCTGCTCTGACTGGACGAGCATCGCGGGTATGGATTTTCGTGGGTGGAGACAGTCACCGTGTGGCGACGGGGTGCGGCTTCGACGACGTGAGCACGGTGCGGGATGACTGGGAGAGGAGCCTGGGCCCGCTGCAGACGAGCCCAGGTCTTGGGGGGAGAGGGATTACTTGACGCACCCGGCCCGGCCCCGCTTGACGGGGGAGAGGTCCATCTCCCACGTGCGGGTGCCGGCGTTGTAGTTGACGCTCACGCCGTCGTAATAGCTGTCCTGGTTGAAGCGGCCGCCGAGCTCGGAGAGGAAGCAGGCGACGCCACCGGAGTTGTAGGCGAGGTCGCGGTTGATGGGGTCAGCGCCGGAGACCCAAAGCCAATTGCCGTGGCCTTCAGGGAAGTCGACGCACAGGGCGCGGGCGCCGCCGTCATCGGCGAGGTCACCGCCGAGGTACCAGTTGATGTTGTCATTCCAGACGCGGACGTAGTCGGCGGTGGAGTCGAATGCGCCGGAGGCTTCAATCCGGGTGAGGAAGCAGCGACGGTTGGGCGTCACGGCGCCGAGGAGCTTGGCGGCCTCGCCCTTGGACCACAAGACCTCGGGGGTTCGGTTGGCGGCGGTGTTGACGCACTGGACGGTGGTGGAGAGGGCCGTGCTCACGTATTGGTTGATGGAGAGGATCCACTCACCCCCGTAGATGTGGGTGCCGGCGGAGGCCCAACTGATGTCGTCAGGGAAGGCGGGCTGGAGGCTTCCGCCGAGGCCGGTGAGGAAGCAGGTACGGTTGGTGGAGGTGCCGATGGAAGTGGAGATGGATTCGGCCCGGTTTGTTCGCCACGTATAGGGGCTGGAGAGGCTGACCTGTTGCTCGACCTGGTCGACGGCCTCATCGGCGACGACGGGCGAGGCCGCCTCGAGAGTGTCGGCAGCGAGGGGCTCACCGCCGCAAGCGGCAGTGAAGGTGGCGAGAGGGAGGGCGAAAAGGAGGTTGCGCACGGCGAGACCTGTTCCTTTCAATGACAGCCACGCGAGAGCGGAAGGCAGCGTACCGAGCGTGGCCGAGGAGGCTCCGGACCGGAATACCGCGTCATGCGGGTCCGAATCACGGAGTGAGCCCGGGTAGAGCAACCCGAGTGCCAGTGCATGCTCCGAGGAGGGGCGCGAGAGGACCGGTAAGGTTTGCCGCGAGAACGGGGGCAAACCTTGCCGGCCGCGGCAGTGATTGCGATGAGGGCCTCTGTGGTTCGAGGGAGGACCTCGATTGGATTTGCGTCGGGCTCGTTGAGTCCGTTCAACTGTGGGAGAAGGACCCAACGATGCCGAAACCGAAGCCTCCATACCCGCCGGAGTTCCGAGCGCGAATCGTCGAGTTGGCGAAGGAGGGACGGACGAGAAGCAGGAACTGGCCCTGTGCCTCCCCAGAACTCGGTCGCTGCGTCATGGGCGCGCCAAGGCCAGTCCAATAGCGCGTCAAGGCGAGTGAGCGCGGCGCCCGGGCGGGACGGCTCGGCCCTGGTAGCTCAACGTGTGGGCGAAGATGGGCCCCGTCTCCGTCGTGGGCCGTGATGCAGGGCGGCAGCGAGTCGGTGGGCGCGTGGCCGCCCACGACCCGTCAACGTCCCTGACACGAGGGGACCTGCAGCACCTGGCGCTGCTGCCAGCCCGGGCAGGGAGGCCCGCACAAATTCCGCATCGCGAGGCCTCGCTCCACGCATCATGGCCTCTGCCACCGGAGCCGGAGAGGTTCATGGCGCCGGCGAGGAGTGGGGCACGAGGCCCCCGCGTGCCGGGCGTCCAGATTCACACTCGAAAAACTGGTGGGCCGCCCTTGGGTGATGGATGGTTGCCCCCACTCAGTGACGCCCCTCCTTCGCTCGCCCATACAGTGGCTCTGGCTGCGCTGGTCCTCCATCTCTCCGGCCATGCTGCTGGCCCTCTCCTTCGGGGTCCTCATCGCATTCGGGACGCTCGGACTGCTCTGGCTGCCGGGTTTGTACACCGGGCCGCGACTGGGGCTCCTCGACGCGCTCTTCACGATGACCAGCGCGGTGTGCGTGACGGGACTCACCGTCGTGGACACCGCCACGACCTTTACCCGTTGGGGTCAACTGTGGCTCCTCGTCTTCATCCAGTTGGGTGGGCTGGGACTCATCACCCTGGCCACCCTTGTCATTGGCGCGCTCGGCCGGAAGCTGTCCCTTCGCAGCGAGGTCATTGTCGGCGCCCCCATCGACTACACGCACCGACAGAACGTCGTGTCGCTGACCCTGCGGGTCGCGCGCTTCACCCTCTGGGTGGAGGCATTGGGGGCGCTGCTCCTGTGGCTGCTATGGCTGCCACGGTTCGGATGGAAGGAGGCGGCGTGGCATGCCGTCTTCCACTCAGTGAGCGCATTCTGCAACGCGGGCTTTTCGACATTCAGTGACTCACTGGTGGGCTTCGCGAGCGCCCCACTCACACTCTTCATCGTCTCGAGCCTCATCATTCTCGGGGGATTGGGCTACCTTTCAGGAGAAGAGGCGCTGCGCTGGTGGCGCGGTCGGAACCAACGCTCGCGGCGCATGAGTGTCCATACCTTCGCGGCACTGCTCGTCACGAGTGTCCTCCTCGTTGGTGGCGCCGTGCTCTTCACGCTCTTCGAGTGGAACGGGGTGCTGCGGTCCATGGGCTACGTGGACCGGGTCGCCAACGCCTGGTTCATGTCCGCCACGGCGCGCACCGCGGGATTCAACAGCGTGAGCTACTCCGAGGTGAGCAACGCGAGTGGCTTCTTCACCATCCTGCTGATGGTGGTGGGGGGCAGTCCTGGCTCCACCGCGGGGGGCCTGAAGACGACGACGCTGGCGGTGCTCGCGGCGCTCGCCTTCACTCGAATCCGGGGCCGCCGGCATGCCGAGTTGCACGGTCGCGCCATTCCGGAAGGCACCATCGAGCGGACCGTATCGCTCGCCCTCATCGCTTTTGGGGTGATGACCGCCGCTGTCTTCGCGCTCAGCTTCACGGAGGGACACGGCGAGGAATCGGTGCAGACTGCTCGCGCCAGCTTCCTGCCCCTCTTCTTCGAAGTCGTCAGCGCCTTCTGCACGGTGGGGCTGACCATGGACGTGTCCCCTTCCCTGAGTGTCGCGGGCAAGCTTCAAGTCATCGGGCTGATGTTCGTGGGAAGGCTGGGCCCCCTTGCCTTCTTCGCCGCCCTCAGCCTGCGTGCCCGGACACACCTGCGACATGTGCGCCCCGCGCAAGAGGACCTCATCGTTGGTTAAGGAGCAGGGATGAAGCGCATCATCGTGGTGGGCCTGGGCAACTTCGGCTCGGTCATCGCCGCGCGCCTGCACGAGCAGGGACATGACGTCATCGCCATCGACCCACGGCCAGCGGTCGTGGATGCCCTGGGCTCGCGCGTCTCCAAGGCCATGGTGGGAGACGCCACACAGCGCCAGGTGCTACAGGAGGTGGGCGCGCGCGGCGCGGACGCGGCCATCGTCTCCACGGGCGAGGACCTCTCGGCCAGCATCCTCGCGTTGCTCGCCCTGCGGGACACAGGCATCCAGGACATCTATGTGAAGGTCCGCTCGGACGACCATGCGCGCATCGTCAACGCGCTGGGGGCCTCGGAGAGCATCTTTCCCGAGCGGGAGAGCGCGCTCGGGCTCGCCAACCGCATCACCAGCGGCCGGCTCCTCCAGTACGTCCAGTTGGGGCAGGACTTCGGCTTGCAAGAGATGCCGGTGCCGGAGGCCTGGTATGGAAGAAGCCTGCGCGAGTTGGCGCTGCCACAGCGCTACCGCGTGCATGTGGTGGCCGTGCACGACGTGCTCCAGGACCGCATGCTGCCAGTACCGGACCCAGACCGGCCGCTCACTCCTTCCGACGCGCTGCTCGTCGCCGGAGAGCCCTCCGCGCTCGCGGCCGTGGCCGTGCTGAAGTGACGCCCACCTCCCTCGCCAAAGTCTCTGCCGTGCCCGCTCACCGGCCCCTGGGGAACCCATGTCCTCGGAACTGCTCACCTCATTGGGACTCTTTGTTGGAGGCGTCGTGCTGCTGTTGCTGGGTGGCGACCTGCTCGTCAAGGGCGCGGTCGCCCTGGCCGAGCGACATGGTGTCCCTGCCCTCACCATCGGCCTGACGCTCGTCGCCTTCGGAACCTCGGCCCCGGAGCTCGCGCTCAACGTCGCGGCCGCGCTCGGCGGCTCGACAGCCCTGACGTTCGGCAACATGACGGGCTCGTCGCTCACCAACATCGGCCTCGTGCTCGGCCTGGCAGCGGTGGTCCGCCCCGTGAAGGTCCAATCCTCGCTGCTCCGGCGGGAGCTGCCCGTGCTGCTGGGCACCGTGGTGCTCCTCCTGACGCTCTCCTGGCTTCCCAACCACCTCGATGCCAGGCGACAGCTCGGCCTGTCGCGGCTCGACGGGGTGCTCCTGGTGGGTTGCTTCCTCGGCTTCCTGGTGATGCTCCTCCGCGCGGCGAAGCAGCCCTCGAAGGTGGGCGCCGCTCTTGCGAGCGACGCCACCGAGGTCGTGCGACGCGAACCCCTGCTGTCCTGGCGGCTCGCAGTGGGCATGGTGCTTGGAGGGCTTGCGCTGCTCGGGCTCGGAGGGAAGCTCGGTGAGGTGGGCGCCACCGGGGCGGCGCAGGCACTGGGTTTGTCCGAGCAGCTCATCGGGCTCACCGTGGTCTCGATAGCCACCACCTTGCCGGAGCTCATCACCAGCCTGATGGCGGTGCGGAGGGGGCAGTCCGACATGGCCATGGGGAACGTGGTCGGCTCCAACATCTTCAACCTGCTCTTCATCCTGGGCACGACGTCCATCATTGCCACGGTCCCCTTGCCCGGGGGTGGCCCCCTCATCCTGATGGCCGTTCTCGGGTTTACCCTGGTGCTCTTCCCACTCTCCATCACCTTCGACTGGACCATCACGCGCCCAGAAGGACTGCTGCTCGTCGCGCTCTACCTGGCATTCATGGGCTGGCAGCTCTGGGTGGGGCTCACCAGCACGTAGGCAAGAGGCCTGGCAGGGCCACATGGTTTCCGTGGCTTGGAGCCCCCTGTTCTGAGACACTGGCCACACATCTCGAAGGGTGTGCGTCGCGCGCTCCTGGCACGCACAGGTTCCTCGGTGGTCGGGCCGCCACCCGCCCGCGGTTGTTGCCGCGGACAAGCTCCTGAATGGGGTTCTCATGCGCGTGCTCATCTCCACCTACGGAACCCGAGGTGATGTCCAGCCCTTCGTCGCGCTCGCCAAGGCACTGAAGGCGCATGGACACGTCGTGGCACTCTGCACGCCCACCGGCTTCCGAGGCATGGCGGAGCGCCACGGCATTCCCTACGCGCACATGGACAATGCGGTGCTGGAGCTGACGGAGGCGGTTCTACGCGCCCCGACACGTGCCGAGCAGCGGCGGCTGTTCAAGGGGTTCGGCGCCATCATCCGGGCGGGCCTGGAGGACGAGTGGAAGGCGGCGCGGGAGCTGGAGCCGGACGTGCTCGTGTACCACTCCAAGGCGCTCGGCAGTCATCACATCGCGGAGAAGCTCGGGGCCGTCGAGTTGCTGGCGATGCCGCTGCCGCTGACTCCGACACGCGAGTTCCCGGTGCCGATAGTCCCGAGTTTCCGACTCGGCGGTTGGCTCAACGCGCTCAGCTATCGAGTCCTGACGCTGGCCAACGCGGTTTGGGCCGGAGCAACCAACGACTTCCGGGTGAAGACACTGGGCCTCCCGCCGCTCTCTCGCTTCGCGGACCCGATGAAGAAGGCCGATGGCTCCGCGGTGCCGGCGCTGTACGCATACAGCGAGCAGCTGCTACCACGTCCCTCCGACTGGCCTCCCCAGGCCCAGGTGACGGGCTGCTGGTTCCTCGACGAGGCTGACCAATGGACTCCGCCCGCCGAGTTGCACGCGTTCCTCGAGGAGGGGCCTCCGCCCGTCTACGTGGGCTTCGGCAGCATGGGCGCGGCGCATGCAGATTCTCGTGCCGCCACCGTCCTGAAGGCCATCGCGTTGACCGGCGAGCGCGCGGTGCTGGCCACAGGCTGGGGAGGCATGAAAGCGCGCGAGCTCCCGTCCAATGTCTTCATGCTGGAGTCCGCACCGCATGACTGGCTGTTTCCTCGAATGAGCGCGGTGGTCCATCACGGCGGGGCCGGCTCCACGATGGCGGGACTGCGCGCGGGCAAGCCCACTGTCATCTGCCCCTTTCTTGGCGACCAGCCCTTCTGGGGGCACGTGGTTCTCCGCGCGGGGGTCGGGCCACAGCCGGTACCGCAGAAGTCGCTCACGGCCGAACGGCTCGCGAATGCCATCCGCACAGCACTGTCTCCGACGGTACGGGCGCAGGCCGCAGCGGTGGGTGAACGCATCCGAGCAGAGGACGGGGCCGCGCGCGCCGTACGCCTCATCGAACAGGCACATTTGGAGGGGAGTTACCGGCGGGCATCAACCTAATGCATGCCCCTCGCCAATCGGCCGCTCAGCCCGCTTTGGATTTGCCTCCCAATTCGGCCGCGGCGTCATTGGGGCGTGGCCCGACTCCGTAGACAGGTGGGTCAAGCTGCCAGCCTGCTCGTTGCGGCCACCCGCTCGAACTCGACCGGGCTGATGTAGCCCAGGGATGAGTGGCGACGCCTCCGGTTGTAGAACACCTCCATGGACTCGAACAACGCTCGCTTCACTTCCTCACGCGTCTTGAAGCAGGTGGCGTAGACGAGCTCCAGCTCCAGCGTGGGTGGCACGGCTCGACGAACACATCTCCTAACGTATCATCCATCGATGAGCGATAATCCGGTCTCGGACCGATACCATGCTTGCATCGCGCCCCTCGCGGCTTCCTCGGTGGCGAAATTCAGCTCCGATGGCGCTTGCAACAAGGCGCCGCAATCGAGCACCTCGACCGCGAGATCGACATCGTTGGGGGAGAGGCGAACGTCCTCCCTGTTTCCACATGTGTCGACGGCATCGACGGCCGACGTGGAGCGGAACTACTCGACCCGTACGGAGCCTTTCCGGAGGCGCGTGAGCTGCTCGACCGCCTCGCGCCCTTCGATTACTGCGAGGGCGAGTTCGCGGTCTGCCTCGAAATGGAATCGGGCCGGGTCCTCGACCGGCTGCATTTCGTGCCACTCGACGGAGCCGGAGAGCTCCGGCCGCTACCCGTGGGCGTCGAGGACTATCTGCAGCGCGGCTTTGCCATGCGTTTCATACACCACTGGGTCGAGGCAGCACTCTTCGACAGTCCTGACTGGACGGCGTTCTCGAAGCACTATCTCTCGCAGGTCTTCGGTTCGGAGTAGGAGACCGGCTACTCGCGCTACACCGGAAATCGGGACCTGAAATCTCGTGAGATTTCCGTGTGCTGCTGCCGATGATTCGACGGGCTGTCCCATCGACACCAGCGCATCCGGCTGCTCCCTTTCGGACGTGGAAACGAACCGGGAGCAATCTGGTTTCTTACATGCTTTGCAGGCTTCCGAAGGGGCGTCGCGATGCGGGGGATATGGAGGCTTCGGTTGTTGAACGGACTCAACGAAACTGACGCAAACCCAGTGACGGCTGTATCGCAATGGCCCAGCGTCGCTGTGATTTCCTGCCCCTAGTGGCGGACATATGACATTTCCCGTGCCTGGGGCACATCGCGAGCCCCTACAGCTCCACACGGCTGCCGTCCTCCAACACACGCCACGCGGCGTCGCCCTCCAGCAGCAGGCCCTCCGAGTGTCTTGGTGGAAGGCTTTCGCGGTGGTCCAACGGGTGTTTGACGTCGATGGCGAACACCTTCTTGTCGAACAACGTCGTGACGCGCCAGTTCAGCGTGTGACCGACGACGACCGCCTTCGCATCGAACCGGGACAGGGTCTGCTCCACCTGCTCCTGCGTCAGGTCTTCCTTGAAGTAGCCGCGATACCATGACGGCCCTGTCTTGGTGTCTAGCAGCAGTTCCTCCTCGCCAGCTCCGCGACGAGGGTACCACCTCTGGCGATAGTGCTCGCGCACGATCCGGTTGAGGTCGTCGAGGGAATGGTCGCGCTCGGCGAGCGCTGGATGCAACCCGCCATGCACGAACAGGACGCCGTTGATCACCTCGATGGTGTTCTTGCTCATCAGCCAGCGCCCCAGGAAGGAATCGTCCCCGAAGAGCTCCGACTGCTGTCGACCGAGGATTGTGGCGACATTGAAGTACTTCTGATGCGACGAATGAAGGTCGCCTTGCAGGCTTTTGATTTCGTGATTGCCCAGGATGTAGTGCACGCGTCCGCCCGCTTGTCGGGCGCTGTGCTCCAGCTTGTAGATCAACCACAGCACCTGCGTGACCGATGGGCCGCGGTCGACGAAGTCACCGAGCAGCACCAGATGTCCTTCCCCGAACGTCCAGTTGAGCTGGGCATCCATCACCCGCGCGTGGACCAGGAAGTCGCGCAGCGCCTTGTAGTTGCCCTCGATGTCGGAGAGGGCCAACACCGGTCCACTATCTTGATAGCGGGATGGCGGGGTGGCGAACTCCGGGGTGGCCTGGACGCTGAACCGGCTCCGGTCCAACGGGAAGGACACCTCGAGTTGGAACGTGTCCGTCAGCGCGTGGCGTTTCTCTTCGACCCAGAACCCCTCCTCACGGTTACCCCGCAGGGTCTGTGATACCCATTGGCCTCCCTGCTGGAACACATGCGGCCCTTCGTCGCCCGCCTTGAAGGCTTCCGTGGTTTCTCCATAGTAGATGTCGACCCCCTCGTGGAGTCCGATGCCGGCGGCGACCACCACCAGAATCGAGAGCACGGAGAGGAAATGCCAGACGAAGGTCCAGACGATTCTCACGGCAGATGCTCCTTCTCTTGAGACAAAAGAAGGCCCGCAGCCGCGCGGGCCGCAACACAATGTTTCCGATGGGGAGGGGGGCTCGGGGTTGCTCAGACCAGCCCACGTCGCAAGACGCGCAGCACCCGACGGGTCAGCTCCGCGCACCATGCCGAAGCCAGCAGGGCAAGGGGTATCAACCCCAACCCCAACAGCTCCGTGGCCTCCGGAGACGGCGAGCCCGACCAGCCCACCGTGACGGATTCGCCGCTCCGGGTCGACCACACGCCAACAGACGAAGGCTCGAATACCTTCGCCAGCGCCAGAAGCAGGAGCGCCGCGGCGACCGAGAACCCGAATGCGCCCATCGAGTAATACAAACCGTGCGTGACAGTCTGTCTGACCCGCTGGATGACGCGAAAGCCGGATGGAGGGGGCGCACCCGTCTGGATGTGCGCCACATACTGCTCGGCCAGCACATCCGGAGCGCCGAAGCCTTCCAGCAACGCGGCGACGTCAGGTGTTTCACCTCGGGATTCGGCTTGCTCCACCACCTCGTGGAGATGGCTTTCGATTTCGCGGATGACCTCTTCGGCCTCGGCCGGGTCCAACTTGCCAAGCCGCGAGCGGAGCGCGTGCATGTACGCATGGATGGGTTGACGCGAGTCCATGTCAGCTTCCTTTGTCGGAGAGTTCGGTGCTGGCCGATACGGTCAGCAGGGCGTCGATATCAGCGACGGACTGCCGCCATGCCTGCACGAGCGCGGTGAGCTTCTGCTCGCCCTTCACGGTGAGCTGGTAGTACTTGCGAGGCCGGCTATCGCCTTCCTGCAACCAATCGGCGCTCACCAGTTCCTCACGCTTGAGTCGATCCATCAGCGGATACAGCGTGCCTTCCGTGATGGCCGTCGTGGGAAAGCGCTGCAGATGGCGCAGCAACGCCAGGCCGTACACGGACCGCCCTCGTAACGCCGCCAGAATCACCAGTTCCAGCGCCCCCTTGCGCAGCTGTACCTGCCACTTCTCCTGCGGATCTTGGTCTGCCACTTCCGCACCTTGCCATGCCGCATACCTTGTTATGCAAGGCATATTGCTGGGCAGGGGGCCCCCTGTCAACCCCTCCGAGAAGAGCGCTCGTGGGCCAGCGGCGGCGACCTCGACACCTCGGATCCTCACCGCACGTGCGCAACGAAGGAGGGGCGCAGTCACATTGTTGCGTCAATGGGCGCGGACCGAGAATCGAGGAGGGGGCCACTGCCACGACCCTTTCGCTGCCTTCTTTCTTCACACAGGCTCGTGCGTTGCCGGACATCCCTGAAGCTGGTTAGCCGCCCCAACCTGCCTCACCGAAACCTGCGCGCCAGCCGACACTCTCTGGCGCGCAGGGCAGACCCATCCACATGGGACTCGGCCATCGCTGCTGCGGAACTGGGCTACCCCCACCCAGCGACATCCCTCCCTGCGTGGACGGCACCGACGATGCTCACAGTGCCCTGGCGGCATCCCTCCTCTGCGTCGAGTGCGACCCGACGACAACGCCCAATGCACCAACGCCACCAGGTTCGGGACTTGCCCCCGCCACTGGCACGTGAGCCACGGCCGTGAAGCTCGAATCATCGGGCCTTGTCAGGAACGAAAATCACTCGCCGTAGAGTCTCCCAGAAAGGAGCGGCGACCATGACGACGTTGACGATGCGGACGAACCCGATGAAGCACAGCAATCTCGACAACCTCTGGTCCCAGTTCAACGCCGCCTCCAACTCCCTCGCGAGCTTCGGCTCGACCGCCAACGTGGGTTTCGGCCTTCTCCACGGCCAGCCGCCCGTCCCCTGCTGACGCTCGCGCTTCGTCATCGAAGCGCCAAGCCACGCAGAGGCCGGGCTCCCATCCAGGGGACCCGGCCTCTCGGCTTTCAGGGCTCCAGCGTCCCCATGCCGCCCCGCGTGGCCCGCCACGCACAGCAACACCGCATCGCGGGGCATCACCGAGGACCTGGCGCGCGTTCGTGCGCCAGAACTCCTGGCTCGTGTCCCCGGCAGCATCAAGGTCTCTGACAACTGAATCGTCGTGGTGAATGAATGCCGCCCGCGCGCATCCGGGGCGGCGAGCAATCTGCCTCCGTAGCTCATTGGAAGAGCATCCGCCTCTTAAGCGGACGGCGAGGGTTCGAATCCCTCCGGAGGTACTCGTAGAACAAACGCAGCACATTTCCCGGTAGCTCAATGGCGGAGCAGGCGGCTGTTAACCGCAAGGCTGAGGGTTCGAGTCCCTCCTGGGAAGCTGATTGAAAGGGCCTGCAAACCGGCAGTGCCTTTTCGGTTAACACGAGTCGCGCGATTGAATGCGCTCGACACTCGCGCTTAAGCCCCTGAATCACAAGGGTCTTCACCCCACGACGATTCAGAGGTCACTCTCTACGCGCTTCGACGCAGAACGCGATTGCCCATCCATTCATCTGCGGATTGGGCTTTCTTTCGTCCAATTTGGGGAGAGAACAACTGAGAGCGGTTAACAGGTGCTGTTAACCCTTGGGGCGCCGGTTAACACAATTCCCTGAGAGTCTCACTTCTCCGCTCTAGGGTGTCCAGGACGGCCGCTCTCTCCGCTTTCCGGTTTCGTCCCTTACATGCTTTGCAGGCTTCCGAGGGAGCGTGCGGCGGAAACGGCCCCTTTCGGCGGGCCAGCCTGCGCCCTCCTGCCCTGCGTTCCCAACGGCCCCAACCTCCCCAGCACCGCCGACCCTCGAACTACCCCTTCCAACAGGGTCAGCGACAACTCCGGCATCTCACTCCCAGGACAGCGCTTCGCGGTCCTTGAGGAGTCTCCACTCTGGGGATGCACGCGCTAGGCGCGCAGCGCGAGGTGCGCCAAAGTCTGCGCTCTACTTCGGAGGCTTGTGCCCTTCTTGACGATCTAGAAAGAGAGAGAGCTCTCCTCGATTCACGAGTTCGCGTCCCTGCGTGAATTCCTCGAACATGGAGGCGGGAGCCAGCCAGTACGGAAGGTCGGTCCGTCCAGCTATTTCCCCTTCCCGGAGTACTGCGTCAATCGGAGTTCTCTGATCCAGCCTCACGAAGAAAAGAACACCGCCGATCATCAAACGCACCATATTGACCCCGCCCTTCCTGTCGAGCCTCGGTGTTCGGTAAGCAAAGACCCCATCATCGCCCTGCTCTCGCAGCAGCCGGAATCCAACTGCGTTCACGCTTGAGGGAACCAGCGCGCCACGGAAGGAGATGTCCTCCAGTATCGCCCTATACGGGCCCAACTCGATGCGTCCCAGGGCGGGCCTAGTTGATGAATACTTCCATAGGAGAGCGGCAAGAAAGCGGATGAGGTCGTCACCTACGACGCCAGCAAGCCAATGTAGGCCCCAGGGCTTCCCAACGGCGTCGGCCCGGAGAGCATCGAGAGATTGCTTTGCACCTCCTTCCCATCTTCCGATCCTGTTGTCGCAGTCACGGCATAGGATGTCCCTATCCCAGATGCCAGACTGGGTGTCCTCGTACTCGCCGGAGTCGCGAACAACGGCATGCGCCTTCCCCACCTGGACCTCACGCGCGAAGGTCTTGGGAATGAGGTGGGCGTGGACGGTCTTGGCGACTCCGCAAATTAGGCACGGCATTCGGACCTCCTTGTGCGGGCGACATTAGCCCCAGCGAGTGGCGCGGGCCTCGTGGGTATCCAGAGCTTGATAGCGGGTTCTAATGGCCCGCACCTGGACCATCGGTGCTGAGTCTATACCTTCAGTTCTTACTCAGGCGAAAGTGCATCCACCCAACCGCCAGCATCCGGCAGCTCGAGAGTGTATCCAGATGGAGCCTGCGGGCGCCTGCCACCCGGCGTAGGCTCTCTCGTCCGGGCGGTTCGTGCCCTCCTCCCGGCCCAGCACATGCCTGCGGCACAAGAGCGCACATACCAGGGCATGGTCTGGCCCCTGGCCGTGCTGTACCTCCCCCCCTGTGTCAGGGAAGTTGTCGCCTCGGCGCCGGGGGGAGGTGCCCACTTGCCTGGCCTCCGGACGTGCGTGACGTCGATTCCGTCGAGCAGCATGGACAGTTGGGTGGCATCCAACTGCGCGCCCAGGGCGTCCTCGGCGAAAGCAGGCAGGCGGAAGCGGGCCTGCTCCAGGCGCTTGTAGGTGAGGACGAAGCCGCCCGCGTCCCAGGAGAGAATCTTCACCTTGTCCCCGCGCCGCGAGACGAAGACGAAGAGGTGACCGGCGTAGAGGCTCTCCTTCCACTCGGCGCGCACTATCGCCGCCAGCCCATCGATGCTGTTCCTCATGTCGGCGGACTCTCTTGCCAGCAGGATTCGCACCGCCCGGGGCAACAGCAGCATCAGCCGAGCACCGCCACCAGGTGCGCGAGGTACTCGGCCTGCGTGCCCTCCGGGAAGCGCAGGAGGAGCCCGCGCGGCAGCGCCACCTCGAGCAGCAGTCCGTCTCGGACTCGCGGCGCGGGAGACGCGACGACCTCCACGGGAAGAAACGCGTCTCGCGGTCTGCCTGCCGTCTCGGACCGCCGGACCGGAGTGGCCCGCGACTCCTTGTACAGCCAAGACCTGGTGCCTGACGACGGGCCCGGTGCCGGTACACCGTGGCGCGAGGCACGCGCCAGGTGGCCGTCACGAGCGCCAGCCCGTACGACTTGCCGCTGGAAGGCGAGAGCTGGGCGCTCATCCTCTCGACTTCCTCCAGGGAGAACCCGGCACGTTGCCTTCCAGCAGCCGAGCCTTCTCGGTGAGCAGTTCGTTCTTCATCATCAGCTCGCCCACCATGGCCTTGAGCCGCAGCACCTCGTCGTCGGCTGGCTCGGGCTCCCGGCTCTTGAGGTTCGCCTCGGCTCCCGCCAGGAACTTCTCTCGCCATCCGCTGAGCACTGCCGCGGTGACGCCCAGCTCCCGCGAGAGCGCGTCGAGCTCCTCGCCCTTGAGCAGACGGAGGACGGCCTCCTTCTTCCGCTTCGCCGAGAACCGACCACGCTCCGCCGTTCTGTCCTGCTTCTGCTGCTTCTTCACATCCACCTCACGAGGGGAGGCTATCCCCAGAGAGGTGTCTCAAGAAATCCTGGGGCGGAGGAAGAGCCTCGAGACCGGGGCAACTTCACCCGCTACCCGCCCAGAGCATACTCCTCCAAGGCCTCGAGAGCACTACGGACCGCCGGCGAAACATTCATCGCATGAATAGGGATAGCATCTGCCCAAGCCAAGCGAAGCGGCCGAAACAGCAATGCATGGAGAAAGCTCTGCGTAACAAAGGAAAGCCCGGCAAAATCCAGAACAATAGGCTCACCCGCAAGAATACTATTACGGACCTTCTTGCCAATTTCGGCCGCCAAATCTGTATTCTCTCGAACGATATTTACCAGGATTCGTTGAGCTCCCGAAGGGGGATTCTCATAAGCAATCCAGCGATGGACGGCTCGCGCAGGCGTTTGCTGCTTGGCGCGCTGTTTCACCGCTTCCATGTAGACACTGAAGTCGCGGGTATCACCCAGCGGTAGCTCGAAGGCCACTAGTGTTCCTGGGAAACCCGTGCCTATCGGCCCAATAATCGAAGATGAGTGCCTGTTGACATCGTTTCGATCCCCCTGGATCGATAAGGCAGCGCCTCTGGAGGCAAGGAGAAGGCGACCGCCCGTGAGCTTAGCAAGCTCTGCGATGGCAAACAGCCCGAAGCCCGCATTATATAGCGAACCAGTCAGTCCTTCCTCAAAAGTTCCGGAGATGTGGGCACGCAACGCTTTTTCAAGCGCAGAGCTTGCATCTCGTAGTTCGCGGTGCTTGCCGCGGAGATGTTCCAAAATACCAATCCCCGTATCAGCCACTGCCACTTGTACGGCAGGACGCGAGTATTGCTGCGCCTCGGTCATCGCCTGAGCCGCAACCACAGCGCCCAAGGGGTCCCGACTGTGCTGCAGAACATTGCGCAACAATTCAACGACAACATAGTACAACGTCGCCTGTGCCACGTGGTCAGTCGGAGCAATGAGCGTTGAAATCCGGCTAGCGACCGGCTCAATCAATTTCATCTCTCGAATTCGCCGCAACTTCACCGTACGCCCAGGCTCCCCCCAGTCATCATTACTATAGCCAAGTATTGCATCTTGGAGACCTAGGGCTCGGGCAAATCCAACCCCATTGCTGTACCCCTCCATATTGACCTGCCAAGCGTTGCTCGATGGCTCTCGCCCAAGGGCAGCAATACCCACAAGAGCCCACACTTGGGTAATGAACGTGCCATTGAAGTGAATGGTCGATTCCGAGGTGCTCCCGAGCATTGTCAAGAGCGGCGCCGGATTGGAGAGTTCGATGCGAGACGGGAGGGTGAGCGTAGAGCGCTCCGGGGACCTCACCGCAAGAGACGAGCGCGCTACATCAGCCGTATCCGAAGTAGGTGACTCGAGTACATCTTCATTTGGGAAGAGACCCTTCCAAAGAGAAAGGGCCGCCGGGTCATTCCTGTTGATGGCGAACCGGAGGTGACGGCGAACCGCCTCCTGATTCTCGATCATCCGCAGATCCGCCAAGGCAAACTCCTTCTCGCCTTGCCGAGCACGCACAAGTGCCGCTCGGATTTTCGCTCGTGACATCCGACCTCCCTCGACCGTTATGACCGGCCCGACTGATTGGTAATCATGTACCGTACCTGATTGCTGGAACACCAGGTTAGTTGAACGCAGGTCGCGTGCGCCCACATCAAGCCCCTACGGTCGCCTGTGGCGACTCCCCATTATACAGTTCGCTCCGCCTTGGACCGCGGGCTAGTCAATACTGCCTGACCTGCGAGGGACGGCTGCCTCACTCAGAGGCTGTACCGCTCCACCTCCTATAAGAACTGCGTGAGCGAGTAGTCCAGCAGTGCCTAGCGGGACTGCGTGTACCGACGGGCACGGAGGAAGATCAGCCAGACGCGCTTGCCCACCCGCATCTGAGACTCTTCCATCTTCTGCCGCAGCACCCACTCCCCTCCCAACGGCCGCACCAGCACGTCCCCCAGGCAGGCTCCAGTGGATGCTGGGAAGAAGGCATGCAGCGTGTTCGAAAGCGACTCCAAGCCCCCGGGTCCATACCACCCAGGGGTGAGGCCCGGGCGGCCAGTAGAGCCTCGACGCCTGTGCCTACCCAAAGTTCGGTCGCTGCGTCATGAGTGCGTCAAGGCACGTTGGGCAGTGCGTCAAGGCAAATGAGCGAGGTGCGCACGTGGCCGCTGCGTTCCTCTGCCGGCGAAGCGGAGGAATCACCAAAGGAATGAGATAGCCTGGAGGTTCGGGCGTCTACCATCTGTCGTGCCCTCGAAAACCGAGGCTTCGAGGAAGTGGCGAACACGAGCGCCAAGCCGAGTCAAGCGCCCTGCCCTGTCAAGTCCGGCCGAGTGTTCCGAGCCGCCGGCCCGCCGCGCTAAGCAACCATCTCCTCCGCATGAGTGGGCAGGTCCAGCCCATGGCCCGCCTGGGAGTGCCAGAACATCCTCTCGCCAAATCTGGGCCTGAGAGCACGAAGGCCAGTGCAGAGTGCACCCCGACGACCATGTTGGCCTCGCCAAAAGCCGGTGCTGTACAGTAGCACTCTCGGCCTCGGCAGGCCATTGCGTGTGCCCCACGGCGGCCACCGTGCATCGACCTGGCCTCGAGAACGTGTGTTCAAGCTTGGAGGGGAGAATGACTGAGCCGAAGTGGGGAACCATTACCAGTGGGGCAACGTTCGAGGCACTTGCGACCACGATAATTTTCTTCGAGGACTCAACGGCGGCACTCTTTGGGCGCCGCGGAAAGGATGGCGGCCAGGACGCTCGCTCAGGTGACCGCACGATCGTTTTTCAGGCGAAGCATCATGTGGACGAGTCACCGGCGAAAGCCATCACCGACGCGAAGAACGAGGCCGCGAAGATCAAGGCATACCGACAGCAAGAGCACTCTCGGTTCGAACAGTGGAAGGGCGTAAAGCACTGGAGGCTTGTGACCAACGCCCCATTTAACCCTACCGACAAGCAGGTATGGGACGACGAGGTTGTTCCATTGTTTGCCGCCCTTAACCTCACCGTGGACTATTGGGAGAGACGGAATCTCAACGCATTTCTCGCTAAGCACCCCGAGATTCATCGCGCCTTCTTCGAGAACGAGACGCGTGTCCTTATCTCGGTGCCAGAGGCGCGTGAGAGATTCCTCCAACGCGAGCCGTTCCTTCGCCGCGCCGAGCTTGGCTGCTTCTTCGGCCGCGACTCTGAACTCGGTGAGGTACACGACTTTTTGGCATCGACCCAGCTGTTTCTTGTCTTCGACGGCGCAGGAGGAATGGGGAAGACGCGCCTGCTCTTCGAAGCGGGCCAGATGGTTGCTGGCGAGGGAAAGTGGCAAGTGCTATGGGCGAACGTCGACAGCATGGCAGCGTCAGGTGCATGGTTCGGCGCCGTGGTTGTTGAGAGACCAACGCTTCTGCTCGTTGATGAGCCCCCAGATTCCGCGTTGCTACAGCAACTTTCAGAACAACTTGATGGACGAATGGCCCAGTGGAAAATCATTGTCGCCGTCCGATCACCAAAGGACCCGGTACTCCACTACCTCCGTAGTCCTCGAATGCAGCCAAGAGTGCGTGACCTTGCAATTCACGCCCTTACGGATGCGGCAGCCGAAGCCATGTGTGCAGACATGTTCAGCACGGGCAAACTCGCGAGGTTACCCGAAGAAGACCGACGCGATGCCGCGCGCAAGCTGGGTCAGATGTTCTCTCGGCATCCAATTTGGCTCACCCTAGCCGTTCACCTTCTTGAAGAACGGGGCAACCTGACCAGCGTGCCTGAGACGGCAAAGGGCCTTGCTAATGACTACCTGAGCGAAGTCGAGCGAAGCCAGGATGACTCACGGCCGGAACAGGTCCGCGAACTCCTTCGATGGGTGGCACTCACCGGAACAGTTAATCGAGAGGACGACTCAACAATTGAACTCATCGGCGACGGAAGCGGAGCGGGTGGCCCTGTCGCAGTGCGACGCAAGCTCGCAGCGCTGGTTTCCCGCCGCGCGCTTGTTGAACGAGGAGCCCACAATCGCTTTGTCGAAATAAAGCCGGACGTGCTACGCGACCATGTTCTTTTGAGCTGGCTGTTCGCTGAAGTCAAATTCGGACTACGTCCAGTCGTCGCTTCCGATGAGTCGAAGGCGATCATCGAGGCCGTAAGAAATCAAGCGTTGGCGGGCACACTCAAATATCCCCGCCTCTCGATACTCGTCTCGCTGGCAAGAACTGAGTTCATTCTACGACTCTCGGGTAACGACGTCCCGTTGCTTGCCCACTTCTTTGAATCGATTCAAACGGGCGTACCTGCGATGAGCGCTCGCCAGCGCCGTGCGCTGGTTGACGCGCTTGAAGCGGTCGCGCTCTTCCAACCCACTGCCACAGTAGCACTCATCAAGGCGATGCGTCAGTCGACTGTTTCCGATGACAGGTACGAGACCGTGCTCGGCGAGACCGTCGTCGGGCAGAACGACGTCCTACTCGCACTAGCACGACCGCTACTACGCGCTGCGATGGGCGCACTAACACCAGATGCACAGGAGGCAATACTTCGAGAGCTTTGTGCCCTCGCTGAAGTCGAGGCAGATATAGCTCAACAGTTGGAACGTGGCCTACCCAATGACGGCAAGCGTGCGGCGACCATCATCGAGAGCGTACTCGAAGGCAGCCCGCAGTTTTGGGGCAATTTCGACGGGGCGGCAAAGTCGCTAGGCGACGAACTGCTGACAGAGCTCGGCCGCCAGTCACCAACACTGGGAAAGAAAGCTCTCCTCAAGTCGCTCGTGCAGCCTGCAATCGCCTTAGTGCGGAGACAAACTTGGAGCGACCAGAGTTCGATTTTCACTCAGACAATCATACTCGGGCCCGACCATTCGGGCTGGGCAACACGCCACGCACTGCTTTCACACATCAAAGACTTGCTCTCAGCCGACACCACGCCGATCGCAAGCAGAGTCGAACTCTGGCGTATTCTCGCGGAGGCCCACGGGGATATCAACCGACACTATAGGAGGGGAAGACAAAAAGACCAGCGACACAAGGACCAGCAATACCATGACGCCCTCGTGAGCAACCTTGTCTGGGCCCACGATGTACTTGCGCAACGCGCTGCCAGCCTTGAGGAACTGTCCGCCGCTCGTAGTCTCTGGAACTGGCACCACAGTTTCGAGTCCGACATGGACCTCAAGCAGGCGAGCGTACAGCTTGAAGCCCTGTATGTGGCTAATGATCTCGCTGCGGAATTTGAACCCCTCTTGAGTCTTGAGGAATGGGAACGGCGTGAGCCACGAATCATCTCCAAAGCGGCTGAACTGGCCACCTCACGCACACCGGATGATATTGCAGCGTTCATTGAGCGCGCAGTCGCCTTTCTTGGCAGCGAGCAGGGACTCAGCCAATTGACGGGCATATTCTGGTACCTCGGAGCACACGCGGATACGCAGGAGGTCCTCCAAACATTCATTAAGCACTCCCTTGGAAAATCTTCGACGAGCCCTCGCACAGTCTTGGGCACAGTGATGGCAACCAGCTGGATTGCTAGCGTTCGAAAGGGCGGCCTGCCTGCGCGAACATGTGGCGTTGTTATCGATCTAGCAACATCGTGCGGAAGCGACGAGCAACGCGTGAATCTGTTGCTCCAGATCTATGGTTCAGCCCCTACACCCCGGGACGTCGGTCAATTTTCCATCGAGGAGATTGACCTCCTGAGATCCCAGAGGCAACTGTTCACCGACACCGGCAAGCTCGCTGCGTTCGCGACAGCAACAGCGCTCACAATCAACCACGCATGGCCGACTCTCCGAACGCTGATTGAAGACGCTCTTCGGTCGGTGCCGCCTGATGGGCGCGCACCCGTGCTACTGGGACTCATTGATGGTCTCTTTTGGGCTGTACGCGAATCAGAGCTAGCGAGGCTCCCACCAGGACTCGGCGAATGGCTACTGAACCAGCTTCTCACCGCGCCGAACCTCGACGCGTTTAGAAGCAACGCCGAATGGCGACTTGACGAAATTCTTAGGCGCACTGGCCGCGTGCATGTGTCGTGGCTGCCAGAAGCACTCTTTGCCCGCAAGGACATGGTGGCCAATCAGGACACGAATATTCGCACCCACGCCGTCAGCTACAACTTCAGGTTCGGCAAATACGTCCGGCACATTGCGGCCACCGATATCGGAGATAGTGCGACAACCCAAGCCATCGACACCCTGCTGTCATTGCTAGATGCCGAAGGAGGCATGACTCACATCATTCCCGATCTACTGCGTGATATCGATCCAGAAGGAATAGCCATCCCTGCTGCGGTTGCCGCAAGAATCCAGGGCGCCTCTACTGCCACAGCAGTGAGACAATTGGCGCGCATTGGGGGCGCGTATTTAGTGGGTACAGCCCCGTGGAGAACAATCGCGAAGGCTGCGCTGGCCGCTAGCCAGCACCACCTCACGCAGAAGGAGCAGTGGTCGCTATTCCATGTCTTGATAGAGGGAGAGTTCCAGGGCTGGTCCGGCACGCGAGGTGAAGTCCCTGAAGTCTTTGTCTCTGCTGTTAAGGAGGCCAAGTCGGCCCTGGCCGCTGAGACCGACTCGATTCTTCGACCGTTCTGGGAGTGGCGCCTCAAAGTCGCGGAAGAGGATCTCAGGGAGCAGGAGCAGAGAGCTAAGGAAGACCGCGGCGAATGAGTAAGCCTCACCAGAGCCCCCGTCCTGTTCTTTGTGCCTACCTAAACTCGAGCGCCACACCATGGGTGCGTCAAGGCCACGTTCGGCAGTGCGTCAAGGCGAGCGATGCGCCGATACCGCCATCACCACGACGAAGGCTGCCGTCATGCCCAGGAGGCGTGGGCACAGTTCGGCCCACGCTGGTCGACTAGCACCTATGGCGTGCCTCCAACACGGCGCACCTCGCCTTAGGCCGCGCGCCAGCCGACGCTGCCTAGTGCGCGAGGAGCATACGCCCCAGGTCAGGGCCGGTACCGTTCCACCTCAAGGAAAAACTGCGTGAGCGAGTAGTCCAGCAGCGACTGGCGGGACTGCATGTACCGGCGGGCTCTGAGGAAGGGCAGCCAGATGCGCTTGCCCACTCGTACCTGGGACTCCTCCAGCTTCTGCCGCAGCACCCAGGTCCCACCCAACCGCCGCACCAGCACGCCTCCCATATAGGCACCTAGTGCCGGAGCCGTGTGACTGTCGATCAGTCCGCGCTCGTACCGCTCGGGGAAGTTGTCCCGCCAGAAGTAGAAGTCGAGGTCCGTGAGGGACTCGGCCGTCTCGTCCATAATGGAGGGCACCTTGGTGTGCAGCGCTGCCACGAGACCTTCGGACAAGTCTCCGTAGGACTCGAGGACGCGCTCCGGATTCTCCACGTCCGATGGAAGGGCAGCCGGCAACCACTCTTCCGACTCAGGAGGCCGGAAGGCGTTGAGTTCGGCAATCTTCCGTTGCCGCTCACTGATGGCGAACTCATCCGGCAGCCGCGAGAGGAACGGCGCCACGTCAGGGTGGAAGCGCGGCTCGACGGGCACGAGCGCGGCGCTGCGCTCCCGCAGCGTGCGAAGCACCGTATCGAAGTCGAGGTCTGGTCGCAGGTGGACGTGGGCTCGGGCCTGGGCCACACGCGCCTCGTCGCTCGCGAATTCAGCAGGAGTTGGCCACAGCACCAGGAGGACAGCGCCATTGGGTAGTTCCTCCACGAGGTGCGCAGGCGTCAAGAGCATCCGCTCACGGCCTACTGATTCCACCAACTTCGAGCCGAAGACGTTCAGCCAGCACAGCTCATAAACCTTGTCGAACCCATCCCGCCTACACGTCGCCTCGTCGCGACCGAAGGAAGGGGCGCCCGAGAGCTCTCGGTCAGCCAAGCTGTGCGCCACTGCATGCTGAGCGGGATACCGGAAAGCCCAGGCTCTGGCCATTGCTACAATGCTCTGACAGGCCCCCTCCTCCGCAAAGGAAGAGATTGGCTGCACACTGAGCCTGACACGCAGTTCGGGCTCCTCCTGTGTAAAACCAAGAGTCAGCGACAGTGACACGGCGGGATCCTCTGAGCGGAACAGCCCGACGCTTGAGCCATAGGTGTCGCGCCGCTCCTCAATCGCGCGCCAAACAGCATCTCGGGAGTATTTTCGCCTCCGACTCGTCTTGACGAACGTCGGCATCCAGCCGCCAGCATATTTCTCAAGAGCATCGAGGAATGGGGTCAACTCGGGTTCGACACCACTCTCTGAATTGAATGCTCCATCAAACAAGAAGCGCAGGCTATCCACCTTGTTCAAATCATGGAGCGTCAGCGTCTTCATCTTCATTGAAACAGTACCTCCACACCCTTGTTCCGGATCTGAGCGTCCTTCGCCGCATCAATTAGCATGTCGCGCTCTCTGGGCAGAAGATTCTCGCCCTCATAGACGAGTCGCACTCGCTTCACATCCGCTTGCTGTCGCATGCCGTCCCGAAGAATCTTGAGCGTTCCGCCGTAGTACTTCATTGCGTTACTGGCGTCCGTTCTCACCTGCACAGGCAGCGCATCTTCGTCCAGAACGGCCAAGTTCCGGCTCTTGAAGCTGAACGTCTCCACCCGGGGTGGCTGGCCTGGTGAGGGGCGCTCCTCGATGACGAGGACGTCGGCGTACCGGAAGTCCACCTTCGACACGCCCACGTGCGTCTCGATGCGCGGCTGCTCGAAGTCGCCGAGCCACCGCCGCTGAGCACGGGGCAACGCGGCGTCCGCCTCCAGGATGGCGATCATGGTCCTCTCGAAGGCCATGCCCCGAGCATAGTAGGCACGCATCCCCCCGTAGCCCTCCCACTTCAGGGGGCCCTTGACGGCGTCACCGTCCTGAATCTCCCTCAGCCGCCTCTTGCGGTAGGCGACGTACTCCTGCCAGAGCGCCGCCCCCTGCTCGACTCCCGGCGGTGGCTCCTCCAGCTTCGGCGCCTGCTCCTTCAGCAGCTTCACGTCCTTCGGGAGCCGTGGACCCGAAGACTCCAGTTCCGCCAGGAACAGCTTCGCCTTCGCGGCCTCCGCAGCGCCGACCTTGGCGTCCTGGGCGAAGAGGTCCAGGTTGTCGAATTGCCGCCTTGCCGCCGAAGACCGGGCGGGCTCGCGAGTCACCCCTTCCCTCATCGTTGCAGCCGTGGAGGACTCGCGGCTGGCCGCCTGCGCCTCCGTAGCGGCCGCCTCGACGTTCTGCTCGAAGAGGTCCAGGTTGACGGGCCGCTTCCCCGCAGAGCCCCTGGTGGCCACGGACTGGACGGGCTCGCGGCTCGCCGCCTCCATCAGTACCGCCTGCGCCTTCGCGGGGTTTCCCCGCGCCTCGTAGAGCGCCAACAGGCCCGCCTCCCCCCACTCGGCGGCCACCAGCGCGCCCTCGCGGCTCGCTTGGAGGTGGCGCAGCAAGTCGCGCGCGGCGTTGAAACCGAGCTGCTCCTCCAGGTGCGCCATCAGCGCCTTCATGGCGCTCACGTCGAGCGCCGGCATCTGGAGCCGCCTCAGCCCTCCGCGCGCCTCCACCAGGGCCCGAGCGCCCTTGCCTCCGGCGTACAGCGTCACCGCCAGCGCGGCCGGCGCCAGCTCGCGCGTGGCCTGCTCGTACTTGCCCTGCGTCAGCGAGTACGCCCCGTGCCCCGTCCCCACCGCCAGGTGGTAGAAGCCCACCGGCACACCGAAGGTGAGGTGGTCGAAGGCCCCCGCCGAAACGCTTCCCGGCGAGTAGTGCCTTTCCATCAGGGCCTTCTCCACCTCGTCGAGGGCGGACTGGTAGGGCGGAGGCATCTGCCCACGCATGGCCATGAGCTCTGAGTACCGGGCCACACCACTCACCAAGGTACTGGAGAGCATGTCCCTGCCCGCGCGCCCCAGCCCGCGCAGGACGTCGCGGCCCTGCGCTCCTCGCTCCGGGAAGCCATCTATCGCCAGGCCCCGCCGCTTCAGCTCCTCGCGGACAGCGACCATTGCGCCTAGCGTCTCGTCCAGTTGCTTGTCACGGGCGAGTCGCTGCACCACCTCGCGCAGCTCGTCGTCGAAGGCCGAGTGCAGGACGAAGAGGGCGAACACCTCGGCATACGGGATGCCGTACTTCTCGGTGGCCGTGACCATGAAGTCCGCGCGCTTGCGACTGAGGACGGCCGAGGCGTCGTCGTCCATCGGCCCCAGGGCGCCCAGCCGGACAGCGTCCCAGGCCGTGAGGGACTGCACCAACGCGCCCATGTCCCCCACCCCGCGCTGCATGGCCACGAACTCCGCGGGCGAGGCACACGCCAGGAAGGGCGCCAGTACCTCTCGGCTGGAGTCCAATCGGGGCCAGCCCAGAGGTAGGGCCTTGCCGCCACAAATGAAGGCGCCGTCCTCACCGCCCGAGCCGCGCACTCCCTTCCCGTTGACGGCATTGCCGGTGGGCACTCGCCGATAGCCCATCGGCGCCGGCTCTGGCGTCCCGTCCGCGGGGCCTAACGCCTCCCCCTGGTACACCGCCGTCGCCACGCTCCTCGCCGCCTGGGCGGGCACGGAGAAGGGACTGAAGGCCGGGGCCGCACTGGGGCCCGCATGGCCCAGCCGCGCCGGCAACGAGGCGCACCCGGAGGCCAGGAGGGCCACCACCAGCGCGAGGCCAAACCCGCTGCGCCAAGGCTGCTCAGCGCGCATTGTCCACCCCCAGCCCCACGGAAGCGAAGGCGCCTGGCCGCAGCGTCCCTTCCGCCGTTGGGAAGAGCAGCGTGCCCCCTTGCCCCACCGCGTACAGCTTCCCACCCAGGAAGCGCCATCGCGTCTCGGCCGAGGCGAGGTAGCGCGCTCCTGGCTGGCCCGCACCCACCGCCACGCCGCCGACCCCCACCGAGAGGTTGCGGTGGAAGAGCTGCGTCTCGAGCCGGCCGTCTACGTCCACCCGGCCCCAGTTGAAGACCTCGGTGCCCATCGTCAGCCGGAAGTGGCGATGCCCCAGCACGCTCAGGCTCTCCGCATCCCAGCTCAGAATCACCTCGCCGTAGGCCGAGTACCCGTCCGGGAAAGGCGCGTCCGCCTGCGGCAGGGCAGTCGGGCCCGCCACCTGGAAGCGCGCTAGCTCGTAGTCCGGGCCGAAGGCGCCCTGACGGAAACCTCCGCGCTGGAGGCGGCCCTCCAGGCGCGCACGCAGGTCCATCCTTGAGGTCAGATACTCAGCTCCCAGCCCCGCCACCGCGCCCCACGCGCCGCCCTCGCCGGGACGCCCGCCCCAGCCCGCATTCGCCTGCAGTTCGAAGCCCCCGTCGGGATTGCGGCGCCGCACGAGCATGGCCGTCCCATCCAGGTGGGCCAACGTCATCGGCGCCGACGTACCTCCCGCCTTGCCCCAGTCATGCACCGCGGACAGCGCCAGCGTGTACTGCATGGGGTACGGCTGGCGACCCACGAGGAGGTGCTGCATGTCCAGGACGACTTCCGCCCCCATCAGCCGCGCGCCCAGCACGTCCGAGGCGAAGGCCTCGACGTAGAGGGGCCTCAGCATGCCCGTCACCACCGCGCCGGCCGGGTGGTAGTCGGGGTTGCCCCGGTTGTTGTAGCGGCGCACCAGGTGCCCGGACAGCAGCGTGTACGACTCCAAGGCACCCACCCACACGAAGTTCGGTGCGTCGCCCCCCACCATCAGGTTCTGCACCACCTGGCCCCAGTCGGAGAGCTCGTCCCAGTCCTCCTTGCGCACCAGACTGCCCCCTGCCTCCCCGCCCCACATGCGCAGGCGCACCGGAGCGCCCAGGTCGACTTGAAGGAAGCTTGGCTTAACGACCTCCAGCCGTGGGTGGAGCTGCAGGAAGCCCTCATCCGTCCCCGCACCACGGCGAGGCAGCAGCGCCCATGTCGTGGTCTCCAAGCTCAGCCGGTTCGCCCAGCCAGAGCCCGAGCCAGAAGAGGCCGGAGCCGCTTCCTTCTCTTCGTCCTCGTCTTCTTCAACGACACCCTCGAGCGGCTCGTCCACGTCCGGTTCGAGGAGGATGGTTTCGTCCAGTCCCGGGACGCCCTTGTACTCGGGCGGCACCTCCGCCCACCCGACTCCAGGCAACACCAGCAGCAACACGACGGCCCAGCGCATGAACATCGACATCTCCTGTGAAGGCCCCAGGAAGGGGCGATGGACAGAGGTCTCCCGTCCGGCCAGGCAGGGCGCCGGCCGCGGGTAAATGAATTGCATTGCGGTAGTCACTGGCAGGCCGACTGGGTCAAACCATAGGCAGACGTGTCACGCCACGGCGCCAGGAGTCCCGGCCCCGCCTAGAGCAGCAGGCAGACGTGTCACGTCACGGCACCAGGACAGTCCGGCCCCGCGAATGCCTCCAACGTGCAAATGGGGGATTGAGGAAGGGCTCCTCAGCGCCCGTCAGGCATGCGGCCCGACGAAGCGCAGACAGCTACGGGCACGTCATGCAGCGCCGACACGCGCCACTCGTTGACGTGCCGAAGTCCTGCACCGATGACCCCAAGCCCGGTTCAGCTCAGATGGGGTGACGTCACGAGGGCGGCTCTGGGGCATCGCCCTCGGCTCCCACTCTGTTGCCACCAAGACAGCGGAGGTGCGCATGTACCCGCACACACTCCAACGCTACGAGGCTCATGTCGCTCTCCAGGGCCCACCCATGAACTGCACCTAAAAAGTACAATCCATTGAACCCGAAAAGCACAGTCCCCACAAGTCCCCAAGCGCACGAGGAATGCGAGAGGCCACGAGACCGCTCACTCCGGAGCTATCTATGGGAAGGTGACGTTGCCCAGCGTGACGGTGCGGCGCCCATCCACGTCCCAGAGCTTCAGCGTGAAGGGGCCTTGGGGAGACTCGGATGAAGCCTCAGCCTCAACCACCACGCGCTGGACTCCAGAGCCAGGGGCCACAGGGCCAGACTGCCACACTTGGAGCACCTTCAGTTCGTCGTTGCCCTTGCCCCGGAGCATCGCCCCCACTGCCGTCCACGGTTGGGCGTCCCCCCGTGGCGTGACGGTGACCTCAACAGCCACCCTGCGGGCTGTGCGGTATGCATAGACATACTGTTTGGCTGCTGCCCCTCCTGGGGTCGGGGTCACACCCTCGGTCAGGTCGCGGTAGTCAACGCCTCGTTTGCTGAGGACTGCTGTCGAGATGAGCCCCGTCAGCCCGTCAGGAGCACTTCGCTCTGCGCGCAGGCGCGCATGCTCCTCTCTGCACTTCTCAGCCTCGATGCGCGCTAGACGGACTTCCTCCTGGTATGTCTCGACGCTCCTCTGGCGTCGATAGACTTCGACATGCGCCTCCGACCGTGCAGGGTGCGAGACCAAGACAAACGTCGCAGTGGCCGGGGCCGCCCCATCCTGGAAACGCACCGTCAGCTTGAGCCGCTCGCCCGCCGAGATTTTCTCTGAAGGGACCAGTCGCAAGGTTTTGAGCCCAGCGTCCACCATCGCGAAGTGCTCGCGTCCCTCGAGCATCAGCCCCTCCCGACTCACCTCCGAATCAAAGAGGAACACCGTCGAGAGCCCCGGGCTCACTGCCACTTCAGTCGCTGGCTGAGCATCGTCCGCGACCAGATCGATTCGCCGAATGCTCAGCCCCACGTTGGATGAGGGCGACTGCGCCAGCGCTGTCCCCGATCCTGAGAGAAGGAGGGAAAGCAGCACGGCCGACACGGAATGATGCACTCGACGCTTCTCCTGGACCAAGCCAGCAGCGACGCCGCTGGCGACTCACGGGCGTCTGCCAGACAGCAACACTTCACTCAAATTCACTCACTGCCCTGACGGTAACAGCTGAGAACACGCGCGCCCTACCAGTATCCCCTCCCCCTTCTTTTATCGCGAGCCCGCGGTTTCCTGAGCTGTCCAGCACCTCCAAGCACACGGGAAACGTTCCTTTGCTCGTGCGGGCCCGGGTCAGTCGAACATAGACGCGGTCGGCGATAATGAGCCGCCCAGACAGAGTAGCCATGCCCCCCAGGAAAATCTGCGCAGTGCCTTCTTTCACCGTTATGAATCTTGAGTCATCCTGAATGAAGGCCCCACCCTCCTCGTCCCCGATCCCCATGCCGAGCATCTTCATGCCCTTAGTGGCTCCTGCCGGGCACGGCTCGGGCTCCGGAGCTGGGCGCACCTGGGGACCCGAACAAGCCAGCGCACCGCAGAGGGCCGTCGTCGCCAAGGCACTACTGAAGGTCCTCGTGGCCTTCTTGGCAGGCGCTGACGGGGAGGAAGGGGTGTCGCGCTTGGATGTCGTCACGGTTGCAGTCACCTCGGGAAGCGTCGCAGGGGGAGCGACGGCCGCAGGTGTGGCCTCCGGCCCGATGGGAGCTGCGGCCGGGGCAGCTTGAGGTTTCTTGGCATATGTCGCTACTTCTTGGCGGCCCGGAAGCGCCTGACTTCCCCTTAGGCCGACATCCCGTTCCCCCCAGAGAAGCACCAAGGCCGCGGCAACGCATAGAAAGCTGACTACTGCGGCCGTCCACACCCCACGTCGGAGCGGCGGCCTCGGTAGCCGCGCATTCACGTCGGACCACTGCGCCACCTCTGGAGGCCACGCGGGGCCCCCATCGCTTTCGGGTCCTTCCCCGCTAGGCAAGGCCAAGCCCTCAAGGCCCAGCTCAGAGTCCTGCGCGGCCAGTACACCAGCGACAGCCGACGCGGGTCTCTTCCCTCGTCGAGGCCGGTGCAGCGGTTTGTTCATCCACTGCGCAACTGGGTCGACCTTGCCCTCAGTGGTAGCAGTGTCCAGCCCATACGCGTCGCACAGGGGGACGTTCCACGCCTCGTCGGCTCCAGCCAGCGCTGTCTCCAGCGCCGCGCACAGTGCACCTGCATCCAGGTACCGCTCCTTGGGGTCCTTCTCCAGCAGGCGCATGCACACGTCGCTGAGAGCCTGCGGCACCCGCGCATTCTCCTCTCGAGGAGACGTGGGCGTGTGGGAGATGACAGCGTTGATGAAGGACTGGTCGTCCCCAGCCTCGAACGGCGCTCTGGCGGTGAGTAGGTGGTAGAGAGCCACTCCTAACGCCCACAAGTCGTCCGCTGGGCCGGGGATATAGCGAGCACCTCGCACCCCAGAGTGCTCCTCGAAGAACAGCCAGGCCTCGGGAGGGCGGTACTCTGGGGTCCCAGGAGGCAGCACGGAGAGAGTGACACCCGGGGCGCCCTCGTAGTCCCCAACGCCATAGTCCACCAGTACCGCCAGGCCATCAGAGGCGCGCACCATGACGTTGGCCTCCTTCACGTCCCGGTGCACGACGCCGGCCTCGTGGGTGGCCGCCAGCGCCCGCGCCACATCCAGCACCACCTTCAGCACCTGCCGGGCAGAGGGGTTCTCATCCCGAGCCCACGCGTCCAGTTGCCGCCCCTCCACGTACTCCATGGCGATGACGGCAAACTCCGGTGCCGCCGCGGGCCAGTACCCGAAGCCACGAATCCCCACGACATTGGGGTGACGCAGGCGAAGGAGAATGGACACCTCCCGCTCCACGCGCGCGCCGACTCGTGGCAGGTGCAGCAGCTTCAAGGCAGCGAGTTGGCCCTCGCATGTGGCGCGGTACACGGTGCCGAAGCCACCGCGCCCGAGCTGTCCTTCCACCGTGTAACCCACCACGACATCCCCGGGGCTCAGCATGGCCGGAGGCCCATCGTCCCTCATGACGGCCCCCACCCAGGCAATGCGGACTGAAGGACTGCACCTTGCCGCATGCGGCGTCTCCCTCCCGGATACGCCACGACGTTACCAAAACCTGAAGGGACAGTCCTCTCCTTCCGAAGGCAGCCCTACCCAGAGAATTGCCAACCCTGCATGTAACTCGCTACATTGGAATGGCACACTCTCGCCACATCCCCCTCATGACTGCGCCCCCCACAGAGAGCCCCCAGGACACACCGTCGCCCGACCTCGCGAGCACCATTGGCACCAACGCCCGGGCGGCTCGACAACGCCTCTTCCTCACCCAAGCCGACGTCGCGAAGCGTGTCGGCCTCGCCACCGCCGTCTACAGCAGGCTGGAGCGAGGCCAAATGCTCCCCAGCGTCCGGACGCTCTACGGCCTCGCCACCGTCCTCTGCACATCCTCGGACGCCCTGCTTGGACATGGCTTCCAGGCGGAGTCTCCTCCCGCCTCCCGTGCCCTGCGACTGCTGGTACAGCAGGTGCGTAAGCTGGAGGAGCGGGTCGTGTCCCTATAAGTGTGTAGTCGGCGAGCAGGGACGAGCGGGAAAGAGGGAAGCTCCTCGGTGAAACCAACCGAGACGGTCTCCCCCTGGCAGGGGAGCCGAGGAGTTCCCTGAAGTGGACGATACCGAGTTTGCCGCGCCCTCGCACGAGGAGGTGCGCACCGACGTGCGAGGCCTGTTCCTGGGAGCCATCCGCATGACGCTGGAGATGCTGCTGGAGGAGGAGATTCGAGGGCTGGTGGGGGCCGGGCGCTGGCAGCAGGTGGCAGGGCGGAAGGACCAGCGCAACGGCAGCTACCTGCGAGGCCTGCTGACGTCCATGGGGCACCTGGAGGTGGCCGTGCCCCGGACGCGGGCCAGCGGCTCGGCGGAGGCCGTCCTGGGCCGCTACAAACGGCGCAGCGAGGAACTCGACGAGGCGATTACCAGCGCGTACGTGCAGGGCGTCTCCACGCGGAAGATGGGCCGGGTGACGCGAGCGCTCATGGGGGCGGAGGTTTCGCGTTCGACGGTGAGCCGAGTGACGAAGTCCCTGGAAGAGAAGGTGGAGGGCCTTCGCACCCAGCCTCTCACCCAGGCCTTCCCCTACCTGTACCTGGATGCCACCTTCCTGGACGCCCGGTGGGCGCGCACGGTGCAGAACGTCTCGGCCCTGGTGGCCTACGGCGTGGGAGAGGATGGGCACCGGCACCTGTTGGCCGTGACTCTGGGGGGCAGCGAGTCGCAGGACTCCTGGCTGGAGCTGCTGCGCCAACTGCTCGAGCGAGGGTTGAGGGGCGTGCGCCTGGTCATCGCCGACGGGCACGCGGGACTGGCCGCCGCGGCCCGGCAGGCACTGCCCGAGGCCCAGCTCCAGCGCTGCACGGTGCACCTCACCCGGAACGTCCTCGCCAAGGCGCCCTGGCGCCTGCGCGGACGCCTCGGCAAGGAGACCTCGGCCGTCTTCGAGGCCCCCTCTCTCCTGGACGCCAGGAAGCGTCTGGAGGCGCTCCAGTCCGGACTGGGCCGCCAGATCCCCGAGGCCATGGAGTGCCTGCGCGAGGGCTTCGCCGCCGCCACCTGCTTCTTCTCCTTCCCCAAGGCCCACTGGAAGCGCCTGCGCAGCACCAACGGCCTGGAGCGTCTGCACGGCGAAGTGAAGCGCCGCATCCGCTCCGTGGGCGCCTTCCCGGACCGTGCCAGCGCGCTGCGTCTCATCACCGCCGTCGCCCTCGAAGTGACTGGTATCTGGGACGACCGCCGCTACCTCGACATGACCCTGCTCAACTCAACCCCAGACACTGCCGCTGCTTGACCCCGCCAAGGAGCATTCCTCCCCCGAACCCCCCTCCGAACAACTACACACGATTCGGGACTTGACCGAGGAGCGCCAGGTGAAGGCGCTTCTCCACCTGATTCCGGCGATGCGGTGAGTCGCACGCATGCTTGAGGAGGAGACTTCTCAGGTACAATGTGCCTCACCTCATGGACCAGGACCTGGCAATCACCATCGGCGCAACAGCCCGTGCCGCCCGAGAGCAAATGGGCCTCACGCAGGCCGACGTAGCGACACGCGTCGGACTCGTGGCCCCTGTGTACAGCCGCCTCGAGCGCGGGCTGATGCTGCCCAGCGTCCCAACCCTGTACCGACTGTGCACCGAGCTGAAGGTGTCCCCGGAAGAACTACTTGGCCTCGCGAAGTCCGCCCAGGGAGGGAAGGGCCCGCGAGCCACTGAGGACGACGCCCCGACTCTGCGCCGGCTGCTGTACCTGGCACGTAAGCTCGACGCAGGGAAGCTGGACGCGCTTGTCCACGTCGCGACGGAGCTCGCTCGCTAACGGGGCGGTGGCGACGGCCACCGCATGGCGGAGACGACACCGAAGGCGGCACTTTGGTAGTTGGCGAGCACCGGCCGTCCAGGGCAACGCGACAGCACACGCTGGCGCGTTACTCGTCCTCCGCGACAATGAGTTCGTGGGCGTCCAAACCCTCGGGATAGAGGCCGACCTCGCCGAACTCCACCTTGTCGCGCAGGCGTCCGCCCTCCGCTAGCACCTGCGCCACCTCCGCAGCAGCATCCTGTCTCCCGTAGGACTCGCTCCGCAGGGACTGCGCAACACGGAGTGCGTCACGCAGCTCCGCGGCTGAGGCGAAGCGCTCCTCGGGGTTGGCGCGTAGGGCCTTGTGGAGAATGACCTTCACATCCGGCGCCAGCCCAGCCACCGCCTTCTCCACGGAGTCCGGACCGAAGCTGGCGAGCAACGCCCGCATCTGCTTCAAGGGCAACGAGGGAATGGCCTCTGCGCGCAGCGGCCGCCCTGGAGGGAGTCGTGGCACGTCTGCCACATCAAAAAGGTGGGTGCCCGTCAGGAGCTCCACCAGAAGCACGCCCAGGCCGAAGACGTCCGAGCGAGGGGTGAGCGAGTCTCGACGGATGTACTCCGGCGAGGCATAAGCCACGTCACCTCGCACCAAGCTCTCCGGCGACTCCTCCCGTCCCACCAGCAGCGAGAAGGCGGCTCCGAAGCTCATCAGCTTCACTTCGCCGTGAGGCCCAACAACCACATGCCGCGGGTTGACGTCGCGGTGGACAACACCCAGTGGGCGTCCGTCCTCGTCCACTGCAGTGTGTGCGTGGTGCAGTGCCTCCGCCAACTCGGCCCCTAGGTAGAGAGCGAAAGCCTCGGACAAGGGGTGCCCACGCACCACGCCCGCCGTCACCAGCGTTTCAACCGAGGGGCCCGGCACGTACTCCATGACGACGTGCAGCGCATCGTCGTAGATGCCCAGGTGGTGCACCTGCGCAATGGCTGGGTGGCTTAGGCGAAAGGCCAACTGCACCTCCTCAACCAGCCTCCTCCTGCGCATATACGTGGTGGGATTCGGCAGGCGTCGCACGAAGCACCGTCCCGGAAGGGTCTCCTTCCTCACCCGGCGCCGGGCGAGTAACAGCACTTCTCCCGACTGGCGTCGCTCCAGTTCCGCCAAGGCGTCGTACCGGACCTCACCCACCTTGAAGAGGAAATGAGGCGTAAAGGGCGGCACGGAGGCCGGGTAGCAGGGGACCTCGTCCGTGCTGACTTCATCGGCGGTAATGGCCATGGGCGGCACTCCATGAGGAAGAGTGGGACAGCGTCACGTCAGCACGACGCCCCTCAGGCATCCGCCTGCGGACGTCGGTGGCTGTCGAGAGTGGCAGCGGGGTCGCGCTGCGAAACTAGCACTAGTCAGGTTTACAAGAAAGCACCCAACAAGTACCACCACCATCCCCTCATGGGAAGCCAGTACCCGCACCATCCAGCAAACCGCAGGCTGCTGCCTTCCTGTCAACGACGTCATCCCTCCCATCCCACGTCCGCCACCAAGATGGACGCATCGAGAGGACGGCCTGCTACAGCAGTTCACCAGACGGGCTTGGACCGACACTCCTTTGAAGTTCGACGGAGTTGGCCTGGCGAGGACTGGGGCCAGTGAAGTTCCCAGCCTGATTGCCCGTAACTATGCCACTTCCACCTTCGCGTACGGACGCTCTACCTGCTTGCCGTCGCTCTGGCGTTCCAGCGTGAGAGTCCCAGCCTTCGTGTCGATGGCCTTCACCACGGAAGGGAACGTCCCCCGCCCCTGCTTGTAGCGGACCTCTTGCCCTACTTTGAAGGGCGACGCGCTCGGCTCGTCCGTCCCCTCCACCGGCGCTTCGTTCGCCGCCTTCCGAGGACGGCCTCGCTTCTTCGCTGCAGGCTTCGCAGTTTCCTGCCGCCGTCTCGCCGACGCAGGCGGGGCGCGCCTCGGAGCGGGCACCACTTCCACTCGACTCGCGGTAGGCACGCCCAGGTACTGAGCAATCTGCTCCAGGAGTTCCACCTGGCGCCCCAGTGTCTTGCCAACTTCCTCGGCCACCACGGCTCGAATCGCGCTCATCATGTCATTCTGCATCTGGGTACCGTTCGCTCTCTGCGGACTCAAAGCCCGCGCATTTCGATGACGACGTTCCATCTATTCGACAACAGATTGCAATTCGTATTACGGACTCTCCGCCGTAATTCGACGCTATTCTCCCTCTGCGCCCCGCGCCGAGGACACGGCACGCCACTTCTCGCGCTGCGCTTCCCACGTTCCCGCGTGTACGACGGCCCGCAGGACTCGCTCGCCGAGGGGCTCTTCCCCGTCCACGGCATCGAGAAACAGCAACTCCTCCTGGATGTCGGGTGCCAGCAGACGCAAGTCCAGCAGGTACGTCAGACGCGCCCGAGTGAGCCCCAGTTGGAATGCCACAGTCGCTGCGTTCCGCATCTGCCCCTGGTTGATGGCCGCATCCAGGTGGTGAGCAAGGGCCACCATCCGTGCCACATGAGACGGCCGACGCGACTCCTCGCGCGGGGGCGGTCTGGGCCCCTCGACGAACGTGACACCCATCCGACGGACGCGGTGAAAGCGCGCACGAAGGAGGCTCATTTCCGCGGGCAAGGATTCGCGGCTCGTGCTCATGCCGCTGCAGTCCCGCGCGTGGCCACAACACCGTCACCGGCCTGGGCCAGGTACACGTCGATGCAGCCCGTCACGTCATTCGCCACCACCCGTCCGATGAGCGCGCGCAGCAGCCTTCCCCGGTTGGCAGGGACGAGGGCGTCCCACACGGCATCGAAGTCCGCGAGAGCTTGAGCAACCCACGCGGCTTCCAACTTCTCGCCCTGCGTGGCATCCAAGCCGCGCTCCACTTCCGCGAGTCGCTTCTCGAGGCCCACGGCCTTCTCCTCCGCGGCCATCAACTTCGCCTCGGCGACGCGCCGGGCGGGCCCCTCCAATTGAGAGAGCGAGTCGACCCACTTCGCCGACTCCTTGGAGAGCCGCGCCAGTTCCTTCGGCAACTGTGCGCGCTCGGCACGGAGGGCTTGGTGTTTCTCCTCCAATCGCGTCGTGAGGCAGGCGTATACATCCCCAGCGAGGGGACCGCTCACCGAGGCCTCTCGGAGTTGCTCAACGACGAAGTCCTCCAGGGCCGGTGCTGCCATGGGGGCGGACAGACAGGCGCCCCGTCCTTGCTTGTCCCGGGTGGTGCAGCGGTAGTAGCGGTACTCGCGCGTGCCCTTGCGGCTGCTGCCGGGCGTCATGGCTGCCCCACAGAGGCCGCAGTGCAGCAGGCCCCGCAGCACGTAGTCCGGGTTGCGTCCGTGAGACTGGCCGCCGAAGCGACGGCCATCCAGCATCGCCTGAGCTCGACGGAAGTCGCCCTCATCCACAATGGCCGGGTGCTCTCCTGGGTGCTTCTCACTCCCGTAGGACATCAGGCCGACATAGAGGGGGTTGCGCAACAGGCGCAGGGCATCCTGCGTCGTCCAGGGACGAGCGCCTTGTGTCCCACCGCTACGGTTTTCGTAGCGCTTCGTCTGCCGCCCCCTCTCATTGAGGAGCTGGGCCACGCCCGAAGCCGTCCCATGTCGGAGGTACAACTCGAAGGCCTCCTTCACCACCACGGCCTCATACTCATTCACGGCGAGGCGTCTATTCACGACGTCGTAGCCCAACGGCACGCGCCCGCCCGTCCACTTGCCCTTGCGTCTCGCAGCGGCAACCTTGTCCCGCGTCCGCTCGCTAATCATCTCCCTTTCGAATTCGGCGAAGGACATCAGCATGTTCAACGTCAGGCGCCCCATGGCGTCCGCCGTGCTGAAGTTCTGCGTCACCGAAACGAAGGAAGCACCTGCCGCGTTGAAGCGCTCCATGACTTTCGCGAAGTCGAGGAGGGAGCGCGAGAGACGGTCAACCTTGTAGACGACGACAACATCCACCAGCCCCGCGTCCACATCCTGCAAGAGGCGCTGGAATGCGGGCCGCTCCATGTTGGCCCCGGTGAAGCCGCCGTCGTCGTATCTCTCGTCCACGAGCGCCCAGCCTGGCTGACGCTGCACGTAGGCCACGCAGGTTTCTCGCTGGGCGTCGAGGGAGTTGAACTCCAGCTCCAAGCCCGCGGCGGTCGACTTGCGGGTGTAGACGACGCAGCGCTTCGCGTTCGTCGGAACGCGCGTCGGCTTGGGCCGCCTCATTTCCCCTCCACGTCCCTTGGCAGCGAAGGCTCCGCACCCGCACTCGAGGACGGAAGCGGCTCTGCGAGACGCTCGGCCGCGGACACCAGTCGCTCCAGGTTGTCGTTGAGGCGCTTCAGCTCACGGACGAGCCCCGGCATCGTCACCTGGTAGTAGGTCTGCCCCATGTACGTCTGAAAGAAGGACGGGCCACTCACTGCGTCACCTCCTTGGCACTCCCTGCAGTGAGGCCGAAGAAGGTGAAGCCGTTCCAGGCCGTCCCCGTCACCAGCTTGGCGATGCTGGAGAGGCTGCGGTGCAGCTTGCCCTCGTACTCGAAGCTGCCCTCCCGCACCGTCACCCTGAGTTCAGTGCCTCGGTACACGCGCGTCAGCACGGTGCCGGGCGGCGGCAGGCGTGCGTCGCGGCCGTCGGGTACAGCGAGCGGTGGGGCTGCGGACTTCTTCTCTGCCTCCGCCTGCCGCATCCGCCAGCTCTCAGGCAACGTGTCCCCCAGTTCCGCAATTCGAGCCACGGCGCGCGCGGTGAGGCCCCCTTCGGCCAACTCCTGAAGGCGGAAGGCCAAGCGCTTTCTCAGGTAGTCCCGGTTGCGGCTGCGCGTAGGCTCGCCGTACAGCTCCAGGTACTTCGCCGCCAAAGCGGGTACAGGCATGGTGGCCAGTGCAGCCAGTTGCTTTGGCAGGTCCGACAACTGCTGGCGCGCGGCCCGAGCAGTCCCCTTCTTCGCCATGGTGTTGTCTCCCTCGCCCGGGGCAACCTGCCCTCGGGCGGAGTGCATGGACGCTCTGTCCTCGGCAGAAGACAAGTCCAGAGTCTGCGGCTCAGCCATGCTTGCCCTCCTCCGCGCCCCTCGCGGGCGCCTGTTGTTTCGGCTGCGAATGCCTGCGCAACCACAACTCCCAGAGGGCCTCGGTCAGCACGTCCACTGCATCCTCGCGGCGTTGCCGCTCGGGGATTGGCCGCTCTGCCACCGCGACGTCAACCTCAACCTGCTTTGGCATTCTCGGGTCCATCGCCATGGCGAAAGCCACCTACGAGCATTGGGGGACACACCCACACCTCTTCACGCCCACGGCATCCAGCCGTAAGGCACCCGCCTCCTCGCCGACTACCTGGTGGCGTCCTCCGTCATGTAGTCGCCGTGGCGCGCGCGCCAGTCGTGCGAATGGGGGAAGTCCTCCGCTGACACGAGGCGCGTGCGCGACAAGTCCATCACCACGGCGCGGCGACGGTTCATCCGCCCGTCGAAGCAGATGCGCTCATTCAGGGCGGTGACGTAGCCGCCCTCACGGTGGTTCTCCTGCAGCAGGCGCCGCAAGGCCCTCGTGTCCACCACCTCGCCCTCGTAGCCGATGCGCCGGCAGTGAGCGCGGAAGGCGTCATACGCGCTCTCCAAGTGCAGGCAGAGGCGCTCGGCGTCGAAGACGTAATGCACCCGGTGCCGCAGCTCCCCTTGAATGGCCATGACGCCCAGCATCTCGAGGAAGGCGTCGAGTGCATTCTTCACTCCGGCCTCCGTCTCGAGGATGTCCGCCAGCACCGCGTCGACTGCTTCGCGAGCTCCCAAGTCTTCGGGCAGCGAGTACCCGCACTCCTGCGCGAACTCCTCGAAGAGGTGCAGCCCCAACAGCATCGCCACCACGTTGTCGACGACGCGCGTGGGCACCTCCCGTCCCGTCAGGAAGACATCCGACACCGCCCGGGCTACCTGGAAGTCCGCGTCGAAGTCTCGCCCCAGGCAGAATTGAATGTACCGAGGCGCGAGCAGGGCCAGGTTGACGGACTTCAGCTTGCGGAAAGCCGCCCGGCACTCGCGCCGCTTCAGCGTCGCCTTCTCGGGGTTGACGGTGAGGAGGCGCTCGAGGAGTGCGGCTTCCGTGGGACGCGTCTCGCCCGCTACGCACAGCGGCGCGTGCAGGCGGTAGCTCACCACCGACAAGTCCGAGCGGCCTCGCTCCTCCGTCTCCCCGCGGTAGAGGCGCCGCATGTAGCGGTGCAGCATCTGCAGCCGGTGCAGCGGCATGTCGTAGGGCTTGTACTCGTCCGCCACCACCGGCACGGAGCGCGTGGCGGACAACAGCTTCACCAACGCAAACTCCGTCTCCGTCACGCTGTACGCGTCGGAAGTGGGCACGCCGAAGAGGGGCCAGAAGATGTCGGTGCACATGCTCGACTTGCCGCTCCCTTGAGTCCCGTGGATGAAGAGGAGCGGGAAGGAGCCCACCTTCTCCATGAGGCGCGGCTTCATCGGCGTGGCGAAGAACCACCCCAGCATGGGCACCACCACCTGCGGCGTATTGAGCTGTGGCAGGTACTCGAAGACGGTGCCTGCGACGTCGTGGAAGGTGTCCTCGTCCGCAGCCTCGTAGCGGATGCGTGCCTCCAGCGACGTCCCATTCGGCAGGTACGCCACGGGGGAGGCCGAAAGGAAGCCCTCCCGCCCAATGGCGCACCCGGGTGCCACCCAGACGTGGTGCGCTCCCTGCTTGAAGTCGCCCAGCGTGGTGGTGCCCGGTAGCCGCGGCACCGGCCGGCGCGCCACCGCGCGCAGCAGGCCCTGCACGTTGTTGTCGCTACCCGTCCACTGCGTGTGGACGGAGGGGAGGTGGTTCAGCAACTCCTTGCGCGAATGGAAGGCCCGTCGCGGCAGTCGGGCTCCTTCCAGGACGGTGCCCTTGTCCGTGCGCACATCCCCGAGGAACACCTCCCCCTCCTCGGTTTCCACAAGGGCCCGCGGCGTGAAGGTGAAAGAGGAGATGGCCTTCGCCTCGCCCCGCTGCGTCACCGTGTAGTAACAGTACGCGTCCTCGTACACCTCGCCGTCGATGGTGTCGTCGCCGGTGCTGCTCTTCCCTCCGCCCTTGGTGTCCGCGCCCTCACCTGCGGCCTGGGTGCGCACAGCGCGGGCCATGGACAGCCGGAGCTTCTGGGCGGGCTGGTCCGTGCGCACCTCCAGCAGCGCCAGGTACTTCTCCTGCGCCGACGGCGGACGGTGAGCAATCGCCTCAAGAATCGGCTTGAGGCGGTACTCCACCTCCTGGGCCGGCACCGTGGCCAAGCGCTCCACAGCCGCCTCAATGTCGAAGACGACGTCGTACAGCTCGCAGCGCACCTCCGGCTCGCGGTTGACGCGGCAGAAGCCCATGCCCTGGAGGGAGTGGCAGGGCGGCGCCACGGAGCCATCCTCGCGGGAGGTGGCCGCCACCTTCTCGTAGGCCTTTCGGACGTACCCGGCGCCATCCCGGCCCTTCAGCTTCCCGAGGCCACGGCGGTCGTACTCCAGGACGAGCTCGGTGATTTCGTCGAGGCCCAGCCCCTTGTGCGCGAAGAAGCGCACCATGTTGAAGATGGCGACGCTCCGGTCCTCCGCGCCCTCATTCCACAGGCGTTGGACGGGACCGCACATCTCCACCGGCTGCGCCCAGTCGTACTCCCCTGCCTCCGTCCGCCGGGCCTTCACCGTCCCCTGCGGTGCCGAGAAAGAGGAGGACAGCGGCAGCGCCGCCTGCGCTGGGCGCGACAGGCTCCCCTCCTCCTGCGGAGCCGCCGCGCTCAGCAGGCGCTCGAGGAGCTGCGCATCCTCCACACGCTCGAAGCCGTCCAGCGCCCGAGCTGCTCTGTGAGGCCGCTCCACCGTCCCCGTCCCCTTCCTGCTGACTGTGCCCACCACCTTGATGACACGGGCCACGTCGTGGATGGAGTCCACGCGCACGCGCTCCGAGGCAAAGCGGGCGCGCAGTTCGGCCTCGAAAACCTTCAGGCCCGCATGCACGCGCTCGTGGCGCTCGCCCCCCAGGGACTGCGGCGGCAGGGCAAACCAGAGCTGCGCCCCGTTGCCGCTCATCATCATCTGCGGGCGTACGAGCCCCTGGGCTTCACACCAGGCCGCGGCGGCGTCCGCAACATGGAGCGTCAGCGAGAGCTCGTCCTCAGTGCTGGCCGTGTGTTTGGGACGCACAGGGTCCAGGTCCACCACCGTGGCCGTCACCACCTCGATGTCCTTGCTGCCCGCCCCCGTCCTCAGCGGCCGCAGGACGTTGGGGGCCAGCGCGAGCAGGCGCCGGGGGCGAGGCTGGATACCCACGTACACGTTGCCGTCAGCATTCGCAGCCGCGCAGGCCGCGACGAAGGTCTCCTCGTCGTCGAAGAAGCCCAGCCCAACGACGCCCCCGCCGCCCGGGCGGATGACACGGACTTCACTCACGCCGTGCGGCGCGTGCGCCAACCACCGCCAGGTGGCGCGGATAGCGTCCGGGTTGGGAGTGCTCGGAGTGGTGTCAGAGGGCGTCGTCATCGAAGGTGCTCACTCCATGCAGCGATTCAAAGGGCCTTGGCGGCGGCGGCCACCCCCAGCACCGTGGCGTACTGCTGGCGGCGCTCCGCATGGTGGCGCCGGAGCAGCGGCACCAGCCCGTCGACGAAGTCGATGAGGACGGCGCTCTTCTTCTCCGGGTGGGGACGCATGAGGCGTCCGAGGCGCTGGACGGTGCGCCCCTTGGCGCGGCCGGGGTACGCCAGGAAGACGCGCGAGAGGCGCGGCAAGTCGAGCCCCTCATCCGCCAAGCTGGTGGCCACCAGCACACGGACGCGCCCGGAGCGGGCTTGGTCCAGGAGGGCCTTTCGCGCCTCGCGCGGCACCTCGCTCGTCAACGCGGCGGCCGCGAGGCCCGTGGCCGAGAGCTGCTGCGCCAGCAACTCACAGTGGTCCACACGCCCCGTGAGGACGAGGCACAGGTGGCCTGCCCACGCTTCGCGGGCCACGGCCCCGAGGACGAGGTCGTTGCGCGCTTTGTCCTCCGCCAGAGCCTCCAGCATGGGCGCGTAGTCCGAGGCGCCAAAGTAGGGGAAGTCGAAGGCCGTCTCCACGGCGCGCACCTCGGGCACCACCAACACGCCGCGTGCGACGAGGTCCTCATGCTTCACCACGGCAAGCGGCGCGCCCAGGTACAGGCGCAAGAGCGGTGTCAGCCCGTCCTCCCTCTCGGGCGTCGCCGTCAGGCCCAGCCGGTAGCGCGCCGGGCAGCGGTCCACGATTCGGTGGAAGGCGCTGGCGGCGATGTGGTGGGCCTCGTCGAGGACGAGCAGGCCGAAGCGGCGGAGGAAGGCGTCGAGCTTCGCCTCCTCCCACCGAGCCAGGGACTGGACGACGCCCACGGTGACGGACCGCACCTCTTCCTCACCCGCGCCCACGAGGCCCGCCTCCAGGCCCAGGCGCTCGCGCACGTGCTCACGCCACTGCTCAGCCAAGTCCAAGGTATGGACGAGGATGAGCGTCTGCGTGCGGAGCCGAGAGATTGCTCCGACGGCGAGGACGCTCTTCCCTGCCCCGCATGGCAGCACCGCCGTCCCCTGGGTGACTTTCACCAGGCGTTCCACGGCCGCGGCCTGGTAGTCGCGCAGAGGCACCGCCGGCAGCTTCGCCAGGCGCTTGGGCGGCAGCATCCGGGCGTCCTCGAGGGACAGCGTCAGGCCAGCATCGTCCGCGGCCCGGCGCAGCAGGTGGATGGCCCCGCGCGGCAACACCAGCTCCTTCTCCTCCTGGCGGAAGAAGTACAGCGTCTGGGGCTCCGCCCCGGGGCGCTTGCGCAGCCGCACCAGCTTCAAGAAGGCTGGGTTGGGCAGAGAGAGCGCCCGGCAGAGGCCCTCCAGCACCTTGGGTGGCACGTCGCCCACCGCGAGCCGCAGGCCGGCATCCACGCGCACGCGCAGCGTCTGCTTGCCCGTGCCCGAGTTGCGAGCAGGCGCAGACGGCGCGTCCCCCACGTTGGAGTCCTGGGCTCGAGAGACAACACGCCCCCCGTCCCCGTGCATTTCGGAGAAGTCTTCCATTCTTGCTGTCCTCGGTGAGGCGCGTCGGGGGGCACGCAGCAGGCCCCCTTCGCGCACGGATACGGCAACCAGCTATGGCGAGGCGGGCTTACGGCCCGAAAGGGTCCGCGTCGGCGACACTCTCTGCGGAGTACTCGGCCACCAAGGAGTCGACGAAGGCGCGCGCGAGCTCGGCCTTCGACGCCGGGATGTCCCGAATGCGCTGGACGGCGAACTTCTGGAGGAAGCGGTCCACCGCCTCGCGCGGCAGTGCCTTCAGCGCGGTGGCCATGGCCTGCGCGAGCCTCACGTCGACAGGCTCGCCCGCCTTCGCACTGGAAGTGGCTGCCGGCGAGGGGCCCCCGCTCCCGCCCCCATTCCCCGCGGCCTCGGCGGCATGCAGCTTCTGAATGTCGTGCAGGTGCAGCCGCTGGAAAGCCTGCTGTTCATCCAGAGTGAGCTGACACTCCGGCAGAATCGAGTACGTCGTCTTCGGGTCGTTGGCGGCCCCGTGGCGCTTCACCTCGAAGGCCCACTTCTCCAGTCCGTACTTCGCTCGGACTTCCATGAGCGAGTCGAAGAAGGCGGTGGGCCGCTCCAGCACCTTCACCTCGCGAGTGCTGTAGAGGGCAAGGTTGTAGGTGATTCGCAACGAGGGCTTGTGCCCTTGGGCCTTCAGCTTCTCGTCAAAGCCGACGCACCGTCCGCCGATGAAGCACACCTCCCGCGGGTACGGCTCCCCCAGGAAGACGACGACGGCGGTGTCCCCGTCATTCGCCAGCTTCAGCCAGACGCTGCCCTGCTGCTCATGCTGCTTGGCCATCTCGGCCGTCATTTCCCACATGTTGGGCATGTGCTTCACTCCTCCTTCTGGCGGTGCGTGGTGGTGGCGGGACGCTCGCGCCGGTACACCGCAAACAACTCGGTGCCGTCCGCAGTGCAGCCCGCAGGCTCGACGTTGAAGTCCGCCTCGGTGTCGACGAGGTGCTCGAGCTCCCACCTTCGGAAGAGGCCCGGCATGCGGACATAGTCGTTGTCCTCGGCGCACTCGCAGCACCGGCAGGCGCGGCCTGCGCTGGCCCCGCGCCCCTCCTCGACGCTCACGACTCGCACGTGGTGAGAAATGAGGTGCAGGAGCGTCTCTTCACGCTCGAGTGGCTTTCGCTCGGCTGTCTTCATTCTGTCCTTCCGGGAGGCGGCAATAGGAAAGCGTCCTTGGCCCTTCCGAGAGGCCAAGCAGACGCAGAGGCGGACTGGGCAGGGGCGAGGAAGCCCCTCTCACTCAAAGGCAGCGCGCAGCCAGACGGGGACATCGGGCTTGAGACATTTATCCTCGCTGCGTCGCGCCCGTTGTTTCAAAACCCACATCCACTACATGCACCCTGCGCGGAGATTTGGGACACGGAATCTTTTCACCGGAATTTATCGGCCATTTTCCGGAGGCGTCGCAGCGCGCGCTGGAAGCGCTTGCGCGCCACTTCCGGCGCAAGCCCCAAGCGCTCGCCCACTTCGGAGTGACTCTCCTCCCGAAGAAGGACGGACACCACCAACTCCGTGTCCCCTCCCGCCAACGGAAGCAACCACTCGCGAAGCGCTTCCTCCTCCGACTCCAGCGTCAAGCGCACTGACAGCCCCAGCACCGAGGCCGAAGGAGGCTCCACCCAGGACGCCACTCCCGCAGTCCCTTGTCGCAGAGCTTCAACCTGGGCCCCTTCATTCCGGGTGCGCTGCAGCGCCTTCACCAAGTCCCTCTCCGCCCCCAACACGAGTGTCGCGGCGACGCGGTGGGTGCGCCGCAAGTCCACGCGGGCCACCAATGCTGAGAAGGCGAAGGACAAGGCCGAGGTGAGCTCGTCGGACGACTCGAAGCACCGACGACGCCGGCGGTATATGGCGTCGAGGGCGGGCCACAGGCCCAGCCACAACAGGGTCGAGGCCAACGCCCCTTCATCACGTTCCTGCACCATGGAGACGAGCGTCGCGAAGACGGCATTCCTCGCCCCCGCATCCTCGTCCCGACTGTTGAGGTACGCGACGAGTGCCGACGGTGTCACGAAGCCGGCGAGCGCCAGCCGCCTGGACTGCACCCTGCGCAAGGACTGCCGCGCCCCTCGGCTCTCCATGGTTTGGCGAAAGCCCTCACGGAGGGCCTCCCAGCGCCTGCGCACAACGCCTCCTGGTTGAATGAGTTCCGAGGAACACGCCGGGCGGGAGGCACGAATGGCGCCTCTCCGGCCTCGGCAAGCGCCACGCCCTGTCACGCCTTGGGAAACAGGGTGACGAAGACGGGCGTCCGCATGGACGGGCGAGGAAGGAGAACCTTCACGGGAGCTTCCGCGGAGGGGCTGCAGTGTGGGCACTCGATGGAGCCTGCCACCCAGTCTGCGACGACGACTCCCTCGTCGGTGCGCAGGCGAGGCCCGGCCCCGTCACGGACGGCCAGCACCTGGTGACACCGCCTGCACCGAACTTCCACGAGTGTCAGCGACACGTCTTCCCCTCTCTGCGCAGCCACGTGTCGACTCGCGGCATGCGTCGTCGCGCTGTCCCCCACGGAAAGCGCTTCCCCTGCACGAAGGGCCCACGCAGGTGGACTCCCTCGCGACTTCACCTTCCTGGCGTCCCTCCAGGGGCATGGGCCTCAGCTGGGTTCAGGGACGCGGCAGACGAGCTCTGCGACTTCCATGCCCGGGCAGGCGAACAAGCATCCTGAGGATGTCTCTCGCTCGGGCCTGTCGCACGGGTGCACAGGGCTGGACGGACCGTCCCGACTCTCAGGCCCACACAACGTGAAACACATATTTCTCAATGTATCAGCACGAGAGAGTCGCTCGGGTAATTTCACAGACTGCGGGCGCGAAGGCGATGGACGGCCTCCAGGCGCATGGAAGCCCTCTTTCATGAACTGGGCCCGCCCTGGAACCGCATCGTGCGCCAGGAGGCCGTTTCCGGCCGTTCTACGGCGATTCACAGGGCGGGGCACTTCTGGGTCCCGGCCGTGCCGAGCACCGGCCGCGCGCTCTCTCACATTCAGCCGCACCGGCTTCCACTTCAAGAGCGGGTGTGGACAGCGTGGACAGGTGTGGACAGCACGCTCTCCACACTTAACTTCATGATTTCTCTAACGAAAGCCTTAGTGTGGACAGTGTGGACAGCTTTTATGGGGAGAGACTCGTATGCGCGTGCGCGCACTTGTACATGGAGCCTTCGCGTGCGCGCGCACATGACGTAGGGGTACTCTTCAAAAGCTGTCCACACTGTCCACACTCACCTATCCTCAGGCAATCACTGGCGAAACCTGTGGACAGCAACCTGTCCCAGCGCTGTCCCAGGGCTGTCCACAGCCGAGGGGATGTCCCCGATTCATCGCCGGATGCCTTTGTGCCTCTTTCCCTCGGCGATTCGCTCGCCTGGAAATCAGAAAAGAAATCGGGCGAAAAGATTCCTTGTCCCAAATTGAAGTGAAGGGGTGCTTGTAGGGTGTATCGGCAATCACGCGCCGCCGACATCCGCGCATGGCCCTTACACGCCACCTCCAGCCCACCACCGCACAGCAAAGCCCTCCCGGCGTGACGTGCGAAGCGTACGTCCGCGGCGAGGGCAAGCACTGCTTCCACTACCGGACTGGCGGGAGATGCACCCTGCCCAGCGTGGGCGGCACCTGCACCGAGTGGCTGAAGGTGAATCGGCAGGCCCGGCCTCCTCGTGACGTGGCCGCGCCGCCTGTCCCCGCGCCTCCGACGAAGGCCGCTCCAGTCGCTGTGGATCTCTTCGGTCATCCCCTTCCCGAGTCGGACTCGAAGAAGCCCGCCCCGGCCCCCGCCTCCAAACCCGCGCCGCCAGTTCCGTCTCCCGATGTGAAGGGGCTGGCCGCGCAGGCCTTGCGCGGCCTCACCGACGAGGACATCGCCAGCTTCAAGGCCCTCAACGCCGAGGTGTGCTTCGCCTCCGAAACCTACGGCAAGGTGTGGCTCGTCCCGGCCTACACCGGCCAGGCCCGAAGGGAGCTCACCCCCGAGCACGCCGCCACCCTGGTGCGCGTCCTGTCTGCCTTCCCGGGCTCGCGCGTCATGTCCTTCGAGAAGCGGCAACCCTCATCGGAGGTGTCGCCATGAACGTGGTCCACGTCCGTGAAACACACTCAGAGGGCAGCGCGGCCTGCCCTCTTCGACTTGATGTGTCTCTCGAAAAGAGCGTGATGACTGTCTCGCGACACGCCACTGCACCGGCCCGGAGGCCCACGTCATGAGCGCCCTGCGAAACGAGCATTTGTCATACAGCCGGCTGAGCCGCTTCGAGGCCTGCCCGCTGTCCTACAAGCTCCACTACCTCGACAAGCACACCGCCGAGCCCGGTGTCCCCCTGAGCTTCGGGAAGGCACTGCACGCCGTCCTCGAGCGGCTCCTCCAGGAGGTCATCGACACCGAGTACGCGGGCCCGCTCTCCGAGGAGCGCCCCCTCCAGCTCTACCGTGAAGAGTGGGCCACCTCCGGCCTCTCCGGCTTGGACCTCTTCCAGCAGGGCCTCAGCATCCTCCAGGACTTCGTCCGCCAGCAGGGGCGCGTGGACGCCCGTGACATCCTCGCCGTGGAGAAGGAGTTCCGCCTGCCGGTGGGGCCCTTCACCGTCCTGGGCTTCATCGACCGCGTCGACTGGGTGGACGACGAGACAGTCCACGTCATGGACTACAAGTCCAACCACCAGATCTTCACCCGTGAGGAGCTGGACTCCAGTCTCCAGCTCAGCCTCTACGCCCTCGCCGCCCGCCGCATGTGGCCCTGGGCAAAGCGCGTGCGCCTGTCCATGTGGATGCTGCGCCACGGTGTGCTGCAGGAGACGACGCGCACCGAGGAGCAATTGGAAGCCGCCCTCGCCTACGTCGAGACGCTGGGACAGCAGATGGAGAAGGCGGAGTCCTTCCCCGCGCGCCTCAACCCCAACTGCGTGTACTGCGACCACCGGCACAACTGCCCCGCCTACGCACAGGCGCTGGAAGGCCAGCGCGGAGTCATCTGCGAGGACACCTCGGACTTGGAGTCCGTCGCCCGCGAGCGCCAGGAAGTCGCCCACCTCGCGAAGATTCTCGGCGCGCGCAAGGCGGAGCTGGAGGACGTCCTCCGCGCCCACCTCGCCGAGCAGGATGAGCTCGTCCTCGCCGGCACGCGCTACCGCATGTTCAACACCACGAGCCTCGACTACCCGCTGGAGCCCACCGTCGCGGTGCTGGCCCGCGCCACTGGTCTCCCCCGTGAGGAGCTGGTGCAGCGCCTCGCTGGAGTCGAGAAGAAGGCCCTCGACGCGCTGCTGAAGGACGCGGGCAAGCGCTTGGGCTCCGCGCGCGTCGCGCTGCTGAAGGCCGAGCTGGACTCCCTCGCCGCCAAACACCACTCGCCCCGCTTCTGGGCCAAGGAGGTCGCATAGTGCTGCTCGCTCACCCTGCTTCTGACATCACTCCTGTCTCCAGTCTCCACGAGCCGCTCTTCCCTGGCCTCCCGCCGCACCTGAGGACTCTGGCGTTCATCGACCTGGAGACGACGGGGTTGGACGCCTCCCGGCACGAGGTGCTGGAGGTGGCGGTGCTGCGCGTCGATGCCCGAAGTCTCAAGGTGCTGGCGGAGTACGAGACCCGCGTGCAGCCCACCCGGCTGGCCGACGCCCACCCCGAGGCCCTGGCCGTGTGCGGCTACTCCGACGAGGAGTGGCGGGACGCACTCCCCCTCCATGAAGTCTTGGCCACCGTGACGCCGCTCCTGGCGGGCACCCTCGTGGCCGGCCACAACACCAGCTTCGACTGGGGCTTCCTCGTCGAGAGCTACCGACGCACCGAGCTGGCCCTGCCCCGCGTCGACTACCACCGCCTCGACACCGCCAGCCTCGCGTGGCCGTTGCTCGCCACTGGCGAGGTGGAGTCCCTCTCCCTCAACACCCTGGCCAAGCGCTTCGGTCTCCACCGGCCCACACCTCACCGCGCCATGGCGGATGCCCGCTGCACGCTAGAGCTGGCCCGCTGCCTCGCAGTGCGCATGGCGCGGGGCGGCCACATGGAGCGGCTGATGGAGGAGTCGGGAGGTGTCTCGTGAGCGGCGCGGCCTCCCGTCGCAAGGGCGTCGACTTCGAGCGAGCCCTCGTCCACCGCTTCCGTGAAGCGATGCCCGAGGCCCTCATCCGCCGCGGCCTCCAGTACCGGACCGGCCAGGAGATGTCCGACGTCGAGGTGCCGTGCTTCTGGGTCGAAGCGAAGGCCCACCAGCGCACCAACGTCCGCGAAGCCATGCGACAGGCGGTGGAGACGTGCCCGCCGGGCCGCTGGCCGCTGGCCGTGTGCAAGGACGACGGGCAGCCGCCCCTCGTCACCATGCAGTTGGATGACTTCCTCGACTTGCTGCGCGAGTGGTGGGAGGCCCGCCCACGGTGAGTGACTTCTTCGGCCACCTTCTAGGCCTCCTGCGAGTGGAAGCACTCGCGCCTCGGCACCAGGCCGTCTTCGCGGCTGCGCGCACGCGGCGGCCGGCCTTCGCGCGCCATGCCACCCTCGAATCGGTGCTGGCCGCCCTGGCTGACGCACATGAGGAGACATACCCAGAGCGGGAAGCCCTCACCCGAGCCCTCTTGGCCGAAATGCAGTCCTCATCCAGCCCCGCGTGGACGGCAGCCCTCGCCTCCGCCTACGCCCCCATGCTGCGCCGCCTGCGCCGCCGGCTCCTCGGCAGCGCGGTGCCCCGGGAGGACCTGGACCAGCTCGTTCTTGCCACCTTCCTCTCCGTCGGGCGCGCCTTCCCTCTTTCACGCTGGGCCGACTGGACAGCAGTACGCCTGCGCCAGCAGACGGCTCGAGCCGTGTTCCGCCACCTCCGGAAGGAGCGAGCGGAGCAGCATGAGACGTACACGCAGGCGCAGCTCGCCGAGTGGCTGCCCGACACCCGTCACGCCACCCCGGTGGAAAACCCGAGGCGAGCCAGCATCCGCCGCAGCTTCGTGAAGCGTGACGCCGTGCTGGTGCATCTGGCCCAGGCCACCCTGCCTCGCAGCGACGCCGAAGTCCTCATGGCCACCGTCGTCCGCAGAGAGAAGCTGCGCACCTACGTCAGTCGCCTCGTCGAAGGTGACGCCGCCGAGGCGGAGCGGACATACCAGCGGCTGAAGCGCCAGCGCACGCGGTTGATGCAGCGCCTCCGTGCCCAGGTAGTCGATGCGGTGGCTCAGCCCACCGGAGGCTGCTGAGGGAAGGCATGGGCCAGAAGAAGTCCCTCAAGAAGCTGGGACGCCCCACCAAAGCTGAGGGCCCCCGGCTGCCTCACGGCGAGGTGGACCGGCTCCTCGTGGAAGGCGAGGAAGTGCCCACCACACGAGGGCGTGTGAAGCGGCGCTTCCCCTCCCTGCGCGAGCTGGCGGAGCGCTTCGGCGTCGCCCACAGCGCCGTTGCCAAGTACGCCCAGCAGCACGACTGCCTCGGCCGCCGCAAACGCCTCCTCGCGGGGCAACCTCCACCCGAGATGGAGGAACATCCCGAGGCGCCAACGCCTCCACCGCCCGCGAAGCGCAAGACGGGCCGCCCCCGCAAGTCCGAGGAGCCCGCGCTCCCGCGCCAGGAGCTGGACCGCGCCCTCGTCTTCGGCGACGTGAAGGCGCTCCCCGACGGCTCTACCATGACGTCCTACGCCTCGTACCGCGAGCTGGCCGAGCGCTTCGGCGTCGCGACTTCCCTCGTCGCCAACTACGCCAAGGAGCACAACTGCCTGCGCCGTCGCGAGGAGGCCAAGACGCGCATCGCCACCAAGGCGGACCAGAAGCTCATCGAGCTGCGCGCCACCGCCATCGCCGTCTCCAAGGACGACGCCCTGAAGATGATTGACGGCTACCTCCTCGGATTCGAGGAGGCCCTCGCCGAAGGCCGCGTGCGCGTCGACAACCCCACCGACTTCAACACCATGGTGCGCCTGAAGGAGTTCGTCATGGGCGGCGCCGACTCTCGCCAGGAACTGCACGCCACCTTCTCGCTGGAGGGCTTGCAGGCGCGGCACGCACAGGCCCTGCGCGCCGCGCGGGAGACGACGCCCGCCGAGCGCGGCGAGGTGGACGCGGAGGTAGAAAGCGGTAACGAGGCCATCGGCGTCCCGAGGTGCGACAGCAGGGAACATACCCTGCCTTGAAGAGCCCGCCCTGCGCCGCTCGACCCATCCGGGCTCTGATGTCGTGCCCCCTACGTACGGTGGCGAATACGGGAGCCACTGTCGTCACCAACTTGAGTAGACGAGTCCAAGATGACCGCATAGCCCATCGACCTGCAATGGCCGCATCCGAACGTTACCGCCGGGGAGGCTCCGTGACACCGCCCTCATTCAAAGCCTTCGCTACATTTGCCGCAGCAGCCTTTGCCGCAGCATCCTTTGCCGCAGCATCCTTTGCCGCAGCATCCTTTGCCGCAGCATCCTTTGCCGCAGCAGCCTTTGCCGCAGCATCCTTTGCCGCAGCATCCTGCTCTGCAGCATGCACTGAGCTGGGAAGGATTCCCTCGGCAGCTTTCCTCAAGCCTTCAGCGTGGTCCGAACCATTTGACCGAAGCTTTTCCATGAAAGCGGAGAGGGCCGCATCTCTCATCTGCTTCTTCGCGCGCGCATAGACATCGAGTTCGACTGCTGCTCGCTGGAGCCCCAGAACAGAGTAGTAGTGCTGCAGGAGCATGCCCTCCATTCGCGCCTTTGCCACCGCAGACGTCAAATGCTTCGCAAGCTCATCAACATTTACCGCAAGAATCTCAGGCTTTGCCGACGCGCTCAGCCACTCAGCTAGCAGCAATCCGACCATGCCACCAACGGCACCGCCCATCGCCAAGAAGACGTTCGGGGTCATGCCGTCGACAACAAGCTGCTTGTATGCATCCGGAGCAACGACGAACACGACGACATTGACAATACCACCAAGGACCGCCCCCACCGACGCACCGATTCCGCCCTTAAGCAAGTTATAGAGCGGCTTCATTTCCACTGCTCCTTCGACTGGACTTCGCCAGTCGACCCCATCTCCACCTGTTGTGTAGCGTGCCTCAGTTTCTCCAGCGCTGCGGCAGTCTCAGCCCTGACCAGTTCGACGAACTCATGCGTTGGCGGCTTCGCCTGCACCAGGGGCGCCAAGCTTTCGATGAACCTCTTGGCGATCTCACTGACCACGAGCTCGTCCTGCGACAGCACGCCAAGTGCAGATTGCAGTGAGGTCGGTGACTGAGGCGCCTGAGCTTCCGCCTCCTTTGCCGCAGCTAGCCGAGCCGCAGCTTCCCTCATCGCAGATTCCCGTACTGCGCGCTCCTTTGCAGCAACCGCCTCTAGTGCAGCACGAAGCTCGGCCGTTAGCGCGGCTTCCTTATCTGCGGCCTCCCTCAGCGCGGCCGCCAACTCTGCCACCTGCGCCTCCGCAACCTCAAGCGCCGCAGCTCTCTCAGCCGATGCCATTTTCATTGCGGCATCCACTGCCACTTCATGCTTCGGCGCATCCTCCCGCACACCATCCCACCAAACGAGAAGGAGGGAAGCAGCTTCGGACACACCGTAGAGCCCCATCATCCACGGGATCAACGCAGCAAGCGCTCGAAATGGCTCCTCACTCCGACCTCCTGCTATCTGCCACGCTACCAGAAAGAACAGTGCAAAGAACGCGCACCTCAGCAACGCGTTTAAGATCCACTCCGGCACTAGATGCTGCACAGCTTTACGCATCACCATCCCCATTTCCGTGGCGACGAATCGCAAGCCCCTCCATCAACCCTCAAATCAAAACAATATCACAAGAGCAGCCCCCCCACCACTTCAGCGGGTTACGGAAGATAAGGCCCAGTTTCCTGGAGCACCCCATCGACGACTACACCCACGTTAATGTGATCCCCCGCCAAACGCGCTTGAGACCGCCCTCCAGGAAGTGAACGCGGACACTTTCGCGTTCAGTTTAGCCGTTCACTTTCGCCGGGCCAGGCCGAGCCTGGTCACTTTCCCCGTGGAGCTCCTGCTTGGCGCGCGGATGCACACGCCTGGTGCCACAGCCTTCGTAGTTTCGCGAGGTTAGGGCGGACAGCCACCATGTCCTCGAGCGCCGCGGTACGAGTTCTGGCCAGAACTCCTGCCTGGAAGCACACTCCGTCCAGCGGGCCGGACGACAGCGCGCCGTTCACTTCCCCAGCCCACCTGCCCCCTCCCCGCCGAAGCCCCGCTGGCCGCCGCGTGGCCCATCTGGCGCGCGCCCCCGGTCAGCCCGCGCGCCGCGCCTGTCGCCGCGTGACGCCCCTTTCGTGCGCGCGTGTCCCCCAGCGCTTTGGGCCGCAGGCCTTTGTCCTCCTCGTGAGCCCCACGACTCCGAACCAAGCCCTCCGCGCTCCCACACTCCGCCCCGCGCGCACCTGGGCGCGCGTGCCGTTACCAGGGCCGGGCTGAATGGCCGGAAATGGGTAAAGGCGGCCATTCGCCGCCACGCCCCCCACGCTGTTTCGCGCGCTTACGAGCCCTCATGAAGGGCCGAAGCGCCGAGGCCGATTGCCGCTTTCCGCAGGTTCGCGCCACCAGCCGCCCAACGCGCGGCCCAGCTCGTCCCCACTCACCTTCACCGCCGGACCCGGCCGGGCGCAACCATGCCTACCGACGACGCCAGCACGCCTACCTCGCCTACCTCTGACGCCAGGGTGGGGGGTGGTGCGATCTTTCGTGCGGGGTGCGCCGCCGGGGCGTGTACCTGGGGCCCTTTTCGAGAGGGGCACCCCCGAAAAAGTGAACACCCCGCCCCTATTCATTTGCGCCCGGTAAGTGAACGCCTCGCGCTGTTCACTTTCGCCGGCTGCGGCGGCGGCGCCTGGAGCGGCATGCGCGAGCGTTGCGCACGTCCGCCCCTCACCGCCTCCGCGCGGCACCCCGGCCCAACCAGGGACTCTCGTGGACGCTCAGCGCGGAGGCGGCATTCCCCATCAGCAGGGCAAGTCCTGCGTCACGCGCACCAGCTCGTCGTCCGAGGGGTGCGTGTAGATGACCGTGGAGTCGATGCTGCGCTGCCGCGCGAAGCGCTGGGTGAGGCGGATGTCCTTCGTCCGCCGGTACACCCCGGTGCACGCGGTGTGGCGAACGCTGTGGAAGTTGAGATGTCTCTCCAGGCCCGCGCGTTGCTGCCAGACTCCGAAGCCGTGGCGCACCTGCCGCGTGGACAGGCGCAGGCCCTTGCGGCTCAGGAAGAGCGGAGCCTGGGCCTCCACGTCGTGCCCCTGCGAGCGCTTCAGCCGCAGCAGCTTCTCCAGCTTCGCGCGCACCGTGTCCGAGAGGACAACCTCCTGGGGACGCGGGTGCCGGCGGCAGCCTTTGAAGATGTGCAGCAGCACGTGCCGGCGTGCGCGCCCGCGCTCGTCGAAGATGTCACCGATGTTGAGGGCCACCAGCTCGTGCTCACGCAGGCCCGAGGCCAGCGCGAGGCTGTACAGGCAGTGGTCTCTGAATCCCTCCTTGTGCTCCCCCGTGGCGCGCAGCAGCCGCGCCACCTCCTTCTCCGTGAGAGTGCGGGGTGCTCGGACGACAGCGGCATAGGCAGACATGGCGATTCCTTCGTGAAGAGGACGCGGCCATACGCGCTCTGTCGTCCCAACAAGACAAGTCATTAACCACGCTGCGCGTTCTTGAGCCGGGCCCCGCGCGGCCTCGGCCTTTCCCCGAGAGGAGTCGCTGTGCATCCGCTGGCCCATTTCAACTTCGAGGCACACCGCAAGGCGGGCAGCCACACGGCGTCAGGGGCTCCGTCACCACAGCCACGCCTGGCCCCCGTCTCACCACTCCAGGACCTGGTGCTGGCCCACCTGGAAGTGGCCAGGACGCTCGCTTCGTTCATCCCGAGCCTCACGCCGGAGCTGGCAGCGGCCCGCGCGCTTGACGCCATCCACACGGACACGGGGCTGACGATGGAGCCCCATCGCAGGGGGCTGTCTGCCGCCGCCAAGCGACCCGCGCACCTCACCGCCGCGCAGCTCGGCCAGAAGGTGGGGCTGTCCATCCAGACGATGAACCTCCGCCTGGAGGCGTGCGGTCTCCAGCGGCAAGCCGCGAGTGGCGCGTGGGAGCTGACGGACGCGGGCTGGGGGTACGCCGAGGCGGTCCCCCTCTCCCACCATGAACATTCCGCCTGCGAGCTGCTCTGGCGCGCCGAGGTGCTCGGCGTCCTGGAGGATGCCGCGCGTTCCTCGTCGATGACCGTCGGTCTCGGATGAAGGAGGACAGCGTGACGCTCGGCATCGTCAAGCGCACCGAGGGTGACCTCTCACAGTGGCTGGCCACCGAGTCCGGATTCATTTCCGGCCTGTGCCACTACGACAGCGAGCCGGTGGTGCTGGAGCCCTACCAGCAGGCCCTGCTGGACAACCGCTCTCGCTTCCGCTGGGTGGCGAAGAGCCGCCAGGTGGGCTTCTCCTTCCTCTTCGCCCTCGAGGCCCTCGCCCGCTGCCACCTGCGTGACGGCCACACCGCGGTGTTCGTCTCCTACAACCTGTCGGACGCCGTCGAGAAGGTGCTCATCGCCCGGCAGGTGTACGAGGAGCTGCCGCTCGCCTACCAGAAGAGGCTCGTGACTGATGCCAAGACGGAGCTGGCCTTCGAGTCCAACGCCAAGGGCCGGCGCCTCTCGCGCATCATCTCCGTGCCCTCCAAGCCTCCGCGAGGAAAGCGGGGCGACGCGTACCTCGACGAGCTGGCCCACTACGTGAACGACCGCGAGGTCTACACGGGCAGCACCGCACTCATCCTCCGCTCGCACGGGCAGCTCACGGGCTGCAGCACCCCGCTGGGCCGGCGCGGCATCTTCTGGGAAATCGCCTCGCAGGAGCTGCGCAAGTACCCTCACCACACGCGCCAGCAGGTGCCCTGGTGGCTGTGCCGCTTCTTCTCCCTCGACGTGCGGCGCGCCTCGGTGGAGGCCCCCTTCATGTCCACCGAGGAGCGCGTCGCGCGCTTCGGGCGCCCCGTCCTCACCGAGCAGTTCGACTCCCTGCCGCAGGAGGACTTCCAGCAGGAGTTCGAATGCCTTTTACGTCGACGAGTCCTACAGCTTCCTGCCCTACGAGCTCATCCTCCCGTGCACCACCGACGAGCTGCCGCTGGCCCAGGACACCTCCGACGTGCCCGTCCCCCAGGGCCGCCTGGTGGCGGGCTTCGACGTGGGCCGCACGCGAGACCGCTCCGAGCTGGCCGTCTTCGAAGAAGCGGAGGGCCGCTTCACCTGCCGCATGTTGAAGAGCTTCGAGGGTGTCCCCTTCGCGGAACAAGAGGCCCACCTGCGGCGCCTCCTCTCCGTCCTGCCCGTGGCGCGTCTCTCCGTCGACCGTAGCGGCATCGGCATGAACCTCGCGGAGAATCTCGCCCGCGACTTCCCCCAGGTGGTGGAGGAGAGCTTCACCAACGAGGCCAAGGAGCGCTGGGCCACCGACTTCAAGATTCTCCTCCAGCGCCGCGACGTCACCCTGCCGCGCCAGCGTGAGCTTGTCGGGCAGATTCACTCCATCAAGCGCCGCGTGCTGCCCTCGGGGAAGGTGTCCTTCGACGCCGAGCGCACCAACCGCGGGCATGCGGACAAGTTCTGGGCCGTTGCCCTCGCATGCCAGCGCGAGCGGGGGCCCGAGCGAGGAGGTAGCGGGGAGATCGGCGTGCGGGTGATTGGCTGAGGTCGCGAACGACTTGTGCTTCCCGTTGAGGACGCGCGAAGAGTGCGTGTAGAGTTGGGCGCAACTGCTGGAGGTGCCATGTGGGGGAGTTTGTCGAGTTCTTGAGCGAGCTAGTTGCAGGTGAGCAACTCGAAGGTGCGTCCGGAGGCGTTGCCAAAAAGGTCGTTGCTGATGGTTCGATGCGAGATCTCACCAATAAGCAGCACTACGCTCTCATCGCAGGAGTTACCGAATGGTTTCAGCAACGCTTTCCCGAGTATAGGGCGAAGACCGTAGCGCTCGGAGAGGCCCCAGAACCGCCAGTCTGCTCCGAATGTCCGGAGCAGATGCCGTGGTCGGAGGTCTACCTCGCCGGAGAGCTATATCATGGCCGCTGCTCCTACTGCGAGCAGGTCCACCACAAGGACAAGGACTAACGCTTCTCGGCCAACCGACACAAGAAGCGATGTAGCTTCTTCCTGGGGGATTGCCGCCTGCCGCCTATGTGCTGAGTTGCTACGCTGAAGGGTAGGACTCGTTGAGCCGCAACCAACGGCCCTTCGACATCTAACAAGACGCCCTGGCGCCATCACTCCTGCGCGCCCGAACTGCTGCTCCAAAACTACCAACTCGCGCGTTCCAGCGCATCCCAAAGGCACAGTCAGGCACCCTATGGACACACCACGCGGAGTCCCTCTCCCGAAGTTGGTCTTACCGGCTCGCTTCGAAAAGCTCCACGAGGTCGCCATTGCAGAGAAGGTTCCTCTCGAGAATATTGTACGAAAGGTGGACACTGCTACTCGTCGCGCCGAGGACTTACTCCGCGCAGTAAGAGATCAGGGCGTTGGCCGATTCGAGTTCGTCCTGGGGCTATCAGGCTCTGGAAAAACAACGTTCTTGCGTACCTTGCCGGTATTCTACGCAGGGGCACCAGTTCACGAATTGCCTGCCGCGATTCAACTCTCAGACGTAGCGGACCACCTTCGAAAGCACCGCGCAGGCACAACTGAGAGTGCATTCTATGTCCTATTCGGCCGGGACAATCCGCAAGAAGACAACAACACGGTACGTGCTTTTTTTGAGAGCCTCCGTGTTCTATTTCGCGAGGCAGAGGGTGGGATAGTGCTTCTTTGGCCTATTACGGATGAAGCCAAGGCAGCAGAGTATGCACGAACCGCGTGGGAAGTTGGCCGTGACAGCATTGTTGACGTCGCGACCAAGGGAACCTTCAGATTTATTGGACTAGAGAAACAGTACTTTTACGACACAGCCGACATCACAACACAGACGCTCAATGGCGGCCGCACCCTCGAGACATTCGGCATTACGCGTGCAGAAGCGGAACCCATCATACGCGAAGCCGAAACAATCGCTGAGTTCTACGGAAGGCTCCAGGTTCGCTCCCGCGAGATCAATAGCCTCACCGGAGATGTATTAAAGGAACGAGTTGTCCCGCGTGTGTGGATTCTCTTGGCAGGCGACGATGCCAAGGAGATCTATACCACAGTTACAGTCCTAACGCATGGCATCAGAAACGAGGTCGATGTTCGGCGGCTCCTAGGATACCTGGACGACCCCAACCTCGATGCCGCCTACCTGAAGGAATGGAAGAAACGCAGAGAACGCATGGCGTATCTGATGACCCTACTCGATGTTCGAGTATTCGTACTGCCTCCAAATGTCACACTCGGCTCCGTGCGTATCTATGGCCCTGACGCACTCAAATCGGCACTAAATCTGAAGACCGCGGCACTTGACCAAGTGGCAAAGGCACTGCGTTCAACAGCATTCTACCGGGCCATTCTTGATTTCACGTCGGCGACAACAGGCGCACCAAAAGCCACCGATCCAACAACTGCGACAGAATACAATCGGCTACAGCAGTCCGCCGCCAAAGATGACAAATCACTAAACAAGGCGCTCGGAGCACTTCTTGACCACACGCTAAAAGTGGACGAAGTAGTGTGCGAGATCGTTTCCGAGAAACAATCTCTACCTGACAGCAACCTAAAACCAGATGTCCAGGTTCGCCTCGATGGAAGAGGGATCATATGCCTGGAGCCAACATGGAGAACCACAGGCGAACCAATACCAGACGGCAGGGATGATGTCCAAAACACACTCACTCCCGGCCACATACAGCAGTACGTACTAAAGAAGGTCCTCTCATATGTGGACGACCTTGGCATATAAGTTTCCCCTCCATAAAGCCTCGTCGTGATCGAACAAAGATAGCCCGGCGGAGAGTACGCCCGCCGAGACCGGACTGGCCGGACCATAGCAAGTCCAGCCAGCCGACGACGGTCCGCCAAGCCCAGGGAACTGGCTGACTTTGAGGAAGCAATCCCCTCAATCCCTGCACCTTGTGAACAAAACAGAGAGGAATCAACGCCGCAGCAACTTGTGCGCCTTCACCTTCAGCCAAGCCTTCCGCCGGAAGGGGTACGTCGAGCAGATGCGGCGCCACGTCCACACCTCGCTCCGCGTCCACCAATCCGCAGGCGGCTGGATGCCGCCGTCCTACAGATTGCCGAGGCCACGGTAGCCGACGCCGTCGAGCCCGTAGGCGACGTTGGACTCCAGCACCAGGACCTTGTCCGTCTCCGGTAGGAAGTCCACGACGAGGAATGTGTGGCCCAAGCTCCACTGGCGACACCAGGCCTGGATGAGTGCCCAGAATCAACAAGAGGCCCTGCGCTGCAGGCTTCGACGCGAACCAATTCCGCGCCAGGCACGAAATGGCGCAAAAAGGGATGACTCCCCGCTTGCCCCTACCCATTGCGCCCCATGTGACGCCGCGCACCACACACACTGCGCCACCAAAAACCACATCGCTCTAGGAGGGGAGTCCTAATGGACTTCACCAGTCGCCGCAATCTGAGCTTTACGTGTCGCCGACAGCAGGGGGAAATTCACCGAGAACATGGACACACCCGACTCCCGGCGAACAGCTTCAATCACTGAGCTTCAACAATCAACGATACACCTATTGGAAGCAGTCGAACAGCTTCTGCAAAGAGGCGAGAGTTGGCTCAATAAGCCCGATTTCTATAAGCAGCTCACCTCGATCGTAAGTCTTGAGCGACGAAAAGTAGCAGCCCTTGAACTGAGACTCTCAATCGTCGCCCCCATCAAAGCCGGGAAGTCCACAATCATCAACGCGATCCTGGGAGCAGGAATACTGCCGACAAGAAATTCGGCAATGACGAGCATCCCAACAGAAATAGCGGACGACCCACACGCCACCGATTACATACTAACTCTCCCTGAGCCCACACTCCGTCAGTTCAGGGGACTGTGGCAGAAACTTCACCAAGCCGTCCTATCACGCGGACTTGCAGCCAGCAAAGACCTCGCACCGGAGAATCCCGAGGTCCAGTCACTATTTGAAGAACTGGGCAAGCATCCAACTGCCCCCTTTGCATCAAAATTCTCTGGCATCACTTCCGTACAAAGCACTCTACTCAAAATCAACGATCTATTCCGAGCAGCCGCACTCCTGGATGGACCAAACTCTCTTATCGGCATCAAGGATTTTGAACTCCCACGCATCAACGCAAAATTCCTAAACTCCTCACCTATCTCAAAACACCGCAGCGGCACGCTCGTGATCGTGGATACGCCGGGGCCGAACGAGGCACGTCAGCATCACTTGCTCGGGCAAATTGTTTCCGAGCAGCTCGCACAAACTTCACTCGTACTCTTGGTACTCGACTTCACTCAACTGAACACCCAAGCCGCAGAACTCGTCAGCAAAGAGGTGCAATCTGTCGCGCGAATTGTCGGCGAAGAAAACATCTTTGTCATCGTGAACAAAATCGACGAGCGCGACAACAAGGGCATGAGCGACGACCAGGTCCGGCAATTCATCGCTGGTCATTTGAAATTCAGAAAGCCACTGCCAGCCAATCGGATCTTCGAAGTTTCTGCAAAGCACGCCTTTCGAGCCGCCGACTATCTACGCGAGCACGGAGATATCGCCACAGATCGAAGCAGTCTCCGTAAATGGCCAGCAGCCACTGCCCTCGCCCCGCTCGTTTTCGGCGCAACGCAATGGGAGGATGACCTTGAGGAGGCAACAGACGACAGCCTTGCAAAGCGCGCGCAAAAGCTATGGGCTCGTTCCGGCTTCGACACATTCCTTACCCAAGCGATTGAGCGACTACTTGCGGAAGTAGCACCTCGTTCGCTGCAAGTCGCACTCTCCGTAGCGCGCTCCCATCTCACAACGCTCCGCAACGACGCACGGTTGCGACACCGAGCAATTCGTGCGAGCGCATCAACAATTGAACTTGAGCTTACCAACCTTGATCGAGAGCTCAGGAGCCTTGAAGAGAGCAGACGCAGCGTCGACGCTCGACTCGCAGGGGTCGAACAGGACCTTCGAGAGCACCTTAAACTTCTTCGGAGGAGACTTCAGCCCGTCATCGAAGAAGACATCCGACTTGTCTTCAAAAGCAAGGAAGACAGCGAAGCCTCGGCGCTCCAGGGATTTTTGAAGCGCGGCAAGCGACTTGTCGCTCGACACCTAGGGATTCCACACGACAGTGTCTCGGAAATCGTTGAGTTCGACACCCAGGTCGACGCGCAAGGCTTTGCAAACTACGCCGTTGACATTGCCCTAAGCAAAATTCGACCACAGATCGAACAAGCACTTGAGGCGACCACTCGTCGAGTCGACAGCACTCGGCGAGAGTTTGAGAAAATCCTGACCACCGAGACGCGCCCCATCCTTCAACGAGCGGCAGAACGCATCAAACGGCAATTCGACGTACCTCTCGAATTTCCGCGTCCCAAGCTAACCAACCCTCTCGAAAAAATCAGCCTTGCCCACCATCTAACGAAATTTGAGCCTGGAAAAATAGTAACCCAGTCGCGGCGCGAGTTTCGCTGGTACACCCTTTGGCTATGGGAACACGAGGTAACATACTCCGTAAAAACCAAAGATCGGCACCTCATACATCTTGACGAAGTCTCGCACTACACAAAACAAGCCGTCCACAAGAGCGTGGAGGAGATCGCGATCAAGTTCGACGATTTCCTCGCAACGGATTTCAAAGACGGCATCGACGAATACTTCCAAAGGCTGCGAGAGTATTTTCAGTTCTACCGTCAAACACTAGAAGAGGCAGTCCAGGCCCAGCGCATGTCGCTCGAACAGCGCGACACAACTCTGAAGCAACTCGACGCGCTGGATACGGACAGCACCCAATTCCTCGAGGCGGCCATCAACACTACGCGCACCCTAAAGGAAATGCTCCCCCACTCAGACACCGACAGCGACGAGGCAAACGTGACCGATGGCCTAGACCTTTTCATCTCATATTCCCACAAAGACGAGCCCCTCCGACAGGAGCTAGAAAAGCACCTATCGTTACTGCGGAGAGAGGGGTTAATTCACCTCTGGCACGACCGCGAAATTGTCCCGGGCCAACAATGGGCGACCGAAATCGACCGTCATCTCGAGTCCGCCCACGTAATCTTGCTCCTCATCAGTGCCGACTTCATCTCCTCTGAGTACTGCTTCGCCACCGAAATGGAGCGCGCCATGGAGCGACACGCAGAGGGCACCGCAGTAGTGGTTCCGATCATTCTGCGCGCTTGCGACTGGAACACGGCGCATTTTGGCCAACTACAAGCCCTCCCCAAGGACGCTAAGCCCATTACCTCATGGTCTGATAGCGACACAGCGTTTACCGACGTAGCGCGGGGACTCCGAAAGACGATTTCTCAAATGCAGAAATTACGAAAAGGTGCCTAGCTGCGCCGTATTAGCGAGCCTTGACCTTCAACCAGCCCTGCCGCCGGAAGGGGTACGTCGAGCAGATGCGGCGCCACGTCCACACCTCGCTCCGCGTCCACCAGTCCGCAGGCGGCTGGAGGCCGACGTCCCGCAGGTTGCCGAGACCACGGTAGCCAACGCCGTCGAGCCCGAAGGCGGCGTTGGACTCCAGCACCAGCACCTTGTCCGTCTCCGCGTGGTGGTCCACGGCAAGGAAGGTGTGCCCGGAGCCCCACTGGCTTCGCCACCCCTGGATGAGTGTCCAGGGGTGGGGTGGAACATCCGCCGACGGCGCCAGCAGGGCCATGCCAGACTCAACGGCTGCCGTCACCGGGGAGAAGTAGTCTTGGGTGGAGGCAATCATCATCTGCCTGTGGCGTCGCATGTCCCACGAGAAGGCCGCGCCATGCGCCTCGGAGAAGGCCTTCACCAGCAGGGCCTCGATGAAGGTGCAGCAGTTGTTCAGCCGGGGCGGCGCCAACGGGACACGGACGCCGGGCAACGCCCACGGGTAGTACGTCCGGCTCGCGTCGTACCTGTAGTCGAGGAACGCCCCCAGGAGTGCGAAGAGGCGCTCCTCCGAGACGGCCAGCGGCTCATTGGCGAATGACAGCCGGTCCATGGCAGGCGCGCGCTCCTGGGAGACGAGCGTCGCGTAGCGCTGCGTGCGCCAGCGAGTGCACACCCAGATGTCGAGCCCGCTCAACTGCGGCGCCACCAGCCGGGCGTAGTCGGTGTCGGGCGTGGGGTGGCGAGCCTTCTCCTCGAGCACGAGGTAGTCCCCCGCCTCGACATAACCCTCGGGTGACAGGCTCGTGTCCGGCAGTGCGAAGCCGCGCAGGCGCGCGGGCAGTCTGGCGACGCGGTAGGTGTCCATGGTGTCTCCTCGGAGCTGAAGGGCTACAGCGCTTTCGCCATCGACGACGCGACGAGCCGCCCTGGCGTGTCGCAGTTCGTCTCGACACACCCGCAAAGCACTCCCACCCGATGTCCCCGAAATCGGGCCCGAAGCCTTTGTCTTCGCTGGAGGCAAGGCGTGCGGCTCCCAACGCCCCCTGACGCAGGGGGCCCCCCTCCCACCGTGCGCCTTGCCTCTTCTTCGTGTGGGAGGCCCGTGTGCAGAGCGTCGTCAGAGTCTTCGTCCTCTCCTCCCCCTCGGGCGCGGCACGCCCCGGGCCGGAGTTCACCGTCGAGGCCAGCACCCACGACGGCCTGCTGGAGGCGCTGCACGCAGAGCTGGCAGCGCGCGGCCAGCGCGTCCGCGCCGTCTCCCACACCCCCATGGGCCTCCTGGCCTACGTGGAGGACCGCCCGTGACAGTGCCTGCGGAAGTCCACCAGGCTGAGGAGCGCCTCCAGGACATCCTCAAGGCAGTGGTGGTGGGCGCCCGTGTCGACGAGCCCGCCAGTCGTCCTGGCGGAGAGGAGGCCTTGGCCTTCTCCGACGCGGGTGCGCTCCAGCCCCCATATGAGCCGGAAGCGCTCTGCCTCCTCGTCGAGCACTCCAACTCGCTGAGGCAGAACGTCGACGCCTACGCGACGAACATCGACGGCTTTGGCTTCCGCTTCGAGCCCGCCATCGACTTCGACGCCGACGGCGCCAGGGAGAAGGTCGCCGACGCCATGGCCCTGGAGCGTCTGTCCGCGCGTGACGCGGGCACGCTGCCTTCAGGGACGGCCCTACGCCCCTCGGACGAGGAAGTCGCCGCGCATGAGGAGGAGGTTCGTCAGCAGGCCCGGGTTGAGAAGGCCCGCCTGGAGTCCTTCTTTGACTTCTGCTGCTTCGACTCCAGCTTCGTCGAGCTTCGAAGGCGGACACGCCATGACTTGGAGGTGACGGGCAACGCGTACTGGGAGGTGCTGCGCGACGGCAAGGGCGACATCGCCCGCTTCGTCTACGTCCCCTCGTACACGGTGCGGCTCCTCCCTCTCGACAAGGAGGCCGTCGAGGTGCGCGAGCGCGTCCGCATCTCCGCCGTCAGCTTCGACACCGTCACCACCCGCCGACGCCTGCGCCGTTACATCCAGGTGCAGGGCAGCGAGCGGGTGTACTTCAAGTCCTTCGGGGACTCGCGCGTCATCTCCCGCCTCACCGGCCGCGCCTTTAAGGACGTCACCGCCCTCAAGTCCGCAGACGCCTCGGACGGCCCCGCCACGGAGCTCATCCACTTCGCCATCCATTCGCCGCGCTCCCCCTACGGCATCCCTCGCTGGGTGGGCACCCTACTGTCCGTCCTCGGCTCCCGGCAGATGGAGGAGGTCAACTACCTCTACTTCAACAACAAGTCCGTCCCGCCCCTGGCGCTGCTCGTCTCGGGCGGAAGGCTCTCTGACGCCTCAGTGCCGCGCATCGAGCGCTTCATCGAGGAGAACCTCAAGGGCAAGGCCAACTTCCACAAGATTCTCATCCTCGAGGCGGACGGCGCCGGCACCGGCGACGGGGGCCGGGCTAAGATTGAGCTGCGCCCCCTGACGGAGGCCCAGCAGCAGGACGCCCTCTTTCAGCAGTACGACCAGCGCAACATCGACAAGGTGGGCAGCGCCTTCCGTCTGCCACCGCTGTTGCGCGGCGACGGGCGTGACTTCAACCGCTCGGTGGCGGAGGCGCAGCTGCGCTTCGCCGAGGACCAAGTCTTCCAGCCCGAGCGCGACGAGTTCGACTTCCTCCTCAACCGCAAGGTGCTCGCGGACATGGGCGTGCGCTTCTGGCGCTTCCGCAGCCAGACGACTGCGACCCGAGACCCGGAGCGAATGACGGAGATGGTGGAGCGCCTGGTCCGCGTGGGTGTGCTGACTCCCGAGGAGGGCCGCCACCTGGCCGGCGACATCTTCCACAGGGAGTTCCGCAAGATTGGGGACGACTGGGTGAAGCGCCCCATCACCCTTACGCTCGCGGGCATTCAAACAGGCGTCGAAGACTTGAAGCCCCGGACGGACAAGGGCTCGCTGGTGGGCGAAGCGAAACGCCTCTTGGGGTTGCGAGAGGAGCTTCGGGCTGAAGAGGAGCGCCTGGCCCAAGGACGCCTGGCGCTAGCCCGCCGGTACATGGACACCGAGCGCGTCCCCGTGCCGAAGGAGGAGTTCGACACCTGGTTCTCGGGGCAGTCCACATGACGCCCGAGCAGCTCCAGCGCGCGTGGGTGCTCCAGGCTCAGGCCGACGCCGAGCGCGGCGTCCTGGAGTGCCGCATGTGCCGTAGGCGCGGCCCCCTGGAGGAGACGACGACGCTGTGGCGCAACGGCCTCCTCGTCTTCGCCCTGTGTGACAAGTGCGCGGCCAGCCACGACGTCGTCTTCTCCCCCACTCCGGCTGGCGTCGAGGTGCGCGCCAGGCGCCGCAACCCCGTGGAGCTGGTGACGCAGGAGGCGCCCCGTGTGCACGGCCCCCGCTGACAGCCTCCTCCTCCTGCACGAGGCACGGGCGGTGGCAGACACTCTCCTTGGAGACGTCCTGCGGCAGCCGGTGGCCAAGGCCCTGGACGTCGGCACCGCCGCGGGCATGGACCGCGCCGTGGCCCTGATTGCCGCGCGCCTCCGCCGCGCCGTCGGGCGCGCGGATGTGGACGCCATGCGGGAGGCGGTGGCCGTCCTCGACGTGGACTGGAGGACAACGACGGCAGTCCAGCGCAGGCGCCTCGTCGCCCAGGCCCTGGAGGCAGCCGGCCGGCGGACAGCCGCCATCCCCTCTCGCATCCAGGCGCCCCTCGGCGACGCAGCCGAGGAGGTGGTGGCCTCCACTCGCAGCCATGCCCGACGCGAGCAAGGCCTCGCCCTCGCCGCCCGCTTCAACGCTGTCGACAGGCGCATTGCCCAACACATCGTCCGCACCCAGGGCAACTTCGTGCGGGACGAGTACGGGCGCCGGCTGGACGCCTTCGGCGAGGAGGCCCGGCGGCTCGTGGCTGAGGGGCTGGAGGCCGGCCTCGGCAGAAGCGACATCGCCGAGTCATTGGAGCGGGCTGCGCGCGGCGCGCTCATCGAGCGAGCCCCCTTCTACTGGGAGGTGGTGGCAAGCCACTTCGTCAGCCAGGGGCGCTCCTTCGCCCAGGTGAGCAGCTACGCCGAGGCCGGAATCCGCCGCTACCGCATCGAGGCCGTCCTCGACGAGGCCACCACCCAAGTGTGCCGCTTCCTCCACGGCAAGACGTTCGCCGTGGCGGATGCCCTCCAGCGCTTCGAGCATGTCGAGTCACTCGAGCGGCCGGAGGACGTGAAGCAGGAGCTGCCCTGGGTGCGCGAGCGCCTGGACGCAGACACCGGTCGCGCGTTCCTCTACGTCAACCGAGGGAGCCAGGAGACGCGCCTGGCCGAAGTGCTCCGCTCCGCCGCTGGCACCCGCGACGACGTCGGCGAGTTCCGCGCCCTCGCTTCGGACCGGCAGCTCGCGGACGCGGGCGTGGGCTTCCCGCCGTACCACGGCTTCTGCCGCACAACGACGCTCGCCGTCACTTAGTGATGTCCCCGATTTCGCGTCGCAGGCCTTTGTCTCTTCCGGAGGCGAAACGCCATGCAGGCAACCTCGACACCGACCCCCACTTCACCTCCGACGACGGAGGGCAATGCAACGACGCAGGAGTCGACCTCCACGGCCAAGGCCGAGGCGACGTCCGTCGTCTGGCCTCGCGACCTCAATCTCCCCACCTCGGGAGAGCTGTCGTGGGGCTTCGACCCGGAGGGTCTGCGCGATGGGTAATGCCCTCACGAAGGCCCTCGCCCGGGCCCGGCATGTCCTGGAGTCCCTCCAGGGTGAGCCGGTGGAAAAAACCATCTGGGGCTCCCCGGCGGGTAAGAAGCGCCTGGCGAAGCGCCTGGTGGCGATGCTGCCCCCGCACAAGACGTATGTGGAGCCCTTCGCCGGCAGCGCTGCCGTCCTCTTTGCCAAGGAGCCCTCTGACGTCGAGGCCATCAACGACGCGGACCCGGAGATTGCGGACGCATACCACCTCCTCCAGAAGCTGACGCCCGCGGGCCTCGCCAAGCTGAAGAAGCTGCCGTGGGTCGGCGACGAGAAGACGTTCAAGAGCCTCTTCGACTCCAAGCCGAAGGGGGACGTGGAGCGCCTGCACCGCTTCCTCTACCTGACGCACTTCTCCTACGGGAAGCTGCGCGGGCGCAGCGTCAGCCCCAACAGCATGGGCGTCGAGGCGAAGACGCTCGCCCGCATCGAGCAGTTCGCCCCGCGCCTCAAGCACGTGAAGGTGTACGGCGGCGACTACGAGAAGGTGGTCCGCAAGTACGACGGGAAGGACACCGTCCTCTTTCTCGACCCTCCGTACCCTGGCTACAACGTCGACGTCGGCGAGGGCGACTTCGACGAGGAGCGCTTCTACAACACCCTCAAGTCGCTCAAGGGCCGCTGGCTCATGACGTACGGCATCCGGGGCAAGCTGCCCGGGATGCTGAAGGGCTCCGGCTTCGTGGTGAAGCGCATCCGGACGCCTCGCACCATCGCCGCCATGCGCGGCGTGGGCGGCTCCTCCGTGCTGACGCAGCTCCTCGTCTCCAACTACCAGCCCGCCGCGAAGGCGATGGAGGGTGGCCCGGACTTCACGGTGGACGACTGGCAGCCGGAGGAGTCGCCCGACACCGCCTCCTTCCTCGCGACGAAGCCGCTCCTCAAGGGCGTCGAGCCCGACGACGAGCGGTACGTCTTGGGCGTCGTCCTGGAGCCAGAGACGGTGGACGCCCAAGGCGACATCTACTCCGCCGCGGAGATTCGTCAGGCCGCGCACCGCTTCATGGAGGAATTCGGGGGCCTGGGCCTCATGCACCAGATGCGCGTCAACTCGCATGTCAAGGTGCTGGAGAGCTACCTGGCTCCCGTCGACTTCTCCTTGGGCGAAGTGCCGGTGCGCAAGGGCACCTGGCTTCTCGCCGTGCGCGTCCTCTCCGACGAGCTCTGGGGGCGTGTGAAGGACGGGCAACTGACGGGCTTCTCGATTGGCGGCACCGCGCGCCGTCTCCCCGAGGCCTCCACTGCCACCAAGCCGCCTCGTTCCGACACACCTGCTGCTGACTCCCAGCCGGAGGCCGCATGACGAGCACCAACCAAGGCCCCGCTTCCGTCCACCGCCTCGTCGACATGGTGGTGGAGGAGGTGTCCCTCGTGGACAGGGCCGCCAACAAGCACCGCTTCCTCTTGGTGAAGCGAGACGGAGACACCATGCACGACGCTTCCCAGGACACCTCGCCGCCCGAGGGTGCCAACAGCGCCACCTCGGACACCTCCAAGGCCGATGACGCAGTCCTCGCCGCGGCCCAACAGGCCCTCGAAGCGGTGACGACCCTCGTCGAGGCGTTGACCTCTACGGACGGCATCGACGGCGTGCGCGTGGTGGAGGTGGCCCAGCACCTGCGCGCGCTGGCCGACGCGCTGGAGGACGAGGACGACTCCGAGGACGAGGAGGACGTCGAGGCGCGCGCCAAGGCCGCCAACCCCGTGCCGGCTCCTCAGCCGACTCCGCCCGCGCCGAGCCCCGACGCCTCCGGCGTCATGGAAGGACTGACGAGGCTCACCGACGCCGTCCGCGCGCTGGAAGGCTCCGTGAAGGAGCAGCACCAGCGGCTGGGCCGCGTGGAGAAGCAGTTCGGCCTGCCCAACAGCAGCGCCCCCGCGGAGCGCCCGCAAAAGCCCGCCGTCGAGGACGTCGGCTGGCCCCTCGACATGAACAAGCCCCTCAACCGGGAGAGCGTCGACAAGGCCCTCTCCTTCCACGACGTCTGACGTCCCCACCCGCCACCAGGAAGCCTCAACGCCCAAGGAATCCCCATGAGTCGTCTCGACAACAGCACCCTCTTGGCCAAGGCGGACCTGGCCCTCGCCGACCTCACGGCCGGCGGCGGCGTCCTCCAGCCCGCGCAGGCGCAGAAGTTCTTGCGCCTGCTCATCAAGCAATCCGTCCTGCTGCAGCAGTGCACCGTCGTCCCGATGGCGGCCCCCAAGCAGCAGTTCTCCAAGCTGAAGTTCGGCAGCCGAATCCTCCGCCCGGGCCAGGAGGCCACCGCTGTCCCCGCCACCCAGCGCGTGAAGCCCGACCTCTCCCAGGTGGAGCTCGACGCCAAGCTCTTCAAGGGCGAAGTGCGACTCTCCGACGAAGTGCTCGAGGACTCCATCGAGCGCGGCGAGCTGCGGCAGACGCTCATGGAGATGCTCGCGGATGCCATCAGCCGCGACATGGAGGAGATCCTCGTCAACGGGGACACGGCCTCGGCGGACCCCTTCCTCGCCACGATGGACGGCGTGCTGAAGCAGGCCACCTCCAACGTCGTGGACGCGGCCGGCGCGCCCATCTCCAAGGACGTCCTGGGCGACCTGCTCAAGTCGCTGCCGTCGGAGCACCTGCGCGACAAGAGCAGCATGGGGTTCCTCTTACCAGCGTCGACGCGGACCTGGACTACCGCAGCACGCTCGCGGAGCGCGCAACGGCGGTCGGCGACAAGTTCCTCGAGGGCGATGCGCCGGTCCTCTACTCGGGCGTCCCGGTGCGGCCGATTCCTCTCTGGCCGGAGAACCTCGGCGCGACGAATGACCGCACGGCCATCCTGCTGACCAACCCCAAGAACATCCACGTCGGCATCTGGCGGCAGATTCGCATCGAGTCCGCGCGGGACATCTCCGAGGGCACGCTGAAGGTGGTGGCCACCCTGCGCTTCGACGCGCGATTCGCCGAAGAGTCCGGCACGGCCAAGGCCATCAACGTGCAGTTGTGAGGCTCACCATGGACAACACCTATCTCGTCCGACTGAAGGCCTACGACGCGCGCCGGGGCCACGTGCTGCGGCGCTACACGTATGCCGGCATCAAGTTCCAAGAGGAGCGCGGCTGGTACCGGGTGGAGAAGCCGGTGGCGGACTACCTGCGCACCGTGCACCAGTTGCCCGGCGACACCTACTCGCCGCTCGCCTTCGACGTGTCCACGGAGGCCGAGGCGAAGGCCCTCGATGCCACCGAGGCCGACGAGGCCCGCGTGAAGCGCAGCGCCAGCGACGAGCTGAAGCTGAGTCCAGCGCGGCCCGCCGGCACGCTGACGACGGAGGACATCCCGAAGGCCAGCGAGGAGAAGGACACGCGCCGCGCCAAGCGGGAGAAGGACTGACGTGTACGCCACGGTGGCCGACATGCGCGCCGAGGGCGTCACACCGGCCATGGCGGGCGACACCCGCCTGGCCGTCCTCCTGGAAGAGGCAACGCGCACCATCGACAAGGTGACGGGGTGGCACTTCGAGCCGCGCTCAGCGACGTTGCACTTCGACGGGCGCGGCACTCCGTCTCTCTGGCTGCCGGTGCCGCCCATCCGCATCTACCGCCTGGCGCTCCACGGGGAGGACGTGTCCTTCTCCAGGGAGCGCTTGCTCGTGGTGGGTGCCCCCGTGGGGCCGGGTTTCGACGGGCCTCGCCTCACCTTTCGCCATGGCCGTGTATTCCCGCGCGGCGAGGGCAACATCACCGTGGGCGCGCGGTGGGGCTACACCGAGGCGGATGGGGCGCCGGAGGGGCGCACGCCGCCCGCCGTCCGCCGCGCCTGCATGCTCCTCGTCCTGCGCAGCCTCTCGCCGCTGGCGGACGAAGCCTCCCTGGAGGAGCGCACGCGCTGGCGCGTGGTGGAGGAGAGGACGCGCGAACAGAGCTACCGCCTCGACACTGTCCGCCCCGTGGTGCGACCTCTCACCGGCGAGCCGGAAGTGGACCTCTTGCTCTCGCCCTACGTGAAGCCCTCACTGCCCGGAGCCGTCTGATGCGGGGCCGACTCGTGTTCCCCTTCTTGGCGGAGCTGCACCGCCTGGACACCGCTGCCATGGCGGGCCCCAGCCCGGGCCCCCATGCCAGCGGGTACGACGCGGACTTCCGCGAGCCGGTGCTGGTGGACGCGGACGACGACGGCCTGGCCGAAGCCTTCCGCCGCGAATTTCCGCCTGTGCGTGTCCCCTGCCAGGTGGAGCCGGATGCCTTTGAGTCATTGCGCATGACTCCTTCCGGCAACAGCCCCCGCACGAGCTTCGAACTCGTCTTCCACTTCCGCGACTTGGAGCGCCTCGGCCTCGTGGACGCGGCCACGGGCGACGCCCTCATCCGCCCCAGCGACAGGCTGGGCGCGCTCTACGACGTCTCAGGCGCCCTCGTGCAGGCCGTGAGGACGCCTCCCGGGCTGTACGTCACGGAGGCGCGCCCCACGGGCTTCGGACTCCACCGCCGGAGGCCTCGCCGGAATCTCTTGCTCGTCACCTTCAACGACAGGCCCCAAGTCCGAGGACTCGCATGAAAGCACTGCTGCTCACCTCTCTTCTCGCTACCGCCCTCCTCACCCGCTGCCGCGCGCCGGACGGCTGCGCGCCGGTGTCCACGCGCTGCGCTGGCAACGTCGCCGAAGTCTGCAACGGCGACGGCAACTGGCAGGTGCTCGCCGACTGCGACGCGGTCAGCGAGCACAGCAACGCTGGCTTCACGTGCGCCTACGTCAACGAGGAGGGCGTCGCCGGCCACACCTGCCTGCCCGCCACCGTGGACGCCGGCACCGAGGAAGGCGGTGTCCTGTGAAGGGCTACCTCCAGTCCCTGCCTGGCGTGGGCGGCCTCTTCCAGCGCGACATTCAGCCCGCGGAGGTGTGGGCCTTCTACCAGCACATGCAGTCGCGCCTGCGAACCAAGACGGCACGCAAGTCGGACTCACTCGAAATGCAGCTCGCTGCCGAGGCCCTGCAGCGCATGGGCATCCTCGACAGGCAGCGCTTCCTGGAGAAGTACGCCACCACCGTGGGCCGCACCCTCTACCTGCCCTTCGAGGTGGGCGTGCCGAAGGGGGGGTGGGACTTGTGGGCCCAGGTGGTGGTGTGCGTCCACGAGCACCAGCACGTCGTCCAGCACGACGAGGAGGGCCCCAGCTACGAGCTGGCCTACCTCACCAGCACCTCCGCGCGCGCCCGCTACGAGGCCGAGGCGTACACCTGCAACCTGGAGCTGCACTACTGGCGCTACGGCACCCTGCCCGCCGTGCGCCCCATGGCCGAGGGCCTCAAGCACTACGGCTGCCGGCCGGAGGACGTCGAAGTCGCCGCCCACACCCTGGCCCTCACCTCGGTGTCCGTCCGCCACGGCGCGGTGGTGAGTGAGGCCACGCACGTGGCCCTCGAGTGGCTCAACTCGCACGTCCCCCACCTGCGGCCCAAGCAGGGCTGAGGCACCCATGGCCGCCTCTCGCACCGGAGACTGGGCTCGGGCCCGCCAACTGCTGGCGGCGGGCTCGTCGCGCCTTGAGGGGGCGATGCAGACGGCCCTGCGGCAGGAGGCGCACGCCCTGCGCAAGGAGGTGGTGCAGGGCCTCACCCAGCAGGCGCCTGGTGGTGAGCCACTCCGTCCGCCTTCGCCGCTCACGCTGGCGGCGCGGCAGCTCGCGGGATTTTCCGGGACTAAGGCCCTCCTCGTCTCCGCGGCGCTGCGCAATTCAATCAGTGTCGTCGTGGAGGGCGACGAGGCCTTCATCGGTGTGTCCCGCACCGCGAAGAGTCCGGACGGCGAGCCCCTCGTCGACGTCGCGCAGCTCCAGGAGTACGGGGGGCCGCCCGTCGTCATTCCCCTGACGCCGAAGATGCGGCGCTTCCTCTTCGCGCTGCTGCGCCAGGCCGGCCTGGCCGGCCAGTCGCGCAGCAGCGGCAGGGGGCGCGGAGCGGTTGTGACGCAGACGCCCGCGCGGCCCTTCCTACGGCCGGCCTTCGCGCGGTTTCGCCAGGGCGCCAGCCGCCGCTTCCTCGCGCGCGTCGCGAAGGAGCTGGGCCTCGGAGGGCCCGGGTAATGGCCGTCCCCGCCCTCACCTCCGTGACACCCTCCTCGGGGCCCACCAGCGGCGGCGACATCCTCCGCCTCGTCGGCACGGACTTCGCCGCGCGGGTGGCCGTGCACCTGGGCGGACTGCGCGCGGAGGTGCTCTCCGTGCGCCAGCAGTCGGGCACCTCGCATGTCGACATGAGGACGCCGCCCCATGAGGCGGGCACCGTCGACGTGGAGCTACACAACCTCTTCGCGGACGGACGCCCTATTCCAGGCGAGGCCGCCGTCCTCTCGGGCGCGTACCGCTACCTGCGCCCCCGCGTCGCGAAGGAAGCGGCGCTCACCCGCCTCGTGCGCACGCTGCTGCGCGAGCTGAAGCAGCAGGTGGTGGCCAACGTCAGCGCCAGCGTCTCCGTCGACTACGACGACACGGTGGCCGACGGACTCAACGTCATCGCCATGGCCTCGCTGCCCTCCGTGGTGCTGTCAGGCCCCACGCTGCGCGAGAGTCGTCGCTACTCCACCAACGTCCTGCACGAGGACGTCGCGCAGGGCCCTTCCGGCGCGGAGCTGGTGCGCAGGCGCCCCGCGTACACGGTGGATTTGGCCTTCACCCTCACGGTGGCCTCCGAGCGCACCGCCGAGCTCTTCAACCTCATGGCCGCCATGGCCACCTTCCTCAACCGCAACCGCTGGCTCTCCATGGCCCGAGACGAGGAAGACGCCTCGCGCGGCACCGTGCGCTGGGAAATGGACGCAGACGGAGAGGTGCGCACGCAGCTTGGCAGCCGCGACGACGTGCGCGCCTTCACGTGGGGCCTGGTGGTGCGCGGCTTCGACGTGGACGAGGGCATGCCCTTCGACATCGGCAAGGCCGTCGCCGACACGCACCTCGAAACGGACTCTCTCTCCGGAGGCACCTCATGAGCGTCACCCTCACCAATGCCCTGGGCAGGCTCGTCACCTTCCTCCTGCCTCACGAGTCGTACTGCGTCGCACGCGGCACGTGCGCCTGCGGCGTGCAGCCTGGCCGTGGCGGCCGACGCCTGCCCTCCTCCCTCACCCTGGCCACGGGAGTGTCGCTGGAGGACGTACCCGAGGCCGCTCTCTCGGTGCCCGCCGTGGCCGCTGCCATTCGACGGGGCGAAGTCACCCTGAAGCGGCAGGCCCCCACAACCCCGCCGTCGTCGCCCCCCTCTGCCTCGCTGGAGATGTCGGCGCGCGCGTCCCGCAAGAAGAGAGGTGTGCCGTGAGTCGAGAATTGCTGGCATCCAAAGTTGTCGTGGAGGAGGAGGAGCCGCGCGTCCGTGGCATTCCTTCCGTGCCCACCTCCGTGGCCGGCGCCGTGGGCCTGGCAGAGCGCGGGCCTATTGGCCAGGCCGTGCTGTGCACCTCCTTCGAGGAGTACCAGGCCACCTTCGGCGGCTTCACGCCGGACTCCGATTTGGCCCTCGCCGCCATGGGATTCTTCGAGCAGGGCGGCAGCCACCTCTGGGCGGTGCGCACCGTCCACTACGAGGACGCCTCAAACCCCGAGTCGCACACGGCCACGCGCGCTGCGGCGGCCCTCACCACGGGTGGCGGGCCCACGCCCGCTGTCGTTCGCGGCACCCTGCGGCCCCCTTTCACCCTCGCCGACGGCCGGCGATTGGGCGTGTTCCTCAGCGGCGCCGAGGCGGTGGACGTCGTCTTTTCTGGCGCCGCGGCTTCCGTCTCCGCGGGGCGGCCTGCTCCCTATGCCCTCACCGCCGGACAGTCGCTCCGCGTGCGCGTCGACGACGGTCGGGACGTCTTCATCCCCTTCAGAGAGGAGGACTTCGACGACATCGCCCAGGCCACCGCCCAGGAGGTGGCCGCCGTCCTCAACACGGGCCTCATTGGCGGACGCGCCACCGTGGAGGCCGGTGTGCTGAGAATCGCCAGCGACACCCAGGGCGCCGCAAGCCGCCTGGAGGTGGGCGACGAGGTGGCCGACACCGTCTTCGGCTTCCCCGGCGGCCCCCAGGTGGGGAGCGGCAACGTCCAGAGTCTGCGCGCCGTCGAGCTGGCCGAGGTGCGAGCCCTCGTCGAGGCGGCGGTGCCGGGTGTCCGCGTAGCGCCGTCCTCCCTCGGGGCCCTGCAGTTGCTCACCCAGGCCACGGGGCCTGGCGCCTCCTTGCGTGTGCAGGGTGACGCGGGCTCCGGCCTCGGACTCGACGCGCTGCTGCACACGGGCGACGCCTCCGGCGCCACCGACGTCCTCCACCTCGATGCCAGGGACGCGGGCACTTACGCCAACCGCCTCGAGGTGGAGGTACGCCCCGCGACGAATGGCGCGCCCGACACCTTCGACGTCCTCGTCCTCGAGGACGGCACCTACCGCGAGTCCTTCCCCAACCTCTCCTCGGCCGAAGACGACGCGCGCTACGCCGAGCGCGTCCTCAATGACGAGCGCACCGGCTCCAGCTACGTCCGGGCCTTCATGGTGCAACCCGGCGCCTTCCCCGACGAGCAGACGGTGTCCCTCTCGGGCGGTACCGACGGCCTCATCGGCCTCGATGACGCGGACTTCATCGGCTCCGAGGCCGGCCGGAGTGGCCTTTTACGCGCTCGACGAGGTGCAGGACCTCTCCATCCTCCTGGTGCCCGGGCGCGCTACGCCCGCCGTCCACAACGCCATGGTGCGCTACTGCGAGGTGGCCAGAGGCGGCCTCGCCTTTGCTGTCCTCGACTCGCCCGCGGGCTACAGCGCGGTGGACATCGTCTCCTACGTCTCGCAGGAGGCCGCCCTCGAAGGGCTCTCTGAGCACGCGGCCCTCTACTGGCCCCGCGTGAAGGTGCTCAACCCCGCCCGCGGCGTCTTCGGCAACGTGGAGCAGCTCGTCGTCCCGCCCTCCGGCATCATCGCCGGCGTCTTCGCGCGCAACGACGGCGCGCGCCCCGGGGGTGTGTATGACGCGCCCGCGGGCATCGAGGCCGGGCGCATGTTCGGCATCCTCGGATTCGAGACCAAGGAGGTCCTCGAAGAGAAGAAGCGGGACGTCGTCTACCCCCGCCGCATCAATCCCCTCACCACCGGGCCCGGCCTGCCTCGCTTCATCGATGGCTCGCGCACGCTGAAGGCCAGCGGCAACTTCCCTTACGTCGCCGAGCGGCGCGGGGTGTCCTTCATCGAGAAGAGCCTCAAGTCGGGCCTGCAATTCGCCCGGCACCGGAACAACACGGAGGGGCTGCGCGCCCAGGTACGGCGCTCCATTGCCGCCTTCCTCCTCGCGCAGATGAAGAACGGGGCCTTCCGCAGCCAGGAGCCCGCCACGGCCTTCTTCGTTGACGTCTCGGACGCCCTCAACCCGCCGTCCGTCATCTTCGCCGGCAAGCTGGTGGCGCGCATCGGGCTCGCCACCAACAAGCCGGCCGAGTTCATCGTCCTGCAGGTTTCTCAGGACACCCGCGCTCTCGAGGCCGAGCTGGCCTCTGCGGGCCTGTAAGGAGACTGGCCATGGCCATCATCGGACAGCCGCGCAGCTTCCATAAGCGTTTCAAGTTCCTCGTCGAGATTGACGAAATCGGCCACGCTGGTTTCCAGAAGTGCTCCGAGCTGTCCGTCGAGGTCGCCAACATCCAATACTTCGAGGGCGGCAGCCTCATCCCCAACAAGTCCCCGGGGCGCCTCACCTTCTCCGACGTCACCCTGGAGCGAGGCGCCACGCAGGACCACCAGCTCTTCGACTGGTTTCAGGACGTCGTCCACATGTCGAGCGGCCTGGGCCTGCCGGACGCGCTCTACAAGCGCAACTCCGACATCGTCCAGCAAGACAGGGACGGCACCACGCTGCGCCGGTGGAGCCTCTCCCGCGTCTGGCCGGTCAAGTTCGTCGCGGGCGAGTGGGACAACGAGAGTGACGAGAACGTCATCGAGTCCGTCACGCTCACCTACGACTTCTTCGAGCTGGCCAAGTAGGACTCAGCCGGTCACGTACTTTCCATGGGTGCTGCACCCTGGCGGGCGCCTGACGTTGCACAGAGGCGCCCGCCCAGCCCATGACGAAGCGAACGTCTTCGCGAGAAAGACTTCAGCACACCGCCCACACCAGGGCTTCTTCGTTGCCCAGCCCAGAAAGAGTTGTCCTGGGTGGACGTCATTGCTGACGCACCAATCGCGAAGCGCCTGCGCACCACTGTGGTGGCCTGTCCCGCCGCCGTAGAAGCCATGCAGGTCGGCGATCAGGTCCCCAATTCGAGTGCGAAAGCGCTTCGAGGAGCCCGTGTTTCCTCCGAAGTAGAGCGGAATGCAGCCCATGGTTGGCTTTCCCTTCCAGCCTAGCTGAGAGACCAGATAGACGCCCCTCGACTCCGGAGGCAGGACCTGGTCGTCCATGCACCGCGCCAGCAACTCTGAAATCCGAAACGGTCCTGCCCAGACCAACGCGCTCATGAGTCCCCCACGCAGATTGGATGCTGCGACTGTCGATGTCCCCGATTTGGTGCCCGAAGCCTTTGTCCTCCTTGGAGGAAGGACATGGCGGACATCATCTCATGCCCCTCGGGGCTGACGGGCCGCATCCGCGGCATGAAGGTGCGCGAGGAGCGGATCCTCGCGGACAGGAAGCTGGCGAAGAGCGGCGGCCAGGTGGACGAGCTGCTCTCGTCGTGCTGGGAGGAGTTGGTGGAAGCAGGCCCCTACGCCTTCCCTGACGGGAAGGTGGACTGGGGCCGGGTGCTGCAGGGGGACCGCTTCTACGCGCTCCTCCAGGTGCGCGTCCTCACCTACGGCCCCGAGTATGCCTTCGCCGTCCCCTGCCAGAATGCTGCCTGCCGGGCCCGCATCGACTGGGAGCTGGACTTGACGCAACTGCCGGTGCGTGCCCTCTCGGACACGAGCCGCGCGGCCTTCATGGCCGGCAACCGCTTCGAGACGACGCTGCCGGACTCTGGCACGCGCGTCCGCTTCAAGTTGCTGACGGGAGAGGACGAGCGGCGGCTGCCGCAGCTCCAGCGTGCGGCGCCCGAGAAGCTTCTGTCCTCCGTCCTCACCTACCGGGTGCAGGACGTCGACGGCGTCGACGCGCGCGACAAGCGCCGCTTCCTCGAAGACTTGAGCCTGCGCGACGCCGACTTCCTCGTCGACGAGTTTGACGCCGTCGACTGCGGCGTGGACACGACGCTCGAAGTCGAATGCCCCGAGTGCCTCATGCGCCAGGAGGTGGAGCTCCCTTTCGACCGGGGCTTCTTCCTCCCGGGGACGCAACGGACAACGAGGCGCCGGGAGCGCTCCACCTCTTCCCCGGTGTGACGCTGGAGACGTGGCGCGAGGGCCTCTTCCAACTTTGCTGGCACCAGCACGGAGGCAGCGGCCTCGCAGCCCCCCTCGGTGACGCCCTGGAGCTGCCCACCTCGGACAGGGACTGGCTGCTCGAACGCATCGGCCAGCAGCGCGCCCAGGAAGCCAAGGCGTTGGAGAAGGCCGCGAAGCGGAGGTAACGCATGCTCAACAACCTCGGCCTCGGCTTCGTCCTCACGGCGAGAGACTTGGCCTCCGGAGTCTTCTCCCAGGTGGAGGTCAACTTCACGCGCATGGACAGGCGCGTGGGGTTGGGCACCGCGCGCATCGAGAGTTCCTTCCAGCGGCTCGGCGTCGCCATGTCCCTCTTCACGGCGGGCGCCGTCACCCTGGGCGCGTCGCTGTCCCTGGCCAACACCGCCGGCCAATTCGAGCAGGCCGTGGCGGGCGTGGGCGCCGTCTCTGGCGCCTCGGCCGAGGTGCTCGGACAGCTTCGTGACGCGGCCACCAAGGCCAGCCTCGCCACGCAGTTTACGCCCACCGAGTCCGTGCTGGGCCTGCGCGAGCTCACCCAAGCCGGCTTCACCGCCGCGGAGGCCATGAAGCTGCTGGAGCCCGTCTTGGATTTGGCCGGCGGCTCGCTGGGGGAGCTGACGCCCCAAGGTGCGGCGGGCTTGGCCAGTCAGGCCATGAAGGCCTTCGGTATCTCCACCGACAAGGCCTCCCTCTCCGTTGACCAGATGCTCCAAGCCGTCAACGTCTTCGCCCTCAGCGCGAATGAGCTACCCCTGGCCCTCGGCACCGCCGCGCGTGGTGCGCAGGCCCTCAATCAGTCCCTGCCCGAGACACTCATCTCGTTGGGCCTCGTGAAGAACGTCGTCCCCGGCGTGGAGCGCGCCTCCACCGCCGTGGCCGTGGCCATGGAGCGCATGGCCGACCCTCAAGTGCAGAAGCACCTGCGTGGACTGGGCGTCGCTGTCACCGACTCCAAGGGCAACTTCCTCTCCTTCCTCGGCATCCTCGACAAGCTGTCGCCCGCCCTCGAGCGCATGACGGCGGCGCAGCGCTCCGCGTTCCTGTTGAAGGCGTTCGGCCGCGAAGCGCTCGGCGGCGTGAATGCCATCCTCACGCAGTTCTCCAACGGCATCCGCAAGGACACCGGCGAAGTCGTCCGCGGCGCCGATGCCCTCGAGTACCTGAGAGGCGCGTTCGAGAAGGCGGGCGGCACGGCCACGAAGTTCCGCGAGCAGATGCTGGACACCTTCGAGGGCCAGAAGACGCTGCTCGCCGGCAACCTGGAGACGCTGGCCATCGTCCTCGGCGAGCCCTTCAGCCAGGTGCTGAAGCCCCTCGTCACCCTCGTCGCCAGCGCGGTGCAGCAGGTGCTGGGTGTCTTCCAGGCGTTGCCCGGCCCGGTGAAGCGCGCCTTCGCAGCCTTCGTGCTCGGGGCGGGTGCACTGGTTTCCCTCGTCGGCGCCGTCATCGCCGCGAAGGTGGGCCTGGCGCTGATGGTGGTGGGCCTCAAGGTGCTGGGCCTCACGCTGGGTGGCCTCCTGGCCACGGTGCTTCCGGCCGTGGGCGCTGTCGTCCTCCTGGGCGTCGCCGCAGCCGGCCTGGCCTATGCCTTCCGTCACAACCTCGGTGGCCTGGGCGACTTCGTCCGGCGTGTGCAAGAGCAGGTGACGCTCGGCTTCCGCGGCCTCGTCCAGCTCTTCGAGGACGGGGGCTTCTCCGGCGCGGTGCGCGAGGAGTTGGGCCGCGCCGAGAATGCCGGGCTGAAGGACTTCCTCATCAACCTCTACCTGTGGGGCCATCGCATCCACAGCTTCTTCTCGGGCCTCGCCGACGGCTTCGCCTCCGGACTCGAAGCAGCGCGTCCCACCCTCGAGGCCTTCCAGGCGACGCTAGGGCGGGTGGGCGCGGCGCTGGGCTTTCTCTCCGAGAGGGACGACGCGGCAACCGCCGCCGCGAAGTTCGCTGCCTTCGGCGCCTCCGGGGCCACCGTGGGGCGCGCCCTCGCCCGCGTCTTCGACTTCGTCGTCATGGGAATGACAGCAAGTGCCGAGGTGGCCGAAGGGCTGGCGGGGCAGTGGGGCTACATGAAGGCCGGTGTCGACGTCCTCCTGGGCAGCCTGGCGCACCTGGGCCGCGTCCTCGGCGGGGCGCTCTCTGGCCTCCTGGGCACCAGCTCCGCCGCGAGGGACGGCGGCAGCATCTGGGTGGCCATGGGGCAGGCCATCGGGTTTGCCATCGGCAACATCACCACCGTCGTGGGCGTGCTGGTGTCCGCCGTCTCCCTCGTGGTGTCCGTGGTGGGAGGCGTCCTCAACGCGGCCCTGGCGGCCTTCTCCGGCATCGTCGACGTCTTCTGGGGCGTGGTGTTGACGCTGGGCGGGGCCCTCACCGGCAACTGGGCCGAGGCGTGGACAGGGCTGCGGCTCATCGTCTTCGGCACGGTCGACGCAATCTCCGGCGTCCTCCTGGAGCTGGTGGGCGCCATCCTCGGTGTGGTGGACGCGGTGGCGAGCCTCTTCGGCACGAACACCGGCCTCCAGCAGGCGCTGCGCACGGCTCGACTGGGCCTCCACCGGGACTTGTCCGTCGCCTTCGGCCTTGAGGAAGCCACCGGCAGCGCCGCCACACCCGCCTCCGTCGTCGCCACGGCCTCGCCCACCTCGCCGGTGGACTGGCCCCTGGAGTCCTCGTCCATGCCGGCGGTGGCGGCCCTCCAAGCCTCGCTACCCCAACCCGAGGTGCTCTCCTCGCAGCCAGCCTCGACTCCCGCCGAGCCCGTCCTCGTGAGTGTCCAGGTGGACGGCGAGGTGCTTGCCCAGGCCACTGCACGCGCCGAGAGGGACGCCGCTTCCCGCAGCTTCTCCCCCATGGCGTCTTACTGAGAGGCGGGCCCCGACATGTCCATCGCCGCCGGCCTTGCCCGTCCCCCGCGCTGCCTCCTCGTGAATGTCCTCACCGGCGAGGCCATGGAGTGCCTCTTCAATCCCACCCAACTGGTGGAGAAGCTCCAGGTGAATTGGAACCGCCTGACGGTGCCAGGACTCTCCCACCAGGTGCTCCAGTTTCAGGGCACCTCCAACCGGCAGTTGGCGGGCGTGGAGTTCTACCTCGACGCCTTCTTCGCCACGCAGCAGGCCGACGCCTCCAACATCATGGAGTTCCGCGGCTTCCTGCGGGCGCTCACCGTGCCCCCGGCGGGCACCGAGGGTGTGCTTGCGACGGCCCCTCCGCGCGTCCTCGTCCTCTGGCCTGGCCTCCTCACCGTGGAGTGCGTCGTCGCCAGCGTGGAGTTCCAGTACCGCCAGCTCGCCGTCGACGGCCGCGTCCTCGTCTACACCGCCACCGTCACCTTCGAGGAGATTCTCGACACCCGCGTCACCTCCGAGCAGCTCCGTCAGGAGGCGCCGTAGTGGCCCCTCACGCCGGCAGCCGCTACTCCTTCTCCCTCGGCCTGCGGGACGAGGCCGGCCGCCTCTTCCTCAGCGAGAGGGTGCCTTACGGCTTCCAGCCGCACGCGGACACGCGCGTCCACCTCATCGCCGAGGGCGACTCCCTCTGGGGGCTGGCCGGCCGCTACTTCGCGCCCCTGCCGCGCGCCTGCGGCTTCTGGTGGGCGATTGCGGACTACCAACCGGAGCCCATCATCGACGCGACGCTGGAGCTGGAGGCGGGGCGGCGCCTCTACATCCCCTCGCTGCGCGTCCTCACCGACGTCATCCTCAGCGAGCAGCGGTGGAGGGCTAGCGAATGACGCGGCCCCTCGACAGGAGCGCGCCTGGCGTGCGCCTCACGCAGCTGGCACACGAGAAGGCCCGCAGCGGTGAGCCCCTCTCGCTTGAGGGGCGCGTCCTCGGCCTCACCTTCGAGGACTCCGCGACGAAGGCCGACAAGCTGTCCCTCCAGTTGGACAACTTCGACCTGGCGCTATTCGACAGGGCGGAGCTGGTGGGCGGCGCGGTGCTGGAGGTGTCCTGGGGCTACCCGGGCCTCATGGCGCCCCCGCGGCGAGTCGTCATCAAGAAGCTGAAGGGCTTTCAGGTGCTCACCATCGAGGGCCAGGCCCTCAGCGCCCTCATGCACCGCGAAGCGCGTACGCGCGCCTGGAAGGGCAAGACGCGCGCCCAGGTGGTGCGCGAGGTGGCCGCCGAGTACGGCTACGAGGAGGGCTCCGTCCACGTCGAGGACACCGGAGAGGCCTTCGACACCATCCACCAGGCAGGGGAGACGGACGCGAGGTTCCTCCGGCGCCTGGCCGCGCGGGAGGAGTTCGAGTTCCACGTCGACGACAGGGGCCTCACCTTCGGCCCGCGCAACCAGGCCGCCGCGCCCGCCCAGGTGCTGTGGTGGTATGCGGACGCGGGCCGGGGCGACGTCCTCTCCGTTAACGTCGAGTCGGAGCTGGGCCGCCGCGTGGGCAAGGTGGACGTGCGTGGCCGGGACGCCATGGCCAAGGCGAACATCGAAGGCCAGGCGAGCAGCGCCACCGTGGAGCGCACCACGCTCGCGGACTTCCTGGAGGTGGTGGACAAGCGCACGGGCACCACGTCGCTGCAGCTCCGCAACAGCACCACCAGCGTCCAGCCCACCTCAGCGTCGACACCCGCCCAGGCCCAACGCGAGTCTGAGGCCCGCTTCCGGCGCGCGGAAGCCGGCACTGTGAAGCTGTCCCTCCAGGTGGTGGGCAACCCCGCCTTGCGCGCGAAGTCCGTCGTGGAGGTGCGCGGCATCTCCAGCTTCCTGTCCGGCCGGTACTACGTCACCGAGGCGAAGCACGTCCTCTCCTCCTCTGGCTACACCACGGACTTGAAGCTGTCGCGCGACGGCACCGGCCGCCGGCAGCAAGCCAGCCCTGAGAAGCAAGGCCAGCCCCAGGGCGGCCAGCCCAACACCAGCGCGCCCGAGACGACGGGGGCGCTGAAGGAAGTCGAGGCCTTCGAGAGGGACACGGGCACCCGGTACATCGAGTACCGCCGCGACGGGCAGCCCATCGGTGTCGAGGACCCCGAAGCCGGAATGAGTCTCCCCAGGTAGCGAGCCCACCATGAGCACCTTCGACGACGACATCCTCGCCCATGACACGCGCCTCTTCGGCATGTACGTGGGCTACGTCACCAGCCGCGACGACGAGGCGCAGCTCGGCCGCGTCCGCGTGTGCATCCCCGGTGTCCTCGAGCCCGAGTCCGCCTGGGCCTGGCCCCTGGGCACCTCCGGGGGCGGCGCCAAGGACACGGGCTTCTTCGCGGTGCCGCACGTGGGCGCGGAGGTGGCCGTCTTCTTCAACCAGGGCGACGTCGACGCGCCCTACTACCTCAGCGCGCACTGGGGAAAGCCGGGCGGACAGAGCGAGGTGCCCGAAGAAGCCCAGGTGTCTCCGCCCGACAACCGCGTCCTCGCCACGCCCACCTTCCGCGTCGAGTTGGACGAGTCCGCGGGGAAGCGGAAGCTGAAGCTCACCAACCGGAAGACGGGTGACTGCCTCACCTTCGACGCGGAGGAGAACACCGTCACCCTGGAGGCCACCACCGCCCTCACCCTGCGCGCGGTCGGCGCCATCTCCCTGGAGGCGGCCCAAGTCACCATCGCCGGGCGTGTGGTGCGCCCCATTGCCGAGCCCATTTGAGGACGCCCATGGCGCTGCCCATCTGCATCCACCTCCCTCCCCTGCCCGAGGCGCCCACCCTCACCCTGCCTGGCGGCGCCACCTTGCAGCACCACCAGCTCCTGCAGGCCGTCCAGCCGGCGCTCGCACCGCTCACGCCCCTCTTCGACATCATCGGCGCGGTGCTCGCTGTCTTCGAAGTCGTGAAGGCGATACCGGACGCGCTGGGGCCGCCGCCGGATCCGACAGCCATCGCCGCGGCTCTGCCGAACCTGGCCGAGAAGGTGTCCAAGCTGCTCCGCCTCGTCCCCCAGCTCTCGGTGCCACTCGCGGTGGTGAGCGTCATCGACATCGTACTGGGCGAGCTGGGCCATGCCCGTGGCCAGCTCCTCCACCTGCAGCTGCGCCTGTCGAGCGTCGGGCAGGCCCGGCTGCGCGCCGCTCAGCTTGGAGACGCGGGCCTCCTGGCGGTGGCCGGCTGCGCGGAGGCCAACGTCGCGCAGGAGGCCGCCAACGTCGGAAAGGCCCTCGCCGCCCTCTCCCAGCTCATGGCCCTCCTCAACGTCCTCCTCGGCCTGGTGGGTGGCCCCCAGGTGCCGGACTTCTCCAGCCTCGAGGGAAGCGCGCTGGAGGAGGCCATTGCGCCCCTCGACGCCATCGTCCGCACGCTGCAGCAGGTGCGCGCGGCCATCCCCCTTCCGTGAGGAGGACACCATGAGTCGAGCCCGCCAGAACATCCTCGTCCCCTTCCGCAGAGACAGGAAGCGGGACTTCGCCATGGGCAGCGGGGACGAGCTGCTCGCCTCGAAGGTGCGGCAGGTGCTGCTCACGGAGGGGGCAACGCCCCACTCCACCGGCGAGCTGCCCTGGCGCACCAGTTTCGGCGCGGGCCTCTCGCGCCTTCGCCATCAGCGCAATGACACCGTGCTGGCGGAGCTGGCGCGCGTGTACGTCCGTGACGCTCTCGCGCGCTGGCTGCCCGGCGTCCAGCTCGTGCAGGTCCGCGTCGAGCAAGAGGTAGCCACGCTGACGCTTCGTGTGCGCGTGCGCGAGGGTGACACGACAGCGGACTTCGACGCTCCTCTCCAGCGGGGACCCTGAGTCACGAGTAGCAGCCGTGCGTCCACCTCGTGTCGAAAACTCTGCTCATGTCCTGCTACAGATTTGTCAAACACGATTCGTGCTCTACAGGCACGAGGGCCATCTGCCCCTTGTCGTGAATGTCCAAGCGTAGCTTCGGCCTCCCGTTCTTGGTCTCCCTCACGAAGGAGGCATAGGCGAGGACAATCCGGTCTTCCTCCCACGCGGAGCGGAACTTCGGAACCACGCTGTGCTTCACCCAGAAAGCTGCAGGGGAGCGGTCACGCGTGCGGATGTTGAGCCAATTCATCGCATTGCCATGGCTGACGCTATGTAAACGGCCCCACCACAGCCTTGGTTCGCTTCCATCGTCCGCACCGTCAATCAGATGGATGGGACGGATGAAGTCGCGAAGTCGCCCCCCTGTCGCAAAGGGATTCTCGAGCAGGGAGGGCAGGCTGTCCGCGATCTGCTGAACAGTGACCCGGGCGCTCGAGCGCGAGCGTGCGACTCCTGAAGCGACGCGTGGCCGAACCATTTTGCGTTCATGGTGGAGAGCAAAGCTCGCCTCTCCCGCAACTCCGCCCGGCGCTTCGCGAGCTGCAAGCCAAACTGGTACCAGCGTCGTCTCTGGTCCAGAAACAAAGGACGGGCGCCCTACTGGAGTGGCACCGTGCGCAGTGGCCTTGGCCTTCGACGGACGCTCGGCACACGGAACATCCTCGTAACCAGGATAGTGAGACAGGCGCGGGACAATTCCACCGAGTTTTCGAGGCCCGTCGGTGGGCGACCTGTAAACCGGCACGCCACACCGTCCGCAGAAGCATTGGTCGACGTGCTTGGTGCCGATGTCGGCAATCAAGAGTCGGGTTCCCCGAAGCAGCACCTCATCAGGCGGGTGGCGTCGGAAGTCGAACGTCGGGCAGAACCACGCTGCATCCATGCTGGAAGGACTCCTCACGTCGATGGGATTTCGCGCGCCAGTTGATGCGCCCCATCCTACCTGTGGCCGGAGCGCCGGGTACTGAAGCGCTGGGGCCACGTATGAGGGCGACGAGGCAGCCTCCAACGCCAAGCACTTTCCCCATGTCCCCGAAAAGAAGTGGGCCGAAGGCCTTTGTCTCCCGGTGGAGGCCTTCGCCGACGTGCCACTTCTTCCCGCGTCCACCGACTACACCCACCGCGACTTCGACGCCCTGCGGGCGCGCCTCGTGGCGCTCGTGAAGAGCGTCTTCCCGGACTGGACGGACTTCGACGTCTCCAGCTTCGGCAACCTGCTGCTGGAGATGTACGCCTTCGTCGGCGACGTCCTCGGCTTCTACCAGGACAACCTCGCCCGCGAGTCGCGCCTCGCCACGGCCACCCAGCGCCGCAACGTCATCGCCCTGGCGCGCATGCTGGGCTACCGGCTTCACGGCGCGCAGGCGGCCACGGCCGAGGTGGAGCTGCGCCTGGCCCTACCTCCCGCCGCTCCCGTCACCTTCCCCGCCGGCACCGTCGTCCGCACCCAGGAGGTGACGGAGGCCGTCCGCTTCCAGTTCCTCTCGTCCGTCACCATTCCAGCCGGCGCCAACCCGCCGCGCGTTCTCGCTGTGGTTGAGCACTCGAAGACGCACACCCAGCTCTTCGACGCCCGCGGCCTCGCTGACTTCGAGGCGCACCTCGACTTCGCGCCCTACCTCGACGGCTCCGCTCGCGTGTCCACCGCCCTGGGTGCCTTCACCGAGGTGGACACCTTCCTCAACTCGCGGGCCTCCGACACCCACTTCCTCGTCAGCGTCGACCAAGGGGACAAGGCCACCGTCCGCTTCGGCACCGGCACCAACGGCCTGTCGCCCGCTGGCACCGTGGCGGTGGTGTACAAGACGGGGGGCGGCACGGCCGGCAACGTGGACGCGGGTCGCCTCGTCGTCCTGGAGGGCAGTTTTCGGGACGCCCACGGCCACGCAGTGCAGGTGTCCGTCCACAACCCCGCCTCCGCCTCGGGCGGCGCGGACAGGCAGACGGTGGCCTCCGCGAAGCTGCTCGCCCCCGAGAGTCTCCGGGCCATGACGCGCACCGTCTCCCGTGAGGACTTCGAAATCAACGCCCGGCGCCTCCCCGGCGTGGCCCGCGCCCTCATGCTGACGTCCAACGAGGACGCCAGCATCGCAGAGAATGCAGGCATCCTCTACGTGGTGCCCCAGGGCGGCGGAGTCCCCACGCCTGCCCTCAAGGCCCAGGTGCTGCGCCAGGTGACGGAAGTCTACCCCTGCACCCTCACCTTCCAGGTGAGCGTCCAGGAGCCGGTGTATCGGCGCGTGGACGTCTCCGCGCGCCTCTTCCTGCGCCAGGGCGCTTCGACCCAGGACGTCGCCTCGCGCATCCGCCAGGCGCTGGCTGCCCACTTCCGCGTCAGCGAGCCGGACGGCACGCCCAACCCGCGCATCGACTTCGGCTTCAACCTCAAGGACGCCCAGGGCTTCCCGGCCGGAGAGGTGGCCTGGTCCGACGTCTTCAACGTCATCCGCGATGTGCCCGGAGTGCGGAAGCTGGGCGACGCGCGAATGGACCTGGCACTCAACGGCCTGCCCGCGGATGTGCGGCTGACGGTGCGCGAGCTGCCGGTGCTGGGCAGCGTCACGCTCCAGGACGGGGACACCGGAGGGTTGCTCTGACATGGCCCTCCTGAATCCCAGCTTCGAGGACGCGGGCGCCCGGCCCGGCGAGGCTGCTCACTGGACGCTGACGGCGGTGACGCGCCTCGAAGTCCTGGCGGGCTTCGGCGTGCCGGAGGAGGCGTGCGAGGACTTCGAGCGCTGGTACGTGTGGCGCGCCGCCCTCTCCGACGTCCCTGTGGCCCTCGCCTTCTTCTCCGGCCAGCGCGAGGGCTTCGAGGCGTTCTCTCGGGGCTGGGACAACGACGGCTTCCTCTTCGAGCTGCCGCCCGCGCTGCTCGTCCCGCACCGCTTCGAGGGGAACATCGTCGAGACGTGGGGCCAAGGGCCCTTCCTTACGGACTGGGTGGACGCAGCTTCCGTGGAGGGCCTCTTCAGCGACTCACCGCGGGAGGACTTCGGGCAGCGCTGGCACACCAACGAGGCCTACGCCTGGCGCTGGGAGGACGTGACGGCGCGCGGGGCTTTCTTCAACACCACGCAGCCCACCGAGGACTTCGACACTGGGTGGCCTCTGGCCGCCACGCAGTGAGGACACCATGGCACTCGCAGACTGGACCTACCTCAACGGCGGACTGGACATCGCCACCGTGGACAGGGGCGTGACGGCGGGCATCGCCCGTCCCCCCGGCGGCGGCAACTTCCTCTTCGCCTTCAACTCCCTCACCGCCGCGCAGGGCGCAGTGGGTCTCTTCGCCAACCTCCCCGACTTCGCCCCCATGGCCAAGGGAGGCAGCATCCGCGGCTGCCTCCAGCGCGGGCCGGGCGGCGGCCCCACCGGCTTCGCTCCCTTTCTCTTCCTCTGCGGCCAGGGCACCTCCGTCAACGACTCCGCCTACCTCCTCGGCCTCTCCGACGACGAGCCGCACCGGGTGGTGCTGCGCAAGGGCGCGGTGGCCACGGGCCTGCCCGACGCGGATGGGCCCGGCGTCCTGCTGAAGTCCTCGGCCAGCTTCACCCAGGGCACCTGGCTGCACCTGCGGCTGGACGTCATCGTCAACGCCAACGGCGACGTCATCCTCAAGGCCCTTCAGAACGACCTGGCCGCGCACCCGCTCGGCACGCCTCCCGACTGGCAGCCCGTGCCGGGCATGGCCGACTTCATCGACGACGCCCTCGGCATCAACTCCGGCAGCCAGCCCCTCACCTCCGGCCGGGGCGGCTTCGGCTTCGCCGTGCGGGACGTCACCCGCCGGGCGTACTTCGACTCGCTCGAGCTGTCCCGGCAGGTGTGACGCCCATGGCCCTCACCGCCTTCACCAGCCGCCTCGGCCTGGGCCAGGGGCGCATCCGGCCCCAGCGGGCCACGCCGCCCTCGGGCGAGTACCTCTTCGTCCTCGGCGACGAGGAGCCTGGACGCCGCTTCGCGTTGGCTCCCGGGGACTATGCCGAGGTGACGCAAGCCGTGGACGTCACCGGCGTGGAACTGGTCCGAGCCGCCGTGCGCCTCCGTGTGCCTTCAGGCGTCCCGCCGGGCCTGGCCTGGGAAGCGTCCCTCGTCGTGGGCGGGATGAAGTACGCCCGCTGCCTCGGGCGCCCCGGCCGCGAGCGCCTCGTCACGGACCTCGCAGCCAACGTCTCGAAGCTCTCCGGTGTCCACACGGTGGGCGTCCGCCTGGAGCTCGTCTCCCCGTGAGGAAGCCCCATGGCCACGGTTGAGCTGCCCGCCCTCTACGTCGACACCGTCTCCCTCTTCGCTGAGACGCGCCGCCCCCTCCTCCTCAACCGCGCTCCGGGACCAGGAGAGGAGGACGTCCCCATCGACTCCGCGCTGGAGCTGGAGCTGGTGGACGTCGGCGTGGACGGCATCGCCCGGGCGGCCACACGCGTATGGGTGGGTGGAGTCCTCGCCTTCGCGGGCGGGGAGAGCGTCGAGGTGCAACCCGCCTTCGTGGGGCCGCTGGCGGAGGTGACGCAGACGGCGGACACCCTGCGTGTGGTGCTCCACCCGGCGGTGCCACTGGCCAGCCAGGCCACCGTCTCCGTGCGAGTCGTCTCCGCCACGGCCGGCGGCGCGCACCTCCTCGACGAGACGTACACCTTCACCGTGGAGGACAGGACAGCGCCCCGTCTCGTCGGTGCCCAGGCCCTGGCTCCGAAGTCCGTGCGCCTCGCCTTCGACGAGGACGTGCGGGTGCCTCCCCTGGCGCGCTTCACCTTCACGCCTCGTGGCGCCCCCGCAGTCCCGGTGGCCTCACTCGAGGCCGCTGCCGACGGCCCCCTCGTCCACCTCGTCCTCGACACGGAGCTGACGCCGGACGTGGTGTACGAGGCCCGCGTGGAGGGCGTGACGGACGCGCACGGCAACACGGTGCTCGCCCCCTACCACCGCGCCACCTTCGAGGGCTTCCGGCCGGCCAGGCCGCCCTCCCGGAGCTTCCAGCTCTGGGACATGCTGCCCCGCCACAACCGCCGCGACGATGTGACGGGAGATTTGCACCGCTTCATCTCCTGCCTCCAGGAGGTGACGGACTTGCTCCTCTCTGACTTGGACGCCTTTCCCGACGTCTTCGACTTGGAGCGCGCGCCGGAGCCCTTCCTGGACGCCATCCTCCAGGACTTGGGCAACCCCTTCGCCTTCGAGCTGGACGTCCTCGCCCGGCGCCGCCTGGCCTCCGTCCTCGTGGACATGTACCAGCAGAAGGGCACCGCGCTGGGTCTGCGCAACGCCATCCGCTTCTTCTTGCGCATCGAGGTGAGGGCCATCTCCCCCTTCGCGTCGGACACCCTCGCGCTGGGCGAGTCCGACCTGGGCGTCGACTGGGTACTGGGCCCCTCGGAGCGCTTCGCTCGCTACGCCTTCAACATCGAGGTGGATCGCCTCCTGACGCCCGCGGAGCGCCAGCGCCTGCGCACCCTCGTCGAGTACCTCAAGCCCGCGCACACCCACTTCGTGGACTTGGTGGAACCCCTGCCGTCCGTTCTCCCGGAGCACTGGGAGCTGGGGCTCAGCGAGTTGGGCGAGACGTCGACTCTGCACTGACGCCCGCCCTGCATGTCCCCGATTTCTCGTGCCGTGCCTTTGCACTCCACTGGAGGGCGCAGGCATGAGCAACCGGCTGGATTTTTTCTTCAGGCAACGTGTCAGCGAGGCCGAGCTGGACTTGGCCTTCGCGCAGTTGGAGCTGGCGGACAGAAACCTCGCCTCGGACTTGGGCGTCCACGGCGTCATCTCCGGGGCCGTCCCCGCGCCGCACTCCCCCGTGCCCAACCTCTCCGTCGACTTGACGGCCCCGGGCCGCGCCTACGACAACCTCGGCCAGCGCATCTTCTTCGGCACCGGGCAGACGGTGGACTGCGCGGTGGACGTCTCGGGCATCCCCACGGACGTCTCCACCTCGGGCAGCGAGCGGTGGGTGGGCATCTTCCTGCGCTTCACCCGCCTGCTGTCCGAGCCGCGCACGGACGGCAACTCCCAGCAGGTGTACTTCCGCCGCGACGAGTCCTTCGAACTCATCGTGCGTCAGGCGCCCGAGGGGCCCGTGGGCCAGGCGCCCAAGCCCGCCCTCCAGCCCGACGAACTGCTGCTGTGTGACGTCCGGCGCCGCCCGGGGCAGACGCAGCTTCTCGCCGCGGACTTGGACACCTCCCGCCGCCAGGCCTTCATCTTCGCCCGGGGCACCTCCGTGGCCGTGGAGAGCGGCACCTGGGACGTGCTGAGCCCCAGCGCGGACACCGTGCAGGCGACACTGGACGAGGTGGATGCCGAACTGGTCGGCCACTTCTCCGGCGCCGCCCGGAGGCACGAGGCGAGTGCTGTGGACTACGCGCCCCACGGCTTCCTCACCTCCACCACCGTGCAGGAGGCCGTGGACGAAGTCGTCGACAAGCTCTCCTCGGCCACCGCTGGCACACCGGGCGCCTCCCGCGTGGGCGCGGACGCGGTGCCCGGCACGCCCAACCTCCTGCCGGCGGGCACCGTGGACGCGCAGCTCTCCTCGCTGCTGAGCTTCGTGAATGCCCACCAGGGCGCGACAACCGGGGCCCACCACGCCAGCGCCATTGCCGCCACGCCCCACGGCTACGTCAGCAGCACCAGCGTGCAGGCCCAGCTCCAGGAAGTCGTCACCCGCCTCGGAGAGACGACGGCCGGAAGCCCCGGTGCCTCTCGTGTCGGAGGAGACGCGCTGGCCGGGACGCCCCATGCCCTTGCCGCCAGCAGCCTGCGGCAGCAGGTGGCCGCGCTGCTGGGCTTCCTCAACGGGCACGTCACCCAGGGAGCAGGGGCCCACGCTGCCTCCGCTGTCTCCGTCGCGGACGCAGGCGACCTGCTGACGGCAGGCACCGTCGAAGCGGCCCTCTCGGAAGTCCTCGCGGCCTTCAGCGGCGGGCACTTCCGCGGCAACGAGGCGGCGGCGGGCCAGCACAAAGCCATCGTCCAGCCCGTCCTCGGCGCCGGCCGCGTCCTTCTCCTCGACGCCCAGGGCGCGGGCGGCGCAGCCGCGCGGCTGCGCCTCTACGCGGACGGTGACTCGGTCTGCTTCACCCTCAACGCCGCCTGGAATGGGAGCGCTTGGGCCCGGGACACCACCGGCGCGGCTGCCGCCGGCTTCCGCCTCTCGCGCAACGAGGCCGAGTTCCTCCATGACGCCAGCCTCACCGCCACCTTCGCCTCCTGGACGCGCACGCTGCGACTCCCGCTGAGCAGCACCACCAACAACACCTCCTTCGAGTTGGCGGGCAGCGTGCGCGAGGTGGGCCGGCTCGGCCTCCAGTACAGCAACAGCGACACAGCCGCGCACGACAGCCTGTCCGGCGGCGGCTCGGTGACGTTCCGCAGCCGCTTTCCCACCGTGCCCTCCTCCATCACCCTCAGCCCGTACGCCTTCGCCGGAAGCTTCGTTGGCAATCCCACCGTCATGGTGCCGGACAGAGACGGCTTCGCCTTCTACAGCCACCAAACCCTCCCAGGCCTCGCCTCGACGTACTGGTTCGGCGCGTACACCGCTGTCGCGTGAGGATGCCCCCATGGCCATTCACGAAGTCACCGTCGACGACGTGCTTCAACGCTGCGCCCGGTGCGGCAGCGGCAATCGCATCTCCCTCGACAGCCTGGAGGTCGGCGTCGCGCGTCGCGAGGACGCGGACGATGGCCTCGTCCAGTTCCCGCCCTGTCCCGCCTGCCGCTCCACCGAGTTCCTCATCCGCGCGCCGGAGAGCGAGCCAGAGCACCCGGCGCCAGGCAGCTTTGGGCACCTGCACCAGCTCCTCGTCGGCCACCTCCACGCAGAGCTCGTCCAACGCGGGCGCCTGCACACCGTGCTCAAGCCCAAGGGGGGCAGCACCAGCAAGGTGGTGGTGCGCCCGCTGTCTCAGGATGCTCGCGAGCGCTGGTTTCCGCAGGGCCTGCGCATCGAGGTGCCGTCCGACGAGCAGCCCCGCGTCTCGGGGGAGTCCAGCCAATAGGCATACACTGCCAGCGAACCAGAGGACACTCCACGCCCGTCACACCTCGAGGCAGCTCCAAGTCTCTCCCTTCTCGACTTGCCATGTCTCGAAGACAGAGCGTGTATGTCTTCGCGCGCTGCTCACTGCGCGCCAGGGAGACACGCATGGTTATCGGCACTGACACCACCTACCTCGGCAACGAAATCCCCGGCCTCCAGGGGCAGAAGGTCCGCATCTTCGCGGTGTTACACGGCGGCACCCGCCCTGACGCCGACCCGGACGCCGACGACTACTACGCGGACACGGACGAGAAGCTGGCGCGCCTCGGGGGCGTCACGGCCGAGGACCGCATCGACGCGGCCTCCATTCGCCCGGACGGCACGACCTCCTTCGTGCATGTCGACCCGCGCGCCATCGATTTGGAGTGCTTCGCGCACCTGCGCAACCCCAGCGCACAATGACTTGTCATACGCGCGCAACAGAGCGTGTATGCCTCATGCGCGCCACCCAACGGCGCACCAAGGGATGAAACAATGACACCCCGCAAGCCACGCACCGCAGCCACCGCGAAGCCTGCCCGGGCGCCCGAAGCAACCCTCGAGCGCATCGCAAGCGAAACGCTCAACATCGAAACCCTGAAGACACGCAATAGCGGCAGCCTCGACTTTCACGACGTGGCGGTGTGGCGCCTGAAGGAGGCTCTCGAAGCCGCCTATCAGGCCGGCCTGAGCGCCGCCGGCAACACCCGCAGCAAGTAGCGCCTCCTCTCACCACCCACGCCCCGCCCAGCGGGGCACCAGCGCATGAGGGCCGCCGGGCCGCCCTCGTGAACGACAGACGTGTACCCACGGCCCGGAAAGGAAAACATCACCATGCCCCGCACCACCGCCCCGAAGACGAAGAAGCTGGAGTCCATGAACCTGACGGAGCTGCGCGCCCGCTTCCGCGAAGTCGTGGGCGAGGAGACGCGCAGCCCCAACAAGAAGTACCTCATCCGCCGCATCGAGGAGTCCCTCGCCGCGAAGAAGCAGCGCAGCCCCTCCCGCCGGGCGCAGGCCGCCGCCCCCAGCGCGCCTCCGGCGCCCGCCGCACCGGCCGCCACGCCAGCCGCAGGCACGCAGCCTGCCCCTCGACGCGGGCGTTTCGCCGGCATGTCGCTGGAGGAGTTGCAGGCGAAGTACCGCGAAGTCGTGGGGCGCCCGACGGGTAGCAGCGACATTTCCTACCTCAAGTGGAAGATTCGGGAGGCGGAGGCCGGGCGAGTCAACGTGGGCCCGCGCCCCGAGCGCGAGGTGAAGGTGCGCGAGGACGGCAAGCGCGTCATCCCCCTCTCCTTCGACGACGACCTCAGTGGTCACCCAAAACCGGCCAATGAAGGTCCCCTGAAAAGCGGCCAAAGGGGAGGGCCGAGACGTTGACGCCCGGGTAGGACGTGGAGTCCGCCTGGGGGATGGGCAACGTCTTGAGCGACGAGAAGCAGCAGCAGGTCATCGCCCTGGGTCGGTTGGGCTGGAGTCTGAGACGAATCGAGGAGGCGACGGGGGTCCGCCGTGAGACGGCCAGCGGCTACCTGAAGGCGGCGGGAGTAGGAGTGCGTCCGCCGCGCCGGTGGGGCAAGACAAAACCGGCCAATGAGGGGACCACCGAGGTGCGTCCCGCGAGCGAGGAGCCCTCCGCGGGAGCAAAACCGGCCAATGAGGGGACCACCGACGCCGCACCGCGCAGCCGCGCCGCAGTCCGACACCTGAGGGCGAGCATCGTCGCCCCGTACGTGGACCTGGTGCAGCAGCGACTGGAGGTGGGCCGCAACGCGCGCGCCGTCTACGAGGAGCTCGTCGACACGCACGGCTACACGGGCAGCTACATCAGCGTGCGTCGCTTCGTGCGCACGCTGAGGGACAGCCAGGGCCCGGAGGCCAAGGCCGTCATCCACACGGCGCCCGGAGAGGAAGCGCAGGTGGACTACGGGGAGGGGCCCATGGTGCGCCACCCGGAGACGGGGAAGTACCGGCGCACGCGCATGTTCGTCATGACGCTGGGCTACAGCCGCAAGTCGGTGAGGCTTTTGTGCTGGAAGTCTTCCAGCCGGACGTGGGCGCAGTTGCACGAGGAGGCGTTCCGCCGGCTGGGAGGTGTGGCGCGCACGGTGGTGCTGGACAACCTGCGAGAGGGCGTGCTGGCGGCGGACGTGTACGAGCCGGCCCTCAATCCCCTCTTCCGGGACGTGCTGGCCCACTACGGCGCCACGGCCCTGCCGGCCCGGGTCCGCCACCCGGACAGGAAGGGCAAGGTGGAGTCGGCGGTGGGGCACGCGCAGCGCACGCCGCTCAAAGGCCTGCGCTTCGAGTCCCTGCAGGGCGCGCAGGCCTACCTCGACGCGTGGGAGACGCGGTGGGCGGACACCCGCATCCACGGCACCACCAAGCGCCAGGTGGCGGCCATGTTCAGCGAGGAGTGCCCGAAGCTGCTGCCCCTGCCGGTGGAGCCCTTCCGGTACTACGCCTTCGGCGAGCGCGTGGTGCACCTGGACGGGCACGTCGAGGTGGAGGGCGCGTACTACTCGGTGCCCCCGGGCCACATCGGCCGCAAGCTGCACGTGCAGTGGGACAGCCTCCACGTGCGCCTGCTGCTGCCCTCCTCGGGGCTGCTGCTGCGCGAGCACACCCGGACACCTCGCGGCCACCACCGCACGCGCGAGGAGGACAGGCCCTCGCACGCGCCGCGCACCACGTTGCAGTTGCTCGAGCGCGCCGCACGGGCCGGACGCAGCGTCGCCACGCTCTGCACCGAGGTGCACCACCGGGAAGGCGAGACGGGCACCCGGCGAATCCTCGGCGTGCTGTCCCTGGCCAGGAAGTACGGCACCGCCGCCCTGGACGACGCCTGCGAGGTGGCACTCGAGGTGGGCGTCCCCACCTACCGCTTCGTGCGCCGCTACCTCGAAAGACGCACTCCCACTCCCGCCACCCTGCGCCAGGTGGACCCGCTCATCCGCGAGCTCACCCACTACCGCGACGTCATCGCCCGCCTTACCCAGCCCACCCCTCACCCAGGAGACACCGAGACATGAATCTCGTCGAAATCACCCGTGCCCTCACCACCTTGCGCCTGTCCGGCATGGCCCAGGCCGTCGAGGCGCGCCTGCTCCAGGCCCAGGCCGAGAAGCTCGCTCCGCTCGACTTCCTCTCCGCGCTCGTCAACGACGAGCTGACACGTCGAAGCGACAGCTTCATCCAACGCCGCCTGAAGCAGGGCGCCTTCCGCGACGCGGGCAAGACGCTCGACGGCTTCGACTTCGACTTCAACAAGAAGATGAATCGCCGCCTCGTCTTCGAGCTGGCCACCGGCGGCTTCGTGGAGCGGCGCGAGGACGCGCTCTTCCTCGGCCCTCCGGGCACCGGCAAGAGTCACATCGCCCAGGCCATCGGCCGCGCCGTCATCCAATCCCAGGGCCACCGCGTCCTCTACCGCGAAGCCCACCACCTGCTCGAGGAGCTGGCCGAGTCCAGTCTCGAGGGCACCCGCCGCCAGAAGCTCGATGCGCTCACCAGCGCGCCGCTGCTCGTCATCGATGACCTCGGCATGCGCAAGCTGCCCGCCACCGCCGCAGAGGACCTGCTCGAGCTCATCATGCGCCGCTACGAGAAGGCCTCCACCCTCATCACCTCCAACCGGCCCGTGGAGGATTGGGGGAAGCTCCTGGGCGACAACGCCGCCGTGGCCGCCATGCTCGACCGGCTCCTGCACCATGCCCACGTCGTCCAATTCGGCCCTCGAAGCTGGCGCACCAAGGGGGCCATGGAGTTGCGGTCCGCCGAGTCCGCAGGGTAGGAGTCCCCCTGTCTCGGCCCTCTCTCTTTGGCCGGTTTTGACGGGACCCTCTTTGGCCGGTTTTCACCTGACCATTGAGGGACGAGGCCCTCAAGGCCCTGGACAAGGCCTGGCGCGACGCGAGCCTGCCGAGCCGGACGCGCTTCTTCATGCGCGCGGTGCACCGCGAACTCACGGTCATGGGCGCCACCGAGGCCGCCGCGCACTTCGCCCCGAAGGCTGAGGAGTAAGGCCCAGCATGGCGACAAAGGAACAAGCCACCGACGCCCTCGTGTCGGTGGCGCTTCGCAAGGCGCTCGCGGGGGCACGTGTAGAGGTGAAGCTGGCCCTTCACAGCAGCGGCTGCGAGTTACAGCCCGAAGTCGAAGTCGCCTTCCCGCAGGGCACCTCGTCGCGACAGCGCAACGCGGCCCTCCTCCTCCTCGCCGCACAGGTGGAGCTGCGCACCCCGACGCAGGAGCACTGGCTCGTCGAGTCGGAGGTGCTCGACAACGGGCTCACAGGCCGCGTCCACCTGCTCTTACTCGGCGAGGGTGGCCCTCGTCCGACTCGTGACGAGGCAGAGCGCGGGCTGCAAGTCCTGCACAGGGCTCTCCGCTGACATGGACGTGGGGGCGGAAGCCAGAGCCGCCGCCCCAGCCCAAACTTGGCACTCCGAGCGCACGCGCCGCGCACGGAGCCACTCGCAACCCAGCCCGCCCCCACCCGTTCTCACAGCCCGCAGTCCCGGGCAGCACATCCCCACCAAAGTACCAAAGAGGACTTGATACGCCCGCCGCCCAGAGCGTGTATGCCTTTCGCGACGGGCAACAAAGCACCGCGCGACTCCGCAGGAATATCGACCATGAGTGCCACGGCCATCCCTACTTTCATCGTCCCGGTCAAGGTTGTTGATTTCAGCAATACCGTATTGACGCTGACCCTCGGCAAGAGTCGGTACGGCACGGCCCAGCCTCAACTGGACATCATCCTACAGCCCGGCGCCACCCACCGGCAGACGAGCGCGCTGATCCACACCTTCGCCGCCAGCCTGGAGCTGAATACCCCTCCCAACGAGCGGTGGCTCATCCAGAGCGACTGCTGCGTGGGGCCGAACCATGGCCGCATCTACCTGGAGCTGGCCGAAGGCGACGAGGCCGAGGCCCTGCGGGGCATGGCGCTCCTCAACATCCTGCTGGGCTGAACGCAAGGGCCGGGGGAATCCGCGCCGCAGCACCCGCGCGCCCGCCAGCAGCCCGGCACCGGTGGCAGGCTCCTTCGGCTGAACCTGCGGACGGGGTGGGGGCTCCCGCGTCGGCACATGCCGCCAAGCCACCCTCCCGCCTTGCCCGCGGCAATCACACACACTGGAAATCCACCTACCGCCCCGAGCCCCGAAACGCCGGGTCGCCCCCGTCACCAACGGCCGGCGTGAAACTCCGCGATTTCTCGCGACTATTCCAGACACCAGAAATCCCCACCCCAGCCATCGAACTGGACTTGCTTCATTCACACACCAGAGCGTGTATGTGTTTCGCGACGGGCGCCACAGCCCCGCGCAAATGCGAGAGGCAAACCCCATGAAGACGCTCCGGTTTGGAGTTGAGATTGAGACGGTTGGCGCCAGCCGCCAGAAGCTGGCCCACGCGATTCAGAGCGCGGTGGGTGGGTACGTTTCCGGCGACTACGGGGGCTGGCAGGTGACGGACACCCAGGGCCGCTCCTGGAAGGTGGTGCCGGACGGCTCACTGAGCGGGGGTGAATACAGCGGCGAAATCGTCTCCCCCATCCTCACCTACCAGGACCTGGACGCCCTGCAGTTGGTCGTGCGCGCGGTGCGCGAAGCCGGCGCGCGCGCCGACGCCTCCTGCGGCATCCACATCCACGTCGACGGCAGCCGCTTCGACGCCAAGGGCGTCACCAACCTCGTGAAGATGGTGCACAAACAAGAGCGCCTCCTGGAGACGGCCCTCGGAGTGAGCGCCGCGCGGCTGAACCGCTTCTGCAAGCCCATCGACGGAGCCTTCCTCCAGCGGCTGGAGGCCCGGCGCCCACGCACGATGCAAGAGGTGAACGAGGCTTGGTACGGGCGCCGCAACCCGACGCCAGCGCGCTACGACGCCAGCCGCTACCACGGCCTCAACCTCAACAGCCTCTTCTTCCGGGGCACGATTGAATTTCGCTACTTCAACGGCTCGCTGCACGCCGGGGAGGTGAAGTCCTACGTCCAACTGGTGTTGGCCCTGGCCGCCCGGGCCCTGGCCTCGAAGGCCGCCTCCAGCAAGCGCCGCGACTTCAACCCCGCCACCGCCAAGTATGACTTCCGGGTGTTCCTCCTCCACCTGGGCCTCATCGGAGAGGAATTCAAGACGGCCCGCCTCCACCTCCTGAAGCGCCTGGAAGGCAGCGCCGCCTGGAAGGGCCAGCGCCGCGACAGGCGCGGCTCGGGCGGGGGCGAGGACGGCTCGCCCGGCAGCGAGGGCGCGCAGGGCGGCGCTGGGGGCACGCAGGGGGGCGCGCCCACCGAAGCCATGGCCGCGTGAAGCAGCCTCAACGCCGGGCCCTTCGGGGTCCTGGCCAGTCACAACAACGGCGGGCCCCGCGCCCGCCCTCAACAGGAGGAATCCCATGCTCTACTTCGCCTACGGCTCCAACCTCGACAGGGCCCAAATGCGCGCGCGCTGCCCTGGCGCCACCGTCGAGGCCCGGGCCACCCTTCCCGGCCACACCCTGGTGTTTGGCGGGCACAGCCGCCGCTGGGGCGGGGCCGTCGCCAGCCTCCAGCGGGTGCGTGGCGCCCATGTCGAGGGGCTGCTGTACCGCCTCACTCCCGAGGACCTGCGGGCCCTCGACATCTTCGAGGGACACCCCTTCGCGTACCGGCGCGCCATTCGGCTGGTGCAGGACAGAGTTGGCCTGCGCCGCCGCGCGCTGGTGTACCTCCAGCCCGAGACTGGCTTCGAACCCTGGCCACCCGCTGGCCGCTACTTCCGCATCCTCTGGCACGCCTATGGGCGCCTGGGCTTCAACCGCGCCGCGCTCGCTGGCGCCCTGGAAGGTGTGGCGTGACGCGCGCTTCGACATCGACACGCGTCTTCGTCTACGGAACGCTGCTGTCCGGCGAGCCCAACCACCGCCTCCTGCGCGGCGCACGCCTCATCGGCCCCGGGCGGACGCGTCCGCGCTTCACTCTTCACGACTACGGGCCCTTCCCCGCTCTCGCCTCCGGCGGCAAACACTCCATCAAGGGCGAAGTGTACGAAGTCGACGCGCTCATGCTGGCGGCACTCGACAGGCTCGAGGGCCACCCTCGCTTCTACGAGCGCACGCCCATTGCCCTCGACGGTGCCGGCTGCGTCGAGGCATACCTGTTCCCCAAGGAGCGGCTGGCTGACCGCCTCATCATCGAGTCCGGTTGCTGGCGTCGACACATAAAGGAGAGGAAACCATGGTAATCGAGATGCGCGACGGGCGGGTCCTCCAGGGGACGCCTGTCCAAATCGTGCGGGCAATGCAGGACATCGCATTCGGCGTGGAGCGCCTGTCCTTGAGCGAATACGTCGACTGGGTGGTGGCGAATGCCCAGCGCTTCGAGTCTGTCGCGCTGCGCGTGCAGGGTGACACGGACGAGGCGAAGGCCGCCTCGCTCGTGGACGAGATGGTCCGCGAGGGCTTGGCGGCGCGAGGGGGACATGACTGGAGGCGCCCGGCCCATTCTCATCGAGGGCTACACGTCTGACGAGGTGCTCCGCCTGGCCGAGAAGGAGCTGGCCGCCCTCGTGCTGACGGGTGAGCCCCTCGTCATCCGTATCGGTACCACGGAGCTGCTCGGCTGCTTCAGGCTTCAGCCCGACACCCTCTTCGTGGAGCTGGCGCACATCGACAGCGGTGGGGAGGGCATCCTCCCCGCCTTCTGGAGGCTGGTGCGCCGGTTCGCCCAGGCAAGGAGCGTTGGCCGCATCGAGTGGGTTGTCCACGCGGTACGGTGCGCTCGCCCCAACCTCAAGCTCCGACGAGTCCTCGAAAGGCGCGGCTTCGTCGTCCGGACGCGGCCCGGCATCGGCGAGGCCTACCACCTCGTCGACATGCTCCCGGGCCGCGGCACTTGCGCATTCCCTGACGCGGGCTTCAAGGTCGCCTCGACCACCACCGTCAGAATGGCGCTGACCAGCGCCATCAACGTTGCGTCCGTGTCTGCTCGCACAACGCCCTACGACTCGATAGCTGACGCATACGCGAAGGAGGGAGGTCCGGAATCCTCGTGGGGTAGCGCACATGTTCCAACACGGACACCAGAGCAGGGCTCTACCAGACACCAACTTACAATGCGCGGCAGAGGCCTGTTTCAGCCCCGGGACGCATTGAGCACCTGGACGACGAGGCCAGGGTCCGTCACGCGCTCATAGCTCAGCGGCTGCTGGAACACCGCACGGTAGCGGTAGACCGTGAAGGGGCCCTGGTCCTCGCTAGCATGCTCTGGCACGAGCACGGCGAAGCTCTCCGCCCCAACACCCACCACATCGACGCAGCGTAGCCGCTCCAACTTCCCGGCGGGATTGCGCATATTGTACACGTCGTTGATACCGAAGCTGAACACTCCCTCGGATTCAGGCTCCGCAGGCAGGTATTTGCGCAGCAAGCCCAATACATTCCCGAGATACTCTCGGGCCGCATCGGCCGTGGCCGGAAGATCCTGGCGCCTCGCGTCCTCTCGCATCAGCACCACCAACGTCGCGGCGGGAAGTGTCTTGTCGGCGAGGATTGCCTCCAGCCCTTCGAGGCCCGTCCACAACGGGATACTGTTGAACCCGAGCGCATGCTGGATCTGCTCCTCCACTTCAGCCAGCTCCGAGTTGGGGGCGCAGTAAGCCTTCAGGAAGGTACGCGCCTTTTCAAGAGCGGGTGCCTTCTGGAGGGCCTCCATCTGGGCCCGGAACTGTTCGACGATGGCGGCTGTCTTGGGGTCGGTAGTCATAGCTATGGGACGCCCGGGAAAGAGGTCAACAACACCACCTGCGGCGGAATGCCGTCGATCAGGCGCAATCGGATGTTGTAGTGTGTCGCGGTCTGTGGGATGGCCACCTTATTGCCTATCTCATCAGTTCTTACCGTAAAACCCCTGCCCACCTTCGTCCCGACAGGGGCGGAGATGTCTAGCTTGTCAAAAAACCCGGTCTCGGCTAGCGCAGCCTTTATATGAGTCCAATTATCCCTGACGTACGTCCTGATGGTCGATTCCATCACCGCATCGCTCTCCCACTGGAACGACTTGGTTTCGGTCCGATTGTCAGGCCAGCCGGCACCGGTGGTGACACGGCTCTCGAGGCTGCGGGCTCCCGGAGGCGCTTGCGCGGCGAAGTAGGGCACGTTGGCGCCGTGCTTGGATATAGTGTGCGCGTCGTGGTCAGCACCATGCATCAGCTCGTTCTCGGCCACGTCGATCATAGGGCCATTCGGGTACTCCTCGTCCAACTGTTGCTCGCGGATTGCGCGCCGCCTATTCAATTCTTCCATGGCCAGCTTTGAGCGCGCCGTGGCATACCGCTGCGACTCAATGGGGCGCTTCTCGTTCGTGGCCGGATCCCTCTGGATGTAGTATTTTGGCTTGCTGTCACGGTTGAGTTCGGCCTGAGTTCGAAGCCTCGGGTCATAGGTGCGCTTGGCGTAGTCTAAGTGAATTTTTCCCATCAAAGCTTCGTATGCGTTCTTCGATTCCGTTTTGGAGTTGCGCGGTCGGGCGATGGCCTCTTCGAACTTCCTTTCCTCTTTTTCAGAAATAGAAATCCTCGTGGGTGGCGTAGGTTGCTGTTGAATGTTCACCGCCGCGCCCACTCCCGGCCAGTCTGGCACTGGCCCCACATTGATGGTGTTGCCCGGCAGGTCAGGGTTCCTCACGACCGGCACAGGACGAGGTCCGGATGCAGGACGCATCCCCCCCTGCTCCTTCGAAGGCGTAGGACGACTCTCGGCGCTGGGCCCCAGGGTGCTCGGCGTCTCGGGCTGCCCAGCACGTGCGGCTCCCTCGTCCTGGCGCGGCATCGGCATGAACTGCCCTGTCGCCGGATTCACCCGGTACTGGGTGGGCGGCTCCCGGTTCGTTGTCATATCTCCAGGCGACGGAGCGGACAGCTCCGCCCCATCTGTCGAGCCGGGCGGCCTATTTCTTCCCGCCAAGGTGTTTTCAGACGTCTTCGAGGACGGCCCCGTTCCGCCCGTCGCTTCATTGCCCGTCGAGCGGTTGGGCCCGCCTGTCGAGCCATTACTTCCCGACGGCCCGTCGCTTCCCCCATGCCGCTTCCCGCTGCCCAGACTGACGGAGGTGCTTCCACTCCCGCCACCGCCACCCTCCGCCGTCACGTCGCGGTGCCGCGCGTTGAGCTCGAAGTCCACGACCACCAGCTTCGCCCCCAATCCGGCTTCGCGGTCCTTGTAGGTCCCCTGAGTGATCTTCGCATCCTTCGCCAGGTCGTCGAAGGCGTTCTCGAACTTGCCAGCCTTCAACTTGTCCGTCACGGACTGCACGTCCTTGTCGGACAGCCCAGCCACCTCTGCCGTGAAGTAATGGCCCTCGTTGCCTTTATCCACGGAGCCTTCCACGGTGATGCTCGTCTCCGACGGCCCCGCGAGCGCGTCGCTCTTAGCGCCCGTCAGGAACGACAACACGTCCGTGCCATCCAGCTTGCTCGCATCCAGTGGAGTCTTCGTTTCGATGCTCACCGAGCCGCTGACCTCTCCGCCCACATTGAGGTCCGCCTTGCCCTTGAGCCCCGTGGCTACACCCGCTGCGCCCGAGCCCTCGAACTCCACCGTCTTCACCAGGTGCGTCGGTTTGCCCTTGTCGAACTCCACCCGCATCCCACTCGCCGCCCCCAAGCTCGCGGACAGGTCGACATTTCCCGAACCAACCTTGAAGTTGACGCCTCCCTCCACCTCGCCATTGACGTTCACCTCCACCGCGGACAAGTGGTCCTTGAGGAACTTCGCGTCCTCGCTCCCCGGAATCATCGCCGAGGGCCCCTTGGCCAGGATGAGGGCCGCCTTTGCTGCCTCCTCGGGCGTGTCGAGCTTCCACTCCATACGGCCCCCGGCCCCCACCGACGCCGAGCCCAACACACCCACGCCCACGTCCGCCGTCACCTCCGCCGACAGCTGGTACTTGCCATCCTCCGTCCGTTCGATGGCTGCCTCTCCACTGATTCCCCCCTTCAGCCCCACCTTGACGTCCAGGTTCCCACTCAGCGACACCGAGTCCCCGGCACTGTTGAGCTTCTTGACCTCGTTCGTCAGCGCGTCTTCCAGCGGCGCCGTCACGACGTCGAAGGCGCCGTCCACGGCCTCACCAGCTGTGTCCGCCAGGGCCTTCAGCTCGTCGCCAGCGAACTCCTTCGCATCCTCGTACCAGGGAAGCTGGCGCTCCTTGTCGAGCTGCCGGGGCTCTGTCCCCTCCACCACCTTGCCGTCCGCGCCCACGTCGAGCGCAACGTGGTCATACCGCCACCGGTTGTCGCTGGCTTCTTGGAGGCTCTGGACCTCCCGGGGCTGATGCTTCAACTGCTTCTGGCCGAGAGCGTCCACGGTGCCGGAAGCCTGGGACACCGTCCGCGAGCGACTGGCGTGCCTCTCGCCGAAGCCGCTGCCGTCCGGGTCATACCCTGTCACCGTGGTCCGCTCAGTGATGGCGCCGGGAGTCTTCGGGGTCAGCGCCGGCAATGCGTCGGTGGATGCGGCGTCCCGGGGCCCGCGCGTCACCTCTTGCTGACTGCGCACCACCTGCACGCCGTTGCCATTCTTGTCCGTCGGCAGCGCCTGCGTGGCCACGGACTCCGTCTTCTTCGTGGAGACTGCGGGCTCACCCTGGGCGTTGAAGCGGATCTCCTCCGTTATCGTGAGGCTCGACTCACCCGGCTTGAGGGCCGATGGGGCGTTGTTCGTCCGGTGGTGGTCCTCCCCCTTGGAAGCATTCCGGAGAGCGGCGGCCTGCCCCGACTCGAAGGCATTCACATCTCCCGCCCGGAAGCCCGGCGTCTGCACCTGCGTCGTCTTCACCTGCTTCGTCGGCAACCCCTGCGCGTTGAGCTGCGTCTCCGTCGTCACCGTCGTCGGCCCTTGCGGCATTCCCTTCTGACTCGCGAGGGCAGCCGGGGGCCTCTCCATTCTCGCCTCTTCCGTGCGCGACAGCGGCCTCGGCGGAGCGCGCGTGGTGTCGTACGTCATCGTGGACGTCGTCGTGGTGGACCCGGTTTTCGCCTGCTGCTCCGTCTGGCTCTTGCGCGACTCCAGCCCCGTGGCCTGCCCCTTCGCATCCGAGGACCTGGTCCATGTCGTCTCGCGCGTGCCGCCTGACTTCGTCGACTCCTTCGACGTCACCGTGGACGTGTAGCTGCCGTCCGGCTTGATGGTGACGCTGCTACCGCTCGCGGCGTCGGACAACAGCGTCTCGCCCGTGGTGGCGTTCTTTCTCACCTGGTACCGGGTGCCGGAGGACGGGTCGGTGTACGTCTGCCCTTCGTCTACCTGGGAGGCGACCTTCGCGTCCTTGGCATCCACCGCGTCGAGCTGCGGCGGAGGCAACTCGCCCTTCTCGGGCTTCCGCGCGACATCCCGCGGCGGCGGGGGAGCGAAGCCCAGCAGCTTCTCCAGTTCTGCTTTTCGACTCGTACCCTCAAAGGCCGAGCTGAGCTCGTTGTTCGTCGGCTTGACCTTGTCGATGTCCTTCTGGCTGTAGGGCGATGGCTTGGTCTCCGCAGTGGCCAACGCGTTCGCTTTGCGCATGGCCTCCTCGGCGCTCTTCGCGGTGAGGGCTACCGTTTCCTCGGCAGCCTGAAGTTTCTTGTCCGCAATCGTTGACCGCTCGGAGGCCTTCTTGAGGTTCTTCTCTGCGGTATTGGAGTCCTCTCTGGACTTCTTTGCCCCCGCAGGGATTTGCCCAGGACTTTGCGCAGTCTTGCGCGCATCCACGGCAACCTTCTTTGCAGCGTCCTCCTGTTGCTGGGCAGATTTTGCGTCACGCTTGGCCTGCGCCAAAGCGCCCCTGGCCTTCGTCACTGCTTTACGATTTGCCTCGGCGGCGAGCTGCGCCACCTCCGCCTTCGATGGGACCACCTCTTCATTGCGCTTCTTCTCGGCAGGGGCTTCTTTTGCGACGCCGGAACCACTCGCTGGTGCGACAGTACCCATTGAAAATCCCCCTCATTCAAAAAGGTCAACAAATCACATCAGACACACAAACAACCGAGGGCTAATCATCCCCAATGAAAGAGCCTTGAGCCCTGCTCTTGGCTATCCCTTCCGCACACGACGACTTTCAGTGGCATGCGGCGGAAGGCCCTTTCAGACGCACGGAGCACCGAGCGTGTCACCTAGAGAATAGTCTTCCGAGACAAAGCCTCCTCCTTCCGTGTACGACTCAACGCACGCCTACCCATGCGCTCGAGAAGGAAGAGGGGATCACCTAATCTTCATCCCAAGATTTCCTGAGGGGGGACATCGTGGGTGAACGAAAACCGACATCAGCCAAGTCTGGCGAATTCCAACGTGTCGCTGAGCCCGCATCCACCCAGCCATGTCCCCAGGAGACGACGCTGACTGATTTTCTCGCGGGATTGCTCTCCGCGGAGCAGCGCGCCAACGTCCTGGCACATGTGGAGAGCTGTCCGGACTGCCAATGGGCCCTCGCGGCGGGAGCTGAAGCCCAAGCACACCCCAACAATTCGACCACACTTTGCGAGGCACCCGTCCAGGCATTGGTGGCTGGCACTCACGTTTCCCGCTACATCGTGCGTGAGAGCCTTGGCTCCGGGGCAATGGGCGTGGTGTACGCTGCGGATGACCCTGAGCTGGGCCGACGGGTAGCCCTCAAAGTGTTGCGCCCTGAGGGATGCCACCGCGAAGAACTCCAGCAGCGGCTGCTGCGCGAGGCCCAGGCGCTCGCCCGGCTCTCCCACCCCAACATCGTCACCTTGTATGACGTGGGAACCTACGGTGACGGCGTCTTCCTGGCGATCGAGCTGGTGGAGGGCACCACCCTCGCGGAGTGGATGAAGCAACCACGTCCGTGGAAGGACGTGCTCCGGGTGTTCGTCGACGCGGGCAAGGGTCTGGCAGCCGCCCACGCCGCCGGGCTGGTGCACCGCGACTTCAAGCCAGCCAACGCTCTCATAGGGAAGGATGGAAGGGTCTTCGTCACGGACTTCGGTATCGCCCGCATCCTCCACCGGGAGGATGAACCATCAACCACACGGGAACACGTCTCACCCCCAACCTCCGTCATGGAGTCACTCACTCGAACAGGCCAGGTCCTGGGTACTCCTGCCTATCTCGCTCCGGAACTCCTTCAGGGCATGCGCGCCGACGCGCGCTCGGATGAGTTCAGCTTCTGCGTGGCACTCCATGAGGCCCTCTTTGGCACGCGTCCCTTCCAGGGTGAGACGCTGAAGGAATTGGTCCAGTCCGCGCAGCAAGGGCGAATGAGCCCTTCGAAGCGTGACGGGAAGGTCCCGCCCCGGGTTCGACGCGCGCTACGCCGAGGGCTCAGCGCCAAGCCCGAGGAGCGCTTCCCAACCATGCAGTCCCTGCTGGCGGCCCTCTCCCCACCGCCGCACCGCAGACTCGTGCAGCTTCTCGTCACAACGGGCCTGGCCGGAATGATGGGAATCCTCGCCGCCTACGGGACAACGGCGCAGCGGCGTGAGACCAGCTGTGCCCAGGAAGCGGAGAAGGTGGCGGTGGCTTGGGGGCCCGCGCGCAGAGAGCGGGTCCGCGCGGCCTTCCTTTCAACAGGCGTGGCCTCTGCCGCCCAGGCCTGGGAGCAGTTCGCGGCGGTGCTGGATGCTCACACGGCTCAGTGGCGGGTGCTTCGCACGGACGCCTGTCGGGCCGCGACAGGCGACACCGCGGACCAGGGCAGGCAGATCGCCGCATGCCTTGATGCACGGCTCTGGCAAATCGCCGCTGTCACGGAGGTGCTGGAGAAGGCCGACGCGCAGACAGTGCAGAACGCACGTCAATTGACGTTATCTCTTGAGGGCCTTGTCGGATGCCGGGACACGCCGGGGCTCTCCAGCCGCCCCCAGCCCCCCGACGACCTTCGCGCCCAGGTGGATGCGGCACGGCACAAGCTGGCGCTGGCCCACACCCACCTCGTGTCACACCGGTTCAAGGAGGGCCTCGCGATGACGTCCGCCCTCCTCGAAGAGCTGAAGGGACTCGGCTACAAGCCTCTGGAGGCAGAGATGTTTCTGTCCCACGGCACATTCCTCGGGGGCCTCAACAAGACCAAGGAGGCGGAGGCCTTCTTGTATAAGGCCCTATGGGCGGCCGAGGCCTCGGGCGACGAAGAGACAGTGGCGAGGACCTGGCTGGAGCTCATCCATGTTGCGGGCGAGGAGCAGTCCCGCCTCGATGAAGCGGAGAAGCTCGTCCGACACGCGCGGGCCGCTGTCGAACGACTGGGGCGAGAGCGCTTCCCGGACATCACGACGGAGCTGCACACGCGCATAGCCTCGCTCAGAGAGATGCAGGGCCATCTCGCCGAGGCGGAGCAGGAGGCACTCGAGGGCCTGGAGTTCTCGCGCAGGAGGAATGGCCCGGACAGCCTCCGTACGCCCAACCTCCTCCACCAAGTGGGACGCATCCGCTTCGACCAGGGCCGCTACGAGGACTCGCTCAAGGCCCACCGTGAGGCGTTGAAGCTGCGAGAGCGCGTGCTCGGTCCGGACAACCCGGCTCTCGCTACTTCCTACAACCGGGTCGCCACGGCTTCGCTGGAAGTGGGAAAGCACGCCGAGGCCGTCAGCGCCTGGCACAAGGCCCTGGCACTCCAGGAGGCAGCCTCCACTCCGGAGACCCCCCCCATGGGGACAGTGCTGCTGAACCTGGCTGGGGTCTCGCGCATCGACGGCCGGCTGGATGAGGCGCAGTCCCAGGCCAAGCGGGCGCAATCCATCTTCGAGCGAGCCCGCGGCCCCGACCACCTCACGGTTGTCTACGCACTCGCGGAGCAGGCGTATATCTCCAGTGATGCGGGACAGGACGACGAGGCGCTGGTCTTCGCGACCGAGGCAGTTGAGCGCATTCAGCGCGGACTGGGCCCGGACACGACACGCGCCGCCCTACCGCTGACCTTCCGGGGGCAGGTCCACCTGAAGGCAGGCCGTTACCCAGAGGCCAGGCGCGACCTGCAGGACGCCCTGGACCGGCTGGAGAAGAAGCACGGCCCGGAGAGAGGGAAGACGGTCCCCGTGCTGCTCCCCCTAGCCGAACTGGCCCTGGCGACTCATGCGCCAAAGGAGGCGCTTGCATACTGCGAACGTGCGCGGAAGGTCACAGAGACTGCCGACGGAGAGGAGTCCGAGGACGGTGCCAGCGCCCTGAGCTGTGCCGGGGAGGCATATCTGGTGCTAGGCGCCGTGGCGGAAGCCATCCCCCTGCTCGAGCACGCACGGCGTATCCAGACCCGATGGGGCGAGGTCAAGGACCCGAAGGTCGCCGGCAAGACCGCGTTCCTGCTGGCCCGGGCACTCCTGGAGACACGCGCCCCCCTGGACCGAGCTCGGGCGCTCGCGATGGCTGAGGAGGCGCGGACGCGGCTGGAGTCCGTGGGAGTCCGAGGTCGAAAGGACCTCCAGAAGATTCTGGCCTGGCAGCGGCGTGAGGCGAAGCGATGAGCGCGCAATCGAAGTCAAGTCCCCTGACAGCGCTGCTGAGAGAGCACCTGCCACGGAAGCAGCACGCGGAGGTGGACGCCGTCGAGAGGCTGGAAGTGCTGCTGCACGAGCACGTCGAGGCAGCTCGGACCAGATGGCCCACGTTGCCGCTCTCTGTTGAGTCCTTCTTCAGGCACCTGGCTCGACACATGCCTGCAGGAAAGGTCTCGGACGTGGTGCGCATCCTCAACGGTGCCGACATGTACCTCGCATGCGCCTGCGCCACCGGGGAACCCTCGGCCCTCCGGGCTTTCGAGCAACACATCCTCCGGCACATCCCCGTCCGGCTTGGACGTCTGCCTCCTAACTCAGGGGAGGAGGTGCTGCAGGTGCTGCGAGAGCGGCTGCTGGTGGCCAGCGGGAACACGCCACCGAGGATTGCGAATTATGGGGGCCGGGGGCCCCTGCTCGCCTGGGTGGGAATCATCGCGACACGCATCGCAGGGGAGCTGGTGGGCCGGGACGAACGGCTTCAACTCGTCGCGGAACCCCCAGAGGAGCTCGCGCGACTCCTGGCACCGAGAGACCCTGAGTACGCGCTGCTGCGCGAAGACGCACGCCAGCTCCTCGTCGAGTCGCTCCGAAAGGCCGTGGCGGTGCTTCCCGAGCAAGAGCGGGCACTGCTGCGCTTGCACCACGTCCATGGATTCACCATGGATCGGCTGACCCTGGTGTATGGCGGCTCGCGCTCTGCGGTGGCGCGACGAGTTTCGGATGCTCGCAGACTGCTGCTTGAGCACGTCCGCAAGGAACTTGCCCCCCGATTGAAGCAGGATGAGATCGCGCTGGAGAGCCTCGTCGGATTGGTTGGCAGCCGACTGGACATCAGCGTCAACGGCTTGCTGGATTGATGCCTCTATCTCCACACGTCCACCGGGTTCACACGAACCGGCATCTCCGATAGTCCACACAAACCGGGCGGCGTCATAGCCATCCCGCCGTCATCGTTACGACTGACGCTCTCGGGGTGCGGGCTCGGAGCCAACACCTTCCCCAGCCGGTCAACGCTGCTTCCAGACTTTTGTGGGACGCCGGCTGGCATCCTCCCTCTTTCTCCTCGATTGCAGGAGCAGACACGAATCGACTCGAGCCGGCCGCACCGCGCCTCGGAGCCGCTCCGTGTTCGCACCTCCAATCAAGTGCATCGCATCTGCCTCGTTTCTGACGCGAGGCATTCTCGGCAAGAGGAGATAGTCATGGGCTCAGTGACAACGGTCGGTCGCTCTGGAGCGGCAAAAGTGGACCCCGCGGAGGCGCAACGCCGCGCCGAGGAGGCCCGCCAGAAGGCGGAGGCAGCGCGGCTCGCAGCTGAGGCCAAGCGCAAGGCGGCGGAGGCGGCGCGGGACAACCTCACGCAGGCCAAGCGCGAGGCGGATTCCGCGCGACGAAAGAAGGCCGCGGCGGAGAAGACTGTCACCGACGCACGCAAAGCCGCAGAGAGGCCCGGACAGACACCCGCGGAGGCCAAGAAGTCGAAGGAAGCCCTCGCCGCTGCGGAGAAGAAGCTCAAGGAGGCCACCGAGGCTTCCAGGATGGCGGCCCAGCAACTCCAGGACGCGGAGGAGAAGGCAGCCCTCGCTGCGAAGAGCGCCGAGAAGGCTATGCGCAAGGCGAACGATTTGGCCGTCGAGGAGTCCAAGACGCCGCCCTACAGCCAGAGGGACATCGATAAGGTCAAGCCGACGAAGAACGAGCTCGACTCGGCCTTCGAGGGCACGAGCCGGAAGGCGGAGCTCGAGAAGCTGCTGGGGTTGACTCCCCCGCCGCAGGAAGTCATCCAGACGGCCGGGAGCGGCGAAGCGCCTGGGGCCCCATTCACCGCGACGAGCATGAATGGCATGCAGGATTGCCCTCCAGCGCGCTTCGGTCAACCATTCATGCCCTCGCCCGCCGATACCTTGTTCCCTGAGGCGCAGTCTCCCAACCCTGGAGCGGTGCCTCCCATCACGGTCCCCGACAACTCGGTCCCCCCTCAGCCGGAGAGCAGTCCCTCGCTCTCGTGACATCGCAACGACAGGCGAATCCAAGCGTCATTCGCGTGAGGGCATGATGTCTTCTTTCAGTGACATCAAGGGCAAATCCATCGTGTCGAGCGTCCTATCGCGGAGTCGCGCCTGTGTCTGGGGCCTCCTCCTCGGGCTCTGCATCCTCCCTGGAGGAGCCCGAGGCGCAGTCTCCCCCGACATGCGGCGTTACCTGGTGTCCATCCACCAACTCATCGAAGACCTCGCGTACGAGCGAGCACTGGAGCAGGTTGCCCGAGGCAAGAAGGTGTCCAAGGGGCCCGAGGATGATGTGGCGATATCGCTCTACGAGGGCATCCTCGTGGCGGAGCTAAGCGCTGGGAGGCTGGACGAATCCAATGCTGCCTTCAAAGCAGCCCTCTTTCTAGCCCCCGACGCCCAACTCCCGTTAAGTGTCTCCCCTAAGTTGAAGCGGCGATTCGAAGCCGTGCGCGAGGAGGTTCTGGGCGAGTTGGCCTTGCGAGGGGAAGACCGGGGACCTCTGAAAACAGATGCGCCGACGCGGCTCCAACGGCAGCCAGCGCCACGAGGGCCGCTCCCCGAAGCGGCCTCGAGACTCTCTGAGTCTTCGTCCTCGCCCGTGTCAGAAGTGCCACCCTCATCCCCAACCTTGCGAGAGCGAGCAATCATCCCTGCCGTGGCGGGAGGCGCACTCGTCGTCACAGCAGGCGTCTTCTGGAAATTGGCGGAGGGAAAGAAGTCAAAGCTGGTGCACAAGCCTCCGGAGCTCCGCACTGAGGCTGACGCCAGAAACCTGGCCCAAAGCGCGCGCGGGATGCAGACGGTCTCCGTGGGACTGCTTGTAGGCGGATTGGTGGGGCTGGGAGCCGCCATGGGAATGTATCTGCAGGGAGCACCTGATGCGCAGGTGCCCGTTCAAGTCGGGCTGGACGGAACGTCAGTGTCGATTTCGGGGAAGCTGCCATGAGACCCCTTCATTTCTCGACAGCGCTTGGCCTGCTCGTGATTGGCGCTCATGTCGCTGCATGCCTCGACGTCGATGACGCAGTCCTCCAGTTCTGCATCAAAAGCCCGGGTGCCTGCCGGGATGGAGGAGAGGCTGCAGCCTCTGACGGAGATGGCGTCCTGGATGGAGATGGCGGTGATGATGTGCCGGATGGCGGATACACTGGGGATGATGGAGCCACTGACGACGACGGCGGGTCAGATGCTGGCCCGGATCGGGGACCACCAGACAGTGGGCGCGAACCCCCAGGGTGGAAACTCGTGCCTTCGATGCAGATGCGCCGCACAGGTCATACGGCCACGGACCTGAAGAACGGACAGGTGCTCGTCATCGGAGGGTGCACCACAAGTATCAGCCAAGGATGTAGCCCCACGAACACGGCGGAACTCTACACCGTCTCGTCCAATAGATGGAGTCCTGCCAAGAGCCTCAAGACGGCACGTACGGGACATACGGCAACCCTGCTGAACGATGGAAGAGTCTTGGTGGTCGGTGGACGGGGATTTACGGACGAAGCACTGGCTACCGCTGAAGTCTACGACGTCGATACCAACACTTGGACGGACGCCCTCTCCATCCCCAATGGCGCGCGGGCCTGGCATGCAGCTATTCTGTTGGCGTCGGGCAAGGTGCTGGTCGCAGGTGGTGGAACATCCGACTCCACGGGACTCAATACGACCGCGCTCTTCGACCCGAACAACGACACTTGGACGGACGCCGGCAACATGGGTTTCAAGCGGAATGTCCTGACCCTCACCTTGCTCAACGGGGACAAGGTGGTCGCAATCGGTGGCTACAGTGAAACGGGCGCGGAGCGATCCGCCGAGGTCTACGACTCAAGCCAAGTGCATGCAGGCTGGCAACGCATCGAAGAGCGGATGAGCAATGGCCGCAACGGCCATACAGCCACGCATCTACCCTCAGGGAAAATCTTGGTTGCCGGCTCATTGCTGGGGTCACCTGGAACGGTCCTCCGCGACGTGGACCTCTTCGACCCTGGGAACTGGTCGTGGTCCCCGCAGCAAGACCTGAGAGAAGCCCGCTTCGCACACTCGGCCACCCTCTTGCCCTCGGGTGAGGTCCTTGTGGTCGGTGGAAACTCTCTCTCAAATGGAGCGCCGCGCGCATCTGCGGAGATCTTCCGTCAGAACGGCACATGGGAACTGCTCTCCCCGATGTCCTGCGCGCGTGCCTCTCACACCGCGACGTGGCTAGATTCAGGAAGCGTGCTCATCATCGGAGGCACTGCGAGCAACGGCGAAATACTCAATACCGTTGAGCGATTTGTCCCTTGAGAGACAGCCCCCCAATCCGGTCGCTGCCCCGGACGTATGTCAAGACGAATGCACGGGCGTGCACGAAGCCAGCGAGTTCCTGTGGCGGCCCTGACGCGGACCAGACCAGCCACATGGCTCTCGACGGCGTTTATGGTCCCAGCGTGAACCGCCCCACTGGACGCCCGCCGCTTCTGTCCTTCCCCGCGAGGGAAATCCTAGAGAAAGAAGGCTGCGCAACCGCTTCAGTCTCCCCGAGATAATCCGGGCCTTGTCAGGAACGATAATCACCCGCCGTAGAGTCTTCCTGAAAGGAGCGGCGACCATGACGACGTTGACGATGCGGACGAACCCGATGAAGCGCAGCTATCGCAACAGCCTCTGGCCCCAGTTCGACGCCGCCTCCTGCTCCCTTGTGAGCTTCGCGTCGAAGTCCCTCGTGGGATTTGACCGCCATGGCGGCCTTCCGCCCGTACCCTGCTGAAGCTCGCGCTCCGTCATCGAAGCGCCAAGCCAAGTAGAGGCCGGGCTCCCAATCAGGGACCCGGCCTCTCGGCTTTCCGGGCTCCAGCGTCCTCATGCCACGCCCGCGTGGCCCGCCACGCACAGCCTCACCGTATCGCGGGGCATCACCCGAGGCCGGACACGCGTTCGTGCACCAGTCATCCCGGTTCGGGTCCCCCGGCAGCCTCAAGGTCTCTGACAACTGAATCGTCGTGGTGAATGAATGCCGCCCGCGTGCATCCGGGGCGGCAAGCAATCTACCTCCGTAGCTCATTGGAAGAGCATCCGCCTCTTAAGCGGACGGCGAGGGTTCGAATCCCTCCGGAGGTACTCATACCGGGGTCGTCTAACCAGCGAGGATGGCGGACTCTGACTCCGCAGGTGCAGGTGCAAAGCCTGCCTCCGGTTCTCTCCAGGCTGTTCTTCTGGTGGGGATGGTTCCCTGCCAAAGTTCGCAGCACCAATCGGACCCCGACAGAAAGACAACAGCAGGTTCCAGTCTCAAACCCCTGAATATCACTCGTCTTTCTACCGCTCAGAGAGTTCGAGTTCTCTAAAGAAAACCAGAGAACGAGTTCGCCCAGAGATTCATTCGGGAAGCTTCACATCTGCCGACCTGGCGTAGGTGGTCCGCGCGCCCGTCTGAAGAGCGGGAGGACTCGGTTCGATTCCGAGGGTCGGCACTCGCAGCACTGCTTCACCTTCATAGGCCGCGCTCCGGGAGCAGCCTGGACTCCAAATCCGAGCGGGCGGGGTTCAACTCCTCGGCGGCCTGTTTCGTTTCGCCCCTGTAGCTCAACTGGTAGCAGCACCGGTTTCGTAAACCGGCGGTTGTCGGTTCGAACCCGACCGGGGGCACTGTTCTTCACGCAGTCATCATGGGTCCGTAGCTCAATGGGAGAGCACTCGGTTTGCACCCGAGCGGTCCGGGTTCGAGTCCCGGCGGTTCCACTTCTTGCCCTTGTAGCTCAGTGGATGAGAGCGCACGGTTCCGAACCGTGAGGCCGCAGGTTCAATCCCTGCCAGGGGCACTGTCTCTCCTCACGCTCCCGTAGCTCAGCGGAACCAGAGCACGCGCGTCCTAAGCGCAAGGTCGCAGGTTCGAATCCTGCCGGGAGCCTCCGAGCGGTTCACTTCTTCTTGCGGTGTGGGGTCGGTGCCCCACTGGGCCTCATAAGCCCGGCCTCCAGGGTTCGACTCCCTGCTCCGCAACTCGTCTTTCGCACGCCGAGCCAGCTGGAGACGGCGACGGTCCCACACACCGTTCCCGCCGGGTTCGATTCCCGGGGCGTGCACTGTGTCCTCGAAGTCTTGCCGGTGTAGCCCAACAGGTAGAGGTGCCAGGTCGAGAACCTGGAGGTTGCGGGTTCGACTCCCGCCGCCGGCACTGTTCGTCGTCGTCGTGTCGTCGCAGGTCAGCAGGAGCTCCCGAAGTCCGTCCGCGTAGCCCAAACGGGAGAGGCCGCCGGCTCAAACCCGGCCCAGTGCGAGTTCGAGTCTCGCCGCGGATACAAACGAAAGGCGTTGCGTCATGGAGACGCTGGTTCTCAGTCAGTCCTTCGAGCCCGTCGCGCGGATTCCCTGGCAGCGCGCCGTCATGCTCATCTTCCAGGGCAAGGTCGAGGTGGTCGAGGAGTACGAGGACCGCTTCGTGCGCTCGGTGACGGTGGAGATTCGCATGCCGTCCGTCATCCGGTTCTTCCGCGGCCTGCGCAAGGGGCCCAAGGGCGTGAAGTTCAGCCGGGAGAACGTCTACGTGCGAGACCACTGCCGCTGCCAGTACTGCGGCCTGAAGGTGTCGCGCGCGGAGGCCACGTATGACCACGTGGTGCCTCGCGCCCAGGGCGGCCGCACCACCTGGGACAACGTCGTCATCGCCTGCGTGCCCTGCAACCAGAAGAAGGGCAACCGGACGCCGGAGCACGCGAAGATGGCGCTGCGCTGCGCCCCGGTGAAGCCCAAGAAGCTGCCGGACACCCTGCACCTGTCGTTCGTCTTCGACAAGGGCATGCCCATGTCGTGGGCCAAGTTCCTCAGGGACGTGGCGTACTGGCATGGCGAGCTGGAGTCCTGAGCTCCCTCCGAGTGGAGGAGGTCCGCCAGAGGCGGGCCTCCGTCCCCTTCGTCCCCGCCCACACGGGTGACGGGGGATGAGGAGGTCCGCCAGAGGTGGACCTCCCGCCCGGAGGAAGCTCCCCGCGCGCCGGCAGGCGGGAGCGCCGCTGCCGGCACATTTCCTGGAAGACCGACGCCAGAGGCTGGCGGCCCGTTTCGAAAACGGTGCGGGTGCATGACGCGCTCGGGGTTCGAGTCCCCTGTCTTCCGCTGTGTCTTGGAGCATGCAGGCCGGGTGGCCGGCCGCCCGGCTGGAAATCGGGAGGGCCCTTCGGGGCCCGTGGTTCGACTCCACCCTGCTCCGGTCTGTCTCTTTGGAAGTTGGACTGGCGATGGCGCCAGGCCCCGCTGCTACCGGGTGCGAGCCGGCCTTCCGGCTTGGGGTTCGAGTCCTCCGACTTCCGCTGCCACACCCGCCCACCCAGGGTCCGGGCCCGGCTCGCACAGGCGGGCCTGTTGCCGACCCAGGCCGGGATTGCGCGCTCACCTCGACGGTTCAGCGGTTAGAGTGCGTGCTCCGGCGAGGGGGCGGTTGACGAGACATGGCGACGAGGAAGAGCGAGGACCAGGAGCGACTCATCGACCGGGACCTGACCGCGTTGGCCCGCGAGGGCCGGCTGCCGGCCGCCCATGGCGTGGACGCCGCGGTGACGGAGGTCCTCGGGTTGCTGACGCGCGGTGGCAAGCATCCCCTGCTGGCCGGAGACCCCGGCGTGGGCAAGAGCGCGCTCGTGCAGGAGGTGGCCCGGCGCATCGCCGAGGGCCGCGTGGACGCGGAGCTGGCGCAGGCCCGGCTGGTGGAGGTGTCCATCGCCAACATCCTCGCGCGCTCCACCCAACGACAGGCGGCGGAGAGCTTCGAGGAGCTGCTGGCCCGGCTCGCCCGGCAGGCCTGCCCCATCGTCTACATCCGTGATTTGCCCGTGGCGCTGGGCGGCCCCCTGGCCCCCGTCGCCGTGCGCGCGCTGCGCACCAGCGGCATGCGGTTCATCTTCGAGACCGAGCCCAAGCGCGTCCAGGAGCTCCTGCGCTCCGACGAGGCGCTCGCCGAGCGGCTCCACCTGCTGCCCCTGCACGAGCCTCCGCTGGAGAAGGCGCGCTGGGTGCTGGGACGGGTGGCGGAGGAGCTCGAGCGCGAGCTGCGGCTGCCCATCGACCCGGCGGCGTGCGACCTGGCGCTGCGGCTGTCGTCCAAGTTCCTGCTCGCGCAGCGCATGCCGCGCAAGGCCATCGAGCTGCTCAAGGAGACGGCGGCGGAAGCGGCGGGCGCGGCCAAGGACCACGTGGGTCCCGAGGACGTGCTCACCCGCTTCTGCGCCGCCACGCGCCTGCCGCGCTTCGTGGTGGACGACGCGATGCCGTTGGACCTGGAGGAGACCGAGCGCTTCTTCGGCGAGCGGCTCCTGGGCCAGACGGACGCGGTGGCGGCGGTGCTGCGCTCGGTGGCGCTGCTCAAGGCGGGGCTGAACGACCCGCGCCGGCCGCTGGGCGTGTTCCTGTTCGCGGGCCCCACGGGCGTGGGCAAGACGCAGCTGGCGAAGCTGCTGGCCGAGTACCTCTTCGGCTCGGCGGACAGACTGGTGCGCCTGAACATGGCGGACTACCCGAACGACGGCGACGAGAGCGTGCCCTTCGGCGCGTCCTGGGCGCCGGCGCTGGAGACCCGGCGCGGCGAGCTGACGGCGCTGCTCGACGGCAAGGTGTTCTCCGTGCTGCTGCTGGACGAGTTCGAGAAGGCCGCGCGCAGCGTGCACGACCGCTACCTCCAGCTCTTCGACGAGGGCACGTTCGTCAACGGCGCGGGCGAGGTGGTGTCGTGCAACAACACGCTCATCGTCGCCACGTCCAACGTGGGCGCGGAGGTGTACCGCGAGCCCGCCATGGGCTTCGCGGGGACGCGGCGCGCGGAGGAGATGGTGACGGAGGTGGACCGGCGCATCGGCGAGTCCTTCCGTCCGGAGTTCCTCAACCGCTTCGACGCCATCTGTCACTTCCAGCCGCTGTCCAAGGTGGACATCCGCAAGATTGCCCAGCGCGAGGTGGGCCGCGTGCTGGAGCGCGAGGGCATCCGCGCGCGCTCGCTGGACGTGGAGGTGACGCCCGAGGTGGTCGACATCCTCGTCGAGCGCGGGTACTCGCCGCAGTTCGGCGCGCGCTACCTGCAGCGTGAAATCGAGAAGACGCTCACCGCGGCGCTCGCGGTGGAGATTGCGCGCAAGCCGCTGCCTCCGGGCACGCCCGTGCGCGTGGAGGCACGCGCGGGGGACCGGGTGGTGGCCGTGGCCGAGCCCGCCGCCCCGCCGCCGTCGCCCACCGCGCAGTTGCTGCTGCCCTCCGCGCGCGCGGCCCCGGTGAAGCGGCGGCTGGACCGCAAGTCGCTGCTGGTGGAGATGGACCGGCTGGTGGGCAAGGCGCGCGCGCTGGCGGCGTCCTCGGGGCGACCGGAGCTGGAGGAGCGCAGGACGGCCCTGCTCACGGAGACGCAGGCCCCCAACCTCTGGGACGACCCCACGCACGCGGCGGACGTCATCCGCGCCTTCCGGCTGGTGGAGGCCCACCTCAACGAGATGGAGCGGCTGGAGGCGGCGTGCTTGTTCGCCCGCCGGCTGGTGCGCGAGGCGAAGAACGAGGTGCAGCTGGGCTCCGCGGCGCGGCAGGTGGAGGAGGTCGCGCGCGAGGTGCAGATGGCCGAGGCGCTCCATGCCTCGGGCGCCTCGCAGCAGGACACCGAGGCGCTGGTGGACATCTGCGCGAGCGACTCGGCGGAGACGCAGGCGGTGTGGGTGCAGGAGCTGGCCACCATGTACCTGGGGTGGGCGCAGCGCCGGGGCTACGAGGCGGTGGCGGTGGCCGAGGCGGACGAGCCCTCGCGTGTCGTGGTGCGCATCGCCGGGCCGGGTGCATACGGGTTCCTGGCGGGAGAGGCGGGCATGCACCGACGCCTGGAGGACGAGAAGCGCCAGCGCGCGTATGTCCGCGTGCACCGGGGCGGCGCGCTCTCCGAGGAGGAATTGGAGCTCTTGGAGGTGCTGGGCCGTCCGGTGAAGAGCCACGAGGGCGCCTACCTCCAGCGCGTGCGCACCGAGGTGACGGTGAAGGACGAGTCCACCGGGCGCGTGCTCACGCTCACCGGCGCGGGGGAGCTGGAGGAGCTCAAGGACATCGCCGCGCGCGTGGTGGCGGGACAGGGCGGCAGCACGGACGAGGCGCGCCGCTACTACCTGGGACGCAGCGCCCGGGTGGAGGACCCGCGCACCGGCGCCGGCACGCCCCGCGTGAAGGACGTGCTGCGAGGCGAGCTGGACGTGTTCATCGCCGCGTGGATTTCACGCGCCCCCACCGAGCCTCCGCTGGGGAGCTGAAGGCAGCGAGGGGACGGGCTCGACGGCCCCGTCCCCTCCGCCCTCACGCTAGTTCGTCACCGTCAGCGGGGTGGTGCGCGTGTTGTTGTCCTCGCGCAGCTCCTGCTGCGCCAGGAACGAGTCCACGTAGGCACCGAGGAACCGGGCCCCGGGCGCGCCCTGCGCATCCGGGGGCAGGCTCACCTGCAGGTTGGTCACCGACTGCGTGATGCAGGCTCCCGGGGCCAGGCTGGGGATGTTCGCGCCTCCCATGGGCACCTGGTCCAGCGGCGGCACGCCACCCGGGGGCACGGGCGCCTCCGGGGCGAGGCTCGTGTCCAACGAGACCACGAACGTCACCGTGCTCGAGGCGCTCGCCGTCGTCCCCTGGTTGCACACCCGAGCCGTCGCGGAGATGCGGCTGCCGGAGATGGCCGACACCGGCCCCGTCAGCGAGGACACGACGAGGTCCGGCCTCGCGCCGATACCGATGAGCCCGTGGACGAAGGTGTTGTTGTCCTCGCGCAACTCCTGCACCTGCGACGCGGCGTCGACGATGGCGCCCAGGTGGAAGACCCAGCCCTGCAGGCCCGGCGGCGCGGTCACCGACACGGTGGTGCTGCGCTGCAGGCACTGACTCACGGCCAGGGCGGGCACGTCCACGGTGCCGAGCGGCTGCTGTTCCTCCGAAGGCAGCGGCGACGCGGAGAGTTGGTCATCGACCGACATCAACAGGCGGACGCTCGACACGGGGCTGGGCATCGTCCCGTGGTTGCAGACCGTCACGGTGACAGGCAGGGACTGGCCATTCTGCGCGCTGGCCGGCGCGGTCATCGCGGTCACGACCAGGTCGGAGCGGCTGCCCACGCCGATGAGGCCGTGGAGGAAGACGTTGTTGTCCTCGCGCAGCTCCTGCACGGAGTTCGTCTCGTCGACGATGGCACCCAGGAAGTAGGCACCATCGCCCTGCGCGTCCGGCGGCAGCCAGGCGTTCGGTGTGAGCGAGCGGGAGAGGCACTGGCCGATGGCGAGCGCGGGGACATCCACGCTCCCGAGCATCACCTGGTCCATGGCGGGAGGCGCGGACGGCGCGGTGGCCGTCAGCACGGCGTCCGTCGACAGGTAGACGCGCGCGGTGGACGGAGGGCTCGACAGGGTGCCGCGATTGCAGACATTCACGGACAAGGCGAGCGGCAGGCTCACCCCCACGCTCCGGGGCGCGGTCATCGCGGTGATGACCAGGTCCGGGCGCTGGCCGACGCCCACGCGCTTCACGAAGCTGTTGTTGTCCTCGCGCAGCTCCTGCACGGACGACGGCTCATCCACGATGGCGCCCAGGAAGAACGCGCCATCCCCTTGCGAGTCCGGCGGGATGGAGGCCCACACCGGGTTGGAGCGCGTGGTGCACTGGCCCGCGCCGAGGGACGGCACGGAGACGGAGCCCACCGGGACCTGGTCCATGGGCGCGGGGCCGGGGCTCGACGACATGGGCGAGAGCACCGCGTCCGAGGACACGAAGAGCTGCGCCTGCGTCGAGTTGCTGGGGCGGGTGCCCTGGTTGCACACCGTCACCGTCACCGTGGTGGGCCCCGAGGTTGGCAGGCTCTCCGGCGAGCCCAGCGCCGTGACGACCAGGTCCGGCATGAGGCCCACGCCCACTTGCCCCTGGATGAAGGCGTTGTTGTCCTCGCGCAGCTCCTGCACGGAGGGCGGGTCGTCCACGATGGCGCCCAGGTAGTACGCCCCATCGCCCGTTCCAGCCGGCGGGATGACGGCGCCCGGCATCGCCCCTTCGCGCACCAGGCACGCGCCCGGGCTCAGCGAGGGCACGGAGATTTCACCCTGCGGCGTCTGGTCCAGCGGCATCGACGGGCCGGGCCACGGCGTCATCGGCGTCAGGGCCGTGTCCGTCGACAGGTAGACCTGCGCGCGAGCGGGGTTGCTCGGCTGGGTGCCCTGGTTGCACACCGTCACCGTCGCCTGGAAGGGCTGCCCCGAGGCGAGGCTCGGCGGCGCGGTCATCGCGGTGATGACCAGGTCCGGCCCGTTGCCCACGCCGACCAGCCCCTTCACGAAGGTGTTGTTGTCCTCGCGAAGCTCCAGCACCTGGTTCACGTCATCCACGACGGCGCCCACGTAGAAGGGGCCCGCGCCCGTCGCACCCGGCGGCACCATGGGCCAGCCCGTCAGCGAGCGCGTCGCGCACTGTCCCGGCACCAGCGAGGACACCTGGACGTCGCCCACCGGCGACTGGTTCGGCGGCATGGGCGCGGGGCCCGACGGCATGGGCGACAGCGTCGGAATCGTGGAGAGGTAGAGCTGCGCGCGCACCGGGTTGCTGGACTGCGTGCCCTGGTTGCACACCGTCACCGTCGCCTGGAAGGACTGGCTGAAGGACATCGAGGGCGGAGCCTGCACGTCCGTGACGACGAGGTCCGGGCGATACCCCAGCCCCACCAGGCCCTTCACGAAGGTGTTGTTGTCCTCGCGCAGCTCCAGCACCTCGCCCGCGTCATCCACGATGGCACCCAGATAGAGCGCGGTGGCCTCCGTGGGCATGGGCGGGAACGAGGGCCAGACACTCTCCTCGCGCGTCAGGCATTGGCCAGGCGCGAGCGACGGGAACGAGCCCATGCCCACCTGCACCTGGTCCGACGGCGGAGGCCCCGGAGGCGTCATCGGCGTCAGCACGTCATCGAGCGACAGGTACAGCCCGAGCCGCGCCCAGCCACTGGACTGCGTGCCCTGGTTGCACACCGTCACGCGGACGGGAGTGGACTGCCCGGGCGTGAAGCTCGCGGGAGACGACAGCTCCCGGACCACCAGGTCCGCGCGACTGCCCACCCCGATGACGGTGGTCGCGTGGGTGTTGTTGTCCTCGCGCAGCTCCGGCACGGAGGCCGGGTCGTCCACGATGGCGCCCAGCACATACCGCCCCTGGCCATTTCCCGACGGCGGCAGCCACGCGCCGACTTGCGAGAAGCGAGCGAGGCACTGCCCCGGCTCCAACCAGGGGAGCTGCAGCGAGCCCACCACGACCTGGTCCTGCGGAGGCGCGCCGGGCCCCGACGGCGTCAACACATCATCCACGGAGAGCAGGAAGCTCACCCGCGTGCTGGAGGAGGCCGTCGTGCCCTGGTTGCACACGCGGGCCTGGACCTCGAACATCTGCTGCGTCATCACGCTGGCGGGAGCGCGCAGCTCCGTGATGACCAGGTCCGGGAGATTGCCCACGCCGATGCGCTGGACCGCGCTGTTGTTGTCCTCCCGCAGCTCCTGGACGGAGGACGGGTCATCCACGATGGCCCCCACGTAGTAGGCGCCGTCCTGCTGGGCCAACGCAGGCAGCGAGGCGGTCAGCGAGACCTCGCGCGATACACAGGCTCCTGGAGTAAGCGTCTGCGACAGGGAGAAGTCTCCCACGAGCAGCTGGTCCAGCGGAGGAGCCTGGGGGCCGCTGGGTGTCAGCACGTCATCCACGGACATGAAGAACCGGGTCTGCACGCCGCTGACCGGCGCGCTGCCCTGGTTGCACACCGTCACCGTGGCGTTGAAGCCCTGACCCCGACTCACACTCGCGGGGACCCGCAGCTCGCGGATGACGAGGTCCGGCCCCGTCTGGAGCGGACTGGATGCCGCCTCGACTCCGGGCTCCCGCGAGGCCCCTTCGCCTCCCGAACAGCCCGTGCCCACACCGATGCACAAACCCATGACCAGCCAACTCGTGGCGGTCACGCTCCACTCCGGCCTCTTCATGAAGTCTCCCGTTGAAGTCACATGTGGAGCACGGCGACGAGCCTCGACGCCGGCTCCAGGCACGCGCACTAAGGGTGTGGCCGCCCGAATGAAAGCCCTGATGAAACATGACCGTTTCATGAAGTCGGAAAGGACTCCCTCGACGACAAAACCTCACTTCTCGATACGTGTGACGGCGAGCGAGTCCCCTGCGCCCCCTGAGCGCGACGCGCATCCAGGGGTGAACGTGTCGAGGGCCTCGGGTTGCCCTGTGTGGAAGTCCTCTGCTATCGCGCGCCTCGCGCCGCATGCGGCGAACTGCCCCGGGGGGCTGTCCATGGCGAAGGGTTCCGAGACGATGCGAGGGTTTGCCGCGCTGCTGGTGCTGTTGACGACGTCCGCGTTCGCGGCCGAGCCCTTCTCGCAGGGCATGGTCACCATCACCCTGGATGACGGCTGGGCCACCCAGTACACCAAGGCGCGGCCCGCGCTGAATGCGCGAGGGATTCCCGCGACGTATGGAATCATCACCCAGGCGCTCGCCCAGGGCTGGGGTGGCTACATGAGCACCTCCCAAGTCCAGACGCTCATCGCCGAGGGCAATGGCATCGCCAGCCATACCCTCACGCACCCGGACCTCACCACGCTGTCGCCCACCGAGCTCGTCGCCGAGCTGCGGGACTCGCGCGACTGGCTGGTGGGGTCGCTGGGCCTGAGCGCGGTGCCGGATTTCATCATCCCGTATGGGGCCTACGACGCCACCGTGCTCGCCTCCATCCGGCAGCACTACGCCAGCAGCCGCACGGTGAACGCGGGCCGGAACTTCCGCGACACCATCGTGTACGAGCTGCGTGGCAATGACGTGGCGCGTGGCGTCTCCGTCGCCACGGTGCGCGGCTGGATTGACCAGGCTCTCGCGGAGAAGAGCTGGCTCATCCTCGTCTTCCACGAGTTCGTGGACGGAACGCCGACCCGCGACACACAATACAAGACGTCCAACTTCGCGAGCATCCTGGACCACCTCCACACCCGGGGCGCGCTCACGGTGACGCTGTCGCAGGGGCTCGCGCTGATGAACGGCCGCACGGAGCCGGAGCCGACCGCGGGGATGAGCATCTATGGCGATGCCCTGGAGGGAGGCTTCGCGGATTGGAGCTGGGCGGAGCACTCGCTGGACGAGACGACCACGGTCCACTCGGGCTCGGCGTCCATCCGCTTCGAGCCCGACGCGTGGGCGGGGTTGATGCTCCACCACTCGGGCGTGGACCTGTCGGGGTACCAGTCCCTGGAGTTGTGGGTGCATGGTGGCACCACGGGCGGTCAGGGGGTGCGCGTCGTGCTGCATGACGGCACCAACGTGCTCGGGAGTCAGCGGCTGGACGAGGCGCTGGGCGGGCCGCTGGTCCCGGGCGAGTGGCGCAAGGTCACGCTCTCGCTCGATGCGCTGGGGGCCTCGTCGGGCGTGATGCAGGACCTCTACATCCAGGACGACTCGGGAGCAGACCAGGCGGCGGTGTACCTGGACTCAATCGCTCTCATCCCCCGATGAGGCTCCCGGGCGGCGCGGGGTCGGCTCGCCGCGCCGCGGCATCCGGGGGTGGGGCCGAAAGGACAGACAGGGCTCCCATCGGCTGAGAATGGGCTGTGTCCGACCCTTGTGTGGCCCATTGGGAGTCGCGAATCCGGGCCCCCTTCTCATGTACCCGCCGTGTGGGGTTACATCCGAGGGGTGTCCTGCTTCGACGAGAAGACCGCGCAAGCGCTGGTCAGCGGTGTGCTCTCCGTCGTGGAGGCCCAGCGCCTGCGGCGTCATGCGGAGGGATGCCGTGCGTGCGCGGCGCTCCTGGCGAGGCTGACACCGCCCGGCAGCGCGGCACATCGCGTCACGCCGCAGCAGGAGGACGCCACGGAGCTGGCCCTACCGCGCGCCGCGTTGATGGCGATGGTGGGGGATTTCGACCCGCCCACGGAGCCACTGCGTGCCGCGCGGAAGAGGGGCATGGACCCGGAAGTGGGCAGTTCGAGCGCTCATCCCGAGGAGGCCGCGCCGGACGCGGGGACACTGATTGCGCCAGTGCCCCGGCGCCTGGAGGGTCCGAAGACGTTGCTGGAGCTCCCAGCGGTCGCGGAGGCGGGGACCCAGATTGCGCCGGCGCCGAAGGTGTCCATGAGTTCGGGGCAACCGTCGCGGCCTCCCGTCGGCGCGAGCAGTCCCGTCACCTCGCCTCCAGCGTCATCCGCGAATGAGGGACGTTCGGCCGCGGCTCCACCGGCTCCGCTCGGGACGAGCGTGGCGGCCACATCGGCTCCAGCGTCATCCGTGGCGGCTGGACGCTCGCCTACGCCACCAGCGGGGCCTCTCAGGACGAACGCGGCGGCGACATCGCCTCCAGCGTCATCCGCGAATGAGGGACGTTCGGCCGCGGCTCCACCGGCTCCGCTCGGGACGAGCGTGGCGGCCACATCGGATCCAGCGTCATCCGTGGCGGCTGGACGCTCGCCTACGCCACCAGCGGGGCCTCTCAGGACGAACGCGGCGGCGACATCGGACCCAGCATCAGCCGTGGCTGCTGGACGTGCACCTACGCCACCAGCGAGTCCCCTCGGGACGAACGCGGCGACCCCTTCTTCCCCGGCCTCGTCCGCAAGCACGAGGCAGTCCCCCGTGAATCCATCGCGCACCCTGGTCGGTGAAGACGCTTCCGCGTCTCCTCCGCCGTCGCGCCCCCTGGCCGGCGCGAGCAGCTCCGTGCCGCCGCCGTCATCGCGGGCACCGGTGGGCACGAGCACCTCCAGTCCTTCGCCTCCCTCTCGGCCACTGGTCGGAGCAAGCACCTCCGTACCCTCGCCTGCCTCTCGGCCGATGGCCGGTGCGAGCGCCTCCGGTCCTCCGCCTCCCTCCGCCTCCGAGGCGGTCGCGGCTTCCCAAGGCCCGTCCAGCGCCGGCGCTCCATCACCGACCTACGGCGAGGGCACGCAGGTCGCTCCGCCACCCCGCCCTCCCGTCGTCGAGGGCACGCAGGTCGCTCCGCCACCCCGCCCTCCCGTCGTCGAGGGCACACAGGTCGCTCCTCCGCCCCGCCCTCCCTTCGGCGCTGGCACGCAGGTCGCTCCGCCACCTGGCAACAGCCAGCGTGTGCCTCGCCCATCGTCGGAGCCGCCATCCATCGAGGCTCCCTCGCGGACGCTCGTCGGCCGGTACCACATCCTCGACAAGCTGGGCTCGGGCGGCATGGGCGTCGTCTACAACGCCTACGACCCGGAGCTGCACCGCCGCGTCGCCATCAAGCTGCTCCACCCGAGCGCCAACACCGTGGTCCGCGCCGACGGCGCGACGCGCCTGCTGCGAGAGGCCCAGGCCATGGCCCGCCTCTCCCACCCCAACGTCGTCTCCGTCTACGACGCGGGCACCTTCGCCGGCCGCGTCTTCATCGCCATGGAGCTGGTCGACGGCGTGTCCCTGCGCCACTGGCTGCGCGCCACGGACCACTCCTGGCGCGACGTCCTCGACCTCTTCCGCCAGGCCGGCAAGGGGCTCGCCGCCGCGCACGCCGCCGGGCTCGTCCACCGTGACTTCAAGCCCGCCAACGTGCTCGTCAGCCGCGACGGCCGCGCGCAGGTGACGGACTTCGGACTGGCTCGCAACAGCGCGGACCAGGAGGCCGCCGAGGATGGTCGTCCCACCGCGCCCTCCCAGCTCGCCCTGCGGCGCGAAGACCTCCTGGAGTCCCCGCTCACCGAGGCGGGCCTCGTCATGGGCACGCCCGCGTACATGCCGCCCGAGCAACACGAGGACGGACGCACCGACGCGCGCGGAGACCAGTTCAGCTTCTGCGCCTCGCTCTACGAGGCCCTCTACGGACAGCTCCCCTTCGAGGGCAAGGCCGCCAGCGTCTACCTGCGCGAGTCGCTCGCCGGCAACGTGCGCCCACCTCCGCGAGGCAGCCGCGTCCCCGCGTGGTTGCTGCGCGCCATCAGCCGGGGACTCGCGCCCACCCCCGACGCCCGCTACCCCTCCATGGAGGCCCTGCTCGCGGAGCTGAGCAAGGACCCGTCCGTCATCTGGCGACGCCGGGGCATCATGGCCGCCGGCGTGCTCGTGCTCTACGGCGCCATCGGCGTCGCGTGGTGGATGGGCAATCGCCGTCACGCGCCTTGTCTGGAGGCAGGGGCGCGGCTGACGGGCATCTGGGACGCCTCGCGCAGGGACGCCGTGAGCAAGGCGTTCTCCGCCACCCACAAGCCCCAGGCCCCCGAGCTGCTGTCGCGCGTGACGCAGAGCCTGGACACCTTCGCCCAGGACTGGACGCGCATGCACCTGGAGGCCTGCGAGGCCACCCGTGTGCATGGCCACCAATCCGACGCGGTGCTGTCGCTGCGCATGGCGTGCCTGGAGCGGCGCCGCTCGACGCTCGACGCCGTGGTGGGCGTGCTCGCGCAGACGGACGAAGCCTCCTTCGCCACCGCGCTGGACGCCGCCCAGCGGCTGCCCTCCGTCGACGACTGCGCGAACGTGGACGCCCTGCGCCTGGGCCTCCCCGAGTCGAGCGAGCAACGCCAGCGCGTGGAGCGCCTCCGCGCCGGACTGGACCGCACCACCGCCCTGGTGGACGCGGGCCGCTACGAGCAGGCCCACACGGAGCTCCAGGCGCTGCTCGTCCAGGCCCGCGCGCTCGGCTACCGCCCCGTGCTCGCGGAGGCGCTGGAGCTGGAGGGACGCCTGGGCCTGGTGCTCGGAGACGAAGCGCGCGCGCAGAAGGCGCTGCGAGAGGCCCTGCTGCTCGCCCAGGCCACGCGCCATGACGAGGTCGCCGCGCGCGCCGCCGCCCGCTGGGTCACCACCCTCTCGCGCTCCCCCGAGCTCGAGGAGTGGGGCGTCGCGCAGGCCCGCGCCAGCATCGAGCGCGCGGGGGGCGCCCCGGAGCTGGAGGCCCTGCTCCACACGAGCCTCGCGCGCAACGCGTTCTTCCGCGGCCAGTACGCCGAGGCCGCGGAGGCCTTCGGACGCTCGGCGGCCCTGCGCGAACAGGCGCACGGCCCCGAGCACCTGCTCACGCTCGAGTCCCTGCGCAATCAAGCCTCCGCTCTCTCCCGCACCGACGAGACGGAGCGCACCTCGAAGCTGCTCCACCGCGTGCTCGACCTCACGAAGGTGGTGATGGGGCCCGACCATCCCCAGACGGCCCTGGCCGCCAACGCCGTCGGCTATCACCTGACGCTCCGCCGCCGCTTCGACGAGGCCCTGCCCTACCTGCGCCAGGCCATCACCCTGGAGGAGCGCGCCATGGGCCCCGACAGCGCGACGCTCAGCTATCCCCTCAACAACCTTGCTACCGCATTGGAATCCCTCGGGCGCTTCGCGGAGGCGCGTCCGCTGCGGGAGCGCGCCCTCGCGCTGGACCTGAAGACCCACGGCGCCACGCATCCGGAGACCGCGGCCGACTGGGCGCTTCTGGCCCAGCTCGCGTTGAGCGAGGGACGCACGCGCGACGCGGTGGAGCTGGCCCGCAGCAGCGTGAACGCCTACGAGGCCTTCCAGAAGGGCCACCCCGACCAGGCCGCGCCGCTGACCACGCTCGGCCTCGCGCAGCTCGCGCTGGGACGCACCCGCGAGGCCCGGGCCACGCTGGAGCGCGCCCTCACCCTGCGGGCCACCACGCCGGGCCTCGGAGAGGACCTGGCCGCCACCCGCTTCGCCCTCGCCCGCGCCCTCGGCGCCGCCGAGTCCTCCCGCGCGCGCTCGCTCGCGCAGCAGGCCCTGGGCTTCTACGAGGCCACACCGGACCTGTGGACCGCCGAGGCCCGCCGCGTCCGGGACTGGATGAGCACCGGCCCCGTGTCACGTCCCTGAAAAGCCAACCCTCGAAAACCATCCCAAGCACCTTCGCGCCGGCCTCGCCCGATACTCCCCATGCAAGCCTTTTCACTGAAGGCACCGCACGCGATGGGGGATTGCGTCATGAGCATCGACAAGCCATCGAAGTCCGCCGCCAGGATGGGTCCACGCCCGGCCACCTCGAAGCCCACTCCCCCGGCGCCCCGGCCCGCGTCACCGAAGACGGGAGCCCCCTCGACCCCTCGCCGGGACAGGTTCGACGGGCACAGGCTGGAGGGCGCGGGGCTCCCCATCCGACTCTCCGGGCAGCCCCCTCGCCCGTTCCTGAGGCTGCCGCTCAGGCCCTGGACGCCTCACTCGAAGCTGGAGCCCTGGAGCGGCGTCCCCCAGAAGCCCTGGCTGCGCTACCCGGACCTCTTCGGCACCGGCGCCACCGCCCGGCCCGCGTCGCCCTGCGGCTGCGGCCTGCCCATCCGTCTCTCCTAGGCCGCCCGCCGTCCAGGTTCATCGCCGGGGTCCGCGGCCCCTCCATGGATGTCACGGCGAAACTTTCCACCGCGCGAGGCGGGGTGAGTCCTTAGACTCCCCCAAATGCTTCAAGTCATTCCCCTGGGCGGCCTGGGAGAAATCGGCCTCAACTCCCTGGTCATCGCCTGCAACGGGGAGATGCTGCTCATCGACGCGGGCCTGATGTTCCCCTCCGAGGGGATGCCCGGCGTCGACATCATCATCCCGGACTTCACCCACCTGAAGCAGAACGCCGCCTGCCTCAAGGGCGTGGTGCTCACGCACGGCCACGAGGACCACCTGGGCGCGCTGCCCTACCTGCTGGGCGAGGTGAATGTGCCCGTGTACGGCACGCGCTTCACGCTGGCCATGGCGCGCCACCGGCTGGACGAGCTGGGCGTGGAGGCGGACCTGCGCGAAATCGAGCCGCGCGAGCCGTTCAACGTCGGCACCATGTTCAAGGTGGAGGCCAGCCGCGTCACGCACACCGTGCCGGACGCGGTGGGCTTCATCATCCGCACGCCCGAAGGCACCTTCATCCACACCGGCGACTTCAAGCTGGACCCGGACCCCATCGACGGGCTGCGCACCGACTTGGAGCGCTGGGGCGAGGCCGGCGAGGAGGGCGTGCTGTGCCTCTTGTCGGACTCCACCAACTCCGAGCTGACGGAGGAGACCGGCAGCGAGCGCGTGGTGGAGCAGACCTTCGAGCGCCTGTTCCAGGGCGCCACCGGCCGCATCGTCGTGGCCCTGTTCTCCTCCAACCTGCACCGCGTGCGACATCTCCTGACGCTCGCGGAGAAGCTGGGGCGCAAGGTGGCCCTGCAGGGCCGCAGCATGCAGCGCAACGTGGAGATGGCGCGGCAGCTGGGCTACCTGGACGTGCCCGACTCGCTCTTCGTGCACCTGGACACGGTGCCGCTGCTCCCCGCCCAGCGCGTGCTCGTGCTCACCACCGGCGCGCAGGGAGAGCCCCGCGCGGGCCTGTCGCAGCTCGCCTCCGGTGACGGGCCGCTGAAGGTGGGCCCCGGAGACCTGGTGGTCCTCAGCTCCCGCCCCATCCCCGGCAACGAGCGCGGCGTGGGGGCGTTGATCGACCAGCTGCACTGGCGGGGCGCGAAGGTCGTGTACGCCCAGGTGGAGCCCGGCGTCCACGTGTCCGGCCACGCCAGCCGGCCCCAGCAGCAGCGCGTGCTGGAGCTGGTGCGCCCCAGCCACTTCATCCCCGTCCACGGCGAAGGCCGCCACCTGCACCGACACCTGGCCACCGCCCGCGAGGCCGGCCTGGAGCCCGCGCAGTGCCTGCTGGCCCAGGACGGCGACGTCGTGGGCTTCGAGGAGGGCCGGGGCCGCTTCACCGGGAGCGTGCCCTCCGGCCGCATCTTCAAGGACCGCTTCGGAGGCGGCATGGTGACGCCGGACACACTCCACGAGCGGGTCCGCCTGTCGGAGACGGGGCTGGTGGCCGCCGTCGTGGTCCTGCAGCGGGGCACGCAGCAGCTGGTGGGCGGCCCCCAGCTGTCGGGCCAGGGCCTGTCGCTGGATGAACAGGTGCTGCTGCCCCGGGTGGCCCAGGACGCCCGGGCGCTCTTCGAGGAGCTGTCCGTCCAGCTGCGGGGCGACGACGCCCTGGTGCGAGAGGAACTCACCCGGGTGGTGCGCCGTGCGTTCCGGCTGTACAGCTCCAAGCGCCCCCTGGTGGTGCCCATGGTCGTCAGGGTGTAGGTGTGTTAAGCGCCGCTGTTGCCCATGCCCTCGTTCGACGTCGTCTCGAAAATCGACATCGCCGAGCTCGACAACGCGGTCAACCAGACCAAGAAGGAGCTCAGCACCCGCTATGACTTCCAGGGTGCGCAGGCGGACGTAGTCATCGCCCCGGACAACACGGCCATCACCGTGAAGGCCAACAGCGAGGACCACGTCAAGGCCGCCAAGGTCGTCCTGCTGGCGAAGCTGGCCAAGCGCAACATCAGCTTGAACGCGCTCGACTACGGCGACATCGAGAAGACGGGCCTGCACAACGTGAAGCAGGTCATCAAGCTCCAGCAGGGCATCCCGGTGGAGAAGTCCAAGGAGCTGGTGAAGCTCCTCAAGGATTCGAAGATGAAGGTGCAGGGCTCCATCCAGGCCGACCAGCTGCGAGTCACCGGGAAGAACCGGGACGACCTCCAGGCCGCCATCGCCCTGTTCCGCAAGGAGCAGGACCGACTGAAGCTGGACATGCAGTTCACCAACTTCCGCGATTGATAGAAGCCATGCGAGTCGCTGCCCTGTCCCTCTGCTGTCTGCTCTGTGTCCCGGCCATTGCCTCCGCGCAGGACGAAGCCCTTCCCCCGCCCCGGCCGTCCAAGCTGGTGCCCAACATGTCCAAGCCGCCGAAGCTGCAGGGCGGCCTGAAGGGCTTCGCCTCGCCGCTGACGCTCAAGTCCACGGACGTGTCCGGCGCCAGCGCGTCGTTCACCGCCAAGGTGGGCTTCCGCAAGGACACGCTCTACGTGGGCGTGGACGCCAAGGATGACCAGCTGCTCGCGGGCGACACCGTCACGCTGTCCATCTACTTCCCGGACACGGGCCCGCTCACGACGGGCTACACGTGGCGCTTCGGGTTCGACGGCAAGCGGGACTCGGGCGCGACCAGCGGGACGCCGGAGTTCGCCCAGCAGAAGGTGAACGGGGCGGTGGAGCGCCGGGGCACCACGCTGTCGCTGGTGGCGGCGGTGCCGGTGCGCGCGCTGCCGCGCTTCCCCTCCATCGACCCGATGGTGATGGACGTGTGCATCACCTACGAGGACCAGGACGGCGAGGGCAAGGGCGTGCCCGTCTCCAACTGCCAGAGCGGCACCATGGTGGGCGAGGCGCTGCGGCTGCCGGACGAGCCGCGCAAGGCGCTCAAGCTCAAGCCGCCCGAGTCCGTGACGGCGCTGGAGCCCGCGGCCACCGGCTGGCTGGGGTGGGACCTGCTCAGCTACCCGGCCTGGGCGCAGGGGGACGAGGAGCTGTCCCCCGAGTCGCTGCGCGAGCTGGTGGTGGGCAAGCCCGTGGACGCCAAGTCGGTGAACGTGAACGTCCCCGAGTCCCTCAGCCTGACAGGCGAGCTGTCCTTCGTGACGGTGCTCTCGGGGAAGAATCCATATGCCGTCGCGGGTCAATGCGACGCCGAGACGGAGCTGCGGTTGGGGCTCTACCTCGTGACGGGGAAGACGGCGCGGCGAGTGCTCGAGTGGCCGGCCGCCACCTGCGCGCTGGGGCGCGCGTCCTCGGTGGAGCTGGACGAAGAGGACGGGCTGACCATCCGTTACTCGAACGGCGCGATGATGAACTTCGTTTGGAGTGGGGACCACTTCACGCGAACCGAACTGGGAAGCAGGTAGACCGCAGTGGAAACCACCAAGAGCCTGTACATGATGACCCTCGGCTGCCCGAAGAACCGGGTGGACTCCGAGGTGATGCTCGGCACGCTGAAGCACCGCGGCTACACGCTGGTGCAGGAGGCCTCCGAGGCGCAGGTCATCGTCGTCAACACGTGCGCCTTCATCGGTCCGGCCAAGCAGGAGTCGGTGGACTCCATCCTGGAGATGGCCGAGCTGAAGAAGTCGGGGAGCTGCAGCACGCTGGTGGTGACGGGCTGTCTGTCCCAGCGCTACGGCGAGGAGCTGGCGAAGGAGATGCCGGAGGTGGACCACTTCCTGGGCACCAGCGCGTACGCCCAGATTGGCGACCTGCTGGCGGCCGAGGCGTCGCCGCGTCAGGTGATTCCGGACCCCGACTACATCCACGACGCCGACACGCCGCGCATCAACTCGATGCCGAAGTACACGGCGTACCTCAAGGTGTCCGAGGGCTGTGACAACGCCTGCGCGTTCTGCATCATCCCCACGCTGCGCGGCGGGCAGCGCTCGCGCACCATCGAAGACATCGTCATCGAGGCGCAGCGGCTGGCGGACAGCGGCGTGCAGGAGCTGAACCTGGTCGCGCAGGACCTCACGGCGTACGGGCATGACCTGCCGGGCCGCCCGAAGCTGCACGATTTGCTCAAGGCGCTGGTGAAGGTGGACGTGCGGTGGATCCGCCTGCACTACGCCTACCCGCGCGTGTTCCCGGACGAGCTCATCGAGGTGATGGCGGCGGAGCCGAAGATTGCCCGCTACCTGGACATGCCGGTGCAGCACGTCAGCGACAAGCTGCTCTTGTCGATGAAGCGCGGCCGCAACTCGGAGTTCCTCAAGGGGCTGCTCACCAAGCTGCGTGAGCGCGTGCCGGGGCTGGTGATGCGCACGTCGCTCATCGTGGGCCTGCCGGGTGAGACGGAGGAGGACTTCGAGATGTTGAAGGAGTTCGTGAAGACGCAGCGCTTCGAGCGCCTGGGCGTCTTCCAGTACTCCGACGAGGAGGGCACGGCGGCGTACGACCTTCCCGACAAGGTGCCGCAGAAGATCATCGAGCGCCGGTGGCGCGAGGTGATGGCCATCCAGAAGCGCATCAACCGCGAGCAGAACAAGAAGCTCGTGGGCAAGCGGCTGGAGGTCCTGGTGGAGGGCCCGGCGCCGGAGACGGAGCACCTGCTGGTGGGTCGCCACCAGGGGCAGGCGCCCGAGATTGACGGTCTGGTCTACATCAACGACGGCCTGGCGTACCCGGGTGAGCTCGTCACCGTGGAGGTGACGGAGGCGCACGACTACGACCTGGTGGCGCGCGTGGTGGAGCGGCCGGACCCGAAGCAGCGTCAGCACGTGGCGCGTGACGCGCACCCGGCCCCCGTGCCGGTGGTGCCCGCGCCCCGGCCTGTGACGCGGCTGGAGTAGACGTGAAGCATCCCGGGCCGCGCGCCTTTCGCGACGTGGCCCGGGCGTCTGGCTGTCTGGAGTGAGGTGCCTGGAGGGAGCGAGGCTCCTCGGCACCACGCGCCTCGGGGCAGCTCACCGTACTCGCGACGGAGCCCCGAGGAAGATCCCGGTGACTGGAGGGAGCGAGGCTCCTCGACAGTGCCGCTCGCGCCCGCTCACGTGGGTGCACGGGGCCTCGGCGCGTGTTGCGCGAGCCCGCGCGCGACTACCGAGGGTCCTCGGGCTCCAGCTCGCGCTCCTCGGGCGGGGGCTCGCGAGAGGTCTTCTTGCGGGATGGCGCCGCGACGCCTTCTCCGAGCGGCGTGGGCTGGCACTCGCACACCGTGCGGCGCGTGGCCGTCTCGGTGACGAAGGCGCACGCCGTGGGGCACTCGGGCTGACGTGCCTCCTCGTAGAGGGACAGCCGGAAGTCCTTCGCCTGCGTGAGCGCGGCGTGGCACGCGGGCAGCGATTGCGCCAGGGAGGGCCAGGGCAGACGGTGCTGCGTCGTGAGACCCCGGCTGGTGGCGGGGAAGCTCAGGCCCACCGCGCAGCCCGGTTCCAGGCGCTGCCCCTCCGCGCCCACCGGCTCCAGGTGCACCCGGCCTCCCTCTGGGAGGTCTCGGAACACCGCGCCGACCACGGAGACCGTCCCGTCCGGCTCGCGGCGCACATGGAGCCCGTAACAGGCCTCCTCGCTGAAGACACCGTGTGCATCCGCGCAGCGCTGGCGCGGTGTCAGCCGTGAAGATGGAGCTCCCGACGGGCTGGAGACCTCCCGAGAGACCTCCGACGGTGTGGCCGCCGGCCCGGGGCTCGATACAGCAGGAGCGGCGTCATGCGTGTCCTCCAACGCGGCTACGGGCCCTGGCGCTGGCGTGGAGAGGCCGTCGGGACGAGCCCCCTTCGACGAGGCGCCTCCTCCCGACGCGATGCCCGAGTCGGGAGAGCTGCCCTGCATCCGCCCCACGCTCTCCACGTTGTCCGGGCCGAGCGCCTCGGTGCCCCTCGACGCTGAAGCCTCGGACGCGAGGACCCGGGGCCTGCGCAGCACCAGCACCCCGCCCTTCGCGTCCAGCGTCGCGGTGAAGCGCCCCCAGACATCCGGGCCCAGTCGACCGAGGCTGCTCGGTGAGTCCCATCGCCCCGCCGCTTCGACGACGAGAGGCCGCACGCCCACGCCCTCCGCCACGTCCACCGAGTCCACCGCGAAGGTGCGTGGCGGCAGGTTCGCCGCCGTCTCCAACGGCTGCAGCCCCTGCGCCTCCGCGGGCCCCAGCGCGATGCGCGAGAAGGGCTCCCGCGTCGACAACACGAACGGGCCCGTGAGCTCCGACTCCCCCTGTGCCACCCGAGCGGCCAGCAGCGGCCAGTCCCCCACCGGCTCGCGGCTGAGCTCCACGCTGTGGACCTCCCGCGCCGCGTCCGACGCGGAGGTCTCCGCCACATACGCCTCCCGCGACCGAGAGGCCGTGAAGGTCACCTCGCGACGCAAGGGGTCCACGGTGAGCGCGTAGGGCTCCAGCACGTCCGAGCCCAGCGTGACCGAGCAGGGCTTCTCCCCGGACACGCCCGCCGTGCGCAGCGGCACGGACGCGCCCCCCACCGTGAGCGCGGGCAACGGCACCACCGGCCAGGCACGAAAGCCCCCGGCGATTTCGGGCGCGCGCACGGTGCCCTCGGGCGGAGGGATGCCGCCCTCGAAGCACTCCTGGGAGACCATCGACAGGGGCCGCGCCACGTCCAGGACGACGGGCACCGTCCGCGTCCCCAGCTTCCCCGCCACCGTGAGCCTCAGCGCGGGCGAGGCCAACAGCGGCAACGTGCGGCCCACCAGCCCCTCGGTCCGGGACGACGGGCCGGGCGCCACCTCCCGGTGACATCCCGAGCCCATCACACCCAGACACAGCCAGAGCAGGAACGCGCCGCGCACGCCGCGCAGATTACTGCTTCTTCTGCTTGGTGAAGTCATCCACGCGCGTGTCGTCCGGGACATCCAGCTTGAAGCTGTCCGCGGCCAGGCCCACGTTCGTCTTCAGGTTCACGAAGGAGATGGTGTTCTCGCTGCCATCCGGGTCCACCACCGTGCTCTTCAGCACCTGGGCCGACGCCGGGTCCACCTCCAGCCGCACCTGCTTGAAGCGCGGCTCCTCCTTCAGCGGGTTCAACACCAGCAGCGTGCCCTTGCAGTCCTTGCAGGCGCCCTTGGTGATGGCGAACTCGTCCGCGAGCCGCCCCTGCCCGAAGAGGAACGTCACCGACGCGGACAGCTGGCTGGTGTCCACGCTGGCCACCGTGAGCGACTGGGCCGCGGGGTCGTACGCGTAGACCTTGTTGCCGGCCAGCACGAAGGTGCGCGCGGAGGGCGTCTGGTACTCCCACCGCATCAGCCCCGGCTTCTTGTACGTGACGACGCCCTCGGACGACTGCGTCCGGCGGAAGGTCTTGTACTTGTAGTCCTGCTTGAAGCTCGCCCGGAAGTCGCCCGTCTTCTCGTAGAACGCCTGCATCCGGTCGACGAGCGTCTTCACCTCGGGCGTCATCGGCGTGGCCGGCTTCGCCGCGGGCTTCGTCTCGGCGGCCGGCGCGGGCGTCGTGGCCGGCTTGCCCGGCGCCTGCGCGGGAGCGGCCTGATTCACACCGGAGGGCGCCGGAGTCTTCGCCGCCTCGGACGGAGTGACCAGGGGCTTTCCAGCGCCCGCCGGGGCTCCCTGGGCCACCGTGACGGCCGGAGCGGGAGCGGCGGACTGCGGCACGGCTTGCGCGGACAGGAGCGTGGCGAGCAGGGTTTCCAGGAACATGGCGTGCGTCTCCAGGAGGGCAGGTAGGCCCCCGGCGTCCATCTACCCCATACCGACGCGCCCCGGGGGGCCGGCATTCATGGCTGCTTCTTGAAGAGCCGCTTCCTCTGTTTGATGGCCAGCACGTAGAAGCGCTCGCGCAGGGCCTGCGCCTCCTCGGGCGGCAGGTCCCCCGAGCCGCCTTCCAGGTGCTCGTCCCGCCAGGCAATCGCCCGGCTGACGCACGCCGAGGCGGCCGCGGAGATGTTGAGGCTCTGACTGAAGCCCTTCATCGGCACCCAGAAGGTGCCGTCCACGGCGTTGAGCACGTCGTCGCTGACGCCGTAGCGCTCGTTGCCGAGGACGATGGCCACCTTCTGGTCGAAGCGCAGCGAGTAGAGGCTGGTGGCGCCCTCGCGGATGGCCGAGGCGTACAACTGGAAGCCCCGCGACTTCAGGTGCTCGCGGCACTCGGCGAAGGACTTGTACAGCTTCACGTCCAGCCACTTGTCACAGCCCTGGGCCACCCTCGAGTTCGGCAGGAAGGGGGCCTCCGGGTTGATGACGACGTGCACCTCCTGGACGCCCATGGACTCGCAGGTGCGCAGCACCGCGGCCATGTTGAAGCTGTCCTCCAGCCGGTCCAGGACCACCGTGAAGTTGCGCGTGCGTTGACTGACGACGCGGTCGATCTTCTCCTTGCGCACGTCGAGGAGGAACTGCTCGGGCTCCAGCTTGTCCTTCTCGAAGCGCTCGTAGCGAGGGCCACCACCGGACATCGGATCAGCGCCTCCCGCCCGACTTCTTCGCCGGGGCCTTCTTCGCGGCCGGCTTCTTCGCCGGAGCCTTCTTCGTGGCGGCCTTCTTGGCCGAGGTCTTCTTCGCGGCCGGCTTCTTCGCCGGAGCCTTCTTCGCGGCGGCCTTGGTGGTCTTCGCCGCAGCCCTCTTCGCCGCGCCCTTCTTCGCCGGAGCCTTCGCGCTCTTCGTGGCCGGCTTCTTCTTCGCGCTGGCGGCCTTCTTCGCCGGAGCCTTCGTGCTCTTCGCCTTGGCGACCTTCTTCGCCGGGGCCTTCTTCGTGCTCGGAGCCTCGCTGCCCGAGAACGCCTCGCGCACCGCCGCGATGGTCGCCCTGGCCACGGAGGCCCCGGACTTCCTCGCCGCGCCCTTGGCCCGAGGCGGCGCCTCCACGTGGAGCTTGTCGGTGCGGCCGGTGAACAGCACCTCCGCCACCGCGTCCATCAGCGCCTGCATCCCCTCGCCCGTGGCGCACGACACCGGGAACACGCGGATGCCGCGCTCACGCAGGGCCTCCGTGAAGGGCCCCAGCCGCGCCTGCGCGTCCGGCAGGTCCTGCTTGTTCGCCGCGACGACCTGGGGCCGCCTCGACAGCTCCTCGCTGTACTTCTCCAGCTCCCGGTTGAGCACGTCGAAGTCGTGCAGCGGCTCGCGCCCCTCGCCCTCCGCGCCCATGTCGATGAGGTGGATCAACACCTTGCACCGCTCCACGTGCCGCAGGAACTGGTGCCCCAGGCCCACGCCCTCGCTGGCGCCCTCGATGATGCCGGGGATGTCCGCCATGACGAACGACAGGTGGTCCTTGTACTGGACCATGCCCAGGTTGGGGGCCAGCGTGGTGAACGGGTAGTCGGCGATCTTCGGCCGCGCCCGGCTCACCCGCGAGATGAACGTGCTCTTGCCCGCGTTGGGGAAGCCCAGCAGGCCCACGTCGGCCAGCAGCTTCAGCTCCAGCCGCAGCGTGAACTCCTCGCCCTTCGTCCCGTCCTGGGCGAAGCGCGGCGTCTGCCGCGTCGAGGTCGCGAAGTTCATGTTGCCCAGGCCGCCCCGCCCGCCCTTCGCCGCCTCCCAGACCTGCCCCGGCTGGCTCAGGTCCACCAGCAGCTCCTCCGTGGCGTGGTCCTTCACGAGCGTGCCCACCGGCACCTTGAGGATCATGTCCTCCGCGGCGCGACCGTTACAGTCGTTGCCCATGCCGTGCTCGCCGCTCTTCGCGCGGTGGTGCTGCTGGTAGCGGTAGTCGAGCAGCGTGGTCAGCTGCGGATCCGCCACGAAGATGACGGAGCCACCGTTGCCGCCGTCACCGCCGTTGGGACCCCCGCGCTCGATGAACTTCTCACGGCGGAAGGACACACAGCCGTTACCGCCATCGCCCGCCTTCACGAAGATGCGGACCTCGTCGACGAACTTCATGAAAGCTCTCCTGAAAAACGCAGAGCGGGCCGCCTCACGTCCTGTGCGCCAGAAGGCGCGGGGACGGGAGAAGCGACCCGCTCGTGGATGCCGCGCGGCGACCGGCCCTCAGAGGGGCCGGGAAACCGTCAGGCGCTGGGCTGCTCAGCGGCCGGGTAGACCGAAACCTTCTTGCGGTCGCGGCCCAGGCGCTCGTACTTCACCACGCCGTCCACCACCGAGTAGAGGGTGTAGTCGCGGCCGAGCTTCACGTTCGCGCCCGCGTGGATGACCGTGCCGACCTGGCGAACCAGGATGCTGCCGGCCGAGACCTCCTGGCCTCCGTACACCTTCACGCCGCGGTACTGCGGATTGGAATCGCGACCGTTGCGCGAAGAACCCTGACCTTTTTTATGGGCCATGACACCTTGCTCCTGAAGTTGAGGTGAAACCGTCCGGACTAGCCGGAGATGGAGGTGACCTTCACCTCGGTGTACGGCTGACGGTGGCCACGGCGACGGGTCCAACCCTCCTTCTCCTTGCGGAAGTGGAGGACGCGGCGGTGCTTGTCCTGCGCCAGGACCTTGCCCACGACGCGAGCGCCGGAGACCGTCGGCCGGCCCACCTTCGGGCTGTCCGTACCGCCCAGCAGGAGAATGTCGGTGAAGGACACCTCGGCCCCGATGTCGCCGGCGATCTTCTCGATCCGGAGGACATCGCCCTCGGCGACGCGATACTGCTTTCCGCCCGTGCGAATCACTGCGTACATCGTCTAACCCCTGTCAGCTTCGGGTTGGGTCAACCCGTGGAATCGGCCGCGCATTTCGGACGGACGGGCCGCCCTAGCGCAAAGGACGGCCGGATTTACGGGAGATGCCCTGGGGAGTCAAGACGGATGCTGGATCATCTCGTCCGGCGGTGCAGATTGCCCCCGCTCCCAGGCGCCCCTACCTGATGGTCCGGCCGAAAAGCCCGGCCTCACACCGTCCTACCATCAACCCCCGGGGGGAATTCCACAATGAAGAAACTCATGTACGGCCTGGTGGCCGCCGGCACCCTTTTGTTCGGCGTCGGCTGTGGCGGCGACGACGTCTGCGACGACCTGGCCGACGCGAGCCGGGCGGTGAACGATCAGACGGAGGCCTGTGGGACCGACACGGGGATGGACGAGGAGGACTTCGACAAGGGGCGCTGCGAGGACGCACTGGAGGCCTGCTCGGACAGCGACAAGGACCGCCTGCAGGACGTGGCGGACTGCATCCGGGGCCTGCCCGATTGCCGGGTGGGAGCCGAGATGGAGTGGGTCGATCAGTTCAGCGCCTGCTTCCAGCGGGCAGAGGGCCTCAGCGCCGCTTGCGCCGCGGCGGCCGGTGGGTAGGTGGGTAGCCCGCCGTCCGAGCTGGTGGCACCGGGCCCGGCTCCCCTCAGGGGGGCCGGGCCCTCTCGTTCGAGGGCTCCGCGGCGGCGCCCCGGGCGTCCAGCGCGCGACGGACGCTGCGGTAGCGGTGATGGAGGCTGGACTCCAGGGGGTCCAGGGCGAGGCCCCGCTCGTAGGTCTCCAGGGCGCGGGCAAGCTGGCCCTCGCGCTCCAGGGCGGAGCCGGACAGGTAGTGCACGCGCGCCATGCCCGCGGACTGGGGCCGCCGGGTGAGGAACTCGCGGCGGAGGGACTCGAGCTGCTCGGGCGTGAGCCCTGCCTCGAGGCAGCGCGCGACGCCCCGGTGATTGCCCCGCCAGGCGTCGTACAGCGCCCGCTGCGTCACGGTGCCCAGCACCTCCCCCGCTTCGTGCAGCCGGGTGAGCACCGAGTCGAGCAGCAGGGACTGCGCGGAGGACAGGGGACGCTGTCGCAGGGACTCCAGGGTGGTTCGGGCCTCGCGGGTGCAACGGCGCAGGGAGCCCATGTCCAGGTCGGGGGGGACGGCCAGCACGGCGTAGTGGTCCCCCGTCAAGCGGGCCCGATAGGCCTCCAGCACGCGGGCGGCCTCCTTGTCCTCCGAGGGTGAGGCGGCTGCGGGCGGAGCCACCCGTCTGCCAGGACCCGCGCGCAGGAGCGCGTCCACGGAGGACTTGAGGGCCAGGGTGGCCTCGACGAACTGGACGCCGAAGCCGGTGGGCATCCCCCAGACCTGGGCCTGCTCCGCGGGCACGTGGCGCACCACCTCGCAGACGACGGACTGCGGGCCCGACTCCAGTTCCAGAACGAGCGGCAGTCGCGCGAACAGCGGGGGCAACAGGCCGTCGCTGCGCAGGAACAACCCACCGCGAGACAGGTCGGACGCGGTCAGCCAGACCGGCGTCTCGCCCGGGCGCAGCACGACGCGAACGGGGAGTTCCACCGTGCGCGGCCGGGCGGCTTGTGAGACTTCGCTGGGGCTGGGCTGGGCTCCGTCGCCGGAGGGGTGGAGGACCGGAGGTGCAGCGCCCGAGGCGTTCTGCACAGCGGCGCCCCAGTTCCGGGATGCGAGGCTCGCGACCGGGGACCAGGGCGCGACGGAGTCCTCCGACGCCGCGACCCCCTTCGGCGTGGGGACGGGAGGCACGCTCCGTCCGGACGACAGCGGGGCAGCCGGCGCGCTGTGGTTCGGTGTGGCGAGCATTGGAGCATCGCGTCTGTCGGATGACGGGCGCCCGGAGGGCGCGACATCGGACGCGCGGGGTGGGCTGCCCGGGGACGACGGACGACGAGCCTCCGCCGACATCTCGTCGGTGCGTGGACGAGCCATCCCTGATGGGGAAGGACGACGAGCCTCCTCTGCTGGCTTCGCGTCGATGGACGGCCGGGCCTGTGCGTGGGGCGATGGCGAAGGACGACGTGCCTCCGCTGACTTCTCGCCGACGGACGGTCGGGCCTGTGCGTGAGGCGATGGCGAAGGACGTCGAGCAGCCTCCGGTCGTGCCTCGACGGACGGCCGAGCCTGCATCGGGGCAGGCCCAGCCCCCGGCGACATCGCTCCTATCGGCGATTGAACCGGCACCGGCGGCGACGGACGCGCCCCCGGTGGCATCGCCCCTATCGGCGATTGCACCAGCACCTGCGGCGACGGACGCGACCCCGGTGGCATCGCTCCTATCGGCGATTGCACCAGCACCTGCGGCGACGGACGCGACCCCGGTGGCATCGCGCCCACTGGTGAGTGAACGGGCACAGACGGAGATCGGCGCGCCCCAGATGGCATCGCCCCCATCGGCGATTGCATGGGCACGGACGGCGACGGACGCCCCCCCGGTGGCATCGCCCCCATCGGCGATTGCATGGGCACGGACGGCGACGGACGCCCCCCCGGTGGCATCGCCCCCATCGGCGATTGCACGGGTACGGACGGCGACGGACGCGCCCCCGCTGGCATCGCTCCCACTGGCGATTGCACGGGCACAGCCGGAGACGGACGCGCCCCCGCCCCCGCCCCCCTCGCATCCACAGGCTGCGACACCTGGGCGCGCGGCGACGGTCGCGGGCCTCCCGACGTCGACACCTCGCCCACCGCGTGCACGAGTCCCGGCGGCGAGAGACGGGCCTCCTCGGACCGTGCCCCGTGCGGCTTCGCCCCCTCCACGGGCCGGGCCCCAGTCGACTTCACGCCCTCCACGGGCCGGCCCTGTCGCGGCGCCACACTCCCGTTCGACACGGGCTCGGGCAGGTCCGTCTCGAGCATCACCGGAACGGGAAGCGCGTTCCTCCCCTCGCCCGCCACGGGCCCCGGACCCGCCACGGGTGCGGGAACACTCCGGGCTCGAACAGCGGGCTCCACGGGCCGCGCCTGCCGAGACCGGACATGGATTTCCTCGGCCAGTGCCCCCTCCAGCGCCGCGCGCAGGAGCGCCGCCGTCGCGTACCGCTGCTCCGGCGCCTTCTCGAGCGCGCGCAGGATGACCCGCTCCAACGACACGGGCACGGCCGCATGCACGGACCGGGGCGGCGGAGGCGCCCGCATCTGATGCGCCACCAACTGCGCCGTCAGCCCCTCGTCCTCGAACGGCAGCCGACCTGTCACCAACTGATACGCAATCACCCCCAGCGCATACAGGTCCGCGCGACCATCCACCCGTCGACTCAGGGACTGCTCGGGCGCCATGTACTCGGGCGTACCCACGATGATGCCGGCGTGGGTCTGCGGCATGTTCGCGTCCGCCAGCTTCGCGATACCGAAGTCGAGCACCTTCACGAACGGCGTGCCCCGCCCGCGCCGAACCAGGAAGACATTGTCCGGCTTCAGGTCGCGATGGACGATGCCGCTCAGGTGCGCCGCCTGCAGCGCGTCGCACACCTGCGAGAGCACCGACACCACCGCCGGCGCCGGCAGCGGCGAGCCGACCCACGCGGACAAGGGCGCCCCATCCAGATACTCCATGATGAGGTACGGCCTGGGCGGCCCCGCGTTCAGGTCGAAGATGCTGACGATGTTCTCGTGGCCGATGACATTCACGGCCCGCGCCTCCGCGTGGAAGCGCTGCACCAGCTCCGGGTACGTCGCCAGGTGCTCGTGCAGCACCTTCACCGCCACCCGGCTGCCAATGGACACGTGCTCGCCCAGGTACACCGCGCCCATCCCCCCGCGGCCCAGCCGACGCACCAGCCGGAAGCTCCCCAGCTTCGTGCCCACCAGCGGGTCCACCTCCACGGAGACGGACGAACAGCGGGGCCGAGCGGGCACGCTCTCACCCTCGGCTCGGACCAGCGTCGAGCATGACGACGCCGACCCATGTCGGTGGCCGCACGCCTCGCACGCATCAGCGCTGCTCTCCTGGGCCATGCCACTCCCCCGGGCCTGCCCAGCTAATCTGGACATTCACGTCCAGGCGGGGCCACTGCCGGCCTCCGGTGATGTCGGCTGGCGAAGTGGGCTCTCGCGCCGCGGTGCCAGGAGACGGTCCTCCGGCGGACGCTGAAGGTGCCGACAATCCATCACGCTCGATTAGAGTGCGGCGCCCATGTCCGGAACCTCACGCCGCATCCCCCTCATCGACCTGTCCCACTACCGCACCGGCACTCCCACCGAGCGAGCCCGCTTCGTCCAAGTCTTCGGCGAGGGTCTGCGTGAGTTCGGCTTCGTCTCCGTGGTGGGACATGGCATCGACGATGGCCTCATCCGCCGCACCTACTCGGACGTCGAGCAGCTCTTCCAGCTCCCCGAGGACGTGAAGACGCGCTACGCGGTGCCGGAGCTCGCCGGCCAGCGCGGCTACACGGGCTTCGGCAAGGAGCACGCGAAGGACCGCAAGGTGGGGGACCTGAAGGAGTTCTGGCACGTGGGCCGCGAGCTGCCCGAAGGCCACCCATACCTGAAGCACTACGGCGCCAACGTGTGGCCCGGCGAGGTCCCCTCGTTCCGCGAGCACGCGCTCGCCCTCTTCCGCGAGCTGGATGGCGCCGCGAGCGTGATGCTCCACGCGCTGGCCGAGTTCTTCGGCGTGGCGCGCGACACCTTCAGCGGCATGGCCACGGATGGCAACTCCGTGCTGCGCCTCATCCACTACCCGCCGCTGAAGGAGCGCTTCATCCCCGGAGGCGTGCGCGCCGCCGAGCACGAGGACATCAACCTCATCACCCTGCTGTGCGAGGGCACCGCGTCGGGCCTGGAGTTGCTCACGCGCGATGGCGAGTGGCTGCCGGTGGACACGCTGCGCGGGCAGATCGTCGTGGACTCGGGCGACATGCTCAGCCGCGTGACGAACGAGGTCATCCCCGCCACCACGCACCGGGTGGTGAACCCGAAGAGCGCGGACGAGGACACCGTCCGCTACTCGCTGCCCTTCTTCGTGCACCCCTACTCCGACTGCGTGCTGGAGCCCCTGCCCTGCACCCAGACGCCGGAGAACCCCGCCCGCCACGGGCCCATCACCGCCGGCGCCTTCCTGCAGCAGCGCCTGCGCGAGAACGGGCTCATCAAGTAGTCCCTCACCGTCCGGTGTCCGACGCGCGCGTCCCACCGGGCATTGGATGCACTCGTGGACGAAGCACGCCTGCCCACGCATGTGGAGCTGTTCGCCCTCCAGCCGCGCGTCGCGCTGGAGGACTACGCCTCCCCTTCCACCTTCGCCGCGAGGCACCGCGCGCTCGCCGAGCGGGTGGACCGCCTGCGGACCCGCGACGAGGCAGGTCGTCCGCGCCATCCCGCCCTCGCCGTGTGGCCCGAGTGGGTGGGGGCGCCGCTGGAGCTGCTGGGCCACGTGCAGCGCGTGCAGCGCCACACGACGGTGAGGAGCGCGCTGCGGAGGGTGGCGCGCGCCGAGTGGTGGGACGTGTGGCGCACGTGGAAGGAGTTCCACCCGCCGACGATGGTGGAGTGCTTGCACGCCACGCTCGCGTCGCGCGTGCACCGGGTGATGCACGAGACCTTCTCCGCCATCGCCCGGGACTTCGGCCTGTGGGTCGTCGCGGGCAGCGCGTTCCTCCCCGACAACCGCCTGACCAAGGACGGCCCGGACTTCGAGCCCCGGGGCGCGCGCATCTTCAACACCAGCCACACCTTCTCACCCGAGGGTGTCCGCGTGGCCACGGCGCGCAAGGTGAACGTCCTGCCTGCGAGCGAGGACCGCCTGCGCCTGAGCCCCGGCCGGCCCGAGGACTTGACGCTCATCGACACGCCGTTCGGCAGACTGGGGACACTGCTTGGCTACGACGGTGCCGCGCGACCTCGCACGTCGAAGGAGCCCTGGTTCGTCCCCTGCGCACAGTACCTGGACACATGGCGAGCACAGGTCGTCGCCCATCCCTCCGCGCATCCAGGGGACTGGGATGAACGCTCGCTCGACGAGGGGCTCCTCGGGCAACTGCCGGCCCTGCGTCACGTCCGCTACACCGTGACGGCGCAGCTCGCGGGTGAGCTGTTCGACCAGCGCTTCGAGGCGCCCTCGCTCATCGTCGAGCGCACGAGCGGGGGAACGACGCGAGTCCTCGCACGAGCGGAGCCTTCACGAGCCGATGAAGTGCTTCACGCGCTCGTACCGGTCTGCGCCGCCTGACGCGCGCCAACCCGAGGCACGTCCTCGAAAGGTGATGAGCGCTTCACGCGCTCGCGCCCTGAACATCGCCTCCAACGCGCGGCAGTCCTCGTGAGGTGATGGACGGCGTCCTGCGCTCGCGCCCGCCCATCGGCTCTGCCCCAGTGCCAACCCACGACGGGCCCTCGCGCATGCGGAGCCCCCTTGCGGAAGAGGGCCCGCGTCGTCAGTCGCCGAGCTTCTTCTTCAGCAAATCATTGACGAGCGTGGGGTTGCCCTTGCCCTTCATGGCGCGCATCACCTGCCCCACGAAGAAGCCGAACACCTGCTTCTTGCCCGCGCGGTACTTCTCCACCTCGCCCAGGTTCTTCGCGAGGATGTCGTCCACCACCGCCTCGATGGCGCCCGTGTCGCGCACCTGCGCCAGGCCCTTCTCCGCGACGATGTCCGCGGGCGCGCGGCCCGTGCGGAACATCTCCCCGAGCACGTCCTTGCCCGCGTTGCCGGACACCGTGCCCTGGTCCACCAGGGTCAGCAGCTCCGCGAGCTGTGCGGGCGTGAAGCGCACCTCGCCCACGGTGGTGCCCGACTCCTTGAGCAGCCGCAGCAGCTCCCCCTGGAACCAGTTGGAGAGCTTCTTCGCGTCCGGGTAGCGCTGGGCGCACGCCTCGAAGAAGTCCGCGAGCGGGCGCTCCGTGGTGAGCAGGCGCGCGTCATACGCGGGCAGCCCGTACTGGCTCACGAAGCGCTGGAGCTTCGCGCGCGGCAGCTCGGGCAGCGACCTGCCCACCGCCTCGACGACCTCCGTCGTCACGTGCAGCGGCGGCAGGTCCGGCTCCGGGAAGTACCGGTAGTCGTGCGCGTCCTCCTTGCTGCGCATCGAGCGCGAGACGCCCTTGTTCGGGTCCCACAGCCGCGTCTCCTGGTCCACCTTCCCGCCGGACTCGATGACGTCCACCTGCCGGGCAATCTCGTACTCGATGGCCTGCTTCACGAAGCGGAACGAGTTGAGGTTCTTCAGCTCGCAGCGCTGGCCGAACGTGTCGGAGCCCTTGGGCATCACCGACACGTTGGCGTCGCAGCGGAAGCTGCCCTCCTCCAGGTTGCCGTCGTTGACCCCCAGGTACACCAGGATGTCGCGCAGCGCCTTGAGGTACTCCACCGCCTCGTCCGCGTCGCGCAGGTCCGGGTCGCTGACAATCTCAATCAGTGGCACGCCCGCCCGGTTCAGGTCCACCAGGCTCTGGCCCCCGTCCCCGTCGTGCACGCTCTTGCCCGCGTCCTCCTCCATGTGGATGCGGCGGACGCGGATGACCTTCTCCCCCCGCGGCGTCTCGATGGCCAGGCGCCCGAACTCGCAGATGGGCAGGTCGTACTGGGTGATCTGGTAGCCCTTGGGCAGGTCCGGATAGAAGTAGTTCTTCCGGCTCCACACGCTCCTGGCGTTGACGCGGCACTCCAGCGCGAGCCCCGCGCGGATGGCGAAGTCCACCACGCGCTCGTTGAGCACGGGCAGCACGCCGGGCATGCCCAGGCACACCGGACAGGTGTTCCGATTGGGCTCGGCGCCGAACGCGGTGGAGCAGCCACAGAAAATCTTGGACTGCGTGAGGAGCTGCGCGTGGACCTCGAGGCCGATGACGGGCTGGAAATCGCTCACGGGCATGGCGGTGTCACCAAGCGGCCCTACGCCGGGACAGGCGCGAGGCGGCGGAAGAAGTCGTGCTCACGCTCGAAGGCCCGAGCGATGCGCAGCAGCAGGGCCTCGTCGAAGGCCCGCCCCAGCACCTGCAGCCCCACCGGCAGCCCCGCCTTCGTGAAGCCGCAGGGCACCGACAGGCCAGGGATGCCCGCAAGGTTGCAGGGCAGCGTGTAGACGTCCATCAGGTACATGGACAGCGGGTCATCCACCTTCTCCCCCAGCTTGAACGGCGCCACGGGGGAGATGGGGGCCACCAGCGCGTCCACGTCCTTGAAGGCGCGCGTGAAGTCCTCGCGGATGAGCGTGCGGACCTTCTGCGCGCGCAGGTAGTAGGCGTCGTAGTAGCCGGCGGACAGCGCGTACGTGCCCAGCATGATGCGGCGCTTCACCTCCGGTCCGAAGCCCCGCTCGCGCGTCTGCGCGTACAGCTCCTTGAGCCCCCGCGCGTCTTTCGCGCGCAGCCCGTAGCGGATGCCGTCGTAGCGCGCCAGGTTGCTGGACGCCTCGGCGGGCGCGATGAGGTAGTACGTCGCCAGCGCGTACTGCGTATGCGGCAGCGACACGTCCACCAGCGTCGCACCCAGCCGCTCGTACTCGGCCAGCGCGGCGCGGACGGAAGCCTCCACCTCCGGGTCCATGCCTTCGGCGAAGTACTCGCGCGGCACGCCCAGCTTCAGCCCGCGCACCCCGCTCTCCAGCTCCGCCGAGTAGTCTGGCGTCTTCGCCGGCGCGCTCGTCGCGTCCAGCGGGTCGTGCCGCGCGATGACCTGCAGCAGCGCCGCCGCGTCCGACACCGTGCGCGTCATGGGCCCCGGCTGGTCCAGCGACGACGCATACGCGATGACGCCGTAGCGGGACACCCGCCCGTACGTGGGCTTGAGCCCCACCGTGTTGGTGAAGGCCGCGGGCTGACGGATGGAGCCGCCCGTGTCCGTGCCCAGCGCGCCGAACACCTCGCGCGCGGCCACCGCCGCCGCCGAGCCTCCCGAGGAGCCGCCCGGCGTACGCGTCACGTCCCAGGGGTTGTGCGTGGGGTGGTACGCGCTGGACTCGTTCGAGGAGCCCATCGCGAACTCGTCCAGGTTCAGCTTGCCGACCAGCGGCAGCCCCGCCTCCTTCAGGAGCCGCACCACCGTCGCGTCCAGCGGCGGCACGAAGCCCTCCAGCACGCGCGAGCCGGCGGTCGTCTCCACGCCCTCGGTGAGGAACAGGTCCTTGAGCCCCACCGGCACGCCGTCCAGCGGGCTCGCCGGGGTCCCCGCGCGCCTGCGGGCGTCACTCGCCTCCGCGGCCGCCAGCGCGCCCTGCTCGTCCACGCGCAGGAAGGCGCGAATCCTCGGGTCCACCTGTTGGATGCGCGCCAGGCACGCGCGGGTGGCCTCCACGGAGGACACCTCGCCCGCGTCCAGCTTCCGCGCGAGCTCCAGCATCGTCAGGTCCGTCAGCTGCATGACGTGGAACCCCTTCGGCTAGTCGATGATTTTCGGCACCGCGAAGGAGGTCCCCGACTTCGCCGGGGCGTTGGCCAGCACCTTCTCCGGCGGCAGGGAGGGCCGCGTCACGTCCTCGCGGAGCAGCGAGGCCGTGAGCGTGGCATGCGAGGTGGGCTCCACGTCCCCCACGTCCAGGGTCTGCAACTGCGCCACCGCGTCCAACACCGCCGACAGCTGCGTGGCCATGCGCTGCTCCTCTTCAGGAGTCAGCGCCAGCCGCGCCAGCGTGGCCACGTGTCGCACCTGCTCGAGCGTGAGGGCCATGCCCGCAGACCTCCCCGGGACCTCGGGTCTACTTCTTCTTGAAGAGGTTCAGGATGGCGCCCATCACCTTGCCGCCACCCTCGTGCCCGTGCTGCGCCACCATCTGGTCCAGCTCGCCGGCGTCCAGGAAGACTCCGCCGCAGTTGAAGCACGTCTCCAGCTCGACCTTGCCCTGCTTGAGCGTCTGCAGGTCCATGCCGCACTTGGGGCACTTCATCCAGTGGAGCTTCTTGAGCTCGTCGCGCTGGGCCTGGGCCGTGTCGGCGGCCTGCTGGAGCGCAAGCTTCCGCTTCTTCTCAATCTCCTCGCGGGCGAAGTACTCCTCCTCGCTCGAGGACGGCTTGTCGTTGTCTGCCATGGCGATGTACCTCCAGGAAATCGTGGCGGCACCATACCCCCTCTGGTGCAACGCGCAGCCGAAATGTAGGCCCCCTGTCCGGCAGCCGGAAAATTGACCGGACCCCCTCCCTCCCTACACTCGTCGCGGGCATTGCTACAGCCCGCTACGCGGCTGAGACGCGCAGAGGGAAGAAGGTCATGACGGCGAAGAAGGGTCGGGCGGAGAAGGCAGTGCTGTCCCGGCAGGAGATCGCGACGCGTCGCAAGGCGCTCGCGGACAAACGGCGCAAGGCGGGGGTCGACGGCGGCGACGGCACGACGGCCCGAGCCATCACCGGTGTCTTCCTGCTGGCGGCGTCCCTGCTGTCATTGTTGTCGGTGGCCACGTTCGACGCCCATGACCGGGTCGGACCGGGCTTCCGCAACGCGGTGGGCCCCATGGGCCACCTCATCGCGGAGACCCTGCGGGGGATGCTCGGCGTGTGCGCCTACCTGGCACCCGTCGGAGGCGTCTACGCCGCGATGGTGCTCTTCGTGGGCAGCCGCGAGCGCAAGCGCGGGCCGCAGATCGTCAGCCTCGTGCTGCTGACGGCGAGCGTGGCCGTGCTGGCGCAGCTCATCTTCGCCGGCGACAAGGGCTGGGCACACCCGCCCGGCGGCGCGCTGGGCGCGAGCCTGGGCGGCGTCATGGAGGGGCTGTTCTCCACCGTCGGCACCGTCATCCTCGTCACCGCCATCAGCGCCGCGGCGCTCATCGTCGGCACCCAGTACACGTTCTTCAAGCTGTGCTCGCTGGTGTGGGCCGGACTGTGCGTGCTGGGCCGCCGAGTCTCCGAGTCCGCCGAGGCCTTCTGGGAGCAGCAGAAGGTCGCGTACAAGGCCCGCCAGGAGCGCGCCGCCGAGGAGAAGCTCGAGGAGGCCGCATTCCTCGCGCAGATTGAAGCCGACGAGGAGGAGCTCGCCGAGGCCGAGCGCGCCGCCGAGGAGGCCGAGGCCGCCGAGGCGGAGGCCATGGCCGAGGAGGCCGTGCGCCTGGCCCGTCAGAACGAGAAGGAGCAGGCCGCCGCCGCGAAGCTGGCCCTCAAGGAGGCCCGCGAGAAGGAGAAGCTGGAGAAGCAGACGCGCAAGGCCCTGCCCCTGCCCGAGGACACGGACTCGCTGCCGCCCACGTCCTCCCCGCCGGTGGCCGCCGAGAAGCTGCTGCCGCGCATCGCGGAGAAGCGCCCCGCCCCTGGCGCGGACCCGGCCTGGGCCGCGTCCTTCCTGGCGCCCCAGCCCCACTCCGCGCCCCCCATCGTCCCCGAGGGCGTCGAGCCCCCGCGCGGCCGCCGCAAGACGCCGAACATCGTCACTGGCCCCGCCGCGCCCGTCGCCGCGCTGCCCGAGTCCACCGAGCCCGTGGCCCCGGCGCCCGCGCCCGTCATCTCCCTGCCCCAGCCTCCGCAGACCGCGGCGCCCCAGCCCGCGCCTGCCGCGTCCGCGCTGGCGCGCATGCCGCTCATCGTGGAGCCCAAGGCGCCGCCCAAGCCCACCGTCAAGAAGACCCAGGACCAGTTCGAGTTCGTGGGTGACCGCAAGAGCTTCTCGCTGCCGCCGCTCGACGTGCTCGAGTACGACAAGAAGGAGCGCTCGGAGCTGGACAAGGACGCGTTCCTGTCCACGGCGGAGAAGCTGCGCGCCAAGCTGGCCGACTTCGGCATCGTCGGCGAGGTCGTGGAGATCCGCCCCGGCCCCGTCGTCACCATGTACGAGTTCCTGCCGGGCCCCGGCATCAAGGTGAGCAAGATTGCCGCGCTCGCCGACGACCTGGCCATGGCGATGGAGGCGATGCGCGTTCGCATCGTCGCCCCCATCCCCGGCAAGGGCGTGGTGGGCATCGAGGTGCCGAACAAGGACCGTGAGACCGTCTATCTCAAGGAGATCGCCGAGCAGGACGCGTTCCTCAAGGGCCCCAGCAAGCTGACCATGTGCGTGGGCAAGGACATCGAGGGCATGCCGTACGTCTTCGACCTGGCCAAGGCGCCGCACCTGCTCATCGCCGGCACCACCGGCTCCGGCAAGTCGGTGGCCGTCAACTCGATGATCATGAGCATCCTCCTGAAGTCCACGCCGGAGGAGGTCCGCTTCATCATGGTGGACCCGAAGATGCTGGAGCTCTCCGTGTACGAGGGCATCCCGCACCTGCTGCTGCCCGTGGTGACGGACCCGAAGAAGGCGGCGCTCGCGCTGCGCTGGGCCGTGGAGGAGATGGAGCGCCGCTACCAGATGCTGTCCGAGGCGGGCGTGCGCAACATCGCCGGCTACAACAAGCTGGTGGAGAGCTCCGCCTCCGAGGTGAAGGAGGTGCTCGCCGCCGCGGAGCCTTCGCCCAAGAAGTCCAAGCCCAAGAAGGTCCTGGTGGTGGACCTGGAGGGTGGCGAGCCCAAGCCCGCGGCCCAGGCGTCGGACGGGCTGGGCGTGGCCGCGCCGCGCGAGGACATGGAGGACCTGCGCGAGGCGCTGGTGTCCTCCGAGGACGAGGCCGCCCCGGAAGTGCCCGAGGTGGAGGCCGAGCCCGAGGACGACGACGCGGGCGCGCCGCTGGACGCCGCGGCGGCCAAGCCGGAGAAGAAGGAGCTCAAGAAGCTGCCCTACATCGTGGTCATCATCGACGAGCTGGCGGACCTCATGATGGTCGCCAGCCGCGAGGTGGAGACGTACGTGGCGCGCCTGGCGCAGATGGCTCGCGCGGCCGGCATCCACCTGATGGTCGCGACGCAGCGTCCCTCCACGGACGTCGTCACCGGCATCATCAAGGCGAACTTCCCCACGCGCATCAGCTTCATGCTCCGCTCCAAGCCGGACTCCATGACGATTCTGGGCACGGTGGGCGCCGAGGCCCTGCTGGGCATGGGCGACATGCTCATCATGCCGCCCACGAGCGCGCACCTGCAGCGTGTGCACGGCGCCTTCGTGTCGGAGAACGAAATCAAGAAGGCGGTGGACCACCTCAAGGCCCAGGGCAAGCCCGTCTTCGACGAGTCCATCCTCAAGCCGCGCGACGAGGACGTGGAGTCCGGCGGCGAGGAGGACGAGCTGTCCGACGAGCTGTACGACCAGGCCCTCGCCACGGTCAGCGAGATGCGCGCCGTCTCCATCTCCATGCTCCAGCGCAAGATGCGCATCGGCTACAACCGCGCCGCGCGCATGATTGAGCGCATGGAGCGTGACGGAGTCGTCGGCGCCGCCGATGGCGCCAAGCCCCGCGAGGTGCTCATCCGAGGGGTGGGCGACATGCCGGGCGCGGGCGCGATGTAGTCCACCCGCGGCACACCGTTGTTCTCCCAGGGGGTGTCCGGCTTCGGTCCGGGCGCCCCCTGTCCGTTTCTCCTCCCCGCGCGGGCATCCCCAGCCCGCCCCGACGTGTTCCAGGTGAGTGCCCATGATTGTCGCCATCTCCCGCTTCCGCGCCGCGCCCGAGGACGCCGAGCGCCTGGTCGCCCGCTTCCAGGAGCGCGCGCGCAGGGTGGACGCGCACGAGGGGTTCCTGGGGCTGGAGGTGCTGCGCTCGTTCGAGCGCTCGCCGGAGCTGCTGCTGGTGACGCGCTGGCGGGACAAGGAGGCGATGCGGCGCTATTTCCAGTCGGAGGACTTCCGGAAGGCGAAGGAGGCCAGCGCCGAGCAGGAGGGGGCCACCTTCGCCATCTACGAGGTGGTGGGCACGTGAGGCGCGTATTGGATTCCCAAGCAGGCGCAGGTCGTCTATGGGCGGTGTCCCATGGCTGAACGCATCGCCCTATTCGCCACCACGACCCGAGGCACCGAGGACCTGCTCGCCGACGAGCTCAAGGAGCTCGGCGCGCGCCGCATCCGCCAGGACCGTGGCGGTGTGCGCTTCATGGCCTCGCTCGACGAGGCGCTGAAGGTCTGTCTCTGGTCCCGCATCGCCATGCGCGTGCTCTACCCGCTGGGCGCCTTCGAGGCCCGCGGCGCGCAGGGCCTGTACGACGCCGCCCGCGGGGTCGCCTGGGAGGAGCACCTGACGCCCACCACGACGTTCGCCGTGGACGCGACGCTGAAGGACAGCGAGCACAGCCACTCGGGCTTCGTCGCGCTGAAGGTGAAGGACGCCATCGTCGACCGCATGCGCGACGTGGTGGGCACGCGGCCGGACGTGGACACGAAGAACCCGGACGTGAGCGTGGTGGCGCACCTGTCGCGCGACACGCTGTCGCTCTCGTTGGATTTGTGCGGCGAGCCTCTGCACCGCCGGGGCTACCGCGTGCGGCCCACCGTGGCGCCCCTCAAGGAGACGCTGGCCGCCGCCATCCTGCGCGCCGCGCGCTACACGGGCGACGAGGCGCTGGTGGACCCGATGTGCGGCTCGGGCACGCTGCTGATTGAGGCGGGCATGATGGCCCGTCGGCGCGCGCCCGGCCTCAACCGCGACTTCGCCGTGGAGCGCTGGCCGGAGCTGGGGGCTCGAGCAAAGGAGCTGCTCGCGGACATGCGCGCGGATGCGCGGCGCGACGAGCGCAAGGTGGAGGTCCCCCTCTGGGGCTTCGACAAGGACCCGGAGGCCCTCGACGCCGCCCAGCGCAACGTGCGCGCGGCCCGGCTGTCCGAGGAGATCACCCTGGCCGAGGGCGACGCGACGAAGCTGCCGCCGCTGCCGGCCTCCAGTGGCCTCATCCTCACCAACCCGCCCTATGGAGACCGCATCGGCACGGGCGGACAGAAGGGCATGAAGAGCTTCTATTACAAGCTGGGCGAGTCCTTGCGCGTGCCCGGCTGGCGCGTCTGGGTCCTCAGCGGCAACCCCGCCTTCGAGAGCGCATTCCACGCGCGCCCCTCCGCGCGGCGCGACCTGATGAACGGCCCCATCGACTGCACGCTGCTCGGCTACCGGCCCTCGGGCGGCGGCGGCGAGGACTCAGAAGCGCCGCTCGGTGCGTCGCATGAGCCGGTGGATGTTGCTCCGGTGCGTCCACAGCATGAGGGCGAAGAGGACCGCTGAGAGGCCCGCGTACTCGGGCGCGCGGGCGGTGAGCGCGGACGTGCCCACCGCCGTCGCCCCCGCCGCGAGCGAGCCCAGCGAGCTGACGCGCCACACCGCGAAGATGGCGATGAAGACGAGCCCCGCGGCCAGCGCCGCCTGGGGCACGAGCACCAGCAACACGCCCAGCGCGGTGGCCACGCCCTTGCCACCGTGCAGCCTCAGCCACACCGGGAAGACATGGCCCAGCACGGCGGCGAGCGCCACCAGCACGTGCACCCCGGGCAGCTCCGGCACCAGCCGCATCGCGAGCGCCACCGGCAGCGCGCCCTTCACCGCGTCGAGCACCAACACCACCGCCCCCAGCTTCTTGCCCGCGACGCGGGTGACGTTGGTGGCGCCGATGTTGCCGCTGCCGCTCTGGCGCACGTCCACGCCGCGAAGCCACCGCGTCAGCAGGACACCGAAGGGGATGGAGCCGGCGAGGTAGCCCAGCAGGACGAGCGCGAGAGTCACGACCCCACGCTATAGCAGCAGGTGGGGGAAGCGCGTCTTCACCACCACGTAGGCGTAATTCACCAGGACGATGACGGGCATCACCACCTGGAACGCCTTCCACTCCCGAAGCGAGAGCTGGATTTCGGGGATGGGGACGGCGAACACCAGGTGCACCACCATGGCCACGGCCGCGAGCGCGAACAGCACGGCGGCGACGGTGCCCAGGGGGTTGGCCTCCCACGCGCCCACGAAGTTGAAGTGGGCCACGCGGTCCGCCACGCGGGTGAGGCCACAGCCGAGGCAGGGCCAGCCTGTCCGCTCGCGCAGCACGCAGCCCCAGAACGGGATGAGCTTCGCCACCGGGATGAAGCGGGCGACGAGCAGCCCCACGAGGCCGATGAGGCCCAGGTAGTCCACCGTGCCGAGCCGGCGGTTGCGAGGAGGGAGGAAGACCTTCATGGGCTGCGCGCCCCGGGGTGTGCGGGAGTCACACTCTAGTACGGGCGCCGCCTTGCCGGGGCAACGAGTTTTGACTAAGCGGGCAGGTCATGAACTCGCTCCGCACGTCCCTGATGCTGCTGGTCGCTGTTCCCCTGGTGGCCCTCGCTGGCGACAAGACGCCCGCCAAGGGAAAGACGGCTGACAAGGCCGCGGCCGCCGCCGACTGTCACCACCCGGCCGACAAGGCCGCGGCCGCGCCCAAGCCCGAGGCCGCGAAGGACGACAGCTGGAAGCTCACCCGTGGCGAGGCCCTCAAGGGCGCCTCCGAGGTGAAGCTCGCGGACCTGCTCTCCAAGCCCCAGGCCCACGACGGGAAGACGGTGCGGCTCGAGGGCACGGTGCGCAAGGCGTGTGAGAAGAAGGGCTGCTGGATGGAGCTCGCCCCCGAGGGCCAGGCCAAGGGCCCGGGCGTGCGCGTGACGTTCAAGGACTACGGCTTCTTCGTGCCGCTGGACTCGGCGGGCTCGCAGGCGCGCGTGGAGGGCGTGGTGAAGGTGGCCGAGCTGAGCGAAGGCCACGCGGCGCACTACGAGGCCGAGGGCGCCATCGTCCCGCGCGGCGCGGACGGCAAGCCGCGCGAGGTGCAGTTGGTGGCGACGGGCGTCGAGCTGCGCCGGTAACACATGGCGCGCAGCTTCAGCATGAAGGGTGTGCAGGGCGCCGCGGACCGCGCCGTCCAGCACGCGAGGGCGTGGTTGCTGGAGACGGAGCCGGGTTCGCGCGTGCACGACGTGCAGTCGGACCCGCGCTTCCAGCATCGGGGCGTGGACCTGCTGTGGGAGCTGCCCTCGGGCGAGGTGCGCGGCATCGAGGTGAAGGGGGACCGCAACGCCACCCGGAAGCGGTACTTCTTCGAGCTGGTGTCCAACCTGGAGAAGGACACCCCGGGCTGCTTCCTCTACAGCGGCGCGGACCTGCTCGTGTACGTGTTCCTCTCGCAGGGGGAGATGCACGTGTTGCCGCTGCGCGCAGCGCGCGACTGGTTCCTCCCGCGAGCGAAGGAGTACCCGCTCAAGCACGCCTTCACCCAGACGGGCGCCATCCGCTACACGACGGTGGGCGCGGTGGTCTCCACGCGAGACGTGGTCGAGGGCGTGCCCAACGTGCTCAAGATTCCCCTGAGGCGCTCGACGCCGCTGAGAGCCCAGGAGGAGTCCACGACGCCCGAGGCTCCGGGCGCGGCGGCCATGCCCACGAAGCAGGGCGAGCTCGAGGACGTGGCCCCGGTGAAGACCGCCCAGGAGGACGCGAAGCCCGCGCCGAAGAAGCGGGCGCGGCGCCGCAAGTCCACGGACGCTTCCGAGAGCAGCGGCCCGGGCACGTCGGAGTGACGGGGCGCTCACGAGCCCATCGCTGACCTGTCAGCGCGTCCTTCTTCGAGCCCTCGCGCCGTGGTGTCAGCGAACTCACGGCCTGTGACGGCAACGAGCGTCGCGGGGTGACGCTGCTCGTATGCAGCCTCGAGACAGGGACCTGGCCCTCAAGCCCACGCGCCAGGCAGGTAGAGGCCTCACGCCCTGGTGGCGACGAGGGTTTCAGGATGACCGCAGTCGTACGCGGCCCTGAGCCCGTGACTCGGGCTCTTCGTCACGGCCCATCAAGCCCCTGCGCCAGGCCGGATGAAGACTCACGACATGGCGAGGCGACAAGGGTTTCAGGATGACCGCGGTCATGCTCTGCCTCAAGACATCCACTCGGGCACGGCGTCGTGGACCCGAGGTCCGCGCGCCGTGCCGGAGGTCCTGCTCACTACCTGTGACGGTGACGGTTGTGACCGGGGTGGATGCGGTCGTGCTCGGACTCGAGCCGCTCGGCGATGCGCATCAGGTCCAGCAGGGCCACGCGGTCGTTCTGCGCCTTGTAGATGTGCTCCAGGCGCGGCATGAGGTCCAACGCGAGGTGCAGGTCCTTGTTCTCCTCCGCCCACGCCAGCAGCGTCCGGGCGGCCGTGGCGGCCACGCCGTGCGTCTGGAGGTGGATGAGGCCGTCGACGGCCAGGATGCGAGCAATCGGAGAGCGGCTCGTGTCCTCGGACAGCTTGACCAGGTCCGTCGCCGCCTCGTCCTTCTCGCCCTTCGCCGCGCGCACCATCGCGCGCGAGATGCCCTTGCGGTCCGGCAGGAAGAACTCCTCCATCTCCGCGAAGGACTCCGCGTGATTCACGTGGCCCGAGCGCGCGAGCAGCTCCGCGAGGCGGTCGAACAGCTCCGCGTCCTTCTCGGAGAACGGCGCCAGCGCCTCCTGCATGAAGCGCTCCTGGGGCAGGCCCTTGTCATCCACGGGCAGCCGCGCGCGCAGGCTGGTCATCCGCTCGAAGGCCGCGCTCACCGGCGCATCCGTCTTGCCGTTGAGCAGCTCCAGCAGCGACTTCATGAGCGACGCCAGCGTGTCCGTCATCTCATGCGGCGCCACGCGGTCCGGCAGCCAGCGGCGCCACAGCTCCACGGGAGCGGCGACGACGAAATCCTTGAAGGGCCCGGTGCCCTTCCACTTCGACTTCCACTGCTGGGCGATGCCCAACGGGAAGGTCGACTCCGACAGCTTCCGGAAGTCCTCCTCCGTCACCGGGATGCCGTAGTGGCCGAGCGTCCCGAGCAGGGCCTCCGTCGAGAACTCCTTGAGACCCTTCTGCTGCCAAGCCTTGTCCACGCGCTGCGTGCTCACCTGGTTCTCCGCTGCCCCTGGGCGCCGGCCATCGGCGCATGCGGTCTTCTAGCGGAACCCGGGCCCACAATGCATGGCCCTCGTACGCCCGCCGTCACGCGGCCGACGGCGCGGGCGCCACCTTCGGAACAGTGGGCCAGAGGGTGGGATTGCGCCGCCCATCCTCCACCCGACGCGCGAGATAGGGCTCACAGCCCCTCGCCTCGAAGGCCTTCTTCCACGCGGAGAAGCCGCCGCCCGCCCGCCAGGCATCCATCGCCGCCAGCCCACCCTCGGGACCACACTGGGCCAGCATGTACTCCACCCAGGCCCAGCGTGCGGACGTGGGACGCACCTCCGCGCGTCCCCGCAGGCCCTTGCGCAGCCGCTCCAGCCGGTTCTCCACCTCGCGGATGCCCGCGAAGGGCGCGCCGTCCAGCGGCGTGTTCCGCTTGGCCACGAAGGGTGCCACGCCCAGCGCCACGGGGAGGATGCGCGACAGCTCCGCCGTGAAGCGGATCAACTCGTCGATGTCCGTCTCGTCCTCGAACGGAAGGCCCACGACGTTGTACACCTTGAGCTGCTTCATGCCGGCGGTCCGGGCATACCCGGCCGCGCGCACAATCTGTTCCTCGGAGTGCTTGCGGTCCACCATGTCCCGCATCCGCTGCGAGGCCCCGTCCGCCGCCACCGTCAGGTTCGTCGCCCCGCCCCGGCGGAGTTGATCCACCAGCTCCTGCGTCAGTCGATCCGCCCGGAGCGACGACACGCCCACCTCGCGCCCCGAGTCCACGAGGGTGCGCAGCAGCTCGACGATGCGCGGGTGGTCCGTCACCGCCGCGCCCACCAGGCCCACCCTCTTGGCGTTCTCCGGGATGAGCGACAGCACCCGCTCGGGCGGCACCGTCCGCATGCCCCCATTGGTGGTGCGCCGCATGACGCAGTAATGGCACCCGCGAGAGCAGCCGCGCTCCGGCTCGATGAGGAACATCGAGCGCAGCTCCGTGTGCGGCGTGATGATCTGCGAGCGGGCGGGCAACCGCGAGTCCGTCGCCCGGGCCACGTGGTAGCGCGCCCCTCCCCTGCCCGGCACCCGGAAGCCGGGGATGCGCGCCAGATGATCCAACAGCGCCTCGCGCTCCATGGATGCCGCGGCCTCCACCAGGACGTGGATCAGCTCCTCGGACTCGCCCTGGACGAGCACGTCGACAAAGGGCTCCAGCGGATCCGGATTGGAGAACGTCAGCGGTCCACCGGCGACCACCAGCGGATGGCGACCATCCCGGCGCTCCTCCGCCAGCACGGGCAGCCCGGCGAGCTCCAGCAGCGAGAAGAACCCCGTCAGCTCCAGCTCGTACGCCACCGAGAACGCCAGCATTTGGAAGCTGGAGACCGGGGCCTGGGACTCCCAGGTGAACAGCGGCGTGCGCGTCTTCTTGAAGGCCTCCACGTCATCCGGGAGGAACACACGCTCGGCGGTGGCACCGGGGTGCTGGTGGATTTCCCGGTAGATGGCCTGGAAGCCCAGCGAGCTCATGCCCACGTGGTAGGGGCTCGGGTAGCAGAGCGCCACGCGGAAGGGCGCGTCCTTGTAGAGGGTGCCCTCTTCGTCGTCCAGCAGCGAGCGGACGTGGTGGATGAGTGAGTAACGGCCCTCCATGTGCCTCCAGTGGGTACTGCCTTCAAACACCGCGGCCCCGACAATCCACTCCCTGAGGAGGGCTGCCGGGGCCGCGAGGCGCCACCCAGGCGGGTGGCGCTGTTCAGCGATGGACGACTACTTGAACGACGGGACCGGCTTCGACGGCACGCAGATCGCCGTCGTCGCGCTCACCTGGAGGCACTCCGTGGCGAAGTCCGGGTTCAGGTTCGCGTTGGTCGCGCACGAGGTGGCATCGGACGGGTCGCAGGCGACCGCCGGCCACATCGAACGGATGGCGTAGTTCGAGGTGCACCCATTGCGCGTGTACTTCACCTGGCCACGCAGCTGCGTACCCGGCGTCGACGGCGCCGCGTACACCTGGATGTTGCTGAACTCGTAGCTGATGGTCGTCGCCGGAAGCGTCTGGGTGGCCGCGGCGTTGACCGAGGCAACCGAGAGCGTCTCCGCCGTGCAGAACTCATCCGCGTCCGGCTCGGTGTCGAACCGGCCCAGCGCCGTCTGATCCGTCGTGGGGCCCGGGTCGCGGTTCGCGATGGACGCCACGCCCTGCGGACGCAGGGTGAGCAGCGAGTTGCTCAGGTCATCCGGATCGCTGAACTTGTAGACGCCCACCAGCTCACCGACGGGAGCCCGCAGTTCACAACCCACGCCATTGGCATCGACAGGGTCGTCGATGGGGTCATACCGGGTCGCCCAGCTCGCGCTGTCCTGCACGAAGCAGGGAGCCTCGGGCTGGTCGAAGTTGCAACCCGTCAGCAGACCCGCCGTGCCAACAAGGACCATTGCCGCATTGAAGATGTTCTTGGTCATGTGACTTGAAATCCTGGTTCCGTGAATGGCCAGTGACTAGAACGTGTACCGGACACCAAGGCGCATCTGGCGCGGCGGCTGGTAGCTGGTCGGGTTCTTGAAGTTGGGGTTGACGTCGTTCTCGACCGTGCCGAACGGCTCGTCGCGCTCCTCGCCGGCCTGCCACTGGACGTTGCCAGGGAGGTCGGACGGCTTGCCGCCCGCGATGGGCTGCACGGAGAGCAGGGTGTACGTCTGGTCGACCGTGCTCACGCCCTGGAAGTTGAACAGGTTGAACACGTCCAGGGTGACGGAGATGACGCTGTCCTTGCTGACGCGGTAGTTGACGCCGATGTTGGAGTCAATGACGTTCAGCCAGGGCGTACGACCACCCGCGCCACGGGGGAGGACGAAGGACTCGTCCGGACCGTAGAGCGAGTGCGCGCCGAAGTAGTTGATCGGCGAGCCGGAGTTGCCGCGGTAGGACAGACCCAGGCTGGCGGACAGCTCGTTCGTGAAGTTGAACTCCTTCGCGCCGAACACCTTGATCTGGTGCGTACGGTCGAACGGCAGCGGACCCGTGCGGTTGGCCAGGAGGCTGACGAGGTCGAAGTCCGACAGGATGTTCGGGTCGAGCTGCGCGGTCTCCGGGCGGAACAGACCGGGGTAGTTACCGTTCAGGCGGGACCAGGTGTAGTTCGCCGCGGCGAGCCAGCCATCCGAGAACGTACGGTTCAGGTAGACCGTCACGTTGTCGTAGTTACGCTCCGGCTTCGGGAACTCCTTGGCGAAGCCGCTGCCCGGGTTGCCGAGGAAGTACGACGCACCGTCATCGCGGCTCATGTCCTCGATGACCATGTTCATGTTGCGGTGCGTGTAGCTGGCGCCCACGCGGGTGTTGGCGATGAGCTCGTACTCAGCGCCGACCACCAGCTCGTTGGACGACTGCGGCTTGATGTCCGGGTCGATCGGCTCGTTCTCGACCTTGCCACCCGTGTAGAGGCGGTTCGGGTTGCGGTTGCTCTCGGGCTGCGCGAGCACGTAGGCCGGGTCACGGCACTCCGTCTGCTGGCTCTGGCGGTCCGTGGGGTTGCAGCCCGCCTGCGTGTCCGACGCGAGCGCGCGGCGGGCCTCGTAGCGACGCTCACCCGGGAACGCGCGGTCGAGCATGTTCAGGGGAACCTGCTCGTAGTAGCGAGCGAAGTTCACGAAGAACTTGGTGCGGCCGTTGGCGAACGGGTCGACGATGGCGCCGAGGCGGGGCGACCACTGGTTGCCCATGATGAGCGCCAGCTCGCCGTCGCCGCCGTACATCGCCTGCACGTCGTAGCGCACGCCGAGGTTGAGCGTGACGCGGTTGGCGATGGACCAGGAGTCCTGCAGGAAGCCACCGACCGTGGTGCTGGTGGTCTTCGACTGCTGGGTCAGCTGGGTGATGGGGCTGTCGGGCGAGGCCTGGTAGCCGTAGCGACGGTAGTCCTGCACCGCGCCGCCGGAGTAGGGCTGGCCGTTGAGCGTCGCGCCCGCATACGGAGCGGACTCACGGAAGTACACGCCACCGCCGTACGCCTTGAGCTGGTCGTAGGACAGGAACTCCGCGTCCGCACCGGCCTTCAGCACGTGGGTGCCGAGCGCGTTGAGCAGGTAGGTGGCCTTCGCGTTGAACTGGTAGCGATCCAGCTTCGAGTCGTTCATGTAGCCCGGGCCACCGACCGTGTAGCCGATGACGGGGCAGCGCTCGACAACGACGGGATTGCCGTCCTCATCGACCGTCTCGAACGGGGCGCAGGCGCCCTCCTGCCCGGCGGGCAGGGCCTCGAGGTCCGCCAGGGAGCGCTGGCTGGTGTACTGGAAGCGGGAGTAGCCCGCGAGGCCCTCGGAGGAGCCCAGCTTGCTGCCGTCCGCCGGCAGGGTGGACGCCGTCTGGTGGAACCAGCCGGCCGTCGCGTCGACGAGGACCTTCTTGTCCATGAACGCGCCGCCGTACTTCAGGGCGACGGACGTGGCGTTCGCGTTCGTCTCCGTGAAGGCGAAGTCGCCCGGACGGGAGAAGATCGCGCCCGGCAGACCACCGGACTGCGGGTTGATGGACAGCTTGCCCATGCCACCCGTGGTCGTCGGCGTGCCGTTGAGGGCGAGCGAGACCGTGTGGTCCTGGTTGATGAGGTAGGTCAACTTACCCATGTACTGCACGGTCCGGGAGTCAGCGTAGTACTGACGATCCGAGCCCGCGATGGGGTCGACGACCGTGAAGCCCGTGTCGTCCGTGACCGTGTTGCCCTGCGCATCCAGGCGGATGGCGTTGAGCGTGCGGGTGTGCTGGTAGCGCGTGAAGGACGGCGCGAAACCGGCGAAGAACCACAGCTTGTCCTTGAGGATCGGACCACCGAGGGTGGCGCCGAAGTCGCCCATGTTCTTCAGCTCGTTGAGGCCGCTGATGACCGAGCCTTCCGACCGGATCGTCTTGCGGGTACCCTCGAACGTGCCAGGCGTCCAGTTGGCGAACACGGAGCCGTGGAACTCGTTGGAGCCCGACCGGGTCACCGCGTTGATGACGCCGCCCGTGGAGCGACCGAACTCCGGCAGGTAGCCGCCGGTGATGATGTTCACGTCCTGCACGAACTCGATGCTCATCGGGCTCGCGTTCACGCCGTAGGCCGGGTCGTTCGTGGACAGACCGTCCACCACGTAGCCGTTCTCAGGCGAGGTCGCGCCGTTGATGGAGACACCGTACTGGTCGTTCTGGGCGCCAGGCGCCAGCTCGGCCAGGGACTCGAAGGAGCGAGCCGCGCCGCTCTTGCCACCCGGACGGGCGACCGCGATGCGCTTGATGAACTCCTGATCCACGTTGACGCCCGTGGTCGTGGAGCCCACGTCGATGGTCGGCGGGGCGCCGACGATCTCCACCACCTCACCGAGGGACTCGGGGAGCAGCTCGACGTTGACGCGGATGGTGCGGTTCAGACGCAGCTGCACGTCCGACCGGGCGTAGGGCTTGAACTGCTCCTTCTCGAACCGCAGGGTGTAAACACCAGGCGGAAGCTGGGGAATACGGTAGTTGCCCTGTGCGTCGGAAACCACGGTCTGCTCACCCTGAAGGTTGGGCGAGGTCGCGGTTACCACCACGTCAGGAACAGGCTGCCGACTCTGAGCGTCGATGATCGTTCCGATCATCGTGCTCGACTGCGCGAAAGCCGCCGATCCATAAAGCAGACCTGCGGCCAGGACAACTCCGGTTTCCCGGAGCACTCGGTTCAAGTGCATACCAGACCCCTCCAAGGTGGGCTGCAACCGAAAATGACTGGGGAAAATATCCGAGGTCGAGCAGTTGTCAATAGACCGTTGCTTTTTGGTAACCAGTGGGGCAATTGCGCGATCACGTCAGTTACCCTTGACCGTGCTCACTTGAACCCGGAACGCGTTTCTGTATGGTGGCGCGCCCTTTCAGCCGGGGGTGGCGTGGTGGGTGTCCACTGGTGAAGAGGAGTCTAGTACATGTTTGATTCAGTCCTTGACCGCGGTCAGGCGCCCAAAGCGCGGTTCGGTGTGGGAACCACCATCTCGGTGATCCTGCATGTGGCGCTGTTCGTGGTGGCCTACGTTCTTTCGACGAGGCCTCCGGTCGAGGAGGAGAAGGAGATCGAGGTGACGCTGAAGGCCACCATGGCCCCGCCGCCTCCTCCGCCGCCGCCCCCTCCCCCGGCGGCGACCTCCAAGCCGAAGACGACCCCGAAGAAGCCCAAGAAGCCCGACGCCATCGTCCAGCCCAAGGAGATCCCGAAAGAGGTCCCCAAGGAGGTCGAGCCGACCGAGCAGCCGGAAGAGGCCGCCGAGGAGCCCAGTGAAGAGGCGGTCGAGGGCGGTGTCGAGGGTGGCGTGGCCGGTGGTGTCGTGGGCGGCGTCGTCGGTGGTGTGATCGGCGGCGTGGTCGGTGGACAGCTGGGTGGGACGGGCACGGAAGTGCTGCCGTTCGGTGCGGGCATGACCCGTCCGGAGAAGGTCTCGGGTCCGCAGCCCGAGTACACCCGCGAGGCGCTCGAGTCTCGCGTGCAGGGCACGATGATCGTCAAGTGCGTCATCACCGTGGAAGGCCGTGTGGAGCGCTGCCGAATCATCAAGCCCCTGCCCCACATGGAACAGGCCGTCATGGACGCCCTGACGTCGTCACGTTACAAGCCCGTCACGTTCCAGGGCCGTCCGGTCCAGGTGGATTACACCTTCACCCTGAATCTGAAGCTGCCGCGCTGATCCGGGCGCGCCGTAGAGAAGCACCGCCGACCACCCCGCGCTCGTGAGGAGGAGCGCTCCAAAGCCATGCAATTCACTCTCGTCGAAATCTGGGCACACACGGGCCTCTTCGCCCGTATGATCATCTTCACCCTGGCCATCATGTCGGTGGCGTCCCTGGTCGTGATGGCGGAGCGGATGATCGTCTTCCGCAAGACCCGGTCCGACAGCCGCAACTTCGCGGCCAAGATGGGTGCCATCCTGGCAAAGGGTGACCTGACCACCGCGGCCAACACGAACCTGGGCAAGGACGTGGGCCACCTGGGCCGGGTGATCAACTCCGGTCTGACGGCCTACCGCATCAGCCCCAACAATAAGGACGTGGCGGTGGAGTCCGTGGCCCGCGCGCTCGAGCGCCAGGCGCAGCGCGAGGTGCAGAGCATGAAGCGCGGCCTGGGCCTCCTGGCCACGGTCGGCTCGACGGCCCCCTTCGTCGGTCTGCTCGGCACGACGATGGGTATCGTCAACGCCTTCCAGCTCATGGCGGCGGCCGGCTCCGGCGGTCTGGGCACCATCTCGGCCGGTATCGCCGAGGCGCTCATCACCACGGCCTTCGGTCTGCTCGTGGCGATCCCCGCCGTGATGGCCTACAACTTCCTGCAGGGCTGGGTGGATGCTCGCGCGGTGGACATCAGCGAGTCCTCCAACGAGTTCCTCGACGTCGTGGCCCGCCACCTGGGCGGCGGCGCGCAGTCCTCGCACGCGGCCTGAGCAGTCACCGGCGAGCCCGGGGACGACCCGAGGCCCGCCTCCTGACGTGAACGCGGCTCCTGAACCTCGGGGCCCGCGACGCCACCTTGGGAAGGCGGGCTTCCACCATCCGGAAGCAGGTTAAACGCATGGGAATGTCAGCAGGCCCCAAGGGGGGCATCAAGAGCGACATCAACGTCACGCCGCTGGTGGACGTGGTGCTGGTGCTCCTCATCATCTTCATGGTCGTCACCCCCATGCTCCAGCGCGGCAAGTCCGTGGAGCTGCCCAAGGCCACCGAGATCGAAAAAGAGAAGGGCAAGGACTCGGACCCTCTCTACGTCTCCATCACCCCGGACAAGAAGGTGTTCGTGGAGAATGATCAGGTGGACGAGCAGGCCCTCCAGGACCGCATCGCGGAGGAGCTGGTGAAGGACCCGGGCAAGAAGATCCTGCTCAAGGGTGACAACACGGTGAACGTGGGCGACGTGCGCAAGGTGCTCGACGTGGCCCGCAAGGCCAAGGCGAAGCAGATCGCGCTCGGCGTCGAGGAGAAGAAGTAATGGCCGGCCACAAGCAGCGCCAGTGGGTGAAGCCGCAGTCGGCGCCCAACTCGGAGATCAACGTCACGCCGCTGGTGGACGTGGTGCTGGTGCTCCTCATCATCTTCATGGTCGTCACGCCCCTCCTGGAGAAGGACATCCTGGTGCGCGTGCCGGACACGGAGGTGGAGAACGAGCCTCCTCCCGAGAATCCAGACAACCAGCAGCTGGTGGTCCTGCTGGACAAGGACGGCAGCTACTCCATCAACACGGAGAAGGTGCCCGCGTCGGACTACGTCAACCGGCTCAAGCGCATGCTGGCGGCGAAGAAGGCGGACGAGAAGGTCGTCTTCTTCATGGCGGACGACGCGACCAACTACGGGCGGCTCATCGCGGCCCTGGACGGCGCGAAGGCGGCCGGCGCGAAGGTGCTTGGCATGGCGACGGAGCTGCCGTCGAACGCCATCATCCAGGGCACGCAGGTGGACACGGGCACCCCGGCGCCCGCTCCCACGCCCTGACATGTCCCTCCCGGAGCCTACGCTCCGGGTTGGAGTCGCGGTTCACAATCAGAAGCTCGTCGGCTAGAGTCCACTCCTCATGGCCGACGAGCTTCTCGTCTTTGAACAGACCATCGAAGCCCTCTTCCTGCGCGCGCTGCACGGGCGGCTGACGCCTGCCTGCAAGCAGCGCCTGAAGCAGGCGGGGCTCGACGTGGACCAGAAGCTGCGTCCCGCCTACTCCTTCACGTCCTGGATGGCGTTCCTACGCATCGCCGCGGAGGAGCTGTTCCCCCAGGAGGCCGTCGCCCAGGGGACCTGGAAGCTCGGTGAGGCTTATATCGAGGGCTTCCGCGAGACGATGCTCGGCCGCGCGGTGCTGTCGCTGCTGCGGGTGCTGGGGCCTCGCCGGACGCTGATGCGGGCCACGCAGAACTTCCGGGCGGGCAACAACTACACCGAGTCGAAGCTGGTGGAGCTCACGCCCACCCAGTTCGAGCTGTGGATGAACGAGGTGGGCGACTACCCGGACTTCACGGCGGGCATCATCCACGCCGGCCTGCGAGTGGCCGGCGCCCAGGAGGTGCGCGTGGAGCCGTCAGGCTACGACGGCCACGCCTGCACCTATCGCATCAGCTGGAAGGAAGCCTCGGTCTCCTCGGGCGTGGCCGGCAGCGGCGACTCCAAGGCAGCCATGAGGTCCGGGTCCATCAGTTCCCTGTAGATGAACTCGGCGATGAGGCCGGTCACCATCCAGATGGGCAGGATGTAGAGCGACGTCATCTGCCCCATGATGGCGCCCGCGTCGCCGTAGTACCAGATGCGGTAGCCGGTGAGCCGCTCCAGGACCAGGCCGCTGAAGCCCTCGAACAGCAGGATGCCCACGCCATAGACGGCGGCCCGGAGGCTGGCGTGCTGGTAGAGCATCCAGCGGAAGACGGGCTCCACGAAGAAGAAGCAGGCGATGGCGTAGATGAAGAACATCCACAGCGAACACTGCCCGTAGGCGGTGACGGCGGGGGTGTCCCAGATGGCGTTGAGCCCCAGGCGGTCATCCACCCGCCACTGGAACTGGAAGAGCGAGCCGAGGACGGGCACGTCCCGGGATACGCGCACCAGGTTGTAGAAGAAGATCTCCGAGCTGATGCCCACCATGCCGTAGAGGCAGAAGCGGAACATCGCGAAGGCGACCTTCATCCGCTGACCCCGCTTCATGTCTGCCCGGCGGATACGGACCGGACGACGCCGCTGAATCTCCTGCGACCCCATTTGCGTCATTCCCCCTGCGTTCCCCAACTCCCTGCCAAGCTACCCAAGGCGCACCCGCCCTGGCTAGAGGCCCCTTCACTTATCCAGTGAGTGTGGAACCCTGGAGTTCCTGGGGATGGGACAGGCATCCGCCCCAGGGGATTGGCTCTCCACGGGATTCTCCTCGGAGGGATGGCGGTACGCGGGTTGCTCCACGCGGAGCCGGGCGATGCGGGAGGGGGACGGATGCTGGCGAGGGTGCGGTCGGGGGCGTTGATGGGCATCGACGCGGTGGTGGTGGAGTGCGAGGTCGACATGGCGCTCGGCCTCCCCTACTTCAACGTGGTGGGACTGCCGGAAGGCGCGGTGCGCGAGTCGAAGGTGCGCGTGGTCTCCGCGCTGAAGAACACCGGCTTCGAGCTGCCACAGAAGCGCGTCACGGTGAATCTGGCACCGGCGGACCTGCGCAAGGACGGCGTGGCGTTCGAGCTGCCCATCGCGTTGGGAGTCCTCGCGGCGGCGAAGCTGCTCGAGGAGGCGCCCCTGGGGCGCTATCTCTTCGGCGGGGAGCTGTCGCTCGACGGCACGCTCAAGCCCATCAAGGGCGTGCTGCCGCTCGCGGTGGCCGCGCGGGACAAGGGCTTCGAGGGGGTCATGGTGCCCGCGGCCAACGCGGCCGAGGCCGCGCTCGTCGAGGGCTTGAGTGTGTTGCCCGTGACGAGCCTGCGCGAGGCGGTGGACCACCTCACCGGGACGCGCGTCATCCCTCCCTTCTCTCGTCAGGGTGTCTCGCATCCGGTGGGCCGTGGACGCGCGGAGCCGGACATGGCGGACGTGAGGGGACAGCCCGACCTCAAGCTGGCGTTGGAGCTGGCGGCGGCGGGCGGGCACAACGTGTTGATGTGCGGCCCCCCCGGCTCGGGCAAGACGATGCTGGCGCGCAGGCTGCCCGGCATCCTTCCGGCGATGACCTTCGCCGAGTCACTCGAGGTGACGAAGGTCTACTCGGTGTTGGGGCTGCTCAACGAAGGCCACGCCCTGGTGCGCGAGCGTCCGTTCCGCGCGCCCCACCACACGCTGTCCGACGCGGGGCTCGTGGGAGGTGGCCCCCTGGCCCGTCCTGGAGAGCTGTCGCTGGCGCACCACGGCGTCCTGTTCCTCGACGAGCTCCCGGAGTTCCGTCGCAACGTGCTGGAGGTGCTGCGACAACCGCTGGAGGAGGGAATCATCCACCTGGCGCGCGCCAACCAGAACATCAGCTACCCGTGCCAGGTGATGCTGGTGGCGGCGATGAACCCCTGCCCTTGCGGCTACTTCAACGTGCCGGGACACACCTGCACGTGTCCGGAGCACCGCGTGTTCGACTACCACGCCCGCGTCAGTGGCCCGCTGTTGGACCGCGTCGACATCACCTTGCAGACCCGTCCGGTGGAGTACCACCACCTGGCGCGCGCGGAGGCGAAGGAGTCCTCCAGTCGCCACCATCGGGAGCGCGTGGAGGCCGCGCGGCAACGTCAGCGTGAGCGGTACCGGGACGAGCCGAGCGTGCACTGCAACGCGCAGCTGCCGTCCCACCTGCTGCGGCGTCACTGCGTCCTGAGCCCCGGCGCAGAGCGGATGCTGGAGCTGGCGGTACGGCGCCATGGGCTGTCCGCGCGAGCCCATGACCGGCTCCTGAAGCTCGCCCTGACTCGCGCGGACCTGGAGGACCACGGACGCATCGAGGACGTGGACATGCGGCTCGCCATCGACTCCAGGGCGCTGGACCGACGAGGCTGGCTGCACTCGAACACCCAGGGAGGCCCCCCTCCCCTTCGTTCAGGCGCGGGCGGGCGGTGGAGACCGCCCGCCGCCGATGGGTCCCTGCCCAGTGCCCGAGGCGTCAGGCCTCAGTGGGTCGACGGAGGAGACAGCTCATTCGAGGAGGAGACGAGGCGCGACGCCCCCTCCGTGTCATCCGTGGGGGCCCCCTTCCCGTCCGGCGACGAGGCCACGAGCGTGAGCTGATCCAACCTGGGCGCGGGGCCGGTGATGATTCGGGCCGACTTGCCGAACGTCAGATAGGAGTAGGCCCAGTTGAGCATCACCGCCAGCTTGCTCCTGAAGCCGATGAGGAACATCAGGTGGATGAACAGCCAGGCGCCCCACGCGGGCAGCCCTGTCTGTTTGAAGCGCCGGAAGGCGATGCCCACCGCGTGGCCACGGCCAATCACTGCGTAGGAGCCCCTGTCCCAGTACTTGAAGGGCACCATGGGTTCCCCGCGCAGCCGGCGCAGGATGTTGGCCGCCGCGTGCTTGCCCTCCTGCATCGCGGCGGGCGCGAGCCCCGGCACGGGCGTGCCGTCCTCTTGATTGAGCGAGGCCAGGTCTCCCACGACGAAGACGTCCTCGTGACCGGGGACGGTCAACTCAGGCGTCACATGCACGCGCCCCGCGCGGTCCAGCGGCACACCGAGCGAACGAGCCACCGGCGAGGCTGCGACACCGGCGGCCCAAATCACGGTGCGGGCCGCGATGAACTCCGTGCCGATGTAGACGCCCGTCTCGTCGATGTTCGTCACCCGGGCGCCCGTGCGGACCTCCACCCCAAGCTTCTCCAACGTGCGACGCGCCTTGTCCGTCAGGTCGTCCGGGTAGACGGGCAGGACCTTGCCCAGGCCCTCGATGAGGATGATGCGCGCATCGCGCGGGTCGATGTTCTTGAAGTCGCCCGACAGGGACTTGCGGCTGATCTCCGCCAGTGAGCCCGCCATCTCCACGCCCGTGGGCCCCGCTCCGATGATGACGAAGTTGAGCAGGGCCTTGCGGATGCGAGGGTCCGTCTCACGCTCGGCCAGCTCGTACGCCAGCAGGACCCGGCGTCGAATCTCCACCGCGTCCTCGATGGACTTCAGACCCGGTGCATGGCGCGCCCACTGGTCATTGCCGAAATACGAGTGCGTCGCCCCCGTCGCGATGACGAGGTAGTCGTACTTCAGCTCTCCATCCGAGAGCAGCACCCGCTTCCCCGCGGTGTCGACACCCGTCACGTCCGCCAGCACCACCGCGACCCCCTGGGGTCCGAGCAGGGCCCGCAGCGGCGCGGCAATCTCGCTCGGGCTCAGCGTCGCCGTGGCCACCTGGTACAGCAGCGGCTGGAAGAGGTGGTGGTTGTGCCGGTCGACCAGGGTGAGACGGACCGGCGCCTTGGCGAGCTGCTGCGCGGCCCGAAGCCCGGCGAACCCGCCGCCGAGGATGACCACATGGGGCATGTCTTCGCGTTGGGTTTTCACGAGCGAAAGGTCATGCCGCCCCTTCCAAACTTCAACGCAAAGCGCCGTGAATTCAGCAGACGGGCGAGCAGCCGCTCGCTCATCCTGGAAATCCAGACGTGGGCTCGCCCTCCACCCCGTGAGACGCCCGCAGTCCCTCGCGGACGCCTCTCTTCATGTGTTCACAGGGAGTACCTCGCGGCATGCCTGTTGCTCTCTCCCGCGCCGATGCGTCGGGCGCCCCGCTCCGGGGCGACAGGGCGCAGCACGGACTCAAGGACAGGGCGGCGAGGGAGCGATGAGCAAGCTGACGGAGAAGCTGAAGGCAGTGGCGGCGGCGGTGGCGTCCATCGAGAAGCAGTTCGGACGTGGCTCGGTGATGACGTTGGGCGGGGACACGCAGGAGCACAAGGTCGCGGTGATTCCGTCCGGCTCGGTGGGGCTGGACCGGGCGCTCGGCGTGGGAGGCTATCCGCGGGGCCGCGTGGTGGAGGTGTTCGGCAACGAGTCGTCCGGCAAGACGACGCTCACGTTGCATGCGATTGCGCAGGTCCAGGCCGCCGGCGGCGTGGCGGCGTTCATCGACGCGGAGCATGCGCTCGACATCTCCTACGCGCGCAAGCTGGGGGTGCGGGTGGAGGAGCTGCTGGTGTCCCAGCCGGACACGGGTGAGCAGGCGCTGGAAATCACCGAGCAGCTCGTGCGCTCGGGAGCGGTGGACCTCATCATCGTGGACTCGGTGGCGGCGCTGGTGCCTCGCGCGGAAATCGAGGGTGAGATGGGCGACGCGCACATGGGTGTGCAGGCGCGGCTGATGAGCCAGGCCCTGCGCAAGCTCACGGGCGCGGTGAGCCGCTCGGGGTGCTGCATCGTCTTCATCAACCAGATTCGGATGAAGATTGGCGTGATGTTCGGCAACCCAGAGACCACCACCGGAGGGAACGCGCTGAAGTTCTACTCCTCGGTGCGCATGGAGATTCGGCGCACGGGCAACCTCAAGGAGGGAGACGCCGTGGTGGGCTCGCGGGCCCGGGTGAAGGTGGTGAAGAACAAGCTGGCCCCGCCCTTCCAGGAGGCGGAGTTCGATTTGTTGTACGGCAGCGGCATCCACCGCGCCGGGGAGGTGCTGGACCTGGGCGTGGCCACGGGACTCATCGACAAGTCCGGCAGCCACTTCAGTCTCCGAGGCGAGCGCATCGGCCAGGGAAGGGAGCGCGCCGCGGAGTGGCTGCGTGAGCACTCCGACACGATGGAGGCGCTGGCCCGGGAGCTCGCGGGGACACCGCCGCTCCCCTGCCCCTCGCCCGCCGTGGAAGCCGCCGCCTAGACGGAGCCGGTCAATGACTCCAGGGAGAGCGCCACCGGGTGCTGGCGCTCTCCGGCGCGCACGACCAGCCCGCCATCCGGGCCCGACTCCAACAGCGCTCCGAACTGGTACTGGCCATCTCGCGAGAAGCGCGCCTTGGCCCGGCCCTGCTTCACCCGACATGACAGGACGCCCGCGCCATCCACCTGGAGCGAGTCCAGCTCCAGGGCCTCGGCGGTGCGGTCACTCAAGCGGATGGACACACGTGCGTCCGGCGTGACGTCCACGGTCCGGACTTCGTACGCGGCGTCCTCGACCTGCACGTAGCACCAGTCCTGCCCGATGCGCAGTTGGTAGCGACCCTCGTCGTCCAGGATGAGAGAGGCGTTGAAGAGTTCGATGATTTTCGGGTGCTCGATGGGCTCGTCGTCATGCCACCAGCGCAGGGCGGCATCGAGGCGGATGCCGCTGTCCTCGCGAGTGTGCCAGCGCTTGCCGGCGGGGGGCTGTCCGGTGGGAGGTTGCATGGCTCTTCTCTATCTGCGCGCCCGGCCCGGGGGTTTCAACCCCTCGGGAGGCAGCGCCCTACCAGTTCCGGACAAGCTCCGTGTAGCCACGGAAGGCCACCGCGCCCCAGAAGTTCACCAGCACGCCCAGCACCAGCGTGCCCATCACCACGCGCTGGCGGAGCGACCAACCCCCGATGGCGAAGAGCAACAGGAGGTAGGGCGTGTAGTCGAGGCTGAAGCGGAAGCCGAACTGCATGTAGCCCGTGTTCTGGTAGAACAGACCGGGCAGCGCGCACACGGCCACGGTGAGCCACAGGGGCCAGTGAAGGCGAGGCCGCAGCTTCGGCACCAGCAGGAAGACGAGCAACGGCAGCGTCAGGAGCAGCGTGAGCCCGCGCGGGTCATACCCGAGCTTGAGCGGCGACAGCGACAGGGAGGGCCACTTGAGGAAGGCGGCCTCCAGGTTGCGCCCCAGGTATTCCCAGTGGAAGAGCCCCCACCGGTCGATGTCCACGTTGACGCGGTTGTTGAAGAGATACGCGTGGCCGAACTCGCTCAGGCGACCGAAGCGATACACGTTGTAGCCGGCGGCGAGCAGGCCCAGGGGCGCGGCCCCCAGGGCGAACAGGCCCACCTTCCTCGCGGCCTGCTTCCAGTGGCGCCCCAGTTCCTTGAGTTGCTGCAAGCGGGGCTCGGGGCCCGGACACAGGGCCTCCAGCACGAAGAAGAGCCCCGCGAAGAACAGCGGCGTGCGCGTGAGCGTCGCCATGGAGAAGAACACACCCGCCAGGACAGGACGGCGGGCCCGCAGTGCATTGCGCACATAGAGGCAGGTGAGGGCCACGCCCATGACCTCGGCGCTGAACCACACCTCGCCACGGATGGCGCAGTAGAAGAACAAGGTCCCGAAGGCGAGCGTCAGCGCGAGCACGACGTTCTCGTCGCGGGTGCGCGCCGTCTCGCCTTCCCGGGCAAGGAAGCGCAGCAACGAGTAGAACAGCGCCACCGCCAGCGCGCCGATGATGACGCCGAAGGAGGTGTCGTTGAACTGGTACCCGTGCAGCGCGACGAAGGGCAGCATCGCCACGGCGGGGAACGACGGGAAGCTCACGAACCAGCGGTCATCGGGCAGCGGCCGGCCCTCGCAGCGGACCTTCTGGCCATTCACCTGCCGCACACAGGCCCAGTCCTCCAGGTTCGGAAGCACCTGGGGGTCCACGTCCAGCCGCCCCTCCAGCCACCCCTGCGCCTGGTAGATGAAGTGCGGCGCGGCGCTCTGGCGCAGGAAGCGCTGCGAGCTGAAGCTGGCGAGCACGACGAACGCCACCAGGAACAACAGCACCTCCACCCGGTAGGCCGCGAACCACACGCGAAGGACGGCGCCGACCGAGCCTCCACTGCCCACGGGCCCGGCCACCCCTTCGGTGACGGCGGGAGCGGCGGGCTCCACGGGCGCGGTGGCGGCGGGCTCGACCGCGGGCGCGGGCCGAGGCTCGGGCATGGACGGCGCGGGGCGCTTGGACTTGGAGCGGCTCATGATTGGGCGGCGGTCAGCAGGTGCTGCCGCAGCATCTCCAGGGTGTGGGAGGCAGCGAAGAGGCGCACGCGCTCCCTGTCTCCGGAAAAGGACATGCGCTCGCACCGCGTGGCGAACCCCGGCCCCGCGAGCGCGCAATACACGGTGCCCACCGGGTCATCGGGCGTCCCGCCTCCGGGCCCCGCATACCCCGTCACCGCCAGGCCATATGTGGCGCCGCAGGCGGCACGCACACCCTCGGCCATGGCCACGGCCGTCGGAGCGGAGACCGCGGTATGACGCTCGAGCACTTCGGTGGGGACGCCCACCCAGGCGGTCTTCATCTTCTCCGAGTAGACCACCGCGCCACCGATGAAGACGGTGCTCGACCCCGGCACCGCCGTCAGCCGCTGGGCGATGAGGCCTCCCGTGCAGCTCTCCGCCGTGGCCAGCGTGGCCCCGGCGCGCCCCAGCGCCGACAGCAGCGCGGGCGCGTACTCCTCGCCGTCCGCGGCGAAGACATGCCGCCCCAGCAGGCGACGACACTCGGCCTCCACCGCGGCCAGGGCCTGGTCGGCCTCGGCCTGCGTGGGCGCCTCCGCCATCAGCTTGAGGTGGTTCTCCGGCGCGTGCGTTCGGAAGCCGAACACCACCCTGGGGTGGCTGGGCACGAGGGGCGCCACGGCCAGGTCCAGTTCGGACTCGGGGATGCCGACGGTGCGCAGCAGCCGGAAGGCCCGGAACAGACGGCCCGGCCTCGACTCCAGCTCCGCGCGGATGCGCGGCAGCACCTCGTTGTCCAGCAGGGCCCGATATTCGCGCGGCACCCCTGGCAGGAAGAACAGGCGACAGCGCCCCAGCGTGAGCACGACGAGCGGCGCGGAGCCCGCGGGATTGCGCACCGGCTCGGAGCCACGGGGGATTCGCGCCATGCGCAGCGCGCTGGGATTGATGGGGATGCCCCGCGCCGCGTAGCGCTCGCGCAGCCACTCCAGGACCCGGGCGTCCTCCTCCAACGGAACCCCCGCGGCGGCCGCGGCACACTCCAGGGTGAAGTCATCCGCCGTGGGGCCCAGCCCGCCGGAGACCACCACGACATCCGCTCGCGCCGCGGCCTCGAGCAGCGTCTGGGTGATGTCCGGTCGGACGTCCCCGACGAGCACCACCCGCTCCACCTTCACGCCCAGGTCGAAGAGCCGGGCCTCCAGGTAGGTGCTGTTCGTGTCCGTGATGAGGCCGGTGACCAGCTCGTCACCCGTGCACAGCAGTTCGACCCGCATGGGGCGCGCATCCTAGCGACACGCGAGGACCTCGGCACGGACGGATGCGTCTTCGGGCCCTGCCCTCCAGGCGGGAAGCCGGCCGGGTGTCTGGCAGCCTCCACCCTGGACCCGGCTGGCGAGCGGGCCACACCCCCCGGGACGGGCCGGGCAGGACGTGCTGCCCGGCGGCGGCCTGGGGACCTCAACTCAGAGGAAGGCGGGTCCGTTGCTGCGGGGACCTTCGCCGTCCTCGGACTCCTCGTCGTCGTCCTCGTCATCGATGACGCCAGCGACGGCCGCGGAGCCCGCAGCGAGCTTGCGCGCGGCCAGGTGCGTGCGCACCTGCACCGCGGACTCCACCAACCCGAGCGCGAGGTAGGCGCCACAGCAGGCCACCAGCAACCAGGCGGGATGATACTGCGTCGCGATGGCCACACCGGCGGCCACCATCAACATGAACACGGCCGCGCTCTTCCGGTTGGGGCGGGTGTCCTTGAAGGTGCGGTAGCGCACCGTCGACACCATGAGCAGCGACAGGCCCGCCACCGCCACCGCCACCGGGACGTAGGCAGACTCGCGCAGAGACTCCCCCTGCGAGGCCACGTGATGGGAGATGATGACCGAGACGAGCATGCCCGCGGCGATCGGGATGGGCAGGCCCACGAAGAAGCTCCCGCCCCCCCCGTGGGGATTGCGCGCCGCCAGCACGTTGAAGCGCGCCAGCCGCAGCGCGCCGCACGCGGCGAACGCGAACGAGACGAACAGCCCCGCGAAGCCCAGGGGCGCCAGCGCCCACTTGTAGACCAGCAGCGCGGGAGCCGCCCCGAAGGAGACGACGTCCGCCAGACTGTCCAGCTGGACACCGAAGTCGCTCTGCGTCTTGGTCAACCGGGCGACGCGGCCGTCGAACCCGTCGAAGAACATCGCGAAGAAGATGGCCAACGCGGCCTGGTAGAGGTGGACCGGCTCCGCCTCGCCCGCGCACAGCGTGATGGCATAGAAGCCACAGAAGATGGACGTGACAGTGAAGAGGTTCGGCAGCACGAACATCAGTTTCCGTAACTTCATCGATCCCTCGACTTCCTCTGATGCCCATGAGTTCCTGGCAGCAGGACGGCCGGAGAACGAACCTTAGCAGGGTTTTATTCGAGGAACCGTCAGACCCAGGGGTCGGCAAGGAGAGCAGGCGCGATGGGAGACGGGCGCTGGGTCGTGTGGGTGCTGGTCGCTGGCCTCGTCGTGGTGCTGGGGAATGTCCTCTGGGTGGCGCTGGTCCGGCGGTGGTACCGTCTACGCACGCCCCTTCCCCAGGCCTTCAAGGCACGGTGCGCGGACGGGTGGGAGGTGGCGGTCCATGTCCGGCGCGCGCCGGTGAGGCGCTTCGAGGAGCCGGTGCTCCTGTGCCATGGGCTGGCGGCCAACCGGTTCACGTTCGACTTCGAGCCCCCCTACTCCGTGGCCCACTACCTGGCCGAAGCGGGCTTCGACTGCTTCAGCGTGGAGTGGCGGGGCACCGGGCACTCACGCCTGCCACCGCGAGGGCGGCGGTACACCGACTTCACCATCGACGACCACATCCTGCAGGACGGGCCCGCGCTGCTGGAGCTGGCGCTGAATGAGACGGGCGCGAAGCGGGCGTTCTGGCTGGGGCACTCGCTGGGCGGGCTCGTCGGTTATGGGCTGGCCCAGGGGCCGGAGGGCAAAAAGCTCGCGGGGCTGCTCACGCTCGGCGCGCCCGTGCACTTCAAGTCCGAGCCGTTCCTGCGCACGCTCATCTCGCTCGGCGTGCGCGCCGCGTGGCCGGCCCGCTTCCGACAGGAGTGGATGAGCGCGAGCCTGGCGCCGTTCCTGGGCTACGTGACGCTGCCCCTGTCCGACCTGGTGGTGAATCCGCTGCACATCCCTCCGCGCATCCAGCGGCAGGTGTACGCGAACATGATGTCGTCGATGAGCCGCAAGGTGCTGCTCCAGTTCCAGGACTGGATCGAGCACGATGCGTTCCGCTCGTTCGACCGCACCCGCGACTGGCGCGCGGGCATCGCCGGGCTCCAGCTGCCCATCCTCGTCATGGGCGGAAGCGCGGACCGGCTCGCCACCGCGGAGAACGTGGAGAGCCAGTTCGCCCTCGTCACCGCGCCGGACCGCACCCTCCACGTCTTCGGCAAGGACCACGGCGACGCGATGGACTACGGCCACGGAGACCTCGTGTTCGGCAAGGGCGCTCCCACGGAGGTCTATCCCGTCATCCGCGAGTGGCTCGAGAAGCATGCCACGCCGCTCGGCGCCTCCGCCGCGCCCCCGCCGCCCGCCTGAGCCGCCGCGTGCCCGCGGCTCAGCGCGGCCCCGGTGCGGGCTCGACCGTTCGCTTCACGCAAGACAGCTCGGTGCCACGCGAGTCCTCGCTGTCCACGCGCCCCAGATGGATTCGCGTGGCCCCGGTGCACTCGGCCCCGACCAGGCCCTGGCCGCTCTTTCTCGAGCGGAGGACGTCCACGCGGAGGACACCGTCGCCCATGGCCGACAGGGCCGTCCGCGCGCTGTCGCGCACCTCCACGCTCCGGGCATCGAGCGTCGCGAGCGTGTCCGCGAGCAACGCGGCCTGACCACAGCGTTCGAGGTCCGCGTCACGCAGCGCCACCCGTGCGTTCTGCGTCGCCAGCACGCAGGCGCCCGAGGCGCCCCGCACCACCACGCCCTCCACGTCCGCGACGACCTGGCGCAGGTGCAGGGCGTCACCCGTGATGCCGTCCGACGAGTGCACGCGCGACACGATGGCATCTCGCAGCCGCAGGCGACCTCCCACCGCGAGCACCCCATACTCCTCCGCGGCCTCCACACGCAGCCGCCGCACCTCCACCTGCGAGCCCGTGAGCTGGAGCGCGCCGTGGCTGCCGCTGCCCCGCACCACCACGTCCTGCAACACCACGTTTCGCGAGGCGACCACGGCGAGCCCCGCGCGCCCGGCGCCCACGGACTGGAAGCCGCGGACCTCGAGCCGAGGTGACTGCACCACGGAGAGCGCGAGCTCGTGGCCCGCCACACTTACCTCCCGCAGCACCAGCGTGCCCTCCACCACCGAGAACGCCGCGCCTGTTCCCGCCTGGGCCGACGAGCGCCGTACCTCGGCGTGGCCGCCATCCATCCCCAGGGCCGACACCGCGCCCGAGACGACCACCTCCTCCAACAAGGCGGAGGCCTGCGCGCCGCGAACGCGCACGGCCCGGCGGAAGGGGCCCGTGAAATGGATGTCCCGGAGGCGCGTGGTCCTCGGTGACACGGGCGCCACCGCGGCCTCCGGCGGAGTCTCCAGAACCACGCCCACGGTCTCCGGAATGCTCGCCTCGAAGCGCGAGGACTCGGCGTCGAATCGGCCGGCGCGGACCTGGACGCCGCCTCGACGCTGCCCGGTGAAGGACACCTTCTCCGCGCGCACCTGCCGGCCACGCGTCACCTCCACCCCCCAGGCCCCCCCTCGGATGGACAGGTTGCGAAGGAGCGTCACGCCCTGCTCGGCAACGAGGGGTTGATCCGCGCCCGAGGCGCTTCGTGATTCCGGGCTCGGCGCGTCGAGGACCGGGGGCAGGACGTTCTGCTCGGATCCCTCGGCTCGCAGCACCACGGCCTCCGGGCCCTCCGCCACCAGCACCGTGGCGGGCCCCTCGCCCTCCAGCCGGACACCCTCGGGCAAGGTGAAGCTCCCCCGGTACTCCCCCGCCGCCAGGTGCACCGTCACCACCCCTGGCCGCCCCAGGGCCTCGGCCAGGGACGACCACGGTCTCTCGCGCGTGCCGTCCCCTGGCCCCGGGGTCGTACCGTCCACCCAGAGCTCCGTCCGCCCGGACTCCGGCCTGGAGACGACCGCGGGCGCCTGGGCCGAGGGGCCCGGACTCCGGCAGGCGCCCAGCGCCAGGATCACGACGGTCGGAAACGTTCGGAAACGCACGAGAGGCAGCAGCCTACCCCATTCCGGCCCCGCCCCGCCCGGGCGCGATCAGCCACACACGCCAAACGATCGGAATCTCAAAGACTTTCTTCCAATCACGATCAGCCAGAGTGCTTTTGGCGTGTGATTTCCGCGCGGTGTGTCGGTGGCTCCGACGTGGATTCCCCACTCTGTCTACGCCCGGTGTTTCACCGAGCCAACTTTTCGTCCGGAGGCCGATTTTCCGGCCTCGGAACGCGGTCAGCATTGACAGGGAAAAGAACGATTTGTTACCACCGGTTGGCTTTCGCGCATTCAAGGCCAGACAACGCAGGACGGAGGGGCGTAATGACCAAGGCAGAGCTCGTCGAGGTGGTGGCGGCGCAGACACGTCTCACCAAGAAGTCGGCGGCGCAGATCCTCGACATCGTCTTCACGAACATCGGCAAGGCCGTGAAGAAGGATGCGCGCTTCAGCTACCCCGGCTTCGGCACGTGGTCCGTGCGCTCCCGCAAGGCGCGCAAGATCCGCAACCCCCAGACGAACGAGATGATGAAGCTCAAGGCGTCGAAGACCATCGGCTTCCGCCCGGCCAAGGAGCTCAAGAACTCGCTGTGAGCTGACGCCACCCCGGTCCAGCCCGCGGAGTCCCCGGGACTCGCGCTGGGCCGGGCTCCTCCTCAGGGGCGCTGCCTTCGTGGGTGGCGCCCCTGATGCGTTGCGGGCCTCAAGAGCCCGTCGCGCCGCGGGCCACGGGCGGCGCGCGAGGGCGCTCGTCACCGGCGTCCTCGAGCGCGTCCAGCGGGTCCACCACCTCGCCGTCCTTCCACAGCTCGAAGTGCAGGTGCACGCCCGTGGCCAGCCCCGTCTCGCCCGCGAGCCCCACCGCGTGGCCCGGGTCCAGTATCTCGCCGGGCTCCACCAGCACGCGGGACAGGTGGCTGTAGCGCGTGAGCCAGCGGCCCTCGTGCTGGACCTCCACCTGGAGGCCATGGTCGCCGTTCCAGCCCGCTCGCAGCACCACGCCCTTCGCGGCGGTGTAGATGATCTGCCCCTGCTTCGCCGCCAGGTCCACGCCGAGGTGACGGCGCTGCTCGCCCCGGATGGGGTGCCAGCGCTGACCGAAGACGCTGGTGATGGTGACCGGGTCCACGGGCCAGGCCAGCCGGGGCAGGCCGTCCGCGTTCTCCGGGTGCTCGAGCCGGCGCAGCTCCGCCATGCGGACCGCGAGCCGTCCCACCCTCAGCACCACCGCCTCGGCGAGCGCACCCGGCATGTCGCCGTACGTCCTGCCGTCCTGCTCCAGCTCGGTCTCCAGGACGCTTCGGGCCTTCGCCACGTCGCGGGCGTCCGTGCGCTCCAGGGCGCGCTCCAGGAAGGCGTCGAGGACGCCGTTCATCACCTCCCAGCCCTGCACCTGTGCCAGCGGCATCGGGCCGCCCCGGGCCACCTTGCGGCGATGGGCGCGGGCCCGCTCCGCGAAGGTGGAGAGGGCGCCCTGCAGCGCCTCGGAGGGCTCCGGCGAGGCCATGCGCGAGAGCGTCCGCGCGGGGGCGGGCTGGGGCTCGCGGGGAGCGACCGGGGCGGGCTCGGTGTCGACGTACTCCGAGGTGTCGTAGACCTCGTCAAAGCTCATCTTCTGCTCCGACCGGGTCGAGGAGCAGGCACAGAGACCGACGAAGGCGAGGAGGGGCAGTCGACGCACGGCCCGGCGAGCGTACCACGCCCCTGCCGCGAGGCATGCCCACCCCGCCCCCCGGTGCAGCAGGCAAGGGAGCTCGGCCGAGGGGCTCCATCCGTTGGCGCCGAGCCCGCATCCGCGTTGCGCCCAGGGCACACCAGAGTCGCCGCGGGCCCTGCCCTGCGGCGCTGCGTCCCGCGGCCACCGCGCGACATGCTCACGGATTGAACGCCCAGGCTGCCCGGCGGCGACTGCCGGCACAGCAAGCGCGGATGCCGTGTCCACGATGACGGCAACCCATCGCATCGAAGTGAAACGAGAGGGGCCTGACCTGAGCACGCGGTGGACGCAGGCAATCGCCTTGTCGATGCCGGTGGCGGACGTGCTCCGCGGTGTCACCCCACGGCACAGCTCGCGCTGCCGGGCACTCACGCGCGACGGCAGCGTGCGACATACGCACGCCGTGGCCTTGTCTCGAGGCCCGTGGCGGACACCTTCGCAAGGTGCGGCCCTCCACGGTCCAGCTCAAGCCGCCGGGCGCGGCACGCGCGCTACTTCAGCGCGCGACGCACACGCGCCACGGCCTCGTCGATGTCCGCGGCGGACACATCCAGGTGCGTCACCAGGCGCACCGTGTGGGGGCCGCCCGCGGGGTTCGTCAACACACCTTGGGTGCTCAGCAGCGGCACCACCTCCCGGGCCGGACGCGCGAACTCGGCGAAGACCATGTTCGTCTCCACCCGCTTCACGTCCACCTTCACGCCCGGCACCTCCGCGAGCCCCGCCGCGAGGCGACGCGCGTTCGCGTGGTCCTCCGCGAGCCGCTCCACGTGATGCTCCAACGCGTACAGCGCCGCGGCCGCGAGGATGCCCGCCTGACGCATGCCTCCGCCCAACCGCTTGCGAAGCCGGCGCGCCTCGCGGATGAGGTCCGCACGTCCCACCAACGCCGAGCCCACCGGCGCTCCCAACCCCTTCGAGAAGCACACCGCCGTCGTGTCCGTCAGCTTCGCCCACGACGACGCGGGGACTCCCGCCGCCACCTCCGCATTGAACAACCGCGCGCCATCCAGGTGCACCGCCAGCCCCGCGTCACGCGCCACCTTCACCACCTGGGCGAAGCGCTCCACGGACCACACCGCGCCACCGCCCCGGTTGTGCGTGTTCTCCAGCGACAACAACCGCGTGCGCGGATTGTGGATGTTCTCCTCGCGCACCGCCGCCGCCACCACCTCCGGCGACAACACACCCCACTCGCCCGGCAAAGGCTGCGGCTGTACGCCCCACAGCGCCGGAACCGCGCCGCCCTCGTAGTGCAGGATGTGACTGCCCGCCTCGGTCAGCACCTCGTCCCCCTGCCGGCAGTGCGCGCCGATGGCCAGCTGGTTGGCCTGCGTGCCGGAGGGCACGAACAGCGCCGCCTCCAGCCCGAGCCGCTCGGCCACCTTCGCCTCCAGGCGCAGCACCGTGGGGTCCTCGCCATAGACGTCGTCGCCGACCTCCGCCTCGGCGATGGCTCGCCGCATCGCCGCGGTGGGCTTCGTGACGGTGTCGGAGCGAAAGTCGATGGGCTTCATGGTTCTCCCGAGAGTGGACACAGCCGGTGCTTGGGGACCCGGCAAGGGTGACATACAACGGCCGCGTGCCCGGACGTGAGACAGCGGCGGCGAAGCGCGAGCGCGCGGTGAAGGTCATGGAGCGACTGGAAGCCTCCATGCCCGACGCGCGCATCGAACTGGACTACCAATCCCCCCTGCAGTTGCTCGTGGCGGTGATGCTGTCCGCCCAATGCACCGACAAGCGCGTCAACATGGTGACGCCCGCCCTCTTCCAACACTTCCCCGACACCCAGGCGTACGCCCAGGCCAAACCGACCGACGTGGAGCCGTTCATCCGCACCTGCGGCCTGTACCGCGCCAAGGCGAAGAACATCGTCGCGGCGGCGAAAATCCTCGCCGAGAAACACGGCGGCAAGGTGCCACTCGAGCGTGACACGCTGGCGGAGCTCCCCGGCGTGGGCCGCAAGACGGCGGGCGTGGTGTGCATCCACCTGGGCGGCGACAACGCCTTCCCCGTGGACACGCACGTCAAGCGGCTCGCGTACCGGCTCGGCTTCACCCTCCAGGAGGACCCCGACAAGGTGGAGGCCGACATGCAGGCCGTCCTGCCCCCGGAGCGCTGGATGATGGGTCACCAGCTCCTGGTGTGGCACGGACGACGCACGTGCTTCGCCCGCTCGCCCGAGTGCGCCCGCTGCGTCGTGGCGGAGCTGTGCCCGAAGAAGGGCGTCGATGCGCGTGAGGCGGGGCCGGAGAAGTCCCCGGCCCCGGCTCGCGTGAAGAAGACGGCTACCGCGAAGCGCCCAGCTCGTTCTCGCGCGAAGCCTTGAGGCGCTTCATCCGCTTGCGGATGAACTCGCGCTTCAGCGTGGAGACGTGGTCCACGAACACCGTGCCGTTCAGGTGGTCCGTCTCGTGCTGCACGGCGATGGCGAGCAGCTCGTCACAGCGCAGCGTCTGCTCGTTGCCGTCCACGTCCAGGTACTTCACCGTGACGACGGCGGCGCGGTCCACGTCCTCCGACTCACCGGGGATGGAGAGGCAACCCTCGGTGTAGGTCGTCTCGCCCTCCAGGGTGATGATTTCGGGGTTGATCATCGCCAGGGGCTTGGACTCGGGCTGGCGGGGCGTGGTGTCCAGGACGATGACGCGCTGGAGCACGCCCACCTGCGGCGCGGCGAGCCCCACGCCATCGGCGGCGTACATCGTCTCGAACATGTCCTTCACCAGCGCGCGGACGGAGTCGTCCACCTTCGTCACCGGCTTGGCCTTCTGCTTCAGGATGGGGTCGGGCCAGATGAGGATTTCACGAACCATGCGGGCCGTCTTAACGCCCCCCGCGCGGACGGGCAACCCCGCCCCGGCCGCCGCCCGCCCTCCCTTCGCGCAGGACGTCCACCCCACGTCAGTCGAGCAGGCTCCGTGCATACTCGGCGCGCAGTCGGTCATCCCCCAGGGCCTGGGCCGCCTCGGACAACACGCTGCGAATCTGCTGCGCGCGGTGCTGGAGGGCCGGGTCCGGATGACCCGCGAAGCGCAGGGGGTGGAACTCGGCGGTGAGCAGCTCGTAGGCCCGCTTGACCTCCTCGCCGCCCGCCGTGCGCGCCAGCCCCAGCACGGTGAAGTAGTCCGCGTCTTGAATCTCCTCGAACTTCGACTCCAGCCGGCGCACGTCAAGCTCGGGAGGCAGCTCGTCGGAGTCCTCGGTGCTCGCGGGCTGGAGGGTGATGAGGCCCAGCGTCCTCGCCACGGAGAGGGCCTTCAGCGCCGAGTCCTGGGGCAGCCCCGCCCCGAGCAGCAGCGCCTCCAGCGTGTGCTCGCCGTCCACCTGGGAGAGCAGCTGCAGGTCCCTGGCGGGCAGGCCGAAGTCGTCGGGCGCGAGGTGCAGGTCGCCACGGGTGACGCGGGCGCGCAGGCTGCCGGCGGCCTCGAGCAGGGACTCGGCGGTCAGCGTGTTGCGCAGGGACTCGGCCAGGAGGAACAGGGGCGGCCGGGTGGCGGCGGCGAGCGCCACCTCGTGTGGCACCGGCTCCTGGACCAGTCGGTACAGCGTGGAGGGCTCGGAGAGGGCGTCGAGGAAGACCTGCTCCGTGTAGCGCTGGACCAGGGGCACGGACTCGGACTCGCGCAGATAGCCGCGTCCCCGGAGCGCGTCGAGCAGCGCGCCGGTGGTGGCGCTGCGCACCAGTCGCAGCTCGCCTTCCTGCCTCGCGTCGATGAGGCCATCCGCGCGGGCGCGGTCGATGAGCGACTCACCGGGAGCCGATGAGACGGCGCCCACGAGCAGGCCGTCTCGCAGCCACAGCACGCGCAGCGCGTTCATCACCTTCAGCTCCAGGCGCACCTCCATGCGCGCCTCGCAGAGCCGGAGCACCAGTCGGGCGAGACCTTCCTGTGTGACGCTGCCGCTGCGCGAGACCGCGAGCTCCGGACGTCCTGGAGGTGCCTCCAGGGGGAGCAGCGCCGCTCGGGCCTGCGCGGCGGCCTCCTCGGCCTCGCGACGTCCCCGCTCCTCGAGCTCCAGTCGCTCCTGCTCGGCGCGGACACGCTCCTCCGCGGAGTCCTTCTCCAGGCGGGCCTTCTCCTCGCGCAGCGCCTCCAGGGCCGCGCGGGCCTCGTCGTGCTCCGTGCGCAGGCGCGCGAGCTCCGCGTCCGTCTGCTCGAGCTGTCCCTGAAGCTGGGTGGCGCGGGCCTCGGCGGCGCTCAGCGCCTGGGCCTGTTCCTCGATGCGCGTCTCCACGGCGGCGCGCTGACGGGCTTCCGCCTCCAGGCGCACTTCCAGGGCGGTGCGGTGACGGCCCTCCGTCTTGGCTCGAGCCTCCGCGTCGACCAGGGCCTGCTCCGCCTTTCGGGCGCGGGCCTCGGCGTCCGCGCGGACCTCGGCCTCGGCGGCGGCTCGCGCGTCCGCCTCCGCTCGCTGACGGGCCTCTGCTTCCGCTCGCGTCTCCGCGACGACTCGCTGCTTCGCGTCCGTGTCCGCTCGGGCCTCGGCTTCGGCGCGCTGACGGGCCTCCGACTCGGCGAGCGCCTGGGCCTGCTTCGTCTCGGATTCGGTTTCCTCGCGCCGCTTCGCCTCGGCTTCGATTCGGGCCTCGGCCTCCTCGCGCAGCTCCACCTCGAACGCGGCCTCGGCTTCGGCGTCCTCGCGCCGCTTCACCTCGGCTTCGATTCGGGCCTCGAGTTCCGCGCGCTGTCTTGCCTCGGCCTCCGCCCTCGCTTCGGCTTCCTGGCGCTGCTTCGCTTCGGACTCGGCTCGCGCCTCCGCGTCCTTGCGCTGCGACTCCTCAATCTCCGCACGGGCCTCGGCTTCCTTGCGCTGCTTCTCCTCGGCCTTGGCGCGAGCCTCGAGTTCCTTGCGCTGCGACTCCTCAATCTCCGCGCGGGCCTCGGCCTCCTTGCGCTGATTCTCCTCGGCCTTGGCGCGAGCCTCGAGTTCCTTGCGCCGTGATTCCTCGGCCTTGGCGCGGGCTTCGAGGTCCTTGCGCTGCTTCTCCTCGGCATTGGCGCGCGCTTCGAGGTCCTTGCGCTGCTTCTCCTCGGCCTTGGCTCGGGCCTCGAGGTCCTTGCGCTGCTTCTCCTCAGCCTTGGCGCGCGCTTCGAGGTCCTTGCGCTGTTTCTCCTCGGCCTTGGCTCGGGCTTCGAGCTCCTTGCGCTGTTTCTCCTCGGCCTTGGCTCGGGCTTCGAGGTCCTTGCGCTGCTTCGCTTCGGATTCGGCTCTCGCTTCCGCCTCTTCGCGGCGCTTCGCTTCGGATTCGGCTCTCGCTTCCGCCTCTTCGCGGCGCTTGGCTTCAGCCTCGGCGCGTGCGGTGGCTTCCTCTCGCTGCTTCTCCTCGAGCTCCGCTCGCGCCTCGGCCTCCTCGCGCGCCTTGGCTTCCGCTTCCGCTCGGGCTTCGGCCTCTTCACGAAGCTTCGTCTCGGCCTCGACCTTCGCTTCGGCTTCGGCGCGAGCCTGCTCCTGGGCTTCGGCCCGGGCTTCCGCCTCTTCGCGCGACTGGGCCTCCTGCGCGAAGCGCTCTCGTGCCTCGGACGAGGCTTGGGTCTCCAGTTGCGTGAGCGCCTGGACCTCGGCCCTGGCGCGCGCCTCCGCCTCCTGGCGCGCCTTGGCTTCCGCTTCCGCTCGCGCCTCGGCTTCGCTCCTGGCTCGCGACTCCAGCTCCGCCTGGGCTTCCGCTTCCGCGCGAGCCCTCGACTCCGCCCTCGCTCGAGAGTCCGATTCGAGCCGGGCCGCATCCGCGACCTCCGCCCGGGCCTCGGCCTCTGCTCGGGCCAGGGCCTCCGCGCCCGCCCTCGCCTCCGCTTCGACGAGCGCCACTTCCGCGGACTTCACTCGTGCCTCGAGCGCCTGTCTCGCACGGACCTCCGCCTCGGCTCGCGCCTCCGCGTCGACACGGCCCGCGGCCTCGTCCTCGAGGCGGAGCTCGACCTCCTTCATCGCCTGCGCCGACGCGGCCTCTCGCGTTTCAGACTCCGCGAGCTTCGCCTCCAGCTCCACGAGCCGGGCCTGCGCCTCCGCCCGGGCGAGCGACTCACGGTCGGCGCGCTCCTGCGCATCATCCCGGGCGATGAGCGCCTCGCGGACCTCCGCCTCCGCGCGCGCCAGGGACTCGGCCGACTGCTTCGCCTGCTCGCGCGCCTCCGACGTCGAGGTCTCCAACAACGCGCGCAGCTCGATGAAGTCCTGCTCTCGCGACTCGATGCGTCCGAGCGTCGCCTTCGCGGCCTCGTCCACGGAGGCCCGCGCGCGCGCCTCGGCTTCCGCGAGCGCCTCCGCCTCCACCAGTCGCGCCTGGAGCTTCGCGAGCTCCGTGCGCAGGGTCTCCGCCTCCGAGCCACTGCGCACACCCTGCTCGGACTCACGCTGGCGAAGCAGCTCCAGCTCGGCCTCGAGCTCCCGCCGCGCACGCGCCTCCCGCGCGAGCGCCGCCGCGTTCTCGTCTTCTCTCGCTCGGGCTTCCTGGAACTGCTGGTCCACCTCCGCCAGCAACGTCGCGTCGCCAGAGCGCTCCTCCTCGAGGACCTCGAGCCGCGTCTGGAGCGATTGGAGCTGCTCTGTCTGTCGGTCTCGCGCGGTCTCCGCGTCCACGCGCAGCGCGGCTTCGCGGTCCAGGATGGTGCGCAGGGACTCGCTCAGCTCGCGGGCCTCCTGGGCCTGTCGCCCGGTCTCCTGGCGAAGCGCGCGCTCCTCATCCAACGCGGCCTTCAGCGCGTGGACCCGCTCGTGCGCTTCCTCCAACTGGCGCTCGAACTCCTCCCAGCGCGCGCGCAGGGTCGGGTCGTCCACGGTGCTCGCCGACACCGCGTCCGCGGTCTGCTCCGGCGCGGTTCCGACGGAGGGCTCATTCGGCCCGGGCTCGTCGGGAGAGGCGGTCCTCGCGGTCTCATCCGGAGACTCCGTGTCGGCGTCGAACCAGCCTTCGCTCGCGGGGGGCTGCGTCGAAGCAGGCAGCTCGGGCTCCGCGTCGAACCAACCGGAGGAGGCCTCGGGCTCTTCGGGAGACGCGACGGCTCGCGCGTCCGCATCCACTCCCGACGCGGTGGGGTCGGAGGGCTCGACCGTGTCAGCCCAGCCCGCGGCGACGTCCGCCATCGAGGTGTCGGCGTTGGCTCCCGCCGTCCCCCAGCTCACCGCCACGCCGGATGCCGAGGCGTCCGCCCTGGCGCTGGTCCAATCGTCGTCGTCCCCCGGCTCCGACTCTCCGAGGGCAGAGGGTGGAGTCGTGGACTCGGCCGACTCCGGTGCATCACCGGAGGGCTCCGGATGCGCTGCTTCCGTCGTGTCCTCTCGAGTGTCGAGGGCGGGCGCCTCGAGGTCGCTGCCGCTCGAGGCCGTGACCTCCGGAGGCGACTGCTTCTCGTCGGACTCGGAGTCGAACCAGTCCTCGCCCACCTGGCGGTTGTTGGCGGACTCGGGGGGCGTGCTCGCGGAGTCTTCGTCCTCGGCTCGGACCTTGGCTTGGAGCTCGGCCTCCAACACGTCCCAGGGCGAGGCAGGCAAGGCCTCTTCTTCTTCGCCTGTCGCTTCGGCGGAGAACTCGGTTGAAGGTGCATCCGCGCTCGCGTCGATGTGCGCGGGCAGGGTCGGTTCATCCGACGTCGTGAAGCCCTTCGCGGCGTTCTCGACCTCGGGGTCGGGCGGAAGCTCGGTCCAGGCAGACGCGTCGACCGGCTCGGGTACGCGTTGCTCGGCATCACGCATCGCGGCCAGCTCCGCCTCGGCCGCCGAGAGCGCATCGCCTTGTGGCGCGGGAGCGTCGACGTCGAAGAAGCCTTCCTCACCGAGCTGCGGCGACTGGGTCTCGGGCCGAGTGGCGGCGGAGACGGGCTCCTCCGTCCAGGCGAGCTTGCCCACCGGCAACGGGGCTTCGTCCCCCGCCGAGGACGCGGCGGACCACTCCGCGGAGACGGCCCCCGTGTCGGAACCACTCACGCCATACAGCACGGTCGCTGGACCGCCTGAGGCGCCACTCGTGCTCCCGGCGTCTGACGCGGGAGGCCCGAAGCCAGCCGAGAACGTGTCGTCTCCCGCTCCCTCCACCATCGCGTCGGGGCCCGGAGCCACTGCGTACCCCGTGTCGGTTCCCTCCGCGGGAAGCGCATCCGCGCCGTCGGACAGTTGCGCGTCAGCGGGTGACGTCGTGGCCGCCGTGAAGCGGGCCTCCGCGGACTGGGGCGACGTGGCCTCGAACGCCCCCTGTTCCGTGGGCTCGCTCGTCCACTCGTCGCCGATGGACGCGTCGTCAGCGCCCTCGCCCAGGAGGTCGCCGCGCTCGTCGGTGACGGCTCCCGTCCACGGCGCGTCGCCGTACACGCGGGTGTCTCTTCCGACACGAGCCACGCCTGGCGGTGTTCCCCATGCATCGGCGCCGTAGTCATCCGACGCCTCTCCCTGCTCGGGAGCGACACCTGTCCAATCCGTGCCGTCGTTCGTGCTCACGGAGTCCAGGCCCGGTGCGGTGCCGTGCTCCGGAGTCCCCTCCGTCATTCCATCGCCACCGTAGGCGTCCGCGCCCGAAGGCGTGCCCTGTTCCGCCGCGTCGTCGAACCAGGTCTGCGGACCGTGGGCTGCTTCCGGATTCGAAGCGGGGGCCGTTTCCTGCTCGGTCCATTCAGCGTTCTCCGTCGCCGGAGCCTCGCCCTCCCACGACGGTGCATCCGCCTGGGGCCCCGCGCCGCCATCGCCCGGAAACGCGGACTCGCCCTCGCCCCGGAACACCTCGTCCGCGGGCAGCGCGCTCTCGTCGAACGCGCCCTCCCCCGCCACCGCCGCGCCCCAGTCCTCGCCGCCTCCCGCCAACGCGGTCTGCGCCGAGGCCAGCACCGCGGCCTCCTCCTCCTGCTGAACCTTCTCCAGCGTCGACTGCACGTCGAGCGGCGCGCGCCGAGCCTGCTCCTCGTGCTCGCTGCGCTCCTCGCGCGTCATCGCCGCCAGCTCCCAGTCCGTCTGGTGCAGCGGCGCCAGGTCGCCGAACAGCGCGTTCGCCAGCGTCGGGTCCCCACCCACCGCGGACCCGGGCGCCGTGGCGTGCCACGTCTCCGCGTCCTCCGCCCCCTTCGCCTCGGGCATCCCCGGCAGGCTCCGGTTCTCCAGCACATGCCACGCGTCCGCCGCCGACGGCGCGCGGATGAGCGAGTCCACCAGCTCCACGAAGCTCGTCCCATCCAACGGCAGTGGCGCCACCGGCGCGCTGAACCCCGCGATGGGCTCGCCCAACAACAGCACCCGGGCCACCTTGCCGTCCGGATGCTGGAGCAGCTCCTCCAGCACCAGCCGACCCCGGCCGCTCTCCACGCCAGGAGCCAGCACGATGAGCGCCGGCAGGTGATGCCCGTAGGCGATGAGCGCATCCGCGGCGGAGGTCGCGAGGATGACCTCGTGCCCCTCACGGGTGAGCAGACGCCGCACTGCGGCGATGGTGGCGATGTCGTCGTGGACGAGGAGGACCGGTGCGCCCATGGGGGGGCACCGAGTCTACAGCATGGCCCCCGGATCCACGTCGAGGACGACCTTCACCGCGGAAGGAACGTCGGCCAGGGCCGTCTCCACCCTGGCGAGCAGCGGGGCGAGCGCCACATGTGTCGGCCCCTTCAAGAGCAGCTGCCAGCGCGTCTTCCCCCGGATTCTGGCGATGGGCGCCACCGCCGGCCCCAACAGCCGCACCCCCGCCGACGCCGGGGGCATGTTCCGGGAGACGAGGTTGCCCAGGTGCCGGGCCACGCTGGCCACCTGCTCCGGGTGCTCCCCCTCCAGTCGAATCGAGGCCATGCGCGCGAAGGGCGGGTACGCCAACGCCTTGCGCCACTCCAGCTCCTGCTGGGCGAACCCGTCGAAGTCGTGCGCCAGCACCCGCTTCACCGGCTCCGCGTCCGGGTTGTAGGTCTGCACCAGCACCCGCCCCGGGTCCTTGCCCCGCCCCGCCCGCCCCGCCACCTGGGTCAACAGGTGGAAGGTCCGCTCGGCGGCTCGGAAATCGGGAATGGCCAGGGACGTGTCCGCCATGACGACACACACCAGCGTCACGCCCGGGAAGTCGTGCCCCTTGGCCACCATCTGCGTGCCCACCAGCACGTCCAGCTCCCGGCGGGCGAACGAGGCCAGCAGCTCCGTCAGCCGCTCCGCGCTGGTGGCCGAGTCCCGGTCCAGCCGCGCCACCCGCGCGTTCGGGATGCGCTCGACGACCTCCGCCTCCACCCGCTCCGTGCCGATGCCCAGCTTCAGGATGGGGCCCGTGCACTCCAGGCACCGCTCGGGCACGGGCATCGTCAGCCCGCAGTAGTGGCACACCACCCGGTTCTGCGAGCGGTGGTGCGTCAGGCACACGTCGCACGAGGTGCACTTGAGCGACAGGCCGCACACCTCGCACAGGAGCACCGTGCTGTGGCCCCGGCGGTTCAGGAACAGGATGACCTGCTGGCCCTTGGCGAGCGTCTCCTCCATGGCCTGCAGCAGCGGCGGGCTCAGGATGGGCGCCTCCTCCGTCACGATGCCCTCGCGGGGGCGCTCCTGACGCAGGTCCACCAGCTCGATGGAGGGCATGGGCCGGTCATCCACCCGCCGCTTCAGCTCGAGCAGCCGATAGCGCCCCTTCTTGACGTTCTCCAGCGTCTCCAGCGCCGGCGTGGCCGAGCCCAGCACCACCACCGCGCTGGCCTGCTTGCCGCGCACGACGGCCAAATCACGCGCCTGGTAGCGCAGGCTGTCGTCCTGCTTGAAGGACGGGTCGTGCTCCTCGTCCACGACGATGAGCCCCAGGTTCTCCACCGGGGCGAACACCGCCGAGCGCACGCCCACCGCAATCTTCACCTCGCCCCGACGCAGGGCCTGCCAGTGGAACAGCCGCTCGCGGTCCTTCAGCGCCGAGTGCAGCACCGCCACCTCCGCGCCGAAGCGGCTGCGGAAGCGGCCCACCAGCTGCGGCGTCAGGGCAATCTCCGGCACGAGGATGAGGCTGCTCTTGCCCAGGGACAGCGCGTGCTCGGCCGCGCGCAGGTACACCTCCGTCTTGCCGCTGCCCGTCACGCCGTGCAGGAGGAAGGGCTGGAACGCGCCCGCGTCCAGGGCGCCGCGCAGCTGCTCACCGGCGGCGGCCTGTTCGGGGGTGAGGCGGTCGGGGCGGCCCTGAATCAGCCCCTCCTTCACGCCCGCCTCCAGCTTCTTCTCCTCGATGCGCACGAGGCCCTTGGTGGCCAGGCTCTTGAGGTGCGCTCTCGCGCCGGGAATCGCGTGGCTCACCTCCTCCAGCGGGGCGCTGCCGCCCACGGCCAAGAGGTACGCGAGCGCGGCGGACTGGGCATGCGCGCGCGCGAGCGCCGCGGGCACCTCGTTGACGAGCGCCACCGCGAACTGCTGCACATCTGGCTGGGCCTCCTTGCCGTCCACGGGCTTGGACAACCCCGGGGGCAGCGCGCCGCGGATGACCTCGCCCAGGGGGTAGCGGTAGTGCTCGGCCGCGAAGCGCAGGAGCGCGATGAGGTCCTTGGGCAGTGACGGCGAGTCCTCCAGCACGCGCTGGATGGGCTTGAGCCGGACCTTCTCGCCCAGCGTCACGGTGGAGGGGCCCAGGTAGAAGCCGAGCGCGGTGCCTCGGCCGAAGGGCACGAGCACGCGCTGCCCCGGGGCCAGGTTCCCCAGGAGGGCCTCCGGCACGGAGTAGGTGAATTCACCCCGGACGGGGCGGGCCACGGCGACGGAGGCCAGGACGGGAGGGTGCTCGCTCACTGCGAACGCCACTGTAGCGGCCTGTTCCGGTTGGGACAGTTCCCGGCGACGTCTCGCACCCAAGGTACGCAGCGGGATGGAACCCCTGGTGGAGGCCTCCTCCGCGTCGTCCGCCGTCGGCTCGTCCCACAACGGTCGCTGTTCCATGGCGCTCCCTTCGACCCACCGCCCCTGCCCCGTCCGTCCTGCTACCGGGGTCCACAGTGCCAGGGCTGTCTGACATGGGCGTCCCGAGGGACGTGGGCCGTCCGGCGCCAGCGCGTGCTCGCCCACCACCCGTCCGGGCGTGCGAGCCGTCCGACTCCGGCACGCGAACCTCAGCGCCGACCGAGCCGAGGCACCAGTCGCCGCAGTCCCTCCAGTGGCCGGCGCAGATAGGCGCGCTGGGCTTGCACCACGACCTGGATTTCGGTCCCGCGTCCCTCGCCGCTGATGATGTCGAGCCGGCCGCCGACCTTCTCTGCACGCTCGCGCATGCCGCGCAAGCCCCAGTGCCCAGCGCGTCCGCCCCGCTCCAGCGTGGCCACGTCGATGCCTCGGCCGTCGTCACGCACGCACAGCCGCAGCTCGGGGTGCTCGAACAGCAGGCTCACCTCGACCTCGCGCGCCTGGGAGTGCACGAACGCGTTGCCGATGGCTTCGCGGCCGATGCGATAGAGCTCGTCCGCGACCAGGGGCTCCAGCGTGCGCGCCTCGCCCCGCACCACCATGCGCAGCCGGGGCCCCTCCCGCTCGTCGAGCTCCCGCGCCAGGGACGTGAAGGCCTCGGCCAGGTCGTCCTTGCTCGCGGAGGTGTCCCGCAGGGAGCTCACCCGGTCCCGGCCCTCCGTCAGCACGGAGTCCGCGCGGTCCAACGCGGACTCGAGCCCGAGCCGCGCATCCCCCGCTGGAAGACTCGACGTCACCACGTGCACGTTGAGCACGAGCCCCTGGATGCCCTGCAGCAGGGTGTCGTGCAGCTCCCGGGCGATGCGCTCGCGCTCCGCGTGGCGCTCCTCCAGGCGCAACCGCAAGCGCTGCGTCACGCGCCACATCCGCAGCGCGTACAGCAGCCACAGGAGCCCCGCGCCCCCGACGACACACAGCACCGCGAACGCGCGCGTCTGGAAGAAGGTCGGCGCGATGTCGACCTCGAGCGACGCGCCCTGCTCGTTCCAGACGCCGTCCTCGTTGGCCGCCATCACCTGGAAGCGATAGTGGCCCGGCCCCAGGTTGGTGTACGTCGCCTCGCGCCGGGCGCCCGCGTCCTTCCAGCCGTCATCCACGCCTTCGAGCCGGTAGCGGAAGGTGACCCGCTCCGGCATCCCCAGGCTCAGCGCCGTGTAGGCGATGCGCAGCTCGCGTGTGCGCGGCGGGAGCGCCAGTCGCGCGGTGCCCGCGTACGACGTCTCGCCGGAGGACACGGAGCGAATCATGACCGGCGGGGGCAAGGCGTTGCGCTCGATGCGGCGCGGGTCCATCCAGCCCAGGCCGTTGACGGCGGCGAACCAGAGCCGACCGTCTGCTCCCCGCACCAGCGTGGGCAACGGGCGGATCTGCTGCGCGCCGCCAGGCATGCCGTCGTTCATGTCGAAGCGCTCGACGGGCATCACGAAGTCCGGCTCCGCCAGCGCGCGGCGCAGGTCCTCCGCGGCGATGCGCGCGCCACCCGCCTGGCCGTTGAGCCACAGTGCTCCGTCGTCCGTCTTCACCAGGCCGGTGAGGCCCGTCAGCACCTCGGCCTGCGTCGCCTTCAGCATCCGGAAGCGCGCGCCGTCGAACGCGGCCAGCCCCAGCGCGCCGCCCACCAGCGTGGTCTCTCCAGGGAGGATGGCCGTCACCGTGCCGGTGCGCAGGCCCTGTGCCTCGGTGAAGGAGCGCACGTGCGCGCCCTCGAGGATGACGACCTGGTTGGAGCTGTAGCCGAACCACAGGCGGCCCTGGTCATCCAGCACCGCGCGCGCGGGCGGCAGGTCCGGCAGCGCGGCGAGGCCCCCCTTCGGCGTCCAGGTCTCCCCATCCAGCCGGTACACCGTCGAGGCGCGGAAGGACACCCACAGCCGGCCCTCGGCGTCGCGCACGATGGCCTGGATGCGCTGCTCCTCTTCCTGCTCGGGGCGGGAGAGGGTCTCCACGTGGCCGGTCTCCGGGTCGAAGCGCCAGAAGCCCGACGAGCCGCCCAGGAGCAGGCGCCCGTCCGAGTCCAGCAAGGTGGCGGTCATCTCCCCTTCGATGCCGGGCACGCGGACCGGGGACGCCTCCAACCGCCACCAGAAGTCGGTGTTGCGCACCCGCATGGCGGAGCCCGACCACACGCGGCCCTGACGGTCCGCCACGAGCGCGAAGTAGCTCGTATGCGTGGGGAAGCGCAGGGTGGCGACATCATTGCGCCGGAAGCGGTCCACGCCGAGCTGGGTGCCGACCCAGACGTTGCCCTCGCGGTCCCGGAACAGCGTCATGGCCGCGTCCGACGAGAGCCCCTCGCGAGCGCCGAAGACATCGGTCGCCTCGGTGCGCCGGACGAACCGCCCCCCTTCGAAGGGCTTCGCGACCCGGCAGATACCGCCTTGCGGACACCCGACGAGCCAGTTGGAGCCATCCCGGTCGAAGACGGAAATCACCGCGTGGCTGCTCCACGCCTCGGCTGGGACGTGGGCCGAGGGCGCTGGAAAGCCAGGTCCTCGCAGGGGGCTGGCGCCGCGCTCGTCGTACCGCCAGAAGCTCCCATCGTGGCCCAGGACCAGGGAATGCAAGGTGGGGCCGTCGTGCTCCACGCGCTCGAAGCGACGGGTCCCGGGTCGCAGCACGTACACGCCGCTCGAGCCCACCATCCACAACGCGCCGCTCACGTCCTGGAGGCTGTCGGACCATTCATCCTCCGGCAGCCCCCAGCGAGCGTCCGCACGCGACCAGCCGCCCGCCTCGAAGACATGCAGCCCCTGGGGCGTGTGGGCCCAGGCACGCCCGTCGCCGTCCTCGTCGAAGGACTCCACGGGCTTGCCCTCGGGCAGCCCGCCCGGGGCGAAGTGGCGCACCTCGCCGCCCGCCCCGAGGACACTCGCGCCGCCGAAGGAGTAGCCGACCCAGAGGTCTCCGTTGCGAAGGGCGTGAAGCACGCCCACCGAGCGCGACGCGAGGCTCCCCTCGGGCAGCAGGTCGTGGCGCTCGAAGTGGACGCCGTCGAAGCGATACAGCCCCGAGGCCGTCCCCAACCACAGCCAGCCATCGCGCGTCTGCGCCATGGCCCAGACTCCGGCGGGCGCGCCGTCCTTCTGGGTCCACGCCGTGTGATGGAAGTCCTGGAGCGTGGCGTTCCGAGGCGCCTGGGCCCACGCCACCGACGAGGTCAGGACGAGCGCGAGCACGAGCCCACGGAGTCGTCCGCTCCTGTCATCGCATCGCGCCGGCCCGGGGGTGGCCTGGCCCCCGTCACACCCTGGTCGAACACCCATCGGGTCGCACCATAGAACGAGTCCCCACCCCGGCCAGGGCCCACGTGACGCGAGGGCTCCGACGTGAAGCCGGTCGGTTCGCCCGCGACCTGGCTGGCACGAAGGCGAGCGTGTCACCAGGTGCTCGGCGGAGGCCCTGGGTGGTGAGGCTCGCTCCAGGGATGGCGCACCGCGGAGGCGCCTGACTTCACGGCACGAGCGGGATGACGGACCCGCGCAGGGTGAGCCCGGGCTACAGTCCCTGACGCATGAGCGTGAGCATCGAGAGCCTGGGGCCGGAGCTGTTGGGACAGGTGGGCCCGATGTGCGCGCGTGCCTTCGATGACTACCCGTTCCTCGCGGAGCTCTTCCCCGGCCCCTCCGAGCGCCGGGCGCGGGTGTCGGCCGAGTTCTATCGGGCCACCGTGGAGGACTGCCTCGCGCACGGCGTGGTGCATGCCACCGTCGCGGACGGGCAGCTCACGGGCGTGGCGGCGTGGTTGAGTCCGGGCGGCTTCCCCCAGTCACTCGGACGGCAGGCCGTCTTCCTGCCCACGCTCTGGGCCGGACTGCGGTACTTCCCAGGGCGCGCGCGGCTGGCCCTCCAGGCGCTGGCGAGGCTGGAGCGATACCACCCGCACACGCCGCCCCACTGGTACCTGGCCACCATCGCCGTGGACCCGGCGCACCAGGGCAAGGGCGTGGGCGCGCGGTTGATGCGCGCGGGGCTGGCGCTGGCCGAGGAGACCCGCGCGCCGTGCTTCCTGGAGACGGCCAAGGCCTCCAACCGCGACTGGTATCAGGGCTTCGGCTTCGACCTGCAGCGCACCGAGCCCTGCTTCGACGGCGGCCCGCCGCAGTGGTTCATGTGGCGCCCCGCGCCCGCGCACGAGGCGCCCCGAGCTGACTCCGACGTCGCCCGGCGCACCTCGGGGGCATAGCAGGACGCACCCGCGAGCATCTCGCGCGAGGTGGCGGTCCGCCGACGAGCGACACACCACTGCATGCGCGAAGCACGTCGAGCGAGGGACCTCGCCCGCGCGAGAGGGGGCTCCCGACAAACGCCGCACCGCCACACGCGCGGCACCGGGCTCGACGCGCATCCGTCCACGGCCGTCGGGCCCGATGCGAAGCCGCGCGACAGCACCTCCCGCTCAAAGCCCACGGGACCGCGCTCACGGGCGAGCACGGCCCCGTCGCCGCTCGGCTACGCTCCGGTCACCTTGCGCCACGCGGGGCGGCCGCTGATGCGCTCCCACCACGCGGCCACGTGCTTGTGCTCGGCCAGCAGGGCCTTCTCCTCGTCGAAGGTGAGGAAGAACGTCAGGTCCGGCAGCCACGCCACCTCCGCGAGCGAGAAGCTGTCACCCGCGAGGAACGGCTGCTTCGCCAGCACCGGGTCGAGGATGGCGAACACCTTCGCCACGCCCTGACGCCCCTCGGCCACGCGGGCCTCGTCCACCGGGCCGCCGCCCATGTGCGGCTTGAAGAGCCGCTCCCACGACACCTTGAAGGCCGAGGGAGAGAAGTAGCACTGCTCCACGCTGAGGTACTGCTCCATCAAGCCGTAGGCCTTCGGCGCCGCGGGCGTGAGCGACGGCCCCGGCAGCACGCGGTCCAGGTAGCGGATGATGGCGCGCGACTCGTACAGCATGAAGCCGTCATCGTCCTCGAGCGTCGGGATGACGCCGAACGGATGCCGCGCGAAATGCGCCGGCGACTTGTGCTCGCCCTTCGTCAGGTCGACGAGCACGAGCTCCGCCTCGCGCCCCTTCTCCGCCAGCGTGGCGAGGACCTTGCGCGTACAGGTGCTCAGCGGATGGCCAAAGACCTTCATGTGCGTTCCTCCGTCAGTGGGCCGGCGGACAGCGACCGGACGGGCGTGACTCTTCAACGCGCCACCGGAACGTCGCAAGCGAGTCGCAAGGAACACCCGGCACCGCCCTCGCGCCTCGCCGTGACGCGTCAACGTCTCCGGCGAGGGGAGCGGTGTCTGGCTACGGCGTGAAGAGCTTGTCGGGCACGGTGGCCCGGGTGTCGCCCTTCAGCGCGGTGAAGCGCACGGCGCGCTGGTCTCCACGCCACACCTCGATGGTGCGCGGCATGGCCTCACCCACCGCGGGCGAGTTGTAGTCGAGGAAGCGCACGTCCCAGGCCACCTTCGCCGCGTCCGTGTAGCGCAGCCGCGCGGGGCGGAACGAGTCCTTGTACACCCAGAACTGGGGACGGTTCTCCCCCTGCTCGCCGAGCACGTACGTCACCTCTCCGCTGAAGCGCGCCAGGCCCGTGCGCGTCGTGTCGACGCCCAGCCCCTGCAGGTACTGCTGCACGGACTCCTTGAGCTGCTGCACGGGGCCGCCGCCCGCGGCGAACAGCGGGCACACCTGCGCGACGAGCACCGACAGGGACGCAATCTCGTTGCCCTCCAGCCGGCGACGCCCCGCCACCTGCACCACCGCGGAGCGCGAGTTGCCATCCGGCACGGACGCCTCGAAGCGGCAGCGCCCCGGCATGCGCAGGTACAGCACGCCGTCTCCCTGCACGTCGGGGCGGTCCGTCGCCGCGCCCAGCGCGGCGCCAGCCTCCTTCACCGCGGGACCCAGGAAGCTCAGCGAGCCCTCCACGCGCAGCCCGGACAGCTTGAGCTCGTCGCGCTCGGTCACCATGCGCCGGAGGATGGAGCCCCCCGGCAGCACGTAGGCGAAAGCGGTGAAGGACAGCAGGACTGCGACGAGTGCGACGATGCGCTTCACGGCTTCTCCGTCTTCACGACCTCACGCATGTACTCGAGCAGCCCGCCCCGCAGGTCGGGGCGCTTGAGCGCGTAGGCGATGTTCGCCTTGAGGTACCCCACCTTGTCGCCCGCGTCATAGCGCTGACCCTTGAATTTGTAGCCCAAGAGACCGTGCGACTGCTGCAGCGTGGCCAGACCGTCGGTGAGCTGGATTTCCCCGCCGACCCCGGGAGTCTGCTTCTCCAGGATGGGGAAGATCTCCGGCGGCAGCACATAGCGGCCGATGACGGCGAGGTTGGAGGGAGCGGTGCCCTTCTTGGGCTTCTCCACCACGCGGTCGATGCGGATGACGCCGTCGCCCAGGTCCGTGCCCGCGGCGATGCCGTACATGTGCGTCTCGTCGTCGGGCACTTCCATCAGCGCGATGACGGCCTGGTTGTACTTGCGGAACACGCGGGCGAGCTGGCGGATGCCCGGCTCCTCGGCGTCGATCATGTCATCGCCCAGGAGGACGCCGAAGGGCTCGTCACCGATGGCGCTCTTGGCGCAGAGCACCGCGTGGCCCAGGCCCTTGGGCTCCTTCTGGCGGATGCTGACCACGCGCACCAGGTCCGCGATGGCGCGCAGCTTGTCGGCGTCCGCCGTCTTGCCGCGGGCGCGCAGGGTGGTCTCCAGCTCGAAGCCGATGTCGAAGTGGTCCTCGATGGCGCCCTTGCCGCGGCCATTGATGAGGACGACATCCTCGATGCCGGCGGACACGGCCTCCTCCACGATGTACTGGAGGGTGGGCGTGTCGACGATGGGGAGCATCTCCTTGGGCACCGACTTGGTGGCCGGCAGGAAACGCGTGCCCAGCCCGGCTGCCGGGATGACACACTTGCGGATGAGGGACTCTGCCTTCGGTGTGTTGGCGGACATGAGGGCAGCGAATCTATTGGCGCCCTTCCCCCCCATCAAGCTGGTTAGGATGGCCATCCCATGTCGCTCCGTCCCGTCGTCCTGTTGTTGGCTGTGTGTGTCTCCACCGCCGCTTCCGCCCAGCCCTCCGAGGACCTGAGGGACATCATGAGCGCGCGCGCCTATGGCATGGGGGGCGCGTACCGCGCCCTGGGGTTGGGCACGGAGGCGGTGCTGGGCAACCCCGCCGCCATGGCGCTGTGGCCGGCCTACCGCTTCGAGGGCACGGGCGCGTGGGACACGGCGCTCAAGGAGGGCATGCTCGGCATCTCCGTCATCGACGGGGCCACCAGCAAGCTGGCCATGGGGGTGGACTACCACTGGGTCAGCCTGGGCCGGGGCGGTGCTCGCACCAGCGCGCATCTGAGCTCGCTGGGCGTGGGGTTCCCGCTGACCCCGGGCATCCTGATTGGTGGCGTGGCGCGCTACCTGCGCATGAGCGGCACGGGGCGATATGCCAACTCGGTGACAGTGGACACGGGCGTGCTGATGCGGCTGTCGCAGTCGTTCGTGGCCGGCGTGTCGGGGCACAACCTCATCAACACCGACAACGTGGAGCTGTCGCGCTACTACACGGGCCACATCGGCATCATGTCGGGGATGTTGACGCTGGCCGGTGACGTGCGCGCGGACTTCGAGACGGACGACAAGACGACGCTCACGTACGCGGGTGGGCTGGAGTACCTGATGGGGATGCAGGTGCCGATCCGCGCCGGCTATTCGTATGACGGCTTCACGCGCACGTCGCGGCTGAGCACGGGCCTGGGCTTCATGACGGAGCAGGGCGGCGGGCTGGACATCGCGTACCGGCACGAGCTGGGTGGGGAGAAGAGCCGCATGCTGGCGCTCACCATCCGCCTGCAGGTGAATTGAGGCTTCAGCGCGAGGGGGCGCGCAGCGCGAGGTAGCGCTCGGACGCGGCGAAGCGCAGCAGCTCCACCAGCTCCGGGTCCTGGGAGCGGCGGGAGCGAATCACCGTGACGGCGGGGCCCACGCCGCCGCAGGCCACCAGGCCCGCGCGGTTGGCGGAGTCGCGCGCGGCGTCCGCGAGGGCGGAGGCGTTGAAGTCGCGGGTGCCGGGCTCGAGCAGCTCCAGGGTGCGCTCCAGGGCGCGCGGGGACAGCGCGTCGCGCACGAGCCGCGCGTCGGCGCTGGAGTCCTTGGGGTCCTTGAGGACGGTGGACAACAGGGCGAGGGCGCGCAGGAGCTGGGCGCCCTTGAGCGCGCGCAGGGCGAGCAGGTCCGGGGAGAGGGACAGGAGGGCGCGGCCGGCGTGGAAGCGCAGCTCGGCGGCGGGCAGGGGCTGGCGGATGGCGGCGCGGCCGACGAGCAGGCGCGGCTTGTCGGTGTGGACGGCGGTGAAGGGCGGGCCGTCGTCGTCGGCGAGCACGAGCTCCGGCAGGTTCATCGCGAGGATGCGCGCGGAGGTGTGGAGTGCGTCGAGGACGGCGGGCGCGCCCGGGCCGGCGACGGCGCGCAGGGGCTCGGAGGCGTCCGCGGCGCGGCCCTGGGCGGGGAACAGGCGGCACAGGGCGATGCCGGCGCAGGCGAGCAGCTCGCCCGAGGCGGTGCGCAGGCCCGGGTGACGCAGGCCCGCGCGCTCGTCGCCGGTGAGGGGTGGACGCTGGAGGCGGGGGGCGGGCGTTTCGCGACCGGCGAGGGCCTCGACGATTTCGCGCATGAGGACGGCGCGGGGGGCGTCGCCTCGGGTGTCGAAGAAGTCGGCGAGCTGCTCGTAGGTGGCGGTGTCGAGCGGGCGCTCGCGGAGCTGGCGGAAGACCTCCGGCTCGGTGTCCGAGGCGGGGGCCGGTTCGGGGACGACGATGGGGTTCTCGCGCGTCTCGGCGGCGCCGACGAGCGGAGCGGCGGGCGGCGGGGGCTTCGCGATGAAGGTGCGGCCCGGCGCGGGGCCGGCGGCGGTGCCCTCGGGGCGGTTGGCGCGGTGGACGCGGCGCACGGGGTCCATGCGGCCCGGCGGGGCTTCCCAGGAGATGATGCGCGTCTCGGGCACGGGCGGAGCGTCGAGGTCCATGGCGCCGCCGCTCATCAGGTCGATGGCCCTGCCACCTCGCGGCTGGGGCTCCGGGGGACGCGCGGGGCTCGGGGCTCGGGGCTTCTCGTCTCGGGGCGCGCGGGGCTGCGGGTCCGCGCGAGGCGCGGGGGCGCTCTCGCCGAAGACGACCGTGGAGCCCGACGGGGCGGGACGCTCCAGCTCCGGACCGAGCGCGGCGAGACTGTCCTCGCGGGGCGCGGGCTTCTCCACGCGAGCGAGGACCGGGGGCGCGGGTTTCTCCGTGCGCGCACCGGAGGGCGCAGGCTTCGCGGCGCGGGGCGCGGGGTTCTCCCCGCGAGACGCGTTGCCGGACGCGGCGCCGGTGGAGAGCGCGGGCTTCTCCGGGCGAGACGCGTTGCCGGGCGCGGCGCCGGTGGAGAGCGCGGGCTTCTCCGGGCGAGGTGGGTTGCCGGGCGCGGCGCCGGTGGAGAGCGCGGGCTTCTCCGAGCGAGGTGCGTTGCCGGCCGCGGCGCCGGTGGAGAGCGCGGACTTCTCCGAGCGAGGTGGGTTGCCCTCCGCGATTCCCGCGGACGCAGCAGGTCTCTCCATGCGAGATGCGTTGCCACCAGCGTCTCCCGCGGACGCAGCAGGTCTCTCCGTGCGAGATGCGTTGCCAGGTGCTGCGCCCGCGGATGCAGTTGGCATCTCCGAGCGAGGTGATTTGCCGGCTGCGGCTCCTGAAGACGCAGCAGGATTCTCCGGACGAGGTGCGTTGCCAGATGCGGCCCCCGCGGACGCTGCAGGCTTCTCCGTACGAGCTGCATTGCCGGATACAGGCCCTGCCGAGGGCGCCGGCTTCTCCGTGCGAGATGCGTTGTCGGGAGCGGCGCCGGTCGATGGAGCGGACCTCTCATTACGAGGCGCGTTGCCGGGTACCGCACCTGCGGAGGGGCCAGGCTTCTCCGTGCGAGATGCGTTGCCGGGTGCCGCACCCCTCTCCGTACGAGGCGCGCTGGCGGGCGCACCACCGCTGGGCAGAAGGTCCCTCTCCGCACGAGACGCATTGCCGGGCGCGACATCGGCGGACGCAACGGGCTTCTCCGCGCGAGGCGCGTTGCCAGCCGCTGCACCCTTCTCCGCACGAGGCGCGCTGGCGGGCGAGACACTCGTGGGCGCATGAGTGCGCGGAGAGGAAGCGTTGGCGGACAGCCCGTCGGCGGGCTGCGCGGACTTCCCACCTCGCGGACCCGGGCTGTTCGTACTCGACGGCGTCGCGACGTCGCCGGGTGCGCCCCTCTCGCCCCTGGCACTCGGGCTGTTCGCCCCCGCCGGAAGTGCGGACCTTTCGGCTCGTGGTGCGCCGGAGGGAACGGCAGCGGCGCCCGCCTGCGGCTGTGAAGCGGCTGCCCCGGATGCACCACTCGCCGCCGACGGCCCCGTCGTCCTGTCGCCCCGAGGAGGCGCGATGCTCGTCGCCTCGACGCTCCCTTGTCCCGGAGGGACATTCGGGTCGGAGCTCGAGGTGATCTCCTCGGACAGGTCTCCGCCCGCCGCCACGAGCGACGTCGACTTCGCGGGCGAGGGAGCCAACGGAGACCTCGGCCCACTGGACTCGCGGCGAGGCGTCGCGCTGCGGGGCGGCTCGGGCGGCGGCAGCGCCGCTTCCCGCTCCTCACGCGCCAGCCTCAACCCTTCCGCGCGCCGCGCGTAGACCTGCGCCCGCTCCGCGTTGCCGAGCGACTCGCGCCACAAGCGCGCCAGCCGCTCCCACGTCTGCTCGCGTTCGAGCTCGTCCTCGGTCGCGGTGGCCGCATGCTCCAGCGCCCAGGCCGCCTCGCCCTGGTTGCCACGCGCCCACAACCGCTCCACGAGCAGGAGCCACGCCTCCTTGTGCCCCGGCTCGAAACGCACCGCCTGGCGAAGCTCCCCCAGCGCGGCCTCCATCTCCCCGGCGGCCTCCAACGTGGCCACCAGCTCGAGCCGCGCCTGTCGCGCCGCGGGGCCGCGTGACTCCCGAGCCAGCTGCGCGCGCAGGAGCTTCCCCAGCGACTGCGTGTCCCCCAGCTCGCGCGCGAGCCACAAGAGCCGCTCCCGAGCCTGCTCACTCTCGGGGTTCTCGGCGAGCACCTCACTCCAGGCCCACTGCGCCAGCTGCGAATCACGCAGCTGCTCCTCGGCGGTGCGCGCGAGCACCCGAAGCGCCTCGGCCCGGTCGGGCGTCCGACGCTGCAATCCCGCGAGCACGGTGCGCAGGCGAGACGCCAGGGAGCGTCTCTCTTCGCCCTCGACACAGAGCAGCAGCCCCGCCAGCGCGGGCACCATCCCCGGCACCAGCGCATCCGCGGCCTCGAAGTCCGCACGGGCCTTCTGGAGCTCCCCCATGTGCAGCCAGCGCTCGCCTCGCGTCAGCAGCGCCGTCGCACGCGCCCGCCCGGTCCGCGCTCGCTGGATGGCCTCGTCGAGCGCGCGCCGGACCAGCGAGGCATCATCACGAGAGGACAACAGCCGCACCTGCTCACGAAGCGCGACGCGATCTCCCGTCAGCTCGACGATTTCGCCGTACATGCGCGCGGCGCCCGCGGGGTCCTGGAGCTCGGTCTCCATCACCTCCGCCAGTCGCGTCAGCGCCTCCGCGCGCATCGCCGGGTCCTTCGCCCGGTCCGCGCGCTTCAGGTACAGCTGGGCCAGCTCCTTCCACGCACGACGCGCGATGAACTGGGCCTCCAGCTTCTGGGAGTGCGCCCACTCCTCCGTGTCCTCGCCGTGGACATGCTCGCCCGACCCCGGACGTCCCGAGCGCGGCGGCACCGGGGCGCTGCTGCTTCCCACGGGAGCAGGCGCGGCTCGACCCGCGTTATCGCCACCCGTGGATGCGCGCCCGAGCGCGGCGAGGAGGTCCGCGAGCGGAACCTCCGTCGTCTCCGAGCGCGGAGCGTCCTCGACTCGAGTGGGGCCAGCGCCCCGCGCGGACGGCTCCGTCTCCGCGGGCTGGAGGGCGGGAGGCTCCACAACCGACGGGTTCCCCTTCGGGGGGGCGGGCCGCGGCGCAGCCGGCTCCTCGGACGCGTCGTCCCAGGGAACCGAGAGTGCCCCCAGGTGGACCGCGGGCATCTCGACCTGGGTCTTCGCGGGCAGGTCGGTCTCGGAGGGCGGAGCCTCCAGCAGCGGACGCGCGGAGCCCTCGATGGCATCCGTCGAGGAATCATCCGGAGCCCAGTTCCGGCCGATGGCGGCCGAACCGCTCGCGTCAAGAGACTGAGGACCCGACGCGCCTCCAGCGCCCTGCTCCGCGCGAATCAGTTCCGCAGGACTCCTGAACGACGAAGGTGTCTCCGGACGGAGGCTCGGAGCCGCGCGCTCGGTCGGACTCGTGCCCGATGAAGTCTCGGCCGCCGCAAAGCCCAGGCCGACGTGTGCTTCGCTTCCTTCCGCCGAGGCCCCGCTCGCCCCTTCGCCACCAGACGCATCCGCGCGGTCAGCGGCCGGCGCACTGCCGACCGCCGGGGTCGCACTCGACGAAGCATCGGCAGCCGTATCCGTCGGGCCAACAGGCGTCGGGAGCCCGACCGCAGGGACCGCGCCCGACGAACCACCGGGAGCCCCTTCGACGGGGACACCGTTCGTCGTGCCCGACTCTTCGCGAGCTTCATCGCCCAGTGGCAGGGCCAGCGCATCGGTACGACTCACACTCGGTTCCGTACTGGCGAGTGGCGAGGCCGCCACCTCCGTCGGCTCACGCGTCTGCGCGTCCTCTCCCGCCGAAGCCCGAACATCCTCTCCCGCACCAGACTCGGAAGACCGACTGGCCGCGCTCGACGCCTCGACCCGCGACACACCCTCGACCGCCGACGCCTCACCCGTCGTCGCCGAAACCCGCGCGTGCGCCACCGGCTCCGTCGGCGTCACCTCCCATGGCACGGCTCCACCACGCGTGCTCTCCCGAGGCTCGCCCTCCAGCGACCGAGCAGCCCCGGAGGTCTCCAATCCCAGGGGCGGTCCCTCCACCTGGAACTCCACCTGCGACAACTCCATCGTCAGCGAGCGCGGCGGCGGCGCCACCGGTGTCACCTTCGGCGCCACGCCCGAGGTGTCCACCACCGTCGCCGCGTGGTAGTCGACCTCGTCCTCCTCCCAGATGGACACGCCCTGCGCGCCCGTCTTCTTCGTCGGCAGCTTCTCCAGCACGCTCCCCACGGGCGCGGCGGCGGGCTTCGTGCTCTTCGCACGGAGCGCCTCCAGGACCCGCCGCGCGCGGCGCTCGTCCGGGAACTCCCACGTCAGCGCGTCGAGCACCGCCACCGCGCGGGTCCCCTGCCCCGTCTTGCGCAACAGGCGCGCGAGCTGTCGGCGCACGGCGAGCCGGACGTCGGCGGACTCGGTGGGCGGCACGGCTTCCAGCAACCCGATGGCAACAGTTTCGGCCCCCGCCAGCCGCCCGAAGCGCACCAGCGCGGCGGCCAGGCGCGGCGTCATCGGCAGGGTGCGGCGGGCGGTCGTCAGCTCCTCGAACGCCCGGGCGGCGGAGCCCTCGCGCAGCCAGCGCGCGGCGGCCCGGAAGTGCCGAGCCACCCCTTCCGCCGCCTCATCCGTCGACCCGACGTCGAGCGTGCCGGCTCGCGGCACCTCCTGTCGGACGGCCGCGGGCTCCGGCGTTCCGGCGCCCTTGCCGTTTCTCACGCCACCCATGGGTGCGGCAGTCTACACAACGATGGCCATCCCGGTTGTCACCGTCCTCCTTCCCGCTCGAAATGCCGAGGCCACCGTGGCCCGCGCCGCCCGGAGCCTGCTCGACGGCACCCTCCAGGACCTCCGGCTGCTGGCCATCGACGACGGCTCCACCGACGCCACCCGCGCCGTCCTGGAGGCCCTGGCCGCCCGGGACTCGCGCGTGGAGGTCCTCACCGGCCAGGGCCGGGGCCTCGTCTCCGCGCTCCACCTGGGCCTCCGGCAAGCCTCCTCCCCCTACGTCGCCCGGATGGACGCCGACGACGAGGCCCTGCCCCGGCGCCTCGAGGCCAGCCTCCACGCCCTGGAGGCGGACCCCGGGCTCGCCGGCGTGGGCACCGCCGTGGAGCTCTTCCGGGACGACCAGCCCGTGAGCCCCTCCCTCCAGTCCTATGCGCGGTGGATCAACAGCCTGACCTCCCCCGAGCAGCTCTTCCACGCCCGCTTCATCGAGAGCCCCCTGTGCCACCCGTCCGTCTGCCTGCGCCGCGACGCGCTGACGTCCACCGGCGCCTGGCGGGACGGGGACTTCCCCGAGGACTACGCCCTCTGGTTGGAGCTGCTCGAGCAGGGCCACGCCCTCAAGAACCTGCCCGAGGTCCTCCTGCGCTGGCGCGACAGCCCCGCGCGGCTGACGCGGACGGACCCGCGCTATGGCCTCGAGAGGCTCATGTGGACCAAGGCCCGCTACCTGGTGGCCCGCCGCGGCCCCCTCTCGAAGGCCCGCGTCTGCACGCTCTGGGGCTCGGGCCCGAGCGGCAAGCTCATGACGCGACTCCTCCGTGAGCACGGCGTGGAGGTGCGGCGCTACATCGACGTGCATCCGCGCAAGAAGGGCACCCGGCTCAACGGGATTCCCGTCGTGGGCCCCGAGGAGCTGGGGCCGCCGGGACAGGAGCCGCTCCTCGTCTGCGTCGGCGTGCGCTGGGCCCGCGAGGAGCTGCGCCAGGACCTGGCCCACCTGGGCTGGGTCGAGGGCCGGGACTTCACCTGCGTGGCCTGAGGCGCGCTACTTCTCGGGCACCGCGCCGCTCGGCACCGCGACGCCCGCGAGGGTGAAGAAGCGCAGCAGGTCCTCGGGCACCGGCGCCTCCACCGAGAGCGTCCGCCCCGTGTCCGGATGGGCCAGCTCCAGCGCGTGCGCATGCAACAGGCACCGCGCCGCCTCCGTCCCCGCCGCCCTCGCCGCGCCGCCATAGCGAGCGTCCCCCAGAATCGGTGCCCCCAAGGCCGTCAGGTGCGCGCGCAGCTGATGCGTGCGGCCCGTGTGCGGCAGCAGCTCCACCACGCAGAACTCCGGCCCGGCATACAGCGTGCGGAAGTACGTCAACGCGGGCACCCCGTTGGCGGCCCGGCTCGCCCGCCACCGCCCCGGACGCGACGGGTCCTTGGACAGCGGCAGGTCCACCTTGCCCGACGCGGGCAGCCCCGGCCCCGTGGCCGCCACGTAGCGCTTGCGCGCGCGCCCCTCGCGAAACTCCGCCGCCAGCGCGGACGTCGCCCGCGCCGACTTGCCGAACACCGTCACGCCCGACGTCTCGCGGTCCAACCGGTGCACCAGCCCCGCCTCGCGTCCCAGGTACCGGCTCACCTGGTCCACCAGGTTGCCCCCCACGCGCGCCTCCGTGGGCTGCGCGGGGAGCCCCGCTGGCTTGTCCACCGCGAGCACCTCCGCGTCCTCGTGAAGGACCCGGAACGTGGGGGCCTCCGGCGCCTGGGCCAGCGAGCTCGTCCCACCCTCCTCCAGCACCACCGCCACCACCTGCCCGGACGTCAGCCGCAGCTTCGCGTCGCGGCAGCGCTTGCCGCCCACGTACACGGCGCCCACGTCCACCAGCTCGCGCGCCTGCGCCTCGGACAGTCCGAGCTCCCCGGCCACCGCCTCCGCCACGGCGCGCCCCGCGCCCTCCACCCGGAATGTCCGACGCTTCACTCGCGGCACCTCACTTCCAGTCCGCTCGCTACAGAAAGGCGCGGCCCACCACAAGGCCCACCCGCCAGGTCCACGGGCCACCAGGGCCCCTCACCTGTTCCCCCGGGCGAGCGCGTCCCCTGGTAGCTTGCGCGGCCCCATGGACCGCCCCCTTCACTCGGTGCGTACGCGGCTGGACGACTTCCTCGCCGAGCTGGCCACGCTCCAATATCGCCACGGCGCCGGGCTCTCCTCCGAGCCCCCCAGCCTCCACGCCTCCTTCCCCGAGCTGTCCTCCCCGGACACCTTCATCGCCGCCAACGAGGCGCTCGCCAAGGCCCGCGCCAAGGAGGACCCCCTCGCGGTGCGCCGCATCCAGTTGCTGCGCGAGCTGGTGGCCACCCACGTCGAGGAGGCGCTCGCCGCCCGAGCCGCCCGGGCCGTGGCCGACCTCGAGAGCAAGGCGGTGCTCACCATCGACGACCAGACCTACGCCTTCACGGAGGCCCTCGGCCGCCTCCCCCGCGAGCCCCGCCGCGCGCGCCGCGCCGGCCTGGAGCGCGCCGTGGGCAACTTCCTCTGGGAGCAGCGCGGCCCCTACGGAGACCGCCGCGACGCCGCCCTCCACGCCGCCGAGCGCCTGGGCGCCACCGACTACCCCACGCTGCGCCAGGACGTCACCGGCATCCCCTACGCCGACCTCGCCAAGGCCGCGGACGAGACGCTCCGGCGCACCGAGGACGCGTACCGCGACGTGCTCGCGTACGTGCTCAAGAAGGTGGACCCGCTGCTCAGGCCCCTGCCCGGCGGCGACGCGCGCCGACACGACGTGCAGGCCGCGCTGCTGGCGCCCTGGATGGACGAGCACCTGCGCCGCGAGGACGCGTGGCCCGCCGTGGTGCGCTGGCTGATGGAGTGGGGCTTCACGCCGCACGCGGACGGCCGCATCCGGCTGGACGAGGAGGACCGCCCCGGCAAGTCCTCGCGCCCCTTCGTCGTCACCGTGCGCGTGCCGGACGACGTCCGCCTGGTGCTCCAGCCGCGCGGCGGACTGGACGCGCTGGGCAGCCTGCTCCACGAGCTGGGCCACGCGCAGCACCGCGCGCACGTGTCCGCGACGCTGCCCATGGAGCTGCGCCGCCTGGGCGACGCGGGCATCACCGAGGCCCACGCCGCCGTCTTCGAGCGCCTGCTGCTCTCCCCCGAGTGGCTCAAGCGCTACCTGGGGCTGGGCGCGGTGCTCGCGCGCGACACGGCGAGGCTGGCCGCGTTCCAGGCCCTGGCCGTGCTTCGGCGCCACTGCGCGAAGCTGTCCTACGAGCTGTCCCTGAGCCAGAAGGGCGCATCCACCGAGCGCGCGGACGAGTACGCCGACGGCCAGCGCCGCGCCCTCTTCGCCGAGCCACATCCCGGCTTCTTCCTGTCCGACGTGGACCCGCAGCTCTACGTGGCGCACTACCTGCGAGCGTGGGCGCTGGAGGCCCGGCTCACCGGGCGCCTCACCGAGCGCTTCAACGAGGACTTCTGGCGCAACCCGCCCGCCGCCGCCTGGTTGAAGGGGCTGTACGCGCGGGGTGGAACGGATGACGCGGAGGGACTGGCCACGGAAATCTCGGGCACGCCGCTGGCGCTGCCCGAGGCGGGAGAGCGCCTCGTGGCCATCCTCAACCGGTAGTGGTGACCGCGCGGGCGACTACTTCTTCTTGCGCAGCGCCCGGACAATCTTGTCCTTCGTCGGGTTGGCGGCCGTCTCGCGAGCACGCGGCGCGGCGGGCGCCGCCGCCTTCGTGGCGGGCGTCTTGGCCGCGGCCCGGGCGCGCATGGCCTTCATCAGCTGCATCTCGATGAAGAGCAGCTCGTCACCCAGCTCCTCGTTGTCCCCTGCGGCGCGCGGCAGCGGAGCCCGCGTGCTGGAAGCGTCGGCGCCGTGCCGCATGCGCAGCACCTTCTCCTCCTCGGCCGACAGCGTGCGCGTCTTCTCCAGCGCCGCCTTGACCTCCTTGGCCGTCACCGTGCTACTCCCGACCTTGCGCTCCATCTCCGCTCCCTTGCTGTACAGCCCACTGAACTTCCGAGCATGTCGGACGCGTCTGGGCCGCAACCGACGAGGATTGTAGAGGACGCAAGAGTCAGCGCAAATTTTCTTCCAACAGGTTGGGCCCGCCCTGTAGCGCGAGGCGCCTACAGGTGCATTCCCAGCCCCAGGAATCCGGACGAGAGCGCCTGTCGCTCCCCGGCGAACGGGGAGCCGGTGGCGGAGAAGTTCTGGTAGCGGGCCTCGGCGGAGAGGAAAAGTCCCCGGCCCAGCTCCACGTCCAGGCCCCCGCACAGCTCCGCCCCCAGTTGGAGGGAGCGCGTCGCCCCCTCCTCCCGGAGCGCGTGGGCCACCATGAAGCTCAGCCCGAGGCCCAGGTAGGGACGGACCCGTCGGGGCCCCGGGGGCGTGATTCGCAGGGACATGGGCGTCGCCTCGGTGAGCTGTCGACTGGAGGCCACGTGGCCGCCCACCTCGAGGAGGGACGCCTCCCGGCGATAGCTCCAGGCCAGTCCCGCGCTGTAGCCCGCCTCGCGCCCGCCCTCCGTGTCCGACAGGACGTAGGCGCCCACCGGGAACACGGTGACGCCCAGGCTCCGGGCAGGGGGCTGCGCCTGGACGCGGGACGCGAGCAGCCCGCAGAGACAGGCCAGGAGGGGGCGGAGACGACGCATGGCCCTGCGGGAGAGCAAGCCACACGCCACGGTGGAACCCGTGTGAAAACAGTGGGTTGAGGCGATTCTGCGTGGCCCTGACGCGGGCGTCCGGGCGGAGCCGTCAGGGCAGGCGGGCGGACGTCGAGACGACGGAGAGGAGGGGCCCCATGACGCGACTGTCCGGGTGCGGCGATCCCCTCGAACCGGGCCCAGGCGGAGGCGTCACCCGCCTCCACGCCCAGGACGTCCAGCGACTTCAAAGGGGCGTCACGGGAAGCCCCGCTCGGGGCGACTCGCCGCCACCATCGTCCTCGGGCGACGAGGACGCCTCACACGGGGCGACTCGCCGCCGCCCCATCCTCGGGCGGCGGGAACGCCCCGCAGCGGGCTACTCGCCGCCGCCCTCGTCCTCGGGCTCCGGCGGAGCCTCACCGGCCGTCGAACCCTTGGCGCCCTCGGGCTTGGCGCGCTCGATGCCGAAGCGGTCCAACGCGTCGGCGATACCCTGCGGCTTGTCCGCGTCGGGCAGGAAGCTCTCGGGAGGCGCCAGCTTCTGGTCCTTGCCCACCTCGGTCAGGGCCGCCTCCAGCGTCATCCGCAGCTCCGCCGCCTCGGGCGTCTTGTCCGACGGCACGCCGATGCGCCCGTCCAGCCGCGCCTTGAGGACCACCGACGTGGCCGCGTCCACCAGCACCTCGCCGTCCAGCGAGCGCGGCAGCCGGTGGGCGAAGAAGTTCCCTCGGCGACGCGTCGTCTCGTCCGCCCCGTTCTTGGGCTGCAGCAGCGCCGGCAGCGGCCGGGAGGCATCCCCTTCCGAGGCGGGAGCCAGCGTCACCTGGTAGCGCCACGCCGTGCGCCCCTCGTAGGTGACCGTGCCCTGGGGCGACAGCTTGAGCCGCCCCTGGAACAGGCTGTCGAAGTCGCGGATGGCGCCGGTCAGCTCCGCGCGGGTGCGCTCGGCCATGCCGCGGTCGCGCAGCCGCTGACGGAACGGGCCATACCGGTTGCGGGCGAACACCTGCCCCGCGATGCGCATCACCTCCAGGCCCTGGTCCCGGGAGTTCTCCAGCACGCCGTGGAAGTCCCCGCTGACCCCGCCCGCGCCCGCGCGGAAGGTGCGCGTCTCCGTGAGCTTCACCGGGTTGGACTCGGCGGAGGTCCACTCGTAGCCCAGGGTGGCCTGGTAGCGGTGGGGCCCCAGCCGCTCGGTCACCTCGGCGGCGTCCATGCCGAGGATGCGGCGCGCCACCTGCGGGTTGTCCGCGACATCCTCCGGGGGCAGCTTCTGCTGGGCGGAGGCCACCACCTTGGGCGGGTCCTCGGGGGAGAAGATGCGGGCCTTGGCCGCCTTGTCGACCGGGTCCGAGCAGCCCGAGGCCGCCAGTGCCACGGCGAGGATGAAGGCGGACTTCTTCGAACGGCTCACGACTCCTCCGGAGGGGGTACCACGGGGGCGGCAAGTTACGTGGCGCGTACAGGAGCGGCAAGCTGCGGCTTGCGTGCGGCCGTGCAAGGGATAGAACGCCCATCTCATGCAGAACCTGCGCGACAAGTTGTTGAAGGCGGGCCTCGTCACCGAGGAACAGTCCAAGAAGGCTGATACGGCGGCCAGCCAGGCGGAAGCCCGGAGGCCCTCGTCCCAGGACGGCGGACGTCCAGGCGGAAACCGTCCCCCACCCCGACGTGATGACCACCGGACATCCGGGGGTCCTCCGGCGCGGAGTGAGGAGCGGCCTCCCCGCGAGGGTGGCGGTCGTCCCGGTGGCGGCGGTGGCAGGCCGGGTGGCGGTCGTCCCGGTGGCGGCGGCTCGTTCCGTCCCAGCGGCGGTGGCGGCGGTGGCTCCTTCCGTCCCAGCGGCCCCCCCCAGCACGGCCGGCCGTCCTCCTCCGCTCCGCCCGAGCGGCCCATCCCGAAGCTGCCCCCCATGCCGGGCTCCAAGGCCTACCAGCGCGCGGAGTCCAAGCGTCAGGTGGAGCTGGACAAGGCGCTGCGCGAGCTGGTGATGGGCTCGCAGGTGGCCCAGGAGCCGGGCGAGACGGCGTTCTACTTCATGACCCGCAAGGGCAAGCTGCGCCGGATGGAGCTGACGCCGGAGCAGGCCAAGCGGCTGGAGGACGGCGAACTCGGCGTGGTGGAGCGTCCGGACCCCGCGCAAATCGAGCACGCGCTGGTGCCGGCCGCGGCGGCCGAGCAGATGTTCGCGCTCTCGAAGAAGGCGGTGCGCTTCCTCAACCGGAAGGACAGCCCCATCGGCTTCATGAACGACGAGGAGCTCAAGGCGCAGCAGGCGGCGGAGGCCGCTGGCACCGCGCCCGAGGTCTCCGACGAGCCCGAGGCCGAGGCCGCCCCCGAGGCGCCCCCCGCCGAGGCCGAGGCGTCCGCCGAGACGCCCAAGCCCGAGGGCGGCGAGAACCAGGGCTGACGTCAGGCCCCCGCGAAGCGCACGAGGCCCTCCCCTCTTCCCAACGGAACGAGGGGAGGTGCCTGGCGCGGAGGCCTTTCAGTCGAACGCGTCGAGGCCGGTGATGGCCTTGCCCAACACCAGCGTGTGCACCTCGTGGGTGCCCTCGTAGGTGAAGACCGATTCGAGATTCAGCATGTGGCGCACGGGCGGGTACGCGTCGGTGATGCCATTGGCGCCGTAGATGCTCCGCGCGACGCGGGCAATCTCCAGCGCGCTCTTCACGTTGTTGCGCTTGGCCAGGCTCACCATGACGGGCGTCACCTTGCCCTCGTCCTTGAGGCGCGCCACGCGCAGGCCCACCAGCTGCGCCTTCACGATGTCCTGGAGCATGTCCGCCAGCTTCTCCTGCGTGAGCTGGTAGCCGGCCACGGGCTTGCCGTGGAACGACGCGCGTGACAGCGCGTACTCGCGAGCCCCCTCGAAGCACGCGATGGCGGCGCCGGTGACGGCGAAGGCGATGCCCAGCCGCGCGTTGTTGAGGCACGACAGCGGACCGCGCAGGCCCACCACGCCGGGCAGCACGTTGCGCGCGGGGACTCGCACGTCCTGGAAGGACAGCTCGCTGGTAATCGACGCGCGCAGGGAGAACTTGCCGGGGATGTCCCGCGCGCTGAAGCCGGGCATGCCCTTCTCCACGAGGAAGCCGCGGACGGACTCGGGGCCGCCGTCGTCCGTCTTCGCCCAGACGATGGCCACGTCGGCGATGGCGCCATTCGTAATCCACGTCTTGGTGCCGTTGAGGACGTAGCCGTCGCCGTCCCTGCGCGCGCGGGTGCGCATGCCGCCGGGGTTGGAGCCGAAGTCGGGCTCGGTGAGGCCGAAGCAGCCGATGCTCCTGCCTCGCGCCATGGCCGGCAGGAAGCGCTCCTTCTGCTCGTCGCTGCCGTACGCGTGGATGGGGAACATGCACAGCGAGCCCTGCACGGACGCGAAGGAGCGCAGCCCCGAGTCACCGCGCTCCAGCTCCTGGAGGATGAGGCCGTAGCTGACGGTGTTCATCCCCGCACAGCCGTGGCCGTGCAGGTTCGCGCCCAGCACGCCCATCTCCGCGAGCTGGGGGATGAGGTGCACGGGGAAGGTGCCGTCGCGGAAGTGTCCGCCGATGATGGGGAGCACCTCGCGGTCCACGAAGGCGGCCACGGTGTCGCGCGCGGCCTTCTCCTCGGGGGACAGCAGGTCGTCGAGCCGGAACAAGTCCGTGATGTCCGCACGTGCCATGGCGCCGTCCTAGTGCCCGCCTCGGGGAGCGTCAAACGGGGCGAGGGCTTGTTGGCACTGACGGGCTGCGAAACGCAGGTGAAGACGTGCCCCTTGTCGACGCCGGGGGCGCTAGGCTCGCGCGCCATGACGACGACCCAGAAGACCGTGGTGGTGACGGGTGCGAGCCGGGGCATCGGCCGCGCCGTGGCGCTGTCCTTCGCGCGTGAGGGCTATCGCGTCTGGGCCCTGGCCCGCGCGGCGGATGCACTCGAGGCGCTCGCGAAGGAGGGCGGCGAGGGCGTCCGGCCGCTCGTCGTGGACGTGGCGAGCGAGGACGCGCTGATGGCCGCGACGAAGACCATCCTCGCGGAGGGCGCGCCCCGGGTGCTGGTGAACAACGCGGGCATCACCGTGTCCGCGCCGCTCACCAAGACGCGCACCGAAGACCTGGCGCGGGTGATGGCCATCAACGTGACGGCGCCCTTCATCCTCTGCCGGGAGCTGATGCCCGCCATGGCCAAGGAGGGCGGCGGCCGCGTCATCAACATCGGCTCCATGGCCGCGGTGCGCGGCATGAAGTACACGTCCGCGTACTGCGCCTCCAAGCACGCCCTCCTGGGCCTGACGCGCGCGCTGGCGGTGGAGTACGCCAAGAAGAACATCACGGTGAATGCGGTGAACCCGGGCTGGGTGGAGACGGACATGTTCTCCAACGCCACGGCGGCCATCACCCAGACGACGGGCCGCAGCGGAGAGCAGGCGCGCGAGGCGCTGGCGTCGATGAACGCCATGGGCCGCATCGTCCAGCCGGAGGAGGTGGCCGCGCTGTGCCTGTTCCTCGCCTCGGACGCCGCGGGCGCCATCACGGGCGCCGCGCACGCCATCGACGGCGGCGAGCTGGGCTGAGCGCCCGCGCCTCGGCCCCTCGTTCACGCACGGGGGCCGTCGCGCCTCACGCGGCCCGCCCGCGCCTCGCCAAGCGGAGCACCACGCCTCCGGTTGCGAGCGGTGGGGGTGAGCCGCTCCTCGTCCCGCCCATCAGCGGCCTCCCGCCTCGACGCACGGAGCAGCCCACAGGGGGGCGAGCCGCTCGACGGGCCTGCGGGCCCCTCAAATCTGGTAGCGGCCGACGATGGCGGAGAGCTCGCCCGACGCGGCGGAGAGCTGGATGGCGGCCTGCTCGCTCTCCGCCATGCGGTCGACAATCTGGTCCGCCACGTCCGCCATGGAGCTGAGCGCGGCGAACAGCTCCGCGATGCCCGCGTCCTGCTGGCGCACGGCGTCCGAGATGCTCTTCACCGTCTGGCCATTGCTCTGGATGATGCCGGCCAGCGAGCGCAGGCTCTCACCCGCCGCGCGCACCTGCTCCAGGCCACCCTCCACCTCGCGCGCGCCGCCCTCGCTGATGCGCACCGCGTCCGAGATGGCCCGGCCGATGTCGCCCAGGATGCCCTGCACCCGCGTCGTCGCGCCCGCGGACTGGTCCGCCAGCGAGCGCATGTTGCGCGCCACCACCGAGAACGCCCGGCCCTGGTCCCCGCTGCGCGCCGCCTCGATGGACGCGTTGAGCGCGAGCACGTTGGACTGGTCCGCCAGGTCCTTCACCGTGCGGGTGATGTCGCCCACCAGCCGCGTGCGCTGATGCAGCTCGGAGATGGTGCGGCCGATCTGCTCGACATGCGAGCGGATGTGCGTGAGCCCGCCCACGCTGCCGGACACCGCCGCCTCGCCCGCCTGACCGAAGCCGCTCGCCTTCTCCGCCTCGCGCTGAATCGTCTCCACCCGCTTCGCCGCCGCGCGCGAGCTCTCCTGGAGCTGCTGCGCCGCCAGCTGCGTCTCGTGCAGCGCCACCGCCTGCTGGGACACCGCCTCGTTCTGCACCGTCGCGGAGTCGGTGAGCTGCGACGCCGCGGCCTCCAGTTGCTCCGCCGAGCCCTTCAGCGCCATCAGCAGCGAGCGCAGCTGCACCATCATCTCCGCGAAGGACGACGCCAGCTGACCAATCTCATCCCGCGAGTGCACCTCCAGCGTGCCCCGGAAGTCGCCCTCCGCCACCACCCGCGCCGCCGCCGCCGTCAGCTCCCGCAAGGGGCCCGTCATCCGCCGCACCAACAGGAAGATGATGCCGCCGGCCGCCAGCGCCGTGAACAACCCCAACCCGACGATGAGCACCACCGCCGTGGTGAAGCGCGACGCCTCCGTGCTCTCGTCCCGCGCGAGCACCAGCTCCAGCCCCGCGCCCACCGGCTGACGCGCCACGCGGAAGCTCACGTCCTCCACCTCCACCCGTCCCTCCCCCTCCGCCGCGTCCACCGCCGCCAGCAACGCCTCCGGCGACACCGTGTCCACCGAGCGCGCCACCAGCCGCGAGCCCGCGTGCAGCACCAGCTCCACGCCCCGCTGGTTGCGCAGGTCCTTCAGCGGCGCGTCGTCGAACCGGCTGCCGAGCACCAGGTGCCCCACGCCGCGCCCGTCCACCTCCACCGGCCGGGACACCGCCCAGTACGGCGTCTCCCCCACGAACAGCACGCCCGGCGTGCCGGACTTCACCATCCCCACGAGCGCGGGCAGCGCGCCCGCGTACGAGCCCGCGACGAGCTCACCCTCGGGCCGGGTGATGAGCAAGAGCTCCACCGACACCAGCGCCTGCTGCTCCTTGGCGAAGGCCTGGAGCGCGGCGGAGTCCAACGTGGGCCCGGACAACAACTCCCGCAGCCGGGCGTTCGCCGCGGCGCTGCGCAGGAGGACCCGCAGCGTGCGGCCCTCCTGGGCCACCAGCCGGCTCCAGGCGGACTCGTCCTGGGTGAGGGAATGCGCCAGCTCCGTGTCCATCCGGGAGCGCAGCACGACGCCCGTGAACGTCACGCACAGCGCGGTGAGGACCAGGATGACCAGCGTGATGGCGGCGGTCAGACGAGCGGCGAGGCTGTGCGTCATGCGCTGCGATGTCGGACGAGAGGGGGAAGGGCCCCGGATGGGAGCGCCACCGGGAGGGCCCACCCTACCGCAACATCCGGGGATTTCGCAGTAAGGCGAGGATGACCCGGGAGCCCCCGGTTGACCCTCCCACCTTCACTGACGTGTTCTCACGCGTCGGCCACGCGCAGGACGACGGCGGTGATGTTGTCCTTGCCCCCCGCCTCGAAGGCATCCGCCACCAGCGCGTCGCAGACCTCACGCGCCGAGGACAGACACAGCCTGCGAGTCAGCCCCTCCAGGCCCAGCGGCTCGTAGAGGCCATCCGAGCACAGGAGGAAGACGTCGCCGGGCTGGGCATGCAGCCGCTGGAGCGTGGGCTCCGCGTTGTCGGTGCCCAGCGCCCGGGTGATGAGGTGCCGCCAGTTGGAGGCGCCGCCGGGGGGCTCCATGCCCACGTCGCGTAGCTCCTCGATGAACGAGTGGTCGCGGGTGAGCGACTCCAGCTGGCCACCCCGCAGGCGGTACAGGCGGCTGTCGCCGACGTGCACCACCGCCGCGCCGTCCCGCCCCACCGCGAGCGCCACCACCGTGGAGGCCATCTCCGCCAGCCGGCCCACCCGCTGAGCCCGCAGGTTGGCCTGGGCGAGCTGTGAGCACGCCGCCAACAGGTTCTCCTCGCGCGTGCGCCGGGGGTCGGCCACCTCCGGCCACGCCGCCTCGTGCTCCCGCTCCCATCGCTGGCCCAGGCCCGCGAACGTATCCACCACACAGCGGCTGGCGACCTCGCCGCCCTCCTGCCCACCCAGCCCATCCGCCACCACGTACAACCCCAGCTCCGGCAGGACACAGTAGGAGTCCTCGTTGTGGGGCCGGCGACCGATATGGGTCTGTCCCGCGCTCTCGAAACGCAGCATGACACCGCCTCCTCGGGCCCTCCCCCAGCAAGCGGGAGGCCAGCGCCCATCCCCAGGTGGGCACCCACTACGGATACCTCTCTTTGTGTGACGGCTGGGACCTGAGTGCCAGGGGACCTCGGCGCGCGCCCCGCACTCGTTCGCTGGCGGACGTTGCAAGCGCCCGGGGCTCGCGATTGTTGACCAGCCCAAGGGGGGTGCACCCCCCAGGTGATGGGCGCGCTCCCCCCGTCCCCTGGCAACTTCTCCGTGGGAGAACCGACAATACGGATGCAGCCCGTCGTGCGTCCCGGGAGGTGACAGATGACATCCATCCGCCGACTGTCCTCGAGCATCCTGTCGTCCCTGCGGCGCACGTCGCTGGACGCGGACGTGGGCTCCGTGGCGCCCACGAAGCCTGGCGAGTCGCTCGAGGCCGTGGAGAAGGTGCGCCGGGGGTTCTCCGACGAGAGTGACTTCCAGGTGGACGGCGCGGACGGCGCCGACGCGCTCCTCGCCTCGCTGGAGTCGGCGGACATGGAGCCGGGCGACACGCGCGAGCTGGACCACGCCGCCCTGCGCGTCTTCTCCGGTGAGAGTTCCTTCGAGGCCGCCGCGCCCCGCTACGCGCAGCGCCTGGGCTCGCAGCTTCCCTCGTCGCTGGGCGCGCCTCGCGACTCGGGCAACGCGGTGGGGCCGTCGTCGCGTCGCGGGGGCGCGAGCGTGCCGGATGCCTCGGACATCCTGTCGCCGGACGAGGCCGCGTGGGAGCTGCAGAACCTGGACACGTCCTCGCCCAGCGTGGATGCGCCGGAGGATCTGCTCTCCATGCTGGACCCGCCGGGCAACGCGTGGGGGCCGGTGCACCCGGCGCTCGACCTGCACATGGACGGGTTCGAGGACGCGGTGGGCGGCGCGGATGGACTGGACGCGGGGAGGTACGCGGCCGCGGAGTGGATGGACGCGTCGGTGCGTCCGGCGGGGCCGAGCGAGTTCCTCGCGGACCTGGATGACCTGGGCGACATGGTGCCGGAGGACATCGGCCCGGGGGACGCGGCGCTCGCGGGCGTCATGGGCTCGCTCGCGGCGAACCCCGCGGCGGCCAGCGTGCCCGTCAGCGCGGCGATGAGCGCGCAGGGCGTGGACGTGGTGGCGGAGTCGGTGGAGCTCCAGCCGGACGCGCAGCCCGTCGACACGGCGACGTCGCTTGATTCGTTTGCCTCGCCGGGCGTCGTCACCGAGGCCTCGGCCGAGGCGCTCTCGCAGCAGGTGGCGTCGCTCACGGAGCAGTCGGTCTTCGTCGAGCCCGCCGTGGCCCAGGCCGACCTCCTGGGCGAGCCCTCCGCCTCCGAGCGCGGCACGGAGCCGACCTCGACCTGAAGCTCGCGAACCGCCGCGTCACGCGCGGCCTCGAGCCCACCGGGCCGCTGGCGACGCCTGCCGTTCGCGGCAGGCCCGTCCCTCCCTCAAGGCCGCTTCTCGCTCGGCTCCTCGAAGGTGGCGTCGTACTCCCGCTGGGCCTCGTCCACCTGGCGCTGGTACTCGTCGATGTAGCGCAGGCGCTGCTCACCCTGCCACTCCGAGGGAGAGAACACGGACGACGGATACACCTGGGTGGTGTGCAGATAGCCACGCTTCGTGGCCATCAGCTCGCGGTCCGGGTCTCCGGACTCCTTGAGCAGGAAGCCCTCCACGTCGCGCAGCTGCAGCGGGAACGTGGGCGCGTCGTCGAGCACGAGCTTGCCGAAGACGGTCAGCTTCACCTCCCGCGCACCCTCTTTCAGTTCCTCGTTGAAGGACACGTGCGCGAAGGGCTCGCCGCTCTCGTCGTCCAGACGACCGGCGACGACGTACCGCCCCGCCTTGCGCACGTCGATGCCCAGGTACAAGGACAGCGAGCCATCCTCCACCACCTCGCGCACCTTGCCCGTGAGCACCGCGGGCGGCGTCGGCGTGTAGAGGATGTCCAGGAACGCCGACCCCTCCGCGCGCCCCGAGCGCACCTGCACGTCCACGCGCAGCGTGCCCGAGTACAGCGGGAAGCCCTGCTTCGACGGCTGGAAGCGCCCGGTGAAGACACCATCCCCCGCGAGCGCGTCACCCGCCGCGCCGTCGTCCGTGAAGGCCACCGGCACCGCGGGCATGCCCCCCGCGCCCGGCATGTGGTCGGCCTCGCGCGCGGTGGCGGACAGCACCTCGCACGGCCTCGGCGCGCGGTGCGCGTCCTCACAGGACACGGAGAAGAGCACCACCTCGTCACCCACCACGAACACCCGGTCCTGCTTGAGCCGCAGCTGCACGTCGGTGTGCTCGCGGCTCAGCGGACGCGTGCGCTCCGGCTCGGCGAGCACCACCTGGTCCGGATGGTCGCGGATGGAGCGGGACTGCGGCGGATATCGCGTGGAGGCCACGTACGACTCCAGCGTCTCCTTCGCCCGCGCCAGTCGCTCGGCCCACAGCTCCCGCCGGGCCAGGCGCTCGCGCTGCTCCAGGTTCACCACCGACACGTGCGTGCCCTGCGCATTCGGCGACGGCCCCTGTGCCAGCCCCACGCCGTCACCGATGCGCTCCATCCTGGACGCGGGGCCGGCCGGCGAGCCCCTCCAGGCGGCTTGCGCAGTGGCGGACGCCACGTCAGCGTCCCCCTGCCCGGACCTCACGCTCCATCGCCACCACGCCGCGCCTCCGAGCGCCAACGCAATCACCACGAAGCCCCCCCCGAGACGGCGCGGGAGGGAGACACGAGCGGACTCAGGGCGGGCGGGCATCATGCGTGCTTCGCGGCGACGTCCCTACTTCGCTTCCGCCACGACGGCCTCGCGAACCTTGGCGACGATGCCGCCCCAGTTCCCGTTGGCGTAGTGATTGAACGACTCGCCGTCGTCCCGCAGCTTCACGTCGTGGTTGAGCCACTTGGCCAGGCCGTTGCTCGTCTTCCCCGTGCCCGTGGTCAGCGTGCCGCCGCAGAACCAGTCACCGGGGTTGCACAGCGAGCTGCCGGCGCTGCCCGACACGCCGCCCGTCGAGTGGTACGCCACCGCCTCGTCGTCCTGGCCCGGCAGGAGCCCCGAGTACAGCGTGCCCTTGGAGGCCGCGTACATGTAGAACTTCACGTCCGCCGTGACGTTGTGGTTGTACATCGTGCGCGCCGTGGTGGTGACCAGGTCGCTCACCAGCGGCTCGCTCACCGCCCACTCGCCCAGGTCCGCCAGCTCGCTGCCGCCGCCGGCGCCGGACGCCACGCGCACCGAGCGGATGTTCCAGCCCGTCTGGGTGGAGCCGTCCGTGTTGCCACACACGCCGCTCGCGTTGGGCGACGCGTTCTTCTTGGTGCGCTGGCTCGTCCCATACATGGCGAGCGCATAGCCAATCTGCAAATCACCCGCGCTGTGTACGGCGATGTAGCACCAGTTGTTGCCCGTGCAGAAGCAGTCGAGCGCGTCGCGGATGCGCGCGTTCTGCCCGCCGATGCGCTCCTTGCCGTTCCAGTTCACCGCCTTCTTGTTCACGCCCGCCGCGGTGCCGGCCGGTCCCCAGTAGCTGAAGTCGGCGTAGTTGCCCGCCTGCGTGGTTCCACCGTTGCGTCCGTGAATCCACAGCGTGTAGTCGGTCGCGAAGGCCTGCGTACCGAACAACAGCGTTGCTGCGGCAACCGCCGTACCCATCAGCTTCTTCATCGTGGAACGCCTCCGGCTCGGAGTGGGGGAGCTGCCCGTCGGGTGGGGGACCGGACAGGGGAGCGTCCACTCTAGAGTCTCGGGGTGTAAAAGGTCGAGAACACGGAAACCGTGAACCCGGCGCAAAACCTGACGCAATGCGTCGCCCTCTGTCACACGTGTGTTGTCTCACCGGGTGTCGGAGACGAAGCGCTCCAGGCGTGACAGGGCTTCGGGCAGGCTGGTGCGCCCCAGGCCGAGACGGAAGTGATTGCCCGGGAAGTCATAGACGTCTCCGGGGAGCAGCAGCACGCCCTCGCGCTGGACGAGCGCGTCGGTGAAGTGCGCCACGGGCTGCTCTCGGAGCAGCCGCGGGAAGGCCACGCTGCCGGCGCGCGGACGCACCCAGTGGAACGTGTCCGCGTGGCGCGCGAAGAAGTCGTCCAGCAGGGCCAGGTTCGAGGCGAGCAGCGCGCGGCTCCGCGCCAGCACGCGCTCCTTGGCGCGCAGGGCGATGAGGGAGAGCACCTCGCTGGGGGCGCTGTTGCAGATGGTCGTGTAGTCCTTGTACGCCATGCACCGGCGCAGCACGTCCACGTCGCGGCAGGCGAGCCACCCCACGCGCAGCCCCGCGAGGCCGAAGGCCTTGGACATGACGCCCAGGCTGAAGGCGCGCGGCGACAGCGACACGGCCGCGGGCAGCCGCGCCGACGCGTCGTGCTCCAGCAGCCGGTACACCTCGTCGGAGAGCAGGTGGATGCCGCGCTCGTCGCACAGCGCGCACAGCGCCTGGAACGTGGCCAGGTCCGGCAGCGCGCCGGTGGGGTTGTGGGGGAAGTTCACCACCACCAGCTTCGTGCTCGGCGTGAGCGCGCGGCGAAGCGCCTCCACGTCGAACGCCCAGCCGTCATCCTCGCGCAGGGGCAGCAGCGTCACGTCGGCGCCGGTGGCGCGCGCCACCTCGTACAGGGACTGGTAGCCCGGCCAGGTGACGACGGCGTGGTCGCCTGGACCCAAGAGCACGTTCATCAGGATGAACACCGCCTCCTCGGCGCCCGCGAAGGTCAGCACCTCGTCCGACGACAGGCCCGGGTAGAGCGTGGCGATTTCGTCGCGCAGCGCGGGCAGCCCCGGGGCCTCCGTGTAGCCGAGCGTGAGCGCCTCCCAGCGCCCCAGCGCGTCCGGGTCGGCGAGCGCCAGCAGCTCCTTCATCTTCCAGCCCTCGATGTCGGAGGAGCACAGCGTGTAGGGCGCGGCGAACTCCCAGCGCGCGAAGTACCGCTCCAGCTTGAAATCGGGGATGCGCATGAGAGCGACTGTCTGCCCTCTCGGAGGGCCTGCCGTCCAGCGACAGCCGCGCCGGACGTTCTGCTCCGGGCAGGCGGCCGGCACCCCGGTCCGGGCGGGCGTTGGGGGATGCATAGCTTGAGGAGCGTCCCTCAAGTCCCAGCCCCTTTCGCGGGAGCCCGTATGCCCACGCATGACATTCCCCTCACCCTGTTGGACCCGGATGGCGGGTGGATCAACGCGCCCGTCCACGTCTCGGAGCTGGACGAGCTGCCGGTGCTCCTCCACTTCTTCTCGCTGGCCGAGGACGCGGACGCCAACGACTTCGCGTCCCTGCAGCGCTTCCTCGCGGAGTTCGGTCCGCGCGGGCTGAAGGTCATCGGCGTGGACGTCACCCACTCCGCCAGCGAGCTGCGAGACACCAACGCGGTGGAGGCCTTCGCGCGCGAGCACGGGCTGGTCTACCCCATCGCCGTGGATGACGGCTCCATGGCCCGCGCGTACGGCGTGAAGCAGACGCCCGCGTGGCTCGTCTTCGACGCGGACGGGCGGCTGCGCCACCACCTGTGCGGCAAGGACGCGGCCCGGCGCGTGCGCCCGCTGCTCGAGCGCTTCACCCAGTACGACACCTCGGCCGCGGCTCCCGCGCCCTGAAGGCTTCCCGGAGGTCACCTCATGGCGGACTGGCGCAAGAACAGGACGGCGGCGCGCTTCACCCCCGGCACGCTGGCGGCGGCCGGCATCGGCGCGGCGCTGGGGCTGCGCGGGCTCCTCAGACGCCCGCGCTATTCATTCGAGGGGCGCACGGTGCTCGTCACCGGCGGCTCGCGCGGGCTGGGGCTGGTGCTCTGCCGCCAGCTGGTGCGCGAGGGCGCGCGCGTGGCGCTGTGCGGCCGCGACACGCAGTCCCTGGAGCGGGCGCTCGAGGAGCTGGAGCGCGAGGGCGGCGAGGTGCTCGCGCTGCCGTGCGACGTGCGCGACTCCGTGCAGGTGGAGGCGATGGTGGGCGCGGTGCTGGAGCACTGGGGCGCGGTGGACGTGCTCATCAACAACGCGGGCACCATCCAGGTGGGGCCGATGGAGTCCATGACGGTGGAGGACTTCGAGGACGCGGTGGACACGCACCTGTGGGGCCCCCTGTACACGACGCTCGCGGTGCTGCCCGCGATGAAGCAGCGGCGCGAGGGGCGCATCGTCAACATCGCCTCCGTGGGCGGCAGGCTCAGCGTGCCGCACCTGTTGCCCTACTCCGCCAGCAAGTTCGCGCTGGTGGGCCTGTCGGATGGACTGCGCGCGGAGCTGCGCCAGGACGGCATCCGGGTCACCACCGTGTGCCCGGGCCTCATGCGCACCGGCAGCCCGCTCAACGCGCGCTTCAAGGGCCAGCACGAGGCGGAGTACGCGTGGTTCTCCATCAGCGACTCGCTGCCCGGCGTCTCCGTGAGCGCCGAGCGCTCCGCGCGCCTCATCCTGGACGGCTGCCGTCGGGGCGACGCGGAGGTGCTGGTGGGCGCGGCCGCGAAGCTGGGCGCGGTGGGCCGCGCGCTCGCGCCCGAGCTCACCGCCACGCTGCTCGCCTGGGCCAACCGGCTGCTCCCGCAGAGCAGCAGCCAGGACGCGCACCGAGGCGTCGACAGCCAGACGCCCCTCACCCGCTCCTGGCTCACCGAGCTGTCGCGCAGGGCCGCGGAGCGCAACAACAACCAGGACGTGCCCCTGCACTGACAGGGGCGCCGCGCGGGGCGTCAGTCCTGGGCCATCTCCATGGCCCAGTGCCCCCGGTGCTCGTACGCCAGGGCGAGCTGCTCCTCGAGCGCGGTGAGCATCTTCGTGTTGCCCTCCTGCTCGTAGCCCTGGAGCGCCTGCTGGCAGCGCGGCACGCGCGAAAGGAACTCCTTGAGCGCGTCCACCGTCAGCGTCTTCACGTACATCCCGTACCCCAGCTTCTCCAGGTACAGGGCGTTGATGATCTGCTCGAACTGGCCCTCCAGCGGGATGCTCAGCACGGGCTTGCGCAGGTAGACGGCCTCGCTCATCAGCGTGAAGCCGCCGCTGGCGACCACGCCGCGGGAGGTGCGCAAGTCGTCGATGAAGCCCTTCTCGCTGAACGGCCGGTACGTGAGGTTGCCGTCCACCAGGTCCTCGGTGAGGTCCCTTCGCAGCCCGTACACGCGGCAGGGGATGCCCGCGGCCTTGAGGATGTCCGGCAGCGCGGTGTTGGTGGTGGACGTCTGGTAGACGAGCAGGTGCTCGCCGGGCTCCGACCTCGCCTCGATGATTTCGGGCCGCAGGATCGACGGGGCCAGCGTGGTGCGGCGCTTGCGCACGGGCGGGTAGAAGAACGTCGTCACCAGGTAGTGGAAGGCGCCCGGCAGCTTCGCCTTCACGATGGCGCGCGAGGTCTCGAAGCTGTCCTCGTACCCGGCCAGCAGCGACGGCTCGTGCTGACAGCGGTTGATGACCTGCATGTTGTCCACGCTGATGACGGGCAGCCGGTGGGTGCGCGCGAACAGGTAGCTGAAGGACTCGAAGTCGCTGACGACGACGTCGGGCTTGAAGTCGTCCACCAGCTCGAAGTACTGGCGCACGTTCTGCGGCCAGCCCTTCACCGCGCCGGTGAGGTTCTGCAGCACCGTCTGCCACTTCTTCACCGAGTTGCCCTCGTACGCCAGGGTCAACCCCCAGATGCCGTGCACGTTCTGGAAGCGCCTGGCCAGGTAGTCCTGGGCCCGCCCGGAGACGACGATGTGGACCTCGTGCTTCTTCGTGAGCTCCTCGAGGAGCACGCGTGAGCGCGTCGCATGGCCCATGCCTTCGCCGACGACACCGTAGAGGATTCGCATGGTGCGCGAGCATACGCGGCCTGCCCCTCGCCCGTTGAGCCGCCCGCCGCTCGCGGCTATAGCTACCCTCCCACCATGCCCTCCGCTCCGCCGCCCCCTCCCAAGCCCTCGCTGCCGCGCGCCGCCGCGCTGGGGCTGGCCGGAGGGCTGCTCCTCGGGGGCCTGGGCCTCCTCGCCGCGGGCCTCAGGGGCCTGTTCGGCACGCTGGAGTGCGCGGGGCTGTCCGGCCCCGAGTGCGAGCTGCTCCAGCAGGCCACGCACGAGCTGGGCCGCTTCCAGAGCCTCGCGGGCGGCGCCCTCGTCGCCCTGGGCAGCGCCCTCTTCGTCCTGGTGCGTCGTCGCCCGCCCGTCCCGCCCCAGGCGCCTTGAGCACCAGCCCTCCGGGGCCCTCGTCCTTCTTTCGCCCGACAGCCGGCCGACTTGAAGGGTTAGCTCATTTGGCGGTGTGACGTAGGCTGACTAATTAATAGTGGCCAGGCCATTAGGTTCGGGAGTAGGGAGCGGCCATGCAGCTCGAGTCCCTGAAAATGTTCTGTGATGTGGTGGAGACCGGCTCCTTCTCGCGAGCGGCGCAGCTCAACCACGTCACGCAGTCGGCGGTGAGCCAGCAGATTCGCGCGCTGGAGAACCGCTACGAGCAGAAGCTCCTGTCGCGCAGCGCCCGGCAGGTGACGCCGACGCCGGCGGGTGAGCGGCTGTTCCGCGGCTGCAAGGAGATTCTGGCCCGCTTCGCGGAGGTGGAGCAGGAGATTCGCGAGCAGGCGACGGAGGTGGCCGGCACGAGCACCGTGTCCACCATCTACTCGGTGGGTCTGCACGAGCTCAACGCGGTGCAGAAGCAGCTGCTCAAGGCGCACCCCAAGGTCAACATGCGGCTGAACTACCGCCGCAACGACCAAGTCTACGACGACGTGATTCTGGGCGCGGCGGAGATTGGCATCGTCGCGTACCCGCAGCCGCGCGCGGGCGTGGACATCCTGCCCTTCCGCGACGACAAGCTGGCCGTCGTGTGCGCGCCGGGCCACGCGTTCGCCTCCAAGGCGAAGGTGAGCCTCACGGCGCTGTCGGGCGTGCCCTTCATCGCGTTCGACCGCGAGGCGCCCACGCGCAAGGCGCTGGACCGGCTCTTCCGCGAGAAGAACATCGACATCAACCCGGTGATGGAGATGGACAACGTGGAGACCATCAAGCGGGCGGTGGAGATGGGCCTGGGCGTGGCCATCCTCCCGGTGTCCACCGCGCAGGGCGAGGTAAAGGGCGGCTCGCTGGTGGCCAAGCCCTTCGCGGAGGGGCCCGTGTCGCGGCCCATCGGCCTGCTCATCCGCAAGGGCAAGTACCTGGACCGCGCCTCGGCGGCGGTGCTGGAGGCCTTCAAGGCGGCGGCGAACCTGCCCGCCACCGAGGAGGCCTGAGCGTCTCTCAGTAGAGCTTCCGGAGGCGCGCGGCGAAGAACCCGTCGAAGCCCTCCGGACCCGGCAGGGTCCTCAAGTAGGCCTGGGTGAGCGGCAGCTTGAGGCCCGGCAACACGGGCGGCTCCGCCGTCCACTCCGGGTGGCTGCGCAGGAACATCTCCACCTGGTCCTGCCCCTCCTGCGGCTCCATGGTGCACACCGCGTAGACGAGCAGCCCGCCCGCCGGCACCGACTCCTGGCAGTTCTCCAGGATGCGCCGCTGCAGCGTGGCCAGCCGCGAGAGGTCCTCCTCCTTGCGGCGGTAGCGCAGCTCCGGGTGACGGCGCAGCGTGCCCAGCCCCGAGCACGGCGCGTCCACCAGCATCGCGTGGAACTCGCCCCACGCCTCCGGGAACGGCTCCGCCGCGTCGTGCGCGTAGGCCTTCAAGCGCGACGTCAGGCCCAGGCGCTTCGCCTCGCCGTCGATCTTCCTCAGCTTGTGGGCGTGCAGGTCCACGGCGACGACGTCGTGCTCCTGCGCCAGGTGACAGGACTTGCCACCGGGGGCGGCGCATGCGTCCAGCACGCGGGCGGACGCGGGGATGGCGCCGTACACGCCGACGAGCTGGGCGGCCTCGTCCTGCACCTGCCACAGGCCCTCCGAGTAGCCGTAGACGTCCTCCACGCGGCCCACCGGCGGCAGGATGATGCCCACGGGGGACACGGTGGCGGCCTTCGCGTCGACGCCCACCTCCTGCAGCTGGGTGAGCAGCGCGTCGCGCGTCACCTTCGCGGTGTTGGCGCGGATGACGACGGGCGGGGACTGGTTGTCGGCCACCAGCATGGCCTCGGCGCGCTCGCGGCCGAACTGGCGCAGCCAGCGCTCCACCAGCCACTGCGGATGGCTCTCGCGCACGGACAGGTGGTGGGCCACGTCGGACGGCGACGGCAGCGGCGGCGAAGGCAGCTCCGCGAGCTTGCGCAGGATGGCGTTGGTGAAGCCCGCCGCGCGGGTGAGGCCGACCTCCTTGAGCGCCTGCACCGTCTCCGCCACCGCGGCGCGAGCGGGCACGCGGGTGTGGAAGATTTGATAGGCGCCGATGCGCAGGGCCGCGAGCACGCGGTCCTCCATGGCGTCCAGCTTGCGGTCGGCGAAGCGGGTGATGGCGTAGTCGAGCGCGAGCTGCCGGCGGGTGGCGCCGTAGGTCAGCTCCGTGGCGAGGCCCGCGTCGCGCGGGTCCTTGGGCGGTGACTCGGACAGCATCGTGTCCAGCACCACGTTGAGGTAGGCGTCCGTTGCGCGGACGCGCGCCAGCACGAGGATGGCGAGAGCGCGGGGATTCATCCTTCGTCGAGCCGGGTCATCAGGTCCACGAGCTGCTCATCGGAGAGCCGCGTCGAGGGAAGGTGGGACAGCGTGAGGCGCTGGAGCTGCTCCTCGAGCACGGCCCGCTGGCCCTGCTCCGCGGGCAGTCCGCGCTGGAGGGCCTCATAGCGGGAGCGCGCCCAGGAGGCCAGCTCCGCGGCGGTGAGCCGGCCCGCGAGCCGGTCGGAGATCTTCTGGTGCACCAGCGCCCGCGTGAGCAGGTCCGTCGTCACCGAGGCGGACTTCGTCCCCCGCCCCAGCGTCTTGCCGCCCTTCGACTCGGGGGCGTCGTCCTTCGCCGAGGACGGCTTGCGGCCCAGCGTCTTGCCGCCCTTCGATGCCGGCGCGTCGTCCTCGTCCGAGGACGCCTTTCGCCCGAGCGTCTTGCCGCCCTTGGGCTCCGGAGCGTCATCCTCGTCCGAGGAGGCCTTGCGCCCAAGGCTCTTGCCGCTCTTCGACGCGGGCGCATCCGCCTCCGAGTCCTTGCGCCCCAGCGTCTTGCTCGGAGCGAGCGCCAGCGCCTTCGCGGGCGCGCCCTTGGACTTCCTCGGGGACTGGACGATGTCATCGTCACCGTCGGGCGCCTTGCTCGCGCTCCCGGGCGTGAAGACGCCGCTGGCGAAGGTCTCCAGCGCCTCCAGGTACGGCTCGAAGCCGCCGGCCCCGTGCACCTGGAGGACACACGCCTCGGCCACCACGGACTCGCGCGCGGGCGGCCGCAGCATGACCTCGATGGCGGGCAGCCCCACCGACTCCAGGCCCTCCTTGAGCGCGTACGAGCCGAACAGGCCCGCCGGATTGACGAGGACGCCGTCCACCTTCTCGCGGTGGGCGGCGAGCGCGTCCAGCAGCGCGCCCTCGTGGTTGGACTGGAGGACGGTCAGCTCCATCCCCAGCGACTTCGCGCGCGCCTTCAGCGCGGCATCCAGGTCCGACAGCCCGCGCCCGCCCTCACGCACGCCCAGCAGGTTCAGGTTCGGCCCGTGCAACACCAGCAGTCTCATACCCATGCGCCTGTACTCGAAAGAGTCCGTCTCGTCGTGGCCATCGACTAGGTGCCGAACGGCTGGCTGCCCACGGCCAGCTTGTGGCCCGTGAGGAACTCCGCCGCCTTCATCACCCGCTTGCCTTCCAACTGGATGTCCAGCAGCACGAGCGAGCCCTCGCCGCACGCCACCTCGATGCCCTCCGCGCCCGCGGACAACACCGTGCCCGGCGCGCCCTTCCCCTGCGCCACCTTCACGCGGTGCACCTTCACCAGCTTGCCGCCCATCGACGTGAACGCCCCGGGCCACGGCGTGAAGGCGCGCAGCCTGCGCTCCAGCGCGATGGCGGGACGGGTGAAGTCCAGCTTCCCCTCCTCCTTCTCGATGATGGGCGCCAGCACCACACCCTCCGAGGGCTGGGGCACCGGCTTGAGCGCCCCGCTCAGGTACGCCGGCAGGAACTCGCGCAGCACCTCGCCGCCCAGCGCGGCCAGCTTCGGGTACATGGTGGCGCTCGTGTCCTCGGGGCCGATGGGCAGGCGCTTCATCGCGAGCACGGGGCCGGTGTCCAGGCCCTCGTCCATCACCATCAGCGACACGCCCGTCTCGGTGTCCCCGTGCGCGATGGACCACTGGATGGGCGCGGCGCCCCGGAAGCGCGGCAACAGCGAGCCGTGCACGTTGACGCAGCCCTTGGGCGGCAGCTCCAGGATGTCCTTGGGGAGGATGCGGCCATAGGCCGTCACCACGCAGACATCCGGCGAGAAGCGGCGCAGCTCCTCGACGAACGGGGGCGTGCGCAGCTTGGCCGGCTGGAACACGGGCACGCCGCGCGCGACGGCCAGCTCCTTCACCGGCGGCGCCGTCACCGTGTTGCCGCGCCCCTTGGGCTTGTCCGGCTGGGTGACGACGGCGACCACGTCGCCCAGATCGAAACAGGCTTCGAGCGATGACACGGCGAAATCCGGCGTGCCCATGAAGACGATGCGGGGTCTGCTCATGTTGTTCGGGCTCTCCTCGGGGCAGGCTTCAAGCCACGGACTTGAAGGTGCTCGCGGTGGGATTGTCCACTGCTTGACGCTTGCGCGTGCACAGCGCGGACAGGGTTTCCAGCGCCTCGCGCGCCTCGGGGGTGGTGGCCACCGGCTTCAACGCGGCCAGGGCGCCCTCCAGGGCGTGCGCCTCGTCCGCCTCGCGCTGGCGGATGCGGTCCACCGCCTCGCTGAAGCGGTCGAAGAAGCGCTTCAATTCGTCCTTCTTGCGCAGGGGCCGCAGCCGGGGATAGCGCCCGGCGGCCAGCGCGGCGACATACAGGCTCATCACATGGACGGGGCCCGCCACCCGATGGGTGAAGAGCAGGCCGAACAGGCCCAACAGCGCCCCCAGCCCCACCGAGCCCAGCACGGTGAGCCACATGATGGAGTCACCCGCTTCCACGCCGGAGTCCACCGAGGAGGCATGGAGCCGGTACGCCAGGGCTCCGAACACCGCCACGCTGCCCGCACCGATGCCAGCCAGCAGAAGGATGTACTTGAGCTGGAATTCCCGGTCGAGCAGGTAGGTCCGTCGGGTGTAGCCCGGGCGCGGCGCCTTGTGAGTGTCGTCGGACATGTCGTTGACCAGCGTACCCCAGGTGACCTGGGTGGTTTGCTTCCTTCGTGACAGGAGGTTTACGACTGCCGACAGGACAACCCCGCAGACGACGCCCAGGAGCCTCGATGAGCCGCCCCCTCGCAGCGTGGTGTGTTGCCGCTGTTCTCTGTTTTGTCGCCTGTAAGTCGGACCCGAACTCGCCCGACTACTGGGCCGGGACGCTCCAGCAGACGCGGCGAGCCGAGGACCGGGTGCGCCTCATCGAGGCGATGCGGACGAAGACGAAGGTCAACGAGAGCTTCCTGCCCATGCTGCACGAGGCGCTCTCGCAGGAGCGCAAGCCCGAGGTGAAGGCGGCGCTGGCCCGCGCGATTGGCGACGTGCACCACGCGTCGTCGGTGGAGGCGCTGTCGGCGGCCATCGACCCGGCGGCGGGTGACATGTCCTCGCAGCTGGCGAACAAGGCGATGGTGACGGCGCTGGGCGCCATCGGCGACGTGCGCGCCGTGCCCGCGCTGGTGCCGCTGTTGAGGGCCAAGGACACGTACGCGCGCATCGAGGCCATTCAAGTCCTGGGGAGCATGAAGGCGAAGGAGGCGGTGGAGCCGCTCATCGTCCTGGCCACGGACGAGGGCGTGGAGCCGTTCCTCAACAAGAAGGCCATCGAGGCGCTGGGCCACATCGGTGACGGCCGCGCGGCGCCGGCGCTCATCCGGATGCTGACCAAGGAGCGCAAGGGCAAGTCCTTCTACGTGGAGAGCAGCTTCGCGCTGTTCCAGCTGGGCCAGCCCGCGGCGGACGCGCTGCTGCCCGCGCTGGAGGGGCGTGACGCGGAGCTGCTCGCGTGGGCGAAGACGAACGGCGTCAACCCGGCCAGCTACCCGATGAAGGCGGCGACGGTGCTGGGGGATTTGCGTGAGAAGCGCGCGGTGGAGCCGCTGCTCAAGCTGCTGTCGTTCTCGCACTCGGACGTGCAGATCCAGGCGCTGGTGCGGATGCAGGCGGCGGACGCGCTGGGCCGCCTGCGCGCGACGGAGGCGGTGAAGCCGCTGACGACGCTGGTGCTGGAGACGGACCCCACGGTGCGTGACGCGTACGTGAAGGCGCTGGTGCGGCTGGGCGGCCGCGACGCGCTCCCCGCGCTGGAGAAGGCCGCGGGCACGGGTGACTGGTATGCGCGCGAGGTGGCGGTGAAGGGGCTGGCGATGTTGGGTGACGCACGCGAGCAGCCCATCCTGCAGAAGCTGGCCACCGGTGAGCCGGCGCGCACCGCGGCCGACTGCAAGGCCACGCAGGAGGAAGGCTGCGAGGACGCGGCGGGGCTGGGCAAGAAGCGCGCGGATGAAATCACCGCGCACGCGGCGCTGCTGGAGGCGGGTCAGGCGTGCACGGGCAACGCGGGCTGCTGGGTGCAGCGCATGGACAAGGCGACCAAGCCGATGATGGAGCGCGCGGCGCTGGAGGTGGGGCGCGCGGGCTCGGCGGAGCACGCGCCGGCGCTCGCCGCGAAGCTGTCCGAGCGCGACACGGAGGTTCGCCTGGCGCTCATCCTCGCCATGGGGTGGTTGGTGGACGGCTCGCAGGACGCGGCGAAGAAGGTCCGCGAGACGTCGCTGCCGGACCTGCGCAAGCAGCTCCAGGCCGAGCAGGGCGTCACGCAGTACGCCAGCGTCAACGAGGACCTGCGCCGGCTGCTGGCGCGCATCGAGCGGACCTGATTCGAGGACTCACCCCGTGAGCTGCGGCGCCGCGCGCACCGTGGCCTTGTGAAGCACGGTGAGCTGACGCACCAGCCGGTCCATCTGGGTGCGGGAGAGCACGTCCAGGCCCTCCTGCGCCGCGGACCGGGGCAGCGGGGACGGTGCGCGGCGGTGCTCCACGGCGAGCGCCAGGTCCTCGAGCACGTTGCCCGCGTAGCCAATGACGGGCGCCAGGTCCTTGCGCCCCTGCCGACTGGCGGCGAGCGCCGTCACCGCCGAGCCGAAGCGCCGGGCATACGCGAGCAGCGCCATGGCGGGCTCGAGCTGGTGTGAGGAGCCGCGCCACTCGGAGAGCAGCCGCTGGAAGGAGGCCTCCGCGGACAGCAACTGGAGGCCCAGCTTGCGCCGCGCCTCGCGCACCTGGGGCTCCGCGTCCGAGCGCGCGGAGGCCACGCTCAACAGGTAGTCGCGGTCGGCGCGCAGCGCGTTGGCCACCTCCTCCGGGAAGCGCGAGTGCTCGGGGCTGGGCCACAGGAGCCACGCGCCCACCAGGGCCAGCACGCCGCCGAGCAGCGTGTTGATGACGCGCACTCCGGCCAGCTCCCAGTCTCCGGTCTGGATCTCCGCGAGCAGCACCAGCGCGGGCGCGAGCAGCACCTGGAAGGCCGCGAGGCTCATGGGCTTCACGGCGATGGCCACGGCGAAGAACGCCATGATGGCGCCGAGCAGCACCACCGGGTCCCTCACGAGCGCCACCAGCCCCGCCGCCAGCGCGCCACCGAGCAGCGTGCCCGCGGCGCGCTGCACCCCGCGCTCGAAGGTCATCCCCGAGTAGGGCTGGAGTACGACGATGACGGTGATGATGACCCAATAGCCGTGATTCAGCCCGAGTCCGCGCACGAGCGCGGTGGCGAGCGCGGCGGTGATGCCCAGGCGAATCGCGTGGCGGAAGATGACGGAGTCGGTGCCCCAGTTGTCGCGCAGGGGCTCGAGCAGGGGACGGCTCCGCGCCGACGCGGGATGCGGCCCCATGGGCAGGTCCGACTCGACGGGGCCGCCGTCCTCCAGGTGGTTGGCCACCTCCAGCAGGGCCTCCGAGTATTCGCGCAGACGGACCAGCAGGGCCTCCGCATGTGAGTACGCGGCGCGCGCGGAGTCGGGCAACCGGCCCTCGGTGACAAGGGACGCGAGCGCGCGACGGACCCGGTCCGTGCTCCAGACCGAGGACTCCACCTCGCGCTTCTCCTGTTCCAGCGCACGGGCGATGTGCAGGAGGTCCCGCGAGTGGTCCGCGAGCGCTCGCTGAATCTCGGCGCGCAGGGCGTGGAAGCGAGGCTCGCGGGGCGCGAGCTCCAGGGTCTCCGGCAGCGCGACCAGCATCGCGAGCAGCGCGTCCGCGCCTTCGAGCAACACGAGCAGGTGCTCACCCCGGTTGCTCTCACCCGCGCGGTTGCGGCGGGTGGAGGCCAGCACGCTTCGCGCGTCCTCGAGCGACATGCGCACGCGCGACTCCCAGTCGACGACCTCCACCAGGTTGGCGGGGGGAGGCGGACCCTCGAGTGGCCAGCGACCGACCTCCTCGGCGCGGGAGGCCAGCGCGCGGTAGCAGCGGGAGATGGCGAGGCGCGCGGGGCGATAGGGGCGCAGCGGCCAGAGCACCAGCGCGAGCATCATGGCCCACAGGCCACCGAGGATGAACAACCCGGAGCGGGACAGCGCGTCGGCGAAGCCCTGCGCGGGCAGCGCCAGTGAGACCACCGTGTAGTTGGCGAGCACCACGCCCATGAGTCCGGGGGTGTCGCCATAGGAGCGCGCGAAGCCGCACGCCGTCACCCAGGCGAGGGTGAGCAGGACATCGGCCCAGTCGGGGAGCTGCAGCGCGGACACGAGCCCCATCACCGCGCCCAGGAGCGTCATCGCGCCCATGTTGATGGCCCTGTCGCGGTAGGGACCGCCGCGGTCCACGAGCGTGACGAAGAGGCCCGCCATGCCCACCCACGTCACGGCGGGCAGGTGCTGGGTGGCGGCGACCACCATGGGCAGGCCCACCGCGAGCGCCGCGCGCAGGCCCGCACCGAGCGCGGGGCGCACGGGCTCCACCCGGACGAACGACTCCAAGTGGCGCCGGAACACATTCATGGACCTCGCGACTCCCTCATCACGCCCCTCCACGCCACATCCCCGGAGTAACGCCCGGGCACAACGCCCGCCATGCGAGGCGACGAGCGCCATCGCCCCATACGTGAGGCATCGATAAGCCACGGAGATGAGGAACGCCGTGCGGACGAGCGCTGCGCGGTCCAACGCACGTTCCGTTCAAGCCCCCTGCGCCCATCCGGCTCCGCCATGGCCGGATGGCGCGTCGAGAGGAACAACATCCACCGACAACCTCCCGCAGTCGCGGTGTCCCCGCTTGTCCAACGTGTGACGAGAGAGAGGCCACCGCCGAACCACCCGGGCAGCGCCATCGCGCCTGTCCGTCCCGTCGCTTGCGTGGAGGCACCTGGACGGCTCGCACACCACCACTGAATGCAGTAGGGCGAGCCCGAATGCGAAGCACTCGCGCCGCCCGACGCATCCTCTTCACCCGGACACGTCACGCAGGGGACTCGCGCCGCACCCGTCCTTCTCATCGCACGCGCGGAGGCGCCCGGGCCGCTCGCACCCCGCCACTTCACGCAGTGGGGCGAGCCCCCATGCGAGGTACTTGCGCTGCCCGACGCGCCCTCTTCACTGGGACACGCCACGCGGCGCCCTCGCGCCGCACCTGTCCATCCCATCGCTTGCGCGGAGACACCTGGACAGTCCGCGCACCGACGCAGCCCCCAGAAGCGCGCGCCCTCAGGAGGAGCGCTCGCGCAATCCGACGCAGCCTGAGCTCCGACCCACGTCACGCGGTGCCCTCGCTCCACTCGACGACCCCGGGCCCCGCGACCGCGCGGAAACAATCCGAGAACCACGCCGCCGCCATGCGCGCCGCGCGCGCCCGTGGCTCCGCCTCCTCGAACCGCCGGCTCGCGCCCTCGACCAACTGGAGCCCCTTGCGCATCCCCGGCGCCAATCCGTCGAACACCCGCCGCGCGAGCATCGCCCGGTCCGCGTCCTCCCCTGCCCCGAGCACCAGCGTGGGCACGCGCACCTCCGCCACCACCGAGCCCGCCTTGTCCGGCCTTCCCCCCAGCGTGACGACCGCCTGCACACCCCGAGGTTGATGCGCCGCCGCCACCAGCACCGCGGCCGCGCCCAATCCCATCCCCAAGAATCCCACGGGCAACAGCGACAACACGTCGTCACGCTGCAACCAGTCGCGCGCCACCTCCAGCCGATGCGCGATGAGCTCCACGTGCGCGCCCTCGCGCACCGTCCAGTCCTCGGCCTGCTCCTCGTCCGCGGTGCGCCAGTCGAGCCCCAGCGTCGCGAGCCCCGCCGCGTGCAGCACCTCGCGCACGGAGGAGTCCTTCGCCAGCTCCTCGTCCCCCACGAGCATCACCAGGCCGCTCGCCCGCTCGGGGACACACAGGAACCCCGCGAGCAGGCGTCCGGCGACGCCGACCTCCACATCACGCTGATGGACGCGCATCGGCCTTCCTCCCGCGGGGAATGGGCGCCACGCGGGCCCGGTCCGCCCCCTGAAGCTGGGGACCGTCCGCGCCGATGGCAGCGCCTTCACGCCAGGAGCCAGGGCAGGCCGACATCCAAGCGGCCGACCTCCCGTCTCACCCCGCCTCGCGCTCCGGGCCGAAGTCCTCGACATCGTCGGGGAGCACGTCGGGCACGTCGTCGTCCCGGAACGCGCTGGGCAACAGGCTGAACGGCAGCAACTTGGCCAGCGCCGCCAACAGCAGCAACCCACCGGGCGCCGCGAAGATGGCGAGCGCCGGAATCGCCTTCGCCACGTCGATGAGCTGCGCGCGCATGCGCTGCCGCTCGTCCTCCGTGAGCTTCTGGCGCCGCGCCACCTTCGCCACCAGCACCGCCAGGTCCCCCGTCTCGCGGACCTCCTGCATCAGCCGGTAGAAGTTCTTCTCCAGCGTCTCCTGCATGCCAGCCACCATGTCGTCACCCATGGCGCTGGCCGCGTCCCGCACCGTGAACACATCCACGATGGAGCGATGGCGCGCGTAGAACTCCGCCATCTCCAGCTCCAGCCGATGCAGCTCCTCCTTCGACACGTGCAGCGCGTCCGCCAGCGTGTCGATGAAGGCCCGCTCGCGCCGCGTGCGCCCCCCGTCCACCAGCGCCGCCAGCAGCGTCTGCTCCAGCAGGAAGTGGCGCATGTCCACGCTGCGCACCTGGCGCACCACGTCCCGCACCGAGCGCCGCCGCTCGAAGGACTGCTTCACCGCTGACTTCAGCTCCGACGCCATCGCCGCCGGCAGCCGCAGGTCCTCCACCTGCTTGAGGATGGCCCGCCGCGCGGGCGTCCCCGGCAACCGGTCCACGCACGCCAGCCCCGTCAGCACCTCCACCAGCAGCGCCTTCTGCTTCGACGCGAAGTCCAGCCGCCGCCGCGTCTGCTCACGCGACAAGCGCCCGCTCGCGAAGTAGTCGATGGCCTGCCGACAGAACAGCTGCGCGTCCGCGTACTGCGCGCCGTTGTGCAGCACCAGCCCGTACACGGGGTCACCGGCCAGCGTGGGCTCGCGCTTGCGCAGCGCCACCTCCACCTTGGCCACCTGCCGCTTCGTCACCGGCTTGCCCTGGGCCAGCTGCTCCGCCAGCACCTCCGCCAGCACCAGCTCCCCGCCCAGCACGGAGAAGAGCACCAGCAGCTGCTCCACCCGGCGCCCCTCGGGCGCGCCCACCTGCCGCGCCAGCTCCAGCGCGAGCGCCGCCAGCGTGCGCAGCACCGCGTGGAAGAGCTGGTCCTCCAGCGCCTGCGCCTGGAACTCGGTGTCCGGCATCGCGTCCAGCGCCGTGGGCGCGTCCGCGGGAGTGCCGTACAACAACCCGCTGGCGCGCAGGGTGCGCCGCAGATACGCCCGAGCCCGGGCACGCCCGGGCCCCAGCCGCAAGGCGCTCTCCTCCGGAGCGGGCGACCCCAGATGGGCCGCGACCGCCTCGTTGAGGAGCGGGGTCAACCACCCCGCCTTGCTGAAATCCAACACCGGAACACCCCCGGACCCGCCGACGGACGCCTGGAGACGGTCCGCCGGATGTAACCCAGGGGGCCTCCGCGACGCCACCCGGCCTTCGGGAGATTCGACCGCCCGGAGTCAGCCCCTCCAGAACCCAGACTTCTACGGCGCCGGAAGAGTCCCACCCCGGACGCAGACCCGGGCCTACAGCGCCGTGGACTTGCCCGGCTCCAGCTCCAGCACCTTCGTGCCCGGGCGCGTCTTCTTCAGCTCGCCACGCAGCGCATCGGGCGTGCCCTGCAGGAGCGGGAAGGTGCCGAAGTGCATGGGGACGATGCTCTGCACCTTCAGCAGCCGCGCTGCCTGCGCCGCCTCCGCGGGCCCCATGGTGAAGTGCCCGCCGATGGGCAGCATCGCCACCGTGGGCTTGAACTGGGTGGCGATGAGCGACATGGACTCGAACGCGCCCGTGTCACCCGCGTGGTACAGCGTGGGCCCCTTGTCGACCTTCAGCACGTAGCCCAGCGGCGCGCCCGCGTACTGCGCCGGGGCCTTGGGGTCCGCCTGGTAGCTGCTGGAGTGCACCGCCTCCACCAGGTGCAGCGTGACGTCCTTCACCTGGAACGTCCCGCCCGCGTTGGCGCCCACCGCCTGCGTCTCCGGCAGGCCCAGCTGGTTCACCAGCTCGAACGAGCCGAACACCTTGGCGCCCGTCTTCTGCGCCAGCGCCTTGGCCTCGCCCACGTGGTCGAAGTGGCCGTGGGTGAGGAGGATGGCGTCCAGCGCCTCCGGCTGCGGGGCGTCCTTGGGCGCCTTCGGGTTGGTGAGCCACGGGTCGATGGCAATCACCGCCCCACCCGGGGTGCGCACCACGAAGGCCGCGTGGCCCCACCACGTCACCTCCACCTTGCCCTTGGTGGCCGCGGGCTTCGCGGCGTCCGCCTTCTTCGGGGCCGGGGCCGCCGGGGGCGTGGCGGCGTCCTGCGCCATGGCCGTGCCACCGAAGGTCAACAGCGCCCCCACCGCGACTGCCCTGAGCTCGTTCCGCATGGTTGTCCTCTCTCGGGTCGAAAGTCTCGACGTGTCGCCGGGTTGCCACGAGGGCACACCCCCGGCCGGGCCGCCGCTTGGCACTGTCCGGGCGGCCAATCAAGGGCCTGCGCACATCGCCTGCCCCGGGGCGGACAGATGCCCCGGCGGCGCGAAGGCCGCAATCTCGAAAGAACGGTCGACATGACGCCCTCCGGGAAGGATGGTGGACCCAGCGTGGACCACCGATTCCAAGTCAGCCTCCGTGGGGTCATCGACCTCCTGTCCCACCATCTGTACAGCTCCCCCGGCGTCTACCTCCGAGAGCTGCTCCAGAACGCCACCGACGCCATCCGGGCCCGCCAGCACCTGGAGCCCTCCCACACCGGCACCGTGCGTCTGGAGCTGGTGGAGAAGCAGGACGGAGGCCCCCCCACCCTGGTCTTCAGCGACGACGGGGTAGGCCTGACGGAAGAAGAAATCCACCGCTTCCTGGCCACCATCGGCGAGTCCTCCAAGCGCGAGGCCCTGGAGGCCCGCCGCAAGGACTTCATCGGCCAGTTCGGCATCGGCCTGCTGTCGTGCTTCATGGTGTGCGACGAGTTGCTGCTCGTGACGCGCTCGGCACGCGGGGACGGGCGGACGCTGGAGTGGCGCGGCCGGCACGACGGCACCTACGCGGTCCAGGAGTCCGCGCACCCGCTGGAGAAGCCGGGCACGCAGGTGTTCCTGGTGGCCCGAGCGGACATGGCGGAGTGGTTCGCGGCGGAGCGGGTGCGCCAGCTGGCGCGGCACTACGGCGGCCTGCTGCCCTTCCCCATCCAGCTGTCGGTGGGCGGCGAGGTGGAGCGGCTGGACGCCGACGGGCCGCCGTGGAGGCGCGAGTACGCGAGCGCGGCCGAGCGTCGCAAGGCGCTGCTCGACTACGGGCGCGAGGTCTTCGAGACGGACTTCATCGACTGCATCCCGCTGCGCTCCGAGGCGGGCGACGTGGACGGGGTGGCCTTCGTGCTGCCGGCGTCGCCGCACTTCAACGCGAAGCAGAAGCACCGCGTGTACCTGAAGCACATGCTGCTTTCGGAGAGCGCGGAGAACCTGCTGCCGGAGTGGGCCTTCTTCGTGAAGTGCGTGGTGAACGCCAACGCGCTCAGGCCCACCGCCAGCCGCGAGTCGTTCTACGAGGATGACTCGCTCGCCCAGGCCCGCGTGGCGCTGGGACAGGGGCTGCGCAAGTACCTGATGGACCTGGCGCACGAGGACCCGCGCGCGCTCCAGCGGCTCATCGGCCTGCATGGGCTGAGCGTCAAGGCGCTGGCGCTGGACGACGACGACTTCTACCGGCTGGTCATCGGGTGGCTGCCGTTCGAGACGTCGCTGGGCGTGACGACGCTCTCGGAGTACCGCCGGGCGTACCCGGTGGTGCGCTACACGTCCACGCTGGATGGCTTCCGGCAGGTGGCGCGGGTGGCGGGCGCGCAGGGGCTGTGCATCATCAACGCGGCCTACACGCACGACGCGGCGCTGCTGGAGAAGCTGCCGCACGTCATCCAGGACGCGCAGGTGGAGCCGTTCTCCTCGTCCGACCTACCGCAGAGCTTCGAGGAGCTGACGCTGGACGAGCGCGACGCGGTGTTCCCGCTGTTGCGCACGGCCGAGCAGGTGCTGGCGCCGTTCCACTGCGGCGTGGCGGTGAAGAAGTTCTTCCCGGCCGAAGTGCCCACGCTCTACAGCTCGGACGAGGAGGGCTCGTTCCGGCGTGACGCCGAGCGGGCCCGCGACGAGTCCGACGACTTGTACGCCAGCGTGCTGGAGGGCGTCATGGCCGCCGCGGGCGGCGAGCCGGTGCAGCTGTGCTTCAACCTGCACAATCCGGTGGTGCGGCGGCTGGCGGCGGTGTCGGACCGGAACATGATGAAGCTGTCGGTGGAGATGCTCTACGTGCAGGCGTTGCTGCTCGGGCAGCACCCGCTGAACGCGCAGGAGATGACGCTGCTGAACCAGGGACTGTTGGGGCTCATCTCCGCGCAATTGGGCACGGGTGGCGGCGGCGAGAGTGACGGAGGCGGAAGCTCGGGAGGGCTGCACTGATGTCGACGGACTGGCGCGAGGAGGCCCAGGCGCTCTGGGACAGGGCGAGCCGGCAGCGCTCCAGCGAGAGCAAGGTGCGGCTGCTGGAGGAAGCGGTGCGGATGGCCGACTCGCACGGCGACGTGCAGCTGGGCTACGAGCTGCGTGACGACCTCATCGACGCGGCGACCTTCGGTGGCTACCCGGACAAGGCGCTGGTGGCCTTCGCGTGGTGCCGGGGTCAGCAGAAGAAGGACCCGGAGCGCTTCGACCCGGAGGCGATGCTCTGGAAGCAGAAGTGGGTGGTGGGGCGCATCAAGGAGTTCCCGCACATCTCCCGCAAGCAGATCGTCGACGCGCTGGACGACATCGAGCAGTGCTTCACCAAGGTGGACGCGGGCAAGCGCTCGGTACTGAAGCTGCGCTACCAGGCCGCGCGGGACATGGGGGATGACGCGGCGGAGGTGGACCGGCTGTGGGAGGCGTGGCTCGCGGCGCCCCGGGACCACCTGACGGACTGCCGGGCGTGTGAGCTGGACGACGAGCTGGACCACCACGTGGAGAAGGGCGAGTGGGAGCAGGCGCTGCGCAAGGCGAAGCCCATCCTGGACGGGCGGGTGAAGTGCGCGGAGATTCCGCACCTGACGCTGGGCACGCTGCTCTATCCCCTGTTCAAGCTGGGGGAGCTGGAGCGCGCGGCGGAGCTGCACCGGCGTGGCTACGCGCTGACGTCGAAGAACCGCGACTTCCTGGCCACGGTGGGAGACCACCTGGAGTTCCTGACGCTGACGGGCAACCTGGCGCGAGGGCTGACGGTGCTGGAGAAGCACCTGGAGTGGACGCTGGACCACGGCAGCTACAATGACCGGTTCATCTTCCTGGTCGCGGCGACGTTCCTGCTGGAGCGCGTGCTGGCGGCGGGAGACCGGGACGTGGTGAGCCTGCGCCTGACGAAGTCGTTCCCCGAGCACCGAGCGGACGGCGGCTACGAGGTGAAGGCGCTGCACGCGTGGATGCGCCAGCAGGCCCAGGCCATCGCCACGCGGTTCGACACGCGCAACGGCACGGACCGCTACGCGCGCAGGCTCGCGCGCATCCAGCGGCTCACCGAGGAAGTGCGCGAGTTCCCGCTCGATTGATGGTGAGAGGCGCCCACGGGGTCATCACGGCCTCGTGGGAATCCACCAGGGATTGATTGGAATCCTGCGTTTGTCTCGCGGTGTCTGTGAAGCAGCCGGCAATCCAGACACAGCCCATACCCTGGCCGGATGGACTTCCCTTACAAGGGTCCCGCGCCCATCCCAGGCGCTCCCGGCGGATGTCTGCCATTCGCACGGACACTCGAAGCCAGACAGGACCCACCATGCATCTCGCGAGGCACTCCCTTCTGACGATGTTCGCAGTGGTCGCAACGGCTTGTGGTGGCGGTATGGAGTTGGACGAGGGTGGCGCGACGGAGCCCGTCACGCCGCCCGCCGAGGAGCAGGTTTCGCCCGACACGTCGTCCGAGGACGGCCGGGTCAGCGCGTTCGCCACGTGTACCGGCTATGACGGCAACAACTATTGTCTGGCCGAGTGCAACGACTCCGTCAGCTATTGGTACGTCGTCGGCCACGTCTCCGTGGTGGGCTATGGCAACTGCGCCTCGGCGGCGTTCGATTTCTGCCGGTCCCTTGGCTACAACGGCCACAACGGCGCCTGCTGGGGCTACTAATCGTCAGTCATTGCTTCGCCGCACATGAACAGACGTCATGCCCCACCACGTTTCAGTGGTGGGGTGTGGCGCACGAGCCTGGGCTCAGCACGTCACCTCCCACAGGTGGCCATTGCTGTCATTGAAGTACACGCGGCCCGCGCCACCGAGGGGGTCCTGGGTCTGCCCGTTCGCCGTGTCGAAGTGGTCATTGCCGAAGGGGACGCGCTCGGCCTGGAGCCGCTCCACGACCTCCGCGAATCGCTTCGCGTCGACGCGGAAGGCCACGTGCGAGAAGCGCGGCTCGGACGAGGCCGAGAACAGGACGAAGCACCCGTGGTCCAGGTCGATGCGCCGCATGTCGTCATCGGCGCCCTCGGGGACGGGGGCCTGCGCGCCCAGGATCCGCGCGAGGAATCGGGAGGACGCGTCGACGTCGCGTGCGTCCACGGCCAGGTGGTCCAGCTGCATCATGATGGTTCTCCTTCGAGCTCTGTGAGGGCGGCTTCGAGCGCGGACACCAGCCGCTGCTTCGTGGGCTCCGAGAGGCGAGCGGAGCCCAGGGCGAGCTCCTCGGCGCGCACCTTCTTGAATGCGGTGAGGAAGCGGCTCGCCTTCGGAGTCACCTGGAGCGACTTGCGCCGGCGGTCCTCCGGATCCTCCCGCCGCGTCACATAGCCGAGCGTCACCAGGCGCTCGGCCATCTGACTCACCGAGGGCAGGGAGAGCCCCATCCGCTCCGCGAGGCTCGACAGGGGCTCGCCCGGCTGCTCGCGCACGTGGCGCAGCAGGATGCCCTGGTCGGCCGTGACGCCGTGCTCCGAGAGGAGCGAGAGCACCTGGCCACGCGAGTGCGACACGTGGCCCAGGAAGGATTCGAGGAGGCTGCCGAGCCGTTGGTTCATGCGCCCACATAGTTAACGCGCATGAACCAAATTCGCAAATGCGGGCCGGCCCACAGGCACACAAGGTCCAAAAGAAGGGGCCCATGGGCGCGGGGGCATCTCGAGCACCCGCGCCATCGAGCGGGGGCTCCGCCTCAGCGCTTCAGCTTCGCGAACGGATTGTTGAACGGCTCCGGGCCCTTCTTGTCACCACCACCACCACCCGGTCGCTGACCACCGGACGACGAGCCCGGGGCCTGCTGTCCCCCAGGCCGCGCGCTCGCTCCACCACCCGGCCGAGGCGCCCCTGCCCCACCCCGGTCCGTCATCCGCCCCGCTCCCGAAGCCCCGCCCACCGCGGGCCTGCCCGAGGGCTGCGCCGCTCCGCCCTCCTGCGCCGCGCGCACCGACAACGCCAGGCGCTTGCGCTGCAAATCCACGCTCAGCACGCGCACCGTCAAGCGGTCCCCGACCTTCACGACCTCGGACGGGTCCTTCACGAACTTCGTCGAGATCTGCGACACATGCACCAGGCCATCCTGGTGCACGCCCACGTCCACGAACGCGCCGAACGCCGTGACGTTCGTCACCACGCCCTGAAGCACCATCCCCTCCTTCACGTCCTCCAGCGTGCGCAGGTCGTCACGCATCGTCGGCGCCGAGAAGTCTCCACGCGGGTCCCGGCTCGGCTTCTCCAGCTCCGCCAGGATGTCCTTCAACGTCATCTCGCCCAGGTCCGGGCCCAGGTACTTCTTCGGGTCGATCTTCCGCACCAGCGACGCGTTGCCCACCAGCGCTCCCACATCCACGCCCAGATCCTTCGCCATGCGCTCGACCACCGCGTACCGCTCCGGGTGCACCGCGCTCGCGTCCAGCGGCTCGGGCCCTCGCACGCGCAGGAAGCCCGCCGCCTGCTCGAACGTCTTGGGCCCCAGCCCGCTCACCTTCAACAGCTCCCGCCGCGTGGTGAAGCGCCCCTTCGACGCGCGGTGCGCCACCAGCTTCTTCGCCAGCGACGGCCCCACGCCGGACACGTGCTCGAGCAGCTGCGGCGACGCGGTGTTCACATCCACGCCCACCGCGTTCACGCACGAGTCCACCACCTCGCCCAGCTTCTTCTTCAACAGCCCCTGGTCCACGTCGTGCTGGTACTGCCCCACGCCGATGCTCTTCGGGTCGATCTTCACCAGCTCCGCCAGCGGGTCCTGCAACCGCCGCCCAATCGACACCGCGCCGCGCAGGCTGACGTCCATCTCCGGGAACTCGTCACGCGCCACCTCCGACGCCGAGTAGATGGACGCGCCCTGCTCGCTCACCGACACCACCGGCACCTGCACCCCCAGCGCCTTCAGCGTGTCGCGAACGAAGGTCTCCGCCTCGCGGCTGCCCGTCCCGTTGCCCACCGCGATGAGCTCCGGCTTGTGCTTCTGCACCACCGCGGACAACAGCTTCGCCGCCCGCGCCCGCTCGTCCGCGCTGCGCTCCGAGTAGAGCGTCAGCGTCTCCGCCACGCTCCCCGTGTTGTCCAGCATCGCCAGCTTGATGCCCGTGCGCAGCCCCGGGTCCAACGCCAGCACCGCCCGAGCCCCCGCCGGCGCCGTCAACAACAGGTGCCGCAGGTTCTCTCCGAACACACCGATGGCCCCCTTGTCCGCGCGCTCCTTCAGCTCCGCGCGCAGCTCCGACTCCAGCGACGGCCCCATCAGCCGCTCCCACCCATCCTCCACCGCCGCGCGCAGCTCCGAGGCGAACAGCGCCTGCGGCTTCGTCACCACCCGGCTCGCGAGCAGCGCCTTCACCTCGTCGTCCGGCATGTTCAGCCGCACCTTCAACACGCCCTCCTCCTCACCCCGCAGGAGCGCCAGCACGCGGTGGGACGGGGCCTGCGACAGCGGCTCCTCGTGGCCGTAGTAGTTCTCGAACTTGGTGGGCTCGCCCTTCTTCGCCGGCACCACGTCCGAGCGCAGCGTGCCCCGCTTCGCGCACACCTCGCGCGACTCGCGGCGCAGCCCCGCGTCCTCGCTCACCCGCTCCGCGCAGATGTCCCGAGCCCCCGCCAGCGCCGCCGCCAGGTCCGGCACCTCCTTCTCCGCGTTCACGAACGGCCGCACCTTCGCGTCCGCGTCCTCGCCCTTGCGGCCATCCTGCTTCCACAGGAGGTCCGCCAGCGGCTCCAGCCCGCGCTCCCGGGCAATCGCCGCGCGCGTGCGGCGCTTGGGCCGGTACGGCAGGTAGAGGTCCTCCAGCTCGGTGCGCGTCTTCGCCGCCTTCAGCGCCTTCGCCAGCTCCGGCGTCAGCTTCCCCTGCTCCTCCACGGAGCGCAGAATCGTCTCGCGGCGCGAGTCCAGCTCGGCGCGCTCGCCGGCCCGGTCCAGGATGGTCTGGATCTGCACCTCGTCCAGCCCTCCGGTGACCTCCTTGCGATAGCGCGCGATGAAGGGGACGGTGGCTCCGTCGGCGTTCAGCGCCAGGGTGCGGTCCACCTGCTCGGGCCTCAGGCCCAGTTCCTGCGACAGCTCAGCGGCGTAGGCGTGCATGACGCCGCTTCTATAACCCGCCCCCCACACGGCTCCCAGCGCGCGTCACCCGCGCCGGCGCGCCTCCCAGTCACTGCGCGACATTCCCCAGAATTGCTGGTCCTTGCGCTCCCCCCGCAGCACGCTGTGCCCCCGCATCGTCCCCTCCAGCGAGAAGCCCAGCTTGCGCGCCACGCCCTGGGAGCCCAGGTTCTCCGACAGCGTCGTCAGCCACACCCGGTGCAGGAACGGCAGCGTGAACAGGCGCTCCAGCATCATCCCCACCGCGCGCGAGCCCAGCCCGCGCCCGTGGTACGCCTCCGCCATCATGTAGCCAATCTGCAGGCGCCCGTGCTCCCGGGACACGTCGCGCGCGGACACCGTGCCCACCCACGCGTCCCCCAGGCGCACGAACCAGCGGAACCCCTTCGCGCGGGGCTCCTCCAGCGTGCCCGCCTCCAGGATGCGCTTCACCAGCACCTCCCGCGAGTCGTCCTCCGTGTCCACGTAGCGACGGGCCCCGGCCTCGGCGCGCAGCGCCAGCCAGAAGTCCACGTGCTCGGGATGCGCCGGAACGAGCAACAGGTCCGGGGCCGCGACGCCAGTCACCATGCCCGGACTTCTAACCCGTTCCGGCGAGCGGGACACTCCCCACGGAAGGTCAGCGCGTCTTCAGCGTGAGGCGGCTGGGGTCCTGCGTGACGGTCAGCGTGACGGCGTTCTCGAGCCCCAGGCCCGCGCCACCGACGACGCCCTCCAGCAGCGACGGCTCCACCGTCTCGAGCGTGCGGAGCGTCTCCTTCTTCAGGGTCAGCTTCTTCTTCGGGGACTGAGCGCTCATCGTGCTGCCTTCCTTTCCAGGTGAACCCGCCAGGTGTCTCACCGTGCCGGACGACGACACGGAGGACTCGAGGGTAATTCACGGAAAACGCCAGTCCCTAGGAAATTTTCCAATCCCACCAAAGCGGCGAGGGCCGCCACCGGGAGAAGCCTTCTGGCTCCCGGCGCGGCCCTCGTCCTCCCACGGGTGAGCGTGGGAGCGCTTCGGTGCCCGTGGGCTCAGAGCTTCGTGATCGCCCCGTTCTGCACGCGGAAGTCCACGCGGGTGAACTGCGCCTGCAGCTCCGCGGCGCCGCGCACCGAGTAGTCCTTCGTCACCTCGGTGCTGGGGATGAGGTGGAAGGCGGCCAGGGCCTCGTCGCCCTTCACCTCCAGCACCACGAAGCCATGCGCGTCACCGTTCACGTAGCGCATGCCGGGGTTGCCCGCGGCCAGCGACTCGTTGAGCTCCGTGACGACGTACTTGTAGACGGCGCTGCCCGGGCCGTAGCCCGCGCCGATGACGGCCAGCCCCGCCAGCTCCTTGATGGAGCCGGAGGTGATCGCGGGCGCCGTCAGCGCGGGCACGCCGCCCTCCACGGACGCGAACGACGCGTGGATGTCGCCGGAGATGAACATCGCGTTCTTCACCTGGTTCTGCGCGATGAACTCCAGCAGCTCCTTCTTCTTCGCGGGGAAGCCGTCCCACTGGTCCGCGTTGAAGTAGAAGACCTGGCGCAGCGTCGGGTCCGGGATGTCCGTCTTCGCCGACAGGTCGAACACCATGGACGTCATCGACACGGAGCTGACGACAATCTTCCAGGTGTTCGCCGCCTTCAGCTGGTTCTGCAGCCACGCCTGCTGCGTCGCGCCCAGCGCGTCCTCGCTCAGCCCGGCCGAGGTGGCGTAGCGCAGGGCGGAGAACAAGTCGTAGATGGGCTTCACCACGATGTAGCGCGAGCCCTGGATGTTGAAGAGCGAGCCCTTGCCCAGGTGCACGTACGCGAGCCCTCGCAGCGTGCCCGCCGTGGAGAGCAGCGGAATCGCGGGCTGCCCCGCAGCCTCGCGCGCCGCGTTCACCGCCGTCAGCACCTGGTTGGCGTAGAAGAGCGACACGTTCCCGGACACCCACGTCTGGGCCTTCACCGTGGCCGCGTCCTGGGTGAGGCCCGCCGCCACCGCCTGCTGCACGTACGCGCCCTGGAGCACCGCCTTCTGCGTCGCGTGCTCCGGCAGGTCCAGGCTCGTGTACGCGAACGTCTCCGACTGGAGCAGCGCCTGCACCGGCGCCGGCAGCGTCGGCAGCGCCAACCCCAGCACCGACGCCTCCACCGCCACCTTGCCCGGGTACGCGTCCTCGGGGATGAGGTGGTCCGGGCGGTAGGTGCGGTAGTCGGACACCGCCAGCTTCAGGTGCTTGCCGAAGTCGAAGTCCCGGTAGACGCGCGTGTTCGGGAACACCGGCGCGCTCGCCACGTCGATGGCGCCCTCCGCCGAGGCCGTGTTGTCCAGCGGGATGTACTCGAAGAAGGCGCGCTCCGAGTTGCGCTTGCGCTCAATCTGGTTCTCCGCCGCGCGCCCGTCCAGGTACGTCGCGTTGGAGCCCCAGCTGTCGTCGGAGAACTCGTGGTCGTCCCAGATGATGATGAACGGGTAGCGCTCGTGCACCTGCTGGATGAGCTTGTCGGTGCGCAGCGTCTTGTAGAGGTCGCGGTAGTTCGACAGCGCGTTGGCCGCGTAATACGTCGACTCACCCGAGCCCAGCTGCAGCGCCTTGTCCGGCTCGCTGAACACCACGCGCCGCTCGGTGTTGCCCGACTGGAACGACTTGTCCCCCGTCGTCTCGTAGATGTAGTCGCCGAGGAACACGATGAAGTCCAGGTCCTCGTCCAGCTCCAGCAGCCGCTGCCACGCGTTGTAGTAACGGCCGATGTAGTCCTGGCAGCTGGCGAAGGCGAACTTCACCGCCACGTCCGCCCCGGCCGCCGGCGCCGTGCGGGTCCGGCCCGTCGCCGTCGTGTACTCCGTCCCGTTCTTCGTCAGCACGAAGCGGTAGTAGTACGTGGTGCGCGCTGACAGCTTCGTCACCTTGACCTTGAGCGCGTGGTCGTTCGCCGCCAGCGCCGTGAAGTCGCCCCGGAACACGAAGTCGCTGAACTCCGCGCGGGTGGACACCTCCAGCCGCACCGGCGCGTCCGCGCCCGCGTTGTCCGGGTCCCACGCGCGCACCCACAGGATGACGCTGTCCGGCCTCGGGTCTCCCGAGCAGACCGACTGCGGGAAGTACTTCGCATCGGCGGTGGGCTTCTTCGTGTCGTCATCATCCGAGCACCCGAATGAGGTACTCGCCGCGACGGCGACCACGGCCTGAAGGAAGCTGCGACGATTCAGACGGTCGAACAAGGTGACACTCCCAGGGGCAAGCGCTAGCGAAACGAAACGCCCGGGAGTCTACGGCCCTCGTCCATCACTCCGGCAACATCCCCGCCACACGCCGGACACAACGCGTCGTGTCAGCACTCGGCGCCCGGGGCCACCCGTGCGCCCCGCATGCGTGGGGCCGGCAACGACGACGGGGCCGCCCCCACGAAGGAGGACGACCCCGTCTGTCGAAGTTCCGCGAGGGAAGGCGTTACTTCACGGCCTTCACGCGCTGACGCTTCTCGCTGGCACCCTCGGCGGGGGCCTCCTCTGCGGGGGCCGCGGAGAGGGGCGCGCCCTTCGCGATGCCGTACTTCTCCAGCACGCGGGTCTCGATGTCGCGCGCCACCTCCGGGTGCTCCCGCAGGTAGTCCTTCGCGTTCTCCCGGCCCTGACCGATGCGCTCGCCGTTGAACGAGAACCAGCTGCCGCTCTTCTCCACGATGTTGTCGTTGGAGGCCAGGTCGATGAGGTCGCCTTCACGGGAGATGCCCGTGCCGTACATGATGTCGAACTCGACCTCCTTGAACGGAGGCGCCACCTTGTTCTTCACCACCTTCACGCGGGTGCGGCTGCCCACCACGTTCTCGCCATTCTTGATGGCGCCGATGCGGCGGATGTCCAGGCGCTGCGACGCGTAGAACTTCAGCGCGTTGCCGCCCGTGGTCGTCTCGGGGTTGCCGAACATGACGCCGATCTTCATGCGGATCTGGTTGATGAAGATGACGCACGTCTGGCTCTTGGCAATGGTGCCCGTGAGCTTGCGCAAGGCCTGGCTCATCAGACGGGCCTGCACACCCATGTGCGCGTCGCCCATCTCGCCCTCGAGCTCCGCCTTGGGAACGAGCGCGGCCACCGAGTCCACCACCAGCACGTCGATGGCGCCCGAGCGCACCAGCATCTCCGCGATTTCCAGCGCCTGCTCACCGGTGTCCGGCTGGCTCAGGAGCAGGTCGTCGGTGCGCACGCCCAGCTTGCGCGCGTAGCCCACGTCCAGCGCGTGCTCGGCGTCCACGTAGCCGCAGATGCCGCCGCGCTTCTGCGCCTCGGCGACGATGTGCAGACACAGCGTCGTCTTGCCGGAGGACTCCGGTCCGAAGATCTCGATGATGCGGCCCTTGGGCACGCCGCCCACGCCCAGGGCGATATCCAGCGAAATCGAGCCCGTCGAAATGGCCTGCACGTCCCGCATCAGCGGCTCGTCGTTGCCGAGCCGCATGATGGACCCCTTACCGAACTGGCGCTCCACCGCGGACATCGCCAGCTCGATCGCCTTTTCCTTCTCCTGATTCACGGCCATTTCTCTTGGCTCCTTGTATTGGCGAGCCACCCCGGCTCACCTGAACGCGCTTTTAGTACGCGATGGGTAGACCCTAGTCCACCCCTCTGACATCCGTGTTGAATCCTGCCGGTCAGCTCTCGCGGAGGGCAGCCAGGAGGACGGCCACCGCGCCTGCCACACCTGCCCACAGCCCCCCGGCATGCCCCGCCGAGCCGAGGGCCAGCAGCAGCCCGTAGCCCGACACGAGGGCCAGCAATCCCAGGCCCAGGCGGTACACGGGAGTCCGGGGCGGGGCAAGCCACAAGGCCAGCATGGCCAGCACGCACAGGCCCACCTGCAAGGTCACCGTGCCCTCGACCACGCCGGGACGCAGGAACTCCTCCACCATCTGGGCGAAGAGGCCGCCGCCCAGCACCAGGGCGGGGACCTCCGGGCCGAAGTCGAGCGCGCCGGGGCGGCCCTGGGGGCGCGAGGCGTGGTTGGCGCGCAGGTGCTTGAGGTCCTCGGGCTGGACCTCCAGGGCGTAGGGGAAGCCCAGGGACAGGAGCGCCTCCACGGCCACGGCGCGGCACGAGCGCCCCCGGGCGTCCACCAGTCCCTCCAGCCGGCCGCTGTCGAGCAGCCGGTGCAGGGTGTCCGCCACCTGACGCTCCCCGCCGCCCTGGGCGAGCTGGGCGAGGACTTCATTGAGCCGGGAGGCGGCCTCGGGGCGCTCCGCCTCGGGCGCGGCCACGGCCTGCTCCACCCGGACGAGGACGGGCAGGGGCAGCTCCACCGGAGGCGTGGGCCGGACCAGGTGCGCCGGGGCGGGCGCGGCCCAGGAGGAGAGGTCCGTCAGGCCCTGGGTCCCGGCCTCGGCGCCAGGGGGCGTCCAGGGCGCCAGGTCCCCCAGACGCTCCTCGCCGGGCTCCTGCTCGGTCTGGTGCAGGGGAGGCTGGGTGCGCGTGGCGTCCGACACCCGGTGACTGTATCCACGCAAGCGGGTGGGCATCAAAGCGCGAGGCGCCCGCGACTTCCTCCGGGCGACAGCATGCCGGCCCACCGGGGAGGCCCGAGCCCCGGAACGACAGGAGCCCGGGCCCCCATCAGGGGAACCCGGGCTCCGCGTGCATCAGGAGGCGCGAGCGACGGCTACTCCACCGTCACGCTCTTGGCCAGGTTGCGCGGCTGGTCCACGTCGTTCCCGCGCATCTCCGCCACGTGGTACGCGAGGAGCTGCAGCGGAATCGTGGCCACCACCGGCGCCAGCAGCGCGCACGCCGCCGGAATCCGGATGACGTGGTCCGCCAGGCCGTCCACCTGCTTGTCGTCCTCGTCGATGACGGCGATGACCTTGCCGCCGCGCGCGCGGACCTCCTCCACGTTGCCGATGATCTTCTCGTAGGCCACGTGCGGCTGCTTCGGCGCGATGACCACCACCGGCATCTTCTCGTCGATGAGGGCGATGGGGCCGTGCTTCATCTCGCCACCCGCGTAGCCCTCCGCGTGGATGTACGAAATCTCCTTCAGCTTCAGCGCGCCCTCGAGCGCCACCGGGTGCATGGGGCCACGGCCGAGGAAGAGGAAGTCCTGCGCGTTCATGAACTCACGCGCCACGCGCTTCACGGCCGGCTCGCACTTGAGCACGTCCTCGATCATCTTCGGGATCTCGGTCAGGTGCGTCAGGTGCTCCTGCGCCGCCTGCACCGACAACGTCCCACGCATGCGGCCCAGCTTCACCGCCAGCAGGTAGAGCGCCACCAGCTGCGTGGTGAACGCCTTGGTGGACGCGACGCCAATCTCCGGGCCCGCGTTCGTCAGGACGGAGAACTCCGCCTCGCGCGTCATCGCGCTGCCGATGACGTTGCAGATGGCCATCGCCGTGGCCCCGCGCGCCTTGGCCTCCTTGAACGCCGCCAGCGTGTCCGCCGTCTCACCCGACTGGCTGATGGCGATGGCCAGGTGCGTGCCCTCGACGATGGGGTCGCGGTAGCGGAACTCGCTCGCCAGCTCCACCTCGACCGGCAGCCGCGCCAGCGTCTCAATCATGTGCTTGCCGGCCACGCCCGAGTGCCACGACGTGCCGCACGCGAGAATCGTGATCTTCGTGAGCGAGCGCACCTTCTCGGGCGTCAGGTTCCAGCCCTCGAAGTGGACGTCGCCCTCGGACAGGAGCATCCGGCCGCGCAGCGTGTCCGCGACGGCGCGGGGCTGCTCCCAGATCTCCTTGTGCATGAAGTGCTTGTGGCCGCCCTTCTCCGCCATCATCGGCGTCCAGTCGATGCGGCGGGTGGCGCGGTTCACCGGCTGACCCTGGCGGTTGAAGATGTCCACCTTGGAAGCGGTGACGATGGCCAGGTCACCCTCCTCCATGTAGACGATGTCGCGCGTGTGCTCGAGCACCGCGGGCACGTCGCTGGCGATGAAGTTCTGCCCCTCGCTCAGGCCCAGCACCATGGGCGACGCGTTCTTCGTCGCGACGATGCGGTTGGGGTCCGTCGCGCTCACCACCGCCAGCGCGTACGTGCCCTTCACCTGCTCAATCGCGCCGCGCACCGCGTCCGGCAGGTCCTTGCCCTTCTCCAGCTCCTCCGAGATGAGGTGGGCGAAGACCTCCGTGTCCGTCTCCGAGGAGAAGACATGGCCCCTGGCGCGCAGCTGCTCCTTGAGCGCCAGGTGGTTCTCGATGATGCCGTTGTGCACCACCGCGACGTTCTTGTACGTGTGGGGGTGCGCGTTCTCGTCCGAGGGACGCCCGTGCGTGGCCCAGCGCGTGTGACCGATGCCGATGTTCCCCTTCGGCTGGTCCGCCACCACGCGGTTCTCCAGGTTGCGCAGCTTGCCCGTGGCGCGCACCACGTTCAGCTCGTTGCGGTTCACCACCGCCACGCCCGCCGAGTCATACCCCCGGTACTCGAGCTTCTTCAGCCCGGAAACGAGGATGGGAGCCGATTCCTTGTCACCGACGTAACCAACAATCCCGCACATGTTCTGACCTCTCTCTCACGCCCACGCCCGCCGGAGCAAACCGAGGGATACCCGTACATCTCCGGGAGCGGCAGTCCGGCCGCTCCCCAAGCAAGAGCCACGCCCTGGCTCAACCACCCTTGGCCGCGCGACGCGCCTTCTTCGCGGCCACCCAACCTTCCTTCGTCACCTGTGGCGCACGTGACACAGCGAGGCTCCCAGGAGGCACGTTTTTCGTCACCGTGGTGCCCGCCCCGACATAGGCCCCGTCGCCCACCTTCACGGGCGCCACCAGCTGCGTGTCGGAGCCGATGAAGACCCCGTCGCCCAGCTCCGTCAGGCTCTTGTTCACCCCGTCATAATTACAGGTGATGGTGCCCGCGCCGATGTTGCAGCCCGCGCCAATCCGGGCGTCCCCCAGATAAGTCAGGTGGTTGGCCTTGCTGCCCTTGCCGATCTGCGCCTTCTTCGTCTCCACGAAGTTGCCCAGATGCACGTCCTCTGCCAGCTCCGTCCCCGGGCGCAGGCGGGCGAACGGGCCGATGACGTTCCGCACTCCCACCTTCGCCTCCTCCAGCACGGAGTAGGGCTTGAGCACGGAGCCGTCCGCCACCGTGGAGGCGCTCACCACGCAGCCGGGGCCAATCACCACGCCCTCGCCGATGACGCTGCCCGCGGTCAGCGACACACCCGGGCCCACCTCGGAGTCCGAGCCCACCACCACGTCCTCCTCGATGAAGGTGGTGTCCGGGTCGTGCAGCGTGACGCCCGCGCGCATGTGCGCGTCGTTGATGCGCCGCTGGAGCACCTTGGCCCGCGCCGCCAGCTCCACCTTGTCATTCACCCCCGCCGTCTCGGTGGCGTCCGCCACGACGGTGCCCACCGGGCCCTGCCTCGCGGCCAGTTCCACCAGGTCCGTGAGGTAGTACTCGCCCTGCGCGTTGTTCGGCTTGATATCGGCCAGCGCCTTCCAGAGGAAGGCCGCGTCGACGGAGTAGATGCCCGCGTTGCACTCCTTCACCGCGCGCTGCTCGGGGCTGGCGTCCTTCTGCTCCACCACCCGCGTCACCCGGCCGCCCTCGCGCAGGACGCGCCCGTAGCCGGTGGGGTCCTCGAGCACCGTCGTCACCATCGCCAGCACGCCGCCCGCCGCGTCATGCGCGGCCAACAGCGACGCCAGGGTCTCCTTGCGCAGCAACGGCACGTCCCCGTAGAGGATGAGCACGCGCCCGGAGAACCCCTTCAGGGCCTCCTCCGCGGAGCGCACCGCGTCCGCCGTACCCCGCTGCTCACGCTGGAGCGCGAAGGTGAGGGGCGCTTGGGGGAACAGGGCGCGGACCTCCTTCTCCACGCTCTCCGCTTGATGGCCCACCACTGGCACCACCGACGTGGCACCGAGCTCGAGCGCTCGCTTGAGGGGATACGCGCACAGGGGCTTTCCGAGGATGGCGTGAAGGACCTTGGCCTTCTTCGACTTCATCCGCGTGCCCTTGCCCGCACACAGCACCACCGCCGACAGAGCTGTCATGCGGCGGAGGATTAGGGACCGGGATTCGAGTCGTCAACCGGGCGAAGCTCCGAAGTCTCCGAGGTGTTGTCGGGTCGGGGCTTTGCCTGCACGGCGACACACAGCGCGTTGCTCTTCACCGTGATTCCAAAGCTGGGCTTGAGGAAGAGGGTGACCCGGCCGGAGGGCGGAACAGACCCGGGTCGGGGCTGTTTGTCTGGGATGACCGGTGCGCTCATGTGCTCCCCCACTCGCGGCTCATGATGGGGGAAGGATGCTCCCTCTGGAGGAACAATCCAAGAGGAAAAATGTTGCCGAGTTGAAATCATGGTCCGGTGCGGACAGTTCGTGCATACCGGGAGAGGTGTAGTCGCTCAGGCGCCCCCGAGTCCCGGCCCCAAGGTGTGGGTGAGTGTCCGCCGGGTAACACATCCCCTGCGACGAATGCCAGCCACAAGGTATTGATTGCGCCCCGAGGAGGGGTGGATTCCGTGAACGACACGAGCTTCGAGAAGCAGGCCCCGCGCACGCGCGCGAAGGTGCTGGAGGCGGCGGCGCTGGTGGTGCTGATGCTGGTGGCGGGCGTGGCCCAGGCGGCGCGACCGTACCGGGGTGGCGCGGTGGCCACGGCGTACCCGCCCGCGAGCGAGGCGGCGCTGAAGATGCTCGAGCGCGGCGGCAACGCGGTGGACGCGGCGGTGGCGGCGGCCTTCGTGGCGGCCGTCGTGGGGCCCTACCACTCGGGCGTGGGCGGCGGCGGCTTCGCGCTGGTGCACGACGCGAGGACGGGCACCACCCGGGTGCTGGACTTCCGCGAGGTGGCGCCCAAGGCGGCCACGCGCGACATGTTCGTCAAGGACGGCAAGGTGGTGCCGGGGCTGTCCACCGACGGCGTCTTGAGCGTCGCGGTGCCGGGCGCGGTGGCGGGCTACCTGGAGCTGCTCGAGAAGCACGGCACCCTGCCGCGCGCCGTGGTGCTGGCGCCGGCCATCGAGGCGGCGAAGAAGGGCCTGTGGGTGACGCCCCGCTACCGCGCGCTGGCGGAAGGCCGGCTGGAGTGCCTGCGCAAGGACCCGGAGGCCAGCCGCATCTTCCTGACCAAGAACGAGCAGGGCGAGGCCATCATCCCGCCGGTGGGCCACCTGGTGCGCCAGCCGGACCTGGCGCGCACGCTGACGGCCGTGTCAAAGAGCGGCGCCAAGGGCTTCTACGCGGGCAGCGTGGCCAAGGGCATCGTCGACACGGTGAAGGCGGGCGGCGGCATCGTCACGCTGGAGGACCTGTCGTCGTACAAGACGCGCGAGCGTCAGGCGCTGGAGGGCAGCTACCGCGGCCACCGCATCCTCACCATGCCGCCGCCGAGCGCGGGCGGAGTGGCGGTGCTCCAGGTCCTGGGCGCGCTGGAGCAGTTGAGGCCCCAGGGCTTCACCTGGAGGGAGCCGGACAGCGTGCACCTGTACGTGGAGGCGCTGCGGCGCGCGTACGTGGACCGGGCCAAGTACCTGGGTGACCCGGACTTCGCGGACGTGCCCACCCAGCGGCTCATCTCCAAGGGACACATCGCGGACCTGGCGGGCTCCATCGACCCGAAGAAGGCCACCTCCAGCCTGGCGCTGCTGCCGCAGGCGGCGGGCACGCAGCAGGGCTCCACGCTGACGGACAAGCCCGCCACGCTGACGCCGGAGCCGGAGCGCAAGAACACCACGCACATCTCCATCGTCGACAAGCAGGGCAACGCGGTGGCGCTGACCACCACGGTGAACTACAGCTTCGGCTCGTGCGTGGTGGCCAAGGGCACCGGCGTGCTGCTCAACGACGAGATGGACGACTTCGCCGCGCAGCCCGGCGTGCCCAACGCGTACGGCCTCGTCACGGGCGAGCCCAACGCCGTACACCCCGGCAAGGTGCCCCAGTCCTCCATGTCCCCCACGCTGGTGTTCTCCAAGGAGGACCCGAAGAAGGTGATGCTCGCGGTGGGCAGCCCCGGCGGCTCCACCATCCCCACCACCGTCATCCAGGTCATCAGCAACGTGGTGGACGGCAGCATGGACGTGGTGCGCGCGGTGAACGAGGGCCGCGTCCATCACCAGTACCTGCCGGACGAGCTGTGGGTGGACCGCTGGGGGCTGGAGCCCGCCACGCTGTCGGCGCTGGAGGCCAAGGGCCACAAGGTGCGCCGCGTGGAGCAGTGGGGCGACGCGGAGGCCGTCTTCGTCGACCCCAAGACGGGGCTGCGCTTCGCCGCGAGCGACCCTCGCAACGAAGGTGTCTCCCTGGGACAGGATTGACGCCGTGGCCGAGCCCCTCCCCATCTTCGACGCGCACCTGCACCCCGAGAGCCTGAGCGACCAGGACCTGGAGTCGATGCGCTTCTTCGGGGTGGAGCGGGCGCTCGTCGTCGCGCACCACTTCCCGGAGCCCACGTCCAAGGCGCTGCTGCGCCACTTCGACGACATCGTCGAGCGGCAGCTCCCCCGGCTGGAGAAGCTGGGCATCCGGGCGTACGCCGCGCTGGGCGTCCACCCGCGCTGCATCCCCCGGCGCGGGCTGTCGGAGGTCCTCTCCACGCTGCCCGACTACTTCCAGGGCGGCCGCGTCGTCGCGCTCGGCGAGACGGGGCTGCACGCCGGCGGCGAGGAGGAGGAGGAGGCCTTCCTCGAGCAGCTCGCCCTGGCGCGCCGCCTCAAGCTGCGCGTCGTGGTGCACACGCCTCTGGCCGACAAGGAGCGACACACGCGCCGCATCCTCACGCTGCTGCGCCAGTCCGGCGTGCTGCCCTCGCGCGTGCTGGTGGACCACGCCAGCGCGCGCACCGTGCGCACCATCCTGGAGGTGGGCCACTGGGCCGGGCTGACGCTGCACCCCGAGGCGCTCGTCGCCGAGCGCGCCGTCATCCTCGTGCGCAGGCTCGGCAGCGAGCGGCTGGTGCTCAACTCCGACGCCGGCGACGGCGCGGGCGACATCCTGGGCCTCGCCCGCGTCACCAACCTCCTGTCCAAGGCCCGCCTGTCCGAGCGCCTCGTGCGCCGCGTCACCCGCGACAACGCCGCCCGCTTCTTCCAAATCACCCCCTGAGCCACCCTCGCCGGCCCCTTTTCAGGCCCGCATGGATTGGCCCCGCGACTCCGCTTTCACTGAAATTTTGCAACAAACTGGACTCCCATCCGTCCTCTTTGCGAAAGCGGGTACGGGTTAGCCCCCAGGTGGCGCGCTCCGCTTCCACACTTGCCGGTTCGGGAGGGCCTTTGCGTTTCAGGTTCGTCATCGTCGTCACGCTGCTGCTGGCGGGCTGTACGGGCCCGTCCCGGCAGGGCCCTGTCCGCGCGGGCGACGCACGAGGCGCGCTGCTGGTGCCGGACGCGGGGCGACTGCTGGCCGTGAGCCCCTCGCGGTTCATGGAGGCGTGTCGGCGCGACATCCAGACGGCGCGCGCGGCGGTGGCGAAGCTGACGGCGCCGTCCACGCGAGCGGCGCCCGAGGTGGAGGTGCTCACCACGTACGACGACGCGATGGCGCTGCTGGACGACGTCGTGGGGCGCTCGGGCATCGGCGCCAACGTGCATCCGGACGCGGCCTTCCGCGCCGCCGCCGAGCGGTGTGAGCAGGCGGTGGAGCGGGTGCGCACGGACATCGCGCTGGACCGGCGCGTCTACGACGTGCTGTCGGGGCTGACGCTCGCGGGCCAGGACGCGGTGACGCGGCACTGGATGGCGCGGGTGCTGCGCGGCTTCAAGCGCGCGGGGGTGGACCGCGACGAGACGACGCGCGAGCGCGTGCGGCAACTGCAGGAGGAGCTCATCCTGCTGGGCCAGGAGTTCAGCCGGCACATCCACGAGGACGTGCGGCACCTGGACGTGGCGCCCTCGGCGCTCGCGGGCCTGCCGGAGGACTACGTGCGCGCGCACCCACCGGGCCCGGACGGGCGGGTGCGGCTGCGCACGGACACGTCGGACCTGGGCCCCTTCATGACGTACGCGCGCGACACGGCCACGCGCGAGGCGCTGTGGCGGCTGGGCCGGCGCCGCGGCCACCCGCGCAACCTGGTGACGCTCGCGCGCATGCTCCAGGCGCGCCACGCGCTGGCGACGCTTTTGGGCTACCCGACGTGGGCGGCGTACGCGGCCGAGGACAAGATGGTGAAGCGCCAGGACGTGGCGGCGGACTTCATCGAGTCACTCTCCACCACCGTCACCGGGCGCGTGCGCGAGGAGTACGACGCGCTGCTCGAGAGGAAGCGCCGCGACGAGCCCGAGGCCACGCGCGTGGAGCCCTGGGAGCAGGCCTTCCTGGAGGACCGGGTGCGCGCCGAGCGCTTCCGCTTCGACTCGCGCGAGCTGCGGCCCTACTTCGAGTACACGCGCGTGAAGGAGGGCGTGCTGGACCTCACCGCGCGCCTCTTCGGGCTCACCTACCGGCGCGTGGTCGACGCGCCCGTGTGGCACCCGGACGTGGAGGTCTACGACGTCCTCGAGGGCCCCGTGCGCCTGGGCCGCTTCTACCTGGACATGCACCCGCGCCCGGGCAAGTACACCCACGCGGCGCAGTGGGACCTGGCCGTGGGCCGCGCGGGCAAGGCGCTGCCCGAGGGCGTGCTCACGTGCAACTTCCCCCGCCCCGGCGCGCGCCCGGCGCTCCTGCAGCACTCCGAGGTGCGCACCTTCTTCCACGAGTTCGGCCACCTGCTGCACCACCTCCTGGGCGGCCGCACGCGCTGGGCGGGGCTGTCCGGCACGCGCACGGAGGTGGACTTCGTGGAGGCGCCCGCCCAGGTGCTGGAGGAGTGGGCGTGGAGCGTGGAGACCCTGCAGCGCTTCGCCCGGCACGTGGACACGGACGCGCCGCTGCCCGAGGACCTCATCACGCGGATGCGCCGCGCGGACTCGTTCGGCAAGGGGCTGTGGGTGCGCCAGCAGCTCTTCTACGCCGCCGTCAGCCTGCACCTGCACGACGGAGACCCCGCCGGCCGCGACTCCACCGCGCGCGTGCTGGCGCTCCAGGAGCGCTACCTGCCCTTCCGCGCCGTGGACGGCACCTACGCCCACCTGGCCTTCACCCAGCTCGACGGGGACTACTCGGCGCTCTACTACACGTACCTCTGGTCGCTCGTCATCGCGCGGGACCTGCTCACCCCGTTCGAGGCGCACGGGCTGATGGACGTGGAGACGGCCCGGCGATACCGCGACAAGGTGCTGGCGCCCGGGGGCTCCGAGGACGCCGCGGACCTGGTGCGCGACTTCCTGGGACGGGGCTACGACTTCGGGGCGTACTCGCGTTGGCTGGAGGGCCGCTGACGCGTCACGCCGGAGGCTGTAAATTCAAAGGGCCCCGCGATGTGAATCGCGAGGCCCCTTGTGTTGTGAATCCGTCAAACCGGCGCCGCTACGCTCACGAGGAGCGTGGGAGTCAGTGCACCGCGGGTGCGGACGGAGCCACTTCGGGCTGGAGGGTGATGGCCTGCGCCTCCGGATCCAGCCGGACCTGCACGGGCACGCCCTGGTAGCGGTACTGGGCCAGCGAGTCCGCCGCCCCGTCGAGCAGGAGCTGGTAGCGCTCCTCCAGCTCCACCGCGATGAGCAACATGGTCTCACCCGCGTCCGCCACACCCGGGCGGTACACCTGGCACCGCTGGAACCGCGCCCAGCGACCGTTCTGCATCTTCACCAGCTCGCCGTCGTAAGCCATGCGCAGCTCCTTTGCGTCCAATGCGACGTGGGCAATGTAGGGATCAATTAACTTCCTGTCATCCCCCCTCTTGAAAATTCGTTAAGCGCCTTTGATATCCGTGGGTTACGCGACAGTCAGGGGGTGCGGGCGAGCGAGGTCCGCGATGACTGCTCAAAAATGTAAATTTGCTGGGCCGTCAATCCGGTTAAGGGGCCTGGCGGCGCCCGGTCTGGAGGCCCGCGCGGCGCCCGGGCCCCGTGGGGGCGGTGGCGCGGGGCGTCGGGGTCTCCTAGATTTGGAGGAATGAGGTTGCCAGGGCTGTTCCGCAAGGAGCGAACCACCATCAAGAACGCCGATGCCCAGGACCACGCCGAGAAGTTGTTGGCGGAGTCCTTGAGGCTCTTGAGCCAGGTGTGCACCAAGGTCGCGGACGCCATCGAGTCCCAGCGACTGTCTCGCCAGGGCTACGCGCACAACACGTACCTGCGCCGCACGGACACCGCCCAGGCGCCCGGCGACGCGGACGTGACGAAGAAGACGCACGAGTGACGCGGGTCCCGAGGATGGCTGTATCCCGAGGGTGGTTGGCTGTTGAAAAGTCGCGTGCCCCCTTCCGGAATCCCGCAGCCGTTCCCATCTTGCGGCCCATAGAATCCCGCGGTTAGAGACGCCGCAGCTCCCCTCTGAGGCCCTGCCATGTCCCACATCCTGGTCGTCGATGACGACGCGAGTCACCGCACGCTCATCTGCGATGCCCTCGAGGAGATGGGTTACCAAACCGCCCAGGCCGCCAATGGCCGGGAGGCGTTGGATCATCTCGAGGGCGACATGCCCGCCGCCGTGCTGCTGGACCTGCGAATGCCGGTGATGAGCGGCTGGGGGTTGCTCGACGCGCTGAAGAAGATGCCGCGCGCTCGGGGACTGCCCATCATCATCATCTCGGGCTACGGCTTCGAGTGGGAGGCGGAGCTGGTGGGCGCCGCCGGCTACATCTCCAAGCCGGTGGACCTGGACAAGGTCCGCCAGACGGTGCAGCAGATCGTCGGCATGCCGGAGATGACGTTCGTGCACTGACGCCTCCGGGCCCCGGGTGGGGTTGTCGGCGGGGTGCCGGCTCGGGTGAGATGGCGCCACTTCATGACGCCCTCCTCTTCCGATGAACTGGCCGTCGACGCGCGCGGACTCGTCAAGCGCTTCGGTTCCTTCACCGCGCTCAACGGCCTGGACCTCCAGATTCCGAAGGGGGCCTTCTACGCGTACCTGGGCCCCAACGGCGCGGGCAAGTCCACCAGCATCGCGCTCCTGACGGGCGTGTATGGCCCCGACGCGGGCAGCATCCGCATGCTGGGCGTGGACGCGGTGCACAAGCCCATGGAGGTCAAGCGCCGGGTGGGCGTGGTGCCCGAGGAGCTGAGCCTCTTCGAGCGGCTCACCGGCCGGCAGTACCTGACGTTCTGCGCGCGCATGTATGGCCTGGACGGCGACGAGGCGGCCTCGCGCGCGGCGGAGCTGCTGGAGCTGACGGAGCTGACGTACAAGGCGGGCGCGCTCGTCGCCGAGTACTCCAAGGGCATGCGGCGCAGGCTCGCCATCGCCGCGGCGTTGATCCACGCGCCGGAGCTGGTGCTGCTCGACGAGCCCTTCGAGGGCATCGACGTGCTGGCCGCGGGCGTCATCCGGGAGCTGTTGCGCGAGCTGTCGCGTCGCGGGGTGACGCTGCTGCTCACCACACACGTGCTGGAGATCGCGGAGCGGCTGGCCACGCACGCGGGCATCATCCAGGGCGGGCGGATGCTGGACCAGGGGACGGTGTCGTCGCTGCTCGGACGCTACGACTGTCCCTCGTTGGAGGCGGTGTTCGAGAAGCTCATCGCGGTGCCGGCCTCGCGCAACGCGCGCCTGTCCTTCTACGGTGAGGCGCCCGCGCCCGTCGTCGCGCTGCGGGAGCCGGCATGAGCCGCCCCGCCGTCCCGGGCTTCTTCCGGCACCTCTTGTTGTTGTGGGGGCTGCGCTTCGACATCGGGCTGAACCAGGGGCCGGGCAAGAGCCGGCTCCTGGCGGTGGGCGCGTTCCTCGCGTCCAGCGCGCCGGGTGTGTTCTTCGGCCTGTTCTTCTTCGGGCTGATGCGGCTGGGCCCGGTGGCCCGGAGCGACGTGTGGCCGTACTTCATCCTCAACCTGCTGTGCTTCGTCACCTTCTCCGTCTGGGTGACGTGGCCGCTGTTGTCCGCGGGCGTGGATGACCACTCGGAGCTGAGCCGGTACGCGGCCTTCCCCATCTCGCCGTTCCGGCTGCTCATCGCCTCCACGGTGGCCAGCCTCTTCGAGCCGCGCGCGCTGGTGTTCTACGCGCCGCTCACCGGCGCGGCGCTGGGCTTCGCGTCGGTCAACCGGCTGTGGGCGCCGTGGCTCGCGGTGGTGCTGTACGTCTTGTTCGCGCTCCTGTGCGCCGCGTGGAGCCGGGTGGCGCTGTACGCCGTCATCAACGTGCTGCGCGAGAAGCGCAGCGCGGAGATCATGGGTGGCGGCCTGCTGGCCTTCCTGGTGGCCGCGTCGTTCATCCCGCCCATCGACACGTCGTGGCTGACGGCGGTGGGCACCGAGGGCGTGGACGCGCTGGACATGAGCCTCATCATCAACGCGGCGGTGGCGCTGGGCCGCGTGCCGCCGGGCTTCTTCGGGGACGGGCTGGGGCAGCTCGCGTGGTTCCGCCCGCGCGTGGCGATGGCGGAGGCGGTGGGCCTGTTGTTCTTCGCCGCGCTGGGCATGGGCGTGGCGTACGCGCTGCTCATGCGCTTCCACCGGCAGGCGGGGCGCGCGGGGCCGCAGTCGAAGGACTCGCAGGATGGGAACCCGTTCGCGCGCACGCGCACGCGCTTCTCCACGCTGGTGACGCGCGAGGCGCTGGACCTGTGGAGAAACCCGCGCGCGAGGCTGCTCGCGTCGGTGCCCTTCATCCTGGCCATCCTGCTGAAGCTGCTGTCCGGGCGGGACCTGTTCGTGTTCCTGCTGGGGGCTTCCGCGGACACGTGGTTGATGGGCGGCTTGTGCATCTATGGCGCGGTGGTGATTGCGTCCACGTTCTCGCAGAACACATTCGCCTATGACGGGCAGGGCTTCGCGGCGTTCCTCGCGGCGCCGCTGAACCTGGCGGAGGTGCTGCACGCGAAGAACCGGGTGCAGGCGGCGGCCGCGCTCGGGATGGCGGTGCTGGTGGCGCTGTTCTACCGGGTGTACTTCGGCTTCGGCACGTGGGTGGACATCGCGTGCGCGCTCGCCGCGGTGGTGGGCGTGCTCCCCATCCTGCTGGCCGCGGGCAACTTCCTGTCGCTGTACTTCCCGGTGAAGTTCCACGCGAACCTCAAGCGGCGCGACAAGGTGCCCCTGACGGCGTCGATGCTCGGCATCGTCGCGGCCAGCATCGGGTGCATGCCCTTCGGCTGGACGCTGAAGCTCGCCGGCAAGGACGGGCCCACCTGGCAGTCCGCGATGATGATCGCGCTGTGCGCGGGCCTCTACCTGGCCATCTACCGGGCCTCGCTCCCGCTGGCGCTGCGCCTCTTGGACCGGCGGCGCGAGGCCATCCTCCAGGCGGTGACGCGCGAGTAGCTCGTCGCGCCGACGAGCGCCGCGACGCGAGCAGACTCCACGCAAGGAGCGGGTCCTTTTCCGGACGCATCGCACCGGGCGGCGTCGCAAGCAGCGGCCTTGCGAGGGGCAGCCCGTCTCGTGCGGCACCACATCAAGTAGCGTCGCCACGCCGCGCCGACACGCATGCGCCTCTGGCGCCGGAGCCCCCCGCTCCGGCCGCCCAGAGACTCAGTACGTCACGCCGTGCCGCGCGGCCTGCGCCTTGACGCCCTTCATCACGTTGGCGTCGAAGGCGTCCTCCTTCTCGGAGCGGCCGCCCAGCGACCTCAGTACGTCACGCCGTGCCGCGCGGCCTGCGCCTTGACGCCCTTCATCACGTTGGCGTCGAAGGCGTCCTCCTTCTCGGAGCGGTTCTTCGCGAGCCACGCCTCGCGCTCCGCGGCCAGCTTGGAGGCCTTCGCCTCCAGCACCTTCTTCTCCTCGCCCAGCTGCTTCACCTTCGCCGCGCGCGCCTTGTCATCCAGGCCCTTGAGTTCATCGGGCAGCTCGTCGGCGCTCACCCGAGCGAGCGCCCCCGGCGCGACCACCAGGTCCACCGCGCCCTCCACCGCGACGGGCGCGCTGCTCGGAGCGGCGGCGCCGGACGAGCCCTTGTCCGCCGTCTTGCGCATGTAGCTGATGCGCTCCGACGCGGCCTCCGGCGCCAGCTCCGCCATCGCCTTGGCCCGCTCCTTGTTCTTCGCCTGGACCGCCGCCTTGCCGGTGTAGAGCGTCTTGGAGGCCAGCTCCGAATTCACCTTCGCCAGCTCCGCGTCATAGGGCGTGGTCACCGCCACCATGCCGCCGGACTGGTCGATGGAGTCGTAGGTGCCGTCCGTCAGCTTCGCCACGAACTTCCACGACTTCTGCGTCTCGGCATCCAGGCCGCACCGCACCGTGTTCACCACGATGTGCTTGTCGCGCGCCCGCTGCGCCCAGTGATTGAAGTCCCAGTCGTCGTTGCGCGCCGCGGGAGGCGCGTCCCCCACCAGGAAGATGGCCTTCATCACCGTGCGGTCCTGGCTCCACGACAGCTTCGACACCGCCTCACCCAACCCGCGCCCCACGTGCTCGGGCGTGTCTCCTCCACCGCCCGCCTGGAAGCGACGCAGGTTCGCGAACACCGTGTCCAGGTCGTCGCTCAGGTCGAAGCGCTTCGTCACGTAGTCATCGCCGACGTCCCGGTACGCCACCAGGCCGACCTTCAGGTGCGGCGTGGGCCGACCCTGCGCGATGCGCGAGGCGATGGAGTAGATCTTCTGCTTGGCCCCCTCCAACAGGCCGCTCATCGAGCCCGTCGTATCCAGCACGAACACCACCTCGATTTCGGGCCGGGCCGCCTTCACCTCGACCTTGTCGGGGACCTTGGGCGCCACGACGTCCTGGACCTTGGGCGCCACGTCGCCCTGCGGCAGGGCAGGCGTGGTGACCGCGGCCCTCGGCAGCGACTCGGCCAGCGCGGGGGTGGAGGACAGGGTGAGGGCGAGCGCGGCCGACAGCACGGCCCGCGACAGGGACGAAAGGTCCATGGCGAACTCCGGAGGAAGGGTCTGCGTGGAAAAAGGGGTGGCTGCGCGCGCGTTCCCCTCCATGAACGGACCAGCCCGTCCAAAGGTCTACGCCCCCCACATTTCGCCGAGGAATGCCCCTGAATCCCGGACGTTGGGATGTCCTGCTTCCTTCACGCCGCCGATGTCGCTCCGCGCACGCTGTCCATCCAGGCGGCTTGCTCCACGGGGGCGGCGGTTTCATGCTGAGCCGTTCCCGGGAGAACCACGCCCATGATGCCCGTCCTCCGCCGAAGCCTCTTCCTCCTCGGCTGTCTGCTCGTCGCCTCGTGCAACAGCAACTCGCCCTACTACCGGCTCCAGTTCACCATGCCCTGGGCCGTGAGCCTCGAGCCCGGCCAGTCCACCCAGTTCGAGGTGACGCTCAACCGCGTGGGCGACCAGCCCGGTGAGCTCCGCGTGAACATGGAGTCCGCGCCCGAGGGCATCACCATGACGCCCGAAATCATCGTCCCCGAGGGCGAGGGCATCACCACCCAGATGGTCACCGTCAGCGTCGCGCAGGACATCGCCGTCACCGGCGCCCAGCGCACGCTGCTCCTGGCGAACGACTCCGGCAAGGACCTGGTCTCCGGCGCCGAGCTCTACGTCGTGGTCCTCCCGGCCACCACCAGCCAGCCCGACTTCTCCATCGCCCTCGCGCAGCGGCAGCTCACCCTGTTCGTCGGACAGTCGGAGCTCACGCCCGTGCAGCTCACGCGCGCCGAGGGCTTCACCGGCCCGCTGACGCTCAGCCTGGAGTCCGACTCGCGGCGCATCACCGCCCAGCCCGTCGTCGTCCCCGGTGACCAGGCATCCGCCAACATCCTCATCGCCACCACGACGAGCGTCGCCCGCATCCCCGTGGCCGTCACCGTGGTCGCCACCGCCGAGGACGGGCGCACGGCCAGGACCAGCCTCACGCTCGACATGCGCTGAAGTCCCAGGACGCACGAGGGCCGGGGAGCAGGGACCTTCATCCAGGTCCTCGCCACCCGGCCCGGGTGCGACTCGCGAACGCCCGGCGCTCACGCGCTCAGGCCATGTCGAACAGCAGCGCCTCCACCGGCGTGTCGGCGGTGAGCACCAGCTTGTCCTCGGACGACACCGCCACGCCGTCCCCCGCCTTCACCTTCACGCCGTTCAGCGTGCCCGAGCCCCGCGCCACCTGCACCCAGGCGTGACGCCCCGGCGAAAGCGCGTACTCGGCGGACTCGCCCTTGCCCAGCAGCGTGCCGTGCAGCAGCAGGTCCTGGTGCACCGTCAGCGAGCCCTCCCGCCCGTCCGGCGACGCCACCACCCGGAAGCGCCCCTGACGCTCCTTCGCGTCGAACGCCTTCTGCTCGTAGCCCGGCTTCAGGCCCTTCTCCTTCGGGAGGATCCAGATCTGCAGCATGTGCAGCGGCTCCGAGAAGTTGTTCATCTCGCTGTGCACCACGCCCGTCCCCGCGCTCATCCGCTGCACCTCACCCGGCTGGATGACCGCCTGGGTGCCCATGCTGTCGCGGTGCTCCACCTTCCCGCCCAGCACGTAGGTGATGATCTCCATGTCCCGGTGCGGGTGCATGCCGAACCCGCGCTGCGGCGCCACGGTGTCCTCGTTGATGACCCTCAACGTGCGGAACCCCATGAAGTCCGCGTCGTAGTAGTCCGCGAACGAGAACGTGTGATGCGTGTCCAGCCAGCCGTGGTTGGCATGGCCCCTCTCCTCTGCATTCCGGACGTAGATCATCGCCTGCCTCCCTTTCCCTTCGAGTTGCAACTCAGATGCATCAACCTCGCCCCGCGTTGCGGGGCGCGACAGGAGCCCGCCACCCACCAGGCCCGAGGCTCCGACCAACAGCCCGCCCGTCACGGACCTGCGGGACAGCGGGCGCCCCGCCGCATGCCACTTCACGCCGCCTGCTCCGCCGCCACCGCCACCGCCTGCACGTCCAGGGTGATATCGACACGCTCACCCACCAGGAGCCCGCCTGCCTCCAGCGCCTGGTTCCACGAGAGCCCGAACTCCTTGCGCTCGATGCTGGTGCTCGCCTGGAAGGCCAGTCGCTCGTTGCCCCACGGGTCCTTCACCTTGCCCAGGAACTCCGTGTCCAGCGTCACCTCGCGCGTGACGTCGCGAATCGTCAGGTCGCCCACCACGCGGTAGTGCCCCTTGCCCGCGTCCTGCACGCGCTTGCTGCGGAAGATGAGCTTGGGGAACGCCGCCGCGTCGAAGAAGTCCGGCGAGCGCAGGTGGTTGTCACGCTGCTCCACGCCCGTGTCGATGCTCGCCGCTTCAATCTTCACCTCCGCCGAGCCCTGCGACAGGTCATCCCCGTTCACCACCACCTTCCCCTCGAACTTCGTGAACCGGCCGTGCACCTTCGCCACCACCATGTGGCGAACCATGAAGCCGACCGTCGTGTGCGCCGCGTCCAACTGCCAGGTCTTGAGGGCCATGTCCGTGTCTCCTTGGGTTACCGCGTCTGACCACCCCTAGAGCAACCGTCAGGCCAACCCGTAACCCACTGGAATCACTTCGAACTCAAGCTTGAGCCAGCGCAAACCCTCTCAAATTGACACAACCACCCTCTCACCCCGAGAGCCTGCCCGGCCACCTGGAGGGCGGGGGCGGCCTGGGCCGGAGCGGGAGCGCGAGGGCGCCGAGTCAGTCGGTGCAAGACACCGGCGTCGAGGGCTACCTTTCGAGAGACGCCATGACCACCACGACCTCACCCACCCGCCGACAAGCCGCGCGAGAGGCCCTCGCGCTCGACGACGAGGCCCTGCTGAAGACGTGCGAGGTGGATTACTTCATCGCCTCCGGTCCCGGCGGGCAGCACCGCAACACCACCGCCAGCGGCGTGCGCCTCACGCACGCGGCCACCGAGCTGTCCGTCTCCGCCACCGAGCGGCGCAGCCAGACGCAGAACAAGGGCGTGGCCCTGGAGCGACTGCGCGAGGGCCTGAAGGCGCTCACCATCGTCCCCAAGGTGCGCCGGCCCACGCGCCCCTCCGCCGGTGCGAAGCGACGCAGACTCGAAGGAAAGAAGCGCACGTCGGAGAAGAAGTCCCTGCGCGGCAAGGGCGACTGGTAGCTCGGGATTCCCGGGCGCCTGGCTACGCAAGCCCTTGCGGAGTCGCAAAGTTTTCATAGCCGTTCGTCCCCCGAGCATTCAGGGCTGAGGAGAAGTTTCCAGCACTCCACTGGGAGCAAGCGGGCGTCGGAGACGGGCACAGGGTGTGCAGTCGGGTGGCCAGGCTGACCCTGTCCCGGGTCGGCTCACCCCCCCGGTGGGAGCACCCCATGAGCCCTCGGCCCCCCTCCTCGCTGCTGCGTCGCGCGCTGCTCGCGATGTGCGTCCTGCTGGCGCTCCCCGCGTCCGCGGCGGACCTCGTCACCTTCAGTCGCGGCTCGCTCATCATCCCCGAGAACGCGACCTTCCAGCAGGGCTGCGGCTCGCTGTCCGCGTACGGCCTGGTGTGGCGAATCCTCCAGGCGAACCAGCCGGGCGGCTTCAACGCCAACAACCCGGTGACGGTGTATCTGGCCATCAACGACCAGAAGACGTCCCCCAACCGGTGCGTGCCCACCAACCGTCACACCGCGCCGGCGCCCGCCAATGACGACCGGTGGAACGACGGCTGCGACTTCACCATCACCAACACCAAGGAGAACGAGCAGCCCGTGGTGCCGGTGAACTACGGGGTCCCCTTCCCCGCGAGCGGCGTCTATCCCAACGCCGCCATCGAGAACTTCACCACCACCGCGACCCAGGCCCGGCCCTACTTCACGGCGGTGACGCTGAACCACACCGTCGCCAACCCGCGCTTCACCACCGCGCGCTACTCGGGCGGCGCCTTCATCATCGCCGCCGAGGACGCGAAGAACGCCATCGACTTCATCCGCTCGGGCTCCGGTGATTTGTCCCCGGAGAAGTTCCGCACCACCTGCGCCCGGGGCTGCGCCACCTTCACCAACAACAGCGGCTGCCACCACGTGCGCATGCACCAGGCCACCATCGAGTTCACCGCGCCGGTGGCCCGCCGCATCAACCGCGTCCCGCCCAAGATCGCCCTGCTGGATTTGTCGGACGGCTTCAACAGCGCCGGCGACCCGCTGGTGAAGGGCGGCATGCTGGACGACTACCTGCGCAACGCCGGCCTGGACTTCCCGGGCGCGGGCGGCTGCCCCGAGGGCACGACGTCCGGCTGCACGCTCAACGGCAAGAAGCCCGGCCTCATCTACGACGCGCTCCACGCCAACGCGGACCTGGTCTCCACCGCCACCTTCAAGAACGGCCTGCTCAACGCGGTGGACCCCGTCACCAAGAAGCCCCGCTACAAGGTGTTCTGGGCGCCCCACTGGGAAATCGGGAACATCACCCGCCGCGAGTACGTGCCCAACGGCGACGGCGCCACCACCCAGCGCGAGAACGCCCTCAACAACGTGGAGTACTTCACCAACCAGCGCGGCAACGGCCTGTTCGCCGAGTGCGCGAGCATCTGGTCCTACGAGGCGACGCTCAAGCCGGACCGCACGCCCGTGCTCTCCTCGCGCTTCCAGGCCGAGTCCGGCTTTCAAATCAACCAGCTCAGCGGCGGCAGGAGCTGGGACGGCCGCAACTGCACGGACCCGGACTACATGGCGCAGGCGGAGCGCAACCGCGGCCAGTGCGTCATCTACCCCAACGCCGGGGACCCGTTCTCCCAGATGGGCGACTTCCGCTTCAACAACGTGGTGGGCCACACGGAGAACTACCGCGCGACGTACAAGGACGGCGTGCGGCGGCTCGCGGTGAGCTGGTACGGCCACAAGGACGAGCACGTCTACGACAACGCCACCCACGTCGGCCAGGACGCCCGGCGCGGTCACGACTTCTTCTCCTTCAACCAGAAGGACAACGACCCGAAGAAGGCGACCATCGTCTACCTCGCCGGGCACGACTTCAAGGCGAGCGTCCCCGGCACGCGCATCGTGCTCAACACGCTGCTCAACCTGGGCTCGGAGCCCTTGAGCAACGAGCGCGCCCTCTCCGCGCCCGTGGCCTTCGAGGACCCCAACGGCAGTGACGGCGACGGCTCGCGCGCGCTGGTGATGGCGGCCACGTACGACGCGGTGAGGGGCTACCCGCCCGGCGCGGACACGTTCCTGCCGACGCAGGGCTCCCACTGGGTGTTCCCCTACTACCCGGGCCACCTGCGCGCCCACTCGCTCATCGGCGGCAACGCGCTCGCCACCGGCGAGAGCGCGCTGGACGAGGCCACCCTGTGGGACGCGGACACCGTCATGCCCCACCCGCGCGAGCGCAACCTGTTCACCTACTTCGGTGGCCAGGTGAAGGAGAACCCGTCCCTGGGCACCGGCCTGCGCGCGCCGCGCGGCGTGCTCCAGGTGGGCTGGAAGCCGCAGAACGTGGCCGGCACCGCCATCAACGCCAACTACGGCTCGGGCCCCAACCCCCACTGCGTGGACGTGCTCAAGCTGGGCGAGGTCAAGAACCCCGACGGCACCTCGCGCTTCGACTTCGTCACCACGCCCACCGGCGACGGCGTGTGTGACTTGCAGCAGGCGGTGCAGTTCACCGAGCAGCTCGCGGGCACCGACTTCGGCCAGAGCACCGCCGCCGTCAACAAGGCGAAGCTGGCCAACGACTTCAACGCGGTGGCGCAGATGCTCCAGCGCGTGCGCGGCTTCTGCTACGCCACCTCCACCGGCAACGACGGCTCGGGCAGCCCCGTGCTCGAGCCCTCCGACAGCCAGTGCAACAACGAGGACGCGGAGAACCGCGCGCGCCTGGGCGGCTTCGTGCACTCCTCGCCCGCGGTGGTGAAGCCCAGCGGGTACATCCCGGACAAGGTCGCGCCCCGGCCCACCGTGGCCTACGCCGCGGGCCTGGACGGTCAGCTCCACGCCTTCTACGTGTCCGGCGGCGCGCGCTACGCGGGCCCCGCGGAGAACCTGTCCTTCCCCAACGTCAGCCCCGCGGACACGGCCTTCCCCAAGAACTGGAGCGCCAGCTTCCAGGGCGGCTCCACGCCCCCGCCGGGCACGGAGCTGTGGAGCTTCCTGCCCGCCACCCAGCTGCCGTGGCTGCGCAGCAACGCGGCGGCCGTCAACAGCGCGCCGGTGGTGCTGGACGTCTTCGCGGACTTCGTGGGCAGCGGCAAGCGCGAGTGGCACACGGTGCTGGTGGCCAACGCGGGCCAGAAGGGGCGGGACCTGTTCGCGCTCGACATCACCAACCCGCTCAGGCCCGTGCTGCTGTGGCACCTGGTGGGCAGCCACTTCCAGGCGGGCAGCTTCCCTCCGCACGCGCCGGTGGAGCTGGCGGACCGCGACACGGGCGGCACCCAGTGGGCGGCGAAGTGGCGCGAGGAGACGGCCCACTTCGTCATGGCGCCCCTGGACGACCCGGGCCGCCACCCGACGGGCCTCTACAACTACACGGAGATGGGCGGCACCCGGGGCCTGTCGGTGGGCGTGGTGCGCCAGGGCCTGGAGCCCACGTACACCGTCTTCGTCGGCGCCAGCAGCTCCGGCGCGCAGGGCTCGCCCACCTTCGGCATGCAGGTGTTCGCCATCGACATCGCCACCGGCCAGAAGCTGTGGCAGTGGGAGCGCGGCTACACCCAGGCCTGGGTGGACAACACGCCGCCCCACGCGCCCACCGTCCTGACGGACACCGGCGGCGCGGCGCGCGTGTACACGGGCGACATGGAGGGCAAGCTGTGGGAGCTGGACGGCGCCACCGGGCAGAACGTCAACGTGGCGCGCGCCAACCCGCCGTGCGCCACGCCGTGCAAGTTCACCGGACTGGACGCGCAGTCCGTCACCGGTGACCGTCGGCCGCTCTCCACCAACGTGGCGCTGGCGCGCCTGCCCCAGAACATCACCGCGGGCAGCGCCCTGAAGAACTACGAGGGCGAGCTGGTGGCCCTGGTGGGCACGGGCGGCGTGGACTGGGTGCCGGCCGACGACGCGGGCCAGCTGCACCTGGCGCTGCTGGGCACCTCGCGCCGGCTGCCGCTGGGCACCGCGGGCCTCAAGCTGGACGGCACCAACATCAGCGCCTCGGAAGCCAAGGGGCTGGCCACCCAGCAGGGCATCCTCCAGGAGCCCACGCCCTTCCCGCTGACGTTCGGCGCTCCGCAGCACGTGTACGGCACCATCACCGTCGCGGGGCGCACCGCGTACTTCTCCACCGCGAACGGGAAGATCGGCTCCGACCTGATGTCCGTCGAGGGCAACATCAGCGGCAAGACGTGGGCGCTGGACCTGGGCAACACGGCGACGTCGGGGACGGGGGCCGTCAGCAGCCTGTCCTCCATGACGGTGGCCAACTTCGGCGGCGTGGCGGTGTTCCAGCAGGGCAGCGGCGCGTCGTCCCAGAGCCACGTCATCGGCCTGGGCGTGAGCAAGATTGCCCGCCACACGATGAACGACCCGGCGGGGGCGAACACCCCCGAGGCGAAGGAGCAGATGCGCGTCAACGGCCAGAACGGCTTCGTCTTCCGGCTGCTCAACTGGAGCCAGAGGTTCTTCGAATGAGCTCGCAACGTCTCGCCGCGCGCCGCGGCGCAAGTCTCGTCGAGGTGCTCGTGTCCATGGGCGTGCTGGCCCTGGCCGCCGCGGGCGCGGTGGGAGGCATGGTGTTCGCCTCCCGCGACGTCCATGACGGGCAGCTCTTGCAGGCCAAGCGGATGATGCTCGACGCCAGCATGCAGCGGCTGCGGCTGGCCTCGAAGTCGAGGCTCATCGTCGACGCGGTGGAGCGCCCCGCCACCTTCCCCACGGAGCTGGCCCCGGGCGCGGCGCCGTGGAAGGCGGACGTGAGCACGCACGTGCCGGGGGACCCCTCCTCCGGCGCCTACTTCAAGCTGTCCGCCGACGGCACGGTGGAGCCCCTGGCGGGCATCCCCGCCGGCACGCCGTGCAACGCCCCCGCGCTGCCGGACGGCACGTACTGCCGGGAGATGCTGGTGACGAAGGGGCTGCCCAGGGAGCCCGCCGTCCCCGGAGTCCTCCCCCCGGGCGCCCAGCCGGTGACGGTCTGGGCCCGCATCGTGCGCAAGGGCGACACGGCCGCCCGCGCGCAGGCGCACAGCGAGGTGTTCGTCCAATGAAGACGCGAGGCATGACGCTGCTGGAGACGATGGTGGCGCTGGCGCTCACCAGCATCATCATCGCGGCCGCCGCGGCGCTGATGGTGGCCGGCAGCCGCGTGGTCCACAACACGGAGCACACGACGGACAGCCACGACTCGGCGCGCCTGGCGGGCGAGGCCATCATGAGCCTGGTGCGTCAGGCGGGCGCGGGCGCGCCCAACGGCATCTGGGTGCGCCGCAACGGCGTCCCGGTGCGCACCAGCGCCTTCTTCGGACGCGACGGCACCACCGGCGCGGGCACCTCCGGCAACGTCACCACGGCCGACGGCAGCGACGACCTGTGGCTGGTCGTGCCGGACCGCGACTACCTGGGCGAGCCCTGCGTCACCCCGGGCGCCGCCGTGTCCGTGGTGCGCCCCGGCACCGGCGAGCTCGAGGTCAACTGCACCCAGAGCCTCAAGGCCCCGCAGCTCCACCTGGTCAGCAACATGACCTCCGCGGCGCTCATCTCCGAGCTGAACATCGTCCCGTCCACGCCGGGCGTGCCGGGCCGGGTGAACTACGCCGAGTCCGGCACGCCGGGCTTCTCCAACGCCCCGGAGAAGGGCGGCTTCCAGAAGGGGGATTTGGTGTACCCGGTGCGGCTGGTGCACTTCTTCATCGGCCCGCATCCGGTCTCCAGGCGCCCGTCGCTCCTGCGCACCGAGGGCCGGCTGGTGGCGGACGCGCTGGGCCGCCCCTTCTCCGACATGGCCGGGGCGACGCCCTTCGTCGTGCAGGAGAACGTGGAGGACTTCCAGGTGGCCTTCGGGTTCGACACCACGGGCAGGGATGACCCGGCGCAGTACACCTGGAGGCACGGCCAGGGCGCCGACCATCAGTCGGGGCTGCGCACGCTGCGCATCAGCGTGGTGGCCACCGGCCGCAACCCGCGCCGCAACAGCCAGAGCTCCGCGGTGCTGGCGGACGACAAGCCCGTCACCGTGGAGAACAACGTCCGGGCGCCCACGGTGGCCGCGGACGGCTACTACCGCAGCCTCTTCACCCGTCGCATGGAGCTGCCCAACCTGGCGGCCGCCAACCTGTGAGCCCGAGGATTCCCATGCGCACCCCTCCCTCCCCTCGCGGGGCCACGCTGCTGGTGGTGGTCCTGCTCGTCACCGTGCTGCTGGGCCTGGTGGCCAGCCTGATGATGTACGCGGGCGGCGAGCGCATCCGCGCCGTGGCCAGCAGCCGCGCCAGCCAGCGCCAGAGCTGCGCGGACAGCGGCCTGCAGCTCGCGCGCAGCTACTTCGGGCGCAACTACCCCAGCTGGAACACCTACCTGTCCCAGCCTGCCGTCTATGACCCGGTGCGCTCCAGCTTCAACCCGAACCCGGCCAACCCCGCCGACCCGACCCTGCGCTCCAACCACCCGGAGCTCTTCGCGGACGTGGACGGCGACGGCAAGCCCGACGTCTACATCTACATCCGCGACAACGAGGACGAGTTCGCGCCACTGACGGTCGACTGGCGGCGGGACAACGACCAGGTGGCGCTGGTGGGCGCCATCTGCATCTCCGAGACGCTGCGCCCCCGCCGCGCGGACGGTGCCCAGACGCCCACCCAGCTCGCGCTCGAGGGCCTGCTCAGCTACAACGGCGGAGGCGGCACCAACTGCGCCCAGGGCACCGCGGGCTCGGGCTCCGGCAACTGCAACTGACGACGCGTCGCGCGAGGGGGCCCACCCACGCGCGACGCCCCGGCCTCCCGCGGCGACATCCTGGGCCTCCCGTCACGGAGGACACCTGGAATGCGCACGCTCGAAGACGCGATTGCCCTCGCGGTGGAGGCGCACCGCGGGCAGCGGGACAAGGCCGGACAGCCCTACATCCTGCACCCGCTGCGGCTGATGCTGAAGCTGGAGACGGAGGAGGAGCGCACCGTCGCCATCCTCCACGACGTGGTGGAGGACACGCCCTGGACGATTGAGCGCCTGCGCGAGCAGGGCTACGCGGAGCCCGTCCTGCGCGCGCTGGAGGGCCTCACCCGCCGCCAGGAGGAGTCCTACGAGGCCTTCATCGAGCGGCTGCGCCCGGACCCGCTGGCGCGCCGGGTGAAGCTGGCGGACCTGGAGGACAACATGGACGTGCGCCGGCTCACCCAGGTGACGGCGAAGGACATGGACCGGCTGGCGCGCTACCGCGCCGCCTGGGCGCGCCTGAAGCAGCTCTGAAGACACCACGGCCCGGAGCGCCGCAGCGGGCACTCCGGGCCGTCGTGTGAGCCGGCACCCCGCCGAGGAAAGCGGGGCCCGTCTCGTCTTCGTCTTCGCGGCGCGCTACGCCTTCGCCAGCTGGCGCAGCACGTACTGCAGGATGCCGCCGTGGCGGTAGTAGTCGAGCTCGTTGGGCGTGTCGATGCGGCACACCACCGTGAAGCTCTTCTCGCCGCCCTCGCCCGTGGCCTTCACGGTGAGCTTCTTCTGCGGCGCCAGGTCCTGCGCGACTCCGGTGATTTCGAACGCCTCGTGGCCGGTGAGGCCGAGCGACTGCGCGTCCTGGCCCGCCTCGAACTGCAGGGGCAGCACGCCCATGCCGACGAGGTTGGAGCGGTGGATGCGCTCGAAGCTCTTGGCGATGACGGCCTTCACGCCGAGCAGCTGCGTGCCCTTGGCGGCCCAGTCCCGGCTGGAGCCCGTGCCGTACTCGGCGCCGGCCAGCACCACCAGCGGCGTGCCGTCCGCCTGGTACTTCATGGACGCGTCGTAGATGCTCATCCGCTCGCGGGTGGGGATGTGGACGGTGACGCCACCCTCCACGCCGGGCACCAGCAGGTTCTTCAGGCGGATGTTGGCGAAGGTGCCGCGCACCATCACCTCGTGGTTGCCGCGGCGCGCGCCGTAGGAGTTGAAGTCCTTGGGCTCCACGCCCTCGGCCATGAGGTACTTGGCCGCCGGGCTCGTCTTGGCGATGTTGCCCGCGGGCGAGATGTGGTCCGTCGTCACGGAGTCACCCAGCAGCGCCAGCACGCGCGCGCCCTTGATGTCCTGCGTGGCCTTGGGCTCCTTCGGCAGGTTCTCGAAGAAGGGCGGCTTGCGCACGTAGGTGGACTTCTCATCCCACTGGAACGTGGAGCCCTTGCCCACGGGCAGCTGCTGCCAGAGCGCGTCGCCCTCCATGGCGTTGGCGTACTGGCTGCGGAACTGCTCGGGCTTCACCGACGCGCGGATGACCGCCTTGATTTCGTCGTTGGTGGGCCAGATGTCCTTGAGGAACACCTCGCGGCCGTTCGGGTCCGTGCCCAAGGGCTGCGTGTCCAGGTCCAGCCCCACCTCGCCCGCCAGCGCGTACGCCACCACGAGCGGGGGGCTCGCCAGGTAGTTCATGCGCACGTGCGGGTTGATGCGGCCCTCGAAGTTGCGGTTGCCGGAGAGCACCGCGGCCACCACGAGGTCGCCCTCGACGACGGCGTTGGCGACGGGCTCCGTCAGCGGACCCGAGTTGCCGATGCAGGTGGTGCAGCCGTAGCCCACCACGTGGAAGCCCACGGCCTCCAGGTACGGCAGCAGGCCGGAGTCACGCAGGTACTCGGTGACGACGCGGCTGCCCGGCGCCAGGCTGGTCTTCACCCAGGGCTTGGGGTTGAGGCCCTTCTCCACGGCCTTCTTGGCCAGGATGCCCGCGCCCACCAGCACCGCCGGGTTGGACGTGTTGGTGCAGGACGTGATCGACGCAATCACCACCGCGCCGTGGCCCAGCTGGTAGCTCTGGCGGCCCTGCTTCACGGTGACGCTCTGGGCCAGCCGCTCGGCGGGGACCTCGGCCGCGGGGGCCGCCTTGGCCTTGCCGCCGCCCTCGTCATCCTCGCCCTTGCTCTTGCCGGCGGAGAGCATCTCCACGAGCGACTTCTCGTAGCCGGACTTCATGTCCTTGAGGGGCACGCGGTCCTGCGGGCGCTTGGGGCCGGCGAGGCTGGGCACCACGGTGGACAGGTCCAGCTCCAGCGTGTCGCTGAAGAGGGGGTCCTGCGCGTCGGCCTTGAGCCACAGGCCCTGCTCCTTCGCGTACGCCTCCGTGAGGGCCACGACGGCCTCGGGGCGGCCGGTGAAGCGCAGGTAGTTGAGGCTCTCCTCGTCCACCGGGAAGAAGCCGATGGTGGCGCCGTACTCGGGCGCCATGTTGGCGATGGTCGCGCGGTCCGGCAGGGACAGGCCCTTGAGGCCGCTGCCGTAGAACTCCACGAACTTGCCGACCACGCCCTTCTTGCGGAGCATCTGCGTGACGGTGAGGACCAGGTCCGTCGCCGTGGCGCCCGCGGGCAGCTGGCCGGTGAGCTTGAAGCCCACCACCTGGGGGATGAGCATGGTAATCGGCTGGCCGAGCAGCGCGGCCTCCGCCTCGATGCCGCCCACACCCCAGCCCACCACGCCCAGGCCGTTGATCATCGTGGTGTGGCTGTCGGTGCCCACCAGCGTGTCCGGGTACACGGTGCTGCCCTGGCGGAACGTCACCTGCGCCAGGAACTCCAGGTTCACCTGGTGGCAGATGCCGATGTCCGGCGGGACGACGCCAAAGCCCTTGAACGCGCTCTGGCCCCAGCGCAGGAAGGCGTAGCGCTCGCGGTTGCGCTCGAACTCCAGCTCCGCGTTCTCCTTGAAGGCCGCCGTCGTCGCGAAGGAGTCGATCTGCACCGAGTGGTCGATGACCAGGTCGGCGGGGTTGCGCGGGTTGATCTTCGACGGGTCGCCGCCCATGGAGGCGAGCGCCTCACGCATGGCGGCCAGGTCCACGACGGCGGGGACGCCGGTGAAGTCCTGCAGCAGCACGCGCGCCGGGTGGAAGGAGATCTCCACGTCCGGGGTGGCCTTGGGGTCCCACGCGAGCATCTTCTCCACGTGCTCGCGCTTGACGACGCGCCCGTCCTCGTTGCGCAGCAGGTTCTCCAGCAGCACCTTCAGCGAGAAGGGCAGGCGGTCCACCGACGGGTGGGCCTTGGCCAGCTTGCTCAGGCTGAAGTAGTCATAGGTGGCCGAGCCCACCTGGAGCTTGGACTTCGTGCCGAAACTGTCGGTCATGTGCGGTGCCCTTCCGTGCGCAGGATGTGGGGACTTCTAGGCTCGCCTTTGACGCGTTGCAAAGGGTTCCTGCACACGCATCCGGCGATGGACGGTTGACCCAGCAAGGGTCCAGCCCCGCTCATCGGAACCATGCGTCCCGCTGGGGGAATGTCGTCCGCGACACCTCTTGCGTCACGGCGGGGCAGCCCCAGGACAACCCCGGGGCGGGCCCTCAGAGCACCTTGCGCAGGGCGTACAGGGCGCGCTCCAGCAGCTTGCGCCACAGGGGCCGGCGGCGGAACTCCGCCAGCGTCACCTCGCGGCAGTCGCCGCAGTCCGTCCGGAAGGACTCCTCCAGCTGCCGGCCCAGGCGCGGGTCGGCGAAGACGGCGTTGACCTCGTGGTTGAAGGCCAGGCTCAGCCGCTCCAGGTTGAACGAGCCCAGGGTACCCCAGGCCCCGTCCACGACGGCCGTCTTGGCGTGGAGCACGCCGCGCTGCCACTCGAAGATGCGCACGCCCGCGCCCAGGAGCTTCTCGTAGAAGGCGCGGGTGACGAACTCGAGGAGGGGGTGGTCCGAGCGGGCGTTGAGCAAGAGGCTCACCTCCACGCCCCGCCGGGCCGCGTCGCGCAGCGCGGCGACGAGCCGCCGGTCCGGCACGAAGTAGGCCGCGGCGATGAGCACGCTCTTGCGCGAGCGCTGGATGGCGTGCAGGTACGCCCGGTGGATGCTGCGGCGGCTGGACAGCACCGCCAGCCCCACCTGGCCCCGCGCGCCCCCGCCGCGCCGGCGCCGCAGCCGCCCCAGGCCCGTGGCCCAGCGGTGGAAGCGGTCCTGGAACATCATCCTCCACGTGGCGAGGAAGCGGCGCTCCAGCGCGTGCACCGCGGGCCCCTCGATGCGCAGCACGTCATCGCGCCAGCCGCCGCCCTCCCCCGCCGGCGCCCAGTGCGCGGAGATGTTGACGCCCCCGGTGAAGGCCACCTCCCCGTCGACGATGAGGATCTTCCGGTGGTCCCGGCGCAGCAGGTGGCGCCAGCCGCGCGACAGGTTGAAGGGCTTGAAGGGGCGGATGTCCACGCCGCGCTGGCGCAGGGTGTCGAAGTACGACTTGCGGCTGGTCCACGAGCCCACCGCGTCGTAGAGCACCTTCACGTGCACGCCCCGCTCGGCCGCCTCCGCGAGCGCCTGGCCGAACAGCTCACCGACGGCGTCGGTGATGAACATGTACGTCTCCAGGCGGATGTAGCGCCGCGCCCGGCGGATGGCGTCCAGCATCGCCGGATAGGCCTCCACGCCGTCGCGGAGCAGCTCGCACGCGTTGCCCCGGACCACCGAGTGGCCGCGCGGCAGGTAGTAGCGCGCCAGCAGGAGGCTGGAGACACCAGGGCTCCAGACGGGCGCCTGCTCCGGCAGGGGGCCCTGGGAACAGCCGGCCTCGGGCGGCTCCTCACCCGAGACACCCGTCCTCTCGCTCATGACCTCCAGGTCGCGCATGGCGACCTTACGGTGCGGACGGCCCCTCGCGCCGGCAACCCGACGGGCCTCGCGGACGGCCCCTCGGGGTGATGCACCGTCCTGTGCAGGACGGTGCATCCCGGCGAAAACCCGCGACGACTACAGCCCGTACTCGGCGCGCTTGTTCTCGGCGCGCGTGGCACACGGCTGGTCGTACTCGGGGAAGTACTGCTTCACGTGGTCCAGGGTGGCGGCGGCGCCCTTGTAGTTGCCCTGGTTGTAGTACTTCTCCACCTCGAGCAGGAGCTTGGCGCAGGTGCGGTCCAGCTCCTGCTGCGCGGTCTGCATGCGCTCGCGGGCCTCGTAGTAGAGGTCCGGCTTGGGCTCCGGGTGGGCCTCCAGCATCAGCCACGCCTCGCGGAAGCCCTTCCAGGCCTCGTAGCGGTTGCGCGCGCCGATGTCCGGCGTGTCGCTGTTCTTGCGGCCGCGCTTGTAGGACTCGCTGGCCTGGCGCACCAGCTCCTCGGGGAGCAGGTCCGGCAGGAGCGCGCGCTCCACCCACACGTTCCAGATGCGCCAGGGGTCCTCACCCGGCGGGTTCTTCGTGTTGTCGAAGACGATGCGGTTGGGCTCGCCCTTCTTCAGGTGCTGGGCGGGAATCATCAGCTCCAGGGAGCGGTCCTGGCTGGCCAGCGTGTCCGGGGGCACCTTGCCCACGTCCACGCCGTTGACGCTCACCATCACCTCGTCCTTGGAGATGCCCTGCGCCTGGTAGTGGAGGATGACCACCGCGCGGGTGGCGGCGGTGTACTCCCACTCGAAGATCTTCATGTCCGGGCGGTTCCACGTCACGTCCGGCCCCAGGCCGAACGAGTCGCGGATGGGCTGCCCGGTGAGCATCGCGGGCTCCTCGCCCACGGGGCCCGTGTCCACGCCGCTGAGCACCAGCCAGTACAGGAGGCCGAAGATGCCCAGCACCAGCACCACGGCGCCGCCGATGATGCCGCCGCGCACCATGTTGGTGGCGTCCGCCCAGAACAGCTTCGCGCTGGCGACCAGGCCCGGCGACTCGCGGCGGATGCGGGCGCGCTCGGCGGCGGACAGGCCGCTGGCGGCGCCCGCGTTGGAGGTCGGCCTGGAGCGCACGGGCGCTGAAGCCCCGGTGCCGGGACGGGCGCGCGCGGGGGCGGAGGACGCGGCGCGCTCGATGGCCGCGGGGGCCTCCGCCGACGCGGGCAGCGCGGCGCGCGCGCCACTCTGGCCGGCCGGACGCAGGGCCCGGAGGTTGTTGCGCGTGGCGCCCTGGCGCATCTCCGCCAGGGACTGCTCGTCGGCGCCCTCGGGGGCCAGGGCCACGCCCTTGTTGCGCTGACGCTTGAGCGCGTCCACGGACACGATGCGCGTGCTGTTCGCGCCGTCCTCGGCGCCGGCGGGTATCTCCTCCTCGCCGGTGGCGGCGTCGGCCGTCATCAGCGTGAAGACGAACGTCACCGGCCCCAGGGTCAGCTTGTCGCCGTCCTCCAGGGCCTGCGTCTGCACGGAGGTGCCATTGAGCAGGGTGCCATTGGCGCTGCCCTGGTCCTCGACGCTGTAGGCGTCACCGTCGAGGAACAGGCGGCAGTGGCGGCGGGAGACACCTGGGTCGTACAGCACGACGTCGCATTCGGACGTACGACCGATGAGCACGGAGTCCTGGTCGAAGACGAACTCCTTGCCGGCGTCTTTTCCCTCGGAGATCGTCAGCTGGAAAGGCATGGGGCTCTACAATCCTATCGAGGCTCGCGCCGCTCGGGCAACGGCGGCTCGCGCGGAGACGGGTTCCATCACCTCCGCCTCGCCCCCGAAGGACAGCACCCACTGCGTGAGCCAGCGCTCGCTGTCGCCGGCCACCAGGACCTCCACGCCCCCGTCAGCGAGCGGGCGGGCGTCCTGGCCGAAGCGCTCCTTCACGTAGGGCGCCGCCACGGGCGAGAAGCGCACGCGGACGGACGCCTCGGAGCGGCTCCGGGCGGGATTGGGGACATCCGCCCGGGCATCGGGCGGGGGGAGGAAGGGGGTGTCGGTGACGGCCAGGTCCTCCATCCGGTCCAGCCGGAACAGTCGGGCGTCCTGCCGGGTGTGGCAGAAGCCCTGCAGATACCACTGCCCCCGGTGACTGAGCAGTTCGTACGGGCGCACCCTGCGGGGCTCGGCGGGGCGTCCGGGGCTGGCATATCCGAAGGTGACTTCTCGCCGCTCGAGAATCGCACGGGTGAGCGGCCCCAGGGCCTGGGGCGCCTCGGCGGAGGCGTCTATCTTCCGGTACATCTCCCGGTAGCGCTCGCGCACCTGGGGCGGCAGCACGCGCTCCAGCTTCTGCAGGGCGCTCTGCAGCGCGTCCCCGGAGGCCGGCCGGAGCAGCTCCGCCGCGGCGGCCAGGGCCGCGGCCTCCCCCGCCGTCAGCCGGGGCGGCGCGAACAGGCGCTGGTCCAGGTCCACGTAGACGCGGTCGTTGTCCACGTAGATGTCGATGTAGTCGTCCGGGTTGAAGGGCGGCCGGCCCACGCACGTGAGCAGGTCCAGCTCCTCCAGCAGGTCCTCCCGGCTGACGTTGAGGGCGCGCGCGAGCGCCTCCACCGTGACGCCGGGGTTCTTGGACACGTAGGGGACGAGGAACAGCAGGCGGCGGAGCCGCTCGTGGACGTTGCTCATGCGCTCACCTTGTCTTCCTGCGCGTCCGCGTGGCGGTTGGCCACGCGCGCGGCCATCTCCCGCAGGCGGGCACAGGCGCTCTCGGGTCCCTCCACCACGCAGTCCGCCCCCAGCGACAGGCAGAAGCGCACCAGGCCATCCAGGAAGCTCACCTTGAGGTGGGCCCGGGTGATGCCCCCTTCGGCCACCTGCTCCAGCACGGCGCCGGGGAACAGGCCCGAGGCGCGCGAGGCCAGCGCGCCCGACAGCCGCAGCACCACCTCCTGCGGCTCGTGGAAGCGGTGCTGCCACGGGAAGTACGCCACGTGGTTGTCGAGCGAGAAGTCCTCCGGCACCTGGAAGTCCGGGGTGCGCGGGCGCGCGGTGTTCACCTTCAGCTCGCGCACGCGGTGGACATGGAAGGTGCGCAGGCCGCCGCGCAACTGGCAGTGGCCCACCAGCGTCCACACGCCGCGCCGGAGCGCCAGGCCATACGGGTCCACGCGGCGCTGGGTGGCGTGGGGGTGCTTGGGGCTGGCGTAGGAAATCTCCACCCACTTGCGCGCGGCGCACGCGTCCCAGAGCTGCTCCAGGCGGGCGGAGATCTCCTTCTCCTGTCCCTCCTGCACCGCGCCCAGCTCCATGCGGACCCTGGGCGTGGGCAGCGACTGGCCGGCGAAGAAGCCAATCTTGCGCAGGGCGTGCGCCAGGTCATCGCGGCCGGGGAAGGCGCCGGACGTGAGCGCGGCGGAGCCGGCGGCGTAGAGCACGGCCAGCTCCTCCTTGGTGAGGTCCGCCTCCGGGAGGTAGTAGGCGTCGCGGTCGACGATGTAGCCGTCGCGGCGCTCGTCGTCTCCCTGGACGTAGGTGAGCGGGAAGCCCAGCTCCACCAGCTCCGCCTTGTCGCGCTCGAACTTGCGCTCGGCGGCGTCGTCCGAGCCTCCGTAATCAGCGGGGAAGTGCTCGCGCAGCTCGGCCCAGGAGATGGGCTCGCGCGCGTCGAGCAAGAGGGCCACGAGGTCGAGGATGCGTTCGGTGCGGTCCATTCGGGAAGGTCGGCGACGATGCCGGGCGGACCCCAGGGGGTCAAGGAAGGGGCACGTGACAGGAGGAAAACAACGGCCCGGCCCGCACGCGTCCAGGCCAGATAGCCAGCCAAGACTGAACAGGCAAGCAGGTAATTGATTGTGTGATGGTTGCGACACAGGTGGGAAGGTTGAACCCGCCAAGGAGGGCTCGCACTATGGGCGCGACTTGGGATATTCCTGCGCCAGCTTCAGAAGGGACCTCTCCATGAACCGCACCTTCCGTGACGTGGTCGCCGGGCTGGCACTGCTGGTGGGGTTGTTCTGCGGGATGATGCCTGCCTCCGCTGAAGCCGAGCCCCTCTATTTCGCCGTGGAGGTCTGGCGCGACGGGCGGCTGGTGGCCCAGCCCAAGCTGCTCGGAGAGACGGGCCGCACGCTGCGCGCCGAGCGCCGTCGCCCGGGCGCCGCCACGGCGGACTACCGACTGGTGCTGATGCCGCGCGCCGAGGGCGAGTCCTTCCTCCTCCAGCTGGACCTGCTGCTGCCGGAGGCCAAGGGCCACTCGGAGCTGGCGCTGCTCCACGGCCAGCAGCGCAAGCTGCAGCTCGGCCGCGTGCCGGGCGAGCTGGAAGTGTCGCTGCTCCTGATGAAGGTGGACTCGCCCGAGTTCCGAGCCCTCATGCAGCTGGGCACCGACGGCGGCAAGAGCGGCACCTCCTGCTCCATCTGATCCACGCCGGCTACAGCACCGCCAGGTCGTCGCGGTGCACGGCCTCATCCAGGTAGCGGTACCCCAACACGGACTCGATGTCCGACGTGCGCCGTCCGGCGATGCGCCGCAGCTCGTCCGCGCCGTAGGACGCCAGCCCCCGCGCGAACACCTCGCCGGACGCGTCCGCCAGGTCCACCGGGTCGCCCCGGTCGAAGTCGCCCGTCACCTGCTTCACGCCGCTGGGCAGGAGGCTGCGCTTGCCGTGGACGATGGCCTCGCGCGCGCCGGCATCCACGGTGAGTGTGCCCAGGGGCCGCAGCGCATGGGCAATCCACGCGGCGCGGGAGCCCCGGCGCGCGCCGGTGGGCTCGAAGAGGGTGCCCACGGGCTCACCCTCCAGCACGGCGCGCAGCCGGCCGGGCAAGGCGCCCGAGGTGATGACGCCCCGGATGCCCTGCTCGGCGGCGCTCGCGGCGGCGCGGACCTTGGTCGCCATGCCGCCGGTGCCCACGCCGCTGGAGGTGCCCCCCGCGAGCGCGAGGACGTCGGAGGTGACCTCCTCCACGGTGTCCAGCAGGCGCGCGCCCGCGTCGCGGCGGGGGTCCGCGGTGAACAGGCCCTCCACGTCGGAGAGCAGCACCAGCGCGTCGGCCTCCACCACGCCGGCCACCAGGCCCGCCAGCGTGTCGTTGTCACCGAACTTCAGCTCGTCCACGGAGACAGTGTCGTTCTCGTTGATGACGGGCACCACGGACGCGGACAACAGGCGCTCCAGGGTGTGCTTCACGTTGAGGTAGCGCCGCCGGTCCCGCATGTCCTCGTGGGTGAGCAGCACCTGGGCCACCGCCTGTCCCTGGGCGCCGAAGACGTCCTCGTACGCCTGCATCAGCCGGCTCTGTCCCACCGCGGCGCACGCCTGCTTGCCCGGGATGTCGCGAGGGCGCGAGCCCAGGCCCAGCCGCTCCATGCCCAGGGCGATGGCGCCGCTGGACACCACCACCAGCTCGCGGCCCTGGGCCGCCCACAGCAGGTCCTCCCCCAGCGCCACGAAGTGCTCGCGGTTGAAGCGGCCGGTGGCGTGCGTGAGGGCGTTGGTGCCGATCTTCACCACCACGCGCTTCGCGGCGCGCAGGGCGTTACGTCCCGAGTGAGTCACGTCCGCGAGCGTAGGACGGAAAAGGAAACAGGGCGCAAGGGCCGTGTGTTCACTACGGTTCCGGCAACCCGGGCCGGAGGGGCGTGTCAGCCACATCGTTGGGGCGCCGTATAAAGTGCCGGGAAGGACGGGGTCAGCCGGCTTCCGTCAGGAGAGCAAGCGTTTGAAGGAAATCTACGGCAACACCCTGGGCCTCAAGGCGAACGAGCAACACCGGCTGCGGAACACCTTCCGCCGGCGCGTGTCGCCTCACGAAATCGTGTCGCCCGAGCTCGCCCGCCACCTCACCGAGCTGTCCCACGAGACGAACCGACAGGTGGGCGTGCTCATCAACCGCAAGGGGGAAATCGAGCACGTGGTGGTGGGCAATGCCCACAAGCTGGAGCTGCCGGACATCGGCCGCGCGCGTGCGGGCCAGGTGCGTCTGCGTGGCCTGCGGCTGGTGCACACGCACCTCAAGAGCGAGCCGCTCACCAAGGACGACCTGACGGACCTGGCGCTGTTGCGCCTGGACTGCGTGGCCGCGGTGGGCGTGGGACAGGAGGGGCTGCCGGGCGTGCTGCACTACGCCCACCTCGTGCCGGAGAACGGCACGGGTGAGTTCTGGCAGGTCACCACCCTGCCCTCCGTGCACCTGGAGCAGCCGGACCTCATCGACACGCTGGACGCGCTGGAGGAGGAGTTCAACCGCAAGGCGGCGGCGCGCGCGGTGAGTGGGCGGGAGAAGGCCATCCTCGTGGCGGTGTGCCTGGACGGCAACCGGGCGCAGGCGGAGGCGAGCCTCGCGGAGCTCAGGGAGCTGGCGCGCACCGCGGGCGTGGAGGTGGTGGACAGCGTGCTCCAGGTGAAGCGCGAGGCGGACCCTCGCTACCTCATCGGGCGGGGCAAGCTGGAGGACCTGAACCTGCGCTCGATGCAGTCCATGGTGGACCTGCTCATCTTCGACAAGGACCTCACCCCCTCGCAGGGGCGCCACATCGGCGAGGCCACCAGCCTCAAGGTCCTGGACCGCACCCAGCTCATCCTCGACATCTTCGCGCAGCGCGCGCAGAGCGCCGAGGGCAAGCTCCAGGTGGAGCTGGCGCAGCTGAAGTACCGGCTGCCGCGGTTGGTGCAGAGCGATGACTCGCTCAGCCGGCTCGCGGGCGGCATCGGCGGGCGCGGCCCCGGTGAGACGAAGCTGGAAATCGACCGACGCCGGGTGCGCGAGCGAATCACGCATCTGGAGAAGCGCATCGACACGATTGGCCGGGAGCGCAGCGTGCGGCGGGCGCAGCGAAACCGCCGCGAGCTGCCGGTCATCTCCATCGTCGGGTACACCAACGCGGGCAAGTCCACGTTGCTCAACGCGATCACGAACGCGCAGGTGCTGGCGGAGAACAAGCTGTTCGCCACGCTGGACCCGACGAGCCGCAGGCTGCGCTTCCCGCAGGAGCGCGAGGTCATCATCACCGACACGGTGGGCTTCATCCGGGACCTGCCCAAGGACCTGGTGGCGGCCTTCCGCGCGACGCTGGAGGAGCTGTACGACGCGAGCCTCCTGTTGCACGTGGTGGACGCGGGCGACCCGGCGCGCGACGACCAGGTGGAGGCGGTGGAGAAGATCCTGTCGTCGCTGGGGTTGATGGAGAAGCCCCGGTTGATGGTGTGGAACAAGGCGGACCTGCTCTCCGCGGAGGAGGTGGAGTCGCTGCTTCGCTCGCGGGGCGGGGTGGCCATCAGCGCCCAGACACGCGACGGGCTGCAGACCCTCCTGGCGAAGGCGGACACCACGCTGTTCGCAGAAGGGGCGTCCGAGTCGATGGGCATCGTCTGACGCGGCGTGCGGGTTGCGAGGTGGCATGGCTCCCCCTAGAGTCGGGGGGCCGTGTCCATCTCCCTCGCGTCCACCTTGTCGTCGGTCCTGCTCGCCCAGGCGGTGCCGGACTACACCCGTCCCGTCTCCTCCATGTCTCCGAAGTACTTCGAGATTTTGGAGCAGAACAGCCACATCATCTACCCGCTGGTGGCGGTGCTGACGCTGGTGCTCATCGCCGCGGGCATCCTCCAGGCGTGGAGGACGCAGGACCTGGACGGCCTGCAGAAGAGCGAGTTCAAGAAGGCCATCGTCAACGAGCTGCGCAGCAACATCACCGGACTGCCGGGTGACGTGCTGGCGAAGGCCGTGGGGCTGGACCGACTGAAGACCCACCGTTTGCTGGAGCAGATGCAGCAGGACGGCATGGTGGTGAGCCACACCAACTCGCAGCGCCTGACGGTCTGGCGCATCCGTGGCGCCGCCCCCGAGGCGAGCGCCCGGCGCTACTGAGGTCGTCTGTGAACGAGGGGGGAAGCATGCAGTTCACGATTGCTCACTGCGACTACCCCAGCTCCGGGGAGATGTTCCTCTACTTCAGCCTCTTCCTTGTCATCACTCTCGGTCCGTTGCTCGTGTGGTGGCTGCGTCGCGGCGCCAGGCGCTCCGGCTACGGACTGTCTTCGACCTCGTCCAGGTAGCCCCGAAGGACTGACGCCACCTGTCCCACGTCGGGGGCGCGCAGGATGGAGTAGTGGTCTCCTGCAATCGCGTGCACGGTGAGCGCGCCTGTCGCCACCTGCTCCCAGCCGTGAACACGGCGAGTGCCCGTCGCTTCGATGGAGACGACAGGCCCTGAATAGGGCTTGGGCACGTAGCGCCACGCGGCCAACAGGTTCACCTCGAAGACGCGGCGCAAGGCACTGAGTGACGGTGTGACGCCACTCCCCTGCTCGCGAGCGTGGGTCTCCAGGATGCGCAGCAGCGCCTCGGGTGTCTCGGCGCTCTGCGCGGCTTCGCCGTGTCCCATCGCGCGCAGCAGGTCGAGGTGGAACAGCTCGCCGAAGCGCTGAGCCTCGTCGTGCCCTGGCGCGGCGCCGTCTCCATCGTACGGACGCACGAAGCCGTCGATGAGCGCGAGCACCTCCACCCGCTCTCCTCGCTGCTCGAGCTGGTGCGCCATCTCCCACGCGATGCTGGCGCCCATCGACCAGCCTCCGAGCCGATAGGGCCCGTGCGGCTGCACGTCTCGCATCGCCGCGAGGTAGAGGCTCGCCATCTCGGGGACGCTCTCGCAGGGCGGCGCTTCCCCATCGAGCCCACGGGATTCAAGTCCGTGGAACGACTGCTCCGGCCCCAAGTGCTTCGCGAGCTCCGCGTAGCTCAGCACCGTGCCGCCCACGGGATGCACACAGAAGAAGGGCCGACGTCCACGTCCCTCGGTCAGTCGCACCAGCGGAGTCCAGGACGACGACTCACGTCGCAGCACCGAGGCCACGTGCTCCACCGTCGCGCGCTGGAAGAGCGCGGCCACCGGCAGGCTCCTGCCCACGACGCCACGGATGCGCGCGAGCAACCGGATGGCCATCAGCGAGTGACCTCCCAGCGCGAAGAAGTCCTCCGTCACGCCGACAGGGCGGACGCCCAGCACCTCTTCCCACACGCCCACCAGCGCGCGCTCCAGTGCGTCGCGAGGTTCCTGGTGTCCTTCGCGAGCCACGCGTTGGAACGAGCCCGGAGCGGGCAGCGCCTTGCGGTCCACCTTGCCCGTGGGCGCCAGAGGCAGTGTGTCCAGGCGCACGAGCACACTCGGCACCAGATACTCCGGCAACCGTGTTTCGAGGCGCCCGCGCAGCACCTCCACGTCACACGGCGCCTCGTGCACCACGTAGCCCACCAGTCGCTTCTCGCCGCCCTCTTCCTGCCTCGCCACCACCACCGCGTCCCTCACGCCCGGCAGCGCCTTCAGCGCCACCTCCACCTCGCCCAGCTCCACGCGGAAGCCACGCACCTTCACCTGTCCGTCCACGCGCCCCAGGAACTCCAGGTTCCCGTCGCCGAGCCACCGCGCCTTGTCGCCCGTGCGATACAGCCGCGCCCCCGGCACCTCGCTCAGCGCATCCGGGATGAAGCGCTCCGCGGTCAGCTCCGCCCTGCCCCAATACCCGTGCGCGAGGCTCGCGCCGCCGACGTACACCTCTCCCACCACGCCCACGGGGCTCGGCGCGCCCCGCTCGTCCAGCACGTACACCTTCACGTTGGAGATGGGCGTCCCCACGGGAGGCAACGCTGGCCAGGTCGATGGCGGGCCTCGCGCCCTCCAGGCCGTGACGACGTGCGCCTCCGACGGGCCATACTGGTTCTCCAGCACGCAGCCTGGCAGTCGCTCGAAGAAGGACACCAGCGCGGGCGTCACCTGCAACTGCTCACCCGCCGTCACCACCTCGCGCAGGGGCGGCAGCTTCGCTTCATGCTGCGCCACCTCGCACAGCGCCTGGAGCGCCACGAAGGGCAGATACAAGCGCCCCACTCCATGCGCCACCATGCGCCCGAGCAGCGCCACCGGGTCCTTGCGCTCCGCCTCCACCACCAGCAACACCGTGCCGCCCAGACACCACGTGCCGAACAGCTCCTGGAACGACACATCGAAGTTCAGCGACGCGAACTGCAGCGTCGTCGCACCCGGGTCCACGGTGCGCGCGAGCATCCACCGCAGCATGTTCCCCACCGCGCGATGGGACATGAGGATGCCCTTGGGACGCCCCGTGCTCCCCGACGTGTAGACGAAGTAGCAGGGCGTCTCGGGAGACAGGGACAGCGCTGGAGCCTGTCCGGGCCTCGTCCGGATTCGCGCGGCCTCGTCCTCCAGGCGCACCCGCCTCGTCCCCGGATGCTCGGGAAGCGCGCGTCCGAGCTCTCCCTGCACCAGCACCACCGGCGCGCCCGTGTCCTCCAGCATCTGCGCCAGACGCTGGGCCGGATAGCTCGGGTCCAGGGGAAGGAACGCCGCGCCCGCCTTCAGCGTGGCCAGCACCGCCACCGGCATCTCCAGGTCGCCACGCTCCAGGCACAGGCCCACCGTGCTCCCTGGCGTCACCCCCAACGCGAGCAGGTGATGCGCGAGCTGATTCGCGCGCTGCTCCAGCTCGGCGTAGGTCAGCGAGGCCACGCCATCCGTCACCGCCACGGCGTCAGGCGAGCGCGCCACCTGGGCCTCGACCCACGCGTGCATCAGCCCCGCGACAGCGTCCGGTGTCTCGCGCCCACTCCACTCGCGCAGCAGCTGCCGCCGCTCCGATTCCGCGAGCAGCGGCGCATCACCGACGCGCACGCTCGGGTCAGCCACCAGTCCCTCCAGCAGCGTCACGTAGTGCCCCGCCATCCTCCGCGCCGTCGCCGCGTCGAACAGCGCGGTGTTGTACTCCCAGAAGCCCACCCAGCCCTCGGGCGTCTCGCGCAGGAAGCAGATGAGGTCGAACTTCGACATGCCAGAGTCGAAGGACACCTCCTGCTCCACCAACCCCGGCAACGACGGCAGCGAGCGCGGCCCCTGGATGACGAACATCACCTGGAACAGCGGCGAGCGACTCAAGTCACGCGGCGGGCGCAGCGCCTCCACCAGCGTCTCGAACGGGACGTCCTGTCGCGCATAGGCGCCCAGACACACCTGCCGCACCCGGCCCAGGAGCGAACGGAAGGACTCCTCCGGGTCCACGTCCACACGGGGCGCGAGCGTGTTGACGAAGAACCCGATGAGGTTCTCCAGCTCGCGCCGGTTGCGTCCCGAGATGGGCGTCCCCACCACCACGTCACGCTGTCCGCTGTAGCGCGACATCAACACCTGGAAGCACGCGAGCAGCAGCATGAACGGCGTCACGCTCTCGGCGCGCCCCAGGGCCTTCACCGCCTGGGAGAGCGATGGAGACAGCGGCACCGCCACGGTGGCGCCCAGGAAGGTCTGCACGGGAGGTCGGGGCCGGTCCAGGGGAAGCTCCAGCGAGGGAGCGGCTCCCGTCAGCAGCTCCGTCCACCACGCGAGCTGCTCATCCAGCAGCTCCCCCTTCAGCCAGTCGCGCTGCCACACCGCGTGGTCCGCGTACTGGATGGGCAGCGCGGGCAACACGGGCGCGCGCCCTTCGGTGTGGGCCGCGTAAAGCTCCCGCAGGTCGCGCTCCAGCACGCCCAGCGACCATCCGTCGCAGGAGATGTGATGCAGCATCAGGAGCAACACGTGGTCGTCTTCCGCCACGCGCAGCAGCCGGGCGCGCAGCATCGGCCCCGTGCCCAGGTCGAACGGGCGCCGCGCCTCCGCCTCCGCTTCGCGCCGTGCCTCGGCCTCGTCGGCGACCTGCGCCACCCGCAGCGTCACCGCGACCTCTGGCAGGATGTGCTGCACCGGCCGCCCCGCCTCCTCGCCGAACGTGGTGCGCAAGGACTCGTGCCGTCGCACCAGGTCCGACAACGCGCGCTCCAGCGCCGGGACATCCAGGCGCCCCTGGAGCCGCGCGAAGAAGGGCACGTTGTAGGAGAAGCCTCCCGCGTCCACCTGAGAGAGGAACCACAGGCGCTGCTGGGCGAAGGACAGCGGAGGCGCCGTGTCCCTCGACACGGGCACCAGGGGAGGGAACCCCCGCCCCCTCCCCACCACTCGCTTCGGCTCGGGCGCGGCCATGGCTGCACCTCCGCCGACACTTATAGCGCCAAGCGACGTGCGGGTTCGAGCAACGGCCTCAGCCCGCCGCCTTCCACCGCTGCTTGGGGCGCCAGGACATCATCCCCGGGCTGCCGCGCACCTTGTCCAGGTAGAAGCCGAGCAGTTCGGGGGTGAAGGTGGGCTCCTGGATCCCCGAGCCGGCCAGGTGCTGGCGCACATGGGTGCAATCCCAGACGTAGTTGTCCTGGTACAGCTCCACCATCGCCTGTCCCCCACTCAACGGGTCCCTGAAGATGCTCAGCAACGGGAAGATGGGCGCCTCGGGGTCCGTGTCCCACAGGGAGACCCATTCCTTGAACGGCACCACCGGCAGGGGACGTCCCAGGGACTTTCCCACCCGCTCGAAGAACTCCAGGAGCGTCAGGTCGTGCTCCGGGGCGGGCGCGACGTGGAACTTCTTGCCCAGCCCCTTCGGGTCGCGGGCAATCACGGCGATCGCCGACGTCATGTAGTCCACCGTGGTCAACCCCTCGTGCAGCCCCCGCAGGTCCGGGACGGCATCCAGGATGAGGCAGGTGCTGACCAGCCGTCCCCACCACTGGTAGCTGGCGAAGGCGCCCGTGCGGCTGTGCAACGTCGCGTAGCCCAGACGGAACGTCATCAAGGGCAGGCCCTGCGACTGCGCGAGGTCGGCGATCTTCTCCATCACCCACTTGCTGCTCGCGTAGCCGATGTCGGAGATGACGGCGGGGAGGTTCTGGTCGATGTCGTCCGTCTCCCGCATCACCTTCTTGCCGGTGAGCCGGTTGCCCCAGCTGTGGATGGAGAGCGTCGAGAACAGCATCAGCGCCTTGACCCGCTGATGGCCGGCGAAGGCAATCACCTGCCGCACGCCCTCGACGTTGTCGCGCTTCATCTGGGAGTAGGGCTCGATGAAGTTCACCGCGCCAGCCGAGTGGTAGATGACGTCCACCGACGCGGACAGCTGGCGGTAGTCCTCCTCGGACATCCCGAAGCGGGGCGCGGCGATGTCTCCGGCATGGACCCGCACCCGCTCCCAGTCACGCTCGCTCAGCGGCACCTGATAGTGGTCGACCACCTGTCGCAGCCGCGCGCGTCCCAGCGCGTCGCTGACATCGCGCACCAGACAATGGACGTCGGCGTCGTTGCGCGAGAGCAACTCCGACAGCAGGTGGACGCCCACGAAGCCCGTGGCCCCCGTGAGCAGGATGTGCCGCGGCCGCGCGAGCCGCCCGGGGTCGAAGCCCGAGGAGAAGTCCGTGCCGGGCAGGAGCCAGACATCCTCCCGGAGCGCGCGCAGGGGCTCCGGGTCATGCATCGCGCCCCCGTGCGCGGCTCGCGGCTCCAGCGCCGAGGCGAGCTTCCGAACGGTCCTGTGCTCGTAGACATCACGAATGTAGGCCTTCAGCCCGAGACGACGGGAGACGCTGGCGGCGAGCGTGGAGGCCAGCAACGAGTGCCCTCCCACCTCGAAGAAGCTGTCGTCCGCCGTGAACCCGGAGTGGCCGAGGACCTCCGTCCAGGCGCTGGCGAGGCTCTTCTCCAGTTCGCCGGAGAACGCCTCCTCGCCCTGCGTCCGCACCGTGGAGGTCCGCAGCATCTCCCGCAGGGCCTGCTTGTCCGTCTTGCCATTGGCGGTGGTGGGGAGCGAGGCCAGACAGAGGTACTGGCCAGGCAGCATGAAGTCGGGCAGCTCCACGCGCAGCGCCGCCCTCAGGCTCGCGATGAGCGTCGAGGTGGGGACCTGGGTGTCACGCGGCGAGACGAACGCCACCAGTCGCTTGTTGGAGGGACCCGCGGAGTCATCGACCAGTACCGCGGCGGCCTTGAGCGCCGGGCCGCGCATGAGGACGGACTCCACCTCGCCCATCTCCACGCGATTGCCGCGAATCTTGATCTGCTCATCCTGTCGCCCGAGGAACTGGATGCTCCCATCCGGCAGCCCACGCGCCAGGTCCCCCGTGCGATAGACGCGGCCACCGAGCGAAGGCGGCGTGACGAAGCGCTCGGCCGTCAGCGCGGCATCTCCGAGATAGCCGCGCCCCAGGCAGTCACCCGCGATGCACAACTCCCCCGCCTCCCCCCAAGGCACCACCTCCAGTCGCTCATCCAGGATGAAGACCTCGGCGCCGGCGACGGGCGTCCCGATGGAGGCGGGCCGGTTCAGGCGCCTGCTCTCCACCACCCGGTGGGTGACGAAGATGGTGGTCTCCGTCGGTCCGTAATAGTCCACCAGGGTGTAGGAGAGTCCCTCGGTCTCCACCGGATGGAGCTTCTCGCCCCCGGTGAAGAGGTAGCGCAGGGCCAGCTTCTGGTGTGCGGACCTTCCGACGAAGTCTGGCACCATCACCGTCGGGAGGAAGGCGTGGGTGATGCCGTGCTCGGCGTAGAACGCCAGCAAGGCCCCCACGTCCAGACGGATGTCGTCCGTGAGCACGTGGATGCAAGCCCCCGCCGCCAGGGCGGAGCCCACCTCCCATTGCGAGACATCGAAGGCCACGCTGGCCATCAACAGCGTGTGACTGCCAGGCCCCATGTCGAACCGGGCGTTGTGCCACCGCACCAGCTTCGCCAGGGAGTGGTGCTCGATGACCACGCCCTTCGGCTGCCCCGTGGTCCCCGACGTGAAGATGGCATAGGCCGCGTCATGCCCCTGGATGTCCACTTCACGGAAGGCCTTCACGGGCGCCTGGCGCAGCAGCTCATCGAGGGACTGCACCTCCCAGCCCGGCAACGTCATGGTCGAGGACGTGGTGGAGAGCACGAGGGGCGCATCACATTGGCTGGCAATGGCTTGCTTGCGGCGGTCCGGGAAGGCCTTGTCGATGGGCACGTACGCCGCGCCCGCCTTCATGACGGCCAGGAAAGCGACGATGAGGCTCTCCGAGTGCTCGGTCACCACGGGCACCAAGGAGCCCCTGGCGACACCTCGCGCCTGGAGATGGGCCGCGACCTTGCTGCTCCTCGCGTCCAGCTCCGCATAGGAGAGGCGCTCACGGAGCCCCACCACCGCGGGGGCACTGGGATTGAGGGCACACTGACGACGAAAGCCGTCGAGCACGGATTTGTTCGACACGAGAGGCCTCCATGGACAGAGAAGGAGCCAGCAATGGAAGACTCAACCGCTGGCCCACACAACAATCACACAACAACCGCGCCTCATTCCACCCGAGCCCTCGGACGCAAACCCATCGCGGCATACCCAGTCCCGCAAGCCCTCTCGGGCTGAAAGACAGTTCATCCAACACCCCGCACCTCCCTGCGCCTGCGGGCCAGGCACGACCCGCGACACAACGCGGGTCTGGAACCTGGGCGACCTCGTCGGAACGGGTGCGCCGCTCCCGCGCGGGATGGCAAGCGGGGGCACATCCCCCTCGGGACTCCACTGGAAATATCGTGGTGCGGGCTCAACTCGCGGAGCGGGGCATGCTCTATTTCAGGGATGAGTGAGCATGCGTCCGCCATCGCCATCATCGGGTTGTCGCTCCGCTTTCCGGGCGCCTCTGACGCGCGGAGCTTCTGGTCCAACATCATCTCGGGTGTCGACAGCGTCACGGTGCTGGACGCCGAGCAGCGGGCGAGGGCCGGCCATCCCTCGGAAGAGGGGTGGGTCGCGGCGGCGGGTGTCATCGAGGGCGCGGACCTCTTCGATGCGCGCTTCTTCGGCTACTCACCGCGCGAGGCCGAGCAGTTGGACCCGCAGCAGCGGCTCTTCATGGAGTGTTGCTGGGAGGCGCTCGAGGCCGCGGGCTACACCGCTCGCGCCCGGCCCCTGCACGTGGGCGTCTACGGCGGTGCGTCCCTCAGCAGCTATCTGCTGACGAACGTCCTGCCCAACATGGAGCGCCGCTCCAGCGACTGGACGGAGAGCGTCCTCGGCACGCACAGCGACTTCCTGGCGACGCGCGTGGCCTACAAGCTCAACCTCACCGGCCCCGCGATGACGGTGCAGACGGCGTGCTCCACATCGCTGACCGCCGTGCACCTCGCGTGTCAGTCGCTGCTCGCGGGCGAGTGCACGCTCGCGCTCGCCGGTGGCACGGCCGTGCGCTCGCCGCAGTTGAGCGCCTACCCCACGCAGGAGGGTGGCATCTCCTCGCCCGACGGACACTGCCGCGCCTTCGATGCCCAGGCGGCTGGCACCGTGCCGGGCAACGGCGTGGGCGTGGTGCTGCTCAAGCGCCTGGAGGACGCGCTCGCGGATGGCGACCCCATTCGCGCGGTCATCCTCGGCTCGGCCGCCAACAATGACGGCAGCGGCAAGGCGGGGTTCACCGCGCCCTCCGTCTCCGGACAGGTCACCGCCATCGGTGATGCGCTGGCGCTCGCGGGCGTCGAGCCGGGCTCCATCTCCTATGTCGAAGCGCATGGCACGGGCACGCCACTGGGCGACCCGGTGGAGGTCACCGCCCTCAAGCAGGTGTTCGAGGGCGTGGCGCCGGGCTCCATCGGCCTGGGCTCGGTGAAGAGCAACCTGGGCCACCTCGACTCGGCGGCCGGCGTGGCGGGACTCATCAAGACCGTGCTGGCGCTGGAGCACCGCCAGCTCCCTCCCACGGTCCACTTCCGTCGGCCCAATCCGCTCCTGGGCCTCGACGACAGTCCCTTCTACGTCGTGGCCGAGCCTCGTCCGTGGGACTCCAGCGGGCCGCGCCGCGCGGGCGTGAGCTCGTTCGGAATGGGCGGCACCAACGTGCACGTGGTGCTCGAGGAGGCCCCTGTCAGTCCCGCGTCACCTGCGTCCCGCGGGACGGAGCTGCTGCTGCTCTCCGCTCGCTCCGACGCCGCGCTGGAGCGGATGACCACCGAGCTGGCCGAGCACCTGGAGCACACCCAGGACGCGCTCGCGGACCTCGCACACACGCTCCAGGTCGGACGTCACCGCTTCGAGCACCGGCGCTTCGTCACCGCGAGCACCGCGAAGGACGCGGCCGCGCGCCTGCGCGACCCGGGACAACGTCCACGCACGAGCCACGACCCGGTGGAGAAGCGTGGCGCGGTCTTCCTGTTCCCCGGCGCGGGCTCCCAGCGGGTGAACATGGGCGCGGAGCTGCTCGACGAACCCGTCTTCCGACAGGCCATCGACCGCTGCGCGGCGCTGCTCCGAGGTCCTCTCGGCGCGGACGTGCGCGACGTGATGTTCGCCCCCGCCGAGCGCTACGACACCGCGGCGCGAGAGCTGTCACGCCCCCTCTGGACCCAGGCCGCGCTGTTCACCTGCGACTGGGCGCTCGCGCAGCTGTGGCTCGCCCGAGGCGTCCAGCCCGAGGCGCTGCTCGGCCACTCCCTCGGCGAGTACGTGGCGGCGTGTGTGGCGGGCGTCTTCACGCTGGAGGAGGCACTGGAGCTCGTCACCGCGCGCGGAAGAATCATGGAGCAGCTCCCGCCCGGTGGGATGACGGCGGTCCTCGCGCCCGTGGCCCAGGTGGAGGCGCTGCTCCATCCACGACTGTCCGTGGCCGCGCTGAACACACCCTCCGATTGTGTCATCGCCGGCGCACTGGAGGCGCTCGACGCCCTCGAGTCGGAGCTCGGCGCGCGAGGCATCGAGGCCCGACGGCTCCGGCTGGGACAGGCCGCGCACTCGTTCATGTTGGAGCCGCACCTGCCGGACTTCGCGCGCGTCGTGTCCCGCATCAAGCCGCGCGCGCCCAAGCTCCCCATCGTCTCCAGCCTCACCGGAGACTGGCTCACCGAGCGCGAGGCCGTCACCGTCGACTACTGGTGCCGGCATCTGCGAGAGACGGTGCGCTTCTCGGAGGCCCTGCACCTGCTGCTCTCGGGCAAGGAGCGAGCCTTCATCGAGGTCGGCCCCGGAACGGCCCTGTCCTCGCTCGCCCGACGCCATCCGAGCCGCTCCACCCAGCCCGTGGTCTCCACGTTGCCGTACACCTCCGAGGAGCCGACGCATCCGCTCGCGTCACTCGGCGAGGCGTGGCTCGCGGGCATCACCATCGACTGGGAGCGCTTCCGAGCGGGCGAACAGCGGCGGCGTGTCATCCTCCCCGGCTACAGCTTCGACCGCGAGCGGTACTGGATTGAACCCGTCACGGCCACTCCGCGCTCCGTGGGGCCCCGTGAAGAACCCAGGCCCGCGCCACCACGGCCCGAGGGTTCGCGCGCCGCGCCACCTCGCGACGACACGGAGGCCACGCTGCTGGAGTGCTTCCGCCTCACGTTCCACCTCGACAACATCGGCATCCACGATGACTTCTTCGCGCTGGGTGGCGACTCCCTGCTCGCCTTGCGCCTGAGCGCACGCATCCAGGAGCGCCTCGGCGCGAAGCTGCCCTTGAAGGCCGTGCTGGAAGCCTCCACCGTCGCTCGACTCGCCGAGCGCATCAGCGGTGCTCGCCCGACACCGAAGACGAGCCCCGACTGTGTCGTCCAGCTTCAGACCGGCACGTCCTCGAAGGCCCCCCTGTTCTTCGTGCATGCCGCGGGCGGACAGGTGCTCTTCTATCGGGAGCTGGCCCGACAGCTCGCGCCCGACCGGTCCGTGTACGGATTCTCCGCCGTGGGCCTCGAGAGCGACGAGCCCTGCCTCACCACCGTGGAGCAGATGGCGGCGCACTATGTCGCCGCGCTCCGAGTCATCCGACCGACAGGCCCCTACCTGCTCATCGGCGCCTCACTGGGCGGCACCATCGTCTACGAGATGGCGCGGCGCCTGTCGGCCGAAGGCGAGGCCGTGCCCCTGTGCGCGCTGTTGGACACGCCGCCTCCTGGCTCCTTCTCCACCGAGCTCGCCGACCGGATATCCCTGCTCGCCTTCCGCGCGGGGGAGATGTTCGACCCCGCCGCGAAGTGGCCCGAGGACCTCCCCGTGGAGGAGCAGTTCCGCAGGATCCAGGAGGAGGCGGAGCGCCAAGGTCTCGCGCCGCCCTTCGCCACCGTCGAGGACGCGCGTCGGCAGCTCGACGTGCTGCGAGCGAACTCCCGGGCCCTGAGCCTCTACACGCCACCGCGCTGGGAGGGAGGAGAGGTCCAGTACTTCCGCGCCCGACGTCCGCCCCCGGGGTTCCCTCCACACCCCGAGCTGGGCTGGCTGGACCTGGGCGCGGCGACGCGCGTGGACATCACTCCTGGCGACCACTACACGATGCTCCAGGCACCTCACGTCGAGGTGCTCGGAGCGAAGCTGGCGCGGCTGCTGCCCTAATCCGAGCCCGGCCGCTGACGCCGCTGGCGCGCGAGCCGCTGGAGTCCCTCGCGCCGGTTCTCCGCCGTCGACGGAGACTTCGGCGCCTCCTGCGTCGGGGACAGGTGCTCGGCCAGCGCTCGCACGGAGGGGAACTGGAGCAGGGACACCAACGGCACCTTGCGCGACAGCTCCGCCTCCACCTTCACCTGGAGCGTCTGCAACAGCAGCGAGTTGCCACCCAGGTCGAAGAAGTTGTCTCCCGCGCCCACGCGGTCCAGCCCCAGCACCTCCGCGATGAGTCGCGCGAGCACGGCCTCCAGTCCCTCCCGGGGCGCCACGTAGCCGCCACTGAGCTCCGGGCGACTCGACTCCGGCGCGGGGAGCGCCTTCCAGTCCGGCTTCCCGTTCGGCGTGAGGGGCAGCTCGCGCAACAGCACGAAGGCTGACGGAATCAGCGCCTCCGGGAGCGTGCGCTTCATCCACGCTCGCAGCACGTCCACCGTCAGCGTGACGTCCTCCTCGGGCACCACGTAGGCCACCAGTCGCATGTCCCCCGGAGTGTCCGCGCGGCCCATGACGACGGACGACCGCACTCCCGGGCACGTCGCGAGCGCCGCGTTCGCCTCGCCCGGCTCGATGCGCACGCCACGCACCTTCACCTGGGTATCGGCTCGACGCAGGTACTCGAGCCGTCCGTCCTCCAGCATGCGCACCACGTCGCCCGTGCGGTACAGGCGGCCTCCGTCCGCGTACGGGTCCGGGACGAAGCGCTCCGCCGTCAGGTCGGGTCGGCCCAGGTAGCCTCGCGCGAGCCCCATCCCTCCGAGATACAGCTCACCCCAGACACCGGGCGGCACCAGGTGCCCCGCCTCGTCCATCACCCTCACGACCACGTTGTGCAACGGCCGGCCAATCGTGAGCCGGGCGCCCGCGAAGCACTCACCCCAGGTGCCGCACACCGTCCCTTCCGTGGGGCCATAGCCGTTGACGAAGCGACGCCCGGGGCTCCAGCGCGCCACCAACTCCGCGTTGCACGCCTCGCCCGCGGAGAGCAGGACCCGAAGCGCGGGCAACTCCACCACCGGGGACACCGCGAGCACGGAGGGCGGGAGGATCGTCACCGTGATTCGCTCCCGCGCGAGGAGCTCCGTCAACGGGCTGCCGGGTGACATCTGCTCGCGACGCGCCAGGCACAACGTCGCCCCGTTCAACAACGTGGGGATGAGCTCCGCCACCGAGCCATCGAAGCTCACGGGCGCGAACTGCAACACGCGGTCTCCTGGCCCCAGCCCTCCGAGCACCGTGGGGAAGGACCGCGCCAGATTCGCCGCGCCACGGTGCTCCAGGAGCGTGCCCTTCGGGCGGCCCGTGCTGCCGGACGTGTAGATGACATACGCGAGGTTTCGCGCCGTGACCTCGGGCGCCACCTCGCCCGCGCGGCCCTCCGGCACCACCACCCGGTCCAACAACACAGTGTCTCCCGAGTAGTCGAGCCGCGAAGCCTCTTCCGAGCGGGACACCAGCAGCCGCACTCCGGAGTCGTTCAGCAGGTAAGCGAGCCGCTCCGTCGGATGGTCGGGGTCCAGCGGCAGGTAGGCGCCTCCCGCCTTGAGGATGGCGAGCATCGCCACCACCCACTCGAAGCCCGGCCGCAGACACAGGCCCACCACCATGTCGGGCCCCACACCCCGCTCGCGCAGCAACACCGCCAACGCCTGGGAGCGCAGGTCGAGCTCCGCGTAGGACAGCCGCTGTCCGTCCATCTCCACCGCGACGCCGTCGGGCGTGCGCGCGGCCTGGGCAGAGAAGAGGCGATGCAGGCACTCGCCTTCGGAGGGTTCCGCGTGGCCTTGCTGGGTGAGCAGCTCACCGTGCGCGGCCCCGGACAGGAGCGGGAGGTCCCACAGGCGCGTCCGCGGCGCCTCCACCGCGGCCTCCATCAACCGGACCAGGTGCTCGGAGAAGCGGGCCATGGTCGAGACGTCGTACAGGTCCGCGCCGAACTCGAGGAGGCCGTCGATTCCATCGGCCGTCTCCCGCAGGCCCAGCGACAGGTCCACCTTCGCGGCCTTCAGTCCCAGGTCCAGGGGACGCTGCGTGAGTCCCCGCAGGGACAGGTCTCCGGACGGCGTGTTCAGCAGGTGGAACACCACCTGGACCACGGGAGCGCGGCTCATGTCCCGCTTCGGGCTCAGCGCCTCCACCAGCTTCTCGAATGGCGTCTCCTGGTGGCTGAACGCACCGAGCACGGACTCCTTCACGCGCCCCAACAGCTCCAGGAACGTCAGCGCCCCCGTCGCCTCCGTGCGCAGCACCAGCGTGTTCACGAAGAAGCCGATGAGTCCTTCCACCTCCTTCACCGTGCGGCCCGACACCGGCGAGCCCACGACCACGTCCCACTGTCCGGTGTAGCGCGCAAGCAGCACCTGGAACCCCGCCAGCAGCGTCATGAAGAGCGTCGTGCCCTCCTTCTGGCTCAAGCGCTTCAACTTCTCGCTCAGCTCCCGCGAGAACCGCACCGGGACGCTCGCGCCCCGGTAGCTCTGCACCGGCGGCCTCGGGCGGTCCGTCGGGACCTCCAGGTACTCCGGCGCTCCCGACAGCCGCGTCTTCCACCACGACAGCTGCTCGTCCAGCACCTCACCCTTCAACCACTCACGCTGCCAGACCGCGTAGTCGGCGTACTGCACTGGCAGCTCCGGCAGCGTCGCGGACTCCCCCCTCACGTATGCGCCATAGAGCGTCTCCAGCTCCTTCGCGAGCACACTCATGGACCAGGCGTCGGACACGATGTGGTGCACCACCAGCACCAGCACGTGCTCCCGCTCGCTCAGCTTCAACAGCGTCACGCGCAGCAGCGGGCCCGCGACGAGGTCGAACGGACGACGGCTGTCCTCCGCGCCCAGACGCAGGGCTTCCTGCTCGCGGGCCTCAAGCGTCAGCCCACTCAGGTCCACCACCGGCAGCACCAGCGCCGCGGAGGCGTGGATGTGCTGCACCGCCCCCCGTGCCTCCTGCTGGAAGGTGGTTCGCAGCGACTCGTGACGCTGGATGAGCGTGTTGAAGGCGCGCTCCAGCGCCGCGACGTCGAGGTCTCCCTCCAAGCGCATCCCGAAGGCGATGTTGTAGAGCGAGCCCCCGGGCTCCAGGCGGTCCAGGAACCACAGGCGCTGCTGCGCGAAGGACTGCGGCATCCCCTCGACCCGCGTCACGGGGACGAGCTCCGGCCGCCCCGTCCCGCCTCCGCCGCGCACCAGCGACTCCAGCTTCGCGGCGAGGGCGGACACCGTGGGCGCCTCGAAGAGCAGGCGCACCGGCACGTCGCGCCCCAGCACCTTGCGCAAGCGCGAGGCCACCTGCATCACCAGCAACGAGTGTCCACCGCGCTCGAAGAAATTGTCCTCGGCGCTGATTCGCTTCACGTCCAGCAGCGGGGCCCAGGTCTCCACGACCAACTCCTCCATCGCTGTCCTCGGCGCGATGAAGCTCTCCGTCACCTGTCGCGACTCCGACCTCGTGGAGCGTCCGACCTGGATGCGCGACACAGGGTGCTTCACCGGCACCTCGCGATGCCCCGGCATCGCCAGCTCGCTCAGCTTCGTCTCCGGCACTTCGACCGCGGCCTCCAGGAGCGACTGGAAGTGGTCCGCCATGCGCTCGATGGCCGCGCGGTCGAACAGGTGCGTGTTGAAGACCCAGTACCCCGCCAGCCCCTCCGCGTCCTCCCGCAGGGCCAGGGCGAGGTCGAACTTGGCCACCTGCGAACCCAGGTCCAACGGTCGCTGCGTGAGCCCCGGCAAGGACAGCTCACCCACGGGCGCCGTCTGGAGCGCGAAGGACACCTGCACCAACGGCGAGCGGCTCAGGTCGCGACTCAACTGCAACGCATCCACCAGCTTCTCGAACGGGACCTCCTGGTGACCGAACGCGCCGAGCACCGACTCCCGCACCCGTCCCAACATCTCCCGGAACGTCAGCTCTCCGGCCGCCTCCGTCCTCACCACCAGCGTGTTCACGAAGAAGCCGATGAGCCCCTCCACCTCCTTCACCGTGCGCCCCGACACCGGCGAGCCCACCACCACGTCCCACTGTCCGCTGTAGCGCGCCAGCAGCACCTGGAAGCCCGCCAGCAGCGTCATGTACAGCGTCGCGCCCTCCTGTCGGCTCAGGTGCTTCAGCTTCTCGCTCAAGGCCGGAGAGAGTCGCGCCGGCACGGCGGCGCCGCGGAAGCTCTGTACCGCGGGCCTCGGACGGTCCGTCGAGACCTCCAGGTACTCGGGGGCTCCCGTCAGCCGCTCCTTCCACCACGACAGCTGCTCCTCCAGCGCCTCGCCCTTCAGTCGCTCACGCTGCCAGACCGCGTAGTCGGCGTACTGCACCGGCAGCTCCGGCAGCGTCGCGGCCTCGCCTCTCACGTCCGCGCCGTAGAGCGCCTCCAGCTCCTTCGTGAGCACGCCCATCGACCAGCCGTCGGCCACGATGTGGTGCACCACCAGCACCAGCACGTGCTCGTGCTCGTGCTCGCCCAGCTTCAGCAGCGTCACTCGCAGCAACGGCCCCGTGACGAGGTCGAACGGACGCTGCTCCTCCTGGGTCCCCAGTCGCAGCGCTTCTCGTGCTCGCTCTTCCGGGGGCAGGCCCGTCAGGTCCACCCGGGACACCTGGATGGAGGCGGCGGGGTCGATGTGCTGCACCGCGCCCTGCTCGGTCTGGCGGATGGTGGTCCGAAGAGACTCGTGGCGCCGGACCAGTTCCTGGAACGAGCGCTCCAACGCTCCGACCTCGAGCGCACCCTCCAGCGTCAGCGCCAGGGCGATGTTGTAGAGCGGGCTGTTCGGCTCCAGTCGATCGAGGAACCACAGGCGTTGCTGGGCGAAGGAGAGCGGCGGGGCTTCGTCTCGTGTCGACTGGACGAGCACCGGGCTTCGAGGCGTCGTGCCCCCTCGGACCCATCCCTCCAGGCTCTCCGCGAGCGAGGACACGGTGGGGGACTCGAACAGCATCCGCACCGGGACCTCGACGCCCAGCGCCTCACGCAGACGGGACGCCGCCTGCATCACCAGCAACGAGTGGCCGCCCTTCTCGAAGAAGTGGTCCTCGGCGCCGATGCGCCCCACGCCCAACAAGGGCTCCCAGACCTCCGCGACCCGCGTCTCCATCGCCGTCCTCGGCGCGATGAAGCCTTCCGCCTGGGAGCCCTGCGCCTTGCCCCGGGCGGAGATGCGCGCGCCCGTGACCTTCCGTGACGGCTCGCGATGGCCCGGCATCGGGAGCGCATTCAGCTTCGCCTCCGGCACCTCCGCCGCCACGTCCAGCAAGCGCAGGAGGTGCACGGTCATCCGCTCCACGGTCGCCGTCTTGAACAGGTCCGTGTTGAACTCCCAGGCGCCGACCAGTCCCTCCTCGTCCTCCCGCAGGGCCAGGGCGAGGTCGAACTTGGCGGTCCTCGTTCCCAGGTCCAGCGTGCGCGCGGTGAGCCCCGGCAAGGACAGCTCACCCACGGGCGCCGTCTGGAGCGCGAAGGACACCTGCACCAACGGCGAGCGGCTCAGGTCACGGCTCACCTGCAGCGCGTCCACCAGCTTCTCGAACGGCACCTCTTGATGCGTCAGCGCTCCGAGGACGGCGTCCTTCACCCGTCCCAGCATCTCCCGGAACGTCAGCTCCTCCGCCGCCTCCGTGCGCACCACCAGCGTGTTCACGAAGAAGCCGATGAGCCCTTCGACTTCCTTCACCGCGCGGCCCGACACCGGCGAGCCCACGACCACGTCCCACTGTCCGCTGTAGCGAGCCAGCAAGACCTGGAAGCCCGCCAGCAGCGTCATGTACAGCGTCACGCCCTCCTGTCGGCTCAGGCGCTTCAGCTTCTCGCTCAGATCCCGCGAGAATCGCACCGGAGCGCTCGCGCCTCGGTAGCTCTGCACCTTCGGCCTCGGACGGTCCGTCGGCACCTCCAGCGCCTCGGGCGCTCCTGTCAGCCTCGCCCTCCACCAGGACAGCTGATCCTCCAACACCTCCCCCCGCAACCACTCTCGCTGCCAGACGGCGTAGTCCGCGTACTGCACCGGCAGCTCCGGCAACGTCGCGGCCTCGCCTCTCACATGCGCGCCGTAGAGCGCCTCCAGCTCCTTCGTGAGCACCCCCATCGACCAGCCGTCCGCCACGATGTGGTGCACCACCAGCACCAGCACGTGCTCGTGCTCGCCCAGCTTCAACAACGTCGCTCGCAGCAGCGGTCCCCTGCCCAGGTCGAACGGGCGACGTCCCTCCTCGACGGCCAGCCGCAACGCCTCCTGCTCACGACGAACCCCGGACACGCCACCCAGGTCCACCACAGGCAGCGCCACGGGGCCCGCGGCCTGGATGGACTGAACCGCGCCCTGCCCTTCTTGATGGAAGGTCGTCCGCAGGGATTCGTGGCGGCGGACCAGCGACTCGAAGGCACGCTCCAAGGCACTGACCTCGAGCGCGCCTTCGAGTCGCAGCGCGAGCGGGATGTTGTAGAGCGGGCTGTCGGGCTCCAAGCGGTCCAGGAACCACAGGCGCTGCTGCGCGAACGACTGCGGCAAGGCGCCGATGCGCGGCACGGGCAGCAGCGCGGAACGCTCCGCTCCAGGCCCTCCACGGACCAGGGTCTCCAGGCTCCTCGCGAGCGAGGACACCGTGGGGTTCTCGAAGAGCGTCCGCACGGGGACGTCTCGCCCGAGCACGTCACCCAGCCGAGAGGCCACCTGCATCACCAGCAGCGAGTGCCCCCCCTGCTCGAAGAAGTGGGCCTCCGCGCTCACATGCTTCACGCCCAGCAGCGGCGCCCAGACGCCCGCCACCAGCTCCTCGAAGCCCGTCCGAGGCGCGATGAAACCCTCGGGCACGGAGTCGCGCGCCACACGCTCGAGCCGACGCGCCTGGATGCGCGCGACGTCCACCTTCTCCGGCACCTCGCGATGTCCCGACAGGGGCAGCGTCCCCACTCGCGCCTCGGGGTCCGCCACGGCCGCCTCCAGCACCTGCTGATAGTGCGCGGCCATCCGCTCCACGGTGGAGACCTCGAACAGGTCCGTGTTCAGCTCCCAGAAGCCCGTGAGGTCCTCCGCGTCCTCCCGGACGGAGAGCGCGAAGTCGAACTTCGCCATCCCGGGCTCGTACTTCACCTCCGACGCCTTCAGGCCTCTCAACGCGGGCAGCCGCGCCGGCCCGTTCAAGCCGAAGGCCACCTGGACCAACGGAGCCCGACTCGTGTCACGCGTCGCCTGCAGCGCCTCCACCAGCTTCTCGAACGGCACCTCCTGGTGACCGAACGCACCGAGCACCGACTCCTTCACCCGTCCCAACATCTCCCGGAACGTCAGCTCTCCCGCCGCCTCCGTCCTCACCACCAGCGTGTTCACGAAGAAGCCGATGAGTCCCTCCACCTCCTTCACCGTGCGGCCCGACACCGGTGAGCCCACCACCACGTCCCACTGTCCGCTGTAGCGCGCCAGCAGCACCTGGAAGCCCGCCAGCAGCGTCATGTACAGCGTCGCGCCCTCCTGTCGGCTCAGGCGCTTCAGCTTCTCACTCAGCTCGGAGGGCAGGCCCACCTCCACCGTCGCCCCTCGGTAGCGCTGCACCGCGGGCCTCGGCCGGTCCGTCGGCACCTCCAACACCTCGGGCGCTCCTGTCAGCCTCGCCCTCCACCAGGACAACTGTTCCTCCAGCACCTCGCCCTGCAACCGCTCGCGCTGCCAGACCGCGTAGTCCGCGTACTGCACCGGCAGCTCCGGCAGCGGCTCAGCGATCACGCCGTAGAGCGACTCCAGCTCCTTCGCGAGCACCCCCATCGACCAGCCGTCGGCCACGATGTGGTGCACCACCAGCACCAGCACGTGCTCACGCTCGCTCGACTTCAACAGCGTCGCCCGCAGCAGCGGCCCCGCGCCCAGGTCGAACGGCTCGCGCGCGAGCCTCTCCACCGCGTCACGCAGCTCGCCCTGCACGGAGGCCACCGCGAGCCGCACCACCGCCTCGGAGGCGATGCGCTGCACCGGCTGTCCCTCCACCTCCTCGAATGTCGTCCTCAGCGACTCGTGTCGCCGCACGACCTCCGCGAGCGCCCGCTCCAACAACTCCACGTCCAGCGGGCCACTCAGGCCCACGACGAACGGCAGGTTGTACGAATACCCGCCCGCGTCGAGTTTCCCCAGGAACCACAGACGCTGCTGCGCGAACGACAGCGGCATCCCCGCGAGCCTCGGCACGCGCGACGGCACGGAGAGGCTCGCACCGGAGCCTCGCGCCGTCAGCCCCTCCAGTCGCTCCGCCAGCGCCTCCACCGTGGACGTCTCGAACAACCACCGCACCGGCACGTCACGCCCCAGTGCCTCCCGCAGTCGCGACACCACGCGCGTCGCCAGCAGTGAGTGGCCCCCCAACGCGAAGAAGTCGTCCTTCACGCCGACCCGCGCCACGCCGAGCAGCGGTGTCCAGATGCGCGCGACCAGTGACTCCATCACCGTCCGAGGACTCTGCACCTCCTCGATGCCCGGCCCCTCCTGGTCCGGCGACGGCAAGGCCCTGCGGTCCACCTTCCCGTTGGCCGTCAGCGGCAACGCCTGTAGTCGCACGAAGGCCGAGGGCACCATGAACTCGGGCAGCTTCTGCTTCAGCCAGTCGCGCACCTTCAGCGTCTCGGGCCCTTGCTGCTCGACGTAGTACGCGACCAGCCGCTTGCCGCCGGCTCCGTCCCGCACCACCACGAGCCCCTCCTTCACCGAGGGATGCGCGAGCAACGCCGCCTCCACCTCGGCCAGCTCGATGCGATAGCCCCGCACCTTCACCTGGCTGTCGCGTCGCCCCAGGAACTCCAGCACCCCGTCCGGGCGCCACCGCGCCAGGTCCCCCGTGCGGTAGAGGCGCTCTCCCGGCGCCGCGCTGAAGGGATTCGGGATGAAGCGGTCCGCCGTCACGTCGGGCTGGCGCAGATAGCCTCGGGCCAGTCCATCGCCACCGATGAACAGCTCTCCCGCCACGCCCACGGGCACCGGCTCCATCCCTTCATCCAGGATGTAGACCTGCGTGTTGCCGATGGGCCGGCCGATGGGCACCGACGTCCCCACGTCCTCCACTCGCGTCATCCGATGCGTCGAGGTGAAGAGCGTGCTCTCCGTGGGCCCGTAGCAGGCCGTCACCGGGATGCGCAGCTCCTCCAGCGAGCGCCTCACGTGCGGCGCGGACACCACGTCGCCGCCCGTCAGGAGCTGACGCACCGTCTTCAGCCCCTCCAGCCCCAGCTCCACCATCTGGCTGAACAAGCCCGACGTCAGGTGCAGCAACGTCACCGAGTGCCGACGGAGCACCTCGGACAGGAGGTCCAGGTCACTCGGAGAGCGCGGCGGGAAGACCACCAGTCTTCCGCCGAGACACAGGGGCCCCCAGACCTCCAACGTCGACGCGTCGAAGGAGATGGGCGCGATGAGCAGGAACGTCTCCTCCGGTCCCAGCTTCGCGTAGGGCGCGCCGTACAAGAGCCGCAGCACGCCCCGGTGCTCCACCGCCACGCCCTTGGGACGGCCCGTGCTCCCGGACGTGAAGTCCACGTACGCCAGATTGCGTCCCGACACCGGCATGCGCGGCGCCGTCGTCGGCTGTCCGTCCAGCCGCTCCTCCTCCAGCAACATCAGCTCGGGACGTCCCTCCCGAGGCAGCTGCTCCAGGAGGACCCGGGTGGTGATGAGCAACCGCGGCGCCGAGTCCTCCAGCATCTGCTCCAGTCGCTTCGCCGGGTAGCTGGGGTCGAGCGGCACGTACGCGCCACCGGCCTTGAGGATGGCCAGCAGCGACACGATGAGCTCCACCGAGCGGTCCAGACACACCGCCACCAGCACGTCCACGCCGACGCCGCGCGCCCTCAAGGCCCAGGCGAGCTGATTGGCTCGTGCCTCCAGCTCCCGATAGGTGAGCCGCTCGTCACCGAACTCCAGCGCCACCGCGTCGGGGCGCAGCGCCACCTGCTCGTCGAAGAGGTGGTGGACACACGCCTCACGCGGGAACTCGACCGCCGTCTGGTTCCACTCGACCAACAGTCGCGCACGGTCCTCCGCGGGCAGCAGGGGCAGCGTCGACAGTCGAGCCTGGGGACGGGCGGACAGGCTCGACAACAGCTCCAGGAAACACGCGGCGATTCGCTGCACCGTGGACGAATCGAAGAGGTCCGCGTTGTAGATGAACTGGCCCTCGACGCTCGCGCCGGGGGCATCGACCAGCAACAACTCCAGGTCGAACTTGGCGATGGTGCTCGCGAAGTCCCAGGGGCTCGCGGTGACACCGGGCAACGACAACAGCGGCGCGGCGTCCTGCAACGTGAAGAGCACCTGGAACAGCGGCGAGCGGCTCAGGTCCCGCTCCGGACGAAGGTGCTCCACCAGTCGCTCGAAGGGCACGTCCTGGTGCGCGAGCGCCCCGAGCACCGACTCCTTCGTCTGACGCAGGAACACCTCGAAGGAGCGCGCCGCATCCGGCTGCCCCCGCAGGGCCAGCGTGTTGACGAAGAAGCCCATGAGGCCCTCCGTCTCCCTCGCCGAGCGACCCGACACCGGTGAACCCACCACCACGTCCCACTGTCCGCTGTAGCGCGCCAGCAGCACCTGGAAGCCCGCCAGCAGCGTCATGTACAGCGTCAAACCTTCGCGCCGCCCCAGCTGTCGCAGGGACTCGCTCAGCTCCGCGGACAGCCGCACTGGCACGCTCGCGCCCCGGTAGCCCTGCACCGGCGGCCTCGGCCTGTCCGTGGGCAGCTCCAACACTGGCGGCGCGCCCTTCAACCCCTCGCCCCACCACGCGAGCTGCGCGGACTCCACCTCGCCCTTCAACCAGTCCTGCTGCCACGCCGAATAGTCCGCGTACTGCACCGGCAACTCAGGCAGCTCCGCCCCGACGTACAGCGACTCCAGCTCCCGCGTAAGCACGCCGAGCGACCAGCCATCCGCCACCAGATGGTGCAGCACCACCACCAGCACCTGCTCGTCCCGGCCCGCCCTCAACAGGCTCGCCCGGAGCAGCGGGCCTCGCGTCACATCGAAGGGCGACTGGACCTCGCGAACCACCTGCTCATGCACCGCCGCCTCCACGTCGACGGCGTCCTCGACGGACGTCACGCACAGGGAGATTGCCGCGTTCGGGGCGATGCGCTGCACGGGCTCTCCGCCCACCTCCACGAAGCTCGTGCGCAGCGCCTCGTGTCTGCGCACCACCTGCGTGAGGGCCTGCTCCAGGACACGCGCGTCCACCGCCCCCTGGAGCCGGACGACGAAGGGCAGGTTGTACGAGTGTCCGCCCGCATCCAGCTGCGCGAGGAACCACAGCCGTCGCTGCGCGAACGACAGCGGTGGGTCCACCGGTCGGTCCCCGCGAGTCAGCGAGGGGCGCCGCGGACTCCCGCCCGCCGTCGTGCCCAGTCGCTCGGCCAGCGCCTCCACCGTGGGCACCTCGAACAACAGTCGCACGGGGACGTCGTGGCCCAGCTCGTCCCGCAGACGCGACACCACGCGCGTCGCCAGCAGCGAGTGTCCACCCAGCGCGAAGAAGTCATCTCGCACGCCGACACGCGGCACGCCCAGCACCTCGCGCCACACGTTCGCGAGCATCTCCTCCATCGCGGTGCGCGGCGCTTCGTAGCGCGTACCCGGCTCTTCTCGTGCTGACTCCAGCCGGGGCAATGCCCGGCGATTCACCTTCCCGCTCGGCGTCAGCGGCAGGGCCTCCAGCGGCACCAGCACCGAGGGCACCATGTACTCGGGCAGCCGCTTCGCGAGACGACGCTTCAGCGCCTCGGCATCCCAGGCGCCCGTCGCGACGACGTAGCCCACCAGTTGCTTCCCACCCCGCTCGGAGACACGCGCCACCACCGCCGCGTCCTCCACGCCCTCGACTGCCTTCAGGGCGACCTCGACCTCGCCGGGCTCCACGCGGAAGCCACGCACCTTCACCTGCTCGTCCGAGCGCCCCTGGAGCTCCAGGTTCCCATCCGCGAGCCACCGTCCCCGGTCACCCGTGCGGTACAGGCGCCTCCCGTCTCGATGACCCTGCACCGCACTGGGGACGAAGCGCTCCGCCGTCAACTCCGGACGTCCCCAGTAGCCGTGCGCGAGGCTCCGTTCTCCCAGGTACACCTCTCCCGTGACGCCGATGGGACACGGTTCTCCGAACGCATCCAGCACGAACACCGTCGCGAGCGTGATGGGCTTGCCTACCGGGGGGAGCGCGGGCCACGTCGACGGCGGGCCCTCCGCCCTCCAGGCCGTCACCACGTGCGACTCCGTCGGACCGTACTGGTTCTCCAGCACGCACCCGGGCAGCCGCTCGAAGAACGACACCACCGCGGGCGTCACCTGCAGCGGCTCGCCCGCCGTCACCACCTGCCTCAACGGAGGGAGCGCCGGCTCGTGCCGGGCTCGCTCGGCCAGTGACTGGAGCGCGACGTACGGCAGGAAGAGCCGCTCCACGCCATGCTCCCGCATGTGCGCGAGCAACAGGGCCGGGTCCTGCCGCGTCGTGGCCGAGACGAGCACCAGCGTCCCGCCCTCGCACCACGTGCACAGCATCTCCTGGAACGACACGTCGAAGCTCAACGCGCTGAACTGCAACGTCCGCGCGCGCGGCGCCGCCGTGCTCTCGAGCTGCCAGCGCACCAGCGTGTCCAGCGCGCCGTGGGACATCGTCACGCCCTTGGGCCGGCCCGTGCTCCCGGACGTGAAGAGGACGTAGCAGGGCGTGACGGGAGACAGCACCCACGCGGGCGCCAGCGTGGACGCCTCGGCGATTCGCTCGGCCTGCTCATCCAATCGCACCCGACGCGATGCACCCTCCGGAGGAAGCACGGCCTCCAGCGACGAGTGCGCCAGCACCACCGGCGCGCCCACGTCCTCGAGCATCCGGGCCAGTCGCTCCCGTGGGTAGCTCGCATCCAGGGGCATGCACGCAGCGCCCGCCTTCAACGTCGCCAGCACCGCCACGGGCAGGTCCAGGCTGTCCCGCTCCAAGCACAGACCCACCACGTCACCCGGGAGCACCCCCAGCGTCCGCAGGTGGTGCGCGAGCTGATTGGCCCGCGCCTCGAATCGCGCGTACGTCAACGACTCGCGTCCATCCGTCACCGCCACCGCGTGCGGCGTGCGCGCCACCTGGGCTTCCACGCGCCGATGCAGCAACCAGGAGGGAGACCGGTACTCCTGCCTCCAGTGCCACTCCCGCACCACCGCCTGTCGCTCCTCGTCATCCAGGAGCGGGACCGTCCCCACCCGGGCCTCCGGGTCGCCCACCACGCCCTGCAGGAAGCGGACGAAGTGCCCCGCGAGCCTGCGCACCGTCGCCTCGTCGAAGAGCGCGGTGCTGTACTCCCACAACCCCATCCAGCCGTCCGGCGTCTCGCGCACGAAGAGCGTGAGGTCGAACTTGGCCACGCCGGGCTCGAAGTCCGCGTCGCGCGACTCCAGCCCCGGCAGTCGCACCAGCGGCGGCGCGCTCTGCAGGACGAGCAGCACCTGGAACAGCGGCGAGCGGCTCAGGTCACGCACCGGCCGCAGCGCGTCCACCAGTCGCTCGAAGGGCACGTCCTGGTGCTGATACGCCCCCAGGCACGAGCGGCGCACCCGCGCGAGCAGCGACTTGAAGGACTCGTGTCCATCCACGTCCGTGCGCAGCGCGAGCGTGTTGGCGAAGAACCCGATGAGCCCCTCCACCTCGCGCCGCGTGCGCCCCGCGATGGGCGTGCCCACCACCACGTCCGGCTGGCCGCTGTGCCGCGACAGCAGCACCTGCAGGCTCGCGAGCAGCCACATGAACGGCGTCACCGACTCCTGCTTGCACCGCTCGTGCAGCGCCCGCATCAGCTCCGCGGGCAGCGGCACGCCCAGCACCGCGCCTTGCGTCGACTGCACCGCGGGCCTCGGCCTGTCCGTGGGCAGCTCCAGCGCCGGCGAGGCCCCCGCCAGGTGCTCTCGCCACCATGCGAGCTGCGTCTCCAGCACCTCGCCCGTCAACCACTCCCGCTGCCACGCCGCGTGGTCCGCGTACTGCACCGTCAGCGCCGGCAGCGCGGGCTCGCGCCCCTCGACGAGCGCGCCGTACAGCTCGCGAAGCTCGCGCTCCAGCAGCGACAGCGACCACCCGTCGCACGCGATGTGGTGCAGGGTCAGCAGCAGCACGTGGTCGTCTTCGCCCAGCCGCAGGAGCCGGGCGCGCAGCATCGGCCCGGTGCGCAGGTCGAACGGACGCCTCGCCTCCTCCTCCGCGTGCCGACGCGCCTCCTTCTCCCCTTGCACCCGCTCCGCGTGCAGCGTCACGGTCGCCTCGGGCGAGATGTGCTGCACCGGCTCGCCCGCGACCTCGGCGAAGGTGGTCCGCAGCGCCTCGTGCCGGCGCACCACCTCCGTCAGCGCCCGCTCCAGCGCGGCCACGTCCAGCCTGCCCTTCAGCCGCGAGAAGAACGGCGCGTTGTAGGCGAAGCCCGAGGGGTCCAGCCGCGAGAGGAACCACATGCGGCGCTGGGCGAAGGAGAGCGGCGGCGCGCCCTCGCGGCGGACCGGCACCACGGGGGGCGGCCTGCGAGCACGGGGGCTCGCGGGCTTCGACTCATTCGCGGACATGTCGACACCTCAACTCAAGGAAGCAGATCTCGAAGACACGAAGCCCCACGACACGGACAGGTCGCTTCACTTCGCGAAGGCGTGAGGCGTGAGGCGTGTGCCCGGGGACTGCCCGGGCGGGACTTCAAGCCGCGGGGAAGGTGCGGCCCTGCTCGCGCAGCTGCTCCTCGCAGACCGCGGTGACGTGCTCCAGCGTGTCGAACAGGTCCACCATGGAGAGCTGGACGCCCAGCTCCTCCTCGATGCGGTTGGCGAGCATCGTCGCCATCAGCGAGTTGCCGCCCACCTCCAGGAAGTGGTCCTGCGGCCTCACCACCTCGGCCCCGAGCAGCTCGCGCCAGTACGCGGCGAGCTGGCGCTGAAGGGGCGTGGTGCTCGTGTCAGTGCTCACGTGTGCTCCTCATGGTGACGCCTCAGCCCACCTTGGCGGTGGGGCCCTTGAGCCGCTCGCGCAGCAGGTACTTGCGAATCTTTCCCGACGGCGTCTTGGGCATCTCCTCCACCACCTCCAGCCGGTCCGGCCAGTACTGGTTGGACATGCCCAGGCCCTTCAAGTGCGTGCGCAGCTCGTCCAGCGTCGGCGCCTCGTCGCGCGCCACCACCACCGCGCACACCCGCTCGCCGCCGATGCGGTCGTCGGAGTGACCGATGACGGCCACCTCCTTCACCTTCGGATGCGAGTACAGCGCCGACTCCACCTCCACCACCGGCACCTTCTGGCCATAGCGGAAGATGACGTCCTTGAGCCGCCCGACGATGCGGATGCCCCCGCGCCCGTCGTCCCGCGCGAGGTCCCCCGTGTCGAACCAACCCTCCGCGTCCACGCTCGCGCGGTAGAGGTCCTCCCGCTTGAAGTAGCCCAGGCACTGGCTCGCGCCCCGGACGAGCAGCCGTCCCGTCCCTTCCGGATAGGGCGAGCCGTCCTCCGCCAGCGCGGGGACGATTCGCACCTCCATCCACTCCACCGGGCGCCCGTCGCTGTGGGACGGCCAGTCCGGCGGGTCGTCGCGCCGCGTAATCGTCACCGCGCCGTTCTCCGTCATCCCCCACAGCGTGTGCAGTGGCACGCCAAAACTCTCGCGGACCGCGGCGATGAGGTGCGGCGGCACGGGGATGGAGCCGGTGGACAGCCGGCGCAGCGAGGATGTTTCACCGCCGCGCTTCTTCTTCGCCGCGATGACGTTCATCACATACGTGGGAATCCCATACATGAACGTGACGCCGTGCTCCTGGATGCAGCGCAGCGTGAGCTCCGGGTCCCCCACGTCCATGTAGACAGCCGTCGCCCCCAGGTTCACCGCCATCAAGTACAGGTAGGTAAATCCGCTGGAGGCGGTGAGCAGCGAGGGCAGGCACACCACGTCGTCCTCGCCCAGGGCCATGACGTCCGCGATGGCGCGGGTGATGCCGTAGTTGGTGTTGTGCGAGTGGACCACGCCCTTGGGCTCGCCCGTCGTCCCGGAGGTGTAGAGGACATTGCAGATGTCGTCGGCGCGCGCGGACCTGGCGTCCAACGTCGCCGGGGCGACTTCGTCCTCCCAGCGCCGCTCGACGAAGCAAGCCTCGAAGTCCAGCTCGCCCGGCTGGGTGGCGCCCTGCGCGCCGAGGAAGACGCGGTGCTTCAACGCCGGCAGCGACGACACGGCCTCGCGCAGCATGTCCCGGTGCGAGTGGCCGCTCCAGCTCAGCGGTCCGATGTAGACGGAGGATTCCGTCCTGCCGAGGATGAACTCCACCTCGCGGCGTCGGTAGTCGGGAGGAATGGGCGCGATGACGGCGCCGATGCGCGCGCACGCCAGCGCCAGCGCGGTGAACTGCCACCAGTTGGGAAGCTGCACCGCCACCAGCTCGCCCCGGGCCACGCCCAGCGACACGAGCGCGCCCGCGAAGCGCTCCGCGTACCGTCCCAGCTCCGCGTAGCTGATGCGCGTGACGTCCTTGGCGAAGTAGCGCGCCGCGACGATGGCCGGCTTGTCCGGGTGCTTCTGGATGGCACGACGCAGGTCGTCCAGCACCGTCTCGTCACGCCACCAGCCCCTGCTCCGGTACAGCGCCGCCTGCTCCCGCGTGGGGCCGCTCCCGAACCGTGCGTCCATCGTCCACATCCTCCATGGACCGCGTGACTTTCCGGACCGCGCGAACCATACCGATTCGCATGTAAAACCAGCAAGACTGCGAAAGCTCACATGTCTGCACCCCAAGGAGCCTCACTCACATTGACGGGGCCGCTCTCGGTTTCCTACTTTGGAATGAATAGCCAGGATTGTGCGTCCCACGCGATGATGACACCGGGCACGCTTCCACCGGCATGACACCCATGGTCCAGGTACCCCTCGAGGAGCGCGCCCGTCGCATCCGCCGGACCATCCTCCGGCTCGCCGCCACGCCCGTGGGCTGCCACCTGGGAGGCTCGCTCTCCATGGTGGAGCTGCTCGTGGTGCTGCTCGGCCGCGTGATGAACGTGCGGCCCCAGGAGCCCCGCTGGGAGGAGCGCGACTCGCTCATCCTCTCCAAGGGCCACGCCGCCGCGGGGCTCTACGCCGCCCTGGCCGAGTTCGGCTTCATCGACGCTGAAGAACTGGTGCAGCGCTACAACGCGGAGGGCAGTCCCTATACCGGACACGTGAGCGCGGCGGTGCCGGGTGTCGAGTTCCCCACGGGGAGCCTGGGACACGGCGTGGGCCTGGGCGTGGGGATGGCGCTGGGGCATCGGCTGCGGCAGCGCGCCAACCGCGTGTTCGTCATCTGTGGAGACGGTGAGATGGGCGAGGGCTCCAACTGGGAGGCGCTGCAAATCGCGGCGCAGCACAAGCTGAGCGGGCTCACGGTGCTGGTGGACCGCAACGGCGGACAGAACGACGGGCCCACGGAGAGCATCCTCTCCCAGGCCGCGCTGGGGCAGCGGCTCTCCGCGTTCGGCCTGGGCACCGTGGAGGTGGACGGGCACGACCTGGACGCGCTGGCGCGAGCGCTGGAGGCGCCCGCCGAGGGGCCTCGCGCCATCGTGGCGAACACGAAGAAGGGCGCGGGGGTGCCGATGCTGCGCGGCAAGGGGCCGCACTACGCGACGTTCAACCCGGAGCAGCTCAAGCGGGCGCTCGCGTCGCTGGGGGAGGTGACGCCATGACGAGCTCCACCTCCAGCGGCGCGGACCTGCTGACGGCGCCCTCGGACTGGCTCGCGGAGCAGCCGGGCCTGTCCAACCGGTTGGTGTTCCGGCACGCGCTGGCCCGGCTCGCGGACCAGGATGAGCGCGTGGTGCTGCTCGAGGCGGACCTGGCGGGAGGTGGAGACCCGTACGCCGCGCGCCACCCGGAGCGTTTCCTCAACCTGGGCATCTGCGAGGCGGCGATGCTGGACATCGCCAGCGGCATGGCGGCCACCGGCCACGTCGTCTTCGCGCACACGTTCGCGCCCTTCGGCGCGATGCGCGCGTGCGAGCAGGTGCGGTTGGGGCTGGCCTATGCGCGCGCCAACGTGAAGCTGGTGTGCGACTACGGCGGACTGTCCGGCGCGTTCTTCGGCCCCACGCACCACGCCATCGAGGACCTGGCCATCCTACGCTCCATGCCGAACATGACGGTGGTGTCGCCGGCGGACGGGTTGGAGACGATTCAGGCGACGCGGGCGGTGCTGGAGCTGGAGGGCCCGGTGTATCTGCGGCTGGGCCGCAACCGCGTCACGCGGCTGGACGTGGCCCGGCCCGCGTTCGCGCTGGGGCGCGCCATGTGCCTGCGCGAGGGCGGCGACGTGGGCATCATCGCGCACGGCGAGGTGGGCGTGAGCGTGGCGCTGGACGTGGCCGCGAGGCTGGAGACCCAGGGCGTCTGTGCGCGCGTGGTGAACCTGCACACGCTCAAGCCCTTCGACGAGGAGGCGCTCCTGGAGACGGCCGAGCGGACCCGGCTGCTCGTCACGGTGGAGGAGCACTCCATCCTCGGCGGCCTGGGCGGCGCGGTGTGCGAGAGCGTGGCGAGTCATGGGTTGGGCCGGCGCGTGGTGCGCGCGGGCATCCAGGACCGCTACGACTCCACGGCCGGCACGCACGAGTCGCTGCTGCGGCGCCACGGCCTGGAGGCGGGCGCGCTGGTGGAGACGATTCTCGGCGCCCTGCCCCGCCCCCGGCTGGCGGCGCTGGCACCGGCCAGGAGGGGATGATGCAAGGCCACGAGGTCCACCTGGTCTACACCCGCCTGCGCACCGAGGAGCGCATGCTCGCGGACGCGCTGCGCGCGCGGGGCTTCGGGGTGAGGACGCACGCGGACTCGGAGCTGGTGCTCCCGCTGAGTCGCGAGCGCTGGCAGGACGGCGGCCCCGTGCTGATGCGCAGCATGTCCTTCACGCGGGCTCGCTACCTGGCCTCCATCCTGGAGGTGAAGGGCTCGCGCGTGCTCAACACCGCGCAGTGCATCGCCACGTGCGGGGACAAGGCGCTCACCACGCTCGCGCTCGCCAGGGCCGAGGTGCCCATCCCCTGGGCCTTCGTGGGCTTCGAGGAGGAGGCCTGCGTCGCGCAGATGCAGGAGCGCGGCTTCCCGGTGGTGACCAAGCCCGTGCTCGGCTCGTGGGGACGCATGGTGGCGCGCGTGGACGGCGTCCACGCGGCGGAGGGCATGATGTCCATGCGCTTCGAGATGGGCGGCGCGCAGGACCACGTGGCGCTGGTGCAGCAGTACATCGACAAGCCGGGCTACGACTTGCGCGTGTACGTCATCGGCAAGGCGGTGGGCGGGATGCGCCGACGCTCCGAGCACTGGGTGACCAACACCGCCCGGGGCGCGGTGCCGGAGCGCTACGAGGTGCCCGAGTCCCACGCCCGGCTCGCCGAGCAGGCCGCGCGCGCAGTGGGCGGGGAGATGGTGGCGGTGGACCTGCTGGAGACGCGGACAGGCGAGGTGATGGTGAACGAAATCAACCACTGCGTGGAGTTCGCGCGGAGCATCGAGTTCACCGGCATCCCCCTGCCGGAGCTGATGGCGGACTACGTGCGGGAGACGTTGCGATGACGCGCGTCGCGGTGCTGGGGGCCGGGGGCTACGCGGGCGGCGAGGTGCTGCGGCTGCTCCTCGCGCACCCGGCGGTGGAGGTGGCCCAGGCCACGTCCGAGCAGCACGCCGGCAAGCGGCTCGACTTCCCCCACCCGCACCTGCGCGGCGCGAGCACGCTGCGCTTCGCGCCCCACGACGCGCTGGAGCCGTGCGACGTGCTCGTCTCCTGCATGCCCTCCGGCGAGCTCATCCGCCGCTGGTCGCAGGTGAGTCCGCTCGCCGCGCGCATCATCGACCTGAGCGCGGACTTCCGGCTCGGCCCCGTCGAGCACGCGCGCTGGTATCCCCGCGCGCCCCGGCCCGCGGAGCTGCCCGAGTTCGTCTATGGCCTGCCGGAGTGGGCGGGCGCACGACTGAGGGACGCGCGGCTGGTGGCGGTGCCCGGGTGCATGGCCCACGCGGCGCTGCTCGGGCTGTTGCCCCTGGTGCGTGCGGGGCTGGTGCGTCCCGAGATGGTGGTGGTGGACGCGAAGACGGGCTCGTCGGGCGGCGGCGCGACGCCGGACCGCTCCTCGCATCATCCCGAGCGGGCCTCGGCCCTGCGCTGCTATCGGCCCACGGGACATCGGCACACGGGCGAAATCGAGGCCGCGACGGAGCGCTTCACCGGCACGCGCGCCACGGTGCACTTCAGCGCGACGGCGGTGCCCAGCGTCCGCGGCATCCTCGCCACCGTGCACGCCTTCGCCGCGCGTCCGCTCGAGGACGCCAACGAGCCCCTGCGCGCGCTCGCGTCGACGTACCGCGAGCATCCGTTCGTGAACGTGCTGCGCGCCAACGCGAGCGCGTCACCGTTCCCCGAGCCGGGCCCGCTGGCGGGCACCAACCACTGTGACCTGTCGGTGGACGCGGACGCGGAGCGCGGGCGCATCGTGGTGAACGCGGCGCTGGACAACCTGGTGAAGGGCGCGGCGGGTACGGCCGTGCATGCGTTGAACCTGATGCTGGGCAGGCCCGAAACGGAGGGCCTCGGCTTCCGCGGCCTCCACCCCCTCTGACGTGAAAGACTCCCCCATGCGCCACCTCCCCCTCGGTGCCCGCCCATGAGCACGCTGACCGTCCTCTACATCACCGGCTGGTGCCGCAGCGGCAGCACCATCATCGGCAACGTGCTCAACGAGGTGGCGGGTTGCTTCCACACCGGTGAGCTGAGCTTCCTGTGGAAGAACGCCTACGGGAACGGCTCCAACACGATGTGCGGCTGCGGCACGCCGCTGGTGCAGTGCGCCCTGTGGGCCAAGGTGCTGGAGCAGGGCGTGGCGCCGGGTGAGTCTGCGCAGGGCCACGCCGCGCGGGTGGTGCGCCGACAGCTGGACACGGTGCGCACGCGGCACACGTGGCGCGTGCTGCGGCAGGGCACGCCCTCGCCGGCGCTGTACGAGCACGCGGAGCTGCTCGCCCGGACCTACCGCACCATCGCGGACGCCACCGGCAGCCACATCATCGTGGACAGCGGGAAGTTCCCCTCCGAGGCGGCGCTGCTGCCGCACGTGGACGGAATCACTCCGTACTACCTGCACCTGGTGCGGGACCCTCGCGCGGTGGCGCACTCGTGGACGAAGACGAAGCAGTACGTCGTGCCGATGTCCGCCGCGCGGAGCACCGCATACTGGCTGGGCTTCAACGTGGCCTCGGAGCTGGTCACCCGGCGTCACCCGGAGCGCTCGCTGTTCCTGCGCTACGAGGACTTCATCGCGTCGCCTCAGGCCACCATCGACTCGCTGCTGGAGCTCATCCAGGTGGACCGCTCGGTGAATCCGGTGAAGGGGCGCACGGTGGTGCTGGGCCGCAACCACACTGTCACCGGCAACCCGGACCGGTTCCTCAGTGGCTCCACGCTGCTGCGGCCCGGCGACGATGCGTGGCGCAAGGAGCTTCCGGCGAAGGTGAAGACGCTGGTGTCCACGCTCGCGTGGCCGCTGACGGGGCGCTACCAGTACCGGGGAGCGCCAGCCCCCGTGGACGTCGGCTCCGGAGCGGAGCCCGCGAAGAATGTGTCGGACGCTCGGAGTGGGAACCTGGGGACCGGGACTCATTCATAAGGCCGCGCTCATCGACGGTGGAGCCCGGGGACCGGGGCTGGCGAGGAGCCCCGCGATGGTGCAGGCCCCACCAGGACATGTCGGACACTTGAGGGAGAACCGTGGAACCGGGACTCATCCATGAGGTCGCGCTCATTGCCGGAAGCATCAGTGGACTGGGGCTGGCGATGAACCCCTGCGCTGGAGCAGGTCCCGTCAGGACCGTGTCGGACATTCGGAGGAAGAACCTTGGAACTGGGACTCACCCATAAGGTCGCACTCATCGCCGGTGGCTCCAGCGGACTGGGGCTGGCCGTGGCCGAGGAGCTGGTGAAGGAAGGCGCGCATGTCGCCATCGGCGCGCGCGACGCCGAGCGGCTGGCTCGCGCCGAGGCGCACCTGCGCTTGATGTCGCGCGGCGGGAAGGTCCTGGCCACGCGTGTGGACCTGAAGGAGCACGGCGCCGCGAAGGCGTGGGTGGAGGACGTGGCCAGCAAGCTGGGCGGCCCCCACATCGTGGTGACGAACAGCGCCGGGCCTCCGCCGGGGCCTGCGACGAAGTTCGACATCAGCGCGTACCAGGAGGCCATCGACACGGTGATGTTGCCGGCCATCAACCTGGCCCTGGCCTCGCTGCCGTACATGAAGGCCGCGAAGTGGGGACGGCTCTTGCTCATCACCTCGGAGACGGTCGTGCGGCCGGTGGCGCGCTTCGCCCTGTCCGGAACGGCGCGCCTGGGCATCGTGGGGTTTGCTTCCGCGCTGGTGCAGGAGCTGGGCGACTGCGGTGTCACCGTCAACGTGCTCGCGCCGGGCTATACGCGCACGCCGCCCGTGGAGCGCACGGCGGGGAGCAATACGTCGGGCGATGTCGAGGCGGGGCTTCGGGCCATGGCCGCGCACATCCCGCTCCGGCGGGTGGGTGAGCCGGAGGAGTTCGCCGCGGCGGCCGCGTTCCTCGCCAGTGAGCGCGCGTCGTTCATCACCGGCACCGTGCAGCTCATCGACGGCGGCGCGAGCGTCATCGGATGAGCACCGTGTCCCAGCCGGCGCCCCTGGTGGTGAAGATTGGCGGCGCCGCGGGCGTGGACCTGGAGAACGTCTGCGCCGACGTGGCGGAGCTGCGTCAGCGTGGCGAGCGGGTCGTCGTGGTGAACGGGGGCTCGGAGGCGGGCGACTCGCTGCTGGCCTCGCTGGGCATGGAGCGCACCGAGGCGCTGACGGCCTCGGGCAACGTGGTGCGGCTGACGAACGAGGCCACGCTGCGCGTGCTGACGATGGCGTGGGTGGGGGACGTCAACAAGCGCGCGGTGCTCGCGCTGCTGTCGCGCGGTGTCCCCGCGATGGGGATGTGCGGCGCGGACGGGCGGGTGCTCGTGGCCCGGCGCAGGCCGCCCTTGAAGATTCAGGACGGGACTCGCACGCGCATCGACCGCACGCACCTGGCCGGGGAGATGACCGAGGTGAACACGCGGCTGCTCGGCGTGTTGATGGACGCGGGCCAGACTCCGGTCGTGTGTCCTCCGGCGGTGACGGAGGACGGGACGTTGGTGAACGTGGACGCGGACCAGGTGGCCGCCGCCATCGCCGCCGCGCTGGGGGCTCGCGCGCTGGTGATGTTGTCGAACGTGGCGGGGCTGCTCGAGGACCCCACGGACCCAAGCTCGCTCATCCGCGAGAGCGATGAGGTCGAGCGGGTCATGGGCTTCGCGAGGGGACGCATGCGCTACAAGCTGGAGGCGGCTCGGCGCGCGCTCGCGGGGGGCGTGCGGTCCGCGTACATCACGGCTTCGGCGGCGCCTCGGCCCGTGCTGTCCGCGCTGGCGGGCGAGGCGGGCACGAAGCTCACTTCTTCGGGTGTGAAGGTGGCTGATGCGGGTGCGTGAGGCGAGCTCGGAATTGCTGCGGTGGATGCTGGAGCACTACAGCCCCAGTCACCAGGAGCGCGATTTCTCCCGCGCGCTCGCGGACCGGCTGGAGCGTCGCGGCTGGCGCGCCCATGTCGACGAGATGGGCAACACCGTGGCCAGCCTCGGCGACGGCGACACCTGCGTCGCGCTGCTGGGCCACATCGACACCGTGCCCGGCGACATCCCCGTGCGCCTCGAAGGCACGCGCCTGTTCGGCCGTGGCGCGGTGGACGCCAAGGGCGCGCTGGCCGCGTTCATCGAAGCCGCGGAGCTGCTCGACGACTCGGAGCGCGCCGGCAAGCGCTTCCTGCTGCTGGGCTGCGTGGAAGAGGAGGTCGCCATCACCCGGGGAGCGCTCCACGCTCGCGAGCACCACCGCCCGGACTTCGTCGTCAACGGCGAGCCCAGCGGCGCTCACGCCATCACCCTGGGCTACAAGGGCCTCGTCCGGCTGGAGCTGGAGTACCGCGCCGCGCGCAAGCACACCGCGAGCCGCAACTATCGCGCCCCCGCCGAGCACCTCGTCGACGCCTGGAACGCCCTGCGCCGCCGCTGCGACGAGCGCAACCCCGGCTGCACCCTCTTCGAGCAGGACCTGCCCTCGCTCCTGTCCTTCCACACGGGCACCGACCACGACACCGAGTGGGCCACCGCGAACATCAACATCCGCACCGGCCCCACCAGCGACGTGGACGCCCTGCTCGCGTGTCTCACCCGCGTGCCCGACGTCTCGGTGAAGACGGTGTCCCGCAAGGGCGCCGTGTCCGCCGAGGGCAACGACGCGCTCACCCGCGCCTTCAAGCAGTCCATCCGCGAGCGCGGCGCGCGCCCCACCCTTCGCGTGAAGACGGGCACCTCGGACTGGAACACCGTGGCGGACACCTGGGCCGTGCCCACCGTCGCCTATGGCCCCGGTGACTCGGCGCTGGACCACACGCCCGACGAGCACATCGAGCTGGGCGAGTACGAAGAGGGCGTCGCCGTGCTGGCCCGCGTGCTCGCGCTCCTGCCGAACAAGGGCTGAGACGTCAGGTGCTCGCGACGTCCGCCGTACGCGGGCGCTGCCAGCGCAGCCCCACCATCGACAGGAAGAACAGCGCCGCCGCCGTCGCCGTGACGCCACGCACGCTCACCCGGTCCGCGAGCGCACCCTGCGCCCAGACGCCCACCGAGTAGCCCACGTTGACGAGCATCATCGCGAGGCTGCTCACCCGGCCCTGCAGCTCGCGCGGCGCGCGCTCCTGGTTGCGCGTGCTCAGCCCCGTCATCACCACCAGGTACACCGCGCCCAGCACGAACATGCTCCCCATCGCCACGGGCAGCGTGGGCGACAGCCAGTACGCCATCGTCACCGGCCCCATCAACATCATCGACAGGTCCACCACCCGGTCCTTGCCCCAGCGCACCGCGAGGCCGCCCACCAGGCCCGACGCGACGAGCGCGCCCACGCCCTGCACCGCGATGAGCACCGACGCGGCGGACGCATCCGCGCCGAACACCTGGAGCGCGAACACCGGCACCAACGCGATGAAGGGCGAGATGAACAGCGCGAGCAGGAACAGCGCCACCATCGACAGGCGGATGCCCGAGTCGCCGCGCGCCAGCCGCGCGCCCTCGAGGATGTCGCCCCACAGCCCCCGGGAGGATGCGGGCAGCGAGGCCCTGGGCTCCGCGCGCACCTGCGCCACCGCGAACAACACCGCGAAGAACGACAGCGTGTTCGCCACCATCACCCACGCCACGTTGCCCGCCGCGAGCAACCCCGCCGCGAGCACCGGCCCGATGATGCGCCCCAGGTTGAACTGCGCCGACATCAGCGTCATCGCGCTGTGCAGGTCCTCCTTCGCCACCAGCCCCGCCACCAGCGCCGTGTACGCCGGCCCCGACAGCACGTGCACGCAGCCATTGAGGAAGCAGATGCCCGCCACCGCCTGCACGGTGAGGCTCCCGGTGAAGGCCAGCGTCGCCAGCACCCCCGCGAGCAGCGCCTGCGACGCCGCGCACACCGCGACGTACTTGCGCCGGTCGAACCGGTCCGCCAGCGCGCCGCCCAACGGCGACAGGATGAGCGAGGGCAGGTACGTCAGCGCCGCCACACCGCCCGTCCACTCCGCGCGCCCCGTGACCTTCGTGACGAAGACGCCCAGCGCGAGCACCTCCATCCACGTGCCCACGTTGGAGACGAGCGCCCCCGACCACACCGCGAGGAACTCCCGGTGACGGAAGGCACGGAAGGACGGCAGGTTCGCCAGGCTCGAGAGGGACACGCTGAGCCCGGTTTCTAACAGCACCCCGACGCGCGCCGGAACAGCGCGCGGGGCCCACATCCCAACCCGTGTCAGACGAGCTCGGACTTGGGCTGACGCGTCATCAGGTCCACCACCGCCATCTTGGCGTTCTTGTCCTCGTAGGCAATCAGGTAGACCTGCTGGCAGATGGGCAGCTCCACGCCCGTCTTGAGCGACAAGTCGCGCGCGCTGCGCGCCGTCTTCACGCCCTCGGCGACCTCCTTCATCTGCCCGAGGATGTCCGCCAGCTTCTTGCCCTTGCCCAGTTCCATGCCCACGTGCCGGTTGCGGCTGAGCTCACCGGTGCACGTGAGCACCAGGTCGCCCATGCCGGACAGGCCCGACAGCGTCAGGGGGTTGGCGCCCTTGCGCACCGCCAGCCGGGTGATTTCGGCCAGGCCGCGCGTGATGATGGCCGCGCGCGCGTTGTGGCCCATGCCCAGGCCATCCGCCATGCCCGCGGCGATGGCGATGACGTTCTTCAGCGCGCCGCCGTACTGCACGCCCACCACGTCCGTGGACGTGTAGCTGCGGAAGGTCTCCGTCTGCAGCGCCTTCTGGCAGCGCACCGCCACCTTGTCCCAGTGCGACGCGATGGTCACCACCGTGGGCATGCGCCGCGCCAGCTCCTTGGCGAAGCTGGGGCCGGAGAGCACGGCGAGGTACGGGTGGAACTCCTCGGGCAGACAGTCCTCGAGCAGCTCCGTCATCGTCAGGAGCGTCTCGTTCTCGATGCCCTTGGACACGGTGATGATGGGCACGTTGCGCGGCAGGAAGTCCTTGGCGCGCGCGAGCACCTGGCGCGTGGCGTGGCTGGGCGTGGCGAGCACCACCAGCTCCGAGCCGTCGAGCGCCTCCTGCAGGTCCAGCGTGGCGCGCACGCGCTCGGAGATGGGGATGCCGGGCAGGTAGGTGGGGTTCTCGTGCCGTGTGTTGATGGCGTCCACCACCGTCGGCTCACGGCCCCAGAGGCGGACGTCCTCGCAGTTCGCCGCCAGCACGTTCGCCAGGGCGGTACCGAAGGAACCCGAGCCGATGACACTGCCACGCATGAAGACCTCGCTTCGAGGGGGTGGAGGGCACCGGCGCTAGAGGCCGGTGACGATGCCGATGGAGACGACCGGCATGAAGGTCGCGTCCTCGGGGCGGCTGCGGAAGTCGCCGCCCAGGGAGACAGAGTAGGACGTTTTCTCGCTCAGCGGCACTTCGGCGCCCAGGCGCACGGGCACGGAGCCGGAGGACACCAGGTCCGGCGGCAGTCCGCCCAGGGGCGTGCGCTGGATGGGCTCGGTGTCCAGGGCCACGTGATAACGCACGTCGGCGAAGAGGCGCATGGCGCGTGCGCCGCGCAGTTGGAAGGTGCCGACGATGCCGGGCATGAGGTTCCAGTTGCGCCGCCCGCTCAGGTAGCGCGCGCCCCGGTCCTCCAGGCTGGCCGAGCGCAGGAAGAACGCGTGGCTGCCCTCCATCACCAGGCCCAGGCTCCAGCGCGGGCCGCCGTCGAGCGCCGTCCAGCGCAGGCCCACGCGCGGCTCGTTCATCATCCCGTAGAGGGTGTCGAAGCCCGCGAGCACGTCGACGCGGGGCAGCACGCCCAATGCCGCTCGGACGGAGGCGACGGGGAAGCCGAGTGACAGGCCCACGGCCACGCCGCCCGGGCCCACGGAGCGCGCGCCCAGGAGGCTGACGCGGTTGGGGACGGGGGGAGGGCCCGGTGGGGGCTCGGGGATGCGCGGTGTCGAGGGCGCGACGGGAACGGGCTCCTCGTCGTCCGGAACGGGGACGAGGGGTGGGACTTCGGGCAGGCGGGGCAGCGTCGCGGCGTCCGGTCCGGTGGGCGCGGTGGTGGCGCCCGGGAAGCCGGTCCAGGAGGTGTCGTCCGGGGAGTCGTTCCGGGAGGGCGCGGGCACCTGCTCGGCGGGCTGTGGAGCCGAGGGGTCCCATGGTCGCTTCTCGGGCGGAGGGGTGCGGCCCACCGGGACCTGGGCCCAGGCGGTGGCGTGCCCGAGGGTGAGGGCGAGCGGCACCAGGAGGAAGCGGACGGAGGGCATGGAGACGGCCGCAAGCTTAGTCCACGGCGCGGGAGGGACACGAGCCGGGGTGCGGGATGGGGCGCTACGCTGGGTATGCCCCGTCGGCTGGTGGGCAGGGGGCGGTGGGAAACGTGTCCTCGGCGGCGCCGCACCGGTCTACCATCCGCGGCGCGCCGGGTGGTGGGCGACCGAGGAGAGCCAAGGGATGAGGGCAGGAGGGCGCGTGGCGTTGTGGGTGACACTGGCCATGGGGTTGGCGTGTCGCTCGCGCGCGACGGAGGCGGACGCGGATGCGGGAGCGGCGGCGCGGGTGGCGCCGGTCAACGCGATGCTGCCCGCGTGCGAGGTGCTGCTGCCCTCGGACGTGCGTGAGTCGATGCTGCCGGGCTTCACGATGAAGGAGGACCGGGCGTGTCCGACGTGCGGTCCGCTGTGCACGTTCCGCTCGGCGTCGGAGAAGGACGTCACGGTGTCGGTGACGTGGGACTGCAAGCCGCACTATTCACAAGCGGACACGCAGGCCTTGTTGCAGCCGACGTTGAGCCTGGGCGGCGAGGAGATTCCGGCGCTCGGCAAGGCGGCGGCGCGCAGGGCTCCGGCGCAGGGGATGTTGCAGGTGATGGCGTGGGATGACGACACGCCGTGCGCGCTCATCGTCACGTGGCTCGGGGGTTCGCCGGAACAGGCGCTGGATGTCGCGCGCCTCGCGCTCGGCGCCACGCGTCCGGACTCCTTCCGCGTACCGACGCCACCGGAGCCCGAGGTGGACTCCGGCACGCCGTGAGCTGAGAGCGTCACCCCGCCGTGCAGCCAGTGAGTCGATGACCTCGCCCAAGAACTTCGACATGGAGACGACGCTGCGCCTCCTCGACAAGGTCGGTGGCCATCACGAGCCTGGGTCCAAGGAGGACGAGGCCATCCAACTGGCCGGCATCGCCCTGCTCTATCTCCGGCATACGCATCAAATGGATGCGTTCCTCCAGTATCGAGCGGAGTTCTCGGATCCGGCCTCCGAGGTTCGCATCGCCCAGGACTTCGCGACACGAGCACTGGCGGATGAATGGCTCGCCAGCGGAGCGGGTACACACGGAGAACTCGTGCGCATCGAGGGACAGGGCTTCCAGGTCGTGGTCCTCCCCACGGGAAAGCGATTCCTCCGGACACCGCTCCCCGAGGAACTGGGCCCGCCCCTAAGAGGTCCTTTCAAGAAATAGTCCCGTAGGTGCGCCAGGATGCATCCGCTTCCTTGCGTGCGCACCGCACCTTCAGGGGCATGAGGCGTGAGTTGGTGACTGATGCCCTCTGGAAGCGGGTAGCCCCACTGCTACCGCGTCGTCGCCGGGCCTCTACTCGAGGACGGCCCAGGTGCGACGACCGGGCGGCGCTGCGTGGCATCATGTTCGTGCTCAAAACGGGCATCGCCTGGGAGGACCTACCGGCCGAGGTCTTCGGCGTGAGCGGCATCACCTGCTGGCGTCGGCTGGACGAGTGGACGCGTGCCGGGGTGTTCGAGCGGCTCCAGCAGCGACTGCTGGATGACCTGGGCATCCGGGCGCGCATCGACTGGCGGCGTGCAGCGTTCGACTCCGGCAGCATCCGGGCGAAAAAGGGGGCCCAAGACCGGCCCGAACCCCACGGACAGAGGGAGGAAGGGCACCAAGCACCATGTCGTGACGGACAAGAAGGGCAGTCCGCTGGCCGCCCCCGCTACGAACAGCTTGGGTGACCCGCCGGCGATCCATTACCCCGGTCCGTCACACACCCTCCCGGTCCGTACAAAATCCGTACAGACCGCTGCTGCACGTCGTTAGGCACCGCGAAGCAACCGGAGAAGCCTCAGCGCTGCCGGGATTTCTGTTGCCGCCGCCCCACTCTCCCGAGAGACTCTGCGGACATGTAGGTGCTGCGGACGGGCGGTGAGTGGCTTCATTGCCCGGCAAATGGACGGACGGGTACGCGATGGCAAAGAGCAAGACGGTGGACGTGGCGGCCGCAGCAGCCGCCCTCACGGCTATTCCCGAAGGCAAGATCGTTGACTTCATCAGCGGCAACCTCCTCACGGACACGCCCGAGGAGTACGTCCGCCAGAACGTCGCCATGAGCCTCGTGCTGGAGTACGGCTACGACCGCTCGCAGATCGAGGTGGAGTTCAAGGTTAAGGTGGGGTCGAGCCGGAAGCGCGTGGACTTAGCCATCTTCCCGCCGGACACACAGCATGTTCAGGAGAACATCTCGGTCATCATCGAGACGAAAAAAGAGGGGACAAAACGGGAGGACAAAAACGACGGCGAGGGCCAGCTCAAATCATACATGGCTGCGTGCCTGAACGCCGAATACGGGATGTGGACCAACGGGGAGGATCGGGTCTGTTATCAGCGGGGAACAGACAAAGGCACTCACATCTTCATCGAGTCCATCGACATTCCAGCTCAGGGACGAAAAAAGGCCGAGGCGCCAACCCGTGACGTGCTTCGCCCTGCGACTGGCGACAACCTCCTTTTCGCCTTCCGTCGCTGTCACAACTATATCGCTGGCAACCAGGGGCTCCAAAAGCCGGAGGCATTTTGGGAGCTACTGAAGCTGATCTTCTGCAAGATTGAAGACGAGCGGTCTGAGGACGATACCCTCCAGTTTTATGTGACACAGACTGAGCGGTCCTCAATGACCCAGCAGGCCAAGGTGAAGGTCAGGCTACAGAAGCTGTTCACGGAGAAGGTGGTGAAGGAGTACCCGACCATCTTCAAGCCGAATGACCAGTTGGAAATGAAGCCCGCAGTCCTGACTTACGTGGTCAGCGAGTTGCAGCAATATGCACTGCTCGACTCGCCAGTGGACGTCAAGGGCGTGGCGTACGAGGCGGTGGTCGAAAGCAACCTCCGTGGTGCCCGCGGCGAGTTCTTCACCCCGCGGAACGCCTGCCGCATGGCGGTAAAGATGCTCAACCCGCAGCCCGGCGAGCGCATACTAGACCCAGCGTGTGGCACAGGCGGGTTCCTGACCATTGCCATGAACCACGTCCTCGACATCATCCACGAGAACCACCGCAAGAGGTGGCGAAATGGCAAGCCAACCGAAACACAGACTCTAGAATATCACCGCGCCCGCAGCCAGTTCCTAGTCAACAATATCTTCGGCTTGGACTTGAATCCGAATTTGGTCCGGGCAACGAAGATGAACATGGTAATGAACAATGACGGCTCGGGAAGCCTCTACCAGTGCGATTCGTTGGAGCACCCGCACCGCTGGCCCGAGGAGGCGGCCAAAGCAGTCCCGCTGGGCTCAATCGACGTGCTATTTGCCAACCCGCCTTTCGGGACGAAAATCGTCCGCGACGAGCCGCGTATTCTACAGCAGTACGACGTCGCGGCGCAGTGGACCGATAAGGACGATGAAGGCAAACCGGTCCCACTGTGCATGAGACGGATGGCCGACGGGAAGCCTATCCTCCAGTCATCCCAGCCGCCGGAACTTCTGTTCGTCGAGCGAGCTATCCAGTTTCTAAAGCCAGGTGGTCGGATGGCCATCGTTCTGCCGAACGGGCTTCTGAACAACACCGGGTTGGCCTACTTCCGAAAGGTGATCCTCGAAAAAGCGCAACTCCTTGCCGTCGTAGACATGCACCGGGACCTATTCCAACCGAATAACGACACCCAGACGAGCATGGTGTTGCTGCGAAAGTGGGGCGAGGGGCAGAATGCCGAGAAACAAGGAGACTACCCGATCTTCATGGCGATCGCCGACGCAGTGGGGCACAACAAGCGAGGGGCAGTAGTTTACAAGCGTGAAGCGGACGGGAGTCTAATTCTCGAAGAAAAGGCTATCAGGCAGACTCGGACATCTCGGACCGGCGAAATCCAAGAAGTAGTGGTGAAGTCGAAGCAGCCAATCGTCGATGACGAACTAGATGAGGTCGCCGACAGCTATCTAGAATGGCTGGATCGGATGTCGAGTTCGGCCGGTCGGCGCTCGATGCGCGGGGGCGTGTGATGCGGGTCGCAACCACCAAAGCGACTGACGTCTATACGGCCATTCGCCTCGATTCGAAGTTCTTCCTCGACGAGGGGCAAGTCGCATACCTGAGAGTGATAAAAGGCAAGTGGCCGATGGTCACGGTTGGGGATGTCTTTGGCAAGAGGAACATCTGGATGCCGCCCCGCATCACACGAGTGATTGCCGCCTCGGCTGAGCATGGTAAGCCGCTCCTCGTCCCGTACGATTGCTTCCGCTACCTTCCTTGGTCACGGGATTACCTAAGCAAGTCCCAGGTCAAGGACTATGCAAGTACAGAAGTCCAGCGGGGCTGGTTGTTAATTGTCCGGTCGGGACGGAACCTTGGCCCAGTAGCAATGGTAGACAAATACCTGGAGCGATTCACTGTCTCCGACGACATGATTCGTATATCACTGCCAGGCACCGACGAACTGCTCTACTTTACTGCCCTGATGAGCACAAAGATTGGCCAAGCACTGATCCGGCGAGACCGCAACGGCTCTGTGATTGACCATCTAGGCCCAAAGCAGGTTGCCGCGCTTCAATACCCTGTAGTGAACGCTACACTCAAGACGAAGTGCATCGATGCCTTTCGCGCCGGGCTAGACCTCCGAGAGCAGGCGAGATTGGCGATTGAAAAGGTGATGGGAGAGTTCCTAGAGCACGTCGGGCTGACGCCTCAGCAACTGGCGTTGAAGACCGGAAACGAGGCCCGCCGCTTCTCGATATCAAGGAAAGTGCTCGCCGACCGATTCGACAGCGAGCCCTATGCGCCTCTGTATAGGACATACCGTGACCGCATAATGGCCGGCGGAAGCGCAACGAGCGTGAGTGATCTTGCCGACGTTGTCCTTCTGGGCCGCAAGAAAACGCTTTATGTGGCGGACGAGACCTACGGAGTGAAAGTGTTGAACGGTCGGCAAATCGCTCAATGCAAGACAATTGCAGTGCAGAGTGTCAGCAGCAAGGCTTGGGACGACATGAACGACTACTTGCTCACCAAGGACATGGTACTGGTGACGTGCGACGGTCGCGCTGAGGAGAATTTGGCGGACTGCGTGCTCGTGAGAGACGACCGGGAGGGAATGGCAGCAAACTGGCATATCGTCCGACTGAAAGCCAAGCAGAATGTGCACCCCGGGTTGCTCTACCTTGCCTGCGCATGTGGCCCGATTCAGCAGATCTTCAAATCGCTAGCCCGTGGGTCAGTGATCGACGGACTGACAGCACAAGACATCTCCCTGCTCAAGCTGCCTTTCCCACGGGACGCGAAGGCAAACAAGCTCGGTGACGATGCAGTGAACGCCTGGAACCTATTCGCAAAGGCAAGCAAAGCAGAACGAGCGGCCATAGCCGAGCTTGAGACAGAGTTCATGGGAGATTTGGCGACACCCAATTAATACGACTTGGTCACTTCAAGAATGAGTGAGGGCGAGCGGACTGTTCCCCAGGCATGACGCCAACGCAGATGAATCGGCTGGAAAGGGAGCTGGAGAGCTTCCTTGAGTAGTCGCGGTAGGGACGACTCTTCACCCGTGAAGGCTGGAGCCGCCCCCCGCACAGATCCCAGCGGGCGCTGCTAACGCACTGGGCTCTTGCCTCGAGTGGTGACGTCGAAACGCTCGTCTGGCCAGGGATGCTGGATACGGGCTTTCGGAAGCCATCGGTCCACCAAGGTCTTCATCCTCGCCCAACTCGTCTGGTCTCGCTGGCTCCGGCGCCGAAGCGCTTGGTACGTAAGACCTCGCCGTGCCCCGTCGTGACGGGCCGAGCCGCTCGTGAGACCACCGTTGGCCACACGCCAGGAGGTGGTCCATGGATTTGGAGAAGGAGTTGGAGCAGTTCCGGCAGGAAGCGCAGCGGCTGAAGGCCGGGAGGCGCAGCGGCTCGTTGTCTTTTCCCGAGGCGTTGCGAGCCTTCGCGGTCCGCTACGCCGAGCACACGGTGGCGTCGGGCGGGACGATGACGGACGCGGGAAAGAAGCTGGGCGTCTCTGGGCCGACACTCTACGAATGGCGAAAGGGCCGCTCGCGTCCGAAGCCCGCGGAGAAGAGCGCGGCGCTGGTCCCGGTACGCGTCAGCGCGCGGCTTGCGACGCAGGCGGGAGTGCAGCAGGTGGCGCTGGTGACGCCAGGAGGTTGGCGCGTCGAAGGGCTGAGCGTGGAGAGCGCCGCGCAGCTATTGGAGAAGCTGGAGTGCTGATGCTGACGCGCGCGGTGCGTGTCTTCGCATACGCGGCCCCGGTGGACATGCGCCGGGGCTTCGATGGATTGAGCGCCCTCGTCGAGCAGCAGTTGGGGCAGCAGTTGCTCAAGGGCGACGTCTTCCTCTTCGTCGGCCGGTGTAGGCGTCGAGCCAAGGTGTTGCACTTCGACGGCACGGGCCTGGTGCTCCTCACCAAGCGACTCTTCCGGGGACGCTTCGCCAGGCCCTGGAGCGAGGAGGGCGCGCAGGCGGTGGAGTTGACGGTGAGCGAGCTGTCTCTCTTCCTGGAGGGTTGCGAGCTGGCGGGGCGGTGGAAGCTGTCGCCGCCCGCCGTGGACGACAAAGTCCTTGCGATAGGCGGTGCGATGTAGCACCCAGCGGAGAGTCATGACGCGCGTGGAACAGCTTCGAGACTTGGAGACAGCCAGGCAGGTGGCCAGCCTGCTGGAGGCGGAGAACGCCCGGCTGCACCAGCGCCTTGAAGCCCTCGCCCTCGAGAATGCCCGGCTCAAGGGCGAGGACGCGCAGGCGCGGCTTCAGTTGGAGCTCGAGGGACTCAAGGAGCAGTTGGCCCTCCTGCAGAGGCGTCTGTTCGGCGCCTCCAGTGAGAAGCACGGGGAGAAGCCCGCGAAGCCTCCGCGCACGAAGCCGCAGCGCGGCCACGGCCCCACGGCCCAGCCCGAGTTGAAGGTGCAAGAAGTCCTGCTGCCGCTGGATGAGTCGGACCGACTCTGCGGCCTGTGCGGCGGTGGCCTGCACGCGTGGGAGGGGCAGACGGAGGACTGCGAGGAAGTCACCGTCGTCGAGAGAAGCTTCGTGCTGCGTCGCGTGCGCCGGCAGAAGTACCGCTGCCACCAGGGCTGTGCGCCGGTGACAGCCCCCGCGCCGCCGCGGCTCATTCCGGGGGGCCGCTACTCGCTGGAGTTCGCCGTCTACGTGGCCCTCATGAAGTACGGCTTCCACCTGCCGTTGGCCCGTCAGCAGCGGCTGTACCTGCGCGAGGGCCTGGTGGTGGAGGCGCAGACGCTCTGGGACCAACTCGACGCGCTGGCCGGCCACCTGCAGAAGTCCTACGAGGCGCTGCTGGCCGAAGTCTTCACCTCGCCTGTCATCCACGCGGACGAGACGTACTGGCTGCTGTTGGAGAAGGGGCCAGGCACCAAATGGTACGCCTGGACGGTGGCCTCGCCGGACACCGTCTTTCACCGCATCCTCCCCAGCCGCTCCGGTGCGACGGCCAGGACGGTGCTGGGAGACTACGCCGGAGTCGTCCTGGTGGATGGGTACGCGGCATACCAGACGGCGACGAAGTCGGGCCCGGACGGGCCCTCCCCCGCGACGCTGGCCTTCTGCTGGGCGCACGTGCGCCGCAAATTCTTCGAGGCGAAGCAATTCGCGCCAGCATGCGAAGAGGTGCTGCGGCTCATCGGCGAGGTGTATGCCATTGAGGCGGACCTGCCCGGCTGGTACGCCCTGACGGCAGAGGAGCGCCAGGTCGCGCTCGCGCAGCGGCTCGCCGTACGCCAGCAGCGCTCCGCGCCAGTCGTCGAGCGCATCCGGCAGTGGGCACTGGCCCAGCGAGCCGCCCCGGGCAGCGCGTCCGCAAGGCCCTGGAGTACATGCTGAAGCTGTGGGACGGGCTGACCGTCTTCTTGAGAAATCCCGTGGTGCCCATCGACAACAACCACGTCGAGCGGCAGATGCGCGACATGGTGATGGGCCGCAAGAACCACTACGGCAGCAAGTCGAAGCGAGGCACCGAGGTCGCCGCGCTCTTCTACTCCCTTATCGAGACGGCACGCCTGCGAGGTGAGGACCCCGGTAACTACCTGCGGCGCGCTGCGCTCGCTGCCATTGAGAACCCAGGCACGGTCACACTTCCGAAGAGCCAGGACTGACGGTCGCTCCCGCCGGCCGTCCCGGGCGGGTCAGCACGGCGCCGGGACGGGGCACGGCGAACAGTTACGGACTTCCTGCACATGCACCTGCTTCTCGAAGAAGGCCGGCACGTACTCGTACACCACCGTCCGGCGCCCCTCGCCCAGAGACTTGAGGGCCTCGCTGCCGCACGCCGGGCAGCGCCGCTCTTCGGCGGGCACCTCGTGCGGGACTTCGCGCTCCACGGCCTTGGCAGCCTTGCGTGCAGCGCGCTCGCGTCGGGTCCGCAGCGCACTCGCGGCCCGGGCCGCCTCGTCCTCCGGACGCGTGGACGACGGCTTGAGCTCCTTGGCCACCGACGGCAGCTTTTCCGTCTTCCTACCGAAGAGGCGCCGCTCCATCGCCGCCATTCGTCCTCGCAGCGAGTCCAGCTCTCCGCCAATCCGGCTCACCTCGGCCTTGAGCTCTTCGGCCTCTTCTCTCCAGGCGCAGTGGTGGTCTTGGGGTAGCTCGCGTGGCACCTGGTGCCAACACCTTGCCGCGCCTCGGGCTGTCCTCGCGCTACGAAGACGTGCGCCCGGGTGGCGTCCAGGCGGGCGAGCGTTTGACTTCGGTGACGTCCATGCCATCCAGCAGCATCGCCAACTGCGTCGCGTCCAGGTGCACCGCGCTCGCGTCCGCGTCCACCTTGGGCAGCCGGAAGCGGCCCGTCTCCAGCCGCTTGTACAGCAGCACGAAGCCTCCCCGACTCCACGTCAGCACCTTGATGCGGTCGCCCCGCCTCGAGACGAAGGCGAAGAGGTGGCCGGAGTAGACGTCCTCACCCCAGGCGGACTTCACCAGCGCCATGAGGCCATCAATCGACTTGCGCATGTCCACCGCCTCGGTGGCCAGCACCACGCGCACGGACGCCGGAAGCGTGAACACGCCTCACCTACCCAGGGCGGTGACGAGCCGGGCTACGTAGTCGACGTCGGCGTCCGCGGCGAACCGCAACCTAGCTCCACTGGCCAGCACCACCTCGAACTGCACCGGGCTCGGCGGCGCGACGGTCGATACCTCCACCGGCAGCAGCCGCACCTCCTACTCCTTCCGGGGGCGCTGACGTCGGCTCCGGTATACCCACGACTGCAGCGTGCTCAGCCTCAACCCTCGCTGTGCGGAGAACTCCTTCTGCGTCAGGCCGCTCGCCTCGAAGGCCTCGGCGACCTGGAACCACTCCTACTTCTCAACCCGCTTCGACACTCCGGCCAGGGTCCACCACGACTGCTACCCCGGCAATGCCTCCCTGCACGTCGCTCGTCGGACAGTTACGCCGCACCGAGCTGCGCTTCCGGCAGAAGAACCCACCAGAGCTGCTGGAGATTCAGCTCAATCCCGTCGGGAAGCTCCACTCCGACTGCATGCCTCCCGACCATCCACCGCCCTGCTCGACATGTGGTCGCCTCAACCTCCGCTGGCCCGAGGCCCCCATCCTGGACGCGGCCTCACTCCCCATGGAGCTGGACCTGTTCAGGCTGGGGAACTTCGCCACGATGCTCATCGGCACCGAGCGCCTCGTGGACACCGTGAGCCGCCTGCAATTGGACGGCATCACGTTCCGCGAGCTTCCCACCCGCTGAGCGCGCACCTCACAGCGTGCGCAGGTACTCCACCAGGTCGTCGACCTCCGTCTCCGTGAGGTCCGCGGTGGTGCCGTGCTTGTTGGACGCCCTGCCCTGCATCAGCCGGCCCTTGAGCGACAGCGCGCTGCCGTCGTGCAGGTACGGGGCCGTGCGCGCCAGGCCCAACAGCGACGGCGTGTTCAATCCCCGCTTGCGCGTGTTGTCGTCGTCCCGCATCGGCCCCGTGGTGATGAAGGTCCCCACGTCCGCCTGTTTGTTGTTCGTGAAGTGCGCGCCCTCGTGACACGTGTCACACGCGGCCTTCTTGAACACCTGCTCACCCCGCGCCTGCGCCGCCGTCTGCACCGAGCCCCGATACGGATTGTCCGGCGTGGGAATCACGTCGATGAACGCGGACAGCTGCGCCACCATCACCCCATCCAGCGACGTACCGCCCATCCGCCCTCGCACCGTCGCGTCCAGGAAGTCCCTCATCGACGGGAACTCCCCGCTCCAGTGGAACGGTCCCGTCTCGGTCACCTTCCGCCCCGCCAGGCTCGGCGTCTGCCGCGGCCCGTCCGGGAAGCCCCACACGTGCCCGTCATCCCGCCCGTCCAGGTGACACGACGCACACGACGCCGCCACCCCCGCGCTCGTCATCCGCGAATCCAACGCCGAATAGAACAGCTTGCGCCCCGCCGCCTCCTGCGCCGTCAGCACGTCCTCCCCCACCACCGGAATCGGCGCACCCTGCGTGCGCACGTTCGCCACGTTCCCCGAGCCGTCGTTCACCAACGTCGTCACCGTGTGGTCGAACGCGTTGTAGACGTACACCTTGCGCCCATCGCGCGTCATCGCGATGCCGCTGGGCCCCGAGCCCACCCGCACCAACTGCCGCACCGTGCTGCCCCGCTCCCCCGTCAAATCCAACCCCGTGCGCCGCTGCGTCGGCAGGATGGCCACGTTGTCCGTCTCGCGGTTCACCAGGAACAGCCACTGCCCCGACGGGTCCACCACCGCCGCCACCGGCCCCTGGATGGGGTGACTCGACTCCGGGCTCACGATGGTCGACGGCGGGAAGTCCGGCTCCTCGCTCGGCGGCGGACGGCACTGGTCCAAATCGTCCACGCGCGGCGAGCCATCCCCCGTGTCGAACGTCAACACGCCCGGCGCCACCACGCCCGCCGTGTTGCACGGCCCACCCCCGCCATAGAGCGACCCCCCAGGCCCCCGCCCGTCACTCGTGAGCGAGTCCTCGCGCGCCCACAACGTCGGCGCGAAGGCCCGCGCGCCGTCCGGTGCCACCACCACGTCCGCCATGCCTCGCGGACGGAACAGCACGTCCGACGAAGGGAAGGGAATCGGCTCATCCGCCGCCACGCCCTGCCGCGTGTTCGCCCGCGCGTACAGGTCCGTGCCCTCGCGCTGCATGCGCGGCTGGTGCGCGTCCGACAGGTCCACCGTCACCAGGTCCGCGTGCCGGAACAAGCTGACCAGCGCCCTGCGTCCACCATCCACCAGCGCGACGCCGCGCGGCTCCTCGCCCACCGGCAGCTCCCAGCGCACCTCCAGCGTGCGCGTGTCCACCGCCATCAGCGTGCCGTACACCGAGGAGTCCAGCGCCGTGCTGTTCACCACGTAGAGCGTGTCCCCGTTGGGAGACACCGTCAGCCCCATCGGCTCCACGCCCACCGCCACCCGCGCGGCCTCGTTCCAGTCACCCCGCCGGATGACGGACACGCTGCGGGCCCCGCGGTTGGAGACGTAGACGGTGTCGTCCGGGCCCACCACCACCCGCTCCGGCCCCGCGCCCACCTTCACCTCGCCCACCTTCTGTCCGCTCGCGGTCTCCACCACGGCGAGCACGCCGGTGTCCGCGTCCACCACGTACAGGAAGGCGTCGTCCCGACTGAGCGCCACCGAGCCGGAGGCGTTGGTCCACGCCGCGCCCGTGGAGCGGTCCTCGCACGCACACAGCCCGAGCGCCGCCGCCAGGACTCCGGCCAGAAGATGCCGCTTCATGAAGTCTCCTCTCGCGTCCCCCGACGGGACCACCACCCACCGTGCCTCGTCGTCGGAAGTTGCCGCGCTGTGTCGGAGGGGAGGACACGCCCGGCCCTGGTCGCTCGCCTCCCCCGCGAGCCTGGCATGCTTGCACCAGACCCCCCGCGAAGTCGATGGCCTCCCGGGGCGGCCTCCGGGTGCCGGACAGACGGCCTCGCCGCCCCCCAGGACGAAACGCCCGAGCGTGTCGCACCGGGTGGGAGTAAAGGAGTGGGACGTGTCCCGTTCGTCCTCCGTCATCCTGAGCTTCCGGCGCACCTTCGCCCTGCTCATCATCCTGGTGGTGCTGCCCTCCGCCGGCCTGTCCGGCTTCGGCGTGGTGGCCATCATCAACGAGCGCGCCGCGGTGGAGAAGCGCCTGGAGTCCGCCTGGCGCGGGACGCTGGAGACGCTCTCCCAGGAGCTGCCCCGGCAGCTCGCCGAGGCCCGGCTGGAGCAGGAGGCCGGCACCCTGCGCCTGGAGGCCGCCGACGGCCGCATCCTCTCCGAGCCCGACGGCACCTTCCAGTTGGAGGGCGGTCGCGCCATCACCGAGGACCCCCAGCTCGCCGAGGCCCTGGGCACCGTGCTGCCAGAGGTCGGCTCGCTCCCCGAGGCGCCCACCTTCTTCTCCCTGTCCACCGGTGGACGCTCCGTCGTCGTGGTGGCCGAGCGTGACGGCGCCGTCGTGCGCGGCGTCCGCCTGTCCGTGCGCGCCCTGGAGACGCTGATGACGGAGCAGGTGGAGCCGCGCGCCGTGTCCAGCGAGCCGGTGCGCTTCGGCCTGATGCCCGTGCCCCGCGAGTCCTCCGGCGAGGGCGGCCTCATGGGCAAGCTCGTGTCGGAGGTGGCCCAGGCCCGCGCCAGCGCGCTGGGGCCGCAGGTGCTCGCCGAGCGCGTGCTGTCCCCGCCCCTGCAGGACTTCCGGCTGGTGGTGCTGCCCACCGGCGAGGACCCGGTGGCCCGCGCCTCCACGCGCAACCGCGCCGTGTACGGCGTGCTCTTGGGGCTCTTCTACCTGACGCTCACCTTCGGCGTCGTCTACACCGGCCGCGTGCTGTACCGCGAGGCGCGGCTGTCGCGCATGAAGACGGACTTCGTGTCCCTGGTGAGCCACGAGCTGCGCACGCCGCTCACCTCCATCCGCATGTTCATCGAGACGCTCGCCCTGGGACGCCTCAAGGACCCCGCGCAGATGCAGGAGGTGCTCACCCTGCTGACGCGCGAGACGGAGCGGCTGTCCGTCTTCATCGAGCGGGTGCTGGACTGGTCGCGCATCGAGGGCGGACGCAAGGTGTACCAGCGCGAGCCCCTGCCGGTGATGGACGTGGTGGACACCGCCGTGTCCGCCTTCCGCGCCCAGCGGCTGGAGGGCGGCGTGGACCTGAAGGTGGACGTGGCCGACGACCTGCCGCGCGTGGACGTGGACAAGGAAGCCGTCGCGGGCGCGCTGCTCAACCTGCTGCAGAATGCCTACAAGTACAGCGGGCCGGCGGACCGGCGCATCCAGCTGAGCGCGCACCGCTCCGGCCGGTGGGTTGACTTGACGGTGGAGGACAACGGCGTGGGAATCGCTCCGAAGGAACGCAAGCGCATCTTCGAGCGCTTCTACCGGGTGGACAACCTGCTGACGCGAAAGACGGAGGGCAGCGGGCTGGGACTGGCCATCGCCCGGCGTATCATCGAGGCCCACGGCGGCAGCATCACCGTGAAGAGCGAGCTGGGCCGTGGCAGCCGGTTCACCATCCACCTTCCGGTGCAGAAGGCATGAGCGACACGACGCGGCGCATCCTGGTGGTGGAGGATGACTTGTCCATCCTCACCGGCCTCTCCATGAACCTGCGCTTCGAGGGCTACGAGGTGCTCCAGGCCCAGGACGGCCGCACCGGCCTGCAGCGCGCGCTGGACGACAACCCGGACCTGATGGTGCTGGACCTGATGCTCCCGGAGCTCAACGGCTTCGAGCTGCTCAAGGAGCTGCGCCAGCGCGGCCGGGACACGCCCGTGGTCGTCCTCTCCGCCAAGGGCATGGAGACCGACAAGATTCTGGGCCTCAACCTGGGCGCGGACGACTACGTGGTGAAGCCCTTCGGCCTCCAGGAGCTGCTCGCGCGCATCAAGGCCGTGCTGCGCCGCCGCTACCCGACGCCGGGGGGCGCGCCGCCGGTGACGTTCGGCGACGTCAGCGTGGACATGAACGCGCGCACCGTGGCCCGGGGCGGCGCGGCCGTGGAGCTGACGGCGCAGGAGTTCAAGCTGCTGGCGCACTTCCTGGCGCACCCGGAGCGCACCTTCACCCGCGAGGAGCTGCTGTCCGGCGCGTGGGGCTACCACTACGAGGGCAGCGCGCGCACCGTGGACAACTTCATGCGCCAGCTGCGGCTGAAGTTCGAGCCGAACCCCGAGGAGCCGCGCCACTTCGTCACCGTCCGGGGCCTGGGCTACCGCTTCGAGAAGTAGCCGTGGAGCTCACGGCCCCGCGACGCCGATGTGGCGCGAGTCCTCCAGGTCGAAGGGCTTGCCGTCGAAGCGCCCGTAGCGCTCGCGCGGGATGAAGCCCGCGGCGGTGAGGGCGCTGTCCAGCTCCTGGGGCGAGAAGTGCCGCAGCTTGAGCCGGCGGATGGGGCTGGGCACGCCCGGCTGCTTGCGCTCGCGCAGGTGCAGGGCGAACAGCGGGCGGCGCGGCTCCAGGCCCGCGTTGGGCTCTTCATCATCGCGCGGGAGCACCGGCTCGCGCGGCGTGTTGAGCACGTCGTAGACGAAGGTGCCGTCGGGCGTGAGGTGGTGGCGCACCGTCGCGAGGAACGCCTCCAAATCATCATTGCCCGGCATCAGCCCCAGCGCGTGCTGGGGGGCGAGCACCAGAGGGAAGCGGTCCGGCATCCGGAGCGCTCGCGGGTCCGCGACGAGGAAGCGGGCGCGGTTGGAGACCTCCGCGGGCTCCGAGGCGCGGCGCTCCTCGGCGGAGCGGATCATCACCTCGGAGGGGTCCACGCCCACCGCGGTGTAGCCGTGCTCGGCCAGGGCCCAGACCACCCGGCCGTTGGCGGCGCCCAGGACCAACACTGGCCCGCCGTGCTCGGCCGCCTGCCGTGTGTAGAAGAGGAGGTCCGGCTCCTGGCCCACCAGGGACAGCGGTGTGCGACCTCGCGCGTCGTTCCCACCCATGGAGGCAAGCCACTAGCACGTTTGCTGGGGTCTTCGGGACAGCGACTTGCCCTGGCAGGGCAGCCGATTGCCCACCCGTTGTCCGGGAGCGGACGAAGGGCGGCTTGGCGCGGCGGTAAACCCTGGCATCGGCCTTGCGATGCAGGTGCCCGGACGACGGTCGCCCATCCGGGGCGGTCCGGGTTTCGCGGGGTGGATGCGGATGACGCGGGGATGGCGCTGGGCGGGTGCGCTCTTCATGGCGGGCGCGATGTGGACCATGGCGGGTTGCGACTCCAAGAGCAGCGACGAGTCGCAGCAGGACAACCCAGGCATGGACGACCCGGGTCCTCCGCCCGAGCGGCCGGGCCCCTCGGACGGGACGGACGCGGGCACGCCGGACGGCGGGGGCGGTGAGCCCACCGAGCCCGACGCGGGCACGCCGGACGGCGGGGGTGGCGAGCCCACCGGGCCGGATGCCGGCACGCCGGACGGCGGTGGCGGCCCGACGACGCCGGACCCGCGCGCGGACGCGGAGATTCCGCCGCTGCCCTCGGCGCCCGGCTGGCGCTTCTACGGCGCGGACCAGGGCGGCCCGCTCACCGTGTACGGCGTGAGCGCCGACGAGGCGGGCAACATCTGGGTGGCCGGCGGCGAGGAGGGCCTGTTCCTGCTCAAGCGCGGCGCGGAGCGCTTCGTGCGCTACGGCATGGAGGACGGCCTGCGTCCGTACGGGTACATGGACGACGGCAGCACGCCGCCGGGCGCCAAGTACCTGAAGGTCATCTCCGTGGCGGGCGGCAAGGCGGGCACCGTCTTCGTCGGCTACGAGGGCATGCCCGGCAAGGGCTCCGAGCACTGCGAGAACAACTGGGACGGCCCCAGCCCCGACCCCGCGCGCTACAAGAGCGGTGACGCGGACAAGGTGACGCTCAACGGTGACGGCACGCTGGACGTCATCCACTACGACATCTTCTCCGGCCCCAACGTGGTGGCCGCGGAGCCCCGCGGGCGCGAGAAGCTCTGCAACATCCTGCGGCTGCGCTACGACAAGCGCACCAACAGCATCTGGTTCGGCGGCAACCACGGCTTCGCGCGCGGCAACGCGGAGTTCAACGGCGCGCCCATGTGCAACGGCCAGCTCAACTGCACCGGCGTGTTCGAGCACGTGCACCCGCACGTCAACGCGCTGGACGCCAACGGCCGGGTGATTCTCCTGACGGACGCGTACTACGGCGTGGCGGTGGACCCGGGCGGCGACGTGTGGTTCGGCGGCTCGGACCGCACCACGCGCTTCCGCTACGGCACGCTGGGCGGCAACTTCTGGCGCGCGCAGACGGGCTCGGAGAACGACTCCACCAACAAGCTGGACCTGTGGCCGGACGCGAAGCCGGAGTACTCCACGCCCGCCGAGCGCGTGCCGGACAACATCTCCGGCGCGGTGGTGGCCAACGACGGCACGGTGTGGCTGAGCTCCTTCAGCAACGGCCTGGTGCGCATCGACGCGAACGGCGCGGTGCTGGGCCACCTGGGCAAGGGCTCGGGGCTGGTGGACAAGTACCTGTCCGCGCTCGGCAAGGACCCGTCCGACGGCAGCATCTGGACGGGCGCGTCGTGGGGCGGCGGTCTGTCGCGCGTCAAGGGCGGCAACATCACCAACTATGGCCTGGACGTGTTCGGTCGCCGCTACGGGATGTCCCGGGTGAGCGACATCCAGGCGGATGCTTCCGGCAGTGGCCGGCGGATGCTGGTGTCCTTCCTGGGCTACCAGGACTCCACCACCAAGAAGTGGGTGGCGGGGGTCATCGGCATCTATGAAGGGAACTGAGTCGGGCCCGCGCCTCGTGTCCCGATGAAGGCACGCGGCGGCCGTCCTCCTCGGGGGGCGGTCGCCGCGTGGTTAATTTCAGCGAACGTCCCGCGCTACTTCGCGGGCAGCGCGCGGTGCTTCTCGAAGAGCGCCTGCTGACGGCTGACCAGCGGCACCTGCCGTCCGGCCAGCCACATGCCCAAAGGCCGCGTGGCCGACTCCAGCGGGTCTCCGTTCCACAGCACCACGTCCGCCGTCGCGCCCGGGGCGAGCCGCCCCACCGGCAGCTCGAGCGCGTCCGCGACGTTCGACGTCATCGCCTTGAGCGCCTCGGTGTGCGGCAGGCCCCAGGCCACCGCGTTGCCCGCCTCCTGCGCCAGCGTGCGCACCATGCCGGGCTCGCCCAGCACGGAGAACAGCACCTTCACGCCCGCCGCGCCCAGCAGCGCCGACGCGTCCAGCCGGCTGTTGAGCCGGTCGAAGTCCAGGGGCAGGTTCTGCGTGGGCTGAAGGATCACCGGCACCTTCGCGTCCGCCAGCTCCTTCGCCACGAGCCACGCCTCGCTGGCCCCGGCGATGACGAGCTTGAGGTTGTACTCGCGCGCGAGCGTCAGCGCCGCCCGGATGTCCGACGCCTTCTGCGCCACCATCACCACCGGCAGCTTGCCCGCGAGCACCGGCTGCAGCGCCTCCAGGTCCAGGCGGCTCGCGCCCACGTCGCGCATGCGCCGCTGCTCGAAGTCACCCTTGCGCCGGCCATACTCGCGCGCGTCCGACAGCACCTCGCGCAGCCGCTCCAGCACCAGCGCCCGCGAGCCCGACACCGCGTCCCGCCCGCCGATGCCCAGGTGGATGTGCATCGCCAGCGGCGTGCGTCGAACCGCGCCGTCCGTCGACACGAGCGCGCTCTGTCCCGAGATGAGCCCGCCGTGCTGCACCGTCAGCGCGCTGGTGACGCCGCCCAGCCGCGCCACCGCGAACGCGGCGGACACGGGGTTGACGTCCTCCGCGGACACCAGCGCCGCGCGCACGTCGCGCTTGTTCGCCTCGCCGCGCAGCCCGTCGTCCTGCGTCGACACCTCCGCGCCCACCTCCACCAGTCCGAGCTGCGTGAGCGGGTCCACCAGGCCCGGCGTCAGCACGCGGCCCTTGCCGTCCACCGCGCGGCACCCCGAAGGCACCGCGCCGCCCTCGCCCTGCTGGCGCACGCTCGCGACCTTGCCGCCGTCCACCACCACCGTGGCGCCCTTCACCCAGGCGGCGCCCGTGAAGGCCGTCACGCCCTGGAACACGGTGCAGGCCTCGGCGCCCAGCGCCAGGGGCTGCGCGCACTCGCGCGTCTTCGTCACGTCGCAGCGCTCGGTGAGGCCCAAGTCGGTCAGCGACGGCACCGGCGCGGACGCGGCCACCAGCTTCGCCGGGCCCTGGGCCATCTCGCCCACCTCGAAGTCGCTCGCCTCCACCGCGCCCGAGCCCGCGTCGAACGTCACCACGCCGTCCGCCCACACCTTCTGGGCCCGCGCGTAGACGCTCAGCGGGTGGCCCTTCCACAGCACCACGTCCGCCATCTTCCCCGGCTCCAGCGAGCCGGTGACGCCCTCCACGCCCATCACCCACGCGGCGTTCAGCGTCACCCAGCGCAGCGCCTCGTCCTCCGGAATCGGGATGCCCGACTCCCGCGCGCGCCACATCGCCTTGCCGGCCTCCTGGTTCAGCCGCTGGATGCCATAGGCGGAGTCCGAGTGGATGACGGCCTTGCCGCCCGCCTGCGACAGCAGACCCGCGTTCTCCGGGATGCCGTCCCACGCCTCCAGCTTGAAGCCCCACCAGTCCGCCCACGTCGCCACCGCCACGCCCTTGGCGGCCAGGCTGTCGCGGACCTTGTAGGCCTCCAGCGCGTGGTGGAAGGCGCGGATGGTGTAGCCCGCCTCCTGGGCCACCTGGAGCATCACCTCCATCTCGTCCGCGCGGTAGCAGTGGTTCTGCACCAGGATGTTGCCGCGCAGCACCTCCGCGAGCGTCTCCAGCTTCAAATCACGCATCGGCTCCGGACCCGCCTCGTCCAGGCTCTTCTCCTTCTTCTTCGTCCACTCGTCCCGCTTGGCCATGTAGTCGCGGGCCTGGGCGAAGGCCTGCCGGTAGCCGGCCACGTTGGCCATGCGGGTGGCGGGCGCCATGTTGCGCCCCGCGCCATAGACGCGCCGGGGGTTCTCGCCGCACGCCATCTTCAGCGAGTCCTTCGCCCCCGGGAAGCGGACCTCCGCCGCCGAGCGGCCGAAGTGCAGCTTCACCGGGAAGCCCCGGCCGCCAATCAGGTTGGCGCTGCCGGGCAGCACCAGCAGGGACGTGACGCCGCCCGCCGCGGCGCGGCGAAGCCCGGGGTCCTGCGGCCAGAACGAGTGCTCCGCGGAGACCTCCGCCGTCACCGGCGCGGTGGCCTCGTTGCCGTCCGAGTTGGAGAAGGAGTCGGGCGACGCATAGACGCCCAGGTGGCTGTGGGCGTCGATGATGCCCGGGGTGACGTAGAGGCCGGTGCCGTCCACCTCCTCGGCGCCCGGGGGGCTCGTGACCTCGGCGTTGCGTCCCACCGCCGTCAGCTTTCCATCCACCCAGGCCACCGCGCCGTCCTCGATGGCCGGGCCGGAGGCGGGCAGCACCGTGGCGTGGCGCACCACCACCGCGCGCGTCTGCTTCCAGACACGCGTGGCCCCGGGGGGCGCCTCGGCGGGGGTGGTGGGGGTGGGAGCCCGCGGCACGGTGGCGCAGGCGGAGGCCAGCAGCAGGAGCAGGGAGGAGGAGCGCATAGGGGTGGCCCGTCGTATCACGGCCCCCTGGGGCTCCAACCATGCCCGGTCGCCTGGAGGGCGGCCTGAACCCCACCCGACAGGAAGTCACCTCGCGACGAGAAGCCGTCTAGAATCCCCGCCCGGTCATGCCCCCTCTGCCCCCAGCCCCCATCCCCTCGCACACCGTCATCAACGCGCGAGGCCAGGGTGAGCGACTCTCCGCGCAGCAATTCCACCTCGTCCTCCTCGACACCGAGCGCGCCGGCACCGTCTTTCCGCTCGCCAACGAAGCGCTGCGCGTCGGCAAGGCGGCCGACAACGACGTCGTCATCGACCACCCCACGGTGAGCCGCAACCACCTGGTGGTGCGCCGCCAGGGTGACCGCTTCCTCGTCCAGGACCTGGGCTCCACCAACGGCACCTTCCTGGACGGCGCCCAGGTGCGCGAGGCGTACCTGCGGCCCGGCGCGCTGCTCGAGGTGGGCGATGTCCGCCTGCGCTTCAGCCCCCAGCTGGCCCCCGTGCAGGTGGAGCCCACGCTGGAGGACCGGCTGGGAGACTTGGTGGGCCGCAGCCTGCCGATGCGGCAGATCTTCGCCCTGCTCCAGAGAATCGCCCCCACGGACTCGACGCTGCTGCTGGTGGGCGAGACGGGCTCCGGCAAGGGCGCCGCCGCCAAGGCCATCCACAAGTTGAGCCCCCGCGCGCCCGGGCCGCTCGTCGTCTTCGACTGCGCCAGCGTCTCCGACTCCCTCATCGAGAGCGAGCTGTTCGGCCACGAGAAGGGCGCGTTCACCGGCGCCGTCAGCCAGCGCATCGGCTGTCTGGAGCGCGCCAACGGCGGCACGCTGTTCCTCGACGAAATCGACGACCTGGCGCTGGACCTCCAGCCCAAGCTCTTGCGAGCGATTGAGGACCGCGAGTTCCGCCGGCTCGGCGCCTCCACGCCCATCTCGTTCGACGCGCGCATCGTCGTCGCGAGCAAGAAGGACCTCTGGGCCGAGACGCAGGCGGGCCGCTTCCGCGAGGACCTCTACTTCCGCCTCTCCGTGTTCACCGTCAGCCTGCCGCCCTTGAGAGACCGCAAGGAGGACATCCCGCTGCTGGTGGACGCCTTCGCGGGCGAGGGCCTGTGGCTGCGGCTGCCGGAGAAGATTCGCGAGCAGTTCAACGGACACACCTGGCCGGGCAACGTGCGCGAGCTGCGCAACGCGCTCGAGCGCGCGCGGCACATGGTGGACATCCCGGAGCTGGCCGGGGACGCGCTGCTGCGCGAGTTCACCCGCGAGGCCCCCGCCCCCGCCGGCGACTTCCTGCCCGCCGAGTTCACCGGCCCGTTCAAGGTGTGCAAGGACGAGCTCATCCGCGCCTTCGAGCGCGAGTACCTCACGCGCCTGCTGGGCCGCGCCAAGGGCAACATCGCCCGCGCCGCCCGCGAGGCGGAGCTGGACCGCAAGCACCTCTACTCGCTGCTGCACAAGTACGGGCTGGTGCAGAGCGAGGGCGACTGACCTCGTCACCGGGCCGGAGCACACGCGGCGTCGAGCAGCTCCGGCCGGTACTCGAAGTGCATCGTGTCGTAGTGGTACCAGCGGCCTCCCCAGATGAAGCCCTCCGCCTCGAAGGCGTCCACGAGGGCCTGGGGGATGGAGTTGCGCCAGCGCACGGGATTGCGAGGCTTCTGCCATTCCCAGTAGTGCGAGCGCGCGACGTTGAGGTCGATGGAGACGCCGTACGCGTGGGCGCTGCGTCGGTTCGTGTTGGCGATGTTGCGCCAGACGAACGTGCCGCCCACGCCCTGGAGATAGGGCTTGAGCGAGGCGTCCTTCGCCACGAGTGACGCCAGCCGGGCGCTGACGCGCTCGAAGGCGGGCGCCACCTTGCGGTTCACCTTCAAGCGCTGGCCCAGGAAGTCGATGGGGATGACGTCCACCTGCTCCCGGGCAGCGCCGTAGGTGGCCTCGAACAGCGGCTCGAAGCGGATGCGGCCGGGGTCCTCGTCCTCGCGGGTCACCGGGGTGATGGGCCCCTTTCGATAGGGAATGGACAGCGTGTCCTCCAGGTCCGGGGCCTCCAGCCTGCGGGCGAACGACTTCGTCTGTCCGTCGTCGAACGGGAAGGAGCGTCCGTCGGGCAGCAAGAAGCCCCAGCACGAGTCGAGTCGCACGGGCGTGAGCGCCGGATACCACCGGGCCAGACACACGAGCGCGGCGGGTGGCGCATCGGCCTCACGGGGCTGTGCGCGCGTCTCGGCGTCGACGGGCTCGGCGGCGTGCACCGGCAGGGACAGGAGCCACGCGACGAAGGCTTTCGATGACAAACGCGGGGAAGGCATCCCCCGCATCCTCGCACCTCCAAGGGCTGGGAAGTGCTGTCCATCGGATGAAGCCACGAACACGGTGTGCCGGGGAAAACCGACGTGGCATGGTGCGTCTGCCTTCGCAGTCCTTCCATCCCCCCAGGAGGGTTCACGATGAAGCGTCCGTCTCCCTGGCTCGCCGTGCTGTGCGCCGGTTTCATCTCGATGCACGCGACCGGGTGCTTCGGCAGTTTCAAGCTCACGCAGAAAATCTGGCAGTTCAACAAGAACATCTCGGGCGAGAAGTTCGTGCAGTGGCTGATGTTCCTCGTGCTCGTCATCGTGCCCGTGTACCAACTGGGCTCGCTCATCGACGCGCTCATCATCAACAGCATCGAGTTCTGGAGCGGCAACAACCCCGTGTCCAGCGTGGACGGCGAGGACGACGGCACCCGCGTGGTGCGCCTGAGCCCCACGGACGTGCTGCGCATGTCGCGCGACGCCCAGAGCGGCGTGATGCGGCTGGAGCTGGAGCGCGAGGGCCAGGAGCCCGTCATCCGCCACTTCGAGCCGCTGGAGAACGGCATGGCGGTGCGCGACGACGCGGGCGCCCTGCTGGTCCGCGCCGAGGGCGCCGCGGACGGCACGGTGGCGGTGACGGACGCCGCGGGCCAGACGCTGACGGTGCACGCCAGCGAGGCCCTGGCGCTCGCGCGGCGCATCTACGAGGAGGGCGGCGCCACGGCGCTCGCCCGCCACACCGTGGACCAGGCCCGCGTGTCCCAGGGGCTCGCGCTCAACACCTGCGCGGCGCACTGACGGGGCTCCGCGAGCAGCGCGCCCGGCGGGCCCTCCCGCACGCTGACGGAGGGCTCGCGCCAGGCGCTGGCGCGGCGGCGGCGCTCCTCAGGGCCGACGCGCCGACCCCGAGACGCGCGGAGGGTTCGCGCCAGGCGCTGGCGCGGCGGCGGCGCTCCTCGGGGCCGACGCGCCGACCCGAGACGCGCGGAGGGTTCGCGCCAGGCGCTGGCGCGGCGGCGGCGCTCCTCGGGGCCGACGCGCCGACTTGAGACGCGCGAGCGGACCGCGCCCCTCGCGCGAGGCGACGCCCGAGCCTCCGGGCGTCGCCTCCGCCTCGGTCCTACGGAGGCGTACCCGCGTCGAGCGGCTCGCCCTCTTCCGGCCCGAAGCCCGCGTCGCGCGCCTCGGAGGAGAACGTCCCCTCCAGGCTGCGACCGGCGCCGTAGCCCTCGCCCTTCTTGAAGGACATGGAGAAGTCCCCGCGCGTCTGCTCGCCGGGGTTGCCTCCCGACTCCAGTTGCAGGTCCCCCTTCTCCACCGGCGCGAAGACACGCGCCGGCTCGCCCGCGTTGAGGTGCACCACCGTGGCGCGCGCCACGCCCGACGGCGTCGTGCCCGCCAGGTTCACCTTCGCGCCGGGCCGCAGGTCCAACCCCTCCGTGGATACGGTGAGCCGCACCACCAGGTCCACGTCCAGGTCGTTGTTGCGGAAGTAGCTCACCTGCAGCGCCTCCGCGTTGCGGAGGATCTCCACCCGCGACACCTCGAGCGGGAACAGCTCCGACACGCTGCCGGACAATGAATTGTCCGGACGCGCGCACGCGAGCATCCCCGCGCCCGAGACCACACCCGAGAGCGTCAGCGCCGCGAGGGCGCGGAGCGCGCTCCTCATTGCTCCACCGCCAGACGCAGGACACCCTTCTTGGACGGCGCCATCACCGGCAGGCGGTACAGCACCACGCGCTTGCCCGTGGACAGGTAGGCGAGCTTCGGGGACCACGCGCCGTCCTCGTCCACCACCGTCTCACGCCAGATGCCGCCGATGCGCGTGCTGATGAGGAGCCGGTCCTCCGTTGGGTTGCAGCCCGTGTCGTTGTTCCCCGACTCCGACGAGCAGAAGTAGTGCGCGATGGAGGGCTCGTGGTTGATGGGGTCGAACGCGAGCGACGGATACCAGCCACCCGTGCCACGGCCGAACACCGGGTCCGGCGTGGACCACTCCCCCTTCGTGTTGCAGCTCGTCGCGGTGGGGCTCGGGCAGTCCAGGTACAGCAGCACGTCGCCACGCGACGAGGAGCCGCGGTTCTGCACGGCGATGCCGAAGCCCTGCTCCGGGTCGAACGCCATGGAGGGCCCCAGCTGCGTGTTGCCGATGCTCTCCGCCGTGGCGACCTCCACCGGAGCGCTCCACGCCACGCCATCCGCGGCGCGCCGCTGGAATACGATTCCGGCGCCCGTCGCCTGCGCGCCCTCCTTCACGTAGTCGTGCACCACCGCCGGCTGCGCGCCCGCCATGATGAGCCCGATGTGTCCGCCGTAGCCCGCCTTGGTGTCACCCGACGCCGCCACCATGCGGAACGCCCAGCTGGACGGGGGACCGCCGCTCGCCAGCTCCAGGTCCGCCGACTCCCAGTCCTGGCGCCCGAAGTTGCCGTTGTGCCCGTCGCGATACGCGATGAGCGCCTGGCTGCCCGAGAACACGATGGACGAGTTGAGCCCCACCAGGAAGCCCACGTCGCTCAGCGGGTTGTTGATGGCCGCCGCGTTGGAGCGCGTGGCGACGATGCTCTCCGTCCACACGCCCGCCGCCGAGCGGTAGGACACCGCCAGGTCGCTCTGCAGCCAGAACGTGGAGTTGTCGCGTCCGCCGCCCAGGTACGACACCGCCGGCTGGCCGTTCGCGCCGAAGGCCACCGACACGCCGTACACCCGCTGCACGGTGGCAATCTTCTCCACCGGCCCGAGCACGCCCGCGTCGAACTCGCGGTAGCGCAGGTCGTAGTTCGTCTCGCTCCCCGTCGCCGTCCCGTTGTTCACGAAGTACACCATGCCGATGCGGTCGTTCGGCCCCACCGCCATGGCGATGTTGGAGATGGGATTGAACTCGCTCGGGTCCGCGTCCACCTCCAGCTTGGTGAAGGTCTCCGTCGTTCCCCCGCCGCCATCCGGCCGGCCCGCGTCCGGGTTGTCCGGCTTCGAGTCCTTGCCGCAGCCCATCGCCAGCGCCAATCCCAGTGCCCAGGCATGACGTCTCATCTTGGTCTCCTTGCGTTTCCGGCCGTGCACAACGTTGCGTCGCATCCTAGTTCACCCACGCACCCGAGGGAGCAGACGAGCAGCGCGCATCCAGACACGCGCCAGGCATGCCCCCGCTGGGTTACGCTTCCGCGCCTATGTCCCGTGCGCGTCCTGCTCGTCGGCGCCTGACCCGGCGCTCCTTCATCCAGCGGCTGAGCTTCCTCGGCGGAGGCGTGGTGTTGCTGGGGCCCCTGGCCTGCAAGCGCTCCTCCGAGGAGCCCAAGCCCGCGAAGGACCCCGGCCCGCTGGGCACCACCTCCGGAGGGCGGCAGACGCACACCTTCTCCTCCTTCGAGTTCGCCGTCGTGGCCGCCGCCACCGAGCGCATCCTCCCCAAGGACGAGGACCCGGGCGCGCTCGACGCGGACGTGCCCGTCTACATCGACCGCATCCTCCAGACACCCTCGATGCAGCCCATGCGCGAGGACTTCATGTCGGGGCTGGCCGCGCTGGAGCACCGCTCGCAGCGCATGTTCCAGAAGGGCTTCGCGTCGCTCACGCCCGCGCAGCAGGACGAGCTGCTCACGCTCTTCAAGGACAGCCCGCCCAGGAGCGGCGAGGCGCACTTCCTGGAGCTGCTCACCGTGCTGACGCTGGAGGGCTTCCTGGGAGACCCGTCCTACGGCGGCAACAAGGGCAAGGTGGGCTGGAGGCTGATGGGCTTCGACACGGTGGGCACCGTGGCGATGGCGCCCCCCGAGGGCTACGACGGCCCGAAGTGCCTGCGCGAGTGCGGGGTTCACAAGTGAGCCTGCCCCCGGTGGATGTCTGCATCATCGGCAGCGGCGCGGGCGGCGCGCCCATGGCGCTGGAGCTGGGCCGCGCGGGCTTCAAGGTGGTGGTGCTGGAGAAGGGGCCGCACTACCGGCCGCAGGACTTCGTCCACGACGAAATCCTCAACAGCCGCCGCAACTTCTTCATGCCGCTGCCCTGGGAGGAGCCGCACCTGGTGCGCAAGGGCGCCCAAGGGAAGTACGAGCGCAGCACCGCGGCGTGGACCGCCAACTGCGTGGGCGGCGGCACCGTGCACATGAGCGGCTTCTTCTACCGCCTCAAGCCGGTGGACTTCCGGCTGCGCACCACGCTGGGCGCGGTGCCGGGCAGCACGCTCGCCGACTGGCCCATCTCCTACGAGGAGCTGGCGCCCTTCTACGACAAGGCCGAGGCGGAGCTGGGCGTGTCCGGACAGGCCGTGCCCCACCCCTTCGCCGAGCCCCGGAGCGGCCCCTTTCCGCTGCCCCCGCTGGACGTGCACCCGGTGGCGTCGGAGATCGACAAGGTCTGCCAGGCCATGGGCTGGCACTCGATTCCCACCGCGCGCGGCATCATCAGCCGCCCGTACAAGGGCCGCGCGCCGTGCGCGTACTGCGCGCTGTGCGGCAGCTACGGCTGCGAGATGGGCGCCAAGAGCGGCACCAACGCCAGCCTCATCCCCGCCGCCGTCGCCACCGGCAACGTCCAGGTGCGCCCCGGCTGCATGGCGCGCACGGTGGAGGTGGACAAGAAGGGGCGCGCCAAGAGCGTCGTCTACCTGGACGCGGACGGCGTGGCCCAGGAGCAGCCCGCCAAGGTCGTCGTCGTGTCCGCCACCGCGGTGGAGAGCGCGCGGCTCCTGCTCAACTCCACGTCCAGGCGCTTCACGCGGGGCCTGGCCAACGGCAACGGCCTGGTGGGGCGGAACCTCATCTTCAGCTCCTTCGGTGAGTCCCAGGCGACGTTCCGGCTGTCGAAGCAGGCGGAGAGGCGCCCGTGGCTGAAGGACCCTGGGCCCTTCGTCAACCGCAGCCTCCAGGACTTCTACCTGATGCCCGACGCGCGCTTCGGCTTCCGCAAGGGCGGCACGCTGGGCTTCATGTGGACGCACCCCAATCCCATCCACGCGGCGTCGGGGCTGGCGGGCAGCGGCGCGTCCGCCGTCTTCGGCAAGGAGCTCAAGGACCGCATGCGCGCGTACCGCGACTCGCGCGTCCTGCTGTTCGAGGTCTACGCGGAGTACCTCCCCACGCAGGGCAGCTACGTGAGCGTGGAGGGCGACGTGAAGGACAAGCACGGCATCCCCGTGGCCGCCATCACCGTGGAGCGCCACCCCATGGACCTGGCGGCGACGCGCTTCCTGGTCGAGCGCGGCGAGGAGGTGCTCTTGCGGCTGGAGCCGGACTCGCTCGAGCGCAAGAGCGTCGCCGGCGAGACGACCATCCTCCAGCACGGCACCTGCCGCTTCGGCGACGACCCGGCCGAGTCCGTGCTGGACCGGAACTGCCGCGCGCACGAGGTGGACAACCTCTACGTCGTGGACGGCAGCTTCATGCCCACCGGCGGCAGCGTGCCCTCCACGCTGACCATCGCCGCCAACAGCTTCCGGGTGGCCAGCCACCTGGTGCGCACGCTGAAGCAAGGCGTCTCCTCCGGCGGCTAGCGATTGCGCAGGGGCGTCACGTCCACCTTCACGGCGTAGCGCGCCTGCATGTCGGACTCGAACTCGATGAGGTGGTCTCCCACGCCGGTGAGCTCCGCCTCGCGCGTGAAGACGCTGAACTTCTCCATCGAGTCGAGCACCGCGCGGCCGTCCGCCGCGGTCCGGATGCGCGCCCGACAGCCCTCCTCGTGGAAGATGACCACCGTCTCCTCGCCCGCCGCGGTGACCTCATCCAGGTAGAAGCTCACCTTGATGTGAGACGCCTCCGGCACCTGGACGATGAACTGGCTGCGGCCGGGGAAGCGACCCTCCGAATAGCCTTCCTCGCCCAGGATGCAGCCGGCGACGCGGCCACACACGGGCCATGACTCATCACACACATCCTTCACACGCGGACCGATGAAGTCGTCGCGAGTGTCTCCGCATCCCACCGCCAGCAACGTGAGCAGGAATGCACCGACGCTCTGGGCCTTACGACAGAACACTGTTACAACATTCATCATCATCGACCCTCTAGCGAGGAGTGAACGTCCATGCGACTGCACACCCCGTGGCTCCCCATTCTCTTCTTCTCACTCGCCGCCTGCGGCGAAGGCGCCGAGGAAATCCCCAAGGCCCCGCAGCTCATCTCGGACCGCGACGAGATGGCTTTCGACCAGGAGTTCCGCTCCGGAACCTACGTCGGAACCACGGGCTTCAACTCCGTCCAGGTGAAGAACATGGGCGAGGATACGCTGGATGTCTCCAGCATCGCCCTCTCCGGTCCGAATGTCTTCACGATGAAGGTCTCCAAGGACGGCCAGGACCTCAATCCCCAGGAGGCCTTCCAGGTGAAGTCCAAGGAGCGCTTCTTCGTCGAGGTGGCGTTCCGCCCCCGCGAGGCCCAGCAGTATCAGGGCGCGCTGGTCATCAAGTCGAACGCGGCGAACCTCCCCGAGAAGAGCATCACGCTCAACGGGCTGGGCATCGCGCCTCCCTGAGACACGTTGGACGAAGCGATGACGGGCGGCCCTGACCGCCCCATCCACCCTGGCGCCGTGCGGTCGACTGCCCGCCAGGGTTTGCGCCACGAGGCCCTGCCCGCGGCCTCGCGCGAGCGCCCCCGTTGCAATGACTTGCATGCCGACCGCGTCGGCATCCCGACGGCGGACGCGCGAGTCGTTCCGGACGACCCCTTCATGGCCAGACACGGCTTGCTCGCGTGGGGGGAGACCTTGTCCCGGTGGGAGCCGCGCCCGCCGGACACGACGGCCCGGGAGCGCCCACCCGAAGGTGGGCCCCCGCCCCCCACGACGCTCAAGGCTGACGCGTGAAGACACAGCCACCACTCAGCGGAGCCACGCCGCCATCCGGGTCCGTGCCCGCATCCGCGGGCCCCGGGCACTGCGTGGTGACACCGCCATCCCGCGTATAGGATTGCGGGTAGTCCGCGTAGCCGGTGCGCAGCGTGTAGCCCACCTGCTCGTAGGAGTTGCGCTCGGACGCGGAGACATCCACGCGCATCTTCCCGCCGCGCACGAAGCGTCCCTCCAGGCAACCGCAAGCATACGGCGCCAGGGTGACGACGGTGGAGTTGGGCCGCTCCTCCAGCGTGTACAGCGGCTGCAGGGTGCTGGCCGAAGCACCCGCCGGCGTGTGCCAGGCCCTCAGCGCATCCGAGCGGTAGCCCAGCGTGAGCCCCTGGTTGCGGCTGCCCGCGCGCACCACCGCGCAGTTCTCGATGCCCGCGTCCGGCGTCGCCGGGGCGTCGCCGTCACAGAACGTCAAATCCAGCGCGAGCCCGTGCGCGGTGCCACCGTCCGGTGACTTCGCCACCTCCCACTGCACCAGCCACGCGCGGTCCTCCGGCGCGGGCACGGCGGGAAGCGTGAACAGGTACGAGTCCACGTCGGAAGGCACCGCGTCGTAGTCCATGGGGCCGCGCACGCCGCGGCCGTTCACCCGGTCGTCACCGCTGCGCAGCCGGCCGTAGCCGTGGGACAGCCTGCCGGAGACGCTGTACTCCGCGGTGTCCGGCGGCGCGGGGAACGCGGTGGTGGAGGCCATGGCCTTGGTCACCACCTGCTCGACGCCGCCCGAGTAGCGCCCCTGCTCGTCCGCGTCCTCCTCGCGCCACGTCACCACCAGGTCGTAGTCCTTGTCGTCCGCCCAGCCCACGCCGTTGTCCTGGACGTTGAAGAGGTAGCGCTTCTCCCCGGTGAATGCCGGCACCGGGATGACGCCCCGGAAGTTGCTCAGGTTCACGAAGCGCGGGTTCTCCGACACCTCCTCGCGCAGCGAGTGCAGGCACATGGGCGCCGGCAAGTCCGTGCGCCGGCAGTAGTCCTGCACCAGCGGGGCGATGTCCGGGTTCTCCCCGTAGCCCTTGGGGCACTCGGTGCTGTCGTTGACGCACGCGGTGCGCCAGTCCTCGATGGTGGCGCCCTTGGACACCAGCGTGAAGACGAGCACCTGACGGTCCGGGATGTCCGGCAGCGGCGGGAAGCGGCCCCCCTCGCTCTTGGGGACCAGGTGGTAGTGCAGCCGCGTGGGCGCGGCGGTGGCGGGCAGCCTCACCTCGTACCAGTCCTCGTCGCCGATGTAGCCCAGGCGCCCCGTGAAGGTCGTCGTCGCGCCCGAGGGAATCGTCGTGGCCAGGTCCTGCGCCGGAGCGGTCAGCCCGCGCGCCAGCGCGTCCGCCACCTTGTCGTTGCCCACGACCACGCCGTCCACCACCCGCGAGTCCTGCGCGTCGGCCTCGTCCAGCACCCGGACGTCCACCTGATAGGCCTGCTGGATGTCACCCGACGCGGTGTCCCGGTCGCTGATGCCGCGGTAGCCGCGCACCACCAGCATCCACTTGCCGCCGTACTTCGCCTCCTTCACCTTGCGCGCCGTGGCCAGCACGCCGGGGCGCACGCTCGGGCGCACCTGGTCCTCGTCCTCCTTCTCCTCCTTCACGAGGAAGCCGGGACGCAAGAGCTGGTACGACAGCCGCCAGTTGGGCACGAAGCCCTGGTCCGGCGCGGTGAGGCCCACGTAGAGGACCTTCCCCTGTGGCACGTCGAAGGTGAAGCGGTCCACGTCGTTGTCCGTGGCCAGGTAGCCGGTGGCCGTACCCGTGAGCCCCCCGCCCGCCGACGTCAGCGCCACCGGCGTGGCGGCCGCCATGGCGTCGTTGGGCTCGTTGGTGTCCGGGTTCTCGGTGATTCGCGCCGTCAGCCGGTAGGGGCTGCGCGCATCGAACTTGGGCTGGGAGACGACGTCCGGCGAGTCCTGCACCAGCACCAGCAGCGTCTTGCCCGCCAGGTCCGCGCGCAGGGGCAGCACCATGTCCACCGGCTTGGGCGCGCCCTGGCCGTGCTTGTCGTCCTTCTTCGCGAGCGCCGCCTCCTTGCCGTCCGGCAGCGTCTCCAGCACGGTGAGCGACAGCTGCACCGCGGTGCTGGAGGCCACGTAGACGCCGTTGAGGTTGAGCAGCGTGCGCGCGGTGGTGTTGGCGGGCAGCACGATGCGGTACCAGTCCTGGTCACCCTCGCGCTGCGGGCCCTCCTTCGCCAGGAAGCGCTCCAGCGTCTCACCGGGATTGAGCTCGCACTCGTCCAGCGTCAGCGCCTCCTCGCGGCTGTTGCAGACATCCACCACCGCCACGGTGCCGGCGTCCTCCTTGTCATCACCCTTGGAGGAGCAGGCGGCGGCGAGGGCGAGCAGCGCGAGCGACAGCAGTCGGGCTTGGGTCTTCATGGCAGCGTCGTTTCTCACGGCGTCGGGAGGGTGACGTCGGGACGGCCAGGGCAGCCGTCGACGAAGTCCTCGGGATTCACGCGGATGATGCCGTCGGCGGGGGACTTGATGCCCCCCACCGGGTAGCGCACGTGGTTCACCCGGAAGGTGCGCACCTGCGTGCGCGCGGTCGGGTCGTCGGCGGGCACCATGGCCACCGACAAGGCGATGTCGTTGTAGCCGGCGCCCCGCACCACCACGCCCGCGTCGTCCGCGGAGGCGATGGTGGGCGCCAACAGCACGTTGTCCACGCGCAGCGTGTAGCACTGCCGGCCCAGCTCGTCCGGAGGGCCGTCCGCCTCGAAGGAGTAGCGGTAGCCCTCCGCCGCCAGGTTCGCGGTGTCCACCACCAGCGGGCGGGTGTGCAGGCGCAGCTCGGCGCGGCTCGACAGCCCGTCGTTGTCCGGGTCCTCGTCCAGGTCGTCGCTGGCGCCCTGGGTGCCGCCGCGCCACTCGATTCCGTCGGGCACGCCGTCGCGGTCGCTGTCGGCCAGCGTCGCGTTGGTGCCGATGAACTGCTCGTCGCAGTCGAGCAGGCCGTCACAGTCAGAGTCCGACGCGCGCAGGAGCGGCGGGCAGCCCTTGTCCAGGCCACCGCCGTCCGGGTCCGCCACCTGCGTGGGGTCGAAGTCCACGCCGCGGTCTCGGAAGTACACCTCCACGCCGTCGCTGAAGCCGTCGCCGTCGGTGTCCACGCGGTTGGGGTCCGTGCCCTCCTCCCGCTCGCGCGCGTCCGACAGCCCGTCGCCGTCCGTGTCCGCCTCGTCGAAGGGGCTGCCAGGCGGCGAGGAGAAGTTCGTCGCGATGACCTCCTTCACGATGAACGTCCGGCGCACCTGCCCGAAGCTGAAGTCCAGGAAGTTGATGGGCTCGTTGTTGCGGAAGTCGCGGAAGTTGCCGCCGCCCAGCGCCGCCATCTTCTCCAGCCGGTCCGAGTTCTGGTTGATGATGAGCAGCGGGCAGCCGCCGTCGCCCGACAAATCACACACCGACGACACCGGCTGCGTGGGGTTGAAGACGTGCACGGTGTTGACGCGCACGTCCTCCACCAGGTCCCGCAGCTGACGGATGCGCACCACCGCGTCACCCTGCAGCAGCTCGTCGTCCTGGTCCGTGGTGGGCCGACCATCGGACAGGAAGAGGACCGAGTAGCGCGCCTGGGCCAGCGCCTGCGCGCCGCCCGGCTCCAGCCGGCTGCGCGCGATGTCCGTGTTGATGAGCGAGTAGATGTCCGACAGCGGCTTGACGAAGTCCGTCGAGTCGCGGTTCGGGGAGTTGTCCGGGTTGCGGAAGGTGAGCAGCTGCTCGGTGAGCTGGCGCATCCGCGCGTCGTCGAAGCTGGCCACCTGCACGAAGCCGTCCTGCGGCGGGCTGCCCGGCGTCTGGGTGAGGAACGCCGTGGTGCTGCCGGCGAAGAGCACCACCGCCAGGTGGACCTCCGGGTCCCTGGGCAGGTTTTCAATCAGCTCCACCAGCGCGGTGGCGCGGGTGCCGTCCGGGTCGCTGACGCGCATGGACTGCGAGGCGTCCATGGCGACCACCAGCTTGATGGGCCGCACCACCTCGTTGGAGCCCGTGCTGCAGAAGCGGCCCTGGATGGACACCGAGCGGTCCACGGGGACCTCCACGTCGCGGCGCGGGTCATACAGATACGAGTCGGTGCAGGCCACCGTCACCGCCACCGCGACCACCAGCCCCGCCAGGATACGTGCGGCCACACTCACGGAAGCAGACCTCCCTGCTGGCCCGAGGGCGGCGCGCCCACGCACCGGCCCTGGCTGTCCCAGGGATTGCTCAATTCCGTGGGCACCATGAAGTTGTCGTTCGTCAACGTCAGCTCCGGCCCCACCGGCACGCGCACGCTGGGCGGCGAGTACTGGGACCACGCGCAGGCCGCGCGCCACACGCCGTAGTCGGTGGCCACGCCGCTCTCCGGCGCCTCCGCGAACCACAGCTTGAACAGGTTGAAGCCCTGCTTGGTGCCCGGCCGGTCCGGCGTGGCGACCATCTGGAGGTTCGAGACGGTGTAGTCGTAGCAGATGCTCCCGTTGGGGAGGACCTCGGCGATGCGCGTCTCGTACTGGAAGCCGTTCTTCTCGAAGAAGGCCCTGTCGCGCCGCGTGGGGTCCGTGCCCGCGCGCAGCTCCACCTCGTCCGGCAGGCCGTCACCGTCCGTGTCCAGCCCCGCCACGCTGGGCTCCAGCGGGTTCAGGCCCCAGCGCGCCTCGATGCTGTCGGGGATGCCGTCGCCGTCGCTGTCGACGATGGTCTCGCGCGTGCGCAGGTAGGCCTCGGCGAACTGGGAGAGCCCGTCACCGTCCGTGTCACGGCACGTGCAGCGCGGCGTCAGCGGCGAGTTCGGGTTGCAGCCGCGCGCGTCCAAATCGTTGGCGGCCCTGAAGCCCTGGTCCTCGCGGCGGTGCTCGAAGCCGTCGTCCAGGCAGTCGCTGTCACTGTCGGAGGTGAAGGGGTGGGTCTTCAGCGTGAAGGAGTTGTCCACGTCGTCCGGCACGCCGTCGCCGTCGCTGTCGATGACGCGTCCGTCCAGTCCGGGCGAGGAGCTCAGCGGCTCCACCAGCAGCGTCTTCATCACGTTGCGCGACGCGAAGGACGAGTAGTCCAGCGCGCCCAGGCCCAGGTTGGAGATTTCGGCCGTGTCGTTGAACTCCTGGTAGACGCCGTTGCCCATGTCCGCGAAGCGCTTGAGCAGCCAGGAGGCGATCTTCTTGGCGGCCTCCGGGTACTGGGCCTGCGGTACGCCGGGGTAGATGCCGTAGATCTCCTGACAGATGGGGCCGCACGCGCGAACCGCCTCCTGGTTGAAGAGCAGCACCGTGTGCATGCGCACGTCGCCGACGTTGTACTGGTCCTTGAGCTCCATCAGCCGGCGCACGTAGCTGAAGAGCTGGTAGTTCTGGTTGCGGTCCGTGCCGATTTCAAACCCGTCGATCTGGTCCGTGGTGTTCGTGGCGTTGCAGAAGCTCACGATGGAGTCCGCCCACGTCAGGTCCGGGTTGTCCGGATTGGCGTACACGCTGAGGTTGTCGGTGGCCGAGCAGCGCGGGTACGGCGTGCCGTCCGTGAGGAAGACGACGACGTAGCGGGTGCGCGGCAGCACCTCCGGGTTGGACAGGGCCACGGCGTTGATGTCGCTGGCGATGAGGCTGTACGCGTACGACAGCGCGCCCTGGTAGTCGGTGCCCTTGCCCAGCTGGCTCTGCAGGCCGTCGATGTAGCTGTCGATGTTGGTGTCGGGCCGGGCGAAGCGGTTGCCCGTCGTGGCCGGCGGCCAGACGTTGCGCACGTTCGTCTCGAAGGGGGCCACGGACACCTGCACGTTGCCGCCCGCCGCGTTGACCTGACGGAACTGGTTCACCAGGCGCTTGAGGGCCCGCACGCGCGCGGGCTCGGTGACGCCCGGCGGGATGATGGCCTGCACCTCGGCGCGCTGACAGAAGCCGCTGTCGGTCTGCGCGCCCGGTGGGTCGCTGATGCACATGCTGCCCGACTCGTCGATGACCACCACCACCTTCACCGGGAAGCCGGAGGGGTTGGGCGGGCGCGTGCACACGCGCCCCTGGAGCATCACGCGGTCATCGACGTGGGTCTGCTGCTCCGTCCGGGGCTCCAACATGGAGTCGGTACAGGACAACAGCCCCGTGGCCAGGAGGCCCGCCATCAGCAGCGGGAGTCGGACAAGGCGACGCATGCGGTACGACCTCCTGGCGAGGGGGACGACGAGATTACTGCTCGCTGCGACGACGGCGCATCAGCATGCGCAGCAGCGCGGCGCCCAGCGCGGTGGCGCTGAAGCCGGCGGGGACGGAGCTGCAGTTGCCGCCCTCGCCGTCACCCTCACCCACCGTCAGCACGAGGGTGCTGGTGGAGACGCGCTGCTCGGGGAAGACGCGGTCGGCGAAGGCCAGTCGGGCCTCCACGGTCAGCTCGTACGTGCCCTCGGTGTCGGGCACGAAGTTGGGCACGCTGCCGTCCACGTACGAGTACTGCCAGTTGCGGCTGAGCGTCACCGCGCCCTGGGGGTTCTCCACCACGGCGTTGGAGCCCGAGGGGCGCTTGGTCACCGTCCAGCGGTACTCCATGGCCGCGCCGTTGCGGTTGGCGAACAGCGGCGGGCGCAGCGACTCACCGGAGCGGGAGAGCTTCATGGTGCCGCCGGCGCTGACCGCGAAGGCCTTCTTCGGGTCCAGGCAGTTCTGCTTCTGCGTGGGGTCCACCACGACGCAGAAGAGGATGTCGCACGCGTCGCCGTCGCCGTCGCCGTCGCTGTCGGCCTGGTCGCGGTTCGCCACGTCCTTGCAGTTGTCGGCGTCATCGAGGACGCCGTCGTCGTCGTCGTCCGGGTCGCACGCGTCACCCACGCCGTCGTTGTCCCTGTCGGTCTGCTCGGGGTTGGCGAGCCCGGGGCAGTTGTCGCTGCTGTCGGCGATGTTGTCGCCGTCCGCGTCCACGCGGCACTGGCTGCCGTCCGCCGGCATCACCTGGTCGGGGTTGGCGACGCGCGGGCAGTTGTCCGTGCCGTCCGCCACGCCGTCGTTGTCGTCGTCCGCGTCGCAGACGTCGCCCTGCGCGTCACCGTCCAGGTTGGCCTGGTCCTGGTTGGGAATCAGCGGGCAGTTGTCCTGCTCGTTGGCGATGCCGTCGTTGTCGCGGTCCGGGTCGCAGTCGTCGCCGATGCCATCACCGTCGGCGTCGCGCTGCTGGAAGTTGGAGAGCGTCGCGCAGTTGTCGCAGACGTTGCCCACGCCGTCGCCGTCGCTGTCCGCCTGGTCGCGGTTGGACGCGAACGGGCAGTTGTCGCGGTCATCCGCGCGGCCGTCGCCGTCCGCGTCGTCCGTGTAGGCGAGCGTGTCGCCGTCGTCCGTGTAGTTCACCCACACCGAGCCGCCGCACCCGCACCCGCACCCGCCGCCCTCCTCCTGGGGCTTGCCGCAGCTGTCGCCGAGACACTCCGGGTTGTCGGGATTGTCGTTGGACTGTGCCTGGGCAAGACCGGGGTTCACGACCAGCATTGCCCCGAGCATCAGCACCGGAGCGAATCGAACGCGTGACATGGTGACTCCTTTCAGCCCCGAGCCCTTAGCAAGAGTCGATCCGCTCCCCGTCGTGAATCAAACATCCGTGATTCCAGAGGGTTGCGCATGGAGTGAAGAGGACTGGGCGGAGGAGTGTGGGGGGCACTCCCCAGCCCGGGCGAGGGGAAGACCCCACACCCACGGGTGGATCAGGTTCCGAGGATGAAGGCCTCGGGGTCCAACAGGAGGGTACCGGAGGGGGTGCGTCCCTCCTTCTCGTCGTACTGGATGCTCTGGATGAGCAGCGAGCCGATGCCGGCGCCGCGCGGGTCGTTGTCCCGGCCGGCCTGGAGGTACAGGTAGATTTCGTTGGTGCCCGCGGGGATGGTTTCGCCGGGCACGAGCGGGTGGGGCCGCGCCAGCGTGCGCACCAGCGTGATGTTCTCCACGCGCGAGTCGTAGCAGGTGCGTCCGTCCACGGTGGGCTCGGACTCCACCAGGTCGTAGCCGTAGGCGCGCTCGCGGTGGAAGTCGAGGTCGGCGCTCAGCGGGTCTCCATGCGCCTCGATTTCGGCGACGTTGGTGATGCCGTCGCGGTCCGAGTCGAGCAGGTCCTCGGGCACCAGCGGGTTGGTCTGCGACAGCACCTCCACCAGGTCCGGAATCGTGTCGCCGTCGCTGTCGCCGATGCAGGGGTTGGTGCCCAGCACGCGCTCCTCGCAGGTGTTGAGCCGATCTCCATCCTCGTCGAGCGACAGGTTGCAGCCGTTGATGATGTCGGGGACGAGCGGATCCAACCCGACGCGGACCTCGATGCCGTCCATCAGCCCGTCCTGGTCCGAGTCGACCACCGTGGGGTCCGTGCCCAGGGCGACCTCGTCCACGTCCGGCAGGCCGTCTCCGTCGCTGTCGACGAGCACCTGGCCGGCGCGCACCACCACGTTGCGGTTGAAGGCGAGGAAGCGCTTGAGCTTGAGGGTGTTGGTGCGCGCGGCGTACTGGATGCCGGAGAGCGTGGGGGACAGGCCCGCCGCGTCCGTCTCCACCGCCTGGGTGCCGCCCGCGTGGGCGATGGCCGCCACGTGCGCGCGGGTGTTGGGGTCCGCGACGTCGCGCACGTAGATGGGCTGCACCACCACCTCGCCCGCGCCGTACTGCTGGGCCAGGGCCTTGATTTCGCCGGTGACGGCGGTGAGCTCACACTGGCTGCAGGCGACCTTGTCCGTCAGCGCGTTGCACGTGGCGTCCAGGCCGATGTTGAAGGCCGGGTTGGCGCAGCTGGTGTCCTGGCTGCGCACGACGACGACGACGACGTAGCGCGTGCGGGCCACCTCGCCGCGACACGACGTCTGCATGTCACCGGCGAGCAGCGTCTTGGCCAGCCGCAGCGAGGAGCGGATGCTGACGGGCCCCGTCTCCTGATAGGTGGCGAAGCGCGGCAGCGCGGCCTGGAAGTCCGCCGCGTCGGAGAAGCCGCCCAGGATGCCGGTGGCCACCGAGTGGTACGCCACCAGGCCGAACTTCACGAACGGCCCGGAGAAGCGGCTGGAGAGCGTGGCGAGGCCGTCGGTGGCGTAGCCCACGATTTCCGTCTCGACGCCCTCGCCGCCCTGCAGCGCGAAGAGGACCTTGGTGGGGAACGCATCGCCGCCGGCGAGCGGCACGCAGACCTTGCCGGAGAAGTTGGCGCGGTCTCCGCCGTTGGCCCCACGCCCGTCGATGGCGTACAGGCCCGCGTCGGAGCAGGACAGGAGCAGAATCGGAAGCAGCGGCCACGCGGAGCGCGGAAGGGGGCGCATCAGATGGATTGTAGACCGCAGCCCCCCACGACAACGCAAGCGACAGCCGCGTCCGCGATGAAATCTCCCCGCGCTCGCACACAGCGATGGCGGTGATTTCGCCCCGCCACGGAACCTGGACGCGCGGGGTTCGGCCTCGCGCTCACAATGTGAGCAGGAAGGCGAGCACGTCGTCGCGCTCCTGGGGACTGAACGCGCGCGCGTCTCCATGGGCGGGGCCCGCCATCTCCAACACCTTCTTCAACGGGAAGCGCGTGTCCACCACCAGGCGGCCATCCTTCACCCCGTAACCCGCCGAGGCGCTGGTGAGCAGCGGCCACACATCCCACGTGCCCACCAGGGACGGAGGCGCCGCGCCCACCACCAGGTCCTGCTGCTCCAGCCGCAAGGGCAGCGCCACCGGCGTGCCCACGTCCAGGTACTGGCCGCGCGTCGCCGCGTCCTGGTCCAGCGTGTAGAGGGGCGCGGGGTGACAGGCGACACAGCCGCCCTTGCCCTCGAACAGCGCGCGGCCCCGCGCCGGGTGCCCCACGGCTCCGTCGGGGAGCGTCACCGTCGGCGGCGGCGCGCCGTCCCCGCCCCGGTACGGGTTGGGCAGCGTGGCAATCAACGACGAGAAGAGCGTGAGCGCCTCCACCTCCGAGGGCGACGGGTCCGGGTTGTGGAAGCGGTTGCGCGCGCCGACGAAGCTCGCCGTCTCCGCGAGGCTGTGCTGGCTGGCCGGCGTGAAGAAGGGCGGCGTGTCGCGGCTGCCCTGCACGGTGGGCGAGCGGTAGATGCGCAAAGGATACTTCTTCGCGTAGAAGAGCCCGCCGGTGTGCCCCTCGATGTGGCACCCGTCGCAGGTGATGCCCGTGCGGCCCAGGTCCGCGGAGTAGAGCACCTGCCCCAGCTGGCGCTTGGCCTGATGCCGCAGCGCCACCACGGGCAGCCGCCGCGCCACCACCGCCCCGCCCTCGCGCGCCTCGCGCGCGTCCACCACCGCCACCTCGCGGGTGAAGCGGTTGAGCACGTAGAGCCGCTGGCCGTCCGGGGACAGCACCAGCGAGCGCGGCCCCGAGTGCAGCTCCGGGCCCGCGCGGCCCTTGACGGAGAAGTCCTCCGCGGGGCGCACCAGCGGCGTGCCCTCGGGCGGCGCCAGCACCAGCTCCTGCAACACCGCGTCGCGCGCCACCCGGTCGTCGTTGGACACCAGCGCCCGCGCGTCGAGCACGCGCACCTGGCCCAGCGCCACGTCCGCCGCGTAGAGCAGCCCCGCCGCGTCATCCAGCGCCAGCCCCTCCGTCATGCCCACGCCGAAGCCCCGGTGGCGCACGAAGTCGCCGGTGGCCGGGTCGATGACGGACACGCCGCTGCTGCCGTGCACCTCCTTGCGCTGGGGCATGGGGCCCACGTTCGGCCCCAGGCTCCCCATGAACAGCCGCCCCAGCCGGGCGCTGGCCACCAGCGAGCGCGGCGCGTGGCCGCCCATCACCTGCGCGCGGAAGGGCTCCGTGCGTCCGCCGACGATGGCCACGCCCGGCCCCGGCGCCACGGTGAACACGGGCGTGCCGTCCCGCAGCCGCAGCAGCTCCACCTGCCCCGTCTGGAGGCTGCCCACCGCGAGCACGTCGCGCCACCGCGCCAGCGCGCGCGGGTTGGGGTCCACCGGCGTCGCCCACTGCTCGCGCCCGTCCTCGAGCGACACCGCCCGCACCGTGTCGCGCACCTGCTCGGCGATGTAGGCCACGCCCCGCGCGCCATCCACCTCCAGCCCCGAGGCCCCCAGCGGTGCGGGCCACACCCGCGGCGCGCCGCGCGCCTCCAGCGCATACACCCACAGCTCCGGCTGGAAGCGGTGCACCACGCCCAGGAAGGCCCTGCCGCTCGCGTCCTTCCACGTGGCCAGCGCGGAGGGCCCGTCACCCACGGGGAGCGCCTCCACGTGGCCCGAGCCCACGTCCAGCGCGTACACCGTGTCCGTGGGCGGCGAGACGACGAACAGCGTGCGCCCATCGGGCGAGGCCACCATGCCCGTCAGGTCCGGGAAGGCGGTGTCGTTCACCACCGTGAGCGCGTCCTGTCCCTCGCAGCAGTCCGCCCGCTCCGACACCAGGCGCGCCTCCACCACGACCTGGGGCGAGTCCTCGGGCAGCTTCAGCCCGGAGGGCAGCCGCGCGAAGGCGTGGCGCGAGTCCACCACCCTCAGCGGCAGCTCCAGTGACAGGGGTGGACCCAGTGACAGTCGCAACCCGGTCACCAATTGCTCGCCATGCACGGAGAGCGGCTGGGAGGTCTCGTTGCTGGTGAGCCTGGGGCCCACGCCGGTGAGTCGGGGCCCGGTGGTGGGTGGAGTGGGACCTTGTGCCCGCGGGGGCGGCTGACCCCGGGGCTCCCGCGCGCTGAGCCGGTATCCGACGACACCCGCGGCGGACCAGAGCAGGACGCCCACCGTCAGGAGACTCCATCTGCGCAGCGCGCTCGTCACGCGCGCAGCATCTCTCATCCCCCGCGTCGCCGCGATGATTCTCCGGGCGCTCGCCCGGTTGGACGGCGCCTCCTTGGATTTGGATGCGGAGCGGCACGCCACATTTCCAGTCGGCCGGCAACGCGAGACACGAGTCGTGGAGCACGCGCCCCACATGGGGTGGAGTGCCCCCCACACCTGTCGCACCACGCCTCGTGAATGGCCCTGGAGTGTGCGTTGACAGGTCCATACGCGCATCGCTTAACCTGTTGATGATGCGACGCTTCCTCCTCTGCATGGTCGTCGCCCAGCTCCTCGGCATCGGTACGTTGTTGCACCCGAGCGACGCATGGGCCCAGGGCCGCGGCCGTTCCGCGAAAACAGCGAAGGCCAAGAAGGCGGCGGGCAAGAAGTCCGGCCCCAAGGCTCCGCCCAAGATCGAGACCAAGGGCGCGCCGGTGACGGACCCGGTGACGGGCGAGCCGGACGCCACCGCGTCCGCGGCGCCGCCGCAGCGCGGGCCCTCGCGCATCGACTTCGATGACCGGCTCATCCAGGGTCAGACGAACAAGTCGGGCGCGGTGTATCTGTATGACCGCAAGGAATTGAAGACCCGGTCGATGATCCGCGAGCGCGACAGCTTCCGCGCCGAAACGCTCGCCACCGTGTACGACCAGTAGGGCAGTACCGCCCACCCGCCCTTGAAGGGAGCGTCACCGTTGAGCGGCCAGCCCAGCGTCCTGCAAGTCGTCATCCTCCGCGACGGACTCCTCGTTGGGACGGAAGTGTTCGTCCCCGGCACGTATGCGCTCGGGTCGGACCCGACGTCGGACCTGCGCCTGGATGACCCGGCCGTGGAGCCGCGTCACGCACTGCTCTACTTCCAGAACGGTCGCGCGGCCATCCAGGACGCGGGCACCGCCACGGGCCTGTTCGTCAACGGCCACCGCGTCACCGCGTGTGAGATCCGCTCGGTGGACGAGGTGCTCTGCGGTCCCTTCGTCCTCAAGACGCGCGTGCTCGCGCAGCGCCCCCAGGAGGTGAAGCCCCAGCCGCCGCCGGAGGTCGCCGCGCTGTTCGGCGCGCCGCAGCCCGCCCCGCCCCAGCCGCCCGCGCCGCAGGCCGCGCCCGTGCGCCAGCTGCGCCCCGTGCAGGCGGCGCCGACGCAGCCGCTCGCCACCACCGTCCCCGCGGTGCGCGCGGTGCCGCAGCAGACCGCGCCCTCCGCCGCGACGCAGGCCATCTATCCGCAGCACGCGGCCCAGCCCGCGGTGGTGCCCATGCCGGCGCCCGTCGCGCCGCAGGCGTCCGTCCACGGCGCGGTCGCGCACGCCGCCCCGCCCGCGCAGCCCATCCCCCTGCACGCGCCGGTGCCCGCGGGCACCGTCCCGTCCGTGCGCCGCCGCGCGACCCAGGAGCCCGCCCCCGCCGCCGCCGCGCCCGTCAACACCGGCATGCTGCTGGCGGACGACCTGCTCGCGGACGTGGCGCTGGACCCGCTCCCCGTCGCGCAGGGCCCGCTGCTCCAGGAGCCGCGCGTCACCGCCTCCCGGCCCACGCACGCGCCGCGCATCGACCCGGGCAAGGGCGCCTCCCAGCTCTACCTGGAGCTGTACTGGGGCACCGTGCGCCGCGACGCGCGCCGCTTCGCGCCGGACAGGAAGAAGCCCGTGGTGGCCTCGCTCGAGCTGCCGGAGGCGATGCCGCTGTGGGGCTTCACGCTGCCGGAGACCGGCGCGCCCTTCACGCTGGCCGAGTCCATCAGCGGCTCCTTCCGCCTCTTCGTGCCCCCGGGCACCGAGGTCGAGAAGAGCGGCTCCGACGGCCGCTTCACGCCCGTCACCGGTGCCTCGCTCGAGTCCGACGGCAGCCGCCGCTTCATCACGCTGCGCGAGGGCGTGGGCGCGCGGCTGACGCAGGGGCAGATGTCGCTCGTCGCCTACGCGGCGCCCGTGCCCGCGCGCGTGTTCGTCAACCCGCTGCGCGGCCTGCCGTGGCTGGCGATGACGTGCTTCGCGCTGTTCGCGTCGGGCCTGGGCGCGTTCATCGCGCTCAAGCCGCCCACGCCGGAGACGGCGGACTTCACGCAGAAGAACCTGCCGCCCGTGGCGCTGCGCCTCATCGCCCCCGAGCCCAAGAAGAAGGAGGAGGCGAAGAAGAAGCTGGAGGCGCTCAAGGAGAAGGCCAAGCCGGTGAAGAAGGAGGAGGCGAAGGTGGCGGAGAAGGCGCCGCCCAAGCCGGTGGAGAAGACGCCGCCGCCTCCCCAGCCCGCCAAGGCCGTGGCCGCCGCGCCGCCGGAGAACAAGGCGCTCAAGGCGCTCGCGAAGCTGTCGGCCGCGGGCCCCGCCACCAACGACCTGCTGGCCGCGGTGGACAAGCTGGGCAGCGGGCCGGGCAGCAAGAACGTGAAGAACTCCAACTACAAGCTGTCGGGCCTCATCGGGAAGGCGCCCATCGCCAACGCGGGCCTGGGCACCTTCGGCCTGGGCGGCGGCGGCAAGGGCGGCGGCGCCACGCTGGGCGCGGAGCTGTTGCGCGGCAAGGGCGGCGGCGGCATCGGCGCCCTGGGCGCGGGCTCGGTGGGCAAGGGCAAGGTGGGAGGCACCGTCACGCGCGCCACCGCGCGCAGCATCGCCTCCACGCAGGGCACGGTGGACCGCGAGGCCGTGGCGCGCGTCATCAACAGCCACCTGAACGAGGTGCACGGCTGCTACGAGCGCGCGCTGCTCAAGGACCCGGGCCTGGCCGGCAAGGTGGTGCTCGAGTGGACCATCGGCGCCAACGGCCGCGTGGCCGCGGCGAAGACCAAGTCCTCCACGCTGCGCAACGCCTCCGTCGAGGCGTGCATCCTCTCCAACCTGAAGACCTGGACCTTCCCCGCCCCCAAGGGCGGCGTGGTCATCATCACCTACCCGTTCCTCTTCAACTCCGTCGGCTACTGACGCGAGGGGGACCACCCCCTCCCCCCGCGTTCCGTTCCGCTCATCCGCCAGGAAGCCCCCACCGTGCGATACGCCCTGCTCATCCTCTTGTTCCTGGCGCCCGGCCTTGCCCGCGCGCAGGCCGAGGCGCTCGAGAACCCCGGCTCCGTCTCCGCCATCCAGGAGCGGCAGTACCGGATGCACCACGAGCTGTACCTCGGCGTCGGCGTGCTGCCGGCGGACGCCTTCTACAAGGGCCTCACCGGGAGCGTCTCGTACACGTACCACTTCAGCGACACGTTCGCGTGGCAGGTGGGCCGGGGCACGTACAGCTACAACATCCAGACGTCGCTGCGCCGCCAGCTGGAGCGCGACTTCGACGTGGCCCCCACCGCGTCCGCGTTCGAGGACCAGGTGCAGTGGATGGTGGGCTCCGACCTGGTGTGGAGCCCGCTGTACGGCAAGACGGCGGTGCTCAACAGCTCCGTGCTGCACTTCGAGGCGTTCCTGCTCGGCGGCGGCACGGTGGTCAAGATTGACCGGCAGGACGGCTTCCGCCCCGCCGTCAACCTGGGCCTGGGCGTGCGCATGTTCTCCGGCAAGACGGTGTCGTTCCGGTTGGACGTGTCCAACAACGTCGTCTTCGCCGGCGCCTCGCGCATCATCAACGTCCCGGTCGTCCAGCTCGGAACCGCGTTCAACTTCGGCGCCACGGAATGACTTCCCGCTCACTCATCGCCGCGCTCGCCAGCGCCGCGCTCGTCGTGTCTCCAGCGGCCGCCCGCGCCCAGTCCGGCGCCGGCGCGCTGCCCATGCCACCCCCCCCGGGGAACGCGAAGCCCGCGTCCGCCCCCGCCACGCCGCCCGCGTCCGGCGCGCCCGCCGCCAAGCCCGCGGAGGGCAGCGCCGCGCCAGGAACGCCCGCCGCCGCGCCCGGGGCCGACAAGAAGCCCGAGGGCGACAAGAAGGCCGAGGCCCCACCGGCGTCGCTGCCGCAGAAGGTGGACCCGGCCACGTTCGACCGCGCGCTGCAGGACTACTTCGACGGCAAGCCGCGCGACGCCGCCGGCCCCCTGTACGCCTGGCTCGAGGCCGCGCCCAAGACGGACGACAACTACGCCTGGGGCCAGTACTTCCTGGCCAGGAGCCTCATCGACCTGGGGCTCACGCACGCGGGCGCGTCGTACCTGGCGCGCATCGCGCGCGAGCGCTCCAACCCCAACGTCATCCCGCGCGCGCTCGACGCCCTCAAGGCGCTGACGGACCAGCCGCACGATGACGTGATGATCGACGAGCAGGTGTTCGGCGCGCTGGACCTGGGCTTCCTGCCCGAGGACACGGGCGCGTACGCGCACTACCAGCAGGGCCTGGTGGACCTGCGCGTGGGCAACGAGCGCTGGGCCAACACGCACTTCGCCAAGCTGTCGGAGACGAGCGCGGAGGCGAGCCACGCGAAGTTCGCGCTGCTCGTCACCCGGCTCAAGCAGGTGAAGGAGCCGTCCGAGGAGCTCATCTCGGACTTCCTCACGCTGTCCAAGGACGAGAAGCTCACCCGCTCGGCGCGCAACGAGGCGGCGCTCGCGGTGGCCCGCCTGCGCTACGAGCGCCAGGACTACACGGGCGCGCTGGAGGCCTACAACCTGGTGAAGCTGCCCCAGCTGGACCCGGGCCGCGCCAGCCTCTACCTGGAGGAGGCGTGGACCCGCTACAAGCTGGGCGAGCCGCGCGCGTCGCTGGGCATCCTCACCACGCTGGACGCGCCGTCCTTCCGCGACGAGTTCCTGCCGGACAAGTACCTCTTGCGCGCGCTCATCTACCGCGACCTGTGCCACTACCTGCCCGCCAAGCGCGCCGCCAAGGAGCTCACGCGCCGCTTCGCGGACTCGCTGGAGGCGGTGCGCAACCGCGATGACCTGACGCAGGACATCCGCCTGCGCCGCGCGGCCAACTCGCACGGCGGCACGAAGCGCGCCTCTCGCTTCGTGGAGACGCTGGATTTGGAGGGCGAGCGCCTGGGCCGCTACGCCGGCAGCTTCGGCGACCGGCTCTTCACCCACCTGACGAAGCTCTATGACCTGTCCCGCGCGGAGGCCGTGCGGGTGTACGACGCGCGGCTGGCCAAGGCGGTGCGGCAGGAGGCGGACACGCTCTTGCGCGCGGCCGAGCAGGTGCGGCTGATGGAATACGAAGTGGGACTGAAGCTGTACGAGCGCGTGAAGAAGGGCTCCAAGCTGGTGGTGCCGGTGGATGAGCCCCTGTTGACGCCCGACAGCGTCGCCTTCCGCTTCGACGGCGAGTACTGGAACGACGAGCTCAAGTCGTACCGGGTCAGCATCGAGAGCCGCTGCATCGAGGAGACCCCATGACCGGCCAGCTTACCGGCCTGATTGCCGCCGCCCTGCTGGCGGCCGCCCCTGGAAGCCCGGGCCGCAACGCCGCGGGCTTCAACCCCATCGTGTCCAAGGCGAAGGAGCGCGACGAGCTCATCGCCAAGCTCAAGCGCGACATCTTCAAGGTGGACCGCGCCATCGGCGAGACGGAGAAGCTCATCTCCAAGAGCCGCAACGCGCCGTACCTGCCGGACCTCCAGTTCCGGCTGGCCGAGCTCTACGTGGAGAAGAGCCGCTACGTGTACTACCTGCAGGCCGAGTCCCGGCCCGAGGGAGCCACGGGCGCCATCGTCTCTCCCGAGACGCGGCTGATGAAGCAGAAGGCGGTGCAGATGTACTACCGCCTGCTGCGCGAGTACCCGGACTTCAAGGACGGCGACCAGGTGACGTTCTACCTGGCGCACGAGCAGCGCGAGCTCGGCCAGTTCGACGAGATGCTCAAGACGCTGGGCGATTTGACGCGCAAGTTCCCCAACAGCCCGCTCAGGCTGGAGGCGGAGCAGATTCTCGGCGACCACTTCTTCGACAAGGCCGACCTGGTCGAAGCGGAGAAGCACTACCAGGCCATCCTCGAGGCGCCGCCCTCCCCTGTTCACGACCTGGCCCGCTACAAGATGGGCTGGATTCGCGTGAACCAGGCCAAGCACGCGGAGGCGGTGACGTTCTTCGAGGCCGCGGCCGCGAGCGCGCCCCTGCCGGGCGTGGACGTGAAGAAGGCGCTCAACGTCAAGCGCGAGGCGCTGCTGGACCTGGTCTACAGCTACACCGAGGCGAAGCCGCCCAAGGGCGCGCTCAACTACTTCGAAAAGCTCAGCGACAGCCGGGCCACGTACGCGCTCGCGCTGGACAAGCTGGGCAACCGCTACTTCATCAAGCAGCAGTACGAGTGGGCCATCCCCGCGCTGCGCAAGCTGATGGAGATCCAGCACGACCCGGAGATGGACCTGGAGCGGAGCCAGAAGCTCTACGACGCGCTCAAGGCGTCCAAGGGCAAGGTGCTGCCGGAGCCGGAGGACCTGCGCGTGCTGGTGCGCGCGGCGGTGCAGAGCAAGACGGACCCGGAGCTGGTGGAGGTCGAGCGCAAGAAGCAGCTCGCGGAGCTGGAGGAGATGGGCCGCGACCTGGCCACCCAGCTGCACCTGGCGGCGCAGAAGAAGGAGGAGAAGGAGCTCTACCTGAGCACCGCCGAGGCGTACGAGGCGTACCTGAGCCTCTTCCGTCCCGAGCAGTACGTGCGGCCGATGATGAAGAACCGCGCGGAGGCGCTCTTCTCCGCCAAGGCCTTCCCGGAGGCGGCGCGCCAGTTCGAGGAGCTGGCCCGCTACGAGGCCAAGGCCAAGGACGTGAAGGGCGAGGAGGACGCCATCTACGCGGCGCTGCTCGCGCACTTCTCCACGCTCAAGCCGGAGGAGGCGCTCAAGCGCAACGCGTATGAGGTGGCGGACGCGCGCCAGGCCATGAAGCTGCTCGGCGCGGAGTACGTGTCGCGCTACCCCAAGAGCCCCAACGCCCTGGACGTGAAGTTCAACATCGCGCGCGCCTTCTACGAGGACGGCGACTACCCCAAGGCCGCGGAGCTGTTCACCGCCTTCGCCCTCTCCCACCCGCAGCACAAGGAGTCCACCGTCGCCGGCAACCTGGCGCTGGACAGCCTGCGGCAGGTCAACGACTTCAAGGGCCTGGACGAGACGGGCAAGAAGTTCCTCGGCGCGCCCTTGCCGGGCAACTTCCGCGCGGAGGTGCAGAAGATCCTCACGCAGAGCCGCGCCGAGGCGCTTGACGAGCTGGCCTTGCAGAGCGCCCAGGAGACGGGCGACGTCATCCAGGGCCTCGTGAAGGTGGCCGACGAGAACAAGAACAGCGACATCGGCGAGAAGGCCCTGTACGGCGCCTTCACGGCGGCGCGCGAGAAGAGGGACCTGCAGGCCGAGCGCGAGCTGGGCTCCAAGCTGTCGCAGGACTACCCCAAGAGCCAGTACCTGTCGGACGTGCTCCTGACGCTCGGCCGTCACGCGGCGGAGGCGGCGGCGTTCGGCGAGGCGGCCAGCTGGTTCGAGCAGGTGGGCCAGAAGCTGGGCTCGGACGTGGCCGGCGTGGACGGGTGGCTTGCGGGCGCGCGGCTGCGCATGGCGCTGGGTGAGTACAAGGAGGCCGCGCGCAACCTGGAGACGGCGGCGGAGTCCTCCGGCGCTCGCAAGGGCGACGTGCTGGTGCTGCTGGCCGAGGCGCGGCTGAAGGCGAAGGACTACTCGCGCGCGAAGCTGGCCGCGGAGGCCGCGCTGAAGCAGGACCCGAGGAGCGCGGGCGCGGCGGCGGTGCTCGCCGAGGTGCAGGCGACCACGGCGCCCACGGCGAGCGCGGACGCGCTGGTGGCCACGCTCACCACGGCGGTGCAGGGCCCCAACGGCCAGACGGAAGAGGCGGCCAAGGGCCTGTGGTACCTCGGCGAAATCCTCTACCGCGGCTACAAGGACCTGCCCTCCGACAAGGTGGAGGAGAAGGTCGCCGCGCTGCAGGGCCTGGAGGGCATCTACACGCAGGCCGCGTCGCTGGGTTATCCCGAGTGGGCGGTGGCGTCGCTGTGGCGGCTGGCGCTGGCGTACGGGCACATCGCGGACGTGGTGGAGTCCACGCCGGTGCCGGGCGGGCTGTCGGCCTCCGAGTCGCAGCAGTTCCAGGCGGCGGTGAAGGAGCAGGTCGGGCCGCTCAAGGCGCGCTCCGAGGAGGCCTTCAAGGCGTGTCTGTCCCGCGCCGAGTCGCTGGAGGTCTTCAACGCCGCGGTGGTGGGCTGCCGTGCCCGCTCCGAGCAGGCGTCGCTGCCGGTGCCGCAGCCGGGCGCGCCGATGCAGTCGGCCGCACTAGACGAGCTGCGCAAGAAGGCCGAGCGCACGCTCAGCGTGGAGGCGCTGGAGGCGCTGGGCATGGCGTACCTGGACGCGCGGCAGTTCGGCGTGGCGCAGCTGACGTTCGGCCGCGTGACGGAGTTGCAGGACACCAAGGCCTCGGCGCACTCGGCGCTGGGCTGGGCGCTGCTCAACATGGGCGACGCGATGGGCGCGCGCGAGGCCTACGCCAAGGCGATGGACTCCGACCCCACCTACGACAAGGCCCGCCTCAACCTGGCCGCGCTGCGCTGCCGCTTCGGCGACGTGGACGGGGCCCGGCGGGAGCTGGCGGTCCTCAAGGACGTGGGCTCGCTCACGGGCTCGGACGTGGACAGCGCGGGCTGGAAGGCGTGCAAGTGAGCCCGGGCATCCACGCCACGTCCATCTCCAGCGTCCGGCCCCTCCGGGGGCTGGCGCTGGCGGCCGTGCTGGTGGCCGGCCTGTGCGCGTGCGGCGACGAGGGCGGCCGGCTGGAGGGCAGCGTCTCTCCGCTGCTCGACTTGCGCTACAAGCGCGCGGAGGCGGTGCTGGCGGAGGGCGAGCTGTCCATCAACTTCGTCAAGCCCCAGGGGCCGGGCGTCAACACGCTCCTGAAGGTCAGCGCGCGCGTGGGGGACATGATTCCGGAGGGCTACACGGGCGGGTTGGACATCAACCTGGCCGAGGTCCTGGAGGGTGGCGCGCAGCGGGGCGCCATCGGCCGCAGCGTGCTGGACGAGCCGGCGCGCGTCTTCCCTCCGCTCGAGCGGGGCTCGCTGGTGGTCCAGCGGATTCCCACGGCGCAGGGCCAGCGCATCAGCGGCGAGTTCCACGTCACGTTCGTCAACGGCACCGACATCTATTCCGGCCGCACCATCTTCGGCAGCTTCGAGGCCACCGTTCCATGAAGCACTTGCTCCTGCTCACCCTTCCCCTGCTCGCCGCCGGCTGCGGCTCCAGCTACGGCATGAAGGTGCCCAACTCGTTGGTGAAGAAGCTCCCGTTCGAGGTCCGCATCGAGCTGCTCGAGGCGGAGAACGAGCTGGCGCTCGCCGTCGACAAGGTGGACGAGGCGAACAACGAAATCGACCGGGCCCGCGACAACATCCGCCGCGCCAAGGACCGCCAGGAGGCGGCCGAGGACGAGGTGGACCGCGCCACGGACGAGGTATCGCGCGAGGTGGCGAAGCTGGCCATCGAGGAGTCCGAGGCGCGCGTGGAGTACCTGCGCGCGAAGCAGCGGCTGTCGGTGGGCCTGCGGGACGTGTCGGAGCTGGCGCGCGACTGCGCCTTCGCGAAGTTCGAGCTGGCCAAGCTGACGTCGGCCCGCAAGGCGAAGGTGCAGGGCAGCGAGGAGCTGGACCCGAAGGAGTACGAGGAGCAGGTGGCCGAGTGCGAGGCGGAGGTGAAGTCGGAGAGGGCCGAGCTCGCCGAGGAAGAGAAGGAAGAGAAGGCGGCGCGTGAGGCGTGGGAGGCGAAGAAGTCCGCCCTCGCCAAGAAGACGTTCGACGCGCGCGCCAGTCCCTACGTGGAGAACCTGTGATGACGAAAGCCGGCGTCCTAGTCCTCCAGTTGCTCACCGCCCAGGCGCCTCCCCCCGACGCGGCGGCGCTCGAACGCACCGCGGCGGTGGAGAGTGCCCGGTTGCGCGCGTCCCCGGACGACGCCGACGCCCTCTACCGTCTGGGCACGGCCTTCCTCGCGCTGAACAAACCGAAGAAGGCGGTGGAGCCGCTGACGAAGCTGGTGGAGCTGGAGCCGGAGCTCGTCCCGCCGAGGCTGGCGCTGGGACGCGCGCTCAGGCTGGCGGGCGACGCGCAGAAGGCGCGCACGCTGCTGGATCAGGCCATCGCGGCCTTCCCCGAGGACGCGACGCTGCGCTCGGAGCGAGGGCTGCTGGCGCGCGTGCTGGACGAGACGGACGTGGCCATCAGCCAGTACTCGGTGGCGGTGGAGCTGGCGCCGCAGGACGCGGAGCTGCGCTTCAACCTGGGTGAGGCGCTGCAGCGCGCCAACCGCACGGACGACGCCATCGAGGCGTACCGCGAGGCGCTGAAGCTCAACGCCCAGCTCAACGTCGCGCGCATCAACCTGGGCAAGGCGCTGGCGGAGAAGGGCCTCAACGGCGAGGCGAAGGCGACCTTGCGCGAGGCCACGCGCGAGAAGCTGGGCGACGCGGAGGCGCACTACAACCTGGGCGTCATCCTGCTGCGCGAGAACGACTTCGACGGCGCCATCGGCGAGTACCAGCGCGCCATCGCGGCGGACCCGAAGCACGCGCGCGCGCAGAACAACCTGGGCGTGGCGCTCAACGAGAAGGGCGACCCGCGCAAGGCCACCGACGCGTTCATCAAGGCCATCGCGGCGGACCCGAAGTACGCGGAGGCGCACTTCAACCTGGGGCTCGCGTACTACCAGCTGGGCGACAACGTACGCGCCACCAAGGCCTTCGAGAAGGCGCTGGTGCTCGAGCCGCGTCGGGCCAGTGGCCCGTACACGCAGCTGGGCCACCTGTACCTGGAGCAGGGCAAGAAGAAGCAGGCGGTGGAGGCGTTCAAGAAGGCCATCGAGAAGAGCTCCGACGACGGCAAGAAGACGACGGAGGCGTACCAGGGCCTCGCCCGGGCGTACCTCTCGCTGGGCAAGGCGGACGAGGCGGTGGCCACGCTGAAGACGGCGGTGGAGGCGTTCCCCAAGGACGCGGCGGCGCGCGCGGGTTACGGCGAGGCGCTCAAGGCCAAGGGTGACCTGGATGGCGCCATCGCGGAGTACGAGGAGTGCGTCGCCCTGTCGCCGACGGTGGAGAACCGGCTGGCGCTGGCGGACACGTACGCGAAGAAGCGCGTGGCGGCGAAGGCGCAGCCCCTGTTCCTGGGCGTGCTGAAGGAGGACCCGAACCACCGCGCGGCGAAGCTGGGGCTGGCGGACCTGCTGATGGCGATGGGGGACTACCCTGGCGCGGAGACGTACCTGCGTCCGAAGGAGGGCGAGGAGGCCGACACGGCGGCGCTGGCGCGGCTGGGCATCGTCCACTCGCGGCGCGGGCGGCCGGAGCAGGCGGTGACGGAGCTGGAGGCGGTGGTGGCCAAGGACCCGGCGCAGATTGAAGCGCGCGCGGAGCTGGGCTTCCTGTACCTGCGTGGTGGTGATGGGGCAAAGGCGCGCAAGGTGCTGAGTGATGCGCTGGCGGTGGAGCCTCGCAACGCGCTGACGTTGTTGTACCTGGGCCATGCGCTGTACCAGCAGGGCAACACGAAGGACGCGGAGAAGTCCTTCCGGGGCTCCGCGCAGGTGGACCCGACGTTCGCCGAGCCGCACAACGCCCTGGGGCAGTTGCTTGAGGCGACCCAGCGCGTGGATGAGGCGAAGCAGGAGTATCAGACGGCGCTGAAGCTCCAGCCGAATCACGAGGATGCGCAAATCGCCCTGAAGCGACTGGGTGGTGCCGCATCCGCGAAGGCGGAGTAGTCAGCCGGCGGGTGGATGCCCGCCCTCTTCAACCCGGGGCCACGGCCCTGGCCCGGGTCCGAGTGGCGGTGATTCGCGCCGGGATGCCGAGCAGCACCGACTGACGCGAGCACCGTGTCCGCGCTGGCGCGTCCCCCCGGCCAGCGGCTTCACGCCAGCGGGCACAGCAGCGCCTCCTCCTGAGCTCACTCCGCCTGGGCGGTTGTTACGCCGGGATGCCGAGCAGCACCGCGCCCACGGACACGAGCACCGCGCCCGAGAGCTGACGGTGTCCGAGCCGTTCCCCCTGGAACGCGGCAAGCAGCAGCGCGAAGGCGATGGACGTGTTGCGCAGCGTGAGCACCACCCCTGCCCCGCTGTCACTCAACGCCGTCAGCAGCAGCGAGAAGGACAGCATGCTGATGGTTCCCCCGATGAGCACCAGCCAGGGCCGGCTCCACGCCTGTCGCAGGAGTTCCATCCAGCCGAGCTGTCGCCCGCGCTCCACCATCAACACTGGGAGCGCGATGAGCAGGCCCGTGGTGAACAGGGCGGGCGGCAGCGCGCGCTCCGCCAGCGCCAGCTTGTAGCTCAGGTGATAGCCAGCAATCGCCACCGCCGACAGCGCCGCCCACGCGACGCCCGAGGCCGCGCGTCCCTGAGGACGCGACACGTGCATCACCACCAGCCCCGCGCCCAACACCCACGCGCCCGTCAGTGACCACACGGACACGCGCTCTGCCAGCAGCAGCACCGACACCGGCCACACCAGCAACATCGCGCCACCGCGCGACACCGTGTAGGCGAGCCCCAGCGGTGCTCGGTGCAGGGCTCGCGCGAGCGCCACCAGGTAGACGCTCTCGCACGCTCCCGCGCACAGCGCCCACATCAATCCTCGCGTCGTCGGGAACGCCTCGCCCCTCATCCCGAGCGCCCACAGTCCTCCGCCCACTGTCGCCACGGTGATGACGCCCACCACCCCGGCCTCGGGGTTCGGATGCCGCTTGAGCATCGCGTTCCACGACGCGTGAAGGAACGCGGACAGCAACACCAACACCAGGGCAGCGGTCTGCAACGAGGCACCTCGGAACGACGAGGCCCCGTATCTACTCCAGCCACCCCGCTCGGGTCCTCATCTGCTCACGGCACGTCGGAGTCACTCCCCGAGAGGAACCGGGCCGGCAACACCGGCCCCGTGGGTGCGGGAGGTCGCTCGAGCCGACTCGCACGTCCGAAGGTGTACCGCGCCTCCGCGTGCGCCCCGAAGGACCCGCCTCGCGCCTGCGCGGACAACACCAGGTCCGTCTCCGGAACCACGCCGGGAGCAACCGCCACCACACAGGGCGTCACCCGAGCATGGGCCCCCGCGCTCCTCGGCAACACGAACTCCGTGGAGCCCTCGACGACACGCACACCCTCGGGGAGCACGATGCTCACCTCGATGTCCGCGTCGAAACCCGCGCGTCGCTCCACCTCGGCCACGAGTGACAGAGCACCGCCCTCGGACACCACCTCGCGCCAATCGACCCGCATCGGCGCGGGCATTCGCGACGTCAGCCCCCTCGCCGCGCCCGTGGCACTTCCCGAGTGGACATGTTCGTCCGACGAGGTCCGGGGTTCTTCCTCGCGACCGCGCGAAGAAGGTGTCCGAAAGAGCGCCTCTCGCACCTGATGACGCGCACCCGACTCGCGCACCACGGCGGTCGCCGTCGACACGCTCCCGCGAGACGAGGCCCGAGCAGGTGCCTCCACTTCGCGCGCCATCCGAGGCGTGGCACGTGAAGACACTCCACGGCCCACGGCTGCGCCCTCCTGCTGTGAGAGCGGCGGCGAAGGCTCCGGACTCCTACGCGGACGCCCTCGGGCTCGCTCCACTCCCGAGGCCACTCCCGCCGAGAGCGCTCCCACCAACGCCAGCGCCAGCACCGCACCCGCGATGCGCCGTCGAGGACTCGCGAGCCACCTCATGGGCGACCCGCGTCCACTTCCCATCATCGACACGACGAACTCCCTACGGCCCCTGGCGCGAACATGGACATGCTCCGCTCACCTGCACAGGGGCGAGTGGCTCGGATACGGATACGCCACGGCGGGCTCGGTGGCGGCGTCCATCAGCTCGCGGGGAAAGCCTCCGCACATGAGCGCATCCAGGAAGTCCGCCAGACACGGCGCGGCCTCCAGCGTCTCCGCCACATCCACGGGCGTCCCCTCCTCCATGCGCCACGTGTGCTTGCGATAGCCCCGCGCCCACGGAGCCAGGTTCATCGCCGGAGCCGCGAGCGACTCGTACAACAGCTGCCGCGACGGCGTGCTCGTGCCCAGCCGATAGAGGATGGCGGCCACCTCGTTCTCCTCGATGGGCTGGAGCAGCCCGTCCTCGGGACGAGGCCGGCTCCACGCAATCATCTCCGGTGAGCGTGTCTCCAGGTCCAGCCAGAACATCGTCCCGCCCTGGCGGTCGTAGTAGCGGGGACTGCCACGTGTGTCCGAGCTGAACCATGTGGCCCACCCCTCGCTCCACGCCTGCCCCGGAAACGTCGGCACGCCCAGGAAATGAGGCCCGCCCTCGGCCGGGCTCGTCCCATGGCTCGCCATGGCCCAGTGTCCCAGCTCGTGGAGCACCATCGCCTCGGACCACCACGCCGCATCCGAGTCCCCGGGCAGCCAGAGCTGCGCGGACCAGCGGCGCCCCACCGCCGTCACCTGCCACGGCGCGAAGCACGCCCCACAGGACCACGTCGTGCCGAAGCCCAGCCAGGCCACCAGCGGCAGCCCCGTGTCGCCATATCGCTCCCGCGTCCCGTGCCACGCCGCGCTCACCGCCTCGAACACCGCCGCGGCCCCGGAGCCCTCGGACTCCTCGATGGCGACCACGGGTGAATCGAGCAGCGCACGCGTCGGCCTCGACCAGCTCCAGATGCGCGCCGAGGAACCAGGCGTCGCGGGCACGCCCTGCGCACCCGACAGTCCCGGGTCCGCCACCGCGTACTCCACCAACCCCGTCTGCCCCTGCCCCGCCGCGTACACCACCACGGCGTCCTCCGCGCCCACCTCCCGCGCCACGCGCACGGTGAACCGCCCGGAGCCATCCGTCACGGCCAGGTCCACGAGCGCCCCGCCCTGGAACGATGCGACGAGGAAGCCCCGCGCGGACACCCACTCCGCCTCCGGCGCCCAGTCGCGGAACGACGCGTCCGGCAGTCGCCGCGCATAGCGGGCCATGCCGCTCAGCGTCCGCCCGGGAGCGCCGCAGAAGCCGCGGTTCCCTTCCGCCACACAGCCCGCGTCACACGCGGCGGATGCCCAGCGCCCATCCGCGCAGCGCTCCAGCGCGCCCGCGTCGGAGCAACGGGACGTGCCCTCCACACAGGCCGCCGCGGCCTCGCAGTGTGCGCCACCTGCCTCCACACAGGCCTCACCCATCGCGCAGTCCCGCTGCTGGAGCTGTCCATCGACACAGCGCTCCACCACGCGAGGGCCCAGACATCTCCCCTCGGGGGGAAGCGCGTCACAGGCGATGCGCATCCGGGGGCTCTCCTCGGGCAGGGCGCCGCACGCGCTCTGTCGGCACGCCTCATCGGAGGGCTCGCACGCGGAATCACAGGGCGCGCCCGCGCCGCACGCCAGCAACCCCACGCTCCACACCACCAGCGCCCACGCTCGCACCGCGGACTCGAAACCCACCAGGGGGACATCCTCCACGCCCGCCACACTGGTGACGGGTGCGCGGCAGGACAACACGCGCTCCTCCGAGGACTGCAGGAGCAGGAAGCGCGGGGGTCCCCTGCTCGCTCGCATCCGAGCGCGCACTCTGTCCATCAGGAGACAACAGCAGCTGGAACACCGCCTGCCCGGCTGCTCCACGCCCGAGGACGGGCGGTCAGCCTGGGGTCAGACAAGAACACTCCTCGCGGGGGCGGGCGCCCGGCGGTACAGCCTGGAGGGAGGCCGGGTTCGCCGCACACCCCCGCGAGAAGCAGCTTCAGACAACGACTGCCAGACTCCCGCTCACGCGGGAGGTGAGACGCGGCCCGAGGGGATGACGAAGGGACCGGGCACCTCCGGCCACTCGACGACCTGGACCTGCAGACCAAAGGTGCTCGCGATGAGGTCCGCGCGGAGCACCTGCGCGGGAGGGCCCAGCTCCACCAGCCGACCTCCCGCGATGACGGCGATGCGATGCGCGTACCGCGACGCCAGGTTCAAGTCATGGAGCACCGCGAGCACCGCGCCACCGTTGCGCGCGAAGTGCGTCGCCTCTTCCAGCACCAGGTGCTGATGCGACAAATCCAGGCTCGACGTGGGCTCGTCGAGCAACAGGTAACGGCCCCCATGCGCGGGCGCATCCCAGAGTTGCGCCAACACGCGCGCCAGCTGCACGCGCTGCCGCTCGCCGCCCGACAGCGACGTATACGGACGCGAGGACAGGTGACGGATGTCCATCACGTCCAGCGCCGCCTGCGCCACGTCCAGGTCCGCGCCGCTGTCACCGCGCATCGGATGCGGACTGCGTCCCAGCAGCGCCACCTCCAGCACGGTGAAGCCGAACCCCAGGGACGACTCCTGCGGGAGCACGCCCAGCCGCAGCGCGCGCTCGCGAGACGGCCACTTCAAGAGCGGGCGCCCATCCAGCAGCACCTCGCCCACGGTGCAGGGCAGCTCGCCCGAGAACGCGGACAGCAGCGTGGACTTGCCCGCGCCGTTGGGCCCCACCACGGCGAGCACCTCGCCGGGCACCAGCTCCAGGGACAGTGGCCCCAGCGTGCGCCCTCGGCCCCGCCACACCTCGACTCCTCGTGCCTCCAGGCTCATAGGGTCCCCTTGCTGCGCGCCAGCAGAGCGATGAAGACGGGCACCCCCAGCGCCGACGTCAGCGCGCCCACGGGCAGCTCCACCGGAGCCGCAAGGGTGCGTGTCAGCGTGTCCGCCACGACGAGCAGCGCCGCGCCCAGCAGCGCCGAGGCCCCCATCAACCGACGGTGGTCCGGCCCCATCCCGAGCCGCAGCAGCGCGGGGACCATCAGGCCCACGAAGCCGATGACGCCCGACGCCGACACCGCCGCCCCGACGCCGAGCGCTCCCGCCAGGATGAGCCTGCGCTTGAGCCGCTCCACGTCCACGCCCAGGTGCCACGCCTCGCGCTCCCCCAGCAGCAGCAGGTTGAGCGAGCGCGCCTCTCGCAACAGCAGCGCCAGCGCCACCAAGAGCGGCGCCGCGGCCGCGCCCACCACGCTCCACGAGGACCCGCTCAGGCTGCCCCACGTCCAGAAGGTGATGGTGCGCAGCTGCGCGTCGGTCGCGATGTGCGTGAGCAGGCCGATGCCCGCCCCCGCGCCCGCCGTCACCGCCACGCCCGCGAGCAGCACCCGCGTCGTCTCCGAGCGTCCTCCCCCCGTGCCCAGCCGCTGCGCGAGCAACGTCGCGCCCAGCGCGCCCATGAAGGCCATGCCCGGCACCGCCAGCAGCCTGAACGCGCCCAGCCTCGAATCGATGGACAGGTCCAGGATGATGGCCAGCACCGCGCCCAGCGCCGCGCCGCCCGAGGTGCCCAACAACCCCGGCTCCACGAGCGGGTTGCGGAACAGGGCCTGGAGCGCGGCGCCGCACGTGGCCAGCACCGCGCCCACCATCACCCCGAGCACCACGCGCGGCAGGCGGATGGACAGCAACACCGCCTCCTGCACGGCCTCCAGCCGATGCCCCGTCTCCACCCCGAGCGCTCCCAGCACGCTGCCCGCCAGCCCCAACAGCGGCACCCGCACCGAGCCCACCGAGAGCGACGTCAGCGCGGCCACCCCGAGCGCCGCGCCCAACACCCACCACGGACGTGGACGGAGACGGGCCGGATTCACCGACTCGCGCGCGGGATAGCTCGCGGGAGCCGGTGCCACGTCCGAGGCGCTCATTTCGCGTCCCGCGCCGGCAACCCCATGCCGTCCTGGATGCGCTGCACGGCCTTGCCCAGATGCGGCCCCAGACTCATGAAGTGCACGTCCTCGACGGTGGTCGCCTTCCAGCCCTTCGCCTGGGACAGCCCCGGCACGTCGCGCAGCCCTGCCTCCCCGCCAATGGCCGTCAATGTGCCATCCGGAACCAGGATGATGTCGGGCGCGGCGAGGATGACACCCTCCGCCGTGAGCGGCCGGTGCCCCGAGTACTCCGTCACCGCGTTGGCGCCCCCCGCCAGACGGATGAGCTCGTCGGTGGGCGTCTCCTTGCCCGCGACCATCAGCGCGTTGGCCCCCCGCGCGTACAGCGCGAGGATGCGCACGGGCTTGCCCTGCTTGCCCTTCGCGGCCCGCGCCGCCGCGTCCTGGAGCTGCTTCTCCAGGTCCGCCACCAGCGCCTCGCCCTGGGACTCGCGCCCCAGCTTCCTGGCGAGCACGCGGACGCGGTTGCGCGCCTCGTCCAGCGTCGGCTTGTTGGACAGGATGACGACGTCCATGCCCGCCGAGCGCAGCTGCTCGAGCACGCCCGGAGGCCCCGCCTCCTCGGACGCGAGCAGCGCCGTGGCGCCGAGCGCGACCAGGGGCTCCGATGCGAGCGCGCGCTGGTAGCCCACCTTGGGACGGCCACGCGCCACCGGCAGCGCGAGGCTGGTGTCGTCCACGCCCACCACGGCCTCGCCCATCCCCAGCGCGAACACCGTCTCGGTGACGGCGGGCCCCACCGTCACCAGCTTCACCGGCGCGCTCTTCGCGGCGACGGGGGGCGTGGCGGCCAGCGCCCCCTGCGACAGGAGCAGCGCGGCGAGCCCCAGGCTCCAGCGCTTCATGACACCACCCCGGGCGCGGGCAGCACGGCGACGAGCTCTTCCACCAGGGCCCGCCAGTCGGTGGACTCGGGCACGCCCGGCTTCCGCTTGCCGAAGATGAGCGCGATGTTCTCGCCGTCCTTGTCGAACAGCTCCAGCGACGTGACGACGCCGTCCCGCGTGGGCTTGCGGACGATCCAGGCCGAGTGGATGTGGTCGGTGCGCAGGTGCAGGTTGAAGCTGGGGTCCAGCACGTTCATCCACGGGCCCATGGCCTTCACCGTGTGCACCGGGCCGGTGTGGATCTGGATGGCGCCGGGGTTGCCCACGAACACCATGATGGCCAGCCCCGAGGCCGCCACCTTCTCCAGCACCCACGTCAGCGACGCGGACGCCACGGGCGTGACGAACTCCTTGCCCACCAGCCGCAGCGCCTGGGTGCGCGCGACCTTGAAGCGGCGCAGCAGCGGGAAGAAGTCATGCGTGTCCTGCAGCCCGCGCCAGCCCTCCACCAGGCCCGCCACGTCGATGTCCGCGTCCGGACGCGGCGCCTCGGGGGCGGTGGCCGCCTCCACGGGGACGACCTTCGTCTGCTCCGCGTGGGTGAAGTCCTCGACGATGCGCTCGAACGCGGAGACGCCCTGCTCGTCCTCCAGATAGATTTTGTGCAGGGCCATGCCGGTGGCGTCGAAGAAGTGCAGGCTGCGGCGGATGCCCTCGGGCCGCGTCTCGCGCACCGCGTAGCCGAAGCGCCAGCGCGTCAGGAACAGGCGCAGGTCGATGTTCTCGTCGAGCACCAGCGCGACCGCGCCGTTCACCTCGATGTTGCGATACAGGCCGCGCTTCTCGTGCACCGCGCTCTCGTTGCGCGTGAGCGTCATCACCTTGCCCAGCGTGTCCAGCCGGGGCAGCAGGGCATCGAGGCGCAGGTCCAACCGGACGACGTCGCCGCCCACGCCGGTGGCGAGCAGCTGGGCCTCGCTCACGCCCAACTGCTGGGCCGCGTCGCGGATGCGCATGCGCGGCTCGGCCTCGCGCAGCGCGTTCCAACGCTGGAGGAGGGCGGTGGGCTCGGAGGAGGAGGCCGTGGAGGCAGGGTTGGAAATCATGGCGGACACCTGGAAAGGGGGGAACAGGACGGCGACATCAACGCGAGGCTTCGGCGGAGATTTCTTCGGACGGCACGTCATCGACGGCCGCGCCACCCGTGGGCGCCGTCAGCTTCGACCAGCGCAGCTTCAGCATCGCGGGCGTGCCGGCGTCGTCGTAGTAGGACTCCATCTTCACCTTGACGTACGCGCCGGAGTCGGTGCGCACCACGTACACCTGCGCGCGCGGCGTCAGCTTGTGCGTGGACACGTCATAGGAGTACCAGGCGCCGTTCGCCTCGAAGACGGTGTCCGGGTCCGAGCCCTCGTCGTCCCCGTCGTCCTGGTCCACCGCGTAGCCGCTCGCGGGCGCCTGGGTCAGCCCCGCGAAGTCCTGACCGGACACCACCGCCACCTCCACTCCGCCCGTGCCGTTGACGCCGCCGCGCGAGCGGATGTGGTAGCGATTGAAGGACAGGTCCCAGAGCGCGTCCGTCTCCGGCGACACCTGCGCGCCCTCGTCCAGGTCCAGGCCAATCCAGACCGACGAGTCCGTGGCGTTCACCGTGGTGGTGATGGAGCCGTCCGCATTGCTCACGTGGCTGATGTGCGTGCCGTCCGTCGGGTCCAGGTCCTCGCCCGGCGTGGGCGCCAGGTCGTCACCGCAGGCGGCGAGCAGACCGGACAGGCACAGCGCGGCGGCGACGCGGGACGCGGAGAGGAAGGTGGGACGGGACATACGGGCTCCTGGGAAGTGGGGGTGGAAGCTCACAGCCGGACAGCGACGCCGGCCTGGAAGGAACGCGGAGGAATGGGCAGGTCCGTCGGGTTGCCCGCATCGGCCAGGTTGGAGCCGATGACGAAGAACTGGAGCGCCTCGCGCGGACGCCACGCGATGCGCGCGTCCAGGGAGAGGTACGCGTCCGAGTCGTACGGGTTGGCGACGCCGTCCCCATCCGTGTCCGGATAGAAGGGGCGCTTACCGACGAGCGCGCCGCGCACCCACGTCTCCAGGCCCCACTCGCGGTGGCGCCAGGTGACCTGCGCCGTCAGCCGGTGACGCGCCTGGCCCTCCAGCGCGCGCTCCTGCGACTGGTCGCGGCCGTCGGTGAGCGAGTACGCCAGCTCCCCCGACAGTCGCCACGGGAACTGCTGACGGAGGCCCAGCTCGCCGCCGCGCACCCGCGCGCGCGCCACGTTGACGTAGGAGAACTGCTGCTGCTCGCCGCCCTGCTCCACCGACGTCCCAATCATGTCGCGCAGCGAGTGCTGGAACGCGCTCACCCACAAGAGCGAGCGCTCCGTGGGGCGCACCTCGGTGGCGACGCTGAAGCTGCGCGAGCGCTCCGGCTTCAGGTCCGGGTTGCCGCGCACGACGTAGCCCACCGAGGGGTTCTCGAAGTCGATGAGCAGCTCCTGGAAGCCCGGCGCCCGGTAGCCCCAGCCGTAGCTGGCGCGCACGGTGAGCCACGACAGCGGGTCCACCTTCGCCGCGAGCCGGGGCGTCACCGCCGAGCCGAACTGCGTGTCCACGTCCACGCGCGCGCCGGGGACCACCACCAGCCTGGGCTCCGTCAGGAGCGTCCAGCTGTCCTGTGCGTACAGAGAGCCTCGGCCCCGCTCGCCCGTGCCCGTCTCCAGCCGGTCCGCCGTCAGCCACTCGCCCAGCGCCTCCGCGCCGACGACGAGCGCGTGCCGCTCACCCAGGCGCGCGTCCAGCTGCGTGCCCAGGCGGGCCTGCTGGTCGCGCGTCTGTTCCACCGTGTCCAGCGCGGAGGAGCGGCGCTGGTCGCGCAGGTACGTCCGCTGGAAGCGCGAGTACGAGCCCTCCACGCGCAGCGACGCGTCGTCGCTCAGCTTCCACGACGGCGCCACGCGCGAGTTGATGGACGTGTCTCGACTGGCCCGGTCGAACACCGCGCCGGTGGCGCCCAGGTCGATGCCGCGCTGGGTGCGCCGCGAGACGCCCGCGGACGCCTCCAGCGACATCGCCCCCTGGTTCTTCAGGTCGCCGCTCGCCGAGACGTCGAAGCCGTCCAGGCTGCTGCCGCTGGTGCCGACGTCGGTCGTGTCCAAATCGTAGGACGCGCGGCGCTGCAGGCCGCCGCTCAGCCGCAGACCCCAGTTCTCGCCTCGCGCCTCACCCGTGGCGTCCAGGTCCAGCCGGTCCAGCTGGCCGTATGCCAGCCGCAGCTCTCCGCCGAGCGGCCTGCGCGCGCGCCGCGTGATGAAGTTCACCACGCCGCCCACCGCGTCGCTGCCGTAGAGGACGGACGAGGGACCTTTCACGATTTCGACCTGCTCCACGTCCTCGAGGGACAGGCGCGACAGGTCCACGCTGCCGGCCACGCGGCCCGCGACGCGCTCGCCGTCCACCAGCACCAGCACGTACTCGGGTCCCAGGCCCTGCACCTGGAGCGACGCGCCCGCGAACGTCTGGTTCACCACCAGGCCCGGGTGTGCCGCGAGCAACTCCGACGCGTCGCGTGCGCCGCTGGCGACGATCTCCGCGCGGGTGATGACCTCGGTGGCCACCGGTGTCTCGCTCAGCCGCTCCTGCCTGCGCGACGCCGTCACCACCGTGCGCGCCGTGGGCACCTCGTCGAGCGACGCGTCCGCGGGCACGGGCGTCGAAGATGCCGAGGTCGTCGAGGCCCCTGGACCCGCGACGACCTCGGCCTGCTTCGACTGCTCCGCCGCATCCTCGGTGACGCCCGACGCGGAAGACTCCGACTGCGCCGGGACCTGCTCCCCGGCGGACTGAACTTCAGAAGGGACAGAGGACTTGGGCGCGGCGGCCCCGGGCTCCGACGACATCGAGCCCCACGCCATCGACGGCGCGGCACAGGCCAACACGAAGAGACACCAACTGCCGCGCATACAACGTCCTCCGGCCCGCGACCGGTCGAGACTCCCCAGCGTCCTGGAGTCCCCACGGGGCACTGGGCTCAACGGCCTCGGGCCTCAAAGTCCAAACCTGTGACACCCCGGGACGGGCGCCCCGGAACTCCCACCGCTCCACCGTGCGCGCCCTTCGCGCGCCCATCACCCGGCGGCCGCTCCAGCGGCACCACCCGCGTCCGATGACACCGCCGGCACTTGAGCTCCACGCCCTCGGGCACCCGCCTCGCCAGCAGACTTCCGCACAGACACCGCAGCTCGCCCGCCTCGCCTTCCCGCTGGCATCCGTCGCGCATCTCCACCCCGGTGTCTGAAACGCGACTGACGATATTGATACTCATTATCAAAGTCAATCTTCTCTCCCAGGTTCTGTCCCGGGGTGGACAAGTGCGGGTTCCAGGAGGACGGTGAGTGGGGATTGGCGCACCCAGGGACTGTCCGGGGCGGACACTCGTGGGGCCCGGGGCGAGCGGAGGGCTCGCGAATGGGGAGGCGGGGAGTCACTTCGCGAGCGGGGCACTGCGGAGATGGGCGCAGACGGCCTCTCGATGAGGACGCGGCCCGGGCGTCACCGCACTGGCGAGGCACCACGGAGACGGGAGATGGGCGCAGCAGCCCCTCGGCGCAGCGGAACTTCGCGCGGAGAGCGAGCGCGCCGCTGAGTCAGAAGCCAGGCGCTACCTCTCGGCTTAGTGGGGCTTCGCTCAGGCGACGGCCTCGCCCTGAGGCGGGAGCTGGGCGCGCCACTCGGGTTCAGTGGAGCTTGGGGCGAACAGCGGCCTCGCCCTGAAGCGGGAGCTGGACGTGCCCCTCGGGTTCAGTGGAGCTTGGGCCGAGCGGCGGCCTCGCGCTGGATGCGAGGCTTGGTCGTCACCATGCGGGCGATGCCGTAATAGAGCTGGTCCTCGGTGTAGACCTTGCGCACGCGCCGGTGGGTGCCGGGGACGTAGGCGGGGCCGGGACGCTCCAGCCACTGGAGCACGCGCACCTCGCCGGTGAGGGCCAGGGCGGAGAGCAGCTCCGGAGGGCACTGCTTGAGGTAGCGGCGCACCAGGGGGCGCAGCTTCCGGGAGAAGTCCTTGCCGAGCACCGCGTGCCTGCGCCCCGAGTGCAGCGTGCCGTCGAAGCGGCGCGACATGTGGAAGAGCTCGTGCATCACCGTCTCCAGTCGGGCCCGGGCGGTGGACCCCCGGAAGAACAGCGGCCGGAGGGTGATGCAGTAGAGCATCCGCCGGCCGCGGATGCGGATGACGGGCTTGCGCCGGCCCCGGCGGTCCTTGCTCTTGCCGCCCCGGAAGCACAGGGGCTTGACGGTGCCGCGGGAGGCTCGGCGCGCCTCACCCGCCACCACCAGGATGCGGCCCGCCTTCACGTGGGCGAACTCCGGCAGCTTCGTCGCGATGTCCCGGATGAGGGCGCGGACCGTCTTGTTGAAGTTGGGGCGGCGTCGGACCACGAGTGGTGGACAGTCTAGCGGAAAAGCCCTTGGGGAGGCCCTCCAGGGTGCACACAATGTCTAGCGTCATGCGCAAGACTTCGCTCGTCGTCCAGCTCGCGGCACTCGTCTGCTTGGGTCTGGGGTGCGCCTCGGCCCCCTCCCGTCCGTCGGCCTCGGCCTCGCTGACAGGCCAGCAGACCTCCGTGGAATCCCAGGGCCTCACCGAGGCCACCCTGCGCTTCGGCGCCCAGCTCGAGAGCGCCGGCCCCGGCATGGTGGAGCGGGCCGACTACGAGCTCGTCTCCGACGGGAAGGTCCTCAAGAAGGGCTCCGCCAGGCTGGAGACAGCCCTCCAGCCCGGGACCGCGACGGAGGTCTCCTTCGAGGAGAAGGCCGCCTACGTCCAGAGCCCCGAGGACCTCGCGCGCCTGAGCGCCCAGGGCGGCACGGTGCTGCTCGCCCTCCGAGGCGTATTGGTGGTGCGCTCCGGCGACTCCGAGCAGCAGGTCCCCTTCGCCGCGAGCCGCGCGGTGCGCGTGCCCCGCCTCCCCACCGTGGTGGTGGAGGAGCTGGATGGGGCGCGCTACTCGGCCGAGGAGGTGCAGCTCAACCTCCGGCTGGGTATCCGCAACCCCAACCCCTTCCCGCTGAAGCTGGATGGGCTGACGTGGCAGGTGGCGGTGGCGGGCAAGGCGCTGGACAGCGGGACGCTGGCCCAGGCCGACAGCGTGGATGCGTCCGCCACGGGTGTGTACCCGGTGGAGGTGGCGGTGACGAAGGACTCGTGGGGGCCGGAGGTGAAGTCCCTCATCTCACGGGGAATCCTGCCCTATGGGGTGACAGGAGAGCTGACGGGTCCACTGATGCGGGTGCCGTACTCGCTGACGGGCGAGGTGAAGCTGAACGTGTCCCGCTAGGATGGGCGATGCGTGCCCATCTATCTGTTGAGTGAAGAGCACCCGGAGCTGTTCCCTCCTCCGGACCGCGCGGACAAGAGCGGCGTGCTCGCCGTGGGCGGGGACCTGAGCCCCGAGCGGCTGCTGGCGGCGTACTCGCGTGGCATCTTCCCCTGGTTCAGCGAGGGGGACCCCATCCTGTGGCACTCGCCGGACCCGCGCTTCGTACTGGAGCCGGACAAGCTCCACGTGGGCCGCAGCCTGAAGAAGACGCTGGCGCGGGGCGAGTACGAGGTGCGCTACGACACGGCCTTCGCGCGCGTCATCACCGAGTGCGGCCGCGTGACGCGCCCCGGGCAGAACGGCACGTGGATCACCAACGAGATGCTGGAGGCGTACGTCGCGCTGCACGAGCGCGGCTATGCGCACTCGGTGGAGGCGTGGGCGGGAGGCGAGTTGAAGGGCGGGCTGTACGGCGTGTCGCTGGGCGCGGCGTTCTTCGGCGAGAGCATGTTCGCGTTGGCGCCGGACGCGTCGAAGGTGGCCTTCGTCACCGCGGTGGAGCGCTTCAAGGCGTGGGGCTTCCAGTTCGTGGACTGCCAGGTGGAGACCGAGCACCTGTCGCGCTTCGGCGCGGAGTCCTGGCCCCGGAAGCGCTTCCTCACCGCGCTGCGCGAGGCCCTGCGCCAACCGACGCGGCAGGGGAAGTGGACCCAGCCCGCGTCCGAGTGACGAGCGCGAGCGTCAGTCCTCCACGCCCCACAGCTCCACGGTGCCGTCCGCCCTGCCCCACGCCACCAGGCGCCCGTCGGGCGAGAACACCGCGTCGCTCGTGTGCAGGTCCTCGCCGTCGCCATGGCTGAACAGGGCCTCGCCCGTGTCGAAGCGATGCACGCCGAAACCTCGGCCATCGCGAGAGGCGGCGAGCAGTGTGCCCTCGGGATTGAAGCTCAGGTTGCACGCGTAGCCCTGGAAGCCCGCAAGCGACTTCACCTGGCGACGCTCGCCCACGTGCACCACGGCGACCTCCTCCGTGATTCCGCCCACGGCGAGCAGCGGCTGCGTCGGATGGAAGGCGAGACTCCACACCGTGGACGCGTCGATGGAGAGCGCCACGGGGCGGGCCTCGGAGGCGACGTCCCAGAGCCACAGGTTCTCGCTGCGTCGGTCATCGGCGTGGAAGGTCACCGCGGCGTAGCGGCCCTCCGCAGAGAGCGCGCACGCCGTCACCGACACGCCCAGGTCCATCGGCGTGAGCTCACGAAGCGGCCGCCAGGACTTCAGGTCCCACACCTCGGGCGAGTCACCTTCCAACGGAATCAGCAGCAACCGCGCGCCATCCGAGGACACGGCGAGCCGGGTCACCGCGTGCGTCAGGTGCCGCTCACGCACCTGTGCACCGTCCGTCGCGCAGAAGGCCACCAACCTCGGCCGCCACGGTCCTTGGGGCGACCGGTTCGCGGACACCACCGTCAAGACGTGCTCGGCGTCAGGGAACGCCAGGGAGTGCATTCCGGACGCGGACTCGTGGGTGCCCATCGGCTCCGGCGAGAGCGTCTCCACATCCCACCACCGCAGGGGCTGTCCCCTCCGCGCCAGCGCGCCGAGCCGGGCACCCGTCGGGTCGAAGACGAGCCGCTGGCCACAGGCAAACAAGTCCGGCACAGCGGGACCGAGCCTTGCCACCGGTTTGAGGCTCTCCGCGTTGGACTCGGTGATGACGGGACGGGAAGCTCGCATGGGGATGCTCGGCCGACGGGGCGGGAGCGGGGGCCTGACCGCGCCCCACCCTCCGCATGCGAAGCCAGGGCGCGTCCCCGGTCACCGGAGACGACGAACTCCCTCAGCGCCTCACCTTGCACGGGGACAGGGTGCGTTGCTGCACCATCAGGTCCTCCTCCGAGGGGCTGCTGTAGCGCACGGCCTTCGGCGCGGCCTTGGGCTTCGCCACCTCGTGCACGTAGAGCGACATCAAGTCCCGCGTGAGGATGAACTTCAGCCCGCCGCTGTCGTGCAGGCCGCCGAAGAACACCGAGCCGCCATTGCGAAGCTGCACGGGCGTCAGCGCGCCGATGGGCTTGTGCAGCACCAGGGACAGGTCCTCCGTGGCCCAGTCACACGGGTTCTTCTTCCCGGCGCGCTCCATCCACGTCACCAGGAAGTCGCTCACCGTGGTGCCGTCCTCCCAGCTCGCGCCGATGCGCTCCCACAGCCGTCCGCACTCCGGCATGTCGCAGTCGCGCGCGGGCACGTACTCCATCACGTCCGAGGGGAGCCCCTCCGCCTCCTTGCCCGTCTCGCGCTCCGTCGGTCGGCGCAGCTTGCAGCCCGTGGGCTCGTCCTTCTGCCGCAGCGCCACCGGCGTGCCGGACAACCTGCCCGGCGGCAGCAGGTCGCACTCCGCCTGCACCTCCGCCATGAGGAACGTCTTGCGTTCCGCGTCCGTGGCGCCCATGCGCACGGCCCACCAGGCGCTCGGCACCGCGCGACAGGGCACCGCGTCCGTCTTGCCGTAGATCCACAGTGGAATCGTCGGGTCCGGCGCGCCCAGCTTCCGGATGTCCAGCTCGTCCACCCGCTTGACGCCGGCGCGCTCCCGCTCCAGCCCCTTGAAGTAGGGGTCCTTCGACTCGGGGATGATGGCCTGGTGCACCAACCAGCCCGAGCCCTCCAGCCCCGCCTGCGAGCGCTGGGTGAAGGGCACCACGTCCGGGCGCTTCGGACAGCCCCGCTCCACGTCGGAGGGGACGATGAACTTCACCGAGCCATCATCGTCCTGCGCCCCCGCGCTCCACGGCGCGAGCAGCGCCCACCCCAACACCCACGCAGTCGACCGCATCGACAATCGCATCCGCTCTCCTCCAGGCGACTCGAATCCTGGATGCGTTCATACCCCAAGCCCGGCGCCTGGCGGCACCTCGACGCACCGCGCCCGAAGCACGGCCAGCACCTTCGCGATATGAACACCCCGACACCCACTCACCAGGATGAGCCCATGCGCGCCCTGTCGATGCTGGCCGCGATGACACTGGCCTTGATGGCCTGCGGCAAGGACAAGCCCGACCCCGAGCCCCAACCTCCCGTCAGCAATGCCGACGAGGGCGACTGGGAGGACACGGGCCCCTTCGCCACCTGCGGCGTGGACGCCGCCTCCAACGCCTGCGGCAGCCTGGGCAGCTTCGACATCACCGGCTGCACCCCCGGGCAGCTCGCCTCGCTGGACCCCGACGGCGTCTACACGATTCACGTGCGCGCGCGCACGCCCCGCTACGGCAACACCTACGCCTTCTCGTCGCAATCGATGCGGCTGGCGGACTCGGGCGACCAGTACGCGGGCGGCCTGCCCCTCGACACGCGGCAGGTGCATGCCGGTGGCGTCGTCTTCGCCTCCGGCTCATTCACCTCGGGCACCACCTCCCGACGCCGCTCGTTCATCGGCTGCCAGTCCCCCGCTCCGAACCGCCTGCAGGGCTGCTACGTGGACTGCATCAACGGCCGGCTCGAGAGCGAGGGCACCTTCGACGCGTGGAAGGTGACGCCTCGCGACGGCGAGCCGGTGTCCTCCGGCCTGGAGCTGATGTCCGAGACCGCCGTGTCGGCGGGACTCGCCGCCGACGTCTACGTCACCAAGGGCCACGCCTACGTCGTGTCCCTGTACGGCGGCCTCTTCGTCTACGACGTGAGCGACCCGGCCCACCCCCGGCTCACCCGCAACATCCGCCGCACGAACGACAACTACTGGAACGGCGTGTGGGCCAAGGACGACGCGCTCTACATCGCCAGCGACTCGCGCGGCGTCATCGTCTTCGACATCAGCACCCCGGGCGAGCCCCTGGAGGTGCGCGCGATGGGCACCTCACGCACCAACGTGCACACGGTGTTCGTCGAGGGAAACCGCCTGTTCGCCGCGTCCCCCGCGCCCACCGGAGAAGTCCTCGTCTATGACATCTCCCAGCCGCTCGACCCCCAGCTGACGGGCACCTTCCAGGCCACGGGCTTCACCGCGGCGACGTCCTACGGCCCCCACGACATGTTCGCCTTCGAGGGGCGGCTCTACGTCAACTTCTGGCGCGCCGGCTACGTCATCGCGTCGCTGCAGGACGACGCCGCGCCCCGGCAGCTCGGCGCGTACCGCTACGAGCACTCCAACAGCCACGCCAGCGCCGTCGCGCGCTACGGCGAGCGCCTCATCGCCTTCGAGGGCGGCGAGGACTGGGGCGCGCACCTGCGCGTGCTGGACGTGACGGACGCCGCGAACCCCAAGCGCATCGGCGAGTACCGCCTGCGCCAGCACGTCTCCATCCACAACATGGTGCTGTCCGGCACGAAGCTCTACGTCGCCTGGTACCACGAGGGCGTGCGCGTGCTGGACGTGTCCACCCCGGAGAGCCCCCGCGAGGTGGCCCACTACAACACCTTCCGTCCGGACGACCCGATGCGCGGCGAGAGCTTCTACGACGGCGCCATCGGCATGCGCGTGCCCGGGGATGGCTTCGTCTACGCCGTGGACACCTCGCGCGGCCTGCTCATCCTGCGCGAGACGCCCTGAGCCTCACTGCGCCTTCTTGCGCGTGGGCTTCTTCGGCGCGGGCTTGAGGATTTCAATCTCCACCGGGGGCTCCGGCTTCACGTCCGGGCCCGCGTCCGGCGTGGCGGCCGAGGGCTCCGGGGCCTTCACCTCCACCCGGTCCTCCAGCGGCACCCGCCCCGCCGAGCGGCGGAACAGCTCCCACAGCGCCTTGTGCCAGTCCTCGCGGCTCGCCGAGCCCGACACCACCAGCCCCGCGCCGCTGTAGCGCGCCTCCAGGCCCAGCGGCTGCAGCGCGGTGGTGAACGACGTGAGCTGCTCCTGCAGCGCCGGCACGTCGAACGTCAGCTCCAGGTCCCGCGCGACGAAGGCGTCCGTGCGCAGCACCTCCAGCAGCGCCGCGCGGCACGCCGCGTCCTTCACCGTGGCCGTCAGCGCGCGCTCCGCACCCTGCGTGGCCTTCAGGTCCGGACACGCCTTGCGCGCCGCCGCCAGCCGGGGCGTGACGTCCTCGTCCGGGGGGTTGCCCACGGTGAGCCGCCACACGGCGAAGCGCCCCTCCGCGTACAGGAGCATCAGCGTGCGCCCGGGCTTTCGCCCACTGAGCAACAGTTCGTTGCTGCCCTGGAGCACCTCCACGTGGGCCACGGAGGGGTCCTCCACCTCCACCCACTCGACGGCCGCCAGCTTCTGGAACTGCTCCTTGTCGACGTCCAGGGGACGGACCAGGTCCACCGGCCACGCCAGGGCCAGCGTGGGGACGAGGAGGGCCAGGAGTGCTCCAAGGGAATACATGCGAGCGGGCATCGGGGCTCCGGCGGGGTGGAACGGACCCTTAGCACGGGATAAGAACGGTGCTCTATGCCTACCTGGGCCCTCTGGGTCGCCTGCCTGGCGCTGTGCTTCGTCAGGTCGCTGGTCGCCGCGGCCGAATCCGCGCTCTACGGAACGTCGGACCTGCGTGCACAGGAGCTGGCCGAGTCCCACAAGGGCGCGTCGAGCCGACGCGTGCTGCGCCACAAGACCGAGCGCGAGGCCACCGCCACCGCGCTGCGCCTGGGCACCCTGCTCAGCGGGTTCCTCGCCGCCGCCATCGGCGCGTTCGTCCCGCCGCGCATGCTGGATTTGACGCGCTACGGTGAGGCCGCGTGGCTGCCCGTCGCCACCGTGGCCGCGGGCGCGCTGTTCGTCGGCGTGCTGGCCAGCCTCATGGAGGTCACCATGCGGGGCCTCGCCAACGCGAACCCGGAGCGCTGGGCGCTGCGGCTGTCGGGCGTGGTGTCGCTGCTGGTGGCGGTGCTCTACCCGCCCATGCGCGTGGTGCTCGGCGTGCTCAACCTGATGGCGCGCACCTTCGGCCGCACGCTGCGCTTCGAGCCGCCGCCGCCGCCGCTCGAGGAGCTGGAGAAGCTGCTCGCCGCGCAGGCCGCGAAGAACGAGGTGGACAAGAGCGCGCCCCAGCTCATCCGCTCCATCTTCGAGCTGTCCGACAAGCGCTGCCGCGACGTCATGGTGCCGCGCACCGAGGTCGTCACCGTCGACAGCACCATCTCCTCCGAGGACCTGCTGCGGCTGCTCGCCGAGGAGAACCACTCGCGCATCCCCGTGTACCGGGACGACGTGGACCACATCATCGGCGTGCTGCACGCGCGCGACATCATCCCGCTCCTGCAGCACCCGGAGCTCATCGTCCTGCAGGACATCATCCGCCCCGCGCACTTCGTGCCGTGGATGAAGCCCATCGGCGACCTCCTGCGCGACATGCAGAAGCGGAAGATCCACATGGCCATCGTCGTGGACGAGTACGGCGGCTTCATGGGCGTGGTCACGCTGGAGGACATCCTGCGTGAAATCGTCGGCGACATCGGCGACGAGTTCGAGGTGGAGGAGAAGCAGGTCGAGAAGATGGCGGACGGCAGCTTCATGGTGGACGCCGCCATGGAGGTGGACAGCTTCACCCAGGCGTTCGGCTTCCCGCTGCCCGAGGGCGACTTCGACACGCTGGGCGGCTACCTGTCGTCGCTCGCCGGCCACCTGCCGGACGTGGGCGAGCGCTTCACCTACAACGGCTGGCAGTTCGTCGTGGCCAACAAGGAAGGCGCTCGCATCGACCGCGTGCGCATGTCCCGGCTCAAGAGCGCCACGCCGGGCAAGGACACGCGCCCCAAGGAGCCTCGCTCCGAGGCCTCCGCGGCCAAGTCCTGAGCGTCACTCCGCCATGCCCTCCAGCGGGGGCACGTGCGTGAGCTTGCGCGAGCCCTGGGCCCGGAAGGACGCCCGCCGCTCCGTGCCGCCGAAGCGCAGCACCACCCCGCCGCGCAGCCGCACCGGCACCGCCCCCGTCACCGGCACCACGCGCTCGGCGGCCAGCGGGAAGAGCACGCGCAGGGGCACCTCGCCCTGGGGCGCCAGCGCCGCGTCCACGTGCTGCTGGCCGGTGGCCACGCGCCGTCCGTCCACCCACAGCTCGAAGTCCACCGCGGTGAGCGTCGCCGGGTCCGACGCGGGGTTCCTCACCTGGAGCCCGACATCGAGCAGGCCCGAGCCGTCCGCCTGGAAGTCCACGTCCAGCGACTCGACGCGCACCGCCTCGTCGTAGGCGCGCGGCTTGAGGGGCACCGCGCCCAGGCAGCCCGGGCCGACGAGCGCCGCCCATGCCCCGAGGACGAGGAGCCGCGCGCGCATCAGCCGCCCAACAGGGGCTGGAGCGCCTCCACCGTGAGGGGCCAGCCCGCCCGGCGGGCCAGCGCCTCCAGCGCCTTGATGAACTCCGCCGCCGACTGGAAGCGCCGCGCCCGGTCCGCGAAGAGCGCCTTGCGCACCACCAGCCCCGCGTAGTCCGGCAGGTCCGACGTCACCGAGGAGAGCAGCGGCACCCGAGCGTCGCGCACCTTGTGCATCAGGTCCGCCTCGTTGTCGCCCGAGTACAGCCGCCGGCTGGCGAACAGCTCCCACAGGATGATGCCCACCGCGAACAAGTCCGTGCGCGCGTCCACCGCCTGCCCCAGCACCTGCTCGGGGCTCATGTACGGCAGCGTGCCGCGCAGCGCGCCCGCGTCGCCGCGCATCATCCCCTCCACCTCCGCCACGCCGAAGTCCGTCAGCTTCACGTCGCCGTTGATGCCCAAGAGCACGTTGGCCGGGTTGAGGTCGCGGTGGACGATGGTGGCGCCGTTCTCCCCCACCTTCGCCCGGTGGATGTAGTCGAGCGCCTTGAGCAGGCACCACGCGATGTAGCACGCGGCCTCGGGCGGCATCGCCGCGCCGGCCTTGAGCAAGAGCTCCTGCATGTAGCCGAGCGTCCGGCCACTGACGAGCTCCTGCACCATGAGGTAGTCCGGCCCCGCCTTGAACAGGCGGAACGTCCGGACGATGTGCGCGTGTCGCAGGCGCACCGTCAGCTTCGCCTCGTCGACGAAGGCCTTCACGTAGGCCGTGTCGTTGCGGAACGACGGGTGCAACCGCTTGATGACAACTTCGTCAGGCTCGCCGGGCGAGCGCTGCGTCGTGGACCGGGCTCGCGCCTGGTACACCTCCGCCATGCCGCCAACGGCCAGTCGGCCGACTACCTCGTAGCCACCCAGGTCCGGAGCATCCGCCACGACACAAGCCTACTGCGATTTTCCGCAGGCACCCACTATTCAGCCATCAAGGCTGAATACAGGGCCTCGTATCGCCGGGCGGAGACATCCCAGGAAAAGTCCTTCTCCATGCCCCGCCGCCGGAAATCCGCGAGCCGGGGCGGGTCCGCGTAGAGGGCCTGGGCCCGGCGGAAGGCGGCCAGGAGCGCCGACTTGTGGAAGGCCTCGAAGAGGATGCCGTTGCCGTCCAGCCCCCCCTCCACGGTGTCCACCAGCCCCCCGGTGGCCCGGACGATGGGAACGGTCCCGTAACGCAGCGAATACATCTGGTTCAGCCCACACGGCTCGTAGCGGCTGGGCATCAGGAAGAAGTCCGCGCCGGCCTCCACCAGATGTGACAGGGCCGGGTCGAAGCCCAGGTGCACGGACACCTGGCGCGGGAAGCGGGCCTGCAGGGCGCGCAGGCCCTCCTCCAGGGGGCCCTCGCCGCTGCCCACGCCCACGAAGCGGATGTCCGCCTGCAGCGCGGTGGGCAGCGCCTCCAGGAGCAGGTCCATGCCCTTCTGCCACGCCAGCCGGCTGACGATGGCGAACACGGGCGCGTCCCCCTCCGGCAGGCCGAAGCGCTGGAGCAGCGCCCGCTTGCACACCGCCTTGCCCTCCATCTCCCGAGGGCCGAAGCGCGCCGGCAGGTAGGGGTCCGTGACGGGGTTCCACTCGTGCACGTCCACGCCGTTGAGGATGCCGTGCAGCCGGTGGGCGCGGCGGCGCAAGAGCCCGTCCAGGCCGTAGCCCTGCTCGGGCGTCTGGATTTCGCGCGCGTACGTGGGCGACACGGTGGTGAGCGCGTCGGAGAACACCAGGCCCCCCTTGAGCAGGTTGACGGTGTCGTAGAACTCCAGCCCGCCCTCCGAGGTGAACAAATCCCACGGCAGCCCCAGGTCCGCCATCGCGTCCTTCTGGAACTGCCCCTGGTAGGCCAGGTTGTGGATGGTGAACACGCTCCTGGCGCGCGACAGCGACGTGGACTGGAAGCCGCGCCGCAGCGCCACCGGGACCAGCCCCGTCTGCCAGTCGTTCGCGTGGATGATGTCCGGCTGGAAGCCCACGCGCTGGGCCGCCTGGAGCGCGCCCACGGACAGGTAGGCGAAGCGCCGCGCGTTGTCGCCGAACTCACCCGCCGCGTCGCCGTACAGCCCGTGGCGGCCGCCGAAGAAGTGCTCGTTCTCCAGGAAGAGGACCTCCAGCCCCTCCGCCACGCGGGCGGAGAGGATGGGCCCGCCCACCTCGCCGAAGGGGAAGCGCAGTTGGAGCGACTGTCCGGTGGGCGCGAGTCGTCCGGCGTCGCGCAAGTCACGGTAGCGCGGGGTGACGACCTTGACGTCGTGCCCCAGCGAGGCGAGCGCGGCGGGCAGCGCGCCGGCCACGTCCCCCAGTCCCCCCGTCTTCGAGAAGGGCGCCACCTCCGAGGAGATGAAGAGAATCTTCATGTGACAACCATGACGGTTGCGCCGGATGAGTCAACCGTGAACGTGCGCCCACTGTCCGCGTCCCTTATGGTGCGCCCGTGCTGATACCTCCCGACCCCATCCAGCGCTTCGCGGACGTCTTCGAGCGCGCCAAGAAGGCCATCCCCGTGGACCCCAACGCGGTGGTGGTGGCCAGCGTCGGCGCCGACGGCCGCCCCAGCGCGCGCGTCGTCCTTCTCAAGGACTTCGATGCGCGCGGCTTCGTGTTCTTCACCAACCACGAGAGCCGCAAGGGCCAGGAGCTGCTCACCCACCCCTTCGCCGCGCTGTGCTTCTACTGGCAGCCCCTGGACGAGCAGGTCCGCGTGGAGGGCCGCGTGGAGGTGGTGTCCCCCGAGGAGGCGGACCAGTACTTCAGGAGCCGCGCGCGCGGCAGCCAGGTGGGCGCGTGGGCCAGCCTCCAGAGCCAGCGGCTGGGCTCGCGCGATGAATTGGAGTCGCGCGTGGAGGACGTGGAGAAGCGCTACGCGGGAGGAGACGTGCCGCGCCCGCCGCACTGGTCCGGCTTCCGCGTGGTGCCCGACCGCATCGAGTTCTGGCACGCCCAGCCCAGCCGGCTGCATGACCGGCACGTCTACCTGCGCGACGGCGACGCGTGGCGCACACAGATGCTCTACCCGTAGCGACGCGGCCCCTCGTGCTACCAGGGCACCTCCGCGCCCTGGTAGTCGAAGAAGCGACCACTGTGCTCCGCGCGCAGCTCATCGATGACGTTGAGCATCCCTCGCACCGAGTCGCGTGGCGGCAAGGGCGCGTCCGGCCCGCCCATGTCCGTCTTCACCCAACCGGGGTGCAAGAGCACGGGGACGATGCCCTGGGCACGCAAGTCATTGGACAGGTTGCGCACGCCCATGTTCAACGCGACCTTGGACATCCGATAGGCATAGGCGCCGCCGTCGCTGTTGGACGACAGCGAGCCCATGCGCGAGGTGACGTAGGCCACCTTGCGCGAGCGGCCCCGCAGGAGCCCCGGGAGCAGCGCGCTGGTGACACGCAGCGGCCCCAGCGCGTTGACGGCGAAGGTGCGCACCACGTCCGCGTAGTCCACGTCCGTCAGCGCGCACCACAACCCTGGCACGCCCGCGTTGTTGATGAGGACATCCACCGGCTCCAGCAGCACCTCGTCGGCGAAATCCCTGACACTCGCCTCGTCGGCCACGTCCAGCGCATGGACTCTCAAGCGCCCCGCACAGTCGTGTTTCAGCGGCTCCAGCCGCCGCCTCCCCTCCTCGGTGCGCACCCCGGCGTCGACGATGTCGCCGCGCTCGAGGAGCTGTTGGACGAACTCATACCCAATGCCCCTGCTCGCTCCGGTGATGACGTAGCGCATGCTCTTCATTAACGCGCCGAATGGATGTCCTTGGCAAAACACGGACGAATGACGCGAGTGAGTGCACGCTGGTCACCGGAAAATTTGATTCAGGAGAGACAACCCATGACTGTCGCCGTCGTAGGAGGTGGGATTTCAGGTCTGGTCGTCGCCTGGCGATTGCGCTCCCGCGGTAGGGATGCCGTTCTCCTGGAGACAACCCCCCGGCTCGGTGGCGCGGTGGGCACGCGCGCGCAGCAGGGCTTCCTCCTGGAGACGGGCCCCAACAGCTTCCTGGACCGCGAGCCCGCCATGAGAGAACTGGCATCCGCGCTCAATCTGGAACACAGGATTCGCGCGGCGGATGGGGCGGCGAAGCGGCGGTATGTCTACACGCGGGGGAAGCTGCGCTCGGTGCCCGCATCGCCGCCGGCGTTCCTGAAGTCGGACATCCTCCCCTTCGGCGCGAAGCTGCGGGTGATGGGGGAGCTGTTCAGCGGCCGCGCGGCGGCTGGTGTGGACGAATCCCTGGCGGACTTCGGGCGCCGGCATCTGGGGCCCACGGCGACGCGGGTGCTGCTGGACGCGGTGCAGACGGGCATCTTCGCGGGCGACGTGGAGAAGCTGAGCGTGGGCGCCACGTTCCCGCAGCTCGTGAAGCTGGAGCGCGAGCACAGAAGCCTCCTGCTCGGCGCCATCCACGCCCAGAAGGCCCAGGCGAAGGCGCAGAAGGCCCTGCCCGCGGGCAGCACCGCGCCGAAGCTGAGCGGCGCGCTGAGCACCTTCGAGGGCGGACTCGGCACGCTCATCGACGCCCTGGGCACGGCGCTCGGGGACGCGGCGCACACCGGTGCCACGGTGGAGGGCCTGACGCGGGGAGACGACGGCTGGCGGCTCGCGGTGAGCGAGCGGGGACAGCGCTCGGAGCTGAAGGCGTCCCACGTGGTGCTGGCCGCGCCCGCATACGTGACGCGGGGCCTCCTGGAGCTGCTGGACGCGGAGCTGGCTTCTCGCGTGGGCGGCATCGACTACGCGCCCATCGCCGTGGTGCACCTGGGCTTCGACGCGGGGACGACGCCCGCGCCGGACGGCTTCGGCTTCCTGGTGCCGCCGATGGAGAAGCGCCGCCTGCTCGGCGCCATCCACGCGTCCACCGTGTTCCCCTTCCGCGTGGAGGCGGGCCGGGTGCTGTACACGTGCATGGTGGGCGGCGCGACGCGGCCGGACCTGGTGGCGCTGGACGAGGCCGCGCTGGTGGCGCTGGCGCGCGAGGAGCTGCGGGCGCTCGCGGGCGTCACCGCCACGCCGACGCTCACCGAGGTCTTCCGCTGGAAGCGGGGCATCCCCCAGTACAACGTGGGTCACCTGGAGCGGATGGACGGCGTGGACCGGGCGCTCACGCGCCTGCCCGGGCTGCACCTGGCGGGGAACGCCTACAAGGGCGTGGGCCTCAACGACTGCATCCGCAACGGGCTTTCGCTCGCGGACGCGCTGGTGGACGCGGGGGCCTGAAAGCGACGGCTCGGCCCCGGGCGGCGACCGTCCGGCGCCACCGGGTCAGTGGGGCACGAGGGGCACGTCAGACTGGGCATGCATGCTGCGCAGCCTCCGGAGACCCCCATGCCCCCCACCCTCCTCGTCGCCGCCGCCATCGTCCTGTTCCCCGTCGTCCTCGCCGGAAGCATCCTCGTCGACGCGCTCGAGCTCGACGTGGACAAGGCCCCCGAGCAGTGACGCCTCCGACGGTGTAGGCTCCGCCGGGCGCATGTCGGAGAAGCCCGAAGGGTCCATCGTCCGCGCCACCCTGCGGGCCCTCGCGGAGCCCCGCAGGCTGGTGCCCATCCTCCTCGTCTGCGCCCCGCTCGTCGCCGCGCAGGTGAGCTTCAGCCGCGAGCCGCTCGCCCCGCACCTGGGCGTGCTCATGTGCCTGGTCTTCGTGGGCGTGGCCCCCGTCACCTACCGGGTCCTCTTCCCCAGCGGGCTGGATTTGAGCCACGGCGGCGTGCGCGTGCTGATGTACGGCACGCTGGGCAGCGGCGTGGTGCTGATGATGGGCATCGTGCTGCCCAAGCTCCTGGACATGGGGCCCACGTTCCTCACCCAGCGCACCAACCTCATGGTGTGCAACGCGCTGTTCCTCGTCGGCGGCTGGGGGCTGGGGCGGGACATCGGCTTCGAGGAGTCCCTGGCCAAGGAGCGCGCCCGCGCGGCCCGCTTCGCGCTGGAGGCGGAGCAGGCGCAGCTGCTCGCGCTGCGCAGCCACCTGGACCCGCACTTCCTCTTCAACACGCTCAACGCCATCGCCGAGTGGTGCCGCGAGGACGGCGCGGTGGCGGAGGCCGCGGTGCTCAGGCTGTCCACCATGCTTCGCTCGGTGCTCGCCGGCGTGCGCAAGGCGACCTGGCCCCTCTCCGAGGAGCTGGCGCTGATGCGCACCCTCTTCGACCTCCACCTGCTCAGGGACCCGGAGCTGTTCCAGCTCGCGGTGGACATCCGCCCCGGCGCCGAGGACGTGCCCGTGCCGCCGCTGGTGCTGCTGCCGCTCGCGGAGAACGCGGTGAAGCACGGCCCCGCCGCGGGCCACCGGGGCCGGCTGTCGCTGGAGGTGCAGGTGCGCGACGGCCAGGTGGCGGTGGCCATCGAGAACCCCGGCGCCTCCCGGGGGCCGCGCGAGGGCAGCGCGGGCCTACCCACCGTGGAGCGCAGGCTCGCGCTGGCCTATGGCGAACAGGCGCGCCTGTCGCTCACCAGTGACGCGGAGCGCACCCGTGTCACCGTCACCCTGCCCCGCTCGGGCCCCCTGCCAGGAGTCATCACGTGAGCCCTCCCCTGCGTGTCCTCATCGCCGACGACGAGCTGCTCGCCCGCAAGCGCCTGTCGCGACTGTTGGGCGCGCTGCCCGACGTGCAGGTGTGCGGCGAGGCGGCGGACGGGGAGGCGGTGCTCGCCGCGGTGCGCGCGGGCGGCGTGGACGTGGTGCTGCTGGACATCCACATGCCCGGCCTCAGCGGCCTGGACGCGCTCGCGCTGCTGCCGGAAGACGGCCCTCGCGTGGTGCTCTGCACCGCGCACGCCGAGCACGCCGTGGACGCCTTCGAGCACGGCGCCGTGGACTACGTCTTGAAGCCCGTGGAGCCCGCGCGGCTGCAGAAGGCCCTGGAGCGCGTGCGCGCGAGAATCGGCGCGGAGCCCCGCGCCCGCGGGGACGGCGCCCCCACGGAGAAGCCGCCGCAGCAGGCCCGGGCGCTGGCGCGGCTGCCCATCCCCACGCGGCAGGGCATCGTCCTGGTGGACCCGGAGACCATCTCCCACGCGGCGCTGGATGACGAGCTGGTGACGGTGTTCACCGCGCAGGGCGAGTTCCTCACCGACTTCACGCTCAACGAGCTGGCGGAGAAGCTGCCCCAGGACCTGTTCCAACGGGTCCACCGCCGGGCGCTGCTCAACCTGCGCCACGTCGCCAGGCTGGAGCCCCTGGAGACGGGGGGCTACCTGGCGCGCACGTCCCGGGGCCACGCGGTGGAGGTCAGCCGCCAGTCCGCGCGCGAGCTGCGAAGGATGCTGGGTCTGCGCAAGGGCGCCGAGGACGAGGGCTGACCGCAGGTCCCCCTCGCGTGTCGCGGCGCGCCCAGCTCGCGCCGCACCTCACCTGCGACTACTGCACGCTCACCTCGACATCGACGAGCTGGCCGTTCTCCTCGCGCTGGAAGCGCACGTTGCCGTCCTCGGTCCACGCGGGCGAGGTGCCCTGTCCCAGGCTGTAGGCCGACGCGACGTTGTCCTGGGCGTCGAGCTTCATCACCCGCACCTCGGTGGTGGTCGTCGTCTGCGGCGCGAGGTAGACGATGATGCGGCGCTGGTTGGGCCCCCACTGCACGGGGGTGTTGCTCACCGGAGCCGGCACGTAGGCGGGGTCCGTGGCGAGCGACGTGCTCCGGTTCGTCACCTGCATCAGGTTCTTCCCGTTGGCCTTCACGCGCCAGAAGGACGCGAGCCCCGAGCGCAGCTTCGACTGGAACAGGATGCTCTTGCCGTCCGGCGTCCACGACGCGCTCTGGTCGTCATGGCCCGTCGTCAGCCGCTCCGTCTTGCCGTTGCTCGCCTTGTAGAGGTGGAGCTCCGCGCTGGTCACCGGCTGGCCCACGTTCCACGAGGAGGGCAGCTTCGAGAACACCACCTGGCTGCCGTCCGGCGACACCGACGGGGCGCTCGCGCGCTCGGCGATGAGCGTCGACTTGCCGTCCTTCACGCCGTACAGCTGCTGGCTCGGCGTGAGGTAGACGATGATGCGTCGGTCCGCGACGGCGCTCTGCGACTGCTCCGCCACGGTGGCGTCACCGCCGGAGGATGCGGCCTCCATGTCCGCGCCACCGCAAGCGGTCAGCGCCAGAGAAGAAGCCATCCACATCACGAGTGTCCCGCGACGAGCGATGCTTCGGACTTCATTCGGATGCATACGGTCCTCTGTGTGAAAATTTCCGCTGCCGAGTACGAATACTGACAAAGGAGTCTGACCCGCACTCACGGGTATTTCACGTCAGACTGCTGGAACAATCCACCCAGTCTCAATTGACCCGCCGAGTACCCAACGCGCCTCTCGCACCGCGTCAGCGGTTGACGAACAGCGCCGGGATGCGCGCCGCGTCGTCGCCCAGCACTTCCGAGAGGAGCTGGTGGGCAGGGGTGGGAAGCGTGGTGCCGGCGCGTGCACAGCGGGAAGCCTCGTCCAATGTGCGCATGGGCACGTCGCAGTAGGACTCGCGCCAGTGGACGGAGAGGGACTCGGCGAAGCGGCGGGCCATCAGCTCCACGCGCTGCTCCAGCCAGCCCTCGGGCGAGGTGAAGCTGGCGCGGCGCGGGCGAATCTCACCGGGCTCGAAGTGGACGTCGTGCTCCAGCGAGGACTCGGACAGGTGGTCCTGGAGCACCGTCGCCAGCGGGGCCCGACGCGCGTCCAGCACCCCCGAGGAGGACAGCGTGAGCTGGTGCTCCACCGACAGGCGCAGGGCGTGGTACTCGAAGGTGCGCGCCACATCCCTGTAGCGCGTGACGGGCACGGTGAAGTTGCGCGTGTACGTGCGCACCTTGGTCACCTTGCGCGTCTGCGTCTTGCCGTCCTTGTCGGTGTACGTCTCGTCCGCCTCGAACGGCTCCTCGATGGTCTCCTTGCGCTCCTCGTGGTCGGTGTAGGGGACCCGCTCCGTGTACGGCGCCGTCATGGCCACGTTCTCGCTGCCGCGGCGCGTGTCGAAGCGGCCGGCGAGCAAGAGCTCCGGCTGGGGCTTCGCGGCGGGCGAGTACCAGGGCGACAGCTCGTAGGCGCGCGCGAGCCGCGAGCGCAGGAGCGCCATGCGCGCGGAGTCGAGGCCCGACACCTGGCCCTCCCACGTGGGCACGCCGGTGAGCTCGGGGGCCGGAGCGGGCTCGGGGGCGGGCTCGCGCCAGTGGCGGCAGTAGCGCGACACCACCTCGCGCCAGTGCGCGCCGGTGTCGGACGTCACGGCCTTGAGGCGCCCGCAGGTGTCCTTGCCGCTCTGGAGCACGGAGGACTCCATCTCGCGCTGGATGCCGACCATCTCCTTGTGCGCGAGCAGCGGGCGCTTGCGGATGAGCGCCTCCTCCGCCGTCAGCGCGTGGCCCTGGCTCGCGGGCGCGACGATGACGGCGCGCAGGTGCCGGTGCGTGCCCTCCATCTCCTCCAGGAGCGAGCTCTCCAGGCCACCGCTGAGCTTCGCGTTCCACTGCACGCGCCGGTCGAGGAAGCGCAGCAGGTCGTCCTCGGCCTTCTCGTCGATGCCGTCCAACCGGAAGCGCCGCGCGTTGCCGAGCAGCTGGCTGAGCGCCTTGCCGCGCAGGCCATCGCGCTCGATGACCAGGGATTTGTCATGCGGGTCCTTGGCGACGAGGTCGTCATAGAGGCTGGCGGCCTCGACGAACTGGCCGTTGCGCGCCAGCTCGTCGGCGCGACCTCGCAGGGTGGAGCAGGCACTTCCCAAAAGAGCGAGCAGCAACAGCGGAGGAAGGAGTCGGAACATGGGCGCGAAGAGCAGGACCTCTGCCGCTGACGTGGCGGGCGCCCGGATATTCGCCCCAGCCGCGCCCGGCTCGCAACGGAGGGGGTCCTCCCGAGGCCGCCCGCCCGCGCCTACTCCACCGGCCAGTCGTGCACGGGCGCCCCCGAGGCCGTCAGCTCCAGGTAGCGCTCCAGCATCGCCGCCAGGGCGTCCCTGCGGGGCATGCCCGCCTCCAACCGCGTGAGCACCTGCCGCTGCCAGCGCGCCCCCGTCCTGCGCGTGTCCACCCGGCGGGAGATGACCTCCATCATCCGGTCCGCCTCCTGTGCCTCCACGCCCGCGGACACCAGCCCGCGGTGCGCCACGGGGATGAGCCTGCGCACCAGGTCCACCACGGGCACCACGCGGGGGCTCGGCGCGGACTCACCCGGCCACAGCAGCTCCGCGTCCAGCCCCTTGCGCGAGGCGCGGATGAAGTTGCCCGCGGCGTGCGCGAAGGGCAGCGCGGGCAGCAGCGCGTCGATGCGCTCGGCGAGCCCCAGCGTCAGGCCCAGGAGGAACGCGCCGTTGGCCACCATGTCCACCACGGAGGGCCCCGCGGGCAGCGCGCGCAGCTCGATGCGCAGGTGCCCCGCGTCCTTCGGGTCATAGACGGCCCGGTTCCAGGACCACACGGTGCCCTGGTGCAGCCGCAGCTCCTCCAGCCCCGGCGGACGGCCCGAGGCCGCGTGCTCCAGCGGGGACTCGTGCCCCACCACGGGCAACAGCGGCGCGTGCAGCGCGACCGACTCGGCGAACAGCTCGTAGGCGCCCTCGCGCACCCAGCCGTGGCCGAACGTCACGCGCCCGTGGGGCTGGAAGCCGCCCTCGCCCGGCTCGCCCCGGTCATCCACGGACTGACGGAACAGCGCCACGCGTGTCTCGTCCCAGAGCTTGCGCCCCAGGAACAGCGGCGAGTTGGCGCTGATGGCCAAGGCGGGCGCGGTGGCCAGCTGCGCGGCGTTGTACAGGCGCGCGAAGTCGGCGGGCGTCACGCGCAGGTGGAACTGGAGGGACGTGTTCGCGCCCTCGAGCGTCGTGTCGTCCCAGGCGAGCGTCAGCGCCTCCTCGTCGCCCCGGATGGCGACCTCGATGGGCTTGCCTCGGCGCTGGCGGATGGCGTTGTTCAGCGCGCGGTAGCGAGGCTGGGCCGTCAGCGCGCCCTTGCCCAGGTCCGCCTCGCGCAGCGTGGGCAGGATTCCAATCACCGCCACCCGCGCGCCCTCGGCCGCCGCCGCGCGCCGCACCTCCGCGAGCGCGTCCTCCAGCTCCGCCCGGAGCGCGGTGAAGGGCCGCCCCGCCAGCGGCCCCGGGCGCAGGTTGACCTCCAGGTTGAAGCGGTTCATCTCCAGCGTCACGCGCGGGTCCTTCGTGCGCGCGAGCACCTGCTGGTTCATCGGCAGCGGGAAGCCCCGGTCGTCCACGAGGAACAACTCCAGCTCCGCGCCAATCGTCGTCGGTCCTTCGCCGAAGCCGGGCCTGGCGAGGACGACGCGCAGCGCCTCCAGGCTCTCGTCGAGCCTGCGCGAGAAGCGCTCGAAGTCCTCCGGACCGAACTGCTCCTGCTGGATGGAGAGCCCCATGCGCGGACAACCTGTGCACGGTCGCCCGCACCGGCAGCACTCGCCAGGGGCTCGCCGGCCCGGCCGCCGGGACTGCCTCGGGCCGTCCGCTCCGGAGGCACGCCCGTCTTCCACCCCGGGGCACCCGGGTGACGAGGGGCCCGGGTGTGTTATCTGGCGTCCTGGCCATGCCGTCCGACACGCCCACCAACCTCTACGACCTGACGCGGCCCGCGCTCGGCGCGCTGCTGTCCGACTGGGGCTACCGGCCCCACCACCGCGACGTGCTCTGGTCCGGCCTGTACCGACAACAGGCCCGGGCGCTGGACGAGGTGGAGGGGCTGCGCGCGGACCTGCGCGAGGCCCTGCGCGAGCGCGCGCGGCTGGGACAGCTCACCACGCACCACGAGGCGTTCAGCTCCGACGGCCACACCCACAAGCTGCTCATGAAGCTGGAGGACGGACAGACGATTGAGACCGTCCTCATGCGCTTCAAGGGCCGCGCGACGGTGTGCATCAGCACTCAGGCAGGGTGCGCCATGGGCTGTGTCTTCTGCGCCACGGGGCAGATGGGCCTGTCGCGTCACCTGACGCCCGGCGAAATCGTGGGGCAGATCCTCCACGTGCAGCGCATCCTCCGCGAGTCGGGCGAGACGCTGCGCAACGTCGTGCTCATGGGCATGGGCGAGCCGTTGCACAACTACGACAACACCCTGGCCGCGGTGGATGTCCTGGTGGACCCGCTGGGCCTGGCCCTGGCGCCGCGCTTCATCACGCTGAGCACGGTGGGCGTGGTGCCGGGCATCCGTCGACTCGCGGACGAGGACCGACCGGTGCAACTGGCGGTGAGCCTGCACGGCGCGACGGACGCGGAGCGCGCGGCGCTGGTGCCCGCGGGACGACGCTGGCCGCTGGCGGAGCTGATGGACGCGTGCCGCTACTACATCGCCCGACGCAAGCGCCGCATCTTCTTCGAGTGGACGCTCATCGAGGGCCGCAACGACACGGTGGAGCACGCCCACACGCTGGGCGCGCTGTTGGGTGACATGGACGCGCACGTCAACGTCATCCCCCTCAACCCCACGGTGGGCTACGACGGCGGGCCGAGCCGCCCCGAGTCGGTGCGCACCTTCCAGGACGTGCTGATGTCGCACGGTGTCCCCAGCACCGTGCGTCAACGCCGGGGCATCGACATCGACGCGGGCTGTGGTCAGCTCAAGTCCGCCGTGGAGCGACGCTCGCGCCGTTCACTTCCCACCAGCCCGTGACGCGCTCGCGCGCGCATGTCAGCCGCGCCCGTTAACGTCGCGCCGCCGGAGGCCTTGTGCCGAGCTCCGGACCCACACCCTCATCTTGTGTCGCTGGAGGACACCCGCGAGGTTTCCGCGGGGGGGCTCTTGCACGCTCCATGGCCGTGGGCACATTCTTTCCATCGGCTTCCCCGGGGAGGTGGGCGATGCTTTCCATCCAGGAGCATTCGACGACGGAAGAAGCGAGCAGCGACTTGCTCGACTTCATCCTCCAGCCGTCCAACTGGCTCTCGGCCGCGCGCCGGGAGACGGACCCTGCCGTATGGCCGGGTCAGAACACGCTCTACCAGCGCCGGGTGGGCCCGCTGCGCATCAGCGCGTGCGTGGAGGTCTCCGCGGGGCTGGAGGTGCTGCTGCACATCGCCTTCCGCGCGCCGGGGCTCACGCCCGTGAAGGCGGCGGACCAGCTGGAGAGCTTCCTCAAGGAGCGGCTGCCGCTCACGCCCAACTCCGAGTGGCAGGTGGAGGTGGACGAGCGCCGGTGGATCCACTTCTCCCGGCGCTACGCGGCCTCGCACCTCACGGCGTGAGGCTGTCCAGTCGGTGATGGCGCAGGGGCTGCGCCACGTTCTTCACCGGCGTCTCGGTGAGCGCGCCGAAGCGCAGGCCCTGGATGAAGGGCTCGGTGGAGTCCACCAGCACGTCCCGGGCGCTCGCCATGACGAGCGTCTCGCGGAAGCCCGCCAGTGACTGCAGGCGCGCCGCTTGGTTCATGCCGCTGGAGAAGGCGGTGTACTGACGGTTGGGGCCGAAGAGGCCGCAGTTGACGTGGGCCAGGTTGACGCCCACGGCCACGCCCAGACCGGGGAGCTTCACGCGCTCGCACAGCGCGGCCACTTCCTCGCGGGCTCCGAGCCTCGCGGTGAGCGCCTGGATGTCGCACGCGGCCCGAACGGCGGCCTCGGCGCGCTCCCTGCGGCTGGACTTGAAGAAGGGCGGGCCGAACAGGCCGATGACGCAGTCGCCGACCATCTTGTCGAACACGCCGCCGTGCTCCCAGATGCAGTCCACGGCGCGCGCGCTCCACTCGTCCACGAAGCGGCCGATGTTGCGCGGGCTGTCGAAGCCGTGCTCGCAGATGCGCGTGAAGCCGTTGATGTCCGCGAAGAGGATTCCCACCTCCTGGTCCTGCGCGCGCAGGTGCTGCGCGTAGTTGGGGTCCTGCAGGAGCGCGTCGATGATGCTGGTGGGGAAGAACTGCGACAGGTGGATGCGCTCGCGGTTGTAGTCGAGCAGGCGCTGGCTGAGCGTGGAGGCCAGCACGCGCAAGAGGTCCATCGTGTACGCGGAGAAGCCCTCGTCGCAGGCGACCGCGATCTTGCCCAACGGCTCGCTGGAGGCCGAGCCGGAGATGAGCACCGCCTCGGTGGTGCGGCCAGGGAGCAGCTGGCGCAGGGCGGAGACCTCCTCGGACAGCAGGCGGTGGCCGTGCTGGCGCAGGGCGCGCTCCACGTCCTGGCTGGGCTGCTCGCCGCTCTCGAACTCCAGGTGGCCGTTGCGGTACAGGCGGTAGTGGAGCACCTGGGGGCGCACGGCGTCGCGGTAGAGCAGGAGGAAGGAGGGCACGCGCACGCGCTGGGCCAGCGTGAGCACCGCCTGGTCCATGCCCACCTCGAACACGGGGTTGGCCAGGTGCGCGTTGCACTGGATGATGAGCTGGTGCTTCTCCGACGCGGTGTGGACCAGGCACAGCACGGTGTCGAGCTGCTCGGCGATGGTGTCGAGCAGGCGCAGGGCGCGGGCGGAGGCCTCCGGTGACGTGTGGTCTCCGGAGAAGAGCAGACCGAAGGAGCCCACGGGGTCTCCGGCGACGTCGAGCGGCTGGGTGACGAGCGTCGCGTCTCCGATTCGCTGGGGTCCGGGGGCGCCGTCGAGCAGCGGGCCGGGGAAGTCTCCGCCCCAGTCGCCCTCCTGCCAGGTGCGGGTGCGCAGGTCCTCGTCGCGCGTGGTCAGCGCCACGGCGCGGGCGCCGGTGAGCGCGAGGATGGGCGGGAAGCAGCGGCGGAAGGTCTGCGTGAGGTTCTCACGCGCGCGGAGGCTCTCCTCGAGGAGGTCATCCACCGCGCGGTGGAGCGCGCGCAGCGTCTTGTATTCCTCGAGGCTCAGGTCCGTGGCCAGCGGATGCGTCATGAGGCGGGTTCTACCGCCGAGGACGCGGCGTTGTCACAGGGGCGGCGTGTGGGGCTGGCCGCCCACGACCTGACCGTGGGCCACCTCGATGAGCCAGTAGCCCTCGTGGCCGGCCTCGGTGGAGGAGCCGGCGCCGAAGATGTGGGGGCGCTCGTTGGTGGCGGGGTGGTGGTAGCGCTGGTGGATGTGACCGTGGAGGACGGCGTGGCGGGGGCCTGGGAGCAGCCGCAGCAAGGCCTGGGCGTCGCGCAGGCCGTGGTGCCAGCGGTCGGCGCGTCCCCTGCGGGTGAGGGGGGCGTGGTGGACGACGACGAGGACGGCGCGGCCGTCCAACCGGGGGTCCTTCAGCAGGGCCGAGAGGCCGTCGAGCTGGGCGTCGCCGATGACGCCGAAGGAGAGGCCGGGCGAAGCGGGGACGCGGGCGGACAGGAGGCCCACGACGGCGGCCTCGGAGCCCACGAGGCGCACGAAGGGGAAGGCGCCCTCGCGGCGGTGTTCGGGAAGGTCGCTGTGGAGCAGGTGGCCGAAGTGGCTGGCGAAGCGGCCCTTCTGGTGGCTGCCGGGGGTGTAGACGTCGTGGTTGCCGGGGATGATGGTGCAGCGGCTCGGGTCGTCGGCGAGGGGGCCGAGGGCCTGGCGCGCGCCCTTGAACTCGCTGTCGAGCGCGTACGCGGTGAGGTCACCGGAGAGGATGAAGTGGTCCGCGGCGTGGCGGTCGACTTCGCGGGCGATGGCGGAGAGGGAGTGGGGGGCGCGGGCGTAGCGCTTCGCGCGGCCTCCGACGGTGAGCTCGGCCAGGGCGACCCAGCGGCGCCAGCCGAGCTTGTGCAGGGGCAGCGCGAAGTAGTCGTCGGTGATGTGGACGTCGGAACAGTGGATGAAGCGCATCGAGACTCCCGCCCGGGAACGGGCGGCCGGGTGCGGACATTCTCTCCGGATGGCGAATGGGGGGAAGCACCATCGACGCCTCCTGAAGTGGCCGTTCACCGGCGGCCCCGTGCTGAAACGGTGATGGAGTCGTGAGGAGGCCATGCGCTCGCGTCCCCCAGTGCAATGGAGACTTCATGCTCGCCCATGTACGAGCCCGTCACCGCTCCGGTCCATGAAGCACCCGCCCCTTCGACGACGCGTACACGCCACGGGTGGGTGCTCCTGCTGCTCGCCGCGTCGTGTCTCCTCCCCACGGGGGCCCACGCCCATGGCGGAGCGCCTCAGACGCTCTGGAATGTGACCTGGTCCGCGCGACTCATCGTCCTGGCCGAGGTCGAGCGCGTGACTCCGTCTCCCTCCACGTCCACCCATGACCGGAGCTGGGAGGACACGTTCGTGGCAACCCTGAGGGTTCGTGAGACCTGGAAGGGCTCGGCACCCCCAGATGCGCGCATCGAGGTCCACTTCAACCGCTTCGCCTGTCCGGCGACGCCTGACTACGAGGTTGGGGAGACTGTCATCGCCCTCCTCGAAGAGGAGCACGGTCACTGGTGGACCGTGGCGCTCGCCTTCGGAGTCCGCCGCCCGGCGAACGACTCGGAGACGGAGGACTACCGGCGCGTCGTCGCCGCCGCCCGGGAGGCCCAGGACCGGTGGATTCAAGCGCGCATCGTGGGGAAGACTCCCGACTACGGGGCCATTCATCGAGACTGGCAGGTCCTCGCCGCAGCCCATCCGGTGACGCGCTGGGATGCCATGCATGGACTGGCGCCCTCCCTCCATGAGCGCGATGACGCCGACAGCCCTCGCGTCTCCGCCATGAGGCAACTGACCTGGGCACAGCGAGACGCGCTGGCGAAGTCCCTGGTCGAGCGCCCCTCTCTCGATGACGGGTTCATGAGGATGCTCACCCTGCTTCGCGGCTACGCCAGCGCCGACGTCGACCGAGTAACGGCAAACGTCATCGAGACATTGAACCAGAGGGAGTGGGTTTCCCACGCGGCCCTGGAGGGACTCACGCTGTTGCGAGAGCGTCTCGGTGAAGCGCCATCTCCTCCTCGCCCCGCCCCCGACTTCAACAAGTCCTTCGACGAGAGGGTACAGGAGGCATCCCGTGCCTTCTCCCTGGAGTGGCTCGCGTTCAAGCAGCGCCATGGACTGAAGCCTCGACCATTGCCTCTGCCCGTGAGGTCCCAGCCCTCGATTCCATGATGTGCCTCATCCTGGATGCTGTCCCGTGGCAACCGTTCACCGAGGGACTCCCAGCTCCGCGTCGAGTAAGCAATCGGTTCCCACGACGCACTGTGGGGCAGGAGGGGCCGGCGGCACGGGACGCCGCTCCGTGCTAGGAACACGGTCGGAGTCACTGCCGACCATGAAGCAATTCGCGCTCCTGCTCTGCCTCGTCCTGGGCGCCTCTTCCCTCGCCGCGCAGCCGCGCGTGGCTCGGAAGAAGGTGGCCGTGCTGCCCTTCCAGGCCATCTCCGGTGATGTCCCCGCGCGCGCTGGCCCACGGCTCGCCGCGCGGCTCGCCTCCGAGGTCCATGGCACCGCAGGGCTGGCGCTCGTCGACCCTCCCGCGACCCCGCCCGCCGAGACCACGGTCGACGCGCTCGCCGCCGCGCGTGCCGCCGTGCAGGAGGCGACCACCGCGCGTGCAGCCCGTCGCTTCTCCCGGGCAGACGCCGCGCTCGGCCGCGCGCTCGAGTTCTACGCGGACAACGCCGTTCATCTCACGGACGGAGCGGAGCTCGCGGACACCTACGCCCTGCGTGCCGCCGTGCGCTACGCCGTCGGCCGTGATGACGAGGCCACCCAGGCCCTCACGCACGCGCTCTCCATCGCGCCTGGGCGTCCCCTCCCCCTGGCCGCCACGTCCCCGCTCTTCGCGCACACCGTCGAGCGCGTCCGCACCACCCACGCCGCGCAGCCTCGCGCCACGCTCCGCTTCGAGTCCGTTCCCCCCGGCGTCGAAGTCACGCTCGACGGCACCGCCGTCGGCACCACGCCCGTCCGGGTGCTGCATGTGCCTCCGGGCGCGCACCTGTGGCGCGCCACGCTCCCCTCGGGCGAGGTCGTCGCGGGCGTGGCCGAGGCCGTGGCCGAGCGCGAGGTGCCGGTGCTCCTCATGCCTCCAGGGGATGGCCCCGCCGCGTCGCTGGCGATGTCGCTCTCCAACAATCAACTCGATGCGTCCGCGCTCAAGGCCGCGTCGAAGCTCGGTCGCGACCTCGGCGCTGACTTCGTCGTGCTCGGCACCCTGTCCCGCCTGGGCTCGGGCCTCGCCCTCGACGCGTTCGTCCTCGCGCCCGGCGACACCTCGCCACGCAGGCTGCCGCGCATCGCCATGGACCTGGAGTTGCTCGACGCGGGTGACCCGCTGCGCGAGATCGCGGCACAGCTCGCCTCGCGCGGCGTGGAGGCGGGACTCGCCGAGTCCGTTCCGCTCTCACCGACCCCCGGCGCCTCGCGCAACGCACACGTCTCGCAGACGGTCTATGCCGTGCCTGTCGCGGATGCGGCGAAGCCCGTCGCCCCCGTCCGCAAGCCCGCGGATGCCATCCGCAAGCCGCTCGTCCGTCCATGAGCGTCTCTCATGACGGCTTCGCGCCTCACCGCCTGTGCCAACCACACCGAAGCATCGCTCGACGCTCACCTCATCTCTCGCCACCGATGGGCGCCTCTCGTGACAGCTTCGCGCCCCACCGATTGAGCCGACCGCACCGGAGCATCGCTCGACGCTCGCCTCATCTCGCGTTACCGATGGGCACTTCTCGTGACGGCTTCGCGCAACACCCCCTGGACCCTGTGCGCTTCATGAACCGCCAGTGCCGCCCATGAGCACCTTCCGCGGACGCTTCGCGCCCAGCCCCACGGGCCGGATGCACCTTGGCAACATCCGCAGCGCCCTGCTCGGCTGGCTCCAGGCTCGCTCGGCCAACGGGCGCTTCCTCTTGCGCATCGAGGACCTCGACCGCGCTCGCTGCAAGCCCCAGTACGTCGACGACCTGATGCAGGACCTGCGCTGGCTCGGCCTCGACTGGGACGAAACACCCCTCGTCCAGAGCCAGCGCGACGACCTCTACCGCGAGGCCCTGGCCACCCTGGAGCAACAGGACCTCGTCTACCCGTGCTTCTGCACCCGCGCGGAGATTGCCCGCGCCGTCAGCGCACCCCACGGCCTCTCCGAGGAAGGCCCCCGCTACCCCGGCACCTGCGCCCACCTCACCTCCGCGCAAATCGCCGAGCGCGCCAGGACTCGCGCCCCCGCCATCCGCTTCCGCGCCCGTCCCGGAGAGGTCCACTTCATCGACGCCCTGATGGGCCCCTACACCCAGGACGTCGACGCCGTGGTCGGTGACTTCGTCGTGCGCCGCAACGACGGCGTCGCCAGCTACCAGCTCGCCGTCGTCGTCGATGACGCGGCCTCCGACATCACCCACGTGCTGCGCGGCGACGACCTGCTCTCCTCCACGCCCCGCCAGCTCCAGCTCTACGACGCCCTGGCGAAACGAGCGCCCGACTTCCTCCACGTCCCACTCGTGCATGGCGAGGACGGCAAGCGCCTCGCCAAGCGCGAGGGTGCTTTCGCCCTCGCTGAGCTGCGCGAGCGCGGCGTCGCACCCGAGCACGTGCTGGGCCTGCTCGCCGCGTGGAGCGGGCTCGGGGACGGGACTCCCAGGACTCTCGACGAGCTGCTGCGCGCCTTCTCCATCGAAGCCCTCCCCCGCTCGCCCGTGGTGGCGAAGGAAGCCGTGCTCCTCAAGGCACTCGACCTGCGGTGAGCCCCCGCCGTCTCCCTCTCACCGAGGAGGCGTCCTGGAGCCGTGGAATCGTCCGCGGCCCGACGATGCCCATGTTTGCCGCGGAACCCGAGCAGCCCGCTTCAGGGGTGCTCACCGCGGCAGGAGGCCCGGCCCATGGCAACAACCATCGTGGAAAGAGAGAAACCCGGCGTCATCTCCGCCAGCGCGGGAACGCCCTTCAAGCTCAGCTGGGGCGCCATCCTCGGCGGCACCTTCGTCGCGCTCGGCGTGCTCATCCTCCTGTACTCCCTGGGCCTCGCGCTCGGACTGTCGTCCGTCGACCCGAGCAACCCAGGCAGTGCACGCTCGGCGGGCATCGGCACCGGCATCTGGGGCCTCATCGCTCCGCTCATCGCCCTCTTCGCGGGAGGCTTCGTCGCCGCCCGCACCGCGGGCGTGGTGGACAAGGGCGGCGGCGCGATGCACGGCGCCGTGATGTGGGGGCTGACGACCATCGCGGGCGTTGCCCTCATGGGCATGGTCATCTCCACCATCGTCGGCACCGCGGTGCGCACCGCCACCGGCGTGGTGGGTGCCACGGGCGCCGCCGTCGCGGGCGCGGCCTCCCAGGGTGACCAGGTCGCCAACGCCTTCGGCCTCGACGCCAACGACGCGCTCGGTCCGGTGAACGAGCGGCTGCGCGCCGAGGGCAAGCCGGCCATCACCGCCAACCAGCTCGAGGCCGCGACGAAGGACATCGTCACCACCGGCGTGCGCACGGGCAACGTGGACCGCGAGCTGCTCGTCAGCTCCATCGCGGAGAACACGCGCCTGTCGCGGCAGGACTCGGAGGACGTCGCCAACCGCGTGCAGGTGCAGATCGATGCCGCCAAGACGAAGGTCGGCCAGGTCGGCCAGCAGGTGCAGCAGGGCGCGCTCGTGGCCGCGGACAAGTCCGGCCGCGTCTTCTGGGGCATCTTCGGCGCGCTGCTGCTGGGCCTCATCGCCTCCGTGCTCGGCGCGGGCCTGGGCGTGAGCAAGCGCCAGCGCGTCTACGCCGAGGGCGCCATCTCCACGCCGGGAACGACGACCCGCCGTGAGGTGTATCCGTAAGGCAACGAAGCGCCCTTGCGGCACACGCGAGGCCCACTCCTTCACGGGGGTGGGCCTCGCGTCGTCCCCATCCAGCCACGAGAGCGAGCCCCAGGCGCGCTCGCCCCGCACAAGGCCCTGACGGCGGCGAACCGTGCCCGACGGAGCGTCGCGTGACGCAGGGCCCCCGCGAAGTCGGTCGGCGGGCCCTCGCGCGCACCCGCGCCACACGGAGCACGACTCGCTCGCGCCGCCCCTCGGCCGGTCCGCGCTCCGGAATGGCGCGGGGTTGAGATGTTCATCGCTCCACGCCAGGGCGTCGCTCGCGTCCACCAGGCACCGCACGATGCGCCGTCCCCCGCACGACGACGCGCTGCCCCGTGGGCCTCCTGCGGTAACCTGCTCGCGAGTCGTCATCAGGGGGCGCCCTCACACCTCCAGGCCCCCAGTCACGCTCCATGACGGGGGAAGCTCGTGAACCGAAGTCGGACGTCCCTGCTGTGTCTCGTGCTGCTCGCCACCCTCAGTGGCGGCTGCTTCCTGCGCACCGGCTACATCCTCGAGGCGCTCAACGAGCCCTCGGAGCCGAAGACGCCTCCCCTTCCCCCCTCCTTCCGCGAGCGCGTGGGCCGCCTGACGCGCTCCCACCTGGTCGACGCCTACGCCGACCCCGCCGAGGTCGCGAAGTGGATGTCCGCCCTCGGCAGCGCCCCCCGCCCCATCGTCGAGCAGGTGGAGTGCCTGCGCGCCCACGCCGGCGGCAGCAACGCCACCTGCTACGACGCCTTCCTGCGCGCCACCGTCCCCGGCGGCATCTGGGGCCTGCCCACCCAACCCCGGAGCGTCAACCCCACGGCGCCCACCGCCGCGGAGGTCGACGCGCAGCGCTTCCTCGGCAACGCGATGGGCATCGCCGCGTCGCTCGCCGCGCTGGGTGACTCGCTTTCGGACCCAGTGAACCCCAGCCTGCTCAACCAGGGCCTGCGCGAGGGCGCCGAGTCCGCCGCGCAGTACGTGAGCGCCCGCCGCTGGAGCCGCAAGCTGGGGCGCCCCTCCAACGCCATCGTCCTCAGCGGCGGCGGCGCCAACGGAGCCTTCAGCGCGGGCATCCTGTGGCGCCTGCTCGGCGTGCTCGAGCAGTGCCGCGGCAAGCCCGAGCCCGAGGGCTGCGGCGACGCGCGCATCGACCTGGCCGCGGGCTCCAGCACCGGCGCGCTCATCAGCACGCTCGTGGACCTGTTCCACACGCCCGGGTACGAGCAGAAGGCCCGCGACGTGCTCCTGGGCAACTACACGTGCTCGGTGGAGTCGGACCTGTACTGCGTCAACTCGACGTGGGTCTGGAAGATTGCCTCGGACCTCAAGGGACTGGTCCGCTTCGACGGCATCGAGAACAAGCTGCGCGCCATGGTCGTCCCCGCGCAGCTCACCAACGGCACGGAGCTGGTCTCCGTCTCCGTGGACTTCGAGACCGGTGACGTCCACGGCGTCAGCGACCAGGACCCCGCGGACTTCCCGCGCACCGCCACCGAGGCGCAGCGCGTGGACGGCCTCATCAACGCCGTGCTCGCCTCCATCGTCGAGCCCGTGCTCGCCGAGCCCGTCCCCTGGATTCCCTCCAGCAAGGGCCGCCACACGGGCACCTTCCTGGATGGCGGCGTGCGCTCGGGCCTGCCCGTGCTCCAGGCCGTGCAGCGCGGCGCCGAGCGCGTGCTGGTCATCTCCACCGGCAACCTCGAGTCCACGCCCGTGCCGGCCCCGGACAACGCCGTCACCACGCTGATGCGCACCATCGACCTGTTCGTCGCCCAGCCGCGCGTGGGCGAGGTGCAGCAGGCGGAGCTCGCCGCCGTGGGCCGCCGCTTCGCCGAGTACAACGTCTGCGCGCTGCGGCTCGCCCAGGTGGAGGACCCCACCGCGGTGGAGCCCTACTGCCGCCGCACCGGCACCGGCTTCGTCCCCACCGAGCCGCGCTCGCTCCAGGCCGCCACCAGCATGTGGCTGGGCCCCGCCCGCTTCGAGCAGGTCGCGTCCAGTTGGCGCTCGTCGTGGATGTTCCGGCCCGAGTCGCAGCTCGCCACCGCCAGCGGCTACGCGTTCTCGCCGCAGGTCATGCGCCCGCTCTTCAAGGAGGGCGTGAAGTCCTTCCAGCAGCGCTGCGCCGAGGTGCTGCGCCTGTTCGAGGTGCGCGGCACGCTCGCCCAGAACGAGTGCGCCCGCCCCGTCGACGACGTCGTCACCGAGGCCGAGTCGCGCTTCGCCCCGATGGGCCAGTGCACCGACGGCAAGCCCGACCAGCGCTCCTGCGATTGAAGTCTCCAGGAGAGCCGGGGCCGCCCTCCGCGCCCCGGCTCCCGTCGCCATGAGCCCCCTGTCGCCACGAGGGGCCTCAGCGCCCAGGCCACCGCCGCTCCTGTCGCCACGAGCCCCGGGCTCCCCGGCCAGCCTCCGCGCCATGCGGGCCCCACGGAGCACCGGCGTCGGCATATCCTCGCGCGCCCGCTTCACCCGAGTGCGCCATGTCCCAGAGCTCCACCACCCGCTGGCTCGCCCTGCCCCTGGTCTGCCTGAGCCTCCTCCTGCTCCTGGCCGCCCTGGCCTACTGGCTCACCCAACCCACCTCCCCGCCGCCGCCACCGCCCGAGGAGCCCATCGCCCAGGCGCCCCCGCCGGCCCCCACGCCGCCGCCCCGCCTCACCCCGCCGCCCGTGGTGCCGCCCCCCGCCTTCCCCTCGCCTCAGTCCGAGGTGCCCGTCCCCGAGCAGCCCGACAAGCGCCGCGTCATCCAGAGCGAGTTCACCCTCGAGGAAATCCACGGCGACTTCCGCCCCGAGGACATCGAGGCCGCCCTCAAGGCGGTGACTCCGCTCGTGCAGCAATGTTTCCAGGATGCCGCACAGCGAAACCGGGGCCCACAAGCCGTGAAGCTGCGCTTCAACCTGGAGTCACGCGGCGAGGGCGAGGGGCGGATGGACAAGGGCGAAGTGCTGGCGAGCACCATCCCGGACCCGATGGTGCAGGCGTGCGTGGTGGACTCGCTGCTGGACATCGGGTTCAAGACCCCGTCCCGAGGGGGCCGGGCGACGGTGGTGTACCCCTTCGAGTTCCGCGTACCGTTGGAGTAAGGTCGCAAGGCCCCCAACCCCACCTCAATGCCCGTCTCCGTCGAACAGCTCGGCCCCCAGGACGCGGACGCCCTGCGGGCGTTGCTCTCGAAGGACCCGGTCCACAACCTCTACCTCTTGGGGTTGCTGGAGGAGTTCGGCATCGCCGCCCGGGGCCGCATCCCCTTCGCCTTCTACGGCCGCTTCGACAACAAGCTGCTGACGGCCGCCGTCTTCGTGGGCGGAGAAGGCGGCCTGGTGGTGCCCAGCGCCAGCGACGCGAGCGCCACGAGCGTCATCGCGGACGCGCTGGCCTCCTCGCTGAGCCTGAAGGCCGCGGTGGGCGACAAGTCCTCGGTGGACGCGCTCCTGCGCAGCCTGTCCCCCGGAAAGCCCCGGCTGTCGCGCACGCAGCGGCTGTTCAGCGTGTCCGCGGATGACCTGGGCCCCTTCACCAACCCGCTCCTGCGGCTCGCGCGCGAGGAGGACCTGCCCCGCCTGCTGCCGCTGGCGCAGGGCTACGTGCGCGAGGCCATGGAGCGAGACCCGCTCTCCGAGGACCCCCGGGGCTACGAGGCCCGCGTCGTCCAGCGCGTGCGCCAGAAGCGCACCTACGTGCTGGAGGAGAACGACGCGCTGGTGCTCAAGGTCGACATCGGCAGCCGCTCCCAGTACGGCGCGGAGCTGGAGGGCCTCTACACCCTGCCCTCCGAGCGCCAGAAGGGCCACGCCACGCTGTGCCTGGGACAGATTTCCCGGCACCTCTTGTCCTCGCTGCCGCGGCTGACGATGCGCATCGACGAGCGCGACGAGAGCACCGCCCGCATCGCCCGGAAGGTCGGCTACCTGGCCGGCCGCACGTGGCGGCTGGTGCTGGTGGAGTAGCTCGCCCAGGCCGGGCGCGATGCCGTACAGTCCGCGCCCTCCATGAGCAGCCGTCCCACGCCTTCCCGCCGCCCCCTCTCCGGAGAGGGCCCCGTCATCCTCCACTCGGCCACGGACCCGCGCTGGCTCCCGCTGGCGCTCGAGCACTTCGACGCCGTGCTGGTGGACCACGCCCACTGCGAGAAGAAGGCCGCCGCCAACGCGCTGTCGCTCCTGCAGGCCTACCCGGACCTGCCGGGGCTGCCCGCGCAGATGGCCCGGCTGGCGCGCGAGGAGAGCGCGCACCTGGCCCGCGTGCTCGACCTCATGGAGGCCCGGGGGCTCACGCTCACCAAGGACGCCGGGGACCCGTACGCCCAAGGCCTGCAGAAGCTGGTGCGCACCCCGGCCGCCGAGCGGCGCACCGACAGGCTGCTCGTCGCCGCCATCATCGAGGCGCGCTCCTGTGAGCGGCTGTCACTGCTCGCCGAGGGGCTGACGGACCCGGCGCTCGCGCGCTTCTACGGGGAGCTGGCCCAGTCCGAGGATGGCCACCAGTCGCTGTTCTTCCGGCTGGCCGTCACCGCGTCCGGAGGCGACGACGCGCCCGTGCGCGAGCGGATGGAGTGGATGCTCGACCACGAGGCGCGGGTGCTCGAGGACATCGGCGTGCGCGCGGCCATCCACTGACGCCCTCGCCTCAGAAGGGCCACACCCACGGCACCGCCACCGTCAGCACCACCACGAGCAGCAGGGTGAGCGGCGTGCCCAGCCGGAAGAAGTCCGTGAAGCGGTAGTGCCCGGGGCCGTAGACCAGCACGCAGCTGGGCTCCAGCGGCGTGATGAACGAGCAGCTGGCCGCCAGCGTCACGCCGATGGCGAAGGGGCGCACGTCCACGCCCAGCTGCGCCGCCGCGTTCACGGCCACCGGCAGCACCACCAGCGCCGCGGCCTGGTTGGACATGGGCGCGGACAGGACGATGGTGAGCAGCATCAGCGCCACCAGCACCGTGCGCGGCCCGCCGAAGTCCCCCAGCTCCGCCACCCGCTGACCCAGGAACTTCCCCGCCCCGCTCACCTCCATGGCCAGCCCCAGCGCCATCATGGAGCCGATGAGCAGCACCACCCGCCAGTCCACCCGGAACGCCTTGCGCGCGTCCATGCAGCCGGTGGCGATCATCGCCAGCATGCCGGTGAGCCCCGCCACCGACAGCGGCAGGATGTCCAGCGAGCCCGCCGCGAGCGCGCACAGGAACAGCACCACCGCGAGCAGCGCCTTGCCGTAGCGCGGCGGCTGGTACTCGTGGCCGCTCAGCACCGTCAGGCTCAGCCCGTCCGCCAGCTCCGCCGCCTTCTCGCGGGGTCCGCGCAAGAGCAGCACGTCCCCCACCGCCAGGGGCAGCAGCGACAGACGCCGCTCGCCGAAGGTGCGGCCCAACAGCTGGAGCTTGGTGACGCGCTGGAGGCTCGGGTGGCGGTGCAGGGCCAGCGCCACCAGGCCGTAGCGCTCCACGAAGAGCGCCTCCTTCAGGCTGCGCCCCACCAGCGGGCTGCCCGGCGGTACCGCGGCCTCCACCAGCGCCGTGTCCTCGTCGAGCTGCGCCTCGTCCGCGTGCCGCAGGTCCGGACGGATTTCGATGCCCTGCAGGTCCTTCACCCGGAGGATGTCCTCGCGCGAGCCCTCGACCAGCAGCCGCTCGTCGCCGCTCAGCACCTGCGTGGGCGTGGCCGACGTGGCCTTCCCGTCGCGGAGCAGCCCGATGACGCGCAGGCCCAGCCCTTCCGTGATTTCGGCCAGCGGCTTGCCCAGGTAGCGCGAGCCCGCGGGCAGCACCGCCTCCGTCAGGTAGTCGCGCAGCGTCCACTCGTCCGCGCTCCCCTTGCCCACCCGCGAGGGCAGCAGGAGCGGCCCGAGCAGCACCACGACGAGGATGCCGATGACCGCCACCGGCAGCCCCACCGGCGCCAGCTCCGCCACGCCAATGGGCCGCATCCCCATGCGCTCGAGCGCCGCGGACATCACCAGGTTGGTGGACGTGCCGTAGAGGAACACCATGCCGCCCAGCATCGACGCGTACGCCAGGGGCAGGAGCACCTTGCTCTTGGGCACCTTCGCCCGGTTCGCCGCGCCGATGGCCACCGGCAGGAAGGCCGCCGTCGTCACCGTGTTGGAGATGACGGACGAGAACACCGCCACCACCACCATCATCGCCAGGACGAAGGTCTGGTGGCCGAAGCGCGCGAAGAAGGCCAGCCGCTGCCCGACCAGCTGCACCACGCCCGTCGACGCCAGCCCCTGCGTCATCGCCAGCAGCGTGAAGATGAAGATGACGGTGTCGTTGCTGAAGCCCTCGAAGGCCTGCCGGGGCGTCAGCACCCCCGTCAGCGCCAACAGGCACACCACCACCAGCGAGCTGACCTCGATGGGGATGCTATCGATGGTGAACAGAACCAGCGCGATGAGAACGACGGCCAGGACGATGGCGATGGTCATGGAAAACCAGTGGGGGCCGCCAACTTGTGCCCTGTCCGCCGGGGCGGCGAGCCCCTGCCGCACTGTGTCGTCAACTACTAGATGACCGAGCGCTGATAAGAGGAATTAGGAGATTGTGCCTGGTGGGGCGGGGCATCGTCGGACGCCAGTTGCTTTTAGGCGCCCCTTCCAGAAGTTTTGTCGTCTCTCCCGCTGGTAGGGGCCGTGCCCTACTTCACCAGGACGGGGAGCCCCTATCTTGAGAGAACACAAGGAAACTTCCATGGCTTCGACGCAAGTGGCGGCGGAGGGCTCCAAGGCCCCCACGAACAACCCCACGCTGCTGGCCTGGGTGGCCGAGATGGCCAAGATGACCCAGCCGGACAGCATTGTCTGGTGCGATGGCTCCGAGTCCGAGAAGAAGCGGATGACGGAGCAGGCGGTGAGTGAGGGCATCCTCATCCCGCTGAACCAGCAGAAGCGGCCCGGCTGCTACCTGCACCGCTCCAACCCGAACGACGTGGCGCGCGTGGAGCACCTCACGTTCATCTGCACGCCGAACAAGGCGGAGGCGGGCCCCACCAACAACTGGATGGAGCCGGACGAGGCGTACCACAAGCTGGGCCAGCTCTTCGCCGGCAGCATGAAGGGCCGCACCATGTACGTGGTGCCCTACGCCATGGGCCCCATCGGCAGCCCCTTCACGAAGATTGGCGTGGAGCTGACCGACAGCATCTACGTGGTGCTGAACATGCGCATCATGGCGCGCATGGGTCAGCAGGCGCTGGACATGCTGGGCGACAGCGACGACTTCAACCGCGGCCTGCACAGCACGGGCGACGTCAACCCGGACCGCCGCTACATCTGCCACTTCCCGCACGACAACACCATCTGGAGCTTCGGCTCGGGATATGGCGGCAACGTGCTGCTGGGGAAGAAATGCCTGGCGCTGCGCATCGGCAGCTTCCTGGGCCGCGAGGAGGGGTGGCTGGCCGAGCACATGCTCATCCTCGGGGTGACGAGCCCCAAGGGCGAGACGACCTACGTCGCCGCCGCCTTCCCGTCCGCGTGCGGCAAGACGAACTTCGCGATGATGATTCCGCCCGCCGAGTACAAGGGCTGGAAGATCGAAACGGTGGGCGACGACATCGCCTGGATGCGCCCGGGCCCGGACGGCCGGCTGTACGCCATCAACCCGGAGGCCGGCTACTTCGGCGTCGTCCCGGGCACCAACAACAAGACCAACCCCAACGCCATGGAGACCATCTCCAAGGACACGCTGTTCACCAACGTGGCGCTGACGCCGGATGGTGACGTGTGGTGGGAGGGCAAGGACGGCGAGGTCCCCGAGGAGCTCATCGACTGGCAGGGCCGGCCCTGGAAGAAGGGCAGCACGGAGAAGGCGGCGCACCCGAACAGCCGCTTCACCGCGCCCATGTCCAACAACCCGGTGCTCAGCCCCAAGGCGAATGATCCGATGGGCGTGCCCATCTCCGCGCTCATCTTCGGCGGCCGTCGCTCCAGCACCGTCCCCCTGGTGCTCCAGGCCTTCAACTGGACCCACGGCGTGTTCCTGGGCGCCACCATGGGCAGCGAGACGACGGCGGCGGCCACGGGCAAGGTCGGCGTCGTGCGCCGCGACCCCATGGCCATGCTGCCCTTCTGCGGCTACCACATGGGCGACTACCTCCAGCACTGGCTGGACATGCAGAAGACCATTCCGCAGCTGCCCAAGATCTTCCAGGTGAACTGGTTCCGTCAGGACAAGGACGGCAAGTTCCTGTGGCCGGGCTTCGGCGAGAACATGCGCGTGCTGGAGTGGGTGGTGAACCGCGTGCACGGCCGCGTCCCCACCAAGGAGACGCTGCTGGGCTGGGTGCCCCGTCAGGACGAGGGCCTCAACCTCAAGGGCCTGGACATGTCGGCGGACGCCGTCGCCGAGGCCACCTCCATCAAGGAGGACGAGTGGAAGACCGAGCTCAAGAGCCAGGAGGTGTTCTTCGAGCAGCTGGGCACCAAGGCGCCGGAGGCGCTCATGCTCCAGCGCAAGCTCTTGATTTCGCGCCTGGAGCACTGAGGCGCCCGTCGGCTGTAGCGCCTTGAAGCACCCGTCGGGGTCGCTCCCTCTCCCAGTCTGGGGGTGGAAGCGGCCCCGACCTCGTTTCACGAGGTGTGAGGTCACCCTCTTCGCCCCGGGGCCGAAGGCGCGCTAGTCTCGTGCTCATCATGAGACTGGTCTTCGTATTGTCGGCGGCCCTCGCGCTGTCGCCCCCGGTGGCGTTCGCCCAGCGCGCCAAGAATCCAGCGGCCCTCATCAAGGAAGGCGAGCGGCTGTATCAAGCCGGCAAGTACCAGGAGGCAGCGGACGCGCTGAAGAAGGCCCACGAGGCCCAGCCCAACCCGCGGCTCATCTTCAACATCGCCGTGGCGCTGGAGAACGCCGGGGATCTGCGCGAGGCGCTCTCCTGGTACCAGCAATACGTGGGCAACACCGAGGGCACGGACCCGGCGCTGCTCAAGCGCAGCGCGCGCAGCATCGACAAGCTGCGGCTCTTGCTCGACAAGGAGAACCAGGCCCAGGCCACCGCGGAGGCCGAGCGGCTGAAGCTGCAGGGCGAGGCGGAGGCGGCGAAGAAGCGCGCGGAGGAGGAGCAGCTCGCCGCGCAGCGCGCCGAGGAGGAGAACCTGCGCCAGCGCCAGGCGGAGCTGGACCGGGCCATCAAGTCCTACCAGCGCCAGAAGATCGCCGCCTACGCGGTGGGCGGCGTGGCGGTGCTGGGCGTGGGCGCGGGCGTGCTGTTCGGCCTGCAGGCGCGCGACGAGCGCGAGAAGTTCGACGCGGCGCGCACCGAGGACACCAAGCAGACCTTCGCGGACAACACGAAGACCAAGGCGCTGCTCGCGGACATCGGCTTCGGCGTGGGCCTGGCCGGCGCCATCACCGCCATCATCCTGTATCCGAAAGACGGCCCCCCGGCGGAAGGCGAGGTCCGGATGACCCTGGCGCCTCGTGGCACCGGCGCGGGTCTGGAGGTCAGCTTCTGATGAAGACCCTGCGACTCATGTCGTGCTGCGCGGCGCTCCTGGCCGGCTGCAGCTTCACCACCGCGGGCGGGCTCGACGAGTGCGAGACCAGCGCGGACTGCGACACCAACCAGGTCTGCTCCGCGGGCGGCTTCTGCCTGCCCCAGCCGGAGGGCTGCGGCGAAATCGTGGGCCCCACCACGGGCAACCCCATCATCCTGGGCGCGGCGCTGCCCCTGACGACGTCCACCGGCGAGGACGTGTCGGAGCGGCAGGCGCTCAACGCGCTCAAGCTGGCGATGGAGGAGATCAACCAGCGCGAGGGCGTGGGCGGCCGGCGGTTCAACCTGCTCATCTGCGACACGCGCTCGGAGCCCGCCCGGGCCCGCGAGCAGGCCGAGTGGCTGGTGACGGAGCGCGGCGTGCCCGCCATCTTCTCCTCGGGCAGCGCGCAGACCATCGCCATCAGCACCATCACCATTCCGCGCAACGTGCTCTTGATGACGCACACGGCGACCAGCCCCGACATCGCCACGCTGAGCGACAAGACGGCGGCGTCCGGTGAGGCGGGCCTGGTGTGGCGCACGGCGCCGTCGGACCGGCTGCAGGGCCGCATCATCGCGGACCTCGTCAGCAACGTGCGCGCGGTGAGCGGGGACCAGCGCCCCTTCGCCGACACCACCACGGTGAGCCTGGTCTACGTGAACGACGCCTACGGTCAGGGCCTGTTCGACACCGTGCTCGGCCGGGTGAGCAACGGCCGGACGCCCTCCTCCGCGTTCTACGCGCGCAACGGCGACGTCAGCGCGGCCGTGACGCACCTGGCGGCCAACCCGGCGCCGAGCATCGCGGTGATGATGGGCTTCTCCGAGGACAACGCGAAGATCATCACCCAGGCCGCCGCCCAGGGCCGCACCAGCCAGCGCTACTTCTTCACGGACGCGAGCAAGGACTCGAACCTCATCACGTCGCTGGGCACCTCGAAGGGCATCGTCGAGGGCGCCTACGGCACGGCGCCCGCGCAGGCGCGCCCGGGTGACGCGGTCTACACGACGTTCAAGGAGCGCTTCCGCACGGCCTACAACGGCACGGACCCGGGCCAGTTCTCCTTCACGGCGCACGCGTACGACTCGATGTACCTGGTGGCGCTGGGCGCGGCGTACGCGGCGGGCGCGGAGGTCAACAACCCGCAGCCCATCACCGGCGACCGCATCGCCCAGGGACTGGCCAAGGTGACGCCGCCTCCGGCCACCCCGGCCACCACCTACGCGCTGGGCTTCAGCCGCTTCACCGAGGCGCGCGGCGAAATCAGCGCGGGCAAGTTCATCAACGTGCAGGGCGCCAGCGGCCCGCTGGACTTCGATGCCACGGGCGAGGCGCCGTCCGAGTACGAGCTGTTCCAGATTGTCGACGGCGCCTTCCAGACGGTGGAGCTCATCGCTCCGGCCGCGGACTGAAGCATCCCCGGGTTGAAGGAGCGCTCCCTCGGTCGGGGGAGCGCTCTACCCCGCCGCCCCGAGCACCCGCGTCAGGGCAGCGATGGACGGTGGAACTCATCGCTCCGGCCGCGGACTGAAAGCGCCGGTGCGTGGAAGGAGCGCTCCCGCAGCCGAGGGAGCGTGCGCCCCCGTCGCCCCGAGCACCCGGGTCAGGGCGGCGATGGACGGTGGAGTTCATCGCTCCGGCCGTGGACTGAAGAAGCCTGGGCTGAAGGAGCGCCCCCTCATCCGAGGGAGCGCGCTACCCCGTCGCCCCGAGCACCCGCGTCAGGGCGGCGATGGACGGTGGAGTTCATCGCTCCGGTCGCGAACTGAAGAAGCGCCGGTGCGTGAAAGGAGCGCTCCCGCAGCCGAGGGCGCGCTCTTCCCCGCCGCCCCGAGCACCCGCGTCAGGACGGTGGAGCTCATCGCTCCGGCCGAGGACTGAAGAAGCGCCGGTGCCTGGAAGGAGCGCTCCCCCAGCCGAGGGAGCGTGCTACCCCGTCGCCCCGAGCACCCGCGTCAGCGGCGCCAGGGCGGCGAGGAAGTCCTCGGGCGGGGAGAGCAGCGAGAGCACCAGGAACGCGCCCCCGCCGAAGTCGTAGAAGTAGCCGGGCTGGACGAGCACCCCCGCCTCCAGCAGCGCGAGGCACGTGGCCTCCTCGCCGGGCTCCCTCGGAATGCGCAGCACCGCGCTCCAGCCGCCGTGCGCGGGCAGCACGTCCCACGTCGCGCCCGGGGGGCGGGCCCGCAGGAGGTGCTCGCGGTTGGCGCGCACGCGCTCGAGCAGCGCCGCCTGGAACACGGGCGCATGGGCGAGCAGTCGGGGCAGCGCGAGCTGCACGGGCGTGGCCACGGACAGGTACGTGTCGGCCACCCACTCCAGGCGGGCCAGGGCCTCGTCGCGCGCGGCCTCGGGCCCGCCCACGTGCATCCACCCAAGCTTCAGGCCGGGCAGGCCCGCCACCTTGGACAGGCCGGACAGGCTGAAGGTGGGCATGGGGAGCGCGCGGCCGGCCACCGTCGTCACGCGGCCGGGCGCCGGGGCCCAGGCGTAATCGGCGAACACCTCGTCGCTGATGAGGGCCAGTTGGTGGCGCGCGCAGACGTCGGCGAGCGCGGAGAGCTCGCCCTCGTGCAGGAAGTGGCCGGTGGGGTTGCCGGGGTTGATGATGAGCACGGCGCGGGTGCGCGGGCCGAGGGCCGCCTCCACCTCGCCCGCGTCCAGGCCGAAGCCGTGCGCGAGCGGAAGGCGGTAGGAGCGCGTCTGGACGGCCTCCAGACGCGCCAGGTGCTCGAAGAGGGGGTAGCAGGGCGCGGGGACGAGGACGTCGTCACCCGGCTCGCACAGGAGCTTGAAGAGCCAGCCGTAGGACTCGCTGGTGCTCGCGCTGAGCACCAGGTGCTCCGGGGAGACGGCGGTGCCCCGGGAGCGGAGGTACCCGGCCACCGCCTCGCGAGCCGAGGGGAGGCCGAGTGCTTCCGGCGCATAGTCGAAGGCGCCGGGAGGGTGGAGCACTCCAGCGTCGGGCGCCGGGAGCCCCACGCGGGTGGGGTTTGAAGCCGTGAGGTCCAGTGGGGGGAGGCCCTGGGCGCGGAGCCCGGCGAGCGCTTCCGCCAGTGGATTCGGGGTGCGGGAGAAGTCCGAGCGGAGGGAGAAGCGGCTCACAGCCCCGTCTGCAGCATGGCGTTGGCGACGCGGCGGATGAGCTCGCGACGCACTTCCTTGCGGCAGTGCTCGATGGCCTTCTCATGAGGCCTGGGAAGCTCCGGGTCCCTGGCTCGCAGGGCGGTACGGAGGACGAGCTCCACCTTGGTGGGCTCGATGTGGAACAGCCGAGCCCCGTCCTTCTGGAGGAAGTAGGACAGCCCCCTCTGGTCGATGAGCTTGTGGAAGAAGCGTCGGACGTCCGCGAGGAACGTGAGGTCGATGATGTCCGCCATTCGTGACGGCTTTCTCGCGCGGAAAAATCGGCCCGTCCATTTCACGGCCGCGTCACCCGAAAACTTGCGCGACCTGTAGCACCCGTCTGTCCGGCCGAACGCGCGGGAGGCCGAATTCTCGGCCCCGGCGCTCACGGCATCAGAGGACGCAGGGCGCGCCGGAACGCGGCGTGCCGACGTCGCGCGTCGGGCTCGAACGGCACCGGCCCGAGCACGGGAACACCGTGGCGCGCCTGCAGTAGCGCGCGGTTGTCGCGCTCGGAGACGTCACGGGTGGAGGTGCTCCGCGAGAGCAGCACGGCGCGCACGGGGATGCGCCGGGCGGCGAGCGCCTGGAGGGACAGCGCGGTGTGGTTGAGCGTGCCCAGGCCCGCGCGCGCCACCAGCAGCACGGGCAGCCGCAGCGTCTGGATGAGGTCGATGACGTCGTGGCGCGAGTCGAGCGGGACGAAGAGCCCCCCGGCGCCCTCCACCACGGCGGGGCCGCCCTTCAGCTGCCTCCAGGCCGACAGGGTGGTCTTCCAGTCCGGCTCGCGGCCCAGGCGCGCGGCGGCCACGCCCGGGGCCACGGGCAGGCGGAAGCGGTGCGGACACAGGACATCCAGCGGGAGCGTGCTGCCGGCGGCCTCTCGCAGCGAGAGCGCGTCGGCGGGGGCGCGCAGGGAGGCGCAGCCGGACTCATAGGGCTTGAAGCCCTGGGGCGACAGGCCCGCGTCGGCGAGGAGGGACAGGAGCGCGCGCGAGGCCTGCGTCTTGCCCACCCCCGTGTCCGTGCCGGTGACGAAAATCTGGAACGGTCGGCTCATGCGGTGTTGTCTCCGTGGATCATCCCCGGGCCTTCGCGCGAAGGCCGCCGCGGACCGAGGCACGCTCGCGCGACGTACAGAATGACGAGGGCGTCTGGTTCGCGGGCGCGCCGCGCGCTTCCGAAGCGTGAGGCGAGGAGCTAGCGCCTGCCCAAGAAGCGTCCGCGCCTCGCGCATGACGCCGCGCCTTCCCTCGGCGTGTGGTGAGGCCCAGGCTCCAGTCCGAGAAGCGTCCGCTCCTCGCGCATGACACTGCGCCATCCATGGGCGTGTGGCGAGGCCCAGGCGCCGGTCCGAGAAGCATCCGCTCGTCGCACATGCCACTCTGCTGACGGGCCGTGCTCCGTATACGTGAGGCGAGGCCCTCACCACGACGTGCCACGGTCATGCACGCCCACGTGCCGCAGCGCCTCGAGCGCGAGGTCCACGTGCCCGAGCGTATGGCCCGCCGACAGGCAGAAGCGCAGCCGGCTCGTCCCCTCGGGCACCGTGGGCGGACGGATGGCCTTCACCAGCACCCCCGCCTCGCGCAGCCGCCTCGCCGCGTCCAGCGCGCGCCCGGGCTCGCCCAGGATGACCGGGAACACCGCGCTGCGAGCCTCCGCGCGCAGGCCCATGCCCCGCAGCCCCTCCGCGAAGCGGCGGATGTTGCGCCACAGCCGCTCGCGCAGCTCCACATCCTTCTCCACCGCGTCCACCGCCACCTCCGCCGCCGCGCACAGCGCCGCCGGCAAGGCCGTGGAGAAGATGAACGGCCGCGCCCGGCTCGTGAGCAGGTCCACCACCACGCGCGACGTGGCCACGTAGGCCCCCTGCCCTCCCAGCGCCTTGCTCAACGTCCCCATCCGCAGCGCCACCCGCGACTCCAGCCCCAGCTCCTCGCACAGCCCCGCGCCCCGCGCGCCGAGCACCCCCGTCGCGTGCGCCTCGTCCACCATCAGCGCGGCGCCGTGCGCCTCACACGCCTCCACGATTGCACGCAGCGGCGCCACGTCCCCATCCATGGAGAACACCGTGTCCGTGACGACCAGCTTGCGCCGCGCCGTCGTCGACGCGAGCGCCTCCGTGAGCGCCTCCACGTCCGCGTGCGGGTACACGACGACCTTCGCGCGCGACAGCCTGCACCCATCCACCAGGGACGCATGGTTCAGCGCGTCCGAGAACACCGCGTCCCCCGGCCCCACCAGCGCGGGGAGGATGCCCGTGTTCGCCGCGTAGCCGCTGTTGAACAGCAGCACCGCCTCCGCCCGCTCGAACGCCGCGAGCCGCGCCTCCAGCCGGTGATGCGCCAGGGTGTCGCCCACCACCAGCCGGCTCGCGCCCGTGCCGACGCCGTAGCGCTCCACCGCGGCCATCGCCGCCGCCCTCACCGCCGAGGACGCCGCGAGCCCCAGGTAGTCATTGGACGAGAAGTTGACGAGCGTCTCGCCCCCCACCGTCACCACCGGCCCCTGCGCCGAGTCCAGGGGCTCCAGCCCCCGCCGGAGTCCCCGCGCCTGCAGCGCCGACACCTCCTCGCGCGCCCACTCCGAGGCCACGTCGCGCGTCGAATCACTCACGGCCCACTCACCCTACCGGTCCTGCCGGGGCTCCAGCGGACGGATGCCGGCCTTCTCCAGGAGCGCCATGTCCTGGGTGTACTCGGGGTTGCCCGTGGTCAAGAGCTTCTCGCCGAAGAACAGCGAGTTCGCGCCCGCCATCATGCACAAAAGCTGCGCCTCCTCGTTCATCTGCTGCCGGCCCGCCGACAGCCGCACCATCGACTGGGGCATCAGGATGCGCGCGGTGGCGATGGTGCGCACCATGTCCACCGTCTCCACCCGGGGCTGCTCCGCCAGCGGCGTGCCCTCCACCGCCACCAGCGCGTTGATGGGCACCGACTCCGGGTGGTGATCCTGATTGGCCAGCGTGCGCAGCAGGTTGCAGCGATCATCCACCGACTCGCCCAGGCCGATGATGCCGCCGCAGCACACGGAGATGCCCGCGTCCCGCACCCGCCCCAGCGTGCGCAGCCGATCTTCATACAGGCGCGTGGAGATGATGTCCCCGTAGTGCTCGGCGGACGTATCCAGGTTGTGGTTGTACGCGGACAGCCCCGCGTCCTTCAGGCGCTTGGCCTGGCTGTCCGTCAGCATGCCGAGCGTGGCGCACGCCTCCATCCCCAGCTCGCGCACGCCCCGCACCATCTCCAGCACGCTGTCGAACTGCGGGCCGTCCTTCACCTCGCGCCACGCGGCCCCCATGCAGAAGCGCGTGGCCCCCGCGGAGCGGGCCTTCCGGGCGGCGGCCAGCACCTCCGGCACCGCCATCAGCTTCTCCGCCTTGACGCCCGTCTTGTAGCGCGCCGCCTGCGGGCAGTACGCGCAGTCCTCCGAGCACCCGCCCGTCTTGATGGACAACAGCGAGCACAGCTGCACCTTGTTGTCCTGGAACACCGCGCGGTGCACCGTCTGCGCCCGATGGACCAGGTCCAACAGCGGCAGCGCGTAGACGGCCCGCACCTCGGCCAGCGTCCAGTCGTGCCGCACCGCCACTCCCTCCGGAGCGGGCTCGGCGTGGTGGGCATGGCCGTGGAAGGACTCGGTGGCGGCGTCGGACATGGGCTCCTCGACAGACGGCAAGAGGAGCGCGAACGTGCGCGGGCGGCGCGGACTTGTCAACCACTCAGCGAGAACAGGTTGACGACTTCCCTCCCACCCCCGAACGGACGACCGGCGCCCGAGGAGACCCCTGGAGCGCCGGCCTTCCACCCTTCATGTCATGCGGGCACACGTCAGACGTGGACGCGGCGCCGGCCGGCGAGTCCCACCAGGAACAGGACCAGGAGCGCGCCCAGGACGGAGAACAGCAGACCGGACGGGTGCAGGTCGAAGACGCGGCCGTCGCTGCGGAACAGCGAGCCGATGAAGCCACCCACGAAGGAGCCGACGATACCCAGCAGCGTCGTGGCCACCAGACCCATGGACTGGTTGCCGGGCATCAGGGCCCGAGCGAGAAGACCGGCGAGAAGACCGATGACCAGGAAAGCGATGATCCCCATGACACGACCTCACAGTGAGTGGTGAAGAGGGCGCACGGTGTGGCGCCCACCCGGCTTGTGCGAGGGTCAGCGCCCATCGCGCCGCCCGTGGGAATGAAGCTGGGTCGCCCCTCCCCAACGTACAACTCGACGGCATGGGTCTTGACACCAAGCCTGCCTGCTCTCCAGACGTGCCTGCTCGTCCGCCCGTGGCGACGTCAGGGTAGTGCGATACACACCCGACCCATGGCGAAGGCGAAGACGCACTACACCTGCCAGGCGTGCGGGTACCAGACGGCGAAGTGGCTGGGGAAGTGCCCGGACTGTGGCGCATGGAGCTCGCTCCTGGAGGAAGCCGGGGCGAAGCAGGACGAGAAGCGCCCGGCCTGGGGCGCCTCGGGCGGCGCGGCGAAGCCCATGCTGCTCAAGGACGTCAGCGGGGACGCGGAGGTGCGCCAGCGCACCGGCATCGCCGAGTTCGACCGGGTGCTGGGCGGCGGCGTGGTGGCGGGCTCCGTCGTCCTGTTGGGCGGCGACCCGGGCATCGGCAAGTCCACGCTGCTGCTCGCGGCCCTGGACCGGCTCGCGCGCCAGGGCGCGGTGCTCTACGTCTCCGGCGAGGAGAGCCTGCGCCAGACGAAGATGCGCGCCGAGCGGCTGCGCGTGGAGGGCGACTCCATCCACCTGTTCGCGGAGACGGACGCGGAGCGGGTGCTGGCCGCCGCCGAATCGCTCCAGCCGCGCGCGCTGGTGGTGGACTCCATCCAGACCATGTACCTGCCGGAGTTGGGCAACGCGCCGGGCAGCATCACCCAGGTGCGCGAGGTGGCCGGGCGGCTGATGGCCTACGCCAAGCGCACGGGGGTGCCCACCTTCATCGTGGGCCACGTGACGAAGGAGGGCTCCATCGCGGGCCCCCGCGTGCTCGAGCACATGGTGGACACCGTGCTCTACTTCGAGGGCGAGCGCGGCCACCCGTTCCGAATCCTGCGCGCGCACAAGAACCGCTTCGGCTCCACCAACGAGATTGGCGTCTTCGAGATGAAGGGCGCGGGCTTGGTGGAGGTCTCGGACCCGTCCGCCCTCTTCCTGTCGGAGCGCCCCGCGGGCAAGTCCGGCAGCGTCGTCACCAGCACGCTCAACGGCACCCGCCCCCTCCTGGTGGAGGTGCAGGCCTTGGTGGCCCCCACCGGCTACGGCACCGCGCGGCGCACCGCCATCGGCGTGGACAGCAACCGCGTGGCCCTGCTCGCCGCCGTGCTGGAGAAGAAGGAGGAGATTCCCCTCGTCGGGTGTGACTTGTTCGTCAACGTCGCGGGCGGCATGCAGCTCAACGAGCCCGCGTGCGACCTGGCTGTCTGCGCGGCGCTGGTGAGCAGCCTGCAGAACCGGCCGCTGGACCCGCACACGCTGGTGCTGGGCGAGGTGGGCCTGGCGGGTGAGGTGCGCGCGGTGGGCCAGGTGGAACCCCGGCTCATCGAGGCGGCGAAGATGGGCTTCAAGCGGGTGGTGATGCCCGCGGGCAGCGCCCGGCGCATGGAGGCCACGAAGCTGCGCGTGGTGGGCGTGGAGACCCTGGGCGACGCGCTCCGGGCCATGTTCGACTGACGGGCCCTACCTCCGCGTGGGCCCCGTCGGAGGAGGTGGCTTGGGCTTCTTGTCATAGCGGCCCCGGGCCGTCTGGATGGCGGCGCGGCTCTGCAGCGCCCACTTCGCCAGTTCCTGGACGGGGTCCAAGAGCGTGTGCCCCAGGGGCGTCAGCGCGTACTCCACGCGAGGCGGCACCGTGGGGTACTGGGTGCGCGTCACCAGCCCGTCCCGCTCCAGCCCCCTGAGGGTGAGCGTCAGCATGCGCTGGGAGATGCCCTCGATGCCGCGCTTCAAGTCACTGAAGCGCAGCGGCCCGTCTCCCAGGCTGCCCACGACGAGCACGCTCCACTTGTCGCCCACGCGCGTGAGGACGTCGCGCACGGCCAGACAGGGCTCGGTGGCGCCATGGGGATTCTTCGAGCGGGGACGCTTGGCGGGAGGTGGTGACATGGATGTGCCTTCTTGCGGACGAAACGGGCCCCCGTTACACGAGCGCCGGTTACGGGTTGTAACCGACGAACCTTTCGGAACCCACTCCCATCAGGAGCCGTCCCCCCATGACGACCGCCGCCACCACCGCCGTCCCCGCCTCCAAACCCTGGGCCCTCTGGACGGGCCGGGTCTTCTCCGGCCTCGTCGTGCTGGCGCTGGTCGCCAGCGCGTCCATGAAGCTGCGGCAGCCCCCGGAGGTGGTGGAGGGCTTCGCCAAGTCGGGCTTCCCGGCGTCGGTGCTCGTGCCCATCGGCATCGCGGAGCTGCTCTCGGCGCTGCTCTACGCGGTGCCGCGCACGGCGGTGCTGGGGGCCATCCTCGTCACGGGCTACCTGGGCGGCGCCACGGTGACGCACGTGCGGCAGGGGGACTCGTTCCTCATCCCCGTGCTGCTGGGCGTCATCGCCTGGGGCGGCCTGTTCCTCAGGGACGCGCGCGTGCGGGCGCTGCTGCCCCTGCGCGGCCCGAACTAAGTAGGTCGCCGGAAGTTCCGAGACAAATGCCGGTCGCATGCGCATTTTCTGGACCATGCGACCGGCAAGGAGCCCTGCCGAACTGGGGCTGACAGCAGAGGACAGGCGGAAGCTGGAGCATGCGCTGCGAAGCGTGCGCGACGCCCGCCACTTCCGTCGACTACTGGCAGTGAGACTCCTCGCAGAGGGCAAAGGCCCGGGCGAGGCTGCGCATCTGGCAGCCCTGAGTCGGCCAGCCGTCTACTTCTGGCTGGAGCGCTATCTGGCGCAGCGTGACCCCGAAGCGCTGCGAGATGCCCCGCGGCAGGGGCGGCCGAGGAATGCGCCGCGCCTGACGGCCGAGCGCCTGCGCGAAGTCGTCCGAGGCAGCCCAGAGAAGCAGTCCTGGGCGAGCCACGGCTGGACGGTGCCGCTGCTGTGCACGCACCTGAAGCGACAGGGCATCGAGGTGTCGCCCCGTACACTGCGCCGCCGGCTGCACGAGGCGGGCCTGGCGTGGAAGCGGCCACGGTACGTGTACGCCACGGCGGCGCCCCATCCAGGGCAGAAAAAGGGGGCCTTGTCCGCCGTCTGAAACGGCTCAAACGCCTGTTCCCCCGGGCCGTGCTGCTCGTCATGGACAGCACGGTGCTGCGGTGGTTTCCGCCGCTGCGCGCCGCCTGGGCCCCCAGGGGAGAGCAGGCCGTGGTGCCGATTACAGGCGAGAACGCCAAGCGCACACTGTGGGGCGCCATCAACCCTCGCACCGGCAAGCGCGTGCTGCTGGCAACCCAGCGCGCCAGACGCGAAGACTTCATGGATTTTCTGCGCGCCCTGCGTGCCGCCTACCCCGGTCGCCCTCTGCTGCTGGTGTTGGACCGCGCCAGCTGTCACACGGCCCAGAAGTCCCAGCAGCTCGCCGCTCGCCTCGGAATCCACCTGCTGCTGTTGCCCAAGCAGCGCTCAGAACTCAACTGCATGGACCACTTGTGGCGCTCCCTGAAGCAACGCGTTTCCGCCAACCGTCAGTACCCCACGGTCGAGCAGCACGTCGGCGCCGCCATCCGATGGGTGCTGGGCCTTTCTGCACGGGACGCCCTCCGCAAGGCCGGCTGCCTCGCCGAGGGCTTCTGGCTACGCGATTTGTTAGAGAACTTCTGGCGACCTACTTAGGCGGCGTCCTCCATGCGCAAGCCGCCGCGCCCTCGTTCCCGACGGGGGCGCGGCGGAGGTGTCCTTCCGCTACCAGGTCACGATGAAGGTGCAGGAGGCGCCGCCCTTCTGACGGCAGCCCTGGTCCGGGTCATGCGCGACGACGGCGTGGGGCATGAAGCGCTGGGCCATGCCCTTGATGAGGCCCTGGTCGAACCGGCACGGATAGGGATTGCCACACACCACGTGGCCCTCGTTCTTCCCGGGCACCGCGCTGTACGAGTAGTGGCCGATGCCGTCCGCCATCTCCCCCGTGAGGGGATTGAACATGGACCGGCCGTTCTTCCGGTGGTTCATGTGGAAGGCGATGTCGATGGAGGCGAGCCCCTTGTGGATGTCGGTGATGTCCGAGGGGAACACGGCGTTCTTGGGAATCATCGAGCCGACCTTCTCCAGGCCGCGCCCGCCCAGCAGGGAGTCGATCTTCCGGTACGCCTGGAGGTAGTCCTCCAGCGGGTACCAGGCCGTCACGTCGATGGCGCGCTCGGCGCCCGCCCCGCGCGCGGGGACCTTCATCACGTCCAGCAGGGCGTTGACGAGGACGGTGAACGACTGGATGGCCTCCACGATGGAGGCCACGCTCGCGCCCGTGACGGTGATGCCGGGCTCGTGGGTGACTTGGGACATGTGAGTCTGGGTTCCGGAAAGAGGGTTCGGAGGGCTACCGGCCGCCCGCGTCGAGGGCGCGGTGGGCGGTGTGGTTGCGCAGGTACAGGAAGCACTCCTTCAGCCCGTCACGCAGGCTGCCGAGCGTCTTCACGTCCCGCAGGTCGACGCCAATCTGCGTGAGCGTCTGGGCGATGACCGGGCTGATGCCCGTCACCACGCAGTAGGTGCCGAGCAGGCGGGCGGCGTTCACCATCTTCACGAAGTGGTTCGCGGTGGAGGTGTCCACCACCTCCACGCCCGTGATGTCGATGATGGCGCAGCGGGCCTTGCCCTGGGAGATGCGGTGGAGCAGCCGCTCGGTCATCTCCAGCGAGCGCTGCGTGTCCACCACCCCGACGATGGGCAGCGTGAGCACGTCCTCCCACAGCTCGATGATGGGCGTGGACAAGTCGCGGATGGCCAGCCGCTGCTTCTCGATGGTGGAGAGCTTCTCCTCCAGCTCGCGCCGGGCCGCGTCGAGCTTGAGCATCGACTGCTCGCTCTCCTGCACGGACGCGTGGAGCTGGCGGGCGAAGAGGTTGATGGTGTCCTCGAACGAGGAGAACACGTCATGGTTCTCCACCGCGATGAGATGCTCGTCCGGGTTGAACTCCCCGAGCGAAATCATCGCCAGCACGTCCCGGATGCGCTCGAGACGCTCGAGGTTGATTTCGATGACCTGCGGTTGCGACTGATTCATGGGCGATGAGGCCCGGGCCGTGGACGAGGGAGTTGGCGTTGGACGGCCCGAAACGGATTCGACACATCAGGGTATGCCCAAAACCTCTCAATGCTTCAAATGGGTGGACATCGACCCGGATGAAACATTGAAAAGCCCGCCTCTCCAGAGAGAGAACAGACTCCCTGGGAAGCGCTGTCAGCCCGGCGGGGCGCGGCCAATTCCTCTCAAATCGAAGGCCCAAACCCAGACGGACGGGCGAGCGCTCGCGGACCGCCCGCGCGCACGGGCAACGCTTCGCGTCGGAGCCATGGACACGGCGTGGGCTCCTGGACGTCGCGGGGCCCTTCGAGTGCGGAGCAGTCGACGCTCGGGGCGGGACCGCCGTCCACGGGTGGACGGGATGTCCGGGGCGCTGACGCGCCGGTGACCGGGCGTGACTAGGACAGGGGGCATGGCGTCCATCGTCCCTCCCGAGCTCCGCGCCGTGGTCGCGGAGGTGAAGCCCCGGCTGCGAGGCGTGTCGCACGCGCTCGCGTTCCTCGCGGCGTTGGGCGGCTTCATCGCGCTCGCGCTCGCGCCGGCCAAGGGCCTGCAGCACTTCGCCGACTGCGTCTTCGGCCTGTCGCTGGTGCTGATGTTCGGGACCAGCGCCACCTACCACGTGCCCACCTGGGGCCCGGCCGCGTACCAGCGCCTGCGGCGGATGGACCACGCCGCCATCTACCTGCTCATCGCCGGGACCTTCACGCCGCTGGCCACGCTGGACGCACCCGACGCGTGGACGCGGCACCTGCTCTGGGTGATGTGGGGCTGCGCGCTCACGGGCGCGGGGCTGTCGCTCTTCGGCATCTCCGGCACGCGGGGCGTGCGCTCGGTGCTCTACGTCATCCTGGGCGCGCTCTCCGCCCCGGTGATGCTGCGGCTGCCCTCGGTGGTGGGCTCGACTCGCGCGACCTGGCTCCTCCTGGGCGGCCTGCTCTACGCGGTGGGCGCCGTCGTCTACGCGCGCCGGTGGCCGGACCCCAGCCCCGCCGTCTTCGGCTACCACGAGGTCTTCCACCTCATGGTCATCGCCGCCGCCTCCACGCACTACCTCGTGCTCGTCGACTTCCTCTGGAGCCGATGACGACGGGGTGACGGCGCGCGCCCGCACCAGGACGATGCGTGCATGCGCCCTCGCGCATCTCCTCTAGTGACCCGCGCGCGCCTGGCTCCGAAGCCAGACACGGGGTGAAACCCACGCATGCGTCGGAATGAAACCCCATGGAAGGGTTACCAACTTCACGCGTGCGTTGGCGCGCATTCCAGGTAGTTTGCCATTGCGGTTCCCCCCTCCTCGAGGTCTCTCCATGGTCGCCAGGCAACGCGCTGCTCCCCCCTCCCCGCCGATTTCCAAGGGAGAGCGAAGGGACGGCTTCGCGTTCCGGGCGGGGCGCGTGTCGCTGGACCTGCCGGCGACGCTGGCGGGGCGGCTGAAGGACACGCCCCAGGAGCTGCTCCAGACGCCGAAGGACCTGGGCCGGTGGCTCATCGCCGCGGGACTGGCGGCGCAGGTGCAGGAGCCCACGGCGGAGGAGCTGGCCCAGGCGCGCGAGCTGCGCGAGGCGCTCCACCGGCTGGCCCTGGCCCGCGCTCGCGGGGAGAACTTCTCCGCGAGGGACCGCTCCATCCTCAACCGCTGGGCCGCGGAGCCGCCGCCCGCGCCCCAGCTGGGGCCTCGCGGGCTGTTCTGGGCGGGCGCGGACATCCGGGGGCTGTTGGTGACGGTGGCGCGCGACGGCGCGGAGCTGCTCGGCGGCGAGCTGGCGGAGCGCGTGCGCACGTGTGAGCAGCGCGACTGTGGCCTGCTCTTCGTGGACACCTCGCGCTCGGGCTTGCGGCGCTGGTGCTCCATGTCCGGCTGCGGCAACAAGGCCAAGGTGGCCGAGTTCCGGCGTCGGCAGCGGCAGGAGGCCCGCTAGCCACCCCCGCGCGCCAGGGCCAGCAGCTTTTGGGCGCGGGCCTCCAGCGCGGCGCGCAGCCCGTCGGGGCGCTGGATGTGGAACGCGAAGGGCAGCCGCGACAGCTCCCGCGCGAACCAGTCCAGGTCATCCGTCTGCCCCGACAGCCGCACGCCGCCGGGCACCACCTCCAGCACGCCCAGCGTGGCGAACAGGTGCTGGCGCGCCCGGGCCAGGTCCGTGTCGAGCAGCACCTCCACGGCGAACGCGCGCGGCAGCGACGCCACCGCGGCCTCCACGTGCGCCAGCGCGTCGAAGCCGTCCGGCCGCGTGAAGTGGACGTCGAGCGGGAGCACCGCGCGCACCCGGTCCAACCGGAAGGTGCGTAAATCCTCGCGCAGGTGGCAGACGCCCACCGCGTACCAGCGCCCGCCGCGCCAGACGAGGCCATACGGGTCGAAGTCGCGCTCGGTGTCCTCCTCGCGCGCTCCCCGGTAGCCCAGGCGCACGCGCTTGCGCAGCTGGGCCGCGGAGCTCAGGGCGACGAGCGCGGTGTTGTCCGCCATCTCGCGGGCGCGGGAGATGTCGAGAGTCACCGACTCGTCCACGGAGCGCACGCGCCGCTTCAGCGTCGCGGGCATCACCCGCTCCAGCTTCGCCTGGGCGCTCTCCACCGCGGGGGCCGCCTCCGCCAGGCCCAGCCCGCGCGAGGCGAGCAGCCCCACCGACAGCGCCAGCACCTCGTCCTCGGTGAACATCATGGGCGGCAGCTTGAAGCCCGCCACCAGCATGTAGGCGCCGTCCCTGCCGCGCTCGGCGGTGATGGGGATGCCCAGCTCCTCCAACTTCAGGATGTAGCGGCGCACGGTGCGCCGGTCCACCTCCAGCCGCCGCGCCAGCTCCGAGCCGCTCATCCGCCCATGGGTCTGCAGCAACTCGAGCACGGTGAGCACGCGCGTGGTGGGCCGGGACATAGGTCGGGAACCTAACGCCAGGGGCGCTCGAATCAGGGCCGATTCCGCCCTACATGCTCCGTACGGTGCCGCCCTCCCCGCTCCCCTGGAGGGCGCCCCCATGACGCAGACGTCCCACCTCTGGCTGTTCTTCGTGCTCGTGTCCGGAATCGTCATCCTCCCCGGGCTGGACATGGCCTTCGTCCTGGCCAGCTCCCTGGTGGGAGGACGCCGCTCGGGGCTGGCCGCGGTGGGCGGCATCATCTGCGGCGGCGTGTGTCACGTGGCGGTGGGGGCGACGGGGGTGGCGGTGCTGCTCGCGGTGATGCCCGCCGCGTTCAACGTGCTGCTCTGGGTGGGGGCGCTCTACGTGGCGTGGATGGGGGTGGCGCTGGTGCGAAGCCCGTCCACCTTCTCCCCGTCCTCGCAGGCCGGCCAGCGCTCCGCCCTGGCCACGTTCCGCCGGGGAGCGCTCACCAACCTGCTCAACCCGAAGGCCTACGTCTTCATGCTCGCCGTCTTCCCCCAGTTCCTGCGGAAGGAGTATGGGCCGCTGTGGCTGCAGGCCCTGGTCCTGGGGGCCATCATCGCGCTGACCCAGGGCGCGGTGTACGGCGCCATCACCCTGGTCGCGGACCGCGCGCGCGGCTGGCTGGAGTCACGTCCCTCCGCCAGCGCGCGCGTGGCTCAGGCCGTGGGAGGCCTCATGGTGCTCGCCGCCGTCGTCACCGCCCTCGAGGGCTGGCGCGGCACCTGAAGCCGCCCACTCATGTGCGTCGGACGCGTGTCGAGTGGATGGCTCTCAGGATGAGCAGCAGCACCACCGCTCCGATGAAGGCCACGAAGATGGTCCCGGCCAGGCCGCCGAAGGGCGTGCCCGCTCCCAGTGCACGGAAGATGAAGCCGCCCAGGAACGCTCCCACCACACCCACGACGATGTCGCCGATGAGCCCGTAGCCCCCGCCGACCACGGCCGACGCCAACCACCCGGCGATGAGGCCGATGACCGCCCACACTAGAATCGTTTCCAAAGACATCTCTTCCTCCTCGGGTCGCACTGATGTGTCTGGCGCAAACCTAAGCACGCCGGTTCGCGTTCGAACGGAGGCCGGGCCGTTCGCAGGGCAGGCAAGCGGGCGTCGAGCTGGTTTTGACTGACTTTCCGTTCTTTCGGAGGTAGCTGAAGAAAGACACCGCGCAAAGGAGAGCGCCCATGGGTCGTCATCGGAATGATTCACTGTGGATGAAGTGCGGAGCCCTGCTGTGGGCGGGGGCCCTGGTGGGGTGTGGTGGGGCGGAGGTGGGAGGTGGGCCGGTGGAGGAGGCCCGTGGGGAGCAGGGGCTCGCGGCCTGCGCGTATGTGATTACGACGAACACGTACGTGGGCGCGGACTGGTGGGGCACCATCGTCTTCAAGAACACGGGCGCGGCGGCGATGACGAGCCCGACGATTGCGTTCGGGGTTCCCAGCGGCGTGACGTGCGACCACGACGAGCCGGGCTGGACGCACACGCAGAGCGGGAGCACGTGCACGTACTCGCGCACCTCGGGGCTGACGGTGGGGGTGAACGCGTCCTACACGTTCTACTACTCGACGAACTCGAACACGTCGTGGACGGCGAGCAACATCGTCATCAGCGACCCGAGCTGCGGGAGCACGCCGCCTCCCCCGGGAGGTGGGCTGACGGAGAACCAGAAGAAGGTGTCGGAGGGGCTCACGAGCATCTGGGAGAACGACACGCCGGTGCTGGCGTATGCGTACTCGGAGAACATCCAGGACGGGCGCGGGTACACCAGCGGGCGCGCGGGGTTCTGCACGGGCACGGGCGACGCCATCCAGGTCATCCAGTGCTACAACGCGCGGCGCAGCGCGGCCAATGGCAACGTGATGGCCAAGTACATGCCGGGGCTGACGACCATCAACAACCGCTTCCTGTCCACGGGGCAATCGCAGCCATCCACGTCGGAGCTGGATGTCATCGGCAACTGGCGGGCGGACTGGGCCGCCAGCTACAACAACACCACCACGCGCGCGGACTTCAAGGCGTGCCAGGACCAGGTCAGCGACCAGTTCTACTACACGCCGGCCATGGCGGAGGCGAACAAGTGGGGCGCCACGAGCGCGCTGTCGAAGATGGCGCTGTATGACGCGTACATCAACCACGGCGAGTCAGGGGTGAAGAGCCTGGTGCGCGCGGCGAACAACGCGCTGGGCAACACGGCCCAGGTGGCGCCGGCGGTGGGCTACAACGGAATCACGGAGTCGTCGTGGCTACAGCGCTTCCTGGAGAAGCGCCGCGACGTGCTGGCGGCGGACGCCACGTGGCTGCAGGCCATCGACCGCGTGGCCGCGTACGAGAAGCTGCGCCGCCGGGGCAACTGGGATTTGTCCGCCGCCGTGCGCAACGACGTGCGCGCCAGCGACTGCTGGAACTCGCCCTATCCGTTCAGCGGCTACACCGTGCGCAACATCAACGCGGACGGCACCTGGAGCACCCCCGGCTCGTACACGTTCTCGTGTCAGTGAGGGGTGGGTGAGCGCCCGGGGAGCGTCAGTCCCTCGTGCGTGGGCCGACGGAGTAGAGTCCGGCCCACGCATGAGCCCGGAGCGCCGAGACACCTTCCGCTGGCGGGACGTCCCGCACCTGTTGTCGACGCGGCTGCTCGCGGCGTTCCTCGTCCCCACCCTGCTCATCCTCGCGGTGACGGGCACGGCGGTGTACCAGCTGGCGCGCGCCATCCTCGAGGAGGAGCTGGGCACCAGCCTCTCCAACATCGCCGCCGCCACCGCCAGCCAGCTCAACGGCGAGCGCATGCTCACCATCGAGCCCGGCGACGACGTGGGCGGCACCCGCACCTGGCGCAACGTGGTGCGCCTGCTCGAGGGCGTGCGCGAGGCCAGCAACGTGCGCCGCGTCTTCGCCGTCGACGTCCAGGGCCGCGTCCGCGCGGACGTGGGCGGCGGCCTGCCCGTGGGCGCGGAGGTGCCGGAGCTCGCGCGCGACAGGCTGGAGCTGGCGCGCGTCTTCGCCGGCCAGCACGCCGCCAGCCAGGTGCTCTTCACCGGCTCCGACGGACGCCTCTACAAGACGGGCTATGCCCCCATCACCCTGGCGGGCCAGGTGGTGGGCGCGGTGGGCGTGGAGGGCAGCGCGGCCTTCTTCGGCCCCCTGCAGCGGCTGTCGCGCACCTTCGCCATCATGGGCGCACTCGCCCTAGCCGCGCTCGCCGTCGTCGCGCTGCTCACCGCGCGGGGCCTCGCGCGCCCCCTGCGCCGGCTGATGGACTCCGCCCTGCGCATCGGCCGGGGCGACCTCACCACGCCCGTGCCGCCCGAGCCCACGCGCGAAATCGGCGTGCTCGCGCGCGAGCTGGAGGAGATGCGCGGCGCGCTGGAGGGCCGGGACAGACAGCTCAAGATGATGCTCGCGGGCGTCGCCCACGAGGTGCGAAATCCCCTGGGCGGCATCGCCCTGTTCTCCGGCCTGCTCCAGGAGGACCTCCGCGCCGGCGCCCACGAGGACGCGCGCGCGCACGTCGAGCGCATCCAGCGCGAGGTGGCCTTCCTGCAGCGCATCGTCGAGGACTTCCTCGCCTTCGCCCGCGAGCAGCCCCTGGCCCGCGCGCCCGTGGAGGCCCCCGCGCTCCTGTCCATCGTCAGCGAGCTGTCCTCCGCGGAGGCCCAGTCCCGGAACGTGGTGCTGGACGTGGACGCCTCCTTCGCCCTGCTCGAGGCCGACGGCAGCCTGCTCACCGCCGCCCTCTTGAACCTGGTGAAGAACGCCGTGCAGGCCTCGCCATCCGGAGGCCACGTGCGCATCCACGGCGCCGTGCGCGACGGGCGCTACGCCATCCAGGTCCACGACGCCGGCGCGGGCGTGCCCGACCTCCAGAAGGAGCGCATCTTCGAGCCCTTCTTCACCACCCGGGAGAAGGGCACCGGCCTGGGCCTGCCCCTGGCGCGCAAGATTGCCCGCGCCCACGGGGGCGAGCTGCACCTGACGTCCACGCCGGGCGACACCACCTTCACCCTGACGCTGCCGTTGGGCGCCGTCAGCCCGCCTCGTTGAACTGACGCGCCATCTGCCCCACCTCGCCGGACACCTGCGCGAGCGTGCTCGTGGCCTCCTGCGTGGACTCCAGGCGCTTCATCGTCTCGTCCATGATTTGCGACAGGTCCGAGACGGCGATGGAGATCTGCGAGATGCCCGCGTTCTGCTGCGTCACGGCGGCGGCAATCTGACGGGCCGCGGCCGAGTTCTCCTGCGACATCAGCGACAAGGCCCGCAGCGAGTCGCCCGACGCCCGCATCTGGTCCAGCCCCGTGCCGATGGTGCGCACGCCCTGCTCGCCCATGCGGGCCGCGTCCTGGATGCCCACGCTGACGTCCTGGAGCACGTCGCGGATGCGCCGCGTGGACTGCAGCGACTGGTCCGCCAGCGCCCGCACCTCGCGGGCCACCACCGCGAAGCCCTTGCCCTGCTCCCCCGAGCGCGCCGCCTCGATGGCCGCGTTCACCGCGAGCAGGTGCGACTGGGCGGCCAGGTCCTTCACCGTCTCCGTGATGTCGCCAATCAGCGAGGCGCTCCGGGCCAGCTTGTCCAGCCGCTGCTGGATGCCGTCCACCGCGCCGCGGATGTCCGCCAGCCCCGCCACGCTCTTCTCCACCGCCGCCTCGCCCTGCAGCCCCAGCGCCTCCGCGCGCCGGGCCACCTGCAGCACCGCCTCCGCCCGGTCCGCCGCCATGCTCGAGGTGCGCCGTATCTCCTCCGACGTCACCTGCGCCTGGTGCAGCGCCGCCGACTGCTTCGACAGGCTCTGCTGCTGCGCGTCGTTCGCCGCGCGCAGGTGCCCGCCCGCCTCCCCCAGCCGCGCCGCCGAGGCCTGCAGCGTCAGGGGAAGCTGACGCAGCCGCGCCAGCACCGCGTTCATGCCTTCGGCCAGGTCCCCCATCTCGTCCGTGGACACCCACGCGGGCGCCACCACGCGCCCCGCCGCCACGGATTCAATCGCCTGCCCCACCGCGTCCGCCGCCCGCGCCTGCCTGCGCGCCAGCATCCACATGGTGATGCCCGGCAGCAGCAGGAGCCCGCCCACCCACGCCAGGCTGAACGTCAGCTCCCCCGCCAGCACCCCGCCCAGCTCCATCAGCATCCGCGCCGAGCGCCGCGCGCCCTCCGACTCCAGCTCCAGCGCCAGCGTGTCCCGGATGGCCTCCAGCTTCACCACCACCACGCAGCCGCTGAGCACCAGCGCGGAGATGATGGAGCCGCCGAAGGTGAAGGGCAGGAACCACGCCTGCCGGGGCCACGAGAAGCCGCCGCCCGCCAGCGCCACCGTCGCGTGCTTGCGCTGCTCCTCCAGCGCCAGCGGCAACAACATCCGCTCCAGCGAGACGCTGATGGGAAAGCCCAGCAGCACGCCACAGCACACGCCGATGATGGTCCCCAGCACCACCTGCGACAAATCCTTGTGCCACGTCAGGCACACGTGGAGGCTGAACCAGAAGCCCCCCAGCGTCCACCCCACCCACGACGTCCCCACCGCCACGCGCCACGGCAGCCGCAGGATGCGCTCCAGTCGCTCACCCGGCTTGTCGCCCGCGCGCGCGCGCAGCGCGTTGCCCACCATCCACCGCATCAGCAGCGCGGGGTAGAGCATCCCCAGGCCCACCAGGATGGGCGGCAGCACCCACGCCACCGCCCTCACGCCCTCCCACCCGGCGACGCCCATGGACATGCCGTTGAGGTACGCCGCGATGGGCGCCGCGGGGACCACCCAGGACATGAACACCCTGAGCGCGCGCCAGCGATACTCGCGAATCAACGAATCTTCGATGCTCATGCGGGATTGCCTTCCCGCGCCTCCGGCCAGGGGACGCGGTGAGTCCAGGAATGGAGGGATGGCGGACGACCCCATTCTCCGCACGTCGTCGAGACGAAAGCGAGCGGCGCACGCCCGGTTCCAGACATTGCACTCCCGTCAGCCGGGCGCTCGTCGAAAGGCATACACAATCTGGAAATCAACCTCCCCCGGAAAGGTTGAGCAAGAAGACAGACGCGGCGATTTCAGCCTCAATCCACACAGCAGGCGCGGATGGCGGAGGTATACAGGCGCAGGGACTTGCGCGTGGCGTCGAGCACCCGGGCAGGCTCGTCCCCGGTGGGGTCCGTGCAGAGCTTGAGGATTTCGAGCGCCTCCACCGGGTGCAGGTCGTCATAGCGAGCGTGCGCCTTGAGCCACATCATCGCGCTGGCGTCGATGCGCGCGCCGTCCGCGGCATAGGCGCGGAAGGGCTCCACCACGTCGCGCGTCCACACGCCGGTGATGCCCTCGATGGCCCAGTTGGACGCGGCGATGCCCTCCGCCAGCGTGCCCCGGGCACAGGTGTCTCGCAGGTGCGCGTGCAGCGCCTGGAGCTCCGGCAGCGGCCGCACCTGGAAGAGCGCCTCGGGCTCCAGGCCGAGCGCGCGCACCCAGTCGATGAACCACTCCGCGTGGCGCGCCTCCACGGCCAGGTTCTGCAGGAGCCAGCGGCGGATGCTCGCGTCCCCCTCGGAGCGGCCGTACGTCGTCTTGGCCAGCGACAGGGCCATGTACTTGGGGAAGGACTCGACGATGAGGAAGAACTGCGACAGCACGCGGCGCCAGTACACCAGCGGCGGGCGCCGGCCCTCGGCGGTGGCGCGGAACAGCGGAGGCCAGCACGCCGCGTCCCAGTCCCGGCGGGTCGCATCCAGCATGGACTCGAGCCAGCGGGGATGCGCCGACGGGTTCAGCGGCGGAGGCCCATAGCGACGCACGGGCACACGAGACGTGAGGCTGCGCACTTCCTGCTCGGAAGACGACATGGCGGCACGAGGCTCCTGCACCCGGCGGGTTCCAGACCGACATGGCCCCCCTCACCCGCCAGGGCGGCCCCATAGTGGTGACAGCACCTCCACGAGGCCACGCGACTGTCGTCGCCCGACGCTTTTCTCACCGCCTTGTTTCAGATTTCAGCCGGGGGCACCTGGAGGCGTCGCGCGCCCCACAGCGGGCCTGTCTCTCCGACCGACGGCGACTCGCGCCCGCCGTCACGGGGTGCGGGCCACCTGGCGGCGCGCCTTCTCCAGCATGCGCTGGAGCGGCGCCTCGTCCGCGCGGGCGAGCGCCTCGTCCCACGTGAGCCACTGCGCGCCGGAGGACTCGTGGGGGTCGTGCGCGAGCGACTCCGGGTCCTCGGCCACGACGAGGTAGCGCACGTCCAGGTGCTGGTGCTCCGGCTCGTCGCGGCGCGCGGGGATGGTGTGGACGTCCACGTCCAGCGGGCGGGGCGCGGTGGGGTGGAGCACCACGCGGCAGCCGGTCTCCTCGCGCGCCTCGCGCAGGGCGGTGGCCTCCATGTCGCCGCCGTCCGCCGGGTCCGCGTGTCCGCCCGGCTGCAGCCACCGGTGGAGCTTGCCGTGCAGCACCATCACCACGCGCTCGCCCCGAGGGTCCACCACCACCGCGCTGCCGGTGAAGTGCGCCGTGGCCTGCGCGCGGGAGAAGGGCGAGGCGAGCGTGGCCGCGTGGTGGCGCATCCGCTCCAGGTCCTGGCGCTCCTTGTCGTCCCCGGGGACGTGGCGCGCCAGGAGCTCCCGCAGGGCGTGGGCGTTCTGGGATTCCATGCGCGACCACGTATCCCCGGCGGGCCCTCACACGCCAGCGCCTTCTGGAAGCGGCCGGCCCGCCCGGGGCGGTGTAGGGTTCTGGCCGGGTGTGTTCTCATGCGGACGCACCCGGGGCGGCCGGCCCCGCTGGCATGAGGACCTGAGGGCAAGCACCTGCATGGCGCGCATTCTCGTCATCGACGACCACGACACCCTCCGCGAGGGGATGACCGTCACGCTCACGCGCTCCGGGCACGCCGTGTCCGCGGTGCGCGGCGGCGCGGACGGGCTGGCCGCATACCGCAAGGCCCCGTTCGACCTGGTCGTCACGGATTTGAAGATGGACGGCATGGACGGCATCGCCGTCACCCAGGCCCTCAAGGCGCTGGACGCCTCCGCCGTCGTCATGGTGGTGACGGCCTTCGGCACGATTGAGACGGCCGTGCGGGCCATGCAGGAGGGCGCCTACGACTTCATCACCAAGCCCTTCACGCCCGACGTGCTGCGCGCCAAGGTGGACAAGGGGCTGGAGCTGGCGAGCACCCGCCGGCGCGTGGAGAAGCTGGAGGGGCGCACCGCCGCGCACGACGCGGACGCGGCCCTGACGCACGGCAGCCTGGTGGGCGACAGCGAGCCCATGCAGAAGCTGCTCTCCCAGGCGCGCAAGGCGGCGATGAGCGACGCCACGGTGCTCGTTCGCGGCGAGAGCGGCACCGGCAAGGAGCTCATCGCGCGCATGCTGCACCAGCAGTCCCCGCGCAAGGACGGGCCCTTCGTCGTGGTGCACTGCGCGGCGCTGGCGGAGACGCTGTTGGAGAGCGAGCTGTTCGGCCACGAGCGCGGCGCCTTCACCGGCGCGGTGAAGCGCAAATTGGGCCGCTTCGAGCTGGCCGACGGCGGCACCCTCTTCCTGGACGAAATCGGGGAGATTCCCCACGCGGTGCAGACCAAGCTGTTGCGCGTGCTCCAGGAGAAGGAGATCCAGCGCGTGGGCGGCGAGGAGACGCTCAAGGTGGACGTGCGCGTGGTGAGCGCCACGCACCGCGACCTGCAGGCCGAGGTGAAGGCGGGCCGCTTCCGCGAGGACCTGTACTACCGGCTGCACATCGTCCCGCTGGTGCTGCCGCCTTTGCGCGAGCGCCCCGAGGACATCGCCGCGCTGGCGCGCCACTTCGTCGCCAAGCACGCGGTGCGCGTCAACCGCCGGGTGACGGGGCTGGACGAGGGCGCCCTGCGCGCCCTGGCCCGCCACGCGTGGCCCGGCAACGTGCGCGAGCTGGAGAATGTGGTGGAGCAGGCGCTCGTCTTCGCGGAAGGGGAGGTGCTCACCGCCCAGGACCTGCCCGGCCACCTCACCGGCGGCACGCCGCGCATGGACGCGGGGCTGCCGGTGCCGCACGGCGACAGGCCCCTGCCGGACATCCTGGAGGACCTGGAGCGGCAGCTCATCGCCCGCGCCTACGAGAAGGCCGGCGGGGTGAAGACGGAGACCGCCCGCCTGCTGGGCATCAAGACGTCGGCGCTGTACTACAAGCTGGAGAAGTATGGCTTCCTCCCCAAGGGCACCGCGCCCGAGGAGGGGTGATCCTCGGAAATCCGTGACCCCAGGCCCACGCCCCATGACTTTCCACCGGCCCCCCCTCCCCACCCCGTCCCACCCGGCGCGCCCAGACGCCTGGAATCCCAGCGCTTTTCGCGCGAGGTGGGGACACGGGGGCGCCACGGGGCTGGCATCCGCCTTGCTCATGGGGGCCTGTTGATGAACCCCCGCTCCCTCGTCCTCGCGTTGTGCCTCTTGGTGGGCGTGCCCGCCTGGGCCGCGTCCGGCCTGGAGGCGGCGCGCGCGCGGGCGCAGGTGGCGAGGACGGAGGCGCGGGCGCTGAGGACCCAGCAGCAGACGCTGCGGGACGAGCTGCAGGGCGTGGCCGAGCGCATCGAGGCGCTGAAGGCCCGTGCCCAGGGGCGGCTGACCACGGGCACGGAGCTGGAGACGGCGCTCAGGCGCTCGCAGGAGCTGAGCGGCTCGCTCACCCAGCTGGCGCAGGCGGTGTCCACGGCCGAGGGCGAGTCGGAGCGCGCGCACGTGGCGCTGCACCAGGCGCTTTCGGACGAGCTCGGTCGGCTGATGACGGCCTGGGACAAGACGGCGGACCGCGCCCAGCGCGCCACGCTGCTGGAGGTGATGCGCACCACGCGCACCGAGCGCGACTCGGTCCGCCTGGCGCTGCCAGCCTCCAAGGTGCCCACGCTGGACAGGACGACGACGGGCGGCGACGACCCGGAGGACCTGCTGGAGCAGGCGGACACCCTGCGCGACGCCGAGGACAAGGTGCGCGAGCGGCTCAAGCTGATGCGCGCGCGAATCACCGAGGCACGCGAAGAGCGCGACCTGGACCGCCGGATGAGCGACTTCCTGGGCGAGGAGTCGATGTTCGACGAGCAGGACCGGCGGCTGCGGCTCAGGATGAGCTCGGACCGGAGCCTGCGGGTGGAGCCCAGCGACCGCGGCGGTGGCCTGTTCCAGGAGGCCAGCGGCGACAGCGACGCGCCGCCCATGTCGGGCAACCCGGGCACGGGCGGGCCGCCGGAGCCCTCCATGCCGGACACCCCCGGGACGCCCACCACGGGCCGCCCCGAGCCCATGTCCGTCCGCGCCACGGACCGCCGCCCCCTGGTGGACGGGGTGCGCGCCCAGGACCTGGCCGCCGGAGGTCCGGTGGACCTCACGGCGATGGAGGCCGAGGCCAGGCGCCTGGAGGCCCTGGCCGGGGAGCTGGATGGCCGGGCCGGCGCGCTGGAGCGCCGCGCGCAGGAGCTGACGAAGTAGGGCCGCCCTCGGGCTAGAGCAGCCCGGACTCGACCTCGAGCCGCACCACCGCGCGCAGCCGCACCTCGCGCTCGGGCGTCCGGCCCTTGCCGCGGATGATGATGCTCATGGTGGGCGCGGCGACGAAGGGCTGCAGCTCCACGTCCGCCAGGTCCAGCCGCAGCGTGGGGTTGGGCGCGCGCGGGCTGCCACGGGACAGGTCATTCTTCCACGCGATGCGCGACTCGCGGTCTCCGGCGCGGACGAAGAACTCCACGTTGTCCAGGAAGGTGAAGTCCACGTCGTTGGGGCTGAGAATCTGGAGCGAGAGCGAGTCGACGTGGACGGAGGTGGCCTCGCTCTTGGAGAGCCCCTGGTTCTTGAAGTCCTGGTTCTGGTCGAAGTCCATCCCCGCGAAGCTGCTGATGGGGGGGAAGGCGTTGAGCTCGGTGCTGCCGCCCGGCAGGCTCGCGGGCACGGTCGTCTCGCCCCTCACCTCGGTGATGAACGTCGACTGGGCGCAGGCGGCCAGCCCGAGGCCGACCGCCGCGGCGAGAAGTGAGGCAGGGCGCATTCCAGCAATGTACCGGGCGCGAGCCGTGTCGTCACCGTCGCCAGCCAACCGGCCGGGCCCGTCCTCCCGCGAGTGGGGCGTGCAGGCACGAGGCCGGGTATGGTGCCCCGCGTCGTGTCCCGCGTCCGCCCTACCCTCCTGGTGTTCCTGGTGCTCGCCACCGCCCGCCCCGCGTCCGCGGCCGAGTGGGAGGGCGCGCTCAAGGGCACCCTGCGGCTGCTGGCGGACACCAACGCCCCGCGCGACTTCACCGACGGCAGCACGCCTTCGCCCGGAGTGGACCCGGCGCTGAGCGTGCTGGGGTCGGCCGAGGGGAAGGGGACGTTCGAGCGCACGCAGCTCGTCGGCCGCTACGAGCTGGGGGCGCGCAAGTACGCGGGCTTCTCCGACGAGGACACGCTCATCCAGGCCGGCGCGCTCGAGGCCTCGCTGGCGCTGGGCACGGAGTTCGGCCTGGGCGCGGAGGGGCACGCGAAGGACCGGCGGGGCGGCACCCGCGCGTACTCGGATTTGGGCGCGAGCGCCTTCGCGGAGTACGCCCCGGACGTGCGGCTGGCGCTGCGGGTGCGGGCGGGCGCGCGCAGGTTCGTCTACCGGCCGGACCCCACGGCGAACTTCGGCGGGCTGGAGCTGGGGGTGCTGGGGCGCTACCGCTTCGACCGGCGCCACAGCCTGTCCGTCTTCGGCGACTGGGGCGCGCGCCGCTACGGGCCGCTGGCGCGCCCGCGTCCGGGCGTGGAGAGCTCCCCGGGGCGGCGCGAGGACGGCGCCCTCACCGCGGGCTTCGGCTACAACTACCGGGGGCCGCTGACCCTGGGGCTGCGCTACACGTACCAGGAGGTCTCCTCCAACAGCTACGGGGAGACGGTGCTGCGCCACCGGGTGTCGGCGAACGCCGGGGTGCGGCTGCCCTGGCGGATGACGCTGCTGGCGCAGGGCTCGCTGGGCGTGACGCGCTATCCGGACGGCATCTACCTGTCGCCGGAAATCATTCTCGTGGAGGAGGACGAGGGGCAGAACTCCCTGTCCCTGAAGCTGTCGCGCCCCGTCTCGGAGCGCGTGGACCTGGAGCTGTCCTGGGGCCTGTGGAGCACGCGGCTGCCGCGCAACGACTTGAGCTACTCCCGCCAGGTGTTCGGCGTGGGCGTCACCTGGCGCGACTGAGGGCGCTCAGCCCAGGTCGGAGATGCGCTCGTCGATCTCCTCGGCCAGCCCCGGGTGTCCCTGGGCCAGCGCGTGCTCCTTCGCCCGGGTGAACACCTCGCGGGCGCGCTCGGACTGCCCGGCGCCCGACAGCGCGTCCCCCAGGGAGACCATGGCGGCCGCGTACGTCCCATCCAGCCGCACCGCCTGCTCCAGGGCGGCGGCGGCCTCGGCGTACTGCTTGCGCTCCAGGTACAGCTTGCCGAGGGAGAAGTGGCTCATGGGGGAGTCGGGGAAGTCCGCCACCATCTTCTTGAACTGTTCCAGCCGGGCGTCGCTCATGGACAGGACCCTTAGAGGACCCATGGCGTGTTGCCAAGGGTGCGGTAGGGTGCGCCGCACATGGCAACGAAGAAGAAGACGACCCCCAAGAAGAAGAGCGCGGCCAAGAAGGCGCCGGCGCGCGGCAAGAAGTCGGCGACGGGCAGGACGGTCGCCGCGAGCAAGGCGCCCGCCAAGGCCAAGGCCCCGGCGCGCAAGAAGACGACGGGCAAGACGCCGCTGCGGCCCAAGAAGAAGGCGAAGCTGCCAGCCGCCCCGCAGCAGAAGGCGGGCCCCGCGGAGAACCCCCAGGCGCAGGCCCTGGCGCGCCGCATGGCGCAGCTGCTCATCGACAAGAAGGCGCTGGACGTCGTCATCCTGGATGTCCGGGGCATGACGTCGTACGCGGACTACATCGTCATCGCCTCCGGCGAGAGCGACCGCCAGGTGAGCGCCATGGCGGAGAACGTCCAGGTGCAGCTCAAGCAGGGTGACGCGCCCGAGCGCGCGCTGGGCACCGAGGGCGTGGACACGGGCCAGTGGGTGCTGCTCGACTACGGCGAGGTGGTGGCCCACCTGTTCCTCGCGGACCTGCGCGCGCACTACGACCTCGAGGGTCTCTGGGCGGACGCCGCCCGGGAGAAGGTGTCCTGAAGGTCCGCCTGCTCTCCATCGGCAAGGACCGCTCGGGCCTCTTCGAGCCGGCGGTCCAGGAGTATGCCCGGAGACTGGGGCACTACACCCGCTTCGAGCTGGTGGAGCTCGCCGAGGCGAGCGGCAAGAAGCTCAAGCCCGGCGACGCCAAGGCCGCGGAGGCCCAGGCCATCCTCGCGAAGCGAAAGCCGCAGGACTGGCTGGTGGCGCTGGACGAGCGCGGCTCGCTCATCGACTCGGTGGAGCTGGGCCGCTACGTGGGCAAGGCGCAGACGGGCTCGCGCGACCTGCTCTTCGTCATCGGCGGCGACGAGGGCCTGGACGAGAGCGTGCGGGCCCAGGCCCACCTGACGCTGTCCTTGTCCAAGATGACGCTGCCCCACCGGCTCGCGCGCGTGGTGCTCGTGGAGCAGCTGTACCGGGCCTTCACCATCCTCAAGGGTGAGCCGTACCACAAGTAGGCAGGCGGGCCTCCCTGGCCCCCTTGCGCGCTGGCGTCAGGGCCGTCGGACAGGAGGCGTCAACGGGCCCCATGAGCACCGCCAGCACCGAGACCTCCCTTCCCTCCCCCGCCGCCACCGTGCGCGTCATCGCCTCGCCCCAGTCGTGGGTGGAGGGTGAGGCGGTGCGGCAACTCGAGGCCGTCGCGCGGCTGCCCGGAATGAAGGCCGCGGTGGGACTTCCGGACCTGCACCCGGGCAAGGGCGCGCCGGTGGGCGCGGCCTTCACCTCGGAGGGGCTCTTCTATCCCTACCTGGTGGGCAACGACATCGGCTGTGGGATGGGGTTGTGGGACGTGGGGATGCTGGCGCGAAAGTCGAAGGCCGAGCGCTGGGCCTCGAAGCTGGATGTGGAGGGACCCTGGAACGGTGACGTGGAGGGGTTCCTGGCGGAGGAAGGGGTGAGGCCCTCGGGCTTCGAGGGGGCGCTGGGCACGGTGGGCGGCGGCAACCACTTCGCGGAGCTGCAGCGGGTGGACGCGGTGCACGACGCGCGGGCGTTCGCCGAGCTGGGGCTGGAGGCGGACCGGTTGCTGCTGCTGGTGCACTCGGGCTCGCGGGGGCTGGGCGAGGCGATTCTGCGGGCCCACGTGGACCGGCACGCGGCGGGCGGGCTGACGGCGGGCTCGGACGAGGCGCGGGCGTACCTGACGCGGCATGACCACGCGGTGGCGTGGGCCCGGGCCAACCGGGCGCTGGTGGCGCGCAGGGTGCTGGATGGCATCGGCGCTCCGGCGCGGCGAGTGTTGGATGTCTGCCACAACAGCGTCACCCCACGACGCGAGGACGGGGCCCTGAGGTGGTTGCATCGCAAGGGCGCGGCGCCAGCGGACGAGGGGCCCGTGGTGATTCCGGGCAGTCGTGGCGCGCTGAGCTATCTGGTGGCGCCGGTGGGGGATGGGACGGGCAGCGCGTACAGCCTGGCGCACGGCGCGGGGCGCAAGTGGACGCGCACGGCGGCCCGGGAGCGCATCAAGGAGCGCTTCACGGCGGAGTCGCTCACCCGGACGAGCTTCAAGAGCCACGTCGTCTGCGAGAACAAGGACCTGCTCTTCGAGGAGGCGCCGCAGGCGTACAAGGCCATCGACCGGGTGGTGACGGACCTGGTGGAGGCGGGGCTGGTGAAGGTGGTGGCCACGCTGGCGCCGGTGCTGACGTACAAGACGCGCTCCCACGAGGAGTAGCGCGGGCCCGTGGGAAGAAGCCGGCCCTGGAGTCGCAGCGCGTTTTTCCCCTCCGCGTCCGGCGGGTGCGTGGTTAGGGTTCGGGCATGACTCCCGCGCACAAGGTATTGCTCTGCATCCTGGATGGTTGGGGCATCCGCCACGAGCGAGAGGCGAACGCCATCCTCCTGGCCGGCACGCCGAACCTGGACAAGCTGACGAGCCCCTACCCGTTCACCGAGCTACAGACCTCGGGGCTGGCCGTGGGTCTGCCCGAGGGGCAGATGGGCAACTCGGAGGTCGGCCACACCAACATCGGCGCCGGTCGCATCGTCTACCAGGACCTGGTGCGCATCAACCGCGCGGCCGAGTCGGGGGAGCTGGCGCAGAACCCGGTGCTCCGCGCGGCGATGGACGGCGTGAAGGCGGACGGCAAGGCGCTGCACCTGTTGGGGTTGGTGTCGCCGGGTGGGGTGCACTCGTCGATGGAGCACCTGTACGCGCTCCTGAAGGCGGCGCGGGAGCGGGGTGTGCCGCACGTGTACGTGCACGCGTTCCTGGACGGACGTGACACGCCGCCGCAGAGCGCGCTGGGCTACGTGGAGGCGCTGGAGCGCTTCCTCCACGAGACGCACACGGGCCGCATCGCCACGGTGAGCGGGCGGTACTACGCGATGGACCGCGACAAGCGGTGGGACCGGGTGCAGCTGGCGTACGAGGCGCTGGTGCACGCGCGCGGTCCCAAGGCGCCGGACGCGCTGAGCGCCATCCGCGCGTCGTACGCGGAGAAGGTGACGGACGAGTTCGTGAAGCCCACGGTGATGGCGAGCGGGGATGGGACGCCCGTGGGCCGCATCCAGGATGGGGACACGGTGGTGTTCTTCAACTTCCGCGCGGACCGGGCGCGGGAGCTGACGCAGGCCCTGGCGTATCCGACGTTCAAGGAGTTCGACCGGGGCGGGCTCCGGCTGGGGCGGTACGTGTGCATGACCCAGTACGACGAGACCTTCGACCTGCCGGTGGCGTTCGCGCCGGACCAGCCGCAGGACATCTTCCCGGAGATTCTGGCGCGGCAGGGGCTGCGGCAGTTCCGCACGGCGGAGACGGAGAAGTACGCGCACGTGACGTTCTTCTTCAACGGCGGGCGCGAAGTTGTGTATCCGGGTGAGGACCGGCACCTGGTGCCGAGTCCGCGCGACGTGAAGACGTACGACTTGAAGCCGGAGATGGCGGCGCGCGAGGTGACGGCGGAGCTGGTGCGGCGGCTGGATTCGGGGACGTATGACTTCGCGCTGGCGAACTTCGCCAACCCGGACATGGTGGGGCACAGCGGCCGGCTGGACGCGGCGATGCAGGCGGTGCGGGTGGTGGACGAGTGCCTGGGCGTGCTCGGCAAGGCGTGCGAGCGCAACGGCTGGGTGATGGCCATCTCGGCGGACCACGGCAACTGCGAGCAGATGGTGGACCCGGTGACGGGCGAGCCGCACACGGCGCACACGCTGAACCCGGTGCCCTTCCACCTCATCCACCCGGCGTTCCGGGGACAGAAGCTGCGCCCCGGCATCCTCGCGGACATCGCGCCCACGCTGTGCAAGGTGATGAACCTGCCGCAGTCGAAGGAGATGAACCGGCAGGGCGTGCTGCCCTGAGCACGCGGCCCCTCCGGGCCCCACGAATCCACTCGACGCTCCCCTCCACCGCCGCCTAGCGTTCCCAAGCGGGCGGTGGGGGAACGGGCGATGGGGATGGGGACGACACGAGTCGGGTGCAGGGGTTCCACGCAGCGGGCGTCCACGAGCGCGCGCCCATGCTGAGGGCCCTGCTGGACGTGCTCTACCCTCCCGCGTGCATCGCCTGCGCGAAGGTCCTCCCAGGTCCCGGCGCCTTCTTCTGCGAGCCCTGCGACACCGCCGTGGAGCGCCTGCCGCCCGTGTGCTGCCGCACCTGCGCGGAGCCGGGTCCGTTCCCCGCCGGCATGTGCCCACGCTGCCGCGCTTCTCCCCCACCCTTCTTGCGCGCCTGGGCCCCGTTCGCGCACGAAGGCCCCGTGGCCCGCGCCGTCCACCGCTTCAAGTACGAAGACCACCCGGAGCTGGCCGCGCCCCTCGGCGAGATGCTCGCGGCCGAGGCCCACCGCTTCCTCACCCGCGCGCCCCGCCTCGTCGTCGCGCTGCCGCTCCACACCCGCCGCTACCACGCGCGCAAGTACGACCAGGCCCAGCTGCTCGCGGGCGCGCTGGCGAAACACCTGGGCCTGCGCGCCCCCGTCGGGCTGCTCACGCGCACGCGGGAGACCCAACGACAGGTGGGCCTCACCGAGGCCGAGCGCGCCGACAACGTCGCGGACGCCTTCGTCGCCTCGGACGACCTCGCGGGGCGCGACGTGCTCCTCCTCGATGACGTCTTCACCACCGGCGCCACCGCGCGCGCCGCGGCCACCGCGCTCCTGGTCGCCGGCGCCACCCGCGTCGAGGTCCTCACCCTCGCCCGCGCCTTCACCATGACGTGAACACCACCTGACGCAGCAACTGTCACAGCGCGTCAACTGCAACCGGGTCCACGACAACTCACGCCCGGATTCAGCGCGGACCCCGCGTGTCTTTCATTACCCATCTTCCGCGACTTTCCGTCCCGTGTTCTTGCATCAGTGCCGTGTCACGAGACATTTCGAGTCGCGTTTCACGGCTCGCTTCCCCCCTCTTCGAAACGGAGTCCGTGATGAAGCTCCCCGTGTTGAGCTCGTTCGCCCTCGCCGGTGCCGTGTGCGCGCTGGGCCTCCCCGCCCCCGTCCAGGCCCAGGTCCCCGCGCCCTCGTGGACGCGGCAGTTCGGCGCCAACCTCGACGAGCAGGCCCGCGCCGTCGCCGTCGCGGGCACCGCCGTCTATGTCGTGGGCAACACCACCAGCCAGCTCGGCCCCGAGCCCAAGGCCGGCGGCAACGACGTCTTCGTCGCGAAGTACGACACCGCGGGCGCGCTGCAGTGGGTGCACCAGTTCGGCACGCCCGAGGATGACCGCCCCGCCGCCGCGGCCACCGACTCCGAGGGGAACGTGTACGTGACGGGCCGGACGTACGGCTCGATGGGCTTCCACACGAACGCCGGCGGCTATGACTTCTTCATCGCCAAGTACAGCCCGCAGGGCCAACAGCTCTGGGTGCGCCAGCAGGGCACGCAGATGGATGACTTCGGCACGGGCCTGGCCATCGGCGCGGACGACACGCTGTACTTCTCCGGCTACACCGGCGGCAGCTTCGCCAACGGCGGCAACCCCGGCCACTACGACGCCCTCGTGGGCCTCTACGACTCCGCCGGCAACCCGTACTGGCTCAGGCAGCTGGGCACGACGAGCAGCGACATCGCGCGCGGCATCGCCGTGACGCCGGACCACAAGGTGTACGTCGTGGGACAGACGAGCGGCAGCCTCGACGGCGCCACCACGCCCACGGGCACGGACCTGTTCCTGCTGCGCCTGGACATCCTCGGCGCCACCCAGTGGGTGCGCCAGCTGGACCTCTCCGACCTCGACGACGCCAAGGGCGTGGCGGTGAGCCCCGACGGCGGCGCCTACCTCGTCGGCGACACCTTCGGCACCCTCGACGGCCACACCAACGCCGGCACCATCGACGTGGTGCTCGCCCGCTATGACGCCGTGGGCAACCGCCAGTGGAGCCGCCTGCTCGGCGGCGCGCAGCCCGACTACGCGAGCGGCGTCGCCGTGGCCGCCAGCGGCACCGTGAACGTCACGGGCTATACGGCCAACGCCCTGGACGGCCAGCCGTACGCCGGCAGCCAGGACTCATTCTTCACCCGCTACGACGGCTCGGGCACCAAGCTGGGCACGCGCGTCGTCGGCACCCACCTGCCCGACGTCGGCAGCGGCGTGGCGGTGGACACCAGCGGCAATGCCTACGTGACGGGCTCCACCTACGGCAGCCTGGGCGGCACCAACGCGGGCAGCTACGACGCGTTCCTCGTCCGCTTCTGAGACAGGCCCGCATTCCGTGTCCGGACGTGGGACAGGTGTTCGTTGCCTGTCTCACGCGGAATCCAGGACGGAAGCTTCGCGGTGGCCAATCGTCGAGGGCGCGATAGCCTCGCGGCATGCGCTGGCACTCCCTCCTCCTCGTCCCCGCGTTGCTCTCACTCCACTGTACCCACGCCACCGGGTCCGCCGGGCCGTCCAGGCCCGAGGCCTCGGTGGCGGCCGCGCCCGAGTGGCCCGAAGCCCAGCCTCCCGCGCTGCGCCTGCCGGACACCGTCCAGCCCCTGCACTACCTGCTGGACCTGAAGCTCATCTCCACCGAGTCCACCCACTCCGGCACCGTCACCATCGACGTGGACGTGCGCGAGCCGGTGCGCCAGGTCTGGCTGCACGGACAGGATTTGGAGGTCACCTCCGCGCGCATCGAGACGCAGGGCCGCGCGCTCGAGGCCAGGCCCGTCACCGCGAGCGAGGGCCGGCTGGGCCTGCTGCTGCCCGAGACGCTGCCCGCGGGCAAGGCGCGCATCGTCATCGCCTTCACGGGCACCATCGACAAGGAGCGCAGCCGGGGCCTGTATTCGCAGGAGGAGGGCGGCCACAACTACCTCTACACCTTCTTCGAGCCGGTGGACGCGCGCCGCGCCTTCCCGTGCTTCGACGAGCCGGGCTTCAAGGTGCCCTGGCAGCTGCGCTTCACGGTGAAGGCCGACGACGTGGCGCTGGCCAACCACGCCATCGAGGCGAAGGAGACGCTGCCGGACGGGCTGCAGCGCATCACCTTCCGCGACAGCAAGCCCATGCCCAGCTACCTCGTCGCCTTCGTGGTGGGCCCGTTCGACGTGGTGGACGCGGGCACCACCGGGCGCAACAAGGTGCCGCTGCGCTTCGTCGTCCCCAAGGGCCGCGGCGCGGAGACGGCGTACGCCGCGAGCGTCACCCCGCGCATCGTCACCGTGCTCGAGGACTTCTTCGACCAGGCGTACCCGTACGAGAAGCTCGACGTCGCGGTGGTGCCCCGCTACTGGGGCACCATGGAGCACCCGGGCCTGGTCGCCCTGGGCCAGCCCCTGACGCTCATCCGCCCCGGCGAGGAGACGCTCCAGCGGCGCAAGTGGTACGTCAACATCGCGGGCCACGAGCTGGGACACTACTGGTTCGGCAACATCGTCACCTGCCGCTGGTGGGACGACATCTGGCTGAACGAGTCGCTCACCTCGTGGCTGGACCGCAAGCAGATGGACGGGTTCGACCCGAGCTGGGGCTTCGGCCGGGACGCGAGCACCAACGCGCTGGCGGGCGCCATGAGCGCGGACGCGCTCGCCGCGGCGCTGCCGGTGAGAAAGCCCGCCAACACGCATGACGAGGTCATCGGCTCGTTCGACAACTCGACCACCTACGCCAAGGGCTCCGCCATCATCGGCATGTTCGAGTCGTGGCTGGGCGAGGCCAAGATGCGCGACATCCTGCGCGCGCACATCCGCAAGCACGAGTGGGGCACGGCGACGTCGGATGACTTCGCCGCCACGCTCGCCCAGGCCGCGAGCCCCGACGTCGCGCGCTCCTTCCGCAGCTTCATCGACCAGCCCGGCGCGCCCCACATCTCCGCGCAGCTGGTGTGCGACGCGGGCAAGGCGCCGCGCCTGAAGCTGTCCCAGGAGCGCTTCCTGCCCGCGGGCTCCACCGCGTCCAAGGACGCCACCTGGTCCGTCCCCGTGTGCGTGCGCGCCGGGGACCGCGCGGGCGACGTGCGCGCCTGCCAGCTGCTCTCCGAGCGCACCGGCGAGATGGAGCTGCCGATGAAGAGCTGCCCCCAGTGGGTGCTGCTCAACGCGGGCGGCATGGGCTACTACCGCGCCAGCTACACGCTGCGGCAGTTCCAGCAGGTGAACGGCGTGGCCAGCAAGTCGCTGACGGTGCCCGAGCGGCTGGCCTTCTTCGCGGACATCGAGGGCGCGGTGCAGCGGGGCGACGTGCGGCTCGGGGAGGTGCTGTCCCTGGTGAACGACACGGCGAAGGACCCGGACCGCGGCATCGCGCTGAGCGGCGCGCGCCTCTTGCATCTGGTGGGCGAGGACTCGCTCACGCCCGCCGAGCGGCAGCGCTTCCGCGCCTGGGTGGGCAAGCTCTACGGCGCGCGCGCCCGGGCGCTGGGCTGGCAGCCGGCGAAGGGCGACAGCGACGAGGTGAAGCAGACGCGCTCGTTGTTCCTGTCGCTCGCGACGATGATGGGTGACGAGCCCACGCTCACGCGCGAGGCCAAGGCCCTGGTGACGAAGTGGCTGGCGCAGCGCGACAGCGTGAGCCCGGAGGCGGTGCCGGTGGCGCTGGCGGTGGCGGCGCGCAACTCCGACCGCGCGCTCCACGAGCAGCTCCTCACCCGCGCGCGCAAGGCGGAGGACCGCAACGAGCGCAACCAGATGATCAACGCGCTGTCGGCCTTCCGCGACCCGGAGCTGGTGAAGCAGAACCTGACGCTGGCGATGACGGAGTTCGACGTGCGCGACGCGCGGCCCCTGTTCGGGGGCGCGTTCAGCGGGCCGGAGACGCGGGCGGTGGCGTGGCAGTTCTACCGCGAGAACTTCGACACGCTGGCCTCGCGCGTCCGCTCGGATGAGCTGGGCTGGCTCATCGCGATGACGGGCTCGCTGTGTGACGACACCAGCCGCGCGCAGATGGAGGCCTTCCTCGGGCCTCGCGTCGACAAGCTGGAGGGTGCGCCGCGCGCCTACGCCCGGGCGCTCGAGTCCGTGCGGCTGTGCGTGGAGTCCAACCGTCTCCACCAGGACAGCGTGCGCGCGTTCATCGGCAAGCTGCCCCAGGTCACCGCGGCGCCCACCCGCTGAGGGCCCGTGCGGGCTCCCTCGTGTTCAAGAGGGAGCCCGCTCCACGCGGGCAGACGGTGCGCGCGCCCCGCGAGCGCGCTAGACATGGGGCCATGCTCGACTCCGCCCGCTACCTCGAACGCATCGGCGCCCCCGCGCACGCATCGCTCGCCGAGCTGCAGCGCGCCCACCTGGAGTCGGTGCCCTTCGAGAACCTGGACATCCACCTGGGCCGGCCCATCCAGCTGGACCCGGACGCGCTCTTCGACAAGGTCGTCGTCCGGCGGCGCGGCGGCTTCTGCTACGAGCTCAACGGGCTGTTCTCCCGCCTGCTCACCGCGCGCGGCCTGCGCGTGACGCCGCTGTCCGCGCGCGTCGCCACCGAGCCCCGGGACGGCACCTTCGGCCCGGAGTTCGACCACCTGACGCTCCAGGTGGAGGACCGCGAGGGGACGTGGCTCGTCGACGTGGGCTTCGGCGACAGCTTCCTCGAGCCCCTGCGCCTGGACGAGAGAGGCGTGCAGACACGCGCCGGCCGCGACTTCCGGCTCGCGCCCGAGGGCGACCGGCTCATGCTCCTGCGGCGCGACGACTCCGGCTGGCAGCCGCAGTACTCCCTGTCCCTCGTCCCGCGCGCGCTCGGGGACTTCGTGGACATGTGTCACCACCACCAGACGTCGCCCCAGTCCATCTTCACGCGGGGGCGCCTGTGCACCCGGGCGACGCGGGAGGGCCGCGTCACCCTCAAGGAAGGCGCCCTCGTCCTCACCCGGGGCACCACCCGCGAGGAGCACCCCGTGCAGGGCGAGGACGCCCGCGCCCGGGCGCTGGCGGAGCACTTCGGCATCCGCCTCTAGCCAGGCCCCACGCCTCAGGGCTTCTGCTCGGCGGCCTGCCTGCGCATCGCCTCGAACGAGGCCTTGTACTCCTCCATCGTCCCCAGGCCCACGGCCGCGCGGCGAGCGTCCACGTTGGCCGGGTCCTCCAGGTTCTTGGGCTCCATCTGCCCGTTCACCTCTTCCATCTGCGTGCCGTAGCGCTGCGGCTTGCCCGTGTTCACCAGCACGCGGTCCGTCAGGTACGCCAGGTTCTGCTTGGAGCCCTCCCCGCGCGCCACGGCCGCCTCCAGCAGGGGCAGCACCTGCTCCTGGAACGCCACGTCCTTGTCCGCGTGCTGCACCAGGAGCCACGCCGCATGGGAGGCCTTCTTGCCCACCAGCGCCTGGCCCGGCCAGCCCTTCTTGGCGATGACGTCCTTGAGCCAGGCCGTGTTGCTCGCGTCGACCTCCTCCAGCTTCTTCGTCATGGCCTCGTCCTGGAAGTTGTTCCGCATCAGCGTCATGCGCACCTGCTGGTCCACCTCCATGCGCGACAGCAGCTCGTCGCGCAGCGCCGGGTCCGCCGCCTTCAGCTGCTTCGCCTCCTCCTCGGCGACGCGCTTCTCGATGGCCGCGAAGCCCGGCAGGCCCCGGACGTTGTCCAGGTCCGTGTCCTTCTTCATGTGGGCCGCGTCATCGAAGCCCTCGTCCGCCGCGCGCCCCAGCCACATCAGGGCCTCCTCGCCCTGGTTCAGCATCGACGCAGCGCAGGCCGCGTTGTAGGCCATGTTGTTGCTGCGCACCCCACCCTCCCAGGCGGACCGGAACAGCGGCAGCGCCGCCTCGCCGTTGCCGACGGCGGCCAGCCCGGTCGCCTCCATGGCGGCCTTGCGCGCCTCGGGCGTCGCCACGGGCTTGGGCGCGGCGGCCTGGGCCTCGGCGGGGGTGGCCGCGCCTCCGGACGCGTGGGCACAGGCGGCCAGGTTCAGCGCGGCGAGCAGGATGACGAGACGACGCATTCGGGGGCTCCAGGGGGTGTGAGGTGAAAACGGGGTAGCAGTGTAGGCGGGTTTTTCGGGACACCAAGCGCTCGTCCACCGCGAAATCCGCCGGAGGCCCACCCACACCCACCCCGTTCCCGAGCGCACCCCGGGTAACGTTTTCGGTTGCCTGTGCGCCGTCCGGGGTCGCATGCAGGGGAAGGCCCCGGAGGGTCCGCCTGTTCATCGCCGTCGGCGCCCCCAGGAATGGGACGCTGTGCCCCACGCATGTCGCACCGAGGAGAACGGATGTCGCGCTTCACATGGCTGGCCGCAGTCTTCGTGCTCACCTGCCCCCTCTGGGCGCAGGCCCGGCCCGCGGCGGACGAAACAGCGCGCGTCTACGCGGCCGAGGCGATGAAGCAGGCCTCCTCGCCCCGAGGCGCCGCCGGCCTGTTGCGGCTGCACTCCCTGGTGGACGAGGTGGAGGACCTCACGCCGCTGGTGAGCACGTACGCCTTCATCGCCTCGCGGCGCCAGTTCGACGCGAACACGCGCGCCACCGCGCAGCTGCTCCTCTTGGACACCGAGCGGGCCCGCGGCCGGCTGACGCGCGCCAACGAGGTGCGCCAGTGGATGGGCTTCGTGGGCGACTACTACGTCGTCGGCGGCTTCGACAACGAGGGCAAGTCCGGGTGTGACACGGACTTCGGCCCGGAGGCCGCGGCGCTGGATTTGACGGCCACCTACCCGGGCGCCAAGGGCCGCCAGGTGTCGTGGCGCAAGCTGACGGCGAACACGGCGGACGGCTACGTGGACCTGGCCACCGCGGTGCGCCCCAACCGCGAGGCCGTGGCGTACGCGGCCACCTGGCTGGAGTCCAACCAGGAGTCGCGCGTGACGCTGGGCCTGGGCACCTCCGGCGCCTACCGCCTGTGGGTCAACGGCCAGCTCGCCTCCAAGGAGGACCGCTACAACCTGCCGCGCCCGGACCAGGCGCGCGTGTCCGTGAAGCTGCGCAAGGGCCTCAACCGCGTGCTCCTCAAGGTGTGCCAGGAGACGGGCCCGCTGGGCTTCTACCTGCGCCAGGAGTCGCCGGGCGTGCGCGCGGCGCTGCCCGCCAAGGCCCCCGCCGTGGAGCGCGGCGCGCCCCCCGCGCCCCAGGTGCTGCCCACGCTCACCTCCGCGCTCAAGGCGTTGGTGGAGAAGAACCCCGACGACGCGGCCCTGCGCGGCGACTACGCGCGGGTGCTCGGCTTCTACCGCGGCTTCGATGACCGCGAGCACACCGCCACCGTGGAGGCCACGCGCGCCGCGGAGCTCGCCCCCCAGGACGCGCGCCTGCAGATGCTCGCGGCGAGCCTCCAGCGCGATGACCTGAACGAGCGCCGCCGCTTCCTGGAGGCCGCTGTGAAGGCGGACCCCGCGCTGCCCGAGGCCCGCGTGGCGCTGGCCGACTTCGAGCTGGAGCGCGGCCACCCCGAGCGCGTCATCCCGCTGGTGGCGCCCGTGCTGGAGAAGACGCCGGACGACGCGCCCGCGCGCCTGGTCCTCGCGCGCGCCCACGAGGCGCTGGGCGAGCGTCCCCGCGCGCACGCGCTGGTGGAGGAGGCCTTCCGCCATCAGCCCCGGCAGCCGCGCGCGGTGCGCTCGGCGGCGCAGATTTCGCGGCAGCTGGGCCGCAACCGCGAGGCCATGGACCGCATGCGCGTGGTGCTGGCGCTGCGCTTCGACGACACCGGCACGCGCCGCTCGCTGGCCGCGCTGCTGGCGGACTCCGGTCAGGTGGAGGCCGCCGAGCGCGAGTACGCGCAGCTGGTGGCCCTCAACCCGTTCGACAACGGCGCGCGCGTGCGGCTCGCCGAGCTCAAGGCCAGCAACGGCAACGTGGAGCAGGCCGTGGCGCTGTTCGCCGAGGCCCGCGCGCTGTCGCCCGATGAGCCGGAGGTCTACGAGCGCGAGGGCCGCGCGCTGCTCGCCGCCGGTCGGCGTGAGCCCGCGCTGGCCGCCTTCGAGCGCTCGCTGGTGCTGCGTCCGCAGAACCCCGGCCTCAAGGAGGCCCTGCGCGCCCTCAAGGGCGAGGGCACCGGCGCCGGCATGCAGCACGTGGTGGACGCCAGGCCCCTGGCGAAGGAGGCCGAGGCCTACGTCCACGAGGACGCCATCTACCTGGTCGACAACACCTACGTGAATGTCCAGAAGAGCGGCCTGTCCAGCCGGCTGTCGCAGATGGTGGTGAAGGTGCAGAACGCGCGCGGCGTGGACGCGTTCCGCTCGATGCCCATCACCTACTCGCCGGACCGTCAGGAGGTGCGCATCCTGCGCGCGCGCGTGACGAAGGCGGACGGCTCCGTGGTGGAGAGCTACGGGGAGAACGACCGCAACATCAACGAGCCGTGGACGGGCATGTACTACGACGCCCGCGCCAAGGTGCTGTCCTTCCCGTCGCTCGCCGCCGGCGACACGCTGGAGGTGACGTACCGCCTGGACGACACCGCGCAGGAGAACCTGCTGTCGGACTACTGGGGTGACGTGGAGAGCGTGCAGGGCGTCTATCCGAAGCTGCGCTTCCAGTACCTGGTGGAGACGCCGAAGGAGCGGCCGCTGTACTGGAACAAGAGCAAGCTCACCGGCGTGGAGAGCGCGCAGGAGTCGCTGGAGGGCGGCCGCGTGCTGTACCGCTGGGGCGCGAAGCACGTGGCCAAGGTGGTGCCGGAGCCGGGCATGCCGGGCTGGGCGGAGGTCGCCCAGAACCTGCACGTCTCCACGTACCAGACGTGGGACCAGGTGGGCCGCTACTGGTGGGGGCTCGTGAGGGACCAGCTGCAGCCCAACGCGGAGCTGAAGCAGACGGTGGACCAGGTGCTCCAGGGCGTGGACCGCAAGAACGAGCTGGCGGTGGTGCGCGCCATCTACAACTTCGTGGTGACGAACACGCGCTACGTGGCGCTGGAGTTCGGCATCCACGGCTTCAAGCCCTACCGGGTCGACCGCGTGCTGGCGCGGCGCTTCGGTGACTGCAAGGACAAGGCGAGCCTCATCCACTCCATGCTGCGGGTGGCGGGTGTGGACAGCCGGCTGGTGCTCTTGCGCATGCGCAACCTGGGCGCGCTGGACGCGGAGCCGGCGAGCCTGGCGGCGTTCAACCACGCGATTGCGTATGTGCCCAAGTTCGACCTGTACCTGGATGGCACCGCGGAGTTCCACGGGGCCAAGGAGCTGCCGAGCGCGGACCGGGTGGCCAACGTGCTGGTGGTGGAGCCGGACGGCAAGAGCACGTTCATGGTGACGCCGGAGGCGAAGGCGGAGGACAACGCCACGGGCCTGAAGATGGACGTGACGCTGCGCGCGGACGGCAGCGCCGAGGTGACGGGCTCCAGCACGGTGAGCGGGCAGAGCGCGCCCGAGTACCGCCGCGCCTACCGTCCCGAGGCCACGCGCAAGTCCACCTTCGAGCGCGCGTGGGCGCAGAGCTTCCCGGGCCTGACGGTGAACGAGGTGTCGCTCAACGACACCACGCGGCTGGACGAGGACGTGGCGATGGGCTTCCGGATGAGCATCCCGCGCTACGCGGAGGTGCTGTCCAATGCGGTGCGCTTCCTGCCCTTCGGCACGGGCCGCACCTACCAGCAGGCCTTCGCGCCGCTGGCGGAGCGCCGCTTCGACCTGGTGATGCAGAGCCCGTGGGTGAACCTGTTCAACCTGCGCTACACGCTGCCGGCGGGCTGGTCCGTGACGGAGCTGCCGCAGGCGGTGGACGAGACGAACCCGTTCGGCCGGCTGAGGCTCACCTACCGCGTGGAGGAGGGCAAGCTCATCGCCGAGGGCGAGGTGAAGCTCTCCGTCGCGCGCATCAAGTCGGACGAGTACCCGGCGTTCAGGGAGTTCCTGGGCCGGGTGGACCGCGCCTTCGGGCGTCGGGTCATCATCCAGGGCCCCGGCGGCCGCACCGCGTCGCTCACCCCGTGAGGTGAGTGGAGCGACGTCCCCCCGCGCCCCGCCTTGGGGCCGGGGCGCGCGGGCAGCAGCTCCGCGAGGGTTGCCGTGGGGACCTGGCCGTGTACTGTCGCCTCCATCATGGGAGGCGGCTCGATGAGGCACCTACGTCGCGGAAGACTCGCGGGACTGGCTGTGGCGTCGATGGTCTTCTCGGGCTCCGGCGCGGCCTCGGCCGAGCCCGAGGTGAAGCCCCTGCCCGAGGTCCTGGAGGTGGGCACACTCACCTCGGCCTTCGCTGAGTTCCAGCGGACGTGTGCCGCGGACGGACAGCGGCTGTGGGGCCACTCGCTGTGTGCTCCGCTCCTCGTCGTCCATCCCGGCACGCGCGTCTTCGTCGCGAGCACCTGGCCGAAGGGCGCGGGGACGGGGCCCTGGGTGGGCGTGCTCCCCTCGGAGCTCACCATCGCGAACACGGCCCTGAGTTGGGCGGGAACCACGTGGGTCCAGCTCCAGGGGCCGTTGCCCGACGTCCCCGTGCGTCGCCGTGCGCTGCTGGCCCATGAGGCTTTTCATCGGCTCCGCACCACCCTGGGACAGCCCGGGCGTGAGAAGGACAATGCCCACCTCGATGGCATGGAGGGCCGCACGCTGCTGCAACTCGAGTGGCGGGCCCTCGCGGCAGCGCTGCGCGCGACGAACCCTTCGGTGCGCGCTCGGGCTGTCGAGGACGCGCTGGTGTTCCGTCGCGAGCGTCGAGCGCGCTTCGAGGGAGCCGCCGTCGCGGAGGGGCTCCTCGAGGAGAACGAAGGTCTCGCGGAGTACACGGGCGTGGCGCTGGCGGGGGCCGATGCACGTGGCAGGCGAGCCCTGGCGCTGGAGAACCTCGAGGATGGCGCCAAACGGAAGTCCTTCGTGCGCGCCTTCGCCTATGCATCGGGTCCTGCCTACGGCCTCCTGCTGGACGAGGCGGGCCCACGCGCCCAGGGTTGGCGTGCCCGGGCGCTCGCCGGGGCGGACCTGGGAGCGCTGCTACAGGAGGCATTGAAGCTGGGGACGCCCGAGCCATCACCCGAGCGCGAGGCACGCTACGACGGCGCCGCGCTGCGGGAGACCGAACGCGAGCGGGCGCGCCTTGCTCAGGCCCGGGCCGAGGCGCTGCGAAAGAAGCTGGTGGAGGGCCCGGTGCTGCGCCTGCCCCTGGTCCGCATGCGCATCCAGTTCAACCCAGGTGAGCTCATCCCGCTGGCCGAGCACGGCACGGTGTATCCCGGTGCGCGCATCGTCGATGCGTGGGGCTCGCTCACTGTGAGTTCCGATGTGCTCCTGTCCTCGGACTGGAAGACGGCCACGGTGACCGCTCCTCGCACGGAGCCTCGAGATGCCCGCTGGGAAGGCGAGGGCTGGGTGTTGGAGCTCGCCCCTGGCTGGCAGGCCAAGGCGGGGCCCCGACCTGGAGACCTGGTGCTCCAGGCCCCCGACGCTCGCGCACCGGCGCCGAACCCCTGACGCGACTTGAGCGAGTCCTCGAAGTGCGAGCATCGGGTCCGCGGAGGCCGCCGACGCACTTGTGGTCCCCAGCATCAACCCACGCCCCTCGCGTACACGAGGAGCGACTTTGCCCCCCACCTGGCATGTCCCCGCCCGTGAGGTGAGCTGAGCGACGCTCCGCCTCAGGTTCGGGGCACGCGGGCGGCGAAGGTGGTGGCGATGATGCGGTCGGCGAGCACCGGCCGCGCGTGCCCCATGCGGTGCGTGTTGAAGGCATAGACGAGGCGCCGGCTCGAATCCCGCGTGGCGCCCATCCCGCTGACATAGCCCTGGCGCGCCCCGCGCCGTCCCCACACCGTCACGCCGCCCAACTCGTAGCGCGCCAGGCCCGCGCCGTGCGCCGCGCGACCACCGTGGGCCGAGGGCACGTCCGGCACGGTGAACATCTCCTCCAACTGCTCGGAGGGCAGCAGCCGGCCCCGGAAGAGCGCGGAGAGGAACGTGTCCAGGTCCGCGGTGGAGGAGATCATCTCCCCCGCGGCCCACATCAGGGACTGGTTCGCCTCCGTGACGTCCACCCAGCGCTGCGTCCCATCCGCGCTGGCGAGGGCCTCGTAGCCCCGCGCGTGGGGACCGGGAATCGTCGGGTCGTTGCCCGGCACGGACGTGTCGCGCAGGCCCAGCGGCGTGAGGATGCGCTCGCGCACGGCATGGCCGTACGGCCGACCCGTCACCTTCTCGATGAGCAGCCCCGCCACCAGGTAGCCGATGTGGCCGTACTCCTGCACGGTCCCCGGCGTGAAGCGCGGCCCCTGTGGGAGCGCCAGCGCCACCAGCTCGCGCGGAGACCAGCGACGGAAGCGGTGCTCGAAGAACCACTCGGGATGGCGCGTGGACAGCGGGACACCGGGCAGGCCGTGGGTGTGGTTGAGCAACTGCCGGACGGTGATGAGCGGGCAGTTGGGTGGCAGCAGGCCGGGCAGCGAATGTTGCACCGGACGGTCCAGGTCCACGCGGCGCTCGGCGGCGAGCTGCAACAGCACCGTGGCGGTGAAGGTCTGTGTGAGGCCGCCGATGCGGAAGCGCGCGTCACCAGGCATCGGCGCGCCGGTGTGCAGGTCCGCCACACCCGCGGAGCCGAGCCAGCGGCCCGCGGAGCCTTGCACGCGGACCTGGGCGGCCGTCGCGTCGGGCAGCTCGATGATGACCTGTCGCAGCGTCTCGCGGTCCAGCGGGGCCAGCAGTGACTGGCCCCAGTCCAGGCCCTGTTCACGGGTGTCCACTTCGTTGGAGAGCGCTTCGTCCCCGGGAGCACACCCCGTCCCGGAGAAGCTCACCACCAATACCGCGGCACCGACCCGCAGACCCCGGCGCGGGACATCCATGTTCCCTCTCCCCTCTCGAAACTCCGGCCCGGAGACAGAACACCAGTGAGGGGGAGCGGTGTCACCCGCTCCGTGGGGATTTCGTGGACTGGACCACGTCAGGTCAGCGGAAGCGTCGGGCCCACGCCTCCACGTAACCCTCCGGGGCGGCGATGGGCGCCTCCCTCAGGGCCTCGGGCAGCGCGAAGGACTCCAGCACCCGAGGCACGTGGGGCAGCAGCTCCACGCAGGCCTCGCGCAGCTCCACGTCCAACCGCCGCGCCTCCTCCGCGCCGAGCAGCCCCTCGGACTGGAACCAACCCGCGTGACGCCGCAGGCCGTCGGCCACGAAGACCCGGAGCACCGCGCTCGCCGTCCGGAATCCCTCCGACGACGGGACCTTCGCCCGGAGCGCCACCTGCAAGCACTCCAGCGCGAGCGCCTCGCCCTGCGCCTCCGCCAGGGCGATGGCCTCCGTGGACCACGCGTTCCAACGCTCGAAGCGATCTTCCCCGGGCCCCAGAGGCGCCTCCAGGCCCTGTGCGATTCGCGTCCGCAGCCGTCGGGCCCGCTCGGCAAACAGGCTGGAGCCCTCCGTCCGCGCCGCGTCCGTCCCCTCCGAGGGGGTCCGCAGGTGCTCTCCCATCACCAGGCGCCTGGCGGCGGTGAGCTGCAGCACCTGGTTCTCCCCTTCAGCCGTCATCACCGCCTGACATGTCCCCAGGTACTCCGGGATGCGATTGACGCCGAACATGCCCTGCGCGCCGCAACGCTCCCGACACGTCTGGATGATTTCGAAGGCCGTCCGGGAAATGTACGGTTTGAGCAGCATGGCGAGCAGCGAGAGACTCTCGCGCTCCTCGTCCCCCTCCTCACTGAAGCGTTCCTGCACGAACCGGCCGAACAGCGTGCAGGCTTGGATGCGTGCCAGCCCGATGAGGAGGTCATGCTGGACATTCCAGCACTCCAGCATCGCAGCAGTGCCCCGGTCCGGCACCGCGACCCGCCGCTGGCGGGCGTAGCTCAGCGCGATGGAGAGCGAGGCCCGGGCGCTCGCCACCGCCCCGCACGACAGGGCCACCCGCCCTGTCTGGAGCATCTCGATGGTGCGCCGGAAGCGCTCACGCCGGCCGTAGTCGCTGTGGAAGACCCCCTGCTCGCTGATGGAGCCCGCGTCCCCCGGCAGCCAGTCCCGGAAGGAAAGCCAGACACGGTCGAACCCGATCATCGCGTTGTCCATGGCATACAGCGGCCGCTCCGGCTGGGGCACCACACGCACGCCCTGATGGAGGCCGCCGTCCTTCCCCCTCAGGCGGAGGATGAAGGGGAAGACCCCCTGGTCCTCCCCGGCCACCTTGAGCCGCGCGGCGATGACGACGAGCTTGGGGACGTCCTCCGCCCCCACGTTCGGCATGAACTTCAACGCGGCGTCGCGCGGCGTGGTCAGCCAGAAGCCGCGCCGGTCATGGTCATACTCGGCCTCCGTCTCCAAACTGAAGACGGTGCTGCCATACCCCAGCTCCGTCAGCAGGAAGACGCCCACCGAGTCCCCGCTGTCGAGCTCGCGCAGGTAGTCCTCCAGGTCCGTGCGCCCGCGCCCCAGGCTCAGCAGCACGTTGAGCGTGAGGTTGAAGTGCCCGCTGAGCACCAGGAACAGCTCCGGCGCCAGCATCGCCGACCACTCGAACAGCGCGAACAGGCTGGGCAGGTCCTGGGCGATGGCCTTCCCCGACCCGAGCCCCCGGTGCACCTCCTGGAGCTGTCGGTACGCATGCCGCGCCCGCTCGCCCAGCGTCTGGTGCTCCCGCTGGCGGAACACCTCGGCGGCGAAGAGCCGCGCGAAACGGGACTCGCGCTCACGCGCGTTCGACTCGGCCACCGGGACACGGGACTCGGACATGCGGACCTCGCTCTGGAGTGGACAGCGGCGTGTCTGATAACGCGGCCCCCACCACACTGCCCAATCAAAGACAAACATCCAGACCCGCAATCCCAACCATCCTCCCCGCACCCGCCTCCACCTGCGGGCGAGCGCGAAGCCCCCAGCCCATCCGCGCTCAGGAGGCCACGAGCGCGGCGAGCAGCTTGCGCACCTCCTCCGGACCGCTGACGCGATAGGTGGCGCGCGTGGGCTTGTTGCCCGCATGAATCGTGAGCCCGTCCTCGGGCATGGCCTCGAACAGGTCCTCGTCCGTGCGGTCATCGCCGATGGCCACCGCAAGCGTGCCGGGGGGTAGCCCGCGCAGGACGCCCTCCACCACCCGGCCCTTGTGCACGCCGTGCGGCCGCACCTCCACCACCTTGTCGCCGGGGAGGACATCCACCGGCCTGCGCGCGAAGGTCTCCGCCAGCTTCAGCCGCAGCTCGCGCGACTGCAGCGCGCCGAACTCCGGGTCCACCTGCCGGTAGTGCCACGCGAGCGACGCGGACTTCTCCTCCACGAACGAGCCCGGCACGCGCGCGGCGAACTCGTCGAGCACCGGCCGGGCCGCGGCCTTCCACTCGGCGGACACCCCCTCCAGCATCTTCCACGTGTCCCCGGGCCTGGGCCGCGACCACAGGCCGTGCTCCGCGTAGAGCCCCAGGTTCAGCGTCCCGAACCACGCCTCCAGCGTCTCCTTGGGCCTGCCGCTCACCACGCTCACCGAGAGGTCCGGCCGCGCGAGCAGCTTCGCCAGCAGCTCGCGCAGCGCATCGTCCGGCGCGGCCAGCTCCGGCCTGCGCGCGAAGCCCACCAGCGTGCCGTCATAGTCGAGCATCAGCGCCAGCCGCCCGGCGGACTTCATCACCTCCAGCGCCTCGGTGGCGCCCTGGAACTTGCGGACGGAGACCGAGGGCAGCCCCTGCAACCGCCCCAGGAAGCTGGACACCCACCAGTGGACGTCATGGGCCTTCACCTGCGCGCGCAGGGCGCGCATGCGCTCGCGGCGCTCGGGCTCGCCCATCTCCAGCGCCTCCTCGATGGCGTCCGCCGCCTTCTCCACGTCATAGGGATTGACGGAGACGGCCCGGTGCAGTTCGTCCGCCGCGCCGGCGAACTCGCTGAGCACCAGCACGCCGTCGTCGTCCGGCCGGGCGGCGCAGAACTCCTTCGCCACCAGGTTCATCCCGTCCCGCACCGGCGTGACGAGCATGACGTCCGCGGCGCGGTACAGCCCCGTGAGCTGCTTCTCGTTGAAGGAGCGGTAGAGGTAGTGCACGGGCACGTTCTGCGTCGTGCCGTACTGGCCGTTGATGCGCCCCACCAGCTCGTTCACCTGCTCGCGGTACGTGGCGTACTCGCTCACCTGGGTCCGGCTGGGCACCGCCACCTGGATGAAGCGCAGCCGTCCGCGCCACGTGGGCTCGCGCTCCAGCAGGCGCTGCACGGCGAGCAACCGGCGGGGGATGCCCTTCGTGTAGTCGAGCCGGTCGATGCCCAGCAGGATGCGCTGGCCCTCGGCGCTGCGCCGCAGGGACGCGACCTCCTCCAGCACGCTCGGCTCCTTCGCCAGTGACTCGAAGGCCTCCGTGTCGATGCCCATGGGGAACGCGCCCACGCGCACCTGGCGTCCTTCCCACATGATGCGGTCCACGTCCGTGTCCAGGCCGAGCTGCCGCAAGAGCGAGCCGGAGAAGTGCCGCACGTAGCTCACGGTGTGGAAGCCGATGAGGTCCGCGCCGAGCAGCCCCTTCAGCAGCGCCTCGCGACGGGGCAGCGTGCGGAAGATTTCGGACGAGGGGAACGGGATGTGGTGGAAGTAGCCGATGCGCGCCTCGGGCAGGCGCTGGCGCAACAGCCCCGGCACCAGCATGAGCTGGTAGTCGTGGACCCAGATGATGTCACCGGGTTGATAGTGCCGGGCCACCAGGTCCGCGAAGCGCTCGTTGACCTTGCGGTACACCTCCCAGTCGCGGTCCTGCCGGGGGACGCGCTCCAGCATGTAGTGGCACAGCGGCCAGAGCACCCGGTTGGAGTAGCCCTCGTAGTAGCGGCTCACCTCGCTGGGCGACAGGTGGATGGGCACGCAGCGCTCCTCGGCGAGGCGCGCCTCCACCTGGGTGCGTTGGGTTTCCGACAGACGGGACACGTCACCGGGCCAACCAATCCACAGGCCGCCGGAGCGTTCATGGGGTCGTCGAAGGCCCGTGGCCAGCCCGCCGGAGCTGAGCACCACGGCGACACTGTCCTTCTCCACCTTGACGGTGACAGGGAGACGATTGGAGACGAGCAGGAGTCGAGGCATAGAACCTCAAACCCTTATTCACTCCCTCCACGAATGGCCATCGCCGATTCGCGCGAGGTGGCGATTGTTGGACCCTCGCGTGTCGCCCGAGGTGCCCAGCCCAGTCGCGCGAGCAACGCGGGCTCGCGGCCGGGTTTCCAGATGAACGCATCCAGCACGTAGTGCGTGGCCTGCGGCAGCGCGAGCAGCGGCACCACCAGCGCCAGCAGGTCCGGCGACAGCGTCCACTCCGAGCCCCCGAAGAAGCCCGTGCGCTCGTGCCAGATGAAGCGGTCCCACAGGAGCTCCTCCGCGAACGCCAGCGCCACGAGGAACAGGAGGAAGCCCGGCAGGCCCGCGCGGAGGATGGAGCTGGCGACGCCGAAGTCCCCTTCCCCGTCGCGGCCTCGCGCGTAGCGGAACAGGAGCGCGAAGTACGGCACGCCGTGCAGCACGACGTTCATCACCGTGAAGGTGAAGTCGTCGCGCGCGAGGACGATGCCGCCGAACCACGTCACCCACGTGGCGCCGATGAGCAGCACCTTGCCCAGCTGGAGTCCCTCGCCGCGAGCCACGCGGGCGAGCTGGAGGCCAGCCCAGGTGAGGAGCACGCCCGCGTGCAGCACCAGGGCCACGGTGCCGAGCCACGGGGGCAGCCCCGGGAGGAAGTCGCCCTCGACGAACCACCAGAACGCGCGCGGCAGGTTCGCGTGCCACCACACCACGGGGCCCACGGTGGCGGCGTAGATGGCGGCGGCGTCGAGGCGACGCTCCAGGTCCGAGGCGCGGGCCTTGCGCGTGTAGAGCGCCACCCAGCCGTACTGCTGGCGGACGAAGTGGAACAGCGCCACGTAGGCGAACAGGGTCCAGAACGCGCCCGCGGAGATTTGATGCGCCAGCACGCCCACGACCCAGGCGACCAGGGGAGCCCCCAGGTAGAGCCCGGGGCGCTCACGCAGCTGCCCCGGGTCCAGGTAGGTGCGGAACAGCGTGGACCAGACGTGGGCCACGTCCACGCAGACGACGAGCAGCAGCCACGCCCAAGGAGGCGTGTCCCCCGCGGCGCCGAGCCACGGCGCGGCGAGCACGAGGGCCACGGACGCGAGGGCACTGCCAGCGAACACGGCGAGGTCCACGCGCGGACCGAACAGCCAGCTCTGGGAAGGCGCGAGGAAGCGGGGCATCCGGACCGAGAGGCTATCAGCACCGTGGAGCGGTTGGGTGGCGAGGCTCGGCCCCCTCGTGGAGGCACGAGGAGGCGAGGTGTCCAGGCCACATCGCCATCAACTCGGATGAGCCGAGTGGTGCGCCGCTCCCACGTGGGCGACGCAGACGGAGAGCACGAGAGAGAGGCGGGCATCTGACCAGGCCGGCAACGCCATGGAGTGGAGGGCCCCAGGCAGGGTGTGTCCGGCCCTCGCGGCGATTCAGTCCGCGCCGGGAAGTGGAGGGGCTTGCAAGCGCGGCGCGGCTCCCGCGTAGTGCGCCTGTCGACCTCCTTCCCGAAGCTTCCGCCATGTCCTCCACGCCCCCGCCCCCTCGCTTCCGTCGTCGGCTCCTGGCGGTGATGCTCCTGGCGGGGCTCGTGCCCCTGGTGTTGCTGGGCGTGGTGGCGCAGGGCGTCCTGGAGCGTGTGCTGTCCGTCTCCGTCGCGCCCGTGGAGGCCGTGCTGGACGAGGTGTCCGTGAACCTGGAGCGACAAGGGCTCTCTCGTGACGCACTGGACGAGGCGCGGCTGAACCTCGCGCAGGCGGAGCTGACCCGACGGGCACTGGCGCGCCGGGTCCCCGCGTTCATCACCGTGCTCGTGTTCGTCTCGGGCTGTGTGCTCGCGCTGGCCGCCGTGCTGCTCGGCCGCGCGCTGACCCGGCCGGTGACGACGTTGACCGAGGGCATGTGGGCCTATGCCCGTGGCGACCTGTCGGTGCGTCTGCCTGCCGTCGACCCGCCGCGCGACGAGCTCCAGTTCCTCCTGGGCCAGTTCAACCGGATGGGACAGGAGCTGGTCGCACAACGCGAGCGCGCGAAGTCCGCCGAGCAGATCGCCGCATGGCAGGACGTGGCGCGCGCCTTGGCCCATGAGCTGAAGAACCCGCTCACGGCGATGAAGCTCTCGCTCGCGCGGCTGTCGCGCTCGGACCCTGGCTCTCCCGCGGATACCACGCGCATCGCCGAGTCCGTGGCGCTGCTGCAGGAAGAGGTGGAGCTGCTCATGCGCATGACGCAGAGCTTCTCTACCTTCGCGCGGCTGCCCGCGCCGCACTTCCAGGACGTGCCGCTCCGGCCGCTGCTCTCCGAGGTCTGCGCACTGTACGCGCGGACGTCTGCGGTCCCCGTGGAGCTCGTCCCCGGTCCCGAGGTCTCGTTGCGCGCGGACCCGGACGGACTTCGCCGCCTCTTCGGCAACCTCGTGAAGAACGCCACCGAGGCATCCTCCGAGAGCGCCGCTCCGGTGCGCGTCTGCGTGGAGGAGTCCTCCACGGGCGGCGTGCGCGTCACCGTGACGGATGGAGGCAGCGGCGTCCCGGGTGTCCTCGAGGGTGCGGCGCTCACCCGTGGACTCTTCAGCACGAAGCCCGAGGGCAGCGGACTCGGGCTGCCCATCTCGCAGAAGATCACGCACGAGCACGGCGGACAGCTTCGCCTGGAGCCCGCGCCGGGCGGCGGTACGCTCGCCAGCGTGGAGCTTCCCCTCGTGCCTCCGCCCGCCCAGGTGTCTCCGTCATGAAGCCCGGCTCGCGCATCCTCGTCGTCGATGACGACCCTGGCATCCTCGACGCCGGTGCGCGACCTCCTGCGCGGCGTGGAGTCCCCCTGGTGCCACGGCCCCTCCAGGTGTCTCCGTCATGAAGTCCGGCCCCCGCATCCTCGTCGTCGATGACGACCCTGGCGTCCTCGATGCCATGCGCTGCCTCCCGCACGACGTGGAGCATCCCCTCGTGCCTCAACCTCTCCAGGTGTCTCCGTCATGAAGCCCGGCCCTCGCATCCTCGTCATCGATGACGACCCCGGCGTCCTCAAAGCCCTGCGGGGCCTGTTGAGCGACGAGGGCTTCACTGTCGTCGAGGCCCGCTCCACTGCGGAGGCGACCCGCGTCCTCGATGCCCCCGAGGCTCCGCCCGCGATGATGTTGCTCGACCTCCGCATGCCCGGAGAGACAGGCCTGGAGTTCCTCGCGCGACTGCCCCGCCCCCTGCCCGTGCCCGTCGTCGTGCTGTCGGGCGAAGCCTCTCCCTCCGAAGCCGCGCAGGCACTGAAGCTCGGCGCCACCGACTTCGTGGAGAAGCCCCCTTCCCCCGAGCGACTCCTCACCGCGCTGCGCAACGCGCTGGCGCTCGGCGCGCTCCAGGAGGAGCGAGAGCGACTGCTGGACGCGCTCGCCCGCCCTGGACACCTCGTGGGCGACAGCCCCGCCATGGAGGCCCTGCGCCGGCTCATCACCCGCGTGGCCCCGAGCGACACGGCGGTGCTCATCACCGGCGAGACCGGCACCGGCAAGGAGCGCGTCGCACGCGCGCTGCACCTGGCCTCGGGCCGCAAGGGACGCCTCGTCGCCGTCAACTGCGCGGCCATCCCGTCCACGCTGCTGGAGAGCGAGCTGTTCGGCCACGAGAAGGGCGCGTTCTCCGGCGCGCACAGCCGGCGCGCGGGGCGCATCGAGCAGGCCCACGGCGGCACGCTGTTCCTCGACGAGATTGGCGACATGCCGCTGGAGCTGCAGGCCAAGCTGCTGCGCGTGTTGGAGACACGCGAGGTCGAGCGACTTGGCGGCTCGGCGCCCGTGCCGGTGGATGCGCGTGTGCTCGCCGCCACCCATCAGGAGCTCGCCCGCGCGGTGAAGGACGGCCGCTTCCGACAGGACCTCTTCTTCCGCCTCAACGTGATGCCGCTCCACATCCCGCCGCTGCGCGAGCGCCCCGAGGACCTGCTCCCCCTCGCCCGCGCCTTCGCCGCGGAGTTCGCCGGACGCGAGGTGCCCCTGACGCTCGCGCCCGGCGCGGAGGTGGCCCTGCGCGCCTACCCGTGGCCCGGCAACGTGCGCGAGCTGCGCAACGTCATCGAGCGGCTCAACCTGCTGCGCGGCGACGGGCCGATGGTGCTCGGACCGGAGGCCGTCTCCGGCCCCCTCGCCTCCCCCACCCCCAAGCGCGCCAGCGTGGGCGAGAAGAGCTACCGCGAGCACGTCGAGGACTTCGAGCGCGAACTCATCCGCGCCGCGCTCCAGGAAGGCGAGAGCATCGCCGGCGCCGCGCGGCTGCTCCAGGTGGACCGGGGAAACCTCTATCGCCGCATCAAGGCGCTCGGCCTTCCCGTGAGCTGAACGCGCCTCACGGAGCCGCGGGCCGCGGCTTCACGTCCGTGTTCTGCCCTGCGACGATGCGCCACGCGCCGTCCGCCGAGCGCTGCATCACGTAGCGCATCTGCGTCCTCAGGACTCCCGGCTCGGTGTTCTGCACGCCCGGAGGAAGGCCCGGATGGCCCGTCACCTCGTGCGTCGTGTCCACCACCGCCACGTCGTCGCCGACGAAGGAGATGCGGCGCACCGTCACCTTGCTCTGGCTGCCCTTGAACAGCGACTCGAAGATGGCCGCGTGGCGCTCCTGGATCTGCGCCTTCCCCTCGAACATCGTCCCCGCGATGTTGATGAAGTCCGCGTCGGGCGCGAAGTCCTGGGACCACACCACCGCGTCCTGGCGGTTCCAAGCCGCCGTCTGCGCGTCCACCTGCTCACGAATCCGCTGCTCGTCCCGCGTGTGGTCCACGTGTGAACACGCCAGGGGGAACATCAGCCATGCGCACGCGGTCATCACCCGAAACCTCCGGGCGGTGTCGAGGGGCAGTTCGGGGAGCAGGTCAGCGAGCATCAGAGGGTTCTCGGGGTGGGTGGTGGCCTTGGCGTGCCATTCTATCCTTCGCTGGGGCCCGTCACGCGTTCAAATGACACTCCAAGGTTCCCGACTCCTTCGAGTGCGTTCTTGATGTCTTCGGAAACAACGAGCGCGACCTTGAACTTCTTCAGCCGGAAGACCTGCGCGCCCTCGGTCTTCGAGGGGTCGATGCGAAGCCCGTAGATCCAGTTGTACTCCCCTTCAAATCCAGGGGGATGGTCGTCGTAATGATGCACCTCGCTGCACCGTGCCTCATCGATGGCATCAACGACCTTGGTTGCATTGACAACGAAGTACCGTTCGGGCTCCCCCTCGATGGACACCTCAAGAAGCTGGACGTCCTCTGGAGCCAGTGTCCGGAAGACGTTCGCGACGGCATCGCTGACGATGGGGGCTGCTTCAATCACAGAAAAAGCAAACGCCCTTTTCCTACCGGGATGTGCGATGCGTGCCTTGAGAGGTCCAAGGTCTGGAAGCACGCGGCCATCCGCGAACATCCAAGGCTCGTCAAACGCATCGCCAGAATCCCGCGTCGGCGTTTCCAGTAGCCACCGGGGCACATCTCCAGGCTCCACCGAATAGAAATGGCGCTCCACCTCACCCCTCCACCTTCACAATGAAGCTCCGCAAGTCGGAGCCCTGCGTCAGAAGCTCGTTGGCTATCTTCGCAAGTTCCTTCGTCAAACTGGCCCGGCAGGCCTCCGTGGTTCGGCAGCGCGAAACCGAAAGCTCGAGGCGCCGGATCACCGCTCGGTGATACAGCTCAGGATGAGGCCCCTCGTGGCCATTGAGCCGCACTTTATTTGCCACGTCCTCGAGAGACATGCCTGCCTTCTCGAATATCTTCAGGCACTGAGGCGTCCAAGGCCCCCCTGTTGCATCCGAAATCGGGTTCTTGTTCGTGCAGATGTGGTGAACAGGCCCGACCTCGTCACCGGGAATCCGCCCATCCGAGTACATCGCCAGGGCAGCGGCTGCGCCAGGCGCCAGCGCGACATGGAGCACGCCGGCGGCGGGAAGCGCCATCGAAGTCACACCGCCATTCATCGCCGCTCCGAGCTGGAACCCCGATTCAGCCCGCGCTCGGACCACGGCTTGCGAGAAGCCAGGGAGCTTCGGACCTTGAGCCGCCATGGCGTTCTTGCCGCCCAGCGCCGCGGTGACGAGCAGCACCAGGACGCGCGTGCCGTTCGTCCCCAACACCCTCCCGAACCGATGCCCGATGTCCTGCAACTCGATGACGCTCGTTGCTCGCTCCGCGTCGTCCCACAACCTCACGAAGCCCCGGCCGATCTCCCAGACCGGCAGGACGCCCAGGTAGGCCACCATCGCCGCCGTCAACGCCACCGCGATGACCTTCGTGATGGGCTCAGGAAGAGCCATCGTGAGGAGCACTGTCAAAGCAGCCGAGGTCAGCAGGGCCTTGAGTGCCGCCGGGTTCAGCACCTTGCCGACCTCCACCTCGACGCTCTCCCAAACAGTATCGAGCGCGAAACGACAGCGCCATCAACGTCCGGTCCCTGCGAGAGAAGGTCAGACCCGTTGCCCCAACGAGGGTCAGGCACTCATCGCCATCAGGGCAGATGCGCGCGGACAGCGACTCGGGCGAGCCTCCATGGCCTGAGTCCACAATGCCCTTCGAGGACACGAGCAGCGTCCTGGACCGCACCCAACCTCGTTGGTCGGCCTCGTCCGCTTCGCGAAAGGCGACGTCCATCCGAAGGTCGAGGATGAGTGCCGTGAGGGCGGACTTGAACTCATCCTCGGTGACCTCGACCGGGTCAACGTCCACGGACTCGTGGACGACCCGCTGACCGCTCCCCGTGTCGAGCTGGACGACGCGGCCGGTGGCACAACCGGCCGTGAGCAACAGCAGCGGGAGTATCCCAACCCACCTCATAGAGTCCCCCGAAGGTGAATCTCCCGAAATCCAGGGCGGATGGCATCCTGGGTCCAGTGTCCAGCAACTTCAACGGGATTCCCCGTGCGACTCCCAGTGAGCAGGAAACCCAGGAAGCCCCGGGGCGATAATCCCATGCGGCCACCCCCAGGTCGCCCCACAGGAAGAGTCGCCCCATGTCGAACCGCATCGGCCGCCCCACCTTCGTCCCCACCGCGCAGACGGGCCTCACCCCGGAGCGCGAGCGGTCGGCCCGGGCCACCGGCGACAAGTCCTCCCAGACCCGCGCCAAGGTCGACCAGTTCGAGTCGCGCGCCGCCCGCCCCAACGCGTCCCTCCTGGGCACCGCGCTCCCGACGGCGGCGGTCGCCCTGCCTTCCAAGGCCGCGGACATCCAGCCCCAGCTCCACGCGGCCACGGGGTACTCGGCCCACTTCGGCTCGGGCAAGCGCACCGCCACGGCGCACGTCGAGGGCCAGGGACAGGTCCACCTGCCCACCGGCTCGGGCCGTGGCCCCTCCTTCCACGCGGAGGCGGGCAAGCCGCTGACGGTGACGGCGGACCCGGCGCGCTTCTCGTCGCAGCACCAGAAGGTGGAGCTGGTGTGGCGGCTGGTCCCCGGCGGCGCGGAGAACGTCGTCCCCATGTCGGACGGCACGCGCGACGCACAGGGCCGGCTGAACCTCCAGCCGGGCACCTTCGACGTCCCTCCAGACGCGACGGGCCTGGTGCGCATCTCCTTCCGCACCACGGACGCGTCCGGGCGCACCAGCAACCAGTGGGACCCGAGCAGCGACGCCTCCATCGCCTCCGCCGAGGGCGCGACGGTGTCCTTCACCGACGACTTCCAGACGCAGGTGGACGGCACGCTGCGCGCGGGCGACAAGCTGCAGCTCGCGTATGACCAGGACCGGCTCAAGTCGCTCGCGGGCGGCAAGACGCCCACCGAGGTCGTCGCCTGCGTCTCCTTCAACGGCGAGCCGCCGCTGGAGTTCCCGCTGGACCTGCAGGCCCAGGACGGCGGCAAGGGCGGCGCGTTCATGCCCTCGGTCCGCGTGCCCTTCGAGGCCACGGACGTGCAGGTCTGGTTCCGCGGCAAGGCGGACGACAACACGACGTGGGACTCCGCCAACGGGCAGAACTTCAAGTTCTCCGTGGGCGTCACGCGCGACGACGCGGAGCCGGGCTGGAAGAACGAGCTCTTGCGCAGCAAGAGCTTCCCCCACCTCACCGCGGACAAGTTCGTGGGAATCGGCCCTTCGTCACAGCGCTACAACTGCATCGCGTGGACGCTGGGCAACCGCAACGAGTGGGTCTGGCCGGGCACGCGCGTGGAGGACTTCGACAAGCTCTACGCGCAGCAGGGCTACCAGCCGCTCGACACGTTGGACCTGAGCCACGACCCCACGCTGGAGAAGGTGGTCATCTACGGCCGCAAGCCGGTGACGGGCAACGGCCCGCTCGAGGTGACGCACGGCGCGCTGATGGACGAGCAGGGCCGCTTCACGAGCAAGATCGGCACCCAGCCGCTCATCCGTCACAACAGCGCTGACGACCTCACCGGGCCTTCGTATGGTGCGCCCGTGCGAGTCTACGTGCGGCCCCGGCCGGTGAGCGTGTCATGAGCCCGTCCAGCGAGCGCTTCGACGCCCTGGCCGCGGAGTGGGAGCGGCACTGCGAGGAGCACCGGGAGGCATCCAATCCCTTCGTGTTCGTCCAGCATCCGTCCTTCGAGTCGCTCGTGGGGCTCGGGCGCGCGGCGGTGCCGCTCATCATCGAGCGCTACCGCCACGGCAGCGTGTTCTGGGGCGCGGCGCTGCGCCGCATCACCGGCGTCACCACCTTCGGCGAGGGCGTCGTGGGGGACCTGGAGGCGAACCGGCGCGGCTGGCTGAAGTGGTGGGACGCGCACCAGGCCGAGTTCCCGGGCTGAGACGAAGCGGGACGCCGGGCCGGAAGGCCGCGCCCCGTCTGACACACCCACGTCCTCCGACAGCGCGAGCCTCCGGGACCCGGAGTGCTCCCTCGGGACAGGCGTGAAGACGTGCCGCAATCGCGGGGCGCGATGTCAGTATCACATCCGGATTCGACATCAGGATGTGCCCATGACATCGACACGGCTGGCCGGCCCTCGTCCTTTCAAGCACTTGTCACGACGCGGCGGCTGGAACGCAGCGTGCTCTGTCCCATGCGCATGAACCGCCTCGCGCTTCTCTCCTGCCTCGTCTCCCTCGCCTCCGGCGCCCAGTCCGTGCCGGACGCTGGCGTCGCCGCCGGGCCCCAGGCCGTCGACACGCCCTCCTCCACCACGCCTGGCCCCGCCACCACGGCGAGTCCAGGGAGCGCCGCCCAGCCCGAGGGGCGCGACCCGCGAGCCGACGACGAGCGTGACGACAAGCACGCGTCCGAGCCCGAGGGCGACTACGGTCAGCTCCGCGTGAAGACGTCCGAGGAGGACGCACGCGCCGAGCACCAGCGCTCGAAGCGCGGCAAGAAGTCGCGCGACGGCCGCAAGGACGCGTCACGCGAGCAGCGCGACCTGTGCGAGGACGAGGACCTGGAGGACGACGACAGCGACGAGCTGTCCGTGCTCGCGCCGCTCCAGCTCGACGTCGACGGCCGCGCGCTCACGCCGACCACGCTCGAGCTGCACGGCCTGCATCGGCTGACAGACGCCCAGGTCCGCGCCTTCATCCGTCCCACCCCGGAGGAGGGCAGCACGCCCACACCGGCGAATCTCCGGCAGACGCTGCGCCGGCTCGCGCGCACGGGCCTGTTCTCCCGCGTGGAGCCCCGCGTGCGCGTCACCGAGCAGGGCGCCGCGGTGCTCGAAATCCACCTGGAGGAGCACCCCATCGTCACCCAGGTGGAGGTCGAGGGCCTGCGGGACCTCCAGCTCGATGAAATCCTGGAGGAGCTGCTCCACCTGCCGCCGCGCTACCCGGACGAGGACGGCGACGAGGAGGACGAGGAGTTCGTCGCCACCCTTCGGGTGAACGGCGCGCGCGGCACGCTCACCGTCACCAGGCCCTGCCCGCCCCAGCACCCGCCCCGCGAGTGGCTGGCCCGAATGGACAAGGACACGTACCGCCCGGGCATCGTCCTCGGCGGCGTGACGGCCGCGCTGCAGCGCGCGTTGAGGGAGCTGCGCTCGGACGGCTACATGCTCGCGAGCCTCTCGGGGACGCTGACGCCGGACGGCAAGCTCACCGTCATCGTGGACGAGGGACGACTGGAGGCCGTCGACGTCGTGGGCGTGGAGGGCGCCATCGCCGACCGCGTGCGCGACGCGCTGGACCTCAAGCCCGGAGACGTCTTCCTGCGCAGCGACGCGCGCCGCGCCATGGAGCGGCTGGAGGCCCGCCTGCCGTTCCTGGAGGCGAAGAGCGTGGACACCGACTCCCGGGACACGGCCCGGCGCCGCGACGCGCGCATCGTCGAGGAGCGCACCGCCGATGGCGTGCGCCACTACCGGACGCAGGAGCAGAAGCGGAAGGAGAAGCGCCGCCGCGACAACGTCGAGGTCGAGCTGAGCTGGGGCGAGCTCTTCGAGTCCTGGCGCCACGGCCGCGACGGGGACGGCATCACCCTGGAGGGTCGCAAGCTGGTGGTGCACGTGCGCCCGCGCCGCCCGGACGTCGACGTGTCCCTGCTGCCCATCCACACGCAGGTGACGGGACTGGCGCCGGGCCTGGCGGGCTCGCTGCGCCTCTGGGATGGGAAGGACCGCATCCACACCACGCTCGACGCCGCCGCGTTCCTGGCGCTGCGACTGGGCGGCCAGAAAATCCCCGACGACCCCGAGGGCACGAAGCGGCAGCGCCGGGTGAACCTGCTCGGCGGCGCGAAGGTGGAGATTCCGGCGGTGGGCCTGGCGGAGCTGGGCGCCCAGGCGCACGACTTCACCGACACGCTGGACCGCTGGCGGATGAGCGACATCGACTCGTCGCTGTACTCGGCGCTCATCAACCGGCCGGACCGCGACTACTTCCGCCGCAAGGGCGTGGCGGGCTTCGCCACGTTCCGCTGGTCCGACTGGCTCGCGGGCGTCGAGTACCACTCGGACCGCTACGAGACGCTGCGCAGCTTCTCCCCGCCGCTCTCGCTGTTCCGCCGCGACTCGCCGCCCTTCCCCAACGCGCCGGTGACGGAGGGCCGCTTCCAGTCCGTGGTGGCCCGGGTGGAGTACGCCAGCAACGCGCCACGCGGAACGAAGGTGGGCTCGCTGTTCCGCACGCCGGAGACGGCGCTGCTCGACATTGACGGGGACTGGGACCACCGCCCGTTCCTGCACGCCTTCATGACGCTGGAGGTGGGCGAGGGGCCGGCGACCACCGGCGCGGACGAGCGGTTCTGGAAGCTGGTGGGCGACGCCTCCCTGGTGGTGCCCACCAGCGCGAAGACGGGGCTGCGGCTGCGCCTGCGGGGCGCGGGCGGTGACAACCTGCCTGAGCAGAAGCGCGAGGCGCTCGGTGGGTGGACGGCGCTGCGAGGCTTCGGCTTCAAGGAGTTCAAGGGCGACGTGTCCATGCTCGCGAGCGCCGAGTACCGGTGGCATGCCTTCGGCCTCTTCACGGACCTGGGCACGGTGCGCGGGGAGGGCGAGTGGACGGACCCGCGACTCGGCGTGGGCGCGAGCTTCCACTTCACCGACGACGTGCGCATGGACGTCGCGTGGCGCACGGACGAGAAGGCCACGGCCACGCCCGAGGCGCGCCTGTTCTTCGTGCGGACGTTCTAGAGGCCCATGGCACGCACGGGAATACACCGCAGACGCAGGCTCGGCGCGGCGATGGTGGCCGCGCTGGGGCTGTTCGCGCCCCAGGCCCTGGCGGAGGAGCCTCGCGTCGCCTGCACCGCCACGCTCTCCGGTCGGCGCGTGCTGGTGCGCCCGGAGGCCTTCGCCTTCCTCTCGGAGGAGCTGGACCGGCTGGTGCGGCTGGGCATGGCGGGCAAGGTGGAGGTGGAGCTGTCGCTGTGGAAGCGCCGGACGCTGTGGTTCAACACCCGGCTGGACGGCGCGCGGCTCACGCAGGTGATTGGTTACGGCCGCGAGGGCTATCTGCTGGATGGACGGCTGCTTCCACAAGGGCCCTCGGCGCTGGAACTGGAGCGCGTCGCCTGGACGCTGGAGTCCCGCCCCGACGTGGCCGACCGCTTCGTCGTCCAGGTGGAGGTGAGGCTGAACGTGGTGACGGCGGCCAGCCTGGGACGCATGGCCTCGTGGCTGCGGTGGAAGGATGAAGAGGCAGAGGCAGGCCGCAGCAGCCTGACGGGGACGCTGCTGCGCTCCGTCGCGGAAGACCTCACCCGACGCGCCTCCGGGCGCTGCGACGTCGCTCCGCCCACCTGAGGCGGAGGGACGCCCCGGCAACGACAGACACACACGCCCATCCCCATGGGTCCCACACGAATCGCGGTGCCCGGCCTCGCGTCGGGGCACGGAGAATGGTCATGCGCCGCTGGCTTCTCACCCTGTCCGTCCTGCTCACGTCCTGTGGGCTGCGCCTGGAGTCGCTTGGGAGCACGGTGCATGTCTTCGCGCCCGAGGACGCCGAGGCCCAGGGCGCGAGCATCCCGGTGCTCTATCTGGAGAAGGACCGCGCCCTCTTCTTCCCCGAGGGGGTGAGCGGCGCCGCCGGCGCCGTGGAGCCGCGCCCCAGCGAGCTCGTCGCGCTGGGGCAGCGAAAGGACATCGTCATCATCGCGGTGGACACGGAGCGCACGTCGGGTCCCTGGACGCCCTCCGGCATCCCGACGCGCTACGTCACCCACCTCGGCGCCACGGCCAAGCCCTGACGGCCCCAGGAAACCCTCTCACAAATCATTGACTAAACTACAGAAGCAACCAGACTGCGCCTGTCAATCAAACCCCTGGGGGGATTCATGCGCGATGTCGTCCGTGGACTCGTGGTCTGGGCGCTGTGCTCCACGCAACTGGGCTGTGGTCAAGAAGACCTGCAACCCTCGCACCTCGAACCGGATATCGAGGTCGTCGCCTCCTCGTCCGCCCCGTTGAGCACGAATGACGTGGGAGTCATTGCGCCCGCGGGTGGCTGCCCGGCCTTCGCTCCCACCGTCTGGATTCACATGGACAACGAGGACAGCCGCCAGACCAGCTCTGTCAGCGGCTGGGTGGGGGCCACCCAGGTGAACGGGGCCGGCAACACCACCTTCACCTTCTGTCGGGTCGACGGGAACAAGTTCAGGGCGCTCTCGACCAGCGCGGGCCCGTCGAGCAACTTCGCGCTGCTGAAGCTGGGGGCGAGCTGTCCCGCGGGCAGCGCCGAGTTCAGTCGCTACTTCGACAACGAAGACCGCGACAACATGAACTCGAACTCGAACTCGGCCAACATCTGGCCCAACCTGCAGGGTCGGGACACGACCCTGTACTTCTGCCTCTTCACGGGGGCGACGACTCCCGCCAGCTCGCTGCCCATCCTCGAGTTCGAGTATGGCGTCTTCGCGACACCCTACTTCCGCTTCGGCAAGGGAGCGGGTGTCATCTTCACCGACGACGAGGACACCCGGAACGCCAACGCCTACACCGTGGCCTACGACTTCCAGTGGGCGGCCAAGGCCATCGTCACGGAGGGAGGGAACACGACGCTCTACACGGCCCACGCCGCGTATGTCTATTGCGGCGACAACAGCTGCAATGCCCACGAAGGCGAGCTGAGCTGCGCGTCGGACTGCACCGTCTGCGGCAATGGCATCTGCGGCCCCCGGGAGACCGCCACCTCCTGCGCCGATGACTGCGGTTGGTGCGGCGATGGGGTCTGCAGCAACAGCGAGAGCTCGAGGACGTGCGGGAGCGACTGCGCCCAGTGCGGTGACTTCGTCTGCAACGGTGGCGAGACAACCCAGTCCTGTCCGCTCGACTGCCGCAACTGCAACGACCTGACCTCCACCCCGGACGGGCTCATCCCCACCTGCCCCGGCCCCAACGGCTAGCCTCCCCCGAGGCGCGCCGCGATGCCGTGGCGCGCCTCACCCCACCTTCACTACCGCGCGCCCGAAGTTCTCGCCGCGAAACAGCCCGGCGAAGAGCGCGGGCGCGGACTCGAGTCCCTCCGCCACGTGCTCGCGGTGCTTCAGCGTGCCGTCCTGGAGCCACTCGCGCAGCGCCGTCCGCGCCTCGCCGAAGCGCGCGAAGTAGTCGAGCACCACGAAGCCCTCCATACGCAGCCTGTGGGTGATGAGGAACGGCGTGTTCTTCAGGCCCGCGCGCTGCTCGGGCGGCACGCCGTAGTCCGCCACCAGTCCCGACACCACGACGCGGCCCCTGAGCGCCATGCACGCAAGCGTCGTGTCCAGCATCGTCCCGCCCACGTTGTCCAGGTACACATCCACGCCCCGTGGACACTCGCGTCGAACCGCCGCGCCCAGGTCCACCTCCGCCCGGTAGTTGATGACCGCGTCGAAGCCGAGCGCGTCCTTCACCCAGCGGCACTTCTCCGCCCCACCGGCGATGCCCACCACCCGCGCCCCCTGACGCTTCGCGATTTGTCCCGCGACGGAGCCCACCGCGCCCGCCGCCGAGGACACCAGCACCGTCTCGCCTTCCTGGGGGCGCCCCAGCTCCAGGATGCCGAAGTACGCCGTCAGCCCCGGGATGCCCAACACGCCCAGCTCCGCGGACAGGGACTCGCTTCCGCGCTCCACCTTGCGCAGCCCCTTCGCGCTCACCACCGCGTGCTCGCGCCAGCCCCACCCGCCCGCCACCACGTCCCCCACCGCGTAGCGCGCGTCCCGCGAGTCCAACACCTCGCCCACCGTCGCGCTCCCGATGACCTCTCCGGGCCTCAACGCCGGCGCATACGAGTCCACGCCGCCCAGCCGCGCCAACGTCCCCGGGTCCACCGACGCGAACAACGTCCGCACCCGCAGCTCCCCCTCCCCGGGCTCGCCCACCTCCACCGGCTCCAACCGGAAGTGCTCCGGCTCCGGACGCCCGGGAATGTGGCGCGCGAGGACGATGTGACGGCTCGGCAGAGGGCTCATCGACAGGCTCCGGGTTCGAGGCGCCCCACCTTCTTCCGTCCACCTCCGACTGGCAACAGGAACTCATGTCTTCCTAGGCTGTCCACCATGACGAGTCTCCCCACGCCCCCCGTCCATCCCCTGCTCGCCACCGCCCGGGAGCTCGCGCCGCGCCTGTCCGAGCGCTCGGCCGAAATCGAGAGCGCGCGCCGCCTGCCCGCGGACCTGGTCTCCGAGCTCAACCGCGCCGGCGTCTTCCGGATGATGATTCCCGAGACCTACGGCGGCCTGGAGCTGCACCCCGCGCTGTCGTTCCAGGTCATCGAGGCGCTCGCGCGCGCGGACGGCGCCACGGGCTGGAACGCGATGATTGGCGCGGCCACCGCGCTGACGGCCGCGTGGCTCCCGGAGGCCGTGGGCCGCGCCATCTTCTCACGGCCGGACGTCATCACCGGCGGCGTGGCCGCGCCCCTGGGCCGCGCCGAGCGCGTCGAGGGTGGCCACCACGTCACCGGCCGCTGGACCTGGGCGAGCGGCAGTCAGCACTGCCACTGGCTGATTGGCGGCGCGCTGGTGACGGAGGGCGGCAAGCCCCGCATGGTGCGCGAGGGCGTGCCGGAGACGCGCCTGTTCTTCTTCCCCGCCGAGCACGTCACGCTGCACGACACGTGGTTCGCCGCGGGCCTGTGCGGCACGGGCAGCGGCGACATGGAGGTGAAGGACCTCTTCGTCCCGGACGACCACGGCTTCTCGCTCTTCGCGCCCCCGCGCGTCGCCCGGCCGCTGTATGGCTTCCCCTTCGGCCTGCTCGGCCTGGGCATCCCAGCGGTGGCGCTCGGCATCGCCCGGCGCGCCATCGACGAGCTGACCCTGCTGGCCCGCCAGAAGACGGTGGTGGTGGAGCGCAGGCTGCTGGCCGCGCGCCCCGCGGTGCAGGAGGCCGTCTCCGAGGCCGAGGCCCTCGTGCGCTCCTCGCGTGCCTTCGCGCTGGAGACGATTCACGCCGTCTTCGACGAGGCCTCCCGCGGCCCCGCCTCGGTGCGCGCGAGGGCCGAGCTGCGCCTGGCCATGACCCACGCCACACGAAGCTCCGCGCGCGCCGTGGACCTCATGTACGAGGCCGCGGGAGGCCCCGCCGTCTTCCACACGAGCGCGCTCCAGCGCTGCCTGCGCGACGTGCACACCCTCACCCAGCACGCCATGGTGGCCCGGCCCACGCTGGAGCTCACCGGCGGAATCCTCCTGGGCTTCGACCCGCCGACGCCCGTGCTGTGACACGAAAAAGGGGCCCGGCCTCCCTGAAGCGCTGGGAAGAGACCGGGCCCCGAGGGGCGACGACGTGTCACCCCATGCCTACTGCCGGGCCATCGCCGCCTTGCGCTCGGCCTGTTCGTCGCGCAGGTGCTCGCCGGAGACGTCCACCACCACCTCGCGCAGCGTGCCCCCTCGGAACGCGTAGGGCGCGCGGTACATCGAGCTCACCGCGGAGTTGTCATCCCGTCCGCACGTCAGCCCCTCGCCCAGGCTGATGACCAACGGCATGGTGGCGGCGATGTCGCTCTGCGCCACCAGCTCCCCGTCGATGAACAGCCGCCCGCGTCCCGGCGCGCCCTTGCCCTCGGCCAGGTCCGGCGCCCCCGTGGGCTCGAACTCGAACCTCAACTCAGAGGGCCCCACGGGTATCTCCACCCCGGACTCGATGTGGAACTCGCGCTCGCCCACGAAGTTGTAGACGTAGTGCAGCCGCCGGTCCTGGATGAAGAAGGTGTAGCCGCCGGTGAGCCCGCCGTGGCTGAGCAGCACGCCCTCCGCGTCGCCCTCCACGTCCACCCTGGCGGTGATGGAGTGTGGCCGGTTGAGCACGTGCACCGCCACGTTCTCCGGCGCCGGTGACGTGTGCGGGCGGTACACGTAGCGCTTGCGGTCCCGGGTGATTTGCGGCCGCTCCTCGGAGAAGACGGCCCGGTCGGGCGACGCGAGCGGCATGACCTGGTAGCGCCCCGCCTCCACGTACCAGAGGGCAATCATCTCGATGAGCTTGCCCCGCTCCTCGGACGCGAGGTTCTTCGTCTCCGAGCAATCCTCCGCCACGTGGTACAGCTCCCACCCCTCCGCGTCGAGCTGGCGCAGCCGCTCCTCGGTGAGCTTCGACTCACCGAAGCCCTCGCCCGCCTCGGTGAACGAAGGGCCCGGGAAGGGGCACACCGCACGCCAACCGTCGTGGTAGATGGCGCGGTTGCTGAACATCTCGAAGTACTGCGTGCGGTGCCGGCTCTCCGCCCGAGCGTCGTCGAAGGTGTGGCGGAAGCTGACGCCCTCGATGGGGGACTGGGTGACCCCGCGCAGCGCGGCCGGCGGCGTCAGCCCCAGGCAGTCGAGCACCGTGGGCACCATGTCGATGGCGTGGCAGTACTGCGAGCGGATTTCGCCGCGCGCGCGGATGCCCTTGGGCCAGTGGACCAGGAACGGGTCCGTGGTGCCGCCGCGGTACACCTCCCGCTTCCACCGGCGGAACGGCGTATCCCCCGCCCACGCCCAGCCCCAGGAGTAGTGGTTGAAGTACCTGGGCCCGCCCAGCTCGTCGATGGCCTCCAGGTTCTGCTCCAGCGACTCGGGCGTGTTGTTGAAGAACTTCAGCTCGTTGACGGAGCCGTGCGGCCCGCCCTCCGCGCTCGCGCCGTTGTCGGAGATGACCATGATGAGCGTGTTGTCCAGCTCACCGGTCTCCTCCAGGAACTTCAGCAGCCGACCGATGTGATGGTCCGTGTGCTCCAGGAAGCCGGCGAACACCTCCATCATCCGCGCGTAGAGCCGCCGCTCGTCGGCGGACAGCGTCTCCCACTCCGCCACGTCCGGGTCGTGCCGGGACAGCTTCGTGCCCGGAGGAATCACGCCCAGCTTCAGCTGGCGCTGGTAGACCTTCTTCCGGTACGCGTCCCAGCCGTCGTCGAACTGGCCCGTGTACTTGTCCGCCCACTCCCTGGGCACGTGATGCGGGGCGTGCATCGCGCCCGTGCAGAAGTACATGAAGAAGGGCTTGTCCGGCGCCACCTGCTTGGAGTCCGCGATGAAGTCCACGGCGCGGTCCACCAGGTCCTCGGTGAGGTGGTAGCCCTCCTCGGGCGTCTTCGGCGGGAGCACCGGGTGGTTGTCGTGGACCAGGTCCGGGAAATACTGGTGCGTGTCGCCGCCGAGGAAGCCGTAGAAGCGCTCGAAGCCGCGCCCCAGCGGCCAGCGGTTGTAGGGCCCCGCCGCGCTCGTCTGCTCCGCGGGCGTCAGGTGCCACTTGCCCAGGGCATACGTGTTGTACCCCTGCTCCTGCAGCATCTCCGAGAGGAACCCGTTCTCGAAGGGGATGGTGCCGTTGTAGCCGGGATACCCGAGGGAGACCTCGGTGATGGTGGCCATGCCGTTGGAGTGGTGGTTGCGACCGGTGAGGATGCACGAGCGCGTGGGGGAGCACAGCGCGGTGGTGTGCATGCTGTTGTAGAGCAGTCCGCCCTTCGCCAGCCGGTCCAGGTTCGGCGTGTGGATGGGCGAGCCATAACAGCCCAGGTGCCCGAAGCCCGTGTCGTCCAGGACGATGAAGAGGACGTTCGGCGCGCCGTCCTTCGCGCGCAGCGGCCGGGGCCAGGCCGGTGAGGACTGCTCCCACGTGCGACCGATGGTGCCGGGAAAGGCACTGCCCGGCGTGTATTCCTTGAGCGACATGTCCCTTGCCTCCGAGAAGACGTGACACCGCGAGCCGCGTCCGCGAGCCCCCGTCACGGGAGGACACCGCACCGGCCCCGAAGCTCAGGAATGGACACAGCATCGGACAGCCACCGCTGTCCCCAGGGTGGAGCCGGGCGAGCAGGGCCCGGCTCGACAGCCCCTGGACGTCACTCGCGCTACAGCCAGCTCTCGGAGGCCACGCCCAGTCCCGCCAGCACGCGCTCCGCGGCCTTCACCCCGAACCAGTTCGCCTCCTCGAAGAGGGCCAGTCCCCCCAGGTCCGTGTGCGCGAAGTGCAGGCTGGGCCCCAGGCTCTCCTGCGCGGCCTGGCGCTCCGGCCCCCAGATGAAGCCGGGCGTCGGCCGCACCATGGCGTGGCCCCAGCGCTGGACCTCCAGCCGCTGCGCCTGCGCGGAGATTCCCGGGTGCGCGGGGCGCAGGTCCGCCATGACGAGCGCCTCCCAGTCCGCGTAGCTGGCGGAGAGCGCCTTCTCCCGCTCCGCCTTCACGTCCCCGCCCGCCATCGGCAGGTACCACGTGAGCACCGTGGGGCCGTTCTCGTCCTGGCGCAGCCGCTGGTGCGTGGCCACCACGTAGCCCAGGCTCTTGCTCTCCTGGAACACGTTGTCCCACGCGAGCGGGAAGCCCCGGGACACAGGCGGCGAGGACAACGTCAGGTTCGCCACCACCCACGGCGCGTAGGTGAACGCGGACAGCCACGCGGGCCGCTGCGCGCGCCACGGCGCCACCACGTGCGCGGCGATGAAGCGGGGACACGTCAGCACCACCTGACGCGCCTGGAAGGAGCGCGGCTGGCCCGTGCGCGCATCCAGCGCGTCCACGCGGCACCCCTTCACCGAAGGCGTCACGGTGTGCACCAGCACGTCGCGCTCCACCGCGCGCGGCGGCAGCGAGCTCGACAGCTGTTGGACCAGCCGTCCGTTGCCCTCGGGCCAGCTCAGGAAGCCTTCGCTGCGCTCGCCCTGCCCGTCCTGGCGCGCGGCGAAGTACCAGATGCCCGCCCACGCGGAGACGTGCTCGGACGTGGCGCCGTAGTCGTCGCGGCACGCGTAGTCCACCAGCCACTTCAGCCGCGTGGAGTGGAAGCCCTCGCGCTCCAGCCATTGGGCCATGCTCAAGGCGTCCAGCGCCGTCCACTCCGCGTCGTCGCTGGAGCGAGAGGTGGGCACCGCGAAGGCCTTGCGCCCCTTCGCGTCGCGCGCGGCGGCGAAGGCGTTCATCCGCGCATCGAAGCGCTCCAGCTCGGCCAAGTCTGCGGCCGTGGCGCCCACGCGCAGGTAGAGCCCCTCGTACCAGTGGCCCCGGTAGAAGTGGCGCTCGTCCGGCTCCTGGATGAGCAGCGTCTCCTCGAACGTCGGCAGGCCCTGCGCGTCCACGCCCGACACCGCGCCCATCTCGCGCAAGAGCCGCACCACCGGGCCCCGGTCCTCCGTGGGCGCCGGCAGGTAGTGCGCGCCCCAGGGGAAGGACGTCACCGCGTTGCGCCCGGAGCGGGACGTACCGCCGACGTCCGCCTCCAGCTCCACCACGCGCACGTCCTTCACGCCCGCGCCCATCAGCCGCCACGCGGCGGACAGGCCGGCGATGCCGCCGCCCACCACCAGCACGTCCACCGGCTCCACCGTCTGGGCGACAGGAAGCGGGCCGCCGCGCAGCTTGTGGCCCACCTCCACCGCCCGGTCCACCACGGCGCCGGGGATGGGCGCGCGGGGAGCGTCGCGCTTGCACGCGCTGGCCACCGCCGAGCCGAGGAACGCGGCGATGAGCTCCCGCCGCGTCAGTTCCACCGCCGCCACTCCTCCTCGTAGTAATGCACCAGCACCTGGTTGTTGAGCCGGTTCACCTCCGTGGGCAGCGGGCCCATGTCCGGAGGGAAGCGCGTCAGCGACTCCAGCGTGGGCAGGTCCAGGAAGCGCAGGCCCTCGGGCAGCGCGCGGTGGTGCCCGGGCGCCTCGTGCGCCACCAGCACGTAGCCCCACTCACCGAAGGACGGCACCAGCGCGTGGTAGGGCTCCGTCCAATAACCCGCGGCCCTGAGCGTGTTCTCCACGCACCAGAAGGAGCGCCGCGCGAACAGGGGGCTGGTGCTCTGCACCACCGCCACGCCGTCGGGCGCCACCCGCTTCTTGAGCAGCTTGTAGAAGCCCGTGGTGTACAGCTTGCCCAGCGCGAAGTTGTTCGGGTCCGGGAAGTCGACGATGACCACGTCGTACTGCTGCGTCCCCTCCATCAGGAACTGCATCGCGTCCGTGTTGATGACGCGCATGCGCGCATCCGTCAGCGAGTGGTGGTTGAGCTTCACCAGCTCGTCGAAGCGCATGGCCAGGCCCGTGATGGCCGGGTCCAGGTCCACCAGCGTCACGGAGCGCACCTCCGGGTAGCGCAGCACCTCGCGCGCGGCCAGCCCGTCGCCGCCGCCCAGGATGAGCACGTGCTCCACCTTGCCCGCGCGCACCATGGCCGGGTGCACCAGCGACTCGTGGTAGCGGTACTCGTCCAGGCTCGCGAACTGGAGGTTGCCGTTGAGGAACAGCGAGAAGCCCCGCTTGCCGCGCGTCAGGATGATGCGCTGGTACGGTGAGCTGGACGCGTGCACCACGTCGTCCGCGTAGAGCTGGTCCTCGTAGAACGTCGTCAGCCTGTCCCCCAGCGCGAAGCCCACCACCAGGAACACCGTCAGCACCACCGCCTTGATGCGCAGGCGCAGCGGGTTGCCCAGCAGCGGCGCCAGGAGCCACGTGCTCCACAGGCCCACCGCCGCGTTCAGGATGCCGAACAACAGTGACGTGCGCACCAGCCCCAGCTTGGGCACCAGGAGCAACGGGAACGCGACGCTCGCCGCCAGCGCGCCCAGGTAGTCGAGCGACAGCACCTGGCTGACCAGGTCCTTGAACTTCAGCTGGTCCTTGAGGATGCGCAAGAGGAGCGGAATCTCCAGCCCCACCAGCGCGCCGATGACGATGACGCTGCCGTACAGCGCCACCTGGAACATGTCCGTCAGCGTGAAGGTGAGGAACAGCACCGGCGCGCAGATGCCGCCCAGGAGCGCCACCGCCAGCTCCACCTCCACGAAGCGCTGGGCCACCCCCTTGTCGATGTAGCGCGACAGGTAGCTGCCGATGCCCATCGCGAAGAGGTAGCCACCGATGACGGTGGAGAACTGGGTGATGGAGTCGCCCAGCAGGTAGCTGGCCAGCGCCCCGACGACGAGCTCGTAGACGAGCCCGCACGTCGCGATGACGATGACGGTGATGTACAGCAGCGTCTTGTTCACGTCGTCACTTCACGGCCGCGTCGGTCCACCCGACGGCAAGCGCCCCGTCAACCACCGATGGCCGCGGCCACGATGATGGACAGGCCGAGGATGAACGAGCCGATGACGATGCCGACCGCCGTGTTCTGGTCGACCTCCAGCTCCTTGTGCACGTCGAACGGCATGATGAGGCGGATGACGTAGAAGCCCGCCACGAACACCGCCAGGCCGATGAGCGAATAGATGACGCTCGCCAGCACACCCTGCCAGCTCACGACGACGCCGAGTAACAGCATCACTTCCCTCCCTGAAAACCACCAGTCCACAGCAGGATGCCGCCCGGGCCGCGCTTCACGGTGCCCGGCACCCGGTCCTTCTCTTCACGCGTGAACGGCGACCACGCGGTCAACATCATGGTCGCGTACGCCGCGAGCACCACGCCTCCGAACCACTTCATGCCCCGCCTCCGTGTCGTGCCATCGCGAGCCTAATGATTGCCCAGGTTGCTGTCCGCCCACCTGCGCGTCTCGAAGTTGTGCGAGCGGAAGAACGCGAACACCGGCCCCAGCAGCAGCAGCACCAGCGCCACGCAGAACCAGCTCCCGTTGGGCACGTCGTGCACCAGCTTCACGTGGTAGCCGCGGTCGACCGGGTGGGGTGACGCATCGAAGGACGCCGTGGTGCGCAGCACGTACTTCCCCGCGGGGAGCGCGGACAGGTACAGGGTCTCGCTCGGGCTGCCCTCGGACCAGGAGCCGTCGCTGTCCTGGCCATAGTAGTAGCTGAGCTCCTGGTAGAAGCTCGTCACGTCCCCGGTGTCCTGGTTCACCAGGTCGCCCTGCACGCCAATCCAGTTGTTGCCCAGCCCCGAGGACAGCTCCACCTTCACGTTGCCGCGCTTGGTCAGCTCGAACGGCGCGCTGAAGCGCGTGGCGGAGGGTGTGTTGGACATCGCCTCCGGGGGCAGCTTGACGCCCTCCTCCAGCACCACCCGGTTCAGCGCGCTGATGGAGAAGAAGCCCGACAGCACCAACAGCCCCAGGAACCAGATGAAGGACCACAGGAAGGTGGACTTCATCCGCTCGGAGAAGGGGTTGGGCTGGCTGGGCTGGATGCCCTCGGCGGGCGGCAGCCGCTCCAGGTTGAAGGCCTTCTGGATGACCTCCGGCGCCAGGTACTCGCCATGCGTGTACGTCACCTCGTCCTCGGTGGCGTCCACGTTGAGGGAGTACGGCGGATTCACGTACTCAGTGGCCTCGGCGGACTCGCCGGCCTGCACCTTCCAGTAGAACTCGCCCTGCACCGTCTCCGTCACCGCGTGCACGTTCTGGAAGGCCTTGTAGCGCCGCTTGTCGAAGAAGGCGGACGTCAGCGGGGCCAGCGACACGTCACCGGCGGCCACCGGCTCCAGGAACACCCAGTGGCCGTTGGAGTTCATCAGCCAGACGAAGCCCTTCGCCCGGTGGTACAGCAGGTACTCCTCCCACGGGTAGCGCACGCCCTCCACCGTGCACGAGCGCACGAGGAAGCCGATGCACATCCACTCCGTGTTCTTCAGCGTCCCCTTCGCGCCCAGCGGGATGAGGGGCGGATGGTCGGGCTTCTCGAGCAGCCGCAGGAAGGACAGCTTGCCCTTCCGCACATCCAGCAGCGCGCCGCAGAACGGGCACGCCACGCGCAGCGACTGGTCCGGCGCGCGCAGCTCCAGCGGGCCGTTGCACTCGGTGCAGCGCGCCTGCTGCAGGTCCACCTTGCGCTTCGCGCGCGGGCGCAGCTGGTCGGCGGGGATGCCCAGCTGCTCCAGCTTGAGCCGCTCCCCGATGAAGACCTCCGGGTCGCGGTGGCGGGTGCCGAAGTCCAGGGTGAGGAAGGCGCCGTTGGAGCCGGTGGCGTCGACGTAATAGGAGTCCTGCGTGGGGTCCACGTCGCTGGGGAGCTGTCCCTCGGCGGCCACCACGGTGCCGTGGCCACGCTCCTCCACCACCCAGACGCGGTTGCGCAGCTTCAGTCGCTGGCCGGGGTGCATGTCCTCCAGCTGGAGGCCCTCCTCCACGCCGCCGTCGAGCAGCAGGTGGAAGGCGCCCTCGGACTCGCTCATCCACGCGGCGCGGCCGTCGTCGAACTCCACGTACCACTCGTCCCACGGGCCCGCGCCATGGTCCTTCTGCAGGTGGCCCACCACCCGGAAGCCCGAGCGCGCGTAGCGCCCCTCCGCACCCAGCTGGAGCGGGGAGTCGGTGGGGACGATGCGGCCAATCTTCCCGTGCGACTCGAAGTCATCGCCCTTGCGGGCCACCACCGTCTGGCAGTGGCCGCACACCACGACCTGCGCCGAGCCGGCGGTGAACTCCACGTCCGCGCCGCACGACGGACACCTCCCCTGACTCACGCCATCACCCCCCGCTTCAGCTCACGCACCTCGCATGAGGCCGCGCCCAGGCGCCTGGCCAGCAGCGACTCGAAGTCGGGCCGGGAGCGCGGGCGGCAGCAGTAGACATTGAGCGCGGCGAAGCCATGCTCGGGGAAGGTGTGGATGGCCAGGTGGCTTTCGGCCAGCAACGTCAGGCCGGTGATGCCCCCGGGCTCCGGGAACACGTGCCACTGCGGCTGACCCACGACCTTCAGGTCCAGCAGGACGATGAGCTCCTCGAAGAGCGCCGCCAACGCGGCCGCGTCCTTGAGCAACCCAGGCGAGCAGCCGCTCGCGTCAACGAGCCATTCCTGTCCGGTCGTCAGCTTCGAAGTCCTCCCGCCTCTGCCCACCTCTTTAGCACGAGCCCCGACGCACGAAAGCCGCTCGTGCCCCCGGGGCGCCCCCTCGTTGGCGTCCGGCCCGCGCTTGCCGCTACGCTCCGCAAGTGAAATGACGCAGCCGTCGCCCCCCGAAGTGCCCGTGTCCCCCATCCCCACGCCCTCTCCGGAGCGGGAGCCCGGGGCCATCGCCCGGCTGACGCGAGGTCTGAGAGGACTTCCCGCCGCGCCGCGCTGGTGGGGACCGGGCTGTGGCGGCATGGCTGGCTGGCTCCTGAACCTGCCGGCGGGCGCGCCTCCGTCGGTGGACCTGACGCCGCGCTTCCACGCGCTGCTCGCGCGGGTGCGGGACGGCGAGCCGGTGTTGCCGGTGGAGGCGTGGCGTCACCAGTACGTGCTGGTGCGGGGGATGCTGGGCGACGAGCTGCCTGGGTACCTGTTGGACAACGTGCAGCGGCTGGAGCGCCGGGGCCTGGACGTGCGCGAGGCGCCGGTGGACACCGAGGGGCTGCTGCTCGACAACGTCGCGGTGCTGCGCGAGGCGCTGCTGGACGCGGCGCACTTCGGGCGCTCGGTGGTGCTGGTGGGCCACAGCAAGGGCGGCGTGGAGTGCACGGCGGTGCTCGCGCTGCACCCGGAGCTGCGCCGCGTGGTGCGCGCGGTGGTGACGCTGCAGGCGCCGTACGGCGGCTCGCCCATCGCGCACGACCTGTCCACCACGCCGGAGATGCGCAGGCTCATCGACTTCGCCTTCCCGCTGCTGTTCCACGGGGTGTCGCGCTCGGTGGAGGAGCTGTCCTACACGAAGCGCATGGAGTTCATCCGCCGGCACCCCTACCCCCTGGACATCCCCACGGTGGCGCTCGCCACCTCGCGCCTGTCGAGGCTGTCGTCGCTCTACGCGCTGCAGCGCTACCTGGACGAGCGCTACCAGTACGCGTCCGACGGCATGGTGACGGCGCTGGACGCGGAGGTGCCGGGGGCGGGCCTGGTGCGGCTGTCGGACATGGACCACGCGGAGGCCGCGCTGCGCGCCTTCCCGGGCTTCAGCCGCTACCACCCGGGGGACCTCACCGAGGTGATGGTGGCGCTGGCGCTCGAGCCCCGCTGAGGGGGATTGTGCCCTGCGGTGGACGTCCGGGGCGGGGGGCGACGAGACGTCCTGGAATCCGGCGCGGGTGGGGGTAATCTGCGCCGCCCATGACCTTCCGAATCCTGACTGCGCTCGTGCTGAGCCTCTCCCTCGCCGCTTGCAAGGACTCCTCCGACAAGAAGGAGCCCACCGCGGCCACGCCCACCCCGCCCGCCGCGACGAAGCCCGCGGACAAGCCCGTCGCGGCCACGCCGCCCCCCGCCGCCCCCGAGGCCACCGGAGAGTGGACCAAGAAGGTCCAGGCCGGTCAGGACCTGCTGGCCACGATGGAGACGAACCAGGGCACCATCGAGCTGCGCCTGTTCTCCAAGGACGCGCCGCTGACGGTGGCCAACTTCGTGGGCCTGGCCACGGGCGAGAAGCCGTGGAAGGACCCGAACACGGGCGAGCAGGTGACGGGCCGGCCGCTGTACAACGGCGTCATCTTCCACCGCGTGATTCCGAACTTCATGATTCAGGGTGGCGACCCCACGGGCACCGGCCGCGGTGACCCGGGCTACCGCTTCGCCGACGAGTTCCAGAGCGGCCGCACGTTCAACAAGACGGGCCTGCTCGCCATGGCCAACGCGGGCCCGGGCACCAACGGCAGCCAGTTCTTCATCACCACGGCGGTGACGGACTTCCTCAACAACCGCCACACCATCTTCGGCGAGGTGACGAAGGGCTACGACGTGGTGGAGAAGATTTCCAAGGTGAAGACGGGCCCCGGTGACCGGCCGGTGGAGCCGGTGGTCATCCAGAAGATCACCCTGGCGGACGCGCCGGCCACGGCCGGGGCGAAGTGATGAGCCCGCCCAAGCTGCGCCGCGTGGCGACACGCCTGGGCGAGCTGGACTGCCAGGTGGTGGACGGGCTGTCCGAGGGCGCCACGCCGGAGCTGGTGGTGGTGCTCTGCCACGGCTTCGGCGCGCCGGCCACGGACCTGGTGATGCTGGCGCCGGAGCTTGTCGGGCTGGAGGCCTCGCTGGCCGGGCGCGTGCGCTTCGTGTTCCCTGGGGCGCCGCTGTCGCTGGCGCAGTGGGGCATGGCGTCCGGACGTGCCTGGTTCCATCTGCCCGAGTCCATCATGCGCGGGCAGCAGCGGGACTGGGACACGTATGGGAAGAGCGTCCCGGAGGGCCTGCCCGCCGCGCGCCGCGCCGTCACGTCCGTGGTGGACGCGGTGTCGACGGCGACGAAGCTGCCCTACAACCGCATCGTCCTGGGCGGCTTCAGCCAGGGCGGCATGGTGACGACGGACGTGGCGCTGCGGCTGGAGGAGTGCCCCGCGGGGTTGTGCATCCTGTCGGGCACGCTGCTGGCGGAGGCGGAGTGGACGCAGAAGGCCAAGGCCCGTCAGGGGCTGCCGGTGTTCCAGGCCCACGGTCGCCATGACGACGTGCTGCCCCTCGCGGCGGCCGAGCGCCTGCGCGACACGTTGGTGAAGGCGGGCCTGTCCGTGGACTTCTTCCCCTTCGACGGGCCGCACACGATTGACGAGGGCGAGCTGACGCGCCTGGCCGCGTTCCTGAAGGCCCGCCTGGGAGGCTGACGAGGGCATGTACCACGCGAAGCAGCTCACGGTGTCCACGCGGGGACGGGGCTTCACGGACATCACCGCGGACGTGCGCACAGTGGTGGAGCACAGCGGCCTGGAGCAGGGGCTGTGCACCGTGTTCCTCCATCACACCAGCGCGTCCCTGGTGTTGAGCGAGAACGCGGACCCGGATGTGCGCCGGGATTTGGAGGCCTTCTTCGCGCGGCTGGTGAAGGACGGGGACCCGCTGTTCGTCCACGACGCGGAGGGGCCCGATGACATGCCGGCGCACGTGCGCACGGTGCTCACGCAGAACTCGCTGAGCATCCCCGTGAAGAACGGCGCGCCGGACCTGGGGACGTGGCAGGGCGTCTACGTCTGGGAGCACCGCACGTCGCCCCACCGCCGACGCGTCACCGTGTCGGTGGTGGGCTGAAGTCAGCGCAGGCCGCGCGTGCTGGCGACGACGCGCGCCCTGCGCTCCTTCTGGGGCTTCGGGGGCAGGCTCGCCTGTCCCCGGATGCGCACCCACGAGCCGGGAGACTCCGGCGTGGCGTGCACCATGGACCAGCCGGTGGGGACCTCGGGCGCGGCCCAGGTGTAGAGGAGCCGGGCGTCGCGCGGCGAGAGGTTGACGCAGCCGTGGCTCGTGGGCTCGCCGAAGCGGTCGTGCCAGTAGGCGGTGTGCAGGGCGTAGTCGCGCTCGAAGAACATGGTCCACGGCACGGTGGCCACGCGGTAGGTGTCATTGCCCGCGGTGCCGGAGCCGGTCATGTCGGCCTCGGCGAACTTTATCCAGACGCGGTAGAGGCCCTCGGGCGTGTCCGTGCCGGGCTTCCCGGAGGAGACGAGCGTGGCGTACACGGGGCGCTCGCCCTCGTAGGCCACGAGCACCTGCGCCTCCAGGTCCACGTCCAGCCAGCGCTCGCCGGGCTCGACGCCGGGGGGCGCGTGGGTGAACCAGGCCACGTGCAAATCGTCCCGTGACACCCAGTGGTCCTCGGAGATGAGCACCCAGCGGCCATCGGGGGACAGCTCGCGCACGGCGACGAGCGTCCTCGGAGGGAGCACCGTCTCGCGCGCGGCCTTCTCGTCGGGGGCGACGCGGACGACGACGGGAGCGGTGGGCTTGAGGCGTGACTGGGCCCAGGCGAAGGGCGAGGAGAGCTCGGACATCTGCTCCGCGTCCACGCCGACGAAGGCCGAGGGCCGGTACTCGCGCAGCACCCGGGCTTCCAGGTACTGGCCATCCGTGGTGCGCCAGAAGGTGCGGCGTCCCACGCGCACCTGTCCGCGCAGCTGCACCGTCACCGAGCCCTTGAGGAGCACGCCCTTCCTGCGCGCGCGGGCCAGGGCGAGGCTGGGGTAGGCGCGCACGCGCTTGCCGACGACGCGTGCGTAGGTGCCGGGGGTGAGCTCGCCCTCGCGGAGGCGGGGGAGGTCGCGCACGCGGGGCTCGCGGAAGTTCTGCTCCAGGTAGCGCTCGCAGACCCAGCCGCGCGGCTGGATTTCGACCCAGGCCTCGCACTCGGAGCTGCGCATGGCCGTCTCGCTCTTCCACAGGACGCGCATGTCCTGGGCCACGGTGCCCAGGGGTGGGGAGCTCTGACGCGGCTCGGAGCGCACGGCGATGGAGCGGAGGACGCGCAGCGAGCCGGCGTCGGGCTGGTAGGGAATTGCGACGGGCTCGGAGCCCGCGTCGGGGCTGGTGGAGGCGGTGGGTTCGGAGTCCTCGCCGTCGAGCCCGAGGGAGGGGTCGTCGAGCACGAGGCTGGTGTCCTCGAGGGGCTCACCGTCGGGACCGAGCACGAGCTCTTCGCTGGGGTTCTTCCGGTCGGGGATGACGACGAGCTGCTCGGCGGGTGGCGGCGCGTCCGTGTCTTCTTCGAGGGGGAGTTCCTGACGCTCGGGCTTCGGGGTAGCGCTGAGCTCGGGGTCGATGGAGAGCGAGGGCTCGTGGCCGGCGGAGGGGGCGCCGGAGTGCGGGGGCTGCGTGGCGACGACGGGACGCGAGGGACCGCCATCCGTGTCGAGCACCGGCGCCGTGCGGTTCCAGGCCGCGAGCAGCTCGCCCGGTGTCGCGGCGGTGACGGGTGTGCCTCCGTCGACCGGGGGAACCACCGAGGAGGGTTGCGCGGAAGGGACTGTCGTATCGGCCCGAGCCGTGTCGCCGAGTGCGGAGGGATTCGCGAGAGGTGCTGCTCCGAGTTCCACCGGTGCACCGCTCACATGACCTGGCGGCGTGGCCGCACTGTTCGCCAGTCCCTGCGCCGAGGGAGGATTCGCGAGCGGTGCCGCTCCAGGCTGCGTCGGTCCGCCGCCTTCGAGTCCGTTCGAGTGTCCCATCTCGGTGGCCGCCGGCCCTGCTCCGCCGCTGTTCGCGCCACCTGGAACAGCTCCGAGCCCGTTCGCGGCGGAAGGCGTCCCCGCTTCATCACGCGCGGCGGTCGCTGCTATCGGGCCAGGAGGTGTGACGGTGCCCGCCGGACCGGGCTCCTCCGTCGTCTTGGACGAAGGCGTGCAGGCGATTCCAGGCAGGAGAAGGGCGAGCTGAAGCCAACGTCGCATGTGGACGACACGGTACGAGGGCTCGCCCGCTTGCTCAACGTCGTCCGAGGTGGGGCCCCCTGCGCACGACTCCGCTCGGGTGCGTAATCCGTGCCGCCACGACGGTGGATGTCACATGTAACGGAATGGAGCCTCCCGCAACCCCACCCGCACGAGTGGAATCCCGTATGCACCAGGAGCCCCGAGACATTGTCTCACGGTGAAACAGCCCACACGCCCCGGTCAGCGCAGCACCCCAATCAGCTCGACAGGAAGCGCGGTGCCCGAGGGCCACAGCACATACGTCGCGCCCCGAGAGTGCTGCCACGCGCGCCACAGCTCCTCGCGCTTGTACGTCACCGACACCGTCTCATCCGTCTTGAAGGCGGGGTCGTTGCACACGACATCCCCCTCGGGGGTGAAGCCCTTGAGCACGATGAGGTGGCCATCGGAGCTGCGCACGGGTGAGCCGGTGAGCTCTCCCTCCTCGTAGGCGATGCTGATGCTGACCGGGATGCCCGCGGCGATGAGCCGCTCCACCTGCGCGAAGCCATCCAGCCGCAGCACCGCGCCATGCAGCGCGCCGTCGCCCATCGCCGAGGCATAGGCCGTGTTGAAGACCCAGTTCCCCGTGCCCTTGTAGACCCAGTCATACGTCCGGTCCGCCGACGAAGGCACCGTGGTCACCAGCTCCGGCCGCCCCAGCCTCCGCCCCCAATACGCGAGCAGCATCGTGGTGGACGTCGGCGAGCACCACACAGGCCCACCGTCCGGGTACAGCATCTGCGAGTGGCCGGGCACCTCCAGCACCGTCCCCCAGACGCTCCGGTCTCCACCGCCATCCCATGCGACACCCTGCTTGTCGCTCACCGCCGCCGACAACGCGCGCACACGCGGCGTGGCCTCCGGGTTGGACGAGAACAGCCACACCGTCATCCGCAGCGCGTCCGCGCGACGCTTGAGGTTGAGCGTGTCCGTGAACACCTGACCGTCCGCGTCGCCCTGTCCCTCCACGCTGTGCCGGGCCACGGGCTCCTTGTCGAAGGCCCACACCCCCAGGTGGTAGTCCTTCGTCCAGACGCCCTCGATGCGCGCGGCCAGCGTCACCTTCACCCACGTGCCCGGCGGCGTCAGCGCATCGAAGGACGGGATGACGCTGTTGAAGCCCCCTGGCACGAGCTGCACCTCGGAGACGGCGCTCCCCAGTCGGTAGGTCGCCTCGTGGTAGCGCGTGCTCCCATCCTCCAACCGGCCCGCGGGCACGGGCACGTTGGCGGTCCGCGCCGAGGCCTCCAGCACGAGCGCACCATCCGCCGTCACCGCCGTGCCCTCGCGGGTGAAGCGCTCGAAGTCGCGCTCGCTCGCGCTGCGCCGCCACAATCGCGCCGGAGCCCCCGGCTCCTCCACGGGCAGTTCCTCGCGCCCCTTCTGCGGCGAGACACAGGCGGTCTGCGTGGAGGTGATGAGAAGGGCCAGCGTCGACAGGGAGCGCGCGTTCACGGCCCGGAGTCTGCGAGGGCTCCGCCATTCCAGACAAGGCGCATCGCAGCGACACGCTCCATCACCGGACAGCTCGCATGCACCCGGAGCGGCCCTTCGCAGGCGCAGCGGAACACCCGATGACGAACGAGCGCTCGGAGCGCCTCACAGCCCGGCACGCGCTCGGGCGCCGCGCCTTCGCGACGGCATGAGAGCGCCCCGCGCCCCCCCACCCCGGCACTACCGCATGACGGCGCCGACCTACGCGCCACCGCATACGGCCCCGCGCACCGCACCTCGACGCTCTCGCGAGCGCCTCGACAGGCGCGATGCACACGGTCCTTCACGCACAACGGTCTCGACGAGAAAGCGGCCGAGCCGCGCCAACCCGAAGCGCCTATGCCTCCGGCGTCTCCGTGCCCGCGCCATCCAGCAGCTTGTAGAGCGTCTTGCGGTCCACATCGAGCAGGCGCGCCGCCTCGCTCTTGTTGCCCCCCACCGACTGGAGCACGTGCGCCGCGTACCGCCGCGACAGCTCCGCGAGGCTCGGCATGTCCCCCGCGAGCCCCGTCAGCCGCTTGGGCGCATCTCCAATCGGCTCCGGGAAGTCCTGTGGACCCAGCACGCCCGTCACGTTGAGCGCCAGCGCCCGCGCCACCACGTTCTCCAGCTGCCGCACGTTGCCCGGCCAGTCGTATGCCGTCAGCCGCCCCATCGCCTCCGACGTCACCACCGGGCTCACCCCACCCCGCGCATGCCGCGACGCGAAGTGCTGCACCAGCGCCGGGATGTCCTCTCGCCGCTCACGCAGGGGCGGCAGGTGCAGGTGCACCACGTCCAGCCGGTACAGCAGGTCCTCGCGGAACACGCCCTCCGCCACCCGCTCCTTCAAGTCCTTGTTCGTCGCCGCCACCACGCGCGCGTCCACCTTCACCGGCACGCTCTCGCCCACCCGGCGGATCTCGCCCTCCTGCAGCACGCGCAGGAGCTGCGACTGCACCTTCATCCCCACGTCGCCAATCTCATCCAGGAAGAGCGTCCCGCCGTTCGCCTCCTCGAAGACACCCCGACGCGCGCCCGAGGCGCCCGTGAAGCTGCCCTTCGCATGGCCGAACAGCTCGCTCTCCATCAGCGACTCGGTGATGGCGCCGCAGTCCACCGGGATGAACGGCCCCGTCGAGCGCGGCGAGCGCTTGTGCAGCGCCCGCGCCACCATCTCCTTGCCCGTCCCCGTCTCGCCCGTAATCAGTACAGGCACGTTGCTCGCGGCCGCGCGGGCCACCTGCTTGTAGACCTCCAGGAGCGCGGGGCTGCGTCCCACCAGCGCCGTGCGGTCCACCTGCTGGCGCAAGGAGCGGTTCTCCTCCACCAAGCGCTTCTGCTCGAGCGCCCGGCGCGCGATGCGCAAAATCGCATCCACGTCGAAGGGCTTGGCCAGGTAGTCGAACGCGCCCAGCTGGATGCTGTCCAGCGCGCCCTCGATGTTGCCGAACGCCGTCACCACGATGACCGGCGTGTCCGGCAGGTGCGCCTTCACCTCCTGCAGCACCTTCAGCCCATCCCCCGGCTCGGGCATGGCCATGTCCGTGAGCACCAGGTCGAACGCGCCCTCCGCCAGCTTCTCCTGCGCGGCCTTGGGGTGCGCCGCCTGCGCCACCGAGCCGAGCGGCCCCAGCAACCGCTGGAGCAAATCCCTCGCCTGAGGGTCATCGTCCACGACGAGGATGCGCGCTGAGCTCACGAAGCCACCTTGCGGATTGCGGAAGCCGTGGACGACTCCGCGGACTGGACGGCGCTTCCCACCGTCTGCCGCGCGACCTTCGGGAAGCGCACCACCACGCGCGTCCCCTTCCCCTCCTCCGAGCGCACCGCCAGCGTCCCCCCGTGCGCCTCCACCACCCGCTTCGTGGTGACCAACCCCAACCCATGCCCCGGCAGCGAGCGCGCCTCTGGCGCGCGGAAGAACGGCTGGAACAACGACGTCAACACCGCGGGCCCCATGCCGATGCCGTTGTCCGACACCTCGAGCACCGCGTCCGCCCCGTCCGTCGCCACGCTCACCGTCACCTTCGCGTCGGGCCGCCCCGCCGAGTACTTCACCGCGTTCGTCAGCAGGTTGCGCGCGGTGACCTGCAACAGCTGCCCCGGGCAGTCCACCGCCACGCCCGCCTCCAGCGCCCGGTCCAACGCCACGTTCTGCAGCGCCGCCACCTGCGACACCTCCAGCAGCACCGTCGTCACCGCCGTGTCCAGCTCGCCCACCGTGCGCTCGCCCCGCGTGCCCGCGCGGCAGAAGCGCAAGAGCGCCTCAATCAGCTCCCCCATGCGCACCGCGCTGGACTCGCACTGCGCCAGCATCTCCAGCGCGCCCGCGTCCTTCACCGCGCCCGTGCGACGGATGAGCGTCAGGTAGCCCTTGAGCGGCGCCAGCGGGCTGATGAGGTCGTGCGCCACGCGGCGCGTGAAGGCATCCAGCTCCTGGTTGTGCCGCCCCAGCTCCTCCAGCTGCCCCTGAATCGTCGCGTCCTGACGCTTGAGCAGCCGCGTGATGTGCCACCCCACCAGCACCGACAGCAGCATGGCCAGGAGCGTGGTGCCCGCGCCCAGCGCCGTGTTGCGCACGCGCAGGTCGGCCAGCCGCCCCACCAGCCGGCGCGCCTCGTTCGCGTTCTCCTCCGACAGCGACTCGCCCAAGGCGTCCAGCTGCGCGGCCACCGGCCGGATGCGCTCGGCCAGGTGCCGACGCGCCCGGTCCGCCTCGCGCCGCTGCGAGAACACCGCCGCCGCGCGCACCTGGTCCGCCAGCCCCTGGCACGCGGCGTTGAAGCGCTCCCACATCGCCTTGTCGCCCGAGGGCAGGTTGCGCGTGTACGCCTCCGAGGCGAAGCGGATGTCGGTGAGAATCTCTTCCATCACCGCGTCGGCCGCGCCGCGCTCCCGGTCGTCCGTGGCGCGGATGTGCGCCTCAATCGCGGACTCCAGCGACAGCGCGTCCACGCGGATGCGCCCGATGAGGCCGGCGCGCTCCAGCGCCTGCTTCACCAGCGCGTCCACCTGCGCGCCCGTACGCACCTCCGTCCACAACATGAAGGCGGTGACGGCCGACAGCAGGGCCACCACGAAGAAGAAGCCGGCGCGATAGCCACGGATGGACTTGCGGGTGCTCACCAGGGTCGTCCTGTACCACGGAGCACGGGCCGAGGACCCGCGTCCTGACCTTCAGGGCGCCGCCGTCCCGTCGCCTGCCGCCGGAGCATCCGGCTGCCGCGCCGACGGCAACCGCCGCCGCGCCCGCTCCAGCGCCGACTCATAGAAGACGTCCGACAGCTGCTCGTGCATCTCCCGCAGCTCGTTGAGCTCCCGCTCCCGCGCGAGCAGCTGCGTGTTGTGCTCCTCCAGCGCGTGCCGGTCCGCCTCCGTGCGCGCCAGCTCCTCCATCAGCGCCGCGCGGCCCTGCTCCGCCTCCGCGCGCTCCTGCTTGAGCCGCTCGATGGCCGACTCCAGCGCCGCCAGCTTCACCGCCACCGACTCCATGCGTTCGCGCTCCGCCTCGTACTGGCGCTGCCAGTGCAGCGTCTCCAGCACCTGCGCCTCCAGGCGCTCAGGCGGGATTCGCGCGCACCCTGTCGCCAGCCATGCCACCGCCGTCGCCATCGCGAACCACAGGGACCGCATACACCGTCTCTCCCGCGCCGCGGTCGCGAGAGATTCGCGACGAGGTGCGACGGGCTCGTGTCCTGTTGCAGCAAAGGACGCGTGCGCAGCTTGCTCAAGTGGCCCGGTGTCGTCAAAGCGACAAGCGCCCGTCTGGGGAGCAAGCCCCCAATGTTGGAGCCTCAACTGAGGATTTCCTCCCCAGCACGCGCACGAAAGCCCACGCGCTTCCCTCGGAAGGCCGCGCTGGCACGCCCGCTGCTCAAGCGCCTGTCCGCTGATACGGCGCAATCCTGCGTCGTCCTGCCTCAACGGAGCATTCCATGAAGACCGTGTTCGCCGCCGCCCTGCTCGCCGCCGCCACCGCGTTTGCCAACACCCCCGCTCCGGCCGCCGCGGAGGCCAAGCCCGCCGCCGCCGAGGCGCAGCCCGCTCCCGCCGCCGAGATGAAGGCCGAGGAGGCCAAGCCCGAGACGGCCGAGGCCAAGCCCGCCGCGGAGGCCAAGCCCGCCAAGGGCAAGAAGGCCAAGAAGGCCGCCCCCAAGGCCGAGACGGCCGCCGAGACCAAGTAGTCTCGATTTCCTCACTTCGAGGAATCCCCGCGAGGGCGCCCTTTCCAAGGGGGGCGCCCTCGCGGCATTTCGGGGTCTGTCATCACCCGGACACTTCACGGCCAGGTCGCCTCCCTCGGAAAGTCACCTGTGTCATCTACACCCCGCCTGGGTCATTGTCTCCGTGGCGAGCTCTTGATTTTCAGCAAAGCTGGGATTTGACAGAAACACAGTAATCGAGCTTAATACGACTTCAGAGGATGACAGTCGGTTCCGGATTCCTGCGGAACCCCATTGCAAATCCGTCTTTTCCTGGAGTCACCCCCATGGTGGAAGCCTTCTCGAAGGTGTCGGAAGCCTCGAAGCTGTTGCTGGAGAAGGGCCTCTGCCCCGCCACCGCGGTGGAGTCGCTGGGGCTGGTGGGGCACGCGATGGGCGTGGACCGGGCCTACATCTTCGAGAACCGGGTGTCGCAGACGTACGGCCGGTTCGTGACGGACCTGCGCTACGCCTGGGCAGAGCCGCCCACCGCGTCGCCCCTGGCCAACCCCGTGCTGCGCGCGTTCTCGTTCCGGGACTTCGCGCCGGGCTGGGTGGACATGCTGGAGGCGGGGATGGTGGTCGCGTGCCCCACCCGTGACGCGCCGCCGATGATGCGCGATCTGCTCGAGCGGCAGGGGACGCACTCCATCCTGCTGTGCCCCATCAACCCCTCGCGTCAGCAGTGGTGGGGCGTGGCGGTGTTCGAGGACTGCCGGCAGCCCCGGGCCTGGAAGCCCGAGGACGTGTCGCTGCTCAAGTCGCTGTCGCGGGCGGTGGCGGCGTCGGTGCGCCACGGGCAGATGCGCTCCTCGCTGGACCAGGTGCGCAACAGCCTGAGGGCGGCGGTGGGCCGCACGCCGGCGTCCGGGCACTAGCCCCTCGCCTCCCCGGTCGCCAGGCGACGGAGGGCGCGGGCGACCCTCCCCCCTTGAGCCCTGGCCCCGTGCGTCGAGGGTTTCTGCTACCCTGGCGGCCCCCTGTCTACCGCCATGTCCTCCATCGACCCGACGGCGATCAGCCGGCCTCGCTCCCCCGACCTCATCAGCGGCTACCGCCTCGAAAAGCTCGTGGGCACCGGAGGCATGGGCGAGGTCCACAAGGCCACCCAGCTGTCGCTCGGGCGCACGGTGGCGGTGAAGCTGCTCAACCAGGAGCTGGCGAAGGACCCGTCCTTCATCGCGCGCTTCCAGAAGGAGGCCGCGGCGCTCGCCGCGCTGAGCCACCCCCACGTCGTCTCCATCGTCGACAAGGGTAAGACGGACGCCACCTACTACCTGGTGATGGAGTTCGTGGACGGCCCGTCGTTGCGCGAGCTGATCCGCCAGTCCCAGTTCGACATGATGGGCGCGCTCAGGCGCATGCTCGAAATCTGCCGGGCCATCGAGTACGCGCACGGCCGCGGCGTCATCCACCGCGACCTGAAGCCGGAGAACATCCTGCTGGACCAGCAGGCCGGCGGCATCGCCAAGGTGTCGGACTTCGGGCTCGCCTCGTTCCTGGATGACGCCAGCCCCTCGTCGCGCTACGCGCTGACGTCCACGCACGTGTCCATGGGCACGCTGTCGTACATGGCGCCCGAGCAGCGCGTGGACGCGAAGAACGCGGACGCGCGCGCGGACATCTTCTCGCTGGGCGTCATCCTCTACGAGTGGCTGACCGGCGAGGTGCCGCTGGGCACGTTCGACCCGCCCTCGCAGCGCAAGCCCGGGCTGGACGCGCGCCTGGACGGCATCGTCACCAAGTGCCTCAAGCCGGACCCGGAGGACCGCTACCCGTCGGTGGCGGCGCTCATCGCGGACCTGGAGCTGCTCGTCCCCGGCAGCCTGCCGTCGATGCTGCCGGTGAAGCAGACGCGGGTGCAGCGCTTCAAGGCGGGCGTGCGCAAGGTGGTGCGCACCACCATGCAGGCCGCCGCGGTGGTGATGGTGCTGGCGGCCAGCCTGGTCCTGGGCACGGCCTTCTATCTGAGCGGCGAGCGCCGCGCGGCGTCCGCGCCGGGCGCCACCCTCATGGCCTACCTGGGCGAGCCGCGCATCCAGCCGGTGCCCGGGCGCGAGGAGTCCAACCCCGAGCGGCGCAGGCTCACCCTGGGCGAGGGCCTGGCGGAGCAGAGCCTGGTGGTGGCCGGACGCCCCGTCACGCTCGAGGACAAGACGCTCGTCTTCCCCTGGCAGGACGACGAGCAGAGCGTGGGCCGGGTGCGCGTGGACGTCACGCGCCGGGACGGCGACAGCCTCAGCCTCACGGCGCAGCTGCTCACGGAGGCGCCGCCGCTCACCTTCGAGCGCCGCCTGCGCGACATGTTCAGCCTCTACCAGCCGTCCCCGCCGCCCACCGCGTCCATGCTGCTGCTGGGCAGCACGGGCCGCTACGTGGCGCTGGTGCACAACGGCGTGGGCGAGCCCTTGCGGCTGGAGTGGGCGCTCGGCGAGCGCCGGGGTGCGATGCTCGGCATCGAGTCCCCCAAGGCGGGCCCGGTGAACGTGGAGCTGGCGGTGGACGCGGAGGGGCGGCTGGAGGCGTTCCTGGGCACGGGCAAGGACCGCCGGGCGCTCTTCGAGCCGCTGGTGCTGGGAGCGGGCTGGGTGGAGCAGTTCGGCGACGCGCCCTTCCCCGGCTTCGGCTGCATCGAGGGCACCTGCCGCGTGTCCGGCATCACCTACGTGCTCAAGCAGTCGCCGCCCGTAGGGACGACGGCGCCGGTGCCGCCGACGCCCACCCCGTCCCCGCCGAAGGTGGCCGCGGCGGTGCCGGCCAAGGCGGTGGTGCCCAAGAAGGCGCCTCCTCCGCCCCCCAAGAAGCAGCCCGTCAAGCCCGCGCCCAAGAACGGCAAGCGCCGCTAGACGGGCACGAAGGCGACAGAGTTCCGCAGGGGAATATGGCCAGTGACGGGGGATTGCATTATCCCTCGGCACTCCTATGCGCACCTTCCGCCGCGGCCTGACCGCGTTCGCACTCGTCGCCGGCCTCACGGGCTGCTCCCACTCCCCCACCCCCAGCGTCGCGCCGCGCGTGCTGGAGAGCGCCGCGGAGAAGGCGCGCTCCGGCACGGACGAGGCGCGCACGCTCGCCTTCGCCGGCTTCCACGCGTACCTGATGGAAGGCGACGCGGCGGCGGCGCAGCAGCGCTTCGACGCGGCCGTGGCGAAGGACCCGGCGGACCCCTACGCCCTCATCGGCCAGCACCTGCTGGCGCGCCGCGCGGGGCGGCCGGACCGGGCGCTCGTGGCCGCGCTGGAGGTGGTGACGCGCGCGCCCACGCACCCGCTGGCGCTCATCGGCGCGCGCTACGCGCTGGACACCGTGGGCACCGCGCCGCCCCTGGATGAGGCCATCCTCGCGGCGGCGCAGAAGGCGCTCGCGGCGGGCGCGTCGGGCGAGACGGCGTACCTGCTGCGCGGCACGAGGCTGTCGGTCGCGGTGACGCGCGGGGACCTCAAGGCGCGCGACGCGGTGCTCAAGGAACTGGGCGGCGTGTCCGAGGCGACGCTCGTGGGGCCCTTCTCCGCCTTCCATGTCCTGTCGTGGGACGAGGCGTGGCCCACCGGCCAGGGCGGCTCGCTCACAGGCCCGTTCACCGGCGCCTTCGGGGCGCTCCCCACGCGCAAGCTGCTGGCGCCGGACGGCCGGCTGGATTTGGGCGGCGAGCCGGGCGAGGGCGACGTGTACCTCATGGCCTTCGACGCGGAGGTGCCGCAAGGGGCGACCTACGTGGCGCGCTCGGTGAGCGCCGCGTCGCACCAGGTGGTGGTGGACGGCACGCTGGTGCTGGAGCGCGCCGCGTGGACGCAGGCCACCTCCACCGTCACCAGCCGCGCCGTGAAGCTGTCGGCGGGCAAGCACCGCATCATCGTCCGTCAGCTCAAGGGCGGCACCTCCGGCGTGCTGTCGTTCTCGCTGCTGCGAGAGGACGGCCAGCCCGCCAACGTGCGCTTCACCGCGGCCACCGGACCGGCGCCCGCGACGTGGGGCAGCGCCCCCTCGCTGGCCGACGCGAAGGGCGTTTACCCCACCGCGAAGTCCATCAAGGACGCGCTCTCGGGCGAGGCGGGGGAGCTGCTCTCCACGTTCCTCGCGGCGCGTGACGGCCTGGCGCGCGACGCGGACGGCGCCCGGCGGCTGATGGCGGACGTGGACGCGACGACGCCCGCGCTGCTGGCCCTGCGCGCGGAGGTGGCCGCGGCGGACCGGACGGTGCCCTCCAAGGTGGCGCGCGGCCGGGCCACGCGGGATTTGGAAGCGCTCTTGTCCAAGGACCCGACCCACGTGGCCGCGCTGCTCTTGCGCGCGGACCTGTTCATGGACGACGGGCAGGCGGCGAGCGCGCTGGAGACCCTGAAGACGGCGAGCGAGGCGGTGCAGCCTCCGGGCTTCCCGCTGTTCCTGATGCGCGCGCGCGCGGCGCTCACGCTGGACGTGGACGCGCTGGCGGAGGAGTCGCTGGCCGCGGCGCTGCAGCTCCAGCCGCAGCTGTGTGAGGCGCTGGGGCTCCAGTACAACCTGGCGCGGCGGCGCGACGCGGTGGAGCGCTCCAACACGCTGGTGGAGGCGCAGAAGGACTGCCCCGGCGTCGCGGCGCGGCGGGCGGACCACGCGCGCACGCGCGGGGACCTGGAGGCCGCCGCGCGCGAGTACGCGCAGCTGCTCGCCCGGGACCCGACGAGCGTGAGCGCGGGCACGTCGCTGGCGACCCTCTACGTGGGCCTGCGTCGCCATGACGACGCCATCGCCGTGCTGGAGAAGCTGGCGGTGACGTGGCCGCGCAACACGGAGCTGCTCAAGCGCATGGCGGACGTGCGCGAGTACTCGGGCAAGGGCGCGGAGGCGCTCGCGCTGCGCGAGAAGGCGCTGGCGCTGGAGGGGGACGATTTGTCGCTGCGCCGCGCGGTGGAGCGCGCGAAGACGGGCAAGGAGCTGCTGCAGGAGTTCGCCATCGACGGGCAGGAGGCGCTGCGCGCCTACGACGCGGAGCCCGTGACCGGCGGCGCGGCGGTGTTCGTCCTGGATGCCGCGGCGGTGCGCGTGTACCCGGACGGCAGCATCGTCAACCGCATCCACACCATCCAGAAGGCGCTGGAGCAGTCGGGCGTGCAGGAGATCGCGGAGGTCAACGTGCCCCGCGGCGCGCAGGTGCTGGCGCTGCGCACGCTCAAGGCGGACGGGCGCGTGCTCGAGCCGGAGAACATCGAGGGCAAGGACACGGTGAGCCTGCCCGGCGTGCAGGTGGGGGACAGCGTGCAGGTGGAGTACCTGCTGGCGGAGAGCCCGCGCGGCCCCGCGCAGCCGGGCTTCACCGCGTCCGCGTTCTACTTCCAGATCGCCAACCAGCCCAACGCGTGGACCACGTACACGGTGGCCGCGCCCAAGGGCACGGGCATGAAGGTGGACGCGCACGCGATGAAGGCGCCCCAGCCCACGGTGAGGGGCGACGAGGAGGTCTTCCACTACGAGGCGCGCCGCGTGCCGCCGTTCATTCCCGAGCCGGACGCGCCGCCCTCCGGCAACGAGTACCTGCCCTTCGTCATGGTGGGCGCGGGCGCCACGGGCAACGACAGCCTGGCGCGCATCTACGGCGACGCGTTCCAGGAGCGCTGGGCGCGCACCGCGGAGGTCGTCCGCTTCACCCGCGAGGCCACCCAGGGCAAGGAGGGCCTGGAGGCGGTGAAGGCGCTGCACGCGGCGGTGATGCAGCGCTTCTCCGGACGGGACAACGGGCTGGGCCAGTCCGCGGCGTCCACGGTGGCGCAGGACCGGGGCAGCCGGCTGACGGTGCTCAAGGCGGGCCTGGAGGAGCTGGGCATCCCCTCGCGCGTGGCGGCGGTGCGCACCTTCAACGTGGACCCGGCCGAGTACCTGTTCCCCAACGACAGCCTGCTGCCCTACGCCGCCCTGCGCGTGGAGGTGCCGGGGAGCGAGCCGGTGTGGGTGGACACGTCGGTGCGCTACGGGCCCTTCGGTGAGCTGCCGGAGTTCGCCATGGGCGAGCTGACGGCGTACCTCTTGCCGGAGCCGGGCAGGAAGTTGGAAGTGGTGAAGACGCCCGCGACGAAGCAGTCCACGGGCAAGCAGGTGCGCCTGACGCTCTCGCTCGACGCCGAGGGGAAGATGACCGGCAAGGGCGAGGAGACGTACACGGGCTTCGAGGCGGCGCAGCTGGCGGAGGCCTTCAACCAGCTGTCGGCGGAGAGCCGCAACCAGGCGCTCCAGGGCGCGGTGGCGCGCTACTTCGGCGGCGCGGCGCTCTCCAGCGTCACGCTGGACCACCGGGACCAGGTGGGCGCGCCCTTCGTGCTGCGCTACGAGTTCACCGTGCCGCGCTTCGGACGGCTGGAGGGTGGCAACCGCATGGCGCTGGGCCCCCTCACCTTCCCCGCGCAGCTGGGCCGCCGCTACGTGCAGCTGAGCAGCCGCCGCACGCCGCTCTACATCGACAACACCGAGGCCAGCAGCACGCAGGTGGCGCTGTCCTTGCCCCCGGGCTGGAAGCTGCCCGACCCGCAGCCCCCCATCGACGTGAAGAACCCCTTCGGCCACTTCACCCGCACCGAGAAGCAGGAGGGCGCCACGCTCACCATCACCGAGTCGCTGCGGCTGCCTCGCGCGCGCGTCGCGCCCCGCCAGTACGAGCAGTTCGCCGGCTTCACCGGAGACGTGGACCTCATCCAGACGCGGGAGATGTTCCTGGTGAAGCAGTAGCCCGCCCGCCTGTCCGCCCGCTCTGCCGGCGAGACGGGTCGACCCGTGAGGGGCTCCCGGGTTGAATACGGAGCCCCTCCCCGCGTCCGAAGGGCGTGAGGTGCCCCTTGCACGGGGCGCTGGATTCTCAACCTGGAGAAGACGTCATGAGTCCTCGAAGCTGGCTCTGGATGGTGGCCCTGCTGTCGGCCCCGGTGGTTCAGGCGCAGACGACGCCAGTGCCCGCCGCGGACCCCTCGTACGACGGCCGCGAGTACGGCGAAGGCGAGTTCGACGAAGACTCCGACGAGGAGATTGCCCCCATGGCGCCCCAGCCTCCTCCGGCGCTGCCCACGGAGCAGCCCTCGCGCAGGCCCTATGCCGGCGCCGTGTGGGCCTCCGGGCACTGGTACTGGGACGGCGACGAGTGGCGCTTCAACCCGGGCACGTGGCTGGCCCCCATGGAGGGCTACCAGTTCGTGAACGGCTACTGGGAGGAGGACCGGGGGGCCTGGTACTGGGTCTCCGGCGGCTGGGCGCGGCGGGGCACCACCGAGGTGGAGATTCCCATCGCCGTGTCCTCCGAGGCCCTCACCGTGCAGCAGGCGCCTCCCGCGCCGCGCCAGGAAATCCGTCCGGCCGCGCCCTCCGCCGACCTCACCTGGGAGCCCGGCTACTGGTACTGGTCCGGCAACAACTGGGACTGGGTGGATGGCACGTGGGCCGCTCCGCCGCGCGCGGGCCTGGTCTTCGTGTCGCCCCGCTGGGTGCAGCGCGGCCTGACCTGGCACTTCGTCAGCGGAGGCTGGGCGCCGCGCGGCTCGCTGCACGTCACCGTGCCCGTCTTCCGCCACGCCCGCGTGTCCGTGCGCTGGGGCCACCCCAACTACTTCGCGCACACGTGGTACCGCGCGCCGGCCGTCCGCTACTACTACCACCGCCCGTGGCGCGCCTCCGGCCACTACTACCGGCATGACCGCGTCTGGCGCTCGCCGACCTACTACCACCGCGCCTCGCCGGGCCCCGGCTACCACCGCCGCGACGACTCGTGGCGCGGCCGCGATGACCGCTGGAAGAGCCACCACCGCGGGCCGGAGCGCCACGAGCGCTGGCGCGCCCCCAGCCACCGCTCCTCGCCCCGCGGCCATGAGGCCACGCCCGTCCGCGGCGGCGACCGCCACCGCGGCGGACGCGGCGGCGGCTGGGGAGACGGCGACCGCCGACGCTAGAGCCCTGGCTCGGGGCCCGCCTCCCCCCGGGGGCCCCCCCAGCGTTCACCCCTCGACAGGGGCGTCGTTCAGACTCGCGAAAATCAAGACTAAACAGCAAAACCCAGGTGCCTCATCCCCCTCCTTCAGGAGTGCACCATGACACCTGGGTCCTGTCGTTTCGCGGTGTTGCTGTCCTTGTTCCTCGTGGCCCCGGCCTGCGCGCCGGAGCCCGCGGCGGAAGAGACTCCGGCCCCGGAGGGCCTGGAGACCTCCCGCGCGGCCATCACCCTGCCCCCGTCGTACACGGACGCGCAGGTGACGGCCATCGCCCGGCCCACGGCGCTGGCCTTCACGCCGGATGGGCGGCTGCTCATCACCACGCAGACGGGGCAGCTGCGGGTGTTCAGCGGGGGCGTGCTGCTGCCGACGCCGGCGTTGGACCTCTCCGCGGTGCTGTGCACCAACTCGGAGCGCGGCCTGTTGGGCGTGGCGGTGGACCCGGACTTCGCGACCACCGGGCACATCTTCCTCTATTACACGTTCAACAAGTTCAACACGTGCACGACGAACATCGCCAACGTGGCGGTGAACCGCGTGTCGCGCTTCACGCTGCCGAGCACGAACGTGGTGAGCCCGTCGAGCCAGGTGGTGCTGCTCGACAACATCCCGTCCCCGGGCGGCAATCACAACGGCGGTGATTTGCACTTCGGCCCGGATGGGCTGCTCTACGTCAGCGTGGGAGACGGCGGCTGTCAGCTCGGGGACCCGAGCCGCTGCGGGGGAGCGAACACCACGGCGCGCAGGCTGGACGTGCTGCTCGGGAAGATGCTGCGCATCAACAAGGACGGCACCGCGCCCACGGACAACCCCTGGTACGCGGTGTCGGGCAGCCGGCGCTGCGGCAATCCCGCGGGGGTGCCGACGGGCACGGGGCCGTGCCAGGAGAACTACGCCACGGGCCTGCGCAACCCGTTCCGCTTCGCCTTCCAGCCGGGCACCAGCACGTTCTTCATCAACGACGTGGGCCAGAGCCTGTGGGAGGAGATTGACGAGGGCATCAAGGGCGCGGACTACGGCTGGAACACGCGCGAGGGGCACTGCGCGAACAACTCCACCACCAACTGCGGCGCGCCTCCGGCGGGGATGACGAACCCCCTCTTCGACTACAAGCGCGGCACCAACCCCACGGGCTCGCCGTTCCAGAACTGCAACTCCATCACGGGAGGGGCCTTCGCGCCGCCTGGAGCGTGGGCGAACGCGGACGACAACGCGTACTTCTTCAGTGATTACATCTGCGGGAAGGTGTTCAAGCTGGTGCGCGGCGCGGGCGGCGCGGTGACGGTGGACGCGTTCGCCACGGGCCTGGGCTCCGGCTCCGCGGTGACGCTGCGCTTCGGCCCGTCGGGCACGCGCCAGGCGCTCTACTACACGACGTACGCCGGAGGCGGAGAGGTGCGCCGCATCGAGTTCACCGGCACGCGCACCGTGACGCCGTAACAGGAGCTCAACAGGCGGCACCCCGGACGCGACGCGCTGACGTCCGTCCGGGGTGTCCGCTGTCCTCGCCCGCTCCAGCGGATCAGCGGACGTCAGTAGTAACAGAGGAAGTCGGGCCCGCAGGAGCCCGGACGCCCATTGCAGACACAGTGCCTGTCCTCCGAACACTCCTGCATCTCGCACACCGGGTCACCACCACCGCCACCCCCTCCGCCTCCCACATCGAACTCACAGACATTGCTCGCATTGCAGAAGACGCTCCGGGCAATGGGGCACAGGGACCAACAGTCGCTCTCCGAGAGGCAGTCCCCCTCGGAACAGAACAAGGCCCGCGGGGATGAAGACGCTTCACAGACCACCGCGTCGTCCGACTCCGCGCGAGCCGCGCCGAGCCAGAGCAGCATCACCGCGAACAGCATCCGGACAGGGGAACGCCACGACGAGGACACGCACCTCATGCAAAGGCTCCTTTCGGCGCAAGCGGACCCGCCCACCCGTGGGTCCACCCCTGGAGCCTACAGCAGTATCCCCGTTGCAATCCGGCGACGAAGCCCACGAGACGTCAGGGAGGCAGCCCCGTGGAGAGCACCTCGCGAATCTCCCCCGCCGTATACTGCGTTCCCCAGAGCGCGTTCACCAGCACGGCGACCCCCTCCGGGCCCGCGTAGACGCTGCCCGAGGTCATCTCGACCAGGGTGACGCGAGGGTCCGCCAGCTCGAACAGGCGCGGGGCCACCTGGGACACGTCCCGCCCGTTCAGTTGGAGCACGCGCTGCGCCTGGAGCCACCCCACCAACGCGTCCTGCACGAAGGGGACGTAGAGCGACTGCTCCTCGGGCCCCAGGTTCGTCAGCAGATACCCCAGGGACACCGTGGTGAGGGCATGGGCGTACTGGACCACCAGCTGCCCGTGGTCCAACGCGCGCGTGTTCCAGTCCGGGACCTCCAGGTGCTGGATGTACAGCGGAGACATCGTCGGGCCCACGAGCGGCGCGAGCGTCTGCGTCTGCTCCACGGGGACGAGCGTGTCCCAGTCCTCGTGCAGGACGAGGAAGGGCGTCGTCAGCCTCGGCGCGAGGTGCTCGCGCGTCCACGCGCTGTAGTCCGCGCCCGGCGCCCCCGGAGCCCCTCCCGTGGCGGCGACGATGCGGCGCCGATAGGGCTCGAAGAACGTGGCGTACTGGGAGCGCACCCACGGGTCCGACACGCGCGAGGGAATCACCGTCTCCAGGTATTCGAACTGCCGCGCGAAGTCGGACAGCGGGAAGAGCGCCACACCCGCCCTGGGACGCACCGCCGCCGGCGCATCCGCCGCCGCGTAGAGCGCCTCGAAGCCGCCCCAGGAACCTCCCTGGATGCCGATGCGTGAGCGGTCCACCTCGGGCGCCTGCGCGAGGAAGCGCAGCCCCGCGTGCATGTCGTCCCGGTCGTTCTGGATGCTGCCACCCGCGTAGAAGCGGCCGAAGACGTTGAGCACGCCGAAGCCGTTGTACAGGTAGAAGAACGACTCGCTCGCGATGAGCTCCGGCGTGCTGATGCTGTAGACGATGTTGGACGAGCCCGCGTGGTGGCCCGGCTCGCTGTCATCCGGATGGAAGCCGTTGCCTCGCGCAGCCCACTTCGCGTCCACCGCCTCGCCCGTCCACGTGATTCCGTCGTAGGGACGCGTGAGCATCATCACGGGCCAGGCGCCCGGACTCCTCGGCGGGAACCACTGCGCGTAGGACGCCGCCTTCCCTTCCTCCTGGAGCCGCAGCAGCTGGTACGCCCACTGCTGCCCACCGGCCGCCGCCTGCCCCGAGCCCAGGACGGTCACCGTCAGGGGCTTGGAGTCGTTCTCCTGCTCCTCGGGAGGAAGCGGCGCCTCGGGCTCCAGGTCGGACGAGGAGCAGCCCAACAGGGCCAGGACGAGAATCACCCATCGTGTCGTGCGCATGAGCCCCAAGACACCGCAGTCCGGATTTTTTGGAAGCGGCGAGCGCGGATTCTTCGTCACCGCCCCGACAGTGCGCCCGCGCTACTTCGCTTCCTCGGGTTCCTTGAAGATGGCCACGTGGGGCTGACCGTCCTCGCCCACGTAGCCGCGATACATGCCCGAGGAGTTGAACGGCATCGCCACATTCCCATCGCGGTCCATCGCGATGACGCCGCCCTCGCCTCCCGCCTTCACCAGCACGTCGTTGACAACGAGGTTGGCGGCCTCGGGCAGGGGCAGCTCCTGGTACTCGACGCGCGCGCAGATGTCGCGCGCCACGGTGTAGCGGATGAAGAACTCTCCGTGCCCCGTGGCGGAGACCGCGCAGCGCGGGTCCGCGTAGGTGCCCGCGCCGATGATGGGCGAATCCCCCACGCGGCCGTAACGCTTGTTCGTCATGCCACCGGTGGACGTGCCCGCCGCGAGGTTGCCGGCCTGGTCCAGCGCCACCGCGCCCACGGTGCCGAACTTGTGGTCCCCCGTCACCGGGTCATACCCGGGTCGCAGCGTCGAGGGCGTCGTGCCCGGAGCCGGCGTCGCGCGCTCCTTCTCCAACACGCGCTGGAGGCCCTGCCAGCGCTCCTCCGTGTAGAAGTACTTCGGGTCCACCAGCTCCACGCCCTGCGCCTTGGCGAACGCCTCCGCGCCCTCTCCCATCATCATCACGTGCGGCGACTGCTCCATCACCCGGCGCGCCAGGTCGATGGGGTTCTTCACGTGACGCAGCCCCGCGACAGCCCCGGCCGAGCGCGTCCTGCCGTCCATGATGGCCGCGTCCAGCTCGTTGACGCCGTCGTGGTTGAAGACCGCGCCCTTGCCCGCGTTGAAGTGCGGAGAGTCCTCCAGGACACGGATGGCCGCGCTCACCGCGTCCAGGCTGCTGCCGCCCTGGGCCAACACGCCATGTCCCGCCGCGAGGGCCTGCTGGAGCGCCGCGCGGACCTCGGCCTCGCGCTCGGGCGAGAGGTTCTCGCGCGAGATGACGCCCGCGCCGCCGTGGATGACCAGCCCCCACCGGGGCTTGCGAGCAGCCGAGCCCTCCTGGGTGAGTCGGGCGTCATCGACCCGCGCGCCCTGGGTGCTCGTGCAGCCCACGGGCAGGAGGAACAGCGCGGTCCCCGCGACGAGGCTTCGGGGAAGAGACGGCAGGGAAGCGAACATTCCGTGACCTCCAGCGGGACCCGCGAGACGACGCGTATGAGGTGACGACACGCGTGTTCACAGGCGATGTGCCCGCGTCGGTAGCACGGCGCTCCGAAGGGCACAACGACGGCCTCCTGCCTGCTCTCCAGGCGGCGAGCAGGCCACGGGTGAAGGGCCTTCCTGCCCGCTCCGTTTCCCGTGCCGGATGGCGATGGCGTGCACAGTCTCGGGGTCGTCCACGGAACCGGGGAGCGCGTGATGAAGAAGCTGAAGGGCTTGCGGGTGGCGGTGCTGGCGACGAGCGGCTTCGAGCAGGTGGAGCTGACGCGTCCGGTCAAGAAGCTGCAGCGCCAGGGCGCGGAGGTGACCATCGTGTCGCTCTTGCCCGGCCACATCCGGGGCATGAACCACATGCTGCCGGGCAAGAAGGTCCGCGTGGACGCCACGCTGCGCGACGTGAAGGCCGCGGACTTCGACGCGGTGCTGCTGCCCGGCGGGCTCATCAACCCGGACACGCTGCGCCAGAGCGCGCTGGCCAAGGACTTCGTCCACGACGCGGACTCGCTCAACCTGCCCATGGCCATCATCTGTCATGCGCCGTGGCTGCTCATCTCGGCGGGCCTCACCGAGGGCCGCACGCTCACGTCGTGGCCCGGCATCCAGGACGATGTGAAGAACTCCGGCGCCCTGTGGCGCGACGACGAGCTGGTGCGCGACGACAACTGGGTCTCCAGCCGGGGGCCGCAGGACCTGCCCGCCTTCGAGCGCGCCATGGTGGAGCTCTTCGCGGAGAAGATGCCCGAGGTGCGCGAGCGCCTGCGTCAGGCCCAGGACGAGCACCCCGTGGCCGCGCGCTACCACCCGACGACGGAGGAGTCCGGACGGCGCTGGCCCCGGCTGCTCGCGGGCAGCCTGGCCACCGCGGCCATCAGCTTCGGCGTGCGCCGGCTGGCGGCTTCACGCTGAAGCGCGCGAGGGCCGTGGTGTGTTCCACGGCCCTCCTCGGGCCCGACGAGGTCGAGCGCCGCTCAGAGGCAGCGGGGATTTCCACCCACCTGCCGGCAGGTGCACTCCCCCACTTCCCCGTCATCGCAGCAGGAGAAGGTGGACAGGTCGAGGCAGATCTTGGTCCGCGCGAAGGAGCAGGTCGGCATCCCAGGCCGGCAGCCCGTGGGCGGGCACGCGTACGTCGTGCCATCACAGACCACGCTCACGTAGTTCGTCGAAGTGCAGGTGACGGGCGTCGTCGGACACGTGACGGTGGTGCCATCCGAGCAGGAGGCGTAACAGCCCACCAGCGCCTCCGAAGCGGAGGTCAGGGCATCGCCCTCGTCGACCGTCGTCTCGGCGGGCACTCCGCCACACCCCACCACAAGACTGACGGCGCAAGCCCACAGCCACAGCTTCAGAGACTTCATGGCAGACCTCCTGGTGTCGAGAAGGTGTGCGAGCGAAGGACGACCGAGCCGGCGGCATCCTCCGCAATCCGGACATCAAGAGCAACTCGGGGGCAGAAGTATCGCTCCGCGGTCTCGACACGCGCGGGCACGAGGCCCGCGGTGGGCTCGAATCAGGGAGTCACATCCACCCGAGCTGCAACCGGGCCACGTCCGTCATCCGGCTCTGGTCCCAGGGCGGGTCCCACACCAGCTCCACGTGGGCCTCCTTCACGCCGGGCACGCCGCTGACCTTGGTGCGCACGTCATCCACCAGCACCGGCCCCATGCCGCAGCCGGGCGCCGTCAGCGTCATCTGGATGTCCACGCGCTGCCCACCCTCGGGCATCGGCTCCGCCTTGCACGCGTACACCAGGCCCAGCTCCACGATGTTCACCGGAATCTCCGGGTCATACACCGTGCGCAGCTGCTCCCAGACCTGCTCCTCGTGGAACTCGCTGGGGTCGCCCGCGGCCTTCTCCTTGGGCGCGTACTCCTCGCCCAGCGCCGCGCCGTCCTTCTCGTCGATGCGGAAAAGCTGCCCGTAGGGGTCCTGCACCGTGATGTTGCCGCCGAGCGTCTGCATCACCCGCAGCTCCGCGCCCTCCGGCAGCACCACCCTGTCACCGCTGGGGATGATGGTCGCGGGGACCTCCCGCTCCAGCATCGCCGTCACGCCTCGCATGGTCCGCTCCCTCCTTCCCTACTCCGTGGAGACCGCTTCACTGTGTCCCGCCAGCGCCGCGCGCATCGTGTGCCACGCCAGGCTCGCGCACTTCACCCGCGCGGGGAACTCGCTCACGCCAGACAGCACCGCGAGCTTGCCCAGCGCGTCCAGGTCCACCGACTCCGGCCCTTCCGTCACCAGCTTGTGCACCAGCGCGAAGAGCGCCTCCGCCTCCTCGCGCGACTTGTCCTTCACCGCCCCCGTCATCAGCGACGCGGACGCGCGTGAAATCGCGCAGCCCTGCCCCTGGAAGCCGATGTCGCGGATGACGTCTCCCTCCATCTTCATCGTCACGGAGAGCTGGTCTCCGCACAGCGGGTTGTGCCCCGCCGCCTCGTGGTTGGCGCCCTCCACCACGCGGTAGTTGCGCGGCCGCTTCGAGTGCTCCAGCACCACCTCTTGATAGAGGTCCTTCAAGTCATCCGAGCCCGAGCTCATCCGAACACCTCCCTCACCTTGTGCAGCCCGCGCACGAGCGCGTCCACGTCCTCGCGCGTGTTGTAGAGCGCCAGCGACGCCCGCGCCGTCGCCGGCAGCTTGAAGTGCTGCATCACTGGCTGCGCGCAGTGGTGGCCCGTGCGGATGCAGATGCCCTCGCGGTCCAGGATGGTGCCCACGTCGTGCGGGTGGATGTCCTCCAGCGTGAAGGACAGCACGCCCGCCTTCTCGCGCGCCGTGCCGATGAGCCGCAGCCCCGGCACCGACTCCAGCGCGGCCGTCGCGTAGGCCATCATCTCCCGGTCGTGCTCGGCGATGGCGGACAGCCCCACGCCCTGCAGATACCGGATGGCGGCGGCCAGCCCCACCGCGCCCTCCAGGTTCGGCGTCCCCGCCTCGAAGCGGTGCGGCACGCGGTTGTACGTCACCTTCTCCATCGTCACGGAGAGGATCATGTCCCCGCCGCCCTGGTACGGAGGCATCGGCTCCAGTCGCTCCAGCCGCCCGTACAGCACGCCGATGCCCGTGGGGCCGAACGTCTTGTGCCCGCTGAAGGCGTAGAAGTCACAGCCCAGGTCCTGCACGTCGACGGGGAAGTGCGTCACCGACTGCGCCCCGTCCACCAGCACGGGGATGCCCTTCGCGTGCGCCCGGCGCGTCAGCTCCTTCACCGGGTTCACCGTGCCCAGCGCGTTGGACACGTGTGTCACCGCGAGGATGCGCGTCTTCTCCGTGAGCAGCGCGTCCACCGCGTCCATCACCAGCTCGCCCCGGTCATCCACCGGAATCACCTTGAGCGTGGCGCCGGTCTGCTCGCACAGCATCCGCCAGGGGACGATGTTGGCGTGGTGCTCCATCTGGGTGATGAGCACCTCGTCCCCGGCGCCGATGTGCTTGCGGCCGTAGGTCTGCGCGACGAGGTTGATGGCCTCGGTGGTGCCGCGCACGAAGATGATTTCGCGCGCGTCCCGGGCGTTGAGGAAGCCGCGCACCGTCTCGCGCGCGCCCTCGTAGGCCTCCGTGGCGCGCTCGGAGAGGATGTGGACGCCCCGGTGCACGTTGGCGTTGTCGTGCTGGTAGAAGCGGATGATGGCGTCGATGACCGCCTGCGGCTTCTGCGCCGTGGCCGCGCTGTCCAGGTAGACGAGGGGACGGCCCCGCACCTCCTGCCGCAGCAGGGGGAAGTCCGCGCGCACCTGCTGCACGTCGAACGTGCTCATGCCGTCACCTCCGTCCGGGCCGCGCCCGGCAACCGCTGGGCCAGCAGTGACTCCACGCTCGCGCGCACCGGCCCCTCCGGCACCGCCTCCACCAGCTCACGGGCGAAGGCATACGTGAGCAGCCGCTCCGCCTCCGCCTGGGGGATGCCTCGCGAGCGCAGGTAGAACAGCGCCTGCGCGTCCAGCCGCCCCACCGCCGCGCCGTGCGCGCACTTCACGTCGTCCGCGAGAATCTCCAACTGCGGCCGCGTGTCCGCCTGCGCGTGCTCGGACAACAGGAGGTTGCGGTTCTGCTGCCGCGCGTCCGTGCGCTGCGCGTCCTGCCGCACCTTCACCAGACCGTGGAACGTGCCGCGCGCCCGGTCATCCAGCACGCCCTTGTAAAGCTCGCGGCTGGAGCAGTCCGCCACCGCGTGGTCCAGCGCGGTGCGCACGTCCTGGTGCTGCGTCCCGCGCCCCACGTACAGGCCATTGAGGGTCGCGTCGCCACCCTTGCCCGCGAAGGAGACGTGCACCTCGTTGCGCGCCAGCACGCCGCCGAAGGCGAACGTGTGCGAGACGAAGCGGCTGTCGCGCCCCTGCTTCACATGCAGCCCGCCCACGTGCAGCGCGGCGTCCCCCTCCGACTGGAGGCGGTAGTGCTTCAGGCTGGCGTTATCCCCCAGCGTCACCTCGGTCACCGCGTTGGTGAACGTGGCCACGGGGCCTCCGCTCGCGCTGGCGTACGTCTCCACCAGCGTGCCCTCGCTGCCCTCCTCCGCGAGCACCAGCACGCGCGGGCTCGCCAGCACGGCGGCGTCTCCGCGCGTCAGGAAGACCAGCTGCACGGGCACCTCGCTCAGCGCGCCCTTCGACAGGTGCACCAGCGCCCCGTCCTCCAGCAGCGCCGCGTTGAGCGCCGTGAAGGCCTGCTCCGACGCCCGCGCCCGCTGCCCCAGATGGGCCTCGAGCAGCGCCGAGTCCTCCGTCAGCGCCGCGCCGAGCGGCTTCACCGTCAGCCCGCGCGGCAGCCCCGTCACGCTCGACAGCTCCGGAGCGAAGCGTCCGTCGACGAAGACCAGCCGGGGTCCACCGACGAGCGCGAGCCTGTCCACCACCGGCGCCAGCACCGCGCTGTCACGCAGCGCCGACACGGGCGTGAAGCCTCCCTCCGCGATGGGCGAGACGTTGGTGTACTTCCACGCCTCGTCCTTCGTCGTCGGCAGGCCCAGCCGCTCGAAGTGCGCGAGCCCCTCCTGACGCAGGGCACGCAGGAAGGCGGGCGCGCTCGCGGACTCCTTCTGGAAGCGCGAGGCGACGTCCAGGTAGCGCGTCATCGCCGGACCTCCCCGCCCTTCGGCGCCCCCTTGCCACCCTCCAGGCCCAGCCAGCCGTAGCCCTTCTCCTCCAGCTCCAGCGCCAGCTCGCGCCCGCCCGAGCGGACGATGCGGCCCGCCGCCATGACGTGCACCTTGTCCGGGACGATGTAGTCGAGCAGCCGCTGGTAGTGGGTGATGAGCACCATGCCGCGGTCCTTGGAGCGCAGGCCGTTCACGCCCCCCGCCACCGTGCGCAGCGCGTCGATGTCCAGGCCCGAGTCCGTCTCGTCGAGCACGGCGAGGCGCGGCTCCAGCACCGCCATCTGGAAGATTTCGTTGCGCTTCTTCTCGCCGCCGGAGAAGCCCTCGTTCACCGAGCGGTTCATGAAGGCCGCATCCAGTTGCACCAGCTTCGACTTCTCCTTGGCGAGTTGGAGGAAGTCCATCGCATCCAGCTCCTCCAGCCCCTTCACCCGGCGCTGCGCGTTGAGCGCCGTGCGCAGGAAGTGCAGGTTGCCCACGCCCGGAATCTCCACCGGGTACTGGAAGGCCAGGAACACGCCCTCCGCCGCGCGAGCCTCGGGCGACAGCTCCAGCAATGACTTGCCGTCGAGCAGCACCTCGCCTTGCGTCACCTCGTAGGCGTCACGCCCCGCGAGCACGCTCGCCAGCGTGCTCTTCCCCGAGCCGTTGGGCCCCATGATGGCGTGCACCTCACCGGCGCCCACCTCCAGGTCGATGCCCTTGAGGATGTCCTTGTCGCCCACGCGGGCGTGCAGATTCCGAACCGACAGCAGCGCCATGACCTACCCCACGCTCCCTTCCAGACTCACTCCGAGCAGCTTCTGCGCTTCCACCGCGAACTCCATGGGGAGCTCCTTGAAGACCTGCCGGCAGAAGCCATTCACAATCATCGACACCGCGTCCTCCTGGGAGATGCCGCGCTGCCTGCAATAGAAGAGCTGGTCCTCGCCAATCTTCGACGTGGAGGCCTCGTGCTCCACCTGCGCGGACGCGTTCTTCACCTCGATGTACGGCACCGTGTGGGCGCCGCACTTGTCACCCAGGAGCAGCGAGTCGCACTGCGTATAGTTGCGCGCGTCCTGGGCGCTCTTGAGCACCTTCACCAACCCCCGGTACGTGTTCTGTCCCCGGCCCGCGCTGATGCCCTTGGACACGATGGTGGAGCGGGTGTTCTTCCCGATGTGCACCATCTTCGTGCCCGTGTCCGCCTGCTGCAGGTTGTTGGTGAGCGCCACCGAGTAGAACTCGCCCACCGAGTCATCCCCCTTGAGGATGACGCTCGGGTACTTCCACGTAATGGCCGAGCCCGTCTCCACCTGCGTCCACGAAATCTTCGCCTTCTCGTGCGCGATGCCACGCTTGGTGACGAAGTTGTAGATGCCGCCCTTGCCCTCGGCGTCGCCGGGGTACCAGTTCTGCACCGTGGAGTACTTGATGGTGGCCCCCTTGAGCGCCACCAGCTCCACCACCGCCGCGTGCAGCTGGTTGGTGTCGCGCTGGGGCGCCGTGCAGCCCTCCAGGTAGCTCACGTAGGAGCCCTCGTCCGCGACGATGAGCGTGCGCTCGAACTGGCCCGTCTCCGCCGCGTTGATGCGGAAGTACGTGGACAGCTCCATGGGGCACCTCACCCCCTTGGGCACGTAGACGAACGAGCCGTCGCTGAACACCGCCGAGTTGAGCGCCGCGAAGAAGTTGTCCGAGTGCGGCACCACCGTGCCCAGGTACTTCTTGAGCAGCTCCGGGTGCTCGCGCACCGCCTCCGAGAACGAGCAGAAGATGACGCCCGCCTTGGCGAGCTTGTCCTTGAACGTCGTCGCCACGGACACCGAGTCGAACACCGCGTCCACCGCGACGTTCTGCAGGCGCTTCTGCTCCTCGAGCGGGATGCCGAGCTTCTCGTAGGTGCGCAGAATCTCCGGGTCCACCTCGTCCAGGCTGTCCTTCTTCGGCTTGAAGCGCGGCGCCGAGTAGTAGCTGATGGCCTGGTAGTCGATGGGGCGGTACGTCACCGCCTGCCACGTGGGCTCGCGCAGCGTGAGCCAGTGGCGGAAGGACTTCAGGCGCCACTCGAGCAGGAAGGCCGGCTCGCCCTTCTTCTCGGACAGCGCGCGGATGACGTCCTCGCTCAGGCCGGGCGGGAAGGTGTCCGCCTCCACGGCGGAGACGAAGCCCGCCGCGTACGGGCGGCGCGTCAGTTCCTGGAGGGTGTCGGTGGTCATGAGCGTGCTCCTGTCACGGATGAAGTCGTCGGGGGGGCGTTGGGGCTCGTGGGCCGAGAGGGCACGCCCAGGCCCACCAGCCGCTCGGGCATGCGCGGCGCCGGGGCGATGAGGTCCGCCAGCGTCAGGCGCGCCAGCGACTCCTGGATGGCCTGATTGATGAGGCGCCAGTGGCCGCGCACCTGGCACACCGCCTCCAGCTCACAGGGCGCGCCGCCGGTGGGGTGCACGCCACACTCGGTGAGCGACACCGGGCCCTCCAGCGAGGCCACCAGCTCCGCCAGCGACAGGGACGCCGGCGGCCGCGCCAGGCCATAGCCTCCGTTGGCGCCGCGGTGGGACACCACGAGGCCCGCTTGAAGCAGGCCCTTGAGCACCTTGCTGGCCGAGGGCAATGGCACACGGGTGCGTGCCGCCAGCTCGCGAGTGGTGCGGGTGCCACCCTCCGCGCGAGCCAGCTCGGTCATCAGCACGATGCCGTAGTCGGTCATCTTGCTCATCCGAAGCATGCGGGACGCTCTCTCCTCTCTGGGTCCATTCCCACGCGGGCCCTCCAGCCCGCCGGGGCGTCATATGTAATCTGGACCGTTTCAGTCCACATTGCATTTTGACGGAAGGCGGGCGGCCCTGCGGTTGGAGGGCTTCTGGGACAGGGCTAGGGTGAGGCCCTTGTCACCTGGAGGGAATCCGCCGATGCGTCATCTGCTGCTCCTGGCCACACTGGCACTGAGTCTGGCGGGCTGTGAGAAGAAGTCCGCGCCCACCCCCACCGACGCCCCGCCGAGCGGCCAGGCCACGGCTCCCCAAGGCTCCCAGGAGGGCACTCCAGCGCAGGCGCCCACCCAGCCGGGCGCTCAGGCGCAGGCGGATGGGGACTCGGGCCCCATCGTGGTGGGTGAGGTGGGCAGCCTCACGGGCAGTGAGGCCACGTTCGGCGTGTCGGCGCGCAACGGCATCGAGCTGGCGCTGGACGAGGCCAACGCGGCCGGCGGCGTGAAGGGCCGCAAGGTGGTGGTGCGCGTGTACGACAGCCAGGGGCGCCCGGAGGAAGGTGCGCAGGCGGCGACGCGGCTGATTACCCAGGACAAGGTGGTGGCGATTCTTGGCGAGGCGGCCTCGTCGGTGTCCATGGCGATGGCGGAGAAGGCGCAGGCGGGCAAGGTGCCCATGATTACGCCCACGTCGACGAGCGCCGAGGTGACGAAGAAGGGCGACTACATCTTCCGCGTCTGCTTCATCGACGAGTTCCAGGGCCTGGTGATGGCGAAGTTCGCGCGCGAGAACCTGAAGCTGTCGCGGGTGGCGGTGCTCACGGACAACAAGAGCGCGTTCTCCATGGGGCTCGCCAACGTCTTCACCGCGAAGTTCCAGGAGTTCGGCGGACAGGTGGTGGGGACGGAGAGCTACTCGAAGGGCGACACGGACTTCCGCGCGCAGCTGACGGCCATCAAGCAGTTGAAGCCGGAGGCGGTGTTCGTGCCGGGCTACTACACGGACGTGGGCATCATCGCGCGGCAGGCGCGCGAGGTGGGGCTGAAGGTGCCGCTGCTCGGCGGCGACGGGTGGGACTCCGACAAGCTGTTCGAGCTGGGCGGCTCCGCGCTGGAGGGCAGCTACTTCTCCAACCACTACTCGCCGGGCAACCCGGACCCGGTGCTCCAGTCGTTCCTGGCGCGCTACAAGGCCCGCTACGGCAGCGTGCCGGACAGCGTGGCGGCGCTGGCGTACGACGCGGGCCGGGTGCTGGTGGAGGCGATGAAGCGCGCGCCGGACCTGAGCGGCCCGTCGCTGCGCGACGCCATCGCGGCGACGAAGGACTTCCCGGGCGTTGCGGGGCGCATCACGCTGGACGTCAACCGCGACGCGGTGAAGGAGGCCGTCGTGCTGAAGGTCGCCGGCGGCAAGGCGGAGTTCGTCACCACCGTGACGCCGTAGCGGTGACGCGTGCCCGGTCCCCCTCCCTCACGGGATGGGGGACTGGATGACGTAGTAGATGGAGTTGAAGTAGCGGTGCAGCGCGTTGAGGAGCTGGACCAGGAAGGGCCAGCCCACCGTGGTGATGCCGAGCAAGGCGGCGGAGACGACGGCGTACTCCACCATGGATTGGCCTCGGCGATTGCGACGCGTGAGCGAGGCCATCAGCACTTCCCCGGCTGCTGGCAGCCCATGTAGTACTCGCCGCGCGCTTGCGCCGTGGCCTGGTTGTTGTTGGCTTCCCAGTCGCGCCACTCGTTGTTGAAGTAGGTGCCGGCACCATCGCCCTGGTCGATGCGCTGGGTGGGCGCGTTGCTTCCAGTCTGGGCCTTGATGGAAATGCTCACGTTGCGCGGGTCATCTCCGGCATCGTTGTCCAGTTGCAGGGAGGTATCGAGCAACTTCCGTTGGATGGCCTGCCGGACCAGTTGCTCCGCGGCGGGAGACATCTGAGTGAAGCCCGAGTTCTCCTGGCTCGAATAGATGTGAGCCACGCGCACGTAGACGTTGGTCGGCTCGGTGTCCTTCACGCCAGGCTCCGTGTTCTGCGGCGTCGTCAGCGCCCACGTGTCGGTGACCAGGGCGATGCGCTCCCAAGGGAGGTAGTAGGTATCCTTGCTTCGATCGCCCTTGGCCTCCGCGTTGTCGTGGACATCGCCATCCTTGTGCTCCTTCGCGAGGTCGACCTGGGAGAACTCCTGGAGGAAGGTGGTGGGGAGCAGGTAGTTCTGGACGCCGCTGCGCGACGAGCATCGGATGAGCCCACCTCGATTGAACTGGCGCATGTACGAGGCATGCAGCGTCACCCCGTAGCTTCCGACAGCGTTCTGGTCGACCGTGCACTCCACCTGCTGCGCCTCGGGATGCATCCAGCAGGCATGTGCTACCAATTCCTGATGGTGATGCATGGTCCGCAGCCGACACTCGGGAGGGTCGGTCTGATAGCTGTCGATTCCCGACTCATGGTCGCAATACATCTGCCGCGCGAGTCCCTGTGTCTGGCCGAAACCCGCGAAGGCCTCTCCCCCCGTCGGCTCCGCCGCGTAATCCGACACGGCGTAGTCCCAGATGGTGGACAGCGCGGTCTCCTGGGCGTCCAACGTGTGGCGCAGGAGGTCATCCAGGAAGATGGCGTACATGAAGACGGGGATGATGACGAGCATGCACAGCGCCGTCTCCACCGCGGCTGAGCCCCGAGCGCACCTCGTCCCTCGTCGCGTCCGAGTCCTCACAGCGACACCCCCGGTGCATCCGCGATGGTCGACGCATCGGAGTTGCCCGAATCCTCGAGAACCCGCTTCGCCTCGGGCGCCGTGAAGGGGTGCAACTTGGCGCGCCAGTAGGGGGAGAAGAGGTTGGGCGCCTCCGTCCAGCCTCCCTGCTTGAAGCGGTGGTAGTACACGAGCGACTTGGACATGGCGGTGCCATCGGCCGCCGACAACGTCAGGCTCCCCCTGCCCTGCCCGCCGTGCTGGAACCTGACGGAGCGCGAGCTGTTGAGCTCCCAGGGCGCCGTCTGAGGGTCCCCTACGTTCAGCCTCATCGAGTAGTAGCTGTAGACCCGGGGCTGCCCCCAGTCGCGCGCAGAGCTCGGGTTCGCGCGGTACTTCATGAAGCAGTTGCCCGAGCCGGCGCACGACGTGAGCGCCTTCGTGTTCGTCCCCTCGAAGCGGTGTTGCCCCACATGCTGCCGACCGCCGTTCTCGTGACCTCCACCATTGGCGTCACTCCAGACGACGGTGTCGTAGTCCGAGGACACCAGGTTGTGCTTCCACTGGTGTTGGACGGAGCCCTTCTCGGCGCCGGCGATGGTGGTGCCCTGGTTTCCACTCCTCGAGCCCTCGCTGAAGACCCTGGACTTGTTCTGCACCGCCTTGGCGGAGCCGTCGTGCTGGAGCACCGTGTAATTGCCCTCGCCCGGGATGTCCTTGAGCTTCTTGAGGAAGTCCGGGTGAAGATGCTTGGGTGGCTTGCCATTGCGGTTGGCAGGCCAGTCCGAGCGGCTCGCATTCCCGATCTCCGTGACCACGCGGGCACGCGCCTCGGGCGACGTGTTGGCGACACTTCCCTGGCACTCCATGCCATCCACGGCGCAGTTGAACTCGTTGGCGTTCAGGCTCCCGACCGCCGATGCCAGCTCACTGACATTGGGGGCGGTATCCCCCTTGAGTCTGGACAAGCCATGGCTCGAGCCATCCTTGACGGCCTGGAGGGTCTTCTCATGCACTTCCCGCTGGGACGTATGGATGTTGTCGACCATGAGGTCCATGCCTTGCATCGCCGTACGGAAGCTCGGTTCGAGGCCGCGGACGTTGCTGTCGACCATCAGCGCATCCTTTTCGAACCGATTGGCGATCTTCTCGGCATCAGCGGCATGCTTGCAGTGGTCACACGAGAAGCGGCAGGCGACGCACAAGGCCATCTCGATACGGAAGATCTTGTCGAAGTTGTCCTTGCCCGCCCGCAGCATCTCGCCCGTGACACTCGCGGCGGCCATATAGCCGTGCAGGCTGTTCATCGCCACGTAGGAGCCGGCGATGGCCCGGTTGCTGACCGCGTAGTAGTTGAGCGCCCGGGCCTCCAGCACCGCCATGGAGAACGACATGGAGTCACTATGTTGCTGCAGGCTCATCTTCTGCCGCAGCGCATGACTCAAGTTGAAGCTGAGCGTCACCATCAACGCCAGCACCAGGAAGGACAAGGAGCCCAGCACGATGGCCTGCCCGCGCTGGCGGCGCAGCCCTGGCCGGCTCAGTAGGAGAACGGGAAGAGGCATGCGTTCCTCGAGGGGATGTCCGACGTATTGAGATACAGATTCGACTGCATCCGCATGGTGTAGGTGGCACGGATGGGAGCGATGTAGACCCCCTTCGATGCCGCACCTTCGTAGGGCCCCTCTCCCGTGGAGACGCTCCCGAACCTGCGCTGAGCCACCTTGGACCGTTCATCGTCCTTCACCTGCCCCAACCGCAGCGACATGTGCAGGTCCCGCCCCCGTGCGGCGTAGTAGATGACCCGGTCCGCGAACGGAATGATGAGCCTGTAGTTGAACGTCACCTGCACGCGAAGCTTGGTGCGTTGGCTCTGTCGCCAATTGTCGGAGGTGGCATTGTCGGGGTCGTCGAAGTCCAGCTCGCCACTCCCACCGCCCAGGTCCTCGCGGGTGGGCCCGCAGATGGTGACCTCGGCGTACTTCAGGCCAACCTTGTCCATCCGGTTGCCCGCCATCTCGTTCCACTTGTCCGTGAACTCCTGGCCACTGCCCACCGGACGCACATACTCGATGCCGTCGGGTCCCTCAGCGCGCTTGGCCAGCATCGGCAGGAGCACGGCGACCGCGGCCTTCTCCATCTCCGCGACGCTGGCATTGTGGATGGAGCCAGCCCGCACCGCCTTGTAGGCCGCGTACTTCGTGAGCAGCCGCGCCTGGTGCATCAGCCCGAGCTGCAGGATGCCCAGGATGAGGAACACGAAGAGCGGCAGGACAACCGCGGTCTCCACCGCGGACTGCCCGGACTGCGCCCTCGCGGGATGTGAGCGGAAGGGGCATCGCATCCATCAATCACTACCACGCACACGGAAACAGCCACAAAGCCAGGGGCTCAAATCTCCCATTCCTGGCCTGCAATGTCCTGCGCCGCACACCCATGACAACCACACATTGGGACGAACCCACTCCAGCAGCCCGCCTGCCCGCCCGCAGCTCGAAGACTGTCTTTCGGGAAACCCGTAAGGATTCACCGTCCACCCTCCAGACAGGCAGCGCCCCTACGGAATGGGCGACTGGATGACGTAGTAGATGGAGTTGAAGTAGCGGTGCAGCGCGTTGAGCAGTTGCACGAGGAACGGCCAGCCCATCACGGTGAAGCCCATCAGCGCCGCGGTGACGACGGCGTACTCCACCATGGCCTGGCCGCGAGGCTTGCGTCGGTTCAGCACGGCCATCAGCACTTCCCCGGCTGCTTGCAGCCCATGTAGTAGTTGCCCCGCTGCCGCGCGGTGGCCTGGTTGTTGTTCACCTCCCAGTCGCGCCACTCGTTGTTGAAGTAGGTGGCGGGGGTCAGCCCCTGGATGACGATTTGCGACGGGGCGCCGCCGTTCTGCGGCTGGATGGAGAGGCTGACGTCACGCGGGTCGTCGCCGGGGGTGTGGTTGAGCGCCAGGCTGGAGGCGAGCAGGTTGCGGTCGATGGCCTGTTTGACGAGCTCCTCGGAGGCGGACGCCATCTGCGGGTAGCCCGAGTTCTCCTGGTTCGAGTAGAGCTGCTGCACGCGCGCGTAGAGGTCACCCTCCTCCTTCTGTCCCTCCCCGGGCGAGAAGCTCTGGCCCTTGGTGAGGGCCCACGTGTCCGTCACCAGCGCGATGTACTCCCACGGGAGCAGGTAGGTGTCCTTCTCGCTCCCTCCCTGGGAGTTGCTGTGGACCTGCCCCTTGTTCTGCTTCTGCTCCTTCGCGAGGTCCACCTGCGAGAACTCCTGGAGGAACGTCGTGGGGAGCAGGTAGTTCTGGACGCTGCTGCGCGCCGAGCAGCGGATGAGCCCTCCCTTGTTGAACTGCCGCATGTAGGCGGCGTGCAACGTGACGCCGTAGCTCCCGACAGCGTTCTGGTCCACCGAGCAGTACACCTGCTTGGCCTCCGGATACAGCCAGCACGCATGGGCCACCACATCCTGGTGGTGGCGCACGTCGTTGTCGCACTCGGGCCCCTTGCCGGGGCCGTAGCTGTCCAGCCCCGATTCGTGGTCACAGAACATCTGCCGGGCCAGGCCCTGCGTCTGACCGAAGTTCGCGAAGGCCTCACCGCCCTCCGGCCTGGCCGCGTAGTCCGACACCGCGTAATCCCAGACGGTGGACACCACGGTCTCCTGGGCGTCCAGGACGTGCTTCAACAGGTCGTCCAGGAAGATGGCGTACATGAACACGGGGATGATGACGAGCATGCACAGCGCCGTCTCCACCGCGGCCGAGCCTCGCGCGAGGCGGCTCCCAGTCCTGGCGCTCACAGCGACACCTCCGGCGCCTCGACGATGGCGACCGCGTCCGAGTTGCCCGCCTCCTCCAGCACCTTCTTCGCCTCATCGGGCTTGAACGGATGCAGCTTCACGCGCCAGTAGGGCGCGAAGAGGTTGGGGGGCTCCGACCAGCCGCCCTGCTTGAAGCGGTGGTAGTAGACCAGGGACTTCGACAGGCTCATGCCATCGGCCGCGGACAGCGTCAGGCTGCCGGTGCCCTGCTCGCCATGCGTGAACTTCACGCTGCGGGAGTTGTTGAGTTCCCAGGGGGCCTCGCGCGGGTTCCCCACGTTCAGCTTCATCGTGTAATAGCTGTAGACGCGCGGCTGGCCCCAGTCGCGTTCCGAGTCGGGGTTGGCGCGGTACTTCATGAAGCAGTTGCCCGAGCCGGCGCACGACGTGAGCGCCTTCGCGTTCGTCCCCTCGAAGCGATGCTGCCCCGAGTGCGCCATCAGCACCGTGTGGCCTCCGCCCCTGTCGTCGCTCCAGATGTTGGCCAGGTAGGGCGCGGTCGCCGGGATGGCGTCCTCCCACGACAGTTGGGCGAGGGCCCCCGTCTCGTTGGCCGCCACGGTGGTGCCCTGGTTGCCCCCCATCTGCCCCGGCAGGTAGACGCCCAGCATGTTCTGCACCGTCTTCGACGAGCCGAAGTGACCGACGAACTGGTGCGTCCCCTTGTTGTTGGGGATGGTCTTGAACTCCTCGAGGAACTTCTCGTGCAGGTGGTTGGGCGGCAGGCCCTTGCGGTTGGCGGGCCAGGCCGAGCGACTCGCGTTGCCAATCTCCGTCACCACGCGCGCGCGCGCCTCGGGCGAGGTGTTCGCCACGCTGCCCTGGCACTCCATCCCGTCCACGGCGCAGTTGAACTCGTTGGCGTTGAGCGCCCCCACCCCCGACGCCAGGTCGCTGACCTCCGGCACCGTCTGCGTCTTCAGCAGGGAGAGGCCATGGCTCGAGCCGTCCTTCACCGCCTGCAGCGTCTTCTCATGCACCTCCCACTGCGAGGTGTGGATGTTGTCCACCATGAGGTCCAGGCCCTCCATGGCGTTCTTGAACTTGCCCTCCAGGCCCCGGACGTCCCGGTCGTACATCAAGGACTGCTTGGCGAACTTGGCGGCGATCTGCCCCGCCTCGACGGCGTGCTGGCAGCAGGGGCACTTCCCCTGACAGGCGGCGCACTTGGCGGCCTCGGAGGCGGCGATGGCCGTGAAGTTCACCCCGCCCGCGCGCAGCATCTCGCCGGTGACGCTCGCGGCCGCCATGTACGCGTGCAGGCTGTTCATCGCCACGTAGGAGCCGGCGATGGCCCGGTTGCTGACCGCGTAGTAGTTGAGCGCGCGCGCCTCCAGCACGCCCATGGAGAACGCCATCGCGTCGCCGTGCTGCTGCAGGGACATCTTGCGGCGCAGCGCGTGGCTCAGGTTGAAGCTCAGCGTCACCATCAACGCGAGGACGAGGAACGACAGCGAGCCCAGGACGATGGCCTGCCCGCGAGGAGAGCGGCGACGCGGCCGGCGACTCAGTATGCGAACGGGAAGAGGCATGCGTTCCTCGAGGGCAGGTCGTCGGTGTTGGTGTAGAGGTTCGACTGCATCCGCATGGTGTAGGTGGCGCGGATGGGGGCGATGTAGATGCGCTTGGACGCGGCGGCGTCGTAGGGGCCCTCGCCGGTGGAGGCGCTCCCGAACTTCCGGACGGCCACCTTGCTCTTCTCCGTGCCCTTCACCTCGCCCATGCGAATCACCATGGGCATGTCGCGGGCGCGCGCGGCGTTGAAGATGACCCAGTCCGCGAACGGGACGACCAGCCGGAAGTTGAACGTGACCTGGATGCGCAGCTTGGTGCGGTGGCTCTGCTTCCAGTCAGCGGAGGTGGCGTTGTCCGGGTCGTCGAAGTCCACCTCGCCGCCGCTCCCGCCCGCGTCCGCCTTCGTCGGCCCGCAGATGGTGACCTCGGCGTACTTCAGCTCCGTGTCCGCCATCTTGTTGTCCTTGAGCTCCTTCCACTTGTCCGCGAACTGCTGCCCGCTGCCCACCGGCCGCACGTACTCGATGCCCCCCTGGCCGGACGCGCGCTGGGCGAGCATGGGCAGCAGCACGGCGACGGCCGCCTTCTCCATCTCCCGCACGTTCGCGTTGTGGATGGAGCCAGCCCGCACCGCCTTGTAGGCCGCGTACTTCGTGAGCAGCCGCGCCTGGTGCATCAGCCCGAGCTGCAGGATGCCCAGGATGAGGAACACGAAGAGCGGCAGGACAATCGCGGTCTCCACCGCGGACTGCCCGGACTGCGCCCTCGCGGGATGTAAGCGGAAGGAGCATCGCATCCATCAATCACTACCACGCACGCAGAAAGAACCACAAAAGCCGAGGATTCGATTCTTCCGCCCCTGACTGGGAATGTCCTGCGCCTCACACCAATGACAGTCATGAATGGACAAAGCCATCCCGGCCTCCCCGCCTGCCTGCCCGCAGCCCCATCAAACAAATACAGGCATCCGCCTCGGGGGAATCCACGACACAACGACGCCTCCGCGACACTTCATCGCCCTGGAGGGCAGTGAGGTGGCTGTCTTTCGGAAAACACGTAAGGGCTTCCCGTCCGCCCTCCAGGCAGGCAGCGCCCACGCGAGCGAACGCGAATCAACCTGACGGGAATGAAACAGCCCGGTCGAATCCAGCGCGCGAGGAGCGCGCGACTCGTCCCGGGCCACGGGTACCGCCAGCGCCTCTACGGAATCGGCGACTGGATGACGTAATAGATGGAGTTGAAGTACCGGTGCAGCGCGTTGAGCAGCTGCACGAGGAACGGCCAGCCCATCACGGTGAAGCCCATCAGCGCCGCGGTGACGACGGCGTACTCCACCATCGACTGGCCCCGGGCACGCCCCTGCTTCCTCAGCGACTTCTCCACCACGGCCTCCTTCATGGCACAGCCCCGCGCTGCAGCAGCGACAACTGGAGCTCCACGCCCGGCTCGGGCAGCTTCAGGCGCAGCGTGGCGCGACCCATCGTCGTCCCCCGCGTCACCTCGAACCCGATGCCCCCGGCGTCCATCGGCTCCACCGCGCCCACCTCCCAGCCCTTCTCCTTCAACAGCGCCCGGTACGTCTCCCCCACCACCTGGGGGGAGTCTCCCGGAAGCCTGCCCGACACCACGTGGTGCGCCGCGCCCTCCATGTCGAAGGACAGCGTCACCGGCTCGCTCAGCTCCGGCGGCAGCGGCATCCATGACGGCACCTTCGAGGCCCGCTTGAGCAGCGGCGCCACCTGCCCCGCCGACACGAAGCCCAGGGTCTCCCCGCCCTGCGCCAGCACGGACACCAGCCGCATCTCCTCCGTGGCCGGGCTCCAGTACCCCACCCAGCCGCCGTTCACCCCGTGCCGCTCGCCGAGCACCGGCAGCCCGTTGTCGAGCAGCACCTTGCGGTAGTGCTCCAGCACCTGCTCGGGCGTGTCCTGTGTGGTGAACCAGGCCACCGCGATGGGCACGTCCGGCCCCAGGTAGTCCACCGCGAGCAGCTCCGCGCGGCTCGCGCGCGGGTACGCCGGGAAGTGCACCAGCGCCCGCTTCAGCGCCGCCTCCTCCGCGGGCGAGCGGCCCGGCGCCTTCGCCGGAGGCGCGTCATCCAACGAGGGCGGAGGAGACCACTCCTCGGACACGTCCCGCCGCCCGTAGACGGCTCCCTCCCAGGCGAAGCCGATCAACGCGCCCACCACGGCCACGGAGAACAGCAGCGCGGGCACGCGAATGACCAGGCTCGACGACTTGGGCATCAGCAGCGCTCCGCCTGGGCGCAGCCCAGGTAGTTGTTCCCTCGCGCGTTGTGCGTCTTCTCGTTGTTGTTGCGGTCCCAGTCCCGCCACTCGCTGTTGAAGTACGTGGCGCTGCCGCCATTCTGGTTCATCGTCTGTGTCGGGCCGCCGCTGGACGGGAACGGGACGATGGAGAGGCTCGCCTCGCGCGGGTCATCCCCCGGCGGCATGTCATCCAGGCGGATGTCGCTGCTGAGCACCTCCTGCGTGGCCTCGTTGACGAACGCCTCCGCGGCCGAGGACATCTGCTCGTAGGCCGGGTTGTCCCCGCTCTTGTAGATCTGCGACACGCGCGCGTAGAGGTTCTCCTGGTCGCTGTCCTCGGTGCCCGGCTCGTAGCGGGCCTCCTTGGTCAGCGCCCAGGTGTCCGTCACGATGGCGATGCGCTCCCAGGGCAGCAGGTAGACATCGCCCGCGAGGCCCCGCGGGTCGTCCTGCAAATCACCGCCCTGCGCGTTGCTGTGGATGCCGTCGCTCTTCTTCTTCGTCTGGCGCGCCAGGTTCACCTGGCTGAAGTCCTGGAGGAAGGTGCGCGGCAACAGGTAGTTCTGCACGCCCAGGCGCGCCGAGCAGCGGATGACGCCGCCCTTGCCGAAGTCATCCATGTACGCCTGGTGCAGCGTCACGTTGTACGCGCCCGCGGGCCCACCACCGCCGCCGCCGTTCGGGTCCGCCTGGTTCAGCGTGCACTGCACCTGCTGCGCGCCCGGGTTGAGCCAGCACGCGTGCGCGGTGACTTCGGCGTGGTGGCCCTCGTCGTTCTCGCACTCGGGGCCCTTGCCGGGGCCGAAGCTGTCCAGGCCCGACTCGTGGTCGCAGTACTGGAGGCGCGCGTAGTACTGGGCGCCGTTGAAGCCATAGAAGGGCTCTTCCGCGCCGCCCTCGGGCGGAGGGTTCTTGGGCTTGGTCGGATAGTCCTGGACGGCGTAGTCCCAGATGGTCGACAGCGCCGTCTCTTGCGAGTCCAGCGTGTGCCTCAGCAGGTCATCGACGAAGAGCGCGTACATGAACACGGGGATGATGACGAGCATGCACAGCGCCGTCTCCACCGCGGCCGCGCCGCGCCTCGCGCGTTGTCCATAAGTCTTCACAGGGCCACCCCGTCCACCTGGGACATCTGCGCCGCGTCCGAGTTGCCCGCCGCGTCCAGCACCTGCTGCGCATCCCCCTTGGTGAAGGGGTGCAGCTTGGCGCGCCAGTAGGGCGCGAAGAGGTTGGGCGCCTCCTTCCAGCCCTCCTCGCCGAAGCGGTGGTAGTAGACCAGGGACTTGGACATGGCCATGCCCTCGGTGGCCGCCACGGTGAGGCTGCCCTGGCCCTGCTGTCCGTGGGTGAGGCGCACCTGCGCGGACGAGTTGAGCTCCCACGGCGCCTGGCGCGTGTTGCCCACGCGGAAGGGCATGGACACGTAGCTGTAGACGCGCGGCTGGCCCCAGTCCCGGTCCGGGTCCGGGTTGGCGCGGAACTTCATGAAGCAGTTGCCGGAGCCCGCGCAGCCGGTGAGCGCGCGCGTGTTGACGCCCTCGAAGCGGTGCTGGCCGGAGTGCGCGCCGTTGTTCACGTGGCCACCGCCGCCGTCGTCGCTCCAGACCTCCGACTTGAAGTTGCTGGTGCCCACGCCGTGCTCCCAGCGGTGGAAGATGTTGCCCTCGTCCGACGCGGCCACCATGGTGCCGTCGTTGCCGCCGGACTGGCCGCCCTGGGTGAGCTGCCCCTTGCTCTTCACCGTCTTGGCGGTGCCCTTGGTGCCCGAGATGAGCTTCGTCGCCTCGTTGTCCGGAATCTCGTCCAGCTCATCGAAGAACTGCGAGTTGAGGTACTTGGGCAGGTTGGCGGACGCGCCTGCGCCGGGGCTGTCGCGGTTGGCGGGCCAGCCCGAGCGCGTGGCGTTGGCGATCTCCGTCATCACCCGCGCGCGGGCCTCGGGCGAGGTGTTGCTCTCGCTGCCCTGGCACTCCATGCCGTCCACGGCGCAGTTGAACTCGTTGGCGTTGATGGAGCCCACCGCGGAGACCAAATCCGTGGCGAGCGGCGCGGTGTAGTCGCGCAGCTGCCCCAGGCCGTGGCTCCTGCCGTCCTTCACCGCCTGGAGCGTCTTGTCGTGGACCTCGCGCTGGGCGGTGTGGATGTTGTCCACCATCAGGTCCAGGGCCTCCATGGCTTGACGGAAGTTGGACTCGAAGGCCTCCACCTTGTCGTCGTAGTCCTTGCCCGCGTCGCGGAAGTCGCCGGAAATCTTGAACGCCTCCGCCATGTGCTCGCAGTGGTCGCACATGAACTCGCAGGCGACGCACAGGCCGAACTCAATCATGGCGATCTGCATGAAGTTGTTCGACGACGCGCGCATCATCTGGCCGGTGAGGCTGGCGGCGGACATGTACGCGTGCAGGCTGTTCATCGCCACGTAGGAGCTGGCGATGGCCCGGTTGCTGACGGCGTAGTAGTTGAGCGCGCGCGCCTCCAGCACGGCCATGGAGAACGACAGCGTGTCGCTGTGCTGCTGCAGGGACATCTTGCGGCGCAGCGCGTGGCTCAGGTTGAAGCTCAGCGTCACCATCAGCGCCAGGACGAGGAACGACAACGAGCCCAGGACGATGGCCTGCCCGCGCTGGCGGCGGCGGGCGGGCCGGCTCAGTAGGAGAACGGGAAGAGGCATGCGTTGCTCGCGGGCAGGGCGTTGGCGCCCAGGTACAGGTTGGACTGCATCCGCATGGTGTACGTGGTGCGGATGGGCATGATGTAGATGCCCTGGGAGGCGGCGCTCTCGTAGGGGCCCTCGCCCGTGGCGGCGCCGCCGAAGCGACGGGTGGACGTCTTGGATTGCTCCTCCGCCTTCATCTTCCCCATGCGCATCAGCATGGGCACCTCGCGGCCGCGCGCGGCCTTGTAGATGACCCAGTCCGCGAACGGCACCACCAGTCGGTAGTTGAGCGTCAGCTGGATGCGCAGCTTGGTGCGGTGGTTCTCCCGCCAGCCGTCCGGGTGGATGTTGTCCGGGTCGTCGAAGTCGAACTCACCGCCGCCGGACACCTCCTCCTGCGTGGGGCCGCAGATGGTGACCTCGGCGTACTTGAGGTTCGCCCCGGGCATCTGGTTGTTCTTCAGCTCCTCGAACTTGGTCTCGAACTCCTGGGCGCTGCCGACGGGCTTGACGACCTCGATGCCCGCCTCGCCCGAGGTCCGGGTGCTGAGGATGGGCAGGAGCACCGCGAGCGCGGCGGCCTCCATGGTCTCCACCTTGGCGTTGTGCAGCGAGCCGGCGCGCACGGCCTTGTACGCGGCGTACTTCGCGAGCAGCCGCGCCTGGTGCATCAGCCCCAGCTGCAACGTGCCCAGGATGAGGAACACGAACAGCGGCAGGACGATGGCGGACTCCACCGCGGCCTGGCCTGATTGGGCCCTTGTGGGGACGGAACGCATCCAGCCTCGCTTCAGGAGCGGCACCCCACCGGGGGCTGCCGCCGGACGACAACAGGGTTGCACGGACCTTTAGATCTCGCGAATGAAGGGCCCGTTGTTGCGAGCCCCGTCCCCCCCTCTGGGAGCATCCCTCTCCTTGGGAGAAAATGCCGTGCGCGAAAGAGCTGTTCGGCCAGATGACCGATGGGTCCCCGGAAAACTCTCAGCGCCTGGAAAAGCGGGTGACGTGAAGAGACATCCATGCACCGCTCGGACGGCTGCTTTCGGGGGGGATTGACCGGGCTAGCGGCGGCGGGCCATCTCCTGGATGAGTTCCACGTAGCGGCGGTTCTTGGGGTTGAGCTTGAAGGCCTTGCGCAGGGCCTCGTCGGCCAGGGCCCACTGGCCCTCGCCCTGGGCCACCTCGCCCAGCAAGGCCCAGCCATCCTCCAGGCCGGGCTCCTGGCGGACCACCTCCTGGAGCTCCTGGAGGGCCAGCCGGCCGTGGGACTCGGGCTTCATCAGATACCGGGCCCAGGCGCGCCAGGCGTGGTGCAGGGGCTTGGGCTCGATGTCGCAGGCGTACTCGAAGTACTCGAACGCGCCGGCGTACTGCTTGTCGTTGAGGCGGCGGCGGGCCTCGTCGAACTGCGTCCTGGCGTCGAGCAAATCCGTGCGGATGCGGAACTGCTCGGCGGTGGAGGGGCGCCCGGTGGCGGTGCGCTCCTTCTCGCGGTGGGCGGCGCGGCGCTTCCGCCACAGGAGGTTCTGCTCCGCGTCGGACAGGGTGCCATAGGCGCGGGCGTAGGCGGCGAGCAGGGACTCGGCCTTCTCCTTGAGCTCGGGCGTCTGGAAGCGCAGGGGTGAGAAGCGCTCGGCCCAGGCGAGGAAGGCCCGGCGCAGCGGCAGGGGCTGCACGTCCTCGGGCACCTCCAGCAGCGCGAAGGGGTCCTTGGCGCGGTGCGCGAGGAAGGCCGACACCAGCGCGTCGCGCGTGGGCACGTCCTCGTCGCTGAAGGGCAGGCCCCGGGCGGCGACGGGCTCGGGCGCCACGGGCTCGGGAGGCGGGGCGGCCACGGGCACCGCGCGCGAGGACAGCTCCACGGCCCGGGCGTCCACGTCCTCTACGAAGCCCGCGACGCCCAGCAGGCACAGCGCGTACAGGCGGCGCAGGACGGTCTCCATGTCGAAGCCCGTGCGCTCCATCAGCTCGTTGAAGGTGGGGCGCTGGCGCAGCTGCTGGAGCAGCCGGGCGTCCTTGGACGACAGCTTGGGGCCCGACTCCACGGCGGGCATCTGCCCGAAGCGGCGCTCGTCGGTGAAGGTGAAGTGGGTGGCCACCGCGTCGAAGGGCATCACGCCCTCCACGCCCGTGAGGATGAGCTGCGCGGTGTTCATCCGCACGCTCGCGTCGGGCGTCTCCACGTCCGCGATGAGGCGGTACTTCGCGTCCACCCACCGGAAGCAGTCGAGCAGCTTGTGCGCCAGGTTCGCCTGCAGCTGCTTGTACAAGTCGAACGGGCTGATGAGCCCCTTCTGCACCAGCAGCCCGCCCATCTGCATGCCCGAGGAGACGCTCTCCGCCAGCGACTTCTGGTAGTCGGCCTCGGACAGCTTGCCCTTCTCCACCAGGTACTTCCCCAACGTCTCGTGGAGCAGGTTGGACTGGCACGCCACGGGCGAGCCTTCCTCGAAGAGGATGCGCTTCTCGCGCTGGCGCACCTTCAGCTCCAGCGTGCACGTGCGCTCCTCGGCCATCAGCGCCTGGAGCAGCAGCGGGAAGGGCGTGTCCGCGAGCAATCCCTCGCGCTGCCGGAGCACCTGCGACGGGGAGGGAAACATGGAGCGGGGGCCTCGGCTGTGGACGCGGGGAGGGACGACGTCTTGAAGCCTACGCCCGTCCCGCCACTCCAGACATCCCCCGGCCCCAGGGCCCTTCACCAGGAGGTCCGAACAGCGAGCGGACCGGCCTCCACTCGCGGTCCGGGGGTCTGGGGCTACCCGGCGCGCTACTCGATTGGGGGCCCGGCCTCTTCCCAGCCGGCGGCCGAGGGGGCCTCGCCCGGGGGGTAGCCCTCGCCGTAGCCGCCGCCATAGCGGTGGGTGCGCTGGGTGAACAGGCCCATCTGGCGGGCCATCGTCGCGCCCGTGCCCAGCACCAGCGCGAGCAGCACCGCGTAGGTCAGCGGACGGCTGGGTCGGGACAGCCACGCCCACCGGCGCTCGCGGCGACGCTGGAAGCCCGGGGCGACGACGTACTCGTTCCACGCCGCGTCCCGAGCGCGCTTCGCGTCCGCGCTGCGCCCGTCCTTCGCCAGGGCCCGGGCGAGCAGGTAGCGGCCCTCCACCGAGCCCAGCCGCGTCGCGCAGAAGCGCTCCAGCGCCTCGATGGCGCCCTTCACCTCGCCGCGCTTCAATCGGAAGCGGCCGCGCTCCAGGTCGATGGCGCCCTGGCGGTAGCCGGCGTCCAGCTTCGCCGCCTCGTCCAGGAGCAGCTCGCCGCGCTGCGCGTCGCCCGCGCCCAGGTATGCGACGCCGAGCAGGAACAGGGTGTCCACGTCCTCGTCGCCCGCCTCCAGGTTGGGCTTGAGGATGTCCACGGCCTCCTCATAGCGCTTCTGCTCCACGCGGATGTCCGCCAGTTCGTGGCGCGCGCGGCGCTCGTGGGGGTTGGTGAGGATGGTCCCCGCCAGGTACCCGGCGCGCTGGAAGCGCTTCATCATCCGCACGGGGCTGGGCAACAGCCGCCACGTGAAGCGGTCCGCCACGAAGATGAAGACGATGACCAGGCCCAGCGACAACAGCGGGCTGCCCGTCAGCAGCGTCAGGAACATCCACAACAGCCACTTGCTCATACGCTCCTCGAAATCCCTCGCGCGCGCCGGCTCGACTACAAGAGCCGCGCGCAGACGGCGCTGTGCACGTCCGCGCCCTTCTCCGTCAAGGCCAGTCGCCCGTTCGTGAGCGTCGCGAAGCCGTGCTCCACCAGCCGCGCCACCTCCGCCCGTCGGGGCTCCACCGGCTGGCCATATCGCTCACACACCGCCTCCCAGTCCACGCCCGACACCAGCCGCAGCCCCATCGCCAGCCGCTCCGCGAACAGCTCCTCGGCGCCCAGCGCCTCGCGGCTGTCCTCGGGCAGGCGCCCCGCCTCCACCTGGGCCAGGTACCTCTCCGGGCTGCGCAGGTTGGCGTAGCGCGAGGGCTCGGGGGACAGCAGCATCCCCGTGGCGCCCACGCCCAGCGCCAGGTACTCGCCGCCCGTCCAGTACAGCGCGTTGTGCCGGGAGCTGAAGCCCGCTCTGGCGTGGTTGGAGACCTCGTAGCGGGTGAGGCCCGCGGCGCCGTACACTTGGCGCACCGTGGCGGCCATCGTCACCACGTCGTCGTCCGAGGGCAGCTCCAGCTCGCCGCGCTTGAGCTGCTTGGACAAGGGCGTGTCCACCGCCAGCACCTCGCGCTCCACCGTCAGCGCGTACGTGGACAGGTGCTCGGGCTGGAGCGCCACCGCGCGGCGCGCGTCCTGCTCCACCTGGGCCACCGTCTGGCCGTGCACGCCGTAGATGAAGTCCATGGACACCACCGGGAAGCGCGCGCGCCGTGCCAGCTCCACCGCGCGCTCCACCTGCTCGGCGTCGTGCGCGCGGCCCAGCGCCTTGAGCGTCCGGGGCTCGAAGGACTGGACGCCCAGGGACAGCCGATTCACGCCCGCGGCCCGGTAGCCCTCGAAGCGCTCCGCGTCCGCGCGCTCCGGGTTGCCCTCCAGCGAGACCTCCGCGCCGGGCGACACCTTCAGCCTCGCGGCGATTCCGTCCAGCACGCGGGAGACGTAACGCGGATGCCACAGTGACGGAGTTCCACCGCCCAGGAAGATGGACTCCAGGGGCTTGTCGCGCAGCCCGGGCGAGACGGCGAGGCGCGCGTCGAGCTCCGCCAGCACCGCGTTCGCGTAGCGCTCCTCGGGCACCTGGCGCGCCACGGCCACGGCGAAGTCGCAGTACGGGCACTTCGCGAGGCAGTAGGGGAAGTGCAGGTACAGCCCGAAGCGGGCCGCCGGCATCCCCGTGAGCAGGTCCACTGGCGCGTCGAACGGCATGAGGAGCAAACCTCTACTTCCGGCCCTTCAATTGCGCTTCCAGTTTGGCGATCTTCGCCTTGTAGCCAGCCGCCGCCTCGAGGGCCGTCTCGGCCGCCACCAGCTTGCGCTTGAGGTTGGCCGCGTCCGCCTTGAGCCCCTCCCGCTCGGCCTCCCAGTCGGCGGGCGCACTCGACGCCACGGGCTGTGATGCCTGGGCCAGCTTCTCTTCCAGCGCCTCGCGGGCCTGCTGCTCGGCGCGCAGCTTCGCCTCCGCCGCAGACAGCGCCGCCTTCGCCTCCTCCAGCTTCTTCTCGGACGCGGCGCGCGTCGCGGCCGACTCCTGCGCCTTGCCCGCCTGCGAGGACTCCGCGCGAGCAAGCCTTGCCTCGGCCTCCTGGAGCTTCGAGGTCAGCTCCGCGCGCGTCGCTTCCACGGCCTCGAGCTTCGAGGCCAGCTCCAGCCGCGCCACCTCGACGTCCTTGAGCCGGGTCTCCGCCGCCTGGGCCGCCGCCTCCTCCTTCTGCTTGCCGGCCTGCGCGGTCTGCGCCGCCTGGCTCGCGCGGGCCGCGTCGGTCTTCGCCGTCTCCAGCGCGCCCTCCAGCATCTTCAGCCGCTGCTGGAGCCGCTCCGCCTTGTCCGCCTCGGCGCGCGCGGCCTCCAGTTCCTCGCGCAGCTCCGCCAGCTGGGCCTCGGCGCCGCCCTGCCCTTCCGCCAGCGCATCCGCGCGGGCTTCCACTTCCGCCGCGTGCACCTGCGCGTCGGAGCGCTCCGCCTCCGCGGCCTCGCGGCGCACGCGCTCCAGGGACACCTCCTCCTTCGCCTGCGCGAGCGCGCCCTGCACCCGGACGAGCTCCGCCTCGCGCTGCGCGGAGGCCGTCTCCAGCATCGTCACCCGCGCGGCCAGTCCCACGCGCTCGGCGTCCGTGGTGGCGGTCTTCATCTCCGCGGCGGCGAGCTGCTTCTTGAGATCGTCGCGCTCGGCGTGCGCGGCCTCCAGCGCCGCGGACACCTCGCCCACCTTCGCCTCGGCCTGCTGCGCCGCCTCGCCCAGCGCGGCCGCGTCCGCCTCCATGCGGTCACGCAGCGAGACCTGCTCGACCTCCAGCGCCTCCAGCGCCTCCTTCAGCGCCGCGGCCTCGCCCTCCGCCACCTGCGCCCGCTCGCCGGCCTGCGCGAGCCCCTCTTCCAGGGCCTGGGCGCGCTCGTTCGCGCGCGCGGCCTCGGTCTCCAGCCGCGCCGCGAGTCGGGCCACCTCGGCGGCGCGTTGCTCCAGCGCCTGCCGCAGCACGGGCAGCTCGGAGGCCTCCGTGGTGCGCGCGGTGAGCGCCGCGCGCAGGCCCACGATTTCGGCGTCCTTCAGGGCCAGCGCCTTCTCCAGCTCGGAGGTCTGCGCCTGCAGCGTGCGCAGCCCCTCCTCCACCACCGCGAGCTGGCGGCGCGCCTGGTCGCGCTCCTCCTCCAGCGTGCGCGAGCGGGTCTGCGCCTCCTCCAGCGAGCTCTTGGACCAGTCGCTCTCGCTCTCCACCGCGGAGAGCGCGCCCTGCGCCTCGGCGAGCGCGGCCTCCAGCTGGCCCACGCGCAGGCCCAGCGAGTCGCGCTCGGCCGTGGCCGTCTCCAGCTCGCCGCCCAGCCGCTCCACGTCGGAGAGCACCTGCTGGTACTGCTCCTGGACGGCCTCCAGCGCGCCCTGCGCCTCGGACTTCTCCGCCGCCAGCTCCGCGACGCGGTCCTGCGCCAGCGACAGCGCCTCCTTGGCGCCCACCAGCTCCTCGGCCACCGCGCCCCGCGACTCGCGCTCGTCGTGGAGCTCCGCCGTCAGCCGGGGGACCTCCGACTCCACCTCCGCGAGCGCCCGCGACAAGTCCTTGCGGTCCGCATCCACCGCGGACAGCTCCGCCTCCACCGCGGCGAGCTTCGCCTCGGCGTCCGCCGCGCGCTTCTCCGCGCTGGCCAGCGCCTCCGAGGTCTGCGCCAGCTTCGCCGGGGAGTCCTTCACCGCCCCCAGCTGCGCCTTGGCCTCCGCGGCCTCCTTGCGCGCCTGGGTGAGCGACTGCTTGAGCCCCGTCACCTCCCCGTCGCGCTCGGCGTACAGGGTGCGCGCCCGGGCCAGGGTCTCCGTCTTCTGCCGGACGACGGCCCGGAAGTACTCGAGCTTCTCCTCCGGAGAAGCCCCCATGGGCATCCGGGGCTCGGCGGCCTCCTTGAAGGGATCATCCCCGGGCACCCGCACCGCCCGCGAAACCGGGGCCGGGGTGGTGGCGACGGGGGCGGGGGTGGCCGCGGGGGCCTTGGCCGCGCCCGTGCCCGCCGACGACAAAGCCGGGGACGCCGCCGGACGGCGAGGGGGCAGAGGGGGCGGGGCAGCGGGCGGTGGCGCCGAAGGCGGGGGCTTGGGCTGGGGCCTGGGGAGGGCAGTGGCGGTGGGGGCGGGGGGGGCCGCTTGGACGCCAGTGTCCTCCAGGTCCAGGCTGTCGCGCAGGTCCGCGAGCGGATCCACCTCTTCCGGAGGTGACGGCATGGGCCCACGCAGGTTACCGCCCGGCGGCGCGGCCTACCAGGGACGCGTGACGGGAAGGGTCGGTTCGGGCGACCGGACGCGGGGAGGCCCCACGGACCCCTCGACGCCGGGGCGCCTGGGCGTTAGCCAGTGAGGGATAAATCTCACCTCGCCTTGCCCTCCTGGGGGGCGAGTGCCAGCTTCGGACCCTTCCATATGGCCATCCGCTACGCGCTGCCCAACGGGCTCACTGTCGTCTTCGAGGAACAGCACGCCGCCAAGGTCGCGGCCTTCCAGGTCTGGGTGAAGGTCGGCAGCGCCGACGAGCGCCCGGACCAGGCGGGCCTGGCCCACCTGCACGAGCACATGCTCTTCAAGGGCACGGAGCGGCGCGGCCCCGGCGAAATCGCGCGGGACGTGGAGGCCCACGGCGGGGAGATCAACGCCTGGACGTCCTACGACCAGACGGTCTACCACATCGTCATCGCCAGCCAGTTCGCCCGGACGGGCCTGGACATCCTCGGGGACGCGGTGCGCCGCTCCGCCTTCGACGCCGAGGAGCTCTCGCGCGAAATCGAGGTCGTCTGCGAGGAGATCAAACGCAGCCAGGACACCCCGTCCCGGCGCGCGTCGCGCGACTTGTTCTCCACGGCCTTCCAGCGCCACCCGTACCGGCTGCCGGTGCTGGGGACCGCGGAGAGCGTGCGCAGCTTCAGCCGCGAGAAGGTGCTGGAGTTCTACCACCGGTACTACACGCCGAAGAACATGGTGCTGTCCGTCTCCGGGGACCTGAGCGAGGCGGAGCTGCGCGGGTGGGTGGACGAGATCTTCGGCGGGGACTGGGGCCGGCCGTTCGAGGGGGAGGTGAAGCGCCCCGAGGAGCCCGCGCTCACGGGCCGCCGCGTGCTGCTGCGTCCGGACGAGGTGAAGGAGGCGTGGCTGCACCTGACGTTCCCGATTCCGGAGGCCGCGCACCCGGACACGCCCGCGCTGGACGTGCTGGCGATGATGGTGGGCCAGGGGGAGGCGTCCCGGCTGTCGCGCGAGGTGAAGCGCCGCCACAACCTGGTCAACGACATCCACGCCTTCGCGTACACGCCGCAGGACCCGGGGCTGTTCTCGGTGTCGATGACGCTGCAGCCCGGCCACTGCGAGCGCGCGCTGGAGGAGGCGGCGAAGACGCTGGCCACCATGCGCGTGACGCCGGTGACGGCGGACGAGCTGTCCACGGCGAAGGCGCTGCTGGAGGCGGAGGCCGTCTACCAGCGCGAGACGGTGCAGGGCGTGGCGCGGAAGATGGGCTACTTCCAGTCCGGCATGGGCAGCCTGGAGGCGGAGGCGCGCTACTACGAGGCCGTGCGCTCGCTGACGCCCGAGCACATCCAGAAGGCGGCGGAGAAGTACCTGCGGCTGGACAAGGCCATCGTCACGGCGCTGTTGCCGCACGGGACGGAGTTCACGGAGGCGCAGGTGAACGCGGTGCTGGACCGCGTGGAGAAGGGCCCCGTGGCCGCGCCGCCCGAGCGCAGGGCGAGCAAGGTGTCGGCGGGCGAGCCCTCGCTCAAGCTGGGCGCGAAGGCGAAGGGTCCCAGCGACATCATCCAGGAGACGCTGCCTTCGGGGGCGAAGGTGGTGGTGCGCGTGGAGCCGGCGGTGCCGCTGTTCGCGGTGCGCGCGGCGTTCATGGGCGGGTTGCGCTACGAGACGCCGGCGGACAACGGACTGACGACGCTCTTGGCGCGCAGCCTCACGCGGGGAACGCCGACGCGGGACGCGGAGGAGATTTCGCAGCTCGCGGACATCTACGCGGGCAGCATGGGGGGCTTGAGCGGACGCAACTCGGTGAACCTGCGCGGGGAGTTCCTCTCGCGGCACTTCGAGGCGGCGTTCCGGCTGTTCTCCGACAGCGTGTTGCACCCCTCGTTCCCCGAGGTGGAGGTGGCGCGGGAGCGCTCGCTGATGCTCCAGGACATCCTCACGCGGGAGGACAAGCCGTCGGGCCTGGCGTTCGACCTGTTCAACCGGACGCTGTTCCGGACGCACCCGTACCGGATGCCGACGCTGGGTGAGAAGGAGTCGGTGGAGGCGCTGGGGCCCGAGGCGCTCCGCGCGTACCACGAGAAGTACATGGACCCGTCGCAGCTGGTGCTGACGGTGGTGGGCGACGTGAAGGTGGACGAGGTGCTCGCGCTGGCGAACGAGTACTTCGGCAAGTCGCGGGGCAAGGCCGCGCCGGCGCCGCGCATCCTGGAGGAGGGGCCGCTGGAGGGTGCGCGCGAGGAGAAGCGCGTGCTGGCCAAGGCGCAGTCGCACCTGGTGATGGGCTTCCGGGGCATGCGCATCAACGACCCGGAGCGGCACGCGCTGGAGGCGCTGTCGGGGGTGTTGTCCGGCCAGGGCGGGCGGCTGTTCGTGGAGCTGCGCGACAAGCGGTCGATGGCGTACAGCGTGAGCAGCTTCGGCGTGGAGGGCATCGAGCCGGGCTACTTCGCGGCGTACATGGGGACGAGTCCGGAGAAGGTGGACGCGGCGCTGGAGGGCATCCGCGCGGAGCTTCGGCGCGTGCGTGACGAGCGGATTCCCGAGGCGGAGCTGGAGCGGGCGAAGCAGAACCTCATCGGCACGCATGAAATCGCGCTCCAGCGCAACGGCGCGCGCGCGGGGATGATGGCCATGGACACCCTGTACGGGCTGAACCTGGACAACTTCCTGCACTACGCGGAGCACATCGCCGCGGTGACGTCGGAGCAGGTGCGGGACGTGGCGCGCAAGGTCATCGACTTCGACAAGAGCGTGCTCGCCGTCGTCGGGCCGTGAGCTTGGGTTGGCGAGCGCCGGAGTTGGGGCGCTCGCCTTCTCGTTGCGGGGCTACTTCTGGCCACTGAGCGCGGTGAGGAGTGGGTTGTCTCGGTAGACGCGCCAGAAGTCGTCTCCGTACTTCTGACGGGCCTCTTCGGGAATCTCGAAGGGGTGCCAGGTGATGTCGCGGAAGCCCGCCTCGGCGAGGGTGGCTTCGTAGACCTGGGTGGACCAGCGGAAGTACTCGAAGGGCGCTGGGGGCTCGGTGAGGAAGAGGGCCTTGCAGAAGTGGCGCCCGTCCTCGAGCTGCTCGCTGAGGACCTCGACGCCGTAGGGTGCCCAGCTCGAGCGGGCCACGTCGAAGGTCGGGTCGATGGTCATCGCGATGAAGCGCCCACCGGGCTTGAGGTTGGCGTAGGCGCCGCGGCACATGTCGAGCAACTCCTGACGAGCGCCCGCGTAGTTCAGCAGGTAGACGGCTGTCACCAGGTCGAAGTCACCGAGTCGCGGGAGGGCTCGGGCGTCGAGCACGTGGTAGCGCAGTCCGCGGGGTTGGGTTTGTTCCTTGTCGCGCGCGAGCTGGACCATCTCCAGGGAGATGTCCACGCCCTCCACGCCGTCGGCGCCGAGTTCGTTGAGGAGCCGTGAGTAGTGGCCCGTGCCACAGGCGAGGTCCAACACACGCTTCCCGCGCAGGTCGCCGACCAGTCGCAGGAAGGTGTGTCGCTCTGGGATGGGCAGAGCGGCGGTGTTCTTGAACTGCTCGTACTTGGTCCCGATGCTGTCGTACTGCTCGGACATGCGTGCGCCCCCGGTGGAAGGGGACGATGCGAGCAGGGACTCTGGCGGGAGTCAAAGAATGTCAGACGTGGGGCAAGTCGAGGGCGTGGAGGGCGTGGAGCCATGACGAGCCTGAGTCCACAGGGAAAGGTCGATCGTCTCTTGCGTATCTTCGAGCGCACTGGAGGCGAGGGTCAGTGGACTCGCGCATTCGAGCGACTCCCAGACGCCTTACGCACGCGAATGTTGGAGCACGTCCCTATCGCCCAGGGCGAACGCCCACGCCCTCTCGAGCGCTGTGGGACGGCATCCTGTGGATTCTGAGGACCGGTGCGCAGTGGAGCAAGTTGCCGCAGGGGAAGTATCCGCCCTACAAGACGGTCCAGGGCTGGGTGAAAGACGGCACCTTCCACGATGTCCTTCGCGCTCTGGTTCTGGACCTCAAGGAGCGCGGAGGATTCGACTTGGAGGAGGGCTTCGTCGACGCGTTCTTCGCCTCGGCGAAAAAGGGGGGGCCCTGCGTCGGGAAGACAAAGCGGGGCAAGGGGACGAAGGTCATGGCAGTTGCAGACGGCGCTGGTCTTCCTCTCGCCATTGGCGCGGCAAGTGCTTCTCCCCACGAAACCCGGCTCCTCGAAGTCACGCTCGACGAGAGCCTCATCGACGAGCTTCCCGCGCGGCTCATCGACGACAAGGCCTATGACGCCGACAAGCCCCATTCTTGAGAGAGTTGCCCGAGCGGCAAAAGATGTGGAGAACGCGTCTGCCCTGGAGCAGGTAGCTTCTGCATTGTTCTCCACCGACGGCAGGCACCGCCGATTTGCGCAGCGAAACCGGACCCGTGTGTAGCTCAACGCTTTACGCGGCGAAGCGGCGATTGCCGTAGCGCAAGCGCTCAGCGCGAACCGGGACACGGCCCGGTGGTATCTCGAAGAGGGCTAGCAGCTTTCCTTGGCGGGGGATCCAGCTATCGCCCCAGCATTCGAAGGATCGTAAGCCAGATCGCGGAGAACAGGTTTCAGGAGATGGTTAGGCCTCGCTTGGCCTCATCGATGAGGCGTCGAGTGGTCGCCTGCATCGAGTTCTCGGCGCGCGACCGCAGCCAGCGGTAGAGCAGGTCGGGCACGGGCGTCTGCTCCCGCCGCAGGATGAGCAGGCGGTCCTGCACGCGCCGAAGCTCGTCAACAGCGACATGGCCCCCGGCCGAAAGCCCGCGAGTCCAGGCTGCAGAAATGTCCCCGAGGAGGCGCTCCTGCTCGAGCTGGGCCTTGCCGTGTCCCCTGAAAGTCTTGATCACGTGCTGAAGCAGGGGCAGCAGCGGTACGGCGAAGGAAACGAGGAAGTCCGCGAGGCTGCGGTCGGTCAGGAACGCCACGCATAAAGCGCCGATTACCAAGGCCAGCCCTAGCGCCGCGAGCAGGGTCCGATAGCGGGTTCGGGCTTGGCGATCCCATGATACCGAAGAGCGCTGGCAGACGAGGACCGCCAGCGACTGCGGGAGCTCGCTGACATCCGCGTACCAGCCCCGGAGGCTCGGGTCTCCCGCGCCGTCAGCGCCATGTTCAACGACGAACTCGGGCGGGGGGCGCTCTCCGAGCGCGCCGTTCCACGGTAGGCTGAACACGCGGGTGTCGAAGTCCTCCTGGATGAGGGCCGCCAGCTGCCGGCACTGTTCCTCAACTCCGTCCAGGAACATCATTTCGACTAGTGCCCAGACGAGCGCGGCCAGGGCAAGCGCGGCGGATGACTTCGGCCAGTACGCCCCCAGGAGTGGGGCAGCCACGGCTAGCGCGCCGGCGACGAAGGCGACCGTGCCGCGGACGCTCTTGGCGCGCGAGTAGAGATAGCGCTGGGCGGCGAGACGCTCCAAGTTGTCCGCGGCGTCCTGGCGCTGATTGATGTCGTTGCTCACGCTCATGGACGGGGCGCTACCGCCTCGCGGGGAACTCACCGTTGAAGACGATGTTCCACTGCCGGAACGCCTCGTCGAGGTGGCCGAGGTAGTCAGCCATGAGGGCCGTCCTGACGTGGGTGATGGCGTAGTCGAGGTCGTTGAGCAAGTTCTTCCCCTGGTTCTCGGTGGAGACAATGGGGATCAGGCCGGAGATCCCGAGCGGGTCGCTCAGCGCCAGCCCCTCGTCGCTTCGAAGAAGCTGAAACGCGTCCCTCAGGCAGAGCGCGTAGCTCGCCATCCCGATACAGGTTCCCTCTGACGCGAGGCGCATCTCGATTTGGAACGACAGGCCGGGGATGCTGGGGAAGCGCGCGTACTTCCACGCCTTGAGCAGCCGGATGGTACTCGAGAGCATGCCTCCCGCCTCTTCGTCGGCATCCTTGAGGTACTTACCGTGGGCCTGTGGCGAGGTGTTGAGCCAGCGGCCCGCGCCGTCCGGGATGGCGAACACCGGGTGACCGCTACGAGGCGCGGGACCAACGTAGAAGCCGGGCACGACGTCGACGGCCCCCTCGCCGCCCTGGAATTTCACCACGACCGCAGGCCCGTCCACCCGCACCTCCGTCTGCGGGAAGCGCGCCTGGAGGACATCACGCACCCGGCAGAGAGTCGTGGCCGAGCGCACGACACTTCCGCCGTAGGTGACATCCTGTCGGCCGAGCACGGCCAGGTAGTCGACGTCGGAGAAGTAGCGGATGGCCGAGTCGCGGGTGTGGCTGCCCATCACCTCGAGCCGCTGGAAGCCCGAGAACGCGTCGCCCAGTGCCTGCTCGATGCTGCGCTTGTGGGACCGGAGTGCGTTCACCTCGCCCGTGTTCGGCTCGAGGCGGGTGAGCAGCTCAGCGAACGCGTCCCTCACAGTCCTCGGCATCCAGTCCCCCTGAAAAAACGGGTCTGCGCAGCAGCAAACCACAGATCACGGATCGGCTCTACCAGTCGTCTCTGACTAGAGCCAGTCCGGCCACAATAAACTACGCCGACAATTAACTCCTGAGCCCCACTTCCAGCACCACGGGGTAGCCACCAGAGTCCGTGCGAAAGCGTCGCCCGAGGACGCGCGAGTGGCCACGGGCCTGAAGAATGCTGCGCAGGCGATTCCATGCTGCGACGTCCTTCGGCGCGAGGTCTGCGCTGGTGGCCGGGGCCAAGCGCGTAGCGACCGCAGCGACGACGCGCACTTGGCCACGGACCACCAGTCCTTCGCTGCCGCGTCGGCGCCCCGAGGCGCGTCGCTCGTGGTAGCGGCAGCTCCCAAACAGGTGCTCCAAGTCGTTGTCCGTGCGGGACAGTTTAGACACGTCGTAGCGTTGAAAAAGGTCCGCCCAGTAACGGTGCGTCTCAAGGAGAAAATGCGCTAGGACCGCCCGATGGCGCAAGCAGGTGCGCCGCAGGAAACGTGTCAGCGCGCTGACGAGCCTAGAGGTGATCTCAGAATTGCCTCAAGAGCATGAGGATGCACCCGAGGTCGAGGAAGCCGAGGAAGTTCTCCACCTTCACCTCGTAGCGCGTCACGAGACGACGGAAGTTCTGGAGCCAGGCGAGGAGTCGCTCCACCTTCCATCGTCGTCGGTACCGGCGAAGCTCACGCCTATGCTGCGTCTTCGTCTTGCGTCCGCGGCGGTGCGGGGCAATCAGCTTCACTCCGCGCTCGTGCCACAGTCGCTCATCGAGCTTGTCGGCGTCATAGGCCTTGTCGCCGATGAGCCGCTCGGGAAGCTCGTCGATGAGGCTCTCGTCGAGCGTGACTTCGAGGAGCCGGGTTTCGTGGGGAGAGGCGCTTGCCACGCTAATGGCGAGAGGAAGACCAGCGCCGTCTGCAGTTGCCATGACCTTCGTCCCCTTGCCCCGCTTCGTCTTCCCGCCGCAGGGCGCCCCTTTTCGCCGAGGCGAAGAACGCGTCGACGAAGCCCTCCTCCAAGTCGAATCCTCCGCGCTCCTTGAGGTCCAGAACCAGAGCGCGAAGGACGGCGCGGAAGGTGCCGTCCTTCACCCAGCCCTGGAACCAGCGGTGGACTGTCTTGTAGGTCGGATACTTCCCCTGTGGCAGTTCGCTCCACTGCGCGCCGGTCCGCAGAATCCACAGGATGCCGTCCCACAGCGCTCGAGAGGGCGTGGGCGTTCGCCCAGGCCGGCCCTCCCGCTTCGGCTTCCGCGCGGGAAGCAGCGGCTCAATTAGGCTCCACTGTTCATTCGGCAGGTCCACCGGTCAGCTTCCAGCATGGCCATCCGCTCCATGTCGATCAGCGGCCCTCCCTGCGCCCTCATTCCTGCACGATTCTGAGACCGCCTCTAGACAGGTTTGAGCTTCACACCGGTGGCTTTCATCTGCGTCAGAGCACGCTGGAGGTCCTCGGAGACAATGAGGGCGATGGACCAGCCCCAGGTGCGGAACACCTTCGCCTCCCCCACCTTCGCGGGGTCGATGCGCATGCCATAGACATCGCGGTACTGCCCCAGCTTCTCGGGTCGACGTTCCTCCTCAGTCCAGTAGAGCACCTCTTCCGTCGCCCCATCATCGATGCAACGGATGAGCTTCGTCGCCACTAGGATGAAGTACGCATCCGGACGCCCCTCGATATCCACGGGGACGAGTTGCACATCGTCAGGAGCGAGTTCCTGGAAGAGGTTGGCCACGGTGACGTGGACCACTGGGGTGCTGAAACCCGCCAGGGAGAAATCGAGCGCCTTGCCCGGCACTTCGATGGGAACGGAGAGTCGTCCGCGCACCGCCACCGGATGCCCCTCTCTGAACATCCAGGGGTCCTCCAGCTCAAGCCCTCCAGACTCGCGGGGATAACCCAGGTCCCATCGGCCCGGCACCGAGACATCGTCGGTCAATTGGAAGTAACGCTTCACCATCGCGCAGCCTTGGTCTCACTCGCTTCGCATCAGCAACCTGTACAAGCCCGAGCCAGGAGTGGCCCCCCTCGCAAGCCGCCTGAGTTCTGCAACTAGGACCTCACAACACTCCAACACGGTCCGACAGCCCTCGCACCTGACCATTTAAAGAACCTACGGCAAGAGGTGCCCGCCCTCTTGTCCGTTGACATGTAGCATCGTGTTCGAGGTGTGGCACACGGCTCGACCCACGACTGCGCAGCTATGCGCCACCAGTCGCAGCGGGCGCGTTTTCACTGGCACCAGCCGCAGCGGGCGCGTTTTCACTGGCACCAGCCGCAGCGGGCGCGTTTTCACTGGCACCAGCCGCAGCGGGCGCGTTTTCACTGGCACCAGCCGCAGCGAGCGCGTTTTCACTGGCACCAGCCTTGAGACGCACCAGCCACGCAATGCCAGACGAAGGAAACACCCACCCATGATATACCAGATCACAGAGACCAGGCTTATCCGACAATGAGCAACTCTCACTGGCCACACCCAGAGGATACATATCCCCCACGAGCCGACTCGAGTCGTACTGAAGTGTATACCTAAGACCGTACGTAGGATGCGGCATAGACCACGCCTGAAGCTCCCCAAGACTAAACGAAATCCTAGTCTCAATAGAGACAGATATCTTTCGAAGATTCCTTTTGGACACATCTGAAATATCCAGTGCATAAATCTTTTTCCCAGGCTCAACAACAACCTGGAGCGGAGGCATTGTCCCCTGGTTTACCAAGCCACCTTCTCGATGTATGCCCTCAGCAGCACCAGCACCCGGCAAGACGTCGACACAGATCACAATCCAGGGCACATCCTGTCCATCAACATCGTAAAGAGTATACTCAATTCGTTCAGGCAGCCTTCCATCGCACGCATACAATTCGTACTTAAGATGCTCATGCAACTCCGCCTTGACATCAGACTTCACGGTGACTGCAACAACCGAAAAAACGTTTCGCCGAAACGGCGATCTCAGCAGAGAGTTTCGCTTCTGACATACATGCCGATAAAGACTATCCTCGGGTTCCACCATGCCAGCGCCAAACACCTGAGCCGCAATTGCAGTCTCCAGCATATCGAGCTGCTGAGCATTCAGCTTCTTGAGATAATCATGCGTAACAACAATACTCGCCACAGCATCCTGGAAATACTCTTTCCAGGGCCGCATGGTCAGCAACACAGAGAAGACTCCACCTGTCGCCACTCCAATGCCCACATTGACAAACAACTGCACCACAATCGTAAGCCACAGGGAGCGGCGCTCCGTTGCCGCATCAGGATAAAGACCATCCACAAACAGACCAACAAAGATTAAAACTAACCCGCCGAGAACAAACTGCACAGTGTACGTCTTTGGAAGCAATTCCGAATCCCGTTGAGCCATAGGGCACCTTTCAACGCGGCTACGAAAAGAGCAATCGTCCGAAAGGACACAGCATGTCCCACACGCAGAGCCACACACCAGAGCCCCATCAAATAATGCACCGCATCACCAATGCGACGCCGGGGCATACTTGACCCGCCAAGTACTGACAACCCTCAATCCTACTTACCACGCACCGAATCCTGTCCGGCGTGGCGAGCGCACATCCACCTGACCTCTATGGATAGCACAGTCGATGACTTGCTTAAACGCTCTATCAAGCCTCATGCGCCGAGAAGCCAGCGAGCATCTCACAAGGAGCTTATGAGAGGCCGTTCACCACGAGCCAATACTACCTCCCCCAGCCTCGGACTCATGCGAGTCCAATTCCACCTACGCAGTGTTGCCCTGCTCGATGGAAAAGCGTGTGAGCAGAGGCCCGTTCCCTATCTCCAAACGGACGAGGCGCGTTGTCCCGCAGCCCGTCGCGGCCAGCGCAAGCAACAGCTCAACAATCCCGAGCGCTCTCATGCACGCCCTCCCACTCCGGACTCGTTCCCCGAAGACTGGGTTCCGGGGATATCAGAGGGAGTGGGAGGGTGAGGAGAAGGGACTCCTCCGCGAGCAGTCAGAGTTCCGTGCCAGGGAGCACGGGTGACGGCGGCGGGGGTTCCTCCTCCGGCACTTCACGGATGCCCATCGACAGCGCCGAGTCGAGGGCGTCGAGCAGCGCTCCCGTGGGCGCCCCAGGCAGCGTGTTGCACGCCCGGACGAGCTCGCGCGTCCTGCGCAGCTTCTCCGGCTGCTGCTTCGCCTCGACCGCGAGCGCCTCCAAGTCCACCGGCGCCGACAGCAACACAGCACACGTGCGGAACAATTCCATCCGCGCGCGGTCGTCCTCCTCCAACAACACCAGCGACCCATCCAGCTTCAGCCCCTTGAAGCTCGACGTCCGCACCTCCTCCGCATCCAGCACCAACACGCCATTCTCCGTGGAACGCGGCGCGGGTGGCTCACCCTTGCCTCCAGTCAGCTCCACCACCCCATCCGCCGGCTCGGGATGACAGGGCACCTCGCGCAGCGCCACCATCTCATCCGCCTTGCGCGTCTCCTGCGTCTCCCCTCCCCTGTGGAGCTGGATGAGCCCCGCGACCAGCGCCGGCACGCCCACCGACAACAACACCACGCCCCACGTCGTCGCCACCTTGCGACTCGAAGGCCCATAGTGCCCATCACGGTCGATGCCATCCCGGTCCGGCGTGTTCGAGAACAACGTCCGCCCGAGCACCAGGAAGCCACCGATGCCCGTGAGCACTCCACCTGAGCTCACCGCCCCCGCCGCCCCTGGTGACGAGTGCGTGCTGATGAGGTTCTCCGTGTACTCAACGTGCTGCTCCGTCCGGCAGACGTCCGCCGTGGAGAACCGCAGCGAGAGCCGGGGCCAGTCCACCGCCGCGCTCGCGAAGGGCATCCGCTCCCCGAGCTGCGACTCCTGGACATACGTGCGCAGCACAGGCCCCCGCTCGGTGCGCCGCTCCACGTCCAGCGGCGTGCACCCCACCGCCAACATCAACACCGACGCCACCCACCGCTTCATGGCTGCTCCCCCCGGAAGTACGCCGCCACGTCCGGGCACTCCACCAGGAAGCGCGTCGTGTCCTCGCAGCTCGGCGACTTCTCCGTCGTCGTCCCCACCCGGATGAGCGGCTCCCGGCAGTCCAGCACCCGCTCCCGCGCGGGCGTCACGAAGGCGAAGTCCTCCGAGCCACACCCCGTCCGCTCCAGCAGGGTCTTCTCACAGGAGGTGTCCAGGTCGAGCTGCTCGGCGACTCCGGGGCAGGCCGACGTCTGGCAGAGGCGGGTCACCACATCCCGACAGACCGCCGCGTCGGGTGCTTCCGGGCCGGAGCAGGCACACAGCCAGGCCAGGGGCCACAAGATGAACAGGTATCTCACGGCGCTCCCACGCTACGCACGGCGCGGTAAAAGGGCCCGCATGTCCCAGACCTATCTGTCACTCACCGTGGAGTTGCCCGAGGAAGCGTCCGAGGCCGTACAGGACCTCCTCCACGAGTCCGGTGCGCTCGGCCTCGAGGTACGAGACCGCGAAACCCCCACCATGCCCGGCGTGAAGCCCCCCAACGCGGGCGAGTCCATCGTCATCGGCTACTTCGAGGACCGCCCCACCGCCGAGTCCGCTCGCGACAGCGTCGCCGAGTCCTTCCCCGACGCTCGCCTCGGCCTGGACGAGCAGCCCCAGCAGGACTGGAGCAACGAGTGGAAGTCCCTCATCAAGTCCGTCCACGTCGGCCGCCTCTGGGTGGGCCCGCCCTGGGACGTGGCCAACGCCCCCGCGGACGCGGTTCGCCTGGTCATCGAGCCCAAGATGGCCTTCGGCACCGGTGACCACCCCACGACGTCCCTGTGCCTCGCCGCCGTGGACGCGTACATGACCGACCACCCGGGCGCGAGCGTCCTGGATGTCGGCACCGGCACCGGCGTGCTCGCCATCGCCGCGAAGAAGCTCGGCGCGGGCCGCGTGGTCGCCACCGACAACGACCCCACCTCCGTGGAGCTCGCCCAGGAGAACCTCACCGACAACGGCACCCCGGACATCGACGTGTCGGGCAAGGAGCTGACCGCCGTCGAGGGCACCTTCGACCTCGTGCTGGCCAACATCCTCGCCAACACGCTCATCGAGCTGGCCCCGCTCATCGCGCCCAAGGCCAAGGACCGGCTGGTCCTCGCGGGTGTGCTCTCCCACCAGCGCGCCGACGTCGAGGCCGCCTACCGCAACCTCGGCTTCACCGTGCTCCCCGGCGCCACCCAGGGCGAGTGGGTGCGCATCGACTTGAAGCGCTGATGAGGCCCGACGCTCCGGGGGCTCGCACGAGGACAGCGTCCTCTCGAGCCCTCGGGCCTCGCGTCAATGCGCCTCGTTGCTCGGCGGAGCGCGAACGAGCTTGAGGTCCTTGTCCAGCTCGACCACCGCGGAGCCGAGCCCGCCGCTCTGCATCCGCGAGTAGCGCACGTCATCGATGGTGACGCGCCAGCCCTGCGCCGTCTCGCGAACCTGATACGTGGGCAGTCGCAGCCAGTTCGACAGTCCGCGCAAGTGCGGCGCCGCGAGCGCGGCCTGGATGACCGGGCCGGGATTCGGCTCGCGCGGCAGCGTCGGACCGTTGATGCGCAGGTGCGCCTCTCCGCCCTTCAGGAAGTCCGCCGTCACGAAGTGGTAGCGGTCCTTCCCCACCGCGATGAGGTCTCGCACGAAGGGGTTCGCCGGCACCGGCCCCGCGATGACGCGCTCCACCGACTGCCCCTGCCCCTCCAGCCACACCTTCGCGCGAGGCGCCGCCACCTGTGAGCCCAACAGGATGGCCCCCAGGTACAACACCAACCCCACCCCACACACCGTCGCCACGCGCTGCGTGGACACCACCTGCGTCCCCTTCAATCGCAGCCACACAATCGCCGCCACGCCCACCACCCACAGCACCTTCGCGGGCCACGGCACGAAGTCGGGCACCGTCACGAGCGCCGTGCTCGCGATGCCCAATACCATCCACCCTGCCGCGGACTTGCGCGTGCGCGCATCCGCCATGATGACCGCCGCCCCCGCGAGCAACCACACCCACGGGTCGACGATGAACAGCGTGTCCCCGTAGAACCACGCCCCGTCGAACGGCATCAACAACCGCACGCCATACGTGTTGAGCCAGTCCAACGCGGGATGACTCAACACCGACAGCGTCGACAACAACAACAGCGGCCCCGCGCGCGCAGGCTCCAGTTCCGGATGGCGACGCCTGCGCACGAAGCGGTCCCACGCCAGCATCAACCCCGTGAGCACGAACGGCCAGATGGCCAGCATCAACACGCCGTGCGTCCACCCGCGTCGCCAGTACAGCGAGGCATCCGAGCCCGCGAACGTCACCACCGCGTCCACATCCGGGAGGTTGGCGCCGATGACGAGCGTCGCGGTGGCCAAGGGCGTGTAGCGCTTGAGCCCCGCCTCCGCCATCCAGGCCCCGACGAGTGAGTGCGCGAGGTTGTCCATTCCCCCCGAGGCTACTTCACCCCACGCGGACCTCGACACCTCGCGTCAGCCGAATTCCTCCAGCACGGCGGACACCGGCGGATTAACACTCGCCCCGCGCACCCCTTCTTGTGGAGCACTCCATGTCCCTGTCGATGTACGAGGCCACCATCCCCGTCTTCATCCGCGCCCTCGAGGTGCTCTCCACCCTCGTCACGCAGGGCGAGAAGTACGCCCAGGAGAACGGCCTCGACCCGAAGCAGGTGCTCGAGGCGCGCCTCGCGTCGGACATGTTCAACCTGGTGCAGCAGGTCCAGCGCGCCAGCGACACCTCGAAGGCCACCGCCGAGCGGCTCAGCGGAGAACCCGCCCCGCGCATGCCCGACACCGAGAGCACCTTCGACGAGCTGCGCCAGCGCATCGCCAAGACCATCACGTATCTCAAGTCCGTCCCCGCCAAGAGCTTCGCGGGCAGCGAGAACCGCACCGTCACGCTCACCACCGGCACCCTCAAGCGCGACTTCAAGGGCGACGAGTACCTGACCACCTTCGGCCTGCCCAACTTCTACTTCCACATCACCACCGCCTACGGAATCCTCCGCCACCTGGGCGTGCCCATCGGCAAGAAGGACTTCCTCGGCCCCCTGTGAGCCCAGGCTGAACGCCTCTTGGGCCCGACGCGCCGGACAGGCTAGCGTCCCCGGCGCGTGGAGCCTCCTGCCTCCCAGTCCCTCCCGAGACCTCCCACGGAGGTCCGCTCGCAGCTCGTGGGTCCGCTGCTCGCGTACCTGCGCGCCACGGGCCTGGACCCCACGCCCCTGGCGGAGCGCTTCGGCCTGCCGCTCGACGCGGGCTCGCTCCCCGAGGTCAGCCTCCCGCTGACCACCCTGCACGCCTTCCTCGACGCCGCCGAGCTGCTCTCCCAGGACGCCTTCCTTGGCCTGCACGTCGCCCAGCGCGTGCCTCGCGGCAACTACGGCCTCGTCGAGTACATCGCCCGGGCCTCGCCCACGCTGCGCGACACCTTCCGCGCGCTCGCTCGCTACATGGCCCTGCTGGAGCCCGCCTGGAGCGCGTCCTTCACCGACGACGCGGACGGCGGCGGCACCTTCGCCTACGGCATCGAGGGCGCCCCGCTCGCATACGGACGCCACGCCAGTGAGTACGGGCTCGCGCTCTTCACCCACGTCGGCCGGCAGCTCACCGAGCGCCCGTGGTCGCCTCGCGCCATCGCCTTCGCGCACCCCGCCCCTCCGGACATCGCGCCGCTGGTGGACCACTTCGGCGTCGCGCCCACGTTCAACCGCGGCCGCAACGCGCTCACGCTGGACGCGGCCACGTTGGACCTGCGCGTGCTCGGCGCGGACCCCGCCCTGCTCTCCGTGCTGGAGCGCGCCGCGAGCGCCGCCGTGCCCTCGCCCGCACTGGATGCGCCCGGCTTCGTCCAGGCCGTGCGCGACACCATCCGCGCGTCCCTGCGCGAGGGCGCACCCCAGGCCGCCGACGTGGCCAAGGGACTCCACCTGAGCCTGCGCACCCTGCAGCGCCGCCTCACCGAGCACGGCACGTCCTTCCAGGACGAGGTCGACACGGTGCGCCGTGAGCTGGCCTACCAGTACCTGCGCGACGCGAACCTGGGCGTCAGCCAGGTCGCCTTCCTCCTGGGCTACTCCGAGCTGAGCACCTTCGACCGCGCCTTCAAGCGGTGGACGGGGATGACGCCGCGCGTCTGGCGCGAGGGCGCGGAGCGGGGCTGAGACACCGGGCGTGCGGGCCAGCCGACCCGTGGCGTCCCGTGCCAGGAGATTGGCGTGAGCCGCCAGGGACACGCGCCGGGGGACTCTCCTAGTTTGGGAGGTCCCCTGCTCCACCGTCCGGAGGACGCCATGCTCAAGGCCCCCATCGCCGTGCTCTTCGACGAGTACTACTCGTCGCACCAGCACCCCACCAACCGGCTGACCCACAAGGTCGCCATTCCGGTCATCGTCCTGCACATCATCGCGATGCTGGACTGGGTGAGGCTGGCGACGGTGCCCGCGCTGCCGGGCGGCGTGCTGACGCTGGGCATGGTGGCCTGGGCGCTCGCCGCGGTCTGGTACCTGCGCGCGGACGTGAAGCTGGGGCTCGTCGTGGTGGCCTTCATGGCCGCCTGCTTCCCCCTGGGCCGGCTGATGCCCACCTGGAGCGTGCTGGCCATCGCAGCGTTCGGCTGGCTCATCCAACTGGCGGGCCACGCCGTGTGGGAGAAGAAGTCCCCGTCCTTCCTCACCAACCTGGTGCACGCGCTGGTGGGCCCGCTGTTCTTCGTCGCCGTGCTCTTCGGCGACTACGTCATCAAGCCCCAGCCCCAGGGCGCCACGCCGGCGCGCGCCTGACGTATCCTCCGGACTCCCATGAGCTTCGCCGACAAGCTGCGCACCTGGATGCCCCTGCACGAGAACGGCCTCAGCCGCGCCGTGCACTTCTTGGGCGCTTACATGTTCATCTTCGCCCTGCTCGTCCCGCTGGGCCTCGTGCGCTTCTCGGTGGGAGGCTTCTCGCTGTCCGCCGCCCACGTACTGGTGGCCCTGGTGGCGCTGTACGCCATCAGCCTGGAGTGGACGGCGGGCCTGCTGATGAGCCTGCCGCTCTTCCCCACGCTGAGCGCCGCGCTGGCCGTGGGCCACCTGCCCGGCCCCACCGTGGCCATCGTCGCCGTGTCCGTGATGGTGGTGCGCTTCGCGCTCGTGGTGGGCGCGCACGTCGTCCTCGAGAAGAAGACCCATGGCCTGTCCCTGGGCGGGCCGCAGCTGTTCTTCATCGAGCCGGTGTACCTCATCACCCTGCTGCTGTTCGGCATGGGCCTCAAGCGCGACCTGCACGCGCGTGTCATGTCCGGTGGGTCCCGCCCCGCGCCGCTGACGGTGTGAGGCCCGCGCGCCTGGGGGCCTTCCTCCCTCAGGTGCCGCTGGCGATGCGCACGGGAGCGGGCGACTCGACGTCCGCGTCGAGCGCGTGGCCCTGGAGCGCGTGGACCACCACCGCTTCCCGGCGCCCCCTCACGTGGGCCTCGCCCAGGCGCAGGCCGACGAAGTCGCCGCCGCCGCGCGTCCACGTGCTCTCGCTCACCAGGATGTCCACGCCGTGCACCTTGGTGAGCCCCTCGACCCGCGAGGCCAGGTTCACCGCGTCGCCGATGACGGTGTACTCGTGCTGCTCGGCGCCCCCGAGCATGCCCGCGGCCACCACGCCCGTGTGAAGCCCGATGCCGATGCGCAACGGCGGCAGTCCCCGGCGCAGGCGCAGCACGTTGAGCTCGGCCAGCTTCTCGCGCATGGCCAGGGCCGCGCGCATCGCCTGCTCCGCGTGGTCGTCGCTCGAGTCCGGTACGCCCCAGCACGCGAGCATCCCGTCCCCGAGGAACTTGTTCACGATGCCCCCGTGCGCCATCACGATGTGCGTCATCCGCCCGAAGTACTCGTCGAGCAGCTCCAGCACCTCGCGCGGCTGCAGCGTCTCGCTCAGCATGGTGAAGTCGCGGATGTCGCTGAAGAGGATGGTCACCTCGCGCTGCACCGGCCGCAGCGACGTGTCCCCCGACGCCATCACCCGCTCCACCACCGGCTTGGGCAGGAAGCGCGACAGGCCGTCGCGGCGCCGCAGCCGCAGGAACATGCTGCCCACCTCCGCGTTCGTCATCGCGATGAGCAGCCCCAGCGTCACGTAGCAGAAGACGACGAAGCTGGTGCTGGACCACGTGCCGTGCCCGGACACGCCCGCGACGAAGGCATACCCCATGGACGACAGCGCCGTGGACAACAGCACGTGCAGCCACGAGAAGCGCGCCACGGAGAACACCAGCACCATGCCCATGCTCGCGCCCAGCATGCCCGCGTCGAACTGGCCCGTGCGCGCCCAGGCATGCCACCCCATGAAGGCGAAGAAGCTGGTGTCCGCCACCGTGGTGGGCACGGGCAACCACCGTGCGTGCCTCAAGTGCGGCCGCTGGCGCAGCAGCACCACCAACGCGAGCACGGAGAACAGCGCATACAGGACGATGGCCAGCACGCGCTGGAGGTCATGCGGCGGCAGGGACTCGCCGGTGACGTGCGCGATGCCACCCTGGCTCACCGACAGGAGCGCCATCAGCGCCAGCCGCACCCACGCCACGCGCCGCTCGCCTCGCAGCGAGCTCTCCGCCAGCACCAGCTCCTCGTTGGCGCGGCTCAGCGCGAAGCGGGCCACGGCGGAGTCCTGTCCCGGCGAGAAGCCCTCGTCGTCCCGGCCCATGATGGCGAGCTCCCCTTCCTTCCCTTCCCGGGGCGGAGCCAGGACCTCCGCCTGGCCCGTCATCGTCACGTCCGCGCGTCCACCACGCCCCGTGCGCGAAAAGGTCCAGGGGAACCTGCCACGGGGCACCGACATGCTCATGGTGCCTCAAGTCGCGAAGGCCAGCGAGCCCTGGCGTCGGGCCGGCGCTTGCTGTTGAAGTCCCCGCCCCGACACGCCCCCACCCCGTCGCCGCTGGAGAAGCCCACGTGGTCCGCCTCTTCGTCCCCATCGCCGAGCCCGCCCCCGACACGCTCGTGCTCACCGGCGAGCGCCGCCACTACGTCGTCCACGTCCTGCGCCTGGGCGAGAACGACACGCTGGAGGTCTTCGACGGCAAGGGCCGCGCGTTCGAGGCGAAGGTCACCGGCGTGGACGCGCAGGAGGTGCGCGTGAGCCTGGGAGCGTCGCGACAGGCGCCGCCCCGCCGCGCGGTGAGCGTGGTGCAGGGCCTGCCCAAGGGCGACAAGCTGGAGTGGGTGCTGCAGAAGGGGACGGAGCTGGGCGCGGCCGCCTTCCTCCCCGTGGACACGCTGCGCAGCGTGGTGAAGCTCGAGCCCAAGCGCGCGCAGGAGCGCACCCAGCGGTGGACGAAAATCGTGGAGGAGGCCGCGCGCCAGTGTCGTCGTGACGACGTTCCCGGCGTCGAGGTGCCGCGCTCATTGGGTGACGCCGTCGGCGCGCTCGCGCGGGGCACGGTGGTGCTGGTGTTGGACGAGGAGGAGTCCGCGGTGCCGCTGGGCGAGGCGTTCCGGGCCGCGGGCGCCGGCACGCCCATCGCCCTCGTGGTGGGGCCCGAGGGCGGGCTCGCCCGTGAGGAGGTGCAGGCGCTGAAGGCCCAGGGCGCCCGCCCCGTCACGTTGGGTGCGCGCATCCTCCGTACGGAGACGGCCGCGCTCGCCGCCCTGGCGGTGATGATGCACCTCGACGGAGAGCTTGGTTAGCGAGGGGCCAGTCGAGCGCCCGTTCCACACGGGTTCCCACCTTCTCTGGGCCATTCCTACGTTTGGACCATCTGGGACCTTCCGGGTCCCCACAGACAGGAGAAGGGTTCATGGGGATCATCGCATTCATCATCATCGGCCTCATCGCGGGCCTCATCGCTCGCGCCATCCTCCCCGGCAAGCAGAGCATGGGCCTGTTGGCGACGACGCTGCTGGGCATGGTCGGCTCGCTGCTGGGCGGATTGATCGGATCCCTCTTCACGCGGGACGGACGGCTCTTCGACTTGCGACCCTCGGGTCTCATCATGTCGGTGCTGGGTGCCATCGTCGTGCTGCTCATCGTCGGAGCGGTGGGACGGCGCCGTGTCCACGCCTAGCGTGAGGCGCTCCACACCGGCTGTCCCCCAGGGGACAGGTGGACGCCTGTCGTTGACGAGCCCCTGACGGTTCCTCGACCGAGGGACCTCGGGGGCTCGCCACTTTTCTTGCTCCTTCGGTGCGGACGTCTTTTCATGGCGACGCGTCTCATCCCGGAGGAGAGTCCGTTGTCCAAGTGCATGAAGTGCGGAGCCCTGTTGCCGCCCGTCGGAGAGTGCCCCGCCTGCGCCAAGGCCGCCGCCCAGACCACCCTGCCGGGTCTGCCGAGCTTCCTCGACCGGGACCTGCAGATCGACCGCCGCTCCGGCGTGCGTGACGACGGCCCCGCCTTCGCCGAGCGCAGCCCCGCTCCCCCGGCCCCGCCGTCCGTGGCGCCGCTCGCGGGCCCGCTTCCACCGCCCGCCGCGCCCCGCGCCGCCGCGCCCCAGAATCCGCCCGGGGTCGCCCGCCCCACCCCGCCGGGCATGACGCCCTCGCACCGGCCCGCGCCTCGCGCCGCGACGCCTCCGCCGGCCGCCCAGCCATCCTGGGCCCAGGGGGGCGGCTTCCCCATGGACGTGCCGCCCGTGCCCTCCACGGCCCAGACGCCCATGTCCGCCATGACGCCCGCCTACGGCACCCCGCCGGTGCCGCCGCGTGTGCAGCCCCTGGTGGCGCCCGCCCCTGGCCTCCCCCGCGTGGAGACTCCGGCGCCCGCCGCGAGCCTGGCGGACACGGAGCCCGGCTCGCCCATGCCGTCGGGCCTGCCCTGGTCCGCTCCGGAGCCCGTGGCCCCGGTGTCCTCGGGCCTGCCCGTGATGGCGGCCCTGGAGACGCCGGCGCCTTCCGCGTCCAGCCTTCCGGCGGTGGAGTCCGCGCCCGCTCCGGTGTCCACGGGTCTGCCCGTGATGGCCAGCGCCGCGCCTCGGGCGGAGAAGCCGAAGTCCGTGCGCACCGCCGCGGTGCAGCCGGGGGTCGCCGAGGTCCACGCGCGCCCCGCGTCGCTGTGGCGCCGGCTGCTGTCCTTCAGCATCGACGCGGCGGCCATCGGTGGCGTGGCGGCGCTGTACATCACCCTGGCCTCGTCGGTGACGGGGATGAAGGCGCCCGAGGCGGGCCTGTCCGGCCTGGACGGGTTCGTCGCGTGGCTGCGGGCGCTGCACACGGTGCTGCTGCCCGGGTTTTTCCTGGTGCTGGTGTTGGCGCTCGTGTACTGCGCGGTGGCGGCCTTCCTCTGGAACGGACGCACGTTGGGCCGACTGCTGCTGGGCCTCAGGCTGGTGGACACCCACGGCCTGGCGCCGGCGCCGGGAAGGGCCATCGTCCGCGCGATGCTCGCCAGCCTCTCCTTCGTCCTGTTCCTGGGCGGATTCTGGATGGCGCTCTTTGATCGCCGTGGACAGACGCTCCATGACAAGCTGACGTCCACCTTCGTCGTTCAACCGAGCTGAACCACCGCTTCATTGTGCCTTGCGGCCGCGGCCGTAAGATGCCGCGCCTACATGCCCGCCCGCCTTGCCCAGCTCCTCGTCTCCCGCACGCTCCTTTCCCAGGAGAAGGCGGGAGAGTTGTTGCGACTCCAGCAGGCCCAGGGCGGACATCTGGACACGCTGCTCTTGGAGCAGGGGCTCGCGAACGAGGCGGATGTCCTCTCGCTGCTCGGTGACGTCGCGGGCTTCCGGCCCGTGAACCTGGTCGACTTCGAGCCGAACCTCGAGGTCGCGTCCTTCATCCCGCCGAAGATCGCGGAGCGGCTGTGCGTGGTGCCGCTGTCGCTGGATGGGCAGACGCTGCACGTCGCCTGCGCGTATCCGGTGCCGAAGAAGGAGCTGGACGAGGTCGGGTTCCTGCTCGGCAAGCCGCTCGAGTTGTGGGTGGCCACCGAGGTGCGGATTCGCGAGTGGATCTCCACCATCTACCGCCAGCCGCTGGCGCCGCGCTTCACGCAGCTGGTGTCCGCGTTGGACCCGGACAAGCAGCTCCCCGTCACGCCGCCGCCTCCTCCGCCGTCGGACGAGTCGCTCACGGTGGACATGGTGGAGCGGCTGGCCCGCTCCGTCGCCGGTGAGCCGGTGGCCGCGGAGATTCGCGCCGCGCCCCGCGAGGCGCCCGCGCCCCTGCGTCCGCCTCCGCCGCCGCCTCCCGACCCGGTGCCGCCTCCCGCCTTCGTGCGAGCCCCGCTGCGGCTGAACATGCCCGCGGCCGAGCGTCCCGCGACGCCGCCGTCCAGGCCCGATACGTCTCGCCCGGCCCAGCCGCCGGTGCTCACGGCGACGCCCCCTCGGCCTCCCGTGGAAGCGACGCCCACGACGGTTCAACGGGGCGGTGTGCCGTCCGCGAGCGGTGCTCCGACTGGGGCGCGCGCCGGAGGGACTTCGCCGACGGGCGCGCAGTCTCCTGCCCGGTCCACGACGGGTACCTCCGGGGGACAGCCTCCGCCGTTTTCCCCGACGAGCGGAGCCTCGGCCGGAGTGCCCGGAACGCAGTCCTCCGCGAGCGGCGCTTCACCGACAGGCTTCGCGGGACAGCCTCCCGCGGCGAGTGGTGCTTCGCCCGGCACGCAGCCCGCGGCGGGCGGCGGCTCAACGACAGGGTTCGCGGGACAGCCACCGGCGCAGCTCGCGGCGAGCGGCGCCTCCTCGACGGCTTCAGCGGGCCGCCCCGCGACAGGTCCCGGCGCGCAGCCTCCGGTGACGACGGTGAGCGGCGTTCCGTCGGCCACGTCCACGGGCCGACTCGTGACAGGCCCCGCCGCGCAGCCTCCGGCGACGACGCAGGGTGGTGCTTCTTCTGGCGCACGTCCCTCCACGGCGCCTGCCACGCAGCCTTCCTCCCAGCCCGTGACGGGGACGCGTGCCTCCACGGCTCCGGCCAGCGGAGCGCCTTCTTCCGCGACGACGCCTGGCGCCGCGCCTCCGTTGTGGCCGCCCGCGCAGTCCAGTGGCGCGCCGCAGCTGTGGCCACCGGGTCCCGCCGCGCCCACGTCGGGGGCGGACTCCGTGCCGCTCTCCACGATGCGCTTCGGCTCGCCGCTGTTGGCCGGAGGTCCTCGGCCCGAGGTGCCACCCGCGCAGCCTCCGCGCTCGAGCGAGCCCGCGTTCATCGTCTTCCCCAATCCGAACAAGCCGGCCGCGCAGCCCAAGGCCAGGCCGCCCGAGCCCGAGGTCCGGCCGCCGCCCACCGCGTCCGCCAATCAGGAGGTCCCTGACTGGACGCTGGCGGCGGCGCGCGCCGCGCTGCGCGAGTCCACCAAGGACCGCGACAAGTTGATGGACGTGGCGCTGCGCTTCGGCCGGCGGACGTTCGACTACGTGGCCGCCTTCGCGGTGTTGCGAGGCGCGGCGATTGGATGGGAAGCGCGCGGCGAGGGCATGGCGAGCGAAGGGCTCACCCAGGTGTCCGTGCCGCTCGACGCGAGCAGCGTCTTCCGCACGGTGGCGGTGACGCGGGGAAGCTACGCGGGGCCGCTGCCTCCGGACGCGCTCACCCGGCACTACCTGGAGCTGTTCGGTCGGCAGACGCCGCGCACGGTGTTCCTGTACCCGGTGGAGGTGAAGGGCCGGCTGGTGGCCATCCTCTACGGAGACTGCGGACAGAAGCCGATGAGCCAGCGCCGGCTGTCGGACTACATCCTGTTCTGCCAGGACCTGGCCTCGGCCTTCCAGGAGCTCATCCTCTTCCGCAAGCAGCGCGTGTCCGAGCCTCGCTCCGTCGAGGAGGACATCACCATCGACGTGGACGTGCCGGTGGCCGCCACGCCCGCTCCCGCGCCCGCGGTGGTGGCGGGGCTGGGGTGGAGCCCGTTCTTCGGTCGAGGCGCCGCGGGCACGGTGGGACGCGCCGCCGCGCTGCCGCCTCGCGCGCAGTCGCAGGAGGAGCGCCCGCCGCCGGACTTCGCGCCGCTGCTGCGTCGGCTCACGGGCCCGGACGCCGCGCAGCGCTCGAACGCGATGGTGGAGCTGGCGCGCTCGCCCGAGGCGAGTGCCCGCGTGCTCGCCCAGCACTTCCCCGGCCCCACCGCGTGGAGCCGGCTGCCGGTGGTGGAGCTGCCCGAGGCGGACGAGCTCGGCCCGATTCCGGCGGCGCTGTCGCGACTGGGACGCCCGGCCGCGCAGGCGCTGGCGCCGCTCCTGGATTCGCATGACGCGGACACGCGCTACTTCGCGCTGCTCACGGCGGGCAACCTGCCCTACGTGGAGCTGGTGGACGGGGTGCTGCGCGGCCTGTTCGACCTGGAGCCGGACATCTCCAGCGCCGCGCGGGTGGCGGCGGCCGCGCTGAAGCAGCTGCCGAGGTTGGACTCGGCGATGCGTGAGCTGCGCCAGGAGCTCAACAGCCGGGACACGATGCGTCGCGCGCTGGCGGCCCGGGCGTTGGGAACGCTGCATGACCGCGAGGCCGTCGAGGGCCTCATCCAGCTCACGCGCAGCGAGGACGAGATGTGCGCGCAGGCCGCGGCGGAAGCACTGCGCGAGGTGACGCGCATGCCGCTGGGCCTCAGCCCGAAGCAGTGGGCGGCGTGGTGGGCGGAGAACCGCAGCCGTCGCCGCGCGGACTGGCTCATCGCGGCGCTGCGACACCGCGAGCTCGACGTGCGGCTCGCCGCCATCGAGGAGCTGAGCCGCGCGCTCAACGACACGCTCGGCTACTACGCGGACGCGCCGGAGAACGAGCGCGAAGTGGCCGCGCGTCGGTGGGAGAGCGCCGCCGTGGACCCGGCCAATGCGCGCCGGCTGGGCATGCTCTGAGCGTCGGTGAGTCGAGGCGAACACCGCCTCGACTCCGGACGCCGCGCCATCCCGCTATGCTGCGCCGGTGACGCCAGCACGGGACAGGACCCCATGACCGGTGGGATGTGGATCAGCCTCATCGCGTGCGCCGGGCAGCTCGCGCTCGCGGGGCTGGCATTGGCCCGGGTGGGACGCAGCCCGCTCGCGCTGCCGCTCTCCCTGCTCTCCATCGCGCTGTCCGCGTGGAACTTCACCGGCTACGCGTATGCCGGCGCGGGCGAGACGGGCTGGCGACTGGTGGGCTTCGCCGCCGCGCTGATGACGGTGCCGTGCACCCTGCACTTCACCCTCGCCTTCGTGGGCCGCCGCCGCCGCTCGGCCTGGGCCATGTACGGCACCTATGCCGTCTTCGGAGCCCTCGCCCTGCTGATGCACGTGGCGCTGGGCGTGCCCTCGCTCGCCGCGACAATCCTCACCCTGCGCTTCGGCATCTTCGTCACCGTCCTCGTGGTCCCCCCGGTCATCGGGACCTTCACGCTGCTGGCGCTGCACCTGCGCGACGCGCGTCGCCCGGACGAGCGCGCCCGCGCGAGCTTGATGGCCCTGGGGCTCACCTTCCTCGTCGCCCTGCTCCTCACCGAGCTCGCGGTGGAGCTCGGCCTCAGACAGGTGCCACGCCTGGGCAACCTGGGCACGCTCCTGTGCATGCCCTTGATGGCCACCGCCTCGCTGCGCTTCGGACTCTTCGGACGCGACGAGAGCGAGGGCGCCCCGCGCATGGCGCTGCACGCGGTGGTGCTCGCGGGCGTGGGCGTCCTCGCCTACCTCACCGTCTTCCGCCTCTTCGCCGCGCAGGTGGGCGCGCTCGTCCTGTGCACCACCGCCATCACCTTCTCGCTCGTCGCCGCCACGCGCCGGGGCGTCACCGCCTTCGTCACCCGGGGCGAGCGCATGGAGCGCCTGGCCACCCTGGGCCGCTTCTCCGCGCAGATGGCGCACGACCTGAAGAACCCCATCGCCGCGCTCAAGGGCGCCGCCCAGTACCTCAAGGAAGAGCACGCCCGAGGCCAGTCGTGGGACACGCACGGCGAGTTCCTCGACCTGATGCTCGAACAGGTGGAGCGCCTGGGGCGCGTCGTGGACACCTACCAGCGCCTCGCGCGCGTGGAGCCCCTCCCCCGCCCCGTGGACCTGGGCCGGCTCGTGGAGAGCGTCCTCTCCCTCCAGTCCTTCGCGAGCACGAGCCCCATCACCATCGTCCGTGAACTCGCCCCGGACCTGCCCGCCTGCGCCGCGGACGAGGACCTGCTCACCAACGCCGTGGAGAACCTGGTGCGCAACGCCACGGAGGCCATGCCGAAGGGCGGCACACTCACCGTGCGCACGCTGAGGGACGGCGCGGCCGTCGCGGTGGAGGTGGAGGACACGGGTGAGGGCATGGACGTGCGCACCCGCGAGCGCGCCTTCGACGACTTCTTCACCACCAAGGCCTCGGGCAGCGGGATGGGGCTGGCCTTCGTCCGACGCGTGGTGGAGGCGCACGGAGGCACCGTGGGTCTGACAAGCCGGGAGGGGCGCGGTACGGTGGTGCGTCTGCGCCTGCCGGTGGATGCCCGGCGCGTGGACGGTGGGGCCGAAGGAGAAGCCGCGTGAGTGAGTCGTTGAAGGGAACCGTGCTGCTGGTCGATGACGACCCGGCGGTGGCGAAGGTGCTGGGTGCGCTCCTGGGTCAGGCGGGCCTGGCCACGCACACGGCGCGCAACGGGACGGAGGCGCTCTCGCTGCTCGAGCGCTGGCCGGTGGACGTGGTGGTGAGCGACGTGCGCATGCCCGGCATGGACGGCATGCAGCTGTTGGCCGAGATGGGCCGGCTCTGGCCGGACGTCCCCGTCATCCTCATCACCGCGCACGGCACCGTGCCGCTGGCGGTGGAGGCGATGAAGGCGGGCGCCGCGGACTTCGTGCTCAAGCCCTTCGACCGCGAGGAGATCCTCTTCACCATCCGCAAGGCGCTCCTGCGCGCGCAAGGTGAAGCGACGAACGAACCGCTCCGCACCCCGAGCGCCTTCGTCGGGAGCAGCCAGCGGATGCTGGAGGCCCAGGCCCTGCTCGCGAAGGCGGCCACGGGCATGGCCACGGTGCTGCTGCGCGGCGAGTCCGGCACGGGCAAGGAGCTGGCCGCCAAGGCCGTGCACGACGGCAGCCCCCGGCACGCAGGGCCCTTCGTGAAGCTGCACTGCGCCGCGCTGCCGGACACGCTGCTGGAGAGCGAGCTGTTCGGCTACGAGAAGGGCGCCTTCACCGGCGCGGCCACCCGCAAGCCCGGCCGCGTGGAGCTGGCGCACGGCGGCACGCTGTTCCTGGACGAGATTGGCGACATCTCCCTCGCCGTGCAGGTGAAGCTCCTGCGAGTGATTCAGGAGCGGGAGCTGGAGCGGCTGGGCGGAACGCAGACGGTGAAGGTGGACGTCCGCTTCGTCGCCGCCACGCACCAGCCGCTCGAGGAGCTGGTGAAGGCGGGGAGATTCCGCGAGGACCTCTTCTACCGCCTCAACGTGGTGCCCCTGTGGCTGCCGTCACTGCGCGAGCGCCCCGAGGACATCGAGCCGCTCGCGCGTCACTTCCTGGACATCCACGCGCGCACCAACGGCAAGCCGCCCTTCACGCTCACCCCGGACGGGCTCGCGGTGCTGCGCGCCCAGCCCTGGCCGGGCAACGTGCGCCAGCTCCAGAACTTCCTGGAGCGACTGGTGGTCCTCTCGGACGGACAGACGCTCACGGGCGACGACGTCTCGCGCGAGCTGGCCCGGCAGCCGGGGCTCACCACACCCGTGCTCACGCCGCCTCAGGGCGTCACCGCGCTCGCGAGCCCCGCCGCCGACAGCGGCCGCACGCTCGAGTCCCAACGCAAGGGCACCGAGAAGCAGGCCCTGGTGGACGCACTCGCGCGCGCGGGCGACAACCGCACGCTGGCGGCCCGGCTGCTCGGCATCAGCCGCCGGACGCTCTACAACAAGCTGGAGGAGCACGCCCTGCTGTAGCTACACGACCTGCGTCACCCCGTCGCTCAGCGCCTCCAGCTCCGCGTGGAAGTGGTCGATGAGCGCGTGCGGGTCCGGCACGCGCAGCTCATCCGCGGCCACGCCCACCGTCACCTGCCCCGCGTAGCTGAACAGGCTCACCCCCAGCCCCAGGTGTCCCGCCTGGGGCACCCAGAACGTGAGCGCGCGCAGCTTCACGCCCGCGAGCGACACCGGCTGCCGGGGCCCCGGCACGTTGGTGGCCACCAGCGAGGCCTTCGTGGCGAAGACATCCACCACCACCCGCTCCAGCGGCGCGGGCGTGTAGCCCAGCAGCTCCAGTGCGCCGAAGGTCACCACCGCCTCGGGGGACTTCTTCACCAGGTCCATGCGCCGCGACAGCTCGTGGAGCCGCCGTCGAGGCTCGGCCAGGTGCACCGGCAGCCGCAGCAGCACCACGCCGAACCGGTTGCCCAACGCCCGAGGCACCGGCTCATCCAGCGGCCGCAGGTTCACCGGCACCACGGCGTGCAGGTCCTCGGGAGGGACGTTGCGCGCCTCCAGGTAGCGCCGCAGCGCGCCCGTCAGCGCCGCGAGCAGCACGTCGTTCACCGTGCCGCCCAGGGCCTTGCCCACGGCCTTCACCCGCTCCAGGGGGATGGGCGAGGACCACGCCGCGCGCTTGCGAGTCCCCAGGGGCCCCCTGAGCGGCGTGCGCGGGTCCGGCGTCACCACCATCAGCTTGCCGAGCGCCGCGGCCCCCAGCGCCCCCTGCCGCACCAGGTCTCCGGCGAGGATGGGCTCCGCGGCAATCTCCGCGCCCTTGCGCAGCACCGTCCGAGCCGTGCCCGCCACCGCCCGCGCCCCGCGCATCCACTTCGCGAGCCCTCCCTCACGAGGCGCTGTCCGCGAGGACTCCGGTGCCTCCTCCCGCGCACCGTCCCCATCCGTGAGCGTCAGCAGCACCCGCGCCAGCGCGATGCCATCCGACAGACAGTGATGCAGCCGCGCGAGCAGCACATCGCCCCCGTCTCCACCCTCCAGCACGTGGAACTGCCACAGCGGACGCGAGCGCTCCAGCGGCGTGCTCATCCACTCGCTCACCAGGGACTCCAGCGCGGCGCGGTCTCCGGGGGCCGGCACCTGGAGTCGCCGCAGGTGCGCGTCCAGCGAGAAGTCCTGGGCCTCCTCCCACTGCGGCTGCCCCAGCCGTCCCATCACCACCTTCTGGCGGAAGCGCGGGTAGCACTCCACCAGGCGCGTGCGCACCAGCTCGCGCAGCCGCTCGAAGTCCAGCCGGCCCTCGAAGCCGAGCACGGCTGTGATCATCATCAGGTTGGCGGGCTCCTCCATGTGGAACCACAGCGCGTCCACACTCGCCATCCGCTCCTGGTTCATCCCGGCCACGCGTGCCTCCGTGCGTCCCACCCGACGGGACACACCATGATGGCGCAGGACGGCCTCCCGTGGCGCGCTGTCTTGACGAGGGGGCCGCTACTCCTCCTCGCGCTCGAACTGGAAGGTCTGCTTCGTCGCATCGTCGACCGTCAACGTGAGCGTCTCCTCCTCGAAGTCCCACCGGAACGAGCCGCCCTTGAACTTCACCTTGGAGCGGGCCAGGGGGATGACGCGCTTGTCACCACACACCGGGCCCACCGCCTGGCCATCCTTCGCGAGCAGCTTCACGTGGTGGTCATCCAGCACCTCCATCGTCCCCCAGGCGCGCACGACGAGCTGGTTGCCCTGCCCCAACGTCGCGTCCTTCAACGCGGTGCGCAGCACGAAGCACCCCTCGGGCGTGATTCGCAGCGTGCGCGCATAGTCCGCGCGCGGCTGGGGTTCGATGCGCGTGAAGCCTCCGTCCTGCTGCAACGGCAGGCTCGCGGCCGCCAGCCGCCAGGCGCCCACCAGCTTCTGGGGCACGGGCCTGGCCGAGGCCGCCTGCCCGTCACACGGAGACTTCTGCTCCTTCTCCGGACTGGGCGGCGCGGGCTCGAAGGCCTTCTGACACGTGTTGCCGCACGCCTTCGCCGAACACTGCGTGTCGTCCTCGGCGCAGCCCGCCTTCAGGGTGCAGGCCTTGAGCCGGTCCAGCGACTGCTCGCAGCCCTCGCGCAGACAGCGGTCCACGCACTCGGGCTCGATGCACTCGGCCACGCACACCCAGTTGGCGCTGCCGCAGACGCCCGCCACCGTGCGTGGACGCTCGCCCCCTTCCTGCCCCAGCGCCGTGAAGGCGCTCAGCAGGCCCCCCACCACCACCCACCCACGAATGGAACCCATGCCGGGGTGAAACCTAGGCACGGTCCGACGGAGGCGAAGCCCTCCAGTCCCCCCGGGTGTCCACCCGCGAGCACTGCCGCCCGCTCCCTCAGCGGAAGTGCCAGCGCCAGGTGCCCACATCCCCCGGGTCGGCCAGCTCCAGCTCGAAGGACAACAGCTCGTTGCGAGCGAAGTCGCGCGGGTCCACGCGCAAGAACGTCATGCCCGCCGGATTCTGTCCTCGCAGCGGCGACACCGTGAAGGACAGCTCCGCGTCGAAGGCCACCTTGTAGAACAGGCAGAAGCCATCCACGCGCCCCGCCTCCATCACCGGCCGCTCGTAGCGCACGCGCTGGGGCAGGCCGTCCGCCGCCATCGTCTCCAAATCAAAGGCGAACGCGGGCTCCGGCTCGCACAGCAGGTGGTCCACCTCGTACGAGCGCACCACGCGCGTGAAGTAGGACGGGTTCATCGCCTCGCGCAGCGTCTGCAGGCAGCTGTAGTCCACGCCCGGGATTCGCTGGCTCCAGATGAAGGGCAGGCACGCCTCGTCGCGCAGCTGCACCGGCTCCACGAAGACCTCGAAGCGGTTGGGGAGGATGCGCCCGCCGGGCCTGAGCAGCCGCGAGCGCAGGTCCAGCATCCTCGGCACCAGCCCCGCGTCGAAGAGCGCCTCCCCGAGCAGCTCGTGCAACAGCACGTCCACCTTCTCCGGCGGCTGGAAGCCCCACGGCTGCGCGCGCACGAAGTCGATGTGCTCGAGCCCGTTGCGCCGCGCCACCCACTGCGTGGTGTCCAGCAGCCGCGAGGGGTCCACCGCATACAGCCGCCGCGGATGACGCGTCGCCGCCGCGAAGGTGCGCAAGCCCGCCCCCGCGCACACGTCCATCACCACCTGCCCCGGCTTCACGTACCGCGCACACGCCTTCTGCCACGCCAGCACCCGCGCCGGGTCCGACAGCGCCGAGTCCTGCGGCGCCGGGCTCGACAACGCCAGACTGTCCGGCACCACGTTGCGCAACGGCAGCTGCGACACCAACGGCAGGTGGCTCAGCCGAGAACGCAGGTCCATCAACGCCTGCCGAGGCAGGTCGAGCAGATTGGGCATGACACCCCCCACGACAGGAGACGGAAGAACCCCGGGGCGGGCCGTCGGCCTACCGGGGATTACCAATCATGCTGGAATTACCTGGAGCACCCCATCCGCCGTGGGGACAGGGTCTGTGTCCCCACATGAACGGCCCCGGCGTCGAGTCGAGGACAGTCCCGCCTCGTTGGCGGCGGGGTGTCAGGAGGAGGACGGGAGCTTCGCGCCGAAGGCCTTCAATCGCTCGCAGGCCTTCTCCAGCTTGTCACGGGGGATGGAGAAGACGGCGCGCACCCGCTCCGGGTCCGAGCACCAGGGGCCGCCATTGAGCACCACGTGCGTGTGCTCGTAGACGACGCGCGGCAGGTTCTCGGGCGTGAGCCGCTCGCCGTCCACCGTGCGCCCCAACCAGGACGTCACGCGGGGCGCGAGGAACAGCCCGCCCGCGTCACCCACCTCCGCGCGCGCCTCGCTCGGCAGCACCGCCGCGAGCAGGTCGCGCTTCTCCGCCAGCTCGCGGCGCATCTTCGTGAGGAAGGCGCGCAGGGAGCGGTGTCGCGCCGGGTAGAGCAGCTGGCCGTCCGGGCTGCGCGCGTAGGCCGCGTACAGGTAGGCCGCCGCGCGTGCGGTGACCAGGTGCAGCACGCCCGGGCCCGCCTCGCGCATCGCCGAGGCCAGCGCGCGGTCCCTCGTGGCGAGCCAGCCGACGCGCAGCCCGCCCGCGGCGAACTCCTTGGACAGGCCGCCGAGCACCACCGTGCGCGCGCCCACGCCCGGCACCGCGCCCTCCAGCGTCACCGGGCTGTGCACCGTCTCCGCCGTGGGGCTGGTGAGGTTCACCAGCCCGAAGATTTCGTCGGACACCAGGAGGCAGCGCTGCTCCACCACGTAGTTGGCGAGCGCCACCAGCTCCTCGCGCGCCACGTAGACGCCCGTGGGGTTGGAGGGCTGCGAGATGACGACGGCGTCCGGGACGAAGCCGCCCTGTCCCCGTCGCGAGAGCAGCTCCGACAGCGTGCCCTGGTCCACCTGGCAGCCGGCGGAGAGGAACGTCGGCGGCAGCACGCCGTAGCAGGGCGTCGTCAGGAAGACGCGGGGCGCGCGGCCCAGGCGCTTCTTGAGGGCGACGCCCAGGTGGTGGATGAGCGGCCAGACCCCCGGCGCGAGCACCAGCTCCTCGGGCGTGTAGCGCACGGCGCGCGTCTCCAGCAGGAAGGCGGCCACGGCCTCCGAGAGGCCCGTCTGCGCGCCGGACTCGCGAGGCGCGGCCGCGGCGGCGATGAGCCCCTCCACGAGCGGCTCGGGCAGCGGCCCCTCGTTCTCGCCGTAGTCCAGGCGCACCAGCTCCGCGTCGTCCTCGCGGAACACCTTGGGCGCGAAGGCGGGGAAGGCCGAGAGCGTCTGGATGCGCGAGGAGCGCGGCAGCGGCGCCACCGGGTGCCGGCGGGGCCCGGGCGGCTCCGGCTCCGCGAAGGAGATGCGGAAGGACAAGAGGTCCGCGAAGGTGCGCTCATAGAACCACTGGGCCAGCGTGCTGATGCGCGAGTACGTCACCTCCGCGGCCACCTCCAGGTCCGCGCGCAGCGGCTCCGGCACGGGCAGCAGCAGCGTCAGCTCCAGGTCCGGCCACACCGCGTTCTTCACCAGGCCGTAGAGCACGACCAGGTTGGGGGCGTACGGCTCGCGCGCCAGGAACTCGAAGAGGGTGAGCGGCTCCACCTGGCCGGTGATGTTGAAGAAGGCGCTCTCGTCGAGCACCACCCAGATGCCCCGCCGCGACGCCTCCGCGATGATGTCGCGCAGCACGGACAGGTTGGTGCGCTCGCCCTTCTCCACCGTGAGCAGCACCATCTTCACGTCGAAGGCGGACAGCAGCCGGCGAATCTCCTCCAGCGTCGTGTGCGTCACCGTGGCGCGCACGCCCGCCTTCTCCAGCGCCCGCGCGTAGAGCGGGTGGAGGTTGCGCGACACCAGCACCTCGTCGCCCGCGTCACACGTGGCGAGCAGGAGCGAGTACACCGCCTGCTCGCGCTCGGGGGCGACGAACAGCTCCTCCGCCGACAGCCTCAGGCCGAAGTAGCGCTCCAGGTAGCGCACCAGCTGGCGCCGGAACGACGCGTCCCCCGCCTCGTGCGCGTACGGCAGCAGCGGCCCCTTCGCGAGCCGCTCCGAGAGCGCCGCGACGAAGCCGAGCTGCTCGGGCGAGGCGGCGCCCAGATCCAGCTCCTCCTGGAGCGCGGGGATGCCCAGTCCTCGAAGCGACTGGCGCAGGGCCAGCGTCTCGCGCGGACGCGACAGGTGCGCCTCCCACACGGCCACCTCGTGCCATACGGCATGGCCCGACTGCAGCCAGCCCAGCGCGGTGGCGGCGCGCAGGGGCTCGGGGCTGTGCGCCTCCATGAAGAACTCGAACTCGCGCCCGGTGCGCTGCTCCAGCGCGACCAGCGGACGGATGTCCGTGTCCGCCGCCTGCCGCACCCGCCGCGCCACGCGCACCCGCGTGGAGAAGCCGCGCCGGGTGAACATGCGCTCGATGATGGGACGGCCCGGACGGCCCGCCAGGTTGAGCAGCAGCCTGCCCGTCAGCGCCAGCCGCTCGGGCGCCTCGTCGAGCAGCCGCGCGATGAGCCCCAGGCCGAAGTGGTCCTCGTACACGTTCTGCAACGTGCAGTAGTTCGACAAGTCATACAGCGCCTGCTCGTCGGCCTGGGACAGCTCCCCGGGCAGCTCCTCCGTGCGCAGCACCTGGGGGATGCAGCCCACCACGAAGTCCCACGCGGGCTGCGCCGGGACGCCGCGCAACAGGTCGCTCTCCGCGAAGGACAGCCGCGACACCAGCGTCTCGTCGCCGTTGAGCCACGCGTTGCAGCGCGCGACGACGGGCGAGTGCGGGTTGAGGTCCGCGCCGTGCACGTGCGCCAGCCGCGTGAACTTCGCCAGCGCGATGCAGATCCAGCCCGAGCCCGCGCCCACCTCCACCAGCCGCTTGCCGGCGTACTCGTCCAACGGGACGCTGAGCAGCCCCTCCAGGAAGGTGTAGGCCCAGGACTCGGGCGCGAAGATGGAGGGCAGGAGGAACAGCTCCAGCCGCTCCTGCGAGGCGCCCACCGCCACGGTGACGGTCACCAGCCGCAGCGGGGCCGACTCGGGCTGGTCGCGCGACAGGTCCGCCAGCTCGCGCAGCTCCACCCGCGCCTGGGCGCGCCGCTCGGGGTGGGCCAGGTCCTCCGACAACGCGCGCAGCAGGTGGAAGGCCTCTCGGGGTGAGGACGGATAGGTCGGCATGGCGCGCGCGACTGTCCCGGGCCCACCGCCGTGTGTCAACGCACTCCTGGCGCATGCACGCAACCCTTTGGCGCCGTGGCTCCAATCAAGATTTGGCCGCTCGCGCGTAATGAAGGGGTGGTCGCGTGGGTAGGACGGGAAGGCAACGGCTGGAACGAATGAAGTCGGTCACGCTCGTGGACAGACCCCGTGGTGGAGAGGGGGCACTGATGGAACTCAGTTTCGCGTCGCCGACGAAGGTCGGCATGCAGGCCTTGATGAGCATTCAGCCCTCGCGGAGCCGAGTCCTCAGGGACCCCGCGCGTGTGCGGTGGGAGTCCCAGCCGTGGCGTCGTCAGCTGCGCAATCCGGAGGAGTTCGAGACGCCGGTGTCCCGCTCGGCGCTGGTGAAGGCGCTGCTGGATGAGCAGCTGGAGGTGGACGCGGAGGTGGCGCGGTTCGCCGGGGCGTCGGAGGACGCCGACTGCATCAGCATCGCGCAGGTGGTGCGCTTCGCGGAGCTGTTGACGCGGCGCATGACGCTCGCGGACGCGGATGACCAGGTGCTTCAGCTCGCGCACCTGCGGCGCAACACCGAGGACCTGGCGGAGCGGATGATCGAGTGGGCCAACCAGGGCCGACTCTGAGCCGCGCGAAGTCGTGACGCATCCCGGCTGACACGACATGCCGTGCGGGCGGACGCCTGGGGCTCGAGGCCCCGGGCCCGCGTGCCCGCCTCGGTCTGGATGAGGGGGAGTGCCGGCACGGGATGCAGAGGGGGGGACCGGTGGGCAGTCGGGCGGACTGGCTTCGCCTCGCTGTTCCACCGGGTTTTATCGGCGACATCGTCCACCACTGGCCGTTCGGGTGAGGCCCGGGCGGGTTCCGAGGGCACGGGTGGTGCGAGTGCCTTGACAGGGGTGGAGGTGCGCTGCTCTCACGGAGGGCATGCTCTCCTCGCTCGTCCTCGCCGCCACGCTGGCGGCTGCTCCCGCGCCCCGTTCCGCAGCCCAGGCCCAGACGGTGGTCCACGTGCCCAAGCTGGACGCGCTGGCGGGGCTCACGGCCTTCCTGGAGCGCGCGGGGACGCATGCGGCGCTGCTCAGGCCCGCGGCGTGGCGCGCGGAGCTGCACCCGTTCCTGACCATCGACCCGACGAAGCCGGAGACGTTGACGGCGGTGGGGCTGGACCCGGCGGGGCCGGCGACGGTGTCGCTGCGCACGGATGGCCGCGTGTCGTGCATGCGGGTGTCGGACGCGAAGGTGTTCCAGGCCAAGGCGGCCGAGGCGATGACGCAGGCCGGGGGCGAGGAGGCGAAGGCGGCGACGTCGAAGGGCGTGACGACGGTGAGCACGACGCGCTCGGCGGGTGGGGCCATGGGCTATGCGCTCAAGGGCTCGGACGTCTGCGCGTACGGGGCGACGGATGAGGGCGGGGCGGCGCTCCTGAAGGAGTCGGTGAAGCTGGTGGGCAAGGCGCCCGCGGCGGATGCGCGGCTGGGGAAGGTGGCGGGGGTGGCGTTCCTGGCCACGGGTGGAGCGGTGCTGGGATTGGACGGCAACGCGACGGGGCTGAAGGTGGACGGCACGACGACGAAGCTGCCGTTGCCGCCGTTCCAGGCGAAGGCGGCGAGCCCATATGCGGCGATGAAGCCGGAGGGGCTGTTGTTCTCGCGCGTGGCGGTGGCGCCGGCGGGGGTTTCGCAGGCGGTGGGCTCGCTCAGGGCGAACATCCAGGCGCTGTGCGCGTCGTGTCCGAGGGAGCAGGTGCAGGCGACGACGGACGCGGTGGCGAAGCAGCTGACGGGCAACATGTTGGTGAGCATGAGCAACGTGCAGGTGCGCGGCTCGCTGCGTGCGCCGGAGGCGCGCTTCTTCGCGGTGAAGCAGGCGCTGGCGGCGGAGGTGAAGGACGCGGCGGCGATGAAGAATGCGCTGGCGCCGCTGGGGAAGTTGCCGGGGGCGAAGGCGCTGGAGGATGGCTGGGCGCTGACGGTGAAGGGCGGCACGGTGCAGGTGCGGCAGAAGGGCAAGCACCTGGTGGTGGGCAACGACGACGCGGTGACGCAGGCGACGATGGCGGCGCTGCCGGAGACGACGGCGAAGCTGGAGCGGGCGGCGGACTTCTCACTGGACCCCAAGCTGCTCGCGCGCGGACTGTCCCAGGTGTCGCTGGCGGACGTGCTCTCGGACGAGAACCTCGCGGCGATGTTCGCGGTGAGCTCCGAGCTGGGGCCGCTGCTCGCGCGCAGCGAGCGAATCACGGGCTGGCTCGACAGCGCGCCCGGCGGCGCGCACCGGTTCTCCTTCGACTGGACCTTGCCGGAGTCGAAGTAGCCGCGCCGTGGACGCGCTCCCCGCTCGCCTCGGGGTGGCGCCAGGTCCGGCCAGGAGGGGCGTCGACCCCTCGCGCAGCCAGCCTCTCGTGATTGCCCGCCAGCGTTCAGGTGGTGACGTTTCGGCCACGGCTGGGAGCAACACGTGAGCCCGCTCGTCCCCGGACGAGCGAGCCCCGGCCCTTCCCAGGGGGAGCTGCGCGATGAACGCATTCGGCGTACATTCAGAGGTCGGCAGGCTGCGCAAGGTGATGGTCCACCGCCCGGACTTGAGCCTGAAGCGATTGACCCCGTCCAACCGCGACGAGCTGCTGTTCGACGACGTGCTCTGGGTCGAGCAGGCGCAGCGGGAGCATGACCAGTTCGTCGCGGAGATGCGCAAGCGCGGCGTGGAGGTCTTCCACGTCCACGACCTGCTGACCAAGGCACTCAAGACGCCGGGCGCCCGCCAGTGGGCCATCAGCCACACGGTGAGCCCCTACACCGTGGGCCCCGCCGCGGTCGAGTCCGTGCAGCGCGCCCTGGAGAACATGAGCGCCGAGGCGCTGGCCACCCACCTGATTGGCGGCGTCACGCGCGCCGAGCTGATGCAGTACGCGGACCGGGACCTCTTCGTGCACTCCCTGGTGGCCTCCACCACGCCCGACTCGGCCTTCATCCTGCCGCCGCTGCCCAACCACCTGTTCACCCGCGACAGCTCCTGCTGGCTCTATGGCGGTGTGTCGCTGAACCCGATGTTCTGGCCGTCCCGCCAGTTGGAGACCGTCAACATCGGCGTCATCTACCGCTTCCACCCGATGTTCCGCGAGGCGAAGTTCGACTTCTGGTACCCGGACGCCGGCCACGGCGAGGAGCACGACGAGTTCGACATCCAGTCGTTCGGGCGCTCCGCCATCGAGGGTGGTGACGTGATGCCCATCGGCAACCGCACCGTGCTGATTGGCGTCAGCGAGCGCACCACCGCGCAGATGGTGGAGGTCTTGTCGCGCCGGCTCTTCGAGAAGGGCGCGGTGGACCGCGTCATCGCCGTGGAGCTGGAGAAGAAGCGCTCCTACATGCACCTGGACGTGGTGTTCACCTTCATGGACCGGGACGCCGTCACCATCTACCCCAAGGTCATCGACACCACGAAGGCCTTCAGCATCCGACCGGGCCACAAGCCGTGGGTGCTCGACGTGACGGAGGAGAGGAGCTTCCTGGGCGCCGTCTCCGACGCGCTGGGCGTGAAGCAGAAGGACCTGCGCGTGGTGACCACGGGCGGCGACGCGGCCCAACAGGAGCGCGAGCAGTGGGACAGCGGCAACAACGTGGTGGCCCTGTCTCCGGGCGTCGTCGTGGCGTACTCGAAGAACGTCTACAGCAACCAGAAGTACCGCGAGGCGGGCATCGACGTCGTGGAGATAGACGGCTTCGAGGTGGGCAAGGGCCGGGGCGGCGGCCACTGCATGACGTGTCCCCTGCTCAGGGACCCGTGAGGAGTCCTCGTCGGCCCCATTCCCACGTCGGGCCCGGCCCGAAGAGGACGCCAGATGCCTTCATTCGAGAACCCGCTGCTCATGTTCCTGTCGCTGTTCGCGCTGTACAGCCCCCTGGCGGCGGTGTCGTCCTACTTCCCCATCGTCAGCCAGTTCAAACCCGCCGAGCAGGTGCGGCTCGCCCTGGGGCTGTTCACCTACGTGGCCATCTTCGCCATGGTGGCGCTCTGGGTGGGCGAGCCGTTGCTCGAGCTGCTCGGCCTGAGCACCGCGGCGCTGACCGTGACGGGCGGCATCGCGCTGCTCTACGTCGGTGTCCCATTGATGAGGGGCGTCGAGGACAAGCCGCCCGACAAGCCCACCGACGCGGACGAGAGCAAGGCCGAGAAGGCCGCGCAGAGCGGCTCCTGGCGCTCGGTCCTCTTCATGCCGGTGACCTTCCCGCTCACCGTGGGAGGCACCACGTTCGCGATTCTCGTCTCGTTCCGCGCCCAGGCGGAGAGACTCCTGGACGTCGTCGCCCTCTCCATCGCGGCGCTGGCCTATGCCGCGGTCACCGGGTTGACGGTCTTCATCTCCGGACACATCGAGCGGAGGGTGACGCCCAAGACGCGCACGCTGCTGGAGCGAATCGCGGGCATCCTGCTCACCGCCATCGCGGTGTCCCTCCTGGCGAGCGGCGCGCCCCAGATGGTCGTCGAGACGCTCAACACCATGAAGAAGTAGCCGGACGCCCCCCGCGTCATCTGGCCGACAATCGCTCCCCGCCCCACCCGGCCCCATGTCCGGGTGGGGTCCGCGGGCCCCCTAGGATGACGGCTCCTCGTCGTCCTCGGGGTCCTCATGGCGAGCCGGTCTCTCGTCCTCCGTGGCGGGCTGTCGACCCTGCTGGCGCTGCTGTCCACCGCGACCTGGGCCCAGCCCGCGTCGGACGAGGACCCACGGGCCCCGGAGGACGCCGTCCCCGCGGAGGAGCCGCAGCCCCCCTTCATCCCTGCGGGACACGTGCCGGGCGAGGGCTTCCGGCTCAAGTCCGAGGACGGCGCCTACCTGTTGCGCGTGGCGCTGCAGGCGGCGCTGAAGGCGGACCTGAACTGGACGCAGGAGGGGACGCTCTTGCAGAGCAGCTTCGGTGTCCTGCGTCCCAGCCTCCGGGGCAACGTGGTCAGGCCGTGGATGCGCTACTGGCTCTCCCTGGAGCTGTCGCGAGACTCACCCTACGTGCTCGACGCCTTCGTCGAGGTGCAGCCCTGGGAGGCCCTGGGCCTGCGCTACGGGCAGCAGGGCACGCCCGTGTCGCGGCACGAGGACTTCGGCCCCCAGCAGCTCTTCTTTCCCGAGCACGCCGCCGTGGCGAACTTCTTCTGGTCCGGGCGGGACCAGGGGCTGACGCTCTTCGGCGGCACCCCCCGGCGACGCGTCGACTACTACCTGGGCGTCTACGGGGGCTCGCCGCTGCTGGAGCCGGTGAACCTGCCCGATGACTATCTCGTCGAGGCGCGCGCCACCGTGAGCCCGCTGGGCCCGGTGAACGCCAGCGAGCTGCCCTTCACGCCGGAAGGTGGGCCCCTGCCTCCGCGCATCTCCTTCACCGTCCAGGGCTACTTCGGCCGCGTCCAGACCGACGCGGAGAACTTCAACCCGTCCAACAGCATCCTCAACCCCGCGGTGCCCACCACGGTGGCGACCCGCGTCGGCACGCTGTCGTTCGACCTCTGGTGGCAGCTCGGACGCATCATCGTGTTCGGAGAGTTCTACTGGCGCGCCCTGAAGCCGGTGGGCGTGGCCGACCCCTTCTCCACCTATGGGGCGTGGGGGCAGGTCCTCGTGAACGTCTACCGGAACCGGCTGGGGGCCGGCGTCCGGATGAACTGGCTGGACCCCCATGCGGACATCACCGGAGACCGGACGCTCGAGCTCGAGGCCCAGGTGGCGTGGTTCATCCAGGCCCCCGAGCTGATGCTGAAGCTGCGCTACGGCTGGCTGGACCAGGGCACCCCCGACGCCCCTCTGCCCACGGGCGTACAACTCCCCTTCTCCCCGGGGACCTCGGGGGTGACCACGCTGCAACTGAACCTCTTCTTGTGAGCCGGCCGACGCGGGGATGTCGTCCGCCGCACGCTCCTGGCAGCTCCGGTTCGTCCGGGCCCGGGCGCTCGTGCCATGAAGCCAGGACGTGTACGACCTGGACGACATCCGTCCCTATCTCGAGCTGACCTCGGTGGCGGCCGGGGCCGTCTCAGGCGCCCTGCATGCGCAGCGCAGGACCTTCGACTTCGTGGGGGTGGTGGTCATCGGCATCGCCACGGGCCTTGGGGGCGGAATCATCCGCGACGTCATGCTCGGCCAGGGGCCCGCGCTCGCGCTGCGGACCTCCGCGCTGCTCATCACCGCCGCGGTGGCGGCCCTGCTCGGGGCCCTGTTCGGCACCCTGGTGAGCCTGCTGGGGCGCCCCCTGTGGGTGGTGGACACCCTCTCGCTCGGGCTCTTCACGGCGGTCGGCCTGCAACGGGCCCAGGCCGCGGGGCTCGACGTGGTGCCCTCGCTGTTCCTGGGGGTCGTCACCGGCGTGGGCGGGGGCGTGGTGCGCGACGTGTTGTGCCGCGAGACACCCGTCCTGCTGCTGTCGGGACAGCCCTACTCGGTGGCCGCGCTGTTCGCCGGGAGCGTGTACCTGACGGCCCTGCGCGGCTTCGGCCTACCGCAACTCACCGCGGAGGCGCTCGCCACCGCCGCCGCCTTCAGCCTGCGTCTGGTGGCGGCCTGGCGCGGCTGGATGGTGCCGCCCCTGCCGGACCTGCCGCGCGCGCTCCAACGCCTTCGTCGCCCGCGTCCCGGCGGCCCCATGGACCCGCCCACGCCGTAGCGTCCCACGAGGGCACGCGCCACGCCGGGCCCGTCTATCCTCTCCTCGCTGTCCCCACACCCGAGACACCCAGGAGAGCCCATGATTGGCACGACACATCCCCGATGGACGGCGAAGCGCGCGGCGCTCGCGACGCTGGTGCTGGCCCCCATGGCGGCTGGCGCCGTGAGCCAGAAGCTGCGCTACCGCTTCGACACCGTCACCACGCCCGTCACCACCGTCACGGACGACAGCGGCAAGGGCCACACCGGCACGGTGCAGACGAACAATGGCGCCACGGTGACGGCGGTGACGGGCTTCGAGGGTCTCGGCGTGAGGTTCCCCGCCGTCTGTGACGGCACGGGCTGCCCGCTGGCGAACATCACCACCCCCGACGCGACCGACCTGAACCCCGGCACGGCGCTCTTCACCTTCGGCGCCCGCGTCCGCCTCACGCTCGCCGACCTCTCCACCGCCCACGGCTCCAACCTCGTGCAGAAGGGGCTGGCGAGCACCGCCCAGTGGAAGCTCCAGCTCGATGACGCCGTGCAGGGCCGACCCAGCTGCGTGGTCCGCACCACGGGCGGAGTGAATCCCATCATCGTCAAATCGTCGGTGGGCGTCGCCGATGGCGCCTGGCACAAGGTCGCCTGCCAGCGCACCAGCACCACGCTGACCATCCTCGTGGACAACGTCGCGCGCGGCAGCGCGCTGCTCCCGGCCACCTACGACATCAGCCCCACGGGCCAGGCCGTCAACGTGGGCGCCAAGAGCGTTGGCAACAACAACGACCAGTACCACGGCGAAATCGACGACGTTTACTTCAACCTCGACTGAGCCTCGCCCCCCGGCTCCGGTGGGCAACCTCTCACCGGAGTCGCGCCGTCTCGTCCCGTGCGAGCCAGTCCCTCGAGACCGCTCAAGCGGGCCGCTCCTCGCGCCACCCCCGCGCATCCCGCTCCGCCCGCTCCTCCCGGTTCTGGAAGAGCGTCAACCCGCGCTCCACGTCGCCCAACTCCAGCGTCCCCGCCAGCCGCCCGTCCGCGTCCACCACCAACAGCAGCGGAGACTCCTCCTCCGCCATGCGACGCAGCGCCTGCCACCCGTCCTCCTCCAGCCGCGCCACCGGCGTCGCGCGCATCACCTCGCGCACCTGCCGCCGCGTCCGCTCCCCCGCCGGCACCGCGCGCACCGCCTCCACCGCCACGCGCCCCAGCGGCCTGCCGTCCTCCGTCACCGGCAACGCCGTGCGCCGCTCCACCCGGAACTCCCACAGCGCCTCCTCCAGTGACGCCCCCACGTCCACGCCCATCCAGCGCGGCGTCATCAACTCCGCCACCCGCACCTTCTCCAACGTGGCCTTCATCCGCACCTGCTTCGCCTCCCCATCCGCGCCCATGAAGATGAAGAACGCGATGACCATCAGGAACGGGTTGAACGTCGCCAGCCCCCACACCCCGAACAGCAGCGCGAACCCCCGCCCCACCACCGACGCCACCTGCGTCGCGCGCACCATCCCCATCCGCCCCGCGAGCAACGCCCGCAGAATCCTCCCGCCATCCATCGGGAACGCGGGCAGCAGGTTGAACACCCCCAGGAACAGGTTCAGGCTCGCCAGGTAGAAACACGCGAACTGCAGATTGAACGAGCCCGTGCCCGCCACACCCCACGTGGCCAACGCGAGCAGCCCCGCCAGCGCCAGGCTCGTCAGCGGCCCCACCAGCGCCATCAGCGCCTCGTCCCGGGCCCTCGGCGGAGCCTCCGACAACTCCGACACCCCGCCCACCATCATCAGCGTTATCGAGCGCACCTGCCCGCCCCGCGCCAACGCGTACAACGTATGCGCCAGCTCGTGCACGAACACCGACACGAACAGCCCCACCGCCACGGCCAGCCCCCATGCCCACGGCGCGCCCCACAGCTGCCCCGCCGGAACCGCCGCCACCTCCGCGGCCCGCCGGAACGCGCCGCCAAAGACATACGCGAGCAACGGCAACACGAGCAGCAGCGAGAAGTGCACGCGGACGGGAATGCCGCGCAACGAGCCCACCTTCAACGCACCTCGCGTCTCGCGCATCTCGCCTCCTCCTTTTCCGGCGCGCCCTCGCCTGCCCCCACCAACCTCCGTCAGCCGCGCGACGCGCGCACGGTGCCAGGGGCGACGCGTTCGCCCGCCCGGCCCCTGAGTGTCCGCTCCCCATCCCGGCAGGTGTCCACCCACGAGCACACCGCCGACGACACGGCGCCACGCGCGTGACTCGCCAGCTAGCGTGCCCGCGCTCGACTGCCCGCCGTGCCCCTTCCCCTCGAGAGGCCCCGCATGAACCTGAACAGCCCCCTCACCCTCGCCCGCGAAGTCTGGCGAGCGGCCCGCGTGCTCAGGGACCCCCACCGCCTGCAGGACATCATCGACCTGGCCAACGTGCTCGTGCCCCCCACCGCCATGCGCCGCATCGTGGAGCGACTGAGCCAATCCCCCACCTGCGCCCGCGCCCTCGCCGAGCGCCCCCGCGTGGGCCGCCTCCCGCTCGCCACGCTGCGAGCCCTGCCCGAAGGCACCCTGGGCCGCGCGTTCATCGACCACCTGGAGCGCAACGGCCTGGACCCCGACGCCCTGCCCCAACGCGAGGCCCACACCCCCGAGGACTACGTGCGCGCGCACCTGCTCGAGTCCCATGACCTCTGGCACGTGCTCACCGGCTTCGACACCGACGTGGCCGGAGAGCTGGGCGTCCAGGCCTTCAGCCTGGCGCAGGTGGGCACCCCCTTCGCGCTCGGCATCCTCACCGGCGGGCTCGCCAACACCCTGCTCTACGCCTTCTCCGAGCGCGACGCCCGCGTCCAGGCGCTCGCCCGGGGCTGGGTGCTGGGACGCCGCGCCCACCCCGTGTTCGGCGCCCCCTGGAGCGAGCTGTGGGCGCGCCCCCTGGAGGAGGTCCGCCAGCGCTACGGCCTGGACTTGTTGGCAGTGGACGCGCTGCTCCCCGTCCTGATGGGCCCGGTAAAGGACGACCCCGCCCGACGCGCCGCCTGAGCGAAGGCGGGCAGCGCGCGAGCGCCCCAATCGTGCTAGAGCGCGGGCCCATGGACGAGACCACCGAGAAGGACCCCCTCCGCGCACGCCTCCAGCAGATGGAGAAGCAGGCCGAGCTGGGCGGCGGTGCGGACCGCATCGCCAAACAGCACGAGGCCGGCAAGCTCACCGCTCGCGAGCGCATCGACCTGCTCCTCGACCCCGGCTCCTTCTGCGAGCTGGACAAGTTCGTCACCCATCGCTCCACCGACTTCGGCATGGGCGACAAGAAGATTCCGGGCGACGGCGTCGTCACCGGCTACGGCACCGTCGAGGGCCGACAGGTGTTCGTCTTCGCCCAGGACTTCACCGTCTTCGGCGGCTCGCTGTCCGGCGCCTATGCCCAGAAGATCTGCAAGATCATGGACATGGCCACCCGCGTGGGCGCGCCCGTCATCGGCCTGAACGACTCCGGCGGCGCGCGCATCCAGGAGGGCGTGGAGAGCCTCGCGGGCTACGCGGACATCTTCCTGCGCAACACCCTGGCCTCCGGCGTGGTGCCCCAGATTTCGCTCATCATGGGTCCGTGCGCGGGCTGCGCGGTGTACTCGCCGGCGATTACGGACTTCATCATGATGGTGAAGGACACCTCGTACATGTTCATCACCGGCCCGGACGTCATCAAGACGGTGACGCACGAGGAGGTGTCGAAGGAGTCCCTGGGCGGCGCGCTGACGCACAACCAGAAGTCCGGCGTGGCGCACTTCGCCGCGGAGAACGAGCAGGCCGCCATCGTCATGACGCGCGAGCTGTTGTCGTTCCTGCCCTCCAACAACCAGGAGGACCCGCCCGTCCAGCCGTGTGATGACGACCCGTTCCGGGCCGAGGAGTCGCTCAAGACGATTGTCCCGAGCAACCCCAACAAGCCCTACGACATCAAGGACATCATCAAGGCCGTCGTCGACAACAAGCACTTCTTCGAGGTGCAGGAGCACTACGCGCGCAACATCGTCGTGGGCTTCGCGCGCATGAACGGCAAGAGCGTGGGCATCGTCGCCAACCAGCCCGCGGTGCTCGCCGGCGTGCTGGACATCGACGCCAGCGTGAAGGCCGCGCGCTTCGTGCGCTTCTGCGACTGCTTCAACATCCCCCTGCTCACGCTGGTGGACGTGCCCGGCTTCCTGCCCGGCACCGACCAGGAGTGGGGCGGCATCATCACCCACGGCGCCAAGCTGCTGTACGCCTTCGCCGAGGCCACCGTCCCCAAAATCACCCTCATCACCCGCAAGGCCTACGGCGGCGCGTACGACGTGATGGCGTCCAAGCACATCCGCGCGGACATCAACTACGCCTACCCCACCGCCGAAATCGCCGTGATGGGCCCCGAGGGCGCGGTCAACATCATCTTCCGCAACGAGCTGAACAAGGCGCAGGACGCCGCGGCCGAGCGCACGAAGCTGGTGAACGACTACCGCGAGAAGTTCGCCAACCCGTTCAAGGCGGCGGAGCTGGGCTACATCGACGAGGTCATCCGCCCCGAGGAGACCCGGGCCAAGGTCATCCGGGCGCTGGAGATGTTGAAGGACAAGCGTCAGGAGAACCCGCCGCGCAAGCACGGGAACATCCCGCTGTAGGCTCCCTTCCGGGCCCCTGGACGCCTGCTCTCCCTCGGCTGGAGAGCAGGCAGGCTCGGGCCGCGCGGGAAATTCTCGTGCGGCCCGAGGGCTTTCACCGGGCCAGGAAAGGAACCCCCATTTTGCCCCACCGCCGACTCCTTCTGTTTCTCGCCGACGTCGAAGGCAACCTCACCGCACTGCGTCAGACGCTCAAGCGTGTCTGCGAGGCGGTGGACCTCCCCACGCCGGAGGTGAAGTGGGTGGAAACGCCCCCGGACGGGCTGGCCGATGCGGGCTGGCACGCCGCGGAGGTGGCCCTGCCCCCGGCCCCGGGCCGCAAGGCGCGCAAGTCCGAGCAGCCCTTCCTGGAGGAGCAGCTCGACGCGATGGCGCAGGCCATCTCCCAGGACTTCCGGGAGCGCACGCTGGGCATCTTCGTGGACCGGGAGCACAGCTACGCGCGCACGTGCGTCAGCGGCCCGGGCCGTCCCTCCAAGGCCGTGGAGGGCGAGGTGCTGGATGTGATGCGCCAGGCCGCTCGCTGGCTGGACGTGGAGACGGGCTTGCTGGCGCGGATGCTCGGGGGTGGCAACACCGCGCGCAACCTGCTGGCCGCGGCCGTGGATTTCGGTGGGGACGCCGCCGCGGTGCCGTCCAAGCCTCCGGAGCCGGATGAGGATGACCGGTTCGTCGAGGCGAAGCTCGCGCAGGCGCGGGCGTACATGGAGCAGTACCGCAGCGCGCGGAAGTAGGGCGCGCGCATGTGACGCCCGGAGGGGTCTTCCGGGCGGAAGAGGTTCGAGGCGTACCGGGTGGACTCGAGCGTGGAGGTGGAAGCCTCCACTCCCTCCGAGAGCCCGACAGGACGCGCTCCGTGCCAACAACGGGGCCCGCATCCAACCCAGGCAAAACGAGGCGGCCCGTGGTAGACGGGCGCCCATGCCCAAGATCCGCAAAGTGCTCGTCGCCAATCGCGGCGAGATCGCCATCCGGGTGATGCGCACCTGCAAGGAGCTCGGCATCGCCACCGTGGCGGTGTACTCGGAGGCGGACCGCGCCGCCCTGCATGTCCGCACCGCGGACCAGGCCATCTTCGTCGGCCCTCCGCCCTCCCGGGAGAGCTACCTGGTCCAGCAGCGCATCCTCGACGCCGCCAAGGCCGCCGGCGCGGACGCCATCCACCCCGGCTATGGCTTCCTCTCCGAGAACGCCTCCTTCGTGCGCGCCTGCGAGGCCGCCGGCATCACCTTCATCGGTCCGCCGGCCTCCGCCATGGACGCCATGGGCGAGAAGACCCGCGCCCGCGCGAACATGATCAAGGCCGGCGTGCCCGTGGTCCCCGGCACCACCGAGCCCATCGCCACGGAGGCCGAGGCACGCGAGTACGCGCAGAAGATCGGCTTCCCCATCATGCTCAAGGCCGCGGGCGGCGGCGGCGGCAAGGGCATGCGCCGCGTGGAGGGGCTCGGTGACTTCGAGTCCGCGTGGCGCTCCGCCAAGAGCGAGGCGCTCAACGCCTTCGGCAACGACGCCGTCTACATCGAGAAGTATCTCGAGAAGCCACACCACGTCGAAATCCAGGTGTTCGCCGACACGCACGGCAACGTCATCCACCTGAACGAGCGCGAGTGCTCGGCGCAGCGCCGTCACCAGAAGGTGGTGGAGGAGACGCCCAGCCCCATCCTTACGCCGGAGCTGCGCTCGAAGATGGGCGAGGTCGCGGTGAAGGCGGCCAAGGCCGTCAACTACGTGGGCGCGGGCACGGTGGAGTTCCTGGTCGACGTGCACCGCAACTTCTACTTCCTGGAGATGAACACGCGCCTCCAGGTGGAGCACCCGGTGACGGAGTGGGTGACGGGGCTGGACCTGGTCGCGCTGCAGATCAAGGTCGCCGAGGGGGAGAAGCTGCCCCTGCTCCAGGCGCCCGCGCCGCAGGGCCACTCCATCGAGGTGCGCGTGTACGCGGAGGACCCCGCGCGCAACTTCATGCCCAGCCCGGGCAAGATTACGTACCTGCGCGTGCCGGGCGGACCCAACGTGCGCGACGACTCGGGCGTGTTCCCCGGGTACACGGTGCCCAACGTCTACGACCCGATGATCTCCAAGCTGTCCGTGTGGGCCCCCACGCGGCGCGAGGCCATCGCCCGGGCGCAGCGCGCGCTGTCCGAGTACGTGGTGAAGGGCATCACCACCAACATCCGCTACCTGCGGGCGATTCTGGCGCACCCGGAGTTCGTCGAGGGCGACTACGACACGGGCTTCCTCGGCCGCGAGCACACCACGCTGCAGGGCGTGGAGGACCCGAAGCTCAGCGAGATGGCGCTGCTGGCGAGCGTCGTCTACGCGCACCAGCGCGATGCCAAGCGCGCCAAGACGCTCCCCGGCGCCAAGGCCGCGAGCAGCTCCGACACGGGCCAGGTCAGCGCGTGGCGCCAGGCGCTGCGCTCGCGTCGCCGCTAACCCCACCCTGAGGCTCACGAGACTTCCATGCGCTATTTCACGAAGCAGCAGGGACAGAAGGAAGCGGTGCCGGTGGACCTGGAGGCGCTGGGTGGCGAGCGCTACAAGCTCACCGTCAACGGCGTCACGTACCAGGTGGACGCGCTCGCGCTCGAGCACGGCACCATGAGCATGTTGGTGGACGGCCAGTCCTACAGCGTCGAGTTCGAGGAGAACGGCGACGAGGTGGGCGTGCTGCTGCGCGGCCAGGTGAGCCGCTTCGACGTCGCGGACGAGCGTCGGCTGCGGCTGCGCGCGGGCACGGCGGGCTTCTCCGTGGAGGGCAAGCAGTTGGTCACCGCGCCCATGCCGGGCAAGGTGGTGAAGGTGCTGGTGAAGGTGGGCGACGAGGTGAAGGAGGGCCAGGGCCTGGTGGTGGTGGAGGCCATGAAGATGGAGAACGAGCTCAAGAGCCCCAAGGCGGGCAAGGTGACCGAGCTGTTCGCCAAGGAAGGCACCACCGTGGAGAACAACGCGAAGCTCGTCGTCGTCGAGTAGCTAGGCGTGGCGGCGCGTGCCCTGAATCGCGCGCGCCGCCAACCCGTCGTTCAGGGCCGGGGCGCCAGTGCGAAGCGCCTCGCCGCGTAGGGGTCGTCAGACTCGAGCCCCAGGTCCTCCACGCGCGTGAGCGACTTCGTCAAGGGCGCGGGCAGCGGCGCCGAGCGACTCGAAGAAGCGGTCCACAGGCGAGCCCTGGTCATCCAGCAGCCCCCACTGGAAGTCGGACGCGAGGTCCGTCCCTCCCGGCTGCGTCCTGGAGTTGGACCCGGACCTTCCCCTCGCACGCATCCCCCTTCGAGGCGGGAGATGCGGCCAGGAGCACGGCGGTGCAATCGACTCAGGGGTTCCAGCAGTTCCCGGCGGTGTCGTTGATGTAGACCCACAGGCGGGTATCGGACCGGACGTTGCCATACGCATACCAGCTCCAACCGCCAGAGCCGTCATGGAACTCGGCCATCCGCCAGCCCGCGCCGAAGGAGTCCGAGCACAGCTGATTCGCGGTCGCCAGGCTCGTCAGGGACGTGCCGCGGATGGGGAGCGTCGTGGCGACGTTCCCACGCGCCCAGCCGTTGTAGAAGTCCGGCACCACGCCCGGCGGAACCGCGGAGCCGTCCTGCTGGATGCAGAGCACCGGCAGCGCCTGCGTACACGCCATCTCCCCCGAGTACGCATTGCAGTTGGAGCAGCCGATGTGGTCCACCCCCTGCGAGTGACTCAGCTTCTGCCACGACATCCCAAAACCGCCCGAGGCAAAGGCCACAGGCGAGGTCAGCACCGACACGAGCACCATCAATCCCAGCCGGGTATTCAGCGTTCGTCGCATGGTCGTCTCCTTGGATTCGCCAGACATCAAACACAATCCGTAAAGACAAGATCAAGCGGAAAAACAGGAGAACCTGATTCGCTGCGCCAATCGCCCGCCAGGCGACAGCCGCCCTGCGCTCGGGGGTCGTCCGCCCCCGAGCGCGCGCCGCATGGCCTTCAGCGGTAGTACGGAGACAGCGCGGCGGTGATGCGGGCAATCAGGTCCGTCGTCTGCAGCCGGTCCTCGGCGCTCAGCGTGGGCAGCGCGGCGGTGAGCGAGTCCCGCGCGGACACCAGGATGGAGTGCGCGGCCAGCGTCTGCTGGAGCTTCAGGATGTCCACCATGGCGCGGCGCGCGACGTACCCTCGCACCCCATCCGCGTTGAGCAGGATGCCCTGCACGTCCGCCAGCACCAGCGACGTCAGCGCGGGGGAGTCGGGCGGGTTGGCGCTGAAGGGGCCTCGCTGCGTCGCCGGGTCCAGGTACAGCCGCGCCAGGAGCCTGCGCGCCAGGTCATCCGCGCGCGACGCGTAGTGAGCGGGAGCCCCAGGAGGGATGACCAGCGGCGGGCGCACCTGCTGCATCGCCAGCTGATACGCCTGCGCCTGCACCGCCGGGCTGCCCGCGCGCACGAACTGGAGCACGGGGTTGGCCGTCGCGTTGAACCGGCCCGCCAGCGACGCATACAGGAGGGGGTGCGAGACATTCAGCAGGGTGTTCATCGCCACGTTCATCGCGGGCACATAGAACTTCGTCAGGGGCTCGTCCGTGCGGTCATACCGGTTGCAGGACGGGTCGACGCGCGCGTCCACGTCGGTGCAGTACGGCTCGGTGGGCAGGTTCGGGGACAGGCCATAGAGGTAGCGCACTGCCTGCACGTCGTAGGCGCCCGGCGCGTCGCCGTACACGGCATCCCGAGGGTCCAGGTACTCCATCACCGAGCTGGAGCGCGCCCCCGTCGCGCCGCCGTCGTACACCTGTGAGCCCGCGAAGTTGTGCCGAAGCCCCAGCGTGTGCCCCACCTCGTGCAGCACCAGGTACGTGAGGTACGCCTCCACCTTCTGCTTCTTGGTCATCGGCGAGCCGGGCTCGACGAGGAGCTCCGCCCCCTGCTCGCCCTGCTCGAGCAGCGCCTCGGAGTGGAAGTCACACCGCGCCTCGCCCCCCATGCCGGCCCAGGACATCCGCAGCGACGAGGCGGGGCGCTCGGTGGCCACCAGCGCGCCCACGTCCCCTGAGAAGGTCTGGTGCGCCACCTCCAGCCAGTTGCTGCCCAGGTAGATGCTGGCGCCACGAATCTCGCCGGTGTTCGGGTTGGTCCGCCAATCGGCGAAAGCGAACGACGCCGCGCGGTCCGGGTCGACGATGAGGTGGTTCTCGTCATCGCGGCCGAAGTCGCTCGAGCTGTCCCCCATCACCGCCTCGAGCGCCGGGAAGCCGAAGGCCGTGTTCCATCCCTCGATGCCCCGCTTCACCGCGCCCACCAGGTCATACGCCTGGAAGCGCGGGTCCGCCTGCACCGTGAGCAGGCTGGGTGTGATGCGCCAGCGGATGGGCGTCATGCCCGGCTGGATGGCCCACTTCGCGGCCACGCGCTCGGTGGCGCCTCCCGTGTTCGGAATCAGCTTCGGCTCGCTCAGGAAGTAGTGCTCCCGCGCGGGCGCGGGCGTGGGCACGTAGCTCGGGCTCTCCTGGTAGCGGCGCAGCGCGATGCTCAGCGTGCCCGACGTGCGGAAGGGGTTCTCCTCCAGGTACAGCGGCGCCATGTCATCCGGCAGGTTCGAGTAGCCGGTGAAGACCTGCTCGAAGGTGACGCCGTCCGCGATGGGCCGCAGCTTCTGCGCCAGGCTCAGCTCCACCTGGAACTGCGCGCGCATCATCACCGCGTTCAGGTCCCCCATCACCCCGAAGCGGTTGAGCCCCGCCGCCGGGTCGATGAGCACGTACTGCTCCGAGCCCCGCCGCCGGTGGAACGGCGGGTGGTCCTCCACGATGGGATACGCCTCCACCAACACCTGCGGGTCGAAGATGTCGCTCAGGACCTTGCGGTCATCCACATCCAGGACGAACAGCTTGCCGTTCTGCTCCTTGAAGCTCACCACGCGCGTGCCCAGCGAGTTGGCCGCGAAGTAGGCGGCGCCTCCCGGGTGGTATTGCTGGATGTACGCGGACAAGAACCACTTCGTCGCCAGCTGGTCCCGACGGATGGCCAGGTAGAAGCCGCGCCCCGAGTCCTCCACCACGCCTCGCAGCTTCTGCTCCACCTGCTGTCGCTCGGCGGCCCCCACCTCCCGCGGCACCGCCACGAAGGCCCCCTCCAGCACCTCGTCCGGCAGCGCCACGTCCGGAGTGTCGGGCGGAGCCTCGCCACAGCCCGTGCCCCACAGCAGGGCCAGCGAAAGCACTCCCACCCACGAGCACCGAGGGAACCGCCTGCGTCCGCGCATCGCGTGTCTCCGAGTCCGGGACGCGCGAGGAGGCGCGCCCACCCACGGGTCAACGACGCGCCCGCACCATCTTCCTGGGAGGGGACACGATTTCTCCGCCCCGCCGGGAGCCGTCCGCGACTTTAAATGCGACCCGCGCAACCCAGATGCTTTTGCTACTCAGTTCGACCCGAGCGGTCGCTCACTTGGAGGCACCATGCGGAGCTGGAACATGAAGGGGCTGTGGTTGGCTGGCGTGCTGTTGGCGGGCTGTGGTGGCACCGAGGCCCTGGACGGGCAGCCCGAGGCGGCCGCCCCCGAGCTGGCCCAGACGGAGGCCGCCCTGGAGTACAACGAGGACCTGCACTGCATCGTCATGACGCCCTCGGTGCGCTGCAACAACGGCCTGCAGATGTACGCGTACTGGAGCGACGAGCTCGGCCACTACTTCATCCCCCGCAACGTCTGTGGCAGCCGCGGGCCCATCGTGTGCCCGCTCTAGTCACTCCCTCACACTCCTAGTGTGAAACGGCGCCCCGGCCCGCCTCGTGGTTTGTTCGCACGCAAACCAGATGGCAGACTGGGGCGTCATGAAGGTCACTGGTCGCCGAGTCCTGCTCGCGGCCCTGGGCGCGTCGCTGTCGGCGTGCGCGTCCCGGCCCGCCCCTCCGGTCCTGCACTACAGCTTGGGCATCTCCCGAGCGGACTACCGAGACTACGGGGGTGCCAAGGCCAGCCCCTGTGACGCGGAGCAGCGCTGGTTGTCGGACGAGCTGACGGCCGTCAACGGCGTGCTGGCGCGCTTCGTCAACGGCACCGACAAGCTCGACACGCCCGCCTCGCTGGACCATGCGAAGCAGGTGGAGCTCCTGAAGGAGGCCCAGCAGACGCTGCCGCCGGTGCTGGCGGTCCACGAGAACAACCTCCGGGGCCTCGCGCAGTGCGGGTTCAAGGACAAGGGCGCCTTCCCGGAGATTTCGCGCCGGGGTGGGGAGCTGGTGAAGGAGGCGCGCGAGCGGCTGTCCAGCGCGGACTCGGTGCTCGCCGCCGTGTCGCTGCGCCAGGCCCAGGACAAGTGGAAGGAGGAGTCGCCCCAGCGCGAGGCCACCGCGCGCGGCACGTGGTGCACCGCCGACCCGAAGATTGGCGAGGCCACGGTGTTCTACGCGCGCGCCGCAATGGACGGCACCTTCCGGTGGCACTTCTGCGACGGCTCCCTCGTGGAGCAGCGCGCCGGCGCGGAGCCGACCTACGTGGAGCCCGAGGGGCTCAACAAGCGCGACCGCCGCCGCATCCAGCCGCCGCGCTACCTGGAGGCGGCCGCCAACTTCCCGGCCGAGGAAATCGACCGGCCGCCGGAGACCGGCACCCCGAAGAGCGCCTCTCCGACGCCCTGACGTTCTACAGTCCGGGAACCACCGGGCGGCCTCGTGCCGCCCCCTGCCCCGGAAAGCCGCCCCATGCGACACGCCGCCGCCGTCGCCCTCGTGATGCTCTGCTCGCTGCCCGCGCTCGCGGCGCGGCGCGAGGGCACCTGTGAGGTCCGGGTGATGGGAGGCCTGCAGCTGGCCTTCTCCGGCAAGGGCGGCACGCAGTCCGCCACCTCGGACCACTGGATGTCTCCCGAGGAGATGCGCGCGGTCTACGAGAAGATCCACAGCCGGATGAAGCAGGACCCCAAGAAGGTCCAGGCCGCCGCCGCGAAGCTCGCGGCGAAGGGGACGATGAGCGGCCCCCTGTCCATCCACTGCATCAGCGCGGGCGGCATCCAGTCGGCGAGCCTGAGCATCCTCTCCGGGCAGAACACCAAGGAGAGCGTTCCCTTCAAGCCCGGCGCGTACCCGCTCGTCACGCTGGACGAGAAGCCCGGCGAGCTGCCCGTGGCGCTGCGCCTCAAGGGCGTCAACTACATGCTCACCGTGCCCGGCGTCCTGGTGCTGACCCGGTTCGACGGCCGCGGCGTCGCGGGCACGTTCAAGTTCACCGCCCGCACGCACAGCTCCGCCAACAAGAAGGACGCCACCGAGCGCACCATCCGGGTGGAGGGCAGCTTCGACTTGCCCTGTCCCGTGAAGAGCCGCGTCTGCAGCTAGCCGTGCGGGGCGCGCGGCGGCACGCCGAACTGGGAACGAGTCTGCATCTGCCATTCGGCTACAGTGGTGTCCGCGGTCATCCCCCACGCCACGGAGCACCTCCATGCAGCTGCGCCCCTTCCTCGCGTCCCTCGCCGTCTGCCTGTCCCTCCTCGGCTGTGGTGGCGGCGCGCCCGCGAGCGAGCCGGTGAGCCCGGAGGCGCCCCAGACCGAGACCTCGACGAGCGCCCAGGTCTCCTGCTGGGACGAGTGCTACCAGGCCAACGCCTGGTGTCCGTCCCAGTGCGGGGTCTCGAGCGAGGTGTGCGCCCAGGCCATCTCCGTCTGCTACGACTCGTGCGAGCGCGGCGTGGGTCCCTGGCTGCCCTGCTGAGCGTCACCTGCCAGCGGCCGTGGAGCGCTCCGTCATGGACAGCTCCACGGTGTGGCTGCTGTCCGGTGAGAGCTCCAGGTTCATCTGGCACGTCTCGATGTGGCGCGGCCCCTTCGCGCAGACGGTGAACACGCCCGCGCGCACCTTGGGGAAGCGGGCCATGCCCTGCGCATCCGTCTTCAACTGCTCCGGATGCAGCCGACGCGGCTGGCCCTCGCTCACGATGGCCACCGTGATTCCCGGCACCGGCTTGAGCCCCCAGGGGTCGAGCGTCCGCACATAGACGCGCCCCAGTTGAGAAGGCGCCAGCGTGCGGGGGTCCTCGGGGTCCTCGATGGGCATCGAGCCCGCGTCCGGCGAACCCGCGTCGGAAACCCGAGCGGTGGCGACCTTGGGTCGGGGCTCTTGCGCCAGTTGCCGCCGCAGGAGCGCCGCGAGCGACAGCGACACCCCGACGCCCGCGATGGCGATGACCCAACGAACCCCTCGGTGCATACCCGAGCTCCCTGGCTTCCACCCGCGAGGACGACGGCCCGACGTCGGAAGCCTAGCATTCCGAGGACTCGCGGCCCGCGTCGGTGGACCTGGGGGCGGAGGGGCCCGCATCGAAATTCCGCACGCTCGCCCGGGACTGGTAGGGTCCGGCGCCGCTCCACTTCCCCCGGCTTTCGCGTCACACGAGGTCCCCCGCATGGAGATGCTCTGCACCTTGCGCAGCGTCACGGAGGCGCAGCGCGGCGCCCTGCTTCAGGCCCCCGAGCGCCTGGAGGACTTCCTCGACGACGACGAGGACTTCGGAGACCCGAAGGGCGGAGCGTTCCTGGAGCTGGACATCGGCGAGGCGTGGCATGCCCTCCAGTACCTGCTCACCGGCACCGCATGGGAGGGCAGCGCGCCGTTGGACTTCCTCGTCCGCGGCGGTGACGACGTGGGCGACATCCCCTCCGACGAGGGCACCGCGCGCGTCTTCGCGCCCGCGCAGGTGAAGGCGCTCGCCACCGCGCTGAAGGACGTCTCCGAGAACACGCTGCGCCGCCGCTTCGACCCGGCGAAGATGCAGGCCCAGGACATCTACCCCGGCACCTGGGATGAGCCGCCCGAGGACAGCGACCCGCTCGAGGAGGTGCTCTCCTACTTCGAGGAGCTCCAGAAGTTCGTCGCCCAGGTGTCCCGCCGCGACGGCGCGCTGCTGGTGCACATCGGCTGAAGGCCGTCTCAGCCCATCACCACGTCGCGTCCCAGCTTCAGCACCAGCGCCAGCACCACGGCGAGCACCACCTTGCGCACCAGGGTGTCGCCGCCCTTCACCGCCAGGTGCGCGCCCAGCCACGCGCCGGTGAACTGCGCCGCGGCCATGGGCAGCGCCACCTTCCACAGCACCACGCCCTTGAGCGAGAACAGGATGACGGACGCCAGGTTGGAGGCGAAGTTCACCACCTTCGCGTCCGCGGACGCTCGCGCCAGGCCGTGGCCCAGCAGCGTGTTGAAGCCGACGATGAGGAAGGTGCCCGTGCCCGGGCCGAAGAACCCGTCATAGGTGCCGACGGCCAGCGCGATGAGCGCGCCGATGGCCTGGGCGCGCGAGCGGGGCGAGGGCTCCGCGTGCGCGGGGGCCTTGGGCGGCGCGCGGCGGAAGGCGAGGAACACCGCCACGGCGATGAGCAGCACCAGCACCAGCGGCTTGAGCACCTCCGGCTTCACCAGCAGCACCAGCGCCGCGCCCGCGAAGGCGCCGCCCAGGCCGAAGGGGAACGTCACGCGCGCCAGCTTCCAGTCCACCAGCCCCGCGCGCGAGAAGCGCACCAGCGCCGCGAACGAGCCGAACACGGACTGCCCCTTGTTGGTCCCCAGCGCCACGTGCGGGGGCAGCCCCGCCGTCAGCAGCGCCGGCAGCGTGATGAGCCCGCCGCCGCCCGCGATGGCATCCACCATGCCCGCCACCAGCGCCGCGACACACAGCAGCAGCAGGTGCTGCGCACTGACGTCCACCAGTAGGTCCACCCTGTGTCTCCCTCGCCTCGAGCGGCGCCTGGGTACCACGGGCGCCGTCGCGGCTGCTCGCTTCTTGCGTCCCCCGCCACCTTGGGCGTCAATGCCCCGGTCGTTTCACCTCCGAGGTCTTCATGCTCGCCTCCCTCTTCACCGTGCTGGCGCTCACGCTGGCCTCGGCTCCACCCTCGCAGGACCCCAACGCGCCCACCTGCCGGATGATGAACAGCCAGGTGGCGTGTGGATATGGGTGCAAGTCCGACTCGAACCGCGCCCGCTGTGCGCAGACGCCCCAGGGGCGCTGTCAGCTCATCGACGGGCAGGCGGTGTGCTTCGACCCGCCGGCGTACGTGGTGAAGGCGTATGGCGCGGCGCTGCCGGAGCCCGAGTGCAAGGCCATCGACGGGGCGGTGGCGTGTGGCTACCACTGCGTGACGCAGCCGGGCCGGGTGAAGTGCGCGAAGTCGCCGGCCGGGGTGTGCAAGGCGCGCGGAGGCGAGGTGGAGTGCTTCGACCCGCCGGCGGTGGTCTTCGCGGTGTACGGCAAGGAGACGCCCCGCGCGGACTGCCGCAGCAACGGGGTGGAGCTGACGTGTGGCTACAACTGTCTCAACGCGTCAGAGGGCGTGCGGTGCACCCGGACGCCGGCGGGGGTGTGCAAGATTTCGAGCGGGCGCATCACCTGCTTCGACCCGCCTGCGGCGGCTTTGTGCACCTGGAAGCGCGCGATTCCCGCGCCGGAGTGCCGCAACACGGAGTCCGGCCCGGCGTGTGGATATGCGTGCACGACGGCGTTCTCGAAGTCGGCGTGTGCGTCCACGCCCTCGGGCATCTGCAAGGTGTTCGACAGCGAGGTGCACTGCTTCGACCCGCCCGTCGAGCAGCAGGCGGACCCGGCCTGCCTGTCGGTCCTGGGGATGGCGGTGCTGGACGGGGCCACGCCCTGACACAGGGTATGAGCCCTCCGCCCCGCCGTCTGCTTTGAGCCTTCCTGGGAGAGCGGTAGGGTTGCCGTCTTCTCGCAGCAGGAATGGAGCAGAACCGCGCATGGCGGAGGGTGACGTCCGTCAATATTGGGTCCGCAACGACAGGGGCACCCTGTGGGGGCCCCTCACCCTGCCGACCATCGAGCTGCTCATCGACAGCGGCGCCATCAAGGGCAAGCTCCAGGTCTCCGAGGACGGGCTGAACTTCGCCTTCCCCTGGCGCTTCCCCGAGGCCCGCGAGGTGTTCCCGCGCGAGCTGTGGGGTGACGGCGCGCCGGCGAACCTCGGCCCCGGGCCCCAGGCCCCGGTAGCGCGCCCCGGTGTCCCCATGGCAGGGCCGGGCGGTGTGCCCATGGCGGGGCCGGGTGCGGCGCCCATGGCCGGTCCGGGCGTGCCGATGGCGGGACCGGGAGTACCGATGGCGGGCCCAGGTGCCGCGCCGATGGCAGGGCCAGGTGCCGCGCCGATGGCGGGGCCAGGTGCCGCGCCGATGGCGGGGCCAGGTGCCGCGCCGATCGCACGCCCAGGAGTTCCCATGGCGGGCCCGGGTGCGCCCATGGCGGGGCCCGGTGCAACCGGGCGTCCAGGTGTCCCCATGGCGGGCCCAGGTGCGCCCATGGCGGGGCCCGGTGCAACCGGGCGTCCAGGTGTCCCCATGGCGGGCCCAGGTGTCCCGATGGCGGGCCCAGGAGCCCCGATGGCAGGCCCGGGAGCACCCGTGGCTCGACCAGGTGTCCCCATGGCAGGCCCAGGGGTCCCCATGGCGGGTCCAGGGGTCCCCATGGCGGGTCCAGGGGTCCCCATGGCGGGTCCAGGGGTTCGACCGGGGGATCCTCGGGCGCAAGGCAACCCGATGCAGGCCGCACGGCCTCAAGTTCCAGGTGCGGCCCCCGGAGCCCCCGGAGCCGTCGCACGGCCCGTCGCGCCGCCCAACGCGGCCACCGGACAGCCCCAGGTCGCCACGCCGCAGGCGGGAGCCGTCCCTCCAGCAGCCCCCTTCCCCTCCACGGCAGCCGCGCCCGCCGTCTCCACGGAGTCCTCGCCCTACGCGATGCCCTCGCAGGGGCAGCTCGAGCAGACCTCGCCGCTGAACCTCTTCGGCCGCATCGCCTCCGCGGAGCAGACGGGCCTGCTCAAGCTGGCGCTCACGGACCGGGTCACCCTGATTCACTTCCGCAAGGGCAACCCGGAGTTCGTCGACTCCAACCACCCCGAGGACTCGCTGGGCACGTCGCTGATGGGCGCGCGGCTGCTCACGCCCGAGCAGCTCCAGCAAGCCGAGTCCGCCAAGGAGCGCTTCGGCGGAGACCTGCTCGCCGCGCTCTTCGGACTCGGTCTGCTCCAGCCCGCCAGCGCGTTCTCGATTCTGGCGCAGCGAGCCTCCAGCATCCTGTTCAAGGGCCTGCGCGCCGAGTCCGGCATGTTCGCCTTCGAGCTGCGGGAGCTGGCGGGCAACAAGGCCATGCCGCTGGGCAACCGGTGGGCGGTGCTCAGCGACACGGTGCGCCGCATGCCCTCCGCGGACATCAAGCGTCGGCTCATGCCGGTGCTCAACCTGCCCATCATGAAGTCGGGTGGGATGGTGGCCGCCAGCGAGCTGCGGCTGACGCCGCACGAGGTTCGCGCGCTCACGGTCATCGATGGAGTGCGCTCGGTGTCGCAGCTCCTCGCGGACTTCCCGCAGGACGCCGACCACCTGCTGCGCCTGGCCTTCCTGCTGCGCGAGCTGGACGCGGTGTCCTTCGCGGCCGCGCGCCCGGCCCCCGCGACGGTGGCGGGCCCCACGGCCGCCGCGCAGCCCGGTCCTGCGCCCACCGCGGGTCCCACGGCCGCGCCCCGCCCGGCCCCGCCACCGGGGGCACAGGCTCCGACCGCCGCGCCTGGGAATCCCCCGGGAGCGGGCTCACCGCAGGCCGCGCGCCCGGGCAATCCGCCGGGTGCCGCCGCGCCGGCAGCGGCCCGTCCGGGCAATCCTCCTGGAGCCGCCGCGGCCCCCCGTCCTCCGCCCGTCGTCGGCGCGGCGCCAGCCCGTCCGGCGAGCCCCGCGCCCGCCGCGGCAGCACGTCCGGCGCCGCCCACGGTCTCCGGCCCTCCGCCGGGCGCCGACGAGATTCCAGCGCTCAAGCAGCTGGCGATGGCGTTGAAGCAGCAGAACCACTTCCAGCGGCTGGGGTTGGCGGAGCAGGCGGACGGCAGCGCGGTCAAGGTCGCCTACTTCCGTCTGGCCAAGCTGTACCACCCGGACACGCTCCCACAGGGGGCGCCGCCGGAGCTCGAGAAGCTCAAGGCCGAGGTGTTCGCCTACATCGGCGATGCGTACCGGACGCTGTCCGACGACAAGAGCCGGGCGGCCTATCTCGAGGAGCTGAAGAGTGGTGGCGCCGGGGCGGAGGTGGACATCAACGCCATCCTGATGGCGGAGGAGCTCTTCCAGAAGTCGTGCATCCTGGTGAAGGCGCGCAAGTTCCCGGAGGCCGTGAAGATGTTGAACGAGGCCATCCAGCTCAACGCCGAGGAGGCGGAGTTCTACGCCTGGCGGGGCTATGCGCGGTTCTTCACGGCGACGGACAAGAAGGCGGCGCAGCCGGAGGCGTTCCGGGAAATCCAGAACGCCATCAAGCGCAACGAGCGGTGTGCGCCGGCGCACTACTTCCTCGGGGTGATTGCGAAGCTGACGGGAGACACCGCGGGGGCGCTGAAGCACTTCAAGCGGACCGTGGAGCTTCAGCCAGACCACATCGACGCTCAGCGGGAGATTCGCATGGCGGCCCAGAAGAAGTAGGGTGCGCCCCCCATCCGGAGGGGCCAGGGGCCCCGCGGGTGGAGTCGAAGGAGACAGCAACGTGTCGCTCACCGGGAAGCAACGCCGCCATCTGCGCGCGCTCGGACACCACCTGGAGCCGGTGGTCATCGTCGGTCAATCCGGCGTCACCGAGGGCGTCATCGCCGCCGTCGAGCAGGCGCTGCACGACCACGAGCTCATCAAGGTGAAGATCAACGAGGGCCCCGAGTCGCGCCAGGAAGCCGCCGCGCGCCTCGCCGAGGGCACCAGCGCCGAGCTGGCCCAGCTGTTGGGCCGCACGGCGCTGCTCTTCAAGAAGCGCAAGGAGAAGTCCAAGTTCGAGAAGTTCTGACGGACCGTCCCCGGGCCCCGCATGTCCGCTTCACTTGCCGCTGAAGCGGGCCTCGCGGCGCTCGAGGAAGGACTGGACGCCCTCGGCGGCGTCCTCCGTCTTCACCAGCTCCAGCAGCCGGGGCAGCAGCGCGGCCCTGGCTGCGTCGGGCCCTTCGTGCACCGCCTGTCGCGCGGACGCGAGCGTCGCCTGCACGCCCAGCGGGGCCTGCTTCGCCACCGTCTCCGCCAAGGCGAGCGCCCGCTCCAGGTGCCGGCCGCGCTCCACCACTTCCTGCACCAGGCCGATGCGGTAGGCCTCGCGCGCGTCGAACTCATCGCCGGTGAGCAGCCACCGCATGGCGTTGCCCCAGCCCGCGCGCTGGGGGAAGCGCACCGTGGCGCCGCCGAACGGGAAGATGCCGCGCTTGATTTCAATCTGTCCGAAGCGCGCGTCCTCCGAGGCCACGGTGATGTCCGCGGCGAGGACGAGCTCGATGGACAGCGTGAGGCACAGTCCCTGGACGGCGAGCACCAGGGGCCTGGTGCGCGGCGGCCCCTGGATGCCCCACGGGTCGATGAACCCCTCCGCGTAGAGCGGCTCGCCGCTGGAGAGCGCGGGCGCGACGCTCGCGAGGTCCAGCCCCGCCGAGAAGTGGTCGCCCACCGCGAAGATGACCATGCACCGCACGTCCGGATGCCGGTCCGCCTCCGTCACCGCGGACGAGAGACCGCGCAGCATGCCCACGTCGAACGCGTTGCGCTTCTCCGGCCGGTGGATGCCGATGAGGGCGAGGTGTCCGCGCACTTCCAGGGTGATGCGAGGGTCCGACGGGCTCATCTGCGCTCCACGGTGAAGGTGGACGCGCATTGTCCGCCACGCGGCGCCGCGCGCACCATCACGCGTGTCACGCCGTCCACCGCACGACGTTCAGAACCGCCCCGCCAATCCACCCACGAGGCTCCCCTCCCTCGTCCGGGCGAACGAGGGCACCACGACCACCTGCTGCGAGAGCCTGCGCTCCCGCGCGCGCACCGTGGAGGAGTGTGAGAGGCGATAGCCGACGAACGAGCCCAGGATGGGCGTTACGACCAGGTTGAGCACGCCGATGGTCGCCACACCGGGGCTGTTGCTGCTGAGCAGCAATGATGACGGCATCGCGCCGATCGCCGCGCCCAGCAGCGTGTAGCCGAAGCTGCCCTCCCCTTGAAGCCATCGCCCCGAGAGGTAGACACCGCTGGCCGCGCCAAGCGACGAGCCCACCCCCAGCGAGAACGCGAGCCCCACGCTGTTCCAGCAGGGAAAGCCAGCACAGCCTGCCAGCCAGTTGCCCGCGACGAGCCCCACCATGGCGCCCGACACCAGCCCCGCGCCGCCCAACAAGATGCCCAGGGAGAGGTGCGTGCCACGTCGATAAGGATGCGCCGCGAGTGACGCGGAGCGAGCCTGCGCGGAGGACTCGGGCACCGCCGCGTCCGGCACGGACACCAAGGGAGGAGACAACGAGGCGGAGTCCCTGTCTCCGGGAGACTCGGGCAGATGCTGCCCCCACGCCGGCAGCCCCACGAGGACCACGGCGAGCACGCCCACCACGCATCGCAGTTGCATCGGAAATCCCCCCCTCTCCCGCGGGACTTCAGGCCACCGCGTCGCGGCCTGTCAATCCGGGGCCCGACACACCCAGCACGCCAGGACGAGTGCAATCCCGCGCATGCACGCGGGTGACACCACCGTCAGCGCGTGAAGCCCGCCGTGCTCGCGGCCAGCTCCGCCGCCACGCCCAGGCGCTCCAGCAACGCGGGCCCGAAGTACTGCCTGCGCGACTCTCCGCCCTTCGCGTTCACCAGGTCCGGAGTCTCCACGTAGCCCACGTAGCCCCCCGCGAGCCCCAGCACGCCCGAGGCCCCCGTGCGCCGCACCAGCTCCGCGCCCGCGTCCACCGTGGGCTCGCCCGGCACCGTCACCAGCTCCAGCGGCCCCAACACCAACGCGGACACCTCGGCCACGCGCTCGGCGGAGCTGCACAACAAGTTATCCCCAGCCGCCCGGGTGAAGGCCGGCACCAGCCGCGACGCATCCGGCCGGGGCATCACCGCCTCCGCGCGCGCCAGCGACAGCCGCACCGACGGCCCCGCCGAAGCCAGGGGCGCCTTGCCCGCCAGCTCCGACAAGGCCCGCGCGAAGCCCGACACCCGCTCCAGCCCCTGCCCCTCCGAGTACGCCACCGACGCGTTGCCCACCGCGCCCTGCAACAACAGCGTCACGCCGCTGCCCTCGGACTCGCGCAGCGTGCTCAAGCGGCCCGGATAGTCTGGGTCCACGTACGCGCGCTGCCGAGGCACCATCGCCGGGTGCGCCGCGAAGAAGAGCAGCTCCGCCACGGGCGCTGCCTCACCGCGCAGCACCGCGCGCGTCAGCGTCCCATCCGGCGCGGTGCCACCCGAGCGCGTGTAGACATACGAGGACTCCTTCGCCTCCCCCAGCTCCAGCGTCACGTCCGTGAGCGAGGAGGCGGCCTGCCCGAGCGCGGCGCTCGCCGCGGCCACCACCGTCGCTTCCGAGTCCTCCCGATAGCGCCCCGTGCCGACGAGCTGCGACACCAGCCGCGAGTCATAGCCCCCGAGCGACGAGTGCGTGTGCGTGGCCAGCACCAACACATCCTGCAGCCCCAGCGTCTTCGCGTGCTCGCGCACCCGCGCCGTCACCACATCCGTGACGAGCAGCAGCTCCAGCGACACCAGCCCCACGCGTGAGCCCCCCGCCTCCAACACCACCGCGCGCGCATGGAGCGGCGGGTCGGACTGCGTCGCGTCGGGACGCGGCGGCGAGTACCCCGCCACCACCACCGGGAACGGCGGCGCCAGGGCCACCTTCGCCGCGCCCGCGCGCAGCGGCCCCTCGCCCTTCACCTGCGACAGCAGCACCGGCGCGCGCTCCGCCCACGTGCCGCACCAGTTCCAGGAACCCAATGCATAAGCGGCACCCACGGTGAGCAAGACCAGGGGAAACAGGGAACGCCAGGAGGCTCGTCGTGGAAACACCATGCGGTGCGCAGACTAACGGCATGCGGCACTCGCCGCGAGGCTCGTCTGCCCACATCGGCCGACTCCGGTGACGGGTGGAATACCCACCAGAGGGGCGTGCGTTCCTGTTCCGCTCACCGCCCGAAAGGAGTAAGGCAGCGCGCCATGTGCGGCATCTTCGGAATCACGGGACACGCCGAGGCCTCCAACCTGACGTACCTGGGGCTGCACGCCCTGCAGCATCGCGGGCAGGAGTCCGCGGGTATCGTCGCCTCTGATGGTCATGGCCTGCGGGCCCACCGTCAGATGGGGCTGGTGGCCGACATCTTCGATGCGCCAGTGCTCGCCGGCCTGCCCGGTCAGTCGGCCATCGGCCACGTGCGCTATTCGACGGCGGGCGGCAGCCAGCTCAAGAACGCGCAGCCGCTCTTCGTGCAGTACGCGGGCGGTCAGTGCGCCATCGCGCACAACGGCAACCTGGTCAACGCGGCGGCGCTGAAGGAGAAGCTGGAGGCCGACGGAGCCATCTTCCAGTCGGACGCCGACACGGAGGTCATCCTCCATCTGCTCGCGCGCTCGCGACAGGGGAGCTTCGAGCAGAAGCTGGTGGAGGCCCTGCGCAAGGTGGAGGGCGCCTACAGCCTGCTGGTGCTCACCGAGAACAAGCTGGTCGCGGTGAGGGACCCCTTGGGCATCCGGCCGTTGGTGCTCGGGCGGATGAAGGAAGGCGCGTACGTGCTCGCCAGCGAGACGACGGCGCTGGACCTCATCGAGGCGGACGTGGTGCGCGAGCTGGAGCCCGGTGAGCTGCTCGTCATCGAGAACGGCGTCATGCGCACGAGCAAGCCGTTCGCGGAGCCGGCGCGGCTGGGCCGGTGCATCTTCGAGCAGGTGTACTTCGCGCGGCCGGACTCGGTGCTGTTCGGCAACAGCGTGTACGAGGTGCGCAAGCGCATGGGCATGCAGCTGGCGCGCGAGCAGCCGGCGCCCGACGCGGACCTGGTCATCGCGGTGCCGGACTCGGGCGTGGCGGCGGCCATCGGCTTCTCGCAGCAGAGCGGGATTCCGTATGACGTGGGGCTCATCCGCAGCCACTACGTGGGCCGGACGTTCATCGAGCCGCAGCAGTCCATCCGTCACTTCGGCGTGAAGCTGAAGCTGTCGGCGGTGCGCAACGTCATCAAGGGCAAGCGCGTGGTGGTGGTGGACGACTCCATCGTGCGTGGCACGACGAGCCGCAAGATCGTGAAGATGATCAAGGCGGCCGGCGCGCTGGAGGTGCACCTGCGCATCTCCTCGCCGCCGACGAAGTGGCCCTGCTTCTACGGCATCGACACGCCCAGCCGGCAGGAGCTCATCGCCGCGAGCCACAGCACGGACGAGATTGCCCGCTACGTCACGGCGGACTCGCTAGGCTACATCTCCATCGAGGGCCTGGGCGAGGCTGTGGGAGACCCCAGCCGGGGCAGCTTCTGCACGGCGTGTTTCTCCGGTCAGTACCTGCTCGGGGAGATGGCCGGCTCCGCGCAGGAAGCCAACAAGCTCACCGCCTGACGCCGCGCATGCGCGCGTGAGGCCCCAGGCCCCCTGCCCTTCATCGGGTCGGGGGCCTTCGTCGTTTCAACGGCTGGGTGCCGTGGAGGGCGGAGGCGGCAGGGGCGCGCCCGCGATGAAGTCCGCGAGGTCCGAGGGGAGCGGCGCCGAGAACGAGACCTCCGCGCCGGTGCCGGGGTGCGGGAACACGATGCGCTCGGCGTGCAGGGCGTGTCGGGGCAGTCGCAGTCGAGACCAGGCCTCGGGCTCCAGGCTGTGCTTGCTGAAGCGGTCGAAGTAGCCGGGGTCCGGGCCGTACATCTTGTCGCCGACCAGCGGGAAGCCCGCCTCACGCAGGTGGATGCGAATCTGGTGCTGACGTCCCGTCTCCGGGAAGCAGCGCAGGAGCGCGAAGGGCTCACCATCGCGCGTGAATCGCTGGAGCACCTGGAAGCGGGTCCGGCTCGGCTTGCCCTCGACGGCGTCGATGCGCACGGCGATGCGGATGAGCTCGGTGCCCTCGGCGATGGGGGCATCCACGGTGAAGGTGTCCTCGGGAGGATGTCCCTCACAGAGGGCGAGGTACTCCTTGTGCACGTCGCGCGAGACGAAGAGCCGGCCGAGCACACGACAGGCTTCGGTGGTGCGACCGCAGACGACCAGGCCGCTGGTTTCGCGGTCCAGACGGTGCGCGGGCTCGGCGAAGCGCTCCCCGAAGCGCTCGCGCAGGATGGAGACGAGGGTGCCCTTGTGGTAGCGCGCCGTCGGATGGATGGGGAGACCCGCGGGCTTGTCGAGCACCAGCAGCCACTCATCCTGGAAGACGACGGGCAGCGTGGTGGGCGTCTCCGGCTCCTCGCTGCCGGGGCGGCGCAGGCGGAAGGCCAAGCCAGGGTACACGGGCGTGGAGGGCTTCAGCCGCCGTCCTTCGCAGCGGACGCCGCGCAGGATGATGCCGGCCAGACGCTCGCGCGGCATGCGGCGCAGCTTCTGGCCCAGGTAGTCCTCCAGGCGCCAGCCCGCATAGTTGGGCTCGACGACGAAGGAGATGTCGACGAAGCCCTCGGGAGCGGCGTCCGACGCGGGCGCACGACTCGAGCCCCCCTGCTCGGAGGGCTCCTGCTCAGGGGAGGAGTCCTCCGCCGATGAATCCTTCTCGCCGTGCATCACCTCCGCGCTCTAACACGGCGCGGGACGGCGCACAGTCCGAACCCTTCAGGGTCGGGAGGCCTCACGACGAGGCACCACCCGAGCCAGCGCGGAAACAGAAGGACCTGCGCATCGAAGCGGCTTCACGCCGACGTCGACGAGCCCCTGCGGAAACACGCCACCTGGAGGAGTCCTCACTCCCCCGCCGCGTACGCGGTCACAGCCTCACGCGGATGCAGACACGCGCCACACGGTGAAGCCCAAACATGTCCCCGTCGCTTACGCCCTCACAACGTCACACCGAGGCGGGCACACGCCACGTGGTGAAGCCCACACGGGCCCCCATCACATGCGCACTCACATCCTGGCGCCGAGGCGGCACGCGCCACACGGTGAAGCCCACACGAGCCCCACCGTGCGCCGTCACACGCTCACGCCGAAGCCGCGCGCCGGGCGTCGTCGCTCACGCCCAGGAAGCGCGCGAACAGGTCCGCGATGCGCTCGCCGGAGCGCCCATCCCAGTACTCGGGGATGCGGCCCTTCTTGCCCTGACCATCGAGCACGCGGTCCGCCGACTCGCGGATGCGGTCCGGGTCCGTGCCCACCACCTCGTTGGTGCCCTGCTCCACGGTGATGGGGCGCTCGGTGTTCTCGCGCAGCGTGAGGCACGGCACGCCCAGCGCCGTGGTCTCCTCCTGCAGACCGCCCGAGTCGGTGAGGATCAACTTCGCCTGCGACGTCAGCGCGAGGAACTCCAGGTAGCCCATCGGGTCCACGGGGCGCAGGTTCGGGCTGCGCTCGAACCACGACCCCAGGCCCTGCTCCGAAATCATCTTCCGCGTGCGCGGGTGCACCGGGAAGATGACCGGCACGCGCGAAGCCACGTGCGCGATGGCGGACAGCAGCCCCCCGAGCAGCTTCGGGTCATCCACGTTGGACGGCCGGTGGAGCGTGCACACCGCGTAGCCGCGAGGCTCCACGCCCAGGGTCTTCAGCACGGGCAGCTGGTCCGCCCGCTCCTTCGAGGCGAGCAGCGAGTCGATCATCACGTTGCCCACGAAGTGGATGCGCTCCGGGTCCGCGCCCTCCTTCAGGAGGTTCGCGTCGGCGTCGCGAGAAGGCGTGAGCAGCAGGTCGGACAGCCGGTCCGTGACGACGCGGTTGATCTCCTCCGGCTGGTGCCGCGAGTAGCTGCGCAGGCCCGCCTCGACGTGCGCGAGCGCGATCCCCAGCTTCGACGACACGAGCGCGGCGGCGACGGTGCTGTTGACGTCACCGACGACGGAGACCAGGTCCGGCTTGTGCTCGAGGAACACCCGCTCGAGCTCCACCATCGTCTTGGCCGTCTGCTGCGCGTGGCTCCCGGAGCCGATGCCCAGGTGCACCTCGGGCGCTGGCAGCCCCAGGTCCGAGAAGAAGACGTCGCTCATCTTGACGTCGTAGTGCTGTCCCGTGTGGACCAGGACCTGCTGGAGCTGATTCCGCGCGGCGATGGCGCGGTGGATGGGCGCGACCTTCATGAAGTTCGGGCGCGCGCCGACGATGTGGATGACCTTCTTCATGTCGCCAGCCAAGCTAGGCACGCCGGGTCGGATGCCTAGTGGCTGCGGGGCGCCCACCCATCCGGGGGCCAGCGTCCGTTCTGAATCTGATAGACGGAGTGTGCCATGCCCTCCTCGCGCACCATCGCCGTCATCCCCGCCCGTCACGCCAGCACCCGCTACCCGGGCAAGCCGCTCGCCCTCATCGCCGGCCGTCCCATGGTGGAGCATGTCTGGCGCCGCTGTCAGGAAGCAGGCGTCTTCCACGAGGTCTGGGTCGCCACCGACGACGAGCGCATCCGCGCCACCGTCGAGTCCTTCGGCGGCCGCGCGGTGATGACCAGCCCGGCCTGCGCCACCGGCACGGACCGCGTGGCCGAGGTCGCCCGCGCCCGTCCGGACGTGGACGTCTGGGTGAACGTCCAGGGCGACGAGCCCCTGGTCGACCCGGCCGCGCTCGAGGCCCTCGCCGGCCTCTTCGACGACACCGCCGTGCGCATGGGCACCCTCGTGCGCCCCCTGGAGGCCGACGAGGCGGAGAGCCCGCACGTGGTGAAGGCGGTGCTCGCGCTCAACGGCGACGCGCTCTACTTCAGCCGCAGCCTGGTCCCCCACGCCCGCGAGACGGGCACCCCCGTCCCCCGCTGGGGCCACATCGGCCTGTACGGCTACCGACGCGACGTGCTGCTGCGCCTCGCCGAGCTGGCCCCCACGCCGCTCGAGGAGACGGAGAAGCTGGAGCAGCTGCGCGCGCTGGAGCACGGCATCTCCATCCGCTGCGCCCGCGTCTCCTGGCGCACGGTGGCCGTGGACATCCCCGCCGACGTCGCGAAGGTCGAGGCCGTCATGCGCGAGAAGGGCCTGCTGTAGTCAGAGCATCGGCAGCTCGTCGCTGTAGGCCCCCAGCGGGAACGCGGCGTCCAGGCGCGCCAGCTCCTCCCGCGACAGCCTCAGCGACGCGGCCGCGGCGTTGTCGCGCAGGTGCGCCACGCGGCTCGCCTTCGGGATGGCGAACAGCGAGGGCCTGCGCACCAGGAACTGGAGCGCCACCTGCCGGGGCGTGACGCCATGCGCGCGGGCCACCGCCTCCAGCACGCGCCCGCCCGGACTGTCGGGACGAGGGAAGCGCCCGTTGCCGAACGGGCTGTAGCCCACCACCGCGATGCCACGCGCCTCGCACCAGGGCAGCACCGCGTGTTCGATGGCGCGCTCCTCCAGGTGGTACAGCACCTGGTTGCACGCGACGCGCTCCGGCTTCGCGAGCTCGACGAGCTCCTCCAGCTCCGCCACACCGAAGTTGCTCACACCCCACGAGCGAATCTTCCCGTCCGCCACCAGCTTCTCGAAGGCGCGCACCGTCTCCTCCAGCGGATGCGAACCGGGCCAGTGCAGCAGGTAGCAATCCAACACGTCGGTGCGCAGCCGCTTCAGGCTCCGCTCACACGCGGCCAGGGTGCCCGCGTACGTCGCGTTGGACGGCATCACCTTCGACACCAGGAAGACCTCCTGACGCCGGCCGGCGATGGCCTCGGAGACGATGGACTCCTCCACGCGGCCATGGCCGTACAGCTCCGCGGTGTCCACATGCGTGAGCCCCAGGTCCAACCCCGCGCGCAGCGAGCGGATGGCCTCGTCGCGGTCATCCTCCTCCATCTGCCATGTCCCCTGCCCGAGGACGGGAACCTGCCTGCCGGTACCGCCGAAGACGCGCTGCTCGATGGCCTACCTCCGTGTCCGGAAGGATGAGCACCTCCCACCCGCTCCGACAGCCGGGAGCCGTGCGAAGCGGGAAACTCCGCGCTAGTCTCCGCCGGTGTCCGCCCGCCCGTCACCCGCCAAGCCCCGGCTCCCCTCGCGCGTGACGCTGGGTCGCCTGCTCACCCTCGCCCGGCCAGAGGTTCCCACGCTCGTCGTGGGCACGCTGTTCCTGCTGCTCAGCAGCGCCGCCACGCTCGTCTTCCCCCGCGCCATCGGTGACTTGGTGGACGAGGCGCTCGGCGCGCGCAGCCGCGACAAGCTGGACACCATCGCGCTGGTGATGTTCGCCGTCTTCGTCGTGCAGTCGGTGGCCATGGCGCTGCGCGCCTACCTCTTCAGCACCGCCGGCGAGCGCGTGGTGACGCGGCTGCGCAAGCGCCTGTTCCAGAGCCTGCTGTCCCAGGAGGTGGCCTTCTTCGACGAGCGCCGCACCGGGGAGCTCACCAGCCGGCTCGCCTCGGACACGAGCGTCCTGCAGAACACCGTCACCACCAACGTCTCCATGACGCTGCGCTACACCTTCCAGGCCCTGGGCGGCGTGGCGCTGCTGTTCTTCACCTCGCCCCGGCTGACGCTGGTGATGCTCGCGCTCATCCCGGCGGTGGCCATCGGCGCGGTGGTGTACGGCCGGCGCGTGCGGGTGCTGTCGCGCCAGGTGCAGGACGCGCTCGCCGCCTCCAGCGAGGTCGCCGAGGAGGACCTGTCCGGCATCCGCACCGTGCGCTCGTTCGCCGCGGAGGCCCACGAGGTGGAGCGCTACGGCGCCGCGGTGGACCGCGCGCTGGCGCTGGCCAAGGACCGCGCGCGCCAGTCCGCCGTCTTCATGGGCGTCGCCTCGCTGGCCATGTACGGCTCCACCGCGGCCATGCTCTGGTACGGCGGCCGCCTGGTGGTGGACGGAGAGCTCACGGTGGGCGCGCTCACCTCGTTCCTCATCTACACCTCGCTCGTCGCGCTCTCGCTGAGCGCGGTGGCGGAGGTGTGGGCGGACTTCATGCGCGCCAGCGGCGCCGCCGAACGCGTCTTCGAGCTGGTGGACCGCGTGCCCGCCATCCCCGCCGGAGGCCACCAGCTCCCGTCGGTGAAGGGCCACGTGGAGTTCCGCGGCGTGCGCTTCTCCTACCCCACGCGCGCGGACGTACCCGTGCTCCAGGGGCTGGACCTGGAGCTCAAGCCCGGCGAGGTCGTCGCGGTGGTGGGCCCCTCGGGCGGAGGCAAGTCCACGCTCGCCTCGCTCATGTCGCGCTTCTACGACCCGCAGGGCGGCGCGGTGGTGCTGGACGGACATCCGCTCACCACGCTCGAGCCCGAGTGGCTGCGCCGCAACGTCGGCATGGTGGCCCAGGAGCCCCAGCTGTTCTCCTGCTCCATCGCGGACAACATCCGCTACGCCCGGCCCGACGCCACCGACGCCCAGGTCGAACACGCCGCGCGCGCCGCCAACGCCCACGACTTCATCCAGCGCTTCCCGGAGCGCTACAACACCCAGGTAGGCGAGCGCGGCGTGCAGCTGTCCGGCGGCCAGAAGCAGCGGGTCGCCATCGCCCGCGCGGTGCTCAAGGACCCCCGCCTGCTCATCCTCGACGAGGCGACCAGCGCGCTCGACGCGGAGAGCGAGCACCTGGTGAAGGACGCGCTGGAGCGCCTGATGAAGGGCCGCACCACGCTCGTCATCGCCCACCGCCTGTCCACCGTGGCCAACGTGGACCGCGTGCTCGTGCTGGAGTCGGGCCGCATCGTCCAGAGCGGCACCCACGCCAGCCTCATGGGCCAGGACGGCCTCTACCGCCGCCTGGTCGAGCGCCAGTTCGTCGCGGCCTGAACGGCCGCCTACCCTCCGCGTCCTTCGCTCATCGCATCGGAAAGTGGCGCGAAATCAGGGGGGCGATTAGTTGTTCCGGCCTCAAGAAAGGAGGTGATGCCTTGACCGACAGCAAGAGTCAGGCGTCCACCTCCGCTTCGGTGGCCTGAAACGGCTTTCCGTCGCGGTGGAAGACGCTAAAGGTTTCAGGGGCCCGTCTCCGCACATGCGGGGGCGGGTCTTTTACTTTCCGGTCGGGAATGGAAGTCCCGACAACCTGTTCCGACGCGCCGGGGGGAGTGGCCGACCCTTGACGTACCCATCCGGGAGATTCGCCGTGTCCATCACCCCGTGCCCCAGCCCTCTGCCCACCGCCCTGCGTGACGAAGAGTCCGTCCAGGCGCAGCGCAACCTGTACTGTCCCAACTACGACGCCTGCCTGCACATGGTGGTCAAGCGTGGCTGGGAGGGCTGGAGCTGCCGCAACTGCGACTTGCGTGACTTCCGCGTCGGACAACCCGACGTCCGGGAGTTCGCCGTGTCCCGCCCTGGTGCTTGGGACGGCAACTGAGGCGGCGTCAGCAGGCGGACCGGTCGCCCCCCCGTCCGGCGCAGAATAATTGACGCATCCCTGCCCTACTTGGCAGAACGGGATATGCGCTCCAAGAAGACCAAGTTCATTTTCGTGACGGGCGGAGTGGTCAGCTCCCTCGGCAAGGGCCTCGCCTCGGCCTCCATCGGCGCCCTGCTGGAGAACCGTGGCCTCGCCGTCACGTTGCTCAAGCTGGACCCGTACATCAACGTGGACCCGGGCACGATGAGCCCGTTCCAGCACGGCGAGGTCTTCGTCACCGAGGACGGTGGCGAGACGGACATGGACCTGGGCCACTACGAGCGCTTCACCAACGCGCGGATGAGCCGGCTCAACAACTTCACGTCGGGCCGCATCTACCACGCGGTCATCATGAAGGAGCGCCGCGGCGAGTACCTGGGCAAGACGGTGCAGGTGATTCCGCACATCACGGATGAAATCAAGGCGAGCATCCGTCAGGCGGCCCAGGACGCGGACGTGGTCATCGTGGAGGTGGGCGGCACGGTGGGCGACATCGAGTCCCTGCCCTTCCTCGAGGCCATCCGCCAGATGCGCTACGACGTGGGCAGCCAGAACGCCGTCTACGTGCACCTGACGCTCTTGCCGTACATCGGCGCGGCCGGCGAGGTGAAGACCAAGCCCACGCAGCACTCGGTGATGAAGCTGCGCGAAATCGGCATCCAGCCCGACTTCCTGGTGTGCCGCACGGACCGCGAGGTGTCGCGCGAGCTCAAGGACAAGATTGCGATGTTCTGCAACGTGGACACCGGCAACGTGTTCACGTCCCCGGACGTGCGCAGCATCTACGAGCTGCCGCTGGAGCTGCACCGGCAGGGCCTGGATGACCGGCTCGCGGAGGTGCTCAACATCTGGAGCCGCGCGCCGCACCTGGAGCGCTGGGAGAACATCATCCGCAAGGTGTACGAGCCCGCGCGAGGCCAGGTGCAGGTGGCCATCGTCGGCAAGTACGTGAACCTGACGGAGAGCTACAAGAGCCTCAACGAGGCCTTGCTCCACGGCGGCATCGCCAACGACGTGAAGGTCAACCTGCACTTCGTGGACAGCCAGGACGTGGAGGCGCAGGGGCCCGAGAAGCTGCTCGCCGGCGTGGACGCCATCCTGGTCCCCGGCGGCTTCGGCGTGCGGGGCACCGAGGGGAAGATCGCCGCCGTGCGCTACGCGCGGGAGAAGAAGATTCCGTTCTTCGGCATCTGCCTGGGCCTGCAGATGGCGGTGGTGGAGTTCAGCCGGAGCGTGCTGGGGCTCACCAACGCGAACAGCCTGGAGTTCAACGAGCACACGCCGCACCCGGTGGTGACGCTCATGGAGAGCCAGGTGTCGGTGCAGGACAAGGGAGGCACCATGCGCCTGGGCAGCTACGCCTGCGCGCTCAAGCCCTCCACCCGCGCCCACCAGCTCTACGGCCAGGACCTCATCCAGGAGCGCCACCGGCACCGCTACGAGGTGAACAACGCCTACCGCGGCCGGTTGCAGGAGGCGGGCCTGGTCATCTCCGGTCATAATCCGGAGCTGAACCTGGTGGAGATGATTGAACTGTCGGACCACCCCTACTTCGTCGGCTGCCAGTTCCACCCCGAGTTCAAGAGCAAGCCCTTCGCCCCCCACCCTCTCTTCTCCGGCTTCATCAAGGCCGCGCTCGACCAGCGCGACGCCTCCGCCGGCCAGGTGCGCGCATGAGCGCCAGCAGCCTTCCGATTACCCTCTGTGGCCACAAGGTTGGCCCGGGACAGAAACTCTTCGTCATCGCCGGCCCGGACAGCATCGAGTCCGAGGAGATGGCGCTGAAACATGCGCACTTGCTCAAGGGCATCACCAGCCGGCTGGGCGTGCCCTATGCCTTCAAGTGCTCGTATGACAAGGCCAACCGGACAAGCGGGAAGTCCTTCCGAGGTCCTGGCCTCCGGGAAGGGCTGCGCATTCTAGCGCGTATCAGGGATGAAGTGGGCGTCCCGGTCCTCACGGACGTCCATGAAACCAGCCACGTAGGTCCTGCCTCGGAAGTTGTGGATATCATCCAGATACCGGCGTTCCTGTGCCGGCAGACGGACCTGGTCGAGGCGGTGGCCCGCTCGGGAAAGGGCGTGAACTTGAAGAAGGGACAGTTCGTGGCCCCCAAGGACATCGTCCACTCGGCGCGCAAGGCGTTCGAGACGGGCAACCCCAACGTGCTCGTCACCGAGCGGGGTTCGACCTTCGGCTACAACAACCTGGTGGTGGACATGCGGGGCCTGGCGCAGATGCGCGAGGCGGGCCTGGCCGTGTGCTTCGACGCCACGCACTCCGTGCAGCAGCCCAGCTCCGGGGACGGGGTGACGGGAGGCGACCGCAAATTCGTCTCACTGCTCGCCCGCGCTGCCGCGGCCGCCGGGATTGATGCATTGTTCACGGAAGTCCATGAGGACCCTGACCGTGCCCTGTGTGACGGTCCGTGCTCCCTCAATCCACAGATGTTCGAGGACGTGGTACGAAATGTGCTGGATATCCGCCGGGTGTTGGGACACGAGCCCGGCTGATGAACACGACGAGGGGAGCCGAGCAGACGATGCAGACGGACGCACCTTCCAAGCCTGGAAAGGAAGAGCTGACGTCCCGCGCGGCGCGCGTGCGGCTCTTGGTCTTCGACGTGGACGGGGTGCTCACCGACGGCGGCCTGTATTACGGCGACGGCGGGGAGCTGATGAAGCGCTTCGACGTGAAGGATGGCCACGCCCTGGTCATGGCCCGGCTGTCGGGCCTGCCCGCCGCCATCCTCACCGCTCGCACCTCAGGAATCGTGGAGGCACGCGGGCGGGAGCTCGGGCTGGCGGCCGTGTTTCAAGGCCGCCGGGACAAGGGTGCCGCACTGGACGAGCTCCTCCAGCAGCTGGGCGTACCCCATGAGGCCTGTGCCTACATGGGGGATGACCACAATGACCTGGCCCCGCTGTCGAGGGTGGGCTTGTCCGCGTGTCCCGCGGATGCAGTTCCCGAGGTGCGTCAGGAGGTCCACTTCGTGGCTCAGAGCCCGGGAGGCCGTGGGGCCGCTCGGGAGCTCGTGGAGCTCTGCCTCAAGGCCAGTGCCCGTTGGGACGGGGCCGTGGGTCTGATGAGGGGGACTGATGGACGCAGTGCGCAGAGAGGTTGAAGGAAACCCCGTATTCAAGGTAGGTGGTTGATTCCATGGGCAGCGGAATGATGCAGCAAGAGGGGAGTACGGCGATGACGGACCAGCTCTACACGACGCACGACATCAGTCGTTTGCTTCAGGTGGATCCGTCCACGGTGAGCAAGTGGATTGACCGGGGCATCCTGATGGCCTTCAGGACGCCGGGCGGTCACCGCCGGGTGCGCTCGGCGGACCTGCGCACCTTCCTCATCGCGCACCAGATGCCGGTTCCGGAGGAGCTGGGCAGCGGCACGGTGCGGCTGTTGGTGGTGGATGACGAGCGGGCGGTGCTGGACGCCGTCAAGCGCGCGTTCAAGCCGTTCTCCGCGCAGGTGGAGCTCCAGACGACGACGAGCGGCGTGGAGGCCCTGCTGCTGGTGTCCGAGCAGAAGCCGCACGGGATGATCATCGACCTGAACATGCCGGACATCGACGGCCTCGAGGTCTGCCGTCGCATCCGCGCGCGCAAGCAGATGGAGGGTGTGCGGCTCATCACGATGACGTCCATGCACACCGCCGACGTCGTGGAGCAGTCCAAGCAGGCGGGCGCGCTCGCGTGCCTGGCCAAGCCGCTCGATGTGCAGCAGGTGCTGGAGCTGTTCCGCGTGCCCATCTCGCTCGGCGCCAAGCGCTGAGGTCGGGAGGGCTTCCGCCGCCCCCTCGCGGAAGCCCTCGACAGGGGTGAAGAAGGAGGAAGCCGCGCCGTTCTTCCCCGGACAGCGGCCTCCCAGCAGGGGTGTGCGCGCGATTCGACGCCTCGCGCGAAGCATCAGCCCTGGACCTTGACCTCGATGACCCGAGGCTTGGACTCCTCGCGTCGAGGCAAGGTGAGCGTCAGCACGCCCTGCTCGTAGCGCGCCTCCACCTTGGTGGCGTCCACCGTCTCCGGCAGGGAGAACGAGCGCGTGAAGCCGCCCTGCGCGCGCTCCTGGCGGCGCACGGTCACGCCCTCGGCGACGGGCTGCGCCTTGCGCTCGGCCTTCACGGTGAGCACGTCGCGCTCCACCGTCACCTGGATGTCCTTGGCGTCCACGCCCGGCATGTCGAGGTGCAGGGTGACGCCCGCCTCGGACTCGAGGATGTCGGCGGCGGGCACGCGCTCGCGGACCGCGGACTGACGGAAGAAGCCCGGCTGGGCGAACTCACGGAAGAGCGCGTCGAAGTCGCGCATCAGGGGGTTCACCACCACGGCGGAGTTGAACGGGTTGCGATTCTGCATGGTCTTCTCCTGTGCGTGACACTCCTCTGGCGGAGTGCACGGTGTGTGAATCACAGACGTTGTCGTTGTCGGCGGTTCCGCCTCGGGGGCCCCATCGGGGCTCCACTCCAGCGCCGCCTCACAAGACTCAAGAGAACCATGCTCCGGGACGTGTCAAGCAACGCCCCCGGGCCCTCGCGGCCCCCTCCCACCCTGCCCGCACGCCTGCTCTGCGGACATCCGGACGAGGGCCTTCTGGGACGGGTGGACCCGGGCCGTCAGTCGTCGTCGCGGGCCAGGGCCACGGCGTAGGCCTCCTCGTCGCGCGACACATGCACGGTCCACGGGCGGCAGCAGACGGGACAGTCCTCGATGTAGCGCTCCGCGCTGGCGCCGATGGGGTCCACGTCGACCTCCACCTCCTCGCCACAGTAGGGGCACTGCTGGATGGCGGCTTCCGCGAAGGGCTGCATGATGGTGCCTCCTCGCCCTCGTAGCGGGCGAAAGCGTCGCGGACTGAGCGTCCGCGCCGTCAGACGGTAGACTCCCGAGCCATGGCTTCTCCTTCCCGCAATCGCATCGGCGAAATCCTCGTCAAGGCCCGCGTCATCGACGAGCTCCAGCTCCGCAGCGCCATGGCCACCCTGGACCAGTGGGGCGGGCGGCTGTCGCGCGTCGTCGCCGACCTGGGGCTGGCCACCGAGGACACGATTACGGAGGCCATCTGCCAGGGCCTGGGGATGCAGCGCGTGCAGTTGGGCAACATCAGCCGGGACGCAGGCGCGCTCTCGCGCGTGGACATGACGCTCGCCGAGCAGAAGGCCGTCTTCCCCGTCACGCTCAAGGACAACGGCAAGACGCTGGTGCTGGCCATGGCGGACCCCACGGACCTGGCCACGCTGGACCAGGTGGCGGCCCGCAGCCGCGCCCGGGTGGTCCCCATGGTGGCGGGCGAGCGTGAAATCGAGCACGCCATCCTGCGGCACTACCGGGGCCAGGAGCCGGTGGTCAGCACGCGCTTCTCTCCCTCGCGCAACCAGTCCTCGGACACGCAGGCCACCGTCGACGAGCAGGACGACGAGTTCAAGGTCGTCGACATGAGCGGCAAGACGGTGGTGAAGCGCATCGCCGACATCGTCCCGCCCGAGTCACCCGCGGCGGCGCCAGCCCCCCGCGCTCCGGAGCGGCCCGCACCGCCCGCGGCGGCCCAGGGGTCGAGCGCGGCGGACATCCTCGACGAAATCCTGGCCGGTGGCCCGTCCACCTCGCCCGAGTGGACGGACGAGGACCTGCAGCGGCTGCAGACGCTCCAGCAGAACCAGGAGAAGAGCTCCAAGATTCTGCGCGCCCTGCTGGAGCTGCTCCTGGAGAAGGGCAAGCTGCAGCAGCGCGAGCTCGCCGCCAGGATGCGCCTGTAGCGCTCAGCCCGCCTCCTGGAGCTCCCGCCCGGTGAGCCCCAGGAGGTAGAGGATGGTGTCCAGCCCGCCGGCGGAGATGGACGTGTCGGCGGCCTCGCGCAGCCGGGGCTTGGCGCGGAACGCGATGCCCAGCCCCGCGCGCTCCAGCATCAGCAAGTCATTGGCGCCGTCGCCCACCGCGATGACCTGCTCGAGCAGGATGCCCTCCTGGGCCGCGAGCTGCTCGAGCAGCTCCGCCTTGCGGCGCGCGTTGACGATGGCCCCGACGGTGCGTCCGGTGAGCCTGCCGCCCTCCGCCTCCAGCACGTTGGAGTAGGCGTGGTCGATGCCGAGCCGCGCCTTGAGCGCCTCGGCCGCCACGGAGAAGCCGCCGCTGATGACCGCGGTGCGGTAGCCCAGGCGCTTGAGCACGCGCACCAGCGTCTCGGCGCCCTCCGTGAGGGGCAGGTTGGCCGCGAGCCGGTGCAGCACGTCCACGTCCAGCCCCTTCAGCAGCGCCACGCGCTGGCGCAGCGACTCGTCGTAGTCCATCTCCCCCTGCATGGCGCGCTCGGTGATGCGCGAGACCTGCTCACCCACGCCGTGCGCGCGCGCCAGCTCGTCGATGACCTCGATGCGGATGAGCGTGGAGTCCATGTCCATCACCACCATCCGCTTGCCGCGCCGGAACAGGCTCTCCTTCTGCAGCGCCACGTCGAAGGTGTTGTCGCGCATGGACAGCGCCAGCAGCGAGCGCTTGAGCACCTGGGGCTCCAGCGCGGGCGGCAGGGTGACGTGCAGCTCCATGGAGCCCAGGTGCGGCTCGGACAGCCGGACGATGCGCTCCACGTTGGCGCCCGCCTGGGCCAGGTGCGAGGTGAGCGAGTGCAGCTGCCCCGCCCCCAGCGCGCGCCCCACCGCGGTGACGACGTAGCGCGCGGGCATGGGAGCCCCGGGGTCCGGCGTCTCCACCGCCTGGAAGTCCAGCGCCACGCCGAGCTCCCGCGCGGCGAAGAGCAGCGCCCGGGGAATGCCCACCGACTCGGGCAGCCGCACCAGGAGGCACAGCGTCAGCCGCCCCTGCACCACCACCTGCTCCACGTCGAGCAGCTCGGCGCCCGCGTCCGCGAGCAGGCCGGTGAGGCGGGCGGTGATGCCGGGGTGGTCCTTGCCCGTCACGGTGACGAGCACACAGCCTGGAGCAGTGGAGGTCATGGCGCGCGGCACAATGCCATGACCCCGCCTGGACGGGGCGGACGCCGCGAGGCCCCCACGTCGTGCCTGCCTGCTACCGCGCTGGCGGAGGGCCAGGACACGGCCTCTCCACGCCACCGTCCACACGGGGGGCGAGCCTCACGAGGAGGCCCGCGCCCGGGAGCGCGTCACTGCTGGGGCGACTCGGAGGAGAGGATGAGGTCGCCGCGGACGAGGAACTCCTTGTCCGGGAAGGCCTTGTAGAAGTCCTCGAGCATGGCGTCGACGTCCGGGTAGCGCTGCTCGCGCTTGTCCTGGGTGGCCTTGTCGAAGAGCTGGTCCAGGCCGCTGGGCGCCTCGGGGTTCACCTCCGAGGGGAGCGGCGAGCGGCGGCCCGGAATCTGCCCGGTCAGCATCTCGTAGAGCAGGATGCCCAGCCCGTACACGTCCGCGGAGGGGCCCGGGTCCTTGGCGCCGCGGTTCATCAGCTCCGGGGCCATGTACGCCATGCCGCCGGTGCCCACGAAGACCTGGGGCATGCCCTTGGTGGCGTCCACCTCCACCACGCGGCCCAGGCCGAAGTCGGACAGCTTGGCGTTGCCGTAGGCGTCGAAGAGGACGTTCTCCGGCTTGAGGTTGTGGTGCGTCAGCCCCGTGGCGTGGGCCGCGCGCAGGCCGTAGGCCATCTGGAGGAACGTGCGCAGCGCGAAGGGCACCGGCACCCCGCTGCCACCGCCCGCGTCCAGCCGCTCCTTCAGGCTGCCGTTCATCAGCTCCAGGACGAAGTAGGGGCGGCTGGCCTCCACGTTCTGGTCCACCACCTGGACGATGCCGGGGTGGCGCACCTGGGCCTGGGCGCACAGCTCCTTCTTCAGCCGCTTGAGCACCTCACCGCGCTGCAGGAAGGAGAAGTACCCGAAGATGTCCTTGAGCTCCTTCAGGCAGATGTCCAGCCCCAGCGCCGTGAAGCGGCCCTTGAAGACGGTGCCCAGCGGGCCCGTGCCGATGGGGTCGAACTTCTGGTAGCGCAAGTCCAGCTCCGTGCCCTTCGGGGCGACGGGCGCGGCGGCGACGGGAGAAGTGGCGGCGGGAGGGGGCATGGAAGGGGCGGCGGACGACGACGGGGGAGCGAGGGGCAGCGGCGCGGTGGGAGCCAGACCGATGGACGTCTCCCGGCGAGGCTCGGGCGTCGCGGGGGTGATGAGCGCCACGGGCACAGGCGGCGTGAAGGGCGCCGGGACGGGCACGGGTACCTGCGACGTGTTGGGCGGCGGCGTCAGGTCCAGCGCGGGCATGGCCGAGCGCGCGGCGCGCATCGGCGGCATGGGCGGCGGCGACGGGGGCGGCGCAATCTGCGTGGCCGCGGTGGGCACCACCTCCGCCTCGTCCAGGAGCAGCTCCGGCGGGGGCGGCGGCAGCACCAGCGACTCCTCGGTGCCCTGGGCCACGGGGGGCTCGTCCTCGGCCGAGGCAATCTGGTCGGCGAAGAACTCGCCCACCTCCACGGAGAACTTGTCCGACAGCTCCCCGCCCGCCACGCGCTCGCCCTGCTCGGTGAGCTTGAGCTGGGCCTCGCGGTCCATGGCGATGTAGTGGAACTTGCGCAGGAAGAAGAAGTAGTTGTCGAAATCGAGCGAGACGGACGGCTCCAGCGCGGCCTTCACATCGGCCAGCTTGTTGGAGCGTCCGAGTTGGCCGTTCTCCCTCAGGTTTCGGAGGATGAACAGCGCCTCGCCACTGACGGCGTCGCGGTTGATGGCGGCCTTCGGCATGGGTGGGCGACTCTACGACGTCCACCCGCCACCGCTCAACGTGGGACTGGCGGAACCCGGGGGGTTCTCAGCGGATGCGAAGCAGCTGCTTCACCGTCTCCAGGACCTCGACGAACTTCACCGGCTTGCGCAGGTAGATGTCCACGCCCAGCTGCAGCGCGCGGTCCTGGGCCTCCTTGCCGCCGGCGGAGATGGCGATGACGGGGATGGCCCGCAGGGCCTCCTCCTCCCGGATGCGCTCCACGAGCGCGAAGCCGTCCATCACCGGCATGTAGAGGTCCGTCATCACCAGGCTGAAGCGGCCCTCGCGCAGCATGCCCAGCGCGTGGTGCCCGTCCGGCGCGAAGTGGACCTCCAGGGGCACCTTCCCGTGCAGCTCACCGGACGCCAGCTTCTTCAGCACGTAGCTGTACATCTCGATGATGTGCGGGTTGTCCTCGACGATGAGCACACGGTACCCCTCGTGCTCGGCGTGGGGCGCGTGGCTGTTGGGTCCTGCCGCACTCAAGATGTCACCCAGTCTGCGCCTGTCCTCCGCGCGCTCGACGCGGACCCCGACTCCTCCGGGCTGATCGACGCCCGCGGGCCTCATCCAGGCCACGATGCCGGTGACTTCTACCGGATCCAGCAGTCCCGGGAAAGAAAGTGCGAGCCGCACCTCGTCCCCCAGGGTGAAGACCTGGTCGGTCTGCACGAAGAGCCCCGAATGGGACAGGTTCTCCGTGACGTCACGCGCCTGGCGTCCGTCGGCGTACTCCACCTTCAGCACGGCCGGGACCCGGGGGTGCTGACGCTTGTTCTCTGGGCCCGGGGTCATAACAAGGGGTTGAAATCGCTCGGCAATTTGCTGATGGCGGCCCAGTGTACCGTCGAGGGTTTATGTTGACAACGCGGCCTTTGGAGCAATACGTAGCCCCCCGCCATGGCGGAGCCCCTGTTCACTCCTGAAGAGCAGAAGAAGTTCGACGCGGGTATCGCGGAGATCATCTCCCACTACCCCTCTGATCGCAAAAGCGCGGGCATGCTCCCGGCGCTGCGCCTGCTCCAGGAGATCAAGGGCTGGCTGCCGCCCGAGGGCCTGCGCCTGGTCGCCAAGCACCTGGAGGTCACGCCGGAGCGCGCCTACGAGGTCGCCAGCTTCTACGTGATGTACCACCTGAAGAAGCCGGGCAAGTACGTCATCGACGTCTGCACGAACCTGTCCTGCTCGCTCTGGGGCGCGGAGAAGATGCTCGCCTACCTGGAGGAGAAGCTTGGCCTCAAGGCAGGTGAAGCCAACGAGAAGTTCACCTTGCGCGAGACCGAGTGCCTGGCCTCCTGCGGCACGGCGCCGTGCCTGCAGATCAACGAGGATCACCACGAGAGCCTCACCCGCGCGAAGCTGGACGCCATCCTGGCCAAGCTGAGCTGAAGCGCCACCCTTTCACCCAGGCAGGACGTCATCACATGGCCTCTACGGCAAAGGGCATCGACCCGATCATCTCCGCGGCCTGGGGCAAGCCCCAGTCCTGGACGTTGGACAGCTACAAGAAGCGCGGTGGCTACGAGGGTCTGAAGAAGGCGCTGGAGATGCAGCCGGCCGCCATCATCGACGAGGTGAAGAAGTCCAACCTCCGCGGTCGCGGCGGCGCCGGCTTCCCCACGGGCCTGAAGTGGAGCTTCGTCCCCAAGGACAGCCCCAAGCCCAAGTACCTCGCGGTCAACGGCGACGAGTCCGAGCCGGGCACCTTCAAGGACCGCTACATCCTCGAGGACGACCCGCACATGATGCTGGAGGGCATCGCCATCGCGTCCTACGCGCTGGGCGTGCACACCTGCTACGTGTACCTGCGCGGCGAGTTCAAGTTCCCCGCGGAGCGCTGCCAGGCCGCCATCGACGAGGCGTACAAGGCGGGCATCTTCGGCAAGAAGCTGATGGGCAAGGACTTCGAGCTCAACTGCTACCTGGTCCGCGGCGCCGGCGCCTACATCTGCGGCGAGGAGACGGCCCTGCTGGAGAGCCTGGAGGGCAAGAAGGGCTGGCCGCGCCTGAAGCCCCCCTTCCCCGCCGTCGTCGGCCTGTTCGGCAGCCCCACGGTGGTGAACAACGTGGAGACGCTCGCCAGCGTGCCCCACGTCTTCACGGGCGGCTCGGACTGGTACGCGAAGCTGGGCACGGACAAGTCGGGCGGCACGCGCCTGGTCTGCCTGTCCGGCACGGTGAACCGCCCGGGCGTCTACGAGGTGTCGATGTTCACGACCCTCGCGGAGCTCATCTACGACGACAAGTACGGCCGCGGCATGCCGGCGGGTCGCAAGGTGAAGGCCGTGATTCCGGGCGGGTCCTCGGCGCCGGTGCTGGGCGCGGACGAGCTGGACGTGGCCATGGAGTTCGAGGCCCTCAAGGTCAAACAGACCATGGCGGGCTCCGGCGGCGTCATCGTCATGGACGACGCCACCTGCATGGTGCGCAGCCTGTGGCGCGTGGCCCGCTTCTACGCGGAGGAGTCCTGCGGCCAGTGCACGCCGTGCCGCGAGGGCACGCCGTGGCAGACGCGGCTTCTGCGCAAGATTGAAGAGGGCCGCGGCGACCCGGGCGACGTGGAGATGCTCTCCAACGTGGCGTCCTCCATCGCCCCCTACCCGCCCATCGGCCTGGGCAACACCATCTGCGCGCTGGGTGACGCGGCGGCGCTGCCCACGCACTCGTTCCTGATGCGGTTCAAGGACGAGTTCGAGGCCCACATCCGCGAGAAGCGCTGCCCGTTCGGCGACAAGCCCTGGGGTTCGTTCGGAGACTGGTCTTGAACATCGAGCTCATCCTCTTCGGGGCGTTCGCGCTCCTGACGCTGCTGTCGGCCGGGATGGTCATCTTCGCGCGGAGTCCCATCAACTCCGCCATGGCCCTGGTCTCCACGTTCTTCTTCCTGGCCGGGCTGTACGTCCTGCTCTGGGCGCACACGGTGGCGGTGCTCCAGGTGCTCGTCTACGCGGGCGCCATCATGGTGCTCTTCCTGTTCGTCATCATGCTGCTGAACCTGAGCGAGTCGCCCTCGCGTGGAAAGCCCACGCTGGCGAGGCTCGTGGGTGGCGTGGCGACGGTGGGCCTCCTGGCGGTGCTGGGCATCGCGCTCAGCAAGCTGCCCTCCGGGCCGCCCCCGTCCATGGGCGTGGAGGCGCAGGCGACCTTCGGCACCATGGCGACGCTGGGTCAGGTCATCTTCACCCAGTGGCTGCTTCCCTTCGAGGCGGTGAGCCTGCTGCTGCTGGTGGCCATCGTGGGCGCGGTCGTCGTGGCCAAGTCGCGAATCTGATCGCAGCCGACTCCCTCAAACTTTCTGTGCTAGATGGCGGCGCAGGTCGTCCGCCCGCGAGGCCCCGAACCGGCCATGGTCCCCATCTCCTACTACCTCCTGCTTGCCGCCGCCCTGTTCTGCATGGGCATGTTCGGCGTGCTGGTGCGCCGCAACGCACTGGTCGTCTTCATGTGCGTGGAGCTGATGCTCAACGCGGCGAACCTGACGTTCCTGGCCTTCGCCCGCATGCACGGCGACAGCATCGGGCACGTCTCCGCCTTCTTCGTCATCGCGGTGGCCGCGGCGGAAGCGGCCATCGGACTGGCCATCGTCATCGCCGTCTTCCGGAGCCGAGGCAGCATCCTGGTGGAAGACATCCGGACCATGAAGCACTGACGGACACGCCAGGAGCCCACTCATGAGCACCTTCTCGGAATTCCTCCAGGTCGCGCCGGTCGCGCCAGAAGTGATGGCGCCCTCGCTCTGGCTCATCATCGCGCTGCCCCTGTTGGGCGCGTTCATCTGCGGCGTGTTCGGCAAGATGCTGGGCCGCGCCAACGTGCACCTGGTCGCGTGCTCCGCGGTCGCGGGCGCCTTCGTGCTGAGCGTGCTGGCCTTCTGGGCCACCAGCTCCATGGACCTGGAGAGCCGCCGGCTCCTGTCCTTCATCGTGAACCCGTTCGGCAACGAGCGGGACTACGTCCGCTACGCGATTGCGCACGACTACGGCACCTGGTTCTCGGTGGGCGACTTCCGGGTGAACTTCGGGCTGATGGTGGACCACCTGTCCGGCATCCTCCTGCTGGTCATCACCGGCGTGGGCTTCCTCATCCACCTGTACTCCACCAGCTACATGGAGCACGACGAGGCCTACTGGCGGTTCTTCGCGTACCTGAACCTCTTCGTCGCGGCGATGCTGACGCTGGTGCTGGCCGACAACCTGGTCCTGCTCTTCGTGGGCTGGGAGGGCGTGGGCATGGCCAGCTACCTGCTCATCGGCTTCTGGTACACGGACCCCGCCAAGGCGTGGGCCGGCCGCAAGGCGTTCGTCACCAACCGCATCGGTGACTTCGCGTTCCTCATCGCCACGTTCCTGATGGTGCTGATGGTCGGCGCCTTCAACCGCCAGGCCGACGAGCGCGACTACACGGCGGCGGGCAGCACCAGCCAGCGCTACGCCTCCGCGCTCGAGGACAAGGGCCCCGTCACCTTCCTGGGCCTGCAGAAGTTCGCCGAGGCGATGCCCGAGGGCGGCGCCGGCAAGGTGGACCTGTCCACGACCATCGCCGCGGGCCCCCTGGAGGGCTACACGTTCGGCGGAGTGATGACGGTGGCGCTGCTGCTGTTCCTCCTGGGCGCCGCGGGCAAGAGCGCGCAGCTGCCGCTCTACGTCTGGCTGCCGGACGCCATGGCTGGCCCCACGCCGGTCTCCGCGCTCATCCACGCCGCGACGATGGTGACCGCGGGCGTGTACCTGTTCAGCCGCATGTCCGCGCTGCTGGTGCTCAGCCCCACGGCGATGGCCACGGTCGCCATCATCGGTGCGCTGACGTCGCTCTTGGCGGCGCTCATCGCCTTCGCGCAGGACGACATCAAGAAGGTGCTCGCCTACTCCACGGTGTCCCAGCTGGGCATCATGTTCATGGGCGTGGGCATGGGCATCTTCTGGGCGGCCGTGCTGCACCTGGTGACGCACGCGTTCTTCAAGGCGTGTCTGTTCCTGGGCGCCGGCAGCGTGATGCACGGCAACGGGGACGAGACGGACATCAAGAAGCTGGGCGGCCTGCGCCACGAGATGAAGTGGACGTGGGGCACCTTCTTCGTCGCCACGCTGGCCATCACCGGCATCATCCCGCTGTCCGGCTTCTTCTCGAAGGACGCCATCTTCCACGGCGTGCACCACAACCACCTGGCGGGCCTGCACTGGGTGTCCAGCGCGGTCTACTACCTGGGCCTGCTCATCGCCGCGTGCACCGCGTTCTACATGACGCGCGTGTACCTGCTGACCTTCGAGGGGCCCCGCTCCAAGGAGGCCAAGGTGGCGCACGCGCACGAGAGCGCGTGGCAGATGACGCTGCCGCTGGTGGTGCTGGCGGTGCTCAGCGTGGTGGCCTCCGTGTACGCGTGGCCGCTGCTCAAGGCGCCCGGTGACGGCCGCCCGCAGCCGGTGTTCGAGAACTTCCTGAGCCCGGTGTTCGCGGCGATGAACCGCGTGGTCGCCACGGGCAAGACGGTGGAGCTCGACACGAGCGTCCCCACGCTGGGTGACTACGGCTTCGCGTGGCTGGTGGCGGTGTCCGGCGGCGCGCTGGCGGCGTTCCTGTACCTGCGCTTCTTCCCGTCCCGCGCGGGTCAGCCCGCGCCGGCCTATGCCCGGGCGGTGCGCCGCGCGGCGCAGAACAAGTTCTACGTGGACGAGTTGTATGAGCTGGCCATCATCCGGCCCATCAAGTTCATGAGCTTCATCCTCTTCCGCGTGGTGGACGCGCTCCTCATCGACACCGTGGCGGTGCGCGGCACGGCGTGGGTGACGGCGCGCGTGGGCAGCGCGCTGCGCTACGTCCAGTCGGGCGACGCCCAGGCCTATGCCGCAGTGATGGCCCTCGCCCTGCTCGGCGGCGTGGCCTACGCCCTCATCCAGGTGCTGCAATGAGCTTCTTCGACACCCACCTGCTCAACCTCGTCGTCTTCCTGCCGCTCGTCTTCGCGGCGCTGGTGCTGATGCTGCCCGCCGGCGAGGCGGGGCAGATTCGCACCGTCACGTTCATCGGCATGGTGGTGGACCTGGTCTTCGGCGTGTGGGCGTACTCACGCTTCGAGGTCGGCGGTCCCGAGTTCCAGCTCGAGTACCGGGTGCCCTGGTTCCAGGAGTTCGGGCTGAGCTACCACCTGGGCGTGGATGGCCTGGCGGTGAGCCTCATCCTCCTGACGGTGTTCCTGGGCCCCCTGGTGGTGCTGGCCTCCACCACGTACATCAGCCACCGCATCAAGGAGTTCCACCTGGCGCTGCTGGTGCTCCAGACGACGATGCTGGGCGCGCTGGTGTCGCTGGACGTGCTGCTGTTCTACATCTTCTTCGAGGCCATGCTCATCCCCATGTACCTGCTGGTGGGTGTGTGGGGCGCCGAGGACCGCCAGATGGCGGCGGTGAAGTTCTTCCTCTACACGCTGGTGGGCTCGCTGCTGATGCTGGTGGCGCTCATCGCGGTGTACTTCATCAGCTCGCCGGCGGGCGCGCGCTCGTTCGACTACGCGAGCATCTACAACGGCCTGTTGGACGCGAACCGGCAGCTGTCCGCGTGCTCGGCGGGACCCGCGGGCGCGTGTGATTCGCTGACGGGCATGGCCGCGACGCTGCACACCTACGGCCCCTGGCTGTTCGCGGCGTTCGCGCTGGCGTTCGCCATCAAGGTGCCGATGTGGCCGGTGCACACGTGGCTGCCGGACGCGCACGTGCAGGCGCCGGTGGCCGGCTCCATGATCCTGGCCGGCGTGATGCTGAAGATGGGCACCTTCGGCTTCTGGCGCTACGCGATTCCGCTGTTCCCGGTGGCCGCGCAGCAGGCCCGGCCGTTCCTGGCGACGCTGGCCGTCATCGGCATCGTCTACGGGGCGCTGATGTGCCTGGCGCAGCGGGACATCAAGAAGCTCATCGCGTACTCGTCCGTCAGCCACCTGGGCTACTGCATGCTCGGCATCTTCGCGCTGACGGCGGAGGGCGCCACGGGCAGCGCGTACCAGATGCTCAACCACGGCGTGTCCACGGGCGCGCTGTTCCTCCTGTTCGGCTTCCTCTACGAGCGGCGCCACAGCCGCCTGATGGCGGACTTCGGCGGCATCGCCAAGGTGATGCCGGTGTTCACCACCGCCTTCATCATCATCACCTTCTCCTCGGTGGCGGTGCCCGGCACCAACGGCTTCATCGGCGAGTTCCTGGTGCTGCTCGGCACGTTCAAGAGCGACCTGGGCGCGGCGGCCGGCAACCCGCACCTGACGGCGGTGTTCGGCGCGTTCGCGACCACGGGCGTCATCCTGGGCGCGGCGTACATGCTGTGGATGGTGCAGAAGGTGTTCTTCGGCGGCCTGACGCACCGGGAGAACCAGCACCTGCGCGACATGAACGTGCGCGAGAGCCTGACGGTGCTGCCCTTCATCATCCTCGTCGGGGTGATGGGCCTGATGCCCCAGCCCTTCCTGGACCGCATCGAGCCGTCCACGGAGCGCTTCCTGTCCCGCGCCCGCGTGGGCACGCCCGGAGCGGGTGTGCAGGCCGACCAGGTGCGCGTGGAGGTGATGTCCCTGCCGGCCAACCCCACCGTGGCAGCCCCGAGCGCCCCTGCCCCGCTCGCCGCCCGGGCCGTCCCCTCGTCCCGGCCGTAAGCCGACTGAGCCCTCGCCATGACCTTGCCCCTGCCCAATCTGACCCTGGCAGACTTCCTCCCGCTGATTCCCGCCATCATCCTGGTGGTGGGAGCCTGCATCCTGCTGCTGTCGGAGGTGTTCCTCAGCAGCACCGCGTCGCGGTCCTACCAGGCCGTGCTCTCCGTGGTGGCGGCGGTGGCGGCTGGCGCCGTGGCCGTGTCCAACATGTTCGAGCCGGCGCACGAGGCGTTCCTCGGCTTCGGCGTGCTGGACCCCTTCTCCAGCTTCCTCACCTTCGTGGTGTGCGTGGGCCTGGGGCTGGCGTCGCTCAGCTCGGTGAGCTTCCTGCGCAAGCGAGGCGCGGAGCGCGGTGAGTTCTACGCGCTGATGCTGTTCGCCGCGGCGGGCATGAGCCTGTTGGCCCTGTCCAACGAGCTCATCACCCTGTTCGTGAACCTGGAGGTCCTCTCCATCGCCACGTACGCGCTGACGTCGTACCTGCGGCGCGGGACGCGGCCCTCGGAGGCGGGCTTCAAGTACTTCATCCTGGGCGCGTTCTCGTCCGCGGTGCTGCTGTACGGCGCGGCGCTGCTGTACGGCGCCACCGGCACCACCACGCTGACGGCCATGGCTGGGCCGCTGTCGACGGCGCTCGCCCAGCAGCCGGCGCTGGTCTACGCGGGCCTCATCCTCCTGGGCTCCGGCTTCGCCTTCAAGGTGGCCGCGGTGCCGTTCCACATGTGGACGCCGGACGTCTACGAGGGCGCCCCCACCCCCGTCACCGCGCTGATGAGCGCGGGCGTGAAGGCGGCCGCGTTCGCGGCGCTGGTGCGCGTGTTCCTGACGGTGGGCAAGGGCATCGACCCGCAGATGCCGCTGGTGCTGTTCTCCACCTTGGCCTTCCTCACCATGGTGGTGGGCAACCTGCTGGCGATTCCGCAGCGCAACGTGAAGCGCATGCTGGCGTACTCGTCCATCGCGCACGCCGGCTACCTCCTGGTGGGCGTGGCGGCGCTGTTCGTGACGGCGCCGGGCGAGCAGTTCCGCCTGCTGGGCCCGTCGGAGCTGACGGGTGGCTCGCCGCTGGAGCTGGCGCGCTCGCAGGCGCTGCGCGGCATCCTCTTCTACCTGCTGGCCTACACCTTCAGCGCGGTGGGCGCCTTTACCCTGGTCTCCGTGCTCGAGCGTCGCGAGGACGAGGAGAAGGGCACCGCCTGGGATTTGGAGCGCTTCAGTGGCTTGGCGCAGCGGCGCCCGGGCTGGGCCGTGGCCATGGCCGCGTTCATGCTGTCGCTGGGCGGGATTCCTCCCACCATCGGCTTCATGAGCAAGCTGCTCGTGTTCCAGAGCGCGGTGGACGCGGGCCTCATCGGCCTGGCCATCATCGGCGTGCTCTCCAGCGCGGCGGGCGTCTATTACTACCTGCGCGTGGTGGTCTACATGTTCATGCGCCCGGTGCCCGAGGGCGCCCAGGTGCTGGAGCGCAGCTGGTCCACCGAGCTGGCCCTGGTGCTCTCCACCGCGGCCGTGGTGGTGCTGGGCATCCTCCCCGGCCCCGTCACCGCGTGGCTGGTGCAGGCCAGCAGCCTCTTCGGTCAGTAGCCTTCGCGGGCCTCGAGCCCGTCGACTCCGCCCGCCCCGGCCTCGTGCCCGGGCGGGCGTCGTCTTTCAGGGGCACGTGAGGTCAGCCTGGGAGCTCGCCGCGCAGCTCGTACGTCTCCAGGCGCGTGCGGGCGCCGGCCTTGCGCAGGGCGGCCACCAGGGGCTCGTTGTCCGTCATCACCACGCCCATCGACTGACGCGCGGGCCCCACGCGGGCGAAGGCGTCCTCCAGGAGCGCGCGGGCATGCGCGAGGGACACCGCGAAGAACGGATAGAGCACCGCGCCGCCGGAGCGCAGGTCCATCAACCCCAGCAGCTCCGTGCCCCGCGTCAGCTTCCAGAGCTGGTGCGAGGCCAGTGACGAGAAGCGCGCGAGCTTGCCCGGAATCATCCCGAAGGCCTCCGTCAGCGGCGCCCAATCCGACGACTCCACGAGCGACACGCGCGGGCCCCGGGGCGCCTCCGGCAACGTGGCCACGTGGGCCCGCGTCACCTCCAGGTCCGTGGCCTGCCGCGCGCGCCGCATCCCCAGCGAGCCATACAGCTCCAGGGCCGGCGTGTTGTCGCGCACCACCGTGAGGGACCAGTGCTGGCAGCCCTGCGCGCGGAAGCGCTCGGCCGTCCTCAGCATCATCCACCGCCCCAGCCCCTGACGACGCGCCTCGGGCGCCACCACGAGCTGGCCCACGTACCCCATGACGCCCAGCGCCTCGGTGGAGGTGTACCCCACCACCCCACCCGGCCCCTCCACGAGAAAGGTGCGAGCCGCCAGCTCCTGCTCCCACATGGACGCCGGCGGCGGAGGGTCCTCCAGCCCCAACTCCGCGAACAGCCTGACATACGTCGGGTAATCGTCGGCGCGTCCGGGCCGCTGCACCCACGGACACGGCCCCACATCCACCGTCATCGGCCTGCCTCCGGTTAGAAGGAGCGATACCGACGCGAGCCTGACTCAACGTCCGACGGCACAAAAGAAGGCGGCCCGACACTCCAGGGGAGGGTCGGGCCGCGGGTCTTCTGAAGGTGACTCACCGGAAGTGCTGAAGGGGTGGGGGGGAACCGCCTTCAGCCTCGCTTCGATGTGTCCCGCGTGAACCTATAGCAGTCGCCGTGCCAGACCCCGATTTGAAACAAACTCCAGTTTTCTCAGGCACTTAGAGGTCTGCCCAACATTGGCCCACCCCGGCGATTGCATTTCAGCCCTGCAATCGGCTTTCAGAACTGAAAATCTCCAATGAGTCCGGGCGGTTGTGCTTTTCACCGATGAACCCCGTTCATTTCGGATCTGAATCCACGGGTGCGCAAAAGTTACACGTCCAACTCCACCCTACTCCCGACCCACCTCGTTGGGCGGCCGGAGGTTGAGGCGCTTCATCTTGCGCCACAGGGTGGTGGAGGAGACGCCCAGCTCGTCGGCGACGCGAGCCAGGTCCACGCCGTGGCGCTCCAGAGACTGGGCGATGGCGCGGCGCTCGGCGTCCTCGACCACCTGGGCCAGGGTGGGCCCCGCGCTGGTGCCGGGGGGCAGGGTGCCCGGGCCGTCCAGCGCGCCCAGGGAGCTGGCGCCGGCGACGGGCGTCAGGCGGGCCTGACGCAGCGGGAAGTCCTCGGGCAGCAGCTCGTCGCTCTCCGAGAGCGCGGCGGCCTGCTCGACGAGGTTCTCCAGCTCACGCACGTTGCCGGGGAAGTCGTAGCTCATCAGGTGCGTCACCGCGGCGGCGGACAGGCGCCGGGGGTTGGGGCTGCGGGCGTTGGCGCGCCCCAGGAAGTGCTCGGCGAGCGCGGGCACGTCATCCAGGCGCTCGCGCAGGGGCGGCACGCGCAGCGTCACCACGTTGAGGCGGTAGTAGAGGTCCTGGCGGAAGCGCTTCTCGCGCACCTCCTGCTCGATGTCGCGGTTGGTGGCCGCCACGGTGCGCACGTCCACGCGCAGCGCGGTGGACTCGCCCACGCGGCGCACCTCGCCCTCCTGCAGCGCGCGCAGGAGCTTCGACTGGAAGGTGGGGCTGGTCTCCGTCACCTCGTCGATGAAGAGCGTGCCGCCGTCGGCCTCCTCGAACAGGCCCCGGCGGGCCTTCACCGCGCCAGTGAAGGCGCCCTTCGCGTGGCCGAACAGCTCGCTCTCCAGCAGCGTCTCGCTGATGGCCGCGCAGTTGACGGGCACGAAGGAGCGCCCCTTGCGGCGGCTGTGGGCGTGGAGCGCGCGCGCCACCAGCTCCTTGCCCGTGCCGCTCTCGCCCTGGATGAGCACCGTGGCGTCGCTCTGCGCCACGCGCATCAGCCGCGAGGTGAGGTCCCGCATGGCGGCGCTGCGCCCCACCAGCGCGGACAGGCCGTGGCGCTCGTTGAAGTCCGTGGCCAGGTTGTCCACGTCGCGCAAGAGGCGCGCGCGCTCCAGGGCGCGCTCCACGCGGTAGCGCAGCTCGCTCTCCTTGAACGGCTTGGTGACGTAGTCGTACGCGCCCAGCCGCATGGCCTCCACCGCGCTCTCGATGGAGCCGAAGGCCGTCATCATGATGACCTGCAGCCGAGGGGCCACCTCCAGCGCGCGCCGCAGGAGCGTCAGCCCGTCCATGGGCTCCATCTTCAGGTCCGTCAGGAGCAGGTCCATGCTGCCACCGGACAGGTGCGCCAGGGCCTCCTCGCCGGTGCCCGCCTCGAAGACGGTGTAGTGCTCGGCGCGCAGGAGCAGCGCGGTGGTCGCGCGCATGTTGCGCTGGTCGTCCACGACGAGGATGCGTCCGCGGGACGGCGGGAGGTTCGCGTCGGTCATGGGAAGGACGGGGGCTGCGAGAGGGGGAGCCGGAAGGTGAAGGTGGTACCGCGACCGGGGGTGCTGTCCACGGCGATTTCGCCGCGGTGCTCCTCGAGGATTCGTTTCACGACAGCCAGTCCCAGGCCGGTGCCCTGGGCCTTGGTGGTGAAGAAGGGCTCGAAGACGCGGTGGAGCAGCTCGGCGGGAATCCCCGGCCCCTGGTCCGCCACGTCGATGCGCAGCTGCTCGCGGCCCGCGTGGGCCTCGCGGCGCGCGCGCACCTGCACCAGCCCCCCTTGCGGCATGGACTGGATGGCGTTGACGGCCACGTTGACCAGCGCCTGGCGGATGAGCCGGCGGTCCATGGGCACGGGCGGCAGCCCCTGCTCCACCTCCGCGTCGATTCGCACCGGCCGGTCCGGCGCCCCACCCTGCGCGCGCGCCGCCTCCAGCGAGTCCTGGAGCACACGGCTCAGGTCCTCGTGCTGGAGCACGGGGTCGCGAGGCCGCGTGTAGTCGAGCAAGTCGCCGACCATGCGGTTGAGGCGGTCGCTCTCCTCGCCCAGGATGTCCAGCAGCATGGCCGCGTCGCCGGAGGGCTCCAGGAGCCGGCGCAGCGAGGCCACCGCGTTGAAGATGACGCCCAGGGGGTTTCGCACCTCGTGGGCGACGATGGCGGACAGCTCGCCCAGCGCGGCCAGCCGCTCGCGCTTCACCATCTCCGCGCGCGTGGCGGCCAGCTCCGCGTAGCTGGCCCACAGCGACTCGTACAGGCGCGCGTTGGCGATGGAGAGCGACAGCTGGCCACACGTGGCCTCCGCCAGCTCCACCAGCTCCGGGCTGAACGTCCGCGCGCGGCGCGTGTCGTCCACCAGCACCACGCCGATGAGCTCCTCGCGCGAGGTGAGCGGCAGCGCCAGCAGCGCCTTCTCCCCGAAGCGCTGGACGAGCTGCGGGTTGAAGCCGCCGCCGGAGGCCTCCACGTCCTCGATGACCACCGGCTTGCGCTCGCGCGCGGCGCGCGCCGCCACGCTGTCACTGGAGAGCGACAACACCACCGTGCGGAAGAAGTCGCGGTGCGCCGCGGAGGCCGCCGCGCCCCGGAGCACCTTCGCGCTCTCGTCGTACAGCATGATGTAGCAGTTGGAGACGTCCAGCAGGTGGACGAGGAAGTCCGACGCCACGTCGAGGATGCTCGAGGTCTCCAGCACGCCCGACGTCGTCCGGGCCAGGTCCAGGAGCAGGCGCGTCTCGGTGAGCTGGCGCGCGGACTCCGAGCGCAGCCGGCGCTGCTCGAGCAACGTCATCAGCAGCTCCGACAGCGTCCCCAACAGCCGCACGTCCCGCGCGTCGAAGGGCCGGTCCGGCGCGCGCAGCACCTGGAGCACGCCGCACACCTCGCCGCCCCGCGCCAGCCGCACCGCCGCGCCGCTGCCCAGCGTCCCTTGCGAGGCCTCGCGCAGCGCCTGGGCCTGCGCCTCACTGGTGAGGTCGCCATCCAGCGCGTCCGGCACCGAGCCGCCCATCACCCCACCCAGCCGCGCGACATCGCCGCCCGGGCCCACCACCTCCGTCAGGCCGACGTGGGCCGACAGCACCAGCGGCCCCTCCGCGCCCCGCGTCAGGTGCAGCGCCGCGGCCTCCGCCAGCAGCAGCTCCGACACGCGCGAGAGGAAGTCCTCGGGCGTGGGCGGAATCGGCCGCGCCACGAAGCGCGCCATCTCCGCGACGGCCCCCACCTCCCACCGGCTGCGCGTGCTGTCCGACTGCACGCGCGCGTCCGTCAGCGCCGCGCCCACCACCTTCGCGAAGAGCGTCAGCACCGAGCCATGCCGGGGCGCCACCCACGGGCCCTCCACGCGAAGGACCTCCACCTGGGGGCCGCCGACGGGCAGGTACACGTGCGTGGGCGAGGCCCGCTCCGCGCCGCCGAACACGGGGCGCCCGTCCGACAGCGCCTCCAGCCCCAGGGCCACGTCCGGCGGAGGAGCACCACCATCCAACGGGTTCAGCCGCAGGCCATCCCAGCGCAGGAGCCGCACCCGGAAGCCCGCGGCCTCCAGGCCCTTGAGGGCCACGCGGCGCACCGCGTCCTCGGAGTGCGCGGACACCAGGCTCGCCGAGGTCTCCACCAACCGCTCCGCCATGGACAGCTCGGGGGGCTTGTCCGTCAGCGGCAGCAGGTTGAGCAGCAGCGCGTGCCGCCCGCCCTCCAGCGGGATTCGGGACGCGTAGAGGGCCACCTCGCGCGTGACGCCGTCGGCCGAGGGCACCTGGTAGACCTGCGTCCTCGCCTCCATGGCCCCGCCGGACTCCACCAGGCGGTAGCGCTCGATGAGCCGGCTGCGCTCCTCGGGCTGGACGAAGTCCATGACGGAGCGCCCCTCCACCCGCTCCCGGGGCAGCCCCAAGAGGGCGAGGTAGGCGTCATTGGCCGCGGACACGCGCCCGTCCACCACCGCGAGCACGGGGTTGCCGAAGGGCTCGATGAGGGCGCGCAGCGACGCCTCGCTGTAGTGGCTGGTGCTCATCCGCGACGCAGAACCCGCTTCTCGCCCACCCGGAGCGTCACCTTCTCCCGGTCGAAGTACTCGGACAGAGGGATGACGAACTTGCGGCTCTGTCCCACCAATTCCTTGAAGGACTGGGTGGTAATGTCCTTCTTCTCGCGCAGGTGGGCAACCAGCCGTTCCTTCAAGGCCTCCAGACAGCCCGCGTCGAAGCACAGCTCCTCGCTGACGCGCACCACCTTGCCTTCGGCCACCAGGAGCTTCAGCAGCTCGCGCAGGCGGGGCGCCGGGAGCTGGAGCTTCTGGGACAGCTCGCCCTCGGTGGGCGGCGCCAGACCCGCGGCGGACAGCTCCGCGGCGAGCCGCGCCCGCGCCGCCTCGTCCCCCAACGACAGCGCGCGTCCACGCCCCTTCAGGCGTACCAGGTCCCGCTCGACCTCCAGCTTCCCGGCGTCCCCCAGCCCCTGCAACACCCGCTGGAAGGCCCTCGCATCCAGCTCACCGGACAGCCGCTGGCGAAGCTCCTCGCGGGACAGCCCCTCACGCAGGGGCTCACGCTCATGGAAGGCCGCCAGCACCGCGAGCGCCCGGCCTTGCAACCCCTCGAGCACCTCGCCGGACAGGTACAGCCGGCTCTCCCGGTCCAACAGCACCACCGCGCCCCGGGCGCCCAGGAGCTCCAGCGCGCGCGTGAGCACCTTGGGCCCCAGAGCCGAGCGGCCGAACAGCGCCTGCTGCGTGAGCCCCGCATAGCCGGCCTGCCGGAGCAGCCACGCCACCTGCCCCGCGGGGTCCGCCTCGCGCAGCGGCGCCACGATGGACGCGCCGCCCTTGCGGCGCCTGGGAGGGGAAATCGACAGCACGCGCCCGCCGGCCACCGTCGCGCCCCGCCCCGGCAGCGCGCGCGAGCCCCGGAGGATGAAGCGCTGCCCCACGAGCGCGGCCACCGGTGCGTCCAGGCGCAGCTGCGCGAGCGTCGTCTCGCCGGGCTCCAGCCGCTCCACGTCCAGCAGCGCCACCGTGGCCTCCACCTGCGCGGTGCCCAGGTGCAGCAGGAGCTTGCGGCGGCGCGGCAGGGGCGACGGCGCGGAGGGCAGCAGCGTCAGCTCCACGTCGAGCATGCGCGTCTCGGGCAGCTCTCCGGCGCGCGTCAGCACCTGCCCCCGGTGGAGCGACTCCGGCTCCACGCCCGGTAGGTTCACCGCGGCGCGCTGGCCCGCCTCCACTCGCGCCACCGCCCGGCCATGCTGCTGCACCCCGCGCACGCGCAGCGGCCCGGGCGTGCCCGGCAGGAGCGACACCGCGTCATCCACCGCCACCGTGCCCGACAGCAGCGTGCCCGTCACCACCGTGCCGAAGCCCTTGAGCGTGAAGACGCGGTCCACCGGGAGGAACGTGGGCCCCTCCGAGGGGCGCTTCCCCAGCGAGCCCACCGCCCGGGTGAGCGCCGCGCGCAACGCCGCGAGCCCCTCGCCCGTGCGCGTGGAGCACGGCACCACGGGCGCGCCCTCCAGGAACGAGCCGGCGGTGAGCGCGGCGAGGTCCGCCTCCACCAGCGCGCGCCACTCGGGCCCGGGCTCGTCCAGCAGGTCCGACTTGGTGAGCGCGACGACGCCGGCACGAACGCCCAGCAGCCGGCAGATGTCCAGGTGCTCGCGCGTCTGGGGCATCACACCCTCGTCCGACGCCACCACCAGCACCGCCAGGTCCACGCCGCCGGCGCCCGCGGCCATCGCCTTCACGAAGCGCTCGTGGCCGGGCACGTCGACGACGCCCGCGACGGTGCCGTCATCCAGCGTCAGGTGCGCGAAGCCCAGCTCCAGGGTGATGCCGCGGCGCTTCTCCTCCTGGAGCCGGTCCGTGTCGATGCCGGTGAGGGCCTTCACCAACGACGTCTTGCCGTGGTCGATGTGGCCCGCCGTGCCGACAATCATCGCATCACCGCGGTACGGCTCAGGCTCCGGCCTTGTCCGGGTCCTCGTCGAAGCGCGCGTCGCCGGTGCCCGGCGCGTAGTCCCACGGGAAGACGACGAGCGCCCCCGTGGAGATGCCCGCGAACTGGGGCGCGTACGCGTCCGGCTTCACCACCAGGCACGCCGTGGACACCTTCTTCGCCCCCGCCTCGCGCGCCAGCGCCATGGCCAATTCCAGCGTGTCTCCGCTGGAGGCCACGTCGTCGACGATGAGCACGCGCTTGCCCTTCAGCTCGCGCGGCATCTCGTTCGCGGGCTTCGGTCCGCCCCGCGGATGCGCCTTGTCGCCGCGGTCCCTGCTGCGGCGGCTGATGCGCACCGGGAAGAACGCGCACCCGAGCGCCGACGCCAGCGCGCCGCCCACGAACACGCCGCCGTGCGCCACGCCCACCACCGCCTCGGGCTGGAAGGACTGGCGGATGTCGTCGGCCATCTGCTGCACGGCGCGGTCCAACTGCGCCCAGGACAGCTCGCGCAGCACGCCCGCGGTGCGCTTGCGCGACTGGTCCTTGCCCGTCGGCTGACGGGGGGCCTCCGCCTGGGGCGCCAGGACCATGTCCGTCGGGATGGAGACCAGCTTGCGCGCCTGCTCGCGCGCGGCCGGCGACGGCGACGCGACACGAGACTTCGCGGGGGCCTTCTTCGACGACGAAGGCTTCGGGGAGGATTTCGCGGTGGGCTTGCGCTTGCCCTGGGCCTTGGGCCCGGGTGCTGCCCGCTTGGTGGCCACGGCGGTGAGCTCCGGCTGAAGTGCGGCCCCGTCATACCCCGAGGCGCGCGCCCTGGCCACATCCCCGCTCACATCCCCACCACCTCACGGACACACGAGGCGGTGGGGACCTCACGGCCCTCAGGCCTGGAGCTTCTCCTCCACCATCCGGTCCGCCACCTGCTCGGGGCGCAGGCCCGACTCCTTCGCGCGCCGCAGCACCGTGTCGATGGTGTCGAAGATGTTCGCCGCCCGGGCGTACGCCTTCTCCCGGTCGTACCCCGCCCACTCCTGGGCGACGTTGATGAGGCCGCCCGCGTTGGCCGCGTAGTCGGGCACGTACAGGATGCCCCGGCTGGCCAGCTGCTCGCCGTGGCGCATGGTGAGCAGCTGATTGTTGGCTGCTCCACACACCGCCTTCACCTTGAGCAGGGGCAGCGTGGTGTCGTTGATGGCGCCGCCCAGCGCGCACGGGGCGTACACGTCCGCCTCCATACGGTGCAGGGTGTCCGCGTCCACCGCCGTGGCGCCGTACTGCTTCACCGCGTGCTCCACGCTGGCCGCATTGATGTCGCTCACGAAGATGTGGGCGCCGCGCTCGTGCAGCTCCTTCACCAGGTACATGCCCACGTGGCCCACGCCCAGCACGGTGACGCGCAGGCCCTTGAGGTCCGCGCTGCCGAAGACGTGCTTGGCGGTGGCCTCCATGGCGCGCGCCACGCCGTACGCCGTGACGGGCGACGGGTCTCCGCTGCGCTCCTTCAGGCCGACGACGTTCTTCGTGTGCTTGCGCACGTGCTCCATGTCGTCGGTGCTGGTGCCGCTGTCCTCGGTGGTGATGTAGCGGCCGCCGAGCGATTCCACCGCGCGACCGAAGGACTCGAACAGCTTCGCCCGGTCGAAGTTGCTCCGGGGCAGCATAATGACCGCCTTGCCACCTCCGTGCGGCAGGCCCGCGAGCGCCGCCTTGTACGTCATCCCGCGCGCCAGCCGGAGCGCGTCCGCGACGGCCTCCTCCTCGCTGGTGTACGTGGACAAGGCACGCGTGCCACCCAGCCCAGGGCCGAGTCGCGTGTTGTGCATTCCGACGATGGCGCGAAGTCCCGTGCGGGAATCGCTGAGCAGGTGGACGGCCTCGTAGCCGCCTTCGAGCAGTTGCGTGAAGTAACTCATGGCGCGCGGCCTCTACCGAGGCCACGCACCCAAGTCAAACCGAGCCGCTCTCCAACATGCGCCGAATTTCATCTCCTGGAATGACATAGCGCGTCGTGCAGAATTGACACGTTGCTTCAGCCTGCCCTTCCTTCTCCAGCAGGTCCTGGAGCTCCTCGCGCCCCATGGCGAGCAGCGCGCGCTTCACGCGGTCCTCGCTGCACGAGCAGCCGAAGCGCAACGGATAGCGGGCCATCACCTCGAAGTCCGCCTCCGGCAGCAGCGCCCGCAGCACCGCGGACGCACCCGCGGGGGCATGGGCCCGAAGGGCGCCTTCGGCGTCACGACGCAGCCGCTCACCGAGCGCCTGGAAGACCTCCAGGTCGGCGTTGGGCAAGGGTTGGACGAGCAGGCCCGCGACGATGCCCAGGGACTCCGGCTTGCCGCCCACCTCGGCGGGCAGCTGCGCGAGCACCACGTGCGAGGGGAGCTGGTCGGACTGGTGGAAGTAGCGCTCCAGGTCGCCCGCCAGGTCGAAGCGCTCCAGCTCCACCGAGGAGCGGTAGTGCTCGCCACCGCCCAAATCGCGCAGGACGGAGAGGAAGCCCTTGTTCCCCAGCACGGGACGCCAGTGGTACTGGTCGTCACTGCCCGTGTACTCCACGAGCGTGTTCTTCACGTAGCCCCGCACCAGGCCGGACGTGTCACCGTCCACGAAGAGGCCCCTCAAGGGGCCGTCGCACTCGAGCTGGAGGTTGACGCGGGAGTCGCCCTTCTGGAGGGCGCCCAGCAGGGCGGCGGCGGTGAGGGACTGGGACAGGAGCGCCGCGGCGGCCGGGGCGGTGTGGTGGGTGGCCCGGGCCTGGCGGGACAGCTGCGTGGTGAGGGCCAGCACCACGCGGACATCGGACTTCTTCAGCAATCCACTGACGAGCTCATCGGACATGACAGGGCGAGTAGCGTGCCCGAGCCCGGCGTGCCCGCCAACGTCAGAAGGCGGACGCCCCGTCGCATGCCGGCCCGGCAGCAGGCCCGGCCGGGGTGACGCATAAGTCCAGGCTTATGCCTCCATGCGCGAAGGCTGGGATGCGCACGTGCGGAAGAAATCCAGCGTCGTGGCCGGAACGGCTATAAACCGCCGACCGACAGTCAGTCACCTGACCTTGAGCTGGGGCGCGGCCACCTGCCCGCGCGCCATCGCTGGAGAAACGATGAGCACCCAGGCCGCCACCGCCGACGCCGTTGCAACGAAGACTCCGCTCCTCAAGTCCCGCCTGGGCTCGTTCCTCGCGGTGGTGCCCCTGAGCTTCTGGGTCGTCAACCACCTGTGGGACAACCTGTCCGCCTTCAGTGGCGGTGACGCGTGGCAGAAGTCCGTCACCACGTACTCCAACCCGTATGCCCAGGCGCTCACGTTCATCATCGTGATGCTGCCGCTGCTGTTCCACACGGGCTGGGGCCTGGTGCGGCTCTTCAGCTTCCGGCCCAACAACAACCGCTACAACAACTACGGCAACTTCAAGTACATCCTCCAGCGCGTCAGCGCCCTGGGCGTGCTCGCGTTCCTGGGCGCCCACATCTGGCTGGCCTTCCTGCGCCCGCGCCTGATGCTGGGTCACCCGGAGATGTTCGAGGACATCGCCCGGGAGATGCACTTCCACGGCCCCACGCTCGTCGTCTACCTGCTGGGCACGCTCGGCACGGCGTACCACCTGGCCAACGGCCTCCAGGGCTTCGCGATGGGCTGGGGCCTGCTGGGCTCCGAGCGCGCCATGCGCCGCTTCGAGCCGGTCTCCATCCTCATCTTCCTGCTGCTGACGGCGATGAGCTGGAGCGCCATCTACGCGCTGTACCAGGCGGGCGGGGCCCTCGGGCCCGCGGGCCACTAGGCCTTCCTGTGTCACCGGGCACTCCGAGAGGAGTGCCCTCCTCGCGGTCCACACGTCTCGAAAAGCACACCGGCCGCCCCCGAGTCCTTCCGGGGAGCGGCCGGTTCGCTTCTGGGGTGTCCGACCGGAGCGGCCGGAGTCCCGACACGGCTCAGAACGGGATGTCGTCCTCGTTGTTGCCGCCGCCGCCACCGCCCATGCCGTCATCCATCGGAGGCGGCTGGCCGTAGTCGTTGTTGTCGCCGCCGCGCGGCTGCGAGCCGAAGTTCCGGCGCCCGCCACCACCGCCGCCGCTGCCCATGTTGTCCCCGGCGTCACGGCCGCCCAGGAACGTCACCGCGTTGGCCACGACCTCGGTCGTGTAGTTCTTGCGGTTCTCCTTGTCGGTCCACTCACGCGTCTGCAGGCGGCCCTCGACGTAGCACTGCCGTCCCTTCTTCAGGTACTCGCCGCAGAGCTCCGCGAGCTTTCCCCAGACGACGATGCGGTGCCACTCGGTCCGCTCCTGCTTCTGGCCGTTCTTGTCGGTCCAGCTCTCGCTGGTCGCGATGCGGAAGTTCGCGACCGCCTGACCTCCCGGGGTGAACCGCACTTCGGGGTCCGCGCCCAGGTTGCCGATGAGGATGACCTTGTTCACGCCTCCTGCCATGACTGCTCCCTCTTCCTTTTCGTCGAGTTCCCCCCCACCACGGGGGGGAAATAGGCCCACCGGGCATCAGCCCTGGCAGGTTGCCCTCCACGTATAGCAGTGCGCCCTGACATTTCCAGAAGGCGGACCGCGGCACGGGGCCCGCCCGGGCGACAGCGCACCAGGCGAGCAGACAGGACCTGACGGGTGCGGGACGGGCCCACCCGGGCGCGAACCCGAAGGCTCAGCGCACCCAGGACCGCACGCGAGGCGAACCAGGGCGTGGGTACGCCCCGAGCGTCGCGCGGCGGGGCCCGCCTTGAGTCACGCCCAGGAGACACCCGCCCAGCAATGCCCCTCGGTGGAACGAGGCTCAGGGTGAGCTGAGGCGGGCTCGCCGCCCGCTTCGATGCGGTGCACACGCGACAGCACGCAAAGCCCCCGCAGCCAGGTGCGTCGCGGCAGGGAATCGCCGCCCGGATGCAGCTCAAAGATGCGAGCCCCGGCCCCGGAAGGCCACCCGCCCGGCGCCTTCCGGTACGACGACCCGCGGTGGCGCGACGCTCGCTACCCGCCCGGGTGCGTCTCGGCGGTGCGGGCCTCGGGGGCGCTGCCCTGGGGCTTCGAGGACGCCGGAGGCGGCGTGCCCGCCGGAGCCACCACCTGCACCGGCGCGCCTTCCACCGGGCGGGCCTTGGCCTCCGCCACCTTCTGCGACAGCGTCGAGTCCAGGCCCTTGGCGAACGTCGCCACCTGCGGATCCGCCGCGCCCACCAGCTTGCGCAGCGATTTCCAGAACGGGTGGTCCGCCTGGCCCGTCTGCACCAGCGCCCGGGCCAGCAGCGTCGTGGACGCCTCGCGGTCCGAGGTCGACGCCGCGCGCAGCGCCACCACCAGCTCCTCCGGCGCCGTGCGAGCCACCTCCCCCAGGGCCACCGACATCTCGCCCTGCGCCGTGGCATCCGCGCCCGTGGCGCCCGCGAGCTCCAGCACCCGCGCCAGCGCCTCCGTGTTCCCGCCGGCCGCCAGCTCCACCATGCTCGTGACGCCCGGCACCTCCACCGCCAGCACCCGCGCCACCTCCCTCAGCCGGCCATACACATCACTGCCCGCCGAGTAGCTGTCCAGCAACGTGCGCGCGCCCAGGTAGTCGTGCGGGTTGGACTGGTACAGGCCCTCCGCCAGCACCGCGCGCACCGCCGGGTCCCTCTCGCTGCGCCACGCCGTGCGCAGGAAGCCCAGGTTGCGCGGATCCCTCTGACGGCCCAGCTCCAGGTACGTCTTCACGCGCGAGGCCACGTCCCCAATCGCGCCCGCCGCCTTGCCACCGTCCGCCAGCGACGCCACCGCGCTCGAGGGCCCCAGGCTGGAGCCCGTGGCCGCCACCGCCGCGCCCAGCGCGTCCAGCCCCGCGACGATGGGCCCGGCCCGGCCCGCGAAGTCGTTCACCATCATCGAGAACGAGAAGCGCTCACCGCCCGCGCTCGTCACGTAGCCGCTCAGCGCGGACACCCCCTCCAGCGTGCCCGTCTTCGCGCGCAGCCGGCCCACCGCGTCGCTGCCCTCGAAGCGGTACTTGAGCGTGCCGTCCTTGCCCGCGATGGGCACCGAGGACAGGTACTCCGGCGCGAACGGGAAGCGCTCATACATGTAGCGCAACAGCTTGTTGAGCTGCGTGGCCGAGAAGCGGTTCGCGTCGTTCAACCCGCTGCCGTTCTTCATCACGTACGTGCCGCGCTGGATGCCCACGTCGCGCTCGAGGAACTGCTCCACCACCTCCACGCCCTTGGTGAAGGTGCCCGGCTGGCCCCGCCCCTCGGCGCCCATCGTCTTGAGCAGCTGCTCGGCGACGAAGTTGCTGGAGAGCTTGTTGAGCCGCTTGAGCAGCACGTCGAACGTGTCCGACTGCGCCACGTACACCGCCCGGGCACGCGACGGCGTCGCCCCCGCGCGCACCCTCCCCTTCGCCTTGACGCCCCGCGTGTTCAGGAGCTGCTTGAGCGTCTGGCCGAAGTACATGGGCGGGTTGTCGATCTTCTTCCAGACACTCACCGCGCCGCCGCGCTCGGGCGGCACCTGCCCTCGCACGACAATCTTCTGCTGCGGCCCCACCGGGTCCGACGTCACCGACACCCGCCGCGCCCGGCGCGCTCCCGTGGAGAGCTGGTTGTCGACGATGAAGTAGTCGCTGGGCGGCTCCATCTCCACCACGCCCTTGGCGCCCGCGCTCGCGCCGGGCCGCAGGTAGATGGCCGCCGCGTTCCAGTTGAGGCTCAGCGCGCCCGTAGGCGCCATGTACGCCCGGTCCGAGTCCTCCTGGTCATACCCGGGCGGCGTGCGCTCGGCGTCGAACCACGAGTCGTCCACGACGATTTCGCCCACCTCGCGCACGCCCACGTGCCACAGCTCCGACACCATGCCCCACAGCCGCTCGGTGGTGACGGACGGGTCGCCCTTGCCGCGCACGTAGAGCGTCTTCACCTTGCCGTCCGCGCCCAGCTCCGGGTCCACGAGGAACTCCGTCTCGTAGCGGAACTCCGGCCCGAGCGTCGCCAGCGCCGCCGCGGACGTGACGAGCTTCACGTTGGACGCGGGGTTGAGCAGCTCGTCCGCGTTGTGGGTGAACACCACCGCGCCGTCATCCAGGCTCTGCATGTGCACGCCCACCCGGCTCACCTTGAGCGGGGCACGCTGGAGCACCTCGAGCAGCGCCGCGCGCAACGCCTCGCGGTCCGCGCGCTTCTCGGCGGAGGGCGGCGCCGCCAGGGCACCGGGGGGAAGCAGCAGGGAAACGATGGCCGTCGCGGCCAAGAGGTGTCTGGCTCGAAGAACCTGCACGCACGCTCCGGGGAAGTCGGCGGCCATTATGGTGAATCGCGTGAAACCACGGCAAGGGAGAGGGGGTGCGGGAGTCCACGGCTGGGCGCTCGCTCTACCGCCAAGAACAATTTGGCCGCCCTGGCATGTGGACTTCTTTTCATAATCCAAGGGCGCAAGATGCCACGCGCCCCTGACAGTCGTCGGTGGACAATCGGCCCTGGGAGGAAAGTTCGATGCGTGCGGTGGTGCAGCGGGTGCTGGAAGCGTCGGTGACGGTGGACGGGCAGAAGGTGAGCGACATCGGCCCGGGGCTGCTGGTGCTCCTGGGCGTGGGCAAGGGCGACACCGAGGCGGACGTGGCCTGGATGGTGGAGAAGCTCGCCACGCTGCGCATCTTCGAGGACGCGGGCGGCAAGATGAACCTGTCGCTGGAGGACACCTCGCGGCAGCTCATCGTCGTCAGCCAGTTCACGCTCTACGGCGACGCGCGCAAGGGCCGGCGCCCCAGCTTCATCGACGCCATGGAGCCCACCGTGGCCAAGGCCCTGTACGAGAAGGCCTGTGAGGGCCTGCGTCAGCGCGGCCTGTCCGTGGGCACCGGCATCTTCGCCGCGGACATGAAGGTGGCGCTCGTCAACGACGGGCCCGTCACGCTCCTGTTGGAGAGCCCCGGGAGCACCGCCGCCGCCACGCCCAAGGCCTAGATGCGGACGGAGGTGCCCTTGGTGACGAGCGCCGCGAGGCCCTGCTTCGCCAGCGCCGCCTGACGGATGTGGCCGGTGAGCGCGCCCAGCTCGCGAATCCAGTTCGCCGCGCGCGGCCCCAGCCCGGAGAAGGCCACCGTCAGCGGCGGCGGTTGTGCCTGCTTGCCCAGCCAGTAGGCGAGCACCTCGTCACGCTCCGGCAACGACGGCAGCTTCATGCGCTCCTGCTCGCGCGTGAGCAGCCGCTCCAGCTTGCGCGGCAGGTTCACCTGCCAGTGCGCCACCGCGCGCGCTGGGCGCCAGGCCCAGTCCGCGAAGGCGAAGCGCTCGTTGGGGAAGTACTCGCCCCGGCCCTGGGTGACGAAGACGCGGTCCGGGGGGAACTCCGGGAAGGGGTCCCACTGCCCCGCCAGCAGCGAGGCCAGCCCCACGTCCGCCAGCGGACGCAGGCGGAAGCCGTCGCGCACCTCGCGGGACGTGCGGTTGTCCCAGTAGGGGTAGTGGGCCTCCTCCAGCATCAGCGCCAGGTGCAGCGCCTCGTCCCAGGCGTCCGCGTACCCCGCGTGGCGAGGGTCCACCTCCCAGCCCATGGGCCCCGTCCTCCACGGCTGGAAGGCGAGCCGGTCCACCAGGTCCGCCCAGGGGTCCGCGTCCACCGAGCCCAGGCCGCCGGGCACCGACGTCGCCAGCATGCGCTCGCACAGCATGCGCGACTGGCCGTCCCCCAGCTGCTCCATCAGCGACTCCAGGGCCCCGCTGGCGTCGCCCATGGCGCGCGTGAGGAACGGGAGCACCTGCTCATGGAAGAACGCGTCGTTGATGGGCCGCAGCACCACGTCCATGGTGTCCCCCCCGGCCCGGCGCTCAGGGCCGGGCGTCTTCCTGGATGATGAGCGCGTGGATTTCCGCGGTCGTGGGCGCCTCGAGGATGGCGGCCCGGAAGCGGGGGTTCTTGAAGAGCCGGGAGATGCGGGCCAGGGCCTTCAGGTGCACGCCGGCGCTGTTCTCCGGGGCCACCAGGGCGAAGAACAGGTGGGTGGGCTTGCCGTCGATGGCCTCGAAGTCCACGCCCGCGCGGGACACGCCGAAGGCCGCCTGCAGCTGCGTCATGCCCGGCAGCTTGCCGTGGGGGATGGCCACCCCCTCGCCGATGCCGGTGCTGCCCAGCTTCTCGCGCTCGCGCAGCACCTCCACCAGCCGCTCCTCCAGGAGCGGGGGGTGGGCCCGGGCCAACGTGGCGCTCAGCTCGCGCAACACCTCCTGCTTCGTCCGCGACTGCATGTCCGCGATGACGGCTTGGGGGCTGAGGAACTCGGCGATTCTCACTGACGCTCCCGCGCTGGCGCTCCTGAGATGGCGGCAATTACTCCTCACCCTCGATTCGCGCAAGGGTCGCCTGTCGTCCCGGCGCCACCCCCGCTCACTGCGCGTCAGGGACCGGGACCACGGGCCGCCCCCATGTCTCCCCGCCCCGCCGTCCCCCAGGGGACGATATGCCCTCCCCCAGCGTCCGTTTCCTTCAGTGAACCACGACAGCAAACGAAAAGGGGAGCGACCGCCATGAAGCGAACGCTGTGCTCGAGCCTTGTCCTCTCGCTGCTGGCCACCGGCTGCGCCACGACCGGTGTCCAGGGCTCCGCGCTGGGAGACGCCGCGGGGGAGTCCCTGCTCCTGCGGGGAGACGCCATCACCGGCCCCACCTCCACGCTGAGCATCTCCGACAACAGCATGCGCGGCCGCTACCGCCAGCAGCCGGTGGCGCTCCAGTGGGACTACCAGCTGCTCACGGGCTCGGTGGCCCAGCAGGACGCGCGACTGGAGCTGGCCGAGGGGGACGACACCCGGGTCTGGGGCACCTTCGGCGGCCAGCTGGTGGACCTCACCGAGGACGGCACGTGGCTGCATGGCCGGGTGGGCGGCTGCGCCTACCTCCTGAAGCGGGAGGCGGAGACCCTCTCGGGCGTGCGCGAGTGCGGGGGAGCGCGCGAGTCGGACATCGTCGTGGCCTTCCCCTCCGCCATCCACTCGCGCCCGCTGGGTGAGCGGGCCGCGCTGATGACGCTGGCGCTCGTCAACGTCCGGGCCCCCGCCGTCACCACGCCCGTGGCTGTCTCCACCGGCGTGTTCACCGACCTGCGCAACGCGCAGGGGATGTCCAGCTGCAAGAAGGGCTACTGACGGACCCTCCCAGCCAGGGCCGAGGCGCGCTCCATCTCCCGGGGGAGAGATGGGGCGCGTCGTTTTTACCGGAAGCCCCCCGCGATATGCGCGGTGGGCCCAGGCGTTCTTGGGGATGGATGCGCCAGCCGCCCTACCCGGGCGGTTGGGGGGACACCGACGAGGCCGTGGCCGACCGCGAGCCTCGTGGGAAGCAGCATCCGTGAAGGACCGACGACGCTCCCGTCATCGACTGGATGGGAGCGTCCGCGCTCCGCCTCCTCGAGGGGGGTGGCGGAGCGCGACGCTTCCTTCAGGCCCTCGCCTCAGGTGCCGGCGGCCGCGGCCAGCGCGGGCGGCTCGTGGGGCTCGATGAGGCCGTACTGGCCATCCTTGCGCCGGTAGACGATGCCCAGCGCGTCCGACTCCACGTTGTGGAACACGTAGAAGTCGTTGTTCATCAGGTTCATCTGCATCACCGCCTCGTCCACCGACAGCGGCTTGACGGTGAGCTGGGTGGAGCTCACCACGCGCGTCGCGGCGGCCACGGGGGTCGCGGGCGGGGCGGCGGCGAGCTTCGGCGCGGGCATGTCCACCGTGGACTCCGCGGCGATGTCCGCCAGCTCCTCCGCGTCCGGCACCTCGAAGACGGCGTGACGCACCTTCAGGTGGTTCACCAGGTCCTGACGGTGGTGCACGCGCTCCTTGCCGTGATGCGTCTTGAGCTTGTCGCGGTAGCGGCGCAGCTGGCGCTCGATCTTGTCCATCGCCAGGTCGATGGACGCGTACATGTCATTGCTCTTGTCGCGCCCGCGGAGCACCCAGGCCCCGGAGTGGACGGTGATGTCCGCGTGGTGGATGTGGTTGGCCTCCAACCACAGGACGACGTGTGCCTCTCCTGCTCTGTCCAACAGCTTGTTCACCCGCTCGACCTTCTCGCGTGCGTACTCCTTGAGGGAATCCGACGCCCCGAACTGACGGAAGGTGATGTTGAACTGCATGCGTGGCTGCCTCCTAGGGTGAGGGGAGCTGCGTGACAGATCAGAAACGTTCTGCCCCCGGGAAAGCAACCCGTCCCCCCAGGTTGACTCTTCCCAAGCGCACCTGCCGTCCGGGGCCTGACAACACGCCGTGACTGGTGCTCGGACCTGCGGGGCACCAGACTCTTCAACCCCTCGGAATCAGGCGGTGCGCCGCCGCACGGACAGCAGCGCACCGGGTAGCTCGGGACACGGGCTCAGGCGAGCAGCCTTCCTCCGGTGACACCCAATATCTCCGCGTTCACGAAGCGCGACTCATCCGAGGCGAGGAACACGTAGGACGGCGCCAGCTCCGCCGGCTGCGCGGGGCGGCCCATGGGCGAGTCCTCGCCGAACGTCGACACCTGCTTGCCGTCGAAGGACTGCGGAATCAGCGGCGTCCACACGGGGCCGGGCGCCACGGCGTTGACGCGGATGCCGCGCTCGATGAGCTGCTGCGCCAGGCCCTTGGTGAAGGTGACGATGGCGCCCTTCGTGGTGGCGTAGTCGAGCAGCGGCGGCGTGGGTTGATACGCCTGGATGGAGGCGGTGTTGATGATGGTGCCGCCGGCCTTCATGTGCGGCAGCGCGTAGCGCACCAGGTGGAACATCGCGAGGATGTTGACGCGGAACGTGCGCTCCACGCGCTCGGCGTCCAGCTCCTCGAACTTCTCCACCGCCTTGCCCTGGAAGGCCGCGTTGTTGACGAGGATGTCGATGCGACCGAAGCGCTTCACCGTCGCCTCCACGAGCACGCGGCACTTCGCCTCCACCGCCAGGTCCCCGGGCAACAGCAGCGCCGAGCGCCCCGCGTCCTCCACCACGCGTTGCACCTGTCGGGCGTCGTCCCCCTCGCTCAAGTAGGAGACGGCCACGTCGGCGCCCTCGCGCGCGAAGGCCAGGCACACGGCCCTGCCAATGCCGCTGTCGCCACCGGTGACGAGCGCCACGCGGTCCTTCAGCCGCCCCAGTCCCTTGTAGGACTGCTCGCCGTAGTCCGGCTCCGGCGACATCCGCCCCTCCTTGCCCGGAGGGGCTTGAGTCTGCTCGGGGAAGGGAGGCTTGGGGCCCGCCTCACGCGGGTCGGGGTTCTTCTGGGCCATGGCTGCGCTCCGTTCAGGGGAAAGAGGGTCCCTGCACGGTGGCGTCCGAGGCCGGCCACGACAACCGGGCGAAGCGGGCTCACGTGCCCGCCCGCCCCGGAGGGATGCGAGCGGAGGGCTACTGCACCGAGACGACCTGCTCCTCGGAGTGGAAATAGGTGCCCGAGCAGCTCGTCACGCCCGTGCACTCCAGCACCTCGCCCTGGACCTGGCCCCTGACGGTGAGCAGGTGCGTGGCGGCGCCCAGGTTGGGCGGCACGGTGAAGGTGATGCGGCCCCCGTCGCGCGTGGTGGTGAGCGTCGCGGTGACGGCGCTGCCCTCCGCCAGCAGCGTGGCGCCGGCGGACTCGAGCTTCTCGGTCGACGGCATCCACTGGTACGAATAGGACTGGCCCCGGAGCAGCCGCTGCACGTCGGACACGCCGTCGAAGGAGCGCTTGGCCTGGGCCTCCTTCATGACGACGGTGATGGTGGTGCCGGAGCCGTCCTGGAAGACGACGCGCGCATCGGTGGGCGGCAGCGCGGCCCACTCATCCGGGGCGTAGTCGAAGAAGGCGCGCGTGGGCAGGCACAGGTCGCGGCCCGCGGTGCCATCCACCCCGCCCCGCTCCACCTGCATCGGCTCGCCGTTGAACGTCGCCGTGACGCCCTCGTTCAACCGCGTGCAGACGTCGCCGCCCGCCTGGGAGAAGGTGACGGTGACGCGGTGCGAGCCCGCGGCCTGCTCCAGCTCGAACAGGTCCACATCCGCGTGCGTGTACAGGAGCGTGCGGCCGGACAGCCCCGCCAGGTCCACGTCCTGCTCCTTCAGCGAGGAGCCACAGCCGGCCGCGAGGAGCCCGAGCGCGGCCAGGACACCCGACACCACGCCACCACGGAAACGAGAGGAAGAGTGCATACGGGCCGCACCTATACCGCCCGCGCCCGCCCGACGGGAGCACCAACGGCATGACGCCGTTGCCTTTCCCACCCCGGACCGAGGCCCGCCTGCTCGCTAGCCCTCCTTCTGGAGCATCCCCAAGAGCCGGGCCTTCACCTCCGGCCACTCGGTGTCGATGACGGAGTAGTAGGCGCTGTCGCGCACCACCCCACCCCGTACCAGGACGTGGTTGCGGAGGATTCCCTCGAACTTCGCGCCCAGCCGCTCAATCGCGGCGCGCGAGCGCGTGTTGCGCTGGTCCGTCTTGAGCTGCACGCGCATGACGCCCAGCGACTCGAAGGCGAGCTGGAGCAGCAGGAACTTGCACTCGGTGTTGACGCGCGTGCGCCACACCCTGCGCCCCAGCCACGTCCAGCCGATCTCCAGCGTGCGGCTGTCGCGCTGGATGTCCAGGTAGCTGGTGGAGCCCACCGGCGTGCCCGTCGCCTTCTCGAGGATGACGAAGGGGCGCTCGGTGCCCTTCTCCGCGCCGCGCAGGCGGTCCGCGATGAAGCGCTCCACGTCCGCGAGCGTGCGCGGCACCACCGTGAAGTACGTGAAGAGCGCGTCCTCGCACAGCGCGGTGAGGGCCGGGGCGTGGTCGAGCGACAGGGGCTCCAGGCGCACCGCGCGGCCTTCGAGGACGACGGGGGGAACGACCAGCGGCAGGGGCTCCCGCCAGGGGAGCCCCTCATCCGAGGGAAGCAGGAGGACAGGGGCGCTCATGACGCCCCCAATCTCCGACGGCGCGTCCCCACGCGCCAAGAGCCACTTGTCGCGGGCTCAGTAGTACCGCTTGCGCTTGCTGCTCGGGAGGATGCCCAGCACCTCTCGGTACTTGGCCACCGTGCGGCGGGCAATCTCGGTGCCCTGCGAGCGCAAGAGCTCGACGATCTTCTGGTCCGAGTACGGGTTGCGCGCGTCCTCCTGCGCGACGAGCTGCTTGATGTGGTGCTTCACCGCCTCGCTGGCGGTGTCCTCGCCGGACACGCGGGCGATGGACGAGTTGAAGAAGTACTTCAGCTCGAAGATGCCCTGCGGCGTGTGCACGTACTTGCTCGTCGTCACGCGGCTCACCGTGGACTCGTGCATGCCGATGTCCTCGGCCACGTCGCGCAGGATGAGGGGCTTGAGGTGCGCGATGCCCTTGTCCAGGAAGTCGCGCTGGAACTTCACGATGCTCTCGGTGACCTTGTAGATGGTCCGCTGCCGCTGGTGGATGGAGCGGATGAGCCACACCGCGCTGCGCAGCTTGTCCTGGATGAAGTCCTTCGTCTGGCCGGGGCCCACCGCGCCCGTCTTCAGCGCGTTCCGGTAGGTGCCGGAGATGCGCAGCTTCGACAGGCCGTCGTCGTTGAGCACCACCGTGTACTCGTCCCCCATCTTGTAGACGAAGACGTCGGGGGTGATGTACTGCGCGTCGTCCCCGCTGAAGTTGCGGCCCGGCTTCGGGTCCAGCTTGGGGAGCAGCTTCACCGCCTCCACCACCTCTTCCAAGGTGACCTTCAGGTCCTTGGCGATGGCGGGCAGGTTCTTGCTCTCCAGGTACTTCATGTGCCGCTTGATGATGAGGCCCAACAGCGGCGCCTGCGGCTCCTTCATCCCCTGCAGCTGGATGAGCAGGCACTCCTGCAAGTCGCGAGCGCCGCAGCCGCGCGGCTCCAGCATCTGGATGCGACGCAGGGTGCGCTCGGCGATGTGCATCGGCACGTCCGCCTCGTTGGCCAGGCGGATGAGCGGGTCTCCCTCGATGTCCGGCAGCTTGAGGTAGCCGTCGTCATCCAGGTTGCCCAGGATGAGCATCGCGATGCGGCGCTCGGCGTCGTTCAGGCGCAGCGTGCCCAGCTGCTCCTGGATGTGGTCGACCAGGTCCTCCTTCTTGACCAGGTTCGCCTCGAACGACGGCAGGTCGTCCGTGGCCACGTTGCCCTTGTTGGACGCCGTGGTGGGCTCGTTGAACTGGTAGCTGTTGAGGTACTGCTCCCAGTCGATCTCCGGGGGCCCGTCCCCGTCCGCCTTGAACTCCGGGGCGTTGTCCCCGGAGGCCGACGGCAGCTCCACGTCGCGCGGAATCTCGACGTTGTCCGCCTCCAGCGACGCCTCTCCGGGCTCCTTGTCCCCCACGTCGCCCGGTGCCTGCTCGTCCGGCTGCTCCAGGAGTGGATTCTGATCCATCTCCTCGCGGACCTGCTCCAGCAGCTCCATCCGGGAGAGCTGAAGCAGCTTGATGGCCTGCTGCAGCTGCGGCGTCATCACCAGCTGCTGCGCAAGCTTCAGGCTTTGTTTGAGTTCCATCGCCATGAGACAGGGTCTCCCCGAGTGATTCAGCCCCTACACGACACGGGACCAATCAAAGACCGTGCCAACGTAACAAGGCCCCCTGACGGCGTCTAGTGCCCGAATCGTGGTCCCTTGCTTGCATATTCAAAATTCCACAAGGAAACCAAGAGCTTGCACGCACTGAGCGTGACTGGGCCTTGTTGACCTGTCGACGCAAAAGCGAGGCCAACCGGAGTCTATGCACTCGGTTGGCCGCTTGCCAGTCGTCCCTCAAAGCGGCTGCTGGAGGCGGAACCGCTCCCCCAGGTAGACGGCGCGCGCCCGGGGCGAGGCGGCGATCTCCGCGGGGGTGCCCTCCTCGAGGATCTGCCCCTGTGTGATGATGTAGGCCCTATCACAGATGCCCAGGGTGTCCTGGACGTTGTGGTCGGTGATGAGGACGCCCAGGCCCCGCTCGCGCAGCAGGAAGATCTGCCGCTGGAGGTCGCCCACGTTGATGGGGTCCACGCCGGCGAAGGGCTCGTCGAAGAGGATGAAGCGCGGCTGGGGCAAGAGGCTCCGGGCAATCTCGGCGCGGCGGCGCTCACCGCCGGAGAGGGTGCCGCCCAGGGACTCCGCGACGTGGGAGAGGCCGAACTCCTCCAGGATGGCGCTGGCGCGGGCCTCGCGGGCCTTCTTGTCCAGGCCCTTCTGCAGCTCCAGCACGGACAGGAAGTTGTCGCGCACGGTGAGCTTGCGGAACACGGAGGCTTCCTGGGGCAGGTAGCCCACGCCCCGGCGCGCGCGGCGGTGCATGGGCAGGTGCGTGAGGTCCTCGTCGCCCACGCGCACGCGGCCCGCGTCGGGCGTCACCAGGCCCACCACCATGTTGAAGCTGGTCGTCTTGCCGGCGCCGTTGGGGCCCAACAGGCCCACCACCTCGCCCGGGGACACGGTGAAGGACACGCCGTTGACCACCTGGCGCCCGCGATAGGCCTTCTTGAGCCCCTCCGCGTACAGCTTCGCGTCGCTCATCGCGGCGCCGCCTCCGGGGCCACGGGGGCCGTGCGAGCGGGCGCGGGCGCGGCCTTGCGCTTGGGGGACGAGGGGGCCGACGGCGGCGACTCGAAGATGATGACGGCGTTCTCCACCTCGAGCTTCTCGCTGCCCAGCGTGAGGCGGACCTTCGTCCCTCGCATGTACGTGGTCCCCTGGCGCGCCTCCGGGGTGCCGGTGACGACGAGCACGCCCGAGGCGACGTCGTACTCGGCGCGCTCGCCGCGGGCCATGCGGTCGCCGTCCACCGCGTGCACGCCGCCGGTGCACACCACGCGCGTCACCACGCGGGGCGGCGCGAAGTAGGCGGTCATCCGGTCGCACTTCAGGTCCAGGGTGCGGTGCTTCACCTTCACGTTGCCGGTGAGCGTGGCCTGCGACTTGCCGCCCTCGATGAGGTCGGCGTTGATCTGCACCGGCTCCTTCAGGTCCACCGGCCCCAGGGGCCCCTGGCCCGGGCTGCCCGCGGCGGCGGCGGCAGGCGTGCCCCCATCCGTGGGCGTGGCGGCGGCGACGGCGGGCACCGGCTGCGCCACGAAGAAGGCCATCACGAGGAACTCAATCACGCCCTGATTCTCCCAGCACGGTCTCCACCGAGCCTTCGAAGGTGAACGTCTCATCCGGGAAGGACAGCTCGAAGCGGTCCGCCCGCAACCGGTACGCCGGCCCTCGTACCTTCACGCCCTCGTTGCCCCGGGCGCCCTTCTCCACGGCGTCGTAGGTCAACCGCGGCGTCTCCACCACCATGCCCTCGCCCGTGCGCACCACCACGCCGCCGGACGCCACCAGCTGCTTGGACGCGAGGCTGCCCTCCATATTCGGGGCGCTGATGTCCAGGCCCTTCTCGGTGCCCACCGACATGCCCTGCTCGGGGGTGCCCGGGGGGATGCGCAAGGTCGCGTTCGTGGCCTGCACGTCGCCGCCGGAGCGCTGGTACGTCAGCGACTCGGCGTTGCCCGACAGCGTCAGGCGCTCGCCCTCGTAGGACACCAGGCGCGCGCCGCGGAGCACCACCTGCGGCGGAGGCTGCTGGGACGCCCCCTCCGCCGGGCGACGCGGGGAGCACGCCGCGACGAGCAGGCAGAGGGCGAGGAGGCGGACGGGCTCGGAGCGCGACACGAGGGTGCCTTCTATCACCGGGCGGTGGCCGGCGCCGCCCCGGCGAGCAGGGCCTGGGGGGAGGCCTCGACGGGGGGCCGCGTCTTCCAGCGCTGATGCATCCACACCCACTGCTCGGGGGTGCGCCGGATGGCCGCCTCGATTCGCGCCGACAGGGCGGCGGTGAGCGCCAGCGCCGCGGCCTCGCGGTCCTCGACCTCGGGCAGGGGCACGTCCTCCATGGCCAGCCGGTAGCCGCCGCCCTCCACGCGGTGACAGAAGCCCGTCACCACCGCCGCGCCCGTGCGCACGGCCAGGTCCGCCGCCGCGCGGGGCGTGGCCGCCAGCTGCCCGAAGAAGGGCACGAAGAGCGACTGCACCTTGGTGTCCTGGTCGATGAGCAGCCCCAGGATTTCACCGGCCCGGAGCGCGCGCAGCATGGCCCGCGCCGCGCCGTCCTGGCCCCGCCAGATGCTGCGCACCCCACCCCGCTCCCGGAAGCGCTCCACCAGCTTCGTCAGGCGCGGGTCGGTGGTCTCCTTCGCGATGCTCTGGCTGGGGTAGCCCGCCCGCGCCACCCGCCGGGCCAACAGCTCCCAGTTGCCCACGTGCCCGGAGATGAAGACCACGCCCTTGCCCTTCGCCAGGGCCGCGTCCAGCACCGCCCGGTCCGCCTCCGGCCACGCCACCAGCGACTCCAGCCCCCGGTCCAGCGCGCCCGTGCAGGCCACCTCCAGCGCCGCGGCGCCCAGGTGACGGAAGGACGCGCGGGCCAGGTCCTGCCGCTCCGCGTCGGACTTCTCCGGAAACGCGGTGCCGAGGGACTTCAGGGCCTTGCGGCGCTCACCGCCCGCAATCGTGTAGGCCCACCCGCCCAGGCGGGAGCCCAGGGCCCGGGCCCACCCCAGGGGGAGGGGTTGAAGGCACAACAGGACCGTCCGGATGAGCAGGTACCGGAGGAAACGTTTCAGGCGCTTTGCTAAGGGTGGACGCTCCACACGTCGCTCCATATCCCATGCGCGAATACAACTTCGACGGGCTCGTCGGTCCTACCCACAACTACGCGGGTCTGTCGCCCGGCAACCTGGCGTCACAGAGTCACGTCGGAGAGTCGAGCCATCCCCGGGAGGCCGCGCTCCAGGGCCTGGAGAAGATGCGCTTCGTCTCCGGCCTGGGGGTCGGCCAGGCGGTGCTGCCACCCCAGCCGCGCCCCTCGCTGCGCGCCCTGAGGACCCTGGGCTTCACCGGCACCGACGAGGAGGTCATCACCCGCGCCGCGCGCGAGGCCGAGCACCTGCTGCGGCTGACCTCCAGCGCGTCCTCCATGTGGACCGCCAACGCGGCCACCGTGGCGCCCAGCTCCGACACGGCGGACGGCCGGGTGCACCTGACGCCCGCCAACCTGTCGCAGATGTTCCACCGCGCGCTGGAGGCGGACACCACGCACGCGGTGCTTCGCGCCATCTTCGCCGACGAGAAGCACTTCGCGGTGCACGCGCCCCTGCCGCCCGGCAGCCACTTCGCGGACGAGGGCGCGGCCAACCACACACGCCTGGCCACCCCGGGGCACGCGGGGGTGCACCTGCTCGCCTGGGGCCGCAGCGCGTGGCAGGACGTGACGGGCCCCAAGCGCTTCCCGGCGCGCCAGACGCTGGAGGCGAGCCAGGCGCTCGCGCGGCTGCACCAGTTGGACGCGCGCTCGGTGCTCTTCCCGCAGCAGCACCCCGAGGGCATCGACGCGGGGGCCTTCCACACGGACGTGCTCGCGGTGGGCAACGAGCGCTTCCTCATGCTGCACGAGCTGGCCTTCGTGGACCACCCGGGGCTGCTCCAGGTGCTGCGCGAGAAGCTGGGCCCGGACTTCCGCGCGGTGGTGGCCAGCAGCGCGGAGCTGCCCCCCAAGGACGCGGTGAAGGCGTACCCCTTCAACTCGCAGGTGCTGACGCTGCCGGACGGGACGATGGCCATCGTCGCGCCCATCGAGAGCCGCGAGACGCCCGCGGCCCGAGGCTTCCTGGAGCGCGTGGTGGCCGAGGACACGCCGGTGAAGGCGGTGCACTACCTGGACGTGCGCCAGTCCATGAACAACGGCGGCGGGCCCGCCTGCCTGCGTCAGCGCGTGTGGCTGACGGACACCGAGCGCCGCGCCATCCACGCGGACGTCTTCTACACGCCCGCCCTGCACGAATCGCTCGCCGCCTGGGTGCGCCGCCACTACCGCGACGTGCTGCGTCCCAAGGATTTGCAGGACCCGCTGCTCGCGCGCGAGACGATGACGGCGCTGGACGAGCTGACGCGCATCCTCAAGCTCGGCAGCGTCTACGACTTCCAGCAGTGACGCCCGCCCGCCTGCTCCAGTGACAGGACGCCGAGCCCTCGCACCAGGGGCTCCGTCCCGAGGGGCGAGGAGTGCCGTGGCCCCAACCGTCGCGGTGACACACCTTTCGTTCAAGGAGGTGGCGTCCCGTGATTCCGGCTTCCATCCAATACTATCTGCGTCGCAACCGAGTCCTCTACGAGCGCTACTGGCACCCCCGGGCGGTCACCGCCCAGGAGCTGGCCGAGGCGCTCCATGTCTCCGGCTGGCGCGTGGCCAAGTCCGTCATCGTGATGGCGGACCGTCAGCCCTGGATCTTCGTCGTCCCCGCGGCGGGCACCGTCGATTTGGAGCGCGTGCGGGAGCTGCTCGGCGTGCGCACCGCCCGGCTCGCCACCGAGCGGGAGTTCTCCGACCACTTCCCGGACTGCGAGGTCGGCGCGGAGCCGCCCTTCGGCGAGCTGTACGGCCTGCCCGTGGCGGTGGATGAGACGTTGAGCCTCACCGAGCACCTGCTCTTCCGCGCGGGCTCGCACGAGGAGGCCCTGGAGATGCGCTTCCAGGACTTCGCCACGCTGGAGTGGCCGCTCGTCGCCTCGTTCATCCACGAGCGGCTTCAACCCTCGGCCTCGGCCGTCACCGTCATCCCTCCCATCCTGATGGAGCAGGACGCGCCGATTCCGGCGTGAGGAGGGTCAGGGTTCCACGAGCGGCTCGCGGGAGTCTCCCAGCAGGTGCTCCAGCTCCTGCGCGCGCGGGTCGCTCAAGAGCTCCTTGCGACGCGAGTCCACGCGAGCACGCTCGGCGGACTCCAGCCGCGTCATCCAGGCCCGCGCGGCCTCGCGCGCATCGGGCGGCAACAGCGCCAGCCCCTCGCTCACCGAGCGGGCCGCCGCGTCGTAGCGCTTGAGTGACTCCTGCAGCCGCGCCACCGCGAAGTGGGCCTCCGCGCTCGGCAGGAGCCGGGCCACCGTCTGCCGCCGGTCCACCGCGCGCGACAGGAGCCCCTCGCGCTCGAGCCCGTCCGCCTCCATCGACAAGAGGCGCGCCCGCTGACGGTAGTCCGTGACGAGGCCGCCCACCTCCTGGAGCGTCTGGCGCGCCCGCCGCGTCAGGCCCGCGTCCATCTGCCAGGAGGCCAGGATGAGGGCCAGCTCCAGGTCCTCGGGGTGACGTGAGCGCAGGGCCTCGATGTCCCTCAACGCGGCGTCGCTCTCTCCTCGCCCCCGGAGCACCTCGGCGCGCAGGAGCGCGGTGTCACGCTCACCCGGCGCTCGACGCTCGACCTGCACGCAGGCCGCCTCCGCCTCGGGCAGCTCCTTGCGCGTCAGCCGCAGCCGCGCCTCCCGGGCCCACAGGGCCGTGACACCCGGGCGGCCCTCGAAGTGCTCTCGCGCCCAGGCACCATAGGCCAGCGCGAGGTCCGAACGATTCAGATGCCAGGACAGCGCGTCCAGCAGCGCCCCGGCGATGTCGGGCGAGTCCGGCGTCATCGCCACCAGGTCCTCCACCGTGCGAGCCCGTCGGACCGCGTCGCCCACGAGCGCGCCCTTCTCGCCCGCCTCGTACGCCAGCCGGTACTCCAGGAAGGCCTGCGAGCGGTGCCCCATCGCCAGCAGCGCATGCGCCGCGACCCGATGAGACACCGCGTCCAGCGGCGCCAGGTACAGCGCGCGATTCACGAAGGCCAGCGTCTGGCTCGCGCCCTCGACCCCTCGCGCCGCGTGCGCGGAGGCCACCAGTCGATACAGCAGGTAGTCGGCCGGGTGCCGGTCGATGAGCGCGAGCCCCCGCGCATGCACCGTCTCCACCGGCGCCCGCGCGCGGACCTGCTCCGCCAGCTCGGTCTCCGCGTCCGAGAGTCGCGAGGCACCGGGCAGCAAGGCCACCAACGCCACCGCCATCAGCGCACCACTGGCGCCCAGCGAGACGAGGGACGAAGGCAGCGCCCACGCGTCCGCGGTGTCGCGCTCGCGAGGGCGCGCCACCGTGCCGAGCACCACCAGCGCCGCCACCGCGCAGGCCGGCAGCTCCAGGCTGAAGTCGAAGAGGTTGTGCAGGGCCAGCGCCGCCACGCCCGCGAGCGCGGACACCTCCAGCGCGTCCAGCCCTTCACGTCGCGCCAGCCGCGCGAAGCCCCAGACGGCCAGGACCAGCAGCAGCAACCCGGGCAGGCCCAGCTCCGCCGCCAGCTGGAGCACGGCGTTCTCCGGGTGCGTGAGCGTGTTCGGGTTGAGCTCGGACTGGTAGCGCGGGAAGGCCGCCTCGAACGCGCCGCGCCCCATGCCCAGCGCCGGGAAGGACGCGGCTGCCCTCGCCATCATCGGCCACAGGGACACCTTGGACTGGCCCAGCTTCTCCAGGCTGTCCGCCGAGCGGGCCTCGGCCCAGAGCGGCTCCGCCACCGCGTACGCGCCCACGGCCAGCACCGCCACGAGCCCCAGCACCGGGACGAAGCTCCGCGCGGACGTGACGCCGCGCCGGTCCTCCTGGCGCCTTCGCGCGAGCCACAGCGCGAGCAGTCCCTGACCGAGGACGAGGAACACGATGCCGCCCCGTGACAGCGTCAGCACCACGCCCAGCCCACACGCGCCCGCCGCCAGCGCATACGGCAGCGCCTTCATGGGAGGCCGCATCGTGAGCGCCAGCCCCACGCCCACCGACGCCCCCAGTCCGAGGAAGCCCGCCAGGTGATTGGGGTTGCCGAAGAACGTCACCAGCGTCGGATGCGCGTGCACCCAGGAGCGCAGGCCGAACAGCGACGTCACGCCCATGAGCGCGTGGCCCAGCCCCACCAGCGTCACCGCCGCGCCCGTGAAGGTCACCACCGCGAGCAGCCTGCGACGGCTGTCCTTCGAGCGCGACACCTGGACCGTGGCGAGGAAGACGAGCAGGTACGCCAGGTGCTTCGACAGCTCACGCCACGTGGCCGGCGGGTCCAGCGACACGGGCCGCGCGCCACCGAGGCCCAGGGGCTCCAGCGCGAACTCCCGCAGCGCCGCGGCCTCCGGGCTCACCCACCCCAGCACGCCCGAGGGCAGGGGGACGAGCTGCACCGCGCACAGCGCCGCGCCCGCGGCCAGGGGCGCGGCCATGAGCGGGAAGCGCAGCGACTGACCGTGTCGCCGCGCGCCGATGCACGCCAGCAGGGCCGCCGCGCCGGAGAGGAGGCCCAGCGGGACGAGCACCCACTTCGCCGCGCCGCCGAGCGCCAGCGGACACACGACGACGAGCATGGCCAGGGCCACTTCGGCGAGCCGGGTGTACCGGGAGCTGCTGCGTTGCGAGGGGGCCATGCGAGAGGGCTTGCGAGTATGGCATGGGCTCCGCAACCCTCTGCTTTCCGGCCCGCACGTCCTGCTCGGCGGCTGACAGGGCCGGCAGGCGCGGAGCCCCTCCCTCCCTGTCCGGCGTTGAAAACCCCTACGGCCCCCGAGTGGGCTTGCATCCCGAAGACCTTCTGGCATCTTCGCCCGCACCCATGCGCCGCTTCCTGCTCGCCACCGCCCTCCTCTGCGCCACCCTGTCCGGCCTCGCCGGCTGCAAGGGGCCCTGCCGCGAGCTGTCCGAGAAGCTGTGCGACTGCTCCATCAACTCGGTGGAGAAGGAACTCTGCCTCCAGAACGCCTCGCGCGAGGAGAGCCGGGTGGAGCCCACCCCCGAGCAGGAGGCCGTCTGCGAGACGAAGCTCGCCGGCTGCGACTGCAAGAAGATTGAAACCGCCGAGGGCAAGCGCGAGTGCGGCATCGCCCGCGAGGGCGGCATCGACTGAGGAGGCGGTAGCCCTCAGGCCCCCGGCGCCACCGGCCGCGCGCGCGTGGATGCACCCTCCGCGTCCACCCACGGCTGCAGCGCCTTGCGCACCCGGGAGCGCATCGGCGTCTCCACGTACCGGTGCACCAGCACGGACGCGGGCAGCGCCAACAGCAGCACCGAGCCCAGCCAGCCCCACGGCGTGTTGAGGTCCACCCACGGCGACAGCACGCGCTCCAGCTTCATCGCCGCCTCGCCCGCGGGGTACTGGAGCAGGTACAGCGCGTAGCTCGCCGAGCCCAGGTGCACCGCCCACGGGCGTGACAGCACCCGGCCCAGCAGGCCCCCACCCCGCGCCAGCCCGTACACGAGCAGCCCCGAGGCGGGCGCCAACAGCGCGTTGTGCATCAGCACGTACGGAATGCGCTCGCCCGCCGCGCCCGCCGCCACCAGCATCGCCGCGCCCAAGGCCGCCAGCACCGCGCCCGAGCCCTTCGCCGCACCCGCCTGCCGCTCACGCACGAAGCACCAGCCCAGGAGCACGCCGAAGAGGAACTCCGGCAGGCGCGAGAGCGGCGCGAACTTGAGCACCGCCAGCCACGCGCCCCACGAGTGCGCATCCACCGTGTCCAGCCCATCGGGTCGCAGCGCGAGGTAGAGCACCGGCGGCACGAGCCCCAGCACCCACGTCGCGCCCAGCGCCACGGGCAACAAGGACGGCTTCAGGCGCGACAGCCCGCGCGCGAGCTTCGGGAACAGCGCGTAGAAGAACGCCTCCACCGCCACGGACCAGCCCGGCGGGTTCCAGTACAGCGCGAGCAGCGGCACCCACGCCTGCACCAGGGCCAGCGTCGCCACCGCCGCCACCGCGAGCTTCACCAAGGCCACGTGCCACGCGTTGCTCGCGAACGAGGCGAGCATGGTGGGCGGCGCGGACAGCAGGAAGGTGAGCAGATACACGGGATAGACGCGGGCCACGCGGGCCGCGAGGAAGGCGCGCGTGCCCGTCTCCATGCGCCCGTCCGCGTCCAGGTAGTTCCAGGCGAGCACGAAGCCGGACAGGACGAAGAACACGCCCACGGCCGAGAAGCCCGCGCCCACCAGGTTCTGCAGCCACTCCGGCGCCGGCGCCAGGGCCGGACGCGCGAAGTGGAACAGCACGACATGCAGGGCCGCGAAGAAGCGCAGCCCCGTCAACGCATCGAGTGAACCGCCCCGGCTCACCGCCGGCCGATGCCGTAGTACGTGAAGCCCAGCTCGCGCATGCGCACGGGGTCGAACACGTTGCGGCCGTCGAAGATGACCGGCGCCTTCATCAGCGACTTCATGCGCTCGAAGTCCGGGTGACGGAACTCGTTCCACTCCGTGACGACGAAGAGCGCGTCCACGCCCTCCAGCGCCTCGTAGGGCACGCTGGCGTAGCGGATGCGGTCACCGAAGACGCGCCTCGCCGTGTGCGTGGCCACCGGGTCGTGCGCCACCACCGAGGCGCCCTTGCCGATGAGGCCCTCGATGACCTCGATGGACGGCGCCTCGCGCATGTCGTCCGTCTTCGGCTTGAAGGCCAGACCCCACACGCCGAACTTCTTGCCCTCCAGCGAGCCGCCGAAGTGCTTGGCCGCCTTGTTCACCAGGAGCTTCTTCTGCCGCTCGTTGGTGCGCTCCACGGCGCGCAGCAGGTCCAGCTCCAGGCCGAACTCGCGCGCGGTGGCGCCCAGCGCCTTCACGTCCTTGGGGAAGCACGAGCCGCCGTAGCCCACGCCCGGGAAGAGGAACGGGTAGCCGATGCGCTTGTCGGAGCCCAGGCCCTTGCGCACGAAGTCCACGTCCGCGCCCACCTTCTCGCAGAGCGCGGAGATGTCATTCATGAACGAGATGCGCGTGGCGAGCATCGCGTTGGCGGCGTACTTGGTCAGCTCCGCCGAGCGCGTGTCCATGAAGAGCACCGGGTTCTCGGTGCGCACGAAGGGCGCGTACAGCTCGCCCATCACCTTGCGGCCGCGCTCGGAGTCCACGCCGATGACCACGCGGTCCGGCTTGAGGAAGTCGTCCAGCGCGGCGCCCTCCTTGAGGAACTCCGGGTTGGAGACGACGTCGAACTCCACGCTCGTCACCTTGCGGATGGCCTCGCGCACCTTGTCCGCGGTGCCCACCGGCACGGTGCTCTTGTCCACCACCACCGTGTACTGCTTCATCGCCTTGCCGATCTGCTCGGCGGCGGCCAGCACGTACTGGAGGTCGGCGTCGCCCGTCTCACCCTCGGGCGTGCCCACCGCGATGAACACCACGTGCGCGTTGGAGACGGCCTCGGCCAGGTCGCGCGTGAAGAACAGGCGCTTCTCGCGCACGTTCTTCTTGATGAGCTCCTCGAGCCCGGGCTCGTAGATGGGCACCTCGCCCGCCTGGAGCATGCGAATCTTCCGCTCGTCGATGTCCACGCACGTGACGTCGTTGCCCGAGTCCGCGAAGCAGGTGCCCGCGACCAGGCCGACGTAGCCCGTTCCGATGATGGCAATACGCATTGAAGGAGTCCCAGTGGGGAGGTGTCTTGACCAGAACTCATACGCCGGGACGCGCTCGGAAAGGAAGCCCGTCCCTGGGGCAGTTCAGCAACCGGGCGGGCTCACTGCCCGGTGAGCAGGCGCCGCACTCTTTCCAAGCCCCTGAGAGCCGAGGTCCGCCCGGGGGTGCTGACTGGACCCACCACCGTGCGGTCCAACAGCTCGCGCGTCGCCCGGCGCAGGGGCGGCAGCGCGGCGGTGGCATCGGCCGCGGCCTCCGGGAAGAGGCGGGCGATGATGGACAGCGACGTGTACAGGGCGCGCTCCAGGCGCCAGTCGGCGGCCCGGGCGAGCAGCGCGGGCACATCCAGCGGGCGCGAGTAGACACCGCCCATCCACTTGGCGCCCGTGACGAGCTCGCGGAGGTCGATGAAGGACAGCCAGGGTACGTCGTACCCCTGACGCGCGTGCTCCAGGCAGACCAGGAGGACCGAATCCTCCAGGTCGGCCCGGTACATGGAGGGGCCGTAGACCTTCATCGGCTTGGCACGCTCGATGATGCCGGCGGTCTGCTCGCGGCGCTGGGGACCCAGGATGTCGGAGTAGAGGTGGATGGCGGTGCGGCCGTCGGTGACGACCTTGGTGGCGCCGCTGTGGGAGGCGTCGGCCTCCGGCTTGAACTCGTGGTTGGAGAGGAAGCCGGCGAAGCCATCCACGTCCATGCGGCGCAGGAGCAGCTGCAGCTCGAGCACGGGGCGGAAGCCGATGTGCGGATAGAGCGCCTCGGCGAAGGCGGCCGAGCCCATGAGGACCAGCTTGCGTCCCTCCAGCTCGTCGACGACCTGCTTGAAGTTGACGAGCTTCATCACGTTGTCGTTGACGGAGCCCTGGTAGACGGAGAGCAGCCTGTCGCGGGCCCACTCGGGCGCGGCGCTGGCGCCCAGGCGGTACTCCAGGTTGTAGGCCGCCAGCGGCGCCAGGCCCTGGGCGATGGCCCAGTCCACGTACTCCTCCCAGGGCGCGCCCTTGAGGGCACCTCGCGGTGGGTCGAACGAGGCGAGGACGCGGAAGGTGTCGAGCAGGCTGAGCGGCATGGTGGCCCCCTTTAACGGGCCCACCGCATGCCCTGCAATCACTGCCTGCGCCCCTCGGGACGAGACCGTGGTGGACAGCGGACATCCGGCCCGTCCCCCAGGGCGAGCCCCCACCCGCTCACCTGTCCGGCGGGCCGCGCAGCAGGGTGTCCAGGCGCCGCAGCGAATAGCGGACCATCGCCACGGGCTCGGGCGACAGGAGCAGCTTCGCCGCCATCCAGCGCGGACGGCTGTGCACCAGCTCGGTCGCCACCAGGCGAGACTCGGAGAAGAACCTCCGCCCCAGGCGCCTGCGCCACCCCGAAGGCGCGAGCGCGGCGAGGACGTCCTCCGGCACCGGCGCGCCCAATAGCCGCCGTGCGACCTCCCAGCCGTGGAAGACGAGCTGGGGCAGCCCCGAGTCCCGAGCCCCCTCGATGACGCGGTCCCAGTCCAGGCCCCGCGCCGCCAGGAGCTTCAGGTCGAACAGCCACGCCAGCCGCTGCAGCAGGTGGTGGCTGGCGTGGAGGGCCAGGTAGACGGCCTCGTCCTCGGGGCCAAGCCACCGCACCCGGTGGCCGTCCACCGTCCCTTCCACCGCGCGCGCCAGCAGCGCATCGCCCTCGAGCGCCCTGCCCCAGCCCGCCAGCGCGCGGAAGTGCAGCTCCACGAGCCCCGCCTTCCCCTCCAGCTCCAGGTGGTGCGAGTCCACGTGCGCGTGGCGCCCATCGCGCGACGGGCGCACCGTCAGCCCCAGGCTGGTGAGCTGGTGCACCGCCGTCGCCACCTCGGTGCGGGACACGAGCAGGTCCACGTCGCGCGTGGCGCGCTGGAGCGGATCCGGGTACAGCCTGAGCGCCAGGCCGTAGCCCTTGAGAGACACCGGCGTGATTCCCTCGCGGGACAGCGCCTCCAGGCTCTTGAGCAACAGCGCCTTGACCTGGAGCGAGCGGGCCGCGCCGGCGAGTGACTCCCGGCGCAGCAGCGCGCTCGACTCCGAGGGGAGCTGCCACCCCGCCTGTCCCACCGCGTGGGCCACGAACCCGGCGAGCCCGTGGCGAACGGCGCTTCGCACGAAGGTGTCCGCGTCGGCGCCCTGGGGAGCGCGAATCTCCGGGGGCTCCGGCCAGGCGCGCAGCAGCCCGACGAGGGGGCTCGGGCCTGGGCGGGTCGTCATCGGCGCAGCGCGATGACGCGCCCGGGTTCAGCGTCCGCGACGGACAGGAACTTCACGGCGCGCTCGGCGATGGCATCCGCCACCAGCTCCAGCGCCAGCTCCTCGTCCCGGTCGATGGCGTCGCGGCCATCGCGCCAGATGAGCAACAGCGAGCCGAGCACCTGGTCCTCGTCCTTCACCTCCAGCCTCCGCTCGAAGGGCAGCGACAGCCCCGCAGCGCGCTCGGTCTCGAAGACGATGCCCTCCACGAGCTCGTCGTGGGCCTGCTGGAAGCGCAGCTCCTGGCGCGACACGCCCAGCACGTCCGCCAGCGGGCGCACGGAGCTCCAGACCTCCTGCGGCGAGCGAGCCTCACGCACCGAGCCGATGACCTGCTTCACCACCGAGCGCAGCCGGAGGTTTCGCTGACGGCGCTGCTGCATGTCCCCGGCCCGGCCCAGGTCCAGGTAGCCCAGCTTGCGCATCATCACCGCGATGACCACGCCCATGCCGCACAGGAGCAGGGCGCTCTGCGCGCTGTTGGCGAAGTTCAGGCCCAGCGCGGTGAGCATGAACAGGCCGCACAGGGCATACAGCACCAGCACGGTGGAGCGGTGGCTGAGCACCATGCGGCTCATCACCCGGTGATGGATGTGCTCCTTGTCCGCGCTGAACAGGGGCCGGCCCAACAGCGAGCGGCGAATCACCGCGAGCAGCGTGTCCATGATGGGCAGGCCCAGGGCCATGATGGGCACGAGCATGGCCACCGCGGTGCCGCTCTTGGTGCTCGTCTTGATGGAGACCGCCGCGAGCACGAAGCCCAGGAACATGCTGCCCGTGTCCCCCATGAAGATGGAGGCCGGGTTGAAGTTGAAGACGAGGAACCCGAGGATGGCCCCCGCGAGCGCCGCCATCAGCAGGCACAGCAGCACGTCGCCTCGCGACAGTGCGAGGATGAAGTTGGTGCTCACGCCGAAGAACGCCACGCCGCCCGCGAGCCCATCCAGCCCGTCGATGAGGTTGAGCGCGTTGACCACGCCCACCATCCACAGCACGGTAAAGGGCAGGCTCAGCGCGCCCAGCGTCAATTCGGGGCCGAAGGGATTGGCGATGACCTCGATGCGGAAGCCCAGCGCATACAGGCCGAGCGCCACCGCGAACTGCACGCTGAACTTCAGCCGCGCGTTCGCGCCCCGCAGGTCGTCGTAGAGCCCCAGCGCGGCGATGACGCCACCGCCGACGAACAGGCCCATCACGAGGTCGGTGTGGGAGCGGAAGTTGTGCCCCACGCCCGAGTCCACCAGGAACAGCGCGCACAGGGGCGCGAAGAAGCCCGCGACGATTCCGATTCCCCCGAGCCGGGGAATGGGCCGCACGTGGACCTTGCGACTGGAATTGGCCTGGTCGAGCCAGCCCCACGCCAGGGCCTGGTTGCGCACGACGTACGTGAGCCCCAGGGCGACCATCAGCGAAACGAGGAAGGCAACGAAGAAGGTGATCATCGAGATGGGCCGCCTTCGTCATGCTGACGGTGAGCGTCACGGCGCGTCAATGAATGTCGTTGTGCGACACCCCGATGTCGCACGAGTCGTCCCTCGCCGAGCAACCATGCGGGCTGCGGCGTGTCATTGTTGACCTCGAACGGAACCGATTCCTCGTCGGCGGAGAATGCGAGAGGCCGGCCCTGCTGGCAGGCCCTTCGTCGTCCGCTGTTGACGCCTTCGCTTCGGGGGACACAATGCGCCCACCTCTTGCGCATGCCTCCCAGGACATCCATCCGCCTACAAGCCCACGGGCCACTGCCGCTGGGAGCAACCCGTTGAGTGGCGAGCTCGCGTCTCCGCGGCGCATGGATGGGCTGGATGTGCTGCGGGCCTTCGCCATCCTCGGGGTGCTGGTGTTCCATGCGCCCGCGGCGGTGCATGACGCCGTGCCGTACGCGGTGCGCTTCGCGTTCGCGCACGGGTGGATGGGCGTGGACCTGTTCTTCGTGCTCTCGGGCTACCTCGTGGGTCGGCAGGTCTTCGCCACGGAAGAGGGGCCCACGCTGGGTGCGCAGCTGCGCACCTTCTGGCTGAAGCGCTGGATGCGCACCCTGCCGCTGTACTTCGTGGTGCTCGCGCTCTACGCGCTCAAGCCGTGGCTGGTGGGCACGCCGTTCGTGGGAGGCGGCTGGCACTACGCCCTGTTCCTCCAGAACTTCGGCCACCCGCGCGACTTCGTGCAGAGCTGGTCCTTGTGCGTGGAGGAGCACTTCTACCTGGTGCTGCCGCTGCTCGCCTTCGCGCTGGGTGGGCGACGCTGGCCCGCGTGGGCATGGCTGGGCTCGGTGGCCTTGAGCGTCACGGCGCGCTGGCTCTTCTCGCGCGGCCTGCCGGCGGACGTCACGATGTCGAGCCTGGACACGCTCGCGCCCTGGTCCACCGAGCTGCACCTGGATGGGCTGGGCATCGGCGTGTTCCTGGCGAAGACCGCGCCCACGTGGAGGAGCTGGTCGCCGCGAGGGCGGATGCTGTGTGGCCTCGTGGGCGTGGGCGTGCTGGCGCTGACGGTGGGGCACCACGGCGCCATCGTGACGACGACGAACCACGTCTGGCTGTTCGCTGGACTGGCGGTGGGCTTCGGCGGGGTGCTCGTGGGTATCGAGTCGCTCCAGCTCCCCCGGGTTCCGCGTTGGGCCATCTATCAAATCGCGCTGCTGTCCTATGGCGCGTATCTCTGGCACGGGCTCGTGCTGCGAATAGTGGAGCGGCTGGACCTCCGCCTGGGCGCGTGGGGGCTGGACCTCCTCGCGTACCTCGCCCTGACGTTGGGCGTTTCGTGGGTGACCTACGTCGCGGTGGAGAAGCCGTGCCTCAAGCTGCGAGACTGGCTGTTGACCCGAGGGGCGCTCCCGCCCGGCGTCTTGTCTCCGTAGGAATGCCATGCAACGACTGAGGGATCACCTGACGCCGCTGAGCCAGCTCCGGTATCTCGCCTGGCGGGCGATGCCGCTGGGGCGTGAGGTGACGGTGAAGCTGCGCTCGGGGGAGAAGCTCTCCCTGAGGCCGCCTCCCGCCGAGGACCTGGCCACGGCGTACGAGATGTTCGTCGCGGAGGTCTACCGTCCCCCGTTCTCCGTGCGGACGGACACCACGCTGCGCATCGTCGATGTCGGAGCGAACTGCGGACACTCGCTGCTGTTCTGGGCGAAGCACTACCCACGCGCGCACGTCGTCGCCTTCGAGCCGCACCCCGTCCATCTGGCGATGCTGGAGCGCAACCTGGCGCTCAACGCACTGACGCCGCGAGTGTCCCTGCACCGAGCGGCGGCGGGTGTGAGCGCCGGTGAGGTGGGCCTGCTCGACGCGGAGAGCGCGTCCACCATCGTGGATGCGAGCGAGGGGCGCTCGCTGCGCGTGCCGCTGGTCGACTTCTTCGAGGCCATCGGCGACGAGCCCATCGACCTGCTCAAGATGGACATCGAGGGCGGGGAGTACGCGCTGCTGGAGGACCCTCGGTTCGCGCGCCTGAAGATCCGCACGCTCATCATGGAGTGGCATCGCACCCGGGAGCGGCCGGACGGCAAGGTCTGGTGCGAGCAGCGGCTCGCGGCGCTGGGCTACGAAGTCACGCAAGGCATCTGGAGCAGCGAGGTGAACGGGCTGCTCTGGGCGCGTCCTCGTGAGGCCGAGGCGCGTCCATGAGTTCGCCGGGCGCGACGGTGGTCATCCCCACGTACAACGGAGCCCGGCGCGTGGAGGCGCCGCTGCAGGCCCTGGTCGAGCAGCAGGCGCCGAGCGGGTGCTTCGAGGTGGTGGTGGTGGACAACAACTCCTCGGACGGCACGGCGCGCGTGGTGGAGGAGAGCGCGTCCGTCGCGGAGCTGCGTCGCCGGGGCGTGGACGTGCGCGTGGTCCCCGAGCCTCGCCAGGGGTTGCTCTTCGCGCGCCTGTGCGGAATCCACAACGCGCGGCGCGAGGTCATCTGCTTCCTGGATGACGACAACATCCCCGAGCCGAACTTCATCGCCGACGGGCTGGCGCACTTCGAGGACGCGGGCGTCGGCATGGTGGTGTCGCGCATCTATCCCCGGTACGAGACGCCGCCTCCGCCGAGCATCTCGCGGCGCGAGCACCTGCTGGCCATCAACCACCGGATGGGGGATGCGCTCATCGACTTCGGAGCGGAGGCGACGCTCGCGCCGACGATTGGCGCGGGGCTGTGGATGCGCCGCTCGGCGATATTGGACGCGGTCCCTTGGCGCACGCCCGAGCGACTCATGCCGGGCCGGCTGGGGAAGCTGATGGTGAGTGGGGAGGACATCGAGCTCGGGTACCTGCTGGGCAAGGCGGGCCATCGTCGCATCTACGGGCCCACGCTGAAGGTCTGGCACGTCATCCCGAGCAGCCGCTTCGAGACGCGCTACTTCATCCGGCTCATCATGGGCGTGGTGCGCAGCGAGAAGACACTCGAGGCCCGCTACCTGGGACGACGCATGGGAGCGCTATCCCGACTCAAGGAGTGCGCGCGGCTGGTGGGAGCGGGACTCGCGAGTCCGGCGCTGGCGCTCCGGGGAGACTCGGTGCGCGAGGTGTTGTTCGTGCTGGCGAGCCGCTGGGCGCAGGTGCAGGGCCCGTATGCGCAACTGCACGAGTCGCGCTGATTGACGCTCATGGCGCTCCGGTCACGTCGCACCTTGGGTGAGTGTCTCGAAGGCCGGGGGAACAACCTGGACTTCCTGCGCTTCGCCGCGGCCACGGGCGTCATCGTCAGCCATGCGTTCCCATTGGGCGAAGGCGCCGCGAAGGCTCCCGAGCCATTGATGGACTTCACGCGCGGACAGCTCTCGCTCGGGCTGGTCTGTGTGGCGGTGTTCCTGGTCATCAGCGGCGTGCTCATCACACGGAGCTGGGAGCGCAGGCCCGACGTTCGAGCGTACCTCCTGGCGCGCACGCTGCGAATCTTCCCCGGGCTCGCGGTGTCGCTGTTACTGACTGTCTTCGTGCTCGGCGCCGTGTTCACCGCGTCCCCGCTGGCGGAGTACTTCACGTCGAAGGACACGTACACGTTCATCCTGCGCAACTTCACCCTGGTGGAGCCGCAGTGGATGTTGCCCGGGGTGTTCGAGGGGAACGTGTACCCAGGAGCCGTCAACGGCTCGCTGTGGACGCTGAAGTACGAGGTGGGCTTCTACCTGCTCGTGCTGGGCCTGGGCGTCACGGGGTTGTTGCGCAAGGAATTGGCGCTGGTCGGGTGGTGTGTCACGGCGGGGTTGTCGCTGCTGCACATCGGGCGGCTGGGGTTCTGGCCGAACCTGGGGCTCGCCTTCGGGGGCGGGCTGGTGCTCTATCTCTGGCGCGAGCGCGTGAGAATGAGCCCGTGGATCGCCGCGGGCTGTGTGCTGGTGCTCGTGGCCACGTCACTGCTGGGCAAGGGGCTGTCCATCGCCATGGGCTCCTGTGGCGCGTACCTGGTGGTCTACCTCGCATTCCTCCCGAGCCGGCTCGCGAGCTTCGGGCGCTACGGGGACTTCTCGTACGGGCTCTACATCTACGCGTTTCCGGTGCAGCAGGCGGTGGCGGCGCTGATGAACGGCGCCACGCCGTGGTGGTTGAACGCAACCCTGGCGTTCCTCCCCACGCTCCTGCTCGCCGTCTTGTCCTGGCGACTCGTCGAGCACCCCTGCATCCGGCTCAAACCCGTGAAGCCCCACGTGGAGCCTCGGGTTCAATCAAGGCCGGTCTAACCCAGCCATCGCCCCAACAGCATCACGCCCACGGTGAAGACCATCGAGGCCGCGCCGCATCCCAGGAACCAGAGTATCGAGTAGAGCTGGAAGCGCGGACGCCGAACCGGGCCCGTCACGAAAACCACATACTCCACCCAGTCGCTGCGCTTCTGCGGCCATTGGCCCGTGACCGCGACCGCGGCCAAGACACGCATCCCCAAGATTCCCATCAGACCGATTGCAGTCCCGCCAGAGAACGCAAGAAAGGTCACCAGGGTTCTGGCATCCATTTCGCCTCACACTCTTGCGTCATCGGTCTTAACGGCCAACCGTATGTCCGCTGGCCGTAGAGCATCACCGCGATGATGAACCCGAACGCGAGGGCCCCGCACACGAAGAACCACGCGATGCCTAACAACTGGAAGCGGCGAGACTTGATGCCCCCGAGCAGGAGCATGAACTGCCCCCACTCCCGCCACCCCAGGGGTAATCGCCCCATGACGGCGGCCCCTACAAACACGCGCATCCCCAGAATCCCAATCAATCCGAGCAGCACCCCGCCTGAAAGAGCGACCGTCGAGAAGGCGTCCTTGGTGTACACGGTCCCCTCGCGTCGAGCGTTCACGCGGACTGTCCACGTGACATGATTCTGCCCGGCGCAGCGGAGCAGTGTCCACACACCCGCGGCGCTCTCGTCGGACCTGTGCCGCTCGACCCAAGAACGAGTGGCACGGACTACGTCACGTCAGGCTCGACCAGCAGCGCCGCGCCAATCGCGCCTGAGAGCTCACCCAGTTCCGCGACCAGCACCGGGGGCTGTCGCTCCGTCATGAAGACATGGGGGCTCATGGCCTCATGAATCCGCCCGGCATACTCGACACCCAGTCGTGAGCCCAATCCTCCGCCCAGGATGACCGCCTCCACATCCAGCAGGTTGATGGCCGACGCGATTCCGACACCCAGCATGTGCACCGCGCGCTCGATGAGCTTCGTGGCCAGCGCGTCCTCCTCCTCCAACGCCTTCTTCCAGATGCTGCTCGTCAACCGAGTGCGCTGCTTCTTGCGCATCAGCTCGAACAACTGCGTCTTCTCGCCCTTCTCCTCCGCTTTACGCGCGTCACGCTCCAGGTTTCCGCGTCCGGCGTACGCCTCCATGCAACCCCGCCGGCCACATCCACACCGCGCCCCTCCGGGCTTCACCACCATGTGGCCAATCTCTCCGGCCGCCCCTCGGCCTCGCCAGGGAACACCGTCCAACACCAATCCTCCCCCCACCCCGGTGCCCCACCACACCCCCAGCACCGAGCGATAGGGACGCCCCGCCCCCAGCCGATACTCCGCCGCCACCGCCACCTGGACGTCGTTGCCCAACACCACCTCACCTCGGGTCAGCTCGGACAGACTCCCCGCCAGCGGAAACGGAGCCGTCCATCCACGCCCCACGTTGCTCACCCGCGCCAGCGTCCCCGCGTTCGCATCCACCGCCCCAGGCGCCCCCACGCCGACGCCTCCCAATCGCGTCAGCCGCAGCCCCGCCGTCTGCACCGCGTCCTCCAGCGCGCCGTACATCTCGCGCACCACGTCCTCCGGCTCGCCCTGCGTGGGCGTCGGATGCCTCGCGTGACCTATCGGCTTGCCGTGCCCGTCGATGACCACGGCTTCGATCTTCGTCCCGCCCAGGTCGATGCCTCCCCACACCTTCCCGCGTCGCGGAGTTCGCGACCTGCGAGACGCCACCGTCCTCTTCGAGCGGACCCGATCCATGTCCAGCCTCCGAGCAAGGGCCACACAAACGTCCCTCGGAAGATGCGCAGACCTCGCTCCGTCCGGCAGCCCGTAGGGCCGCCTGCTGTGGAGAGACTCAAGACGGACAAGGCCCTGGCCGCTCGGCCGGACTCAGCGACGGCGCATGACGTGCGCCAGCCGCCTCACCGCCACCTTGGGCAGGAACCCCAACAGATAGCGCCACCGGGGAACCTCCCGATGGAACGGCAGCCCCCGCCAGTACAAGTCCAGCGCGAGGTCCATCCGCTGGTGGTCCACCATCACGTGTGACACGTGCCGCGTGGCGTACAGCAACATCTCCAGCCGCTCGCGCCTGCGCTCAGGGCCTCCGGGATAGCGGCCCAGTCGCTCCTGCATCAACTGGTACGCCATGCCCTGATGCGCCGCCTCCAGCATCGTCGACTCGGAGCCGTGGTGCTGGCGATAGCCCACCATCACCGGCGAGCGCACCCACGCGAAGCCCCGCTCCGTCCCCAACCGGAACAGCAGGTCGTAGTCCTCCGCGACGATGCGCAGCGGCGTGAAGCCCTCCACCTTTCGCAGCGCCTCCGTCCGCACCGCCAGCACACAGGCCGTGCGCGGCGTCCGGTCCAGGGCGCTCGCCAGATAGTCCGCGAACGGTGACGCGCGCACGGGCTCACGGACCACCCGCGCCAGCTCCGACTCGTCACGGAAGGTCACCGACGTGCCCATCACCACCGTCGGACTCCCGTGCTCCTCGATCACCTGCCGATACGACGACAGCGTCCACGGGAACCACAGGTCGTCACTGTCCAGGAACACCACGTACTCGCCCCGGGCCGCCTCGATGCCCCGGTTGCGCGCGACTCCCGGTCCCGCGTTCACCTGCTGGAGCACCCTCACGCGCTCGCCCAGCCGCGACAGGACCTCCAGCGTGTCGTCCGTGGAGCCGTCGTCCACGACGAGCACCTCGTAGTCCCGCTCCTCCTGCGCGAACACCGACGCCAGCGTCCGCTCCAACAGCCGTGCCCGGTTGTACGTGGGGATGACGATGGAGAAGAAGGGCATGTCCTCAGACCCGCGTCCGCAGCCCCATCTCGGAGATGCGCAGGAACGTGGCGAGCTGCCGCCGATACTCCCTCAACTCCATGCGCCCTCGCAGCAACGTCTGCGTCAGCACCAGCGAGTTGTACGGCAGCGTCCCCACCAAGATGGCGCGCAGCATCCACTCGCGCATCCGACCGTGATGCTTGCGGAAGTACGCCACCCGCGTGCGCCACAGCTCCACGCGCACCTTGTCCGGACCCGTGGCCGAGGGACGGAACGAGCGGCTCGTCAGGTGCGTAATCACCGCCTCGGGACAGAAGGCCACCTCCCAGCCCGCCTTCCACGCCCGGACACACCAGTCCGTGTCCTCCGTGTTCCCCAGGGGCGACATTGCCTCGTCGAGCAGCCCCACCTCCGCCAGCGTCTCCTCGCGCACCACGATGCACGCGCCGAGTACCCAGTTCACTCGGGCCTCCTCGTGCCCGTACTGCGCCGGGTCGATGTCCTTGCGTTTCAAGAAGTGCAACGGACGCGGCAGGAACACCAGGTCGAACAACTGCCCCGACAACGACATCGGCCGGAAGGTGCAGTTCTGGATGGTGCCATCCGCGTTCAACAGCCGCGCGCCCGCCATCCCCACCCGCGGGTTCTCATCCATGAACCGCACGAGCGAGTCGAACGCCCCCTCGTGCACGATGGTGTCGTCATTGAAGATGCAGAAGTAGCGCCCCGAGGCCTGCCGCAGCACCTGGTTGTGATTGGCGGAGAACCCCTTGCGCGCGGTGTTGAAGAGCCAGCGCACCTGCGGGAAGTCGCGCCGCATCGCCTCCACGCCCCGTCCATCCGTGGCGTTGTCCACCACCCACACCTCGAAGGTGCACTCGCGCGTCGTCGCGTACAGCGTCCGCAGGCAGTCGTGCAGCAGCTCCGGGTTGCTGTGGTTGACGATGGAGATGACCAGGTCGGGCTTCGACATCGAATGCCTCACGTCCTTCATGACGCCGGGCTCGCCGGCGCGGACCGGGCCGCGCGTCGCGCCCGGACGAACTCGATGATGTCTCGCACCTCGCCCACCATGGAGCGCAGCCCCGGCAGCAACTCCCGCGCGAGGACGAGCAACAGGAACAACACCCCGCCCACGCCCCACCGCGCCCAATCCCCCTCGGGGCCCCACCTCCAGGCCACCAGCGCCGACACCGCCAGCAGGAAGCCCACCGAGACCAGCGGCTCCACGACCTGCCACATCAACCCTCGCAGCCCCGGGTTCAGGTGCGACACGCGCCACGCCGTCACCCCGACCTCCAGCATCGACACCACCAGGCCCACCGGTCCGATTCCCTCCAGCCCCCAGCGATGGATGGCCCAGGTGCCGAGACTCCACTTCGCCACGCCCACGCCCACCACCACCGCGAAGCGCTCCCAGGGCCGCCCGCCCGCGTTCTGCGCCGTGGCCAACAGCCCCGTGAGCGTGATGAGCAGGCACTCCAGCGTGAACCACTGCACCAGCGGCACCGCGGCAATCCAGCGCTGGCCGAAGAACAGCGGCACCAGCACCGGCATCCCCAGCACCGCCACCGGCAACGTCAGGAGCAGCGCCGCGGACAGCCGCCGGAGCGACGTCTTGAGATACTCCGCGAACCCGCTCGGGTCGTCCTGCATCCGGCAGTACGCGGGGAAGGCCACACGGTTGAGGACCACGCTCAGCATCATCGGCGTGGAGGCGAGCGCCCAGGCCCAGTTCACCAACCCCACCACGTCCTTGCCCAGCACCTGCCCCACCACCAAGGGCACCCAGCCCGCGACCAGCGCCGCCACCAGCGGAGGCAGTTGGAACGCCAGCCCGTATCCCAACAGCCGCTTCAACACGTCCCGCTGGAAAGTCCCGCTCGGACGCCACGGGGACGCCCACGCGATGCAGACCAGCCCCACCGCGCCTCGGACGAGCGAGCCCACCACCAAGGCCCAGGCCCCCATCCCCGCCGCCGCCAGGGCCAGGGTGGCGGCCACCTGCGCCACGTTCTCCACCAGCTCCGCTCGCGCGATGGTCGGGAACGCGAGCTTCCGCTCCAACGCCATCAACGGAATCACGCGCAGCGAGGACAGGAACAACCCCAGCGCCATGGCCCACACCATGGGCACGGCTTCCGCGCCCAGCGCGTAGCCCTCGGTGAGCACGGGCGCCATCGCGCACACCGCGGCCACGATGACGGCGGTGAGGGCCTGGTGGCTCCAGAAGATGGTGAAGGTCTCGTCCTGGGTGGGCTCGTGCGACTGACGCACCAGCGCGGCGCTCAGGCCCAGGTCGCCCAGGAACACACCCAGCGAGCTGGCGTAGGCGACGATGCCGAACAGGCCGTAGTCCGAGGGGAACAGCAGCCGGGAGAGCGCCAGCGCGCTGATGACCCGCAGCCCTTGCGAGGCCACGGTGCGCAGCACGAGGACGACCATGCCCTTCAGGGCACGGGCCTTGACCTCGCCGGTGTCCACCTGGGGTGCCGCGGTCGCATTCATCGCAATGGGGGCTGACTGCTTCCGGGCCGCGGTGAGAAGGCCGGCCTGCGTGGACGGCACCCACCCGCGCTCGAGGCTCGAATGAGGGCTCGATGCTAGCGAGGCACCTCTCCCCTCACAAGCGACACGCGCGTGTGCCGCGTGGGTCACCAGAGGACCAGGGCCCGCTCGGCCGCCAGGGTGCCGCACTCGTGGTTGCCACCCAGGAAGGCGCGAGGCTACGGTCCGCCCGCCATGTCACCGAGCCCATCCCTCTTCCAGTTCCTCAAGCGCGAGGTCCTCGTCGCCGAGCACGAGGTGTTCCACCGCACGCTGAGAGAGACGCTCGTGGGCACCTGCGACAGCGTGCTCGACATCGGCTGTGGCTCGGGCTCTCCCTTGAAGCACATCTCCCACGAGTTCTCGCGCACCGTGGGCGTCGATGGCTACACCGCGAGCATCGAGCGCAGCCGCGCCGCGGGCATCCATCAGGAATACCACCAGTTGGACCTGCTCCAGGTGGGGCAGCACTTCGCGCCCAAGAGCTTCGACGCGGTCATCGCGCTCGACGTCATCGAGCACTTCGACAAGCCCGAGGGCTATCGGCTGCTGGAGATGATGGAGTCGCTCGCACGCAAGCGCGTCGTCATCTTCACGCCCAACGGCTTCCTGCCGCAGGACGAGTGGGACAACAACGTGCACCAGGTGCACCGCTCGGGTTGGGAGGTCTATGACTTCGAGCTGCGCGGCTACCGTGTCACCGGCATGAGCGGCCTGAAGCCGCTGCGCGGAGACTTCGCGCTGCCGCGCATCCGGCCCGCGCGCCTGGGCAGCCGCCTGTCCATCCTCACCGAGCCGCTGGCGACGCGTGTTCCGCAGCTCGCCTTCCAGCTCTTCGCCGTCCGCGACATGGAGGCCTCCTGAGCCGTGGAGGCCCCCACGTGGCATCTGCTCACGGGTGAGTATCCGCCCCAGCCCGGCGGCGTCAGTGACTACACGGCCCTCGTCGCCCGGGGGCTCGCGCTCCGAGGTCAGCGGGTCCACGTCTGGGCTCCCGGTGACACGGGCACGCTCGACGAGCAGGGCGTCACGGTCCACCGCATCCCCGGGACCTTCACTCCACCGGGCCTGGTCCGGCTGACGCGTGAGCTGGACCGGTGTCCCGGACCTCGGCGGTTGCTGCTCCAGTATGTGCCGCATGCCTTCGGGATGAAGGCGATGAACGTGCCATTCTGCGCCTGGTTCTCCTCACGGGTGCAGGACGAGCGCTGGGTGTTCTTCCACGAGATTGTCTACCCGTGGAGTCTGGCTTCGCCCGTGCGGCACCAGGTGCTCGCGGGCGTCACCCGTGTGATGGCGCGACTGGTGGCCCGGGACGCTCGGCGCATGTTCGTCTCCATTCCCACCTGGGCGGACCATCTGCCCTCCGCGCTTCGCGGACGCGCGGAATGGAGACCGGTTCCCAGCACGCTGCCCACGGAGGTGCCCGAGGACCTCGTGCGCGCGGTGCGCGAGGAGTTGGACGCGGGCCTCTGGCTGGGCCACTTCGGAACCTATGGAGCCGCGATTCGCGGGCCGCTCGAGACGGTGCTCGTGTCGCTGCTGCGCGCGGACGAGCGGCGGCGGTTCCTGCTGTTGGGCCGAGGCAGTCGTCACGTCGCGCGGGAGCTGGGCGAGCAACATCCCGGGCTCACCGCGCGAATCGTCGCGCGCGAGGACCTCGCGCCTTTGGAGCTTGCGGCCCATCTGTCCGCGATGGACGCGTTGATCCAGCCCTACCCGGATGGGGTCAGCACCCGACGCACGTCCGCCATGGCGGGACTTGCGCTGGGCCGCGCGCTCGTCACGCAGACGGGACTCCTGACGGAGCCGCTCTGGCGTGAGTCGCACGCCGTCGCCCTTGCGGGTGACACGAGCCCCGGTGCGATGATTGAAGTCGCCGAACGGCTCCTCGCTCGGCCGGAGGAACCCGTGGCGCTCGGTGAGCGCGCGGCTCGGCTGTATCGGGAGCGCTTCGCGCTGGAGCACACCGTGGAGACGCTCCTCTCGGATATCGGGAGTCGCTCGTGAAGACGTCACTCGAGCTCGCGGTGCTGATGGACCCTCGTGAGGAGGGCTGGCACAGCATGGACCTGGTGGGCGAGGCGCTCCTGGAGGAGCTCGCTGCACACCCTTCCGAAGTCTCCGCGCATGCGCTTCGTCCCCCCATCCCCTCCGTGGCGCGACGGGTGCCTGGAGTGGGCGCGCGGAATGCCGCGTTCAATGTGGACCGGCTGCTGACCCGCTTCGGTCTCTACCCGGCTCGGGCGCTGCTCTCGCGGCCCTGGTTCGACGCCTTCCATGTCGTGGACCACAGCTATGCCCAGCTCGTCCACGCGCTCCCGGCTTCGCGCACGGGGGTCTACTGTCACGACCTGGATGCGTTTCGCTCCGTCGTGGAGCCACACCGTGAGCAGCGGCCCGCGTGGTTCCGACTCCTGGCACGGGCACAGCTCCGTGGTCTCGAGCGCGCCGCCATCGTCTTCCACAACTCCCAGGCCGTTCGTGATGAGCTCCTCGCCCACGGACTCGTCGACCCCGCGCGCCTGGTCTGGGCGCCTCTCGGAACCTCGCCGGAGTACAGGCCCGAGCCCGTTCCCGGCGACCAGAGCGAACAGGTGCTCGCGTCCCTCGAGGGCCGTCCGTACCTGTTGCACGTCGGGAGCGCGATTCCGCGCAAGCGACTGGATGTCCTCTTCGAATTGTTCGCCGCGCTGCGTGCACGGCATCCAGACCTGCGGCTCGTTCAGCAAGGTGGCGCGCTGAATGCGGCGCAGCGAGAGCAGGTCGCTCGTCTGGGGCTCGGCGATGCGCTCGTGCAGCCCCCCTTCCAGCCTCGCGCCACGCTCGCGGGACTGTACCGACACGCCCAGGCCGTGCTCATCACGAGCGAGGCCGAGGGCTTCGGCCTGCCCCTCATTGAGGCCCTCGCCTGCGGCGTCCCAGTGGTGGCGAGTGACTTGCCCGTGCTGCGCGAAGTGGGCGCGGACACGTGTCTCTACTGCCCTGTCGGCGACCTCGCTGCGTGGACGATGACCGTTGACGCGCTTCTCTCGGGGAAGCTGTCCCCGCCTCCACTAGACGCCCGCCTCGCTCGCGCGGCGCGCTTCACGTGGAAGGCTCACGGTCGAACCATCCTGGACGCGTATCAGCACCTCTTGCGCTGAAACCGACACACGGCTCACAGCGTGACGTGGTGCTCGATGAACGCGCCCGCGTGAATCTCCAGCGAGCCGCTGTACGTCGTCGCGGCATCCCGGCCCCGCACCTCCAGCCGATGGATGCCCTCGGGCAGCTCGAGCACGTAGCGCTCCCCGTGACTCTTCCCGTTCACGAGCACCTCCCTCAGCGGAGGCCCGCTCACCCTGAGCACCACGGTGCCCGTCCCTGGCACCTCGCTCACCAGCGCCGGAGTCGACTGGCGACGCATGGAGGCCGCTCGCGCCTGTGACAGGAACGCCCAGCCTCCGACCACCAGCACCAGCGCAAGCGCTCCGCCCATCCACCACTTGCGCGAACGCCGAGGACGCACCGTGCGGTGGTCCAACGCCGTCTGCTCCAGCAACATCGTGGGCGCTTCCACATTCGTCCGCTGGTCCGAATCCGCAGCCGGGGCGCGGCGCTCAGGCATCCTCGCCCGCCGCACCTTCGCCTTGGGAGGCGCCTGCAACGGCGCCATGGAGAGCCGCGTGGCCCCTTCCGAGAAGCTCGCGAGGATGCCCTTCAGTTCCCGACGCACCGCCTCCGCCGACGTGGGCCGCGCCGAGGGAGCCTTCTCCAAGAGCCGCGCCACCAGCGCCGCCAGCGAGGCATTCACCTCCCGATAACGCGACACGGGCGGAGGCGGCGTGCGGACATGCTGCAGCACGATGCCCATCGCCGACTCCCCCTCGAAGGGCAGCCGCTTCGTGAGCATCTCGAAGGCCATCACCCCCACCGCGTACAGGTCCGTCTGCGGACTCACCTGCTGACCACAGGCCTGCTCCGGCGCGATGTACTCCGGCGTCCCCACCAACGCGTTGGCGTGCGTCTGCGGCGTGCTCCCGTACGGCGCCTCGCTGCGCTTCGCGATGCCGAAGTCGAGCACCTTCACCGACTCCGAGCCATCCCCCTCACGCACCAGGAACACGTTGCCGGGCTTGAGGTCGCGGTGGATGACGCCCACGCCGTGCGCCGCGCCCAGCGCGCTCAACAGCGCATCGAGAATGCGGATGACCTCCACCTCCAGCATCGGCGCGCGCTGCAGGAGCACCTCATCCAACGGCGCACCGTCCAGGTACTCCATCACCAGGTACTGGCCCACGTCGGGGATGGAGCCGAAGCCGAAGATGTCGATGATGCCGCGATGACGGACGGCCGCCGCCGAGCGCGCCTCCGTGGCCAAATCCCTCGCGCGCCCCCCCTCGACGTAGTCCGGGCGGATCACCTTCACGGCCACCCGGCGACCGATGACGGCGTGCTCGCCCTCGTAGACGATGCCCATGCCGCCGTGGCCGATGCGGCGCTTGATGAGGTAGTCGCCCACCTTCGTGCCCACGAGCACGTCGCGCGTGACGGAGTCCTCCCACGTCATGTCGCCCGCGGGAGCCTTCGCCACCAGCGGCCGCACGACCTCCGTGCGCGTCTGCCGGCCTCGCTTGAACGTGGCCTCATCCGTGTCGTCACGCGACTCGGAGCGGTACGCCCCCGCGCCAGCGGCGACACCCGCACGAAAAACCTCGCGCGGGCACACCGTCACTCCCGGCCTGTGGTTCGCACCACAGCGAGGACATTTACGCGCAGGACTCATCGTCGCTCGCATCATGGCCCGGCAAGCAGGCCGGAAGCCATCTCACCCGCGGGTCTCCCAACGGCTCGGAAAACACTTTTCTGGATTCACTTCTCTGGCTTGATTTCATTTCCAAGACATCGCGGCATCCCCATGAGTCCTTGACGGACTGTGACCCAGGGGTGCGGTCCCGCACGACTTCATGAACCCTCATTGACGCCCTCGAAGGGCTCTGCTTCGGTCCATCAGGCGTGCGCGTCCTCTTCCTCAATCCTGTAGGTATTGTCGGCGGCGCGGAGCGCGCGTTGCTCGATTTGATGTCCTGCCTGCGCGAGCTGGACGCGGGGCTGTCGCTCCACCTGTTCTCGGGGACAGAGGGGCCGCTGCTGGAGCAGGCCCGTCGGCTGGGCGTGGACGCGCGCTGCCTGCCACTGCCCTCGCGCCTGTCGAGCCTGGGGGACAGCGCGCTGCGCGGACAGAACCTGGGAGATACGCTGCGCTTCGCGAGCAAGCTGCTCCCGGTGCCCGCCCTGCTCGCGAGCCACGGACACGTGCTGCGACGCGAGGTCTCTCGCCTGCGCCCGGACCTCATCCACTCCAACGGCATCAAGTCCCACCTGCTGAGTGCCGTCACCGCGGGCCTGCCGCTCCGGCGCGTCTGGCACGTCCACGACTTCCTCGGTGAGCGTCCCCTGGTGCGACGTGCGATGGGCGCCCTCGCACCGCTGGCCTCGGCGGCCATCGCCAACTCGCGAGCCGTGGGAGACGACACCCGTGAGGTGCTCCCCAAGGTGCCCGTGCAGGTCGTCTACAACGGCGTGGACGTGAGCCGCTTCGCGCCGGACACGGGAGACACCGCCGACCTGGACGCGCTCGCGGGCCTGCCTCCCGCCCCGGTGGGGACGTCGCGCGTGGGACTCGTCGCCACCTATGCACGCTGGAAGGGCCAGGACCTCTTCCTGGAGGCCGCCGAGGCGCTGACGCGCGTGGAGCCGTCGCTGCCCGTGCGCTTCTATGTCGTCGGCTCGCCGCTGTACCAGACGGCGGGCTCGCAGTTCTCTGAGGACGAGCTGCGTCGCCTCATCGCGCGGCGCAACCTCACCGGACGCGTTGGGCTGGTGCCCTTCCAGCCCGACTCCGCGCCCGTCTACCGCGCGCTGGACGTCTTCGTGCACGCCAGCACGCGACGCGAGCCCTTCGGTCTCACCATCGCGGAGGCCCTGGCCTGCGCGCGTCCCTCCATCGTCTCGCGCGCGAGCGGCGCCGCCGAGGCCCTCACCGATGGCGTGGACGCGCTCACGCTGACACCAAACGATGCCCCTGCCCTGGCGGAGGCGCTGCGTCGGCTGCTGACCGATGCGTCCCTGCGTGCCCGGTTGGGCGCCGCGGCCCGGAGCACCGCCGTGGAGCGCTTCTCCCGCCAGCGCTACGCCCGCGAGATTCTCGCCGTGTACCGCTCGCTGCTGGGCGGACAGCCCGCCTCTCGCGCGGGTTGACCACCCTGGGGGGCTCTGGTTTCGTCCGCCGCTCACTGGAGCTTCCGTGCAGCGGCCTCGCAGACTCGTCACCGTCTCGCACTCATACGTCGTCACCCTCAACCGGCGCCTCGCCAACGAGATGGCCCGCGTCGGAGGCGGCGCTTGGGACGTCACCGCCGTCGCGCCTCGCTTCTTCCACGGTGACCTGCGCCCCATCCACCTCCAGCCGGACTCCGACGAGCCCGCGAAGGTGGAGGGAGTGCGAGCCTTCCTCAGCCGCTCACCCCACGCATTCGTCTACGGCCCCGAGCTGCGCGAGCACCTGCGGCGCGGCGTGGACCTGGTCCATGCCTGGGAGGAGCCCTTCGTCCTCGCGGGGCTCGAGGTGGCCCTGCTCACCCCGCGCCGCGTGCCCCTCGTCTTCAGCACCTTCCAGAACCTCTCCAAGCGCTACCCGCCGCCCTTCGCACAGACGGAGCGCTTCGTCGTCGGGCGCAGCACCGGGTGGGTCGCGGGCGGCCAGACGGTGAAAGACAACCTGCTCGGCCGACCGGGCTATGCCGCGCGCCGCTCCTGCATCATCCCCATGGGCGTGGACACGGAGCTGTTCCGACCGGACCGCGCCTCGGGCGAGGCCGTGCGACGCGAACTCGGGTGGAGCGCGGACGGTCCTCCCGTCATCGGCTACCTGGGGCGCTTCGTCCCCGAGAAGGGCGTGTCGCTGCTGATGCGCGTGCTGGAGCAGCTCCGCACACCCTGGCGCGCGCTGTTCGCCGGAGGCGGCCCCATGGAGGCGGAGCTGCGCGCCTGGGCCGCGCGTCACGAGGACCGCGTGCGCGTCCTCACCGGCGTGCCCCACGAGGGCGTGCCGCGCGTGCTCAACGCCATGGATGTGCTCTGCGGCCCGAGCCAGACCATGCCTCGGTGGAAGGAGCAGTTCGGCCGCATGCTCGCGGAGGCCTTCGCGTGCGGCGTGCCCGTGCTCGCGAGCACCTCCGGCGAAATCCCCCACACCGTGGGCGACGCGGGACGGCTGCTGCCGGAGGCGGATGACTCCGCGTGGGCTCGCGCGCTCTCGGACGTGCTGGAGAGCCCCGAGCTCCGACGCGAGCTGTCCTCACGCGGCCGCGAGTGGGCCGTGCGGCGCTTCTCCTGGCCCGTCGTCGCTCGCGCGCACCTGGACTTCTTCGAGGCGCTGCTCGAGCGACGCTGAGGCGTTCAGCCCTCGCGCTCCATCACCTGGACGATGCCGGCGGCCATGTCATCCCACGTCCACGCGCGCAGCCGCTCCGAGAAGGCCGCCACGTGGGGCGCCCACGCCGCCTCGTGCTCGCGCCATGACTCCAGCGCGCGCACCAGCCCGTCCACGTCATCAGGGTCATCCAGGAGCAGGCCGTCGAGCTCCGCCGGATAGCGCTCGGCCACGCCCGCCGAGCGGCTCACCAGCGCGGGCAGTCCCGAGCACAGCGCCTCGTGGACGCCCAGCCCGTAGGCCTCGTACCGCGTCGGGGACACCAGCAGGTCCGCCGCGGACAGCAGCGCGGGCACATCCCGTCGGAAGCCGAGGAACTCGATGCGCCGCTCCAGCCCTCGCGTGCGCGCCTCCTGCTCCCAGGCCTCGCGCTGCGCGCCCACGCCCACCACCTTCAGGTCCACGCCCCAGTCACCGTGCGCGTGCAGCCGCGCCCACGCGTGGAACAGGGAGTCGAAGCCCTTGCGACGGTCTCCCAGCGCGCCCACGAAGAGCGCCACGCGCCGCGCCTCCGGCCAGCCCAGCTCCGCGCGCGCCGCGCGTCGGGCCTCGGGCGACACCGGATGGAAGCGCTCCGAGTCGTTGCCGTAATAGACGACGTGCACCCGCGCCTCGGGAACCCCCGTGGCCGCCACCAGGTCCGCGCGTGTCCGCTTCGAGTTGGCCAGGATGACGTTCGAGCGCCACAGCGCCTTGCGCTCCTCGCTCACGAAGCGCGCGTGCCCCACCCGGCCCTTCACCTGACGCAGCACGCCGCCGACGTGCTCCGAGACATAGGCCCCATGCACGTAGTGCACCCAGTTGGCGCCAGGCACGACGCAGTTGCCGCCGTTGGCCAGCACCCGACCGCCCTCGGCGCGCGTGCGCAGCGCCCACGCCTTGCCCATCGCGGCCAGCAGCGGCTCGCCGAGCAGATAGGAGTTCGCGGGCTTGGGCACCTTCACGAAGCGCACGTTGGGGAAGCCGAGCAGCTCGTCCGCCACGCGGTGGGCCACCAGCCGCACGGGACCGCCCTGCTTCGCCAGCCAGTGCGCGAGCGCCAGGTTGGCGCGGTCCATTCCACCCGTGGCGACGAAATCACCGGCGATGAGCGTGTAGGGTCTTCGCATGCGTCCAGGCGCCGAAGAGCGCCGCGTTGAGCAACCAGAACTCCATGCCCACCTGGCTCATGAAGAACGGATAGCTGAAGGTCAGGGCCAGCGCGCCCAGGTTGTAGGCGAAGATGACGCTTCCCCACAGCCAGAACTCGTCGCCGGAGTCCTGGCGCCGCCGGGCCATCTGGAGCACCCACGCCATCGTCGCCAGGAGCGCCAGGGGGTAGAGCACCACCACCACGATGCCGCCGTCGTAGACCCACGCCGTCCACTGGATTTCGGCCCACAGGGGCGGCTGCGCCGGGTCGGAGTTGTCCCCGAAGTACGCGTTGGCCATGCCGTAGCGCCCCAGGCCCGCGCCCAGCGGATACTCCGGGAGGAAGTACTCGAAGGTGCCCTCGAGGAAGCGGCCCCGGTTGCTGTGATAGACCTCCTCCGGCTTCGCCTCGAACAGGCTGTCCCAGCGCTTCTGCACCGCGTCGCCGCCCACGGCCACGGCCCAGCCGAAGGCGAACACGCTCGCCATTCCCACCACCGCCATCAGCTTCGCCAGCCGCGCCACGCGGCCGGTGAGCACGAGCATGCCCGCCATCGCCGCCAGACAGACGCCCAGCGTCAGCGCAATCGCGCGCACCTGGCACAGGTAGAGGCAGAGCAGCCCCACCAGGATGCCCACGACGCTCAGCGCGCGCGACAGGCCCTTGCGCGAGGACAAGAGGAAGCCGCTGCCGAGCAGCACCGCGTAGAAGCCTCCCGTCGCCGCGCCGCCCGGCATGTCCGTCAGGCCCATGGGGCGGAAGACGCGCGCGCCGCTGGCGGTCTCGAACTCCAGGCTGCGCAGGTAGGAATCGCCCTGCGCCTGCACCGCGGCCGACATCGCCGGCTGGAAGCGGCCCGGGAAGTAGACCTGGAGCACCCCCACCGAGGCGCTGGCCGTGTTGAAGAGGAACAACAGCGTGAGGGTGAGCCGGAAGACGCGCGAGTCGATGGACAGCCGCGTCACCCAGAACAGCGGCGCGATGATGGACAACTGGATGCCCAGTTGCACCACGCCGGCCATCGGGCTGACGGTGCCCGGGTGGAAGAAGTTGAGCGTGGTGATGGCCAGCGAGCCCACCACGAAGGGCACCGCCGGATGTCTCGCCCCGCGTCCGGGGACGAGCACCAGCAGCGCCAGGCTCAACCCGAACGCCAGGATGCGCACCAGCACCCGCAGCGGCGCGATGGCCTCCACCAGCAGCGCGAGCTGACACGCGACGAGCACGCCGATGAACAGCGGCACCAGCCGGCTCGAGGACAAGAAGCCCGTGCGAGGCGCCGCGGGCGGGGCCTCCTTCGTTGGCGCCTGTGCTTGCCGTGGCGTCGCCACCTCCAGGGGCGCGCCCGGCGCGCGGCGCACGTACCTGCGCCCGAGCACACCAGGCCCCTGGAGCTGAGGCCGGGAGGACGGACGTGGCGCGCTCACGCCCCGACTCCCGACACGGCCACGCGCAGGTCCTCGTCCAGGCCGCGCAAGAAGACCTCCGGCGCACAGAGCGCCGCCGCGCGAGCGGGCCCACCCGCGCCCAGCTTGCGCCGCGCCTCCGCGTCCACCACCAGTCGCAGGAGCGCGGAGGACAGCGCGCCGGCCTCGGGCGCGACGAGCCGACCACACGTCTCGTCCACGATTTCCAGCGGCCCGCCCTGCGCCGTCGTCACCACGGGCAGCCCCGCCTGGAGCGCCTCCACGAAGGCCAGACCGAAGGGCTCCGGCGACGTGTTGGGCTGGCAGTGCACGTCCGCCGCGCGCATCAACCGGGGCACGTCCGCACGCTGCCCCAGGAAGCGCACCCGTCCATCCAAGCCGAGCGCTCGCGTCTGCGCGACCAATCCCTCCAGGTAGCGCGACTCCTCCTCGCGCTGAGCGCCCCCCGCCACCCACAGTCGCCAGCCCCGCGCCTCGCGCATGCGGCCCAGGGCCTCGAGCAGCAGCCGGTGTCCCTTCCACGCCTCCATCCGGCAGGCCTGGAGGATGACCACGTCATCGTCACTGGCGCCGAGTTCGGCTCGCAGCGCCGCGCGCTCCGAGGGCTCCGGAACCCGCGCTGGTGCCTGCACCAGGGGATGGCGCACCCGATGCGGAGCCCGGGGATACACGCTGCCAAGTGAACGGGCGGAGTACGCGCTGTTGGCGAGCACCAGGTCCGGCGAGGTGACACCGGCCCAGCGCTCCACCCAGTGCGCACCCGTCAAGGCATCGTGCTGGTAGAAGACCAACGGCACACCGGCCGCGCGCGCCACGGGACCGAACACCGCCTGCGGCCACGCCGCGTGGCAGACGACCACCGCGTACCCGCCGGTCCTCAGCAACGCGCCCAGCGCCCGCCGTGCGCGCCACACCGTCCAGGGCCGCGCCACCCGCACGCTCCCCAAGAGGTGGACCGCGGCGCCCGCCTCGCGCAGCTCCGTCGACAGCCGCCCCTCGAAGCACAGCGCATACTCATGCGCCGTGCCCTCCGCGTGGCGCGAGGACGCCCGCGCCAGCGCGACGAGGAAGGACTCGATGCCTCCGTAGAGGTTGCCGCTGTAGACGTGCAGCGCGCGCATGCGGGCGTCTCAGGCCCTCCCCGTACCCGTGAGCGCGGGGACCTCGCTCGGGGCCTCCGTCATCTCCGGCACGGGACGACCGAGCGCCTCCGCGTAGAGCTTCAGGCTGCGCGTCGCCATCACGTCGTGCCGCAGCTCCGCCTCCGCGCGCTCCCTGGCCCCACGGCCCAGCCGCTCCGCCAGCCCCGGCTCCTCCACGAGCCGCCTCGCCGCACGCGCCAGCGCGTCCGCGTCCCCCACCGGCACCGTCAGGCCCGTCTCCTCGTGGCGGCTCACCCACGCGACGCCCGAGTGCGGAATCGCCGTGTTCAACACCGGCAGGCCGCTGGCCATCGCCTCCGCCTGCGACAGGCCATAGGCCTCGCTGCGCGCGTTGCTCGGGAACCAGAGCGCGGTGGCGGCGCGATAGGCCCCCATCAGCGAGGCCGGCGGCAGATAGCCCGCCCACGTCACGCGGGACTCCACGCCGAGCGCCTTCGCCCGGGCGCGGCCCTCCGCCTCCAGCGGCCCCACGCCCACCACCACCAGCCGCCCCGGCGCCTTCGCCAGGGCCTCCAGCGCGGTGAACAGTCCCTTGTAGTAGACGAGCCGCCCCACCATCAGCCACAGCGGCGTCCCCGCGAAGTCCTGACGCCAGCGCGCCTCGGCGGCGAGCACCTCCGCGGACGGCCGCAGGTACGGCTCCACGTCGATGCCGAGCGGCAACGCCCGCACCTTGCTCCGGAACAGCTTCAGCAGCGAGGAGCCCTCGATGTACGCCTCGCTGTCCGAGAAGATTCGCAGCGCGCGCGTGTAGAGCAGGAGCTCCAGCGGCCGGAACAGCGCGCCCGCGACCTTCTGCCGGATGACGTCGCTGTGGTGCGTGACGAACACGGCCGGCAGCCGGGGCATCATGTCCAGCGCCAGCAGCATCGTCGGGTTCGGCGCGTGCAGGTGCACCACATCCACGCCCTGGGCGAGCATCCGCCGCAGCGTCCCGGGCAGCTCCGGCAGCACGTCCATGCGCGCCACCGACGCGCGCCGCCCCAGCCTCACCACCCGCACCAGCCCGTCCCACTCCTCGAGCGTGGGGCTCTTCCCGTGGAACTCGTGGCTGGTGTTCCCCGAGTCGCGCGAGTGGTTGGCGCACAGCACCTCCACCCGCGCACCCTGCGCCGCCTGCGCGCGCGCCAGCGTCTGGACATGGCTCTCGATGCCGCCGGACGCCGGCGGATAGAACTTGCCCAGGTGCAACACCCGGAGGCCCGCTCCCGTCAGCGTGCCGCTCACGACTGCGCCACCCGGTCCTTGGGGTCCTCGGCGTACTGCCCGTAGCCCTGGTAGGCGATGTACGTGCCGCCATAGCCCGGGGCCTTGAGGTCCACGTCGTTGAGGACGGCGCCGTACATGCGCGCCTGCACGTCCGCCAGCGAGCGCAGCGCGCGCTGCGCCGAGTCCCGGTTCGTCTTGCCCGCCTTGAGCACCAGCACCACGCCGTCACACTGCGTGGCCAGCACCGCCGCGTCCGCCACCGCGTTGAGCGGCGGGCTGTCCAACAGGACGCGGTCGAACTTCCCCGCCACCAGCTTGAGCAGGTCCGCGAACGCGCGCGTGTGCAGCAGCTCCGCCGGGTTCGGCGGCAAGGGGCCACACGGGAGCAGGAAGAGCCCGGGGACCTCGGTGCTCTTCACCGCGGCCTCCAGCGTCCCCTCGCCCACCACCAGCGAGGAGATGCCCAGGTCGTTCGGCACGCCGAAGGCCCGGTGCAGCCGGGGCCTGCGCATGTCCGTGTCCAGCAGCAGCACCCGGTTGCCGCTCTGGGCCATGGCCACGCCCAGGCTGATGGTCGTGGTGGACTTGCCCTCCTGCGGCCCGCTGGACGTGACGACCAGCGTCTTGAAGGGCGTGTCCGGCGACATGAAGAGCAGGTTGGTGCGGATGGCCCGACAGCATTCGGCCACCGACGACTTGGGCTCGCGGTGCACGAAGAGGTCGCGGTCCTTGGGCGGACGGTTGCCCTCGATGCGCGGCATCACGCCCAGGAAGGCCAGCCCCAGCCGCCCCTCCACGTCCTCCTGCGAGGCCACCGTGTTCGCCAGGAGGTCCAAGAGCAGCGCCACGCCCAGCCCCGTCAAGAGGCCGAGCACCACGCCCACCATCAGGTTGCGCTTCACGTGGGGCTTGACCGGCGCGAACTGCGGACGCGCCGGGTCCAGCACGCGCACGTTGCTGGTGCGAAGCAGGCCCGACAGCTCGATGTCCTTGAGCCGCTTGAGCACCAGCTCGTACAGGCGCTGGTTGTTGTCCGACTCGCGCTTGAGCCGGTCGTACTCGATGGACTTCTTGTTCACCTGGAAGGCCTCGGCCTTGGCCTCGTCGAGCAGCTTCACCAGGTTCTTGCGCTGCGCCTCCGCCTCCGACAGCTCCGTCTCCGCCAGGCGCACCACGTTGCGCAGGCTCTTGAGGAAGTCGGCTTGAATCACCGCGAGCTTGCCCTGGCACTCCAGGAGCTTGGGGTGCTCGGGCAGGTAGCGCTCGGCCAGCTCCGCGCACGCGACGCGCGCGTCGGTGTAGCTCTTGCGCAAGTCCTGGATGGGCCCGTCCTTCGCGCCCGGCAGCGCCTCCGCCCACGTCTCGTCGTCGGGGGACGCCTTGCGCAGCTTCTGGATGGCCTCCACGCGCGCCTGCAGCGCGGCGATGCGCGTGCTCACCTGGGTGAGGTTCAGGTTGTAGCTGTTGATGCGGTCGCTGACGATGCTCATCCGCGACTCGAGCGACGTGGACAGCATGTCCGCGTCCTTCTTGAAGTCGTAGACGGCCAGCTCGCTCGCCTTGGACGTGTTCTCCAGGTCCTCCAGCCGGCTCTCCAGCCAGCTGCGCGCGTCGTCCGTCATGCGCAGCTTGAGCGCCAGGTTCTCCGCCATGTACGCGTTGGCGACCTCGTTGGCGAGCAGCGCCGCGCGCGCCGCGTCCAGGTCATCCACCGCGATGTTCATCACCCGCGAGTCCTTGGCGGGCAACACCCGGATGCGCGACTGGAGCAGCCCCACCGCGTCCGCGCCCTGCATCGCCTGCACGCGCGTCTTCTCATCCGAGATGTGCGCGACGCCCAGGTAGCTGGCGTCCGTGGACAGGCCCAGCTTGTCCACCACGCGGCTGGCCACCGCGCGCGAGGTGATGATCTCGCTCTGGGTGGCGTAGTACTCCTTGTTGAACCAGTAGTTGCTGCGCTCCTCGCCCATCACCTCCTTGACCTCGCCGTCGAGGAAGCGCGGCGCCGTCACGTCGATGATGAGGGAGGTGCTGGCGGAGAAGACCTTGGGCTGGCGCAGCGTGTAGACGGCCGACAGCGCCGCCACCACCACCGCCACGCCGAGCACGACCCACTTGCGCCGCCACAGCGCCCGCGCGCGGAGCATCAACCCCGCGGACGTCGGGCCGCCGGTGCCACCGGCCGGGTCGAACACCGTTCCATCCACGTCTCGTCTCTCCTGGAGCCCTGGGGCGCCGCGCGGTGCGGCGGCACCCGGCACCCGCCGGCCCCGACCTTCACCCACACCCATGGAAATCACCGTCGAGCGTGCCGCGTCCGCCCCGGGTTGTCCATCGTTCCGCCGCCGCCTGGAAGCCCCCCATCCCACCCTTCTTCGAGGCGGGGCCGCGCGCATCCGGGGCGCCTGTGCTAGTGAGCCCGACGTGAGCTTCCAGCATTCGGTCATCATCCCCTTCGACCCCTCCACCGCGGATGCCGCCGCCCGCTTCGCCCGGGAGCTGTCGGGCCGCGCCGAGGTTGTCCTCGCCGGCGCCGGACGGCCCGACGTGGCGTCGAGCCCCAGCCTGCGGGTGCTGGACGTGCAGGGAGGCAAGGGCGCGGCCATCCGGGCGGCGCTCGCGCACGTGACGAGCCCGGTGACGGTGCTCCAGGACCCGGACGCCGCCTACGCCGCGGACGCCTACGAGGCCCTGATGGGGCCCCTGCGCGACGACACCGCGGACGCCGTGTTCGGCCACCGCGCCGCGACGGGGCTGTCGCCCGAGCTGTGGGCCGAGCGCGCGATGGGACAGGTCACCCGCTTCGTCACCGACGTGGCGGTGACGGACCCGCTCAGCGGCGTGCGCGCGTTCCGCACGGAGGCGCTGCGCTCCGTCACCCTCACCAGCGACGACGACGCGGTGGACGCGGAGCTGGTGGTGAAGCTGGCCGCGCAGCTGTACCGGCTCACCGAGGTCTCCCTGCCTCCGCTGCAGGCGGTGCCGCGCCGTCCGCGCGCCGCGCGCCTGTCCCAGCTGCGCACCCTGATGCGCTACGCCACCGTGCGCGACGACGCGGACAACCAGCACGAGGGCTACACCACGCTGGAGCGCATGGACGGGGCCACGCACTACAACCAGTGGCTGGGCCGCCGCTTCCGTGAGCACCTGGGCCGCCGCGTGCTGGAGATCGGCGCGGGCATCGGCACGATTACCCGCGAGCTGGAGTCCGGCGCGGAGCTGCTCATCGCGCTGGAGGTGGACCGCTTCTACGTGGACCGGCTCAAGAACCTCTTCCGCGGCCGTCCGCACGTGCGCCCGTATCTGTCGGACGTGGCGCTGGCGGATTGGGAGTCACTGAAGAAGGAGCAGCTGGACACCATCGTGCTGTCCAACGTGCTCGAGCACATCCCGGATGACGGCTCGGCGGTGCGCCGCTTCCGGCAGATCCTGGCGCCCGGGGGCCGCGTGCTCATCCTGGTGCCGGCGCTGGAGCAGCTCTTCGGCAGCATCGACGAGGCGGTGGGGCACTACCGTCGCTACACGCCCGCCACGCTGCGCGCGGTGCTGGAGGAGAACGGGTTCGAGGTGGAGAAGCTGGAGTGGATGAACCTGGTGGGCATGCCCGGCTGGTTCGTCAACAGCCGCCTGTTCCGCCGCCGCTCGGTGCCCAAGCTCCAGCTCAAGCTCTACGACACGCTGGCCCCGCTGTTCGCCCGCGCCGAGGCCCACGTGAAGCTGCCGGTGGGCATGAGCCTCTTCGCCGTGGCCCGCGTCACCGGTGGCGAGGCGTGAGCGGGCCGTGCCGCCCGCGCCCGGAGGACCCGGCGCCGTGAGCCCGGCCGACCCCGGCACCGCGGGAGCGCAGCGCGACGAGACGGTCTCTGGCGCGACGGCGACGAGCCCCGGCGCCGAGGTGTCAGCGACCGCGACGCCCCCCGCCCCCATCGCGGCCTCGCGGGGTGCTCCGCGCTGGGTCTGGGCCAGCCTCGCGGCGCTGTACCTCCTGCTGTTCCCCTACCACCCGAAGCTGCGCTCGCCCAACGAGCTGTGCCGGCTGTGGCAGACCATCTCGCTGGTGGACCACGGCACGCTCGTCATCAACGAGGTGCTGCGCGAGCGCGGCTACGTGGGTGACCTGTCCGTGAAGGACGGGAAGTACTACCCCAGCAAGGCCCCGCTGCTGTCGTTCGCCGCCACGCCCCTCTACGCGGCGCTGCGCGCGGTGGCCCGCCCGGGCCCGGTGCCGGAAGTGCCACTGGTCTTCTTCTCGCGCCTGTTCCTCACGGTGCTGCCCACGCTGTGGATGCTGTGGCTGGTGCGACGGTATCTGCGCGAGCACCTGTCACCGCTCGTCTCGGACGCGCTCACGGTGACGTATGGCCTGGGCTCGCTGGCGTTCAGCTATTCGTTGCTGTTCATGAGCCACCAGACGGTGGCGGTGCTCCTCTTCGCGGGCTTCTATGCGCTGTGGCGCTGCGCTCGCGGCGACTGGCGGGAGCGGGGCTACGTGCTCGCGGGCGTGTGCGCGGGCGCCACCGTGGCGGCGGAGTACACCGGCGCGCTCGGCATGCTGGGGCTGGTGCTGTACGGCGTGCTCACCTTCCTGCTCCAGGAGGCCCCCGCGCGCGAGCGCTGGAAGGGCCTGGGGCGCGCCGCGGGGCTCGCCACGCTGGGGGCGCTGCCCTTCGTGGTGGCGCTGATGCTGTATCACCAGGCCGCCTTCGGCCACCCGCTGACGAGCGGCTACAAGCACCTCAACGACGCGGGCTATCAGCCGTGGCACCTGGGCGGCTTCCTGGGCATCCGCACGCCGGACCCGCGCGCCTTCACCCTGTCGCTCGTCTCGCCGCTGCGGGGGTTGTTCACCCTGGCGCCCTTCCTGCTCCTGGCCATCCCTGGCGTGTCGCGGCTGACGTTCCGGCGCGGCGCGAGCGCCGAGGCCCGCGCCACCGCGTGGATGACGGCGGCGCTCGTCGCCGGCTACCTCTACTTCACGTCGTCGTTCTCCTACGACTCCTGGGGATGGACGACGGGCCCTCGTCACCTGACCGGGCTGGTGCCCTTCCTGCTGCTGCCCGCGGGGCTCTGGCTTGCGCGACTGCGCGCCGCGCCCCGTCCGGTGGCCCTGGGGCTCGCCGCCATGCTGTGCGGGGCGGCCATCCTCACCACGGGGCTGGCCACCTTCGTCAATTACATCCCAGACGATGTCTCCAACGTGCTGGGAGGGCTGACGCTCCCGCTGTTGTCCGACGGCTACTTCCCGCCCTCGGTGCTCTCCTTCCTGGGGCTCCCCCAGCCCGCGGCCGGCGGGGTGTTGCTCGCCGTGCTCATCGCCGTGACGTGCTGGGTCTTCCTGTCCCTGGCCACGCCTCCGGGGCGGCGCGCGCCGGGCGTGGGGGCCTGCGGCGCCGGGGTGGCCACGCTGCTCGTGCTGGCCACCCTGCACCACGCCTCCACCGAGCACGACACCGCGGACCAGAACGCCACGCGCTTCCTGGAGTCAGTGTGGCTCGCACCTCCCCAAAGTCGCGTGTCCTTCTGGCCCCTCCCGGGTCGCTGAGACTTCATACATTTTCGGATTCATCGCGAATTCGATGAATCACAAACACATTCCAAGACACGCCTGACACCTCGCAAGTTTTGCGAGGCTCGCAAAAGCTTGTCAGTGTCGGACTTCACCCAGGGTGCGACCCAAGACCCTGGAAGCATTGAAGTCCGGAAGCCCGCAGCGGCGGGTCCGGGGATTGCTCATCACTCCGGCTGCTCTCGTTCCTCCGTTCATCGGCAAGGAGCCGCTGGTGTCGCGTCCCTCATGCACCCGTCGTCCGTCTGGAATCCGCCCACCTGCCCCGCGGGGCATGGCGCTGTTGATGGCCATCGGCATCATCGCGTTCATCGCCGCGGCCGTCGTCGTGTCCCTGCGCAAGGTGGCCGCGGAGAGCGCGCTGCAGGCGCAGGAGCGCAGGAAGCGCGAGGCCCACTTCGCCGCGGAGGCGGGGCTGGCGGAGGCGCGCGAGCTCACGCGGGTGCTGCGTGAGGAAGGAAACACCAACTTCAACAAGGTCATCGAGAAGTTGAGCAAGCAGTACAACGGGCAGGCTCCTGCCAATGGCTACGTCCAGGGTGAGCCAGGACTGCCCAGCGGTCCTCCCAATGGGAACGTGTTCCCCTGGTACGAGGCCATCCCCTGGACGCCCTATACCCTCGCGGCGGCGTCCTCTGGGACGGCCGTCGACTCGGACGTCACCACCGCCTTCCTGGAGATGAACGGCGCGGCCGGCCGCCGCATCCTGGACTTCCCCGCCCAGGAGCGCGTCCTCTACCGGGTCTTCCTCGTCGACGACAACGACACCGACGACCGGACCGTGGACTCCAACAACCGCGTCTGGCTCGTCTCCGTGGGTGAGGTCCGGGGCCGCGACGGCACCCAACCCCAGCGCGTCATCATCCGGGCCCTCATCACCAGCGGCGCGGTCCCTGGCGGCGCCTGCAGCACCGAAGACACCAACGGCGCCGCCAACAACGGCGAGTGCTGACCTCCTGTCTGTCCTTTCCCGCACCCCACCCCAGGACTCCCCATGCCGTACGCACGACCTCTGCTCATCGCCGCGCTGGCGCTCGTCACCGCGCTCCCGGCGCTCGCCCAACAGGACGGAGGAACCCCCTCCGTCTCCTACAACCCCTGCATCGACGAGACGGGCAAGGACAAGCAGCCGCCCTTCACCGCCGATGCCGGCTACCCCACCGCTGTCATCCTCACGCCCGACAACAAGCTGCGCCTCAACACCAACCGCAGCATCCTGGACCCCGAACGCATCATCCTGCCCTTCGACCAGGAGTTGGAGGCGCTCCTCGTCCATGACCAGGCCGGCGGCGGCGCCTCCAACACGCTGGGCTGGTTCTATTACGACGACCTCATCGCCGGCGGGTACATCGACCCGAAGGACGTGGACAACCCCAACGACGACGTCCTGCTCGACAAGAACGGCAACGGCGTGCCGGACTTCCACGAGCATCTCTACAACCTCGACCCGCAGACCTATATCGGCGACGGGCCCCGCTGCGGAAACCAAGCGAAGACCTTCCAACACAAGCGCGCCGACAACACCACGGTGACGTTGCGCGAACCGGACCTGCTCACCGGCCCCTGCAACGCCGCCAGCACCTACAGCGCCACGGCGGGACCGCGCCGCTGGCAGGACGCCTATGGCACCAAGCCCAGCGGCGGCGTGGTGGGCGCCCGGGTGATGGACCACCCCGCGGGTGTGTTGAACGGCGAAGACAACATGCAGACCAACCCCACGAACGTCGACAGCTACTTCAGCGACCGGGGGCTCTTCCCACACATCCCCAACCTGCTCGAGCCCAGGTCCCAGGAGAATGGCAACCGGGGCATCGGGCACCTCGTCTTCCTCGCCACGGACGACGATGACAACCACTGCCCCACGGGCAACATCTCCGGCGATTCACCCACCTCGGAGTGCTTCCAGCCGCGCATGGCATGGCGCGAGGTCAACGGCGTGCGCACCGCCGTGGGGCCCGTCTGGGACAGCCGCCTGGCCACGGGACAGGATGGTCTGCCCGACTACAAGGCCAGCGCCTTCGATGACCGGGGCGTGCTCATCCCCGGCAGGAATCCCCTCGATGCCCCCAACGAGGAGGACCGCCGCAAGAAGATGGGCGTCATCCAGGGACAGCGGGAGATCGTCTTCTTCCTCGTCACGTACGTGGAGCAGATCTACGACGGCACCGACACCTGCTTCATCACCAAGATGACGACCTGGCCCGCGTCCCAGGGCGGCGGCGCGCGGCTGCAGTGCGACCTGTGGGGCCACGGTGACATCAACGTCTTCTTCACCAAGACACTGCTCAACCTGGACCTGCATCAGACGAAGGACGACATCGTCACCGTGAAGGAGCTGCGCAACGGCTGGCTCGACGGCGTCGCCTATGACCGCCTGCGCTCCCCCACCTACGGCCAGGTCCGCTTCAACACGAACCAGAACCAGGAGGTCAAATCCTACTTCCGGCGGGCCGCGCACACGCTGGTGGGCGCGCCCGTGGACAACCCCCGCGTCTGGATTCTCGGGTGGGAGGACCAGAACTCCGGCGGCAACCGGACCTACGACGACACCGTCATCCTCATCAACAAGCAGAACAACGGCATCTACAAGTCGGACCTGGTGTCGAGCATCCCGCTCGATGTCGCCCAGGACTACACCATCACCTCCGTCGAGATGACCATCGACGACCAGCCCTACTACCGGTTCAACAACCAGACCAGTGACTGCCAGCCGCCAGCGCCCAACCCGATACCCGACGGCTACGTGCAGCCCAAGCCGCAAATCACCTATCAGGTGTCGCTGGACTGCAAGGTGTGCGTGGACCGGTGCAACACGACCGACCCAGACTTCCAGCTCAACCCCGCGCCCCATTGGGTGACGATGCCCTTCCCGGACGCCACGGCCAATCCGGGGACTCGGGTGAACATCACCCGGACGGTGAACGACTTCCTGGAGCAGGGCTTCACCGGCTCGCAGCTGTGCTGGCGCGCGGTCTTCGAGAGCCCCGGCGAGTCGTGCCAGCCCACCATCGCCAACGTGAACATCTCCTACAAGGCGCAGAAGGCGGGCCAGTACGGCCGCGCCGCGAGCCTGGGCGTGGCCAACACCGTCATCCTCGGGGTGTCGGAGACGCCGGGGCGGACCTGGTACACGCCCGAGCCCTGGTACGAGCAGTCCTCCGGCAACCCGCTCTATCCCTCCAAGCGCGTCTACGACCAGCGACTGGACGTGGCCGAGCGGGGCCACGTCTACCTGCGGCGACTGTACGAACCGGACCAGCCCAACCGCGCCAACACGGAGGCGGACGACTGGAACCAGTGGGACGGAGGCGAGCAGCTCAACCGCCTGATTCGCACGGCCTCGCCCAATGACCGCCAGCTCTTCACCAGCGCCCCCGCGACGACGCCCACCTCGCGCGTCACGGTGGCCTCCCAGGCCGGACAGGACGACAACAACAGCCCCCTGTTCCCCACCGTCGCCAACACCAACGACGAGGCTCGCAACTACTGCGCATCCACCCTGGGCCGCCGGTATGACCTGAACCAGGATGGCCTGTGCGACAAGCTGGACCGAAACGCCCTGCGCAACTGGCTGTACGGGTGGGAGGACAACAGCCTCGCCTCCGGCCCCGTCACCCGGCGCACCTGGCCCATGGGCGGCATCAACCTGTCCACGGCGGCCATCGTCGGCCCCGCCAGCGAGCCCACCTGGGTGAAGCGGGCGTCGCTCAGCGAGCAGGCGGCGTACCGCAGCAACAGCTTCATCGGCAACACGGTGATGAAGACCCGTGGCGCGGCGGCCTTCATCGGCAGCACCTCGGGCTTCCTGCACGCCCTGTCGCTCGGTGAGCTGCGCGCCGGAGATGACTCCTGCACGTCCTTCCGGGACTTCCGAGGGTACTTCGCCCACGACTCGGGCTGCTCCGCGGGCCGCGAGTATGGCACGGGCGGCGAACTGTACGCCTACATACCCGGCAAGCTGCTGCGCTTCTTCGCGGAGAACTACGTGCGCGGCAACGACAAGGCGAAGCGCGCCTCCGTGGACGCGTCTCCGGCCGTGACGGTGGTGGACCTGCGCTCGGGCAACGAGTACCAGCCCGACACCGGCCACAACCCCGCCACGGGCACCCAGTGGCGCTTGAGCACCCAGCCCAACGAGCGCACCGACGCGAAGACGGTGCTCGTCAGCCCCACCGGCCCCCAGCAGAGCGTCTTCTTCGCGCTGGACGTCACGCGTCCCACGGAGACCGCGGCCAACTACCCCGGCGTCCTCTGGGAACTGGACGTCCAGAGAGATCGCTTCAACACCTCGGGAGACCCGTGCACCAGCACCAGCAGCACCTGCAAGCTCCTGGAGGAGCACTTCTCCCTGCGCCCCGACACCAGCGGTTCGCGGCACAACCCGCTCCTGGTGCGCATGGACTTCGGCACGCGCGGAGGCAAGAAGTGGGTGGCGGCGTTCGCGTCCGACTACTCACCCAGGAACGCGGGCGGCCGCGCCACGCTGTATCTCATCGACGTGAAGACGGGGCTGCCCATCCAGGTGGCCCATGCCGGGCAGACCGCGCTCAAGCGGAAGCTGGCGGGCGTGGTGGTGCTGGGTGACGAGGGCGAGGGCGTCGGTGGCGCGCCCGTGGCCATCGACGTGGACGGCGACAGCAACTACGACGTCGTCTACGTCCCCACGACGAAGGCCCGCGTGTTCCGCGTCAACCTGCGTGACGTCGACGCGACCCGCCCCATGGGGTCGGTCGTCCCATCGTGCATCATCGCCGACGCACGCAACGACCGGGACCCCGCGACCAATCAGGTGATCGACGACGCGGCGAAGCAGGGCCTCTATTCGCAGATAGCGGTGAGCCAGGAGCGCTCCGGCTCCGGCACCTCCGTGCGCATCTACATGGGCACCGGCAACAACCCGGACCTGGACAACGAGGACGTGGACCGAGACCCGCGTCCCCGCTACCACGTGATGGCCTTCGTCGACGCAAACCCGCTGGCCTCCGGGTGCTCGGGGCGGAGCGTCGCCTGGGTGCAGAAGCTCGGACCCAGGCAGGTGGTCTGGGGCGGCGTCTCCGTGGACGAAGACGGCGTCGTCCACACGGCCACCGCCGTGGGCACCTCCGCCAACCAGTGCAGCCTCGACGCCGACGAGAGCGGCCGGGTCTACGCCTTCAACGGGAGCAACGGCGCGCCCCAGCCCTCGAGCGACGCCAGCCTGGAGGGACACAGCCTCACCCAGCCGCTCATCTTCGACAAGAAGGTCGTCATCCAGACCAACAACGGCTTCAAGCTCATGAACAACGGCTCGGATGTCTTCAACAACGAGACAGGCAACGGCCAGGGGAGCACGGCGCGCACGCTCATCTGGGACGTGAAGACCACCGGCAACATCCAGGGGGTGGTCCCATGAGGGCCCTTCGTCGCGCTCACCGGGGGGCCACGCTGCTGGAGGCAATGGCCACCATGGTGGTGGTGGTGTTCGGCATCCTCGGCATCGCGCTCGCGGTGCTCGCCGCCGCGAAGCAGAACCGCCGCAACCTCATCCAGGCCCAGGCGGGCCTCATCGCGGAGCAGGAGCTGGAGCGCATCACCGCGATGAGGTGTGTCACCCCCGCGCCCGGCCGCCCCTGCCAGAACATCGAGGCGCTGGACCGGGACCGGCATGAGGTGTGGTGGAGCGCCAACGGCACGCCGCGCTACCTGGCGCCCGCCGCGGGCGAGCCCGTGCGGATGAAGTACGACGTCGCGGTGGACGTGGACCCGCCCATGGAGGGCGAAGAGGCGGGGACGCCCGTGCTGGCCCGCGACCTCATCCCTGGCGTCAGGCTGCCCAACGTCGTCAACGTGCGTGTCACCGTGAGCTGGCAGGACCCGGACAAGGTCCTGCGCGCGGTGGCCCTGCAGACCCGGATGACGCCATGAGCCGCGCGCCCCACACTCGTGGCTTCAGCCTCATCGAGCTGATGATGGCCAGCACCATCGCGCTGGTGGTCATCGCCGGCGCGGTGTCCGCGGGCACCTATCTCCAGCGGCGCGGCTTCCTTGAGGAGCGCACCATGGAGACGCAGAACGCCGCCCGCGCGGCGCGGGACTTGTTCACCCCCTCGCTCCAGCGCGCTGGAGAGGGCTTCGGCAGCTCACCGCTCTACCTGGGCGGAGCCCCCGGGGAGCTGCGCTACGCCATCAACGTGACCAGCGCGGCGGGCGCCTCCGCCGGATACGTGCCGCCCAGTGGCGCCTACGCGACCCTCCGCTCGGATGTGCTGGAGATCTTCGAGGCGGACAGCGCGCGCTCCTTGAGGATGAGGGGCTGCGCCGGCGGCAATACGGACGCCCGCCTGACGGCCACCACGCAGGTATGCCTGGTGGTGGCCGCGCCCCCCGGCACCGACGCGGGCATCCCCACGGGGAGCGCGCTCGTCGCGGCGGATCCGTCTGCCCGAGGCGCATGCGTGGGAGTGGCACAGGCCCAGCGCAACCTCCTCGTCCTTCCCGACACCGAGGCCAAGAACATCGCCTGGCTCCCTGGAGCCCCTGGGGCCACGGCGTTCGACGTCAACAGCTACTGCACCGCCACGGCGGGGAACAGCGCGCCGCTGTGGCTGGTCGGCAACGACGACGACGCGATGCTCATGCCGGTGACCTCGCGCATCTACCGCGTCAACTGGCGCCAGGGGCGGCCCGCCCTGGAGCTGGACCCGGACGGCTCGCTGGGCCCCGAGGAGTTCCGGGTGCTGTCGGAGGAGATTGAACAGCTCCGTGTCCGCCTGGGGGTCGCCACGCTGGAGAACCCGAGCGACCCGCTGCGCTACTTCCCGGACCCGGACACCGAGCGTCCGCCCATCGACCAGTGCACCAACACCCGGTGCTGGGGCCTCATCCCCGGCGACGCGGGCACCATGGGCGCGCTGGACCACGGACCGGGCAGCGCGCGGGACGAGCTGATGCGACGCGTGCGCGTGGTGGAGCTGCTCATCACCGCGCGCTCCGCGCGGCCGGACCGGGAGGCCGCGCGCGGGTCGCCCGACGCGGGGACGCTCCCCGACGACGACGAGGGCAACCCCGACGACGGCTACAAGCGACGCCACTTCCTCATCCGCGTGACGCCGCGCAACTTCGGCTACGCCGGGGGCTGACACCACCATGCAAGTCACACGACGACGACACGGCATGACGTTGATCGAGCTGATGGTCGCGCTCGGTATCCTCGGCTTGCTCACGGCCCTGGCCACCACGGGCTACCAGGCGCTCACGCGCAACCAACGCGCCGGCGCCGCCTCGCGCTCCATCCTCCTGGCCGCGCAGGAGGCCCGGCAGCAGGCCCGGAGCACGCGGCAGGCGGTGCGGCTCATGCGCACCACCACGGTGGAGAACGGCGTCAGCCAGCCCGCCCTGCGCTGGGAGAAGCCCGACTGCGCGCCCGGGGACACCTGGGGCTCCCAGTGCCCCCGGACCGAGTGCCTCACCGCCGCGTGCGGCACGTCCGGCTGCACCTGCGCGCAGGTGGGGGACGCGTTCGCGGTGTCCCCCGAGCTGGACGTCTCCAGCCTGCACGGCCTGTGCTGGCTCGGAGAGACCGCGCGCCCCGTCGCTGCGCGGGGCGCCACCATGTGCGACCCGGACGGGACGGCGCCGGTGACGGGCTCGCTGCGCATCCTGCGCAAGCGCGGGCCTCAGGACCCGGCCGTGCCGGACCGCGTGCTCCAGGTGGACGCACTCACCGGGAACCCGACCTTGATGGACTGCGAGCTTCAGCCCACCGCCGCCGGGTGCACTCCCTGAAGCCAGCGTTCCGTGTCACAGTCAGGGCCTCCCAAGGAGGCAGTGACGATGATGAAGCGGTTCGCCCTGATGATGAGCCTGTGTCTGGCCCCCGCCGCCCACGCGGCCGACGACGTCGTCGAGGTGTGGAAGGCCAAGTGCAAGTCCTGTCACGGCGACACCGGCAAGGCGGACACGAAGATGGGCAAGAAGGAGTCCATCACCGACATGAGCCAGCCTGCCTGGCAGGCGGCCCAGTCCGACGCGGACATCCGCGTGGCCATCGCCGACGGCTCGCCGCGCAACACGAAGATGAAGGCCTTCAAGGACAAGCTCACCGCCGCGCAGATCGACGCGCTGGTGGGATACATCCGCACCATGAAGGCCAAATAGGGACGGGCCTCGGGGCTGAATAACCGTTTCGGGCTCGCGTCTTGCCGAGAAGAGAAACGGAGCCCCCTCATGAAGACCCTTTCGACCCTCTTCGTTTTCTGCCTGGCCCTCGCGGGCGTCTTCACCTCCGTGCAGGCCCACGCGCTGAGCACCCCGCGCATCGAGCCGGGACTCTCCCGGCCCGAGCCTCTGTCCCTGCGCCCCGATGACGGCAAGGACAAGGGCGACGGGAAGGACAAGGACAAGGACAAGGGCGAAGAGGACGAGGAGGACTACCGCTACCGCGGCCTCCGCGGGGCGGCGGCGCTGGAGCTGGTGGACCCGGGCGCGCTCAACGACATGCTGCGCCTGCGCGCCGCGGCGCGCTACGCCCGGTACTGACCGACACCACCGCGCGTCTGGGCCTCGTCCCTCAGGCCCAGCGCGTCTGGGCCTCGTCCTGGGACTGGGCCACCCGGGGCAGCGTCACCGCGAAGCACGTGCCCGCCTCCTGCGAGGACGCGACGTCCACCCACCCACCGTGGGCGGTGACGATCTGCGACACGATGTAGAGCCCCAGCCCCAGCCCGTGGCGATGCGGCCTGGGCATGCCCGGCTCGGGCGTGCCGCGGTGGAAGGGCGCGAACAGGCGCGGGCGCAGCGACTCCGGAATCGGCGGCCCCACGTTGTGCACCTCCACCCGCTGGAAGAGCGGCTCGCTCGCCGCCAGCCGCACGCGCACGGACGTGCCCGCGGGGCTGTGCTGCAGGGCGTTGCCCACCAGGTTGGAGAGCACCTGCCCCAGCCGCTCCTCGTCCCAGACGCCGCGCGAGTCCCCCACCACCTCCAGGTCCACGCGCTGGTCCGGATGGGCCGGCTCCAGCTCGGAGATGATGCGCCGGCACACCGACTCCATGCACACCTCGCGCGGACGCAACGGGATTCCGCCCGCCATGCGCGCGCGGGTGAAGTCGAGCAGCTGTTTCACCAGCCGCGCCATGCGCTCGGCGCTCCCGTCGATGCGCGTCGCCACCCGCCGCACCTCCGGCGTCAGCGTCGGCTGGGCGAGCAGCGCCGCCGCGGACAGGCGCACCGCCGCCAGCGGGTTGCCCAGATCGTGTCCCAGCACGCCGATGAAGCGCTCCTGGAAGCGCGCCTCCTCGTCCCGCTCCAGCTCCTGGCGGCGCCGCGCGGTGACGTCCCGGCTGATGCCGAACAGGCCGTAGACGGTGCCGTCGCCCCGGCGCAGCACGCCCTTGGTCGTCTGCCAGATGCGGTCGCTGCCCGGGCCGCCCTCGGAGTCCTCGTACGTGGCGGTGACGCCCGACTCCATCACCGCGCGGTCGTGCGCCAGCGTGGGCCCGGCGATGTCCTGGCCCAGGAGCTCCAGGTCCGTGCGCCCCAGGATGTCCTGCGGCGCCCGGTTGAAGGCGCGCGCCGTGGCCGGGTTGATGAGCACGTAGCGCGCGTCCACGTCCTTCACGTAGATGGCGTCGGTGGCGCTCTCGATGACCGCGTGCAGCAGGTCATGGTCTCTTCGCAGCGTCTCCTCGGCGGCCATCCGCTCGGTCAAATCCTCCAGGAAGACGACGACGCCGTCCTCCCACGGGGACACGCGGGCGAGCAGCCACACCGGCCCCACGGAGGACTGGCGCGAGACGCGGATGATTTCCGGCTCGCGCCGCACGGCCACCCGGACACACGCGGCGAAGAGGCCACATTCGCCCACCCACGCGGCCTCCTCGAGCAGGCGCTGGCGCACCAGGGAGCGCTCCTCGCGCCCCAACCAGCGCTCCGCGTGCACGTTCGCGGAGACGCATTCGAAGTCCAGGATGCCCTGCTCAGCGGAACGGACGCTGCGCAGCACCACCACGGCTTCGGAGGGGGGCGCGCCCGCCCCGCTCATCACCCTGTTCCAACGGCCGGATTGCATGGCTGGCGTGTGGCACCCCCCAGCGATGCCTTGAGGAAGAGTAGGCCCTGCCCCAGGCATGCGGCCAACCCAGCCCCGGTACGGCTGATTCGTGGCGGACACAGCACTCCGGGCCGCGTCGGCTCCGACACACGACAGGCGACGCGCTCTGTCGTTGACCTGTCAGGGGCGCGCCCCTAATTACCCCGGGGCCCTCAGGGGTCCACTCATGGACAGTCCTTACACACAGAGGTTGGATGGCGAGGCGGCGCGGGACGGTGGCGTGCCTCTCGTGGCCGCGGACACCTTCTCCCGGCTGCTCGGGGAGCTGCGCGCAGGCCAGCGCACACGCACCCAGGGCCTGAAGGGCGCGGCCCGGGGCCACGTGCTCGCCCGGCTGCATCGCGAGGCGAAGGCGCCGCTGGTGTGCGTGGCGGCGGACGAGGAGGCGGCCGACAGCCTGGCCTCCGACCTGGCCTTCTTCCTGGGCGGAACGGGCACGCTGCGAGAGCCGGGGGTGCTGCGGCTGCCCGCGGACGAGGTGCTCCCCTACGACGAGCTGTCCCCGGACGCGGCCGTCGTCACCGAGCGCATCGGCGCGCTGTACCACCTGGCGCGGGGCACGCGCTTCCCGGTGCTGGTGCTGTCCCTGCGCGCGCTGTACCGCCGCATGCTGCGCCCGGACGTCATGGCCCGGCTCACGGACCGGGTGACGGTGGGCCAGGAGTACGACCGCGACGCGCTGGCGCGGAAGCTCTCGCGCATGGGCTACCAGAACAGCCCCATGGTGGAGGACGTGGGGACGTTCTCCGTGCGCGGAGGGCTGCTCGACGTCTTCAGCCCGCTCTACGACACGCCGGTGCGCCTGGAGTTCTTCGGTGACACCATCGACTCCATCCGCGCCTTCGACCCGGAGTCGCAGCGCACGGTGGACGCGCTGAAGGAAGTGGACCTGGTGCCCGCGCGGGAGCTCCTGCTCACCGAGGACACCCGCCCCCGCGCGGAGGCCGCCGCGCGCGCCGTCGCCGACCGCATCAACCTGCCCACCATCCAGCTGCGCGAGCGGCTGGACGCGCTGCGCGAGGGCCTGCCCGGCTTCGGGCTGGAGGGGCTGCTCCCCGGGCTGTTCGAGGGTGGGCTGGCCACGGTGTTCGACTTCCTGCGCGCGTGGAGCCCCGAGGGGCCCGTCTTCTACCTGGACGATCCGCTGGAGCTGTCGCGCGCGGCGGACGCGCTGTGGGAGGAGCTGGAGCGCACCTTCGCCCAGGCCGAGGAGCGCAAGGACCTGGTGTGCCCGCCAGCCGAGCACTTCCTGTCGCGCGACGCGGTGGAGCAGCAGCTGTCCGCCTATCGCGTCGTCGAGGGCGGTGGGCTGTCGCTGACGCAGTCGGAGAAGCCGCCGGTGTTGTTCCAGTTCGGCGGCACGCAGGACCTGCGGGAGGCCATCCTCGCGCACCATGGCGAGGAGGGCGCGCTGCAACCGCTGGTCGAGCGGCTGCAGCGCTGGCGCGACTCGCGCGTGGCGTGCGCGGTGGCGTGCGGCACGCTGAGCCAGGCGGACCGGCTCAAGCGGCTCTTGCTCGACCGCAACGTCATGGTGAAGGTGCACACCGAGCCCATGAAGGACGCGTCGGCGCTGTACGAGCCGTCCGTCTGGGCGCACCTCTTCACGGGCGAGGTGAGCCAGGGCTTCGTGGACGGCGGGGGCGGGCTGGCGCTCCTGTCGGACGAGGAGATCTTCGGCGTCCGCGCGCGTCGGCGCGTCAAGCGCGGCAAGAAGCTGGACGCGTTCGCCGCGGGCTTCAAGGACCTGAAGGAAGGCGACCTCATCGTCCACACCGACTTCGGCATCGGCCGCTACTCGGGCCTGACGAAGATGCAGGTGAACGGCGTGCCCGGGGACTTCCTCGTCCTGGAGTACGCGGGCCGGGACAAAATCTACCTGCCGGTGGGCCGCATGCGGCTCATCCAGAAGTTCACCGGAGGCAACCCGGAGACGGTCCAGCTCGACAAGCTGGGCACGACGAGCTGGGAGAAGACGAAGAAGCGCGTCAAGGAGCAGCTGCTCAAGATGGCGGCGGAGCTCCTGCAAATCGCCGCCTCGCGCCGCGCGCACCCGGGACACGCCTTCAGCGCGCCTGACCGCTACTTCGCCCAGTTCGAGGCGGACTTCGAGTTCGAGGAGACGCCGGACCAGGCCAAGGCGATTGAGGACGTGCTCTCCGACATGCAGAAGCCGGAGCCCATGGACCGGCTGGTCTGCGGCGACGTGGGCTACGGCAAGACGGAGGTCGCCATGCGCGCGGCCTTCAAGGCGACTCTGGACCGCAAGCAGGTGGCGGTGCTGGTGCCCACCACCGTGCTGGCGCAGCAGCACTTCCTCTCCTTCAAGAAGCGCTTCAAGGACTACCCCGTCACGGTGGAGGTCATCTCCGGCCTGAAGAAGCCGCCGGAGGTGCGCGAAATCCTCAAGCGCGCCAAGGAGGGCAAGGTCGACATCCTCATCGGCACGCACAAGCTGTTGGGCGGCGAGGTGGCCTTCAAGGATTTGGGGCTGATGATCGTCGACGAGGAGCAGCGCTTCGGCGTGAAGCAGAAGGAGTCGCTGAAGAAGTGGCGCTCCCAGATCGACGTGCTGACGCTGACGGCGACGCCCATCCCCCGCACGCTGCACATGAGCATGTCGGGCGTGCGCGACATGAGCATCATCGCCACGCCGCCGCAGGACCGGCGCGCCATCCGCACCTTCGTGATGAAGTACGACCCGCAGGTGGTGAAGGAGGCGATTGAGCGCGAGATTGCCCGCGGCGGTCAGGTGTTCTTCGTGCACAACCGCGTCGAGTCGCTGCCCTCCATGGAGCAGCAGCTGCGCGAGCTGGTGCCTCAGCTGTCCATCGGCGTGGCGCACGGCCAGATGGGCGAGGGGCAGCTCGAGAAGGTCATGCTGGAGTTCACCGAGCGCAAGCACCAGGTGCTGCTGTGCACGGCCATCATCGAGAGCGGCATCGACATCTCCAGCGCCAACACGATGATTGTCAATCGGGCGGACCAGTTCGGTCTGGCGCAGCTCTACCAGCTGCGAGGTCGCGTGGGCCGCTCCAAGGAGCGCGCGTACGCGTACCTGCTGGTGCCCACGCGCCGGGCGGTGACGCGCGACGCGCAGCGCCGGCTGGAGGTGCTCCAGAACTTCACCGAGCTGGGCGCGGGCTTCTCCATCGCCAGTCACGACCTGGAGATTCGCGGCGCGGGCAACCTGCTGGGCGAGAAGCAGTCCGGCGCCATCGCCGAGATTGGCTTCGACATGTACGCGCAGCTCCTGGAGGAGGCCGTCGCGGAGCTGCAGGGCCAGCCGCCCAAGGTGCAGATTGAACCGGACGTCACGCTGCCCATGCCCGCGCTCATCCCGGACGACTACGTGGCGGACGTGCACCAGCGGCTCGTCTTCTACAAGCGCTTCAGCCAGGCCAGCCACCCGGACGAGGTCACGGACCTGCGCGCGGAGCTGGTGGACCGCTACGGCGAGGCCCCGGACGAGGTGGACCACCTGTCCGAGCTGACGCTGCTGAAGATCGACATGCGCGACCTCCGGCTGCGCGGCCTGGAGGTGGGGCCGCAGCGGCTGGTGGTGACGCTGGGCGCGGACGCGCTGCTCGACGGACCGAAGGTCGCGGGGCTGGTGCAGCGCTCGAAGGGATACTACCGCCTCACGCCGGACATGAAGCTCATCGCCCGCGTGGCGCAGGGCACCCAGGGGCACGACCTCATCGCCGAGGCGCGCAAGGTGCTCCGAGACCTGGACCACTGCTCGCTGCCGAGGAACTGAACGCGAAGAGGCTCGGGACACGAAGTCCCGAGCCTCCTGGATTCATCTCGCGGAGCCGACTACGGCGTGCCGTCGCTGTTGCCGCCGCGCTTGAACAGCTTGCCCAGCGCGACGAACAGCATCACCACGCCGGCGATGACGACCTTCTTGCCGGCCAGCAGCACGGCGAGCAGGCCCTTGAAGAGCCCCGCCTTGGCGGCGACCTTGCCCGCCACCAGGCCCGCGACGCCGTACGCGGCGACGCGGCCGGTGCTGGGGTCGAAGTCCTCGTAGCGGTGGCCCTGCTGGAACTCGGTGAAGGCCAGCACCTGCTTCATGTCCGTCTCCACCTGGGGCAGCGCCACCATGCTGGAGACGGCGTTGAGGACCAGCACGCCCTCCTTGCCCAGCACGCGGACGGCGTAGTTCAGCGTGTGCTCCTTGGAGCCACCGAAGGCCAGCTCCTGCGCCCAATACAGCTTGCGCGTGCTGGCGTCGTAGTGCGGGGTGGCGGCCCAGCCGACCAGGTCCACGGCCTCGAAGCCCGCGCGGGTGCGCTCCTTGTTCTCCTCGCGCGTGCCCTCCTGCATCTCCTCGAGCAGCTCCGCGTAGTCGATGCTGGCCGCGTCCTTGTCCTCCACGTGGCCGTCATCGTCGTACTGGATGACGACGCCCCAGCCCTCCGGCGCGTCCACGCTCACGTCCGAGGGGACCAGCATGCCCAGCGTCTTCGTGCCCGGAGGATTGCCCCACACCTCCACGAGCACCTTCTCCGCGTCCTCGGGCGACAGGTAGCCGAAGTTGGAGGGGACGTTCATCTTCGCCAGGCCGTTGCCCAGCACCACCACGCCGGTGCGCGGGTGCAGCTCGGGCAATGCCGGGGCCGCCACCTCCGCCGCCTCGGCGGCCTCCTGCTGCTCGGGGGCCCGGGCCCACGCGCTCACTCCCACCAGCAACACCACCGCGAACAACCCACGTCGACACTGCATTGAGCTCCCCCTCCAGGGATTCCAGACACAATCGGCCGGAGGGACGTGAAGCCTCAGCGAGGCTGACGATGCCGCGCGCGGCTCGACGCACAGGCGCGGCGGGCCTCCCGGGCCGAAAGGCGCGGCAACCTAGCGGCGCGTCGGAGCACGCGTCAAATCAGCGCCGGTGCGGGGGACAGACTCAGGCAGCTTCGGTTTTCGCGACAACCACGGGACGCACGAGAAAGTCGCGCGCGGTCGTGACGGCGCGTGTGTCCTGGAGCACCTGACCGGGCGTGTTGCCGTGGCCGATGAGCGCGCCGCGCCAGTGCATCTCCATGTAGTCCGCGCTGAGCTGGAGGCTCTGGAGCAGGGGCTGGGCGACGGCGTCGTCCTCCTCGGACGAGTGGGAGGTCACCAGCGAGAGCACCTTGCCGCGCATGCGCTCGCGGAAGCGCAGCTCGGTGATTCTCAACCAGTGGGACCAGTGCTCCAGATAGGACACCGCGTTGGCGGGCAGGCCATACCAGTAGACCGGCGCCACGAAGACGAGCTCGTCGGCGGACACCGTGCGCTGGGCGAGGTCCCACAGCTCGGGACTCAAGGGCTGCGTGTAGCCGCCGGGTGAGTGCCGCAGGTCCTTGAAGACCTCCCCTCGGTAGCGCTCCAGGTTCACCCACTCCGCCACCGTGCCGGGCGATAGGGACTCCGCGGCCCTGCGGGCGAGCTGCTCCGCGTTGCCGTTCTCACGGGCACTGGAGAGCAGGAAGAGGAGTCGACGGGAGTGCATGACGGAGGTCCAGGAGAAGGAGCGACCGGGCCTTCATAACGAAGGCGGTCGCTCCTCGCACGGGCCCCAGGCTCACTTGCCGCAGAAGTGCGCGACGGCGCGGGCCAGCACGGCCTCGCAGCGAATCAGGTCCTCGATGGGGACATGCTCGCCCGTCTGGTGGGCCACGCGGATGTCGCCGGGGCCGAACACCACGGCCTCCGCGCCCAGCTCCGTCATCTGCGGCGCCTCCGTGCCGAAGGGCACCGTGGTGGACGCGTTGCCGCTGGCCTCGGCCAGGAAGCGCACCACCTCCGCGTCCGCGCGCGTGTTCACACCCCGGTCCGTGCGCAGCACGCGGATGCGCGCCTCGTACGCGGGCTCGTCGCGCACCAGCTCCTGGCGGATGGACTCCAGCAGCTCGGACACGCGCTCGGTGGGCTGCCCTGGAATCGGCCGCCACTCCACCGTGAAGCGGCACGAGCCCGGCAGGATGTTCTTCGCCTTGCCACCCTGGATGACGCCCACGTTCACCGTGGTGAAGGGCGGCTGGAAGCCCTCGTCGAGCTCCTCGCGCAACACCGTGGTGGCCAGCTGCTCCAGTCGGTTGAGGAAGCGGCCCGCGCGGAAGATGGCCGACGCGCCCGTGTCCGGATACGCGCTGTGCCCTTCCTTGCCGAGCACCTCCACCTCCGCCAGGCAGTAGCCCTTGTTCGCGCGCACTGGCGTGAGCTTGGTGGGCTCACCGACGATGGCGTGCCGCGCGCGGCCCAGCCCCGCGGCCACCAGCTTCTTCGCGCCGATGAGGCCAATCTCCTCGTCCGCGGTGAGCACCACCATCAGCGGCGCGGAGAGCTTCTCGGCCCGCTCGGCGGCGTGCAGCGCGCACGCGATGAAGCCCTTCGTGTCACAGGCGCCGCGCGCGTAGAGCTTGCCGTCCTTCTCCGTCAGCTTCAGCGCGTCCGTCCACGCCGCGTCATACGGCACGCAGTCGGAGTGCCCCACCAGCGCGAGCGTCGCCCGGCCCGTGCCGCCCTTCACCGCGACCAGGTTCACCTTCTCCACGCCCGCGTCGTCCGTGTAGCGCTGACGCTCCGCGCTGAACCCGGCCTTCTCCAGCCGCGCCTGCGCATAGTCGATGAGCGGGGCGTTGGGGCGCGCGGACGTGGTGTCCATCGCCACCAGCTCCGCCAGGGTGGCCCGCAGCGCGGGCAGCGTGTCGCTCATGAAGACTTCCTCCGTCGTGGCGTCATGCCATCGCCCGGCATCAGGCGCCAGCCCCCGTCAGCGATACAGCGAATGCGCGAGCGTCTGGAAGGCGCGTCCACTCTCCTCCGCCAGCGGATGCACGCCGTCCCGAACCACCAGCCGCCCGGCCACCGCCACCTCGCGCACCGCCGCCTTCTCCGCGCCCAGGACGATGGAGACGAGCAGCGACTCCGGCCCCGCGCCCACGAGCGACGGATGGCCCAGGTCCACCGTGAAGAAGTCCGCCAGCGCACCCGGCGTCAGCGCCCCCGTGGACAGCCCCAGACAGCGCGCGCCCTCCAAGGTGGCCATGTCCAGCAGCCGCGCGCCCAGGCCGGAGACCTGTCCACCTCCCGGGTCCAGGACCGAGCGCCGCAGCCGGGAGAGTCGCAGGTGCCCCTCGAGCTGACGGGCCTCGTCCAGCAGGTCCACGTGCGCCTGGCTGTCGGAGCCCAGGCTGATGTGCGCTCCCGCCTTCACCAGCGCGTCCGCGGGGACGATGCCGTCCCCCAGGTTGCGCTCCGTGGAGGGACACGCGCACACCGTCGCGCCAGCGGCGCCCAGCATGGACACCTCTTCGTCCGTCAGGTGCACGCCGTGCACGGCGGTGAAGCCCGCCCCCAACAGCCCCAGGTCCGACAGCAGCTCCACGGGCCGGCGGCCGTACTCCGCGAGGCTCGCTTCAATCTCCTTGGGCTGCTCGGCGACGTGCATGTGCACGGGGAAGCCTCGCGCCTTGGCGACGGCGGACAGCCAGCCCTTCGGCACCGCGCGCACGCTGTGGGGCGCGAGCCCCACGCTCACCGCCGCGTCCCCCTTCACCTCGCTCGCGAGCGACTCCGCCGACGCGAGGAACGTGTCCACGTCCGGGTCGATGAAGCGCCGCTGCCGGGGATTGGGTGCCACCTGGAAGCCCGCGCGCGCATAGCCCACGCGGAGCAGACAGATGCGCAGGCCCGCGTCCCGCGCGGCGCGGATGACGGCCTTGGCCAGCACGTTCCGGTCCGCGTACGGGGTGCCGTCCTGCTGGTGGTGGATGTAGTGGAACTCGCCCACGGTGGTGATGCCGGCGAGCGCCATCTCCACGAAGACCTGACGGGAGGCCACGTAGACGTCGTCGGGCCCCAGGGACTCGGCGGCGCGATACATGGCCTCGCGCCAGCTCCAGAAGTCATCCGCCTCGTGCCCGGCGACCACGTACTCGGTGCGCCCGCGGATGAGCCGCTGGAACGCGTGGGAGTGGCCATTGACGAGCCCCGGCAACAACGCGCGGCCTCGCAGCCGCACGACGCTCGCCCCGGCGGGCACGGCGGTCGAATCGAGGATACGGCCATCGGCGCCCACGGCCAGGGCGCCCCCTTCGATGAGCCGGCCTCCCACGTACAGGAAGTCCGGCTGGTAGACAGTGATGTCGCTCACCCCGCCGAGCGTACGTCAGCGGACCGGGCCACGCAGCAGCCGTGACGCGGTCCGCCCGCGTCGCTGTCAGCGCCCGAACTCCGCCAGCTTCCAGCCTTCGTCGGGAGCCGGATGATTCGAGTTGTCATCCGCGCCCGGACGCCCCAGCCCCCGGTGCACGGCGGGCGCGGAGGCGTTCACCGAGCCCACATAGAACACGCCGTGGTAGCCCTCCGAGTTCACCGAGTCCCACGTGTGCACGAAGTAGCGCTCGCCGTTGTTCTTGCCCTTCGTCTCACGCACGCCGCAGTCCAGCCGGTCCCTCTTGCCCTGGCTGTCCACCGAGCAGATCCACGCCGTGCCGCTGTCGTACGCCATGTCCAGCGCCACCACGTCGTCCAGCTTCTCCTTCAGGAGCAAGCCCATCGGCCGGTGGTCCTTGTTCCACGGCAGACCCTTCTTCGTGCGCGAATGGATGTTGCCCGACAGCACCACATAGAAGCGCTTCGGCGCCGACTCCACCTGGTGGATGAGAGTGGCCGCCATCGCGTCCTCGCGCTGCTGCCCGTTCGCCTTCGGGTGGTCGAACACGACGACGTCCACGTCCAGTCCCTGCGAGCGCAGCTGACGCAGTTGCTCCAGCATGTTCGCCATCGCCTCACTGCCGCGCCCGTCCGGATACGGGCTGCGCCAGAACGGCGCCTCCATCAGCTTGAGCCAGTCACCCTCCTCGCCCTGGCTGTCGAGGAACGCATCCACGCGCCCCTGGTTCTCCAGCGGCAGCTCCAATCCCACCGTCACCGGCGTTCCCGCCACCGTCACCTGGCAGGACGTCTGGGCCACGAAGCGCGGCACCTCCTGCGTGCCGTGCAGCTCACCCAGCATCATCACCGTGCCGGGCCTGGCCTGCTTGCCCAGGCCGATGATGGGCAGGCCGCACTCGATGGCCACCTGCGACGGCGCTTCCTTCGCCTTGGGCGCCTTGGCCACCTGCACCGGCTTGGGCGCGTTCTCTTCCTTCGCCAGCTTCGGCGCCACCTCGCGGAACACCCGCCACTCCATCAGGAGGTCACGCTGCGCCTGCCCCGACTCGGCGAAGAAGGCGTTCTCACCACGCGGCTCCGCGATGACCTCCTCCCAGTCCTCGGTGCTGGTCAGCACCGAGCTCTCTCCGTCCGTGGCCCCCATGTCACCGTCCCCGCCCTTGAGCCCCACGCCACGCCCGACGCCCCAGTCGAGCTGCACCGCCGGGTTCTGCAGCGCCTTGTTCCGGCTCTTGGTGATGCGGAAGATTTGAAGCTTGCTCGTCGTGGGCGTCTCGCGCCGGCCGACGACCATGTAGCGGTGGAAGAAGCCCGCGACCTTCGAGCCTCCGAATTCCTGCCGCCACTCCGTCTCCAGCACCCGGCTGCCCTTGTCCTCGCGGAAGGGCAGCTCGTTGCGGGTGAAGAACTCCCGGACCTCCGGCCACATCTCGTCCAGTGGACGGTCGTAGATGGCCTCCCGGTCCGGAATCTCCAGGTCACTGCGGTGGGCCGCGCACCCCAGCCCCACCCACGTCGACAACAACAACACCGCGTAAAGAACCGAGCGCATCCACCCTCCCGACATCACGTTCCAGAGCGGGAAACGCGAGCGGGAGGGCGGACATATCGCCCGGCACTACCTCGACGACGCGACCTTCCCCGCCTCGGGCGTGAAGGGGTTCTTGCTGCCCTCCTTGCCAGGGCCGCTGTCACCCACGCGGATGGCCGGCGCGGAGGCATTCACCGCGCCCACGTAGAACACGCCGTGGTAACCCTCCGCGTTCGCCGAGTCCCACGTGTGCACGAAGTAGCGCTCGCCGTTGTTCTTGCCCTTCGCGTCGCGCACGCCGCAGTCCAGGCGGTCTCGCACGCCCTTGCTGTCCACCGAGCAGATCCACGCCGTGCCGCTGTCGTACGCCATGTCCAGCGCCACCACGTCGTCCAGCTTCTCCTTCAAGAGATAGCCCATGGGCCGGTGGTCCTTGTTCCACGGCAGGCCCTTCTTCGTGCGCGAGTGGATGTTGCCCGACAGCACCACGTGGAAGCGCTTGGGTCCCGCCTCCACCTGGAGCGCCACCGTGGCCGCCATCGCGTCCTCACGCTGCTGCCCGTTCGCCTTCGGGTGGTCGAACACGAAGACATCCACGTCCAGGCCCTGCGAGCGCAGCTGGCGCAGGTGCTCGAGCATGTTCGCCACGGCCGCGCTGCCGCGCCCATCCGGGTACGGGCTGCGCCAGAACGGCGCCTCCATCAGCTTGAGCCAGTCGTCCTCGCCGCCCGGGCTATCCAGGAACGTGTCCACGCGGCCCTGGTTCTCCAGCGGCAGCTCCAGTCCCACCGTCACCGGCAGCCCCGCGACCACCGCCTGACACGCCATCTGCGCCACGAAGCGCGGCACCTCCTGCGTGCCGTGCATCTCGCCCAGCAGCATCACCGTGCCGGGCTTCGCCTTCTTGCCCAGGCCGATGATGGGCAGGCCGCACTCCACCGCCATCTGCGACGGCGCCTCCTTCGCGTTGGGGGCCTTGGCCACCTGCACCTGCTTGGGCGCGTTCTCTTCCTTCGACAGGAGCGGCGCCACCTCGCGGAACACCCGCCACTCCATCACCATGTCGCGCTGGCCCTGCGCGGACTCGGCGAAGAAGGCGTTCTCCCCACGAGGCTCCGCCAGCCGGTCCTCGAAGTCCTCCGAGCTCAGGCCGGGCGTCTCCGAGTCGGCCCCGCCGTTCAGGTTGCGGCTGACCCCCCAGTCGATCTGCACGGCCGGGTTCTGCAGCGTCTTGTTCCGGCTCTTGGTGATGCGGAAGATTTGAAGCTTGCTCGTCGTGGGCGTCTCGCGCCGGCCCACCACCAGGTAGCGGTGGAAGAAGCCGGAGATCTTCGAGCCTCCGAACTCCTGCCGCCACTCCGTCTCCAGCACCCGGCTGCCCTTGTCCTCGCGGAAGGGCAGCTGGTTGCGGGTGAAGAATCCCTGGACCTCCGGCCACATCTCCTCGAGCGGCCGGTCGTAGATGGCCTCCCGGTCCGGGTAGTCCAAGTCACTGCGATGGGCCGCGCAGCCCATGACGAACAAACCTGCCAGCACCGCGACGACGGCGGACCGCACCATGCTGCCTCCCGGAAGTCCTTGTCCGGGAGCCTAGAACGGCGGCACACGTCTGGCATATCGCCCGGGGGAAGTCCGCCCCAGGTGCGGGCCCCGGGTCAGGCCTGGACCTCGGAGCCCTCGTGCAGCGGGGCGCGCTCCTTCTCCCAGGGGCGGGTCCGGACGGCCTCGCGGATCCACAGGATGTGACGGCGCTCGTCCTCGCGGTGTCGCTCGATGAGCAGGCGCACATCGGGACTCCAGTCGAAGCGCAGGGCCACGTCGTAGGAGCGGTTCGAGTACTCCTCGTTGCCGAGCATCGCCACCAGCGCGGCCTCGGTACCCATCAGGCTGGACATCGCCGTCAGGCCCTTCATCGCCGCGCCCTTCAAGTCGGGCTTCAGGTCCAGCGGCGCGCCTCCGAAGTAGTGGATGAAGCCGTTGAGCTCCCGGACATGGCGCACGTGGTCGGCACGGAACTCGGCGAGCCGCTCACGCACCAGCGGCTCCGGGATGCGCGCGAGCGCCGCGTCATAGGCGCCCACCGCGTCCGCGTCGAGCTGCGCAAGGCTGCGCAGGCGTGCCACCTCGGACTTCTCGGCCATGTCGACATCCTCCAAGCCTAGGGACCGCAGGCAATGTGAGAAGCCTCTTCCCACGAGCCAACCCGTCCCCCGGTGCCTCGGCCCGGCCGCTCCGACACCGGGCAGGCGGCCTGGAGGTGGGTTCAGGAGCGGGGATGCGCGGGGCGAAGCGGCAGCGAGCCCTCGCCGCGGGCGCCCCGACGCTCGGCGCGGCGGTGCTTGAGCACGATGAGCTCGCCGACCAGGGCGCTCAGCAGAATCAGCGCGTTGGTCACCACGAAGACCCAGTTGCCCACCAGCACGCTGTAGGTGGTGAAGCCCACGGAGGCGGTGATCTGCCCCAGGAAGAGCCACTGCGAGACGCCCTCACTGGAGCCGGTCTTCCACTGCTTGTGGATCTGCGTCCCCAACGTCAGCAACAAGATGAAGGAACTGAACCACCCCACCGCCTCGATGCCCATGCAGCGCCTCCCGCGTACAGATGCGCATGTGCGGGCACGGCGACAGCTGCGCATTCCTCGGAGGCTCATGGAGACCCCGCTGTCCAGGCGACGTGGCCGGGGCTTGTCGGGTCGCCCGCTCGGATGCAGGTGACGCGGGCGCTCGACGCGGGACGGCGCGGTCGACATTGCGATGGGCTTCCTGGATGCCGACCGTTGAGTCGTGAACCGCGCACGCACACGACTCCAGACCTACCGCCGCAAGCGGGACTTCCGCCGCACCCCGGAGCCCGCTCCGGAGGCGCCGGCCTCCTCGGACGGCGCGCCTGTCTTCGTGGTGCACAAGCACGATGCCACCAGCCTCCACTACGACTTGCGCCTGCAGGTCGATGGCGCGCTGGCGAGCTGGGCCGTGCCCAAGGGGCCCAGCTACGACCCGGGTGACAAGCGGCTCGCGGTGGAGACCGAGGACCATCCCCTCGCGTACGCCGACTTCGAGGGACACATCCCCGACGATGCCTACGGCGGTGGGGACTCCCTGCTCTGGGACCGGGGCACGTTCGACACGGTCTCTCCGGGACAGGCCCACGCGCAGCGCGAGCACGGGCGGCTCCACGTCGAGCTGCAGGGCGAGAAGCTGCGGGGGCGCTGGCACCTCATCCGCACCCGGCTCCGGGGGAGCGCGAAGAAGCCGCAGTGGCTGCTCTTCAAGGCGAACGACGAGACGGCGGACCCCTCGCTCGACATCACCACGGAGCGGCCCGAGTCGGTGAAGAGCGGACAGGTCCAGACGCGGGGCCCGGTGAAGCGGGGCGCGAGGAAGCGGCCCGCGTCGCGCGCGCGGGAGGTCACGACCACGTCCACGAAGCAGCGCAAGCCTCGTGCGCTGGCGACACCTCGCACGCCGGCGAAGCTGCTGGAGCGATTGGGCGCGCCCATGCTGGCGCGACTGTCGGTGCCGGAGGAGGTCACCGACGCGACGCACGTCTACGAGGTGAAGTACGACGGCTTCCGCGCGCTGGCGGCGCTCGTGGGCGGCAAGCTCGCGCTGCGGAGCAGGCGGGGCAATGACCTGTCGAAGCGCTTCCCCGCGCTCGCCGAGGCCCTGCGCGGGCTGCGCGTGAAGGACGTGGTGCTGGACGGCGAAATCGTCGCGCTGGATGCGAAGGGCCGCTCGCGCTTCCAACTGCTCCAGCAGGGCTTGGAGGGCGTGGAGCAGCGCTTCGTGGTGTTCGACATCCCGTGGCTCGACGGTGAGGACCTGCGCGGCCTGCCGTTGGAGGAGCGACGGGCGCGGCTGGAGCGGGTGATGAAGCACGCGCGGCTCCCGCTTCAGCTCTCGGAGCGCATCGAGCTTCCGATGAAGCGCGCGCTGGACCAGGCGCGCAGGAAGGACTGGGAGGGGCTCATCGCGAAGCGGCGAGGCTCCACGTACGTGGACACGCGCTCGGGCGACTGGCTCAAGCTCAAGGTGGTGGCGGGACAGGAGGTGGTCATCCTCGGGTACCTGCCCATCCAGAACGAGCGCTCCAGGACGGAGCTCGGCGCGCTGCTCGTCGGGGTGCATCGCGAGGACGGCTTCCACGACGTGGGCAAGGTCGGCACGGGCTTCACGTCGAAGGACCGGCGCGAGCTGCGGCGGCTGCTCGACGAGGACGTGGTGCGCAAGCCCGCGGCCGTGGACGCGAAGCCGCGCAAGGGCGCGGTGTGGGTGAAGCCCCGGCACGTGGCGCAGGTGAACTTCAGCGAGTGGACCGAGGACGGCCGGCTGCGCCAACCCGTGTACCAGGGGCTGCGCATCGACAAGGCTCCGACGGAGGTGGTCCGTGAGCGTCCCGCGCCTGCCTCGCGAGGGGCACGGAAGACCTCGGATGAGACCTCCACGGCGGCTGGCACAAGACAGCGTCGCGCCGCCGCGCCCGTGCGTGGCGCTTCGCGGCGCACGGCCTCCGCTGGCGGCTCACGACAACGTCACTCGACGGGCTCGCTCAGCGCACCGCGCGCCCAGGCCGCGCGCACCTCCCCGCCCACATCGCGCGACGGGCACGCCACGCTGACGCACGGGGACCGCGTGCTCTTCCCGGAGGCCGGCCTGACGAAGGCGGATGTCTTCGAGTACTACCGAGAGGTCGCGCCCTTGATGGTCCCCGTCCTCGAGGACCGCCCCATCTCCGTGCAGCAGTGGCCCGCGGGAATCCAGGCGCCGGGCTTCTTCCGACACGAGCTGTCGGGCATCCCCGAGTGGGTGCCCACCCAGCGCGTGCGACACCTGGACAAGACGCTGCGCCACGTGAACGTGAACGGCGAGGAGCCCCTGCTGTGGCTCGCCAACCAATCCGCGCTCACGCTCCACATGTGGCTGAGCCGCGCGCCCAGGCTCTCGCAGCCCGACTTCCTGGCCATGGACCTGGACCCGGGCAAGGGCGGCTGGTCCGACGTGGTGACGGTGGCGCTCGCGCTGCGCGGACTGCTCGAGGAGCAGGGCCTCGACAGCTATCCCAAGACCTCCGGCAAGCGCGGCCTGCACGTCATGATTCCCCTGGCCCCCGGACACACGTACGCGAAGGTCCAGGCCCACGCGGACGCGCTGGCCCATGCGCTGGAGGCGCGACTGGGTGAGCTGGCCACCACGGTGCGTGGCATCCGCGCGCGCAAGGGCCGGCTGTACCTGGACGCGGGACAGAACGCGCGCGGCAAGACGGTCGTCGCGCCCTACTCCCTCCGGGCCAAGGAGGGCGCCCCCTTCTCCGCGCCCCTGAAGTGGAGCGAGGTCACCCGACGCCTCGACCCCGCGCGCTTCAACCTCCGCACGCTCAAGAAGCGCCTGGACCAGGTGGGGGACCTGTTCGCCCCCGCGTTGAAGCATCCGCAGCGGCTGCCGGACTGACACGCCCGGCCGCTCGCCGCTCCCCTTCGCGACACACCGTGCATGACGTCGGGGCCGGTGTTATGGGGCGACGCCACCATGGACTCCGCTGTCGCCTCCGGCCCCGTGAAGCCCGCGAGCCGTCTGAAGGTCGCCCTCGCCTACTGCACCTGCTTCCTGCTCTGGGGCTCCACCTGGTCCGTGGTGAAGGTGGGCCTGGAGGACCTGCCGCCCCTGCGCTTCCTCGGCACGCGCATGCTGGTGGCGGGGCTCGTCCTGCTGCCCTTCGCCCGCGCCGCGGGACAGGTGGACCTGCGCACCGGCGGACGCATCGCCGCGCTGGGCCTGCTCCAGCTCGCGGCGCCCTTCACCCTGCTCTTCTTCGCGCAGCAGTGGATTCCATCCAGCTGGGCCGCGCTCCTGTTCTCCACCTTCCCGGTGTGGCTGCTGTTCGTCGGCCGCCTCCTCCTGCCGGACCAACCCCTCACCCCCGGCAAGCTCCTGGCCGCGGGCCTGGGCGTGGCGGGCGTGGTGCTGCTCCAGTCCTCCGACATCCAGGGGATGGCGCTGTCCGGCAAGATGCTGCTGGGCGTGGGGATGACGCTCTTGTCCGTGGTCCTCATCGCCGTGGCCAACGTGCTCGTCCGTCGCCACATGGCGCACGTGCCTCCGCGCGTGCTCGTCTTCGGACAGGCGCTCAGCAGCGCCGCGCCCCTGCTCGCGCTCTCGTTCCTGCTGGAGTCGAACGCTGCCGTGACGTGGACGCCGCGCGCCGTGGGAGCGGTGCTCTACCTGGCCATCTTCGGCACCGCGTTCACCTACCTGTGCCTCTACTGGCTCCTGCCGCGCATCTCCCTCACCGCGCTGGGCATCATGGCGCTGCTCGACACGCTGGTGGCGGTGGTGCTGGGCGTCGCGTTCCTCGGCGAGCCGCTCACGCTGTCGCTCGTCGTGGGCGGCTCGCTCATCCTCGGGAGCGCGGCCCTGGCCAACGCGCTGCCCCAGCAGTCCCCGCCCCGGCCCGACGAACAGGCCCGGGGCTGAGGGCACTCGCTCACCGCGGCGCGTTCAGCGCGCGGTGCTCCTGAATCCACGCGCGCGCCTCGTCGAGCGTGTCCACGTAGCGCACGTCCAGCGGACGTCCACCGGTGAGCATGGAGCCCACCATCAGGCTCTTGGTGGTGGCCTTCTGCTCCAGCGCCGCGCCCACGTAGACGATGCCCAGGAACCAGTCCGCCTTCGCGTGCTCCACCAGGTAGCGGCGCGACTCCGGGCTCAGCTGCGAGTCGGCGATGTCCGCCGCCAGGTAGAAGCGCCCCTCGGCGGACAGCGACTGGTACAGGCCACAGGACCAGCGCGACGTGTCCTCGGTGATGGCGCCCCGGAAGCGCGCCCACAGGATGTCCGGCGCTTCCAACCACGCACGCTGCGCGCCGTGGCTCCACTCCTGCTCCCAATCCCTTGCCATGCGACTCCCGCGAAGAGGCCGGGCCCAGGATAGGACCGACGGCCTCCGCTTCCCACTGGCCCGCCGCTAGAAGCGCAGCGGCAGCGAGAACGCCGTCCCGTTCTGCGTGCCCGTCCGGAAGCTGCGCGGCGCGCCGATGACCAGCGTGGGCGGCGTAGTCTGGTTACCCGGCGTCAGCGCGACATCCTGACCAATCTGGCTTCGCTCGGAGCCATCCCCGGCGACGAGGAGGAAGGGCGACAGCGCGCCCTGCATGCCGGGGCCGCCCGCGTAGATGAACACGGCGCCGCCGCCATCCGAGGCCTCGGAGGCGCCCGGCGCGCCCACGACGAGGTCCGGCACCTTGTCGCCCGACAGGTCCACGTTGCCCGCCAGCGACGTGCCGAAGCCCACCGCGCGCGACTTGTGCACCAGGACGATGGGGCTGAGCCCGTCACCGAAGAGGCCCACCACGCCCGAGGCCACGTGCTCGGGCTTGGCCATCTCCGCCCGGAGCGTGGCGATGTCGACGAGCAGCACCACCGGCTGGGTGGTGCCGTTGAAGGGCACGGACGTGGCGCTGATGGCCAGGAAGTCGCGCGCGTCTCCACCACCGCCCGCGTTGCCCAGGACCTTGCCCGCGCGAGCGATGGCGAGCCCCAGGCCCTGGTTGTTGAGCTGCACCTCGCTGTCCGCGGCGATGCGCCACACCGTGGCCGTGGTGCGCGAGCACTTCGCGCCGTAGCCCAGGAGGATGGCCACGCCCGAGCGGGTGCCCTCCGCGTAGCGCCACGCCAGGTCGTCACACGTGTCGCCGTCGATGTCGCCCAGCGACGTGAGCGCGCTGGTCTGCAGCGCCATGGAGGGCCAGGTGTAGACGGGGTCGCAGACCATGGTGAGCTTGCTCAGCCCGGTGTCGTCGGGCGCGCGGCCCAGGAACACCTCCATGCCGCGGTCGCGCAGCACGCCCACGTCCTGGAACCCGTCGTTGTTGAAGTCGAAGCCGCCCACCAGCCCACGCCCCAGCGCCGAGCGCTTGCACTTCGCGTCCGTCTCCGGCGTGCAGCCGGCAATCTGCAGCGGCGCCCACATGCGGTACGCGGGCTTGTAGCTGCCGTCCGCCTGCCCGAGCGACACCAGCACGCCGCCCACGGACTGGCTGCCCGTGGTGAGGCACTCGGCGCGCGTCGTGTGGTACTGCGCCGCGTGCTCCGCGCTGGTGCTCGCCGGGACGATGAGGCCCGTGGCGCCCACCACCAGGTCCGGGCGGCCATCCTTGTTGAAGTCGGTGAAGGCCACGTCCGCGCCCACCGAGCGGCCCGCCGTATGCGGGGACGGCGCGCCCTCCGCGGCCACCGTCGCATCCCCCGTACGCGCCACCGGACGCACGTACGCGCGGCCGATGGAGAGCGCGTCACCATCTCCATTGGCGCCCGCGCCGGACCACCCCGGCGCGCCCAGGAGCGCCAGCGCGCCCGAGGCGCCCGTCGTCACCGCCACCTGCTCGCCCACGCGCTCCACGCTGGGCCGCGCGGGGACATAGGAATGCGTGCGCGCCCACTCCGTCAGCGACGCGCCACCCCGGCGGAACAGCTCCACGCGGCCGGTGTACGCGCCCGCCTCCGACGACGCGCGTCCTGCGAAGGCCGCCAGCGAGTCCCCCTCCGGCAGCTTCCACACCGCCAGGCCCGCGCCCAGCGTGTCGGACCGGGCCGTGCCGTTGAGCGACAGCAGCGGCTTGTTGATGACCGCGCCCTTCGTCAGCGTGGCCAGCGGGTACGCCAGCACCTTGCCACCGAAGCGCAGCGCGGTGGCGCCCGTGCCGGGCTGTGCGTAGGGGGCGCCCAGGAGCAGCTCCGGCCCCGGCACGCCGTCCACGTCGAGCACCGCGAAGCTGCGTCCCGCGACGATGCCGCCCGACTCGCCGTAGATGCGCGCGAAGGCCTCCTCGCGCTTCACCTGCGGCGGCGTGGCCGCGGGGTCTCCGGTGGGCGCGTGGGTGCTCAGGTCGAACAGCAGCGCGCCACCCGCGTCGCTGGCCGCGCGGTTGCCGCCGCTGGCGCTCAGGTCCGGCGAGTCCGCGCGGTCCGCCACCGCCATCAGCAACGGCGGGCGCGTGTCATCACCGGGGATGGCGCCCAGCCGCCACGTGCCCTCGTTCGAGTCCGCGAGGTTGGCGGGCAGCACGTACACGTCCGGGGTCGCCCGGAAGCGGATGCCCTCCGAGCGCGCGAAGAAGACGGAGATGGCCACCTGCGTGCCGGAGACCGCGCCCTCCGCGTTGTAGCGAGACACCTTGCTCAGCGCGGCGAGGTCCAGCCGCCCGTCCTTGTTGAAGTCCGCCGTCACCAGCGCGCGGCCCATGTCCGAGCCCGTGCGCGCCATGGGCGCTCCGTCCCTCGTCAGGTCCGAGCCCCCCAGGCGAATCGAGGGCAGGTCCGGCACCGGGGCGCTCGCCGAGGAGAGGTAGATGTCCACGGTGCCACGCGCGCGGATGGCGTTGGTGGGCGCCAGGTCTCCGACGGGCGAGCCCACCACCAGGTCCACCTTGCCGTCCCCATCCATGTCCGCCACGGCCATGCCCGCGCCGAAGGCCGCGTCGCGCAGCAGCCCCGCCAGTTGCAGGCGCAGCGGCGCCGGGGCTCCGCCCTTGAAGGTGTAGAGGTACACCGCGCCCGCGTTGCTCACCGCCACGTCCGCGCCCGGCGAGGACACCACCAGCTCCGCGCGCCCGTCGCCGTCCAAATCACCCGCGGCCAGCGCGTCACCGAACTGCGCCGTGTCCGTGTCGCCCGTCAGCACCCACAAGGGCTGCGGGTCCAACCCGCCGTTGCCGCCCTTGTAGATGAAGACGGCGCCGCCGGTGGGCCGGCCCAGGTCACTCTCACGCTGGCCCACGGCGAGGTCCAGCACGCCGTCGCCGTCGAAGTCCGCCGTCACCATCGTGGCCGCGTCGGTGAGCCGTCCGTGCGCCAGGCCCGGCCGCGTCAGCTCGTCCAGCACCACCACCGTGACGGACGCCTTGTCACCGGTGAACGGGTCGGAGGCCTCCAGCAGCGCCGCGCCCGTGTCGCCCGAGAGGAAGCCGATGCGCCCGGCCGCGAGCGTCCCCGGCCCGGACACCTTGCTCCACACCACCCTGTCACTGCCGCCCCGCGTGAACAGCGGCACGGACGAGCCCGAGGGCACCGCCAGGTACGCGGGCGCGCCGGCCAGCCGCGCCGTCCTGCTCACGGTGTACTGCAGCTCCACCTCGTCGCCCGTCTGCGAGTCGCGCACGGAGACCAGGTCCAGGCCCTCGTTCGCGCCCGCGGTGTAGCGGCCCTCCGGCGTCAGCGTGGCGCCAGAGCGGTTCTGCTTCAGGCTGTAGGTGGCCGTGCCCAGCAGGCCCTGCGTCGCCACCTGGAAGGACACGCCCGGGCGCACGTCCGCGCGCCCGGGCGCGATGTCGAACGCGGCGATGACGTCCACCGTGGCGCGCGCGTCACCGGGACAGCGCGCGTCCTCCACCACCAGCGTGTCGCTGCCCGGCGTGTGCCCCGCGATGAAGCGGTTGCCGCGCAGCTCACCCGACGAGCCTCCGTCCTGCAGCGTGTAGCGGTACTGGCCGCTGCCGCCGGTGGCCACCAGCGCCACGGGGGACCCCACGCGCACCCGCGAGGGCTCGGCGCGGAGGCTCACGGGCGACAGCCCCGTGCACCGGTCCACCTCCGGAGGCGGCTCGTTCTCACGTGCGGGGTCCAGGTCGTCGGAGCAGGCCGTCACGAGGAGCGCGAGCAGGGGAGCCGCGCGAGGAAATCGAATCATGGGGGTGCCTCGGGGGTAAGGCGGGACGACTAGGGCTTCGCGCCGGACGCGGCCCAGCGCTGGATGAGGGAGATGAGCTGCGGGTCCAGCGGCCCGTCGGCGGGCATGCGCTGGTCTCTCACCGCGGCGGTGATCAGCGCCGCGTTCTCCTTCCACAGCTCGTACGTGTTGAGCGCCCGGCCGGGGCCGGTGATGTGGCACTTCTCGCAGCGCGACACGTGGATGGGCTGGATGTCCGTCGCCCAGCTCAGCACCGCGGTGCTCACCGGCTGGTAGTCGAAGGGCACCAGCCGCTTCGCCTCGGTGCCATCCAGGAAGCGCGCCACCACGCCCAGGGCCAGACGGCCGGCGGGCAGGCCCGCGAACGAGTACGCCTTGGGCGTGCCGTCGTCCTCGGTGCCCCCCAGGCTGTACACGGGGCCCTCGCCCTGCGCGCGGAACTCCGCGCCGCCGAGCTGGAAGACGACCTCCTCCGGGTCCACGCCCGCGGGCATCACCGCGCGCACCACCAGGCCGTCCTCCACCACCTGCATGCCCTGGTGCAGCCCCGTCACGCGCGGCGCGGGGGACCTGCTCACCGCCACCGTCTCGCCGCCCAGCTGCACCCACGCGCAGCCGCTCTCGTCCGCGGACAGGAAGCGGAACTCGCGCGTGTCGATGCCCTGCGCCAGGCCCCACTCGTTCGCGTCCGCGTCGTACAGCAGCAGCGCGTCGCTCGACTTCACCCACAAGAAGCGCCCCGACGCGAGCAGCTGCGCGGGCCGCTGCGGCAGCGTCACCCGACGCCAGCCCTCCTTCGGGCGGCGCAGGAGGCCCTGGCTGGTGAGCAGCCACAGCTCACCCGCCGTGCCCAGCCCCGGCCCCAGGCCGGCGAGCGACTGCACCTCTTCACCCTCCGCCAGCGGCGCCCCCTCCTCGCGCACGTCGAAGTGCACCAGGCTGGTGGCCACGGCGACGTACAGCTTGCCGCCGCGCAGGAACCACACGCCCGCCGAGCCCTCCGCCGTCGGCGCCGCCGCCAGCGCGGTGATGCCGGTGAGCGCCTCGCCCTTCACCTTCAGGGCGGACAGCGTGCCGTCGCGCAGCTGGAACAGGCCGGTGGGATGCGCCAGCCACACCGCGCCGTCGGCGGCCTGCGTCGTCGCGCTGATGCCCAGCCCCAGCGCGTCACGCCACGGCGGGGAGATGAGCCAGCCGGACTCGGCGAGGAACAGGCCGTTCTGCGCCTCGACGAGCGCGCTGTGCGGCCCCATCCGGAACACGGCGTTCACCGTGCCCGGCTGGGCGCTGTTGCCCGGGTGGGGCTCCAGCGCGCCGAGCGAGCCGTCCAGCCGCAGGCGCACCACCTTGCCGCTGGTGTTGGCGAAGATGCCGCCACCGGACTGGTCCGCGAAGCCCGGGGCGGACGCCAACGCCGTCTTCGCCCGGACCTCGGTGGGCCGGAACGAGACGGGCCGGGGCCTGTCCAGCGGGAGTGAGTCCTCGCCGCACGCGGCGACGAGGACGGCGGCGCAGAGAGGGAGGAGGCGAAGGAGGCCGGGGGCGGAGGACCGCCCCTGGGCCAGGTCCCGGGGGGCTCGGGGATGGGTGCGCATGCGGCTTTCAGGCGAGGATGGGACGGAGGGGCTCCACACGGGTGATGCTGTAGTCCAGGCCCGCCGAGGCCAGCACCGTGGCGATGACGTGCTCGGGCAGGATGTTCTCGCCGTTGGGGTTGGCGGCGCCGGTGCGCAAGTCGAACGTGCCCGGGGCCATGCCGATGTCGCCGCTCTTGCCGAAGACGTAGTTGTGCTTCACGCCGGCGCCCATGACCATGCACGAGTTCGAGATGTGGTGGTCGCGGCCGCCGGAGCTGTTGATGAGCGGCGTGCGGGAGAACTCGGAGAACACCATGATGGTGGTGTGGTCCATGAACGTCCCGCCCGAGGGGTGCTGGGACGCGCGCAGGTCATCCACCAGGCTGGCCAGCGCGTCGAAGCCGCGGCGCTGGTTGCTCGCGTGGGTGAGCTGGGTGCCGAAGTGCGTGTCCAGGCCGCCGGTGAGGTTGATGGTGACGCACTGGGCGATGCCCTTCTTGAGCGCGGTGCCCACCATGGCGGCGCGGCCCGCCTCGTTGTCGTAGCGGCCGCTCTGGTCCAGGCCGTAGCGCTGGCGCACCGCGGCCATGTCGTCGTTGTTCAGCTCGAAGCGGAACGACGACTCCAGCTGCTGCGTCATCACCTGCTGCATCTGGTCGCGGCTGTTCTGGTACGTGGTGCCCACGCCGCGCGCGCCGTAGGCGGCCTGCTCGCAGTTGATGGGCTGGCCCCGGAAGTCCACCAGCTGCTTCTCGATTTCGCTGTCCAGCAGCTGCGAGCTGGGCTTGAGCGTGAGCAGCAGGTCGTCCTTGCGGCTGACGCGCAGCGCGTTGGCGTAGCCGGGGTAGCGGTCGTTGTACGACTCCACGTTGAACGCGATGTTGGAGATGGGCACGCGGGGCTTCATCTGCCCCACGATTTCCGTCGCGGTGGAGGAGCCGCGCGCCGCGCTGCCGATGGGCATCTTCCCGGTGAGGAAGTAGCGGTAGCCCACCTCGTGGCCCAGCGTGTTCATGTTGATGCCGCGCACCACCGTCATCAAATCGTAGTGGTCCGCCAGCCGCCCCACCGCCGGCCCGAAGTCGATGTTCGAGCGGCCCTTGCCGGCGATGTCCGGGCGCAGGGGGATGGAGGAGAAGCGCGAGTCGTTGATGAGGTTGTAGCCGGGGAGGATGCGCGTCTCCGCGGCGCGGTCCGCGGTGAACTCCTCCGGGTCCTTCGGGTCGAAGGCGAGCAGCTGGTCCCAGCCGCCGTTGAAGTACACGAAGACGAAGCAGCGGTCCGCCGGGGCCAGCGCGGCGGCCTGGGCGAAGGAGCGGAAGGGCAGTCCGCCCAGCAGGGTGGAGCCCATGAAGCCGGCGGCGGCCTTGAGGAAGGTGCGGCGCTCGGGACGGTGGTTCTCGTCGAGGCGATTCTTCTTCATCGAAGTCACTCCGCGCTTCAGTAGGTGATGAACCGCGTGTCGGTCAGCATGGCGATGCACATCACCGCCAGCACGTCCGAGCGCCGCTTGGCCGTCTCCGCCCGGGCCGCGGCCTGGGTGAAGAACGTGGCCCACTTGTCCAGCTCCTCGCCCTCCAGGGGCGCGCCCCAGAAGCGCAGGGAGTTGTAGACGAGGAACTCACGCACCTGGGCGTCCGTCAGCTTGCGCAAATCCCCCCAGACGTCGGGCAGCGTGCGCGACAGCGTGCGCTTGGAGGCGTCCGCCAGCTTCAGCTCGTCGTTCGCCTGGCCGATGCACACGAAGCGCGCGCCGTCCTCCAGGAACTTGGCGAACACCAGGTTGGGCTCGGTGTTCTCGCTGTTGACGAGCGCGTAGTCGGCGCGGCCCAGCGACGAGGCGCGCGCGTCGATGCCGTCTCCGCCGTTCACCCAGCGGCGGCCCACGGCCTCCAGGATGGCGGCGTCCAGCTGGGCGACGGTGAGCCGGCGCGGGGCGCGGCCCACGCTGCCGCCCTGGGCCTCCGGGTCCGGCAGCGGGTCGAAGTCCCCGGGCTGGTGGGGGTTGGCGATGGGCTCGAGCGTCCCGTCCTCGGTGGGACCGGACTTCTCGTCGGGGGACTTGGTGCAGCCCGCGCTCAGCGCGAGCAGCGCGGCGGTCAGGAGCCAGCGGCGCATCAGTCGATCCTCCGGTAGGCGTCGGTCGTCACCACGCGCTCGATGAGCGCCTTGAAGCGGTGGCCATTCTTCGCGAACTCGCTGGCCAGCGGCGCCAGGTACATCCGCTGCTCCTCCGCCGACATCGGCCGGCCCAGGAACTCGTTCCACACGCGCTTCACCGTGCAGCGCTCCAGCTCACCCGACTGGAACATCCGCTCCACCAGCAGGCGCGGGCCCGCCTCGATGTTCTGCTCCTCGTCCGCGGTGCGGTACAGGTACGTCTTGAGCATGCCCAGGCTGCTGGCGCCATCGCCGTCGTAGGCCTGCATCACGTACTGCGAGCACTCGCCGCCGCAGTTGGTGTCGCCGGCGATGGCGCAGTCGCGGCACTTCGGGTCCAGCCGCGGGAACTGGTCCGGGGAGAGGAACTGCGCGGTGCGCTCGCCGTAGCGGCCCCAGTGGGCGCCGGTGGGCTCGATGGTGGCGTGGCAGTAGTTGCAGCCGCAGCGCTTGGCCAGGTTGTTCTCGCGGTTGCACGCGTCCTCGGGCGCCGGCAGGTTGCCGTCCGAGGCGGGCACGAAGGTCTTGCAGAGGAAGGCCTCGTAGAACTCCGACACGCGGGCGCGGTGCGTGGGGAAGCGGTACAGGAACGCGGGCGTCGTCAGGATGCCGGAGTGCGACGCATCGCGCGTGTAGGGCTGCCACGTGGCCGAGTCCGTGTAGGCGACGGCGGGGATGGCCTCCAGCGGCGCGGGCGCGGTGACGTTGAACACACCCACGCCCTGGCGCTGGCGGTACAGCTCCGACATGGGGCCGTTCACGAACGAGCGGCGGGTGGTGAGGATGTTGTAGTAGGGCTCGTCGTTGCGGATGACCGAGTCGGCGATGCGCAGCGGCTCCTCGTTGAAGGCGGCCACGCGCGAGTCGTAGACGTTGCGCACGTACAGGGGGTCCGTCGTGTTGCCGATGGCCGGCACCTCGCAGCGGCGCATGCCCACGCCGCACCCGCAGCTGCGGTCATTGGCGAAGCGGGCCGCCTCGCAGGACTCGCGCGTCCAGGGGTTCTCCACGCGCTCCTGCGCCTCGATTGCGCACACCTTCACCGTCGCGGGCGCGCCCTCCGGGGCCCAGTAGCCGGCGGGCCGGTTCACGAAGCCCTCGCGCTGGATGCAGCCACGCACCGGGGCGTACGCGCCCTTGATGTTGTTGTTGAGGTTCAGGTCCAGCGTGCAGCGCTTGAGCGTCGTCAGGCTGGGCTTGGAGTCGGGGTTCGGGTGGTCGAAGGAGATGACGTAGCCGTTGGCGTCCTTCGTCTCCACCGTCAGCGCGGAGGTGGTGTTCTTGGCCGGGTCCGGCAGGCAGAGGAACGGCTTGATGCCCGTGCCGGAGCCGCGGTTGTCACAGAAGTAGCGGTACTTCGCCCAGGTGTTGCTGGAGGGCAAGGCCGTCAGCTGCGAGCAGTCCGTCACCGCGTTGGTGGTCGCGGCCGCCAGGTCCGTGCAGCGGTAGAAGTTGGTGTCGTAGTCGAAGCTGACCGGCATGGGCACGCCCATGGCGTCATTGCAGGAGGTGCGCGTCGCGGCCGTCAGCGGGGCGGCGTGCGGGTCCTGCGTCTGGGTCAGACACGCGCTCTGCTCGATGTCGGAGTTGCACGACTGCCCGTTCACACCGCGCAGCGCCGTGGACGGGTTGTTCGCGAAGCCGAAGGCGGTGGTGGTGCCGTTGCCGCCCAGGCGCGAGTTGCCGTTGTTGTTGACGCTGCCGCTGATGTTCGAGCGGATCAACGCGCGGTGGAAGTTGCGGATGCGAGTGTAGAAGCCCTCGCTGTCCATCATCTTCCGGATGTCCTCCTGCGTGACGGCGCCCTTCTCCTGCACGGCCTTGTATTCGTCCCAGGTGGGAGGGCGGCCAAGCAGGTCGAGCGTCAGTTGCCGCAGGTGTCTTTCGGGGCGCACCTTCGCGACGGGCGCGCAGACAGCGGCCTCATCGGCGGAGGCTGGCAGGGCCAGGAACAAGGCGGCGCCGGCCAGGATGGCAAGGCAACGCTCGCGGAGCACGGGGAACCTCCGTGGAGGGGGAGTCGGGGGCGACTGTCTCCTAGTATGCAAGAATTACAGATAAGAGATCCAGTCGACCTAGCAGATTCCTTCATCCCACAAGGTGGCACAAACCTGTGACAGACGCGGGTGCCGGTTGAATCTCTCGACGGGGCGCGAGACATAGGGCGCATGTCGAACGTCAGCTCCGCTCCGCTTCCGCCCCGGGTGAGTGACCGGGCCTTCTATGTCTTCACCGGTGTCGTGTCCGTGGCGGCCCTGGCGTTCATCGGCTGGATTCTGATGGGCCGACGCGGGGCCACGGTGGAGGGCGTGGATCTGCGCTTCCTGCCAGCGGTCAACGCGAGCCTCAACGCGACGGCGGCGGCGCTGCTCATCGCCGGGTGGGTGGCCATCAAGCAGGGCGCGCGGCGGGTGCACCAGTACCTCATGGTGTCGGCCTTCGCGGCGTCCGCGCTGTTCCTGGTGTGCTACCTCGCGTACCACTACGTGCACGGCGACACGCGCTACGTGGGCGACTTCCGCGGGCTGTACCTGTGCATCCTGGCCAGCCACGTGCTCCTGTCCATGGGCGTGGTGCCGATGGCGCTCGCGGCCTTCTACTTCGTGTGGCGCAAGGACTTCACGCGGCACCGCAAGGTGACGCGGTGGCTGGCGCCCATCTGGGTGTACGTGTCGGTGACGGGCGTGGTGGTGTTCTTCATGCTGCGCGGCAGCGTGCCGTCCATGCCCTGAGGCACGGTCAGCCCAGGGCACGCCGGAGCCAGCGCTCGAAGGCGTCGAAGGTGTCCTGGGCGCCCCTCACCACGCGGTCCCCGAAGTCCAGCTCCGACGTGTTGTCGGCCGCGCGCGCGAGCACCTCCGCGAAGCCGCGCCACTTCGGGCCCACGTCGTCGCCGTAGGCGCGGAAGAAGACGAAGTCGCCCGCCTGGGTCCCCTCGAAGTGGCGGCGCAGGTGACGCAGGATGAGCTGGCCGCCGAGCGTGGCCCCCTCCAGCACGTAGCAGCCCCCGAGCGCCTCGGGCAGCGAGCGGAGCGGCGGCGGCTCGGGACAGCGGGGCAGCCGCGCGAGCGACGCCGCGTCATGGCCGAGCGCGCGCAGGTCCGCCTCCAGCCACGGCAGCTTCAGGCGCTCGCGCAGGTGCAGCGCGGGCAGCTCTTCCGCGAGCACCTCGTGAAGGCGCGCCTCCACCGGCTGGTGGAAGCCGTACAGCGCCTCCAGGTGACGGCGGTAGCCATCGAGCGTCAGCCCCGGCTCCAGGAGGCGCACCGCGGACTCGGCGCGCTCGTGATGGGGGCGGGTCTCCGTCTTCAGTCGCTGCGGCAGGGACACTGCGGGGAAGATGCCGTCACGGACGCGCCGAAGGAACGACGAAATCCACGGCGTGGGCCCGCCCGCCCGGGCAGCGGCCGGGGGCGCCTGTCAGGAACACGTGGGGACGGGCGACCTGGGCGCCATGCGAATCCAGACGCTTCAGCCGACGCCGTGTCAAAGCTGGCCTTATCAATCCGCCGCGCCCCGGGGAGGCTCCGAGACGGTGTTCTTCCCGCTGCTGCGGGGCACCGTGGACGTGCTGCCCGAGGACGTCTCGGCGCTGCTCGTGCTCTCCGACCTCCAGGGCGTCGCGCCCCATGCGCTGCACGACGGCGCGGTGGCGCTGCTCGGCGAGGTGCTCGCCGACGAGCTGGCGCTCCTGGGGGAGCTGGGCGAGCTGCCGCATCCGAGCGCCATCGGCGTGGTGCTGGCCGGTGACCTCTTCTCCGAGCCGGGCGCGAACGTGCGCGGAGCCTCCGGCGACGTGCGCTCGGTGTGGCTCGCCTTCGCGTCCCACTTCCGCTGGGTGGTGGGCGTGGCCGGCAACCACGACACCTTCGGCGGCGCGCGGGAGCAGACGCGCTTCCAGCAGCGCCCCGGCGTCAGCCTGCTCGACGGGGAGGTGGTGGAGCTCGACGGGCTGAAGGTGGGCGGCGTGGGCGGCATCATCGGACACCCGGGCAAGCCGGGCCGCCGCGAGGAGTCCCAGTTCCTGGGCCATCTCGTCGACGTGCTGCGCACCGGGCCGGACGTCCTGGTGCTGCATCAGGGGCCGGACGTCGAGGGCACGCGACTGCGCGGCAGCCCCGTCATCCGCGAGGCCGTGGAGAGGGCCCCGGGCTCGCTGGTCATCTGTGGCCACGCCCACTGGGACGAGCCGCTCGCCACGCTGCCGAGCGGCACGCAGGTCCTCAACGTGGACAGCCGCGCGGTGCTGCTGGAGCGCGCGGCGGCGAAGAGCTGAGGCCCCTTCCGCCGCCGTCTCATGCCCTCAGCGGCAGAAGCCGTCGGAGCGACAGGTCGCCGGAGCCGCGCAGCTGAGCCCCGTCCCGAGGCAGCTCGGCTGACACGCGCCGATGCCGGTGCCGTCGCTGTAGCAGCGGTACTGCGAGCGGCAGTCACCCTGCCCCGTGCCAATCTCCCGCGAGCAGCTGTCCAGGCAGCTCTTCAGGCCCGTCACCGAGTTCACGACGTAGCACTTCGAGCCCGCGGGGCACGCCGTCGAGTTGCACTGGAGCGTGCAGTAGCCGCCGGGGAAGTTCGTGTTGCAGAGGCCCTCGCCGCACTCCGAGTCGAGCGAGCACGGCGCGCCCACCTGGAGCGACGGGTCATCGTCGATGGGCGCCAGCGGGAGCAGCGCGAAGTCGATGTTGCGCGTCGTCGAGCGGGCCGTCACGTCGATGGCCTCCAACGAGTCGACGTTGCGCCAGAAGCCGGTGAGCTCCCCGTCCTCGAAGAGGTTGCCGTCGTCGTCCTCGTCGATGGTCGCCAGCGTGTAGTACGTCCGGGGCACCAGCGAGATGGAGTACGCGTAGCCCCGCGCGGCCGAGACGCCGGTGAGCGAGTCGCGGTCCGTCTCCCACTCGCCGGTCAGGTCGTCCTGCCAGAGGAACGCGATGATGGCGTCGCGGCCCGCGGCGGCGCCCACCGCGATTTTCAGCGCCACCGTGGCCGAGCCCGCCCCGCCCGAGCCCACCAGGTTCAGCGTGGCCAGGTAGTCCCCATCCGCCAGCCCCGCCGTGTTCACCGCCACGTCGAACGACGTCGAGCCGAACGCCGGCACCGTCTTCGTGGTGCCTCCGGGGAACGACACCGTCGCGCGGGCCGCGCCGTCCACGGAGGCCGTCACCACCAGCTCGCCGCCCTGACGCCCGCCGATGTTGCTCAGGGTGAGGTGCTGCGTCTCCGTCCCCTGGAAGAACAGCGTGGAGGTGGACACGCTCAGCTTCGGAGGCACGGTGCCCGGGTCCGTGTTGGCGACCTGTCGGAGCGCCGCCTGCGCGTTGACCAGGCCCGCGCCGCAACCTCCCGGACACTGCGAGCCGGCGACGGGCGTGGCGGTGCTCTTCAGGATGCTCTCCGCCTGTCCGGGCGAGAGCGTCCCGCCCGAGTGCGCGTGCAGCAGCGCCACGATGCCCGCCACGTGCGGCGACGCCATGCTGGTGCCCTGCGAGAAGGAGTACGCGGGCTGACGGTTGTCATCCAGCACGGTGGAGAGCACGCCGTCCGCGTAGCCGTCGCCGTTGAGGTCCTCGACCATCTCGCCGCCCGCGGCCACCACGTCCACGCCCGAGCCGTAGTTGGAGTAGCTGCTGCGACGGCCGGACAGGCCGGTGGCGCCCACACAGATGACCTGCTGCTGGTTGCAGGGCGTGCTGTCGGCGGCGGCCATGTTCTCGTTGCCCGCGGCCACGACGATGGTGGCGCCCCGCGCGACGGCGGCGTCGATGGCGTCCTGGTAGAGCCGCTGCGGTGGCGCGGTGCCACCCAGGCTCATGTTCACCACCTTCGCGGCCACCGCGGGCGACTGGGAGATGCCGGGCACCGCGCCCCCCGTGGCCCAGGTGATGGCCGCCGCGATGTCGAAGCTGCTGCCTCCCTGCCGGCCCAGCACGCGCACCGGGAGGATGCGCGCGTTCCAGGCCACACCCGCCACGCCGAAGCCGTTGTTCGTCATCGCGGCCACCGTGCCCGCCACATGCGAGCCGTGCCACGACGAGCCCCCGGACGGCATGTCGCCGCCCTCGTCCTGGGGGTTGGCGTCACGCCCGTTGCCATCCCCCGCGTTGGCCGGGTCCGAAATCATGTCGTAGCCAGGCACCACGTGGCCGTCGAGGTCGGGGTGCGCGACGATGCCGGTGTCGATGACCGCCACCACCACGCCCGTGGCGTCCGACTCCACGTCCCACGCCGCCGGCAGGTTGAGCGCGGCGTAGTGCCACTGGAGGCTGTAGCCCTTGTCGTTCGGCACCGCGAGCTTGTGCATCCGCAGGTTGCGGTCCGTGAAGCGCACCCCGGGCAGCGCGGCGAGCCGCGACACCAGCTCCCGCGTCTCGTCCGCCGTCACCCCGTGGCCATCCTCGGCCTCGAAGCCCACCAGGTGCAGGTGCTCGCTGGCGTGCCCCTTGTGCACGGCGCGATAGCCGGGGACCTTCGCGGCGGCGAGCACGCGCTCGGGGGAGACGGAGGACTCCTCGAAGCGCACGACGACGTCACCGGGGATGGTCGGGTCCTCATCCGGGACGCGCGAGAGCGGCGGCGGCCCCAGCGGCGCGGGGATGATGGGCAGCTCAGGGTCCGTCTGCTCCAGCGCGGCGCGGCGCGAGGACTGCGCCCGGGCTTCGCGAATCTGCTCCGCCAGCCGGTTCGCCACCGACCTGCCGAAGGGCAGCTTCAGCTCGCGCGAGACGCCGCCCTCCGTGGACTGCTCGTTGCTGCGAAAGGGCGTCAACGTCCCCGTGACGGTGCCCTTGTTGGGGTCCGTGCCACCGTCGGCACCTCCGCCCCCCTTGCTCTCGTCACACCCACTGACGGACAGCAGCAGCCACAACCCCACGAGCCATGCACGACGCATTCAGGATGCCCCCTCACCGCGGACAGAAGGGGGCACCCTAACATCGCGCCTCCGCGCGGACGTGCTTTCTCAGCTCGCCTGCGCCACCTCGTCGTCGTCCGTGTCCTCCCGAACGTTCGCATCGGCCTCATCCGCCAGGGCGTTCACATCTCCGGGGACACCGTCGATGTACGTCACGACGTTCCCCGGCAGCGCGGGCACGCGAGGCCCCGGCGTCACCACACCCGTCAGGTTCAGGGGGTCCACTCCCGAAATCTGGATTCGCACGCCGGACGGAGGCTGACGGCGCACCGCGCGCGCCGTGTCCACCGCCTCCGGCAGCGCGAACTGTTCACCGACGAAGCCCGCCACGAAGCGGCCGCCCCGCACCTCGCCCCGCGCCTCCATGCGCCGGTACACGAAGAGCAGCTCGCGCCACGTGGGCGCCAGCGCCTCGCGCATCACCAAATCCCTCCAGACGATGCCGTAGCGCTGGAGGAACAGGCGCGCCAGCGAGTCCATCACCTCGTCCGACGTCTTCGGCTCCGCGGGCGCCAGGAGGCTCCAGCGTCCCGGGCCTCCGCGCTGGAGCAGCTTCTGGCGCTTGCGGTGCGCGGGGCTCTGGAGCACGCGCAGGTTCTGCACCGCGTCCGCCGTCACCAGGCCGCGCGCCACCAGCTCCCACAGCGCGTCCTCGATTTCCGCCGGCAGCCGGCGCGCGCGCGACACCAGGTCCTGGAAGAAGCACGCGCCCCGGCGCTCCAGCACCGACACCACGTCCTTCGCGGCGACGCTGAGGTCCGGAGGCGTCCACACGTCCCCGTCCGCGAGCACCGCGTGGGGCCGGGCCGCGACGAGCATCCACTCCAAGTCCTCGCGCAGGGCGAAGGTGAGCGGCGCGTTGCGCGTGGGCGAGGCCCTGGAGCGCGTGGGGGCGGGCTCCGGCTCCGGCGTCACGGGCGCGCCGCGACGAGGCCCCGCCACGGGCTTGGGCTCCTTCATCGTCAGCCGGCCCCACGCCACCTCGCCGCCGTAGCACGCGCGCTCCAGCAGGTCGGGCGTGTAGCCGCGCATGCGCGCGGGCAACAGGAAGCGCTCCCACGCGGAGGCCGGCGCCTCGTAGCCCTGGAGCAGGCGCACCGCCTTGAGCAGGCCCGTGGAGCCGCGCAGCGAGTCCACGTCCTCCAGGTGATGCCACCGGAAGAGGAAGCGCATGAAGTCGCGCGCGCTCAGCGGCTCGATTTCGCGGCGCAGCCGGCCCACCGTCATCCGGTGGATGCGCTGGAGCAGGCGCCGGTCGCACCACTCCAGCGGCGGCGCCTCGCCCGGCGCCAGCGGCTGCTCCAGCGGACGGAAGCGGCCTCGCAGCACGGTGCCCTGCATCTCCAGCTGATGCATGGCCGCGTTGACCTCGTCCTCGCTCAGCTCACACAGGCGCGACAGCTCCGCCACCGTGACGGGGCCCACGTTCTCCATGCGCCCGCGCACCACCTGGAGCACCGCGGCCTCGCGCTCCACCGGACGGTCGTGCTCCAGCACCGGGAGCGGCGGCTGGGTCATGGCGTCCGGGAACAGCGCGCGCACCGCGCTGCCCCGCTCGGCCGCGACCAGGAAGCGCCCGCCGGGGAGCGTCAGCCACGACACGCGCCCCTGCTGGAAGAGCGGCTCGGCGAGCCCCCGGGGCACATCCCTGTCCCGCACCAGCACCCACTGGAGGAGCAGGTCGTGCAGCTCATCCTCGTCGCGCATCGGCGGCGCGGCGTCCTCCACCACCGTGGCGATGGCGGCGGCGTCCAGCGCGCCGAAGGCGGCCGCGTCCTCGGCTGGCATGGCGCGGCGCAGGGCCACGTTGCGCACGCGGCGCTCCTCCGCCGGGGCGTCGTCCAGGAACGTGTAGGGCTGGCTGTGAATCATCGCGTGCGCGAAGACGCTCGGCTCCGGCACGTCGCGGGCCTCCAGGCGGATGCGGCCGTCGCGCATGCGCCGGAGCACCTCACGCAGCCCCTCCACGTCCATGGCCTCGTGCAGACAGTCGTCCATCGTCTGCTTCACCAGCGGGTGGTTCGGCAGCTCGACGTCCGCGCCGCCGTGGTTGTCCTGGCAGCCCACCTGCGCGGGGAACACGGCGGCCAGCAGGTCCTCGCTGCGCGCGCGCTGGAGGTTGGGCGCCACGCGCTTGCCGCCCATCATCCGGTGGAGCGCGAGCGCCCGCGTGGCCACCCAGCGGAAGCGCGTGCCGAACAGCGGCGACTGGAGCACCGCCTGCACCAGCACCTCCTCCACGTGCTCGGGGTGGAGGAAGTCGAAGATGTCCGACAGCGGGAACGAGTGCTGCTCGCCCAGCGACAGGAGGATGCCGTCCTCCGTCGCCGCCGCCTGGAGCTCGAAGTCGAACGAGCGGCAGAAGCGCTTGCGCAGCGCCAGGCCCCAGGCCCGGTTGATGCGGCTGCCGAAGGGCGCGTGGATGATGAGCTGCATGCCGCCCGCCTCGTCGAAGAAGCGCTCGGCGACGATGAGGTTGTGGCTGGGCAGCGCGTCCAGCATCTTGCGCCCCAGCCGCAGGTAGCCCAGCAGCGCGTCCACCGCGGGCGGGGACATGCGCAGCTCCTTCTCCAGGAAGGCCTGCGCGTCCTCGCGCGCGAGCAGGTCCTCGCGCAGCCGCCCCACCTGGAGTGACAGCTCGTCGGTGCGCCCCGGCGCCTCGCCACGCCAGAAGGGCACGTTGGGCGCGGCGCCTCGCGCGTCCTCCACCATCACCGTGCTGCCCATCACGCGCTGGATGCGCCACGCGGTGCTGCCCAGCAGGAACACGTCTCCGGGTGAGGACTCCACCGCGAAGTCCTCGTCCAGCGTGCCCACCACCTTGCCCTCGGGCTGGGCGGTGACGCTGAAGGTGAAGGTGTCCGGGATGGCGCCGCCGTTGGTGAGCGCGGTGATGCGCACGCCCCGGCGCCCCTTGAGGCGCTGGTTCACCCGGTCGCGGTGCAGGTGGATGCCCGCGCGGCCGCGGCGGTCGCTGATGCCCTCCGACAGCACCTCGAGCACGCCCTGGTACTCCTCCCAGGTGAGGTCGCGGTACGGGTACGCGCGCTGGAAGAGGCTGAAGAGGGCGCGCTCGTCCCACTCCTCGCACGCGCACGCGGCCACCACCTGCTGGGCCAGCACGTCGAGCGGCTTCTCCGGCATGATGACCCGGTCCAGGTCACCCTCGCGCACGGCGTTGAGCAGCGCGGCGCACTCCACCAGCTCGTCGCGCGTCATCGCGAACAGGATGCCCTTGGAGATGGCGGCCTTGTGGTGGCCCGCGCGGCCCACGCGCTGGAGCAGCACGGAGATGGCCTTCGTGGTGCCCAGCTGCACGACCAGGTCCACATTGCCCACGTCGATACCGAGCTCCAGCGACGCGGTGGCCACCATCACCCGCAGGCGGCCGTCCTTGAGCTTCTCCTCGGCGGCCAGCCGGATTTCGCGCGACATGCTGCCGTGGTGGGCCGCGACGAGCCCTTCACCCAGCCGCTCGCCCAAATCATGCGCCACGCGCTCGGCCATCTTGCGCGTGTTGACGAAGATGAGCGTCGTGCGGTGCGAGGCCGTCAGCGCGATGAGCCGGTCATAGACCTGGCCCCACATCTCGTGGGTGGCCAGTGAGGACAGCTCGGCGTCCGGAATCTCGAGCGTCAAGTCCCACGGGCGCAGGTGGCCCACCTCGACCTTGCGGCACGGGCGGTGGCTCGCGCCGGTGAGGAAGCCGGCGATGGCGTCCAGCGGCTTCTGGGTGGCGGACAAGCCGATGAGCTGCGGGCGCACCTCGGTGAGGGCCTTGAGCCGCTCCATGGACAGCGTGAAGTGGCTGCCGCGCTTGTCGCGCGCGAGCGCATGGATTTCGTCGACGATGACGGTGCGCACGCCCTTGAGCGTGGCGCGGGCGCGCTCGGCGGTGAGGTAGAGGTAGAGCGACTCCGGCGTGGTGATGAGGATGTGCGGAGGACGGCGCACCATCTGCGCGCGCTCGGACGCGGGCGTGTCGCCGCTGCGCACCTGCACGCGCAGCTCGCGCGGGGTGTAGCCCTCGCCACGGGCGCGCGAGAGCAGCTCCTCCAGGGGTTGGAGGAGGTTCTTCTGCACGTCGTTGCCCAGGGCCTTGAGCGGCGACACGTAGAGCACCTGGGTGCGGTCCTCCAGGCTCCCCTCCAGCGCCAGCCGGAACAGCGAGTCGAGCGCGGCGAGGAACGCGGTGAGCGTCTTGCCGGAGCCGGTGGGCGCGGCGATGAGCACGTCGTGCCCGGCCTGGATGAGGGGCCAGCCCTCGATTTGAGGACGCGTGGGCTCGCCCAGTCGCTCGGCGAACCAACGACGCACCACGGGGTGGAAGCTCGCCAGGGCCGGGTGGGCCGCGCACTCGGCGGCGAAGTCGAGGCTGATTTGCGGGGCCATGCACACCTCTCCAGGTGGCAGCCTGAACACAGGTACAGGCGGGCGTCAACGCGCGCACCGCGTGGGAGGACCCACGCCCACACCCTCCGCCCGGGTAGTCGCCAGGAGGGCGGACAGGCTGCCCGCGCCGACGTGTCAGGCCCCATGCGCGGGACGACCCGACACATCCTGTGGTCTCCATCCAACCCAATGACTCTCATCCGGGCCGAGCCCCGAGGAAAGACAGACACTGAGGCCCTGTTCCCTCGGAGCGCTGCCTTGTCAGCGATTCCTCGCCTTCGCTAGCATTTCAGGCTCCTCGGGATGGGTTTTGAGCCGCCAGGCCGCGCGGTCGACAGAGGTTCCAGGCATGGCGTTCTCGGATTTCGTGGCGAAGGTCCTCTACACCTCGGTTTTGGCGGTGGTGTGTCTGGGCCTCGGTGCCGTTTTCTTCTCCGAGATTCAGCGCGTCTGGTTCGACAAGCGCCTGTACATCGGCCGGTTCGACTTCTTCGAGACGGGTGAGGCCAAGGCCACGGAGGCCAAGGCCTTCGCGCGGCAGATCGCCTACCACCACCGGGCGTTCAAGACCCTGCTCGACCAGGAGCGCCAGCGGCGAGAGCGCGCGAACGAATCCGAGAACCCCGCCACCTTCGGCGCCAGCACACCCCTGCCCGACTCCACGTTCGGGAATGGCAATCTCGACGCCCTGCTCTCCTCGGCCAACGACCTCACCTCCGTCGAGCTCACCGTCCAGGGCATCAACATCAAGGAACTGCTCACCTGGCTCCGCGAAAGGGTGAGCACCCCCAACGAGCTCACGGGCGTCGTGGAGAAGCACCCCACCGGAGTCCGCGCCCTGGCGAGCTGGACGCGGGGCCCGCTGCGCTCCGAGGGGCACCGGGTCGACGGACAGGTCCTGGACATCGCCGGACAGCCCGACGTGGAGCGGGCCTCGTTCCACGTCGCCTGTGGACTCATCTGGGCGCAGCTCGCCGCCGACGACGAGGTGCTGTCCAAGGTGTCTCGCGCCGAGTTCTGCGCCTGGGCCGAGGTCTGGAGCCAGTACATCGACCTGCGCGAGCGGAGCGCCACCCTGACGGGCTTGAGCCCCGACAGCCTCGAGAGCGTGAAGAAGCTGCGCGCGTTCCTCGACCGGCAGGTCGCCGGCTCGACGCAACTCGCGGAGGTCTACCTCCTGCGCGCGGACCTCCTGGACCTGCTCCCCGCGGAGCAGAAGACCCAGGAGGACCTCATCCAGGCCCAGAACGACCGCTTGCAGTACGCCATGATGGGGCGCAAGCCCACCGAGCCCGAGAAGCAAGGCGTCGCCCTCGCCGCGCGCGCCGCGCCGCCCGACAAGTACGAGGTCATGGCCCAGGTGCGGCCCGCGCTGCGCATGCAGGGTGACCGCGTCTCGGACGTGCTCCCGGAGAGCTGGCAACAGCTCTTGAAGTCAGGCCAGGACGCTGGCTTCCCCGTCAGCCGCGCGACCGGCTCGCTCTTCATCACCAAGCCCGACGGGAAGACCACCTACCTGACGGCGTTCGCCGTGGCGCCACGGGTCATCATGACCGTCGGAGACCACGTCCCCCCCTTGATGCTCGACCACCCCGAGCCCCAGCCGCTCACCGGAGAGACCTGGCGGTTCACCTTCGACGACGATGGCAACAGCCCGAAGCAGACCCACCGGGTCACCCACGTCATCTTCGCCCACCACGACACGTCATCCACCGCGCCGCGCACCATCGCCCTGCTCGAGCTGGCCGAGCACGACACGCAGCGCCACCCGCCCGTCACCCTCGAGTGGAACCCCGAGTCGGTGAAGTCCCACGTGGACCAGTACGTCTACGTCATCGGCTATCCCTCCGAGGGCAGCAACCTGCCCAAGAACTTCCTGCGCCCGTTGCTGGGCGACCTCTACGACATCCGCCGGTTGATGCCCGGCCGCGTGGTGTCGCTCACCCCGAGCCAGGAGCCCCGGCCCTCGGTCGTCCGCGCCCTGCGCAGCGATGTCAGCACCACCGTCGGCGTCGCCGGCGCGCCGCTCGTCGACCTGCGCGACGACAAGGTCGTCGTGGGCCTGCACTTCGCCGGTGAGTGGAAGGAGAACCAGGGCAAGTTCGCCCTCGCCCTCTCCATGGCCGACCTGCTCGCCACCCTGCCGGAGTTCGCCATCCAGCGCATCAAGCCCGGCACCATCCAGGACGCGCCCCCCATGGTGACGCCGCTCGGAGACAGCAGCCAGTCGCAGTAGTCCTCAGAACGGAGGAGGCTCGTCGCCGCGCCGCGGCCGCGTCGTGCTCGCGCCGCTCAGGAAGTCCGGCATGCAGCCCCACGACTGCAGGTCCTCCGTCACCGTGGAGCAGATCCACCGCTCCGGGCACGAATCCACCTTGTCCGGATCGCACTGCGTGTAGCACGTGCTGCCCGTGGGCCCACCCACGCCGCACACGCTCTGCTTGCCACAGCTCTCCGGCCGCCAGGACTCACAGGCCGCGGAGCAGAACCGACCCGCGCGCCCGCCACGCCCGCCCCTCACCACGCAGTTCTTCCCGCCCCCACACGGCTGCTCGTCCGAGCACTCATCCACCACCAACTCCAGACACTGGAACGAGCCCCCATTGAGCGCCGCGCACGCCCGCCCCTCCATGCACCCGGACTTGCGACAGTCCGGCAGACACGCGGCCCCCATCGAGCTCTGCTCACACGTCTCCCCTTCCGGACAGGTCCCCGGCTGCCCCGGCTCACACGGAGGTCCGCAATGGTGGTTGATGCAGAGCAGCCCCTCCACGCAGGCCTCGTCCGCGGTCGTCGGCAACCGGCTGCAGGTCTCCCCCGCCTGACGCACGCCCGCCTTCAGACACCGACGGACCACCGGCCCCGGTAACTCCCCCGCCGCCACCCGACAGACATCCCCGGGGAAGCAATGCGAGTCGTCCTCGCACTCGCTGTCGGCACACTCGAACCGACGCTTGTCATAGTTGATGACACAGCCCTGCCCCTGAGGGCAGTCCCCATCCGTCGCGCACTCGCCGCAGCGGAAGCTCCCCTTGTCGAAGGAGCAGTCGAGCTGCATCGCCGGACGCACGCGCAGCTCCTCGCGCACCGGCTCCGGCTCGTGCGGAGGGGACGGAGCCTGCGCGCGCCCCACCCGCCGGGTCTCCCGGACCGCGCCCGTCATCAGACTCAGCCCCGGACGGGCCAGCCGCTGCCCCTGGAAGACGTGCGCGAGCCCCCCCGAGCCCCCCATGCCCTCGATGCGCTCAGGCGCCACGCCCCGCGAGACCTGGAACGCCTCGGTGCTCGCCGCCAGCAGCGAGGCCTCCACCACCGGCACCTCCTCCACCACGGGCGCGACACACGCATTGGCGGAGGTCCGCGAGGTCAACACGGACGACGTGGCGAACCAGGACACCCACGCCACCGCCGCGAACACCCCCAGGACCAGGGAGCCTCGCCCCAGGCGCATCGCCATCCGCATCGCATTGGACATGTCCGGACTCACGTGGAATGCATGTCCTTAGCAGGGCGCACAGCACTTGCCGGTGCTTCCATCCGGATTGCACGAACAGGGAACACAGCAAGCGCCCTCCCGGATGATTTGCGCGTACGCCGTCCCCGCCCCCAGCGTGACCGCGGCTCCCAGAATCATCACCCACCGCCGCAGTCGAGCATTCAACTTCACCATGTGCTTCCCCCCGTGCGCGTCATCCGGCACGACCCTGTCTCACTTGACGCAAGCCGATTCAGGGCAAATCTTGTTTTGCATGATGCTACCCATCAGATAGGCATCGGCCCCGGGCGGAGGCATCACCCCCCGAGTAGCATCCAGATGGCCACGGCAGCACAAGTGCCCTGAATGACGCTGACCTATCGTTTCATCACGCATCCTGGCCCCCCACTGATGGAGCCAAGGATTGCGCGTGAGCCCAGGGAAGTCACTCCCTCCCGGGTGGTAGGCGCGCGCGATTCCGGCCCGCAGAGCCAGCGCGCTCGCGGGCAGCAGAGAGGCCAGGCCATTCAAGGACACCCAGGCCCGCGACACCGTCGCCAGGATGCACGGCGTCGAGCGGGAGGCGCTTCGACTAGACGCCCGGAGCGGGAACCAGTTCGCCCACGGGCGCGGCGGCCGCGCGGCCCCAGGTGATGCGGTAGGTGGCGGCGGTGCCGTCGAAGGCGATGGGCTCCACCACGACGTTGCCCGCGCCCGCGACCCGCAGCGACTCGGCGAGGAAGCCCGCGGAGAAGTACGGGTTGTCCGCCACCACGTCCTTCATCCACAGCGTGGCCGCGCCCTCGGTGGACTCCTCGACGCGGACCTCGTTGAAGTTGTTGCCCGCCTTCACGTTGAAGGGGACGCGCTCCAGCGTGCGCATCGGCCCCAGCCGGGTGACGAGCGACAGGCTGGCGCGCCCCACCGACGTCTGGCGGAAGCCCTGCAGGTAGCGCGCGCCCAGCATCAGCCACGCCTCGTTGGGAGGCAGCATCGGGAAGACGTCCTGGACCGCCACGCGCAGGAACGCGTGCCACTGCTCCAGTGAGTAGTGCGGCCGCAGCGACTCCGACAAATCCAGGCCCACGTCCTTCAGGCGCTGGCGCCCCTGCTTCGACAGGTAGGGCCCCAGGGCCCGCACGAAGAGGGCTTCCACGGACTGCGCGAAGATGAGCTTCCCGGGCGACATGACGGAAAGGTGGCAATGGCCCCCCGCAACGGCGAGCCATTCCGCATTCCAACCGTCAACTGGTCATCATCCGCGCGGCAGCCGCACCGTGAAGGTCGTCCCGTTTCCGGAACTGGACTCCACCGTCACCTCGCCCCCGTGGGCGAGCAGGATCTGCCGGGTGATGTAGAGCCCCAGGCCCAGGCCCGACGCGGCCTTCGACTCGTGCTGCACCGCCCGGGAGCCTCGACGCCACGCGGCGAAGACATGGGGCAGCTCGTCCGGGGGGATGGGCGGCCCGCCGTTGTGCACCCGCAAGACCACGCCCTGCCCGTTCGCCTCGCCCCACATCCGCACGGGGCTGTCCCCGGGGCTGTACTTGAGCGCGTTCGCCAGCAGGTTGCTGAAGGCCTGCTCCAGCCGGTCCAGATCCCACGAGCCCCGCCCGTCCCCCACCACCTCCAGGACGAGCAGCCGGCCCGGGTGGCTGGCGCGCATCTCCTCGAGCGTGCGCCGCGCCACGTCGAACACGTCACAGTCGGACGCCACCACCGGCACCCCACCGCCCAGCCGGGAGCGCGCGAAGTCCAGCAGCTGACGAATCATCCGGTCCATGCGCTCGGCGCTGGTGAGGATGCGCTCGGTGAGGGCGGACTGGCGCTCGTCCAGGTTGCCCTTGCGCTTGAGCTGCTGCGCGGACATGGACAGCGCGTTGAGGGGGTTGCGCAAATCGTGGCCGAGCATGCCGATGAACTGCTCGCGGAACTCCTCCGCGCTGCGCTCCTCGGTGACGTCGCGCGCGGTGGCCATCACCGCCGCCACCCGGCCGTCCGCGCCCAGGGCGGGCGACAGCGTGAAGTCGTAGTGGCGGGGGCCGCGCAGCGCCGCCAGCGTCACGGAGCCCCGCTGCACCTGCCCCGTGGCGAGCGCGGTCTGCATGGTCCGGATGAAGGGCGCCAGGGAGGCGTCCCTCGCCCCGTACTCCTCCAGGGAGACGCCGGGCGACAACATGGAGGCCGTGCCCCTCACCTCGTAGGCGGCCTGGTTGGCGAAGAGCAGCCGGCCGGTGGCGTCATAGAGGGCCATCGGGTCCGCCGCGGAGGCCATGGCCATGGCGAGCAGCCTGCGCTGGTGCTCGACCTCCTCGGACAGCGCATGCACCTTGCGCTCGGCGCGGCGCAGCCGGAGCAGCGCGTGCACCTGGGCCACCAGCTCCTCCGGGTCCACGGGGGCCACCAGGTAGCCATCCGCGCCGTGCTCCAGGCCCTGCGCCCGGTCCCCGGGCCCCACGGCCTGCGCGGAGAGGTGCAGCACCAGGGCGTCGCGCGTGCGGGCAGACGACTTCAACCGGCGGCAGACCTCCAGCCCGCTGATGTCGGGCAGGCGGACGTCCAGGATGACCAGGTCGGTGCGCTCGTCCGCCAGGGTCAGGGCCTGGCTGCCCGAGCCGGCCTCCACCACCTGGTAGCCAGCGAGCCCCAGCACGCGGCTCGTCACATAGCGGCTGGCGACATCATCATTGACGTTCAGAATGACCGGAGAAGGAGGACTCATGATGTACGGAGCTGGAGTCCTTCGTAGCCGTCAGTCCGGGGGCGCGCCACATCCATCTCCGACCCCGGGTGCTTCCTTACAGGACGGGCGGACGGACGGAGGGCCTCGGAGTGCCCCCGGACACGCCAGGACCCTGACGGAGCGGACAATTTCGCGATAGGGATGGCCCATGCGTCCTCCTTGTCGCCCGCTGCCCGCGGATGGCCGCTTCCTCCAGGCCATCGCTCCGACCCCCCTCGTCCCCGTCCGACTGGACGCGGAGGGACCCACCATCTGGTGCAAGCTGGAGTTCCTCAACCCCAGCGGGTCCACGAAGGACCGCATCGCGCGCTACATGCTGGAGAAGGCCTGGCGCATGGGCGAGCTGAGCCCGGGCGGCGAAGTGGTCGAGGCGTCCAGCGGCTCGACGAGCATCGCCCTGGCGCTGGCCAGCGCGCAGATGGGCGTGCGCTTCACGGCGGTGATGCCCGAGGGTGTCACCGACGAGCGCGTGCTCACCATCCGCGCCTACGGCGGTGACGTGGTGCTGGTGCCCCGCGAGAGCGGCGTGCGTGGCGCCATCCAGAAGGCGGAGGAGCTGGCCCGCGAGCGCAAGGCCTTCGCGCCGCGCCAGTTCGAGAACCCGGACAACGCGGAGGCGCACCGGGTGTGGACGGGCCAGGAGGTGCTCTCGCAGATTCCGGGCGGGCTGGTGCACGGCGTGGTGAGCGGCGTGGGCACGGGCGGCACGGTGGTCGGCCTGTATCAGGCGTTCGCGGAGGCGGGCTGTCCGGTGACGGCGTTCATCGCGAGGCCCATCGCGGGCCTGGGCTGCGACATCGAGTGTTGCAGCTTCAGCCCGCGCGTGCCCGGCGTGGTGGACGGCATGTCCAAGCTGTACCGCGACGCGGACATGCCGGGGCGGGTGGAGCTGGACGTGTCGGACGAGCAGGCCATGTGCACCGCGCGCGCGCTCATCCGCCGGGGCTTCCCGGTGGGGCCGTCGTCGGGGCTCAACTACGTGGCCGCGGTGGAGGCGGCGCGGCGGCTGGGGCCGGGCGCGCAGGTCGTCACCGTGTTCCCCGACCGCATGGAGCGCTACTTCTCCACGGAGCTGATTCAGCAGCGCCCCGTCGCCGCGCGCGGCGTGGCGTGAGCTGACGCGGCGGGTGCGCCGCTCGGAGCGAACACCCGAGCGGCGCCAGGAGCGTCGCGCGGGCGCTTCGGCGCATCCGCGATGCCTCGAGGCGCCGCGCGCGCGGCCCGCGCCGGGCTTCAACCGCGTGACGGCTCGGGCCTCCCGCGCCTCGCCTCCCGGGGCACGTCGAGCGTCCGCACGGGGACAGACGCGCCATGTCCCACCGCGTCACCCCGCCCCGCCCCCGAGCGGGCGCGCCTGCCCTTCCGACAGGTACTTCACGCGCGGGGGGCATCCGCGTGCGCGTTGTCGGGGTGCGTGCTAGAAGCCGACTTCGTGCTGCCGCGCATCTGGCTGTGCCTCAGCCTGTTGCTGTTCGCCCCGACGGAGGGAGGCCTGTGGATGGCCTTCTCCGACGCGACGGACACCGTGTGCACGCAGCGCTGCCCGGACGATGACTCCAGCGGACAGTGCGCGCCGGACTGCGCGGACTGCACCTGCTGCGGCCACGTGCGCTCGGTGAGCGCCGCGCCCGTCGCGTCGCCCGCCCTGCTGTGGATTGCACCTCGACCGCGCCCGGTGCGGGTGGACGAGGACGCCCCCGCCTCCGCCGACCTCGACGACATCCTGCACGTCCCCAGAGCCGACCTCGCCTGACGTGGTGGTGGTCCGTCTTCCGCGCGCGAACCGTGCCGAGGTGACGTGTGTCCATGGCGTGGCCGTGGCACCGTCGGCCTGACGCGCGCCTCCCTTTCGCGAGGTCTCTTCCCGTGTTCAAACCTTCCGCGCCGGCGGCCCTCGGGCTCGTCGCCGCCCTCGTCTGGCCCTTCGCCAGCGCCGCTTCACCTTCCGAGCTGTCCTTTCAAGAAGTCCTCTCCCTCGCCCGTCAGCGCGCGCCCGCGTTGCTGGACGCCGCGGGGCGCGTGGCCGAGGCCCAGGGCCCCGTCGCCGGCGCGTCGCCGTGGCTGCGTGACAACCCCACCGTCAGCTTCGAGCTGGGGCCCCGCACGCACGACGACCTCCGGGGGACGCAGCTGTCCCTCGGCATCTCCCAACCCATCGAGCTCGGCGGCAAGCAGGGCGCACGCCGGGACGCCGCGCGCGCGGGGCTCCAGCGACAGGACGCCGAGCAGCAGGACGCCGAGCGGCGCGTGCTCGGTGAGGTGGGCGCGGCCTTCCTGCGCGCGCTGTATGCCCGGGAGCTGTCGCGGCTGATGCACCAGACGGAGGAGGCCGCGAGGAGCCTGTCCGACTCCACCGGCAAGCGCTTCGACGCGGGGGACGTGCCCGTCGTCGACGTCAACGTGGCGAAGGTGGCGCTGGCCCGCGCCCGCGCCGCGGTGGTGACGGCGCGAGGCGAAGAGCAGGCCCTGCTCGACGAGCTGCGCGCCCTGTTGGGCCTGCCGCCGCGGGAAGCGCTCGCGGTGCGCGGCGTGCTGCGGGAGCTGACCTCGCTGCCCGTGGCGGCGGCCTCCGGGACGAAGGAGCGGCCGGACCTGGTGGCCATCGAGTCGGAGCTCGCGCAGGCGGAGGCCGACCTGAAGCTCGGCCGCGCCGAGGGCTGGCCCGATGTCAGCGTGGGCGTGCGCTACGAGAAGGAGGTCGACGAGACGGCGCTCGTCGGGACGCTCAGCGTGCCCCTTCCCGTGTTCTCCCGAGGGCAGGAGGCGAAGGTGACGGGGGATGCGCGCGTGCGCAGGCTCCGCACCGCGCTGGAGTCCGCTCGCCGCGCGCGGGACGCGCAGGTGGAGGCCGCGCGCGTGCGCGATGCCTCGCGGCAGCAGGCCCTGGCCGTGCTGGAGACCGAGGCGCTGCCGCTGCTCGATGAGAACGAGTCCCTGGCGAAGAGGTCCTACGAGGCCGGGGAGATGGACCTCGCGGGGTTGCTGCTCGTGCGCCGTGAAACGCTCGAGACGCGCGTGGCGCTGCTCGACAGCCACCTGCAGGCGGCGCTCGCCCGGGTGCAGCTCGCCGTCGAGATGGGAGTCCTGCCATGAAGCGCCTCGCGTTCATCATCGCCTCCCTGGTCCTCGCGCTCGCGGCCTGCAAGCAGTCCAAGCCCGAGCACGCGGACGAGCACGACCACGAGGAGGGCCCCCAGCCCTCCGGTGGCAACGACGAGGGCCATGACGAGTCCCACGTCCACATCGCCCCGGAGATGCTTCGAGACCTGCGCGTCACCACCGCCCCCGCGGCGGCGCGGCCCGGCGGCGACAGCGTCAACGCGCTGGGCGAGCTGACGTTCAGCGAGGACGCCTACGCGGAGGTGGCCTCGCCCATCTCCGCGCGCGTGGGGACGGTGTTCGTCACCACGGGCCAGCACGTGAAGGAGGGCGAGAAGCTGGCGGAGCTGCGCAGCCCCGAGCTTGGCAAGGCGCGCGCCGCGCTCCAGTCCGCGAAGGCCCGGGCCACCGCCGCCCGACAGGCCGCCGAGCGCAAGCGCGCGCTCGCCGCCGAGCGCATCGTCGCGCAGAAGGACGTGCAGGCCGCGGAGGTGGACGCGGCCGGCGCCGAGGCGGAGCTCGCCGCGGCCCGCGCGGAGCTGACGGCGTTGGGCGCCAGCGAGGACACCGCGGGCGTGGCCGGCTTCATCCTGCGCTCGCCCATCCAGGGCACCGTCATCGAGCGCGACGCGCGCATGGGCCAGATGGCGGACGCCGAGCACACGCTCTTCCGCGTCGGTGACTTGGGCTCGCTGTGGCTCATCGTCCATGCCTTCGAGCGCGACGCCGTGCGCATGCGGCCGGACACCGAGGCGCGCATCACCTTCGCCGCCTTCCCGGGCAAGGAGGTCCTGGCCCGCGTGGGCCACGTGGGCCAGCGCGTGGACGCGGCCAGCCGCACCATCCCCGTGCGGCTGGTGCTGGACAACACCGAGGGCCTCCTCAAGCCCGGCATGTCCGCCACCGCGTCGATTCCGCTGGGCGGACCCGACGGCACCATCACCACCGTGCCCGCGGCCGCGCTCCAGCGGCTGGAGAACGGCTGGGTGGTGTTCCTGCCCACCGGCGAGCGCGGCTCCTTCGAGCGGCGGCAGGTGGGCCGGGGCCGCACGCTGGGCGACCACGTGGAGGTGCTCTCCGGCCTGAAGGTCGGCGAGCAGGTGGTGGTGGACGGCGCGTTCCTGCTCAAGGCCGAGGTGGAGAAGTCGGCGGGAGGAGCGGACCACCATGGCCACTGACGCCTCATCCTGGGTGGCCCGCGTGCTGCGCGCGTCGTTCGCGCGGCCCGGGCTCACCGTGCTGCTCGCCCTGGCCCTGTCCGCGTTCGGCGCGGTGTCGCTGAACGGCCTGCGGCGCGACGTGTTCCCCGACCTGTCCGCGCCCATCTTCAACGTCATCGTCCAGAACGCCGCCATGGGCGCGGAGGAGCTGGAGACGGCGGTGGCCATCCCGATGGAGGTGGCGCTCGCGGGCCTGCCCGACGTGCGGCGCATCCGCTCCACCTCGCAGCTGGGCGTCACCCAGGTGACGGTGGAGTTCGAGCCGGACGCGGACTACTTCCGCAGCCGCCAGTACGTCGCCGAGCGCGTGGCGCAGGCCCAGGGCGAGCTGCCCGCCGGCACCGACGCGCCGCTGGTCTCCAGCCTCACGGGCCGCCTCAACGAGGTGTTCGAGTTCACGCTCGAGGCCGAGCCCGGCTCCGCGGACCTGATGGCGCTCCGGGATTTGGCCGAGTTCGAGGTGAAGAACCGGCTGCTCGCCGTGCCCGGGGTCGCCGGCGTGGAGCGGCTGGGCGGCTACCTGCGCCAGTTCCAGGTGCTGCTGGACCCGGACCAGATGGTGGCCCGAGGCGTCAGCCTGAACGAGGTGGAGCACGCGCTGGAGGGCGCCAACCTCAACGCCTCCGGAGGCTTCGTGGTGCAGGGGCCCATGGAGTGGACGGTGCGCGCGGTGGGGCGCGCCCAGACGGTGGAGGACCTGAACACCACGGTGGTGGCGCTGCGTGACGGCACGCCCGTGCTGCTCGCGGACGTGGCCGACGTGCGCGAGGGGCCCGCGGTGCGCCGCGGCATCGCCCACCGGCTCAAGGGCGAGGTGGTCAGCTGCCGCGTCATCAAGCAGTTCGGCGCGGACACGCAGGCGGTGGCCAAGGGCGTGCGCGCGGCGCTCGAGGAGCTCAAGCAGTCCATGCCTCCGGGCGTGCAGCTGCGCGTCGTCTACGACCAGTCGGAGCTGGTGGACTCGGCGCTGGGGGGTGTCAGCCGGGCCATCCTGCTGGGCGCGCTGCTGGTGGTGCTCGTCCTCTTCGTGCTGCTGGGGGACTGGCGCGCGGCCCTCATCGTCACGCTCACCCTGCCCTTGTCGCTGGCGCTCGCGGGCATCCTGTTGAAGGTCGCGGGCATCGGCATCAACACCATGACGCTGGGCGGGCTGGCCATCGCCGTGGGCCTGCTGGTGGACGCGGCCATCATCGTCACCGAGAACATCATCCACGACCTGCGCGAGGGGCAGGGCCGCAGGTCCGTGCGCGAGGAGGCGCTGTCCGCGTCGATGGAGGTGGGGCGCCCCATCGCCTTCGCCACGCTCATCGTCGTGTCCGTCTTCATCCCGCTGTTCGCGATGACGGGCATCGAGGGGCGCATGTACCAGCCGCTCGCCGCCGCCGTGGTGGCGTGCCTGGCCGCGTCCCTGGCGCTGGCGCTCACGCTGGTGCCGGTGGCCTCCTCGCTCCTGCTCAAGCGTCCGCGCGAGGGCACGCCCGAGGACGTGTGGCTCATCCGCAGAGTCAAGGCGGTGTACTCGCCGCTGCTGGACGCGTGCATGCGGCGGGCGGGGCTGGTGCGGCTGGTGGCGCTGGCCATCACCGTGCCCGCGCTGGGGCTCGCGTTCGCGGTGGGCAGCGACTTCATGCCCCGCCTGGACGAGGGCGCGTTCCTGCTCCAGACGGTGCTGCCTCCGGAGGCGTCACTGGAGGAGGTGGACCGGCTCAACCACCTGGTGGAGGACGTGCTGCTCGGCTTTCCGGAGGTGGAGGACGTGGTGCGCCGCACCGGCCGCGCCGAGCGCACCGAGGACCCGATGCCGCACACGGTGTCGGACGTGCTCGTCGTGCTCAAGCCGGAGCGCGGCAGGAGCCTGGAGAAGCTGGAGGAGGACCTGCGCGTCGCCGTGGCGCGGGTGCCCGGCGTCACCACGCTGTTCACCACGCCCCTGGGCATGCGCATCGACGAGGGCCTGGGCGGCAGCCCCGCGGACCTGTCCGTGCGCGTCTTCGGGCCGGAGCTGGAGACGCTCGCGACGCTGGGGGAGCGCACGCGCGCCATCCTCGCGAAGGTGGACGGCGTGGAGGATTTGCGCGTGGAGAAGCTCAGCGGCCTGCCCCAGCTGCGCATCACCGTGAACCGCGCCGCCGTGGCGCGCGTGGGCCTGACGCCCGGAGACGTCATCCGCGCGGTGCGCGTGGGCATGGTGGGCGAGGAGGCCTCCCAGGTCTGGAAGGGCCAGCGACGGCACGAGCTGGTGCTGAGACTGGCGGACCACCGACGCGGCGACCTGCAGGCGCTGCGCAACCTCCTGGTGGACGGGCACGACGGGACGCGCATCCCCTTGAGCCAGCTGGCCACCATCGAGGAGACCTTCGGCGCGGGCAGCGTGCGCCGCGAGGCGGGCAGCCGCAGGCTCGCGGTGGAGGCGAGCGTGTCGGGGCGGGACCTGGGCAGCACCGCGGCCGAGGTGCGCGAGCGACTGGCGGCGGAGCTGAAGCTGCCGACCGGTTACTTCGTCGACGTGGGCGGCCGCGTGGAGAGCCAGCAGCGCGCCGCGCAGTCGCTGGCCATGGCCATCGCCGTGGCCATCCTCGCGGTGTTCGTACTGCTGTACCTCGCGCTCGACTCCGTGGCGGAGGCGCTGGTCATCCTCGCCACGCTGCCCGACGCCTTCGTCGGCGGCATCCTCGCGCTGCTCATCGCGGGAGAGACGTGGAACGTCTCCAGCCTCGTGGGCCTCATCGGCCTGTTCGGAATCGCCGTGCAGAACGGCCTGGTGCTCGTCTCTCAAACCAAGGAGCTGCTCTCACGCGGCAGGTCCTTCGATGACGCGGTGCGAGAAGCGAGCCTGGGTCGCGTACGTCCCAAGTTGATGACCGCGGCCACGGCCATCCTCGGTCTGCTGCCACTGTTGGTTTTGCCTCTGCATGGAACGGAGATTGAGCGCCCCCTGGCCGTCGTCATGGTGGGCGGGCTCGTCACCTCCACGCTGTTCACCCTGTTGGTGTTGCCGACTTTTTACGTCTGGGTGCACGGCGTCAGGGAGAAGGTGCGTCGACGGGGTGTGGCCGCTCGCGGCCCCACTGTGTCCTGAAGAACACGAGAGGTGCTCCGGGTCTTGGGTCCGCAACTTTCGACCCGGAGCACCGACAATCCCGTGATTTTCACACTTCCAAACCTGGGGCCCTTCATGAGCTTGCGACTTCCCCCCTCCACGTCGACCCGCACCACCACCCGGGCGGCGGCCGCCACCAACACCGTCACGGTGCCTCCGGCGGGCCTGAGCAAGGGCGACACGGGCCCCAAGGTGAAGCAGCTCCAGGACGCGCTGGTGAAGCTCGGCTACCTGACGACGAAGCAGGTGGCCACGGGCCCCGGCACCTTCGGCGCGCAGACCGAGACCGCGGTGAAGAAGTTCCAGGCCGACAAGAAACTTCCCACGACGGGGTACTACGGCGAGCAGACGCAGGCGGCGCTGAAGAAGGCGCTGTCGGGCACGCCGACGACGCCGACGACGCCCACCACGCCGGGCACGAAGCCCGCGGTCATCAGCGCGCCCTCGCCCAACTCCGACAGCCGCAACGGGGCGGACATCGACACCATCGTGATGCACCACACGGCGTCGAACGACGGCAAGGCCGACCTGTCGTGGATGCGCAACCCGAAGAGCGGCGTGTCCGCGCACTACATGGTGGACCGCGACGGCAAGATCTATCAGCTCGTCGGTGACGACAAGCGCGCGTGGCACGCGGGCAAGAGCGAGCTGCACGGCGTCCCCACGGACGTCAACGCGCGCTCCATCGGCATCGAAATCGTCAACGACGGCAGCGGCAAGACGCCCTTCACGGAGGCGCAGTACAAGGCGCTGACCGAGCTGACGAGCCACCTGAAGGAGAAGTACGACGTGCCGATGAAGAACATCGTCGGTCACGCGGACGTCGCGGTGCCCAAGGGCCGCAAGAACGACCCGGCGCCCAACTTCGACTGGGCGCGGCTGCGCAAGGGCATCTCCTGAGCGTCGCCGTGAAGTGAAGCAGGTGAAGCGCGGGTCGAGTGCCTGACAGGGTGCTCCCCGCGCTTCGTGTTTCGGGCATACGCGAAGTGCGCGGCTGAACAGCCGGCCTCACGGCGCTCATCACACTGTGATGACCCCGGTTACACCGGGGCCCGCGCGGCATCGCGTCCCTGCACCTCGAGAGCGTCGTCCCTTCGCACGGTTGGCGCTCGCGCCGGCATGGCCTGGGGCTTGCTCAACCGCGCGGCGTCTTCGGCCCGCTTCACCGCGCGCCTCATCGAGGTCATCCATGCGTACCTTCCTCAGCGTCCTCGCGAGCCTCACCACGCTCGCCGCCTGTGCCTCCGAGCCGAGGCGGCTCGCGCCGTCCCTGGACCCATCGAACCCCGAGGCGCCCGAGTCCCCGGCCGCCCCACTCTCCAGCGCGCTCGCGGCGGCGCCTCCCGACGCGAAGCCGCCGCGCGTGCCGGAGGCCGAGAAACCGGCGCCGCCCGATGCGGGCACCCCGCTCTACACGTGCCCGATGCACCCCGAGGTCCAGTCGGACAAGCCCGGCGTGTGCCCCAAGTGCAACATGAAGCTGACGCCGGCGAAGCCCACGTCGGGCCATGAGGGACACGGAGAGCACCGGTGAGACGCGCGCTCGTCGCCGCCGCCCTGGTGTTCACGGGCGGCTGTGCCTCCATCCAGAAGGAGAAGGGCCACGCGGAGGTCGCCACGCTCGTCGAGGAGCGCATCGGCCGCAAGACGCGCTGGAATCAGGGGACGCCGGAGGACGCGGAGGTCTCGCGGCATCTGGACACGTTGCTCGCGGGAGCGCTGACCTCGGACCACGCGGTGGAGGTGGCGCTGCTCAACAACCCCGCGCTCCAGGCGACATACGAGGACCTGGGGGTGTCCCAGGCGGACATGGTGCAGGCGGGGCTGTTGAGCAACCCGACGTTCGACGGGAGCATCGGCTTTCCGCTCACGAGTGACGGCGTGAGCGAGACGGAGTTCTCGCTGGTGCAGGGCTTCGTGGAGCTGTTCACCCTGCCCTTGCGCAAGCGCGTGGCGCAGGAGCAGTTCATGGCGGACACGCTGCGCGTCGCGCACGAGGCGCTCGCCACGGCCGCGGAGGCACGCAAGGTGTTCCGTGAGGTGCAGGCGCGGCAGCAGCTGGTGGAGCTGCGGCGGATGGTGCTCGAGGCCTCGGAGGCCGCCGCCGAGCTGGCGACGCTCCAGCACGCCGCGGGCAACATCACGGACCTGGACCTGGCGACGGAGAAGGCCGCGGCGGAGGAGGCCCGGCTGGAGCTGGCGCGCGAGGAGCTGACGCTGGTGGAGGACCGCGAGCGGCTCAACCGGCTGCTGGGGCTGTGGGGTGGGAGGACCCAGTGGGCCATCGCGGAGAAGCTGCCCGCGCCGCCCGAGGAGGAGGCGACGCTGGAGCGGCTGGAGTCGCTCGCCATCCGGCAGCGGCTGGACATCGATGCGGCGCGCAAGCAGACGGAGCTGATGTGGAACGCGCTGGAGCTGGCGCGCAGCACGCGCTTCTTCGGGCGGGTGGACGTGGGCGTGCACACGCACCGAGACGCGAACGGTCCGCGGCTGCTCGGGCCCACGCTCTCGCTGGAGCTGCCCATCTTCGACCAGCGTCAGGCGCTCATCGCGAAGCTGGAGGCGCAGCACCGACAGAGCGAACGGAGGCAGACGGAGCTGTCGGTCAACGCGCGCTCGGAGGTCCGCGCGGCGCGGGCCCGGCTGCTGACGCTGCGAGGTGTGTCCGAGCGGTATCAGCGCGTGGTGCTGCCGCTGCGCGAGCAGGTCGTCGAGCAATCCCAGCTCCAATACAACGCGATGCAGATAGGCCTGTACGCGCTGCTCGACGCGAAGCAGTCACAGGTCGAGGCGTACCGCGCGTACATCGAGACGGTCCGAGATTACTGGATGGCGCACGCGGAGCTGGAGCAGCTCGTCGGAGGTCGGCTCCCCGGTGGGAGCCGCGCGACGCCCGCCGCCGCGCCGGAGCATCCCCGCCCAACGCCCACTGAAACCGAAACGCCTTCCGGCCACGGCCACGCGCCCGAGCCTGGCCACGGAGTCACACCATGAAGTCCCTCCTCTCTCCCTTCGCTTCCAGCACGACGGACACGGAGGACCCGACGGCGCGCAAGAGGACCTCCACGGACGAGCGGGCGCCCAGCGCCACGTCCGACGCCGCGTCGACCCACGACACGGAGGTCTCCGGCAAGCTCAGCCGACGGAGCATGCTGGCGACAGCGGGGGCCACGCTCGCGGGCGGGGCGCTGCTGCTCCAGGGCGGCGCCGCGCAGGCGCAGACGGCGGCGCCTCGCGCGAGCCCACCGGCGCGGCGCGACTGGCAGTCCCCCGGGATGCCGAACCGGGACTACCGCCCGGTCATCGTGCCCAACGGGACGAAGCTGCCGTGGAAGCTGGTCAACGGCGTGAAGGTCTTCCACATGGTGGCCGAGGAGGTGGAGCACGAGCTCGCCCCGGGCCTGAAGGTCCACTGCTGGGGCTACAACGGCCAGGTGCACGGGCCCACCATCGAGGTGGTGGAGGGGGACCGCGTCCGCTTCTACGTCACCAACCGGCTGCCCGCGCCCACGACGGTGCACTGGCACGGGCTGCTGTTGCCCAACGGCATGGACGGCGTCGGGGGGCTCAACCAGAAGTCCATCGCACCGGGAGAGACGTTCCGTTACGAGTTCACCATCCGCCAGTCGGGCACGGGCATGTACCACTCGCACCACGACGAGATGACGCAGATGGCGCTCGGCATGGTGGGGCTGTTCATCATGCACCCGCGTCGTCCGGTGGGTCCGCGCGTGGACAAGGACTTCGCGCTGATGCTGCACGAGTGGCGCGTGGACCCGGGCACGCGGCGACCGGACCCGAACGAGATGACGGACTTCAACCTGCTCACGTTCAACGCGAAGGCGTTCCCCGGGACGGAGCCGCTGGTGGTGCGCCAGGGCGAGCGCGTGCGAATCCGCCTGGGCAACCTGAGCGCGATGGACCACCACCCCATCCACCTGCACGGCTACCACTTCCGAATCACGGAGACGGACGCGGGCCGCATCCCCGAGTCCGCGCAGTGGCCGGAGACCACGGTGCTCGTGCCGGTGGGCAGCACGCGCAGCATCGAGTTCGTCGCGGACGCGCCCGGTGACTGGGCGATGCACTGCCACATGACGCACCATCTGATGAACCAGATGGGGCATGACATCCCGAACCTCATCGGCGTGGATCCGGGAGGGCTCGACGCGAAGGTGCGCAAGCTCCTGCCGGGTTACATGACGATGGGGCAGACGGGCATGGGCGACATGGTGGAGATGGGCATGCCCGTGCCGACCAACTCCATCCCCATGAGCGGAGCGCGCGGCAAGCACGACGTCATCACCATGGGCGGCATGTTCACGGTGCTCAAGGTGCGCGAGCGGCTGACGGGTAACGCGGACCCGGGCTGGTACGAGAACCCGCCCGGCACGCTGGCGATGGCGGCCAGCACGTCCGAGCTGAGCCAGGACGGCATCGACGTGGACGCGCCGCCGAAGGCGGAGCCCGCGTCTCCGGGTGGGCTGGCGCACGGCTGAGCCGGGTGCTCGCTCAGCCCACGGCCTCTTCGTCGGAGTCGTCGTATTCGTACTCGCCGACCTGTCCCCAGCTCCCGTCCTTCTTCTGGCGATAGGTGTACGAAATCGACTGGAGGCCCGTCTTGAAGCGCTGGTGCAGGAGGAAGAGCTTCTGCACGGCGACCTCGACCTCCTCGTCCGGGGTGACGCTCCCCTGTCCCTTCCCCGTGGGGGTGATCTGGATGCGGTAGCGCTCCACATCCTCCTCACCGGGGACCCGCTCGACCCGGAGGAGCGCACCCGTCCACTCATCGGGCAGGAGGGAGAGGACCGCCGCGCCCAGCTCGCGGTCGACGGGCAACTGTTCTTCTGAAAGCTCCGTGGCCATGCAGCACCCTTACCATTCGGGAAAGAGGACGACCTAGGTCTTGGGATTGGGAATGACTTGTGAGTGACCCGTGATGGGTTTACCCGAGCCATCGAGCAGCGAGTGAGCGACCTCGGTGGGCCGGCCCGATGAACCTGAGTACTTCGGCTCGCTGACGAACAGGGTGTTCGGCGTGGTCTTCGCGGTGGCGATGGATTTGTTCTCCAGCCGCTTCTTGACGCTGAGGTTCGACTTGGTGCCGTGCTCCGCGATGACGTTCTCGGGCACGTTCACCAGGTCCTGGTTCGCCACGCCGCGCTCCGGCCCCAGATGCCCCCGGTGGTCGATTCCGGATTGGTACCCATCCGGCTTGATGTGGCTGACACCCTCCTTCTTGTACTTCTTGGGTGGATCCAACGGGACCTCGCTGAGCACCGTCCGCCCCTTGCCGTCCAGGAAGTACGTCGACTTCCGGCCCTGGGGGTCGGTGTAGACAATCTTCTTCTGCGCCTGGAGCTTCTTCTTCTTGTGGATGCGGCTCTTGATGGGGAGGGTCAGCAGCGTCTCGACCCGCGTGACGCCCTTGGCGGACTTGCCCCCCTTGGCGCTGGCCTTTCCCTTCTTCGAGTGGACCAGCCCCAGGACATCGACCTGGTCGAGCGGATGGGGCGCATAGGCATACAGGTTGCTGCCGCCCCCCGTGCCCAGCGGGTCGCTCTGGAGATACCGCCCCAGGCGAGGCTCGTAGTAGCGGAAGCGGTTGTAGAAGAGCCCCGTCTCCGCGTCGTGATAGTGCCCCACCATCCGCAGCGGGCAGTCCACCGTGGACGCGGCGTCGACCTCCACGTGCCCATACGGCTCGATGCGCGTGGCGCGCCAGACCGGCTGACCTCGCGCGTCCTCGATGCGGGTCGGCGTGCCGTTGGGGCTCGTGAAGAGCGTGTAGACGCGCCCCGTCGAAGGGTGCGCCTCCGGGTGCTCGTAGTCCACGAACAGCAGCGGCACCAGGGCGTCGTGGGCCCCATACACGTGGATGCGCAGCCTGCCGTCGGAAGCGTGCTCCGCCGCCAGTCGCTCGCCATCCCAGTAGAACCAGGTCTGCCGCGCCCCGCGTCCACACCGGATGCGCCGACCGATGGCGTCGTAGTCCGCCGTCCACGGCTCCGCGTGGCCATCCTCGACGCGGATGAGCATGTCCGCGCTGTCGTAGGTGTAGCGGACCCGCGAGCCGTCCTCGCGGTGTCGCTCCGCGATGTGATTGCGGTCGTCGTAGACGAAGCGCTCCCCGTTGGCCTCGACCAACCGGTTGCCTTCCTGGAGCACCACGCCTCGCAGCCCCGGCTTCGCCAGCAGGTTGCCCGCGGCGTCCAGGTGGTACAGGTGTCGCCCGCCGGGGCCGTCCTCCTCCACCAGCCGGTGCGCGGCATCCACCGTGTACAGCGTCTCGCCGTCCACGCTGTCGTGGACGCCGATGCAGTCGCCCTCCGAGGTGCGCTCGTAGCGGACCCCGTGGTGCTGGAGCTGCCCGTCGTCGGTCCAGCGCCACCGCAGTGTCGAAAGCGGCCAGCCCCGGTCGTCATGCTGGCGAAGCTCGCGGGTGCCCTGGGCGTGCTCCCGCAGCACCCACCCCGCCGAGTGCTTCCAGATGGCGTGCGCTCCGCCGGTCGGGTCGACCACCTGGACGAGCGACCCCTGCTCGTCCACCACGGTGGAGGTGAAGCCCAGCACCTCGGTGCGCCGCTCACGGCCCCTCACGGTGTGCACGACGCCCAGGCCATCGCGCAGGTCGCTTCGCATGCGTCCTCGCGCGTCGCGCTCGAGCGCCACCGTGTGCGCGTCCGTGGAGGCGCGGATGACCTGGTCCTCCAGGTCGAAGGCCAGCAAGTGCGTTGCCCCCGAGGCGAGGGCGCACGTCACCAGGTGCCCCTCCTGTTCGTAGTCCAGCCTCAGCAGCCACCTGCCGTGTCCGTCCCGCTTCTCCACCAGGCGGTCGCCCACGTCCCAGACGTATTCGTCCCGCGACACCCCGTGGCGCGTCACCCGGACGAGCCGGTCCTTCTCATCCCGCGCGTACTCGCTGACGGCGCCTCCCGCGTCCTCGACACGGACCACCTCCTCCGTGGAGGAGTGGGCGACGTGCAGGGTGTGTCCGAGCGCGTCCGTCTCGGACACGACGAGATTCCACCGGCCTATCCCCCACCGGGTGATGGAGCCGTCCGCGTCCTGGTGCCACACCCGGTTGCCGCCGGTGTCGTAGCTCCACGCCTGGACCCGGCCCGCTGCGTCCACCTCCTTGATGCAGCGGCCCAGTCGGTCGTACTCGCGAACCGGGGCGGTCGCCTCCTCCGCCGAGGGGTGGGCCCTCACCAGCGTGGCCAGGACGGTGGACAGCTCCGCGGGGACACGCTCGAGCAGCGTCGGGAGGTCCCGCGTCGCCACGGACGCAAGCTCCTCCATGCGGAGGCCCAGCAGGTGGCCCAGGGGCGTGACGGGATGACTGAAGAGGTCGGGGCCCGGAGGGTCGGCCTGCGTCTCCGCCGGAGGCAGGCGCTGCCCGAAGGGGTCCAGCAGCCCCGTGTGGGCGCCCTGTGCATCGTAGAGCCAGCGGGTGACCCGGCCCCCTGAGTCCACCTCACGCACGATGCCGCCGTCCGCATCCACCTCCCGCCGGAGCACCCCGCCGTAGGGGTCCACCCGCTCCAGCAACGTGTCGTTCGCGTCGTACTTGAAGACGGAGACTCCGCCCTGGCGCTCCGTGACGCGCGTCTCGCGACGCTCGGCGTCGTATTCGAAGCGGGCCCACCAGAGCCCGTCCTCTCCGGACGTCTCCACGCAGCGCCCCTGGTCGTCGTACTTCCACCAGAAGCGGTAGCCGCCGGGCGTGGTCATCTCCGTCCAGCGGTGCGCTTCGTCATGGACCAGCGCATGACGGCCGCCCTCCGCGTCACACGACGTCACCAGCCGTCCCCGCTTGTCGTAGCCGTACGAGGCCAGGCATTCAGGAGGACCGCCATCGCGCAGCCGCAGGAGCGACGTCATCCGGCCCCGTGCGTCGTAGGCGCAGGCGTAGCGCTGACGTCCGTGCCGCGTCCGCTCGATGAGCAGGACGAGCCGCGCGCCCCGATAGCGCAGCTCCAGCTCCGCGTCCGGGCTCCGGACGAAGCGCAGGCGCGCCAGCGGCTCCGCGCCCGCCAGCTCCAGCTCGAAGCGCGGCGCATCCGCCTCGCACACCTCGAAGCGCCGGGCGTCCAACCTCCGGAGCACCACGCCCTGCTGGAGCGTCTCCACCTCCCCGGACCCCATCGGCGTGAAGTCGATGACGCGTCCCTGGCCGTTCTCGTAGCGCCAGGCCTGTCGCATCAAGCGCAGGGTGTGCTGGTACTCGTGTCGGAAGCCCCACCCCAGCGGGCCCTGCTCGGTCACGCGCGCCGTGGTGTAGTGCCGCCGCCAGCGAAAGAGGCCGGGCGGCGGAGACACCGCGTCCGTGAACTCGTCGAAGTTGGCCCCGGTGATGATGTCCACCGGATGTCCACCCGTGCAGTGGACCCCGTTCTGCGCCTTGCGCGTCTTGCGCAGCGCCTTCACCTTGCGCAGCAACGCCCCCAGCAGCGCGAAGCCCGCGCGCATGGCCAGGGCCATCAAGGAGACGGTCGGCGTGCCGCCCACCAGGACCGGCAGCGGGATGGACAGCACCACCGTCGTGGGGAGCACCAGCGACTTCGTGGTCTTCTTCTTCTTGAGCCGGGGGATGGGCGGGATGCCGATGTCCTGACAGCTCAGGACCGGGAGGCCCAGGTAGCTGAAGGCGTCTCCATCCACGGACACCGTGCTGCTGCCCATGAAGAGCTCCGACTCGTTGGCCGGAGGCTTCACGAACACGCCGCCCAGGGGGATGTGCGGTGGCAGCGCGATGCCGGACGAGCCCGCCTGCGCGCGCGGCAGTCCGCCCACCAGCACCGTGGCCCCCAGGACGGGCACGTAGTCGACGGGGTCGAACACCAGCCCCAGGTGCGGATGAGGGATGGGGACCGGGGGGACGGGGCCCGGCGGCTGGACGAGGTGGATGTCGATGCCCAGCAGCAGGTCGAAGTGCTTCGCGGCCGGCATCATGACGACGGCCTCCGCGAGTCCGGGGGGCGCCACGCCGGGCCCAGCAGCCGCGACATCTGCTCCTCGACGACGCCTCGGTGCGCGCGGTACTTCCACGTCCGCGTCAGGCGCATCAGCCCGTCGCCCAGGTAGCCCAGCGTGGACGTGCGGCGCGTCTCCTCGTCCATCCGGTGCGCCACGGGGAAGGCGCGCACCCCGCAGGCCCAGGAGGCGTCATGGTCCCGGGCCAGCTCATAGCCGTAGGCCGCCATGCGCCAGCACTCCAGCAGCATGCGGTCGTCCTTCAGTTGCTCGGCCAGCGGCGCCGTGTCGCGATACAGGTCTGCGCTTCGCGAATAGGTGCGCGCGCAGATGAGCGCGCCCCCCAGGGCCATGCGCACCTTGAGTTGCAAGGGGAGGCCCTGCGCTTCACCTCGCTGATGCGCGGCCAGGGCCTCGGCCTCCGCGGAGCGGTAGCAGGCGACGGCCGCCGGGAAGTCCTCCTTCGTCATGTACCCCGTGGCCAGCGCCACGTGGGTCGCGACGACGAGGTGGCTCCACTCCTGGGCCTTCGCCACCGCCACCGCTTCGGTCGCCAGGCCCCGCGCCGCCTCCAGGTCCCGCGCCTCCAGGGCGCGGCCCAGCTTCACGTACAGGTGCCGGAAGTGGCCTTGCGGCGTGTCCAGGTGCCCGGCCGCCGAGGACACCTCCTCCATCGCCGCGCCCATGTCGAGTCCCGCCACGCAGGTGCGGACCCGGCGGGCCTGGGCCCGCGCCACCTCCGCCAACGTGGGCGAGGAGGGGTCATCGAAGCACACCAGCCGCACCTGGGTCGCGTGCGCCTGGAGCACCGTTCGCTCGACCCACGCCGTCCAGTCCGCGCTCGAGGAGACCTCCTCCGGGAGGAGCACGAGCACGAGGTGGCGGAACAAGGGCTGGTGGTGCTCGTGAAAGGACTCCGCCGCGCGCAGGAAGACGCGCGCGTCGTCCTGGCCCGGCTCCCGACGAGGCGGCACCCAGGACGCATCCACGCCTGCCTGCTCCAGGTCATACCGGAGCGCGTGGTACTGCGAGGTCATCGCCTCCACCAGCTCCAGGCCATGGTGGGAGGGCGTGGCGAAGGGCACCTCCAACCGCAGGAACAGGTCCGGTGACACGCCGCCGTCGTGCTCCTCGACGACGAAGAAGGTGTCCATGAGCTTCCGCTCGTTCGGCGCGAGGACCCAGCGAAGCAGGCGCGCATCGTCGTCCTCGGCGAAGGCAGCCCACTGCGCCTGGAGTCGTTCGACGCGGCGAACGATGGGCGCGCGGAGACTGTCCAGGCTCGTGTTCGGTCCCATGGCCCACCCCGCGCATGGCCCCTGGACACGCAGCAGGGAGCCGGAGCGCGGAGACGTTGGCGGACCTCATCGACTCAGGACAAAGCCGGGCGGGCGCGGAGGGTTTGAAAGCCCTCACATCCGCGAAGGATTGTCAGGCGTCCGACGCCCCATGCGCGGTCCACGGCCGACAAGACCAGGGAGGTCCGGCGCGCCCTCGACCCCGCACGTGCGCTCGATGCGGTCCCGCACGTCGATTGGAGGTGGGGGCCTGGGGTGTTTCACGGCCTCGGACGACGCCCGGCAGGTGCCCGTTTCCTCGGCGCTCGGTCCAGGTCCTTCGTCGCGGCGCCCTCGCGGCGGGAGGACACGGCGGCCGACAGCAGTCGGCGGAACCGGGGACACTCCAGGTGGCTCGGCGCGGGACAGCTCGCGGCGTGCCTCAAGCCGTCGCGCATGGCGCTCAGCCGCCGGATGGAGCTGTCGAGCTCCTCCGCCTTCTGGACCAGCAACCTCCGGTCGATGGCCAGGCGTCCATCGGGCGCGAACATCCGGGCGATCTCCTCCAGCGAGAACCCGGCCTCCCGTCCCAGCGCGATGAGCGCGAGCCGCTCCAGCACGTCCGGACCGAACAGGCGGCGCAGGCCCCGCCTGCCCGTCGAGCAGAGCAGCCCCTTCTCCTCGTAGAAGCGCAGCGTTGAGGCGGGTACGCCCGAGCGTCGCGCCACCTCGGTGATGTCCAGGTCCCTCATTCGCTTGACCTCAAGTCGACTTGAACTGGCACTGTAGCGTCTTCAGCACATCTCATCGGTAGAGGAAGGAGACACGCGATGACCGCCGGAACCCCATCCCCCCTGGAGCAGGAGGCCCTCTGGAAGGGCCCCGCGGGACACGCCTGGGTGGACACCCGGGAGGTGCTCGAGCAGTTGTTCAAGCCCTTCGAGTCCCTGTTCATCGAGGCCGTGCGAGCCGCTGGGGCTCACCGTGTGCTCGACGTGGGCTGCGGGACGGGGAGCACGACGCTCGCCGTCGCCCGGCATCTCGGCTCGACGGGACAGTGCGTCGGACTCGACGTCTCCACGCCGATGCTCGCCGTGGCGCGGGAGCAGGCCGAGGCACAGCACGTGGCCGCCCGCTTCATCGAGGCCAACGCGGAGACCCATGCCTTCGAGCCCGCGTCGTTCGACCTGGTGATGTCCCGCTTCGGCGTCATGTTCTTCGACGACCCGGTCCGGGCCTTCACGAACCTCCGACGCGCGGCCACCCGTGACGCCCGGTTGTGTTGCATCGCCTGGAGGAGCCCGGAGGAGAACCCGTTCATGACGACCGCGGAGAAGGCCGCGGCGCCCTTCCTGACGAACATCCCTCCCCGCCTCCCGGACGCGCCGGGACAGTTCGCCTTCGCGGACCCGAACCGCGTCCAGCGCATCCTGGAGCAGAGCGGCTGGACGGACATCACCCTGCGCGCCATCGACGTCCCGTGCACCATGCCCGCGCGGAGCCTGGCTCGGTACGTCACCCGGCTCGGGCCCGTGGGCCGGGTGATTCAGGAGCTCGACGAACAGGCACGGGCGAAGCTCGTCGACACCCTGCTCGCCGCCTTCAGCCCCTTCGTCCACGGCGACGAGGTGCGGCTCACCGCCGCCTGCTGGCGCATCGAGGCCCGCGCTCCGACCGTCGCCACCTAGGACGGCGTCCCATTCACTGCTGCCACCACGGTGGCAGCAGGGTGGCGGTACTCCGTGCGCCTCACCTCCACCGGGGCGCACACGATGTTCACGCTTTCAATCAACTGGCTCGCCGTTCTCCTCTCGACCGTGGCGCTGCAGGTGCTCGGCGCCGCGTGGTACATGGGGGTCATCCCGAAGCCATATGCGCTGGCGCTCGCGCGCACCGACCTGGCGGGCCGCAAGCCGGAGCCCCTCTTCATCGTGGGTCCCCTGCTCTGCGGACTCGTGGTGACGCTGACGAACGCGGTCCTGCTGCGCTCGTTCCACCTCGACACGATGCCGAACGCGCTCGCGTTCGGCGTCATCAGCGGGCTCGGCTATCTCGTCGCCACGGTGTTCAACGTGGCCATCAATCCCAACATGCCCAGGCCGCTGCTCTACGGGGTCATCAACGCGCCCTACTTCCTGGTCAGCAACCTCGTGAGCTGCGCTATCCTCACCGCCATGGCGTAGCGCGGAGGACGCATGCGACGCGCGGACCGGCTGTTCGAGATTCTCCAGGTGCTGCGGCGGGCCAAGGGTCCGATGACGGCCAGCGCCATCGCCGAGAAGCTCGAGACCAGTCAGCGCACCGTGTACCGGGACCTCGCGGCGCTGATGGCCCGCCGCGTGCCGATTCGAGGAGAAGCAGGGGTCGGCTACGTGCTGGAGCGCGGCTTCGACCTGCCGCCGTTGATGCTGACACCCAGCGAAATCGAGGCGGTGGTGCTCGGCGCGCAGTGGGTGGCGGCCAACGCGGACAAGACGTTGTCGGCGGCTGCGGAAGGCGTGTTGGCCAAGGTCGCCGCCATCGTCCCGGAGCACCTGCGCGAGCTGGTCGACGACCCGGTGGTGGGCACTCCACCGGCGAGGCACAAGCACCCCGACGGGACGGTCGACCTGGGGCGGCTGCGGGAGTGGTCACGGAAGCAACTGAAGCTCCACCTCCACTACACCGACGCGGAGGGCCTCACGAGCCAGCGCACGGTGTGGCCCATCCTCGTGGGCTACGTGACGGGCGTCCGCGTATTGATTGCATGGTGTGAGCTGAGGCGCGACTTCCGCTACTTCAGGACCGAGCGCCTGCTCAGCGTGGACTTCCTCGACACACCGTACCCCGAGCGCCGCGCGGCCTTGCGGCGACGCTGGGAGGCACACTTGAAGCTCGCGAAGTAGAACGGCCCATCCGCCCGCCACCCCGGGGGCTCGCGAGGAGCACACCGCCTTCACCCGGTGAGCGGCACCGCGCCGGGCCGCTCGCGGTGTCCACGCTTCGCGCGGGCTTTCATCTTCAGGCGCGCCTCATCCACGGCGACGTGCCGCGCTCAGGTCTTCATCTTCAGCCGCGTCTCGTGCACGGCGTCGCCCACCGCACCGGGCTTGCCCTGCTCGGCGGCGCGCAGCAAGCGGAGGATGCCGGGGCCCAGGACATCAATCTCCGTGGACGCATACGTCTCCGTGCCGAAGCGCCGGATGGTCTCCGTCTGCGTCTTCAGGATGCGCACGTCCTGGTTGAAGATGTGGAGCGCCACCGGCATGGCCACGGGCAGCACGGCGCGCAGGAGCCAGCGCGGCAGCGGCAGCCGGAACGTCACCACCGCGTACACCATCGTGTCCCACTCCGACACGGGCGTCATCGCCGAGGTCACGATGATGTGGCTCCCCTCGCCGATGCGGTACTCCACCTGCGCGATCGACGGCATCAGGAAGCGGTCGAAGTGCTGCACCACGCCACCGCCCGGAGCCAGGAGCCTCCCCACGACGCCGCTGGGACGCGGCTCGCCGATGTACTCCGCCTCCACCCGGTCCGCGCTGCGCCGCACCACCACGTCAATCTCGTTGCGCTTCTCCTCCGTGCGGAACAAGCCCCCGTGCAGGTACGCCGTGTGCGGCACGTCGAGCGTGTTCTCCAGCGTCGCGTGCAGCGAGCCCGGCGCGCGCAGGATGCGGCGCACCGTGGTGTAGTCCCCCGCCTCCAGCAGCGGGAAGCGGAACGGCTCCGTCGTGGGCACCGCGCCGGGCGTCGAGTACACCCAGATGAACCCATCCTGCTCCCGCGTCGCATACGACGTCGCGCAGCGCGAGCGGGCCTCCGGCTCACCCATGAACCCCGGGATGGCGCGGCACTGCCCGCCCGTGTCGAACTTCCAGCCGTGGTAGCCGCACTGGAGCTGTCCGCCCTTCACGCGCCCCAGCGACAGCGGGACGTTGCGGTGCGGGCAGCGGTCCACCAGCGCGCCAGGCGTGCCGCCCTCACCCCGGAAGAGCACCAGCGGCGTGCCCTGGAGCGTGCGCGCCAGCGGCTTGTCCTTCAGCTCACGCGAGGAACAGAGGATGAACCACGCATTCGGCAGGTTGACGACGGAGACGTGACCGGCGGGCGGGCTCATACGACGCAGTCTAATGGCCCGCACGGCCGGTGCACGTCTTCCCTCGCGGGCCCGCGCCGCCCGTCGGGGGGCGAGCAGTCGCCCTCCCCCGGCGCCTCCCGGACCTACAGCTTCAGCCGCCGCAACCTCAACGCGTTGGCGATGACCGACACCGAGGACAGGCTCATCGCCGCGCTGGCGAAGATGGGGCTCAGGAGCAGGCCGAAGAAGGGGTACAGCACCCCCGCCGCCAGGGGAACGCCCAGGAGGTTGTAGATGAAGGCGAAGAAGAGGTTCTGCCGGATGTTGCGCAGCGCCCCCTGACTCAGCCGGCGCGCCCGGACGATACCCCTCAGGTCCCCCTTCACCAGGGTGACACCCGCGCTCTCCATCGCGATGTCCGTCCCCGTCCCCATCGCGATGCCCACATCCGCCTGCGCCAGCGCCGGCGCGTCGTTGACCCCATCCCCCGCCATCGCCACCACGCGGCCCTCCTGCTGCAGCCGCTTCACCACGTCCCCCTTCCCCTCCGGCAACACCCCCGCGATGACCTCGGAGATGCCCAGCCTGCGCGCCACCGCCTCCGCCGTCGTCTGACTGTCCCCCGTCAGCATCACCACGCGCAGCCCCTCCTGGCGCAGCAGCGACAAGGCCTCCGGCGTCGACTCCTTCACCGGGTCCTCGACGCCCAGGAGCCCCGCCGCGCGGCCCGACACCGCCACCAGCACCACCGTCTGCCCCTCCTGACGCAGCGACTCGGCCCGCGCCGTCAGCGCCGTGGCCTCCACGCCGCGCGCCGACATCAGCGCCGCGTTGCCCAGCGCCACCTCCACGCCGTCCACCCGCCCCACCACGCCCTTGCCCGTCTCCGAGCGGAAGTCCTCCACCGCCGTCAGCACCGCCCCGCGCTCCTTCGCGCCGGAGACAATCGCCTCCGCCAACGGGTGCTCGCTGCCCCGCTCCAGGCTCGCGGCCAGCCGCAGCAGCGTCGCCTCGTCGATGCCCTCGGAGGCCACCACCGACACCAGCCTCGGCTTGCCCTCGGTGAGCGTGCCCGTCTTGTCCACCACCAGCGTGTCCACCGCCTCCAGCCGCTCCAGCGCCGCCGCGTCGCGGATGAGGACGCCCGCCTGCGCGCCCCGCCCCGTCCCCACCATGATGGACATGGGCGTGGCCAGGCCCAGCGCGCACGGGCACGCGATGATGAGCACCGCCACCGCGTTCACCAGCGCGTGCGCCAGCCGGGGCTCCGGCCCCCACACACCCCACACCACCGCCGTCACCACCGCCACCGCGATGACCACCGGCACGAAGACCGCGGCCACCTTGTCCGCCAGCCGCTGGATGGGCGCGCGCGTGCGCTGCGCCTCGCTCACCCGCTGGACGATGCGCGACAGCAGCGTGTCCTTGCCCACGCGCTCGGCCTTCATCACCAGCGAGCCCGTCCCATTCACCGTGCCGCCCGTCACCTTCTCCCCGCGTGACTTCTCCACCGGCAAGGACTCGCCCGTCACCATCGACTCGTCCACGGCGCTGGCGCCCTCCAGCACCTCGCCGTCCACCGGCACCTTCTCACCGGGCCGCACCCGCAGGCGGTCACCGGGGTGCACGTGCGCGAGCGGCACATCCTCCTCGTGCCCGTCCTCGCGAATCCGCCGCGCCACCGGGGGCGCCAGGCTCAACAGCGAGCGCAGCGCCCCGGACGTCGCGTGCCGCGCCCGCAGCTCCAGCACCTGCCCCAGCGCCACCAGGGTGACGATGACGGCGGCGGCCTCGAAGTACAGCGGCGCGGTGCCTCCGTGTCCGGTGCGCAGCCCGTGGGGCAGCAGGTCCGGGAAGAGCGTGGCGAAGACGCTGAAGACATACGCCGCGCCCGTGCCCAGGGCGATGAGCGTGAACATGTTGAGGTGCCGGTTCTTCACCGACGCCCAGCCGCGCTGGAAGAAGGGCCAGCCGCCCCACAGCACCACGGGCGTCGCCAGCAGCAGCTGCGCCCAGGCCAGCACCGACGCGGGCACCGCGTGCTGCACGGGCTGCCCCGGAATCATGTCCGACATCGCCAGCACCAGAAGCGGCACCGTGAGCCCCATGCCCACCAGGAAGCGCCGCCACATGGACGTCAGCTCGGGGTCCGGCGTGTCCTCGGGCAGCACCGTGCGCGGCTCCAGCGCCATGCCGCAAATGGGGCAGCTCCCCGGCCCCTCGCGCACCACCTCCGGGTGCATGGGGCACACGTACTCGACGCGCGTCTCGGGGACCGAGAGCGTCTCCGGCTCCAGCGCCATGCCGCACTTCGGGCAGGCCCCGGGATGGTCCTGACGCACCTCCGGGTCCATGGGGCACACGTACATCGTCCCCGGCGTGGCGGGAGGCGGCGGCTCGGGCGACTCCGGGGGCGGCGCGAGGTAGCGCGCCGGGTCCGCGGCGAAGCGCTCACGGCACTTCGGGTTGCAGAAGTGGAAGGTGCGCCCCTCGTGCTCCAGGCTGCCGCCCTTGGGAGCGCTCGGGTCCACCTTCATCCCGCAGACCGGGTCGATGGCGTGCGCCCCCTCGCTCGGAGGAGGGGGAGCCGAAGGGTGCGGGTGGGAGTGGGAGCCCGGGTGGGAGTGGCGATGCATGGTGCGTCTCCTTTCCCCCGGGCCAACGAGACACCCGGCGGACTCTTACAGTCGATTTTCCGTAAGGGTGCGCACCCGCACCGGCGGCGTGCCCGCCTACTTGGGTGGCGCGTTGTAGCCCGCGTCGCCGTAGGGCTTCAGGCGGTCGAGCCACAGGTTCTCCAGCACGCGCAGCTCCTCGTTGAGGTCCACGCCGGGCTCCTTGGGCGGCTCGAGCACGTCGAGCACCTCGAAGGTGAACTTCTCCGCGCCGTGGCGCTTCCAGTCCTCGAGCAGCGCGGGGATGCGGGGCATGTTCATGGTCAGCTCGAAGCGGATGCGGTTGAGCATGCCCGGGACGTTGAGCGCCGAGCCCACCAGCACCTTGCCGTTGGCGTGGTTGCGCACGGCGAACACGCCCATCTCGGGAGGGTTCTCCTTGTACTCGCGCTTGAGGTCCGAGCGACGGGCCCGGCTTGCGTTGGCATCAGGGGACGACATGGGCGGCTTCCTCGTGGGGTGGGTGGGGATTTCGCGGCAGCGCTGGAGCAGGCGTTGTTCGAGCCGCGCGTGGGCCTGGGCATCGCGAGGCGCGAGCCAGTCCGGACCGGCCTTCGCCCAGTCCGGGTCCGCCGGGTCCAGCCCGAGCAGGCCCAAGAGCCCGGGCTCGCAGATGAAGAACTGCTCGCGGAAGGGGAAGAGGTAGCCCCCGAACTCGCGCAGCGACGCGGCGGCCGCCTCGTAGGAGGTGAACCAGCGGTTGAGGTACGTGCCGCCGGTGCGGGAGAGCAGCCGCTCGAAGTCGACCCGGGGCGCATCGCGCGCCTCCAGCGCCTGCTTCAAGTCGCTCCAGGTGGCGTGCCCCTGCTCCCTCGCGATGACGGCGAGCGCGTGCTTGCGCTGGATGGAGTCACGGCGCGCGAGCACCTCGCCCAGCGACAGGCTGGCGAAGCCGGGCAGCACGCGCAGCCGCTCCGCCGCGCGCGAGGCCTTCGCGGAGTCGTCCGCGGCGAGCGCCTTGAGCAGGAGCGACGCGCGGACCTTGCACTCTTGGAGGGAGAGGGGCTCGGAGGTGTCTGCAACGGTTCCCATGAGAAGTCCCTGAACGGCGGCCCCACCCGTGTCATGGGCCGTGGAAGGAACTCATCGGAAACTGTCGGACCTGCCGGATGAAGCGAGGGTGACGTCGTCTTTTCGGGCAGGCGCCCCTCGGCACCTGCGGAAGAGTTAACGGCGCGCCCGGGACTTCGGCAAGGGCTTTCTCGCCGGACCCGAGCGCCCCGCTCGCCGCCTGCTCAGGAGCGCGCCTTGCACGAGCAGTCCAGGCAGCCGTGGGACGCACAGGTGCCGCAGCTGCGCTCCAGTTGCTTCTTGAGGGCCTGCCGCGCGCGGTGCAGACGCACGCCCGCGTTGTTGGGGGTGATTCCCGCCTCCCACGCCACGTCCAGCACGGAGCGCTCCTCCAGGTCCACCTCGCGGACCATCTGGGCGTACTCGGGCTTGAGGGTGGGCAGCAGCTCGCCCACGCACGCGCAGACGGCCTGCCTGAGCTCGAGGTCCTCGGAGGGCTCCTCGGCTCCGAGCGCCTCGCGCGCCAGCGCACGGCCCTCCACCTGCTGACGGCGGTAGTGGTCCACCAGCGCGTTGCGCAGCAGCCGGTAGAACCACGTCACCGCGCCCTCCTCGTCGTCGAGGACACGCTGGCTCTCCAGCGACTTCACGAAGGCGGACTGGAGGATCTCCTCCGCCGTCGCGCGGTTGCCCACGCGCCGCTCCACGAAGGCGAGGAACTGGCGATGGTTCTCCACCAGCGCCCGCGTCACCGCGTCGCCCTCCTCGCGCATCGCCTCGGTGTTCTCGGAGGTGCTCACTTCACCACCAGCTGGCCCTTCATCATCTGCATGCCACAGGTGAACGCGAACGTGCCGACCTTGTCCGGAACGAAGGAGACCACCGTCTCCGTCAGACCGGGCAGCGGACGCCGGATGCCGAAGTCGGGGATGAGCAGCTCGTCGCCGCAGCCGCCCGAGTCCTTGCGCACGAAGCGCAGCCGCGCGGGCACGCCCTGCTTCAGCGTCACCTCGCTCGGCTGATAGCCGCCCTGCACCGTGATGGTCACCTCCTGCACCGCGTCGCCGCCCGTCGCCTCGGGCTTCGCGGCGGACTTCGGCGCGTCCGTGGGCGTCAGCAGGAAGCCGATGAAGTACTCCGCGTCCTCGGGCATCGGCAGGCGTACCGTCACCTCCCGCTCAGTGTCCGCAGGAGGCAGCATGCCGCTCAGGTACGCGCCACCCGCCTCGGGCACCAGCGGCGAGGACACGCCCGTCACCTCCACCACGCCCTTGCGTCCCGCGAGCGGCAGCGGCTGACGAAAGGCATCCGTCACCCAGACCCGCACCTCGCCGGAGCGCAGGGACAGCACCTCCAGATGCGTGTCGCCGCTCATCGCCACGACGCCACCGTGGAAGGGCGTGTGGTCGTGCTCCAGCGCCACCGCCTCGGCCACCACGCGCCCCTCGGCCTCTGTGCCCTTCACATGCACGCGCTGCCCCACGCGGGTGCTCAGCAGACTCTTCGCGTCCTGTCCCGGCGCCGCGAGCACCAGCGCGGTGGCGCCACTGTCCCGGACCAGCGAGTACACGCCGCCCTGCTTCGCGCAGTCCGCGGCGCTCAGGCCCTCGGGAGGGGTCGCGGGACAGGGCGCCACGCGCAGCGTCCCCACGAGCCCGTTGCCGTGTCCGTTCGCCTCCAGGTGCGCGGCGAAGCGAGCGACCTCCGGCTTCCCGTCCTTCACCACCGTCACCACCATGGCCAGGTGGTCATCGCCGTGCTCGGGCCCCTGTCCCGCCAGGTGGTCTCCCGCGGGCGTCAGCGTGACGTCCGGATAGCCGCCCTTGGCCACCTTCACCGAGCCCGTGGCCCCGTCCACCGGACGCGACGCGAGCGATGCATCGAGCAGGTACACGCGATAACCGCCGGCCCGCGTCGTCACCAACTCCAGATGCCCCCGAGGCGTCGCCTCCACCAGCCCACCGTGGGGCGCGGCGTGCGCATGCGGCGCCTCCTCGACGTGCGAGCGCGCGGCGACGGGCGCAGGCGCCGGTGACTCCTTCTTGCTGCATGCGGCCGCCATCCCCGCCGCCACCACCACCGCGATGAATCCGTGTCTCATCTCTCTCCTCAATCCCAATGCGGGCCCGCGAGGGCCTCAATACGAGCCCGCGAGTCGCTCTCCCTCGGGCCGGGGCCCCGGGAGCGTCAGGTCATCCTCGGTCCGCGCCGCCGCCTTGCGCGACAGGTAGCGCTCCAGCGCGGGACGTCCGAAGCGGTGGAACACGGCCGGCGTGACCAGCAGGTCCAGCAGCGTGGAGCTGATGAGCCCGCCCAGAATCACGGTGGCCACCGGGTGCAATATCTCCTTGCCGGGAGCGCCCGAGGCGAGCGCCAGCGGCACCAGCGCCAGCCCCGCCGTGAGCGCCGTCATCAGCACAGGCACCAGTCGCTCCAGCGAGCCACGCACCACCATCTCCCGGCCGAACACCGCGCCCTCGTGCTCCACCAGATGGAGGTAGTGCGAGATGAGCATGATGGTGTTCCGGCTGGCGATGCCGCACAGCGTGACGAAGCCCACGAGCGTCGCCACCGACAGCGGCTGCCCGGTGAGCACCACCGCCGTCACGCTGCCCACCAGCGCGAGCGGGATGTTGAGCATCACCTGCGCCACGAGGCGCGCCGAGCGGAAGTGCGCGTACAGCACCAGGAACATGCCCACGAGCGACACCAGCGACAGCAGCGCGATGAGCCGCGTCGCGGCCTCTTGGCTCTCGAACTGCCCCTCGTACGAGAGGAACGTCCCCGTCGGCAGCACCACGCTCGCGGCCACGCGCTCGCGGACCTCCTCCACCGCGCTGCCCAAATCCCTGCCCGCCACGTTGGCCATCACCACCACGCGCCGCTGGAGGTGGTCGTGGTGGATGACGTTGGGGCCGCGCGACTCCACCACCTCGGCCACCGCGGCCACGGGCACCCGCGCGCCCGACGGCGTGTCCACCAGCGCCCGACGGAAGGCCTCCGCGTCCACCCGCGCGCGCTCCTCGTAGCGCACCAGCACGTCGAAGGTCCGCTGGCCCTCCAGCACCTGCCCCACCACCACGCCGTTGAAGGCCTTCTCGAGCTGCTCCGCCATGGCGCCCGGCTGGACGCCCAGCCGCGCCGCCTCCTCGCGCTTCAGGCGCACCTGGAGCTGGGGAATCAGCGTCTGCTGCTCCACCTGGAGGTCCACCACGCCGGGCACCTGCGCCATGACGGAGCGCACCTCCTCCGCCTTGCCGCGCAGCGCCTCCAGGTCCTGCCCGAAGAGCTTCACCGCCACCTGCGCGCGGATGCCGGACAGCAGGTGGTCCAGTCGGTGCGAGATGGGCTGTCCCACGGACACGGACAGGCCGGGCAGCACGGACAGCCGCTCGCGCAGGTCCGCGAGCACCACGTCCCGAGGACGCCCGCCCTCCTTGAAGTCCACGTCCAGCTCCGAGTAGTGCACGCCCTCCGCGTGCTCGTCCTGCTCGGCGCGGCCGGTGCGGCGCCCCACGGTCTTCACCTCGGGGACGGAGGCGATGAGCCGCTCGGCCAGCAGCCCGAAGCGATTGGACTCCTCCAGCGACGTGCCCGGAGGTGCCAGCACGTTGACGGTGGCGGTGCCCTCGTTGAACGGCGGCAGGAAGGAGCGCCCGAGGAACGGCACCACCGCCACCGCGCCGAGCACCAGCACCGTCGCCCCCACCATCACCGCGCTCGAATGGGCCAGCGAGAAGTCGAGCACATGGCGCGCCCGCGCCTTCAACCACCGCACCACGGCGCCATCGCCGTGCTCCAGCAAGCGCCCCTTGGGGAGCAGGAACGCGCACAGCGCGGGCGTCACGGTGAGGGACACGAGCAGGGAGGCGAGGATGGACACCACGTAGGCCACGCCGAGCGGCGCGAACAGGCGGCCCTCGATTCCACCGAGCGCGAACAGGGGCAGGAACACCAGCACCACGATGAGCGTGGCGAAGACGATGGACCCACGCACCTCCGAGGAGGCGAGGTAGATGACGCGGAGCACGGGCTCCGGCTGCTCCTTCGCCCGATTCTCCCTCAGGCGCCGGTAGACGTTCTCCACGTCGACGATGGCGTCGTCCACCAGCTCGCCCACGGCCACCGCGAGGCCCCCGAGCGTAAGGGTGTTGATGGACAGGCCGAACGCCTTCATCACCAGCGCGGTGATGACGAAGGAGAGCGGAATCGCGGTGAGGGTGATGGCGGTGGTGCGCAGGTTGACGAGGAAGAGGAACAACACCACCACGACGAGCAGCGCGCCGTCCCGCAGCGCCTCCACCACGTTGCCGATGGCGGCCTGGATGAAGTCCGCCTGACGGAAGAGCGTCTCCACGCGCACGTCCCCGGGCAGCGTGGAGCGCAGCTCCTTGACCGCGACGTCCACCTGCTCCGTCAGCGCGAGGGTGCTCGCGCCGGGCTGCTTCTGCACCGCGAGGATGACCGCGGGGCGACCATTCATGCCGCCATCACCGCGCTTCACCGCCGGGCCCACGTCCACCTCGGCGACCTGGGAGAGGCGCACCGGGACACCGTCCCGCATCGCGACCACCGTGGCGCGAAGGTCCTCCACGGAGGCGCTGCGCGCGAGGTTGCGGACCAGGTACTCGCGCCCGCCCTTGTCCACGAAGCCGCCCGTGGTGTTGCCCTGGGACAGCCCCGCCGCGCGCTCCACGTCCTCGAAGGTGAGCCCGAAGGCCAGGAGCTTCCCGGGCGCCACGCGGACCTGGAACTGCTTCACGCCGCCGCCGAGCACCGTCACCTGGGCGATGCCGGGAATGGTGAGCAGGCGCTGGCGCAGCACCCAGTCCGCCAGCGAGCGCAGCTCCAGCGGCGACGTGCGCCCCTCCTCGCTCTGCACGCCGAGCAGGAGGATCTCCCCCATGATGGAGGACACGGGCGTCAGGTGGGGCGCCACGTCGCGCGGCAGGCGCTCACGCGCCACCTGGAGCCGCTCGGAGACGAGCTGCCGGTCCAGGTAGATGTCCGTGCCCCAGTCGAACTCCACGTGGACGATGGACAGGCCCACGCCCGAGGACGAGCGCACCCGCTGCACCCCGGGCGCGCCGTTCATCGACGTCTCGATGGGCGTGGTGACGAGGGTCTCCACCTCCTCGGGGGACAGGCCGCCCGCCTCGGTCATCACCGTGACGGTGGGACGGTTGAGGTCGGGGAACACGTCCACGGGGAGCCGCGTGACGGCCCAGCCGCCATAGAGCAGCACCGCCACCGCCGCGAGCACGACGAACAGGCGATGGCGCAGCGAGAAGAGGATGACGTGGTCCAGCACTACCGTCCCCCTCGCGCCAGCCGCAGCGCCGCCACGCCGGAGACCACCACCCGCTCTCCTGTCTTCAAGCCCTGGCGCACCGCCCTCCACGCGCCATCCGTGCCGCCGAGCACCACGGGGCGCAGCTCGAACGTCTCCGGCCCGGTGTGGATGAAGACGAAGGCGCGGCCCTCGTCCTCCACGACTGCATCCGTCGGCACGGCGAGCTCGTCCTTGCGTCCACCTTCTCCGAGCGCCACGTCCACGAACATGCCGGGGCGCAGTCGGCCCTCGCGATTGTCGACCTCGAAGAGCACGCGCACGCTGCGCGTCGCCTCGTCCACCATCTGGCCCACGTGATAGGGCTTCGCCGGGAAGTGCTGGCCGGGATAGGCCGCGGTGGAGATGAGCGCACCCGTGGTGCCCTCGGCCCGGGCGACCTCGGCCTCGTAGACGTGCGCCTCCACCCAGACGATGGAGGCGTCCAGCACGGTGAAGAGCGGACGCGACGGGTCCACCTGCTCACCCACGGAGGCTCGGGCCTCCACGAGCACGCCGTCGATGGGCGCGACCAGTGAGACCCGCGCGGTGCCCTGCCCCTGGCGTGCGCCCGCGAGGACCTCGCGCGCGGACTTCGCCCGGCTCCACTCCTGCTCGGCGGTGCTCACCGCGAGCCGTGCCTGTTGGACCTCCTTCTCCGCCACCACGCCCTGGAGGGACTCGAGGCGCGTGAGGTCCCGTCGAGCCTGCTCCAGCGCGGCCTGGGCGCGGGAGACCTCGGCCTCCGCCTGGAAGTGGCTCGTCGACAGGCCGGTGGACTCGGAGGTGGAGAGGCTCTGCTGCACCAGCGCCAGCACCTCGCCGCGCTTCACGCGCTGGCCGACGAGCGGCACGGCGCCGTTCGCCGCGAGCACCCGTCCCGCGACGGGCGCGGACACCTGGGCGATGCGGTCGGTGCGAGGCACCACCTTCCCGGGCGTCACCAGTCGGGACTCCACCGAGCGCACCGCCGCGCGTCGCGTGCGGACCTCCAGGAGGAACTGCGTCTCCTTCGGGACGGAGAAGGACGGGCCGGTGACGACGGGCTGGGCGGCGGCGTGGGACTCGCCCGTGTGCGCCAGGGCGACGGAGCCGCTCAGGGAGAGACAGAGGAACAGCGAGAACGTGGACCGCATCACCGACCTCATGTCCGCACCTTCTTGCGGCGGGACGTCCACCACGCCCCGACGACCGCCAGCAGCGATGCGCCGCCTACAGCGCCCCAACGCCAGCCTTCCGTGGCTCCGGTGGCGCCCGACGTGTCGTGGTCGTCCTCGAGATGCACCGTGCCGAGCGCCAGCACGTCGACGTCGTTGCCGCGCGTCACCGTGACCACGGCGGCCCACTCCGTCTCGGGTTCGAGCAGGGCCTCTGTCTCGTAGACGCCCGCCGACAGCATTCGCGCGGGCAGCTTCTGCACGGTGCTGCCCGTGAGCGTGAGCTCCACCTGCGCGCCGCTCACCGGGGCGTTCGTCTCCGTCTCGGCGACCCAGATGCGGACCTGGGTCTTCGGCGTCTCGGAGTGCTCGGGATGCTTGAGCACGACCTCGAACACGTCACCTGTCGCCGCGAGCACGTGCTGCGCATCACGGACCCCGGAGGACACGACCGGTCCACCGTGCGACTCGCCCTCGTGCGCCAGGGCGGGGAGCGCCAGGAGCGCGCACATCCACACCGCATGCTTCGACGACGTGCTCATTCCGGCACCTGTCCCGTCGGGAGCCGCCCCACCGAGCGCAGCAGGGCCACACGGGCCCGGACGAGCGCGGCCGCCGCGTCCACACCTTCCGCCGCCGCCGCGAACGCCCTGTCTCGCGCGAGGAACAAGGCATCGAGCCCCAGCTCTCCGGCCTCGTACGCGCGACGCACCAGCTCCAGGTTGCGGTCCACCGAGGGGCGCACCGACATCAGTGACTCATGCGCCGAGCGCGCCGCATCGAACGTCGCTCGCGCCACGGCTTGTTCCGCGGACACATCTCGCTCACTCGCCACCTGCTCCGATTCACGCACCTTGCGTCGGGCCCGCGCCTGCGCGAGCTCGGGCTGGTTCCGGTCCCACAGCGGCAGCGGCACCGAGAGCCGCGCGATGAGCAGGTGCTCGGTGTGCACATCCGAGAAGGCGCCGTGGGACTCCGGCCGTCGCTCACGCTCGTAGCCGAGGGACACCGTCGGACTCGGGATGCGCTCCCGGCGCAGCAGGTCCACCTCCGAGCCCGCCGCGGCCACCTCGGCGCGCGCCGCGACCAGGCTCGGGGGCTCACCCTCCAGCGACGAGGGCAGCGGCTGGGTCGCGGTGTCCACGAGCGAGACACGCAAGGCCGCGTCCATCGAGCGACCCAGGCGACGATTCAGCTCGGCCCGAGCCGCCACCACCTCCGCCACCGCCTGCGCCGCGCGAGCCTCCGCACGCGCGCGCTCCAAGGCAGCGGCGTTGCGGTCCAGCTCCGACACATCGCCCGCGGCGAAGCGACGCACCGTGGCCGCCTCCATCTGACGCGTCAGCTCGAGCGACTCACGCGCCAGCGTCGCGCGCGCCTCACGACGCTCCAGCTCCACGGCCGACTCCACGGCGCCCGCCGAAGCACTCAGCATCACCGCGTGACGTCGTGCACGGGCAGCGGCCAGGGCCGCGCTCGCGCGCTCCACGCGCAGCCCCGACTGTCCGGCGACCTCCAGGGACTGACTCAACACGAGCTCCGTGCGCTGCTCACCCGAGTTCCCCGTGAGCGCATCCGTGACCAGGGCCAGCTCGATGGAGGGGTTCGCGCGGGGCCAGCGGCCGTCGGTCGCGCGGACGCCCTTGGCGCCTTGCTCCTCCGCTTGTGCCGCCGCGACCTCCGGACTGCGCGCCAGCGCCTCCGACACCACGCGCTCCAGCGACCACGCCTCCGAGGGCGAGGCGGCCAGCACGAGTGACAAGGCGGCGGACACGAGCGGCATGCCCGTCACCATCGCAAGCCCCGTACCCACGCCCAACCCCAGCGATTCCAACAGGTTGCGAGCCAGCGTCACGGCCACAGGTGTGACCGAATCCATCACACTGTGATGGCCCCGAGCGGAGCACGGCCTTGTGGCCTCACGGCGCACATCACCGCCTGCCGGGCTCATGGGCCGCGATGGAAGTCACCCGGATGAGCAGCCAGCCGGCGAGCCACGGCCCGTACTGCATTCAAGAGAACGCTGGCCGCCTCCGGCCGACGCCCTCATCCCTCCAAGGAAGCAATGTGACGCCAATCATTCATCATCGAGGCTCGTGCGGCCCGGTCACACGCTCGAACGACACTCCAAGGTTCCCCACTCCTTCGAGCGCAGTCTTGATGTCCTCCGAAACAACGAACGCGACCTTGAACCGCTTCAGCCGGAAGACCTGGGCGCCTTCAGTCTTCGCGGGGTCGATTCGCAGGCCATAGATCCAGCTGTACTCCCCTTCATAGCCAGGGGCTGGCGCATCCCCGTCATCATGGTGCACCTCCCGGCATCGTGCCTCGTCGATGGCATCGACCACCTTGGTTGCATTCACGACGAAGAATCGCTCCGGCGCTCCCTCCACCGTCACCGGAAACAGTTGGACGTCACCGGGAGCCAGCGTTCTGAAGACGTTCGCGAGTGCCTCACTGACGATTGGGGTGCGCTCAACTCCTCCAAACACGAAAGCGCGCTTCGTCCCCGGGTGTGAAACCTGGGACTCGATGGGGCCAGGGTCCGCAAGCACGCGCCCATCCGTGAACAGCCAAGGCTCTTCGAACGCCTCGCCGGATGCCCGCGTGGGCGTCTCCACGAGCCATCGAGGCACGTCCGCCAACCCCACCCAATAAAAGTTCCGCTCCACCCGGCCTCCTATCTCACGATGAAGCTGCGCAACTCCGAGCCGGGAGTCAGCAACTCGTCCGCAATCTTCGCGAGTTCCTTCTGCAGACTGGCCCTGCAGCTCTCCGTCGTTCTACACCGCGCGACGGAGCGCTCGAGGCGGGTCAGCACTTGATTGTGATAGAACTCAGGGTGAGGCCCTTCGTGCCCATCCAGCCGCACCTTGTTTGCCGCATCCTCGAGCGACATCCCCGCCCTCTTGAAGATCCTCTCGCACTCTGGCGTCCAAGGGCCGCCCGTCACGCTGGAGTTGGGATTCTTGTTCGTGCAGATGTGGTGAACCGGCCCGGACTCATCGCCAGGGAACCGTCCTTCCCCGTACATCGCAAGGGCAGCGGCAGCCCCCGGTGCAAGCGCGACATTCAGCACTCCGGAGGCGGGCATCGCAATGGAAGTCACGCCACCACTCATGGCGGCCCCGAGCTGGAAGCCTGACTCGGCCTGGGCCCTGAGCGCGGCGCGGGAGAAGCCTGGGAGCTTCGGCCCTTGAGCCGCCATCGCGCCCTTTCCACCCAGCGCCGCCATGACGACGAGCACCAGGACGCGCGTGCCGTTCGCCCCCAGCACGCTCCCGAACCGATGTCCGATGTCCTGTAGCTAGATGACGCTCATCGCCTTGCCAGCATCATCCCACAAGCGGACGAATCCGCGCCCAATCTCCCAAACCGGTACGACCCCGAGGTAGGCCACCATCGCCGCCGTCAACGCCACCGCGATGACCTTGGTGACAGGTTCGGGTAGCGCCATCGTGAGAAGCATCGTCAACGCCGCTGACGTCACCATGGCCTTGAGTACGACCGGGTTCAGCATCTTGCCGACCTCGGATTCGACGCTGTCCCATACGGTGTCTAGCGCGAAGGACAAGGCCATCAGCGTCCGGTCCTTTCGGGAGAACGTCAGCCCCGTTCCGCCCACCAGGGTCAAGCAGTCGTCCACATCCGGATAGATGCGCGAGTACAGCGTCTCCAGCGAGCTCCCCAAGCCCGAATCGACGAGGCCATGGGACGATGCCAGAAGTGATTGGGACCGAGACCACCCGCGCTCGTCCACCTCTTCAGTCTCCCGGAACGCAACGGCCATCCGCGTGTCCAGGATGAGGCGCACGACCGCAGACCTGAACTCGTCGTCACTCACCTCGACCGGTTCGACATCCACCGACTCATGGACGACCCGCTGTCCACGCCCGACGTCGATATGGACAACACGAGTGCTCGTACAGCCCATCGACAGAAGCAGTAAAGCCGCTACCGCAATCGATCTCATGGAACTCCCCGAAGCTGCCTCCCGGCGGAAGGAGGCGGGGTATCGTGACTCCGGGGGCTGACAATCCTAAGGGGTCATGAGGGCCACACCCGGCGGCACCTTCCAGGAAGTCCCGCAAGCACAGCCAGCGGCGACGTTGCCGGTTCTCGCACGGGCAACCATGCGGGCTTGCGTGGGATTGACAAGCCCCCGCATCCCGTTTATCTCGCATGCAGCATCAAGAGCGGTCCCGCTTCGGCGGTGGCCCGACAACCTGGAGACGGACCTCCAAGGTGTCCAAACGATGCGGTCCGGAGAGCAGGTGCTCCCCGGGCAAACCAAGTGTCCGAGGCGAGGCAGTCCCTCCGCTTCGGTGAGAGAGGACCTCGTGGTTCCCACCGCTCGCATCGCCCCCCTGTACCCCGCGAAGGCCCGTCGCGCGTTCCGCTCGCTCGAGAGCGTCCGAATGCGCCCCGCCCTGCTCCGCGCGCTCGCGCGAATGCGCGGGCCGGTGCACGCCGGCTAGGGCTTCAACCTCTCCTTCCTTTCATTTCTTCCGTCGGCGCTCCAGCGCCGCGCTCGCTCGACGTGTGCGTCGGCGCCGCGGACGGGCGCCTCCATGTCTTCAGGGCCCCAGGCCCTCGTTCGAGGTTCGCAGATGAGCAGCAATTCCTATCGGGTGATGAAGTTCGGCGGCTCCTCCGTGGGCTCCCCGCGCCGACTGCGTCAGGTCATCGAGTTGATTGGACAACACGCGCGCACGGGCCCGCTCGCCGTCGTCGTGTCCGCCATGGGCGACACCACCGACTGGCTGCTCGAGGCCGCGGACCTCGCCACCCGGGGCGAGCTGGAGGGCGCGCTCACGGTGGTGAGCCGCATCGCCCACCTCGCCAAGACCAACGCCGCCGCGCTCCACCCCGCGCAGTCCGCCACCCTCGCCGCGCGCGTCGACCAGCTCCTCGCGCCCCTGCAACGGCTCCTCCACGGCCTCTCCCTCACCCGCGAGTGCTCCCCCGCGTCCAAGGACAAGGTCCTCGCCTTCGGTGAGCTGGTCTCCGCCACGCTCCTCGCCGAGCTGCTCGACGCCTCCGGCACCCAGGCCCGCTTCCGCGACGCACGGCACCTGCTCGTCACCGACGACGCCTTCGGCACCGCGCGCGTGGACGTGCCTCGCACTCGCGAGCGGCTCCAGTCGAGCAGCGCCGAGTGGGGCACCACCGTGCCCGTCATCCCCGGCTTCATCGCGTCGACGCCCGACGGCCGCACCACCACGCTCGGCCGCAACGGCTCCGACTACACCGCCGCCCTCGTCGCCCAGGGCCTGGGCGCCACCGAGGTCACCGTGTGGACCGACGTGCTCGGACTGCACACCGCGGACCCGGACCTGGTGAGCGACGCCTACCCCGTCCCGCACCTCTCCCACGGCGAGGGCCTGGAGCTGGCCGCCGTCGGCGTGCGCATGCTGCACCCGCGCACGATGATTCCGCTCATCGAGTCCGGCATCTCCCTGCGCATCCGCAACACCATGCACCCGGAGCACCCGGGCACGCTCATCGACGCCGTCGGCTCGAGCGACGTCCAGCGCCCCACCTGCATCGCCACCCGCGAGGACCTGGCCCTGCTCGGCATCGAGGTGCGCAAGCTCTCCGACCAGTTCCAGCTGGGCGAGCGCGTCCTCGCCGCACTGCGCTCGGCCCGCGTCACCGTGTGGATGACCGCCCAGTCCGCCAACGGCCAGTCCATCGCCGTGGTCATCCCCCGCCCCGACACCGAGCGCGCCAGGACCGCGCTGGAGAGGGAGCTGGCCCAGGAGCTCGCCCGCCGCGAGGTCGAGCCGCTCGGCATCCGTCAGCCTGTGACGCTCGTCACGCTCGTCGCCGAGGCGATGGGCCACGGCGTCAACGTGGCCGGCCGCTTCTTCAGCGCGCTGGGCGCGGTGGGCGTCGGCGTGCGCGCCAGCGCCCAGGGCGCCAGCTCCCGCTCCATCTCCTGCGTGGTCGACGCGGCGGACACCGCCATCGCCGTGCGCACCACGCACGCGGCCTTCAACCTCGCCCACCAGCAGGTCAGCCTCTTCCTCCTCGGCAAGGGCACCGTGGGAGGACAGCTCCTCACCCAGCTGCGCAGCCAGGAGTCGCTGCTGCGCGAGCGACATGGAATCGCCCTGCGCGTGGTGGGCATCGCCGACAGCCGGCGCAGCCTGTTCAACCCGGCCGGCCTGCCGTTGGAGGGACTCGAGGAGCAGCTCGCGCGCGTCGTCCGCGGTGAGTCCGGCACGCGCGCCCTGCCGCCGCTGCTCGACGAGCTGCGCCGGCTGCCCGTGCCCATCCTCGTCGACTGCACCGCCAACGGTGACGTCGCCTCGCTCTACATCGAGGCGTTCCGTCGGGGCATCCACGTGGTCGCCGCGAACAAGAAGCCGCTCGCCCTGCCGTGGAACGAGCGCGAGGCGCTGCTCGCCGAGGCCCGCCGTCACCACGTGGCCTACCACTACGAGACGACGGTGGCCTCCAGCCTCCCCGTCATCGACACGCTCGCCAACCTGGTGCGCACCGGCGACACCGTGCGCCTCATCACCGCGTCCCTCTCCGGCACGCTGGGCTTCATCTGCAACGAGCTGATGGCGGGCGTGCCGCTGTCCACCGCCGTGCGCACGGCCAAGGAGCGCGGCTTCACCGAGCCCGACCCGCGCGAGGACCTCTCCGGCGCCGACGTCGCGCGCAAGGCGCTCATCCTCGCCCGCGAGCTGGGCCTGCCCCTGTCCCTCTCCGACGTCGCGCTGGAGCCCTTCGTCCCCGAGCCCGCCGACGCGGGCGACACCGCCGAGTCCTACCTGCGAAGCCTCCGCGCGCTCGACGCCGAGTACACCCGAAAGGTGGAGCACGCCCGCAAGGGCGGCACCGTGCTGCGCTACCTGGCCCGCATCGACCCGACGCGGCTGGGCACCGACACCCCCGTCATCCGCGTGGGGCTCGCGCCCGTGGAGGCGGGACAGCCCGCCGCGGACCTGCGCGGCTCCGAGTCCTTCGTGTCCTTCACCACCACACGGCACAGCGAGTTCCCGCTCACCGTGCGCGGCGCGGGCGCGGGGGGCGCCGTGACGGCCTCCGGTGTCCTGGCCGACATCCTCCGCGTCTCCCAGACGCTGCGCGGTCGATGAAGCACCCTCGGCTCCGAAAGGAATCACGACCATGAAGCTCGCCACCGCCCTTGTCCACGCCGGCACCCGCCGCGACCCGGCCACCGGCGCCATCGCCGTCCCCGTCTACCACTCGGCCACCTACCAACACCCCGCGCTCGGCCAGTCCACCGGCTACGACTACTCGCGCACGAAGAACCCCACCCGCGCCGCGCTGGAGGACGCGCTCGCGCAGCTCGAAGGTGGCGCCCGAGGACTCGCCTTCGCGTCCGGCATGGCCGCGCTGCACGCCGCGCTCAGCCTCTTCGGCCCCGAGGACCACGTGGTCCTCACCGAAGACCTCTACGGCGGCACGTTCCGCCTCGTGGACCGGCTGCTCCACCTGCCCCACACCTTCGTGGACACGACGAAGCCAGAGGCCGTGCGCGCCGCGCTGCGCCCCAACACCAAGGCCGTGGTGGTGGAGACGCCCACCAACCCGCTGATGAAGTCCGCGGACCTGCCCGCGCTGGTGGCGCTCACGCGCGAGGCGGGCGTGCTGCTCATCGTCGACAACACCTTCCTCACGCCGTACCTCCAGCGTCCGCTGGAGCTGGGCGCGGACGTCGTCGTGCACTCGGCCACCAAGTACCTGGCGGGACACAATGACGTCGTGGCCGGAGCGCTCGTGGTGCGCGACGCGGCGCTGGGCGAGAAGCTCGCGTACCTCCAGAACGGCATCGGCGCCATCCTGGGGCCGCAGGACTCGTACCTGGTCATCCGCGGCCTCAAGACACTCGCGCTGCGCATGGAGCGCCACCAGTCCAACGCGCGCGAGGTGGCCGCGTTCCTGTCCGGCCACCCCAAGGTGGAGCGCGTCCACTACTCGGGCCAGGGCGGCATGTTGTCCTTCAGCGTGAAGGACGCGGCCCTCGTCCCCCAGGTGCTCGCCGGCGTGCGCCTGTGCCTCTTCGCCGAGTCACTCGGCGGCGTCGAGACGCTCATCACCTTCCCCGCCACGCAGACCCACGCGGACATCCCCGTCGCGCGCCGGGAACAGCTTGGCATCACTGACCGACTGCTTCGCCTCTCCGTGGGTATCGAGGACTGCCATGACATCATCTCCGACCTGGCCCAGGCGCTCGACGGGCACTCCCGCTCCGAAGACGTTCGCCACGCGCCTGCTGCACACCGGCCATGAAGTGGACCCGGTGACGGGCGCCGCGGCGGTGCCCATCTACCAGGTGTCCATGTTCGACCAGCCGGGCCTGGAGACGCCCGGCGAGTTCGACTACGCGCGCTCCGGCAACCCGACGCGCAAGGCGCTGGAGGGCGTGCTCGCCACGCTCGACGAGGGCGCGGGGGCGTTCGCCTTCGGCTCCGGCATGGCCGCGCTGTCCACCGTGCTGATGCTCTTCAGCGCGGGCGACCACCTGGTCGTCACCGATGACTGTTACGGCGGCACCTATCGGGTGCTCACCCGGGTGTTCAGTCGCTTCGGGCTGAAGGCCACGTTCGTGGACACGAGCGACCCGGAGGCCGTGCGCGCCGCGTTCCGGCCCGAGACGAAGGGCCTCTTGGTGGAGACGGTGAGCAACCCGTTCCTCAGGCGCACCGACGTCAAGGCCATGTCCGCGCTCGCGCGCACGTACGGCGCGCTGCTCATCGTGGACAACACGTTCCTGTCACCCTACCTCTCGCGGCCGCTCACCGAGGGCGCGGACATCGTCGTGCACTCGGCCACCAAGTTCCTGGGTGGGCACAGCGACGTCATCGCGGGCACGGTGGCGGTGCGCACGCCGGAGCTGGCGAAGGAGGTCTACTTCCTCCAGAACGCGGTGGGCGCGGTGCTCGGCCCCCAGGACTGCTTCCTGCTCCAGCGCGGCATCAAGACGCTCCAGGTCCGCATGGAGCGACAGGTGCGGACGGCCGCGGCGCTGGCTCGCTGGCTCGCCGGCCGTCATGAAATCGAGAAGGTCTACTACCCGGGCATCGGCGCGGTGGTGTCGTTCCGGCTGGCGAGCGACGCGATGACGTCGAGCTTCGTGGAGGCGCTCAAGCTGCCGCTGCTCGGCGTGTCTCTGGGCGCGGTGGAGAGCATCCTCACGGTGCCGGCGAGGCACTCGCATGCCTCCGTGCCCGCCGCCGAGCGCGAGCGTCGGGGAATCACCGACGCGCTCATCCGCTTCTCCGTGGGTCTGGAGGACGTGGAAGACCTCCAGGCGGACCTGGCGAACGCGCTGGGTCGAGCCTTCCGGGAGGCCGCTTGAGGAGGCGGTCGGATTGACAGTGCGGGACGGATTGATTACGTCTGGAGGCCGATGCTCGTCTTCGTCGCCACGTCCGGAACCTGTTGTCGCGGCATGTGTTGTCGCGTCACGACGGGTCCGTCCGTTCGAGCGTACTGAGCGTCCTTCGCGCACAGGCGTGTCCGGCCCGTCCCCAGCACCTGGAGACGGGCCGTTCTCTTTTTCCCCACACGCCGGGGCGCTGCATCGAGGTCCCGGCCCTTCCCACCGAGAGACCGGATGCCCCACAACATCTACCCCGACGTGACGCAGCTCATCGGCCGCACGCCCATCGTCCGCCTGTCGCGCATCGGCACGCCGGAAGAGGCCACGCTGCTGGCCAAGGTCGAGTTCTTCAACCCGGGCGGCAGCGTGAAGGACCGCATCGGCCTGGCCATGCTCGAGGACGCGGAGAACCACGGCCGGCTGCGTCCGGGCATGACGATTGTCGAGCCCACCAGCGGCAACACCGGCGTGGCGCTCGCGATGGTCGCCGCGGTGAAGGGCTACCGCATCATCCTCACCATGCCGGAGAGCATGAGCGTGGAGCGCCGGCGCATCCTGGAGGCGTATGGCGCGGAGCTGGTGCTCACCCCCGCGGCCAAGGGCATGAACGGCGCCGTCGAGGCGGCCGACGAGCTGCTCAATCAGTTGGGCGACAAGGGCTTCATGCCGCAGCAGTTCCGCAACCCGTCCAACCCGGAGATCCACCGCCGCACCACGGCGAAGGAAATCCTGGGCGATCTGGACGTGACGAAGCTGGACGCCTTCGTGGCGGGCATCGGCACGGGCGGCACCATCACCGGCGCGGGCGGTGTGTTGAAGAAGGCCAACCCGCGGCTCCAGGTCATCGCGGTGGAGCCGCTGCGCTCGCCGCTGCTCACCGAGGGCAAGGCGGGGCCGCACCGCATCCAGGGCATCGGCGCCAACTTCGTCCCGGAGGTGCTGGACCGCGCCGTGTACGACGAGGTCATCGACGTGGCGGACGTGGATGCGTACGTGGCCGCGAAGGACCTGGCACGCAAGGAGGGACTGCTCGTCGGTATCTCCAGTGGCGCGGCGCTGCACGCGGCCCGTCAGGTGGCGCGGCGTCTGGGGCCCGGCAAGACGGTGCTCACGGTGCTGCCGGATACCGGGGAGCGTTACTGGAGCTTGTTCGCGGCCTTCGCCGAGGAGCTGGCGAAGACACCGCAGGGAGTCGCTGGATGATTGAGTTGCGCGGTATCAGCAAGGTGTACAGGCAGGGCGGGCGCGAGGTGTCTGCGCTCCAGGACGTGACGCTGCGGGTGGACCCGGGCGAGGTGTTCGGCGTGCTCGGACAGAGCGGCGCCGGCAAGTCCACGCTCATCCGCTGCGTCAACCTGCTGGAGCGTCCCACCCAGGGGCGCGTGCGGGTGAACGGGAAGGAGATGCTGTCGCTGAGTCCCGATGAGCTGCGCCAGGCGCGGCAGGGCATCGGGATGATCTTCCAGCACTTCAACCTGTTCTCCTCGCAGACGGTGGCGCAGAACGTCGCCTACCCGCTGGAGGTGGCGGGCCTGCCGCGCGAGCAGATTCGCGAGCGGGTCGCGGAGCTGCTCTCGCTGGTGGGGCTGTCGGACAAGGCGGACGTGTATCCCTCGCGGCTGTCGGGCGGGCAGAAGCAGCGGGTGGGAATCGCGCGGGCGCTGGCGCCGCGTCCGCGCATCCTGCTGTCGGACGAGGCGACGTCGTCGCTGGACCCGGAGACGACGCGCTCGGTGCTGTCACTGCTGAAGGACCTCAATCGCCAGCTGGGGCTCACCATCCTGCTCATCACGCACCAGATGGAGGTGGTGAAGGCCATCTGCGACTCGGTGGCGGTGCTGGAGCAGGGCCGGCTGGTGGAGCAGGGCAAGGTGGTGGAGCTCCTGTCGCGGCCGGGCACGCATCTGCATGAGCTGTGCTATCCGCCGTTCGCCACGGGCGAGGCCTCGGTGCTGCGAGGGGGACAGCGGGTGTCGCTGTCCTTGTCGGGTGAGCACTCGACGCGGCCCATCCTGTCCACGCTGGCGCGGCGGTTCGACGTGGACGCGCACCTGTTGGAGGGCTCGCTGGAGCGCGTGGGTGAAGCGCGCGTGGGCCGGCTGTTGTTCGAGCTCACCGGCGCGCCGGACGCGGTGAGCCAGGCGCTGGCGTTCCTGCGTGAGCAGGGCCTGACGTCCGAGGAGGCGGCCCATGCCTGGTGAGCAGCTGGCGCGGGCGCTGTGGGTGGCGACCCTCGAGACGCTCTACATGACATCGGTGGCCACCGTGCTGGTGGTGGTGCTGGGGCTGCCGCTGGGAGTGCTGTTGGTGCTCACGGACCGGGGCGGACTGTGGGAACGGCCGGCGCTGAACCGCGTGCTGGGCACGTTGGTCAACGTGGGGCGCTCGGTGCCGTTCATCATCTTGATGGTGGCCATCGTCCCGCTGACGCGGTTGCTGGTGGGGACGACCATCGGCACCACGGCGGCCATCGTCCCGCTGGTGGTCGCGGCGATTCCCTTCATGGGGCGGGTGGTGGAGCAGGGCCTGCGCGAGGTGGATGGAGGGCTGGTGGAGGCCGCCATCGCGATGGGCTCCACGCACCGGCGGGTCATCTTCCGGGTGCTGTTGCCGGAGGCCCTGCCGTCTCTCGTGCGCGGCATCGCGCTCGTGGTTATCAGCCTGCTCGGCTACAGCGCCATGGCGGGCGCAGTGGGCGGAGGTGGGCTGGGAGACCTGGCGGTGAAGTACGGCTACATGCGCTTCCGCACCGACGTCATGTTGGGCTGCCTCGCCGTGTTGCTGGCGCTGGTGCAGCTCGTCCAGTGGCTCGGTGACGGCCTGGCGTCCCGCTTCGACCACACCACGCAGCGTCCCAGCCGCGCACTCGAGTGAAATTTCCGCGCGGGTCTGTTGTTGGCCCGCGCCCCTCTCCCCTTCGGACATGCGGAACCCCCACCCCATGAAGCCACCCGCGTCATTCCTGCTCATCCCCCTGGCCTTCGCGGCCGTCTCCGCCGCGTTGCTGGTGGGGACGGGCTGCAAGAAGTCGGAAGCCCCCGCCACCGGCGAGGCCCCTGGCATTCCCACGCTGAAGGTCGGCGTCAACCCGGTGCCCCACGGGGAGATTCTCCGCGCGGCGGTGCCCGTGGCCCTGCGCGACGGCGTGCGCGTGGAGGTGGTGGAGTTCACCGACTACGTGCAGCCGAACATCGCGCTGGCGGACCAGCAGCTCGACGCGAACTACTTCCAGCACGTGCCCTACCTGGAGCGCTTCGCCGAGGACCGGAAGCTGTCCTTGCGCAGCGCGGGCTCGGTGCACCTGGAGCCGCTGGCGCTGTACTCGACGAAGTTCCGTCAGCTCGCGGAGCTGCCCGAGGGCGCGCAGGTGACGATTCCCGCCGACCCGAGCAACGCGTCCCGCGCGCTGCACCTGCTGGCGGACCAGGGGCTGTTGCGGCTGCGCGAGGGAGCGGGCGCCGGCGCGACGTTGCAGGACGTGGTGGGCAATCCTCGCAAGCTGGAGTTGAGGGAGATCGACGCGGAGCAGCAGCCGCGCACGCTGCAGGACGTGGCCGCCGCCGTCATCAACGGCAACTACTTCCTGGAGGCGCAGAAGCACCTGAACCTGGACGCGAAGGTGCTGGCCCGTGAGTCCGCCACGCGCAACCCGTACGCCAACGTGCTCGTCGTGCGGAAGGGTGACGAGGGTCGCCCCGAGGTCCGCACGCTGCTCAAGGCCTTGCAGTCCCAGGAGGTGCGGCGGTTCATCGAGTCGAACTACGGCGGCGCGGTGGTGCCGGCGTTCTGATGAGCCCTGGGTGCACCGCCGAGGATGTTGGCGGCGCCGCCCGTGGAGCCTGCCGATTGGTGGTTCTCGTCACGCCTGGCGAGACGTGCCGAAGGATGGCCCCTGCCTCGGTCAGGCTGTCGTGCGACACAGAGGGCGGTCGGGACGCGCATCTCGTGCGCTCGAGGCAGGGCGGTTGGAGCCTTCGCTCACGTCCTGCGAGGCGCGACTGACAACGGCCCGCACGCGGCCAGGACTCGTTGAGTCCAGCGGGGTTGCTACTCGGAACGCTTGAAGTCGTCGGAGCGCACGCCGTAGCGCTTGAGCAGCCGGTGGAGACTCTCGCGCTCCATGCCGGCGCGCTCGGCGGCGTGGGTGACGTTGCCTCCGAACTCCTGCATCAACGCGGTGAGGTACTCGCGCGACACGGTGTCGCGCGCGCCGTCCACGGCTTCGCGGTAGGGCAGCTTCGCGAGGGACTCGGTCGTGGCGCGGACACCCGGGGCGGTGCTGGCCGCGCGGGGCGTTGTCAGCACTTCCGGTGGAAGCTCCTCGGGAGTGATTCGCGTGCCTTGCGCCACGGCCACCGCGCGCGCCACGGCGTTCTCGAGCTGACGCACGTTCCCGGGCCACTCGTAGGTGGAGAGCGCGCGCAGCGCCTCGGGCGTGAAGCTGTCCACCTCGGGCCTCCCGGCGCGGGAGAGGAAGTGCATCGCGAGCAGCGGGATGTCCTCGCGTCGCTCTCGCAGCGAGGGCAGGCGCACCGTCACCACGTTGAGGCGGTAGTAGAGGTCCTCGCGGAAGCGGCCCGCGGCCACCTCGGCGGACAGGTCGCGATGCGTGGCGGCGACGACACGGACGTCCACCTTCACCGGCACGGTGGTGCCCACGCGGCGGACCTCTCGCTCCTGGAGCGCGCGGTTGAGCTTCACCTGCACCGGCAGCGGCAGGTCCCCAATCTCGTCGAGGAAGAGCGTGCCGCCGTGGGCCTCCTCGAAGAGACCGGGCTTGGCCACGGTGGCGCCGGTGAAGGCGCCCTTGGCGTGGCCGAAGAGTTCGCTCTCCACGAGCTCCGCGGGCAGCGCGCCGCAGTTCACCGCGACGAAGGGCTTCGAGGCGCGGGGGCTCTCGCGATGCACGGCGCGCGCGGCGAGTTCCTTGCCCGTGCCGGTCTCTCCCGTGAGGAGCACGGTGAGGTCCCTGGCGGCCACCTGGGACAAGAGGCCGTGCAGCGCGCGCATCGCGGGGCTCTCGCCGAGCATGCCGTGGAGGCCGGGGGCCACCGCGAGGCGTGCCTTCAGGGACGAGACCTCGCGGCCCTGGCGACGCTTCTCCAGCGCGCGGGCCACGACGAGCGCGACCTCGTCCGGGTCGAAGGGCTTGGAGAGGTAGTCGTAGGCGCCCTCCTTGATGGCCTCCACGGCCTTCGGGATGCTCGCGAAAGCGGTGACGAGGAGGACCTCTGTCTCGGGAGCGCGGCGCTTCACCTCGCGCAGCACGGCGAAGCCATCCGCGCCCGGCATCTGGATGTCGGTGACCACCACGTCGAAGTCGCGCGAGGCGAGGCAGGCGATGGCCTGCTCTCCATCCGCGGCCTCCGTCACGGCGTAGGCGTCTCCGAGCATGCGCGAGAACAGCTTGCGCATGTTCTCCTTGTCGTCGACGACGAGGACGGTGGGCTTGTTGGAGGAGCTCATGACATGGCCTCCCGCTCCGCGGACACGGGGGGCAGGCGGAGTGTGAAACGTGCGCCGCCGAGAGGACCGGTGTCGGCCTCGATGCGGCCGCCGTGGGCCTCGGCGATGGCCTGGCTCACGGCGAGGCCCAGTCCGGTGCCCGTGGACTTGGTGGTGAAGAAGGGTTCGAAGAGGCGACGTCGGTCCTCGGGCTTCACGCCCGGGCCGGAGTCGGAGACGGCCACGGTGGCGCCGCCGTCCTGGGAGGGCGCGATGTGGACCTCGACGGTGCCGCCGTTTCCAGCGGCCTCGGCGGCGTTCTTCACGAGGTTGAGGAGCACCTGACGCAGGCGCGAGGGCTGGGCCCAGACATTCGCCGCGCCCGCCACGCGCACCTGGACCTGGCCGAGTCGCTCGGCCTCACGCAGCCGGGCCACCACGTCCTCGCACGTCTCCCGCAGGGGGAGCTGCTCCACGGGGCCCTGGCCCGGCCGGGACAGGTCGAGCAGTCCCTCGACAATCTGCTGACAGCGCACCGCCTCCTCCTCCACCACTTTCAGGTCCTCCGCGAGGGCGCCCTCCGCCTTGCGCTGGAGGATGCGCACATAGCCGAGGATGACGCCGAGCGGGTTGTTGATTTCGTGGGCGACGCCCGCGGCGAGTCGGCCCACGCTGGCGAGCTTCTCGTGTTGGACGAGCTGGGCCTGATGGGTGCGGAGGGCCTCGGTCATGCGGTTGAACTGCGCGGCGAGTCGGCCGAGCTCTCCGGGGTCGTCCTCGGGGATGCGGGTGTCGAGGTTGCCTTCGGCGAGCCGAGCGGCGCCCTCGGAGAGACGCGCGACGGGGCGGGCGACGGAGTTGCCGATGTAGATGCCCACGCCGACGGCGAAGAGGGTGGCGCCACCGAGCAGGAGCAGGGCCCAGCGGAAGCTGGTGTGCTCGACGGCGGCGACGTGCTCCTCGAACGAGCCGATGGAGGTGTCGAAGCGACGGGCGAGGGCCTCGGCGCGAGCCTGGATGAGGGAGACGCGCTCGAGTGCTCGACCGTGGGCGGAGGTGACGGTGGCGTGGTCCTTGGCGAGGACGGCGGGGAGGAGGGTCTCCCGGTAGAGGCGGTCCAGCGCGTCACCGTTCTCCTGGATGTCCGCCACCCAGGCGCGCTCCTCGGCGTCCTGAGCCTGCTCGCGGAGCCGGCGGGTGAGCTCCTCGACGCGGGCGCGCGACTCCTCGTGGAAGTGAACGTGGCTGGCGTTGCCGAGGATGATGGTGTGGGCCAGGTGGGCGTACTGGTCGCGGACGGCGGTGGCGAGCTCGAGGGCTTCGCGGACACGGCCGCCGGCCTCGCGCAGCTCGTGGGAGCCATCGTGGATGTCCGCCAGCCGGGCGAGCGCGAAGCCCGAGGCCGCGGTGAACAGCGCCACCAACGCACCGAAGGCGAGCAGCAGCTTGCGAGTCGTGGAGCCGGAGGTCGGAAGCATCGCGCTCTATATAAGGGAGAGCGGGGCCGTGTGGGCGGGATGCAGGTAGAGGGGCGTCGAGCATGCGGGCGCTCTCGCGGAGAGATTCTCCCTGTCGGCGCGTGCACAGTCTGAGGCATCCCACCCTTGAGGTCAGCTCCCGGACGGACCACCTGGGATAGAATCCACGTTGTCGTTTCCTGCGCCGGGGGGCACAGCGATGACGTGGCCGACCATCCGGGTCTGTGCGCTGTCCTGCGCCCTGCTGGGCTGTCCCGAGGTGCATCGGCGTGACGGGCTCGTGGACCGGGCTGCACACAGGGACTCGCTGGAGAACATCCCCACGCGGTGCACCAGCAAGGAACGTGAGCTGTATTGCGGCGGCAAGGCACCGGACGACCCCGAGTGCATCCAGCACTGTGGTGAGCCCGAATGAACTGGCGCTCTTTCGCAGGCCTGATAGCCGCGCTGCTGCTTCCCCTGCCGCTCGTCCTTCTCTTCGCGAGCGCACTGCGCACCGAACGCACGGAATCGATTCACGGTCGTCAGGTCAGCCCGATCCTCTCCGAGGAGGTTCGCGGTCAGCTCAGGACCTACCACCGCAACTGCCGGGACAGTTCCGGCTGCGTGCCCCCCCTCGGCTGCCTCATGGATGCGCGCGCGCATGCCCAGTACTGCGCCGACAGCCAGTGCCTCGCGGATTCGCAATGTCCAGACGGACAGATCTGCCAGCTCCTCGCAACGGAGGGCGATGGGCCCTTCGTCCGGCACTGTCTCCCTATCGGCCTCCGCGGCGAAGGCGAACCCTGCGTCAAGGTCCCAGCCACGCTCGAAGAGGCCTGTGCCCGTGGCCTGACCTGCGGCGGCCGAACCGGCTTCTGCGGACGTCCCTGCGCGCCCACCTCTCCCAACGACTGCGGCTCAGGCTTCTTCTGCGCGGACACGCCCCCTGTCCCCGTCTGTCTCCCTTCATGCGAGCAGATCACCTGCCCCGAAGGGCAGCACTGCATCCGGCACGAAGAAGGAGCCTCCGCTTGTGCTCACGTCTCGGGACCTCAGTGCCAGACCACCCCATGCCCTCACGGACAAACCTGTCGAGTCATCCAAGCGCCACAGCAGCCGGACCGCATCTGGTCCGAGTGTGAGCAGCGCTGCGGCGACCGCTTCCCTCCCTGCCCCGACGCCCAGGTCTGCGACGGCTGGTCCTGCAAACAGCCTTGCGACCCCAAGGGCCCCAACACCTGTGACGAGGGCTACCGCTGCTTCCAGCGTCGTCCCTCCAGCCCCTGGGTCTGTCACCCCGACTGGTGACCCGAGTCATCAGGTGATGCCCGTCGTCATCGCACCGTGCTCACTCAGCACCGTGCACGAGCATCCCAAACCCCTGATTTCCCACGAGAGGTAACGCCCCGCCCCGCGCGCCCCTGAGTGGCACAGCTCCTGCTCAATCCCCCCACAGGTCGCGCAACGCAGCGCCCGCCCCACTCCCCCGAGGCCGACATGTCCATCGCCATCCAGAACCGCTCGCCCCTCCCGCGCACGTCCTGCCTCGAGCCCACCTCCTCCCTCCCCCAGTCCACTCCGACGCCCCGCGCCGGCAATGACGTCCAGCGCAAGCTCCAGGCCGACTCCTTCGAGCAGGGCGACCTCGCGAAGCTCCAGGCCCAACTGTCCCAGCTCCTCGGCGGACTCACGCAACAACTCCAGTCGCTCGGTGTCCAGGCCCCCGCGTCCCTCGGCGGTGAAGCACCTCCCGCACCCGCGAGCATCTCCGCCCAGAAGCCCTCCGCGCCCAGCCTCGCCGCCAAGACCGCCGAAGCCCCGCGCACCCACCCCACCAGCGACGCGGGCCCCGGTTTCGGCGCGCCCTCCGCCGGCTCCACCGTGCCCGCGCCCGTCGACCAGCCGTGGCTCGCCAAGAACAACGTCGGCTCGCCCTACAACAGCAACATCCAGCTCATCGACCCGGGCCAGAAGGACCAGTTCAAGTACACCAACACCTTCACCAACAGCACGAACCAGCCCCAGACCATCACCCTCTGGAACAAGACCGGCGAGCACGGCGGCCCCAACGACGGCCAGCACTTCGACAAGAGCACGCCCAAGACCTTCACCCTCCAGCCCGGCCAATCCCAGCTCGTCGCCTTCGACACCAACACCAGCGTCGCCTGGTGCGTCTCCAAGGACGGCACCGCCAACCCCAGCGCCAACTACGGACAGACCTGGGGCGAGGCCTCCTTCGGCCACGCCGCCACCGGCTGGAGCGGCTACGACACCAGCCAAATCAGCCCCGCCGGCCACCAGGGAAAGATGTCCATCTCCAACCAGGCCACCGGCGCCAAGGTGACAGAGGCCAACGCCTGGCAGACGCCCTCCGACAGCCCCGTCGGCCGCGACGTCGGCGTCCCCGCCGGCCCCCTCCACCTGTCCACCGTCTTCAGCTGAGCCGCGCCCTCGTCACCCAGGCAGCTTCGACAGGAACGACAGCAGCGCCGCGTTCACCTCCGCGGGTCGCTCCTGCGGCGCCCAGTGCCCCGCCTCCGGGATGACCCGCACCTCCGTCAACCCCGGCACCAGCGCCTTCATCGGCTCGAGCGGCGCCAACAGGCGCCCCGGGTCCTTCTCCCCCGTGATGAACAACGCGGGCTGCTCGATTCGCGCCGTCGCCAGCTCGGGCAGCTCCTCCCAGTCCCGGTCCATGTTCCGATAGCGATTCAAGCCGCCTCGGAAACCACTCCGCTCGAACTCCCCCGCGAAGTACGCGACGTCCTCCTCCGAGAGCCACGCCGGCAACGACGCGGGCGGCGGCGTGAGGAAGCCATCTCCAGGCTTCTTCGCACGCACCGCTCCCGCGCCCAGGTCGAAGCCCGGCTCCCCCGCCAGGATCGTGCGCATCGTCCGGGGCACGTCTGCCTCCAGCTCCGCCTCCGCGACGCCCGGCTCCTGGAAGTACAGGATGTAGAACCACTTCCCCGCGAACGCCCCCTGGAAGAGCTGCGTCGGAGGCATCGGCGTGCGGCCCAGGTGCGGCACGCTCATCCCGACCACCGCGCGGAAGCGCTCCGGATGCAGCGCCGCGCACGTCCACGCCATCGCCGAGCCCCAGTCGTTCCCCACCACCACCGCGCGCTCCTCGCCCAGCGCATCGAGCAGCCCCACCGCGTCGGCGACCAGCTGCTTCATGCTGTACGCCTCGACCGCCGCGGGCTTGTCGCTGCGCCCATAGCCTCGGATGTCGGGCGCCACGGCGTGATACCCCGCCGCCGCGAGCGCGATGAGCTGGTGCCGCCACGAGTACCAGGACTCCGGCCACCCATGCAGCAGCAACACCAGCGGCCCCGTCCCCGCCTCCGCGACGTGAAGCCGGATGCCGTTCGTCTCCAACGTGCGATGCGTGATGTCGCTCATGTCGACTCCTCCTTCGGTTCACTTCCGCCTCGGCGCCGAGGCCCTGGATGATTCGCGCGGACACGGCCGTCCCGTCCCCGCCCACTCTTGCCGAGCAACACCCCCATGTCATTCCCCTTGCGCCCCCACCGGCCCGCGAGCATGAGAGCCCACAGGGGCGCCACCCGCGCCCGCTCCCGAGGAGTTCCTTCCGAATGACGACGCGCTTCAAGAACCTGGATGGCAGCGGCCCCCAGCCGTTCGGCACCGTCTTCAAGTGGGCAGTCGCCGACAAGCTCGCCGGCCGTCGCCGCAAGTCCCCCGACCACGCCCCCGTGCCTCGCGTGGAGCCGGACCTCACCCTGCTCCACACGCCCCCGGCGCCAGGTGAAGGCGCGCGGCTGACCTGGCTGGGCCACGCCAGCTGGCTCGTCCAGTTGGACGGCCTGTCGCTCCTCATCGACCCCGTGCTGCGCGACGCCATCAACGTGGTCATCCGCCGCAACGTCCCGCCCGGCGTTCCCATCGACCAGCTACCGCCCATCGCCACAAGCCTCGTCTCCCACAACCACTACGACCACCTGGACCTGCCCACCCTCCTCGACGTGGGCGCGCCCATCGTCACCGGCCTGGGCCATGCGCCCGTCTTCAAGGGCACGCGCCTGGGCGTCACCGAGCTCAACTGGTGGCAGTCCACGAAGGTCGGCCCCGTCACCGTGCACTTCGTCCCCGCCCAGCACTGGAGCCGCCGCGGCCTCAACGACGCCAACCAGATGCTCTGGGGCGGCTTCGTCGTGGAGGGCTCCACGGCCCGCGTCTACCACTCGGGCGACACCGCCTGGTTCGACGGCTTCGCCGACATCGGCAAGCGCTTCCCCGGGCTCGACGCCGCGCTGTTGCCTATTGGCGCGTACGACCCGGAGTGGTTCATGAGCCGCCAGCACATGAACCCCGAGGACGCGGCGCGCGCCTACGACGCGCTCGGCGCGAAGCGCTTCCTCGCGATGCACTGGGGCACCTTCAAGCTCACCGATGAGCCGCTCGACGAGCCGCCCCGCCGCCTGGACACCGAGTGGAACCGCCGGGGCTGGCCGCGCGAGGACCTGCACGTGTTGCCGGTGGGAGGAACGCTCACGGTGCGCGCCGGTTGAATCACACCGGAGCCTGTGCTGTGGAAAGCCCATGCTCCTCGCCACCGCCCTGTCCCTGGCGCTCACCCAGGCGCCGCCCCCCCTCACCACCGTGTCCGAGCAGAGCGGCTGGGTCCGCACCGGCCGCTACTCCGAGGTGGAGGCGCTCTGCCGCGCCTTCCCCAAGGCCTTCCCCGGCAAGGTGCGCTGCGACACCTTCGGCACCACGCCCGAGGGCAGGCCCATGCTCGCGCTCGTCGCCAGCGCCGACGGCGCCCTCACCCCCGCCGCGAACACGAAGAAGAACCGCCCCGTCGTCTTCTTCCAGGGCGGCATCCACGCGGGCGAAATCGACGGCAAGGACGCGGGCTTCGCGCTGCTGCGCGACATCCTGTCCGGCAAGACGCTGCCCGGCGTGCTCAAGGGCGTCACCGCCGTGTTCGTCCCCGTCTTCAACGTGGACGGCCACGAGCGCTTCGCCCCCAACCACCGCCCCAACCAGGTGGGCCCCGAGGAGATGGGCTGGCGCGCCACCGCGTCGAACCTCAACCTCAACCGCGACTACGTCAAGGCCGAGGCCCCGGAGATGGTGGCCCTGCTGCGCTACCTCCACACGTGGGACGCGCTCGTGTACGCGGACCTGCACGTCACCGACGGCGCCAAGTTCCAGCCCGACGTCTCCGTCGGCATCGAGCCGCAGCAGTCGGGGCCCCAGGCCCTGCGCGCCCTCGGCGTGAAGCTGCGCGAGGAGCTCTTCCAGGAGCTGGAGAAGGAGGGCCACCAGCCGCTCGAGTTCTACCCGTCCTTCCTCGAGGACGACGACCCGGCCTCCGGCTTCGCCTACGGCGTCCCCACGCCGCGCTTCAGCCACGCCTACGCCGCCGCGCACCACCGCTTCGGCGTGCTGGTGGAGACCCACTCGTGGAAGCCCTACGCCGTGCGCGTGAAGGCCACGCGGGACGTCGTCGCGGGGCTGTTGCGCCTGGTCTCCCGGGACGGCGCCACGCTGCTCGCCGCCGTGAAGGCCGCCGACGCCGAGGCCCAGGCCGGCAAGGTGCGCGACGTGGTGCTCGCGTGGAAGAGCACGAAGAAGAGCCGCGTCCTCCCCTTCAAGGGCTACGCCTACGAGCGCGGGCCGTCCGAGGTCTCCGGCCAGACGTGGATTCGCTACGACGACACGAAGCCGCAGGTGTGGAACGTGCCCTACTTCGACACCGTGGAGCCCGCGCTCACCGTGAGCATGCCCGCGGGCGGGTACGTGGTGCCGCCCGCCCACGCGGCCTGGGTCGCCGAGAAGCTCACCACCCACGGCCTCACCTTCCAGCGCCTCACGCGCGCCTCACCCGCCACCGACGTGGAGGTCTTCCGCGCCACCGAGCTGAAGTGGGGCACACAGTCCAACGAGGGACGCCAGACGCTGTCGGTCAAGGGCGCGTGGGAGAAGCAGTCGCGCGAGCTCCCCGCGGGCTCGCTGTACGTGCCCAGTGCCCAGCCCGGCGTGGAGCTGGTGGCGCACCTGTTCGAGCCCTCGGGCTCCGACTCACTGCTCGCGTGGGGCTTCTTCAACCCCCACTTCGAGCAGAAGGAATACATCGAGGACTACGTGCTGGAGCCCTTCGCCCGCGAGCTGCTGGCCAGGGACGCCGCCGTGAAGGCCGAGTGGGACGCGAAGCTCAAGGACCCGGCCTTCGCCAAGGACCCGCGCGCCCGGCTGCGCTTCTTCTACGAGCGCCACCCCGCCCGCGACACGCGGCTGCGCGTCTACCCCGTGGTGCGCACCGCCGCCGCGCCAACGGCCTCGCGCTGAGACACGACGGCCCCGGAGGCAGGTGAGCCTCCGGGGCCGGGGTACTTGCTTCGACCCGCTCCCGAGTCACCCCGGGAGCGGGCCACCTCCCACGCCGGCCCCCGCCTCACGACGAGGGGCCGACGCGCGGAGGGGCTGCATCAGCCGATGACGCCCTCGCAGGCGCAGAGGCTCGGGTTGCACACCGTGTTCGACGGGCAGCCGCCGCAGTCCGGCTTGCAGGCGCACGAGCAGGACGCCGCGTCCGGCTGCGCGGTGGGGCCGCAGTTCAGCGTCGTCGTGTCACACGCGCAGGCGCACACGTTCGGGTCGAACTTGTAGCCCGCCGCGCACGTGGCCGTCTGGACGCACGAGCAGCTGCACGTCGCCGTGTTGCACGACTCGTAGGTGCCGCACGTGCCACCGCAGTCCGGCGCGCACGTGAAGGAGCACACCGCCGGGTCCGTGTTGCAGACCTGGCCCGAGGCGCCGCCACCGCCGCAGTCCGACGGGCACTCGCACTTGTCCGTGGTGCGGTTGCACGACAGCTTGCCGTCGCAGTAGTCGGCCTCGGTCGCGTCGTAGTACGGGTCATTGCGGCACGGGGGCGGCACGCCGTTGGGGTTCGTCGTGCGGTCGCTCCAGTAGCGGTAGGACACCGCGGCCTGGGTGTTGTCCGCCTGCGGGCGGCAGCCACCGAAGAACGACAGCGTGCGGTTGATGCCGTCCACGTCGAAGCCGTGGGTGCGGCTGCGCGGCAGGTCCGCCGGCGTGGGGCACGTGGTGGGGTTGGCCACCGCGCCCACGGACACCTTCACCGAGGCGCCGATGGGCGGCTGCTGCGTGCGGTGACCCACCGACGCGATGACGCTGTCCACGATGCCGTTGATGGTCGTGGTGATGGAGCCCGCGTTGCGGATGGAGCCCACCACGCCGCCCGTCGCCTGGATGATGTCCAGGTGCTTCGGGTTGCGCGGGTCCTCCTGCACGTGACACCAGGTGGCGGTGTCGCTGGTGGCCAGCTCCGGCGGGCAGATGATGCCGTGGACCTGGATGGTCTGACCCAGCGGGTTCTTCGTGGCCGGCGTGGTGCCCGTGCCCTTGAAGTACTGCTCGAACGTGGCGATGGAGTCGGTCGAGTAGTCGTGCGTGTCCGTCAGGATGACGACCACCACCTTGGCGCCCGCGCGGATGCGCGCCGGCTCGGAGCTGGTGGACGACGGCGCCATGGGCCCGTTGATGGCGGCGCGCGCCGCGTCCATCGCCTTCTCGTCACCGTTGCCGCTGGTGCGCACCCAGCAGTCCAGGTTGCTCGAGCAGGTCGTGGCCTCGGTGACGACGGTGCACGCGCCACCGGAGCACGCGCTGTTCTCCGTCAGCCACGCGCGGAACTGGTTGACGTTGGTGGTGAAGCCGCGCACCACGTTGCGGTTGGCGTGGTTGGTGTTCGTGGAGGTGTAGCTGGTGGTCACCATCGCCAGACGCCAGTCCAGCGTGGAGTTGCCCAGCTTGTTCGCCACGGCCGTGGCCGCGTTCGCCAGCGACTGCTGGCTGCTGGCCATGGAGCCGGAGTCGTCCACCACGAAGATGAAGTCCACCACCGCCGCGCGCGTGGTGAACAGCTCGCACTGCACCGCGTCCGCGTCACCGAACTGCGCCAGCGACGAGCCGCCCGCCGTGTCCGTCAGCGTGAACAGGCTGCCGGCCTCGTTGTAGCGGGACGTGGGGGTGATGGCGAGCACCACCAGCACGCTGTCGTTGGAGCGGTGGACGTACTGGCCCTGCAGGGTGAACGGACCGGTGATGCCCGCCGTGCCCGCGAGCGAGCCGGTGCTGTTGGGCACCATCGAGCGCACCAGCGTGTTGGTGAGGGCCTTCAGGTCCTGCGTGCCCGCCAGGGTGTAGCGCGCCGACAGCGCGGCGTAGCCATCCCAGGTGGTGAACGTCTGCGACACCTCGCGCGCCGCGGTGTTGAACGACGCGCCGCGGATGGCGGCCTCGTCGCCCGTGGGCGTGGTGGAGCCGCCCGCCTGGCCGCGCTTGTACGCAATCACCGTCACCTGCCGGGTGTCGTCCCAGCCGATGACGCCCACCGTGGAGCCCGCCACGGTGATGTTGGTGAGGTTGGCGTCCTTGAAGGTGGCCGGCAGCGCGAGCCGGATGTCCGCGCCGTTCTCCTCCTTGAAGGTCACCGGGCGCAGGTTCGACGCGCGGCACGCCTGGCCCGCGGGGGTGTTGGGCGCGCCGTCCGCCGGGTTGTTCGGGTCCAGCTCGCCCGGGTCCACCTGGCCGTTCTGGTTCGCGTCCTCGGCGCCGTCGGCGATGCCGTCACCGTCCGAGTCGGGGTTGTTCGGGTTCGTCGTGCTGGAGGGCTGCGCGTCGCCGGAGTAGCCGCAGTCCTTGCGGGGCGCGTTGGCCGTCGTCACGCCGCGCTCCAGGCCGTCGCGCAGACCGTCGCCGTCCGTGTCCGGGTTGGTGGGGTCGGTCTCGTTGCCGTCCACCTTGCCGTTGCCGTTGGCGTCCTCGCCGAGGAAGCCGTCGCGGCCCGGGCCGTCCTGCAGACCGTCGCAGTCCGTGTCCGTCAGGCGCGGGTCGGTCTCGTTCGCGTCCACCTTGCCGTTCTTGTTCTCGTCCTCGACGCCGTCCGGCAGGCCGTCACCGTCCGTGTCCGCCTTGTTCGGGTCCGTGCCGGTGGCCGTCTCCACCGAGTCCGGGATGCCGTCGAAGTCCGCGTCGGGGATGGAGGCGGCGCAGTCGCGCACCTTCGGGTCCGTCTCACCGGGGTCCACCACGCCGTTGCGGTTGCGGTCCTCGTCGCCGTCCGCGCACGAGTCGCCGTCCGTGTCGGGCTTGAGCGGGTCGGTGCCCATCTGGATTTCCAGCCCGTCCTGCAGGCCGTCGCCGTCGGTGTCGCGCTTGCGCGGGTCCGTCTCGCCGGGGCTCACCGTGCCGCTCTTGTTCGCGTCCTCCACGCCGTCGGGGAGGCCGTCGCCGTCCGAGTCGATGGCGTTGGGGTCCGTCTCACCCGGGTCGCGGCGACCATTGCGGTTGGTGTCCTCCAGACCGTCCGGGATTCCGTCGCCGTCCGTGTCCGCCTTCACGGGGGAGGTGCGCGAGTCCGGGTCCAGGTCCGCGCGGAAGGAGCAGTTGGGATCAACGCTGCTGGTGCGGCCGACCTCGACGCCGTCACGGATTCCGTCGCCGTCGGTGTCACGCAGGCCCGGGTCCGTCTTCAACCCACCGGGATAGACGTTGGCGAACTCCTCCGCGTCCGTCAGGCCGTCGCAGTCGGAGTCCTTGGTCGGGTTCTTCGTGTCGTTCACATCCGTGGGAACACGACCCGGGTCCGGGTCCGGGTCCGGCTCGACGCCCGCGTCCTCCGGCGGCGGCGGGCCCGCATCCGTGCCACTGTCCGGGTTGTTCGTCCCGCCATCGTCTGTGTTGTCGGGAGGGTTGGGGTCGGGGTCAGATCCACCGCAGCCGGCCAGCAACGAAGCTGACACGAGCACGCAGGCGATGAGCCGGGTGAGGGGCTTGCGCATCATTCGACTCCAGGGCCCTGACTCCGGGGGGGTATTGGATGAGCCAGGGGGAATCCGAAGTCTATGAAGAGTCGGGCCCCCGGGTCAGCGTCTATTCCCCTGCGTACGAGTTTACCGTCGCTCTTCGTATGCTCTCTGTTCACCGTCATGGACGGATTGCCGCGTGACTGTTTGCGAACAGTGTTCGCGCCCTGGGAGGCGTCGGTTATCGTCTCTTTCGTGCCTGTCTTCGGTCTCGCGGCGTTGTGGAATGGAAGGGCCTCGCCCGAGCTCGCGGCGGCGGTGGTGGAGGGCTTGGGCAAGCTGTTGCCTACCGCGCAATCGATGCAGCTCGTGGTGGCGATGCAGGCCGAACAGGCCGGCGTGGAGCTGAAGGTGGAGGCGCCGGGCTATCCGCGCGCGTCCGTCGAGCAGCTCGCGGATGAGGTGAAGAAGAGCGGCGGGACGTTCGTGGAGTTGTGGCGTCTGCCCAAGGCGGAGCGGGATGCGTTCCGCAACACCACCTTCGCGAAGGGTCGCACGTTCGGAGGCGACGAGCGCGCCCTGGCGGCGCGCACGCTGGCGCAGCACGTGAGCGCGCTGGCGACGCGGCCGGAGCCCGCCGCGGAGCCCGCGACGCCCCCCGCGCCCGCGCCCGTCGCGACGCCGGAGTCGGAGGAGGACCCGCGCAAGGTGCCCGCGGCGCCGCCGGGCAGCCCGCAGCGGCGGGGACGGCGCTTCGCGGTGCGGCTGGAGCTGGCGTTCCGCACGGAGCTGGACTTCGTGCGCGAGCACGCGCTGAACATCTCCAACGGCGGGTTGTTCGTGCGCACCGCGCACCGGCCTCCTCCCGACAGCGTCGTCACGGTGGACGTGACGTTGCCCAACGGCGAGCACCTGCAGGGCGAGGCGGTGGTGGTGCACGTGGTGGATGACCCGTACAACGGCGGCGTGGGGCTGGCGTTCCTGAGCGACGACGCCACCTTCTCGCGGACGCTCGACGGCTATCTGGCGAGCCTGGTGGGTGGGGCGGGATAGGACATGGACGTGGGGGGAGAAGAGCACTGGCCGCGCGACTGTGGTCGCTTCGAGCTGCTGTCGCGACTGGGGCGCGGCGGGATGGCGGAGGTGTTCCTGGCGCGGGTGAAGGAGGGGCCGCGCGCGGGGGAGCAGGTGGCCCTCAAGCGCGTGCGTCCCGAGCGCGCGCATGACGACGAGGCGCACGAGCAGCTGCTCCATGAGGCGGAGCTGGCCAGGTGCCTGCGCCATCCGCACATCGTGGGCTTCGTCGAGTACGGGGAGCTTCGCGACGGCGGCTATCTGGCGCTGGAGCTGGTGGAGGGGCCGGACCTGGGGCGGGTGCTGGCGCAGTGCCGCAAGCGGCGCATCGAGCTGCCCATCGACATCTCGGTGCTCATCGTCCGGCAGGTGTTGGAGGCGCTGGCGCATGCGCACCAGGCGACGAGCACCACGGGGCGTCCGCTGGGCGTGGTGCACTGTGACGTGTCGCCGCACAACGTGCTGCTGTCGCGGACCGGTGAGGTGAAGCTGGCGGACTTCGGCGTGGCGCGCTCGCGGGCGGGGATGACGCTGGACGCCCGGCGGCTGGGCAAGCAGCACTACCGCTCGCCGGAGCTGCTCGCGGGCGAGGTGTCCGTGGCGGTGGACCTGTGGGCGACGGCGGTGTTGCTGTACGAGCTCTTGTCGTTGGAGTCGCCCTTCCCCTCCGGGCCGGGAGAGGAAGTGGAGTCCGCCATCCGGGGCGCGCGGGTGAAGCCCGTGCGGCTGCATGTGCCGGAGGTGTCGGACGCGCTCGCGTTGGTGTTGGACCGGGCGCTGGCGCCCCACCCCGCGCAGCGCTTCGGCTCCGCCGAGCAGTTCGCGCGGGCGCTGTCCTCGCTGACGGATGACCGCGTGGCCACGCCCCTGGCCGTGGCCGCCGTGGTGCGCGGCCTCATGGGCCCGGGGGCTTGAGGGCTCAACGCCCGGTTACTGCAAGGGCAGCGTTCCCTGTGGCGTCCCCGAGCGTCCCACGTCGACGATTCGCTTGAGGAAGCGCTCACGCTGGGCGGCGTCATCCACGTTGATGACCCAGTCCGCGGCCTTCGACAGCACCAGCTCCGCGGCGCCGACAGCGGCCTGACGGCCTCGCGTCATCACGTAGGCGATGAACAGGGGGCGCTTGTCCAGGTTCGCGCTCCGGAACAGCTCGCGGAAGGCGAGGAACTCCTGGCTGATGTCTCGCAGGTCCTCTTCGAGCTGCGAGCGAGTCCCGACGATGGGCTCCATCAACAGCAGTTCCTGTCGCCCCTCGACGAACTGCGAAATCTCCTGGGCCGCTTTCGCATGCGTACTCGGCAGGAGGCTGGGTGAGTAGCGCCGCTGGACGAACTGGCCCACCTGCCACTGCTCGAGGAAGCGTTGCCCCAGCGTGTCCCGGTGAGGTCCTCGTGGCACGGTCTCCCGGGCATCAGCCTCGCTCGCGGGCTTCTGGGGGAGCAGATGCTTCTCCACCCAGGCGCGAGGATTCGTCACCTCCTGGGGCAGCAGAAGCTCCTCTCCGAGCCGGGCCAGCGGGCTGACCTCTCCCGAGGGGAGGTCGAAGCGCGTGGGGCTGGCCAGCGCATCGAGGATGGCCAGCATTGCGAAGTGCGACTTGCGTCCGCCGATACAGCCGGGCGCGGGCAGCCACGGGGAGCGCGCGAACTCCACCCGGGCTCCGCTCTCCACGAGCGCACCAATGGTGACCTTCGCCCCCGAGAAGGGGTCCGGCACGTAATGTACGAGACGGATGCGAGTCATCACCGGATTGCTCCAACCACCTGGATGTAGCGCTCGACGAGCTGTGTGGCCTGCTCCATGCGCCTGGAGAGCGCCGAGAACAGTAGGTCGCTGCCCGACTCCCCGACAAGCATGCAGCTTTGCTGGACGCATTGCCGCAACATGACGGAGCCCGCCAGCTCGGCTGCCCTCTTCGCGGCCTTGTAGGCGCCAACCTCCAGCAGCCCTACAGGAAGGCCCCGGGCCAGATTGGGCTTTTCTGGAATCGACAGGCCCGCATCGGAGAAGTCCTGGGGATAGCCCACCAGCGAAGCCCCAGCGTCGATGGCCCACGCCCAGACGTCCAGCTCATCCCCCATCGAGGTCAGGAGGATGTTCTTCGCATGGCGGTCATGGTTGTGGATGAGCGCATCGAGCGTGAGCATGGCCCCGAGTCCTTCCAGGTTCTTGACGAAGTGCGCGTGCGCACCATTCCAGTGCAGCGGCGAGGAAATCAGCGCGCTGAGCCACCCCACCTCCGTGCCCGGGCCCTTGAAGAAAGCCCCGTGAGGCTGCGGAACCCCCAGCGCGTTGCCCAGGTACCAGCCGACGAGCTCCGCCAGCAGTTCCTGCCAGCCCATGTCGACCTTGCGCACCCAGGGACGGCCGAGCGGGTCCTTGAAATAGTCCGCCCCGCTGGTGTGCTCCACTTCGACCTGGGCGACATGCATGCCGCCCGTGACGGTCTCGAAGCACACCTCGACGCCGGCATCCCCGAGGAGGTCTTTCGACTCGCGCATCTGCCCCACCCCCATGGAAACAGCCCACCACCAGGACTCACGCGAGTCGGCGCACCTCGGCGAACGGAATCCCCAGGTCGCCCTCCACCACCAGTCGGCTGCGGCCGCCGCCCTGCTTCACCACGCGCACCTGGACGCCGATGCGCTCGGCCAGCCCCGAGACGTGGGAGATGATGCCCACCTGTCGGCCCGTCGCCTGGAGCGCGTCCAACGTCGCCAGCGCCACCTCCAGCGTCTCCGGGTCCAACGTCCCGAAGCCCTCGTCGATGAAGAGCGTCTCCACCTGCGTCGTCTCCGACGACAGGGAGGCCAGCCCCAACGCGAGCGCCAGTGACACGAGGAAGCTCTCGCCTCCAGACAGGCTCGCCACGCCGCGCACCTCGTCGCCCATGTCCCCGTCCACCACCTGCAGGTCCAGGTCGTGCCCCGGTACCCGCATCAGGCGATACCGCCGCGCCAGCTCCTGAAGATGCGCGTTGGCGTGGAGCAACAACGCGTCCAGCGTCAGGCTCTGCGCGAAGACCTTGAAGCGCTTGCCGTCATGCGAGCCGATGAGGTCTCCCAACACCTTCCACACCTCGCCCGCCCGCCGCAGCTCCGCCAGCGCCTGCGCCTCGCTGCCGTGACGCGCCCGCGCCGCGTCGTCCGCCTCCAGCTTCGCGCGCAACATCGCCTCCGCCCGACGACGGACCTCCACGTCGTCGCGCAGCTGCGCCCGCGCCGCGGAGGCCTCCTCCTCCGACAGGCTCGGCGGTCCACCCTGCTCGTGGGCCGTGTGACGCTCCCGCCGCTCGTCGCGCACCGCGCGGGCCTGGGCCTGCGCCTCGCGAAGCACCGACAGCGCCCGGGCCTCCGCCTCACACCAGGCCGCGTCGTGCGCGAGCAGCGCCTTCACCACGTCCAGCGAGAGGCCCTGCGCCGACAGCCTCCGCTCGAGTTCCATCCGCGCGGCCTCGCGCGCTTCCAGTGCGCTCGCGAGGCCGCGCACGGCGTCCTCCAGGCGCGCCAGGGTGACGCTCTCCGCCTGTCGTGAGGACTCGGCCGCCACCCGCGCCTGCTCGTATGCGGCCATGGCGGCGTCCAGCTTCGCTCGCAGCTCCGCGCGGACCTCCTGCGTCGGACGGCCGCCGAGCAGCGCCGCGCGGGCCCGGGTCGCGTCCGCGCGCGCCTGTTCCTTGAGCGCCGCCTGGGCCGCGTCGTCCTCGGCGCGCCGGGTGCTCGCCTCCAGCTGTCCCTGCGCGCGCGCCCGCTGCTCCTGCTCCTGCTTCTCGAGGGCCTTCGCATCCTCGACGAGCTTCTCCCGCTCCTTCCACATGGAGACGCGCTTGCCGCACTTCTGGCGGAAGTCCGCGGGCGCCGCCTCCAGCTTCGCTTCCCACCCGGTGTCCGCCGCGAAGATGGGCCCCACGTCCGCGAGCACCTGACGCACCACCACGTCGGCGGCCTCGACTCGCGCCAATCCCTCACGCAGCGAGCTCTCCGCTCGCGTGAAGGCCTCTTCCGCGCGGCGAAGCGCATCGACAGCGACCTCGCGGCGGGAGCGCTGCGTCTCGAGCGCCGCGCGGGCCTCGCGCGCCGCGCGCTCCAGGCCTTCCGCGGCCTCCTCCTCCGACTTCAATGCAGCGAGCCGCGCCTGGACTCGCGCGACCGTGGACTCCAGCCAGGTCCCGGCCTCGACCGAGGCGCCTGCCTCCGGAGGCATCGCCGCGCCGGACGGCTCGGTGGACGACGAGCCTTCAACCGGAGACCCGTCGCGCAATGGCTCAACTCGCCGCCACTGCTCACGACCGCGCCCCCAGGCCGCGCCGTGCTCCGCGCACTGGGCCTTCGCGCTGTCACGCCGCGACTCGGACTGGGACATCCGCGCTCGCGCCTCGGCCTGCTTCGCGCTCGCCGCCACCTCCGCTCGCGAGCACTCGGCCTGCTCGGCCTCCAGCGTCTCCACGCGCGCGACTGACTGCGCCACCAACCCGTCGAGCGCCGGCAGCTCGTGCCGATACGGATGCTCCGTCGCACCACACAGCGGACACGCCTCGCCCTCGCGCAAGAGCGCCCGCTGCGCCGCATGGCCCTGCGTGGCCTGCGCCACCGACAGCGCCCGCCGCGCCTCCTTCAGCGCCGCGTCACCCTCCAGCCGACGCTCCGCCGCCCGACGCACCTCCACCGCCGCGACCTCCACCTCCCCACGCGCCGCCACCGCCTCCTGCTCCGCCCGTCGAGCCTCCGACTCCGCCGAGCACAAACCCTGTCGCGCCGACTCCAGCGCCCGCAGCGCCTCCCGCCTCGCCAGCAGCGACTCGCGCAGCACGCGCCGCTCCACCGCCGTGCCCTCTCCCAACGCGGCCTCGGCATGCGTCGCCGCCGCCTGCGCCCGCGCCTCGGCCTCCGCCGCCGCGTCCCGCTCCCGCGTCCTCAGTCGCGTGGACTCCCGCAGCCGCTCCACCTCCGCGCGCTGCGTCTCCACCTGCGTCCGCGCCGCGCTCCCCTCCCCCAGCGCCACCTCGTACCGCTCCAGCTCCCGCTGCCAGCGAGGCCACTCCTTCGCCAACGCCTCCCAGTGGGCCTTCTCCACCAACCACGCCCGCGCCGCTTCCCCCTTCGCCCGCGCCTCCTCCTCCCTCGCCGCGACCTGCTCCAACGTCCCCCGCGCCTTCGCCTCCTCCTCCCGCGACGCCTTCGCCCGCACCCGCGCCTCGTCCGCGTCGCGCGCCGCCGCCTCGCACCGCGCATCCAGCGCCGCCGCCTCCTCCAGCGCCGGAGTCGCCTCCTCCTGCGCCGTCCGAGCCGCCGCCCGCGCCTCCTCCGCCCCCTTCAACACCCCCACCGCCTGGAAGGCCCGAGCCCTCGCCGCCTCCACCTCCTCCGCGCGCGCTCGCCGAGCCGCCTCCGCGTCCTCCCATCGCCGCCCCGCGACCTCCGCCGCCGTCACCACCTCCCGGAACGACTCCGCCGCGCGCACCTCCTCCAACTTCCTCGCCCGTGGCGCCGCCTCCTCCAGCGCCTGCGCCGCCCGGACCTCCTTCTCCTCCGCCTCTCGAAACGCCCGCACCAACGCCGAGCGCTCCGCATGCCACGCCGCCGCGCCTTCCGCCTGCTGGAGCCGCGTCTCCACCTCCGCCCGCGCGCGCGCCTCGTCGACGAGCCGCTCCTCCGCCGCCCCGCGCTCCTGTGCCTCCATCAGCACAATCGCCGCCAGCCCCTGCTCCCGCTTCGCCAGCGCCTCCTGCTCCGCCTTGTTCTTCTCGTGCGCGCGGATGGACAGCCGGCTGTACACCTCCGTGCCCGTCATCCGCTCCAGCAGCTCCGCGCGCTCGCTCGCGTCCGCCTTCAAGAAGGCCGCGAACTCTCCCTGCGCGAGCAACGCCGAGCGGCGGAACTGGTCGAACGACAGCCCCAGCCGCTCCTGGATGGCCACCAGCACCTCGCTTTTGGTGCGGCCGAACTGCTGCCCCGAGGCCACCTCCGTCAGGCTCATCTCCTGCGGCCGGAACCGGCCCTCCGCCCGCCCGCGCGCCCGCCACACGTTCCACCGCGCCCGGTAGCGCTTGCCGTCCTTCCCCTGGAAGTCCACCTCCGCGAAGCCCTCGGCCGCGCCCCGCCGCAACATGCCGCGCACGTCGTACGCCGACAGCCGCGCCTCCTCCTCCTCGTCCGCGCGCCCCACCGGCACGCCGCCCCGTCCCCCCAACCTCGGCGTCCGGTCGAACAACGCCAGACACAGCGCATCCAGGAGCGTGCTCTTGCCAGCCCCCGTCGCACCTGTAATCGCGAACAGCCCCAGCCGGTCGAGCGGAGGCCGGTCCAGCTCCAGCTCGAAGTTCCCCGCGAAGCTCGTCAGGTTGCTGCCCCGGATGCCGAGGACCTTCATGACGCGTCCTCCTGCACCTGCGTCAGCAGCGTGTGGAACGCCTCCAACAACCCCTCCGTGGGAGGCTCCTCGTAGTCACGCGCATACCGCGCCCGGAACACGTCCTCCGGCGTGCGCTCACGGAGCGACAGCCCCGGCCGCGCCTCCGCCAGCGCGCCGCCTGTCCCCGTGTACGCGGGCGTCAGCTTCACCAGCCGCGCCGCGCGTCCCTCGAGCGCCTTCTCCACCTTCAGGCGCAGCGCCGGCTCGGGCCGGGGCAACGAGACGCACACCTCCAGGTAGGGACGCCGCCAGTCCGGCACGCCCTCCTCCATCGCCGGCAGCGCCTCCAGCAACCCCACCACCTCCTCGAGCGTCGCCGCGTCCCGCGCGGGCACCCGCACCATCTCCGCCCGACGTGGCACCGGCACCGACTCCACGCCCTCCAGCACCCCGTCCTTCAACTCCACCACCAACACCTGATGGCGATAGTTCGCCTCCGACAGCGACAAGGGCAACGGAGAGCCGCTGTAGCGAACGCCCTCGCGTCCGCCCACGCGCTGCGCCTTGTGCAGGTGCCCCAGCGCCGCGTACGCGACGTCCTCGGGGAACAGCTCCACGGGCAGCGCGTGCTGATTGCCGCCGAGAATCTTCCGCTCGCTGAGCTCCGACAGCTCCGAGCCCGTCATGTAGCAGTGCCCCATGGCCACCAGCGCCTGCCCCGGCCGACGCCGGAGCCGCGCCGCCTCCAGCACCTCCTCGTACACGGCCCTCACCCCCGCCACGAGCCTGTCCCCGACCTCCTCGCGCACCGGCGGCAGGTCCGAGGGCCGCAGGTACGGCACCGCCGCCACCCACGCGCCCACGTGCCCCTTCGCGTCGTGCACCGGCACCAGCAGCCGCTCCAAATCCAAGACCCCACCCGCGCGCGGCAGCCCACCCACCACCTTCACGCCCAACGCCGCGAACAGCGGGTCCGGCGCATCCAGGCGCGCGGCCGAGTCGTGGTTGCCACCGATGACCACCACGTCCAGCCGGGGCAGCCGCCGGCGCGCCTTCGCGATGAACTGGTACCACGCGGCCTGGGCCTCGGCGCTGGGGTTGGCGGTGTCGAAGATGTCGCCGGCCACCAGCAGCGCGTCCACCGCCTGGGCCTCCAGCGTGTCCAGCAGCCACTCCAGGAACGCGCCGTGCTCCGCCTCGCGCGAGACGTCGTACAGCGTGTGTCCCAGATGCCAGTCCGACGTGTGCAGCAAGCGCATCCCGCGTTCACCCTCCCTCACCCCACGGCACTCGGGCTGGCCGGCAGCCTCCTTCAGGGAAGCCACCCGCTCCAAGCGCCGGGCGCCTGCTCCCTTACACGCTCCCTCTGACATGTGCCCAGGCCGCTGCAATTCCAGGGGGTTGCCGAGCCACCCGGCCCCGCGAGTCTGGAAGACACGGAAGAACCCGCTGGGGAGACTGGCCCGCCAGGTCCCGGACGGAGATGCTTCGCGCCATGTCCTCCGAGCACGCCCCGTACCTCATGCTCGCGCTGATGGTGCTCATCGCCCTCGGCATCATCGTCCTGGGAGCCCGGGAGAAGCGCCAGCAGCGGCAGGCCTGGCGCATCTTCGCCACCCGTCAGGGCTGGACCTTCAGCCAGGCCAGTGACGTCCTCGAGGTGCAGGGGCTCTACCGCGAGCAGCAGCTCTCCCTGCTCACCGAGAAGCACGGCACCGGCAAGGGCGCCCGCTTCGTCACGGTGCTGCGCCTGGAGCTGACCGACGCCCTGCCCCAGGAGCTCCAGCTCGAGACGGAGACCGTCGGCGACAAGTTCCTCAAGCTCTTCGGCAAGGTGGACGAGGAGGTGGGCGACGCGGCGCTGGACGCGGCCCTGAACCTGCGCGACCTCTCCCCCAGGACCCGGGAGCTGCTCCTGACACCGTCCCTGCGCGAGCCCCTGCTGCGCGCCCACCGGCACTACCACCGCCTCTGCATCATCGCGGGGATGCTGGAGGTGGCGAAGGAGGGCGTGCCCACCTCTCCTGAGGACCTCGAGGCCCTCGTCGCGCCCGCGCTCGCCCTGGCGGACGCCCTGCATCTGTCCACCGGGCAAGCGCTCCCACCGCACTCGCGACGACGCGCTCAGTCCTGACGACGCCTGCGGCGCATCAGCGCCAGCGCCGTCAGCGCGGCCCACGCCAGCGAGCCCACCGGCGCGCTGCCGCACGAGCAGCCACTGTCCTCATCCGAGTCCGGCGGGCTCATCCCGCCATCGGAGCCCGTGCCTCCGTCCAGCCCCGTCCCCGCATCCGGCTGTGAGCCCGCGTCGGGCTCCTGCTGCGGGACCAGCGTGCAGTCGCCCTCGCCCACGCACACCTTCACCTCGACCTGGTGCCGCTGTCCCGAGGTGTCCACCACGGCGAAGCGCACCAGGTGTCCCCCGGGCGAAAGCTCCGTCGTGTCCCAGCGGTTGTGCTCGCCGCCGAAGTGGAAGTGGTTGTCCGTGCGCTCGTCGACGTAGCGCTGCACACCATCCACGAAGAACTCCGCGCGCGTGCAGCCCACATCATCCTGGCAGTCACCGTAGAACTCGGCGCCCGCGCCGGACACACGCTCGTCCGCGGTGGGACGCGTGAGGACGGCGACGGGCGCGTCGTCCTGCTTCACGGTGACGGTGAAGGACTGCGTCGCCTCGGGCGCCACGTTGTTGGCCACGCGCACGGTGACGGCCTCGCCCGTGGTCGACACCGCGGTGGGCGTCCAGGTGATGAGGCCGGTGGCCGCATCGATGGACATGCCCGTCGGCGCGGTGGTGAGCGAGTACGTCGCCGCGGGCCGGGCCCTCGCCTCCACGTCATAGCGATACACATTGCCCACCACGGCCTGTGTCGGCGCGGTGGAGGTGATGATGGGGGACAGGTCCTCGTCGTCCACCTCCGTCGCCGTCACGGTGCGCGCGTCCAACCCCGAGCCCACCACCGAGAAGAGCGCGACGCCGTCCTGGTTGTCCGCGTCGGCGGCGGCCCGCAGCGTCACCGTCTGGGGCGCGTTCCAGTTGCTCGCGTTGAAGATGAGCGAGCCCCCCGACTCCACGGTGAGGTCCGCATCGCCCGAGGCGCGGCTGACGGTGACGGTGACGGTGCGCGAGGGCTGGCGCGTCAGCGACACGTCGAACGTGGCCGTGCCGGCCTCGGGGACCGCGACGTTGCTCGAGGAGAGCACCAGCTGCGCGGAGTTGTCCTCGATGGTGGTCGCCCGCACGGACTCGGACGTCAGGCCGCTCGACGCCACGGTGAAGGTGGCGGTGTCCACCTCGTTGTCCGCGTCCTCCAGGGCGTCAATCGTCACCACGCGAGGCGTGCTCCAGTCCCGCGGCGTGAAGGTGAACGTCGCCACGCCGGACACGCGCAGGTCCGAGCTGCCACCCGGCGCGCGGAACACGTCGACCACCACGGACGTCGTGGGAGCCTCCGCCAGGCCCACCGTGAACGTCGCCTTCCCACCCTCCATCACGCGCGGGTACAGGTTCGTCACCACCAGGCGCTGACCCGTGGTGGTGGGGACGATGCGGCGCAGACGCCCACCCGAGACACCGATGGTGTACAGCGCGCCGTCCGGCCCCACCGAGGCATCCACGTACGACGTGAAGCTGGTCCCCCAGATGTCCACCGTCGCCACGGTGTTGTCCTGGGCCAGCGTGGCGCGCATGAAGGTGGATTCGTTGTAGTCGCCGAAGAAGTAGTTGCCGCGGTACTCCGGCGCAAAGAGCGTGGCGTCGTAGAACACGCCGCCGTTCATGCAGCCACCCAGCCGCTGGGTCTTCGCGGTGCCGCCGCCACTCGTGGCATCCGGCAGGCCCGGCTGCGCGACAGCCACAGTGGTCACGCTGGGGACGCTCGCGACGTAGAAGTCCCCGTTGAACGAGGCATCGCCCACCCCTTCGAGCGTGAGCTTCTCGCCCTTGCGGAAGCCGTGATTGCCCGTGGTGGTGAAGGTGGTGACGCCGCCCGTGCGCGCGGCCCCGGTGGCCGTGAGGGTGCGGGTGTCGAAGCCGTTGGTGCGGTACTTGATGACCGGGGTGATGTAGTCGTTGCCGGCCGGCTGGTTGTTCTCGTAGTCGTTGTAGCCGGCGTGCCCGCGCCGGGGCACCACGAAGGTCTGCTCGTAGCCGGTGCCCACCACGTTGACCCACAGCTGGCCGGTGCTCGGCTGGAACGTCAGCGTGAACGGATTGCGGAAGCCGCGCGCCCAGATGTACTCGTTGTTCGGACCGACGCCATCGTTGAACGGGTTGTCGTTGACCGGCGTGCCGTCACGGTTCGCCCGGCCCACCTTCGCCGCCAGCGACGTCAGGTCCGCGTCCACGCCCGTGCCGTTGCCCAGGTCACCAATCGCGAAGTACAGCTTGCCGTCCGGACCGAAGCCGATGCCGCCGCCATCGTGGTTCTCTCCACGGGTCGGCAGCCGCGAGACAAGCACCGTGCGCGCCGTGCCCACGCCGTTGACGTCCGTGTAGCGGACGATCTGCTGCTCCGTCGGGGACACGGTGACGAAGACATAGACGTAGCGGTTGGCCACGTAGTTCGGGTCGAACGCGATGCCGATGACACCGCACTCGCTGTTGGTGTGGACCGCGGGCTCCGTCGCGAACAGGCGCGTCACCAGCGTGGTGTTCCCCGGCTGCGTCTCCGGGAGGCCGTCCTTCAACGAGACGACCCGGATGGGACCGTTCTTGAGGGTGATGAACAGGCGGCCCGAGCCATCCGGCGCCCACGCCATCCCCGTCGCCTGACTCAAATCATTGGAGGTGTAGACAGTCTCGACGAAACCCGAGGGGACCGCGGCCCAGACGGGCGCCGCCAGGAGCAGGAGCAGGGGGACGAGTTGGCGCATGGCGCGGGAAGATACCGCACACGACGTGCAGACCTGCTCGGTCATCCAGACGCAGGACACCCGAGCACTCCGCCCCACCGAATCCTTTCAGCGAGGCTGTGCCATCCAACCCCGGGCGGTGCCATCCACCTACCAGTCGGTCCCGGTGACGCGATACATGACGGCCGAGCTCAACGGACAGTCGAACAGTCTCTCGAAAGCGCGGGCGCGCGAGAGCAGCAGGCGCTCGGCGGGGCTGTGCTTGCGCACACTCACCCAGCGCGGCGACAGCGCGCGCAGTCGGTCGAGATACACCCCGTCGTTCCCCTCGTGATTCACGTACTCGACGCGGTTGCGCAAATCCCACGTCCAGTACTCACCGAGGAACGACGTGGCGCTGTCGTACGCCACCACGTCACCGGGCCGCAGCTCCCGCTCACGCAGGCGCGCCGCCTCTGGCGTCCACAGCCAGCCCATGCGCATGCGCACCCGGTCCTCGTCGCGCAGGGACGGGTCCGCGCGGCGCCCCATCGTGGGCAGCACCTGATACCCCACCGAGGCCTTCGCATAGGACGCCACGCAGAGGAACGCCGCGAGCGCGGACAAGAGGACCTGGAGGTAGCGCGTCCCCACCTGACGGTGCAGCACCGCGAAGGCGACGAGCCCCGCCGCGGGCAGCCCCAGCGTGAAGCGCCCCCACCACGCCGCGGGCACCAGCACGGACAGGCCCGCGAGCAACGGCAGCGCGAGCCGCGACAGTCGCTCCCGACTGAACACCGCCGTGGCGCTCACCCACAGGAGCGCGGGCAGCAGGAGGTACGGGAAGAGCCAGCCGAAGGCGCGCTCGCGCACGTCCGGCCAGTACATGCCCTCCGGCGCGGTCCAGCTGCGCACCATGCGCTCGAAGGCGCCGGGCGCGCCGAAGAAGGCGGGAGGACCGGCGATCTCCTCCGCGCCGATGGGCCCCTCGAGCTCATGCCCGAGCATCTTCATGCGCGCGGGCCAGAAGGGGTTGCCCGTGCGGACCGAGTTCTCCACGTACGTGGGCGCCCCCATCCACAAGAGCAGGAGCAGCGCGAGCCCCGTCTGCCCCAGCACCCGCCCTCGCGCCCCCTTCGCCGCGCGCAGCACGAGCGCGCCCCTGACGAGCAGCAGCGGCGACACGAGCGCGAGGTGGAAGAGCCCCGTCACCTTGGTGCCCGCGTACAGGCCGAGCGCCAGCAGCGTCAGCGTGCGCGCGGTGGGGCTCCAGTCGCGCTCGGTGAGGAAGTAGAAGGCCGTGATGAACAGCGCGCCCGCGACGACGTCCGCGTGCGTGGTGTGGAGCTGGAGGGCCACCGCGGGCAGGGCCAGCCACATCGCGCCCAGCGACGCGGACAGCGCGGGGCTGGCGCTCGCGCGACGACAGAACGCGGCCACGGTGAGCGCGCCCAGCAGGCCGAAGGGGAGCTGCGCCAGGTCCTCCAGCCGCGAGTGATGGGGCAGCAGCACGTGCCAGACGGAGAGCAGCTCGGTCAGCTCGGGGTAGCCGTTGACGTACCAGACCGACGTGTCCACCCAGGTGATGCGGCCCGTCTGCACCGCGTAGCTCGTCTTCGGCGTGTGGTACCAGACGACGTCCCAGGCCCAGTTGGGGAAGTGCCACGCGATGGAGCCGGAGACGATGAGCGCACACGCCGCCGGCAACAGCGCCCACGCGGCCAGCTCCTGACGCGCGAGGATGTCACGCCACAGCCGCACCGGCGCCGTCACATCCGACACGAGCCGAGAGCGCAGCTCCGCGAGCCCCACCCTCCGCACGCTCCAGCCGAGCATCCCGCCGTGGAGCGCGCAGCCCACCAGGGCCAGCTGGAGTCGACCGAGCTGCCCCACGAGCCCCAGCGCCTGCACGCTGGTGAGGACGCTCGCGGTGCCGAAGAGGAGCGCGGCCATCCAGCGCTCCAGCGTGGAGCGCTCACGCAGGAGCGCCGCGGACAGGGCCCACGCGGCGGCCACCGCCCATGACGTCTCCAGCGCCCAGAGCACCCAGCCCATGCGCGGCTCAGCCGTTGGCGGACAGCGTGCGCTCGTACAGCCCGCGCACCCGCTCCGCCAGCTCCACCGGGTCCTGTCCCAGCGACTCGGGCGGCAGCGGCGGCAGGACGCGCACGCGCATGGAGGCGCGGGCATTCAGCCACGGGCCGTCGCCCTCGAGCAGCTCCGTGGTGCCCTCCACCACGACGGGCACCACGGGCACGTGCTCCTCCACCGCGAGCTGGAACGCGCCGCGCTTGAAGGGCAGACGCTGGCCGCCCTTCGCGTACGTGCCCTCGGGGAAGATGAGCACGGGCATGCCTCGGCGCAGCCAGCGCCGGCACGGGTCCAGGAGCTGATGCATCGCCTGCGACGAGCCGCGGACGATGGGCACGTACGCGAGCAGCGTCATCATCCAGCCCACCAGCGGCAGCGAGAACAGCGACGCCTTCGCCACGAACTTGTACGGGTGGTACAGCCCCATGACCGCCAGGATGTCCATGGCGGACTGGTGATTGACCACGATGACGCAGGGCCCGGAGGGCAACAGCTCCTTGCCCTCGAAGCGCGTGCGCCAGAACGGCGACACGTGCAGCCACAGCCCATGGCACCAGTGACACACGAGCCAGTGCAGCATCCGGCGGTCCTTGTCGACCGGATAGGTGACCAGGAGCAGCAGCGCCCCCAGCGTGAAGAGGATGGGCGCGGTGGTCAGGAAGACGAGCCAGAACCAGACGGTGATGACGTACTTCATCGCGGAGGGCTCATGGGTGCGTGCTCGGAACGGGGGCGCATCGGCTCACCGACATAGCGCGACCCGGCTGGCACATACAGCAGGGACCTCCAGCGCATGGGATGACCCTCCGACAGGCGGGCAGCCAGCCGGCGAGGGACGACGATATCCCGACCAGGCCTCCGCGCAGCACCCGGGACTCGGACAGGCCTCCTCGCGGAGGACCGGGTCCGCCGTCGGCTGGAGGCGGCGTCATCCGTCCCGGGCCGCAAGCGTGCACGCGCATCACTCCGCCCAAGCCCGACAACTCCTGCCTGGGCCGAAGCACAGGCAATGGCGGCGCGAGGATAACAGCCATGGCGAGGGTGCCCTCCGACTGTTAGAGCAGGCCCCTGGGGAGCGCTTTCGAACGCTCCAGACGTCACGCGCACGTCACTGCGCGCACTCTGGCTTGCCGCGAGGCGACGAGGGGGGCGTAAGGTGGCCGCCCACGGCAGTCACATCGAGGAGGCAGCGGAATGGACGCGCAGGGCCTGCACATCGAGACGCATCCCCGAGAGGGAGACCCGCTGCTCAGGGCAACGAGACCGGACCCCTGCACGGTGGTGCTGTTCGGCGCGACAGGGGACCTGGCGCAGCGCAAGCTGTTCCCCGCCCTCTTCGAGCTGGCGCGCGCCAACCTCCTGCCGGACCACTTCTCCGTCGTCGCCTTCAGCCGCTCCACCCTGGACAACGACGCCTTCCGTCAGCACGTGAAGGAGGGCCTCCAGAAGTTCGCGCGCACCCAGCCGCTCGACGAGGCCACGTGGCAGAAGTTCGCCCCGCGCCTGGAGGGTGTCTCCGGCGCCTATGACGACCCGGCCGCCTTCGCCCGCCTGCGCGAGAAGCTGGAGCAGGTGTCCCAGCAGCAGGGCACCCAGGGAAACCAGCTCTACTACCTGGCCACGCCCGCCTCCACCTTCCCCCAGATCCTCCACGGGCTCGCCGAGGCGGGGCTGCTCAAGCGCGAGGAGCGCCCCCACCAGACGCCCTGGCACAGGCTCATCATCGAGAAGCCCTTCGGACGGGACTTGGAGACCGCTCGCGAGCTCAACCGCGAGCTGGCCGCGGTGCTCGACGAGAAGCAGATCTTCCGCATCGACCACTACCTGGGCAAGGAGACCGTCCAGAACATCCTGGTCTTCCGCTTCGCCAACGCCATCTTCGAGCCGCTGTGGAACCGCAACCACATCGACCACGTCGAAATCACGGCGGCCGAGCAGATTGGCGTGGAGGGCCGCGGCGGCTTCTACGACGAGACGGGCGTCATCCGGGACATGGTGCAGAACCACCTGCTCCAGGTGCTCGCGCTGTGCGCCATGGAGCCGCCGGTGTCCTTCGGCGCGGAGGACATCCGCGACGAGAAGAACAAGGTGTTCCGCGCGCTGCGTCCGGTGGAGGGCAAGGAGGTGTCGCGCTCCGTGGTCGCCGGTCAGTACGAGGGCTACCTGAGTGAGAAGGGCGTGAAGCCCGACTCGCGCACGCCCACGTACGTGGCCATGAAGCTGAGCGTCGACTCGTGGCGGTGGGAGGGCGTGCCCTTCTACCTGCGCGCCGGCAAGGGGCTGAAGAAGCGGCTGACAGAGGTGTCCATCCACTTCCGCTCGGTGCCCATCGGCCTGTTCTCCGGCGAGGGCGCCACCTGCCAGCGCCTGCAGCCCAACGTGCTCACGCTGCGCATCCAGCCCCAGGAGGGCATCGCCCTCTCCTTCGAATCCAAGGTGCCCGGTGAGGACGTGAACATCGCGGGCGTCACCATGGACTTCAACTACGCGGAGAGCTTCAACAAGCCGGTGCCGGAGGCGTACGAGCGACTGCTGCTCGACTGCATGCGCGGCAACGCCACGCTCTTCGCCAGGCAGGACAGCGTCGAGCAGGCGTGGGCGTACGTGACGCCCATCCTCCAGGCGCTCGAGTCCGGCGAGGGCGGGACGCTGCACCCCTACGCGACCGGGAGCATCGGGCCGCAGGCCGCCTCCGCGCTGCTGGCCCGCGACGGCCGCCGGTGGACGCTGCTATGAGCGCGCTGCCTCCGCGCGTCGTTCCCCCGGAGTTGCTGGCCCGCGAGGCCGCGGAGTGGATGGGCCGCGCGCTACAGACCTCGCTGGCGATGAAGCGGCGGACGAGCCTGGCCCTGTCCGGTGGCAGCACCCCGGCGCCGGCGTACCGCGAGCTGTCGCGGCTGACGCTGCCGTGGGAGCGGGTGGACCTGTACTTCGTGGACGAGCGCTTCGTGCCGCCGGACCACCCGGACAGCAACTACCACCTGGTGGAGGAGGCGCTGGTGGGGCCGCTGCGGCTGTCGCCCTCGCAGGTGTTCCGCATGGAGGGCGAGCGCGAGGACCGCGAGGCCGCGGCGAAGGACTACGAGGCGCGCCTGCCCGATGTGCTGGACGTGGTGCTGCTCGGCATGGGGGAGGACGGGCATACGGCCAGCCTCTTTCCCGGCCACCCGGCGCTGGAGGAGCAGAGCCGGCGCGTGTTGTCCGTCGTGGGCCCCAAGCCGCCGCCCTGGCGGATGACGCTCACGATGCCGACGCTGTTGGCGGCGAACGCGGTGCTGATGCTGGTGGCGGGCGCGGGGAAGCGAAAGACGGTGCAGCGGGCGCTCGGGCGGGATTCCGCGCTGCCGGCGGCCCGGGTGACGAATGCGCAGTGGATGATGGACACCGCCGCCGCGGGACGGTGAGCGGGCCTTGTCGGAGGAATCATGAGTGCGGCAGCGAGCGCCCAGACGGGCGCGCAGTTCGGCGTGGCGGGCATGGGAGTCATGGGCGCGGCCCTGGCCCTCAACATCGCGGACCATGGCTTCCGGGTGGCGGTGTGGGACCGGCATGCGGAGCGCATCGACGAGATGCACCAGCAGCACGGGCATCCGTCGCTGAAGGGCTTCGCGTCGCTGGAGGACTTCGTGAAGGGGCTGGAGCGCCCCCGGCGAATCCTGCTGATGGTGACGGCGGGCACGGCGGTGGACCAGATGATGGAGCGGCTGTTCCCGCTGCTGTCGCCGGGCGACGTCATCCTGGACGCGGGCAACTCCTGGTTCCAGGACACGCGGCGGCGCGAGGAGCTGTGCAAGTCCAAGGGCCTGCACTTCCTGGGCGTGGGCGTGTCCGGCGGCGAGGAGGGCGCGCGCCACGGCCCGTCCATCATGCCCGGCGGCCCCCCGGAGGCGTACGCGCTGGTGAAGCCGGTGCTGGAGGCCATCGCCGCGCGCACGGACGAGGGCCTGTGTGTCACGCACGTGGGGCCGGATGGCGCGGGCCACTTCGTGAAGATGGTGCACAACGGCATCGAGTACGCGGACATGCAGCTGCTCGCGGAGACGTACGACGTGCTGCGCCGGGGCCTGGGGCTGTCGGCGGAGGGCGTGGCGGAGCTGTTCACGAAGTGGAACCAGGGCATCGCCGAGTCCTTCCTCCTGGAGACCAGCATCAAGGTGCTGCGCAAGAAGGACGCCGAGACGGGCAAGCCGCTGGTGGACCTGGTGCTGGACAAGGCCGGGCAGAAGGGCACGGGCAAGTGGACGGTGCAGGTGGCGCTGGACCTGGGCGTGCCGGTGCCCTCCATCGCCTCCGCGCTGGACGCGCGAAACCTGTCCTCGATGAAGGACCAGCGCGTGGCGGCGAGCCACAAGCTGCCGGGGCCTGGGGCCTCGCTGTCCGCGGAGGAGAAGGCGGACCTGGCGGCGTGGGCGCATGACGCGCTGTACGCGGCGCGGGTGGTGACGTACGCGCAGGGCCTGCGGCTCATCCAGGCCGCGTCCGACGAGTACCAGTGGAACATCTCCCTGGCGGAGATGGCGCGCATCTGGCGGGGCGGCTGCATCATCCGCGCGAAGCTGCTCACCCCGCTGCGCGAGGCCTTCACGAAGCAGCCGGACCTGCCCAACCTCCTGGTGTCGGACGCGTTCGCGCCGGTGCTCGAGAAGCTGGCGCCCGCGTGGCGCAAGCTGGTGGGCACGGCGACGAAGGTGGGCATCCCCGTCCCCGTGTTCAGCGCGTCGCTGGCGTACCTGGACAGCTACCGCAGCCCGGAGCTGCCGCAGAACCTCACCCAGGCCCAGCGCGACGCCTTCGGCGCGCACACGTACCAGCGCCGGGACAAGCCCGACGCCGGCTTCGTGCACAGCGACTGGAACAGCTAAGTAGGTCGCCGGAAGTTCCGAGACAAATGCCGGTCGCATGCGCATTTTCTGGACCATGCGACCGGCAAGGAGCCCTGCCGAACTGGGGCTGACAGCAGAGGACAGGCGGAAGCTGGAGCATGCGCTGCGAAGCGTGCGCGACGCCCGCCACTTCCGTCGACTACTGGCAGTGAGACTCCTCGCAGAGGGCAAAGGCCCGGGCGAGGCTGCGCATCTGGCAGCCCTGAGTCGGCCAGCCGTCTACTTCTGGCTGGAGCGCTATCTGGCGCAGCGTGACCCCGAAGCGCTGCGAGATGCCCCGCGGCAGGGGCGGCCGAGGAATGCGCCGCGCCTGACGGCCGAGCGCCTGCGCGAAGTCGTCCGAGGCAGCCCAGAGAAGCAGTCCTGGGCGAGCCACGGCTGGACGGTGCCGCTGCTGTGCACGCACCTGAAGCGACAGGGCATCGAGGTGTCGCCCCGTACACTGCGCCGCCGGCTGCACGAGGCGGGCCTGGCGTGGAAGCGGCCACGGTACGTGTACGCCACGGCGGCGCCCCATCCAGGGCAGAAAAAGGGGGCCTTGTCCGCCGTCTGAAACGGCTCAAACGCCTGTTCCCCCGGGCCGTGCTGCTCGTCATGGACAGCACGGTGCTGCGGTGGTTTCCGCCGCTGCGCGCCGCCTGGGCCCCCAGGGGAGAGCAGGCCGTGGTGCCGATTACAGGCGAGAACGCCAAGCGCACACTGTGGGGCGCCATCAACCCTCGCACCGGCAAGCGCGTGCTGCTGGCAACCCAGCGCGCCAGACGCGAAGACTTCATGGATTTTCTGCGCGCCCTGCGTGCCGCCTACCCCGGTCGCCCTCTGCTGCTGGTGTTGGACCGCGCCAGCTGTCACACGGCCCAGAAGTCCCAGCAGCTCGCCGCTCGCCTCGGAATCCACCTGCTGCTGTTGCCCAAGCAGCGCTCAGAACTCAACTGCATGGACCACTTGTGGCGCTCCCTGAAGCAACGCGTTTCCGCCAACCGTCAGTACCCCACGGTCGAGCAGCACGTCGGCGCCGCCATCCGATGGGTGCTGGGCCTTTCTGCACGGGACGCCCTCCGCAAGGCCGGCTGCCTCGCCGAGGGCTTCTGGCTACGCGATTTGTTAGAGAACTTCTGGCGACCTACTTAGGAGGGCTCGCCCGCCGGGACGTCATCGTCGGGGGACGGTGACTCCCGGGGCCCGGTGCGCACCGGCGAGGCCGTGTTGCCGATGGCGGTGCGCTCCACGCCCGAGAAGGTGGCGAAGGCCCACCACGCCAGGTTGAACCAGTCCGGCGTGGGCAGCTTCTTCGTCGCAATCACCTTGGCCGCGCCCGCCACCGCGAAGCCCAGCGACGCGAGCGAGCCCAGGTCCACCTTGCCTCCCGTGGCGCGGAGCACCTCCACGTCCAGCCCCTTCACGAAGCGGCTGGTCGCGAGCGCCACGTCGCTGCCCATCGCCAGCGCCTCCAGCAGCACCTCCTCCTCGGGCGCCTCCTCGCCCTGGCGCACGACGAGGTCCACGCCCGTGAGCCTCCGCACCATCGCGAGCACGTCCTCCAAATCAAGAGCGTCCGCGTCGTGGAGGACCAGGACGCTGCCGGTGAAGGGGCGCACCTCCACCTCGTCCACGCCGCGGATGCGCAAGAGCCCCTCGGCGAGCTCGTTGGCCACCGAGCCATGCTCGCGCAGCCACGGGAGCCTCAGCCGTACGCGGCCGGGCAGGACATGGACCACATAGATGAAGCGTGACACGGGCAGCCTCCTCAGGCCTCGGCCTGGCCCTGCGGGTGACCGTTCGCGGCCCGCCGGGCCCGGGCCTTCGCCTCGGCCAGCAGGTCCTCCAGGTCCTCCTGCCTGATGGCGGTCCTCGACATCACCATGTCGCCGAAGCGGTAGGCGGCGGTGGCCAGCTCCACCAGCAACGGGCGCAGGTGCTTGCTCAACATCACCGAGCCGGCGCCAGCGGTGTAGCCCAACAGGAACGACGGGAGATGGAACGTCATGGGGAAGCCTCCGCGAAAGCGGGGATGAGGAAGGGACGACGATGCGCCGCGCCCCGGGGGACGCGGCGGGAGAGACCGTGAAGCGCCCCGGGCAGCGCCCACCCCACCGCCACCCCACCGAGGGTGAGCCACGACGGCGTGGGCAACCCCAGCACGGCGCGCAGCGGGGGCACGGTGAGCGCCAGGGCCTGCATGGCCACCGCGCCGCCCACCCATAGCGTGAAGCGCCCGGAGTCCAGCGAGCGCCCCCGAGCCCCGGTGCGAGGCGCCCGACACACCGAGGCGTACCCGAGCTGCGCGGCGGTGAGCATCCCGAAGGCCAGCGGCGGTCCGCCCAGCACCAGGCCCGCGGCGCCCACGCCCGCCAGCAGCAGCGCGTCGCGCACCACCCGCCGCGACATGTCGCGCGTCAGCAGCGGCGCGTCGGGAGGCGCGGGCGGCCGGTCCAGGATGTCCGCGTCCCCCGGCTCCAGCGCCAGCGCGAGCCCCGGAAAGGTGTCCGTCAGCAGGTTGAGCCAGAGCAGCTGCATCGGAGCGAGAGGCTCGCGGCTGCCCACCAGCGAGGCGCCCACCACCAGCGCCATCTCCGACAGGTTGGTGGCGAAGAGGAAGCGCAGGGCGCGGCGCAGGTTGTCCTGGACGATGCGCCCCTCGCCCACCGCGTGGAGGATGCCGCGCAGGTCCTCGCCCGCCATGACGATGTCGGCCATCTGCCGGGCCATGTCGCTGGAGCGCGCGCCCACCGCCACGCCCACGTCCGCGGCCTTCAGCGCCGGCGCGTCGTTGACGCCGTCGCCCGCCATGGCCACCACCTCGCCACGCGCGCGCAGGGCTCGCACCAGCGCCATCTTGTCCTCGGGCGCCACCCGCGCGAGCACCGCCACCCGGTCCAGCCAGTCCCCGCGCTCGGCCCCGGCCAGTCGCTGGGTCAGCTCCTTGCCCGTGAGCGTCTCGCCTCGCAGGCCCACCTCGCGCGCGACGGCCTCGGCCGTGTGCCGCTGGTCCCCCGTGAGGATGATGGTGCGGATGCCCGCGACGCGGGACTGACGCAGTGTCTCCTCGGCCCCCTCACGCAGCGGGTCCCTGAGGCCCATGAAGCCCACGAAGGTGTAATCGCCCTCCGGCGCTCCCACGTGCCTCGCGTCCACGCGTCGCCAGCCCAGCGCGAGCACCCGCAGGCCCTCCCGGGCCAGCGCGCGGTTGCGCTCGAGCAGGCGCTCGTGTCCCTTCGGGCCCAGCGGGCCTTTCGAGTCACGGGAGCACAGCCGCACCACCTGCTCCGGCGCGCCCTTGATGAACGCCACGCCGCCGCCCGGCGCGTCGTGCAGGCTCACCACGTAGTGGATGCCATTCGTGCGCTCCAACAGGCGACGCCGCGGGAAGGCCTTGCGCAGCGCCGCACCGTCCAACCCCGCGGCGTGCGCGGCGGTCACCAGCGCGCGCTCGGTGGAGCTGCCCGCGATGATGACCTCGTGCCCGTTGCGGTGCACGTCCACGTCGCTGTTGAGCAGCGCCGCGGCGAGCGCCAGCGTCGGCGCATCCTCCAGCACCGCCTTCGGCTTCGCGCGCAAGGAGGCGAGGTCCACCGGGCCCGCGCCCACGTCCAGGACCTCCAGACACATGTCGTTGCGCGTGAGCGTCCCCGTCTTGTCCGTGCAAATCACCGTGACGCCGCCCAGCGCCTCGGCCGAGGACACGCGGCGCACCACCATGCCGCGCGCATGCAGGCGTTGCATCGAGCGCACCAGCGCCGCGGTGGCGACGATGGGCAGCCCCTCCGGGAGCGCCGCCACGCCCAGCGCCACCGCGCCCCGCAGCACCTGTCCCATCGGACGTCCGCGCGCGAGCCCCACCACGCCGGACATCGCCGCCGCGCCCACGGAGAACAGCGCCACGCGCTTGTCGAGCCGCTCCAGCTTGCGCGACAGCGGCGTGGGCGGCGAGGCCGTCTCCTCCACGAGCTTGCGCACCCGCGCGAGCGCCATGTTCCCGCCCGTGGCCACGACGACAGCGCGCCCATGTCCCGACGCCACCACCGTGCCCGCGTGGAGCATCGAGTGACGCTCGGCCAAGGGCGCGTCCTCGGCCACCGGCTCCGCGCCCTTGGCCTGTGGCTCGCTCTCGCCGGTGAGGGGCGCCTCGTCCACGCTGAGCCGGTGCGCCTCCAGCACGCGCGCATCCGCGGGGAGCACATCTCCCGCGCGCACGAGCAGCACGTCCCCCACCACCAGGTCCGCCGTGGGCACGGCCTGGAGGACACCGTCGCGCAGCACCTGCGCCTGCCCCGCCTCCAGCCTCTGCCAGGACGCGAGGAGCGACTCGTTGCGCCGCTCGATGCGATAGCCGATGCCCGCGTTGAGCCCCACCACCGCGAGGATGGCCGTCGACTCCAGCACGTCTCCCACGAGCGCGGACGCCGCCGCCGAGCCCATCAACAGCCCCATGGGCACGGTGGCCACCTGCGCGCGCAGGAGCGACCACCGCGAGCGCGGCGGCACGCCCGCCACCAGGTTCGCCCCCTGACGTCGCAGCCGCGTCGCCGCCTCCCTTCCAGACAGGCCGTGCGCGTCCGTCCCGCTCCGATGCAGCGCCTCGTCCACGCTCAGCGCGTGCCACGCCACCTCGTCACGAGACGCGGAGACCGGCGCGGGACGCCGCTCGCGCGCGACAGCGGGGCCGGTGTCCTCGGGAGTCTCCTTCAAGCGCGTGAGCAGCGGAGCGTCGGGGCCGTAGCGCACCAGCACCCGGCCGCTGCGATGCTCCGCCTTCACCTCCTCGATGCCGGGCCAGGTGTGGAACGTGCGCTCCAATCGACGTCCCAGGTGGCGGTCACCCAACAACCCCGGCACCACCAGCCGGAGCCGGCGCGAGGCCACGGCGTGCCGAGCCACGCTCGCGGGCGCCGCCCTGCCATCGATGAGGAACACCACCATCCGCCACACCCCCGGAGGGCCCAAGGTGAGGGCCCACGCCCCGCGCGGCCATCCGACGGGGCGTGCGTATCCATGCACGGCACCGGACAGTCGCGAGGGGAGCACGCCGGTCCGCCAACAGCCCGCAGCACCCAGGGGCCCGCACGCGTCACATGACAGCGGGTGCGATGGTGCGTCCGGAGGCCCGCTCGCCCGCCTGGACGCACCCTCGTGTGCATCGTGTCGGACGGCCCAGGTCCGCTAGGCTTGTCCCCAGAAGCCCGTTCCGCGCGGCCGGGACGAAGGACCCACGAGGCGTGTCATGGAGTTCCAGCTCACCGAAGAGATTCGCAAGCAGGTGGATGAGGCCTTCCGCAGACGCGGGCGGGTCAACATCGTCATCGCCGGACGCAGCGGCGTGGGGAAGAGCACGCTCATCAACGCCGTCTTCCACGGGCGCATCGCGGACACCGGCCAGGGCCGCCCCGTCACGCAGGAGACGCGCGAGTACACGAAGAGCGACGTCCCCGTGAGCATCCTCGACACCCGGGGCCTGGAGCTGGGCGCCTACAAGCAGACGCTGACGCTGCTCGAGGACCTGGTGGCCACGCGGGGCCGGGACGCGGACGCGACGCGGCACCTGCACTGCGCGTGGCTCTGCATCGGAGAGGACTCGCGACGCGTGGAGGATGGAGACCTGGAGGTCGCGCGCATGCTCTCGCGGCACATGCCCGTGGTGGCGGTCGTCACCAAGGCGCGCAACGACCAGGGCTTCCGCGCCGAGGTGGAGCGGCTCCTGCCCATGGCCCGAAACGTCATGCGCGTGCGCGCGCTCCAGGAGACGGACGACGAGGGGAACACGCTCCAGGCCAAGGGGCTCGTGGAGCTGGTGGAGCTCACCATGGAGCTGGTGCCGGAGGGGCAGCGCAACGCCTTCGCCGCCGCGCAGCGGGTGAGCATCGAACAGAAGCGCAAGCGGGCCCACGGCATCGTCGCCAGCGCCGCCGCGGCCGCCGCGGCCATCGGAGCCACCCCCATCCCTTTCGCCGACGCCGCCCTGCTCGTCCCCACGCAGGTCGGAATGCTGGCGGGGATTAGCAGTGTCTTCGGCCTGCCGCTCACCGAGGCCTTCCTCTCCACGCTGGTGAGCTCCGTGGCCACGGGGCTGGGCGCCACCTTCTCCGGACAGGCCATCGTGTCCGGACTGCTCAAGGTCATCCCCGGCGCGGGCACGCTGGTCGGCGCGCTCATCGCCGCCTCCACCGCCACCGCGCTCACCACCCTGTTCGGCGAGGCCTATATCGCCGTGCTCTCCCGGCTGATGGAGCGGCGCGCCGGGGAGATTCCCCTCGTGGAGGACGTCATCAGCGCCTTCAGGGAAGAGCTGTCCCTGCGCCGCGCCTCGGCCTGAGTCACCCGGGCTTCGGCGGCGTGGCGCGCAGCTCCGCGCGGCGAATCTTGCCGCTCACCGTCTTCGGCAGCTCGAGCACGAACTCCACCTCGCGCGGATACTTGTACGGCGCGGTGGTGCGCTTGACGTGCTCCTGGAGCTCCTTCGCCAGCTCGTGCGACGCGATGAAGCCCGGCGCCAGCACCACGTACGCCTTCACCCGCTGGCCCAGCTTGTCGTCCGGCACGCCAATCACCGCGGACTCCGCCACCGCCGCGTGCTCCAGCAGCGCGGACTCCACCTCGAACGGCCCCACGCGGTAGCCGGACGTCTTGATGACGTCGTCCGCGCGGCCCACGAAATAGAAGTAGCCGTCCGCGTCCCGCACGGCCCTGTCCCCGGTGACGTACCAGTCGCCTCGACGGCAGGCCGCGTTGGCCGCCGCGTCACCCAGGTACTCCTGGAACAACCCCACCGGCCGCTCCGGCGCCACGCGCACCGCGATGTCCCCCTCCTGCCCGTCCGCCACCTCCTGGCCCGCGTCGTCGATGACGCCCACCGTGAAGCCCGGGGACGGCTTGCCCATGGAGCCCACGCGCGGCTCCACCGAGGGGAACATGCCCACCACCACCACCGTCTCCGTCTGCCCGTAGCCCTCGCGGATGTGCAGCCCCGTGGCCGCCTTCCACGTGTCGATGACCTCCGGGTTGAGCGGCTCGCCCGCGCTCACCGTGTGGCGCAGGCTCGACAGGTCGTGGGCCTTCAACTCCTCGAGCACCATCGCCCGCCACGCCGTGGGAGGCGCGCAGAAGGTCGTCACCTGCTGGGACGCCAGCACCTTCAGGAGCTTCCGCGGCTCGAACCGCCCCCGGAAGTCGTAGACGACGTTGCACGCGCCCTGGCTCCACGGCCCGAAGAGCTTGCCCCACGCGCACTTGGCCCAGCCCGTGTCGCTCAACGTCAGGTGCCGGTCCTCGGGCGTCAAATCCAACCAGTAGCGACCGGTAATCACGTGGCCCAGCCCGTAGCTGACGTGCGTGTGCAGCACCATCTTCGGCATGCCCGTGGTGCCGGACGTGAAGTAGATGAGCAGCGGGTCCTCCGCGCGCGTGGGCGCGAAGTCCTGTCCGTGCGCGCCCGTGCCCACGGTGCCCGACTCGTAGCGGACCCACGGCGCCGGCGCGCCCTCCCCCACCGCCACCCACGTCTCCACGCGGCCGGTGCCCGCGAGCCCCTCGAAGCGCTCCAGGCAGCTTGTGTCCGCGATGACCGCGTTCGCGTCCGCCGCCACCAGCCGGTAGCGGATGTCCTTGACGGTGAGCATGGGCGTGCCCGGCATGAAGACGATGCCCGCGCGGATGCAGCCCAGCACCAGGAACCACCACTCCGGCACCCGGGGCATCATGATGAAGAGGCGGTCCCCCTTCTTCAGCCCCAATCCGGTGAGGAACTGCGCCGCGTGCAGCGAGCGCTGCTTCACGCCCTGCCACGTGAAGCGCTGCTCGCGGCCCGTCTCGTCCGACCAGAGCAGCGCCAGCGACTCCCCTCGCTCGGCGGCGTGCCGGTCCACCACGTCCGTGGCGAAGTTGAAGTGCTCGGGCCGCTCCCACCGGAAGTCCCGGTGGGTCGCCGCGTAGTCGCGCATGTTGCGAGGGGTGGACTGGGCCATGCGGGCGAGCCTGCCACGCCCCTCCTCACGACGTCCGTCCACACGCCCCCGCTTCGCACGGTGGACAACACGCCCGCCGCGAAAAGCAGAGGGGCCGGCCCTTCAGAGAGGACCGACCCCGGTGTGTGACGAGGAGAACCTACGCTGGACTCAGTTGAGCTCCATGCACGGGACGATGTTGCCCATCCCGTTGCACGTGAGCATCGCGTCCATCAACTGCTTCTCGGCCTGCGCGGTGCGGCCCGCGGCCAGCTCCCGGCGGATGCCCTCGCGCTCGGCCAGCAGGTGCAGCCACGGGTCCGGCGTCCCCTCGGCGAAGCCGCGCAGCGCGCTCATCGCCGTGGCGTCCGACACCGCGGAGCCCGTGTGCATCAGCGCGCCGAAGTAGATGTCCCGCTCCCCCGAGCGGCGCAGCGAGTCCAGCAGCACCGTCGCGTCCTTCTTCGTGTCGCTGTCACGCAACAGCCCCGCGTACCCCTGGGCCAAGGGCGCCCGCGCCGTGAAGTCCCGCGCGGCAATCTGCCGCACGTAGTCCTGCAGCACCGAGCCCCCACCCAGCGCGTCCAGCTCGCGGGCCAGCGGCAGCAGCGCCTCCACGCGCTCCTTCGACGTCACCGTGCGCACCGCGTCGTAGAGCGCCGCGCGGGCCACCGCGGGCCGCTGCGCGAGCTGCTTCGCGTCCCAGGGCGCCTCGCCCGTGAGCGTCGTCCACACGTCCATCACCTGACGGCGCGAGCGCACCCGCTCCTCCGCCAGCTGCGTGCGCAGCTCCGCCGCCATGCGCCGCGCCTCGCCGCTCCACCCCGCCTCGCTCAGCGACGCCACGGTGTCGAACGACGCCGCCGCGCGGTCCAGCAGGTCGCGCTCGCGCAGCACCAGCGCGCGGTTCCACAGCGCCTGGGCGTGGTTCGGATTGAGCTTCAGCGCGCTCGTGAGCAGCCCCAGCGCCTCCTCGTAGCGCTGACGGCTGAGCGCGACGACGGCCAGGTCGTTCGCCTTGTCCGCGGACTCGGGCTCCTGCCCCAGGAACGCCTCGGCCTGCTGCCAGTCGCCGCGCAGGGCGTACGCCGCCGCGATGCCCCGGTAGTCGTGCCGCTCCGCCAGCTCCGCCAGCGGCCTGAGCGGCAGCATCTGCGCCGAGTGGCTGGTGCCGCGCATGGGGCTGTAGGGCAGGAAGCGGTCCGCCTTCGGATGCGAGAGCCGCGCCTCGAACGTGCGCGTGTCCGCGCCCGACAGCCACACCTCGCCCGGAATCTCCGGCTCCGCCTGGCCGCGCACCACCACCACCGCCGCCAGCCCCGCCGCGAGCGCCAGCGGCATCGCCAGCTTCAGGCCCTTCTGGAGCCGCGCCTTCAGGGACACCACGTTGCCGCCCATCACCGGCTCGGCCACGTCGGCGCCCTGCGTCACCGGCGCGCTTCCCCCCAGGGCCCGGGCCGCCAGCAGCTCCAGCTGCAACAAATCCCTCAGTCCCGACTCACACTCCGCGCACCGCGTCAGGTGCTGGCGGAAGGCATCCGCCTCCGTGGCGGACAGCTCCCCGTCCACGAAGAGATGCAGTCGGTTGTTGGTGCATGGCGTCGTCATGAGCTCGTTGCCCCCTGCTCCCGGGCCACCGCTACCTGTGGCAGCAGCAAGTCCTTCAGGTCCCTGCGTGCCAGGGTGAGCCAGCTGCCCACCGTGCCCACGGGAACGTTGAAATGCTCGGCGATGGCGTTGTAGCGCTTGCCCTCCGCGTGCAGCCGGTAGGCATCACGCAGGTGCGGCTTGAGCCGCTCCACCGCCTTCTGGAACTCCTCGGTGCTCACCAGCTCCCAGTTCTCCTGGGCCTCCGCCTGCGCCACCCCCTCCTGCACCAGCGCGAGGTGGGGCATTCCCCGGGACTCCGTCCGCTGCCTGCGGCAATAGTCCAGGAAGCGGTTGGTCATCGTCGTGCACAGCCACGCCGCCGCCGCCGCGTCCGTCCGGTCCTTCAACGACTCGAATTCCTGCATCGCGCGCTCGAAGGTCTCCTGCACCAGGTCCTCGGCTTCCAGGCTGGAGCGGGCGGACAGACGACGCGCCAGTCCCAGCAGGCTGGGCCGGTGCTGTCGGATGAACGCCTCGAAGCGCCTCCGCTCCCGGTTGAAGAGGTTGGCCATGATGTCCTACATGCCTCGCGCGGCAGGTTTCCCAGTCAAAGACGCGGTGCCGTCCGTTCCTTGAGAAAAAAGTGCAAGGGCACCAACAAGGCAATGCCCGGAAGGGATGGAATCCCAGTCCGGGCATGGATCTCCAGCGGATGTAGGTCTGGAGGGGAGACGGCGCCTAGGGCTGCTGCGGGGCAGAGGCCAGGGCGGGGCTGGACGGCATGGGCAGGGGCTTGCGGGCGCGCTGCACCCCCACCGTGGTGGCGCAGTCCACGTAGTTGTTCTTCACGTGGGCGTCCGCGGCACTCGACTCGACGGGCTTGGAACCGGACGTCATTCGCTCGCTCCTCGTGCTGGGATACAGCAGCACGGACAAGTTGCTGGTGGATGAAACTTTGAATCTGTCGCCGTCCTTACCATGCTCCGGTCCGATTCCGTGAGAGGCGGCGGGGTGGATTGCGTCTCGGATTTCGAGGTTTTCCAAATGAGCGTGGATACATCCCGATTGGCGTTGGAGTGGCAGGTCTGGCTGGTGGAGAACCTGGCGATGGGGGTGACGCGCGAGGAGGCGTGTCTGGCGTTGGCGGGCGCGGGCGTGTCCGAGGAGGTGGCGCGAGAGGAGGTGGCGCGGGTGGAGGCGCATCCGTTCTTCCAGGCCTGCCAGCGGGTGGGACGACGCTACGGGTGGCTCGAGTCGGTGATGGACACGTACAGCACGTTGCATCGGCAATCCGGTGGACACCTGGCGCTGGAGCGACGCCACGAGCTGTCCGCGGAGGAGTTCTTCACGCGCTACTACTTCGGACACCGGCCGGTGGTGTTGACGGGGCGGATGAAGGACTGGCCGGCGCTCGGACGTTGGTCGCTTTCCTACCTGGCCGAGCGGGTGGGGGACGTGGAGGTGGAGGTGATGACGCGGCGTGAATCCAACCCTGACCACGCGCCCGAGCCGGACAAGCACCGCGAGACGATGCGCTTTGGCGACTACGTGCACCGGGTGGCGACGGGGGGCGAGACGAACGACTACTACATGGTGCCGCGCAACGAGAACTGGCAGCGCGAGGGCTTCGAGCCGCTGCGCGAGGACGTGCGCGCGCCCCAGGGCATCATCGACGACAGCCTGCGGCCGGACATGATGACGCTGCTTTTGGGCCCCGCGGGCACGGTGACGCCGCTGCACCACGACAACATGAACGTGCTGCTGGCGCAGGTGATGGGGCGCAAGCACGTGAAGCTCATCCCCTCCTTCCAGCGGCACCTGATGTATCCCCGCTACGGGACGTTCAGCCACGTGGACGCGGAGCGCCCGGACGTGGAGCGCCACCCGCTCTACGCGGAGGCGCACGTGGTGGAGGCGGTGCTGGAACCGGGGGAGCTGGTGTTCATCCCGGTGGGCTGGTGGCACTGGGTGCGCGCGCTCGACGTGAGCGCGTCGGTGACGTTCCACCACTTCCAGGTGCCGCAGGGGAACACGTACCTGCCCACGCCGCTGTAGGGGTGTCAGTCGGACGTCTCCACCAGCAGCACGTGGTGCGTCCAGCCGTTGCGGGCGTCGCGGGCGAGCCACTTCTGGCGCTCGTCGCGCAGGGCCACCGCGGGGGCGGTGCCGCCGCGGATGCGCTGGCGCACGCCGTCGAAGAAGCGCCCGGCGGCGTCGGGGATGTCCACCGTGGAGGCGAGCACCGCGCGCGCGCCGGCCTCGATGAAGGCGGCGGGCAGGCTGAAGGGCTCGTGCGTGGTGGTGGAGGCGAGCCGCCCCGCGCTGCACGCGGCCAGGAACACCATGGGCGCGCCGGCGAGCTTCTGCTTGCGCACGATGTCCGCCGTCAGCGCGTAGCGGCCGTTGCCCTCGGGCGAGAGCACCACCAGCGAGGCGTCCGACAGCACGGGGTCGCTGATGCCGTGCGCGTGAATCTCGATTTCCGTCGCGTCCGACATGCTGGACAGCACGCGCGAGGGCGTGGCGTCCGAGCCGGACAACAGCTCCAGCGTCGTGGGCTCCGGCTCGGGCGGCGGCGTCCACGTGGGCAGCCTGGGCAGTTGCAACAGCGCGGGCGCCTCCACACTGGAGACGACCAGGCGCCGCGACGGCGCGGACACGCCCGGGACGATGCGGCCCATGCGGAAGCTCCACGGCTGGTCCACGGGCAACAGGTCCGTGCGGCCGAAGACGGGCGCCCACGCGAGCACCTCCACCTGGGCGCAGCCCTTGAGCGCCTGGCGCACGTGCTCGGGGACGAGCTTGACGCTGGGGCTCTCCGCGAAGGGCACCTCGCGCGTGCCCTGGTAGTCACCGACGAGCTCACCCCCGGGCCCCCGGGCGACGGCCACGGAGCGCTCGTTGTGGACGGCGGCGCCGAGCGCGCACGTCGCGGGCACCTGGGTCCCCAGTTGCTCGGCGAGCAGCTCCAGGGCGCGCGCGTACTCGCCCCGGCGCCCCGCGTCGGTGACGAGCGAGGAGTAGGCCAGGGTCCACGCCTCGCGCGCCAAAGGCTCGGTGGACGGCAGCTTGCGCGCGTCCTCGAGGGTGCGCGTGAGCAGCGCCACGCCGCGCTCGTGCTCGTGGTCCAGCACGAAGCGGCCCTCCAGGTAGCGCGCGTAGATGGCGTCGCCGGGCGTGGGGTTGCTGGCGCGCGCGACGTCGAGCGCCTGGCTCAGCCGCTCGGCGTCCTTCGGGTCCGGACGGGCGCGGGCCATCTCCGCGAAGGTGGCACCGAACATCAGGTCCAGCTTCGCGTTGGGACACGCGGCGGCGGCCTCCAGCGAGGCGCGCGCGGCCTCCGGACGCAGGGCCAGGTAGTGCGTGTGGGCCTGGTTGATGTGGGGCCAGTAGCAGGTGTCGATGACGCGGCCGCCGCGCGCGGTCCACTCCTCCACGTACGCGAGCGCGCTGGAGAAGTCCCCGCGGTCCCGGGAGATGTGCACGAGCAGCTCCAGCGTGGTGAGCTCCAGCTCCCACTCCTGGAGCTGGCGGGCCCAGGACCAGGCGGTGCGCGCGTGCTGCTCGGCCTCCGTCAGCCGGCGCAGCTCCGCGTAGAGGATGCCCAGGCGGAGCTCCAGGTCCACGCAGCGCGCGGAGAAGGCGCCCTCGCGGCAGCGCTGGAGCGCGTTGAACAGGCGCTGCTCGGCCTTCCACCACTCGCCGTCCGCCGTCTCCTTGCGGGCCTGCTCGCGCTCCAGGAACAGGCCGAGCCAGGTGTCCTTCTCTCGCTGGACGTGGGAGACTAGGTCCGGCAGGTAGCGCAGCGCGGCGGCCTTGTTGTGCAGGGCCATGCCCACGAACAGGTCCTCCTCACCCGAGGCGCGCACCGTCTCCACCAGTGACTCCGGCGCGCCCGCGCGCTTCCGGACCCACTCGGAATACCCCTGGGCCAGGGCGCCGCGCCGCGTGAAGTCCCGGCCGGACACCCGCGTCACGTAGTCGCCGAGCGACGTGCCGCCCTGCAGCCGGTCCAGCTCCCGCGCCAGCGGCATCAGCGCCAGCACGCGCTCCTTGGAGGGCGCGGCGCGGACCACGTCGTAGAAGTGCTGCCGCACCACGCCGGGAGTCTGACGCGCCTCCTGGAGGGGCAGCGGCGCCTTGGGGTCCTCCAGCAGGGCCAGCGTGGCGTCGCGCGCGCCGTGCCACTTGCGCGAGCGCGCTTGCGTCTCCTCGCGCAGCGTCAGCGCCTGCGCCTTGGCCTCCCTGCTCCAGCCCTGCTCGCCGAGCGCGGCCACCCTCTCGAAGGTCTCCGCGGCCTTCATCGTCAGGCCCATGTCGCGCAGCGCCAGGGCGCGGTTCCACAGCGCCTGGGGATGCGCGGGGGACTTGGCCAGCACGCGGTCCAGCAGCCGCAGGGCCTGCTCGTGTGCGCCCCGGGAGAGCTGCACGGCGGCCAGGTCACTGTCGCGGTCGACGGAGGACGACATGCGCTCGAGGAAGGAGCCCGCCTGGTTCCACTCACCCTGCAGGCCGTAGGCGGCGGCGATGCCCGCCCAGTTGCCCTCCTCCTCCAGCCGGGCCAGCTCCTTGAGGGGGATGGGCTCGGCGGGGACCAGACAGCCGCCGGCCGAGACACGCGGTCGGTAGCGGTCGGCCTCCGGATAGGTGAGGCGGGCCTCGATGCGCGCGGACGCCCGACGCTCGGCCCAGAAGCGCGCCTCCACGCCGCTTCCCCCGGACGGCGTGCGCACGAGCAGCGCGGTGACGACAAGCACGGGCGCGGCCAACGCCAGGACCAGGGCCTTGTCGGACTTCGACTTCCACATGCTGCCCCCTCGGGTGCTGTCTCCCCCAGACAGGCGCCCACCGGTCGGGTTCTACACCAACCCTCCGGCTGGCGACGACTCCAGGCCCACACCGGACCTGTCGCCTCTGTACGAACGCACATCCCACCGGGTCCTTGGGCGCCGGCATTTCTTGGGCGAATTTCCCGCGTGGGCGCAGGCACGGAAGAAGACGCCGCGTCCCCGGGCCGCACAGCGGGCGAGCGCCGCGGGAGCCCAAGGTGCCGCGCGCTCCCACTTCCGGCGCGTCGCTTCATCCTCCGGGAATCATTGCGGTGGACGGCAAGCGACGAGCGGGGCCGAGGGCGCCCCGACTCCTCGTGCCCCACCGAGCAGCGGACCGGGGGCAGGGACCTCAGGGGCTTGGCGGGCGAGCGGGAGCGGGAAGTAGCACGGCCGGCCGGATGTCCCAATGCGCCAACCCGGAATGAAAGGACCTCGTTTGACCGCATTCCTTCGACTCGCCGCCCTGGTGTTGCTGGTTCCCCCCCTCGCGTCCGCGGAGGTGGTGTGGAAGGGCGACTTCGAGACCGGAAACATTTCGCAGTGGACGCGCTCGCAGAGCGTCGCGAACAGCCGCCTGCAGGTGGTGTCGGACGTGGTCCGTGAGGGCCGCTATGCGTTGAAGGCCACGGTGCGTCAGGGCGATGACCCCATCGGCGCCAGCGGCAACCGCAACGAGCTGCTCTACATCAGCGAGGAGAAGGCGGGCTCCACGTACTTCTACAAGTGGAGCACGATGTTCCCGTCGAACTACCCCATCTCGGATGGGTGGCAGGTCTTCGCGCAGTGGCACCAGGAGGGCTGCTGTGGCTCGCCGCCGCTGGAGTTCTTCGTGAAGGGGGACCAGATGCACCTGCGCGTGGGTGGCGCGGACGGTGACATCCCCTGGAAGGGGCCCCTCAACAAGGGCCAGTGGCACGACTTCATCCTGCAGGTGAAGTGGTCGTCCAACGCGAAGGTCGGCTTCGTGCAGCTGTGGCACAACGGGAAGCTGGTGCTGCCGAAGACGATGGGGGCGACGCAGTTCGGCAAGGAGATGAACTACCTGAAGCTCGGGCTGTACCGCGAGGACAGCATCCGTCCCGAGGCGAGCGTGTACCACGATGGCTTCACCATGAGCACCGCGCTGGAGGACGTCCTGCCGCCTCCGCCCGCGCCGGAGCCCACCCCGGAGCCGACGCCCGAGCCCACGCCCACCCCGGAGCCGACGCCCGAGCCCACGCCGACGCCCACCACGCCGCCCATCGTCAACGTGCCCACGCTGCCGGGCACGGGCACGCCGCGCGTGGGTGTCATCGACACGGATGACGGCACGGACAATCCGCAGGCGGCGCAGGGCTGCGGTGCGACGGCGACGGGCGGGGCTCCGTTCATCGCCGCCACGGGCCTGCTCGCGTTCGCGGCGCTGCTGAGCCGTCGGCGCAAGCCGGCGACGGTGCGTGCTCGCGGCGCGCGTCGCTGAGCCACCGCGACACCGTGAAGGTCCACAGCGGGTCCGTCCTCCAGCAGGGCGGGCCCGCTTCGTCTTTTCAGAAAGGCGCCCACGAAGAAGCGGGTCCACCCCAGGAGGGAGGACCCGCTTCATCGACCCAGCCAGCGCCCAGCCCTCAGTGCGCGCCCTCGACCTTCACGTTGGGGTCGGCGCGGCGCAGCATGAACACCAGCACCAGTGAGCACGCGAAGATGGCCGTGAGCACGGTGAAGTTGGCGTTGAAGGCCCGCACCAGGGCCTGCAGGTTGATGCGCTGGCTGAACAGGCCATAGGCCGCGGCCAGGGGGTCCGTCACCCGCGAGGCCACCGTGGCCTGCATCGCGGCGAGCTGCTCCTGCGTCACCTGGCTGTACGCATCCACATGCGACGCCAGCGCCGTGTTGTTCACCTGCGTCAGCCGGTTGAGCGCGCTGCTCATCCACGCCGTGCCAATGGACCCGCCCAATTCACGCGTCAGGTTGAACAGCCCCGCCGCGTTGCCTCGCTGGTCCGGACGCAGGTTGCTCAGCGCCATCACCGACAGCGGCACGAAGATGAACCCCATCGAACACGCCCGGATGAACACCGGCGCAATCAGCGCCGCCTCGTCCGCCGTGCTGCTCAAGTGCCCGTTCGTCCACAAGGACAGGCACATCCCGATGATGCCCACCCCCACCAGCATCCGCCCGTCCACCTTGCCGCCGAACTTCCCGATGAGCGGCATCAACAACACCTGGATGAAGCTGCCCTTCAAGAACACCAGCCCGATGTCGAGCGCCGAGTAGCGCATCACCGTTCCGCAGAAGAGGCTGAACAGGAACGAGCCGCCGAACAGCGCCGTGCCGATGAGGAAGTTCACCCCCGTCGCCGCCGCGTACGAGCGGTTCGCGAACACCCTCAAGTCCACCACCGGCTGCGGGGTCTCCAGCTCGTGCACGATGAACGTGATGAGCGCCACCCCCGCCACCACCGCGAGCACGGTGATCTTCATGCTGTCGAACCAGTCCTCGCGCGTGCCCTCCTCCAGCACGAACTGCAGCGCGGCCATGCCCACCGCCAACAGGCCGATGCCCCAGCGGTCCACCCGCTCGTGGGACACCTCGAAGTCCTTCTGCTCGATGTGACGCCACGCCATGTACGCGGCGAACAGGCCCACCGGCAGGTTGATGAGGAATATCCAGTGCCAGCTCGCCACCTCGATGAGCATCCCGCCCACCGTCGGACCCAAGAGCGGCCCCGTCACCGCGCCCAGGCCGAAGAGCGCGCCGGCCATGCCGTGCTCCTTCTGCGGATAGCGCGCGAACAGAATCGCCTGCGACGTGGGGATGATGGCGCCGCCTCCCACGCCCTGGAGGATTCGGAAGACCACGAGCGACGGCAGGTTCCACGCGAGCCCACACAACAGGCTGGCCGCCGTGAAGATGAGGATGGACGCGGTGAAGTAGCGCCGGAACCCGAACCGACGCTGCAGCCAGCCCGTCATCGGGATGACCACCACGTTGGCCATCATGTAGCCGGTGGAGACCCACGCAATCTGGTCCATCGGCGTGCCGAAGCTCGCGCGGATGTCGCTGAGCGCGACATTCACAATCGAGATGTCCAGCACGGACATCAACGCCGCCGCCATCGCGGCGATGGTGATACCGGCCTTCGAGCCGGTGATGACGTCGCCCTTCACGACTACTCGCCCCTCGTGTTCACCGTGACGACGGCGCTCATGCCCGGCTTGAGGGCCACGTCCTTCGCGTCACCGTCGAAACGGATGAGTACGGGGATGCGCTGCACCACCTTCACGAAGTTGCCGGACGCGTTGTCCGGAGGCAGCAGCGCGAAGCGCGCCCCGCTGGCCCCCGCCAGGCTGTCAACATGGCCCTTGAAGTGATGGCCGCTGAAGGCATCCACCTCCACGTCCACCGCCTGCCCCGCCTTCATCTCGCCGACCTGGTCCTCCTTGAAGTTCGCCACCACCCACACGTCATCCTGCGGCACCACCGCCATCAGCGGACGCTCCGGGCCCACCATGTGGCCCACCTCGACCGTGCGGCGGCTCACCACGCCATTCGTCGGCGCGCGGACCTTCGTGTACGACACCGCCAGCTCCGCCAGGTGCAACGCGGCCTGGGCCTGCTTGAGCTTCGCGTCCGCCAGCTTCACCGCCGCCTGCGCGGCCTGCACCTGCACCGGCCCCGTCTCCGCGGCGGCCAGCTTGCCCTGCGCCGTCTCCAGGCCACCGGAGGAGCCCTGCACGCCCGCCTCCGTGGACGTCAGCCGCGCCTTGGCCACGTCCAGCGCCGCCTTCGCCTGGTCATGCGTGGACTGCCGCGCATCCAGGTCCGCCTGCGTCACCGCGCCCTCCGCCTTCAGCGTCTTCACCCGCGTCAGGTCCGTGTCCGCCAGCTTGAAGCGCGCCTCCGCCGCCACCACGTCCGCGCGCGCCTGGTCCAGCGCCGCCTTGGACGAGCTGATGCCGCTATTCGCCTGCACCACGCCGCCGCGCGCCTGACGCAGGTTGGCCCCCGCGTTGACCTCGGTGAGCGCCAGCTGCGCCTGCGCGTTCGCCGACTGCGCCTCCGCGCTCGACACGTCCGCGCGCGCCACCTCCAGCTTCGCCTCCAGGTCCGTGGCGTCCAGTTCCACCAGCACGTCGCCGGCCTTCACCTGCTGGTTGTCCGTCACCAGCACCCGGGCCACCTGCCCCGCGATTCGCGGCGACACGTTGGCGATGCGCCCCTCCACCTGCGCGTCATCGGTGGACTCCTCGCCCCGGGTCAGCACCCAGCGCGCGGCGCCGCCCAACAGCGCAATCCCCAACAGCGCGGGCAACACCCGCTTCGCCCTGGAGCGCGGCGCCGCCGGCTCCTTCACGAGCGAGGGGCTCTTCTTCGGTACGTCGGTGTCCTGGGCATCCAGGGAGGGTGAGGCAGTGCTCATGGGTGTTCTCGAAGGTTCAACGGGTCGATGATAAGGGGCCTAACCACATGGCCATGACAAGACGTCCGTCGGGCCGGGCCCGAGGGGAATCGAGGGTTCGAGGGGAAGCTCAGGGCTCTCGGAAGGCAGGCAGTCCGGAGGAGACCTTGGTCAAGAGCTCGCGCAGGGTGGCGCGCTCCGGCTCGCTCAGCGTGGACATCAGCGCGGCGACGCGGCGGAAGTGCACGGGCAGCAGTTCCTCCAGGAGCACGCGGGCCTTCGGCGTGAGGTGCACGGTGTACATGCGCCGGTCATCGGGATGGTCGGCGCGGGAGATGAGGCCGTCCTTCTCCAACGTGTCGAGCAGCCCCGTCATCGTGGCGCGGCTCACACAGGAGCTCTCCGCCAGCTCGGCCGGGGTGAGGCCCTTGCCCTCCTCGCTCTCGCTGTAGGAGAGCAGGCGGGCCAGCACGGTGAAGCGGCCCGTGGACAGGCCGTGGCGCGCGAGGTTGGCCTCGTAGGCGCTCGACAGCTCGTTGGACATGCGCAGCAAGAGGACGCAGGTCTCGATGGCGCTCGCGTCCAGTTGAGGGAAGCGCTGCGACAGTCGCTGCAGCCGCTCGAAGCGGGTGATGGGAGGCGTGACGCTCATGGTGAGGCGCGGCGAAGACCCCGCCGCCCCTGAGTCGTAAGGCTCCTAACTACCGCGCGCAACGAAATAGTGGAGCCGGTGGGAGGAAACGGACGCGCTGTTATGACGGGGAGGTGCTGGATGTGAAAGACCCCACCGTGCAGGCGGCGCTGCGGCAGGCGAGCGACGAGGCCGGTCTGCCGGATTATCTGCGCAGCTGCGTGTACCCCCTGCTGCGCGAGCCGGAGGGCGAGTGGCCGAGCTGCTGCGGAGGCGGCTGCCAGCCCTGCTCGGCCACGCTGGTGGACGTGGCGGCGCGGACGCTGGCGCTCCTGGGGACGCCGCGCGTGGCGCCCCTGCCCTTGTGAGCGCGGGCCCTCAGCGCCGTAAGCTCGTGGGGACATGAACCCCATCGTCCATGCGGAGCTGGCGTGGCTCACGGCCCAGGGGCTGCGTGAGCGGAGGGACCGCATCCTCGTCACGTGCGCGGGGCTGGCGCCGGACCTGGATGGGCTGACGCTGCTGGGTGGCGAGGAGTGGTACGCGCGCTACCACCACGTGCTCTTCCACGGCTATGTGGGCGCGCTCGTCACCACGGCGGTGTGCGTGGCCTTGGCGAGGCAGCGCGCCCGGGTGGCGGTGCTCGCGATGGTGGCGTTCCACCTGCACCTCGTCTGCGACCTGGCGGGAAGCGGGCCCGGCTGGCCCATCCACTACTCCTGGCCCACGAGCATGCGGGAGTGGTTCTGGCAGGGGCAGTGGGACCTGTCGTCGTGGCAGAACTCGGTCATCGGGCTCTTCACCACGCTGGCCGTCCTCGCGTGCGCGCTGGGGCCCGGGCGTCGAACGTTCGTCGAGGTGTTCTCCGCGCGCTGGGACGCGGTCGTCACGCAGACGCTGCGCAAGCGCTTCAAGGGCGAGGAGCCCGCCGCGAAGCCCAACGGCTGAAGGCCCTCACCTGTCCCACGAGACAACCGCGCTGTAGGGGCCGTGACATATCTCGAGCACGGGGACCCGCGGGCGCGGTGCGGGGTTGTGTCCCCGGACGCGCAGCGCCTAGCTTGAAGCCCTTCCCGCGAAGGGGGCCCGATGCCCGCATACCGTGACGTGCTCGGCAGGATTCCCGAACCTGACGTCGAGGCCGGCAGGCAGTGCCAGGGCCTGTTGGACATGAAGACCAAACCCCAGGGCAGCCTCGGCCGCCTGGAGGAGCTGGCGTGTCAGTGGGCCGCGCTGCGGGGAGAGCCCGCTCCGGCGATGCCTCGCAAGGGCATGGTGGTGATGGCCGCGGACCATGGCGTGACGGAGGAGGGCGTGAGCGCCTATCCCGCCGAGGTCACCGCGCAGATGGTCGCCAACTTCTCCCGGGGCGGCGCGGCCATCAACGTGCTGTCACGGCAGCACGACGTGCGCGTGGAGGTCGTCGACATGGGCGTGCGGGTGCCCGTGGAGGGGCTCACGGGCGTGCGCCACCACCGCATGGGCCCCGGCACGGGGAACCTGGCGAAGGGGCCGGCGATGTCGCGCAAGACGGCCGAGGAGGCGCTGAGCGTGGGCGCGCTGCTGGCCATCGAGCTGGCGGAGTCGGGCGTGACGCTGCTCGGCCTGGGTGACATGGGCATCGGCAACACCACCGCGTCGTCGGCGCTGACGTGTGTGCTCGCGGGTGTGTCGCCGGACATGGCCACCGGGCGCGGCACGGGCGTGGATGACGCGGGCCTGACGCGCAAGGTGGACGTGGTGCGGCGGGCGTTGGTGGTGAACCAGCCGGACGCGGCGGACCCGCTGGACGTGCTCGCCAAGGTGGGCGGGTTCGAAATCGCGGGGCTCGCGGGCGCGGCGCTCGGCGCGGCGTCCAAGCGCGTTCCGGTGATGCTGGATGGCTTCATCTCCTCGGTCGCCGGGCTGGTGGCGGCGCGCCTGTGTCCCCGGGTGATGCCCTTCCTCATGGCCAGCCACATGTCGCGCGAGGCGGGCCACCGGCGGGTGCTGGAGGCGCTGCGGCTGCGGCCCCTGTTGGATTTGGGGCTGAGGCTGGGCGAGGGCACCGGCGCGGTGCTCGCGATGGGGCTGGTGGACAGCAGCCTGCACGTGCTGCACGAGATGGCGACCTTCGCCTCGGCCGGCGTCGCGGAGAAGTCACAGCGCTGAAGCGCGTGTCCCCGGCTGGAAACCCGGCGGGAGTCGCGCCATACCTGGGCTCCCATGAAGCGACTTCTCGCCGGCATCGCGTTCCTCAGTCGCATCCCCGTCCCCGGGGCGGCCACGTTCGACGCTGGCGACGTGGGCCGCGCCACGCTGTGCTTCCCGCTCGTCGGCGCGCTGCTCGCGGCCATCCTGGTGGGCGTGCGCCACGCGCTCTTCCCCCTGCTGCCCGCCACCGTGACGGCGTTCATCCTGCTCATCGTCTACGCGCTGCTCACCGGCGCGCTGCACCTGGACGGGCTGGCGGACATGGCGGACGGCTTTGGGGGCGGACGCACGAAGGAGGACGTGCTGCGCATCATGCGCGACCACGTCATCGGCGCGTATGGCGGCACGGCCCTGCTGTTGAACGTGGGGCTGAAGTCGAGCGCGCTGGCGGCCCTGCTCGAGCGGGGACAGGCGGACGTGGCACTGGTGGTGGCGCTGAGTCTGGGCCGGTGGGGCTCGGTGCCCCAGGGGTGGCTGTTCCCCTATGCGCGCCGCTCCGGCGGCATCGGCATGGCCATCACGGATTATGTCGGGCGCGTCGAGGTGGCGGGGGCCACGGTGCTGGGGCTCGGCATCGCCGTGGGGCTCATGGGCTGGAAGGGGGGTGTCATCATGGGGGCCGTGGCCTTGGTGTCGATGCTCCAGGCCCTGTGGTGCCGGAAGAAGATTGACGGAATCACGGGCGATACGATGGGCGCCAACACCGAGGTGTGCGAGGCGGTGGTGCTCGTGCTCGCGCTGGCGCTCGGCTGACGCGCTCTCGACGAAAGGAAACGGACGCGTGGACTGGCGACTGCCGAGCGGCGTGACGCGCATGGTTCTGGTGAGGCACGGCAAGCCCTCCGAGGAGATGAAGGGCCGCTGCTACGGGAGGCTCGACGTGGGCCTCGCGCCCGAGGGACACGTCCAGGCCGAGCGCGCGGCGCGGCTGCTCGCGCGGGTGGAGCTGCACGGCCTGTATTCGAGTCCCCGGCTCCGCGCGCTCGACACGGCGAAGCGGCTCACGGAGGGCCGGGGGCTGGAGCTTCGGGTGGAGGAGGCCTTCCGGGAGATCGACTTCGGTCTCTTCGAGGGGCTCACCTACGAGGAGGCCGAGCGCCGCTTCCCCGCCGTGTACGCGGAGTGGATGACACACCCCGCACAGGTGCGCTTCCCCGAGGGAGAGACGTTCTCCGAGATGCGCGAGCGCGTGCGCGCAGGAGGTCGGGCGCTGCGGGCACGTCATCCCGGCCAGTGCTTCGCACTGGTGTCCCACGGCGGCGTCAATCGCACCCTGCTCTGCGAGGCACTCGGGATGTCGGATGAGCACCTGTTCCGACTGGACCAGGTGCACGCGGCGGTGAATGTCATCGACTTCTATGGCGATGAGCCCGTGGTGAAGTTGATGAACGCGGAGCCGTGACGCACCACGCCTCGGCTTGACGGTGTTTCCGTGCGAGGCGTAGCCTTTGGTGGCTTGTCTGGGATTGAAGTTCCGTCGTGCACAAGGGGGCGTCACGCGCATGGAGACCCAACCGCCAGGCGAGGCCAGCGGACGTCCCGTCATCCGCGCCCCCGGCAAGACGCCCGACCCCTTCTCCGCGCAGGCGCTCGACAACCCCTACGCCGTCTACGCGCGGCTCCTCGAGCAGCCCGCGTGCTGGAGCGCCGAGTCCCAGCTGTGGCTGTTCTCGCGGCACGCGGACTGCCTGGAGGTGCTCGCCAATCCCCGCTTCAGTCGGAACATCGCCAGCGCGAGGAAGCGCCGTCCCCAGGACTACCCTCCCCCACCCGAGGCGCTCGCGGCGCTGTCCGCCATGCACAACCAGTGGTTCCTGCTGATGGACCCGCCGGACCACACGCGCCTGCGCGCGGTGACGAAGCGTGCCCTGGGCCCTCGCATGAAGGAGCTGGCCATCCACATCCAGGCCCTGGCGGAGTCCCTGGTCTTCCAGGCGCGTCAGCGTGGGGGAATGGATGTCATCTCCGAGTTCGCCATGCCCCTGGCCCGCAGCACGCTGCGCCAGCTGGTGGGCGCGGATGATCTGGATGAGGGGCTCTATCAGCACTGGGCGCTGTGCCTCGCACGGTGCGCGGATGCCTCCGCTCCGCTGGGGGTTCGCGAGGCCGCGAGCGCCGCGACACGAGAGGTGCACCAGGCGCTCCAGGCCGCCGTCACCCGGCGCCGACAGTCGCGACGCACGGATGTCCTCGGGCTGCTGGTGGCCGCGCAGGAAGACGAACAGGCCTTGAGCGAGGAGGAGCTGCTGCCCACGTGCATGCTGCTGCTCTTCGGCGGCTACGACACCTCCGTCAACCTCATCGGCAATGGGATGCTCGCGCTGATGGAGCACCGCGCGCAGTGGGAGGCGCTGTGCGCCGAGCCCTCGCGAGCCAAGGGCGCGGTGGAGGAGGTGCTGCGCTTCGACACGCCCCTGCAGCTCGTCTCGCGCATGGCACAGGAGGACGTGGACGTGGGAGGGACTCACGTCCGCGCGGGTGAGTGGGCGTGGGTGCTGCTCGGCGCGGCGAATCGGGACCCCAGGCGCTTCGAGAACCCCGATGCGCTGGACATCCAGCGCACGGACCTCCAGCACCTCGCCTTCGGCCACGGCATCCACCAATGCGTCGGCGCGGCGCTCGGGCGCATCGAGGCACAGAGCGCGTTCGGGACGCTGGCGCGCGAACTACCGCAGCTTCGGCTCGTGCCCGGCGCGTGGAAGCGGCGCGACACCGCCGTGTTCCGTGGCCTCACCACCCTGCCCTGCCAGCTCTGACACCGGGTTCGGCGCGACTTGCGCGCCACCAGGGCACAAGCAGCGATGCGCCTGACGCCACCGTCACCCTGCCAGCTCTGACTCCGCACTCGACGCGGCTTGCGAGCTACCAGGGACACGCGCAGCGGCGTGCCTGGCGCTGCCGTCCCCAACTTTGACTCCGCGCTCGGCGCGGCTTACGCGCCACCAGGGACATGAGCAGCGATGTGCTTGGCGCCGCCGTCACCCTGCCTTGCCAGCTCTGACTCTGGGCTCAGCGCGACTTTCGCGCCACCAGGTACACGAGCAGCGGTGTACCGAGCGCCGCAGTCACCAGCCCCACGGGCGGCTCTCGCCCAGGCAAGATGACTCGGGAGGCCGCGTCACAGAGTGCCAGGAAGCTCGCGCCCACGATGACCGAGCACGGCAGCAGCACGCGCCGGCTCACGCCCAGCACGCGCCGGACGATGTGCGGAACGATGAGCTCCACGAACGCGATGGGGCCACACCACGCGACACAGCCCGCCACGCCGAGCGCCCCCAAGCCAATCGAGGCCATGCGCACCACACGCACGTTGACGCCCTGCGACTCGGCATGCTCCTCGCCGGAGATGAACACCTCCAGCGCCCGCGTCAGCGACAACAGCCCCACCACCGACACGGCCGCGATGGGCACGAGCGCGACGATTCCCTGGTAGCCCACCTGCGGCAGGTGCCCCATCGTCCACCGCGTGGCCGCCAGCAGCTCCGCCGAGTCGGCCGAGAACTGCACGCCCGTGGAGATGGCGCCCGCCGCCATCGAGAAGGCGATGCCCGCGAGCACCAAATCGTTCATCCGCACGCCCCGCCCCGCGGCGATGGCGGCCACCAACAGGCTGACACCCAGCGCCCCGGCGAAGGCCGACGCGGTGATGAGCGGCAAGCCCCACAGCGCCGAGCGGGCCCCCAGCACGATGGCCACCAGCGCGCCCAGCGTGGCTCCAGCCGTGGTGCCCACCGTGCTCGGCGCGGCGAGCGGATTGGCGAAGAGCGACTGATACACCGCCCCCACCAGCGACAGCGTGCCGCCCACCAGCAGCGCCATCAGCGTCCGGGGGATGCGCAGCTGCCAGAGGATGAAGTCCCGCGCGTCCGGCGGCATCGGCGGCCCGATGAACGGCGCGGCGACCACCACCAGCCCGCACAAGAGCAACATCACCACCAGCCGGGCCTTCATTCGCCACCCTCCAGCGGCAGGCCCACGAAGACCCTCCGGCCCTCGACCTCCACGCCACGCATCCGCACGGAGAACACCTGCCCCAGGTGCTCGCCCAGCTCCGGCGCGTCGTAGTGCGACTCGAAGGCCACCTGGCCACGCGACAACCCCAGCACCCGAATCCGTCCCTCGCCCCCGTGCCTCACCGCGTGGGCGAGCACGTTGATGTCATGCGTGATGCACAGCACCCCCAGCCCCGAGCGCCACAGCCGCCCCACGAGCGCGTACAACTCCAGCTGCTGCGCGGGGTCCAGGAAGTTCGCCGGCTCGTCCAGCATCACCAGCGGCGACTCCTGCGCGAGCAGCGCCGCCACCGCGACCCGCTGCTGCTCTCCTCCAGACAGCTCCGTGATTCGCCGCGAGGCGAGCCCCTCCGCCTGCACCCGCTCCAGCGCCGCCCGCGCCTGCTCCTCCGAGCGGCGATGCGACTCCCGGAAGCGATAGCGCGCCGCGGCCACGTGCTCCAGCGCGGTGATGGGCTCGGAGACCTGCACACGCTGGGGCAGCCACGCGACATGGGCCGCGCGCTCCCGGGGCGACAGCGCCGCCACGTCGCGCCCGTCCACCGTGACGCGCCCCGCGTCCGGACGCTCCAGCCCGAGCGCCACGCGCATCAACGTCGTCTTGCCCGCCCCATTGGGGCCCACCACCGCCACGAAGTCTCCAGCCCCGAGCCGAAGGGACACGTCCGCCAGCAGCGTCCGCTCCCCCTTGCGCACCGTCGCCCCGGAGACCTCCAGCGTGGACGTCATGGCGTCTTCGCGTCGAAGCGCAGCGCGACCTTCAGTCGCTCCACCAGGTCCAGGATGCGCGGACCGGTGGACTGCACTCCCGGCCCCGCCACCAGCTTCACGCGCCCCTCCTTCACCGCGCGCAGCACCGACAGCTGCTTCCACGCGGCCAGCTGCCGCGCCTCCTCCTCGGGCGTCGGCACGGGGCCCTCCAGCAGCACGAGGATGATGTCCGGGTCCAACGTCATGAGCTGCTCGACGGAGATGTTCGGCGGACCACCCGGGTCCTCGGCCACGGCGTTGCGCGCGCCCGCGGCCTCCAGCGCCGCGCCGTGCAGCGAGCCCTTGCGGATGTACCAGATGCTGGAGAGCCCGGCCTCCGCGTCGCCAATCACCAGCAGCACCCGGGGCGCGTCCTTCGGAGGTGCCCGCTTCAGCGTGCTCTCCACCTTCGCGGCCAGCTCGTTCGCCTGCGCCTCGCGGCCCGTCTGCCGCCCCAGCTCGCGGACCCCGTTCGCCACGTCGTCCACCGTGAGCCAGGGCAGCACCTTCACCGGCGCGACGGCGGCCAGCGAGCCCGCGGGAGCCTGCTTCACCTGCTCATCCAGGATGAGCGTGGGCTTGAGCCGGGCGATGGCCTCGTAGTTGGGCGCCAGCGTGGAGCCGACCTTGGGCACGCCCTCTGCCTCGGGGGGCCAGGACGAATAGTCCGAGCGCCCCACCACCTGCGGCCCCGCCCCCAGCGCGTAGAGCGTCTCCGTGATTCCGGGGGACAGCGAGACGAGCCGCCGCGCGCCCGGCTCCTGGGCCGGAGGCGAGGAGCGCTGGCAGCCCGCGAGGAGCAGGAGCGCGAGACCGAGGAGCCGAAAGGAGCGCGAAGGGGACATGGGAGGACAATCACGCACCGAGGAGTGCGTGACGAGCGCCTTATAGTGCACCCGCCAGAGGAGGCCCGCCATGTCGAAGCACCCCCACCTCATGATTCAGGGCACGGGTTCCCACGTGGGGAAGACCACGCTGGTGGCCGGGCTGTGCCGCCTGTACGCCAACCGGGGCCTGCGCGTGGCCCCGTTCAAGTCGCAGAACATGTCCCTCAACTCCTTCGTCACCGAGGAGAACGAGGAGATTGCCCGCGCCACCGCGGTGCAGTCCTTCGCGGCGAGGCAGCGGCCCATCGTCCACATGAACCCGCTGCTGCTCAAGCCCAAGTCGGACAGCGTCAGCCAGCTCATCATCCACGGCAGGCCCCACCGGGACGTCGACGCGCGCGAGTACTTCCTGGCCGACACGCACCGTGCGCTCAAGCTCGCCGCCATCCAGGAGTCCATCGACCACCTGAACCGCCACTACGACCTGGTCATCGCCGAGGGCGCGGGGAGCTGCGCGGAGCCCAACCTGCGCCCGTTCGACGTGGTGAACATGGAGGTGGCCCACCGCCTGGACGCCCGCGTCTTCGTGGCCGCGGACATCGACAAGGGCGGCGTGGTGGCGGAGCTGCTCGGCACGCTGCGCGTCCTGGAGCTCGTCGCCCCCGAGGACGTCGCGCGCATCTGTGGCTTCATCATCAACAAGTTCCGGGGAGACCGGCAGGTCCTCCAGCCCGCCGTGGACTTCATCGAGCAGCACGCGAAGAAGCCCGTCGTCGGGGTGCTGCCCTACCTGTCCCTCGCGCTGGAAGAAGAGGACCGCGTCCAGCCCCGCATGCACGGCACACCCGAGGTCGACATCGCCGTCCTCTACCTGCCCCACATCTCCAACAGCACCGACTTCGACTACCTCCAGGAGGAGCCCCACGTGCGCGTGCGCTTCGTGCGCTCCGTGGACCAGCTGGGTGCGCCCGACGCCATCATCCTGCCCGGCACCAAGAACACGGTGGGGGACCTGGTCCACCTGCGGCGCATCGGCTTCGAGCGCGTGCTCCAGGAGCTGAGCGCCACCACGCCCATCGTCGGCATCTGCGGCGGCTTCCAGATGCTGGGGCGCCACCTGCTCGACGAGCACCGCCGCGAGTCCGAGCACGGCAGCACCACCGGCCTGGGCCTGCTGGACATCGACGTGGAGTTCCTGCCGGGCAAGACGGTCTTCAACCGCCACTACACCCCGACGAAGGACAATCCCTTGCGGGATGCGGGCGAGGTGTCCGGGTATGAGATTCATTCCGGGCTCATCCGGTACGACAGCGCGCGGCCGATGTATGCCCACCCCGGCGGCTTCGATGGCGCGGTGCACGAGCGGCTGCCCATCTTCGGCACCTTCATCCATGACCTGTTCAAGAATCCTCGTCTGAGCCGCGCCTTCGTCGACACGCTGCGCCAGCGCAAGGGATTGCCAGTCCTGACAGCGCCCCTGTGCAACCACGACACCCGTCGGGAGGACAGCTATAATCGGCTCGCTGCCGCCCTGGCCGAGCACATGACATCCATCGACTGACTCTTCATCCCGCCAAAGGGGGCGCTCGGGGATTCCCGACGACAGGCGAATGTAAGGAGGAGGCTCAACGTGAAGCTCGATGGATTCGCTCGTGTCCTTCCGCGCGTGGTGCTGCTCTTGGCCATGGCTTGCCAGCACAGCGCGCTCGCGCAGGACCAGCTCGACACCGCCCCGAAGACACTCACCCAGCAGGTCCTCACGCCCGTTGGCACGACGTACCCCTACACCCAGCAATTGCAGTGGTTGGACGCGGGGCGGTTCATCGTGGGACGGCTGGATGGCTCGATGACGCTCTTCCGCCCGCCTGGACCCACCGAGTGGGGTCCCATGCTCACAGACGTGCTGCGCACGCCCGCCAACCGGGGCGTGGAGATGATGGCCGTGCGGGATGAGCGGACGTTCGTGACATCCAACGACAGCACCACCATCACCTTGTGGCGCGAGCGGGACCTCTCCGTCGCGGAGGACGCCGAGCCCGCGCTGCTGGACCGGCTGCCGCGCGCGTTCCGCTACCAGAACTTCGCCTACGACGCGGACGTGGGCACGGCCAACAGCGCCGTCTTCGTCACTCATGGGAACCGGGAGTACCTCGTCACCGGCCACGAGAACGGCTTCGTCCTCATCTGGAGCGTCACGCGCAACGGCCGGCAGCTGGCGGTGCTGAAGAAAATCGACGTGCGCTCGCCCGACCCCATCCCCAGCCCGTTCCAGCTGTGGAACGTGCGGGACATCGTCTCGTGGCGCGACGGCGTGGTCATCACCGGCTCCGAGGACGGAGACCTGGTGATGCTCCAGCTCCCCCAGGGCAACGTGCTGGCCCGCAAGCGCTACAACCCGGCGGCCCAGCGCGGCATCAACGGCCTGGCCATCCTGGATGACCACCTGGTGGCAGTGGCCTGCTCGGTGGGCCCGTCGGACAAGAACACGTGGCTGTTCCGCGTGCGCCCCGCGGAGCTCCAGTCGCAGGGCTCGGTGGACCTGAAGCAGAACCTGTCCCTGCCGCAGTCCTTCGCGTTCCGCGCCGCGATGGCCAGCGTGGGCGGGCAGCCCCACGTCTTCGCCACCACGCAGGAGGGTCTGCTGTGGACGGTGCTCGTCACGCCGGACGGACAGCTCCAGGTCCAGGCCGTCAGCTCGGTGGATTTCCCCATCGGTGAGGCCATCGACTACAACCCGGCCACCTCGCAGCTCGCCGCCGTGGGCGTGCTCGTCAACCTCTTCAACGTCGCTCCGCCCGCGCCCGCGCAACGCCAGCAGGCGCCCAAGGCCGCGCCGCCTCAAGCGCCGTCGCTGGTCCACTGAGCACGGCGATGTCCCGGGACAGCGCTCCGTGGGTGCTGGGCATCGGCGCGTCGAATCACAACGGCGCCGCGTGCCTCCTGCGTGGTGACGAGCTGGTCGTCGCCGTGCAGGAGGAGCGACTCCTCCGCCGCAAGCGGGCGTGGCTCCCTGGCGGGGCCGTGTCCTTCGCGGTGCGCTACTGCCTGGAGACGGCGGGCATCCGCGCGGACGAGCTCAGTCTCGTCTCGTGCTGCTCGCTGATGGGGCCTCGCGGGCCGCTGTACGACGTACGCGCCAACCCGGACCTCGCTCCGGGTGTCCCGGTGCGCTACCTCTCGCACCACCTGGGCCACGCGGTGGGCGCGTTCGCGACGTCCGGCTTCGACGAGTCGCTGGTGCTCGTCGTGGACGGGTTCGGCTCCAACGTCCAGGACCTGTCCCCCGAGGAGCTGGCGGCGGTCGTCACCGAGCGACGCGGAGAGGAGACGCTGTCCGTCTACCACGCGTCGCGCGAGGGCTTCGTGCCGGTGGAGAAGCACCTGGGCACGTTCCTGGAGGTGACGTCCTCCGTGGACCTGGAGCGCTTCCGGGGCATGCCTCGCTTCGGCAGCCTGGGCGGGCTGTACTCCGCCGTCGGACGGCAGCTCTTCTCGGATGTCCTGGAGGGGCCGGGCAAGGTCATGGGCCTGGCGCCTCACGGCGTGGCGGACACCCCCGTGTCGGACTTCTTCGACATCGTCGACGGGCGCTTCGTGTTCCACGACACCGTGCCTCGCCGCTTCACGCATGACGAGCGCTGGCCCGCGCGACAGGTGGAGTATCGGAACCTCGCGGCCTCGGCGCAGGCGGCGCTGGAGGACGGGCTCTTGCGGCTGGTGCGTCGACTGCGCGCGAGCACGTCCTGCGACGCGCTCTGCTACGCCGGGGGCGTCGCGCTCAACAGCGTGGCGAACGAGCGGCTCTTCACCGAGAGCGGCTTCAAGGACCTCTACGTGATGCCCGCCGCGGAGGACAGCGGCACCGCCATCGGCGCGGCGTACCACGGGCTTTGGCAACTCACGGGGCGGCGCTCCACGCGGCGACTGGGCCATGACAGCACGGGCAGGACGTACTCCGCCAAGGACTGCGACACCGCGCTGCGCACCGTGCCCGCGGTGGTGTCGCGCAGGCTGCCGCGACTCGTCCCCGAGGTGGCCGACCTGCTCGCCGAGGGGAAGATGCTCGGCTGGTTCCAGGGCGGCTCCGAGCTGGGTCCACGCTCCCTGGGCCAGCGGAGCATCCTCTGCGACCCGCGGCCTCGCGACATGAAGGACACCCTCAACGCGCGGGTGAAGTTCCGCGAGGGCTTCCGTCCCTTCGCCCCCGTCATCCTCGCGGAGAAGGTGCGCGAGTGGTTCGACGTCGACACGGCCTCCACGGACAGCCCCTTCATGCTCCGCGTGTGGCGCTTCCGTGAGGAGCAGCGCGAGCGCGTCCCCGCCGTCGCCCACGTCAACGGCACCGGCCGCGTGCAGACGGTGACGAGGGAGCACACGCCCCTGCTGCACGCGCTGCTCACCGCGTTCGATGAACGCACCGGCGTCCCCGTCCTGCTCAACACCTCGTTCAACATCGCCGGGGAGCCCATCGTCGAGACGCCCGAGGACGCGCTGTGGGGCCTGCTGTCCACGGGGCTGGAGGGCTGCGTGCTGCTGGACCGCTTCGTGTCCAAGCACGAGGCGCTGCATTCACTGCTGGACCTGGAGGTGCTCGTCCTCGGAGAGCGAATCGCGCCCCTGTCCTCGGAAAGCGCGGAGGACACGCTGGACCTGCGTCCCCTCTTGAAGGAGCCGCTGGGCTTTGGCCTGGACGCCTCGGGACGCAACCTGGAGGATGCGCGCCGGATGCTGGGCAGCGGGCAACAGGGTGGCGCGTTCAAGGTGCGGACGCCGTGGGGCGCGGCCGTGCAGCTCGTGTCGAGCGAGCTGTCGATGCTCGTGGCCCAGGTGGAGCGCGGGATGACCGGCTGGAAGCTCCTGGAGCGGGTGTCTCGCGAGGACTCGAACATTGATGAGCAGAAGCTGACGCGGATGCTCGGCACGCTGCGGCGCGCGCACGTGCTCCAGTTCGGTCCGGGCGTGTGAGGACGGCGCTCGCCAGGGGCCTGCTGGGCCTGGGGCTGCTGGCGTGCGCCTCCGTGCGGGCCCAGTCCACCGAGGATGCGGGCACGCCCCCCATGTCCGAGGTCATCGACGTGGTGGGCGAGGTGCCCGACCCGGAGCCGATGGACCGCGCCGCTCGTCGCGACCCGAGCAGCGTCGTCACCGTCATCTCCGTGGAGGAGCGCGGCGGCACCGCGCGCGACACCGCGGAGGTGCTGTCCACCGCGCCCGGCGTCTCCATCCAGGACTCGGGCGGATACGGCCAGGGAAAGAGCCTGGTGGTGCGCGGCGCCTCGTCGAACGGGACGTTGGTGCTGCTCGACGGCATCCCCCTCAACGGCGCGGGCGGGAGCATGGACCTGTCGCGCGTCCCGCTCGCGCTCGCCCGTGAGCTGGAGGTGATGCGCGGGAGCGCCGGCTCCAGCCACGGCAGCGGCGCGCTCGGCGGCGTGGTGAACATCATCACCCGCGCCCCCGGTGACACGTTGAGCCTCGCCGGCGAGCTGAGCCACGGGAGCTGGAACACCACCACCGGGTGGCTGTCGCTCACCGGGCCCGTGCTGGACAGCGAGCTGCTCCTGCTGCTCCACGGCGGCACGTCGTCCGGGCGCTTCGCCTATCCGTTCGATGCCACGCCCACGCTGCCGGGTGACGCGCCCGAGCTGCGACGTCGCGAGAACAACGACGCGCGGGGCGCCGGGGCGCTCGTGCGGCTGCGCCGCCGCCTCTCCCAGGGCGTGGTGCTGGACGCGATGGGCGAAGGGACCCTGGAAGGACGAGGGCTCGCTGGCACGGCGCAGAACCCGCTCGCGGACGCGCGTCAGTCCAACCGTCGCGGCATCCTGAGCCTGCGCGTGCTGGGCGACCTGGGCCACCACGTCCACGTGTCCGCTCGCGCGCACTATCGCCAGGAGCGGCTGGAGCTGTCGGGCGGTCCGCTGCCACAGCAGGGCGTGCAGACCCTGCGCACGGGCGGCGTGGAGGCCGAGGGCAGCCTGCCGCTGGGAAGCTGGAACGTCGCCTCCGCGCTGGCGAGCCTCGGCGGGGAAGGCGTGGCCACCGATGGCGCGCCCGTGACTTCGGACGGACGCACGTCCTGGCTGCGCGCCAGCGTCCGCGTCATGGACGACCTGGCGCTGCTCGACGGCCGGCTCCACGTGACGCCCTCGCTGCGCGTGGAGCGCGTGGGCGCGTTCACGCTGCTGTCCCCCAAGCTGGGCGCACGCGTGACGCTGCCCGCGCGCCTGGAGCTGCGCGCCAACGTGGGCCAGGCGCACCGGGCCCCCTCGCTCGTGGAGCTGTACGTGCGCCAGGGCACGCTGCTGCCCAACCCGGACCTGCGCCCCGAGCGCGCCGTGTCCACGGACGTGGCGCTGGCGCACCGCACGGAGCGCTCGCTCGTGTCGGTGGGCGGCTTCTTCGCGAGCTACGAGGACCTCATCACCTACGAGGCGTATCCGCCGTTCGCCGCGAAGCCGAGCAACTTCGCCTCCGCGCGCGTCTCCGGCCTGGAGGTGGACGCGGAGGCGCGCCCCTTCTCCTTCCTGTCCGGCTCGCTGGCGTACACGTTCCTCGTCTCCCGCAACCTCCGGGATGACCCGCGCTACTACCTGAAGGACATCCCGCTCCGGCCGCGCCACACCCTCGCCGCGCGAGTGACGGCGGGCCCCTCGTGGCTCACGGGCCGCGTGGAAGTGCGCGCCCAGTCCTCACAGCTTCGCAACCGCACCGGCGAGCTGGTGCTCCCGGGCCGCACGCTCCTGCACGCGGGCCTGTCCACCACGGTGGGCCAGCGCCCCGCCTTCACCTTCTCCGTCGACCTCAAGAACGTGCTCGACGTCCACGTCGACGACTTCGACGGCTATCCCCTGCCGGGCCGCGCGGTGCTCGCCTCCGTGGCCCTGGCGCTCGACGTCCCACCCTCCCCCTCCACTGCCAAAAAGGCGGACACCCCATGAAGCCCTCGCCTCCTCCAGGACGCCACCTGGCGCTCCTCTGCTCCCTGCTCTCCTGCCTGCTGCTCACCGGCTGTCCCGACGAGGGCGTCGTCTGCAGCGAGGGCCTCTCCCGCTGCGGCGACACCTGCGCGGACCTCACCAGCGAGTCCGCGAACTGTGGCGCCTGCGGCAACGCCTGTGGCGAAGGCCAGCTCTGCGCCGAGGGCGCGTGTCGCTGTCTGACGGGGACCACGGCCTGTGACGGCGCCTGCGTCGACACCCGGTCCTCGCCCCAGCACTGCGGCGCCTGCGGCACGACGTGCGACAGCAGCGAGGTGTGCGAGCAGGGCACGTGCCAGCTGAACTGCACCGCGGGCCTGCTCCGCTGCGGCAACGCGTGCGTGGACGGGGACTCGAGCAACCTGAACTGCGGCGCCTGCGGCAACGTCTGCGGCGACGCGCGGACGTGCCGGGGCGGCGTGTGCACGTACGACATCGTGGCCACGTGCTTCAACACCGGCCAGGTGGTGGGCATCCAGTCCGGCGTGGACCTCAAGGGCCCCGGCACGCTGGTGGCGTCGTCGCCGCAGAGCGCCGCGCGGATGAGCGACGTGCTGCTGGTGCTCGACTCTACGCGCAAGCTCATCCAGGCGCGGCTGGACGACTACGGCGTGCTGCCTCCGCGCCACGACACGGGCCGCGCGCCCAACCAGGTCCTCGTCGAGGGGCCGTTCATCTACATCCTCAACTCCACCGACAACACGCTCCAGGTGCTGCGGAGCACCGAGCCGCTCCCGCCCGGCAAGCGCCACCCCGAGGGCATCTCGCTCCAGAACGTGGCCAGCGTGAGCTTCGGCGCCAACACCAACCCCTTCGGCATGGCGCGCGTGGGCAACGAGCTGTGGGTCACCCTCTACGGCAACCTCGTGGGCGACCCGAGCGCCGGAGGCCGCGTGGCGCGCGTCTCGCTGGCGTCCCCGTCCGAGCCGCGCGTGACGAGCACCATCGACCTGCCCACGGGCGCCGCGCTGCGTCCCTTCCCGGACAACACCACGCTGTCGACGCCCGCGGGCATCACCCAGCACCGCGGCAAGGTGTACGTGGCCCTCAACAACCTCAACCCCGCCACCTACGCCCCCGGCGGCCCGGGCCTGCTCGCGCGCATCGAGCCGGCGACGGGCGCGGTGAGCCTCGTCGGCCTGGGCGACGACTGCCTCAACCCCAACGCGGTGGCCTCCGTGGGCGAGCACCTGGTGGTGAGCTGCGGCGGCAAGTCCACCTATGACGCCGAGTTCAAGCTGGTGTCCGTGGAGCGCACGGGCCTGGTGATGCTGGACGCGCAGGACACCGTGGTGGCCTCGGAGCCCATCGCCTGCTCGCCGGGCATCGGCTCCTGCCCCATCCCCGCCGCCGGCCGGTTCGCCGTGGTGGGCCCGCGCATCTACACCGGCGACACCAACGGCGGCCGCGTCTTCGTCCACGAAATCGTGGGCAACACCCTGGTCGAGCGTCGGGGCCTGAAGGACACCTCCGAGCCCGCCATCGCCGCCTGCCCCGCCAGCGGCTTCTCGCTGGTCAGCGACGTGGTGGCCCTGCCCTGATTCCAGGGCACCTCGGGGGCACTTCGCCCCGATGGGGCAATGTGCCCCGGCCCCGGCGGGACATTCCACCCCGTCCGGGGCCCTCCTCCGAGGGAGCCGCCCCGAGCCAGACGCTGGCACAAAGGATGCTCTAGAGCTTCCGCGTGCCCCGGCCACATCGCGGGGCGGAAACCGGAGGAGGCGTCACGCAGCGCACGTCGGTCCTCGTGCACCCACGCCGAGCTTCGGGCGATTGCTCGCCCGCCGAGGAGCCCGACGCGACGTCCTGACGCCTTCTCACGGCAGTCGCGGTAGTTTCTGAGTACTTCCTTCCGGTCCATGCATTCTCGACCCCTCCCACGTGCATGGACCGGAATAGCCTCGACCCACCGTGAGACTCGCACGCAAGTTCACCCTCGCCCTCGTCCTGCTCGCCGTGGCCGTCATCGCCGCGCTGCAGGTCATCCAGGTCCGCCGCGAGCTGGAGCGCTCGGCGCTGGACATGCAGCATGACCATCGGCTGCTCGGCCACACGCTCGCGGGCACCATCGGCAAGGCGTGGCAGCTTGCGGGTGAGCGCGAGGCGCTCAATCTCCTCAACCAGTCCAACAACTACCAGGAGCAGGTCCACCTGCGCTGGGTCTGGCTGGATGGCGGTCCCGGGACGCCGTCCCTCGCGGGCTTCCCGCCCCGGTTGATGGCCACGCTGCGCCAGGGCAGGGACGGCTCCATGGTGGACCCGGACCCGGCGCCGGGCCTCTTGCACTCGTACACGCCGGTGAAGATTGGCCCGCGCTTCGGCGCCATCGAAATCACCGAGTCGCTGGGCGAGGAGCGCCAGCACGTCTTCGTCACGGTGGTGGGCACCATCGTCGCCACGGGCACCATCACCTTCGCGTTCCTCATCGTCGCCATGGCCATGGGCCGCAGGCTCGTCGGTGAGCCGGTGGACCAGCTGGTCCAGCTGGCGGAGCGCTTCGGCCATGGGGATTTGTCCGCGCGCGTGCGGCTGCCACCGCAGCGGCGGGGGGACGAGCTGACGACGCTGGCCAACGCGATGAACCGCATGGGCGAGCAGTTGGAGGAGACGCGCTCGCGGCTGTCCGCGGAGACGGCCGCGCGGCTGTCCGCGGTGGAGCACCTGCGGCACGCGGACCGGCTCACCACGGTGGGCAAGCTGGCGTCGGGCGTGGCGCACGAGCTGGGCACGCCGCTCAACGTCGTGATGGGCCGCGCGAAGATGATTTCGTCGGGCGAGGCGGAGGGCGAGGAGGTGGGCGAGAGCGCCCGCATCATCAGCCAGCAGGCGCAGCACATGACGCGCATCATCCGGCAACTGCTCGACTTCGCGCGGCGCCGCGCGCCCCACCGGGCCCCGGAGGACGTGCGGGAGCTCGTCTCGCGCTCGCTGTCCCTGCTCAAGCCCATGGCCGCCAAGAAGAGCATCACCCTGGTGGAGGACATCCCCCCCGGCGTCACGGTGGAGGCGGATGGAGGCCAGGTGCAGCAGGTGTTGACCAACCTGGTGATGAACGCGTTGCAGGCCATGAACCAGCCGGGGACGGTGCGCGTGCACGCGGCCCACTCCCGGACCACGCCACCCCAGGACGTGGGCGGCCCCGAGGGGAGCTACGTGCGCGTGGACGTGGAGGACGAGGGCTCTGGGATTGCCCCGGACGTGCTGGCGCACGTGTTCGAGCCGTTCTTCACCACGAAGGATGTGGGCGAGGGCACGGGGCTGGGGCTGTCCGTGTCCTATGGTCTGGTGAGGGACCATGGCGGCTGGATTGCCGTGCGAAGCGAGCTGGGACGCGGTAGCTGCTTCTCCATCTATCTGCCGAGCGGAGGGGACACATGCCAGGCCGCGTCCTGATGGTCGAGGACGAGCGCGAGATGCGCGCCATGTTGGAGAAGGGGTTGACCCGCCGGGGCTACACGCCCGTGGCCATGGGGGCCGCCGACGAGGCGCTGGCGAAGCTCGCCGGCGAGGACTTCGACGTGGTGCTCACGGACCTGCGCATGCCGGGCATGGACGGGCTGGCCCTGTGCGAGCGAATCGTCCTCAACCGGCCGGACATCCCCGTCGTGGTGATGACGGCGTTCGGCAGCATGGAGACGGCGGTGGCCGCCATCCGCGCGGGGGCGTACGACTTCGTCACCAAGCCCATCGACATCGACGCGCTGGTGCTGGTGCTGGAGCGCGCGGTGCAGCACCGCGCCCTGCGAGACGAGGTGCGCCGGCTGCGGCAGGAGCTGGGGCGACGGCAGCAGGACAGCGGCGCGGTGGTGGGCGAGAGCCCCGCCATGCAGCAGGCCTACGCGCTCATCGACCGGGTGGCGGACCTGGACTCGACGGTGCTCATTACCGGCGAGAGCGGCACGGGCAAGGAGGTGGCCGCGCGGGCGGTGCACACCCGTGGACGCAGGGCCCAGGGGGCCTTCGTGGCCATCAACTGCGCGGCCATGCCGGAGGCGCTGCTGGAGAGCGAGCTGTTCGGCCACGCCAAGGGCGCCTTCACGGACGCGAAGGCGGCGCGCGCGGGGCTCTTCATCCAGGCGCACGGCGGCACCCTGTTCCTGGATGAGGTGGGCGAGTTGCCGCTCACGCTCCAGCCGAAGCTGCTGCGCGCGCTGCAGGAGCGGGTGGTGCGGCCGGTGGGCGGGGACACAGAGGTGCCGTTCGACGCGCGCATCGTCGCGGCGACGAACCGGGACTTGGAGCTGGCGGTGGAGGAGGGCCGCTTCCGCGAGGACCTGTACTACCGGCTCAACGTCATCGGCGTGGAGCTGCCGCCCCTGCGGGCGCGGGGCAACGACGTGCTGCTGTTGTCGCAGCGGTTCATCGAGCAGTTCGCCGCGCGCAACAACAAGCGGGTGGTGGGGCTGTCACCGGCGGCGGCGCAGCGGCTGCTGGCGTATGGGTGGCCGGGCAACGTGCGCGAGCTGCAGAACAGCATGGAGCGCGCGGTGGCGCTGACGTCGTTCGAGCAGATCACCGTGGATGACCTGCCCGAGCGCATCCGGAACTACAGCCAGCCGAAGGTGGTGCCGGAGAACACGGACCCCTCGGAGCTGGTGACGCTGGAGGAGCTGGAGCGGCGCTACATCCACCGCGTGCTGGAGACGGTGGGCGGCAGCCGCACGCTGGCGGCGCGAATCCTCGGCGTGGACCGCAAGACGCTGTACCGGAAGCTGGAGCGCGACGACGAGGCGAAGAAGCCCTAGTCGAGCGTCTCCAGCTTCACCTCGAAGAGCTTGGGCCAGAGCTTGCCCGTCATGAGCATGCGGCCGGTGCCGGGCTCCACGGCGATGCCGTTGAGGACGGCGTCGGTGATGCCTCGGACCTGGGAGGCCACGGAGCGCGCGAGGGCGGACGCGTCGATGACGGCGGTGACCCGGCCGGTGGACGGGTCGATTTCGAGCACGTCCGTGGAGTGCCAGACGTTGGCGTAGATGACGCCGTTGGCGCACTCCAGCTCGTTGAGCTGCTCCTGGGGCTGGCCCTGGAGGGTGACCTCGACGGAGTCCAGGGGCTCGAAGGTGTCGGGGTCGTGGAACGTCAGCGTGGAGCTGCCGTCGCTGCGGACCAGCCGGCCCTGCCAGTAGCACAGGCCCCAGCCGTCGCCTTCGTACGGGGTGGTGCGCTCACGGGTGGGGGGCAGGCCGCTCCAGGTGAAGAGCAGGCCCTCGGTCCAGGTGAGCTGGTAGAGGCGCTCGCCGTCGCTGGCGAGGCCCTCGGTGAAGACGTCACCCAGGCGCTCGATCCAGAGGGGCGTGGCGGACTCGAGCGAGATTTCGCGCAGCGAGCCCTTCTGGCCGGTGCTCTCGAACAGGCGTCCCTGGTGGAAGACGAGGCCCTGGGTGAAGGCCTCGGTGGAGTGCGGATACTCCTGGACGATGCGGGCCACCTTCCGTGTGGGGCCGCCCTCCGTCGGTCGACGATGGACAGGTCCACAGCTACAGCCCACGCCCAGCCCCAGCACACAGATGGCCGACATCCACGCTCGCTGATTCAAGTGCATCGAGTCGCGCACGGAAGCAGGAAACGCGGACCGGCACAACACACTCCCGGCCCGGGAGGACCGGGACGTGTCACGGCGTGGACGACGCCTTCCGCCTCAGACGACCTTGGCGCTCTGGATGACCACGTCCTCGAGGGGCACGTCGCTGTGACCGCTCTTGTTGCCGGTGCGCACCTTCTTGATCTTGTCCACGACCTCCTGCCCCTTCACCACCTTGCCGAACACGGCGTAGCCCCAGCCCTGCACCGTGGGCGCGGTGTGGTTCAGGAACGAGTTGTTGACCGTGTTGATGAAGAACTGCGCGGAGGCGGAGTGCGGATCGTTGGTGCGGGCCATCGCGACGGTGTACTGCTCGTTCTTCAGGCCGTTGTTGGCCTCGTTCTGGATCTGCGCGGTCGGGACCGGCTTCTGCCTCATTCCCGGCTCGAACCCGCCGCCCTGAATCATGAAGTTCTCGATGACACGGTGGAAGACGGTGCCGTCGTAGTGGCCCTTCCCGACGAGCTCGAGGAAGTTGCTGACGGACTTGGGCGCCTTGGCCTCGTCCAGCTCGATGGTGATGTTGCCGAAGTTCGTCGTCAGTTCGACCGTGGGCATGGAAGGTTCCCTGGAGGTAGAGGGTGGAAGGCGCACACCACTACCTCTTCGGTGCCGCTGTCCGCAATGAACACGTGAGGCGCTGCGTCCCCGGGCCCGGCGGAGGATTGCACTGGCGAACGATTCCGCCGTCCGCCGAGGGGCGACTTCCCATCAAGCGCCCGGGTTCCCCGTGACGCGCTTGAACATGACGCCCAGGTTGCCGATTCGCTCGAGCGCCTCCTTGACCTCCTCCGCGACGATGATGGGGTGCTTGAAGCGCTTCAGCATGAAGGCACGCGCACCCTCCGTCTTCTCGGGGAGGATTCGCAGACCCGAGATCCACCGGAACTCTCCCGCACGCTCGGGGAATGGGTCGTCCTCGGCGTAGTGCTGGACTCCCGTGGAACCCGCTTCGTCGATGCAGTCGACGACCCTGACGACATTCACGATGAAGAAGCGCTCGTCCACATCCTCGACGGACACCGGGAACAGCTGCACATCGCCGGGCGCGAGGGTCTTCAAGGCCTGGCCCACCTCCTCGCTGACGACAGGAACTCGCTGCACGCCGGCGAACACGAACGCACGTGGGCTGCCCCGATGACGCACTCGCGCCAGGATGGGTCCAGGGTCGGAGAGGGGACGCCCGTCGGTGAACATCCCTGGGTCCTCGAACCTCCCCCCCGAGGCCGGCGCGGGAGTCGCGAGGTACCACTGAGGGACATCGGCGATTTCGACCCAATAGAAGTGACGGTCCACCTCAATCCCCTGCCTTCACGATGTAGCCGCGCAGCTCCGAGCCCGGCGTGAGCAACTCGTTCGCAATCCTCGCCAGCTCGTTCACCAGTCGCACGCGGCAATCCTCGGTTCCCCTACAGTCCTTGACGGCTCGCTGCAATCGGGGCACCACCTGGGAATGGTACAGCTCGGGATGTGGCCCCTCGTGCCCTTTGAGGCGCACTTTATTGGCCGCGTCCTCCAAGCTCATCCCCGCCATCTCGAACACCTCCTCGCACAGCGGCGTCCACGGCCCACCGCGCAATGTCGAGACGGTGCTCTTGTTCGTGCAGATGTGATGGACCGGGCCCTCGGCGTCCCCGGGAATGCGCCCGGTGGAGTACGACGCAATCACCGCCACGGCGCCGGGAGCCAGGGCCACGTTGAGCACTCCCGCCGCGGGCAGCGCGATGGACCCCACTCCCGCGCCGAGCGCCGCCTCGAGCTTGAACCCTCCCTCGACCTGAGCGCGCAGCGCCGCCTGGGAGAACCCTGGCAACGTCGGCCCCTGTGCCGCCATCGCGGCGCGGCCCCCGAGTGCCGACGTGAGCAGCAGCACCAACACGCGGGTCCCATTCGTCCCGAGCACCTTGCCGAAGCGATGACCGATGTCTTGCAGCTCGACGATGCTCGTCGCCCGCTCGGAGGCCTCCCATAGCCGGAGGAACCCCTGCCCCATCTCCCACACCGGGACGACCCCGAGATAAGCAATGAGGGAGGCCGTCAGGGCGACCGCGATGGTCTTGGTGACGGGCTCGGGCAAGGTCATCGTCAGGAGCAGCGCCAGCGCGGCCGAGCTGATCATCGCCTTGAGTACGACGGGGTTGAGCATGTGCCCCACTTCGTCCTCGACGCTCTCCCAGACAGTATCCAAGGCGAAGGACAGGGCCATCAACGTGCGGTCCTTGCGTGAGAAGGACAGGCCCGTCCCACCTATCAGCGTCAGGCAGGAATCCCGCACAGGGCAGATGCGCGAGTAGAGCGACGCAGGGGAGTTCTCCACGCTGGAGTCGACAATGCCCTTCGAGGACGCAAGCAGCGCTCCTGACCGGACCCAACCTTGCTGGTCCGCCGCGTCCGCCTCGCGAAAAGCGACCTCCAGCTTCAAGGCGAGGAGGAGCTCGGAGAGCGCCCGCTGGAAGTCGTCCTCCTCCACCTCGACGGGCGCGACCTCCATCGGCGTGTAGGTGATTCTCTTGCCGTGCCCCGCGTCGAGGTTGACGACGCGCGTGGTGGCACAGCCCGTGAGCAGACACAGCAAGACGATTCCAGACCCGCGCAAGACATCCCCCAGGAAGGCGCCATGAAGACGCGCGCATCCTGGGTGAGGGGCTCAATCCCTCTCAACCTCACGACCTACCACCGCAGGGGTAGACCCGCGGCGAACACATGCCTTGACAAAGGCAGTCACGAGGAAGCGACACCACATCCCTAGGCCGACTGCCGCCGCCGGCCCCACCACCGGTGCTCCACCAGCTCATGCCCCAGCAGCATCAGCGCGGCCACCGTGAACGGCAGCAGGTAGTAGACGATGCGGTACACCACCAGCGTGCCAATCACGACCGACGTCGGCACCGAGGGCGTCAGCGCCGCCAGGATGACCGAGTCGAACACCCCCAACCCTCCCGGCACCTGACTGGCAATCCCCAACAGCTGCGCCACCGCGAACAGCGCCACCATCGTCAGCGGCGAAATCCCCGCACCCGACGGCAGCAACACCCACAGCACCATCGCCCCCAGCGTCCAGTCCATGCACGACACCGCGAGCTGCTCCAGCGCCTGCCGCCCCGTCGGCAGCGACACCTCCAGATGCAGCCTGGGCACCCTCAACACCCGCCGCATCCATGCGCACGCCGCGAAGTAGACGCCCAACACCCCCAACAACCCCCACCCCAGTCCCCGCGCCACCCACGGCGACAGCGACAGCGCGGACATCGCCCCCTGTCCCGCGTCCACCACCAGCGCCACGCCCGCCACCGCCAACAGCCCCACCCAGAACGTCAGCGCGTTGAACGTCCCCACCTGCGCCACGTCCAGCGCCGTCAGCCCACGCGCCGAATACAGCCGGTAGCGCACGCCGCCGCCCGTGAGGAACGACATGCCGATGTTGTGGCCGAACGCGTAGCCCACGAAGGACGTGAAGCCCACCTGCCGGTAGGGCAGCCGCTTCCCCAGGTGACGCAGCGACAACACGTCATACAGCGTCAACGCCAGGTAGTTGCACGCCGCGCACACCACCGCCAACGCGATGCGCTCTCGCGGAATGGACGCGAGCCCCCGGGCCACGTCCTCACCGTGCAGTTGGCGCAGCTCGTGCCGCAGCACCACGAACGCCAACGCCAGCAACCCCAGGGGAAGCAAGGCGAGGAGCGCCCGCTTCATCAGGTTCCTCGAGAACACCCCCGTACGGTGCTCACCCGCCCGCGCCAGGGCACTCGAAGGGCACCCAGGCCCTCAACGCGACGGCGGCACGAGCGCCTCCGCCGTGGCGCACAAGTCCTCCATGGCGAAGGGCTTGTCCAACACACACGCCGCCCCCAGCTGCGCCGCGTCCCGGTGCAGCTGCGCATCTCCAAACGCGGTGATGAGGATGACCGGCGTCGTCCACCCCTCCCGCCGCAGCCGCGCCACCACCTCCAGCCCCGAGTACCCCGGCATGCGCACGTCCGTGATGATGAGGTCCGGCACCAGCGTCTGGTCCGCCAGCAACCCATCGATGATGGCCTTCACCAACCCAGGCCCGTCCGCCGCCTCCACCACCTCATAGCCCCGGCGCTTGAGCGCCCGATGCAGCAGGGCGCGCATCTCCGGTTGATCCTCCGCCACCAACACCCGAGGCGCCTGCTCGCGCCCCGTGCTCGGGAGCGGCCACGGCTGGACTCCGACTCCCTGCTCCTCGTCTGGCCCCATCAAGACGTCCTCCTCCTGGCGTGGTGGGATGCCCGCCCGCGTGCCCTCCCGACGAGGGCGCCCACAGGGCGAGGCGTGCCCGGGCCAGAGCATTCGACGTGCCACGCCCTTCCCCGGGAGGGCGAGGCAAACCGCCCCGGGGAGATTTGCCCCGACCGGGGCACTTTGCCCCGCGCCCCCTGCCCCCACGCCCCCACCCTCCGAGGGAATCCCTCGCACGAAGCGCTGGCCCGGCATCTGCAATGGAGCCCGACGTCGGTTCGGAAGTGGGGACTCGCGGAACGAGCCCCGAGCCAGGAAGCCGTCGGGAGTCGGGGGACGACCAGCGGCAGACCTTTCCACCTCCAGGAGGAGCTTCTCCACGGGCTCCCCATTTCCGGACCGACTCCTGACACCCCTTTCCCAGCCGGACTCACCTCCGGCCTCTTCGGAGAACGAACGATGGCCTGCTCGCTCCCCTCTCGCCGTTTCCTCGGTGCCCTGGCCCTCCTTCCCGCCGCGACGCTGGGCTTCGCGTGCGGACAGGCCCAGGCACTCGGCTCGCCCAACACCTCCAACGCGGCGTCCACCGTGCCCGCGGCCGTCGCCGCCGCCGCGACGCCCTCCGGCGCGCCCGTGCAGCCCGCGCGCTTCAACCCCGCGACGGCCGGCACCGTCACCTCGCTGGCCCCGCTCGTCGAGTCCGTGAAGGGCGCCGTCGTCTACGTCGAGGTGCAGGCCCGCCCGCGCCGCATGTCCGGCATGCAGGGCCTTCCTCCCGGCTTCGCGGAGCGCTTCGGCCTGCCGCCCGGGATGCAGGGCAACGCGCCGCCGCGGCAGGGATTGGGCTCGGGCTTCATCATCGACGCCTCCGGCACCGTGCTCACCAACAACCACGTGGTGGACGGCGCGGACCTGGTGCGCGTGAAGCTGGAGGGCGGCCGCTCGTACGAGGCGGAGGTGCTCGGGAGAGATCCGCTCACCGACGTGGCGCTGCTCAAGCTCAAGGGCGTGGCGGGCAACCTGCCGTTCGTGCCGCTGGGTGACTCGGACGCGCTGCGCGTGGGCGACCCGGTGATGGCCATCGGCAACCCGTTCGGCCTGGACTCGAGCGTCAGCGCGGGCATCCTCTCCGCCCGGGCGCGGGACATCCACTCGGGCCCCTACGACGACTTCCTCCAGACGGACGCGGCCATCAACCCCGGCAACTCCGGCGGCCCGCTGTTCAACATGCAGGGTGAAGTGGTGGGCATGAACACCGCCATCATCGGCGGCGCCAGCGGCATCGGCTTCGCGGTGCCCAGCAACCTCATCCGCGCGCTCTTGCCCCAGCTGCAGGAGACGGGCGTGGTGCGCCGCGGCTTCCTCGGCCTGTCCATCCAGGACCTCACGCCGGAGCTGGCGCGGGCCCTCAAGGTGGACGCGAACAAGGGCGCGGTGGTGGCGGGCGTCAGCCGGGGCGGCCCCGGTGACCGCGCGGGCCTCAAGGAGGAGGACATCATCACCTCCGTCGGCGGCCGCGCGGTGGACTCCGCCGGAGCCCTCACCCGCGCCGTCGCGCTGCTCAAGCCCGACAGCAGCGTGAAGGTGGACCTGGTGCGCGGCGGCAAGCCGATGACGGTGAACGTGACGCTCGGCACCCGCCCGGCCCAGCGCGGAGAGGAGGAGCTCACGCCGCGCAACAGCACCGCGCCCTCCACGCGCAAGCTGGGCATCGGCCTGCGTGACGCGCCCGACGGCGGCGCGCAAATCACCGAGGTGGAGCCCGGCGGCCCCGCCGAGCGCGCGGGCCTGCAGCCCGGGATGATCCTGGTGCAGGTCGGCGACGACAAGGTGTCCAGCGCCTCCGACGCCGTGCGCAGCCTGACGGGCGCGAAGTCCGGCGCCGCCCTGCTCCTGCGCGTGCGCGCCCCGGAGTCCGAGAACACCGTGCTGCGCGCGCTCGAAGTTCCCTGAGTCGCTCACGACGTCCGGCGGGACGTCTTCCCCTCCCACCCGCCGGACGTCGTCGAGTCCTCATCCGTGAGGGCGGCTACAGCGAGACAATCGACTTGAAGCCGCCCCAGATCATCCGCTTGCTGTCGAAGGGCACGTCCTCGGGCGAGCCCAGCCGCGGGTCGGCCATCACCTTCTTGTTGACCCGGTTCCGGTCCGCCTTCGACTTGTAGACGATGAAGGCGAACACCACGGCCTCGTCCGGCTTGAGCTTCACGCCCCGGGCGAACGAGACGCGGGTGAGGCTCTCGGGGATGTCATCCTCGATGGACTCGATGTACTGGAGCGCGCCGTGCTCGCGCCAGAGCTTGCCCGCCTTGCGCGACATCTTGCGATAGGCGGCCACGTTCTTCTTCGGCAGCGGCAGCAGGAAACCATCGACGTAGGGCATTGCCGTCCTCCCTCCACGAGAAGGGCGGCACCCTACCCCGTTTCCACGCGTCACTTCGCCGGACGGAAGCGCAGCGCGCTCCACACGTCGTCCACGGAGACCTGACGCACGCTGTCGATGCCCTCCTTCGCCAGCCGCTTCCAGAGGATGTCCCGGTTGAGGAGGGAGGGCCGGCATGACAGCACCGACGCTTGACTGGGGCAACCAACGCGCCCTTGCCGGGCAGGCGGCCCCCGGGTCCAGGTGATGCGAAAGCGACCCCAGGGGTTTCCCACGGGTGTCCTGAATCCCCAGGGCGTTTGGCGTAGAGTGTCGCCGTGCCGCGCTGCCAGACATGTGGGCGGCGCTGGGAAGGCTCCCATGCGCCGTGCCCGCCGAGTCCATCCCCAGACGGGGCGGGACGAGCGACGTCCGTGGAGCCGACGCCGCCGCGCATCCCCGGCTACCAGGTGGAGGGCGTGCTGGCGCAGGGCGGCTTCGGCGTGCTGCTCGGCGCTCGGCGGGAGACGGACCACCAGCGCGTGGCCATCAAGCTGGCCCGCACGGGCAATGCCCTGGCGCGCGCCCAGCTCATCCGCGAGTCGGAGGCGCTGCGCCAGTTGGGCCCGCCCACCGTGCCCGCGCTGTACGAGGAGGGCGTGCTCGCCGGCGGCGTGCGCTTCCTCGTCATGGAGCACGTGCCGCTGCCCACGCTGGCGGAGCGGCTGGCGCGCGCCTCCGGGCCCGTGCCCGCGCAGGAGCTGCCCCAGCTGGCGTTGTCCGTGGCGGACACGGTGGCCCGCGTGCACGCGCTCGGGCTGGCGCACTGCGACCTGAAGCCCGAGCACCTGTTCCTCAACGAGGACGGCGGCGGACAGGTGCGCGTGTTCGACTTCGGCCTGGTGCGAGGCACCACACCCCAGGAGGGCACCGCGCTGCCCGGCGAGGGCGCGACGACGAGCGACACCTCGGGCTTCGCCGGCACCGCCGAGTACATGGCCCCCGAGCAGTGCGCGGGCAACGCCAACGTGGACGCGCGCACGGACGTGTACGCGCTGGGCGTGCTGCTCTACGAGATGCTCACCGGCCGGCCGCCCTTCTTCGGCTCGACGCCCGACGTGCTCCAGGCCCACCTGGCGCTGCGGCCGCCGCCACCGTCGGACTTCGCGCCGGTGCCGCCCGCGCTGGAGGAGGTGGTGCTGCGGTGTCTGGCCAAGGAGCGCTCGCGCCGGCCCGAGGACGCCGCCGCGCTGGCCACCGCGCTGCGCGAGGCCTTCTCGCACGCGCACCGCCCCCTCGAGCCCGTCACGCCCCGCCCCACCGCGCCCGGCGAGCCCCGGCCCGCGCAGGTGCGCCGCTCCGTCGCCGTGCTCTTCCTCACCTCGCGCTCCAACCCGGTCAGCGTGCAGAAGGGGCTGGGCTCCTACGGCGGGCACCTGGCGCATACGGACGGGCCTCGCATCGCGGCGGTGTTCGACCCGGACGTCGGAGAGAACCCCGTGCGCCGCGCCATGCGCGCCGCGGAGGGGATGGCCGAGCGGGGCCTGGCCGCGAGCGCGCTCGTGGACGTGTCCGCCGTCACCGTGCAGCGCCGTCCCACCGGAGCGCCGCGCTACCTGGGCGCCATCTTCGCCCGCGCGGACCGCTACCCCACGGGCCCGGACGCGCACGGGCTCCTGTTGTCCCCCGCCGCCGCGGAGGCCGTGCCGGAGGTGCCGTGCACGGAGGTGCCCAACCATCCGGGCCTGCTGCGTCCGGCGTCACCGGGGGCCGCGCCCCGGCCGGACATCACCGTGCTGCAATTGGGCAGCGAGGTGCTGGTGGGCCGCGACGCGGAGCTGGCCTCGCTGGTGGACAGCGCGCGCGCGGCGGTGGGTGAGGCGGCGCCCACGCTCGTCACGGTGCTGGGCGAGCGAGGGCTGGGCAAGAGCCACCTGTCCGCGGCCCTGGTGCGGGAGCTCCAGTTGCAGCTGCCGCTGGCGCGGATGTACAGCACGCGCTCGCGCGAGCCGGTGCAGGGCGACCCGGACGGTACGCTGCGCACGCTGCTGCGCTGCGCGCTCAACGCCTTCGAGAGCGACGACACGGACACCGAGGAGCAGGGCCGCGCATCCATCATGCAGCGGCTGGGGCCCACGCTGGGCTCGGAGCTGTGGCCGGGCGTGGCCGCGACGCTGGGCTGGTACGCGCCGGGCGGGCCGGAGCTGCAGAGCTGGGCGGCGGCGCCGGGCGCCCTGCGCTCCCTGGCCATGCGCGCCACCGGTGAGCTGCTCGCGTCCACCGCCCGTGAGCGGCCGCTGTGCCTCATCATCGACGACGCGCACTTCGCGGAGGAGACGGCGCTGGACGCGCTGGAGTACGCGTGCCTCGCCGAGGCGAGCGTGCCCATCTGGGTGTGCGTGCTGGCGCGGCCCGGGTTCGAGAAGAGCCGGCCGTTGTGGGGCGCTCGCGCCGCGCGGCAGGTCACCGTGTCGCTGCGGGCGCTCGCGGCGGAGCCGTCGCAGGAGCTGTGCCGCATGCTCCTCAAGCCGGTGGAGAACGTGCCCGCGCAGGCGGTGGAGCGCATCGTCGAGCGCGCCCAGCACGTGCCCTTGTACCTGGTGGAGCTGGTGCGCGGCCTCAAGCGCCAGGGGCTGGTGCGTCAGCGCGCGCCGGGTGGAAGCTGGTACCTGGTCACCGACGGCGTGGAGAAGGTCCCCGAGCTGCGGCTGGTGGAGTGGCTGGCGGACCGGGAGCTGGGCGCGCTGCCTTCGACGCTCGCCGCGCACGCGCGGCTGTGTGCCTTGTTGGGCACGGACTTCACCGCCGCGACGGCGGAGGGCGTGGTGCGGGAGCTGGAGCGGGATGGCGCGGCGGGTGGGTTCCCGTTGGATGCGGGCCACGCGACGCGGCGGCTGTTGGACTCCGGGTTGCTCGTGTCGCATCGGCAGGAGGGGTTGAGCTTCCGTAACGAGCTGCTCCGTGACGCGGTGGCCGCCACGCTGCCGGCCGCCGAGCGACAGCGCATCCACCGCGCGGCGTACCGGTATTACCTGGGGCCCGCGGGCGCCAGCGAGCGACAGCGCTTGCCTCGACTGGCCTTGCACGCGGCCGCGGCGGACCTGCGCGAGGAGGCCGCCGCGCTCTCCATCGACCTGGCGGAGTCCGCGCGGGGACGTCATGCGTTCCTCGACGCGGAGGCCATGTACACGCGCGCGCTGGAGCTGCTGGACCCGGAGGATGAGCTGCGCTGCCTCACCGCGCTGCGGGGACGGGGGCTGATGCGCATCCGCATCGGTCGGTATGACGATTCGCTGGCGGACTTCGCGGCGGCGCGGGAGCGGGCTCGCAAGCTGGGGGATGTGCGCTCCGAGGTGGAGCTGCTGCTGGACGAGGCGATGGCGCTGGACTGGGTGAACGACTACGCGGCCAGCGAGGAGCGCGCGCTGGAAGCCCAGGCGATGGCGATGCAGGTGCGGTCGGCGTACGTGCAGAGCCGGCTGCTCCTGGCCCTGGGCCGCGCGCTGTTCCGCAAGGGTGAGTGGCAGGAGGCCCGCGAGCCATTGGAGGCCGCGGCGGTCTTCGCGAAGCGGCTGGGGGACGCGGGCTACGAGACGCAGGTGGTGTCGCAGCTGCTGCTGGCCGTCATCCTCCCCAACCTGGGCGACATCGACGAGACGGACCGGGTGCTGGCGGAGGTGGTCGCCGCGTGCACGGAGCGCGGAGACCTGTTCCACCTGGGCAGCGCCATCAACAACCGCCGCAACCTGTGGGTGGCGCGCAGGGATTTGGCGAGCGCGCTGAAGGACCAGCAGCGCTTCATGCACCTGGGTCGCGAGCTGGGCATGGTGGGCTGGGAGTACTTCGCGGAGCACAACCTGGGCGAGCTGCACTACCAGGCGGGTGACGTGGACGCCGCCGCGCCGCACATCGCGCGGGCGATTGCGTTGGAGCGCCGGCACCCGGAGGTGGCGCCGCGCCCGTGGGCGCTGCTGCTCCAGGCTCGCACCATGGCGTGGACGGGACGACAGGCGCGGGCGCGAGAGCTGCTCGCGCAGGTGAAGCAGGTGCTCTCCGAGAACCGCAATGGCGTGGAGCTGAGTCCCCCCGAGGAGGTGCTGTTCTCCATGGTGGAGCTGTCCACACGGGATGCGTCGGCGAAGGAGTGGGCGGCGCTGCGCGAGCGCTCCAGCCAGGTGTCCGTGGAGCAGGAGCCGCTGGAGGTGCTGGAGATGATGGGCCTGGCGGCGCTGCGGCGGGACGAGACACATGAAGCGGTGCGCATCCTCACGGAGGCACTCCAGCTCGCCTCTCGGATGCCCAACCTCATGGAGGTTCGCATCCGCCGTTCACTCGAACGCGCACGGGATGGCCAATTGCCCGTGTAGTCAGCGTCGCCCGCCGAGCACGCTCCCGAGGTTCACGCGACGAGGCGGCGAGAGTACGAGGGCACCGCGACGGTCGTCGTTTCTTCGTTGCCCCTGCGCGTCTCGCTACGCCATGAAGCCCAAGAGCTTGAGCGCGCCGAGCGCTACGCCCACGAGAGACTCCGCGGCAATCGCCCCGGCAGCCAGCGCGGGCACGTTGCGTCCCGTCGAGGCCGGCCAGCGCCAGCGCGCCACCGCCGCCAGCACACCGCCCAGGCACAACGTCACCGCGAAGTAGGCCGGCAGGATGAAGCCGATGCCCATGGCCACCGGCGAGGGCACCCACCGCGCCGCGCGCCCTCGCGCCAGCAACGTCAGGAGCGCGCCCACGCCCGCGGCCACGCTCCCCGCGAACAGCGCGTTCGGCGGCAAGCCATCCAGCCCTCTCGACGCCAGCTCCGCTACCGCGCGGAACTGCTGCGCGAACGGCGCGGGCAGCGCCTCCGAACCCAAGCCATACGCCCGCGTCAGCAACAGGTACGCCGGCACGCTCACCAACGAACCCGCGAGCACGCCCAACAGCTGCGCCCCCAGCATCCGCCCCGGCGACGCACCCAACAGGTGCCCCGCCTTCAATGCCCACAGGCTCACGCCCGTCTGCGCCGCCGCCCCGGACACCACGCCTCCCACCGCCACGTTGGGCCCCACGCCCCCAGGCAGCAGCACGCCCGCCGCCACCTGCGACAGCTGGCCCACCTGCGACACCGGCGACACGTCGAGCTGCCCCGCGCCTCGCGCGCACACCGCGCACAGCGGCAACACCAACACCAACGCCAGCACCCCCTGCGCCGCGCTCATCCCATACACGCCCACGCCCAGACCCAGCGCCAGCACACAGGCCACGCCCCCGCTCAGCCACGCCCACCGGGGCAATCCCGCGCCGCTCCGCAGCGAGCCCAGGTCCTTCGCCGCTCGCCAGAAGTCCCGCGCCTGCGCCGTGAGCGACACCGCCGCCGAGCCCACCAGCAGCCCCACGCCCGGCCACGTGAGCCACGTCTGGAGCGCATCGAAGCCCGCCTCCTTCACCACCCCCGTCGACACCAGCCACGGCGACAGCACACCCCACCCCACGAGCGCGCCCAGCAGCATGCTCATCCCCAGGTGCAGCCCCGCCATCATCCCCACCGCCACCAGCATGGGGCTCCACGCCAACCCCCACGTCAGCGACGCGGCCGACGCGCCGCCCACCGTGCCCGGCGCCGCCACCATCCCCGGCACCTTCTGGAACGCATCCCGCAACACCGTGAAGCCCGTGGACAGCGCCGCCGCCGCCGCGAGCCACCAGCCCCGCCCCCGGTTCTCCTCGGGCGCCGACGCGTGCATCGCCGTGATGAGCTCCGCCGTGGCGATGCCCGTCGGGAACGCGAGCTTCTCCTCCTCCATCAACCGCCGCCGCAGCAGGTGCGCCGCCAGCACGCCCAACACCCCGAGCGCCACGCTCCAGGCCGCCACCGCCACGCCCGGCACCTCCAGCCCCAGCAACATCAGCGCCGGCAGCGGCCCCAACAGCCCCGCCGCCGCGGGCATCGCGCCCACCGCCACCGCCGACACCTGCGTGAGGTTGTTCTCCAGCGTCGTGTACGGAGCCCCGCGTCGGCGAGACACCGCCGAAAGCCCGCCGAACCCCAGCACCGCCGCCATCACCGAGCCGCTCTCCCACCAGCCCAGCTTCAACCCCATGGACACGTTGGTGACCGCCAACAGCGAGCCCACCAGCAACCCCATGCCCACCGCGCGCGGCGTCCACTCGCGCGCCTCGGGCGAAGGGGCCGCGGGGGCCGGGGCCACCGCGCTCAAGCGCACGTCGTCGGCGGAGTCAGGTGCGGTCGTCGAGGAAGACACAGCGCGCTCCGCCGAGCCCGTCATCGGCTCGCCTCCGCCGAGCGCCCCACCAGCTCGCGGAGCTGGGTGAGGTCCAGCGGCTTGGAAATCTTCAGGTTGGGGACCTCGCGCAGGAACGACACCGTGCGCGGCGTGAAGGCGCCACCCGTCATGAACACCATGCGGCCCGCCTGCTCCGGCGCGCTGCGGCCCAGCTCGTTGTACAGGTCCATGCCCGTCATCCCCGGCATCATCACGTCACAGAGGATGAGGTCGAAGCGGCTGCCCTCGTTGAGCAGCCGCAGCGCCGCCTGCGCGCTGTTCGCCGTCGCCACCTCGTGGTCCGCCGCCAGCGAGCGCTGCAGCGCCAGCGTCACGTTCGGCTCGTCGTCCACCACCAGGATGCGCGCCCGCGCGTTCGTCGGCACCACCGTCTGGAGCCTGGGCAACAGCTCCAGCTCCCGCGTGGCCGCGCGCAGCACGACGCGGAACGTGCTGCCCTTGCCCGGCTCGCTCTCCGCGTGGATGGAGCCGCCCATGGACTCGATGATGCCGTGGCAGATGGACAACCCCAGCCCAGTGCCCACGCCCACGGGCTTCGTGGTGAAGAACGGGTCGAAGATGCGGTCCATCACCTCCGCCGTCATCCCCATGCCCGTGTCGCGCACCTCCACCAGCACCCGGCCCCGGTCCCCGGCGCGGATGACCACCCGGATTTCGTGCTCGTGCTCGGGCGAGCGGTCCTCCGGAATCGCCTGCGCCGCGTTGAGCAGCAGGTTCAGGAACACCTGGCACAGCCGCGACTCGCTGGCCTCCACCGGCGCCACCGGCTCGAACTCCGTCACCAGCCGCGCGCGGTGACGGATGACGTTGTCCGCCATCTTGCACGCCAGCTCCACCGCGCGCCGCACGTCCACCGGCATCAGCCGCACCTCCTGCTCGCCGCGCGCGAAGACCTTCAAGTCGCGCACGATGGTGGCGATGCGCTCGGCGCCCTCCGTCGTCTCCCGCACCAGTTGCTGCAGCGAGGCGATGGCCGCCGCGGGCACCTGGCTCTCCATCCGCTCCAGGCCCTCGCGCACCAGGTGCAGGTTGACCAGCATGTACGCCAGCGGGTTGTTGATTTCGTGCGCCACGCCCGCGCCCAGCGTACCCACCGACGCCAGCCGGTCCGCCACGACGAGGTGCGCCTGGAGCTGCTTTCGCTCCGACGTGTCGCGGTGGACCATGATGTTGGCGATGGTGCGCCCCTCGCTGTCGCGCAGCGGGACGACGACGGACTCACACCAGCAGGTGGTGCCATCGCGGCGCTTGAACTCCAGCTCCCCCGACCACCGGCCCTGCTTCTCCAGCCCCGCGAGCACCATGCCCGTCATCCGGTCCGGCTCGTCCGGGTGCAGCACGCGGAAGAGCGTCTGCCCCAGCGCCTCCGTCTTGTTGCGCCCGAACATCCGCTCCGCGCTGGCGTTCCAGTCGATGATGCCGCCGCCCAAATCGGTGATCACCACGCCGTCGTAGATGCTCTCGAAGATGAGCGCCTGGCGCGCCAGCTCCTGCTCGGCCTGCTTGCGGGCGGTGATGTCCATCACCGTGCCCGTCACGCGCGCGGGCATCCCCGCCGCGTCGCACAGCACGTCGCCCTTGCACGAAATCCAGCGCCACCCGCTGCCCTGCGGCTCGATGCGGTACTCCACGTCCACCTGCGTCTTCTTCTCCAACGCGATGGACAAGGACTCCCGCACACGCGGGAGGTCCGCGGGGTGCACCACCTCCTCGAGCTCCATGGCGCGGCCGGACAGCTTGCCCACGGGCAGCCCCAACAGCCGGTCCACCTGCTCGCTCCACGTCACCCGGCCGCTCTGCGCGTTCCAATCCCAGATGCCCACGCGCGCGGCGGACAGCGCCTGGCGCAGGGCCTCCTCGCGCTGCTCGAGCAGCTCCCGCTTGGAGAAGCGGAACACCGTGACGGTGCCAATCTGGAGCCTGTCGCCCTCCTGGAGCTCCGCCGTGGCGATGGGCGTGCCGTTGAGCAGGGTGCCGTTGGTGGACTCCAGATCCGTGACGTGGCAGCCCCCGTCCGGCAGGCGGACGATGCGGGCATGCTTGCGCGACACGCCATGGTCGTCGATGCGCACCGTGGCCTCGGAGCCCCGGCCGATGATGTGCTCGCCGGGCTCCAGCCGGTACGCCTTGCCGATGGCCGCGGGCGTCGTGGTGCTGATGAGGATGAGGCAGGCTCCCGTCGAGGACGGCGGAGCCAGCGCCAGACCGGCGCAGGTCGTGAGGTCATCCAATGTCGTCATCAAGCAGCCCCCCGGCACCCCGCGCCGCGTCCGTCCACTCCACCTGCCCCAGCTTGCACGCGTGGTGTCACGTCCCGAGAATCCAGCAGTCCCCGGGCCCAGCGTCCAACCACCCGGGGTGATGGGGCCCTGGAGCATACGCCAGGCAACATCTGCCCCTGCCTCCGCCACCCGCTGTGATGGGTGGTGAACGCCCAGGTAGGATTGCCGCGTCGCGGCGGACGCTTCGGGCCCAGGCCATGCAGCAGGCGTCCCGGGCGCGGTGCTAGGGTACGACGCCACATGGCGGCCGACTCCGAGAGCACGTTCCGCATCCAGGCACGCGCGGATCTCCATGGCACCGAGCGGACAAGAGGCGATGCGGGCCGAGGCCCGGGAACACTTGCGGGCGAGTACGTCCTCAAGGCCCTGCTGGCCTCCGGCGGACATGGCAGCGTCTATGAAGCCGAGCACCGCATCCTGGGCCGACGGGCCGCGGTGAAGGTGCTCCACCCCCACCTGGCGGATCAGGGCGAGATGCTCAAGCGCTTCGTGCGCGAGGCCCGGGTGGTGAACCAGATACGCCACCCCAACATCGTGGACGTCTATGACTTCGGGCTGATGCCGGACGGCAGCCCCTACTACGTCATGGAGCTGCTCGCCGGGCGCACCCTGGGCCAGGTGGTGCAGGAGCGCGGGCGGCTGTCGGCGTCCCGCGCGCGCGCCTACCTGGAGCCGGTGTGCGGCGCGCTGGAGGCGGCGCACCGCGCGGGCGTCGTCCACCGCGACCTGAAGGCCAGCAACATCCTCGTCGTGGAGGAGGGCGAGAAGCCGCGGGTGAAGCTGCTCGACTTCGGCATCGCCAAGCTGTTGTCCGCCGAGGCCACCCAGGAGGGGCTCACCATCGCCGGCCAGCGGCTGGGCACCGCCCACGCCATGGCGCCCGAGCAGTTCCGCGGGGGCGCCATCGGCCCGCACACGGACATCTACGCGCTGGGCGTGCTGCTGCACCAGCTTCTCACCGGCCGCTACCCCTTCCTCTGCGAGGACCGGATGGAGCTGGAGCGGCTGCACCTGGAGGCCCCCGCGCCCAGGCCCAGCGCCATCGCCCCGGTGTCCCCGGCCGTGGACCAGGTGGTGCTGCGCTGTCTGGAGAAGGACGCCAGCCGCCGCTTCGGCAGCGTGGGCGCGTTCCTGGCCGCGCTCGCCGACGCCGCCGAGGAGCCCGTGCAGCCCACCCACCGCACCCGGCTGGCGCTCGCCGTCCACGCGGAGGTGGTGCTGTCGACGGCGGCCGCCCAGGACGACGACGCGATGTACGCGGTGCTCGCGGACGTGCTGGACGGGCTGGAGCAGGGCCTGCGCGGCGGGGGCTTCCTGCTGGCGCTGCAGTCCGGCACCACGCTGCTCGCCGTGCGCCCCCTGGAGAACGGCGCGCCCACCCCCGAGCGCACCACCTACCTGCGCGAGGCGGAGCGCTCGCTGCGCATCCTCCAGCAGGCCGCGCAGAAGCTCGCCGACCCCGTGGATGCCAAGGTCCACCTGTGCCTGCACCTGGGCCAGGCCGAGACGCGCGGGGACACCGGCGAATCCGAAATCGTCGGCGGCCCCGTCACCGACGTGAGCGCCTGGAGGCTGCGCGGACCGGAGGGCTTCGCCCTCACCCCCGCCGCCGCGCTGAGCCTGGAGTTTCCAGAGCCTCTCTAGTTTTTCCTGAAATACAAATTATCCGTTGAATCCAATCCATCCAGACCTGACTGGGTCTAGGACTTTACAACCCTGCTGTTATTGATTCGACGGGAAAAGAAAATTCCTCCACAGCAGCATGCGCGCAGGGAAATCCCCTACGAATCTTGTCGAGCCCATCAGTTTTCAGCGCGATTGGGAGCGCTGAAGCGGGTGGACGACAAGGTGGTCAGCCCTCGCTGACCACCACACACGGGGGAAACGCATGCACCGCATTCCAGCTTCGCAGTCGCTTCGCCACACCCGCTCCATCCGCCGTTGGGCTCGCGGAGGCGTGGTGGGGCTCCTGGGTTGGGGACTCGGGATGGGGGCGGCGGGTTGCGGGGTGGAGTTGGAGCCGGTGGGGGAGGAGCTGGGGCAGCTGCGCGTGCATGCGCTGTCCGTCAACGGGCTCTCCACCAACGGGCTCTCCACCAACGGCCTGTCCACCAACGGGCTCTCCACCAATGGCCTGTCCACCAACGGCCTGTCGACCAATGGCTTCAAGGACTGGTTCAACCAGGACCCGAGCACGGCGGACGCGGTGATGTCCTACGTGGTGACGTGCGCGGTGGCGGCGGGGCAGACGCGCACCTTCACCAACCCGGTGACGGGGGTGCAGTACACGTGGCTGGGCTCGTTGGGGCTGGCGACGAACTGGGCGAACGGGGCGGCGGCGACGGAGGCGGAGCAGCAGGTGGTGTCCGCGTGCCTGGCGGCGCACGCGAACAAGTACGGCCTGCACGTGCCCATCTCCGTGCTGGGCCGCGTCGCGGCGACCAGCGATTCCACGCCTCCAGCCATCCCCTACACGCAGGCGGAGCTGGACCTCTACAGCGAGAAGGAGGCCTGCTACTTCGGCAACCTCTTCGACGGCACGGGCGTGTTCGCGGCCAATGACCAGCCGTACCTCACCGCGGAGCGGAGCACGCCTCGCACGTGTGGGCTGGCCTCGGGCACCACGCAGCAGTGCCCGCCCATCACCCACCTGGGCATGTGCGCCTCGCTGTGCACGGTGGCCAGGGACGCCGGCAACAACCCCCTGCCCTACTACGCGTCGTGCACGCACAACGCGAAGACCTACCAGCCCATCACCGCGCGCATCCGCCCCGCGGAAATCTATCGGTGCGGGGATGGCGTCTGCCAGTTCACCGAGCGCTGCGGCACGGGCACCACCGCGACGAGCTGCAACGCCGACTGCGGCGCCTGCCCCTGAGGGCAGCGCGCCATCCGCTGCCGCACACTCGCGGCCGGGGCGTGTGGGCCCCTCCCCGCTGTCGGGGGGGACATCCTCGGAGGTGGTGCTAGCTTCACCCCATTCCCGAGGTCGTGTCCGACTGGGGAGGTGGCATGGACAAGCATCACGTCCTGGACGCGCCCGAGGGCGCGGACATCGCGGGCTACCGGGTGGAGGCGTTGCTGGGCGCGGGAGGGTGCGGCGTGGTGTACCGCGCCTCTCGCGACGGGGCCCCCGTGGCGCTCAAGCTGCAGTCGCTGGAGCAGTTGGGGGGCTGGGCCCTGCGCGAGGTGGCCATCCTCACGCGGCTGGCGCATCGCAACGTGGTGGGCTTCCGCGCGGGCGGGCTCTTTCCTTCCGAGTCTCCCGCGTGGCTCTACCTGGCGATGGAGTACGTGAGGGGGCGTCCGCTGGCGCAGTGGGTGGAGGAGGAGAACCCGTCCGCGAGAGGGGCCGCGACGCTGGCGCTGGGCATGGCGCGGGGGCTGGAGGCGGCGCACACGGCGGACGTGCTCCACCGCGACATCAAGGAGGACAACGTCGTCGTGCGCGAGGAGGACGGCACGCCGGTGTTGATGGACTTCGGCGTGGGGGACTACTCGGGGGCGCCCCGGCTGCCGCGCGGGGTGCTGCCGCCGGGCACGCCGCGCTACCGCAGCCCGGAGGCGCTGGCGTTCCGACGCGCGCATCCCGACGGGGTGTATCCGCCCACGTCCGCGGATGACCTGTACGCGCTGGGCGTGGTGCTCTACTGGATGCTCACCGCGCGCCACCCGTTCGTGGACGTGGAGACGCCCGAGGGCGAGCTGGCCGTCATCCACCACCCTCCGGTGTCGCCGCACGTGCTCAACCCGCGGGTGCCGTGGGCGTTGAGCGAGCTGTGCTCGCGGCTGTTGTCCAAGCAGCCCTGGCGGCGCGGCACCGCGAGCACGTGGTGCTCGGCGCTGGAGGCGGAGCTCGCGTCGGCGGACGGTGCGTGGGACGCGCCGCTGTTCCCCGATGTGGCGGACGTGCCCGCCTCCACCGAGGGGACTCGGCCACCATCGAGAGGGCGGCGCGGCGCGGCCAGCTCGGGTGGACTGCCCGCGTACCGGCCGGCGTCCGAGCCCGAGGTGCCCCGGCTCGTGGTCCGGGCACGGCCCGCGACGGGGACGGCGCGGCTCAAGGGCGTGTCGAGCCTCCTGCTCGCGGTGGTCATGGGTGCGTGTCTGGTGGGTGGCGCGTGCTGGGCCCGGCGCGCGCAGCCCTCGGTGGCGTCGGACCGCCACGCCTCCGAGACTCCGCGCGCGCGGTGACACACCTCGCGCCCAAGCTTCCACCGCCCAACGCTGGCTCCGACACGGGGGCGCGCCGCCGTCGACTACCCACCTGGAAGTGCTTTCGCCGCCTCGCCAGACGACATCGGCTCCTTGCCCAGGCCGTCCTGGCGGTGTTGACTGGCGCTGTCCACCCGTCCCCGCGCGTTCCACGGGATGGACACCTGACGCTGGGATTGCGACGTGATGACGCTACGAGCCAGGGTGCTGTTGATGTCGGCGGTGGCGCAGCGGCGAGGCACGCTGCGACGCGCCTTCCTGGCACGTCAGGGGATACCGTCCGGCCCGGAAGCTTCCAGCACGACCAGCGCGCGCGAGGCCTCGGAGGCGCTGGAGGAGACGGTGCGCGAGCGCACCGCGGAGCTCGAGGCCGCCAACGCCAAGCTGTCGCGCAGCCTGGAGCAGCTCCACGCCACCCAGGCCCAGCTGCTCTTCGCCGACCGGCTCATCGCCCTGGGCCGCATCGCCGCGGGCGTGGGCCACGAAATCAACAACCCCCTCGCCTTCATCCTCAGCAACCTGGAGTACATCCACCAGGAGCTCCAGCAGAAGGAGCAGTTGCCGGAGCGCGAGCGCCAGGAGGTGCTGGAGGCGCTCGCCGAGACGCGCGACGGCGCCGAGCGCATCCGCCTCATCGTGCGGGACTTGCAGACGCTCTCGCGCTCCGAGGACGTGGGCAGCGGCCCGTCGGACGTGGGCGCGGTGGTGCGCACCGCGGCGAAGATGGCCATGCACGAGCTGCGGCACCGCGCGCGCCTGGTGGTCGAGTGCGACGGCGTGCCCCCGGTGCAGGGCAACGGCGCCCGGCTGGGTCAGGTGTTCCTGAACCTGCTGCTCAACGCGGCGCAGGCCATCGTCCCCGGACAGGTGGAGCTCAACGAGGTGCGCGTCGTCGCGAGCGAGGCGATGCCCGGGCGCGTCGTCGCGGTGGAGGTGCGCGACACCGGCTGCGGCATCTCCCCCGAGCACCGCGAGCGCATCTTCGACCCGTTCTTCACCACCAAGCCCCTGGGCGTGGGCACCGGCCTGGGGCTCGCCGTCTGCCACGGCATCGTCACGTCGCTGGGCGGCACCCTCACGCTGGAGAGCGCGCCCGGCCGGGGCAGCATCTTCCGCGTCACCCTGCCCGTGGCCGGCGCCTTCGCCCAGCCCCCACGGCAACTGGACGCGGCGCTCTGACCACCTGGCTGTCGTAGGGCGTCATGCCCTCCATCGGCGGCGCGTACAGGTGCAGCGACACCGCGCCCCGACGCGACGAGTTGTGCACGTGGTGGATGGTGTCCGACGCCTCGATCAACAAGTCGCCCTCCCGCGCGCGCTCGACGACGGCCGGCAGCAGCCTGTCTCCCGCCCAGTCGTAACGCGTCTCGTCCAGGCTCCCCTGCACGAGCAGCGACACGCCGGCGGAGCCGCCATGGTCATGCACGAGCGAGCCCTGCCCCGGCATCCAGCACACGAGCAGGAGCTCACACGCGTCCGTCTTCGCCAGCGTCCTGCGCACGTAGCGCGCGTCGTCGAACCGGACGAGCGAGCCCAGCAGCCCCCAGTCGGGGCGGCTGTGACGAAGCCGCTCCACCAGCCACGTCAGCGATGGGACGGCGTCCCGACCCTCTGGCAGAGACCAGCCGAGCAGGCTCTTCGTGTCCGGGACCTCACGGTCCCACTCTCCTGTGGTGGAGCGCTCTCGCATGGGTCCTCCCGGGATGTGCGTGGGAGTGTGGACACGCCCTCGGACCCTGACCAGGGGTTGCCATCCGATTGTCCACACCGCCAGCGTGGATGCCGTCACGCGCAGGCGGACATAGGATTGCGGCGTGCAAGGACACAGCAGCCCATGGGATGTGGCCATCGTCGGGGGCGGGGCCAGCGGAACATTGTTGGCCATCCACCTCCTGAAGCAGGCACGCGCGCCCCTGCGGGTGCTGCTGCTGGAGCGAGGCCGGAGCGTGGGCCAGGGGCTCGCCTACTCGACCCGCAGCCAGCGTCACCTGCTCAACGTCCCCGCCGGGCGCATGGGCGCCTTCATGGAGGACCCGGAGCACTTCCTGCGCGCCGTGCGGCGACAGGCGCCCGACACGGCGCCCGGAGACTTCGTCCCCCGGCAGCGCTATGGCCAATACCTGGCGGAGGTGCTGGAGGAGACCCGCGCGCGCGCGGCCCCGGGGGTGCGGCTGGAGACGCGGTCCGCGCAGGTGGTCTCGATGCGCGAGCACGGCGGCCTGGTGACGCTGACGACCGGGGACGGCGCGGAGCACGTCGCGCGCCGCGCGGTGCTGGCGCTGGGCAACGCGGACCCCGCGGACCTCCGGGTGGAGGACGGCGGGCTGTACGCGAGCCCCCACTACCACCGCTCGCCGTGGGTCCCTGACGCGCTCGCCGGCATCGGCGCGAAGGACGCGGTGCTGCTCATCGGCACGGGGCTCACCATGGTGGACGCCGTGCTGTCGCTGGAGGAGCAGGGCCACACGGGCCCCTTGTACGCGCTGTCGCGGCACGGGCTGCTGCCCCACCGGCACGTGCGGGCCGCCGCGGGCACGTACGACTCGCCCGGCATCCGCGACGTGCTGCGCGCGCTGCGACGCGAGGGCTTGCGGCCCCAGGACGACACCACCCTGCACCCCATCCCCGTGCGCGTGCGCGCGCTGCTCCGGGTGCTGCGGCGCGAGGTGCGCCGGGCCACGGACGCGGGGGCCAGCTGGCGCGCGGTGGTGGATGCGTTGAGGCCGGTGACGGTGCCCCTGTGGCAGCGGCTGTCGGACGTGGAGCGACGGCGCTTCCTGCGCCACCTGCGCTCCTACTGGGACGTCCACCGCCACCGGATGGCGCCCGGCGTCGCCGATGGGCTCAAGCAGCTGATGGAAACAGGACGGCTGACGGTGCGCGCGGCCCGGGTGCGCGGCTTCCGGCTGGACGACACCGGCACGGTCCACGCGCGAATCCTCCCGCGAGGCGAGGGCCGCGAGGAGCACCTCCAGGTCCGCCACGTGGTGAACTGCACCGGCCCCGAGGGCACCGTCACCCGACACGGCCACCCGCTGCTCAAGCGCCTGGCGGACGAGGGGCGGCTGCGGCCGGACACGCTCGGCATGGGCCTGGACACCGACAGCCACGGCGCCCTGCTGGACGCGAGCGGGCGGACAGGAGGGCTCCTCTACACCCTGGGCCCCCTGCGCCGGGGGGAGCTGTGGGAGACCACGGCCGTGCCGGAGATTCGCGCCCAGGCCCGCGCGCTCGCGGACCACCTGCTGGCCCGGCTGAACCATGGCCTCCTGCCTCCCCGCCGCAGTGCCGGCTGACCCTCGGGCCGGACGCTGGCCCCCAGGCCCAGACGGCGAGTGAAGTCACGGAAGGATGACGCGGCGAGTCCCCGGAGCGGGGGTTTCATGCGAGGCTCCGCCCGCCGGACTCCCCCTCATGGCCCTCCACCGTCCCCTCTACACCCTCGCTGGCGGCGCACTCGCCGTCCTCCTCGCCTGCGGGGGCGGGTGGGCGTACGTGAAGCTGCGCACGGGGCCCCTGGAGGAGCGGCTGGTGCGGGAGGTGGGGGAGCTGTCGCGCACGAGCTACGCGCGGCCCTCGCACGTGAATCCCTCGGTCCCGGGCAGCTTCGCGCGCCACCTGGAGCCGCTGCTCGAGCCCGTGCTGCAGCTGTATCAGGAGCAACAGAAGCCACAGGGGAACTCGGCGCAGGGGCAGCCCTGTCGGGACGTGGCGGACGGGAAGCTGCCCACGTCGGCGCTGACGCAGGGTTGTGAGCAGGCGCTGGAGCGGGCCCGGCCGTTGCTCGCGCGGGTGCTGCTGGCGACACACGCGGAGGTGGGGGGGCTGCCCGAGCGATTGGGGGCGCTGGCGCCCCTCACGCCCGCCCGCGCCAATGGGCGGTTCGCGCTGATGTACGTGGTGCACCTGGCGGCGTTGGAGACGCGGGTGCGGCTGTCCCATGGGCAGGCCTCGGCGGCGCTGGATGTGTGTCTGGACGCGCTGGCGCTCAGCCGGGAGCTGGAGCTGGGGGGAGGCATGGAGGGGCAGCTGCTCTCCGCCACGGGCCACGGCGTGCTCTATCACCCCTGCGCGGACGCGCTGGACGCCGCGCCGCTGGAGCGCAAGCGCCTGGCGATTTCGCAGCTGGCGCGCCTGGCGGATGGGTACGCGCCCTTCTCCGTCACGCTGCGGCAGGAGTCGGTGCTGCTGCAGCTGGTCCACTTCCGGCCGCTGCTCTCCGAAGAGACGCTGGCGCGGCTGCCGGCGGGGAGCCAGGACATCGTCCCGCCGGAGCTGCTGGGGCTTTCGCCTCCGGACGACAACGCGCTGACGGCGCGGCGCGCGTGGTGGCAGCTGGTGGAGGGCTTCGACGCGCTGACGGCCGCCGCGGACCTGCCCACGGGGGCGCGCCGGCGCGCGTTCGCGCTGCTGGAGCTGGGCACGCTCAGCCTCCACGGTCCGGACGTCGTCACGTATGGCGAGTACGCGGAGCGGCTGGACTTGCGCCGGCTGCAGCACGACGCGCTCATCACGCTGGCGGAGGTGGACCTGGCGCGCGCCGAGCGGGGGCACTGGCCGGACTCGCCGCCCCGCCACAAGGACTCCTCCTTCGTGCTGGAGCCGATGGGGCCCACCGAGGCCCGGCTGCGTCCCTGCTCGCGCGCGTACGCGGCCCAGGGGCTGCGCGTGACGGCGGACCTGGCGCGACAGCCGGGGCCCTGACGCACGGCGTCCACCCGCGCCTCCCGGGACTGCAGGCGAGCAGGCCACGGTCAGCGGCCTGCCCGGCTGGTGCGTCAGGGCTACCTTGCCTGAGGACGCCGAGCCAGAGCCCTGGAGGGGGAGATGAATCCACCACACGCACGTCGTGCGGCGTCGGACGCGCACGGGGCTCGTCGCGAGGAGTCGGCACGCGAGGCACGGTGCTCGCCCGATGCCCGTCGGCGCGTGCCAGACACGAACGGGCCTCGGCGCGTGGACCCGGAGCAAGCGGCGCGGAGTTCGCCTGGCGCACGTCATCTCGCACCGAATCCGCCCGAGGCTCGTCGCGCGGAGCTGGCGCGATGAGGGCGGGCCGCTTCGTCGCGGACCTCGACTCTTCGGCCGCGCTGCTGCGGGCGCTCGCGGCCTTCCTGCACGGCCGGGACGCTCCCGCGCTGGGCGCCCACCGCCACACGCATCCGTTGTTCGAGGCGCTGGCGCCCGCCGTCAACCGCCTGTCGGTGCCGCTGCGCGAGGTCGCGTGGGTGCGCGGCGCGCTGGCGGAGGCGCTGACGCCGAAGGCGCTCGCGCGCTTCGACGCGGAGGCCCTCGCACGCTGGGTCGTGGGCCGCTACCCGAGGCGCCGCTACCCGGCGGCCGTGGTGGGCGCCACCAACGGCGCGCTCGTCCACCTGTGCGCCGCGCTGGGAATCCCGTGGCTGCCGCAGACGCATCTACTTTCCGTGCGCCATGACGGCCAGGTGCCCGTGGACGAGCCGATGAAGACCCTCGGCTTCGCGCGCGAGCCCGCACGTCGTCTGTTGGAATCCCATCCGGACCTGCAGCTCCACCACACCCACGACGCCAACCACGACCGGCTCCTCCTCCAGGGGCTGACGCACTTCCGGGTGAAGCGACGCGGGCTGAGCCCCGCGTACGTCCGCTTCCTGGAAGAAGCGCTGGAGCCCGGCGCCACCCTCTTCGTGTCCGAGTGCGAGCTGCGCTGGCCCACGCTCCAACAGGGCGAGCGACATGTCTTCCAGCAAGGCTCGCTCGGCGGCGCGAGCCCGGACGAGTACTACCTGGGCGGCCCTCGCGTGGAGGCCTACCTGCGCAAGCAGGGCTCCTCCCTGACGCGCTGGCCGTCACCACCGCCGGACAGCGACAGCCCGGAGGCGGAGTGGGGCTTCGAGCCCGCCCTGCGCGAGGACCTGCTGCGGCTCGCACGCAAGCGGCGCTGGAGACTCAAGCGCATCGTCTACCCGGAGCCGGAGGCGCTCAGCCCGCTGGTGGCGGACCTGTACCGGCACTGGTACCGCGAGCGGAAGATGCCCTCCGGCAAGCTGCTGGCGGAGTGCTCCATCCTCCTGGAGCCCTGGTGGACGCTGCGCACCGGCGCGGTGCCGTTCTGGATGGTGCTCAACACGCGGGCCTCGGCGCGCGCGCTCGAGCGCTACCTGGACCGCTCCACGCCGTGGGACGCGATGTACCTGACGCTCTGCTCACGCGGGGTGGAGTCCATCGGCCTCGCCACGATGGAGCACTGGCGCGAGCTGCTGTCGCGAGGCCGCACCCGGGGCCAGCTGCTCGGCGTGGACGCGCGGGAGTACCCGCGCGACTTCGCGTCCTTCGTGCGCTACCACCCGGCGATGCGGCGCGCGCTGTCCGCGCATCACTCCACCCGCGAGCGCTTGAGGCCGGAGCAACTGGACGCGTTCCTGAAGCAGCACGGTGAGCGCTACGCCGTGCAATGGCTGGAGACGGACGTGCGCCCGCGCCACCAGAGCGCGGACGTGGCCTCCTCCTGGTTCCAGTAAGGACTCAGGCGGCCGACACCGCCACCGAGCCGAGTCCCTCGACGACGAGCTTCACCCGGTCTCCCGGCTGGAACATGTGCGCGATGGTCGCCGCGCCCGCCAGGACGATGCTCCCCGCCGGCAGCACCTGTCCGCGCTTCGCGAGCAGCTCACACAGCTGCACCAACGACAACACGGGGTCCCCGGAGATGGCGTCCGAGCGGGCCGAGTGCGCCAGCGCGTCGTTCACGAACATCTTCATCTCCAGCCGCGTCAAATCCATGGCGCGCGGCGGGTGCTCCTGGGTCGCCAGGACGAACAGGGACGAGGACGCGTTGTCCGCCACCACGTCCGGCAGGGAGAAGTACTTGAAGTCGCGGTAGCGCGAGTCGAGGATCTCCATCGCCGCGAACACGGACTCACACGCATCCAGCGCCTCGTCGCGCGTCACGGTGCCCTTGAGCTCGCGCGCGGTGCGGAAGGCAATCTCGGGCTCGATCTTCGGGTGGATGCCCTGGGCGAGCGACACCACGCCGTCCGCCTGCACGCGCATCTTGTCCGTGAGGACGCCGTACACGGGCGAGTCCAGGTTCATCTGCCGGCGCTTGGCCTCGGACGTCAGGCCCATCTTCAATCCCACCAGGCGCTCACCGGCCGCGAGCCGCAGCTTCAGCCCCTCCTCCTGGATGGCGTACGCGTCCGGCACGGACAGCGCGGGCAGCTCGTTGGTGAGGGGCGGCACCTCCCGCCGCTCCCGCCTCGCGTCGTCCAGTCGTCGGGCCAGCTCCGCGGGGTTCACAGTCCCAGTCATCGCATCCCTCTTCTGAGTCCGCGGCGCGGAAAGCCGGCGCCGGGGGGCGCGCAGCAGAGCAGCTTTCGCGGTGTCGGGCGAGGGTTGCTCGCATCGGCCGTCACCGGGGTATAAGCCCGAGGACCCGGGAATGGGGGTGTCTCCCGGGCTGGCATCGAGCGGTCGCCATGCGGCATCACCCCGACGAGACCTCCCGGCCGGGGCGGGCTCCACCGAAGCAAGGACTCGACTTCATGCGCTACTCTTGGCTCTTCGCGGCAGTGCTGCTTCCCTCCTCCATCGCGCTGGCGGATGACCGCGGCCGACACACCCACGATGGCTTCTACCTGCGCGGTCAGCTCGGCCTGGGCTACACGCACTCGGCCGCCGTGGGACAAGGCGTGGACCTGGCCCTCAAGGGCGGCGCGGGCACGCTCAACCTGGAGCTGGGCTTCGCGCCCATCAACAACTTCATCCTCTACGGAAAGCTGTTCGGCACCTCCACACCCAACCCGGACATCGAGGTGGAGGGCGTCACCATCGAGGGGGACGAGGACGACGACGTGGCCAGCAACTACGCCGCCATCGGCGTGGGCCTCGCGTACTACTTCATGCCCGTCAACTTCTACCTCTCCGGCGCGGTGGTGGCCAACCAGCTCAGCGCCTCGTACGAGGGCGAGACGGAGGCGGAGACCGACACCGGCGTGGGCCTGCACCTGGGCCTGGGCAAGGAGTGGTGGGTGAGCGACAACTGGGGCGTGGGCATCGGCGCGGAGCTGGCGCTGGGCCGCATCCGCGGCGAGGGCAACGACGACTGGAACGTCACCCACTTCTCGCTGCTGTTCACCGCGACCTTCAACTGAAGTGAGGTCGCGCGCCGGGCCGTGACGCCGCCTCGAGCCGAGGAGCTCACGGCCCGGTCCGCATCAGGCGCTCAGCCCTGCTGGTTGAGCCCGGCGACCATGGCGCGCACGGCGGCGCGCGGGCTCAGGCGCACCATGAAGGCCCCCACCGCGTTGGCCACGCCGTGGATGGCCAGCACGCGCCCGCGCATCATCTTCGCGTACGCGTGCTCCACCACGTCCGGGGCCTTGGCCACGCCGGTGCGCTGGAACAGGCGGGTCTTGTCGTTGCCCGCGCGCTGGGCGAACTCGGTGTGCGTCGCGCCGGGGCAGTGGCACGTCACCGTCACGCCCGTGCCCTTCAGCTCGTAGGAGAGCGCCTCCGACAGCGACACGACGAAGGCCTTGGTCGCGTAGTACGTGGCCATGTAGGGCCCCGGCTGGAAGCCGGCGGTGGAGGCGACGTTGAGGATGCGGCCGTGGCCGCGCTCGCGCATGGGCCGGGCGAACAGGTGCGTGAGCTTCAACAGCGCGGTGCAGTTGACCTCCACCATCTCCCCCTCGCGCTTCACGTCCTGGTCCAGGAAGGGGCCCGCGGAGCCGAAGCCCGCGTTGTTGACGAGGAACTCCACCACGAGGCCGCGCTCGGCCACCTGCGCGAAGAGCTGCTCGGGCGCCTCCGGCCGCGTCAAATCCGCGGGCAGCACGTGGGCCGTCACCCCGTGCTCCTTCTGGAGCGTCGCGGCGAGCGCCTCCAGGCGCTCGGCACTGCGGGCGACGAGGATGACGTCGTGTCCGTCCCGAGCGAAGCGCCGCGCGAACTGCTCGCCCAACCCCGCCGATGCTCCGGTGATGAGGGCCACCTTGCGTGACATGTTGTTTCCTCCCGGGGCGTTTATAGCCGAGCGGGAGCGGGACGCACGTCAGGTGCTCTCGCGTCGGGGCAGGGTCACCTCGAAGTGGCTGCCCTTCTCCGGCTCGCTCGCCACCTGGATGGTGCCGCCGTGGGCCTCGACGATCTGCCGGGTGACGTAGAGCCCCAGGCCCAGGCCGCCGTAGTGCCGCTCGCTGACGGCGCGGCCGAAGCGCTCGAAGATGTGGGACTGGTACTCGCGGGCGATGCCGATGCCCGCGTCCTCCACGCGCACCACCACGTCGTCCCCCGCGTCCTCCAGCTCCAGGCGCACCGGCTGGCCCGCGCCGTACTTCAGCGCGTTGGCGAGCAGGTGCGTCAACACCTGCTCCAGCCGGCAGCGGTCCCAGTGCCCCTTCACGTCCCCGTGCGTGGTGAGCGACACCTCGCTGCCAGCCTGGCTCGCCGCGAGCGCCAGGCGCGTCTTCACCTCGCGCGCCAGCACCTCCAGGTCCACGTCCTCACGGTGCAAGGACAGCCGTCCGCTGGACATGCGCGAGACATCGAGCAGGCCGTGCACCAGCCCCGACAGCTTGTCCACCTGGCGCTGCACCACGTCCAGCTGCGAGAGCACCAGCGACGTGGGCAGGTAGGGCCTGTCCTTGGGCGTCTGCTGCCGCAGCCACTGCAGGCGCAGCTGCAACGGCGTGAGCGGCGTCTTGAGCTCATGGCTGGCCACGGCGAGGAACTCGTCGCGCAAGAGCACCGAGCGGCGCGCCTCGCGGTAGAGCCGGGCGTTGTCCAGGAACAGCGCCGCGCGGCGGGCCAGGTCCTGCGCCGTCTCCAGGTCCGCCTGGCTGTAGTGGCGCGAGGGGCGCACCGCCAGGAACGTGAGCGCGCCCAGCGAGCGGCCCCGCGCGACGAGCGGCACGGACATGATGCCGTGGAAGCCCACCTCGCGCATCGTCTGGTAGTGCGCCTCGCTCACCGACACCCGATGCAGCCACGCGTCGTCGACGTCATCGACGAGCAGGGACTCGGCGTGGCGGGCCACGCGCGTGGTGGGGTGGATGCTGCCCTCGGGCCCGGGAGGGAACTCGCGCACGCGCAGGGCGAGCGGCGCATCGCGCGCGTCGGCGTGCGCCACGGACGTGCGCTGCACGGCGCCCCCCTCGTCGATGATGTCGACGAAGCACCAGTCCGCCATGACGGGCACGCTGAGGCGGGCCAGCGTGTCGAGCGTCACCTTGGGGTCGAGCGACGACGAGGCCAGCAGGCGGCTGGCGTCGGAGAGGAAGGCCGCGCGGTGCTCGGCGTCCTCGGCCTCCGTGCGCGCCTGTTGCTCCTCTCGCAGCAGGCGGGCGGACTCCAGCGCCAGGCCCGCGAGGCGGGCGAGCCGGGAGAGGGCCACCTCATCCTCGTGGCTGAAGTCCCCCACCTCCCGGTCGAAGAGGTAGAGCACCCCCGCGTTCGAGGGCAGCGCCACCGCCAGCCGACCCCGGGGCTCCGCGCCCCGCGTGGCGGCGCGGCGCTCCCGCCGGGCTCGACCGCCTGCCGAGGGCACGGCGTAGCCGCCCCAGACCTCGTAGGCGCGCGAGAGCGAGGTGACGCTCGCCCCCCGCGTCCTGCCGGGAGCAGGCGTCAGCACCACGGTCGCCTGGTGCGCGCGCGTCAGCCGGCGGGCGACCTCCACGAGCACCGTGAGCGCCTCCTCGACGGTGGCCGCCGATAGGAGCTGCCGTGAATCCGCATCCGCCGCCGCGCGCGCCTCTTCCTCGGACATCGGCGCGACAGGTTCCATGGGCATGTCTGACTCCCTTTACACACAACCCGGTCCGGCCCCTCGCGCCTCCAGTGCTCTGTATTCCCCCGCCGCTCGCCCACCCTCCGGGCAGCCGGAGTCGTCACCCGTTTGACGCGAGAGGACGACGCTCCGAGGCGCGCTTTCCGTGATGCTGGTGACGGCTGGCTCGGTTGCGTACATTGCGCCCCGTTCGACCCGGGCCCCCGCGCTCCCCCTGTCTCCCGGCACCCGAGGGACCAGGCGCTCGCGAGCCATCCCGGGGACGGGCGCACGGAGGGCTCGGACATGCAGAAGGTGCTCAACTACATCGGCGGAGAGCTCATCCCCGCGCGCGGCGGCCAGTGGCTGGACAAGCCCGAGCCCGCGACGGGCAAGGGCTACGCGCAGGTGCCGGACTCGGACGCCACCGACCTCCAGCACGCGGTGGAGGCCGCCCAGCGCGCCTTCCCGGCCTGGGCCGCCACGCCCGCCGCCGAGCGCTCGCGCCTCCTGCGCAAGGTGGCGGACACGATTCGCGAGCGTCTGGACGCGTTCGCCCGCGCGGAGTCCATCGACTCCGGCAAGCCGCTGTCGGTGGCGTCCAGCGTGGACATCCCGCGCAGCATCCTCAACTTCGAGTTCTTCGCGGACGCGGTGACGCAGTTCTCCAGCGAGGCGCACGCCACGGACGGCGTCGCGCTCAACTACACGCTGCGCTCGCCGCTGGGCGTGGTGGGCTGCATCTCGCCGTGGAACCTGCCCTTGTACCTGCTGACGTGGAAGCTCGCGCCCGCGCTGGCCATCGGCAACTGCGTGGTGGCCAAGCCCTCCGAAGTCACCCCGATGACGGCGTTCCTCCTGTCGCAGGTGTGCCGCGACGTGGGCCTGCCGCCCGGCGTGCTCAACATCGTCCACGGCCTGGGCCCCAAGGTGGGCGCGGCCATGAGCGAGCACCCGGACATCCCGGCCATCTCCTTCACCGGCAGCACCCGCGTGGGCGCGGAGATTGCCCGCGTGGCCGCGCCGAGCTTCAAGAAGCTGTCGCTGGAGATGGGCGGGAAGAACCCCAACGTCATCTTCGAGGACTGCGACTTCGAGGAGGCGCTGGCGACGACGGTGCGCTCGTCGTTCTCCAACCAGGGGCAGATCTGCCTCTGCGGCCCGCGCATCTTCGTGCAGCGCCCCATCTATGAGCGCTTCCGCGACGCGCTGGTGGCGCGCACGCAGGCGCTCAAGGTCGGTGACCCGCTGGAGGCCGGCACCGAGCAGGGCGCGCTGGTGTCGCAGCAGCACTTCGACAAGGTGATGGGCTACATCGACCTGGCGAAGCAGGAGGGCGGGCGCGTGCTCGCGGGTGGCAAGCGCGCGAGCCTGACGGGCCGCTGCCGCGAGGGCTGGTTCGTGGAGCCCACGCTCATCGAGGGCCTGGACGCAAGCTGCCGCACCAACCAGGAGGAGATCTTCGGCCCGGTGGCCACGCTCATCCCGTTCGACACCGAGGACGAGGTGCTCGCGTGGGCGAACTCGACGAAGTACGGCCTGGCGGCGAGCGTGTGGACGCGGGACGTGAAGCGGGCGCACCGCTTCGCCTCGCGGCTGCACAGCGGAATCGTCTGGGTGAACTGCTGGATGCTGCGTGACTTGCGCACGCCGTTCGGCGGGGTGAAGGACTCGGGGGTGGGGCGCGAGGGCGGCTGGGAGGCGCTGCGCTTCTTCACCGAGCCGAAGAACGTGTGCATCAAGCTGTGACGCGCTGGACGGAGACGCGACGTGAGCACCAGTGAGCGAGTCGATTCCCAGAAGGCCCCGGAGCCGGTGGGCCTGTATCCCCACGCACGGCGTGTGGGCAACTTGTTGTTCCTGTCGGGCGTGGGCCCGCGCGAGCGCGGGACGAAGAAGATTCCCGGCGTGGAGCTGGACGCCGAGGGCAACATCACCTCGTACGACATCGAGGCGCAGTGCCACTCGGTGTTCCGCAACGTCCGCTACATCCTGGAGGACGCGGGCTCCTCCTGGGACAAGCTGGTGGACGTCACGGTGTACCTGACGGACATGAAGAAGGACTTCCCCACGTACAACCGCCTGTGGGCCGAGTACTTCAAGGACAACCCGCCGTGCAGGACGACGCTCGAGATCAACCGGCTGCCCACGCCAATCGCCATCGAGCTCAAGTGCATCGCCACCATCGGAGATGAATGAATGGGCCGGCTGACCCCCATCAACTTCAAGAAGTGGATCGACGAGCACCGCCACCTGCTCAAGCCGCCCGTCGGCAACCAGCAGGTGTGGGCGGACCGTGAGTTCATGGTCACCGTCGTCGGCGGCCCCAACGCGCGCACGGACTTCCACATCAACGAGGGCGAGGAGTTCTTCTACCAGTTGGAGGGCACGATGAACCTGCGCGTGCTCGACGACGGCAAGCCCGTGGACATCCCCATCTCCGAGGGGGAGATCTTCCTGCTGCCGCCCAAGGTGCCGCACTCGCCCCAGCGCCCCGCGGGCACGGTGGGGCTGGTGCTGGAGCGCCGCCGCCTGCCGCATGAGCTGGATGGCTTCATGTGGATGTGCCCCTCCTGCGGCGAGAAGCTCTACGAGGAGTTCGTGCACGTCACGAATCTGGTGACGCAGCTGCCGCCCATCTTCGAGCACTTCTACGGCAACGACGCGAACTGCACCTGCAAGAAGTGCGGGACGAAGGTGACCAAGGGAGGGCCTTCTCGTTGAAGGTCGACATCCACACGCACCTGCTCCCCGAGAAGCTGCCGCGCTTCGCCGAGCGCTACGGGTACGGCGGCTTCATCACGCTGGACCACCACGCGCCGTGCCGCGCGCGGATGCTGCGCGACGACGGGAAGTTCTTCCGCGAGGTCGAGAGCAACTGCTGGGACCCGGTGAAGCGCATCGAGGAATGCGACGACGTGGGCGTCCACGTGCAGGTCATCTCGACCGTGCCGGTGATGTTCAGCTACTGGACGCAGCCGGAGCACGGGCTGGACCTGTCGCGCTTCCTGAACGACCACGTGGCCTCGGTGGTGCGCGAGCACCCCAAGCGCTTCGTGGGGCTGGGCACGGTGCCGCTGCAGTCGCCGGAGCTGGCGGTGCGGGAGCTGGAGCGGTGCGTGAAGGAGCTGGGGCTGGCGGGCGTGCAGATTGGCAGCCACGTCAACGACTGGAACCTCTCCGACGAGAAGCTCTTCCCGTTCTTCCAGGCGGCGAGCGAGCTGGGCGCGTCCATCTTCGTCCACCCGTGGGACATGATGGGCGAGGCGAAGATGCAGAAGTACTGGCTGCCGTGGCTGGTGGGCATGCCCGCGGAGATGTCGCTGGCCATGTGCTCGCTCATCTTCGGCGGCGTGCTGGAGCGGCTGCCCAGGCTGCGCTTCGCCTTCGCGCACGGCGGCGGCGCGTTCCCCGGGACGCTGGGGAGAATCGAGCACGGCTTCGAGGCGCGGCCGGACCTGGTGGCGGTGGACAACAAGGTGCCGCCGCGCGAGTACCTGGGCCGCTTCTGGGTGGACTCGCTGGTGCATGACGCGGACACGCTGCGCTTCATCGTGAAGCTGTTCGGCCAGGACAAGGTGGCGCTGGGCAGTGACTATCCGTTCCCCCTGGGCGAGCTGCGCCCGGGCACCCTCATCGAATCGCTGACGGAGCTTTCATCCGACGCGCGCGAGCAGCTCCTGTGGAAGAACGCCCTGGCGTGGCTGGGGCGCTCGCGCGAGGACTTCGCCCCATGACGACGTACACCTTCGAGGACTCCCAGGACTTCGCGCGCAAGGCCGACGCCGAGGATGCGCTGCGCTCCTTCCGCGAGCAGTTCCACTTCCCGCCCGGCCCGGATGGCAAGCCGGTGGTGTACCTGGCGGGCAACTCGCTGGGGCTCCAGCCGAAGAACGCCGCGCGCTACGTGCAGGAGGAGCTGGAGGACTGGGCCCGCTTCGGCGTGGAAGGGCACCACCACGGGCGCCACCCGTGGCTGCACTACCACGAGCTCGTCACGGAGCAGGCCGCGCGGCTGGTGGGCGCGAAGCCGCAGGAAGTGGTGGTGATGAACACCCTGACGGTGAACCTGCACCTGATGATGGTGTCGTTCTACCGACCCACGAAGGAGCGCTTCAAGATTCTCGTCGAGGGCGGCGCGTTCCCGTCGGACCAGTACGCGGTGGCCTCGCAGGCGCGCTTCCACGGGTTCGACCCTCGCGAGGCGGTGCTGGAGCTCAAGCCGCGAGCCGGTGAGGAGACGCTGCGCACCGAGGACATCCTGGCGACGCTGGAGCAGCACGGCCACGAGGTGTCGCTGGTGCTGCTGGGCAGCGTGAACTACCTCACGGGCCAGGCGTTCGACATCCCCGCGATTACGCACGCGGCGCACGCGAAGGGCTGCTTCGTCGGGTTCGACCTGGCGCACGGCGCGGGCAACTTGAAGCTGTCGCTGCACGACGACGGGCCGGACTTCGCGGTGTGGTGCTCGTACAAGTACCTGAACGGCGGACCGGGGAGCCTGGGTGGGGTGTTCGTGCACGAGCGACATGCGCGCTCGAAGGACATCCCCCGGTTCGAGGGCTGGTGGGGGCACGACAAGGCCACGCGCTTCCAGATGGGGCCGCACTTCGACGCGCTGCCGGGCGCGGAGGGGTGGCAGCTGTCGAATCCGCCCATCCTCCAGCTGGCGACGCTGCGCGCGTCGTTCGAGCTGTTCGACCAGGCGGGCATGGCGGCGCTGCGCGCCAAGAGCGAGCGGCTCACGGGGTATCTGGAGTTCCTGTTGGACAAGCTGCCGCCCGGCTACGTGCGCATCACCACGCCGCGCGACGTGAAGCAGCGCGGGGCGCAACTGTCCCTGCGGTTCCAGGGCGACGCGCCGAGCATGCTCAAGCGGCTGGCGGACGCGGGCATCATCTGTGACTTCCGCAAGCCGGACATCATCCGCGCGGCGCCCGCGCCGCTGTATTGCTCGTTCACGGATGTGTACCGCTTCGTGAAGACGCTGGAGGGACACGCCCGTGGGTGAGCGGAACGAGGCCGTCACGGTGGTGGGCGCGGGCCTGGTGGGCTCGCTGCTGTCCGTGTTCCTGGCGCGGCGTGGGCACACCGTGGAGGTGCTGGAGCGTCGGCCGGACATGCGGCGCGAGGTCATCGACGCGGGGCGCTCCATCAACCTGGCCATCTCCACGCGGGGGCTGTACGCGCTGAGGCAGGTGGGGCTGGAGGAGGAGGCGCTGCGCCACGCGATTCCCATGCGGGGGCGGATGATTCACCCCCCGAAGGGCGCGCTGATGTACCAGCCCTATGGGAAGGATGACTCGCAGCACATCAACTCGCTGTCGCGCGCGTGGCTGAACAAGTTCCTGATGAGCGCGGCGGAGGCCACGGGCAAGGTGCGCATCCGCTTCAGGCAGCGGGTGTCGGGCGCGGACCTGGACCAGGGCGTGCTCACGGTGGTGGACGAGGCCACGGGTGAGGAGCGCCGCGAGGAGGGCCGCGTGGTGTTCGGCACGGACGGCTCCGGCTCGGCGGTGCGGCAAGCGCTGGAGAAGGTGCCGGGGTTCGAGTCGACGTCGGAGACGCTGGGGCACGGGTACAAGGAGCTGACGATTCCTCCGGGCCCGGGCGGCGCGTTCCAGATGGAGAAGCACGCACTGCACATCTGGCCGCGCGGGACGTACATGTTGATTGCGCTGCCGAACGAGGATGGCAGCTTCACGTGCACGTTGTTCCTCCCGTGGAAGGGGCCGGTGAGCTTCGAGTCGCTGGACTCCCCTGCCCGGCTGGAGGCGTTCTTCGAGGAGCAGTTCCCGGACGCGAAGGCGCTCATCCCGGATTTGACGCAGGCGTTCTTCGCGCGGCCCACGGGCAGCATGGTGACGGTGAAGTGCGCGCCGTGGAACGTGGGGGGCAAGGCGGTGGTGATGGGGGACGCGGCGCACGCCATCGTCCCGTTCTTCGGGCAGGGGATGAACTGCGGCTTCGAGGACTGCACGGTGCTCGAGGGGCTGCTCGGCAAGGGCGGGGACTGGGAGACGCTGTTCGGGGAGCTGGCGCGGCTGCGCAAGACGAACGCGGATGCCATCGCGGACATGGCGGTGGAGAACTTCGTGGAGATGCGCGACAGCACGGGCAACCCGCGCTTCCTGTTGGAGAAGGCGGTGGAGAAGGTGTTGCTCAACACCTTCCCGGGTGAGTTCGTCAGTCGGTATTCGATGGTGAGCTTCAGCCGGGTGCCGTACCGGTTGGCGTACGAGGTGGGGGCGATTGCCGGTGGCATCGTCTCGGAGTTGTCCGAGGGGCTGACGCGCGCCGAGGACGTGGACCTGGAGCGGGCGAAGCAGCTCATCCACGAGCGGCTGGTGCCATTCATGAAGGAGCACGCGGATGGATTTCGGACTGAAGGGTAGGCGCGCGCTCGTGATGGGCGCGTCGGCGGGGCTGGGCTACGCGACGGCCGAGGTGCTGGTGAAGGAAGGCGCCACGGTGGCCATCTGCTCTCGCGGTGGGGAGAAGCTGGAGAAGGCGGCGAAGTCGCTGAGCGCGGCGCTCGCGGTGTCGGCGGACCTGAACCAGCCGGGTGCGGCGAAGCGGCTGGTGGACGAGGTGGTGGCGAAGCTGGGCGGCGTGGACGTGCTCGTGGTGAACACGGGCGGGCCTCCCGCGGGCGGCTTCGAGTCGCTGACGGCGGAGCAGTGGCAGTTGGGGTTCCAGAGCCTGTGGATGGCGGCGGTGGATGGAATCCAGGCGGCGCTGCCGGGGATGAAGGAGCGCAAGTGGGGGCGCATCATCCTGGTGACGTCGCTGGCGGCGCGTGAGGCGATGCCGAACCTGACCATCTCCAACGGGCTGCGCGCGGGGTTGCTCGGGTTGGTGAAGACAGTGAGCAACGAGGTGGCGCAGCACGGCGTCACGCTCAACGCGGTGCTGCCGGGCTTCCACGCGACGGAGCGGATGACGCAGCTGGGCCTCACGGACGAGAAGGTGGCCCCGCAGATTCCCGCGCGGCGACTGGGGCGTCCGGAGGAGCTGGCCTCGCTGGTGGCGTTCCTGTCCTCCGAGCAGTCCTCGTACATCACCGGCCAGTCGATCGCCGTCGACGGCGGCGCGGCGCGCGGGTTCTGACGTACCTCCGTGACGCCGAGCCCATTCGGGCCCGGCGCCACGAAGCTCTCTCGGCTACGGCTCGCGGGCCAGCAGCGCGTCGAGCGCGCGGTAACTCTGGTTGAGGCCGTCCGCCATGCCGGAGGCAGCCATGCCGTCGCGCTCCTCCGTCGTGAAGAAGAACGACACCGCCACCACCTTCGTGCGCCCGTCGCCCAGGTCCTCCAACGTCGTCGTGTTGAGGATGACGTAGCCGGGCATGCCGTCCCATTCGAAGGTCTGCACCAGGCGCTCGACGGGCGTCACCTCGCGGAAGCGCCCCTCGAAGCCGTGCTCCTGTCCATCCGCGTGCTCGACGAAGCGCCAGTGGCCACCCCGCTCCACCTCCAGGCGCTCCACCACGAGCTTGTTGCCCCGCCCCCACCACTGCGCCACCTGCTTCGGGTCCGTCATCGCCTTCCAGACCCGCTCGCGCTTCGCATCGAAGATGCGCTCGATGCGAATCTCGCGGTCCGTCGGCTGCGTGACGAGTGCTTCCCTGAGTGCCGTGTTCATTCCTCTTCCCCTTTCGTTCGCGCGAGGAACTCGCCGAGCCGGTCGAGCCGCGCTTCCACCAGACGCCGATAGCCATTCATCCACGCCACCTCGTCCTCGAGGCGACATGGCCCTAGCCGGCAGGTCCTCACCCGCCCCTGCTTCTCCGTGATGACCAACCCTGCTTCCTCGAGCACGTGCACGTGCTTCTTCATGCCCGTCAGGGTCATGTCGAAGCGCTCCGCCAGCTCCGTGATGGACGCCTCCCCCTGGCCCAACCGCTCCAGGACTCCCCTGCGCGTCACATCCGCCAGTGCTCCAAACGTCGCATCGAGTCGGGCCTGATACTGAACCATATAGTTCAGTTTAGCAATGGCTCTTTCTCGCGCAAGTCCTGGGGCGCGAAATCCCACGACGGGCAGTGCGTCGGCCCCGACTCGGCAAAGAAGGTGGGGCCCATGCCCCCAGGAATCACGGGCCTTGGGTTCGTTCGCGCGCGTGCGAGCAGCCGACGCCCCGAATCCTTGGGCTGGAGGCGGCCGCTCACTACCGTCGCTCGGCAGACCTGATTGAGAGGCCCGTCATGGCATCACGTCGTCTGCTCATCCCCGCGGTGTCACTCGGACTGGCTGTCGCGCTCGTGGTGTTCGGCACGCTCCAGGGCCGCGCGCCCACGGACACACCGGCTCCGGGCGACGCGGGCTCGTCGACCTGCCCGCCCGGCTTCCGTCCCTTCACGCTGACGAACCAGGCGAGCCAGACGGTCTGGATTGGCCAGACCGCGGGCGCGGCGCCTCCGCCCTTCACGTGCACCACGGACAGCGACTGTGGTCCGAACCAGGCCTGTCTGAACCCCGGTTGCACCAGCAGCGCGGATTGCAACGCGGGCAATATGTGCGACACGAACACGGGACAGTGCATGGTGGCCCCGGGCACGACGTGCAACGGCGGTGCTCCCATCGTCACCGTCAATCTCCCCACCGCGCTTTGCACGGGTGCGACGCAGGTGCCCGCGTGCGCCAACTGCGGCTCCGAGGGTTGTGACTCCACCACGGGCCTGTGCAAGTGCGCCGACGGAGGGCAGGCCGCGTGCCCCGGCAGCACGACCTGCTCCACCACGGTGCAGGAGTGCAGCCTCGCCAATGGCGGGACGTGCTACTTCCAGTCCGTCGTCCCCGGTGAGAACCAGGCGTGCAGCTCCGGGAGTTCGCCGTGTCCGAGCGGACAGTCCTGCACGGTGGCGCTGGGGCTCTGCCAGTACCCGAGGACGGATGGCGGGGTTCCGCTCGACTCACTGAAGTTGACGGCCCAGGAGTCGACGACGCTGTGCATGCCCTCGTCGCTGCCTCCCGCGTTCGCGAACCTCCAGCCCGGGATGACGGCGTGCACGCAGAACGCCCAGTGCCAGAGTGGCCGCTGCCTGCTCGCGGACGGAGTCAACCTCGCGAATCCGCCGACGCAGTGCCCGGAGGATGGCGGCGTCGCGTGCCTGTGCCGTTCTCCCATCGGCTGGAGCGGCGGTCTGTTCGGACGGCTGGGCTGTCAGTCCGATGGGACGGGCTGCCTGAGCGCGGACTGCGGCAACGCGGCCGGCATGCCCTGCCCGCTCGGAAAGGGCGGAACCAATCCCTTCACGGCCGCGGAGTTCACACTCCAGCCGGACACGGTCGACTTCTACGACGTCACCGTCATCAACGGCGCGAACGTGAGCCTCCAGATGGGTCCCAGCGGTGACGGGGGCTTCGCGGCGGCGAACCCTCCCTCGCCGTACTCGTGCGGCACGGCGGGCTCCACGAGCGCCCAGGGGAACAGCACCCTGGGCATGCTGGAGGCGTGCTCGTGGAGCTTCACGCCCGACACGAGCGCGGGCCTCCCCGCCGACTACACCACCCTGCTCCGGGCCGTCGTGCTGCCGGCCTGCGGACAGGACAGTGACTGCGGCACGGGGACGACGTGCACCGGCGGCGTGTGTCAGCCGACGTGGACGAAGTGCGGCCCCACGTGTGCGAACGGCGCGGTGTGCGGCAACCCCAACAACCCGGACGCGGGCTACTGCGGCACGTGCACGTCGGACAGCGACTGCGCGGGGGGCGCCGTGTGCGGAACGGCGTTCCTGCCAGGAGTCGGCGGTACGTCTCCGCTCGTCCAGACGTGTGGCCAGTCCATCGGCTGGTGGTCCTATGAAGACCTGTGCTCGGCGAGCACCAGCTTCGGCTACGGGCCCCTGGACTGCAGCCAGATGATGACCGTGCAGGTTCAGGGCGGCACCGTGCAGGACACGCTGAGCAACCTCTTCCAGTGCGCCGGCAACTTCGGTGCGTCCTGCTACAACAGCAATGGCAACACGCCGGCCTGCTGCGGCTGCGCGACGTATCCGGGCAACGACGCGGGGAGCTTCTGGCCCACGCTGCTGGAGCCCGGCAACAACCCGAGCCAGCAGGCCCAGGGGCAGTGCTACGCGAACAACCCGGCGTGGGCGCAGAGCGTCCAGCCGTGGCTCTCGTTCCTGAAGAAGGCGTGTCCCACGGCGTACACGTACGCCTACGACGACGTCACCAGCACCTTCACGTGCATGAGCGGGGGCACGGGCGGCACGAACACGGTGGGATACGACATCGTCTTCGGTGACGTGAACTGAAGCGCTCGCGTCACAGCAGCGAGCGCACGGCGTCGACAACCTGGGCCCACTCGCGCGAGCGTGGGTCCACGACCTCGAAGTGGCCCGCGCCGGGGAGCACGACGCAGCGAACCTCATCCCCGTGCGCGCGGCCTCGCGAGCAGAAGTCCGCGCTCATCGACACGGGGACGGTGTCGTCCTCGGAGCCATGCAGGAGGACCTGGGGGACACCGAGCGGCTGGAGCGCGGCGGGAGAGGCGCGCTGGTAGCGCAAGGGCACCTCCAGGGGCGAGCCCCCGAGGAACTGTCCCGCCGCGTTGTCACTGAGGCCCAGCTCATAGGCGCGCGTCACATCGGCCACGCCCGCGAGCGAGACGACGCCGAGCGGGCGCAGCGGCGACTGACTGTAGAGCGAACTGCCCGAGGGCAGCCGGGGCCTCGCGGCGAGCCACAGCGCGAGGTGACCTCCCGCCGAGTGGCCGAGGAACACGACGCGCGACAGGTCCAGGGGATGCGACTCCGCGAGGGTGCGCAGGAAGTCCGCGCCAAGGGCGACGTCCTCCAGGGTGCCGGGATAGCCGCCGCCCTCATGGCCGACGCGTCGGAACTCCAGACTCCACGTGGCGAAGCCGCTCGCGGTGAGCGCCGCGCACGCGTGGCCCAGGTGGGCCAGGTCGTACTTCGCGCGCCAGAAACCGCCGTGGATGGCGACGACGACAGGATGCGGCCCCGGCCCCGAGGGAAGCCGCAGCTCTCCGAAGTGATGCGTCCCCGGTCCATAGGGGATGCGCGCATCCGGCGCCGGAGGTGCCTCGTCCAGAATCCACATCGAGCTCATCCCGCTCTCCTCCAAGGAACCAAGACCCCACCCGACAACCACTCAGAGCCGCGTCACCGCCGCGCCTACGATGCCAAAACCGGACGCATCTTCAATCCAGTGCGTCCTCGGCCCCCGGCGAAGCACGCCGCGAACCGTCACATAGCGCTGCTCCAGATGCGCGCTGGCCGCCTGCCGGTAGTCCACGGCGCCAAGCACGACTCGCGCCCGCAGCAGCTCATCCTCGACCTGCACCTGGAGCACCACGGGCCCCTCGACAGTCCCCTGCTCTCCCGGCGCCCCCATCAACTCCGTGACGCGGCCCACGAACTGGTCGGGCTGCGTCTCGCGCATGGGGCGGAGCTGATGCGCAAGGCGCTCGAGGCGCTCGTACATGTTCCGGTCCACATGGACCTCCGCGGGCACCTCCCCGACAACAGGCAGCAGGGGCGACCAGGAGCCCCGCAGTCGCAGGTCCGCGGACTCGTCCGAGGGCATCATCTCGACCAGCGCCTCACACAGGTTCGCGCTCACCCTCGGCGCATCCTCCACGGCATCGAGGACCCGCTGTGGCTCCCCCATCCGAACGGACCTCGCCAGGTGCGCCACGGACCGCAAGAGGAGCAGGGCCGTCTGCCGTCCGAAGGGCTCTCCACCCTGTGTACCAAGGTCGAGCGGTGTCTCGACGGTGAGCACGAAGCTGCCCACCTCCGTCTGTCCCAGTCGACACTGGCGCACGAAGCTCTCCGCCTCCGCCAGGCCCAGGCGCGGATGAAAGGCGCGAGGCCGCTTCACGCTGCAGGCGCTCGCCAGCAACGCCTTGCGCACGCCGTTCGCCAGCCCCAGCCCGTCCGCCAGACTCACGCCCCCATCGCGAGTGACCTCGCCCTCCAACCCGAAGCGCAGCACGTCCCTCCGGGGTTGCAACAGGTCATGCAGCACGGACTCGGCCGAGCGCCCCTCCCACTCGGAGACCCGCCGCGCGACGACCCCCATCGCCTCCGCGTAGTCCGCGAGGTCACGGTCCAACGGGACCTGCACCTCCGCCACGGGCTCGCGCGGGCTCCGATAGATGGCGGCATAGGCCCGACGAGAGGGCACCCGCGTCCATCCCCGCGCCTCCAGGTACGCCCGCACCTCCAGGTAGTCGACCCGACTGCCCAACCCATGAAGCGGCGTGCTCGTCATGACTCCAGCTCCTCCTCGCGAGCCACCTTCTCCAGCAAGCGCCGCAGCGTGTCGTGCGTGAAGCACCGCTCCCGGGAGAGCCGCACCGTCTGCCCGGTGTCATTGAGCGTGCGCGGCTGGCCTCGCAGCGACGTCCAATAGGCACAGTGCCGCAGGACGAGCGACTCCGGCGTCTGCGTCAGCCACGACTCCTCGGCCGCCGGCATCACGAACACCACCAGGATGCGCGGCACCAGCGACGGCGCCACCAGATCGTTGTAGTTCTTGCGCGACAGGGCGAACGGGAAGCCGCCCTCCTGGCCCAGATGCGCCACCCTCGCCGTGGCCTTGAGCTGGATGCCCAGCTCCGGCGACGTCAGCGCCGCGTTCTCCGCCAGCAGCCCACGGGCACAGACCTTCAGGTCGATACTGTCCCGATCCATCCCCACTCGCTCGACCGAGCAGCCCGCCCTGGCCGCGACCGCGTGCACGTACGCGACGCTGAGCTGCTCCTTGATGTCATTCGGTCCCAACATCCCCGCCTCCCTCCACCTACACCGTGAACGGCGGCCACTCTACTCCGCACCTCCCCCGCTCCCCGTGGACCAGGCAGGCAGGCTCCCGAGGCGCCCAAGTGTCCACCGGGCGTCATCCCAGGCCCTCCAGCCCCCCTCCAGAGTGTTGCCCACCGTGCTCTAAAGCTTTTTGGACCAATCTTTTAAGCTTCGTGGCGCGGAATTTAGGCTTGATTTCCCGTCCCCAAATGTAAATACCTGCGCCCACGGATTCGAAATCACCGCGCTGACGGTGACGACCGGCCTGGAGGCACGGCAAGCATGGACACGAAGGGGCTGCGGACGTTCCTGGAGATTCCCTACGACGAGCTGGAAGAGCGCAACCTCAAGGTGAAGGAGCAGCGCCTCCAGCACGTGTCGGCCGACAAGGTCCGCGAGGAGCGCATCAAGTACCTCACCGACGAGCGCAGCCTGAAGGCCGTCACCGTGTGCTTCACCGACCTCGAGGGTCGGCTGCACATGCTGGACTACGACAAGAAGTTCCTCCTCAAGAGCGCCGACAACCTCACCTTCGACGGCTCCTCCATCCGCGGCTTCTCCCAGCAGGCGGAGAGCGACCTGCGCCTCAACATCGACTGGGGCTCGTTCTACTGGCTGCCCTCGGACATCTTCGGGCCCGGCAAGGTGCTGGTGTTCAGCGAGGTCCTCGAGCGCGACGGCTCGCCCTACCACGCCGACATGCGCGGCCAGCTCAAGCGCGTCACCGAGGCCCTGTACCAGAAGGACGGCACCGTCTTCCACGCCGCGCCCGAGGTCGAGGGCTTCCTCTTCAAGGGCCGCGACGCCGAGCGCCACTACCACGAGACGGGCAAGTTCGACTTCATCTCCACCGGCGGCTACTACCACTCGCTGCCCGGTGACCCGCTGCGCGCCTTCATCGACAAGGCCGCCGAGGCCCAGCGCGCCATGGGCTTCCAGAACGAGAAGGACCACCCCGAGGTGGCCCCCAGCCAGTTCGAGATGAACTTCACGTACAGCGAGGCCCTCATCTCCGCGGACCAGATCCAGCTCTACAAGCTGCTGTGTCGCCAGGTCGCCGCGCAGATGGACACCACCGCCAGCTTCCTCCCGAAGCCGGTGACGGGCGTCAATGGCAACGGCATGCACATGAACATGTCGCTGTCGAAGAACAACAAGAACCTGTTCTACGACAAGGCCGGCCAGGACAACCTGAGCCAGATGGGCTGGGACTTCATCGACCGGCTGCTCACCAACGCCAACGACATCTGCCTGGTCCTCAACTCCAGCGTCAACGCGTACCGCCGCCTGGACCCGCACTTCGAGGCGCCGAACCAGATCAAGGCCAGCGCCAACAACCGCGGCGCCATGGTGCGCATCCCCTATGGCAACGAGCGCTCGGCCCGCGTCGAGTGCCGCTCGGTGGGCCCGGACGCCAACCCGTACCTGGTGCTCTACACCCTGCTGCGCACCGGCCTGGAGGGCCCGCAGCCGCAGGAGGACGCCGAGTCCAAGCGCAGCCGCACCCGCTTCCTGCCCGACAACATCTTCGACGCCATCCGCCTCTTCAAGGGCAGCTCGTTCGTCGCCAACATCCTGGGCGAGAACGTGCAGAGCAAGTTCGCGGAGCTGAAGACGGCCTCCGCCGAGCGTTGCCCCAAGCAGCTGGGCACGCGCGTGAAGACGTCCGAAATCCAGTTCCACCACGAAATCACCAACCAGTACCTCTGGAGCCAGTTCTAGGCCCTCGGCCGGGACAGGCCCCAGAGCACCAGGCCCGCCACCACCGCCACACCGGTGGTGGCGGCCTCCCGCACGCTCGCGCCGAACGCCACCAGCGTCAGGCCGAGCGCGAGCGTGGGCACCGCCAGCACCGCATGCCACGGCGTCAGCGCGCGCTCCCGCTTGAAGGAGAGCCACGCCAGCGCCGCCGCCGTGACGCCGTACTGCATCAGCACGGCGATGCTGGAGAGCGCGAAGAGCTCCGACAGGTTCCCCAGGTTCACGAACACCAGCACCACCGCCCACGTGACGCCCAGCGCCCGCACGGGCACGCCCCTGGGTGACATGCGCTCCAGCCCCAACAGCGCCCTGTCCCCCGACGCGAGCGCGGACAGGTAGCGCGGCGTCGTCACCATCATCCCCACGCAGATGCCCAGCGCGGACACGCTGGTGCCCATCGCCACCACGCGCGACAGCCCCGCCCCTCCCCACACGCCCGCCGCCGAGGCCAAAGGCGCGCTGGAGGACGCCAGCTCCGGCAGCGCCGTCACGCACGCCCACACCAGGCCCACATAGAGGAGCACCGCGCCCAGCAGCGAGCCCACCGTGGCCCACGGCACGCTCCGCTCCGACGAGCGCACCTGCCCGGCAATCACCGGCACGATTTCGAAGCCCTGGTACGCGAACATCACCGTCAGCCCCGCGGGCAGCCACGCCCCCGCCGTCCACGCCACGGGGCTCGCCGCGACGGGCAGCGGCCCCGACAGCGCCACCGCCGCGAAGGCCACGAGCAGCGCCCCGAGCGGCAGCAGCTTGAGCACCGTGAGCGCCGTCCACGCCCTCGCCGACACTCGGATGCCCGAGGCCACAATCGCCCCCAGCACCGTCACGAGCGCCGAGGCCAGCGCCCGCTGCCCCCACGCACCCTCCCAGCCCAGCGACGGGGCCACCGCCTGCGACAGCCCCGCCACCACCGCGGACGTGCTCAGGAACGCGCTGACGTAGGCCACCCAGCCCACCAGGAAGGCCACCCGCTCACCGAAGGCCGCGCGCGCGAAGACGACGGGCCCGCCATCCGCGTCGAAGCGCCGGCCCAGCACCGCGAACGCCAGCGCCACCGGCACCAGCGCCAGGCCCGTCACCGCGAACGCGAGCACCGCGCCCAGGCCCGGCGTGCGCGCGGCCACCTCCGCGGGCGCGAAGAAGATGCCCACGCCGACGATGCCGTTGACACCCAATGCAAGCAGCTGGAGCGGACCGACGGTCCGCTCCTGCGCCACGGAGGAGACAGCGGGAGAGGCAGGCACGGAGGGGAAGTTCACTACAGCCCGGGGCCCGACACCAACCCACCGCGTCAAAGAAGGCCCGCCGAACGCTCGCTCTGCGTGCATGGGGCCGCTGGCCACCGGACGGGCGCCGGTTCGTCCCCGTCGACGGGTGCACAGGCCTGGCGCCCTCCGAGCGGCCGCGTGTCCCCCACCGCACGGCCCATCCCCACCGGCTGGGGAGGTGACTTTCCCCGCGATATACTCCCCGTGTCCCCGCCGTTCCCGCCGCGGTTCCAGCTCGAGACACCGCGGCCCGGATGCGCTGGGCTGCACGGAGGAAGTGATGCGTCGAATCGGCTTGCTGATGGGCGTCCTGGGGTGTGCGGGGTGTGCCACCCTCACCCGGGGGCTCGACACCCAGTTGAACCCCGAGACGGGGGAGTACGAGACGCCCACGCACGAGACCGTGTACCTGGCGCCCCCCGAGGACGCGATGATGATGGCGCGGCGCGTGCTCGAGGAGCAGCGCTACGACGTGATGGAGAAGGAGGGCGGCCTGGAGCTGTTCTCCTCCGCGCACGAGCCCGGCAAGAACCGCAACGGCCTGCGCAATCACGAGCGCTACTACGTGAAGGGCGAGCGGCTGGGGCCCCGCCAGACGCTCATCCGGGTGTTCCGCCTCAGCTATTCCGAGATGGAGAACCTCATCGAGGAGACGCCCAAGCAGATTGGCGACATGACGAGCCGCGACAGCCAGCTGTCGCTCGAGGAGACCGAGCACGCGTTCGACGCACGGTCCGAGGCCCACCTGAGCGCGCCCCCCGCGCGGCACAACGCCCTGCGCACCATCGCCATGCGCAACCCCTTCCCCAACGCGCCCGGCCTGGAGCGCTTCCGCTACGTGCGCGGCTACCGGGACCTGGACGTCGAGCAGACGCTGCTGGCCCGGATGGAGATGGTGCCCGCGCTGGAGCTGGTGGGTGGCAACGCGCCGGTGTCCATGCGCTCGGTGATGATGGAGGGCTGGGGCGAGGCCGGTGATGCGTCCGCCGCCACCCCCGACTGCGGCGAGCCGGTGGAGGGCGCCACGTCGCTCTTGTCGGCCGGTGGGGTGGTGCTGATGGCGGACCCGCTGGGCACGCAGGAGCTGCCCTCCGCGGCGCTGCGCATGCTGTGCGAGGCCACCGCCCAGGGGCTGCCGGTGACGCTGGCCCTGTCGGTGCCCGCCTCCGAGCAGCCGCTGCTGACGCGCTACCTCGCCAGCGCGGGCACGTCGCAGGACGCGCAGGAGCTGCTCCGGGAGAGCGCCTTCTGGCGCCGCGCGCACCAGGACGGGCGCAGCAGCCGCGCCATGCTGTGGCTCGTGGAGCAGGCCCGCCGCCTGCGCGCCTCCGGCAAGGACGTGGCGCTGGCCGCCATCGACGCGGACAAGGCGCAGGGCAACGAGCGCGAGGCGCAGCTGGCCGCCAACCTCCTCTCCTTCCAGGCCCAGCGCGCCCAGGCGTGGACGCTGGTGCTCACCGGCAGCGTGCACGCGCGCACCACCAAGGTGGACTGGGACGGCGACCTGGAGCCCATGGGCGCCCGCGTGGCGAAGGCGCTGCCCTCCGTGCGCGCGCTGGACGTGGGCTTCCAGCGCGGCACCCAGTTCGCCTGCCGCTACAGCGTCTGGGACGACGTGGAGTGCAACGTCTTCGGCATCAGCCCCACGCTCCAGGCGCGGCAGTCCTCGAAGCAGCGCCCCGGCGTGGCGCTCGCCAGCGAGGCGCGCGCGGATGGCTTCCACGGGCGGCTGTACCTGGGCACGCTGAACGCCTCGCCCCCGGCGCTCCAGTCGCAGAGCCACGTCGCGCACAGCGCGCCCGCGCGCAAGTAGTCCCCCCAGCGTCGTGAGTCCCGAAGCCCCGGCGCCAGCACCTGGCCGGGGCTTCGTCGTTCCCACCGGCAAGGTTCGCCGGCCGAAGGCAAGGCTTGCCGGCCGACGCGCGCGGGAGTCCGGCAAGACTTGCCGTGCTCGCGGGCCGCTCCGGGCCGAGACTGTCTGGCACTCGCGTTGCTCTTCCTCCCGGTCAGCACGTCACCCCAGGTTGCGCATGACGCGACAGCTCGAGGGGGACGCGCTCGACGAGGAAGACCTCCATGACGAAGAACCTGTTCAAGCAGTCCGTGGCCGCGCTCGCGGTGCTCGGTGCGATGCCGACGTTCGCGGGTCCGGCGACCTACGCGGGCGCGCTGTGCACCTCCGTGTCGGGCTTCAGCGCGCCCAGCATGTTCCGCAGCGGCCGGCTCATCAACCAGACGGGCAGCGCGCTCGAGGTGGTGTGCCCGGTGCAGCGCAACGTCTCCATCCCCAGCTTCAACGAGGCGGTGTCCTTCCTCGTCACCGCCAGGGACCCCCACCTCACCGAGAACGTGTGCTGCACCGCCACGGTGACGGAGCCCGACGGCAGCGCCATCGCCTCCGACTCGGGTTGCACGTCGGGCGCCGACACCGCGAACCCGAAGACCATCAGCCTGAGCGTGCCGACGACGTTCGCCTCCTCGAACGGCTTCATCGCCCTGCGCTGTGAGCTGCCGGCGCCCTACTCCGGCTACAACTCCGCGCTCTCCAGCTTCTACATCTCGGAGTAGCCGCCATGTCCAAGGTCCGCTGGGGAGTGATGGGCTGGGCGGGAGCCGTCGTGCTCACCGCGGGAGTCTGGAGCTGGAAGGGGGAGGCGCCTGGGGGAGGCGCCGCGCCCGTGGAGGCCGCCGGGGCTTCCGCCAACACCCCAGCGGACCTGGAGCGGGAGGTGCGCGCGCTGCGCGCGGAGCTGGAGTCCTTGCGTCAACGACAGGGGCGTCTGGAGCAGCCGCCCTCCGCGGGCGCGTTGGAGCAGGGGGCCCCCCAGACGCGCGAGGACGCGCCAGCAGCGGAGGACTCCGCGCCCTCGCGGGAGGCGGCGATGGTGGTTCACGAGCAGCGGCGCCAGGAGCGGGTGCTGGAGCTGGAGGCGGAGCTGGAGGTGGCGATGAACACCGAGCCTCGGGACACGGCGTGGGCGGGGAGCACCGAGTCGCTCGTCACGGAGTCCTTCCGGGGGAAGGACTTCGCCGGCTCGCGGCTCACCCGCGTGGAGTGCCGCACCCACCTGTGCACGCTGGAGGTGGAGCACGAGGGCAGCGATGCCCAGGCGGAGCTGCTCATGTCGCTCTCCCGCGTGCCGGGCCTGCGCGGACAGACGGTGGTCCGCCCGCACAACGAAGGGGGCCGCGTGACGTCGCGCGTCTACCTGTCGCGCGCCGGTGAACGCCTGCCCATGACGCTGCGCCGGTGAGCAGGCTCCGGTTGGGTTTCATGTGGCTCCAGATTTCCAGGACGCACACGAGTTGCCCGAATCGACACGGGCGTGCCAGCATGGACGCCCGCTCGATGTCGTCCGCTCCGCCTCCCAGCGCCCGAGACACCCGTCCCCTCGGCTCCGGCCTGGAGTCCGCCGAGACGAGCGCCGCGTACCTGCTGGTGCTGGAGGGCGAGTCGTCGTGGCGCTTCCCCCTGCCCGCGGAGGGCGTGGTGCTGGTGGGGCGCGACGACAAGGCGGACCTGCGACTGAAGGACGAGAGCGTCTCGCGCCGACATGCGCGCATCCTCGTCACGGACGAGGGGCCGAGGGTGGTGGACCTGGGCAGCCAGAACGGGACGAGCCTCAACGGCCGGCCCATCGACGATGCCCGGCCGCTGTTGTCCGGGGACGTGGTCGCCTTCGGGGCGGTGGTGGCGGTGGTGCGCGCGCGGCATCGGCCCATGCCGGCGCGGCGCGCGTTGGACTCGGAGCGGTTGATGGGGCGGCTGCGCGAGGAGGTGGAGCGCGCGCTGCGGTATGGCCGGCCGCTGACGGTGCTGGCGCTCGCGCTCGGCGAGCCGGGGGGGCGCGAGCTGGTGGAGGCGGTGCTGACGTCGGAGGCGGGCCCGGCGGAGGCGGCGGGCTGGCTCGACGCGGGGCACCTGCTGTGGCTGTTGCCCGAGGTGGCCGGAGAGCCGGGTGAGGAGGGGTTGGGGGAGCGCGTGGAGGCGCTGCTGTCCGCGAGCCCTCGCGCTCGGCTGGGCGCGGCGACGTGTCCGTCGGATGGGTGTGACGCGGAGACGCTGGTGGCCGCGGCGCGCACGGCCGCGCAGACGGCGGCGCCGGGAGGCTTCGCGTCGGCGGCGGAGGGCGTCACGCGGCTGGCGCTGGCGGAGCGCGTGGTGCTGGTGGCGGACCCGGCGATGGCGCAGCTGTATGCGCTGCTGCGGAGGCTGGCGGCGAGCGAGCTGCCGGTGCTCATCCGCGGTGAGACGGGCGTGGGCAAGGAGAACGCCGCGTTCGCCGTGCACCATTGGTCCCGGCGTGCGGGTGGGCCCTTCGTTCCGGTCAACTGCGCGGCGCTGCCGGAGGGGCTGGTGGAGAGCGAGCTGTTCGGCCACGAGCGCGGCGCGTTCACCGGGGCGACCCATGCGCGCGTGGGGTTGTTGGAGAGCGCGCAGGGCGGCACGGTGTTCCTGGACGAGGTGGGCGAGCTGCCCGCGTCCGCGCAGGCCAAGCTGCTGCGCGCGCTGGAGGTGCGTCGCATCACCCGCGTGGGAGAGACGCGGGAGCGGCCCATCGACATCCGCGTGGTGGCGGCGACGCATCGGGATTTGGAGGCGGAGGTGGCGCAGGGGCGTTTCCGACAGGATTTGTACTTCCGGCTCGGCGCGGCCACGGTGCTGCTGCCGTCGCTGCGGGAGCGGCCTCGCGAGGTGCCGATGCTCGCGCGGGACTTCCTGGAGCGGGCGTGCGCGGCGCTCGGGCGCCCCGGGTTGGAGCTGGCGTCGGGGACGATGCATGCGCTGTCGCGGCATGGGTGGCCGGGCAACGTGCGCGAGCTGCGCAACCTGATGGACTACGTGGCCGCGGCGGTGACGGGGAACGTCGTGGAGCCGCACCATCTTCCGGCGCGCATGCTCGGCGGCGGACGGGGGGCGCCGGTGGGTGAGCCCGTGGCTCCCGAGGCGGCGCCCGTGGAGCTGTCCCGACGCGCGCGGTTGCCGCTGGCGCAGGAGATTCGCGAGCTGGAGCGTCGGCGGATGCAGGAGGCGCTGGAGGAGGCGGAGGGTGTGCAGACGCGCGCGGCGGCGCTGATTGGGATGCCCATCCGGACGTTCTCGTTCAAGTTGAAGCAGCTCGGACTCCAACCGCGGGCCCCGCGCCGGGGCCCACCGACGGGATGAGCACTCCGCCCGGGCTGCTGGAGCCGCCCCGCGAGTTCGAGGAGTACCAGGTGCTCCGGCCGCTCGGACGCGGGGCGATGGGACAGGTGTTCCTGGCGCGCGACACCCTGCTGGACCGGCTGGTGGCGGTGAAGTTCATCGCGACGCCGGCGGGGCGGTTGCCGGACGCGGGGGCCCGGGCGCGCTTCTTCCAGGAGGCCCGGGCGATTGCGCGCCTGCAGCACCCCAACGTGGTGGCCATCCACCGCGTGGGCGAGGTGCGCGGACAGCCCTATCTCGTGTCCGAGCTCATCCGGGGCGAGACGCTGGACACGCTGAGTCTGCCGGTCGAGGGGAGACGGCTGCTGGCGCTCGCCATCGGACTGGCGCGCGGGCTCGCGGCCGCGCATCGCCGAGGCGTCCTGCATCGGGACCTCAAGCCCGCCAATGCCATCCTCTCCGAGGACGGTGAGGTGAAGCTGCTCGACTTCGGGCTGGCGGAGGCGTGGTCGGGGGACAGGCGTTCGTACAGCGTGGCGCAGGAGGGGCCGCGCGCGACGCCGGATACGGACCGGGGAACAGGCTCCGAGCAGGGCACGCGCGTCGAGTCGACACGGGACGAGCGCCGTCACCTCGACTCGGACCGCGCTGTGCGCAAGCCGGAGGTGGAGACACGGCCGATGGCTCCGGCGGAGCCTCACGAGGGAGTACCGGCGTCGGTGATGGAGACGCGGGCTCCGGGCCTCGACTCGCCCGGGCAGCCCGCGATGAGTCCTGGCTTCGTCGAGCCGGAGCATCCTGGGAAGACGCGGGACCTCGGCACGCCAGCACATCCGTCGATGACGGTGGGACTCGATGCGCCGGCAGTATCTGCTCGCCCCTCGGAGCGCGAGACAGCTCCGGGACGCGGAGGGTTCGAGCATCCGCCAGCGGCGTTCGGCGTTGCGCCAGGCTTCGGCGAGCGAGTCGCTGAGTCACCGCGTCGCGTGATGAGCCCGGGCCTCGGCGCGCCAATGCAGCCCGCGAGCCCTGGCGACGACTCGGCGCCTGGAGGAGCCAGGGACGGGGTCGCTCCCGTGCATCGCGCGCCGCAGCTCACCGTGCCCGGTACGCCGCTCTATCTCGCGCCCGAGCTCTGGCGCGGCGAGCCCGCCAGTCGCGCCACCGACATCTACGCGATGGGCGTCATGCTGCACGAGCTGTGTACAGGCAGCGCACCCCATCAACACGTGCCCCTCGCGGAGCTGGGCCGCGCCGTGACAGCCGAGCGCCCACCGCTGCTCGAGGGACAACGGCTCGACCTGCCGGCGGGGTTTGCCTCCGTCGTGGACCGATGTCTCGCGCTGGAAGCAGACCAGCGCTTCGACTCCGGCGATGCGCTCCGGGAGGCCCTCGAAGCCCTGTCCCTTCCCGTGCAGGCGACGCCCCTGCCCTCCGGCAATCCCTATCGCGGACTGCGCGCCTTCGAGGCCGAGCACCGCGCGGTCTTCTTCGGCCGCGAAGCGGAGCTGCGTGAGGTGATGGACCGCCTGCGTGGCGAGCGCTTCGTATTGCTCGCGGGTGACTCCGGCGTCGGCAAGTCCTCACTGTGTCGCGCGGGCGTCCTCCCCGCGCTCACCGACCCCGGGAGTGACACGTCGTGGGACATCGTCTCGTGGACACCTGGACGGCGCCCCCTGGAGTCATTGGCGGTCGCGCTCGCACCGATACTCGATGAGAGCCCGGATGCACTGCTGTCACAGGTGGCCGACGAGGAGCCGGGCGCCCTGGCTCGCGCGCTGCGCAGACGCCGCAGGAGCGCCCATCCGGTGCTCCTGTTCATCGACCAACTCGAGGAGTTCGTCACCTTCTCCGAGCTGACGCAGGCCACCCGACTCGCCGAGGAGCTGGCGCTCGCGCTGCACCGGGTGCCTCGCATCCGGGTGCTGGCCACCGCGCGGAGCGACTGTCTCACCCGACTGGTGGCCCTGCCGGGACTGGGCGACGAGCTGCCTCGCGCGCTCTACCTCGTTCGCGCACTGACGGAGCGCGGACTGCGCGACGCTGTCGAAGGGCCCGCGCGTGCGCTCGGCGTGGCCTTCGAGTCCACCGAGCTGGTCGATGCGCTCGTCACCTCCGCCACGCGCGCCGAGGGGGGACTGCCGTCATTGCAGTTCGTCCTGGAGGCCCTGTGGGAGGCACGCGACGTCTCGCGCGGCATCATCCCGATGGCGGCGCTGACCGCGCTCGGCGGCGTGGAGGGCGCGCTGGCCCGGCACGCGGACGCGGTGGTGGACCGGCTGAGACCCGAGCAGCGACCTCGGGCGCGGGAGCTGCTCCTCGAGCTGGTCACCTCCGAGGGGACCCGGCTGCGTCGCACCCGTGACGAGCTGCTCCGCGGGCCCGACGATGACACCGGTCGCGCGGTGCTGGACGGGCTCGTGCGCGGTCGACTGCTCACGGCGAGCGAGGCGGAGAGTGGCGAGGGCGTGTACACGCTCGCGCACGAGAGCCTGCTGACCCACTGGGACACGCTGCGCGGATGGCTGGGACAGGACGAACAGCATCGCGCCGTCCGCCACCGGCTCGCGCGCGCGGCGGCGGAGTGGGAGCGACTGGGACGTCCCTCGGAGTTGCTCTACGCGGAGCGACAGCTCTCCGAGGCCGCTGCCGCGAACGTCCTTCCCGGAGCCGCCCTCCAGCAGGACTTCCTCGCGCGCTCCAGGCAGGTGGTGCGCCACCGCCGCGTCGCCCGCTGGGCGGTGGCCATCGTCGCGCCGCTCGCCCTGCTGGCGGTGGTGGCCGTCACCCGGGTCCAGTCACGCGCGCAGCTCGACGCACGCATCTCCCAACACCTGAGCGAAGCACGGCGACATCACGACGAAGCACGCGCGAAGGATGCGCGAGCCCAGCAGATGAGACAGGACGCCTTCACCCTGTTCGACACGCCGGGCCCCCAGAATCGCGAGGCCGCCGAGGCGCTGTGGACACAGGTCCAGGAGGAAGAGCAGGCAGTGGAGACGCTCAGCCTCCGAGCGCAGGCCGCGCTCGAGACGGCGTGGGGACTGGACCCGGGAAGCACCCGGTTGAACGAGCTGCTCGCGGACCTGCTCGCGGAGCGCGTGGAGCGTGCGGACCGTCAGCGCCAGCCCGAGGTGCGTGCGCAGCTCCTCGCACGGCTCGCCGCCTATGACACCGGAGGACAGCGACAGCGGCGGCTCGATGCGCCCGCGCGAATCTCCCTCATCACGTCGCCTCCAGGCGCACGGGTGACCTTGCTGGATGCACGCGCTGGCTCCACATCGACACCGAGTGCGGAGCCCGCGAGCGAAGCGAACATCGCTACAGTCAGCACGCGGTCAACGGCAGACAACGCGAACCTCGCGCCTCCTGCCTCGACACCGAGCATGGAGAGCCCGCGGCAGGCTTCCGCGAGCGATACGAACATCGCTCCGGTCGGCACGCAGCCAACGGCAGACAACGCGGACCTCGCGCCTCCTGCCTCGACACTGAGCATGCAAAGCCCGCGGCAGGCCTCCGCGAGCGATACGAACATCGCGCCAGTCGGCACGCGGCCGACGGCAGACAAGGCGCACCTCGCGCCTCCTGCTTCGACGCCAAGCACGGAGAGCCCGCGGCAGGCTTCCGCGAGCGATACGAACATCGCTCCGGTCGGCACGCAGCCAACGGCAGACAACGCGGACCTCGCGCCTCCTGCTTCGACGCCAGGCACGGAGAGCCAGGCGCAGGGCTCCGCGAGCGAGTCGAACATCGCCGCGCGGTCTGGCCCCGCGGGCGCACCGCCGAATCAGTCCGCCACCACACTCCTCGGCCAGACACCGCTGAGAGACCTCTCGCTCCCCGCGGGCTCGCACCTGCTCCTCATCGAAGCGCCCGGCCGCGTCCCCGTGCGCGTCCCCGTCCTCCTGCGCCCGGGTGAATCCTTCTCCCAGGAACTCACCCTGCCGGAGCCCCCCCAGGTCCCCGAGGGCTTCGTCTACATCCCGCCCGGCCGCTTCCTGCAAGGCGCGTCCGAGAGCGAGTACCTGCGCCGCGCCTTCTTCTTCGCCCCACCCCTCCACGAAGTCGAGACCGGCGCGTACCTCATCGCCCGTCACGAGGTGACCTTCGGCGACTACATCGCCTTCCTCGAGACCCTCTCCCCCGAGGAGCGCGCCGCGCGCATGCCGGGCTCCCGGCGCCGGCTCACCGTGGTGGACCTGACCCGCGAACCCGATGGCCGCTGGCGCCTCAACCTGCGCCCCGCCTCCGCCAGCTACAGCGTCCTCGACGGCGAGCCCCTCCGCTATGGCAAGCGCACCCGCCGCGCCGAGCAGGACTGGCTGCGCTTTCCCGTGTCCGCCATCTCCTTCGAGGACGCCCTCGCCTACGTCGCCTGGCTGGACCACACCGGCCGCGTCCCCGGCGCCCGCGTCTGCACCGAGCACGAATGGGAGCGCGCCGCCCGAGGCGCCGACGGCCGCCGCTACCCCTCCGGCGACTGGCTCTCCCCCGACGACGCCAACCACGACGTCACCTACGGCCGCGAGCCCTGGGGCTTCGGCCCCGACGAAGTGGGGAGCCACCCCGGTTCTCGCAGTCCCTTCGGCGTGGATGACCTCGCCGGCAACGTCTGGGAATGGACCCGCTCCAGCGTGGACCCCACCAAGCCCTCCGCCCAGGGCGGCAGCTGGTACCAGAGCGACCTCACCGCCCACTCCGCCAACCGGGACCGCGTCGAGCCCACCCAACGCGAGGCCCTCACTGGCCTGCGCGTGTGCGCCACCCCTCGGCCCTGAGGCCCGGACGGCAAGCCTCGCCCGACCCCGGCAAGTCTTGCCGGCAGCCCTTGCCACCCCGACCCCGTGACGCACCGTGTGTCCCCTGCCCCGTCCATGGCATGCCGGATGCTCCACCGCGCCGCGTCTGGATGGATTGAACGAACCCGAGGTCCCTCGCATGAGCGCCGTCTCGCGATTGCTGTCATCCGCGCTGTGTCTGTGTCTGCTCGCCGCCTGCGAGCCCCTGCCCCCCCAGGAAGCCTCCCCCCAGCTCTCCGTCCAGGACTTCCGCGCCGACGGCGACGACTCCCACTCCCAGGGGACCCAGCTCCACGGCACGAGCATCGGCTCGTTCTTCTACGACCCCGCCACCGTCCTCTTCGAGAACGTCCGCCGCCCCGCGCTGCTGCGAATCTTCCGCGGAGAGCTCGCGGCGAAGATGCCGCTCGCCGTCTCGGGCACCACCGCCAGCCTCAGCCCCTGCTTCCTGCGCGCCGAGTCGGGAGCGGCGCGCACCTGCGGCTTCACCGTGAAGGGCCAGGGCGTGTGCACTCCGGACACCGTCGTCACGCTCGACAGCGGCGAGTGCGCGGGCACCACCGGGAGCTGCACCGGTCGCCCCGTCCTGCGCGTCTGCGCGGGGGAGAAGCCCTGTGAGCACGCGCGCCAGGGCTACCTCGGCTCGTCCGAGGGCATCGTGAAGCCCGACCCCAGCTGTCCCCTCGAATGTCCCTCGGTGCGCTTCACCTGTCCCAAGAGCGGCATCTTCACCGTGCTCGCGGGGCCCTACCTCCCGGGGCAGCCCTGGAGCGCCTCGCCGAGGGCCAGCGGCGGCCGCTTCCCCGCGGAGCACAAGGAGCTGCGCGGCAAGCAGCTCATCGGCACGCAGCTGCGCAGCCTCTCGACGGCGCACTACAACTCCACGATTGAAGTCGTGGACGCCGTCAACGCCAACCAGGTCACCATCCCCGAGTCCCCCGGCATCTGGGACGCCACCGGCGCCACCTTCCTCTACCGCGTGCAGGTGACGCCCCCGTCCGGAACCACCGTCGACCTGTGCACGACGGGCGCGAATCCCGCCGTGGGCTGGGCCTGGGCCGTGCCCCTGGAGGGCTACTTCAACGCGAGCGGCGCGCGCCAGGAGACTCCCAACAGCTTCACCCTCGGCTGCGACCCGGGCGTGCTCGCCAAGTGCTACCGCTGGGGCTACAAGCCCTGGCTCGACGGCGCCTCGCCGGGCGCGGTGACGAAGGCCCACTGGGCCTGCACCCGCATGGCCCGCGCGGACTACTGCGGCAACGGCACGCCCTTCACCCAGGACGGCACCCCCATCCAGCCATGGGACGCCCTGACGCCCAACATCATCACCGCGCCAGAGGCGGGCGGCAGCTCCGACATGAAGTTCGAGGCGGGGTGGGACACGAACGGCCCCGCGTGCCTGAGCCACTGGCGCTGGAAGCACCTGCAGGCCGGGTGCGTGGAGCTGCAGCCCCCCATCGAGGACTCCGAGGGCAACGTCATCAACGACTGCCGCGACCCCAACAACGTCTCGACCGCGTCCAAGTGCTCGCCCATCTGCGACAACGCGCAGGAGGCGGCCCAGCGCTACCAGAGCGTCGTCTTCAACAACTCCCAATCCAACGAATCGCTGGCCCCGCCCCAGCCGTGAGCTAGCCTCCCGTCCTCACGAGGAGGACTTCAGGGATGATGACGGGAGCCATCTTTCTGGCCGCGATGCTGTCGGTGGGGAGCGCGGGCATGCGGTGGGAGACCCAGCCGAGCCTCACCTCCGTGAGGCTGCGCGGCGTCAGCGCCGTCGACGCCCGCGTGGCCTGGGCCAGCGGAGACCAGGGCACCTTCGTGCGCACCACGGATGGAGGCCAGACGTGGAGGCCGGGCAAGGTGCCGGGCGCGGAGGCGCTGGACTTCCGGGACGTGGACGCCTTCAGCGCCACCACCGCGTACCTGCTCTCCATCGGCGAGGGCGACAAGTCCCGCATCTACAAGACGGAGGACGGCGGCGAGACGTGGCGGCTGCAGTTCACCAACACCACGCCCGGCGCCTTCTTCGACGGCATGGCCTTCTGGGACGAGCGCCACGGCGTGGCCTTCAGCGACCCGGTGCAGGGCCGCTTCCTCGTCATCACCACCTCCGATGGCGGCGCCACCTGGACCCCCTTCCCCGCGGAGGCCCTCCCGCCCGCGCTGCCGGGCGAGGCGGGCTTCGCGGCCAGCGGCACCAGCATCACCGTGCGAGCCCCCCGGCAGGCGTGGTTCGGCCTGGGCGGCAAGGCGGCCCGCGTGGTGCGCACCGCCGACGGCGGCAAGACCTGGAGCGTGGCGACCACGCCCCTGGCCACGGGCGACGGCGGCGGCATCTTCTCGCTGCTCTTCTGGAGCGAGCACGAGGGCATCGCCGTGGGCGGCAACCACCAGCGTCCCACGGACGCCACCGGCAACCTGGCCCTCACGAAGGACGGGGGCAGGACGTGGACGGTGCCCCCGGGAACACGGCCCGCAGGCTATCGCTCGTGCGTCGCGCAGGTGCACGGCGCGCCGGGCCCCACGCTCGTCACCGTGGGCCCGTCCGGCTCGGAGCTGTCCGTGGACGGCGCGCGCACGTGGATGCCCCTGGGCTCCACCGGCTTCCACGCCGTCTCCACCTCGCGCTCGGGCAACCGCGTCTGGGCCGTGGGGGAGGCGGGCCTCATCGCCACGCTCCAACGCGCGCGGCCGTCCCGGGCTAACCCACCAGCCGCGCCCAGTCGCCCTCGGCGCTGAACAGCCGGGCGCCCAGCCGGTCCACCAGGTCCGCGTGGGCCACCGCCGCGGCGCCGCCCACCCAGACGGGGATGCCCGGGGGCAGCTCGCGCAGGACCTGGGTGAGCGTGGCCTCGAACACGGCCTCGCCGGGGTTGTTCACCGCCGACAGCCCCACCACGTCCGGACGCAGCCGCGTCACCGCACGGCCCAGGTCCACGGCGGGCACGCGCTGGCCCAGCAGCGTCACCCGGTGGCCCGCGTGGCGCAGGCGCAGGGCCACGGCGAGCAGGCCCAACTCGTGCTCCTCCTCCGGGAGGCACGCGAGCAGCGCGTGCTTGCGCCCCCCCTGCGGCGCCGCATGCAGCAGGCTCACCAGCCGCGCGCGCACCACCTGCGTCACCAGGTGCTCCTGCGCCACCGTCAGCGTGCCCCGGTGCCAGCGCTCGCCCACCTCGCGCTGGAGGGGGGCCAGCACGCCCTCGAAGGCCTTGAGGGGGGGCAGCGCGGACAGCACCTCGTCCACCACCGCGGACACGCCGCCCTGGTCATACGCCTCGGCCGCCAGCAGGGCCGCGTCACGCCAGAAGTCCAGCCCCGAGCCCGAGGTCAGCGGGTCCTCCCCGGAGGCCACGCTCGCCGCGTCCAGCTCGGCGAGCAGTTGCGGCAGCATCTTCGCCGCCTCGCTGATGGCCACGCCCTCGTCGGTGAGCTTCTTCAGGCGCTTGAGCAGCGCCACGTCCCGCTCCGTGTAGACGCGGTAGCCGGCGGGCGTGCGCAGCGGCTGGAGCACGCCGTAGCGCCGCTCCCAGGCGCGGATGAGCTCCACCCGAACCCCGGACAGCTCGGCCGCGACGTGGATTCGGTAGGTGCGCTCGGCCATGGGGGCGGACGGTTCAGGGGCGATTCTGCGCGGTCCGCACCTGGTTCCAGAGGGCTATCAACTCCTGCGACGACTCGGCGAACTGCGCCCCGAGCGTGAAGACGGTCTTCAGGTGCTCGCGCGCGCCGGGCCCTCCTACCACGACCGACGAGAGGGCGCAGGCCTGCAGCGCCTCGGACAGCACCGTGAGGAACTCCTCCGGCGACCGCCCGTGGACGAAGGACAGCGCCACCAGGTCCGGCCGCACCTGCTCGCACGCCACGCGCAGGGCCTCGGCGGGGGTGTCCGCGCCCAGGAACGTGGTGCGCCAGCCCTTGCGCTTGAGCTGCACGGCCAGGCCCAACAGCCCCCCCTCGTGCGAGTCCCCCCGGGGACACGCCAGCAGCACCCGGGGCCCGCCGGCCGTGGTCTCCAGGCTGGAGAGCACCTGGCGCAGCCGCTGGCGGAGGTAGCCCGAGGCCAGGTGCTCGCGCGCCACGTCCACCCGCGTGGCCATCTCGCGCAACAGCGGCATGAGGAAGCCGTCGCAGTACGTGTCCACGTCCATGGAGCGCTGGGCCTCGTCCAGCACGCGCGACAGCTCGTCCTCGTCCAGCAGCATCGCGGCGCTCCAGAAGCGCTCCTGCAGCCGCTCCGCGCCGGGCATCGTCTTGAGCGGCGAGGACACCACCTGGGCGATGGCCTCGCTCACCGCCAGACCGTCCAGCTGGATGAGGCGGACGACGCGGCGGACGGCCTCCACCTCCTCGCGCGAGTACACGCGGTAGTTGTTGCCCTCGCTGCGAAGCGGCCGGGGGAAGCCGTAGCGGCGCTCCCACGCGCGCAGCGTCGCCTCGCGGACGCCCGTCAGGCGGGAGATGGTGCGGATGCGCAACATCATGCTTGGACTCCCCGGGCCGCGTCCCACCGCTCGGCCACGCCCCGCGCGCCGGACACCTTGCGCGTGAAGCCCTCCAGGCTCGTCGTCGTCATGAGCCGCTTCACCACCGTCTCCAGGCCTGTCTGGAAGACGGACAGCGGTCCGGGTGGATGCGGCGTGCCCACCTCCAACAACACGTCCGGCAGCTCGTGCTCGAAGAAGGCGTAGCGCACGCCGATGGGCACGCACTCCACCTTCGCCACCCGCGCCAGCATCTCCACGCCGCGCTCCAGCCGCAGGGGCAGCTCGCCGAAGGGACGGTGCTCGCCTTCGGGGAAGACATACAGCGCCGCGCGCGGGCGGCGCAGCAGCTCCTTGGCGTAGCGCAGCGACTCGATGGAGGACATCGCGTCCTTGCGGCGGATACTGAAGGCGCCGATGCGCGCGAGGAAGCGGTAGCGCCGCAGGTTCTCCTCGTCCATGAGGCAGTACGCGTCCCACCCCGCCACGCGCGACAGCTGGTGCAGCATGAAGCCGTCCCACCAGTTGGTGTGGTTCAGGTACACCAGCCGCCCCGGCCCGGACGCCGGCAGCTCGCCGCGCACCCACAGCCCCCGGAACGCCGAGCGGAACTTCCACCCGATGTACCGGTCGAGCGCCCACCCGAAGGGGCCTCCCTTGGCCGCGGGAATCACGGCGAGCGCGCCTCCTTCTTCCAGACGAGCTCCGCCAGCCCCGTGAACAGGGCCAGCCCCAGCGACACCAGGACGCTGGTGATGACGAAGAAGAGCACCTCTTCCAGCGGGACGAGGCCCAGGTAGATGCCCAGGTGCTTGCCCTCGCCGAAGTTCCAGATGCCGGTGGAGATGGCCAGGTGGTCGGCCACCGCCAGGTACAGGCCCAGGATGAAGGCCGGCGGCAGCACCGCGCGCAGCACCGCGCCCGAGCGCTCCTTGTAGTGGCGCACGAGCACCACCAGCTGGAACGCGATGAGGGGCAGCGTCCACGCGAGCAGGTGGATGAGGTAGGCCCAGCGAGACTCCATCATGGCGACACCTCGCTCGGGGACAGCGCGCGCTCGGACGGCGCCGCGGCGGGGGCCTTCGTCTCGGCGGACGGAGCCTCCAGCGCGCGGGCCAGGCGGGCGCGGGCCCACAGGCCCACCAGCAGCGTCTGGAGGCCGAAGAAGAGGTACTCCTCCAGGGGCAGGTAGCCCAGCTTGATGCCCCAGATGCGCTCGGCGTCGAAGCCCCACAGGCCCCACTTCACGGCCAGGTTGTCCCACGGGGACGTGGCCGCGTAGACGACGATGAGGAGCATCCCCATGGGCGCCAGCGACCTGGCGGAGAAGGTCCGCCGGTAGCGCCAGAGTTGGATGAGGATGGGCAGTACGACGAACAGCCCGAGGAAACGTGCGTAGGTCATCCGGGTCCTCCCGTCAGCTCTGGCGACACGCGGACCATGCGGCCACCGCGCAAGAGGGTGTACGTCCGTCCGCGCCACGTCACCGTCCCCTGCCGGCCCAGTGAAACGGCGAAGGCCGCCAGGAGCAAGACTTCTCCCAGCAGCCAGTCCGTCCAGGCGCGGCCGCGTCCTGGGACGGGCCCCTGGGGCGCTCCGAGCACCCCGAGCCGGTGCGCCAGCGCCGCGCGCACGGCGACCAGCAGCGCCACGGCGGCGGACAACGCGGGCGAGCCCAGCAGCGCCGCGCACAGCACCAGCGGCACGGTGGGCGTGAAGAGCAGCGGCACGGTGGGGTACAGGCCGGGCCGGTGGCTCGCGAGCACGCGCATCCATCGCGTGAAGCGGGACAGGGGGATGTCCCACGAGCCCACCTCGCCCAGCGGCACCACGGCGGGAGCGGCGCTCAGCGCCACGTCGAGCCCGCGCGCGTGCAGGCGCTTGGACAACTCCAGGTCCTCGCCGATGTGGTCGGCCAGGGACTCGAGCGAGGCCCGGGCCTCGGCGGACAGGCCCAGGGCCTTGCCGCACACGGCCGGGGCGCCGGCGCTCATCGCGTGCAGCGCGAGGAAGCTGTGGTGCGTGTAGCGCAGCAGGCCCGCCATCGCGCGGCCCGCGCCGTCGCGCGCATCCACGGGGGTGGGCGCGGCGGTGCTCAGCGCGGCGCCGGCGAGCAGCGGAGCCACCAGCCCCTCCACCAGCGCGCCCGTCACCGCGACATCCGCGTCCACGGCGAGCACCACGCGCCCCTCGATGGGGAGGACCGAGAGCGCGTAGAGGAGGTGGCCCACCTTGCGGTTCGGGGTGAGCGGGTCGCTCGGCAGCCAGCGCACGTCCGGGCCGAGGCGCGGACGGTAGGGCGAGACGACCACCTGCTCCAGCTCACCCGCGAAGTCGATGGGGAGCGCGAGATTCTCCAGCTCGCGCGGAGTCGGCGCGTCGACGGGACGAAGCAGGAGCACGCGGGCCGTCGAGGGGGCTCGCGCCGCGCGACCTGTCCGCATGCGCAGGAGCCGCACGAGCGTCACCGCGCTGAAGCCCGTGGCGAGCACCGTCCACCCCAGGACCAGGAGCACCGGCACACTCATGCCGCCCTCCCGGAGCACGCGTGGCGCGTGGGCGTCATCGCGCTGAAGGCCGAGGCGAGCCTCATCCACCCCATCGGCACACTCATGCCGCCCTCCCCAGGCGCGTGCGGAAGTGGGCCATCCACCGGATGAAGGGCGAGTGGAACCGGCGGAAGTCCGCCACCTCGCCCATGCAGTCCAGCGCGCCCTTGCGAGCCTCCAGTCGCGCATAGAAGGGCGAGGACTCCAACAGCCGCGCCTGCCCCACCACCGTGTTGCCCGACTCCAGGCGCGAGGGCACGCGAAGGCCCCAGCCGGTGATGACCGTGGGCCGGGCTTGAGGCTCCTCGCCACGCTCGCAGCGCACACCGCTGGAACAGGCCGTCATCCGCAGCGGGGCCACGCCATCCGGCAGGTGGTAGTCCACCACCGTCGTGTCCTCGCGGTGCGTGCGCGCCCAGTGCCAGCCGGCGAGCCGCGCGCCCAGCAACTCCTCACCGTGATTCGTGTCGTGGTACCCCAGCCCCTCCGCCGTCACGCCGAGCGAGGACACCTCCAGCTTCGCCTTGGCGCGCGGCGCCAGGGCCTGCCAGTAGTGCGGCAGCTCGGGCATCAACCGCACCACCTCGCCCATGGGCGTCAGCGGCTCCAACGTGAGGCGCGCGCTGACGGGCCGTCCCCACGGCGCCGTCCAGTCGTCCACCTCCATCCGCACCGCGCCGTCCTCGCCGTACGTCAGCGTCGAGCGGCCGATGCGCAGCCGCCCCGGCGACTCCATCTGCGCGTGCGGATACTCGCTGAGCACCCACAGACGACGCACGCCCTCGTGGTACAGCGCGAAGTTCACCGCGCTGTACTCCATGGGTCGTCCGCCTCGACGCGCCGCCACCGAGTACCGGGGCGAGAAGAGCGAGCCCAGCATGAAGATGCACACCGCGCTGAACGGACCCGCCGTCACGTCCGCGTAGAACCAGCGATAGGCCCCCGCCTCGCCGGGCAGCGCCGGAATGTCTCGCAAGGTGTTCATCATCCGCCCCTCCGCAGATGCGCGGAGGCCATCTCCGCGGCGAAGCGGCCGGACAGCATCACCAGGGGCACCCCACCGCCCGGGTGTGTGCCGCCGCCCGCGAAGAACAGGCCCGGCGTGTTGCCCCGGATGCGAGGACGCCGGAAGGGCCCCAGCTTGCCGTGGGGCAGGAAGCCGTAGATGGAGCCCCCCGGAGCGCCCTGCGCCGCCAGGTCCACCGGCGAGCGCTGGCCGATGACACGCACCCGCCCCCGGAGCTCCGGGTGGTGCGCGAACAGCTTCTCGAACATCTGCGCCTTCACCCGCTCGCCGTGCTGCTCCCACTCGCGCGCGCTGGTCTCCAGCGCCCCAGGGCCGCCTGACAACGGCGGCGCGTTCACCATGACGAACAGGCCCGTGCGGCCCACGGGGGCCATCGTGGGGTCCGTCGCGGACGGGTTGCAGAAGTACACCGTCGGGTCCGACGCGAGCTGCCCGCTGAACAGCTCCCTGAACTCGCGCGGGTAGTCGCTGCCGAAGAGCACCGCGTGGTGCGGCAGCGGGAGTCGTCCCTCCACGTCCAGCAGCAGCACGAAGCCGGAGAGCGCCAGCGCCTCGCCCTCGCGCCGCAGCGACTCCAGCGGGTCCGCGTTCACCACCACGCCGTCGAACAGCGCGCCGTCCTCCTCCGGGCCCACGCGGTAGCCCTCGTGCGTGCGCTCGAAGCGGGCCCGCGTCCGCAGGTGCACCGTGACGCCCAGCCTGCGCACCGCGCGTCCCAGCGCGTCCACGAGCGCGCCCACGCCACCGCGCGCATGGTGGACACCGTAGGCGTGCTCGATGTGAGGAATCAGCGCGAAGGCCGCGCTCGCCTCGTACGGCGACGCGCCCGCGTAGGTGGCGAAGCGCCCCACGTACTGTTGCAGGTGCTCGGTGCGCAGGTGCTTCACCGCCAGGGCGTGCAGCGACGACAGCTGCATGCCCGCGAGCACCGCGCCGATGCCCCGCTTCGCCACGCGGCCCATGAAGCCGGCCATGCCCTCGAAGGGCGCCTCCAGGTAGGGCTCACCCGCGGCGGCCCAGATGGCGGCGGCCTCCGCGTAGAAGCCGCGGATGCCTCGACGCTCCGAGGGCTTCACGTCCCCCGCGCTGTCCGCGGTGCGCTCCACGTCCTTGTACGCGGTGAACGAGCACCCATCCGAGAAGCGATAGGAGCACTGCGGCTCCAGCTCCGTGAGCGGAGGCAGGAGGTCCATCGCGCCCAGCTGCTCGAAGGTGCCACGCACCAGGTCCGGCAGCGTCAACAGCGTGGGCCCGGTGTCCAGCGTCACGCCGTCCACGGTGACCGCCTGCGCCTTGCCGCCCAGTGACGCGCTGCCCTCGAACAGCGTCACCGCGTGGCCCTCCTTCGCCAGGAGCCCCGCGGCGGTGAGCCCGCCGATGCCTCCACCGATGACGGCGACCCGGGAGGCCCTCATGACCGCGCCTCCGGGCACTCGCGAACGCACGGGGTCTCCGCGGCGTCACCACCCTGCATCGCGCGGAGGCCATGCCCCCCTCGCCGCGGCTCCAAACGTCCGCGAGCACGTACGTCCCCCATGGCGTCATCGCCCCGCTTCGCGTGGAAGCCGGGGCACCCCCGCCTCCGAACACACGCATCAGCCATGGTGTCGGCCCCCCGCCTCGCTCGGCAGCAACGGCACGCGCGCCTCGCCGAGGGGCGCGGGCAGCACACTCATGGGACGCAGGAACGTCGCGGCGGCCAGTGACAGCTTGCGGCCCGTCGGCACGAAGGCGCGCGAGCTGAACACGTCGTAGTCGCGCACCTCAATCTCCCGGAGGATGTCGCCATAGATGGCGCCCATCAGCCGCACCATGCGCTGACTGCCGAACCCGGTGAGCGAGGGCACCCCCTGCGCCGCGCGCGCGTAGTACACGCGGGCCCGCGCCACCTGGAAGCGCATGAAGTCCCGCCACCGCGCGTCCACCTTCCCGCGGTGCAGGTCCTCCTCGGACAGCCCGAAGTGCGCCAGCTCCCGCGCGGGCAGGTACACGCGGCCGCGCTCCAGGTCCTCGCGCACGTCGCGCAGGATGTTGGTGAGCTGCATGCCCCGGCCCAGGTCCGCCGCCGGCTGCAGCGCCGACACGTCCGAGCACCCGAGCACCGGCGTCAACATCAACCCCACCACGCCCGCCACGCGGTAGCAGTAGAGGTCCAGCTCCTCCCACGTCTCGTAGCGGTTCTTCGTCAGGTCCATCTCCATGCCGGAGATGAGGTCCTGGAACGGCTGCTCCGGAATCCGGTAGAGCCGCACCGTGTGCGCCAGCGCCGCGAACTCCCCCGCGTCCCACGGCGAGCGCGCCGCCACACCCGCCACCCGGTCATTCGGGGGCCCCAGCTCGCGCGAGGCCAGCTCCGGCATGGGCACGTACAGCTCCGCCACCATGCGTCGGGCCCGGTCCAACCGCACCGCGAGCTCCTCGCCGTCGGGCCCCGCCTCATCCACCAGGTCATCCAGCCGCCGGCAGAACGCATACAGCGCGAACGCCGCCTTCCGGCGCTGACCGAACAACAGATACGAGGCGAAGAAGAAGCTCTTGGCGTGATGCCGCGTCACCCGCCGGGCCAGCCAGTATCCCCGACGCACCAGCGCCTTCTCGTCGGTCGTGCTCATGCCGCCACCTCCGCCGCCACCGACTTCGCCGGGTCCGCGCGCGGGGACAACTTCACCCCGCGGTCACGAGCCCACGACATCAGCCGCTCGGTGACGAGCCGCGCGGAGATGAGCACCGTGGGCAGCCCCGTGCCCGGCTGCGTGGACGCACCGACGAAGAAGAGGTTCTTCACCCGCGCGTCCTGGTTGGACGGCCGGAACGGACCAATCTGCAGGAAGTTCTGCGCCAGTCCGAACGCGCTGCCCTTGGCCAGGTTGAACGTGCCCGCCCAGTCGTCGGGAGTGAAGACACGCTCCACCTCGATGTCCGACTCCAGGTCCGGATGGCCCAGCTCGGCCAGGCGCGCGAACACCTTGGCGCGCACCTTGGGGCCCTCCACCTTCCAGTCGAGCGACGGGTGCTGGTGCGGCACGGGCACCAGGACATAGAGCGAGTCCTTGCCCTCGGGCGCGAGCGACGAATCCGTGCGCGTGGGCGCGTTGACGTAGAAGCTCGGGTCGTCCGGCACGCGGAAGCGCTGGAAGATGTCGTCGAACGAGCCCTTGTAGTCGTGGCCGAAGACCACGTTGTGGTGCCCCAGCTCCGGGTACTTCCGGCGCATCCCCAGGTAGAGCATGTAGCCACTGGACGTGTAGCGCAGCGACTCGCGGCGCTTGAGCGTGGTGGCCTCCGGGTCCAGCAGCTTCTCGTACGCGTAGGGCAGGTCCGCGTTGCACAGCACCGCGTCCGCCTCCAGCACCTCGCCACCCTCCAGCCTCACGCCGGTGGTGCGGCCGCCCTCCGTGAGGATGCGCTCCACGGGGGTGCCGTAGTGGAAGCGCACGCCCTCCTCGAGCGCCAGCTTCTCCAGCGCCTGCGGAATCGCATACAGGCCCCCCTTGGGGAACCAGATGCCCACGCCCAGCTCGGTGAAGGGCAGCAGTCCATACACCGCGGGCGACTCGAAGGGAGACACGCCCAGGTACATGGTCTGGAAGGTCATCGCCGCGCGCAGCCGGTCGTCCTTGAAGTAGCGGCTGACGTCCGGGTACATGCGCCGATGCGCGCGCACCTGGAGGATGCGGGCGAGCACGCGCGGGGACAGGTAGTCGGTGATGCCCTCGTAGTTGCGGCCCACCAGGTGGTCCAGGCTCGTGCGGTACTGGACACGCCCCTGGGCGAGGAAGGCGAGGTAGCGCGCGTAGCTGCCCGGCTCCACCCGCTCCAGCTCGCGCCCCATGGCGCACAGCTCGGAGGTGAAGGTGACGTCCGAGCCGTCGCGGAAGTGCACCCGGTAGTTGGGCTCGCACTTGAGCAGCGTCAGGTAGTCCTCGATTCGCCGACCGAGCGCGCGGAAGGTCTCCTCGAACACCTCCGGCATCAGCACGATGGTGGGACCGATGTCCCAGGTGAACCCCTCCACCCGCAGCCGGTTGCAGCGACCTCCCGGCCCCACCGTCTTCTCGACGACGCGCACGTCGAAGCCCTGGTGCGCCAGCCGCGCCGCCGCGGCCAGGCCTCCGACTCCGGCGCCCACCACCACCACGCGTCTGCCCTGGATTCGCGAGCTCATGAGGTCCTCAGGCGATGCGATGGGCCAGCCGCGCGATGAGCGCGTCCAACAGGTCCCGGGCCCCGTTGGGGTTGGGCAGCGAGTGCAAGGCGCGCCGGGCCGCGTGGGAGCCGCGCGTCACCAACCGCTCGCACGCCTCACGGCCGCCGTACTCCTCCACCAGCGTCCGGGCACGCGCCAGGGCGCGCGCGTCCTTGAGCGACTCGGGCAGCGACCAGAGCAGCTCCAACTCCTCGCGGGCCCTCGGCGGGGCGCGCACATAGGCCGCCAGCACCGGGAAGGTGCGCTTGCCCTGCATGAAGTCACCGTCCGCCGCCTTGCCCGCGACGCTCGAGTCACCGAAGAGCCCGATGAGGTCGTCCTTCAGCTGGTAGGCCAGGCCCACCTGACGGCCCACGCGCTCGAGCCCCGCCACCAGCTCGGGGCTGGCGCCGCCCAGCATGGCGCCGCAGACGAGCGGCGCGCAGAAGCCGTAGCGCGCCGTCTTGAGGTAGGCCACGCGCAGCGTCTGGAACAGCGACACCTGCGACAGCGGCGCGCCGCCCAGCGCCAGGTCCAGGTACTGGCCCGCCGCCGTGTGACGGCACACCGACAGGTAGTAGCGCACCACCCTCGCCACGCCCGGCAGGCCCGACTCCAGCATGGCCTCCAGCGAGCGCGCGAAGAGGTGGTCGCCCACCACCACCGCCAGGTCCTCGCCGCCGCGCCCCGGCGCCAGGAGGTGGTGCAGCGCCGCGCCGCCCCGCCGCAGGTGCGCCCGGTCCGCCACGTCATCATGGATGAGCAGGAAGGTGTGCAGCAGCTCCAGCCCCGCCGCGAAGCGCCACAGCTCGCCCGGCACCACCGGCGTGCCCTTCGCCAGACAGTGCCCCGCCATCACCAGCGCCGGCCGCACCCGCTTGGCCGGCCTGAGGGCGTACGTGCGCGCCTGCGCCATGGCCCACGTCCAGCGCGCGTCCAGGCGGGCCTCGTCCGGCAGGTCGAACAGCTCGCCCAACGACGTCTCCACCTGTGCCTGCACGAGCTTCAGCCAGGCCTGCTCCAGGGGAAGCTCGCCCGACATCGGCTGTACAGCGGGACGGGGAAGGGCCATCGGTTGATCCTCCGGATTCAGGCGGCTGCTGCTGAGAGGTAACGTTTGCGTCCAGGCCTTGTCAAGGCTATGTCCATGGTTTGTATCAACCTTGTCCACCAGGGGTCACCTCATGAAGACGTGGATCACCGGCACACTGGCGGCCGCCCTGCTTTCCCAGGGAGCCCTCGCGTCCAACCTTCCGGACGGTCCGCAGGACGCGACGTTACGAACCTCGAGCGGAGAAGAGGTGCGTCTCTCTCGCTGGCGTGGAAAACCGGTAATTCTCTTCTATGAGGACAAGGACTCCACGAAGCTCAACGCGGGGCTGAAGGAGGAGCTCTTCGCGCGGGGCAAGGAGCGCAACCTGTTGGGGGCGGCCACGGTGGTGGCGGTGGCCAACCTCATGAAGTTCGACTTCTTTCCCGCTCGGCAGATTGCCCTCTCCTACGTCCGGGACGAGGAGAAGAAGGTGGGCGTGCCCATCCTGGTGGACCTGAAAGGAGCCATGGGCGAGGCGCCGTGGATGCTGCCGCTGAAGACCTCCAACGTGCTGCTGCTGGATGCACAGGGAGTGTTGGTCTACCGACACTCGGGGAAGATGAAGCCGGAGGAGCAGACGGCCTTCTTCGAGTCGCTCAGCAAGCTGGTGGGGGTGGACCTGACGACGCCGGTGGCCGCGCCGGCCGCCCCGGGAGCCACCCCATGAAGGTGGCGGTGACGGGGGCCACGGGGTTCCTGGGCCCGGGACTTGTCCAGGGTTTGTTGAGTCATGGCCATCAGGTCCAGGTGCTCACGCGGGACGTGGCCCGGGCGCTGGAGCGGCTGCCCGCGGGGGTGACGGGGGCGGTGTTCGACGGGCGGACGGCGATGGCGCCCGAGGCGCTCGCGGGCGTGGACGCGGTGGTGCACCTGGCGGGCGAGCCGGTGGCGCAGCGGTGGACGAAGGACGCGAAGCAGCGCATCCACGACAGCCGGGTGCAGGGCACGCGGGTGCTGGTGGACGCGATGAAGGCCGCGGGCACGGTGAAGCGCTTCGTGTCCACGTCAGCCATCGGCTACTACGGCGGCGCTCGCGAGGCGCAGGCCCTGACGGAGGACAGCGCCCCCGGCGACGACTTCCTCGCGCGGGTGTGCGTGGCGTGGGAGGCCCAGGCGCTCCGGGCGCGCGAGGAGGCGGGGATTCCCACGGCGGTGGTGCGCATGGGCATGGTGCTGCATCCGGACGGCGGCGCGCTGCACAAGATGCTGCCGCCGTTCCGCTTGGGCGCCGGAGGGCCGGTGGGCAGCGGCAAGCAGTACGTGAGCTGGATTCACCTGGACGACGCGCGGGCGCTCCTCCAGTTCGCGCTGGCGCACCCGGAGCTGGAGGGGCCGGTGAACGCCACCGCGCCGGAGCCGGTGACGAACACGGCCTTCGCTCACGCGCTGGGCCACGCGCTGGGGCGCCCCAGCGTGATGCATGTCCCGGCCTTCATGGTGAAGGCGGCGCTGGGGGAGATGTCCAAGGTGGTGCTCGAGGGCCAGCGGGTGTTGCCCGCGCGAGCCCGGGCGGCGGGCTTCGCGTTCGGCTTCCCGGAGCTGGAAGGCGCGCTGAAGCAGCTGCTCGGCTGAGCGACGAAGCCCGGGCGCTCGCGTGGGTGACTCGGGCTAGAAACAGCGGCGGGAACTGCCTAGGAGCGACGCGGGATGGATGCCAGGGAGCTGGAAGCGCGAGCGCGAGCGGAAGGGACACCCGTCATCATCGGCGACACCGCCACCTTCGTGTGGCGCGGGCGCGGGCCCGTCTTCGTCCAGGGGGACTTCCAGGACTGGAAGGGCGAGCCGCTGCCGCTGGAGCGCGCGGGCCCTGGCCTCTGGACGCGCTCGCTGGCGCTGCCCCGGGACGCCTATGTGGAGTACGCGCTGTTCGACGCGAAGGGCCGTCGGGTGCGGGACGACTTCAACGCGCGCGTCTGTGACAACAGCTTCGGTGAGAGCAACCACGTCTTCTACATGCCCGACGGCGGGCCCGCCCTCCCCTCGCGCAGGCCCCGAGGTCTTCCCCGAGGCCGCGTCACCCGGCACCGCGTGGACATGTCCGACACGGGCCTGACGGGCCAGCGCACCGTGCACCTGTATGCCCCGCCGACGAAGGGGCCCGTGCCGCTGGTGGTGGTGCTCGACGGCGAGGAGTACCTGCGCCGCGTGCGGCTGCCGGAGCTGGTGGACACGCTCATCGCCGATGGCCGCATGAGCCCCGTCGCCCTCGCGCTCGTCTCCCACGGCGGCCCCATGCGCGACGTGGAGTACACGTGCAGCGAGTACACGGTGGGCCTGTTGGTGTGGAAGGTGCTGCCCCTGGCCCGCGAGCACCTGTCCCTGGTGGACGAGCGCCACCACCCGGGCGCCCATGGGGTGCTGGGCTCGTCCCTGGGCGGACTGATGTCGCTCTTCATCGGCCTGCGCGCGCCGGAGACCTTCGGGCGGGTGCTGTCCCAGTCGGGCGCCTTCGTGGTGGAAAACCACGAGTTCGTCGTCTTCGACCTGGCGCGGCAGGTGCCCCGCCGCCCGTTGGAGGTGTGGATGAGCTGCGGCCGGTTCGAGGGGCTGCTGGAGGGAAACCAGCGCATCACCCCCCTGCTGAGGGCCAGCGGCCACCGGGTGGAGGACCGGGAGTACAGCGGAGGTCACAACTACACGGCCTGGCGGGATGACGTGGTGCGTGGGCTGGAGTGCCTGTTCCCTCCCACCCCCGCCGCCAAACGCCGGTAGTTGCTGAACGAATTGGATTGTCTACCGGTGGTCATTCGACTCGCGCACAGTCGACGGAGGATCCACCTTCGGGCTGGACGCAACTGGCGCCGGGGGCGTCCGATAACTTCCCTGAGACTTCCCGGAGCCATGTCAGCACCGGCTCGCAGTCTTCCTGGAGCGCACGCATGTCGCGCATTGATGGTGGAAACCGTTCGTCGTCGCCGAAGAGCTCCGTGCCGGAGCGCTCCAGCACGGAGCGGGCGGATTCCGCCGCCAACAAGGGCGCGCAGCAGAACCCCGGAAAGAAGGACGCCCAGGCAACTCGCGCGGTGAGTCCGTTCCAGGGGCGCAGCGACTTCGAGCCGGACCGCCGTCCGACGCCTCGCGCCACGCCGGCGGTGGCGCTGGGGGGGGGGCCGCTGACGCCCGCCTCCTCCGAGGCCTCGGCCATCGCCGGTGCGGACGCGGAGCTGGAGCTGCTCTCGGAGTTCTCCGACGCGGACGCGCAGGGCGGCATGGCCTCCGCGATGCTGCACGCGCACGCGGACGAGCCCGCCTCGCAGGCCCGCATCGTCGAGCGGCTGAAGCAGGATGGCCGGCTGGAGTCGCTCTTCGGCGAGGTGTTCCGCGAGGGCAACCCGTACGTCGAGCAGCCGCACCGGGCCGCCGTCGTCCGCGCGCTCGACACCGCGATGGCGCGGGGCACGGTGACGAGCGACGACCTGCGCTCGTTCACCCGCGGCGCCTACGCGCAGGAGTGGCGGCAGATCGGCTCCGAGCTGTCCGCTCCGGACGCGAAGCCGTAGTCCCACGGGCGAGGGGCCATCGCCCCTCCGAGCCGCGACGGTGGCGATGAGCGCACGCCGAGCGGCGGGGCATGCCCGGCGGACCGCGGCGCTCCTCGAGAATCAGCGCTGGGCGCGGACGAAGCGCCAGCCCCGACTCAGGCCCCGAGCCGTCCGACGAGCGCGCCGCGAACCGCGTTGGACACCGCGCGCGCCTGCTTCGTGAGCTCCTCGGGCAGCCAGTAGTAGAGCAGCCTGCCGCCCGTCTCGACCTGGGCGCGGACGAAGCGCATGCCCTGGGCCTGCGCGTGCTCCTGGCTCGCGGGCAGGCACTGCTTGCACAGGCACGGCAGGGCCGAGCCCTCCTGGTGCGCGGTGAGATTGAGGGGGCCTGCGCCCGCGCTGGAGAGGAGCAGCTCCACGTCCCCGGCGGTGAGCGTGCGCGGCGTCTGGAGCGACATGCCCAGCGCGCCCTTCGCGGCCTGGATTCCCTTGCCGGACTCGAAGCGCAGCTTGGGGATGGCGGTGGTGACGTCGGTGATGGGCACGCGGTTCTTGCGGCCCACCCAGCCGTCGTCATCCAGGGACAGCCCTTCGAGCACGGCGACGAGCCACAGGGCCTCGTCCGGGGGACGCACGGTGACGAGGAAGAGGCGACCGCCATTCTCGAGCGGCGCCAGGTGCTTGCTCTGACTGCGATAGCGGTCCGTGGGGAGCACCTTGCCGGGAGACAGACCGACGGCCTCCTTCTCGAAAATCGCCTTGCTGATGATGGCCAGCATGTCGGGCATGTCCGCAGTGTACCAGGGCGCATAGAGTCCGCGGGCGATGCTCGACTGGGACCTGGCCACCGTGCGGTTGCTCGACGAGGACGTCACGGTGCGGCGCGAGGCGGCGGGCACCGTCGACGGCTCGCGGCTCGACGGGCGCTACGCGCTGAGGCAGGCGCTGCTCACGGACGAGGACGCGCAGGTGCGCGCCATCGCCGCGCGGCGACTGGGGGACGCGCGGGACGGACGCTTCGCGCCCGCGCTCGTGGAGTCACTCGGAGACGCCATGCCGATGGTGCGGGACAGGGCGTGGCGCGCGCTCGCGCGACTGGGGGCGAAGGAGCTGCTCGCGCCCGCGACACGGGCCGTGCGGCAGGAGCCCGTGTGGTGGGTGCGGCGGGCCGCGGTGCGCGCCTCTGCCTCCGTCGCTGGGGCGGACGCCGTGGAGGTGTTGCTGTCGGCGCTGGAGGACCCGTTCTGGCGCGTGCGCCACGCGTCGGTGCAGGCCCTGGCGTGGCTGGGCGCGGAGGACGAAGCCCTGCGGCAAGAGGTCCGACAGGCCGCGACGAGACACACCCAAGGCCCCGTGCGCGCGGCGGTGGCGTGGCTGGAGTCCGAGTGGAACACCGGTGCTCGGGACGACGTCCCGCTCCCCGCGCCGCTCGCGGCTCTCGCGGTGGTGCCCGGAGCCGAGCCTCTCTCCAGCGAGGACCCGGCGGTGACCACCGCGCGGCTGGAGGCACGCTCCGCCGAGTCCGTCTCCGCGCGTGAGCTGGTGGAGTGGCTGGGAGATCCACACGAGCCGCTGCGTGCGCTCGCGCGTCGGCGACTGCGGGAGCGCAAGGACGTCGAGGCCATCCGTCTCGCGATGCGCTGGCTGGACGAGCCGCGTGTCCCGCATGCGCGCGATGAGGCGCAGGCGCTGCTCGACCGGCCACCCGTGGATGAGGTCGCGCTCGCGAAGCGGGTCCTCGAGTCCCTTCCGAAGCCCAGGCCCGGCGCGTTGGCGTGGGCCGGGCGCATCGCGGTGAAGCACGGTCTCCAGGACTCCGTGTCCCAGCTCCGTGCCTGGATGGCGCATCCGGACGCCGCGTACCGCCGCGCGGCGCTCGGTGCGCTCGTGCATGCTCCGACGCATCGTCGCGACGTGTTGAATGCACTCGGCGACGGGGACGAGACGGTGCGCGAGGAGGTCATCGCGGCGTGGGAGCAACGGCCCAAGGCCCGCGCCGCGTTCGACGACTTCGTCGAGGCGCTGATGGCCTTCGCGCCCAAGGCACGGACGGCGAGAGAGCGCAGGGCTGTCACCTCCGCCGCGGCACATCAGCAGGACCTCGACGTGCTCCGACAGTTCGCATGGGACGAGGACTCCGCGACGAGCGCGACGGCCCTGGCCGCATTGTCCGCGCTGGGTGGACTCAGCGACGCGGAGCGACAGCAAGCCCGTGCCCACGAAGACCCGTGGCTGCGAGCCGCCGTGCTGGACGTGGACGACGCCGCACACGTCTGCCTGCACGACGCGGACGCCACCGTGCGACGCCAGGCGCTGGAGTGGATGCTCACACACGCACGTGAGCTCGCTGACGAAGGCCCCGCAACCGAGATTCTCTCACGCGGCGACTCACCCGGCGCTGGGATGCGCACCCGAGCCACGTGCCATCCCTCGTCCGAGGACAACGACGCCCCAGCGCCCCAGTCCACCGAAGAGTTCGCACGCAACGGTTCGCGTGCGCCAAGGAAGAGAGCCCACTCCAGGGAGCCGCTCTCCACCGAGAGCGATGAGGCCCTTGCGCCAGAGGCGCTCACACGCAGCGGTCCGCCTGCTCCAGCGATGCGGACTCACCCCGCTGCGAGAAATGAGACTTCAGCGCCCGAGGCGCTCACACGCAATGGCCCGCCTGCTCCAGCGATGCGGACTCACCCCGCTGAGAGCGATGAGACCTCAGCGCCCGAGGCGCTCACACGCAGTGGCCCGCCTGGCGCGTGGATGCAATCCCGCCACGCCGAGCGGCTCTCGCCTGAGAGCGCTGAAGCCCCCGCTCTCGATACCGTCGTGGCCCTCGCCTGCTGCGGCTCACCGGACCCGTGGATACGTGCCCGCGCCGCGGAGCACCTCTCGCCCGAGGGCGGAGACACGGAGCTGCGCGCGCTCCTGCGCCTGTCACGCGACACCGAGCTCATGGTCCGCACGGCGGCGGCCTCGCCCCTGGAGTCCTGTGAGACGCTCGATGCCCGCCTCGACGCGCTCCTCCGCCAGCCCGCCACCGACGACACCGTGGACCTGCGCATCGCCGCATGGACGTGGCGTCTGCGCCGCGCGGATGACGACGCCTTCGCCCGACTCCGTGAATCCCTCGGCGGCACCACCGAGTCCCCTCGCGTCGCCCCCCACCTGCGAGCCCTCGCGCTCACCTTCCCCGAGCCTCTCTTCGCCGACGAACCCGAGCTGGCGCGTCAGCGTCCCACCACCTCCTCGCGACCCCGGGAGCGCCCCGCGCCCCGCCCTTTCATCCCACGCGCCAGCGCACGTCCTCTCGGCCGCACGGGCCTGACGGTCTCTCCCCTCGTCCTCTCCGGCGCGCACCTCACCACGCGCGAGCCCTTCTTCGAGGCCCGCGACGCCGGCATCGACACGTTCTTCTGGGAGCCCCGCTACGCCGCGCTGACGCAGTTCCTCCGCGGAGGCCGGAACACGCGCGAGCAGTCCGTCATCATCGCGGGCACCTACCACTCGGGCGCCGCCGCCATCCGTCGTGACGTGGAGTCCGCGCTGCGCCGTCTGCGCACCACCTGGCTCGATGTCTTCCTGCTCTTCTGGGTCCGCGCACCCGAGCGCCTCTCCGACGAGAACCACGCCGTGCTGGAGCAGCTCCGCGCTGAGGGCAAGCTGCGCGCCTTCGGCTTCTCCACGCACCTGAGAGACCTCGCGCGAGACGCCCTCGACCGACGCGACTGGCCCGTGGTGATGACCCGCCACAGCGCCGCGCACCCGGGCGCAGAGGCCGCCTTCCTCCCCGAGGCCCGACGTCGTGGCACCGGTGTCCTCACCTTCACCACCACCTGCTACGGCCGGCTGCTCAAGCCCGTCCCCGGCGGGCCCCAGGACACGCCCCTCCCGACCGCGGTGGACTGCTACCGCTACTCCCTCTCCCAGCCGGGCGTCAGCGCGAGCCTCACCGCGCCGCGCAACCGACGCGAGCTGCTCCACAACCTCGACGTGCTGTCCCGCCCGGCCATGGAACCCGACGCGCTGGGGGCCATGCGCGCCCACGGTGAGCGCGTGCGCGCCCAGGGACGACTCCTCGATTCCCTGGTGCGCCGGGCTCCCGGAGGCCCTCGCGAAGCGCTGCTCGCCCTGATGGACGAAGAAGGCCCGGCCGAGCTGGACGACCTTCCTTCATCGTGAAGGATGTGGTCAGCTTCGCTCCGCTCCTGGGGTCGCGTGCAGCCAGCCTTCCGTCCGCGATGTCACGTCGCGGCTGCCCATGACACCCATTGAAGGACGACGCGGTACGAGGTCCGCCTGGCGGGCTTCCCCGACCTCGTCCGCCTCTGCCGTGCAGGTGGCGGCGTCCCCAGGAGCGCGCAGTCTCATCGGTGGTCCCGGAGCACGTGAATGGACCTGGTCTCACTCCTCCTCGAGCTCAAGCCGCTGATGGAGGACCCCGAGGGGAACTTCAGCCGCATCACCGGCCTGCTCGAGCGCCACCAGGGTCTCGCCGAGTACGAGGTCGCCCGCTTCTACGTCAGCCGCCACTGGAGCCAGGCCGTCTCCCGTCGCCTCAACAGCCAGGACCCGCGCGAGCGCCTGGAGGCCGTGCGCCTCATCCCCCTGCTCTTCCCGCGCCTCATCGCCGCCGGGCACCTGCGTCGCCGCGTGAAGGACGCAGACACCCGCGTGGCCACCGCCGCGCGCGCCGCCGTGCGCAAGCTGGGCCTCGCGGACGTGTCCCTGCCCGACACGCGCATCGCGCCGCCGCGACGTCCCCGTCCCATGGCCCTGGGCGGCTGGAATCCCACCGGCTGGTTCTACGGCCTGTATCCCCACTCGCGCGGCAAGGTGAAGCAGAAGCCCGACCTCCCCACCCTGCCGAAGCTCGAGAGCCGACAGGACGTGGCGCGCCTCGTGGGCGTGGAGGAGTCGGAGCTGGAGGCGCTGATGCGCCCCGGCTCCGGCCCTGGCTCCGGCTACGTGGAGTTCGAGGCCCCCAAGCGCTCCGGTGGCGTGCGCCGCATCTGCGCGCCCCGCGAGAAGCTCAAGTCCGCGCAGCGTGCCCTGCTCGAGGGGCTGCTCGCGCACCTGCCCACGCATGACGCCGTGCACGGCTTCGTGCCGGGCCGCTCCACGGTGACGAATGCGAACGCCCACGTGGGCGCGAACGTGGTGGTGCGCGTGGACCTGGAGGACTTCTTCCCCACCGTGCACTACCGGCGCGTGAAGGGCCTCTTCGAGGCGTACGGTTACAACGACGAGGTGGCCTCCACGCTCGCGGGGCTCACCACCTGGCGCCCCCGGCTGCCGGACGGCACCGTGGTGTGGCCGGGCGTGCTGCCGCAGGGCGCGCCGACCTCGCCCGCCATCGCCAACCTCGTCTGTCGCCGCATGGACGCGCGCCTGCAAGCGCTGGCGACGAAGGCCGGCGCCGCGTACACGCGCTACGCGGACGACCTGTCCTTCTCCTTCGCGAAGCCGCCGGAGAAGCTGGGCCGCTTCTTCTGGTGGGTGAACGCCATCCTCCAGCAGGAGGGCTTCACGGAGAACGCCCCCAAGCGCCGTGTCATGCGACAAGCGGGGCGCCAGCGGGTGACGGGGCTCACCGTCAACCAACGCGTGGCCATTCCGCGCGAGGAGCGCCGCCGCTTCAAGGCCATCCTCGCCAACTGCCGCAAGCACGGCGTGGACTCGCAGGCGCGCGGCCGTCCGGACTTCCCGGCGTATCTGGAGGGCTATGCCGCCTACGTGCGCATGGTGCACCCGGAGCTGGGCGCACGCTGGCAGGCCGAGGTGAAGGAGCTGCTGGGGCGATGAGCGACTTCGACACGCTGCTCTCGAAGGTGGTGCGGGCGCCCGACGACGACGCGGCGAGGCTCGCCTGCGCGGACGCGCTTCAAGCGCTGGACCCCGCGCGCGCCGAGTTCATCCGCGTGCAGCTCGCGCTGCCCGGACGCATGGACCCGGCCCGACGCAGGTCGCTCCAGCTGCGTCAGCGCGCGCTGCTCGACGAGCATGGCGCGGCCTGGCTCAAGCCCCTGCGCGACGCGCGCGTGCACGAGCCCACCTACCACCGGGGATTCATCGAGGAGCTGGACCTCGCCGAGGACAAGCTGGCCCTGCACGGGCACGAGCTGTTCGCGCGGGAGCCGGTGTCGCGACTGTGCGTGGCGGTCCGGGACGGTGTGGGTCTGGGGCTCTCTGCCGAGCAGCCCTGGTTCTCCCAGGTGCGCTGGCTGCGGCTGAAGGGCTCGGGGGTCGACGCCGCGGTCCGGGCCCTGGTGTCCGCGCCTCGCACGGAGCGACTGTCGGGACTGGTGCTCGCGGGCGCCACGGACGCGTCCCTGCGCGCGCTCACGGAGCAGCCGGTGCTGCCAACGCTGCGCTCGGTGAGCTTCTCCAGCAGCGCGCTGTCAGACGAGGGCGCCGCGGTGCTCGCGAAGGCGACCGTCCCCTGGGAGCGGCTGTACCTGTCCGGGAGCGGCCTGTCCGACGACGGCGTGGCGACGCTCGCCCGCGCCAAGGGCCTGGACACGCTCCAGTGGCTGGCGCTCAACCGCAATGACTTGAGCGATGAAGCGGCGGTGGCGCTCTCGAAGAGCAAGGGACTGCCCCGCCTGGAGCGACTGGAGCTGTCGCGCAACGAGGTCACCGAGGAGGGCGCGCTGGCGTTCCGCTCGCCCAAGTCCCTGCCGTCGCTGCGTCGCCTGGAGCTGCTCGACATCGGCCTGGACCCGGACGAACTGGCTCCGCTCATCAAGCGGCTGGGCCCCGGGCTGCGGTTCTGAGCTTCGGGCACGGCGCCCGGAGCGGTGGGTCCACACCCGCTCCGGACGACGAGGGCTCGACTCAGGGCAGGGACACGACGCCCGGCACGGCCCGCTGACCAGGGAGCCCCACGCCCAGCGTGCCGTGGAAGTTCGTGCCCCAGCTGCGCGCCTGTCCCTCCATGTCGAGGGCCACGGAGAACTCGCCGCCGCCCGACACCATCCTCGCGCCGGCGAGCCCCTTCACCGGCGTCGCCTCCAGCCGGTTGTCGCAGTCGTCCGTGCCCAGCTGCCCGTGCGAGTTGCGTCCCCACGTCCACACCTCGTCGCCCACGGCGAAGGAGTGGTAGGCGCCCGCGCCCAGGCGCTTCACCGCCGAGAGGCCCGGGACGGGCTCCGGGTAGATGCGCGTCGACAGGCTCCCATCGCCCAGCTGACCGTGGCTGTTGTCGCCCCAGGACCACACCGTCCCGTCGGAGCGCAGCGCCAGCGAGTGGTAGCCCCCCGCCTGCACGGCGCTCACGCCCTCCAGGTCCATCACCTTCATGGGGGTCATCCGGTTGGTGGACGTCCCCTCGCCGAGCTGCCCGTAGGCATTGTGGCCGCAGGCCCAGAGCGTCCCGTCGCCGCGCAGCACCAGCGAGTGATGGTCTCCGCCCGACACGGCCACCGCGCCGTCGATGTCCACCATGCGCGTGGGCAACGCGCGCGCCTCGGCCGTGCCGTCGCCGAGCTGTCCGAAGACGTTGTAGCCCCAGCTCCACACGGCGCCGTCCGCGTCCACCGCGAGCGAGTGGTAGCTGCCCGCGGCGATGGCCACGACATTCAGGAGGCCGAGCACCTGCACCGGCCGCGTGCGGTTCGTCGTGGTCCCATCACCGAGCTGTCCGAAGACGTTGTTGCCCCACGCCCACACCGTGCCGTCCTCGGCCAGCGCCAGCGTGTGCCACGCGCCCGGAGCGACGTCGCGCATCTTCGTCAGGCCCTCCACCGTCGTGGGCATGGACCGGCTCTCCGTGGTGCCATCCCCGAGCTGCCCGTGGGAGTTGATGCCCCACGTCTGCACGGAGCCGTCGGCCAGCACCGCCGCGGCATGCTGATGCCAGGCGCGCACGGCGACCACGGGCGCGAAGTCCTTCGACGTCGGCAGCTTCACATCCACGGGCATCGTCCGCGGGCCGGACTCCACGTCACCCAGCTGGCCATACTCGTGGCTGCCCCAGGAGCGCACGCTCTCGTCGCCCAGCAGCGCCAGCGTGTGCTGCTCACCGGCGACGACCTCCGCCACGTTGGACAGCTCCACCACCGGCACCGGCTTGAAGCGCAGGAAGTGCGTGCCGTCCCCCAACTGCCCGTAGCCGTTGTCGCCCCACCCCCACACCGAGCCGTCCTGGCTCAGCGCCATCACGTGATGCGCGCCCGCGGCCACCGCCTTGATGCCCGCGAGCAGCGGTACGGGCTTCGGTGTGCCGCGCGACTCGTTGGTGCCGTCGCCGAGCTGACCGCTGGTGTTCGCGCCCCACGCCCACACCGTGCCGTCACTCAGCACCGCCAGCGAGTAGGACAGCCCCGCGCTCACACCCGTCGCCGCCTCCAGGCCCTTCACCCGCATCGGCGTGGCGCTGGACACCGTGCTCCCATCGCCGAGCTGCCCGCTGTCATTCGTCCCCCACGCCCACACCGCGCCGTCCGTGCCCACCGCGAGCGCATGCCCGACGCCCATCACCATCGAGGCGATGTTCGACGGACTCTTCAACGGCGCGGGTGTGGTGCGGTCCAGATGGGTGCCATCGCCCAGCTGTCCGCGCTCGTTGGCTCCCCACGTCCACAGCGAGCCATCCGCGCGCAACGCCATCGACGCGTCACCGCCCGCGGCCACGGCCACCACACCCTGCAGGCCACTGACGGGGACCGGCGTGACACGCGGCTCGAGAGAGCCCTCACCGAGCTGTCCACGCGCGTTCGCGCCCCACGCCCACACGGAGCCATCACACGCGAGCGCCAGCGAGTGCCGCGCCCCTGTCGCCACCGAGCGCGTGCACGGCAAGCCCTGCACGGCGATGGGCGCCGCGCGGTGCGTGGTGGTGCCATCACCCAGCTGTCCGGACGTGTTCTGTCCCCACGCCAGCACCCCACCATCGGAGCGCACCAGCATCGAGTGCGAGCTGCCCGCCGACAGCCGCCGTCCCTGTCCCAGCCCCAGCACCAGGACGGGCTGCGCGCTCCACCCCACCGCGCCGAGGCCGAGCTGGCCGAAGCGGTTGTAGCCCCACGCCAGGAGCCGCCCGTCGCGGCGCACCGCGAGCACGTGCATGTAGTTGGCGCCGAGCACCTTCACCTGCGACATACCGGGCACTCCACCGGGCACCACGCGCGACGCGATGCTTCCATCGCCGAGCTGGCCGTACGTGTTCGCGCCCCAGGAGCGAAGCGTCCCATCCTTCATCACCGCCATCGAGTGATACTGGCCGCCGGACACCGACTCGACGCCCGTGAGCCCCGCCGTCTGCACCGGGCGGAAGCGGTCCGTCCACGAGCCGTCACCGAGCTGTCCGTCCGCGTTGTCGCCCCAGGCCCACACGGTGCCGTCGTCGCGGACCGCCAGCCCATGCGCCCCACCCGCCGCGAGCTTCACCACGCGCGTCAGCCCCACCACCTGCACCGGCGCGACGCGCTGGGCTCCGGTCCCATCCCCCAGCTGCCCCTCGAAGCCGTCGCCCCACGCCCACACGGTGCCGTCCGAGCGCAGCGCCAGCGAGAAGTACGTGCCCGCGGCCACGGCCACCATGCCGGACAGGCCGGGCACCTGTATCGGAGTGAGGCGGTCCTTCGTCGTGCCGTCGCCGAGTTGCCCCACGCCGTTGTAGCCCCACGCCCAGACGGTGCCGTCCGCGCGCAGCGCCAGCACATGCCCGCCCCCCGCGGCCAGCGACGTCACCCCCTGGAGCCCCGCCACGGGCGCGGGGATGGCGCGGTCCCTCGTGGAGCCGTCGCCGAGCTGCCCGTTGGCGTTGCGCCCCCAGCTCCACACCGTGCCGTCCGAGCGCAGCGCGAGCGAGTGATGCCCGGACGCGGCGACGGAGATCATGGCGGTGAGGTTCGTCACCCGGACCGGCGCGATGCGCTCGGTGGTGGTGCCGTCGCCGAGCTGCCCGTTGGCGTTGCGGCCCCAGCTCCACACCGAGCCATCCGACAGCGTGGCCAGGGAGTGGAAGCTGCCGGACGCGGCGGCGGTGACACCGGACAGGCGCGTGACGACCTCGGGTGACAGCAGGCGCTCCGCGCCACCATGGCCGAGCTGACCGGAGGCGCCGCCGCCCCACGTCCACAGCGTGCCGTCGGCGCGCAGCACCAGCGCGTGCTGGGTTCCCGCGGACAGCTCCGTCACCGAGCCCAGCCCCTTCGTCTTCACCGGGAAGTTGCTGTCGTTCGTGGTGCCGTCGCCGAGCTGCCCCTGCGTGTTGCGGCCCCACGCGGCCACGGTGCCGTCCTGGAGCAGCACCAGCGAGCCGGCCTCCTGCGCGCTCACGGACCGGACGTGCTTCACGTCGAGCACCTGCATCGGCGTGGAGCGGTCCGCCCACGACCCGTCGCCGAGCTGCCCGGAGCCATTGCTGCCCCAGCTCCACACCGTGCCGTCCTTGCGCAGCGCGAGCGCGTGATAGAGGCCCGCGGCCACGGAGGTGACGCCGTCGAGCGAGAGCACCTGCTTGGGCAACAGGCGCTGGGTGGTGGTGCCATCGCCGAGCTGACCGGAGGCGTTCGCGCCCCACGCCCACACGGTGCCGTCCGAGCGCACGGCCAGGGAGAAGTCGAAGCCCGCCGCGAGCGCCACCACGTCCGTCAGGCCCACCACCTGCGCGGGCGAGGGGCCCTGCTGCGTGTGGCCCCGGCCGAGCTGTCCGTAGAAGTTGCTGCCCCACGCCCACACGGTGCCGTCCGAGCGCAGCGCGAGCGAGTGGAACTCGCCGGTGGCCACCGACACCACCTCGGAGAGGCCGGGCACCGGACGGGGCGTGGCGCGGTCGACGAGGGTGCCATCGCCGAGCTGCCCGGAGGTATTGCCGCCCCAGGACCACACGGTGCGGTCCGAGCGCAGCGCGAGCGAGTGGAGGTTGCCGGCCGAGACGGCGAGGACGTCCTTCAGTCCCGGCACCTGTCGGGCGAGGACGCGCTGGAAGGACATGCTGCCGGAGCCGAGCTGTCCGGACGCGTTGCCACCCCAGGCCCACACGGTGCCGAGCGGGGTGACGTAGAGCGAGTGCTGGCCACCAGCGGCGACCCGGGACGACGCGGCCTCCAGGGCCTGGGAGCGGGAGGTCCGCGCTTCGGGGAGGGCCTCGGGAGAGGGTGTACCGTCACATCCCGTTGCGAGCAGCAGGCCCAGCACCAGGAACAGTGGGAGACCCGCGCCCACCCTCAGGTTGTCCATCCGCATCACTCAGCCTCCAGCGAGAAGCGGCCGTCCATACATCGTGTCCTTGGGGAATGAGAAGCACGGAGCGTGAGCTTGCTCGCCCGGGCGTGCACGTGACGTCGCGTCATCGGCCCGCGTCAGGAGGGACCCTGGTGCCTCCCGGGCGGGCAGGCGGGCCATGGGCGCACACGCGGGGTGATTCACGTTTCTTCACGGAGGAGCGCCTTGCGGCGCGTGGGGCTCGGGGGAGTATTGGGGGACATGGATTCACCGGCGCGCTTCATCGTCTTCGCGGTGCTCACGGGGCTCATCACCGTGGCCGTCCACATCTACCTGTATCGGCGCCTGTTCGCGGACACGCTGGAGGACGCGCGATGGCGGCGGGTGGGGATGGGGGTGCTGACGGCGCTGGGCACGTTGTTGGTGTTGTCCTGGTCCGTGACGCGCTTGCTGCCGATGGACGCGTTGTTCGCGGTGGCCACGGGCGTGTGGATGTGGATGGGCGCGGCGCTGTACCTGCTGCTCGCGCTGTGGGGCATCGGCGGTGCACGGGCGCTGGGTCGACGGCTGACGCGTGCGCGCGTGCCGAAGGCGGACACGGGGAGCGTGGTGGCGGGCGGGTTGATGGCCGTGGTGGAGGGCGCGGGGAGCGGGCTGGAGGTGGAGGTGGCGCCCGCCGAGGTGAACGTGGAGCGGCGGCGGTTCCTGGCGCGGGCCACGGCGGGCGGGGCGTTGCTCGCGTCGGGAGGGCTGACGGGCTACGGGGCGTGGCGGGCGTTCCATCCGCCGGTGGTGAACGAGGTGGCGGTGAAGCTGCCGGGGCTGCCGAAGGCGTTGGATGGGTTCACCATCGTCCACCTGAGTGACATCCACGTGGGTCCGGTCATCCAGCGGCGGTTCATGGATGAGCTGGTGGCCCGGTGCAATGACTTGCGTCCGGACCTGGTGGCCATCACCGGAGATCTGGTGGACGGGAAGGTGGCATCACTGGGGCCCGCGGTGGCGGCGCTGCGGGAGCTCCGGGCGGGGCACGGGACGTACTTCGTGACGGGGAACCACGAGTACTACTGGGACCAGGACGCGTGGGCGCAGGCGCTGGAGGGAATGGACATCCAGGTGCTGCGCAATCGGCATGTGAGGATTGGCGATGCGGGGGCGTCGTTCGACCTGGTGGGCGTGGATGACTGGTCCGGCGGGCATACGGGCGTGCGAGGGTATGACTTGGAGGCGGCGGTGAAGGGGCGCGAGCCGGAGCGGGCGGCGGTGTTGCTGGCGCATCAGCCCTCGAACTGGCGGGTGGCGGCGCAGGCGGGGATGGGATTGCAGTTGTCGGGGCACACGCATGGAGGACAGTTCTTCCCCTTCACGCTCGCGGTGTCGGCCATCTGGGAGCACGACGCGGGACACTTCCAGGAGGACGGCAAGCACCTGTATGTCAGCCGTGGAACGGGCTTCTGGGGGCCACCGCTGCGCGTCGGCGCGCCGCCCGAAATCGTGAAGGTGACGCTGCTGGCCTGACAAGTCATGACAGACCTGGATGCTAGGTCTGTCTGACCATGCGAACCCGACCCGCCGTCTGCCTTTCGCTGTTCGCCGTCTCCTGGCTGGGCTGCGCCAGCGTCGCGCCCTCCGTGGCACAGCAGGCCTGGGAGGAGGCGGAGACCGAGTGCGACGCCTCGAGCGAGGACCAGTGCGTCACCCTGCTGTGTCTGGGAGACACCTGTGGGTTCTATCCCTGCGAGAGCACGCCCGGCGCCATCGAGCTGACGCGGTTTCCTCCCTCGCGGCCACCTGCCGCCGCCGCGGCTCCGGGCAGTGGACCGAGGAGGAACTGGGGAGGCGCGCAGCAACTTCCCAAGGGTTGGGTGATGACGTTCCCCAACTGGAACGGCGCGCCCTCCCAGGTCATCCCGCCCTCACATCAGCTCCCGAAGGGACGTTGGGAGAAGCACCACATCTTTCCCCAGTCATCGGACCTCGCCAGGTGGTTCGACCGACAGGGGGTGAAGATCCACGACTACACCATGCCCATTCCACTCCATGTCCATCGACGCATCCATGATGGAGGCGCACGAGGAGGGGCGTGGAATGATGCCTGGCGCGAATTCATGGCAAACAACCCAGGCGCTCCTCCAACGGAGATCTTCCGGTTCGCGGGTGAGTTGATCCACCGCTTCGAACTGGTGGGCGGGCCCATTCGACCCTACTACCAGCGTCCCGGGACATGAGAGCCTCTCACTCATGATCCGGTACTTTCGGCTGCGCGAGAACAAGGCAACCGTCACGGCGAGCTTCGACGCGAGTCACAAGTGGGGCCTTCCTGGCGTCCATTGCCCCGCTTGCAAAACCACCTGGGCTACTTCTGGGCTCCTGTACCCGGCCGTAGACCTGTCCCAACTGCCGGAGCGCCGCGAGTTCGAGCGAGCCCGCCCCGAACCCTTCGCCGAATTCGCACGGCTCCGAGAGCTGGTGCGACCTCTCGCGCCACCCAACGCCCTGCTCCTTCCCGGCACACTCTTCGGCCCCCTCGTGGGCACCGCGTCCGGAGATTTCGGCGCGTTCACGTCCCTGGGCCATCTGCCTTGGGTGGTTCGCAAGGATGCCTTCGAGCGCCTCCAGGCCGAAGGAATCCGCGGCCTCCTCGGCGGCCCCACCGAGCTGCGCTTCCGCAAGAAGAACCCACCGGAGCTGCTGGAGCTCCAGCTCGAGCCTCATGGCCAGTTGCACCCGGACTGCATCCCTCCGGATGTGCCCCCTCCGTGCGAACTGTGTGGCCACCGGTACTTCCGCCTCCCGGATGAGCCCATCCTGGACGCAGCCTCACTGCCTCCGGACCTGGACCTGTTCCGCGTGGGCAACTTCGCGACCGTGAGCGTCGTCACCGAGCGCTTCATGCACGCCGTGCAGCGCCTGGAGCTGTCCGGCCTCACCTTCCACGAGCTGCCCACCCGTTAGCGTTCCGCCCGAAATCCACACGGTGACGCTGGTGACCCGAGACCCTCGGGGTATGGTTTTCGCCGCCATGGGCAAGGAACCAGCGAAACGAGAGCTCAAGCAGGAACGCTCCGCGCGAACCCGCGTGGACATCCTCGAAGCCGCCATCACCCTGTTCGCCAAGCGTGGCTTCCTCGCCACCACCATGGCCGACCTCGCCCGCGCCATCCACATGACGCCCGGCGCCCTGTACTGGCACTTCCCCGCGAAGGAAGACCTGCTCCTCGCCGCCATCGACGAGCTCCACCAACGCTACGTCATCGCCTTCGAGCCCCTCTTCGCCCACTACCGCTCCCTCTCCGCCCGCGAGCAGCTCCTCGCCTTCACCCGCCGCACCCACGAGTTCCTCGGGGAGCATCGCGAGTGCGGCATCTTCTTCGGCATGCTCGCCGCCGAGGCCGCCGACTCCAACGAGCGCGTCGCCGAGGCCATCCGCGAGAAGCTCGGCCTGTACTCCCACATCCTCGGCGGCATCCTCCGCCACGGCCAGAAGACCGGTGAGTTCCGCCAGGACTTCGACCCCCACGTCGCCGCCCAGGGCATCTTCGGCGGCTACATGGGCGCGCTCATGTACCAGAACCTCTTCCGCACCACCCTCGACTACGACCCGATGGCCGCCGCCCTCGACGGCCTGCTGGCCAACGGCGCCCTCGCGCGCAAGGACGGCTGACTCCAACAACGACTCGGGCGGCCCCCAGACACCGGGAGCCGCCCGAACCTCAACCCCGACTCATGTCAGGGCGCGACGAGCACGTTCGGCGCCCCCGGCGTCAGCTGCGTGGTGAACCGGAAGTCCTCCACGTTGTCGTCCGTGTCCGAGCCGTTCGGAATCCGCGACAGCGAGCCCTCCACCGTGTCGATGTCCACCAGACCCACGGTGCTCCGCGGCCCCTCCTGCAGGTCGAACCGCTTCTGCGAACCGCTGATGGTGGCCTGCATCACCGGGCCCTCGTACGACAGCGAGTCCACAATCGCGTCCTGGAGGCTGTCGTAGAGGGCCACCGCGTCCGCCGAGGGGCTGCTCGCCGTGCCACCATTCTGGATGGCCGTCGTCGACAGCAGCACCTTCACGCCCGGCTGGTCACGAAGCACGCCAATCACCGCCTCCGGTCCCACGACCAGGTACTCCCCAGGCCCCAGCGTGCCCACGCTCTTCAGGTCGATCTTCGCGTAGCTCGCCGGCTGCGCCACGCCGCCGTTCACGTAGACCAGGAACAACCCATCCAGCGAGACGGCGGCCGGCGTCGGGTTGAAGAGCTCCACGAACTCCCGCGTGTCCGTGCTGCGCTGGTCGTAGTCGACCTCGTTGACCAACAGGTGATTCAGCTCGGGGCGCTCCGCCGTGGAGACCTGCGCCGTCAGCGTCACCCCCGCGTACGTCGCGCTCAAGGTCCCCGTCGCCGCCTCGGTGCCCGCGGTGAAGAGGGCCTGCGCGGTCCGCTGCCCCTCCGCCACCGTCACCGTGGCGGACTCCAGCGTCCCCAGGCCCGTCTCCGGCGTCAGCGCCACCGCGACGACGGCGCCACCCGCCTGCGCCGCGCGGTCCAACGTCACCGTGAAGCCCTGCTTCGCCCCGAAGAACACCGTCGCCGTCGAGGGCGTCAGCGAGGCGAGCTTCGCCGGAGGCGGCGTCACCGTGACGGTCGCCGCGCGGCTCACGCCGAGCAGCGACGCCGTCACCGTGCCCGTCCCCTCACCCTCCACGTCCGCGGTGAACAGGAACGTGGCCTCCGTGCTCCCCGCTGGCACCGTCACCGTGGCGGGCACCGAGCCGTAGCGCGTCACCCCCGTCCCCGGCGCCGCCCCCAACGTCACCGCCAGGTCCTGCGCGGGCGCCGAGGACAACGTCACCCGGAACTCCTGCGTCTCGCCGTACCGCACGGACACCGGCCCCGCCGGCGACAGCGACACGAGCCTGGGCGACGACAGGTCCACCGTCACCGTGGAGCTGGCCTGGCTGGTCCCCACCACCGCCGTCACCGTGCCCGAGGGCCCCGCCGCCGTCTCGTCGAGCGTGAAGGTGAACGTGGTCTGCAGCGCGTTCTTCGCCACCGGCACGGAGACCGCCGGCGTGAAGGTGCCGAACCCCGTCTCCGGCACCGCGAACAGCGCCACGGACGCGTTGTCCGCCGCGGGCCGGTCCAACGACACCGTGTACGTCACCGAGCCGCCCGGCACCATCGTCACCTCCGCGGGCGACAATCGCGCCACCAGCGCCTGCTCGTCCTGGCCCAGCACGCGCACCGTGGCCTGCCGCGACACCCCGCGCAGCGTGGCCGTCAGCACCACGCTCTCCGCGGGCGCCAGGGCCTCCACCTTCACCTCCACCGAGCTCTGGTTGCGCGGCACGCGCACCACGTCGTTGACCACGCGCAGCGCGGCGCTGTTGCTGGAGGTGACGGCCACGTCGATGGCCTCCGTGTACGTGCCCGACAGCGTCAGCGTGAGGACCTGCGGGAAGGTGCTCACCGCGCCCGTCCCGCCCAGGCGGACGTACGCCCCCGGCCCGAAGCTCGCCAGCGTCGGCATGGGCGGCATCAGGTCCGCCGAGCTGCGCGGCAACACCTTCGAGTCGCTGAACATGTACGTCAGCACCCCGCGCAGCGCGCCGTACTTCGTCCCCACCGCCGGGTCCCGGTAGCTGTAGGCGAAGTCATCCACCATCAACCCCGCCTGCCCCGGGTCCCCGCTCTCGTTGACGAGGAACTGCGAGAAGGAGTCGACGCCGCTGGAGACCGTCACGTCGAACACGTCCACCAGCACGCCCTCCAGCGCCTTCGCCCGAGGCCCACCGGTCCGCACGTCCGCCGTGGTGACGGCCACCGGCGTCGGCAGCGCGCTGCCCGCGCCGCGCTTGCGGTACTTCACGTCCACCAGCTCCGGCAGCCCCTGGTAGATGGTCAGCGTCGCCGTGACGATGTCCAGCCGGTCCCCCACCACCAGGTCGTCCTTGGGCGCGTACACGTAGATGCCCGAGTTCTCCACGCCCAGCCCCGGCGGCAGCGGGTGCACCTGGACCCAGAAGCCCATCTCCGTCAGCGCGCCGCGCACCAGCGCCGTGACGACGACGTCGTTGAACGTCACCGTCTTGCCCACCCACGGATAGCGCCCATCCCCGTCCTGCGTCTTCAGCTCGTGGACCGAGGCGGCCGAGCAGCCCAGGTGGCCCGGGTTCGGGTCGGAGGCACACGCGTCGCACGCATCGCCCTTGCCGTCGCCGTCCTGGTCCGCCTGGTCCGGGTTGGCCACGTAGGGGCAGTTGTCCTGCCACGTGGGGTGGCCGTCATGGTCGTCGTCGCCCGCGGTGTACGTCGTGCATGTGGTCGTGTTCGCGTTCAGCGGGCACACGTCGCACGCGTCGCCCACGCCGTCGCCGTCCGAGTCCGCCTGCTTGCCGCCGTCCATCGGACGGATGGGGTTGAAGACGAACGGGCAGTTGTCGGCGTTGCCCTTCAGGCCGTCGCCGTCCGGGTCATCCGAGCGGCTCTCGCCGGAGTACACGTTCGAGCGCTTCACCGACGCGGGGAAGCTGGGGTTGTTGGAGATGCGGCGGGGCACGCACACCGGCTCGCCCTCGGGCACGCCGCAGGCGAACAGCTTGTAGGCCTCCGGGTTCGCCGCCTCCAGCGTGGCCAGCGTCTTCTTCAGCTCCGACTGCACGCACACCGTCTTGCCGCTGCCGCACACGTCCAGCGCGTCACACGGCTCCGCGCCGGACACGAGCGCGCCCACCAGCGCCTGGTCTCCGTAGAGCGCCTTGCCGCCGCGCATCGTCAGCACCACGTCCGCGGCCTCCGCGCTGATGACCGCGCGGTGCGGAGAGGCGGCGTGCGTGCGCAGCGAGTAGATGGCCAGGTCGCCCAGCTTGCCCGGGGCGATGCGGCCCACCCCGGCCTGCATCTCCACCGCCTCCGCGGCCTGGCTGGTCACCATCCGCCACAGGTCCACGTCGCTGAAGGCCCGGTCGAACTGCACGGTGTTGAGCGTGTCCGCGCACTTCAGCTCGCGCAGCAGGTTCATGGAGCCCGACTGCACCCAGTCGGTGCCCAGCGCGATGTTCACCCCCAGCCGCTTGTACGCCGTCACCATCGCCGTGTCGCCGTACAGCGCGACGTTGGAGCGCGGCGACCAGATGAGGCCCGTGCCCCGCTCCGCCATCAGCGCAATCTCCTTCGCCGTCACGCCCACCGCGCTGATGAGGGACGTGCGCGGCTGGATGACGTCGTTGATGCCCGTCGACAGGCAGCGGAACTCGTTGAGCGCCTCCTCGCCGATGCCCTCGGCCAGGTGCGGCAGGTACGTGCCGTGGTTCGGCAGGCCCGAGGTGCGCGGCATGCTGACGTAGTCACACGTGTTGGTCTTGATGTCCGTCTCGCGGCTGCCCAGCGGGAAGTCCACGGACGCGGTGCTCCACTGGTCCAGTCCCTCCAGACGGCTGATCGGCTGGTCCACGTTGCGCAAGAGGCCCGCGGCGCCGCCCAGGCCCGCGATGGACGTGGTGCCCGCCAGCAGGTGGCGCAGCTCGATGTAGCTCACCGCGTCCACCGCCGAGCGCGTGCTGTTGGCGATGCGCGTGTGGTTGCCCAGGCCGACGACCCAGTCCAGCCGGTGCTCGTAGCGCTCGTCCGTCATGGCGAACGGACCGTTCTGCTTGGTGACGTGCTCGTGCGTGTTGATGAGGCCCGGGGAGATGACGCCCGTGGGGCACGCCACGTGCGTGGCCTCGGCGGCGCCCGCCTCCGCGGAGCAGTCACACGACGCGCAGGTGATGACGCCGCTGGCGTCCACCAGCACCTGGCCGCCCACCAGCGTCTCGTCGTCCTTGAGCACCAGGCCCGTGAACAGGCGCGCGCCGTTGCCGGGCTTGGAGACCTCGCACGTGGCGCCGCTCGCCAGGGGCGGAGCGTCCGCCGCCGCGCAGCGCGTGAGCGTCAGCGAGCAGTCCGCCTCACAGCCATCCTGGCCCGTCAGGTTGCCGTCGTCACAGACCTCCGTGCCCTCCAGCCGGCCGTTGCCACAGGCCGCCTGCGGCCGGGTGGGCGTGGAGGTACAGTCCGCCTCACAGCCGTCGCCGCCCACCTTGTTGCCGTCGTCGCACGCCTCCCCCTCCTCCTGGACCCCGTTGCCGCAGACCGCGGCCTGGGTGCAGCCCGTCCCCTCACAGGGCTTCGGGTCCTCCCGCGAGCACCCGACCTGGAACAGCAACACCGCGCTGAGCGCGGCCAACAACGAGCGAGGCGACATTCGCATCTCGGGGGTCTCCTGATGGCACCCGCCTGGGTGCGCGGACGGCACGTACTTGAAACGCCGCGCAGAGTAGCCTGTGAAACATTTCAGCGACAGACGTCCCCGGGGCAATCCACCCTGGCGAAATGCAAGGGGCTCGGGTGCACCCCCCGCAGCCGCTTCCCACCTTTCTGTAGACTGAGAAGCCGATGACCGCCCACACCCTGACGAGCCCCGTCTCCCGCTTCCTCGACGGACACCTACGACGCGATGCGCAGGGCCGTGAGCTGTCCGTGGCGCGCTTCATGTCGGGCCTGTCGGGCGCGTCGGTGGTGGTGGCGGCGGCGCTGGGTCCCTCGCTGGGCTGGGGGCTGACGCAGGCCCTGATGGGGCTGTCGGCGGTGCTGGCGCTCTACTACACGGCGCTGTGGCGCGTGCTGCGCTCGGGCGCGTTCCATCCGGCCATCCCCTGGCTCAACGTGGCCATCGAGGTCAGCATCCCCGCGGTGGTGCTCGCGTTCGACCTGCGCTTCCAGGGGCCCATCTACGCGCTCACCGCGCCCACGCTGGTCATCTGGCCCACGCTGATTACGCTCGCGACGTTGCGCAGCAACCCCCGGCTGGCGCTGGCCGCGGGCCTGCTGGTGGCCGCCGAGTACCTGGGCATCTACTTCCTCTTCGTCCAGCCGCTGCTGCCGGAGTCGGCGCTCATCACGCTGACGCCGCGCTTCATCGCCACGCGGGCCTTCTTCTTCGTGGCCGCGGGCGTCTTCACCGCCACGCTGGCGCGGCACTTCCTTCAGCTGACGCGGGGGGCGCTGTCCGCGCTGCGCGAGCAGGAGGTCATGGGCAAGTACGTGCTGCACGAGCGCGTGGGCGCGGGCGGCATGGCGGAGGTGTACCGGGCCACGTACTGCCCGGAGGGCGGCTTCCAGAAGCAGGTGGCCCTCAAGCGCATCCTCCCCTCGTTCGCGGACGACGACGACTTCGTCGCAATGTTCCGCCGGGAGGCGGAGCTGTGCTCGTCGCTCAACCACCCCAACATCGTGCAGGTCTTCGATTTGGGGCGGCACGGGGGCACGTACTTCCTCGCCATGGAGTTCGTGGATGGGATGCCGCTGAGCACGCTGATGCGGGGGCTTGCGCGCAGGCCGCTGCCGGTCGCGGCGGTGACATTCCTGGGGGCGGAGCTGGCGTCGGCGCTCGACTACCTGCACCGCCGCACGGGCACGGATGGACAGCCGCTGCGGCTGGTGCACCGTGACCTGAACCCGCCCAACGTGCTGGTGTCGCGCTTCGGCGACGTGAAGCTGTCGGACTTCGGCATCGCGCGGGACTCGGCGCGCTCGCAGCTCACCGCCGCGGGCAGCGTGCGCGGCAAGCTGGGCTACATGGCGCCCGAGCAGGCCGCGGGCAGGCCCTTCGATGGGCGCGCGGACCTCTTCGCGCTGGGCCTGACGCTGCACGAGGCGCTCACGGGGCGGCGCGCGCTGCAGGGCTCCACGCAGGAGGCGCTCTTGCGCGCCACGCTGGACCAGGAGGTGCTCCCGCCCTCGCGCTTCAACCCGGAGGTGCCGCCCGCGCTGGACGCGGCGGTGATGGGGCTGCTCGAAAAGCGGCCCGAGCAGCGCACGGCCAGCGGGGCCATCCTGCGGCAGCAGCTGCTCGCGCTGGAGGGAGAAGCCGCGCCGTATCCGCGAGGACAGGCGCTGCTCGCCAGCGTCCTGCGCGAGGCGTCGGAGCGGCAGCAGCAGGAGAAGGCGGCCCAGGCCTCGCCCGAGGCTCCCGCGCGTGTGCCCGTATCGGCGCGCTCGGCGTGAGGCGCTGACGACACACCGAGGGAGCACGCGCCCCAGGGCCGCGCTCCGCGCTCCCGCGGTGAAGCCGGAGCACACCTCCCCACGCCGCGGACCATCACAGTGCGCGCCCCCGCGAAACTCCTGCTGCCCGGACGACCGCGCGCTACGTATCGTGTCGATGCGCGCCGCCCGGTCCGCCTCGACTGTCCGAGGCGTCCGTGCCCGGCCACCGCCCACACCCCTCGGCGCCCCACCTGGAGCCCTTCACCATGGATGTCGCTGTCCTCACCTATTCAGACATGCCCGAGCTCGCCGAGTTCGAGCGTCCCCTGCTCCCCGCGCTCCGCGCGCTGGGCCTGGATGCGCGGCCCGTCGTCTGGGACGACCCGACGGTGGACTTCCACACCGTGCGCCTCGCCGTGGTGCGCAGCACCTGGGACAGCCACCTGCGCCGCGACACCTTCGTCGCCTGGGCCCAGAAGGTCGGCCGGCTCACGAAGCTCCACAACCCCGCCGACGTGCTGCGCTGGAACACGCACAAGTTCTACCTGCGCGAGCTGGAGGAGAAGGGCATCCCCGTGACGCCCACCGCGTGGGTGGAGCGCGAGGGCACCCTGGACCTCGAAATCGTCGCCCGCGCCCGGGGCTGGGACACGCTGGTCCTCAAGCCCGCCGTGTCCGCCGGCGCCGTGGAGACGCACATCATCCCGCGCGCCGAGGCCGCGGCCGGCAACGCGCTCGTCACCCGACTCTCCGCCACCAGCGAGCTCATGGTGCAGCCCTACCTCCGGGCCTTCGAGTCGGAGGGAGAGCGCAGCTACATCTTCTTCGACGGCGCCTTCAGCCACGCGGTGCGCCGCCCGCCCACGCTGAAGTCCGCGCCGCGCGGCTTCTCGGAACCCACCCTCTTCACGCCCGACGCCAAGGAGCTGAAGCTGTCCGAGCGCGTGCTCGAGGCCATGGGCGCCCCGCTGCTCTACGCCCGCGTGGACGTGGCCACCGACAACGAAGGCGTCACCCGGCTGCAGGAGGTGGAGGTCACCGAGCCCGCCCTCTTCCTCACCCTGGACGCCGAGGCCCCGCACCGGCTGGCGCGGGCCATCGCCGCGAAGCTGTAGCGGCGTCGCCGAGGGAGTGCGCGCCTAGAGGCCGCACTCCTTCGCGTCCGTGTTGCGGAACGCGCACAGCAGCCCCGGCTGGCGCTTCTTCCAGAAGGCCCAGTCGTGCGCGCCGCTCACCTCGTTCACGTGCACCACGCCGTAGCCCTTGTTGCGCAGCGCGGAGACGAACTGGAGGTTGGACTGACAGTCGTCCGCGCCCTGCTCGCCGTCGCGCGTGCAGCCCGCCGAGGGTGAGCCGTGGTCCACGTAGAAGCGCACCGGCACCACCGGGTCCGCGCTCGCGCGCACCACCATGGCGTTGCCGTCGTTGCGGTCCACCTCGCCGTCGTGCGGCCAGAACAGCGTGCCGGACTGCGTGCCCACGAAGCCGAACTTCTCCGGCGCGCGGAAGCCCGCGTACACGGAGATGAGCCCGCCCAGCGACGCGCCGGAGATGCCCGTCTCCTGGGGCCCCGTCTTCACGCGCAGGCCCGACTCCACGCGCGGCATCAAGTCATTGACGATGAAGGCCAGGTAGTCGTCACCCCGAGGCGTGGGCCAGCCCGGCGCGAGCGCGGGCGGGAAGGTGTACTGCCCCAGCCGCACGTCCTGGCTCGGCAGCGCGATGAACACGAGCACCGCCGAGTCCTGGGGCCGCGCCTTGTAGTGGGCGTCCGCCGCGTCCACGAAGGACTCGCGGGTGATGCTCTCGTTGCCGTCGTGCACGTACATCACCGGCAGCGACGGGCACTCCGGGCCGTCGTACGACGCGGGCGTGTAGACGAAGACATCGCGCGCGTCGTTCAGCGCCGTGGCGCGCACGTCGTACCACGCGGTGAGCCGGCCCTTCGCCGGGTCCTGCGCGTCCGGATAGACGAGCGAGTTGAACTGGCCCACGTCGTTTCGGTTGAGGCGGTCCCACACGACGTTGCGCGCGCGCGGGTCCTCGAAGAAGCTGCCGCCCTTCACCAGCTTGTACGGCTGCGGCCCCGTGCGCGGAATCTCCACCTCCGCGAGGTACAGGTCCGTGTCGCGCACCTGCCCGAGCGGCGTCGCCGTGGGCGACCACTCGTTGAACTCACCGGCCACGAAGGTGTCGCGCGCGGACTCGCCCCGGGCGAAGAAGGCCACGCGCTGGCGGCCCGCGCTCGCGTCGCTCACCAGCGGCGTGCCTCCCTGGGCCTCCACCTGCTCCACGAAGCGGTCGATGGCCTGGGTGCGCTCGTTCGACGTCGTGGCCCGACCCATGGCGAGCTGCAGGTCCGCCAGGAGCGACATGGGCGCGCCCTTCACCACCGCCTGCCGCTGACAGGCCCACGTCGTCGGACCGCCTCCCCCGTCGGGCGTTGACCCCGCGTCCGGATAGGACTGGGTGAAGGGCGGCGGCGGGACGACGGGCGCGCCCTCCGAATCATCACAGGCGGACGAGAGGCTCGCGCACAGCAGGACCAGGGACAGACGGCGCATCGCGACTCCAGGCGGCGACAGGCGAGAAGCAGGGACGGACTACGGCTGCGGCTTGGCGGCGGTGGCCGCGGCGGGCACGGTGAGCTCGCGCCCCCACACCCGGACCTTCGTGGCCTTCTCCGCCTCGCCATCGAAGTAGATGCTCGCCTTCACCTTCACGGAGGGCGGCACCTTGATGGAGTCGGCCGACTGTCCGGGGGAGCGGGCCTGCAGCGGCGTGGCGAAGCCGTCCTTGTCCAGCAGCTGCGCGCCGCCGCCCTCGTGCAGGCCCAAGAGGTGCAGCGGCTGGTCCGTCTTGTTCGTCACCGCGAGCACCACCTCCACGCCGCCGCCGTGGGAGGGCTTCGCCTCCAGGACGGACAGCTCGGTGTTGGCGGCCACCTCCTCGGCGGTGGACAGCGTGCGCGAGCCGTCCGCGCTGGCGGCGCCCTTGCGGCCCTCGTTGAAGCCCTCGACGACGCCGCTGCCGGCGCCCTTGGCCACCTCCACCGTCTTGCCCACCACCGTGGCAGTGACGTCCTTGGCCGTCTCACCCTTGCAGGCGGGGACGAGGAGCAGGAGCGGGGCGAGCAGGAGACGACGCATGGGACCTCCAGAAGGATGTGGGCGCGGGTGTACTACAGGGCCCACTCCGCGCGCGAGTGGGGGGCCACCCGCCGGGTTTCAGACGATTCGTGGACACCGGAATGCACCTTCTCGCGCGCTGCGGGGGCCGAAGGGGTTATGAGTCATCCATGGCTCGCGCACTGCTGCTCTCGCTGCTGGTGAGGCAGCACCTGGCACTCAAAGAGAAGTTTCGCGCCAAGTACCCGCACCCCTGGCTGGTGTGGGAGGCAGGCGCGTGGAACGTCCCGGAGACCGTGGACGGAAACGTGGGCGCCACCCGGCTGCCGCTCACGGACCTGAAGGACTGCCTGCCCGCCGGGGACGCCATGTGCTTCGAGCTGGTGGCCCTGGCCGAGCGAGGCCCCATCCGCCTGGGCCGCGCCTCGCAGAACAACGCGCTGGTGGTCAACGACGCCACGGTGTCGCGCGAGCAGCTCATCCTCACGCCCCAGTCCGAGGCCACCTGGCACGTGGCCCGCGTGGCCGACGCCAGGCCCGTGAAGCTGGACGGCCGGGAGCTGCCCGACGCGGGCGTGGTGCTGACGCCCGGCGCGAAGCTCGAGGTGGGCGACGTGCGCCTCACCTTCCACGACGCGGCGGGCTTCGACGAGCGCATCTCCCGCATCGCCGCGCAGGTGCTCGCCCAGACGGCCACCTCGCGCTGAAGGTCCAGGCCGAGGCGGCGGCGAGGGCCTCCCGCCGCCACGAAGCCAGGCCTAACGCCCCGAGGACTCGGCGCTCGCCGAGCGCGCCTTGGTCTTGCGCGAGGCGGCGGCGTCCTGCGACGGCTTCTTCGCGCTCGGCTTCTTGCTCGAGTTCGCCCTCGGCGCGGTGAGCGACTTGGCCAGCGGCACCTCCAGCTCCGTGTGCGAATCCAGCCGCACCGAGCGCTCCGAGGACACGTACCCCGCCAGCTCCACGCGCAGGTGCAGCGGCACCTCGCGGCGCGGCAGCTCGCGCACCAGCGGCGTGACGCCCAGCACCTCACCGGTGTCCGAGCGCACCACCTGCGCGCCCTCCGGGAAGGAGTGCACGGTGAGCCGCACCGCGGGCACCACCACCTGCTCGGGCGCCGCCGCCAGCACCAGGGGCTCCGGCGCGCGCTCCGGGGAGACGACGGACTCCGACGCGCTCGGGACGATGACCGGCGCGCTCGCTGTCCCGGTGCCGCGCCACACCAGCGCACCGGCCGCGAGCAGCGCCACGACGCCCGCCCCCGCGGCCCACAGGGCGCGGCGACGATGGGGGCCCATCACCACGGGCATCCGCCGCGTGGGCCGCTCCGACGGCTCCAGCGCCGCCACGGCCTCCGGCGACGAGGGCACCTGCACGGGCAACAGCAACAGCCCCGTCGTCACCTCCGCGAGCGTCTGCGGCCGGGCCTCCGGCTCCTTCGCCAGACACCGCATCACCAGCTCCGCGAGCTGGGACGGCAGCGGCTCCCCGGTCGCCAGCTGCGTGGGCAGCGGCGGCGGCGGCTGGGTGATGATCTGCACCACCAGCTGCCCGAAGGCCTCCGCCTGGAAGGGCGGGTGGCCGGTGAGCATCTCGTACAGGATGTTGCCCACCGCGTAGATGTCCGAGCGCGCGTCCACCGTCAGGCCCGCGGCCTGCTCCGGGGACATGTACGCCGGCGTGCCGATGATGGTCCCGTCCAGCGTGCCCGTGGGCGTCGCGCCCTCGGTGGCCAGGTGCTTGGCGACGCCGAAGTCGAGCACCTTCACGAAGTCCGGCTGCCCGGCGCGCTGGGTGAGGAAGAGGTTGTCCGGCTTGATGTCCCGGTGCACCACGCCCACCTGGTGCGCCGCGCCCAGGGCCGCGCACACCTGCACCGCGATGCGCTGGATGCGCGCGAGCGACAGGGGCTCCTGCTTCAGGAGCGCGCCCAGGCCCTGCCCGCGCAACAGCTCCATGACGCAATAGACGTGGCCGCCCTCGCCCTCGTCCACGAAGTCGAAGATCTCCACGATGTGCTCGTGGTTGATCTGATTCACCGTGCGGGCTTCCTGGAAGAAGCGCTGCACGAAGCCGCCGTCGCGCGCGTGCTCGGGCTTGAGCACCTTCAAGGCCACCTGGCGCCCCAGCCGCGCGTGACGCGCCTGGAACACCCGGCCCATGGAGCCCTCGCCCAGGAGCGCCTCCAGCTGGTAGCTGCCCAGCTGCGAGCCCTCCCGCAGCTCCACGCCGACACGTTGCTCGCCGCTCACGGGCCCTCCGCGAGAGGACAACAAGGTCTGCGCGAAGAGGTCATCGTTGCCCATGGTGTGAAGAACTCTCCATGCTCAGGCCCAACGGCAACCCACCGCGGCCCCTCTGTCTTCCACGTAACGCCCACGTCCCACGTCCCCAGCGGTGCTCGCGAGACGGAGGTCGACGAAGACCCTGTCCGAACCCCGAACCCCTCCACCCCGCACGGCCCCGGCGACACCCCCGCCACCGTCCACTCGTGGACAGGCGCGAGGGCCGGGCATCCAGGCGGGGCGGCGTGGATCACGTGCAGACCCCCGAGCGGCAGACGCCGGCCACGCGGTTGCCATCCACCAGGCGCGAGCAGCGGGAGTTGTTCGGGCAGTCCTGGGTGTCCGCGCAGTCGGTCAGGCCATCCTTGTCGTTGTCGACGAGGTCGTTGCAGCTCACCTCGGCGCAGCGCTTCGACGTGACGCCGCACACGGCGTTCGGCTCACCGGCCACGCACAGCTGGCCGCCGCAGTCGGAGTCCTGGCAGTCGACGCTGGGAGTGTCCGTCGTGCCATCCCCGTCATTGTCGATGCCATCGGTGCAGTTCGCCTCGGCCTTGGCGCTGTTGCGGCACGCGCAGCCCACGCCGCACGACTGGCCGCTGCAGTCCGAGTCAGCGCAGTCCGTCTGGCCGTCCCCGTCGTCGTCCTCGCCGTTGTCGCAGGCGCCCTCGACACAGCTGCCAACGTTGTTGCACGAAAGCCCCGGCCCGCACTCCTTGCGCTCGCAGTCGGGGTCCGCGCAGTTGAGCCGGCCGTCGCCGTCCTCGTCGCCGCTGTCCGGCGTGCACAGCGACTCCGCCCTGCGGCCGTCCGTGCACACGCAGCCGGCGCCGCAGGACTTGCCTTCACAGTCGTCGCGGTCCGCGCAGTCGATGCTCCGGTCCTCGTCGTCGTCCTCGCCGTTGCCGCAGTCCGACTCCGTCTGCCGGCCGTTCTCGCAGAGGCAGCCCGCGCCGCAGGCCTGCCCATCGCAGTCGTCGCGGTCCGCGCAGTCGGTGGCCCCGTCGCGGTTGTCGTCGATGCCGTTGCCGCAGTCGAGCTCGCCGCGCTTCTGGCAGACGCCCTCCACGCAGGTCTGCAGCGCGGTGCACACCGCGCCGCACGTGCCGCAGTTGAACGGGTCCGTGAGCCGATTGAAGTCCTCGTCCACCTCGCCGTCGCAGTCGTCATCCACGCCGTTGCAGCGCTCGACGGTGGGCAGCACGTCGCCCACGCACGCCACCGTGCCCTGACGGGTGCAGACGGACTGGCCGTCGCGGCACGCGCCCTTTCCGCGGTTGTCGTCCTTGCCCGAGAAGCACGTCGCCTCCAGCTCGTCGATGGCGCCGTCGCAGTCGTCGTCCAGGCCGTTGCAGAGCTCCGCGCCCTCCGGGAGGCAACAGTAGCGGGGCCCGTCATCGGGCAGCGACGTACAGACGAAGCCCTCGCCGCCGCAGTCCCCGTCCTTCTCACAGGTGTAGGCGGCGTTGTCGGGGAACGTCACCTTGCAGCCCGCCACGCCGGAGAGCAGCAGCACCGCGGTGAGGGCTCGCAGCCAGGATTCGAAGGTCTTCATAAGGCTCAGAAGCTCCCACCGACGACGACGTGCACCGCCGTGGACGCGCCACCCGCGCTCACCGTGCCCACGGGCGCGGCCGGCTCGCTGCGCGACGGAATCACCAGGAGCCACGTCACGCTGCCGGCCGCCACGGCTCCACCGCCGATGAGCAGCCCCGCGGCCAGGTTGGCCTGTGACTTCGCGTCCAGCATCTCCTTGCGCGTCACGTCGATGATGCCGTCCCCGTTGGTGTCCGTGGCCCGCTTCTCCACGTCCTTGGCGCTCATGCTCATCACCGCGCCCGCGCCCGCCACCGCCAGCCCCACCAGCGCCGTGTAGAACGCAGGCCGCTTGTAGATGGGCGTGCTGGCGCCGCCGCGCCGCTTCGACGACACCCGCGCCACGCCGTCCTCGGGGCCCTCCGGCGCCGGGCCGGAGATCTCCATGCGGACCTGGACCTCCTCACGCGCGCCGGGCTTGAGCACCACCGCCTTCGTGAAGGACGCGTACTCGTCCGCGGACACCTCCAGCTGCACCGTGCCCGGCGCCAGCCGCGCCTCCACGCTGCCCACGCCGAGGATGCGCTCGCCCACCTTCACCACCGCCGTGGGCACGTTGACGCTCACCTTCAAGAGCGCGCGCGGACGCGCCAGCGCCATCATCCGGTTGCCCAGCTTCGTGGCCGCCTCCTTCTGGAAGGCCTCGTCCTTGGGGTTGCGCCCCGACACCACGTCCTCGTGCACCACGCCGCGGTCGCGGTCATACGTCCACGCGCGCAGCGTCCACCCCGCGTCCTCCAGCGACAGCCGCGCCGTCGTCAGCAGGTCCGCGTCCAGCTGCTCCGCCGGCTCCGTCATGCACGACGCCTGGGCGCAGCTCAGCGCCGCCTCGTAGCCCGCCTCCAGTCGCTCCCGCGCCTGCTTGGGCGTCGCGGCGAACTCCACCATGCCGGACGACATCGCGCCCTTCGCCAGCTCCCGCAGCCACGCCGACGCCTGCTGCGAGCCCGCGCGCTCCGGCGTCTCCAGCCCCAACAGGATGAAGCGCGGCGTCAGCGACACGGCGCTCTCCTCGCCCTCGCGCAAGTCCAGGCCCATGCCCGGCGCCGGCTGCTCCTGGGGCGCGGACTCCGACGACGACGTCTCGGAGCTGAGGTCCAACCCCAGGCCACCCTGCTCCTGGCTCCTCGCGGGCGGAGCCCAGAGCGCGAGCGCCAGCACGGCGACAGGCAACAACGCGGGAATGCGCATGCCGCCGTTCTACTCCTTTGCCATTCCCAACGGAATGATCGGTCCGGTTCCGAACACCGGAACTCCGGATGTGGGTGTCAAACCCGCGTGACACGCCCGCCTGCCCTGCGCGCGACGGGGGAGCGGCTCGGGACAGGAAGGTTGCCGGGCGCCGCGTGGGTCCTCATCTCCCACCCTAAGGAGGCGTGACACATGGCGGACGCAAAGCTCTGGATTCTCGTGGGGAACGCGAGCCGGGCCCGGCTCTTCGAGACGGACGCGAAGGGGCGCGAGGAGTGGAGTCTGGTCGAGGAGTTCTTCCACGAGGAGAGCCGCGTCAAGAGCGAGCAGCTGCGCGAGCAGCCGGACAACCCCAACGCGGGCACCCTGCACGGTCCTCCCGGGGAGAACGAGCCGCAGGGTCGTCGGGAGCTGGAGCACGACCGCTTCGCGCGCGAGCTGTCCGGCGTGCTCGACAAGGGGCATGACCGCCACGCTTTCGACAAGCTCATCATCGCGGCGCCGCCGGAGTTCCTCGGCAGGTTGCGCAAGGCGCTGAGCACGCGGGTGCGTCAGCGGGTCCTCCTGGACGTGGGCTCGGACTACTCGACGGTGCCCGCGCGGGATTTGCCTGAGCGCGTCCCGCTCCTCTAGCCTCGCCTGCCCTTCTGATGACCGGGCCGCCAGGCGACCCGGTGCGAGGAGCAGGCATGGCGGAGGTGAAGGCGGTCCTCCTGGACCTGGGCAACGTGCTCGTCTTCCACGACAACGCGTTGCTCTTCGCGCGGCTGGGCGCGTGCGCGCGGATGTCCGCCGCGGAGGTCGCCCAGCGGCTGATGGGCGCCGGGTGGACCGAGGCCAACCGGGGCACGCTGGACGCCGAGGGCATCCGCAAGAGCGTGTGCGGGGCGCTGGGCGTCGAGCTGCCCATGGCGGAGTTCGCGCCCCTGTGGAGCAGCCACTTCACCACCCACGAGGCCGTGCTGCCCCGGGTGGAGTCGCTCATCGGCCGGGTGAAGCTGGTGCTGGTGTCCAACACCAACGCGCTGCACGCGGCGTACTTGCGGCCCCGGCTGCCGCTGCTGCAGCGCTTCGACGCGCTGGTGATGAGCTGCGAGGTGGGCTTCGTGAAGCCCGAGCCGGACATCTACCGCATCGCCCTGGAGCGCGCCGGCGTCGAGCCGCGCGAGGCCGCCTTCTTCGACGACCTGCCGGAGTTCGTGGAGGCCGCCGACGCGCTGGGGCTGCGTGGGCAGCTGTTCACCACCGCCGACGCGTTCGACGCGCAGCTCGCCCGGCTGGGGCTGTGAGCCAGCGCGCTCAGTCCTCGTACTTCGCCACGGGCGGCTCGTGCAGTCCGGCCTGGGCCCACTTCTGGAAGGCGGGCTGGGACAGGAGCGTGTCGCGGTACGCGGCGCTCACCGGGTCCAGCGTCACGTCGTAGGTGACGAAGCGCGTGGCCACCGGCGTGTAGAACGCATCCGCGATGCTGAAGCGGCCGAACAGGAACGGCCCGCCCTGACCGAAGCGCGAGCGGCAGTCGTTCCACAGCGCCTGGATGCGGGCGATGTCCTCGGCGACGCCCGGCGCCCGCCCCTGTCCCGGCTTGCGTGCGCGCAGGTTCATCCCCATGTGCTCGCGCAGCCGCGAGAAGCTCGAGTGCATCTCCGCCGTCACCGAGCGCGCCACCGCGCGGGCCTCGCGCGACTCGGGCCACAGCCGGGCCTCCGGGAAGGTCTCCGCCAGGTACTCGCAGATGGCCAGCGAGTCCCAGATGACCAGGTCTCCGTGTCGGAGCGCCGGCACCCGTCCGCTGGGCGAGTGCTGGAGGATGCGGTCCTGGGTCCCTGGCGTGTCCAGGGGGATGACGACCTCCTGGAAGGGCTGCCCGGTATGGCAGAGCGCCAGGTACGGCCGAAGCGACCACGAGGAGTAATTCTTCGAGGCGACGACGAGGGTGAGCTGGGGCATGGCGCGCACCGTAGCGCCAGCGTCCGGTGAATACCCGCGCTTCAGTTCGCCGTGGGCGTGCGACTCAACAGCGAGCGCATCCGGGACAGCCACGGCCGACGGCCGCGATGCTCCCGGGGGTCGATGCGATAGACGGCCACCGGCAGGCGGATGTTCTTCATCTCGCCCCGGCCCAGGCGCACCGGCGGCGACGCCAGCCGGCCTTCCACCTGTCGGGCCACCGACTCGCTGACATAGAGCGTGCCGGGCCTCGCGAGCGCCTCGATGCGCGCGGCCAGGTTGACGCCCTCGCCGAACACGTCGCCGTCGCGGTGCACCACCATGCCCACGTGAACACCCACGCGCAGCACCACGCGGCGCTCGGCGGCCACGGTGCCGTTGTGGGTCTCCAGCTCCCGCTGGAGCGCCAGGCCGAAGTCCACGGCGGACATCCCGCCCTCGAACTCCAACAGGAACCCATCCTCCAGACGCTTCACCTCGCGCCCTCCATGGCGCGGCAGCAGCTCTCGGACCAACGACGCGTGTTCCTCGCGCACCACCTGCTGGAGCGCTTCATCACGCCAGGACTGACGGCTCACGGCCTCGATGCCCGTGAACAGGATGGCCGACAGTTTCCCCGGCTCGGGTGCCTCCACCACCATCGCTCATCTCCCCTCCCCCCGATGCCAACTGTTCGAAAGCCTACTCCAGGACGCGGTTCCCAGTCCCCGCCGGGCCCCCCTCACGGCGGAGACCGGACCTCGGACGGCCGCTTGCCCTGGTAGGGCGCTGCCTCGCGAAGCTGAACCATCCTATTCGACACCATCAGGAGAATTCATCTTTAACGCAGCGCAACACCCGTCCGCAGGAGGGCGTGGTGGGTCGTGTCTGGCCAACGACGTGGCGGGTCGGGCGGGGGTCTGACGGATGACAGAGGCGAGCGGGGCTCGCCGGTGCTCACAGGGTGATGCCGTGCTGCTGGCAGTACCTGCGCACCTCGGCCTGCTCGGAGGCAGGGACGCGGAGCCAGACGAAGCGCGCGCTGGAGAGGTCCTTCTGGTGGCAGTGGGCGCGCGCGAGGAGCGCGAAGGAGGCGCCGGTGGCCTGGTCGCGCTGACTGCGGCGGGCCAGCTGGATGGCTTCGCCGGGGTCACCACGGGCCAGGGCCTCCTCGGCCAGCTCCAGGTCCGTGGGCTTCGTGTCATTGCCCTCGCGCTTCGCCTTGGCCTCGCGAGATGGCTTCACGGAGGACTCCATCTGACCGATGCCCGTCGGGGGTGGCGAGGGGGCCTGCGTGTTCTTCTCCGCGGGAGGCGTGCCCTGGACGAGCCGTGTCTGTGATTCCGGCGCTGGCGGCGGTGCTGGCGCGGCGGGCGCGACCTCGGGCGGCGGCGCGTTCTGGGTGGGCGTCGTCGCCAGCGGGACGTTGGTGGCGGAGCGGTTCTTGTGGGTCACCACGAGGCCCGCGCCCACGAGGGCGACCACGCCGGCCGCGAGCAGCCATCGCCCGTAGCGCCTGCGGCCCACCACCGGGACACCTCCCGAGGGCGAGCGGATCGTCACCGGCTCGGAATCCGAGTCGGGCTCCATGGCAGGCGCGTTCGCGGCGGGAGGTCTCCAAACCTCCAGCGGGACGGCGGGGGTGTCCGGGACGGGAGGCCGGGGGAGCTCGAGTGGAGGGGAAGGCTCCGCGACGGGAGGGCGCGCGACGACTCCGGGCTTCGGAGGGGAGACGCGCACCGACCTGCCGACGAGCCCCGACGCGGGTGCACGCGAGGGATCGACGGAAGGGTTGTCCACGTCCTGCCCCGCGCTGCCCCGCTCGGCATCGGACGACGCCCTCGCGGCTTGAGCCGCCACGCCGCGCGCGGGACGCGTGGAGCCATCACCGCCATGCACCACGGCACCGAGTGGCGCGCGCGCCGGAGCCTCGGCTCCGTTCGCGGCACGTCCCGCGCCCTGCGCCGAAGCCTCCAGGCCACGGCCCGTCGCGACAGGCCCCTGCGCCGAGCGCGCCGACGCATCCGCCCCGTTCGCGTCTCGTCCCGTGCCATGCGCCTCGGCTCCGTTCGCGGCACGTCCCACGAGTCCCGCGCCCTGTGGCGAGCGCGCCGACGCATCCGCGCCGTTCGCGTCTCGTCCCGTGCCATGCGCCGAGCGCGCCGATGCATCCGCGCCGTTCGCCCCGCGTCCCGTTCCATGCGCGGAGGCCGCCACGCCATTCGGGGCGTGTCCGGTGCCCTCCAGCACGGCTCGAGACGAGACCTCCTCGCGAGGAGCCTCCGCCGGCTTCGCGCGCGACGCCGCGTCCGCCTGCGGCCTCGAGGCCCGCCAGGGCGAGACCACCTGCGTCGCGGGCTTCGACGGCGGCGACGCGATGGGCCGGGGCTGCACGGTCGCCGTCGGCACCTGCGCCGCGGGCCGCACCACCACGGGCGCCGGCGCATCCGGTGACGGCGTCGCCGTGCGCAAGGGCGTCCCCGTCAGCGCCGCGATGAACGCGCTCACGTCCGGGAAGCGGTCCTCCGGGCGCTTCGCCAGCGCCTGCTCGATGGCTCGCACCACGTGCACCGGCGTCTGCGGCGCCACCTCCAGCAGCGGCTCCGGTGGATCATAGACGATGCGGTAGATGAGCTCCGGCAGGATGCCCCCGTCCTTGAAGGGCAGCTTGCGCGCGAGCATCTCGTACACCATGCACCCGAACGAGAAGATGTCCGTCCTCGGGTCCACCTCCCGGTTCTTCCCGGTGGCCTGCTCGGGCGCCATGTACTGCGGCGTGCCCAGCAGGATGGCGTCCTGCGTCTGCACCGTCTTCGAGTCGATGATCTTCGAGATGCCGAAGTCGAGCAGCTTCACGTGCTCCACCGACATCCCTCCGAGCTCCGTGGGCACCAGGAACACGTTGCCGGGCTTCAAGTCCCGGTGCACCACGCCCGCCCCGTGCGCCGCCTGCAGCGCCGAGCCCATCTGCCGCGCGATGGAGAACACCTCCGGCAGCGTCAGCTGCGCGCCCTTGCGGATGCGCCGGGACAGCGGCATCCCCTTCAGGTGCTCCATCACCAGGAACGGCGAGCCGTCCGCCAGCGTGTCGAAGTCGATGACCTCCACGATGTTCGGATGCCCCAGCCGCGAGGCAATCTCCGCCTCCCGCCGGAAGCGCAGGTAGACCTCCTCCCCCAGGCTCGCGTCGTGCCGCAGCACCTTGACCGCCACGTGCCTGCCCGGCAGCCGCAGATGCCGCGCCAGGAAGACGGTCCCCATCCCCCCTCGGCCCAGCACGCCGGAGATCTCATACGTGTCCCGCAGGACCGTACCGAGCGGGATGTCATTCGTTGGCGAGGAGCCCATGGATGAAGCCGGCCTTCACACCGGAAACCTCATTCTATCCTGGAACCCCTGACATGCCTCGGCCAGTCATCAGCCATCCACGCACGTCCCCGCCGAATTTCCGCAGGCACACTGCACCCCGAGGTGCCCTCAGCGAGGACACCTCGGGGTATCGACTTCTCACAGCTTGAGGAAGCCTCGAGGAAGCGTCCTGAATCCAACCTACCTCGCGGGTGGGGCCTCGACGTCGCTGGCTGCCTTCAGCTCGCGCACCACGCGGGCCGCGCCGTAGACGTGCTCCAGCGCGGCGAGGATGCCGTCCCCGTGCACCGCCACGGCGCGGTTCGTCTCCGGGACATAGGCGTAGCGCCCGCCGAGCGAGTGCAGGTTGCCGTCGAAGATGAGCCCCACCACGCGCCCGTCCCGGTCCACCACGGGCGAGCCGGAGTTGCCGCCGATGATGTCGTTGGTGGTGGCCATGTCCAGGGGCGTGGCGTCGGGCACCTTGCCCTTCGCCTTCATCCACGTGTCGGGCAGCTTGAAGGGCTCCTTGCCGGTGTGGCGCGCGTAGGCCCCGCCGAACGTCGTCAGCGACGCCACAGGACGGCCATTCTCCTCCCAGCCCTTCACCTGACCGGGGTTGAGGCGCAGAGTGAAGGTCGCGTCGGGGTAGCCCGAGGTGCCGTACACGGCGAGGTGCGCCTTGGCCAGCCGCTCGCCGTTGCGCTTGAGCACCGCCTCCACCGTGTCCTCGTAGCGCTTGCGCACCTCGCGCGCCGGGCCGTCCACCTTGCGCGCGAACAGCAGCATCGGGTCCTTGGACGCGTCCACCGCGGCCTTGCCACCCTCGAGCAGCGCCTTGCGCGTCTTCACGTCGCCCAGCTTCGTGCCGCGCACCAGCGCGCGGGCCAGCCCCTCGGGGGACTCCGTGCCGAGCACCTCGCGCACGAACGGATCATCCGCGCCCAGGGTCTCCCGCAGCCGGCCCAGGCCGAAGGCGAGCATCGACTCGTCCAGCTCCAGCGCGATGGGCGCGCTCCTGAGCAGCTGCTGACGCAGCGAGGGCAGCTGCGCGTCCGTGTACTCGCGCAGGCGCTCCGCGTTCGGCTTGCCCTGCTCCTCCGACAGCCGCACCAGCTGCCGGGCGATGCCGAACAGCTCCGAGCCGTACGCGTCCCCGGCCTCCTTCATGCGGTACTCGGGCAGCATGCGGCGGTACGTGTCGAGCGCCTTCGCCGTCTCCTCCCACGCCCCCGCCGTGGCGGCCTTCACCTGGGGGTTGGCCTCCACGCGCCGGCGCAGCTCCGCCTCGTCCTCGCGCTTCTTGGCCAGCAGCGCCGGGTCCGCGAGCGCCTGGAGCCGGCCGCGCAGGGCCTTCAGCCCGTTCTCCACGCCGCGCAGCCGGGAGCGCGTGGTGCGGAAGCGCTCCGGCGACGTGCTCGCGTACTCCTTCAGCTTGCCGCGCACCTCCGCGAGCATCAGCAGCGTGTAGGGCAGGTTCACGTCGCGCTGGAACTCCAGCTCCGCGACGCTCGCCTTGCGCTCGGTGCCGCCGGGGTGGCCGGAGACGAAGACCAGGTCCCCGTCCTTCGCGCCCGTCTTCGCCCACGGCAGGTAGTCCGGGCTCTTCGCCGGCTGGTCGTCCTTCCACACGCGCAGGAAGGCCACGTCGTAGCCGAAGCGCGGGAAGTTGAAGTTGTCCGGGTCCCCGCCGAACGCCGCCATGGAGAACTCGGGCGCGAACACCAGGCGCACGTCCTGGAAGCGGCGGTACTCGTAGAGGTGATACTTGCCGCCATTGAACAGCGTCACCACGTCACAGCGCACGTCCGTGGACGTGGCGCACGCGGACTCCACCGCGGACATCTCCTTCTTGAGCGCGGTGTTGAAGGCCGCGCCGGACAGGCCCTTGGTCGCCGTGTTCATCCGCTCGGTGACATCCGTCATCTTCACCAGCTGGTTGGCCTCCACCTTGGGGCAGCGCCGCTCCTCGGCGGGCGTGCGGGCCTGGAAGCCCTTGGCCAGCAGGTCCTCCTTCGGCGAGGCCAAGTCCTCGATACATCCTCGGATGCAGTGGTGGTTGGTCATCACCAACCCCTCCGGGGACACGAAGCTGGCGGAGCAGCCGCCCGCCAGACGCACCGAGCCGAGCCGGACCTTGTCCAGCCACGCCTGGGTCGGCGTGAAACCATGGGCCTTCTTCACCGCCTCCACGGGGAAGGCGTCGTAGGTCCACATGCCCTCGTCCGCCACGGCGGGCAGCGACAGGAGCAGGCCAAGTGCGAGCAGTGCACGGTCCACGGGTGTTCATCCTTCTGGAAGTCGAGTGAGAAAGGCGCCGCACAACGCCCGCTCGGCGGCAGCATTCCCGAGGGGAATCACGCGGCGCGTCAGGTATGGTGGAGGCAATGGCCGCGAAGCACCACATCTATCTCGTCCCCGGTTTCTTCGGGTTCATCAATCTGGGCGAGCTCGTCTACTTCGGACACGCGCTCGACTACTTGAAGGCGGAGCTGGCCCGGCGAGGCATGACCGACTCGGAGGTCACCATCGTCCTGTCGCATCCGACGGCATCCATCCGCACGCGCACCGCGGACCTGCTCAAGGTGGTGCAGGAGACCGCGGGTGGAGACGACGGGCCCATCCACCTGGTGGGGCACTCGACGGGCGGGCTGGACGCGCGGCTGTTCGCGAGCCCCGGCGCGCAGCTGGCGGAGGGGTTGGAGCTGGAGCCGTTCGCACGCAGGGTGCGCTCGGTGGTGACGGTGTCCACGCCGCACGCGGGCACGCCGCTGGCGTCGTTCTTCCTGGGGCTGTTCGGTCAGCGGCTGCTGAAGCTGTTGTCGCTGTTCACGGTGTACGTGCTGCGCTTCGGCCGGCTGCCGTTGCGGGTGGTGTTCCGCTTCGGGCACCTGATGGCGCGCGCGGATGACCAGCTCGGCTGGAAGCAGACGCTGCTGGACCAGCTCTATGACCAGCTCCTGGGGGACTTCTCCTCCGAGCGGCGCGACGCGGTGTCGAAGTTCCTGAGCGACGTGGGCAACGACACGTCGCTGATTCCGCAGCTCACGCCGGAGGGCATCGACCTGTTCAACGCGAGCACCGTGGACCGGCCGGGTGTGCGCTACGGCTCGGTGGTGACGCAGGCCAGGCCGCCTTCGCTGCGCACGCGTGTGTCCGCGGGCCTGGACCCGTACGCGCAGCTCACGCACACCATCTACGCGTTCGTGTATGGACAGACGCAGCGCATGCCGCTGACGGCGCTGCCGTTGCACTCGCCCGCGCAGACGGCGGCGCTGGTGCAGGCGTATGGCGCGATGCCGGGGCCCACGGCGTGTGACGGCATCGTCCCCACGCGCTCGCAGGTTTACGGACGCGTGCTCGCGGCGGTGAGAGCGGACCACCTGGATGCCATCGGACACTTCGATCAGCCCGCGCACCAGCCGCCGCACGTGGACTGGCTCATCTCCGGCTCCGGCTTCCGTCGGCCCCAGTTCGAGGCCACCTGGAAGAGCATCACCGACTTCATCTTCGAGGACGAGGCGCGCTGAGGTGAGGTGACGCCTCGCTCTCCGCGAGCAGTGGGACCAGCTCCCGGACGGCGGCGCGGAGGCCGGCGGGACTCGCCCCCGAGAACCCCAGCACCAATCCCTGCTCCCGCTTGCGTCCCAGGTAGAGCGGCGACAGCCGGCGTGCGCCCAGGCGCCTCGCATCCGTCCGCTCGACCAGCGCCAGGTCCTCACACCCGGACGCCAGGAATGCCGTGACATGCATTCCCGCCTCCGCCGCGCCGGGTCGAAGTCTGGGATTGCCTTCACGTCGCAATGCATCCAACAGCGCATCGCGTCGCTCCGAGTAGACCTGCCGCATGTGTCTCAAATGGGTGACGTAGTGGCCCGAGTCCATGAAGTCCGCCATCGCGGCCTGCGGCAGCGTGGGCGTGTGTCCCTCCGTCGAGGCGCGCGCCGCGGTGAAGGGCTCCACCAGCCCCTGGGGCACCACCAGGAAGGCCAGTCGCAGCGACGGGAACATCACCTTGTTGAAGGTGCCCGCGTAGAGCACCCGCCCCGCGGCGTCCATGCCCTGGATGGCCGCCAGCGGACGCGTCGCGTAGCGGAACTCACTGTCGTAGTCGTCCTCGAGCACCCACATCCCCGAGGCTCGCGCGTGCTCCAACAACGCCAGTCGCCTCGGCAGGCTCATCGTCACGCCCAGCGGGTATTGGTGCGAGGGTGTGACGTACGCCAGCCGCGCCCTCGGCGCCCGCGTCCTGCCCGTGTCCACCTGGAGCCCCTGCGCGTCCACCGGCACCGGATGCAGCCGCGCTCCCGCGGACTCGAACGCAACGCGCGCGCCCAGATAGCCCGGCTCCTCCAGCCACACGCCATCGCCCTCGTCCAGCAGCAGCCGCGCCGTCAAATCCAGCGCCTGCTGCGTGCTGGAGAAGACCAGCACCTGACGACAGTCACAGCGCACGCCGCGCGCGGGCCCCAGGTGCGCCGCGATGGCCTCGCGCAGGGGACGAAAGCCCGCGGGCTCACCGTGGAGCATCCGCTCCGGCCCCCACGCCCTCGCCTGCCTCGCGACGGCGCGCGCCCAGGCCTTCGCGGGAAACAGCTCCAGCGCGGGGAGACACGGCGTGAAGGGCCGCACGTCCCGAGGCTCAGGTGGAAGCACGTCACCCGCCATCCGCCGTCCCCGACGGGAGAGCCCATCGCCCCGGGCCCGTGGCGAGCCACCTCGCACTGGGGTGCTTCGGGGCGCGCGTGAATGCTCCGGCAGCGCGACGGTGCTCCCCGAGCCCACGCGCCGCTCCAGGAAGCCCTCGGCGTCGAGCTGCGCGAAGGCCTCCTCCACCGTGCCCCGAGAGAGCCCCAGCTCCCGGGCGAGCGTGCGCGTGGAGGGCAGCCGGCTCCGAGGTGCCAGCGTCCCCGAGAGGATGGCCTCGCGCAGCCGCTCGTAGAGGCGCCGATGCAGCGGGCCTGTCCCCCGACTCGAGTCCAGCATCAGGAAGGACAGGGGCACGCCCTGGGAGCGCTTCGTCATGGCCCCTCACGTAACCGGGCCTCGTGAAATGGTCCACCCCTGTGCACCGAAGTGGTGCTTTCCCATGGGCCACTGGGAGCGCACTGTTCCGAGCGTCACGGCCCACCCACCAGGAGCCCTCCCATGACCACGCCCTTCTCCTTCGTCCTCGAAGTCCCCGCCGCGTCACCCGAGGAGGCCCGTCGCCACTTCCTCGCGAAGCTCTCCGTGGAGACGGACGCCGCCGACGTGCACCTGGACCTGGAGCGCGGCAAGAAGGGCTTCGTCGTCGTGGACACCCGCTCGCCGGACGCCTACGCGCAGCGCCACATCCCGGGCGCGCGGAACCTCCCCACGCGGAGCATCTCCGAGACCACCACCGCCCACTTGAGCAAGGACGACGTCATCGTCACCTACTGCTGGGGCCCGGGCTGCAACGGCTCCACCCGCGCGGCGGCGAAGCTGGCCGCGCTCGGCTTCCGCGTGAAGGAGATGCTGGGAGGAATCGAGTACTGGGTGAAGGAGGGCTACGCCACCGAGGGCACGGCGCCCCAGGGACAGCCCGTGTACGCGGAGCGCTGAGCCCGTCAGTACACGCCGATGAGGATGACCTTCACGCGCGGGTTGCCCACGTACTCCTCCAGGCGCCAACGGCTGCGCAGCCCGTCCGAGCGGAGCCCATGGCCCGACTCCGGGGGCGCGTCCGCGCTGGCCAGCGCCTCCTTCAGGTGCGCGACGGCCCACTGGTCGAACTTCGGGTCACCCGAGCCCTCCAGCACGCGCAGGTCCACCAGCTCACCGTCGCGCGTCTGCCGCACCTCCACCACCGCGGCGAGCGCGAGGATGGGCTCGGTGACATCCACCATGAACATGTTCGCCGCGCGCCCCGCCTCCACGGCCGCCTGCATGCGGTTGCGCTCCTCGAGACGGCGGTCGCGCTTCGTCGCCACGTAGGGCGAGCCCGTCTCACCGAAGCGCTTCACCGCGTCCACCTGCTCGCGCTTCATCCGCGAGGCCAGCACCTTCAGGTCCGGCGACGGCGGGTTCACCAGCTTCTTGGCGAACCGGTCCTGGAGGTTCGTGAAGTAAGGATTCACCGCGCCACTCTCGGCGCGCGCCGAGGCCGCCGCGTCCGCCGCCCAGCCATCCACGCGCGCCTGGGCCTCCTCCGCCTGCTCGCGCGCAATCACGCTCGGGTCCGTCCCCGCATCGCCGTTGTTGCGCAGCGTCCGCCCGGACTGCGATGGGCCCACCGGCATGCCGCCCACCCAGCCCTTGGGCATCAGTGAAATCGCAGGCCCGCTCGCGCGCGGAGCATCCGCGGGCAGCTCTTCGGAACCGGGCGCGTCCTCCCTCTTCCCGCCACCGGGCGCCTGCGCGACCCGCGAGGGCTCCGTCGACGGCGAGGACGGCGGCGTGGCGGGCGCTTTCGCGATGTCCGCCGGCGGACGCTCCGCCTTGCGCGGGGGCTTCGGCGGTTGCGGCGCGGAGGGGCTCGTCGCCGGAGCGGGCGTGGCCACCTGCCGCGGTGCCTTCATGGGCACGTAGACGATGTCCAGCTCCGTCACCGTCGCCGTCCGCCGCGCGGGCACGGGTCCGCTCATCCGCGACAGCGCCACGAAGAGCGCCGCGTGCAGGAGCAGCGACAGGACGACCGCGATGGACCACGAGGAGCGCCGGGACACACCTGAAGTCTGCCTCCAGTGCCTCCCGAGAAGAAGCACTTCGCCGCTCGAAATGTCCGGCCCCGAGCCCCTACCCGGTCCCTCCCACGACGAAGGGGGCCTGGAGCCGCGTCAGCGACCCCGTGAGCAGGCCCGTCTTCCAGGGAACCCGGGCGCGCCTCGCGATGCTCACGACGGGGCTGGCCGCCACGTGTCGTCGGGGAGACCGCCCGGTCGGCCGGCCGCTCTGCGGGCGTGATGGGGCGCCATGGCGCATGTGGGAGGTCATCCCCACTCTTCGGAAAGCTTTCTGGAGGGAGCGCCAAACCATGAACTTTCCCAGCCATGTGAATGTCCCCAGTGAGAAGCGTGAGGAGATCATCGACCTGCTCAACACGCTGCTGGCCGACTCCATCGACCTGCACTGGCAGATCAAACAAGCGCACTGGAACATCCGGGGCACGCACTTCTACAGCCGCCACCTGCTGTTCGACGACCTGGCCAAGCACGCGCGCAAGCAGGCCGACGAGTTCGCCGAGCGCGCCGGCACCCTGGGCGGCTACGCCGAGGGCACCATCCGCCTGGCCGCCAAGAACAGCGAGCTGCCCGAGTACGACCTCAAGGCGGTGGAGAGCGAGGACCACCTGAAGGCCCTGGTGGACCGCTTCGCCCGCTACGCGGCCTCCATCCGCGGCGGCATCCAGCGCTGCGACGAGCTGGAGGAGCCCATCACCGTGGACCTGCTCACCCAGGTGCTCGGGGACGTGGAGCTGGACATGTGGTTCCTGGAGAGCCACCTCAACGGCGGCGCGCGCCCGGGCATTCGCCCCGGCAAGGGTGGCCGGGACGCCGGCGCCGAGCCCTCGCGCCCCACCAACGCCTGAGGCCGCGACAAGGGTCCTCCCTTCCACACGGGCCCGGCGCTTCCACGAGCGTCCGGGCCCGCGTCGGCATATAGAAGGCGTCCTCGAAATCCTGGGGACGTCATATGAGCGCCGAGACACGGATGGACGGGAAGGTGTGCCTCATCACCGGGGCCACCGGCGGTATCGGCCTGGAGACCTCGAAGGCCCTGGCCCGGCTGGGCGCCACCGTGGTGCTCGTGGGCCGTGACGCCACCCGCACCCAGGCCGCCGTGGACGCCGTCAAGGCGGAGGCGCCGGACGCCCGGGTCGACTTCATCCTCGCGGACCTGAGCTCGCTGTCCGCCGTGCGCGCGCTGGCGAAGGTGTTCCTCTCGCGCTACTCGCGGCTGGATGTGCTGGTGAACAACGCGGGGCTCATCATCGACCGGCGACAGGTCACGGTGGATGGGCTGGAGGCGACGTTCGCCACGAATCATCTGGCGCCCTTCCTGCTCACGAACCTCCTGCTGGACACGCTCAAGGCCAGCGGCGCCGCGCGGGTCATCAACCTGTCGTCGGACGTGCACTACATCGGCAAGCTGGACTTCGACGACCTGCAGAGCGAGCGCCGCTATGACGGCTTCCGCGTCTACGCCACGTCGAAGCTGGCCAACGTCCTGTTCACGCACGCCTTGGCGAAGCGGCTGGAGGGCACGGCCGTGACGACGAACGCGGTGCACCCGGGCGTGGTGCGCTCGGGGTTCGGGCACAACACGCTGGGCTTCTTCAAGTGGATCGTGAAGCTGGGCGGGCCGTTCTTCCTGTCGCCGGCCGGCGGCGCCAGGACGTCCATCTACCTGGCCACCTCGCCCGACGTGGAGAAGGTCTCCGGGAAGTACTTCGTCCGACGCAAGAAGAGGAAGCCGTCCGCGGCCGCGCGGGACGACGCCCTCGCAGAGCAACTCTGGCGCGAAAGCGCGCGGCTCACGGGAGTCAGCACACCATGATTGACCTGTACACGTTCGCCACGCCCAACGGGCGCAAGGTCTCCATCGCCCTGGAGGAGCTGGGGCTGCCCTACACCGCGAAGTCGGTGGACATCTCCAAGGGCGAGCAGTTCAAGCCCGAGTTCCTGGCCGTCAATCCCAACAACAAGATTCCGGCCATCGTCGATGCGCAGGGGCCGGGTGGACAGCCCATCACCGTGTTCGAGTCGGGCGCCATCCTGCTGTACCTGGCGGAGAAGACGGGGAAGCTGATGCCCTCGGACCTGCGCGGCAAGGCGCAGGTGACGCAGTGGCTGATGTTCCAGATGGGCGGCGTGGGCCCCATGTTCGGGCAGCTCAACCACTTCGCGCGCTTCCACTCCTCGAAGATTCCCTACGCCATCGACCGGTACACGCAGGAGTCGAAGCGGCTGCTCAAGGTGCTCGACGGGCAGCTTGGCAAGGGTGACTACGTCGCGGGGGCGTACTCCATCGCGGACATCGCGCTGTACCCGTGGGTGGCGGGCTCGCAGAGCTACTTCCCGGAGCTGTTCGCGGGCCTGACGCGCGTGCCGCAGTGGCTCGCGCGCGTGGGCAGCCGCCCCGCCGTGCAGCGGGGCATGAAGGTCCCCTGAGTCGTCCTCCCGGGATGCGGCCGGACGACGGCCGCGTCCCCGCTTGTTGTCCTCCGTCATGCCCACGCTCGAACAACTCGTCTTCGACAACACCTACGCCCGCCTGCCGTCTGGATTTGGAGCAAGGGTGGCGCCCCGCGCCTTCCCGAACGCCCGGCTGTTGAGCGTGAACCCCTCGGCGATGCGGCTCTTGGGGTTGGAGCCGGAGGAGGCTCGGCGGCCGGAGTTCGTCGAGGTCTTCGGCGGTGGCAGGCCGCTGCCGGGCATGGAGCCCTTCGCCATGGTGTACGCCGGGCATCAGTTCGGCGTGTACGTGCCTCGGCTGGGGGACGGGCGTGCGCTGCTGCTGGGCGAGGTGCGCACGACGGACGGGGCGAAGTGGGATTTGCACCTGAAGGGAGGCGGGCCCACGCCGTTCTCGCGGGGTGGGGATGGGCGCGCGGTGCTGCGCTCGTCCATCCGTGAGTACCTGTGCGGTGAGGCGATGCACGGGCTGGGCATCCCGACCACGCGGACGTTGTGTCTGATTGGTGGGGATGAGCCGGTGTACCGCGAGGAGGTGGAGACCGGCGCGATGATTGTGCGGATGGCGCCCTCGCACGTGCGCTTCGGGACGTTCGAGTACTTCCACTACACGGAGCAGCCCGAGCAGGTGGCGCGGCTGGCGGACCACGTCATCGACGGGCACTTCCCGCACCTGTCCGGGGTGGAGGGGCGGTATGCGCGGTTCTACGCGGAGGTGGTGGAGCGCACGGCGCGGCTGGTGGCGCGATGGCAGGCGGTGGGCTTCGCGCACGGGGTGATGAACACGGACAACATGTCCATCCTGGGGCTCACGCTGGACTATGGGCCGTTCGGGTTCCTGGATGACTTCGAGCCGGGGTTCATCTGCAACCACTCGGACCACCGGGGCCGGTATGCGTTCGACCAGCAGCCGCGCATCGCGATGTGGAACCTGGCGTGTCTGGGTGAGGCTCTGCTGACGCTGATGACCGAGGACGAGGCCCGCGCGGCGCTTGCCACGTTCGAGCCGACGTTCAGCGGGCAGTTCCTGTCATTGATGCGCCAGAAGCTGGGGCTCCAGGAGGCGCGCGAGGAGGACCGGGCGCTCGTGGGGGATTTCTTCTCGGTGATGGCCGAGGCGGCGGTGGACTACACGCGCTTCTTCCGGGCGCTCGGGCGGGTGGAGGACGCGGCGGTGATGTTCGCGGACCGCGTGCCGTTCGATGCGTGGGCGGAGCGCTACCGGGCGCGGCTGGCGGCGGAGGGGAGCGTGGACGAGGAGCGCCGGGGGCGGATGGAGCGGGTGAATCCGCGGTACGTGCTGCGCAACTGGATGGCGCAGGCGGCCATCGAGCGGGCTCGGCAGGGGGACTATTCGGAGGTCGTCCGGTTGCTGTCCGCACTGGCGGATCCGTTCACCCAGCGCCCCGAGTACGAGGAGTACACGGTGGCGCCGCCGGCCTGGGGCCGGCACCTGGTGGTGAGCTGCAGCTCTTGAGGGGCTGGCTGGTGTTCGAGGGAAGCGGTGGATTAGAAGGACGGCCATGCGTCAGGTCGTCATTCCCAAGAACGAGCTCAGTGAGTTCGATTTGCCCCGGGTGTGCGTCATCACGGGGCAGACGGAAGGCATCACGTTCCAGCCGGTGAAGTTCTCGTGGTATCCGCGCTGGCTGCTCATCTTCGTGCCGTTCGCGGCGCTCATCGTGCTGCTGGTGGCGATGCTGCTGACGAAGCGGGCGCAGGGGACGCTGCCGTTCAGCGAGGAGGGCTGGGCGCAGTGGAAGCGCGCGAAGCTCGTCTTCGGGTTGTCGTTCCTGGGGACCATCGCCGTGTTGTGCGGCGCCATCTTCGCGTTCGCCGGGAACACGCAGACCGGGAGCTACCTGATGGTGGGGGTCCTGGTGGCGGTGCTCATCCCGGTGGTGGCGTACTCCGCGGTGGTGCAGGGGAAGGTGCCGCAGGTGGTGCGCATCGACAATCGGGAGGTCACGTTGCGGCTTCCCAGCGACGAGGCGGCGTCCGCCATCCTGAGGCATCTGCAGGCGGGACAGGCCTCGCGGGCGATGCCGGCGCGTGAGGTGCGCTCGGCATGAGCGTGGAGGCACCGCCGGAGGGAGCGAGCTGCGCGGCGCATCCGGAGGCCGCGGCGAGCTGGGTGTGTCTGCGCTGTGGCACGTTCATCTGCCCGGCGTGTGAGCGTCGGGTGCGGCCGGAGGCCCGGCCCATGTGTCCGACGTGCTGGGATTTGCGCTCGCGCGTCGTGCCGGCGGCAGAGGGCACCAGCAAGTCGACGGTCATCACGGGCTTCGTTCTGGGCGTGCTGTCACTACTCCCCTTCTGCTTCATCCTGCAGGCGGGCGCGGTGATCATGAACCTCGTGATGATGAGCCGCGTGGAGAAGACGCCCGAGCTCGCGAGACTGCGCTGGATGCCCATCGCGGGCCTCGCCTGCTCGGGACTTGGCTTCGCCATCACGCTGCTGGTCTGGCTGCTGGGGGGCGACCTGCGGGACTGAGCGACGAGGCGACGCTCATGCCCCCGTCGCGAGCTCGTCGAGCATGACGAGACGGTCTGGGGTGCGCTCTATCACCTCAAGCACCTCCCTTGCCGCCGCGGCCTCTCCTTCCACCAGCTCCCGATAGAGCAACCAGAGGCCTTCTCGGGCGGCGGCTCGGCACTGTTCGCCCAGGTTGCCGTTGCCACGGTCGACTTCGGATTGATGCGATTCGCCTGACGTGAGCTGGAAGAGGAGTTCGAGGATCCCGATTCGAACTGGCATGGGGCGCTTCGCGTCCACGAGCGAGGCCATCAGCACCTGTGTCGTGGCGACCGCCGACTCGAAGAGTTGCCCCTGGACCACGACCTGATTCTCGATGCGCCAGTATGCCGTCTGGATTTCGGAGGGCGCCCGAGCAGAGAACAGGCTCCGAAGCGCGGTTGGAATCGCATCCGCGACTCCCTGGATGACTCGCAAGGACGACCATGGATGCCTTACAAGCTCCATCTCCGCCAGCAGTTCCGCGTTCATCATGTGTCCAAGCTCAGTTCGGGACTCTTGAACTTCGTGGTTCAGACCTCGTCGAACTTCACGCCCAGGGAGCCCATGGATTCCAGAGCGTCCTTGATGGCTTCGTCGACGATGATGGGGATGCTGTATCCCCAGAGTCGAAATGCCCGAGCGACTCCGACCTTGGACTTGTCAATCCTCAGTCCCAGCACGGAGCGGTACTGCCCAGCCTTCTTGGGCATCACGTCCTCCTCCGTGAAGTACTGCACCGACTTGCAGGCGGCATCGTCGATACACCGCCTCTCGGTCCGCACATTGAGGAGGTAGTGAGGTCCAACCTCGTCTCCGACCTCGACCGGAAACAGCTGCACATCCTCGGAGGCCAGGTCCCGGAACACCGATGCCGCTCGCGCTCCAAGAACCGGCGTGAGACCCACTCCCGCAAAATCCATCTCCAAGGAGCACCCGGGACGCGACACGGGGATACGAAGCTTCTCCTGAAGCTCCAAGGAACGCCCTCGCCGGAATTGCCAGATGTCCTCGACCTCCGTCCCCTGGAGGTCCGTCGGGTCGTCGAGATACCAACGGCCCTTCACATAGACATCCAACGTCGCGCTGAAGAAGCGCCGTTCCATGACCTACTCCCGAGCAGCCCCTACAATGAGCTTTCGCAAGTCCGACCCTTTGTACCGCACCGGATTGTTGAAACACCAGGCTGGTCGTAATCAGGCCGATTGCCTCGACTGCATCAAATCTCGCAGGGCCTGCCTCGGAGAGAGGAAGTTGTGACGATCCAGCAGCCAGTGCTCGCTGTAGCGTTGAGCCCAGTCCAGCAGCGCCTGCCGCAGTTCCTCCACGGTGGCGAAGGTGCGCACCCAGAGCAGCTGCTCTTTGAGGATGCGGATGAAGCGCTCGGCGCAGCCGTTGCCCTCGGGGCTACGGACGAAGGACGGACTGGACTCGGCGCCCAAGAAGCGCAGCTCTTTCTGGAATGCGTCGGAGGTGTACTGACTGCCGTTGTCGTGGCGGATGGAAAGCCCCGTGGCCACACCTCGGCCGTACGCAGCGAAGCGAGCCCTGATGCCCTGGCGACTGGGCTCGAGGGCCTCGAAGCGCGTGCCCACCTTCGGCATGGATGCCAACGAACTCGGAGGTACCATGGTCGGCGGCGATGAAGACGGTGGCCTGGCCCTCCAGTGTCGTCATGGTACAGGTGGCATCGGTACCCCACATGACATCGGGCCTGTCGGTGGTAATCGTGCCGTCGTGGTGGCGCGGCCCCAGCGCCCGGCCGGCGCGGCCCGGTGCAAGAAGACCCGCCTGGCGCATCAGCCGCAAGCAGCGGGCCTTCGAGGTGCGTACGTCCTGAGCACGCAGCCGAGCCCATACCTTGCGGTGCCCCTCGCGCAGGAACCGCGAGCGGGCCAGCACGCCGCGGATGGCCTCCAGCAGCGCCTCGTCCGTCAATGCCGTCTTGGGGCCACGCTGGGCCGCTGGGAGGGCCTGGGCCTGACGACGGGCCCGGTGCCGGTAAACCGTGGCACGGGACACGCTCCAGGTGGCTGTCACGAGCGCCAGGCCGTATGGCTTGCCACTGGAAGGCGAGAGCTGGACGCTCATCCTCTCGACTTCCTCCAGGGAAAAACCGGCGCGTTGCCCTCTAAACCAACGATCTCGATTCTCGCACGACGTCAGGAGGCGCGCCTGAGGGCGGCTCGGCGCAGGGATGGACAGGCTGAGCGCTGTGCATTCCGCGCGTCGAGGTAGGCATGTACCCGCACCATGAGCTGGGCCATGGTGCGGCAGCGGTGGTTTCGCGTGACGTTTGCGTGCAGGTCGAGCCACACGCGCTCGATGCGGTTGCCCTGGGGGCAGTAGGGCGGCAGGAAGTGGAGCACGATGCGCTCTTTGAGTTGGACCAGCGCCTTGCGAGTCTTCTGACTGGTGTGGACCGCTGCATTGTCCAGCACGAGGTGGATGCGACGAGCGCGCCGGTATTCCCCCGCCAGCCGCCAGAGCAACTGGATGAAGAGGTCGCTGGCCTTGGATTTGCCCTCCACCCACGTCAGCTTTCCCGTCCGGACATTCAACGCTCCAGCCAGGAAGCGCTTCTGGTTGTTGCCCGGGGTCACTACCACCCGACGCTGCCCCGGAAGACACCAGTCGTGTCCGACCTTGGGGTTGAGATGGATGTCCACCTCATCTACGTGGAGCACGGGCTCTTTCGGGGGTCGTGTCCCTATAAGTGTGTAGTCGGCGAGCAGGGACGAGCGGGAAAGAGGGAAGCTCCTCGGTGAAACCAACCGAGACGGTCTCCCCCTGGCAGGGGAGCCGAGGAGTTCCCTGAAGTGGACGATACCGAGTTTGCCGCGCCCTCGCACGAGGAGGTGCGCACCGACGTGCGAGGCCTGTTCCTGGGAGCCATCCGCATGACGCTGGAGATGCTGCTGGAGGAGGAGATTCGAGGGCTGGTGGGGGCCGGGCGCTGGCAGCAGGCGGCAGGGCGGAAGGACCAGCGCAACGGCAGCTACCTGCGAGGCCTGCTGACGTCCATGGGGCACCTGGAGGTGGCCGTGCCCCGGACGCGGGCCAGCGGCTCGGCGGAGGCCGTCCTGGGCCGCTACAAGCGGCGCAGCAAGGAACTCGACGAGGCGATTACCAGCGCGTACGTGCAGGGCGTCTCCACGCGGAAGATGGGTCGGGTGACGCGAGCGCTCATGGGCGAGGAGGTTTCGCGTTCGACGGTGAGCCGAGTGACGAAGTCCCTCGAAGAGAAGGTGGAGGGCCTTCGCACCCAGCCTCTCACCCAGGCCTTCCCCTACCTGTACCTGGATGCCACCTTCCTGGACGCCCGGTGGGCGCGCACGGTGCAGAACGTCTCGGCCCTGGTGGCCTACGGCGTGGGAGAGGATGGGCACCGGCACCTGTTGGCCGTGACTCTGGGGGGCAGCGAGTCGCAGGACTCCTGGCTGGAGCTGCTGCGCCAACTGCTCGAGCGAGGGTTGAGGGGCGTGCGCCTGGTTATCGCCGACGGGCACGCGGGGCTGGCCGCCGCGGCCCGGCAGGCACTGCCCGAGGCCCAGCTCCAGCGCTGCACGGTGCACCTCACCCGGAACGTCCTCGCCAAGGCTCCCTGGCGCCTGCGAGGACGCCTCGGCAAGGAGACCTCGGCCGTCTTCGAGGCCCCCTCTCTCCAGGACGCCAGGAAGCGTCTGGAGGCGCTCCAGGCCGGACTGGGCCGCCAGGTCCCCGAGGCCATGGAGTGCCTGCGCGAGGGCTTCGCCGCCGCCACCTGCTTCTTCTCCTTCCCCAAGGCCCACTGGAAGCGCCTGCGCAGCACCAACGGCCTGGAGCGTCTGCACGGCGAAGTGAAGCGCCGCATCCGCTCCGTGGGCGCCTTCCCGGACCGTGCCAGCGCGCTGCGTCTCATCACCGCCGTCGCCCTCGAAGTGACTGGTATCTGGGACGACCGCCGCTACCTCGACATGGCCCTGCTCAACTCAACCCCAGACACTGCCGCTGCTTGACCCCGCCAAGGAGCATTCCTCCCCCGAACCCCCCTCCGAACAACTACACACGATTCGGGACTTGACCCTTTCGGGGGGCGTGTGTGCATGCAGGCACTTCAACTCGTAGAGCCGGCGCCGACGCTTCCACGCGAGCCAGGGACACTTGACGATGGGCCTGGCGGCCTTGCGCCGCGCGCCGAGCCAGGTGAGCGCGCGGCCCATGGTCGCCACGGAGACCTGGGGCATCCCGCGGCGCTCAAGCTCCAGGCACAGCAACTCCCGTGTCCAGGTGGGCCGGCACCAGCCCCAGTCCTCGGGCGTTCCCACCAGCACCCGCGCCAGCCTCTCTCGGAATCGCTCGTCTACCTTGCGCTGGCCGTTGCCCTCCCTCCTGTCTCGTAACGCTCCGCGTCCGTCCTCCCGGTAGCGGCGCACTGCGCTGACAACGGTGGAGGTTGCACAGCCCAACTCCCGGGCTGCCGCGTTGCATGAGGCTCCCCGCCCCACAGCCGCCACGGCCATGCACCGCCGCATGGTGAGCGGGCAGCCGCTCCTCTCACCCCACCTCAGCAGCGCCTGCCGCTGCTTCCTCTTCAGCCACTGCCTACCTTTGCCCTCGGGCAGGGCCTTCTCGCTCTCAGGTCTTCTGCGCACACAGAGCCGAACGAGAAGTGCCCCTGCTCCCTCTTCCCGCTCACTTCCCGCCTGCCCGCCCTTCAGCCTGATCGAGAATCACGAACTTCGGTTTAGCAGCCGGGCCTTCTCGGCCAGCAAATCGTTCTTCACCATCAGCTCGCCCACCATGGCCTTGAGTCGCAGCACCTCGTCGTCCGCAGGCTCGGGCTCCCGGCTCTTGAGGTTGGCTTCCGCTCCAACCAGGAACTTCTCCTGCCACTCGCTCAGCACTGTCGCCGTGGCGCCTAGTTCCCGCGAGAGTGCGTCGAGTTCCTCGCCCTTGAGCAGCCGGAGCACGGCCTCCATTTTCCGCTTCGCCGAGAACCGACCGAGATATGCCGTCCTGTCCTGTCCTGTCCTGCTTTTGCTGCTTCTTCACATCGACCTCACGAGGGGAAGCTATCCCCAGAGAGGTGTCGCAAGAAATCCTGGGGCGGAGAATGACGCAGACCTCACCAAGCGATGCACCCTGGATATCATTGGGCTCCACAGAGTCTTCTCACAAGAACTCTAGCGTCAATTGCGATGCATCGCGCAAGCTAGCTGCGTCCCTACCCCAGTAGGTACGCGTCGCACTATCAGCCATCAGTTCTTTCCTACAACGAGCCATCAACCATGCGGACCACGTCAAGAAACCTGGAGACTTGTCCACCCCCCTCTCTCCCTCATAGTACCGGGTCTTGAAGAACAGACGCCCTGGACGTATCACGGAGTTACTCACCCTACAGGGGCTGAACTCAACGACTGGCGAATCAATCGAGTCTACTCTGTAGAGACTCTTGCCAGGCACTGGTTGAAATCGAACTTCACGCAAGTCCACAGCCCTGGCCAGGAAAACCATGCGTTCCTGATCCGCAAGCGCACCTTCAGCCTCGATGATTTCAGGTTTCTCTGCCAGTCCATTGATAACTCGAAAATCCTCTCCCGTACGAAGAACACTCTCCAATGCCTTCACGTCCACATTCGTCAGACACACCGATATTTGTCGTCCCACAAAGGCCTCGTCAGTTGTAGGGGTGAAACTGCGGGCGGACTCCAGTCGCTCGCTCGATATCATCAAGAGCCTTCACTTCGCGCGACACTGGATTTCCACCTACGGTCTGTCGTCCGATTTGATGCATTTCCATTACCTGTCCAGTAGCGGGGTCTCGGCCCGAAACATCAACAAAGCGATTCTGCTTATACCCGCCCGGGGTCCGCACATGAAGCTCAGTCTGCGGCTCAAGGCCTCTAGCCGCAACCTCATTCTCCACCTCCTTGACCTTGGCTTGGTGCGCTGGCCCGCCCTTCTTTCCGTATGGATTCGGTGGCGCTTTTACGTCACTCCCTCCACCTCCATCGCTCCCGCCCCCTCCTCCACTCCCGGCCTGATTCGCCATCTGCACGGCTTGGACAGCGCCCGCCACGTTCGCCCCGGCCAAGCTCACAGCAACCACGCTTGTCCCTATCGCAACACCGCCCAGGGCCACGACAGGAACTCCCACACCTGCCCCGACCCCCGTAGCAGATGCCGCACCTCCCACTCCTACAGCGGCAGTACCGCCAGAGGCCGCAGCCGCAGCGCCATACAACCGGACACCAGCCCACGCAAACTGCGCCCCCGCGTAGCCCGTATAGAACTCCCGGGTTTGACCCTCGGGAGGTGCCACCATACTTAGGAAAGGAACCGCTCCATTAATCCCACCCAGGAACGCGCCTTTCAGATACTCGACAGATGTTTCGGAGATACCATGCTGCGAGAGCAGGGTCCGCAGGACAAAGTAGGCAAACTCCAGAGACATTCTGTGCGACTGCGGAAGCGTGCCCACGTACTGCTCATTGCACTTGCCATCATTTGATGTTCGACTTGTCGGAGCCGAACACGAACTCCAAGGAGACCCAGGGTCGACGCGGGGCCCTCCCGCAATCGCCGAGCCCCCGTACCAGCTGTCATAGATAATGACCGGCAGCTCGCTGGGAACAAATCCCGAAGGATCCGTGTAGCGCAGCGGGTTGTTCAGCACATAGCTGTAGCGATTGAGTGTCTGGCTCATTCGCGGTCCCGCGTACAAAGGGTCCGCGCTGAGGAAGCGACCCAGCCTCGGATCATACATGCGGCCCCTCATATTGATGAGCCCCACCTCCTCGTCGTGCTCATGTCCCGTGAAGCCCTGACGCACCTTCGGGTTTCCACGCACCTGCGGGCTCCCCACCGCATGCGAATACCGCCTGCCACCGAAAGGCTCGTACGCCAGCACCTCGAAGGCTACGCCCCCTTCGTCCGTCAGCGTATCGACCGAGCCCAGATGGTCCTTGTGGATATAGAGCGTCTTCTGCGCCCCCTGTTGTCCCTGGGCATCGGTCGTCCACGACACCTGCGCCACGGCGCCACTCCCGCCCATCACATTGAAAGCATGGAGCGCGGCCCCCGCCGCCGAGCGACGCATCTCGTAGAGCCCGCCCACGTAGAACGTCACATCTCCTGACGAGGAGCGCTTCACCGTGCGCTGGTCGAGTGCGTTGTAGCGGAAGGTCAGGTCATGAGAACCGCTGGTGATGCGCGAAGGCAGGTTGAAGGGCGTGTACTCCACCGTTCTTCCAGGGGCTGTAAGTTGGTTGCCATTCGCGTCGTAGGTGTATGCCCCCAACGAGGAACGAGACACCGCATGAGGGCCCGCTCCTCCCGTGCCCTCGTAAAAGTACGAGAGACTCTCCCCTGGTCCCTGGCGAACCGTCCGCCCCAACAAGTTTCCCAGGTCGTCGTAACTGAAATCCACTGCGGTCGAGCCGCAGTTCTGGAACGCCGTCCAGTTCTTGAGTCGGTCCAGCGCGTCGTAGGTGAAATCTTCTGTTGTCCGCGCCACCCGGTCATGCCTGCTGCGCGGGTTACCGTTCGCCTCGTACTCGTAGGCCAGGATCTGGCGTGCCTGCGTCCCTGACTTCGTTTCAATGAACAGCGGACGCCCTCGGGTGTCGTACCGGCGCTGGCTCACCACGCCATTGCCGAACACCTCGGACGTCATCTGACCCAAGCCATTCTGTGACTGCGCCTGCCAGTAGCTCTGGCCAGTGGCGGCACTCTTCACCCTCTCCAGAGCCCCCCACGGCTTGTACTGGTGGTCCACCGCGAAGCGCTGTCCTCCGGCCGAGGGATAGGACAACCGCTGCAACTGGTTGTAGTCATCGAACGTGCGGGAGAAAGCGAAGACGTTGCCTTCAACGCTCCACGTCTCGTCAACGGGACGCAGAAGCGCATCGTAGGTGTAGACGACACTGATGTCGTCCAGACTGGTTCCTGGATCCCCTTCCTGCGAGCTGCTCAGCAGCGCCCCCACCTTGCCCAGTGCCCCAGAGACGTCCCATGTAAAGCGCGACACCCCTGTCCGATCCAACCTCGTGACGACGCGGCCCAACACGTCCCGGTCATAGGTCGTCGTATCTCCATTCGCACGGGTCTCCTGCGTCACTTCGCCCCAAGCGTTGTATTGCGTCGCCAGCGAGCCGGAGTTCGGCTCTTGGACCTGGATGACACGTCCCAAGGTGTCGTAAGTGTACCGAGGCCCTTGCCCGTACCCGTTCGTCACCGACTCCAAGAGCCCGAAGGGCGCGTAGGTGTAGCTCGACGCCAGACGCCGAGTGGCCAGGACATCCTCGGTGCGCAGCAATTGCCCCTGTGCATCGAACCAGCTCTCCACCAGATTGCCCTTCTCGTCCCACCAGGACTGCTTCGAGCCCTCGTACTTCCAGGCCTGATGCGTCCCATCCGGTGCGTCCACGCGGAGGCGGCGGCCCAGATTGTCGTAAGTGAAGGTGGTGGCAACCCGCTCGAAGCCGGTCGGGGACGGTATCCATTCCTTCCGCAGCCGGCCCAGGCTGTCATACTCGAGAGTCGTAGTCGCAAGCCCTCCATCGAAGGCCCTCCGGCTGAAGCTCTTGCGGCGCCCAAGCCGATCCACCGTCGCAACTTCTTCCTGATAACCGTCGGTCGCCGCGGAGGTGCGAATCCTCGTCGTGCTCGTCAGCGCACAGTAAGAACTGTCGGCGCAAGCCGCGTAGCTGAAGGTCGTGTCAGCCAGTCCAGGAGCATCAATGCGTCGGAGCCGACCGAAGCCATCATACTGGTTGCGCGTGGTGAGACCGTTCTCGTCCACCTTCACCGCGAGCAACCCCAAGCCTCCGTGATAGGCGAGACTCACCGAGTGCCCCAAGGCGTTGCTCATCACTGCCGGCCAGGTGCGGTCCAGCGTGTCGTAGGTGATGGACATGCTCCGTGCCGGCAATCCCCCCGCCGTACGGACGATCTGCCTTGCCAGCCCATCCGAATCCCGGACGTACGTCGTCGTCATCGCCAGGCTCGGATTTCCAGGCTCCGCCGTCTCACTGGCCAGCAACGCCGTCCCTGGCTGGTAGGTGAACGACTGGGTCCGCGTCACGGACCGCCCGCCGATGGTACTCGTCACGGTCCGGTTCAGCGTCAAGCCAATGAGCCATGCCGTCGAGTCGTTGTGGAAGGACTCCGTCCCCGTCTTCACCTCTGAACCGACAACCTCGCGCCAGTTCGTCACATTGCCGTAGGACCAGTCGTACTCCCTGGTGCTCTCCAAGCGCCGCAGAAGTCCCGAGGTCTCTGATTCCGAGACCAACCGGTCATGGACCTCTTCCGTCAATCCCACGGGCAGCAGCGTGCCGACCGTACCCGAACTGACACCGCTCCAAGTGCGGTACTCGTAGGACATCAGCCGGGTCTGAACCAGGAGTCGGTCTCCCAAGGCGACACGGGCCACTTCCTTCCGTGGCTCCTTCGCATAGGGGTATCCCGTCCCCACGCGCGTCTGGTTGTCGAACTCGGCCCGCATCTGCGTGCCCGCCGCAACCTCTCGAACCGTCACTGCACCAAAGCCAATCCAGCCATGCCCTAGGAGATCCGCGCGCCCGTCCTCATAGCTATACTGTCTCACCCGCATCGGATGCTCTCCAGCATCGGAGAGGTGCTCCGACACCAGCCACATGCCCTTCCGAAGGCAGTGCTGTGGCCACGCGCAGGTGGTCCCTGGCGTGTATACGGAGGAATCAATCATCGGTTTGTAGGTGAAGCGCACCTGCCCACCCAGAGAGTCGCTGACGTTGGCCAGCAATCCCCCCTGGACTCCCTTGCGTTTGTAGAGGCGCAACGAGCCATCGACGACCTGGGCCATGTCCATCAGGCCATCACCGTCGTAATCCAAAAGCTGGGAGAGCTTGTAGCCTCGCGTCGAAGCAACCTGCCCCACCGGGATCGACAGTGGACGCACGGTGAAGCTCGTCCCCTGGGACTCGAGCACCGCCAACTCGGTGCGCACATTCCCGACGCGGTCCATCAACAACAGGTCCTGGCGCCCGTCACCGTTGTAGTCGAATACGCGGATGCCATTGTCACGGGTGAAACTCCCGAGGCCACCTCCTGGCGGCAGCACAACAGCCACAGGCTCGGCGAAGCCGTTGCCCGTATTCATCAGAACCTCGAGTTCCGTCCCATCAGGCTTCGCACGCAATGCATCCGGCAGGAAGTCCCCATTCAAGTCCGCGAAGAAATACTGCTTCTCCGACACATCCGTTCGCACGAGGGTCGTCTCCTCTTTCGTGAAGACCCCTTGACGCATCGTCACCGCCCAGTAGTTCGGCCCCACCACGTCATAGGCGCCAGGAACACCGGGCCTGTCCCTCATCTCGAGGATGAGCAGGCTGGACTTCCCGGTTCCCTCAAGGTCGACCACCATCTGCGCGTTGTCATTGCGGACTGAGGTCACGATGGGCTGGAACGACTGGAGCGTTCCTCCTACGTTGAGTCGGTAGCCCAGTTGCATGGAGCCATTCACCTGTCCCTCGCGGACCAGGTCCGGGTAGCCGTCACCATTGAGCTCGGCGTACCAGAAGTTCCCACCCCGGCCATCGTCGCCCGTCTCCGAGTACCAGTTGTAGGACGGGGGAGGCTGATTGGTTTTCTGGAAGTGCTTCAAGCGGCGCGGCGGGCTCAAGAGACAGCCCTCGTACTCCTCAAGGCTGACATCGATGAAGCCATCCAGATTGGTGTCAACCCAGCGCCCATCCAGCCCCGATGAAGCCTCCCAGCACGCGAGGGGGAGATTGCCCACCTCACCTGTCGTGAACTGCCCCGTCCCGGCTGAAAGGCGGAGGTTCCACCTGTAGCGCCCCGACGAGTCATAGGGAGTGCGATAGAGAAGGTCGTCGCGACCATCTCCGTTCGCGTCCACGGGGTTGAGCACCCAGAAGCGATTGTAGGTGACTCCCTGGGTCAGGTCCGTGAACCCCGTGTCCACTTCGTCGAAGCCAGGGTCATTCTGGGTGTAGTTGAACGTGATGGGGCGCAGACAGACCCCAGCACCATCACAATCCTGGAAGCTCTGCAGCAGGCTGAGGTTGCTCAGGGCGTCCTGTGTATAGGTGAAACGGTAGATGCGAACAAGCCCCACAGCGGCGGGGTTCGGCGCACTCACATGAATCTCGCGCAGCCTCCGCGACATTTTCAGCGAAAGGCCCGAAACATAGATGACCGCAGTATCGGGCCGAGGCTCATAGTCCAGTTCGACAAAGCGCGTAGCAGCCACCCCCGCCCCAATGGAGGAAGCAGTATAGGCGATGCGATCCAGTGTCTGTTCATAGCCTGCCCCCGCGGCGTCCTGATGGACGGTGTAGTGGTAGGTGATGGCGTTACCGCTGCGGTCCTCGACCTTCGCCAGCGCCCAGGCAAAGCGACTGTCGTGTGCATCCACAGTGGTGGAGACGCCCTCCAACCCGGCAGGCCGAACACTGACGCGCCGACCTGCGAACGTCGAACCATGGAGCAGGCCGTAGGTCAGGATGCGACCGCTCTTCTCATAGACCCTGAACTGGAGTGGCCCCCCTGCGTCGGAGGAGAGCGACACCACCTTCGCGAAGCTCTCCTCTTCTGTACGGTACTCCGTGTTGGAGGCACCATAAGCCCCCTGGACGGCAACGAGTCTCTGGCCATCCAGACAGAAGACATCTGAGTTTGTGAAGGTAATTGCCGCGGCGTCCCCATCCTGGGCCACGGTCTTGGAACATCGGGTGATTCTAGACTTCACCGACAGGCTCCACCCTCGCCCGAGCGAGCCATTGGAGCCATTGCTACTGTAACGCAGCGCGAGGTCAGGTTGGATGCCCGCCCGCCCCGTCGGCAGCCACAAGGGCAGCGCATAGGTGGCGGAGCCATCCGGCCCCACCCCGGACATCCCCGTCACACGCTCCGCAGCGTAGCCATCCGCACCGACCTCGGTCGGAAGGAGGGTATCACTCGGGGCCTCCACCATCCGTCCGTTGTTGCGCCCCAGGGCGTCCTGGCGCTCCCACGTCGACATATCAGCGGGCCCACAGGACCCCGTGGCCATGGCCACGCACCATGCGGAGAGAATCAATCGTTTCATCGGGCAGCCTCGACCATCACCACGAGTCTTCATCCAGAAACAGAATCAAACACCTAGTCTTGACTCTGCCGAGTCTCCACGTTGCCTTCACACACGCCCGCCTTGCAGAAGGTGCCAGTCGGGCACGGGCCGCAGGTCACAGTGCCTCCGCAGCCGTTCGTCGCCGAGCCACACTGGCGTCCCGCAGCGGCGCAAGCTTCGGCCTTGGGCATTGGCGTGCATCCACAGACATTCGGGGTTCCCCCACCTCCGCACGAGTTCGTACCAGAGCAAGCACCACAGTCATGCGTCCCGCCACAGCCGTTGGGCACCAGGCCACAGTTCTTCCCTGTGCAAGCCAGTGCCTTGGGGATGGCGGTGCACCCGCAGATGTTGGGCGTGCCGCCTCCTCCACACGATTGAGGACTGACGCAGGAACCGCAGTCGTGGAAGCCTCCGCACCCATTGGAGACCTGCCCACAGTTCCTTCCCGCGCAGGCTGACGCCTTGGACACGGCGGTGCATCCACAAACGTTCGGCGTACCTCCACCGCCACACGTCTGGGGACTGCCACAAGAGCCACACGGAACCGCGCCGCCACAACCATCGGAGACCCAGCCACAGTTCTTGCCAACGCAAGCTGTTGGCGCGGACAACGGGGTGCACCCACACACCCCTGGAGTCCCACCGCCCCCGCACGAGTCATGACCGGTGCAAACTCCGCAAGGGTACTCACCACCACAGCCATCCGCGGCGGAGCCACAGTCCCGACCGGCACACGCAGTAGACTGCGGCACGCGGGCACACCCGTTGGCAGCGCCACACACATTGGCGAGGCCCTCGGCACCGCAGATCTGTCCCTGAGGACAGGCGCCACATTCGAGCGTCCCACCACAACCATCTGGCGTAGAGCCACAGTTGGCCCCCAGACGCGCACAGGTCCAGGGCTCACACTGACACACGAGCGTGTCCGAACGACAAACGCCGCCTTCGTCGAACTCTCCGTCACAGTCGTCGTCCACCCCGTTGCACTGTTCAGGAGGCGCTTCACATTGGGTGGACCACGCTCCCCCCGTGCAGTGAGTCGTCGATCCGGGACAGGCGCCGTTGGGGCCCACGCAAACGGTGGTCAACGTATCCGGTCCTTGACCGGGCGCGTTGTCGACGATTCCATCACGGTCGTCGTCGCACCCGTTGCACACCTCACTCGAGGGAATCAGTCGCGTACACGCCCCCAGCGAGCCGTCCTGGCCACACTGTCGATAGGCCTCGGCGCCACATTGACCGCTGCACGGCACCTGCTTGTCAGCGGGAATGATACAGGCCCACCCCCCAGCTACGCAGGTCATCGTTCCTGTGCAACCATTACCTTGAGGGTCACACGCCCCCGCCGTGAGCCCCTCGTCCACAAGACCGTCCCCGTCATCATCGCAGTTGTTGCAGACCTCCGCCCCCAAGGCCGTACATGAACCCGCGAGCACGTCGCCATCCGAGTCACACTGGAGAAAGCCGGAGCGACCACAGACAGAGCAAGACTGGGTCGAATTTGCCACGTACGAGCATTCACTCCATTGCTCGTTGCACGTCTGCGTACCCACGCATGCGCCCTTGCTGCAAGCCTGGATGGATCCCTCTGGGAAACATGTAGCCCAGCCCTCTCGTCCCCCAAGCACCATCACCAGGAGAATGATTCCTGCCAGCCGCGAACAGTGGAAACGCACAGACACGCACCTCATGAGTTCGTCCCTTACCAATTCAAACCAACAGCAATGCGCATGCCCAGCGCAGACACTTCAACCACACAGGTCTGACAAGGAATCGCGTGGACTGCCAAGACGAGCTCGGCGAGGCGCCGACCTATCGAAATGAGAATTCATTGAAATCCATGCACTGACACGCCCCAAAAGGTGCGCGAGGAAGAGCGAGCGTCAGGAGAACAGGGTCCGAACCTCGGACAGGCAGTCCAGCCACCTGGACTGCCTTGCATGATGGGGCACTTGAGTTCCCGCCCCGCGCTCCCCCAGGATGTCCGCATGCGCGCCCTGCTGCTCCTCGCCGTGCTCCTGGCCTCCTTCGCCCAGGCCCAGACGGCCCGTCCCTCGTCCCTGATTCCGAACTTCGACGACGCCCGAGACAAGGCCCCCGAACGCTCGTGCGACAAGGACTGGAGCGGCCGCGTCACCTGGGGACTCTGCACCCTCTCCCGGCAACCCGACGCGCTCTGGTTCCTCGAGAAGAACGACGCCCTCATCCGCGGCAGCTCGAAAGTCTGCGGCCAGGACCAGTCCATCAAGAGCCTCACCCTGTCGAGCTGCGGCAAGCCCGATGCCACCGTCGTCGACGCCACGCCCTGCGCCGCGCGGATCACCACCTGCCTGCATGAGCTCGGCACGGGCCTCATCGCCGTGGAGCACTACGACGTCGGCAACTCCACCACCTACGTGCGCGTCTACGACGTCCCCAACCGCAAGCGCCTCACCTCAGAGCAATGGACCAACGGCTGCACCTCCAGCGCCTGCTCCGTGGGCGCCCTCCAGGACGTCGATGGCGATGGCCTCCCGGAAATCGTCTTCCGCCAGTCCCGCGAACCCACCGCCCGCCCCGAGCGCATCCTCAAGTGGAGGGGCGCCTCCTTCCAGGACGTCGGCCGCTTCCTCTGGAAGGGCCAGCCCACCCAGGCCCGGTAGACTTCCCGACACTCGGAAGGTTGGCGACCCGTAACGTCGCCCACAGGGCTCTTGCCGCGCGACACCTCCGGCATGACCTTTCACCTTCCATGACGACGGACCTCTCCCGCCTGCCCACGCGCGGGCCCCAGGGCGCCTTCCACGTCGTCGTCGAGTCGCCTCGCGGCTCGACGGTGAAGCTCAAGTACGACACCGCGCTCTCGGCCTTCTCGCTCTCGCGCCCCCTCACCCGGGGACTGCGCTACCCCTTCGACTGGGGCTTCATCCCCTCCACCCTCGGCCCGGACGGCGACCCGCTCGATGCCATGGTCCTGTGGGACGACTCCACCTGGCCCGGCGTCGTGCTGCCCTGCCGCGCCCTCGGCGTCCTCCAGGTCGACCAGAAGAAGAAGGACGGCCAGCCCGGCGAGCGCGAGCGCAATGACCGCATCCTCGCCATCCCCACCCAGGCGCCCCGCGCCGAACAACTGCGCACCTACCAGGACATCTCCAATCGCGAGCGCGATGAGCTCGCGCACTTCTTCCTCACCGTCGTGCACTTCGCCGACAAGGACGCCCACGTCCTCGGCTGGGAAGGCCCCGAGGCCGCCGAGCAGATGATTCGCACCTACGCCGCGAAGGGAGGCTAGCCCCATGGCTCAACCCACGCCCATCCGAGGCCTCGGCCCCGACAGCGAGCTGGGACAGGCCGCGCGCCGCATCCTCGCCGGACGACTCGCCGATGTCCGCAAGCCGGAGTCCAAGCTCAACGGCACCATCGACGATGACGCCGTCCACGACATGCGCGTCGCCACCCGCAGGCTCCGCGCCGCCCTCCAGGTGTTCCGCCCGCTGGGTGGACTCACCAAGCTGGAGCACGAGGTGAAGCGCCTCCAGGACGCGCTGGGCGACGTGAGGGACCTGCACGTCCAGGCCTCCTGGCTGGAGGATGTCGCGAAGAAGGCGCGCAAGGAGAAGCCGGAGACGCGCAAGGGCATCGCCGCGCTGGGCAAGGCCCGGCTGTCCGACCTGGAGTCGCGGGAGAAGCGACTGCGCTCGGAGCTGAAGCGCTGGTCGTCCCGCACCCTGCCTCGCATGCTGCGCAAGGTGGATGGGCTGGAGGATGACCACCGCTTCGGCGGGCGCCGCGTGAAGGAGCCCCTGCACTGGCGCGTGCGCCGCGTGCACAAGCGGATGAAGGTCTACATCGACGCGCCCGACGCCGTCTCCGCCCATGTGCTGCGCAAGGAATTGAAGAAGCTTCGCTACGAGCTCGAGATCTTCCAGCCCGCCTTCCGGCGGACGCTCGGGGCGCTGACCGAGATGCTCGTCCCACTCCAGGAAGGACTCGGCGAGCTGCACGACGCGGACGTCCGGCTGGAGGTCTTCGAGCGGCTCGCCGCGGGCGGCAAACCCCAGGAGCGCAAGGCGGCGCGCGCCCTGCTGCCCCTCATCCGCGAGGGCCGCGCCAAGCGCTCCGCCGAGATTGCGCGCGAGCTCCAGCGCTGGCACGCCGAGGACATCCCCCGGCGGCTGCTCCAGGTCCTCTCGTAACGCGGGGCGGGCTCAGGGGGCCGGGGCGTCGAAGAGGGCCTTCTGGACGGGCAGGGCCTCCTCCAGGTGTCCCTGCACCGCCTTGCGCTGCGTCGTCAGCACCTGGCGCAGCGCCTCGTTGTCCGACTGGGACAGCAGCAGGGAGTCCAACAGCATCGCCGTGCGCGCATGGAGCGTGAGCTGCACGTCCATCAGCGCCAGGTCGAAGCGCGTCCCCTCCAGCGAGTCCATCTCCGCCATCATGTGCTGGGCATCCGCCATCAGCATCGAGGACAGCTCACTGTCCGCGGGCCGCAGCTGCTGGTCCACGGCCAGCAGGCCCAGCTCCTCGCGCGCCACCGAGTGCTCGGTGACCATCTTCACGCTGAAGTCCCGCACCGACGCGGTGCTCGCTCGCGACTGCCCGAGCGCCCCGAAGGCAATCTCGCTCTCGTTCGCGACCTGCATCACCCGGAGGATCTGCGCGTCCGTGAGCTCCACCGTCTGGGTACTGAGCCCCGGCACCGGGCTCTCGCTCGACTCGTTCATGCAGCCCATCGCCAACACCACCACGCCCGCCAGCAGCGCGCCCATCCACCCTCTCACCCCGTGCATGTCCCCTCCCCGTTCTCCACCCAGGCTGGCGGAGGTTGGGGAGGGGCAGGTGCGAGCGGTATGGGCGCGGGAACCGTTGCCACTGTCCGGCGGACGATAGGGCCCCGCGGCCCGACGCTCAGCCGTCGCAGTCCAAAGGACAGCTCTGGTGCGTCTCCGCACCGGTGCAATAGCCGTCACCGCACCCGTCAACCGGAGCGTCGCAGTCCAAAGGGCAGCTCTGGTGCGTCTCCGCACCCAGGCAAGCGCCGTCCCCGCACGTGTCCGTTGGAGGCTCGCAGTCCGCCGGACACGTCACCCAGTCCTCGCCGGAGCCACACTCCCCATCCTTCTTGCAGAGCGCGGGCTCCTGCTGTTCGTCCCACAGGGACGCGGACACGCTGGCGGTCGGCTCGGGGGCTTGCTCGACGGCTCCACCACAGCCCATCACCACGCCCAACCCCAGTGCTCCCAGGATGACGACGAGACGCTGCTTCATGATGAGACCTCCTCGGATGTGAGGAGGCCTTTCCTATCACGAGGCGCCTTCCGACACTCCGTCACCGGAGCGATGGGGTTACTGCTGTGGTGTGGGTTGCGACTCCTGGAGTGGGGTGCCGGAGCCGGTGGGCCCACCTGGAGAGGTGGCCTCGATGCGCGTGGCCGTCGCCTCGCCTGACTCATCCATGGTGTACGCGGCGCGAACCTGGGCGCCCTCCGGGACGTCCTCGGCGACCGACTGCATGCCGTTCACCATGACCAGCGTCGAGGGGCTCACCGTCAAGCGCAGCTGGGGCTCGCCGTTCTCGCTGAGCAGCACCTCCGTGTCGGAGGCGCGCACCACCTCGCCGATGAACTGTTGCTCGGCGCCGAGCTGGGCCCCGGAGGAGGCCGTGCTGCCCTGCCACGTCCCCGTGGACGGGACGGGGAGCATGACCATGGGCTGCTGGGTGACTGCCCCGGTCTGCGTCTGGGTGCCGGTGGTTCCGGTGGAGGTTCCGGGCTGCGACTGTGTCTGGAGGTCGGTGGAGGGCGCGGTGGCCATGGGCTGCTGCTGCTGGGTGTCCGCGGTGGGCTGCTGAGGCTCCGCCGTTCCGAGAATCTGCTCCTGCTGCTGCCGTGCATCGAGTTGCTCGAGGGGAGAGAGCGGCTGGGGCGGCTCCTCGACCGGCTGCGAGGTTTGCGCCGAGCTGCTCGAATCAGTCGAGGGTGACGTCTGCGATTCACCCGCCGCGGAGGAACCTCCGATTCCGGGCTCCGTGGTGGACTGGGACTGGGACGAGACCGAGGGGCTCGATGATGAGGTCTCCGAGCCCGAGCCACCAACCGCCGCCGCGCTGGACTGTCGCGCCTGTTGCTCCGCGCGCAGTTCGGCCTGCCGCTCCGCCGCGCGTTCCGCCTGCCTTTCCTCCGACTCGATGTCGCTGGCGTCGTCCGTCAGCGTCCCCGTGGCGCCCGCGCCTTGCTGAGCCTGTGCCTGCTGCTGCGCCTCACTGGCCTGCTGTGCATCCGCGCCTGGCTGTCCCGCCTGTGCTTGCTGCTGAGCGTCCGCGCCTTGCGGTGCCGTCTGTGCTGTCTGTTGCGGTGTCTGGCCCGATTGAGCCGCCTGTGCGGACTGCTGTTGCGCAACGGCGCCTTGCTGTCCCGCCTGCGCCTGTTGCCGTGTCGGGTCCACCTGACCCGCCTGCGAAGCCTGCGGCTGTGTCTGTCCCGCCTGTGCGGCTTGTTGCTGAGCTGCGGTGGCCTGCTGTCCCGCCTGCGTGGCCTGCTGTTGAGCCTCGGTGGCCTGTTGAGCCGCGATGGCTTGCTGTCCCGCCTGTGTGGCCTTCCGCTGCGCCTCGGTCGCCTGCTGTCCCGCCTGCGCGGCCTGCTGCCGTGCATCCGCCCCCGCCTGAACGCCCTGCTGCGGCCCCGCCTGTCCCTGGCCCGGCTGCTGACCAGCCTCGGCCGACTCCTGCCCGGACGCGCCGGCCTGCTGGGCCTCCGCCGACTCCCGCTCGGCCCGACCCTTCGCTTCGTCCAGCTCGCGCTGCTCTCGCTGGACGTCCTCGCGAGCCTGGGCGGCCTGCTGTTGCTGCGCGTCCTCCTGCGACGACTTCGACCGACATCCCGTGACGAGCAACGCGGCGCCCGCGGCCACCGCCCACTTCGCGCGGAGCTTCATGAGTCCTCCTGTCGTGACTGCCCGAACAAGAAACATGGGAAGTCATCGAACTCCGCCAACCCACGCCCTCTCCGGGCGGCCGTCCACTCGGCCGTCCTGCATCGGGCAGCCCACCTCACGACGCCCTACCCTTTCCGGGACTTTGGGGATAAGGGGCGCACCCCCATGCACGCCTGCGGACTCGACTTCGGAACCAGCAACACCGCGGCGGCCCTGCCCGACGGCACGGTGCTGTCCCTGCAACCCCACACCTCGGAGCCCCGCCTCTATCGCTCGGTCATGTTCTTCCCGGACGACGAGCGCGAAATCTACACGGGCGCCGACGCCATCAACCGCTACCTCGAGGACAACACCGGACGCTTCATCCAGTCCGTGAAGTCCTTCCTCCACTCCAGCTCCTTCCGCGCCACCCAGGTCAAGGGCCGCACTTTCACCATCGAGGACCTGGTCGCCATCCTCCTGCGCCGCGTGCGCGACGCCGCCGGCGCCCACATGGGCACGCCCCCGGAGGCCGTCATCCTCGGCCGCCCCGCCGTCTTCACGCCGGACCCGGACGCGGACGCGCTCGCCCAGAAGCGCCTGCACCGCGCCGCCGAGCTCGCCGGCTTCCAGCACATCGAGTTCCTCATCGAGCCCATCGCCGCCGCGCTCGCCTACGAGGCCCAGCTCACCCGCGACGAGCTGGTCCTCGTGGCCGACTTCGGCGCCGGCACCACCGACCTCACCCTGATGCGCCTGGGCCCCTCGCGCCGGGGCGCCAAGGACCGCCGCCCGGACGTCGTCGGCTCCACTGGCGTGCGCATCGGCGGAGACCGCTTCGACGCGGAAATCATGCGCCACAAGCTCTTGCCCCGCTTCGGCGCCGGCTCCACGTACCGGGTGCGCGGCCTGAGCGACAAGCGCCTGCCGATTCCACAGCACATCATGGCCAAGCTGCTGTCCTGGCACGAGATGTCCTTCATCCGTGAGAAGTCCACCCAGGAGCTGCTCAATACGATGATGGAGACCAGCGACAAGCCGGCCGAAATCGAGGCCCTCCACGACCTGGTCGTGGACAACCTGGGCTACCGCCTCTTCCGCGCCATCGAAGCCGCCAAGGTGCGCCTGTCCCGCGACGACGTCGCCACCATCGACTTCGAGGAGGCCCGCATCAACCTCCACGAGCCCATCACCCGCGCCGAGTTCGACGCCTTCAGCAAGCCGCTGCTCGACGAATTGGAGCAGTGCACCCAAGGCCTGCTCGAGCGCCACCCGGAGGCCGCGCACATCGACGCGGTGTTCCTCACCGGCGGCTCGTCGCAGATTCCCGCCGTGCGCCAGCTCTACGTGCGCCGCTTCGGCGAGGAGCGCGTGCGCACCGCGGACGCCTTCACCTCCGTCGCCGAGGGCCTCGGCCGGGCCTCCGCCACCCTGGGCTGAGCCCGCTCACTCGAGGATGAGGAGCTCCGGCCCCGACACCCGGAGCAAGACCTCTCCCGCGTGGTCGCCCTCCTTCAGGCGGCGGCCCCACCACGCGATGGCCGCGTCGACCTGTCCATACCCGTGGACGTCGACCCAGGCCGCGTAGGGCGCATGGCAGCCGGGCCGGGACACCGTGGTGAACCCACGCTCCGTCCCGGCCGCGCCAATCACCACACCGGCGTTGCCGCGCTGCTCGATGGCCTCGGGCTCGCCGTCGACCAGCGGCGCGAAGACCCGCGCCCCCTGCCCCGTGAGCACGAGGAGACGGTGGTCCGCGGACTCCTCCAGCTTGCACCACGCGACGGTGTAGCCATCCTGCGCGCCCATGCGCGTCTTCACCTGGTCGACCGTGCCCAGGTGCGCCCACACCTCGATGAGGATGGAGCCCCGGCGATGGCCCTCCGTCATCCAGCGCCCCAGATATGCGACGAGCGCATCCACCGCCTGGAAGCTGGAGGTCACCAGCGCCGTGCCGCCGAGCTCGCAGAGCGGCTGGAAGTCGGGCTGGCAGCCCTCGAACAGCCACCCCTGCTTGCGCAGATACTCGTAGTCGAGCCCCTCGACGCGCCACCGCACGCGCTCGTCCCGCGCCGCGGAGGGCTCCTGGGGCGCCATCATCACGGGGTGCTCGATGCGCAGGCCGGGTGCGAGCCGCCGCTCCAGCGCGTCATCGCCCTGCCGCCGTAACGTCATCACCAGGGGCACATCCCCCAGGCCCGTCACCACGACCTCCCCCACGTGTCCCTGATGGCGGGCCACCTGCTTGAAGTCCACCTTCACGGAGTAGCCGTCGTACGTCCCCGGCCGCGTCCGCACGTCGGACTCGCTCCCCAGGGGAGGCACCGGACGCACCCCGCGCGGGGCACACGCGCCCAGCACGAGCCCTGCAATCACACCCACGACCAGGAGCCTGCGTTCCATGGGCTCGGAGCATTCCGCGCGGAAGGCCCCTTACGCCAATCATGGAATCGGCATGGATTTCCCGACAGCACCGCGCCGCCCGGAGACACCCGCTCCGGACGGCGCGAGGGACATCACTCCACCCAGGCGACGTGGCCCAGGCCCGCGGCGACCATGTCGCACACGTAGAAGATGTCGTCGTAGGGGTAGTCGTCGTAGACGCCGCGCGCGGGGATGCAGCGCGCCGTGTTGGGCGACGGGGCGTTCAGGGACGCGGCCAGGTCACGGCAGCTCTGGTGGTCGCCCTCGCCACACTCCTCCGTGCAGGAGCTCGCGCGAATCCAGTACGGGTTGTAGAGCGGGTAGGAGTCCGCCTCCTGCCAGCACAGGCCCGAACCGCACTCGGAGTCATACTGGCAGCCGCTGCCCGTGGGATAGAGGCTCTGGGTCTGCTCGGTGGTCTCCGGCGTCGGCTCGGCCGGGGTCTGCTCCGCCGGCGCGTTGCCGCAGCCGAACAGCGAGAGCGAGAGGATGGAAGCCGTCACTGCGAGGAAGTTCCGCATTCGATGCGCACCTTTCCAGGTGAGGGGGAGCGCGCAAACAAGCATTCCCCGCGAAGGGAGCCAAGAGGCCTTCTCGCAAATTCTTATTTACAGTGACAAAACAAGGTTTCCGTTGACTCGGGTTACATCGGCCACCTCGGAGCCCTCCGAGGTGGCCGGAGCCCCGGGCTAGCGGGTGCGGCGGGGGGCGGTGCCCTTGAGCTCGTGGAGGGTGTCCTCCACCGCGGCGCGCAGCTCCTGGATGATGGTGTCGAGGAAGGGGCGGCCCTCCAGGTCCTCGGTAATCCAGGGGTCCATGATGACGGAGCGCAGCACGGTGATGCGCCCCTCCTCGGCATCCTCGGGCGTGGCGGTGCCGAGCAGCCGCTCCTCGTAGTCGGCGAAGAACTTCTTGCCGTAGTCCGCCTCGATGAAGTCGGTGGTGCTCACGAGCAGCCGGTAGCCGTAGATGTCGCGGCCATCCGCCTTCACGCCGAGCCTGTCATAGATGCCCCGGTTGAAGTCATTGGCCTTGGCGAGGCTGGGATTGAGCCCGTCCGCCGTCTGGAAGTTGAAGGCATACGTGAGGATGTTGAGGTCCGCGCCCATCTCGCGCAGCAGCTCCAGCTCCTCGGGCTGGGCGCTGGCGAGCAGCTCCTCGTGGCGCCTGTTGGAGAGCTGGTGTCGCAGCGTCTCCAGCGCCTTCTGCGTGCCGCCGTACTTCTTGCGCAGGTTCTCCGGCAGCTCGAAGCGCGGGCCGGGCACCACCCGGTAGTCGTCCGCCACCGCGTTCATCATCAGGAGGCGCGCGTGGAACAGCTTGCAGTTGTAGAGCGCCCTGCCGAGGATCTTGCCGTAGCCACGCTGGTCCGGCGGCACGACGGCGTGGCTCAGGTACACGCCCGCCGCCGCGGCACCGGGCTTGGAGCCCTCGATGCCGTACTTGCCCACCGTGAGGTCCTCCTGGCTGCCCGCGGTGTTGATGTACGGCGCCTCGAAGGCGACGAGGCTGCGCATGGCCTGGTTGCGATAGCACAGCGCGCCGGCGGGGTACGGCAGGTAGCCCGTCTTGTGCGGGTCCACGGTGATGGTGTCCGCCTCCGGCAGCGCCTCGAACTGCTTCATCGCGTAGGTGCTCAATTGCAGCACCGGCGCCGGCGGGCCCGAGCGCGCGCCCTTTGGCCCGGGCGCCGGGCGCAAGAGCGACGCGAAGTAGCCGCCCCACGCCGCGTCCGCGTGCACGCAGAAGGACATGTCCAGCGGGTGGTACTTCTGCTTGCGCAAGGCCACCACCGACGCGAGCGGGTCCACCAGCCCCTCCTCCGTGGTGCCCATCACCGCCGTCACCGCGATGACCGGCCGCTTGTCCGCGCGGCACTGGTCCAGCCGTGACTCCAGGCTCTCCAGGTCCATGCGCCCCGCCTCATCCAGCGGGATGCTGTACATGTGGTCCGCGCCCAGGCCGAGAATCGCGGCGGCCTTGGGCAGCGAGTAGTGCTTGGAGCCCGGCACCATGAACACCGGCGCCTTCACGTCCCCCAGGTGGCGCCGGGTGAACTCCACCAGGCCCAGGTCCTGGAGCGTGTAGTCGGACAGCCGCGCCGTCAGCGTCTCCACCGGAATGCCGAACTGCTCCTGGATGCGCGTGGGCAGCCCCAGCACCTCGTCCACCCCCAGGTTGAGCGCCTGCCACGGGCTCAGGTCCAACAGGCGCGCCTTCGTGTCGGACGGCAGGGTGACCTCCAGCCCCTTCGCGGCGGCGAGCGCGGGCTCCTTGCCCAGGGCCTCGCGCAGGGACAGCGGGTAGAACTTGAGGTTCCGCGCGGCCCACATCGCCTCGATGTTGGCGGTGGTGCCGCCACACGTCAGGTGGCTCCACGGCCGCACCTGGCCCTGCTCGGCGTAGCCCACCATGCGACACAGGTCCTCGCCGACGCGGACCTCCAGCACCGTCGTCTGCGGCGAGGCCTCCAGCGCGACGTTGTTCTGGTTGTAGAGCATGGCCGCGAAGTAGCCCGCCATGCCCGGCAAGGTCTGATCCCACGTCATGTGGCCCTGGTAGCGCATGCTGAAGAACGGGGCGGACTTCTTCAGCTCGGCCAGCAGCGTGTCGAACTCCGTGTGCAGCGTGTCCAGCGCGCGCAGGTAGCCCGGGTCTCTCTTGATGCTCTGCGTGATTGCAGGCGGGTCCGTGGGGTGGAAGTTGCGGCGCCAGAAGGAGTGGTCTCTCAGGGCCTCCAGCACCAGCTGCTCGAACAGCTCCGCGTTCTCCGCGCGCGGGCCCAGGAACCACGCCTCCACGTCGCGTCCGCCCGCGAGCGGCGACACCTCCGTGCGCGCCGAATCCCAGGGGACCTCTCGGTGCACGAGCTGATTGCGGTCCAATCGCTCGCGCAACGCCTGCTTCAAGCTGTCGAGGGCACGACCGGCGTAGTCCGGTTGGGACTTGTTAGCCATGAGGGACGCTCCTTGCCGACGGGGAAGGACCGTGGCGCGACGTGGGGCGCGCGCTGGGGGAGGGCCACGGTCCGCGCCAGACATACAGGACCCGTGTCCCGGGCCCATCACGCTCGCGACGTGGCGACAATTCCAGACAGTCCCACCGCCCTCCGGGGCCGGGAGCCGTTGACCCCTCCCTCAAAGGCAGACGGCCCGCTCGAAGGCGGGCCGCTTCCCCATCGACAGGTGCTCGACTACGGCCCCGCGTCCACCTCGCGGCTGAGCCAGCCCACGCCGCCACGACCGTCGCGCGCCACCACGTACACGGTGAGGCGCTGGGGCGTCTTGGGCGTCTCGTACTTCGACGTGGGGTCGCCCGGCTTGCCGTCCACCGGCTCCAGCGAGCGGAACTCCTTCACCTCGCCGTCCCCCGTGACGAACCAGCTGTAGAAGACCTGCTCCGTCTCCGCGCCGTCCTCGCCGGTGAACACCTCCAGGCTGCCCTCGGTGAGCGTGGGGCGGAACACCACCTCCTGGTCCAAGGGCAGCGGCCCCACCAGCGGCGCGTCGTTCCACAGGATGTCCGCCACGCCCGGGTTGTGGTTCGGCTCGCGCGTCATGCGCACCAGCACCTGGCGCACGCCGCGCTCGGTGCCCTCGGGCGTGCCGGAGCCGTCCGTCGCCTCGTAGCCCACGAACAGGGGGATGCCCTTCTCCAGCGCCGCGCGCGTGCGCGGGTCGTCCGGGTCGGGCGTGGCGCCGCCGTTGGGGTTCGCGGCCTGGATGGCCTGCAGCAGCACCGCCTGCACGTCGGGGTTCTGCAAGGACAGGGTGCCATCCGCCAGCGGCACGCCGTTCTCACCGGGGCAGCGGCCGTCGTACGGGTTGCCGTTGAGCCGGCACAGCGCGTAGGTGACGGTGACGGGCCGCGCGTCCGGCGCCACCGCCAGCGCGGTGAAGGACGTGGGCCCAGGCAAGGCGCCCGTGTCCGGGTCCAGCACCAGCTCCGGCGGCTCCGCGCGGATGCCGAGCACCCGCACCCGCCGGATTTCACTCTGCAGCTCGAAGTCGGGGCCACACGCCAGCAGCGCCGCGGCCAGGGAGAGGAAGACGCACGCGCGCATGGTCAGAAGCTCCCCTTGGCGCCGATGACGGGGAGGATGGGCAGTCCCTCGAAGTAGGCGCTCTGGGTGTAGTTGTAGTTGTAGGCGATGCCCTCCACCGCCGCGTTGTTGTAGACGTTCGTCAAGTCCAGGTAGAGGTCCAGCGTCCACTTGTCGAAGACGAAGATCTTGTCGACGCGGACATCCAGCTGGTTGAAGGACGGCAGCCGCCGCGAGTTCACCGCCGCGAACAGCGGCAGGAACACGTCGGTGCCGTCGTCACGCACCGAGCCCACCACCGGCGTCGTCGGGTTGCCGGACGCGAAGCGGAACCTGGCGCCCACCTCCCAGCCCCTCGGCAGCTTGTAGGACGCAATCGCAGTCAGCACGTGCGTCTGGTCGTTGTCGAACAGGCGCCAGTTCGCCCCGGGCGCGTCCCGGCGCTCGCTCTTGCTGAGCGTGTATGCAATCCAGCCGAACAGGCGCTCCGTCAGCGCGCGGCGCACGAGCAGCTCGAAGCCGTAGACCCGGCCGATGCCGCCGTTCTTCAGCCGCTCCGGCACCAGCTCCCCGTCGCGCTCCACCAGCGCGTCCGAGCGGCTGATGAGGTTGTCCAAATCGTTGTAGAAGACCTCGCCGCTGACGAACCACTCCTGCACGGGCTGCCACTCCGCGCCCACGCCGTACTGGAGCGAGCGCTTCGCGGAGAGGTCCGGGTTGCCGAACGCGAGGCTGGGCTCATCCTGCACCGGAGGCCCGTGGTACACGCCCGCGCCGCCCTTCAAGGTCAGCGTGTCCGTCAGCGCGTAGCGCACCGCCAGGCGCGGGTTGAGCGTGCGCTTGGCCTTCTTCTGGTCCGTGAAGACATACCCCTCGTACCGCACGCCCGGCACCACCAGCAGCCCCTTGAACGGACGCCAGCGCCCCTCAATCCACAGCGAGGGGAAGTACTGGAGGAAGTCGCCATCGGTGTCGAGCAGGTCCTCGGTGACGAGCGGGCTGGGCGGCTCACCCTCACGAGGCGGGCGCTGGATGCGCGCCTTGACGTTCGCGAAGCTGCTCGTCACGTCCACGCCACCCGCCAGGGTGAACGGCTCCACCAGCGCGTACTCCGCCGTGGCGCGCAGGTTCAGGTCCGTGGAGGCGATGCGCAGGTTGCGCTCGCCAATCTCGAACTCCACCAGCGTGTTGCCCACCAGCGCGTGCGTGTCCAGCGTGAGCCGCTCCCCGCGGTACTGGTGACGCAGGCGCAGCTGGTTGAAGCCCGTCGTCACGTCCAGGTTGCCGTTGACGGACGGGTCGTCGTCCGACGGTCGGTCGAACACCAGCCCCAGCCGGTCCCGAGAGGTGATGCCCTGCAGTGTGAAGGTGTGGCGTGAAATCGGCTTCCACACCAGCTTGAGCTGCGCGTCGTAGTAGCGCGGCGCCACCTGGAGGCTCGGGCCGTCGTCGCCCTCCGGAATCACGCCCAGCACCAGGTCGATGTACGAGCGCCGGCCGCCGATGGCGAAGCCCAGCGTGTCGGTGATGGGCCCCTCGATGACCGCGTTGGACTCGATGAGGCTCACGCCCACGGTGCCATGGATGCGGTCCATCTTCGGCTCGCGGCTGTTCACGTTGATGACGCCGCCGGTGATGTCGCCGTAGTACGAGGAGAAGTTGCCGGGCAGGTAGTCCAGCGACTCCAGGAGCTCGGAGTTGTAGACGCTGGTCAGGCCGCCGAAGTGGAACAGCAGGGGGATGCGCTGGCCGTCCAGGAAGACGCCGGACTCCTGGGGGCTGGTGCCGCGGATGACCAGGGCGCCGCCGTTGAAGGCCGGGCGCGCCACGCCGGGCAGGTTCTGCACCACCTTGAGCGTGTCGCCCTGGGTGCCGGGCACACGCTGCACCTCGGCCACCTGGAGCGTGGTGCTCGTCACCTCCTTGCGCTCACGGTCGCTGCGCACCACCGTCTCGAAGGGGCTGAAGATGCGCTTCTGCACGTAGTACGTGGCGCGCGTCTCGCGGCCCTCGGACACCGTCTCCCGGGTCTTGAAGCGGTCATAGCCGCCCTGCACCACCAGCACCTCGTGGGTGCCCAGCGGCACGCCCCGGAAGGAGAAGCGCCCCTCCGAGTCCGCCACGGTGGAGCGGTCCAGCTCCGGGAGCACCACCTCCGCGCCGTTGAGCGGCTTGCGCGTGCCGCGCTCCAGCGCCTGGCCGCTGAAGTTCACCGGGGCCTCGGGCTCCACGGTGCCGCCGTCCGCGTCGGTGGGCGGGGCCACCGGCCGGAAGACGAACTGGTAGGCGTACTGGATGCGCACCGGGGCGGGGACGTTGTCGACCTCCGCGGGGGAGAACTCGAACTGCTTCACGGCCTCCACGGCGGCCTCGTCGAAGCCGTGGCCGGCGGGCTGGGTGATTTCGACATTCGTGACGGCGCCCGTCTCCGAGATGTCGATGAACATCACCACCGTGCCCTCGAGCTGCTGGGCGGCGGCTTCGGGTGGATAGGGGGCCTCGACCTGACGCAGCAGCTCGGGCGGTTTCGTCAACACGCCCGTGGGGACGCCCGCGTCGGGGTCGGCGACACCGCCGTCCGGAGCCTGTGCCCAGGCTCCGGCGGCGAGGCAGAAACACAAAACGGCCAGGAACGTTCTCATGGGGGGAAGGGCGCGAAGGCGCCCGACCTCCCTAACGCTTTCACAACTTGGGTGCGAGAACGATTTCGATACGACGATTCAGACTGCGATTCTCGGGCGAGTCATTGACCGCGATGGGCTGGTATTGCCCGTAGCCCGCCGCTGACAGCGTCGTCGGGTCCACGCCCGCGTCCTGCAGCGCCCGCACCACCGCCATGGCGCGCGCCAGGCTCAGCTCCCAGTTGGTGGGGAACTGGCCGCCGCCCGTCGGAACGTCATCCGTGTGTCCTTCGACGCGGATGATCTTCCCCTGCACGCTCTTGAGCGCGTCGGCGATCTTCTTCAGCGCCTCGCCGCCCTCCTTGCCCACGCGCGCTGAGCCAGACGCGAAGAGGATCTTGTCCTTGAGCTGCACCGTCATGCGGCCCTTCAGCTCGGACAACTCAATCTTGCCCTCGGAGATCTCCGACTTGAGGCTCTGCGCCAGGCTCTCGTACTCGGAGCTCTTCTTCTCCAGCTCCTCCTTGGCCTGGGCCAGCTTCTTGGAGTTGCGCGCCAGCTCCTCGTTGAGCGCGGCGAGCTGCGCGTTCTGGTCCTGCAACGCGCGGCGCTCGGCGGCGCCCGCCGTGAGGCGCGACTCGGAGGTGGTCAGCCGGGTCTCCAGCGCCTTCTTCTCCTCCTCCAGCGCGGCGATCTTCTCCGTCAGCTCCTTGACCTTGGCCTCGGCGGCCTCACGCGCGCCCTTCTCGTCGTTGAGGCCCTTGGTGAGGTTCTCCGCCTCCAGGGCCTTCGCGTCGAACTTGCCCTGAGAGACGCATCCCGTGGTGGAGAGCGCGACGAGCGCAGCCAGAATCAGCCGTGTCCGCATGTGTATGTATTCTCCTGACAGCGATGGTTGGAGCTCCAGCCTACTGCCTGGAAGTTCCAAGGTCAGGAAGAACCCACACGGGCATTTCGCCAGCCTGGACCCCCGCCAGAGGGCCCGGGTGTAAAGCTTCAACGAGGGAAGATGGGGTGCACGTCCAGCCAGACGGCGAAGAGCGCGTCGGCGAACGTCTTGCCGGGGATGAACACGCCGCCGCTGGCCGCGCCGCCGACCTCCAGGCCGCCATCCGGGGTGTAGGTGATGATGAGGTCCCCGCCCTTCTCCACGTCACGCAGCGACGCGAGCATGACGCCCAGCTGCTGGGACAGAGGCCCCTCGCGCAGCTCCGGGTTGCGGTACAGGCCGTTGCGCAGGCTGTCCACCAGCTGCGAGCGGGTGATGTCTCGCAGGAAGCGGAAGTGCAGCCGCTTCACGGAGTTGGAGGCGATGGCCTCCGAGGCGCTCCTCGGCCGCGACTCCAGATAGAGACTCCACACGTACACCTTGAACAAGAAGCGCTTGTGCAGCTCCATGTGGGCCAGCTCCACCGTGCGCCCCTGGAGCTGCAGGGAGTCCGGCATGTGGACTCCACCCACCTGCTTCTGTCCCGCCTGCGCCGCGCCCGTTGCCAGCACCCACCCCAGCACGAGCCACCGCGCGCTCTTCCACGCCTGCTCTCTCATGCGTCCGACCCCCGCCCTGTCCGAGTACGGTGCCCGGATAGGTGCGCATGCCTGGACGCGACCGCCAGCAGATCGTTCCAGTTCCCTGTGGAGCAGTGGACGGAGCGGACCCGGGGTGAGGCCCCGCCCACGCCCGGCGTCGAGGCGCACGGGCCCGGGGCCGTCAGCCACGGGGAGCTCGGGAGGGGGATGTCGCGGGGTGTCGGGGCCATGACGCTCGTTGGAGAACATACCAGCGCTCTCCGACGTGCGGGGAAGGAGGCTGCATGACGGGCGCCCGGTCGGACACTTCGGACCGGGGTGCCAGGGTGCGTCAGGGGGCGGCGCGAGTGCGCTCGAGCAGGGCGCCGGCCCAGGTGAGCCCGCTGCCCACCACGCTCAGGACCAGGGCGTCGCCCAGGCCGGGGTCGTCCCAGTGCTCGCTCAGGACGCCCGGGGCGCCCGCCGCGCCGGTGTTGCCCCGGACGTGGACGTTGAAGAAGTGGCGTGACTCGGGGACCTCGCAGCGGCGCTGGACGGCCTCCAGCATGCGCAGGTTGGCCTGGTGGCCGATGAAGGTGACGTCGCCGGGCCCCTGGTCCGGGTGTCGGGCCAGGTAGTCGGCGCGCAGGTCCAGGAAGGTCTCTCCCGCGCGGCGGATGGCGAACTTCTGCACCTCCGCGCCGTGCTGGGTGAAGTGGCCGATGCGCGGCACGCGCACCTTGTCCGCGCCCGAGGGGTCTCCGGCGAGGCGGGTCTCGGTGATTCGCCAGCGGCCCGGCACGCGGGGGGACAGCACCGCCGCCGAGGAGCCGTCGCCCCACAGCACCGCGCTGGAGCGGTCCGCGTAGTCCACCACGCGCGTGGAGTTGTCCATGTTCACCACGAGCACGTACTCCGGCAGCCGCTCCGGGCGCATGCCCGTCAGGAAGTGCAGCTGCGTGCAGAAGGACGAGCAGGCGCTCTGCAGGTCCACGGCCGGCGCGTCGATGCCCAGCTCCTGCGCCACGCGGTTGGACTCGGCCGGGATGCACTCGTCCGGGCTGCACCCGCCCGCGACGACGAGGCCGATGTTGGAGGGCTTCAGCCCCGCGCGCGTGAGCGCCAGGCGCGCGGCGTGGGCACCCGTCTGCGCGTTGCTGTAGAGCGCGGCCTCCTGCGCGGCCCGCACGTCCCGGTTGCGCGTCTGCCGCAGGTAGTCGAGCGGCAGCACCGTGTGGCGGGAGCGGATGCCCACCCGCTCCAATATCCACGCGTCCGAGGTCTCGAGGCCCAGCTCCTCCAGGAAGGCATTGGTGAGGAGGTTGGGCGGATGGAAGTGACCGAGCGCGTGCAGGAACATGGGAACCCTCTAACGCCCAACCCTGCCCATTCTCTGTCAGCGTGCTGTCACGCCCGCGCTGCTCCGCGGAGCAGCCGGCCATGCGGGCGTCGCGCCGGGCCATTCCAGTCCCGACGCGACGGGGACTGACGCGACGTGTCGTCAGGGCTTCTTCACGGGCTGGACGGAGAAGAAGAGGACCGAGTCGCCCTTGCCCTTCACCTGCATGCCCTTGGCCTTCATCGCGGGGATGGGGGTGTAGACGACGGGCCCCTGCAGGTTGAAGGCGGTCAGCTCGGTGCCCTCGCCCAGCACGTGCATCGTCCCCTGGTAGGCGATGGTGGTGGTCATGGGGTTCTGCTCGTCCGGGGCCAGCTCCATCGTGGTGGAGACGAGGAACAGGCCGACGAGGCCGCGCGGGTCCTCGTGGATCTCCTGGAGCTGGACGCGCGTCTTGCGGAACTTCACGCTCGCGGGGTTGCCCTTCTGCAGGAGCTTCTCGAAGGCGCGCGCCACGCCGTCCAGCTTCGCGCCCACCTTCACCGGCCCCTGGGGGAAGGCGGCGGCGATGGGGTCCTCGGCGCCCAGCCCGTCCAGGTCCTTGCGCACCAGCTCGGCTTCCTCCGGCGGCACCGGCTGGCCGTTCGCGTCCGTCACCTCGACTCGGCCCGCCCTGGCCTCACCCACATAGGTCTTCTGGTGGACGACGGTGACCTGCCGCTTCTGCCGTCCCTGCGGGTCCTTCATCACGTCCACCACGTCGCCATAGGCGAGCTTCGCCTTGGTGACGAGGGGCCCCTTCACCTCCAGCGGGGTGAAGACCTGCGCCTGGAACATCTCGGTGGAGACGTCGATGGGCTCCGGCTCCATGAAGGGCGCGGTGATGTAGAAGTCCTGCTGCATCGTCATCCCCATCCGCACCTCCTCGGCCCGCCCCACCACCGCGTCCTGGCGGGTGAAGCTCAGCGCCCGGGCCTTGGACACGACGATTCGGGGCGGCTCGGTGGCCCCCACGTCCAGCGGCGACAATGCCAACAACCCCACGGCGATGACCCACGGCTCCATCCGGCGCATGTGTTCTCCTCGTGACACAATCCTTTCATGGCACCGCCATCCGCGTCAGGCATTGGCGTTGTGTAGAGTGCGCGGCATGAGCGCCAAGGCCACGTCCCGGGTCCACTTCCGTACGTGCAACCTGTGCGAGGCCATGTGCGGCCTGCGCATCGAACTCCAGGAGGAGCGAATCACCTCCATCCGGGGAGACGACGAGGACCCGTTCAGCCGGGGCCACGTGTGTCCCAAGGCGCTGGCGCTCAAGGACCTGCACGAGGACCCGGACCGGCTGCGCCACCCGATGCGGCGGACCCCGACGGGCTGGGAGCGCGTGTCGTGGGACGAGGCGCTGGACCAGGCGGCGAAGGGGCTGCACGCGGTGCAAGAGGCGCACGGGCGCGACGCGGTGGCGTCGTACCTGGGCAACCCCAACGTGCACAACCTGGGCAACATGGTGTTCGGCTCGGAGCTGGTGCGCGCGCTGCGCTCGAAGAACCGCTTCTCCGCCACGTCCGTGGACCAGCTCCCCCACCAGCTGGTGTCGTACTTCATGTTCGGCCACCAGCTGCTGGTGCCCATCCCGGACCTGGACCGCACGCGCTATCTGCTGGTGATGGGCGCCAACCCCCTCGCGTCCAATGGCAGCCTGATGACGGCCCCGGACGTGCGCACCCGGCTGCGCGCCATCCAGCAGCGCGGCGGCAAGCTCGTGGTGGTGGACCCGCGCCGCACGGAGACGGCGGCCATCGCGGACACCCACGTCTTCATCCGCCCCGGCACGGACGCGCTGCTGCTGCTCGCGCTGCTGCACGTCGTGCTCCACGAGCACCCGCCGAGGACGGGGCACCTGGACGCGCTCACGGACGGGCTCGACACCGTGCGAGCGCTCGCGCGCGACTTCCCGCCCGAGCGCGTGGCGCCGCACACCGGAGTCCCCGCCGAGACGGTGCGCACGCTCGCGCGCGACTTCCTCGCCGCCGACGCGGCCGTCTGCTACGGGCGCATGGGCCTGTCCACGCAGCCCTTCGGCTCGCTGTGCCAGTGGCTCATCAACGTGCTCAACGCGGTGACGGGCCAGCTGGACAAGGAGGGCGGCGCCATGTTCACCCAGCCCGCCTTCGACATCATCTGCGGCCCCAAGGCGATGGCGCTCGGCCGGGGCAGCCATGGCCGGTGGAAGAGCCGGGTGCGTGGGCTGCCGGAGACGGGCGGCGAATTGCCCTCGGCCGTGCTCGCCGAGGAGATGCTCACCCCAGGTGATGGCCGCGTGCGCGCGCTCGTCACCATGGCGGGCAACCCCGTGCTGTCCACGCCCAACGGCGCGCAGCTGGAGCGCGCGCTCCAGGGGCTGGACTTCATGGTGAGCGTGGACCCGTACCTCAACGAGACGACACGCCACGCGCACATCATCCTGCCGCCCGTGTCCCCGCTGGAGCGCGGCCACTACGACGTGGCCTTCCACGCGCTGGCCGTGCGCAACACCGCCAAGTACTCGCCGCCGCTGTTCGAGCCCGGGCCGGAGGGGCGTCACGACTGGCAGATCGTCCTCGCGCTGCAGCACCGCCTGGAGACCCTGCGCAAGGGCCGTCCGTCCGTGCGCCAGACGCTGCGCTACCAGACCCTCACGCGGCTGGGGCCGGAGCGGATGCTGGACATCGGTTTGCGACTGGGCCCGCACGGCAGCCGGTTCCATCCGCTGCGCCAGGGCCTGTCGCTGTCGAAGCTGCGCGCCTCACCGCACGGCGTGGACCTGGGCCCGCTCAAGCCGTGCCTGCCCGAGCGGCTTCAGACGAAGGACAGGCGCCTGCACCTGGCCCCTCCGCTGCTCGTCGCGGACGTGCAGCGGCTCGCCCAGACGTTCCCGGAGGGCGGGGCGCCCGACGCGCGCGCGGGCGAGCTGCTGCTCATCGGCCGCAGACACCTGCGCGACAACAACTCCTGGATGCACAACGTGCCGGGCCTGCTCAAGGGCAAGCCGCGCTGCACGCTGATGGTGCACCCGGAGGACGCGTCGCGGCTGGGGCTGGCGGACGGCGTGGACGCCACCGTCACCTCCCGCGTGGGCGAGGTGACGGTGCCGGTGGCGGTGACGGACGAGGTGATGCCGGGCGTGGTGAGCCTGCCGCACGGCTATGGCCATCGCCGCCAGGGCACGAAGCTGCGCGTGGCCAGCGAGCACGCGGGCATCAGCCAGAACGACCTGACGGACGACCACGCGGTGGACGCCGTCAGCGGCAACGCGGCCTTCAACGGCACGCCGGTGAGGGTGAGGCCGGCCGCGCCACCCCAGGCATCCGCCACACCAGCGGCGTGAGCGCGCCGGCGAGCACGAAGACCAGCTGCACCAGGTGGCCCAGCAGCGCCACCGACATGGCGCGCGCGGCGGTGGTGTCCAGCACGCCCGCCGCCAGCGCGAAGGCGCCGTCGCTCACGCCCACCTGGCCGGGCACCAGCGAGCCCACCGCCAGCGCGCACAGGTAGAGGCCCTGCGAGAAGAGCGCCTGCACCACCGACGTGTCGATGCCCACCGCGTGCGTCAGCACCGCGTACTGCGCCACCTGCAGCGTGCGGCTGCCCAGGAAGGCCAGCACGGGGCTCTTCGGGAGCAGCGGGCCGTGGCACGCCGTCTGGCGGAACTGCTCCGTGAGCTGCGCCCACCTGCGCGAGCGCTTCGCCAGCCACGCGCACGGTCCCTGGGCGCGCATGCACGCACGCACGCCCGTGGAGGCCAGCACCAGCACCACGCCGTGGCCGAGCATCGCCAGCGTGAAGACGGACCAGCCCGTGAGCAGGAACGAGGCCGCCGCGCAGGGAAAGGAGATGAGGCCGCCGGCCGCCAGCGAGGCCGCCTGGGACGTGGCCGCCGCGGCCGCCGCGGTGCCGCCACCCATGTGGGGTGACAGGAGCGCGGCCTTGGTGGCCTCCGCCGCCGCGCGGCCCGCGGGCGCCATGCTGGACACCGCGGTGCCGATGAGCTGCGCGCGCGCCAGCACCCTCAGGGGCACCCGCTCCGCGCTCGCGCCATAGGAGGCGCGCGTGGCGAGCGCGTCCATGCCCTGACGTCCCACCTCCAGGAGCACCACCCACGGCAGCCACGGCGCGGCGCCCAGCAGCACGCTCCCGAGCTCATGCGGGCCCACCTTGCGCACCAGCAGCGCCAGCATGCCCACCCCGGCCACCGCGAAGAGGGGCCGTAGGAGCCCCGTCATCCTGCGTCTCCACGGAACGGCCAGCGGAGCCGCCACCGTCGCGGCCTCCATCGGTCGGCCCAGGGTCATCCCCGCGCGCACGTTGCTGCCCACTGTCGCCTCCTCGCCACCCAGCCGCCCCGAGTCACCACGCAAGGTGAGCAGCGCGACGCGGGAATGCGAGGCCCTCGTGCTCCCCTGCCCCTCCCCTCGCGTCCGCCGGTGGACACCGTGCCTGGCGCCCCCACCCTGGCGAACGGGTTGCCGCGACGACTTGGAGTGCGTGCTCGGCTCCGGGCCCGAAGGTCGCTAGGGTGCGGACCCGAATTCCCGCGCGCACTCGGAGCAACCCATGAAAGCGGTCCGGTTTTCGAAGTTCGGGCATCCGTTGAAGGTGGTGGAGCTGGTGGAGGAGCCCGACGCGGCGCTCGAGTCGGGGCAGGTCCGCATCGAGGTCCTGGCCACGCCCATCAACCCGTCGGACGTGCTCACCCTGTCGGGTCAGTACGGCTCGCTGCCCAAGCTGCCGGCGGTGCCGGGCAACGAGGGCGTGGGCCGCGTGGTGGAGGTGAAGGACACCTCGGCCGTGAAGGTGGGAGACCTGGTGTTCCTGCCGCTGGGCGCGGGCACGTGGCGCACGCACCTGGTGGCGCCCGCCGAGGGTCTGGTGACGGTGCCCCCCGGCACGGACCTGAAGCAGGCGTCCATGTTGTTCGTCAACCCGCCCACCGCGGACATCCTGCTGCGCGAGTTCGGCGCGTTGAAGCCCGGGGACTGGGTGCTGCAGAACGCCGCCAACTCCGCGGTGGGCCGCTACCTCATCACCCTGGCGAAGCAGGCCGGCTACAAGACGCTCAACGTGGTGCGCCGCGAGGAGCTGGCAAAGGAGCTCACCGAGCTGGGCGCGGACGTGGTGCTGACGGACACGGATGATTTGCCCGAGCGCGTGAAGGCGGCGACGGGCGGCGCCAAGGTGCGGCTGGCCATCGACGCGGTGGGCGGCGACTCCACGCGGCGGCTGGGGGATTCGCTCGCCACCGGCGGCACGGTGGTGAACTACGGCGTCATGTCCGGCAAGGGCCCCAAGCTGTCGGCCGCGGCTTCCATCTTCAAGGACATCACCCTGCGCGGCTTCTGGCTGGTGCTGTGGCTCAAGCGCGCCCCGCGCGAGCAGCAGCAGGAGACGTTCGGCCGACTGGCGAAGCTGGTGGCCGACGGCACGCTGAAGACGGCGGTGGAGGGCACCTTCACGCTGGACGCCATCCAGGAGGCGCTGGCGCGCTCGATGGAGGGTGGACGCGGCGGCAAGGTGCTGCTCACGCCCAATGGACCTGTCTGAAGACACGCTGTTCGACGGGAGGCACGACGATGAAGCGCGTGGAAGGCAAGGTGGCACTGATTACGGGCGCGGCGGGCGGGCTGGGCAGCGCGGCGGCGCGGATGCTCGCGCGCGAGGGCGCCAGGGTGGTGGTGACGGACCGGCCCCAGCAGGAGGAGGCCGGCGTCGAGGTGGCCAGGTCCCTGGGTGAGGGCATGGGCCTGTTCGTCCCGCTGGACGTCACGCGCGAGGAGGACTGGGTGCGCGCGATGGAGGTGACGCTGGAGAAGTTCGGCCGGCTGGACGTGCTCGTCAACAACGCGGGCCTGGGCGTGCCCAAGGACGTGGAGAACATCACCCTGGCCGAGTGGCGGCTGGTGCACGCGGTCAACCTGGACGGCACGTTCCTGGGCTGCAAGCACGGCATCCAGGCCATGCGCAAGTCAGGCGCCAGGGGCTCCATCATCAACATCTCCTCCGTGGCGGGGCTCATCGGCGTGCCCACGCTGGTGGCGTACGGCAGCGCGAAGGCCGCCGTGCACATGTTCACCAAGTCGGTGGCGTTGCACTGCGCGCACCACGGCTACGGCATCCGGTGCAACTCCATCCACCCCACGTTCATCGAGACGAACATGGTGAAGGCGCTGATTGCGTCCTCGGGCTCGCCGGAGCGGGCTCGCGAGGGGCTGCGGCGCACGATTCCGCAGGGCGCGATGGGGGAGCCGGATGACGTGGCCAACGCCGTGGTCTACCTCGCCTCGGACGAGTCGAAGCTGATGACGGGCGCGGAGATGATTCTCGACGGCGGCTCCACCGCGCAGTAGCGCTTCAGCTCCAAGGCGCGTGGAAGAGCTGGGAGAAGCGCAGGCCCAGCTCCGGGCGTCGAATCATCGCCTCGCCCCAGGCGCGGCCCTCCGTGCCCCACGACGTCACGGACAGGCCATTGGCGGCGAACACTTCCAGTGCGTCGTCGCCCATGCTGAGGGCCTTGAGGATGCGCGAGTAGTCCAGCACCGAGGCCATCGTCGCGCCGGGGAAGATGACCTCCACGTCGATGGGGAGGAGTTCCACCTGGGGGTTCGCGTCGAACCGTCGCAGCTGCGTGGGACGCGGCCCCAACCGCGCCAGCGCTTCCGCCAGGCGGGCCTGGTGTGCCTCCTGCTCCGCGCGGGCCTGTGCGGCCTCGAGCGCGGCGGCCTCGACCTCGAGACGGGCGAGCTCGAGCTGACGCTCCTGGTCGCGGCGCCGCGACTCCTCCACCCGCTTGCGCAGCTCGGCCTGGCGCAGGGCCTCTGCCTCCTCGGCTCGACGCTCGAGGGCCTCGCGCATCAGCCGCACCTCGACGTGCAGGTCCTCGAGCAGGTCCCGCTGGTAGCTGGATTCGGCCTCGGGCGAGGACGCCGCGAGCACCCGCGCCTCGAAGCCGGGGAACCACGCGAGGAAGCGCTCCGCGTCGGGGACGAGGGCGTCGTGTCCCGAGCGCAGGGCCCCGGCCAGCGGCGCCGCGGCGAGGAAGACGGCGTGTGACGTGGAGCGAGGCCACGTGTCCACGCGCGCCTCGGCCGCCGCCCAGATGGAGGGAAGCCTGGCGGACAGCGTGTCCACGGGCGCGTTCTCCACGAGGAAGGACACCAGGTCGGGCAGCCTCTTCTGTGAGTCCACGCGCCACCACGTCTCGAAGATGGCGATGGCGTCCGGCTGTGCCGCGAGCTGACGCTCCCAGAGCTCCTGTCGCCAGGGCTCGAACACGGCCAGCAATTCCGCGCGCTCGACGGGGTGACGCTGGAAGCGCAGCCACACCGCGTCGATGAGCTCCTCGCGTCCGGAGATGCCGCTCCAGGAGCGCACCGCCTTGTTCAAGGGCGCCAGGATCGTCGAGCGCGCGGGGCGCTCCCACGCGGCCATCAGCAGCCGCGCGCACCGCCCCGGAACCGGGCGCTCGCGACGCAGGCGTCCGGGCAGCGACACGAGCAACTCCAGGAGCGGCGCCGCGCACGCCGCGTCCCGCGCCCAGGTGTGCACCAGGGCCAGTTCCTCCACGTCTCCGTGGACGAGGAAGTCCACGAGCGCGCGTGAGTGGAGCAACTCCGCGCGCTCGGATGAAGACGCGGAGGACAGGGCCTGGGCGGCGGCGCGATGGAAGGCTGTCGCGGACGCATCGTCCGGGGCCTCGTCGCCATCGCGCACCCACTCCAGCATCTTCAGCACACGCGCCGCGGGCAACGTCCCCAGGCGGTCATCGGCCCACTGCCGCCAGCGCTCGCGCACCTCGGGCGACAGGTGCGCGAAGGGTGTCTGGCGCGCCCACTGGGACAGCGGCTCGATGAGCCCGTCATCGAATCCAGCGGAGACCGTCAGCAGCGCGTCCACCACCTCCCACGAGGCGGGCGAGGGCCAGCGTCGCATCACCTCGCGCGCGAGCACCGCGCTGCGCGTCTCCCTCAGGACCGCGAGCAATGCAGGGGCGCCCATCGCGGCCAGCGTCCTCGCGGCCAGCGCGGCCCGGTCCTCGGCATCCGGGTCCTTCGCGGCATTGCCCTCACCGTCCGAGTTCAGCGCGCCCCTCGCCTTGTCTTCCGAGCCTTGCGCTGCGCTGGCCTTGTCGTCCGCGCCCTGGACGGCTCTGGCCTCATCGGCCGAGCCTTGCGCTGCGCTGGCCTTGTCGTCCGCGCCCTGGACGGCCCTGGCCTCATCGTCCGAGCCTTGCGCTGCTCTGGTCTCATCGTCCGAGTCCTGCGCGGCCCTGGCCTCATCGTCCAAGTCCTGCGCGGCCCTGGCCTCATCGTCCGAGCCCTGCACGGCCCTGCCCTTATCGTCCGAGCCCTGCGCGGCCCTGCCCTCACCGTCCGAGCCCCGCGCGGCCCTGGCCTCGGCGTCCGAGCGCAGCGCGGCGAGCAGCCCTCTCTCGTCCCCCAACACGAGCGCGCACTCGAAGGCGAGGTCCTTGTCCTCGGCACGCAGGCCCTCGCGCAGCGCGAGCAGCAGGTCCACCTCCGGCGCCTTGCCGGTGGCGCGCACCCAGGCCACGGCGGCGCGGGCGGCATGCTCCGGATGATTCGCGAACACGTCGCGCGCATGGCGGGCGATGAGCTCCCGCTGCGGCCGGCTCGACGGCGCGACGAACCAGACCCGCCAGCGCGTCAACGCGAGCGCGGCCTCCAGACAGGCGAGCCCGTCGGCGTACAGCGCGCCCTGCGCCGCGGAGTACAGCTCTCGCGACGGCCGCCCCCGGTTCACCGCCGCGAGCGCCGCGAGCTGTCGCACGCCCGGGTCCTCGCTCCGCTGGTAGAGCGCCTCCAGCGAGTCATCCGCCTCCGCCGCCGCGTCACGAGAGACCGGCGGCTGGCTCCAAGGAACCACGTCCGCCCAGCGGTCCTCCGCCTCCTCGACGAAGCCCCCGAGCGTCAGGAAGGGCTCGCAGCGCCGCGCGTCCTCGACGATGCGCAACACCCCCGCCCACTGCCCGGAGTACTGGGCCTCCAGCTGTCGGGCCAGCCCGGGCTCCAGCGCCTCCAGTCGCCCCGTCAGCGCGAAGCGGTCCACCCCCGCGTGCAACAGCATGCGCGCCGCGCCGTAGTGCTCGGGCGCCACCGGACCACAGGCGCAGCTCGGACACCGGACACCGGGAGGATTGAAGCGGGTGCAGCCCGGACACCGCACCCGCGCGCCGCGAACGGCGCCATTGTCCCAGAAGGGAGCCATGCCCCCTGTCTACAACGTCCCGGGACCTGTTTTCCTCCAGGCGCTCACGGCCCCGGCACAAGGCACCTGCCGTCCGGCCGGAACGGCAGCGTGAAGAGCCGCCGCACCCCCGTCGCATCCTCCGCCGAGAAGAAGACGCTCCACCCCGAGCGCCGGAAGCTCCTCGGCGACGAGCCCCGAGGCCCCGGCGCCAGCTCCGTCAGCGGCACCGTGCCCACGCGAAAGCCGTTGCTCACCCACGGCTCCTGGCCCCGCCCCCGGATGTCCGCGCTGAAGAACAGGTGGTCCTCGACCACCGTCAGCGCCTGCGGAAACGAGCCGCCCGGCCCCAGCTCCAGGTCCCCGAAGATGCGCGTGCGCGCGGCCGTGCCGTCGCTGTCCCAGAGCTCCACGCCGTGGGTGCCGTCGTCCGCGGCGAAGAAGAGCGTGTCCGCGAGCACCGCGAAGTTCCGCGGATTGGAGCCGACGTTGCCCGCGCGCACGTCCTCCACCAGCACCGTGCCCGCCGCCGTGCCGTCGCTGCGCCACAACTCCAGGTTCTCGTCCTCCATGTGCGCCGCGGCGCTGAACACCAGCCGCTCCCCCACCGCCGCCAGCTCCCCCACGCGCGCGAAGGTGCCCAGCATCACCGGCGCCCTTCCCGCCTCCGACACCATCAACCCCACCGCGCCGTGGTGCTGCTGGCTCCTGACGAAGAACAGCTTGCGGCCCACGGGCACCAACGGGAACTGGAAGCCCAGGTCACTGGGCACACGCACCACCTCGGCGGCGTTCGGCCCCACCCCCAGCCGCATCAGCCGCGTGAACAACCCCCGGGACGAGATGACGAAGTACAGCGCGCCGTCCCCACCCCGGGTGAGCTGGTCCGGCGAGGAGTCCTCCACCCCCGGCTCCAGGTCCTCCACCAGCACCGTTCCCGCCGCCGTGCCGTCGCTGCGCCACAGCTCCCGCCCATGCGCCGGGTCTCCCGCCGTGAAGTACAACAGCCCCTGGTACTCGAAGAGCGCGTTCGGGAACGAGCCCACCTCGCCGGGCCAGATGTCCTTCACCCGGGCGGTGCCCTCCGGCGTCCCATCCGAGACGAACAGCTCCCGCCCCGCCGCCGGGTCGTTCGCGGCGAAGAACACCTTCGCGCCCACCCGCGTGAACCAGGTCGGCTCCGAGCCGCCCCCCCCCGGGAACACGTCCTTCAACAGCCGCGTCCCCGCGCCCGGCGCGCCCGAGCTCACCCAGGGCTCGCGGCCGCGCTCCGCGTCCTCCGCGCTGAACACCATGCCGCCCGTGCTCGGCGCCATCGGCGGGGTGTAGGGCCTGTCCTCCACCAGCGTGACCCCCAGCGACACCGCCGTGCGCGAGCAGTACTCCCAGGACTCCAACAAGGGCGAAGCCGCCGCCTCCACCGGCTCCGGCGCTCCCGAGGCCGGGGCACACCCCACGAGCAGACCCACCCACAGCAGCCAACGGCACCTCATCGGGACATCTCCTTCGTCGACACGGATCGAGCCAGACAGAGGACCAAGCCACCTCGCGCCCTCCGCGGACAACGGTCCTCCGGTGGCACGGCTCGTCACCCAGCCGTCAGTGACTTGCGACGGGCGGACAGCTCGCGCCCGCGCGCGACGTCCCTAGGTTCTGGCCCCTCGTCCGCCCGACCCCGCCTGGAGCCCGCCAATGCGCCACCCTCCCCTGCCTCGTCGGTGCGCGGTCCTCGCCGTCCACCTGCTGGGCCTCGTGGTGCTGGGCGCCACCTCGGCCAGGGCCCAGGTGCCGTCGCTGACGGGGCGCTGGTCCAGCGTGCTGACCTGGCCCATCTCCGCCACGCACCTGTCGCTGATGCCGGACGGCAAGGTGCTCTTCTTCGGCGAGTTCGACGAGGGCGCGCTGCCACCCCGCCGCTGGGACCCGTCCACCGGGGCGCTCACCACGTATCCGTACGCGGGCTACAACATCTTCTGCAGCGGCCACAGCTTCCTGTCCAACGGCAAGCTGCTGGTGACGGGCGGCCACATCGCCAGCCACGTGGGCCTGCCCGACACCAGCGCGTTCGACTTCAACACCAACACCTGGACCCGGCTGCCGGACATGAACGCCGGGCGCTGGTACCCCACCAACACCACGCTCTCCAACGGCGACGTGGTGGTCATCTCCGGAGAAATCGCCGGAGCGGGCGACATCAACGAGATTCCCCAGCGCTTCATCGCGGGCACCAACACGTGGCGCACGCTGACGGGCGCCCGGCGCAACCTGCCCTTCTATCCGAAGATGTTCCTGGCGCCCAACGGCCAGCTCTTCTACGCGGGCTCGCTGCGCGGCTCGCTCTGGCTGAACCCCAATGGCAACGGCGCCTGGACCACCGGCCCCCTGAGCAACTTCGGCGGACGCAGCTATGGGCCCGCGGTGTTCATCGACGGCAAGGTGACGCTCTTCGGCGGAGGCGAGCCGCCCACCGCCACCGTGGAGCAGATAGACCTCACCGTGGCGGCGCCGAGCTGGCGGTACGTGGCGCCCATGAGCATCCGCCGGCGCCAGCACAACGCGGTGCTGCTGCCGGACGGCACCGTGCTCATCGTCGGCGGCAGCAGCGGCAGCGGCTTCGACGACGCGACCTCGCCCGTCCGCCACGCGGAGCTCTACAACCCCGCCACCAACACCTGGACCTCGCTGGCCAGCCAGGTGCGCTACCGCGGCTATCACTCCACCGCGGCGCTCCTGCCGGACGGGCGCGTGCTGTCGGCCGGCGGCGCGAACGAGCGCACCGCGGAGGTCTTCTCCCCGCCCTACCTCTTCAAGGGCGCGCGCCCCGTCATCACCGCCGCGCCCACCACGTCCCAGCCCGGCGCCACCTTCTCCATCACGACACCCGACGCGGCCCGCATCACCCGCGTGTCGCTCATCGCGCTCAACTCCACCACGCACACCTTCGACATGAACCAGCGGCTGCTCACCCTGGCCTTCACCCGGACCTCCGGCGCCCTCACCGTCACCGCGCCCCCCAACCGCAACCTCGCGCCGCCGGGCTACTACCAGCTCTTCATCGTGAACGACGCGGGCGTGCCCTCGTACGGCCGCAGGCTGCGCATCCCGCCCCCGTGAGCCCCGCGTCGACACCCCCTGCGGGCCCCGGCGGATTCATGGAAGGATGCCCGGGTCATGGAACGCTCCTGCCCCGTCTGCCCGCCCCCCGCGCCCCCGCTGCGCGTCATCGACCTGCGCGGTGTCCCCGTGGACACCTGCGCGCGCTGCCAGGGACACTGGCTGGACGCGGGCGAGCTGGAGCGGCTGGCGCCGGGCTGGAGGACGGAGGCGCTCCAGGCCGCGCTGCCCTCCGCGACCCGGCGCTGCCGCCACGCGCGGCACCATGTTCCGGCCACGCGCGAAGAATGTGGCCTGTGTGGCTCACCCGCCGCGCGCTGTCCGTCCTGCGACGAGACGCTGTCCCAGGTGCGCACGGAGGTCTGCGCGGTGGATGTGTGCTCGCGCTGCCACGGGCTGTGGCTGGACGCGAACGAGCTGAAGCAGCTGATGGACTGGCACCGCCGCTGGAAGCGTCCGCTGGTGGTGGGGCTGACGGCGGCGGGCACCACGGCGGCCGCGGCCGTCGCGCTCTCCCAGGTGGCGGGCGACACCCCGACCCGCACCCGGGTGACAGAAGTCCTTCAGTCCACGATGGAGCAGGCGGCCGAATCGGTGGACGTGGTGGAGCTGGCGGTGGGGGCGGTGGACCTGGCGGGCAGCGCCGCCGAGGGGGTGGGCACGGCCGTCGAAGCCGCGGTGGAGGGGGGCGAGGTCGTCTCCGCGGCCGTGGGCGGGCTGCTCGCGGTGGTGGCGGGGTTGTTCCAGTGACCCACCTGCACGGCGCGTCTGAATCCCCTATGCTCGTGACAGGCCCGTGAGACCCGCCGGATCCTGACGGGGGGAGCGCCGATGATGAACCCAGCAAGTCAGAAGAGCAGCCTGGCGGATGACCGCCGTTCGTTCCCTCGCCTCCAGGCGCCGCTCTATGCGCGCCCGGCGCGACTGAAGTTCGGGGACAAGCAGCGGGTGCTGGACGCGAGCCTCGGCGGCGTGCGCATCTACTCCGACGACGCGTACACAGAGGGCAGCAACCTGGAGGTGGACCTGTTCCTGGGAGACGGCACGACGCTGGAGTGTCGCGCGCGCGTCGCGTGGCTGCGCAAGCTGCCCAAGGACGCGGCGGCCGTCTACGAGGTGGGGCTCGCGTTCATGGACGTCACCCCGGAGGCGCTCGAGCGCCTCAAGTCGGTGCTCGTCGCCGAGGACTGAAGGCGCGCCGTCATTCGGGCGGGGTCGTCCAGTCGGCCCAGAGGGCGCGCAGCTCCTGCTCCAGTCCCGGCACCGCCACGGAGCGCAGGCTGCCGCCGCCGCGGAAGAGGGACAGGCCCTCGAAGAAGGCCATCAACAGGGCGGCTCGCCGCTCACGGCGCGCGGGCGTGAGCCCGGGGGTCAGCGGCGTGAGCAGCTCGACGAGCCCCTCGCGATAGCCCGCGTAGAAGACCCCGAGCGCCTCGGCCACCATGGTGTCCCTCGCGGCCAGGGCCCACAGCTCGGCGAAGAGCTGGAAGTGCCGGGGGGACTCCTGGTCCTCCAGGATGGCGTCCAGCGCGTGTCGCAGCCGCTGGTCGGGGTGCGTGCCCGCGCCGTCCATGCGCTCGCGGACGTGGCGGATGGCGGCCTCCAGGTAGCGCGACAGGAGCGCGCGCACCACGTCCTGCCTGGTGGGGAAGTAGTACTGGAGGTTGCCCAGGCTCAGCCCCGCGCGCTGGGCCACGCCGCGCAGGGCGAGGCCCGCGGAGCCCTCCTCCACGAGGACGTCCATGGCCGCGTCGAGGATGCGCTCCACGCGCTCGTGGCCCTTCGCGTGGACGGCGGTGCCCGCGCGGGGCTTCGCGGAGGGGAGCGTGCCGGGCGGCTTGCTCGCGCGGCGGGGGCTCACGCGGCCACCATCGACGGGACGGGGGCGGCGCCGACGAGCGACTCGTCGAGGCGCACCTGGACGCCGCACGCGCGCAGCGCCGCGAGGGCGTGCTCGGCGCGGGGCTCGTGCTCGGGGAACCACACGCCGGGGGCGTGCGGCGGCGCGCCGTCGACGCCGAGCAGCCGCTCCACGCCGAGCAGCGCGCCCACGGCCGTCAGGTGGGCCTGGCCCTTGGGGTCGACCACCTCGACCCGGACGCGGCCGCGTTCGCCCACCACGTCCGCGACCCAGGCCGCGTCACCGCCCTTGTTGCTGGTGGCGAGCAGCGCGCGGCGCAGGCGCGTCAGGCGGGGATGCTGAAGCAGCTTGAGCACGCCGAGCCGCTGGAGGACCACCAGGGCCCAGGTGGCGGAGTCCGCGTCGAAGCCCATCCGCGTCGCCACGCCGCGCGCGCCCAGCACCGCGGGCAGCGTGGCCTGCTCGGGCGTGTCCAGGCGGAACACCCGCGTGCTCTTCCCGTCGGAGAAGGTCACCTTCCGTCCATCCGTCAGCGGCAGCACGTGGCGCTCCTGGCCGTCCTCCTTCACCTCGAAGGACAGGGCCAGCCGGTCCATGTACTCGAGGGAGTCCGGTCCCGCCACGTCGGCGAGCGCGAAGCGGATGCCCACGTCCACCTGGGCCAGCGCCCCCACGCGCGCGGCGGCCACGGCGACCAGGCGAGGCACCAGCCCCGCCATCCACGAGGAGCCCAGCAGCACGGGCGCGCGAGGGGGCGTGCCCGACAGGCGCAACATCGCGGAGCGCATGCGCGAGGTCCATCGGGTGATGTCCAACAGCGGCACCCCGGCGCGCGCGGCCCAGACGAGGAGGTGGTCCTCGGGGTCGTTCACCAGGGTGACGACGGCGGCGGGCCTGCCCTTCAGCACGGCCAGCGGGTCCCTGGCGCGGATGTCCATCGCCACGCCCTGGGCCAGCCCGAGCTGGGAGGCGAGCGCGGCGGCCTGCTCCTGCCGGCGTCCGGCGATGACCAGCGGCAGCTTCGGGTGCCGCTCCCTCAAGAGCCGGGCGAGCCGGACTCCCACCACGCCATAGCCACCCACCAGGACGACGCTTCCCTCGGACTCCATGAAGACTCCCGTGCACGGACACGGACCGTCCGTGCCTCACGGGAGGACAATATAGGTCGTTCGACCTAATTTTCACGACAATCGCCCGGGAGCCGGAGGTGGACGGGGCGAAGGTGTTCCGGACAGGGGGATGGCCCATCGCCATCATCGTCTCGGAGGAGAGCAAAGCAGCCTTGGAGCGCATCGGGGCGACCGGAACGAAGGACACGACGCACCTCTCCCCCCGGCCTCGACAAGGAAGCCAGCAGCCCGGTACCTGGAGATGACCGCGAGGGGGCGGCTCAGCAGACCTTCGTCACGATGCCGACGCCCACGGTGCGACCGCCCTCGCGCACCTCGAAGCGCAGCGTCTCCTCCAGCGCGACGGGGTCGGTGAGCTCCACCAGCAGCAGGAGGCTGTCGCCCGGCTTCCCCAGCCGCTCCCCCTCCAAGAGCTTCACCGCCCCCATCATGTCCGTCCCATGGAGGCAGAACCGCAGGCGGTCATCGTCGAGCAGCACGCCGTGTCGCCCCCCATCGGCCCGGGGCAGCAGGTAGACCCGCGCGATGAACCGGTGGTGCGCGCGGATGCTGCCGGGCCTGGCCAGCACCTGCCCACGCTTCAGGCTCCAGCTCTCCAGGCCGCGGACCCGCACGTCGACCTTGTCGCCCACCCGGCCTTCACGCAGTGGCTCGTGGAACCGCCCGATGCTCGTCACCACCGTCTTCAGCGTCGGCCCCAGGCCCACCACCTCCACCTCTTCGTGGAGCTGGAGCGTGCCGCGCTCCACCCGCCCTCCCACCACCGCGCCGCGACCGATGATGAAGCGCACCCCCTGCACCGGCATCAGGAACGGCTCGCGCGTCGCGCACCTGGGCGGGGTGATGGAGCGGTCCACCACCTCCAGCAGTCGCTGGATGGCCGGCTCCCCCCACGCCCCCGTGTCGCCCGCCAGCGCCCTCTGCGCCGAGCCGATGACGATGGGCGTCTCATCGCCCGGGAAGTCATACGACTTCAGCAGCGTCCGGACATCCTGCTCCACCAGCTCGCGGATCTCCGGGTCGTCCATCAGGCGCCACTTGTTCAGGAAGACCACGATGGACTTGATGCCGACCTCGCGCGCCAGGCGGATGTACTCGCGCGTCTGGGGCATGGGGCCCTCGTCCGCCGACACGACCAGGATGGCCCCATCCATCGGCGTCGCCCCCGTCAGCAGCCCCTTCACGCAGTCCACATGCGACGGAGGGTCCACGTGCGAGTAGCGCCGATTCGACGTCTGACATTCCATGTGCATCATCGAGAGGGAGATTCCCCGGGCCCGCGTCTGTCTGGCCGTGCCCCACCCCGTCGGCGACCAGACCGGGGCATCACCCGACTTCGCCAGCAGCTTCGTGATGGCCGCCGCCAGGGTCGTCTTGCCGTGGCCCTGGTGGCCCAGCACGCCGATGTTCACTCGGGGCTTGAGAGATTCGAGCTCCGCCTGCACACGCATGACATTCCTCACCGTGACCGGTCCGCCGATGCGCCGGCCCGCGATAAATCCCAGGGAAATCACTGGGAGACACAGGTTGTCTGTCAATTCAGGAGAACTGCATCAACCGGAACGAACGAGGCGTCCGCCATCCCGCAGACTGGACCGACCCTGGGCTTCCCTGCCTGCCGTTTCGCTGCAACACCAGACATCGTGTCTGGGTATCACCCGCATGAGCTCCCCGAGCCCCGGCCCCCGTGTCGCCACGGGAGCCCCGCAGAGAGGTGATGCGGCGGGGGGCTCGGGAGAATGCCTGTCCAAGGGGAGCAACGTCGCGCGACGCCCCTGGAGGTCTGACGCGAGGTGGCCCCTTTCCCTCCGGCGCCAACTGGTCCAGGCTCCAGCCACGTGAGCCAGGTCCCCTCCTCCGAGACACCCCGACGCGCGGGCTTCGCCCGGCTCGCCTTCGAGCGCGCGGGGGGGCGCACCGTGGTGAGCACCGCGCTGGCGCACAGCCCGCTGCGACTGCTCACCCCGCGCAACCACGGCCACGCCGCGTGGGCGTACACCAGCTCGTTCGGCGGCGGGCTGGTGGACGGAGACTCGCTCCGCCTCGACCTCGACGTGGCCCCCGGCGCCACCGCGTGGCTGTCCTCCCAGGGCGCCAACCGCGTCTACCGCTCCCCCTCCGGCTGCACGAGCGACGTGTCCGCCCGCGTGGGCGACGACGCCCTGCTCGCGTGGGTGCCGGACCCCACCGCGTGCTTCTCCGGCGCGCGCTACGCCCAGACACTCGCCTTCCGGCTCGCGCCCACCGCGTCGCTCGTCCTCGCCGACATCGTCACCTCCGGCCGCAGCGCCAGCGGCGAGCGCTGGGCCTTCTCCCACTACGCCTCCACCCTGCGCGTCCACGTGGGCGAGCGCGCCCTCGTCGACGAGCGCTGGCTCTTGGACCCCACCCACGGCCCCCTGCGCGAGCGGCTCGGCCGCTTCGAGGCCATGGCCTCCCTCCTCCTCGTCGGCCCCGCCCTGGCCACCGCCCGCGAGGCCCTGCTCGCCCGCGTCACCGCGCTGCCCGTCACCCCACGCGCCGACCTCGTCCCCTCCGCCAGCCCCCTGGGCCCCCACGGCCTGCTCCTGCGCGCCGCCGCCGTCTCCGTCGAGTCCCTGGTGCGCACCACCCACGACTGGCTGTCCTTCCTCCCCGCCCTCCTCGGGGACGACCCCTGGGCCCGCCGCGTGTGAGCCCCCTCCTGGCGGCGCACCCCGGCCCTGCACTAGTGTTGACGCATCAAGTCATGGCGCCGTCGAACCCCGGGAGTCGCGCGCGTGCACCTGTCCCCTCGAGACGTCGACAAGCTGTTGCTGCATCAGGCGGGCTTCCTGGCCCAGAAGCGGCTCGCCCGAGGCGTCCGGCTGAGCTACCCGGAGGCCGTCGCGCTCATCGCCACGCAGTTGCTGGAGTTCATCCGTGACGGCAGGAGCGTGGCGGAGCTGATGGACCTGGGGCGCAAGCTGCTGGGGCGCGCGCAGGTGATGCGGGGGGTGCCGGAGATGCTCGCGGAGGTGCAGGTGGAGGGCACCTTCCCGGACGGCTCCAAGCTGGTGACGGTGCACCACCCCATCGTCGCCGAGCACGGCGACCTGGAGCTCGCGCTGTACGGCAGCTTCCTGCCGGTGCCCCCACGGGAGCGCTTCACGGCCTCCACCGCGGCGGACGACGGCATCCCCGGCGAGGTGCGCGTGCTGCCCGGCGAGGTGGAGCTCAACGCGGGCCGCGACAGCGTCTTTCTCCGCGTCACGCACCGGGGAGACCGCCCCATCCAGGTGGGCAGCCACTACCCCTTCTTCGAGACGAACCGCGCGCTCGTGTTCGACCGGGAGAAGGCCTACGGCCACCGCCTGGACATCCCCGCGGGGACGGCGGTGCGGTTCGAGCCGGGGGAGACGAAGACGGTGAGCCTGGTCGCCATCGCGGGCGAGCAGGTGGTGCGGGGCGGCAACGCGCTGGGCAGCGGCAAGGTGTCCGCCGAGAACCGTGAGCGCGCGATGGCGCAGGTCCGCGAGCAGGGCTTCGGCCACGAGGAGGAGCGCGAATGAGCCGGAAGATGGACCGTCGCCACTACGCGGACATGTTCGGCCCCACCACCGGGGACAAGGTGCGGCTGGGCGACACGGGCCTGTGGGCCCAGGTGGAGCGCGACGCCACCGTCTACGGCGACGAGTGCAAGTTCGGCGGCGGCAAGGTGCTGCGCGAGGGCATGGGCCAGCGCGCGGGCGTGGGCGACGCGGACGCGCTGGACCTGGTCATCACCAACGCGCTCATCCTCGACTGGACGGGCATCTACAAGGCGGACATCGGCGTCAAGGCGGGCCGCATCGTCGGCATCGGCAAGGCGGGCAACCCGGACATCATGGCCGGCGTGACGCCCGGCATGGTGGTGGGCGTGACGACGGAGGCCCTCTCCGCGGAGGGACACGTCGTCACCGCGGGCGGCCTGGACACGCACATCCACTTCATCTGCCCGCAGCAGGCGGACGAGGCGCTCGCCAGCGGCATCACCACCTGGGTGGGCGGCGGCACCGGCCCCGCCACCGGCACCAAGGCCACCACGTGCACGCCGGGCGCGTGGAACCTGCAGCGGATGCTCCAGGCCACCGACACGCTGCCGCTCAACATCGGCCTGACCGGCAAGGGCAACACGTCCCTGCCCCACGGCCTGGTGGACCAGATTCGCGCGGGCGCCATCGGCCTGAAGCTGCACGAGGACTGGGGCACCACGCCCGCCGCCATCGACACCTGCCTCACCGTGGCCGAGGACGAGGACGTGCAGGTCACCATCCACACCGACACGCTCAACGAGTCGGGCTACGTGGATGACTCGCTCGCGGCCATCAAGGGCCGCACCATCCACACGTACCACTCGGAGGGCGCGGGCGGCGGCCACGCGCCGGACATCATCCGCGTGTGCGGCGTGGACCACGTGCTGCCCTCGTCCACCAACCCCACGCGCCCGTACACGGTGAACACGCTGGACGAGCACCTGGACATGCTCATGGTCTGCCACCACCTGGACCCGGGCATCCCCGAGGACGTCGCCTTCGCGGAGAGCCGCATCCGGGGCGAGACCATCGCCGCGGAGGACATCCTCCACGACCTGGGCGCCATCAGCATCATGTCCTCGGACAGCCAGGCCATGGGGCGGGTGGGCGAGGTCATCTGTCGCACGTGGCAGACGGCGCACAAGATGCGCGAGCAGCGCGGGCGGCTGTCCGGCGAGCAGGGTGACAACGACAACCTGCGCATCCGCCGCTACGTGGCCAAGTACACCATCAACCCGGCCATCGCCCAAGGGCTGTCGCACGAGGTGGGCTCGGTGGAGGTGGGGAAGCTGGCGGACCTGGTGCTGTGGCGCCCGGCCTTCTTCGGCATCCGTCCGGAGCTGGTGCTCAAGGGCGGCTTCATCGCCTGGGGACAGATGGGGGACGCCAACGCGTCCATCCCCACGCCGCAGCCGTTCATGATGCGGCCCATGTTCGGCGCCAGGGGCCGGGCGCTCGGGGCCACCAGCCTCGTGTTCGTCTCACCGCGCGCGCTGGCCGAGGGCACCACGCGCGAGCTGGGTCTGGGCAAGCGCGCCGTCGCGGTGAAGCGGTGCCGGGGACTGGGCAAGCGCGACATGCGGCTCAACGACGCCCTGCCCGTCATCACCGTGGACCCGGAGACCTACGAGGTGCGCGCGGACGGGGAGCTGCTCCGCTGCGAGGCCGCCGTCCGACTGCCGCTGGCGCAGCGCTACTCGCTGTTCTGAAAGGACGGGGACTTCCGCGCATGGGCTCGTCCTGGAAGGTGCTCCAGCTGGCGGACTCGGGCTTTCCCACGGGGGGCTTCGCCCACTCGGGAGGGCTGGAGGCGGCGGTGCAGGCCGGCGAGGTGCGCGGCGCGCCGGAGCTTCGCCGCTTCACGCGGGAGCTGTTGTGGCAGGCGGGGCATGGCGCCCTGCCGCTGTTGAGCGCGGCGCACCGCGAGCCCTCGCGACTGCCGGAGCTGGACGCGCGGGCGGACGCGTTCCTCACCAGCCATGTCGCGCACCGGGCCAGCCGCACGCAGGGCCGGGCCTTCCTCGACACGTGCGCGCGCATCTTCCCCGGGCCGGTGGGGCCGCTGCGCGAGTCGGCGCGGGCCGCGGGGATTGGCTTCCACCACGCGCCGGTGTTCGGGGCGGTGGTCCGCGCGCTGGAGGTGGAGCTGTCGGAGGCGCAGCGGCTGCACCTGTCGCTCACGCTGCGCGGCGCGCTGTCGGCGGCGGTGCGGCTGGGCATCGTCGGCACGCACGAGTCGCACCAGCTCCAGCACCAGGCAACGCCGCTGTTGGACGCGGTGCTGGAGCGCTGCGCGGGGCTGGGGTTGGAGGCGCTCGCGCAGCCCTCGCCATTGTTGGACTTGTTGGGTTCCACGCACGACCGCCTCTATTCGAGGCTCTTCCTGTCCTGAGGTGAAGCGCACATGCACGACGACCACAGGGGCCACGGCCACGACGATGAGCACGACCACACGCATGAGGAGTGGGAGCATCCGGGCCACTTCCACGAGCGCGAGGAGCCGAAGCGGCGTGATTACCAGGCGCGCGCCTTCACCATCGGCATCGGCGGGCCGGTGGGCAGCGGGAAGACGGCGCTGGTGCTGGCGCTGTGCCGCGCGCTGCGTGAGCGCCACCGGCTGGGCGTGGTGACCAACGACATCTTCACCCAGGAGGACGCGGAGTTCCTGGTGCGAAACCACGCGCTCTCACCCGAGCGCATCAAGGCGGTGGAGACGGGAGGCTGCCCGCACGCGGCCATCCGCGAGGACATCAGCCACAACCTGCTGGCGCTCGAGCAGCTCATGGAGGAGCTGACGCCGGAGCTGCTCATCGTGGAGAGCGGCGGCGACAACCTGGCGGCGCAGTACAGCCGGGAGCTGGCGGACTACACCGTGTACGTCATCGACGTGGCGGGCGGGGACAAGGTGCCGCGCAAGGGAGGCCCGGGCATCACCCAGTCCGACTTGCTCATCATCAACAAGACGGACCTGGCGCCCCACGTGGGCGCGGACCTGGGCGTCATGGAGCGCGACGCGAAGAAGATGCGCGGCGACGGCCCCTTCGTCTTCACCCAGGTCACCCAGGGCGTGGGCCTGGACGTCGTCGTCGAGCACCTGCTCACCGCGTGGAAGCAGCGCACCGGGGCCCGGACGGGCTGAGGCCGCGAGGTGCTACGCTCCGCTCCACATGTCCGCGACTCCCACGGGCTACTGGGGCCCGAGCACCTCGACCGTGGATTGGTGCGAGACGAACTACCAGCACTTCTTCCACATCGGCGAGCTGTTCAACTCGGCCTCCAGCCTGGTGCTGGTCCTCGTCGGCGTGCTGGGCGTCGTGCTCCACTGGCGCGTGCTGGAGCGCCGGTTCCTGCTCGCCTTCGGACTGCTCGCGCTGGTGGGCGTGGGCAGCACCGCGTTCCACACGACGCTGCGCCGCGAGCACCAGATGCTGGACGAGCTGCCGATGCTCTATCTGGCCATCGTCATCGTCTACATCCTGCTGGAGGACCGACCCCAGCGGCGCTTCGGGCGCTGGTTCCCGTGGCTGTTGTTCGGTCACGCGGTGTTGGTGACGTACCTGACGGCCTTCACGCGCGGCGCGCTCCAGTTCTTCCTCTTCCAGGTGAGCTTCGCGTCGCTGGAGTTCTTCGCGCTCGGCCGCACCTACGTCCTCCAGCGGCGCAGCCCGGATGCGAGCACGAAGCGGCTGTTCCAGCTCGGCATCGCGTCCTATGCGCTCGCCATCGTGCTGTGGGTCAGCGACATCCAGTTCTGCCCCACGCTCAACGAGACGCTCCCCGCGCACGGCATCCCCAACCCCCAGTTCCATGCGTGGTGGCACGTGCTGGTGGCCTTCGGGTTCAACGCGCTCCTCCTGGTCATCGCGAAGGAGCGACTGCGGACGCTGGAGAAGGACTCACGTCTCGGCAGGCTGCTGGGCGTGGTCCCGCGCGTGAAACTGACGCCGCCCGGAACGTGAGGCGTCAGCTCAGGCCCAGCTTGCACTCGGGGAGCGCGAGCCGGAGCTGCTCGAGCTCCTGGGGCGGCAGCGTCGTCGAGTAGAGGTCCAGCGTCCTGAGCCACGGCATCCGGAAGAGGACCGGGGGCACCGTCGTCAGGGGCGTGGACTGGAGGTCGAGGAAGGTCAGGCGACGCAGCCGCTCCAGCGAGTCGGGCAAGGTCGTCACGCCGGTCTGCCGCAGGTTGAGCGACTCGAGTGACTCGAGGTTCCCCAGCTCCGGCGGCAGCTGCGCCAACGCGGGGTTGAAGGACAGGTCCAGCTTCTTGAGCTTCGTGAGTCGCCCCAGCTCCGGTGGGACCTGCTGGATGCCCGTGGTGCGCACCCAGAGGGACTCCAGCTCGGTGAACTCGCCGATGACCGGCGGCAGCTCCCCCAGCTTGCGGCCGTTGAACAGCAGCTCCTTGGAGTCGCGCGGGAACCTGTCGAACAGGACGAAGGCGCCCTTGGCCTTGGACGCGGCCGCCCTCGGGAGGGAGGCCTGCGCGAGGTCCGGCGGCTCCTGGGAGGTGGCGCCCTCCTCCGCGCCCTGGAGTGACTCGGCCATCGAGCCCAGCTCCTCCGCGAGCCAGGCGGAGAACGGCCCCAGTTCGTCCACGGGGAGGCTCTCCTCCACGCTCCAGACGACCAGCCCGTCGCCCTGGGTGCCCTGGCCGAAGGCGAAGCCGTTGACGTCCTCCAGGTCGCGCGCGGCGAACATCACGAACGCGTACGTGTGCGTCCCCGCTTCGCGCTCGGCGCGGACCTCGTCCCAGCTCCGGTCGGGCACACCGGTCTGCTGGGACAGGCTCACCCGCCAGCGCGGCGGCAGGAAGCCCAGCGTGGACTCGGAGGTCGACAACCAGCGGTAGCCGAGCGCCTCGATGAACCCGACGTACTCGGCGGGCAGCAGCGGCGCGACGTCGGGCACGGCCGAGAACGGCACGACGCGCGGCTCCAGGTCCTCCTGGTAGCGCCCGGTGGAGCCCTTCCCCAGCACCTGGGTGGCCTGCTTCTCCACCTTCTTCCACTGCGTCGTCGGCGACACGGACTTCTTCGGCATGTCTTGCTCCCTACCCGCATCCGAATCCGTGGGGGAAGCGCGAATTCATCCCGGAGCCCGGCGCGCGACGCAGGTGCGCCCGACCTCCCTGTATTCCAGGCCGGTCCACGCCTCCTCGAAAACATCTGCTCCCACTTCAATCCCACCCACCGCGTTTGCAGCGCCAACGGCAGCCATGTTAGGAATTGAGCCCATCCCCGCAATGGCATTCCAGGAGGTTCTCGTGACCCGGAACGTGAAGCGATTGCTGGCTTTCGCCCTGCCGCTGTCCCTTGCCCCGACCAGCGGTCTCGCCGAGCCATCCTGGACAGAGACCTTCGTGCTGCCTTCGCGCCCCTCGACTCCCGGTGCCATGCCCCTGCTGTGCATGGCGTGGCAGGAGTACTACGTCCTGAACCTCACCGGCGTCACGGTCTCGTCATCCGGGACCCTGACCCCTCCCTTCCCGAACTCCGTCGCCGCCGGCGGTTTCGCTTCGGCGGGAGTGGTCACCAACCTTCCGGGAACCCACCAGTACCTCTTCACGACCGATCTCATGAACGCGTTTACCGACGCGAAGACGTGCATCTGGCAATTCTCTGTCACCCGCGACAGCAACGGAGTCTTTTCCGGCGTCATCAACCAGGCCTCCGCCGGCAATCAGGGGGTCCTCTGCACCATCGACCCGACGCAATCCTATTTCGACCCCTCCACCTGCCGGAGCCAGGTCGTCACCTACATCCAATGAGATGCAACGCCTGACACACCACGCTCAAAACTTTCCTTCCAGCGTCGAGGTGGCGACCGACCCGGTCAGGGTCCATTTGAACTGACTGGGATAAGGGTCCAGGATTCGCCGCGCCCGAGCGGAGAGCGATTCCCGCGCCGTCGGGCGCTCCCATGAAACGAATTGCGCTCCTCCCTGCCCTGCTCACGCTCCTCGCCTGCGCGGCTTGCGGTCCCCCGACCGTGGAGTCACCGCCTCCCGCCACGGATACCCAGACCTCCGCGCTGGCGGCGCCGCAATGGCTTCCGACCACCTCGGCGCTCCAAGCGCGGAGCAACGCCACCGCCACGCGGCTGGCCACCGGGCAGGTGCTCGTCGTCGGAGGCAGCGTCTCCGGCGCCGTGACGACCACCGCGGAGCTGTACAACCCGGCCAACGCCTCGTGGACGTCCACGGGCTCGATGACGGGCGCTCGCAGCGAGCACACCGCCACCCTGCTGGACAATGGCCGCGTGCTGGTGGCGAACGGCTACGGCGGCGGGGGCGCGGGCGTCGTGCTCAACACCGCGGAGATCTACTGGCCGACGACGGGGACCTGGACCGCCGCGGCCGCTTCTCCCTCGACGCGCACGGTGGGGCAGGCCGCGAAGCTCACCACGGGCAAGGTGCTCATCACCGGTGGCTACTCGGGCGCCATCGGAATCCTCTCCAGCGCGGACCTCTATGACCCGTTCACCAACAGCTGGACGGCCACGAGCATGAACGGAGGTCGCTACCGGCACACGCTGACCGCGCTGCCCGGCGGCAAGGCGCTCGTCGCGGGTGGCAGCGGCCGGCTGAGCACGCTGAGCACCGCGGAGCTGTTCGACTCCGCGACGAACAGCTTCACCCATGCCGCCCCGATGAGCCGGGCGCGCCACAGCCACACCGCCACGATGCTACCCTCCGGCAAGGTGCTCATCGCCGGTGGCAGCGGCACCAACACGGCGGAGCTGTACGACCCGGCCACCAACACCTGGACGCCCACCGGCTCCATGTCCCGCGCCCGCTCCAGTCACCATGCCGCGCTGCTGCCGTCCGGCAAGGTGCTCGTCTTCGACAGCAGCGGCACCAGCGAGCTGTACAACCCCGCCACGGGCACCTGGAGCATCACCGCGCCCCTGCTCTCCAGCCGCACCGGCGGCGTGTCCGCGCTGCTGCGCTCCGGGCAGGTGCTGCTCTCCAGCGGCGCCATCGGCGCCACGCCCACGGCGTCCTCGGAGCTGTATGAGCCGGGACAGCAGTCGTGGAGCGCCACCGGCTCGCTGTGGGTGGGACGCTGCCAGCACACCGCCACGGAGCTGCCCTCGGGGGCGGTGCTCGTGGCGGGCGGCTCGAGCTCCGGCACCCCGCTCGCGAGCGTGGAGTCGTATGACCCGGCCACCAGGACCTGGACGTCGCTGGGCTCGATGACGCAGGCGCGCAGCGGACACGTGGCCGTGCGGCTGCCGTGGGGACAGGTGCTGGTCATCGGCGGCAATGCGTCCACCACGCAGACCACGACGGAGCTGTATGACCCGGACACCCACACGTGGACGGCGCGTGGCAGCCTGAACAACGCGCGCGAGGGCTTCACCGCCACGGTGCTGCCCACCGGGAAGGTGGTCGTGGCCGGTGGACGAATCAACACCATCAACTACCTGACCAGCGCGGAGGTCTACGACCCGGCCACGGGCACCTGGTCGGTCACGGGCAGCCTCAACTTCGGCCGCGCGGACCACAGCGCCGTGCTGCTCCCGGATGGCAAGGTGATGGCGGCGAGCGGCACGTACTTCGCCAACTCCATGACGACGCAGACGCCGACGGTGGAGCTCTATGACCCGACCACGGGGGCGTGGACGTACACCACCAACATCGCCTGGGCCGGGAGGAGCGACTTCACGCTGGACGTGCTGGGCTCCGGGCTGGCGCTCGCCGCGGGCGGACGCACGGGCAACTCGCTCAACTTCGGCGCGTTCTCCGTGAAGGTGGCGGATGTGTACTCGCACACCACGGGCACGTGGACTCCGGTGGGGAGCCTCGCCACCACGCGCCACGAGCACTCGAGCGCCCTGCTCGCGTCGGGCGCGCTCATGGCGGCGGGAGGCCTGTCGCGCGTGGGGGGCGGACAGCCCGTCACCACCACGCTGGCCAGCGCGGAGCTGTTCGACCCGGCGACGAACACCTGGAAGGAGACGGCGGGCATGCGCGTCGCCCGCGCGGGCTTCACGCTGACGCCGCTGTACACCCAGGAGGTGCTCGCGGTGGGCTGCGGGCCCGCCGGTGAGCCCTCGGCGGAGCTGTACACGCCGTAGCGGCGTGTCACGGGGCGACGGTGCTTCGGGCCCGTCGCCCCCCGAGTCTCTCGGTCCGGCTCAACCCTTGTGGGCTTGTGCGGAGGACGCGATGTCCGCGTTCTCGTCCTCACCGCCCGCGGCGCCATCCGCGCCGTAGGAGAGGACGACGGGGCGACCGCCCTCGTTGAGGTACACGTAGTCGTTCTGCCACGGGTCCTTGGGGAGTTGCTCCAGGACCCGGCTCTCCACGAGCGCGCCGAGCCCCGCACTCGTGTCCGGGAAGCGTCCGGTCTTCGTGTAGTGGAGCTTGAGCGCGGTCTCGATGTTCTTGATGTCCAACGAGGCCCTGTCTTCCTTCGCCTCTCCCAGCATGGGCATGACGGCGACGCCGACCGCCGCGGCGATGAGCCCGAGGATGGTGATGACCACCATGATTTCAATGAGCGTCATGCCGCGACGGTGACGCCGGTACTGCCTGGACTTGTTCCGGTTCATGACTGTTCTTCACCTCATGTGACGTTCTGGCAGGGGCGCTTTCGTCGCGTGCGTCGCCATGTCGTTCCAGCGTCTGGCTTCACGCGCAGCGCTGCCCCGTGGCCCTTCTCCGACCACCGGAGAGAGGAGCCACGGGGAGGCCAGTGCAGACCTCGTGCCTGCATGAGGTTCACCCTGCAAGGGGCCACTGTCGGCGATACCTCCAGGCCGAGGGCTCCCACGCAGGGGTTCGGCGGCAACTCAGTTCTTCGGCGCGGGCGCCGCCGCGGGCTTCGACGCCTCCGCGATGCGCTTCACCACGTCATCGACGATGTCGTTCGGGATGGGGATGGACAGGTTGTACTGGGCGATCTTCCAGGTGGCGCCGTCCTTCACCAGCACGCCGCTGCCACGGCTGGGCCCCAGGTTCGGCGTGTCGAGCACCTCGTCGAACCAGGCCACCTTGCCGTCCTTGGACAGGGTGATGTGGCGCGAGGTGGCCTTGAAGGTCCACGCCTTGCCTTTCGAGAAGTAGGGCCTGGCCCACGCGCGGAACTCGTCGCGCGTCCAGCGCTCGGTGGCGTCGGTGCCCAGGTAGACGGCGTCGGGGGTGAAGTACTTGAAGTAGCGCGCCTCGTCCGCCTGGGCGGCGGCCAGGTGCCAGTCATCCAGCACCGTGGTGATGCCGGCCTTCGGGTCAGCGGCCTTGCCCGTCACGGGGGCGGCGGCGAGCACGAACAACAACAGGGAGACAGTGGACACGCGAAGCGACCTCGTCGAAGAGAAGTTCGCGGTATGAAGCGGCACGGCCCACCCCCGGGTCAAGCGCACCCGGGCTGGCCAGAAAGGTGTGAGTCGCGTGGTCCTCGAGAGCTTCCAGGTCGGTGAGGGGGATGTGCCCACGGTGCTGCTGCACGGCTTCCTGGGCACGGGGCGCAACCTGCGCTCGCTGGCGACGGCGTGGAGCGCGGCGGACCCTCGGCGCCGCTTCCTCCTCCCGGACCTGACCGGCCATGGCGCCTCCCCTGTCCCGCCGCCCAGCTCGGACCTCTTCAGCGTGGCGCGCGACGTGGTGGACACCGCGCGGGCCCAGGGCTTCAGCGGCGCGCTCCACTGGGTGGGCCACTCGCTCGGAGGCCGCGTGTCGCTCGCCGCCAGCCTCCACGTCCCGGAGGCGGTCGCCCACGTCTCGCTGCTCGACATCGCGCCGGGCCCCGTGCCGTACGACCTGTCCGACAGCGGCATGGTGCTGGGCCTCCTCCTCCAGGCGCCGCCGCGCGCGCCCAACCGCAAGGACATGCGCGCCGAGCTCACCTCGCGTGGACTGTCCGACCATCTGGCCGACTGGCTGGTGATGAACCTGATGCCAGAGGGAGAAGGGGTGCGCTGGCGCTTCGACCGGCAGGCGCTCGCGGAGCTGCACTCGCGCGTCAACGGCACGGACCTGTGGGCCGCGGTGGAGCGTCCGGACCGTCCGCCCATGCGCGCTGTCCGAGGAGGCCGCTCGCGCTACGTCTCCGACGCCGAGGCCGCGCGCCTGGAGGCCGCTGGTTGCCCGGTGACGACGTTCCCCAACGCCGGCCACTTCGTCCACGTGGACTCGGCCAAGGAACTGCTGGAGTGGCTCCTGCGCGAGTGAGGCCCTGCTCGAAGCCAGGGCCGCGAGGAGGCGACATGTGGAGCACACACCCGGCACTCAACGATGATGCCCGCGCATTGCTGGCGACTCGCCGGGGGATTCTCCATGTGGCTCCGCAGAGCACTACCGCTGCTCGTGATGATGTGTATCCCCGGCTGTGCGACGAGCCGGGTCGTGCGGCTGGAGACGGTGCACGGCTCCGTGACGCTCACCCCGTACGAAGACGTCGGCGGTGAGGTCGAAGAAGCCAGAATCGACGACGCTGAGTTCGAGGAGTCACTGGCGGCGCTGGCCCGGGACGTTCCGCCCTTCCGCCATCCCATGAAGGAGGCACGGGAGCTCTTCGGCGTGCCCACACGCAGCGGTGTGTACCGGTACGAGCGCGGCCCATCACGGCTCATTCCCCAGTCCCAGGAGGATGGGGCGGGCCCCCACCTGCTCGAGTCCTATGCGGACGACGAGCTGACGCGCGCCTATGGCCAGTGGTGCGAACGACGTGACCAGCCCGGAGACTGCTTACGTCTGCTCGATGAAGGCCCTCTATTGGCCAGCGATGGCAAGTACACGCTGGCGCTGGCCATCGCCCTCGGCTCCGTATGGGAAGCGTCGCTGGAGTCCCTCGATGACATGACGGACCCGAGCGCGGTCATGGCCACCCTCACCTCCGCGGTGACCATGTACCTGCTGCTCTGGGCGCTCCCCGAGCCCGTGTCCAAGGGCGTCGCGGCCACGTTGACGGCCCTCGCCATCGCCTATCTCGGCGTGGACACGGTGTGGAGCCTGCTGGATGGATGGCTGACGCTGGTCCGCGCGGTCGACCAGGCCAGGACCTTCGAGCAGCTCCACTCGGCCGGCGAGGCCTACGGCGAAGTCCTCGGGGAGAACTCAGCACGCGTCTTCTTGATGTTGGCCACGGCCGCCATCGGCAACACGGCCGGGCTCGCGGCGAAGGCCCCTCGACTCCCAGGTTCGGCGCAGGCAGCCCTCGCCGTGGAGACCCAGGCCGGCTTCCAATATGCGGCGGTGGGAAGCGTCCGGTCCATCGCGCTCACTTCGGAGGGATTCACCGTCGCACTCGCGCCGAATGCGCTGGCCATGGCGAACCAGGGCATGGGCAAGCCCCACAAGCATCACATCGCCACGAACAAGAACGACGTCTCCACGGCGCGAGGAGGACCTTGGACGCCACGATTCCGAGAGCTCTTCACCCGCGCCGGGATGGAACTCAAGGACCCGGAGAACATCGTCAAGGTCGCAGGCCATAAAGGCCCCCATCCCATGCGTTATCACAAGCAGATCGACGAGCGACTGAGGCAGGCTTTGTCAGGATGTCGAACCGTGGTGGATTGTCGCAAGGCACTCACCAGCGAGCTGCGCAAACTCGCCCAGGAAGCACAGACGCCCGGGACACGACTCCATAAGCTTCTGACGCAGGGCTAGTGTGATAGCTAGAGCATCCGTCATGCCGAACCCACCGCGCTACTTCAGGCTCAGCGAAGACGTCCAAGGCGGGAACTGGTACCTGGGAGACCCCTCGGGCGAGACGGGTCAGGAGGTCGAGGACATCTGGGCCTTCGCGATGGGACAGCCCATCCCGCCTCCAGGCCGTCTGACGTTTCCCATCAGAGAGCCTGGACGACGATTGGACTTCTGTATGGCAGGCGTCGGGAGCGCGCCCATCGTCCATGTCCGCGTGGCCCACCTCTTCGCGGAGCTGGCGCCCGACGACGTTCAGCTCTTCCCCGTCGATGTCGAAGGCGCTCCAGAGCAGTACGTCATGCTCGTGGCCACCAAGCTCATCCGCTGCATCGACGACCAGGCCACCGAAGAGGTCCTCTACTGGAAGCCGGAGGATGAACGTCCGGACAAGCTCGGCCAGTACCGCAGTGTCTTCGGCATGCGAATCGACTCGACGAAAGTGGGCGGAGCCAAGGTGTTCCGCACCTGGGGATGGACCATCGCCCTCATCGTCTCCGAGGACCTCAAGGTGGCCCTGGAGCAGGCCAAGGTCGCCGGGGCCGCGTTCGAGGAGGTCTGACTCGCGTCAGATGCGCACGCCCAGGAACAGGCCGGGCCACATGCGCGTGCCGGAGGCCCCTCGGCCCGTCTGCCACTGCGGCATCCACGTCACGTCCTCGTCCGGGTCCTCTTCGGGCGGCTTGTAGGCGTTCAGCGACAACCCGCCGAACACCGCGAAGCGCCGCTTGAGCTCCCAGCCGAAGCTCGCGCGCAGCCGATACAGGTTGTTCGGCATCCCCTCCTCGAACAACTGCGGCGTCCACCCGCCCAGCGAGAGGTCCAGGTCCACGTAGTAGCGGTCCGCCGCCCCCACCGGCAGGTGCACCCCCACGCCCAACGACTTGAAGGTCCGCCACGAATCCTTCCACGGCGACACCCCCGCGCTCGCAATCACATGCACCGTGCGGCTGCCGTACTTCACTCCCACCGACAACGGAGAGACCTCGTCCGCCCAGATTTCGAACGCGATGCGCCCCTTGCGCACCAGGCTCAACAAGCCGATGGGCACCGACACGTCATCCGCGATGTTGATGAGCCCCAGCTGCACCCCCTTCACGTTCCCCGCCACGTTGATGAAGCCCACCTGCGCGCCCGACACACTGCCCGCCAGGTTGAAGAGCCCCACCTGCGCTCCCGTCAGCCGCTCCACCATGTTGACGCCCACCGCGAGCTGCGAGCCCTGCATCTGCTCGTCCGCGCGGTTGCCCACCACTGAGAGCTGCAGCCCACTGAACGCCCGCTCCGAGTAGTTCACCACCGCCGCCATCTGCGCCCCCGTCGCCCCGCCGAAGGCCAGGTTGCCACCCACCGCCAGCTGGAGCCCCAACACCTCGCCCCCCGTCACGTTGGCGATGCCCGCCACCTGCGCCCCCTCCATCGTCCCATCCACCCACCCCAACCCTCCCGCCACCCCCACCCCACGCAACTGGAACGAGCGCACCGCCAGCCCCCCCAACGCCAGGTGGTTGAGCCCACCCCCACCCCACAGCGACGTCGTCGACAGCGGAGGCACCAGCGACAGGTTCACCGGCACCGACGGCAAATCCTCCCGCGCACCCGAGGACTCCCGCGCGAGCGGCACATCCGTCACCACGCCCCCACGCGACACCGTGCGCGTCAGCGTCACCGGGACGAAGTCCCCCACCCGCAGCTGCGCGCCCCCCTTCACCCCCACCACCAGCTCCGCCTCGAAGCGCTGCGACGGACGCTCCAACGTGACGTGGTAGCGCCCCGGCTCCAACCCCAACGACAGCCTGCGCCCCAACGGCTTCCGCAGCTCGGCCACCAACTGGTTGCCCCAGTCGCGCACGAACAGCCGCCCGTGCACCTCCTCGGCAATCCCCAGACGCGCGCTCGAGCCGCGCAGGTCCGTCATCACCAACTCGCCACTGCCCGCCAGCTGGATGTCATAGGCGGCGTGCTGCGGTCCACCCTGCGAGCGCTCCGTGCGCGCCAGCGTCTCGTGGAACGCGAACTGATACGCCTCGTGCAACGTGACGCGCCCGTCCCCGGACGTGTCCGCCGCCCCGCGCAGCCCCGTCACCAGGAAGTGCGTGAAGAACGACGCGCCGATGGTGTCCGACTCCTGCGCCACCTCGTCCGCGGAGCTGGAGGCCAGGTACGCATGCCCCCGCACCTGCGCGGACGCGTCCGTGAGGAACGAGGGCCGCCTGAGCCCACCCTTGTAGCGCGTGAGCGCGCCCGAGCCACACGAGTCCAGGATGGCGATGCGCACGTCCACCGGCACGCGGGACATCCGCTTGCGCAAATCGTCGTAGGAGACGCGCTCGCCGCGCGGCAACAGCCCGTCCGCGTCCGAGTGGCCCGAGTAGTACACCACCAGCTCGCGCCGGAGCCCCGGCACGGCGGCGGCCTCCACCAGCGTCACGAGCCGCTCGAGCGCGGCCAGCAACGCGCCCCGGTCCGCCTCCAGCAACAGCACCTGGTCGGCCGAGGCCACGCCGCCCAGCTCCTGCAGCACCCGCGACATCGCCAGGGCATCCGAGCCCGCGTAGCGCAAGCGCTCGCGCCCCGGGCCGCCCTCACTGGAGCCCGCGATGAGCGCGAAGCGGCGCAACGTGGCGTCGGGCGCCTCGTCACGACGGGCCGCGTGGGCCTCACGCGTCCACACGCCCAGCACCCACATGGCCAACACGCAGGCCACGCGTCCCCACCGGCGCGCTGTGCTCCCACTCATCATCCGCGTCCCACTTCCGCTCCAGCTCCGGCCCGGCCTCGCGCGAGCACCGGGCATACCCCGGATGGCTGCCCCCTTGCGAGCCATCCGCTACCACGTCACGGCGTCCAGCGCGCCCGACGGACGAGCCAGGAGCTGCCTCCCCGCCCGTCTCGCACCACCGCCCAGAAGGTGACCTCCTGTGCCACCCCGTCCTTCTCCGGCGGCTCCCACTCCGTGCGGTGGCGGCCCGGCTGCCCGTTGAACTCCACGCTCTCCGTCTCCTCCACGGAGAACTTCCCCAACGTCGCGTGCCAGGTGATGGCCCAGGACTCCTTGAGCTGCACCGCCTCCTTGCGGAACCCCGGCACCACGTACGACTCCTCGAGCGCGGAGATGTCATTGGCGCGCACCACGAAGGGCCCCGGCCCCTTGAGCTCGGGCAGCGCCTCCGCGTCCCACGCCGCGTCGTCCAGCGTGAGCCCCTGCAGCCGAGGCTGCTGGTTGGGCGCCATGCCCGGCACCAGCGGACACGTGAAGACCATCAGCTTCTGCGCGTAGACGCCCTCCTCGCCCGCGGTGACGTGCAGCACCAGCGGCATGCGCAGGCCCCCGAAGCCCTGGTACGGGTCCGCCTCGCGCACCGCGTCCAGCAAGAGCGTCCCGTCCGCGAGCTGCGAGGCGCCCGGCCGGATGGGCAGCACCAGCTCGCCCGCCGTCGTGGTGCCCCGCGCCAGCTCCACGCGCTTCGACGCGTCCTCGCAGAGCGAGTCCTCCGGGTCCGCGCAGGCCGTCAGCGTGTAGGCGATGGAGCGCCCCTGCCCCAACGGGTCCACCAGCAGCGCCCGGTAGGACACCTGCTCGGTGAGCACCTCCAGCGCCTCCGCGGTGGGCTCGCACGTCGGAGCCATCAGCTCCGGACGCTCCACGGCGATACCCAGCACGCGCAGGTCGCGCACGTGGGACGAGTGGTCATCCGGGTCGACGCAGGCCACCGCGCCCAGCGCCATCAACAACAGTCCGCCACACTTGAACCAGGTCCCCATGGTCAGAAGCTCCCTTTCACGCCCAGCACGGGGAGGATGGGGATGCCGGGAATCTCCATCTCCTTGCGGTAGCGGTAGTCGTTGAAGACGAACTCGACGTTCTCCGCGTTGTAGAGGTTCTGGACGTCCAGGTAGAGCGCGAGCGTCCAGTTGTCGAAGCGCCAGCCCTTCTCCACGCGCACGTCGAGCTGATGGAAGCTCGAGGCCCGCCCGGAGAGATAGCGCCCGTACGACGGCGAGTAGTTGTTCGAGTCCGAGTTGTAGATGTCATGCGGGTGCACCAGGGGCGTCACCGGACGGCCGGTGGTGAGGCGGAAGCGCCCGCCCAGCTCCCAGCCGTTGCCGAGCACGTAGTTGGCCACCAGCGTGAGGATGTGGGTCTGGTCCCAGGGGCTGGGGCCGTAGGTCTCCTCGCCCACGCCCGGCAGGCCGTCGCCGCCCAGGGGGCCCTCGGCGCGGGGCTTGGGGCCCGCGCGGCCGTCCTCGGCGTGGCTGAGGGTGTACGACAGCCAGCCGTACCACTTGTCGGTGGCGGAGGCGCGCTCCTTCTTCACCATCAACTCCACGCCGTACGCCTTGCCGATGCCCATGTTGACGAAGCGGTCCTGGACGAAGCTGCCGTTGTCCGAGGGGCGCACGTCACCCGGAGACACCACGTTCTCGAAGCGGCGGTTGAAGAAGCCCGTGACGTCCACGTTCCACACGTCGCTGAGGCGCTGCTCCACGCCGAGGCTGGACTGGAAGGCGCGCTGGTAGCCGAGCAGCGGGTTGCCGTACGGGGCGAAGACGAACTGGAAGGTGTCCGCCGGCTGGCTGTAGAGGCCGAGCGAGCCCTTGAAGGCGGTGCGCTCGCTGAACCCGTAGCGGACCCACAGGCGCGGGTCCAACAGGAAGTTGCGCGTGCCGCCCACCTTCTGGAAGTTGCCGCGCACGCCCGGCGTGATGGTGACGGGGCCGAGCTTCAGGTCCGCCTCCGCGAAGAGCGCGCCGTCGAAGCCGTTGATGGTGCGCTTCTCGTAGATGAGCTCCGAGACGGGCTCCGAGCCCGGGAAGGGCACGTACTCGGCCCCGCCCACGGAGGGGGCCTGCACGTCGATCTTCACGTGGTCGAAGTAGACGTCCAGACCCGTGCGCACGGTGAGCAGCGAGGAGACGTCCAGGGCCATCACCTCGCGCGCGCCCAGCGAGTAGATGGTGTCGTCCTCGATGTAGTTGCCGAAGGAGATGTCGAAGTAGTCCACGCCCACGTACGGCGTGAAGACGGAGCTGAAGTTGCCCTTGCGGTACGTCCAGTCGCCCTTCACGCGGTGGAAGCGCGTGTGCGTGTTCAGCTCGATGTCCGCGGAGGACTCCTCGCCGCCGGTGACCAGGCGCAGCTTGTCGTCACTGCCGAAGGCCATGACGTAGCCGGTGCTGCGCGCCGCGCCGGGCTCCGGGGTGGAGCCGCGCGGGGCGCCGAAGTCCAGCCGGAGCTGGTAGTCCCAGTACACCGGGACGATGGAGAGCGTGGTGCCCTCGTCCTTGGGAAGCACCGCGGGGAGGATGGTGTCGATGTACGAGCGCCTGGCGGACGCCGCCACGCTGATGCCGTCGGTGATGGGCGCCTCGAGGAAGAAGCCCGCGTCGAGCAGGTCCACCTTCACCGAGCCGTGCACCGTGTCCGCCGCGCCCTTGCGCGTCGTCACGTCCACCACGCCGCCCACCGCGCGGCCGTACTGGCTGCCGTAGCCGCCCGGGAAGAAGTCGAGCGAGTCGATGAACTCGGCGTTCACCACCGACGGGCCGCCGAGCAGGTGGAAGAGGTTGGGGATGCGCACCCCGTCCATCAGCGTCGCCGTCTGGCCCGGGTTGGAGCCGCGCACCAGCAGGTCCCCCGAGATGAACGGCGCGCGCGCGACACCGGGCAGCGTCTGGAGGACGCGGATGGGGTCACCGAAGGTGCCCGGCGTCTTCTGCGCCTCCTCGCGTGTCACCGTGCGGCGGACCACCTCCTTCTTCGGGCGGTCCGAGCGCACCACCGTCTCGAAGGCGCTCCCGGCCGGGGCCAGGTAGAAGTTCACCTCCGTGGTCTCGTTCGCCTTCAGCGTCTCCTTCGTCTGGTAGAGCTGGTAGCCGGAGGCGACGACGCGCACCGCGCACTCCCCCGGGGGCACCTCGAGGGTAAAGCGGCCGTCCGCGTCCGACACGGCCTCCGCCGCGTCCGCGTCGTCGCCACAGCGCACGGTGGCGCCGGCCACGCGCGAGCGGCTGCCGCGCGAGATGAGCTGACCGGTGAGGACGGCCTTGGGCTGCTCGGGCTCCTCGGTGGCGGCGCCCTCGGCGGGGGCCTTCGGGGTGAGGGTGAAGTGGTAGACGTACTCGACCTGCACGGGCGCGGGCACGCCGTCGACCTCGGCGGGCGAGAAGCGGAACTGGCGCACGGCGGCGAGCGCGGCCTCGTCAAAGCCATGGCCCGCGGGCTCGGTGGGCTGCACGTCGGAGACGCTGCCGTCCTCGGCGATGGTGATGATGAGGCGCACCGAGGCGGTGAGGCCCTGCGCGAGCGCCTCCGGCGGATACACGGCCTCCACGGGCTGCACCAGCGCGGGCGGCCTGGTGATTTGAGGCTGGGCCGCGGCTTGCGCGCCCGGGGCCGGAGGCGTGGGCGCCTGGGCGAGCACCGGAGTCGCCACCCACAGGGAGGCGGCGGCGAGCGCGGCGCGGGCATTCACATTCGAGGACATAGGTCTTTCAGGAGCGGGGACGTGGAGACGGCGTGTGGGCTCCCGCCGGCAAAGGGACGGAGTGAGGGTGTGCTGGAGGAGTCGGCGGGCAGTTCCGGGCCGTGGATGTGGATGAGGCCCACCGATGCATCTCCTCGCTCCGGCCCTCTCCCAGCGGGAGCGGGGGTTCAGTCGAGCAGGAAGGTATAGGCGTACTTCATCTCCGTGGACACGGCCTCGCCGCCCTTGAAGGCGGGACGGAAGCGGAAGCGGAGGATGGCGTTGCGCGCGGCCTCCTCCAGTCCGTGCCCCGGCCCGTTGAGCACGCGCGCATTCACCACGCGGCCCTCCGGGTCGATGGTGATGGACAGCGTCACCGTGCCCTCGACGCCCAGCCGGCGCGCCTCCTCGGGATAGGGGACCTTCACCTCGCTGGCGAGCTGCGGCTCACGGTCCACCTGGTAGATGGGCGTGTACTTCGGCGCGCTGTAGGCCTTCACCTCTTGCGGCGCCTTGGCCTTGTCGGCGGTGCGGCCGTAGAGCGTGTTGCCCACCGGGGCCGCGAAGCCTCCGGCGCTGGTGGTGGAGGACAGGGACATGCCCACCACCAGGGGCGCGGGCTTCGCGCTCGGCGGCGGCGTCTCGTTGGGCGGCGGCGGGGCCTCCGTGGGCGGAGGCGGCAGGGGCCTGGGGGCCTGGGCCACCTTCACCGGCGGGGGCTTCACGCGCACCTTGGGCGGCGGGGGCGGCTCGGGCTTGGGCTCCTCCTTCACCTCGGGCGGCGGAGGCGGCGGCTTCGTCACCTCCACCATCACCAACTCCACGGGCCGCTGCGGCGCGGCGCGCTCGGGAGGACGGGTGTGCAGCACCACCAACCCCAACCCGTGCAGCGCGAGCGAGCCCGCGACGAACCCCACGAACAACCCGTTGCCGCCCCGGCGGGGCAACACGAACTCACTGTCGAGCGCGCTCGTACTCATGGCCTTCACGTCAGCCCCGCGGCGCGGGCGCGGCGTCCTTCTCGATGTTGAGGGCGAACTTGGCGATGCCCTGGCCCTTCACCGTGTCGATGAGGCGCATCACCTGGCCGTACGCGATGGTCTGGTCGGCGCTGATGATGGCGCGCGTGTCCTTGTCCTTGGCCACCGCCTCCGCGACCTTGGCGGACAGCTCCGGCTCGGTGACGAGCGCGCCGTCGAAGTAGAGCTTGCCCTCCTTGTCGAGCACCACGTTGACCAGGCCCTGCACCGTCTCGCCGCCGTTGGCCGCGCGGGGCAGGTCCACCTCCACCGTCTCGCGGACGATGAAGTTCGCCGTCACCATGAAGATGATGAGCAGCACCAGCACCACGTCCACCAGCGGCGTGACGTTGATGCCCGTGATTTCCTCTTCGTTCTCCTGCGCGCCTCCGGCCATGGCTAGCGGGCCTCCGCGCGCAGGCTGCCGACCAGGGCGTGGCCCAGGGCGTTGGCGCGACTGGTGAGCGTCTTGAGCTGACGGTTGAAGATGTTGAAGGCGACGACGGCGGGAATCGCGACGGCCAGGCCCACCGCCGTGGCGACGAGCGCCTCCGAGATTCCGCCCATCACCGTCTGCTGGATGGCCGCGCCCTTCACGTTGCTGGCGCCCAAATCATTGAAGGCCTTGATGATGCCGAGCACCGTGCCGAACAGGCCGATGAACGGGGCGTTGTTGCCCAGCGTGCCCAGGAAGGAGAGGAAGCGCTCGTACTGGGGCCGCTCGCGGGCCATGGTGGAGGCGATGACCTGCTCCACGGTGTCGGCGCCTTGCTCGCTGGAGGCCAGGCCCTCGCGGATGATGGCCGCCTCCATGCCGCGCTTGCCCTGGATGGCCACGCGCACCGCCTCGTGCTCGCCGCGCGCCAGCCGCACCGCCAGCGCCTCCGAGTCCGCCAGCCGGTACCGGGCGAAGTACACCGCGCGCTCCAGCATGATGCCGATGGACAGCACCGACAGGCACACCAGGATCCAGAGCACCCACTCGGCGGAGGTGAGCGTGAAGCCGAGCAGCTTGCTGCTGAGCCACCCGAGGTTCTCCGCATGAGCCTGGGCGATGACCGCGATGGACGACATGGTGTTCCTTCCCCTCGTGAAATGCGTTGGCGCGACTGGAACACCGGGGGCGCCAGGAAGTGTCACCCGGTCGATTCACGGTGGATCTGAACCCCTGTGCGTGGGTGTAGGCCCCAGGGCAGGCGACCCTCGACGGGCCGTTCCTGCGAGGTGAGAATGCGGGCCATGCAAGGCAAGTGCGTGGTCGTGACGGGTGCCTCCATGGGCATCGGCGAGGAGCTGTCGGTGGCGCTGGCGGCGCGGGGCGCGAACCTGGTGCTGGCGGCCAGGAGCGAGGAGGCGCTCCAGCGGGTGAAGCAGCGGTGCGAGGCGGCGGGGGGCAAGGCCGTGGCGGTGGCCACGGACGTGGGGGACCCGGAGGCGTGCCGGCGGATGGTGGAGAAGGCGGTGGAGGCCTTCGGCGGCGTGGACGTGCTCGTCAACAACGCGGGCATTTCCATGGACGCGAAGTTCGAGGACGTCACGGACCTGGGCATCTTCGAGCGGCTGATGCGCATCAACTACCTGGGCGCGGTGTACTGCACGCACGCGGCGCTGCCCTATCTGAAGGCGCGGCGTGGGTTGTTGGTGGCGATTTCGTCCCTGACGGGGAAGACGGGCGTGCCCACGCGCACCGGCTACGCGGCGAGCAAGCACGCGATGCACGGGTTCTTCGACTCGCTGCGCGTGGAGCTGATGGGCACGGGGGTGGATGTCACGGTGGTGTGTCCCGGCTTCGTGTCCACCAACGTGCGCGCCAACGCGCTGGGCAAGGACGGCAAGCCGCTCCAGGTGAGCGCCCATGACGAGAGCGAGGGCAACAACATGGACGTGGCCACCTGCGTGGCCATCATCCTGCGCGCCATGGACCAGCGCGAGCGCGAGGTGGTGATGACCACCAAGGGCAAGGTGGGTCAGTACCTCAAGCTGTTCACCCCGGGCCTCTTGGACCGCATCGTGTTCAAGACCATCCAGGACCGGCGGCGGTAGGGCGCGCGGGCCCCGGTCCACCGTGACGGCGGTGGACCGGGAGGCCGTCCGTGGCTAGCAGCCGCAGATGCGCTTGCGCGTGGTGGTACAGGCGCCGTTCGCGTCACAACAGGTCGTGGTGAGGATCGCGAACCGGTCGAGCGCTCCCAGCTCGCACCGTCCCACGTTGCACGTGCCCCAGGTCTCCGTGCACGTCACCGCGGCCTGGGACACCTGACCCTCGGAGAGGTCCTCGGAGAGCGCCTCCTCCTCCGGGACAGGGCCACCACAGCCAACGACAGACAGCGCCACCGCGCACATCAGCCATCGCAGGTTCTTCATCGTGTCTCCCGTGCCGTCCGCATCCGTGCGGACGTCAGACATTACGAACCCATACTCGGGGTATTGCAAGGCGTCCGCGGCCTGGGGCATCACAGTCCGGCTGAAGACCTCTGTCCCGTGCGAAATCGCAGGCCGGCTGACGTACTGACTTCCTCTTCAGGCCCGCGATAGAGCGTTCACGTTCACGAGATGAGGCCTGGACCATGAATGCATCACGTCGGGGCCTGTGCGCCCTGTTGCTCTGCTCCCTCGGACTGGCCTGTGGCGAGGCCAACATCATGAAGGACCCGCCCGATGTCGTGGATTCGGGCACACAGCCACCGGACGGGGGCGGGCCTGATGCCGGTCCGGGTGATGCCGGTGCTCCAGACTCGAGGACTCCGGATGCGGGGGTTCCGGACGCGGGCGGGCCCGACTCCGCGCCCATCACGAGCGCCCGGGTCTTCTTCTCCGGACACAGCCTGCTCGACAACCCCATGCCCGACCACTTCGCGGACATCGCCGCGAGCAAGGGCAAGGACTCCAAGTGGAACCAGCAGAATGTGATTGGTTCACCCATCCGGGTGCGGACCTGGGGCAACGGGGGCTGGGAGGGGTATCGCAGCGGGAAGAACCGCGAGGGCTCCGGCATGGACGTGGTGCAGGAGCTCTTGTCCCCCCGGACGCTGGGCACGGGCGAGAAGTACGACACCCTGCTCATCACCGAGCGGCACGACCTGCTGGGCACCATCGAGTGGGAGAACACCATCGGCTATCTGCGGCACTTCCATGACCGGTTGATTGCCGGCAACCCGCGGGCCGTCACGTATTTCTATCACACGTGGTTGGACATCGATAAAGCCAACCCCTCGCGGTGGATTGCCTATGAGAAGAACGCGCGGGTCGCGTGGGAGTGTGTGTCTTCGAAGGTGAACCTCACGCTGCAGGCCGAGGGGCGGGCGGACCGCGTGCGTGCGCTTCCGGGTGGCGCGGCGCTGGTGGACCTGGTGGAGCGGGTCATCGCGGGCGAGGTGCCGGGCATCACGGGGACGACGTCGCAGCGGCTCAACGTGCTCTTCAGCGACAACGTCCACCTGACGAACCTGGGCGCGTACTTCATGGCCGCGGTCCACCATGCCTCCGTGTTCCGGTCCTCGCCCGAGGGGGCCGCGGGGCCCGCGGGTGCGAACGCGGCCACGGTGCAGGCGCTCCAGCGCATCGCGTGGAACTTCGTGAGCGCGTACTACGCGCAGCCGAGCGCGGGCGAGCGGACGATGGCGGACTGCCGCACGCGCATCCCGGCGGAGGTATGTCCGGGCTTCTGGGAGTCTCGGGGGGAGCCGGGGAACACCGCGGGCTGCCAGCGGTACTTCGGCAACGCGAATCCGGGCCAGGGGGGCAATCCGTTCGTCTGGCCGGACCCGAACTGGCAGCCGCTGCCGGCGCCGTAGGCGGGGCGCGGGAGCGTCATCCCGCGAGCTCGGCGCCACGGGTGGCTTCGAGGCGCATCGCGTCCTGCGCCTCGAGCTGCTTCTTGAGCCAGGTGCTCTCCTCGAAGGACTGGCTCTGCATGGAGCGCTCGACGGCCTGCGTCTCCCGGTACTCCCGGGCCTCGGAGGTCATCGTCCACTGGGTCTGCAGGCCCATCTCGTCGACGACCTGTCGGATGTCACGGAGCGCGACCCGGAAGAACTCCTTGCGGGGATTGACCTTGTTGACCTGGGCCCGGACGAAGCGCTTGTGCAGCTCGCGCTCGAGGGAGGGGGCGTCCTCGCTGTGGATGAGGGCGTGCACGTCGAACTCGAAGGGCACGCTCGCATCCCCCAGCTCCCGGATGCGGTCCAGCGGCTCCAGCCGGCGGGTGAGCCCGACCTTGAAGACGTCCTCGCCGAAGGAGCCGATGTTGGAGATGACGTAGACATGGCCTGTCTTCGTCTGCTGGGCCATGGAGAGGGCTCGCTTGTTCTTCTCCTCCGCCTCCTGGAGCTTCAGGGCGAGCTCGGCGAGCTTCTCCTCGTATCTGGCCTTCTGCGCGTCCCCCGCCTTCTCGAACTCGCTCCGGGCCTTCTCCATCGCCTTGCGAAGGACGTCTTCTTCCTTCTCGGCCTCCCGCTGGGCGCGCTCGAATTCCCGCTGGGCCTTCTCCTCCTCGCGGATGCGCTCCTTGATGAGCCGCTGCTCCTCGCGCTCCTTCAGCTTCAGCTCGTTGACCACCACGGCCCACTTGAGCTCATCGAGGCGTACGTTCAGGTAGTCCAGCTGGATTCGTGCCTCCCGGAAGGCCTGCCCGTTGTGGTTCACGACGCTGAAGGCGTCGCGCACCTTCTGTGAGAGCGTGCCGTGGTTGTCGTGGCGGACGTCCGCGAGGATGGAGTCCACCTTGCCATTGAAGGCGTCGAGGACGAACTCGATGGCGGTGGCGCGGCGGTGGGCCTCCGCGTAGTTGCAGGTGGCCGCCTTGCCCGTGCGAATCATCGAGCGCATCTTCTCGCGGGAGGCCTTGAGCCTGGCACCGGCGTCGGTGAAGCCGAACTGCTCTGCCAGTTCGTCGAGCACGCCCTGGGTGGGTTCAAGGTAGCGGTCTCCGTATCCCTCGATGATGTTGCGCATCGCCGTGGCGGTCTGTTCCAGCTGCTTCGATTTCTGGATGGCCGTGAAGGCCTCGCCGGCGATCTCCTGGGCGCGCTTGTTCGCGGATTCGATGAGCCGACTGGCCTCGCGGCTCGCATCCGCGAGGGAGCCTTCGGCACGCATGCGAATCTCCGAGGCATCCGCGTCGGCACGGCTCCGCAGGGAAGCGGCTTCCGCTGAAGCGCTGGCCAGGACCTCGGCGGCGCTCTTCTCGGCTTCGTCTCGCAGCGTCGCCACGTGGGCTTCCACGTCGATGATGGCCTGGTACTTCTCGAGCACGCGATTGCGCTCACGCAGGGCGGAGAGCTGCCGCTCACCCTCATCCTTCACCGAGCGAAGTGTCGCCTCCGCATCCTTCTTCAGCCCGACGAGGACGGAGAGCGCGATGAACTCCGCGAACGCCACCGCCAGGAGCAGCAGACACCACCCGGTCATACAGGGGCCCCCTTCCAGCAATGAGTCACGCCAGCATCGAGCGGAGCCTCATCACCAGCCATACCACCCGAGGGGTAGAGACAGAGAGCGGGTGGCAGGTCCTTCGGGGACCTGCTGGAATGAGGACGCCAGGAAGACCTCCTCCATGCCGACTCCCCATCGATACTTCAGGCTCAACGAAGCCGTGCAGGCAGGGAACTGGTACCTGGGGACCCCGTTGGATGAGCGCGGGCACGAGTTGGAAGACCTCCGGGAGTTCACGTCGGGGCGCGCCGCCCATCCGAGGGGCCGACTGACGATTCCTGTGTTGCCCTCATTGTCTCCGAGGACATCAAAACGGCCCTGGAGCGAGCGAACGTCACGGGCGCCGAGTTCGAAGAGGTCTGACCTCGCTCCAGGACCGCCGTCGACTCACGGCCCGTCGAGCACCGCCAGCATCCGTGGCAGCACGTCGTAGAACGCGTAGTTCCAGCAGCTGAAGTTGTGGCCCCCGTCACAACCGAACGGCTTCTGTCCCGGCAACGGCCGGCCATACATCTCGCAGTGATGCGGCCCCCCGCCGCGTTCAGCGCAGGGTGGAAGCGGTCCGTCGCCGCCCCCGACACGCGCCGCCGTCCCTGTGATTCACAATGCCCAGTCAAATACCAAACCCTGCCCTGAACTTCGCAATCGCCTCGACAAGACTGGCGCACGGCTCCGACCGCTCCTCGGGCGCGCTCTCACTCATGAGCTCGAGAAACTGCCGCTCATGACCGTCCCCTCCTCGCATCCTGTCCGCGCTCTGCACCACGAACCCGCCACCCGGAATCAACTCCAGGCAGCGGTAGACAATCACATCCCCGTCACCCATGCGCTCATACACGTCATGACGCAGATACAGAGACGCCCGCATACTCACCATTGCAGCATCTCAGGAGTCCCCACCCGCGCTCGCGCCGCCCCGTCGGTCCACGCGGGTCAACAGGCCCGCCAGTCCCTCGAAGCTCGCATTGCCCACCTGATGCAAGCCAAAGCCCCACAGGAACGCCGTCATCCCCGCGCCAAAGCCTCCCCACGTCGGTGAGAAGACATTGAGCAACTGAAGCCCCAACACCACCGCCACGCCCGTCAGCAACACCAACATCGCCAGCTCCACCAGCCACAGATGGCGCGCCGCCGGCAACGGCATTCCCTCCAGCTCCCCCAGCGCCCCACCCGCGTCCTCCGCCCCCACGGGCGCCTCCGGCAACGCGGGCAGGCTGCCTCCCGTGGGCGCGCTCGCCGAGGGCACCTCCGGCACCGACGCCGTCGAGCCCCGCTCCACGAACGACAGCGGAGTCCCCGGTCGCCCCATCCCGACCCCCTGGGAGCTCGGGTACCCCTCCAACGCCAGCTGCGCCTTGTCCGCCTTGTACTCCGCGTCCTGCAACGTCTCGGGCGTCAGCGCCAGCTCCGCCTCGTTCAGCAACGCGTTGATGTGCCCCAGCTCATGCAACTGCCCCTCGCCCTCCGCCTCTCCCCGCTTGCGCGACACCTCCGCGCGCAACCCGGCAATCCGCACGCGCACCTGCCCCGTCTGCGCGCGGTGGAGCGCGTCCCGCGCCTCGCGATACCTCGCCGAGGCCTCGTGCGGCGACTCCGCCGCCAGCGCCAACATCGCCTCGCGCAGCTTCGCCTCCGCCGCGTCCAGGTCCGTCTTCTGCGCCTCCGTGGCCGCGCTCCGCGCCTCCTCCACCGCGCCGCGAAGCTCCAACAGCAGCCGCCGCACGTAGTGCGCGTACGCCCCCTGGTACAGCCGGAAGCCCTCGTCCACGTTCACGTCCGCGCGCGCTCGCGCCTGCTTCAGCCGCTCCTTCACGTCCGACGTCAGCTCCCGCCACTCCTCCAACGAGAAGCCCCGGGGATTGCGCGGCGACGCCACCGCCTGGGACAGCTCCGCGCACAGCACATCGAAGTACGAGCGACGCGCCATCTCGAACTGCTGCCGCGCCGTCGCCACGTCCCCCTGCCCCAGCCGCGCCCTCACGTCCTGCAGCAACGGCAACAGCTCATACGTCAGCCGGAACCCCAGGCTGTCCTCCCCCAGCTTCTGCGCCAGCGCTCGCGCCTGCGCCTCCAGCTCCTCCAGCTTCGCCTTCAGCCCCGCCCGCGCCAGCTCCTGCACGTTCTGCCCGCGCAGCACCTTGAGCTGCTCCTCCAGCCGCTCCGCCGGCACCGTGCCCAGCCGCAGCGACGTCTCCGCCTCCTCCAGCGCCGCGCTCGCCGACTCGGGGCGCATCTCCGGCGGAAGCGCCCGCAGCTCGCGCGAACAGCCGCGCCATGCCTCGTACAGCCGCAGCTCGGACTCCACCCGCGCAAGCTCCCCGTCCGCCACCCGACCACCCCTCACCGGCGAGCGGATGCGCGAGATGAGCGCGTCGATGCGCCCGCGCACCTCCAGCCCCACCTTGCGCGCGTCCTCCTCCTGCCCCTCCAACAGCACGCTCATCCGCCGCCGCAGCACGCGCGCCCGCTGGAGCTGCTGCGCCCTCGGCCGGATGCTCTGCGTGTACAGCCGCACGCCATACGACGACACCGCGCCCGCCGCGATGAGCAGCGCGCCCCACAGCCACGGCGTCCTCACCCACACCGTGAACGGCTGCTCCACCGCCACCCCCTGCGGCACCGCCATGCGCACCGTGCCCGTGTACTCGCCCGGCCCGTCCAGCCCCCTCAGCCGCATCAGCAGCGTGCCGCTGCCATTCGCCGCCACCGTGACGCCCTCCACCGTGGCCAGGTCCAAGTCCGCCCCGTCCTTGCCCCCACCCTCCAACCAGAAGTCCGCGCCACCGAAGCGCGGCTGCACCAGCGTGGCCCCCAGGTCCGGCGCCTTGTGCGAGAGCTGGAGCAGCCTCGGCACCGACACCTTCCCCGTCACCCCCGCCGTCTCCTTGAACGGCAGGCGCACCGTCGCGTCCACCGCGCCGAAGCCCCACCCCGGCGCCGCCACCGCGGGCGACGTCGCCACGAACTGCACCGCCGGCACCGCCTGCACCCGCGTGACGAGCAGCGACGTCGTCTCGCGCCCGCCCTCGTGCACCAACACCACCTGCCCCGTGTAGTCTCCCGCCGCCGGCAGCTTCCCGGACACCTCCACGTGCAGCGGCGAGCGCGGGGACAACGGCGCCACGCCCGCGTCCGCCGAGGCCGTCTCGCGCACCACCGCCGCCAGCGCCACCTGCGAGCCGTCGCTCGCCTGCAGCGGGTCCACCAGCACCGTCACGCCGCCGGGCAGCCCGTCCTGCACGCCCGCGTCCGCGGAGGGAGGCGACAGCAGGTCCACCCGCAGCACCGCGCGGAAGTCCTCCGACGTCGTGCGCAGCTTCACCTCGTTGCTGGCCGTGGCGCCGGCCACGCGCAGCCGCGACTGGGCGCTCGCGCCACGCCACGGCGCGACGAACAACACGAGCAGGGCCAGGACGCAGAAGCCCCGACCACGGAGGAAGCGGGCATCGAGGACGAACATCCACCGACGATAGCAGGCGCGCCCCCCGCCTCCAGTTCACACCCGCCCTCACGTCCAGCCGAGCAGCGCCTTCACCTCCGGCGACAGCCCGCGGCGGATGGTGTCCGTGGGGATGCCCTCGTTGTGACCAGTAGCGGACGGCATGCGCGGCCCGCCGCTGTGATGCAGCGCGACGAGCCGCAGCTCCTGCGTGAAGCAAGGCGCCCCCGAGGAGCCCGGGCTCGTGGACGTCCGATAGGACACCCGCGTGCGCGAGGCGTTGACGCCCAGGAACTCGTCCAGCGCCACGCTCATCGGCTGCCCCTCCGGGTGCTGGACGATGAGCGCCAGCTGGCCAGGGATGATGGGCGTCGGCTCCTCGGGCAACTCCAACCAGCCCCGCGGCGCGTCCTCCACCTGCTCGTCACCGGGCGAGCCCTCCACCTGGAGGAAGGCGTAGTCGAGCTCGCTCACCATCGCCTCCCTCGGGCGCGGGTGCATCAGGTCCGCGGGGCTGTACGGACTGCGCGCGATGCAGCGCTTCACCACGTACTGCCTGCCCGGCTGCAGGAGCGTGCGGTCCGGCAGCACCTTGTGGTCGAAGCGCACGCGCAAGGACTCCAACAGCCGGTTCTCGATGACATGGAAGTTGGTGAGCACCACGTCGCGCGACACCAGGAAGCCCGTGCCCAGCGAGGCCCCCACCACGGGCTCCACCCGACACACGCGCCGCTCGATGGCGGACAGGCGCTTGCGCCACCCGTCCGCGGCGCCCTGCTCCCACGTCGGGCCGACGATGCGCTCCAGGCTGCGACGCGGGACGCTGCGCTGCACCGACGCGAGGTAGCCCTGCATGAAGCGATTCAGACGGGGATGGCGCGGCTGGGCGCCGTGCATGCCCGTCACCAGCTCGCGTGTCCACCCCTCCGACTCCGCGCGGAGGATGAGCCCCGACGCCCGCTCCCTCGGGCCTCCCCTGGGCACGAGCAACTCCAAGTCCCGGTGACAGACATTGGCCACCACCCGACGCAGCTCCTCCACCGAGGGGAAGGCCCCCAGCAGCGCCAGCAGCAACTCGTCTCTCTCCGCGCCGTCGAGCTCCATGGTGCCACCCGTGAAGAACCGCTGACGAGGCCTGCCCCGGCCCGCCGCCGCCGCCGTGACGCTTCCGTATTCTCCGCACGGCGCGACGGGATTCCCAGTGGAAGCAGCCCGCATGCCCTGACGTGCAGGGCCCCACCGGCTGGCAGGACACCCCACCCCCCAGCCCCAGCCCCTGGGGCCCGGGGCCGGGAGTCCACGCGGACACCGGTCTCAGCGCACCGCCCAGGTGGCGGGAGGTACGTAGGAGACCAGGTCCGGCCGAGCCTCCACGCGCAGCGACGACGCGCCCGTCTGGAGCGTGCCCCCCAGCGTGGGGATGACACGGAAGCGCGCCTGGAAGGGTGTCCCCGGACCGCGCGGCGGCAGCTTCAACGTCACCGCGCCGTCCTCGGACGTCCACGAGGACACGCTGCCAGAGGCCACCAGGGCATCCAGGCTCGCCGCGTCCACCTGCGCCCCCGCCGGCAGGCCGTGCCGCAGCTCCAGCGCGAGCCCCGAGGGCGTGGTCGCCTGCACCGTCACCTCCACCGGCTGGCCCACCTTCGCCTCCTGGGACGAGACCACCGCCAGCTCCAGCCCTCGCGCGTCCTCCTTCGCCCACGGCACCGCGGCGGACAGCGCCAGCGCGAAGCCCAGCCCCGGCACCGCCGGCTCCGCGCGCACCGTCCACGCGTGCGCTCCGGCCGAGCCCGTCGCCGGGGCCTCCATCACCAGCACCTCGCGCAGCGCCTTCGCGTCGTAGGTGCCCTCCGTCACCGCCTGGCCGTCGCGCTCCAGCACCACCCTCACCCGCGCGGGCAGCGGCTCCTTGAAGAGCGCCACCACGGCCCGCAGCGCCAGCCGGTTCGCGCGGCCGCTGCCCCAGCCCGTGGACGGCGCGTAGCCGGACAGCAGCGACGCGCCCAGGTCCGCCAGGGGCGCCTGGGGGTCTCCTTCCAGGCCCAGCACCGCGAGCGCCGTGGCCTCCGCCTCGTTGGGGGACTGGCCGTTGGCCGCCACCACGCCGGACTCCACCGGCAGGTACACGGCGCCGTCCTCGCGCTTCTTCAGCGCGTCGCGCACCTGCGCCCGCAGGGCCTCCCGCAGCGAGCCCTTCACGACGCCGCTCGACAGCAGCGCCGCCGCCGTGTAGCCGTCCTTCACGTGCGCCCGGTTGCGCTCCAGCGCGCCCTCCGCCAGCGCCGTGAAGCGCGAGGCGCGCCGCTGTCCCGCGGGGCTCCCCGACGCCGCCACCACCGCGCGAGCGCAGTCCGCCGTGGCCACCAGCAGCCGCTGCAGCGTCCAGCCATCACCGCCCTGGCACGTGCCGTCCGGCCGCTGCGCCTGCGCCACCCAGCCCGCGAGCCGCTCGCCCAGCCGCGCCAGCACCGGGTTGTCCGGATGCGCGAGCGCGCCCTCCACCAGCAGCGTCCCCGTCGCCACGTCCGGCGTGCGCGACATCCTCAACGCGCGCTGCGTGGCCCGCGCCACCAGGACACGAATCGACTCCGCGTCCACCAGCCCTCCCGAGGACTCCGGAGGCATCGCCACCCGGCCCTGGCTCGGCGAGAGCGCGGAGCGCACCACCTTCGCCGCGTCGGGCTCGCCCAGCGCCGTGAGCAGCTCGGGCGCCTTGCCCGCGAGCAGCAGCGCGTGCGCCACGTCCTCCACGCTCTCGCGCGCGCCCGCCGACGACAGCTCCGAGCGCAGAACGCCGAGGCCGCCCGGGTACACCTGCAGCCGCACGCGCTCACTGCCCTCCTGCGCGTCCGCGGGGCCGGTGAGCGACAGGGTGCGCGGCGTGGCCAGCATGCCGCTGCGCGTCTGCACCACCGGCCGCCCCGTGGGCCAGACATCCAGGGGCCGCTCGACGCTGTCCGCGTCCCCCAGCGACGCGCGCACCGCGACGGGCCCGGGGCCCGAGACGCGCACCGTCACGTACTCCACCACGCTGCCCCGGGCCGGCACGCGCACGGTGCGAAGGCCGCCCTCCACCACCGCGCCCGTCGCGGCCACCTTCAGCGGCGCCTCCACGGCGGACTCCGTGGTGTTCACCACCTGCACCGGCACCCGCGCGGTGTCCCCCGCGCGCAGGAAGGCCGGCACCACCGGGTCCACGTACGTGGGCAGCGTGCCCGCGAAGCTCGTCACCGCGCCGGCCTGCGCGCCCGAGCGAGAGTGCGCCAGCGCCAGCACCCGCCAGCGGGTGAGCCGGTCCGGCACGCGCACCGGCAGCGTCGCGGCGCCGGAGTCGTCCGTCACCACCAGCGGCTCGAAGAGGAACGTCTCGGGGAACCACGCGCGGCTCGGCGCGCCCTCGGCCTGGGGCGAGGCCTCGTCCTTCATCGGGCCCCCTCGCGAGGCGCCCTTCTTCTTCGCGCCGAAGGCATCGTCCAGGCCGCCGACGGCCACGGCGCCCGGGGCACCGCCCTCCACCTCCTCCATCACCGGCTCGGCCAACGCCTCCATGGGCGCCGGGGCGGCCTGGGCCTTCATCGGCGACTGAAGCCTCACCATCATCTCCGGCTCGGCCGAGCCGCTCAGCGCGTCCGCCGACATGCCCATCAGCGGCCGCGCGGCGAAGAGCGCCCCGAACACCGCCACCACGCCCGCGATGAAGCACACCACTCCGACGATGACCGTGCGCTTCATGGCGCCTCCCGGGCAACCCACGCGTTCCAGTTCTCCACGTCCTCCGGCAGCCGCGTCCCGCGCGACACCACCGCGCGCGGGTCCGTCAGCTCCAGCAGCGCCTGGGGCAGCCGCGACAACCGCAGCCGCTGGCCATACGCATCCGTCACCTTCTCCCCGCGCGCCTCGCACGCCGACAGCGCCTGGGCCCACAGCTTCGCCAGGCCCTCGGGCGCCAGCGTCTCGCCCTCGGGCGCCTTCTCCTCCCACTCACGCACCCGCGCGTGCAGCTCCCCGAGCACCGTGTAGAAGGGCTCGGTCAGCTCCACGTCCGGGTCGAACTCGCCCACCTGCAGGCCCCGCACCCGCGTCTCCGTGTCCACCAGCGTGGGCACCGAGCTGACCCGCAGCAGCGCCGCGGCGGCCGCGTTGGAGCCGCGGATGCGGCCCTGCGCCAGCGCCACGCCATCCAGCACCCCGAAGGCGGGCGAGGACACCGCCGGCGCGGGACGCAGGCTCGCCAGCGCGTCGCCCCCCGGCAGCGGCACCAACTGCCCCAGCGTCTCGTCCACGCCGACCAGGCCCACCGCCGCCGGGCCGTCCTTGCCATCCACCCGCGTGCGCACCAGCAGCCGCGCCAGGTCCCCGGGCGCATACGCCGGCTTCTCCGGCGACACCTCCACGGACAGCCGCGCGCGCGGCGCCACGTACACCCGCGCCCGCGTCCCCGCCCACTCGGCCTCCGCCCAGCCCTCGAAGTCGTCCGGCAGCCGGAAGCGCGCCGAGGTGGCGCCCTTCTCCAGCTTCGTCACCAGCGTCTGCTTGCCGGCCTGGAGCCGCAGCTCCTCGGGCAGCTTCCCCTGGAAGGACGGACCGCGCATCAGGTCGATGCGCACCTCGTCGCCACCGCGCGCCAGCACCGGCGTCGCGCGCAGGCGGAAGGGCGGCAGGCGCGCGGGGCGCAGCAGCCACTTCGTGTCACCCACCGGCTTGCCCTCCACCGTCGCGACCACCTTCAGCTCGTAGCCCAGGAAGGTGGTGGCCTGTCCCTCGCCGTCGTCCTCCCCCTCACCTCCGGCGGGGTGGACGGTGAGCTCGGCGATGCCCATCGCCTCCAGCCCCGCGTCCTCACCGGAGCCGAAGGCGGACGCGGAGGCCTTCAGCCGCGAGAAGCGCTCCTGGATGCACGCCACCGTGGACGCCCCCAGCTCGCTCTTCACCCACGGCCGCGAGGACCAGGACGTCGTCAGCGCGCCCTTCGCGCCCAACCTCCAGGTGAGCGACATCGGGAAGGGGCTGCTCGTGGACTGCGTCGGGGACACACAGGCGCGCGCATCCCGGGCCGCCGTGCCCAGCGAGTCCATCAACGCCGTCGCGGTGCCGAAGGCCGGATGCACCGCCAGCTCCACCCACGGCAGCCCCGGGTCCTGCACCTCGAGGCTCAGGGCCAGCATCCGCTCACGCCCCGCCGGCAGCGCACGCGTGCGCACCGCCTGGGCCAGACACCGGGACAGCGCGTCGTTCGCGCCCACCACGTCCACCACCGCGCCGCCCATGCCCACGCGCACGGCCAGCGGCACCTCGCGCACCGGGTCCTCCGGCAGCACGAAGCGCGCGCACGGGAGGAGCGCGGGCAGCCAGGCCTCCACCGCGACGCGGTCCTGGAGCGACTCCTCGCCGTCCTCCTCCAGGAGGCTGCGCACCTCCGTCAGCGTCACCGACGGCGCCGGCGGCGGGCGGCGCACCGGCATCGGCGGCACCACCACGTTGACGGGCGGGCCCGGGTCCAGCTGGAACGCGGCCACGCCGTCCTCGTCCGTCACGCCCCGGACGCCCTCGTCCTGGGAGTCCCACGCGCGCGTCACCGTCAGCTCCGCGCCCGGCAGCACCCGCCCGTCCGGCGTGGTGGCGCGCAGGTACACGCGGTTGCTGAAGCCCTCCACCAGCCCGTCCTCCAGCTCCGTCACCGACGACACCGCGAGCGCGTCCTCGGACAGCAGCAACGACACGCCGCTCGCGACGCGGTCCCCCGCCGCGTCCTTGGCCACCACGCTCGCGGACAGCCGCGCCTGGCCCCGCAGGTCCTCCGGCACGCGCGGCAGCGTCACCTGGAAGCGGCCCGCCTTGTCCGTACGCGCCTGGCCTGGCAGCCCGCCCGTGCCCCACTCGGGGGGCGGCGGCCACGCGCCCGAGACGTCCCACGACAGCTCCACCTCCGCGTCCGCCACCGGCGCGCCGGACGCGTACACCACCTGTCCCTCCACCTGGGGCACGTCGCCCGCGCGCCAGTAGGGGCGGGGGCTCTGCGCCTCCACGCGGAAGCGCGGCAGGGTGAACGGCTTCACCGTGAACTGCGCGCGGGCCACCGTCTCGCCGCTCGCCCACTCCACCGTCCACGCTCCCGTGGGCGCGCCCCGGTCCAGCGGGAAGCCTCCCGCGACGACGCCCCACGGCCCCGCGGGGGCGCGCTCCTCGAGCACCACCTCACCCGAGGGGTCCTTCAAGAACCACGTCCCGGGCCGCCCATCCAGCGGCGCCAGGTCCTTCGCGCGCAGCGCCACCGCGCGGAAACGCACCTCGTTGCCGGGCTCGTACAGCGGCCGGTCCGTCAGCACGTGCGCCACCGCGGGCGCATAGAGCGGCAGCGGTATCTCCACCGTGTCCTCGCCCAATGGCGTGGAGAGCCGGGCGCTCAGCCGGTAGTCACCATCCGGCACGTCGGGCAGCTTCACCGTGGCCCGCGACACCTCGCCGCCGTCGCGCTTCCAGGGGCCGTCCTTCTCGGGCGTCAGCGGCGTCTCTTTGCCCTCGGCATCCACCAGGAACAGCGACACCGAGCCGCGCCGCACCCGCGCCGTCATCCGCTCGCCCCGCGAGTCGATGCCGTGCGCATCCGCCCACGCGAAGACCTCGCCAGGGAGGTTCCGACCGAGTCCCTGCGCACCCAGGCTCACCGTCTGACGCAGCGTCCCCACCGGACAGCGCGCGAGCTTCACGCCTCGCAGCATCCACGTGGACACGCACACGTCCCACGCCGTGAAGGCCCACAGGCCCACCAGCAGGAACGCCACCAGGCCCCCCGTCAGCCATGGACGGCGTCGCAACCGCTCTGTCATGCATCCTCCCCGAGTCCCTACTGTACGCCGGGAAACCCCCAAACCGTTCCCAGCGTCCGTTTTCGCGTACACGGCACCCATGCGGTAGCGTCGAGCGCTCCATGCCCGTGTCGCCACCCAAGCCCCGCGCGCCCCGTGTTCCCCAGGATGCCCTGCCCTCCCGCCTGGAGGCGCTGCTGCATTCGCTCACGGACCGACACCTGGCGGACCGGCTGGAGCGCGTGCACCGCGCGGCGGCGGTGGCCATCGACCGGCTGGGGCACCTGAGCATCGCGAAGTACGAGCCCACCACGGTGGAGCCCGAGGGCGGCGCGGACCTGGCCCTGTGGGAGACGATGGCGCCCGCCATCGGCGACACGCTGGTGGGCGTCAACCAGCTCGTCACCGCCATCCACCACGAGTTCCCCCCGCCGCCCACGCGAGGCGCCTCGGACGGCGGCTGGGCACCTCCCCCGGCCAGCTCCGACGAGCGGCTGGCGCAGGAGGTGGAGACGGTGCTGCACGCCATCGCGGAGCGGCTGTCCAAGCGCGTGTCGGAGCTGGGCCAGCAGATGCGGCGACCCGAGGTGGTCAGCGACCAGTGGACGCTGATGGCGAAGCTGCAGGCCTTCCGCGCGGACTTCCGCGTGCGCATCGGCGACCTCGTCTACCTGACGGCCGCGGCCTTCGAGGACGTGCGGCGCGAGGACGTGGTGCCCGGCTACGTGCACCAGGTGGGCGCCCGCGCGGCCCTGCGCGCGGCGGCGGCGGACCTGCGCCGCTCGCTGCAGGGGCGACTGGAGCGCGCGGCCAAGGCGGAGGCGCCGTCACGGCCCACGCTGGCGAGGCAGGCGGCCGAGAGCCTGTCGGCGTTCATCACCCTGCCCGCCTCGGTGGCGCTGCGCACGCCGCAGAAGCAGCACGTGCTGACGCTGCGCGCGCGCATCCAGGAGGCCGCGGGCAGGAGCGAGCTTCCCGCGGAGGCGCTGCCGGAGCTGGTCGAACCGTTCCTCGGCTTCCTCGACGAGGCGATGGACGAGGTGACGCGCACGTGGCTCACCGTGCATGACCGCGAGCTGTGGGCGTCGTGCGGGGCGAAGCTGGAGCAGGCGGAGATGCACCTGACGCTCGGCTCGCAGGGCGCGGCGCGCGTGCTGGCGGACGCGGTGGACACGGCGGCGGCGCTCTACGGCCGCTCGACGCCCTTCGACGGCTTCCTGCGCAAGGCGCGTCAGGAGGCCGCCGAGGGGCTGGACGAGGCGGGCTCATGGGGCCTGCTCGAGCGCTTCCGCGAGCGCCTGGCGGCCCTGCCCTTCAGCTGACTACTTCGGCTGCGTGTCGGCGGGCAGCGCGGGCGCCTCGGGCTTCGGCGGCAGCACGCGCAGCTCGTTGAAGCGCTCCGCCAGCGTCTGCGGCGTCAGCTCCTCCTGCCACTGCTTGGGGCTGGTGTTCCAGCCGAAGTCCGCCGGCACCTTGCCGCCCCCCTGGCTGCGGTAGCCAATCATGTCCGGAAACTGCGTGCTCCAGCGGCCCGCGGGGTCCGGCTCCTGGGTGATGTGCTCCCGGTTCGGGCGGTGGAGGAAGTTCTTGCTCGCGTCGCTCATGGCACAAGCCTCTCCGAAACCCGGCCCCAAGGGTAGTGGGAAGCCACGGTGCCCGGCTCCCCACGCCCGGGCACGAGGGTTCCTCAGGCGGCCTTCCGGGCCTTCCCCCGTCGCACGGGCGGCCACACCCGGGGGCCGAGCTCGAAGATGGCCGCGAAGTAGCGCGCCTGCGCCTCGCTCGCGTACCGGTAGCGCCTCACCTCGCCGTCCGAGGTGACGACCTCGACGCCCCACCCCTTCTTCTCCTCGCGCACATCCACACGCTCCACACCACCCATGCCCTCCCCCTCTCGTGTTCCCGGCGCGGGGCAGATCAATCCACGTGCCAGTCGCGCCACGTCGGAGCCGGGGGTTGCGATGTCGTCAGGACGTCACTCGCGTCCGAGCCCGTAAGGAATGCAGGTGCGCTCGCCTGTCCGCCTGCCTCTTGCGGGGGGAGGGCCAGGAGGATGCGGGTGGCCTGGTGCGGTCTGCTTGTGCCGCGCGATTCCTGCGTTACTTGTGGGACATGACCGAAATCGAGAGCAACCTCGGCGAGCGATTCGCCGAATTCGTCCTTCCCGACGGCTGCGTGCTCTGCGGCGGAGCGGTGAGCGTGCGCGCCACTCCCTCCGGCGCGAACAGCTACTGCGCGCACTGCCACTGGTTGTCCAAGCCGCGCATGCGCGTGAAGGACAACGGCGTGGAGCTGTCCTTCGGCGCGACCGCCACCGCCTGAAGTCTTTCTTTCGCGTCGAGCCCGAGAGCGGGCTCGACGCATCCACCTGCCGACGACTCAGGACGCGCTACACGCCCACTGGCCCGTCGGCATGCAGTAGCAGTTGCCCGCGCGGCGGTTGATGCAGCACGAGCGCGTGCCGCCCACCGGTGAGCAGGTGCGTCCCGCCAGGTACGAGCAGGCACTGTTGGGCGACAGGCAGACGCTGGGAATCGTGGGGAGGCAGATGTTGTGCAGCCCGTCGCACTCCACCGACTCCCCCGGGTAGGTGTTGCACGTCGTGCCCTCGCACGTCACCGTCGAGCCGTTCGGACACGTCGTCGAACAGACGACCGCGCTCGAAACCTGCCCCAGCGTCTCCTCCTCCGGCTCCACGGCTCCGGTGCCACCGCAGGCCAAGAGGCCGGACACGACGAGGGCCGACAACACACCCAGGCACAGCTTCATGGTGGGACTCCTTCTTCCGCCAGGGATGGGCCCGCATGCCCATCCACGCGCCGACGTGCGCGAGCGGAAGTCAGGGATTGAAGCACGGGCCGCGCGGAGACTCCCGCGAGTGCCACGTGACTCACCATGACGGATGCATCTGGATTGCACGATTCCGCGCGGAGCGGCTCGACCGGCCCGCACCGGGCCCACCTCAACGCCGAGGTGTCTCGTTCAGGCCAGGCCCCTCCAGCGTGCGCCCGGTGTTCGCGGGCGCCTCGCGCGGCGGGGCGGGTGGCAGGCCCTTCGCGGAGAGCAGCAGCGACAGGAGCGCGGCCTGCTCCGCGGTGTCGAGCGCGAGCACCGTCTCCGGCAGGCTCAGCGTGACGGCGGTCGGCTCGCCCTCCAGGTCCGGCTGACAGGTGCGCCACCCGGTGTAGCGGCCCCCCGCCACCGTCAGCGAGTAGCTGCACCCGCCCACGTCCCCGGAGATGCCCACGGGCGAGAAGACGAGCGAGGTGGGCCAGTTCGACAGCTCACCGTCCACGCGCATGCCCTGCTCGGAGGAGAAGCGCGACAGCTCCAGGCGCGTGTCCTCCACGCCCACGCGCCCCACGATGGGGCCCCGTCGCCAGCCCAGCTCCACGTCGCCGCCGCGAAGCTGGCCACGGAAGGACGCACCCGTGCGGCGCAGGTCGAAGCCGCCACCGCTCAGGCGCTCCTTGCCCAGGGAGATGGCGAGGGACTGGTCGCCCACCTGCAGGCGGATGGGCCCCGAGCGCTGGGAGGTGGCGAGCTGCGCGCTCGCGGGCGCGACGACGCCGAGGGACAGCAGCACCGCGCCGAAGCGGCCGAGCGCGCGTCGGGGTCCTGACGGGGAACGGGCCACGGGACACCTGCCTTGTTCGCGAAGGGACACTGGAAGCAAGGTAGGGCCGTGAGCCCGGAAGGCACATGGGCCCACGACTCGGGGGCTCGCACGGTGGGACGTGGAGCCCCCCGAGTGAGGGCGCTCAGTGGGGCCCGTGCAGGCCCGGCGCCTCGCCGCTCGCGACGGAGTCCGCCTCGCGCTGGCGCTCCTCCCTGTCCCAGCTGTGCCCGTCCTGGAAGCCCCACTCGTCCACGTCCACCTGGTAGCTGACCTTGGACAGGATGCGCCCCCGGCAGATGCGCTCCTGCCAGTTGCCGGCGTCCACGGAGCCGTTCGCGCGCGAGAGCAGCTCGCGCATCAACCACTCCGGCACGGTGGCGCGGTCGGACGGGTAGGCGAAGCGGAAGAAGAGCAGGTGCGAGAGCAGCACCTCCCAGTACCGGTCGAAGCGGCGCAGCAGGCGCTGCCAGTCGAACGTGGGCCCCGCCTTGAGCAGCAGGTGGGTGAGCTCATGGCCGTCGAAGCGCTCGCGCTCGAGGACGAAGGCCTTGCTCCAGAAGATCTCCTCCGCGGGCGGGACACGGCACGGACAGCCCAGCACCTGGGCCGGCACCGCGTGCTCGAACCACGCGTCATCCACGGCGGTGAAGCCGTTGCCGGAGCCGTAGATGAGGTCGACGAGGAAGTCCTCCCAGAAGGCCTTGTGCAGCCAGCCGTGGACCTCGCTCTCGGTGCGCCACTCGTGGCGCGCGAGCATCTCCACGGCGCGGTCCCCGTCCTTGCGATGCAGGAAGAGGTCCAGGTCCTTCGTGTCGCGGTAGAGGCCCGTGTAGTGGGCGAAGGCGTAGGCCCCACCCACGAGGAACGGGATGCCTGCGTCGGTGAGAAGTTGGATGGCGTAGGTGCGCGCGCCCAGCTCCGCCACGGAGCGCCGCACTTCCATCCGCCTCGGGTCTCCTCCGGGTGCCCCGGAAGCCTTCGGTGGTTGCTCGGCCATGACGGAAGATAGGGGAGCTGCGGCTACACGTCAGTGAGCCGTCCGCGCACCCGCCCGCAGAGCAGGCGGGCAGACCAGACGCCCGCTCACCTCCCCCCGAGGATGACTCAGCGCACCAACCACAGCATCACCGGCGCGGTGACGAAGGACAGGGGGATGCCCACGCCCACCATCAGCACCGCCAGCTCCGGGTCCAGGCGGTGCTCGGCGGCCAGAATCGCCGCGCTCACCATGGGCGCCATCGCCGCCTGGAGCACCGTGGCCTGCACCACCATGGGCGACAGGCCGGGCAGGGCCCACAGGCCCAGCATCACCACGCCCGGCACCAGCACCAGCTTGTAGAGCAGGCCCAGGGACAGCGCCGGCAGCCGCGCCTTCACCCCGGACAGTCGAAGCTGCAGGCCCACGGAGAACAGCGCCAGCGGCGTCAGGAGCGCGCCCAGCCGCTCCAGCACGGAGTCCACCCAGACGGGGTAGCCCACGGGGCGCAGGAGCAGCGCCAGCACCAGCGCCACGAACGGCGGGAAGGTCGCCACCTTCTTCGCGAGCGCGCCCAGGGGCAGCGCCACCTCCGCGCTCGCCCTCGCCGCCGCCAGCGTCGCGAGCGTGGACAGCACCAGGAACGAGCCGAGCTGATCCACCACCACCGCCACGGCGAGCCCCTCCGCGCCCAGCAGGGCCTCCGCCATCGGCAGGCCCACGAAGGCCGTGTTGCCCAGGCCGCCCGTCAGCACCAGCGCGGCCACGGACTCCTTGGACAGCCCCAGCTTCGGCCCCAGCCACCGGAAGAACGGCCCCGCCGCGAGGTAGTACAGCCAGGGCACCACCGCGGCCACCAGCAGCGACGGCACGAACTCCAGCCGGTGCATCACGCGCAGCACCAGCGCGGGCAGCGCCACGTACAGCACGAAGGTGTTGAACGGCCCCGCGGAGCCCTCCGGGAACTTCCCGCTCCTGCGGGCCAGCACGCCCAACACCAGACACGTGCCCAGCAACCCGATGACCTGACTCATGACGCCCACGCCCTCCGGCTTCGCCACCGTCCCACCCCTGCCTCGCGGGCGATGACGTCCCGCGCTGATAGCGCGCAGGGCGGGCCCACGCCAGCTCCCTCGCGACCCAACGGCGCCAGCGCCACCATGGGCCCACGCCACCGCGCTCACTCACAGGCTCCGGCAAGTTCAGCCGCGCCAGTGTCCGCGAGGCCCGCGCCACCCAGCGCTCACTCACAGGCTCCGGCAAGTTCAGCCGTCAGTGTCCGCGAGGCCCACGCCACCCCGCGCTCACTCATAGGCCCGGCAAGTCAACCGCGCCAGCGCCCCGGCAAGCGGCCCGCGCCACCTCACTCAAGGCGAGCAACCCTCGCCAGCGCCCCAACGAGGCCCGCGCACCACACCCACTCGGGAGCCCAGCACACCCCGTGGACTCGGTTCGCCCCTGCCTCCGTCAGGGCCTCATCGAGAGGTCGTCCCCGAAGCCTCTAGCCCAGCGCGAAGCCCCCTACTCCCACCGCCCTCCCGCCCATGCCCGACCTCCCCCATCCGCCCCACCTGAACTCCTCGGAGCACCAAGCAGCACCACGTTCCACGGGCTCCCGCGGCCGCTCGTGCAAGGGCGTTCGCGCTGACACATGCTGCGTGCGCACATGAGTTCGCGATGGACGACGAGCGCGCTGGGCAGGGCCGTGCATGAGATGGCCGGCGGCCTGCCGCGCACCTACTGGGTGCTGTGGGTGGGCACCCTGGTCAATCGACTGGGCAGCTTCGTGGTGCCCTTCCTCGCGCTGTACCTCACGCGCGAGCGGGGCTTCAGCGTGGAGCAGGCGGGCCTCACCGTGTCGCTCTACGGCGTGGGCGCGGTCATCGCGAGCCCCCTGGGCGGCATGCTCGCGGACCGCGTGGGCCGGCGCCTGACGCTGGCGGGCGGCCTGTGGCTCGGCTCGGTGGGCATGCTCCTGCTCGGCTTCGCGCGCGAGCCCTCCTCCATCGCGCTCGCCGCCTTCTGCCTGGGCATCCTCGGAGAGCTCTACCGTCCCGCCGTGTCCGCCGCGGTCGCGGACGTCGTCACCCCCGAGGACCGGCAGCGCGCCTTCGGCCTGCTCTACTGGGTCATCAACGTGGGCTTCGCCGTGGCGCTGCCGCTCGCGGGGCTGATGGTCCGCTTCGGCTACGTGACGCTGTTCGTGGCCGACGCCATCACCACGTTCACCTACGGGTGCTGCATCTGGTTGCTCCTGCCGGAGACGCGCCCCGCCCGCACCGCGTCGGAGGACGCCCAGGCCCCCGGCGCCCTGCGCTCGCTCCTGACGCCCTTCCTGGACCCGACCTTCGTCGCCTTCGCGCTGCCCATCCTCGGCGTGGCCATCATCTTCCATCAGAGCCAGGTGTCGCTCCCGCTCGACCTGAGCGCGCGCGGCCTGAGCGAGGCGCAGTTCGGCGCGGTGCTGTCCGTCAACGGCCTGCTCATCGTCGCGCTCCAGCCCCTGTCCCACCGGGCGCTCAAGCACCTGCGCCGCGCGCACTCGCTCGCGCTGGCGGCGGCCCTCACCGGCCTGGGCTTCGGCCTGCACGCGCTGACGGGCAACGTCGCGCTCGCGGCGCTCGCGGTGGCCATCTGGACGCTCGGCGAGATGGCCCAGGCCCCCGTCGCGCCCTCCGTCGTCGCGGACCTGGCGCCCACGCGGCTGCGCGGCAGCTACCAGGGCGCGTACCACATGCTCTGGGGCCTGGCCTCCAGCGCCGCGCCCGCGCTCGGAGGGCGGGTGCTGGGGCGCGCGGGCACGTCCGCGCTGTGGCTCGGGTGTCTGGTGCTGGGGCTCGTCTGCGCCGTGTGGCAGCTCGTCATCGCCCCCGCCCGCCGGCGCCGCCTGGATGCCCAGCGCGCGGTGGGCGCGCAGCTGAGCCCGCTCATCGACTGAAAAGACCACGGGCGGCCTCCCCGACTCGGGAAGACCGCCCGTGCTTCACTCCCGGGTGTCGGGAGCGTGGACTACGGCTTGGTGTAGCTGATGGCCAGGTTGTACGTGCCCGCCGTGTAGCCGCGGACCTGGACGTACGCGCTCGTCTGGCCGGCGGGCACCGTCAGCTCGCACGTCTCGGCGGCGCCCGTCTGGTACGGGCGGCAGTTGTACGCCGTGGTGGTGGGCGCGGAGCCGAAGCGGACGTAGAGGTCCGGGTCACCCGAGCCCGTCATCACGACCTTGAACGTGCTGCCCGCGACCACGGTGTACGCGGGGAAGTCGGTGACGCTGCCCGAGGCCACCGAGCCCGACTTCGTGTCCGTCGCGGGCGTGCCACCCGCGTCCGGACGGGTGTAGTTGATGGTCAGCGTGAAGGTGGCGGCCGTGTAGCCACGCACCATGACGTACGCCGTCGTCACGCCCGCGGGCACCGTCAGGTTGCAGGACTCCGACGCGCCGCTGAGGTACGGGCGGCAGTTGTACGTCGTCGTGGTGGGGGCCGCGCCGAAGCGCACGTACAGGTCCGGGTCACCCGTGCCCGTCATCGTCACGTTGAAGGCCGTGCCGGGCACCACGTTGATGGCCGGGAAGGCGTTGTTGGTGCTCGCCGCCACGGAGCCCGTGAGCGTCGTCGTCGTCGGGGTGCCCGTGCCAGGACCCGGCGGCTCCGGGTCCGTGCCGCCCGGCGCGCCGTAGAGCGCCACGGCGCCCTGCGCGTCCAGCGCGGTGATGACCAGGTCCCCGTTCTGGGTGCCGTTGCACTGCGGATAGTGCATGACGGACGCGGAGTCGTACGCCGTCAGCTGACGCCAGTTGTTGTCCTCGAAGCACGTGCCGGCCTGGGGACGGGTGTGCTCGTGGCGGAAGCCCAGCGTGTGGCCCAGCTCGTGGCGCAGGATGCCCTCGAGCGTCCACGGCGGGATGCTGCCGAAGGCCGACGTGTCGATGAGCACGTTGCGGTTGGCGCGCGTGTCGTTCGGGAAGAACGCGCGGGCCAGGTACTGGTTGCCCGAGTTCACGATGCGCACGTCGAAGACGACGTTGCCGTTGCTCGCGGTGCAGTTGCCGTCCTGCGCCACCACGTGCACGAAGTCCACGTTGGCCACGGCCTCCCAGGCCTCGGCCGCGCTCTTCATGGCCGCCACCGCGGTGTTGTACCGGGTGCCGAACGACGAGGAGCTCACGCAGTAGGTGATGTTCTTCTTCTGCGTCGCGTTCCAGGCCGCGTCCACGCCGCCCGCGGTGTGGACGATGAGCTGCCCGTTGCGCACGTTGTTCTCATAGAACTCGCGCAGGTGCTTCTCGCTGGCGAACGGCGTGTCACCATCCGCGATGAAGATGCCGGTGTCGGGCTCCTGGTACACGCCCGCGAGGAACTCCTCCCACGACATTCCCTGGCTGACCTCCTCGGAGGGGGGAGGGGTGGTGTTTTCGCCGCCGCAACCGGCCAGCAGCGCCAGGCCCGCGAGGGCACCGACAATCTTGGACTGGGACATGAACATCCTTCTTCGCAGAGGAATGAGGCTCCCGGACTCCCACAGCCCGGGGACCCCTGCCCTGAGCAGGTGTCATGCCATCCAGGTAACTAGCGGATTTCCCTTAGCTTCCCACTAAAACACCCGGTATCCACGGAGCGCCTGGACTCCACGCCTCGGGGACCACGGCGTAAAGACTCATGACACTTTGAAGTCCGTGTCCTTTGATTCCAAATGGTTACAACCCCGTAACCAAAGTGTCCTGGGACAGGACACCTGAGTCGAAAGGTGTCGCGGGTCCGTACGGACTCTGGTTACAGGGGCAGCGGCGACTTACAGGCCCAGCAGCGTCTCGGGGCGGTTGAGGCCGCGCGCGCGGGCCAGGGGCTGGAGGACATCCGCGGGGGGCGCGTCCGCGGTGAGCAGCAGCGCGCGCACGGCGGTCTCCACCACGTCCTCGGCGCCCGGGCGCACCATGCCCCGGCGCGCGTCCTCCACGCGCTTGCCCCGGTACGCATCGAAGCGCTCCTTCACCCGGCGGGCCAGGTCCGACACGGCCTTGTCGCCCACCTCCACGCGCAGCTCCAGCTCGTTGCGCAGTTGCACCGGGTCCGCCAGCACGCCGTACCGGTCGTAGCCCTTGTGCGCCAGGTCCTCGTGCATCACGGAGAAGTCATCCGTGTGCGGCGCGGGCACCTGGGACTTGAGCAGGTCCCGCATCACCGCGGTGACGGAGGCCGTCACGGTGAGCCGGTGGAGCTGCACGTCGTAGACGAAGTCCGAGTACATCGGCTCCTCCACCGTGACGGGCTCGCGGAACGTGGTGTCGCGGTGGCGCTGCACCTCGATGCGCTGCGTCTCCGACTTCTCCAGCGCGGCCTCCAGGCTGGCCTCCTTGACCTTCACCGCCGCCAGCAGCAGCGCCAGCGCCTGCTCCTCCTTCGCGCAGGAGCTGGAGGCGCAGCGGGCGGGGCTGCACTCCCCGGGCAGCGTGCCGGGCTTCTCCGCCTCGCGCGCGGCCTCGCCGCACTCCTTCAGCGCCTCCAGGCACTCGCGGCGCTCGCGCTCGCGGCAGCGCTCCGTCCCCGCGCGCAGCAGGTTGAGCTCCGTCTGCAGGCGCAGGTACTCGCGCAGGGCCTGGGCCTGCTTGCGGTCCACCTCCTCCTGGGTGCGCTCGGCCTGCAGCAGCTTCGTCTCGAAGCCGGCGCGGCGGGGGTTGGGCACGGACGTCTTGCCCGCGAGGTAGCGGTGCGAGCGCTGCGAGTCCTCCACCGCCTTGAGCGGCAGCACGCGCTCCAGGGACAGGTCCAGCTTCACGCCCTCGCGCCCCTCGGGGGCCTCGGTCACCACGCGCAGGGGCAGGTGCGTGGGCAGCATGGCCGCCAGCCGCCCCGCCGCCAGCCGCTGCGCCACGTCGGGCGCGCCCGCGCGGTCCTCCACCGGCGTCGCCACGACCAGGAAGGCCACCTCGTCGCGCAGCTTCTGGCGCACCGCCTCCGCCCGCTCGCGCGCCGCGGTGGCGCCCACGCGCTCCTGGTCCGCGCGCACATAGGCGACGAGCGCGTTGCCCAGCTTGCCCGCCTTCTCCAGCCCGTCCCCCGTGTTGAACCAGCGCTTGGCCCACGCCACCTGCACCGCGTCCAGGGCCTTCTTGGCGCCCGCGTGGTCCGGGGCCACCGCCAGCACCGCGTCCAGCTCCGCGCGCGCCTCCTGGAGCTTGTCCGCCTTGAGCGCGGTGAGCGCCACGGCCACCCGCTCGTCCAGCGTCACGTTGAGCAGCTCCCTGGCCGCCACGTTCTCCGCGTCCAGCTCCAGGGCGCGCACCAGCCGCTTCATGGCGCCGTCCAGGTCCCCCGCGTCATGGACGCTCCGGGCCTCCTCCAGCACCACCTGGCTCCAGGCGCGGCGCACCTCGCGCAGCTTCACCGTCACCTCGGAGGCCTCCGGGTCCGCGGCGAGCGCGCGCAGGTAGGCCGCCTCCGCCTCCGCCCACTTCTGCTGCTGGCTGGCGGTGTCGCCCTCCTTCACGGCGCGGGAGAAGGCCGAGCAGGCCGTCAGGGCCAGCAGCGCGGCCAGGGCGAAGGCGCCGAGCGCGCCGCGGGACGACGAGGGAGCCGGACGAGGGGGACGGAGGGGGGCGGACACGCCCGCATCTTCCGGGAAAGGCGCCACCGGGTGAAGTGTTCGGATGAAGCCAGCCCTCCCCGCCCGTGCCCGCCAGGCCCCTCCCACACGCCTGGCACCTCGCCCCTCGAACGGACGACCCCGCGGGTTGGCAACCCTTGCTGCTGGCCCTTATCAGGTGCACCTCGTGGTGCCCGCGCTCCGGACTCGCAGATGGGAATGACGCGTCGCACCAGCCGGTAAACGGTTCATCGCACCCACGAGGGGGGCAAGAGAGTCATCATGTCCTGTCCACAGCCACGTCCCACCGAGTTCCGCCTGCCCATGCGCGCGGAGTCCTTCTCCATCGAGGAGCACCGCAACGTGCACTGCCGCTTCTATGGCGGCTGCATCGACGTGGCGGTGCGCCAGGATTGGGACAGCTTCACCTGCTCCAGGTGCCCCCTGTTCCAGCAGGACACCGCGCCCGGCGCGGACCAGTACGCCTTCAACCAGCCCGCGGAGAACGGCAGGCCCTAGGCCGCCCGTCCGGACTCCGACGGACCGGTCCCTCCTCCAGGTGCGGGAGGAGGGCCGGGGGCCTCCGGGGTTCTTGTCCTTCGCAAGGCGGTGGGAGCGCCGGACCCACGCGCCGCTCGTTGGATGTCTCCTTCCGGCCGCTGTGAGCCCGAGCGCATGACCTACCGTCCCGTCGTCGTCCTGGCCGAGGATGATGGCCTCCTTCGAGAGGCGGTGGCCGAGGCCATGGAGCTGGAGGGCTACCGCGTCGTGCCGTGCGACAGCGGCTTCTCCGCCCTCAAGGCCTTCTTCGCCGAGCCCCGCGTGGACGTGCTGGTGCTCGACTGGCTCCTGCCCGACATCGAGGGCCGGGACCTCATCCGGCTCCTGCACGCGCAGCGTGAGCTGTCGGACCTGCCGGTGGTGCTCACCACGGGGCTGGAGCTGGAGCTGCCCAGCTTCGAGGGCGCGGTGTGCCTGTTGCGCAAGCCCTTCGATTCGACCGAGCTGTCGCGCATCCTCCACCGGCTCACCCACCCGACGCGTTCCACGACGCCGGCCCGGTCCTTCGCGCCCACCGACTCGCGCGTCGTCTGACGCGCGGCTTCCCAAGCAGCCCCTCGCGCCGCATCTTGAAGGCCGTGTGTCCCCTGTCGTGGGGACACGGGCCTTCGCATGCAAGAGCACCGGGTCAGCTCATGGCTGGAGCTCCAGGAGGCGCTGTTCGCGGACTCCTGGAACGAGGCGCTGGGCCGCCACCGCGCCAGCTACGTGTTCCGCGGCATGCCCCACGCCGAGCACGACCTGTCCACCGCGCTCAACCGCCGGGGCCTGTTCGTCCGCAAGGAGAAGGACCTGCTGCGCGCCTTCCGCAAGTACGCGCGCGGCACGCCCCGTGAGCCCCTGGACTCCGTCTGGGATTGGCTCGCCCTGGCGCAGCACCACGGCCTGCCCACGCGCATGCTGGACTGGACGTTCAGCCCCTACGTCGCGCTGCACTTCCTCACCGAGGACACGGACCTGGCGCACGAGGACGGCGTGGTGTGGTGCGTGGACTACCGGGAGACGAACCGGCTGCTGCCCCGCCCGCTCAAGACGCTGCTCAAGCGCGAGGGCGCGGACGTGTTCTCCGGGGAGATGCTGGCGGAGGTGGCGCCGTCCATCTCTGATTTGGACCGGCTGGCGCGCCACCCGTTCGTGCTCTTCTTCGAGCCGCCGTCGTTGGACGCGCGCATCGTCAACCAGTTCGCGCTCTTCTCGGTGATGAACGGGCCGGACGCGCGCCTGGACAGCTTCCTGGAGCGGCGCAAGCAGGGCGTGCGCCGGCTCATCATCCCCGCGGACCTCAAGTGGGAGGTGCGCGACAAGCTGGACCAGGCGAACCTCACCGAGCGGGTGCTCTTCCCCGGCCTGGACGGGCTGAGCCGCTGGCTGCGTCGCTACTACAGCCCGCGGCCCAGGTAGGCCGCCGCCTCAGGCGTGCGCGTGCACGTGGGGGCCGGGGTGGTGGTGCTCATCGTCCTGGTCGTTCATCGTCACGTCACCGACGATGCCGCGCGCCCGCTGGTTTTCAGTCACCTCGCGGATGTCCTTCTCCCACTTGTTGCCGGCCGCGCCGAAGAGGATGACGGCGAAGATGATGAGGCCGAAGAGGAGCGTTCCAATGAGCGCCGCGCCGAGAATGGTCATCGCTGGACCTCGAGGTTGGGGGCCGCCACCCGAAGAGCGCCGGCCAGGTTGAACGCACCCCTGAAGGGTGTGTCCTCCTTCTTCCCGCCGCGACCCGTGCCGCGCGCCCGCCCGGCCCGCCCCTCGAGTCAGCGGGCGGGCGGCCAGGGGGTTGCCGGGGTGTCCCTTCACTCCTCGGTGACGAACTGCCGCGGCAGGCTCAGCCAGAAGGCCGTCCCCTCCTGGGCGGAGGACGACACGCCCAAGAGGCCCCCGTGGGCCCGGACGATTTCGTGGGTGATGTAGAGCCCCAGGCCCAGGCCGTTGCGCTGCGCGCTGCGCTTGTCCTGCGCGCGGCCGAAGGGGTCGAAGATGGAGCCCAGGCGCTCGGCGGGGATGGGCAGGCCCCAGTTGTGGACCTCCACCCGCACGCCGCCCTCCGCGTCCGCCACCGTCACGCGCACCACGGTGTCCTCCGGGGAGTACTGCACGGCGTTGCCCACCAGGTTCGACGCCGCCTGCGCGATGCGGTCCCCGTCCCAGTCCCCCCAGCCGTTGCCCGTGAGCGACAGCTCGAACTGGCGGCGCGGGTGCGCCACCTCCAGCTCCTCCACCACCTGGCGCAGCACCTCGTGCAGGTTCATCCGCGCCCGCTCCAGCACGTACCCCGCGCCCAGCCGCGTGCGCGTGAAGTCGAGCAAGTCATTGATCATCCGCGCCATGCGGTCCGCGGAGATGGAGATGCGGTTGATGGCCTTGCGCTGCGGCTCGCTCAAGCCCCCGTGACGCAGCAGCAGTGACGCGTTGCCGGCGATGGCCTGCAGGGGGTTTCGCAAGTCATGGCCGAGGATGCCCAGGAACTGCTCGCGGAACGTGGCCGTGCGCCGCGCGGCCTCCTCGCGCTTGAGCCCCTCCTCCACCCGCTTGCGCTCGATGGCGTACCTGAGCGCGCGCACCAGCAGCGGCCCCGACACCTGGCCCTTCACCAGGTAGTCCTGCGCGCCCTCGTGCACCGCGCGCACCGCCAGGCGCTCGTCGTCCGTGCCGGTGAGCACCACCAGCGGCACCGACGGCGCGGCCTGGAGCAGCGGTGGGATGTTGCCCAGCCCGTGCCCGTCCGGCAGCGACAGGTCCAGGAGCACCGCGTCCACCGGCGGCCCCTCGCTCACCACGCGCACCGCGTCCGCCAGGCGCTCGACGTGGAGCACCTCGAAGCGCGTGGCGGTGACCTCGCGCAGTTCCTCCTGGAGCAGGAGCGCGTCGCCCGGGTTGTCCTCCACCAGCAACAGCCGCAGCGGGCGCTCCTCGGTGCCGATGTCACTCATGACGACACCTCGGAAGACGCGGGCACCGACGGCGCCAGCGGCAGGGTGAACCAGAACGTGCTGCCCTCGCCCACCTTGGACTCCACGCCGATGCGACCTCCCAGACGCTCCACGATTTTCTTGCAGATGGCCAGCCCGATGCCCGTCCCGGCGAACGACTCCTTGCCGTGCAGGCGCTGGAAGATGACGAAGATGCGCTCGAAGTCCTGCGCGTCGATGCCGATGCCCCAGTCCCTCACCGTGAAGCGCGCCTCCGCGCCCTTCACCTCGGCGGCCACCTCCACCCTGGGCGGCGCGGCCCCGTGGAACTTGAGCGCGTTGCCGATGAGGTTCTGGAACAGCTGCACCAGCTGCGTCTCGTCCGCGAGCACCATCGGCAGCGGGCCTGTCTCGAGCTGGGCGCCCGACTCCTGCAGCGCCACCTGGAGGTTGGCCCGCGCCCGCTCCACCGCGCGCCCCGCGTCCACCGCGCGCGGCTCGCGGCCCTGCGTGCCCACGCGCGAGTACGTCAGCAGGTCCTGGATGAGCCGCTGCATGCGCGTGACGCCGTCCACCGCGTAGTGGATGAAGGTGTCCGCCTCCGCGTCCAGCTTGCCCTGGTAGCGCCGCGCGAGCAGCTGCGTGTAGCCGGCCACCATGCGCAGCGGCTCCTGCAGGTCGTGCGAGGCCACGTAGGCGAACTGCTGGAGCTCCTCGTTGGAGCGGGCCAGCTCCTTGGCGCGCAGCCGCAGCGAGTCCTCCGCGCGCCTGCGCTCCAGCCCCTGCGCGAGCGCGTCCGCCACCGCCGCCAGCGCCGCCACCTTGTCCTCGCCCAGCACCGTCCTGCTGTAGAGCCCCATCACGCCCACCAGCTGCCCGCGCACCAGCAAGGGGATGCCCGCGAACGAGCGCAGCCCCGTCTCGCGAATCCACGTCGGGTCCAGAACCCGGGCGTCGTGCTCCATCTTGTCCACCCAGACCTGCTCGCGCGTGCGGGCCACCTCCGCCACCAGGCTGCCGCCGTGCACCGCCACGCGCGCCCACTTCTCGCGCGGCGGCGCGGACACGCCCGCGTTGCCCACCAGCTCCAACATGGCGGAGCTGCGCGAGTACAGCCACAGCCGGGCCACCTGCGCGTCCAGGTGGCGCACCAGCGCCTCCGCGCAGCCCTGGAGGATGTCGGCGACGGAGCCCTCCTTCGCCAGGGCGCCGCTCATCTCCGCGCGCAGCGCCTCCAGCCTGCGGGCCACCTGCTCGCGGTCCAACCGGCGCAGGCCCTCCTCCACGCGGCGCTGGGCCGTCATGTCCGTGTTGGTGCCAATCCACTCGCGCAGCTTGCCGTCCGAGTGCAGCACCGGCACCGCGCGCGCCAGCGTGGGCGAGTACGTCCCGTCCGGACGGCGCAGCCGGTATTCCACCTCGTACGGCTTCACGTCCGTCACCGCCGCCGTCCAGGCGCGGCTGGCCGCGTCCCGGTCCTCGGGGTGGACGGCGTCCAGCCAGCCCGTGCCCTTCCATTCGTCATACGACTGGCCGGTGTACTCGCGCCAGGAGGGGCTGTCCTCCTCGATGAAGCCATCCGGCCGCGTCACCCACACGGCCTGCGCGGTGGCGGTGACGAGCGAGCGGAAGCGCTCCTCGGCCCGGCGCGCGTCGCGGAACAGGCGCGCGTTGTCCAGCGCCACCGCGGCCTGGGACGCCACGCCCTCCACCAGCCGCGCGTGCTCCTCGCCAAAGCGCCCCGGCTCCGCGTGCCCGAAGAACAGCCCGCCGAGAATCTCCCCGGAGCGGCTCTTCACGGACACCGCCAGGTAGCTCCTCACCGGCAGGTGCCCCTGGGGCATGCCGTGGTACGGGGCGCTCCTGCCGTAGTCGGGCTGGCGCGTCACGTCGTCGTACAGCCGCGAGCCCTCGCCCCGGAAGGTGGGGCCGAAGATGGCGGTGTTGCGCGGCATGGGCAGGTGGGCGAAGGACTCCCGGGGCGCGCCCGACAGCGTGTAGAGCAGGTAGGACTCGCCGCGCTCGTCCACGCGGTTCTCGAAGAAGGCGCCGAAGCCCGCGCCGGTGAGGGCCACCGTCTCGTCGGTGATGCGCTGGACGAGCACGCCCGGGTCCAGCTCCGACGACAGCGTCTCGCCGATGCGCAGCAGCGTCTGGGCGGTGCGCCGCTCCTCCTGGCTGCGGCGCAGCGAGGCCTGGGCCTCGCGGTACAGGCGCGCGGTGTCCACCGACAGCGCGGCGCGCGAGGCGAGCTGCTCGCCCAAGGCCAGGTCCGCCCGTCCGAAGCGCCGGCTGGACTCGGCCGTCACCAGCGTGAGCGCGCCCAGGGTGCGGCCGCGCGCCTTCAGGGGGATGAGCATGGCCGAGCGCAGGCCCAGCGCCGTGAGGAAGCGCAGGTGCTCCCGGTCCCGCGCCGCCAGGGCCAGCACGTCGTCGGACACGGACTCCAGCAACACGGGCCTGCCCGTGCGGATGACGGCCAGCACGCCGTTCGGGTCGTCCTCGCGGGGCGGGTAGCGCACCCGCACCTCCTCGGCCAGCCGCACCCGGCTGGGGTCCACGTGCGCCACCGCCACCTGGCGCGTGCCGCCGTCCTCCTCCATCAGCTCCACCGCGCACCAGTCCGCCAGCTGAGGCACCGCCAGCTTCGCCAGCAGCGCCAGCGTGTCGTCCAGGTCGAGCGCGGACGAGGACAGGAGCGCCCCCGCCTCCGCCAGGAAGCGCATGGACTCCGAGGCGCGCTTGGGCTCCTCGATGTCCGTGGTGGTGCCGAACCACTGGAGGATGTCGCCCTTGGCGCCGCGCAGGGGGCTGGCGCGGCCGAGCATCCACCGCCAGGCGCCATCATGGCGCCGGCAGCGGAACTCCACCTCGTAGGGCTCCCCCGTCGCGAGCGAGTGGGCCCAGCGCCTGCCGGCCTCCTGCGCGTCCTCCGGGTGGAAGATGCGCCACCAGCCGTCGCCCAGCGCCTGCTCGGGCGTCAGGCCGGTGTACTCGTACCAGCGGCGGTTGAAGTAGACGTGGTGCCCGTCGGGGCGGGTCATCCAGACGAGCTGGGGGAGGCTCTCCAGGACCTGGAGGGACAGCGCGCCCGGGGACAGGTCCACGGTGGGGACCGGCGCCTCCGGGGGGGAGTGGGGAGGGGACATGGAGCGCACGTGACCTTAACAGTCCGCACAGGGACCGCCCTTTCGGCACCCCTGGGTTTTCCACCATCCGACAATCGTCCCCAGGGACAAGGCCCCGGCGGCTCCCTCCCCGGGAGGGACGGCCGCGACCCGCTGGGAATCCCTCGCTCCATACCTGATACCAGACACGCGACCTGTCATTTCATTGCGCCCCAATGCCTGACATCTCCAGCACGGCACGCGCCTCCAGCGAGTCTGGGTTCAACCGGCCGGAGGGCCATGAACTCGAGTGACAGACGCGGGATTGCCGGGAGGCAGTCCGGACAGGTCGCCGTGGAGACCGCCATTGTCGTGCCGATGAGGGTCTTCAGGGTGCTGGGCATCATCCAACTGGAGACGCTCGCCGGCAGGACGCTGGAGGTGAGCGAGTACTCCTACTGCGGCGGCATCACCGCCGGGTGGTCCGCCTCCGTGCCCAGCCTCGGGCTGGTGCGGATGAGCGGAGAGAGTCCCTTCCAGCTCGTGGACTCCGGCGTGGGCGGAGACCCGTGGAAGAAGCGTGCGGTCCCCGCGCCCGCCGCCCGGAAGTGAGCGTCAGCGAGAGGACGGCCCCAGCACCAACCCCTGAACTGAAGATACGTCACCACCCGCGCGCGGGCGGACAGCAGCGTCGCGCGACCCAGAGCCCCCTCACGGTGCCCAATGACAACAGCACCTGCGCGCCCGAGGCCACGGCCACCGCGAACCCCATCATCGCCCGACGTCCGCCGAGCAGCAGGGACTCCTGGACGAGCCACGCCGCGCAGGCCCCGAAGAACCCCAGGGCCACGACATGGAACAGGACGGTGGACACGGGCAGCGTGAAGGCTTTCATGACCAGCCCGGAGCGCATCACACCTGACAGGCTTTGGGGAAGCCCCCCAGGCCCCTCAGCGCTTGCGCCGGGACACGGCAGTGCCAGGGACGGACTCGACGAGCTGCCGGTACTCGCGGGGACTCAGGCCCGTCACCTGCTTGAACTGGCGTGACAGGGCGCTCTGGTCGCAGAAGCCCACGGACAGCGCGATGGCGGCGATGGGCTCGCGCACGTCCTCCACCAGTCGCTCCGCCGCGGCGTCGATGCGCGTCTTCATGATGAACTGCCCCGCGGAGAGCTGGAAGATGCGCCGCATCCGCCGCTCGAACTGCGCCGCGGACATGCCCGCGCGCCGCGCCAGCGAGTCGATGCGCAGCCGCTCCCCGTAGTTCGCCTGGATGAAGTCGATGGTCGCCGCGAAGCGCTCGTCCACCAGCCCCGCGCGCCCCGGCTCGTGGATGTCCTTGGACAGACACGCCAGCCCCATCACGTCGCCCGTGGCGTCGAACAGCGGCACCTTGCTCGTCAGACACCAGCCCGGCTCGCGGTTGTTGAACAGCGTCAGGTCCAGGTTGTCCACCAGCGGGCGCCCCGTGCGGAACACCTTCTCGTCCTGACGCACGTACCGGTCCGCCATGTGCTGGGGGAACAGCTCGTGCGCCGTGCGCCCCACCGCCGCCGCCTTGCTCTTCAGCCCGCAGCGCTCCGCGCACGCCTCGCTGATGCACACGTACCGGCCCTGGATGTCCTTCACCGAGAAGACGATGTCCGGCACCCGGTCGAACAGCGCCTCCGCGAACAGCGGGTTCGTCACCCGCCCCATGAACTCCACCCGCCAGTGCTCCAACGCCTCTCGCCCTTTGGTCGTTTCCATTCATCCCCGCGTGGGAAAGACACAAGAACAGCGCACCGGCCCAGGAATACCTTGAACACAGCGTGAAACCCACGTCGGCGTCGTCCAGTCCTGTCGACACCGTGCGGCAAAGCCCCCACCCCGAGGAGCACGAGCATGCGCAGTCCAATCACGGATTGGTGTCGCTGTCACATCGTCCTCGCCCTCTGTATCGGAGTCTTCGCCCCTGGAGCGGACGCCCGCCCCGGGGCTCCCCCGCCGACCGGGTCCGCCCAGCGCCTTCACGGGCTGGAGCATGCCCATCAGCGCATCCTGCCCGAAGAGCGCTCGCCCGACGTCGCGCCGGAGCAACTCCGTCAGGAGCTCGCCCCACCGCCTCCCGCCCGGGCGTTGCTGGCCGCCTGTGACACGGCGGCCTTCGGCTCGGCCAGCGGCGCGGCGCTCGTCACCCTGGTGAAGGGCTCCACGGAGGCGTGCGTCAACACGCTGTTCGGTGTCACCGGCACGCTGGCGCGGCAGGTGTTCATCGAGAGCAAGATGGTCACCATCGCCAACGCGCTCACCACCAGCGCACAGGGCTACGTGGGGGACAACAGCGGGCAGACGCTCCAGCTCATCCTGTTCCTCCGGGCCGGGTACTACGTGCAGTTCTACAGCCCGGACGTGGTGGGGGCGTACGGCACGGCGCTCGGCAACGCCATCCGTCCGGCGCTGGCGGCCTTCGTCGCCAACAGCCACTTCCGGGACGTCAACGACGCGCACGGCGCGGTGCTGCGGGAGTTCGTCACGCTCATCGACAGCGCGGGGGAGAGCGCGCGGCACCTGGCGACGTTCAAGGGGCTCCTGGACCGCTTCAACACCACCGCCGAGACGTTCTGGTACATGCGCGCCGCCACCAACAACGTCTTCGTCGGCCTGTTCCGGGGACACTACGACGCGGCCTTCATCGCGGCCGTGCAGCAGGACAGCGCCATCATCGACGCGCTGGAGTCCTTCGGCCTGCGCACCGAGCACCTGCTGGGCACGGACAACCAGTACCTCACGGTCAACGCCGCGCGCGAGCTGGCGCGCTTCCTCCAGTACCCGGGCGCGCTCCAGGACAAGTCGCGTCCCAAGGTGCGGGCGCTCATCGCGAACCACCAGATGACGGGGCCCACGGCGGGCGTCTGGGTGGGCGCCGCGGAGATGGCGGACTACTACGACGGCGCGAACTGCGCGTACTACGGCATCTGTGACTTCCGTCGCACGCTGGAGCAGGCGGTGTTGCGCGTGACGTACAACTGCGGCGCGACGTTGCGCATGCGCGCGCAGGACATGACGTCCGCGCAGTTCAGCCAGAGCTGCTCCCGGCTCGCGGCGCAGGAGACGTACTTCCACGACACGCTGAAGACGGGGCGCGTGCCGGTGGCGGGGGACAACAACACCGCGCTGGAGATGGTCATCTTCGACAGCAGCCTGGACTACCAGACGTACGCGGGGGCGCTTTTCGGCATCGACACGAACAACGGTGGAATGTACCTGGAGGGAGACCCTTCCGCGTCGGGCAACCAGGCGCGGTTCATCGCCTACGAGGCGGAGTGGGTGCGGCCCACGTTCCAGATATGGAACCTGGAGCACGAGTACGTGCACTACCTGGATGGCCGCTTCGACATGAAGGGCGACTTCGGCGCCAGCGTGAGCCAGCCCACCATCTGGTGGATTGAAGGCCTGGCCGAGTACATCTCGAAGAAGAGCGACAACGCGAGCGCGGTGGCGGTGGGGGCCGGCAAGGCGTTCCAGCTCAGCCAGATTCTGCGCAACGACTACAACAGCGGCACGGAGCGCGTGTACACATGGGGCTACCTCGCGGTGCGCTTCATGTTCGAGCGGCACGCGGACCAGGTGGGCACGTTCCTGGGACAGTTCCGGGCGGGGAGCTACGCCGCGTATCGCCAGTCACTCGACGCGCTGGGCACGGCGAACGACCCGGAGTTCCACGAGTGGTTGACGTGCGTGGCCACCGCGAGCGACCCGAGCACCTGTGTGAATCCAGGTCCGGGGCCAGGGACGGGGACACCGTGCACGGGCTCCGACTCCAGGATGCTGGGCAATGGCTGCTACCGCGGGCCGCTGTCCGCGACGAGCGGGTTGCAGTACTTCTACCTGTGGGTGCCCAATGGCGCGCGCAACCTGCGCTTCCAGATGAGCGGCGGCACGGGCAACGCGGACCTGTACGTGCGCGCCTCGACGTGGCCCAGCCTCACGACATACGACCACCGGCCCTACCTGTCAGGCAATGACGAGACAGTGGACATCCCGTCACCGCCGACCGGCAGCTACATCTACCTGATGCTCAACGCCCGGACGCCGTACTCGGGCGTGAAGCTGGAGGCCCGCTTCGACACGGGGCCGTAAGACGCGGCGCGACTCCCGGGTGGACGTGGCGCCACCTGGGAGTCGAGTCACTCCCGCTTCAGCACGCCATCCACCGTGCGCCACAGGCCGAGCGGGTTCGACTCGCGCAGTTCGAGCGGCAACAGCGCATCCGGCACGTCCTGGTAGCACACGGGCCGCACGAAGCGGCGGATGGCCCCGGTGCCCACCGCGGTGAAGCGCCCATCCGAGCTGGCCGGGAAGGGACCGCCGTGCACCATCGCCGGACAGACCTCCACGCCCGTGGGCACCCCGTTCACCAGCACGCGCCCCACGCGGTCCGTCAGCACGGGGAACAGCTCCGCCGCCACCGCCGTGTCCCCCGCGTCCATCAACACCGTCGCCGTGAGCTGTCCCTCCAGTCCGGACGCCACGCGCACCAGCTCCGCCGCGTCCTTCGCCGGCGTCAGCACCGCGCAGCTACCGAACACCTCCTCGGTCAGCGCGTGCTCCGCGAGCACCACCGTGGCCGGCGCCTCGAACAGCGCCGCGGCCCCGAGCGCCGCCCGAGACTCACCCCGCACACAGGTCCGGGTGTCCGTGCGCGCCGCGAGCCGGCCGACGCCCTCACGGAAGCGCTCGGCGATGTTCGGCGTCAGCATGGGCGCGGGCGACGCCGCCCCGAGCTTCTCCGCCAGCCGCGCGCGGAAGGCCTCGTACCCCGGACCCTCCACCGCCACGACCAGGCCGGGCGAGGTGCAGAACTGTCCCGCCCCCTGGAGAATCGACGCGGCCAGCGAGTCCGCCATCGCCTCGGGTCGCGCGGACAGGGCCTCCGTCAACACGAAGATGGGATTGATGGAGCCCATCTCCGCGAAGACGGGAATGGGCAGGGGACGGGAGGCAGCCAGCGCCATCAACGCCTGTCCTCCCTGCCGCGAGCCCGTGAAGCCCACCGAGCGGATGGCCGGGTGACGCACGAGCGCCGCGCCCACCTCCGTGCCCGCGTCGAACAGGAGCGAGAACACACCTTCGTGCAGGCCACACGCGGACACGGCGGCGCGGATGGCCAGGGCCGCGCGCTCCGAGGTCGCCGGGTGCGCGGGGTGGGCCTTGGCCACGACGGGACAGCCCGCGGCCAGCGCGGACGCGGTGTCACCTCCGGCCACGGAGAACGCGAGCGGGAAGTTGCTCGCGCCGAACACCGCCACCGGTCCCACCGGGCGCAGCATCGAGCGCAGGTCCGCGCGCGGCAGGGGCTTCCTGTCGGGCAGCGCGTGGTCGATGCGCGCGTCCACCCAGCTGCCCTCCTCCAGCAGTCGCGCGAACTGGCGGAACTGTCCCGCCGCGCGGCCCAGCTCCCCCTGGATGCGCGCGGGAGGCAGGCCCGTCTCCTTCGGCGTCACCGCGAGGAAGTCCGCCTCCGCCGCGAGGAGCGCCTCGGCGATGTGCTCCAGGAACACCGCGCGCTGCCGCGAGGACAGGGCCGCGAGCGACGGCGCCGCCTCCGCCGCGAGCGAGCACGCCCGCTCCACCTCATGCGGCCGCGCGGCGTGGAAGCGCACCTCCAGCGCCACGCCCTCCGCCGGGTTCCATCCGGTGAACGTCGCGCCACCGGGCTCGCCGCGCCCGGCGCCAATCAACGACAATCCCATCCAGCTCATGCCACTACCTCACGTCGGGGAGGGACACGGCCGTGCCCCTCGAAGCTTCGACCTCGGCTACGTCACACCACGAATCGGCCCTACAGCGCGGGGCGGTTCGCCAACGCCTCGCGCAGCACGCGCAGGCACTCCTCACGCTCGGCGCCCACCAGCTCCATCCGGGGCCCGCGCACCCGCTCGTGGCCCCAGCCCATCTCCTGCTGCACCAGCTTGATGAGCTGGACGAACTTGGGGACGGTGTCCAGGCGCAACAGCGGCAGGAACCACCGGTACAGCGCGAACGCAGCGTCCTTCTTGCCGGCCAGGGACAGCTCAAGCAGGCGCACCGACTCGGCGGGGAAGGCATTCACCAGCCCGGCCACCCAGAAGCGCGCGCCCGCCTCCACGCCCTCGACGAGGCAGTCATCCACGCCCACGCCCAGGGTCAGCCGGTCGCCCAGCAGGGCGCGGATGCCGGTGACGCGGCGGGCATCGGTGGAGGACTCCTTCACGGCGACCGCATTGTCGTGCTCGGCGGCCAGCTCCGCCAGCTGCGCGGGCGTGAAGTCCGTCTTGTAGGCCACGGGGTTGTTGTAGAGCAGGCACGGCAGCTTCGTGGCGCGGAGGACCGTGGACATGTGCGCCTTCATCTCGCGCCAGTCGCTCGAATAGACATACGGCGGCAGCACCATGAGGCCGGCGCACCCGGCCTCCTCGGCGGCGCGGGCCAGCCGCACGGCCTCCGCGGTGGACAGCGCGGCGATGCCGGGGATGACGGGCGCCTTCACCGCGGACACGCACGTGCGCATCAGCGCGACCTTCTCCTCGGAGGTCAGCGTCGCGCCCTCACCCAGCGAGCCACAGGGGATGATGCCCGTGCAGCCCTGCGAGATGAGCCACTGCACGTGCGAGCGCACCGCGCCGTGGTCGACGGACAGGTCCGCGTTGAAGGGGGTGGTGATGGCGGGGAGGACACCGGACCAGAGGCTCATGACTTGCTCGTGTGGGAAGGGGAAACGTCGGGAGGAGGAAGGCGCAGGCTGCCGATGCGCGCGGGGAGACAGGGCGGGCGCACGTCCTCGCCCGACCAACCAAAGAGCGTCTGCGCCGCGGGGCCGCAGGTGCGCCCCTGACACGCGCCCATGCCCAGCCGGGCGTACAGGCGCGCCTCGCGCAGATTCGTGCAGCCCTCCAGCGCGGACAGGGGCACGTCTTCACAGCGGCACAGCAGGGTGTCGGGCCGGGCCAGTCGGCGCAGCTCCTCGCGGGGTGCGTCGTGCCGCGCGAGGTGGACGGAGAAGTCGCGCACGCCTCGCCAGGCACGGGTGAGAGACTCGGGGACGGGACGGTCCGCGGCGACGAGGCCCGCGAGCTCGCCGGTGACGAGCGCCTGGTCCACACCGCCGATGCCGAGCAGCTCGCCCACGGCGTGCACGCGAGGGACGCGGGTCTCCAGTCGGTCGTCCACGAGGACCGCGCCGTGGGAGACCTCGCAGCCCAGCAGCCGGGGCAGCTCCAGGTTGGGCACAAGGCCATAGGACGCGCCCAGGTAGTCGCAGCGCAGGTGCTCCTCGTGGCCTCGCACGGACAGGCGCACGGACTCCAGGCGGTCCGTGCCCTCGGCGGCGAGCACCCACGCGTCCGTGGACGTGGGGACGCTGATGAGCTTCGCGGTCATCACCGCGCCCTGGAGCAGCTTCGAGGGATGGCGCCAGAGCTGGAGCGCGAAGCGCCAGTGGTCCGCGGCGGGAGCCTGCTCGGCGATGGAGAGGACCTCTCCGCCGTGGGACTGAATCGTCGCGGCGGCGGCGAGGAGCAGCGGCCCCGTGCCCGCGAGCACCACGCGCTTGCCGCGAATCGGCAGGCCGTCCTTCACGAGCACCTGGAGACCGCTGACACCGAGCACACCGGGGAGCGTCCAGCCGGGGAACGGGAGGAAGCGCTCACGTGCACCCGTGGCCAGGATGGCGCGGCCATGGTGCACGGTGAACGAGGAGGCACCCTCCTCCACCAGGAGCACACCGGGCTCGGGCGAGGCGATGACCCGCGCACCAGGACGGAAGCGGGCCCCAGAGGCGGCGAAGCGCGTGAGCCACTTGCGCGCGAGCGGGTTCTTCCCCGTCCGTGCCTCACCGCGCCAGATCTGCCCACCGGGCTCGGGCTGCGCATCGAGGACCAGGACCTTCAATCCCGCCTCAGCCGCATGACAGGCGGCGGCGAGCCCACCGGGTCCCGCGCCGACGATGACGACGTCACACGTCTCACGCATCGGGGCCCTCCTGTTCGGACACACAGCGGGCCGTGACGCACAGGAGACGGCGAGCCTCGCACCCACTCGGCAACGAGGAGGAGACACGCGCAACTCCGGGCATGAATCCCTCACCCATCGGTCACCACCTCCAGGTCGTCACGACACGGCGTCAGGCACGTGAGGACCTCGGACACGCCGTCGACGGTGGCCCGACACTCGAAGCACACGCCCATGCCGCACAGCGGGCCCCTAGGACGTCCACCCAGGTCCGCGCGGCTGACGAACCGCTCCGTCATCGCGAGCGCCGCGGCCACGGAGGTGCCCGAGGGAACGGTGACGGCTTGCCCGTTGATACGCAGCGTGACGGAGGCAGGTGCCTTGCGCGACGGCTCACCCATGGGGCACCTCGCGACGACGCGGCCTCCAGGAGCCTTGCGACTCCTGCTCATGCATCAGCCCACCGGCGGCGTAGAGCGACGAAGCGCCCATCCATGGGCGGCGCACGTCCGTCGAGGCGCCCTGCGGCACCCACTCACGCATGCGCCACCTCGCGAGTCGCCCCACCCAGGAAGCGAGAGGGCGAGTACGCCGACACATCGATGGCGCTCTTACGCCCGAGCATCTGGTCCGCGACCAGCCGCGCGCTCCCCGTGGCGGTGGTGATGCCCAATCCCTCATGCCCACAAGCCAGCCACAGCCACGGCTTCTCCGGATGCGCTCCCAAGAGCGGCAGTCCATCCGGGCTCGCCGGACGCAGTCCCGTCCACACGCGCAGCGCCTGCAAGCCATCGAGTCCCGGGAGGAACATCGCCGCGCGCTTCAGCATGCGCTCCAGGATGACGGCTTCCACCTCACGGCTCGCCTCCCCGGGCTGCCGCGACGACCCGAGCAGCAACTGCCCGGTGACCCGGGGCTGCGCATTGAACGCGACCGACGCCCCATCCGTGCCATGCGCGCTCTTCAGGTACCCCAGCTCCACGAGCTGGTGATGCACCACGGGAGCACCGCGCCGCGTGATGAGCAGGTGTCCCTTGCGCGGGGAGATGGGCAGCTCCGGACAGAGCGAGGGACTCGCCACGCCCGCCGCGAGCACCACCCGCCCGGCCTTCAGTACCTCCCCGTTCGTCAGGAAGACGCCCTCGGGCCGCAGCTCCCGGACCGGACATCCCGTCCTCACCTTCGCCCCACGCGCCTGCGCCCTCTGCGCGAAGGTCCGCGCGGCCACCGGCGGATACAACACGGCGTCATCCGGCACCCGCAGCGCACCGACGAGCCCGGGGGCCAACGCAGGCTCCGCCTCGTACAACGCGGCCGCATCCAACACCTCGGCCCGAACACCCGCGGCGCGATAATTGGCGACCTTCGCGGAGACAGCCGCCATCTCCTCGTCATCCGCCGCCAGCCACAAGGTGCCGCACGCGTCGTACTCCACGGTGCGCGGCAGTCCCTGCGCGAGCTGCCGCCAGAGCGACACGGAGTACGCGGTCAACGCGAGCTCCGCCGCGTTGTCATCCATCGCGACCAGGTGTCCCATCCCGCACGCGGTGGTCGCGGTGCCGATGGAGCGCGCCTCGACTAGCGCCACGGACATCCCCTCGGTGGACAGTGCCTCCGCGAGCGCCGCGCCGACGATGCCACCGCCGACGATGACGCAGTCGAAGGCGCTCATCCGATGCCCCACGCGAACGGGTCCTTCGGGTCCACCAGCAGCGTGGCCTCCGCGTTGACAGAAGCCGTGCCCGTAATCGTGGGCAGGACACGCTCGCCATCACGCACGTAGCGCGCCTGGAAGCGGCTGCCGATGATGCTCTCCTGCACCCACGTGTCGCCCTCGGCGAGCGCGCCCTCCGCGGCCAGACACGCCACCTTCGCGCTCGTCCCCGTGCCACACGGAGAACGGTCATACGCGAGCCCCGGGCACAGCACGAAGTTGCGCGCATTCACACCCGGCGTCGGCGACGGCGCATACAGCTCCACGTGGTCGACCTCCGCGCCCCCCTCCCCCGTGATGCCCTGGTCCGCGAGCGCCTGCTTGATGGCGGACGTGTACGCGAGCAGCGACGGCACCCGCGCCAGCTCCAGCGGAGGGTTCGTCGCGCGCGAGAGGAAGAACCAGTTGCCACCCCACGCGATGTCGCCGTGCACCACGCCATGCCCGGGCACGTCCACCTTCACGTCGTGCGCCCAGCGGTAGCTGGGCACGTTGGCGATGCTGACGCTCCCGTCCGGGTGCAGGGTGGCCTTCACCACGCCCACGGGCGTCTCCAGCGCGTGCACGCCGGGGCCGATGCGGCCCAGGTGCTCCAGCGTCTTCACCACGCCGATGGTCCCATGGCCACACATGCCCAGGTAGCCGACGTTGTTGAAGAAGATGATGCCCGCGACGCTCGAGGGGCTGACGGGCGGACACAGGAGCGCGCCCACCATGACGTCCGAGCCCCGGGGCTCGCAGACGATGGCCTTGCGGAAGTCGTCGAAGCGCTCCCGGAACCGCTCGCGCAAGCTCGCCAGGTCGCCCGTGCCCAGCTCCGGGCCGCCCTCCGTCACCACCCGCGTGGGCTCACCCCCTGTATGACTGTCGATGACTCGAATGCGCCGCATGCGGACCACTCCCTCCACCCGGGCCTCCCGCATGCAACCCTAGGAGTCCTGGAGCGCGGTTTCTTGCGCGATTCGACCACACCCACGTGGCAAACACGCAAATGCGCCGGGAGCGAGCACCCCTCCATCCCCGCCCCGCGCCGCCACGGCCTCGGCACCGGGTGACGCACCCGGCCACGGCGCCCGCCTCACGGCCCTGGCCCCGTGTCAGCCCTTCGGGCGAGGCTGTGCCTCCTCACGCAAAGGGAGCACGCAATGAACCTTCGGAAGCGAAGTGGAGTTGTCGTGGTGGCCTTCTTCCTGACGGCCTGTGGTCCGGACTCCGATGCCGGGAGTCCCCAGGCCCGGGACACGTCCACGCACCAGCGAATCTCGGACCCGTGGACGTGTGACCCCGCGGACTGGTGCCGGGTCGACTCACACACCCTCGACTGCCCTCCCGGCGCCCCCGAGACGGTCGCCTACGCCTGGCCCACCCAGGGGGGTGGATTCTGCACCCAGCGCTTCGCGTGTGGCCCCTTCCACCCGCTCTGCGCCGGCCCCATCGAGCCGTAAGCCGGATGGCATCCGTCATGGAATAGCATCTGTTCCTCACCCCTCAAGGAGCACGACATGCATCCACGCAACTTCCTGGGAGTCATGCTGACGGCCGCGGTCCTCACGGGCTGTGGAGTCGCTCACGACGGCGAGGAGCAGGTCCAGGACGGGATGTCCCGGAGCGCCAGCGACGTCTGCGACGGCACGACGGCCTGGGAGTACTACTACTACGCGGACCCCTCGATGAGCGGTGAGCCCACCGGCGTGGTCATCTGCAAGTGCCGCGGCGTCATCCAGACCTGGGGCGACACCACGCCCACGCCCTATTACTACTACTGGAGTGGCCTGTGCGGCGGCGGTGAAGCCGCCCACTGAGGCCGCTTCCTCCCTCTCGTCCACGCCGCGAGGAGCGTGGACGAGACGCACTCCCTCAGCTGCCCAGCGTGCCGGACTCGAGCGCCTTGCGCGCCGAGCCGGCCATGCTCTGCGCCAGCGTCTGCACCGAGCGCGTCACGTTGCGCGTCTCCTCGACGACCCGCAGCGTCTGCTGCATCTGCCCCGACATGTCCTGGATGGCCACGGCGATCTGCGACGTGCCCGCGTCCTGCTGTGACACGGCCGCCGAGATCTGCCGCACGCTGTTGCTCGTGTCGCCGATGATGCCCGCGAGCTTGCGCAGCTGCGTGCCGGAGACGCGCACCGCCTCCACGCTCACCCGGACGCGCTGCTCGCCCTGCTCGCTCATCTTCGCCGCCTCGCGCATGCTGCTGCTCACACCCTCCAGCACCTCGCGGATGCGCTGGGTGGCCAGGATGGACTGGTCCGCGAGGCTGCGCACCTCGCGAGACACCACGCTGAAGCCCCGGCCGTGCTCGCCGCTGCGCGCCGCCTCGATGGCCGCGTTCACCGCGAGCATGTTGGACTGGTCCGCCAGGCCCTTCACCGTGTCGACGATGCCCGCGATCTCCCGCGTCCGCTCATCGAGCGCGAGGATGCGCCGCGCCATCTCCGACACCTCCTCGCGGATGGCCTCCAGGTTCGTCAGCGTCTTGTCCAGCGCCGCGCCGCCGTCGCGCCCCGCCTCCTCCGCGGCGACGATGGACTCGGCCAGCACACGCGCCTTGTCCGCCGTCACCAGCGAGCCCTGGCGAATCTCCTGCACCGTCTGCTCCAGCTCCTTGAGCGCCGTCGCCTGACGACCGATGCCGTCCGTCTGCTCCTCGCTCGAGGTGCGCAGCTGCTGCGCCACCGTGGCCAGCTCCCCGGCGCCGGTGCCCATGCCCTCGGCCAGCTCGCGCACGTCCTTGCGCCGCGCCTCCAGCTGGCTCGCGTGCGACGACAGCGAGCGCACCACATGCGAGGAGCGCCGCGCCACGATTCCCACCAGCGACGCGGTGAAGGCGAGGAAGCCCCAGTGGATGAACATCCCCTCCATCTTCACCCAGCCCAACAGCGGCAGCATCGCCGCCACCAGGACCAGGGTGAGCACCCCCAGGCCCGCGCTGAAGATGCGCGCGTCGACGTTGCCCCGGAGCGCGGCCACCACCGCGACGATGACGTACGTCAGCAGGACCGGGATGGAGTACAGCATGAGCACCTGGAACAGCCGGCTCGCCGTCCCCAGGTCCACCATGGCCACCACGGCCTGCAGCGCGGCGAGCACCGTCACCGTCCACACCACCGCGCTGAACCAGCGCGCGCGCCCCTCCAGGATGCCCTCCTGGATGAACCAGCCCAGCCCCGGCAGCACGCAGTAGGCCGCGAGGAACGTGGCGCGCCACAGCGACAGCTCCACGCCCCACACCGCGCTCACCACCCCGCTCATGCCCACGAGCAGCACGCCCGCGCCGCCGGAGAACACGCCGAGCGCCAACAACATGCGCCGCTGCCGCCCCAGCAGCGACATGCCCAGCGCCACCTGCGCGATGACCAGCAGCAGGTTGCCGGTGACGAGACAGCCCAGCCCCGTGCGCACCACCCGCGCCAGCAGCTCGTGGCGAGGCCCCACCCGCGCGTGCTGGCTCACGCCCATGGCCGCCGTGCTGCTCTGGATGCGCAGCAGCACCCGCGAGCCCTGCGCGGAGGCGGGCAGCGGAATCAGCTGCGCCCAGATGGACTCGCGCACCTCGGTCCCCGACGGGTTCAGCTTCCCGTTCGCGTAGACACGCTGGCCGTCGACATAGACCTCGTACGCGTTGGTCACCGAGCCCAGCATCAGCGCGGGCTCACCCCATCCACCTCGAGGCACGGGGATGCTCACCCACAACATCGTGTGCGCTTCCCGACCCGGCGGGACCTTCAGCGCCTCCATCGACTTCCAGTCGACCTTGTCGGGCTCCTTCGCCCACGTGGGCACGCCGTCCGGCCCCAGCGGTGAGTCTCCCCAGTGATGGAGCCACCCGTCCTTCAACTCCATGACGCTCGCGGCGCGTGTCTGCGCCTGGGCCGCGGAGCTCCACGCCAGCACCAGCATCCAGCACAGCACCACCAGCCAACGCGTGGATTGCGACACGCGGTGACGCCCTCTGCAAACAGCAGGACCGCGACGCGAGACACGACACGACGACGACACGCGCTGCGAGACAGGAGACCAAGACATGTATGGCGATGCTCGTGTGTTCGAGACATCGCTGTAAACGGGTCCACCCCACCCCGCCCGTCTGCTCCTTCCCCGCGTGTGAGCAGGCTCGAGACGGACGTCGACACTTGGAACACTGCTCCACTGTCTTCATGGAACAAACTCGCGTCACGCGAGCCAATCACGAACAAACCGCGAGCTGTGTCATGCATGTATCCATGTCGACACGCTGTATCGGGGCGCCGGCCCCGAAGAGGCCCTCCGCCGAGCGGGTCAACGGTCCGGGCCGCCTCCCCACCTGCCCGGGTGGGATTGTTGCCCGGTGAGGGTTACTTCCGGCCGCTCAAGGATTTCCGGCTAATCCGTCGTTAAGAAGGAGCACGGAGATGGTTCCGGGGGCGGTCCAGGTAGGACCGAGGGGGATACATGAGCACGGCGGAGCTGGCGGAGTTGCTGGAAGGGGCGCGGGAAGAGGACTCGGGCGCTCGGGATGCGCTGATGGCGGCGGCCTGTCGGGAGCTCCAGTGGAGGCTCTCGCCGGAGGTGTCCGAGCTCACGCCCCAGCACCCCGTGCGGCTGGTGGAGGAGGCCTGGGCGCGGCTGTTCGCGGCGGGCGTCCCCCTGGAGTCCCGTCCCCGCTTCCTGTGCGCCGCGTCGCGCGCCATGCGCAAGGTCCTGGTGGACCGGGCCCGGGCGCCGCTCCTCCTGCGTCGCGCGGCGAGGCGCGAGCGGGTGAGCCTGCGTCACCTGGGAGACGAAGCGCCGGCGGGCGCCGAGCTGGAGGTGCTCCAGCTGGAGGAGGCCCTGTCGGAGCTGGAGTCCTTCCAGCCCCGGCTCGCGCGGCTGGTGGAGCTGCGCTACTTCGCGGGCCTGAGCCTGCCCGACACGGCCGGGGTGCTCGAGGTGTCCCAGGCGACGGCGCGCCGGGACTGGTCCTACGTGCGCGTCTGGCTGACCGAGCGCTTGAGCCACTGAGGCTCAGCGCCGCTTCGCCGAAGGCGGCCGGGGCAGCGCCGCGTCCGCGAGGCCCGCCAGGAGCAGGATGGGCGCCAGCAGCACGGCGCCGAACCACGCGAGCGCGTACAGGAGCCCGAAGACGAGCTCGGGCGCGCCCCCCACGCGGGTGCCCGACAGCACGCCGACATACTGCCGGCCTCCCGCCAGGTGCAGCAGCAGGAAGACGGCGACCCACACCAGCGCCATGAGGACCCTGGGCGCGCGCGACATCCGGGTGAGCATCATCGGTGGGCCTCCAGCGTTCGCGGTGACAGCGCTCGCCGCCACAGCGGACCTTGCGTCAGGGAGTACAGCAACACGGCATCGGCCAGCGGATTGCCCGCCGCGAAGCGCAGGCCGCCGTCCTCCAGGATGGGGAACGCGGCGAATCGCAGGCTGGTGGACAGCCCCATGAGCAGCGCCTCGTCGCCGAAGGCCGAGGCCGCCACCAGCGCCAATCCGCTCGAGCCCGCGTTCGCGTTCACCAGCGGAATCGTGGGACCGGAGTCGATGTCGCCCGCGCGCGCATCCGACGCGGGCCACTCCGCCGCCCAGGCGAAGCCCAGGCGCTCGCCGATGAGCAGCGCCCGGGCGCGCTCGAACTGCTCGCGCGCGAAGTCGGCATCGACCAGCTGGAGCATGTGCGCGGCGAGCCACAGCGATGAGCCCTCGGGTCCGTCCCGCGTCGCGCCCTCGTGGGTGAAGCTGGAGACGAGCAGCCCGGTGCGCGCGTCCAGCAGGTGCTCGCGCGCCGAGCGCACCCACCGCTCGCGCAGCGAGGCGTGGCTGCGGCCATCCACCGCGTCGGACAGGCGCAGCGCGGCGAGCGCCACGGTGTTGCAGAAGATCCAGCCCTCGTCGGGATAGCTCTCCGCCGAGAGCAGCGGGGCCCGCTCCAGCTGCGCGGCCATGCGGTCCACCCGCTCGCGCAGCGGCCACGCCCACGCCTCGCGCGGCTCCACCAGCTGCCGGGCCGCGAGCATCAACGCCACCTCGCCCTCGATGAAGAGGCTGCGCCCCGAGGCGTCCCTGAACGGCGCGGCGTGCACGTACGGCAGGAGGAACGTGTCCACCCCTCCCCGCTCGTCCTCCAGCGTGCGCGTGATGAGCGTGTCGACGACGGCCAGGTGCTCCGCCCTGCGCTCCGGCTCGTGGAGCGCCAGGTTCGCGAAGGCGAGCACGCAGAAGGTGCGCGCCATCAGGTCCCACTCCGGATTGGACCGACGCAGCACGTCGCGCTCGGGGCTTTCCGCCACCAGGGCCAGGGCCCGCTGCCGCGCGGCGAGCGCCGGCACCCAGTCCCGGGGATTGTCGGGACGAAACCCCAGTTGCAGGGAGGGAACCCACACCGCCATCGCCAGCAGCAGCAGGAGCATGCGTCGCATGCCCCGGGTTATCCGCCAGCGGACAGTGCCTCCGTGGACGACGCCGGTGAACGGTCAACGCGGACAGCTGAGCGGTCGTTCGAGGCCGGGGGCCGAGCGGACGGGCGCTCGGTCTCCGTGTCGTCCAGCCGGCGGCCGGCGAGGGGGCGAGCGCTCCCCACATGGCACGGACCGGAGGGCAGACCCAAGTTGAGGAGTCGTACGTGCAAGCAGCAGCGGGTGCCTCCCGGAGCAGGAGCGTGTCATGTGGAGCACAACATCTTCGAACTGGGATTCGGGCCCGGCGCGGCGACGCCTCCTGGGGCGCCTGCGTCGCCCCATGCGCCTGGAAGGCCTGGGTGAAGCGGCGATGACGTCCGGCCTGCTGGAGGTCCTGGGCGAGCGGCACCAGACGCCTCGCGGTCCCGGCAAGCGGTGGCGCCGTTCCGCACTGCGAACCCACGCGCCTCGCGACGACGACGAGGAGGCCGTGGACTTCGACGAGGCCATCGCCTCCTGGTAGCGCTCCTGCTAACAACGCGGGCATGAGCGCGCCCCGCCCCAATCCGCTGCTGTCGGACCGCGACGTGGACTTCCAGCTCGACGAGGTGATTCACGTCGAGCATCTCTGCACGCTTCCCGCCTTCGCCGAGCACTCGCGCGAGACCTTCGGCCTGCTGCTCGACAGCGCCCGCCGCTTCGCGCGCGAGGTGCTCTACCCCACGTACCGCACGCTGGATTTGGAGCCCCCGTCCTTCGAGGGCGGCCGCGTGAAGGTCCACCCGCTGATGCGCGAGCTGTACCCGCGGCTCGTCGAGCTGGGCATGCTCACCGCCACCCGGCCTCCGGACGTGGGCGGACAACAGCTTCCGATGACGGTGCACGCGCTGGCCAGCGCGTACCTCATGGCCGCCAACCTCAGCGCGTACGCGTACCTGGGGCTGACGCACGGCGCGGCCCACCTCTTGGAGGTCTTCGGCTCGCCGGAGGTGAAGCAGGCCTTCATGGAGCCGCTGTACCGGGGCGAGTGGACCGGCACCATGGCCCTCACCGAGCCGCAGGCGGGCAGCAGCCTCGCGGACGTGCGCACGCGCGCGACGCCCGCAGGGGACGGCACGTGGCGCATCCAGGGCTCGAAAATCTTCATCAGCGGCGGCGACCAGGACTTCACCGAGAACGTCGTGCACCTCACGCTCGCGCGCACCGAGGGCCCCGAGAGCGGCACGCGGGGCATCTCCCTGTTCGCGGTGCCGGCGCGGCGGCGCGAGGGCGACGCGTTGGTGGACAACGACGTCCGCGTGGCGGGCGTCATCCACAAGATTGGCTGGAAGGGCATCCCCAGCCTCGCGCTCAACTACGGCGAGGCGGGTGACTGTCGCGGCTGGATGGTGGGCCCGCCGGGCCGGGGGCTCGCGTGCATGTTCCAGATGATGAACGAGGCGCGCATCATGGTGGGCCTCAACGGCGTGGCCACCGCGTCGGCGGCGTACCACGAGGCGGTGGCGTACGCGCGCGAGCGGCCCCAGGGTCGGCCCGCCGGGGCGAAGGACGCCACCCGGCCGCAGTCGCCCATCATCGAGCACGCGGACGTGCGGCGCATGCTGCTGAGACAGAAGGCCATCGTGGAGGGCGGCCTGTCGCTGCTGGTGACGGCGGCGTACCAGGCGGACCTCGCGTCACACGCCGCGGACGAGGACACGCGCCGGAGCGCGGGGCTGCTGGTGGACCTGCTCACGCCGGTGGCGAAGAGCTTCCCGGCCGAGCGCGGCTTCGAGGCGAACGCGCTCGCGGTGCAGGTGCACGGCGGCTACGGCTACTCCAGCGAGTACCTGCCGGAGGCGTGGCTCCGGGACCAGAAGCTCAACAGCATCCACGAGGGCACCACGGGCATCCAGGGCCTCGACCTGCTCGGCCGCAAGGTGGTGGCGGGCGGCGGCGCGGCGCTGGCGACCTTCGCGCGGGAGGTGGGCCGCACGGTGGCGCGCGCGAAGACGGCGGGCGTGGACGCTGGGTGGGGTGACGCGCTCGAGCGGACGTGTGGCGAGGTGGCGGAGCTCGTCTCGGAGCTCGGCGCCAAGGGCATGGCGGGCGAGGTGGAGCTGATGCTGCGCCACAGCGCGGACTTCCTGGAGCTGTTCAGCATCCTCGCGGTGGCGTGGCGCTGGCTGGAGCAGGCCGCCGCGGCGAAGGAGGGCCTGGCGCGCGGCCAGGGCGACTCGGACTTCTACGAGGGGAAGCTCGCCGCCGCGCAGTACTGGTTCGCGGTGGAGCTGCCCCGCGTGCCCCTGCTCGTCGACTTGTGCCGCACCGGCGAGGACTCCTACGCCCGGATGCGCCCCGAGTGGTTTTGAACCCACCCCACTCGGGCTTCACACTCCGACGCCCGGCCGCCTGCTCGGAGTGTGTGAAACGACTGCTCGCTCGCTACGTTTCGGCTGCATTAATCGTTGGTGCTCGTAAGATGTGAAGGGTGTCTGTCTCTTTCCACCTCTGCCAGCCCGGTGGGGGCGCCTCGTGTGGCGCCTGCTGTGGCCTCTACAACTTCAGGGACCACTCGCGCGGGGCGCTGATGGAGCAGCTCGCGATGCAGACCGAGCGGCTGCGTCGGGTGCCGTACGAGGCGTCTGCCTGGAGCGCGGCGGCGAAGGAGCTGGTGGACGCGCGCCGAGCGGCGCCGATGTTCCCGGCGGTCAGGGTGTGTCCGCTGCTGGGGTTCCTGGACAAGGACCGCAAGCAGGTGGGGTGCCTGGGGCATCCGCTGACGACGGGTGGGACGGACCTGCGGGACTGCGGCGTGTATCGCGCGTCGGTGTGTGAAACGTTCACGTGTCCGTCGTTCGGGTGGCTGACGGATGGGCAGGCGCGCCTGGTCCAGGCGGCGTGCGCGGACTGGTATCTGTATGGGTTGGTCATCACGGATGTGGAGTACGTGCGTGGCTGCCTGCGGCTGTTGGAGTGGGAGCTGGGTGGACCGGCTCGGCCGGAGCAGATGGTGGAGCAGCCCGGGGTGCTCGCGGCGGTGCGGAAGTTGTTCGCGCTGAAGGAGACGGCGCCGCGCAGGGACCCGAAGGCGGGCGTCTTCGGTCGCTTCACGAAGGACACGGAGGGCGAGCCCGTGCCTCGAATGCTCGACTACATGAAGCTCGGTGTGCGCGCTTCGCCCGAGGACGACGTGGTGCTGTGTCTGGGCTACACGCCCGACAACGCCACGGACCTGATGGCGTCGCGCGAGCTGGTGCGAACCCACGTGAAGGCCGTGGCGCGCGCGATGGCGAGCCCGCGCTGAGCGACGTCGGGGCCGGACGCATCGAGGGCTGGCAGGCGAGCAGACGCCGTCAGGGACTGACGAGGGCACGGGCCCCCGGGCTGGTTGGCTGGAGCACGGCGTTTGCACGGACCTCCTCGCAGGTCACTCCGAATGAGAACGCGAGGTGCGCGGATGGGTAGTCGATGGGCGTGGGTGGGAATGTTGGGTCTCTGCGCGTGCGTCACGGGCTGTGCCGAGCGCCAGGGACACGAAGGTGGAAGGGCGGCTCGCGCCACGAGTGGACAGTCCGAGCAGGTCGAGTCTCCCGAGTTGGCGGGCCTCGTCGGGACTCCGACGGGTACTGAGCAGAACACCGGCACGAGCACGGGCGGCGACACGCGAGGCAACCCTGTAACGGGTACAGCCCCGGGCAACACCGCGACGGGCTCGCGGACTGCTGGCGCCGCGCAAGGCAACGCTGCCACGAGTGTGAGGAACACCGGCACCGCGCAGGGCAACGCCGCGAGCACGGGCAACGCCAGCACGGGCGCGCGGAACTCCGGCACCGCGCAGGGCAACGCCGCGAGCACGGGCAACGCGCAGGGCAACGCCACCGCGAGCACGGGGACCGCGCAGAGCAACGCCGCGAGCACGGGCACCGCGCAGGGCAACACCGCGAGCACGGGCAACGCCAGCACGGGCGCGCGGGACACCAGCACCACGCAAGGCACGGGCGCGCAGGGCAACGCCATCGCGAGCACGGGGACCGGTGGCGCGGGTCGCATCATGATTGGCACCGAGGCGGTGCAGGCGAGCGAGGACGAGGACTGGTTCAAGGGAGCCGCGCGAGCGGCGCAGGCCGCTCTCCCCGAGGACACGTCGAACCGCTCCCTCGAGGACGTGGTCATCGCCTCCAGCGCCGTGAGCGGCCGGGTCAAGCGCGTGGGCCGCGACACCATCACCGTGCGAGACCGCGAGGGCAACGACTACGTGCTCACGCTCGACGAGCGCAGCCAGGGCATGCGCCAGGGCCGGCGCGTGTCGTTGCGCCAGCTCCAGGAGGGCACGCCGGTGCGAGCGGGTTTCGTCCTCATGGGAGGCCGCAGCGTCGCGCGCGACGTGCGCATCCGCCGCTGACAGGCAGTTGCTGACGGGAGCATACGTCCGCCTCTCGCCGAGCCGAGTCCACGACCACGCCACGAGGACACGCCCGAGCGCCATCGGGCTTCGTCTTCATGGAAGGTCGCGGTGCCCCGCGACGCACGCCTCCGCCACGGCCAAGCAGGTGCAGACGATCACGCCACAAGGACACGCCCGAGCCATCGGGCTTCGTCGTCCTGGAGTCGTCACCACGTCGCACGCGAGGTGCGACCCACCCGCGCTCCCGTGCGAACACATTCCGCCTCCACCTGAGCCAAGGTAGGATGACGCCCCGAGTCACGGACTGAATGCCTCCGCGGTCCCGCCGTCGACGAGCACGGCGGCGGGAGGAAGTCGCCGTACGGGCTGTTCCACCGTCCGACATCGGTGGAGCGGTGTGCCGCATCTCGGAGGCGCGCGGATGGATGACCCAGGCCCAGGTGGAACCGGAACGCGACGCCGCGGAGCTCAGCGCGTCGCCTGGGCCCTGCTGTGTCTCGTCACCGCCTGCGCCCCCCGAGGCGCGGGCACGCCCGAGCCCACCGTCCCGCCCCCTCCCAGGCTCTCCGTCCAGCAGGTCACCCGCCTCATCCCCACGCACGTGAAGGAGAAGGAGGGCTGGGCCCGCGACGTGCTCGCCGCGCTGGAGGCGGAGGACGTGCCGCCTTCTCCCGTCGCGGTGTGCTCCGTGCTCGCCATCATCGAGCAGGAGTCCGGCTACAAGGCGGACCCCGCCGTGCCGAACCTCTCGCGCATGGTGCGCGCGAAGCTGGAGGAGCACGCGGACACGCTGGGCCCGCTCGGTCACAAGGCCCTGGCCTCCGTGCTCTCCGGCAAGGCGCCCGGCCAGAAGCGCACGTTCGACGAGCGGCTGCGCGCCGTGCAGACCGAGCGGGACCTCGACAAGCTCTTCCGCGACATGCTCGCGTTCTACGAGGCCGAGTACCCCACCACTTACGCCACGATGAACCTGGCCAGCGCCCTGTTCTCCTCGCGGCGACTGGAGGACTTGAACCCCGTCACCACCGCGGGCTCCATGCAGGTGAGCGTCCGCTACGCGGTGGAGAAGGCGGGCGAGGACGCGGACCCGGTGAAGGTGCGCGACGCGCTGTACACCCGCGCGGGCGGCGTGCGCTACGGCACCGCGAGACTGCTCGGCTTCGAGGCCGCCTACCCCCAGCCCCTCTTCCGCTTCGCGGACTACAACGCCGGGGTCTACGCCTCGCGCAACACCGCCCTCCAGGCCCAGGTCAGCCAGCTCACCGGCGTGTCGCTGGTGCTCGACGGAGACCTCCAGCTCTACGACAAGAACGGCGAGCCCAAGAGCCAGGACAGCAAGTCGCTGACCGCGCTGCTCACCTTCCGTCGCACGCTCGCCCCGGACCTCAGCGAGCGCCAGGTCCGCCGCGACGTGAAGAAGGAGAAGGAGGAGTCCTTCGAGTCCACGGAGACCTTCCGCGCGGTGAAGCGCGTCTTCGCGAACCAGACGGGCCAGTCCCCCGTCTACGCGCAGCTGCCGCAGGTGACGCTCCAGAGCCCGAAGCTGAAGGGCGAGCGCACCACGGCCTGGTTCGCCCGCTCCGTCGACGCGCGCTTCCAGAAGTGCCAGGGCCGCTACCGCGACTCGACGAAGCCGCCACCTCGCGCCCGGGACATCCAGGGCGCGAAGTGACCCGTCCACCGGGAGCCCCGGACACGGAGGGCCCCCGGCGAGCTCACGCGCCGAGCGTCACGGCGTGGTGAAGTACGAACTCGTGGTGGCGAACGAGCGATACGGCAGTCGATCCAACGTCCGGAAGGGGAAGTTCTCGATGGCGACGTTCGGGCTGTCGATGGCGCTCACCGTGGCGATGTAGCTGGTCGCGGGCTCCAGGGTATCCGGAGGCAGGCGCACCTGGGTGACGGAGCCGGGCATGTAGAGCACCCGCCAGGTGAACGCGAAGCCGAGGTCCGGGTCGAACCGCTGGATGCTGACCCGGTAGGCGCTGGGCGTGCCCACCAGCGGCGGCGTCCATGCGAGCACCGGACTGACGGTCCCTACCCTGCGCGGAATCGTGGCGGGCACGCCATCGATGGTGAAGGCGAGCGGAGGCGACAGCTTGGGCACCAGGGGCCCGGCGATGAGGTTGTCGATGGAGTCCCACTCCGTATAGCCCCCGGTGATGCTGCCCAGCCGGCCCGAGCCATCCGGCATGCGCTCCTGGTTGCGGAACGAATAGGACACCACGCCGATGACGCCCCAGTTCGACGGATAGGGATTGCCGAACCGCAGACGCGCCGTGAGGTCATACGCGGTGCCACGCGGCAGGCTCAGGCTGAGCAGCTCGCCGGTATAGCCAATCCACCCCTCCTGCAATCCGTGGGGGCCGGGCACCAGGTCCAGGCGCGGTATCCCCGGCTGTGCATTGGGGTGGACGTGCGAGGCGAAGCGCGCGAAGTCAGGCAGCCGCCACTCGATGGGGAACTCCCGCATCCGCGCCGGCTGGAGCAGCCCGGTGACAGGCATGGGCGTGAAGCCATCCGGCAGGAAGTCAAAGGCTCCCACCTGCGCGGAGCGCTCCACGGCGGTGTAGCCCAGCGGGCGTCCATCCGGGAGGGAGCCCGCGCTGAACTCGCTGAGCTGGTTGACGTAGAGCCGGTCTCCCTTGTCCGCCTCGAAGACCGGAAGGTTGCCCAGGCCCGAGTCCATCACGGCGTTGGACGTGACGATGGACGTCGCGCCATCCGGGATGAAGTCGAAGACGCTCGCGGTGGAGTACAGGTCCACCTGCGACGAGGTGAGCTGGAGGCTGGAGCCGGGCTGCGTGCCGCTCTCCCAGTTCTGCCACGGCGCCAGGTTCAGCAGGTTGACCTGGAGCGGCGAGGAGGCCACGTCCACGTATTGCGCGTCGGAGCGGCCCAGGCGGTTGCGACCGACGTCCACGTATCTCGCGCTCGTGATGAGGGAGGTGGACCCCCTGCGCAGGTAGTACGCCCCCTGGCGGATACCGGTGAACAGCCAGCCACCCTCCGGGTGTGCCGAGCCCAGGTGCAGCTCGAACGTCGAGCCGGTGGGCACGAGGATTTCGGGAGGATTGGCGGACAGGTCCTCCTCTTGCTGGGCGACGCCCACGGAGGTGTGGAAACGGGTGGTGCTCTTCACCCACACCAACCCCCAGGGCACTCCCGCGTCAGCCGAGGGCACGCCCCCGTCGACGGAGGGCACGCCGCCATCCGTGGGCACGCCGCCATCCGGCTCGCAGCCCTCGGCGATGGGCTCCCCCATCCACGTCCCATCCCCGGTCGAGTCCGTGTCCGTATCGACGGAAGCCAGCCCGGCGCCGAGTCCGCTCGACTCGGGCGCACCACTTCCACATCCCGCCAGCCACGCGACGCACGTCGCGCCCAGCAGGAAAGACCATCGCGGCGATTTCATGAGAGCCCCCTTCGGAAGAAAGCCCCGGCACGCTAGCCGAGGCCCTCCAGACGGCCCAGGGGGCGCTCGCGATGAATCACATCCAGCAAGCATCCGTGCGAGGTTTGCGCAATCCAGGCCCGTCAGGTGTTGCGGGCCATTTCCTCGCAAGGATGTCTGTCCATGGACCGAACGCACCGCGCCCCCCGGCGCCGACGTGGTGTCGGCGGACCCGGAGGGCGCGATGGGACCGCCTGGGATTCAGCGCTTGGCGGGCGCGGCCGCCGGGGCGAAGCGCTTGTCGGAGATCTTCATCTCCGTGACGGGGCCGTACTTGCGGGCCATCTCCCGGATGGCGGAGGCCTTGCCGATGAAGACGAAGGTCAGGTTCTCCGGCGCGGGCAGCGTGCGCTGGAGGACGGCGCCCACGGACTCGCGGGTGGCGGCGGACACGGCGGTGGCGAAGCCATCCACGTCGCTCGCGTCCAGGTTGTAGAAGGCCAGCTCCGACAGCTTGTTGGCCACCTGGCCGCCCGTCTCCAGCCGGGGCGGGAACTGGCCCAGCACGTAGGACTTGGCGGACGCGAGCATGGCGTCATCCATGCCCGTCTTGCGGTAGCGGCTGTACACCTCCAGCGCCATGTCGATGGCCTTGTCCGTCTTCTCCGTCTGGGTGAAGGAGAAGATGGCGAAGGTGCCCGGGTGGGCGCTCGGAGCGAAGTAGGCGCGGGCGCCGTAGGTGAGGCCGGACTTCACGCGCAGCTCGGTGTTGAGCAGCGAGGTGAAGCGTCCGCCGAGCACCGTCTCCACCAGGTTGGCGGTGACGCGGTCCGCGTCGTTGCGCGCGATGCCCGTGTTGCCGATGGTGAAGTAGGTCTGCGTGGCGTCGGGCTTGTCGACGAGCAGGACGCGGCGGCCCTGGGAGACGGTGGTGGCGGGCACCTGGGGCGCGGGGCTCGCCGCCTTGGCCCAACCACCGAGCGCGGCCTCCAGCTTCGCCGCGAGCGCCTTGCTGTCGAAGTCACCGACGATGGAGAGGATGAGCCTGTCACCGCCGAGCTGGTTCTTGGCGTAGGCGAGCACGTCCTCGCGGCTGAGCGTGGGCAGCGAGGCCTCGGTGCCGCCCACGGGGGTGCCGTAGGGGTGGCCTGAGAACTGGTACGCCTCGAAGTAGGTGTTGATGAGGCCGCGCGGGTCACCGTCCTTGGCGGCGGTGATTTCGGAGGCCATGCGATCGCGCGTCTTCTCCAGCTCGTCCTGGGCGAAGCGCGGGCGGGTGAGCAGGTCCGCGAGCAGCTCCACCATCAGCGCGCTGTCGCGAGACATGAACTGGCCGTTGACGACCAGGTTCTCCAGGTCGGCGCGGGTGTCGAGCATCGCGCCGACGCCGTCCACCGCCTCGGCGAACTGGCGGGCATCGCGGGCGCCGGCGCCCTTCTGGAGCAGCTCCGCGGTGAGGGCGGCCAGGCCCTCCTTGCCGGACGGGTCGGCGAGCGCGCCGCCGCGCAGCCACGCGCTGAAGGCGATGAGGGGCACCTCCTTGCGCTCGACGAGGAGCAGCTTCGCGCCGTTCTTGAGCGTGACGGTGGTGGGCTTGGGCAGCTTCACGCCCTGGGCGGCGGCGGGCGCGGCGGTCGGGGTGGGCTTGGACGGCGCGGCGCCCTGGGCGGCGGCGGTGCCCGAGGAGAGCAGGACGGCGGCGAGGACCGTCTTCCAGGTGAGGGGGGCGATCATCGCGTGGCGTCCTTGCGAGCGGCGGGGGTGGCGACTTCGACGGCGTCGGTGGGGACGAGCCAGCCGACGGTGCGGCGCTGGGTGACGAAGATGCGGGCGGCGACCTTGCGGACGTGCTCGCGGGTGACGCGCTCGTAGCGGGCGGGGGCGTCGAAGACCTTGCGGTAGTCGCCGCGGAAGACCTCGGAGGCGCCGAGCGTGTATGCGCGGCCGCTGATGGTCTCCAGCGAGCGCCAGTGGTTGGCGAGGGTGATGTTGCGCGCCTTGCGCAGCTCGGCCTCGGTGACGCCGTCCTTGGCGACGCGGGTGACCTCCTCGGTGAGGAGGGCCTCGGCGCGGGCGAGGTCGCCGCCGGCGGGCAGGTCCGCGGTGAGCCAGACGAGGCCGGGGTCGAAGCCGGGCGAGTACATGGTGCCGGCGCGGATGGCGACGCGCTCCTCCTCCACGAGGCGGCGGTGGAGCCGGGACGAGTCACCGTCTCCGAGGATGTTGAGCAGCAGGGTGAGGGCCTCGGCGTCCGCGTCGTTGCCGGCGATGCCGTGGTAGGCGAGCTGGAGCAGCGGCGACTGGGAGACCTTCTTCACGACGACGCGGCGCTCGCCTTGTTGTTCGGGCTCCTGGGTGCGGACGGGCTCGGGGGCGGGCTGCGAGGGGATGGGCTCGAGGTACTTCTCGACGAGGGTGAAGATTTCGGCGGGGGTGACGGCGCCGGTGATGATGAGGGTGCCGTTGTTGGGGGCGTAGTAGGTCTTGAAGTAGCGCTGGAGGTCTTCGATGCGCCACGACTCGATGTCGGACGGCCAGCCGATGACGGGGAACTGGTAGGGGTGGGCGACGAAGGCGGTGGCCTGGACCTGTTCGGCGAGGGCGCCCATGTTGTTGTTGTCCACGCTGGAGCGGCGCTCCGAGTAGACGACGCCGCGCTCGGACTCGATGACCTTGGGGTCGAAGGACAGGTGTTGGAGCCGGTCGGCCTCGAGCTGGAAGATGATGTCGAGGGCGGAGCGGGGGAACCAGTCCTGGTAGACGGTGACGTCTTCGGAGGTGAAGGCGTTGTTGGAGCCGCCGTTGGCCTCCATGACGCGGTCGAACTCACCGGGGCCGAACTTCTTGGCGCCGTTGAACATCATGTGTTCGAAGAAGTGGGACAGGCCGGTGATGCCGGGGTACTCGTTGCGGCTGCCGACGCGGAACCAGTTGAAGAGGGCGACGTTGGGGATGTCATGGTCCGGCCAGACGATGACCTTGAGGCCGTTCTTGAAGGTGCGCGTCTCGACGTTGGCGCCGAGCTTCTGGGAGGACGCGGCGGCGGGCTTGGGGGCCTTGGCCTGTGTCTGGGCGCCGGCGACAGGAGCCGCCAGCAGCGCCAGGCACGACGTCCAGAGGAGGGACTGACGGAACATCCGTGCTCCTGAGGTGGAGGAAGACGCCCGGGAACGGGCGGCGGGGCACGATATTCCGTTTTCGGGCGGGGGGCCTACCGAGCGGGGAGGATGACGCGCTCAGGCGCCGAGCACACCGCGCAGCACGTCCTGGAAGTAGTTGATGCTTCCGACGTGCGTCTGGTGGTGCCTGGCGGACTGGTGCAGGCGGAGGACGACGGCCTCGAACTCGGCCTTGCTCACGTCGCGCAGGGACATGTAGAGGCGCGCGGCGCCCTGCAGGTACGAGAACAGGGGGTTGCGGTCCGTGCCATCCGGGCGGCGCGCGAGGTGGCGATAGAGCCGCTCGAACTCCTGGTCCGTCTCCGTGTTGCGCACGGCGCGGCAGTAGCCGGCGGCCGTGGCCTCGAGGAGCATGAAGAACGGGTGGTACTCGGAGGGCGGAGTCTTGGTGAAGTCGGGGGGAACCTTGTCACCGGTCCACAGCTTGGAGATGGGCTGGAGGGTGACGTGCGCGAGCTTCTCGCCATCACGCACCAGGGCGCGGGGGCCCACGGGGACCACGTGCTTCTTGTCGGCGTCCCACTCCACGGCGACAAACAGCCGGTCCGGCGCATCCGCCTTCACGCCCGCCTTCTCCAGCTCCGCCACTGCGTTCGCGTCCATCTCGAGTCACTCCTCCGAGCCCTCTCTCTACCCTGCCCCAGGCGTCCTGTGCACCCGGCTTCGCACGAGGTCGTCTGCTCGCCGTCACCTCGCTCGACGATGGGCCCACCACGCCGCGCGGGATAGCCTGCACACATCATGACGAGCCCACGCTTCCAGGGACCCGACTGGACGGCCGCACTCCATCATCTCGAGCACGGGCCGCTGTTCGCGTTCTCCGGCTGGCCCCACCGCACCCTGCCGAGCATCGCCGCGGGCGTGTACTCCATCTGGAGAGACCAGCAGCTCGTCTACGTGGGAATGGCAGGCAGAGGTCCGCTCGTGGAAGAGCCCTCCTCCACCAAACCCAGGGGACTGGCGGACCGACTCAGGAGCCACGCCAGCGGACGGCGCAGCGGAGACAAGTTCTGTGTCTATGTTTGCGACCGGCTGGTGCTCCCCACCTTGTCACCCGAGGACATCCAGCAAGTCTCGAGCGGAGTCCTGTCACTGGATGAGCGGACCCAGGCGTTCATCCACGCGCACCTCGGCTACCGGTTCGTTCAGGTCCCGGACGGCGCCTCCGCCCTGAGCCTGGAGAACCAGGTGAAGGGTGGCGCCCTCTCCTGCGGCCCGCCCCTGCTCAATCCGCACACCCGCCGGAAAAACAAAGGGCCCTGAACCAGAGAGGTCCAGGGCCCTGAAGTCTTCAACGTGTGCCCAGGGGCGGAATCGAACCACCGACACGGGGATTTTCAGTCCCCTGCTCTACCGACTGAGCTACCTGGGCGTACGGGTCACCGCGAGAAGCCGCGCTCTCATATCGAGCCCGTCCCCAGGCCGTCAAGCACCCATTTGACGGCCCTTCACCTCCACGTCACGCCGCCCGCGGCATCGCCTCCGCGTCCCAGGTCGTCAGACTGGCCGTGAGCCTCTTCTTCAGCTTCGCCCTCAGCCCCTGCTCGATCTGCCGGATGCGCACCGCCGTCACCCCGAAGCGCTGGGCCAGGAACTCCGCGCTCACCCCCTCCTCCACCATCATCCGCTCCTCCACCAACGCCCGCTCCCGCGCGTCCAGCTCCGGCCAGGCCGCCTCCACGCTCGCCCGCAGCCTCGCCGCCCACTGCGCCCGGTCCACCGAGTCCTCCTGCGACTCGAAGTCCCCCTCCAACACCTCCAGCCGCGTCACGTCCCCGTCCTGCGTCACCGGCGCGTCCAGCGACAAATCGCGCGTCAGCGACTCCGCCGCCCGGGCCACGTCCTCCTCCTTCTTGCCCAGCGCGTCCGCCAGCCGCCGCACCACCTCCGGATGCCCCTCCCCCCACCGGGCCTCCAGCCGCGCCCGCTCCCGCCGCAGCTGGAACACCACCCAGGGCGCCCGCCCACCCGCCATGCTCCAGTTGCGCCCCACGTACGCCCGGATGCGCGCCCGGATCCACTGACTCGCGTACGCCCCGAACGGAACCCCCCGCTCCTCGAACCGCCCCGCCGCCTCCATCAACCCGACGTTGCCCTCCGCCACCAGCTCGTCCTGCGGCAGCCCCGTCCAGCGGTACTTCCATGCCAACCGCTCCACCAGATTCAGGTGCTCTCGTACCCGCGCCTCGACCACCGCGCCCGACACCTCAAGCTCAGGGGACTCGCAGAACTCGCTCACCTTGATGGCTTCCATGGACCTCCTCCGGGTCATTCGCGGCGAACCAATCGCCGCGAACGCCCCAAGAGATAAGTCACCGCCATCCTTAAAAAAATTAGGTAGTTTGAACTGAATCCATAGGTTATTTCTAAGCCCATGAGCTGGCTCAACTACCACCATCTCCTGTATTTCTGGACGGTTGCGCGGGCGGGCAGCATCGCCAAGGCGGGCGAGGAATTGCACCTCGCCCAGCCGACCATCAGCAGCCAGCTCAAGCTGCTGGAGGAGTCGCTGGGCCACAAGCTCTTCGAGCGCCAGGGCCGCAAGCTGGTCCTCACCGACGTGGGCCGCACCGTCATGCGGTACGCGGACGAAATCTTCCGCCTGGGCAACGAGCTGAAGAACGTGGTCGCGGGCCTCCCCCCGGGTCAGCAGCTGCGGCTCAACGTGGGCATCCTCGACGTCATCCCGAAGCTGGTGGCCGAGCAGCTCCTCAAGCCCGCGCTCGAGGCGGGACCCTCCTTGCGCATCATCTGCCGCGAGGGCCCGCTGCCCCAGCTGCTCGCCTCCCTGGCGCTGCATGAGCTGGACGTGGTGCTCGCCGATGCCCCCAGCTCCGAGCCGGTCAGCGTCCGCTCCTTCAATCACTTGCTGGGCAAGTGCGGCGTGTCCTTCTTCGCGGCCAACAACCTGCGCCACCTGAAGAAGGACTTCCCCCGCTCGCTCGACGGAGCGCCCGTGCTGCTCCCCTCGGACGAGTCCTCCGTGCGCCGCTCGCTGGACCTCTGGTTCGAGCGACAGAACCTGCGCCCGCTCATCGCCGGCGACTTCGACGACAGCGCGCTGCTCCAGGCCTTCGGGCAGAGCGGGCACGGCGTGTTCGCCATGCCCTCCGTCATCGAGTCGCAGATGGAGCGCGCCTTCAACTGCTCCGTCATCGGGCGCACCGACGAAATCGAGACCTGCTTCTACGCCATCACCGTCGAGCGACGCCTGCGCCACCCCGCCGTCGTCGCCATCGCCGAGGCGGCGCGCTCGCAGATCTTCAGCGTGTGAGCGGCAGTCACGGCGACTCGCGGAACACCTCCACGCCCGCCACCACCGTCGCGAGGACTCGCGCGTCCACCAGGCCCCTCGCGGCGCCCTCCACCGGGTCCACGGACAGGGCCACAAAGTCCGCGTCCTGCCCTGTCACCAGTCGTCCGCGCCGTGCCTCCTCGAACGACGCCCACGCGGGGCCGAGCGTGAAGCCCTCCAGGGCCTCCTGTCCGGTCAGGACTTCTTCCGACCTCCAGCCGCCCTCGGGCCTGCCCGTGGCGTCCTGCCGAGTGCGCGCCGCGTACAGGCCCGCCAGCACGTCCGGGTTCTCGATGGGGAAGTCGCTGCCCAGCGCGAGGTTCGCTCCCGCATCCTTCAGGCTGCGCCACGCGTAGGCGCCGCGCAGCCGCTCGCGGCCCAGCCTCGCCTCCGCCCAGGGCATGTCACTGGTCGCGTGGGTGGGCTGCACGCTCGCCACGAGCTTCGCCGCGCCCAGGCGCGTGATGTCCTCGCGTCGAAGTATCTGCGCGTGCTCGACACGGTGTCGCAGTGCCTGAGTCCCCGTCGCCTCGGAGGCTCGCAGCAGCACGTCCACGACCAAGGTATTGGCACGGTCTCCAATGGCGTGGATGCAGACCTGGAAGCCCCTCGCCATGAACGCGCGCGTCCTCGCCTCCAGTTCCTCGGGGGACATCAACAACAGCCCGCGCTGGCCGGGCTCGTCGCTGTAGTCCTCGTGGAGCGCGGCGCCTCGGCTCCCCAACGCGCCATCCGCGAGGAACTTCACCGCGCGCATCGTCAGCATCCGCCCCTGCCAGGGACCCTGCTCCAGGTACGCGTGCCGCTCGTCGCCCTGCCCTGCCGCCATCGCGTAGACTCGCAGGGGCAGCGTGCCCTGTGCGTCCCATTGCTGGAGGACGCGGAAGGCCTCCAGGTCCATGCCCGCGTCGTGAATGCCTGTCAGGCCCACCCGGGCACAGCGCTCCAGCGCCGCGCGCAGTCGCGTCTCGAGCTGGTCCTTCGTGGGCGGAGGCATCGCCGCGGCGACCACGTCCATCGCGTTGTCCACGAGCACTCCCGTGGGCTCTCCCCGCGCATCCCTCAAGATGCGGCCGCCCTCCGGGTCCTGGGTGTCTCGGGTGATGCCAGCGCGTCGGAGCGCCTCACCGTTCACCCACGCCGCGTGGTGGTCCACTCGCGTGAGGAACACCGGCGTCGACGGGAAGCGTGCGTCGAGCGCTTCGCGCCCTGGGAAGGCTCCGCCGGGCCACTCGTTCTGGTCCCATCCACGTCCCAGCAACCAGTCCCCCTGGAAGCTGGAGGCAGGCGCCTGCGCCAGGCGACGCACCACCTCGTCCACCGAGGGCGCCTTCTCCAGGCGCACCGTGGTGAGGCTCCGGCCCAGCCCGTGGATGTGCGCGTGCGCATCCACCAGACCGGGGACCACCGTGGCGTCACCCAGGTCCACCTCTCGCGCGCCAGGAGCCGCGGCTCGCACGTCGTCCGGTGAGCCCACTGCCAGCACGCGGCCATCGCGCACGGCCAGGGCTCGGACCCGGGGATGCTCGGCATCCAGTGTCCAGATTCGCTCCGCCAGATAGACCGTGGTCGCCACCGTGCGCCTCCGTGGGTGCTTGCCTGTGCCCGCGCACTGTGCGCGAGCCTCGGCGTGCTGTCACGGGCCGCATCCAGATGGCTCGGCACGGACGTCCCTACGGAGGCATCCGTGCCGCTCGAATCATGATGGCTGCGTAAGACGAGGGTCCGCCATGCGCTCGCCGCTACGGCGTCTGCGTCGTGCCCGCGTCCGCCTCGGCGGGCATGGGCGTGGCGGGACCTGGCGGTTCGTTCGGCACCGTCTGCACAGGCTCTCTCACCTGATCGGGTCCCTGTATCGGCGCCTGCGTCTCAGTCCCGGGCGGCTGCGTGGTCTTACAGGCGAACGCTGCGGTGGCACCCAAGCCCAGGGCTGCGATGAGAACGACACGGCGCATGAATCCTCCTCGTCCAAGATGATGGGACTGCCTGTGGCGGCCCATGCCGCGCGAACCTCCTGAACCCAATCTGGGCATGACGCCGGGTCCCACCAGCCGTTGAGCGGCCTGGCAGGGGGGCGCCCGCTCACGATGCCGGATACCGGACATGCGGAGCGCCCTGGAGGAAGAGGCCGTCGGCCATGAGCACCGTTGTGTCGGGAGGGCCTCACCCCTGGGAGCTTCACGGCCATGCGGGATGTCGTCGATGCCGGCAAGCGAGCACCCGCCATTCATCGTGGCGTCGCGCTCGACGTGCTTCCGCGCCGCGCCGCGCTCCTGCGTGGAGGCCGCGCTGAGCCGCTGAGCGGAGTGCTTGGTGACAGCTACGTCGCGGCCATCCTGCGCGCCCTGGAGTCACGCGGCTCCGTCCATTGCCTCGAGACTGACTGGGAGGGTTTCCACGGTGATGGAGTGTCCGCCCTGCGCCTCGGCAACTTCCTCCTTCGGAGGTCGCGCGACCTCGACCGGTGCGTCGAAGCCGCGTGGAGGCCGAGGTCGTGCGGCAACAGCACCGGCTCCGAGGCGGATTGGCGGCGGCGCAGCAACGTCTGTCCGGGACGGCTCGACGCCCCGCGGGTCACCCTCCACGGCTCGCTCCAGCTCCAGGAGGTGTGACGTGTGGCCCTCTCGTTCCATGGGAGCCTCGACACTCCAGCACACGCGGCGACTCGGAGCGATGGGGCTCCTGCTGTCACTGTCACTGGGGTTGCTCGCGGCGACACCGCCGACAGAGGTTCCTCACGACACGGTGGCTCGCTGTGAGCTGGATGGCGTGGTCGACTCGGGCTCGGGCGCCTATCTGGTCGACTGCGTGCGACGCGCGGAGCTGGGTGGGCACTCGGCGCTGCTGGTCCGATTGGATACGCCGGGTGGCTCGCTGGAGGCCACGCACGCCGTCGTGCGCGCCTTCCTGGGCTCGTCCGTGCCCGTGCTCGTCTGGGTGGGCCCTTCTGGTGCGCATGCGGGCAGCGCAGGTGTGTTCATCACCCTCGCCTCGAATGTGGCCTCCATGGCTCCGGGCACCCGAATCGGCGCCGCATATCCCGTGGTGGGACTCACCGGCGAGGCCCCGGAGGCGGCGGGAGGCTCGCAGCTCGCGCGGAAGGTGGAGAACGACACCGTCGCCTTCGCGGAGAGCATCGCGAAGCAGCGCGGGCGCAATGCCTCCTGGGCCGCCTCCGCCGTGCGCGACAGCGTCGCCGTCAGCGCGGACCAGGCCCGTGAGCTGCGCGTGGTGGAGTACCTGTCCTCCAGTGAGGAAGAGTTCCTCGACCAGGTGCATGGACGCGCGGTCCAGGTGGCCAGCGGGGACACCGTGCGCCTGGACACCCGCGATGCGCGGTTCGTGGAGCTGACGCCCGGTTTGTCGCAGCGGCTGGTCCATGCACTCGCGCATCCCTCGCTCGTCTACCTGTTGTTCCTCATGGCCGCGCTCGGGCTCGTCGTCGAGCTGACGCATCCAGGCGGCATCGCTCCGGGGCTCCTCGGCGCGGTGGCGTTGGTGCTCGCGTTGATGGCGTCCTCCGCGCTGCCGGTTCGCACGGGGGCGCTGCTGCTGTTGCTGCTCGGCGTGGCGCTCATCGTCGCGGAGCTGTTCGTCACCAGTGGGCTGCTCGGGGCCTCGGGCGTGGTGTTGTTGGGATTGGGTGGACTGTTCCTCGTGGACCGGTTCGACCCGGGCTGGTTCGTGGACCCGTCCTTCCGCGTGACGTGGGCCTGGTTGATTCCCACCACGCTGGTGCTCGCGGGGGCCACGGCCTACATCGCGTGGCGCGGCGCGCAGACGCGCAAGTTGCCGCAGCTCGGCGGTGACGCGGGGCTCGTCGGCGAGGAGGGCACCACGCTCTCGCCCACTTCGCCCGAGAACGGCGAGGTCTTCGTCCACGGTGAGCGCTGGCGCGCCACCTCTCCCAAGCCCCTCCGCCAGGGCACCCACGTGGTGGTCCGTCGTGTGGACGGGCTCACCCTCTTCGTCGACGAGGTGAAGCCATGACCGACGTATTCGGACTGCTCGGGTTCCTCATCCCCCTGGGCGCCGTCTTCCTGCTGTTCCTCTCCGGCGTGCGCATCGTCACCGAGTACCAGAACGGCGTGGTGTTCCGGCTGGGACGCTACGTGGGACTGAAGCGCGCGGGCTTCCGCTGGCTCATCCCCTTCGTGGAGCGCATGGTCATCATCGACCTGCGCACCGTGGCTCGGGACGTGCCGCCACAGGACGTCATCACGCGGGACAACGTGAGCGTGAAGGTCAACGCCGTCGTCTACTTCCGCGTCATCCAGGCGGACAAGGCCGTGCTCCAGGTGGAGGACTATCTCTACGCCACCAGTCAGCTCGCGCAGACCACGCTGCGCGCGATCCTGGGGCAGGTGGAGCTGGACCAGTTGCTCACGGAGCGCGAGCGCATCAACCGCGAAATCCAGCAGGTGCTCGACTCGCACACGGACCCGTGGGGCATCAAGGTCTCCAACGTGGAGGTGAAGCACATCGACCTGCCGCTGGAGATGCAGCGGGCCATCGCTCGACAGGCCGAGGCGGAGCGCGAGCGCCGCGCGAAGATCATCGCCGCCGAGGGCGAGCATCAGGCCGCGGAGAAGCTCTCCATGGCGGCGGACGTGCTCAGCCGCAACCCGGCCACGCTCCAGCTTCGTTATCTCCAGACGCTGGTGGAGATCACGACGGGCGGAAACCACACCATCCTGCCCATCCCGCTCGACATCCTGCGCGCCGTCGGCGCCGCGGCGGCCCGGAGCGGCTTCGGCTCGCGTGACGACTCACGCCATGGGCTCGATGACGATGAGGAGAGCCCTCCCGCGGGCGGACTCACCTAACTCGACCGCGGCCCGCGCTTGCTCCCGAAGAGCTCCTCGCGCTCCAGTTGGATGGCCAGCCGGCTCAGTCTCAATGAAGCCAGCGCCAGCACCGCCACCGCGCCCAGGAGCAACACGCCCAACGCGAACGCCACCACCGGCAACGGCTCCGGGATGTCGAGCTGACGCTTCGTCAGGTACAAGAGCGACGTCACCACGAACGACAACAGCGCCGTGTACGTGAGCGCGATGGCCCTCGCCAGGATCGCGTGCCGCCGGTCCAGGATGTCCACCTCCTGCCGCAACACCTCCCGCCGCGAGTGCCCCTCCGGCAACAGCCGCACCTCCCGCAACATCTCCCGCATCCGCGTCGTCATCCGCGCAATCTGATTGTCCAACCCCGTCGCCACGATGCCGCACGCCGACACCATCACCGCCGGCGTCACCGCCGTCCCAATCAACCGTATCGACGAGACGTCCAACCCTTCCGCACCGTTCATCCCCCCTCTGTTCCACCCCTCCCCACCCCACGCAACCCATCCGCCCATCTCGACACCAGCACTGTCCAATCCGACACCAACCCGCCCTACATCTCGACACTCCCCTCGCGACAATTCGACACTGTCGACTTGACAGCACGCATGTCGAGTCCTACTGTTCGTGTCGTGAACACGCGGAAGACACAGAGCGAGTGGAAGCTGGCGGAGCTGGCCGAGGAAGCGGGCGTCTCGCCCCGCACGGTGCGCTACTACGTCCAGCGGGGCCTGCTCCCCGCGCCTCCCTTCAAGGGACCGGACACCGTGTATGGCGAGGAGCACCTCATCCGGCTCAAGGCCATCCGGGTCCTCCAGGCACGGTTCCTCCCCCTGGACGCCATCCAGGCGGAGCTGCTCCGGCTGACGCCCGACGAGCTGCGAAAGCTCGCCGAGTCGGACCCCACCCCCACGCCGCCCACGTACGGGCCGGCGACCTCGCCTGAGCCACAAAACGTGGCACCGGCGCCGCCCGTCCGGCGTCCCAACGGAGCGTCGAATTACCAGCGGTGGGAGCTGGCTCCCGGGCTGGAGCTGCACGTGTCGGATTCAGCGGAAGCCAAGACTCGCGCGCTCGCCGAGCGGGTGCGCGCCCTCATCGAAGAGTTCCAGGACAAGGAGAAGCCATGACGAAGGAGCAAGCTGGGCTGTTCACGCGCGAAGGCAAGCAGGTGCCGCTGCAGGGCGTCGAAGTCACCGGTGAGTTGCTCGGCGGTCATGCGCGCGTGCGCGTGCGCCAGCGCTACCTCAACGACGAGAAGCGCCCCGTCGAGGCCGTCTACACCTTCCCCCTTCCTTCCGATGGCACCCTGTCCGCCTTCTCCATGACGTGCGCGGGCCGCCGCATCGACGGCGTCGTCAAGGAGCGCGAGGAGGCCTTCCGCACCTACGACGACGCCGTCACCGCCGGTCACGGCGCGGCGCTGCTCGACGAGGAGCGCTCCAACGTCTTCACCGCCCAGGTGGGCAACCTGCTGCCCGGCGAGGAGACCGTCATCGAGGTGGAGTTCCTCCAGGCCGTCACCGCCGAGGAGGGCAGCGTGCGCTGGATGCTGCCCACGCTCGTCGCCCCGCGCTACATCCCCGGCGCACCCTCCGGCGACCGCACCGGCCACGGCGCCGCCGAGCCCACCGCCCGCGTCCCCGACGCGGACCGCATCAGCCCTCCCATCGGCCAGGTGCAGTACGGCCTGCGCCTGGACCTGCTCGTCGACCTGGGCCGCGAGGTCGTCGTCGAGAGCCCCTCGCACGCCATCACCTTCACCCGCGAGAGCAGAACCCGGGGCCGCGTGAGCTTCGCGCGCGGCGAGGTGGCCCTGGACCGCGACCTGGTCCTCACCCTGCGCAGCCCCGACACCAGCGCCGTCTTCGTGCCGCTCGTCACCCACCGCAAGGGTGACAACCCCGGCACCTTCGCGCTCACCGTGGTGCCCGACCTGCTCGCGATGGCGTCCACGCCGCCCAAGCAGGAGGTCATCTTCCTGGTGGACGTCTCCGGCTCCATGGACGGCGACAGCCTGCCCCAGGCCCAGGCCGCGCTGCGGCTGTGCCTGCGCCACCTGCGCGAGGGTGACCGCTTCAACGTCATCGCCTTCGAGAGCAGCTTCCGCTCCTTCCAGCCGCAGCCCGTGCCCTTCACCCAGCGCATGCTGGAGGACGCGGACCGGTGGGTGGCCGCGCTGCAAGCCGACGGTGGCACCGAGCTGCTCGGGCCCATGCAGGCCGCCGCGCGCACCGCGCCGGATGGCGTGCTCGTGCTGCTCACCGACGGCCAGGTGGGCAACGAGGACGAAATCCTCCGCGCCGTGCTCGCCGAGCGCAAGACGGCGCGCGTGTACTCGTTCGGCATCGGCACCAACGTGAGCGACGCGCTGCTGCGCGACCTGGCCCGCCAGACGGGCGGCGACGTGGAGTTCATCCACCCCGGCGAGCGCATCGACGACAAGGTCGTGGCCCAGTTCGCCCGCGCGCTCGCCCCCCGCGTCACCGAGCTGCAGGCGACGTTCGAGGGCGTGGAGGGCACGGAGCTGGCGCCCGCGGAGCTGCCGACGATGGTGGACGGCGTGCCCTGGACGCTGCTCGGCCGCTACACCACGCCGGGCTCGGGCAAGCTGACCTTGCGTGGACGCTCGGGCAAGGAGCCCTTCGCGCTCAACGTGAGCGTGAGCTTCCCCGCCGAGTCGGACCGCCCCGCGGTGGAGAAGCTGTGGGCCGCCGAGCGCATCAAGGGCTGGGAGTCCACGGGCCTCATCGGCCGGCGCGCCGAGTCGATGAAGAAGCGCATCATCGAGCTCGCCGTCGCCCATCAAATCGTCACGCGCTACACGTCCTTCGTCGTCGTCGAGGAGCGCACGGGCGACCGCCGCGCCTCGGGCCAGCCGGAGACGCGCGTCGTCCCGGTGAACGCGCCCGCGGGCTGGGCCATGTTCGGCAAGGACAAGCAGGAGGAGGCCGCCGAGGGGGGTGGCAACGTCGTGCAGCGCCCCGGGGCGCGCAGCCGTGGAGGCTCGGCGCAGATTCCGTCTCCGCCCCCGCCCATGCGCATCCCCGCGCCCGCCGCCGCGGCGCCCATGGCGCCTCCGCCTGCGTCCCCCATGATGCCCAGAGGCAGCGCCGTCGGCGAGATGGCGAAGAGCGCGGGCGGACTGCTCGGCGGCATCTTCGGCGGAGGCGGGATGAAGAAGTCCCGCAAGCAGGCGAAGGAGATGGAGCGCGCGGAGATGGCGCCCATGGACTCGTACGACGACTCGCTGGCGGAGGACGCGGTGATGCGCGAGTCGCGCGACCTGGCCCCCATGGCCGAGGAGCGCGAGGAGGGCGGCGTGGAGGCGCTGCTGGGCCGCCAGCTGGCCAACGGCCTCTGGGATGGCACCGGCACGGGTCCCGAGCCCGTGCGGCAGGCCCGCGGCACGGCGCTCGCCCTGCTGGAGCTCTTGCGCGAGGGCATCACCAGCGGCCACGCGCTGCACGGCGCCCAGGTGAAGAAGGCGGTGGAGGCGCTGCTCAACCTCGCCAGCCAGCTCACCGGCGCGCCCGAGGTGGCCGAGCTGGCGCTGGGCGTGGCCTGGCTCGTGGCGGCGGGGCCCCGCACCCGCGGCCGCATCGAGCAGGCCGCGAAGCCCCTGTCCGGACTCGCCGCCCGGCTGGGCAATGACGTCGAGCTGCGTCAGCACGTGGACACGCTCGCCACGCGCTGACCCCGGGTCGTCTGGCTCGACGCTGCAAGTCATCGGCGACCTCGGCCCCTCCCCTCGTGGACGGGCCGGGGTCGTCGCGTAAAGTGGTGGGTGCACATGACGCTCGCCACCTTCCTGCTCGTCGCTCTCGGTGCTGCCCAGGTCTCACCCTCCCACGACGAAGCCCCTGTCCGCTCGTCGGACACGCTCACGGCGCCGCCGCTGATGGCCACGCCGGAGGCGTGTCCTCCCGAGTCGGAGACGCTCTACAAGGAAGGCTTCGACGCGCTCAGCAAGGGCGACGACGAGCAGGCCGCGGAGCGCTTCCGCCAGGTCCTGGAGTTGTGTCCGCAGCACTCGCATGCGCCCGAGCTGGAGCGGCTGGCCCGCGCGCGGCTCAAGCCCGGCGCGAAGCTGGCGCAGGCCGCGGTGTTCGAGAACACGGAGCGCCCGACACGAGGCGCGGCGGCCTCGCTCACGGTGATTCAGACGATGCATGGCGCGGTCCAGGGGCTGCTGCTGTGTGCCATCGCGGAGTGCGCGGACCGGGCCTATCCGGCCTCCGCGCTGCTCGGCGCGGGCCTGGGCACGCTCAGCACGCTGCTGCTGGTCCAGGACGGAGTCACCCCGGGGCAGGCCTCGGTCATCAACTCCGGCACGATGTGGGGGCTCTATTTCGGTGTCGCCTCGCTCATCGCGCTCGACCTGGAGGAGGACGAGGCGTTCGGCTCGGTGGCGCTGGGCGGCGCGGCCTTCACCGGCATCGGCATCGTGCTCGCCACCACCCTGAAGCCCACCGCGGGGCAGGTGTCGATGGCGAATTCGGGTGGCCTGTGGGCCGGCGTGCTGACGACGCTGTTCCTGGGGACCGTCGACGGAGAGAGCACGGAGACGCTGTTCGGCGCGCAGATGGCGTCGGCGTCCGCGGGCATCATCGCCTTCTCGCTGCTGTCGCGGAACCTGCCGGTGAGCCGGGGCCGCATGCTCATCATCGACGCGGGCGGCATCATCGGCGGGTTGATGGGCGCGAGCTCCATGTTGCTGCTCACGGGCAACAACGACGAGGACCCCATCCTCATCGGCACGGGCATCGGCGTCATGGGCGGCCTGGCGCTGACGGCCTACCTGACGCGCAACTTCGATGCCCGCCGCCTGCCTCCGGTGGCGGTGACGCCCACGCTGATGGGTCGCAACGGCGCGGGCCTCGCCATGGGTGGTCAGTTCTGACGACGTCGCACCGTGCTCAGCGGCGCTTCAGGCCGAACATGGACATCAGGAGGCCCTCGAAGGTCCTCGCGGGCAGCAGCGTCTTCGCCACCACCGCGGCGCGCTGGGAGAGCTTCCCCACCGAGTACCTCACGTCGGGCTCCCTGGCCTCCATCACCTCGAGCACCTTGCGCGCCACCGCTTCCGCGGGCACGCCCTCGCGCTCCTCCTTCTGGATGATGGCCAGCACCTTCTCGAAGGGCTCGCGGTACGCGGACCCGTCACGCGAGCCCTCGGCGCGGACGCGGTTGTCCGTCAGCCGCGTGCGCACGTCACCGGGCTCCACCAGCGAGGCCTGGATGCCGAACGCCTCCACCTCCTGGCGCAGGCTCTCCGTCAGCCCCTCCAGCGCGAACTTGCTGGCGCTGTAGAGCCCCTGGAACGGCAGCCCCACCACGCCGCCCAGCGAGCCGATGTTGATGATGAGGCCCGAGCGCCGCTCACGCATGTGCGGCAGCACCGCCTTGCACACGCGCAGCACGCCCAGCACGTTGGTGTCGAGCTGGCGCCACGCCTCCTCCACGGAGGTGTCCTCCAGGGCTCCGGCCAACGCGTGGCCCGCGTTGTTCACCACCACGTCGATGCGGCCCTCGCGCTCGAGGAGTTCCGCCACCGCGCGGCGCACCGAGTCCTCCTGGGTGACGTCCAGCGCCAGCATCCGGTAGCCCACCGACTGCGTCTGCGGAGGACGACGGCTGGTGCCGTAGACGACGTGCTTGCGCACCGTCAGCAGCTCCGCGCACGCCTCGCCGATACCCGAGGAGGCTCCCGTGACGAGGACCACCTTGCTTCCCTGGGACGTGTCCATGCACGCCCATGATTCCGCGTCCCTTCCGCGCGCACCACGGGAACTCGCGGACGCGCGGCGTCACATTCCTGGGACAGTGCTGGAGCCGGGGATTCCCGGCGGAACCTTCCCGCTCAGACGTGCTTGCGGACGGTGGGCGGCACGCGCTCGTGTCCCTCCTGGTCGCGAGGCACACCGTCCCAGGGCTGCTCGGGTCGGTAGCGCTGCACCTCGCGCATCATGAAGAGCGCCGCCGCGGACAGCACGCCCAGGTCGTCCATCCAGCCCAGCACGGGGATGACGTCCGGCACCGCATCCACGGGCGACACGAAGTAGACCACCGCCAACACTCCGGCCAGCTTGCGCCAGAGCGACACGCGAGGGTCTCTCACGTACCGGAAGAAGCGGGTGCCCATGCCACGAAGACCTGCGATGTTCATACCCACCTCTACGCACGGAGAGCCCGGGTGATTGCACCCGGGGGACACCTCCAGCGTATGCCGTCCGCACGCTCGGAGGACAGCCGAGCTAATCGGGACTGTCCTCCAGGACGCCCGCTCGGCCGACCACTTCCAGGCGTGCCCTGTCGCCGGCCCGCAGGGGCAGCTCCGGCGCGCCGCGCACCACCAGCTCCATGCCGCCGCAGGCGATGGTGAACTCGGCGCTGGGGCCCTGGAACTCGCGCGACAACACCTCCGCGCGCAGGGCGCCTCCCACCGCCACGGTGTCCGTATCCGGCGTAAGGCGCAGCGACTCGGGGCGCAGCGACAGGAGCACCTTGCCGCGCGCCTGCCCCACCACCGGCAGGTTGCCGAGCACCGTGCGCGCCGCGCCGCCGAAGCCCATCCCGGGCAACAGGTTGGTGCCCCCCAGGAAATACGCGACGAAAGCCGTGCGCGGCGTCGAGTAGACGGCCTCCGGCGTGCCCACCTGCTCCACCTGCCCCGAGCGCATGACCGCCATCCGGTCCGCGAAGGCCATGGCCTCCGCCTGGTCATGCGTGACGAGCAGCACCGTGACACCCAGCGACTTGAGCACGCGCCGCAGTTCCACCCGCGTGGAGGCGCGCAGCGCGCTGTCCAGGCTGGAGAAGGGCTCGTCCAACAGCAGCACCCGAGGCCCCGGCGCCAAGGCCCGCGCGAGCGCCACGCGCTGCTGCTGTCCACCGGAGAGCGCGTGCGGCATCCGCGCGCCGAACTCACCCAGGCCCAGCAGCGTCAGCATCGCGCGCGCCTTCTTCTCGGCCTCCGCGCGCGGCATTCTCGACAGGCCGAACGTCACGTTCTCCAGCACGGACAGGTGCGGGAACAGGGCGTAGTCCTGGAACACCATGCCCACGCTGCGCTGCTCGGGCGCGACGAACGTCCCGGGGCCCGCGAGCACGCGGCCGTCCAGGGTGATGGTGCCCGCGCCGGGGCGCTCGAAGCCCGCCACCAGGCGCAGCGTCGTCGTCTTGCCACAGCCGGAGGGGCCCAGCAGGGCCACCACCTCACCGGGCTCCATCGACAGCGACAGGCCATCCACCGCGGCGGTGCCGCTGGCGGAGTAGCGAAGGGACAGGGCTTCGAGCGAGAGCAGGGGCATGGCGAAAGCGCCACGCACCCTACCGCGTTCCGCCGTTACTTCCAGGGCGGCCGAGCGGCCACCAGCTTCTCCCCGTCCACCTTCACCTCTCCGTCCTCGTCGAGGGAGGTGATGCCGTCCACCAGGACCTTGGGCAGCTCGGCCTTGTGGGCCCGGTCCCGGGCGTCGAAGGTGTCCGGCCCCCAGGCGCCCCCCTGGGACGGGCGCAGCTTCGCCGTCTTCGGCTTGCCGTAGATGAGGTGGTCGTCGCTCACGATGAGGCCCGCGGTGATGGGGCCGAGCACCTCCACCGAGTCATCGTTGTAGCGGCCATACAGCGCGTGCTCCACCGTCAGCCCGCCGATGATGGTCACCCAGCCCGAGGTGTGCATCGCGCGGCAGCGCACCTGCCCCACCACCACCAGCTTCGTGTGCTCGCCATCGTGCAGCACGCCGTCCACCGTGAGGTCGCCCACGACGACGAGCGACTTCTCCAGCGTCAGGTCCCCCTGGACGTGCAAATCCCCCACATGCCCCGTGGGCTCGGTGACGATGAAGGGCCCCGCCAGCGTGGCGGCCGTGCGCGGCGCGTCCTTGTAGACGGAGGCCACGAACGCGAGCGTGGAGCTGCCCGCGGACCCCAGCGCCTTCACCGCGCCGTCGAACGTGGTGGGCTTCTTCTCCTCGAGCACGGACTGGGCGTGCCGCGCGGAGTACGGCGGGCCACAGGGCAGCTCACCGAGAGCATTCTCCGTGGTGGCGAAAGCGTCGGCGGCGAGCGGAGGAAGGACAGACTCTGGCAGGGACATGAAGCCCGACGTGATACCGCCTGCGAAGGGGGAGGCCAAGCCACATGAAGCACCTCTCAGTGTCTCGGATTCCGAGGCCGTGTCTCAGCCCCGAGGTGCGTCACCCTCCTGCGATACAAGCAACCCCACACCGAGCGCGGAGACAGCCATCAATACCAGCGCGGGCAGCGCGGCCTCGGCGAAGCGGCCCTCGGCGGTGGCGCCCCACACGCGCGTGGCCAGCGTCTCGTAGCCGATGGGCGCGAGCAGCAGCGTCGCCGGCAATTCCTTCATCGCCGTGAGGAAGACGAGCGCCGCTCCCGCCAGCAACCCCGGACGCAGCAGCGGCGCGGTGACGCGGCGGAACACCCCCGCCGGAGCCTCGCCGAGGGACGCGGCGGCCTCCGCGAGGTGCGGGTTGAGCTGCAGCAGCGCCGAGCGCACCGTGCCCACCGCTTGCGGCAGGAAGCGCACCACGTACGCGAGCACCAGCATCACCAGCGTCCCGTAGAGGAACGGCAGCGCCTGCACGCCCAGGAAGACGAGCGACAACGCCAGCACGATGGGCGGCAGCGCGTAGCCCACGTAGGACACGCGCTCCATCGCCAGGGTGAGCCGGCTCGGGTAGCGCACCGCGAGGAACGCGAGCGGCAGCGCGCCCAGCACCGACGCCACCGCGCCCAGCACCGACGCGAGCAGCGAGCCCAGCGCGGGCTGCATCAGCGACGCCTCGTCCTGCGCCAGCCCTCGCGCGCCCCAGTACAGGAGCACGCCCACCGGCAGCACCACGCCCGCCAGCACCACCGCGCCGCAGAAGAGCAGCGCGGGCACCCGCCAGCGCCCCAGCGTCACCGGGGCCGAGGCCCGCGCGGCGCCCTTGGAGCTGCGGTGATAGCCGGCACGTCCGCGCAGCCGCACCTCCAGCACCAGCACCACCACCGTCACCGCCACCAGCGCCAGCCCGAGCAGCGCGGCGTAGGCGCGGTCATACGCGCCCTCGTACTGCACATAGATGGCGCGCGAGAAGGCGTCGTACTGGACCAGCGCCACCGCGCCGAAGTCCGACAACACATACAAGCCGACGAGCAGCGCGCCGGACACGAAGGCCGGACGCAACAGCGGCGCCGTCACCTTCCAGAAGGCCCGCGTCGGACTCATCCCCAGGCTGCGCGCGCCCTCCAGCCACGCGGGGTCCTGCGCGAGCAGTCCCGCCCGGAGCGCGAGGAAGAAGTACGGATACGTGGACACCGTCAGCGCCACGAGCGCGCCGGGAAAGCCATACACCGGCGGCACCGGCAGCCCCCAGCGCGTCAGCACCTCCTCCAGTACTCCGCCGATGCCGAAGGCGGCCAGCAGCACATAGCCGCTGACGAAGGTGGGCACCGCGAGCGGCACGCACAACAGCACCGTCCACAGGCGACGGCCCGGCAAATCACTGCGCGTGGTGAGCCACGCGAGCGGCAGGGACACCGCGGCGGCGAGCACCGTCACCGCCGCGGCGAGCCCCAAGGTCCGCCACAGCAGGCCCCACGTGCGCTCCCGGAAGAGCAGCCCCCAGGCGCTCGCGTCGGCCTCCGCCGCGCGAACCCCCAGGTACACGGCGGGCAGCACCGCGAGCGCCGCCACCAGCCCGCCCGATATCAACAACCACCGCGGAGCCCGCCGTGTCACGAAGCCCGCTCCTTCTAGAGGACGCCGGTGTCCTGCAGCAGCTTCACCGTGCCGCGCAGGTCATCCAGCTTCGACAGGTCCAGGTCCGGCGAGCCGACCTTGGACAGCGCCGGCAGGTCCTGCGCCGTCTTCACGCCGGCCACCAGCGGGTACTCGTGCGTCTGCTGGGAGAAGTACGTCTGCGCGTCGTTCTCCAGGAGCCACGCGGAGAACTTGCGCGCCGCGTCCACCTTCTTCGAGCCCTTCAGGATGGCCACGCCCGCCACGTTCACCAGCGCGCCCGGGTCGCCCGGCGCGGAGAAGTCATTGGCCACCGGCAGCTGTGCGTTGTTCTTCTTCGCGGCGTACAGGTAGTAGTGGTTGACGAAGCCCGCGTCGATTTCACCGCGGCCCAGCGCCTCGATGATGGCGGCGTTGTTCTTGTAGACGCGCGCGCCGTTGGCCTGGATGCCCTGGAGCCACTGCTTCGCCGCGTCCTCGCCCTTGAGCAGCCGCAGCGCGGTGACGAAGGCCTGGAAGGACGCGTTGGTGGGCGCCCAGCCCAGCCGGCCCTTCCACTTCGCATCCGTGTAACCCAGGATGCTGTCGGGCAGGTCCGCCGCCTTCACCTTCTGGGTGTTGTACGCCACCACGCGCGCGCGGCCGCTGACGCCCACCCACTGGCCCGTCGGCGAGCGGAAGCGCGCGTCTACCTTGTCGAGCGTGGCCTTGGGCAGCGCCTGCAGGCGGCCCGCGTTGCTCAGCGCGCCGAGCGCCCCCGCGTCCTGCGCGAAGAACACGTCCGCGGGCGTCTTGTCGCCCTCCTCCAGCAGCGTGGCGGCCAGCTGCGGCGTCTCGCCGTAGCGCACCTTCACCTCGATGCCGGTCTTCTCCGTGAACTTCTTGAGGAGCGGCCCCACGAGCTTCTCGTTGCGGCCGGAGTAGACGGTGAGCGTCTCCGCCGCCATCGCGGTGGAGGACACGGACAACAACAGGGTCAGCAGGAGTCGTCGCATCATGGCGGGGCACCCTAACGGACGGGCCCTCACCGTGCCACCCGGAGCCCGGGCTTTTGCGCCGTGCGTCGAGTGTCGAAGCGCGAACACACACGCCCGCTTCGAACCGCGTCAGACATTCCCCGGACGTCAGGGTAACGTGCCGCGCGGTGCTTCCTCGACGTCTGGAGGTCCATCCCATGCCCCGCTTCATCACCGCGGTCCCCGTCGTCGTCCTGCTGAGCTGCGCCTCCGCCCTCGCGCAGTCCGCGAAGCCGCCGCCCGTCGCGCCCAAGCCGCCCGCCGCGCCCAGCCCGATGAAGCTCGCGGCGGAGCGCACCCAGGCGGCGCTCCAGCAACATCCTCCCGGGCGTCCGGAGGACGTGAAGACGCAGGAGGCGCTGCTGGCCGCGCTCTATGACGTCATCAGCGGCCCCGCGGGCAAGGCGCGTGACTGGCAGCGCTTCCGCTCGCTGTTCTATCCGGGCGCGCAGATGGCGTCCGTCCATCGCGCGAAGCCCGGCGGGCTCCCGGGTGTGTCCCCCATCACCCCGGATGATTACGTGGCCTGGGGCGAGACGTTCTTCAAGGCGCACGGCTTCTTCGAGAAGGAGACGCACCGCCAGGTGTATGGCTATGGCGACCTGGTCAACGTGCTGAGCGCGTACGAGGCCCGCGAGGCGCCGGAGGGCGCGGTGCTCACGAAGGGCGTCAACAACATCCAGCTCGTCTTCGACGGTCAGCGCTGGTGGGTGCTGCACATCTCCTGGACGGACGAGAAGGCCGCCGGCGCGCCCGTGCCCGCGACCTTCACGCGCAAGTAGCCGCCCGTGGCGGGACGCTCCTCGTGCGACGTGCTGGTGGTGGGCAACTACTGCCATGACGTGCTGCCCTCGGTCGGAGGTGGGGAGGTGCACACGCTCGGCGGCTCGGCGGCGTACATCTCCTCGGTGTTCGACGCCACCGGGGTGGACCACGCGGTGGTGGCCGTGGCGGGCGAGGACTTCGCCTACGTGGACCGCGTCCGGTACCCACCGCGCATCGTCCCGGGAACTCGCACCACGCGGTTCCTCGCGGACTTCAGCCGGGAGGAGCGCGTGCTCCGTGTCGACGCGCGCTCGGCGAGCATTGCGCCCGAGGACATCCTCTTCGATGCGCGCGTGGCGCTCGCCTGCGGGGTGATGGGCGAGGTGCCGCCGGAGACGCTCGTCCGGATGTCGCAGCGGGCCCGGCATGTCCTCGCCGACGCGCAGGGCCTCTTGCGCGCGCTGGATGACGAAGGACGCGTGTGGAACCAGCGGCTGGAGGACACGCCCTACGCGGAGTTGCTGGGGCACCTGCACGTGCTCAAGGCGAGCGAGGAGGAGGCGCGCGCGATGGACCTCGACGCCGTGCGCACGAGGACGTGTGTGGTCATCACCCGGGGCAAGCGCGGGTGCACGCTGCTCACGGCGAAGGACTCGCTCGAGCTTCCTGTCAGCCCCGTCGAGGAGGTGGACCCGACGGGCGCGGGGGACTGCTTCCTGGCGGGCTTCACCCTGGGCCTGCTGCGGGGCTGGCCGATGACGAAGTGCGCGGAGCTGGCGAACTGGTTCGGCGCGCAGGCGGTGACACAGGTCGGTGTCCCGCGCGTGGAGTTCTCGAAGCTCCCGGACACCTTGCGCTGAGCCTGGACGCCTGTACTGGAGTCCAAGACGTTTGAGCCGTCTCGAACAGCGCTTCGCGCCGTGACTGGCACGCGCCAAACCGAGACAACTATAGCCAATGCCTCACATCCAGGAGGCCATCATGCGTCACCCATCATGGGGCACGGTCGTGCTGTTCATGCTGACAGGAAGTGTCCTCACCGCTTGCGGAGGGCTCGAGGAGAGTGCCGCGCCACAACCCATCGAGGAGCCCGCGACGGCGGAGCAGGGCCTGGTGACGCTCGTCTCCTGCCCCATCGGCTCGACGGTGCTCGACTACTCCCCGCCCTTGAAGAACACCTCCCAGGCAGTGACGACCACGGGCACGACGACCTACTCCAACTGCTACTCCTTGTTCGGCGGGGTGACCTCCGGCAACACCCCCCTCAACGTCTTCCGGCCCAGCTTCGCCTGCTCCGACTTGCTGGACATCGGCACGACGAACTCGGTCGTCACCTGGAACACCCTCGAGACTTCCACCCTGACCCTGACGCGGCTCGGCGCGCGGGTGGAGGGGCTCTCCGTCGTCTTCACGCATGTGGGCTCGGTGGTCTCGGGCAAGTTCGAGGGCGCCACAGCGATTCGGACCACCACCGTGCTCAACACCGACCTGGACGCCTGCTCCTCGCCAGAGGGCCTCGCCCGGCACAGCGGCACGGCGACCCTCTCGTTGCTCGGGCTGCTCTAGACACCGTATGCGGGCGGTGGTGCGGGGCGGCGTTTCCGCAGGGATGTCTCGAAGCGCTTGGACGTCCTGCCCTCGACCTGACCGTTCCTCCTCCCGGAGTGGACGAAGGTCCAACCCCTGAGCCCACGCGCGAACGGTGCGTGTGGGTCCCACGTCGCCCACGTCGAAAGTCCTCCCTATCCCTGCGGCCTCTTTGCACTCCGTGGAGGTTCACTCATGCGTCGAGGGTCCAGGCTCGTCCTGCTGGTGTCAGGTTTGATGGGAAGCGTCTTGTCGGGCTGCGGTGGGGAGGCTCCCGCGCCCGTGCCCCCCGAGGACATCGCGCAGGGGCAGCAGTTGCCGACGGTGATGAGCTGTCCGGTGGGCTCGACGATGAATCGCTTTTCACCGCCCCTCTCGGTGGTTCCTCGAGACACGACCGTCACCGGGACGTCGACGTTCTCCAACTGCGTCTCACTGTCCGGTGAGGTGACGTCCGGCGAGCTCTCTGTTCACGTCGAGCTGCCCGGCTTTGCCTGTCAGGACCTGCTGGAGGTGGGCTCGGCACGCGCGGACATCACCTGGAACACGGGCGAGTCCTCCACCCTGCTTCAGACGCGAGGCTCCGTCCAGGTCAGCAACGCCACCGTCGCCATCACCTACGTGGGCACGGTCGAGTCCGGGAAGTTCCAGGGAGCCACCGCCATCCGGACCCTGACGTACTTCGATGTGAACCTGTTCGACTGCTTCTCGTCTCGCGGCGTCCCGGGCATGTCCGGTGTGACGACGCTGACACTGCTGGGGCTGCCATGAGCACGCGCATGAAACACCTGCTGCGATGCATCACCATCTCCCTGCTCGTCAGTGGAGCACTGATGTCCTGCGGACCTCCTCCCGAGCCCCGGGACAACGAAGGCACTCCAGCGGAGGCGCCCGCGCGAGCGGAGCAGGCGTTGCTGACACTCGCGAGCTGCCCGGTGGGCTCGGGAGACCTCCATTACGCACCGCCGCTTCGCAACGAGCGCCAGGACGTGGGCATCTCGGGCACGTCGGTCTTCAGCAACTGCCTGGCCCTGCTCGACCCCACCCTGACGTCCGCCACGTACACCGTGGGCAACCTGGGGGCCTCGCCCTTCTCCTGTCTCGACTTGCTGGAGGTCGGACGGGCTCGTGGGACGCTCGTCTGGAACACTGGCGAGACCTCCACGCTCGTGCAGACCCGCGTCGCCGCTCGCGTCGAGGGACTCCTGCTCACGCTGACCCACGTCGGCTCGGTGGAGTCCGGCAAGTTCCAGAGCGCCACCGTGCTGCGCACCACCACGTTCCTCTCCACGGACCTGGATGCGTGCAGCGGCCCGGAGGGACTGCGGCGCTTGAGCGGCCCCTCCACCCTCACCTTCCTCGGGCTTCTCTAGCCTCACGCCCACCAAGACGAAGCCCCTCTCCCCACGCACGGGGAAGAGGGGCCTCGGTGTTTCAAATCACGGTCCGACTCAGGCCTGCGGCTCCTCGGAGCCACCGCCCTCGGTCGGCGTCTCGGAGGCAGGAGCCTCCTCGGCGGCGGGAGCGGCCTCGGCCTCGGTGGCCACGGCCTCCGCGACCACACCCTCCGGAGCGCCCTCGGCGGGCGTCGCCGTCTCCGACTCCTCCTCGGACTCCTCGCCCTCGGGGAGCTTGGAGAGGGCCATCACCTTCTCCTGGTCGTTCTCCAGCGCAATCAGGCGCACGCCCTGCGTGTTGCGGCCGATGACGGAGATCTCCTTCACCTTCATGCGGATGAGCATCCCGCCGTTGGTGACGAGCATCACCTCATCCGACTCCTTCACCTGCACCACGCTCACCACCTTGCCATTCCGCTCGGTGGTCTTGATGTCGATGATGCCCTTGCCGCCGCGGCCCTGCTGCCGGTACTCGGCCTCCTCGGTGCGCTTGCCGTAGCCGTTCTCCGTCACCGTGAGGATGGCGGACTCGTTCTCCACCACCACGGCGCCCACCACCTCGTCGCCCTCCTCCAGCGTGATTCCCTTCACGCCGAAGGCCTGACGACCCATGGAGCGGACCTCCGACTCCGGGAAGCGGATGCTCATGCCGCTGGCCGTCGACAGGAGGATGTCCTTCGAGCCGTCGGTGATCATCACCGCCACCAGCTCGTCGCCCTCGTCGATGCCCAGCGCGATGATGCCGCTGGAGCGGACGTTCTCGAACGCGCTCAGGTCCGTGCGCTTCACCACGCCCTTCTTCGTGACGAAGAAGACGTAGCGGCTCTCCGGGAAGTCCCTCGTCACCAGCACCTGGGCCAGCTTCTCGCCCTCGCCGAACTGCACCAGGTTCACCATCGCCTTGCCGCGCGACGTGCGGCTGGCGGCCGGAATCTGGTGCACCTTGAGCGAGTACAGCTTGCCCTTGGTCGTAATCGGCATCAGGTACGCGTGGGTGCTCGCCACGAAGAGCTTGCTGACGAAGTCGTCTTCCTTCGTCGCCGCGCCCGTCTTGCCGCGCCCACCGCGCTTCTGCGCCCGGTACTCCGACAGCGGCGAGCGCTTGACGTAGCCGGTGTGCGACAGCGTGACCACCATCGTCTCCTCGGCGATGAGGTCCTCGCTGGTGATGTCGTCCACGGCGCCGATGATCTCGGTGCGACGCTTGTCGCCGTAGCGCTCGCGAATCTCCATCAGCTCCGTCTTGATGACGTTGAGCAGGCTCTTCTCGTTGGCGAGGATGTCCTGCAGGCGCGCCACGTCGCGCACCAGGCCGATGAGCTCGCGGAACAGCTCCTCACGCTGCAGGCCGGTGAGCCGCTGCAGGCGCATCTCGAGGATGTTCTGCGCCTGCTCCTGGCTGAAGCCCGCGCCCTCGTACTTGTGCGCCAGCCCCCGGTACTGCGGCTCCTCGTTGCGCGCGCGCGAGACGAGCAGCTCCATCTGCGCCTTCGCCTTGTCGTAGTCGATGCGCTGCAGGTTCGCGAAGCGCTCGTGCTCGTACAGCGTGGGCGACAGGATGTTCATCAGGCCCCAGCGCGCCTCGTCCGGATCCCTGGACGCGCGGATGAGGCTGACGACGAGGTCGATGAGGTCCTGCGCGACGAGCAGACCTTCCACGATGTGCATGCGCGCCAGCGCCTTGCGCAGCTCGTAGCGCGTGCGGCGCGTCACCACGTCGCGGCGGTGGGCGATGAAGCGGTCCAGCAGCTCCTTGAGGTTCAGCGTGCGCGGCTGGCCACCGTCGATGGCCAGCATCACCGCGCCGAACGTCGTCTCCAGCGCCGTGGACTGGTACAGGTTGTTGAGCACCACCTGCGAAATCGCGTCGCGCTTGAGCTCGATGACGATGCGCATGCCCTGACGGTCGCTCTCGTCACGGATGTCGCTGATGCCCTCGAGCTTCTTCTCCCGCACCAGCTCGGCGATCTTCTCGATGAGCCGCGCCTTGTTCACCTGGTACGGAATCTCCGTGAAGATGATGGACTCGCGGTCCCCCTTCTTCGACGTCTCGATTTCCGACCGGGCGCGCACGGTGATCTGCCCGCGGCCCGTCTCGTAGGCGCGGTGGATGCCCTCGCGGCCGGTGATGAACGCGCCGGTGGGGAAGTCCGGGCCGGTGATGAACTCCATCAAGTCCCTCACGGTGCACGTGGGGTTCTCGATGAGGTGCAGCGTCCCGTTGATGACCTCCGTCATGTTGTGCGGCGGGATGTTGGTGGTCATACCCACCGCGATGCCGCTGCTGCCGTTGACGAGCAGGTTGGGGAAGCGCGCCGGCAACACGAGCGGCTCCTCGAGGGAGTCGTCGTAGTTGGGGCCGAAGTCGACGGTCTCCTTGTCGATGTCCGCCAGCAGCTCCTCGGCCAGGCGGTCCATGCGCGCTTCGGTGTAGCGCATGGCGGCGGGCATATCGCCGTCCACCGAGCCGAAGTTGCCCTGACCGTCCACCAGCAGGTAGCGCAGGCTCCACGGCTGCGCGAGGCGCACCATGGCGTCGTACACGGAGGAGTCGCCGTGCGGGTGGTACTTACCGATGACGTCACCCACCACGCGCGCGCTCTTCTTGTAGGGGCGGTTGTGGTAGTTCGCCAGGTCGTTCATCGCGAACAGCACGCGGCGATGCACGGGCTTGAGGCCGTCGCGTACGTCGGGCAGCGCGCGACCGATGATGACGGACATCGAGTAGTCGAGATACGAGCGGCGCATCTCGTCTTCGATGTTCACGGGAATGAGCTCTCCAGCGCCGTCCGGAGGAGGAGGCGGGGAGGGCGGGGCCGGCTTGTCGGTGGTGTCGTCAGCCATGGGCTCTGGGAGGTTCGCGGAGGGACCCCGTGAAGGGCCGCCGTCCAGTGAGGGAGCGTTCGTAACCCCTGGATTTCCCTACGTCAACAAGGGAAACGAGGGGGTGGACACCCCACATGCGATGGGGTCCGGAATCAAGTCAACGGAGCGCTGGAAAACGCCCCCTACTGAACGCTCGAACACCCCGTTTTCAGCCCGCTTCCGACGAAGAAAAACGGGCCTCCCGAGCCGCCCGGGACGGACGCTAGACGGGCGAGGGACGGAGGGGCGCGGCCAGGCGTTCGGCCTCGGTGCCGACAGGGCCCTCGGGGTCCTTCTCCTTGGCCTTCTCGAAGGCCGCGAGCGCCCCTGGCTTGTCGCCCTTGAGCTTGAGCGCCACGCCCACGTTGAGGTGTGCGGGCGCGGAGTCGCGGTCCATGGCGACGGCCTCGCGGAACAGGGCCAGGGCCTGGTCCACGTCGCCCGACAGCAGGGCCTCCTTGCCGGCCTGGACGCGCTTCTCCGCGTCGTTCACCAGCTCCACCTGGAACACGCTGCCGCCCACCACGTTGGCGATGAGCACGCGCAGGATGCCGCCCCAGTAGAACGTGAGCCCCTCCGCCGCCACGACGGCGGCGAGCGGCAGGTCCGGCAAGAGCTGCTTGCCCCGGAACTTGAAGCGCACGCGGGTGTAGCGGCCCTTGTTGGCCCAGTGCACCACCTCGCCCTGGAGCTTGCGCAGGCCTTCCTCCATGCGCTTGGGGTCGATTTCGAAGGGGAGCACGCGGCCTGAGCCCTCCTCGCCCGCGGGCAGGGCCTTGGGGGTGTCCTCCAGCGTGGGCTCCTCGGGGAAGACGGGCTCGGCCTCGAGGACGATGGGCGGCGGCTCGGGGGGCCGGGCGGGCCGCTTCGCCTGGCTCTTCCGGGGAGCGGCGGCACGGGGGGCGGCGGGCTTCTTCACCTTCACCTTCGCCTTCGCGGCGGACTTGCGAGAGGAGCTCTTGGCCATGGTCATCACCTTAAACGAGCGACGGCGGTGGCGCTTGCGCTCGCGGTTTTCTCCGGTTTAGCGGCGCGTTTCTTCATGACGGCGCGACGGGACTTCACACGGGGGCGGTGCCTGGGGCGGACGAGGTCGGGGATGATGGCGGCGCCTTCTCCCGAAAGGATTCCCGAAGCATGAAGCGCGTCCGGTCCGCTCTCGTCACCGCCCTGCTCCTCGCCGCCCCCCTGGCGAGCGCGGCGGGCAAGGACTCCATCGTCTCCGGCGACCCGTGGCCGCGCATCCGCAAGGAGCGCATCCAGAAGCTGCTGCCGCAGGCCATGGCGCGCGCCAACGTGGACGCCTGGGTGGTGCTCTGCCGGGAGAACGACAACGACCCGCTGGCGATCCACGTCGGCGGGGAGAACGCGGGCGGCACCGCGGCGTTCCTGTTCCTGCGGCAGGGGGACACGGTGCGCTCGCTCGCGCTGTCGCCGGTGAGCGAGGCCACGGCGCTGCGCGAGGTGGCGCCGCTGGACGAGGTCATCTCGGTGGAGCGCGGGCAGGACCTGTACGCGCAGATTGCCGCGCGGCTGGCGGCGGCGAAGCCCGCGCGCATCGCCATCAACGCGTCCACGTCCGTCACGGTGGCGGACGGGCTGTCGTCCTCGCAGCGCGCGGCGCTGGAGAAGGCGCTGTCGCCCGCGCTGCGCAAGAAGCTGGTGTCGTCCGAGGACGTCGTCTCCGAGTGGCTGTCCGTGAAGCTGCCCGAGGAGGTGGACATCTTGCGCAAGGCCGCGGCGCTCACGGCGCAGCTGCAAGTCGAGGCGTACGCCACGGTGGTGCCGGGCAAGACGCGGGACTCGGACGTGGCGAAGTTCCTCAAGAAGCGCATGGCGGAGCTGGGCGTGGGGGACGCGTGGGCGCCGGACCAGAACCCGGCGGTCAACAGCGGGCCCTTGCGTGGCCACTCGCACGCCACGGAGAAGGTGATTCAGCCCGGGGACTTCATCCAGACGGACTTCGGCATCCGCGTGGGCCACTTGTGGGTGACGGACATCCAGCGCTTCGCCTACGTGCTCGCGCCGGGGCAGAAAGAGGTGCCGAAGGACGCGCTGGAGAAGTGGGAGAAGGGCCGGCAGGGCAACCGCGTGGCGCTGGCGGCGCTCAAGCCGGGCGCCAGCGGCTGGGACGTGGACAAGGCGCAGCGCGTGTGGATGAAGGAGGCGGGCTCGGAGCCGATGAACATGTTCGGCACCGGCCACCCGGTGGGCTACTGGGCGCATGACGTGGGGCCCGCGCTCTCCGGCGGGGCGAAGGACAAGCCCAAGCAGGGCCAGTCCACGCGCATCATCCGGACGGGGCAGGTGTTCGCCTTCGACGGGTTCTTCGCGTGGAAGGAGGGCCCGGACGCGATGCGGGTCCTCTCCGTGGAGGAGATGGCCGTCGTCACCGAGACGGGCGCCGAGTACCTGATTCCGCCGCAGGAGGACCTGGTGCTCATCCCGTCGCCGGGCACCCCGGGTCAGCCGAGCCCCGTGGCTCCCGCACCGCGCTGACGGAATGCGTTGCTCGCCCTACTCTCCTGGCTGGCCCGGCTCGTAGGATGAGACAGGCTTGCCGGGAGAGCGCGCGATGCAGACCGTGCTGGTGATTGACGATGACCTGTTCGTGCTCTCGCTGGTGACGGACATCCTGCAGAGCGCCGGCTTCCAGGTGCGCACGGTGCAGTCACCCGAGAGCGCGTTCCAGGAGGAGCTGGGGAACATCTCCGCCATCCTGTGCGACTACAACATGCCGTCGATGAACGGCGCGGACGTGCTCATCGCCATGCGCGAGCTGAAGGAGTGCAACGCGCCCTTCATCTTCCTCACCGGCCACGAGCAGCTCGATGACCTCATCCCCGTCGCCATCCGCTACGGCGCGGAGCTGCTGCCCAAGCCCATCCATCCCGTGGAGCTGATTCGACTGCTCATGAAGCAGCTCGCCAACGTGGCGGCGTGAACGCCGAGCCCCGTGCGGTGAAACCAGCCACCCGCGACGGGCTCGATACATGTTTCACAGGCGGAGGCGGTGCCACGCCACGCGGCGGGTCGATGGCCACGCGCACGAGCGGAGCGCCAGATGCATCAGTGTGCTCGGATGTCGGCCACGCGCGACGCAGGCCAGGGACATCAACACACACATCCGTGCGGCGGGTCGATGGCCACGTGCGCGAGCGGAGCGCCGGATGCATCGATGCGCTCGGATGGCGGCCACGCGCGACGCTGGCCGGAGACATCGACACACACATCCGCGCGGCGGGTCGATGGCCACGCGCGCGAGCGGAGCGCCGGATGCATCGATGCGCTCGGATGGCGGCCACGCGCGACGCAGGCCAGAGACATCGACACACACATCCGCGCGGCGGGTCGATGGCCACGCGCGCGAGCGGAGCGCCAGATGCATCAATGCGCTCGGACGGCGGCCACGCGCGGCGCAGGCCAGAGACATCGACACACCCGTGCGGCGGCCTGGCCCGGCTGTCGCGCCGTGGCGGGAACCACACCGCGTGCCGCGACGCCACCGGACGGGCGCCCGTGAGCGCCCGTCCGTCACCTCAGCTCAGGAGGCCAGCGCCTTGATGAGCCGCTCGGCCTGCTCGCGCCACTCGGGGTCCAGGCGCTCCAGCTTCAAGAGCGACTGAGCCAGCCGCGTCGCCCGCTGCTTGTCGCCCAGGCGCGCGCTCACGAGCGCCAGGTTGAGCTGCGGCTCGGGCCGCTCCGGCGCGCGGCGGTGCGCCTCCTCCAGCGCCTCGAGCGCCTGCTGGCCCGCGCCCGGGAGCTCATCCTCCGGGATGCGCATCAGCAGGTTGCCCAGGTTGTTGGCGGGGGCCCAGTCGTCCGGGTCCAGCTTCATGGCCTCGCGCCACGCCGTCAGCGCGGCGGGGATGTCCACCGGCTCGATGGCCTCCAGCGCCATGCCCTCGACCATGCGGCTCTGCGAGGTGGCCTGTCCGCGCGACGCCAGCTTCCTGCACAGCTCCAGCGCGTCGGTCAGCCGCCCCTGCGCCAGCCGCAGCCGCGCCAGGTTCGCCTGCGCCGCGGGAGCGTCCGGCTCCACGCGCGCCAGCGTCTCCGCCGTGGCCACCGCGCCGCTCAGGTTGCCGCGCGCCAGCTGCACGTTGCACAGCGCGTTGAGCAGGTACGGGTCGCCGTCGAGCGCCTTGATGCCCGTGGTCAGCAGCTCCTCGGCCGCGCCCAGCTCACCGCCCGCCTGGAGCGCCACCGCGAGCACCAGGTAGCTGGGCCCGTGCCTCGGGTTGAGGCGCAGCGACTCCTGGAGGTGGTGGAAGCCGTCCTTCAGGTTCTCCTGGGCGAAGAGCACGCGCCCCAGGTGGAAGTGATGGATGGCCGTGCTCGGCGACAGCTTCACCGCCTGCTCGAGCGCGGTGCGGGCACCCGCGTTGTCGCCCTGCTCCGCCAGGAGGTAGCCCTGGCCGAACCAGGCCTCGGCCTTCTGGGGGCGCGCCTTCGCCACCTTCCGGTAGAGCGCCAGGGCGCCCGCCGCGTCACCTCGCCGGGTGAGCAGCGCGGCCCGGACCAGCTGCACGTCCGGCTCCTCCGCGCTCACGCCCGCGAGCCATGACTCGGCCTGGGCCTCGTTGCCATCGAATGCCGCGAGCCGGGCGAGCGCGACCCGGGCCGCCAGGTCCGAGGCATCGCGCTTGAGCGCGGCCTCGGCCTCCCGACGTGCCTGGTCCAGCTCCCCGGCTGCGAGAAGTGCGTCGTACCTGGCGGTCTCCGCCATCAGCCAAACAGCCCCTTGAAGAAGTTCCCGACGGACTTCACCACATCCTTGACCACTTCGACCGGCTTCTCGACGACGCTCTTCACCGCGTCGGCGATCTTCCCGAAGTTGATGTCCACGTCGAAGCCGAGCTTGAAGCCCACGCCCAGGGCCGCGCCGAAGTCCACGCGGGCCTTGAAGCGGCCGTTGTCCCAGCTGGCCTCGGCACGGGCGGAGACACCCACACCGGCCCAGGCCTCCGCACGGCCCGTGACGCCGCCGTAGTCGCCCAGCTTCACCGTGCCCGTGGCACCGGCGCGGGCGCCGATGAACGCGTCACCACCGACGCGGGCCGCGTACTTGCCGTTGATGGGGTCCACCGTCACTTCACCGTGGAGACCCGCCTTCGCGCCCACCCACGCCTTGCCCTGCAGCTCCGCCTGGATGGGGCCGACACCCGCGCGCAGCGTGCCCTCGGCGTCCACCAGCGTGGCCTTCGCGTCCAGGTCGCCGCGGGCGAACAGCTTGCCGCCCTCGATGCCCACCTCGCCGGAGCCCTTGAGCTCGGCCTCGAGCAGGCTCACCTTGCCGTAGCCCTGGGCCACGCTGTTGGCGTCGCCGAAGCCGCCCTCGAACTTCTTGACCGCCGCGCCCTTGGTGAACTGGCCGTCGATGCCGACCTTCGGGATGGCGCCCAGCAGGCTCGCCATGGCGCCCGTCACGCGGCCCGTGGACTCGTGCTGGGACTCGTGGCTGTAGCTGGTGTTCCAGTTCTGCGTGGTGCTCTTCTCACGCTCGAAGTGGCTCTGGAGCCGGCCGTTCTCGAAGGTGGTCTGGACACCCGTGTTGGTGTCCTTGACGACCTTGTCCGTGGTCGTGTTCTTCACCACCGCGGCGTTCTGCGGCGTCTGGGTGGTGCGAACCGGGTTCTGCTGACCGCGACGGATGGAGGAGCGATCGCTCATGGCGGACCTCGGCCGGGGACTGGCCGGGAAAGAATGTGAAGGGATTGTCGCGGGGGACGTGGATCAGTTGCGTCCAGGACGGAGATTTTCCTACAGGCGCGCCGCGAACCAGCGCGCCACCAGCGGGATGCAGGCGCCGAGCGCCACCAGCCCCAGCCCCACGCCCAGCCGCACGAAGCTGGGCGCGTGCGCGCCGGGCTCCAGCACCGCGTCGGTGGGGTCCGCCGGGTTGTAGGCGACCCGGACGGCCTGTCCCGGGGGATAGCGCCGGAGGACGGACTGGGCGTGCTCCGGGTTGGTGTACGCGGCGGGGTCCACGCGCAGGGTGGAGGTGCCGACCAGGACGCGGCCCACGGTGTACTCGTACTGGATGACGGCCTCGTAGTGGATGCGGGGCTCGGCCGGGCCGGCGACGGGGAGGCGGCGCTCGAACTCCTCGGCGGAGCGGATGGTGCCGGGCGCGGTGGGCCAGCTCAGGGTGCGCCGGGCGCGCTGGACGTCCTTGAGACCGGCGACCACGAAGAGGACACCCACCGCGGCGAGCAGCGCGGCGATGGCGGTGACGACGACCCAGAGCACTTGCACGCCGCCGACACTACCAGATGGCGGGACTTCAGCCGCCCATCACCACGAAGAGCTGGCGGCACTGGGCCAGCAGCACGCCGTCCTCGGTCCACAGCTGCTGGTAGTCGTCCGCGTAGCCCTCGCCCGCCTGACGCGAGCGCCCGGTGCGCAGGAAGTGGGCGTCCGGCTTCAGCCCGGGCCTGGGCAGCGGGTGGAAGAAGTGCACGGTGAAGTCCACCGTGGCCGCCGGGCGGAAGCCCTCCACGCGGGAGAGGGCCGCCGGGGGATAGGCGTCCATCAACCCCACCAACAGGGGCGCGTCCAGCACCGTGGGCTGACGGGGGCGGAGCCAGCCGCCCGTCTCGGCCACGTCCGAGCCCGAGTACGGCGCCGAGCCCAGGCAGAAGCGGAACTCGAAGTGGCGGCAGAAGTCCGGCATGGGCACGTCGTCGGGCGTCGCCGGCACGTCCAGCGGGGGCGGCACCTTGGGGGGCGTCAGGTCCAGGTACTCCAGGGCCCCGCCGCGCGAGGCGCCGAACGTCGCGCTGCCCACGGCCACCACGCCCGCGTCGTTCTCCACGCGCACCGTGGCGTGGGTGACGAGCTTCCCGGCGCGCTCGATGCGCGTCAGCACCCGCGCCTCGCCCTCCACCGCGGGAGAGCAGAAGTGCATGGTGAAGGAGCGCACCGGCCGGGCCGCGTCCGCCAGCGTGTGCTCCAGCGCGCGCAGCGCCGTGCCCGCCACCACGCCGCCATAGGCCCCCCTCCCCTGGTACCAGTCCGCGTGGAAGCGGGTGCGGTAGACGTTGGGTTCCAGCAGCTCGGGCGTGGAGGCGGCGACGAAGGCGGCGGTCATGTCGCGACGCACCGTATCAAGCCTCGTCCCGGAGGCACGGCCTTCGTGCCCGGACGCGCGGTGCGGCCCGCCGCTTCACCGGGACAGGCGCCAGTCGACCGGGGGCCGGCCCTTGGACTCCAGGGCCTGGTTCACCTTGCTGAAGGGCTTGCTGCCGAAGAAGCCGCTGCTGGCCGACAGGGGCGAGGGGTGGGTGCCCTCGATGACGACGTGGCGCTTCGCATCGATGAGCTTCTTCTTCTTCTGGGCGTACTTGCCCCAGAGGAGGAAGACGACGGCGTCCTGCTTGGCGCTCACCGCGCGGATGACGGCGTCGGTGAAGTCCTCCCAGCCGTGGCCCGCGTGGCTGTTGGGCTGGGCCTGGCGCACGGTGAGCACGGCGTTGAGCAGGAGCACGCCCTGCTCGGCCCAGGGGATGAGCGAGCCCGTCTTGGGACGGGGCTCCTGCACGTCCGCCTCCAGCTCCTTGAAGATGTTGACCAGCGAGGGCGGCGAGGGCACGCCGGGCTTCACGGAGAACGCCAGCCCGTGTGCCTGCCCGGGCCCGTGGTACGGGTCCTGGCCCAACAGCAGCACGCGCACGTCCGCGTAGGGCGTCAGCCGGAAGGCGGAGAAGAGGTCCTCCTCCGAGGGGAAGACGGTGGCCGCCTCGCGCTCCTGGGCGACGAAGCGCTCCAGTTCCTGGAACGAGGGTGAATCGAGCGCGGACTTCAGCTCCCGCTTCCAGTCCTCCGGCAACCCGTCCTTCAACATGGCGTGACTCCCCGTCCGACCTGCGAGGTCGGGCATTGAAGCACCGCCCGCGCGGGGGGCCCATCGCTTTCGTCCCGGCGTCCAGGGGGTGACAGCCGCACTGGAAGCGACCGGGCGGGCGGGACGGGTTCTTGGGGAGAAGGCCCCGGGCGCGCTAGCCTGCGAGGCGCCATGACGATGTACACCGAGTCACTCCGCGCCTTCCTCAAGCCCGTCCTGCCCTATCTGGACGACGAGTCGGTGTCGGAGATCATGATCAACGGCCCCACCGACGTGTGGATCGAGAAGAAGGGCCGACTGACGAAGACGGACGCGGCCTTCACCGAGGAAGGCCTCATCGGCGCCGCGCGCAACATGGCCCAGTTCGTCGGCCGCATGCTCACCGAGGAGCGCCCGCGCCTGGACGCGCGCCTTCCGGACGGCAGCCGCATCCATGTGGTGATTCCGCCGATTGCCCGCCGCGGCACCACCATCTCCATCCGCAAGTTCTTCAAGGAGAAGCTGACCGTCCAGTCGCTCCTGAAGTTCGGCTCGCTGACGCCGCAGATGGCGCGGCTCATCGAGGCGGGCATCGCCACCAAGCTCAACATGCTGGTGGCCGGCGGCACGGGCTCCGGCAAGACGACGCTGCTCAACATCGTCTCGTCGCTCATCCCCGACGAGGAGCGCATCCTCACCATCGAGGACTCGGCCGAGCTCCAGCTCAACCAGACACACGTGGTCGCCTTCGAGAGCCGTCCGCCCGACAAGTTCGGCAAGGGCGGCGTGGACATGGGAGACCTGCTGCACTCGGCGCTGCGTCTGCGTCCGGACCGAATCGTCGTCGGCGAGGTGCGCGGCGGCGAGGCGTTCCACCTGATGCAGGCGATGAACACGGGCCACGGCGGCTCGCTGGCCACCACGCACGCCAACACGCCCACGGACACGCTGCGCCGCATCGAGTCGCTGTGCCTCATGTCCGGCGTGGAGCTGCCCATGGTGGCCGTGCGCGCCCAGGTGGCCAGCGCCATCAACTTCGTCATCTGCTGCGAGCGTCTGCACGACGGCAGCCGCAAGACGATTGCCCTGTCGGAGGTGCTGCCGCTCAACGAGAAGGGCGACTACCGCACGCAGGACATCTTCGTCTTCACGCCGGTGGCCAAGGACGAGGACGACCACATCCTCGGCTACCACGCGCCCACGGGCATCATCCCCAACTTCGTCGCCAAGGCGAAGGCGTACGGCTTCAGCGATTTGGAGGACTCGTTCTTCGACCCGGCCACCTATGGCCTGCCGCCTCCGCCCACGTTCCACGCCGGTGAGTCCTACACCGTGCGGTGGGCGCCCTCGCTGAAGCACCGCGAGGAGGGACAGCCGGACCCCGCGCACTACAAGCAGGAGTGGTCCGCGTTCGAGGAGAAGCTCAAGCAGAGCGCGCGCGAGGCCAAGGCCGCCAAGGCCGGTGGAGCGCCCGCGCCCGCCGCCGCGCCCGTGCAGGTGCAGGTGCCCGCGAACCTGCCCACCTCGAAGCCCGCCACGACGGCCGCGCCTCCCAGGGTGGCCAGCGCCACGCCGCCCGCGGGACAGGCCGCCGCCCGGCCTCCCGCCGCGCGCCCGCCGCCTCCTCCCGAGAGCGACGACGACAAGACGCCGCCGCCCACCCGCAGCCCCTTCGCCAGCGGCATGGACCACGCCGCCGAGGCCAAGGTGGAGGTGGACGAGGAGCTGCTCACCGACACGGGCCGGCCTCCCCCGCCGCGTCGCCCGGGCACGCCGCCGCCCAGGCCTCCGCCTCCCGGGGCCCGCCCCGCGCTCGCCGCGCGCAGGCCCCCGCCGGCCATGCCCGCCCACGTGGACGACGAGGACGAGGACACGGGCGCGACGGCCGAGCCCCAGGGCGGCGCCGAGAAGACGCAGATCCGCCCCGCTCCGTCGGAGCGGCCTCGGCGCTGAGGCCACGGGTCACGACTCCGCCGCCCTACCCGGGTGGTGGAGTCTCCCGTCACCGCACGCACCGCCCGCGAGCGTGATGCCACCCGAGGTGGGTCGCCCCTGATTCCCCTTCTTGCGAGGAGGTCGTGTCGGGGGGAAAGTGCTCACGTGTTGATCTCCCTCGTCGCCGTCTTCACCGTGGTCGCCGCCCAGGCGCCCGCGCTCCCCGCCCCGCAGGGGCCCCTGAGCGTGTTGGTCGCGCCCCCGGACGCGACGGGAACTCCCACTCACGTCGTGGATTTCGCGCGCGAGCACATCACGGAGCAGCTCGAGTCGCGAGGCGTGCGCGTCATCCGGATGGACAACGTCACCCGCAGGCTGCCCGCCACGAAGCGGCGCGCGCTCCTGCGCTGCAAGCGCACCGAGGCGCCCTGCATCCAATGGCTGGGCACCACCAGCCAGGCGGAGGTCGTGCTCGTCACGGAGCTGGTGCGAAAGCCCCAGGGGTACCGCGCGGGAATGAAGCTCCACGCGGCGAAGGACGGCGCGCTCATCGCCGAGCACTTCGTCTCCGACGTGCTCGAGGACGGCCTGCTGGACGCGCTCACGCAGACGCTGGACGTGGTGCTGCCCGCGACGCTGCGCGCGCTGCGGCCACCGCCTCCCCCGCCGCGCATCGACGACGTTCCCCCGCCCACGCGAGTGACCCGGCCTGGCACCTCCGACCCCGGCTCCCAGCCGACGCCCGTGCCGCCAGAGCCCGCCCTCGCGCAGACCTCCTCCTCCGCGCGGCGCTGGGCCTGGCTGCCCGCGGCGGGCGGCGTGGTGCTCGCGGGCGTGGGGACGGTGTTCTACCTGAAGGCGAAGGACCGCTACGACACGCTGGAGACCGGCGGCGCGGACATCCCCTTGCGTGACTCGGACGCGCTGGTGTCCCAGGGCAAGAGCGCGCAGACGGTGAGCCGCGTGGCCTTCGGGGTGGGCGCGGCGGGGCTCGTCGCCGGCGCGGTGATGTTCCTGTGGCCGGAGGACGACCCTCCCGCGAAGGTCGTCCCCTCCGCCGCCGTGACGTCGGGTGGCGCCATGGTGGGCCTGTCCGGGACGTGGCCATGACCTCGAGAGGACCCATGCGGAAGACCTGGACGCTCGGCGCCCTGGGCGCGGCGCTCGGCGCGGTGCTCGCCGCCGGCGGTTGCTACGACTTCGACGCCGCGCGGAAGCGCTGCCTCGACGAAGGCCGGTGCGAGCAGGTGCCCGACGCCGGGCGCTGCATCCCCAACACCGCCATCGACGACACCCCGGACGACACCTTCGAGGACTCCGACTGCGACGGCGTGGACGGCCGCGCCAGCGAGGGCCTGTTCGTCGACCCCGTGACGGGCGACGACGTCAACGGCACCGGCACGCGCGACGCGCCGCTGCGCACGCTCGGCCACGCGCTGTCGCTCGTGCGCCAGTGGGACGGCGGCGCGCCCACGCGGGTGTACCTGGCGGGCGGGGAGTACCAGGAGGGTGAGCTGACGCTGGACGTGCCCGTGTCGCTCCACGGCGGCTACGCGGGACGCGATGGCGGCTGGCGCCGCGCCGGCACCCAGGTGGCCCGGTTGGAGGCCGGCCCCACCGCGCTCACCGTTCGCGGACTGTCGGACGCCGGCATCGTGCTGGAGTACCTGCGCGTGCGCTCCGCGGATGGACAGGCGCCGGGACAGCCCTCCATCGCCTTGCGCGTCATCGGCTCGGACGTGCGGCTGCGCCACACCGTGCTCACGGCGGGACACGGCGCCGCGGGACAGGATGGCGCGAACGGTGACGCCGGAGCACCGGGCCCCGACGGCGGCGAGGGCACCAAGACCCTCCAAGAAAGCCCGACCGTGCCGGGTGAGGGTGGCGCGGGCGGCATCAACCTGGCGTGCCCCGGCGAGGAGGGCTCGCGCTCAGGCGGAGACGGCGCCCCCGGAGTCCACAAGACCGTGGGCAACGACGGAGCCCCCGGGCAGCCCCAGGCGGGAGGTCCTCCGACGGGAGGGACGGGCGGCGCGGGTGGCGCCCTGGACACGAAGGACTGCCGGGCCTCCCCCTCCTCCTGCAGCTGTACCGCTGGCGACGGCTTCGCGGGAGACGCGGGCGTCGCGGGCATCCCCGGGGACGCGGGCGCGTTCGGCGCGGGAATGGGGACCTTGTCGGAGGTCGACGGGACGTGGACGGTGGGCGCGGGCCAGAACGGCGGCGCGGGTGAGCCGGGGACGTCCGGTACGGGTGGTGGCGGCGGCGGCAGCGGTGGCAGCTGCCTCATCCAGTCGAGCCCCCAGATCACCGAGCCCGCCAGCCCCGGAGGCAGCGGCGGCGGCGCGGGCGGCTGCGGCGGCCAGGGCGGCGCGGGTGGCGGTGGCGGCGGTGCGTCCATCGGCCTGCTGGTGTTCGACTCGAACGTGGCGTTGGAGACGGCCACGTCCATCGAGACGCTCGGCGGCGGCGCGGGTGGCCGGGGAGGCACGGGTGGACGCGGGGGGGCCGGCGGGGAGGGAGGCCTGACCGTGGGGCGCACCAACCTCGAGGACATGACCTACAAGAGTGGCGCCGGCGGCCCTGGCGGAAAGGGCGGCAACGGAGGCGCGGGCGGGCCTGGCGGCGGTGGTGGCGGCGGCCCCTCGGTGGGCATCTGGTGCACACGCTCGCAGGTGACGCAGGACGACGCGGGGACGACCATCACCCAGGGTCCGGGCGGCGATGGTGGACCGAGCACGGGCCTTGCGGGCGAACCCGGCGCGTCGGTGCCGACGTTGGGCTGCCCGACCTCACCGTGAGGGACATCCGTCGGCTGACCGACGCTGGAGGGGCGTCGGGGACACTTGGGGTGTGCGTCGCCTGAACGCTCGCCCTGCACCCAGGTCCGAAGCCCATCGCGCCCCCCTCCCGGTCTTGCTACGCTGGCCTTTCTTCCCGAGATGGCTTCCGAGCTGAACTGCGAAACCTGTGGTCTCCCCGTCCCCGCCGACACCGGTGTGTGCCCGCGGGATGGCACCGTGGCACTCGCTGCGTTCCACGTCCCACCGCCGGCACCGGCATCGCCGGAGGCCGACGAGCCGAAGGTCATCGTGCAGAGCACCCTGGAGGCCTCGGCGGAGTCCCTGCGGGACCCGCTCATCGGCCTGAAGCTTGGTGAGTACGAGCTGCGCGCTCGGGTGGGCGTGGGCGGAATGGGGCTGGTGTACGAGGGCATCCAGCCGCTCATCGGCAAGCGCGTGGCGGTGAAGGTGCTGCGCCCGGAGCTGGCGCACTCCACCGAGCAGGTGGAGCGGCTGCTCGCCGAGGCGCGCGCGGTGAACGCCATCCGCCACCGCGGCATCATCGACATCTTCGGCTTCGGCCAGGTCCCTGACGGCCGGCAGTACATCGTCATGGAGTACCTGGAGGGCCAGCCGCTGGACGCGGTGCTCTCGGAGCGGACGCGGCTGCCCGTGCTGGAGGCGCTGCCCATCCTGGACGAGGTGCTGGCGGCGCTGGCCGCGGCGCACGGCGCGGGCGTGGTGCACCGGGATTTGAAGCCGAGCAACATCTTCATGGTCCACCAGCCGGACGGCTCGCGGTACGTGAAGGTGCTGGACTTCGGCCTCGCCAAGCGGGGCCAGGGCCCCACCGGCCGCACCGCGCAGACGCGCACGGACATGGTGGTGGGCACGCCGGAGTACATGGCCCCGGAGCAGGCGCGAGGCCAGGAGGTGGGTCCGATGACCGACCTCTACGCGCTGGGCGTCGTCACCTTCGAGATGGTGACGGGGCGGCTGCCCTTCATCGGCAGCTCGCCGGTGGACCTGCTGATGAAGCACGTGGAGGCGCGTCCGCCCCGGCCGTCGGAGTTCGTGCCCGACCTGCCGCCCGCGCTGGATGCGTTCATCCTGCAGATGCTGACCAAGGACCCGGAGGCGCGCCCCAACTCGGCGGACGCGCTCCGGCAGCAGCTCCACAAGCTGCGCCGCTCCCTGCGCTCCACCACGCACTCCAACGCGAGCGCGCTCGCCCCCACCCAGCCGAAGCCGTCCGTCCCGGACGACGCCGCCTCGCGCAGGCCCACCGCGCCCGTGCCCGCGCCGACGGAGCTGGGCGCGGAGCGGAGCCTGCGGCCGACGGCCGTGCTGGATGCGCCCGCGCGCAAGCACCTGCCCGTGGCGGTGGGGACGGCCGCGCTGCTGCTCGTCGGCGCCGCGGCGTTGATACTGCGCGAGCCGGCCCGCGCCGTGCCGCTCACGCCGCAGCGCGAGGTGGACGCTCGCGCCGACCGGCTCGCCGCGGAGGTTCGGGACGAAGCCCACGCCGCGGCGGCGGAGAACGAAGCTCCCGCCGAGCGTCTCGCAGCGGAGGCTCGGGACGAAGCCCACGCCGAGGCGGCGGGGAACGAGGCTGGGTCTGCGCAGCTCGCCGGGGCGGCTCGGAACGAGGCTGGCACCGCGCAGCTCGCCGCGCTTCCCCGGGATGAAACCCGCGCCGGGCAGCAGGTCCCTGGGGTGGGTGGCGCCGTCGGAACCTCGGCCGTCGGTGATGGCCAGAATCCCGCGGGCTCCACCGCACAGCAGGCTCCCACCGTCGCGAGCGCGCCCGTCGCAGCCCCGTCCGAGTCCGAAGCAGGGTCCGAGGGCTCGGCAACCGCCACGAGGAAATCACTGGCCCTCGCGAAGTCCACGCGAGAGACGAGTTCCACCACCGACGAGCCGGAGACACTGGCCCGTGCCGGACGGCCCTCGAGCGCGAGCAAGCCCACCCCCCCCCCCTTGGACCCGCAGTCGCGCGCCAAGGTGCTCAAGCGCATCGAATCGTTGGAGGAAGCCCTGCCCGAGCTCCTGGCTCAGAAGCGGGTGACGAGCCCGGGCGCCATGTTGAATCGGCTGGACAACCTCCGCATCGCCGCCAAGGACGCCGGCGACGCCGAGTCCCTCCGCAATGTCCAGCAGGGCATCGACCTGCTGGAGAGGATGTTCATCAAGAAGTGAGGCCCGGGCGGACCGACGCGCGCCCGAGCGTCCCGCTCACTCCATGCAGCCCAGCTTCTGGGACGTCGCGTTGCGCGCGCGGTCCTCGCTCACCAGCTTCCACCCGGCCAGGTCCCCCAGCAGCGTGTCGCGGTCCTGCCGCAGCACCGTGGGGTTCTTGCACTGGCGGATGTCCCAGTAGCGGTAGAACGGCGGCAGCGCGAGCTGGAGCTCGGCGAACTCCGCCAGCTGCAGCTCGTTGAGCTCCTTCTTGAAGAGCCGGAAGGCCGCGTCCTCCACGCCGACGATGCCTCGCTCGAAGTAGAGGATGGCCAGGTCGTACGCGATGAGCTGGTCCTTCTGCATGAAGGTGTGCAGCCGGTGCGCGGCGACCGTCAGCTCCAGCTTGCCGGAGATGCCCAGCGACTGGGCGATGCGCATGGCCAGCAGCCGCTCACAGGCGCCCTCACCCGGCGGGGACGAGCCCATCGTGGCGCCCACGAACAGGCGCCAGGCCCAGGCCGCGCCGTCCTCGCGCGGCGTCTGGAAGTAGCGCGGGCAGTCCATGTGGCGGATGTAGAGCGCCACCAGGTCCTTGGGCAGCCGGGAGAAGTCAGGCCGGTTGAAGGTGATGGGGCGCGGGTTGCGCTCGAACTGGCCCGCGCGCAGGCTCATCCGCTCGCCCTCGATGCTGTGCTTGAGCAGCTTCTCGACGTCGAACTCGCTCTCGAGCTGGGGCAGCTTGCTGGCCGTATAGAGATACGTCAGCGGAATGAGCACGCCGGCCAGGCCGAGCATGAACAGGATTATCCACAAGAGACTCTTCACCGCCCCAGGCTACCAGGGGCAGCACGCGCCCGACACACGGGTTAGAACCGCACTCACCATGCCCGACTGGCATCCGGCCACCGTCACCGCCCGCACCCCCGCAGCCGATGGGCTCACCGACCTCGTGCTCGACATCCAGGGCACACCCCTGGTGGGAACCCACGCGCACCCCGGCCAGTACGTCCGGATGTGCCTGCCCGGGCTGCAGCCGGGGATGTTCGCCATCGCCTCCCCGCCCGAGGCCCAGGGGCTTCGCTGGGAGTTCCTGCTCAAGGACGGCAGCCCGCTGCCCGACGCGCTCATCCGTCTGCCGCTCGGCGCGCCGGTGCAGGTGTCCGCGCCCGAGGGCAAGGGCTTCCCCGTGGAGCGGGCCCGCGGGCACGACGTGCTGCTGTTCGCCACCGGCTCCGGCATCTCCGCCATCCGGCCCGTCATCGCCACCGTGCGAAGGGACCGCTCGCACTTCGGCCGCGTGAAGCTCTACTTCGGCGCGCGCACGCCCGGGGCCTTCGCGTACCAGGGCGAGCTGCACACGTGGGAGGAAGGCGGCGTCCAGGTGGTGCGCACCGTCAGCCAGCCCGGCGCCAGCGGCTGGCAGGGGCTCACCGGCTACGTGCAGACGCACCTGGGCGAGGAGGCCGTCGCGGATGCCCGCGCCTTCGTCTGCGGACAGCCCGGCATGTCCCAGGGCGTCATCGAGGCACTGCGTGAGCGCGGCGTGCCCCGCGAGCACATCTTCTTCAACTATTGAGCGACGGGCGCCCCGGGAGGAACCACGGTGGCGCCGTCGACGTAGCCCACGTCGAGCAGCACCGCGGACGGGTCGCTCTCCCCGGAGCTGCTGGCCACCTGCGGCGTCCACGCGGCCACGCCCACCATGCGCCCATCCGGGCTGAAGCGCACGCGGCGCACGGACCAATCGAAGCCGTACGAGCCCCGCGCGGCCTCCTGTCCCTCGGTGAAGAGGTGCACCTGCTTGTCCCAGCCCCCGGACACGAGCGAGCGCCCATCCGGAGAAATCGCCGCCGTGGACACCACGCCCCGGTGCACCGGCCACTTGTGCAGCACCTTCCCCGTCGCCGCGTCCACCACCGCGCCCGCGTTGAAGTCGCCCCGAGGCTCCTCGACGCCCTTGCGCTCGCGCTCGTACACGGCGCGGTCCCTCTCCGGCTTCTGCTCCGACAACCCCACGCCCAGCCGGGCGCCCCGCGCGTCCACCGTGACGTCGCTGACGTACGCGGGGAACGTGAAGTCCGAGCGCCGCGCGAGCACCAGCGTGTCCACCACCGCCGCGCCCGCCTCGGCACCGCCCTTCAGCGCGAGGCGCGCCTCCAGCGTCTGCTCGTCGAAGGCCACGTCCACCTGGTCGGAGAACGGCGCGCCCAGCACGCCCTGGAAGCCCTGCGGCACACACGCGTCGCACACCGCCACGTCCACGTCGCGCACCTCCAGCGACTTGAAGCGCAGCGACTGTCCCCGCGCCACCCGCGCCTGCGTCGTGCCCAGCGCGCCCGGCACGTCCACCGTGTCCTTCAGCTGCGACAGGTCGATGCCCGCCTGCGTCGCGGCCTCGCGGGTGATGACCACCTGGGGCACGCGCGCATCCAGCGTGAAGCCCACCGGCGTCTTGCCGTTGAGCGCGCCCACCACGATGGCCGAGCCCCCGCGCCGCTCGAAGCGCACGCGCGCCTCCCGCGGCGACAGCGACTGGACCTCGGTGGTCCACGCGCGCACGTGCTTGTCCCAGCCGCCCGAGTACAGCGTCCCATCCGGAGAGAAGGCCACGCCGCTCACCGGCCCCTCGTGCCCGCGCTCCTCGGACACATAGGCCAGGTCCGGCACCGCCAGAACCGTGAGCAGGCCCTTCACGCCGCCCGCCACCAGCCACTGGCCCTCGGGGTGGAAGGCCACGACGGACAGCGGCTCCTCAGTGGCGCGCACGCCCCTGGGCTCGCCCGTGGCCGCGTCGAACAGGCGCACCGCGCCGTCACGACCCGCGGTGGCGACCAGGCTGCCGTCCGGCGAGAAGGCCACGCCCTCCACGTCGAACTCGTACGGGTTGATGGCCGGGTCGCCCAGCTTCCGGGGCGGCGTCTCCAGCGCCCACAGCGTCAGGAAGTAGGAGCGCGAGCCCAGCCGCGTGTACGCCACGCGCCGCTGCCGGGGCGAGAAGTCCAGGCCCCAGATGAAGTCCGTCCGGTTGAGGACCGCGCCCTTGCCCAGCCCCGCCGTCGCGCCCGTGACATAGGCGCCCGGCGTCTCGTCCAGCCGGGACACCACGTCCGGAGGCAGCGTCGCGACACCATGCGCGCACCCACCACCGCCCGCCGCCAGCAGCGCCGCCGCCAGCAGCCCCACCCCACCCCTCATGAACCCGAGCCTCCCGTCGCGGAGGCCGCCTTCTCGCGCTCCTTGTCCACGTTGATTTCGGTGACGCCCTTGTTGTCGATGGACAGGAGGAAGAGCTGCTTGACGGCCTCGCGCTTGTCGTTGAACGAGGTGCGGCCCGTGGCGCCGTCGAAGTCCTTCAGGTTGGCGAGCGACTCACGCATCTGCGCGCGCGTGCGCGGAGCGCCCTCCTTCTTCTCCACCAGCTGGCGGAGCATGCGGCCGGAGTCGTAGCCGATGGCCTCCAGCAGGCCCGGGTCCTTGCCCGTCTCCTGCTTGTACGACTCGCGGTACTTGCGCACGAAGTTGCGCGTGGCCGGCCGCTGCGAGTCCACGAAGAAGCCGTCCACGTACACCGAGCAGGTGACGAACTTGCCGCCGCGCTCGATGAGCTCCGGCAGGCCCGAGCGCCCCTTGGGGCTGCTCCACTGGTTGGCGCCGAAGAGCGTCACCGTCTTCAGCTCCTTCTTGCCCGTCGTCTTGCGGATGCGCTCCAAATCGCGCGGGTCGCACGCGTTGGTGACGATGTCCTCCACCGCCAGCGCCGGGGCCACCAGGCTCACCCGCCGCCAGTCGTCCGGCATGAAGATGGCCTCGAAGTCGATGATGGGCTCGACGTTGCTCTTCACCTTCTCCAGCGCCTTGCGGCGGCGGAACGCGTCCAGGTTCTCGCCCTGCAAATCCCTCACGCCCTCCACGTAGTCGCCGCGGTCCTCCAGGTAGTAGCGGCCCACCAGCTTCTTGGCCTCCTGGGTGAACGTCGTCTGGTCGTGCGAGTAGCGCTCCGCGCCCCGCACCACGCCGCCCTGGTCCACCACCTGGTCCCAGAACTCGTTCGCCAGCTCCACGCCGTAGGGGATGTTCGGGTACAGCAGGGCGAACTTCTTGTAGCCCTTCACGTTGATGGCGTAGTCCGCGACGGCGTTGGCCTGCGCGGCGTTCGTCAGCATGTTGCGGAAGACGTACGCGCCCAGGTCCGTGACGCCATCCTGCCGCGTCATGGTCAGCAGCGGCACCTGGAGCTCCTCGGCCACCAGCGCCGCGCGCTTGGAGTCCTCCGCGAGCACCGGCCCCAAGACAGCGATGGCGCCGTCGTCGAACGCGAGCTGCTCCATCGCCTGGCCCGTCTTGTTCACGTCGCCCTGCGTGTCCTTCACCACCAGCTCGATGTCGCTGCCCTCCAGGCCCAGCTGGATGCCGCGCAGCACCGCCTCGCCGATGGGCTGGTAGCGGCCCGTCATGGGCAGCAGCACGCCCACCGTGCGGGGCTTGGCCTCCACGCGCCGCGTGGCGCGCGCGAGCAGCTCCCGGGCCTGGGGCGCGAACGGACTGCCAGGCGCCTCCGCGAGGAAGCGGTTGAGCGTCTCCTCCAGCCGGTTCCACTCGCGCAGGTGGTAGTAGACGCGCGCCAGCTTGAAGGTGAGCACGGGCCAGGCCGGGTTGGACGGCGACAGCCCGTCCGCCACGCGCGCGATGTCCACGAAGTCCGCGCGGCCCTCCACCAGCGCCTCCACCCGGGCCACCGCGGCGTCACGCTCCGCCTGCGTCTTCGCCTGCCCCGCCTCCTCCACCGCCATCGTCAGCGACTGGCCGTACAGGCCCGCGCCCTCGGCGGCGCGCGCCGCGTCACGCAGCAGCTGCTCCTTCTCGGCGCCCTCGGCGCGCTCGGCCAGGCTGGACAGCGTCTGGTACGCGTCCCGGTACGCGCCCACCTCCATGGCGGACAGCGCCAGCTTGCGCTTGGCGTCCTCGGCCTGGGTGTAGAGCGGGTTCTCGAAGAGCAGCTCGTTGAAGGACTTGCGCGCGTTGACGTAGTCCTTCGACTCGAAGAACAGGACACCCGCCTGATAGAGCGCGTCCTGGCCCGCCGTCGTCGCCGGGTACGCCTTGCGCACGGACAGGTAGGCCTCCGCGGCCCGCTTCTTGTCCGGCGTGGCCTGGGCCGTCTGCCGCGCCTGGGCGAGCGCCGCGTCCGCGGACGCGTCCTTGCGCACCTCGATGGCGGGCTTCTTCGGGAACGGGTCCCCCGTGGGCACGTCCTCGCCCGTGGTGCCACCGGACGGGATGCGGGAGGAACGAGGACAGGCCGTCAGCAGCAGGGCCAGCGCGACGATGAGCGAGCGGCGCAAGGTAGGCAGGACTTCCATGGCAGTGGGGTGCATAGCAGCGGCGACGCGCCTCCGTCGACAACGGAGCGGGGAGAAGATTCCTCGCGGAACCCCTCCCCTGCTGCACCCTTCATGCCCATGCGGCCGCTTGCCCCAGGCCGCGTTGACTTCCTCACGTTGGCGCGGCACCCGGACCACGCCCGCGCGGCCCGGGGGCCACGCTCCATGGATTCCCGGGCCTCCACGTGGGGCGGCCGGCCGGACACGGCAGGTCCGGCCTCACACGCCTCAGCCGAACAGCTCCTTCACCTTGGCGAAGAAGCTCTTCGACTGGGGATGGGACTCCTCGCCCGACAGCTCCGCGAGCTTCTCGAGCAGGTCGCGCTGCTTGGAGGACAGCTCCGTGGGCGTCTCCACCACCACGCGCACGTGCTGGTCTCCGCGCTGCTGGCTGTGCAGATGGGGGATGCCCTTGCCCTTGAGCCTGAAGACTTTTCCGGACTGGGTGCCGGCGGGGATGGTCATCTTCACCTTCCCGTCGAGCGTGGGGACGTCGATCTTCGCGCCCAGCGCCGCGTGCGTGAAGGAGATGGGCACCTCGCAGAAGACCTCGTACTCCTCGCGCTGGAAGAGCGGGTGCTCCTTGACGATGACGGTGACGTAGAGGTCGCCGGCGGGGCCGCCCCGGTCGCCGGGCTCGCCCATGCCGGTCAGCCGCACGCGGGTGCCGTTGTCCACGCCCGCGGGGATGGCCACCTCGATGACCTCTTCGGACGGCGTCTTGCCCGAGCCCTTGCAGCGCGCGCACGGGTCCGGCACCACCGCGCCCGTGCCGCCGCAGTCACCGCACGGCCGCGACACCGCGAAGAAGCCCTGGGTGTAGCGCAGCTCGCCGTTGCCGCCGCAGGTGCCGCAGGGCCGCGGACCCGCGCCGCTCTTGCTGCCCGAGCCGCTGCACGTCTCGCACTTCTTCGGCCGGGGAATCGTCACCTTGGGCCGGCTGCCGAACGCGGCCTCCTCGAAGGTGATCTCCAGGTTGTAGCGCAGGTCCGCGCCACGCGAGCTGGTGCGGCGTCCGCCACCCCGGCCGCCGCCGAAGATGTCGCCGAAGATCTCGCCGAAGATGTCGTTGATGTTGACGCCCTGGAACCCGCCACCCGCGCCGCCGAAGCCCTCGAAGGGGTTGCCCGAGTGCCCGAAGCGGTCGTACTTCGCCCGCCGGTCGGGGTCGCTCAGCACCTCATAGGCTTCCGAGGCCTCCTTGAACTTCTCCTCGGCCTCGTTGTTCCCCGGGTTGCGATCCGGGTGGTACTGGAGCGCCACCTTGCGAAACGCGCTCTTGAGCTCCTGCGCGGAGACGGTCTTGGCCACACCCAAGACCTCGTAGTAGTCGCGTTTCTGTCCCGCCGCCGCTGGCATTCGCTTCAACCCCTGGAATTTGCTGGACTTTTTGACTCAGCGAAAAACTCTGAGTCACTATAACGCAGCCGAACGCGCCAGCAATCCAGGGGGCGGAAACGAGGGCCGCCCGGGGGCCGTGGGGCCCGCCGGGCGGTCGAAGAGGGCGTCGAGCCTCGGTTGGGGCGGGTGGGCCTAGACGGTCCACACGCGGTTGGCGGTCAGCTCCATGCGGGCGAGGCGACGCTTGAGCGTCGGGTCCACGGCGCCGGTGGAGGCCCACTTGGGCACCACGAAGTGCAGCTCCGCGTTGTAGAGCTTGGCGGCGCTGGCGAGCAGGCTCCAGCGGTTCTCCGCGGTCGGCTCCTCGACCATGCTCGGGGTGACGATCTCCAGGATGATGGGTGTGCGCGCCGAGTCGGACTGGCGGCAGGTGAAGTCGGGACGCGCATCCTCGATGGTGCCCGACAGGATGGGAGGCGGCATGAAGCCGGGGAGACGGGCCTTGATGTCCGTGTATCCGATGGTGCGGAAGTACTCGGCCATGAGCCACAGGAGCCGGCGGCGCTCCTCGTCTTCAACCACCGGCTCGCAGCCCGGATTGAAAAGGACCTCTTTTTCGTTATTGGTGTCCATGGCTCCCCTGAAGCTGTCCGCAGGGATGGAGGGGGGCAATGGAATGGGCCTGCCTGCCAATGATGCTTGGTGGCAGGGCAGGCGACGAGGCACGACGCTCCGGTCGCCCCTGGACGTGGACCTCCCGACGACTCGGTGACAGAGTCCGCCGCCGAACAGTGGCTCCTCGTCCTTCCGCACACGTCTACCGCCGACTCCTCGGCTATCTGCGTCCCTACCGCCCGTTGCTCGCGGCGGGCGTGGGCGCGTCCCTGGTGGCCGCGATGGCCACGTCCGCGTACGCGTGGGTCGTCGGCCCCCTGTTGCGCGCGGTGCTGACGAGTCAGCCCGTCACGGTGGCGGGCGTGTCGCTGCCGGGTGATGCGTTGTTGCGACGGCTGCCGCTGGTGGTCATCGCGCTCGCGCTGGTGAAGGCCGCGGCCCAGTTCCTCCAGGGCGGGCTGATGCAGCGGCTGGGCCAGCGGGTGATGGCGGATTTGAGAGGCTTCCTCTACGGGCGCCTGCTCGGACAGCCGCCCGCGTTCTTCGAGCGGCGTCACTCGGGAGAGCTGCTCGCGCGCTTCACGTCGGACGTACCGTTGGTGGAGTTCTCCATCACGCAGGCGCTGTCATCGTACGTGAAGGACGGGCTGCAGGCGTTGGCCCTGTTGACGACGTGCTTCCTCATCGACGCGAAGCTTTTCCTCTTCACGTTCATCGTGGTGCCGGTGACCGTGCTGCCCATCAATCGCTTCGCCCGCTCGCTGAAGAAGGTCGCCGCCCGCTCGCTGCAGAGCCTGGGCGTGCAGACGTCGCTGATGGCCGAGCAGCTCCAGAACCTGCCGGTGGTGCAGGCCTACGGCGGGCAGGCGCGCGCGCTCGAGGCCTTCGACGTGGAGGCGGACAAGTACCTGGGCGAGATGCGCCGCTCGCTGTTCCTGCGCGGCGCGGTGAGCCCCACGGTGGAGCTGCTGGGCATCGCGGGCGTGGCCATGGCGGTGGCGTGGGGCGCGCGCGCGGTGTCGGCGGACCCGGAGCTGGCCGGGCGGCTGCTGTCGTTCCTGGCCGCGGCGCTGCTGTTGTACCAGCCGGTGAAGTCGCTGAGCGGCACGCTGTCGCAGGTGCTCACGGGCCTGGCCGCGGCGGAGCGGCTGTTCGCCATCGCGGACGAGCCCTCGCCTCCGGACACGGGGGACGACGCCCGGCCGCTGTCGAGGGCGCTGGTGCTCAAGGACGTGAAGGCCACGTACCAGGATGGGCGCGAGGCGCTGCGCGGCGTGGACCTGGTGGTGCCCGCGGGCAAGCGCGTGGCGCTGGTGGGGCCATCGGGCGCGGGGAAGACGACGCTGTTCTCCGTGCTGCTGGGCTTCCTGCCGACGTCGGGCGGACAGGTGCTGTGGGATGACACGCCGCTGTCGTCGCTCAAGCCGTCGAGCGTGCGCGGACAGCTCGCGTGGGTGCCGCAGGAGCCGGTGCTGTTCTCGGGGACGGTGCGACACAACCTGCGGCTGGGACGGCCGGAGGCGACGGACGCGGAGCTGTGGGAGGCGCTGAAGCTGGCGCACGCGGAGGACTTCGTGCGCGCGCTGCCGGGGGGCCTGGACGAGTCCGTGGGCGAGCGCGGCGCGAGGCTTTCGGGTGGACAGCGGCAGCGGCTGGCGCTGGCCCGCGCGTTCCTGTGCAAGCCGTCGGTGTTGCTGCTGGACGAGCCGACGAGCGCGCTGGACGCGGCGAGCGAGGCCGCGGTGGGCGCGGGGCTGGAGACGCTGATGCGCGGGCGCACGGTGCTGGTGATTGCGCACCGGTTGTCCACCGTGCGCGACGCGGACGTCATCGCCGTGGTGGAAGAAGGCCGCATCGTCGAGGCGGGCACCCACGCGGAGCTGCTCGCGCTGCGCGGCCGGTACACGCGACTGCTGGGTGAGGGCGCGGTCGCAGCGTAAGGCCCGCTTCATCGCGGAGAACACTCACGCGGAAGCCGCACACGCGCCGCGAGGCCGCAAGCAAGGGCGCGCCATGGCGCGCGCGGGTCAGGGCTTGCGTGTCGGACCGCGCCGCCGGGATTGCTTCGCCGGCGCCTGGGGTCCACCGGGCTCGAACACCACGACGCGCACGTCGGGCAGGTCCGCGAAGGCGCGCTCCACCCTTGGCTTCACGTCCGCCCAGTCGAGCCCACCCAGGCCACAGCCGAGCACTGGCAGCGCCAACGAGCCAATCCCCTGCTCGCGCACGACGGCGACGAGGCTCGTCAGCCCATCGCGGATGTACTCGAGCCGCGACGGCTCTCGCCAATGTGCCTTGGTGGGGAAGTGGATGATGAAGCGCGGAGGGCTTGTGCGCCGCACCACGTGCACACGTCCGATGGAGAGCGCTCCCGTCTCACACGCATGCACATAGGGCGCGAAGGTCTCCGGGAAGGCCTGCTTGAACTGGAGCGCGAGCCCCTTGCCCATGACGCCCACGGTGTTCACCGCGTTGACGAGCGCGTCCACCTTCGCGTCCAACAGATTCCCCTCGCCCCGCTCCAGCATCCGCGACCTCCGTGGGTTCTCCTTCACGGAGATACCGGAAGGAGCGCTCCCGCCTCGCGGCAAGTGCCCGACACCCGCGCGCGCGGTGCTTGCCTCCGGGCACCTGCTCTGCCAGCGTCCCGAGCGCGTCATGCGTCACCGGAAGCCCCTGTCCCTCAACGCGTTGCTCCTGGTGCCCTCCCTGGCACTCGCCGCCCTCGCGTGCGTGGCGGTGTCCGCGCGCCAGGGGGTGCTCGCCGCCGCCACCACCAGCACCCTCGTCCTGGTCCCCGTCGTCTTCCGATTGTGGACCCGCACCTGGTACCGCGGGCTCGTCGTGCGGGGCCTGGGCATCTTCTTCATCGGCATGCACGTGCCGCTCCTGCTCGCCGGCGCCCTCGCCTACGGCCGCATCGGCTGCGCCGAGGGCGGGTGCCCGCAGCTCTACCTGCTGGGTGTGCTCGCCTCCCCCATCGCCGGCGCGCTCTCCACCGTCGTGTACTGGCTCATCGGTCGTCCCCCAGTCTGAATTCCAAGAATTACCTGGAGAGACTAGTCTATCCGGGAATGCTTGTTACTCTGCGGCCCCGTCTCGCCCCTGCACTCTGCGTCGCCTCGGCCGTGCCGGTCACTGTCGTCGTGTGGTGCTTCACGCTCGCACCGCTGATGAACGGCCCGGAGGCGTTGGCGGAGGTGGTGGACGCAGCGGGTCCTTTCGCCGCGATGGTGGCCCTGTCGTTGCTGGTGGAGCTTCCGCTGTTGTCGCTGGCCCTGGCGAGCACGGGGCTGGGTCGTCGGGTACCGCTGGCGGTGATGCTGGGCATGGCCACGCTGCCGTGGATGGTGGGGCTGCTCGGCACCGAGGTGCTGGTGGGCCGCGCGATGTCCAGCCTGACTCGGCTGTCCACGCAGGACACCGCGCTGGATGTCGCCCTGAGCACCGGCCAGGCCATGGCCCCCCGACTGTTGGGCGCGTGGACGAGCACCGCGCTGTTGCTGGGACTCTCGCTGGGGCTGGCGCTGGCGCGCTTCGGCCCTGCGTGCGCGGACGAGGCCGGGGGCGCGCGGCGTGCCCGGGGGCTGCTGCTGGCCAGCGGGGTGACGGCGGCGCTGGCGTCCGTGGCGGCGGTGGGCGCGCTGGAGGCGCGTCACTTCCTGGAGATGCTCACCGGCCTGGGAGAGGTGCCCCATGCCGGGCGCGAGGAGTGGGTGTCCTTCGGCATGGAGTCCGCCGTGCGGCTGCGCGAGCTGCGGTGGATGTGCACGTCGGTACTGGTCGTGCTGGGCATCATGCTGCTGGCGCGCGGCCTCAGCCGCCAGGACCCCTCCCACCGCAGGCCGCGCTGGGTCCCCAGGCTGGTGCCCGCGGCCGCGGTGACGGCGCTGCTGGTGATGGACCTGCACCCGGTGCGCTCGGTGGCGCGCACCACCCACGTCACCCTTCCTGGCGACACGGTGCCCACCACGCTGGACATGCTGCGACTGCTCGGCCTGGAGATCGCCCCCGCTCAGAGCAGCCAGATGAGCAACAGGAGGCCCACCACCACGCCCACGCCGAACACGGCGAGCATCACCATGCCCTCGGAGCCGCGCGACACCGGCGGGGCCACCTCGTGAGGATGCGGCGCGCCGAACACGTACTGGACCTGCTCTGCCTGCGACGACGGCTCGGGTGTGACGGGCGGGGACACGGGCGCGGACTCCAGTGAGGGCAACGTGGGCTCGGACGGGCGCTGGGACTCGCGGACGATGACGCCCGCGCCGGCCATCTCCAGGCCCTCGCGGGCGAGCGCCAGCACGCGCTGCATGTGGAGGATGTAGCGGTCCTGGCCGGTGTACGTGCCCATCGCCTGGGCGGCGCGCACGAGCCGGTGGGGGACCAGCTGAGGGTCCGCCTTCACCACGGGCACCGTGGGGCCGCCGTGGGCCTCCACGCGGCCGGTGCGCACGCCCTCGCCGCTGGCCCACATGTAGTGGTCCTCCAGCAGCGTCAGCTCCTGCCTGCGCACGCGCCCGTCGGAGTCCACCTGGGACATCAGCTCCGCGCCGTCGGTCCCCATGTGCCAGACGGTGCGCAGCCCGTTCTCTCCCGGCGGACCCTCCACCGCGTGGACGCGGGAGAGGGCCAGCACCGCGGTCTTCAACGTCTCCGGCGAGGACTCGGCCATTCGGGATGGGAGACTAGGTGCGCCGGCTCCGAAACGGAAGGCGGCCATGCCCCCGCCCGCCCGCCCCCAAAGGCTCCCGCGGCCGCGGCCGCCTGCCCACGTTGAAGGGGTGACGGGCGCGTGCGCCAGCCAACACCTGGCGCGCCCGACGCCTGCGCAGCGAGGTCCGCCATGCCCATCCTCATCCCCAAAGAACCCCTGGAGACGCCCTTCACGCTGCCCGACGAGCGCGCGCCCATCACGGGGGAGCCCGACGAGCACTTCCTCACCGGACAGGTGAGCTGGGACGGCACGCGCCAGCACGGCGGCGGCCACGTCCCGGAGGACTTCGAGTGGACGTCCAACCCGAAGGAGCGCCAGGACGACCTGATGGGCGAGTGGCCCCAGGACTCCTGATGCCGCGTGCGCTCGGCAGCCCGCCGGGGTAAGCGTCCCGCCGCCATGAGCCGCTCCAAGGACCGAGGCAGTGACTTCCAGCGCCAGTTCGAGGGCGCGTCGATGCTGGATGGATTGCTGGAGCTGTCCGGCAGCCCGTACGACACCGCGGAGGTGCTCGCCCGCATGCAGGCGGCGCACGCCAGGGGCCGCCCCCAGGGCGACGTCATCCCGGGGCTCTTCGAGGGCGAGCCGCGCTTCCCGTCGCCGGACATCGCGCGCAAGCTCTACCAGAACCTCTTGGGGCTCTGGGACCTGGTGGTGGAGGGGCGCGGGGTGCGCCTGGAGGACGGGGAGCGGCCGCCCCGGCCGAAGAAGAGCCGTCCCGTCCTTCCCGCGGACTTCCACCCGGGCGAGCCCTCGAGCGAATTCATCGAGGCGGCCTGGCGTTATCTGGAGGATGACGAGAAGGCGCGCACGCGGCTGATGCACGCCTTCGAGAACCGACAGGATGCCCTGCTGGGCGCGCTTGACGCCGCGGGGCTCACGGACGAAGGATACGGGGTCGCCCGCCACCTGCTCTTCGAGCTGTACGCCATGCTGGAGCTGGGTTGGTCGCCGGGAGTCGCTTCGGTGCGCCCGGCGGCGCTGGTGGCGGACACGACGGCTCCACCGGTGCCCGAGTCGCTGCGGACGTACGCGGCCGAGGCGCTCTTCGAGGCGGAGCAGGACGAGGAGCAGCCCCTGACCGCACAGGAGCTGGAGGTGGTGCGCACCCTCGTCCAACGCGGACTCGCGGCGCTCTGGGGCGCACGCAAGGGGAGATGAAGGATGGCCAAGGACAACGACGACGGCGGCGGCTTCTCCGGGAAGCGCAACAAGACGTGGCGCGAAATCGACGCGGGCCGCGCCAAGGGCAGCAAGTACCACTCGCGCCAGGATGACCCCGCGCAGCAGAAGATTGAACGCAGCGCGAGCTACCAGAAGTACAAGGCCGCCGCGGACGCGCTCTTCACGGGCGGCGAGCTGCCCGAGGGCCTGGCGAAGACGTTCGACCCGGAGGGCAAGCGCAAGGCCCAGAAGCAGGCCATGCAGAAGGTGACGGAGTCCGAGACGCGCGCCGACTGGGTGAAGGCCGTGGTGGACTACCTGGAGAAGTACCCGGAGCTGCCCGAGGACGCGTACTTCCTCGACAGCCTGCTGGACCACCCGCGCGAGCGCATCGTCGACAAGGCGCTGGCCCGGCTGGAGGTGCTGGTGGAGGAAGGCAAGCTGCAGAAGAAGCCGCAGAGCCTGGACCAGCGGCTGAAGTCGGTGGAGCTGACCAGCATGGACCCGGACATGCAGGGCCGCGCCAAGGCGCTGCGCGAGAAGCTGCGCACCTGAGTCGCAAGGGTGGTGTCCGACGCGGGACGTGGCGCGACGACACGCGCCTCAGGGCCCGCGAAGTCGACCCCGGTGCACGAGCACCACGGAGCGCAGCCCCTTCTCGGCGGGCGCCTGGATGATGCGCAGCTCCTCACCGGGACGGGTGTAGACGGACGTCTCCCCGTCGGCGAGCCGCCAGCCGTCGCGCCCCAGCGCCTGGGCGTAGAAGGTGCGCACCTCGGCCTCGGACATGGGGACCTGGAAGGACAGCGTCCTGGAGCTCTCGTCGCTCACGCGCATCACGCCGTGCGCGCCGGGAGGGAGCGTGGCGACGTCACCGGCGATGCTCGGCTCGCGGGCCAGGGCGTGGTTGGCCTCGCCCAGGTACACGAGCGTGACGCCGCCCTCCTGAGGCTGGAGGATGACGGTGTAGGTGAGCCCCCGGTACATGTCGACGCCGGTGAGCATGGCCGCGCCGCTGGCGAGCTGCGGCTGCTCGGAGCCTGGAGGGACGTGGAGGCCGCCCGCGCGGAAGGCATCCGCGAAGCGCTGCACCAGGTCCTGCGCGGAGTCCTTCACCACCACGGCGCGGAGCACCACGGGTACGCCGTTGGCGTCGAGCACCTCGCTGGCGTCCACCTGTTCGAGCACGCGCAGCGACGGCCACGCGAAGCGTGGTCCGGTGTCCGCGGAGGGGCTTGCGCCGGACTTCGCGGCGTCGCTCGCGCTTGTGGCACGAGACGCGTTCGATGACGTGGGGCCCGACTTCGCTGCGGGCGTGCCCGCGCGACCTGCGCGTGATGCGCTCGATGGCGCAGTGCTCGATTTCGCGGTGGCAGTGCCCGCGCCCACGACGCTCGGAGTGCCCGATGGCGCGGTGTTCGGACTCGCACCAGGGCGCACCAGGTTTGAATCAGGCCGCGCCAGGTCGCTCGCCCGGGCCGCGCGCCGAGACTTCGGCTCCGAGATGCCCGTGCTCGGCGAGCCTCGCTTCACGGGCTCCTGCTCGCCCCCCGGCGTGCTCGCGGCGACAGGCGCCGTGCCCAGCAGGCACAGGACGGCGAGCACGGACCTCACCGCACCCGCACTCCACCCAGCCACCGGTTCTCCCGGGGAACGTCGTACCGGCGCGCCAGGTTCGAGGCCCGGAACGGCGTCGTCTCCCAGACGGACTGGCCGCCCGCGTGCGTGGCGCCGATGTTCTCCTCGTAGCGGTCCTCCTCGCCCCGGAAGCTCATGAAGAACTGGTCCTCGTTGACCGACTCCGCGCCCACCAGGCCCGCCAGCGCCGAGCCCGCGTTCCCGCCACCACCGTTGCGCCGGTACACCCGCTCCGCCCAGAGGTAGTAGTCCGGGTTGCCACACACCCTGCCGCTGTTGATGCTCAGCGCGCAGGCCCGTCCCTCCGCCACCGTCGACAGACCCCAGTCGTCCAGGAACACCCCGAACCGCCCCCGGCACTCGCCCGCCGTCGCGCGCCCCGCCGCGCACACGCGGAACGTCGCCGCCGCCGCGCGCTGCGAGGTCTGGAAGAAGCTCGGCTCCATGAAGCGGCCGATGCGCTCGGCGCGAAGCCGCGTGGACGCCGTGCAGCGCATGCCCGGCGACGCCACCCGCATCGTCGCCAGCGGCCCTCCCGCATGCTGCGGCTCCAGCGTGGGGACTCCCGCCGGGAGCTCCGGCTCGCAGTCCACCTGGATGGGCTGCGCGCGAGCGACGGCGAGCTGCACCGGCACCCCACCCGCTCCGTCCATGCGGCTGCGCCCGTCGTAATCCACGTAGCGCCCGTTCGCCTCCGCCAGCGCGCCCGTCACCGCGGAGGGCCGCTGCCACTCCCCCGCCGCCGGGTCGTGCATCACGCGCCCCGTGGCGTTCCAGAGCGCGAAGTTGGCGGCCTCCTGCACCTTCAGCGTCAGCGCGCCCACCTCCGCGAAGTAGATGCCGAACAGGAGGATGGTGACGAACACCATCAACCCCAGCGCCGTCTCGATGAGCGACTGACCTCGTCGTGCCGCGCGTCGCGAGCGCATGTCAGTACCCCGCTCCCCGCCGGCTGCCGCCGCGGTAACCCGCCTCTTCCAGCTCCCGCAGCGTCCGGCCGTGCTCCGCGAACCCCGCCGTCTCCAGGCTCTGAGCCGGCCTGTCGTCCACCGCGCCCTCGGCGCTCACCAGCGTGGCGCGCCAGAAGGGGTTGAGGAAGTTGGGCGGCTCGCGCCAGCCTCCCCCCTGCGCCGCCGCGCGCGGCCGGTGGTAGTAGACGATGCCCGCCGACAGCGCGACCTGGTTGCGCTGCACGCTCTCACGCCCCGTCGGACGCGAGCGCCCCAGCGGAATCGAGAGGTCGAACTCCGTCGTGTTCTCCTCCGAGAACTTGAAGCGGAAGAACAGGTTCCACGGGTCCGGGTTCCTGCGGCGCGCGTCACTGCCGTAATCGCGATGCAGCACCGAGTACAGCTTCGGCTGCGCGTAGTGGTTGCTCGGCCCGCGCCACATCTCGTCCACGTTGTAGCTCATGGCGAACGGCCAGATGCCCGGGCACGTCACGCACGCGCCCAGCGTGTGCCGCTCGTAGAGGGGCTCGCCCGCCTCGGGCGCCTGCCCCGGCGGCAGGCGCAGGCCGTAGACGTGCTGGTCCTGCGGCGTCTGCTGCTCGTCGGACATCACCCACGCGTCCGTCACCGGCACCGGCGCGGGCGGCGCGTTGCTCGCGCACTGCGTGGGGACGATGGCCGTCCCGTGGTCATGGCCCGTGGCGTTGCGCCCCGACACCGTGTTGTAGGTCGAAGGGTCCATCTCCGCGGCGGAGCCGTAGCGACGGAAGGCCGTGGAGCGCGCCGCGCCGCCCGTGCCGAACCCCGCGCTGCCGGTGGGCCGGTTGTGCACCCACGTCCAGCCCAGGCTGCCCATGGTGGCGTTCAGGTGCGCGCGCGAGGCGCCGCCCACCGGGCACACCGCGCCGCCGCCACAGGCGCCGCCGCCTCGCCGCACGGCGTCCATCAGCGGCCCGTGGCGAGGCACGTCCTCGGAGCCGTTGAGCTCCAGGAAGCTCTTGGCCGCGCCGTCCGCCGTCGCCTCCAGCTCCGGGTTGGCGCCCCGGGCGATGCGCACCGCGAGCTTCTGTCCGGCGATGTGCTCGGTGAGCAGGTGCGCGTAGATTTCCAGCCCCGCGCGGTACAGGTTGCCCGCCTTGCCCTGGGCCAGCTTCGTCTGCGTGGCGGCGTCCTTGTCCCGCGCCTCCCACTCCGTCACGGTGTACTTGGGCGCGCAGACCATGTGGGCCGCGTACACCTGGCTGCTGCGGCTGATGAGCGCCTGGGTGCCGGCCATGGCCACCATGTGCGCCACCTGCGCGCGGTTCATCACGGAGATGGCGTTGAACGTGCGCGCCGCGGCCACCGCCTGGCTGTAGGCCGCCGCGTCCGCCGCCATCTGGATTTCGACGCGCTCCTTGGCGCGCATGCCGAAGCCCAGCGTCATCAGCACCATCAACGCGAGCAGCAGCAGCGTCAGCGCGAAGAGGACGAGCGCCTGACCGCGCGGAGCACTCAGAAGCCGGTGACGGGACATTCGGCGCCTCGCGGGAAGTTCTGGGCCATCACCGGCGTCATCATCCGCATCGCCGCGTGGACCTGGATGGGGAACACGAAGTGACCCTGCCGGCTCCACGCCACCATGCGCTCGTCGAGCGCGCCACCGGGCCAGTCATCCGGCCCCAGGGGCGGCGCCTCGTCGTTCCACCAGTCCGACTGCTTCTGCGCCGGCATCAGCGGGTTGGTGGCGGTGTAGCGACGCAGACCGAAGTGGGCCAGGAACATCCGGCTCATCACCCAGTTCGCGAAGGGGATGCGCATGTAGTACCAGGCCACCATGCGGATCTCCAACGTGCGGTTGTCGAGCGCCGCGTCGCTGTCCGTGGACTGGTCGAACAGCAGGTCCTCGTTGAAGGCGAGCGACTGCACCCACGCGACGTCCGGCGAGTCGCGGACGATCTCCACCATGGGGCCCCGGAACAGGTTCCCGTAGGAGCTGGTCACCCGGTACTCGTTGTCCCGCCGCACCCGGAACGCGTCCGCCAGCGCGCGCGGGCTGTCCGTGCGCACCACCGACGGCAGCATCGTCACCATCGCCGCGTGCATCATTGGCAGGCAGTCCGCGTGGTTGAGGCTGCCAGCCCGCACCGCCCGGTACACCGCCACCTGCGCCAGGATTCGCGCCTGCAGCATCATGAAGAGCTGCAGCGTCCCCAACACCAGGAACACCACCAGCGGGAGCGTCAGCGCCGCTTCCACCGCTGCCTGTCCGGACTGCCTGGATGTGGGTGAAATGGCGCGGGGAAGCATACACCTTCCAATTCCCTGAATCTTGTTGATTGAGGAATCGGTCAACTGGACCGTAGCCAAATTCGGTACCCAGCCCCACTGTCCACGACACAGTGGGACTGTCCGCGCGAGCCTCCGACACCTCGCGTCACGGGCGCAACACCCCGCCCTGCCCCGCACGTCTCAGCGGTTGAGAATGAAACCGCAAGCCGAGTCGAGTGTCACCTTCGCGTCACGCAGTGCGTGGAGCAGACGCTCGTAGTGCGCATGCTCGGCGCCCAGCTGGGTGGCGAGGGCGTCATCCGACAGGCCCTGGTGGTCCAGGGACAGGCGCAGGCGCTCCAGGCCGGCGTCGCGCTCGGCCTCGATGGCCTCGCGGGCGGCGGTGGTGAGCTTCTTCAGCGCGGCCTCGGCGGCCTTCTGGCCCACGGGCACCGCGGCGTCGAGGAAGGTGTCGAAGCCCGGGAAGGCGCGCGACACCTCGTCGCCCTTGAGCGTCTTGCCCTCGGTCTCCAGCGCGGGGAGCAGCGCGTCGTCGGCCCTGGGGCCGGAGGCGCCCCCGTCCACCACGGCCACGTGGACCAGGGTGCGCTCCAGGAAGCGCGCCAGCTGACGGCTGGGCACGCGCGCGCCGGGCGAGGTGTCCTCCGGCTCCGGCAGCTGCAGGTGGTAGAGCAGCTCCACGCCGCGCGCCTTCTGGGGCCCGCGCTTCTCGATGAAGCGGAACGCGCTGCGGCCATAGGGACCGTCGCGCAGGAAGCCGAACAGCGCCTCCACCAGCGGGTGGCCGGTGGCGAAGTACTCCAGCTCCTCGGCCTCCACCGCGGTGTCGCGCCAGAAGGTGCCCAGCTGCGTGCGGTCCTCCAGCACGTCCAGCCCCGGCAGGCCGTCCACCTTCAGCGCGTGGCCGAACTGGAACGCCACCTGGAAGGCCTCCACCTGCTCGTCGGTGTCCACGCCGATGCCCACCCGGCGCGCCAGCTCCGTGACGGTCTCCTCCAGCCGCTCGTCCAGGTCCCGCGCGACGCCCCACAGGCCGTCCTCCAGCCCGGGCGCCTCGCCGTCGTCGCCTTCCTCGTCGGACTCGATGCCCATGCGCTCCTGGGCCTTCTTCACCAGGCGCTCCACCGCGGGGCGGTCGAAGCTGCGCACGTCCAGGAGCGGATCATACGCGCGCTTCACCTGCTCGCGCGCCGACTCCACCTTGGCCTTGAGCTCGCCCGCATAGGCCACGCGCGCCTCGCGCGGCAGCAGCGCCAGCTCCGCCAGCCGGTCCTCCACCTCCTCCAGCACCGCGTCCAGGCCGCCCACCGTCTCGCCGAACACGCCCACCGCGTCCGCCAGCAGCGTCAGCACGTCCGACGCCAGCGTGCCCGCCACGTCGAAGACGTGGATCTCCACCGGGTGCGTCTGGCCGATGCGGTCCAGCCGGCCGATGCGCTGCTCCACCGTCGCCGGGCTCCAGGGCAAATCGTAGTGCACCAGGTGGTGCGCGAACTGGAAGTTGCGGCCCTCGCCGCCCACCTCCGTGCAGAGCAGCACCTTGGGGCCCTCCGGATCCCTGAAGCGCGCCACCTGCCGGTCCCGCTCCACCAGCGGCAAATCTCCGTGGTAGCCCAAGGCCTCCACGTTCTCGCGCGACAGCTCCGACTGGAGCATCTCCAGCGTGTCGCGGCTCTCGGTGAAGACGAGCACCTTCGCGGAGGGCTCCGCCTTCCACACGCCGCGCAGCACGCCCACGAAGGCGCTGAACTTCGCGTCGCGCGACGGCAGCTTCAGCACGTCCGCCTTCGCCTTGAGCACCGGGTTGGACTTCACCGCGCCGGAGAACGCCGCGGAGCTGGACTCCAGCCGGCGCAGCACGTTGCCCAGGGGCGCGCCCCTCAGCGTGCCCTGCGCCAGCACCTCCAAGGCCGCGTCGCGGACCTTCAGCTCCTCGGCGGGCAGCGCCACCGGGTGCCGGTGCAGCCTGCGCGTGGAGAAACCACCCACCACCGCACGGCGGTTACGTACCAGCGTGTCGCTGAGGCTGTACGTCTCCGCCAGGTGCTGCAGGAGCGCTTCGGGCTCCTTGAGCGTCTTGAGCCGCGCGTCCTCGGGGAAGCGCTGGGCCAGGGCCTTCACCGCCGCCGTGGCCTGGGCCTTGCCGCCCTCGCGCAGCGCGCGCACCGCGGTGGACAGCTCCTCCTGGCGCGCGAGCCGCTCCTCGAAGCCCTTCACGGACGGGGCCGTGGCCGCGTCGATGAGCGTGAGCAGCCCGTGGTACTCGGCCGGGTCCAGTTGCATGGGCGTCGCGGTGAGCAGCAAGATGCCCCAGGAGTTCTTCGCCAGCACGGAGGCGGCCTCGAAGGCGCGCTCGCCCTTCAGGTGGTGCGCCTCGTCGATGATGACCAGGTCCCAGAACGCGTCCTCGCCCGCGAGCTCCTGGCGGTGCTCCTCGCTGCGCGACAGCAGCTCCAGGCTGGTCACCACCAGCGGGAAGCGCGCCCAGGGCGACACGCCCGGGGCCTCCTTGAGGGACTGCGCGTAGCGGTCCGAGTCCATCAGCGTGAAGAGCTGGTTGAACTTGTGGAACAGCTCCACCAGCCACTGCACGGTGAGGTGGCTGGGGGCCACCACCAGACAGCGCCGCACCAGGCCCGACAGCCGCAGCGCGCTGAACACCATGCCCGCTTCAATCGTCTTGCCCAGGCCCACCTCGTCGGCGAGCACGAAGCGCGGACGCCGGGCGGACAACACCCGCTGCACCACGCCCACCTGGTGGGGTTTCACCATGACGCGGCTGGCGAGCAGCGCGCCCAGCGCGTCACACCGCCGCTCGTCGTCCAGCACCAGCGCCTGCTTGCGCAGCGTGAAGGCGCGCGCGTCCCCCACCCGACCCTCGCGAAGTGTCGACAACAGGTCCGAGCGCGGCGGCAGCGCGCGCACCTCGGACTCCGGCAGCTCGTCCTCCTCGCCCGTGTCCGCGTACCTCAGCACGTAGCGCCGCAGGCCCCGCGCTCCCGGCTCCTCGGCCACCACCAGGGCCAGCCGCCCCTTGTACGTCACCACCGGCTCTCCCGGAGGCAGCGGGTAGGACACCAGGGCGCCGCCCTTGGTGGACACCAGCACCGGGGCGTCCTCCCGTGCGGGGAAGACGACGAGCGCCTTGGCTCCGTCCTCCTGGAGGGACAGCAGGTGACCCACACCCCATTCGGGCTGGGGGAGATAGCGGACCTTCAGACCTTCGACGAGAGACATAGGCGGTGTGGACAGACGCGAGACGAATGAGAGGGGGCACGCCTCATAACCCCGCGCCCTGGCGATGGCCATTCCAGATGGGGAGTCCTTCCACCCAGGGAGTGTCAGCAACCTCCCTGGGGTGACTCAGACTTTGTCCAACCGGGCAATTTTCCGCTGTCCTCGCATCGGGGATGCTGTCCATCACCTTCCTGATGCGGGCCGGTTGCGGGCTTTCGCCAGGAGCGGGGGGAGCCTCACATGATGCGACGTTGGACGTTCGCCCAGCGGGTGGGTGCGGGGGTGTCCGCCTGCATGCTCGCCGGCCTGTTGTTGTTCGCGACGCTCCTGTCCGTCGTGCACGGACTGTTCACCCATGAGGAGGTCTCGCGCCTGGCCTTGAGACAGGCACTGCTCGCGGGCTTCGTGGGGCTGGCCGGCGTGGGCGCGCTGGGGCTGGTGCTGAGCCACCTGCTGGCGCCGCTGCACGCGCGCCACGAGCACAGCGAGCAGCGCCTGGGCCTGCTCATGGAGGCGGTGACGGACTACGCCTTGTGCTTCCTGGATTCGCGCGGCCGGGTGACGGCCTGGAACGCCGGCGCGCAGCGGCTGACGGGCTGGGCCGCCGAGGACGTGGCGGGCTGTGCCTTGGAGCGGCTGCACCCCGAGGACGCCGTGGCCGCGGGCCTGCCTCGCGCCCAGCTGGAGCGCGCCCGACGCGAGGGGCGCCTGTTGTCCGAGGGCTGGCGCGTGCGGCGCGACGGCACGCGCTTCTGGGCGGAGACGCTGCTCACCGCGCTGTCGGACTCGCGCGGGCGGCTGTGCGGCTTCGCGGAGGTGACGCGCGACATCACCGAGCGGCGCCGCATGGAGCGCGCCCAGGCGCTCTTCGCCGAGGCGGGCCGCGTGCTGCAGCCCTTGTCCGGCGCGCGCGAGGTGGGCGAGGCCCTCACGCGCCTGTGCGTACCCGAGGTCGCCGACGCGTGCATCCTCTTCCTCCCCTCCGCCGACGGCCGCGTGCGGCCCCAGGCCGTGGCGTGCGCGGACGACCAGGCCGCCAGCCGCCTGTGGGAGCCGCTCCTGCGCTGCCCCGACGCGGACGAGGTGGGCCCCTGTCACGTGGTGTGCACCGGCCGCGCGGAACTCCTCTCGGAGGTGGAAGCGGAGCACCTGCCCGTGGCGCTCGAGGGCAGCGCCCACGGCGAGCTCTTGCGCGTGCTGGGCGTCACCTCCTCGCTCACCGTGCCGCTGGCGGTGGGCTCGCGCGTGCTGGGCGCGCTGTGCCTGCTGTCCACCGGCGCGCGGCGCTACGGCGAGGTGGACCGCGCCTTCATGGAGGAGCTGGCCGCCCGGGCCGCGCTCGCGCTGGACAACGCGCGCCTGCTCTCCGAGGCGCAGGGCGCGCTGGAGCTCATCGGCGTGGCAGCGCATGACCTGGGCAACCCGCTGTCCTCGCTCCAGCTGCGCCTCAGGCGCCTGCGCCTCTTGGAGGTGAACGCGCACGAGCCCCGGCTGCGCGAGGGCCTGGTGGGCGTGGAGGGCGAGGCCCGGCGCATGGGCCGGCTGCTCCACAACCTGCTGGACCTGTCGAGCCTGTCCGCGGGCCCCATGACGCTGGACCGCGAGCAGATGGACCTGGCCGCGCTGACCAGGGAGGTGGCCGAGCGCCACGCGGAGCAGGCCACCGCCGCCGGCTGCGCGCTCACCGTGCGCGTGCAGGAGCAGGACACCACCGGCTCGTGGGACCGGCTGCGCCTGGACCGCGTCCTCACCAACCTGATCAACAACGCCCTCAAGTTCGGCCACGGCCACCCCGTGGAAATCAGTGTCCACGCCGACGCCTCCCACGCGCGCGTCACCGTGAAGGACGCGGGCCTGGGCATCGCCCCCGGCGACCAGCAGCGCCTGTTCCACCGCTTCGAGCGCGTCCACGGCGACGGCCGCCGCCACCCCGGCACCGGCCTGGGCCTCTACATCGTCCAACAGCTGGTCCAGGCCCACGGCGGCTCCATCCACGTCCGGAGCCGAATCGGGGAAGGCGCGGAATTCACTGTTGAACTTCCCCGTGCCCTGCAGGGCAGGGCTCACATCCCCCTGCAAGCGACCGCTTGAGTCGGTTCAGCCCGCAGCGTATTGAGGAAATCCGAACAGTTGGAGGCTTCCGGGATTTAAAGAGGGCGGATTATTTTCCCAGAAGTTGAAGGCGTCTGTTCAGTCCAGATATTCTTCGTACGGCTAAAAAGGCTCGAACCGGGGAAACCCGGAAACGGGAGAGATCCGGCCCCCCTCGCCCCCTGCGGGCGAAGGGCTACAGGGTCCGCTGGCCGGGGCGCCAATGGTGGTGCCCTCAACCACATGTACGAGGAGAGTCACCCATGGGTGGACTTGGAGCACCCTGGTCCCAGCGCGAAGCGTGTACGCACCGCTCGCTCGGTTACCCCACGGCCCGCCAGACGTTGGCGTGGGCCCTGGTGACGGGGTTGCTGGTGGCCTGCGGCGGACCAGAAGACGCGTCACTGGACGAGGCGGCGCTGGCGCCGGAGGCCGGAGAGACCGCGTCGGAGTCCCAGGAGCTGTTCGGCTGGCCGTGGCCGCCTGCGCCCAAGCCGGTGGGGCTGGCGCTCGAGGTGGACAACGGCAAGGGGCAGCTCTTGCGCGTGCGCGCGGGCTCGAGCTTCTACATCAACCAGATCGACCTGCGCGCCTCGGTGCTGTCCAACCGCGACACGGGGCTCGCCGCGCTGAAGACGCAGAGCGACTTCGCGGGGCTGGGCTGGTCGGGCCTCAAGGCCGTGGACGAGGAGCCGGTGCTGCTGGGCAGCCCGGGTGCCTTCACCCGCCGGCGCTTCTACCGGGGCGCGGCGTGGATGGACGTGCCCAGCATCTTCACGGTGGAGCCCGTGGACTCGCGCGGCCGGCTCACGGGCCTGCCCGTGGTGCTCAACATCGGCTCGGAGGACTCGCGACGCGAGCGCACCGACGACTTCTTCATCCGCCGGCTGCGCGCCATCCAGTCCATCACCGACTGCCAGTCCCCCACCAACTGCACGGGCGCCCGGAAGTTCGAGGAGGAGGCGCTGGTGGAGGTGCGCAACGCGTACGAGCACGCCAAGGCGAAGGCCTTCACGCTCACCACCACCACCACCGCGCTGCGGCTGCGCTGGAGCCTGCGCCCCTTCACGCCCTACATCATCCCCGTGGAGCAGGTGCGCGACGCCGACTACGCCTATGGCTTCGGCATCGACGTGAAGGCGCTCACCCCGCCGCGCCGCGATGGCACGTATGCCCCAGGGTCCGAAATCACCTTCCAGGTCGCCCTGAAGGACGGGGCGGGCAACAGACTGCACCCCGAAGGCAGTCTGCCGTCCTACAATGAGGTCGCGCCGGACGGAAACGCGGCGGGCATCCAGTACTATCGGGCCTTCTTCGATGCGACGACGACGTACTACCGGCGCAAGCACCGGGAGCGGATGTTGATGTCCCAAATCATCGGGCCCGCGCAGAACATCCAGCCCATCCGCAGCGTCATCGCGCTGGAGGCCTTCCTGGACCCGGAGGTGGACGAGCAGGTGGTCGCCACCGAGGCGCGCGACGGCGTGTACTCGCAGTTCGCCATCCTCCCGTTCGCCAACATCGTCTTCCGCGGCGCCTTCTTCCCGGAGGAGGGCCTGTGGGACCGGCCCAACACGGACAAGTGGCAGTACAAGATTCCCGCCGACGCCACGCCCGGCACCTACCTGGTGACGGTGAAGGGCCGCCGCGTGTACCTGGGCGAGGACCTGCCCGGCTCGCGGACGATTGAAATCCAGGTGGGCACCCCGCGCCGCACCGAGGCGAGGCTCACCACCGGCCCGTGCAACAGCTGCCACAGCGAGGGCGGAGAGCTCTCCCAGGTGCTCCACGGCAACGACAACCGCGCCGCGTGCTCGGGCTGCCACGCGCCCCTGGGCTTCGAGCTGGAGGGGCCCATCTTCGTGCGCACGCACTTCATCCACTCGCGCTCCAACCGCTTCGACAAGCCGCTGGAGCAGTGCTCCTCCTGCCACCTGACGAAGGAGAGCATCCAGCGCACGAGCAAGGCCGCGTGCCTGTCGTGCCACAAGAGCTACCCGAAGAGCCACGAGGCCCAGTTCGGGAAGATTGAAAGCATGTACGTCGGCGGAGGACCCGAGTCCTTCCAGCAGTGCACCGGCGCCTGTCATACCCAGCACCCGCGCAGCGGCCTGTAGCCGCCGCCAGACACCTCGGAGGTCCTCCATGGCCCAAGTGAAGATGCAGACGGCTCGAACCACGCTGACGGAGCCGGCCGCGGCCGCGGAGGACCTCTTGAGCCAGCTGGGCAACGTCAAGCCCGTGCTGGTGACGATGTTCGCCTCGCGCAACCGGGACCAGCATGCGTTGAACCGCGCGGTGCGCGAGCGGCTCCCCCCGGGCACGCGCCTCATCGGCGCGACGACGGCGGGCGAGCTGGACAACACCGGCATCCACGAGGGCAGCGTGGTGCTGTCCGCGCTCTCCGGCGACGTGGAGGTGGGCCTGGGGCTGGGCACGCAGCTGTCGGTGGACGCCATCACCGCCGGGCAGAACGCCATCAAGCGCGCGTGCGAGGATTTGGGCGTGCGCCAGCAGGACCTGGACCCCAGGCGGTACGTGGGCCTCGTCATCGACGACGGCTTTCGTTACAAGAAAGAAGAGCTGCTGCTGGGCATCCTGGAGCGCAGCCAGACGCTGGTGCTGGTGGGCGGCGGGGCCAGCGACGACAACCGCGACCCGGCCAAGCAGTCCGCGCTGGTGCACGTGGACGGCGAGGTGGCCACCGACGCGGTGCTGGTGGCGCTGTTCCGCACCAGCGCGCCCTGGGCGGCCCTGCGCTCGCACTGGTACGTGCCCACCGGGGAGAAGCTCACCATCACCAAGGTGGACGAGAGCCACACCCGCGCGCTGGAAATCGACGGGCACCCGGCCGCCAGGCGCTACGCTGAAATCCTGGGCGTCAAGGACGTGAAGGATTTGGAGTTCGGCACGCCCGAGGGCTTCGCGGTGCGCCCCACCGCGCTGCGCGTGGGCCGCGAGTACTTCATCCGCGCCGCGTGGCGGCCCCAGGAGGACGGCTCCATCCTCTTCGCCAACCTGCTGGAGGAGGGCACGGAGCTGGAGCTGATGAAGCTGGGGGACATGGCGGGCATGACGCGCGGCTTCTTCACCGACGAGATGCCCCGCCGGGTGCAGAACCCCCAGGCCGCTCTCCTGTTCCACTGCGGCGGGCGCATGTGGTACGCGCATGCGACCAACAGCGTGGCCCAGCTCGCGGAGACCCTGAAGGCCGCACCCACCGCCGCTGGGATGAACGTGCACTTCGAAATCTATTCAGGGTTCCACATCAACACCACGTTGACCGCGCTGGTGTTCGGGGCGAACTGAGTCATGGCCACCTCCCTCCCCCCTTCCGTCCCCGTGGCGGACGCCACGTCCCTGCTGCTCGTCGCCAGTGAGCGCGAGTGTCAGCGCGTGGAAGAGGCGCTCGGGCACGCGGGTGTCATCGCCCACGTCGAGCGCGCCACCAGCGCCCCCGCCCTGGAGGCCGCGCTCGCCCGCCCCTGGTCGCTCGTCGTGTGCGGCTCGGAGCTGCCCGGCCTGGGCTTCGCCGAGGCGCAAGCCCTGTGGCGCAAGCACTCGCGTGAGCTGCCGTTCGTCGTCCTGTCGCGCGAGTGGAGCGACGAGCTGTTGGAGGCGAGCACCCGCGCGGGCGCTCGCGACTACGTCAGCGAGGACCGCTTCAACCGGCTGGGGCACGTGCTGCGGCGCGAGCTGCCCCTGGCCGGGGACCGGCTGCGCCATGACGCCACCCAGGAGCAGCTGCATCACGCCAACTGGATATTGGGCAACATCATCGACGCCCTGCCCTTCGTCCTCTTCGTGAAGGACGCGGCGACGCGGCGGCTGGTGGTGGCGAACAAGACGTTCGCGGACGCGTTCGGCGTCACCAAGGAGTGGCTGCTCGGCAAGCTGGACCACGACTACTTCCCGAAGGAGCAGGCCGACTCGTTCATCGCCATCGACTCGGACATCCTCGCGTCCAAGAAGATGCGCTCGTTCGAGGAGGTGGCGCGCGCCGGCGGCGTGGACCGCATCTTCGCCACGCGCAAGCTGCCGCTGCTCGACGCCTCCGGCGAGGCCCGCTACGTGCTGGGCGTCACCGAGGACATCACCGAGCGCAAGCAGAACGAGGAGATGCTGCGCGCCTCCAAGGCGGAGCTGGAGGCGGCCAACAAGCAGCTGGCCGCGAGCCTGGAGGAGATCAAGCGCACGCGCGCGGTGTCCGCCCGCTCGCTGGCGTCCTATCAGCAGCGCGCGCTGCAGATGGAGATCATCCGCCAGCAGAACGAGGACCTGGACCGGCTGGCCCAGGAGCTGGCGGTGGCCAAGCGCAACGAGGAGGAGCGCGCCCGCGAGGCCGAGGCCGCCGCCCGCCTCAAGAGCGAGTTCCTGGCCAACTTCAGCCATGAAATCCGCACGCCGCTCAACGGCATCATCGGCTACTGCGACCTGCTCATGCGCGAGGAGGGCTCGCGGCTGACGGCCCACGGCCGGCGCGACCTCAACGTCGTCAAGACGAACGCCAAGACGCTCTTGGCGCTCATCAACGACATCCTGGACCTGTCCAAGATCGAGTCGGGCAAGGTGGACGTCGTCACCGAGCCCGTGGACGTGCGCGAGCTGGCCGAGGAGTGCATGGCCACCGTGAAGGAGTACCTCAAGGGCAAGGACGTGGCCCTCACGGTGCACGTGGACGCGGCGGTCGAGACCCTGCGCACCGACGCGCTGAAGCTGCGGCAGATCATGCTCAACCTGTTGAGCAACGCCGCCAAGTTCACCGAGACGGGCGAGGTGGCGCTGAGCCTGGTCCCCAACGGGGACGAGGTGGTGATGATTGTCGAGGACACCGGCGTGGGCATCCCCGCCGACCAGCTCCCCTTCATCTTCGAGAAGTTCCGCCAGGTGGACGGCTCCACCACGCGCAAGGTGGGCGGCACGGGCCTGGGGCTCGCCATCGTGCGCGAGCTGTCGCGCGTGCTGGGCGGCACCGTCTCCGTGACGTCCACGCTGGGCCGCGGCACCACCTTCACGGTGCGCCTGCCCAACACCCCGGACGCGGCGCCGACGGGCGCGCAGGCCTCACAGCACGCCGAGCGCGGCGTGCCCGTGGCGGAGGTGGCCAGCCACGTGGGCGCGCTCGCGCAGCCGGGCAGCACCGTGCTGGTGGTGGATGATGATCCGCTCATCCAGCAGCTGGTGACGGGCCAGCTGGAGCCCGTGGGCTTCAAGGTGGTGGTGGCCGAGGACGGCATCATCGCGCTCAAGCGGGCGCGGGAGCTCAAGCCCCAGGCCATCCTGCTGGACATCCACCTGCCCAAGCTGGACGGGTGGAGCGTGCTCAGCCAGCTCAAGAGCGAGCCGGCGCTCGCGGGCATCCCCGTCATCCTCATCTCCGTGGAGGAGCAGCGCTCGCGCGGCTTCTCGCTGGGCGCGTGCGAGTACCTGGTCAAGCCCGTGGAGCCCGAGCGGCTGGTGGAGGTGGTGCAGCGCAGCCTGGCCCAGTCGCTGGGCTCGTCCGCCGGGGTGGGCGAAGTGCTGGTGGTGGACGACGACTCCGCCACGCGCGAGCTGGTCAGCCGCAACCTGCGCCGCGCGGGCTTCAGCACCGCCGAGGCCCGGAGCGGCGAGGACGCGCTGCTCAAGGCGCGCGTGTCCCCGCCGTCGCTCGTCGTGTTGGATTTGATGATGCCCAACCTGGACGGCTTCGAGGTGCTGCGGCGCCTGCGCGCCGAGAAGCTCCAGGTGCCCGTGGTGGTGCTCACCGGCAAGTCGCTCACCCACGAGGAGGAGGCGCTGCTGCGCGACGGCTTCGCCGGCTTCGTGAAGAAGGGCGGCCACGCGCTCGAGGACGTCATCGCCCAGGCCAAGGGCCTGCTGCTCTCCCAGCGCGCCGCGTCCGCGGGGCGGCTGCCGCGCATCCTGTACGTGGAGGACAGTGCCCAGAATCGGGACATCGTCCGGCGCTACCTGGGCGGACTGTTCGAAGTCATCGAAGCGGAGGACGGAGAGCACGGCCTGGAGCGCGCCACGCGCGACAATCCGGACCTCATCCTGATGGACCTGTCCCTACCGCGGTTGGATGGTTGGGAGGCAACACGTCGCTTGCGTGCGGTACCCTCCGTGGCCAACGTGCCCGTCATCGCGGTGACGGCTCACGCGGGGCGTGAATATCAGGACAAGGCGCACGCGGCCGGTTGCACCGCGTACCTCACCAAGCCCCTTGATCGTGACCAGTTGCTCGAGATGATCCGCAAGCATCTAGGGAGAAGCCATGGCTGAAGAAAAAGCACGCGTCCTGGTGGTGGACGATGACCCGGACCTGCTCGACCTCGTGCAGCGCTCGCTGAGCGCGTATGGCTTCGAGGTGCTCACGCACACCTCGGCGTTGGGTGTGTCCAACCTGGTGAGCCAGTCGGAGCCGGACTTCGTGCTCATCGACGTGAACTTCCCCGCCCTCAAGGGCGACAAGGTCGTCAACCTGGCGCGCCAGTACGCGTCCGCCAAGACGAAGTTCATCCTCTACTCGGCCTCCGACGAGTCGAAGCTGCGCTCGCTCGCGCTGGCGTCCGGCGCGGACGGCTACATCTCCAAGAGCGTCCAGGGGGAGGAGCTGGCCAACCGGCTGCGCACCTTCCGCCTCAAGCCGCGCCCGCCTTCACCCTGAAGCCCTCACCGCCGCGCCTCGTGCCCGAAAGGGCCTTGGCGCGGCTTCCACCTGCAGCAGCAGCACCGTCGTCGTCGCGAGCCTCTGGCCGTCACCGTCGGGCACGTCTGCTTCGCTCTCCGCCCCTGAATGCCCATTTCTCCCCTCCGGAGGGGTCCATGCACACGTTCAATGATTACAGTCCTGCGGAAAAGTTACGGCAAGAACTAGATGCACCGCTGTTCAACCCCCTGTTGAAGAAGTGGGTGGGGAAGGGGGAGCTGGACTACGAGGTCTATCTGAAGACGCAGCAGCTGTTGTCGCTGCAGGCGTCGGAGGAGGAGCGCGTCTCGCACGACGAGCTGATGTTCCAGGTGGTGCACCAGGCGCAGGAGCTGTGGCTGAAGCTGGGCTCGCGCGAGGCGGTGGAGGTGGTGGCGGAGTTCGACAGGGACGCCCTGTGGGCCGCGTCCGCCCGGCTGGAGCGGCTGGTGCGAATCCTCCGGAGCCTGGAGGCGGAGCTGGGGGTGATGGAGACGATGACGCCGGACACCTACCAAGTCATCCGCCGCAGCCTGGGCAACGGCAGCGGCCAGGAGTCCCCGGGCTACAACATGCTGCGCAAGGCGTCCGAGGGACTGGAGGCCGCGCTGGAGCGGCTGCTCGCGCGGCGCTCGCGCACGCTCCTGGACGTGTACTCGGGCGGCGGGCCGGACGACCTGAAGCGGCTGTGCGAGCAGTTCGTGGACGTGGACGAGGCCTTCCAGGGCTGGCTGTACCGACACTTCCAGCTGGTGCGGCGCACCATCGGCGTGGACCGCTCGGTGAAGGCGCTGGACGGGCTGCCCACGCAGGTGCTCGCGGGGCGGATGACGCTGCCGCTGTTCCGTCAGCTCTGGGACGTGCGCGTGGAGCTGACGGCCGGCTGGCGCCGGGAGGGAGGCCATTCCCCGGGCGCGCGCCGTGACGGCTGCATGGAGGGCGCGATGAGCGCGGCGGCCTACGCGGCGCCCGCCAGGACGGGCGGCGGGTGCCCGGTGGCGCACGCGGGCTTCACGCCCACCCGGGGCGAGTCGTGACGTCGAGGGCGGGCGGAGTGGAGCGCTCGCCTCGCGCGCTGCTGCACCTGCTCTACAACGGCGCCAAGGCGGTGGACGTGCTGACGGCGTCGCTGGAGCTGGGGCTGCTCGAGTCGCTGGAGGGCCCCGAGCCCATCACCCTGGCCCAGCTGGCCGCGAGGCATGGCCTGGTGCCGGGCCGGCTCTACAAGCTGCTCGACTGTCTGGAGAGCCTGGGCCTGGTGACGCGCGAGCAGGACACGGACGCGCTCGCGTCCGCGCGCTACCACGCGGTGGAGGGCCTGCGCGACGCGGCCCTCGCGGTGCTGGGGCCCGACGGCCGGGAGACGGACCGCGAGAAGTTCGCCTGGCGCACCCTGCACGGCCGGCTGCCGGAGGTGCTGCGCGGGCACCACTCCATCGCCCCCGCGGACTTCGACTGGCCCCTGCGCACCCCCGAACAGCTGGAGGGCTTCGAGACGAGCATGGCGGCGGGGCTGCCGCCCATCCTCGAGGCGCTGCGCCTGCACGCGCCCGCGCTGTGGAGGGACGGCCAGCGCGTGCTCGACGTGGGCGGCGGCGACGGCAGCCTCGCGGCGCACCTGTCGCGAGAGCACCCGGGCTTGAAGGTGGATGTCTTCAACCTGCCGGCGACGCTCGCGCTGGTGGAGCGCACGCGCGAGCGCTTCGGCCTGTCCGCCTCGCGCCTGGGCTTCGTGGCCGGGGACTTCCTGAAGGAGCCGCTGCCCGAGGGCTACGACGTGATGAGCTTCGTGCGCGTGCTGCACGACTGGGCGCCGCAGACGGCGCAGGCGCTCTTGCAGGCGGCGTGGGCGGCGCTGCCCCCGGGCGGGCGCGTCATCATCTGCGAGGAGTTCCGCACCCCGGAGCGCCTGGCCGCGCAGTTCTTCTGGACCTACTTCCTCATCGGCGTGGACTCGTGCGTCAGCCGGCTGCGCGAGGTGGAGCTCTACGAGCGGATGCTCACGCAGGCGGGCTTCCACCACGTGCGCGTGCTGCCCGGCGGCCCCTTCGAGCTGGTGACGGCCCAGAAGCCCTGACGCCGTGCGGCGTCGACAGTGAACGGGCCAGGGCAGCCGCTGCGTTCGGAGCTGCCCTGGCCCGCCGGGGACGGTGACGCGAAGACCCGCGCGCGGGGGTTTTCGGGAGTGGAGCGCCACGGGTCCACCCACCCTCTCATGCGCCCGCGCCCGCGCCCATTGCCTGCAAGTGCTGGCGCACCGCGGTCTCAGATGCCTGCCGGGCGCTGAACGCCCAGTTGCAGCGCGAGCACCGCCAGCTGCGTGCGGTTCTCCGAGCCAATCTTCTTGTAGATGCTGGTGATGTGCGCCTTCACCGTGCGCTCGGTGATGCTCAGGCACGCGGCAATCTTGAGGTTGTCCGCGCCCGCGGCCACATACCCCAGCACCTCGCGCTCGCGCGGCGTGAGCAGCCCCAGCTCCGCGCCGCCCGTCGGCACCTCGTGCTGCAGCATGAAGCCCGGCAGCGACGGCACCCACGACAGCCCGGGCGGCATCAGCCGCTCCCCGCGCGCCACGCGCGTCACCGCCTCCACCACCTCCGCGCAGCCCACGTTGTGCTTCCACAGGTAGCCCGCGGCGCCCGCCTGCAGGCACTGCTCCACCACCTCCGGCTCGTGGTGGCTCGACAACACCAGCGACCTCACCGACGGATAGAAGTCATGCAGGCACTGCAGCGCCGTCATCCCCGTCGCCGTCCCATCCTGGTCCGGCGGCTCCAGCTTCAGGTCCAACACCGCCACGTGCGGCATCTGCTCACGCACCCGCGCCAGGAAGGGCGGCGTCTGGGAGCAGCGCGCCACCACGTCCATGCCCGCACTCTCGAGGACCAATACCAGACTCTCCCTGAAGACCTGCTGGTCCTCCAGGAGCGCCACCCGGATTCTCTCATTGGAAATGTCTGTCGTCATCATCACTCCAGATGCGATGAGAGCCCTCGGGATTCACTTCCGACGAGAGCCCTTCCGCGACCTTGTTCATCAGGCGATGTTCAAAAGTTGTTCAGGGACTGTTCAAGGTAAGCCATTCACTGGCGTGCGGAGCCTCCATCCAGGGATGCTGTCCATGTCGGGCACCCATCCGTATGTCAGTCTTTCGCAGTCGGCGCACGGGGGAATGGCAGTACAGTCCACATCAGACATACCCGTGCGGGCTGGGGCTCCGTGAGGGCGGGGGACCCTCCCTTGCCGCGTGCCGCGCCCTGGGTTACAGCTCAACGCATGTCACCCGCGTCGTCGACCGAGCATGAGCTGGCGGCCCTCCTCGAAAAGGTGAACAAGACACACGGGCCCGACTTCGAGGACGAGCCCCTGACGCCCTCCCGACACTCGCCGGCCCTGGAAGGCATTGCCGGCGCGGTGGCCCTGCTCCGAGGGGATGCGGCGCTGTATGTCAACCTGCGCTGGCAATCCCTCACACTGGCCCGGGGTCCGTGGCGGCGTTTGACAGAGCGCGGACAGGAGGAGGGGCCCGCCCTGCTGACGCTGCGCAGCGTCGTGGCCGCGGAGGTGCGGGCGCTGGACTCGACGCCGGAGGAGCCGGCCCGCATCTCGCGCTACACCTACGCGGGGGGGCATCAGCAATTGGAGGTGGGCGTCCGGCATGTCCGCGCGGACCTGGCGCCCAGGGTCGTCCTGGTGCTCGCCCGGGACATCACCGAGCAGGCGCGTCAGGAGGAGGCGCTGGAGAAGGAGCGCCGCGCCCTGGCGGAGCGCGAGCACCTGCGCATGCTCAGTGAGCAGGCCTCGGGAATCGCCCATGATTTGAGCAGCCTGCTGGTGGCCATGAAGCTGCGGCTGGAGCTGCTCCAGACCCGCCCTGGCAAGCAGGGTGAGCAGGAGACGCCGGCCCACGTGGACACGCTGTTGCGAATCGTGGCGGACGCGACGACGCGGCTGTCGCGGCTGCGCGACTTCGCGCGGCAGAAGCCCGAGTCTCCGGTGGAGCCGGTGCAGCTGGCCGACGTGGTGCGTGACGCGGTGGAGATAGCCCGGGGGGAGCTGGAGTCGCGGGCCGCGCGCGAGGGGCTGAGCCTGCACCTGGACGTGGACGTGCCCCGGATGCCGCTGGTGGAGAGCTCCGCGGCGGACCTGCGCTGCGTGTTCCTCAACCTGCTGCGCAACGGACGCGACGCCATGCCCCGGGGCGGCACCCTGCGCGTGCGCGGCCACCAGACCTCGGCGGGCCAGGTCGTCATCACCGTGGAGGACGAGGGCACGGGCATCCCCGAGCAGCACCTGCTCTCCATCTTCCAGCCCTTCTTCACCACGAAGGGCCAGCACGGCACGGGCCTGGGCCTCTCCATGGCGCACGAGGTGGTGGCGCGGGCACGCGGCACCCTGGTCGCGTCCAACCGCCCGGAGGGCGGCGCCGTCTTCACCCTCACCCTCCCCTCGCTCAGGCGGACGGCCACGGGCCGGGGCGGCCGGGCCTCCGAGTACCGCTCCGGCTGAGACACGGGGCCCCGGCCGGGGTGGACGGGGCGGGTGGAGGTACACCCGGTCCACCCACCACGTCCTGTCACGGCGGCGCGAAGGGCGACTTCGCGAGGGCGCAAGGGGGCGACAGGCGGCCCTCGGCTAGGTGATAATCCGTAGGCCACCCGGCCTGGTGGCGACATCCGGTGGGCGTCGGGCGCCCATGAGGGGGAGGAGTCATGTCGGAGATGAAAATCCGAGTGCTGGTGGTGGATGACGATCAGGAGCAGCTCACGCTCGCGGAGCGCTCGCTGTCGGCGTACGGGTTCGATGTGCGCACCCACCGCTCCTCGTTGGGCGTGTCCAACCTGGTGCGCACGACGATGCCGGACCTGGTGCTGCTGGACGTGAACATCCCGGCCCTCACCGGGGACCGGGTGCTGACGTTGGCGCGGGGGCAGGCCCCGGCGGGCACGCGCTTCGTGCTCTTCTCCGCGTCGGACGAGGCGCAGCTGCGCAAGCTGGCGCTGGAGTCCGGCGCGGACGGCTACATCACCAAGAGCACCCAGGGCGAGGAGCTGGCGCGGAGGCTCCACGCCATCCACGCCAAGGGCCGCGGCCAGGCGGCCTCGTCCGCGCCGTAGCACGCGCGCGGGCTCCTCTCAGCCGAGCAGCTCCGCCATCTCCAGGAAGACGCCGCGGAAGTCCCCGCGGGCGCCGATGAGCCGCAGGTTCTGCGCCAGCCCCCCCGTGGAGCGGAAGAACATCACCGCCTCCGGCGGCGGCTTGATTTTGAGGAAGCGGGCCGCGTTGCGCGTGAAGTGGTTGCGCATGTCGCGGGGGATTTCGCAGGACGTGTAGTCGTACGGGGTGGTGCGCATGGGCCTGCCGGCGATGTGCAGCACCTCGCGGATGAGGTCCGCGGCCTCGTCGCCGGGCAGCTCCACGGTGAAGCCCACCTCCAGGCTCAGCCGCAGCACGTCGAAGGGCTCCAGCTTCAGGGACTGCTGGAACATGCGCCGGTTGGCGTCCACGAAGCGCGGGCTGAAGCGCTTGATGGAGCCGAAGTCGAGCAGGCCCAGGCGCCCGTCCGGCATCACCATGAAGTTGCCCGGGTGCGGGTCCGCGTGGATTTCACCCGCGCCGAAGAAGGGCCCGTACGTGGCGCGGATGAGCTGGCGCGACACGCGGAAGCGCTCCTCGTTGGAGGACTCCTTCGTCACCCAGTCCTTGAGCGTCAGGCCCTCCAGCAGCTCCATGGTCAGCACGCGCCCGGCGCTGTGGCTGTCGACGACGCCGGGGACGTGGAGGTCCTCAAGCCGGGCCACGCTCCTGGCGAAGCCCCGGGCGAGCTCCGCCTCGCGCCGGTAGTCCAGCTCCAGCAGCAGCTCGTCGCGGAACTCCTGGAAGTACGCCGAGCCGTCCATCAGCCGCGAGGCCTTGGACATCGTCTTCACGACGAGGCCCAGGTTCTCCATGTCGTGCGTCAGCGACTCGGCGATGCCCGGGTACTGCACCTTCACCGCCACGGGGCGCCCGTCCGCGAGCACCGCGCGGTGCACCTGGCCCAGGGAGGCGGCGGCCAGGGGCTCGCGGCTGAACTCGCGGAAGGCCTCCTCGGGGGGACAGCCCAGCTCCTCGCGCACCACGCGCGACACCATGTCGTAGGACATGGAAGGGGCCTGGTTCTGCAGGCGGGCGAGGACCTGGCGCACCTCGGGGGTGAGCAGGTCCGGGTCCATGGAGAGCGCCTGGCCCAGCTTCATGGCCGCGCCCTTGAGCTCCCCCAGGGTGGAGACGAGCTTCTCCGCGGCGTTCCTGCTGAGCAGTTCCGGCGTGCCGCCCGTCAGGCGCTTCGCGCTGCTCTTGAGCACGTCGGTGCCCACCTGCATGGAGAGGCCCGCCAGCTTGCGCAGCCGGGTGAAGCGCCCTTGGGGTGGAAGCGAGTCGTCGGAGTCGGAGGCCATGGGTCCAGGGTGGATTAACAAGGAGCCCACCCCGGGACGCAAGGAACGGCGGTCCACCCCTGGCGCCCGCCCGCCCGCCTACCGGGGCGTGGGCGTGTTGCGCAGCCGGGCCCGGAGCATGCGCCAGCGCTTGAGCCCTTCCAGATCCAGCGGGTCCATGCGCACCGCCTGCTCGTAGGCGGCGAGCGCCTCCTGCAGCCGGCCCACCGAGGACAGCGCGTCACCGGACAGCCGCTGCACCGCGGCGCGGCCGTCGCGGCCGGGGAACTCGGCGAGGAAGCGGCGGCGGCAGTTCTCCAGCGCCGTGGCGGTGAGGCCCGCGGCGAGGCAGCGCTCCACGCCCTCCACGTTGCCCAGGCGCGCGTCGTACTCCGCCCGGCGCTCCACGTGCCCCAGCACATGCAGCGCCGCGGCCACCCGCTCCCCCACCCGCTCGAGCTGGGCGCGCTGCCCCAGGGACAGGTTGCGCGCCTTGAGGGGCTCGAGCGCCGTGCGGGCGCGCTGGGCGCCCACGCGCAGGGTCTCCGGCGTGGCGTCCCGGGGGACCTCCAGCACGGCGTAGTGGTCCCCGGACATCCGGTTGCGGAAGCCCTGGAGCACGCGCTCCGCCTCGGCGTCCTCGCGCATGGGGGACGGCGGCGGCGTGGGCGGCTCCAGGCGCACGCCGGACTTCAGCCGGGCGAGCGCCTCCTGGAAGGCGGGGGACGTGTCGCGAAGCTGCACGCCGAAGCCCGGCGACATGCGCCAGGCCCTGGCCTGCTCCTCCGTCACGTGGCGCACCACCTGGCCGGTGCAGGCGAGTTCGCCGCCGGGCAGCCGCAGCAGGAGCCCCACGTCGGAGAGCAGCGGCGGCGGCGCGGCGGGCGTGTGCAGGAAGAGGCCGGCGCGGCCCACCCACTCGCACGACAGCTCGTGCGAGTGCGGCGCGCCCGCCATGCGCACCCGGGCGGTGAAGCCGGGCGCCGCGGGCTCCGGCTCGGGCACGAGCGCGGTGGCGAGCGCGGCGCGCAGGTCCGAGGCCTGGGCGAAGCGGTCCGCGGGGCGCTTGGCCAAGGCGCGCAGGAGCACGCGCGACAGCGTCCTGGGCACGTCCGGGCGCACCTCGTGCGGCGGCACCGGCGGCTTCTGGAGGTGGCCGATGAGCACCTCCGCCGCGGTGCGGCCCGCGAAGGGCACGCGTCCGGTGAGCAGGAAGTAGCCCAGCACGCCCACCGCGTAGAGGTCCGTGCGCGCGTCCACCACTTCGTCGCCGCACTGTTCGGGGGCCATGAACTCCGGCGTCCCCAGCAGCACGCCCACCTCCGTGGTGTGCACGCCCGCCGGGCGCGACAGCAGCTTGGCGATGCCGAAGTCCAGGAGCTTCACGCGCTGGCGGCCCTGCGGCCCCGGCACCAGGAAGACGTTGGCCGGCTTCAAGTCACGGTGGACGATGCCGTGCGCGTGCGCCGCGCCCAGCGCGTCACACACCTGGGAGAGCAGGTCCACCACCAGCGCGGGCGGCAGCGGCTCCTTGGCGAAGGCCGCCAGGCTCTGCCCCTCCAGGTACTCCATCACCAGGTAGGGACGGCCGTCGCGCGTGTCCAAGTCGTAGAGCGCGACGACGTTCTCGTGCTGCACCACCGTCAGCGTGCGCGCCTCCGACAGGAAGCGGGCCACCAGGTCCGGGTCCTGCGCCAGGTGCGAGTGCAGCACCTTGATGGCCACGCGCTTCTGGATGAGGGCGTGCTCGGCCAGCATCACCGTGCCCATGCCGCCGCGGCCCAGCTCCTTCAGCAGCTTGAAGTGCCCCAGCTGGTGCCCCACCAACGAGCCCGGCACGGGCGTGGGGACCGGCGTCAGCGTCTCCACCCGGACGGGCGGCGGCGGCGTCCCCGCGTACAACATCGTGTTCCCTTCCGCCGGCGTGTGCCGGTGAGGACGCACCCAGGTCGGACACTCACTGGGGTCGGAGTGCGGAGGCACGCAGGAGCAGATGACGTTCTGGACGAACACGGGGCGATTGGGGGACGCGGGGACAGGGTGATTCGGAAGACGGGTTGCGAGTCGTGTGCCACCCTCGATTCAACCGCGCTGGCACCGGCGCTTCATGCGAAAGGAGTCGTGTGACTTCAGGTTCCGGACAGTGAGGGAGGAACGCGCCCTCATTGCTGGAAGTCTCCCCTGCTCTCTCCGCAGAAACTACAGCCATTCGGTTGAAAACTTTACCGCTCGGCTCGCAATGCGCGGTTGGGTTTCTGGGATTCCTTTTCTCTCCGTCTCACTCCCATGTTTTGTGGAACACGTTTCACGCCTTCCCTGTCTCGCCGCCCCCCTGAAGGGAAGACGCAGGGGGTCGGGTTCCTTGAGTCAAAAGATGTGATGAGGATGAACCGAGGGGCGTGGCTCCCCGGAAACAGGAAGACCCCTCGGGCGGAGCCACGGGGGCGCCGCCGGAGGGGTCTGGGTGAGGCGTCGTCTTCGGGAGGGCCGGTGGGCCCTGTTCATCAGCCGATGATGGGCTCGCAGTAGCCGTCGGTCGAGCAGGCCAGGCCCGAGCAGCAGGCAGCGCCTTCGCCACAGGGCGCCTCGACGGGCTGGCAGGAGCCGGCATCGGGCTCGCCGCCGGTGCCCGCGTCGGGCTCACCGCCGGTGCCCGCGTCGGGCTCACCACCCGTGCCCGCGTCGGGCTCGCTGTCACAGGCGCCCAGCGTGTCGCCGTGCTTGACGTGGGCCTTCACGGCGGCCAGGCCCACGGTGATGGAGTGCGCGTTGTCGGGGTTGCCCGGCGGGATGTGGCAGAGGGTGACCTTGCCCGCGTTGAGCGGGTGGAACGGATCATCGGAGTCGGCTCCCGCGGCCTCGCCCTCGTCGGTGCCGGGCGCACCCTCCAGGCCGCCGGACTGGGGCGCGCCGGTGGACGGCTCCGCGTCGGGCCCGGGTGAGCCACCGCATCCGCTCGCGAGCAACGCGCACAGGGCCACCACGAGAGAGGGAGTCGCAATGAGGTTCAGACGTCGCATGAACGTTCTCCAGTTCCAGGTGTACGGGTGTCGAGCGCCGCGCGAGACCTCGGAGCCATGAGCATGGCCGGGCCACACGCCTGGAGCGAGGGAGCCAGCCCTTGTAGACGACTGCTCCCCGCGAGCACTTCCACCACGCGAAGAAGACCCGGCACCCACGCCCCCGGCCACGCGCTTCACCAGGCGTGGACGCGCTTGAACGCGGAGCCTCGATGAGGGCGCCGGCAGACGCCTCGGAGCGGTTCGCTCGGGAACTTTTCCGTGAGGGTGGTGTCGAGCGGGCGGGGCCGTCATCGGAGGTGGTTGTGGAGCACGTGAGAATCCGACGGGTGCCGAGCTGGACACTCGGTGTCGGGGTGTTGACGGTGCTGCTCGGCGCGGGGGTCGGAGCGGGCGCGGAGCCGGGTGGACCGGGTGCGAGCGTCGCGCCCGCGCTGGAGAACGCCGCGGCGCTGGGGCGCGTCTGGGGCGAGGTGAAGTACGCGCATCCGGCGCTCGCGACGGGCGCGGTCGATTGGGATGCGGCGCTCCTCGCCGCGCTGCCCGGTGCGCTCGCGGCGGGCACCCCCGAGGCGCTCGCCGCGACGGTGGGCGGCATGCTGCGCACGCTCGAGGACCCGCTCACCCGGGTCGTGCGGGATGGGCCGGTGGTGGCCACGAGCACGGCACCTGGGCCGCTGTCGCGCTGGGTGGGTGACGCGCTGGTGCTGGACCTGGACCGAACCTTCGCGAATGTCGACGCGCTGTATCCCGCGATGAGCGCGCTGGAGCCGGAGCTCGCGCGAGCTCGCCGCGTGGTCATCGACCTGCGCATGAGTGGGGATGACGCGGCCGCGTGGGCGGAGATGGCGCTCGGCTTCCTGGAGCGCTCGCTGGTGGCGGAGGAGCTGACGGCGCCCGCGGAGCGCTTCCGTGTGTACTCGGGCCATCCCGTGCAGTGGGGGCCCAGCTCCGGGGGATACAGCGCGTCCGTCGAGACGCGGCTCGCGCGGAGCTTCACGCCGGTGTCCGGGACGCCGAAGCGCTCGGTGGCGCTGCTCGTCAACGCGCGGACGCCGCTGACGCCGCTGGTGCTCGCGCTGATGTCCACGCCTCGCACGCGAGTCATCGCGCAGGGTGGGCTCGACGAGTCCTCCGCCGTGAGGACTCGCACGCTGCCGCTGCCCGGGGGATATCGCGCGGTGGTGCGCGCCTCGGAGCTCGTGTTCGCCTCCGGCGCCTCGGGACTGTCCGCGGACGTCACCGTGCCGGTGGAGGCGGACGAGGGTGACTCGGGGCCCGCGCTCCAGGACGCGCTCCAACGGGTGCGCTCGGGCACGTCGGGGACGCGGACTCGCGCGAGCGCAGCCCCATCGAGGTCCGCCTCCGCGCTCCCCATCATCAGCGCCGAGGCCATGTACGAGCACCCGGGGTATCCACCGGAACCGCATCGGCTGCTCGCCGTCATCCGGTTCTGGAACGTGATGCGCTTCTTTCATCCCGACCCGAAAGCCCTGCGGGACTGGGACGCCGTCCTGCCCACGTTCCTCGGTCAGGCTCGCGCGGCGGCGGACGCTCGCGCCTACACACAGGTCCTCTACACCCTGGCCGCGCGCGTCCACGACGGACACATCTTCGTCGCGGAGCAGGGCCAGCCGCTGCGCTCTCTCGCCGAGGCCACCGCGCCCGTCGTCCTGCGGCCCGTGCAGGGGCGCTTCATCGTGACGGAGCTGCCCGCGCCCGAGGTCACCCGCGCCGCCGGCATCCACGTGGGCGACGAGGTGGTCGCCGTGGACCAGGAGCCCGTCGCCCTGCACGCGCGGCGACTCACCTCCCTCCTCGGTGCCTCACACGACGCCGCGAGGGCCGAGCGCGTCGCCAGCCTGTTGCTCGCGGGCGCGGACGGCAAGCACGTCGAGGTCATGCTCCAGGGCTCCGACGGCCGCCTCAAGGAGTCACGCCTGCCGCGCTCACGCGACTTCCTCCCGTTCCTGCGTCCCCCACCCCGCGACGACGCCCCCTGGAAGATGCTGAGCGGCGGCATCGGCTACGTGGACCTGCGCAGGCTGCGCGCCGAGTCCGTGGACCCCATGCTCACCGCCATGAAGGACACGCGGGGCCTGGTGCTCGACCTGCGCGGCTATCCCCAGGGCAGCGCCTGGGCGCTCGCGCCGCGACTCAACACGCGCGGCGCCACGACGTCCGCGCTCATCTCCCGCCCCCGGCTCTCCGCCGGAGAGCGCCTGGAGGAGCGCTTCCCCACCCTGCTCCCACCCAACAACGGTCCCCTCTACCGAGGACACGTCATCCTCCTGGTCGACGCGCGGACGCTGAGCCAGGGCGAATACACCGCGATGATGCTGCGCGCCGCGTCCGGCGCACGCCTCGTGGGCAGCGCCACCGCGGGCGCCGTGGGTGACACCACCAACGTCTGCCTCCCCGGCGCTCTCTGCGTCCTCTTCACCGGTCAGCGCTTCGAGACACCCGACGGCCAGCCAGTCCAGGGCGTGGGCCTGCGCCCCGACGTGGAGGTCCACCCCACCCTCGAGGGCCTGCGCGCCGGACGCGACGAGGTGCTCGAGCGCGCCCTCAGCCTGCTGAACGAGGCAACAGCACGGTGAAGACGGAGCCCACGCCCTCGCGGCTCTCCACCTCGATGCTCCCGCCCATGGCCTCCACGATCTGCCGGCTGATGTAGAGCCCCAGCCCCAGCCCACCGTAGTGGCGCTCCGACACCGCGCGCTCGAAGCGGCCGAACAGGCGCGGCAGGTCGGTCTCCGAGATGCCGATGCCCTCGTCGCGCACCGACAGGCGCACCCGCGCCTCGCCCTCGGCGGAGGCGGACACCTGCACCGGCCGCCCCGCGCCGTACTTCGCCGCGTTGGTGAGCAGGTTGACCAGCACCTGGTCCAACCGCAGCGCGTCCCACCGCCCCTGCAGCGGCTCTGGAATCTCCACCCGCACCGTGCACCCGGCCACCGCGAAGACCTCCTCCATCCGGTCCACCGCGTCGCGCACCGCCTGCCCCAGGTCCACCTCCGTGGGCTCCAATGCCAGCCGCCCCAGCGAGACACGGCTCACGTCCAACAGGTGGTCCACCAGCGACGCCAGCCGCTGCACCTGCCGCATCGCCGTGGACAACCTCGGCGCCACCTTCTCGCGCGAGTCCGGCCCCAGCGCCCGGTCGATGAGCCCGTGCTGGAGCTTCAGGCTCGTCAACGGCGTCTTCAGCTCGTGGCTCGCCACGGAGAGGAACTCGTCGCGCAGCCGCACCGCCGCCTGCGCGTCCCGATACAGCGACGCGTTCTCCAGCGCCACCGCCACGCGTCGCGCCAGCTCCTCCATCATCGACACGTCCGACATGGCCAGCGGCCGCTGCGGCGGCGACGTCCCCAACGTGATGACGCCCAGCGTGCGTCCGCGCGTGCGCACCGGCACCACCAACAGCGACGCCGGCCTGAGCGCCTGCAACAGCGCCCGCTGCTCGGAGCTGTCCGACAATCGCTCGCACAGCGCCGCGTCCACGTCCGGCACGAAGCGCGGCTCTCCGGAATGGAAGCACTCGCGCGACAGCGACAGCGCGCCCTCTCCGCCGAGCGCCTGGAGCACCGACGCATCGCGCGAGGGCTCCTGGTGCGCGGACGCCACGCACCGCAGCGTGCCATCCGGCCCCACCAGCTCCACCAGACAGCTGGACGCCACGCTGCTGGCGGCCACGCGCGCCACGTGCTCCAGCGTCCACTCCACGTCGTCCAGGTGCTCGGCCAGCGCGCGGCTCGCCTCGAGCAGGAAGAACAGCCGCTCCTCGGCCTCCTTCCCCATCTGGAGCGCGTGGTGCAACCGCTCGCCCCGCTCGCGCAGCGTGCCGTACAGCACCGCGCGCTCCAGCGCCTGCGAGCACTGCTGGGCCAGCGCCTCCAGGAACGAGCGCTCCGACGCGGTGAAGTCGCGCTGCCCCTCCCAGGCCAGCCACACGAAGCCGCGCACGCCCCGCTCCGTGAGCAGCGGCAGCACCGCGCGCGCCCCGCCCCCCAGCACCGCCACCTCGCGCCGGACGATGCCCGTCAGGGGCAACAGGTCCTCCAGGCGCGAGAACCACTGCGCCTCCCGCCGCTCGGCCGCGCGCGCCAGCACCGGCACCACCAGCGGACGCTTCCCCTCCAGCGCGGCCCTGAACTCCCGCGAATAGCCGAACGCGCCGATGAAGTGGATGAAGCCCTCGTCCGTCAGGCTCATCACCGTGCCACGCGCCGCGCCCGAGGCCTCCAGCCCGTCATGCACCAGCACCCGGGCCACGTCCTCCGCGGTGGCCGCCCGGGACAGCGCCGCCGTCACCGTCTGCAGTCGCGCGGAGAGCGCCTGGGAGACCCGGGCCTCCTCGTACAACAGCGCGTTCTCCATGGAGAGGCTCGCGCGCCGCCCCAGCTCCCGCGCCACCTCCAGGTCCTGCTCCGTGAAGCCCGCCGCCGCGTCACCGCGCAGCAGCGACATCGCCCCCAACACCCGGCCGCGCGCCACCAGCGGCAACACCATCCCCACCCGCGCGCCCAGCGCCACCTCGCGCTCCCAGGCCCGCTCCGACACGGCCTCCATCCGCGACGCGACACCGGTGCGCAGCGTCTGCGCGATGACGTCCGACATCGTCAGGTCCACCGGACGCAGGCGGAACAGCTCGTGCACCAGCGCCACCCGCCCCGGCTCCCGATGCGCCGCGGCCACGCGCTCCACGCGGCCGTCGTCCCCCAGCACGTCCACCGCGCACCAGTCCGCCAGCTCCGGCACCACCAGCTCCGCCAGCCGCCGCAACACCGTGCGCCACTCCAGCGAGGCCCCCAGCGCCTCACCCGCGCGATACAGGAAGGCCAGCCGCGCGGACTCGGAGGACGCGGGCTCGGCGCGAGGCCCTGTCGCCGCGGCGCCTCGCGGTGTCCCGGCGGTGTCGCCAGGAAGGTCGTCGAGTGGGTTCGGCTCGGCGGACATGAAGGCGACCCCGAGAGCGCGGTGAAGCCCGCAGCTAAGAGCGTCCCGACGCCCGCAACAATGCCGCCCACCTCCGCGGACGGGAGGACTGTCCAATCCCAGACCCGCCAGACGTTGAATGGCCACACCCCCCACGCCCGGGGTGTGTTTCAGGCGAAATGACTCGGGGTCTTCGACTCAAGCCGCGGTCGGGTTCCACCACACGGCGCCCTTGCCGTCGATGGCCCGGCGCGCGCGCACGCGCACGTCCTCCAGCGCCTCGGGCGTGAGCGGACGCCACGCGTGGGCCGCCGCGAGCGCCGCGTCCTGCTCGTTGGGGTGGCTCATCCCCATCAACATGACGTCCGGGTCCAACGTCAGCGTGAAGCGCACGCACTCCTCCACGCCCAGGTGCGGCAGCAGCGGCGCCTCCCGGTCCTCACGTCCACCCGAGCCCACCTTGCCCCGGGGCCGCGACTCCAGCGGCCGGCCATAGCCCTCCGTGTCGCCCAGGAGCTTGCCCGCGCCGAACGTCTTGAACGACACCACGCCCACGCCGCGCGAGCGCGCCAGCGGCAGCACGTCCTCCACGTAGCGCGCGTCCACGAAGGGCCCCAGGGGGAACATCACCACGTCACACAGCCCGGACAGCACCGCCCGGCGCAGCACCTCCGGATGATGGCTGGAGATGCCCCGGAAGCGCGCCTGTCCCGCGCGCACGCACTCGCCCAGCTGCGCCAGTCCCCCACCCGGCGCGGCGAGCGCCTCCCACGCGGGCAGCTCCGACACGGCATGGAAGACGAACAGGTCCACGTGCGCGTGCCCCAGCCGCTTCAGGCTCGCCGCGACCTGGGGCCCCACCGGCGCGTCGAGCACGTCCACCTTGTCGATGAGGAACACGCCCTCGCGCCGGCCGCGCAGCGCCTCTCCCACCACCTCCTCGCTCAGGCCCTCCTCGTAGTTCGGTGCGGTGTCGATGACGTTCAGCCCCGCGTCCAGCGCGCGCGTGAGCGTGGCGACGAGCACCTCGCGGGGCGTCGAGCGGTCGGCGATGTCACCGATGCCCACCGCCGTGGCGACGAAGCCGGTGCGGCCCAGCGCGCGGCGGGGCGAGAAGGAAGGGAGCGTGGACATGGCCCCCGTATCTGCAAGAGCCCTCCCGCGTCGTCAAGCCGCGCGCCTGCCTCAGCGGAAGGGACCGGACACCTCGAACGTGACACCGGCGTTGATGGAGTTCGAGGTGCCGCGCTGCGAGCTGAAGTACAGCCGCCGCCCATCCGGGCTGAAGGCCGGCCCGGTGAGCTCCGAGCCCGAGTGTCCCCTCAGCCGGAGGAACGACGACACCACGCGCTGGGGTCCCGGGGTGATGAGACACAGGTCCATGGTGCCGCCGTCCTCGGCGACGAACAGGTCCCCCGAGCGCGACACCACCACGTTGTCCACGCCCGTCAGCGGCGCGAGCGGCAGGAGCGACGCCGCGTAGATGACCTCCAGCCTCCCCGTCGCCGGCGTGTGCGCCCACACGCGGTTGTCTCCCTTGGTGGTGAAGTAGACGGTGCCGCCGTCGTACCAGCAGCCCTCGCCGCCCTCGAACACCGTCGTGCGCGCCGCGACGTCCGGCTGACGCGACACGGACTTCTCCGGCGAGCACCGCACCCACGACAGCCGGGCCTCACCCGCCAGCGCGTCGCCCGACACCTTCGCGGCCTCCAGCGTGCCCTCCGACAATCGGGGCCACACGGACGGCGTGAAGCGGTACAGCCGCCCCTCGGGCTGGTCCTCCGTCAGGTACAGCCGCTGGCCCACCGGGTCCACCGCCACCGCCTCGTGCGGGAACGCGCCGAGCGCCGGCCGCTCCACGCCCTGCGACGGCCTCGCCGGGTTGCACTCCCACACCCAACCCGTCGGGTGCTCCTCGCACGACAGCCACGTGCCCCACGGCGTGGGCCCGCCCGCGCAGTTCAGCCGCGTGCCCGCGAGGATTCGATAGGCCGCCAGCACCCGGCCGCCCGCGTCGAAGCGCACCGCGCTCGCGCCGCCGGAGATGGCCTCGCTGTTGGACACATAGACGTAGCCACCCTCCGGCCGCGCGAAGCAGGCCCCCCCGTCCGGCGCCGGATGCCAGACGTAACCGGTGGGCCCCACCGGTTGTCCCGAGCGCGCCACGATGCGGGAGGTGAAGCCCGCCGGCAGCCTCAGGCCGTTGGCGTCGGGCGAGCCGGAGATGGCGCCGTAGGGACCGGGGCCCGCCTGGGCCGGGGCCGCGTAGGCGGCCTTCCAGAACCCGGGGCCGAAGGCGAGCGCGCTCCCCCCGAGCGCGGAGAGACGAAGGAAGTCGCGACGACCGAGCCGCATGCGTGGTTCTCCTGTACCGGGAAGGAGAACCACCCGCGCGCCGCCCCACCACTGAACGCGGAGGACGGGTGCGCGTCAGGACACATCAGCCGCGTCGACTCTCGCGATTCTTGTCCCAGATGGCGTAGAGGATGATGAGGAAGGCGACAAGCCGGGCCACGTAGATGTAGTAGCGCCGCTCGTCCTGCACGTCGATGAGCGCGGCCACCACCGAGTTCACCCCGAGCACCGCGAACGACAGCGCGAAGAAGGCGAACAGCCGGTCGTGCGACTGCTTCCAGAAGCGCAGGAAGAACAGCGCGCAGGCCAGCCACGCCATCGCCACCGCGCCATTGAGCATGGAGTGGAACATGGGGGGTTCCTCTCGCTACGAGCCGTCCCAGATGAGGCCGTACAGCAGGACGGAGACGCTGGCCAGGGTGGTGAGCTGGCGGGGCAGGTACAAATCAATCGTCGTCGGCAGGACCACCAGGTCCACGAACAACAGGACGTTGTTGACCGCCATGCCCACGAAGCACAGCCCGCTCCACAGCAGGAGCCGTGACTGGCTGCGCTTCCATGCGCGCAGGAGCAGCACCGCGCACGCCATGCTCGTCAAGGCACAGAGGATGTAGACCGCTTCAGCCATGGTCGCCGTCCTTGTCCTTCTTCAGCACGAAGGCCTCCGCGAAGCCCCGGACCTTGTCCAGGGGCCGGGAGAAGATGAAGGAGATGACACTCACCCGGCGCGCACCGTACACCGCCGCCAGCTCCGTGACGGCCTGCACGTCCTCCGAGCTCGCCGGACTGAAGCGATAGACGGGCACACGTCCGCCGTCGCTCACCAGCAGGCTCCTCGCGGTGAGGTCCGCCAGCCTCGCGGCGGCGGAAGGTTCTGTGATGCGCAGCTCCAGGCTCACCGATGACGCGGTCCACTCCCGCCCCGGCTGGGCTCGAAGCAGGAGGAGCACCTCCAGCTTCTCCAGGGAGTCGATGTGCGTCGTGATGAAGCGCTGGACCCGCGGCGGAAGTCCGGCGTCGCTCACAGGGCCACCATGCCCACGTTATTTTGTGCGTCAACCTTTTCTCGCAACAGGATGTTCAGGTTCCGGCGCGGACGTGTCCCTCGCCCGCTCGCCCTGCCTCACGGGAAGCGGGCCCTCCATGTCCTCCCGTCCCGGGTGGGCGGGCGCAAGCTGCCTGAGTCCTTCCACAAGCTGCACCGTGGCGCTCGGCGCCGCCACGTCCAGCAGGGCGAGCAGCACCGTCTCCGGACGGCCATGCATCCGGGGCAGCCAGGTGCTGAAGGCGCGCACCGAGCCTTGTTGGCCACCCCACTCCCAATCCACATGGAAGCCCTGGAGGGCCTCACCGCGGGCCGCGCGCATGAGGGGCTGCTCGTCGGTGGAGAGCACCTGGCCTTGCGGGCCTCGCACGACGAGGCCCTCGTGGAGGCCCTGGGCCTCGCGGTACGCGAGCCCTCCGCCAGCGAGCCCCTGGGCCGCGCGGTTGGCCAGCAGGGTGTGGCCCGTGCCGGGCTCCACCAGGGCGAGCGGCGTGGGGAGCGCCGCGAGCACGGCCTCCAGCCAGCGCTGCTGGTTGCGGTGCGTCTCCATCTCCCGGCGCAGCAGCTCCTCGCGGGCGCGGGCGCGCTCGGCGTCCACGCGGCGCTGGGCCTCGGCCAGCTCGTTCTCGTGCTCGCGCCGCTCGGTCTGCCGCAGCACCTCCGCCTGACGCTTCACCAGCTCCGTCTTGCGGTAGAGGTCCGCGAACACGCTCACCTTGGAGCGGAGGATCTCCGGCTCGTAGGGCTTGAGCAGGTAGTCCACCGCGCCCACGGCGTAGGCGCGCAGCTCCGGCAGCTGGCCGCGCGACAGGGCGGTGAGGAAGAGCAGCGGGGTGTGGCGGCTGCGCTCGCGCTCGCGGATGAGGCTCGCCGTCTCGAAGCCGTCCATGCCCGGCATCACGACGTCCAGGAGGATGGCGGCGAAGTCCTGGGAGAGCAGGTGGCGCAGCGCCTCGCGGCCGCTGCGCGCGGTGACGAGCTGGAGCCCCAGCGGCGCGAGCGTCGCCTCCAGCGCGAGCAGCCCCTCGGGCTGGTCGTCGACCAGGAGGACGGACACGGGGCTCATGGCTGCACCCTGCCGCGCGACACGTAGGCCAGTCGCGCGAGCCAACCTCCCACGTCCCCGAGTGACAAGCGCTCGACCTCCGCGTCGAACAGCTCCACGTCCTCGCCGCCCACCAGCGCCACGCGTCCGCCGCGCGCCTGGAGCAGGCCCAGCCCCGTGAGGCCGTCGTCATGGCCGCCGAAGAGCAGCCCCGCCGCGGCGGCGCCGTGGCTGTCCGCCGCGGACTCGAAGAGCGCGTCGATGGCGGGACGACAGCCGTGCTCGGGAGGCTCCACCGACAGCGACACCGAGCCCCGGTCCACCAGCAGGTGGTAGCCCCACGGCGCCAGGTACACGCGGCCGGGCACCAGGTCGTCCTTGTCGTCCGGCTCCACCACCGGCAGCGCGCAGCGGCGGCCCAGGGGCTCCACCAGCCGGTCGTGCGGCCCCCGGTGCAGCGCCACGACGACGGGCGCCGGCAGGTGCGCCGGCAACACGGACAGCAGCGTCTCCAGGTCCGCCGCGGCGACACGCGGCGCGCCCACCACCAGCAACCCCACGCTCATGACACCCTCCGGAAGATGCGACCACTGCCCTCCAGCTCCTCGAAGGCCTGGGCGTGGGGCGTGCGCGACAGCGACTCCTTGCGCCCCAGGCACAAGAAGCCGAAGCGGGCCAGGCTCTCGTACAGCCGCGAGTGCACGCGGTTGTGCAGCGCGCGGTTGAAGGACAGCAGCGTGTCCCGGCACACGATGACGTGGAACTCGTTGAACGAGCCGTCGATGGCCAGGTTGTGCTGGGTGAAGAAGATGCCGTCGCGCAGCTTCGGCTGGAGGAGCGCCCAGTTGCCGTCGCGCGTGTAGTGGTCCGACAGCGAGCCCTTGCCACCCGACTCCGCGTGGCGGCGCGCGCAGTCCTCGGCGGGCAGGGGCACCACGCCCGTGCGCGCGTCCGCGAGCAGCCCCTCGCTCGCGTCGGACGCGTACAGCCGGCACCGCCCCCACAGCCCCTCTTCATGCAGGAGGATGGCCAGCGAGTAGGTGTCCTCGCCCGTGCCGCAGCCCGCGTGCCACACGCGCACCGACGGCCAGGTGCGCAGCACGGGGACGACGCGCGCGCGGAAGTCGCGGAAGAAGGCCGCGTCCGAGAAGAGCGTGGGCGGTGTGCACGACAGCGCGCGCAGGAGCCCCTCCAGCGCGTCGCTGTCGTGGAGCACGCGGGCCTGGAGCGCGGAGAAGGACTCCAGGCGCTCCTCGCGCAGGTGACGCCGCAGCCGCCGCAGCAACTGCGGACGCGAGTGGCTGCGCAGGTCGAAGCCCCAGTGGCGGGCCACGCCCTCCAGCAGGAGCTCCGCCTCCAGCGTCTCCAGCGCCGAGGACTGGGCCCCGGCGCTCACCCGGAGACCTCCGTGCGCGGGCCCTTGGCCTGAGCACCCCGGGGCGCGTGCAGCCACACGCGCAGGAGGCTGAGCAGCTTCTCGATGTCCACCGGCTTGGTGATGTAGTCGGACGCGCCCGCCTCCAGGCACTTCTCGCGGTCACCCTTCATCGCCTTCGCGGTGAGGGCCAGGATGGGCAGGTGCGAGACGCGCTCCATGCGGCGGATGGCGCGCATGGCCTGGTAGCCGTCCATCTCCGGCATCATCACGTCCATCAGCACCAGCTCGATGTCCTCGTCCGTCTCCAGCTGCGCCAGGCCCTCGCGCGCGCTCTCCGCGAAGGCCACCTTCATGCCGTAGCGCTCCAGCACGGTGTTGAGGGCGAAGATGTTGCGCACGTCGTCGTCCACCACCAGCACCTTGCGGTTGACGAGCAGCGGGTCCCGCTCGCGCGCCTTCTCCAGCATGCGGCGCTTGGTCTCCGACAGCGTGGCGGGTGAGCGGTGCAGGAACAGGCTCGTCTCTTCCAGCAGGCGCTCGGGGCTCTGCGCGTCCTTGACGACGATGGCCTCCGCCACCCGGCGCAGCTCCGTCTCCTGCGCGCGCGACAGCTCGCGGCCGGTGTAGACGATGATGGGCGGCCCGCCGGCCCCATGCGCCTCGCGCACGCGGCGGATGAGCTCCGTGCCGGGCAGGTCCGGCAGGCCCAGGTCCAGCACCATGCAGTCGAAGCGGCGCTCCGCCAGCGCGGCCAGCGCGGCCGCCGCGGTGCCCACCGCCATCGTCTGCACGTCGTCGCTGCCCAGCAGCTCCTGGAGCGACTGGCGGTGCACGGCGTCGTCCTCGACGATGAGCAGCCCCCGGCCCTTGCGCTCCACGAAGTCGCGCAGGGAGGCCAGCGCCGCCACCGCCGCGGCCGGGTCCGCCGCCGCGCGCAGGTGGCCGATGGCGCCCAGGTTGAGCGAGCGCTCGCGGTGGTCGTCATCCGACACGGTGTAGACCGGGAGCGCGCGCGTGCTGGCGTCGTGCTTGAGCCGGTCCAGCACCACCCAGCCCGCCATCTCCGGCAGGTCCAGATCCACCGCCACGGCCACGGGCCGCGAGTCGCGCACCACGTCCAGCGCGCCCTCCACCTCCGTGGAGACGAGCACCTTGAAGCCCGCGCCCTGCGCCGCCGCGCGCAGCCGCGCCGCGTGGTCCGGCGCGTGCGTCACCGCCAGGAGCACCTTGTCCCCGGGCTGGATGGTGGCGCGGTCATCATCGATGGACAGCGTGACGAGCCCCGTGGGCGCCGAGGAGGGCTCCTCCAGGTGCAGGGGCGGCGGCAGCATGGCGACCGACTGCGCCAGCACGCTGGACACCAGGCGGTTGTCCACGCCGGGCCGCTCCGCCATGAAGTCCAGGGGCAGGTAGAGGGTGAAGATGCTGCCCTGGCCCGGCTCGCTCTCCAGCCGGATTTCGCCGCCGAGCAGGCGTGCGATTTCGCGGCTGATGGACAGGCCCAGGCCGGTGCCGCCGTACTTGCGCGCGGTGGAGCCGTCCGCCTGCTGGAAGGCCTCGAAGATGATGTGGTGCTTGTCCTTGGGGATGCCGATGCCCGTGTCGCGCACGGAGAAGGCCACCACCGAGGGCGCGCTGGAGAGCACCGGGTGGTCCGGCGTCCAGCCGTTCCTCGCCATGCCGATGCGCAGCGACACCGAGCCGGACTCGGTGAACTTGAAGGCGTTGGACAGCAGGTTCTTGAGCACCTGCTGCAGCCGCTTCGCGTCCGTCTCCACCTCGCCCGCCATGCCCGGCGACAGGTCGATGTCGAACTGGAGGCCCTTCTTGTCCGCCACCTGGCGGAAGGTGCGGTCCACGAACTCGCGCAGGTCGCTGAAGCGCAGCGGGCCCACGTCCACCGTCATGGTGCCGGACTCGATCTTGGACAGGTCGAGGATGTCGTTGATGAGCTCCAGGAGGTCCGCGCCCGAGGCGTGGATGGTCTTGGCGAACTCCACCTGACGTCCGGTGAGGTTGCCCTCCACGTTGTCGCTGAGCGTCTGGCTGAGGATGAGCAGCGAGTTGAGCGGCGTGCGCAGCTCGTGGCTCATGTTGGCGAGGAACTCGGACTTGTACTTGGAGGTGAGGCTCAGCTGCTCGGCCTTCTCCTCCAGCGCGCGCTTGGCCTGCTCGACCTCGCCGTTCTTGCGCTCGACCTCCGTCTTCTGCTCGGAGAGCAGCTTCGCCTTCTCCTGCAGCTCCTCGTTGGTGCGGCGCAGCTCCTCCTGCTGACGCTTGAGCAGCTCCTCGGACTGCTGGAGCGAGGTGGCCTGCTGCTCCAGGCGCTTGTTCGTCTCCGTCAGCTCCTCCTGCTGCTTGCGCAGCTCGTCCGTGAGCGCCTGGGACTGCTTGAGCAGCGCCTCGGTGCGCATGTTGGCGGCAATCGTGTTGAGCACGATGCCGATGGACTCGGTGAGCTGCGCGAGGAAGCCCAGGTGCACCTCGCTGAAGCGGTGGAACGAGGCCAGCTCGATGACGGCCTTGATTTCCCCCTCGAAGAGCACCGGCAGCACGACGATGTTGCGCGGCACCTCCTCACCGAGCCCGGAGGAGATGCGGATGTACGTGTCCGGCACGTCCGACAGGAGGATGGGCTCCTTCTCCAGCGCGCACTGGCCCACCAGGCCCTCGCCCAGCTTGAAGGTGTTGGAGAGGCCCTTGCGCTCCCGGTACGCGTAGGACGCGAGCAGCTTGAGGATCTGCTCCCCGGCCTCGGCGCGCTCGGAGATGTAGAAGACGCCGTGCTGCGCGTCCACCAGCGGCGCCAGCTCCGACAGGATGACCTTGGACACCGTGAGCAGGTCTCGCTGTCCCTGGAGGACGCGGGTGAACTTGGCCAGGTTGGTCTTGAGCCAGTCCTGTTCCGTGTTCTTGCGCGTGGTGTCCTTCAGGTTGCGGATCATCTCGTTGATGTTGTCCTTGAGGGCGGCCACTTCGCCCTGCGCGGACACCGTGATGAAGCGCGTGAGGTCACCCTTGGTCACCGCCGTGGCCACCTCGGCGATGGCGCGCACCTGCGTCGTCAGGTTCGCGGCGAGCTGGTTCACGTTGTCGGTGAGGTCGCGCCAGATGCCGGCCGTGCCGGGCACGCGCGCCTGTCCACCCAGCTTCCCTTCGATTCCCACCTCGCGGGCCACCGTGGTCACCTGGTCGGCGAACACCGCCAGCGTGTCGATCATCCCGTTGATGGTGTCCGCCAGCTCGGCGATTTCACCCTTCGCGTCCACGACGAGCTTGCGCTTCAGGTCGCCGTTGGCCACCGCCGTCACCACCTTGGCGATGCCGCGCACCTGCGTCGTCAGGTTGGAGGCCATGGAGTTCACGTTGTCCGTGAGGTCCTTCCACGTGCCGGCCACCCCCTTCACCTCCGCCTGACCGCCCAGCTTTCCTTCCGTGCCGACTTCACGAGCGACGCGCGTCACCTCGGAGGCGAAGGACGACAGCTGGTCCACCATCGTGTTGATGGTGTTCTTCAGCTCCAGGATTTCACCCTGCACGTCCACGGTGATCTTCTTCGACAAATCACCGCGCGCCACGGCCGTGGTGACTTCGGCGATGTTGCGCACCTGCGACGTCAGGTTCGACGCCATCGAGTTCACGTTGTCCGTGAGGTCCTTCCACGTGCCGGCGACGCCCTTCACCACGGCCTGTCCGCCGAGCTTTCCTTCCGTCCCCACTTCGCGCGCGACGCGGGTCACCTCCGAGGCGAACGAGTTGAGCTGGTCCACCATCGTGTTGATGGTGTTCTTCAGCTCCAGGATCTCGCCGCGCACGTCCACCGTGATTTTCTTGGACAGGTCACCGTTGGCGACGGCGGTGGTCACCTCGGCGATGTTGCGCACCTGCGCGGTGAGGTTGGAGGCCATGGAGTTCACGTTGTCCGTGAGGTCCTTCCACGTGCCGCCCACGCCCTTCACGACGGCCTGACCGCCGAGCTTTCCTTCCGTCCCCACTTCACGGGCGACGCGGGTCACCTCGGACGCGAACGAGTTGAGCTGGTCCACCATCGTGTTGATGGTGTTCTTGAGCTCCAGAATCTCGCCACGCACGTCCACGGTGATCTTCTTGGACAGGTCACCGCGCGCCACCGCCATCGTCACCTCGGCGATGTTGCGCACCTGGGACGTCAGGTTGGAGGCCATGGAGTTCACGTTGTCCGTGAGGTCCTTCCACGTGCCACCCACGCCGCGCACCACGGCCTGACCGCCGAGCTTTCCTTCCGTGCCGACCTCCTTCGCGACGCGCGTCACCTCGGAGGCGAAGGACGACAGCTGGTCCACCATCGTGTTGATGGTGTTCTTCAGCTCCAGCACCTCGCCGCGTGCATCGACGGTGATCTTCTTCGACAGGTCACCCTTGGCCACCGCCGTCGTCACGTCGGCGATGTTGCGCACCTGCGCGGTGAGGTTGGAGGCCATGGAGTTCACGTTGTCCGTGAGGTCCTTCCACGTGCCACCCACGCCGCGCACCACGGCCTGGCCGCCCAGCTTTCCTTCCGTCCCCACTTCACGCGCGACACGCGTCACCTCGGACGCGAACGAGTTGAGCTGGTCCACCATCGTGTTGATGGTGTTCTTCAGCTCCAGGATTTCGCCCTGCACGTCCACGGTGATCTTCTTCGACAGGTCTCCGTTGGCCACCGCCGTGGTCACCTCGGCGATGTTGCGCACCTGCGACGTCAGGTTCGACGCCATCGAGTTCACGTTGTCCGTGAGGTCCTTCCACGTGCCGGCGACGCCCTTCACCACGGCCTGTCCGCCCAGCTTTCCCTCGGTGCCGACCTCACGCGCGACGCGGGTCACCTCGGAGGCGAACGAGTTGAGCTGGTCCACCATCGTGTTGATGGTGTTCTTCAGCTCCAGGATCTCGCCGCGCACGTCCACGGTGATCTTCTTCGACAGGTCTCCATTGGCGACGGCCGTGGTCACCTCGGCGATGTTGCGCACCTGGGACGTCAGGTTGGAGGCCATGGAGTTCACGTTGTCCGTGAGGTCCTTCCACGTGCCGCCCACGCCCTTCACCACGGCCTGACCGCCCAGCTTTCCCTCCGTACCCACCTCACGCGCCACGCGCGTCACTTCCGAGGCGAAGGACGACAGCTGGTCCACCATCGTGTTGATGGTGTTCTTCAGCTCGAGAATCTCACCGCGCACGTCCACGGTGATCTTCTTGGACAGGTCGCCCTTGGCGACGGCCGTCGTCACCTCGGCGATGTTGCGCACCTGCGACGTCAGGTTCGACGCCATCGAGTTCACGTTGTCCGTGAGGTCCTTCCACGTGCCGGCGACGCCCTTCACGCGGGCCTGGCCGCCCAGCTTTCCCTCGGTGCCCACCTCGCGCGCCACGCGCGTCACCTCGGAGGCGAAGGCGCCGAGCTGCTCCACCATGCCGTTCACCAGCCGGGCGGTGCGGAAGAACTCGCCCTTCAGCGGCCGGCCGTCCACCTCCAGCGCCACCGTCTGGGACAGGTCGCCCTTGGCCACCGCGCCGATGACGCGGCCCATCTCCGTCGTCGGCTGCGCCAGGTCCGCCACCAGTGTGTTCACCGACTCCACGCAGTCGGCCCAGGAGCCCACCGCGCTCACCACGTGCGCGCGCTGGGTGATGCGGCCCTCCTTGCCCACCACGTTGCCGATGCGCTCGAACTCGTGCGCCATGCGCTCGTTGAGCTCGATGATTTCGTTCAGCGAGTCCGCGACCTTGCCCGCGTTGCCCACCTTGTCCACGGGCATGCGCACGGAGAAGTCACCCTTGCGCACCGCCGTCAGCACGCGCAGCAGCTGCCGCGAGTCCAACGCATCCGAGTCGTCCTCCACGGAGCGCTGCGGTGGCACCACCGCACGAGCGCGACGCGAGACAACCTTCTTCACAGTCATGGAGAGCCCCTGCACGTCCCTGGGATGGGCGCGGCCTCTCCGTTGTCCCGCGACTCCCCGCCCCCGACAGCCCCCTCGGGAGGGCACAGTGCCCACCACCGGACACTCGCTCGCGACTTCGTGCGCCAGCCAACATTGACCCAGGGGAGGTCCGCCACGGCGCGTGAAGTCGGACACGCGGACCGAGCCTGCCCGCCCGCCCGGGAGGAAGGCGCGCCCGGCGGTTCCCGGGCGCGCCCCGCGCCCTTCCCGGAACGCCTGGACTCACGCCGGCACGGCCTCGGGCCCTGTCGCCCGAGGCCGCCCGAAGCGCCGGCGTGCGAGCCCCGCGTCAGAAGCAGCGCGCGCGAGCGGCGACACCGGTCTGGTTCGAGGAGCCGCTCAGGTACCAGTAACCGGAGTCGTTGTAGATGCGCACGTACTCACCGCTCCCCTCGAACTTGCCGCGCACGAACGTGAGGCCGCAAGCGCGCGTCGAGGGCGTCGCCATGAGGTAGGACGCGGGCGAGCCCTGGTACCAGGCGACTTCATTCGTATACGCGGGGTCGGTGCCGGACGGCGAGACGTCGATGCACCGCGCGCGGGCGCGCACGCTGCTCTGGCTGGAGTTGCCGTTCAGGTACCAGCTCCCGCCGCTGACGTAGGCGTGCACCCACTCTCCGGTGCCGTTGAACTTGCCGGCGATGCCCACCAGGTAGCAGACGCGGTTGGTCGCGGTGCCCATGTAGACGGGGTACGCCATCGACTGCGTCCACTGGTACTCGGTGGTGTCACCCTCGGCCTCCACGCACCGGGCCGCGCCGTGGATGCCCGTCTGCTGCGAGGCGCCGCCCAGGTACCAGGAGCCGCCCGACTGGAAGATGTCCACGCGCTCGCCACCTCCCTGGAGGTCGCCGCCCACGCGCGTGAGGAAGCACGAGCGCCCGTCCGTGCCTCCCATCGGCTTGGCGAGGTTGCCCTGGGACCAGGTGAACTCGTTGCTCGCCACCAGCGCGGCGGACGTGCTGGCCAGTGACTCGGCGCCGGGCGTGGACGCGCCGTTCTGCCCAGGCGCCTCGGTCAGGTCCTCGGGGCCGCAGCCCCACAGCACGGCGGGAATCGTGAGCATGACCAGGGTGTGACGCAGCTTCGACATGAGGGTGTCTTTCTCGGTGATGGGTTGGGGCGCGCGTTCGCGCCGCCGCCTGCTTGAGCAAGGCACATGCCGCATGCGTGTCGTCGCGCGCTCCGAGCGGGCGCCCGTCCTCGCCCCTCACGTGGCACCACGAATGGCACTCGGATGGCACATGCCTCCGGGTGTGCCACCTGGGTGCACGCGCGCGTGTGGTAGCGTCGGGCCATGCCGCCGCACGGCGCAGATGGACCGCCCCTGACGCCCACCCCGCCCGCGCTGGAGCACTCACCGGCGACCGCCGCCACGGCGGAGGGCTCGGTCTCCGGCGCCTCGCGCGACGAAGCCCCGCGCGCAACCGCGGCCTCGTCCTGGGGACACTACGAGCTGCTCGGCCTGTTGGGCCGGGGCGGGATGGGTGAGGTCCACCGCGCGCGCGACACGCGGCTGGGGCGACAGGTGGCGCTCAAGTTCATCCAGGGCGCGGCCCCTGAGCGGGCCATGCGACTGGTGCAGGAGGCCCGCGCCCAGGCGCGCATCGACCACCCGCATGTCTGCAAGGTCTTCGAGGTCGGCGAGGTCGATGGCCGGACGTTCATCGCCATGCAGCTCGTGGAGGGGGAGCTGCTGGAGCACGCCGCGGCGCGCATGACGCTGACGCGCAAGCTGCGCCTGATGAAGCACGTGGCCGAGGCCGTCCACGCCGCCCACGCGCTGGGCGTCATCCACCGCGACCTCAAGCCCTCCAACATCATGGTGCGCGGCGCGGACTCGGACCGCCCCACGCCCGTCATCCTGGACTTCGGCCTCGCCTACGAGCTGGCGCTGGGACATGGCCTCACCACCACGGGCGCCGTGCTCGGGACGCCCGCGTACATGGCGCCGGAGCAGGCCCGCGGCGAGGTGCGCGCCGTCGACCACCGCGCCGACATCTACGCCCTGGGCGCCACGCTGTACGAGCTGCTCACGGGGGCCCCGCCCTTCCAGGGCGCCACGCCCCTGGAGACGCTCGCGAAGGTGCTGGATGGGGAGCTCACGCCGCCGCGCGCGCGCGTGCCCACGCTGGACGCCGCCCTGGACACGGTGTGCCTCAAGTGCCTCGCCCGGGAGCCGGACCAGCGCTACGGCTCGAGCCTCGCGCTCGCGGAGGACCTGGGGCGCATCCTCGACGGGCAGCCCATCCTCGGCCGCGGGCCCGGCCTGGTGGACCGCGTGCGGCGCCTGGCGCGAGCGCACCGCGTCGCCTTCTGGCTCTCGGCCGGCTCGCTGTCCGGCATGCTGCTGCTCGGCGCCGCGGGAGGACAGGCGTGGCTGTCCCGGAGGGAGCTGGAGGCGCGCACCGCCTCGCGGGTGCTCCTGGCGGAGCAGTTGGGCCAGCAGGTGCGGGAGCTGGAGTCGTTCGTGCGCGCCTTCCAGGCCCTGCCCCTGCACGACACCCGCCCCGAGCTGCGGCTGGCCCGCGAGCGGCTGGCGAAGCTGTCGGCCATGGAGACCGGGCTCGGCCCCCAGGAGGAGGGGCTCGTGCGTCAGGCGCTCGGTCGGGGGCACCTGGCGCTGCGCGAGTTCGAGCAGGCCCACGAAGCCTTGGAGCGCGCGCACGCCTTGGGCGTGGACACGCCGGGGCTGCACTACGCGCTGGGCCGGGCGCTCGGCGAGCGCTATCGCCAGGGCCTGGAGGACGCCCGGCGCGAGGGCGGGGCGCGGTGGGTGGACGAGCAGCGACGGCAGCTCGAGGCGCGCTTCCTCACGCCCGCCCTCGCCTCGCTGGAGCGGAGCCGGAGCCTGGAGCTGGAGTCGCCGCGCTACCTGGAGGGGCTCATCGCCCTGTACCGCGGCGAGCACGAGGCCGCCGAGCACGCCGCCCAAGAGGCCATGGCCCAGGCCTCCTGGATGCCCGAGGCCCGCGCGCTCGCGGGGGACGTGGCCCGTGCTCGCGCCATGATGTTGCTGGAGCAAGGGGATTACGTCCAGGCACGACGATGGCTGGAGGAGGCCGGCCAGCGCTACGAGAAGACGCTGGAGCTGGGCCGCAGCGACGCGTGGGGTCATGCGGCGCTCGCCGAGGTGTGGCTGCAGCGCTCCGAGCTGGACAAGCGCGAGGGGCGCTCTCGCAAGGCCGCGCTCGACGAGGCGGAGCGGGCCGTGGAGCGCTCGCTCACCGCCGACCCGGAGCGCGCGGCGGGCCACACCCAGCGGGCCCAGGTGCTGATGAATCAGTATCGCGCGGTGAACTTCCAGGGGGAGCCGGACTCGCGCGGCGCTGCGGCCCTCCTCGAGGAGTGGACGCGCGCGGCGGCGCGGGCCGTGGAACTGGACCCGCGCGACGTGCTCGCGCTCGACTCGCTGGGCTACAGCCACTTCATGCGGGGCTTGCGTCAGGCGCGCGCGGGCGAGGCGCCGGAGGCCTCCTGGAGCGAGGCCTTGCGCTGGCTGTCGCGCGCGCTCGAGCTGCAGCCGCTGTATCCCTGGGCGCTCAACGACTTGGGGCTCGTGCACCGGTGGCGGGGCAACCACCTGCGGGAGCACGGTGGGGACCCGCTGCCCGCCTACGAACAGGCCGCGCGCGCCTTCCTCGACGCCACGCGCGTGGACCCGCAGTACCTGTTCGCCCACTCGAACCTGGCGGAGCTCTACGTGGCGATGGCGGGCCACCGGCTGGGGCTCGGCCAGGACCCGGAGGACGACGTCCAGCGGGCGCTGGAGGCGAGCGGGCGGGCGCGCGCCATCGACGCCCGGTTCCACTCCGCGCTTGAGCACACCGCGGCGGCGGAGCTGACGCGGGCGCGCCACCTGGAGCAGACGGAGCAGGACCCGGGTCCGGCCCTGGAGCGGGCGCTGAGCGCGGCGCTCGAGGCCCAGCGGCTCAACGCGCGCTCGGAGCGCGCCCTCCTCCACCAGGCCACGGTCCACGTGGAGCGCGCGCGGTGGATGCTCCGCGAGGGCAGTGATGCGACGGCCGCGCTACGCGACACGCGCTCGGAGCACGCCCCGCGCACGCAGAAGACGCGGCGCGAGGCCGGCGATGCCACTGCCACGCTCGACGCGAACTCGGAGCGTGCCATCCCCCTCCAGACCTCGGTCTACAAGGCGCAAGCGCCGAAGATGCGGCACGAGAGCGGCGATGCAACTGCCACGCTCGTTGCGAACTCGGAGCGTGCCATCCCCCTCCAGACTCCGCTCCAGGAGGGGCAAGCGGCGAAGACGCTGCGCGAAGCCGGTGACACGACGGCTGCACTGGAGACGCAGCGGCTCGACACGCGCTCGGAAAGCGCCTTCACCCTCCCGCGCACTGTCCAAGAGGAGCACGCACGGTGGACGCTGCGCGAGGCCGGTGACACGACGGCTGCATTGGAGACGCAGCGGCTCGACACGCGCTCGGAAAGCGCCTTCACCCTCCCGCGCACTGTCCAAGAGGAGCACGCACGGTGGACGCTGCGCGAGGGCGAAGCGACTGCCGCGCTGGAGGCAGGGCGACGCGCTCTGGAGGAAGCCTATCGGCTGAGTCCCTCCTGCGCGGACTGCCGGGTGATGGGGGCCTGGCTGGAGCTGACGGCGGCGGACCTGGAACAACTTCGAGGCGGCTCGGGCTTGCCCCGCCTGCGCCGCGCGCTCGACGAGGCGCGGCGCGCGGTGGCGCTGTACGCCTATGACGAGAGCCACCTGATGATGGCGCGCGCATGCTGGCGATGGGCCCGCGCCGCGTCCCCTTCCGTCTCGCACGAGGTGGAGGAGGAGGGATTGTCCCACGTGCAGAAGGCGCTACGGCTGTCGCCAGGGCTGGCGGAGGCCGAAGCCCTCCGGGCCGGACTGCTGTGGGCGCGGGCCCGGGGCCTGTCGGACACGGCCTCGCGCGAGGCCACCCTGGGCGAGGCTCGCACCGTGCTCGACCAGGTCCTCGAGCGCGCACCACGGCTGAGCCGCGCGTACCCCCGGCTGGTCCAGGACCTCGCCGAGCCCGCGCACACCGGGGCCGCACTCCGAGCCCGGCCCGCGGCCCCCTGAACCGCCCCTCCCCGCGCGAGTCCGACGCAACAAGGTGGCGGGAGCACCTGCGAAGTGTCTCAGCACTCCGCCGGCCTGCGCACGCTGGCTCCCCCTCGGCGCGCCTCCACGCTCCGCCACCTCGCACACGCTGGCCACCCGCGCCCCGCCCCAGCGCTCCGCCACCTCGCACACGCTGGCCACCCGCGCCCCGCCCCAGCACTCCGCCACCTCGCACACGCTGGCCACCCGCGCCCCGCCCCAGCGCTCCGCCACCTCGCACACGCTGGCCACCCGCGCCCCGCCCCAGCGCTCCGCCACCTCGCACACGCTGGCCACCCGCGCCCCAGCGCTCCGCCACCTCGCACACGCTGGCCACCCGCGCCCCAGCGCTCCGCCACCTCGCCCCCGCTGCGCGCCTCAGCGCTCCGCCGCCCTGGGCACGCCGGTCGCCAGCGGCGCGTCCGTGCGCCACTGAGGCGCAGGGCCGCACCTGGGCAGCGACAGCCCCTTCGGCAGCGGCGGCGTCGACTGGCGACGGTTCTCCGGGTTGAGGCACACCGCCCCCCGAGGTCCCCAGAGCGCCTCCAGCGCCTCCAGATCCTCCAGCCGCGCTCCCGAGCGCGGGTCGAACCCGTGCGCGTCACGCCGCAGGAACGGCGTGCCGCTCACCGTGAACGCGCGCAGGTCCCCCTGTCCCACGAAGTACGCGGCGCGCTTGGCCTGCAGACAGGACCGATAGACGAGCTCCCGCTCCGCGTCGTCCTGGTGCGTCTCCGGGTCCCACGGCTGATACTTCCACTTCAGGCACGCCGCGATGGCGCCCGTCTCGCAAGCCAGCGTCACCGCGCTGGCGCGCTCGCGCACCGCGGCGCTCAGGCCATCCACCTGTCGCCCCGGCAGCAAGACGGACCGCGCGTCACCCTGCCCCCCCGTCGCCCGGCACTGGGGCTGCCAGTCCCCGGTCCCCACCACCCGGTAGCGCACCTGGAAGCGGCCCGCCTCCGGCGCGCCCAGCGACAGCTCGTGGAGCACCTGGCGGCGGTCTCCGCCCCCCACGTCCACCGGCAGGTGGAAGTAGAACGACAGCTTCGCCAGCGAGGCCCCGCGCACCTTGCGCGACTCGCCCCCTTGCGTGAGCGCCACGAAGAAGTCCGCGGGGCTGGCGTGCAGGCCCGTGAGCACCCCGATGGCCTCCGGCTCCGGCTCCGACGGACGGGTGAGCCGGACCGGCACGTCGAGCACCGTGCGCCGCTCGGCCGTGGAGCGCACCCGCATCAGCACGCCCTCCGCGGTGTTCAGGAAGCCCTCCGGACACCACACGGGCCGCCCCTCGTGCTGGAAGCAGTAGTCGTCGCCCTCCGCGATGTAGATGCCCAGGCCGTTGGGGTCCGGGTCGCACTGCCCCGTGGGACAGCCCCCGCCCCCCGTCGGACCGTCGGACCGCCCCGCCTGGAGCGGCCCCGGGGGCGCCGTCAGCCGGCACCCTCCACCCACCGCCAACAACGCCAGAGTGCCCACGAGCCACGCCTGCTGAATCCTCGCCAAAGATGTCTCCTCGAGAGCCGCGCCAAGGGCGCGGGTCGTTCGCGGTGGCCACGTTAGCCAGCCCCGTGCCAACCCCCTCCCGCGCCCACGCCCGAGCGGCGCCCCCCCGCCAGCGGCGCACGTGGCACACCCAGGTGGCACAGTGCCTGGTGACACCGCCGGTTTACGTAAGATGGGCCCCATGGAACACGAGGGGTCGACCCTGGGGCAGAGCGACGCCGCCGCGCGGCGGGACTCGGACGAGCCACCCCGGCCCGGGCTGGTGCAGGTCCTCGGCGCGGGCGCTCCGGTGGCCGTGGCAGTGCCGCTCCACGGCGAGCAGGCGCTGGGGCGGGGCACGCCCGGCCTGAGCGAGCCGGCCGACCCCAGGATGTCACGCCACCACGCGCGGGTGAGCCACGACGGCCAGCGCTGCTGGGTCACCGACCTGGGCAGCCAGAACGGCACCTTCGTGGACGGAGAGCCGCTCCCCTCCGGCGAGCGGCGCCAGGTGCACCGCGTCCTGCGCCTGGGCGACTCCCTGTTCATCCCCAGCGCGGATGTGGGCCCGCTCGCGCGCCAGGGCGTCATCGACGACGGGGGCTTCGTGCGCGGGCCCGCGATGCGGCGGCTGCTGGAGCAGGTGTCACGCCTGGCCCAGCATGGCCTGACGCTGCACATCCACGGCGAGAGCGGCGCGGGCAAGGAGGGCGTGGCGCGGGCGTTCCATGAGTTGGGCCCCAGGCGCGCGGGGCCCTTCGTGGCCGTCAACTGCGCGGCCATCCCCCAGGGGCTCGCCGAGCGCCTGCTGTTCGGCGCGAAGCGGGGCGCCTACTCCGGCGCCGACGACGCGGAGGGCTACCTCCAGGCCGCGGACGGCGGGACGCTGTTCCTCGACGAGGTGACGGAACTGGACCTCCAGGTGCAGGCCAAGCTGCTGCGGACGCTGGAGACCCACGAGGTCCTCCCCCTGGGCAGCTCGCGCGCCCGCAAGGTGGACGTGCGGGTGTGCTCGGCCAGCAACCGGGACCTGCGAGCGCAGGTGGCCACCGGACGGCTGCGCGAGGACCTGTACTTCCGGCTCGGTCGCCCGGAGGTCCGCCTGCCCGCCCTGCGACAACGCCCGGAGGAGCTCACGCTCCTGGTGGCGCGCTTCCTCCAGGAGGGCCCCGAGGGCCTCGGCGCGCACGTCTCGCTGTTCGAGGCCTGCCTGCTGCGCGCCTGGCCGGGCAACGTGCGCGAGCTGCGCGTGGAGGTGCGCGGCGCCAGCCAAGAGGCCCTCCTGCGCGGCGCCCGACGCATCGAGGCGGGGCACCTGGCACCGGGCGCGGGCCACGCGTTCAACACCGACCCACGGGAGCGGACTCCAGAAGAGGCGCCAGCGCCCAGGCCGCCCCGCCCCCGCCCGCCCCTGGAGGACTCGGAGCGCGCGCGCGTGGAGGAGGCCCTGCGCGCCCACGGAGGCAACGTGGCCGCCGCGGCCCGCGCGCTGGGGATGCACCGCACGCACCTGCGCCGCCTGCTGCAGCGCCACGGCCTGGGCGCGGCCCCGCGCGGGTAAGGCCGCCTCAGTGCCGCACGCGCGGCTTCGGGGCGCGCACATGGACCTCCATGCGCGCGTCCCCCGCCACCACGCTGCTGAGCACCTCCTGCTGCTCGGGCCCCAGCCGCGCCACCGCGCGCAGCGTGGCCACCAGCAACAGCGCCTCCACCGTCGACGGCACGCCCACGCCGCCCGCGCCCGTCTTCAGCGGCATGGGCAGCCGGGGCACCCGCCCCGCCGAGGACAGCGCCTCCACCGCGTACGCCGGCGTCGTGTCCAGCGTCACCGCGATGGCCGGCAGCCCCTGCGCCGCCTCCGCCTGTCCCTGCGCCTGCATGTGCATCAGCTGTTGGAGCGCGCCCGGCTGGAAGTACAGCGCCAGCCCCGCCCGGCCATCGCCGGTGTGGAACACGCAGCCCTCGAAGGTGTGCGTCAGCGGACCGGACACCGCCACCTCGAAGGGCTGGCTGTCATCCCAATGCGTCCACGGCCGCGCCTCCCAGTACTCGGTGGCCGCCTGCACGAACAACAGCGCCTTGTCCGAGCCCAGCCCGGACAACCCCCGCTGTCCCCAGGCCAGGAACGTGGCGATGGCCGCCCGCGACGACAACGCCGCCTCCGTCGGCTCCTCCGCCCGCACGCCCAGCGCGGCGCCAGCCTGGGCCAACGCCGGCTCGCACCGCACCGACTCGCGCGCTTCCAGCCCCTCCAGGAGCACCGTCAGCCCCGCCACGTCGTCGCGCTCGAACACGGGCGCGGACGGCTCGCCCGCGTCGGTGATGCGCAGGTACACGTCCGTCGTGCCCTGGGAGAGCGGCACCGGGCCGAGCTTCAGCAGGTAGAACATGGGGGCCCTTCTAGAGCGCGCGCTTGCCGTCCAGGGCCTTGCGGACCTGCTTCATCAGGGCGGGGATGTCGAAGGGCTTCTGGAGGAAGGGGATGCCCGGGTACTCCGCGCGCAGCGCGGCCACGTCCACCGCGCTCATGCCCAGCAGCGACACGCCCTTCCACTCCGGCTCCGTGCGGATGTGCTTGATGAGCGCGGGGCCGTCCATCACCGGCATCATCCAGTCGGTGAGGACCAGGTCCGGGCGCAGCTCGCTCATGCGCGCCAGCGCCTCGCGACCATGCGAGGCCGTCAGCACCCGGTAGCCCTCCTCGCGCAAAAGGTCCGCGAGGGCCTCCAGGATGCCCTGCTCGTCATCCACCACCAGGACCGTCTCCATACGGGCGGGCTGCGCTCCTCGCGAATCAGGGATGGCCACCGCTCCGGTGGCGGGCAAGCCCCGTCAACAGGGTGTCCAGGGCGACGTCGAAGGGAGGCTGAACCTCGATTCCTTGGCGGGAGATGACGAACTCCCGGATGGAGGGGTCGTAGTCGGTGTCCCGCAGCTTGAAGAGGGTCAACAGCCGGCGCAGACGCCCCTCCAGCTCCACGTGACGCAGGAAGAAGAGGTTCTCCGCCACGGCGGAGGGCCCCGGCTCCAGGGGGACGTCGAGCACCGGCCCGAACAGGCGCGGCGTCTCCAGACTGAAGATGGTGGTGGCGCAAGAGGAGCGCAGCTCCTGCGTGAGCGCCGCGAAGAACGACGGCATGCGCGCGGGGTCCGGCGCCGCCTGGCTCATGGCGGGCAGCCCGTCCACGAACACCCGCGACACGTCGTGCTTGCGCACCGCGCTCAACAGCTGGTCCGCGAGCACGTCCAGGATGCACTCGGCGGGGGGCTGCCAGAGCAGGTGCATCCGGCCCTCCTTCACCGCGCCGGACATGTCCATGCCGGCGGCCGCCACCTTGTGCAGCAGCCGCTCGGGCGACTCGTAGAAGCCCATGTACAGGCAGCTCTCGCCCTGCCTCAGTCCCTCGACGAGCAGGCTGCTGCCCATCAGCGTCTTGCCGCTGCCCGGCGGCCCCAGCAAGAGCGACGTGGAGCCCGCCGCCAGCCCGCCGGGGAAGAGGGCGTCCATGGACGGGATGCCGAAGTGGACCCGCTTCTCGCGCGGCTCGGGCGGCGGGCCGCGCCGCATCCGGGCCTCCAGCCGGGGGAAGACCTCCAGCCCCGCGTTGGAGATGCGGAAGGTGTGCACCCCCCCCATCGTCGCGCCGCCGCGGAACTTGCGGACCTGAAGCTCGCGCCAGGAGCGCACGCCCAGGGTCCGCTCGCGCAGCTCCAGGATGCCATCCACCATGGTGTACTCGGGGTGGACGGTGGGGCCGTTGGAGCTGGTGAGCATCAGCGCGGTGAAGCGGGACAGGCCCGCGGACACCTGCAGCTCGTGGATGAACTTCTTGAAGTCGCGGCTGCTGCCCGCCGCCTCCTGGGCCTGCACCAGGCCGTCCAGCACCAGGATGTTGGCGTTGTGGTTGCGCACCTCGCGGCGCAACAGCTCCAACAGCCCCGGCAGCCCCTGCTCCTCCAGCGTGCGGAAGCCGCTGACGTAGTACACGCCATCGGGCAGCAGCGCGGGGTCGAAGAAGGCCATGTCCCGCATGTTGGCGAGCATGCGCGCGTGCGACTCGGCCAGGAGCGTCACGTAGAGGCAGCGCACCCCGGCTCGGCCCTGGTGGTAGCAGAGCTGGTTGGCGAAGAGTGTCTTGCCCGCCCCGGGCTCGCCCACGACGATGTAGACACCCGAGGTGATGAGGCCACCGCCCAGCACGGCGTCCAGGCCGGGCACGCCGGTGGACACACGCGCGTCCTGCCGCGGCGCTTGCTCGGAAGGAGACATGGGAGCGCTCATACCGCAAAACGTACGTCCCGCGCGCCTGGATTGCTTACAGGGAGCACGACAAGCCCTCGGAATGCCGTAGAACGGACCTGGAACCCTCCAGGAGCCCCTGCCCCGCGTGGACACCCTCGTCCGCATCGCCGAAGCCCTTGGCCGTTTCTCCGCGCGCTTCGTGCCCAGCGCGTTCTCCATCGCCGTACTCCTGAGCCTGTTGACCATGGGCCTCGCCATGGGCTGGGTGGGCGCAAGTCCCCCCAAGGTGCTCGACGCGTGGGGCGGCGGCTTCTGGGAGCTGCTCACGTTCTCCATGCAGATGGCACTGGTGATGTTCACTGGCTACCTGCTCGCGCTCACCACGCCTGTCCGAGCGCTCCTGGAGAAGGCGTCCGGCCTGGCGCGCACGCCGCGCGGCGCGGTGGCGCTGATGGCCTTCGTGTCCATGGCGCTGGCGTACATCAACTGGGGCCTGTCCCTGGTGGCCAGCGCCATGCTGGTGCGCTTCGTCGCGCGGCGCCGGCCGGACGTGGACTACCGGCTGCTCGTCGCGTGCGCGTACTTCGGCCTGGGCGCGACGTGGCACGCGGGCCTGTCCGCCTCCGCGCCGCTGCTGGTCGCCACGCCGGGCCACTTCCTCGAGAAGAGCATGGGCCTCATCCCCATCGACCGGACGCTCTTCTCGCCCTTCAACGTCTCGCTCACCGTGGGCGTCGTCGCCGGCCTCACGCTGCTGGCGTGGGCGCTGCATCCCAGGCCCGAGCACGTGGTGCGGGTGGACCCGGCGGTGCTGGAGAAGCTGGGGGACTTCGTTCCGCCCGAGCGCCCCGCCGACCAGAGCCTGGCCGTCTGGCTGGACCACGCGCGGCTGCTCAACGTCCTCTTCGGGGTGCTGGGGTTGCTGTGGCTGGGCCAGTACCTGTGGCTCAACGGCGGCTGGCGGGCGCTCAACCTCAACGTGGTGAACTTCACCTTCCTGGTGCTCGCGGTGCTGCTGCACGGCACGCCCGCGCGGCTCATCAAGGCGGCGGAGGAGGCCGGCACGGTGCTGCACGGCATCGTCCTGCAGTTCCCCCTGTACGCGGGCATCTACGGCATCTTCAAGGCCACGGGGCTGACGGACCGCATCGGCCAGCTCTTCGTGTCGCTGTCCACGCCGCAGACCTTCCCGGCCATCGTCTATCTCTACAGCGGCGTGGTGAACTACTTCGTCCCGTCGGGGGGTTCCAAGTGGGCCATCGAGGCGCCCTACCTGCTCGACGCGGCCAGTCGGCTGGGGGTGGCGCCGGAGAAGGTGGTGCTCGCGTACGCCTGGGGTGACATGGCCACCGACCTCATCCAGCCCTTCTGGGCGCTGCCGCTCCTGGCCGTGGCCCGCTTGGAGTTCAAGGACATCCTGGGGTTCTTGCTGGTGGCGTTCCTGGTGTACCTGCCGCTGGTGACGCTGGCGTTCTGGTGGCTCGGATGAGACGCGACGGGGTTCCGTGCTAGACCTCCGGGCAGGACCCGCCGGGGAAGGCGGATCCCAACTCATCCAACGAGGGGACCCCGAGCATGAAGAAGCTGATGACGCGGACCATGGTGTGTGCGGTGTTGGGGATGTCGTCGCTGGCGTTGGCGCAGGACGCGGCGGCGGAGGCTCCGGCCAAGGAGCCCGCGAAGGTTCCGAGCGCGGACGCGGTCCGTGACACCTGGAACTTCTTCTACAACGGCAAGGGCCAGGGACCCGTGCTGGTGGAGGCCAAGCTCTGTACGGAGGTGGCCAAGGACGGCCCCAACAAGTACGAGTGCATCGCCGAGGTCGCCGCCGAGGGCATCAAGGCGAACACCACCGTGATGCTGTGGCAGGCCTACCTGGTGCCCCAGGGCGACTCGGTCGAGGACGTCATGGTGCAGACCAAGCAGGGCAACGTGGTGCGTGAGACCAAGGACGTGAAGCTCAAGGGCGACGGCTGGCGCGCGCGGCAGTGGACGGGCGTGCGGCTCAACAAGCCGGGCAACTGGACGGTCTCCGTGATGCGCGGTGACCAGGTCCTCAAGGAGCTGCAGGTCAAGGTGAACTGAGTCACGCACCGCGCTCACTTCGAGCGCATGCGTGAAGCACCTGACGCCCACCACGAGGCCCCTTGCGGCCTTGGGTGGGCGTCTTGGTGTCAGAGGTCGGGGCGGCTTGAGAACAGCTCGGTCACCCACTCGATGAAGACGCGCAGGCCGGCGGCCTGCTGGCGCGCGGGAGGGTAGACCAGGAACAGGGGCCGGGGTTCGGGCCGCCAGCCCTCCAGCACGCGCACCAGCTCGCCCCTGGCGATGTAGGGCTCCAGCACGAAGCGGGGCGCGAACATCACGCCCAGGCCCGCGAGCCCCGCGGCCAGGTACGCGTTCGTCTCGTTGAGCGTCAGCAGGCTGCGGCCGTGGACCTCCAGCCGCTCGCCGTCGCGGAGCAGGACGAAGGGGAGCTCCTTGCCGCTCGGCGAGGAGAAGTAGCTCACCACCGCGTGCGAGGGGCCCGCCAGCTCTTGTGGATGGCGCGGCCAGCCGTGGCGCTCCACGTACGCGGGTGACGCGCACAGCCCATAGGTGAGGTCCACCAGGTGCCGCGCCACCAGGGACTCGTCCTTGACCCCGCCTCCGCGAATCGCGCAGTCGACGTTGTCGGAGAGCAGGTCGACGACGCGGTCACTCACCCCCAGCTCGAGGTGCATCTGGGGGTAGCGCGCGTAGAACGACGGCAGCGCTGGCACCAGGAGCAGCCGGGACAAGGTGCCGCTCGACTCCACGCGCAGGCGGCCCCTGGGGCCGCGCTTGGATTGGGACAGGGTGGATTCGAGCTCGCGCACCTCGCCGAGCAGACGCAGGGCCTGGGGGTAGTAGCTCTGGCCCTCGGGAGTCACGGTCACCCGACGCGTGGTGCGGTGCAGGAGCTTCACGCGCAGGTGCGACTCCAGTTGCTGGATGAGCCGGGTGACGGCGGTCTTCGGGAGGCCCAGCGCGTCCGCGGCCTTGGTGAAGGTGCCGCTCTCCACCACGCGGACGAAGGCCTCCATGGCCATGAACTTGTCCAATCACGACCTCCGCGCGTGGCATATCGCATTCGATTGTTTCCGGGGTGAAACAGTGTGTAGGGCGGGCGCCCGTTTATCCCAGACAGGGCCGGGGGCTATTTCATCGCCCATGACAAGACCTCTCTCCCGCGGTGCTTTCCACGCAGTCTCACGCGCCCTCACGATGTGGGTGTTGGCCACGGCGCCCGTCATCCCGACCGCTGTCCACGCGGCCGCGCCCCAGGTGCGCACGCAGGCACCTGGCTTCCACCGGATGTTGCTCGGGGACTTCGAAGTCACGGCGTTGTCCGACGGCACCGTTCCGCAGACGGTTCGCGACGTGGCGACCCACACGACGCCCGAGCGGGTCAAGGAGCTGCTCTCGCGCGACCACCTGGAGGACCCCGTCGAGCTGTCCATCAACGCGTTCCTGGTCAACACGGGCAAGGCGCTGGTGCTGGTGGACACGGGCGTGGGGGGCCTCTTTGGTCCCGACGTGGGAGGCCGGCTTCAGCAGAGCCTCCAGGCCGCGGGCTACCAGCCCGCGCAGATCGACGTGGTGCTGCTCACGCACATCCACTCCGACCACTCCGGAGGGCTGATGTCCGGCGCGCGTCGGCTGTTCCCCAACGCCCTCCTCCAGGTGCATGCACGCGAGGCGGACTTCTGGCTCGGGCGCGACAAGGGCACGGGCACGGTGGACCCGAAGTACTTCGAGGAGGCGCGGGCGATGGTGGAGCCCTACCGCGCGGCCGGGAAGCTGCGGGCATTCGGCGGTGGGGACACCATCGTCCCGGGCATCCGGGTCATGCCGACGACGGGACATACGCCGGGGCACAGCAGCTTCATCATCGAGAGCCGGCGCCAGCGGCTGGTCCTGTTCGGCGACCTGATGCACTTCGGCTCGGTGCAGCTGCGCGAGCCGTCGGTGACGGTGGCCTATGACGTGGATGACCGGTCCGCCGCCGCGCAGCGGGCGCGCGTGTTCGCCGACGCCGCGGCGCGCGGAGACCTGATTGGGCTCTCGCACATGCCGTTTCCTGGACTGGGCCGACTGAGCGCGGAGGGGCGGAGCTACCGGTGGGTGCCCCTCAACTACAGCTCGGGTCAGCGGTGGCCGGAGGCCCGGCTCAGCGCGGAGTGAAGAAGGCACGGCCCGCCACGAGCCCCTGTTTCGAGGGCTCGGGTGGGCACGCGTGGTTCAACGAGGCTTGCGACGCTGCTCGCTCAGCCTGGCGTTGAAGTCGTGCTCGGCGGCGTCCGCGTAGGCCTTGCAGGTCAGCGCCTTGGCGCCGGCCTTGTCTCCGGCGGAGTATTCCCAGCCGCTGAAGCTCGGATGAGGTGACAGCAAGACATCACAAGGCAGCGCGCGCACGGTGGCGAGGCTGCGTCGATAGTCGTCGACCAGTCGGGGGTAGCGCGGGTTGCCCAGCAACTGATACCCGGGGGTGCTGAGACTGTCGACGTAGGCGATGCGCACGGGCTTGCCGTCTCGTGTATCCGTCCACGTCCAGGCGGTGCTGCCAGGGGTGTGCCCTGGCATGAAGTGCGCGGTGAACTCGACGCTGCCCTGCTTGACGACCTCGCCGTCCATCACCACGCGGTCCACCACGACGGGGGCGAAGACGAAGTCATCACCGAAGTGCAGATCATCGACGCCCCCGCGAGCCAGCAGGACCGCGGATTCGGCGCTGGCGACGACCCGCGCGCCGGTGCGGCGCTTCAACGCGGCGAAGGGACCGGCATGGTCGGCATGGGCGTGGCTGCTCAGCAGCAGGCGCAGGTCCTGGGGCTTGAAGCCACGACGCCGCAGGTTCTCCAGCAGATGGTCGGCCATCTGGGGCATGCCGCCGTCGAGCAGCACGACACCGTCCTGGGTCTCCACCAGCAGGGCGGTCAGCTCCTCGGTGCCAATCTGCCAGGTGTGGTCGGCGATGCGCAGCGGCAGGATGGGCTGCAACCAGGGCGCATCCACGGTGTAGGCCTGTAACTGTGGAAGCGGCGGGAGTTTCGGCTGAGCCGGCGGTGTGGCGACAGCGGTCGCGGCGCCCAGCAGGCAGGAGGAGAGAACCCAGGTGAATGTCCGGAAGCGCATGGTGGGTGAAGAGGGCAGGAAGGTGCGGGGACGCTAGCACGGCACCACGCGGGGGCTTCGCGGATACGGGACCGCAAGACGTGGTGTCTCCGAGCCACGACTCACGTCACGGGTCGTCGGACATCTCGTCGAGCTGTCCTTGGGCCACTTCGCGATAGTGCGGCACCCGCTCGACGGCGAGCACGTCCCGCATCACCTGGCGAGCAGCATCGAAGTCGCCGGCTCGCTTGTGACGGTACATCTGGTTCAGTGAAGACACCATGCGGCTGGAGCCCTCGCGAATGCGCCGCGCGCACTCTTCCAAGAGCGTCCGGGCGCCAGCGTCCGTTGCCAGCAAATCGGTGGCTTCGGAGATACCGATACCAACCTCACGGGCCGTGCGCTCGAGCAGGGTGCGGATGTCATCGGTGAGCACGAGGCCTTCACCGCCCTGCAACACACGACGGGCAAGGGTGCGGATGGGGTCCCAGTCCAGTTCATCGGACACGCACGACCTCGTCTTCGGATAGCACTTGTCGCCTGGCCATTCCTGCGGGCCCTACCACCTCTCGAGGGGTCGAGGCATGTCCTGAAAGTCCCTTCAAGGGCAATCCACGGAGGCGTCGATGTGCATGCGTAGGCCTGGGGCGTTGGAAGATTGGGGTGGACGCCCAGGAGAAGGTGGGGCGTGGCGTGCTTCCAGGTGACGGTCCGCTCCTGGCCGGTATTCCCACGTGCCGGTGCGCACGCTGTTCCTGGGAGCCATTCGGATGAAGTTGGAGATGCTGCTGGAGGAGGCACTTCGGGGGTGATGGGGCCGGACAGGTGAGGGAGGTTCGCGAACCCTGGCTTGGGTTGTGATTACTCTCGCCTGCAAAAGCGGGGATGCATGAACACCATCTGGAAGTGGTTGTGGGTGACGGCCGCATGGTTGCTCATCGGCTGCGCTACGACAGACGCTGGCGATAGGGCACGACTCGGCGACGGGGCTGGACAGTCGGCCTCGGAGTGCGCCGCGGAGTCAGAAGATGCCGGGTGCACGGTCGTCGCGTGTGAGGGCGAGACGTGTGGCCTCTACCGGTGCGAGGACGTGGCCACACCTCCGCTGGCGCTGCGTGGGAGTGCGCCCACGAGGGCCGCGCGAGCCCCACAGCGTAACTGGCTCCCCTCCATGCCCATGCCGGGCCGCGAGCCGGTCATGGTCTTCAAGTTCCACCGAGACGAGGAACTGCCCAGTCAGGCCCGCGTGCGCAAGGCTCATGCCGAATGGGCGTCCGGGCCCAAGGAGAAGCACCACATCTTCCCCAGGGCGCTGGAGGAGTACTTCACCAGGCGTGGCATCAACATCCACGAGTTCGCCCTCGCCATCGACGTGGCCCAGCACAAGCGAATCCATCGGGACGGGTACGGTGGACCGTGGAACAGCGATTGGCGAGAGTTCATCCAGCGGGTGGAGAAGGACGGGAAGCGCGCGGAGAGGTGGGAGTTGATGGAGCAGGCGGGCTACATGATTCAAAAGTACGGTCTGGTGGGCATGCCCATGTCGTACTGGCAGAAGCTCGGTGACTGGAGTCTCGCGGAAGAGGGAGGTGGGTGATGCGCTATTTTCGGCTGAAGACGTCCGCAACGGGCTCGAAGCACCGAGGCAGCTACATCGCGAAACGGCAATGGCGCCTGCCCGACTCGGTCTGCCCGACATGCGATACCGAGTACTCGGACCTCGGGTTGGAACTCCCCCCCGTGAACCTTTCGAACCACCCCGGAGAGAAGGAGTTCCGCAAGGCACGGCAGGTGCCCTGGGATGAGTACGTGCGGCTCCGTGATGGAGTGATGCCTTACCTGCCGGAGGGAGCCGTCGTTCAGCCAGGCGTGGGCCTGGGCCCTCTCGTTGGGAAGGCCAGCGGCAGTCTCCCGCCCTTCGTCCTGCAAGACCCATGGACGATGTTGGTCCACGGCGACGTGCTCGAGCAGATGACGGCGGCGGGCCTGACGGGCATCGCGCCCGTGGAGAGCCGCATCACGGGGAACAAGCGCGGGCCGCTCTACGAACTGGCCCTCACCCGACAAGGCGCGCTGGGCGCCGGGTGCCAGCGCGTGCACTACGGCGAGCCGTGTGTCACGTGTGGTCAGTCCAAGTACGCCACGTCCGACACGTGGTGGCTCGACGCGGGGAGCGTGCCGACGCTCGACGTGGTCCGGTTCGCTGCGATGCCGGTGTACATCCTCGTGAGCGAGCGCTTCGCGGAGTTCGCCGCACGTCTCGACGAGAGCGGTGTCGCCGTCGAGGATGTGATGGGCCCGCCTCCCGAGAAGAAGCTGCCGCGCAAGGGAGCGCCGCCGGAACCCGTGCTCGTGTGAGTCGGTGCAGTCCCTGCTGGACTCCTCGCTCACCCAGTTCTTCCGTGCGGTGGCGCGACACCAGACCTGAGCCGATATTTCCATCTCACGACAACCATTCCCGAGCCCAGGGAATGAGGCTGAAAAAGCAACAACTCCAGGTCGACGGTCTCCGGCTGGAAATGAGCACGGCGTCGCCCGGGTAGTCCTCCCGCGCGGAATCCTCCGCGCATGGGAGGACACATGTATCGAATCATGATGAGCACGGCGTTGATGGTGGGACTGGGCGGAGGCTTCACCCTGGGAGCCTTCCCGCTGGCGGCGGAGGCCGCGGGCCCCTCCATCCCGCCCATCTGCAGCAGGTCCCAGTGCCAATACCAGTGCAGCCTGTCGGGTGCGAATGGCGCCTGCATCAATGGGATGTGCCTCTGCTACATCGACGTCTGACACCCCGGGTCGCTGAAAACACCGCGCCCACCTCGAGCCCCTGTTGCAAGGGCCCGGGTGGGCGTCGGAACCGTCAGGCCCGACTCACGGCGCCGGCAGCGGACTGAAGCTGGCGTCGTTGGGGCCCGAGGCGCCCCAGTTGTTCTGCCGGACGTTGAGCGTCCGGTACGTGAGGGAGCCCTCCCACTCACCGATGAGGATGAGGAAGGATGGCGTGGCGAGCACCCTGCCCCGGATGAAGCGCTCCAGTGAGGACCCACCCGTCGTGCGCACGCCCAGCCACGTGTACGCCGGGGACGTGTTGGACACGGGCGGAGAGAAGACCACACCCGCCGCGGGCTCGGTGGCGGTCAGGAACGAGGCCCCCGTGAGGAGCGGCGAGAAGTCCCCCCGACTGAAGCCATCCTCCAGCATCGAATAGGACCCGAAGTCGAGCGGCGTCGGCGCGCTGGCCGAACAGTGGATGAAGCGCAGGAACGCCGACGGAGGCACCTCCGCCGCGAACCGCTCCCTCACCACGGTGAGCGTCGGCGAGGCGCCCTGTCGTCCACACAGCACGCCCAGGTAGCGGCCACCGGCCTCCAGCGGCCCGCTGTTCGCGGACTCGAGCACCGCCTGCCCGGGCTGACCATTGACGGTGACGCGCACGGGTACGCCTGTCTCCGACACGGGCAGGTCCGCCACCTTCGGCGACGTGCCGTAGGTGATGCCCGTGGCGATGTTGAGCGACTGGTAGACGACCTGGAGCGAGGACGCCGTGCCCCCGGGTGTGGCGGGGAGCAGCCCGTTGAAGAAGTAGACCAGCGGTCCGCGCCGCAGCCGCACGACCTGGTCCTGCTTCGCGGTGATGATGAGCAGCGCGGAGGCCCCATCATCCGGCAGCGTGCGCCGGTCCTCACCGGTGTTGATGACATAGTACGCCCGCCCCTCCTCGAGCGTCCGCGGCGGCAGGTTGTAGTAGAGCCATCCACTCTGCGAGGGCGTGAAGGCCGGGCTCGCCCCCGTGACGCTCACCCTCACGTCCTCCCGTGGAACCCGCACCCCCTCCTCGTGCTCGTCCACCGAGTAGGCATTGACCGTGTTGCCCTCGTAGGGATTGCCCGCCTCGTCGGCCAGGCGCCGCGTCGCCGTCGCGGAGGTGACCCGGTCCGCCGACATGAAGCGCACCCGCACCAGGTCCGGCTCCGTCTCGACCCCCAACGCGTCATCCCTCAACACCACCAGCCGAGGACGGTCCGGTCGCTCCTGTCCCACCTGGAGCAACGAGCCCGCGCCCACCACCGTCACCCACGTCCCCGCCTCCAGCGTGAAGCCCACCTGCGCGAGCACCGGAGCCGACTCGCCTCCTTCCGTGTCGCGCGCCACGAACACCACCTCCTGAGTGTCGCCCGTGAGAATCACCTCCTGGAACGCGGTCACCGCCTCGCCCCCCGCCTCCACCGAGGTGAACAGCTTCGAGTCCCCCACGTGCAGGTCCACCGAGAAGGGCGCCCAGGGCTGGTCCGTCACATCCGTGGGATTGCCCTTCGAACCCAGGAAGGCATTCACGAAGCGCACCCGCGCCCGAGGCCGCGTGTCCGGCCCCGCATCCGGAATCCCCGCATCCGGAGTCCCCGCGTCCGGCACGACAGGGCCCGCATCCGGAGCCCCCGCATCCGGGACGACAGGGCCCCCATCCGGACCACTGTCGACAGGTCCGGGGCCGGAGTCCCGTCCCGAGTCCGGCACGCCCGAGTCCGGCACGCCCGAGTCGGGCCTCGGGTCCTCGGAATCATCTCCACACCCGATGGGCCCCACCGACAACAGGCCCGCCAGCATCAACAGCCACACACGCAGGAGTCTGCTCTGGGTCACGTTGGCGCTCCGGAAGAAAGGACTCACACGGCCAGGGCCGCTCACGGCGTCACTCCACGCTCACACTCGGTCCGCAGGGGATGGATGGCGCTCGCGCCACGCGACAGCTCGTCACGCAGGTAGAAGTAGGCCATCACCCCCACGTTGAACTGCGCGCGCTGCAGCCACTCGGTGAGCGCGGGCTCCTGTCCGCCGCGCACCGCGTCCGTCAGCACGTTGTCGAGCGTGCAGACCTCCTCCCACATGCGCACGCCGCCCACCGCGTTGCGATTGCCGCTGGGAGGCTCCGCCGACGCGGTGCCGAAGCTCCCCGTGCGGATGAGGTCACACGCCCCACGCCCCGCACCCAGCATGTTCGCGCCCCACTTGCTCCAGTCCGAGGCGCGCGGCGAGAAGTCGATGTCCACCTCGCCGTATTTGATCCACGCGCTCATGAACTCCGGCGTGAACTGCACCGTCGTCCCACCCGACGCCATGTACGCCAGGTAGCGAGCCGCCCCATGGGGGTTCAGGGTGTCGAACAACCCCAGGTTCGACACCCCGTCCGTCGCGCCGAACATGCCGCTGACCAGGTTGGCCACGCGGCCCCCGTTGAGCGCCACCAGCACCTTGGCCGCGCCCGTCTGTCCATCCCCCGCGCGTCCGTGACAGTTGGCGCAGATGCCCTGGTACGCGGTGGCCCCCGGCGTGGAGTAGTACAGCTCGCCCCAAGGCGCGCGCGGGTTGCCCAGCGCGTTCACCATCCACTTGTCGCGCGAGTCGTTCCACGGGTCATGCCCGTCGGGAGGACTGCTCCGCGTGGGGAACGAGCAGACGCGCTTGGGCTGCCACCAGTTGGTGGGGAAGCGCTTCTTCGCCAGCTGCTCGTGGCGCTCGGTGATCGCGTACCGCGTGAGGAACTCGAACGGCCCGTGGCCGATGGCCTGACACCAGTCATGTCCGCGCGGCTCGTACGGCACCTTGTCGGTGAAGTCCTCGGCAATCCAGGTGACGTCCGCCGGGTCCGAGCACGAGCCCGCCACCGCGGTGTCCGCCTGCCGCAGCCGAGTCCGCACCGCCTCCAGCTTCGCCTCCGGGCTCAACGACTTCTCCGCGGGCCACTCGAGCGTCGCCAGGTAGCGCGCCACCAGGAGCGACGCGCGGCAGTCCTTGCCCGGCACGTTGGTGGGCATATGGATGACGCGCGCATCCGTGTCCCGCGCCACGCGCTGGTAGAGCGTGCTGGAGGGCGTGCGGAGGACCAGGTCCTGCTGGAAGCTGGGCACCTCGCAGTCCGCGTAGACCCGCTGCCCGTTGCTCTCCTTCACGCCGCACGGGTTCCAGCCGAACAGGATGCCCTCCGCCGTGAAGTCCAGCGAGGCGATCGCCGGGTTGCTCCGCACCGCGAACCCATGAGGACTGTGGCACTGGCCGCAGTTGCCGACGAAGTACCCCTGCAGCTCCAGCGCCGCCTTCCGGGCCTCCTCCGACCCGGGCAGCGCGCGGGCCTCGGCGAAGCGCTCCAGCCGGGGCAGGTGCTCCTCCAGCGCCGCCAGCTCCCGGAAGACGGGCACGCCGGTGACGACGCCGTAGCGCACCAGCCGGTCCATCTGGTTCAGCTCGTCCTCCTCCACCCGCGTCTTCGCGTCCACGCCCGCCTCGCCCGAGGCGCGGCGGTTGAGCTGGAGCGGCGTGAAGCCGAGGACGAAGTTCCGGGCCTCCGCGCCCGTGTGACACTGGACGCAGCGGTGGGCTCCGGGGACGGCGTAGTTGCGCGTGGCGCCGCCAATCTCGAACGCCTTGTAGACGAGGACCCGGTCCGAGAACGGCTCGTTGTCCCGGTAGCGCAGGTCATGCAGCTCCGCCACCGTCTCGTCCTCGTTCCAGAGGTAGGTGCCGAAGAGCGACTGGCTCCACGGCTCGCGCACCACGATGAGCCGCGTCTCGATTCTTCGATAGCGCCGGTGCCCGTTTCCATCGGACACCGCCTTGAAGAACGTCTTGTAGAAGCGCGTGTTCGGCGGGATGTGGAACCGCTTCGTCTCCGCGTCGTACCGGATGGACTGTCCCGCGGGGACATGAACCAGCCGCAGCTTCTTGGCGTTGTCGGAGAAGAGCGGGTACGTGGGCGCGAAGGCCACGGTGCCGTGCTCCACCAGCTTCGCCATGTCGAACGTCATGATGTCGGTGTCCGTCTCCGACAGCAGGCGCGGCAGCTTCGTGAGCCCCGCGAAGAAGGTGTCCTTCGGAGCATCGCTGCCCAGCGGATACTCCGGGGAGACGTAGGGCACGCAGTTGCCCAGGTCCGTCATCGCGTCGCCCACCTCGCGCGCCACCGCGACACCGCCCTCGGACGACGCCTCACATCGGACGGGAAACGCCCCCGCCGGAGCGCCCTGCGCCAGCCACGACTGGAGCGCGCAGGACACCTCCACCGCCTCCTTGAGCTGCGAGGGCGTCGCGCGCGGCGGCATCTCGCCCTGGGCCGCCTTCAAGGCCATGCGCGCGCCGTCCCGCTTCAACCCCTCCACATCGGAGGTGTACTGGAAGCCACCCTGGATGTTGGGCGCCACGTGGCAGGAGGCGCATTGCGCATCCACCCGCGTCTTCAGGTGGTCGAAGGTCTCCGTCACCGTGGGACGGGTGCCCGCCTGACGCAGCGGAATCCGCTCCGCCGAACGCGCGGGGAGACACGCCCGCTTGTAGGCAGGCACCTCGACCGGCACCTCCTTCACGGGCTCCGACCCGGGCGAACAGGCCAGCGCGACTGGAATCAACGTCAGACACAACAGCAGCGCGCGGCCTGGGCCCGGCCCAATCCGTGTCATCCCCATGATGATGTCCCTCCCGCATTCTCCGGATGCACCGTGACCACCCCAGGCCTCCCCCACCGGGTCCAGCTGGATGAAGGAGACCTGCCAGGATGGGGCGCACCCTAGCCGCGCGCACCGGCAGTCAATGCCAAGTCCTTGCAACAAAACCAGACACGCCCCCGCCCGCACCCAGCCATGACACAAGACGTCTGCCTTTCGACGTCTCACGAACACGTCACGGCCGGATGCGAAGAAAGGCGCTCAGGTCCCGGCCATGTCACGGCACGGCGATGGCGCGAATCCGTCCCAGCTTGTGCGTGCCGCGCTCGGTGAACCACAGGTGCGCATCCAGGCACCAGGAGCCCGGCGGCGCGAGCACGATGCCGGAGGGCCGGCTGTTGGGTGACGCAAGGGCATACTCGGTGATGGTGCCCGCGTAGGAGATGCGGCCGATGCGGTTGCCGGCGAGTTGGGTGAACCAGAGCTGACCATCCGGCCCCAGCGCGATGGCATTGGGCTGGCTCCCCGGCGTGGGCAGGGCGAACTCCGTCACCACGCCCTCCGGGGTGATGCGGCCGATGCGGTCCCCGGCCTGCTCGGTGAACCAGACATTGCCATCCAAGCCCGCGACGATGGCGGACGGCGCGCTCCGGGCCACCGGCAGCTCGAACTCCCGGATGACGCCGTCGAAGGAGATGGAGCCAATCTTGTTGGCCGCCTGCTCCACGAACCAGAGGTTGCCGTCGAAGCCCTGGGTGATGGCGCGAGGCTGGGCACCCGCCGTCGGCAGCGCGAACTCCGTCACCACGCCCTCGGGCGTGATTCGGCCGATGCGGTTGCCCACCACCTCGGTGAACCAGACATTGCCATCCAGGCCGGCGGCGATGCCGGCGGGGCTCGAGCCGCGGCTGGGCAGCGGGAACTCCGTCACCACCCCGTCACGGGAGATGCGACCCACCTGGTTGGCGGCCAGCTCCGTGAACCACAGGTGCCCGTCGAAGCCCGAGGCAATCTGTTGCACGCCCGCGCCCGACGTGGGGAGCGGGAACTCGGTGAGCACCCCGCTCCGGGTGGCGCGCCCCACCTTGTTGGAGCCGGCCTGGGTGAACCAGAGCGCCAGGTCCGGACCCACGGTGATGCTCAGGGGACCCGAGCCCGCGGGCAGGGAAAGCTCCGAGACGTCCCCCACCGCGCCCCGCGAATCCCGGCAGACCCAGGGCGCGGCCTGGGGGTCGGACGCCAGGGCGGGCGCGCCCACGAGCGAGGTGGAGACGAGGAGCAGCGACGAGCGAAGCACGACATGAAGGTTCGAGCGCATGGGAGCAGGACTTCGGTTGGGAACGCGTTGAAAAGACGAGAGGGAGCGAGGGAGCCCCTCGCTCCCTCGCTCCAGCGGGTCAGCCGATGACTAGTTGCACAGGCCCTGGCCACGGCCCTTGTCGCCGCCGCAGTCGAGCGCGCCCAGGTCGCTGCAGGCGATGAAGCCCTGCTCGGTCAGGATGGCCTCGAAGTCCTCGGAGTTCGTGTCGTAGATCCACTCGTGCAGCGTGGCCTCGTCGAACGAGCGGGCCGCGGTGCGGTTCTCGTTCAGGAACAGCCGGCGGGACAGCGGGTAGACGTCCGTGGCGCCCGCCTGGAGCAGCTTGCGGACGTTGGTGGCGTTGGACTCCACGTAGAGGCTCGTGGTGGGCGAGATGGGCGAGACGGCCTTCAGCTTGAGCTTCGAGTTGCCCGGGCGGGACGCGGAGTCACCGGCGTAGCCGATGGCGTTGGCGCTGGCCTCCGTCAGCTTGCCGATGCAGGCGGTGGCGCCGTCGGACGCGGTGCAGGGGCTGGGGTTGGCGGCGGACTCGTCCACGATGACCGTCACGCCGGGGCAGAACGTGCCGCCCTTGAGCAGCGACTTGAAGGTGTCCGTGGTGCCGGACAGGTCGTCGCGGCGGTACTTGACGATGGGCGCCGACGGCAGGCCGAACGCGCTCCAGTCCGTGGGGCACGCGCCGGGGATGGCCACGTTCGCGTTGTCGGTGGCGAAGAAGATGCGGCGCAGCTCCTGCGTGGTGAGGCCGTTGCTCGCCAGCGCCGTGTACGTGCTCGTCTTCACGAACGCGTTCACCGCGTCCAGCGCGATGGTGTTGCTGCGCTCGCCGGGGCAGCAACCCTTCGCGTCCGCGGCGGCGCCCCCCAGACAGGTGGCCCCCGACGCCGTCTTCGGCGCGGCGAAGTCACGCGACATGGGCGCCAGCGTCTGCTGGCCCGCGCCGCAGAAGCCGCTGGAGCCCACGCCGTTGCGCATGCACGCCTCGCCCACGCCGGAGCCCTTGCCCTCCACGCTCAGCCCGGAGCCCGCCTGCAGCGACCCGGCGATGAACGTGTCCTTCAGCGTGTCGGAGCCGTAGAAGGCCTGCGCCAGCGCCTGCCCGCGGCTCGACTCCACCTGCTGCCCTCCCACCACCGACTGACCACCGCAACCGACGACCGACATCGCCACCACCGTGGCGGACATCACCCACTTCATGCTGTTCATGGACGACTCCTCAGGTATCGCGGGGGATTGACGGCAAGACGCGGCCCTCTCCCCGCGGACTGGGGAGCGGTGTGGCTTCGAGTGCCTGGAGAGGACCGTCGAACCCGGAGGCCCGGGCTTCGACGAGGCGCAAGGTGCCTCAATGGCCAGACAGGCGCTGACTCAACTTGGTCAAGATTTGGCCAGCGCCGTGTCACACCCGCCGTGCGGCAGCATTCACAGCCGCTTCGTGGCGCGTTCGTGGCGCGCGCGGCCGCAATGTCAGACACCTGACAGCTGCCGGACCCACACCCCGCCACCTCGCCTGCTCGTGGGTGCTACAGGCCTGTCTGCCTTCCTGCCGGCCGCGTCGTTTTTCCTCCCGCGTTGGCTGGTGGACAGGGATTTTTTCAGGAGACAGGACATCCACCCCGCCCTCCAGGCCCATGTCCCCGGGCCCCTCAGAGGGAAAACCCTTGCGGGGACGCCGCTGGCAACCTGCTTGCAGAAGCATCCCCACGGTTGAAGGGCAGAGGGTCGTCGGGGGGTTGGGCGGCGGGAGAGGCTGGGGCGGGCGATGGCGGGTTGGCGGTGGTTGAGCGTGGTGTGTCTGCTGGCGCCTGCACTCGTGGCGTGCGGGGAGCAGGCGATTGCAGCACCACGTGCTCCAGGCCCGGTGGTGGTGGTGGGGACGGCTGAGCGGGGTGGCGAGGGCGAGGGGGTCATGGCGTGGTCGCGTCCGCTGGCGCACGGGGACAGCGAGGCGCCACACGCGGTGATTGCTCCCGACGGGGACGTCCTCGTCGCGGCGACATACCGGGAGCCTATGGACGTGGGGGGCGGCCCCCTGCCTTTCAACCGGAGTGCATCGAAGCCTCATCTGTTGGTGGCGCGCTTCTCCCCGGACGGGGCCCTGCGCTGGGCCCACGGTGTCGTTCCGGAGGAGGGCACCTCGCGCGTGCGCGTGGGCGGGCTCGTCATCGACACCCAGGGACGGCCGTGGCTGGGCGGCGCCATCTCCGGCGCCACGCTCTCGGGCACGCGCCTGCCGGATGGTCCCTTCATCGCGCGCCTGTCGCCCACGGGCTCCGTCGAGGCCGTGAAGGGCTTCACGGGCGAGGGCGCGCTCACCATCCAGGCCGTCACCTCCGACGCGGGCGGCGTGGTGGTGGTGGGTGACTTCAGCGGCGAGCACGACTTCGGCGACGCCGTGCGCTCGCCTCCGGACGGTGAGCGCGGCGCCTTCGTCCTGCGCCTGGACGCAATGGGCCGCACGCGCTGGAGCCGCGTCTGGTCCGCGGGCGCGGAGGGCTTCGTCACCGCGCGCGCCGCGGGCGTGGATGCCTTCGGCGGCATCTACGTGGGCGGAGCCTACGCGGGCGCGGTGTGCTTCGGCGGCGGCCAGTTCCTCACGGTGCGCCAGCGCACGCCCTTCGTCCTCAAGCTGACGCCCGAGGGCACCCACGCGTGGAGCCGCGACTTCCGAGGCTCCACCGGCGCGGTGAACGCGCTCGCCGTGGGCCCCGACCGCGTCTACGTGGCGGGCGCCTTCTCCAGCCGCTTCTACTTCCAGGGCCAGCCCCACGACGCGGGCAACCACCACGGCTTCGTCGCGGCCTTCAGCGCGGACGGCCAGGAGCGCTGGGCGCGCTCCTTCGCCGCCACCGCCACCGCGCTCGCCACGGATGACGCCGGACAGCTCACCGTCTCCGGCACCCACGACGGCGCCCTGGAGCTGGCCCGCACCGCCGCGCCCGCGGGCCTCTACGTCGCCCGCCTCCAGCCCGAGAAGGGCGACGCGCTCTGGGTCCGCACGCTCGAAAGCCCCCAGCAGCCGTCAGCCCGCACTGTGGCCGTGGATGTCACAGGGCATACATTGGTGGCTGGCGCGCTGCGGCGAAAGCTTCCGCCAGGGACGCCCTATCCGCAGCCGCAGGATGGTTTTCTTTTCCGCCTGAAACCCTGACACGAAAAATGGCGGGAAATACTTAGACGCGGCATCCCAATCATTTGTCTTGCGGGCAATCGAAGCCTGTCTCGGATTCGACTTCCCACGGGCGGCCATGGTATTCGCCGTCTCGCCTTCGGACGCGTGCCGTTCGCGCGCCTTGAAGGGCGAGGCTGTGCTGAAGCGTCGGCGCGCGGCAACTTCGTTCGCAGACGGCCAACCCCTCGACACCACTCCCTGTCATCCCGGGGCGCGGCGTTGTGGGTCGCGCTTCCGGCCGAGTCTCTGTGAGGAGTTGCACCCCCATGACAAGCACCGTTTCACGCAAGGACGCTCCGTCCCGGAGCGTCACCGGCGTGGTCGCCAGGGCCCTGGGGCTCCTGTCGGTCCTCGCCGCCACGTCCGCTCACGCCAGTGAGGCGGACCTGGTCCTCCCCGACTTCGCCTCCAAGACGTTCCTGGGCGGCGGACTCAATGGCCATCAACTGCTGTTGTCCGGCATCGCGGTGAGCGTGCTGGGGCTCGTCTTCGGCTTCCTCCAGTACGCGAGCCTCAAGAAGCTGCCCGTGCACCGGGCGATGCTCGAGATCTCCGAGCTCATCTACGAGACGTGCAAGACGTACCTGATGACGCAGCTGAAGTTCATCGGCGTGCTGTGGGCGCTCATCGCGGTGGTGATGGTGGGCTACTTCGGCTTCCTGCGTCACATGGACGCGGGCCGGGTGGGCATCATCCTCGTCGCGAGCCTCGTGGGCATCGCCGGCTCGTGCGGCGTCGCCTGGTTCGGCATCCGCGTCAACACGTTCGCCAACAGCCGCACCGCCTTCGCGAGCTTGCGCGGCAAGCCCTACCCCACCTACGCCATCCCCCTGCAGGCGGGCATGTCCATCGGCATGGTGCTCATCAGCACGGAGCTGTTGCTGATGCTGGCCATCCTGCTGTTCATCCCGGCGGACTTCGCGGGCCCGTGCTTCATCGGCTTCGCCATCGGCGAGTCGCTGGGCGCGTCCGCGCTGCGCATCGCGGGCGGCATCTTCACCAAGATTGCCGACATCGGCTCGGACCTGATGAAGATCGTCTTCCGCATCAAGGAGGACGACGCTCGCAACCCGGGCGTCATCGCGGACTGCACGGGTGACAACGCGGGTGACAGCGTGGGCCCGTCCGCGGACGGCTTCGAGACCTACGGCGTGACGGGCGTGGCGCTCATCACCTTCATCCTGCTGGCGGTGGGCGAGGGCTTCCGGGTGGAGCTGCTCGTCTGGATATTCATGATGCGCATCGTGATGGTGCTCGCGTCGCTGGCCGCCTACGCGCTCAACAACGTGTACCAGTCCGCCAAGTACAAGAACGCGGACCACATGAACTTCGAGCACCCCCTCACCGCGCTGGTGTGGGTGACGTCCATCATCTCCGTGGCGCTGACGTTCCTGGTCAGCTACCTGCTCATCCCCAACCTCAACGGCGACCCGTCGCTGTGGTGGAAGCTGTCCGCCATCATCACCTGCGGCACGCTGGCGGGCGCCATCATCCCGGAGGTCATCAAGGTCTTCACCTCCACGGAGAGCCGCCACGTGCGCGAGGTGGTGACGGCGAGCCGCGAGGGCGGCGCGTCGCTCAACGTCATCTCGGGCCTGGTCGCTGGCAACTTCTCCGCGTACTGGATGGGGCTCGTCATCGCCATGCTGATGGGCCTGGCGTTCTGGTTCAGCGGCTCGGGCGTCGCGGGCGAGGGCGTGGGCCAGCTCATGATTGCCGCGCCGGTGTTCGCCTTCGGCCTGGTGGCCTTCGGCTTTTTGGGCATGGGCCCGGTCACCATCGCCGTGGACTCGTACGGCCCGGTGACGGACAACGCGCAGAGCGTCTACGAGCTGTCGCTCATCGAGAACGTCCCCGACGTGAAGGACGAGGTGAAGCGCGACTTCGGCTTCACGCCGGACTTCGAGAAGGGCAAGGAGTACCTCGAGGAGAACGACGGCGCGGGCAACACCTTCAAGGCCACCGCGAAGCCGGTGCTCATCGGCACGGCCGTGGTGGGCGCCACCACGATGATCTTCTCCATCATCGTGCTGCTCGTCGGCATCAAGAACGGCGTGCTCGACCCGGAGAAGGCCCAGTACCTGTCCCTGCTGCACGCCCCGTTCCTGTTGGGCCTCATCACCGGCGGCGCCGTCATCTACTGGTTCTCCGGCGCCTCCATGCAGGCGGTGTCCACGGGCGCCTACCGCGCGGTGGAGTTCATCAAGGCCAACATCAAGCTGGAGGGCGTGGAGAAGGCCAGCGTGTCGGACTCCAAGAAGGTCGTCGAAATCTGCACGCAGTACGCGCAGAAGGGGATGATCAACATCTTCCTGGCGGTCTTCTTCAGCACGCTCGCGTTCGCCTGCCTGGAGCCGTACTTCTTCGTGGGCTACCTCATCTCCATCGCCATCTTCGGCCTGTACCAGGCCGTCTTCATGGCCAACGCGGGTGGCGCCTGGGACAACGCGAAGAAGCTGGTGGAGGTGGAGCTCAAGGCCAAGGGCACGGACCTCCACGCGGCCACCGTCGTCGGTGACACCGTGGGCGACCCGTTCAAGGACACGTCCTCCGTGGCGCTCAACCCGGTCATCAAGTTCACCACCCTCTTCGGCCTGCTCGCCGTGGAGCTGGCGGTGGAGCTGGAGGCCGCGGGCCAGGGCCAGCTCACCCGCATCCTGTCGGTGGTGTTCTTCGTGCTCTCGACGGTGTTCGTCTACCGCAGCTTCTACGGCATGCGCATCCAGAGCGTCGCCGGCGCCAGCGCGCCCGAGTCCAAGCCCCAGGCCGCGGTGAAGACGGCCTGAGCGCCGCCTTCCCTTCGTGATTCAACAGCGGCGGGGTGCCTGTCCCAGGGCCCCGCCGCTTCGCGTCTTCAGGCGCCGATGCCCTCGGGGTCCGTCAGGTGCTCGCCGCCCAGGTGCATGCCCGTCTGGCAGCGGTAGTCCGTCACCAGCGCCACCGCCAGCGACGACAGGCCCAGCAGCACGTGCGCCGCGGCGGTGAGGGGGTGCCTCTTCGCATAGCCCAGCGCGAAGGGCGCCAGCGCCGCCGCCGCGCCGTGGACGTAGTCAAACAGCTCATGCACCTCGATGGGGATGAGCTTCGAGACGCTCAGCCGCGCGTCGGTGAGCAGCGTGATGCCAACCAGCGACGCGCCCAGGGCCCAGCCCGCTCGACGCGCTGTCCCATCCTCGGACAGGTGGCCCGCCACCACCGCGGCCACGCCGGCGCGGTAGTCCAGCAGCGTGTGGACCTCCGAGGGCACCCAGCGGCGCAGCGGGAAGCGCTCCAGGAGCGGCCGGGAGAGGATGCCCGCCCGGGCGCTGGTATCCACCAGGTGGCGCGCCACCCGGCGGGGGGCGCTCTCCGCCCGGGGGGTGATGGGAGGGGGAGGCAGGATGGACAGGCTCATCGCGGGGTCCTTTCCGGGGCGGTACCGAGGGCTCCTCCTGACGGTAGGCACGCCCACCGCCAGCGCCCCTCCCCGCATGCCCGCGGAAGTAGGAATCCCGGCCACCACTCCTCACCCCTCCCGCACGGCAAGCGGCCGAGGGGGCTTCCACTCAGCCGGCCGCCCCAGGCAGACTATGTCCGACTTACGGCCTCTACATTCTCAGAGGCCGATAACCGCGGCGCGCCGCACCACCCGAGAGAACGCGATTCATGGCAACTGGTACCGTGAAGTGGTTCAACGATGCGAAGGGCTTTGGTTTCATCGTGCAGGACGGTGGCGGTGAGGACGTGTTCGTCCACCACACGGCCATCAACATGGATGGCTTCCGGACGCTGCAGGAAGGCCAGAAGGTGGAGTTCGAGGTCGGCCGCGGCCCCAAGGGCCTCCAGGCGCAGAACGTTCGCGCCGGCTGAGCCTTCTTCCCAGTCCGGACGTCCCTGAAGCCCGTCTCCGCGTCGCGCGGGGTCGGGCTTCTTCCTTTCCGACGGGGGGCGGGCTTTGCGAGGCTGGGCCGCCCATGCGCCTGCCCCGCTTCCCCCGAGTCATCGGCTTCGACGATGGGCCCTTTCCCCGCCGCGCGGGAGTCTCCGTGCCCCTGGCGGGCGTGGTCTGCGCGGGCACGCGCTTCGAGGGGCTCGTCTGGGGGCGCGTGCGCAGGGACGGCTGGAACGGCACGCGCGAGGTGTGCCGGCTGCTGGAGGGCGGCAAGTTCCTGCCGCAAGTGCATCTGGTGTTGCTCGATGGCATCGCGTTCGGCGGCTTCAACGTGGTGGACCTGCCCGCGCTCGCGGCGCGCCTGGGCAAGCCGTGCGTGGCGGTGATGCGCAGGCCGCCGGACCTGGACGCGGTGGAGCGCGCGCTGAGGCGGCTGCCGCGCGCGGACGAGCGCTGGGCCACGCTCTGCCGTGCGGGGCCCATCCATCAGCTTGCGGGCTTCACCTTCCAGGTGCAGGGCGCCGGGCCCGACGACGTGGCGGAGGCGCTCCGGCGCGTGACTGACAGGGGCCACGTGCCGGAGGCGCTGCGGCTGGCGCACCTCATCGGCTCGGCGGTCGTCACCGGAGAGAGCAGTCAGCGCGCCTGAGTCGGATGTGACTCGACTTCACGTTGGGCGCGGAGGATTGCGCTGGCGTGAGATGGGGATGCGCGCTGGTGGCAATGTTCCATCGTCCCGGGTCTGTTGCGACACAATTCCTTTCGACTATTCCAGGGCGGACAGACTGTCCGGGGGTGGTTTCGGAGTGGCCCGGATGTTTGTTATTGTTTGTCCTCCCCAGGAGGGAGGGCTCCATGTTCGAGGTCTCCAACGATACGAACCGCCGCACCGTCACGGTGCGGTTGAAGGGCTTTGTCCGACCCAATGAGATGAAGGATTTCGCCGCGGCCTACCGGACCGCGACGGATACGTATGCGAAAGGCCGGCACCTGGTGCTGGCGGATATGCGGGGCTTGAAGGCGCTGGAGCCGGAGTCGGCGGCCATCTTCGGCGAGGTCGTCCAGTACGGCCGCGAGCGGGGCTGCCTGGTGTGCGTGCATGTGTCGGACTCGGTCATCGCCCGGCTCCAGACGGCGCGCGTGGCCTCCGAGACGGTGACGGAGAACGGCGACATCACCGTGAATTGTGTGTCCATCGAGGAAGCGGACAAGCAGCTCGCCAAGGCCCGTACCCAGCACTTCCTGGTCAACGAGCCCGCGGTCGCCCACGCCCGCTGACGACGGTCTCCTCTCCCCGCACGGGCCCCCTCCTCGACGTCACTGTCGCGCCCGCACGGGGATTTCTCACCCTGGCAATCCCTGTCTCGAGGACGCCGGCTCACCCCGGCCTGGCGGTGCCATGTCTCGAGACACGGCCGCGGAGGTGACGCGGCGGGAGCGGGCATGGCCCCGTGGGCCCATCGTCTGCCCGCGTGGGATTGCCGGGGGTCAGCGGCGTGAGCGCGCGTGCTCCAGGTAGGCACGGACCAGGGGCGAGACGGGCAGGCGCAAGGCGGTGTCCAAGTCGATGAACGCCGCCCAGGTGACCTCGCGGTCATCGATGGTGAGCGTGGGCTCGTGGTCCACGTCGAGCTCGAGGAAGCGGACGTGGTCCTCCTTGTTCTCGGAGGTGCCCACGGTCTCGAAGACGGGGCGAGGGAGGACACGTCCACGCGCAGGCCGACCTCCTCGTGCAGCTCGCGGGCGCCGGCCTGCTCGGGGGACTCGCCCCCGTCCATGCCTCCGCCGGGCATGCTGAGCGGGTGCTTGTAGGAGTTCTGGAGGAGCAGCACCCGGCCGGCGTGCCACACGCCGACGAAGACGCCCTGCGTCCTGGGGTGACGCACGAGCCAGTACAGCCGCGCCAGCGTGTACGCGCCCCGGTACCCCGTGCGCGCGAGCGCATCCACCCACCGCTTCACCGTGGCCTCCTTCCGGCGCAACCCGAGCCCCCGTCATAGCAGGGACGCGGCAAGGGCCCCTACCGGGCGCGGACCTCGGGCGGCACCTGCGCGAGCCAGCCCACCTCCAGCACGCCCCACAGGCCCAACAGGATGGCCTCCGCGGCGTCGTGGCGCAGCGAGGTCGGCTTCGGCGCGCCGGACCACGCGATGACCCTGCGCGCCAGTCCGTCCGCCGCGTCCTTCGCCTGTCCGCCACTGCGCTGCTCACGCGCGTACAGGAGCCGCTCGCGCCAGTCCTCGGCGGAGACGCGCAGCACGGGCAGCGCGCGCCGTGACGCCTCGCGCTCCCAGACGTCCGCCACGGGTCCGCCGCCCTCGAGGACGAGCCAGGCCAGCTCGCCCGAGCCCGCGAGGACCGAGGGCACCGCGCGCTTCAGCCGCGACTGGCTGCCGAAGTTCTGCGAGCGGTACGTCCGCAGCCGCCCATCCGGTCCGTACAGGGCGAGCCCCGAGCGCAGGCCCAGGTCCACGGCGAGCAGGCCCGGCAGGGAGGGCTCAGGAGACTCCATTGCGCCACGTGCAGCGGTAGGTGACGTCGGCGGAGGTGAAGCCCGCCACGGTGACGAGCGGCTGCACGGCGCCGGTGGCGCGCAGGCCCGCGCGCAGGGCGCCCTGGGTGAAGTAGCGGATGGGGCCGGCCTCGTTCATCCAGAGGTCCACCTCGTTGGAGGAGACATCCTCGATGCGGGCCTCGGTGTAGTTGTTGCCGGAGCGGAACATCTGCTGGGCGCGGCCCACGCCGCGTCGAGGGCCCAGAAGCTGGATGACGCTGAAGAGGGCGCGCCCCATCGCCGTCTCGCGGTAGCCGTCCACCATGCGCTCACCCAGCAGGGCATAGCCCTCCTCGGGGGGCACGTCGGGGTGCAGCTCCTGGGCGGCGACGCGGACGGCGGAGCACCAGATGTCGAAGTCGTAGGCGGGCCGGAGCTTCTTCTTCAGGTCCAGGCCGACCTCGTGCAGGCGGTCTCGCAGGACGGGCGTGACGCGCCCCGCGAGTCCCCTCACGAAGAGCCCTTCGAAGGTGTGCTCGAAGACGAGCTTCTCCGGCATGTTCACCAGTGTACTCTGGACCCATCTGTCGTTGCAGCGGGGAACGAAAACACCATGGGTCTCCAACGAGAGCTGGCCGTGATGGCCATGAACGCGACGCCGCTGCCGGGCAAGACGAACTTCCTGGACGAGCTGGGGTGGGTGACGCCGGTGCCGGCGGTCCGGGGCTCCATCGGGGCGGTGGCGCACGAGCCGTTCCTCGCGTTCGAGAACAAGCGGCTGTTCGACTTGCTGGTGGCCTTCACCATCGCGGACTTCCCGGACGACGTGGGGTGCTCGGACTACTTCAATCCGCACAGCCCCTGGTACAACGTGTTCTACGGCGCCTATGGCGTGCGCTCGTACAAGCGGGACGGCAACCCATGGGGTTTCCGGAGCGATGGACGGGTGGACGTGGAGGAGATGCTGGAGATTCCGCGGCTGGACTACAACTTCCTGACGGCGGGGGAGATGGGGTGCCCGGCGTCGCGGATGTGTTTCGAGCCGCTGGAGGTGACGACGGGGCGGCAGGGCGCGTGGCACAGCGCGGACGTGGCCTGTCTCATCCCCAGCGGGTTGCATCGCACCGAGGACGCGCAGGCGCCGGACCTGAGCTACTACGCGGTGTTCGGCCTGCCGGAGGAGGACTACCTCGCCGGTGGCCGGGAGAGCTATGAGCCGGTGAGGATGCGAGGGCGCATGTACTTCCGCCCCGTCTCCGAGCGCCTCACGCTGGTCTGGGGAGGACTGTGTCCGGACACGCCGGACGGACAGGCGCTCATGCGCGCCATCCTCGACACGATGACGCCCGTGTACACGGGCGGGTGAGCCACTCCGGAGACAGGGCCCGAGCCAACCGCCTCGGGCCCCGTGTTTCACACAGACGGTGTCACGCGGCCTGACTGGGCCCGGACTCCACCGGCTTCACGGCGGGCCCGGCCGCGGGCGTCTTCTTGCGACCGAAGCGCCCCACCCGCTCCATCGCCGCGAACACCACCGGCACCACCAGCAGCGTCAGGAACGTGGACGTGATGACGCCGCCAATCACCGAGATGGCCATGGGCGCCCGGAACTCCGAGCCCGTCCCCGTGCCCACCGCCGTCGGCACCATGGCAATCGCCATCGCCGCGCTCGTCATCAGGATCGGACGCAACCGACGAGGCCCCGCCTTCATCAGCGCCTCGTCCACCGAGTCACCCTCGCGCAGGTGCTGCAACGCTCCGTCGATGAGCAGGATGGCGTTCTTCGTCACCAATCCCATCAACAGGATGATGCCAATCATCGCGCCCATCGACAGGTGGTAGCCCGTCAGCACCAATCCCAACAACGCGCCCACCAGCGCCAGCGGCAAGGACGCCATGATGGTGAACGGGTGCTTGAAGGACTCGAACTGGCTCGCCAGCACCATGTAGATGAACACGAACGCCAGCATGAAGGCCGTGCCGAACGCCTCGTTCTGCTCATCCATGCTCTTCATCTGGCCGTCGTAGACAATCGTGTACCCCGGCGGCAGCGGCGCCAGCGCCACCTGCTCCTTCAGCTTCGCCGCGATGTTGCCCAGCGCCGCGCCCTTGCCCAGCTGTGAGAACACGGCAATCTGCCGCTCGCGGTTCTCGTGCTCGATGACGCTCGGCCCGTCCCGCAGCTCCACGCTCGCCACGTCCGTCACCGGCCTCAGACCCCGGGGCGTGAACACCTCCAGCTGCCGCACCCGCTCCGGCGTGCTCCGGTCCTTCTCCGCCAGCCGCACCCGGATGTCCGTCTCCGTCGTGCCCTCGCGCAGCTTCGCCACCACGTCGCCGCCAATCGCCAGCCGCAGCTGCGTCGCCAGCCCCGCAGCGTTGATGTCCGCGTCGCTCGCCCGCGCCCGGTCGATGTGCACCTGGAGCTCCGGCTTGGGCGGATTCGCCTCCACCCGCACGTCCGCCGTCCCCTCCAGCTTGCGCAGGATGTCGGCGATTCGCTCCGCCTCCACCTGCACCCGCGCCAGGTCCGGCCCCGTCACCCGCACCATGATGGGATAGAAGTCCCCCCCCATGCCCTCGAGGATGGGCGGGTCGCTCAGGTTCACCCGCGTGGCCACCAGCCCCGTGAGCAGCTCGCGCGCCTCCTCCTTCAACTGCGGGATGCCCTTGGTGCGCTCGCCCTTGCCCACCGTCAGCACGCGCAGCCGAGCCTTGTTCACGTCGCCGTTGGTGCCCACCACCGAGTAGACCGCCGTCACCTCCGGCAGCTTGCGCAGCAACTCCTCCGCCTCCCCCGTGCGCGACTCCGTCTCCGCGATGCTCGCCGAGTCCGGCAGCTGCAAATCCACCATGAACTGCGAGCGGTCCTCCGCCGACAGGAACTCCAACCCCAGCCGGCTCGACGCGCCGAACGACACCACCAGCACCACCACGGTGATGCCCGTCGTCAGCCACTTGTGCGCGAGCACCCAGCGCAGGATGCGCTCGTACACGCGCTCCGTGCCGTCCAGGAAGGCGCGCAGCCACGCCGCCACCGCGTTGTCCTTGTGCACCTCGCCCGGCCTGCGCTGCTTGGCGAGCCGCGCCGACAGCATCGGGTCCAGCGTGAAGGAGATGAACAGCGAGATGAGCACGGCGACCGAAATCGTGATGCCGAACTGCTTGAAGAACTGACCGACGATGCCCGGCATGAACGCCACCGGCACGAACACCGCCACCAGCGACAGCGTCGTCGCCAGCACCGCGAGGCCGACGTCGCGCGTGCCGTTGGCCGCCGCGCTCATCGGGTCCTCGCCCTTCTCCAGCCGGTGGGTGATCGCCTCGCGCACCACCACCGCGTCGTCGATGAGCAGACCGATGGCCAGCGACAACCCCAGGAGCGTCATCTGGTTGAGCGTGTAGTCCAAGAGGTACATCGCGAAGAACGTCCCCAGCACCGACGTGGGCAGCGCCAGCGCGGAGATGAACGTGCCGCGACCATCCAGCAGGAACAGCAGGATGATGAGCACCGCCATCGCGCCGCCGAAGATGAGCGCCACCCACACCTCGTGCGCGTTCTCCTTGATGAGGTCCGACTGGTCGATGAGCAGCCGCGCCGTGAAGCCCTGCCCCACCTCCGGCCCCATGTCCTTGAGCACGCGCTTGACGTTGTCGCTCACCGCCATGGTGTTGGAGCCCGGCTGCTTCACCACGTCCAGGATGACGGCGTCCTGCCCGTTGAGCCGCGCCACCGTGCGCCGCTCCGCCACCCCGTCCGTCACCGTCGCAATCTCCTCCAGCCGCACCTGCGCGCCCGTGCGGCTGCGCGCCACCGGCAACCGGCGGATCTCCTCCACGTCCTTGAACTGCCCCAGCGAGCGCACCGTCAGCTCGCTCGAGCCCAGCTGCAGCCGGCCCGCCGGCAGGTCCAGGTTCTCCGCCCCCACCCGCTGGGCAATCTCCAGCGGGGACACGCCCGCCGAGCGCGCCTTGTCCAGGTCCAGGTCGATTTGAATCTCGCGCGTGTCGCCGCCCGTGATTCGCACCTCCGCCACGCCCTCCAGCTGCGCGAGCGCGGGCTTGATGCGGTCATCGATGAGCCGGCGCAAATCTTGGGAGCGCAGGTCCGCGGACACCGCGTACGTGAGGATGGGCGTGGCAGACAGGTCCACCCGGCCCACCACCGGCGCGTCCGCCGTCTGCGGCAGCTTGTTGGCGATGCCCGCCACCTTGTCGCGCACCTCCTGCACCGCGCGGTCGATGTTGGTGGACAGCTTGAACTGCACCACCACCGTGCTCAGGTTCTCGCGGCTCCAGGAGTGGATCTTGTCCACGCCGCTGATGCCCGCGACGGCATCCTCGATGGGCTTGACGACCTGGGTCTCGATTTCGCCCGGACCCGCGCCCTTGTAGACGGTGCTGACGACCACGACGGGGAAGGCCACGTCCGGATACAGGTCCGTGCCCAGCCGCCCCAGGCCCATCAGGCCGAGGACGACGAGGCACAGCGACAGCATCGTGGTGAAGACGGGCCGACGGATGGAGACGTCGCTCAGGAGCATGGCGGCGTCCCTCTACTTCACGGTGACGCGCGAGCCCTGCGACAGGCTCGGCGTGGGGTGGTCGATGACCGACTCGAACTCGGAGCGCGCCAGCACCACCACCTCGCGCTCGCGCCGCTCCAGCACCTGCACGTCCACCCGCTTCACCTCGCCGCCCGAGCCGACGATGAGCACGTGGTCCCCGTTCGCCGAGGACAGCGCCGAGCCCGGCACCACCCGCGCGTCCTGGTCATCCCCCAGCTGGAGCACCGCGCGCGCCAGCGTGTGCGCCACGAAGCGGCCGTCCGCGTTGGGCACCGCCAGCTCCACCGGCACCCGACGCGTGGCCGGGTCCGCGGAGGGCAGGATGGTGCGCACCACCGCGTCCTCGGTGAAGGCGCCGCCGGCGATGGACTCCACCCGCACCTTCTGGCCGGGCTTGAGCCGGGCGCGCAGCGACTCCGCCACCGTCGTCTTGAGCAGGAGCGTGTCCAGCCGCTCCAGGTTGAACAGCGGCGTGCCCGGCCCCACCGTGGCGCCCGTCTGCTCCGGCGCGTCGATGAGCGTCCCCTCGAAGGGCGCCTTCAGGTCGTGCCGACGTCGGGCCGCCCGCGCCTGCGCCAGCTGCGCCTTGGCCGCGAGCAGCTGCGCCTGGGCCTGCGCCGCCTGCGCCGCGGTGGAGCGGTTCTGCAAATCACTCACCCCGCCCTCCTTCTGCAGCGTCTGGTTGCGCGCGGCCACGTCCGCGGCCATGTCCGCCCCGGCCTGCGCCGCCGCCACCGCGGCCTCCGCCTGCGCCACCTGCGCGTCGGCAATCTCCACGTCCAATTGCCCCAGCACGTCCCCCTTCTTCACCACCGTCCCCTTGCCCACCTTCACCGCGGCCAGCCGCCCGCCCACCTCGAAGCCCACCTGGAGCATCTGCGCGGGGAACAGCGTGCCCGTCACCTCCTCGCGCGGCGCGGCCTTCACCGTGCGCGCGGACACCAGCTTCACGGACGGCGGCGCGGCCTCCGTCTTGGCTCCGGCGGCGGGCGTGGAGGACGCATCCGCGCGGGAGCAGGCGGACACGGACAGCGTCGCGGCGACGAGCCCCGCCATGGCGAGCGCCCTGGGGGCGCGGGGGTTGCTGGGGAGGTTCACGGACGTTTCCTCGGGGTGTGACGGGTCTTCGCGCGGGCGGGTGCCCGTCGCGTGGAAGTCTTGGGCCGCTGCGCGCGTACGGAGGGCCGGGCGACAGCGGAGGGCTCGAAGCGCGGCACCGTGCCGCCTTCACACAGGCGCTGGAGCGTGTGCGCCCAGGCCGTCAGGTCCGGCTTCTGCTGCAGGTGGACCATGCGCTGCGCGAGCAGCACGTACGCGCCGACGATGAACGAGGCGAACAGGCGCGCATCCATCTCCGAGTCCGCCGCCCCCGCCTCCTGCATCCGCCGGAAGTCGCGCGCCACGCGCTCCACCTGCGCGTCCGTCATGCGCCACAAGAGCGACTCGAAGGGCGTGCCCTGGCTGCCGCTGACGAGCACCGCGACGATGTCCCGGTGGGACCACATCAGCTCCAGCGACTCCAAATCGAAGTCGATTTCGGTCTGGAAGAAGCGCTGGTAGCGTTCGATGAAATCCCGCCTGTCCCGGGGGCCGGGCAGCCCCTGCTCGCGGAAGTGGCGCTCCACCGCCTCCATCCGCCGCGTGTTCAGCGAGTTGAGCCGCGTCTCGAGCGAGGTCAGCACCTCGGCGAACAGCGCCTCCTTCGACTCGAAGTGCAGATAGAAGGCGCCCTTGGAGAGCCCGCACGCGGCGGTGATGTCCTCGATGCGCGCCCCGCGCAGCCCCTTGCGGGCGAACTCCGCCCGGGCGGCGGTCATCAGGGCTTCCCTGGCGTGGGGGTCCGCGGGTCTCGGCATGACGGACCCGTTATTAACCCGCCGGTCAGTAATGACGCAATGTGAGTGAACGGCGGGTCAGAAACCCCACCGTCATTCCACCCCGGAGGCCGGGCTCAGGGCTGGGGAGTACCCGCTCCCACACGCGCCAGGGCGGTGCACAGCGGACACGCGGAGGGGCCGTGGGGCACGTCGCGGCGGTGCAGGTCCAGCACGGCGCGGGAGATTTCCGCCAGCTCGCGGCGCACCTCACGCCGGGCGCCCTTCACGCGGGCGATGCTCATGTCGTCGTACTGGGTCGTCTGGTGGCGCATCCAGGCGATGACGGCGGCCTCGGCGCGGCGCTCCACGGGGATGCGCTCCGTCCGGGCCACGGTGCCGCTGCCCACGGGGGTGGCGTGCGCGGAGACGAGCACGGCCAGCTTCTTGGCGTGGGCCAGCCACGCGGGGGAGAAGGCGAGGAAGCGCAGGACGCTGTTGGCGAAGTCGACCTCGTACTGCTCCTGCTCGCGGGCGCGCCGGTCGCGGCCGGCGGCCAGCTTCCTGGCGTAGGCGGGGGTGGCGCGCTCGGCGTCCAGCGCGGCCTTGGCCTGGAGGATGTGCGGCTCGGGGGCCCACACGCCTCGGGAGAAGAGCTTGCGGCCCACCTTCTCCACCACCGTCCAGGTGGGGCCCGCGGCCTTCACGCGGCGGGTGAGCCCGGCGTCACCGGGGGGCAGCAGGACCCAGCCCTCCGGCACGGAGAGCACGCGGCCATCCGGGGCACGCACGCGGCGGGGGTCCGAGGTGGGGGCGAACGTCAGGGATTCGGGCATGGCGGTGTCTGGGGGGCGGCTCACATAGCACGGGCGGGTCCAAAGCCTGCTAAATGGCGCCTCGCGCCCTGGCGGTCCGGGCGCGGGAGACACTCTTCGCGTGGGAAGTGCCGGCATGTCCCTCCTCAGGCTCACCTTCCTCGGCACCTCCGCCGCCCAGCCCACCCTGCACCGCAACCTGTCGGGCCTCGCGGTGAAGGCGGACACGGACCTGCTGCTGTTCGACTGCGGCGAGGGCAGCCAGCGGCAGATGGTGCGCTTCGGCACCGGCTTCACGGTGGACGCGGTCTTCTTCACGCACTTCCACGCCGACCACTACCTGGGAATCATCGGCTTCCTGCGCACGCTGGGGATGATGGGGCGCGAGCACGCCATCCACCTGTACGGCCCGCCGCCGGCCCGCCGCCTGCTGCACCAAGCGGTGCACCTGGGCGTGGAGGCCATGTCCTTCCCCGTCGAAATCCACGAGGTGAAGGACGGCGACGTGGTGCGGCGCAACGGGTACGCGCTGCACGCCATCGGCGTGGACCACCGCATCAACGCGCTGGCGTACGCGCTGGTGGAGGACGAGCGGCCGGGGCGCTTCAACCTGGAGAAGGCGCGCGAGCTGGGCGTGCCGTCGGGGCCCCACTTCGGCAAGCTGCAGAGGGGCGAGAGCGTCACGCTGGAGGACGGGCGCGTGGTGAAGCCCGAGGACGTGCTGGGCGCGCCGCGGCCGGGGCGCAAGCTGGTCATCTCCGGGGACACGCGGCCGTGCGCCGCGGTGGTGAAGGCGGCCCAGGACGCGGACCTGCTCATCCACGAGTCCACCTTCTCCGACGACGAGCAGGCGCGGGCGCTGGAGACGCATCACTCCACGGCGCGCGAGGCGGCGCGGGTGGCCCGCGAGGCGGGAGCACGCCGGCTGGTGCTCACCCACCTGTCCAGCCGCCACGACACGGACCCCGCGAAGCTGCTCGCGCAGGCGCGCGAGGAGTACAAGGGGCCCTGTGAGGTGGCGTACGACGGCTTCACCCTGGAGCTGCCGCTGCGCGACTGACGCGCGGCGGCTCCTCGGGGACGCTCGACTTCGTTACTGGATCTTCTCCGCCTCGGCGCGCAGGGCGGTGGCCGACTCCGCGTCCACCTTCTGCAAGAGCTCCCACTCCATCTCCGGGTCGCGATTGAAGGTGGTGCCGTCGGCGCGGGGGGCCGGGTCGTTGAACTCCGACTGCTGACGGCCGCCGCTCTGGGCGCCGCGGGACTCGGTGGACAGCTGCTTGTAGTACTCGATGGCGCACTGGCCGGGGCCGCGCTCGACGGCCTTCACCAGGTAGCGCACCTGGGTGGTGCCCAGCGACGAGGGGGCGCCGTGCATGAGCCACTCGGTGGACGCCTCGAAGCCGTCCTTGCCCGCGCGCATGGAGTAGCCCTTCTCCTTGAGGAGGGCGATGGCCTGCGGCCAGACCTCGGCGGCGGGCTTGCGGTAGACGTGGGTGCGCGCCTTGTCGTTGAGGAAGGCCTCGCGGCGGCGGCCGGCGCAGCCGGTGGCGGAGGTCAGACAGAGGGCGGCGACGACGAGCAACGACAACGCCCCGAGGCGGGACTGGGACGGGTTCATGCGCTTGACTCCAGGGAATGTGAGACGGCCGGAACATCCCTCACCCCTGCCCCGCCGCCAAGTCCCCGGGGGGAAGGTTGCCGGGGACAACCATCTCCTCCGTGTCTGTCTACGCTCGGCGTATGGGCTGGGGCGGGTGTGTGCCCACGTGTTCGAGGATCTGCGCGGAAACCAGGGCGGGCGCCTCCAGGGGAGCGAAGTGGCCCACGCCTGGGAGGAAGCGCACCTGGGGAGGCAGCTCGAACCAGGGCTCCAGGTCGTGGGTGAGCTCGCGGCCCAGGGCGCGGTCCTCCTCGGCCCAGACCAGGCGGAAGGGGGCGCGGATGCGGGGGTAGCCCTGGAGGAGGCGGCGGGCGCCGTTGGGGGTGAGGAGGTCGCGGAAGGACTGGCGGTAGTAATCCACGGCGGCGCGGGCGGCGTCCGGGTGGGAGAGGTTCTGGGCGTAGGGGGCGAGGCGCGCGTCGCTGACCTGGGAGTTGCGGGACATGCCCCGGCGGATGAGGCCCGGGACGCGGGCGCCGTTGTTCGCGGAGAGGGCGCGCTCGGGGAGCCAGGGGAGCTGGAAGAAGAACATGTACCAGGAGCGGCGCAGTTGGGCGGGGCGCCAGATGCGGCGCAGCAGGACGGAGGGGTGGGGACAGTTGACGACGGTGAGGGTGGCGACGATGTCGGGGCGGGTGGCGGCCACGTGGTAGGCGATGCCGCCGCCCCAGTCGTGGCCCACGAGGTGGATGGGGCGGTCGGGCTGGAGGTGGCGGGCGAGCTGGTAGATGTCCTCGGCGAGCGTGTCGAGGTCGTAGCCCTTCCGGGGACGGTCCGTGCCGCCATAGCCGCGCAGGTCCGGAGCCACGGCGTGATAGCCCGCCGCGCCGAGCACGGGCAGCACGTCACGCCAGCTCTCCGACAGCTCGGGGAAGCCGTGCAGCAGGAGCATGAGCGGGCCGTCCGCGGGCCCCGCCTCCAAGGCCTGCATGCGCAGCGAGACCAGGGGAATGGACAGCGAGGCGAGCGCGGGGGTGTCGGTGTCCATGAGGGCGCAAGCTAGCAGTCCGTGGCAGAGACAGGTCTCCATCCAGAGGCCATGCGTCCATGACTCATCAACGCGCGAGGATGCATGTCAGAGTTTGCGGACAGCGCCCAAGGAACGGTCCTCCACGGGCTCCTGCTCATGGCCAGTGAGGACATCGGACATCCATCATGTCTTGGGTTCGAACACTTCCGATAAATCGAGTCCCGGGTCGACCATGAAGCGAGCTACCCGCATCCGTCAGTCCGAGGTCGCATTCCGCAGCGGCATCCGACTGGTCCTGTTCTTTCTGGCCCTGTGGCTGTGCGCGATGTTCTTCAGCGTGACGTGGGCCACGAAAATCACAGGGGTCCTGGCCCTCTTCTTCACGGCCACGACGGCCCTGGAGGCCTGGAACGTGTGGCGCTTGCGTCGCCTTCCACCCGAGGAGCCGAAACGAAGGCGAAACCCGACGTGAGCGGGAGGCCGCATCGGTCGGATGACCAACCTCCTCCCGTTGACCGACCTCGGGCGAATGACGAGAACGATTAGCACCCATGCCGAACGCTCGGTCGTCGTGAGCAGACTGGCCCCCGACCACCGGGTGCGCCAGAGTGTCGCGCGCCCGCCCCAGGCTCGGGGCGGCCCTCCATCCAGACAGGTGCGCGAAACGATGCTGCGACGAATCGGCGGGCTCCTCGGTGCGGTACTGCTCCTCTCCCTCCTCGGCGGCTGCACGCGGAACACCCCGCGCCCGGACACCGCGGGCACCTCCGTCTATGTGGCGGCGCGCGTGCGCACCCTCGACCCGGGCCGCCCCGTCGTCGAGGCCCTCGCCGTCCGCGACGGCAAGGTGCTCGCCACCGGCACCCGTGACGAGGTCCTCGCCGCCGCCGGTCCCGGCGCGCGCGTCGTGGACCTGGGCTCCGCCACCATCGTCCCCGGCCTCACCGACTCGCACGGACACTTGTCCTCGCTCGGTCAGTGGGAGGCCACCGTCACCCTGCTCGGCGCCACCACCAAGGAGGAGGCCCTCGCCCGCGTCGCCAACGCGCCGAGCACCTCCTACCAGGGCGAGTGGCTCGTCGGACAAGGCTGGGACCAGAACGACTGGCCCGAGAAGACCTTCCCCACCCGACAGGACCTCGACGCCAAGCACCCGCGCACGCCCGTCTACCTCACGCGCATCGACGGTCACGCCGCCTGGGTCAACAGCGAGGCGCTGCGACGCGCGAACATCACCCGCACCACCCAGGACCCCAACGGCGGCCGCATCCTCCGTGACGCCAGCGGCGAGCCCACTGGCATCCTCGTCGACAACGCCATCGGCCTGATTCACGCCGTGCTGCCGCCCCTCACCGAGGCCGAGCGCACCGCGCAGCTCACCGCCGCCCTCCACCGCGCCGCGCGCGTGGGCCTCACCGGCGTACACGACGCTGGCATGGACCTGGCCACCTTCCAGTTGCTCCAGCGCCTGGACAAGGAAGGCAAGCTGCCCCTGCGCGTCTACGCTATGGCCGACGGCCAGGCCCCCGAGCGCGCCGAGTTCCTCCGCATGGGCCCCTACCAGGGCGAGCGCCTCACCCTTCGCGCGGTGAAGCTCGTGCTGGACGGAGCGCTCGGCAGCCGTGGCGCCGCCCTGCACCAGGACTACAGCGACGAGCCCGGCCACCGCGGCCTCTTGCTCCTCACCCCCGAGGAGTACGAGAAGCGCGTCACCGACTTCATGCGCGCCGGCTTCCAGGTCTGCACCCACGCCATCGGCGACCGCGCCAACACCCTGGTGCTCGACACCCTCGCGCGCGCGATGCAGGCCACGTCCACCCAAGCGGGCCGCCACCGCGTGGAGCACGCGCAAATCATGGGCCTGGATGACATCACCCGCCTGGGCCGCATCGGCCTCATCGCCAGCGTGCAGCCCACGCACGCCACCAGCGACATGCCCTGGGCCGAGGCGCGCGTGGGTCCCGAGCGCATCCGCGGCGCCTACGCATGGCAGCGCCTGAAGTCCTCCGGCGCCGTGCTCGCCCTGGGCAGCGACTTCCCCGTGGAGCGCCCCGACGTGCTCGCCGGCCTGTACGCCGCGCGCACCCGCCAGGACGCGCAAGGCGCGCCCGAGGGCGGCTGGTACGCCGACCAGCGCCTCAGCGGCCAGGAGGCCCTGGAGGGCTTCACCGTGGGCGCCGCCTACGCCTCCTTCGCCGAGGCGCGCCGTGGCCGCCTGCAGCCCGGCATGGACGCGGACTTCGTCGCCCTGTCCGTGGACCCCGTGGACGCGCCCGTCTCCGAGCTGCCCGGCGCCCAGGTCCACCTCACCGTGGTGGGCGGTGATGAAGTCCACCGCGCCACCCCGTGAGCTGTGATTAGAGGTTCGACACCAGGCTGAGCGACTGGACGCGGCGGTGCAGCTCCTCCTGCGCCGCCTGTCGCTCCTTCGCCAGCCGCTCCAGCTCGCGGGCGATGGCCTCCAGCCGGTCCTCCTGCTCGTTGAGCTTGGCCACGAAGCGCTCGGCCAGCTCCCGCTGCGACACGCCGCTCTTGAGCGACTCGATGTTGGAGCGGATGCGCTCCTGGTCCTTGAAGAGCTGCGCGCGCTCCTGGGTGAGCTGCTGTTCGTCGCGCGTGAGCGTGGCCACGCGCTCGCGGATGGCAATCACCTCCCGCAGCGCGTCCGACATCGCCTGGTCCACGTAGCGCTGCGACAGGAAGAAGGCCACGTCGTCCGGCCCCACCGAGGACAGCGCGTAGTGCCGATGGCCCGTGGTGCGCTCGGACACCACGAACGTCTCCTGCGCGCCCGCGGCCAGCGTCCGCTTGAAGCGCCAGAAGCCGTCCGTCGTCTCCTCGGGCGCGGGCATGTCCTTGGCCAGCTCCCAGCCGATGCGCGGGTGCTCGATGAACAGCACCTGCGGACGGGGCGCCTTGTTGCGCACCACGTACGTCGTGCGCCGCACGTTGTGGTACTCCGCCATCAGGCTGCCGTGGCTCACCACCACGCGGAAGACGGGCCCGTCCTCGGCGCCCTCCTCCACCGTGACGACGCAGCCCAGCTCCACCGCGTACGGCACGAAGCGCGTGTCCTGCGGCTTCATCGTGTCGAGCATCGCCTCGCCCACGTAGCGCTCGTCCTCCGTCACCGTCACCGGGCCGCCCTCCAGCGTCAGGCCCGTGGTGTTCTTCAGCTCGATGCACGCCATCGGGTTCTTCTCGCGCGTGGCCCGGTTGTAGAGCAGCACCCGACGCCCCTCGAACGGCTTGTGCAGGATGGGCACCAGTGCGCTCTGGTTGCGGTGCACCGTCACCGGCCGGTCCACGCCGTACTCGAACAAGTCCCCCACGTCCTTCGTCAGCGTCGTCACCTTCGAGCCCTGCTGCTCGAGCACATCGCGCAGCCGGGGCCCACCAGGACCACCGGAGGTCGCTCCGCCCTTGCTTCGCATCAGCGAGCGGGAGCGGCCCGGCGCCATCGCCGGCGCGGGCGCCAGCTCGGCCATCATCGGCATGGCATCACTCTCTTCATCCATCACGGCCGGGGCGCTCGCGTAGCTCTCCTCCGGAATCACCGGCGCGGCGGCGGCCTCCGTCCTCACCTCCACCACGGGACGCTTCATGTAGCGGGGGTTGTAGAGGTCGTGCACGAACGACACCGGCAGGCCCGCGACGAGCGCCAGCTCCACGTCCACCCAGTCCTCGTCCCCCGTGTTGTCCACCAGCGCCCAGCCCTGGAGCAGCGGCGACTCGCCCTCGTCCAGGAGGATGCGGTAGCTGGTCTTCCACACCGGCGCTTCCACCACATAGCTGACGAACACCTCGCGCTCGCCCTCGCCCGCGGTGAGGATGCTCATGCGCTTGCTGTCCTTCTTGTACGAGGACAGCACCGTGGACAGATAGAACTCCAAGTCCTTGCGCACCGCCTCGTCGAGGAACTCCAGCTCGGTGATGTCCAGCACGTCGAACGTGCGCAGCGACGCGCCCACCAGCAGCGACAGGAAGGGGCGCACCACGCTCGTCTCACCGGCGGCCACCGCGAGCGACTCCAGGCCGATGATGGCGCCCTCCACCTGACCGCCGCCCACGCGCGCCCGCACGCGCGCGCCCTTGATCTGCCCGAGCAGCGCCGTGAGGCTGCCGTCCTCCGGAATCCGGATGGTGGCCTCCGCGAGCAGCTGCTCCAGCGGCTTCGTCGAGTCGTAGCTCACCGCCGACACCGAGCCGCCCGACAGGTCCAACACCGTCAGCGACTTGAGCACGTCGTTCATGTCCCGCGCCTTGAAGTCCAGGTGCAGGGTGTCGCTGCCCGTGACGCTGCCCCGGCGCTCGAAGTACCCGACGCCATGCTTGTAGAGGACGACCCGGCGGATGGACAGTGGGGTGGGCATGAGCGCGGAAACTCCAGGAAGTTGGGGATGACCTGTCCCCCGGTGTATCAAGCCCCGCCTGGGGTCGCGCAATGCCGCGCAAGGCCCTTCTCGTGAGGTGACGCCCGAATGCGAAAGCCCTCCGCTTCCTTCCTGTCCCGCTCCGCGCTCCTGTGCGCGACGCTGACGCTCGGCTCCGGCTGTGAGAGCACGAAGCCCCGCGCCGCGGGCCCCACTGATGGTGTGCCGGTGACGCAAGGCGGCACGTCCGGGAGCGCCACGGACACGCCCACGGGCACCGCCGCGCCCGAGGCTCCTGCCTCGACGAAGGGGACCTCTGCCTGGCACCGCGCCCGGGTGGGCGACCAGGTCGTCTATTCGTTCTCCGCGATTCGCACGCCGCCGCGCGACGCGCAGGGTGGCTCGGCCGCGGCGGGTCAGCTGACGCTGGAGGTCGCGGCGGTGGAGAGCTCGCGCGTGTGGCTGACGCTGACGCTCCAGAGCGACAAGGGGGGTGAGCTGACGCAGCCCCGGCTGTCGCGGCGGCTGGCGATTCCCATGCGCGTGGAGGCCTCCCGGCCGCTGGAGGTCGCGCGCGAGGGCACCGCGACGTCCGAGCAGCCCACGGCCGCGGGCCGCACGTGGGAGGCGAAGCGTTATCTGCGCGACAATCGCCCGGTGGATGGTCCACTGGAGAACCGGCTGTACGCGGTGGACGCGGGGCCGCTGTACCTGACGAACGGGCTTCTCGACGCGAGCACCACGCTGTCGGGCTTCGGCGGCGCGGGCAGCCATCAGCTCACGCTGGTGTCGATGCGCCAGGGCAAGGAGGGCGCGGGCATGGCGCCGGACCTGGAGTGGCCGCTGGGTCCTGGCACGTGGTTCGACCGGGAGATGGAGTCGGAGGGCACGAAGACGGTGCTGCGCACGTGCCAGTCGGCGGAGGCCGGTTACGTGCTGCGCACGGAGGCGCCGGTGAACCCCGCGACGGACGAGGCGCCGTGCCAGGACTTCTCGCAGGCGAGCGTGATGCCGCTGGAGGAGGTGCTGCTGTCGTTCATCTCGCTGGGGCTGGAGCCCAAGCAGTGGCCGCCCGCGGTCCCCAACTCTGCGCCGGCCGTGCGCGAGACGCTGGCGGTGGGCACCAAGCGGGTGCCGGTGCTCCAGGTGGACGCGAACGAGGGGCCGACGAACGCGAAGCAGGTGCGCACGCTGCTGTTCGCCGCGGACCCGTGGGAGAAGACGCTCGGCGGGCTGGCGCACGAGGCGCGGTTCGAGCCGCTGTCGGACTTCACCTATCGCGTCTCGTCCAAGGGCAAGCGTGAGTCCCAGGGTGGCGCGAAGCTGACGGGCTTCGGTGCGTGGCAGCCGTGACGGCGCTGTACACGGTGGTCATCGAGGTGGAGCCCGGCGCGGAGGCTGCGTGGAACCAGTGGCACGAAGGGACGCACGTCCCCGAGGTGCTGCGCGAGCCGGGGTTCCTGGGGTGCCGCAAGTGGAAGGACACGGAGCGGGCCCCGGATGGCTGGACCCGGTACGTGTGTCACTTCGAGCTGGCCAGTGAGGCGGACTTCCAGCGCTACACCACGAGCGACGCGGCGAAGCACCTGCGCGCGGAGTCGCTCGCGCGCTTCGGGACGGTGACGCGGCACTCGCGGCAGGTGTTGACCGAGGTGAAGCGGTTCTGACGGTGCACGAGGGCTCCCTGCGTCGCGAGACACGGGAGCCCTCGCGGACTCAGTACAGGTTCTTCTTGTAGTCCTGCTCCAGTGCCCAGCTCAGCATCCTCCTGGACACGAGGGCGCGCACCGTCGCGGCGGCGGCGCCCTTCTGGGGGCTGCGCCGGACGTGGTCGACGAACACATCCGCCATCTTGGGGAGCTGGCTCGCGGGCACGTGACGCGCGGTGTCCCACAGCCCCGCGTCGACGATGGCCTGACTGGCGTGGAGACGCGCCGCGTGGGACTCCAGCAGCAGCGCCATCTTCGGCACCTTGCCCTCGACAGCCATCGAGGCCAGCAGCGCGGGCTCGGTGGAGAGCGAGGCGACGCCGGAGACCTCCAGGAAGCGCGTCTCACCAGGGATGAGCGCGAGCAGCGCCACGCGGGATTGTTCGAGGACGTTGTGGAACGTGTCCGTGCGACGGTTGCCGGGGCGGTCGGGCACGGCCACGCGCGTGCCGTCGAGTCGGAGGAAGCCCGTGGGGTCGCCCTTGGGGCTCACGTCCGCGAGGCCCTGCGCATCCCACGAGGCCAGCGCGACGAAGGGCGTGCGTGACAGCCAGTCGTGCACCTCGGGGTCACCACTCCAGGTGCCCGCGGCGCGAGTGTCCGAGGTGGCGGGCTTCGGTGACTTCCAGAGCCCCGAGCGGATGATGGCCTTCGCGCAGTGCACGAAGGCTTCTTCCACGGTGACGCGAAGGGTGTGTCCTTCGAGCGTCGCGTGCCCGTTGACCCGCAGCGTCTCGCCCAGGCCCGGGATGAAGAACAGCAGGCCACAGCCCACGGTCGGGTTGAGCGGGATGGGCGCGTCCAGCCGCAGCTCCAGGTGCGTCGAGTCCACGACGCGCGCGAACCCCAGGGGCCCGCCAACCGCCGTCGCGCGCCCCTGCCCGTCCACGTCGACATAGCCGAGCACCGCGAACGATGAACACGCCAGCAGCTTGACGCAGTGGTCGTCCAGCGAGTCCAACGACTTGAGCATCACGCCCAGCGGGCGGGAGCCCACCACCCCTTCGAGCGCCTCGACCGTCTGGACCTGTGCCATGGACCCAAGCATACAAATTTGAGATTGACTTGCAAAGTCACAAACTCCAACCAAGCCGCTTGGAGGTGGCCCCGCCGGCCCGGCAAGCCCGCCAGGGCGCTGCGCCGGCTCACGCGCCGCCACCCGCGACAGGAATGCGCGGGGCGGGAGTCCGTCTCCCGCCAGCGGCCGCGTCACGCGCAGAGATTGCGCGCGATGACACGTGGGAAGTACCCCACCGACCCGGAGGGCAAATCCAACCGGAGATAGACATACCCGCTCGGAGACATGTCGCCGGACAGCTGGCCTGAAACGTCCAGGCGCCGGAAGCCGAGCGACTCCAGGGTCGAAAGCGACGTCGAATGCCCCGCGCGGACGGAGGTCTCCAGGTGTCGCAGTCCATCCAGCCTGACGCCCTGCCGGATGAGCTCCGACAGGGTCCAGTGCCCCGCGCCATTCTGGCGATGCTGCGCCAGGATGGAGCAGCACACGCGGGCGTAATGCTCCTCGCGGCGGATGTGGGTCAGCGCCGCGAGGCCGATGACGCCGTTGCCCCGCTCGGCCACGGCATACAACCGGGTCCCCTCCGCCGCGCTCCACCGCCCTGGCGGACGTCCTCCCGCCTCGGGCCGCCACCACCCGAAGAACTCCTCGACGTCCGGCTCCTCCAACAACATCCGAGCCGCCACCAGGACCGCGGTCCCCGCCACATCCATCGGAATGAGCTGACGCTCATGCATACAGGCTTCCCCCCTTCACCCCGGGGAGACTTCAAGGGACATGCCAGGAGGCCCCCCAAGGCGCCTCCCGCGAGTCCTCCGAGGGAGGGCGTCGAGGAGTGACGCACCCGCGTGCCTCTCGCACGCACATGACACCGCGTCCTTAAGGGAAAACCCGTGCGTCCTTCATGGCACAGCGTGTCCCCCGCGACACGGAGCGTGCCGGGCTCTACCCCCCCGCGCGCGCTCGCTCGTCGAACAGCCCACGCAGCCCATCCACGAGCACGTTCGCCCCCGTGGTGTTGCCCACCGTGTCGAGGGAATCCCGGAGCGCGCCGAACAGCGCGCGCGAGTGCTCCGGGTTCCGCTCGGCCCGGTCGATGACGTGGCCCACACGTTCAACCTGGTCCTTCCACGTCGCCAGCACCCCCTCGTACGCCGCGGTGACAGGCAGGGCGCTCTCGACCAGCATGTGGACCAGCGCGATGACGTCCGCGAAGTCATACGTCCGCGTCTTCGCGTCATAGAAGTCCTCCAGGTGCACGGAGTCGTGCGCGAACCAGAAGCGCACGAAGTCCGCCGCCGTCTTCTTCGCGGCCTCCAGGTCGACCTCGACCAACGGATGCAACGCCTTGTCCACCTCCGTGATGAGCGAGTCCTTGATGCTCACCCGCTGCAAGCCCCGACTGTCGAAGGTCCGCGTCGGCAACGCGCGCAGGAAGGTCCCGTTGAACTCCACCACCTCCAGCTTCGGCAACCGTGTGAGCACCTCGGGGAAGTCCCGCAGCACCTTCACCTGCCGCCAGCTCCCGAACGAGGCGCGCACGTACGAATAGGGATTGTTGACGAGGTTGATGCTCCGCAGCTCCGTGCAGCGCGCCAGGGACTCCGGCAGCCGCCAGAGGCAGTTCGCCTCCAGGTCCAGGTGGACGAGCTTCCCCAACTCCCCCACCGACTCCGGCAGTTCCTGCAGCCCGTTGCCTCCCAGCCGGAGCTCTCGCAGCTCCGTCAGCAACCCCAGCTCCTCGGGCAGCCTGCGCAGCTTGTTCCCCGACAGGTCCAGCGTTTCCAACCGACGGAACTGGAACAACTCCGCCGGCAGGACGCGGAGGTTCTTCCGGCTCAGCACCAGGCTCTTGAGCTTCTCCGGCGCCTCCAGCTTCTTCGCCATCTGCTTGCGGAACTCGGCGCGGACACTCACCGGCGCCTCGAGCAGGTTCGGCTTCCCCTCCGCCAGCCGCTTGCGCGCGAGCGACAGGTCCACCTGCCCCTCCGGCTTCTTGAGCACCCCCGCCACGAAGACACCCGAGGCCTCATGCGGGTCACTCACCTCCTCCACACCGTCCACGACTCGGAACACACTCGCGCCCCACCCCAGGAAGCGCATCGCGTTCAGAGTCCCCGCCACGCTCACCGTGTGCTCGGTCGCCACGATGCGCGCGTCCAGGTCGCCGCCCACATCGACGAGCCCGTGGTTGTAGACGCCGATGAGCTCGCCCGTACGGACGCTCCCATCGACCCGGACCTGGGAGCCACCCACGCCGATACCCCGGGCGACCAGCGCGCCTCCCACCTGCAGGAAGGGCCCCGTGTCGTCCTCGAAGTTGAGCAGGCAGCCCTCGACGGTGAGCGCGCCGCGCACCCACAGCCCCACCAACGGGGCCTGCGCGTCCTGCTCCGGCGCCAGCAACCCGAACCCGTCATCCAGGATGAGGTCGTGCGGAATGACGAGGTCACCGTCATGCACCAGCACCCGGCCCTCGGCGGCGTCCGCGACCTTCAGCTCGGCGCGCACCTGCTCGACAGGCACGGCGCGAAAGCCCAGCTCCGAGGCGAAGTACCCCTTCTCCACCTTCGCGCGCAGGCTCTTCTCGCAGAAGGCCATCGCCTCGGCCTCGGTCTCGAACGTCTTCTCGGTCTGCTTCGACTTCCCACCGAGCGGGCCCTCTCGGAACGTCACCGCCGCTCCAGCCCGCTCGAAGGACCAGGCGCGTACCGCCCCCTTCTCACGGGCGACGAGGGACAGGGATGCGCGAGGCGAGGGAGCGGACAGGGAGGAGTTCGACATTCCTCCCCATACCAACTCCCTTGCAGGCCTGAACGGCTGTTCGCTCACTGCTCCGCGACGGAGAGCTTCACGTCGATGTTGCCGCGCGTGGCGCGTGAGTACGGGCACACCTCGTGCGCCGCGTGCATCAGCTTCTCCGCCTCGTCACGGGGGATGCCCGGCAGGATGCCCTTCAGTTCCACCGCCAGCCCGAAGCCCCCGTCCGGCGTCTTCCCAATCGTCACCGACGCGGTGATGCCCACCTCGGGCCCCAGCTTCCTGCCCGCCTTGCCCGCCACCAGCCGCAGCGCGCTCTCGAAGCACGAGGAATACCCCGCCGCGAACAGCTGCTCCGGGTTCGTCGCCGCCCCACCCGCGCCGCCCAGCTCCTTCGGCATCGCCAGCGGCAAATCAATGACCTGGTCCGAGGACTGGACCTTGCCCGACCGGCCTCCGTGGGCGGTGGCGTGGGCGGTGTACAGCGGCGAAATCGTGACGGGAGCCATGGCTTGTTCTCCTGGAAGTTCAGAGTCGCTTCTTTTCGACCCCCTTTATCTAGGGCGCAATTCAATCGCGCGCAATCAATTCGGGCCGAAAAAAGGCCCCTGCCACCGCGAAACCCGCGGAAGACAGGGGCCGGATATCCACCCACCCGACCGCTCAGGTCCCGGAGGACGTCCGGGCCCGTGGGCGCTTCAGCGGCCCGCGACGGTCGCGGGGGGCGTGGTGACGAACTCCTCGGCGGCCTTCACGGCGGCGGCGATGTCCAGCTTGCCGCCCGTGCTGACCTTGCCCTTGAGGTCCGGGTCGAGCTCCACCGTCTGCACCAGCAGGTCGCGCACCTGGGCGGCCGTCAGGTCCGGGTTCGCGGCGAACATCAGGGCCGCGGCGCCCGCCACCGTGGGGGTGGCCATGGACGTGCCGCTCATCTTCTCCCAGTCGCCGCCGGGCACGGTGCTCAGGACGTTCTCGCCCACCGCGGCCAGCTCCACCACCTTGTCGCCGTGCGAGGAGAAGCGCGCCAGCTTGTCGTTGCGCTGGTCCATGGCCGCCACGGTGATGACGTTGGGCAGGTCGATGTTGGCCGGGAAGTCCTGCACGTTGTTCATGTTGCTGCCGTTGCCGTTGGCCGTGGCCGCGACCAGCAGGATGTCCGCGTCCGCCAGCTTCTGCACGGCGGCCTTCCAGCGCGCCTGCGAGGCCGCGTCGCGGTACTCGTCACCGAAGCTCGCGTTGAGCGCGCGCACGTTGACGCCGTGGTTCTCCTTCATGTTGACGATGTAGTCCACGCCGCGCTCGAAGTTGGTGAGCAGGTCCGCGCCGTCGTACAGGCCGCCGATGCTCATCACCTTCGCCTTGCCGGCGGCGATGCCCGTGTTGCCCTCGCCGTTGTCCTCGGCCGCGATGATGCCCGCCACGTGCGTGCCGTGGTCCGTACCCTGGCCCTTCATCACGTCGCCGCTGTTGAAGCCGACGTTGTAGCCGTGGATGTCGTCCTTCACGCCGTTGCCGTCGTTGTCGATTCCGTCGCCGGCAATCTCGTTCGGGTTCGTCCACATCGCGCTGTCGAGGTCGCTGTGCTTGAAGTCCACGCCGCCGTCGAACACCGCGATGACCGGGTCCCCCGTGGGGCGCGGGGGCTTGGGGTCCACCGGGTCCGTGCCCGGCGCCTTGCCCGTGGCCTCCAGGCCCCAGCTCTTCAGCGTGCCCGTGTCCGCGCGCGCCTTGTCCTCGACGGACAGCGTCCAGGTGCCCTTGGCCGACTCGCCCTTGAACGTGGTGCTCAGGTCGAACGAGCCCTTCACGTCGTCCGCGCTGCCACCCTGGCGGTTGGACACCGTCGCCGTCTTGCCGGACGGGCTGGTCACCTTCACCACCAGGTCGCCCCGGTACGAGTGCGCCAGGTCCAGGTTCAGCTTCAGCGAGTCGAGCGAGACGTCCTTGTCGAAGCTCACCGTGGACGTCACCGTCGCCAGGTCCTTGACCGCCGCGTTGGGCGTGGCGGACGCCGTCAGCGTCACCGGCGTGGAGGTGTCACGGCCGGCCAGCGTGGCCTTGCTCGGGCCGAAGGCGAACGCCGTGGCCGGCAGCACCGGGGCGTTCGGGTCCGGGCGGTGACCGGTGGGACGGTCCACGAAGTTCGAGGGCCGCGCCGACTTGGCCGACTCGAAGCCGTCCGTGCCGTTCTTGCCGGGCCGGGCCACCACGCGCTCCGCGGCGGGCGTCGCGGGCGCCTCCGGACGAGCAGCCTCCCCGGTACGGGTGGTGGGCGACGGCAGCGACAGGGGCTTGCGGGTGACGGTCATGTTGGCGGCTCCGGGGGGAAGCGGAATCAACGACTGTCCCTGATTGTCGCAGCTCGTCAGGATCAGTTTCCTGGAGGGCTGCTTTTTCCACCTGAAGTGAACCCCCTTGGCGGGTGGGCAGGCGCGTCAGGCGTGGTAGAGCGCGGCCGGGCCCCTCCTTCCGGGGGTTTGGCCCCAGGCCCTGGCCCGGACGCGGCGTGGGGCGAGGACGGGAAGGATGCCGAGGACCATCGTCGCCACGCGCTACGTGACGCCCCTGCGAGAGGGGGGCTCGCTGCCCGCCATCGTCGAGGCGGACGACGCGGGGCTGTATGTCGTGAAGTTCCGGGGGGCGGGCCAGGGGGCCAAGGCGCTCATCGCGGAGTACATCGCCGCGGAGCTGGCCCGGGCCGCGGGGCTGCGCGTGCCGGAGCTGGTGCTGGTGGAGCTGGACCCGGCGCTGGGCCGCAACGAGCCGGACAGCGAGATTCGCGAGCTGCTCAAGGCGAGCGCGGGGCTGAACCTGGCGCTGGACTACCTGCCCGGCTCGGTGACGTTCGACCCGGTGGCGGGGCCGGCGCCGAAGGTGGACGTGGCGTCGTCGCTGGTGGCGTTCGACGCGTTCATCACCAACGTGGACCGCACGCCGAAGAACCCCAACCTCCTGTGCTGGCACCGGGAGCTGTGGCTCATCGACCATGGCGCGTCGCTCTACTTCCACCACGCGTGGGAGGACTGGGAGGAGCGCAGCCAGAGCCGCTTCGCGCCCATCAAGGACCACGTGCTGCTGCCGTGGGCCAGCCAGCTCCCCCAGGCCCAGGCGCTGCTGTCCACGCACTTCACGCGGGAGCTGATGGAGACCACCGTGGCGGGGATTCCGGAGGGCTGGCTGAAGGCGGCCGAGTCCCCCTTCCCCACCGTGGAGGCGCACCGCGCCGCCTACGTGAGCTGGCTGTGCAAGCGTGCCCAGGCCCTGCCGGCCTTCATCGAGGAGGCCGCCCGTGCCCGCGCACAGCTCGTTTGACTACGCCATCATCCGCGTCGTCCCGCGCGTGGAGCGCGAGGAGTTCATCAACGTGGGCGTCGTCCTCTTCTGCACCACGCAGCGCTTCCTGGGCGCGCGCGTGGAGGTGGACGAGGCGCGCTTGAAGGCGCTCGCGCCCGACATCGACCTGGAGACGGTGCGCTGCCACCTGGACAGCTTCCAGCGCGTCTGCATGGGCGGCAAGGGCGCGGGCCCCATCGGCCAGCTGCCGCAGAAGGAGCGCTGGCACTGGCTCGTGGCCCCGCGCAGCACCATGCTCCAGACGGGGCCGGTGCACTCGGGGCTGAGCCTGGAGCCCCAGGCCGCGCTGGAGCACCTGCTCGACACCGTGGTGCGCCTCAAGCGCGCGCCATGAGGCCGGGCCCGGGGCCCTCGCGCCCCGGGCTCACTTCACCCGGCGACCGGCGAGGCGGACCTTGTACGTGCACTCCTCGAGCTCCCTCGCGTCGATGCCCAGGCCCTCGAACGAGGTGCGTCGCACGTCGATGAAGCCCTCGATGTCGTCGTCCTCCAGCGAGTCGTTGGCGATGTAGAAGCGCAGCACGTAGACGATGTTCGACTCGCCGGCCACTGTCGACGGGATGGAGCGGATGTCCACGTATTGGAACGGCCCCTCATCGGAGCGCGTGCCCTGGAGGATGTCCGGGGCGTCGTCCTCGTCGAGCGTCGCCACGTCGCCCCGGTGCAGCGTGAAGGAGACGTCGGGCACCTCGATGCTCGTGGCGCCGTACTCCTCGGCGCGCACCGTCCAGCGCTGCTGGAGCGCCAGGCCGGAGACGCCGCCGATGCCCGGCACCGCCACCGGCTCCTTCGCCGTCTTGTCGGTGCACGAGTAGGGCACGGCCGCCGCCTGGGCCGCGTCCAGCTCCACGTCATACGTCTCCTGCTCGAAGCCGCCACAGCCCGCCACCAGCAGCACCAGCGGCGCCGCCCATCCCATCGCGTTCATCGACCCTCCAGTTCCACGGGAGACCACCCTCGCCGGCCCTGGGCGTCCGCCACCCCACCGGGCAGGCGGGCGCCTTCCTCCCGACCAGGAAAGCATGGCCTCCAGGGCGAGGGAACCCACGGGCCGGCGCGAGCTTCCCGACCGGGGACGACCGTCTGTCAACTGTCCGGCAGGTGAGGAATCGGGGGCGCGCGGGCGGGCGGATGAGTAGCTTTGCGGCGTGCCCGGGACGGGCACGCACCTCGTATGCCCGACTCTTCGCTTCGAATCGTCACGTACAACGTCCGCTACTTCGGCCACATGCTCCGGGGCCTGGCGAGCACCGTGGGCCCCAAGCGCCGGGTGGCCTTCGCGCTGGCCGGACTGGACCCGCTGCCGGACGTGGTGTGCCTGCAGGAGGTGGAGACCACCTCGCTGCGCAGCACCATCGCCCACCGCCCCAAGCTGCCCGGCGAGACGCAGCTGATGGCCTTCATGGGGCGCATGGAGGAGACGTTCGCCGCGCAGGGGCGCGACATGCCCTACGAGGCGTTCTACTTCCGCGCGCACCACTACAAGCTGGGCGAGGTGTCGCTCTACACCACGGGGCTGGCGGTGCTCGTCAACAAGCGCACCCTCCAGGTGGACAAGCACAACGTGGACGCGCCCATGTCCATCACCCACCACCACGTGCAGCGGCTCAAGGACCGCAAGCAGAGCCGCATCTGCGCGCACATGCGCCTGCTGCGCCGCGAGGACGGGCGCCCCTTCCACGTCTTCAACACCCACCTGAGCCTGCCCACGCCCTTCGCCCGCGAGTTCTGGTCCACCAAGGACAAGATGGGCTGCGGCGTGAACCAGCTCCACGAGGCGCGCAAGCTGGCGGAGTTCGTGGGCAGCCTCCGCGCCGACGAGCCGTTCATCGTCTGCGGGGACTTCAACTCGCCGCCGTCGTCCCCGGTGTTCCGCTACCTCACCGGGGAGGTCTCCTTCACGTGCGCCCAGGCCGCCGTGGGACAGATTGACCCGAGCGTGTCGCGGGGCTTCCCCACCGCGGGCTTCATGCACATGCGCATGCACCTGGACCACATGTTCTCCGGCGGGGGCGTGCGCTGGCTCGACACCGAGGAGACGCACCCGTTCGGGGACTTGAAGAGCCGCTTCCACGGGCTGTCGGACCACATGCCCATCGTCGCGCGCTTCGCGCTGGAGGCGCTCCCCGTCACGATGCCCGTGCCCGGGGTGCCGAGCGTGGGCTGACCGTGCGGCCCGTGCCCGGATGACAGGGGCGGCCGCGGCGCGCCGCTACGACCCGAGCTCCTGCTCCACGGTCTCCCACGCCTCCAGGAGTTCGCGCGTGCGGCGCTCCGCCAGCTCGCGGAACTCAGGCGCCAGGTGCGCCACCTTGTCCGGGTGGTAGCCAGCGATGAGCGCGCGGAACGCCTTGCGCGCCTCGTCCCGCGACACGCCCCGCTCGAGCCCCAGCACCTCCCATGCGTCCTTGCGCGCGGGGGCCTCGCTGCGTACCCGGGTGCCCCGGGGCGGCGTGGCCTCCGGGTCGCGAGGACTCCGGGCCCCGCGTGCGCGATGCTCGCCTCCGACCTGCTCGTCGTCACCGCCCCAGGCGCCTCGCGAGCGACGACCCGGATGCTCGCCTCCGACCTGCTCGTCGTCACCGCTCCAGGCGCCTCGGGAGCGACGCCCCGGACTCTCGCCGCCCTCCCGCTCCTCGTCCCGCGCACGGCGCCCCCCCGCCTCCTCGGGCTCCCGGGCCGCGCCGGTGCTGGCGGGACGACGCGGTGCGCGAGGCGCGGGCTCCGGGCGCTTCTTCCCCGGTCGGCGCGCGGGGTCCGGCGCGGGGATGCGCGGCTCCAGCCGGCTCAGCGCGTCCTCCAGGAACCACAGGTCCTCGGCGGGCAGGCCGTGCTTGCGCACCACCTGGCGCGGCTGGCCATCCACCAGCAGCAGGTAGCCCGTGGTGACGGCGTACGCGTCATCCTTGCTGTCGGGGTGCAGCCTGTCGCCCAGGTCTCCCAGCGGGTCCCTCCACATGCCGTCCGGGGTGCCCTCGTCCGCCACCAGCACCTGCGTCAACACGCGGCCGTGGAGGAACTCCAGCGTGGCGAAGGGCTCGCGCAGCTCGGGCGCGCGCATGGCCGCCCCATGACGCACACCCGTCACCAGCAACACCCCTCGCGTCCCGTCCACATGGGCGAAGAGCTGCTCGCGCACCCGCTTGTCCGAATAGAAGAGGACGAACTGCACGGTGGACAACGTAGTCCGTCCCGCGCCATCCAGACAGGCGTTATGTCCTGGCGCGGCAAGAGGGTGCAGGGCGGAACAGTGCGACGAAACACCGGCTCGACGGTTTCGCGCGCTTGCGGAAGAGTCATCCCCGCTTATGCGCTGCTGCCACCGTCACTCCTCCGAGCCCGCCCTCCCCCAGTCCCGCGCCTTCAGCCTCCCCGGCGCCACCGAGCACTACGCCGCGGAGCGCCCCCTGCGCGCCGAGCACGTGCGCATCCAGCTGGAGCTCGACTTCGAGCAAGGCCGCGTCACCGGCGTCTGCACCACCCGCGTGTCCGCCGTGCGGCTGTCGTCCACCCTCACCTTCGACGCGGTGGACCTGGACGTCTCGCGCGTCCTCGTCGACGAGCGCCCCGTGCGCTTCACCAACTCCGGCTCGCACGTGCGCGTGGAGCTGCCCGCGCCGCTGCCGCCCGGCCAGGCCGCCCAGGTGGCCATCCACTACACCGCCCGCCCACGCCGGGGCCTCTACTTCTGGGGCCCGGAGGCCGCCTACCCGGACCGGCCCCGTCAGGCCTGGACCCAGAACCAGGACACCGACGCACGGCACTGGTTCCCCTGCCTGGACACGCCCGCGCAGAAGGCCACCTCGGAGCTCATCGCCACCTTCCCCGACGGCCTCACCGCGCTCTCCAACGGCGTGCTCGTCTCCGACACCGTGCAGGACCAGCGGCGCACCCAGCACTACCGCATGGAGCAGCCGCACGCGCCCTACCTCGTCACGCTCGCGGTGGGCGACTTCGAGGAGCTCACCGACACCGCGGGCACCGTCCCGCTGCGCTACCTCTTCCCGCGCGGTCGACGCGAGGACGCGCTGCGGTGCGTGCGCCGCACCCCGGAGATGGTGCGCGTGTTCCAGGAGGCCACCGGCGAGCCCTACCCGTGGAGCGGCTACGCGCAGGTGTTCCTCACCGAGTTCATCTTCGGCGGCATGGAGAACACCACCGCCACCAGCCTCACCGACTCCGTCCTCCACGACGCGCGCGCGCACGCGGACTACAACGCGGAGCCGCTCATCTCCCACGAGCTGGCGCACCAGTGGTTCGGGGACCTGCTCACCTGCCGCGACTGGCCCCACGGCTGGCTCAACGAGGGCTTCGCCACCTGGTTCGAGGTGCTGTGGAAGGAGCGCGCGGACGGCCAGGACGAGGCCGACCACCACCGGCAGGCGGACCTGGAGGCCTACCTGGGCGAGGTGAAGGAGCGCTACGCGCGGCCCATCGTCTCGCGCCGCTTCCACGCCCCGCTGGATGTCTTCGACCGGCACCTTTATGAGAAGGGCGGCCTGGTCCTCCACGAGCTGCGCCGCCGCCTGGGCGACGAGCTGTTCTTCCGCGGCCTGCGCCACTACGTCTCGCGCCACCGGCACGGCTCGGTGGAGACGGTGGACCTGTCGCGCGCCTTCGAGCAGGCCACCGGCCACAACCTGGACGCCTTCTTCGACCAGTACGTCTTCGCCCCCGGCCACCCGGAGCTCAAGGTGGAGGTGCGCCACGAGGCCGAGGAGGGCCGGCTGCGCCTCAAGGTGCGCCAGACGCAGCGCACCGACGCGGGCACGCCCCTGTTCCGCCTGCCGCTGGACGTCGTCGTCACCGTCGAGGGCCGGGACACCCGCCACCGGCTGGACGTGACGGACGCGGAGCACTTCTTCCACCTGCCCTGCCCCACCGCGCCCTCGCAGGTGCGCGTGGACCCGCGCCGCGACGTGCTGGGCACGCTGGAGGTGGACAAGGCCGTGGGCCTCTGGCTGGAGGAGCTGCGCGCCGCGCCCGAGTCCCGCGCCCGCACCGAGGCCGCCCACGCGCTGGGGCGCGACGGAGGCCACCGCGCCGTGGAGACACTGGGCACCGCGCTCGCGGACGCGCGCCTGTTCTGGGGCACCCGCGCCGCGTGCGCCAAGGCCCTGGGCCGCATCCGCACGCCGGAGGCCCGCGCCCGGCTGCTCGCGAGCCTGCGCGCCGAGCACCCTCGCGTGCGCCGCGCCGTCGTGGCCGCGCTGGGCGAGTTCCGCCGCGACGCGGAGGTCATCGCGCTCTTGCGCTCGCTCCTGCAATCCGGAGACACCAGCTACTTCGTGGAGGCGGAGGCCGCGCGCAGCTATGGCAAGCTGCGCGCCGCGGACGCGCTGACGGTGCTGGAGACCACCTCCACGCGCCCGTCCTTCCAGGACGCCATCGCCGTGGGCGCCATGGACGGGCTGGCCGAGTCGCAGGACCCCGCCGCCTTCCCGCTGGTGGAGGCGCGCACCGCGTATGGCCAGCCCGCCTTCCTGCGCCGCGCGGCCACGCAGGCCGTGGCCCGGCTGGCGGAGGTGGCCGGCCGTCAGCGCGAGGCGGTAGATTTGCTGGCGGAGCTGCTGCGGGACCCGATGTTCCGCGTGCAGATGGGCGTCTTCGAGGCAGCAAGGACCCTGGGAGACCGGCGCATCATCCCCGCGCTGGAGGGCACCCCGCTCAGCGACGCCCGCGCCCGCCGCGCCGCGCGCGAGACGGTGCGAGCGCTGCGCGAGGGCGAGCCCCAGGCGCGTGAGCTGGCGTCGCTGCGCGAGGAGGTGGACCTGCTGAAGGAGGCCACGCGCGCGATGCGCGAGAAGCTGGAGGGGCTCTGCCTGGCGAAGCCTCCGCCGCCCCCCGCGTCGAAGGCCCGTGCCACGAGGCCCGCGCGAGGCAAGCAGGCCGCCGCGCGCAAGAAGCCGGGCAAGCCTCCCGCCGGCAAGCGTCGGCGCTGAGCGTCCAGGCGCGCCGGGCCCGCGCACCGGCGCGTCCCAGGTCCGTCGTGGCTACCTGTAAGGCACCACGGGATGAGCCCCTTCGAGGGGCCACGCCCATGGCGCGCGTGGGCGGCTCGCGTCTTTCCGTCCGACGACGGGCGCAGGGGACGACATGGCCGCAGCCAACGAGGAGCTCAGTGCCTGGCTGGACGCCGCGGTCGACCCGTGGATCGCCTGCGATTCCCATGAGCACGTGTACCTCATCAATCGCGCCGCGGAGCGCCTGCTCGGCTGGACGCGCGAGGAGCTCCAGGGACACCCGGTGGCCGAGCTCTTCCCCCAGCGGCTCAACCACGGCGACCAGAGCCTGGTGCGATACCTGCTCTCGCGCAGGCAGGCGCTGGGAGGGCGGCCCACGAGGGTGCTCGCGCGACGCCAGGACGGCGTGGAGGTGCTCGTGGAGCTCACGGTGGGCACCTCCGGCGAGGGAGAGGACGAGCGCATCGTCCTCAGCCTCCGGCGCCTGCACGAGGTCATCGACACCATCCGCGAGCCCATGGAGCCGCCTCGCGATGGTGGTGAGGCCAGGCGGACCAGCGGCGACGACCTCTACCGCCTCGTCGTGGAGAACGTCCCCCTGGGCATCTTCCACTACGACACCACGCCCATCATCACCGCCTGCAACGAGCGGCTGGCCACCATCGTCGGTACCCCCAAGCGCGTGGTGGTGGGGCTCAACCTCATGTCGCTGCGCGACGAGCAGCTCATGGCGTGCGTGCGCGAGACGCTCTCCGGCCACAGCGCGGACTACGTGGGGGACTATGCCGCGGTGACCAGCCACAAGGTGACGCCCGTCCATATCCGCTTCGCGCCCTGCTACAACGACGCGGGACAGGTGGAGGGCGGCGTGGGCCTGGTCGAGGACGTCTCCGAGCGCCGCCGCGCAGAGCGCCAGCGCGACGAGAACCTGGCCCTGCTCATCACCCTGTTCGAGACCGCGCCCGTGGCGCTGGGCTTCCTCGACACGAACCTGCGCTACGTGCGCGTCAACGGGCGGCTGGCGCGCATCAACGGCCTGCCCCCCGAGGCCCACCTGGGGCGCACGCCCTACGAGGTGCTGGGTGAGGGCGGCAGCGCCGCGGCGGCCATGCTGCAACAGGTATTGGACACCGGCGAGCCCGTGGTGGGCCAGGAGGTGGACACCCAGGCCGTGGGCCATCCCGGCCCCCGGCGGCTGCTCACGGGGAGCTGCTACCCGGTGCGCGCGCCGGACGGACACCTGTTGGGCGTGGGCGTGCTGGTGGAGGACATCACCCAGCGCAGGCTCGCCGAGGAGGAGCGCGAGCGGCTCTACCGCGAGGCGCGTGAGGCCATCCGCGTGCGCGACGACTTCCTGTCCATCGCCTCGCACGAGCTGAAGACGCCGCTGACGCCGCTGAGCCTCCGGCTGGCCACGCTGGAGCGCAGGCTCGAGCGCGGCGAGAGCGTGGACCCCACCACCCTGCGCCACGCGCGCCAGCACATCTTGCGCATGACCGGGCTCATCAACGACCTGCTGGACGCGTCCCGCATCGAGGCGGGCCGGCTGGCGCTGCATCCGCAGGCCACGCGCCTGGACAGCCTGGTGGAGCACGTGCTGCAGGCGATGGAGGCACAGCGCGGCGGACACGAGCTGCGCTACGAGCGGCCCGAGCACGACGTGCAGGTGTTCGCGGACCCATACCGGCTGGAGCAGGTGGTCACCAACCTGGTGGAGAACGCCCTCAAGTACAGCCCCGATGGCGGCGTCATCCACGTCAAGCTGGAGACGCGCGGAGAGCTGGCGCTCTTGTCGGTGAAGGACCCGGGCATCGGCATCCCCGAGGACCAGCAGAAGCTGCTCTTCGAGCGCTACTTCCGCGCGCGCAACGTGTCCACGCGCTCGTACGGCGGACTGGGCCTGGGCCTGTACATCAGCCGCGACATCGTCGAGCGCCACGGCGGCCGCATCTGGGTGGAGAGCCGGGTGGGAGAAGGCTCCACCTTCCATGTCGCCCTGCCCCTGCTGACGGGAGCCCCCTCTCACCCGCCCGCTTCCCAGCCGGAGCGCCACGTCCACTGAAGCTTTCGCCACCCCCGCTCCCGAAAGAACTACAGCCCCCCGTGTCCACCACCGTGCATCCGCTGCGCGCCAGCACCTGGATTCAGGTGTTTCAGACGCTGGCACGAGGGCTGCTTTTCATCCCGTCAGAGAAGTCGAACCCGAGAGGAGCAGGGACATGACGACGGAAACTCCGGCTTGGACTCGCGACAATGACGGTTGGCTGGTTCGGGTGAAGGTGGCGGGGCGCATCCAGGAGGTCCGCTGCACCACGGAAGGCCAGGCGCGCTACATGGCGGGTGTGCTGGCCCTCAATCCGCCTCCCCCCTCGAAGCTGCGTCACTGAACGGGGGCGGTGCCGGGCGCGGGCGGGCTGATGAGATAGTTGTCGAGCTGCGCCCAGTTGTTGAACGCGACCTTCCACGCGCCCTCGGCCACACCCGGCCGAGGGATGAGCGGACCGCCGACCTGGCCGCTGGTGCCCCAGGAGAAGCCCAGGTCGATGCCGCTGGACGTCTCCAGCACGGTGATGTCGGTGGCGAGCTGGCTGTTGAGGCGGCGCAGCTCCGTCTTCGCGCCGGACACCCAGAAGATGAGCCGCTGGGCGCGCACGTCGAAGCCGAAGGCGTAGAAGGCGTTGGCGTCGTTCGGGTCCGTGACGATGACGGTGTACGCGCTGAGCAGCGAGGCGCTGTTGGGATACATCGGCGTGCCGTTGGGGATGCTGGACAGCGCCGTGGGCGCGGTGGGGATGACCCACGGCGTGCCGGGGATGGTGGTGCCCGGGCAGTAGTTGGGAATCGGCGGAGGCGGCAGCACGGCCTGCTGCGACACGGAGCCCAGCGACTCCAGCGTCTCGGGCGAGGCCTGGTCGATGGAGTCGACGCCGCACGCGGCGAAGGTGGACAGCGTGACGAGGCACAGCAGCGCGGAGCGAAGCGTCTTCATGGGCGGGGTTTCCTTGGTGTGAAGAGACACGTGGAGCGTGCTCGGCTCGTGCGAGCCGAGGTGAGGGACTGACGGCGGTGACGGGGCTACTCGAAGACGACGACCGTCTTCACCCAGCTGTCGGGCTGCGTGGACAACACGCGCAGCCTTTCGTCTCGGAGCGCGAGGCTGGCGGAGGAACCGGCGCGGATGCGCTCCATGACCCGCGCGAAGAAGGGCCCGGCCTCGGCGTCCGGGATGTCGATGGGTGAGGCGATGACGGCGCGCGCGCCCGCCTCGGCGAAGGCCACGGGGAGGCTCCACGGCGCGTGGAGGTAGGGCGCAGTCCGGGCCGCCTGACACGCGCCGAGCAGCACCACCGGCGCGCCCTGCAGCTTCTGCTGTCGCACCTGGCCCGCGGTGAGCGCGTAGCGGCCGCCCGCCTCCGGCGCCATCACCAGCAGCGACGCGTCCGACACGCCCAGGTTCACCAGGCCGTGCGCGTGGATCTCCACCTCGGTGGCCTGCGCCAGCTCCGCCAGCAGGCGCGACGGCGTGGCGGCCGCGCCCGTCAGCTCCACGCGGCGCGGAGACGGCCCGCCGGACAGCTCCCAGCTGCGCAGCCGGGGCAGGTTCAGCGACGCGGGCGCGTCCACGTCGTAGACCACCAGCGGGCGCGGCGCGGAGACCTTCGGCGCCTGGGCCTTCGTGCCCGTGTGGTAGCTCCACGCGATGTCCGGCGGCAGCAGGCCCGCCTGTCCGTGCACGGGGTAGCGCGCGAACACGCTCACGTGCTCGCAGGGCTTGAGCGCGGCGATGACGGAGGCGGGCACCAGCGAGGCCACGTCGAAGTCGGGCGAGCGGCGGCTCGCGTCCTGGTGGCCCAGCAGCTCACCCGTGGGTCCGCGCGCGGCCGTCAGCGTGCGCTCGTCGTGCACCTCCACGCCCAGGGCGCAGCGCTCGGGGGCCGGCACGCGGGCCTCCTGCGCGAAGAGGGACAGCGCCCGCGCCCAGTCCCCGGTGGAGCCCGCGTCCAGGATGAGCGACGAGTAGCTGTACGCGCGCGCCTTGGCGGCGACGGGGTCCGCCGCGCCCAGCAGCTCACCGGCGACGATGGCCTGCCCCAGCAGTCGCTGGCCCTCCGCGCGGTCCGAGCCGATGACGGCGCGGCCCTGGATGTGCGTGGCCATGACCTTCTCACCGGGGCGCAGCCAGCCCGCGGCGTCCAGCTTCGCCAGGCCCTCGCGCACCTTCTCCACGTCGCCCGGCTTCGGGTCCAGCCGCGCCAGGTCCGCCAGCACGAACGCGCCGTTGAGGAAGAAGGGCACGTCGCACACCGGGGCCTTCTCCAGCTCCTCGCGCGCGGCCTGCGGGCGCAGCGCGAAGACGTGCAGCGACGCCAGGCTCTCGTGCACGTGCCGGTCGGCCGCGCAGCCCCGGTCTCGCAGGGCCTGCTCACCCAGGTACGCGCGCGTCAGGGCGAAGGCGTTGCGGAAGCGCGCCATGTCGCCCAGCACCAGCAGCAGGTCCGCCTGCAGCGTCCACTCCTGCGTCTGCCGCGCCCAGCCCAGGCCCGCCAGCGCGTGCTCGCGCGCCTCCACCAGCCGGTGCTCGTCCTTGTAGATGTGCGCCAGCAGGTGCTCCAGTTGGCCGCAGCGGTAGTCCGCCTTCGCGACCTCGCACGCCGCCACCGCGCGCAACAGCCGCGCCTCCGCGCCGGCCAGGTCTCCCTTGCCGTACTCGGCCAGCGCGCGCTCGCGCTCCGCGTTGAGCGTCAGCCACGAGTCACCGAGCGCGCGCGCCACCTTCTCGTACACGTCGATGTGCGCCGGCAGCCCGCCCGCCAGCGGCAGCACACCCAGCAGGATGTCCTGGTGCCGCGAGCCGGACAGCTCCTTCACCAGCGGCTCGAGCGAGGCGGCATCGAAGGTGCCCTCCAGCACCTGGCGGAAGCGGGCCGCGAACGGCGCGCGGCGCGCGAAGTCCAGCCCCGCCACGCGCTCCACGGAGGCCACCACCGTGTCGCCGCCGTAGCGCGCGTCCAGCACCCGCGCCAGCGGCAGGAGCTCGCGCACCCGCTCGGCGGAGGGCGCGGTCCACAGCGCGATGTTGAGCCAGTTGCGCGCCGTGCCCGGCACCGCCCGCGCCACGTCCTCCGGGAACGCGGTGCCCTGCAGCGCGAGCGCACGGCCGGCCTGCTGCGCGGAGTCCCACGCCCCACGACGTCCCTCCAGCTGACGGCGCATCACCGCGGCGCGCTCCCGCGCCTCCTCGGCCCAGCCGGGCTCGCCCAGCGAGGCGACGGTGTCGAACGCCTCGGCCGCGAGCGCGTCCAGGCCCAGCTCGCGCAGCACGAGCGCGCGGTTCCACAGGGCCTGCGGGTGACGCGGGTGCTTCTCCAGCACACCGTCCAGCAGGACGAGCGCGGACTCGAGCTCGCCCTTCGTCAGCGCCACCACCGCCTTGTCGCTGTCCACGTCCGGCGACGCGGGCGCGCGCTGGAGGTAGTCGGCCGCCTGCTCGCGCTCACCGCGCAAGAGGTGCCCCACCGCGAGGCCCTGCAAATCTCCCTGCTCCTCCAGCTTCGCCAGCGCCTGCAGCGGCACCAGCTCGCGCGGGCGCTCGTCGCCGGAGCGCAGCACGCCGTAGGGACGGTGCGCGCTGGCGCCGGACCAGCTCAGCCGCGCCTCCATGGAGCGCGTGGGCGCCAGGGCCAAGAGCTGCGAATCGTCACGCACGCTCGACGGCCCCGAGCGCACCGCCACCAGCACCAGGAGGGCGGCCAGCGAGCCGGACAGCGCGGCGGCGGCCACCCACTTGCGGCGGCTCCACGCGGGACGAAACGCGCGCGGGGGCGCGGACGCCACGGGCTGCTGCGGCACGGGTGCGGTGACGTCGCGCGGGGCCTCGCGAGCCTCCTCGGCCCCCAGCCGGGTGCCCAGCGCCTGGAGCTGGAGGATGTCGTCGAGCTCCTCCTGGCACGCCTCGCACGTGGCCAGGTGCTCGCGGAACTGCTCCGCCTCCTCCTGGGACAGCTCGCCATCCGCGAAGGCGTGCACCAGGTCGTGCGGGTCCATGGGCTCCGGGGCGCTCATGACGCCTCCGCCTTGCCGGTGGCGCCGGGCATCAACAGCTCCTTCAGCTTGCGGCGCGCGCGGATGAGGCGCGTGCCCACCGTCGCCTTGGGAATCCCCAGACGCTCGGCGATGTCCTGATAGGGCATCCCCTCCAGGGCGTGGAGCCGGTACACCGTCGCGAACTCCTCGGGAATCCGCGTCAGGGCCTCGCGCAGCTGCTCCGTGCTGATGGAAGCCCACGCGGGGGCGGCCTCCGGCTCCGGCGCGGCGATGCGCTCCTCCAGCTCCTCCGCCGACACGTCCGAGCGACGCTCGCGCGTCTTCGAGCGGCACTTGTCGATGAAGATGTGGTGGAGGATGGTGAGCAGCCACGCGCGTCCGTCGGTGCCGGGGCGGTAGCGGGACAGGTTGCGAAACCCGCGCTCGTAGGTGTCCTGCAGGAGGTCGTTGGCCTCCGCCGCGTTTCCGCACAGCCGGAGCGCCGTGGCGCGCAACGCCGCCTCGTGCGTCCGGACGAAGGCGGAGAACCAGCGATTGTCCAGGGTCGGCGTTGAGGGAGGCCCGCTATCCACGCGGGGTGCAGGCTGGACCGGCGCGTCATGGGCCGTCAAGCCCCGGGACCGGGGGCGACGGGCGCGTGCGGCAGGTGGTTGCAGGGCGAAAGCATCCATGGCGGGTCGCCCCTCTCAACGACGCCCCGCCGCCATCTTCCCGGCCGGATTTCCCGGCGAATTTTCCGCCGGGGCCATCGCCGCCGGGGCTCAGTGTCCGGAAGAGGGATTGCGCCGGACGATTTCGCCATTGAGGACGTTGGCGAAGCCCACCCAGGCCAGGTAGGGCGCGACCAGCCACGCGGCGGGCCGGTCCACCTCGCGCGTCGCGGCGATGTAGGCCCCGATGCTGCCCAGGAGCGCCAGGTTGTCGGCCAGGGCCTTCCTGGGCTGGTGCCTGCCGAAGAAGAGCCAGGACCAGGCGGCGTTGAGGCCCAGCTGCACGCCCCACCAGCCGAGCGCCCGGGAGCGAGAGGGCCCCGCCGGCGCCGTCCACACGCGCCACCCGGAGACGGCGATGAGCGCATAGAGCGCGGTCCACACCGGCCCGAAGGCGGCGGGCGGCGGCTGGAAGGGCGGCTTGCGCAGGTGGCGGTACCAGCGCGTGTCGGCGGTGCTGTGGCGGGCCCCCAGCGCGGCGGCGCCCAGCGTGAGCGCGCCGAACGCGCCCAGCGCGATGATGGACTCGGTGCGCAGCGTGGGGTTGAGGGCGGTGCGCTTGACCGGCCCCGGCACGGTGCGCGTCGAGGTCTCCCACGAGGTGTGCATGGTCTGTCTCCTTGCGCGCGGTGTGCGGGCGCAGTGTTCGCTGCAAGGTGGTAACGACCTGCCCCCGGGTCCACCCCCGTTGACTGTTGACGGGTGGGCGCTCTATCGAGCCTTTGGGGAGGAACGACATGGTGAGTGCGGAGGAAGTCCTCGACTTCTGGTTCGGTCAGCCGGCGGACCCGGTTCGCAATCCAGCGTGCATCCGACCTCGGGCCGTCTGGTTCCAGCGCGACGCGGCCTTCGACGCGGAGTGCAGGGAGCGCTTCCAGGGAGCCCACGAGCGCGCGGCCGCGGGCGAGCTGGACTCCTGGCGCAACGAAGCCCGCACGTGCCTGGCGCTGCTCCTGCTGCTCGACCAGGTGCCCCGCAACCTCTTCCGGGGCACGCCGCGCGCGTTCGCCACGGACGCGAAGGCCCGCTCGGTGGCCCGCCACGCGCTGGCCCGGGGCCTGGACGTGACGCTGCCCTCGGTGTGGCGCTGGTTCATGTACCTGCCGTTCGAGCACAGCGAGGAGCTGTACGACCAGCGGCTGTCGGTGGACCTCTTCGAGCTCTTGACGATGCACCACTCCGGCAGCCTGGAGACGCTCGACTACGCGCGCCGGCACCGGGACGTCATCGAGCGCTTCGGGCGCTTCCCGCACCGCAACGACGCGCTGGGACGGGCCTCGACTCCCGAGGAAGCGCGCTTCCTCCAGGAGCCGGGCTCGTCCTTCTGAGTCGACGTCAGGCCGGAGCGCCGGCCGGCTCGGCTTGCGAGGCGCGGGCCTCCAGGGTGATGCCCGAGGCGAGCCAGCCGCGCACCAGCGTCAGGTGCTCGGCCTCCGCGTCCAGCGCGAGCTGGAAGCGGTCCGCCAGCGTGTCATGGCCCAGGCCGCGCGCCAGCTCGATGAGCAGCTCCCAGCTCGCGTTGTCCGTCAGCTCCGCCACCAGCAGCGCCTCCAGGGACTGGCGCAGGTTGGTGCGCGGGTCGGACAGCACCGCGGGAAGCCCCATGGACGTGACGGCCACCAGGTCCGCGCACGGCGTCATCGCGGTGGGGTCCGCGCCCAGCTTCGTCAGCGTCTCGGAGACGAGGCCGAAGTGGGCCAGCTCGTCGTCGAGGATGCGCTCCAGGCCCTCGCGGGTGGGGCCGCCCTCCCACGTGCCGTACACGTCGAGCTTGGCGAGCGCGCCCTCGTAGAGCCGCGAGCCCGAGCGCTCGAAGGCGAGCCGCTCCCCCAGCTTGTCGAGGAACACGGTGGGCCTGGCGCCCTTGAGCAGCTCCACCGCCGTCTTGGCCACGCCCTTGAGGTTGGCCGGCGGCGGCACGCTGCCCAGGCCATCGGATTCGCGCGCGTACTGCTGGCGGACCTCCAGGATGAGCGAGCCATCCCCCGCGGAGCTGGGCAGCCGCTCCTGCGCCTGCTGGAAGATGTCCGCGCTGTCGATGGGCGACGTGGCGATGCCCGTGCGGTTGAGTCCCATGTCACTGGTCGTCTTCTTCATGTCAGTGAACCTTCCTTCCCTCGACCACCGAGCCCATGCGCTGTGCCCGCGCGGCGAGCTCCGTGCCAGGAGTCCATTGGTAGCCGGCCGCGGCGATCTCCGACGGCGAGCCTTCCGAGTTGAGCTGGTCGCGGTACACGCGCGAGCGGTGGTCCGCCGGCAGCTCCGCCATGCGCACGTAGTCCGGTCCGTTGGTGGCCAGGTCCTCTTCCTGGCTGAGCGTCTTGCGGACGAACTCGCGGTGCTGCTTGTACTCGATGGGCTCGGGCAAGGTCTTCGGTAGCACCTCGGCCGCGTCCCGGCGCTCGACGTTCTCGAACAGGTCCTTGACGAAGTGCAGCTGCCCCAGCTCGTAGTCCAGGAAGCGCTGCCACACCTCCTTCACGCGCGGGTTCGTCTCGTACTCGAGGCAGGAGTAGAAGTTGTAGACCTCCGCGGCCTCGTGCATCAGCCACTTCTCCAGCAGCGTCTCGCCCGGGTCGAGCAGGGACTCGTACTGGGTGACGTGCTGCTCCTCGATGGCGGCGATTTCGGCGTAGAGCTGACGCGCGACCGGGTCCGCGAAGAACGGGCCCACCGTCATGTAGTAGTCGTGCGTCTGGTTCTCCGCCGCGGTGATGCTGATGGCGTGAATCTTCGTCAGCGGGTGCGCGCGCGTCTTGTCGTACGGGCGGCGCAGGTCATCCACGGGGTGGCGGTGCTCCACCACGGTGGGGCGGCCGGGGATGATGTCCGTATAGGACTGGGTGATGTTGTTGGGGTCCTTGCCCTCGAGCCGGTCGTAGAGCGCCGAGTAGCGGTACAGGTGGTCGAAGTCCTCCAGGAGCCCGAAGCGGTAGGTCTGCGCCAGGTAGGGGTCGGGCTCGCGCAGGGCCACGCTGGCGGTCACCTCGATGGCCACCTGCTCGAAGCCGAGCGTCGTCTCCAGCGGGTTCTGGTCCGCGGGGTTGAGCCAGTTGATGAGCGTCTGCTCGAAGTGCTCCACGCGGCGGATGCGGGCGAGCGGCTCGCGCAAGGACGCGTTGATGCGCGCCATCATGTGCTTGGTGCGCAGGGCATCCGCCATGATGCCGTTCATGTAGATGACGCGCACCCGGGTGAAGGCGTCGTCGTCCAGCTTGCTGTAGGGCCTGCGCACCAGGTCCTTCCAGGTGAAGACCTGCTTGTCGAGGGGGACGCCCTTCTGTTGGAAGATGTCCAGGGCCACGTCGGACTCCTTTTGCGCGTGCGGAGAAGAGGAGGACGGAAGGCGTCGCGCCCGCCGTGTTGGGAGGTAAGGTCCGGTCGCACCGGGACTCCGGCAAACCCCGCCAGCAAGTCACCCCGCCACCGCATGGGACTGACGGAGGCTCGGCAGCCCTGTCGCTGCCCACACCGCCGCCCGCGGGGAGCGGGACACGCCGGGTGTGCGATTCGCGGCCCCTGCGTGGGCGGGCCCGTGAGACGCCCGAGAATAGGACGGGATGTCCTCCGTCTGGAGGGCGGACGGAGGAGCACGCTCGAGCCGGGTATCGAGGCTCACCTGGGATTTTTTGTTTTCACGCTCGTCTGCCGTGAGGACGCGAAGGCTTGGGCTAGTGTGACGCGCGATACACCCCACACATGGCAAGAGGGGGCCGTGGCAGGCGAGACCGGGAGAATCATCCGTCAGCGTTGGCGTGACCACTGGCGGTTGATGCTGGGCATCGCGGCGCTGTCCACGGTGCTGTCCGCCCTGGCGTGGTGGGGCGGCTGGCTGGACGACCTGGAGCGCGGCGCGTACGACCAGGCGCTGACGGCCTTCACGGATGGACGAGGCCTGTCACCCACCGTGTCGGTGGTGGTCATCGACCAGGGCACGCTGGACGGCATCCGCGCCAACGAGCGCTACACGCTCAACTTCGGCACGTGGCCCTACAGCCGCAACCTCTGGGCCCGCGTGGTGGAACAGCTGGAGGCGGAGGGCGCGCGCGCCATCGTCTTCGACGCGGTGATGGACGAGCGCTCCTCGGACGCGTCCACGGACCTGGCCTTCGCCCAGGTGCTGCGCGACACGCGCATCCCGTTCTTCCTCGGCGTCTCCACCAACGTCAACGCGCAGCCCTTGCCCCGCGCGGACTTCGACGCGGCGCCGCCGTCCCCGCTCGCCCCGCCTCCCGTCCCCGTGGCGACTCCGGAGGCCGCGCCCCCGGTGGGCGAGGAGACCTTCCCGGAGGAAGACGGCGAGGCCTTCACCGACACGCCGGATGACAGCGTGCTGCCCGCCGTCACGCCCGAGGAGATGGCACGGGCGCTCGCCTTCCCCGTGAAGGTCCAGGGCCACGCGCCGCCGCTGCTGGAGGGACGCGAGGCGGCGGGTGAGCACCACGTCCCTGGAGACACGGACGGGACGCGCGCCGTGCGCCATCCGGTGCCGCCGATTCCGGTGCTGGTGGGCGCGGTGGATGGCTTCGGACTGGTGGACACGGAGACGGACCCGGATGGGTTCATGCGCCGCACGCGCTTCGCGTACTCGGACGGCGTCAACACGTACCCGACGCTGCCGGTGCGCGTGGCCGCGGGACTCTTCAGCGCGGAGAAGGTGGAGCTCTCCGACGGGCTGCTGAGGGTGGGGGGACGCCAGTACCGCGTGGACGCGGATGGCGGCGCGGCGATGGATTACGGCGGGGGCCCGCTGCACGAGCGCTTCCGCACGGTGCCGCTGCTGGACGTGCTGGACGGCTGGGTGCGACGGGAGAACGGACAGCCCTCGGGGCTGCCGCGGGAGGTGTTCCGCGGCAAGGTGGTGGTCATCGGCGGCACGGCGCTGGGGCTGGGCGACATCAAGGCCACCTCGTTCCTCGCGGAGGTGCCCGGCGTGATGAAGCAGGCGTCGGTGCTGGACACGCTCCTGGGGGATGGCCGCTTCATCACGCGCACGCCGCTCGCGGTGGACCTGGGGCTCACGCTGGTGGTGGCGCTGGTGTCGGTGGTGCTGCTGATGACGACGCGCTGGACGCCGCTGGAGATTGCGTGGCCGGTGGTGCTGCCGGTGGGCATGTACCTGGTCGCGGGGCTGGTGTTGTCGAAGGGCTGGCATCTCTTGACGGCGCTGCCCTCGATGGCGGGGCTGCTCGCGGGCGTCGCGGCGGTGGCCTTCAACCACCTGGTGGCCAACCGCGAGACGGAGTTCGTGCGCGCGGCGTTCAGTCGCTTCATGGAGCCCAAGCTCGTGGAGCAGATGATTGCCGAGCGCAAGCTGCCGAAGCTCGACGGGGAGAACGTCGAAATCAGCGCGTTCTTCAGCGACATCCGCGGCTTCTCCACCTTCAGCGAGCGCTTCAAGGAGGACCCTCGCAGCCTGGTGCGCATCCTCAACACGTACCTGACGCGGGTGAGCGGCGTGCTGCTCAAGGAGGGCGCGTGCCTGGACAAGTACATCGGTGACGCGGTGGTGTGCCTGTTCGGCGCGCCCATGCGCCAGGACGACCACGCGGTGCGCGCGTGCCGGGGGGCGCTTGCGGCCAAGGCGGAGGTGGACGCGATGCGCGAGGAGTTCCGCGCCAAGGGGCTGCCGGACGTCTACACGCGCATCGGGGTGAACTCCGCGGTGAACTTCGTGGGCAACTTCGGCAGCGAGCAGCTCTTCAGCTACACGGCCATCGGCGACGGGATGAACCTGGCGGCGCGGCTGGAGGGCGCGAACAAGGCGTACGGCTCGGTCATCATGATTGGCCCGCGCACGTACGAGCTGGCGCGCGAGCACATCGAGGTGCGCGAGCTGGACCGGGTGCGGGTGGCGGGCAAGACGGAGGCCGTCACGGTGTACGAGCTGCTCGCGCTCAAGGGTGGGCTGGGCGCGCGCAAGCGGGCGACGGTGGAGCGCTACCACGCGGCGCTGGCGCTCTACCGGGAGGGGCGCTTCGAGGAGGCCGCGTCGGCGCTGGAGCGGCTCGCGGCCGAGGACGTGGACGACGGGCCGACGAAAGCGCTGCTGGAGCGTTGTCGGAAGTATGCCGAGTCGCCGCCGCCGGGCTTCGATGGCGTGGCGAGCCTGGACAAGTGAAAGGAGTCTGAAGTCATGGGGATGAGAACGAGAGCGGCGTGGGTGGCCGCGTTGCTGATGATGGGGCTGCCGGGCCTGTCCTCGGCGGTGGCGGTGGGGGGCTCGCTGTACGTGAAGGCGAAGAACACGCGGGTGATGGAGAGCCCCTCGCCCACGGCGAACGCGGTGGTCATCCTCCAGCCGGGTGAGCAGGTGAAGTGGGAGGGCGCGGACGCGAAGAACAAGCAGTGGCACAAGGTGAAGACGTCCACGGGCAAGCGCGGCTTCGTGTTCCAGTCCAACCTGTCCACCACCGCGCCCAACCTGGAGCTCGTCGTCGGGGACCAGGGCAAGCGCAAGGTGAACCCGGAGGGCTTCGTGTCCAGCGGCGCGGCGGTGAAGGCGCTCAGCCCCGGCGCCGTCGCGTATGGCAACAAGAAGGGCGGCGGGCACAAGCAGGCGGTGGCGCAGCTGCAGAGCCTGGAGAAGGCGGCCAAGGACGTGTCCACCCAGGACATCGCCAAGCACGCCGCGGCGGCGGGGCTGCACCCGGTGGTGGGCGCGGAGACGACGGCCCGCTCGGGCGGGGCGAAGAGCAAGCCGAAGGGAGGCTCGTGATGAAGGCGCTCGGGAGGACGGCGGCGCTGCTGGGCCTGGGGCTGCTGACGGTGTCGTGCAAGGGCGTCACGCTCGCGCAGGTGGCGGACGTGGCCGGCAAGACGGTCAACAACTCGGTGGCCTCGCAGAAGCAGCGCGACGAGTGCGCGAAGCTGGATGTGGAGCCCACGGTGAAGGAGGAGTACGCCATCGGCAGCGCCATGGCGGTCCACTGGGTGGAGGGCGGCGGCGGGCTGATGGGCACCACCGGCGGCGCGAAGGACACCAGCGTCCACGCGGTGCACGAGTACCTCAACACGGTGGGCAAGAACCTGGGCGCGCAGTCGCCGAGGCCCACGCTGGACTGGACGTTCGGCGTGCTCAACGACGACCAGAACTTCAACGCGGTGTCCACGCCGGGGGCCTACGTCTTCGTCACCCGGAAGCTCTTGTCGGAGCTGGACAACGAGAGCCAGCTGGCGGGCGTGCTCGCGCATGAAATCGCGCACGTGGTGCTCAAGCACTCCATCCAGCAGTACAACGCCGCGAAGGTGAGCCTGTGCAAGGTGGCGGTGACGATGGAGGCCAACGTGCCGGGCTCCGGTCAGCTCATCGCCGCGGGAGGCAGCGGTGGCAACCTGGACCTGGACAGCGACACGGCGCTGCTCGGTGACCTGACGGAGAAGGTCATCGGCCTGGCGGAGAGCGGCAACGACAAGGAGCAGGAGTACGCGGCGGACCAGCTCGCCGCGCGGCTGATGATTTCGGCCGGCTACGACCCGAAGGAGTACATCGCGGTCCTCGGCAAGACGAAGGACGGCTCCCGCCTGGGCTCGCGGCACCCGAAGAAGGCGGACCGCGAGGAGCGGCTGAAGACCTTCCTCGCGAGCCTGAGGCCGCGCGAGGGTGAGTTCGCGGAGCTGTCGCTGGAGGGGTTGCGCAGCCCGCCGCTCCAGCCGGAGCTCGTCGCCGCGGTGAAGAAGGGCGCGGGGCGGAGCAACGTGGCGAAGGACGGGAAGTAGGCGCGGGCTCGGGCGCCCCCCGTTCGGGGCGCCCATGGCCACGACGCGTTCAGCGCGACGCGGCCTGGCTCAGCGCGCGGTGCACGGCCTCGAGCGCCTTGCGCGCCTCGAGCAGCTCGGCGCGCTCGGCGGTGAGCGAGGCCACCTGCTGGGCGAGCACGTCCCGCTCTCCCTGCAGCGCCTCCACCGCGCGGCGCAGCGACATCGACTCGTCCTTCGCGGACTCGAGCTCGGTGGCGAGCCGCTCCTCCTCGGCGAGGCTGTCCACCAGGGCCTGCTTGCCCCGGGAGACCTCCTCCTCGAGCTTCTCGTGCTCCTTCGCGGAGGCCTGGAGCGCCTGACGGTTCTCCTGGAGGGACAGCAGCGCCTCGTCGCGCTCACCCTCCAGCGCCGCGAGCTCCCGCTCCAGGTCCGCGAGCAGCTTCACGCGGCCCTCCATCTCCGCCGACAGCCGGCGCGCCTCGTCCATGCGCAGCCGAGCCTCCTCGGTGGCCTTCTCCGCCTGACGGCGCGCGACCTCCAGCTCCTGCGTGAGGGACAGGTTCGCCGCCTTCACCTTCACCAGCTCCGCCTGCAGGTGGGTGATGCGCTCGACCGCGCGCTGACCCGCCTCCGCGACGGTGGCCGGCAGGGGCTCCGGACGCGGATTCTCCCGCACCGCCTTGAGCCGGGCCTTGAGCCGCTCGCGGCGCGCGTCCGAGTCCATCGCCTCCTCGCGCGGCGGCGCGGGCGTCTGTACCTCCACCTCCTGCGGCGGCGCCTCGACGCGGGCCACGGGCTCCGCGACGGTGGCGGTGACGTGGGGGAGCGAAGCGTGGGGAGAGCCCTGCGTCATGGGGTGCGCCTCCGACGACGGCTCGGCCTCGAGGCCGTCCAGGTGGAACGCCATGGTGGGCGGAGCAGCGAAGGTGACGGGCGCCTCACCCACCCCGTCGTCGTAGACGGCGGCCTCCGGCTCCGGCGACGCATACGTCACCGGCTCGGCGACCTGCTGGGTGAACACCGGCTCCCGCGCGCGCGGCCCCTCGGGCTGCGACAGCGCCACCTCCATCGCCTCGGCGGCGGTGGGGCGAGGAGCGCGGGCGCGCTCGATGCGGGCGCGGACCTCCGCGGACAGGTCGGCGCTCGTCGGCTCGGGGGGAGCGACGTCGGCGGCCTGCTCGGGAGGCTCGGTGGGCTCGGTCTGCTCGACGGCGCCGGTGAACGCCCCCAGGCGGAGGCGCGGCTTGGCGCGAGACACGTTCTGTTCGAAGGCTTTCTTCATGGCGAATCTCAGCCAGCCTGCTGGGTGCCCTTCTTCGGGGCGGCGGCGGCCGCGGCGACGAGGCGCGGCAGGACGTTGTCAATCATGGCCTGGATGTCGTTGGCGCCCTTCGACGTGGGGTCCGCGACGAAGACGGGGCGCCCCTCGCTCGAGGCCTGGGCGAACTTGGTGCACTGCCGGATGATGGTCGGCAGCAGGAACTCCGGGTAGTGCGTCTGGAGCGCCTCCAGCGCCTCCTTCGCCAGCTTGAAGGTGGCGTTGAAGGAGTTCACCACGATGAACACGTGGTCCAGCACGTGGTTGAGGTCCTCCTCCAGGCTCTGCACGGTCTCGAACAGCAGCTTCAGGCCGTGGAACGACAGGAAGTCCGCCAGCACGGGGACGAACAGGTCGTTGGCGGCCATCAGCGCGTTGAGGTTGAGCAGGCCGAAGGACGGCGGCGCGTCGAAGACGATGACGTCGTACTGGGCCTCCACGTCCTTGAGGGCGTTGCGCAGCTTGAACTCGCGGCCGGCCATGGGCATCAGCGAGAGGTCCATGGTGGACATGCTGAGGTTGGACGGGACGAAGTCCAGGTTGGGCAGCGGGGACTTCTGGATGACCTTGGCCAGGGGCGTCTTGCGCACCAGCACGTCGAGCAGCGTCTTCTCGAACTCCTCGCCCTCGTAGCCCAGGCACTTGGTGGCGTGGCCCTGGCTGTCCAGGTCGATGAGGAGCACCGAGTAGCCCAGCTCCGCCACGCGCCACGCGTAGGACGTGGACAGGGACGTCTTGCCGGTGCCGCCCTTGAAGTTCAGGAAGAGCTGGCGGCGGTGGCCCACCTTGGCCGGGAAGCGGTCGAGCGTCGTGCGCAGGTCCCAGACGTCGTCCGGGGTGTACACGTCCTTCCTCGCGTCCTCCGGAATCGCTTTCGGAGACACGCCGAGCATCTCGGCCACCTGCTTCGAGCTGTATGTCGGCGCTTCCATGAACGACCCTTCGAAAGACGTACGGGGCGGCTACCTTGCCTCAAGCGGCGAAGTATTTGTGTCCCCTTCGGACCACGGCCCCCCGGGCTGAGAGCAGGGTGATTGCTTCCTGAGCGAGCTCGACGGGCACCCCCAGGGCGGCCGTCAGCTCGGCGAGCGAGCGACCACGGACCGCCACGCGGACCTCGTGGAGCATGGGGGCACAGAGCGTCTCCACGGGCGAGGCGCTCGGGCGCGCGGCGACGGGCCGGGGCTCCTCGGAGCGCGTCGCGGGCTGCGGCGCCGGGGCGCCCATGGCCACGAGGGCCGCCTGGACGGGCGAGAGCCGGGGCGCCGGGGCGGCGGGACGGGAAGGCGGAGGCGCGGCGCGCTGCGGGGCGCCAGCATTCGGCGGGGCGGCCACGGGCTGCGCGGGCTGGGGAACCGGGCGGACCTGGGGCGCCTGGACTCCCTGCGTCGACGAAGGCACCGAGGAACGGGCCTGCGGGGCCTGCGCCACGTGCGTCGACGAAGGCACCGAGGAACGGGCCTGCGGGGCCTGCGCCACGTGCGTGGGCGGCGCGACGGGACGAGCCCCCATCGAGGGGGGCGCCATCGCACCCTGACGGGCTTGCGCCGAGGCCAGCGCGACAGGAACTCCACCCTGGACCGAACCCGCCACCTGCGCCGCGCCGGCGCCCTGCGCGGCGACCACGAACTGCATCCCCTGAGCGGCGCCAACCACGGCGCCCGCGCTACGATGAGCGCCCTGGGTCGCGACCGCGAACTGCGCTCCCTGCGGAGCGCCGACAGAGGCTGCCTGGGTCGCGAACTGCGCTCCCACGGGGGCTCCCTGCGAGGCCACGGGGGTCGCCGCGACAGCCACCGCGGGCACCCCTCGCGCCGGCTCCTCGAGCCGCGCGCGCACGGGCTTGACCGGCAACGTCGCCAGTCGACGAATCTCACGGCGCCGGTGCGTGTCGTCCAGCGCGACGACGCCGGACACATCCTGCCCCAGGATGCGCGACAGGCTCTGCGCCGCCGCCTTGCGCACGCGAGGCTCGCGGTCCCCGAGCGCCTCCAGCAACAAGGCCCGCGCGTTCTCGCCACTCCCCGCGCCCAGCGCCAGCGCCGCCAGCGAACGGACCTCCGCGTCCGCGTCGTGGATGGCCTCTTCACCGAGCCGGCGCGCCGTCTCACCCTCCAGCCCCAGCGCCAGCAGCGACGCGCGCCGACGCACCGAGCGGTCCGGGTCCTTCATCGCCTGCGCCAGGTGCGGCGCCGCGTCCCGGGGCGCCAGCGTCAACAGCGCCTTGAGCGCCGCGATGCGCACCTCCGGCACCGGCGAGGACAACAGCGGCGACACCACCTGCGCGCCCTCCTCCCGGCACAGCGCCGCGAACGCCTGGAGCAGCGCCACCTGCGCCGCCGCGTCCGTCTCCGCGTGCAGCGCGCTCGCCAGCGCCGGAGCCGCCGCGGGCTGCGACAGCGCCTTGAGCCGCTCCGCCGCGCGGATGCGCGCCGCGGGGTCCTGCGCCGAGAGCTCCCGCACCGAGAACCCGAACAGCGTCTCGTCCGTCGGAGCCCCCAGCCCACCCTGCCCGGACAGCTCCGCCAGCTGCGCCGCGCTCACGCCCAGCCGCCCCGCCTGCAGGAAGCGCTGCGCCTCGCGCGCCACCGGCGACAGTCCCTCCAGCAGCGGCTCCAGCAACGCGGGCGGCGCGCTCGAGGCCGCCGCGGGAGGCTGGGCCTTCGCCACCGGCTCGGCCAGCGGGACCGCGGGTGCTCGCACGGGCACCTTCATCGACATCACCGTCGCCGCCGCGCCCTTGCCCGTCTCGTTCTTGAGCAGCGCCTCGCTGCGAAGCTGCGAGATGAACGACGCCAGGTCGAACCCCAGGTCATCGTCCTCGTCGTCGCGCTCCTGCGTGGAGGCGCGCAGCCGGCTCGCCGTCAGCAGCCGGTCCATCAGCTGGTCGCGCTCGCCGCGCAGCGCCTGCGTCAGCCGCACCGACTCCTCGCGCTCGGCCTGAGCGCGCCCGACGCGCACCTCCAGCTCCGCCACCTCGCGCCGCAGCTTCAGCTCGCGCTGATGCGTCTCCGCGAGCTCGCGCTTGAGGTGCTCCATCTCCTCACGCGTCGAGCCCAGCTCGCTGAGCAACTGCTCCGCACGGGCCTCGAAGTAGACAATTTTCTCGAGTGCGCTCTTGAGCAGCGCGTCCGGACGCTCGTCGCTCACGACCTCAACGGCCCTCCCCGCGAGGCACGCGGTGCACCCCCGACCCACCGGGGGGGCCCACCCTACGTCAGACGTCCCGCCTTCGTAAACCACGGAAACACCAGGGCTTTTCCGTGAAGTCCCCACCCGTCCATTGACAACGCCGCGCGGGCCGAATTTTCGGCCTCGGACGTGAGCCCCGGCTTTCCGCCGCACGCCGACGGCCCGGACGCCACCCCCGCGCCCCAGCACCGCGAGTGCGGCCGTCCGGCCGGTGACGTCCAGCACCGGACGAACGCGAAGCAAGACGCCCGCGGTGAGCTTCGCCCACGCTCACGGCGACGTGCGCGAGGACGGTCCGCGTCCGCGCGACGCGAACGCCCCACGCGCCGCGTGCGAATCGCCCCCGCGCCGAGTTTTCGGGCCCCAGCGGTGTCGACCGCGCGACACCACCCACCTTCGCGAGGCACGCCCGGAGCGCGCCGGAAACCACGTCCGGAGCCTCGCCGGAGGGGCCTTCCGAGGGCCTCCCGCGGGGCGTGCCGGCGGCGCTTTTTTCAAGCGCTTTCGCACGCCATTCCGGAAGCACCTGAATGTCAGACCCCACCCGTAGTCTGTGTTCCACGAGGCACCGAACCCGCAGTCACTTCTCCCCGGAACCTCTCCGCCCGAGCGCGGGGGGCGAAGCCCTCTTTTCGACAGGTTTCCGCACGCCATGGAACAACGATTGGCCACCATCATTGGAAATGCAGTTCGCGCGGCGCGGCAGCGGCTGGAGCTCACCCAGGCCGATGTGGCCGAGCGCGTGGGCATCGCCACCGAGGTGTACGGGCGGCTGGAGCGCGGTCACATGCTCCCCAGCGTCCGCACGCTGAGGAAGCTGTGTCTGGTCCTCAACTGCTCCTCGGATGTGCTGCTGGGCATGACGGCCGGCGTCGAAGGCGCGCCCACGCTCGCCGAGGACCCGCCGGAGTACCGCGAGCGTCCCGAGGTCCGCCGGCTCTTGCGCACGGTGCGCAAGCTGGACGCGCCCCGGCTGCGCTTGCTGGGACAGGTCGCCAACGCGCTGGAGTCGTGAGCGCGGCGGCGCCGCTCGCGCTCGCCCATTCCCGTCACGTGGAAGACGGCGAGCGCGGGCGGAATCAGCACCGGGGCGGGGTGGACCCGGGTTGAAGGCGATGCCAGCGAAGGACGCTCGAGGTTGCGCGTTTTCGCAATCGCTTGGCGCATGGAATGAAGCGGCGAGACAGGGGCGGGCCTAGCTTCGTGCCCCATGACTCGCCCCCTCCCCGCCCCCGCTCTCGACCTGCCGCAGCTCGCGGTACACGCGCTGTGGTGGGCCTGGTTGCCCTCCTTCCTCTGGAGCTGGGACCACCTGGGCGCCTGGGGCCGCGTGGGCATGTGCGCCGTGGGCTGGGCGGTGATGTTCTGGAACTACGCCGTCCTGCACAACCACATGCACGTGAGCATCGCGAAGCCGCGCGTGCTGCACTGGCTGGTATCCCGGACGCTGGGCATGGCGTGTGGGTTTCCCTATCGCGGCTACTACATCCACCACTTCAACCATCACCGGTACAACGACGGCCCGGGTGACTGGGGCCAGCGCAAGCCCGGCGAAGGCGTGGTGCGTTATTGCCTGCGCTCGGCGCTGACGCCCTGGTTCTGGCCCTTCGAGGCCGTGGCCAACGTCTGGCGCTGGGCCAAGAAGCGCAACCAGCGCCTGGAGCTGGCGCTGGACTTCCTCGTCGTGGACGGGGCCCTGCTGGCGGTCATCGTCTGGCGGCCCGCCCTGGGCCTGGCGTGGTTCGGCGTGCTGCTGGTGGGCCAGTTCTGCATCCACTGGCTCAACCTGGCCGCCCACTTCGAGACCGACTCCACGCAGCGCGGTGCGTTGGGAACCACGTCCACGTCCCGTCTGTACAACCTGTTCTTTTTCAATGCGGGTTACCACCAGGCCCACCACGTGAAGCCCCAGGTGCCCTGGCGGGACCTGCCGGCCACCACCCGGGAGCTGGAGGGCGTGGCCCTGGTGAGGCCGGAGCTGGTGACGGGACTGTCGCCCATCAATCCCCGCTGGGTGCTCCAGGTGGCGAAGCGCTATTCTGCCGAGCCGTGCGATCGGCAGACGGCGTCGACGATTACTTCCGGGACCCCCACGGCCGTTACCTAGTCGGGGAAGGGTTCCTGCACTGGTACGCCTCGGCGGACCTGTGCGGCTTCATCCTGTGGGGACGCCCCGCGGAGGCGCACGTGCGCAGGCTGGTGCACGTGCTCGACGTGGAGCTGGCCCCCGCGGCGCCCCATGCCTCGCTGGTGGACGCGCGCCGGCTGGAGGCGGCGGACCCCGCGGCCTTCGCGGTGCTCGTGAAGTACATGCAGGCGCGCGAGAAGTCCTTCGGCACGTCGGTGCAGCGCCAGGCGCTGGTGCGTCCGGAGGGCGTGGCGGGCGCGGTGGTGGGCGGCTTCTACACGCTGTTGACGGGCGCGTACCCCAGCAAGGTCTTCACCGAGCCGGCCGCCGCGCTGGCGTGGCTGGGACAGCCCGAGGCGCGCGCCGCGCCGCTGCTCTCCAAGCTGAATGACCTGGTGGCCGAGGCCACCGGCCAGTCGCCGCTGTTGCGCGAGCTGCACCAGGCGATGAAGGGCAAGCTGCCGGACATCAACCTGTCGGACGTCGCCCGGGAGATGGGCATGTCCGAGCGCACGCTGCAGCGCCGCCTCAAGGAGGCCGGCACGTCCTTCCAGGCGGAGCTCAACGCCGTGCAGGTGCGCATGGCCCAGGGGCTCCTCTTGGAAACGGACATGAAGCTCACCGCCGTCGCGGTGGAGGTGGGCTGCGCGTCGCTGCAGCACTTCAGCAGCCTGTTCCGCAAGCTCGTGGGTGAGTCCCCCAGCGCGTGGCGCGAGCGGCAGCTGGGCAAGTCCTCGTCGGAGTCTGAGCCGGACAAGGCCGCCGAGGAGCCCATCGCGCCCACCGGCACCGAGCCCGCGAAGTCGTAGCCGCCCGCGTCCTCAGGCCGGGGGCTCCTTCTCGGGGACGGCGGGCAGGTGCAGCGTGAAGCACGCGCCGCCATCGGGGCAGTTGGCCACGGTCAGCGTGCCGCCGACGCGGGCCAGGTACTCGCGACACAGCGCCAGGCCCAGGCCGGTGCCCTTGCCCGGGGCCTTGGTGGTGAAGAACGGCTCGAACAGGTGCGGAAGGACAGCCTCCGGAACGCCCGGTCCGTTGTCCTCCACCTCCAGACGCACGCCCCCCTCCACCCGCGAGGCCCTGAGCACGATGCGCGCGGCGCGCGAGGGCCGCGCCCCGTCCAGCGCGTCCGCCGCGTTGAGCAGCAGGTTCAGCACCACCTGCACCAGCTGACGCTGGCCCAGCCGCACGCGCACCAGGTGCGGCTCCACCTCGCGCACCACCTGCCCCAGGCTGCGCAGCCGCACCGACGCGAGCCGCTCCGCCTCGTCGAGCGCCTCCGCCACGCTGCCCGCCTCCTCCGCGTCCGACGCGTCGCGCGAGAAGCGGCGCAGGTCCGTGACGATCTGCTCGATGCGCAGCACGCCCTGCCGCGTCTCCCACAGCACCCGGCGCAGGTCCTCCAGGTCCTGCGCGCCCTCGCCCGACACCTCCTCCAGGTAGCCCAGGTTGGACTTCACGTACGCCAGCGGGTTGTTCACCTCGTGCGCCACGCCCGCGGCCAGGCGCCCCACCAGGGCCAGCCGCTCCATCTCCGCCTGGCTGCGCACCGCGTCCGCGCGCAGGTGCTCGCTGCGCGCCAGCTGCTCCAGCGCCGCCAGCCGCGCGTTCACGGCGTCGCGCTCGGTGTCGCGCATCCGGCGGAACTGCTTGCAGCTGAAGACGGCCACCCAGGCCAGGAAGAAGAAGAGCGTCACCTGCCCGACGAGCCGCTGCTCGGAGACGTCCGAGTGCCACGATGCCACCAGCATGCCCACCAGCGTCAGCACGACGGAGGCCCACACCGTCACCACGTCCCCCGGCGCGAAGACGGCGATGATGAGCGGCATCGCGAAGAGCAGCGGGTACAGCGTGCTCGACAGCCCTCCGGTGAAGTGGATGTCCAGCACCAGCGCCACCATGCTGGCCACGCCCGTGACGACGCTGGCGCGATGCACCGTCACCCACCGCGAGCCCATGGCCGCGGCCGTGCCCACGAGCACCGCCGCCCACGCGATGTGGACCACGATGACCGTCGGGATGAAGCCGCCGAAGAGCAGCGGGTGCGTGCCGAGCGACAGCAGCAGCACGCACGCCGAGACGATGAAGCCCCGGCGCTTCAACCCGACGTGGGCCGCGAGCTCCGAGGGCGAGGGACTGGGTACGACGGGTTGATGCACGGGGCCGCCTACTCCAGGGCTCGCCGCGCCGCGGGACGCGCCAGGTGCCGCTCCACATAGGCGCGCAAGCCGGGGAAGTCCTCCAGCAGCCCCATGCTCCCGCCCCACTCCAGGATGGACGTCATCACCACGTCCGCCGCGGTGAAGCGCTCGCCCACCAGGAACGTGCGCCCCTGCAGCCGCGACTCCAGCATGCGCGCGATGTCCGTGAAGCGACGACGCCCGCGCTCCGCCTCGCCCACCACCTGCTGCTCCTCCGGCAGGAAGCGGCTGTGCGCGGAGTACGCGGACAAGGGCGGCTCCATGGTGGACATGCAGAAGAACATCCACTGGTAGTACTCGGCGCGCTCGGGCGAGCCGAGCGGCGGGGCGAAGCCCTGCTCCAGGTACTTGTCCGCGACGTGCAGCAGGATGGCCGCCGACTCGAAGATGGGCTGCCCGTCATCCTCCAGCGCGGGCATGGAGCCCATGGGGTGGATGCGCAGGTACTCGGGGCTCTTGTGCTCGCGCTGGAGCACGTCCACCGGCACCAGCTCGTAGGGAACGCCCAGCTCCTCCAGCAACCACCGGGGCCGGGTGGCCCGGGTGTTCCGCGCGAAGTAGAGCTTCATCATCGTCGTGACGACTCCGAGGTGGCGCGCCTCAACCGACGGGACTTGCCGAGCCGAGGAGCGCCGCGGGAGCTTCTCATCTCCTCCCGCCCCCCGGGTGCGGGGATTATCGGGTCCGGGCACACGTGCCGCAGCTTGCATCCCCTGCACTCGGCCCCGCTCCACACCGCCTCGTAGAGCGCCGTCACCCGGTCGATGACGTCGAAGTCCTCCGTGACGAAGCCCAGCTCGAAGTTACGCACCGCGTCGCCCTTGGCCCCCAGGCCCGCCCCCGTCAGATTCGCGCTACCCAGATAGGTCCACGCCCCATCCACCACCACTGCCTTGAAGTGCACGCGGGGGCAGACCTTCAGATTCAAGCCACCCTTCACCAGCCGCGCCCGGGCATCGAACGCCGCGCGGAACGGGCGGCTCGGCAGCTCCGCGTGCAGCAGCCGCAGGGACACGCCCCGGGCCGCCAGCCCGTCCAGCACGTCCACCAGCGGCACGAACTTCCCCTTCGACTCCACGTACATCGCCTTCACGTTCGCCGTGGCCAGCCACACCGACTCGCGGGCGTGGAGCAGCTTCTCCAGCACCACCTCCCGGTACAGCTCGCTTCCGGACAGCAGCTCCGTCTGGATGGGACGCATGGCGGACATCATCTCACACCCACCCACCACACTCCAGGTGCCGGCCAGCGGAAATGACCTTTGGTCACTTGACGAATGACCTGAGGTCACCTACCACTGAGGGCATGGTCAGCGATTCCGGGGAGCAGGTGGGGCGGGTGGCACCCAAGCGCGCGCGCAAGGACGAGGACAAGGAGGCGCGCAGGCGGGTGCTGCTGGACGAGGCGCTCGCACTCTATCAGGCGACCTCGTACTCCGAGGTGAAGATGGCGGACGTGGCCGAGCGGGCCCATCTGGCCAAGGGGACGGTGTTCCTCTACTTCCCGACCAAGGAGGCGCTGTTCCTCGCGCTCTTGGAGGACCTGCTCTTCGCCTGGTTCGCCCGGCTGGAGGCGAGGCTGGGCACGGTGGAGGGGGCGTGGACGGGGCCGTGGCTGGCGCGCGCGGTGGCCGAGTCGCTGGAGCCGGAGCTGTCGCTGACGCGGCTGCTCGCGATGCTGCAGACGGTGCTGGAGCAGAACGTCTCCGTGGAGCAGGCGCGCCGGTTCAAGGAGCGGCTGTTGGAGGCGATGGCGCGCACGGGCGCGCTCCTCGAGTCGCGGCTGTCCTTCCTGCACCCAGGTGAGGGCGCCCGCGTGCTCGTGCACCTGCACGCGCTGGTGACGGGCCTGCGGCAGATGGCGGACGTGGCGCCCGTGGCGCGCGAGGTGCTCGCCCTGCCGCACATGGCCCCCCTGCGCATCGACTTCACCGCCGAGCTGACGACGGCGCTCACCACCCTCTTGCGCGGGCTCGAGGCCCGCTGAAGCACCCACCTGATTTCATCGAGGAGCCAACCATGCTGGAGCTCGTCCCCGTTTCCACCGAGTCCAAACCCCAGGCCGACGTCGCGCGCCTGCAGGCCGCGTTCGACTCGCTGCGCGCCAACCGCTGGGCCCTGTCGCGCACCACCGCGGCCGAGCGCGTCGCGAAGCTCAAGCGGCTGCGCGAGGCCATCATCGCCCGCCGCGACGAGCTGGCCGAGGCCATCCACCAGGACTTCCGCAAGCCCGCGCTGGAGGTGGAGCTGACGGAGATCCACCCCACGCTGGAGGAGCTGAACCACACGGTGAAGCACCTGTCGTCGTGGATGAAGCCCACGCGCGTGGGCACGCCCATGCTGCTCGCGGGCTCGTCGGCGCACGTGCGCTACGAGGCGCGCGGCGTGGTGCTGGTGCTCTCGCCCTGGAACTATCCCTTCCAGCTCTTGATGGCGCCGCTCATCGCCGCCATCGCCGCGGGCAACGCCGTGCTGTGCAAGCCCAGCGAGAAGACGCCGCACACCGCGCGCTTCCTGGCGCGGCTGGTGCGCGACGTGTTCCCGGAGAACGAGGTGGCGCTGTTCGAGGGCGGCGCGGAGACGGCGGAGGCGCTCTTGCGGCTGCCGTTCGACCACTTCTTCTTCACGGGCAACCCGCGCATCGGCCGCAAGGTGATGGAGGCCGCGGCGCAGCACCTGGCCAGCGTGACGCTGGAGCTGGGCGGCAAGTCGCCCGCCATCATCGACGAGTCCGCGGACGTGCAGGCCGCGGCGGAGCGGCTGACGTGGGGCAAGTTCCTCAACAGCGGCCAGACGTGCGTGGCCCCCGACTACATCTTCGTGCACGAGTCGAAGAAGCAGCAGTTCGTGGACGCGGTGAAGGCGGTCATCACGCGCTTCTACGGTGAGACGGAGGAGGCCCGGCAGGCGAGCCCCGACTTCGCCCGGCTGGTGGAGCCGGCGGCGTGGCGGCGGGTGAAGGACCTGGTGGACCGCACCGTGGCGGCGGGCGCGAAGGTGGAGATGGGCGGGGTGGCGGACGGGCCCTCGCGCTACATCTCGCCCACCGTGCTGACGGGCGTGACGCCGGACATGCCCATCATGGAGGGCGAAATCTTCGGACCGGTGATGCCGGTGATGACGTTCCGCTCGCGGGACGAGGTGTACGCGCACATCCAGCGGGGGGAGAAGCCGCTGGCGCTCTACGTCTTCAGCCAGGACAAGCGGGCCATCGAGGACGTGTTCCGCAACACGACGTCCGGCGGCGCGGTGGTGAACAACGTCCTCATCCACGTGGCGAACCCGAACCTGCCCTTCGGCGGGGTGGGCATGAGTGGCCTGGGGCACTACCACGGCGTCTACGGCTTCCGGACCTTCAGCCATGAGCGGGCCGTGTCGGTTCAATGGATGAAGTCGCTCGCGTCGGTGTTCTTCCCGCCGTACCGCGGAAAGGCCCAGGACTGGGCCTCCCGCGCGACGCGGTTGTTGGAATAGGGCAGCCAGCCTCGAGGAGCCGGGATGCGCGTGGTGAAACAGGAGGAGGAGCTGGTGCCCCAGGGCCTGCGGGAGGCGTTCGAGCGCCTGCGGGCCCGCCGCTGGGAGGTGGGCAGGCGCGGCCCCGGTGAGCGGCTCGCCCGCCTGGAGAAGCTCAAGGCCCTCATCCTGGAGCGGCGCGAGGCGCTGGCCCAGGCGCTCCACGCGGACTTCCGCAAGCCGGCCGCGGAGGTGGAGTCGACGGAGGTGCTGCCCGTGCTCATGGAATTGGAGCACGTGCGCAAGCACCTCAAGGGGTGGATGAAGCCGCGCAAGGTGACGACGCCGCTCGTGCTCACCGGCACCTCCAGCCACGTGCGCTACGAGCCGCGCGGCGTGGTGCTGGTGATGGCGCCGTGGAACTACCCGTTCAACCTGCTGGTGGCGCCGCTGGTGGACGCGGTGGCGGCGGGCAACACCGTGCTCTGCAAGCCCAGCGAGAAGACGCCGAACACCTCGCGCTTCCTGGCGCAGCTCGTGCGCGACACGTTCCCCGAGGACGAGGTCCACGTGGTGGAGGGCGGCACGGAGGTGGGCGAGGCGCTCTTGCGGCTGCCGTTCGACCACTTCTTCTTCACCGGAGGGCCCCGGGTGGGGCGGCGGGTGATGGAGGCGGCGGCGCGGCACCTGGCGGGCGTGACGTTGGAGCTGGGCGGCAAGTCACCGGCCATCCTCGACACGTCCGCGGACCTGGAGGCGGCTGCGGAGCGGGTGGCGTGGGGCAAGTTCCTCAACGGCGGCCAGACGTGCATCGCGCCGGACCATGTCTGGGTGCATGCGTCCCAGGAGGAGGCGTTCCTGGCCGCGCTGAAGGCGGCGGTGGAGCGCTTCTACGGGCGCACCGAGGAGGCGCGCCGGGCGAGCGCGGACTTCTGCCGGATGGTGGATGACGGCGCCTTCGCGCGGGTGCGCGGGCTGCTGGACCGCACGGTGGCGCAGGGCGCGCGGGTGGTGGTGGGCGGGAGCGTGGACGCGCAGACGCGCTTCATCGCGCCGACGGTGGTGGCGGACGTGACGCCGGACGCGCCGCTGATGGAGGAGGAGATCTTCGGGCCGGTGTTGCCGGTGCTCCGGTACGAGTCGCTCGACGAGGTGGTGGCACACGTGCGCGCGGGCGGCAAGCCGCTGGCGCTCTACGTGTTCAGCCAGGACGACGCGGCGGTGGAGCGGCTCATCCAGGAGACGAGCGCGGGCGGCACGTGCGTCAACACGGTGGTGTTGCACAACGTGAACCCGCACCTGCCCTTCGGGGGCGTGGGCCACAGCGGGCTGGGCGCGTACCACGGCGAGGCGGGCTTCAAGGCCTTCAGCCACGAGCGCGCGGTGCTGCGGCAGGGGCGCACGTCGCTGGCGCACCTGTTCTTCCCGCCGTACACGGGCAAGGCGCGCAAGCTGGCGCGACTGGCGAGCCGGCTGTTCGAGTAGCCGGCCCGCCGTCTCACGGATGCCTCAGGTGCGCAGGCCAGGGGCCTCGTGGCCGGTACGCGCGACGTACTCGGTGTAGCCGCCGCCGTACTGGTGGATGCCCTCGGGCGTCAGCTCCAGCACGCGGTTGGACAGCGCGCCGAGGAAGTGCCGGTCGTGCGAGACGAAGAGCATGGTGCCCTCGTAGCGGGAGAGCGCCGTGATCAGCATCTCCTTCGTCGCCATGTCCAGGTGGTTGGTGGGCTCGTCGAGCACCAGGAAGTTGGGCGGGTCGAAGAGCATCTTCGCCATGACCAGACGCGCCTTCTCTCCACCGGAGAGCACGCGGCACTTCTTCTCCACCTCGTCGCCGGAGAAGCCGAAGCAGCCGGCCAGCGCGCGCAGCGAGCCCTGACCGGCGCGGGGGAACGCGTCCTCCAGCGACTGGAACACGGTGCGCTCGCCGTCGAGCAGGTCCATGGCGTGCTGGGCGAAGTAGCCGAGCTTCACGCTGCCGCCCATGGCCACGGTGCCCTGGTCCGGCGTGGTGGAGCCGACCACGAGCTTGAGCAGCGTGGACTTGCCCGCGCCGTTGATGCCCATGACGCACCAGCGCTCGCCGCGGCGCACGAGGAAGTCCATGCCGTCGTAGATGCGCTTCTTGCCGTAGGCCTTGTGCACGGCCTTGAGGCTCACCACGTCGTCACCGGAGCGCGGGGCGGGCTGGAACTCGAAGAGCACCGTCTGGCGGCGCTTGGGGGGCTCCACCTTCTCAATCTTCTCCAGCTTCTTCACGCGGCTCTGCACCTGGGCGGCGTGGGAGGCGCGGGCCTTGAAGCGCTCGATGAACTTCAGCTCCTTGGCGAGCATGGCCTGCTGGCGCTCGTACTGGGCCTGCTGCTGCTTCTCGTTCTGGGCGCGCTGCTGCTCGTAGAAGTCGTAGTTGCCCGAGTAGGTGGTCAGCGTGCCGCCGTCGATCTCCACCATCTTGGTGACGATGCGGTTCATGAACTCGCGGTCGTGCGAGGTCATCAGGAGCCCGCCCTCGTAGCCCTTGAGGAAGCCCTCGAGCCAGATGAGGCTCTCCAGGTCCAGGTGGTTGCTCGGCTCGTCGAGGAGCATCGCGTCCGGGCGCATGAGGAGGATGCGGGCGAGCGCCACGCGCATCTTCCAACCACCGGACAGGGCGCCGACGTCGCCGTCCATCATCTCCTCGCTGAAGCCCAGGCCCGCGAGAATCTCGCGCGCGCGGCCCTCGAGGGCGTAGCCGCCCAGCTCCTCGAAGCGTCCCTGGACCAGGCCGTAGCGCTCGACGAGCTTCTCCATCTCGTCGGCCTTGTCGGGGTCGGCGAGGTCGGCCTCGAGCTGCTTGAGCTCGGCGGACACGGTGCTCACGGGGCCGGCGCCATCCATGACCTCGGAGACGGCGCTGCGGCCGGACATCTCACCGACGTCCTGGCTGAAGTAGCCGATGGTGACGCCGCGGTCGACGGCCACCTGGCCCTCGTCGGGGTGTTCCTGGTCGGTGATCATCCGGAACAGCGTGGACTTGCCGGCGCCGTTGGGGCCGACGAGGCCGACCTTCTCCCCCTTGTGGAGAGCGGCCGAGGCCTCGATGAAGAGAATCTGCTGGCCGTGCTGCTTGCTGATGTTGTCGAGACGAATCATGTGCGTAGGGGGTGCCCGGAGAAAGCGGGCGCGGCGCCCTTATGCCATGGGGGACGCCAGAGGAGGACTGTTCCGAACCTCCGGCAATCGCTTCCCATGCCCGAGGGCGGCCAGCCAGGGTGGCGCACGCCCCCGGGCCGGGAGGGAGACCTACATGGGGCGGGGGCCGCGTTCCGCCGTGAGCGGATTCGCAGGCTCGCATCCTGGGTTCGCGGCGGAAGGCCGGGTCCACTAACCTCGGGCCTGATTGGGAGGGAGTCGATGCGCGACACGCGACGTTGGCGGACACGCTCCGCGACCCCGGAGGATGTACTGGCGTTGCTGCGCGCGAAGCTCGCGCACGACGCCGCGCTGGATGCGAGCGTGGAGGAGGACCCGCCCCTCGACTTCGAGACTCCACTGTCCCATTGGGAAGCAGCCCTGGATGCTGGGTTCCGGGACTTCTGGCTCGGATGGAAGCCGCTCGCGGCCTGGCTCCAGTCGTGGCTGTACGTCGAGGTTCCACCGCATGCGCTCGACGCCGCCCTGCGCGCGCATCGCGCGCCGACGATGGGACATCTGTGTGAGTTCCTCGCGCCGCGGCTGCGGCTGCCCGTCCTCGAGCCCCTGCGCGTGGCGGGGACGTCCTGCCTGACGGCGGGTGCCTTCATCACCTTGCGGACCGCGCTGCTGGGCGCGGGGCTCCCCGTCGCAAGAGCGCGCCCGTCCACACCCCTGTCCTTCCAGAGCTGGCAACAGCTGGCGACGTTCCAGGACGTCGTGGGACTGCTTTCACCCCGGGCGCTGCCTCGCGTCGAAATCCCGTCCACGCCCTTTCGCAAGGCGAGCCTCGGGCTCTTCGTCCTGGCGCTCGTGAGCACAGCCGCAGGCTACCGCCTGGGCTCCATGCCCCTGTTCGTCGGTGGGATGTCGGCGCTGTTGGGGGTCATCATCGCGGCGTGGCTGAGGCCGGCCCCCGCGCCCGGCACGGCGCGCTTCCCCGGAGTCACGACGCTCGGAGACGTGGCCCGCCTCCTCGCCGCGTCCGCCAGCACGCGGTGAGCACCGCGTGACGCTCGATGGGACCCGAGCACTCGCGTGCCCGGGTCCTCAGGCTCACGGCGTGATGACGAGCCGGATGGGGTTGCCCTCCTTGCTCACCAGCCGCTCCACGCCCTTGGCCACGTCCTTGAGCGGCAGCGTCGCCGTCACCGAGCGCGACACGTCCAGGCGCTTGCCGCCCACCAGCGCCACCAGCTGGTCCAGGTGCTTCTTCTCGTAGCCCAGGTGGCCGAGCAGCGCCTGCGAGCGCACGCCGAAGTTCACCCCCGCGCCCAGTTGGATGGGCTCCGGCGACAGGCCCACCATCACCGCGCGCCCGTGCCGCCCGAGGCTCATCGACGCCTGCGCGAGCACCGCGTTCGCGCCCACCAGGTCCACCGCCACATCCAGCCCCATGCCGTTCGTGTGCTGGAGAACCTGTTTGCGCACGTCCGGCGCGCGCGGGTCCAACGCCACGTCCGCGCCGAACTCCAGCGCCCGCTTCCGCGCCGCCTCGTTCGTGTCGAACGCGAGAATCGGCGTCGCCCCCATCATCCGCGCAATCTGCACCGCGTGGACTCCCAGCCCACCGATGCCCCACAGGCCCACCGACTGCGCGGGCCGCAGCTGCGCGGTCTCCACCAGCCCCGCGTACGGCGTCGCCACCGCGTCCGCGAGAATCGCCGCCTGCTCGAACGGCAGATGGTCCGGAATCGCAGACAGCACGAAGTAAGGCACCACCACGTACTCCGCCCACGCGCCGTCGTAGTGGAAGCCCATGATGTGGAAGTCCAGGCACTCCGCCGGTTGCCCGTTGGAGCACCTCGCGCACCGTCCACACGGCTTGCCGCCCGCCATGGCCACGCGCTGCCCCGCCGTCCAGCGCGGCACCCCCACCCCCACCGCGTCGATGACTCCCGAGGACTCGTGCCCCGGCGTCACCACCGGCAGCGGCGACTGCAACGAGCCATCCAGCAGATGCGCGTCCGACAGACAGATGCCGCACGCCTTCACCTGGACCCGCACCTCACCGGAACCGGGCTGCGGCACCGGGACCGTGGTCACCGTCAGCGTCTTCGTCGCCGTATCGAAGCGCGCCGCCCGCATCGTCCGCTGGTTCGCGTCTGCCATCGATTGACTCCTCTGCGCCACGCCTCGGCCACACACACGCGCGCGCTCAAGCTCGGAAGGCGCCGAACCTAACACGCGAGATTCATCCGCTTCGCCCTGTGCGGGCCAATGGAGTGTGAGCACACAATTCCACGCTCACGCCGCGCGAGGAGCAACTCACGCGAGACCCTCTCCCCTCGTCGTGCGTTCCGAAGTAGAGCGAGGCCGACATGAACCTGAGCGCGACGAAGCAGGTCATCGAACACCTGGTGCAACACGGCGGACGCGGCAAGGGCTGGTTCCACCAGCACCAGGACCCGCGTCCCCTCGATGCTCAGTCCATCAACGCGCTCACCCTCCCGGACGCGCGTCCACTCCCACCCAGCCTCCGCGAGTGGCTCGCCTTCGATGCGAGCTGGTTTCGCCTGGCGAAAGGCACCCCACCCGAGCTGGAGGTCCGGCCGCTGCGGGACATCCTCACCGGTTGGTCCCGGGCCATGACCAAGCACGCGCCGGCGGCGGAGTCCTTCACGGAAGAGCAGCTGGTCCAGGCCTGGGTGGACCTGCTGCCCGACCCCACCATGGTGAACGCGCTCGCCCTGGAGCTCTTGCCCTCGGGGAGCCAGGAGCACCTGCTGCTCTTCCACAAAGCGAACCGTCGCGGCGAGTATCCCGTCCTCGGCTGCCACAACCGCTTCGAGTTCTGGCTCAAGTACAAGAGCTTCGGCGACTACCTGTCCCACTACTTCGGACTGTCCGAACCCGACTGAGCGGCCCGACAGCCGCGCCCCTCCGACACAGGACGGGCGCGGCTCGGGACGATGGGTCAGAAGCAGTCGTTGCCCGGATACGGCGGGCCGAAGCCGTCGATCACGCTCTCGACGATGTAGTAGCTCACCGGGCCGTAATAGCTCGCGTCGCCGTAGCAGGTCTTGATGTCCACGCGAGAGAAGGGACTGCCCGAGCGATACAGCACGCCGTCGAGGTAGACGGCGAGCCCGGGGCTGTACGTCCCGTACGTGCCCTCCACGGTCAAGTAGCCGTCGAAGATGTTGTTGCAGAAGGACTTGATGCCGGAGCCGTCGTGGCAATCGAAGTACTCCTTGACGAAGGCCGGCCCGAAGCCGGAGCGCTGGTACACGCGCTTGCCATTGACGTAGATCTGCGTCAGCGAGCTCTGGGTGTCCTGCGCCGACCAATAGCTCACCAGCGCGTCCGTGTCGGCGAACGGCCCATCATGCTGCGCCATGGCGGGGGTCGCGACGGCCAACGAAAGCACAAACGCTGCGAGGAACTGCTTCATGAAGACTCTCCTTGAGAGGAACCGAGCATCGGTGTCGGTCGGAGGCAGGTATAGGGAATGGGCGGCAGGGGGGCTCGGCCGAGGGTGCACGGGGATTCGGCCGTGGGCGCTGGGAGTGTCGGAGGTGGGTGGGAGGATGCGTGCCACGACATCTGGGGGCGGCACTTGCGCACAGTCTTCTCGACGGACGGGGTCTCCGAGCAGCAGCGGCATGAGTACTGGCAGGAATTGGCGAGCAAGGTGCTCCTGGGACTGAGGACGGAGCACAAGTCCTCCTCCAGTCCCTTCTTCGGGCGGCTCGACCATCACGACGCAGGACCGCTGGGCGTGACGTACCTGCACTCCTCGGCCCAGAGCGTCTATCGGGGGGAGCCGGAGATCGCCCGGGCCCCGCGCGAGTGCTACTACCTCTGCATGCAGGTGGAGGGCGTCTGCCGGCTGCGCCAGGGACGCGAGGAGCGGTACTCCCACCCCGGTGACGTGGAGCTCTTCGATGGGACCCGACCGGGAGAGCTCTCGTTCGACGCGGACTACCGCCGCATCGTCATCGTGGCGCCCTACTCCACGCTGCGGCCACGGCTCTCACGTCCGGATGACCTGGTGGGCAGCGTGCTCCACACCCAGGAGGGCGTCGGGGCCCTGGTCTCCGCCTACCTGCGCGCCTTCGCGGTGAACCAGCTCGCCGAGCCCGTCGCGGGCTCCGTCTCGGACAACCTGCTCGAGCTGCTCGCCCTGGCCTTCAACACCCAGGGCCGGACCCTCCAGACCGACGCCGCGAGCGTGCGAGAGGCCCGGCGACATGCCCTCCGCCTCTATGTCGAGCGTCACCTCGCGGAGCCCTCGCTGAGTCCGGCGACGGCCGCCGCCCACTTCCGCATGTCCACGCGCTATCTGCATGGGCTGTTCGCGGAAGGCGGCGAGAGCTTCATGCGCCAGGTCCTCTCGCGCCGCCTGGAGCGCTGCCGCCAGGCGCTCGAGGACCCCGACATGGACGCGCGCGGCATCGCGGACATCGCCATCAGCTGGGGCTTCGTGGACCTGACGCACTTCGGCCGCGCGTTCAAGAAGGCCTACGGCATGACGCCCCGGGACTGGCGTCACGAACACGCCCGACCGCGGGCATGACGCTCGCCGAGGTCCTTGCCAACAAGCCCTGGCGCGCTCCCAGCCCAGCACGGGCGCGCCGGGTGGCGTAGAGTGGCCCGCCGTGCTGACCGTCGACCCGCATCCGTCCCTGGACACGCTGAGCTTCACCACCACCTTCCCCGCGTCGCTGGGCGCGTCGCCCTCGCCGCAGTGGCTGGTGGCGCTGCTGAGGTCGGACGCGGCCGCGCCGCTCTCCAGCGACGACACCGTGCGCGGCGCCGTGCGCGACATGCTCCGCCACGGCGGCTACAAGCCCACGGGCCGGGGCAAGCCCGCCTCCGAGTACCTGGTGCGCGCCGCGGGGGATGGCTCGCTCGGCAGCATCAACACGGCCGTGGATGCGTGCAACGCGGTGTCGCTGCACAGCGGGCTGCCCATCAGCGTCGTGGACCTGGACCGCGCCACCCAGCCGTTCCGCGTCGGCATCGCGCCCGAGGGCGCCCAGTACGTCTTCAATGCCTCCGGCCAGACCATCGACCTCGCGGGCCTCTTGTGCCTCTTCGACGCCGAGGGCCCGTGCGCCAACGCCGTGAAGGACGCGCAGCGCACCAAGACCAACGCGGACACCCGCCGCACGCTCACCGTGCTCTGGGGCGCCAAGGCCCTGGGAGACCGCACCGCGCGGGCCTTCGCGTGGTACCGCGAGCTGCTGGAGAGAGCCGGCGCCACCGTGGAGCGACTCCCCTGAGCGCCCTGGACCTGGCGCGGCTGCTCGCCGATGGCGCGCGCTCGCTCTCCGCGGCCTGGGGACGCCCCGTGCTGCTGACCGAGCCCCAGGTCCTGCGGACCCAGTCGCGCTGCCACGTCGTGCGCGCCCGCGTGCGCGGCGGAGACGTCACCAGCGTCGTGCTCAAGCACTTCCATCAGGACCTGGTGCTCGGGCTGGATGAGTGGGCGGGGCTGGAGCTGCTCGGCCGGCACAACCTCACCATCGCCCCGGGCCTCATCGCGGGCAGCGTCGACTCGCGGCTGCTCGTGCTCCAGGACCTGGGCCTCGGCCCCACCCTGGAGGACCTGCTCCAGGGGGACGACCCGGAGGCGGCCATCGGCGGGCTGCTCGCCGTGGCCCGCCTCACCGGGCAGCTCCACGCGCGGACCTGGGGCCTGCATGGGGACTTCGACATGCTCCGCCATGCGCTGAGCCCTCGGCCCGGGCGCGTGCGCATCGAGAACGCGCGCTATCTGCTGGAGCACGTGGACCGGCTGCGACGGTGGACGGACGCGGTCGACGCGGAGCTGGAGCCGGGGACGCAGGAGGACCTGGAGCACGTGGCGCGCGAGCTGGCCGAGCCCGGTCCGTTCCTCGCGCTCACGCATGGGGACATGGCCCCGGGCAACACGTTGTTCACGGCCAGCGGCCCGCGGCTGCTCGACTTCGAGTACTGCGGCATGCGCCACGCGCTGTACGACGCGCTGATGTGGCTGCTGGTGGTGCCGCTGCCCGAGGAGCTCATCACGCGCGCGGACGTCACGTACCGCATCACCCTGGCGCCCTCGTGCGAGGCGGCGCGCATCGACGCGACATGGCTGCGCGCCCGCGCGCTGCTCGCCACCGCGCGCACGGTGAACATGTTCCAGTGGATGTCGCCTCGCGCGCTGGAGCGGGACAGGGAGTGGGCGCCCGGGTTCTCCGAGCGCGCCGCCCTCTTGCGTCACCTCGCTCGCGCCCGGGCGCTGCGGGAGGACGTGGACCCGATTCCCGCCCTGTCGCGCACCCTGGATGCGCTCGAGGAGCGCCTGGCGGAGCGCTGGGCCGGGACCGGCTCGTTCACCTGGCCCGCGTTCCGGTAGGCGCGCGCCACCTCGGGTGTCATGGGGTCAGCCGCAGGGCGTGAACCCGCTGGAACAGCTCGCCGAAGCGTCGCTCCTTGAAGGCCTGGACCAGCTCGGGATGGCGGCCCTGCTTCAGCTCGCACAGGTAGCGGTACTTCGCCACGTGGTATCCGGCCACCACCCAGGCGAGCTTCAGCGCCCTCCATCCGCCGCGCCACAGCGCTCCATGCAGCAGGCCATCTCGCAGGAGGTGCGCGGGGCGCTGGAGCGACGCGGGCTTGGACGTGCGCCCTTCCACGAACGCCATCACCGCCCAGAGCAGCGCGTAGCGGTGCTCCTTGGCGGAGCGCAGGGAGACGGACGTGGCGAACCGGTGCTCGATGAACGCCTGGAGCCGCTGTGCACGTCGGCGAGGCAGCGCTTCATGGACAATCATCTCCGGACGCCAGGCGGCCACCTCCCTGCGCAGGAGGCGCGAGCGCCAATGCGTGCGGTACAGGAAGCGCTGACCGTCGACCTCGGCCCAGTCGCGCAAGGGCAGACGGTAGACGGCCTCGCGCGGGTGGCTCTCCCTCCAGCCGACGATGGCTCGCACGGCGTCTGCGTCCAGGTGCTCGTCCGAGTCCAGGAAGAAGACGTAATCGGAGGGCCTCAGCGAGGCGACGGCCGCGGCCCGGGCGGCGCCATATCCCTCCCAGGCCATCGACACGGACCTCACCCCCATGCGCCGGGAGATGTCCGAGGAACCGTCCGTGGACATGGAGTCCACGGCCACGACGTCGTCACAGACAGCCAGCAGGCTCTCCAGGCACCGGGGCAGCGTGTCCTGGTTGTTTCCATGAATGACGAATCCGGCGAGTCTCACGAACCCACCACCTCTCATGCGGCCAACCTCTCGCCCCCGGCCGGCAGAGTCCCCGAACCCTACCTGCGTCCAGCGCGTGAAGGGAAAGGGGTGAGGCCGACGAACTGCATCGTGAGCAACGATTCATCGGCATGAGGCCCTCCCGGGCCCTGGCCTCCGGCTCACTCGCGGACGCGGATGACCAGCTTGCCGAACGGCCCCCGGTCCAGGTGCGCCAGGGCCTGGGGGAAGTCGCGCAGCGGGTACGTCGCGTCGATGACGGGCGCCACGCGCAGCGTGTCCACCGCTCGGACCAGGTCCTCGAGTCCCCGGCGGTGTCCCACGAGCACGCCCTGGATGATGCCGTGGCTCCGGAGCAGCGGGAGCGCGGGGAAGCGCATGTCGAAGCCCTCCAGCACGCCGATGAGCGAGATGCGTCCGCCTGACGCGAGGGCGCTGGCGGAGCGCCCCAGGTTGTCGCCGCCCACCAACTCCAGCACCTGGTCCGCGCCACGTCCGCTCGTCAGCTCCAGCACCTCCTTCTCCCAGTCGGGGGTGCGGCGACGATGGATGCCATGGGCCGCGCCCAGCGTCTTCGCGCGAGCCAGCTTCTCGTCGTCTCCCGAGGTGACGATGACGCGCGCGCCGAGCGCGGAGGCGAGCTGCGCGGCGAACAGCGACACGCCCCCGGTGCCTTGCGTCACCACCGTCTGTCCGGGCCTGAGCGCGCCTTGCTCCACGAGCGCCGTCCATGCGGTGAGCCCCGCGCAGGGCAGCGTGCTGGCCTGGGCATCATCGAGCGTCCTGGGCGCGGCGACGAGCCAGCCCTCGGGCATCACGACGTACTCGGACAACACGCCGGGGACGCTCCCTCCCAGGGCTCGCGGTGCGCGAGGAGGTGGGCCGTCCACCCAGTCCGTGTTGAAGGCCGCGAGCACGCGCTCGCCCACCCGGACCCGCGAGACACCCGCGCCGGTGGCCACCACCTCCCCCGCCATGTCGGAGGTGGGCACGAAGGGCCACGGCACGTCGGAGTATCCGCCTGCGTCCATGAAGAGCTTCTCGCGGTAGTTGAGGGACACCGCGGACACGCGCACCAGGGCCTCGCCCGCGCCGGGCTGGGGAATGGGCACGCTCGCCAGTTGCAGGTTCACGCGGCCCGGCTTGCGCAGCTCCCACCGCTTCATCACGCCATCCATCGTTGCTGTCTCCAGGGTCATGCCATTCGAGGGCCTGGGGGATATACGGGGGAGGGCAGGTCCCCAGTGGAGAGCTTTGGAGGCTTCACTGGAGACAGGAATTCGCCAATGGGAGGCGTGTCGTGACGGACCGGCTGAGTGGAGTGCTGACCTTCGTGCAGGCCGCGGAGGCGGGGAGCTTCGCGCTCGCGGCGAAGCGGCTGGGGTTGTCGCGGTCGGCGGTGGGCAAGAGCATCGCGCGGCTGGAGGAGCGGTTGGGGGCGCGGCTGTTCCTGCGCACCACGCGCAAGCAGGGGCTCACCGAGGACGGACAGGTCTTCTACGAGCGGTGCGTGCGGGCGCTGGCGGAGCTGGAGGCGGCGGAGGCGGAGCTGGACTCGGGGCATCGCGCGCCCACGGGGCGGCTGCGGGTGACGGCCTCGGTGCTGTTCGGTCGTCACTGCGTGGCGCCGCTGCTGGGGGAGCTGGCGCGACAGCATCCGGGGCTCGAGGTGGAGCTGTCCGTGAGCGACCGGGTGGTGGACCTCATCGAGGAGGGGTTCGACCTGGCGATTCGAGTCGCGCCCTTGTCGGACCATGCGGGACTGACGGCGCGGCGACTGGGCGTGCAGAACATGGTGGTCTGCGCGTCACCCGCGTATCTGGCGCGACGTGGTCGACCCAAGTCCCTCGAGGATTTGGGGAAGCATGAGGCCGTGCTCTACGGACGACAGGGGACAACCAAGCCCTGGCGGTTCCCGGACCCACGAGGAGGTGAGCGGCTGGTGTCGATGCGAGGGCGACTGCGCTTCGATGACCTGGAAGCCATCACCGACGAGGCGGTGAGGGGCGCGGGGCTCGCGTGGCTGCCCTGCTGGCTGGTCGCGCCGCGATTGAGCAAGGGAGAGCTGACGCTGTTGCTTCAGGAAGAGGGGCGACACGGGAATGAAGTCTTCGCCGTGTGGCCGCAGAACAAGCACCTGCCCTCGAAGGTCCGCGCGGCCATCGACCTGCTCGCCGCGCGCATCCCGGAGATTCTGTCCGCCGGAGAGGCCCGTGGGAAACGGCGCTCGCGCTCTCCGCGGGCGGCGCCCCCGTCACGAGATGGCAATCGTGGGAGATAGGTCGTCCGCCTGAAGGGACGCGACAAAGGCACCGAAGTCTTCGGCGATGAAGAAGAGCTGCTTCCCATCGGCCTGCGCGGAAGCATCCCAGAAGAAGACGCCGCCCGGAGCATCGCCTCCGGCGGCTAGACAGATCTTGTCGGCACCCTCTGTCGTCCCGATGGGAAGGAGCTTCGTCGGAATGCGCTCCTCGAACACGCGAAGGTTCCAGTCCAGATTGCACGACTCGATGGAGTCGTTGAGACCGAAGAACAGGTGGACACGAACCAACGCCCCCCAGGAAGACCTTCGACACTGAAGAGGTCCCGCACTGGGCGCCCCCCATTCGTGGCGAGCAGGAAGTCTCGGTACTCGCCTGGGAGTTGGAAGCCGTGCGACGCCTCGAAGGCGCGGACCGTGTCCTCATCCAATGGAGGCCCTCCTTCGAGCGTCTGTACGAACTGCGACATGGCTGCGCACGGTAGTCCCAGTCCCACCGCTGCTCGACTACTTCAATCCGACTCCAGTCTTCGTCGATTCACTCCACTCAGGGAATGCCTTGTCCCGGAGCTGAGGCTCAGGAGTGTCTTTGTACCGCTCGAAGACCTGCGCGGATTGTCGCGCGATATTCCCCAGACGACCTGCGCCCGCGTACGCCTTGAAGTTGCTGATCCGCATCTTCATGCTTCCCAGCTTGATTCCTCGTTGCTCCGCGATGGCAGCCATGTCGCACGGAAGCAGGGCTGTACCGAATCGATAGAGATAGAAGGCGACGATATCGTCAGCCTCGCTCCACTCATGATTGCTCATTTCAGTGCTCCAGTGGGTGGACGACAACGAAGGGTGAACTGGCAGGCTCCAGCAAAGAAACCGACTGCTTCTCGGTCAGAAGTCCGCTGCCCTGCGGGCCTGCTCCACCCGCCTCTGTGCCGCCGCTTCCTTCCAGAGAATGGAACTGCGGTACCTCACGAGCACATCAGCCCCTACGCCGCGCTCTTGCGTCAATGCGAGCGTCACCACCGTTTCGCCAGTAGCCCACGCAGCCCTGGCTTCGAACGGCGACTTCAGCAGTCGGTCCCTCTCCATCGCGACACGCATGGATGTCCCTTCACTGTGGATGGCAGCAGCAGTGCTGTCCTGAGCGGAGCGGACTCCCGAAGCCAGTCGTGCGGACTGATTGAGCGAGTCGCCGATTTGCCGCAGGACATGAAGGGTCTCAAGGTCATCGATGACGGTATCCGTCGTCCTCTCCCGAGCTGGCCTTCCATACTTGCTCGAGAGGAGCCCCTTGATGTCGGCATACGAGCTTCGTGCCGAAGCGAGTGATGGGAGCCACAAAGAGACATCTGAGAGGCGTCCGCCCGCGAACGAGCAGTACACCTCGGCCTCATAACCAGCCACCACGATATCGGCGACCACCTTGCCGTCTTCGACAGCTGCTCTCGGCCCCAGCACAGCGACAACCTCTGAGCGCGTCATCCCCCATCTTGTCGCCTGGAACCCTTCAGCACTCCGCCATGCGGCACCCTGAGTATTCAGGGCGCGAATCGCCGCAAGTCGCTGCGCCCGTCTTTCCCTCTCAGGAGATGCACACCCCATAGCGAGTGGAAGGCAGATGCAGACGGCGATTGCTAAGCGCATGGCTCGATTTCATGTGCCCTCGCGAACTCGGTCAAGCGCCCCCCTGCACCAAGCCAGCCGCGTGCGCTGAAGACGAGGCTCAATGACGAGCCGGGTCGCACCAGACCACCATTGGCCACCGCCAGACTGACGTGGCCTTGCATCGGTGTTGGGAGCCCGCATCTCGGGCCGGACCTGGACAGCCCCGACCAGACGGGGTCTACCTTACCCCAGACGCGGCTCACCGCAGCGCGAACCGTCTTCTGTACGCATCCGGGGTCAGCCCCGTGCGCGCCTTGAACCGTCGCCGGAACGACGTGGTGTCCGCGTAGCCCACGGCCTGCGAGATGTCCTCCACGGTGCGCGGGCTCGTCTCCAGCATCCGCCGGGCCGCCTCGACGCGCAGGCGTTGGACGTAGTCCAGCGGCGTGTCCCCCGTCGCCTTCTGGAAGCGCCTCAGCAGCGTCCTCGCGCCCAGGCTCGCGGCCTCCGCCGCCTCCGCCAGCGTCACCGGGCCCTGGTAGTGCGCCTCCAGCCACTCCTGCGCGCGCAGCACCGCCGCGTCCCCGTGGTCCCTCGGTGCCGAGTGCACCGCGTACGGCCCCTGCAACCTGCGCCCCGGCTCCACCAACAACATCTTCGCGCACAACGCCGCCAGCTCCGGTGACGCCTGCTTCGCCACCAGATGCAGACACAGGTCCAGATACGCGGTGATTCCTCCCGCCGTGAGCACGTCGTCCTGGTCCACCAACAACAGCTCCGGCTTGAGCCTCACCCCCGGATAGCTCGCCGCGAAGCGCTGCGCCAACCCCCAGTGCGTCGTCGCCTCGCGCCCCTCCAACAACCCCGTCTCCGCCAACACGAACGCACCCGCGCACACCGCCGCCAGCTTCGCCCCTCTCGCATGCTGCGCCTTCAACCACCGCGTCAGCACCCGCTCCCCCAACACCTCCTCCAATCCACCCACCATCGCCGGAACCAACACCACGTCGAAGCGCTCCGCCGGCTCCGGCACCCGCGCCGCCATCAACTCCAGCCCGTGGAAGCTCCTCGCGGGCCGCCCACCCGGCGACACCAGCTCCGCCACGAACGGCTCCGACATCCCCACGTCCCGGCTCAACAGGTTCGCCATCGCGAACACGTCCAGCGGCCCCATCACGCTGGAGGCCACACACCCCTCCAGCGACAACACCGCGATTCGTGTGGGAGACGACGCCATGGCCGCTTGTCGTTTTCCGCCCGGATTTTGTCAATCCAGGCACTCGTCGCGTGCATCCCGTCTGGTTATTCCATCCCATGAAGCCCCACCCCATGGAGGACCCCTTGGACCCCACCACCGCCCTGCTGCTCATCGACATCCAGAACGACTACTTCCCCGGCGGCCGCGCCGAGCTGGACCGCGCCGACGCCGCCGCCACCCAGGCCCGCGCGGCCCTCGACCACTTCCGCCAGCACCGCCTGCCCGTCATCCACGTCCGCCACATCTCCGCGCAGCCCGGCGCCACCTTCTTCCTCCCCAACACCCCGGGCTCGGAGACCCACCCCCTCGTCGCGCCCCGCCCCGACGAGCGCATCATCCTCAAGCACTACCCCAACAGCTTCCGCGAGACGGACCTCCAGAAGCAGCTGGGCGCGCTCGGAATCAAGCACCTCGTGGTGACCGGCATGATGACCCTCATGTGCGTGGACGCCACCGTGCGCGCCGCCGCGGACCTCGGCTACTCCGTCACCGTGCTCCACGACGCCTGCGCCGCCCGCGCCCTCGAGCTCAATGGTGTGAGCGTGCCCGCGCCCCAGGTCCACGCCGCGTTCCTCGCCGCGCTCGGCATGGCCTACGCGAAGCTGGAGGGCACGTCCGACTTCCTCGCCCGCGCGGGGCGCTGACGTCAGAGCTTCAGGCCCTCACGGATGCGCGCGACGACTTCCTCCGGCGGCACCGAGACGTCCACCGGCAGCGCCTGCTCGGGCACCTCCAGCGTCGCCAGCTGGCTGGCCAACAGCTCCGGCGGCATGAAGTGCCCGTGCCGCTGCGCGAGCCTGTGCGCCAGCACCTCGCGCGGCGCATGCAGGAACACCCACCGCGTTCGCGCCGGGTCCACCTCCAGCCGCTCGCGGTAGGAGCGCTTGAGCGCGGACGAGGCCAGCACCACGTCCTCACCGCGCGCCAGCGAGCGCTCCAGCTCACCACGCACGTCCGCCAACCAGGGCCAGCGGTCCTCGTCCGTCAGCGGGATGCCCGCCGCCATCTTCGCCACGTTGGCGGCCGAGTGCAGGTCGTCCGTGTCGAGGAAGCGCCAGCCCAGGCTCTGGGCCAGCGCGCGCCCCACCGTCGACTTGCCGGCGCCCGAGACGCCCATGACGATGACCACCATCCCGTGACGCCTCCTCGATGAAACGTGGACCTCCGGACATGGTGCGACGCCTGCCGCCCGTCCGCCACTGCCTCGCGCGTCGAATGACCACCTCTCCACGTCCCGCGGGCCCCTCACGCGCGACACCGGGCCGCCCGCCTGCCCCCGTGGCGCCCCGTCGAACTCCGGATACCCGTCCAACGTCGCGGGTCCAGCGCGCGGAACACGGCGCCACACCGCCACCGTGCTTGGGAAACGTCAGACCCCAGGGGTACGATTCTCCTCACGGTCGCCGCGAGGACACGCGGCACGGAGGGGATATCAGTGGCGGACCTCGCGGACGGTGAGCAGGCGGAGATGAAGGGCTCGGGCGCCAAGCCCTACATCCTCAAGAACACCGGAGGTGTCTACTCGTGTTCCTGTCCCGCGTGGCGCAACCAGTCCATCGGCATCGAGCGGCGCACCTGCAAGCACCTGCGCAAGCTGCGCGGTGAGGACGCCGAAGCCGCCCGCGTCGGCGGCGCCGAGGCCCTCCCCAAGGCCACCCGCGTCAAGACGGCGAAGGAGTCCGAGTCCGGCGAGGACGCCACCGAGAAGGCTCCACCGCTCCTGCTCGCCCATCCGTGGGAGAACGACGTGGACCTCACGGACTGGTGGATGAGCGAGAAGCTCGACGGCGTGCGCGCGTACTGGGATGGCAAGCGCTTCTGGTCGCGCCTGGGCAACGAGTTCTTCGCGCCGGACTGGTTCACCGCGGGCCTGCCGGACTTCCCGCTGGACGGAGAGCTGTTCGGTGGCCGCAAGCGCTTCCAGCGCACGGTGAGCGTGGTGCGCCGGCAGGACAAGAGCCAGGACTGGAAGGAGCTGCTCTTCGTGGTGTTCGACGCCCCGAGCGTGGACGCGGCCTTCGAGCAGCGGCTGGAGCACTGTCGCAAGTGGGTGGATGACACGAAGCCCGGGTACGCGCGGTGGCATCCGCACGAGCGCTGCCAGGGCACGGCGCACCTGCGCGCGGAGCTGGAGCGGGTGGAGGGCCTGGGCGGCGAGGGGCTGATGCTGCGTCAGCCGGGCTCGCGCTACGAGGTGGGCCGCTCGCACACGCTGCTGAAGGTGAAGAGCTTCAAGGATGACGAGGCCGTGGTGATTGGCCATGTCGCGGGCGCGGGCCGGCACAAGGGGCGGCTGGGCGCGCTCGAGGTGGAGCTGCGCAACGGCAAGCGCTTCAGCGTGGGCACGGGCTTCTCCGACGCGGAGCGCGCCTCGCCGCCGGCCCTCGGCACGCTCATCACGTTCCGCTACCAGGAGCTGTCCAACGACGGCGTGCCGCGCTTCCCCTCGTACATCGGCGTGCGCATCGACGCGGCGCCCTTCAAGGCGAAGGGCTGAGCGCCGCCCGCACCGACGGGAGTCTTTCCACGGGGTGACAGGGCCCACGCGGGCCCTGTCCGCTCGCGGATGGGCGGAGCGGCCCCTAGGGGCGAGCCTCCGGAGGAGGACCGGTGCGCAGGGACCCCGGTTCATAGGGTGGCGGCGCCCGAGGGCGCGCGAGCGGCCCGGGCTACCTCTTGCCCCGAGCCGTCCCATGTCGTCCGCCGCCTCCGAAATCGCGCCCACGTGTGCCGTGCATCCCCTGGAGGACTCCGTCTTCGTCTGCGACCGGTGTGGCAGCTTCGGCTGCGCCGGCTGTCGCGCCCACCCGGAGGCCGCCCGCTGCGCGCCGTGCGTACGTCGAATTCGGGAGGACCCGACGGCCATGGCCCCCACGCGGCTCCTGCGAGATGCCTGCTCGCTCCTGCTCCAGCACCGGGTGCTCCTGGCGGGGCTCTTCATCCTCCAGTGGCTCTGCCTCATGGGCTCCGGGGCCCTCCTCCACCTCACCCAGAGCACCTTGCCCGGCATCACGTCCCTGGTCGCGGCGGAGCTCGGCCTGAGCATCCTCCTCATGCGCGCGGTGACCCGGCGGCTGCGCGAGGAGGCCGGGCTGCCAGCCCCGGACGTCAGCTCCCCATGGGTCGTCCTCGGGCGCATCCCCCTCCTGCTCCTGACGTACGTGTTGACGTTCCTCGTCGTCCTGGGGGGCTCGTTCCTCCTCGTGCTGCCAGGCGTCTACATGGCGCTCTGCACGAGCCTGGCCCCCGCCGCCGTCGCGGTGGACGGCAAAGGTCCACTCGCCGCGCTCCGGTTCTCCTATCAACTCGTCCGAGGCCATCGCAGGAGGCTTCTCAGCGCACTGCTCCCAGTGCTCATCCTCATGCCCCTCTCGGACACCGTGGGCTCCCTCCTCACCGACGCGACGGAGCACCTGCCGGCGCCCTTCTCCTTCGCCGCCAACCTCGTCGCCACCTTGATGGTCATGGCGTCGGTGAGCCTGCACCAGTTCGTCCTGGTGCTCGCCTACCAGCGACTGCTGGAGCGACAGCCCGTGTCGCGGTCATCCCCGGAGAGCGCCTGACGGCATCCCCCGTCGGGCCCGAGTCGCTCGCCTCCATCGAAGGTGAGCGACTCGCATCCCACTCCCGGCGACTACTTCGTGGTGTATCCGCCGTTGACGAGAATCGTCTGGCCCGTCATCCACCAGCCCTCGGTGACGAGGAACCGGATGAACGGAACGATGTCCTCGATGTCGGTGAGGCCCGTCTTGGAGAACCTCGACAGCGCCGCCGCCGTCTTGTGGTAGGTGACCGCGTCCTCTCCCTCCGCCGGGTAGAAGAAGGGCGTGTCCATGGGGCCCGGGCCGACCGCCGTCACGGAGATGCCCCGCTCGCCGAACTCCTTCGAGGCCGCCCGGGTGAAGTGCTCGACGGGGGCCTTCATGCCCGCATAGGTCGCGTAGAAGGGCGTGTATGCCCCCAACAGGGACGTGACGAGCGTGCAGACCTTGCCGTTGTCGTTCAGGTGCCGCCCCGCCTCCTTGAGGAAGAAGAAGGCCGTCTTGGCATTCACCGCGCTCATCTCGTCGAACTCCGCCTCCGTGGTCTCGACGATGGGCTTCTTGAGCACCTTTCCCACGGTATTGATGGCGATGTCCGGCCTGCCCACCGCGGCCCTCGCCTCCGCGAAGAGCTGCTCCATCCCCCGGGCGCTCGTCAGCTCTCCCTGGAGAGCCACCCCCTTGGCCCCCGCGGCCTCGATGGCACGCAGCGTCTGCTCGGCGGCGCTCCTCGCGCTCGCGTCGTGGTAGTGAATCACCACCGCCTTGGCCCCATGTCGCGCCAGGTCGCGAGCCATCAACCCGCCCAGGTTCTTGGCGCCCCCCGCGATGAGGACATTCTTCCCTTCGAGACCATGGATGCTCATGGATGGGCCTTTCTCCAACAAGCGCACTGCCCGTCGGGTGGCAGTGGATGACGGGGCACGTCCCATCACCGCCGCGAGCCTCCGCGCTTCACCCCGCTGCCTCAATGCGCTGGGCGAGCGAGACAGACGTCCCGCAGCCGACACGCCCCCGCCCATGCGGGCCAGGCCCCGAGAGCCCCTCTGTGCGCTAGCCGTCATCCCACTCGTGCTGCCCCGGAGGCCTCGTCACACCGGCTCCCGCACCCGGTATACAGCCAGGTGTCGCCCCTTCCGCCCCCGCGGGAGCCCCCGAGCGAGGTGACCATGCACTGCGAGCGCTGCCTGTCGGAACACTCCGATGCACTGCCATGCCCACCCGCCGCGCGTCGTCACGCCGCGTCGCGCACAAGCCCCCATCGCCCCATCACGCGGACTCCCGCCCCCTGTGACGTGCGCATCCAGCATCCCCAGGGCCTCGAGGCCCACCGCGTCGAGGTCTGCAAGGGCGGCCTGTTCCTCGGCTGCGAGGAGCCCTTCCCTCCCCTCTTCACGCGGCTGTCATTGACGCTGCGCCTGGACGGCGAGGACTTCACCTGCGAGGGCGAGGTGGTGCGTCACGTCGACACCGCGCACGCCCGCACCTGGGGCTCCACGGCGGGCATCGGCGTGCAGCTCCAACCCACGCCTCCCCGGCTGCGCGAGCTGCTCTCCCGGCCCCACGCCCCAGAGGACGCCGTCACTTCACCGTGAACACCCGCGAGGCGCCGTAGTACGGGCGCACGCGCGCATCCCAGCCGGACTTCCACTCGCCCTCGTGGAGGATGCGGTACGTGCCCGGCGCGGCGTCGCGCGGGATGTGCCACTCCACCGTGACGTGCGAGCACCCCAGCGTGGGCACACAGCTCTCGCGCTCCCAGCGGTAGCGCGTCTCCCAGTCACCATCATCCGCCACGTCCACCCACGCGCCGATGGAGCCCTTGCGCTGCACGCGCAGATACGTCCCCTCCAGGCGCAAGTCGTTCTTCGGATGCGCGCCCCAGAACGTGACCTTCACCGAGTCCCCTCGCGCGTACGACGCCTTCGCGTCCGTGATGACGTCGCCGAACGACACCCAGAGCAGCTTGTCGTCGTACACCACGCCGGGCTGGAGGCTCGCCTGGATGAAGCGCAGGTCCGTGGGCAGGGGCCCCGGAGCAACCGGATGCCCCTCGCGCATCCCCACCGCGAGCGAATCGAACCCCTGCTGCAGCGCCGCGAGCGTCCACGGCCCGAAGTGCGTCGACGCCCCCTCGTAGGACTGGCGCGCGTACTCCTCGCGCGTGGCGACATAGCCCGCGTAGTCGTTGGCCAGCCCCACGATGACCACCTCCGTGATGCCCCGGGGCGAGAGCCGCTCCAGCACCGTCCGACGCAGCCGCCGCCCCGCCATCGTCGTCACCTCGAACGGCACCGCCACCAGCGCGAGCGGCCCCACCGTCACCAGCTGCAGCGGCAACACGTCCGGGCTCCACGGGTGCGGCAGCATGGCGCCCATCTCCAGCACGATGGGCTTCTCCCCCTGACACGGCGTGGTGGTGAGCGCGCAGGTGAACTGGCTCCACAGGTCATGGATGACGGCGCACGACGCGCCCTCCACGCCATAGCCGGGCCCGTCCTCCGCGCCCGCCAGCATCGACAGCCCAATCGCCGCGGGACACGTGCGGCGCGGCCTCCCATCCGCGTACTCGGGCGCCACGTCCACCGCGTCCATCTTCACGAAGGTGTGCCGGAAGTCCACGCCCCCCACGAGCGGCGTCGTGGCCCGGGCCCACAGCCGCGCGGCGAAGTCGTGCTGCTTGCGCGCGGACAGCTCCGTGTCCTCGAAGTCGTCGGCCCCACCGCCATTCGTGCCGCCCAGGATGTTGGGCGTGACGTCCCCCGCGTTCGCCTGCGCGAAGGCCGCGACGAAGGTGTCCCCCTTGTCGTGCGCCTTCTCGAACCAGTACGAGGCCAGTCCCTTGTTGTCCCCGCTGATGAGGTGGTTGTCGTTGCCCATGGACGTCGCGTGCACGGCGAACCAGTTGATGAGCCCCACGTCGCCGCCTTGCGCGCGCGTCAGCCGCAGCAGCGTCATCCGCGTGTCCACGTCGTGGGCGTACCGGGCGCGCTCGGCGGGCGGGTTGAGCCGGTAGGCCTCCGGTGAGCGGTTGCGGCTGGCTCCCACGAGCTCCCCCGCTTCCAGCCGCAGCGTCCCCTCGCCCAGCCGCGAGTGGGCCCGGGCAATCGACGTGACGATGCCCGAGACGATGGCCTCGAAGTTCTGCGGCACGAAGCCGAACGTCGTCAGGTTGTACAAGGTGTGGTGCGAGAAGCCGCCCGGCCCCGAGTGCGTGTGCGTGGCGCCGAGCAGCACGTTGTCATTCGAATACACGGCGCCGAAGCGGGCGCGCAGCCGCTCCACCACCTGCGTCTTCACCGCCTGGAACATCATCCCCAGGTCCGCGCTGACGATGGCCACCCGGCGCCCGTTGCACGGCGAGACGATGACGAAGGCCCGCGAGCGCAGCCGCTGGTGCAGCCCCGCGGTCTGCTGCGAGAGCTGCCCGTAGCCCATCATCCCCACCTCCGCGGCGGGGCCGGTGATGTCCCCCAGGCCCGCGCCCACCAGGAAGCGCGTGTTGCCCTCGCAGTCCCCGGGCCCCGTGCCCGGAGCGGCGCCCCAGGCCACCGTCCCCCAGACCAGGACCCATGCCAGCACCAGCCGGACCGGGTGTACGCGCATGCCTTCCTCCAAGGCGCCCGAGGTCGCCTTCGCCAGGGTGGAGCCTCGTCATAAGGACTCGCGCGTCCGTCCGCCCCCGTCCAGCCACTTCGCGTCGGGGGACGACACTCCGCCCCACCGCCACACGCAATCCACACTGCCAGTGCAACCCAATGGCAGTCATGGAGCCCCCCACCGGGCCCCACCCGCACCTGACCCGCGCAAGGCATACCTGCGGCAATCCCTGAGACGCCCGCACGTCCGCAGGCCCCGCCCGTATCCGACCAGGAGTCCACACAAGCCCCCGTGGATTCAGGGCTTTCACCCGCGAACACTCCACCCCGCAGCGCGACGCGCGGATGGAATTATCAGCAGACACTGCAAATCAATAACAGCCAACATTCGTCGCCAGGAATCCCATGTTCGGCGGGAATCCACTTTACTGCGAGTAAACCCTCGATATATCCCGGGGCAGCGAAACCCAGCAGCCCCAGCCTCCAGGAGCGAGCCATGAAGCGACTGTCGTATCTGGTTGTCCTCGCGTGCGCGGTGCTTTCCACGACGGCGTCGGCGCAGCTGTCCACGCGCTGCTTCACCGACGACCAGCTCACCACGTACACGCTGTCGCAGGGTCGCAACAACTGGTCCTTCCGGTGCGGCTACATCACCCAGGCCAAGCGGGACTTCCTGAACGCGGAGGGCGAGTACCAGGTGTACGCGAGCGGCTGTTACTCCTTCGCCGCCACGGGCCCGACGGCCACGTGCTCCTTCTTCATCCCCGCGGACGAGAACGCGCCGTGCATCGCCGGACTGGTGAAGCTGGGCACGTGCGTGACGGGCTGCTACACGGCCAGGGAGAAGGTGTCCTTCGGTGGTGAGTACTGGCCCATCGCGGATGCGTATGCGTCCGGCGTGCGCACGGTGACGGCGCTCACGAAGGACGCTTCGCTGGTGGCGCCCACCACGGGCGAGCAGGCCATCCGCGCCTTCGTCGCCGGCGAGACGGTGGAGGACGTGTTCGCGCTGCAGACGGTGGACGGCCGCCGCGTCGAGGTGACGTCCGAGCACCCCATGGTGCTCGCCACCGGTGAGATGGTGAAGGCCAAGACGCTCCAGGCGGGCGACGTGCTGCTCGGCGTGCGCGGCGAGAAGGTGGAGCTCCAGGACGTCTCCGTCTTCCGCTACGAGGGGACCACCTGGAACGTGCAGCCGCTCAGCAAGGAGAAGATCGAGAACGTGCTGGACGTGGAGGGCCTGCTGACGGGCTCGGTGCGCTTCCAGAACGAGTGGGCGGACGACCACTACCGGCTGTCGGTGCGTGACGAGGCCAGCGTCGACGGCCTGTAGTCCCGCGCACACCCTGTCTGGACCTGCGCGAGGGCCCCCCAGGGGGGCTCGGGTCGGGGCTCTCGCGCTTCATCGTGCTCGTCACCTCACGACAAGGACGCCATGCGAAGCATCCCAGGATGGTCCGCGCAGCCGCTGGCAGGTGTTCTCACACGGGTGGTCTGGGGGCTGTGGGCGCTCGGAGCGCTCGGCTGTGGCCCCACGGTGGAGCCGGAGGGCGCCCTCGACGCGCTCGACGCGCAGTCACACCCATTCGTGCCCCTGTGGCCCGAGGGTGACTTCTCCGCGCGGGTGACCCGCTACGAGTACGACTTCGCCACGCAGACGGGCGAGGCGAAGTCCACGCTGTACCTGGACGTCGCGCCGCCAGGCGGTGACTGCTTCGTGGTGAACGCGCCCCAGGGGCTCACGGGACTGCGCTGGAACGACGCCGAGCCGACCCGCTCGGAGTCCACCGAGCAGGGCATCCGCGTCTGCGGCCGCGGCCAGTTCGCGGGCCAGGTGAAGCTGGAGGCGCGCTACACGGTGCCCCTGGAGACGTACGACTTCACCCAGGTGGGCTTCTCGCGCCGCACGGACAGGGCCGGCAACACCTTCTCGTATCTCTTGAGCTGGGTGGAGTCGTGCGACCGCTTCGGCCCGTGCGACGACCGCACGGACCAGCTCACGCAGTACGTCTTCACCGTGAAGCACGCGACGGGCGAGCGGGTGCTGTGCCCGGGACAGCTGACGCGCCCCGACAGCACCACCACGAAGTGCACGCTGACCGGGCTCACCCAGGCTCCCACGTACTCGTCCTTCGCGGTGGCCTCCAATCCCGCGTGGCGCTCGAGCACGTTCACCGAGCAGTCCAGCAAGTTCAAGGTCGTCTTCCACGAGGTGGCCGGCGGCAAGCTCGCCTCGTCGCTGGTGGCCGCGGACGTCAAGGCGTACCTCAACTGGGTCATCGGCGAGCTGGGCCCGCTGCCGTACGGCACCGAGCTGCGCGTGGCGGGCGCGCCCACCGAGTGGCTGGGCGTGGAGCACCCCGCCAACCTCATCCTGCGCGAGGACCTGCCGGACCTCCGGCGCGACTACGCGAACATGACGATGCACACGCTGATGCACGAGGTGGTGCACCAGTGGGCGGGCAACCGCACCACGCTGTCGAGCCCGTTCGACTTCGTGTGGAAGGAGGCCATCGCCGAGTACCTCACGTACCGCTACGAGCGCCTGGGCCGCCCCGCGGGCGAGGCCGAGCAGACGCGCGCGTACTGGGACCGGCTGGCGCGCACCGCCGCGTACTACCCGCAGCCCGAGGACGACCCGGCCCCCGTCTTCCTCTCCTTCGCGTCGGACGTCTACGGCACCGGGCCCATGCTCCTGTTCCTCCAGCTGGAGCCGCTGCTGGGCGAGAACATCGTCCTGCAGGCCATCAAGAACTTCCTGTCCGTCCCCGGGGACCGGAGCGTCGCGGACCTGCGCGTCGCGCTGGAGCAGGCGTCCGGCGAGGACCTGGGGCCGTACTTCGACGCGTGGGTGTACGGCGGCGGAGACCCGGACTGGCCCTTCTTCGAGGTGAGCCATGCGCTGGAGGACGGCGAGCTGACCCTCACCGCCGTCCAGCGCTCCGTGTCCGGCACGCGCTACCCCGTCTCCGTGGACGTCCTCGTCGAGGGCGCCACCGAGCGCAGGCGGGTGACGCTGAACTACGGGCTGTCGCCGCAGTCGGACACGCTGAGCGTGACGGTGCCCTTCCCGGAGCCGGTGGTGCAGGTGACGGTGGACCCCGAGAACCGCGTGGTGAACCGCCGCTTCCTCGGACTCGACGCCGAGCCGGCCCCCCCGCGCTGGCTGTTCTGATTCCTTCAAGGAGTGGAGCCATGAACGGACTTCCCGCCGACAATCCCCGGCCCCCAGCTCCCCGACGCTGGCGATGGATGGGACCGGGCCTCGCGCTCGTCGTGCTCGGGGGCACGGGCCTGTATGCGCTCGTCCATCCGCGCTCGCCCTCCGCGCACGAGCCCGCGCCGACCGAGCCCCGCGCTCCCGCGTCGCATACCGCGCCCCAGGCCACGCGCACGCTGTCGCCGCGCCCCACCGCGCCCACGGCCCGGGCCACGAGCCCGGAGGCGGCTGCGCCCACGGACGACGCGGAGCAGAAGACACGGCGCGAGGCCGCGCGCCAGTCCGCGCGTCAGTACCGGGCCGGGCGCTTCAACGCGTTCTTCCGCAAGGAGGTCTTCGTGGAGGAGCTCGCGCGCGACGGGGCCTCCCGCATCGACGGCCTGCGCAGCGAGCTGGCGGACCCCACCGCCCTGCAGCAGCTCCCCGCCGACGCGCGGTTCATGGAGGACAAGCCGGAGCCCGTGCTCGAGCGCATGGCGATGATCGACCTGCTCTTCGAGCTGGCGCCGGACGAGCCCGCCGCCCGCGACGCGATGACGTCGCTGGCGCTGTCGCCCATCGACAGCGGCCTGTCAGATTCGGTGAAGAAGGGGCTGGTGGGTGAGAAGTACGATTTGCTCTTCCGCCTGGCGCAGGTGGACCGGCAGCTCGCCGTGGACACGTACACACGGCTCGACAATCCCCGGCTCAAGAGCCTCCTGAGGGAGGCGCTCATGGCCGGGCTCGCGGAGTCGGGGGCCAGCCCCGCCGAGGTCCAGCGGATGACCGCGCACCTCTAGTCCGCCATCGGACTGGACCCATCCCCATGGGTCCCGCAGTGCCAGCGCCGTCGGCCTCCGACGACGACACGACACGTCCGTCCCTTTCCGCCCCTGCCGCGCGAGCGCAGGCGTGGGAGGCCCGCACGCGCTGGAGCCATGCAGAGCAGCACCTACCCGCAAGACAAGGAGCGCGTCGTGACTCGGACTTGGAAACTGGGATTGATTGGGGCGTGCTGTGCCATGTGGGGCGCCGCTTGCGGCGAGGCCCCCGTGGACCCGACCCGGGACAACACCCCGGAGACTCGACAGGCCGCGCTGGCGGCGCTGGGCCGCGTGGAGGTCGTCGACGCGGGCCGGGACGGCACCCCGAGCTTCATCCGCGGCTCGCTCGGCACGGTGGACCGCTCGCTCGTCTCGCTGAAGGCGGCGGACGCGCTCGCGCCCGTGCTGCGCACCCTGGCCCCGGTGTTCGGCCTGCGCGCCGAGGAGCTCACGGTGCGCAACAGCCGCACTGACGAGCTGGGCTACACCCACGTGCGCTACGACCAGACCCGCCACGGCGTCCCCGTGAAGGGCGGCGAGCTGGTGGTGCACGTGGACGACAAGGGCGTCGTGTACGCGGCCAACGGCTCGGCGCGGGGCGCGGGGGAGCCGTCGACGCTCGCGCGGCTGCCGCTGCACGCCGTCACCGACGCGGCGCTGGAGGGCCTGGACACGCTGAAGGTCGAGGGCGAGCCGCGCTTCGTCTACTTCCTGGGCGCCGAGGGTCCGCTGTCGGCCGCCTATGAAGTGCTGCGCGTGGGCACCCGCGAGGACGCGCCCGCGAAGGACCGCGTCTACGTGGACGCGTCGTCGGGCCGGGTGCTGGACGTGCACCCGCTCATCCACGGGGGACTCAACCGGCGCGTGCACTCGGCCAACAACCAGTGGACCACGCCCGGCACCCTGCGGCGCCAGGAGGGTGGCGGGGCCACGGGCGACGCCCACATCGACCGGAACTACGACCACATCGGCACCACGTACGCCTGCTACGAGACCATCTTCGGTCGCGACTCGTTCGACGACCGGGGCGCCACCATCACCAGCACCGTCCACTACGGCTCCGCGTACGTGAACGCGTACTGGGACGGCATCCAGATTGTGTTCGGGGATGGCGACAACGTGAACTCGGGCCAGCTCGGGTTGGACCTGGACGTGGTGTCGCACGAAATCACCCACGCGGTGACGCAGTACGAGTCGGGGCTCGTGTACCGCAACGAGTCCGGCGCGCTGAACGAGAGCCTGTCGGACATCGCGGCGGCCATCTGCGAGAGCTGGGCGCGCGGCGGGGCGCTGGACGCGGACGTCTGGAAGATTGGCGAGGACATCTGGACGCCGAACATCTCCGGGGACGCGCTGCGCTACATGGACAACCCCACGCGCGACAACTCGTCGCGTGACTTCTACCCCGAGCGCTACACGGGCACCGCCGACAACGGTGGCGTGCACTGGAACTCGGGCATCCCCAACCTGGTCTTCAAGCTGCTCGTCACGGGCGGCACGCACCCGCGCGGCAAGTCGCCCATCAACGTGGGTGGCATCGGCATGAACCGCGCGGCGCAGACCTTCTACTTCGCCGCGACGACCTACTTCACGTCGACGACGACCATGTCCCAGGCCAAGGCCTACACCGTGCAGGCCGCGACGGACCGGTACGACGCCTCGGTCGTGAACTCGGTGCGCGACGCCTGGAGCGCCGCGGGCGTGCCCTGACACGCGGCGCCGAGCGGAAGTCCCACCCCACCACCTCAAGGAGAACCCATGAAGAACGTCTTCATCGCAGCCGCAGTCTTCTCAATCTGTCTGTCGAGCACCGCCCTGGCGCAGCTGTCCACGCGCTGCTTCCAGGACGACCAGCTCGTCACCATCGACCTCGCCCGGGGCCGCAACGCCTGGGCGCGCAAGTGTGGCCTCATCACCGCCTCGCGCGAGGCGTACCTGAACACGGAGAACGAGTACCAGGTCTTCACCAACGGCTGCTTCGCGTACCCGGCGGTGCCCGCGGGCTCCACGTGCACCTTCCACGTGCCCGCGGACGAGGCCTCCGCGTGCATCACCGGCCTGAACAAGCTGGGCACCTGCGTGGCGGGCTGCACCACGCCCACGCAGAAGGTGGCCTTCGACGGCCGCATGCTGCCGATTCCGGAGGCGTACGCGTCCGGCGTCACCACCGTCACGGCGCTGAGCCCCACCTCCGAGCCGGGGCTCCTGCGCTACGGCGAGCAGACCATCCGCAGCTACGTGGCGGGTGACACGCAGGAGGACATCTTCGCCCTGGAGACCCAGGAAGGCCGCCGGCTGGAGGTCACCGCGGAGCACCCGATGGTGCTCGGCGACGGGACGATGGTGAAGGCGCGCACGCTTCAGGCCGGCGACACGCTGATGGGCGCCGACGGCAAGCCGCTGCACCTGACGCGCGTCACCGTCTTCAGCTTCAAGGGCCAGGTGTGGAACGTCCGGCCGGAGAGCCAGGTGAAGCTGGAGAACGTGATGAACGCGGAGGGCTTCCTCACCGGCTCCGTGCGCTTCCAGAACGAGTGGGCGCAGGATGACTACCGGCTGTCCTTGAGGGACGAGGTCGACGTCGGCGGGCTGTAGTCCCCACACCGTCCGTCGTCACGGGGCTCCGGTCAGCACGGCCGGAGCCCCGCCTCCCTGACACGTCAGGGGATGTTGCAGGGGTACTCGGGCAGCAGGCAGGAGCCGGCGAAGCCACAGTCCTGGCTGCACGTGTAGGGCGACTCCCTGGAAGAGCAGAGTCCGTCGCCGCAGAAGCCGCAGTCATCCAGGCACGAGCCCCAGCTCTCCGTGCTGGCGCAGTAGCTGTCGCCGCAGTAGCCGCAGTCGTCCAGGCAGGTGTACACGCTCTCCGTGCCGTTGCACGTGCCGTCACCACACGCCGTGCCGCAGTCCGCGGGGCACGTGGCGGTGGACTCTCCCGCGCCGCAGACACCGTCGCCGCAGGGGTTGGGACAGCCGCAGTCGACGGGACAGGTGTACACCGTCTCGCCCTTGCACTGGCCGTCGCCGCAGTAGCAGTCCGACGGGCAGTTGCCCTCGGACTCACCGCCGTTGCAGGCGCCGTCTCCGCACACGCTCGCGGGGCCGCAGTCGTAGGGGCAGCTCCACGGGCTCTCGGAGGCCGCGCAGTAGCCGTCCCCGCAGACCTCGCAATAGAGCAGGTTGCACTGGGGCAACATCGGGTCGACGTCCGAGGTCTCCTGGAGCGGCACCATCGGACAGGGGCAGTAGGGCAGCGCCTGGGACGCCTCGCCCAGCTCCGACTCCACCGGCGCGACGGGGCCACAGGCCGCGAGCCACAGCGCCACCACCGCGAACCTCGCCGCGCTCATGTCGGGCCCGCCGCGTCCCGCGAGGCGTCGCGAGCGGCGGCGAACCGGAGCCACGCGGGCGGCCATGGCGCCTCGAGCGTCTCCAGATAGGCGAGCAGCCCCTCGCGCGGAGCCTGAGGCTCACGGTGGGCCACGCACGAGCCGAGGTTGATGAGCCCGGACACGCACGGCGCGCTCGCCGACACGGGCACGAAGTACTGACAGTTGTTCGTGGAGCAGGGGTACTGGAAACAGCCGTTGGCGAAGACCTGATACTCGTTGTCCGCGTTGAGGATCGCCTCCTTCGCCGCGGAGATGTAGTTGCACTTGCGCGCCCAGGCGTTGCGTCCGGCGACCTGCTGCGGCGTGAGGTTGTCGTCCCCGCCGCATCGGCCGCTGAGCTGCGCCCAGGCGGGACTGGCGAAGCCCGCGGTGACGAGACAGATGACGACCCAGAGCTGCTTCATGCCAACCTCCTCGAGGGATTCACTGCGCGAGCCTCAACGGCGCGGGACACGGACGGTGGAGCCCAGGAGCACCTCCACCGAGTCGCGCGTCGTCCAGGCCAGGTCCGGGAAGCCGTCCTGGTCCAGGTCCTCCGCGACCAGGGAGGAAGGCGTCGTGCCCGCGGCCACGCGCGTGGGCGCACCCAGCCCCCCGGCCTCCTCGCCGAGCAGCAGGTAGACGCCCCCCTCGAGTCCCGCGAAGGCGACGTCCTCCCGGCCGTCCTGGTTGAAGTCCGCGACCACCAGCTCGCCCGGCGCGTCGGCGGGCAGGGAGGACACCTCGGTGAAGCCGCCCCTTCCGTCCCCCAGGTGCACGGAGAGGTAGCCGGAGTCCGAGACGCTGTGCGAGATGACCAGGTCCAGCAGGCCGTCCCCGTTCACGTCCAGGGACACGAGGCGGAAGGGCTCGTCGTCCGCGGAGCCGGCGAAGCGCACGGGCGCCGCCGCGGACAGCTCGCCGCGCTCCGTCGCGAGCAGCACGTCCACCGTGAAGCTGTTGGTGTTGAGCACCAGCACGTCGGGCCGACCATCCGCGTTCACGTCCGCGAGCACCAAATCTCTCGGCAGCCCCGTGACGGAGTGGGGCACCGCCGCGCCGAACGTGCCGTCTCCCTTCCCCTTCAGGAAGGTGATGTTGAAGTACCCCCCCGAGCCCGCGTTCTTCGTCATCGCGTCCACCAGCCCGTCACCGTCCAGGTCCGCCACGCGCACCTGCTGCGAGTGATTGCCCAGCGAGTGGGGCACGCCCTCGCGGAAGGTGCCGTCCTGCGCGCCCAGCCGCACCGTCAACGCATTGGCGAAGTGGCCGACGATGAGCAGGTCCGGGCGACGGTCCGCGTTCACGTCGCTGACCGCCACGTCCATGGGCGTGGTGCCCGCCGACAGACAGCGGGGCGCGGCGAAGGCGCCCTTCCCCGCTCCGTCGAGGATGCAGACCTGCTCGGTCTGCGAGGCGACCAGGACCAGGTCCTTCACGCCGTCCCCGTCGACGTCGGCCGTGTGCAGCCCGCGCGCCTGGGTGCCTCCCGCGGCGTGCGTCACCCGCGCCTCGGTGAAGCCCAGCCACTGAACGTCCGGGAAGCCCCGGGGCGAGATGGTCGAGGACGAGCACGCCAGCAGCGCGCAGCAGGCCCACCCGAGAGAGAAGTACCGGAACATGTCGGCTCCTAGGGCCGGAGGTCGGGAATCGCGAACGGGTCACCCGGCAGCAGACGTCCGGGGACCGCTTCACGCGGGCAGGCGTGCCGGGCCGAGACGAGCGTCGCCGTATGACATGCCCCCGCGCAGGAGCCGGGGCAGCCACAGTCCACGGGGCAGCTGTTCACATCCTCCGCGGTACAGACACCGTCTCCGCAGAAACAGTCGACGGGACAGGTGGCCTCGGTCTCGTCCTGGCAGACCCCGTCACCGCAGCCCAGGTGACAGCCCGCCATGCAGGAGTCCTGGACCGACGCCGAGCGGGCCGCGGGACAGCCCCGCATCGCCTGGACGCTCGCGCCCAGCACCAGGGGCGGCGGCGCCTGCTCCCGGGAACCACAGGCCATCAATCCCAACACGGCGACGACTCCCCACCACCCGCTCCACCTCGACCTCGAGGGCGCTTCAAGCTCGCACACGGGGAGTGCGAGCTGACGATAGCGATGTGGCTTCATCGGGTCAGCCCCCCACCGACGGGTTTCGCTATATCCTCGGGACCTGGCCGTTCCCGACCCAGCAATCACAAGCGTGGTTTGGGTGCCGTACCCAAGTCAAGGAATCGTCCCGGGGGACTCATGCGCCGCAAGCGGCTGAACGTCGTCGCGTTGGCAGCCGTCCTGCTCCTGGCGGGACTGGGTGGCGTGTGGTGGAAGAATGCCACCGACACGACGTCTTCCGACCCCACCGTCGCCCACGTCCGCGCGAAGACGCATACCCTCCCGAGCCCCGGCGCGGCGCCCTCGGAGCCGCTCGCGCCACGAGGCTCCCGGAGCTGGGCGCCGGGCACGCTGCACCGTCACGCGCTGACGTTGGGGCTGACGATGTCCTTCACCGGACAGCCCGCGTCCCAGGGCGGCGCGCCGCCCGGCATGCGCATCACCCTGAAGGGCGAGTGGGACGAGGGCCTGGTCTCGGCGGAGGGCGCGGAGGTCATCGTGCGCCTCCAGCTGCGGCCCACCGCCTTCACGCTCGACGTGGAGGGACAGGGGGCGCTGTCGCCCGAGACGCGGCAGGCGATGGAGGCGGCGCTGTCGCAGCCCTTCTTCGTGACGCGGGACGCGCGCGGCGCGGTGACGCTCACCCACTTCGAGCAGGGCGTGGACGAGCTGGCGATGGGGCTGCTCCGCTCGGTGGTGGCCACGTCCCAGTTCGTGCGGGAGGGCGCGCCCACGCCGACGTGGCGGACCGAGGAGCAGGACACCTCCGGCCAGTACTCGGCGGAGTACCAGCGCCAGGGTGAGCGCCGCTTCGACAAGCGCAAGCGCGAGTACACCGCCGTGGCCACGCCCCAGGGGCTGCAGCCGCTCGGGACGTCGCCGCGCATGAGCGTCAGCGGGGGGGCCACCTTCGAGCTGGGCGAGGACGGGGGGCTCCAGTCGCTCCAATCGCGCGAGCAGCTCACGGTGGAGTCCGGCCAGGGGATGCCCACGGTGACGAACGCGATGGAGCTGACGCTGCGGCTGCTGGAGCGCCGCGAGGAGCCGACGCTCGTGGGCGCCTTCGCCGCGCGCTCCGGACGCCTGCGCGCCGCCGCGCTGGCGAGCTTCCAGGGCCAGGCGGCGGACCCGCTCGCGCACCACCGGCAGGTGCTGGGCAAGCGCCGCCTGGAGGACATCCTCGCGGACCTGCTCTCGCTGCCGTCCGACGAGAAGGCCCGCGACGACGCGCGCACGCGCGCCCTGGAGCAGCTGCGCGCGCTCCTGCTGCTGCGCCCCGAGGAGGCCGCGCGAATCCCCGCGCTGCTGCGCACCCAGGGCCTGTCCCCGCTGGCCGCCAGCTCCATGCTGGGCGCGCTCTCCGCGGCGAGCACGCCGGAGTCCTTGCGCGCGCTCGTCCAGGCCACGGGGGACACCGCGCTCACGTCGGACGTGCGCATGGATGCGGTCTCCGCGCTGGGCATGGCGGACAACCCCATCCGCGAGGGCGTGGACACGCTGCGGCAGCTGTCGCGCACCGATGACCCCAAGCTGCGCGGCACCGCCACGCTGGCCCTGGGCAACGCGGCGCTCCAGATGAGCGACACCGCGGGCCGCGACGCGGAGGCGCTCGTGCAGGAGCTGAAGAACGATTACCGCGCCGCGCGCGACGCCGAGCAGCGCGCCCTGCTCCTGCGCTCGCTGGGGAACACCCGCTCGCCGGGCGTGCTCGACACGCTCACCGAGGCGCTGCGCTCCGACGCCTCCCGGGTGCGCGAGGCCGCGCTCGTCGCGCTGCGCAACATCCCTGGCCCGGAGGCGGACCGGCTGCTCGTGGAGCGGCTGGTGAACGACACCGCCTCCGAGGTGCGCCGCGCCGCCGTCTTCGCCTGCGGCTTCCGCCCGCTCGAGCCGCTGCTGCTCCCCGTGCTGGGGCAGGCCCTGCGCGAGGACCCCTCCGATGGCGTGCGCTCCGACATCCTCCAGCTGCTCGGCCAGCACCGCCACGCCACCCCGGGCGCCCTGGCCCTGCTGCGCTGGGCGAGCCAGCACGAGAAGAACCCTGATTTGCGACGCATGGCCAACACCTACGTGGAAACCCCGACGACGCCCCAGCCCTGACACCTTGGGGTGAGCGTTCACCCGCTCGGTGGAGGCAGCGAACACATCTGCCGAGAAGACGACGCTGCCCCCGAGGGCAAGAGGACACCCTGCCTCGCCGCGGTATCCAGACCCGGCAACGGCGCGAGGAGCTCGGGGCATGCGAATCACGGCTGGAGCTGTCGCGGCCATGGCGGCATTCGGACTGGCGAGCTGTCAGGACGGCGCCGAGCGGAGCCGACCCGAGGCACGGCCGGACGGAGGCACACCGTCTCGTGGACACCACGTCGTCGTGGTGGACGAGTCACCCGCGGCGAAGGAGCTTCAAGCCATCAGCGAAGTGGAGCGACTCGGAGGCAGCATCACCATTCCCAATCGCGACGGGACGACGAATCGCATCGTCTCCCGGGTGGAGGATGGGGGTGCGCGATTCGTCGAATACTACAACGGTGAAAGCACCCGTCCGGTACTCACCATACGACGCGAGGGAGACCTCACCACTCACTGGGGCGACTACGACGAGGACTCGCGAACCGACTCCTTGTATGACCTCTCGTTCGACGGCGGCGTGATGGTGCAACTGTGGCTCGAGGACACGAATGGAGACGGAGAGTTCGACCAGCGCCGGACCCAGCTAGGCTCCCGTCAAGACATCAGAATCATCCGAGAACGACTGGTGTCGCTGGATGGAGGCGGGCGCGGCTGGCGGGTGGAGTCCGACAGAGAGGCTCCAGCCATTCAGCCGTACCCCGAAGAGGAGCGGGAAACCCACTGGAGCGCTGGCACGCGTTGCGACAGCATGGCCGGTTTCCCGGCGGACATGACGTCGACGACGTCGGTGGCCTCGATGCCCGCCGTCAACATCGTCACCGGGACTTCGCCCGGGGCCTGCACCAGCGAGCAGACGGCGAAGCTCATCGAGGCACTCAAGCAGATACCGGATTCAACCAAATGCCTGGGGGCGACCAACAGCACTCTCGGGACAATGATGCAGTCCGCGCTGGCCTCCGACATCAAGACTTTCATCGGGTGTGGAGGACAGTGCCCTGGCATTCGCGCCGCAACCGACCCTGGACCGCCCTTGAGACTGGATGAGCTGCGCTCTGGCCCCTATCGGATGAACCTCGCGCCCTACGTCGTCGCCGGACAGGGGCTCGAACGGACGCTCATCCATGAGTTGCTGCACTGGAGCACGGGCCTGCACCACGAAGAAGGAGACAACGGGACGGACCAGGTGTGGTCGTGCGCCCGTTTCTGCAGCCGGTGCACCACCGCTGGGTTTGGGGGAGGAGACCCGGCTGCAGACTGCGCCCGATGCGCGGCACGAGACCAGAAGCTGTCGTGCGGATGGAAGATGGTTGAGGCGAGCATGGGAGGGTGCGAGGACTTTCTTGCGTGGATCGGCCGAGGCGTGATTGACCCAGTCTTGACCCAATGCCGCCTGACAGACACCGTCTACGCGCGCTGCAACACATGCAACGTCGCGCACTGGTCCTACTACGACGGGACACAGATTCCGGTGCCTGCGGGATACAACGGGTACAGCACCGCCTACAGGTGCTGCACGGGATGCTACGTCGGCACGCCGGTGCGGGACTGCGCCAACGTCCCGTCGTTGCCCATCGACACTACGACGTGCCAACTCCCCATGGCATGCGCTACGCCGTAGCCGAGCAGCCCCGTCCGTGCATCGCCCGCCCACCGAGGGCGAGCGAGTCCGAACGTTCCACGGTGAATGGGTACCCCCTCATCACACCTCAACCCTGACGAGCGTGAGAAGGCAGACACAACGCCTCACTCCGGGATGAGACCGCCGCTTTCAATCACATCCTCGACTTCACTCGGAGTAAATAGACCTCTCCATCCACCCCTCGGGAGGTCCCATGAACAAGGCGGTATCGCGCGCGCTCGCGCTGATGCTGGTCGTCGTTCCAGGGCTCGTCGCGGCGCAGAGCTATGTCGACTCCACGCCGTACGTCGTCCAGCCCTCGAAGTACCCCTTCGTCACGTATGCGCCGGGCTACACGTTGAATGACAAGGTGCCCTGGGAGTCGCAGGTGGCGCCCTTCTCGCCGGCCGCGAGCTACAGCGTCACGCAGGAGTACGCCATCCTCCAGGACGAGGCGAACCGCACGGGAGGCCAGCTCCAGTACGACGCCACGGACTTCACGCACAACATCGACATCCAGCAGGCCACGATTCCGGAGGCCTTCACGCCGATGGTGCCACCGCCCACGGAGATCATGCCGTGGACCAATCCGTCTCAGACGTTCAACAAGTCCTACGTGCGCACGGAGCGCTTCGGCAACAGCCTGTTCGGCGCGGGCTATCACCTCAACGCCGTGCTGACGGCGGAGACGGCGACGGTCAACGCGGACAAGAAGGTCGTGGCCGTGGCCGAGGGCAAGCTGTTCGCCCAGGTGTTCTCCTCGGAGCACGACCTGGTGCGCGGCCGCGCGCAGGTGGTGGGGCAGAACGGGGGCGACAACAGCGGCACCGCCGCGCTGTACGTGGTGGGTCAGGAGGTCTGGTCCACGCCGCTGTACGCCACGTACGCGCCGCCGCCCATCAACTGGAGCCGCACGTTCTTCTCCGCGTCCAAGACGTTCATGATTGGGCCGGTGCCCGTCACGGTGAAGGGCTCGCTGTCCGGCGGCGTGAAGCTGACGGTGCACGGGCTGGTGGGCCCCACGGTGGCCAGGCTGTCGGCGACGCCGGGGGGCTGGTCCAACGTCACCGCGTCCGCGTCGGTGGACGTCATCGTCGTGGCCATCGGCGTGGAGGGGAGCCTGGCGCTCATCAACGCCACGCTCCCCGCCTCCGGCGAGGTGTTCTGGCCCGTGTGCTCGCTCGACTGGAAGCTGCGCACGGACCTGGACCTCAACGCGCTGTCCGGCACCCTCAAGGCCTACGCGAAGGTGCGCGTGCTCTTCTTCAAGAAGACCTGGTGGATCACCATCGCGCAGTGGGCGGGCATCACCCACAAGATACCGCTGCTCGGCGTGGAGGGCTCACAGCCCCTGGGCATCTGCAGTTAGGGGCCCGCCAGCTCGTTCATGATGAGCAGGCCGCGTGACGTGTCGACGACGTACACGTAGCCGTCTCCCGGAATGCGGATGCCGATGGCGCCCTCGAAGACGTCATCGGTCCGCTCCGGGTCCGTCTCGCGGTGCGTGTTGTAGTAGGCGATCTGCCGGGGCTTGGTGGGGTTGGACACGTCCAGCACCCGCACGCCCTCCTGGTACCACGCGACATACAGGCGTGAGCCCACCAGGAGCATGTTGTGGATGGACGTGGTGGGGCGCAGCCGGAACTCGCCAATCTTCACGATGTTCGCCGGGTCGGTCGCGTCCAGCACGCGCAGGTGCGCGCCGTGGTTCTCTCCGCCCTCGAAGACGAGGGTGCGGCCGGCGAAGGTGCCCACCGCGTTGTGGTGCGCGGTGGTGTTCGGGTACGTGTACGTCCCGAGCAGCGGCATGGCGTCCGGGTTCGCGACGTCGACCACCTTGAGGCCGCCCTCGAAGTGGCTGATGTAGAGCCGGCCCTGATAGGCGAAGGCGTCATGGGCGCCGTCGTAGGCCCCGGCCAGGGGGAACGCGAGCCGCTGGAGCAGCACGGGCTCGAGCGGCGACGACACGTCGAACACCAGCGTGTTGCTGGAGGGCCACAGGCCCATGCCGTAGAGCCGGTCTCCGTCCACCAGCACGGTGTGCACGGCGTAGGGCGCGCTGGAGGGCACGCGGCGCACGAGCTTCGGGTCCGCGGGGTCGGAGATGTCGAAGACCACGATGCCGGTGTCCTGGCTCGCGACGTACAGCGCGTCCCCCTTCACCCACACACTGTTCCAGAGCTGGTCGTCCGGCAGGCTGATGACCTTCTTCAGGACCGGGTGGCTCCGGTCCGTCACGTCGAAGACGGTGATGCCGCCGGGCTTGCCGGGGCGCAGATACGCGTTGGCGGAGACGACATAGGCGTGGTTCTTCGCGACGTAGATGTCCAGCGGGGTGCCCTGCGCGACGTACGTCTCCGACACGAGCGAGAGGCCACCGGAGGACTCCTCCTCGCCCTCACGCCACAGCATGCGGTCGGCGTGCGCGGTGGCCCGCTGGGTCACCCGGCCGTTGGTGCACCGGGCGAAGCAGCCCGTGAAGGAGCGGTGGTCCGGCGCCTCGCAGCCGGCCAGCACGGTGGTGGTGCTGCCTCCGTCGCGGCCCACGGTGTGGATGCCGAGGAGCAGACGGTTCGCCTCGCGCACTTCATGGGTGACGGGCGCGTAGTAGAACTTGCTGGGGCCGCCGTCGCCGACCAGGTCCATCGTCACGGTGTAGTACGAGCCCACCAGGCCGCCGTCCGGCTGCGCGGTCTCCCGTCGCAGTCGCGTGTGGAAGATGCCGTCCGCCGGGACATTCGCGAGCGTCGAGGTGTCGCAGGCGGACAGGTCGAAGACGGACGGGTCCAGGCATCCCCCCGCGGGACTCTCACCCACCTGGGGGACGACGTCGCAGGGCGCGAGCGCCCCCGGGTCTCCCGTGCCGTCGCCGAGCTCCTCGAGCACGGTGTACGTGCCATCCCAGGGTGGCGACCCGGCGTCGGGGGTGCCCGAATCCACGGGCGAGCCGGCATCGGGTGGGGGGTCTGACTTGTCGCGGCAGCCTGGGGATGCGCAGAGAAGCAGACCCCATGTGACGGAGAGCACCCAGGACGAGCGGAGGAACAAAGGCATCGGGAGACCTCGAGGGGATACGCCACGCAAGAGTGCGGGCAACGAATCAAAGGGGCGGACCCGTCGGATTCGCGTCGCGCGCGGAAACAGTTGCGCCGTGGAGGGGAACCGCATGCGCGTGCCGAAAACGAGCACGTCGACAGCCCTGGTGGTGTCACGGTTGCATGTCGAGCCACCCGCGACCGCGAGTCATGACGCGAGCGCGAGTCATGACGCGAGCGCGCCCGTGTCATGGAGCGCGCTGTCCCACCGAACATCGGGTGAGGCGACGCCCCCCCAGAAGGATGACTCGACTCCTGCGCCACGCGAGCTGTGTCTCACCGCGCAGGATTGCGCAGGCTCCGTCCAACGACAGCGCGCGAGGTGACGAATCACCGGGCAGGCTTGCTCAGGTCTCGACGATTCGCCGCGCGAGGTGGCGACTCACCGGACGGGCTTGCTCAAGCCGTGTCGGCACGCCGCGCGAGGTGAAGAATCACCGGACAGGCTTGCTCAGGTCTCGACGACTCGCCGCGCGAGGTGACGACTCACCGGACAGGCCTGCTCAGGTCTCGACGACACGCCACACCCGGTGGCGTGTCACCGGACAGCGCGTCACAGCCCCCGGTGGGCGTCGGAGATGCCCGGGGGCGCGGCGTGCAGGGCCACGCGGAAGGTGGTGCCCACGCCCACGGACGACTCGACGGAGATGTGTCCGCCGAGCGCGGTGACGATGGTGTCGCAGATGGACAGGCCCAGGCCGGTGCCGATGCCCGCGGACTTCGTCGTGAAGAACGGGTCGAAGATGCGGCGCAGGTGCTCCGGGGGGATGCCGCCGCCGGTGTCCCTCACCTCCACCAGCACGCGCGCGCCGTCGTCCGGCCGCGTGGTGATGCGAATCTCGTTCGTCTCCGACTGGCCCTCTTCAATCGCGTGCGCGGCGTTGATGACCAGGTTGAGGAACACCTGGAACAGCTTGCCCTCGTTGCCGCGCACCGGCGGCACCTCGCCGTAGCTCTTCACCAGTCGAGCGCGGGGCCGCACCTCGCTGGCCGCCATCTGCGCCACCGAGTCGAGCACCCGGTGCACGTCCACCGGCTCCTCGCGCGTGTCGTCCACCCGCGAGAACACCCGCAGCTGGCGGACAATCTGCCGCATCCGCTCGGCGCCCTCGCGCGCGTCGTCCAGCACCTGGCGACACTCCACCAGGTCGTCCGGCGTCAGCGGCCGCGCGCGCGGGCCCACCGTGGCGTGCAGGAAGTCCAGGTTGGACAACACATACGCGAGCGGGTTGTTCAGCTCGTGCGCGATGCCCGCCGCGAGCAACCCCATGGACGCCATGCGGTCGGCGAGCATCAGCTGCGCCTGCGAGCGCTTCCGCTCGGTGAAGTCCCGCGCGATGGTCACCCACGCGGGCGTCCCGTCGAACACCACGGCCAGCGTCACCAGGTCCGCCACCACCGTCTCGCCGTCGCGGCGCACCAGCGGCACCTCCACCGCGCGCGCCGCGCCCTTCCCCTCCAGCGCCTGCCCCAGGTAGAGCTGCGCCGCGCTCCGGTCCTCCTCGCGCACCAGCTCCAGCACGTGCCGCCCGAGCAGCTCCGACGCGTCCCGATAGCCCAGGTACTGCACCAGCGCGGGGTTGACGGACAGCAACACCCCGTCCCCCACGTGCACCATCACCGGGTCCGGGAAGGACTCGAGCAGCAGGTGCACGCCCGCCTCGGTGCGCCGCAGCGTCGTCTCCGTGCGCACGCGCAGGGCCTTGTCGTTGCGCTGCTCCAGCGCGAGCGACAGCGTGCCCGCCGCGCCCGACAGGAGATTGACCTCGATGGGCCCCCAGGGCCGCGCCTCCCGGCAGTTGTCGAAGCCGATGACGCCGAAGAGCTGTCCGTGCACGTGCAGCGGCAACAGCAGCACCGAGCGCACGCCCTGCGCCTCCAGCATGGGCGTGAGCACCTCGGTGAAGTCCTGGGGCAAGCCCTGCACCGGCTCGCCGCGCATCAGGTCCGCGGCCTGCTCGGGCCACAGCGCCTCCAGGAGCGGCAGCCCGTGCATGTTCGGGTCCTCCAGGTTGGGAGGAATGCCCGGCTCGCACCACTCGGCGCGCTGCGAGGCGAGCAGCGCCCCGTTCTGCGCGCGGTGCATCTCGAAGACGTAGACGCGGGAGGCGGCGGACACGCGCCCCAGGGGCTCGACGACGGACGTGTACAAGTCCCGAGGGTCCTGGTGCGGCATCATCCGCCGCTGCACCTCCACCATCGTCTCCAGGTAGCGCTCGCGCGTGGCGACGGCCTCCTCGGCGCGCCGACGCGAGTCGATGTCCAGCAGCGTGCCCACCACCTCACCGGGCTGCCCCGGCACGCCGCGCGCCGTGAGGACCACCCAGCGCGACTCGCCGCCGACGAACAGGCGCAGCTCCTGCCGGGCGTCCGCCACCTGCTGCGTGGCCACCGACTCCAGCAGGTGACGCGCGCTCTCGCGGTCCAGCCCATGCACCACGTCCGTCAGCGGATGTCCCTGCGACACCACACCCAGCGTCCCGGTGAGCTTCTCCCACCCGGGCCCCAGGTACGTGACACGCCCCTGGGCGTCGAGCTGGAAGACCACCTCGCTGAGCAGCCCATCCAGGGACTGGAGCCGCCGCGCCACCGCGGCCCCTCCATCCGTGGACGCGGGCCGCGCGGTCAGGCCGCTCGTGCTCGCCTCGGGAACCTGTGCCAGGGCCTCGACGCGCCCCTCGTCCCGCCGCTCGTCTGCCACTTCGGCCTCCTGCGCCCGCGTCGGGGGGTCGGGTGAAAACCGCTCCAGACCCTGTGCCCCTCCCGGTGGCGACCTCCCCTCCAGCATAGGGGCGGCGAATGTCGGGAAGTCAATGAAGGCGGAGAAGGTTCACCCCTGGTCGCCTGGCTCCCACCCGCCCGGCATCCCCGAGCGGGGGCGCTCGCGGCGGTCGCCGAGCACGCGGGCGGGCACCCCTCCGACGATGGCCCAGGGCGGCACGTCGCGAGTGACGACGGCCCCCATGCCCACCACCGCGTGGTCGCCAATCGTGACGCCATCCGTCACGCCCGCGTTGGCACCTATCCATACATCCGCGCCCACGTTGATACCCCGGGACGTGACGGGCTGGTCACGCACGGGACGGTCCGGGGCGAGGCCGTGGTCGAAGGCGTAGAGGGTGGCGCCGCTGGCGATGCGGGTGCCCTCGCCCACGCGGATGCCGGCCGCGCCACCATCCAGGCTCACGCGGGCGTTGAGGCTCACGCGCGGACCGAGGGTGACGGGCCCGTGGACGAAGGCCTCCGCGGCGATGCTGCAGCCGGGGCCCAGGGCGACGGTGCGACCGGGCTCGGCGAAGATGCGGGCCTCGGGGGCGACGAAGCAGCCCTCGGCGATGGTGACGGTCTCCAGCTCCATCAGGAGCGCCTGGACCTCCTGCTGCCACGCCTCCGCCCAGCCCCGGTGGCGGGGCTTGAGGACGAAGTAGAGCCACGGCATCCAGGAGAGGCGGCGTTTGTGCTGCTCACGGCGGAGCGCGTCCAGGTCCACGCCCACTGCCTACCATGTCCGCGCGGGGGCGCGGGGGCTCAGCCGAGCCGGGGCGCCACGGTGAAGTGGTGGCGCTCGCGCTCGGCGGTGATGGCGTCGGTGTCGACGGGGATGGGCTCGAGCGGCAGCACCATGTCGTCGGCCTCCCAGCGGTAGGGCTCGCCGTCGAGCATCACGCGGCCCTCGGCCATCGCGCGCGTGGCCTCCAGGAGCGGCATGGACGCGAGGTCGCGCATCATCGCCTCGAAGCGCCCCTGGCGCGCGGGGTCGGCGAAGCGGAAGCGCGCGCGGGCCACGACGGCCAGGTGGTACCACATGGGGCGGAAGGCCACGCCCGCGAGCCCCAGGCGCCTGGCCATGAGCACGAACATCTCCGTGGCCTCGCGCGCGAGCCCCAGGCCGGGCACGTCCTGGCCGGGGAGCTGGGGACGCCGCTCGCTGAAGCGCGCGCGGGGGTGGCGCAGGCTCAGCCAGTTGACGAAGAAGTACGGCGCGCCGGTGATGGAGCGCTTCTCCACGACGACGTCCACCAGCAGGTGCTCCTCGCCGCCCGCGCGGCCCAGGACCTTGATGCGGTCTCCGGCGCCGGTGGAGCTGACCTCCACGCGGGGGCGGCTGTAGCCCAGGCGCTCCACCTGCCACAGCAGGCCGTAGCGGAACAGCGCGTACTCGAGCGACTGCGCCGTGTAGAAGCCGAGCACGCGCGGCTGCACGGCGCCGCCCAGGCCCAGCGAGCCCTCCAGGTCCTCGAGCGTCAGCGGCTCATCGAGCGGCGCGCCTTCCTGGGACAGCATCCGCGAGATGCGCCGGTAGCGGGCGCTCATCGGGTCATAGCGCGCCTTGATGCGACGGCCCGCCATGCCGGACAGCACGAGCACCGTGCCGGCGAAGACCTTCCACGACTCGGCGTGGTAGCCGCCGCCGGGGAGCCACACGCTGGGCACGCCGCGCAGCGCCCGGGCGAGCAGTTCGTCCCTGCGCCGCGCGCCCTTCACGGTGAGGCCCACGCGGCCGAAGCGGTCTCCGGCGAGCACGTCGCAGCCCGCGATGACGAAGGCGAGGCGAGGCTTGGGCATGCGCTCGAGCATCGCGTCCAGGAGGGCGAGGTACTGCTCGTCGGTGACGCCCTCGGGGACGCGCGTCTCGTCGACGCCTTCGGGCAGCGCGCCCCAGTCGCTGCCGGACAGGGAGCCGATCCACACCTTGGGGTGGCCGGCGAGACACTCGGCGGTGCCGTCGGGTGGGTGGGCGTCCAGGTCGAGGACGACCGTCTGTCCTTCGTAGCCATCGGCCTGGAGGGCGGCGAGCGCCACGGCGATGTCGTTGACGGCGCAGAAGCCGCCACCGCGTCCCGGGGCGGCGTGGTGGAAGCCGCCGGCCATGTTGACCACGGGGCCTCTGCGGCCGAACGCGAGCCGGGCGGCACCCAGGGTCCCGCCGCAGACGAGGCGCACGTTGGAGAGGAGCGTGTCGACGGGGACCTCGGACGGGTCCACCGCGTAGATGCGAGCGAGTGTCTCCGGCTGGCCGAGGGACTCCAGGTAGGCGGCGTCGTGGACGCGGGACAGCTCCGCGTAGCTGACCTGCCTGGGGTGGTAGACGTCCTCGGGGCGGACGACGTGCTTCTCGAGGAGATACCACGTGGTGAAGTCCACGCCGCGAGGCTCGACGCCGACGGTGGTCTCGATGCCGGTGAGCGGGAGGCGGTAGTCCTCGTCGTAGAAGATGGGGACGTGCTCGCCGCGAGCGAAGGGAAGCCACCGGCCCAGCCAGCGCCACACGCTCATGCCGCGCACCTCGCGCGAGGTGGGAGCGGACGACTCGGAGGGCAGCGGGATGGACGGCGCACGGGAGCGCGACTTTCGCCCAGCGGGAGGCCCATGGGGGCTTTTTCGTGGGCGCGCAGACGGGGGTCGTTTGCTCTCAGCCGCTGAGAGGGTCCGGAAGTCGGCGACCGGGCGACCAAGCGGCCCTGGTGGACGAGGGCGGCGTTCACTCCACCTGACGCCGGGCCTCTTCACGCAGGGCCGGGCTGCGACGGCGCAGGCCCCGCGCGGAGAGCGCGGTGAGCAGCGCCCACGCGAGCCCCGCCACCCAGCCGCCCAACACGTCCGTGGGGTAGTGCACGCCCAGGTACACGCGCGTCAGGCCCACGAGCACCGGGAGCAGGAGCGACACGGTGAGGATGTACGCCTTGAGGCGTCGGCGCTCGGTGAGCTGCGCCAGGAGCGCGCCGAGGGTGAGGTAGACGATGGCGGACAGCATCGCGTGGCCGCTCGGGAAGCTGGTCGTCATCACCTCCTTGAGGTGCGGGACCACGGAGGGACGGGGGCGAGAGAAGAACTGCTTGAGCAGGCCGTTGAGCAGCGTGCCGCCCACGGTGGCCACGAGCACCAGCAGCAACGTCCGGTAGCGACGCACCAGGAGCAGGAAGCCGCACACCGCGAGCGTCACCAGGAAGAGCACCGGCGCGCCGCCGAGCGACGTCACGTCCTCCGCGGTGAGCCGCAGCCACCAGGGGCCTCGGGGAAGGGACGGGTCCTGGGGGCTGCGCAGCAGGCGCAGCACGCGCTCGTCGAAGTCCTGCGTCTCGCCCTCCGTCACCTCGTCCGAGAGCGCGATGAAGCCCAGGCAGCACACCGCCAGGAGCAGCAGCATCCCGAAGAGCCGCGTCACCGCCACGTTCCGGTCCGACATCCGCGCCCACTGAGCCCACAAGCCACGCCACATGTTCGTGACACTATGCATGGATGTGCGCCCCGAGACTCCTGGGAAGCGCTGAGTGTCCGCTGTCCTCCACGCCTTCGACGCGCCTGCCCTCGGGACTCCTCATGGCCACCCAGTATCCGCACCTCGAGCCCCTCCACCGCGACTTCATCCTGCGCCAGCGGATGTTCTTCACGGCCTCCGCCGCCAGCACGGGACGGGTGAACCTGTCCCCCAAGGGGCTCGACTCGCTGCGCGTGCTCGGGCCCAACGAGGTCGTCTACCTGGACCTCACCGGCAGCGGGAACGAGACGGCCGCGCACCTGCGCGCCGACGGGCGACTCACGCTCATGTTCTGCGCCTTCGAGGGGCCGCCGATGATTCTGCGCCTCTATGGGCGGGGACAGGTGCTGCGTCGGGGCAGCGCCGAGTACACGCGGCTCTTGGCCCACGAGTTCGGCGGCGTGGAGCCGCTGGGGGCGCGGCAGATGGTGAAGCTCGACATCGACCTCGTGCAGAAGTCCTGTGGCTACAGCGTGCCCCTGTACGAGTTCACCGCGGACAGGCCCACGCTCACGCGCTGGGCGGAGAGCAAGGGAGAGGAAGGGCTGACGGAGTACCGGCGCAAGAAGAACGCTCACAGCATCGACGGCCTGCCGACCGGCCTGTTCGACGAGGAGGAGTCCGACTGACGGCGGGATGCCCTGAGGCGGACCGGGTTCCTACTCGGATTCACCCGCCTTCAGTTCTTCTGGAAGAGGCGCGGCCATGAACAACAACCGTCCTTGCGCCTGGACGACCATGAAGCCCTTGCCAGCGATTCTCACCCGCTCGGAGTCCCGGGCCTTCCCGCTGGCGAGCCACTGGTCCGCCTCCTCTCTCGACTCAAAGTCCTGTGAGACCTCGACCGTGAAGGAGGTCTCGGAGAACTGCGCGTAGTACCTGGCGAACTCAGCCTCCTTCGCACTGTCTCGAATGTAGAGGAGGGCAGCCTGGGCAAGCTTGAGAGCTTCCTGCTCCTTCGAGCCCTCCTCCTGACTGTCGATAAAGGGGTTCAGCGCCAGCAGCATGCTGTCCAAATCGAGACCGAGGGTGTTCGCCATATCGTCACGGGACATAGGTCACTTGCTCACAACGGGGCCAGAACCAGCGCGCCGCCCGCTGCGATGGTAATGACGTAGGGCGCGGCAACCACGCCCGCGATGATGACCACGGTTCCAATCGCCACCTCGGACTTGTGCTCCCTGAGCCAGACGAGCGCGACATCCATCGTGGGGAAGTGAAGCTGAAGCTTCTCCTTCTGCGAAGAATCCTGCCGCTCTGCCTCCTCCTGCTTCTCGATGCACCTCATGAACTCTTCGCGGCATATCTGGGTACAGTGATGATGGTGCATCGCAGAGCCCTTCTTGATGCTTGAAATACTTGGCTTGCGATCCCAGCACTTTTGGAAGCACTGCCTTTGCAGTTCGTTGCAGTACGCCTCCACACCCGAACCGCCAGTTCCACTCCCGTGGTCAACGCCGACACCGTTAGCGTCCTCGGAAATGACGTGGACTTGCCGCTCCAGTTGCCGAGTGTGGGAACAACCGATGCTGGCCGACGCCAGCGTCACCACCAGCACTGCCCATCTCATGGAACCCACCAAGATCATGTTCTACAGCGAAAGGCCACTATGCCGGCTCGCTCGCTGGGTCGCCATGACGAAGGTAGCACCTCCGCGGCAGCTTCATTTTCGTCCAGGTCCTCGGCCCCTTAGAGGGGAGCGAAGTGCCGCCAGTCCTGGCGGAGGGGGAGGACTTGGAATGACAGTGATTCGCGGTGTCGGCGCCATCTCGCTCGGCAAGTGTCTGGGTGCTTTCTATGCGTTGATTGGCGTCACCGTGGGAACACTGACGAGCATGGCGGTGCTGCTGCTCGGCTCGTCTCGCACCTACGCCATCCTCGGCAAGGGCCTGCACCTGGGCGAGCTGGGACTGGGCGGCGGGCTCCTCCTGATGGTGGGAGCCGTCATCCTCTACGGCCTCGCGGGCTTCGTTCTCGGCCTCATCACCGGCGCCCTGCTCAACCTCGCGCTGCGCCTCGGAGGCGGTGTCGAGCTGGAGCTGGAGTAGCCGCTCGACACACGGGCCTACGGTGAAGCGCCCTCTCCGGGCTTCACCACCGCGAGCGCCACCTGCTTCGCCCCGGCGCCCTGGGCCAGTCGCATCACCTTCAGCACATCACCGTGGGTGAGCGACTGGTCCGCCTTGAGCAACAGCCCCCGGCCTGGCTCCGCTCGAATCGCGGCCTGGAGCCTCGCCTGGAAGGCCTTCTCGTCCGCGTACGACTCCGCCTCCACGAACAGACGGCGGTCCGACGTCATCGAGAGGATGAGCGGATCCCTCGGGGTCGCCTTCTCTTCGTCCGGCTGTCGCGACGGAGGAAGGGCCACCTGCTGGCCTCGCTGCATCATCGGCGTCACCACCATGAAGATGATGAGGAGGACCAGCACCACGTCGACCAGGGGCGTGACGTTGATCTCACTCTTCACGCCACCCCGGCCACCACCGACGGACATACCCATGCGGCTGCTCCTTGCTGGAAGGGACAGTCACCTGGGTACACGGACGCGAGACGCGGCTGGCGGGCGGACGTCCCGCGAGCGGTCATCGTTCCGTCACGGCGCGCCGCTACCGCGACAGCCGGAACCGGTCCTGCCCCGCACTGCCGAACGCGGCGCCCAGCACGCAGAAGAAGTGCAGCACGATGCCGGGGAACACGAAGAACCAGTACCCCGCGCCCACGAAGCAGAACCACAGGATGGCCCGGAAGAGCTGCCCCTTGTAGAGCTGCCCCAACCCCGGGAAGAAGAACGACAACACACCAGCGATGATGGGGTTGAAGCGGCGCTCGCGGATGATGTCGGTCGTCATGGCGGTCTCCAGTCCTCCTGCCTCCCCTAAAAGGGCGCGGCGCGGCACGAAAATCCCGCCCGTCCCTCAGGGCACCGGGCGAGCGGGCGGCTCGGGCGTCAGCACCAGCCCGTCGAACACACCATACGCATACGCCGCCGCGAAGGCATAGGCGCCCACCAGGTACGTCACGTTCAGCGTGCGCGCCGTCCCCTCGTCCTTCGCGCTGTAGCGCCCATCCGGGCCCCGCAGCGACAGCGACGTCCCCAGCGACACACCCGCCATCGCGAGCCCCAGGCCCTGGCTCACCGCCAGCGCCGTGCCCATCCCCGAGCGTCCCTGCTTGAAGTGCCCCACGCCCATCGGCGCCAGGTACCAGGCCCGGGACATCGTCGGAGGCGCCTCTCGTGTCGCGACCTCGCGCACCGGCGTGGCGATGGGCGTCGGCGGAGGCATCAGGCGAGGACGTCGCTCGGCCCGCAGCTCCGCGATGCGCGAGGCATGCTGGGTCCTCGCGCGCTCCACGAAGGCGAGGAAGTCCGGCGGATACAACAGCGGGTCCAACGCCGCGCCCTCGTGGGCGGCCAGCCCGCGCACGACCTCGTCCTCGGCGCGCGCCAGCTCCTCCTGCGCATGCCACGTCGCCCCGAGCAGCAGGTGCGCATGCGCCTCCAGCTCGTCGCCATCGAGCCGCAATGGATAGAGCAATGACTCCAGCTCCGCGCGCGCCCGGGACAGCTCACCGGACTGGTAGGCCTCCCGCGCGCCATCCAACGGCGACGCGGCGAGCACCCCGAGCACCAGGGCCAACCCCATCATCACGGCGGCCCCTCCATCGAGACCTCGAGCTGCCGTCCCGCCACCGCGTCCACCTCACGCTGCAACACGGGCGCACCCGCGCGCCGCGCCGTCACGGTGTGGCGGCCATGCTCCACCTTCACCGCGCTCGCCAGCGGCGCCACGCCCACCTCCCGGCCGTCCACGAAGAGCCGCGAGCCCACGGGCGCGAGGATGAGCACCTCCGCCTTGCGCAACGGCAACACCACGTCCCGCGTCACCGTCTCCCCAGGCGCGAGCGACACCTGCATCTCCACCTCGTCACACAACGAGTTGGCGAAGCGCAGATGGTGCGTCCCCGCGGGCAACGAGACCTCGCGCACCCGAGGCGTGTACCCCCGGCTCTCTCCGTTCACGAAGACCTCCGCCCACGGGCGCGCCGTCAGCTTCAGCACCCCGGGGCTCGCGGGCGCGGCGGCACTCGCGTCCGAACGCGCCGTCGGCGCGGGGTCACCCGTCACGGGAACGACAGGGGAGCCCTCCATCGACTCCGGCTTCACTGAATCTCCCACGGGGGCATGCGCTACCGACGTCACGTCTCCCCGTGTATTCGATTCGCCAGCGTCCGCGACGTCCGTGTCCGGGGTCGGCTCCGGCTGCGTCGAAGCCCCCGCGGTCGTCTCGCCCACGGTGCTCGGACGCGGAGCCGTAGGCACGGAGGCGCTCCCAGCGCGCCCCGAAGGGCCTCCGGTGGACCGAGCACCCATCGACTTCTTCGCCTGCGTCCGCGACAGCTCGGCGAGAGCCTCGCGCGCCGCGCTGACACTCTCGCCTCCCAGCCCATCATCCAGGAGGGGCTCGGCTCCGCGCCCCGCGTCCTCGCTCCCTCGCGCGAGCGCCTTCAGACATTCCGAAGAGGAGCCTCCCTCCGCGCACGACGCCTTCCCCGCGCCTGCCTCTCCAACGTCCGAGGCTCGTGCGCCCGCCCTTTCCCCTCGGGACGGCGTCGAGCCCTCGCCCTCTGCGCCTGCCTGTCCATCCCGGGACGAGGTCGCGTCCTCGGCCCGCGCACCCGAAAGACCTTCACGGAGCGACGTCGCGTCGTCGGCGCGTGCACCCGACGGACCTTCACGGAGCTGTGTCGCGTCATCCGGGGACAGCGTCGAGTCCCCGGCCCCTGGCACCAAAAGCACATCCTCGGCTCGCGACGCCTCGCGATGGCGAGACAACGTCCATCCACCCAACCCCGTCGCCGCGCAGAGCACGAACCCCGCGGCCCACCACGCCCGCGAGTTCCTGGGCCGCTGCCGCTCCCGCAGCAAGGCCACCACCTCGGACGACGTAGGCTCCAACGCCAACGCGGCGTTGAGCACCTTCGCGGCGCGAGCACCCTCGCCCTTCGCCAGCAGCGTACGCCCCTCCGCGAGCAATCGCTGGAAGCGAGACTTCCGCCACTGGATGGCACCCGCCATGGGGTTGCTCAAGAACTCGCGAGCTACCTCGGCGGGCGGCCCCACCTCCTGCCGCAGCAGCGCCTCCAGCTCCGCCGCCAGCACGCCGCCGTCCGTCGGCCGGTTCCGGGCATCCCTCGCCAGACACCTCGACACCAGGGCCGACAGGGACTCGGGCGTCCCCGGCACCACCTCCGTCAACGACGGCGCATCCCGCGTCATCACCGAGGCCGCCAGGTGCGCGGCGCCCTTGCCCGCGTGCGGCGTCCCGCCCGAGACCAGCTCGAACAGGATGACCCCCACGGCATACACATCCGAGGCCGGGGTGAACGCGCCCGTGTCGATGCGCTCGGGCGCCATGTACGCCAGCGAGCCCGTCACGGCGCCCGTGCTCGTCAGCCGCTCCTGGTCCTCCAGCGCGGCCAGCCCGAAGTCCGCCAGCTTCAGCGGCCCGCCCTCCGCCACCAACACGTTGTCCGGCTTCACGTCGCGGTGCACGACGCCGCTCGCGTGCGCCGCGGACAGGGCCCGCGCCAGCTCCCAGCCCAGCACCAGCGCCGCCTCGGGCGGCACCGGCCCGAGCCTCGCCGCGAGGCTGCGCAGGTCCTCGCCCCGCACCCACTCACAGACGAGGAACGGCCCTTCCGCGTCCTCACCGAAGTCGTGCACCTCCAGGATGTTGGGGTGGCGCAGGGAGGCCGCCAGCTCCGCCTCGCGTCGGAAGCGCTCCACGCGCCCGGGGTCCTTGCCGGGGTGCATCCGCTTCAACGCCACGGGCCGGGACAGGCGCAGGTCCACGGCCAGGAAGACCGTGGCCATCCCCCCACGCCCCAGCTCCCGCTCGAGTCGGTAGCGGCCCGAAACCACCTCACCCTTCATCACGGGCGCATTCTCGGGGAGCCGCCTCCCGCGAGCAACCCAAGTGCTACAGCCGGCAGGCCTTCGTCTCGCCCACCTGCTCGCACGCTCCCACAGCACCCCCGGGGCAGTCCCTGTCCAGCCGACAGGTGCGCCGACACCGCGACTCCGCCCCCGAGCTCAGGCACACCGCGCACGTCGCGCAGTCCCACGAGTTCTCACAGACTTCCCCCGTCGATTCAGGGATTCCCGTGCACTCCCGCACACACAGCCCATCCAACGCGCACTGGTAGCCCGCGGGACAGATGCCGCCTCCCGCGTTCGGGTTGCAGGACTCCTCGCACCGGGGCCGCTCCGGACGGCACCTCGCGGTGTCCGCGCAGTCGAACGGGTCCTTGCAGGCCTCACCCAACCGGGGCCCCACCTCGCATTCGTCGTTGTTGCAACGTCGCCCATCCCGGCACGTGAAGTCGGACGTGCACGTCTCCGCGCACCGCCCTTCCACGCAGGCCGCGGCTGCCTCCAGGCACTCACAGGCGCGAGTACACGCGCCCCCCATCCCCACCGTGGCCGCGCAGCCCCCATCCGACGAACCACACGTCGGACCCGAGCAGCCCGCGTCCGGCGCCTCGCAAACCGCGGTCGTGCACCCGGCATCCAGGCCGCCACCCCCATCCGCGCCACCGCCGCCGTCCGAGCCACCCCCATCCGCCTGCGTCGCGACGGGCACGCAGGCGTTCAGCAGTCCCGAGGAGTCGGGCACCGGGCCACAGCCGTAGCCCGGGCGGTAGCAGTCCTCGCCGCACCCGAGCAGGCAGACCCCCAGGTCCTTCGCGCACACGGTGCCCGAGGGACATGGCGCGTCGGCGGAGCACTCGAGCAGGCAGTACCCCCCCGGAAAGCCCAGGCCGCAGGTGAGCCCGGGGCCGCATTCCGAGTCCCCGTCACAGTCCTCCCCCACCCGCTCCACGGCCCGAGGCTCACAGCCTCCCCGCACGCAGACCTCGTTCGAGGCGCAGGCGTGTGACTCGTCACAGCGGACACGGATGTCGAGAGGACAGCCCGGCGCGAACAGCAGCACGAGCACGACCAGCCCACAGCAGGAAAGGAAGCGACGCATCAACAAGGCCTCGCCACTCTACGCGCAAATCCCCGCGGGAGCGCGAGCCCCCGCGAGGCACGGCCCTCGTGCTCCCTGGAAGCACGAGGACCGACTTCAGCGCCCTGCTACATGCAGGTGCCCATGAAGCCCGGCGCGCCGAAGCACTGGCCGCTCTTGCACTGCGAGTTCTCCTGGCACGGGAAGCCGAAGGCGCCCGGGCTGCAGAAGCCGATGACCGAGCCCGTGAAGGGCTTCACGCAGCTCCACTCCGAGGGGCAGTTGGAGTTGTCGCGGCAGAGGCCCTGCATGCAGAAGCGGCCCTTGTTCGACAAGTAGCCGTCGTTGCACACCGCGCCGCCCAGGCCCACCGGGCAGGCCCCGTCCTCGGCGCACGGCGCGAAGCTGGCGCAGTACGGCTGGCGCGCCCCGTCGTCATCCGGGTCCATGCACACCGAGTAGGTGTCGCAGCCATCCTTGAAGTCGGACGTGTTCGGGTCGCACGTGGGCGGGTTCGCGGGCGGACGCAGGCTGCACAGGCCCTCGATGCAGGTCTGGTTGCTCAGGCACTGGGTGTCGGAGGTGCACGTCGGCACCTTCTTGTTCTTGCAGTACGAGGCCAGCGCGCCCGTGTCCTCGGTGTCGCAGTACTGGTCCGCCGCGCAGTTCGCGTTCGACTGGCAGCCCAGCGCACACAAGCCGTTGAAGCAGAACTGCCCGGAGGGACAGGCCTTGCTCGCGCTGCAGAGCATCTTCTCCTGGTCGTTCGGGTCGGGGTTGTTCGGGTTCTTGTCGTCGTCCTCGCTCGTGCTGCCACAGCCCGTCACCACCACCGCCAGGAACAGCGCCATCAGCCATCGCTTCATGTTCGTCTCCGTGAAGGTCGTTCTCGCCGCGCGCCGGCCCTTTCCGTCAGCGGCGTATGGCCAGGCCCCATCGCAACCGCCGTGCCGCGGGCTCATGCGAGTGCGAAGCCCCGCGATTCCGAGGGGTTGCGCGAAGAACGGCGCTCACAGCCGCGCAGCGACGGGGGAAACGTGCCAGGACTGGCACGCGGACAGGGCCTCCCGAGGAGGCGGCGTGTCAGTCCCCCTCGCCCAGGTAGCGGAACAGTGAGCGCAGGCCGATGCCCAGCGCCGCCGCCGCGTCCTTCTTGCTGCCGCCACAGCGGGCAATCGCCTCACGCACGTAGCGCTGGACGAAGGCCTCGCGCGCCTCCTCCAGCGGAACCATGGGCCCGTCCTCCGCGCCCAGTTCCAGGTCCTCGGGGCGCAGCAGCTCGTCCGTGGCCAGCACCGCCGCGCGCCGCACGCGCGACACCAGCTCGCGCACGTTGCCGGGGAACGGATGGCCTCGCAGCGCCTCCATGGCCTTCTGGGTGAGGCCCCGCGCCTTGCGCGACTCCTGCGTCAGCACGTGGTGCGTGAGCAGGAGCACGTCGTCACCGCGCTCGCGCAGGGGCGGCACGTCCACGCGCACCTCCTCCAGCCGGTAGCGCAGGTCCGCGCGGAAGGTGCCCTTGCGCACCGCCTCCTCCAGCGGCACGTGCGTCGCGGAGACGACCCGCACGTCCACCTTGCGCGGCGTGTGCTCCCCCAGCCGCGTCACCTCGCGCTCCTGCACCACGCGCAACAGGCGCGTCTGGAGCGACAGCGGCATGTCGCCAATCTCATCCAGGAACAGCGTGCCTCCGTCGGCCGCCTCCACCAGCCCCGCCCGCTCCGCGCCCGCGCCGGTGAAGGCGCCGCGCGCGTGGCCGAACAGCTCGCGCTCGATGAGGCTCTCCGGCAGCGCCGCGCAGTTGATGGCCACCAGCCGCCCCGGACGCCCTCCGCGGCGATGGAGCGCGCGGGCCACCAGCTCCTTGCCCGTGCCCGTCTCTCCCTGGATGAGCACGTTGAGCGGCGTGGGGCCCAGCCGCTCCACCTGGCGATACAGCGCGCGCATCGCCGGGGACTCGCCGATGAGCCCCTCGAACGTCGCCGCCTCGATGCGCCGAGTGAGCCCCTCCACGCGCGAGCGCAGCTCCGTCAGCTCGCGCCGCGTCGACAGCAGCAGCGCCGTCATCGCGCAGAGCGCCAGCGCCTCCTCCAGGTCCGCCGAGGTGAAAGCGGGCGCGCCGAGCTTGCGCCCCAGGTACACCACCGACAACGGCACCACCTCCACGCGCAGCGGCACCACCAGCGCGGAGCCCAAGCGCAGCGCCTCCAGGCTCGGAGCCCTCGCCAAGGCCGCGTCCGCCGCCACGTCCGCCACGAGCACGGGCGCGCCCGACGTCAGCACCCGGTCCACCAGGCTGTCCACCACCCCAGCGTCGGCCTTCGCGCCGGTGGCGAACAACACGCGCCGGGGCCCCTGACTCGAGTCCGCCGCGACCAGGAAGCCCACGTCCGCGCCCACCACGTCGGCGAGGCCCCGCATCGCCACGTCGAGCAACTCCAACGGTGGCCGCTGCGCGAGCAGCCGCGAGGACAGCTCCGCCATCACCGCCACCAGGCGCCGGGGCTCGGGCGTCCGCGAGCCCTCCGCGCGCCCCTCCCCCATCTCGACCAGCTCCACCTCCACCGTGCCCAGGCGGATGCGGTCGCCGGGCTCCAGCGGCGCCAGGTCCACGCGCCGCCCCTTCACCCGCACATCACAGCCGCGCCCCGCCGGGGACACGCTCCAGCCGCGCGCGTCGCGAAACAGCAGCGCGTGGCTCGGCTTCACGCCCGTGCCCGTGAGCACCACGTCGCACGTGGCGTCGGAGCCCAGGGAGAGGACGGGCTTGTCCAGGGGGAGGCGGTGGCCGTCGGGCAGGACGAGGAATTGGGGCATGGCGGACGCGGGCGACATGTGTCGCATATCAGGAACACGGGGGCCCCGGCGCGTGCGGGCCCTGACGCTGGCCACCACCGGGCATTGTGCACGCGCGCCCGACTGCTATCACCGCGCTCCCGCAAGGAGCCTCCCATGGCCATCGCCACCATCGACCCGACGTCCGGCAAGACGCTGCGCACGTTCGACGCCCTCACTCCGGAGCAGCTGGAGTCGAGGCTCCAGCTCGCCTCGGACACGTTCCGCGCGTACCGCCAGACGCCCTTCGCCGAGCGCGCCCGCTGGATGCGCCGCGCCGCGGAGCTGCTGGACGCGGGGGCGGACCACTACGGCCGCATCATGACCGAGGAGATGGGCAAGCCGCTGGAGGCCGCCAAGGCCGAGGCGAGGAAGTGCGCGACGGCGTGCCGCTACTACGTGGCCAAGGCGGAGGGGCTGCTCAAGGACCGGCCCATCGACGTGGGCGGAGACACCGCCTTCGTGCGCTACCAACCCTTGGGGCCCGTGCTGGCCATCATGCCGTGGAACTTCCCCTTCTGGCAGGTGGTGCGCTTCGCCGCGCCCGCGCTGATGGCGGGCAACGTGGGCCTGCTCAAGCACGCGCACAACGTGCCCCAGTGCGCGCTCGCGCTGGAGACGCTGTTCCTGGACGCGGGCTTCCCGAAGGGCGCGTTCCAGACGCTCCTCATCGAGACCGCCGACGTCAACCGCGTCATCGAGGACGCCCGCGTGCGCGCGGTGACGCTCACCGGCAGCGAGGGCGCGGGCCGCGCGGTGGGCCAGTCCGCGGGCAAGTCGCTCAAGAAGGTGGTGCTGGAGCTGGGCGGGAGCGACCCGTTCATCGTCATGCCCAGCGCGGACCTGGACAAGGCGGTGGAGACGGCCGCGTCCGCGCGCCTCATCAACAACGGCCAGTCCTGCATCGCCGCCAAGCGCTTCATCGTCGCCGAGCCCATCGCCGCCGAGTTCGAGCGCCGCTTCGTCGAGCGTTTGAAGAAGGTCACCGTGGGCGACCCCATGGACCCGAAGACGGACCTGGGCCCGCTGGCCACGCAGGGCATCCTCCAGGGCCTGCACGCGCAGGTGGAGGCGAGCGTGAAGGCCGGCGCGAGGCTGCTCCTCGGCGGCAAGCCGCTGGAGCGGCCCGGCAACTTCTATCCGCCCACCGTGCTCGCGGACCCGCCGCCCTCCGCGCCCGCGTTCCATGACGAGCTGTTCGGCCCGGTGGCCACGCTCTTGCGTGCGCGCGACGTGGAGCACGCGGTGGAGCTGGCCAACGCCACGCCCTTCGGCCTGGGCGCCAGCGTGTGGACGCGCGATGCGGGCGAAGAGCGCCGCTTCATCGACGGCATCGAGTCCGGCATGGTGTTCGTCAACCAGATGGTGGTGTCCGACGCGCGGCTGCCCTTCGGCGGGGTGAAGAACTCCGGCCACGGGCGCGAGCTCGCGGACCTGGGCATCCACGAGTTCCTCAACGCGAAGACGGTGCGCGTCGCGACCGGTGGGGACGCGCCTGCGGCTCGCGGCGGCGCGCTCAGCGAGTAGCGCTTCAGCGCGTGCGCACCCGGCCGTCCGGCGGGCGGTGGACCTCCTCCAGCGCCTCCGTCACGGCCTCCACCTCGGCGCCGAGCTGCTCCACGCTCTGGCGCAGACCCAGTCCGGCGACGTCCTCGCCGGACGCGTCCGCCGTGCGCACCCGCAGCACCTGCGCGTAGAGGCCCTCCAGCGTGTAGAACAGCCGCGTGTACTCGGCCTCCAGCCGGTCCGCCGCCGTGGACAGCTCCGCGCGCTGCTGACGCTGCGACTCGAGCGCGGACAGCGCGCCCTGGAGCCGCTCACGCACCACCGCGTCCTGCTCCGTCGCCACCCTCGCGGACAGCGCGCGGTGCTCCTCCTCCAGCCGGCTCGCCTCCTCGGGTGTGGCCAGCGCGCGCAGCGTCCGCTCCCGGCTCGCCAGCGCGTGACAGCCCTGGCGCAGCGCCTCCACCGTGCGCTCGGGGGCGTGCACCACCTCGCGCAGCACCGCGGGCCCCTGGGCCAGCTCCGCCAGCAGCTTCGCGCACACCGCGTCCACGCGCGCCACCTTGGGGTCCACGGGCTCGGCGGACGTGGCGGGCTTCACCCCGAGCCCGGTGGCCTGCGCCTCCTCTTCTTCCGTGGGGCGCCTCAGGTACTTCGCCGACGCCAGGAAGAGTCCCAGCGCAACGAAGACGAGCCACCACAGCCGACGGGGCTGTCCCATGGCGATGAGCAGGCACACGATCGCCGGCGCGATGAAGGCCGCCGCCTTGACCGGGTCCCTGGAGGCGTTCGAGGAGCGCCGCCGTGAGCGGGGCCGCGTCGCCTTGCGCGCGTCCCGCCGGGCCTCCTTGCGCCACTGCTTCTCCCACTGCCGGCGGACCTTCCGGGGAGGCAGGCGCCCCGTCTTGCGCACCCACGCCTCCACCGCCGCGTCCTCGCGGGCCTGGCCCTCCGACAAGGCGTCCTCCAGACGGCGCAGGCGCTCGTCCTGCTGGCGGGGAGGCGCGCTCGGAGGAGGTGGCTCGGAGGCTCGGGGCACGCGATACGATAACGACCTCCCCCGCCATCGGGGAGGTGAATCCCACATCATGTTGGGCGCTTCGTGCTCCCCCGCACCGAGTCGAGACGGGTGATACTCGTGGGTAATCCGGGGAAATGCTCAATCGTTTGCATTCCCCCTGGAAAAGGCCCATGAGATTGTGTTCGCGGGGGGCACAAGGGGTTCGGTGTCGTGGAGAGCATCGAGGAAAAGGGGGAAGGCGGGGAGCTGAGCCCCGAGGCCATCCGCGCGCTGCGTGGGGGCCAGAGTCGTGCTGCCTTCGCCCGGATGCTGGGAGTCACCCCCCTGACGGTGTATCGCTGGGAGCTGCCGGAAGACGCGCCCCAGGCGCGGCGTCCCCGAGGTCGGGTGGCGCAGGCGCTCAAGCAGCTGCAGGGTGGCGGGCTCACGGGCGCTCGGCTGCCCTCCCTGTCCCGCCAGGAGCTGCGCCCCGAGGAGAGCCAGCGGCTGCAGCCTGCTCTGGACCGACTGAAGCGGGCCGAGTGGCGCGCGGCGGAGGAGGAGCTGCTCACGCTCCTGGCGTCGGGCGTGCTGCGGACCCCGGGCGCGAGGGCGCTCGCCGCGGTGGGGCTGTCCCACCTGCAGCGCTGGGGACGCGAGGACAGCCGGGGCGCGCTCGCCACGCTGCTGCCGCACCTGGGCGAGGCGGAGATGGGCCTGTTGCCGCGGGGCGTGGAGCTGCAGGTGCACGCGCTCGCGGCGAACCTCTACGCGTCGCCGGATGGGAAGCTGTTCGACGCCGTGAAGAGTGACGCGCACGTGGCCCGCGCGGAGGCGCTGCTGGTCGAGGAACCGGACTCGGACGCGCGCTGCCTCTTGCGCATGGCGCAGACGGCGGGCGCCTTCTACCTGGGCGAGACGGAGCGGGTGGCGCGCTACTCGGGGCGCGTGGCGGAGGCGCTCGCCCACGTGACGGACCCGGCGCTGCGGCTGCTCGCCGAGGACGTGTGCGCGCACGAGGAGGCCATCCGCGGAGAGACGACGCAGGCCACGCGCCGCTTCCGTGAAGTGGCCCAGGGCGCGGCGCGGCTGGGATACGCGTTCCTGGAGGCGCGCAACCTCGCCTTCCTCGCGCAGCGTCGGCTGGACGAGGCGTGCGAGCCGGAGGAGGCGCTGCTGCTGGTGCGCCGCGCGCGCGAGGCCGCGTACGGCGGACGCATGGCGCGCGGCTTCTCGTTCATCTTCGCGGCGCGCGCGGAGGCGGAGGCGCTGATTCGCCTGGCGCGCTTCGCCGAGGCGGAGGCCGCGCTGGACGAGGCCGACGCGGTGGTGGAGGAGCTGAGCTGGACGCCGCTGCAGCTCGCGGTGACGCGCGCGAAGCTGTGGCTGACGGTGAACCGGCCCGCGGAGCTGCGCAAACTGGCCTCCCGCCTGTCCTCGTACGACGGCAACATCCAGCGCTCGCTCACCGGCGCGTACGCCCTCTTCGTGGAGGCCATGGCGGACCTGAGCGAGGGCACCGCCCAGCGCGCCGCCGCGGGCTTCGCGGCCGCCGGAGCGCGCGGCATGGAGCTGGGCGGCTGGCCCTACCTGCGCCGTGAGTGCCTGCTGTACGAGACGGCCGCGCGCGCCTACGCCGGGCAGCGGGAGGAAGGCCGGGTGGTGCTGCGCCGCACGCGCGCCTTCCTGGAGCGGATGCCGTCGGCGTGGCACTCCGCGCTGCTCCACCGCTTCGAGGGCATGCTCCTGGTCGTCGAGGGCCGCACGCGCGAGGCGAGGGATTTGCTCGAGGCCTCGCTGGGCACCTTCCGCCTCTCCGGCGACGTGTGCATGGCGGCCTTCACGCGCAGCCTGCTGGCGTGGCTGGGCAAGCACGAGGGAGACCCGGCCGCCGACGAGCTGCTGGCCGCCAGCGACGCGGAGCTGCGCCGCATCGGCATGGCGCCGCAGCCCAACTTCATCCCCGCCACGGCGCGCCCGGCCGGCTCGGGCAGCCCCGCCTCCGAGCCCGGGGCCACGACGCGCCTGGGCTCCGAGGCGCTGGTGGTGCCCTTCGAGCGGCTGTCCGTGCGCGGCATGGGCGCGCCGCTCATCCAGCGCGAGCTGCTCGGCGTGCTGGAGGGCCTGTTCCCCGGCTGCGCGCCCCGGCTGGAAGAGGTGGACTCGCAGGGCCGCGTCACGGTGCTCGCGGGCCTGGACGCGCGGCCGGCCACGGACGAGGTGGAGTTCGGCGACGGGTGTGGACGCAGGCTGCGGCTGGGCGTCGTGGGGCCGCTGCCGGTGGATGGCCGCGCGCTGCTCACGCTCCTGTCCCGGCTGGGAGGCTTCGCGCTGGAGGTGGCGACGCTGCGCGGCTTCACGGCGGTGGAAGCGGGCGTGTCGGGCACGAGCGAGCCCGCGTCCGAGGAGCCCGGGCGCGAGACGGAGCTGCCGGGCTTCATCGCCGCGTCACCCTCGATGAAGCGGCTGCGCGCGGAGCTCTCGCGCCTGTCCGCCAGCCGCTCCACCGTCATCGTCACGGGCGAGTCCGGCGCGGGCAAGGAGGTCGTCGCGCGGGCGCTGCACCTGCTCTCCACGCGCTCGCAGCGGCCCTACGTCGCGTTCAACTGCGCGGCCGTCCCCAAGGAGCTCTTCGAGGGACAGCTCTTCGGCTACCGCAGGGGCGCCTTCACCGGCGCGGCCACGGACCACCCCGGCGTGCTGCGCGCGGCCCACGGCGGCACCCTGTTCCTGGATGAGATTGGCGAGCTGCCGCTGGACGTGCAGCCCAAGCTCCTGCGCGTGCTGGAGAACGGCGAGGTCTTCCCCCTGGGCGAGACGCGCCCGGTGGAGGTCGACGTGCGCGTGGTGGCCGCCACGCACCGGGACCTGGGCCAGCTGGTGCGCGAGGGCCGCTTCCGCGAGGACCTCTACTACCGCCTCCAGGTGGTGCCGGTGCGCGTGCCGCCCCTGCGCGAGCGGCGCGAGGACGTGGTGGCCCTGGCGCAGCACTTCGTGCGGCAGCTCACGCCCGAGGGACAGCCGCCACCGCAGCTGGGCTCCGACGCGCTGGAGGCGCTGATGGCCCACCCGTGGCCCGGCAACGTGCGCGAGCTGCGCAACGTCATCGAGCGCTCCATGGCGTACGGGCCCTTGCCGGCGGTGCTGGGGGCAAAGCAGATGCGCATCGCGGGCTGAAGTCGAGGAACCACCCCAACCCGCGATGCGCCCCGCCCTGTTTCCCCACACCCCTGTGGGAACCTCATGAGGCGCGCGTCGGAAGAGGTCCGCTCCGGGCCGGGGAGGGGGGGAACCCCGGCCCGAAGCGCGGTACTGCTTCCGACTGTTGCCTCTCAAAGAACACACCCATGGGCCCAAGAGGGGGGAAGCTTCGACCCTGGGTGCCGGGACCGCCCGAGGGTGGTCACCTGTTCAAACCGTGTGTCGCCAGCCTCCGGAGAGGTCCGTCGCGCACTGAGCGATCGCTAAGCACTCTACGTGCCAGCCCTTAGGGGCAGGGAAGTGTCCAATGGACATCATCCAATGAGGTAGTCAAAGGGAGCAGACATATCCAATGGGCCGGGTGGGACATCCGGCGGGCCCTATCCGGATATGCCCCGGCGCCGAGCGAGGGAGGCGCCGAGCAGGCGGGCTGATGGGCGGGGTGACGCTGGATGGGGTGCGTGGGCGGCGGGTGGAGCCCGGTTGCGATAAGGGGGGAGCGCGATGACTCATCCCGCCTCGACCCGCTCGTTCCAGCGCTTCAGCCTCGGCGTGCTCGTCTTCACGTTGGGGGTGATTCTGTGGGGCGCCTTCGTGCGCGCCACGGGCTCCGGGGCGGGCTGTGGCGACCACTGGCCGGTGTGCAACGGGCAGGTGGTGCCCCGCGAGCCGACGGTCCAGACGCTCATCGAGTACACCCACCGGCTGACCAGCGGCGTGGTGATGCTGCTCGCGGTGGCCCTGAGCGTGTGGGCCATGCGGGCGCACGCCAAGGGCCACCCGGTGCGCAAGGCGGCGAACTGGGCGCTGTTCTTCATGATGACGGAGGCGCTGGTGGGCGCCGGCATCGTGCTGCTCCAGTACGTGGCGGACAATGCGTCCGTCGGCCGCGCGGTGTGGATGGGCGTGCACCTGGTGAACACGTTCCTGTTGGTGGGCGCGCAGACGCTGGTGGTGTGGTTCTCGAAGGGCCGGGCGAGCCTGGCCTTCCGGGGCCAGGGCTGGGTGGGCGTGCTGGTGGGCGTGTGCGTGGCCGGGATGATGCTGCTGGGCGTGAGCGGCGCGGTGGCGGCGCTGGGGGACACGCTGTTCCCCTCGGAGACGCTGGCGGAGGGGCTGGCGCAGCACGCGAACGACCAGGCCCACCTCTTCGTGCGCCGGCGCATCTATCACCCCATCATCGCGGTGCTGATGGGCGCGGCGCTGGTGTACGTGGGGCGGTGGATGTCGCGGCTGCGGCCGTCGCCGGAGGTGAAGCAGTCCGCGATGCTGCTCACCGGCCTCTACGTCCTGCAGCTGGGGGCGGGGCTCGTCAACGTGGTGCTGCTCGCGCCGGTGTGGCTGCAGCTGGTGCATCTGCTGCTGGCGGACTTCGTGTGGATGACGGTGGTGCGGCTGTGCGCGGCGGGCCTGTCGAAGGACGCGCCCCGCGCGGAGCGGGTGTCGGAGCCGGTGCCGACGCACGCCTCGGCCGCCTGAGGCGTCAGCGTGACTCCGACTCGGCGCGCAGGCGCAGCCCCTTGGGGATGAGCGCGCGGCCCAGGGCCTCGAACAGGCCGCTGACGAGCAGGGCCAGCACGGCGGCGGGGACGGCGCCCTCCAGGATGAGGCGGGTGTCGTCCAGCCGGATGCCGGTGAGGATGGGCTGCCCGTAGCCTCCCGCGCCGACGAGCGCGCCCAGCGTGGCGGTGCCCACGTTGATGACGGCGGCCGTCTGGATGCCCGCGAGGATGGAGGGCGAGGCCATGGGCAGGTCGATGCGCCAGAGCCTGGCGCGCGGAGGCAGGCCGAGCGCGTCCGCGGACTCGCGAACCTCCAGCGGGATTCCCGTGAGGCCCGCGGTGGTGTTCCGGACGATGGGCAGCAGGCTGTAGAGGAACAGCGCGGCGATGGCCGGTCGCGAGCCGATGCCCAGCAGCGGAATCATCACCACCAGCAGCGCCAGCGAGGGAATCGTCTGGATGATGCCGGCGAGCCCCAGCACGCCCTGCCCCAGCCGAGGGCTGCGCGCGGCGAGCACACCCAGCGGGATGGCGAGCGCGAGCGCGGCCAGGAGCGACACGCCGACGAGGAACAGGTGCTCGCGGGTGCGGCGCAGCACGCGCGACACGAGCCCCTCGCCGTGGACCTCGGTGGAGACGCCCAGCTTCGCGGCGAGGAAGTCGGAGGCCACCCGCGGCTCGGGCACGCGCTCCAGTCGGGCGCGGGCGTTGAGCTTCACCATCGCGTCTTCCGAGAGGCTGCCCTGCAGGCGCAGCACGGCCGCGAGGGCGTCGGGGGCGCGCGACTCCAGGTCCTCGCGATAGAGCAGCACGGCGTCGTAGGCGGGGAAGTGGCGCGCGTCGTCCTCGAGGACCCGCAGGCCGTAGGCCGCGATTTCGGCGTCCGTGGAGTACAGGTCCGTCACCTGCACGGAGCTGGCCTCCAGTCCCCGGTACGCGAGGTCATGGTCCAGGCCGCGCACGTCGCGCTGCGGGAGCTTGTACGTGTCTCTCAGCGCGGGCCACCCGTCGGCGCGCTCCATGAACTCGTTGCTGAAGCCGAAGCGCAGCTCCGGGTGCTCGCGCAAATCCGAGATGCGGCGGATGCCCAGCCGCTCGGCCTCCGCCTCCTTCATGCCCAGGGCATAGGTGTTGTTGAAGCCCAGGGGCTTGCTCATGCGCAGGCCCACCTCGGCGAGCGCGGCGCGCAGGGCCGCGTCATCGGGCAGCGCGCGGCCGGAGAGCAGCTCCTGGCGCAGCGTGCCGGTGTACTCGGGATACACATCCAGCTCGCCCCGCTTGAGCGCCTCCCAGAGCACCGCGGTGCCGCCGAGCTCGCGCCGATGCCTCACGCTCGCCCCCGTGCTCCGCGCGAGCTGCGTCACCATCTCCCCGAGGATGACGGACTCGGTGAACTTCTTGGAGCCCACGCGCACGGACGCCGTGCCCTCCGGCGTGCTCGACGCGCGAGCACAGGCCCCCATCGACAGCACGAGCACCAGCAAGGTCCACCTCGCGCGAGCGCTCATCCGGTGACGCCTCCCCCGGGAGGCAGCCGCTGGGCCTGGATGAAGCGCGTGACGAACGTGTCCTGGGGCTGGGTCTCTAACTCCGTCAGCGAGCCCTGTTGCACCACGCGCCCGTCCCGCATCAGCACGATGTCATCCCCGAGGAACCCCGCCTCCGCCAGGTCATGCGTCACCAGCACCACCGTCTTGCCGAGCCGCGCGAAGATGGCGCGCAGGTCCGCCTGGAGCTCATGCCGCACCAGCGGGTCCAAAGCGCCCAGCGGCTCGTCGAGCAGCAGCACCTCCGGGTCCAGCATCAACGCGCGCATCAACGCCACGCGCTGCCGCTGTCCTCCCGACAGCTGCGCCGGGTAGCGCGCGAGCGCCTCGGGTGGGAACCGCGTCAGCTCCACCAGCAACGCCTGGCGCTCCCGGATGCGCGCCTCCGGCCAGCGCAGATGCCGGGCCATCAGCACGACGTTCTCCTCACCCGTGAGATGAGGAAAGAGTCCCCCGCCCTGGAGCGCGTAGCCCACGCGGTGGCGCAGCGCGAGCAAGGCCTTCTCGTCCGTGGGCAGCGGCTGTCCCGCGTACAGCACCTGCCCCGTGTCCGGACGCAGCAGCCCGTTGAGCAGGCGCACCAGCGTGGACTTCCCGCAGCCGCTCGGCCCGAGCAGCGCCGTGGTCCGCCCCGGCTGGAGCGTGAGCGTCACCGCGTCCAGCGCGAGGGTGTCACCGAAGCGCTTGGAGACCTGCTGCAACGCGTACACGGGCGGACTCCTTCCTCGCTGCGTTCAGGGGACGGAGAAGGCGCCATTGCAGACTGCGGGGAACGCGGGCTCCTCGGACTCGAGGAAGCTGCACGCCGCGAACACCGCGCGGTCATCCCAGTGTGTCGCCCCCGCCCAGACGACCAGGGGCCCGCGTGACGTGGGCGCGGTGAAGCGCAGGCACCGCGCGGGCTGCTGCTCCAGCAGGCAGGCCACCTCCTTCACGGGCCCGGCGCCGGGCAGGGCGGCGCGCAGCTCCGACACGCTCTGGTCCCTCCAGCGGACCGTGACCTCGGTGCGCGCGGGCCGATACACGCTCCACACGAAGGACGCGTCGTCGCAGCGGATGCGTCCCGCGCGGCTGGTGGACTCGGAGGGCTGACACTTCTCGGGCACCGCCAGCGAGCGCCAGGGCAGGCGCGGCGGCAGCAACATCGCCTGCTCGTCGAGCAGCTCCCCCTCGGGATTGCCCTTCGCCGCGAGGTACTCGAACAGCTCCAGGCAGCGCGCCACCGCTGGCTGGGCGTTGTTCTTCGCCACGCAGCCCAGCTCCCGCTGCCGGCCGAGCGGCCCCGCCACGGACACCAGGTAGCCGCCCGCGCGGCAGGGCGTCGAGGCCTCCGTGCCTCCCCCTTCCGCGTCACACACCGCGAAGCGAGCCGCGGGCCACGAGCGGTCCGCCAACGGCAGCGCGCCCTCCGCCACCACCACGCGCTCGCCCAGCCGCTCCACCAGCCGGGCCCGGGCCAGCGCCAGCACACGCTCGGACGTCACGGCCTTGCGCTCGACGAGCCACACCGTGGAGTCGCCACACTGATAGACACGCGACGTGGGGCCGTCGGGCACCGGCGTGCACCCCGCGAAGAGCGCGCGCGCCGCCGGCAGGAACGGCCCCACGGGCGTGGCGCCCTCCGGCGGGACAGGCGGGACCTGGGGCGCGGACGTCGCGCACGAGCACAGGACGACACACCACCAGGCAGCTACCCACTTCCAGGCATTCGCCATGCGTCGGGATAAACACCCACCGCCCACCGCGTCAACCCGGGAGCGCGAAAGGCGCCCAGCGGCGCACACAGCGCCTCCCCGAGACGACACCGCGCGGTGACGCCGGAAGCACCGGGTCACCGCGCGGGTGCTGTCATGCGTCGAGCGCGCGAGTCCTAGCGGCGGAGGGCCTTCTCCATCTCCTTGGCCTGCCGCTCGTTGCTCGCGATGCCCTGGCGCGTGCGGCGCAAGAGCTCGCTGAAGGCGGCGTCGGTCTCGTACTTCTTCATGCCATCGGCCACCATGTCCTGGCCCTTCTTGCCGTCATCGGCGACGCGCGACAGGAAGTCCTTGTCGAAGTCCTTCCCGCTCTTCTCGCGCAGCTTGTCCAGGTCCTTCTCGGCCTCGGTGATGGCCTTGTTCAGGCGCTCGTCGACGCCTTCCATCTTCTTGTCGTAGCCCTCCTGCATCGCGCCGGAGCCGCCCGTGCCGGACGCGGGCTGGTTCAGGTCGATGGTGGCCACCTCGATCTGCTTGCTGTCCGCCCACGCCTTCAGGCCCGACAGGTGCTGCTTGTGGTCATCCACCAGCTTCTGGGCGAACGTGCGCACCTGCTCGTCCTGGGTCTTCTCCAACGCCAGATTGCCCAGGGCAATCTGCTTGGCATCGAAGAGCGCCAGCTTGCCGACATACAGCTCCTTCTCGGCCACGGCCTCACCGATGCGCTTCTGCTCCTTGCGGTCCTTCTTCGCGTCGTCCGCGAGCGCGGAGCCCGTCATCGAGCCGAACACCAGGGCCGCCGCCAGGGCCGCCACCCCACCACCACGAATCCTTCGAGCCATGCCGTCCTCCTGGACAGGGATTGCCCGAAAGTGGTCCGGCCCCCGCGCCCCGGCAAACGACGCCCGCTCGTCAGCCCCTCCCCCGGGCCCCGCGCCCGCGTGCGCCGCCCGACGCTCCCGCTCCGGGCGCTGTCGATTTCCCGTGGCCGCTCTCCGGGTATTTTCGCGCCAATTAAAGACATTTTACATACAGATTTCCCAATGGTGCATCCATGTCTCACACACCGGCCCGCATGAGCTTCCGCCTGGGCAGGGATTGACTCTGGTTGAATCATTCGAGTATCCAATGAATCACCAACTTCCCTGGAGTTGACAATGATTGGCAGCGTCGCGAAGAGGAATGGTCGTCTGGCCGTGGTCGCGGGTGCACTGTTGAGCCTGGCCGCGTGTCGCGGAGACGAGGCTCCGGAGGCGGAGGCCCCGGCGGACACCACGGAGCAGGTCGCGGCGCACCGCGGCTGCGCGGCGGAGGAGCCGTCGACGGAGGAGCGTCAGGCCATCGACGCGTTCCTGGCCTCGCGCAAGAGCCAGCTGCGCGCGGTGGGCTCGGTGACGGTGCCGACGTACTTCCACGTCGTCAACAAGGGCACGGGCATCGCGAACGGTGACATCCCCGAGTCGCAGATCAACGCGCAGATGGCGGTGCTGAACGCGGCCTACCAGAACACGCCGTTCCGCTTCGTGCTGCAGGGCATCACCCGCACCACGAACTCCAAGTGGTACGCGCTCAAGAGCGGCAGCGCCAACGAGCGCGCCATGAAGAAGGCCCTGCGCCAGGGTGGCAAGGAGAGCCTCAACATCTACTCCGCGAACCTGAGCGGCGGGCTGCTCGGCTGGGCGACGTTCCCCTCCAGCTACGCGTCCAACCCGCAGCAGGACGGCGTGGTCATCCTCTACAGCAGCGTCCCCGGCGGCACGGCGGCGCCCTACAACGAGGGTGACACGGGCACGCACGAGGTCGGCCACTGGCTGGGCCTGTACCACACGTTCCAGGGCGGCTGCACCGCCACGGGCGACAGCGTGAGCGACACCCCGGCCGAGGCCTCGCCGGCGTACGGCTGCCCCACCGGCCGCGACACCTGCTCGGGTGGCGGTCTGGACCCCATCACCAACTTCATGGACTACACCGACGACAGCTGCATGAACACCTTCAGCGCCGGCCAGGTCACGCGCGCCGACGACATGGCGGCGGCGTACCGCTAGTCGCGACGACGTTCGACGGACAGCCTGTCGGACCCGACGCCGGGGTCTCCCATGGGGAGGCTCCGGCGTCGTCGTGTCGGGTTGCGTGCGATTCCTCCGGGTCGCATGTAACCAATCGGGTGCACGCGGGTTGATGGGGACATCCGGAGCCCCGACATGTCCCGCCTTCGCCTGCTTGCCCTCCTCGGTGTGTCCCTCGTCTCGGCGTGTTCCTCGTCAGCGGATGGCTCGGAGGGCCCTCCTCCCGACGAGGTCGTCCTCACGGGCCCGGATGCCGGCCTCCCGGAGGATGGAGGCCTCCCCACGGACGGCGGCACGCCCGTGGACCCCACCGCTGACGCCGGAACGGAGGGCGAGGACATCACCGCGGGCGTCTGCTCCACCCTTCCCTTCCCCACGCCCTGTGTCGAGCCGCAGCCCGGGACACTCGTCACCGCGGTGAGCGACTGGGGCGTCCCTGGCCCCCACGCCGTCACCGTGGAGCGCGTGGCCAATCCGCACCCGGTGGCACGCGGACAGGTCATCACCTATCGCCCGACGGGGCTCACCTCCGTTCCCGTGCTCTTCTTCTCGCACGCGTTCGGCGCAACGGACGCGGACCTGTACGCCGAGCTGTTCCAGATGCTCGCGAGCCAGGGCTACGCCGTGGTCTTCGTCCCCTACCCGCTCACCCCGGACGTCGAGCGTCCGAACGAAGCCCGCTACGACTGTCTGTGGCAGGGCTTCCTCGCCGCCGTCGCCCAGCAGCAGGGCCGCTTCGACCTGACGCGCGTGGGGTTCTTCGGTCACAGCTACGGCGGCGCCGCGACACCGGACATGGCGCGCCGGGGCTTCGTCGACCGTGGCTGGGGAAGCAACGGGCGGTTCCTCTTCTCGATGGCCCCCTGGTACTCGTGGGGCCGCGACTACGCGACGCTGCCGCCCGACGTGCGCGCCGTCATCCAGGTGTACGCGGACGACGAGGTCAACGACCACGCGACGGCCGTCCAGGACCTCTGGAACAAGTTGCCCACGGGGCTGGAGCGCGCGTGGCACACGGTGGTGAGCGACGCGTGTGGCTGCGGGCTCAACGCCACGCACACCGTGCCGATGTCCCGCGCGAGCCTCACCCAGAACCCGGAGAACGTCCTCAACAGCCAGGACCGCCAGGCCGTCTGGCGCCCCCTGCATGCGCTCGCCGTCTACGCCTTCACCGGTGACACCGCCGCCCGGGACGTGGCCTTCGGGGCGGACCGGAGCCAGGGCACCTGGCTCGCGTGTCGGGGCCGGCAGGTGCGCCCGCTCCTCGCGAGCCGCACCGTGCCGCTGCCCACCGCCTGCCACGCCTACACGTACCCGTACGCGGACCGCTGCCAGTACGCGGACCCCGGCACGCCCTGCCCCTGAGCCCGGCCCTCCGTCACGGACTGCGCGGGCAGGCGGGCGGCTCCGAGGGGCAGCGGCCGCCCGCGTCCTTCGGCGCCGTCTGCGTGCACCCCGCGATGCGCGCGAACGTGGTGCTCGCCGCGAGGTCGACGTCCGCGCCATCCCACCCGCGCAGGATGCCGTGCCCCGCGCTGTCCTCGATGCGCGCGTTCGCGATGAACGGCGCCACGGACTCCTTGAACACCAGGATGGCCGAGCTGACGTCGAACGAGTCCGGCAGGTCGTTGCACCCGAACCCCGAGCACTGGCACGGCCCGCCCGCGTAGCGCACCACCACGGACTCCAGCCAGGACTCCGGGTTCAGCTCGTCAAAGGCGATGCCCGCCCAGGCGCCCGCGGACGGGTTGCTCCCGCGCCGACGTGAAGACGATGGGCTTCGCCGCCGTGCCCGCCGCGACGAGCGTGCTGCTAGCGTCGACCACGCGCAGCAGCGTCTCCGGCTCGAAGCGCAGTTCCACGCCCGCCTCGATGGTGAGCTTCGCGGGCGCGTCCGGCCCACCCACCTGGAGCCCCTCCAGCCGATACGGCACCCCCAAATCCCTCAACGTCGCGTCCGCCCCGGGTAGTACACCGACGACGACGCGATGGACGGCCCCACGTAGACGGTGTCCTCCACGTTGCCCGTATAAGTCCCCGCGGGCAGCGTCTCCAGGGCGTTGGGATTGACCATCATCGGATGGGGCCGCGCCTCGTTCCCCGCGCCCCGGATGGTCAGGTCCGAGGAGCCCTCCGCGAACCCCGCCGTGCCGTTGAGTACGATGCCGGGTCCCTGCGAACTCTCGATGGTGACGTGCAGGACGAACAGCGGCGGGGACCGGGCAGCTCCGCGCCCGCAGTCACCCGCACCGTGGCCTGCGCCGCCTCGGGTGCCCCGCCCCCCGAGAACACCCCCCATGCCAGCCGCGCCGAACCTCCCGCGCCGAGGAGCAACCCGCCCCACGGCCTGCCCGACTCGCGAGACTCGAAGCGGATGGGCTGGCATGTCGCCTTCCCCAAGACGGATGGACTGCCCCTCTGCGCGCGACCAGGGCCCATCCGCTCCGACGCGCCAATTCCCATCCGGAGACAGGGTGTGCCCGTCCCGTCGTTACAATCGTTTACATTCGCCACATACCCACGCGACATCGCGCGTCTTGAGTACGCACCATCCCGAGCGGTCCGAAGGTTCCTGGGGGTTCGCGATGTCCCTGTGTCAGACCTGCCGTACCGATGTGTCCCGCGCCGTGCTCCTGGCCCCCGCCGCCTGCCTGCTGGTGGCGACGTCGACGTATGCCGTCCTGCGGGAGCGCCCTCGCGCCGATGCCTGGACCGAAGCGGTGTCCCGCTCCCCGCTGACGGACCTGTCCGTGCACCACGCGGCCCTGGTCGACCTGTGGCGCCGCCCCTCGAGCCCGGCGCAGTGGGGGCAGTGGCTGGTGGACGGGAGCGTGTGGCAGTTGCGCAGGCTGCATCCCCGGGCGTGGGTGGAGCAGCTGCTGACCTCGGGCGCTCGCGCCGAGCGGAACTAGACTGGACCCATGGTGCGTCCTGAAGGACGAGAAAGAGGAGCACGTCCATGCTCCACCAGACCTGCGGGTGAGAGTCCCGTCCGGGTAGACACCGGAGTGCCCGGTAGCAGGCCCCAGCCGGTCGCCGAGAGGCGGCAGGCTACAGCGGGGCGTCAAAAGCCTCCGACAGGGAGGGAGCAAGAGCACGGGCCGCAACATGAAGTGAAGCCTGCCGCCTCGACAGAGACACAATGGGAGAGCCGAGCCGAGCATGTCACGGTGAAGGCCAGGTCCGCTGCGGACGAGTCCGGGTGTGAAGCAGCGGAACTCCCCGGGGTATGGGGCGCGGCACGTGTTCAAGGAGTGGTGGGGAACAGGAGAGACCCGACTGCGCAGCCGTCGTCGCGGCAGGGCCCCGCGTATAAGCCGAAGGCGAAAGCGAGGGGAGTGCAGCGGGAGTCCGAGGGGGCCGTAGTACCGATGAGGGGCGTGCAGGACAACGCGCCCGGAGGGAAGGGCCCCTGCTTGAGTGGTGCTTGGGTGGGAGGTAAGAGCGAGGGCATGAGCCGCCACGGCGGCTCCAATCTCCCCGGTGGACCAGAGTCCACCGACAAAGTTCGACGACTCCAGCGCAAGCTCTTCGTGGCAGCCAAGCGGTGCAAGGAGCGCCGTTTCCATGCGCTGTATGACCGAGTCCACCGGAGTGACGTCCTGTGGGAAGCGTGGGAGCGGGTTCGACGCAACAAGGGCGCGGCTGGCGTGGATGGAGTCACGCTGGCGGCGGTGGAGCGGTACGGCGCGCAGCGGCTGGTAGAGGAGCTGGGCGAGGTGCTGCGAGCAGGAGCGTACAGGCCGCCCGCGGTACTGAGGCGGTACATCCCCAAGGCGGACGGGAAGCGAAGGCCGCTGGGCATTCCGACGGTGAAGGACCGCATCGTGCAGATGGCGGTGAAGTTGGTGCTGGAGCCGGTATTCGAGGCGGACTTCCTGCCGTCCTCGTATGGCTTCCGGCCTCGCCGAAGCGCGTTGCAGGCCCTGGAGCGCATCCGGGAGGTAGTCAATGCCGGATGTCGCCACGTGCTCGACGCGGATATCCGCGATTACTTCGGCAGCATCGAGCATGAGCTGCTGATGGAGCGGGTGGAGCGACGGGTGTCGGACCGCAGGGTGCTCAAGCTGCTGAGGCAGTGGCTGAGTGCGGGAGTGGTAGAAGAGGGCCGGTACTCCGAGACGGTCTCGGGGACGCCGCAGGGCGGAGTGGTTTCTCCGTTGCTCTCCAACATCTACCTGCACGTCTTCGACAGCGTGTGGCAGCGGCAGTGCGCGCGGGTAGGCGAGCTGGTGCGCTACGCGGATGACTTCGTGGTGCTGTGCAAAAGCCGCGAAGCTGTCGAGGAGGCTGAACGAAGAGTGCGAATCATCTTCGAGAGGCTGAAGCTACGACTGCATCCGGAGAAGACGCGGCGAGTGGAACTCACCGAGGGCAAGGAAGGCTTCGACTTCCTGGGCTGTCACCTGCATCAACGCATGTCGGGCAAGCTGCTGGAGGAGCGTGGCCTCAAGCGCTACTACCTGCACAGATGGCCGTCAGCGCGGAGCATGAAGCGGGTGAGGGCCCGGGTGAAGGAGCTGACGAGTCGTCAGCGGTACGGGGTGAAGGACGTGCGAGTCATCATCGCCGACCTGAATCCGGTGCTGCGAGGGTGGGGCAACTACTTCCGCAGCGGGAATGCAGCCCGGAAGTTCAATCAGCTCGACTCCTACGTGTGCAGGCGGCTGCACCAGTTCATGGTGAAGCGCAGGGGAAGGAACCTGCGAGCCGGACAGGCTCACGAGTGGAATCGGGAATGGTTCTGGGGACAGGGGCTCCACCGATTGCGTGGGACGATTCGTTACCCGAAACCGTGCATGCTGCACGACAACACTCTCGTTAAGCCGTATGCGGGAAAACCGCACGTACGGTTTGAAAGGAGGCGGGTGGAAACGGGCCGCTGACCGGTACCGCGCCACCCATCTACCAATGGCCTCGTCACCCGCCTCCGCCATCGAAGTGCTCCTCATCGAGGACGACGCGCACCTGGCGCGGCTCACCGCCGAGTACCTGGAGCGCCAGGGCGTGAAGACCTGCCTCGCGCGGGACGGGGAGCAGGGGCTGGTGGAGGCCTCGCGCCGCGCGTTCGACGCCATCCTCATCGACATCATGCTGCCCCGGAAGGACGGGCTCACCGTGTGCCGGGAGCTGCGGGAGCGCTCGGCGGTCCCCATCCTCATGCTCACCGCGCGCGGCGAGGAGGCGGACCGGGTGATGGGGCTGGAGCTGGGCGCGGATGACTATCTGCCCAAGCCCTTCTCCTCGCGGGAGCTGCTCGCGCGCATCCAGGCCCTGGTGCGCCGCAGCCGGGGGCACCTGGGCCCCACGCGCGACGTGGTCCGCGTGGGTGGCCTCTCGCTGAGCCGGAGCGCCATGCGGGCCTCGCTGCACGGACAGGCGCTGTCGCTCACGCGGCACGAGTTCACGCTGCTCTTGGGGCTCGCCGAGCGGGCGGGCCGGGTGCTGTCCCGGGAGCAGCTGCTGGAGCTGGCGAAGGGCGGCGACCCTGACGGCCCCGTGGACCGGGCCATCGACGTGCACGTGTCCCGGCTGCGCCAGAAGCTGGGGGACGACGCGCGCAACCCGCGCATGCTCAAGACGGTGCGCGGCGTGGGGTACGTGCTGGAGCAGGGTGAGGAGTCATGAAGCTCTCCGAGCAGCTGCGCCCGCGCCGGATGTTCTGGCGCATCTACCTGTATGGCCTGCTGATGCTGGGGGGCTCCGTCATCGCCCTGGCCATCGTCGCCGAGGCCATCGAGGCCCAGGGCGGCGGACGCATCAAGGAGCTGGACCACAAGCTGGAGCAGGTGGTGAAGCTCGCGCCGACGGATGCTCCCGAGCTCCAGCCGCTGATGCAGTCCATCGTCGCGGAGCATGGGCACCACATCACCCTGTTCGACGTCCAGGGGCGGTTGCGGCGGAGCACGGCGAATCCTCCCCCGCGCATGCTCGATGAAACCGAGTGGCAGACCATCCGGCTGGGCTACAGCTGGATTACACGCGAGGGGACCCTGTTCTGGGTGACGCTCACGTGGCGAGGCTCCACGTTGGATGGCTACATGCTCCGCGAGGCCTCCGCGACCCGGCGCAGCTACATGTTCCTCGGGCTCGTGGTGACCGTCGTCCTGCTGGTGCTCGCGCTGCTGTCGATTCCGCTCGCGCGCGCCATCGCGTCTCCGCTGGAGCGGCTGACGAAGGTGGTGGGCGAGTTCGGCCAGGGTCGACTGTCCGCGCGCGCGAACCTGAAGGGACGCAACGAGGTGGCGATGCTGGGCCACGCCTTCGATGAGATGGCGGCGCGCAAGGAGGCCCTCATCCGGGGACAGAAGGAGCTGATGGCCAACGTCTCCCACGAGCTGCGCACGCCCCTGGCACGCCTGGGCGTGACGCTGGACCTGGTCGAGGACGGTCAGCCCGAGGAGCTGGCGACCCGACTCCCGGAGCTGCGTCGGGACATCGGCGAGCTCCAGCAGCTGGTCGACGGGGTGATGCAGATGGCGCGGCTGGACCTGGAGACGAACCAGGCGGGACAGCCCGGGCCGCGCGTCCAGCGGGTGAGCGTGTCCCTGCCGGACTTCCTGAGGGACACCGCCGAGCGCTTCCAGCGCACCGCGCCCGAGTGCCCGCTCGCGCTGGAGCTGCCCGAGACGCTGCCCACGCTGGAGGTGGACCCGGTGCTGGTGCGACGCGCGCTCCACAACCTGCTCGACAACGCGCGCAAGTACTCGGAGCCGGGGAGCGCCGTGACGCTGCGGGCCGCCGAGGACGGGGACACGGTGCGGATGGAGGTCGAGGACCGGGGCATCGGCGTGAGCGCCACGGACCTGCCTCAGCTCACCACGCCCTTCTTCCGCACGGACCGCAGCCGCGCGCGGGAGACAGGCGGCGTCGGGCTGGGGCTCACGCTGGTGCGCCGCATCGTCGAGGCGCACGGCGGCACGCTGTCGTTCCAGCACGCCGCCGAGAAGGGCACCCGCGCGACGCTCGTGTTTCCGAAGTCGCCGGGCCTCCAATCCGCGGCCTGAGGTCAGAGACCCTTCTTATGCCTCAGCGCCTGTTCGACCTCGGGGAGGAACGGGCCGCCGCCCGTCCGCACATGGGACCAGGTCTTGTACGCATCCAGGACCCCGCCCCGGATGACCTCGGGGACGAAGGTCTGCGGGTGATGCGACGGGTCGCCGACGTCGACGTCCGGTGTGAAGGACTGCCAGCCCTTGCCTCCCACGATGAGCGCGCGGTAGGCCTCGGGCACCGAGCGAGGCTTGCCGGCCTTGGCCCAGATGGCCGTGTTCGAGTCGAGCACCACGGCCCTCGCGGTGAGCGTGCTGCTCGTGCCCAGGCTCGCTTCCGAGTCACCCCCCGTGCCGACGATGACTCCGGACGCCACGACGTCACCGTCCACCGACACGCGCGCGCTGCTCTCGAAGCGGATGTTGCGGGCCTGGAGCTGGCCCGTGATGAACAACGTGCTGACCGCGTAGTCGTCCGTCGTGCAGACGAGGTCACCGGTCGTCACCAGGTCACCGTCGATGACCAGCACCCACGGCCCATCCCCCGTCGTCAGGTCGTGGTCCACGTGGAGGCCGCCCTCGAGGAGCCGAGGCCTGGGCTCCTCGCTCACCAGCGTGCGGTTCTCCAGCAGCCAGTCCCGCATGTCGTGGCCCTTGAAGCGCTCAGCGAGCTCTTCGAAGGACACTTCCCGACCCATCCCGTCCAACGTCTTCGCATCCATTCCTACTCCCCATCTACGTCGCGAGGCGCCGGGCGCTTCTTCCCATAGGCCGCCTCGAGAATCGCATCGCTGCGCAGGCCGCTCGCCTTCGCCGCCTCCACGTCCAGCCCCTCGCCATGTCCCCGTCCGCGTCCCTCGAACACCAGCACGCTCCCGTTGAACGAGGCCGTGCGTGGACATGACGGCAGCTTCAACCCCGAGCGCAACAGCTCACACGGCAGCGAGCGCCCCTCCTCGTACGTCGCCGTCCCATCGCGCTCGGTGAGCAGGTAGTTCACCCGACCCGCCTCGAAGCGCAGCGACACCAGCCCGCGCCCGAGCAGCCGCTCCACCTCGCCACGCGGACGCTCCTGTCTCCACGGCTCCTCGCCGCCCTGCGAGAAGAGCAGCCACTCCTTCCACTTCAGCGCGGGCATCCCCAGCGCCTTCGCGTCATCGCGCTGCACGCGCACCGTGCCCCGGAAGGCCTGACAGTGCGTCGTGTCGCAGACCGCGCGGCCCGGGTGTCGGCTGTGTCGCTCGTTGTGTGCCACCACACGCGCCAGCGCCACGCGCGGCTCGCCCTTCAGCGTCACGTCCTCCGCCGCCACCACGCCCGCCGTGTACTGCAGCCGCGTGGTGCGGAACACGAAGTCCGAGCCCCGCCGGGCCTTCATCGCGCTCGGTGACGTGGGCACACCCTCGGGCGGCCGGTACGCCGGCGGGGGCGACCAGGTGAACACGCCCGCGTAGTCGCGCCCCTCCTCCGGCCCCTTCGGGAAGCGCACGCGCCACGGCGCGCCCAGGCACACCGCCGCGCCCTTCGTCGTCAACGTCTCCAGCCGCGTCCACTCCACTGGAGAGGGCTTCGGCATTCCACCGTCCACCGAGAACCCCACGCCCGGACACCGCGCCTCCACCTCCCGCGCGGGCACCAGGCCCAACACCTGCACCCGCGCCGCCTCCACTCCCGCCTGCTTGCGCGCGCGCGCCAGCGCCGCCGGAATCTCCTCCGCGAACTGCCGAGGCATCTTCCCCGGCCGCACCGCCACCACCACCAGGTCCCCGTCCACCGCGGCAATCCAGCCGTACTGCGGACGACTCGCCGCGTCCCGCACCGTCCCCGTCTTCGTCGACACGCCCGACAGTGCCTTCGACGCGGGCAGCTCCGCCAGCGTCCCCCGGTCCGCGTTGTCCGCGAGCAGCGCCAGCACGTCCGGCCGCGCCTCCGCCAGCAGCCGATACGCCTGCGCCACGCCCCACGGCGACAGCGACAGCGTCGAGCGCAGCCCCACCATGTCCGCCATGTCCGCGGGCGTCCCCGTCAGCCCCAGCGCCGACAACACCGGGCCCCAGGCACCAAAGGCCCTGGGCGCCGAGCCCGCCGCCTCCCAGTCCAGGAAGTACCCGTTGCACGAGCGCAAGAGCGCCGTGCGCGCGTCCACCTTCGCCGGCAGCCCGGGCCCGCAGCTCCACTCCTGCACGTCCACGCGCGGCGCCAGCACCGGGTGCCCCACGCCCGCCGCGTACACGAAGGGCTTGAGCACCGAGCCATACGGCAGCGCGCGCCGCGCCTCGCCCTCCGACAACAGCACCTCACCCGAGTGCCGGCTCACCACCACCGTGGCCGGCCCCGCGGCGCGCACCTCCACCTCCGCCAGCTCGTCGATGGACAGCGGCACCACCCACCGCGCGCCGTCGTGACACTGACGCAGCCGGCGCGACAGCGCCTTGGGGAACCCCACCGACTCACTGAGCAGCCGCGCCAGCGCCCGCCGCGCCCGCGTCGAGTCCACCGCCGGCGACGACGCCAGCTCCGACGCCGCGCGGGACAGGGACTGATAGCCGCCCTCGCGCCACGCCGGCAGCTCACCGCTCACGGCCACCGCGAAGGCCTCGTGGAACAGCCGGTCCTCGCTCGACTGCGGACACGCCCACCACAGCAGTTGGTGCGCCAGCTCGTGCCGCAGCGCCACGCGCAGCCGCTCATCCAACACGCCGGGCGTGTTCTGCCGCAGCTCGACGAGCCCCGGCCGACCCTGCGCGTTGCGCTCGGGGGACAGGGCCGCGCCTCGCTGGAGGAGGATGGAGACCGGGGCCTTCGTCGGCGCCCCACCCGCCTCCGCGGAATACACCGCCTCCAGCGACGCCCAGCCGGCCTCCGCCTCGCGGCGAAGCTCCGACTCGGGCGTCACGTCACCTCGCGTGACGAAGGTGGGGGTGGCCGCCAGCAACACGGCCACCATGGAAGCCCACCCCATCGACTACAGGTCTCCCGTGCCCTTCTTCGACGGGACCACCTTCAGCGAGTCCGCGGCCGTGCGGCCCCGGATGCTCGCGGCGTACATGTCCTCGATGCGCGCGGGCGGCGCGGAGAACGTGCCGGGGAACTGCGCGCGCAGCACGTAGCCCACCGTGCGCGGGCTGTCGCTCCACCACGCCGGCTCCTCGAAGAAGAACGTCGCGCGCTCCGGGCTCAGCACCCGGCGCTTGAGCGCCTCCGGCACCAGGGGCAGCGAGTGCGGAGGACCGCGGAACGCCTTGTCCTCCTGCAGCGCCACGAAGCCCGCGGGCACCGCGTCCTCCACCACGTAGTACGCCGAGCGCACCTTGTTGCCGCCGCGAGCGTCCATCGTCAGCTCCACGTAGACCTCCTCGCCCTGCGCCACCGTGTCGCCCGCGCCCAGCTTCACCTTCCCGCCCTCGCGCAGCACGTAGTAGGCGCGCTGCAGCGACATGCCCTCGGACTGCTCGCGCACCGCGGACAGCGGCGTGAGCGTCGTGGCCTGCAGCGTCGCCACGCCGTCGAAGCCGCCCACGTCCACCGTCCGCGTCCCCGCGGGCAGCGTCGCGACCAGGCCCATGCCGCGCGGCGAGAACTTCACCGCGCCCTTCAGGCCCTTCACCTCCGGCGGCGTCATGCCCTTGAACGCCTTCGCGTCACGCTCCAGGAGCCACAGCGAGTGCAAGAGCGCCGTGCTCCGGTCGAACGTGGACAGGTCCGGCTCCGACAGCATCTCCAGGATGCGGCGGCGCGCGCGGGTGATGTCCAGCGTGCCGAACGAGGCCGCGTGCGCGGCGATGGCCGTCAGGCCCACCCGGCGCAGCGGGAAGCGGAAGAACGCCTCCGACTGCTCCAGCTGCTGGCCCGGCTTGTACGCGGCCAGCGTGGTGAAGCCCTCGGAGCTGCGCTTCACCAGCGCGTTGATGCGCGCCTGCAGCGCCGGCTCCTTGATGACGCCCGCCTTCTCCGCCGCGAGCACCGCCAGCGCCAGCGGGTAGAGCTCCCCGGACTCGGAGGACTCCACCAGCGCGCGCACCCGCGCCGCCTGCTTCGGACCGTCCAGCCGCGCCAGCACGTACGCGCGCGTCGCGTCGTACTCGGGCGACAGGTCCTGCTGCGCCTCCAGCCAGCGCGCGCTCTCCACCAGCCGCGGATCCGTGCGCTCCACCAGCCCCGCCTCCGCCGCGTACGCCAGGCCGTCCAGCGCGATGAGCGTGAGCGGCAGGCTCGGCGTCTCGTAGCCACCGAACCACGTGAAGCCGCCGCCCTTCACCGACAGGTTGAGGATGCGCGCGGTGCCCTGCACCGAGCGGCTGCGCGCCTCCGCCAAGAGCGCCTGCGTGTCGGTGTCCAGCTTCGCCACCGCGCCCGCCTGCTGCAGCACCTGGTACACCGCCACGTTCGGCACCGTCGTGGACACCAGCTGCTCCAGGCACCCGTACGGGTACGTGAGCAGCTCACGCACGTTGGACAGCGCCGCGTCGACGATGGACGGCTGGAGCACCAGCTCCACGCTCGCGAGCGTCGCCTCCTTCGCCGCGGGCACCTCCAGCGCGCCGCCACCCCAGGCGCTCACCTTCACCACGTCCCGCACCGCCGCCGGCTCCACCTGGAACAGCTTGCGGTCCTTGAGCGGGTCCTTCGCGCCCGCCACGTCCACCAGCAGCTGCGCGTCGCCCGTCGCCGAGGCGCGCAGCGTCAGCGGCACCACCTTCTCGCCGCCCTTGGCCAGCTCCACCTTGTGCTGGGACTGGTCCGCCTTCAGCGCACCCGCGGACGCGAGCTTCACGTCGAGCAGCTGGCTGGCCGGCGACTTCTCCCCCGCGGACAGGCGGATGGAGGCGAGCGCCTCGTCCCCCTCGCGCAGGAACTGCGGCAGCGCCGCGTACAGGTTCAGCCCGCCGCGCGTGGCGAACTCGGAGGTGCTCTCACCGAAGCGACCGGACGTGTCCGCCGCCACCGCCGTCACCACCCACAGCGTCTGGTTGGACGGCAGCGTGAAGCGCACCGTGGCGCGGCCATCGCGGTCCGTCACCACCGATGGGTCCCAGTGCGCCGTGTCCTTCTCCAGGTCCTTCGCCTGACGGTTCGGAGGCTTGATGGACGCGAAGGCATGGTCGGGCAGGCCCGCCATCTTGCGCGCCAGCGCCTCGCCGTAGCCGTAGCCCTGGAACTCCGCCGAGTAGAAGTTGGACACGTTGTTGCGCGCCGGCGGGTAGAAGAAGTCCAGCACGCGCGGACGGAACTCGGACTGGATGGCGTAGACGGCCTTGTCCACCACGCCCACGGAGAGCTGGGCCACCACGCCCTTGCCCTCGTAATCCGTGACGCGCAGGTCGATGGTCTGCTCCGTCAGCGGCGTGGCCTCGGCCCGGCGCGGCTGCAGCTCCACGGTGAGCGTGCGCTCGCGCGGAATCACCCGGAACGCCACCGTGCGCTCCTCCCAGCGGCCCGTCGACGTGGGGTACGCCACGGACGCGTACACCGCGCCGCCGAAGCGCTTCTCCACGTTGAAGCTGTGCACCAGCGTGCGGCCCTTGAGCGCCACCACCTGCGTGTCGAAGAGCGTGGCCCCCGCGAGCGTCACCCACACCGGGCCCTCGTCGCGCCCCCCCGCGCCCCAGCCATCCGGCATCAGCGCCACCAGCCGCGCCGTGTCGCCCGGCTCCAGCGTGCCCGACAGCGAGGCCAGCGTGAGGTTGGGCACCTGCGCCACCGCCTCGTCCGCCGAGCCGATGACCAGCAGCGACTCCTCGCCCTGCCACACCTCGCCGCGCTTGTCCTTCACCGTCACGCGCGAGAGCACCGCGCCGACGTCCGAGGTGGGCACCTTCTCGCGGTGCGTGCCGTCCGCCGCCGTGGTGAACGAGCGCTTGCCCAGGCTCTTCTCCGAGCCGTCGGCGCGGCGCAGCACGAACTCCACCTCGCCCTGCGTGACGCCGTACGCCTTGCCCGACAGCGTGGTGGCGCGCACCGACAGCGTCGCCTCGCCGCCCTTGGACACCACCGCGTCCGAGTAGCGCGCGGTGCCCAGCACCTCCACCTTCGACAGGAAGAACGACGTCGTCGAGTTGGCGAACGTCTCCTGGTCATCCCGCGCGCGCACCGTCAGCGAGTAACGGTACGGCAGCCGGTCCTCACCGGGCTTGAGCTCCGGGACCGCCACTTCAATCTGCGCCTCGCCCTCCGCGCTGAACGCGGTGGCGCTCGCCCACGGGTCCTCGCTCGCGCCGCGCTCGGCCACGGAGGAGTACAGCCGCTCGGGCACGCTCAGCTTGCCCTCGGTGCTGGACGCCGAGCCGTACGTCACGTCGCTGCCCTGCCCGCCCTTGCCGGCGTCATCCACCCACGCGGGCGCGTCCAGCAGGCTGCGGTAGAGGAACACCTCGTACTTCGCGCCGTCGGGCACGCCGCCCGCGTACCGACGCGCGCGCACCTTCACGCGCAGCGCCTGGCCGGGCACCACCGTCTCCGACTCCGGCTCCGCCTCCAGGTAGAACGTCGGCTTCACGTAGTCCTGCACGCGCGCCTCGCCCTGGTGCGGCTGCCCGTCCAGCTCCGCCGACACGCGCAGCACGCCCGTGCCCAGGTCGTCCGGAACCTTGAGCGTGCCGTTGAACGCGCCGAACTCGTCCACCGACGCGCGCGTGGTGAGGGCCCGGCCCTCCTGCGAGATGAGCTTCACCGTCACCTCGCGCTTCTTCGGCGTGAACAGCCGCGCCAGGAACGTGTCCGGCTGGCGCACCACGCCGCGGAACTTCACCTCGTGGCCCGGCTTGTAGATGGGACGGTCGCTGTAGATGAACACGTCCGGCGTCACCGCCAGCGTCGAGTAGAAGTCCGTGTCGACAATCGCCGTGTCCCCGCCCGCCGACGCCGTGGCGATGATGCGCGGCTCGGTCACCTCCAGCCGCACCTCGCCCTTCGCGTCCGTCTTGCCCGTGGGGCCCTTGCCCTTGGACAGGAACACCTGCACCTGCGCGCCCACCGCGGGCTTCTGGTCCTTGCCCGCCACGCGCACCAGCACCTCATTGTCCGTCTGCTTCAGCTGCACCGTCAGGTCCGTGACGACCAGCACCACCTGGCCCTCGATGAGGCCCTGCACCAGCTGGAGCACGTAGGTGCCCGCGGGCAGCGGCGCCAGCAACACGCGGCGCTCCTGGAAGCCGTAGCCCCCGCCCGAGCTGAAGCCCGGCACGTTGAAGTCGCGCTCGGCGCCGCCCAGGTCCAGGTTGAGCCACTGGCTGCGCGTCACGGTGAAGCCCGGCGGCACACCCACCAGCTTCTTGGGACCCTCGGACACCTTGGCCAGCGGCTCGCTGGAGCCCGGCACGTCCGCGGCCTCGGGCAGCGCGTCGTTCACCGTGTCGCGGAAGCCCACGTTGAGCGAGTTGAGCAGCCAGTGCCCCGGCAGCGTCACCGCGTTGACGCCGCGGCTGAGCGCGCGGCCCGGGTTGTTCATCGTCGGCGGCGTCTGGTACGCGCGCCGCAAATCCCCCTGGGCGCGGATGAACGCGTCCAGGTTGTCCGGCTTGAGCACGCGCAGCTCCACGGGCCCCTTGTCCTCGAAGGCCACGTCCACCGCCACCGGCTCTCCGCTGCCATAGGCGCGCGGCACGGTGATGTAGAGCGGCTTGGCCATCGCCACGCCGGACAGCGCCACCGCCGCCAGTACCGCGAGTCGAGCTACCATCCTCATGACCCGAAACCTCCAGGAACCAACGAATCGCCGCGCACGGTGCCGCGCAGGCCCAGGTACGGCAGCGACTCCAGGTCGCGCCGCGCCGCTTCGATTTCAGGGGGCGTCGCCTTCTGCATCGGCGCGCCACGCCCCACGCGGGACTCGGACAGGTACCCGTCCATGGTGAGCCCGCCGAACAGCCGTCCCAGGTTCACCCCGAAGGACAGCGAGGTGGGCTCACGCAGCCCCGCAACCACCGGCCCCGCCGCCGCGAGCATGCTGGGCTTGTTGCCCGAGCACGACATGCGCAGCGTGTTCATCTCCGACTCGCTCGACGCGAGCACCACGTGATTGCACAGGGTGGCCCGCTGCACGGTGTGGCTGCCGCCGGTGAAGATGGCCTCCAGCGCCGGCGCGTCCTCCGCGCGGCCCCACAGCACCGCCACCTCCTGCGGCAGCGACGCGTCGCCCCGCGGCGTCCACGTCACCGCCACCTGGCGCGTGCGCGTGGGCCCCTCGCCTCCGGACGCCCAGAACGCCTTGAGCGACTCGGCCGTCAGCGTCTCGGGCAGCTTCAGCTGCATGGCCAGCAGCACCGGCGTCTCCTCGGGCACCAGCTTCAGCAGCTCGTCGGACAGGGGCGCCGTGTCCAGGCGCGCGGTGCCCTCCATCAGCGCTCCCGCGATGCCACGGCCCACCAGCCGGTCGCCCTCCACGCCGAACTGCAGGCGCGTGTCCTCGGACAGCCCCAGCACGTGGGTGAAGAGGTGCGCGTCACGGCCGAAGGTCTGCGGCTGGAAGCCCAGCTCCACGTCCACGCCGTCGCTGGCCTCGAGCTTCGGAAGGTCCGCGCACAGGCCCTGGAGCACCGCCACCGGGTGGCGCGCGAAGACGACCCGGTCGGCGACCTTGGCCGCCCACAGCGTCTGCTCCGCCACCAGCCAGCGCTTGAGCTCCACGCCGTCCGCCTTCGGCGCGGGCGTGCCGCCCGGGCACGTCTTCGCCGTCAGCGTGCCGCGGCTCGCCACCGAGTCCAGCACGTCGTAGGCGGAGACCATGGAGGTCCGCGAGCCGGGGACGATGAAGGCGGGCGTGCTCGCGCGCGCGTCACCGGCGAACCACGTCACGCGGAAGGGCGTGTCGCCGAGCTTGCCGAGCATCAGGTCCAGCACCGCGCCCTTGAAGTCGGCCTTGAGGTCCTCGCCGGTGGAGCCGAAGAACGCGGCCCAGCCTCCGACGAAGCCCTGGCCCAGGGGCTGGGAGAGCTGCGAGCGCAGCCACGCGTTGCGCGCCAGCGCGTCACGCACCCTGGCCGGGTGGTGCACGTCCAGCCACACGGCCGGGGGCGCGCCCGAGCCGGGCACCTCCATGTCGGCCGTGGTGGGCTCCGGCAGGCCGTCCACCTCGGGAGGCGGCACGGAGCCGTTGGCGCTCGCGCCGGTGATGAGGGGCGTGTGGGGCGTGCCGTCGCCGCCGGTGGAACCGGTGCGACGGCCCATCAGGAACGCGCCGGCGACCAGCGCGCCGACGACGACCACACCCGCGCCGATGAGCACTCCCTTGGGAGGGCCCGAGCGGGGCGGAGGGCTCGCCGGGGGCGGCGGCGTGCCCGGAGGCGGGCTCGACACAGACGTCATGGCATCCACTCCTTGAGACGGAAATAGCCGACGAAGGCGTTGTTGGAGGGCACGGGGCGCCACTCGCGCGGCGCCTCGTCGGCGAGATTGTGGAGGAGCCCGGTGCGCACCTGGGCGCCCTTCTCCCCCGGGTGGTAGACGACACGCGCTGGCGCGTGGGCCCGGTCCTCGGGGCGCACCACCAGCATGAGATGGAAGACGGGGCCTGAGTCATGCTCGTGGAGGAACGCGAGCACGTCGCCGGTGCGCAGCGACTCGCGCGTGGCGTCGTCGCGGCCCAGCAGCACCATGTTGCGGCGCACCAGCGTCTCCGCGTCCGCGAAGTCGGTGGGCGTGCCGCGCGCGTCGGTCCACAGCGGCGTCTCCAGCCGCGCGGGGGCGATGCGCTTGTACGCGGTGCGCACGGCGAAGCGGATGAGGCCCGCGCAGTCACGCTGGTCCGGATGCCACGCGGGGTCCTGCTTGCGCACCTGCGCGAGCGCCACCTGCGCCACCTGCCGGCGCAACAGCACGTCGCGCGACTCGGGCGCTGGGACCAGCACGGCCTGCGTCCCCGAGGTGGCCGCGGGCGTGGAGCCCGCCTGCGGCGCGGCATACGCCACGAGCGGCGCAGAGGCATCCCTCAACGTCGCATGCGACGCAAAGCCCTCTCGCGGTGCCGCGTGCGCCACGAGCGCGGCCGCTTCCCACGGTGCCGCGTGCGACGCGGAGCCCGCCTGCGGCGCGAGCGCGGACACATCCCTCGGCGCCCCGAGGGACACGGGCGCGGAGGAACTCACGAGCAGGATGAGAGGCAGGGCGAGCATGACGGAGGACCGGAGCGCGTCACACGGACGCGTCAGTAGTCGCCCTCGCCGCCGCCGCTGTCGCCGTTCGACTGGAGCTCCTTGAGCGCCTCGGCCAGGTTCTTCGGCCAGCCGGCGCGCGTGGGCTTGGGGTCCGCCGACGGCACGTAGACCTCCGCCTGTCCGTCGCCGAGCACGTTCACCCACGCGAGCACGCGCGTGGTGCCCGGCGTCGCCAGGGGGATTCGCACCATGCGGCGCACCTCCTGCGGCGTGCCCTCGAACAGCGACAGGTTCAGCGTCGCCACGGTGTGCGCCTTGTCGCCGCTGGGCCAGTAGTTCGTCGCCACCAGGTACACGCCCTTGGGCGGCGCGCGGTGGATGTAGAGGTACGGGCCGTACGCGGGCTGGTCGAAGTCACCGCCCTGCGAGTTCAGATAGAACGTGCCACCCGACGGGCTCGCCGTGTCCGCCCAGTACACGTGCGCCATGGACGAGATGGTCAGCTGGCCGTCCTTCACGCTCGAGTCCGTGGGCTCGTAGACGTGCAGGTCCGTGTACACGCCATCCGTGTCACTGGTCAGGATGACCTTGAAGGGCACGGGCGGGACCTGCGCGTAGCTGGTCGCCTGAGCGCGCGCGGTGCCCGCCTGGTTCGTGGCCATCACCGTGACGACGTTCTTCCCGCTCGCAGCGGGGAAGCTGCGGCTGAAGCGCCCGTTGAACGTGCGCATCAGGTAGCGGTCGCCGTTGATGGACACGACGACGGGGTCGATGGTGGCGTCGCTCACCGTGCCCTCGATGAGCATCATGCGGTCCACCGTCCAGCCGCCGGAGGGCGCGCTCAGGCGCACCGTCGGCAGCGTCTTGCCCTTGCCGATGGGCACACCTTGCTGGCGCGGGTTGGCGGCGGGCGGCGTCTGCGACAAGAGCAGGGCGAGGATGACGGGAAGCATCACGCGTCCTTGATAGGAAATGGGCCCGACAGAGGTGTCGGTGACGGGCAGACTGCGCCCCCTCCACCTTCCATTTCAAGTCGCCTGCCAATCGTCAATAGGGGCGGAACCTCGCGGATTTCCGTCGATGCGCGTCATGGGCGCGGGCAGGCAACCACGCGCGCAGGCGCCGACGAGGGCCTTCTGCCGCACCCGGAGTCCAGGCAGACTCATGCCCCTCGACAGGGGGAGCGACGCGATGATTCAAGGGCTTGATCACATCCAACTCGCCATGCCCCCGGGCGGTGAGCCTCGCGCCCGCGCCTTCTACGGCGAGCTGTTGGGACTGAGAGAGATTCCCAAACCGCCAGAACTCGCGAAACGCGGCGGCCTCTGGTTCGAGCTCCCGGACGGGCGCGGGTTGCACCTGGGCGTGGAGGAGCCCTTCGTCCCCGCGAAGAAGGCGCACCCGGCCTTCCGCGTGCTCACCCTGGACCTGCTGGCCGAGCGCCTGTCCCAGGCGAAGGCGCCGGTGAAGTGGAGCCACGAGGTGCCCGACGTGCGGCGCTTCCACGGCGAGGACCCGTTCGGCAACCGGCTGGAGTTCCAGGAGCACCCGAGCGAGCACAAGCTCACCGAGGACGAGGTGCTCGCCGTGCTGTACGCGCTGGAGAAGGAGGAGGTCACCATCCCGACCGCGCAGCGCCTGCGCGCGGAGGAGGCGCCCAGCGGGGGCGTGCCCTTCGTGTGCTCGAACGGATGGTGCTTCGTCATCTTCAGCGACGCCTTCGAGTGGGACTACATCCTGCGCGTCACCGCGCCGGACGGGCGCTGGCTGGAGTTCGCGGACATGATGGGCGAGCCCGGACAGCCCAGTCCCATGCCCCGGCTCGCGGACTACCGGCCGCCGGCCCAGATTGGACTCGACGTGTGGGGGCTGTTGGGCGAGAGCGAAGAGGTGGGTGAGGCGCGCCGCGTGCGGTAGTGTGCGGCCTTCGCCGAGAACCCCGACCCGGAGCGCTCGATGCCAACCCTGATTCCCGCCCCGTTGCGCGTGACAGCCGTGGGCAACAAGCCGAAGCTCATCCACGAGTTCGTGGGCAAGGCCACCACGCGCACGGGTGACGTCAGCGTGGCTCACATGAACAGCCCCGGTGGGTGGGAGGAGCCGGGGCAGCGGCCCGAGTTCAAGGAAATCACCCTGGTGCTCGCGGGCGTGCTGCGCGTGGAGCACAAGGGCGGCGTGCTCGACGTGCGCGGCGGACAGGCCGTCATCTGCGAGCCCGGCGAGTGGGTGCGCTACAGCACCCCGGAGGCCGAGGGCGCCGAGTACGTCGCCATCTGCCTGCCCGCCTTCTCCCCCAAGACGGTCCACCGCGACGACTGAGCGCTTCAGCGCGCGTTCACCATCGTCACGAAGAACTCGCGCAGCGCGCGGAACAGCCGCTGCGTGACGCGCTCGTACCAGGCCTGGTCCTCGTCGGACTCGAAGAACTCGTCGTTCCACGAGCCCATGCCGCCGAACACGTCCGCCAGCGAGCACGCGAAGAGTCCCCGCAGGCGCTCCTCCGACGAGGGGAACACCTGGAACAGCGTCACCAGGGAGAAGCGGCGCTCGAACACGTCCCACGCGCGCTCGCCCAGGCCCTCGGCTCGCAGCGCCTCGCGCACGGCGGCCAGCCGCTCGGGCGTGGCGTCGCGCAGCTGGAAGCCGGTGTTCTCCAGGACGAAGCGCGCCAGCCGGAACGCCTCCGCGAAGGGTGAGCCCTTGCGCGCGGCGAACTCCTCGGTGTCCCTCAGGCTCGACAGCAGCTCCGCGCGGGTGTCCGTCGTCGCGCGCGGCGACAGCAGCGGCGAGCGCGCCACCTTCAGCGCGTTGAAGAGATACATCTGGTAGCGGGCGTCATTGGGTGCCAGCCGCAGCCGCTCGCGCTCCGGAATCATCCCCGGGTCCCGGGCGCGCTCCTCCTTCGTGGGGCCCATGGACTTGACGCGCTCGCGCAAGCCGTCCGGGATGAGGAGCTCCGCGCCGCGCGCCTTGCACGTCATCTGGAGCTCCTCCATGAGGTTGCCCATGGGGATGCCCTGCGTCTTCTCCTCGGGGCCCTCGCGCAGGAGCACGCGCAGGGACTCGCCGGTGTGGGGGGACTCGCCCTCCGGCAGGAAGCGGTTGAGGTTCTCCGCCGCGCGCGCCCAGACCTGCTCCGCGAAGGGCTGCGCGTCCGTCAGCGTCGCGAAGTCCTTCGCGGCGTCGGGGCTGGCCAGGTACACGCGCTCGTCGGAGGGCACGAACTCCGACAGGCGCTCCGGGGGCAGCAGGCCGCGCTCGAAGTCGTCCGGGTCCAGCGTGCGGAAGAACGGCTGGAACGCCTCGGTGAGCACCACCTGCGCGCCGCCGCGGAGCACGGCGGACTGCAGCTCCTTGAGCAGGTCTCCGCCGAGCAGGTCGAACAGCGCGGAGCCCTCGCGCGAGGCCAGGTAGTCGGCCACCTGGGACGGAGCGACGGCGGGGCGCTGGTTCAATAGATTGGAGTCCGTGATGACGCGTGAGAGCGCCTCCAGGACCTTCTCGGGGTGGGGCTGGGCGCGCGCGAAGTCCACGAACTGCCGCGGGGTGATGAGCGACGCGCTGCTGAAGACGACCTCCAGCTGGTACAGGTTGTTGCCGCGCTGGGTGCGCACGTCGAGCACCAGCGCCTCCGAGTTGACGAAGGCCGCGGCCACGTGGTCCGGCATCTCCCCGGGGCCCATGCCGCCCAGGTCCATGGCGCGCACGCTCACCAGCTCCTCGCCGTCGAGCACCTCGCGCCACGCCTCCAGCGGCAGCTCGCGTCCCTCCCTGGTGCGGGCGCCCACCGAGTACGTGCCTGGGACCTCCAACAGCCGCAGCGTCCACCCCGAGCCCAGCTCCGTCTCCAGGCGGGTCAGGACGTCCAGCCACCGCTCCTTCTCCACGCGGAGCAGCGACACGGTCAACGCCAGCACCAGGTCATCCAGCTTCATGCACGTCCTCTCCCGGAACCCGCGGGCCTTCCGGCCCACGCGTCCCTCCCATCACGGGCACCCGTCCCCCTTCGTTATCCCATGCCCTCGCGCCCGCGTGGGCACGTCTGTTCCCCCGAGTGTCGGGCGTCGACGCTCCCGGGGCTGGGGGCGCTAGGCTTGACGGCGGCGCGTCAGGCGGGTCTCCACCGCGCGGTCCTCGCGGCCCTCGGGCCAGATGTTGAAGGACTGGAGGACGAGGGTGTCCGCGTCGGGCTGGTGAATCACGGTGCGCCAGCCCCACTGCTGCTTCTGGGTGACGCCCTGCTCGTCGCACATGCTCGCGGTGTAGCCGCCGAGCACGGACACGTGGCCGTCCTCCCGGGGCGCGCCGGTGGAGAGCATCATGTTGGCGCTCATGTGGAAGCTGTCCACCCAGGCCGCGGTGAAGTGCTCCTCGGTCTTGTCGAAGCCGAGGATGAGCTGGCCCGCGTGCGGCTTGCCCATGGCGGTGGAGTGGTAGTCGACGCGGACGAAGCGGCCGCCGAGCAGCGGTTCGATGCGCGCGTGCGTGCGGGACTCCTCGGGCGTGGCGGTGGGGTCGAACCAGGTACGCGTGGGGCCTTCCCAGTCGCCCGTCATCCGGTGCAGCAGTTGGTGCTGCGGCCCTGCGTCGAACTGCGTCGTGGGGGCGTTGGTGGCGTTCCAGTCCTGGCTCATGTCCCTTCGTAACCCGGGGCCGTCCCCTCGTCACCCTCGCCCGTGTCATCATCGCTGCCCACCCAGGAGCGTCCTTGAGCAACCCCGCCACCTCCTTCGTCGAGCTGCTCTCCGGTCTGCACGCGGGCTTCACCGCCGAGGGCCTCGCCGTCCCCGAGCCCGCGGCCTGGCCCGAGTCCCCCGCCGAGGCCGCGTCGGCGCTGTTCTCCCTGGCTGCGCGCACGGGGACGTTGGTGTTCTCGGTGTGGGCGGACGCGGAGACGGATGAGGCCGGCGCGTCGTTCTTCCTCCCGGTCGCGGACGCGCCTGGGCATGAGGGGTTGCTCGGGCAGCAGCGCAAGCCCGTGCGTCAGCCGTTCGCGCGGCAGCTGCATGCGCCGCTGGCGCGGGCCATCGCGGAGCTGTCGAAGCGGGGGCGGGACACGGCGCGTCCCGCGCGCGGCACGGTGACATCTCCGTTCGACGTGGAGACGGACCCGGAGGTCCTGTTCTGGGTGACGTTCGCGGACAGCGAGGTGGCGCCGAGCATCGTCGCCCATGCGCGAAGCCGGCAGCTGCGCGCGGACCAGCCGGCGTTCTCCACGCTGAGCCTGGGACGCGAGGAGGCGGTGTATCTCTCGGAGCGGTTCCTGCGGCTGGACTCGCTGTTCCAGGGGACGCCCGTGGTGTTCTCGGGAGAGAAGGGCACGGGGCGCAGCACGTCACTGCACGCGGTGATGGAGGTGCTGCCGGACTTCACGAATGTGCTCGCCGCGCTGGAGCAGCCGAGGTCGGCGGATGCGCGGCTGGGGACGGCGCGCGTGGGGGAGTCGATGCCGCTCGCGCAGGTGCTGCGCGCGTTACTGCGGCAGGACCCGGATGTGGTGCTGGCGGACGAGGCGCGGACGGTGAAGGACCTGGAGCTGCTGCTCAACTGCGCGCTCACCGGACACGCCACCGCGTTCGTGCTCGAGGCGGCGAGCCCGGAGGGGGTGCTCGAGAAGCTGCGCGAGGCGATTCCAGGGCTCCCCGTGGCGCCGCTCATCGTCCACCACTCGCGCGAGACGTCGGGCGCGCTCCGGCGTGAGGTCTACACCGTGCGATACGGTGACGATGGGAAGGGGCTCGTCGAAGCGTGGCGCGCGTCCGCTGGAAGCTGAGGCAACGCGAGCTCCGCGCTCGCCCGCAGCGGCGCACCGGGCACATGGCCCCGGGGGCCGCCAGCGCGTGCGGAGGATATCGCCCCCTCGCCTCCGAGGGCAGCTTCCCTTCACGAACGAGGGGCTCGCCACTAACACGGTGTCGGATGGATGGGGCCCTTCGCTAGACTCCGGTCTACCGCGTGAGGGAAGGGGGAATGGACATGCCGGACGCAAGTCCAAAGGACGACGCCGCCGACACGAGGCTCTTCGCCTCCGTCGTCGACGCCCGCTCGCGAAGCACCGCCGACACCACGCGCACCTTCTGGGTGGCCCCCCTCGTGGTGGCCCTCCACGCCCTCCTCCTCGTCGGCCTCGACAGCATCTGGCACGGCTCCACGCGCACCCCCACGCTCACCACGAAGGACGAGGACACCCTCGTCCTGCGCCTGCTCGCCGCGCCACCTCCGCCCCCGCCCGCCCCCGCCGCCACCACGCCCTCCGCTCCGCGCCTCGCCACCGCCCGGCGCGCCCGACCCTTCCCCAAGCCCACCCTCTCTCGACCCCAGCACCCACGGCCCGAGACACCGCCCGTCATCGACCCGCCCGTGGCCCGGCCCCAGGTCGCCGCGCTCGACACCGTCGCCGCCGCCACACCCGGGGGCGTCTCCGGGGGCGTCGCCGGGGGCATCATCGGCGGCATGGTGAACAGCGTGCTCGTCGCGAGCAGCGCGGGCCTGCTGCCCGTCACCCCTCCCCCGCCCACCGCCGAGCAGCGCGCCGCCTGGGAGGAGGACTACTTCGAGGTGATGTTCCGCGACCGCTTCGAGAACGTGCGCTACCCGCACCAGGCCGCCATGGCCGGCATCGAGGGCCGCTTCGCGCTGCGCATCACCGTCGGCGCCCGAGGCCAGCTCCTCGCCCTCTCCATCGTCGGCCGCTGCCCCCACTACGTCCTCTGCGACGCCGCGATGGCCGCCGTGCGCGAGGCGGCCCCCTTCCCGCCGCCTCCGTCCGCGCTCGGCCCCCGCGTCACCGTGGAGCTGCCCTTCAACTACCACCTGCGCTGACCGGCGCCGGCGCCCACACGCGCAGCGCCCGACACGCACGCCACCGCGCCAGGCTCCACTCCGGCCAGGACACGTCCTCGCACGCCCGGGCCCGGAACTCGTCGCTCAGCAGCCTCGTCGACGACAGCCCCCGCACCAGCTCCGGAACCGCGTCCAGCGAGAGCTCGTGCAGATACCCCACGTCCACGCTCGCCTCGCCCGCCCCTTGCGCCAGCTCCCGCGCCAGGTTGTGCCGGACGATGAGCGCGTCCGGGTTGATGACATTCACCGTCACCACCGCCCCCAGCGCCGCGGCGAAGGCCCCCACCGCGAAGCGCTCCGGCCGCCACCACAGCGTCACGCCGCGCCACGCGAGCACCCCGCCCAGGAACACCATGAACACGTGCGTGAACACCCGCAGCCGCGTGTACCCGAAGGCATCCTCGTACATCCCCAGCCGCTTCATCGCCGAGGCGAGGATGGCCACCGTCAGCACCGTCATCACGCTCGCCGCCACCTGGAAGGCCACCTTCGCCTTCGCCGTCCCGCGCACCGTCCACCGCGCCAGCCCCATGATGAGGCACAAGGTCAGCATCGACACGAGCAGCAGCTCGAAGAAGCCCCGGCGCGCGTACTCCGCATACGAGTACCCCGGCGCCGGCGCCACCGCGTCCCCCACGAAGAGGTACGCCACCTGGAAGCGCACGAACACCAGGAACAACACATCCACCGCGATGAGCAGCGTCAGTGCCTCGGTGAGCCCCAGCCACGCCCGCCCCTCGCCCACCTCCTCCTCGCCTGGCTCCCTCCTCGTCCGGCGCCGCAGCGCGTGCCCCACCAGCGCCGCCGTGACGCTCGCCGAGAACAGCACGCCCGACACCCGCCCCACCCCCTCCTCCAGCACTGTCCCCACCTCCAGCGCCATCACCCGCTCCAGCGCGGAGGCGAACGCCGCGTCCGCCGACCCGAGCAGCAGCAGGAACACCCCCACCACCGGCAGCGTCAGCACCAACCCGCGCAGCAGCGGGAAGACCCCGGGCGCCCTCGCCATCGCTCCGCGCAGGTCCACCGCCTCGCGCACCATCGCGGGCGGCTGCACCAGGCTGCGGAACACCGTGGACACCACCACGCCGGGGTAGTCCCCCAACGCCAGCCGCTCCACGCGGCCTGCGGCCCAGAAGTGCGCCACCAGCGCCAACAGCGCCCCCACCGTCAGCAGGTTCAACAGCTGGAGCCACGGACTGTCGCGCACCGCCATGAAGCCCGCGACCACCAGCAGCGGCGTCAGGAGCCACGTGTTCGGCGCGGCGCGCTGCCAGCCCTCGCGGCCCCCCACCCCGAGCAGCGCGCCCACCAGCGCCAGCACCACCAACGGGAACGACACACCCCAGTGCTCCCGCCCCAGGAGCACCTCCGCGAGCACGCCCACTGCCAGGGCCACGCCGAGCGTGCGCCGGGGCGCGAAGGGCTTCACCCGGGGCCGGACGACGGGCTCCACGGGAGCGGCGCTCCTGGCGGTCGTGGGAACAGCAGGCAAGGACGATGACATGACGGCGCACCCCGGACGGACGTCGGCTGAAGACGTCCGCAGGATGCGTCCTGCCCGTGCACGCCGGGCTTCGGAGCGGGCGAGCGGTCGCCCGCGCCACCTGGCCGGCCTACGTCCCCGGCTGACCGGCCTTCAGCCACCCCTCGCGCTCCAGCAGCCCCACCACGCGGGCGGCCACCTCGTCGCGGATGCGGTGCACCAGCACCTCCGACTTGCCCTGGGGGTCATCCAGCGGCCAGTCCTCGCGCTTGAGCCCCGGCACGCTCGGGCAGGCCTCGCCACAGCCCAGCGTGATGAGCCAATGCGCGTCCTTCGCCAGCTCGTCCGTGAGCCGCTGGGGTCGGGCGCCCGTCAGGTCCAGGCCCGCGTCGCGCATGGCCTCGAGCACCTCCGGGTGCACCTGCTCGCCAGGCTGCGTCCCCGCGGAGATGGCCCGCGCCTTGTCCGGGTCCGCCAGCACGTTGAAGAACGCCGCCGCCATCTGCGAGCGACCCGCGTTCCGCACACAGGCGAAGATGACCTTGTTCATCGCTACGACTCCTCCTGGTCCCTGGCCGCGCCGCGCCCCTCCCCCGCGCGACGCTCGTCATGAGGGCATCCCCTCATGGGCTGCCCCGCGCGGAAACTGACACATCCCGTGAAGGGATGCTCGCAAAGAGAGCGGAAAGGCCCTTGTCTGTCTGTATGGGTTGGTAAGGCCACAGCGGACAGCCCGGGGGTGTCTGCCCTGCCCCATTGGTCAACGCTCGTCTGCGGGACACCGGGCCCCCCGCAGGAGAGGATGCATAGGTTCAGGCGACGACCATGCACCCGATTCCCACATGGCTCTGGGGCGTCTTCTGGGCTGCGGTGTTGACGCTGCTCGTGGTGGACCTGCTCGGACACCGGGGCCACCACGGCGAGTCCCGCCGGGCGGCCTGGATGTGGACGGGCGTGTGGGTGACCGCGGGCCTGGCTTTCGGCGGGCTGGTGTGGGCGGTGCTCGGCCCTCACGCGGGCCAGGAGTACCTGGCGGCGTGGCTCATCGAGAAGAGCCTCAGCCTGGACAATGCCTTCGTCTTCCTCGTCATCTTCCAGAGCCTGTCGGTCCCCGTGCGCGCGCAGCACCAGGTGCTGTTCCTGGGCATCTTCGGCGCGCTCATCTTCCGCGCGCTCTTCATCTTCGTGGGGGCGGCCGCGCTGGAGCGCTGGTCCTGGGTGTCCTACGTCTTCGGCGCCATCCTGCTGGTCACCGCCTGGCGCGTGCTGCGCGAGGACCCGGCGAAGCAGCGGGACAACCGGGCCGTGAGCTGGCTGTCGCGTCACCTGCCGGTGACGCAGCACCTGCATGACAAGAAGTTCATCGTCCGTCGCGAGGACGGCCGCCGCGTGGCCACGCCGCTCCTGTTGGCGCTCTTGGGCCTGGAGCTGACGGACATCCTCTTCGCGGTGGACTCGGTGCCGGCGGCCTTCTCCTTGACGAAGGACACCTTCATCCTCTACAGCTCCAACGCCTTCGCGATTCTGGGCTTGAGGGCGCTGTACCTGGTGCTGGCGGGCACGCTGGGCAAGCTGCGCTACCTGCACTACGGGCTTGCGGGCGTGCTTGCGTTCGCGGGGCTGAAGATGGTGGTGACGCCCTGGTTCCACGTGCCGCCGCTGCCGTCGGTGCTCGTCATCGTCGCGCTGGTGGGCACCGCCGTCGTGGCCAGCGTCATCGCCCGCCGCCGGGAGGCCCCGGCCACCCCCCAATAAGGAGGGGCCGGAGCCGGACGCGACAGCGCGGCGTCAGTCCTCGACGCCCGCGCCCGCGCCGGACAGGTCGTCCGTGGCGTCGCCGAGCACGAAGCCGTCGAAGGCCGCGTTGGCCATGACCTTCACGCGCTCCTCGTGCTTCTTGATGAGCGCCATGTTCGCCGCGGCGGCCTTCTTGGACGCCTCCGAGAGCGTCTCGCCGGTGCCGTTGGCGGTGTCCGACAGCGCCTCGATCTGCTCCTCCAGGCCCGTGCGCGCCTCCTCGAGCTGCGCGCGCGCATCGGCGGACAGCGAGCCGTCCTCGAGCTTCTTGTCCAGCTCCGCGACCTGCTTCTCCATGGCCTCCACGGCCTTGGCGCTCATCTGCTGCACCGCCGCCGAGCTCTCCGCCACCATGGACGCGTAGACGGTGGAGGTGATGGTCTGGAACTCGTTGGGCGACATGCCGTGCTTCTTCAGGCTCTCGATGTACGCGGCGCGCACGTCCGCCATCATGCTGCCCAGCAGGTTCATCGCCTCCATCGCGGAGTCGAAGGAGGGCTTCGCGTCCGCCCCCGAGCCGTGCTTGTCCCCGAAGGCCTTGGACTTCTCCTCGTAGGTCTTGAAGACGGGCAGCGACGACTCGCGCACCGAGAGGTACGTCGTCAGCCGGTCCTCCTTCAGCGCCAGCACCTCACCGTCGGCGGGCACCGTGAAGGGGTGGGCCTTGTTCAGCTCCACCAGCTCCTTCTGCTGCGTCTCGATCTTCTTGACGGCCGCCAGGCCGTCGCTCGCCTTGTTCGCGACCCACAGCCCGCCCACCACCATGAACCCGACGATGCCGAGAATGATGACGCCACAGCCGATTCCCACCCCGATGAGGACCTTCTTCATTCACCCCTCCGAGAAAAACGAGTCATGCCCCCCGTGCTATCCGGGTGCGTCCCCAGGAGCAAGTGCGCCATGCCTGCTCGGCAGGTCCGGAATACCCCGTGGAGTCGTCCAGGGCAGGCGAGGCGTCAGGGCCAGGCGGCCACATGCGCCGGGGCGGAGAGCACACGCGGCAGGCGGACCATGAAGAGGGTGCCGTCGCGCGCGTTGGAGCGCACGCGCAGCCGGCCGCCGTGGGCATCGACGATGTGCTTCACGATGAAGAGGCCCAGTCCCAGGCCGCCGCGGCCGTCCCGTGACTCGGGGCGCTCGGCGCGCTTCATGGGCTCGAACAGGCGCGACAGCAGCTCGGTGGGGATGGGGTCGCCCATGTTGTGCACGCAGAGCACCACGGAGTCGCGCGTGCCATGGGTGCGCACCAGCACCGGGCAGTGGCTGGGGCTGTAGCTGATGGCGTTGTTCACCAGGTTGGTGATGACCTGGGCCAGCCGGTCCGCGTCCCACAGGCCCGCGCCGCTGCCGCCGTACTCGAGCTCCAGCGTGCGCTCGGGGTGCGCGAGCCGCACCTCGTCCAGCACCTGCCGCGTCAGCTCGTGCAGGTCCAGGGGACGGGGCTGCATGGGGATGCCCCCGCCCAGCCGGGCCTGGGTGAAGTCCAGCACGTCGCGCAGCATGCGCGTGGCGCGATTGGCGCTGGAGAGGATGCGGTCGATGACCTTGCGCTGGCGCTCGTCCAGGTTCTCGCGCCGCAGGAGCGTGGTGGACGCCATGGTGATGGCGGACAGGGGGTTGCGCAAATCGTGGCCGACGATGCCGATGAGCAGCTGCTCGAACTCGGCGCGGCGCCGGGCCTCCTCCTCCGTGGCGCGCCGCTCGGTGACGTCCTGCATGGCGCCCACCATGCGCAGGGGCCGGCCGGCCGCGTCGCGCACCACCTGCCCCCGGTCCTCGACGACGGCCCAGGTGCCGTCACCCCGGCGGAAGCGGTACTCGTCGCGCCAGTGCTCCTGGCCCTGGTCCATGACGGCCTGCATGTCCCGGGCGACGCGCTCGCGGTCATCGGGGTGGATGCTGAGGGTCCACCAGTCGATGTCCATCGGCGCGTCGTGGGACGCCACGCGGAACTGGTGCAGGGCCAGCTCGCTCCACTCGATGCGCCCGGTGGCCAGGTCCCAGTCGTAGATGACGTCGCTGGTGGCGCGCGTGGCCAGCCGGTAGCGCATCTCCGACTGCCGCAGGACCTCCTCGGCGCGGCGGCGCTCGGTGATGTCCAGGGACACGCCCGACACGCCGCGCACCCGCCCGTCCGGGCCCAGGTCCGGGGAGACGTAGGCCATGAACCACCCGCCGCCGACCTCCATCTCCAGGGAGAACGTCTCGCCCGCCTGCGCGCGGCGCGCGGCGTCGAGCAGCTCCGGCCGGCCCGCGTACACCTCCGCGGTGTTGCGGCCCACCATGGTGCCGGGCTCCACGCCCATGGCCTTCAGGCCCTGTCCCTCGAAGAGGGTGATGTTGCCCACGGCGTCGGTGGCCCACAGCACGACGGGCAGCTCGGTGATGACCCGGCGCAGCCGCTCCCGGGCCTCGTCGCGCTCCTTCTGCGCCAGGCGCGCCTCGGTGACGTCCGTGGAGATGCCGCACACCGCATGCGCCTGTCCGCCCACGCCGGGCAGGGCGAACTTGAGCGAGTGATAGGTATGCCAGCCGTCCGGGCGCCGCACGTGCTCGTCGGACTCCAGGGGCTGGCCGGTGGAGAGGACGCGGCGGTCATTGGCGGTGAACACGTCCGCCACCTCGCGGGAGAACAGCTCGTAATCGGAGTGCCCCACCGCTTCTTCCCTGCGCACGCTGCCGTGGACCTCGAAGGCCCGGTTGACGAAGAGGTAACGCCCCGAGGCGTCCTTCGCGTAGATGGCGGCGGGCGCGTGCTCCAGGATGTCGTGCAGCTTCGTCTCCGTCTCGCGCAGCGTCCGCTCCCGTTGGTGGGAGTGGCGCTGGACCGCGTCCGCGATGCACACGTCGATGACGCGGTTGAGCGCGCGCAGGCCCTCGAAGTCCGGGGCCCACCCCGCGTCCTCCAGCACCTCCACGAGCACCTCCCGCAGCAGGCCGTACTCGCGCACCACCGCGGCGATGTCCGAGCCTTCCCGGGCATGCTCCGCGCCGCGCCCGCCCAGGGCCAGCGGACCGCTCCAATCAGGCGAGACGCTGAGCACGCGCAGCAGCTCCACCACCGAGTCCACCCAGGCCTGGGAGCCCGTCAGCTGCTCGAGGCGTCGGCGCGGGGCCTCGTCTGCCGCCGCACCCGCGCGGGCCTCCCAGCGCCGGGCGATGTCCTCCCGCCGCGAGGACAGGAGGTCCAGCAGGAGGCTGGTGGGCATGGGGCAGGGGTTCATGGGCACGCCCTCCTCCCCCGTCTCGAGCGAGGCCAGGACCGACACGTCCCAGCCACGCAGCGCGCGTCCTCCCGGGGGCGCGCTCGTGCTGGCCCGCCCTTGGCCGGTCGCTCGTGGGAGCGGACCGTGCTGGATGATTCGCGCGGAGGCATGGCCGTCAGCAATGGGATATTGCGCCCGAGGCTTGCGGGCTCCTTGCCCTCTCGTGCCGACTGGACGCAGCCCCGCTCGGGAGGCGGGCATCAGGGCGCTGCGTGTGCTCTGCGTGATTCATGCGCAGGGCACCGGCGAGCAGGCGCCCCACAAGCCACGTCGGGCACGCCGGGCCTGGGCCTCCAGGGCTTCGAGTTCCCGACGGCGTGAGTCACCCGCGGGCGGGACATGGAGCACGCAGGCGAGGCCCCGCTCCACGAGCAGCGCGCTCACGTCGCGGCCATCGACGAAGACGTAGGCGAGCCGGCGACCGAAGCGGTCCTCACACGCCTCCGCGTCGACGAGCGTCACCTGGCGGCCCTCGACAAGGCTCCGGTTGAACGCGTGCGCCTCGCGGCCGAAGCACTCGCGTCTGCCCACCGTGAGCTCCGGGGTGTCCGCGAGCAGATAGCGGACACGCACGCCGCCCTCCAGGACGAGGGTGTCACCGTCGAGGACCTCCGTCACCAGCCCCGTCGAGGGACCACACCTGCCACCCGGGTCCGCACCGCACCCGAGGGCGCTCGTGACGAGCCATGCCGTCAGGAGGACGAACCACCAGGTCGCGGGGATGGGGTTCAGCGCGGGCATGCGCGGTTCTCCAGTCCCGGCGTGCCCCGGTCTCCCAGGCCATAGCGCGCGCTCGAAGGCGCGGCGCAGAAGCTGCCTGGCAGGTCATTGCGCTGGGCATCACTGCTCGCGGGGTCCACCTGCCAGGACACGCCCGGCGTCGCGGCGTTCGACCAGCTGATGGCGTCCAGCACCCTGCCGTCCCTCATCAACCGGAGCGAGCGGGCTCCCGCGGTGTTGGCGAGGTTGAAGGAGAAGGTGGCCAGCACCGCCGGCAGGCCCCCGTTGAGCGCCGGGTCCAGGCTGCGCGCGAGCACCGCGCGGCTGCCAGTCCTCAGCGACAAACAGAGCGCGGCGTCGAGCGGCGTGCTCGCTCCGCTCTCGTTCATCATCGTGACGCCGTTGAGGTCCACCTCGCGTGTCGCGAGGATTTCGACCCACTCGCCCACGCCGTCGGCGACCACGGTCGGGTCCGCCATGAGCTCCGTGAGGACGAGAGAGCCGACCTCCGGTACGCGGACCGCGCGAGCGCGTCCCGTGACCCGGTCGATGCAGGTGGAGCCTGGGGGACCGGCATCTGGCGGTCCAGCATCCGGCGGACCGGCGTCGCGAGGCCCCGCGTCCGAGGTCGAACCTGCATCGCGCCCGCCATCCGTGGAGCCTCCACCTGAAGAGCCCGCGTCGCGCCCTGCATCCGATGCACCGGCGTCCCCTCCGCCGCCATCCGCGGTCCCGGCGTCTGTGTCCCCCTCGGTGCATCGGGCGTTCCCGCGTCCTGGAGTCCCCAGGTTGCCACGCTCGCCATAGCGCTCCCGTGCGGGACACCATGACGACAGTGAATCGTTGTCGGACGCATTCGCTCGCTCCACCGACACCTGGGTCGCCACGCCCTCGCGTGCGGGGCCGTACTCGACCGCGTCCACGACCACGTCCCCTGCTCGTACGAGCACGACACCGCCCGCGTTGCGGAGGTCCACACCGAACGTGGCCAGCGGCGTGGGCAGCCCTCCGTTCAGGACCGCATCCGCGCGACGGGCGAGCAGCGCGGACCCTCCCGCGGGGAGCGACAGACATTGCGTCCCCTGCAGCCGTGTCCCCGAGGTGTCCGAGCCCACCGTCAATCCATTCAGGTCCACCGGAGCCAGGGCCAGGACCTCCACCCACTCGGCCGAGGTGTCATCGCCGATGGGGTTCACCATCAGCTCGGTGATGACCAGCTCACCCACGCGGGGCCACCGCACCGGACGCGCCGCCAGGCCCTCCAGCGGGGAACAGCGCTCCACGCCCGCCTCGCCTCCGGAGGCTCCTTCCGTCGGAGCACAGGGCGCGTTCGCCGCGCCCGGACTCCCCTGGAACCCACCACCCACGGTGGAGCCCTCGGAGTCGCACCAGCGCGTCGGGTCGTCATTGCCGGCGGAGTCCGGCACCAGTCGCCCGTCATACACACGCGCGACACCACTCTTCGCGGGCGCCGTGAGCGGGACTTCATCCACCACCCGGGACCCACACCGCAGCCCCAGCCGTCCCGACGAGTTCCCCAGCGCGCCCAGCGAATCGCCGTAGGACAGGTCCACGTGCGCGGGCACGGTTCCCTCGCGAACGTCGCCCAGCACCAGGTAGTCACCGGGTGCCAACGACAGCGGCGCGTCGAACAGGAAGGTCTTCTCCTGCGAGCCATCCGAGCGCGAGGCATGGAGCGTCAGTCCCTCCAGGCTCACCGGCACCGAGAGCGGATTGTGCAGCTCCACGTACTCGCGCCCCGTGTCCGTTCCGTCGGGGTCGTTCAGGTACTCGGTGATGACGACGTCCCCCGGCAACAGGTCCGCGCAGGCGTCCTCTGCCCACTCCTCCGCCGGCGCCCCACAGCCGCTCAACCCCACCACGCACAACCACCATCCCCAGCGCCTCACGTCACCCCTCCTCATCACCGACTCCCCTCCCCACCACTCCACGCTTCAGAAACCGCGTCTCCACCACCAGCCCCTCCTCGTCCTCCCGCGAAGGTGCTCAGCGCAGGCCACGTCAGAACCGCGTCTCCACATCCAGTTGGAACAGGTGGCGCGGTTCATCCGGCGGCGTGCGCGCGGTCCGCGCGTCCTTCAGGTCCACGACCCACGCGTAGCGCCCTCGCATCGTCGTCCTCTCCAGGACGCTCCAGCGCAGGTCCACCGTCGTGCGCACCTCCTGTCGGAGCCGCGTCCTCTCAGACAGGTCCTCGTCCTTCCACTGGACCCGACCTCCCACTCGCCAGGACTCCGCCGGCCGAAGCTTCAGCTCGACGAGCGCCCGCCCATCCCATCGCGCCGTCGTCGCCCCCGTCTCCACCACGCGCGCATGGCCGTACTCCCAGGCCACCTCGACCTGCTCCGACAACACCGAGCGCACCCGCGCCGTGGCGCCCTGCCGCCCTCCGTTCGAGCACGCCGCCATCTCCTCCGGCTCCGCGTCCCCGTCCCGCTCCACCTCCGCGCACAGCGTGGACAACCCCGCGCCGGACAAGCGCGCATCGAGCCGGAGCGACGGCTGCAACCACGTCCAGGCCAGCACATCCACCCGGGCCGAGGCCCTCAGACGCGTCAGCCCCGCGGTCCCCTCCACCACGCCATCCGAGGGCAGCGTCCAGCCATCCACCTGTCCGCGAAGCCGCCACGCGCCCTCGTCGCGGTGCAGGTAGCGCAATCGCACGCCCAGCTCGTTGCGAACCCGCTGCCCCTCCAACACGTCCGCTCCCGAGGTCGCGCCACTGTAGGGATTCACGAAGCCCCGTCCGTAGTAGCGCAGCGACACCTCCAGCTCTCGCCCCACTCCCGAGACCACCGTGCGCTGAAGCGCCGCCCAACCCCCACCCGCCCCCGGCACGGAGTCGAAGCTGCGCGAGAGCTCCAGGAAGACATCCACCGGCCCCGCCCCCCACGCCGCATCCACGCCCACCGCGCCGAAGCCCCCGCCCGACGGGTAGCGAGCGCCCGGCTGGAAGTCGAGCACCGCGCCCTCCACCGCGAACCCGGGCCGCGCCCCCCACCCCGTCACCCCGAGCCGCGCTCGCGGCGAGACCGCCAGCGTCGCGTTGCCCCCTCCCGCCCACTCACGAAACACCCCTGGCAACGAACCAGCCCGGAGCTTCTCCCTGCGCACCCCCGCCACCAGCACCTCCGGCGCCGCGCACGCGCCCGAGGAACACCCGCCCCTGTCCAACACCTCCGAGCGCCGCACCGAGCGCCCCTGATACGAACCGAAGCCCGTGAGCGTCAGCTCCACTCCGCTACCCAGCGCCCCACGCACGCTCCCCGCGACCCCGCGAAAGGCCTCGTCCCAACGGAAGTCCGGGGTGATGTCCGCGTCGCGCGCGTCCTCGTCACACGCCGAGGACGTCAGCAGGCACTCCCGCTCGAGCGCGCCTGGAGGACGCACGCCATCATCCGGAAGGACACCCTCCGGCGAGGGCAGCGCCGTGGTGTCCAGCGTGAGCCGCTGACCGAACCCCAGCCGATACGTCCCCACCAGCACCGAGGCCCGCGTCCCCGTCCACCGCGCATGGAACTTGGGCAGCAACACCGCCGAGCCCGGCGCCTCCACCACGAGCGCCCGACTCCGCGCATCCCGCCGAGGCATCCCCACCTTGCGACGCGCCCACACCGCGAGCACTCCGACGCGCAGCCCCCGAAGTCCTCCGGCCCGCATCTGCAGCGCCACCGGAGGCCCTCGCGAGTCCGACAGCGCGAACGCCGTCAGCAACCTCGCGTCCCCCGTCACGCGCCCCGACTCCTCCCCCACCAGGAACGGCGCGAGCCGCCGCACCTCCGCCTCCGTCAGGAGCGCTGACGCGTCACCGGCGTCACGCGCACGCAACCACGCATCCACCTGCGCGTACGTGAGGCCCGGAAGCGAATGGAGCATGTCCCGGGTCGCCCGCTCCGGCTCGACCCCCGCCCGGCGCAGCGCCACCAGCGCCGCCCAGCTCTCGGCGGAGAGCGTCCCCTCTTCCAACAGCCCGAACAGCTCCAGCTCACCGTCGACGTCGGGCTCCACCTCGTACGGGGCCGCCCAGGCCGACGACATCCCCCACAGCCACAACCACCCCCACCACCCCAGGAACCGATGCACGCGGCGCCGGCACTGCACGCCACAGACCACGCTTCCCTACAGTGGCGCCCCACGCTTCCCGCATCCGGACCTGGGATTGAGCGTCCAGCCTCCGGACACCCCGCGAGGCCTCAGGCGAGGACCTGATGCCGCGAGTCCACCAGCAGCAGCTCCTCCATGACGGACCGGGCCGCCACCGCCCGGGCCAGCGCCGCCGCATAGCGCAGCCGCGCCTCGTCACTGCCATCCAGCGCCGCCCTCGCGCGCTCCAGGTCGGCCTCGGTCAACATCAACAACGCGGACAGGTGCAGTCGGTTCAGTTCCAACAAGGGGGACTCCGGAGGGGGGCGGCCGCTGCCTTCCCAGTATGACAGGAAGCACCGACGACCCCAGGTCCCCGTGTCGGGCTGCACTCCCGAGGCCAGCCGTCCTGTCAGGCGGATGACCCCTCGGGTGTGCGCCCCAGAACCCCTGGCCGCGCCGGAGCGGGCGCCGGGGGCCCATCCATGTATGCTGTCGGCCGCATCCACATGGGCCACGTCCACATCGTCCGAGACCTTCCCTCCCCCCAGGAGGGCTTCTCCCGCACCGTGCGCATCTACACGCCGGACGCGTACGACTCGATGCCCTGGCATCGCTTCCCCGTGCTGTACATGCACGACGGGCAGAACGTCTTCGCCCATCCGGAGTCCGCGCTCTTCGACACCTGGTGCGCCAACCTCGCGCTCGAACAGGCGGTGGACTCGGGCCACCTGGAGCCGTGGATCATCGTCGCGGTGGACTCGGGCCAGGGGCGGCTCCAGGAGTACTCCCCCTGGGACGACACCACGGGCCGGGTGAAGGCGCGCGGCGAGTCCTACGCGCGCTTCCTCGTCGAACACTTGAAGCCCCTGGTCGACCAGCACTACCGCACCCGCGAGGGCGCCGAGTGGACGGGCGCCATGGGCTCGTCGCTCGGCGGGCTGATGTCGCTGTACCTGGGCTCGCGCTACCCGAACATCTTCGGCCGCATCGGCGCGCTGTCGCCCACCGTCATGTGGAGCAACAGCCGGCTGTTCTCCGAGTGGGGCACCCACCCGCGCCGCTGGACGCGCATCTACCTGGACGCCGGCGAGCAGGAGTTCATCCACGCCGACGGCGTCCCGCTCGACTACGGGCGCGGCACGCGCGCGTTCTACGAGCACCTCAAGACGCTGGGCTACGCGGACCACGAGGTGTCGCTGGTGCTGGAGCCGGGCGGTGAACACCACGAGCGGGACTGGCAGCGTCGGCTGCCCCTGGCGATGCGCTGGCTGCTGGCGTGAAGTCCGGCACCTCCGTCCCCCTCGAGCAGCGCATCGTCTACTCGCAGGTCGTGGAGGGCCTGTTGCAGCACGGGCTCTCCGGCCGCATCTCCCCCCGGCTCCAGAAGCGGCTCGAGCAGGCCGGCATCAACGTGAAGGGGCCGCTGAACCCCACCTATCCGGTGGTGATGTGGAGCCGCTGCCTGCGCGTCATCGTTGAGGAGACCTGGCCCGGTCTCACGCTGGAGGAGGGCTTCCGCCAGCTCGCCGCCGCGCACGTGGAGGGCTACGGACGCACGTTCATCGGCCGCGCGGTGTTCGGCGTCATGCGGCTGCTCGGTCCCCGGCGGCTGGTGCTGCGGCTGCCCCAGACGCTGCGCGCCACGGACAACTACACCGAGGTGCAGCTGGTGGAGAAAAGCCCCACCGAGTTCGAGATGCGGATGAACTCCGTGCTCGACACCCCGGGCTACGCGGAGTCCCTCTTCGAGAACATGCTGCGCGTGGGCGGCGCGGAGTCCCCCAAGGTGACGACGCTGTCCGTGGAGGAGGGCCACACCACGTACCTGCTCACGTGGAAGGAGCGCTGAGGCCTGGTCACTTCTTCGTGGCCTGGATGAAGCGCACCGCCTCCCGCATCGCGTCCAGGTCGGTGTGCCGGGACAGGTACATCTCCTCGCCCAGGAGGCTGTGGTAGATGGGCGGCAGCTCGCGGTGCAGCAGGAGCGCGGGCCCCAGCTTCTTCACCACCTCGTCGTGCGAGTGCAGGTAGCGCCGGCCGTGGCGCCTGGCGCTGTGACACACGTGGTAGCGCGGCGTGTAGCGGAAGTCCGCCACCGGGTCCCCCGTCATCACCCGCGCCCAGAGCCGGTACACGTCGATGTCGCACGTGTAGTTCATCATGTCCGGGATGAAGCCGCCGGGCGGCCGCAGGTTGGCCTCCAGCACCACGAAGCGGCCGTCGGGCAGCCGGAAGAACTCCAGGTGGAACCAGCGCTCGCGCAGGCCGAAGGCCTCCACCACCTGACGGCCGAGCACGTCCAGCGCGGGGGGAATCTCCAGGTGGCTCCAGAAGGAGATGTCGCGCCGCTCGACCACCGTCTCCATGCCGCCGTCGCTGTACTCGTGGCTGAGCGTGAAGACGATGACGCCGTGGCGGTCCACGATGCCGTCGTAGGTGACGATGGTGCCGCGCACGAAGGGCTGCGCGACGTAGGTCGTGGGCAGCGGGTGGGCCAGGGCCGTGTCCACGTCCGCGTCGCTCGCGACCTTGAAGGTGTTGGCGGCGCCCACGCCCACGTCGGGCTTGAGCACCAGCGGGTAGCCCACGCGCGCGGCGAACTGCTTCACCTGCGCCGCGTCGCGCACGCGGATGAGGTCCGGATGGGGTACGCCCGCCTGATGGAACACCTGCGCCATGCCCGACTTGGAGCGCATGCGGTGGATGTCCGCGGGGTGGAGGCCGGGGACGTGGAAGTCCTCGCGCAGGCGCGCCTCGACTTCGAGCCAGGATTCGTTGAGCGAGTCGATGCGCTCCAGCCGCCCGTGCCGCCAGGTGAGGTAGCCCGCCGCCCGGGTGAGCGCGTCCTCGTCGTGCAGGCTGGGGACGAAGTAGTACTCGCGCAGCGAGTCGCGCAGTTCCTGGCGCAGGGACTCGTAGGGCGCGTCACCGATGCCCAGCACCGTCACGCCCCGCTCGCGCAGCGCGGTGACGAAGTGGAAGAAGTGGGACGGGAAGTGCGGAGAGATGAAGACGAAGTTCATGGCTCCTCGGGGCGACAGTCCCGGCTCTCCATGAACCATAGCGCGCCGGGCGCCTTCTCCCAGTTCCTTGTCGAGCCCCGAGCCCCCAGGCGACGGTAGATTCTACCGTCGCCGAGCGGGCCCCCCGCGCGAGGGGACGCTCCCCGAGGGAATCTCAGCGCAGGTGCGTGAAGACGCGGGGCGAGGCGGGCCAGGCCACCTCGGGAGAGGCCAGCGCGCAGACGATGCGCATGCCTCCGGACCAGGGCACCCACCCCGAGCCGAGCATCAGCCCGGCGGGGACACAGGGGCTGCGCACCATCGCCGCGCAGTGGGCCCCGCGCGTGGCCATGTCCCGCATGGCGACACGCAGGAAGCGCTTGCGCTCCTCGCGCGGCACCGATGCGTCCAGCGCCAGGAGGTCGACGAGGGCGATGGTGAGCGTGTCCCGGGCGTTCATCTGGAACAGGTAGGAGTTGACCAGCCCTCGCACCGCGCCGTGCCGCTCCAGCACCAGGGTGCGCGGCACGTCGCGGTACTGGAGCTGATGGGCCAGCCGCTCCGCGGTGTAGCCGTAGCCCAGGCTCACGTGCTCCATGGACTGCTCCACCAGCGCCATGCAGGCGGGCAGGTCCTCGGGGCGGTAGGGACGGATGCCGTGGGTGTCCAGGTCGACGGGCCGCCTTCGTGGCAGCCGGCTGGCCAGCGAGAAGAAGGCGCGCTCGGGGAAGGACGCCGCCCAGCGGGCCACCGCGGCCGGGTCGAAGACGTGCAGCCACAGCCCCAGCGAGCCGAAGGCGCGGGTGCCCCGCACCCTCTTCCAGAACCGCTCCCCCACCGAACCGAGCCCCACGCACGCCAGCGTCATGGCCGCGCCGCGCTCGCGCTGACGGGCCCCCAGCTCCTCGACCAGCTTGTGGCCCACGCGATGGCCCCGGAACGCCGGGTCCACGCTCAGCCAGCTCCCATAGGTGCCATCCACGTCCTGGCCCCCGAGCCGCAGGCGGATGGGCTCCGCGAAGAAGACCCCCGCCAGCTTGCCATGCACGTACGCACCCAGCCGGTACTCGGGCGTGGCGAGCGGGTTGCCGAACAGCACCCAGTCGAGCATGCGCGGCTGGAAGTCCGTCAGTGGCCCCTGGGACGCGTAGTACTCGCCCCAGACGCGGTTGATGAAGCGGGACGCGTCCTCGGCGCCGCCCTCGTACGTCCGCACCTCAACCATGGCACTGCTCCCGGACCTCCGGGGTGACAGCGGTCTGCGCGGGGTGGGGACCGAACAGGTGCGTGAAGAGCGCCCGCGTCGGAGGCGTGAGCATCTCCCACGCGGGCACGTGGACGCGCTCCTCGGCGACGAGCACCTTCGCGTAGAGCGCCTCGTAGACGCGCTTCACCGTGCCCGGGGCGATGGCGTCCACGTCGAAGGCGGGCACCAGCCCCACCAGCGTGTAGCCGCGGTCCTCGGCGTTGCGCTGCCCCAGCGGCGTCTTCAGCGTGGAGTAGTACAGCACCACCTCCGCGCCGATGTTGCGCCCCACCACCTCCAGCGCCGAGGTGCCCAGCGAGCCGATGCCCACACCCCGGCGCGACGGCTCCACGACGCCCAGCGCCGCGGAGAGCTGGAGCCCTCGCACGTTCCGCTCCAGCGTCAGCAGGCCGATGATGTCCCCGCTGCGCTGCTCGCGACACACGATGGCGTACAGCGGCCGCTCGGGTGACTCGCCGCGCAGATAGACCTCACGCTCGTAGAAGGACGGGTCCAGGTGACGGCTCTCCGTGCCCACGCGGATGTCCGGGTACCAGGTGGACAGCAGCGTGGTGAGCCGGGGGATGTCGTCTCGAGAGAGCTGCTCGGCCGTGCAACCCACCGGCGTATCCAGACCCGACAACATCTCCTCGAGACCCAACCAGCGCATCACGTTCATGCGGCGCCACGGTAGGGTCGCGCGGCGCTGAACCAAGCGCCCGATACGTGGAAACCCGCGAGGTTGTCTCTGAGACGTCAGCACGCTCCGGCAAGCGTGACGTGCTCCACAGCCCGCGCGTCACCGAGTGGTCAGCCTCCCCTTCCCCGCGGAAGCACCCGCGGCGCGGTGTCGATGGCGCGACGCGCGGCTGCCTTCCGGGGTGTTCGCACGGCGGTCCCGACCTCTGGCGGAAAGGAGCATTTCCCCTGTCTTCCCGGGCATCCATCTGCCCGCGCGTGCGCGGGGGCGGGGGCATGACGACGGGGGGGTGGACCGGTGTATGAAATGGGTGTCGGGTTCCCGCGTTGGGAACAGACAGTGACCGTCCGAGACACCCTGGTGAGCCATCCATGATTCCTGGCGGACCCGCCACCTCCTCGCGCCCGCCCCAGCACGCGATGACGCCCGCGAAAGCGGCCTCACCGTGGAAGCTGCCGGTGGTGCTCCAGCCCCACCAGAACCTCCTGGCCAACTACCTGCTGGGCTCGCTGCTGGCGGGGCCGGGCTTCCCCATCCTCGCGCTCATCCGGTACTTCAAGTACCGCACGCTGCGCTACGAGCTGGACGAGGAGGGCATCACCATGCGGTGGGGCATCCTCTTCCGCCGCGAGGTGTCGCTCACGTACGCGCGCATCCAGGACATCCACCTGTCCAGCCACGTGGTGGAGCGATGGCTGGGGCTCGCGCGCATCCTCATCCAGACGGCCAGCGGCAGCGCCCAGGCGGAGATCACCATCGAGGGCGTGCAGGACTTCGAGGCGATGAGAGACCTGCTCTACTCGAAGATGCGCGGGGCCCGGGACACGAAGGCGGACGCGCAGGTGAAGCCCGCAGCGCTGGTGTCCGGTGAGTCGGAGGCGCTGGCCGCCGCGCTGCGCGAGGTCGCCGCCGAGGTGCGCGCGCTGCGACAGGAGCTGGGCACGCCCGCCGTCACCCCGGAGAAGACGAATGGCTGACGTGCCCCATGCATGGCTGCTGCGCTGGTTGAAGGTGCCCTCCGAGCGCCAGCTCCCCGAGGGCACGGTGCGGGTGTTCAACGCGGCGCCCGCGTACCTGAACTACCGGCGGGTGCTGCTCGCGCTCAAGCAGGTGGGCGTGCTCGCGGGCACGGTGGTGGGCTGGTTGTTCATCAGCCGTTGGGTGCCGATGATCCTCGACTTCCCGTACACCCGGCCGGTCATGTACGCGCTCGAGGCGTTCGTGTGGGTGGGCTACCTGGTGATGTTCCCGGTGAGCTTCTTCGTCATCCGGCTGGACTACGAGCTGCGCTGGTACGCGCTCACGGACCGCAGCCTGCGCGTGCACGAGGGCGTCATGTCGCTGCGCGAGAAGACGATGACGTTCGCCAACATCCAGCAGATCTCCATCCAGCAGAACCCGCTCCAGCGGCTGCTGGGCATCGCGGACGTGAAGGTGGAGACGGCGGGTGGCGGCAGCGGCGCGCGTGGCAACGACGCGGACCTGGACCCGGCCGAGCACCTGCACGAGGCGCGATTTCGAGGCGTGAGCGACCCCGAGGCGATTCGGGACGCCATCCTGGAGCGCGTGCGGATGCACCGCGACACGGGCCTGGGCGAGCCCTCGGAGCTCATCACGCGGCCCGAGGGGCCCGTCGCCACGACGTCCCCCGTGGCGGCCGCGAAGGAGCTGCTCGCGGAGGTGCGGGAGCTGAGGGGCGCGCTCGCCTCGCGCCGCGCGACGTGAGCGTGGAGTCCGGGGAGCAGGTCGCGCCCGCTCCGGAACGGCGACCCTCCCCGAGGTGACGGAGGCGAGCCGCACGGCGCGCGCGTCGGGCCCCGACGTTGGGCCTCCTCGCGGCGAGGTGCTCGCCCTGAGCAGGGTCAAGCTTCTCGCGGCGAGGTGCTCCCGCGGAGCCGGGCCGAGCTCGTGCCGCGCCGCTTGCCCCCACTTCAGGATGCGAGACAGGAACCAGGCCTCGTCGCGGCGAGGCGCTCGCCCTGAGCCGGGTCGAGCTTCTCACGGCGAGGCCCTCCTGCTGAGCCGGGCCGAGTTCGTGCCGCGCCGCTTGCCCCACATCAGGACGCGAGACAGGAACCAGGCCTCGTCGCGGCGCGGCGCTCGCCCTGAGCCAGGTCGAGCTTCTCGCGACGAGGCCCTCCCGCGGAGCCAGGCCGAGCTCGTGCCGCGCCGCTTGCCCCCACACCAGGCGCGAGGCGGGGGCCAGGCCACTCGCGGCGAGGCTCGTCCCCCGGCCCTGGACATGGAACAGCCCGGTCGACCCACCAGGGGCCGCCGGGCTGTCTTCGTCCATGCGACGCGGGTGATTACGCGTTCGGGCGGACCATCGTCACGTCGAACTGGCGGCCGACCACGTAGCCGTCGCGAGGACCGGGGCGGGTGAGGTTGCCCGTGTTGGGGTCCACGTAGAAGCGGTTGTTCGCGTTGGTGTCCGCGCCGCGGCTCTGGTTGCGGGTCGCCGGGTCGTTGAACGTGTAGTAGGTGCGGCCCTGCGCGTCCGTGCCGCGACCCGTGATGACCACGAAGTGGTCCGTGATGCCGTCCGCGTTGCCGACGTTGCGGCCCGTCTTGTGGTTGACGCCCACGACCACCGGCTTGCCCGCGGCCAGCTGCTGGTCAATGTAGTTGCGCCCGCGCTCCGCCGCCGCGCGGTCCACCGTGATTCCGTTGGGGCCCTCGCTGGTGGCGACCTGGATGCGCTGGTCGACGCTCGTCACGTTGGCGCCGGCCTGGCGGGCCATCGCGGTGGCGGCGCGGAAGCACGCCTTGTCACCCGCGCGCTCCACCTGCGAGGCGTCGTACTGGCTGATCCACGGGGTGCGCGTCTGCACCGCGGCGCGGTCCGTGGCCGCCGCGACCTGCGCGGTGTCGCTCATGTCCGTGGGCGTCGCGCCCCCGGTCGTGGTGACGGGGCGCTCCGAGGACGGGCGCGGGCGGGGAATCGGCACGTTGTCCGGCAGCACCGTGTCCGACGTGGGGCGCTCGGAGACCGGGCGCGGCTGGGGAATGGGGACGTTGCTCGGCTGGGCCTGGTCGGTGTTGCCGGTGCGGTAGCCGCGCGCGTCGAGCGCCGACACGAGCGCCGTCTCGCGGCGCGTCTGGTCCGCGCGCAGGCGGCTCTCGCTGTGGTCGAAGCCCGCGGCGCGCAGGACACCCTGGTCGTTGCGGTACGCGTTCACGCGCGCGTCGATGAGCGAGTCGCGGGTGACGCCGCGCGGGTCCTGGGCCAGCCTGGGCATCTCGCGGTTGATGAAGTTCTGCGCGGCGCGAGGCGACTGGGTGTGCAGGTCGAAGAACGTGGACGCGAGCAGCGCGTTGTTCGGGTCCAGGCCCGCGGCGCGAGCGGCGCGCTCGTAGGCGGGGGTGGCGTTGGTCAGCTCGCGGTTCCAGATCTGGTCCGCGTGCTCGGGCGAGCGCGCACCGCCGCCCTGGTAGGAGAACGAGCCGCGGTTGTGCTTCGCGTTGCCCGGGTCCGTGTGACCACCGTAGCTGGAGGTGGTGGAGCCGTCGGGGCGGCGGTTGCCCTCGGAGGTGCCGACGATGATGGCCGCCTCGGAGTTGGAGCCGCCGCGCGTGAAGGCGCCCAGGTCCTGGATGTTGCGGTAGCCGTTCTGCGTGCCGGACACGTTGTTGGACGTGATGCCCGCCGCCGCCGTGGTGCCCGCGTCGAAGGTGTCGCCCGGGGTCTGCGTCTGCTGGCGGCGCAGGCCCTGGTTGTTCTGCGTGGACGCCGCCGCCTCGAAGCCGTCCTGCTGGCCGGGCAGCCGCAGGGTGGCCCCCGCGCGAATCTTGTTCGGGTCCGCCAGGTTGTTGAGACGGGCCAACTCGTCGACCGTGGTGCCCTCGCGCTTGGCGATCTTCGTGAGCGTGTCCCGCTCCTGGATCTTGTAGCTGCGGGTGTCGCGCTCGCGGTTGCTGACGTTCCTGACAGACATGTGGATGGCTCCCTATGAGGTCCGACGCGCCCCTCCCCAATGGCTGTCAGCCGGGAAAGCGCATCAACAGACGCCAAACGGATTTTCCAGATCACCCACCCAAAGTTGCGAACCCACCCAAATTCACCTTCCCCTACAGAGGGAAACCACGCGCTCCCGCACCCCCTGTCCGCCTGTTAATGCGGTGCATTATCTGGGGAATTCCGGACAGCCCGTGACCTGATTGCCACACTCAATTTTCAGCCTCACGACTATTTTTTGACCCAATCACCTGCAATCACTTGCGGGTCGGGTGTCTGCTCTGGCCGACAGTGAGTCTGTCTGGACGCCGACACTTCCCGGGCGGACGAGGCCTGGGACGCAGTGAAAGTCAAAATGTTCTGCCTGACTAAAACCAGCGTCGAGCACCCACGGGCGCATCAAGACGCCACAACCAGCGACAGGTCCCGGCGACTCAATCCCACGACATTCAAAGTTTCCGACCGCAATGAATGTCACGAAAGGGTCAACCGGGACCGTCGCGGTGCCACGGGGGTTACTGGCAGTTCGCCGGCTCCTTGCACGAGTACGTCCGGGTCACGCTGGCGCGGAAGCCATCCGTCCGGTTGGGGCCCAGCGGGATGCACTGGCCCAGGGTGTCGGAGATGTTGCAGCCGCCCGCCGGGCAGTTCGCCGCCACCGTGGAGGTCAGCAGCGTGCGCGCCTGGCTCATCGCCGCGCCGCAGGTGGCGCCCTCACCCGAGCGCGTCGCCGTGTAGCGCGTGCTCCCGCACGTACACGCGGGCGGGCAATAGGTGCGAATGCCATCACACTCCACCCAGCCGCCGTTGTCCGGGCTGGAGGTGCACGTGCTGCCCGCCGACGAGCACGTCACCGGAATCCCGCTCGGACAGGACTGCTCCACGCTGCACAGCGCCGCCTCGGAGGACTCGAGCACGCCCTGCTCCTCGCTCGGGTCCCCGGCGTTGCACGCCGTCAGTCCAAACATCACGACAGCCACCACACTCAACAGCCCACGGGTTCGAAGGTTCATGCGCCGGGACGCTAGAACCCCCCGTGAAGCCACATCAAGAACGGAAAGGTCTCCACACCCTCTCTACCAGGAGAGAGTGGGAGACCTTCCCACGCGCGGCCCGGCGCTCAGGACTTGGAGACGGGGCGGTAGCGGATGCGGTGCGGATTGAGGGCGTCGGGGCCCAGGCGCTTCTTCTTGTCCGCCTCGTAGTCCTCGAAGTTGCCCTCGAAGAAGAAGGCCTTGCTGTCCCCCTCGAACGCGAGGATGTGCGTGGCGATGCGGTCCAGGAACCAGCGGTCGTGGCTGATGACCACCGCGCAGCCCGCGAAGCTCAAGAGCGCGTCCTCCAGGCTGCGCAGCGTCTCCACGTCCAGGTCGTTCGTGGGCTCGTCGAGCAGCAACAGGTTGCCGCCGCTCTTGAGCATCTTCGCCAGGTGCACGCGGTTGCGCTCGCCGCCGGACAGGTCCTTCACGCGCTTCTGCTGGTCCTGGCCCTTGAAGGCGAAGCCCGCCAGGTACGCGCGGCTGGGCACCTGGCCCGCGCGGCCCAGGTCCAGGTGGTCCAGCCCGCCGCTGACCTCGTCGAACACGCTGTTGTCGCCGTTGAGCGCGTCGCGGCTCTGGTCCACGTAGGCCATCACCACCGTCTCGCCAATCTTCAGCTCGCCCGCGTCGGGCTTCTCCGTGCCCGTCATCATCCGGAACAACGTCGTCTTGCCCGCGCCGTTGGGGCCGATGACGCCCACGATGCCGCCCGGCGGCAGCTTGAAGCTCAGGTCGTCGATGAGCAGCCGGTCGCCGTACGCCTTGCGCAGGCCCTTGGCCTCCACCACCAGCCCGCCCAGGCGGGGCGCGGGCGGGATGATGACCTCGCCCGTGGCGTCGCGCTTCTCCTGGCCCTGGTTGAGCAGCTCCTCGTACGCCGCGATGCGCGCCTTGCTCTTGGCCTGGCGGGCCTTGGGCGACTGGCGCACCCACTCCAGCTCGCGCTTGAGCGTCTTCTGGCGGTGGCTCTCCGACTTCTCCTCCAGCTCCAGCCGCTTCTGCTTCTGGTCCAGCCAGCTGGAGTAGTTGCCCTTCCAGGGCACCCCCTCGCCGCGGTCCAGCTCCAGGATCCACTCGGCCGCGTTGTCCAGGAAGTACCGGTCGTGGGTGATGCAGACGATGGTGCCCTTGTACTCCTTGAGCGCCTGCTCCAGCCACGCGACGCTCTCCGCGTCCAGGTGGTTGGTGGGCTCGTCGAGCAGCAGCAGGTCCGGCTTCTCCAGCAGGATGCGGCACAGCGCCACGCGGCGCTTCTCACCACCGGACAGCTTCGTCACGTCCGCGTCGCCCGGCGGCAGCCGCAGCGCGTCCATGGCCATCTCGATGGTGCGGTCCAGCTCCCAGCCGTTCACCGCGTCGATGGCGTCCTGCAGCCGGCCCTGCTCGGCCAGGAGCTTCTCCATCTCCGCGTCGCTCATGGGCTCGGCGAACTTCGCGCTGACCTCGTTGAAGCGGTCCAGCGAGGCGCGAATCTCCTTCAGGCCCAGCTCCACGTTGCCCTTCACGTCCAGCGACGGGTCCAGCTGCGGCTCCTGCGCCAGGTAGCCGACCTTCGCGCCCGGGTCCGGCTTGGCCACGCCGAAGAACTCCGTGTCCACGCCCGCCATGATGCGCAGGAGCGTCGACTTGCCGGAGCCGTTCGGACCGATGACGCCAATCTTCGCGCCGGGGAAGAACGACAGGTAGATGCCCTTGAGGATCTCCTTGCCGTTCTTGACCTTGCGCAGGTCCTGCATCGTGAAGATGAAATTCTGGGCCATCTGGGGCTTCCTGCTCTGAGCGGGTGGGGGCTCGCGGATACCAGGGTGGAACAACGCACTCAAGGCGAGAGCGTCCCGCCCCTCGGCGGAAGTCCACTGCCCGCCTCACCTTCCCCTCTCCACCCCGCCGTGCTTGGCTCCCGGGCTCATCGCGTCCGGCACCACGACCCACTTCGCCCCCCCGAGGTCGCCATGCGCCGCCTTCCCCTGTTCGCCGTCCCCCTGCTCCTGTGTGCCTGCCAAGGCCCCGAGGTCGCCCAGGACACGCCCGCCCCCACCCAGGGCGAGCAGCCTTTGACGACGCTCACCGGCACCATCCATTCCTGCAACATGCAGGGCTTCGGACGCCCCACCTTCACGTGCGAGGGCATCATCAGCGGCGGTACCCCGCCCTACGGCTTCAACTGGGTCGGCGTCAGCAACGCCACCATCCTCACCATGCTGCCCATGGGCGACGTGCTGTCGCGCGCCAACGGCCGCTGCACCGCCGGCCTCCAGGCCCACGTCCAGTACATCGTCTGGGACTCCGCGGGCGCCTCCGTCACCACGGACGTCTTCTTCCCCTGCACGGTGTGACAGGGCGCCCGGACGCGCGGTCCCTCTCCCGAGGGCGCAAGGCACGCCGCCTCCTCGCGGGGTGAGGGTCGACACGACACACCTCGTCATCCCCGGGCGCATGCGGGCTCTCACAAGCCAAGCGCCCCGCCATCGAAGGTGTTACACGAGGCGGCGCCATGTCGACCCCCACCCCCGCCCTGGAGCTCCAGGGACTCACCAAGCGCTACGGCGACTTCACCGCCTTGCAGCAGATGGACCTCACCATCCGGGCAGGGGAGATCTTCGCGCTGCTCGGCCCCAACGGCGCCGGCAAGACGACGATGATCGGCAGCGTGTGCGGCCTGGTCCGCAAGACGGCCGGCACCATCCGCGTCTTCGGCCAGGACCTGGACCAGGACAGCGTGGGCCCGCGCTACCAGGTGGGCCTGGTGCCGCAGGAGATCAACTTCGACCCGTTCTTCACCGTGGCGGAGTCCCTGCGCATCCAGCAGGGCTTCTACGGCCAGAAGCAGGACGAGGCCCGCGTGGACGAGGTGCTCACCGCGCTCAACCTCCAAGGCAAGAAGGACTCGCTCACGCGCGCCTTGTCCGGCGGCATGAAGCGCCGCCTGCTCATCGCCAAGGCCCTGGTGCACAAGCCCAGGCTGGTGTTCCTCGACGAGCCCACCGCGGGCGTGGACGTGGAGCTGCGCCGCGACCTCTGGACGTACGTGCGCAAGCTGGCCTCCGAGGGCACCACCATCGTCCTCACCACCCACTACCTGGAGGAGGCGGAGGAGCTGGCCGACCGCGTGGGCATCATCAACGAGGGCCGCCTGCTCATGGTGGAGGACAAGGCCACGCTCTTGCGCCGCTTCGGCGAGAAGCGCGTCGTCGTCAGCTTCACCGAGCCGCAGTCCAGCCTGTCGGAGGCCGCGCGCCGCTTCACCTCGCGCCTGTCCGAGGACGGCCGTTCGCTCACCTACGTCGAGCGCGAGGGCGCCGCCCCCGCCGGGGACTTGCTGCGCGTGCTGTACGCGGAGGGGCTCCCCATCGCCGACGTGGAGACGCGCCGCTCGCGCCTCGAGGATGTCCTCCTGGAAGTGCTCCGCGGTCGTCCCTCGCCCCAGGCCGCCTGACCCCACCCCTTTCTCGCGCCCGCCCACGAGGACGCGCCTTCCCAAGGCGACGCCTCGGGGCCGCGCCGCCATGACACCACCATGAACGTCCTCGGGATGCAGACGCTGTTCGTGAAGGAGGTCCGGCGCTTCATGCGCGTGCCGGGGCAGACGGTCCTCTCTCCGCTCATCAGCACCACGCTGTATTTCATCGTCTTCGGCTACTCCATCTCCGGCCGCGTCGCCGAGGTGGAGGGCTCGCCGTACCTGCACTTCATCGTGCCGGGCCTGGTCTTCCTCGGCATCGCCAACAACGCCTTCCTCAACAGCTCCTCGTCGCTGTTCATCACGAAGATCCAGGGCACCGTGGTGGACCTGCTCGTGGCCCCGCTGGGCCCCGGCGAGCTGATGGCGGGCTTCATCGGCGGCGCCATGGTGCGCGGCCTCGTCGTCGGTGGCCTCACCTGGGCCGTGGCCGGCCTGTTCACCGGCTTCAGCCTGGAGCACGCGTGGGTGGCCGCCTACTTCCTGCTCATCGCCTCCTACGTCTTCAGCGTGCTGGGCCTGCTTGCTGCCGTGTGGGCGGAGAAGTTCGAGCAGATCAACTTCTTCCCCACCTTCGTGATGTTGCCCCTCACGTTCCTGGGCGGCGTCTTCTATTCGGTGCGCGAATTGCCCGCGCCCTGGAGCACCATCAGCCTCTTCAACCCCATGGTCTACATGGTGGAGGGGCTGCGCTACGGCATGCTCGGCAAGAGCATGTTCTCCCCCGCGCTGGGCGCCGGAATCCTCGCGGGCGTCGCGCTGGTGGCCACCGCCGCCGTTTACTTCGTGCTCCGTTCGGGCTACCGGATGAAGGCATGAGACCCACCCGGACCTTCACCCCATTCCGTCAATGTGGGGTGACAGACGACTGGCCATTTCCCGCACGGTGAGAAAGGGAGATATCCTCCCGGACACATCATGGCGGTGCCATTCGGTAAGTACGAGTTGCTGCGGAAGATTGCGTCGGGCGGAATGGGCCAGGTGTTCCTGGCCCGTGAGCACGGCACGGGATTCGAGCGGCTGGTGGTCCTCAAGCTCATCCTCCCGCACCTGGCGGAGGACGATGAGTTCTTGTCCATGTTCCTGGACGAGGCCGGGCTGGTGGCCCGTCTCACCCACCCCAACCTCATCACCATCCTCGACCTGACGCAGATTGAAGGGCGTCACTGTCTCGCCATGGAGTACGTCCAGGGCGACGACGTGCGGCGGCTGGAGAAGTTCTCCCGGACCCAGGGCAAGCCCCTGTCGGTGGGCCTCATCCTGCGCATCATCGCGGACGCGGCCGCGGGGCTGCACTACGCGCACCAGGCAAGAGACCCACAAGGCCGGCCCATGCGGCTGGTGCACCGCGACGTGTCCCCGCAGAACATCCTGGTCGGCTTCGACGGCGGGGTGAAGGTCATCGACTTCGGTGTGGCCAAGGCGGCCACCAGCAGCGCCAACACCGCCACGGGTGTGCTGAAGGGGAAGTACCCCTACATGTCCCCGGAGCAGGCGAGCGGCCTGGCCATCGACGCGCGCAGCGACTTGTTCGCCCTGGGCGTGGTGATGTGGGAGCTGCTCACCGGCAAGCGGCTGTTCAAGGGCGACTCCGACCTGATGACGCTGCGGCTGGTGAAGGACTGCCAGGTGCCCAGGCCCTCGCAGCTGAACCCCAAGCTGCCACCGGGGCTGGATGAGGTGGTGCTCAAGGCCCTGGCGCCCACGCCCGAGGAGCGCTACCCGGACTGCGGCGCGTTCCGGCTGGCGCTGGAGGACTACGCGCTCAACCTGCGGCTGCCCACGAGCAGCGCGCACCTGTCCGCGTACCTGCGCGAGCTCTACAACGAGCGCATCTCCACGGAGACGGACCCGGCGAAGCTGGACCAGCTGGCCGAGGACGCGGACCTGGACTCGCGCTCCAACTCGTCGTTGAGCGGCGTGGGCCCCTCCGCGCAGGGCGCGCGCACGTCGGCCTCGCGCCAGCAGCGCAACGTCACGCCGGGCACGCGCTCGCGTCAGGCCGTGGCCGCCGCGGTGGGCGGGCCCGTGGTGCAGGACCGCACGCGGGGCACCTCGCCCATGGAGCGCGTGGTGGAGCCCAGGCGCGTGCCGTGGGTGCCCGTCATCGTCGTGAGCGCGGCCCTGCTGGTGGCCGGCGCCGCCATCGTCTTCCTGCGCGGCCCCGCGAGCGTCACCCCGCCGGCGGAGAAGCCGCCCGTGCAGGCCGTGGTGGTGGAGCCGGAGAAGCCGCCCGCGCAGCCCACGAAGCCGCCGCCCGTGGAGCCGGTGAAGACGGTGGAGCTGCCCGTCATCACCGAGCCGCCCGGCGCCACGGTGAGCATCGCCGGCGAGGAGCGCGGCGTGACGCCCATGAAGCTGGCGCTGGAGAAGGGCGCGCCCATCGTGTCGGTGACGCTCGCGCTCGCGGGCTACGAGCCGGTGACGCGCGAGGTCTCCGCCGCGGACGACGAGCTGCGCCTGGAGCTGCGGCGCCAGGGCGGCAAGTCCCCTGGCACCACGAAGCGGCCGCCCGGGGGCACCCCGAGCGGCAACCTGGGCATCAAGACGGGCCGCTGACGGCCCGCCTCATCCCCGCGTGAAACTCAAGGGGTGGCCTGGGGCCGCCCCTTGCTCTTCGCGGCGGTGGAGGTGGCGCCCTTCGAGCCGCCCGCGGCCCCCCGAGGCATCGCCGGGGGCTTGGGCTTGGCGAAGGCATCGATGAGGGGGATGCACAGCGTGGCCACGTCGAGGATGGCCTTGTCGAAGTCCGTCTCCGCCGTCACCGTGGGCGCGAGCCGCAGCAGCCGGTCCGCCTCCTGGGTGTGCTCGTGCCAGTCGACGCCGCCCACGCTCCCCGGCTTCTCGTCGCGCGCGAAGCGGACGATGGCGTCGAGCATGTGGCCGGCCCAGGCCCTGTCCTTGTCATTCATGAACCCCTGGTTCGGCGGGCCCAGCTCCGTCGTCCCGAGGAAGAACGGAATCTCCTGGCCGTGGGGCACACCGTTCGGGCTGCGGGGGCGCAGCATCTCCGCGGTGTAGTCGAAGGCGTAGCGCCACACCGGGTTGCCGCGGGACGCGTGGAGCGTGGCCAGGTAGCGCGGCAGCACGGCGAACACGAAGTCGCGACACATCCTCCGGCCAATCTCCCGGTCCCCCAGCTGCTTTCCGTACAGCGCGCGAACCGTGTCCGCGAGCCCGCCGAGCTTCTCCAGGATGGTGCCCGGGTCGATGCCGAAGGAGGCCACCACGCTGGAATCATCGCTGGTGTTGCCGATGACGAGCGGCAGGTCCAGCTGCTCCCCGGCCAGGAAGGTCTCCCGGATGCCCAGGGGCAGCACGGAGTCCCCCGCGATGGGGCAGGGGGCGTTGTTCACGTCCGACGGCAGCGGCCAGAAGCGCTCCGCGGGGAGGGCCCGCAGCTTCTCCATGGAGACCTCGTGCCAGTCCAGGCCCAGCCGCTGGGCGGTGGCCTCGCCGCAGTATCTCGCGTCCGCCAGGGGCTTCTCCGCGAGCACATACGAGCTCATGGCCACGCCCCGGTGGAACAGGTCCCGGCCGCGCATGAGCGGTGAGCAGTAGAGGGCCAGCACGCTCTTGGCGCCCGCGGACTCGCCCATGAGGGTGACATTGCCGGCGTCCCCGCCGAACAAGGCGATGTTGTCCTTCACCCACTCCAGCGCGAGCATCTGGTCCAGGAGCCCGAAGTTGGCGGGGCCGTTCGGCTGCTCCTCCTGCAGCTTCGGGTGCGCGAAGAAGCCCAGGTGGCCCAGGCGGTAGTTGAGGGTGACGACCACCACGTTCTTCATCGCCAGCGGCGAGCCGTCGTAGGCCTCGAAGCGCGAGGCGCCGAGCACGAAGGCGCCGCCGTGGAGCCACACCACCACGGGCAGCTTCGCGTCCACGTCCAGCTTCGGCGTCCAGACGTTGAGGTGCAGGCAGTTCTCGTCCGGCTCCCCGGGGTCCCCGCCGCCGGACTCGATGCAAGCCTGCCTCGACTGCATGGAGGCCGGGCCGTACTCGGATGCATCCAGGATGTGACGCCACGGCTGGGCCCGCAGCGGCGCCCTCCAGCGCAGGTTGCCCACCGGCGGCTGCGCGTAGGGAATCCCCTTGAAGACGAAGACCGGGCCCTCCACCAGACCCTGCACCTGCCCTTCCTTCGTGCTGACCACGGGCGACCTGCTGGCGTTCATTCGCTTGGCTCCGTTGCTTGGATGACTGTCCATTCGGGTGAAAAGACACACGCCACCAGACTCCGACGAGACCGCTGCTCGTCGGGAAGCACGGACCCGAACGCCGTGAATCCATCTGGATGCGCGGGCCGGGTGATAGGACTTCGGGACAATCCCTCGCAACCACGCATCCACGCGTGTCTCGTGGAACGGGCGCTGGAAGACAGACACACCTCGACGCCCCTCCCCCGGGTCGGAGGCGGATGTCTCGGTGGATGTATCGATGCGCCCTGGAGTCGGCGTGGGACGGGCTTCGCGAGGCGGGCCCCGCACCGCCGCTCCCAGGTGCGGGGAGCGGCGGGGGCCACGCGCCGGCGGAGGCGGGGCCTAGCGCTGGAAGTGGTCCGCGATGACGCTGGCCACGCAGCAGGTGAGCTTCTTGCCGGTGGGGATGTGCAGGAACTCGTTGGGGCCGTGCGCGTTGCTGCCCGGGCCCAGCAGGCCGGTGATGAGGAACTGCGCCTCCGGGAAGCGCTCGCCCAGCATGCCCATGAAGGGGATGGTGCCGCCCTCGCCCATGGCCATGGCGGGCCGGCCGAAGTACGTGCCGGACGCGGACTCCACCGCGCGCGACAGCCAGCTGGCCAGCGGCGGCGCGTCCCAGCCGATGCTGGCCTTGTCACCCTCGAAGGACACCTTGGCCTGGTACGGCGGGTCCTGCTCCAGCGCGTCCTTGAGCGCCTTCTGCGCCGCCTTCGGCTCCAGGCGCGGGGGGATGCGCATGGACAGCTTCACCGTGGTGAAGGGCCGCAGCACGTTGCCCGCGCTCTGCAGGGGCGGCAGGCCGTCCACGCCCGTCACCGACAGCGCCGGACGCCAGGTGCGGTTGAGCACCAGCTCCGCGCCGTCCTCGGACATGGGCTTCATGCCGGACACCCAGGGGAACTTGCCGAAGACCTCCTCGCCCAGCACCTTCGCCGCGGCGCTCGCCTGCTCGCGGCGCTCCTTCGGAATCTCCACGTGCAGGCCGTCCACCTTCACGCGGCCCGTGGACTCGTCCTCCACGCGCGAGAGCACCTGGCGCAGCACGCGGAAGCTCGACGCCACGATTCCGCTGGCGTCACCGGAGTGCACGCCTTCCGTGAGCACGTCCACGCGCAGGTTGCCGGCCACCATGCCGCGCAGCGACGTGGTCATCCAGAGCTGGTCGTAGTTGGCGCAGCCCGAGTCCAGGCACACCACCAGCGACGGCTTGCCGATGCGCGGCGCCAGCGCCTCGATGTACGCCGGCAGGTCATAGCTGCCGCTCTCCTCGCACGCCTCGATGAGGATGACCGTGCGCGCGTGGCCCACGCCCTGCTCGCGCAACAAGCGCAGCGCCGCCAGGGACGCGAACGCCGAGTAGCCGTCATCCGCGCCGCCTCGGCCGTAGAGCTTGTCGCCCTCGCGCACGGGGGTCCACGGCGTCAGGCCCTCGCGCCAGCCCGTCATCTCCGGCTGCTTGTCCAGGTGGCCGTACATGAGGACGGTGTCGTCCCCCTTGGTGCCCGGCACCTCCATGTAGATGACCGGCGTGCGCTCCGCGCCCTGCTCGTTCTTGAGGCGGATGACCTCCAGCGTGAGGCCGGGCAGGTGCGGGGCCTGCGCGCGGCACCACTCCACGATGAGCTGCACCGCGGCTTCCATGTGTCCGGCCTTCACCCAGTCCGGGTCGAAGGCGGGCGACTTGTTCGGGATGCGGATGTAGCGCTCGAGCGCCGGGAGGATCTCCTTCTCCCAGATGCGGTCGGAGGACTCGGTGGCGGTCTGGACGTTCAGGACGTTCATGGCCGCGATGCTGAGCACGGGAGGGCCCCCCTGTCGACACCGGCAAGGCCCCTCGTAAGGCCATGACGCGCCGCCCTGATGGGGCCCATCGGCGCGCCTGTCACCTGCTTCCCTGGCGCCCACACGAGGAAGCACCGCGTCAGCGCGCGGTGCCCCGTGGGACTTCACGGGCGGTCAGCCCCGCTTCGCATCCGCGTATCGCATGACGACGGCGCCGGGGCCGCTGAGCCGGAGCGTGCCGCCGGTGAGCGGCGAGGCCGACACGTCTCCGCCGAAGCGCGGCGCGTCGCTCCACAGCACCACCTGGGCGTCGGCGGGCACCGCGTGCTCCACCTCGCCGCGCAGGGCCACCAGCACCTGGAGCACCTGGCCTCCGCCGCGCCGCTCCAGCACCAGCGCGTCCGGGCCCACCGCGCGAGCGTCATAGGTGCCCCGGCGCGCGTCCGTGAGCGTGGGGTCCGAGGCACGCAGCGCGAGCAGCTCGCGGTACAGGGCCAGCACGCCCGCGTGCTCGGGCCGCTGGGCCTCGCTCCAGTCGAGCCGGGAGCGCGTGAAGGTGTCCTGGGCCTGCGGGTCGGGGACCTCCTCGCCCGCGAAGCGCGAGAAGCCGGCGAACTCGCGACGGCGCCCCTCCGTGACGAGCCGCCCCAGCTCCGCGTGGTGGTCCGTGAAGTAGAGGAACGGCGTGCTCGCGTTCCACTCCTGGCCCATGAAGAGCAGCGGCGTGTACGGCGACGCGAGCAGCAGCGTGCTCATGGCGCGGAAGGCCGCCGGGGACACGTCGTGGCCCAGCCGCTCGCCCAGGGGGCGGTTGCCCACCTGGTCATGGTTCTGGATGCAGTACACGAAGCGCCACGGCTCCAGTCCCTCCGCCTTCGTGCCGCGCGCGTGGCCCAGGTTCTTCGACGGCTGGCCCTCGTAGAACCAGCCCCGCACCAGCGTGCGCGCCAGGTCCTCCGCGCTGCCCGTGTAGTCCTGGTAGTAGCTCTCCGAGTCCCCCGCGAAGGCGCGGCGCATCTGGTGATGGAAGTCATCCGCCCAGACGCCGTCCAGGCCGTGGCCGCCCTCGGATGCGGGCAGCATCAGCTTGCGCTCGTTGCGCTCGTCCTCGGCGATGAGCACCACGCGGCGGCCCGGAGCGCTGGCGCGGGCGCGCTCGGAGATTTCGGTGAGCAGGTGGGGCGTGCCGTCGTCGACGATGGCGTGCGCCGCGTCCAGCCGCAGGCCGTCCAGGTGGTAGTCGCGAATCCACATCTCCACGTTGGCGAGCACCATCTCCCGCACGAAGCGGCTGTGCTCGCCGTCGTAGTTCACCGCGTCGCCCCACGGCGTGTGGTGGCGGCCGGTGAAGTAGTGCGGCGAGAAGGCCCGCAGGTAGTTCCCGTCCGGGCCGAAGTGGTTGTAGACGGCGTCCAGCACCACCGCGAGCCCCGCTGCGTGCGCGGCGTCCACCAGGCGGCGCAGCCCCTGGGGTCCCCCGTACACCTGGGCCGGCGCGAAGAGGTCCACGCCGTCGTAGCCCCAGTTGTGACGGCCGGGGAAGCTCGCCACCGGCATCAGCTCCAGCGCGGTGATGCCCAGCTGCTTGAGTTCGGGCAGCCGGGGGATGAGCGCCTCGAAGGTGCCCTCGGGCGTGGCGGTGCCCACGTGCACCTCGTACAGGACGAGCGAGCGGGGCTCCACGCCCTCCCAGCCCGCGTCCGTCCACGCGAAGTCCGCCGTCACCACCTCGGACGGGCCATGCACGCCCTCCGGCTGCGAGCGCGACCACGGGTCCGGGAAGGGGCCCTCCCCGTCCACGCGCAGCTTGTAGCGCACGCCCGCGCCCTGCCCCTCCAGCACCGCGCCGAAGCAGCCATCCGCCTCCGACGTCATGGGCAGCGCGCGACCCGGCGCGCCCTTCGCGTCGAACAGGACCACCTCGACCCGCGAGTGACTGGGAGCCCAGACCCGCCAGCGCACCCGGGGGCCCGCCTCCACCCATGCACCCAACGAAGAGGTTTGAGACGGCTTCACGTTCCGCTTCTCCGACAGAGCACCCATGAGGGGCATCCCTGTAATGCGCTCGGGCCTGCCTGGGGAGCACTTGCGCGCGAGGAGGTCCGAGCCGTCCCCCGCGGATGTTCACGGGTGGGCGTTCCCGCCCGACACGGGGCCACCGCTCGTCCGCCTCAGTGCAGCGTGGGCTCGCGGTGCAGGAGGAAGGGGATGATGACGTGGCGGAGCAGCGGCAGCTCCAGGTGCGTCATCGCCAGCAGCGTGTGCCCCTCCAGCCAGCGCACCTCGTCCACGAAGGGACGCCACTGCCAGCCGGCCCCACGCGGGTACTCCACCTGGAGCGAGGCGCGTCCGTCCACGCGAGAGACGCCGTCGCGCAGCACCAGCGGCACCGAGCGCGAAAGCCCCCCCTCGCGCCGCACCAGGTTCACCCCGTCGCGCCCTCCCGCCGCGAAGTCCTTGCCCCACCAGCCACGCAAGCCCAGCAGCCCCAGCCCCTGTCGCACCAGGCCCTGGAACCAGGCGGGCCCCAGCAGCTCTCCCCGGTAGCGCCCCGGCAGCGTGTCGCGCGCGGGGGTGGGGAGGGTGCGGAACAGCGCTCGCCACTCCCCGTACCGGCGCGGCTGGGTCACGGGCACGAGCGAGGGCAGGGACAGGGATGGGAGGCTCATTCCCCCACGCTATGCAGCCGGACGCCCCGCGCCCGCGCGCACCTGCCCGTCCGCCCTCCCGGGGGCTGGGCGCCGGGCCCTGCCGCTCGGGAGGGGGCTCGAGCTCGCCGGGCTGCTTGTGGACACCCCGGAGCGCCGGGATGATGCGGCCTCTCGGGTCCGGGGTCCTCCGGCCCGACGCCCCCGGAGCCATCCTCGATGACTGTCGTCCGCCATGGCCTGGAGCCCCGGCCCTCTCCCCGCGGCGAGGATGTCGTCGAGCGGGTCGCCGCCATCGAGGTCCTGTCCCCGCGCGAAATCGACGCGCGCCTCACGGACCTGGGCTACCGCGGCCAGCCCGAGGCGCGCCGCGCCGCGTCCGTGCTCGCCTACCGCCACCTGCGCCGCATCCGCCGCCTCCACCTGGAGGGGCTCGCCCCCGAGCCGGGCCTGCGGGAGAACTGCCTGTTCCTGGGGCCCACCGGCTCCGGCAAGACGTTCCTCGTGGAGCTGCTCTTCCGCGAAATCCTCGCGGTGCCCACGGTGCTCGCGGACGCCACCCAGTTCTCCGAGACGGGCTACGTGGGTGACGACGTCAACACCCTGCTGTCGCGCCTGTACGAGGCCGCCGACCGCGACACCGAGTGGGCCGCGTGCGGCGTCATCTGCATGGACGAGTTCGACAAGCTCGCCACCAGCCGCTCCGACAGCCGCTTCGCCGGACAACAGACGACGAAGGACGTCAGCGGCTTCGGCGTGCAGCGCAGCCTCTTGCATCTGTTGTCCGCGGCGCACGCGGACTTCCCGCCGGACTTCGGCTTCACCAGCCGGATGCCGCCGGACTCCATGGAGATGGCGTGTGTCACCTTCATCGCCTGCGGCGCGTTCAGCGGCCTGCGCGCGACGGCGGAGGGCATGGCGCGCACCGAGCGGCTCGGCTTCGGCCGCGAGCCCCGCCGCGAGCCCGAGGAGTCCATCGCCACCGCCGTCACCCAGGAGCAGCTGGAGCAGACCACCGCCTTCGCCCGCTACGGCTTCATCCCGGAGCTCATCGGCCGCTTCAACCGCCTGGTCTCCTTCACCCCGCTGGACGCGGCCACGCTGGGCGACATCCTCCAGCAGAACGTGCTGCGCGCGTACGAGCGCGAGTTCGAGCAGGAGGGCCTGCGCCTGCACGTGGAGCCGGCCGTGCGCGAGCACGTGGTGGCTGGCGCCCTCAAGCGCGAGACGGGCGCGCGCGGCCTGCGCACCACGCTGGCGCCGCTCTTGGAGCAGGCGGCCTACGAGCACTTCGGCCGCCCGGACGCGGCCTCCACCGTGCGGCTGGTGCTGGAGGGTGACCGGGTGCGCTCCTGCACGGAATAGCGCCCGACGCTCCCTCCCCCACCGAGCGGGGAACCGGGTCCGGCCTCCATCCCGCCCGCACGCACCTTACGGTTTGAGCGGGAACACGAACACCGGAGGGTCGCACACATGGCGCACACGGACCACACGCGAGAGATTCCCCGGGAGGGCTGGGCGGACTATCTGGCCCTGCTCAGCAACATGGAGAAGGAGCAGCCCGTCCGCATCGAGGTGGAGGGGATGGAGCTGGGAGACCAGCCGCTCGCCTCGGGGCTGCCGTTGGTGGAGATCAGCCTGGAGGAGAAGGGCAGCGACCGGGGCGTGGTGGAAATCATCGTCGGCGGCCCCGGCGGCGAAATCACCCACCGCATCCAGAAGCCGGACCACATCTACGCGGACGAGAGCGAGAGCGGCGAGCTGGAGTGCCTCGACATCGAGAGCAGCGAGGACAACACCAAGACGCTCATCTACTTCGGCCAGGCCACCACGGCCGGCGCGCGCAAGATGGACTGAGCCTGGGAGGGCGCCCCCCCGCGCCCATATCAGAAAGGCCGGAAGGCACCCCCCTCCGCGGGAGAAGGAACCTTCCGGCCTGTGGCCTTCACCCGTCCCCGCCGTCGCGACGGGGATGGGGGTCGGCCGGTGCTTCAAGCGCGAATCACGGGTACAGCGCGCGGGCGCCCTGCTTGTCCAGGGTGGTGAGGATGAGGTCGCCCGTCTGGGTGCCGTTGCACTGCGGGTAGTGCATGACCGAGGAGCGGTCGTAGGACGTCAGCGCGCGCCAGTTCGCGTCCTCGTAGCAGGAGCCGTTGACGCGCGTGTGCTCGTGGCGGAAGCCCAGCACGTGGCCCAGCTCGTGGCGCAGGATGCCCGCCAGCGTCCAGGGCGCGATGCTGCCGAAGGCCGTGTTGTCCACGAGCACGTTGCGGCCCGAGCGGCCCGAGTTCGGGAAGAACGCGCGCGCCAGGTACTGGCCACCGGAGTTCACCGGGCGCACGTCGAAGAGCACGCCCGTCTGGGACGCGGTGCAGCTGGCGTCGTAGCTGGTGCTGTGCGTGAAGTTCACGCTGGCGGTGGCCTCCCAGGCCGCCGTCGCGCTGTTCATCGCCGTCACCATCTTCGCCTTGTTGGTGGTGCCGAAGGTGTTGCTGATGCAGTACGTCAGGTTGCCCTTCTGCGCGGAGCTCCACTTGATGTCGCCCGCCGCGGTGCCGCCGCTGTTGTACACGGCCAGCCCGTTCTGGGTCTTGCCATGGTCCGCGACCACGTTGTTGTCGTAGTAGGCGCGCAGCTCCTCCTCGCTGTCCACGGCCTGGTCCATGTCGAAGATCCACTTGCCTTCCGGATCCTGCACGGCGCCCGCCTTGAACTCCTCCCACGTCATCTTCGGCGCCAGCGTCTCGGCGCTGTCGGGACCACACGCGGAACCCAGGAGCGTCACACCAGCCAGCAGCGCCATGGAGCGGAACTTGAGCATCGGTCTTTCCTCGGAAACACACGACTGCGGGGGATGCGCCGCCCCACCTGGTCCCTCCACCAGCCGCGGCAACGGCGCGCCCCGGCCTTGAGCAACTGTCGGGCCAACGACGCCCACATAGCTGGATAGACTGTTTTTCGAGCACAAACTGGATAGTAAGCACTCCATGTCAAAACAGACCGACTGTAAATGGGCCTGACAAAGTCCGGTGGAAGTCGGCGTGGCGGTGAGGGTTTTCGTTTCGCGCCGGGACTGTTCGGGAATCAGACGGTTCTGTCTGCGAATCAGTCAGTCGCCCAGGGGCTGTCGGAAACCGGGTCAGGGTTTCCCCGCACACGCTTGGGGGCGCAATCAGCCACGCACCATGCAATCACCGCCGGGGCGCGTCAAGCAGCTGCGGCGCGGCGGACAGCTCGCGGCGCGCCGCGCCGTGGCGTCGTGTATAGCCGAAGGCGTCGTGGGCCCTCTTCCGTTCGACATGGCGTGGTGGTTGTCCTGGCTGGAGGCGGTGTGGCCGCACCTGGCGGCGGGGCTGACGGTGCTGGTGAGCGTGCTGGCCAGCGCGCACGTGGTGCTGCACAAGCGGGACGTCCGCGCGGCGGTGGGCTGGGTGGGGCTGGTGTGGCTGGTGCCGGTGCTGGGCGCGGCGCTGTACCTGGTGCTGGGCATCAACCGGATTCGACGGCGCGCGCGCTCGCTGACGCCCCGGCGCGGGCACGGGATGTTCCCGCCCATCCGCGGCGTGGAGGCGGTGGTGGCCGAGGGCGTGTCCCGGGTGAAGCCGGAGGCCGCGCACCTGGCGCCCCTGGCGCGGCTGGGGGACGCGGTGCTGCACCGGCCGCTGTTGCCGGGCAACCAGGTGACGGTGCTGGAGTCCCGCACGGACGCGTACCCCGCCATGCTGGAGGCGATTGCCCGGGCGAGGACCTCCATCTCGCTGTGCAGCTACATCTTCGACAACGACGTGGCGGGCCGGCACTTCGCGGGGGCGCTGGGTGAGGCGGTGCGGCGTGGGGTGCAGGTGCGGGTGCTGGTGGACGCGGTGGGCGCGCGCTACACGTGGCCGACCATCCTGGGGCGGCTGTCGCGTGAGGGTGTGACGGCCGCGCGCTTCCTGCCCTCGCTGATGCCGTACCGGCTGCCGTTCATGAACCTGCGCAACCACCGCAAGATATTGGTGGTGGACGGACAGGTGGGCTTCACCGGGGGCATGAACATCCGCGAGCACTTCTGGCCGGGGGAGCAGGCCGCGAGGGACTTGCACTTCAAGCTGGAGGGCCCGGTGGTGGCGCAGCTGCAGGAGACCTTCGCCGAGGACTGGGTGTTCACCACGCGCGAGCGGCTGAGCGGGGACGCGTGGTTCCCGGAGCAGCAGTCGGCGGGGGCGGTGCTCGCGCGGGTGGTGCCGGACGGGCCGGACGAGAACTTCGAGACGCTGCGCACGGTGCTGCTCGGGGCGCTGTCCACCGCGCGGGCGTCGGTGCGAATCGTCACACCGTACTTCCTGCCGGACGCGTCGCTCATCACCGCGCTCAACGTGGCGGCGCTGCGCGGGGTGAGGGTGGACGTGGTGCTGCCCAGGAAGGGCAACCTGCCGGTGGTGCAGTGGGCGAGCACCGCGCAGCTCTGGCAGGTGCTGGCGGACGGGTGCCGGGTGTTCCTCACCGAGCCCCCGTTCGACCACACCAAGCTGATGGTGGTGGATGGCGAGTGGGGCCTCATCGGCTCGGCGAACTGGGACCCGCGCTCCTTGCGGCTCAACTTCGAGCTGAACGTGGAGTGCTACGACGCCGGGCTGGCCCGGCGCCTGGATGCGGTGGTGGACGAGCGGCTATCGCGCGCGCGTCCCCTCACCCGGGAGCAGGTGGACGCGCGGCCCCTGCCCATCCGGTTGAGGGATGGGCTGGCGCGGCTGTTGTCCCCGTACCTCTGAAGCGACGCGCGCCGCGCTACAGCAGCACGCGGCGCACCTTCCAGAAGGCCTCCTTGGCGGTGCGGAAGGCCTGCGAGTCCGGCGGCAGGAACGAGCGCAACAGCTCCGCCGACTGCGTCTGGAGCGGCCGCACGCAGTGCGCCTCCACCTGGCCGCGCAGGAAGCCCACCGGGTCCCTGCGGCGGTACTCGGAGAAGTACGTGCGCAGCTCGTTGCGCGTGCGCGCCTTGCCGTTGTCCGCGTACTTGGCCACGTAGGGGCTGAAGTCGGGGTAGAGCCGGCCCTCGCCGAAGTCGCCGTGCAGCGTCGTCTTCATGAAGTTGCCGATGAGCAGGTCATCGAAGACGCGGTAGCGCACCGCGGTCATCAGCGAGTGGCGCGGGGCCTCGAAGGTGATGCCCCGGCGGAAGCGGCGGCGGTGGAACTCGATGACGTGGTCCTGGCCGCCCACGCGGAAGCGCAGGAAGTCCAGCACCGAGCCCAGGTGCTCGATGGCGCCGAAGTACTCGCGCAGCATGCGGGACTCGTCGGCCTCGAGCATCTCGCCCCAGTCGTCCCCGAACTCCGTCGGGTCCACGGGCGTCAGCGCGCGCTCGGTGGGGCGGATGAGCCGCACGTCGTCCTGGGCGAAGTCCACCTGGACGAAGGCGGGCAGGAGCGAGCACGTCGGGGACTCGAAGCCGCGCGAGTAGTCCTCCAGCGTGGTGGTGTACTCGGAGGCCCAGATGCTGTCGGCGCGCTGGTACTTGTGCATGGAGCTGAAGGGCACGAAGTAGCGCGCGCCGTAGAACTCCGCCTGCCGGGCGATGGTGCGCCCCACGGGCGTCTTCGCCGCGGCGTAGGGCGCGATTCGCTGCCCGTCCTCGGTGAAGTAGTTGATCATGTCCGCGTCGCCGTAACCGGACAGGGCCAGGAGGTAGGACTGGTCATACCGGCGCACCAGGCCGCGCACGAAGCGGCCCCAGCCCCGGTCTCCCGCGTCGTTGAGGTTGACGAGCAGCCGTCCGCCCACGTCGACGAGCAGCACCGCGTCCTGGTTCATGTCGGGGATGCACATGACGCGGATGCGCGGCGACAGCTGCGTCCACACGCGGTCCACCAGCACGTGCACGTTGAAGCCCTGCTCGCGCAGGTCATCGCGGATGCGTCCGCCGAAGTGGTTGGGGACCAGGATGGTCAATTCGCGCAGCTTCTCCAGGGACTCGGGGCTCAGGTGGTCCGGGTGTCCGTGGGACAGCCACGCGTACTGGCAGCGCTGGATGGTGTCGCGCTGCTCTTCGGGAATGTCGTGGGACAGGGTCCAGCTGCCGAAGTACGCGGCACCGTGAGTCCACGGGTCGGTCACCAGCACCGGTCCGTTGTCGTGGCAGATGAGTGTGGCGTTTCCGATTGTCTCGAATCCGAGTTCCATCTTCCGCTCCCCCCTCAGGCCCGCGCGGTTGCTCGCCATCGCGGTCACAGGCCGGAAGGTGACGCGCAACGGGGGAGAGACCCACTGCCCCCGCGTGCAGCGAAAAGGACTGCACGCCCGGCAGGCTGCCCGAGGCCCGGTGGAGGGGAAGATGTTTTCCCCGGGCACGGCATCGGGCACGCCCTCCCGCGGAGCCGGAACGGCACGGACACGGCGCGATGGAGCCTCGCGAGGGGTCGCCGCGCGCGAGGGACACACCGTCACGGGTGACAAGTGCACGGCGCGGGCGGGCGGGTCGACCGCCCTCGCGTGAGAGGAGGCAGCCACCCGCGTCCACGTCGACGATGTTCGCGAGTGGAGACACCAGGGCCTCCCGGTTCGAGACATGGCTCGGGAGGGGCGCGGCGCTTGGAGCAGGCACCCAGGCGCGAGCCCCGCTCCGAGCGTGGGCGTCCCTCAGCGCTTGCGAGCCACGAGCGAGAGAATCTGGGAGCCGTAGCGCTCGGTGAGCGCGGGCCCCACACCGTGGACGGCCATCAGCGCGGCGCCGTTCTCCGGCCGCGCGGCGGCGATGGCGCCCAGCACCCGGTCCGTGAGGATGCGGAACGCGGGCACCTTGCGCTTGCGCGCCTCGGCGAGCCGCCACGCCTTCAGCGCATCCACCAGCCCCGCGGGGGCCTCCTCCTGCGTCACCCCACGGCCGCGCGAGGAGCGAGCCCCCCGTGACACGGGCTCCTCGGGGGTGCCTCGCCCCACGGGGATGCGGGACTCGGGAGACAGCGCGGTCCTGGACGCATTCCATGAGGAGCGCTGCTCGAAGTCGTCCGAGGGAGAGGAGGCCCGCCACTGTCGGCCGCCGGCCTCGCTCCGACTGGAGCCCGCGCGCTTCTTCGTCGCGCGTCTGGTCGTCTTCCCGCGCTTCTTCTTGGACGCCTTCTCCAGCGCCAGCGGCAGGAAGACCTGCTGCGGGTCCACCACGCGCGTGCGGCGGCCCTCGTCCGTCAGCGACAGGCGCTGGAAGGAGATGACCTGGCCGTCCTTGTCGAACGAGTCGACCTCCAGCCGCGTCAGCCCCGCGCGCACCAGCCCCCCCACCAGTCGCTCGAAGTCACGCCGGGGCAGCGCATCCCCGAACAGCTCGCGGTGGAGTCGCCCGGTGGCCTGTCCATCCCGCTCCTGGAGGGACTCCAGGATGCGCTCGAGCCAGTGGCGCTCGGACGCCGACGGCTCGGCGAAGCGCAGCGTGGCGCACGACTCGGGCGAGCACACGTCACACAGGCCGCACGCCTCACCGGAGTCCTGGGTGTCACCGAAGTGAGAGACCAGCTGCTTCATCCGGCAGCCATGGGCCTCCGCGTAGCGCCCCATCTGCTCCAGGTGCAGCAGCTTGCGCTCACGCTGGGCGTTGTACGCCGCGGACCAGTTGGGACGTCCGCGCCGCACCGTCTCGTCGGGTGTCATCACCACGCCGCCGTGAATCCAGAGCTGTTCGAGCGCCTTGTCGAACACCTCCGGGTCCGTGCGCACGCGGCCCTGGAGCGACGGCTTCGGCTCGGGCTCCAGCGCCGTGGACTGGAACAGGCGCTCCAGGACGTACGCCTCGGGGTAGTCGCGCTTGTGGAAGAACTCGTGCGTGCGCCGGTCGATGTACGAGTGCAGCAGCACGGCGCGAGACGGCTTCCCGTCACGGCCCGCGCGCCCCAGCTCCTGGTAGTACCCCTCCAGGCTGGCCGGCAGCGCGGCGTGGATGACGGTGCGGACATCCGGCTTGTCGATGCCCATGCCGAAGGCCGTGGTGGCGACGATGACCTCCAGCGAGCCCCCGAGGAACTCCGCCTGGACCTTGTCGCGGTCTCCCGGCGGCAGGCCCGCGTGGTACGCGGCCGAAGGGAAGTCGCCCGCGAGCAACTCCGCGAGCTGCTCGGCGTGCTTGCGCGTGGCCGCGTAGACGATGGCGGGCCGGTTCTCCTCGTCCTGGAGCAGCCCGTGGATGGCGTCTCCGCGAGCGCCGGGGTTCAGCTCGCGCACCTCGATGGCGATGTTGGTGCGGCGGAAGCCGTGGATGAAGGTGCGCGCCTTGCCTCCCGCGCCCAGCAGGCCGAGCTGCTGCACGATGTCCCGCTGCACGTCCGGCGTGGCGGTGGCGGTCAGGGCCACCACGGGCGCGGGACGCAGCAGGGGCAGCCGCGCGCCGAGCAGCCGGTAGTCGGGACGGAAGTCGTGGCCCCACTGCGAGATGCAGTGCGCCTCGTCGATGGCGATGAGCGTGGGAGGGCGCCGCGCGAGGAACTCCACGAAGCCCGGCACGCCGAGTCGCTCCGGCGCGATGAACAGGAAGTCGAGCTTCCCCTCCAGGTAGTCGAAGCACACCTGTCGCGAGGTGGCGCGGTCCCGGCCGGAGTGGATGCGGTCCGCCGCGAAGCCGAGCGACTGGAGCCGCAGCACCTGGTCCTCCATCAACGCGATGAGCGGACTGACGACGATGGTCGTCCCCGCCCGCGCCAGACCCGGGAGCTGATAGCAGAGCGACTTGCCCGCGCCCGTGGGCATGACGAGCAGCAGGTCCTCGCCCGCCGTGGCCGCGCGGCACACGGCCTCCTGGTACGGACGGAAGTCGGAGAAGCCGAAGGCCTCCTTCAGGAGCGGTCGGAGCCGGTCCGGAGGCGTGGGAGCGCGAGGGACACGCTCCGGGCGCCCCCCCGTCGACACGGAGACACCGCCCCGTGAGGAGCCCGGCCCACGAGACACGCCCGTGTTGAACGAGCCCTGAGCGCTCGTCCGACGAGGCGCCGACACCACGGCTGCTTCCGAGAACCCTGCACTTTGTGAGGAGCGCGAGCCGGCTGAGGCCTCCGCGCGCCAGGCCCCTCCACCGTCGGCGGCACCACCGGGCGAAGTGCCTCGCGCCGTGCGACGAGCAGGCTCCAGCTCCGAGGAGCCACCGCCGAACGAGGCGGGAGTTCCAAGCGAAGCGTTGCGCGGAGAGCCACGGCCTGCCGTCGCGAAGTCGCCTCCACGTGAGGCCTCATCCCTCGATGCGCCAGTGAACGAGTCCGTCGAGGTACGTCCTGCGCCACCGGGCGCGTCCGAAGTGCCCCGTGAGAACGAGGTCTCCGCACGATGCTCCGTCCCCATCGCGCCGCCCCACCCTCCAACCCCACCCTCGTGAGCCACCGGCCCACCGCGCCCACCCGGGACACCGGCGCGCACCGGCCCCGAGGGCCCCTGCCCCACCACTTCGATGACGTACTTCTCGATGCCCCGGATGAACTCGTCGAGCTGCCCTTCGCCCCGCTCGATGCGCTGGAGCCACGCTTCCCACTGGCCCGTCATCGCCGGCGTCTTCACGTCCGGGTGCACCACGTGGATGAGGTTCAGCCCCTTCTCCGTCGCCTCCAGCACCTTGCCCTTGCGGACCAGGTACTCGCGGTCCAGCAGCACCTCGATGATGGCCGCGCGCGTGGCGGGCGTCCCCAGCCCCGTCTCGCGCATCGCCTCCGCCAGCTCCTTCTCGTCCAGCAGCCGGCCCGCCGTCTCCATCGCCGTCAGCAACGTCGCGTCCGTGAAGCGCGGCGGCGGACGCGTGCGCTTCTTCACCGCCTCCACGTCCTCCACCGTCTGCGGCTGCCCCCGCGCCAGCCCCGAGGGCAACGACTGTGAGTCATCCTCCGGCTCCGCCTCCTCGTCCCCCTTGCGCGCGTCCGACTTCGGCTTCGGCGCCTTCTTGCCCCCGCCGATGTCCAGCACCTTCCAGCCGATGCGCTCCACCTGCGTGCCCGTGCTCTGGAAGCGGTCCACCACCGGCACCGCGCTCTTCGGCCCGGGCGACGTCACCGCCGTCACCACCGTGGTGACGCGCCACACATGGTCCTCGTGCCACGCCTGCAACAGGCGCCGGCACACCAGGTCGTAGATGCGCTGCTCGTCCGAGGACAGGCGCAGCCCGTGCGGCGACGTGGGCGTGGGGATGATGGCGTGGTGGTCCGTCACCTTCCCATCGTCCACGTAGCGCCGACCCAGCGGACGCACGCCCGTGCCCGGCGCCAGGTCCTCCTCGTAGGGCCCGCGCACCGTGCCCACCACCTCCGGCAGCGTGTCCGCCACCGTCTGCGACAGGTGCCGGCTCGACGTGCGCGGATAGCTCAAGAGCTTGTGCTTCTCGTAGAGCGCCTGCGCCACCTCCAACGTGCGCTGCGCGCTGAAGCCATACAGCCGGTTCGCGTGGCGCTGCAGCTCCGTCAAGTCGTAGAGCAGCGGAGGCGCCATCTTCTTCTCCTCCGCCTCCAGCGATTCGATGGTCGCCTGCCCCCGCTTCACGCGGTCGATGATGGCCTGGGCCTCCACCCCGTCCGCGTCCAGCCGGCGCGCCTCGCGCACGCCCTCCATCCCCGGAGGAATCACCGGCTTGCCATCCGGCCCCGAGCGGAACCACGTCCCGTCGTACCGCGCGCCCGGCGCCACGTCCTTGCTCCGGGGCGCGAAGGTGGCCACCACCTCCAGGTAGTCGCGGGGCACGAAGTTGCGGATGGCCCACTCCCGCTCCACCACCATGGCCAGCGTGGGCGTCTGCACCCGCCCCACGCTCAACATCTCCCCCTGTCCGCCATGCGCCAGCGTGTACAGGCGCGACAGGTTCATCCCCACCAACCAGTCCGCCCGGCTGCGCCCCATCGCCGCCGCCGCGAGCGGCTCGTACTCCCGCCCGTCCTTCAGCTTCTGGAAGCCGTCCCGGATGGCCCGCTCCGTCAGCGACGACACCCACAGCCGCCGCACCGGCTTGCGACACCCCGCCGCCTCGTAGATGTAGCGGAAGATGAGCTCGCCCTCGCGGCCCGCGTCCGTGGCGCACACCACCGCGCCCACCTCCGGCGAGGTCAGCACCCGGCGCACCACGTCGAACTGCGAGCGCGTCTGCTCGGAGACCACCAGGGGCCAGCCCTCCGGCAGCATCGGCAGGAGCGCGCGGCTCCACTTCTTCCAGTCCGGCCTTATCTCGTGCGGCTGCGCCAGGCCCACCAGGTGGCCGATGGCCCACGTCACCACGTAGCCGTTGCCACGCAGGAAGCCGTCACCCCGCTCCTGCGCGCCCAACACCCGCGCGATGTCCCGCGCCACGGCTGGCTTCTCCGCCAACACCGCCAGCAACGACGAGCGCCCCGCGCCCCGCGCCGCCGCGCCCTCCCCACCTCGCCTGTCCTCGCCGGGCACCTGGCCCATCGCTTCCCACCTCATGAAACCTGTCCCCTCCCGCCGCCCAATACCCGGGACATCCGCCCCAGGCACACGTCGCAACCGTCTTCCCTACCGCGTCAGGCTGACATGGCCAGCCCCTCACTGTCCCTACCCACGACGCCCGCTCGCCCCTCCGCCAGTCGAGGCGGACCCTCTCACTCCACCCACCCACCTCCCAGGTCTCCCTCCACTCCGGGTGGAACCCACCACGTTCGTCCCGCCGCCAGCCCTGCCGACAAGCTGGCGCGTTCGCGCAAGCATTTGGCGCTAGCGCGGAAAACTCGTTCCACGGACTGAGCCAGTATGCCCTGGTCGACACACGCCACGGAGCGTGTGGCCGGGGGGACGGCGGTCATCAGTGGGTGCGAAGGGAGAGGCGAATGTCGCACGTCGCGCATGAGTCGGGCCAGCGGGTTCCGGGGGGAAACAGCGGGCCAGGCGGTGTGAAGCGTACGGACAGGGGACGGGGGGCCGCGGCACACAGGGCCCGGGGTCGCATCCAGGGGGGACACCCCAGCGCTCTCGAAGCACGAGAGGGGGACATCGCGGTGCCGGAGCTGGCTGTCTTCGCGGGGGCGAAGCGCAGGGAGCTCGTGGCGCTGACGAAGTCGAAGGCGCTGGGGGTGTTGAGGCAGGAGATGGAGCACGTGACGCGGGTGGCTTCCATGCGCCCGCAGACGTTCGGTTGGGCCCAGACGCTGGCGCGGATGCGAGCCATCTCGCAGCCGGCGCGGTCCTGGCCCTGAAGCCGGTAGCTGAGACACCGGGTGCTTGGGGCACCCGAGGGTCCGGCCGTCGGCGAGCGCACCGGGGGGAGCGCTCGAGTCGCAGTCGAGGTCTTCGCTGGAGGGGTCCAAGGCCCTCCGGACACTCAGGGCGGGTAGGAGGGTGGCGTCGCGGGGGCGGCGTCGTCCGTGGCAGGGGACCCGGAGGAGTGACGCTCGCCAGAGGGGGAGAGCGGACTCCGAGCCAGGTCATTCATCCGGGGGGTGCTCCGCGTACACCGGAGCATCCCCCGTTGCTTTTCCAGGGCACGTCACTCCAGGCGCAGCGTCGCGGTGCCGGTGAGGGTGCGGTGGAGGGTGAGCCACAGCGCGTCGCCCGCGTCGTCGACGGAGGCGAAGTAGTCCGCGTCCGCGGTGAGCACCCGCTCGTCCAGGAGCACGCGCGAAGGGGGCGTCGTGGCGGTGTAGCCGCGCAGCACCAGCACGGGGTGCTCGAGCGGTTGGGTGCCGGTGTCGAAGCGCAGCTCGGCGCGGTTGTCCGCGGCGCGGGCCTCCCACGTCGCGTAGACGGGGTTGTAGCCGGGCACGTCGAAGGGCACGGAGTCGGTGCGGCCCACGCCGCCGGGCCCTTGCGTCACCACGGTGCCCCGGGTGGCGGTGAGGCGCACGCGCTGCCAGGACTCGACCTCCGAGACGCGGCGGAGCACGGAGTCTTCCGTGTGCGTGCCCAGCACCATGAAGACCGAGTAGCTCTGGTAGGGGTGGCCGGAGAGCATGCCGTCGTCGCCGTAGCGCGCGTACTGGCGCCAGCCGAGCGCGCCGTAGTTGCTGCCCCAGGCCATGCGGTGGGAGCGCGTGGTGGAGGGGAGCTGGTACTGGTTGAGCTGGAAGGTCCAGTTCCAGTCGTCCGGCAGCGGGCCGCGCTCGTTGCGCTGGCCCCAGCTCGAGTAGAGCCAGTAGCCGCCCGCGGGCTTCTGCTGCCAGGTCTGCGTCTGCACCACGCCCATCTCCGCGTCCGGGGTGGTGGTCCACATGCGGGTGAAGGGGACGACGTTGGGCTCGCGGTAGTCCCAGCCGCTGGCCATCGTCACCGGCGAGGCGAGCGTGCGGAAGCGGTAGCGGTCTCCCCAGCCCAGCCCGGCGATTTCGGCGTTCGCGTTGCCGTCGAAGAGCAGGTCGCCATAGGGCGAGCGCACGTCCGCCTCCAGCGCGTCGGGCGCGACGCGCGAGACATCGTGGGTGATGGCGTAGAGCGGGTGGTCGCGTCCGGTGGCGAAGAGGTAGTGGACGGTGACGTCGACGATGTGGCCATCGAGCGGCAGTGGCCAGCGGAACTCGTGCAGCGCGTGGTGGCGTCCCTCGAAGAGGGTGCGGCCCGTGCCCGTCACCTTCTCGGTCCAGTTGCCCCAGTCGGCGCCGGCGCGCACGTGGCACGTCACCATGCCCCAGCCGGGGACCTCGTTGGTGGCACCGTCGCAGGTACGCGCGGCGCCGTGGGCCTCGTAGACGTAGCGACGGAGGTAGCCGCCGTGCCAGCCCGCGGGGTCCTGCGAGTCGTTGCGCACGAGGAAGGCCGAGCGGGGCGCGCAGTCGCCGTCGCGCCACGTGTAGCGGTCCGTGTGGAAGCCCTCCAGGTCCACGTCGCGCTCCAGGCTCACCGGGACACAGGGATGTGCCTGACCGGGGCCCGCGTCCGGAGTCCCCGCGTTGCCCTCCGGACGGACCTCCTTGCCACCACAGGCCACGAGCGACAGGGCGAGCAGCGCGACGGCACCCTGCCGCCAGGGCGAGCACCAGGACGGGCGAGACATCATCGTGAGTCCTCTCGCGGAGTCAGGGTCCGCATTCCGCGACATCATGGCATGTCGTGCGGACATGACGGGTTTCGAGCCGGAGGCCGTGCGTCTAGAGTCGCTGGACGCGGCCGCGGTCGGGGCCGTGCCGTCACCGTCGAGAGAGCAAGATGAACGCCGAAACGCCCTTGTCCGCAGCCCGGTTCCTGGTTCCCCTGCTCATCCTGATAGGCACCGGCGTCGGCGTTTGGCTCACCGTCCGCATCCTCGGGACGTGGCTCAAGCACCGGAAGGTGCGTGAGCAGGGGCTGCCGGCCCGGGCCATCCTGCTGCGCAGCGAGCGCACGGCGATGAGCAACCAGAAGCGCGCCCGCTACAACCATCTGCTCGAAGTCACCCTGCCGGACCGCCCGAGCTACGAGGTCTGGGTGCTGGACCGCTACCACGACTGGAACGTGCGAGTGTTCACGCCGGGCCTGGAGCTCAACGTCAAGGTCGACCCCGATGACCCCCAGCGGGTCGCCGTCGTCGGGCCCGTCGTCGAGCAGGACCTGAGCCAGCTCGCCGCGCTCCTGGCGGGCAAACCTGTCAGCGCTCCGAAGGACCCGGTGAAGTCCCTCGCGGACCTGCAGCGGATGCTGGGCGAGGGGCTCATCACGATGGACGACTTCGAGCGCAAGAAGGCGGAGATCCTCGGGCGACTCTGAGCATCCGGGCCGAACAGGTCCGGACACCCTCGGGTCCATGGGCCTTTGCCCAGGAAGGAGACGCAAGTACCTTCCGGGTATGCCCCGTTGGTTCAACACCGCCGGTCCGTGCAATCCGGACCACCACTACATGCTGCCGGCCATGCGCCGGCTGCCCGAGGTCCGGCGGCTCGTCGAGCAGCAGGGCTACTTCGTCGTCCACGCACCTCGGCAGGTGGGCAAGACGACGGCACTGCTGTCCTTCGCTCGCGAGCTCTCGCAGGAGGGACGCTACGTGGCGGCCCTCGTCAGCATGGAGGTGGGCGCGGGGTTTCCCGACGACACCGGCGCCGCCGCGGATGCCATCCTCTCGAGCTGGCGGTCCGCAGCGCGAGCACAACTGCCCGCCACGCATCAGCCCCCGGAGTTCCCGGACGCGCCTCCTGGATACCGCATCGCCTCCGCGCTCTCGGCCTGGTCCGAGGCCACGGGCAAGCCGCTCGTCGTCTTCCTGGACGAGGTCGATGCACTGAAGAACGAAGTCCTCGTCTCCGTGCTGCGCCAGCTCCGGGACGGCTATCGCAACCGCCCCCTGCACTTCCCCTCGTCGATGGCGCTCATCGGCTTGAGGGACGTCCGCGACTACAACGTGGCCTCGGGGGACTCGAGCCGGTTGGGAACCTCCAGCCCCTTCAACATCAAGGTGCGCTCGCTGACGGTGCGCGACTTCACGGAGGAGGAGGTCGCAGAGCTCTACGCCCAGCACACCGCCGACACGGGACAAGGCTTCGAGTCCGAGGCCATCTCACTCGCCTTCGAACTCACCCAGGGACAGCCCTGGCTCGTCAACGCGCTGGCCAAGGTGGCCGTGGAGGAGCTGGTCACTGACGTGAGCCAGCCCGTGCGCCGTCAGGACATCGAGCGCGCCAAGGCGACTCTCATCTATCGCCAGGAGACCCACCTGGACAGCCTCGCGGCCCGTCTTCGCGAGCCTCGCATCCAAGCCATCCTCGAGCCGATGCTCTCCGGCGACATTCCGCCTCCGTTGCCTCCGGATGACGTTCGCTTCGCGGTCGACCTGGGCCTCGTCCGGTTCAAACCAGAAGGAGGCCTGGAGGTCGTCAACCCCATCTATCGGGAGATCATCGTCCGGGAGCTGGCCTTCCCGTCACGAGCGGCGCTTCCCTCCATCCACCCATCGTGGCTGCGTGCCGACGGGCGAATGGACCTCGAACAGTTGCGAGAGGCGTTCCTCTCCTTCTGGCGTCAGCACGGCGAGCCGCTGCTCGCCACGGCGCCGTACCACGAGGTGGCGCCGCATCTGGTGCTCATGGCCTTCCTCCACCGCGTGGTCAACGGAGGCGGCACCATCGAGCGCGAGTACGCCGTCGGCCGGGGCCGCATGGACCTGTGTGTGCGCCATGGACCGGACACGCTCGCCATCGAAATCAAGGTCTGGCGCGACAGGGAGTCGGACCCGCTGAACGACGGCCTGGAGCAGCTCGACGGCTATCTCCAGGGCCTGGGTCTGGACAGCGGCTGGCTGATGCTCTTCGACCGTCGCTCGAACCAGCCGCCCATCGCCGAGCGCACCCGGGCCGAACAGGCCCGGACGCCCTCGGGACGTCAGGTCACCGTCATCCGCGCCTAGCGCGTGGGAGTCGCGGTGCCCTGGTCGTGCTCCTGGTGCCACGCCGCGAGCACCTCCTTCTCGCGCGCCGGAGCGATGCCCGCCTTCAGCTTCGCCTGACGCTCGGGCGGCTCCGACTTGAACCACTCCACCGTGTCGCGCACCGTCTCCTCCAGCGGCCGGAACGTGAGCCCCGCCGCCAGCGCCTTGTCGATGTTCACCCGGAGCAGGCCCGCCTCCTCGCCCGTCGGCGTCACCCACACCGGCATGTCTCCGAAGGCCTCCACCTTGTGCTTCGCCAGGAAGGACGGGTGCGCCCAGATGAACGTCGCGTCACTGCGCAGCGCCTTCTTGCTGCGCTCCAGGAAGTCCCGCATCAACAGCGGCTTGTCCGGCCCCGTCGCCGTGTAGGGCCCCGCCAGGTTCTTCTCCACGCCCAGGATGATGAACGCGGCCAGATCCCTCACGTCGATGAACTGCGTGGGGTCATGCCCCGTGCCCGGCGCGAGCACCTCGCCGCCCTGGGCCACGCGCACCGGCCAGTACGTGAAGCGGTCCGTCGGGTCGTCCGGCCCGACGATGAGCCCCGGGCGCACGTTGAACACGCGGCCCGGCATCGCCGTCTCCGCCGCCTTCTCGCACAGCGCCTTCAGGCCGCCGTAGTACTTGTTCACGTCCTCCGAGTTCGGCTCGTCCACCGTGGCCACCGCCGCCGTCTCCGTGAGGCCCGGCTTCGACGCGTCCTTGTAGACCGAGATGCTGGACACGAAGGTGTAGTGCCCCACGTTCGGCGCGAGCAGCTCCGCGGACGCCTTCACGATGCGCGGCACGTACCCCGACGTGTCCACCACCGCGTCCCACTTGCGGCCCTGGAGCGCCTTGAGCCCCTCGCCCTTGTTCGGGTCGCGGTCTCCCTGCAGCTTCTCCACGTTGGGGAAGAGGCCCGGGTTCGTCTTGCCGCGGTTGAACAGCGTGACGGTGTGCCCCCGGGCCTGCGCGGACTCCACCAGCGCCGGCCCCAGGAACTTCGTGCCCCCCAGGATGAGGATGCTCAGGGACTTGTCCGCCTTCGTCCCTCCGCTCCCCTGCCCCCGCGGCGTCGGCTCCGCCGTGCCACCACCCGACGCGCCCTTCGAGGACGCACAGCCCATGGCGAACAACGAGCCCGCGACCACGGCACCCTGAATCACATCCCTGCGAGACAGCTTCATAGCGTGTCGTCTCCTGCCACGAGGAAGCACTGCGAGGAAGATTGCTCAACGGGCGGCGACATTGTCCGGCGCCGCGGGCGCCAGCACGTCCCCACCCTCGCGAGACAGCCGCCGCTGCTCCCGCGACAGGTACAGCGACACCCCCAGCCACAGCCCCGCCAACGGCACCGCCGCCAACGACAGCCCCGTCATCCCCAACCCCAGCGCGGTGAGCCCACCCTGCAACCACGCGCTCACCGTGTCGCTGCCCCGGTACACCACCGTGTCGATGAAGCTCTTGGACTTGTAGCGCGCTTCGCGGTCCACCGTGGTGAAGAGGATTTCGCGCGACGGCCGCTCCAGCGCGTAGTGGCTGGCCCCGCGCAGCGCCTTGAACGCCACCAGCACGCCCAGCACCGGCACCGCCGCCAGCCCCAAAAACCCCAGCCCCGTCACCACCGGCGCCACCGCCAGCGCCGCCCCCAACCCCAGGCGCGAGATGATGCGCCCGGTGACGAGCGTCTGCAGCGCCAACGTCAACAACTGCACATAGAAGTCGATGTCCCCGAAGAGGGCCGTCCGCGACGCCGCGTCCTTGCCCACCTGCGCCACCAGCTGCACCTCCTGGAAGTACAGGAACGTGGACGTGGCCGCGTACAGCAGCACCTGCAGTCCCAGCGCCAACAACATCGGCGACGCCACCAGCAGCTTCAGCCCCGCGAGCACCCCGCCCCCCACGGGCCCCTCTGCCGAGGGCGGCTGATGCTGCACGTCACGCGCCCAGCGGCTCAGCCATCGCACGCACTGCGCGCTCACCTCCAGCAGCACCGCGGAGATGAGGATGAGGTTCACCGGCCCCACCGGCTCCGCCAGCCGCCCCACCAGGAACGGCCCCACCAGCATGCCCGTGGTGCCACCCGCGGCGATGAAGCCGAACAGCCGCTTGCCCTGCTCGCTGGCGAAGACGTCCGCCATGAAGCTCCAGAAGATGGAGACCACGAACAGGTTGTAGACGCTCAGCCAGATGTAGAAGACGCGCGCCACCGGCTCCTTCGCCACCTCCAGCTTCAGGAGCGCGAAGAAGACCAGCAGCGACACCAGGAAGAAGCGGTAGATGCGCGGCAGCACCACGCGCCGGGGCCAGCGCGCCACCAGCGCGGAGAACGCGGGCACCGCCAGCAGCATCACCAGGAACGTCGCCGTGAACAGCCACGGCAACCCCTTCACGCTGCCCGCCGTCCCCATCTCGTTGCGGATGGGGCGCAGGATGGCGTAGCCGCACATCAGCGTGAAGAAATAGACGAACGACCCGAGGACTGCGCGGACCTCCTCGTCACGGACATCCACGAATCGCTTGAGCATGGGCACGAAGGCGCGCGCGTCTCGGGTGGGGACCGGCGACAACGGATGCGTCAGCCGGGCGCGTCCCTGGCTGAACTCCGGTCCTTTCCGTGTATTCCCGGGCCCACATCCGCGTCCAGGGGGACGTGGGCCCGGGCTTCGAGCCAGCTCGACTACTTCGCGCCGAGCGCCTCGCGCAGGGTGGCCTCCACGCGGGGCAGCACGTCCTCGATTTCCGCCACGGACGTGGCGCCCACGGACAGGCGGAACCAGCCGGTGTCCTCCTTCAGGCCGAACGCCTGGAAGGGCACCACCGCGAGGCCCGCCTTCTCCAGGAGGAGCTTGCGGATGTCGTCATTCGTCTTCAGGCCGCTCTTGCCCACCAGGTCGAACTGGACGGACAGGTAGATGGCGCCCTGGGGCGCGATGTGGCGCACCGGCAGCCCCGCCTCGCGCATGCGCGACAGGCCCTTGTGCAGCGCCTCCAGGCGCGCGTCCACGCGCTGGTGCATCTCCTTCAGGAAGGACTCGGTGGCGGGCACGTCGTCCAGGTAGCGCGCCACGGCGACCTGCTCGGCCTTGGGCGCCCACGCGCCCACGTGGCCCAGCACGTCGCGCATGCGCGCGATGATGCTCGGCGGGCCCACGCCCCAGCCCACGCGCACGCCCGTGGCGGCGAAGGCCTTGGAGATGCCGTCCACGAACACGGTGTAGGGCGCCACCTCCGGCACCAGCTCCACCGGCGTCACGTGCTTCTCCGAGCCGAAGCTCAGCACCCAGTAGATCTGGTCGTACATCAGGATGAGGGGCTTCTTGCCCGTCTTCTCGCGCTCGCGATTCTCCGCGACCACGCGCTCGCAGATGGCGCCGAGCACGTCCTTCGAAATCATGGTGCCCGTGGGGTTGAGCGGGCTGCACAGGCACAAGAGGCGCGCGGTGCCCAGGTGCGGCGTGAGCTGCTCCAGCGTGGGCATGAAGCCATGCGAGGGGTCCGTCGTCACCACGACGCCCTTCGCGTTCATCATGTGGATGTAGTGGTTGTTGTTCCACGACGGCACCGGGTAGACGACCGTCTCCCCGTCATCGAGCACGCTGCGGAAGGTGCCGTAGATGATGGGCCGGGCGCCGCCCGCGATGACGATGCCCTCCAGCGGGTACTTCAGGCCCAGGGCGCGCTCGTAGAAGCGCTGCACCGCCTGGCGTAGGTCCAGCACGCCGTCCGAGGGCGGATAGTTCGTCTCGCCCGCCTGGAGCGCGGTGGTGATGTGCGTGCGCAGGCCCTCGGGGATGGGGAACTCGCGCGGGCTGAAGTCGCCCACGGTGAGGTTGCACACCTTGCGACCTTTGGCGACGAGCTCCCGGACCTCCGCGGCGATGCGGAGGATTTCGCTGCCGACGAGGCCCCGCGCCATGGTGCCGACGGTGGCGTCGTCCCTCGAGGGACGGGGGAGGGAGGTGAGGTCGAGAGCCATGGGGGATGTGTCTCCGGTTCGTGCGCGTAAGGGGGACGCGGGCTGCGGCCGGGCGCGCACCATACCCGCCACCCGGCAACTTGTGGGGTGCGTCCTGCAATCCCGGGGTGGGAGTGCCACGGCTTCGCACGTACCGGAAGCGGAACACGCGGGGCACCCGGCCCGGCGGGCCCTCCCCGGCCCGGCCCACGGGTGTTTGCCGGGCGCAACGGTTGGCGAGCCTTCCCGATATGTCCCGGAAGGGCCTTCCGTTCAGGGCTCCAGCAGTTTCGGGGCGTGGGCGGGTTCCGCGCACCGACATCCATCCCTGACAGGAAGGGCTCCTCCACGCGGGACGTCGCGGTCCGCCACGGGAGCGCCTTGCCCAGAGGTGTCCGTATGAAGCTGTTCGAGCGGGGCTCGTGGCTCATGGCGTTCCTGTTGCTCGCTTCCACCCAGGCGTCGGCGGAAGGCAGCCGGCCCCTCAACCGGAGCCTGTTCGGCACGCGCGCCATCGTCGCGTGTGACGCGGCGGAGCAGTCGTGCGGGATGGCCGTCATCTCCTTCCCGAGCGGGGTCAGCGGGCTGGTGCCCTATGGACGCTCGGACATCGCGGTGGCCACCATGGCGCTGCCGTCGGTGGATGATGCCCAGGGTGTCATCGCGCGCATCGACGCGGGCGAGGCGCCCCAGGCCGCCATCGACGCGGTGCTGGCGCTGGACCCGTACGCGCCCATCCGTCAGCTCGCCGCGGTGAAGCTGCATCCGGACGGGAGCGTGACGACGGGGCAGCGCTCGGGCGCGCAGACGAGCGCGCACACCTGTGCCATCCAGGGCGCGACGTTCGTGGTGCAGGCGAACAACATGTCCACGCCGGACATGTGCACGGCCATGGCCGCGGGATTCCAGCGCGCGAAGGGCAGCCTGCCGCAGCGGCTGTATGCGTCGCTCGTGCACGGCGCGCGCGTGGGCGGGGACAACAACGGCGAGCGCTCGGGCGTCATCCGGGTGTGGAACACCACGAGCGAGACGGCGTTCTACACGCACGTGCTCGCGGAGGCGGTGGTGCACGGCAGCACGAAGGCGCTCCAGGAGCTGGGCGTGCAGCTCAACCGCTACCAGGGCACGCTCGCGGACGTGTACGCCCAGGACCGCGTGACGCTGACGGCGGACATCGCGCGGGACGTGAAGCAGGTGCTGCGCAAGCTCGGGTACTACCGCGGGCCCATGGATGGGAGCTGGTCCGACGCGGCGGAGCAGGCGCTGTACGACTTCAACTGGAACAATCTTTTCTTCCTGAAGCCGACGGTGGTGGAGAACGGCACGCGGAAGATGGACGGGGTGCTGGTGAAGTTCCTGCGGGACGCGGACCTGGGGGCGCTGACGCGGGCGACGGCCTCGGCGGAGTGACACTGTCGGCTTCTCGTCACGGGCCGGTGGTGCTGGCACGTGGCCCCCCTGTCGTGAGAGAGGGTGTCCTCCGTGGCCCCTCTTTCGCGGGCCCCCTGGGGAGGAACGATGAAGCGTGCGGGACGCTGGCTGTCATCGCTGTGGCTGGCCGGATGCCTCGTGGGCACCGGGTGCTCGAAGAAGGAAGAGGCCCCGCCGCATCCGGCGGCCGAGCTGCCAGCGCCCGATGACACTCCCGCGCGGCCCTCGGGTGCGCCCGAGGGCGCCGTGGCGCGGGGAGGTGAAGCCGCCGCGAAGCCTCCCGTGGCCGTGGGAGAGCTGCCTCCCGAGGAGCCTGGTGCGGAGGCTCCTTCGGGAGCGGGCTCGCCATCGGCGGGCGCGGGCGCTCCGTCAGGCACGGGCTCGCCATCGGGCGGCGCGACTGGCGCGGGGACAGGGACGCCGTCGGGCGGTGGCTCGGGTGGAGTCACGCCCGAGAACCCGAAGAACCGCGAGTGGACCACGGATGCGGTGAGTCTGGACCGCAGGGACGTGCCGCAGGCCACGCTGCGCTCGGTGCGCGCGGGAGCGCATCCGGATTACGACCGCGTGGTGTTCGAGTTCGAGGGGACGCAGCTGCCGGGCTATCGCGTGGAGTACGCGAAGGAGCCCGTGGTGCAGTGTGGCTCGGGCAACCCGGTGACGCTGGCGGGCAAGGGCCAGCTCCAGGTGAGCTTCACGCCGGCGAAGGCGCATACGGATGCGGGTGAGCCCACGGTGGCCACGCGCGAGCTGAAGCCCGCGTTGCCGGTGTTGCTCGAGCTGGAGCGCACGTGTGACTTCGAGGGCGAGGTGACGTGGGTGCTGGGCAACAAGAGCAACGCGCCGTTCCGCATCCTGGAGCTGCGCGAGCCGACGCGACTCGTGGTGGACGTGAAGCACTGAGGTGCTCGTTCCGGGGCGAGCGCTTGCACTGCGCTCCCTCGGTCATGCGCGGGAACGAGTCTGATGCGGTAGCACCTCACCGCATCTCTCGCCCACCCTGAGTCCTGCTCGCCTCGATGCGTTCGCGGGTCGGCCCCATTGTCATCAAGCAACGGGTAGGGGCCCCTCACGCCCCGCCACGCAGCTCCGCCGCCAATCGGTCCAGTCCCGCGAGCAGCTCGCGGTGCTTCTGTCTCACGGGAGCGCCCCCCGCGCGCAGGGCCATCGCGAGCACGCCAGGAAGGTTCATGGCCGCATCGCCGCGAAGCCGCTCGCGATACTCACGCATCCAGTCCGCGGGCACTCGGAGCGACCAGTTTCGCTCGTCGATGGTGCCCGGCTCGTTGTACGTCTCCGGCATCCCGAGCAGGTCCGTGAAGAACACCATGACATTGCGCGCGCGGCTGGCGAACAGGTCCGCCAGCTTCGCCTGCGCGAGTCGCCCCGGGTCCGTCGCCAGCTCACGCGCGAAGGCCTCACGGTGCTCGACCTCCGGGCACAGCCGCGTCGCCAGATAGTCCGCCTGCGCCCGCAGCGTCCCACGCCACTGCCAGTCGCCGACGAGGCGCCATAGCGACTTCGTGTCGTGGTTGCCGACCATCATCCAGTCCTCGGCCGCCGCGTTCTCGCTGCGATACACGTCCGCCGGATTGCGCAGGTCCGCCTTCTGCGTGACGCGGAAGCGGCCCATGCCGTACCGAGCGAGCACGCGGCCCAGCGGATACGGCATCGTGCTCAGCACCTCCCCCAGCAGGTCCCCCAGCTCGCGACCATTGCGCCTGGCCGCGGCGACCACCGTGTCGAAGAGGACGCTGAAGCGCTCCACCTGCTCGGGCGTCAGCGACTTCACCTCTCCGTCCACATAGCGAGGCACCGAGCGGTCCACCTGCTCCGGTGACACGAGCGCATAGCGCGCCAGCTCGGGGTGCTCGGGCAGGTCGGGTGACGAGAATAACCGCGCGCCCTGTTGAACGGCGGCCACGGGGTCCCACTGGTTGGAGCGATACACCCAGGGGCACACGAGCCCATGCGGATGGTCCAGCCGCAGCCCGTCGTACTCGGCGAGCATCTTGTCCATCCGAGCATCCATGAAGCGCAGCACCGCGCCCGGGCGGAAGCCCTGGGACGGGCCCTCTCCGCCCTCCATGAAGAACTGCTCCGGGTCCAGCACCGGGTAGTTCCACGGCTGGCCGTCGGGGTTCGTGCGACTGGGCGGCGCGCCCATCAGGTACGTGCGCAGGAACAGTCCCTGCCACGCCCACGCGTCGCGCGGCGAGAAGCCGATCTGCAGGTCGCCATAGAGCTTCAGGCGCCACGTGGCCGTCCGCTCCCGGAGCACCTCGTGTTGCGTGTGCACGAGGAACTGGAGGAACGCATAGCGCTCCAACGTGTCGCCGTATCGCGACTCCAGCGCGAGCACCCGAGCCGCCGCCGCGGACTCTTCACCTGGAGCCGGGTTCCACAAACGCCCGTCCAGCGAGTCCGCCCAGGGCCGCCAGTCCGGAACGCCCTTCTCCTCGCACAGCACCTCGAACAGGGCATCGCGCACGAGCCATGCGCGGTGGCGTTGCCGGAAGGAGGTGAAGCGCCGGGACAGGTCCTGGATGGCAGCGGACGGCTTCGGCTCCGCGCGCTGCCGTCGAAAAGACGCCCATGCCTCATCGAGCACCGCGAGCTGCGCGCGGAACGCCCACCGGTAGCGCTCCCCGGGATGGGCCGCATGGGGCCGGGACCGTGAGAGCGCCTCCACGCGGCCAGGAGGCAGCAGCGCGCCCCACGGTTCGTGCTCCAGTGGCGCGAGCGCGATGTTGAGGATGTTGCGTGAGAACAGGGTGCCGTCATACGGCGACGCGTTCGCCTCCGTCGTCTGCCCCTGGGGCCCCAGTTGGATGCCGGTGAAGCCCAGGGCGCGCGCGGACTCCAGGAAGAGTGCGGCGCCCTCGGAGTAGGGCGAGCCCCGTCCCGAGTCCTCGGACGGCAGGCTGGGGAAGCTGGGGTCGTGGATGCTCAGCACCAGGTTACGGACATCGAGCGCGGCCAGGGCTTGGGTGACGAGTCGATGATGGTCTTCAGGCAGCGGGGCTCGGGACATGGCGGATGACGACCGACCCTAGGTGCCCGAGCCGGACACGCCAACCCTTCATCTGAGCCGACGTTCAACATCCGTCCGAGGACGACACTCCGAGCGTGCACGCGGACACCCGGAGCGGACCCAGTGTCACTTCTGCGGCGACTGGGGCACGGGACGCGGCTCCCCACCGCCACTCTGCGGCGGGCCCTGATGTCCCGGCCCCTGCGGCGCGCGGAAGTGGAACACCTTGCGCAGCTTGCGTCCCATCCACGTCCGGCCATCCACCAGGATTTCGTACACCGTCGGAATCACCAGCAGCGTCAGCAGCGTGGACGTAATCGTGCCGCCAATCACCGCGCGGCCCAGCGGCGCCCGGAAGTCACCGCCCTCGCCCGCGCCAATCGCCACCGGAATCATGCCCGCCACCAGGGCGAAGGTCGTCATGATGATGGGTCGCAGACGGATGCGCCCCGCCTCGATGAGCGCCTCGCGCAACGGCATGCCCTTCTCGTGGGACCACTTCGCGAAGTCGATGAGGAGGATGGCGTTCTTCGCCACGATGCCCATCAGCAGGATGACGCCGATGAGACTCATGATGTTCAGCGTGTCCCCGGTAATCAGCAGCGCGCCCACCACGCCAATCAACGACAGCGGCAGCGAGATGAGGATGGCCAGCGGGTCCAGGAACGAGCCGAACTGGATGACGAGGATGAGGTACATCAGCATCACCGCCACACCCAGCGCGATGAACACCCGCGAGAACACCTCCTCCTGGTCCGCGGACTCACCGCCCGTGGTCAGCTCGTAGTCCGCGGGCATCTGCACCTTGTCCACCCGCGCCTGGATGTCCCGCATCACCTCCGTCAACGAGCGCCCCTGCACGTTCGCCTGGATGTTGATGACCCGCTCGCGGTTGAGGTGCGTGATTTGCGCGGGGCCGAGCGCCTGCTGGATGTCCGCCACCTGTCCCAATGGGACGAGCTGCGGCGTCCCTCCCGGCACCGCGCCCACGAGGATGGGCAGCCGCGCCAGGTCATCTGGATTGTCCCGCGCCTCGGGCGCGAGGCGCACCATCACATCCCGAGTCTCACCAATCGGGTCCACCCAGTCGCCCACGTCCAGCCCCGCGAAGGCCGGCCGCAGCACCTGCGCCACCTGCCCCACCGTCACCCCGAGCTGACCCGCGAGCCCTCGATTCAGGTCGACCACCAGCTCCGGCTTCTGCCCTCGCGTGGACAGGCCCACGTCCACCGCGCCGGGTACCTGCTCCACCGCGCGCTGCACCTGCTGCGCGAGCTGGGTGAGCGTCTTCTGGTCCGGCCCGCGCAGCTCCAGCTGGATCTGCTTCATCGCCCCGCCGAAGCCCGACGTGAAGACAGACACCTTCGCACCACCCACGGCCGCGAGTTCCTGGCGCAGCTTGCTGCCCAGCGCGTCCTGGCTCAAATCACGGTCCGCCTTGGGCGTGAGCCTCACGTACACCAACGCCTGGTCCACGCCCGGAGCGCTCAGCGGCAGCGGCACGCCGATGGTGCTGTACGTATAGGCGACCTCGGGGTGCGCGCGGACGATGCGCGTCACCTCCTCCACCTTGCGCCGCGTGTACTCGAGGCTGGAGCTGGACGGCGTCTCCACCAGCAGCTCCACCTCCGAGCGGTCACTCACCGGCACGAAGCCCGCGCCACCCACGGTGCCCTGGAGCACCAGCGCGCCCACGAGCGAGCCCACCGCGACCAGCACCATGATGAGCCGGTGGTCCAGCGCCCAGGCGATGACGCGCTTGTAGCGGTCCGCCTGCCGGTCGAACCAATCGTTGAAGCGCGTGAGGATGCGCGAGATGAAGCCCTTGCGAGCCCCCTTCTCCACCTGCGGGTCCGCCCAGTACGCGCTGAGCATCGGGTCCAGCGAGAAGGAGACGAACAGCGACACCAGCACCGCGCAGGCGATGGTGAGCGCGAACGGCTTGAACCACTGTCCGGCCACGCCGTACATGAAGGCCACCGGCACGAAGACGGCGACGATGGAGAACGTGGTCGCCGACACCGCGAGGCCAATCTCCGACGTGCCCTCGCGTGACGCCGTGTAGTGGTCCTTCCCCATCTCGATGTGGCGGACGATGTTCTCGCGCACCACGATGGCGTCATCGATGAGGATGCCGATGGCCAGCGTCAGGCCGAGCAGCGACATCGTGTTGAGCGTGAAGCCGAAGGCCCACACGCTGATGAACGCCGCCAGCACGCTCACCGGCAGCGCCAGCCCCGTGATGACGGTGGAGCGCCACGAGTTGAGGAAGATGAACACCACCAACACCGTGAGCAGCGCGCCCTCCACCAGCGCGGACTGCACGTTCTCCACCGCGCTCTCCACGCGCACGCCCGCGTCGCGGACGATGGCCAGCTTCACATCCGGAGGCAGCTTCTTCTGGAGCGCCTCCACGCGCGCGCGCACCGCGTCCGCGACCTCCGTGGTGCTGTAGCCCTTCGACTTCAGCACGTCGATGCCCACCGCCTGCGCGCCGTCGTAGAGCGCCAGCGTGCGAGGCTCCTCCGAGCCCACGAAGACATCCGCCAGCTGTCCCAGCCGGATGACCTGTCCGTCACGCGTGGCCACGACCATGTCGCGAAACTCGTCCACGTTCTCCAGGCGCCCCTTGAGGCGGATGGACTCCTCCTCGAGCTTCGAGTTGATGCGCCCCACGGGCGCGGCCAGGTTCTGCGATTGCAGCGCCTGCACCACCTCCGCCAGCGAGACGCGCGCGGCCTGGAGCGCCTCGGGCTTGAGCTGCACCGTCATCTCCCGCTCGACATCGCCGACGACGTCCGCCTGCGCCACGCCCGGCACCGAGCGCAGCTCGCCCACCACCAGCGGGTCCGCCACGCGCGACAGCGCCGCGACATCGAGCCGCTCCGAGGTGAGCGTCAGCGAGACGATGGGTGCATCCGCGGGGTCGAAGCGCGTGAGGACCGGCTCCTCCATCTCGCGAGGCAGGTCCGCGCGCTTGCTGGAGATGGCGTCGCGGATGTCCTGCGAGGCCTCCTGGATGTCCTTCTCGAACTCGAAGAACACCGTGAAGGTGGCCAGGCCGTCGGTGGCGGTGGCGGTCGTCTCCTTCGGGTCGACGCCGCTGATGGCGAAGATGGCGTCCTCGATGGGCTCGACGATTTCGCGCTCCACCGTGTCGGGCGAGGCGCCCGGGTAGACGATGGTGACGGCGATGACGGGCGCCTGCACGTCGGGGAACTCGTCCGTCTCGAGCTGCCACAAGGCGACAAGGCCGAAGACGACCAGCGTCACCATGGCGGTGATGGTGACGATGGGCCGCTTGATGGCGAAATCGGAGATGAACACGGGGTGACTCCCGACAGGAGGAGAAGGAACGACGTGGGCTCAGGGCGTGGGCTGCGTCGCGCCCTCGGTGGAGCCTCGCGGCGACTGCGTGGGACGTGCACCGTCGTCGCGCCCGGCCGGTGGTGACCTGGGCGCGGCGCCTTCGCCCTGCTGCGCGCCACCACCGCCGACGCCCGGGCCCTCGTCCCCGCGCGGCGAGTCCCCCTCACGCGGCGGCGAGACCTTCACCTGCATGCCCTCGCTCACCTCATCGCGCGCCGAGCCGAGCAGCACCACGTCTCCTTGCTGGAGCCCCTGGCGCACCTCCACCCGCTTCTCGACGTCGTCACGAAGCCCCAGCGTGACGCTCACGCGCTCCACCTTCTCGTCGCGCACGCGCAGCACGGAGGGCTTGCCCTCCGCGTCGTCGATGGCGTCCAACGGCACCGCCAGCGCTCGCACCGACTCCGAGGCCACGCGTCCCTCCGCGAACAAACCCGCGAGCAATTGCAGGTTCGTGTTCGGAATCGCGACGTAGATGCGCACCTGCCCCGTGTTCGGGTCCACCACCGGGTTGATGCGCTCCACCTGTCCGGTGAACGCGCGGTTCCCATAACCAGTGACCCGGAACTCCACGGGCGTCCGGGCCTTCACCTGGTCCAGGTTCGCCGCCGGCACGGAGGCCTCCAGGCGCAACGTGCGCGGGTCCACCACCGTGAACAGCGGCGCACCGGGCTGCACCACGTCACCGGCGCTCGCCTGCCGCTCACTGACGCCCCCCGCGAAGGGCGCCACGACGCGCGTGCGCCCCAACTGCTCCTGCGCCAACGCGTAGCGCGAGCGCGCCTCCGCGAGCTGCCCCTTCGCCTGAGCCACGGAGAGCTGGGCCCGCTCGAAGTCCCGCTGGGTGATGACCCCCGCCTTGGCCAGCTTCGCGCTGCGCTCCTGCTCGGCCTCGGCCACCTGCAAGGCATTGCGCGCCGTCGCCACCGCGGTGCGCGCGGCGATGACCTGGTCTCGCAACGTCGCGTCGTCGATGCGCGCCAGCTCCTGGCCCTGCTTCACCACCTGGCCTTGCTGCGCCTTGAGGTCGAGGATGGTGCCGCCCACCTGCGCGCGGACCGCCGCCGCGGTGCGGGCTTGGAGCGTGCCGGAGATGCCGGGGCCGGAGCGCAGCTCGCTCGCCTGGACACGCGCCACGTTCTCCTGCCCCAGGGTCAGCACGGGCGGGGCCGGAGGCGCTTGCTCCTCCGAGCCCTTGTTGCATGCAGCCACCGCGCAGGCCGCCGCCAGCAGCACGACCTTGATTCCGCCAGCGACCGTCCCTCTCATCCGTCGGGCTCGTCTCACCGCGCGTCTCCGTCCTCCGCCAGTCCCTCCCCTGCCCCTGGCGGGCCGGCTAAACGTGGTGTCGGCCCCTCGCCTCCGGAAGTCGGCCTCTCGTGTCGCCCACCCCAGGAGACAAAGGCAGGCCGCCTGCTCCCGGGCACAGCGGGCAACCAGCCTCACCGAGCGGATGCCGCGCCCTTCGTGTCCGTGGTTACGGCGCCACCGGGACTTCACTCATCAGCAGCGTGCCCGTCTCGAAGCTGGAGGACGGGCCACAGGTGGGGACCACCGCGCCCGACGCGCACGCCACCGCCTGCGTCCCCGCGCGCGTCGTCTGCGAGCGGCAGCGCGCTCCCGCCGCGTCCCACTCCGCCTCCAGGCTCCAGCTCTCGGTGTCCTGCTGCACGCCCGCGGCGTCGTACAGGTTCACCCAGTTCCCATCCGTCGTATACGACGTGCCGTCGCCACAGAAGTCCGCGCGCACCATGCGCGTGCAGGCCTGGTGCAGTTCGCCCAGGCTCTGGCCATTCACGCTGCCCGCCCACGGGCGGTAGCCGAAGCGCACGCACTTGGCCAGGGCCGCGCCCTCGCACGCGAAGGTGAAGGCCTGCGCGTCCTCGAGCTTCGCGCCGCCGCCCGCCACGCCCTGCCGGTAGTCCCAGCGCCCCGTCAGCGCAATCGCCCCGAGCGCCGAGCCATCCGCCGCCTGGCACGCGGGCTTCCACGCCCCTTCGTCGGCCGCGTAGTAGGAGACGCGATACACCCAGACATCCGCGCTCGCGCCCGTGGCCGGCTGGATGTCATCGATGCGCAGGGGAACCGTGTCCCCGCTCCCGAGCTCCCCCACGAAGCGCGCCCCGAGGAAGTCCATCCCGGACACCACGCCCTGCGACGTCGCGCCGTGGAGGACGCTGCCGTCCAGCCACGTGTCCGACAGCGCGGGAGCGCCCGCGTCCGCGCGCTCGGCGCCCGCGAAGCGCACCGACACCAGCATCTGCCCCAGCTCCGTGCTGTTGAGATTGCGCCCGTTGAGGTTGCGGCCATTCAGGTTGCGCCCATTGGGCGACGACAACCCGGCCACCTGGGTCCCCAGCGTCCGGGACTCCTCGACCTCCACCGCGCTTCCACAACCCCAAAGCCCGCAGGCGATGACCATCGCCCCCACCATCCGCCTCGCCACCATGCCCCGACCCTCCCCGACCCTGCGCTACTGGACACAAGGTTCGCAGGAGCCTGCCCGCTCGCAAGGAGGAGTGATGACCCCACGACAATCGTCCCACCCTCGAGGGGGTGGCGAGCAGGCACGACAGGGTGAACGGGCGCTTCCAACGTCCTGTGCCGGGCCACTCCCCGGACCCACATCCGGGCAGGCTCACGGCCTGGGTGCGGACAGGTCCGCGCACACGCGCAGGCCCATCGTCACGTCGCGCAACGACGGCTCGGGCAATTCGCGGTTCGTCGAGCGCGCGGAGGTGGCCGCGAACGCGAAGCTCCCACCTCGCGCCACCGCGCGCCCTGGCTCCAGCCACGAGCGGGTCCACTCCCAGACATTGCCCGCCATGTCATCCACGCCGAACGGACTGCGTGACGCGGGGTGGCTGCCCACCTCGTCCGGACCGAAGCCTCCGGGCTGCTTGCCGTACGTGGTGTCGATGTTCGCGTCGTCCGGGCCCAGCCTGTCGCCGTGCGGGAACTCGCGTCCGTCCACACCGCGCGCCGCGCGCTCCCACTCGAGCTCCGAGCACAGCCGCGCCCCCGGCACCCTTCCGCTGAAGGACAGCCAGGACACGTACGTCTCCGCGTCGGAGAAGGAGATGCCGCTCACCGGGAAGCGCAGCCAGTCCTGCGTCCCGCGGCGGGTGCGGTTCGCGTAGCGGATGGGCTCGTCCGCGCGGGCCTCGTAGGGCACGTTGCCGGGCTGGAAGCGCAGCCGCCAGACACCGTCCACCTGGTCCAGCGCGAGGTGCCCCGCATAGCCCCCCGTGCCCACGCGGGGGCTGTGCGCGGCGCGTGACTCGGGGGACAGGGTCTCCAGGAAGACGAGCCAGTCCGCGTACGTCACCTCGTGCCGCGCGATGAGGAAGCCCGGCACCTGCACCGCGTGCTGCGGCACCGCGTTGAAGAACTCGCGCACGCTGGCGTCCGCGGCGCTGCCGAAGCGGACCTCGCCCGGGGGAACGAAGACGAAGCCCGAGGGAATCGAGCCCTCGCGCGGCAGGCGCAACTCCAGTCGTCGTGCCTCTCCGCGACGCAGGAGCAGCGGCTGCGTCACGGCCTCGTGGTGCGGCGCGCGCAACGTGAGCCGATAGGCGCCCGGTGGCACGGAGACGTCCATCCAGGGCTCGGACTCCAGCGGCAGCGGCTCACCGGGCTGCTCGTTGCCGAGCGTGTCGCGCGTCAGCGGACGCAGCTCCACCTGCACGTCGTGCGCGGCGACGCCCAGGGTGAGCCGGGCGGGCGCGGTCCATCGCCGCCAGCGCTCACCGTGCGCGTCGTAGAGGCGCAGGCGCTGGAGCAGCGTGGGCACCATGGCCACTTCTCCGTCCTGCTCGGCCCACAGGGCGCGCTCGAAGAGGAAGTCGGCGAGCGCGTCGCGGACCTCGGGCCGCTCGGGCGCGAGCGCGAGGGCCCGCTCGAGTCGTCCTGCGACTCCATCGAAGCGATGGCGCACCTGCGCGGCGCGCGCGACGCTCTTGCCCCACAGCCGCTCCGCCTCGGGCTTCTGGCCGCTGCCGTAGAGACGGAAGGCCTCCGAGCGCTCGGAGTGGAGCAGGTCCTTGGTCTCCAGCGCGGACTCGAGTGACTTGCGCGCCTCTTCGAGCTCCGCGCGCACCTGACGCTCCAGGCTCCAGCGCTCGCGCAGCTTGAGGCCCCCGTAGACGAGGCCGAGCGAGAGGACGAAGCCCACCACGAGCGCGTGGCGCAGACCGCGGCTGCGGATGAGCGTGCGGCGGGAGGCGCGCAGGAAGTCGCGCTCGCGGCGGTTGAGCTCGGCCACGTCCAGCACCGCCGCCTCGGCGAGCTGACGTGAGCCCCAGAGCAGCTCGCGCGAGTGGTGGTGCTTCTCCCAGTGGGCCGCGGCCGTCTCCAGCAGCGCCTGGACCTCGCGCCGCTCGGCGGCCTCGGTCAGCCAGTGCGCGAGCGAGTCCCAGCCCGACAGGAGCGCCTCGTGGGCCAGCTCATAGGACGTGCCCTCCGGGGCCTCGCGCGCCACGAGCAGGCGCGCGCGGACCAGGGCCTCGAGCGCTGCCTGGTAGCGCGGGTCGTCTCCGGCGAGCTCGCGGTCCGTCTTGCGCGCGCGGGTCCCGTCGGCGGTGACGAGTCGGAGCAGGACGCCTCGCGCCGCGACGCGCTGGTCTGGCAAGAGGCGCTCCACCGCCGCGTCCGCGTGTCGGGCCAGGGCTCCGGCCACGCCGCCCATCGAATCGAGCGCGGCCTGGGTGATCATCTGCGTCTTCGTGTCGCGGGCCTCCCAGAGCTCGGCGAGCGCGAACTGGAGCAGCGGCAGGCCACCCTCAGCCGCGGCGGTGACGAGCGCGTCGACGAGGGACTCCGACTCGAAGCGGACGCCCTTGACGCGTGAGGGGCCGGTGACGGCCTCGCGGGTCTCCTCGGCGGTGAGGGCGCGCAGGAGGTACAGCGCGCGGGGGACCTCGGCGCCCAGGCCGGGCACGGCGGTGAGCCGGGTGAGGAAGTCGCTGCGGCTGGAGGCGAGCAGCCGCACCCCGCTGGCCCCCTCCGCGAGGCTGCCGAGGGCCTGTCCCGCGAGCGCCGCCTCGTTGGGCTCGGCGAGCGTCGCCAGTTCCTCGAGCTGATCCACGTAGACGAGCAGGCCCTCACGGGCGCCCAGACGGGCGCGCAGGCGACGGGCGAGGCACGCGGGCTCGGCGCGCAGCGCCTCGGCGAGGAGCTCCTCCTCGGTGGCGAGGAGCGCGGCGAGCGCGGCGGAGAGCGCGACCAGGGGCTTGCGTCCCGGGACCAGGCGGACGGTGTGCCAGCGACGGCCGTCCTCGAGCCCGCCCTCGACGACGGCGGGGAGGATGCCGGCGAGGCACAGGGAGGACTTGCCGACGCCGGAGTCGCCGGTGATGAGCAGGAAGGACTCGCCGCGCAGGCGCTCCAGCACGGCGCGGCACTCGCGGCGGCGGCCGAAGAAGAGGGCGCGGTGCTCGGCCTCGAAGGCGCGCAGGCCGCGATAGGGATTGCCCTCGGGGACGTGGGTGGGCGTGTCTTCGCGGCACAGGGCCTCCAGGGCCTCGAGGAGCTGGGCGGCGGAGGCGAAGCGCTCGGAGGGCTCGCGGCGCAGGCAGCGGTCGATGATGGCGGCGAAGGTCGGGTCCACCTGCGGAGAGACTTCGCCCAGGGGCAGGGCGTCCTGGGTGCGCACGACGTGAGGCAGCTCGCGCCAGACGACGTCGCGGTAGGGGCCCCGGCCCACGCAGAGTTCGTAGAGGACGATGCCCAGCGAGTACACGTCGCTGCGGGCCGACAGGTCCTCGCCGGCCCAGGCCTCGGGGGACATGTAGTACGGCGTGCCGACGAGGGCGCCCTGGGGCAGCGAGGGCAGGAAGACGCCGTCGAGCGAGCGGGCGGAGAAGTGCGGGTTGAGCTCCGGGTCCAGGTCCATGGGGAGCTCGGGTGGGGTGGTGGTGCGAGGAGAGGGCACCTCGTCGCCCACCGCGCCGTCGAGCAGCTTGGCGAGGCCGAAGTCGAGCAGCTTCACGGCGCCGCTCTCGGTGAGCACGGCGTTGCCGGGCTTGATGTCGCGGTGGAGCACGCCCCGACGGTGGGCGGCGCTGAGGCCCCGGGCGAGGTCCCGACCGATGGCGAGCACGCGCTCCCAGCGCAGGGGTTTGACGAGCCGGTCCAGGCTGACGCCGCGGATGAACTCGGAGATGAGGTAGGGCTGTTCGTCGAGTTGTCCCACCCGGTAGAGGGTGACGACGTTGGGGTGCTGGATGCGGGCGGCGGCGCGGGCCTCGACGAGGAAGCGCGCCAGGGCATTGGGGCCGAGGGCGGGGATGAACTTCACCGCCACGGGGCGTTCGAGCAGGGTGTCCTGGGCCAGGTACACCCGCCCCGTGCGTCCCCGGCCGATGGGCCGAACGATTCGGTACTCGTCGAACTCCTCCGGAGGAGTCCACGAGTCTGGCGGCCGGAAGGTGGCGGGGGTGCCCACTCCCACGGGCTAGGCATCCGGACGTCCCGCGGCAACCCCTTCCCCCGTCCGAAAGGGCAGGAGCGCGCCGGAAGGGGCCACCCGATGTCGGGTGGTCGTCACTTCCCGCCGGTGGGAGGTGTCAGCCTTCCTGCCCGTTCGGCTTACGCGTCTTGCTCGGCTTGAGCATGTTTCGGATCTTGTTCTCCAGGTCCGAAGGCAGGCACGGCTTGGCGACGAACTCGTCGGCGCCGGCCTCGCGGGCGTGCTCGGCGTTGCCCGCGAGCACGTGCCCCGTCAGCGCCATGACGGGGATATCGCGGGTCCGAGTGTCCTGTTTGATACGTCGGGTGGCCTCCCAGCCGTCCATGACGGGCAGGGAGAGGTCCATGAGGATGATGTCCGGCTCACTCGTCTGGGCCTTCTCCACCGCCTCGACGCCGTCCCGGGCGGTGTCCACCTCGAAGCCGACGAACTCCAGGTATTCCGCATACATCTCGCGGGCATCGTCGAAGTCGTCGACGACGAGGATGCGCTTGCGATTCCCGGGAGACACGGCCGGGGTCGCGTCCGCCACCGGCTCTTCCGAAGTCTGGATGGCCGTGCGCTTCATGAAGCAGGTGCCTCGCGTGTAGGGAAACAGCGGTGGACAGGACAATCTATGCACGCATCCGTCATCGCGCCCACCCCACATCGCCCCAGGGGGCACCCCACCACCGTTCAATGGAGAACGGTGGTGCACGGCGTGGCCCGTGTCGCGGGGGTCAGTCGTTGGAGATGTAGACCTGGATGAAGTGCTGCGCATTCGGCGGCTGACCCGTGGATTCGATTCGAGTCACCAGGAACCGTCCGTCCGGAGTGACTCCGAATCGGGGCGAGGGATTCGGAGTCAAATCGGGCGGCGGACGCAGCAGCCCCTCGAGAGGAACCCATTCGCCACCAACGAGCTTTCGCATGTGCAGCGTCTCGGGCTGCCCAGCGGCCTCCGGCTCCCCCAGGAGGACCACCAGCGCCCCCGAGGAATCCAAAGCGAAGCGACGCACTTCAGCCCTAGCCCCAGCTGGGAACCGTTCTTCGAAGGCACTGCCAAGCTCGCGCCATGCAGCGCTCCGCCACTCCCAAAAAGAGAGTTTTGCCGCATCATGAATCGCCACGAGAGGGCGCCCAGGGGCCCCCACACCCCAGGCCCATCCACTCGGGTGCCCCAGCGTCAATGGCGTGCTCTTCCATTCTCCCTCACTCCACCAGCGCGTCTCGTAGCGAATGGTATCACCCGAGGCATTCATCTCTCCCCAGATGACAACTGGATTCCCGCCCCCATCGAGTTCCATCGCCGTCGAGCCCACACTCCAATTTTCTGCGGGTCGAAACAGGCCCCGTCGAAGCCAGGTTGTGCCATCCCATTCATAAACGAAGAACTCCTCGCGGATGGCGAAGCTCACGAACCAACGCCCCTTCCCATTCGTTCTCAAGGAGAGTCCCCAACAGTAGGTTTTCGGGGCACGAATCACGGCACCCATCGAGACCCATTCACTCCCCGTCCATCGCCGGACATGAACTTCCCCCACTTCATCGTCGAGCCACCCCACCACCGGGTGCTGACTCTCATCCAGGCGCGCATTGAAATAGGTGACCCTCCCAGCAACCCTCAGTGGAGTTCCGCCCAGCAATTCCCAGGCAGCGCCCGCCCATTGATGAATGAACACGCCTCCGCTACCGCTGTCTCCCCATGCGACAAGGGGCCTGCCCGACGTCGGGACGAGCACCTCGGGAAAGCTGGGCGTGCTGTATTGAGGAGGGTCGCTCGTAAGCGCATTGCCCAGCGGGAGGAAGCCAGGAACCGTCCAGCGCCATTCATCACCCTGCTGAATTGAGTTTCCAGCCAAGTCTGTCACAGAGGAATCCATCACCACCTGGACAGCCACATCCTTCGGCAGTCGGCTCGCTGGACTTATCGTCAACACCCTACCGTCTGAGGACAGGGCCACGTCCCCTGCGATGACTTTGGAGTCCACCTCCAGACGAACGGAGGACACATGAACTGTCGACGGCTCGAGCCCCTCTGAAAACTCAGCGCGAACCGTATGACCAGCTCGGACTTGAGAGTCGCCTGGCGAGGGAACGCGCGACAAGAGGACCGGAGCTGTTCTATCCACCCTCAACAATCGTGGCTCGCTCAGGAACACCCGCTCCGCCAGTGTCGTCCGCACGAGCAGCTCGTGGTCTCCCTCTGACAACGCCTGCGTCTCCAGGCGCAGCCTGTACGGAGGAAGCAACGTCTCCACCGCAATACCATCCACCAGCAACTCCACCTTCTCCGGTGAGGCTCCCGTCAGTTCGACCTGGAGGTCGACACCACCGTTCGTCGCCGCCCGGGACAGGATGAGCCGTGCCCCCACGGTGGGCAGCCCAGCGTCGGGCACCTCCATGGGAGGCTCCTCCACATGGATGTCTGGGATATCGAGGCAAGCGCTCCAGAGGAGCCCGAGGGAGACGACGACAAGACGCAATGTGGAATGACGCATGACGTGACAGGAGGGCAATTTGCGTTCCATCGATGCCGGGCCTCGCGCAGCCCCCAGACGGAGCCCGGTCACTCACGAGGCCCCTGAAGAAATCTCACGCAGCAGACGGGCGTCCACATGGAAGGACACACCGTCCACCCAGGGGGCCTGGAATCCTCGATGGGCCTCCACAAACAGCAACGCCCCCGTGGAAATCCACGGGGGCGTCATCAGCCTCGGACGGCGCTACGTCGAGCCATCATTCGGCGGGGCTGTCTCAGGGAGTCGGGGCGGGGGTGATGCCCAGGCCAGTCACCGTGAGGTCCGTGACGACAGGCTGGCCCCAGATGTTCTCGTACGTCTGGTTGATGCCACGGCTGGCCAGCTTCGAGAATGCAACCGTGAACCCGGAAACGAGGGTCGGATTGATGGGCGCATAAGCCGCCCCCGAGGGATGCTGGAACGTGAAGTAATAACGGGTGCTGAATCCGGATTCCGTGATGGCGAAAACGGGCCGCTCGGGCTGGCTTGCATTCGTGATGAACGGCGCGGTCGGCTCATCCATGTACAGGGGGAAGCCCTGTCCACTGATGTTATTGACCTCACCGTACGAGACACCACCCACAGTGCCGTTGCCGTCGAGGTCGTAATTGAACAAGACCTGGACCTGCCCGTCCCCGACACGCAACGGGGAGAGGGGCGAGCTGAAGGTGAAGTAAACGCGTTCCCCTGTCGTGAGCTGCTGCGCAACGGGAGGAAGCGAGCTCTCCCTGTAACGAGCTTCCGTGACGGTCACCGCCGCGGGGGCCGTCGGCTCACCGCCAAAGAAGAAGCCGACTCGCTCGTAGATCTCCCCCGTCTCCACGGAGACGGCCCTCAGGTCCAGGTTGTACTCCTTGCCCGTCTGAATCGCGCCGGTAGAGGGGGTGATGGTGGCGCTGTAGCCGCCGTTCCCCAGTGCCACGGTGGCGGGCAGCGCCTCCTTGGCGTACTCGTCCGTCAGGCGCGCCAGCAGCGAGCCCTGCTGCACGGGCTGGTTGAAGTACAGATAGATGGGCTCGCCCGGGCGCACCATGTTGTGCAGCGGCTGCGAGCTCGAGGCTCCACGCAGCATCGCCACGTTGCTGGACTCGACGAACAGCGCGCTGCCCGTGGGCCGCGACGCCGGCAGGTTCAGGATGCGCGTGGTGCCGACCGACACCACGGACGCGGCCGAGTAGGTATCCACGTAGCCGTTGATCTCCGGGACGCCATCGCCGTTCGAGTCCGTCGGCGCCACCCACAGACGGTACTGCCCCGTCTGGTTCGTGAAGCGCGCCAGCTCCTGCGCGGCGGGGATGTTCTGGAACAGCAGCACGCCCTGCTCGTCGGACGTCGCCTCCACCACCACCGTGCTCACCACACTCGTGGTGTCATCGCTGTTCCTCAAGACCACCGTGCCAGCCGGCGAGGCCTCGAGCGTCGCGCGCACGTTCGCCGCGGGACGCCCCTGCGGCGTCACCAGCAGGAAGCGCAGCGAGCCGTCCAGCCGCGTCAGCGTCACCGGACCGAAGCTCACGTTCGCGTTGTTGATGGGCACGTTGCCCGCCGACGAAGGCACCTCCGAAGTGGCGCGCAGCGTCGCATAGCCCGTCTTCGTGAACGTCAGCAGCACCTGCGAGCCCGCCGGGACACCCTTGAACTCGAAGTTGCCCTTCGCGTCCGTCGTCCCCGCCAGCGGCTCATCCGAGCTGCCAATCGTGATCTCCACCGACGCATCCGCCAGCGGCTTGAGGTCCGTCCCCAACACCTGGCCCGACACCGTCCCCTTCGGCGTCGCCGGCGTCACCACCGTGACGTTGTCCGGCTCACGCACGCCGTCCGCGATTCCGTCCCCGTTCTCGTCCTTGAAATCGTCTCCACACCCGAGCGCCAGGAACGGCACAACGGCCATGACCAGATGCTTCTTCATCTTCCCCACCTTGTATTGGATTGGCTCTGACGCCCCAAAACCCCGAAAGAGCGCGCATCGGACACTCTCCGACCCGGGCCCTCCACGTCAAGAAGGTGACAGTCGCGGGTGCATCGCCACTCGGTGGCGTGCCCCGGCGATCACATACCTCCAGGGTCCGACAACGGGGTCCATCCAGACCCCGTTGGGTTGAATCTCATCCATTGAGACGCGTTACCTGAGCAGATGGCTGATACCTTGCCCGCATGGTGGATGTGAACGAACCGTGTCTCGGCTGTGCCATCACTCGCGGTGAGCACCGCCCCGTCGGAGGCATCCTGGCTCGCGCCCCCGGGCTCGTGCTTCACGGCGTCGCCGGTCCCAGCCCCGTGCCAGGATGGGTGGTCATCTCCAGCGAGCAGCACGCCCGCGCCTGGTACGAGTTGGACGACGCGACCTCCCGAGAGCTGGGGGCCTTCGCCGCCCGCGTCATGAGGGCCCAACGCGAGGTCCTCGGCGCCGAGCACGCCTATGCCTTCGCCATCGGCGACGTGCTCCGGCACTGCCACCTGCACCTGGTGCCGCGGTTCGCCGGCACGCCCCAGCGCCTGTGGGGCCGCGCCGTGTTCGACGCCCCTCCCGCCGACCACCTGCCCGCCGAGGCGCTGGAGGCCGCCGCTCGCGCCCTGGCCGCCGCACTGTCCGGCTGAGGTCCCCACTCGGGGGGACGTGCTAGACCCACCCTCTCCCTCCTCCCGAGAGGTACCGCCCGTGTCGTCCGAGCCCCGCAACCGCGTCCTCGAGAAGATGCTCGAGCGCCTCTACGCCGCGCTCGCCTCCGGCCCCAGCCTCAACTGCCGCCCCCACCACAGCCGCCAGCGCCTGGACCTGGCCACGCTGACCCGCCTGGACGGCACCTCGCCCCACGCCGTGCTGGCCGCGCTCCTCGGGGACAAGGCCGCCGTCCGGCTCGCCGTGAAGCCTCCCGTGGCTAAGGGGCGTCTGGCCGCGCCCGGCGGCACCAGAGGCACCTCGGATCGCCTGGCCGCCGACGCCCGTGACGAGAGCCCCGCCCATCCTCGTGCGGCGAGCATCTCGACGCGCCACGAGGACAACACCCGCGACGAGAACCCCACCCCTCCTCGTGCGGCGAGCACCTCGACGCGCCACGAGGACAACACCCGCGACGAGCGCACCACCCCCGTGGGGGATGACGCGATTGCGCTCGCCGCATCCTCCCGGCCCGAAAGCGACTTGAGTATCGAGCGCGACACCCCAGCGCTCATCCGCGACGAGCGTGCCTTCGAGGACGAAGCCCGTGACGACCGCCCATCCCCCACCCGCGCCGAGGAGGAGCAACAGGCGCTGCTTCGCAAGCTCGCCGCCATCGTCGAGGACGCGCGCATCTTCGAGCAGGACACCGGCGCGCACGTCCTCCACGTTGGCTTCCCACTGCTGCAACTCCCCCCGGGCCCCAAGGACAAGCGCGGCTTCGGCACCCGGCGCATCCTCGCCCCCATCGCCTTCGTCCCCGTGCGCATCACCCTCAAGAAGGGGCGCACCCCGTGCGTGGAGCTCGAGGGCGCCGAGGAAGGCGTCGACCGCGTCGCCCCCAACACCGCCCTGCTCGCGTGGCTGGAACAGCAGACGGGCCAGCGCTTCGGCGAGCTCTTCGCCGACGAGACCGGCGAGGATCCGTGGCGCGAGGTCAACGAGCTGGTCGCCCTCGTCTCCAAGTCGCTGGAGCTGCCCGCCCCCGAGCCCTTCACGGCCCAGACGGCCCTGTCCGCCGTGCCCCGTCCGGACGAGGACGCCGCCACGCAGGCCGCCATCCTCCCGAGCGCCGTGCTCGGCCTGTACCCGCTGTCCAACCAGAGCCTCGTGGACGACATGCGCGCCCTCGTGGACGGCGAGCCCTTCTCCGGCCCCATCGAGAGCTTCCTGCGCGTGGACGTGTCACTCGACCAGCCCGCCCACCCAGGCGGCGGAGAGCGCAACCTGGAGGGACTCAAGCGCGCCGAGGACGAGCGGCTCGTCACCATCGCGGACCCCTGCCAGGCCCGCGCCGTGCGCCTGGCGCGCAGTCGCCGAGGGCTCGTCATCCACGGCCCTCCGGGCACCGGAAAATCCCAGACCATCGCCAACGCCATCGGAGACCATCTCGCCCGGGGTGAGCGGGTGCTGTTCGTCTGCGACAAGCGCACCGCGCTCGACGTGGTGAAGCACCGCCTGGACCACCTGGGCCTCGGCAGCCTGTGCGCCGTCGTGCACGACGCCCAGCGAGACCAGCGCGACCTCTACATGGGCATCCGCGAGCAGCTCGACACGCTGGCGGAGACCCGCACCGACGCCGCTGTCCCTCGCGAGCTGTCCCGCGTGGACACGGAACTCCAGACGCTCCACGACGAGCTCACCACCGCCGAGCACGCCCTCTCCGCGCGCCCCGAAGACGGCTCCGCCCCGTCCTTCCACGAGCTGGTGGGCCAGTGGCTCGCCCTCGAGTCCCCCGAGGCGCTCACGCCCGCCACCGCGTCACTCACCTCCGCGCGCCTCGCCGACGTCACCGCTCGCGAGCGCGAGGCACGCGAGGTGTTCGAGCGCGCCCTCAAGGAGAGCTACCCGGACAACCCCTGGCGCGAAGCCCTGGGCATCGACCTGGCCACCTACCTCGCCACGCCCCTCACCACCTGGCGCGAGCGACTCGGCGCCACCGTCGAGGCGGCCCGTGACGCGGACGCGCTCACCTCGCCGGACATCCCAGCCTTCGGCGCGGAGCCGGAAGCCGAGGGGCTCGCGCGCGCCCACTTCGCCGAACAGCTCGCCCCCGTGTTGGAGACCACGAACCCGGAGTCCCTCGCCCGCTGGGCCGCGGCCTCACCGGACACGGTGCGGACCGCGAAGGCCCAGCTCGAAAGCCTCTCCCCTCAAGTCCAGGTGCTCTCCGAGGGCCCGCTCGACACCGAGCTCGCGCTGATTCACCGCGAGCAGCCGCAGGCCCTGGGTGCGCTGTCCACCGCGCTCGCCACGCTGGGCGCGTACCTGGGCATCGCCCGCAAGTGGTACGCGTTCTTCTGCTTCGCCCGGAAGGCCGGCGCGCGAAAGGTGCTCCAGCAGTTCGGCCTCACCCTGGGCGCGGCCACCGCCGAGCGCGTCCGTCACTTCCTCACTGGCGCCCGCGCTCGCGCGCTCCTGGGCGAGTTCCACCGCGCCACCCTCGTCCCCACCTCCGCGAGCCTGCCCGATGAGACGCTCGCCCGGGACTTGCGCGCCCACGCCGCGCTCTTCGAGGTCCTCGGTGCGCTGGACTCGACGCCACGACTCGCCTCGTGCCGGGACGCCGTGCGACGGGCCCTGACGACGGACGCCGCGACACGAGCCGCGCTGCTGACGGGACTGCGACGCTCCGCCGCCCGGGGCGCGGCCGTGGCGAGGCTGGAGCAGCGGCTCGCCGAGACAGGGCTGTGCTCCTCCGAGTGGCTCACCCTCCGCGTGCACGAACTGCGCGCCAGCGCCCTGCTCACTCCCGTCGCCACCGCGCTCCAGTCACGTCTGTCCACGGTGGAGGGGATGCTGCGTCTGCGCTCGCTCCTGTCGGGCATGCCATCGGCGTTGGCGACCTCGGTCGAGTCGCTCGCGCGCCTGGGCACGGACGCGCGGACGGGCTGGACGGCCGTGCTCAAGGCCACGCTCGCCGCCGAGGCGACCTCGCGCCTTCGCGAGGACTCCACCCTCCAGCACGTCGACGCCGAGCGCACCCAGGCCACCCAGGCGCGCTACCGCGTGCTCGAGGAGAAGAAGCGCGGCCTCGTGCGCGACGCCATCCTCCACCGGTGGACGCAGCGCCAGCGTGAGCGGCTGCTCGCGGCCAACGGCGGTCGACTCAACAGCCAGGGCGCGGAGCTGCGCCGACGCCTCATGTTGCGCGGAGAGCGCGCCATGCGCGTGCGACAGGTCATCGCCACCGGCCTGGACATCGACGGCGGAGACCCGCTCTTCGACGCCCGACCCGTGTGGATGGCCAGTCCCCAGACGGTGGCGCAAATCTTCCCGCGCCGCCCCATCTTCGACGTCGTCATCTTCGACGAGTCCTCGCAGTGCCGACTGGAGGAGGCCCTGCCCGTGCTCACGCGCGCCAGGCGCGTCGTCATCGCCGGAGACCCGAAGCAGCTTCCGCCCACGCGCTTCTTCGAGTCCGCCGTGGTCCAGAGCCAGCAGGACGCCGAGGCCGAGACCGAACAGGGCCTCTTCGAGGAGCAGCAGTCCGAGGTGGAGGACCTGCTCTCCGCCGCCCTCAACCTGGACATCGACCAGTGCTACCTCGACGTGCACTACCGCTCGCGCGACGCGGACCTCATCGCCTTCAGCAACGAGCACTTCTACGACAAGCGCCTCCAGGCCATCCCCGCCCACCCCTCACACCGCGCGCCGCACGCGGCCCTGCGCCTGCTCCCCGTGGGCGGCACCTATGAGAAGCGCGTCAACCAGGTCGAGGCCCATGCCGTGGGCCAGCTCGTGAAGGAGCTGCTCGCCCGGCCCGAGCCCCCATCCATCGGCATCGCCTGCTTCAACCTGTCCCAGCGCGATGCCATCACCGATGTGCTCGACGAACTCGCCGCTGAGGACGCCACCTTCTCCGCACGACTCGCCACCGCGCGCACCCGCCGGGGTGCCGGCTCCTTCGAGGGCCTCTTCGTGAAGAACCTGGAGAACGTCCAGGGCGACGAGCGCGACCACCTCATCATCAGCACCACCTACGGCCCGGACCGACAGGGCCACTTCTACCGCCGCTTCGGACCGCTCGGCAGCGCGGGCGGTGGCCGGCGCCTCAACGTGCTCGTCACCCGCGCACGCCAGCAGGTGCACCTGGTCACCTCCATCCCTCGCGACGCGTACACCGCCCTGCCCCCCGTGGAGCCCGGCCGGCAGCCCAACGGCGGCTGGCTGCTCTTCGCCTACCTCCAGTTCGCCGAGTCCCTCTCCCAGCCCCAGCGCCCCACCACGCCCGAGGCCGCCCCCCGGGAGCTCGTCGTCCACGAGCGCGAGACCGACGCGGGCTCCACCTTCGCCCGCGCGCTGGCCCACCACCTGGCCCGCCGCCACCAGGTCTCCTCCGACGTGCACTGGGGCAACGACGGCTTCTGTGTGGACGTGGCCCTGCACCACCCCACCTCGCCCGGCGACGTCACCGTGGGCCTCTTGTGCGACGGCACCCGCTACCCCAAGGCCGCGGACCGCGTGGAGTGGGACCTGTTCCGCACCGGCGTGCTCGAGGGCCAGGGCTGGAAGCTCGTGCGGCTCTGGACGCCCCACTTCTTCCGTGACCCGGAGGGCGCCACCACCCAGGTGCTCCAGCGCGTGGGCGAGGTGCTCATGCGCCAGCCCGCCCCGCTCACCGTGGACACACCCGACAAGCGCGCCCTGCACTGAGCACCCGGCTCAGGGCGACCCGGGCTTCACCTCCGCAGTCAGCCACAGGTCGCCCAGCGCCAGCTCCAGCGCCTCGAAGGGCTCGGCCCGCACCCGCTCGTCTCCCGAGTAGGTGCCGAGCTCGACCCACCGCGCCCCGTCCCGTCGGAACACCTCCAGCGTGCGCGCCTTCGGGTCCACCAGCCACACGTGGCCCACACCCTCGCGCGCGTAGATGCGCTTCTTCTTCACCCGGTCCAACGGCGCCGTGGAGGGAGAGAGCACCTCACAGACCCAGTCCGGCGCGAGCGTGAAATACGGCACGTCCGGGATTTCCGGCATCCGCTCCCTTCGCCAGGCCGCCAGGTCGGGCACCAGCACGTCCTTGCGGAAGTGCAGCTCCGGCTCCACGAGGAACCACCACCCACCGGGCCCGCCTCGTCCCCGCTCGAAGGGACCATAGAGCTCGCCATACAAACCCGAGTTGGCCTTCGCATGCGGACTCGCCGGCCGGGGCATCACGATGAGCTCCCCGTCGACTATCTGCCCGACCACATGCTCCGGCAGTGCGAGCAGGTCCTCGTACGTCGCCGGTCGCTTCGGTCCTTCTCCCATCGCCTTGCTCCTCTCACCGCCCGCACCCCACCCCTCCAACATCCGCGCCGCCTCCCCGAAGTGGAACCCCACCCCATACCGCGTGTCCACTCATTCCTACTTCATGGGTCTGACATCTGAACCCCCACCCAAAAGCCCCCATGGACCTCCCATTCCATAGAGGGAAGAATGTCGCCGCCCCATGGTTCCCTCACGCTCTGGCCTGCTCGTCCTGTCGCTCCTGCTCCTGTCCTCCCCTTCGTGGGCGGACAACAACGCCGACGAGGCGGATATCGCCTTCGAGCTGGGCAATGACGCCTACGCCAAGGGGCAGTACACCGAGGCGCTGCGCTCGTACTTCACCAGCTACCGGCTGGTGCCCAACCGCAACGTGCTCTTCAACATCGCCCGCTGCTTCGAGGCGCTGGGCAAGTTCAACGAGGCGTACCGCTACTACAACGACCTGCTCACCGAGGACCTGCCCACCGAGGACGCCTCGGAGGTCTCCCGCTCGCTGGACCGGCTGCGCCCCAAGGTCGCGCTGGTGAAGGTCACCACCGTGCCCAAGGGCGCGGACGTCTACGTGGACCGCATGGACCTGGGCAGCCGGGGCCGCTCGCCGCAGACGCTCGCGCTGTCGCCGGGCCGGCACAAAATCATGGTGAAGAAGGACGGCTACCGTCCCACCGAGGCCACCGTCGTGGTGGCGCGCGGCAAGGAGACGGAGCAGACCTTCGACCTGTTCCTCATCACCGGCGGCGTGGAGCTGACCGGCACCCCCGAGGGCGCCGAGGTGCGTGACGCCCCCAACGGCCCCGTCATCACCAAGCTGCCCGGCCGCGCCCGCCTGCCGCCCGGCCAGCGCATCCTCTACGTGCGCGCGCCCGGCTACGCCCCCGGCCAGTACGTGGTGGACGTGCCCGCCGACGGCAGCGTGCCGCTCTCCGTGTCGCTGCGCGTGCAGGACCGCCCCTCGGGCCGGCTCGTCGTCACCGCCAACCGCGACGGCGCCACCGTGCGCGTGGACGGCCAGCCCGCGGGCTTCACGCCCACCGTCGTCACCCTCCCCGAGGGCGAGCACCAGCTGGAGGTCGAGAGCCGCGAGGTGCGCCCCCTGCGCCAGAAGGTGACGGTCATCGCCGACCAGGAGGTGAAGGTCCACGCGGAGCTGAGGTACGCGCCCCCGCCCGTGCGCGCCGCGTCCAAGAGCCTGGTCGCCGTCGACGACGCGCCCGCCTCCACCACGGTGCTCACCCAGGAGGAGCTGCGCGCGTTCGGCTGGCGCACGCTCGCCGAGGCGCTGTCCGGCGTGCGCGGCTTCTTCCTCACCGACGACCGCACGTACACCTATCTGGGCGTGCGCGGCTTCTCGCCCCCGGGCGACCTCAACACGCGCATCAGCATCCTCTGGGACGGCCACCCCATGAACGACGTGTGGGCCGGCCAGGGCTTCGCCGCGCACGACTTCAACGTGGACCTGCTCGAAATCGAGCGCATCGAGGTGGTGCGCGGCCCGGGCAGCTCGCTCTACGGCACCGGCGCCTTCTTCGGCGTCATCAACGTGGTGCCCCGCGAGTCGCTCGGCCAGGACAAGCACCTGGAGGTGACGGGCGCCGTGGGCGCGCTGGGCACCACGCGTGGACACGCCACGGCGGCGTGGGCGAACGGCAACCGCTCCATCCTGGTGAGCGCCGCGGCCCTGACGGCCTCGGGCGCGGACACCACGCGGCTGCTCGCCGACCAGGAGTACCTGGTCACCGGCCTGGACGCGGAGCGCGCCGCCACCGGCTCCATGCGCGCGCGCGTGGGCGACTTCGCCTTCCAGGCCATGCTCAACGTGCGCTCCAAGGAGCTGCCCACCGCCCCCTACGGCACCGTCCCCGGCACGGAGGGCAACCGCGTGAAGGACCTGCGCTTCTTCGCGGAGGGGCGCTACGAGCACGAGTTCTCGGAGAACTTCAGCCTGTCCGCGCGCGGCTCGTTCGACCTGAGCCGCTACGACGGCATCTACGTGTACCAGGAGTCGGCCGGCGGCCCGCGCGAGGAGACCGGCGACGCGGACTGGGTCAACGCGGAGCTGCGCGCGCGGGTGGGGCTGTTCGAGGGCAACCGGCTCACCCTCGGCGTGGAGGCCCAGGGCCAATTGGGCGTGCGGCAGTCGACGAACCCCGGCCCCATCCTCGAGACCAAGACGCGCACCATCCTGTCCGCGTACCTGCTCGACGAGTGGAAGCTGCACCCCCGGCTGAGCCTGTCGGCGGGCCTGCGCCTGGACAAGTACACGGACGTGGACGAGACCCCCATCACGCCGCGCGTGGCGCTCATCGCCCGCCCCTACGACGCGGGCCTCACCAAGCTGGTGGCCGGTAACGCCTTCCGCGCGCCCACCATCTACGAGCTGCACTACGCGGACGGCATCACCCAGGCCGCGCCGGAAGCGCTGGACCCGGAGACCATCACCACCTTCGAGTTGGAGCACGGCCACGATTTGACGGACGAGCTGCGGCTCACCGTGGCCGGCTACCACAACCGCATCTCCAACCTGGTTCGGCTGCAGGAGGAGGCCAACCCCTCCGGCCAGTGCGGCACCAGCACCCAGTGCCTCGTGTTCGGCAACGACAGCGGCACCACGCTGGCGTGGGGCGCGGAGGCGGGCGTGCACTGGCAGCCGGGTCGCTACCTGCTGGTGGACATGAGCTACTCGTACGTGCGGCTGCGCAACGCCTCGGACGAGGTGGCCGCCGCGGCCCCCGCGCACCTGGTCTCCGGTCGCCTGCTGATGCCCATCGGCGGCGGCGACATGCGGCTGGCCACCCAAGCCACCTACCAGAGCGCGCGCCCCACCGGAGAGGGCGGCGCCGACAGCGGCGAGGCGCTGCTCATCAGCTTCGGCCTCTCCGGTGACTACGGCCCGCTGCGCTACTTCGCCGGCGTCCACAACCTGCTCGACACCAGCTATCGGATTCCGGTGTCGGACGAGAATTCCATCGCGCCGGTGCCCCAGTACGGTCGCACCTTCACCCTGCAGCTGACCGGGACGTTCTGATGAGCGCGTCCGGCGCCGCGCCGTCCGGGCTCGCGCTCGACTTCATCCAACCCGGCCACGCGCTGTACGCCGGGGAGCTGGAGCTGCGCTTCCGGGTGCTGCGCGAGCCGCTCGGCTACACGCGCGAGCAGGTGACGTTCCCCTTCGAGGACACAAGCCTCCATCTGGTGGCGCACGTGGGCGGACAGGTGCGCGGCTGTGTCCTCTTCCATCCCGAGGACACGCACGGAGGCCGACTGTTCCAGATGGCCGTGACGCCCGAGCTCCAGGGTCAGCGGCTGGGCGCCCGACTGGTCCGGACGTTGGAGGCGGAGCTCGTGCGGCGAGGCCTCACCCAGGTCCACCTGCATGCCCGACAGGCGGTCGTCCCCTTCTACGAACGGCTGGGTTATTCCACGTACGCGGAAGCGTTCCTGGAAGTCGGCATTCCACATCGGCACATGCGGAAGTCACTCGGGACGTAGGCGCGGGAGCGTTGCTCACCAGCGGACACCGGCGCATGTCGTCGAGCATCCGGGCGGACCATCGCCGTGTCGCCCCCTGACCTCAACAACCGGGGGATGCTGGTAACCTTTCCAGCGCGGTCAGCGAGCCAGCGACATCGAGGAGAGACGATGAACGGAACGAACGACGGACGCGGCGCGCCCCCTTCCCATCGGGCCGGCCCCTCGGGAGCTCCCAGAGACAGCGAGCTGGAGGACGAGGGCCTCGCCTCCGACGCGGAGGCCGAGCGCGCGCCTCGCCGCCCCATCCAGGTGATGGAGGACAACACGCTGCACACGCGGCTGACGAAGGACCTGGGGGTGCACTACCCCTTCGTCAGCGCGGGCATGGCCTTCGTGGCGCTGCCGCCGCTGGTCATCGCGGTGTCGGAAGCAGGTGGCATCGGCATGCTGGGCTCGGCGCCCGAGCCCGCTCCGTTCCTGCGCGCTCGCATCCAGGCCATCCGCGCCGGCACCCAGCGGCCCTTCGGCGTGGACTTCATCCTGGACCATGCGCGGGCCGGGGACCTCACCACGCGCGAGCACATCGACACGTGCATCAGCGAGCGTGTCCCCGTGGTCGCGTTCCACTGGGCCCTGCCTCCGGCCGCGTGGGTGAAGGACTTGAGGGCCGCGGGCATCCGCGTCTGGGTGCAGGCGGGCTCGGTGGAGTTCGCGAAGGACGCGCTGGCGCTCGGCGTGGACGGGCTCATCGCGCAGGGGCGACAGGCGGCGGGCTACAACCGGGGGACCACGCCCACGTTGAAGCTGGTGCGGGAGCTGCGCGCGTTGACGAGCGAGCTGCCCCTGTTGGCCGCGGGAGGCATCGCGGACGCGCTGAGCGCGGCGCGCGCGATGTATCACGGCGCGGACGGCGTCTGGGTGGGCACGCGCATGGTGGCCTCCGTGGAGGCGTACGCGCATCCGGGCTACAAGCAGCGCCTGGTGGACGGGGACGCGCGCGACTCGGACTTCACCACGCTCTTCGGTCCGGAGTGGAGCGGCCCGAGGCAGCGGGTGCTGCGCAACCGCGTGGTGCGCGAGTGGGCGGGCCGGGAGGCGAAGGCGCCGACGCAGACGCAGGACACCATCGGCACGACGCGGCTGTTCCCGGGGCTCGCGGGTGGTGACGCGCTGTACACGATGCCGCGCTTCAGCGCCTTCGTGCCCACGCCCGACACGCAGGGGGATTTGGAGGAGATGGTGCTGCCCGCCAGCGGCTCCAGCATGGCGCGCATCGAGAGCGTGCAGCCCGCCGGGCAGATCGTGGTGGAGATGATGGAGGGGGCGCACCGGCTGCTCGCGAACCCGTACGAGCTGGAAGCGGACACCGACGAGAACGACCGCTCCTGAGGCCGGACGGACGGCGCTCCGCCCGCCTGGTCTCGGGCGGAGGATTCGGGTGATGCGGCCGTGGGAGTTGGAGTAGGAACCCATCGACGACGGGTGGGCTCCATGACGATGACGAAGACGCAGGCGCACTGGCGACGCGTGGCACTCTCGGGATGGCTCGGGCTCGCGCTGTGCGGCGGCGTGGTGGTGGCGCGGGCGGTGACTTCGGAGGTGAGGGCCCCCTCGCGGCGCCTGTCCCCGGAGGAGCGCGAGCTGCTGGGCAGGATGGCCGCGGAGGCCGAGCCCCACTGGCGGCGGCGCTCGATGCACTCGTTCCCCGGCGACCACTGGTCCCAGGATGACGACTTCGGCGCCTCCGAGCGCGGCTGGGTGATGAACGAGGCGCGGCGACGTGACGTGCCGGTCACGGACGTGTTCGACGCCATCGACACGGAGCTGCGCGCCTCGTCGCCCGTGACGGCGCCTCGCAAGGCCACCGCGAGCCCGTGCAAGCCGCGGCCGTTCTACGACTGATGCGCGGCGAGACCTCTCACCTCGCGTGGTCTGCGCGTGCCTCGCGCGACGGCGGCGCTCGCGAGCGGGCGGATGATGCGTGCGCTCCGACGCAAGGGGGCTTCCGGCGCGTGACGTCGCCCGGGGCAACCGGAGCGCTTGGCCTCGCCGGTTGCACACTGCAACCACGGTGGGCAGCGACAGTCGCTGACCTCCCGATGCCACGGGCGAGCCTCCCACACGAGGCGTCGCCCGGGACGGACGGAGCGCATCGCCCCGCCGACTCCTCACTGGCTCCTCGGTGGGAGCCGCTGGCCGATGCGCTCTCGCCGATGCGCGGGAGCACCTCACACGTGACGTCGTGTGGAGCCGATGAAGCGCTCCGTCCTACCGCTTCCTCACTGCATTCTGGGTGGGCGGCGACGGCCGATGTTCACTCGCCGATGCGCGGAAGTACCTCGCGCGTGACGCCGCCCGGAGCCGATGAAGCGCTCCGCCCCACCGCTTCCTCACTCCATCCTCGACGGATGCGAGCCACCTCTCCCGCTCTCGCGCTCCACGGCGCGCCCCTTCGCGCATGACGACCTCGTCCCACGGATTGCTCCGCGCCGTGCACCGCGCCGCCTCGCTCACCAGCGTGCGCCTGGCCCTCTTCGGCGTCATCGCGCTCATCGCGTGCTGGCGGCCCCTGTCCGTCGCCGGCGGGCTGAACGACTTCCGCGACTCGCACCTGCTCGACTCGTACGAGGACGCGGGCACCCGCAGCGTGACGAACTACGGACAGCTCCCGCTGTGGAACCCCTGGTCCTGCGGCGGGCAGTACGCGCTCGGCAGTCCGCAGACGCGCGTCTTCGCGCCCACCGTGCTGGTGTCCTCGCTCATCGGTCCGCGCCGCGCGGAGCCCGTGTTGCTGTGGATGTTCCTCGTGCTCGGCATGGAGGGCTTCTTCCACTACGCCCGACGACGCGTGGGCTCCGCGGCAGGCGCGCTCGGCGCCGCGCCCCTCTTCGGGTTGATGGGCTTCACCGCGCTGTCCTGGTCCATCGGCTGGCTCAACTTCGCGGGCTTCCTCCTGCTGCCGTGGCTGCTCGTCGGCACCCGCCGCGCCGTCGAGGGCAGACTGTCCGGCGCCGCGCTCGTGGCCGCCGTCTTCTCCCTGCTGCTCGCCTTCGGCGGCACCTACCCGGTGCCCATGGGCGCCCTCTTCGTCGTCCTCGAGACGGGCCGCTCGCTCTACACCCTTCGCGGCACGCCCCGCCGCCTCCAGGCCCTGTGGTCCCTGGGCGCCACCGCGTGCTTCACGCTGGCCGCCTGTGCCTTCCGCCTGTGGCCCATCCTCGAGACGATGCGCTCCTCGCCGCGCGTCATGGCCGGCACGCCGGGCAACGACCTCACGCCCCTCGTGAAGATGCTGCTCGAGCTGCCGGCACGCTCCGGCTACAGCGATACCGGCAACTTCTACTTCGCCCCCGCCGCGCTCGCGCTCGCGCTGCCGGCCCTCGCCTTCGCGTGGCGGCGCGCGCTGTACCCCGCCATCGTCGCCGGCCTCTGCGCGTGGATGGCCGCGGGCTACGCGGCGTCACCGTCCCTGTTCGCGGGCCTGCGCACGCTGCCCATCTTCGAGACGTTCCGCTACCCCGAGCGCTTCCTCGTCCCCACCTGCTTCTTCCTCGCCGAGTTGGCCGCGCTGGGCCTCGCCGTCCTGCTGGCGCGCACGTGGCGCTCGCCCGCGCGGTGGACCTGGGCCGCGGCGGCCGCGTGCGCGGTGGCCCTGGCGAGCTGGGGGCTCCAGCTTCGCGCCTTCGACAACCTCTCTCACTGGGCGCAGATGATTCCGCAGCCCGTCGAGAAGGAGCAGCCCTTCGCGCAGGCGCGCGGCAACCGCTGGTCCCAAGGCCACCTGCTCGCGCTCAACCGAGGCTCCATCGCCTGCGGTGAAGCGTGGCCCGTGCCCATGTCCTCCAAGCTGCGCGGCGACCTGAACCAGGAGGAGTACCTGGAGGAGCCCGGCTCCGGCACCGCGCGCCGCGTGGAGTGGACGCCCAACCGCGTCACCGTGGACGTGGAGGCCACGCGGCCCACCGTGCTGCTGGTCAACCAGAACTGGCACCCCGGCTGGAAGTCCTCACAGGGCGAGGTCGTCTCGCGCGACGGGCTGCTCGGCGTGCGCGTGCCCGAGGGTCGCCATCAGGTGGTGCTGAGCTTCCTGCCCCGCTCGGGGCTCGGCGGCACCCTGGTGTCCGTGCTCGCGTGGGTGGGGCTCGGCTTCCTGTTGTGGCGCGAGCGTCGGGGACAGCGGCTGTCCTGGCCCGCGACGGTGGGCGTGGCCCTGGTGCCCCTCGTCGCGTGGGGCGCCGTGGCCACCGCCTGGAGCGAGCCCGTGGCGAAGCCGGACCCGCGCAACCAGGATGGCTCTCCGCTGACGGTGGCGCAGCTGCCCGCGAAGGCCACGCCCATCAACGCACGCTTCGGTGTGCCCGTGGAGCTGGTGGCCGCGGAGATTCCCGAGGAGCCCGACGCGGAGGGCATCGCGTCCATGGTGCTGAACTGGCGCGTGACGGGGCCGGTGCCGCGCTCGGTGGGCATCTTCGTGCACATCGTCGCGGCGGACGGTCGTCGGCTCGGCGCGGACCACGACGTGGTGGGCGGCACCTGGTTCTTCACCGACGCACCCAGGGACACGCTGCTGCGCGACGCGTTCTCCGTGTCCACGCGCGGCTGGCCCCAGGGCGAGTGGACGGTCATGGTGGGGCTGTGGCACGCGGGCGGCGACCAGTCGCGCGTGCCCCTGCTCGAGGCGCCGGGACGGCCGATGTCCGATGGCCGGGTGGCCGTGGGGACGTTCACCGTTCCACGGAAGGTCCGGGCGAACGAGTCCTCCGTGAACCCATAGTCCGAGTGCCGACAGCCCGCGCGAGACGCGCGGCGCCCGGGGCGTTATGAAGCGCGGCATGCGAATCCTGCACACCATGTTGCGCGTGGGGAATCTGGAGAAGTCGCTCGACTTCTACACCCGGATCATCGGCATGACGCTCTTGCGCCGCCGCGACTACCCCGATGGGAAGTTCACCCTGGCCTTCGTCGGCTTCGGCCCCGAGGACACGCATCCCGCGCTGGAGCTCACCCACAACTGGGGCGTGGAGAAGTACGAGCTGGGCACGGCCTACGGCCACGTGGCCCTGGGCGTGAAGGACATCCGCAAGACGTGCGACGCCATCCGCGAGGCCGGCGGCAAGGTCGTCCGCGAGCCGGGGCCGATGAAGCACGGCACCACCGTCATCGCCTTCGTCGAGGACCCGGACGGCTACCGCGTCGAGCTCATCGAGCAGGGCACCTGAAAGCCCCCGTCCCCACGCGAGGGAGGGCTGACGTGACGTCCCAGCCCCCCGCGCCACGCCCCCGTGAAGCCACCCGGGGCCCCCGGAACGAGTCCTGCGTGCGTGGGCCCGGCCCATTAAGCTGCCCCCCGTGAGCCCCACCCCCATCTTCCTCCCCAGCCACGAGCCGCCCGCGCGTCCTCGCGACAACGCGCTGCTCTTCCTCGCGCGCGGCATGGAGCTGCTCATCTCCGAGCGCGATGGCGCCATCGTCCTGCCCACCGGCGCGGCGTTCCCCGACGTCGTCCCGGCGGCGCACTACCTGGGCACGCTGGACGGCGTGGACTGCTACACCGCGCCGCTTCCCCGGGACTTCACGCCGCCCGAGGGCACCACGCTGGTGCCCGCCCGCGCGCTCTACAAGCGGCTGGACGAGGTGCGCTTCGCCATCGCGGGGCGCGCGCTCGCCATCTCCGAGTGGGACGTGCAGCACCGCTTCTGCGGACGCTGCGGCCAGCCCACGCAGCTCGTCTCCGGAGAGCGCGCCCGCAGGTGCCCGGTGGACAACACTCCGTTCTATCCGCGCATCTCCCCCGCGATGATTGTCCTCGTCACCCGGGGCGACACGATGCTGCTCGCGCGCAACTCCACCCTGCCGGAGCCCATGTTCAGCACGCTCGCGGGCTTCGTGGACGCCGGTGAGTCGCTGGAGGAGTGCGTCGCGCGCGAGGTGAAGGAGGAGGTCGGCATCGAGGTGAAGAACATCCGCTACTTCGGCTCGCAGCCCTGGCCCTTCGGGCGCTCGCTGATGGTGGGCTTCACCGCCGAGTACGCGGGCGGCGACATCCAGGTCGACGGCAAGGAGATCGCCGAGGCCCACTGGTTCCACCCGGACAACCTGCCCCGCGTCCCGCCGCGCCTGAGCATCGCCCGACACCTCATCGACGCCTTCGTCGAGCGCGTGAAGGCCCGCCCTCCCACCGGGCGGTGAGCCCGCGAGTGCCAACAAGCGGGCGCCACGGGCATTCGGTACAGTGCCCGCCAGCTCTCGCAGGAGGGACCCGGATGAAGCGCTTCGCGCTGCGCGACCGAACCGACCGCCTGGACGCGGTGACGCAGTACGAGGACATCGTCCGCATCCTCGCCACCCAGGAGTTCCCCTGGGACATCACCCAGGCGCTCAGCTTCGCCCTGTTCCGCACCTACGCGGTGCCGAGCATCGGCGTGCTGCTGCACGACACCGGCGAGTTCACCGCGCGCCCCCAGAAGCGCTACGACGACACCGTGCTCATCCTCGACGCCATCCTCGAGCACGGCATGGCCAGCACCGCGGGGCGCGCGGCCCTGCGCCGGATGAACCAGATGCACGGCGCCTATGACATCTCCAACGACGACATGCGCTACGTGCTGTCCACCTTCGTCGTCACGCCCGTGCGCTGGCTCGCGGAGTTCGGCTGGAGGGCGCTGACGCCCCACGAGGTGACGGCGTGGACGCACTACTACCGCGCCATGGGTCGCCACATGGGCATCCAGGACATCCCCGGGACGTACGAGGACTTCGTCAGCTTCATGGACGGCTACGAGGCGAAGCACTTCGCCTTCGACACGCGCAGCCGCGCCGTCGCCGACGCCACGCTGGAGCTGCTCACCACCTTCCCTCCGTCGAACCTCGCGCCCAAGCCGCTCGTCACGCTTTTCGCGCGCACGCTCATGGAGGATGCGCTGCTGGACGCCTTCCACTACCCGCGCCCGTCCTCGCTCAGCCGGAAGGTGTTCCGCTCCGCGCTGTGGCTGCGCGGCCGGTTCGTGCGCTACGCGCTGTCGCCTCGCGAGACGCCGCTGTTCGGGCGCGAGGGCTCCAACCTGCGCACCTACCCCCAGGGCTTCGACGTCGAGAAGCTGGGCACCTTCCCCAAGGGCTGCCCCGTGCATCACCACCGCACGGCCGCCGCCCCCACCGCGGAGCCCGAGGCCGCTCCGCCCCGTCAGGGCACCGCCGGCACCTGAAGGCCTGGGCGCACCCGGGCGTCCGGACAGCCGCAAGTCCTCCAGATTGCTCGGGGTTCCCGCCCCCTGGCGCCCTGGGGCCGGGCGGGGAATCCGGTGGCGCGGCCGGGGCGTTGGCTCGGGATTGGGGGAGCGGCTTGACCTCGTGGGCTGACTGGGGTTGAAGCGCCGCTCCCTCCCGTCTCACGAAGAAGCCATGCCCGCCGCGCGTCCGCACATCGAGCCCCGTCTGGTCCCCACCGCCGACTCCGTGGTGGTGAAGGAGATCTACCTCTCCCTCCAGGGCGAGTCCTCGCACGCGGGCCTGCTGTGCGCCTTCGTCCGCCTCACCGGCTGCCACCTGCGCTGCACGTACTGCGACAGCGAGTTCGCCTTCCACGGCGGCACGCGCATGAAGAACGCGGACGTGGTGGAGCAGGTGAAGGCCCTGCGCACGCCGCGCGTGGAGGTGACGGGCGGCGAGCCGCTCTTGCAGCCCGGCGTGTATCCGCTGATGCAGTCGATGCTCGACGCGGGGCTCATCGTGCTGCTGGAGACCAGCGGCGCCATCGACGTGCGCCTGGTCCCTCCGGCGGTGCACAAGATCGTCGACATGAAGACGCCGTCCTCGGGCGAGTGCGCGCGCAACGACTTGCGCAACTTCTCGTCGATGAACGCCAACGACGAGGTGAAGTTCGTCATCGGCTCGCGCGAGGACTACGAGTGGTCCAAGGCGCTCATCGCCGAGCACCGCCTCACCGAGAAGCCCTTCTCGCTGCTGTTCTCCACCGTGTTCGGCAAGCTGCACCCGCGCGAGCTGGCGGAGTGGACCATCGAGGACCGGCTCTCCGTCCGCTTCCAGCTCCAGATGCACAAGTACATGTGGGACCCGAACGAGCGCGGCGTCTGACGACGGGCCTCACCTGTCGATGGCGAGGAACAGGAACATCGCCACCCAGACGAGCACCAGCAGGAGCGTCAGCCCTCCCAGCACCCAGCCGACGCGCGCGGGCCACTTCCCCCGGACGGGGCTTTCGGCCCTGCGGATGCGCCCGGTCTCACGCAGCCCCAGCACCAGGGCGCCCGCGCCCGCCACCAGCGGCGGCAGGGGAATCCCCAGCGAGCACGGCAGGAGCACAAGCCCCGCCACGCCCAACCCCAGCGCACCCCAGGCCACGCGCGAAGCGGGCCCGTCCATGCGCAGCCGCGCCCGGCACGGCTCGCACACGGAGCCCTCCGGGACCAGCTCCACGCACTCGGCACACAGGAAGGTGCCGCAGCGCGCGCAGGTGGCGACCGCGGGCTCTTCCGGATGAAGGCCGCAGCGCGCCACGGCGGAGCGTCAGAAGCCCGGCGGCGGGAAGCGGATGGGCGGCGGCGCGAGCGCATGCGCGCCCAGCCCCAGGAACACCGCCGCCAGCGCCGCACACGACACGAAGCCGGCGACGATGAAGCCCTTGTGGCGGTGCTCGAACTGGCTGAACGCGTAGAAGAACACGTAGCAGGGGATGAGCAGCACCATCACCCCCGTGCCCACGCTGCGACGGAAGGCGTGGACGAGGAGGAAGGCGGCGCACACCAGCGCGACGAGACTGAACAGGAGGGCGAGCGGGAGCAGCGGCACGCCCCTCCCTTAACACGTTCCCCCCTGGCCCGCGCGCCGTGCACATACTAAGCACGGCCCGCCGTCCTCCTTCCGAGGTGCTTGCCCATGAACGCCGCCAAGACGCTGCTCAACTTCGTCCTGCTGGGAACGCTGCTGGGCGTCCTCGTGGCGTCCTGGGTGGGCCCCAACTACCTGGGCTGGTACAACGAGACGCCGCTGGCCAGCCAGACGATGTGCAACCTGCCCGAGGTGATTCGCAACGTCACCACGGACCTCATCCACTACCAGACCATCGGCGCCGGCGTGGGCGCCTTCATCTTCCTGGTGCTGGGCGTGCTCTTCGTCATGCGCGCCAACCGCAAGGCCCGGGACACGGGCGCTCCGCCCCCGGCCGCCCCCCAGACGGCCCCCTGAAGCACTACGGCACCCGCACCAGCACCGACGGCGCCGTGCCGAGCAAGCCGCCGCCCTCGTTGTCCACCACGTTGACCTGCAGCAGGAAGTGCTTGGGCCCATCCACGTCCGGCGCCGTCCACGTGGGGGCGCGCGCGTGAGGGTCACTGAACCGGCCCGCGGGCTCCGCGGGCGACTGCGTCCAGTAGTACTCCATGCCGTCCCCGTCCGGGTCCTTCACCTCGAACAGCATCTGCACCACCTCGCCCGGCGCCACCGTCTTCGGGCTGGGGATGGGCCCGGCGGTGACCTCGGGGGAGTGGTTCACCACCATCCCGCAACCGGTACCCAGGGCGGAGATGACCAACGCGAGGAAGACTCCCGAACGAGACCGAAGCATGACCGACCCCTGCTGTGAGGAATGACTGCACGGTAACGCGTGGGCCGGGTTTCGTGTATCGGCATCCGGAACGGAAAAGACCCGGATTCCGGGATGAAAACACATGCGCGGAGAAAGGCTCACCGAGCAACAGACATCCCCGCTCCGAGGTATGACGTCGAGCCGCCGCCGTCAGCGCGGGCGACGCCTGGCGGGTGGACGGGCCGCCTCCACCATCAGCAGCTTGTCGCCCCGGGACAGGCGCTTGATGGCGGCCTCCCGCCGCAGGGCCGCGCTCCGGTCCTCGGCCGCCTCGCTCCAGACGAGCGTCACCGGCAGCCGCGCCCGCGTGTAGGCCGCGCCCCGCCCCCGACCATGGGTGGCCACCCGGCGCTCCAGGTTGTTGGTGGCGCCGGTGTAGAGCGAGCCATCACGGCAGCGCAGCATGTAGACAGTCCAGCGGGGGGCGTCGTCCGGCACGGGGGGCGCCACTGTAGCGCCACGCCGCGCCCGGCGCGCCCCCGGACGTCAGGTGGGCAGGCGCCCCTTGCCCCCACGCCGCAGGGTCAGCTTCGGCAACCTCAGCCGGAAGCGCTGCCGCTCCGGAGGAGGCTCGCCCACCCTCGCCATGACCGCCGACACCGGGGCCAGCGGATCTCCCCGCCACGCCGCCAGGATGTGCTGCTCGCTCACCAACCCCATCAGCCCGCCCCCCTCCCCCACCACGCCCAACAGCTGTACCTGGTGCCGCTCCATCACCCTCAGGGCACGCAGGAGGGTGTCTGTGGGAAAAACGGTGGCGATGAAGGATGACAATGCTTCCTTGATTGCCCGGTTTTGCCGCATCCAGTTTCCTCCGAACGGATATGCCTACATCTCCTTGCAACCCCCCTGCCGACAGGGGTGACTGCCCAGGATTGGACACGGCAACGAGCCCTGGACCGGCGTAGAGTAGGGGTGTGACACGTAGACAGGCGGCGCGGCTGGGGCGGATGGCGGACCTCTTCTCGCGGACGATGACGCGCGGAAAAGAGGGGCTGCTGACGCTGACGTTCCGCCCGGACGAGCTTTATCGGGTGCCCACGGACGACGGCGCGGCCATCTCATTGGGGCGCTACCACGCCCGAGGGGAGCGCCGGCACGCCGAGCCCGTCATCCTCTGCCACGGGCTGGGCGCCAACCGCTTCCACCTGGACTTCGACGAGCAGTACAGCCTGGCCCGCTACCTGGCCCGCTCGGGGTTCGAGACGTGGGTGATGGAGCTGCGCGGCCGGGGGCTGGCGGGCGACTGCTCGGACTTCACGTTCGATGATCAGGCCGAGCACGACGTGCGCACCGCGCTGCGCACCGTGGTCTCCACCGGTTCCAAGGAAGTACTCTGGGTGGGGCATTCCAAGGGCGGGCTGATGCTCTACGCCCACCTGGCGCGAAATCCGCAAGCGCCGGTGCGCGCGGCGGCCATCCTCGGCAGCCCCTTCACCTTCGCGGTGCAGCCGGGGCTGCGCACCTTCATCCAGAAGGTGGAGCCGCTCCTGCGGCTGAAGGTCATCCCCACCGGCCGCGTCACCAGCATCGCGCTGCTCGGCGCGCCGCCGGGCCCGCTGAGCCGGTACATGATGCTGGCGGAGAACATGGAGCCGGACGTGGTGCGGCGCGCGCTGGCCAACGTGCCCGCGAACATCTCCGGCGGCGTGGGGCGCCAGTTCGCCCGGTGGATTTCGACCAACCGCTTCACCACCTACGACGGCGGCTTCGACTACCGCGAGGCTTTGTCGAACGTGCGCATCCCCTTCCTGCTGCTTGCGGGGAGCAAGGACCTGCTCGCCCCGCCCATGTCGGTGGCGCGGGCGAAGGAGGCCCTGGGCGGCCCGGTGAAGTTCCTCGTCGCCGGGCGGGGGCACGGCTTCGGCGCGGACTACGGGCACGCGGACCTGGTGCTGGGCCGCCGCGCCCCGGATGAAATCTTCCCCCTGGTGGAGGCGTTCCTCTCCGCGCACGCCACCCGGCCGTGAGCCGGCCGACGTGAGGGCCTGGGCCCGGGTTGTCCCCTCCTCGGCCGCGTGCTACCCCGCTGAGCCTCTCCCCCATGAGTCTGTCCCCCCGCCTCCCACGCCCCGCCCCGCTGGCCGCCGCCCCTGGTGGACACGTGCCGGCCGAGCGCGCCCGGGACGGCGGGCGGCGCGACGACGGGGCGTCCGACAGGGCGCACAGCCCATGAGGGCTCGCTTGCCAGCTCGGGGGGCCATCCCCACCTTTGGGAGTCGCCCCCACCCTTCCCCCAGGACCTCGCGCATGCGTCTTTCTCCCACCCGCGCCCCCCTTCTGTCCCTGGTGCTCGCCCTGGCGCTGGGCCCGGCCTGCAACACCCCGGTCAAGTCCGCGCCGGAAGACACGGTGGTCGCCACCGTGAATGGCGAGGTGCTGTCGCGCACGGACTTCGAGCAGGAGCTGGCCCGGGAGCTGGCGTCCACGGACGTGTCCCAGCGCACGCCAGAGGAGATCGAGCCCTTCAAGCGCACGCTGCTGGACACGTACATCCACCGGATGCTGCTCTTGCAGGCGGCCCGTAAGAACAACCTCACCGTCACGCCCGAAGAGGTGGACCGGGGCGTGCTGCGGCTGTCGGGCGACTACCCGGCCGGCAACTTCAACGAGGTGCTGGCCCAGGGCCAGCTGTCCATGGCGGAGCTGCGCGCCCGCGAGGCGAGCCGGCTCACGATTGAGAAGCTCTTCGCCAGCCACGTGTACTCGCGCGTCGCGGTGACGGAGGAGGAGCTGCGCGCGTACTACTCCGCGCACGAGGCGGAGCTGAACGAGAGCGAGCAGGTGCACGCGGCGCAAATCGTGGTGAAGGGCCTGGACGAGGCCCGCCGGGTGCAGGCGCAGCTGAAGTCGGGCAAGAAGTTCGCGGACCTGGCGCGCAGGTACTCGCTGAGCGCGGACGCCAAGGTGGGAGGCGACCTGGGCTTCTTCCCCCGAGGACAGATGCCGCCGGCCTTCGACGAGGTGGTATTCAAGCTGGGAGTCGGTCAGGTTTCGGACGTGGTGTCCACCGAGTACGGCTACCACCTGTTCAAGGTGCTGGAGCGAAAGCCCGCCCGCAAGCGGGACTTCGCCGAGGCCCGGCAGTGGGTGGAGGCCAAGCTCCTGGAGCACAAGCGCACCGAGGCCCAGGAAGCCTTCGAGAAGGACCTGCGGGACAAGGCGCAGGTCCAGGTGAACGAGGCCACGCTGCAGGCCATCCGCGGAGTGCCCGCGGTGGTCCCGCAGGCGGCGAAGTGACGGGAAATGCAGGGGGTCGTCGGAAGGTTGGACGGCGCCTGGGTGGTGCGGAAGGATGCACGGAATGAAGAAGCTGGTGGCATTCGTCGCTGCGGCGGCGCTCCTGGGGGGCGCCACGTCGGCGCGCGCGGAGCTGGTGGACAAGGTGGCCGCGGTGGTGAACCGCGACGTCATCGCGCTGTCGGAAGTGCAGCAGCGCGCGGCGCCGGAGGTGTCGCGCCTGAACGACCCGGATCCACGCAAGCGCGCGGAGATGCGCGCGCAGCTGATGAAGACGGCGCTCGACACGCTCATCGGCGAGAAGCTGATGGAGTCCGAAATCACGGAGATGGGCATCTCCGCGACCGAGGGCGAGGTGGACGAGCTGGTCAACGACGTGCGCCGGCAGAACAACATCACGGACCCCGCACAGTTCGAGCAGGTGCTCGCCGCCGAGGGGCTGACGATGAAGGCCTACCGGGAGATGCTGCGCAAGCGCATCCTGCGGGACAGGCTCCTGCGCATGAAGGTGGGCCCCAAGGTGAAGGTCACCGAGGAGGACCTGAAGGCGGCCTACAACCAGTACGCCCGCGTGGAGAGCGAGGACTCGGAGGTCCACGCGCGCCACATCCTGGTGCAGGTGGACCCGAAGGCCACCGAGGAGCAGGTGGCCGCCGCGCGCAAGAAGGCCGAGGGCATCGCCCAGGAGGCCCGCCGCGAGGGCATGGACTTCGCCTCCCTGGCGCGCGCGCGCAGCGAGGGCCCCAGCGCGCAGGACGGCGGAGACTTGGGCTGGTTCAAGCGCGGCGTGATGGTGGCCGCGTTCGAGAAGGTCGCCTTCAACCTGAAGGAGGGCGAGGTCAGCGAGCCGGTGCGCACCAACTTCGGCTGGCACATCCTGAAGGTGGAGGAGCGCCGCTCGGTGGCCGCCACCTCGTACGACGAGATGCGTCCGAAGCTGGAGAACAAGCTGCTCCAGGAGAAGACGGACAAGTTCCTCGACCAGTACGTGCAGGAGCTGCGGCAGAAGGCGAACGTCGAAGTGAAGATGTAGCCGGACGGAGGTCCGGCGGGGGATGCTCGGGGGCGTGAGCCTCCCCCTCGTCGGAATCTCCCTGGGTGATGTGTCGGGCATCGGGCCGGAGGTGACGGCCGGTGCCCTGGCCCGCCCCGCCGTGCGTCGCGCGCTCATCCCCGTCGTCTTCGGGGACGGGCCCACGCTGGAGCGCTTCCCCCTCTTCCGCCGCTATGCCCGCGTGGAGCTCGCCGCGCTGGGCCGCGTCGAGTCCCCCACCGTGGTGGAGGTGACGCGGCTGAACGAGCCGGAGCGCGTGCCGGGCAAGCCCTCGCGCGTCGGCGGCCGCGCGCAGTTCGCGTTCATCACCCGCGCCATCGAGGCGATGCGCGAGGGACACGTGGACGCGCTGTGCACCGCGCCGGTGTCCAAGGAGCAGATTTCGCGCGCGGGCATTCCCTTCATGGGCCACACGGAGGTGCTCGCGGAGGCGTTCGGCGCGGACGTGCTCATGATGATGGACGGGCCGCGCGTGCGCATCGCGCTGGCCACCAACCACGTGCCGCTGTCCTCGCTGTCCTCGCTGCTCACGGTGGAGAAGCTCGTCGCGCAGCTCAAGCTCCTGTCACGCAGCCTGGAGCCGGTGGTGGGCCGCAAGCCTCGCATCGCCGTGCTGGGGCTCAATCCACACGCGGGCGAGGGTGGCCTGCTGGGACGCGAGGAGGTGGAGGTCATCGGCCCCGCCATCCGCAGGGCGCGCGCGGCGAAGGTGGACGCGCACGGGCCCCTCCCCGCCGACGGCCTGTTCGCCAGGCCGGATGACATCGCCGGCAGGTACGACGCGGTGCTGGCCATGTACCACGACCAAGGGCTCATCCCGGCCAAGGCGCTGGACTTCGAGCGCACCGTCAACGTGACGCTGGGGCTGCCGGTGCCGCGCACGTCGCCGGACCACGGCACCGCCTACGCGATTGCGGGCAAGGGCGAGGCGAGCTGCGTGCCCATGGTGGAGGCGCTGCTCAAGGCCGCCCAGCTGGCGGCGGTGGGTTCGCGAGGCGCTCGGCCAGGTCCTCGCCGTCCTTCGCCGCGTCGATGAGCTGGAGGCTCGAGCCCGTGCCGTTGGGAGGCAGCACCAGCACGGTGACGAGGCCGAGCGGGCACTCGCCCAGACATCCCGAGGAGAACACGCGCGTCGTCGGTCCCAGGCCTCGCGCGGCCACGGCCTCGCGGATGCGGCGCGGCAGATCCACGCCACCCAGGCTCGAGTCCAGGCGCACCATGCAGTTGTGACAGACGTGCAGCTCCGTCGCGGGAGCGCCAGGCGGGGCCTCGGGTGGGGGTGGCTTGCGCGACATTTCGAAACATTAAGGCCAACACGCGCCGCGCGCCGCACACATGCTCGCCTGACAGGCTCCCTGGCGCGCCCACGAAAGACCTTGCGACGACAGGGGGGCTCCGTAAGCTGCCTCATGGGTGTCGAGGGACGCCCGGACCCGGAAAGACGACGTCACCCTCCGCTGGAATCGCGTGGCCCGCTCAGGCTCCTGGCGAGTTCCTTTCATGGCCCATGCTCGGGTGAGGGCCGCTCCTGAGGGACTTTCGATGGACCCCCTGAACGAGAGCTTCGGCTCATGAAACCGTCATTCGGTCGCGACCTGACCACCGGCAGCATCCCCCGTCACATCGTCGCCTTCTCCATCCCCATGCTGGTGGGGAGCTTCCTGCAGACGGCCTACAGCTTCGTCAACGCCATCTGGGTGGGACGCTTCCTGGGCACCGAGGCGCTGGCGGCGGTGACGGTGAGCTTCCCCGTCGTCTTCGTCCTGTTCTCCATCGGCATGGGCCTCACCATGGCGACGAGCATCCTGGTGTCGCAGAGCTACGGCGCCAAGAGGATGGACGAGCTGCGCCGCGTGGTGGACAGCTCCACGCTGCTCATCTACGCGCTGGGCCTGGTGCTCACGCTGCTGGGCGAGTGGCTGGCGCCGACCATCCTCACGTTGATGGCCACGCCGCCGGAGATCCACGCGGAGTCGGTCAGCTACCTGCGCATCTTCCTGCTCTCCATGCCGCTGGGCTTCGGCCTGTTCCTGACGCGCAGCCTGCTGCAGGGCGTGGGGGATTCGAAGACGCCGCTGTACTTCCAGGCGGCCTCGCTGCTGCTGACCACGGTGCTGGACCCCATCCTGATTTTCGGTTGGATGGGATTGCCCAAGCTGGGGCTGAACGGCACGGCGTGGGCCACGGTCGTCTCGCAGCTGCTCGCGCTCACCGCGCTCATCATCTACCTGCGCAAGAAGGACGTGCCCGTCGCGCCGCGCATGCCCCGGCTGGGCCACCTGGGCCCCACCACGTTGAAGACGCTGCGCATCGGCGTGCCGGCGGCGGTGCAGCAGTCGCTGGTCTCCATCGGCATGGTGTTCGTGACGGGCATCGTCAACAGCTTCGGCGAGGTGGCCACGGCGGCCTTCGGCGCGGCGTCGCGCATCGACCAGATTGCGTTCATGCCGGCGATGACGTTCGGCATGGCCGTGTCCACGCTGGCGGGACAGAACCTGGGCGCGGGGCGGTATGACCGCGTGCAGGAGATCTTCAAGTGGGGCTGCCTGTTCAGCGGCGGCATCACCCTGCTCATCTCGCTGGTGGCGGTGTCGTTCCCGGAAGCGCTCTTGCGCATCTTCATCTCGGACCCGGCGGTCATCGCGCCGGGCGTCTCCTACCTGCACATCGTCGGGACGACCTACGTGCTGTTCGCGCTCATCTTCGTGAGCAACGGCATCATCAACGGCGCGGGGCGCACGTTCGTGACGACGGTGTTCTCGCTGGTGAGCCTCTGGGTGGTGCGCGTGCCGGTGGCGTACTGGCTGTCGCACCGGATGAACAGCGTGACGGGCGTGTGGCTGGCGATGGCGCTGAGCTTCGCGGTGTCGCTGGCCGTGAGCATGGCCTACTACTTCTCCGGCCGGTGGCGCACGCCGCTGGTCAAGAAGGCGCCGGAGGGCCCCGCCGCGCCGAACCCCGGCGAGGTCTTCGGACACGAGACAGGCGAGGCCTGAAGCACGGCCCCGCCCCCTCGTCGACGCGCGGACTAGAAGACGAACGGGAAGCGGATGGGCTCCTGCATGCGGACCGCGTGCACGGGGAACTTCCAGGTGCGCACCACGCCCTCGATGCAGCCGGCGAGCGGCGTGGCGCGCAGGGCCTGCGTGTCCATGGCGACGTTCGTCGTCTCGCCGCCGGGCTGCACGGACCAGCGCATCACGAAGCGGCCGCTCTTCTCGGCCGAGGTGTCTGCCGCGTGCTGGCGCAGACACGCGGTGATGGCGGGCTGATTCGCCAGCACCACCTGCTTCACGTCCTCCGGCGTCAGGTGCTGCTTCGCCTCGAGCGCCGGAGGCACGTACACCGTGCGGGTCGGCGCGGTGTCCTCCTCGGCCTGGGCGTCGGCCTCTTCCGTGAAGCCCAGCTCGCGCGCGAACTCCTCATCCAGCTCGGACTCCGGCTCGTTGGCGGCGTCCGAGTCATCCCCGGTGTCGGCGGGCGCGCTAGCGGCGTCGTTGCCGGTGTCGGGCTCGTCGAAGGTCATCTCCTGCACGGCGGCGGTCGCCACGGCGGCGACCGCAGGGGCCGCGGGCTTCGCGGTGGGCACGGGCGCGGGGGGCTCCACGCGGGAGCGACGCTCGCCGTTCTTCACCGCCTGCGTGTCACGGTGGGCCATGAGGTCCGCGTTGCTGGGGCCCGTGCTCGACGTGGGACGTGCGTTCGTGCCCACGCTCGCGCCCGGCGTGCCGACGCTCGCGAGACCCGGCAGGGCAGCACCGGCGGAGACGCCCGGGACACCGCCGAGGGACCACGCCTCCGAGGGCACGGGACGCAGGACACCGATGGGGCCCGTCGAGCCGATGCCCGTCCAGGTGGACACACCGGGGATCACCTCCCCCACCTGCGAACCCGCCGCGTTCGGTGACACACCCGCAGCGCTCCCGACATACGAACCCGAAGCGAGCATCGATGCGCCCGCGAGGACTCCCACCTGCGCACCCGCCACGCTCGGTGACGTACCCGCAGGGCCTCCGACGTACGAGCCCGAGGCCTGCGTCGAGACACTTGGGAGGCTCCCCACCTGCGAACCCGCCGCGTTCGGTGACACACCCGCAGCGCCGCCGACGTACGAGCCCGAGGCCTGCGTCGAGACACCCGTGAGGCTCCCCACCTGCGAGCCCTCCACGTTCACGGACGTACCCGAGGCGCCCCCGGCGTATGCACCCGACGCGTGCATCGGTGAACCCGCCGTGTTCACGGACGCGCCAGCGACGCTCCCCATCGCGCCCGCGCGCTCGTACGGAACCGACGCGCTCGAGCCCTGCTCCCAGATGCGCACGCTCGCGACCACGAGCATCCCCGCCGCGACGACGCCCACGCCCGCGACACCGAGCAGGACGCCCGAGACCACATCACGGCTCCGACGCGACGCCTGCGCGCCACGCCCGTGCGCCACGGCACCACTCGTCGCGCTCCACGGGTTCGACATCCCCGGCGCGATGGCGCCATCCCAGTCAGTGCGCGCGCCCTCGGCGCCACTCCCCTCCAGCGCGGAGGGCGGCACCAGGGGAATCCCCCATGGTCGCTCCTGCAGATTGAGCGGAGCCTCCGAAGTCCCCGTCGCGCGCACGGCCCGCGGCGCCTCCTTCGAGTACGACCACGCCATCCGCACCGGGTCCGCGACGGGCACCTGGGGGTTCGCGCGCATCCACTCGGGGAGCACCACGGGCACCGACTCCGGCGTGGCCACCCCGTCCGACGCCTCATCGGCGCACGAGGGCGCGGGCAGGCCCGCCAGCCACCGCGTCTCCTCCTCGGCCAGCTCCAGCAGCGCGCGCATGCCCTCCGTCACCTCGCGCGACGACGGCGCATCCGCCAGCTCACCCACCGTGAGCTCACGGTCCAGGTACGCGTCGAGGTCTCCCTCCAGCGCCTCCATCACGTTCAGCGCGTCGTTCGCATCCCCGGGCCCCAGGCCCTCCGTCTCCGGAGCACCCAGGTCCCGCGCGCGGAACCGTTCCTCGCCTCCAGTCAGAAGCTCGCCCACACACCCCTCCCCTCGACCGCGCGACCCGTCTCGCGCCAGGGCTCGCAACGTAGGGATGGGTCCGGCGCACGCCAGCGCGTCTGTCCGATGCACGACGCTTCACCGCCCGGGCGCGCGCTCGCTGTCCGCTGCATCACCGCTCATGCACGAACACGGCGACGTGCCACGCCTGCACACCGACATCACACTCCAGCGGGGCGCTCACACCCTGTCACACGGCGGAGCACCCTGACGCCGAGGCAGCCCGCCCGGAGGCCGGCGACTCCCGCGTCACGGACGACGCGGGCCCGAGGACGACGACATCCCCAGCGGCCGCTGCGGCAACAGCTTGAAGAGGAAGGCCAGCAGGTTGTCGAAGTGGTCGCCCTTGCGGAACACCGCGTCTACCGGCATGTCGATGGGACTGTCCGCTCCGGTGACGAACACCACCTTCGCGCCCGGCATGTGGTGACGCACCAGCGGAATCAGCCCCGTCCCGAAGCCGTCCCCCAGGCTCTGGTCCAGCAGCACCGCGTCGATGGGCCGCGGCTGGTTGAGCCACCGCTCCGCTTCCGAATAGGAGCCCGCCGTGACGACCGCGAACCCCGCCTCCTCCAGCAGCGCCGCGAGCGTCATCCGGTTGGACGGGTCATCTTCCACCAGCAGCAGGCATCGCCCGAAGGTCCAACTCGTCTCCATCACTTGCTCCCCCGTATCTCGTCCTGCCCCAGCCGCGTCCGGCCGCGCGCCTCCGGGCGATGGGGAAAGATGACCTCGACGTGGGTCCCCCCGGAGGGCCCCCCATCCAGCGTCACCTTCCCACCCTGGCGCAGCACCAACCGCTGCACGATGTTCAACCCCAGCCCCGCGTGTCCCGGGCGCGTGGAATAGAAAGGTTCGAAGGCACGCGAATACGCCTCCGCCGTCAGCCCCTCTCCCGAGTCCTCCACGCGAATCCCCACGCCGCCCTCACCCTCCTCAACGTCCCAGGTCCGCAGCGTGAGCATTCCGCCGCGCGGCATCGCCTCCACGGCGTTGTCCACCAGACAGCGCACCAGCAGCGCCAGGTCCTCCACGTCCAGCGGCACCGTGTCGCGCGCCTTGAGCTCGCGCACCACCCGCACGTGCTCGGGCACCCGCGCCTCCGCGAGCCCGCGCTCGGCGGCCTCGCTGGCGTGACACAGCGGCCGGTCACTGCTCGACACCGGCGCGCGGCGCGTGAGCACCTCCTCCGCGGCCGCCAGCTCCTTGTCGATGAGCTGGAAGAAGGCCTCCACCCGGGCATCCGCGCCCCAGGCGTCCGTCTTCTGCATCTTCCGCATCAGGTAGAACGAGGCATTGCGGACGCTGGCCAGCTTGTTGCGCAGGTCATGCCGCAACGTGGAGGCCACGACGTCCGCCACCGCGGCCCGCTCCCGAGCCTGGAGGTCTGCGCGCGCGCCCATCCGTCAATTCCTCGCGCCCTGGGTCCCCGCGGGCCCCTGCGCCCTCGGCTGACCCCTCACCCGGGCAATCGCTTGCACCAGCTCCCGCAGCGGCACGGGCTTGGTCATGCACACCACCGCCCCCTGTGCCGCCACCTTCCGGAGCAGCTCCGGCACCACGTGGCCCGACATGGCGATGACCGCCACCGACAGGTCCGCCGCCTTCACCTTGGCCACCAGCTCCGGCCCGCTCATCTCCGGCATCACCAAATCCAGCACGCACACGTCGAAGTCGCCCGAGCGCAGCCACGTCAGCGCTTCCTCGCCGCTGTACACGGCCCGCGCGCGCAGCCCCACGGTGCTCAGCGCACGCACCATGGCGCGCGCCACCGGCTCCGTGTCGTCCACCACCAACACCTGCGGCGCCCGCGCTGCACGCAGGATGGTGTCCAGCGCGTGCGCCACGTCGAAGGGCTTGGGCAACACGGTGAACGCGCCCTCCGCGAGCGCGTCCTCCACCAGCTCCTCCGCCGTGAAGGCCGTCATCAACACCACGGGCATGTCCGGTCGCGCCTGTTTGATGCGGCGGAGCAGGTCCACCCCGTGCAAGCCCGGCATGCGCATGTCGCTGAGCACCACGTCCACCGGGTGTTCACCCAGCAGGCGCAGCGCTTCCTCGCCGTTGGAGGCCTCCAGAACGGTGTGGCCCTCCAACTCCAGGTTCGCCGCGAGCGTGATGCGCAGCCCCTCCTCGTCGTCGACCAAAAGGATGCGAGCGGGGCCCAAAGCCACGTCCTCCATCATGCGGCCTGCGCCGCCGCGGTTGCCGGGAGATGAATATGGAATTCACTACCCCGGCCGGCTTCGCTTCGCACAGAGATTGTGCCTCCGTGACGTTGCACCATGTTGGCCACAATGGCCAGCCCCAAGCCGGTGCCGCGCGTCTTGGTTGTGAACAGCGGTTCGAAAATCTTGGGCAGCACATCCGGTGGGATGCCCGTCCCGTCATCTACCACGCGAATGGCCCAGGGCCCCGCGTCTCCACCTTCCGCCAGCACTGAAACCTGTCCCGTCCTTCCCTGAGGCATGGCCTCCACCGCGTTCTGCACCAGATTCACCAGCACCTGACGGAATTGTTCCTTGTCCAGGCTGGGCACGGGCAATGACTCCGGGACATCGTTCACGATGCGAACTCCCTCCCGGGAGGGAACCACGCCGATGGCCTCATCCACCAGAGGTCGTAAAGGACACGGCTGCAGCGCGGGGGGACGCTCGCGCGCGAAGTCGAGCAGGTCGGAGATGATCTTCGCGCACGCCCCCAGCTCGCGCTCCATGACGCCCAGGAACTGGGGCACGCGTGGGTCATCCGCGGCCCCAATCGCATCCCGGCTCAACCGTCGGGAGAGGTAGGCGTGCGCGTTGCGCACGGCGGCCAGGGGATTGCGGAGCTCGTGACCCACGCTGGCGGCGAGTTGACCCACGGCGGCCAGCTTCTCCACGCGGATGAGGTGCTCCTGGAAGCCGCTGAGCTCGCGCAGCGCGCGGTCCAGCTCGGCGGACTTCTCCTCCTCGCGCTCGCGCGCCAGCTCCAGCTCCGCGCGCCGCACCGCCACCTCGCGCATCTCCCGCCGCATCACCCTCCCCGCGTGCAGCAGCACCAGGTCCAGGCAGCCCACCCACAGCGCGTGCTCCAGGAAGCGCCACCACTCCGGATTGGGCAGGCCGTACACCGACTCCGGCCAGAGCAGGCCCCGGATGACGTGGTCCGCCACGGTGGCGCACGTCGCCGTGAGCAGCACCCACGGGTCGCGGTACAGCGAGAGGAAGGCGAGCGAGACGAAGATGTGGAAGTGTGTCTCGATGCGCCCCCCCGTCAGGTGGATGAGCAGCGAGGACCACAGCACCTGCGCCAGCGCCACGCCGTGCCGGGTGGAGGTGGCCCCGGGCCGCCAGTGCGCCAGCGCGATGGGGAACACGGTGAGCGCCGCGCCCAGGAAGAGCACCGCGTACACGTGCGCATGCAGCGCGCGGTCCTCGCCGGACCAGCCATAGGGCGACACGAAGAGGGCCACCAGGACCCCCACGGCCCACTGCGCGAGCATCAACCCCGCGAACAGCCGGTCCGTGCGACGGCGCACGGCACCCAGGTGCTCGTGGAACAGCAGGACGGCGCGTTCCTTCAGAGCCACCGTGGGGCCGCTGACATCCTCCGTGGGCTTCATGGGGTGTTCGTGGCCCGGGCCGCGGGCGGTTCCTCCGGTACGGGGCCGTAGACCGTTCGCATCATAGGCCAAGGAATGTCCGGAAGTGATGACTGCAAACCCGCGTGCCTGCTCGCTCCCCTGGAAGCAGCGGCCCTGGGAACACACGGCGCCGTGCGTCGTGCGCCAGGGTGGTGGAGGACTCGTGGGGAACGGCCCGGGGTGAGGGGATGTCGGCACGAGGGCGCGAGGCCCGGCCGCGAGCGCCGTGTGTCGAGGGGGCTTCGTCGTGAGCTTCCCCCCGGAGGACCGGAGGGAGGGCTCATCGAGGCCCCCACTTGTGTTCGGCCAGGCCGAGCGAGAGCTGGCTCATCTCCCGCTTGAGGCGGGCGGACTCGGCGGCGCGGCGGATCATCCCGATGAGGTCCGAGGGCTGATAGGGCTTGAGCACCAGATAGAAGAGGCCCTGCGTGTCCAGCCTGTCTCGCCAGTCGAGGTACTCGCGCGAGCCCGTCACGAGCACCCCGGCGAGGAAGGGGTCCCGGATGACCGACTGGCGCAACAGCTGGATGCCGCTGGGCCCGGGCATGTGGAGGTCCGTGCAGAGGACGTCGAACGGATGACGCGCGAGCAGCCGGCGCGCGGCGAACGCGTCGCGCGCGGTCTGGACGTCGAAGTCCTCGGAGAGCACGGCGGCGGTGGTGGCGAGGACGGGCGCCTCGTCATCCACCACCAGGACCTGGAGCCGCGGAGCATTCATGGCGGGCAGACGCCGAGGATAACGAGCGGTCCACGCGCGCGTCCGCGGATGCGCAGGACTGTTCGCCACCCACTGGCCCCCTGCACACGAGCGCTAGATGGCGAGCACCCACACCCGCGCGGGGGAGGCGACAGGCGTCATCCGGCGGACGTCCCGCACACGGCGGCAAGCGCTTCGGCGCTCCGAGGGCGCGCCATGCGGGCCAGCGCCGCGGCGTCGAACGCGCGTCGGGCAGGCGACCTCGCGCGCTCCGTCCCAAGCGATGGAAGGGTCGAGCTCGCGCTGTCCGCGCCACATCGTCGAACGCGCGCGTCGGGCAGGCGACCTCGCGCGCTCCATCCCAAGCGCTGGAGGAGGCGATCTCGCGTTGCCAGCCATCTCCCTGGCGACTCGCGGGCGAGGCGTCGCGCCGTCTCGCCCCGGAGGCGCCCGCTCCTCACCGCCCCTGGGACTTCGCGCGCGGAGCACTTCGCGCGGCTTTCGCCTTCGCGGGCTTGCCGTCCACCCCCCCCTCGCGCGCGGGCAGCGACGGGGCCTTGGGCAGGTGCCGCAGCCCCATCCAGCCGAGCGCCGCCACGTGACGGGCCACGCTCTCGGTGGAGAACGACTTCCCCTCGGCGGCCCACCAGTGCCCCACCTGCGTCACCATCCCGACGAGCGCGTTGGCGTAGATGGGCGCGACCTTCGATGGATACCCGGCGCGCTCGAACTCGCTGCGGAACACATCCCCCACGCGGTGGGCCAGGTCGTCGATGACGCGCGTCAGGCCGCGCCGCGCCGTCGCCAGGGGGGAATCCCGCGTCAACACCGCGAAGCCCGCGGGCTCGTCCTTCACGTAGGCCATGAACGCGAGCACCGCGCCCTCGAAGCGCCGGCGCGGCGAGCCGTCCGTGATGCTCGACGACACGCGCGCCACCAGGTCGTCCATCTCCCGCTCCATGATGGCCGCGTAGAGCCCCTCCTTCGCGCCGAAGTGCTCGTAGACGATGGGCTTGGACACGCCCGCCCGCTGCGCGACCTCCTCGATGGAGGTGGGCTCATAGCCCTTCGCCGCGAAGACCTCCCGGCCAATCTCCATCAACTGGACCCGGCGCTCGGCGCCCGTGAGCCGCTGCTTCTTCTTCACGTTGACCTCGAACCTACTCACCAGTAACTTACCCGACCGGAACCTACCCGACGGTAGGGACGCACCAAGAGGATCGCCATCATGAATGCTTCCGTCTGGATGGGTAGCGCTTCCGGCGGGGTGGCGCCATGACCGCGGCGGTGCTCGCCGGGGAGAAGCCGAAGCTGCGCGGCGTGCTGCACCAGTGGGCGGCGGCGTTCGCGGTGGGCGCGGGAATCGTCCTGGTGGCCATGGCGCCCACGTGGCGCACGGCCGTGGCCTCCGGCGCGTACGCGGTGAGCCTGGTCTCCCTGTTCACCATCAGCGCGACGTACCACCGGGTGAACTGGTCGCCGCGCGGGCGCACCTGGATGCGCCGGGCGGACCACGCCGCCATCTTCCTGCTCATCGCGGGCACGTACACGCCGGTGATGCTGCTGGGCCTGCCGCCCGAGGTGGGCAACCGCCTGATGCCGTGGCTCTACACGGGCGCGCTCCTGGGCATCCTCCAGTCGATGTTCTGGGTGAACGCGCCCAAGTGGGTGACAGCGGCGCTGGCCGTCGGCGTCGGGTGGACGATGATGCCGTACTTCGGCGACGTCTTCCGCGCGGTGGGGCTCGGCGCCACGCTGCTCATCCTCGCCGGCGGCCTGGCGTACACGCTGGGCGCGCTCGCGTATGCCCTCAAGCGCCCCAACCCCCTGCCTGGCGTCTTCGGCTACCACGAGGTGTTCCACGCGCTGACGCTCGTCGCCGCGGCCCTGCACTTCGTGGTGGTGCTGGGCATGGTGCGCGCGGCGGCATGAGCCCCCGGAGAGGGCCCCTCACGCGGACCCTCTCCGACCCACACCGCGCTCAACCGTGGCGGTGATGCGCGTGCAGCGCTCCGGTGTAGTGCTGGAGCTGTCGGCGCACGGCCTCGAACGCGTCCGTCACGGCCTGGTACGGGTCCTCGTGCGCGGCGTGCTCGTCGGGGTCCCTGGCGGCGACCAGGTCCTTGCCGGGCACATGCAGGTCCACACGCACCCGGAAGTGGTTTCCCTGGTGCTTGTGTCGATGCGGCTCGTCCACCACCACATGGCATCCGACGATGCCGTCGAAGAACTGCTCCAGCTTCTCCGCGTGGTCGCGGATGTGCTCGTTCAGTGCCTCGCTCGTCGCCATGCCCCGGTAGGTGATCTGCAACGCTCGCTTCATCGTCGACCTCGGGTGCTGTCCCCGCTCGTGCGGGGCTCGGGTTGCACCCCTTCTCATTGCATCACCCCTGCCAGCACCAACCCCGCGGAATGTCAGGGGTTCGCGCGGCACGGGCCGCAGGCTTTGCGGAGGAATGGGACAGCGCGCAGAGCCTGCGGGGCGGATGGCCCCACCTACCCGCGAACCTCCAGCACGGCCGCGCCGTGGACCCGTCCCTCGCGCAGCGCGAGGAGCGCCTCGTTCGCCGCCGCCAGGGGGAACACCTGCACCCGCGTGTGCACCGGCACGCGGGGGGCCAGCGACAGGAACTCCACCGCGTCCGCCCGCGTCAGGTTGGCCACCGAGCGCACCACGCGCTCCTCCCAGAGCCACGCATAGGGGAACGTGGGGATGTCGCTCATGTGGATGCCGCCGCACACCACCACGCCGCCCTTGTCCACGGCGCGCAGCGCGGCCGGCACCAGGCTCCCCGAGGGCGCGAAGAGGATGGCCGCGTCCAGCGGCTCGGGGGGAATGACCTCCGAGCCTCCCGCCCACTCGGCCCCCAGCTCCCGGGCGAAGGCCTGCCCCGCCTCGTCACCCGGACGCGTGAAGGCGAACACCCGCCGCCCCTGGTGACGCGCCACCTGGATGAGCAGGTGCGCCGCGGCGCCAAAGCCATACATCCCCAGCCGCGCGCCCGCGCCCGCCATCCGCAGGCTCCGATAGCCGATGAGCCCCGCGCACATCAGCGGCGCTGCGTGCACGTCATCGAGCCCTTGCGGCAGCGGGAAGCAGAACGCGTGATGCGCCAGCGTGTACTCCGCGTAGCCGCCATCCATCTGGTAGCCGGTGAAGCGGGCGAAGTCGCAGAGGTTCTCGCGCCCGGAGACGCAGAAGCGGCACTGGCCACACGTCCAGCCGAGCCAGGGGACCCCCACGCGCGTGCCCGGCTCCAGCCCCAGCACCTCGGAGCCCACCTCCACCACGCTCGCCACGATTTCGTGGCCGGGAACCACCGGCAGCTTGGGGCGGGGCAGCTCACCGTCCACCAAGTGCAGGTCCGTGCGACACACCGCGCAGGCCCTCACGCGCAACAGCACCTCCTGCGGCCCCGGCTGGGGGATGGGCCAGCGCTCCTCGCGCAGCGGCTGTCCCGGCGCGTGCAGCGCCATCACGCGCATGGTGCCTTCCATGGGCCCGCCCCCCGGACTGCCCACCCCAGGTGAGCGCGTCCAAGGGGAACATGGGGCGGGCCCTCCACGTCGGGAAGCACCCGCCCCTCCCGCTCAAATCTGCACGCCCGCGAGGATGCCCGGCCAGGTGCGCACGATGGTGCGCCCGCTGTCGGAGACCTCCCGCCACTCCGGACCGATGCCCAGGTCCTTCCACGGGTCGCTCCCGTTCCAGGTGACGAGCGTGTTGGCGCTGACGCCGCCGAACACCGCGAAGCGCTTGGACAGCTGCCAGCCCGCCATCACCCGCAGCTGCCCGAGCACGTGGTTCGTGTCGTCGTCGAAGTCGAACAGCCGGTTCGCGTGCACGCTGGAGCCGAGCAGGTCCACGTCGAAGAAGAACCGCCCCGCGGGGATGTGCCCGCCCACGCCCGCGCCCAGCGTGTAGCGCCGCCGCTCTCCGCCCATCGGCGGGTTCAGGCCCACGGTGAACAGCGTGTACAGGTGACGTCCGCCCAGCTTCACGCCCACGTTGGTCAGCGCCACGTCGCTGGCCCACACCTGCACGTGCGCCTGGCCGTTGCCGACGAAGCTCAACAGGCCCACCGACTCGCCCTCCGTCTCACCCGCGAAGTTGAGCAGCCCCACCTGCGCGCCGTCCATGTGGCGCGCCACGTTCACCAGGCCCACCTGCGCGCCGTCCACGTCGCCGCCCACGTTGATGATGGACACCTGCGCGCCGGCCAGCCTGCTCGCGTAGCTGACGCCCGACGACATCTGCAGGCCCGTCAGCTCCGAGGCCACGTTGACGCCCGCCGCCATCTGCACGCCGCGAGACACGCCGCGCGCCACGTTCGCGCCCACCGCCATCTGCAAGCCATTGAGCGTGCCCCCCGCCAAGTTGCCGCCCACCGAGAGCTGCGCGCCCACCACGTTGGCGCCCGCCACGTTGGCGCCCACGCCCAGCTGCGCGCCGTCCAGCGCCTGCGTCGCCACGTTGGCGCCCACCGTGAGCTGCGTGCCCTTCATCGTGCCGCGCACGATGTTCGCGCCCACGCCGGCGAGCAGCCCCTCCGTGTCCGCCCCCACCACGTTGCCCCCCACCGTCAGCAGCGTGCCGCTGACCGGTCCGCCCGACACGTTGACGCCCACCGAGGCGAGCACGCCGCTCGCGCCATGCGTCACCCAGTTGCCGCCCAAGGCCAGCCCCATCACCCGCACCCGCTTGGCGTGCGTGGCGAGCAGGCCGATGGACACGTCGTGCACCTGGTTCTTCTGGCTGAAGCCCGACGTGCTCAGCCCCGGGACGACGGTGAAGCTGAAGGGCACGTGGACCTCCGCCTCCTGCGAAGCCTCCGAGGCGGCCTTGGCCTCCACCTCCGTGGGCGCGTCAGCAACCGGCGCCGAGCTCCCCGCCACCGTCGTCGCCTCCACCAGCGGAGGCGGGGCCATCACCCGCTCCGCGCCAGGCCCCTCCACCAACCCCTCCCCTCCCGCCGAGGCCACGGGCGCCTGGTCGCCCGCCTTCGCCTCTTCGGCCCCCGCGGCCATCGCCACCATTGCCGCCATGACGCCCGCACACACCGAGACCTTGCGCTTCATCGCTGGACCTTCCTGAGTTGTTTCCCAGAGGGGCTCGGCCCACCTTCACGCGGGCACACGAGCCACGGTTGCTTCGCGGGAGGCTGTGACGCCCCCCTCGCGCAACGGAACACCGGTCCCACGAAATACTGTCACCCGTTAGAGTCCCGCCATGTCCCAGCCCCCCTCCCCACCCTCGAGTCGGGACGTGCTCGTCGCGGGACTCGGCGCCGCGCTGCTGTCCCCGCTCACCCACGCCGCCCAGCCTGTCCCCAAGCCCACCATGCTCACCCGCCCCATCCCCAAATCCGGCGAGGCGCTGCCCGTCATCGGCCTCGGCACCTGGCAGACCTTCGACGTGGGCGCCTCCCCCGCCGAGCGCGCCCCCTTGAAGGACGTGCTGCAACGCTTCCTCGACTCGGGCGCGCGCCTCATCGACTCGTCCCCCATGTACGGCCGCGCCGAGCGCGTGGTGGGCGACGTGCTCGCCCAGCTGCCGGACGCGCCCAGGCCCTTCCTCGCGACCAAGGTGTGGACCACCGGCAAGGAGGCGGGGCTCGAGCAGCTGGAGACGTCCGTGCGCGACATGGGGCGCGGACGCATGGACCTGCTCCAGGTCCACAACCTCGTCGACTGGCGCACCCACCTGCCCGTGCTGCGCGAGTGGAAGGCACAGAAGCGCGTGCGCTACGTGGGCATCACCCACTACCAGAAGAGCGCCTTCCCGGAGCTGGAGCGCCTGTTGAAGGAGGAGACGCTGGACTTCATCCAGCTGCCCTACTCGCTCACGGACCGCGAGGCGGAGAAGCGGCTCTTGCCCGCCGCCGCCGCGAATGGCGTGGCGGTGCTCGTCATGCAGCCCTTCGCCACCGGCGACCTGTTCAGCCGCGTGAAGGGCCGCGCGCTGCCGGAGTGGGCCCAGGAGTTCGACTGCGACAGCTGGGCGCAGTTCTTCCTGAAGTTCATCCTCGGCCACCCCGCGGTGAACTGCCCGCTGCCCGCCACGAGCAATCCCAGACACGTGGCCGACAACGTGCGCGCGGGCTTCGGACGCATGCCCGACGCGAAGACACGCGAGCGCATGGCCCGCGTGCTGGACACTTGAGCTACAGCTCCGGGTCCGGCGTGTACTGCACCTCACCGGTGGCGGCGAGCACCACGCCGGTGCCCGGCTCGCCCGCGTCGTCATCGCGGCCGACCTCCAGCACCTCGTCCTTCGCGTCCCACTGGCCCAGGTAGTACGAGCCGCCCGCCACCATGCACGCGCGGCCGTCCGACACCACCGTCTCCACCACCTCCTGCTTGTCGCTGGTCGCGCGCAGGAGCGTCCACGGCTTGCCGTCCTCGCGGAACTCGCGGACCATCTCCTCCAGCTCCGCGTCGCTCGGCGTGCCCTTGTCCAGGGTCTGCTTCTCCCACCGACGCCCGTCCTTCGCCGGCTGCCGCTCCTTCCACGCCCGCCCCAGCTCCAACAGCTTCTCCTCCGCCGCGTCCTGCAGCCCGTGCATCTCCTCGGGCAGCTCGATCTCCTCCAGCGCCAGCAGCGCCGTCTCAATCTGCAGCGCCTTGAGGCACCACTCGTTCCACGCGGTCTTCAGCATCGTCGCACTCGCTTTCCATCCCCGGACACGGCAACCACCCCGCCACCGTGAGGGCTCTCCACGCCCACTACCACACCGCCCGCCTGCCCTGGCGCCATCCAGCCGGCCCCACCCGCCCCGGCCTCCGGACACTGCCTAGTTTTCAAGGTCAGGAGGCAGCCATGAGCAAGAAGCAGGAGCAGGGCACGCGAGGCGCCGTCGAACACCTGGGGCAGCTCATCCACGGCATCAAGGTCGCCATGATGACCACGGTGGATGCCGACGGGAGCCTGCACAGCCGTCCCATGTGGACCCAGGACCATGACTTCGACGGAGAGCTCTGGTTCTTCACCCGCGAGCACTCACACAAGGTGGACGAGGTGGAGCAGGACCACCACGTCAACGTCTCCTTCTCCGACCCCGCGCGCGAGCGCTACGTCTCCGTCAGCGGCCGCTGCCGGCTGGTGAAGGACCCACGCAAGCTTCGCGAGCTGTGGAGCCCCGCGCTCAAGGCCTGGTTCCCCGACGGCATGGATGATCCCGAGCTCGCGCTCCTGTGCGTGCGCGTCGAGCGCGCCGAGTACTGGGACACCCCCTCCAGCCGCATGGTGCAGCTGGTCGGCATGGTGAAGGCCGCGCTCACGGGCAAGAGCTACGCCCCGGGCGACCACCAGTCCCTGGTGCTGGGCGACCCGCGCTCCCATTGACACTTGGGGTTGCGCCACGGCGACATGGGCGCCATGACAGGCCCGCAGCCGACTGTTGGCTCGCGGGCCGTCCCACACCCCTCGAAGGCTTCCCCCACCCCTCGACACTCACCCTGTCAGTTCACCCCGGGTCCTAGCGACCCCGGACCTACCCTCCACGCCCATGGAAGGTCAGGTAGGTGTCATTTTTCTCACGACGTGGTGTTTCTCTGACAGGCGCGTTCGCGGCGGCTTGTACCTGGGCCTGCGCTGATCCATCAGTCCGCGCCACACCGTGGTAACCAGCCTGCCCCACATCACGTTGAAGTCACGAACGCTTTAGCGTATCAACCATCCGCATCCGAGATTTTCCGCAAACCCCACGGCATCCAGTCGGTGCGCAGCGGCAAGTCCGAGAAGACTCACCACAGGGCGGCCCCCCGCCCCCCTTAAGGAACCCCACGATGGAGAACAAGAAGTCGGTCACGAAGCCCGAGGGCAGGCTGGCGGTGCTGGTGCCCGGGCTGGGCGCGGTGTCCACGACGCTGATGGCGGGCGTGGAGCTGGCGCGGCAGGGCAAGGGCGCGCCCATCGGCTCGTTGACGCAGATGGGCACGGCGCGGCTGGGCAAGCGCACGGACGGACGGACCGTGAAGCTGGGCGAGCTGGTGCCGCTGGCGGGCCTGGGTGACGTGGTCTTCGGCGCGTGGGACATCATCAGCGAGGACGCGTACCAGGTGGCGGTGCGCTCCGGCGTGCTGCACGACAAGCACCTGGAGCAGGTCAAGCCGTTCCTGCAGGGCATCAAGCCGAAGAAGGGCGTGCACGACCCCGAGTTCGTCCGCCGCATCGAGGCCAACCACACCAAGTCCACCAAGACGCATCGCGAGAGCGTCGAGGCGCTGCGCCAGGACATCCGGGACTTCATCAAGGAGCTCGGCGCCACCCGCGCGGTGATGGTGGTGTGCAGCAGCGTGGAGACCTTCCGTCCGCTGCCCGAGGCGTTCAAGACGCTGGCCGCCTTCGAGAAGGCGCTCGACGAGAACAGCCCGGACATCAACCCCACCGCGCTCTACACCTACGCGGCCATCAAGGAGGGCGTGCCCTTCGCCAACGCCACGCCCAACGCCAGCGTGGACACGCCGGCGCTGCAGGAGCTGGCGAAGCAGGCGGGCGTCCCCATCGCGGGCCGCGACCTCAAGAGCGGCCAGACGATGATGAAGACGGTCATCGCCCCCGCGCTCAAGGCCCGCATGCTCGGCCTCGAGGGCTGGTTCTCCACCAACATCCTCGGCAACCGCGACGGCGAGGTGCTCGACGACCCCGCGGCCTTCAAGGCCAAGGAAGTGACGAAGTCGAGCGTGCTGGACACCATCCTGCAGCCGGAGCTCTACCCCGAGCTGTACAGCAAGTACTCGCACAAGGTGTCCATCCACTACTACCCGCCCCGCGGCGACGCGAAGGAGGGTTGGGACAACATCGACATCATCGGGTGGCTCGGCTATCCGATGCAGATCAAGGTCAACTTCCTCTGCCGCGACTCCATCCTGGCGGCGCCGCTCGTGCTGGACATCGCGCTGTTCCTGGACCTGGCCAAGCGGCTGGAGTGGCGGGGCATCCAGGAGTGGATGTCCTTCTACTTCAAGAGCCCCATGGCGCAGCCGGGCCTGCCCGTCGAGCACGACCTGTTCATCCAGCTCACCAAGCTGAAGAACACGCTGCGCGTCGTGGCCGGTGAGGAGCCCATCACCCACCTCGGACTCGACTACTACGGGGATGACCTCCCGCTCGCTCGCTAAGACTCCGGCGTTCATCTGGCTCGTCACCCTGTTGGCGATGGGCCATTTGATGCTGGTGACGGCCACCGGTCGGCTCCGGTGGGACCACGTCGCGGCGGACGCGGCGCTGTTGGGGGTGGCCTGGGCGGGCCCCCGCACGCGCCGCTTCCTCTTCGGTGGGTTCCCGCTGTGGCTGACCGGCATGCTGCTGGACAGCCAGGGGCTCTGGCTGTTCCTGCGCGGCCCCATCCATACAGGTGACTTGTGGGTGTGGGAGACGCAGTGGTTCCCCGCCCCCGGCGGTGTCAACTGGCCCCAGTGGTGGAGCACGCGCTCGAACGTCGTGCTGGACCTGCTGTGCGGCTTCGCCTACGCGGCCTACCTTTACGAAGTCTTCCTGATGGCCATCTTCTTCTTCGTGAAGAAGGACGCGCGCTTCGAGAAGCTGTGCTGGGCCTTCCTGGTGGTGAACGCCCTGGGCGTGGTCACCTACCTGCTCTATCCGGCCGCGCCGCCCTGGTACATCCTGGATTACGGCCCGGGTCCCGCCAACCTGGCCGCCCTGCCCAGCCCCGCGGGCACGGCGCGCTTCGATGCCCTGTTGGGCATCAACTACTTCGCCGGCTTCTACGCGCGCAATCCCAACGTGTTCGGAGCCATGCCCTCGCTGCACGCAGCCTACCCCTTCATGGTGATGCTGTTCGTGTGGAGGGATGGGTGGAAGTGGCGGGTGGGCACCGGGGCGTTCGCCCTGCTCGTCGCATTCTCCGCCATCTATCTGACGCACCACTATGTCCTGGACGTGCTCGCGGGCCTCGCCTTCGCGCTCGCGGCCTTCCTGGCGGTGGAGCTCGCGTTCTCTCGCAAGAGCGCGCCCATGACTGTTTCGATGCCGCTGACACCTGGAGGGGACACCCGTGCTTGAGAACCTGGTTGCCTGGTTGACCGGAAACCTGTCTCCGTCGGCCCGCATCTGGACCGCGCTGGGCCCCGCCATCCTCGCCTGTGTGTACTTCCTGGGAGGCCTGCTCATCTTCTGCATCCGCGTCGCCTTCAAGGGCGTGCCGCGCGACGAGGAGACGCTCAAGCGGGGCAACGCGGGCTTCGTGGGCTACTTCCTGCGCCACTACTTCTTCTGGGTCATCCAGCCGCTGTGGGCCGTCATCCTGCGCTCGGGGCTGCCGGCCAACGCGCTGTCGATGCTGTCGGGCCTGCTGGGCATCTCCTCGGGCGTGGCGGTGGCGGCGGGGCGCTTCGCGCTCGGTGGCTGGCTGTTCCTGGCGGCGGGCATCCTGGACGTGATGGACGGGAGAATCGCCCGCACGCGCAAGGAGGCCAACCCCGCGGGTGCGGCGCTGGACTCGGTGCTGGACCGGTACGTGGACTCGGCGATGTTGATGGGCCTGGCCTGGTACTACCGGGACACGTGGGTGCTGCTGCCCGCGCTGGGCGCGCTGCTCGGCTCGTCGCTGGTGCCGTACGTGCGCGCCAAGGGCGAGGGCCTGGGCGTCAACGTGCGCGACGGCGCGATGCAGCGACTGGAGCGCGTGCTGTTCCTGGGCGCGGGCACGGCGCTGTCGCCGATTCTGGAGGCGGTGTTCTGGCCCGAGGAGAAGCACCCCATGCACTGGATGGCGGTGGTGGGCCTGGTCTTCGTCGCCATCATGAGCAACCTGACGGCCATCTCCCGGTTCAGGAACCTCGTGAAGGCGCTGGCGCCGAAGCGCCAGGAGGCGCGCTCGGAGAAGGCGATTGTGAGCCTGAACGCGGCGGCGGGCGCCATCGCGACGGTGGCGGACTTCGCGGTGGTGCTGGCGCTGGTGGAGTGGATGGGCCTGCTGCCCGCGTGGGCGACGGTGCTGGGCGCGCTGCTGGGCGCGGTGGTGAACTACTCCATCAACCGGGTGCTCACCTTCCGCAGCACGGCCGCGGTGGGCCGGCAGATGATGCGCTACGCGGTGGTGAGCGGTACGAGCGCGCTGCTCAACGCGGGCGGCGTGGCGCTGCTCACGTTGCATCCGCAGCTGGCGTACACGCTGGGCTGGTGGCTGGTGCGCGGCGTGGTGTACTTCGCGTGGAACCTGCCGCTGCAGCGCGACTACGTCTTCAACGACACGAACTCGTCGGACGCGCTCATGGAGCAGCGCCCCCATGCGGCGTGAGGGACGGTCCCAGGTCCTGGGACTCCTGCTGACGCTGCTGCTGCCCACCGTGGCGGCGGCGGGCGCGGCGCTGGAGCCCACGCTCTCCCCGAGCGACAACTACGGGGAGAGCTTCACCTTCATCGGGGACCTGGAGGACGGCACCTTCGTGCTGGTGCAGTTGCAGGTGACGAACATCGGCCCGGGCTCGCGCACGGGCATCTGCCGCGCGACGGTGCTCAAGCCGGGGCAGCGCGCGTGGACGCCGCAGAAGAAGGTGGGCGCGAAGGAGTGGAGCTATGACGCGGCCACCAGCACCTTCCGGGTGGGAGCGTGCTCGGCGCGCTCCGCGGACGGGGTGACGAAGGTGGAGGCAGGGCTGGAGGGCGGGCGGGTGGTGCTGGAGTACGCGGCGCAGGTGGAGCCGCGCTCGCCGGAGGGCTCCGAGGTGGAGGTGGGCAGCGCGCGCTACCGTCACGAGGTGACGCTGGCGTTCAGCCCGCTGAAGGCGACGGTGCAGCAGCCCAAGGGCGCGGCGGTGACGCTGTCGGGCGGCGGGTACGCGGACCACACGCGGTCCACCATTCCCCCGGGGAAGCTGGCGCGGCGGTGGGTGCGCTTCCGGGCGCTGCGCGACGGTGGCGAGCGGATGGTGTTGCTCGCGCGCGAGGGACAGGACGGTGAGTTCGGCCCGGTGTACTCGTGGACGGAGGGTGGCGCGCCGAACGCGATGGAGTCGTTCACGCTCAGCCGCGAGGGCGCGAAGGAGCGCAGCGTGTGGACGGTGGACGTGTTCGGCGGCGATGGCGCGAAGGCCATGGTGCTGAAGTCCACGTCGCTCCTGCAGCGCAGCGCGCCCGTGGAGGAGCTGGGCATGCTGGGTGGGCTCATCAAGCCGGTGGTGGGCTCGCCGGTGACGTACCTGCACCGGGCGGTGCTGGAGCGCTCGGGGAAGACGCCGGTGGCGGGGCTGATGGAAGTGACGCTCGAGGGTGATTTGTGAGCGTGTCGTTGTTGCGGGACGTGCATCACGTGCCGGGGGTTCGAGGCTGGGTGCGCAAGCAGGTGCTGCGCTCGGTGGCACGCTGCGTGGAGTGGACCACGAAGCTGCCGGGCCAGGGCCTCAACGTGTCGCAGGTGAACGAGTGGCTGCACGTGGGCGGCTCGGTGTCGCCGTCTCGGTACGCGGAGCTCAAGGCGCGCGGAATCACGGCGGTGATTGATTTGCGCGCGGAGCGGGTGGACGACGCGAAGGTGCTGGCGGCGCTGGGCATCGAGCTGCTCAACCTGCCGGTGACGGACCGGTATCCGCCGACAGTGGAGCAGTTGGTGCAGGGCGTGGAGTGGGCGCTGCCCCGGCTGGAGAGGGGCGGGCACCTGTATGCGCACTGCGAGCACGGTGTCGGGCGTGGGCCGCTGATGGGATTGGCGGTGATGGTGGCGAAGGGCTGGGAGGCGCCGGATGCGTACCGCGCGCTGAGGAAGGCCCGGTGGCAGTGCACGTTGAATGACCGGCAGCTCGGCGGCCTCGCGGACTTCGTCACCGCGTGGGTGGCCCGTCGGTCCGGGCGCGCGGCGTAGCGGCGGCTCGTTGTCTGACGGATGGCGTGGGGTGTCTCGGACACTCGATGCCTGACGACGGTCGTGCCTTCCACGAGAGGACACTCGAGGGCGAGGGGTCTGCGCTTCGCGGAGGGGGGATTCCTACGCTGGAGGCATGGCGCGGCGGGGCGCTCGACGTGTCCCTCCGATGGGAGACCGCTCGACATGTTGGACCTGTTCACCGATGACACGCGTCGGAGTCCCTTCGCGCTGTACGCATGGTTGCGTGAGCGCTCGCCGCTGTTGCATGAGCCGCGAGCGGACCTGTGGTTCCTGTTCGACTACGACAGCGTGAAGCGGGCGCTGCAGGACCATGCGGTGTTCAGCTCCGTCGTCACCAGGCCGGGAGGGAGGACGCCGGACTGGCTGTTGTTCAAGAACCCGCCCCAGCACACAAAGCTGCGCGGCATCATCATGCAGGCCTTCACGCCGCGCTCCATCGCGAACCTGGAGCCGCACGTGCGGGAGCTGTCGCGTGGGTTGCTGGCGCCGCTGGTGGGGCGGGGGGAGATGGACGTGGTGGCGGAGTATTCGAGTCAGCTGCCGACGATGGTCATCGCGGAGATGATTGGGATTCCCGTGGAGGGCCGGGCCCGGCTCCTCGGGTGGCGGGACATCATGCTGAACCTCAGCCACACCATCTCCGAGGGAGAGGAGGCGGAGCGGGCGCGAGCGCGGTACGTGGCGATGCGCGACGAGATGCGGGCGTATCTCCCGGTCATCCTGGAGGAGCGGCGGAGGGCGCCGAAGGATGACCTGCTGACGCGGCTGGTGGAGGCGGAGGTGGATGGAGAGCGGCTGGACGAGCGGGAGTTCATCGCCTTCTTCGAGCTCTTGCTGGTGGCGGGGACGGAGTCGACGATGGACCTCATCGACAACGCGCTCCTGTGCTTGCTGGAGCATCCGGACCAGTTGGCGCGGCTGCGGGAGCGGCCGGAGCTGTTGGGCTCGGCCATCGAGGAGGTGCTGCGATTCCGTTCGCCGGTGCAGTCGATGTATCGGTCGACGAAGCGGGCGGTGGAGTTGAACGGACGGGTGATTCCGGCGGGGAAGTTCGTGTTGCCGATGATTGGCTCGGCGAACCGGGACCCGGGCCACTTCGAGGAGCCGGAGCGGTTCGACATCGGGAGGGAGCCGAATGCGCACCTTGCCTTCGGGCACGGCATCCACTTCTGCCTGGGCGCGGCGCTCTCGCGGATGGAGGCGAGGGTGGCGCTCACGGACCTGCTGGAGATGCTGGGCGACTTCAGGCTCGCGAGCGACGCGCCGTGGGAGCCCCGCGAGGCGTTCCACGTCCACGGCCCCAAGCGCCTGCCACTGCGCTTCGAGCCGGGTGCGCGGCGCTGAACAGGGCAGCCCGAGACGATCCGGAAGCGCTATGAAGGGCGAATGAGTGCTCGACCTGCCTGGCACCTGAGCCTGTGGTGTTACGTCCTGGTCTTGCTTCAGGCGGGCTGCGGAGCCACCACCGTCAATCTTCGTGACTGGGGGAGCATCCACGTCACGACGGACGAAGACACTGCGGGGGCATTCCTGCCCGACGAAGCAGCCGATGGCACAGGCCGGGCCGAATTCGAGCAGCCGGAAGCGTACTGCGCCTCACGAACCGATACTGCGTGCGAGAGCGCGGGTATGAGACTGCCGCTTCGGCGAGGGCCCGGAGCACGCCCGTGGCGACGCCCTCCTCTGCTCACCCCGACGCCGACACCGCAACAGAGTCAGCTCCAGGCGCATCGGCTGGCGAACCTTCAAGTCGTCCAGCAGGCACGACAGCTCTATGCCCAGCGGCTCAAGGAAGCCCAGGCCCGCTATCCGAATAGCGCCGGATTCCAGGAGCACCATCTGGTCCCGCTGTATCTGGGCGGCGCCAAATCAGGTGCGACCTACCGACTGCCGACCGCGTACCACAAAGCCATCACCCAGGCCTTTCGCGAGCGCTGGGCCTATGGTCAGGAGCGACCTGCTCCGGACAAGCTCCAGCTCCTCCTGGTCCAGGTCTACTCCCAGCATCCCATTCCCCAGCTCATCGGACTGCAGCCCTAGCTCATGCGCGAAACCATCGAGCTCCGTGTCGAGGAAGCCGAAGCATCGCGACTCTTCCGCGGTGATGAGGGTGTCGTGCTGCCGAGTGGCACGGTGCGCAAGCTGACACTCCCCACGGATGATGAGCGCATTCCACGCATCCGTGAACTCGACCGCGCCCTGCGACAGCAGGGCAAGTTGTTCTTCTCGGGCTGGCGCCTCCTGCGCCACTACACGCCCAAGGAGCTGAAGTCCGCCGAGTTGCTCGAGCTGCGCCTGGATGCGGTCTTCGAGCCCTCCGGTGAGGAGTGCGGCACTCACTACGACGAGTCCACCGCCTGCGCGCTCTGCGGAGCAGGCGCCAGACAGGTCACGGACCTGCACCTCGACCCGCGCCGGATTCCCCAGCGCGCGGACCTCGCGCGAACCCTCGCCCACGAGTGGGTCATCTCCGCTCGGCTCGCGGACCTCTGGCGAGCGCATGGAATCACAGGCGCGGACTTCCGCCCCATCCGGCGCGCAGGCCCGAAAGCCGAACCCGTGAAGGAGTGGCACCAGCTCGTCGTGACAGCCCATCCCCTGGACCTCCTGCCTGCGACTCGCACGGGCAATGACCCATTCGACCTCGACGAGGACAACGCGCAACGTTGCCCCAGGGGACACATCGTCGGCCTGAACATCCTCTCCGAGCTGTCCCTCCGACGCGGAGACCACGACGGCAGCGACCTGACCTGCACCCGTCAGCACGTGGGCATGCGTAGCGGAGTCCTGCGTCCTCACCCGCTCCTGCTCATGTCCCCGAAGCTGCACGCGCTCCTGGAGGAGCAGAAGGTGAAGCGCCTGGACATCCAGGTCGCCCACCTCGCGTAGCCACTACCAGCGCCGCTCCGGCTCCATCGCCGTGGGCCGGCGCTTGTCCGTGGGCGTCAGCGCATCCGCGGGCGAGCAGCGGCACACCTCACAGCCCCGGTCGCGGTCCATGGAGCACTCCGTGCCCGTGATGCACGAGAGGTTCCGCGACTCCTCACAGCGCGTGTCGCCCTTCTTCTCCTCACGCTGGCCCCCGTGGGAACACCCCACCAGGGCCACCGCCATCGACACCGCCGCGAACCACCCGAGCGCCTCGCCTCGCATCATCACGCTGCCCTCCTGAGCTACGCCCCCGGCGCCGGCTCCTCCGCCGTCGCGCCGTGCTTGCGCCGCCAGCGCTCCACCAGCAGCAACAGCGACGGGAACCCCAACAGCACAATCACCAGGTTCAACCCGAACCCCAGATTCGCCAGGTCGCCAATCGAGTTCAACCCCGGGTGCTTCGCCAACACCAGCGCCACGAAGCCAATCGCGCTCGTCAGCAGGCCGCCGGTAATCGCCCGCCCCGTCTCCGCGTACACGGAGATGAAGTCCGCCCCCGGCTCACCCAACCGCTGCACCAGGTGCACACCCGCGTCCACCGTGGTCCCCACCAGCACCGGCAGCACCATGATGTTCAGGTAGTTGAACTGCAAATCCAAGAGCGCCATCAGCCCCACCAGCCCCGCCACCGACAAGAGCGTGGGCACCATGCAGATGAGCGCCGTGCGCAGCTTCCCCAACGTCAGCCACATCGCCGCCAGCACGCTCAACACCGCCGCCGCCAGGATGCGCGGACCCTCGCGCGACACCATGTCCAGGATGTCCGCCAGGATGAGCGCCTCACCCGCCGCCGACACCTGACTGCCGTCCGGCATCTGCAGCCCGCGCACCTCCTTGGAGAAGCGCCGCGTCCCCTCACCGTCCGACAGGCTCACCCCGCCGCCCGCGTACACCAGCACCACGCCGCCCGTGCTCCCATCCAGGCTCTCGAACTGGTGACGCACGCTCGCCGGCAGCTCCGCCTGCGTGAAGGGCTTCGCCTTCGACATGTTCAACGCCCGCGCCAGCGCCACCCGCGTGTCCTCCGGCAGCCGCTCCGGGTCCAGCTTCTCCAGCCGCGCCCGGATGGCCTCCAGCACCGCCTGCTTCTCCGGCTGCTGCCGGGGCACCAGGTCCTCCAGCGCCCCCACGAAGTCGATGGTGGACTCCTTGCCCCGGGCCGCCTTGCGCGCCTCGAGCTGCCGCACCACCTCGCGCTCCATGTCCTGCGAGTCCGTCAGCACCACCACCGGCGTCTGCGAGTAGCCCAGGATGTTGTTCACCTTCTGGTCCAGCACCGCCGACGCCTGCTTGTAGTCCTCCAACGTGCGCGAGTCGTAGTTGAACGAGATGCGGTACGCCTGCGAGATGAGCACCACCACGCCCACCCCAATCACCACCGCCACCCCACGGTAGGAGCGCGGCAGCCAGCGCCCCAGGAGCGCCATGGGCCCCGCCCCCTCCTCCTGCGTGCGCGGCGCCCACCCGAAGCGCGACGCCATCCCCAACAGCGCCGGCAGGATGAGCACGTACGCGAAGATGCTCACCAGCATGCCCACCGCCGCGATGATGCCGAACTCGCGAAACGCCCTGAACTCCGACATCGCCAGGCTCAGGAACGTCAGCGCCGCCACCAGCGCCGCGATGAGCGCGGAGAAGCCCGTGTGCCGGAAGGACTCCTGCACCGCCGCCTCGGAGGTCATCCCCTCCGAGCGCAACGTCCCGTATCTCCCCAGCAGATGGATGCCGTGCTCCACGCCCAGGCCGCCGAGCACCGCCGCCAGAAAGCCCGTCAGCAGATTCACCTGCCCGTACGCCAGGCCCACGAAGCCGTACGTCCACCCCAGGCCCGCCATCACCGGCACCATGGTGAGCACCACCGACAGCGCGCTGCGGAAGTGGAACACCAGGTAGACCACCAGCAACACCATGGCCAGCGTGGACGCCCGCGCCAGGTCGCTCACGATGACGCGCTGCTGGTCGATCTTCTTCTTGAAGGTCCCCGTCACCGCCGTCTTGAAGCCCGGCCCGTACTTCGACAGGTCCTGCGTCGCCAGGAACTCCTCCACCTGCGTGACGACCTTCTTCGAGTAGTTCAGGTCCGCGGCGCTGCCCTTGGGCTTCGCCATCAGCACCACCATCCGCTCCGTCGTGTCCAGGTAGTACAGGTCCCCCTGGCCCGACAGGCGCTGGTTGGCGCGGCCCGTGTACTTCTGCTCGATGTCGGAGAAGTCCACCGACGGCGCGGGCTCCTCGTCCAGCCGGACGAAGAGCGGGTTGGCCTGCTCCTTCTCCCACGCGATGCGCGCGTCGATGCGGCCCTGAATCGTCTTCAGGTCCTCCAGGTCGACGTAATACAGCGCGTGCTCGTTGAAGAACTCGCTGGGCCGCTGCGAGTTGACGTAGCGGATCTCCGACAGCTGCGCGAGCTTCGGCGACAGGTCATCCACGAAGCGCTTGAGCGCCTCGGGCTCCGCCCCCATCCCCACCACCACCACGTTGCCCTGGCCACCGAAGCGCTTGCGCATCTTCTCGATGTCCTGGACGCTCGGGAACGACTTGGGCAGCAGGCCCACGAAGTCCGCGCTGAGGGTCAGGTTCCTGGCGAAGTACGCGCCCAGGAGCGTCAGCACCACCGCCACCACCACCGCATGCATCGGACGCCGATGGCTTCGCGCGGCGAGTTGGCCCATCGCCCCCTCGAACCGCTCCGACCAACGCTTCTCACCCATGTTGCGACACCTGCTGTGTTGTTTTCGGGCCGACCCGCGGCCCACCTTGGGCATGCGCCAACCGGGGAGTCAACGCGTTTATGCCGTAAGCCGGAATGTAAGGCCCCGAATGACTTTCCCTCTGTAACAGGCCCCCACGTCCCCCGCTCGACTGTCCGCACGGCCGCCTGCGGGCTCGTGACGCCCACGGCCCTGCGTCGCGCATCTGGACCGCGCGCACCGGGCCCGAAGGCCTCCTGGAGGGCAGACGGCCGAGCGGCGCGGACTGCACACCCCGCGCCGCGTCCCCAGGTTCCCGCCCACATGGGGCCGCTCTCGCGGACACCCGAGGGAGGGGAAGCCGTGCCACCTTCCACGCCGTCGGACTTCTCCGGGGGTGGGAGGCTGGGACGCCCGCGCGACGGATGGACTCGGAGCCGACCACATCGACGCAGGGAGAGCGCCGTTGGATGCAGCGCGTGGAGCGGGGGCTCGGCGCCCTGGCCGCGCGCAGCCACCGGCGGCCGGTGCTCGCGCTGGGCCTGGCGGTGCTGCTCGCGGCGGTGGGAGGAGTGCTGTCGCTCAAGCTCCGCCTCAACGCCAACCTGGTGGACCTGCTTCCCCGCTCCTTCGAGAGCGTCCAAGATTTGGGGGAGCTGGAGTCGCGCTTCGGCGCGCTCGGCTGGGTGGCGGTGGTGGGCGAGGGAGGCGACACCGCGTCGCTGCGCCGCTTCGCCGATGACCTGGCGCCCCAGCTGGAGAAGCTGCCGGGCATCCGCTTCGTGGAGAAGGAGCGCACGGGCGCGTTCTTCCGCGACAGGGCGCTCTACTTCCTGTCGGAGGAGGACCTGAAGGAGGTCCACCGTCGGCTCGCCGCGCGGCTGGCGTGGGAGCGGCAGCGGGCCAATCCGCTCTACGTGCCGCTGGTGGACGAGCCGGAGCCGTCGCTCGACTTCTCCGACCTGGAGGCGAAGTACGGCGGCGCGGCCGGACAGAAGCTGTCGGGCGCCCAGGACGACTACTACCTGGACGCCAAGGCCGGGCGCGTCGTCGTGCTGGCCAAGCCGGAGACGACGTCAGCGGACCTGGGCTACTCGCGGCGAATCGTGGACGAGGTGCGCGGGCTCATCGACGCGCAGGACCTGTCGAAGTACGGCCCCGGCTTCCGGGTGGACATCACCGGCACCTTCCAGAAGAAGCTGGACCAGCAGCAGCAGATTGTCCGCGACATCGCCGTGTCGTCCGCCGTGGCCACGGCGCTGATGCTGCTCTACCTGCTCTTCCACTTCCGGAGCCCCGTGGCGGTGGGGCTGGTGCTGACGCCGGTGGGCGCGGGGCTCGCGTGGACGTACGGGCTGGTCGCGCTCCTGTATGGCCAGGTGAATCTGCTGACGGGCTTCCTGGGCGCCATCCTCGGGGGCCTGGGCGTCGAGCACGGCATCCACCTCCTGGGCCGCTATCTCCAGCTGCGCACGCAGGGAGAGGACTCCGAGCGGGCCACGCGCGAGTCCTTCACGCACACGGGCGGCGCGGCGCTGGTGTCCGCGCTGGTGGCGGCGCTCACCTTCTTCGTGCTGGGCACGTCCCGCTTCCGAGCGTTCCGCGAGTTCGGCGTCATCGCCGGCATCGGCATGCTGGTGCTCGTGGCGGCGTACGTGCTGGTGCTGCCGGCGCTGCTGGGGCTGACGGCGCGCCTCGGCTGGCGGCCGCGACACGCGCGCGTCGCGCCGCGCGAGTCCTCGATGGGCCGGGTGCTGGTGCGCCACCGCGTGGCCATCACCGCCATCTCCGCGGTGGTGCTGGTGGGGCTCTTCTCCCAGGTGCCTCGGGTGCGCTTCGACTACAACTTCGGGACGCTCGAGGACCAGGACCTGCCGTCGTTCGTCCTGGACCGACAGGTCAACGACATCATCGGCTACTCGCAGACGCCCGTGGTGGTGCTCACGCGGGACGAGCAGGAGGAGCACGCGATGGCGTCCGCGCTCGCCCGGCGTCAGCGGGAGCGGGGCAAGGACTCCACCATCGACTTCGTGGCCTCGCTGTCCTCGCTGGTGCCCCGGGACCAGCCGAGCAAACAGGTGGTGCTGCGCGACATCCACGCGCTGCTCGAGAACGTCCCGGAGGAGCGGCTGTCCGCGGAGCAGCGCGCGCAGGTGGCGCAGCTGCGTCGGCAGACCCAGGCGCCGCCCTTCACGCTCGCGGACCTGCCGGCGAGCGTGCGGCAGCAGTTCACCGGACGCGAGGGGACGACGGGTGGCTTCGTGCTGGTGTACCCGGCGGTGAACCAGTCGGACGGCCAGGCCGTGCGAGCGCTGGCGCGCGAGATTCGCGGCGTCACGCCCCCGGGAGGCGGACGCGTGTCCGCGGCGGGCGAGTCCATGGTGATGGCGGACATCCTGGACATGGTGACGCACGAGGCGCCGCTCATCCTCGGAGGCGCGACGCTGGCGGTGCTGCTCGCCATGTGGATGACCCTGGGAGGGCTGCGCATGGCGGTGCTGTGCCTGCTGCCCACGGTGGTGTCCTTGCTGGCCTTGATTGGCCTGATGCCGGTGGTGGGGTTGGAGTTCAACTATCTGAACATCCTCATCATCCCCGTGCTCATCGGGACCACGGTGGACGCGGGCGTGCATCTGCTGACACGGCTGGCGTCGCCGGGCAGCGACTTCGTGGCGGTGTACTCGGAGACGGGGCGTGCGATTGCGGGCGGCCTGCTGACGAGCGCCATGGGGTTCGGCGCGCTCTTCCTGGCCAGGCATCCAGGCCTGAACTCGGTGGGGGCACTGGCCAGTCTGGGATTCGCCACCAATCTACTGGTCATGCTGGTGGCGTTCCCCGCGCTGCTGTTGGTCCTGACGGCGCGGGGGCACCGCAAGCGGCGAGCGCGGTTGGACTCGGAGGTGAAGGAGAGGGCGGCGGCGGGGGGCACGGGGCCCGAGCACGCGACGCCTTGAGCTGAAGCAACACATACCCACGAACGGAGGCGGCAATGGTGAAGCACATGAGGCGGTGGATGTGGGCGGGTGCCATGGCGGGGACCCTGGCGCTGGGCACGGCTTGCAGCGCGACGGAAGCGCCGGTGATGGTGGCCCAGGCGGACCCCAGCACCACGACGAGTGAGCCCGCGACGGGCGGCTCGGGCACGACGACGACGACGCCCAGCCCCACCACGACGGACCCGATGACGCAGGACCCGACGCAGTCGACGCCGGGCACGGTGCCGAGCACGCCGGACACGAACCCGGGCAGCACCACGACGATGCCGGGTGACACCACGACGGCTCCGGGCAGCACGACCACGGCGCCCGGCAGCCTGCCCACGTTCGACGGCGACGCGGGCATGGGCGGCTCGGGCCCCACCACCGTGCCGGGCCCCGCGGACGACAACGCCTCCGGCACCTTCACGCCGCCCGCGGGTGGCTCGGTGCTGGACGGCGGCACGTACTGACGTCCGCTCGCGCCTGAGCGCGACCTGAGGGAGCGGAGGGCGACTCGCTGGAGACGTCTTCCGCTCCCGTCGCGCGGCCCAGGCACAGGCTCGACGCTGGACAGCCCCCCTCGCGCCTGCTTTGTCGCGAAGCCGATGCAGACCCAGACGCCCCGCATCCTCTCGCTCCACATCGGCATGCCCCGCGAGCTCGGCACGCCCGGCGCCGCCGACCCGATGGAGCGGCCGTGGACCAGCGGCATCCACAAGCAGCCCGTGACGGGGCCCGTGTGGCTCACCCGCACGGGGCTCACCGGTGACGGCCAGGCGGACCTGCGCGTGCACGGAGGCCCCGAGAAGGCCGTGCTCGCCTACGCCGCGTCACACCATGCCTTCTGGCGCGAGCAGCTCGGCCGCGAGGACCTGGGCCCGGGCGCCTTCGGCGAGAACTGGGTCGTCTCCGGCGGCGCGGAGGAGAGCGTCTGCATCGGCGACGTGCTGAAGGTCGGCACCGCCGTGGTGCAGGTGTCCCAGCCGAGACAGCCCTGCTGGAAGCCCGCGCGGCGCTGGCGCCACAAGGAGCTGGCGCTGCTGATCCAACGCACCGGCCGCACCGGCTGGTACTTCCGCGTCCTCCAGGAGGGCGAGGTCCGCGCGGGAGACGTGTTGGAGCTCGTGGAGCGTCCCCACCCCCGCTTCACCGTCACCTTCGCCAACCAGGCCATGCACGAGCAGCGGCCCGAGGACGCCGCGGCCCTGGCCGACTGTCTCCTGCTCACCCCCAGGTGGCGCGAGTCCCTGCACCGCCGCGCCCAGGGGAATCGGGGAGACGACGCCCCCCGGCTCACCGGCCCCAACAGCGACGGCTGAGCCGCGCGAAGCGGCGCTCGAAGGACCTCCGGAAACGCCCTGTCTCGACACCACCACGAGACGCGCGACGCCTGGGACAGGCGTCAATCACAAACACTCCACCCCGCACCTCGGGACGGTATCGAAACGGCGGCCGCCTCCCCGTGCGGGTGACAAATGACAGTCCCGCCCCGACAAGTCGCCCCCACGTCGGGCCCCCGCCGTCGTCAGGAGAGCAGGCAGCCGGAGGAGCGTTCCCTGCACACCGCGTTCCGGCTGCTCACGTTCCCGGCCAGCAGCAGCCAGCCACAACCACCGCAGCACTCCAGAACTTTCCAATGAGGGGAACCACCATGAAGAAGTTCATGAAGACGAAGGTCGTGTTGGGTTCGCTCGCCGCCGGCGCGCTCATGTTCAGCACCGCGTGCAAGTCCGACTCGAGCGCCAAGCGCGACGACACCACGGCGCCCACGACGACGGACACGGGCACCACGACGGGCACGGACACGACGACGACGCCTCCGACCGGCACCACCCAGGACCCGGGCACGGGCGGCACGGGCATGGATGACCCGACGATGAGCCCGCCGCCCGCCACGGACCCCACGTTGGACCCGGGCACCGGTGGCACCGGCGTGGACGACCCGTCCATGAGCCCGCCGCCCTCCACTGGTGACACGCCGGTGAGCCCGCCCACGGGCATGGACCCGTCGACGGACCCGGGCACCGGCGGCTCCGGCACGCTGGACCCCGCCGATGACACCGCCGTGGACCCCGGCACCACGGGCGACGGCGACCTGACGGCGCCCGACTCCAGCAACCGCGAGGACCCGTACGCTCCGGACGCCCTGCCCCGTGAGCCCGAGTCCGGCCGCTAGGCAAAGCCCCCTGCCCAGGCGCTGACCGTGGCGCCAAGGCGAGTGGAGCTCCGGAGGCCCGCGCCCCGACCGGCGCGGGCCTCTGTGTTTCCGGCCGACCCGGGGACGCGCCCACCCCGTCACGACCGCGCAACGACAGCAGGCCCACGCCCCGCCTCGGGCATGGGCCTGCTCGCCGCGCGTCACGCTGTCGACGCTCAGCTCACGCTGACGCCGGGATAGCGCCCGGGCGTCGTCTGCGGCTCGATGATGCGCGGGGTGTCATCCACGCCCGGCGTCCCACCCGGCCCCGTGTTCGGGTCCAGCGTCTTGGGGGCACGACGCCTGGGCTCGTCCTCGGCGCCAGCGTCATGCTTGGGGATGGTGGGGAGGTTCTCGGTCGGAATCTTCAACACGTCCTTCTTGCTCATGACGGCCTCCTTTCCCGCAAGGTGATGTCCCCAGTGCCTGCGGGCAGCGTGCGCCTGCTTGAATGGTGGCCCCGGCCTTGGCAGCGTCCTCTCCGGATAACCTCGCAACCCGGAGTATTCACGCCATGCGCCGTCTCCTCGCGGTCCTCGCCCTCCTCCAGCTCACCGCCTGCGCCACCACGCACACCAACGACCCGCAGAACCCGACACCGCCGGTGCCGCGTCCCGTCCCGCCCGACGCCAGCGAGGCGCGCCGCCTGGGCACCGAGGCCGACAAGCTGCTCGAGGACGGCCGCTACGAGGACGCGCTCTTCCTCTACCGCCGCGCGTGGAACGACGGCTTCCGCCACCCCGACGGGCTCTATTACGCGGGCGTCATCGCCGCGCGCGCCGGCAGCCTCGACGAGTGCATCGTCTGGCTGGAGCGCGCCGCCGACGAGGGCTTCTCCGCCACCCAGTCCCTCACCACCGAGCCCTCGCTCGAGGCCGTGCGCACCCACGCCGCCTGGAGCCGCATCGCCGAGAAGGTCGCCGCCAACGCCCGCAAGGACGCCCCGGCCGCCACCACCCAGAACTGACGCTTCACCCTTCTTGAAAAACTGAATCACCATTCACCTTCCGCGCCCGCACTCACCGGGGCGCGGAAGACCCGGCACCTCGCCTTGGCCCGTCCACACGGCAGCCGAGCGAGCCAGCGCTCCGTCGCGCACTCGGGCCTTCGCGCGACGTGGAGCACGGGCCGGCCGGCACACCGGGTCGGTGGCACGTTCAGCGTGAAACGCGCTTTCCTGACAAGGCGCGGAGACATGCCCGGTCCCCGATGCGCGGGGGGCCCCAAACCCAAGAGAGGCGTGATGAGTTTGAAGTTGCTGCTGGCCGGCTGGCGTGGGGGGGACGCACCGCACTCGCCGACATCCGAGAACGCGCGCACGTGGCTGGGTCAGGTCGAGCGTTGGTTCCAGATGAATGTGTCGGAGTGGCTGGAGAGCAGTCGCTTCGGCACCGGTCCCCGAGGCGCGCCGCAGCTGCGGCTGCGGCTGCATCCGGCCGCGGGCGAGGTCTCGTTCCTCGCGGCCAGCGGCTCGCGCGTGGTCATCTCCGCGGAGACCTCCGCGGTGGGCCCCGGCTACCACGTGTTCCTGTGCGACACGCTCAAGGCCCTGGGCCAGGCGCTCGACATCCAGTGGGTGCAGGCCGACGACACGTTGGACGTCGGAGACCCCACGGGCTACTTCCACACGGGCGACGCGGGGCCGGTGGAGGTCTACATGCTGGCGTGGCTGCAGGAGACGGTGGCCCAGGTGCTGCGCATGCGCAGCCTGGGTGAGTCCGGCTTCTCCATGTCCCTGCGCTTCGGCCACATGTTCGAGCACCCCGGCGCGCTGCTCACGCCGCTGGGGCCTCGCGACGAGCGCTGGATGCGGCGTGTGTACGAGGACCCGCGCGTGGGCATGGACGTGTTCCCCTGGTGGCGACAGGGCGTCGGCGCGCACGCGCGGCTGGGGCGCGCCTTGTGTCGGCTGTGGACGGAGGTGGTGTGGCGCCCGCCGCTGCTCGAGGAGGAGCGGCGGCTGTTGCGCGACGTGGCCCGCTCGCTGGAGCTGGCGTGGCGCGAGGACCCGGAGCTGGCCTACCCCTGGCGCGAGTGGCGCGAGGTGCTCGGCTACCTGGGCGTGGGCGGCACGCTGGCGGAGACGGTCCATCACCACGCGGACCACCACGGGGCGCGCGGCCCGTCCATCGGCTACCGGCGCGGGGCGGTGCAGGTGGCGCTGCCGGCGGGCTGGGAGATCCGCATCCCCGGCTCGCTCGCGGAGGCGCACCTGGAGGACGGGACGTGGGTGGCCCGGGACCATCGGCGAAGTGTCCGATTCGTGCCACTCGAGGACGACGCGGAGGAGCACTTCGCCACCACCACGGCCGAGCGCCGCGCGCTGGAGCTGGAGTACCAGGGCGAGCGGGTGAGCGGCCGCGCGTCGCTGCACATGGAGCCGGGCGAGTGCCGGCTGACGGCCCTGTGCAGCTCCGGGCGCCACCGGGCGCTGTGCGTGGTGAGCTTCGCGGACCCGGAGGAGGAGGACTGGGCCCTGGGGACATGGCGCTCGCTGGACCACGCCGCCGCGGCCTGACGCTTGCCGGTCCGCCAGGGCCATCCCACATTCAGCGGGCATTTTCCTTGAGAGGAATCGAGAGCCTGTATGAGCAGGGAGGTCTGGCCGGGCAAGCCCTGGCCGCGCGGCGCCACGTTCGATGGCACCGGAGTCAACTTCGCCGTCTTCTCCCAGGCGGCGACCCGCATCGAGGTCTGCCTCTACGATTCGGCGAACCCGACGCGCGAAATCGAACGTTTCACGCTGCCGGAGGCGACGGACTTCGTCCACCACGGCTACGTCCCCGGCCTGGAGCCCGGGACGCTCTACGGCCTGCGGGTGCACGGCCCCTACGAGCCCACCAAGGGCCACCGCTGCAATCCGCACAAGCTGCTGGTGGACCCGTACGCCAAGGCCCTGTACGGCGAGGTGGACTGGAAGCAGCCGGTCTTCGGCTATCCGCTGGGCCACGCGCAGCAGGACCTGGCGCGCGACGAGCGCGACAGCGCGGCGGGCGTGCCCAAGAGCGTGGTGGTGAGCGACTCCTTCGACTGGGGCGATGACCGCCGGCCGGAGATTCCCTGGCGCAAGACGGTCATCTACGAGGCCCACGTGCGCGGCCTCACCATGCGCCACCCGGAGGTGCCCGAGCACCTGCGCGGCACGTACGCGGGCCTGGCCTCACCGCCCATCATCGAGCATTTGAAGAAGCTGGGCGTCACGTCGGTGGAGCTGCTCCCCATCCACGCCTTCGCGGACGACTCGTTCCTGGACGACAAGAAGCTGTCCAACTTCTGGGGCTACAACACGCTCGGCTTCTTCGCGCCGGAGCAGTACTACGCGAGCCGCAAGACGCCGGGCAGCGCGGTGGCCGAGTTCAAGGCCATGGTGCGCGCGCTGCACGCCGCGGGGCTCGAGGTCATCCTCGACGTGGTCTACAACCACACGTGCGAGGGCAACCACCTGGGGCCCACGCTGTCGCTCAAGGGCATCGACAACGCCAGCTACTACTGGCTGATGCCGGACGCGCGCTACTACCTGGACTTCACCGGGTGCGGCAACAGCGTCAACGCGTCCAACCCGAACGGCGCCCGGCTCATCGTCGACAGCCTGCGCTACTGGGTGGACGAGATGCACGTGGACGGCTTCCGCTTCGACCTGGCCACGGTGCTGGGACGCACGGGCGAGGGCGGCTTCGACCCGAGGGCGGCGCTGTTCCAGATTCTCCAGCAGGACCCGGTGCTCAGCCGGGTGAAGCTCATCGCGGAGCCGTGGGACGTGGGGCTCGGCGGCTACCAGGTGGGCGGCTTCCCCGCGCCGTGGCGCGAGTGGAACGGCAAGTACCGCGACGCGCTGAGGCGCTACTGGAAGGGCGACGAGAACCTCGCCGGCGAGGTGGGCTACCGGCTCACGGGCAACTCGGACCTGTACGCGGAGGCGCGGCGCAAGCCGCAGGCGAGCATCAACTTCGTCACCGCGCACGACGGCTTCACGCTGCACGACCTGGTGACGTACAGCCACAAGCACAACGAGGCCAACGGCGAGCACAACCGCGACGGCGCGGACGACAACCAGTCCTGGAACTGCGGCGTGGAGGGTGAGACGGACGACCCGGGCGTCGTCTCGCTGCGCGAGCGCCAGAAGCGAAACCTCCTGGCCTCGCTGTTCATGTCCACCGGCGTGCCGATGATTGTCGCGGGCGACGAGATGGGGCGCACGCAGCAGGGCAACAACAACGCCTACTGCCAGGACAACGAGCTGTCGTGGGTGGACTGGTCGCTGGACGAGCGGCGCAAGAAGCTGCTCGCCTTCACACAGAAGCTCATCCACTTCCGTCACCGGCAGCCGGTGTTGCAGCGCCGCCGCTACTTCAAGGGCGCGCACCTGTGGGACTCCGAGCACAAGGACCTGGCGTGGTTCCGTCCGGACGGCTCGGAGATGAGCGAGGAGGACTGGCAGAAGCCCTTCGTGCGCTCGCTGGCGTTCCTGCTCGGCGGCGACGCCATCCCCACGCCCGACGAGCGCGGCCAGCGCATCATCGGCGACGCGCTGCTGGTGCTGCTCAACGCCCACCACGAGCCGGTGGCCTACACGCTGCCCGCCCTCACGGACGGACAGAAGTGGGAGCTGGAGCTGTACACGGCGGACGATGCGCGGGGCGCGGAGAAGGTGCCCTCCCAAGGCAGGTTCCAGCTGGAGGGGCGCTCGATGGCGGTGTTCCGGCAGGTGGAGCGCTGAAGGAGCGCGGCACCCCGGGCGATGCGTGGCTCGGGGTGCTCGCTTGTCGGCGGACGCGTGCGCGCACGCCTGGAGCGCGATGCGTGCGCGAGTGAAGACACTTTGCGTCCGAGTGGTCCTTCGACAGTGGACACACGTGAAGGTTCAGCGCGCCCTGGGACTCGGGGCACGGTAGAACGGCCGTCCCCATGCGAGCGAAGCGCCATGTCCCGCGGTAGTCCCCAGGAAGAGGCCGTCCGGGCCATCTACGGGGAGATTGCGTCCGCCTACGAGGCCCTCTTCCCCGTGCTGGGCCGGTACGAGGACCGCGTCGAGCGGTTCCTCACGGACGCGGTGTCCCCGGGCTGCAGGGTGCTCGACGTGGGCTGTGGGCCGGGGCTGCACACCAAGGGCCTGGAGCCCTCCGTGCACGTGGTGGGCACGGACCTGTCGCCGCAGATGCTGGAGCTGGCGCGACAGGCCCGTCCCTCCGGCGAGTGGTACGCGCATGATTACTACCAGCCGTTCCCCGCGGAGTGGGGGCGCTTCCAGGTGGCGCTGGCGTTGGGCTGTCTGGACTTCTGCGACGACCTGCGGCGCGTGCTGCGGCACATCGCGGACATGCTGGCGCCGGGCGGGCGGTTGTTGTTCACCGCGCTGGAGCGCAGGCCCGGCCACGAGGGACACGAGGCCCCCACGCGCGAGGTGCGGACCGCGGGGCCCGCCGTGACGCTGCATTTGTATTCCTTCGAGGAGGCCTCGCGCGCCGTCACGGACGCGGGGCTGGAGCCGCGTGCCTACGTGCATGCCCCCGGGTGGGTTCAGCTCGCCGAGGAGCGGACTTTGTGGTTCGGTTGGTGGGAGGTCGAGCGTCGGTAGTCCCGCGACGTGTCGGGCGACACTGCCCGGTCGGTCAGCCAGGAGCGCACTGCGGATGATGACGGAAGAAGACATCCTGGCGGCGGAGGAGACGCTGCGCCAGGCCATGCTCGCCAGCGACGTGGACATGCTCGACCAGCTCCTCTCCGAGGACCTCGTCTTCGTCAACCACCTGGGACAGGTCTTCAACAAGGATGCGGACCTGGAGGGCCATGGCTCGGGCGCGCTGCGACTCACCCGGCTGGAGCTGGGTCCCCCCGTCATCCGGTTCCTCTCCGCGGGCGCGGTGGTCGTCGTGCAGGCCTCCGTCGCGGGCCAGTCCGCGGGCACCGGGTTCGCCGCGCAGCTGCGCTACACGCGCGTCTGGCAGTGGGTGGACGAGCGCCCCCAGGTGGTCGCCGGCCAGTGCACCGTCATCGTCGACGCGCCGAGCTGAAGTCCCGGGCAGGAGCGCGGCCCCGTGGACACGGCGCCGTGGCTGCCCGGACACATCCGGGGGCCACGCGCGCGCCAGGATGCACACGGACCCGGGCGATGGACTGGCCTGAAGGTTGCCAAGGCGTGCACCGCTCCTCTCTCTCGCGAGACTGAACCCATGACCTCACGCCCGCTTCGCGTCCTCGTTCCCCTTCTCGTGCTGACGCAGTCCTGCACCTCGGCGCCCGTGCGTCCGAACGCCGCGGAGGCGGCGCGGGCGACAGGGGCAGGTGAGTACACGCTCGCGAAGGACATCACGGTGCGGCGCATCGCTCCGGGGGTCTGGATGCACACGACGCTCTCGGACGAGGACTTCGGCTTCGTTCCCGCCAACGGGCTCATCGTCGAGGACGGGGACGGCTCGCTGCTCGTGGACACGGGCTGGAACCAGCAGCAGGCCGAGCAGCTCGTCGACTGGGCCGCGAGCTCGCTGGGCAAGCCCGTCCGCGCGGCCGTGGCGACGCACTTCCACGACGACCGGACCGCGGGCATCCCCGTGCTCTTCGCCAGGGGCATCCCGGTGCACGGCCTGGAGGACACCGTGAGAATCGCGAAGGAGCGCGGCAAGCCGGTGCCCACGCGCGCCTTCACGGAGGTCGCGACGCTCGGTCCGCTGGAGTTGTTCTTCCCTGGTGCGGGCCACGCGCCCGACAACATCGTGGTGGTGCACCGCGACAGCCAGGTGTTGTTCGGTGGGTGCTTCGTGAAGGACGCGGCGGCGAAGGACCTGGGCAACCTGGGGGACGCCGTGGTCTCCGAGTGGCCCGCGAGCCTCGAGCGTGTGCAGGCGCGCTATCCCGACACGCGCATCATCGTCCCGGGCCATGGCGCTCCGGGTGGCCCTGAGCTGCTGAACCACACCCGCGCCCTGCTCCGCTGAGCCTCCGCATCTCGCGCGCACGAGCAAGGCGCAGGGCTCTCGTCCGGCTGCTCACCCTCGGATTCAGGTGAGAGCGTTGGGCAGCACACGGGGATGGGTCATCGCGAGCTCGGCTGTCTGCCGTCAGGCGTCCGATGCACGACATGCGTCTGGTGCGCGAGGGCTGCGCCGCATGGGCAGGTGTTGGTGACGTTCCTACCGTGCATCCGGGGCGAAGCGCGGAGCCTGGGCCGGCGGGTGGGACGGAGGAGGGGCGTCATGAGGCGAGTGGCGACGTGGGTGCTCGTGCTGGCGGCGAGCGGGTGCGCATCGGTGAAGGTGGAGCAGCGCGACGGTTGCTGGGTGAAGCAGACCCGCACGTTCCCCTCCACATTCAGGGAGGAGGTGGGCCCATGCTCGCGGCCGAAGCCCGAGTGGTCCGCGGATCGGCTCACGCGGCTGGTGCAGGAGTGCGTGATGCACGCGGACTACCGCTGGCAGAGCAGCGCCATGGTGGCGTGGAACCGGGGTGAGCCCCTGCCCGTGCGCGAGCCGGACGAGAAGGTGCTCGAGGCGTGCATGGTGACCACGGAGCGGATGCTCTCCGCGGAGAAGGGCGCGCTGGAGGCGCAGCTCAGCGACGTCTCCAAGGAGCGCGACAGCCTGCGCGCCCACCAGGAGCAGGAGCGGGAGCAGTACCGCGCGAAGCTGGATGCCCAGCGCGAGGCCGCCCAGGCGGAGCTGCTGAAGGAGCGCGAGCGGCTCCAGGACAGCATGGACCAGCAGCGCGCGCACTCGCAGGCGAGCCTGGACCGCGTGCGAGACCAGATGCACGAGAGCAATGGGCGCCTGGCGACGGCGCTCGGCGAGGCGGCGAAGCGCCCGACCCCGTCCGCGGTGGCGACCGCCACCTCCTCGTCGACGAGTGAAGGCCGGGCGGACACGCGCAGCGACTCGCAGTCACGAGGCGACTCGCGCGCGCGCGGTGACGCGACGCCGCCCCGCGTGGCACGGCCCACGGTGGCGACGCCCGCGTCCATGTGCTCGCTGCCCGCGAAGCGCGGCGCCCCGAGGGCCACGACGTCGAGCGAGGCGGAGGCGTCCCCCCAGCCGGCGAGCTGTCAGCCGATGACGCCCGCCGAGCCGCCCGAGGCCGAGCCCACGCCCGTGCCTCCGGCGCAATCCCAGACGACGGCCTCGGTGCCCCTGCCGCTGTTGCCCAGGCTCCAGCCTCAGTAGGGCTTCTCGCCCTTCACCACGCCGAACGGGGACGGCTCCATGAAGACGCCGTTCACCGTCGTGCCGCCGTTGTGGATGGCGGGGAAGATGGGCTGCATGCTCTGGGGGAAGCCGAAGGTCGGCTTGCTGAGCGCGTCGAGCCGGCCGAGCTGCTCGGCGCTCAGCTTCACCTCGAGGGCGCCCACGTTGTCCTCGAGCTGGGACAGGCGCCGGGCGCCGATGATGGTCGAGCTCACGCCCGGCTGTGCCTGCACCCAGGCCAGCGCCACGCGCGCGATGCTGGTCCCCTGCTCCTTGGCGATGACGCCGAGCGCGTCGACGAGCGCGTAGGTCTTCTCGTTCAGGTACGACTCCACGAAGGCGCCGCGGTCACCCTTCTGCTGGCCGGCGTTCGCGCGGGTGTACTTGCCGCTGAGCGCGCCGCTCTTGAGCGGCGACCAGGGGGTGATGCCCAGGCCGAGCTCCAGCGCCATGGGCACCAGCTCCTGCTCCACGCTGCGCTCGAGCAGGGAGTATTCGATTTGCAGCCCGATGAAGGAGGACCAGCCGCGGAAGTGGGCCATCACGTTGGCCTGGGCAATCTTCCACGCGGGCGTGTCGGAGACGCCGAGGTAGCGGACCTTGCCGGCGCGCACCAGGTCCTCGAGCGCGGCCATCGTCTCTTCAATCGGCGTGTGGATGTCCCAGTTGTGCAGCCAGTAGAGGTCGATGTAGTCGGTCTGCAGGCGGCGCAGCGAGTTCTCGGCGGCCGCGATGATGGACTTGCGGCCCGAGCCGCCGCCGTTCGGGTCCCCGGGGTACAGATTCCCGCTGAACTTCGTCGCGAGGACCAGCCTGTCCCGCCGGGCCGGGTGGCGACCGACGTGGTCACCGAGAATCTTCTCGGAGTGGCTCTTCGTGTAGAAGTTCGCCGTGTCGATGAAGTTGCCGCCGAGCTCGATGTAGCGGTCGATGATTTGCTGGGACTCCTCCACGCTGGACCCCCAGCCGAGGTCTTCACCGAACGTCATGGCACCAAGGCACAGCGGGCTCACGCGCAGGCCCGAGCGGCCCAGCGTCACGTAGTGGTTGAGAGGCATGTGGGCTCCAGGGGAGTGCTACATTGTGAGGACGACGATTTAGTTCAATCTGGAACTGGATTAATTTTGAACCAATTTCCGCGCAAGGGGCCATGTCGAAAATCGACCCGGCGAGAATCTGGTCGTTGAACCACCGGCTGTTGATGTCGGTGATAGCCAGTGTCGCCTCGGACATCGCCGCGTTGGGCCTGGAGACGAAGGAGCTGTTCGTGCTGGCGGAGGTGGACGACCACCCCTACCCGGCCGAGCTGGCGGCGTCCCTGTGCATCCCCAAGCCCTCGGTGACGCTGTACGTGAAGCGGCTCGAGGCCGCTGGGTTCCTGCGCCGTGAAATTGATACCGCGGACCTGCGGCGTCACCGGCTGCAGCTCACCTCGGCCGGCCGCAAGGTCATGCAGCAGGGGACGACGCTGCTCTCGGAGGCGTTCGGCACGAAGCTCGGCCGGCTGACCGCCGCCCAGCAGGCGGAGCTGCGGGCCCTGCTGGAGAAGATGAGCTGACTGTCAGCCCCGGCGCGGCACCCGCGTCCCTCGCCCCCGACGCATTCCAGAGGTGTCACGGGGCTGTCCCCGGGCTCCCGAATCCAGACATGGGTGCTCTGCGCTCGTGTCCCGGACAGGGTGTCCCCCGGGTCCATCGTCCGCGGTGACTCCCTCACATCGGGGCGTCCGGCCGGCCGCCGCGAAAGCCAAAGCGAGCACCCCCTTCCAGGGACTGCTCAGAACTAGCTCACCCGGTAGAGCACAAGATATTGGATCTTGAGGAGAAGGTTCGAATCCTTCGTTCTGACCCGATCTGAAAAATCGGTTCCGCCAGAAGGCTCCATCCCGAGCCGGTAGAAGCGCTGGCCCACTCCACCCAACCTTCCCCCACCGCGAAGCCACGCCGTCCGCCAGGACGACAGTCCCCTTCCGCGCCGTCAGCGGAATGTCTGTCGTCGTCCGCGCCCGGTCCGGCCCGCGAGCGCGGGATGCGTCGATGGGGCCCGGGCACGCAGCCGGCGCTCTCCACCCGCGAAGGCTGGAGCCTTCACTTTTCTCGCAGTCCCCGGGACGCGCGCCTCTCGCGCCACCTCGCGCCCCGGTCTCACCACTCCCCCCTCCGGGGGAAAGGAGGTGCGCGATGAGCTTCTTCATGCGTGTGGATGTCGTGCAGCACGAGCGGGCGTTCGTCCTCGTCGACGAGGTGCCGACGCGCTACCTCGTGCCGGGCCGCTACCGGCTCACCTACCCCTTCCGCAACGTGCGCATCGTCCGCGTCGCCACGGGCCTGCCCCTGGCCAACCTGGACGCGGAGCTGCTCGCGCTCGTGCCGCCCTCGGACCTGCAGGTCGTCGACCTGGGCGCCGACGAGCGCGCCATCCTCTACCACCGGGGCCGCCCCCTGAAGTGGCTCGGCCGCGGCCAGCACCAGGTCTGGACCGTGGAGCACGTCCCCGCGCGCGCCCTGACGCCGCCCACCCCCGCCGTGCGCGTGGAGCGCGTGGACACCACCGGCGTCTCCACCGCGCCCCTGCGCGACGACGTGCGCGCCATCGTCCCCGCGAGCGACTACACGGAGGCCACGGCCACGGAGGGCTCGGTGACGCTGCGCTACGTGGACGGCACGCTCGACGCCGTGCTGCCCGCCGGCCGCCACGCCGCGTGGACCGTCGCCCACAAGGTGCAGCTGGCCGTCATCGACCTGCGCGAGCGGCTGCTCCACGTCACCGGCCAGGAGGTCATGACGCAGGACCGCGTCACGCTGCGCCTCAACCTGTCCACCGCCTTCCGCGTCGCGGACGCGCGCCGGCTCGCCGTCGTCGCCCGCGCGCCGGATGACATCCTCTACCTCGCCATGCAGCTGGCCGCCCGCGAGGCCGTCGCCACCCGCACGCTCGACGAGCTGCTCGCCTCCCGCGAGGCCCTGGCCGACGGCCTCTTCGCCCAGGTGAAGGAGCGCGCCGAGTCGGTGGGCCTGGAGCTGTTGCGCTTCGGCATCAAGGACGTCGTGCTGCCCGGTGAGATGAAGGAGCTGCTCAACCGCGTCATCCAGGCCCAGAAGGAGGCCGAGGCCAACGTCATCACCCGCCGCGAGGAGACCGCCGCCACGCGCTCGCTCGCCCAGACGGCCAAGGTGCTCGCCGAGAACCCGCTGCTCGTGCGCCTCAAGGAGCTCGAGGCCTACAAGGACCTCGCCGCCAAGGTGGGCCAGGTCCACCTGGTCCTCGGCGAGGGCGCCGTGCCGTCGCTCCAGCTCAAGGGCTGAGCACACACGCACGTGGAATTGTCGTGACGAAGGGCCTCTGGGGCCGGTTCCCCGGGGGCCCTTCGTGCATCACGGCTCCATGCGTCATGCACCATGGGTGCGGTGCGGGCGCCTTCGGCTGACTCGAAAATCAATCTCGGCTACCCTCGTGGGCCTTTCGTCCTCGTGAGGAGCTTGAGATGTCGTCGTCCGCCAACCACTACGTCCCCAACCTGCGCGATATCGAGTTCAACCTCTTCGAGTTCCTCGACATCGGCCGAACGTCGCTGGGGCGCGCGCCCTTCGGCGACCTGGACGAGACATCCGCCCGGCAGATGCTCCAGACGTTCTCCGTGCTGTGCGCGAACGAGCTGGCGCCGTCGTTCGACGAGGCGGAGCACAACCCGCCCAAGCTGGAGAACGGCGTGGTGACGCTGCCCCCCGGGCTGAAGAAGTCCATGGCGGCGTTCTTCGACGCGGGCATGCACCTGTTGGAGCAGCCGCCGCACCTGGGCGGCCTGGGCGCGCCGCCGTCCTTGGGCTGGGCCGCGTTCGAGCTGATGGTGGGCGCCAACGCCTCGCTCGCCTTCTACACGCTGGGCAACCTGCTCGCGCGAATCATCGACCGGCTGGGCACGGACGCGCAGAAGCAGCGCTTCCTGCCGCACATGCTGGACAAGCGCTGGAGCGGCACCATGGTGCTCACCGAGCCCGACGCCGGCAGCGACGTGGGCGCCGCGCGCACCAAGGCGCGCCCGGTGGGCGGCGACGTCTGGGAGATTGAAGGCGTCAAGCGCTTCATCACCAACGGCGACTCGGACATGTCCGAGAACGTCATCCACATGGTGCTGGCGCGTCCGGAAGGCGGTCCCCCGGGCACCAAGGGCCTGTCGCTGTTCGTCGTCCCCAAGTACTGGGTGAACGAGGACGGCAGCCTGGGTGAGCACAACGGTGTCGTGTGCACCAAGCTCGAGAAGAAGATGGGCCTGAAGGGCTCCGTCACGTGCGAGCTGACGTTCGGCGACGGCAAGCCCTCGCGCGGCCTGCTCCTGGGCGAGGTCCACGACGGCATGCGCCAGATGTTCTACATCATCGAGCAGGCGCGCATGGCGGTGGGCGTGAAGTCCATGGCCACGCTGTCGGCGGGCTACCAGCGCGCGCTGGCGTTCTCCAAGGACCGGCTCCAGGGCGCGGACCTCTTGCAGGCGCGCGACAAGACGGCGCCGCGCGTGCCCATCTTCCGCCACCCGGACGTGCGGCGCATGCTGATGACCCAGAAGGCGTTCGCGGAAGGCATGCGCGCTTTGTGCCTCTACACCGCCTCCGTGCAGGACGGCGTGGAGCTCAAGGGCGGCCACCGCGCCACCGAGGCCGGTGAGATGGACGCGCTCAACGACATGCTGCTGCCGCTGGTGAAGGGCTACTGCTCGGAGAAGGCGTACGAATTGCTCGCGCTGAGCCTCCAGGTGCACGGCGGCTCCGGCTACCTGACGGACTACCCGGTGGAGCAGTACATCCGGGACCAGAAGATCGACACGCTCTACGAGGGCACCACGCACATCCAGGCGTTGGACCTGCTCATGCGCAAGGTGGCGCGTGACGGCGGCGCGACGCTGCAGGCGCTGCTCGGCCAGGTGCGCGAGACGGCCGAGGGTGAGCTGGGCGGCAAGGAGCTCCAGGCGGAGCGCGCCGCGCTGGGCAAGGCGCTCGGTGACTTGGAGCTGATGCTCGGCACGCTGATGGGCAAGCTGGGCGAGTCCGTCTACCACGTGGGCCTGCAGGGCAACCGCGTGCTGGCGGGCGTGGCGGAGGTGGTCATCGGCTGGCTGCTGGTGCGTCACGCGGGCGTCGCGCTGGAGCGGATGAAGGCCAACCCCGGCGACCGCGCCTTCTACGTGGGCAAGCTCGCCAGCGCGCGCTGGTACTGCGCGGAGGTACTCCCGGGCCTCGCCCACGCCGCGCGCATGGTGGAGTCCGGCACGCTGGACCTCATGGAGGTCCCCGAGGAGTCGTACTGAGTCGCGAGCCGTCGCCCACCCGCACCTCGTCGAGGGGTGCGGCGCCGGCTCAGCCTGAAGTATGGATTCGGTCCGTATGTCGTAGGCGGGGCCTGCTGGGCCGGGCCCCATCACGGATGGGCAGGCGAGCGATGCGCGACTGGCGAGCGGTACTCGGGGTGATGCTGCTGGGGCTGTGGGCATGTGGCGGCGACGAGGACGTGTCGATGGAGGACTTCGGCACCCAGGTCGTCCAGGCGCTCTGCGCGCGGGCCCAGCGGTGCGGCGAATACGTCCGGGCGAGCGCGTGCGAGGACGACATGCGCCAGTGGAACCGGCCCCAGTCCCTGGGGCTGGGGACGCGGTACGAGGACTCGCTGGAGTCCGGTCGGCTGCGCTTCGATGGGGCCGCGGCCCAGCGCTGTCTGGACGCGCTCCGAGGCAGGAGCTGTTCCGAGCCCGCCCTGTCCGACGCCGCGTGGCAGTACGGCATCGAGTACGAGCCGGCCTGTCAGCTGTTCGTCCAGCAGGGCCCCGCGAGCGGGTGCGGGATGAACCTGGACTGCGGCTCGGAGGCCTACTGCGGCCACACCTCCCAGAACGCCTGTGAGGGCACGTGCACGCCGCGAGGAGCGGAGGGACAGGCCGTCACCCATCCCTGGAAGTGCGCGCCCGGGCTCGTGTTCGAGGGCTCGACCCGGACCTGCATGAAGCCCGTGGAGGAGAACGTCTCGTGCGTGCGCCAGCACCCCAACGGCACGAGCTTCTCGCTGCCCTGCGCGCAGGGGCTCTGGTGCGACTGGAATGGCTACCGGACCTGTCGGCCCGTGGGCGCGGAGGGGGACGTCTGCGAGGACGTGGGCTACTACCCCTGCGGCCCTTCGCTGGTGTGCAATGGCAACCGCTGCGCGCCGCACGTGAAGGAGGGCCACCTGTGCAACGCGCCCCCCTATGACGTGAGCCTCGGTTTTCTAGTCACCGTGTGCCAGCGCGAGCTGTTCTGCGACGCGGACCCGTCCAACCCTGGACTGTGCCGTCCCCGCCGCGCCGAGCGGCAGGAGTGCCGTCTGGACACCGAGTGCCAGGAGGGGATGTGGTGCAAGGACGCCCGTCCCGAGGCGGGGGTCTGGGGCATCTGCGTGAAGGCCACGGGTCCCGACGACGCGTGCGACAACGTGAGCCGCTTCTGCCCCAGGGGCTACGCCTGCCTCGAAGGCAGCACGTCGCGCTGCCTGCCCATCGTCCACGAGGGAGAGCGTTGCGGCCCCACGCTGGGCTTGTGCGACTTCGACAACAGCTGCGTGAGCGGCCGCTGCGTCGGCGCCGAGGCCTCGTCCTGTCAGTGAGGCCCCAGCGCGGGGGACCCGGCGCTCGGGCCCGGGTCCCCGTGCGACTCAGGCCTTCCGGGCGGACAGCTCGCGCTCCACGTACAGCCGCAGGATGTGCATGAAGTCCTGGGCGTTGGTCACCACGCCGAAGGCCTGGTGGGTGCCCCGGTCCTTGAGCTTGCTGACCACGAACTCGGACGAGTCCACGCAGATGGTGGCCAGCTCGCGCAGCGAGCCGTCCTTCTCCGTGACGAACGCGGGCAGCATGTTGCCGGTGGCGATGGCGTGCAGCGCGGTGGCCACCAGCACCGCCATGGTGGCCTTCTTCGCGTGCTGGCGCATGGCGTCCTGACCGCCCACGTTGTCCGTCACCACGTCCGGCAGCGGGCCGTCATCCCGGATGGAGCCGGTGAGGACGAAGGGCACCTTGTGCACCACGCACGCGTGCATGATGCCGTTGGTGATGACGCCCGCCTCCACCGCCTTGGCGATGGAGCCCGCCGCGCGCACCTTGTTGATGGCGCGCATGTGCAGGCCGTGGCCTCCGCTGGTGGCCTCGCCCGTGCCGCTCATGCCCAGGGTGGTGCCGAAGATGGACGCCTCGATGTCGTGCACCGCCACCGCGTTGCCCGCGAGCAGCGCGCCCACGAAGCCGTTGGCGATGAACCACGTCATGTCCGCCCGGGCTCGCGAGTGCACCAGCGCCGGCCCCGTCACCCAGATGGGATAACCGCCGCGCTCGCGCTCCTCCACCAGCACCCGCGCCATCTGCGCGTAGTCGATGGGCTTCTCGCGAGACACCTCGCTCGTCATGAACTTGAACTCGCCCTCCCCGCCTCCGCCCAGGTAGGCCATGTTCACGTACACGCCCTCGGAGCCGTCCTCCGCGTGCCCCACCACCACGCGCTCGCCCGCCTTCACGCGGCGCCCCTCGCGAATCCACAACTCGCCCTGTGCATCCAGCACCAGCGCGCCGTCCATGCGCGGCTCCCGCGGCATGCGCCACGCGCCATCGATTCGCACGTAGGTGGGCAGGTTCGTGGTGGTGAAGAAACCCTCCGGCAGCACGCCGTCCGCGGGCGCGGGTTCGAAGCGGGCGTCCGGGCAGCGGGTGAACTGCTCGGCCGCGAAGTCGGGATGAGGAATGGAGGTGCTCACGCCGGCCACCATGCGCGGAGCGTCCCACCTGTTCAAGGACCTTGGTGCCACGGCCGACTCAATGGCGGCTGTGTGACAGCACGACTCGCAGCGTGCATGACGCAGGGGGCCGAGGTCACACCCTCGGTGAGCCGCGCTCGCGCAAGTGCGCGACATGTGTCGGGGTGATCGACAGATCAGCGGAATTGGGCCCGCACCCACGCAACTCGGGCTCTTGGCTTCCGAGAATAGGGGCAAGTTGTACGCGACCTTCCTCGCGCGTCACCGCCCCCTTCGGAGCCTTTGCACATGAGCTACCGCGTCCAGTCCGGCGACAACCTGTCCACGCTCGCCCTTCGCTACGGCACCACCGTGGACGCCCTGCAGAAGGCGAATCCGCAGATCAAGGACGTGGACCTCATCTACACGGGGGACACGCTCAACATCCCCGGCGCCAAGGACGGCTTCGACTCGGCGCCGTCGCGCTCGGGTCCGAACCTCACGGGCGGCACGACGAACTACCCGGCCAACATGACGACGGGCGAGGGCACCAAGGGCCCCGGCGGCAGCCCGTTCGACATCGCGCGCTCGCACCTGAACAAGAACGCGGGCTCGCTGAAGCTCGAGGGCAGCGGAGTGGGGGCGGACATGGAGGACTGGGTCCCCAACAACGTCAACTGCGCCAACTTCGTCTCCGCGTGTCTGGAGCAGGCGGGGCAGATCTCCGACGCGCAGCACGACAACAGCGTGATGGGCCTTCAGGCCAAGCTGGACCGGGACCCGGACTTCAAGCGCGTGTCGCTCCAGGACGCCAAGCCCGGCGACGTGGTCTCCATGAAGGTGGGCAGCGGCCAGCACGTGGTGATGTTCGCCGGCTGGGAGAACGGCAAGCCGATGTTCATCGGCTCCAACAACGTCAACCCCGACGGCTCGCAGCGCATCACCATCAGCAGCATGAACTACCCCATCATGTCGGTGCACCAGTACCAGGGCTGAGCCCACACCGAGCCTTCGCAGTGCCCACGGGGCTTCGCCTCCGCCACGCGCGGAAGCGAGGCCCCGTCGTACGTCAGGGGCGTCTCAAGGCTTCGGCGCGAGCGTGAGCGCGGCCTGGATGAGCGGGCTGCGCGCGGAGGACCGCCGCCACGCGGCCTGAATCGCGCCCGATGGTGCGCCCGGCAGCGGCCTCGCCACCACGCCCGCTTCGCGAGGACCTCCCGGCAGCAGCGAGGCGAGCAGCGAATAGCCCAGCCCCGCCGAGACGAAGCCGAGGATGGTCTCTGACGAGTCCGCCGCGTGCAACCGCCGGGGCCGCACTCCCGCGCGCGCCAGTTCCGCCAGTTGGAGTTCACGCAGGTACTTGTCCGTGCTGTAAGCGATGAAGGCGTCGTCCCGGAGCAGGTCCAGCCGCACGCGTCGGCTCTTCGCCTGGGGATGATTCGAGGGCAGCACCAGGAAGGGCGCGGTGTGACCCACGACGCGGGCCTCCACGTCCTCGGGTACCTCCGGGAGGTGGTCCACCACCAGGTCCGTGTCACCCGCGGAGAGGATGTCCACGGCGGGAACCTTGGACTCGTGCAGGACGACCTCGATGTCCGGGCGGCGGGCCTGCAGTCGCCGCAGCCACGCGGGCAGCAGGTGGCGCAGGACGTGGCCGGAGGCGTGGATGCGCAATGTGCCGCCCACCTCGCCCTTGCGCAGCGACTGCACCACGGCGTCGAGCCCCTCCAGGAACGGCGCGACGTGTGAGTACAGCGCGCGGCCCTCGGGGGTGAGCACCACGCGGTCCTTGCCCACGCGCTCGAAGAGCGCCACGCCCACCTCGGACTCCAGTCGCTTGACCTGCTGGTGGATGCCGGGCTGGGTGATGGGGTACGGGAATGAGCGGACGGCTCGCGCGTAGCCTTCGGCGCGGGCGACGCGGTAGAAGCCCTCGAGGCGCTGGAGCTGAATCATACACTCCAGGTTATCAATCACGCATCGATTAGTTCCATGCGCTTTGCGATGGGACGCGGCATGTTTTCCCCATCAGCGAGCCAAGGCTCGCTCCCGAGGAGAAACCATGTCCCGTTCCACGCCCAAGGTCGTCGTCGCGCACAGCTCCGCCTGGGTCATCCAGACCTGGCTTTCCTTCGCCCTCTCCGTGGGAGTCACCGCCATCGGCATCTGGCACCTGCCGGTGGACACGTGGGTGAAGTCCTTCATGGCCATGGGGCTGCTGTTCAGCGTGGGCTCCGCGTTCAGCTTGTCGAAGACGGTGCGCGACCAGCACGAGATGGAGCAGCTCGGCGCCCGTCTGGACGAGGCGCGCGTGGCGAAGATGCTCTCCGAGCACGACCCCATCGCGCCTCCGAAGCTGTAGCCGGCTTCCGCGTCACCTTTGGGTCCGCGCGGGATGCGTTAACGTCGAGCGATGATGTTCCAGGGACTCCAGTTGTTGATTCCAGCCAAGGTCGACCCGGAGCGCGACGCCGTGGCGCGCGCCTGGGAAGATGGGGGCGGCACGGTGCTGCGACTCGACCGCTTCTGGAGCCCGCCCGACGTCGAGCCCGCGCGGACCCGTCTGTATGGCAACGACACGTTCTGCCTCGTGGTCGCCCAGAAGCTGGGACTCACCCTCGTCTCTCCGCCCGATGACCTGTTGCTCCAGGCGGAGGCGGTCTGGGTGAAGCGCGAGGTGCACGGCTCCACGCTGGAGCGTGTCGTCACGGGCCCCTTCCCTCGCTTCATCAAGCCGATGGTCCCCAAGGTGTTCCGCGCGGCCGTGTGGCCCGGGCCAGGACCCTTGATGGAAGAGTGTCGGGGGTTGCCACCCGAGACGCCGGTGCTGTCATCCGAGGTCGTCGTCGTGCGAGCCGAGGCCCGTGCGTGGATGCTCGACGGCCGCGTGCTCACGTGCGCACTGTACGAAGGTGAAGGCAGCGTCGAGGACGCACGGGCATTCCTCGCCACCGTGGCGGCGTGGGAGAGGCTCCCGAGAACCTGTGTCCTCGACGCGGCCCTCGTCGAGGGACGAGGCTGGGTCCTCCTCGAGGCCAACGCCGCCTGGGGCGCCGGGCTCAACGGCTGCGTGGCGAGCGAGGCCGCGCGGTGCATCGCCTGCGCCACCCAGGCCTGAGCGACGACCGCCCACAAGGGCCTCGTCGTGGGCTGGCTCCGAGCATCTTCACCGCGTCGCGGGCCTGGCGACGGAGGCGCCGCCACCGCGCCAACGTCCCGCGAGTTCGCGTGACGCCCCCTCACCCTGTCCGCGAGCCAGCGCTTCTACGGCGCGCCCCGCCCTGCCCGCAGGCTCGCGAGGGCCTCATCGAGCACCGGCAGCGCAGCCTCGGTCCATCCCTTCAATCGAACCCGCTGGGACAGCGCCGCCTGGCCCGGGTGGACCAGGCCCGACACGGTGGCATCCTCGATGAGCTGCGCCTGCTGCTCGGGATTGAGCTCCTCCCAGCGCAGCCCCGCTTGCACGCCCTTGCGCCAGTCGTACCCGTCTCCCCAGAACTGCGCGGCGAGCGCGGCGCTCAAGTACGCCGTGCCACCGTGCTGGTGTTGCCACACATGCGTCAGCTCGTGCGCCAGCAACGCCGCGTCCGTGGGCCCGCTCCTGGGCGGGATGAACACGGTGTCCCCATGCACGAAGGCGCGCCCGGGAATGCCCAGCACTCCCGCCGGTCCCTCCTTCACCCGCACCGCCGCGTAGTCCAGGCTCGCGCCGAACACGGGCCGCAGCAGCGCCACCTCGAAGCCCGTGAGCCGACGTCCCACCGGCTCCAGGCCCAGCAACACCTGCACCGCGCTGACCATCCGCCCGGCCAGCATCAGCACCGCGTCCACCGGCAGCTGCGCCACGCGCACTAGTCCCCGCCGCAGCTGGAACCACCCCTCGCGGCGACGCCCCAGGACGAGCGCAACGAGCCCTCGCACCACGCCCGAGAGCACCACCACCAGCCCCAGCACCAGGCCGCGCACGGCGCTCAACGCACCGGTGAGCAGACCCCACCCCGCGTCCGCCAGACGGGCGGGAACCCCAGACACCCGACTCACGACGAAACCCTCAGCGCCCCGCGGCGGCGCGAAGCGGTGCGCGCTGTCCCAGCACCGACTCCACCAGCGAGCGCAGCATCCCCGGACACCACGGCCGCGCGAGCGCGAAGTGCGTCAGGCACGAGCCGCTGAACGCCTCCGCCAGCTCCGGACAGAAGCGCGCCGACACCAGCACCCGCGGCCCCTGGAAGTCCTTCTCCACCAGCCGCGCCAGGAACGCGTGCGAAACGGCACGAGGCTCCGAGTCCAGGTCCACCACCACCGCCGCCGGCACCGTCCCCATCTCCAACCTGCGCCCCGCCGACGCCACGCCCTGCGCGTGGATCAACCCGAAGGACGGCGCCAGCTCCCGCCCCATCAGCAGCCGCGAGAACGGCGACTCGGAGACCACCATCACCGTCGGCCCACCCGAGCCCTTCAGGGAACGTCGCGCCCCGGACACGCCCAGGACGCCCACCTCCCTCAAGCGAGGCACGGAAACGGACTTGAGCAGCCGGGGCTGGGCAATCGTGGAGGGGGGCACGCATCGGACTGTAGCCAGCAATAGCGGAAATATCAAATTTCACTTCAATTATCCGACTAGTCCGCTCTTGCGCCAGGGAGCCATGCCACATCCCACGAGCCCCGTCACAGGCCCGTGGGATGTGCCATCCGTTCAGTGGGTCTCTTTCAACCCAACCCCTCGCAACACAGTGTCAGGGAGACGACGGTCGCCGTCGGGCCCCGGGGTTCTCCCAGGCCTCCAGCTGATCAGCGAGCGAGCCCGAGGCGGGCAGCTCGGTGGCGCCGCCCTGGTCCAGCGCCTGGAGGAGCAGCGCGGTCAGCGAGGTCCCCACGACGGGGATGTCGGTGGCCCGCTGGCGGGAGCGCAGGGGGGTGCGCAGCGTCTCGCAGTCCAGCATCACCGTCTCCGCGGCCGTCACGCCGGGTGGCAGCCCCATCGGCTCGAGCGCATCCGCGCGCAGCCGGACGAAGCAGGAGGGGCGCCGGCCACTGCAGGAGCGCAGCGCGAGCACCGTCCCGTCCGGCAGGTCCACCACGCAGCGCACCGGCGTGAAGTCGTCGCCCTCGAGGGGGATGTGGACCTCGGCATGCTCGGCGGTGGGCCGCACGCGCCAGGGCCGTGTCCCCGGGAAGAGCGTGGCGCTGGCCAGGTGGTCATAGAGCGCGTTGAGCTCCGCGAGGCCCCGGTACGTGCTCGGCTGGGTGGCCCGGACGACGGAGTGCTCCGCGACGAGCCGCTCGATGAGCAGGTCCACCGAGGCGCCCCCCGAGCGGACCATGACGCCCGCGCGAGGCATGAGGGCCCCGTCGGCCTCCACCGTCACCGCGAGCACGCCCGCCTCCAGGGACCACGTCTCCCGCCAGGTCATCGGCTCGTCCTGGACGCGCAACGGCACACACGACAAGCCCGCGGGCACCCAGTGCAGCGCGACGCCCGGCACATCGAAGTCGTCCAAGGCCGCGTCCCGCGACTTCAGGAACTCCGCGTGGGACTGCGCGAGCAGCGGGTTTCGCTGGTCGAAGCTCCCGGACTGGCCGATGTAGGGGAACAGCCGCATCACCCAGCCCGCCATGCGGTCCCAGCCATACGCGGCCGCGGGCTTGTAGAGCTCCGTCCAGAGCTGACGGTCCGGCTGCCCCTCCGAGGCGCGCACCAGCTCGTCCGCGATGGGGATGAGCGAGGACGTCCACCAGGCCAGGTCCAGCTCGGCGATGACGTCGATGCGGCGACGAATGGCCCGCCAGTCCTCGGGCGTGCCCAGCAAGGTGACCCGAGGGATGCCGCACCGGATGGCCAACGTGAAGTCGAAGTAAGGCGACATCGCATCCATCAGGACGACGTCGCCAGCCATGCGCTCGATGTCGGTGCTGGTGGAGAAGTCACACGACATCAGGCGGGGGAGGCCCGGTCCCATCGCCTCGCGGAGCTGTCCCCGGAAGTCCTCCAGGATGGCGAGGAAGTCCTCGTCCGTCCGAGGCACCGCGCCCACCTGGACCTTGAGATTCCGGCGCCCCTCGTGACGGACGAGTCGCTCCCGGAGCCGCTCGGCATTCAACCGGATGTGCTGGGCCACGCCCTGCGCCAGCGTGAGCCACACCACGTCCGGGGAGAGCACCAGGGGCCGGTGCTCGGCGAAGGCCTGATGCACCGCGGCGAGCAGCGGGTGGATGCCCTGGGGGTCCACCACCGGGGTGTCCGCGCCAGGCGCCATCCAGTGCGTCTTTCCCACCAGCGTCCCGAGCGGAACGGTGTCCAGCGGAGTCCTTGCTTCCTCGACAGCGTCCACTGCGAAGGTCGTCACGGTTACGCTCCCTCGTCATGTCGTGTGAACTCAAGCCGCCCGACGGCGGACGCCACCCGACGAGGGGTTTCTCATCGACCTGACAGGTGCGTCCGCGTGCCTCGGTTCGACATACAGCAGCACCTCCGGGCCGCAAGGGTGCCCGGAGGTGCTGGGATGACTCAGGACTGGAGCGCGCGAACCAGCTCGGGCAGGGCCTCCTCGGCGCGGGCCGTCACCGGCTCGATACCCCGGTCCAGCGACACGTTCGAGGGGTCGATGCTGAACATCCTCGCGTCCAGCTTCCGGCCCCGCCGGTAGACGAGCTCCGTCACGCCCACGGAGAAGGACGTCCCGACGAAGACAATCACGCGGCTCTGTCGCGCCAGGATGAGCGTCCGCTCGATTTCGTAGGTGTCGTGCTCCGTGTAGTTCTCATCGAACCAGAGCACGTGCGGCCGCAGGCGGCTGTTGCAGCGAGGGCAGCGCGGCACCGTCTCCGGGCTCGGGTTCGCGTGGAACGCCGAGAAGTCCACCGACGCCATCGGCACCGTGCCGCGAGGAGCGCCCAGCTCGCACCCCTGGGCGGAGCAGCGCGCCAATCGCAGGCTCCCGTGCACCTTCACGAGCTGCCGGCTCCCGGCGTCCTCGTGCAGCGAGTCCACGTTCTGGGTGACGACGGCGAAGCCGCGCCCCTGCGCCTCCTGCCACGCCTCCCACGCCACGAGCGCCCGGTGCGCCGCGTTCGGCTTCGCGGCCCGCGCCAGCTCGAAGCGCTGGAGGTACATCTTCCAGGACTCGTGCGGCGCGCGCTGGAAGAACGCGTGCGTCCCCTTCTCCATCACCTCGTTGGACCAGACCGCGCCCGGGTCCGTGCCCCGGAACGTCGGAATGCCACTGGCCAGGCTGATGCCCGCGCCGGTGAGGACCAGGACATTCACCGAGGCCGGTCCGCGCACGGCCTCGAGGAGCGCCTCGAATCCCGAAGACGTCATGTGAACACCTCCCCACGGCTCGACGATGGCACGTCGCCGAGCATGACACGCCCGGCCCCGTTCACGCCGTGGCCGGCACCAGCGTCAGCTCGGCGATTTCGGGCGACGGCCCCAGGCGCAAGGGCGGGCCCCAGTACCCCGTGCCCCGATGCGTGTACACGCGCACGCCGGCGATGGTCGCGAGCCCCCGCACCACGGGCTGCTGCAGCTTGATGAAGAACATGAACGGGAACACCTGCCCGCCATGCGTGTGTCCGGACAGCTGCAGGTCCACGCGCACGCCGTCGCGCGCCACGTGCAGCGCCGAGCGGGGCTGATGCGCCAGCAGCACCACCGGCACGCCCTCGGGAGCATTCGCGAGCGCCGCGGAGGGACGGCTCGCATGAGCCGGGATGATGTGTCCCGCGTCGTGGTCCGTCACGCCCGCGACGACCAGCCGAGCGCCGTCGCGATCCACCACGCGGTGCGAGTTGCGCAGCACGGTGAGCCCCAGCCGCGCCACCTCCGCCTCCCAGGCGGGACCTCCGTGGTAGTACTCGTGATTGCCCGTCACGTAGAACACGCCGAGCGACGCGCGCAGCTCCGCCAGGGGGCTCACCTCCTCGCGCAGCGCCTCCACGTGTCCATCGACCAGGTCCCCCGTCACCGCGATGATGTCCGGCTTCAGCGCGTTCACCTGCTCCACCACGCGCCGCAGCCATTTGCCATCCAGCGTGGGCCCCACGTGGACATCTGAAATCTGAACCACCCGCAGGCCATCGAGCCCCGGCCCGAGCCCCGTCATCGGCACCGTCACCCGCTCCACCGTCGCGCGCCCCCGCGCCGTCACGAACGCGTAGAGCACCGCAGGCACCGTCACCGCGCCCACCACCAGCGCCTTGCCTCGCGCGAGCACCAGCGCGTCCGGCACCACGCCCGTCCACCCCAGCACCGCGCCCACGAGGTCCGCCACCACCACGGCGCTGAGCAGGATGCCGAAGCTCCCCAGCCACAGGAACGACGTCCACTGCAACACGCGCTGGGCCGCAGAGGGCTCACCCCGCCCCGCGAACAGGCCGGCCGGAATCGACACGAAGAGCAGCACCATCAGCACCACGCCCAGCACACCCCAGGGCGGGGGCCACGCAGGGCTCACGAACAGGCGCACCGCCAGGTACGCGTGCAGCCCGCCCATCAGCGCGAGGATGCCGCCCAGGGACATCAGCCAGCGCAGCACCCGCCCAGGGCCCGCGCGGCGCTGTCGTGACTCCTGCTCCACCGCTCGAGACTGCTCCGCCACGTCCAGCACCTCCGCTGCGAAGGCGGAGCATAATGGCCGCCCGTGTCGCCTGCCCGGCAACCCGCGCGCCCGCCCGTTAGTGTGGGGCTCCCGGAGACCCGAATGCCTTCGCGCCGCGTGGACAGCCCCTGGCAGAGCTGGATGGTGGCGGCCGCGCTCGTCCTCGGGGGGCTCGGCTGCTTCGCCGCGGGGGTGGCCTGGGTGTCGCGCTCGCTCTTCCAGGACATCGAACAGGCGCTGCGCCGGGACGACGTGCACCGGCTCGCGCTGCGCACCGCGGAGGCCAGCCCGCTCGCCACCGAGCGGCTGGGCGCGCCCCTGACGAGCAGCTTCATCACGCTGCGCTCCCATGACGCCACCGACCGCCGGGGAGGACAGGTGGACTTCGACCTCACCGTGCAGGGCCCCAAGGGGCGCGGCGTGCTGGAGGCCCAGGTGGTCTACACCTCGGAGACATGGACGCTGCGCAGGCTGGTGCTGCGTCCGGAGGGAGAAGATTCCGTGGAGCTTCCCGCCGGAGGCAGCACGCCCGCCCTGCCAGCGGACTGAGCACACCCACGCCACGGGCTGCGTAGGTTCAAGGACATGAAACCCTCGCGCTTCCTCGCCCTCGGCCTGCTCGCCAGCGCTCCCGTGCTGGCGGCGAACTCCCCGGACCAGTACCTCGACCTGCGGACGCGGGAGCGCGCCGTGAGTCTCCGCGTCACGGAGGACAACCTCTCGGGCCCTCAGCTCCAGCTGTACTTCGGCGATGACGTCGTGCGCGGCCGGGCCTTCGGTCGACCGGTGAACCTCCAGGTGGAGGGCGACACCGTGAAGGGCATCTATGGCCAGGGGCCGGTGGACCTGAAGGTGACGGAGGACGGGGACATGCTCGAGGCCGTGGGGACGTTCGGCGGCCAGCTCTCCAACTTCCGGGTGAGCCCCGACCAGATCGCCGGGAACGTCGGCCGATGCAGCTATGAGCTCGTCACCAAGAGCAAGAGCAAGGACCTCTACACCGGCTGGCGCACCTGCGGCGGCAGGTTGGACAATGCCGTGACGCTGTCCATTCCTCCCGCGCTGGCCGAGGACGACGCCGGGCTGGTCACAGCGCTCTCCATCGTGCTCGCGCAGTAGACATGGGTTGAGCCTCGCGAGGGGGCGGCTATGGTGCGCCGACCCTTTTCGGCGGAGCAATCCCATGGCGCAGATGCACGAGGTCGACTTCCACATCTACGGCGATGACCTGCAGTTCGTCGAGGTGGAGCTGGACCCGCAGGAAGCGGCGGTGGCCGAGGCCGGCACCCTCATGTACATGGAGGACGGCATCGAGATGGAGACCATCTTCGGTGACGGCTCGGAGAAGAAGAGCGGCTTTCTGGGCTCGCTGCTCGGCGCGGGCAAGCGGCTGCTGACGGGCGAGTCGCTCTTCACCACCGTCTTCCTCAACCGGGGCGGCGGCAAGCGCAAGGTGGCCTTCGCGGCGCCCTACCCCGGGAAGATCATCCCGGTGAACTTGGGTGAGCTCGGCGGCGAGCTGATTGCGCAGAAGGACAGCTTCCTCGCGGCGGCGAAGGGCGTGTCGCTGGGCATCGCGTTCCAGAAGAAGCTGGGCACGGGCCTTTTCGGCGGCGAGGGCTTCATCATGCAGCGGCTGCAGGGTGACGGTCTCGCGTTCATCCACGCGGGTGGCACGCTGCGCGAGCGCACGCTGGGCCCGGGCGAGGTGCTGCGCGTGGACACCGGCTGTATCGTCGCGTTCCAGCCGACGGTGGACTACGACATCCAGATGGTGAGCGGCATCAAGACGGCCTTCTTCGGCGGCGAGGGCCTGTTCTTCGCCACGCTGCGAGGCCCGGGCAAGGTGTGGCTCCAGTCGCTGCCCTTCAGCCGGCTCGCGGGCCGCATCCTCTCCGCCGCGCGCCCGGGGGGTGCGCGGGACGAGGGCAGCGTGCTCGGCAACGTCGGCCTGGGCTCGCTGCTCGGCGACGACTGAGGGACGGAAGTCTCCAGCGGCGGCGGAGGTCCGTGAGGCCTCCGCCCCCCCTTCGAGTGCTAGCTGCGCCGACGACGCAGGAGCGCCAACCCGCCCACGAGCAGGACCCACGCCCCCGCGCCCACGGGCGATGCGCCGCAGCCGCCGCAGCCCACGTCCAGCGCCATGGGTCCACGCACCTGGAACCCCGTGTCCGCGGACCGGGGGCCCGGCGTCCCGGACTCGCCATTGAGCATGTACGCCGACACGGCATGCTCACCCGAAGCCAATGCGCTGTCGCTGGGCACCGAGTGACGGAACGCGCCCGTCGAGTCAGCGGTGACGGTGGCCACGCGAGTCCCGTCCACGTCGAGCGACACGGAGGCACCGGGCCGAGCCACACCCGCGAACAAGGGCGTCGGGTCGACGACCTCGCCTTCCGCGGGCACCACGAGCACGGGCGTGTCACCTGAGAACACGGAGCCTCCGTCCCCTGTACCCGGCGTACCAGCGTCCGGAGAACCCGCGTCCGGCGTTCCCGAATCAGGCGGCGGCGTCCCGCCGTCGACATCCTCCACCACCTCGAAGACGGTGTTGGGCGAGTCCGGTCCATAGTCCTGGTTGTTCGCGGCATGCCCATGCGCGTTGACACGGTGGGGGCCGGGCCCGAGCGGCGCGTCGTCGGGGATCTGGTAGCGGAAGCGACCGAACGCGTCCGCGGAGACGATGACCTCCTCGCGGTCATCCACGTACAGGCCCACCGTGCTCGCGTTGGGCGCCACGCCCGCGATGTAAGGGGTGGGCCCCACCACTTCGCCCTCCTCGGGCACGACGATGATGGGCTGGGGAATGGCGCCCGCATCCGGCCCCGAGACATTGAAGGCCACCAGGTCCGCGGGCTTGCTGTACGCGCCCAGCGAGTCGGCGATGGCCGTGACGGAGTGGCCTCCCGAGGACAGGGGCGGATGCCCATCGCCCACCGCGGCGGAGAAGTCACCACTGGCGCCCGAGGTCACCTGGGCCACCTCCACGCCATCCACGTAGATGACGATGCGCATGCCCGGGTCCGCGAGGCCCGTGATGCGGGGACGCTCGGAGACGTTGGTCTGATTCTGGGTGGGCGCGGTGATGACCGGCCTGGTCGGCGTGGCGTACGCATACGAGTACAGCTTCGCGTCACCTCCGCCACCGACGCCCGCCCCGTGCGTGGGGCCATGCGCCCCCACCGTGGACGTCACCCCCGCGGCGCCTCCCGAGCTCCCCATGTCACACGAGACCGACGAGCCATGGAGCAGCAAGGAGCCGCCCGCGCCACCACCGCCCGGTCCGAACTGGGAGGTCGTGCCGCGCACATCGCCCCCGCGCCCGCCGAGCACCGCGACCTTGCACGCCAGCGTGCCCGAGGTCCTCACGATGACCGAGCCACCCGCACCGCCGCCACCCGCACCGTCCTCCCCCGTCACCGAGAGCGCGGCCTGACCGTTGGCGGTGATGCTCCCGCCGCCAGACAGGGAGGCACTCCGGAAGAACACCGCGCCGCCGCCCGCGCCACCTCCAGTCGCCACGTTGTTGTCGCCCTCGCCCGCGCCGCCACCGCCGCCGAAGAGGAAGGCGTCGACGATGGAGTACTCCATCAACGTGCCGCCCAGGCCCCCCACGTCACGCGAGTTGTCGAGCGTGGAGGAGGATCGTCCGCCCGTTCCACCGAAGCCCCGGTGTCCGCCACCGCCGCCACCGGAGTTGTGGCAGATACCGCCGCCGCCCGCGTTCACCAGGTTGCCGCGTCCGGAGGCCGTGCCGTAGCGCTGCACCACCACGCCCTCGCCCTTGAAGGTGCCGCCCTGGGACGGAGCGAGGTCGTTTCCCGCGCAGCCGGACCTCGAGATGTTGTTGATGGCGGCGCCTCCACGGAAGCCCGCGCCGTCGGCGGAGATGTTGCCCTCGAGGCTCACCGCGCCCGTGGAGAGGAAGGCCACGATGCCCCCGGAGCTCCCATCCCAGGGCCGCGCGACGAGCGAGCCCGAGGAGGACACGGTGACGCGGGAGTACTCGGGCACCGTGACGACCTGCGCGCCGGGCGCGGTGTAGGGATTCACGAGCGGCGCGGAGAGTTCGAGCACGGTAGGACTGCCAATCGTCACCCGGGACACGCGCGCGAACTCCCAGCGACCCACGCCACCGGGACTCGTCTGGCCGGTGCCGCCCGAGGGGGTGCTCGCCGGGAAGCCCATCGTCTGGTGCACCATCACCAGGCCGCCCACGGGAGGCGCCGCGGAGGACGTCACCGCGAGCGACCTGTCCCCGCGCGCCGAGCCGAGCGCCAGGGGCATCGCGGTGTTGATGACGGTGTTGGCGGTGGTGACGCTGAGCGCGCCGTTGAGCGCGTCGCCCAGACCGAACGAGTCAGGCTCGGCCAGGGCGGCCGAGGACCACAGCAACAGCAGCGGGAGGCAGGACACGAGACGCATGTCCCCCCATGCTGCCTCAGAACCCGGGATTATCGCGAGAGCGTGACAGGTCCTCCCGCACCTCACTCCCCCGTGCGGGAACGCAGATCCCGGGCGTTCCGAGGGGCGAAGAAGGGCTGCCGCGCGAAGCGTTGCAGGGTGCGCTTGTCGACACACCAGAGCTGGAGTGCGTCCTCCCACTCGCCCAGCTCGGCGATGGCGCGGGCGTCGGGGGCGTCCCGGTAGAGGTCGTTGAGGTTGTGGACGAGGACGGAGAGGTCCTCCACCTCCCACTTCTCGGTCACGTCGCCGACCTGGACGTGCAGCTCGAGGACGGGGCACTCGCGGACGTCGACGACCTTGAGGTTGCGAGCGGGGCCGCCCATGGCGGTGGTGAGGGGGCCCATGAGCTCGTCGGGGCGGACGCCGTAGGCGACGGAGAGGCCGCCCTGGAGGAGGCCCGCGTCGCACAGGCGCAGTAGGGAGACGTGGGGCGGCTCGCCGTGGCGCACGAGCTCGGCGGCGGCATCGCGGTCCTTGAGGAGGCGCTCCTTGGTGAGGGTGTCGAGCAGGGAGGACATGAGGGCGCGGAGCCTATCGCTCCTCGCCGCTCCAGTAGTCCACTTCGGCGGAGAGGGGCAGGACGGTGAACAGCGTTCGAGAGGCCTTGTCGCCCCCGGGCGCGGAGCCCGCGGTGACACAGAGCTTCTTCGAGTCCGGGTACACCATGACGTCCGGCTCCACCATGGTGGAGAACGCGAGGTAGCGGAGTGTCCCGGTGCCGTCGTTGAGGAGCTGGTGCGCGGACTGTGCGCCCGGGGGAAGGGCCACGTAGTCACCGGCCTTCACGGGGAGCGTCGAGTCACCGAGGCGCAAGAGGCCGGTGCCGGAGAGGATGAGGTAGGCCTCCTCGTTGGCCAGGTGGAAGTGGAGCGGGAAGGCGTGCTTGCCCGGAGCGAGCTCCATGAGGCTGCAGCCGAGCTTCTGTCCCTTCGCCGCGGCACCGAGCTGCTTGCGACGGTAGGCCACGCGGGGGCCCTGTGTGACTTCCGTCCACGGGAGGTCCGGCTCGTGGATGAGGTGGGGATGTGAGGACATGGGGTGTGCTCCGTGAACGCGGGGAGGTGCGGCGCCCGAGGTGCAAGCACCGTGGGGATGTGACAGGGACGCGCGGCGAGGAAGATGGAGGGATTGACGGGCCCCCTCTCAAGGACGCGTGGCGAGGAGCGCGAAGACGCGGTGAGGGATGTCGAGCGTGTCCTGTGGGAAGCGCTCGGTGAGGAGACGAGCGTGGGCGGCGTCGAAGCGCTCCACGTCGTCGGGGGGCAGGGTCGCGGCGACCAGGGCGCTGGCGCGGCAGCGACCGCGCCAGGACTCGTGGGTGTAGGGCAAGAGCACATCGAAGGAGAAGGTCTCCAGGGGCGTGAAGCCAGCGTCGGTGACGTCGCGGAGCCACTGGGGATAGAGCCCCACGCCACAGCCGAAGCGTGCGTGGTCGGGAGGGTCGGGATTGAAGGCGCTCATGAGCGCCTCGGTGGCCTCGACGACATTGCCAGGCAGTGGAAGCCAGTCGAGGTGGGCGATGATGAGCCGACCACCAGGGACGAGCAGGCGCAGTGCCTCGCGAGCCGCTGCGGGGCGGTCGAACCAGTGCCAGCACTGTCCAGCGGTCACGAGGTCGAAGGCACTGGCGGGGAGCCCCGTGGCTTCGGCGGGGGCCTCACGGAAGTCCATCGAGAGCGCCGCGTCCGAGGCGAGCTGACAGGCCGCCGAGAGCATGTTCTCAGAGATATCGGTCGCGGTGACGGAGCAGCCATGACGGGCGAGTCCCCGAGCAACGGTGCCGGTTCCCGAGCCGACGTCGACGGCGCGCAAGCCAGGACGCAGCACACCTTCACGAGCGAGCCGGGTGAAGAAGGCGTCCGGGAAGCCCTGGCGGTGTTTCGAGTAGTCGGAGGACGTGCGTCCGAAGTCGACGACAGAAGGCATGACGGTGCTCCTCTCGGCGCAATCACGAGTGGGACGCGAGCGGAAAGGCTCACATCGACAAGTGAATCGAGTCGAGTCGAGAATGGAGAGACGGGAGGTTGCGAGAGAATGAGTAGACGCAAGGGTGGACGCTCTCAATCTCGATTCGTCCATCGACCTGAGGACGAGCTGGTGACGGCGGTGGAGGCCGCGGCGCTCCTGGGAGTGAAGCGGGCGACGCTCTACACCTACGTGAGCCGAGGGCTCGTGCGCTGCGTGCCGGAGCCGGGCTCGAAGGAGAACCGCTATGTGCGCTCGGACCTGGAGCGGCTGAAGGTCCGGCACGACGCGCGGGCGGGGCACGCGGCGGTGGCGTCAGGTGCACTGAGGTGGGGAGAGCCGGTCATCGACTCATCCGTGTCCCAGGTGGGAGCGGAGGGGCTCGCGTACCGGGGGCACTCCGCGGTGGAGCTGGCGACGAGTGGGAGGAGCCTCGAGTCCGTGGCGGAGCTGCTGTGGTCGGGGGCGCTGCCCGAGGAGGACCCACGCTGGGCAAGCGAGGAGCCCGCGTTGCCGCCTTCCGAGTTGGCGAGACTGTTGCCGCGAGGAACGACGCCGGTGGCGGCGTTGTCGGCACTGGTGCCGTTGCTGGCGGCAAGGGATGCGGGGCGTTTCGCGGCGCCTCCGGAGCAAGAGAAGGCGCGGGCGCGAAGGCTGCTGCGACAGTTGGCGGGCTGGGCAAGCGTGGCGCAGGCACCCGGGCGCGTGGCCCGAGCCCTGCGAGCACCGACGGTGGCCGAGTCGCTCGCCATCGCGTGGGACACCCAGGTGAAGCGAGCGCCGGAGTTGCTCAATCGAGCCCTGGTGTTGTGCGCGGACCACGAACTGAACGTGTCGACGTTCACGGCCCGGGTGACGGCCTCCTCGGGAGCGGACCTCTATGCCTGCGTGAGCGCGGCACTGGCGGCGTTGTCAGGGCCGAGGCACGGCGGGGCCTGCGACAGGGTGGAGGCGCTGTTGTCGGAAGTGGGGAAGCCCGAGCGAGCGACGGCGGTGGTGCACGAGCGCCTACGTCGAGGTGACGCGGTGCCAGGCTTCGGGCACCAGCTGTACCCCGACGGCGACCCGAGGTCTCCGCCCATCATGGACGCGGCGCGAGAGGTGAAGCCCGAAGCGCAAAGTGTGCGCGTGGCGAGGGCGGTCCTCGATGCGATGCGCAAGGCCGGGCATCCGGAGCCGACGATAGACCTGGGGTTGGTCATGCTCGCGGAAGCCCTGGGCCTCCCACCCGGCGCCGCAGCCACCTTGTTCGCCGTGGGGCGCATGACAGGCTGGGTCGCGCACATCCTGGAGCAACGTGAGCAGGGACACCTGCTGCGTCCCAGGGCTCGTTACGTAGCAAGTGGAGCCGCAACCAGGGCCTCCATCCCCAATTCCTGAATCGCTGCGTCGTACATTCCCATTGCAACAAGAAGGATGAGAGTGGACCAACAGGTTCACTCCGAGGCGCGTCTCGCTACGCGGACTCGTGTCCAGCAATCTGGACGGTCGCTTTCATCAGGACACCAACAATCCCTGGCACGAATCGTGCGTATCCAGGAAAGCGCCAGAACCCGTCGACGGCGCTGAGCAGCCAACCCATCGAAGTCAACGACAAACAGCGTATCGCCCACTCGCTGCCTCACTTGTCAGCCCGAGAGAGCAACATCGTCGGCCCCGTTCCAGCGTAGCTGTCAGCCAATTCCCCGACCCGAAGGAGTCCATCCCACCCAATGGCCAAACGGCACCTCACGCTCGCAGTCCTGCTGATTCCACTCTCATTCCTACACACCCATTGCGCCAAGGACACGGAGGAACCCACCCCGAGCCCGCCCAAATCCACATCCTCGACAACCCCCGTACTCAGCGAGCATCGATTCAAGTCCGCCAGCAAAGGGGCGCTCAAAGCCCTCGGCGACTCCTGCTCCGCATCCGGCCCCGCCGAATGCATCTCCAACGTCTGTATCCACCTCGGTGCGTCCCGAGAGAGTGGCTACATCTGCAGTCAGCGCTGCGACCAGGGCAGTCCGTGTCCGCGAGGCTGGCGGTGCGGGCGTCTCCATCCTTCCGACCCGACAGCGACCGCGTGCATCCCCGCTGACGCACTCCCCAACACGGGCCACCCATGAACCCGCCTGTAAACCAACCTATGAATTCATTCCCGACAAAGCCCACCCGAGGTTGGACGAGGCCTATTGGTACGTCCTGGAGAAGCACGCTTCTTCTCTTGTCGTTGTTCTTGCCCTCATGGGCCGCCGCCGCCGGGCAGTTCTCGGTCTGCCACCCTCCTTATCCGGAAGATCCTCTCCAACGAAAGTATCTCTGGGTCTGTGCGTGCGGCAAAGACGAGAACGGCCAGGACGCACAGATGTACTGCGATGGTGCACAACAACCCTCCTGCGCCAGCGGCAATTGCCTCTACCCTCCCACGAGAAATCCAGAAGATATCGGGTACTACAAATGCTGCTCCACGGGCCTGCTCTGTACCGGAGACGTGGACTGGGCTATCGAGAGCGGAACAGGAAACTGCGACGAGCCCTGGGCAGCATGCGGTGAAATCAATCAGGCTTGCAAGAACGTCTCGGACCCCTGCGAGGCAGGCTTCTGCCGGGGAGCCGTCGGCGGCATCAGCCATACCTCTGGCGAGTTCAGTACTCCGACCACCTATTGTGAATACACCTCAGAACTCGACTGCTCCAGCGAGAACGAGGGCACCGACGACATGTGTGACTCCAACACCATGGGGGGCAACACACATATCGGAGATCCAGTCCTCCTGGGCTCCCGTTCGACCAAACACGATACGACAGATGTCGTCATCTCGGGCGTACTAGGCAACCTCGAGTTCAAGCGCAGCTATGTCACGAACGAGGGAAGATGGGCCTTGGAGAAGAGCCTCGTCACCTCCTCCGGTGCCACCATCCCTACTCCGTTTGGCAATTCGCCTGCGCACCCGAACTCGCTCCACTGGTGGCACAACTTCTATAGCTTCGTCTATCCACAGGCGACCTCCGCTTCGGCAGAGCGCTGGCACATCCGAGAAGGCAGTGGAAGGTTGCTGGAGTTCCTTGGCTGCCAACGCTCGCCAACTTCCTGCCTCGCGCACCCGGCACCTCTTTCAGGAGAAACCCAGGGGCGACTTCTGTGGGAGAGCACGGGGCCATCCAGCGGCTATTTCGTCTTGCATCAGCCAGGAGTCGGTCGATTCATCTACGCGGACATCTGGCAACCGAGCGGCAGTACGACGGGTGACACTCGCTACTTCCTGACTCGCATCGAGGATGCACAGCAACTGACCCCCTCTGGGCAGCCTCGAGTACTCGCGACACTGACCTACGCTCCTCCCACGGGCATCACCTGTCCTGGACTCAGCACCGGGGCCAACAGTGGCGTACCGTATCTAGCCTCCGTAGAGAGCGCAGAAGGGACCCGGCTGCGGTTCGAGTACAAGCTGATCTCAAGCACTGACGCCCACCACCCCCTCCAGTGCGTCTTGAAGCAGGTCCTCGTCGACTCGGTCCAGGGCTCTTCACAACCCACTCCCATCATCTCGTACAACTATCTCAAGAATGGGAGTGGGATTGAGATGGCGGGCCTCATCGAGAGTTCCCCGGTTCATCACGACAGGAAAGCCACCGAAAGCTATACCTATCCCAACCTGCAGACCGGCAATGGCCAGTGGACCCTCCGAGAAGATGGAGAGCTGATCACGACCCATTTGAACCAGGAAGGCAGAGTCAGACAGGATTCCTCCATTCGAAGAGCCAAGAACGGAGGCAGCGGCAGTGTCTACTTCAGCTCCCTCTATTCGCTGTCGCTCCCCTGCGAAATCACGTCCTCTCCATTCTGCGTGAGGCGCAAGACCGAGACGGCGCAACACTTTGGCTACTCGGGCAATGGGTTCCTCCTAAGTTCCCTGAGTGCCTATCCCTACTCGTACGACTTGGAGAAGACTTCATTCGCACAGGCTTGGCGTGTGCGAAAGGTCAGCCGTGCGTGTCTCCATTCGGGTTGCACTCAGACCCAAGAGTATCTCTGGCATCAGTTCGGGAATGGAATCGCCGTCAGCCTCGCCGAAAAAGACTTCGAGGGCAGCTGGACGGTTCGGGAATGGGACGGGCCCCCGGATGGCGGTGTTGGCGGGTATCCGGACCTGAAACGTGTCCACATCGGCGCGGAGGACCGGGACGGCGGAAGTGCCTTGGAGTCGGTCAGCTACGACTACACGACGGCTACTGCGGGCACGAGCCTGGTGGTCGGTGAACGTCTACTGTCCGAGGAGCGAAAGGACTCCGTCCTCTCCATGTCGGGCGAAACAGTCACCCGGTACGCGCACGACCCTGTCTCGAACCGGTTGATGTCCACGATTCGCAGCGGATACACCCGGAGACTGGACGGGACCACCTGGGACACAAGCCCTGTCCTGCGGCATGTCGGCACTTTCTACCTGACCAGGCACGCATGCACAGGCTCTACAGCGGATGACCCCCTGGGCCGTGTCCTTGAGATTCACGGGCCCTGCTGGGTCGACGGGCCGACCGCGACCACCTGCTCAGCGACCCTGAACACTCAAGTCCCTGTCACCCAGCATCACTACTGGCCAGCCAACGCTCCTGGCAACAATGCACATCGACTCCACAAGTCCGTGCGGTTCCCGTCAACGACAGGGAGCACCTCGTGCACAGGACAAGCGAGTCTCGAGACCACCTACTCCAACTACAATCTCTGGGGCCAACCCCAGCTCGTCGTCGACCCCAATGGAGTTGAAACCAGCTACACCTACGACCAAGACCGCGTCGCATCCATCACGACGCAGGGAGCCACCTGGAACTATACCTACGACAACGGTGCCCTGACTCTCGTACAGTCACCACGAGGAGACTATGAACTCTTCTGCTACCGCGATAACATGGGTGCGACCAATAGTTGCACTGGGACTTGGTACGACGGATTGCGCAGTCGCAGCAAACTCCCGTTCATTGGCGGAATCCCATATGAATCCATCAGGTACAGCAAAGGTGGCGACGGGCTCAATCGAGAGACAACCCACCTTGTCAGATATGGAGGCCAGGTCATCGAGCGACGTGCGCAGTACTCACAGGCCAATCTCGATGGAATGCCGGCCTATACACGTATCGGAGGAACCATCGACGCTCGGTTCAGCCACTATGAGAGGCCTCAGCTTTTTGATGGCGCTCAACGCCTCATGGCAGCAGGAGCGCCGTATGCGAATCCACCTGTCCTGTGCAACGGCCTTGGGACAGATGGCCGGCCCGTTTCGCCACTTTGCATGGCGTTCAGCTATGACCGGGCCAACCGGCTGACAGGAACCGAGCAGTACCCGAACATCGGCGCTCGCACCGATGGAGTTCGTGCCTGCTTCTCCTACGACGGCCAAGGCAATGTCCGTTCAGTGCGTACGGGATGCCCTGGGGCCACCGGCGCCGTGGATGACTGCTCGGCCTGCACACAACCGGAATCTCTCTACCAGTACGACGACTTTGGAAACATCATCGAAGTCGCCCTGCCCTGGTTGGGAGGTAGCGGCAAGACGCGTTTCAGCTATGACGCCATGGGGCAGCTTCGCGCCAAGCAGACTCCTCAGATGGCTCTCGGCATGGAGTACCTCTCCTATGCCTATGACTCCATGGGGAGACCGCTGTCCTCCGCGCGTATCGTCACCGGAGTGAACGCCACCACCGAGGTGCTCTACACGCTGGGCTATGATGCGAGCGAAGCACCAGACGTAAGCTGCCCTCAGCCCCAGAACACCCAGGGACGCTTGCGCTTCCGGAATGACTCCTTCGGGCAGACCTGGTACTCGTACGATGCTCATGGACGTGTGACACGCGAAATCCGCGCCCGCAGGAGTTCCACGAATACGTTCACCTGCCCGGTCGACAATCCGGGCAACACGCTTCACACGACCTATGGCTACTCGGCGGCGGGAGACTTGACCTCGATCGAGTATCCCTATGGGCACAGGGCCATCTATCAATACCGGCTTCACGAGAGCACATCCATCTCGTCTGACCGAGTGAGTGGCATCCGATTGGAGCGGTGGTCCGGCTCGGCCTGGACGCTGCTGGCGTCCATCTCGAACATCGAATGGGAGCCCTATGGAGATGTGCGCGGGTACCAGATCAACGCGCCGTCTTCCTCGGAGCCGGTGTCCGTCGACTACTCCTACAGTTCCAGCACGGAAACAGCGCCTGACTCGTGCGCAGTTACCGCGGGGGGATGGCCGGGCACCTGGGATCTCAGTGGTCGGGTTCGGAGTCTCTTTGTCTCCACGGGTTCCTTGGCGCTGAATCAAGGGTCAGGAAACCTCTACAAGAGGTTCTACACGTGGAAGGCCGACCAGATCGTGCGGACGGACACGTGCCTCCTGGGAGCGACGACGCCCGTGACGGAGCAGTTCACCTACGATGGGCTCCTGAGGCTCACCAGCGCGACGCGCCCAACCGGGAACTTCGCGGCGACAGGTGGATCGTTCAGCTCGCGCGGCTACACCTATGACGGACGCGGGAACCGCCTGACAGAAGAGGTAGACGGACAGACGCTCTCGCTGGCGCACGGGACGGGCGCATTCGTGGACAGGCTGAGCACTCGGACCGGCCCTGGCACTTCGTCGGCCTTGCACCTCGGGTACACCCACGATGCGGACGGCCGAGTGACGGTGAAGCGCTGGGGGCCATTGAGCGGGACTCCCAGCCATCAGGTGGAGTTCAGCTCGGGACCTTCCGCCAATGGCGGCAACGAGACGGTCTTCCGCTCCGTTCAGGTCAACGGAAGTACTTATGAGTATTTCTACGATGCACTGAACCGGCGCCGACTCAAGCGGTATCCGAGCACGGCGGAAGATGAGTTCTTCCACGACATCTCGAACCGGCTTCTCATCGACCGTGGGAATCCCAGCGCGATTCCTCCCAGCGGAGGCTACGACCACTACGTAGACGACACCTATGTCTGGCTCGGACAACGGCCTGTCATGGTCGTGCGCGGGAAACTGTCCCCACAGATGAACCGGGAGACCGGGTCCGCCATCGACTGCGCGCGCAATGGCGAGGAAGCGGCTTGCGGAGTCTACTTCCCCGTCACCGACATGATGGGCAAGACACTGGTGATGCTGGACGCCTCCGGCAAGGTCTCTGGCGCGGCGGACTACGACCCTTTCGGGTACGTAAACCGGGTCACCCAACCCGCCGAGACATCACATCCGTACCTTCCGAGCACGAACTCCGCCCTCGCAACGTTCTCACAGGCAACGACCAGTTCTCTGGTCAGCACACGGTTCCGCGCCCTCTTCGGGGAAGTCGACATCAAGGACAGTGCGGACACGGTCACCCTCGAAGACGTTGGCACTGGCTTGCCTCAGGGCCCAGCCATTTCCCAACCTGCGAGCGGACGGGTCTGGAGCCATTGGGCGCAACCGTCTACGCCACAGCTTCGCGTACAGTTTTCCTCGGATGCACATCCGTCCATCTGTGGAACGTGTGACCTGAACCAAGCCCCTTGCAACATCAAGTGTGGCTTGTCCAATGGAGCCACACTGGAGGGCTACGAGTATCAGCGGTTCCAGTCGGGGGCGACGCCATTCTGGACTCCACTGCGGTTTCCAGGGCAGTACCACGATGCCGAAACCGACCTCTTCGAAAACTGGAACCGATATTACGACCCCGCAATTGGCGGCTATCTAAGTTCCGAGCCACTACTCCTTAGTCACCCAACCCATCTTCCAGTTTACGCCTATGGCGCCCACAACCCTCTTTACTACTTTGACCGCACAGGACTAGTAATCGAAGTCTCCGATCCTTTTCTAATTCACCATCTAAACACCCTCAGAAGTGACCCGCGAACGTCTGAATTCATAAGCCTACTCGAAAAATCCAACTACCTGGTGCGCCTAGAGATGGCAAACATCCTAAGCGAGAGCTCTGGCCGAACAAGGAGAATCAATGACCAGTGCTCGGTAATTCAGATTGATCGAGCGCACACCAACAAGACTCATCAGGACATCAGAAAGCATCTTGGTGTTGGCATGCCGTACCACATGCTCCTGCTCCACGAATTGGGGCACGCCTGGGCAAACAGGCTCGGCTTCACGAACGACTACTGGATCAAGGAAGTCTCTCTCTCCATTGAGAATCAACTCAGACCTGAAGGACACAGGCGACACGAGCATGACATCAAGAAATAGCTCCAATCCAATTCCGACACCCAAAAAAGCATGGCTCACCCTTCCTGTATTAATATTCCTTTCCTTGGCAACTTGCACTTCCAGACCAAGAATGGAGTTCGTGCGATGCTCGACTGGGCTTTCCAGCAACTCCTGCCACACAATCGGGTTTGGCGACGAGGCAGCATACCTCCACTGTGACTCGGACAGAGATTGTCCGACTGCGCATGTCTGCTACTGCGACACAAGCAATTGCACCTACGGGGCGATTCACTTAGCCACAGGAGGGCCATACAGAAACGTATGTGGTCCGATAGCCAGTCGAGTAGACTAACTTCAATCCGCACTCACGGACTATACAACTTCAAGTACAGGTCCGATTTGCATTCATGGAAGGGAGCTGATGTGGAGGTCTTGAAGCCTTGTCGAGAGAGAGGCCGTCCTGAGTTCCTGCTTACCACTTCAGTGCAACACCATTGAAAGACTGCAGGCTCATCTTCACTAGAGTGTAATAGTTCGGAGATTGAGTTTGCGGGTCTGCCCATAGCGATGTCACCTTCCGGCCAACCCACTCACTCCCGGGTTGGCCGGAAGGCCTCCACGGTAGACACTGTCCCCGTGGACCCTCGACGCACCTACCCGCGCTTCGCCGTCGCCGCCCTCTTGGGCAACATCGCCTTCCTCGCCTCCTGGGGCGTGCTCCTGTCCCGCCCCTCGGGCTGGCCCGTGGTCGGCGGCATCCTCATCACCCTCTTCTTCGTCCTCCGCGTGGGCGGCATGTGGCTCTACGCCTCCCGCCAGACGGACACCGCCCCCCAGGCCCGGCGCGCCGCCATCTTCACCACCCTCATCGCCCTCGTCGGCCTGGGCCTCTGGGTCTTCACCGCCGTGCGCGGCCCCCGCATCACCCTCTGACCCCACAAACGCCTCGCGGGCGCTCCCAGACGGCCCCAAGGCCCTCCAGAACGCGCCCGCGCGGTACATCCGGCTCGCGGCCCCACAGGGCCGCCACCGTCACACGTTGAAGCGGAAGTGCATGCAGTCACCGTCCTGCACGACGTACTCCTTGCCCTCCATCCGCAGGAGCCCCTTCTCCTTCACCGCGGACTCACTGCCCAGCTTCACCAGGTCCTCCCAGCGCATCACCTCGGCCTTGATGAAGCCGCGCTCGAAGTCCGAGTGGATGACGCCCGCCGCCTGCGGCGCCTTGTAGCCCTGGTGGATGGTCCACGCGCGGCACTCCTGCTCGCCCACCGTGAAGTACGTCCACAGGCCCAGAAGCTTGTAGCCCGCCCGCACCACCTTGTGCAGACCCGGCTCCTTCAGCCCCGCGCTCTCCAGGAAGCCCGGACGCTCGGCCTCGGGCAACTGCTGAATCTCCGACTCCAGCGCCGCCGCCAACACCACCACCTCGAAGCCCTCCTTCGCGGCCATCTCCTTCACCGCCGCGACGTGCTTGTTGGCGTCCTCCTTCCCAATCTCCCCTTCCCCGATGTTCGCCACGTACAGCACCGGCTTGTCCGTCAGGAGGAACAGGTCGTGGATGACCGCCTTCTCCTCCTCCGTCAGCTTCTGCGCGCGAACCGTGACGCCGTTATCCAGCCCCGCCTTCACGCGGTCCAGGAGCGCCATCTCCGCCTTGGCCTCCTCGCCCGCCTTGCCACCCATCTTCGTGTTCTTCTGGGTGCGCTCGCGGCGCTTGTCCACCGTCTCCAGGTCCTTCAGGCACAGCTCCGTGTCGACCACGTCCCGGTCCCTCACCGGATTCACCCCGCCCTCGACGTGGGTGACGTTGTCGTCCTCGAAGCAGCGCAGCACGTGCAGCACCGCGTCCACCTGCCGGATGTTGCCCAGGAACTGGTTGCCCAGGCCCTCGCCCTTGGAGGCGCCGCGCACCAGGCCCGCGATGTCCACGAACTCCAGCGACGTGGGGATCTTCTTCAGCGGCTTGATGAGCTCGGAAAGCTTGTCCAGGCGCTCATCCGGCACCGGCACCACGCCCACGTTGGGCTCGATGGTGCAGAACGGGTAGTTAGCCGCCTGCGCACCCGCGGCCGACAACGCGTTGAACAGGGTGGACTTGCCCACGTTGGGCAGCCCGACGATGCCGATGGATAGCGCCATGGTGTTTCCCTGGAACAAGCGCGCCTGTGGGCGCGCTTCCCCGAACTAGGCCGACCGGCGAACGCCGGCGTTGCCGGTGCCGCTCAGGGGGAGGCCCTGCACGAACTGCTCGGCCAGCGCGCGGTGCTTGCTGTCGTCCATGCGCTCGTTGATGAGCTTGCCGGCCACTTCCATCGCCAGGTCCACGGCCATGGAGCGCACCTCGGCGATGGCCTTGGTCTTCTGCTCGTCGATCTCCCGACGCGCGGACAGCTTCAGCTCCTCCGCCTCCTTGCGGCTCTTGGCCATCAGCTCCTCGCGGAACTTCTCCATCTCCTGCTGGTTGCGGCGCGTCTCCTCGGCGGCCTGACGGCGGGCCTCGGCGATGGCCGTCTTCTGGTCGGCCAAGAGCTTCTCCGCCTCGGCGCGCTCACGCTTGGCGCTCTCCACGGCGGCGGAGATCTGCTTCTCACGCTCCTCGACCAGCTGCAGGATGGGGCCCCACGCCTTCGACTTCAGGACGAAGAAGACGATGACGAAGGTGACGAGGGTCCAGAAGATGAGGCCCGGCTGGACGCTCACGAGGTTGCTGGCGGCGAGGACGGAGGGCAGGAACATGGCGGCGTGTCCGGCGTGAGGGAGTCAGTCAGACGGCGAAAATCTCGAGGGTTCTACCACCGGGAAGCACCGGCCCCCGCGAAGTCGCGAGCGCCGGCGCGTTCCAGGCTTCCTGCGAAGCGGCCTTAAGCCTTGGTGGCCAGAAGCACGCAAACGACCAGCGCGAACAGCGTGGCGCCTTCGATGAGGGCCGCGGCGATGATCATCGTGGTGCGGATGTCGCCACCGGCGGCGGGCTGACGGCCCGTCGCGTCCATGGCGGCGGCGGCGAGCTTACCGATGCCGAGGGCGGCGCCGATGATGGAGAGACCGGCACCGAGGCCGGCGGCGAGGAAGGCAAGAGCGAGGTTGGTCATGGCGGTGCTTCTCTTTTCGTAGCGAAGGACCCGCTTGTGGGGGGGTCGTGATGCCCTTCAGGACTACCTCTGGCGACCTTTCGAATCGCCAGGTCTCCGACCGGAGCGCCCGACTGCCGGCGCCCCGCTAACGTGTCTCAGGCGTGCGCCTTGCCGTGGTCGTGGCTGGGGCCCAGCTCCGAGTGCCCGTGGCCGTGGTCGTCCGCGTGGCCGTGCTCGTCGTGGTGGTGGCCCGTCGCCACCGCCATGCCGATGAACAGCGCCGACAGCAGCGTGAACACGTAGGCCTGCACGAAGGCCACGAACAGCTCCAGCAGGTAGATGGCGAACGCGAACGGCACGCTCACCACCGCGACCGCGGGGTGGCCCAGGATGAAGATGAGGCCGATGAGGAAGAAGAGGACGATGTGGCCCGCCAGCATGTTGGCGAACAGACGCATCGTGAGGGCGAAGGGCTTGGTGAACAGGCCCAGGATTTCGACCGGAATCATGATGGGCCACAAGAGCCAGTGCACGCCGCCCGTCAGGTGCTTCAGGTAGCCGCCCAGGCCCGCCGCGCGGATGCCCGCCGCCTGCGTCACCAGGAACGTGCAGATGGCCAGGCCCGCCGTGACGGCCAGGTTGCCCGTCGCCGTCGCCATCCAGGGCACCAGGCCCAGCAGGTTCATGAAGAGGATGAAGAAGAACGCGGTCAGGAGATAAGGCACGTAGCGCGGGCCGTCCTCCTTACCGATGTTCTTGATGGCCATCTCGTCCCGGACGAAGAGGACCAGCATCTCGATGAGGTTGGCGCCCGCGCCGCGCGGCACCAGCTTGGTCTTGTCGCGGTTGCTCCACACCAGCATGGAGCCCAAGAGCAGCAGCGCCGCCAGCCACATCATCACCGTGTGCTTGGTGATGGACAGGTCCAGGCAGCCCTTGGCCAGCCCGTCCCAACCGGAGGGGGCCACCAGCCCGTGGTCCGTCATCACCGGCTCGCAGCTGCCGATGCGGATGGGCGGAATCGCGCCCAGGTGGATGGGCTTGCTGAGCGGGACCTCGAGCTCGAAGTCGTTCGTGTCCGAGACGTGGTGGAGGATGTACTCCGGCACACTCGGCTCGTGCCCCTCGCCGTGGCCTTCCGACCCGGCGGCCCACGCGGTGGCCACGAACAGACTGGCGAACAGCACCATTGCCTTGCGCATCACTCGTCTCCGCCCGCCGCGCTTTTCGACGCGGCCATCACGTAGCTGACTTCAATCCATTGCAGCGCGAAGTAGACCCCGAAGAAGCCGGCGATGAACGGCACCGGCTGCATTCCTCGCGACACCATCCCCAAGAGCCCCGCCACCACCGCCACCATCCTCAGGCCGAACACCACCCCGACCACCTTCAACGCCGCCTTGAGGTCCTGCTTCATCGCCCGCCGCTTGAGCAGCAGCGCCACCACGCCCGTCACCGACGCCAGCCCCACACCCCACAACGCCGACACCCGGTCCTCCACCACCGTCGGGAGCAGCCCACCCACCGCCACGCCCACCACCATCACCCCGGCCGCCAGCCCCGCGTGGGACTTGAACGGGTCCTTCTCCTCGCCGTCCTGCCCCGTCACTTGCGCTTCCCCAGTCGGGCCATCTCCCGGAGGAATCCGTAGAAGCCCACGCAGATACCCAGGAAGCTCAACCCCACCAGCAACCACGGCCCCGACCCCAGCTTCCGGTCCAGCCAGTAGCCTCCCAGCACCCCCACCACCGCCCCGCCCACCAGCTTCCACACCGCGTTGATGTAGGGCTGCGCCGCCCTCATCTGGCGAGCCGTGGTCCCCAGCTCGCTCCCATCCGACTGCTCCCGGGGTTCCTTCGCCGCCATTCGGACGCCTCCCCAAACCCTGGGAAACCCTCGGATTTCCATGCCACCCGATCCAACCCCTTCACACGCGGGCGCCGCTTAACACCGAATGCGCGACAGGTGCAACCGGTACAAGCTCACTGGAGGGGCCACCCCCAGCGGGGGTTGAGGGAGCCGCAAGCGCAGCTATCACCTCCAGCGCGGGCAGGCAGGACTCCCCGGGGTACACCGAGGGCCCGGCCGCTTCGTCCCCCTGGTGCCCGGCGCTCCAGCGGCTGGGGTGTCGCCCCTCCGCGCCGGGGTGGGCGCATCGCCAGCTTGCTCCTGGCCCACTTCAGGAGGACTCCATGCCCAAGCCCCTCGTGCTGTCGTCCCCCCGCTTCAACGACGGGGACCTCATCCCCATCGCCTTCACCGGCGAGGGAGAGGACATCGCCCCACCCCTGCGCTGGGAGAACCCGCCCGCGGGGACCAAGAGCCTGGCGCTCATCGTCGAGGACCCGGACGCGCCGGACCCCCAACGGCCCCAGCGCGTCTTCTGCCACCAGGTGCTCTACAACATCCCCCCTGGCGCCCGGGAGCTGCCCGAGGGCGCCCAGCTGGACACGATGCCGCCGGGGATTCGCGTGGGCCTGAACGACTTCGGCCACCAGGCCTACGGCGGCCCCATGCCGCCCGTGGGCCGGCACCGCTACTACTTCAAGCTGTACGCGCTGGACCTGGTGCTGCCGAACCTGGGGCGGCCCACCCGCCGGGACCTGCTCAAGGCCATGGAGGGGCACATCCTGGGGCAGGCGGAGCTCATCGGCCTGTACGAGAAGGTCCACCACCGCGCCGCCGAGGCGGTGCCGGGCGCGTCGGCCTGAGCCGGACGCCGGACGTTCCCGGGAGCCTGCCCGTTGGGAGCACGGGCGGGCCTCGACCTCAATGACTTGCGGGTGTGGCTGCGGGAGGGCGGCCCGCCCGCATTCCCTTGCATCCATCCAAGGACGGTCCAGGCGGCTGGATATGTCCTGACAGACGTTGGATGTAAGGGGAAACCGCGAGTCGTTGGCCGCGTCTGTGGTCTGGTCATCGAAGCGCGGGCGGGTGCACTTCTCGACGCTTGCACGCGGTGGAAGAGTCGTGGGTGCCGTGAATCCATCCCTCCGGGGCGGGGCCCCCTATGGCTCCTTCGACGAGATGTCCGTGGGCGTTTGCGTCATCCGCGAGCGCTGCTTCGTGTATGTGAATGACGCGCTGGGCATGTTGGTGGGGCACCCGCGCGAGACGCTGGTGGGCCGCCCGGCGACGCTCCTCCTGACGGAGTCGAGCGTGATGGAGGTCACCGAGCGCCAGTCCCGCAGGCTCCGCGGCGAATCGGTCCCCAGCACCTATGAGGCCGCGCTGCGCACGGCCACCGGAGAACGACAGGTGGAGATGACCCTCATCCCGAGCGGCCCGGACTGGGTGGCGCTGGTCCGCGACGTCACGTCCCGCAGTCAGCGCAGGGGCGTGCTGCAACGACTGGCGGAGCTGGGCGCGGGGCTCCCCTCGCTGCGCACCGAGGGCGAGGTGCTGCGGCGGATGTTCTCCGGGCTGGAGGAGCTGGGGTTCGCCTTCGCGTGGCTGTCTCCCGAGGGCGAGGGCGTCCGGCTGGGACAGACCTATGTCCCCATCCCGTTGGTTCCGCCGGACGCGCGGCAGCTGAGCGGCAGGTGGGTGCGGGACGTGGTGGGGCGCTGGCCGACGATGCTGGCCCGGGCATGGAAGGAGGGCTCGGCGTACTCCGAGGACTTGTCGGTGGAGGTCGGCCACTTCCTGGAGGGCGCGCTGGCGGAGGAGGCTCGCGGCGTCCTGTCGCGGGCGAGCACGTCCCACACCGTCGCGGTGCGCATCGACGTGGAGGGACGTCCCCGGGCGATGCTGGCCCTGGCGGGGGACTGGCTGCGCGAGGAGGAGCTCGCGCCGGTGCGGCTGTTTGGCGCGCAGGTGTCCGCGGCGCTCGACGCGGCGCTCACCATCTCCCGACTGTCCGCGCAGAACAACGCGCTGGCGGCGCTCAACCGACTGGCGTCGGAGGCGGCGTCGGCGCCCCACCCTCGCGCGTTCTTCGGCCCGGGCACGGAGGAGATTGTCGGGCTGGTCGCCTGTGACGCGGTGACCATCCTGCTGCCGCAGGACCACGGGATGGAGGTGACGTACGCGCGCGGGATGGACCTGGAGGAGGCGGACACGGAGCGCTTCGCGCGGCTGTGGCTCGCGGGCGGGCTGTGCACGCAGGCGCAGCAGGAGGGCGCGCCCCGGGTGCTGGAGACACGCGAGTGCCCGGACGGGCTGCGTGAGGATTTGCAGCAGCGCGGCTTCCACACCGTGGTCATCATCGCGCTGCGCGTGCGCTCGCGCGGCGTGGGCACGCTGAGCGTCCTGTTCCGGGAGCCGAGGACGCTCACGCCGCTGGAGCTGGAGACGCTCCAGGCCATGGGCACGCACTTCGCCGCGGCCATCGAGACGCATCGCCTGTTGCAGGAGCTGCGCGGGCGCGCGGAGGACATGGCGCTGCTGCACGAGGTGGCGCGCGCGCTGGCCACCACGCTGGAGCTCGACAAGCTGCTCGCCACGGGCGTCACCAGCCTGGCGCGCATCATCGACACACCGGATGCATACGTGCTGATGCCGGACCCCTCGGGTGAGTGGCTGGAGGTACGCGCGGTGAGCGGCAGCCACCCGGAGCTGCTCGGGCGGTGTCTGCCCGCGCGCGCGCCGGACAGCTCCGCGACGGGGCTGGCCTATCTGACGCGCGAGCTGCTCATGGTGGAGGAGGCCATCACCGACGTCCGGGTGGACCAGGACTTGCGCGAGAGCGCCTCCGCGCAATCCTTCCTGATACTGCCGCTAGTGGTGCGCGAGCGGCCCGTGGGGGTGATGGTCGCGTCGGAGACCCGGCGCACCCGGCGCTTCACGCCCGCGGAGGTGGAGCGCGCGAGCGCCATCGCCAACCAGCTCGCGCTGGCGCTCGAGGGCGCCCGGCTGGTGGAGGACCTGAAGGACAGCTACGTGGAGCTGGCCCGGACGCAGGAGCAGCTCGTGCGCCGTGAGCGATTGGCGGCCCTGGGCGAGCTGTCCGCGGTGGTGGCCCACGAGGTGCGCAACCCGCTGGGCGCCATCTTCAACTCGGTGGCCTCCATCCGGCGCATCCTCGGGCCGGACAGCCCCGCCGAGCCGCTGGTGGACATCGTCGCGGAGGAGGCCGACCGGCTCAACCGCATCGTCGCGGACCTGCTCACCTTCGCGCGGCCGCCCGCGCCCCATCCACATCCGGTGCCCCTGGCGCCGCTGGTGGAGGACGCGGTGCGCGGGGCGCTCGCGGAGTCTCCTGGCGCCGTGCGGGTGGAGCTGGATTTGGAGGAGGACGTGCCGCCGGTGACGGTGGACGAGCGGATGATGCGACAGGCCTTCCTCAACCTGGCCATCAACGCCATGCAGGCCATGCCCCAGGGTGGACGCCTGCGAGCAGCGGTGCGCAGGGCGGCCGGCTCGCCCGAGGTGATGGTGGAGTTCAGCGACACCGGCCCGGGAATCACCGCCGAGGTGCGCGCGCGCATCTTCGAGCCCTTCTTCACCACCAAGGCCAAGGGCACGGGGCTGGGGCTCGCCGTGGTGAAGCGCATCATCGAGTCGCACCAGGGTCACCTCACCCTGGACTCGCAGCCGGGAACCGGCACGTGCTTCCGGCTCTACCTGCCGCTGGAGGCACCCGCGTCCTCGCGTCCACTGCTCGCCGTCCCGTGATTCCTCGAGAAGGAAGGTCCATGCTCCGTCCTGTCGGCGTCCTGGTCGTGTTGCTGTGCTGCGGGAGCATCCCCGCGCGTGCGGAGCCGCGCACGTCCCTGCGGTTCGTGGGTGAGCTGGGCTTCCTCGACGTGCTCTCGCACAGCCTGCGCCAGGGGCGGGATGGGACGCTGTTCCGCTACACGGAGGATGGCGGACAGGACAACCTCTACACCTTCGTGCGCCTGTCGGCGGAGCTGACGCTCGGCAAGCGACACACGGTGGGGTTCCTGGTGCAGCCGCTGTTGTTCGACACGGACGTGGTGCTGCGCCGCGACGTGCGCATCGACGCGCTCACCTTCCCCGAGGGGACTCCGCTGAACGTGCGCTACAGCTTCCCCTTCTATCGGGCCAGCTACCTGTTCGACCTGCTCGGGGTCTCCGAGGACGAGCTGGCCGTGGGTGTCTCATTGCAGCTGCGCAACGCGAACTTCGTCTTCACGTCGGCGGATGGGACGCTGCGGCGGGCGACTCGCGACGTGGGGCCGGTGCCATTGCTCAAGGTGCGCGGGAAGTGGGCGCTGAGCGAGCGGTGGTGGCTGGGATTGGAGGCGGATGGGAGCTATGCGCCCACGGCCCTCATCAACGGGGATGACAACTCCGACACCACGGGCGCGCTGCTGGATGCGTCGGTGCGCGGTGGGATTCGGGTGACGCCGCAGCTGGAGGCCTTCCTCAACCTGCGCTACCTGGGCGGCGGCGCGCGCGGCGTGTCCGATGACAATGACGACGAGTTCGGAGACGGGTTCACCAGCAATTGGATCTCCACGGCCACGGTGAGCCTGGGCTTCAGCTACCGGATGGCGGTGACGGACTGAGCGGGACCTACCGCCACACCGTCAGCCAGACCACGAACAGGCCTACCAGGGCCGCGCCAACGAACAGCGCCAGGGCGAGCCCGAGTCGAGGCGCCTGGAGCCAGCGCCCGGATGGGCGCTCGGGTTCGACCACGGGCGCCTCGTCCTCTCCGGTGATGGCGCGGACCAGCTCCAACCGACGGGCCTCGATGGCCTGGGTGGCCACCGTCTGGGAGATGTCGATGCCGAAGCCCACCTGTGTCTCCCGGGGCGCGCGCCTGGGGTGGGGGCTCGGCATGGCGGGAGTCACGGTGTCCTCGGACCTGGGGGCGCTGGCCCGCGCGGCGTGGACCTGCTTCTCGATGGCCACCAGGACCTTCGCGGCCTCGAGCGCCTCGGTGGCTTCGATATTGGTTTTAGGCGCGGCTCGCGGCGCTCCGGTGTCGACGCCGTATTGCGCGGTCCGCGACTCGATGGCCTCGATATCGAGCGGGAGCGTGATGGAGGGGTCGGCCGCCACCACACGCGGAGGCACGGCGACAGCGGTGGGCTCGTCCTCGTCGGCGAGTCGCCAGCCCTCTTCGTGCGCCGGCTCCGGACGGCTCGACGTGGGGATGACCGGGCTTCGCATCGCGCCCTGCGGCCCCATACCACGAGCGGCCTCGGTGTCCGCCCCCGGGTGACCCAAGCGGCGTCCGTCGACCTCCGTTCGCGTCGGTTCATCGTCGCCAGGACCTCGAGCACCCTGCGTGGGAGTCGGCTCGTCGACTCCGCGACCGGGTCCGCCAACCGCATGCGTCGGCTCATCATCGCCCGGCCCCGCGCTCCCACCACGAAGCGTCGGGACTTCGTCTCCGAGCCGTGGGCTCCCGCGCGCATGCATCAGCTCCGCATCACTTGGGGTCGCGCTCCCACCACGAAGCGTGGGGAGGTCATCTCCGAGCCCGGGCTTTCTCGCCGCGTGCGTCGGCTCATCGTCAGTCGAGGCAGCGCCCCCACCACGAAGCGTGGAGACGTCATCTCCGAGCCCGGGCTTTCTCGCCGCGTGCGTCGGCGCATCTCTCTCTGAGCCAGCGCTCCCACCGCGAAGCGTGGGGACTTCATGGCCGAGCCTCGGCCTGCCGCTCGCGCGTGTCGGCTCATCATCACCAGGCGCCGCAGCGCCTCCACGTAGCGTGGGGACTTCATCTCCGCGTCCCGGCCTGCCGCTCGCGCGCGTCGGCTCATCATCGCCAGACGCCGCACTGCCACCACGAGGCAGACGGACGTCATCTTGGAGCCCAGGCCGACCACTCGCGTGCGTCGCCTCATCATCGCCGAGGCCCGCGGCTGAACCGCCGACACGCGACGGCCCGATATCACCCGCGCCCGTTCGTCCGCCCCGAAGCGTGGGCAGCTCATCCGCGCGCCCGGGCCTGCCCATCGCATGCGTCGGCTCGTCATCGCCGGGGCCCGCGGCTGAACCGCTGACCTGCCCCGTGCGCCCGCTCCGAAGCGTCGGGGCTTCGTCTCCGCGCCCGGGCCTGCCCATCGCGTGCGTCGGCTCGTCCTCGCCGAGACCCGTGCGCCCATCCCGCTCACGAATCGTCTCGTCGCCGCCGGGCCTCGCGCCCCCACCCCGCTCACGAATCGTCTCGTCCTCGGCCGTCGGCGCGGGGCCCACCTGGACGCGCTCGGACGGGACGAAGTCATCCGGCGTGTAGATGGCGTTGTGCTCGAACGCGAGCGCCGTCGGCGGCGCCAGCGTGGCCACGAGCTGCGGCTCGGTGTTCGTGCGCTTCGCCTCCTCGCGCAGCAGCTCCTCGAGCAGCGTCTCCTCCGCCTTCTTCTCCCGCGGGAAGACCAGCGCCAACAACTTCCCCAGCTCCGCGTCCCCCACCCCGGGCGCAAGCTTCGCCTTCAAGCGCGCCAGCTCCGCGCCCATCGCCGCCGCGTCCGGGAAGCGCTGCGCCGGCTCCGACGTCAGCGCCTTCGCCAGGAACGCCTCGATGCTCGACGGCAGCCCCTCCCGATGCTTCCCCGCCGGCTCCCACTGCGGATACGCCGCGCGCCGCCACCGCTCCACCGGGTCTCCCCGCTGCGACAGCGGCTTCCACGCGAACAGCTCCCACAGCAACACGCCCACCGCGTACACGTCCGCGCGCCGGTCCACGAAGCGCTTGCGCGCCTGCTCCGGCGACATGTACGTCAGGTTCCCAATCACCACCCGGGGCGCCGTCTGCTGCTCCTTCAGCGTGGACTGCGCCGCGCCGAAGTCGATGATCTTCACCTCGCCCGCGTAGCTGATGCACACGTTCGCCGGAGACAAGTCCCGGTGCACCAGGTGCAACGGATGCCCTTCCTCGTCCGTCGCGTCGTGCGCGTACGCCAATCCCTCACACAGCCGCTCGCCCAGGTGCAGCACGATGCCCAAGGGCATCATCCGCGCCAGCTGCCGCAGCCGATACGACAGGCGGCTGAGCGTCTTGCCGCGCACGTACTCCATCGACAGGTAGAGCTGCCCCTCCACCTCGCCCATCGCGTACACCCGGGCGATGTTCGGGTGCGTCAGCCGCACCACCACCCGGGCCTCGTCGCGGAAGCGCCCCACGAACTGGGGGCTCTCCATCAACTGCGGCAGGACCTTCTTCACCACACAGGCGCGCCGAGGGCCCTCCTCGCGCGCGAGGAAGACCTCCCCCATCCCTCCGGCGCCGATGCGGCGCACCAGGGTGTAGGGACCGAAACGAACAGGCCCCTCCAGGGGCGGAGGCTCAACCGGTCTGGCCAAGCGCGCGGAAGGCCTTTCTCGCCGCTCCCAGCACGTGCGCCACCTCCGCCTCGCCCATCGCCAGCGAGACGAAGGCCGCTTCGAACTGGCTCGGCGGCAGGTACACGCCCGCATCCAACATGGCGTGGAAGAAGCGACCGAAGCGCCCCGTGTCGGACGTCTTCGCGCTCGTGTAGTCGAACACCGGCTGCTCGGTGAAGAACACCGTCAGCATGCTGCCCACGCGGTTGACGGTGACGGGCACCCCCGCCTCCTTCGCCTCCGCGATGAAGCCCTCCTCCAACATCCGGCTCACCTGCTCCAGCCGCGCGTACGTCCCCGGCGCCGCCAGCGCCTTGAGGCACGCCAGCCCCGCCGCCACCGCCACCGGGTTCCCCGACAACGTGCCGGACTGGTACACCGGCCCCGCCGGCGCCACCTTGCGCATGATGTCCGCGCGGCCCCCGTAGGCGCCCAGCGGCATGCCGCCGCCAATCACCTTCGCCATCGTCGTCAGGTCCGGCTTCAGCCCGTACAGCTCCTGCGCCCCACCGCGCGCCAGCCGGAAGCCCGTCATCACCTCGTCGAGCACCAGCAGCACGCCGTGCTTCTGACACAGCGCCTGCAGGCCCTGCAGATAGCCCTGCTTGGGCACCAGCACGCCCATGTTGCCCACCACCGGCTCGATGATGGCGCAGGCGATGTCCTGGCCCTTCTCCTCGAAGATGCGCTCCACCGCGGCCAGGTCGTTGAAGGGCGCGGTGAGCGTGAGCTTCGCCAGCGCCGACGGCACGCCCGGCGAGTCCGGCAGGCCCAGCGTCTCCACGCCGCTGCCCGCCTTCACCAGGAACGGGTCTCCGGCGCCGTGGAAGCAGCCCTCGAACTTGAGGATGTGCTCGCGGCCGGTGAAGCCGCGCGCCACGCGGATGGCGGCCACGGTGGCCTCGGTGCCGCTGGACACCAGCCGCACCATCTCCACCGCCGGCATCGTCGCGCAGATGAGCTCCGCGAACTCCACCTCGCCCGCGTGCGGCGCGCCGAACGACGAGCCGCGACGGGCCGACTCGATGATGGCCTCGACGATGGGCGGGTAGGCGTGGCCGAGGATGAGCGGCCCCCAGCTCCCCACCAGGTCGACGTAGCGGTTGCCGTCCACGTCGGTGAGCCAGGCGCCCGAGCCCTCGCGGAAGAAGACGGGGTCTCCTCCGACGCCACGGAAGGCGCGCACCGGGGAGTTCACTCCGCCCGGGATGCGCGCCTGCGCGCGGGCGAACAGGGACTGGCTGTGAGCGTGATTCATGTGGGTTCCATAGCACGCGCCGCGAGGCGAGCCTCCCTCCGAGTAGCCTGCCCCCATGCCCGCCCCTTCTACGGCCCATCGACCGCCGCCCGCGTTGACCCTTCGTCAACGTATCCCCGGGGAATCACACCAGAACGCACATCGGCGTGATGCCGATGTCCCGGGGGCTGGACACGGGGGTGATACAGCGCTGTGACGACGACGGCCCCGAGGCCACCCTTCCCAGGAGAGCAGCCCCATGGACTTCAAGACGGCGGACCTGTGTGACACGCACGCGGGCACGGCCCACTTCCAGGTCGCCGAGCCCGGCTTCATCGACTTCGGCGGACGCACCACGTTCACCGGCCCCATCAGCACCGTGCGCGCCCCCGAGGACAACTCGCTCGTGCGCAAGGCCCTGGAGGAGAAGGGCAACGGCCGGGTGCTCGTGGTGGATGGCGGTGGCAGCCGCCGCTGCGCGCTGGTGGGGGACCAGTTGGCGCTGCTCGCGCAGCAGAACGGCTGGGCGGGCGTGGTGGTGAACGGCTGCATCCGTGACTCGGAAGAGGTGGGCCGCATGGCGCTCGGCGTGAAGGCGCTGGGCACGCACCCGCTCAAGAGCTTCAAGCGCAACGAGGGCCAGCGCGACGTGGAGGTGCGCTTCGCGGGCGTCACCTTCCGCCCCGGACACCACCTCTACGCGGACGCGGATGGCATCGTCACGTCGGAGACCGCGCTGCCGGAGTCGTCGCTGGACTGAAGCGCCCCGCGCGCGGGACACGTGGCTTTCCACCAGGTGGGAAACCACACGCCCGGGTGGGCCACGTGTTCGCTGGACTGGGAGGACCGCGGCCACCCGCGTGTCCCCGTCCGCTCCTCCTGACAAAGCACATCCAGGCTGCGCGCCGCGCGCCTTGCGCGATGCATCATCCGCGCGAGACATTTCGCCGTGCGAAACACAGTCAAAACACGCCGCCGAGAAGTTCCGCCCTGCGAAATACAGCCATCGAATTACCGGTGACTGTCTTTTCTCTTCCGAGCGAGTGTGGTTACTGTGCCGCCACGAATCTGACGGGGAGGTTGCGATGCAACGGCTCGTGGTCGGACTCCTGGCGACAGCTCTCTGCTTGATGGCTTGCAAGAAGGAAGAAGCTCCGGCTCCGGAGGGCACGCAGACGCGTCCCGCCGCCCTGTCGGACATCAAGACAGACAAGGGTGTCGACCTGGAGAAGAAGGTCGTCTACATCGGCGCGCTCAACGACGAGAGCGGCCCTGGCGCCGCCATCGGCAAGCCCTTCGCCGCGGGCAAGCGGCTGCTCGCGAGGCAGGTGAACGCGGGGGACTCGGGGCTGTTGCCGCCGGGCTGGCGCGTGGAGCTGGTGGAGCGCGACCACGCCTACAACCCGCAGAACGCGGTGCAGGCGTACAGCGACCTCCACGAGCAGGTGCTGTTCCTGGGCACCAGCTTCGGCACGCCCAACACCCTGCCCCTGCGCGACAAGCTCACGGCGGACAACGTGGTCGCCTTCCCCGCGTCACAGTCGTCGGAGATGGCGCGGCACCAGTACACGCCGCCCATCGGCGCGTCCTACAAGCTGGAGGCGATGCGCGCCCTCGACTGGGCGGTGGAGCATGCGGGCGGCGCGGACAAGGTGAAGGCCGCCATCGTCGCGCAGGGCGACGACTACGGGAAGGACGGGCTGGAGGGCTGGACGGAGGCCGCGAAGCACCACGGCGTCACCGTCGTCTCGCAGCAGAGCGTGGCGCCAGGGCAGAAGGACTTCGCCGCCGTCGTCACCGCGCTCCAGCAGTCCGGCGCCAACTACGTGCTGCTCACGGTGCTGCCCGGGGCCTCGGGGCCCATCCTCGGCACGGCCGCGCAGCTCAAGTATCAGCCGACCTGGATTGGACAGACGCCCGCGTGGGTGGACCGGTTCTTCGACCCGAAGGTCATCCCCGCGCCCGTCTTCGCCAACTTCTACTGGGCCACCGGGCTCACCTTCTGGGGCGACGACGTGCCGGGCATGAAGGACTTCATCGCGCTGCACGCGAAGTATCCCGACACGCCGAAGGACTTCTACACGCTGGCGTCCTACGTCCAGGGCCGCGTCCAGTTGGAGGCGCTGAAGGCCGCCATCGAGGCGAAGGACGTCACGCGCGCCGGCTACCTCAAGGCGCTCAGGAACATCCAGCGCACCACCGCGGGCGGCCTGACGGCGGAGCCGGTGGACCTATCCCGCTTCCCCTACGCGACGGCGCTGGAGGTGCGGGTGCTCAAGCCCGTGCTGGACCAGGGGAGCTGGAGTGTCGTCGCGGGCTACGCGCCGCCCAAGGCGCTGGGCACGCCCGCCGCGAAGGCCGCCGATGACAGCAAGTAGTCCTCCGCTGCTGCGCGTGCAGAACCTCCAGGTCGTCTACCACTCGGCGGTACGTGCCTTGCGAGGCATCACCCTGGAGGTCCCCCACCAGGGCGTGGTGGCCCTCCTCGGACCCAACGGCGCGGGCAAGTCCACCGCGCTGCGCGCCATCAGCGGCCTGCTCGACCTGCACGACGGCGCCATCACCCAGGGCCGTGTCGAATTGTCCGGGCGGGATTTGCTGGCCCTGTCCACCGACGGCCGGGTGCACGCGGGCGTGGTGCAGGTGCTGGAGGGTCGGCGAATCCTGGGCGAGCTGTCCGTGGAGGAGAACCTGCTCGCGGGCGGCTTCGGCATGGGCGCGCAGGCGCGCAAGGAGCTGGTCGAGTCCGCCTACTCGCGCTTCCCCGTGCTGCGCGAGCGGCGGCGACAGAAGGCGGGCTACCTTTCCGGCGGTGAGCAGCAACTGCTCGCCATCTGTCGAGGGCTGATGCGCAGGCCCCGGGTGCTGTTGTTGGACGAGCCCTTCCTGGGCCTGTCGCCGAAGGCGGTGGGCGAGGTGTCGGAGCTGATTCAGCGCATCGCCGCCGAGGGCGTGTCGGTGCTGCTCGTCGAGCAGAACGCGCGCGTGGCGCTGGGCATGGCCAGCCACGGGTACGTGCTGGAGACGGGCAAGGTGGTGCTGGACGGGCCGGCGGAGAAGCTGCGCGAGGACCCGGACGTGCAGGAGTTCTACCTGGGCTTCGGCCGCGAGGGGCAGCGCGGCTACCACGAGCTGAAGCGCTACCGCCGCAAGCGTCGCTGGTTGTCCTGAAACGTGAAGGGTGAAGCATGGCCTTGCTGGAGCTCGACAACGTGGGCCTGTCCTTCTCCGGGGTGCGAGCCCTGGATGGAGTCTCGTTCTCCATCGAGGCCGGCGCGCTGCATGCCGTGATTGGTCCCAACGGCGCGGGCAAGAGCAGCCTCTTCAACTGCGTCAGCGGCATCCACCGGCACATGGAGGGACGCGTGCGATTGGAAGGACAGGCGCTCACGGGACTGGAGCCGCCGGAGATTGCCCGGCGCGGTGTGTCGCGGATGTTCCAGAACCTGGCGCTCTTCGAGCACCTCACGGTGCTGGAGAACCTGCTGCTCGGCCGCCACCCGAAGTACCGCACGGGGCTCTTGCGTCACCTCTTCTGGACGCGCGGCGCGAGGCAGGAGGAGGTTCGTCACCGCGAGAAGGCCGAGGAGGTCATCGACTTCCTCTCCCTGGAGCACTACCGGTGGATGCCCGTGTCGGTGCTGCCCTACGGCATCCGCAAGCGCGTGGAGCTGGGCCGCGCGCTGTGCATGGAGCCGAAGCTGCTGCTCCTGGACGAGCCCACCGCCGGGCTCAACCAGGAGGAGACCGAGGACATGGCCAACCACCTGCTCGACATCCGTCACGAGCTGGGGGTGACGCAGGTGCTCATCGGCCACGAGCTGCGCTTCGTGATGGACCTGGCCACGCAGGTGACGGTGCTGGACCGCGGGCGTGTCATCGCGAACGGGCCGCCCTCGGCGCTGCGTGAGGACTCGCGCGTGCTCAGCGCGTACGTCGGCGGGGCGGTGGCGGCATGAGCACGGCGCTGCCGCTGAGCCTGCCGGGCCAGCTCTACCTGCGCGCGGAGCGACATCCGAAAGCAGTGGCCATTCGCGAGAAGCGCCTGGGCATCTGGCGGGAGCTGTCCTTCCAGGACTACCTGGAGCGCGTCGGGTGGACGGCGAGGATGCTGTGGGAGCTGGGCGTGCGCGCCGGTGACTCAGTGGCCGTCCTCAGCGACAACCGGCCGGAGTGGCTGTTCACGGACCTGGGCGCGCAGGTGCTCGGCGCTCGCGGCGTGGGCATCTACCAGACGAACCCCGCCGCGGACGTGGCGTACATCCTCAACGACGCGCGCTGTCGCGTCGTGCTCTGCGAGGACCAGGAGCAGTACGACAAGGTGGCGGCCGTCGTCGACGAGACACCCTCCGTCGAGCACGTGCTCGTCGTCGAGCCGAGGGGCCTGCGCGGCGTGGAGGATTCACGCCTGCGTCTCTGGGAGCGCTTCCTGGAGGAAGGCCGCGCGCTGTTGGAGCGGGAGCCCGGGTGGCTGAAGGCGCAGCTCGCGGCGCGCAGTCCGGATGAGCCGGCGATGGTCATCTACACCTCGGGCACCACGGGTTCGCCGAAGGGCGCGTTGGTGTCGAGCCGCAACATGCTGGAGGGCTCGGCGACCTTCACCGCGCAGCTCGGGTTGGGGCAGGAGGACAGCGTCGTCTCGTACCTGCCGCTGTGTCACGTCGCGGAGAAGCTGTTCAGCCTGCTGTTGCCCCTGGCCGTTGGAGGCAAGGTCCACTTCGGCGAGGCGCTGGAGACGGTGCAGCAGGACGTGGCCGAGGTGTCCCCCACGGTGTTCCTGGGCGTGCCGCGCATCTGGGAGAAGATGCACGCGGTGGTGATGGTGAAGATGCGCGACGCATCGTGGCTCAAGCGCACCTTGTTCGAGACCTTCACCCGCCTGGGCGCCGGGATTCGCGAGCGCGAGCGGACAGGACAGCGTCGCTGGTGGGACGCGCTCTTGTGGCGCGTGGGCGACCTGCTCGTCTACCGCCCGCTCCAGGAGCGACTGGGATTGAGGCGCTGCCGCTTCCCCATCTCCGGCGCGGCGCCCATCTCCCCGGAGCTGCTCGCCTGGTACGACAGCGTGGGCGTCCGCATCTACGAGGGCTACGGGCAGACGGAGAGCGCGGGCACCAGCCACCTCAACATCCCGGGCGCGACGCGACTGGGCACCGTGGGACGTCCGGTGCCGGGCGTGGAGTGCCGGCTGGACGAGGACGGCGAGGTGCTGGTGCGCGGCAGCAACGTGTTCCTCGGCTACCTCAACAAGCCGGAGGCCACCGCCGAGGTGCGTGACGCGCAGGGCTGGCTGCGCACGGGGGACCTGGGCGAAATCGACGCGGACGGGTATCTGCGCATCACCGGCCGCAAGCGCGAAATCCTCATCACGTCGGGTGGGAAGAACCTGTCGCCCGAGCGCATCCAGAACGCGCTGAAGAACAGTCCGTACATCAAGGAGGCAGTGGCCATCGGCGACCGGCGGCCCTTCGTCACCGCGCTGGTGCAGGTGGACCCGGAGACGGTGGCGGACTGGGCGCTGCGCCGCAAGCTGGCCTTCACCTCGTACACGGACCTCACGCAGCGGCCCGAGGTGCGCAAGCTCATCGAGGAGGAAGTCACCCGCGCGAACGAGACGCTGGCGCGCGTGGAGCAGGTGCGGGCGTTCCGACTGCTCGAGCGCGAGATGACGCAGGACGCGGGCGAGGTGACGGCGTCCCTCAAGGTGCGCCGCAAGGCGGTGCTCGAGCTGCACTCCCAGCTGGTGGAAGAGATGTACGCGAGGACACGCGAATGACGCAGCTTCTCCAGCTCGGCATCTCCGGACTGGCGCTCGGGGCGAGCTACGCGCTCATCGCCCTGGGCTTCTCCGTGGTGTATCGGGCCTCCCGACTCTTCAACTTCGCGCACGGCGAGCTGCTCGCGCTGGGCGCGTTCCTGATGACGGCGCTGGTGGAGGTGCTGCCCTGGTGGCTGGCGCTCGCCGCGTCCGCGTGTCTCACCGGTGGCCTGGCCGCGCTCCTGGAGCGCACGGTGCTGCGCCGCATGGTGGGGCGCCCTGTCTTCACCACCATCATCCTGACGCTGTTCCTGGGGCTCTTGTTGCGCGCGGGCATCGTCATCGCATTCGGCACGGACACGCGTGGAATGCCCACGCCGTGGGATGCGATGGCGGAGGTGCAGGTGGGCAACGCCACCGTGCTGCTGTCCTCGCTGGTGTCGCTGGGCGCGACGACGGTGGTGCTGGTGGGGATGCACGCGCTGGTGCAGCGCACGCCGCTGGGCGTGGCGATGCGCGCGGCGAGCGAGAACCAGGAGGTGGCGCTGGTGCTGGGGATTCCGGTGGGCCGGGTGCTCGGCTTCACGTGGTTCCTGGCGGGAGCGACGGCGGCGGTGGCGGGCGTGTTCCTGGGGATGTTCCCGCGCTCGGTGGATTCGAACCTGGGCTACGTGGCGTTGAGGGCGTTCCCCGCCATCATCGTCGGAGGACTGGAGTCGGTGGTGGGCGCGGTGGTGGCCGCGTTCATGCTGGGGCTCCTGGAGGTGCTGTCGCAGGCGTATGTGAATCCGCACCTGGGCGCCTTCGGGCACAACTTCCACGCCGTCTTCCCCTACGCCGCGATGATTCTGTTCCTGGTCCTGCGCCCGCGCGGACTGTGGGGCGAGCACGAGGTGCGCCGCGTCTGACGACGCGCGCGAGACGACATCATGCCAACGCGCCCCCTGGTGATTCGGTACGAGGACGACCTGAAGCTCTTTCCCGGCCTGTGGCAGCGGGCGGGGCTGCTGCTGACGCTGGCCGTGGGGTTGAGCTACCCGTGGCTGGTGAGCACGCGGTGGCTCACCGTGGGCAACCTGGGGCTGGTGGCCATCGTGGGCGCCGCGTCACTGATGGTGCTCACGGGCTTCGCGGGACAGGTGAGCCTGGGGCACGCGGCGTTCCTGGCGCTGGGCGCGTACACGGCGGCGGTGCTCGGCACGAAGCTGGGCTGGCCGTTCTGGTTGGCGTTGCCGCTGGCGGGCGGTGTGTCCGCGCTGGTGGGCGTGGTGATTGGCGCGTTCGCGCTGCGGCTCAAGGGGTTGTACCTGGCCATCGTCACGCTGGGCTTGGTGTTCCTCACGCAGCATGTGTTGCTCGCGTATCCGGAGGTGACGAGCGGGCTGAGCGGGACGGCGGTGCCGATGTACTGGTGGTTCCGCGACGAGACGGGCACGGCGGCGTCGATGAGCACCGCGTGGAGCGTGGGCGGCGTGCGCTTCGGCTTCGAGCGGAAGCTGTACTTCCTCTTCGCGGGGCTCGCCGCGTTCACGGTGTGGCTGACGAAGAACCTCCAGCGCTCGGACAGTGGCAGGGCGATGATGGCGGTGCGGGACCAGGACCTGGCGGCGGAGGTGCTGGGGGTGGGGACGACGCAGGCGAAGCTGCAGGCGTTCGGCGTGTCGTCGTTCCTGGCGGGCGTCGCGGGGGCGATGTTCGCGTTCCAGCAGCAATACATCACGGTGGAGCCGCCGTTCGATTTGAACCTCTCCATCCAGTACATCGCGATGATTGTGCTGGGAGGGGTGGGCACGGTGTTCGGCGCCGTCAGCGGCGCGCTCGCGTTCACGTTCCTGAGCCCGTTGGCGGAGACGGTGGGCGGCGCGATTCCCTTCGTGAATCAGCTCACGTCCGCGCAGCAGTCGACGGTGCTGCTGTCGCTGGTGGTGGTGGTGGTGCTGGTGCTCGAGCCCCTGGGGCTCTTCGGCGTGTGGCTGCGGGTCCGCCGGTACTTCCAGGCGTGGCCGTTCCGTTACTGACGCAAACCGTATCGACGACGTTCCTCGAGGGAGGGAATCACCATGAAGCGCATGCTGCTCAGTGTCCTGTTCGCAGTGCTGTTCTCGGCCACCGGGGCTCAGGCCCAGCAGGCGGACCTGCGAGACTACGAGGCGGGATTTTTCGTCCCGCACCGGGGCATCATCACCAACATGTACCTGCGTCACGTCTCCGCGTCCGGTGAGCGTGACTTCTCACAACTCCAAGCGGCCTTCCGCGCCACGTACGTGCTGAAGTTCGGCGACCTGGTGGTGGTGCCGCTGGACTTGAGCCTGCCGGTGGTGGACGTGACGGTGTTCCAGGCGAACCCGGCGTCGCCCGCGGGTCCGAAGACGGCGCTGCGCGCCTCGGGCGTGGGCGATGTGACGTACATCCCGACGATTGGATATGGGTTGGTGCAGAACGCCGAGGACAACACGCACACGTGGTTCGCGCTCACGCCGTACGTCACGGTGCCGGTGGGCAGCTATGACAGCAACCGGCTGGTGAACATCGGGGCGAACCGGTGGGTGGTACGTCCGCAGCTGGTCGCGGGTCAGCGCTTCAAGAAGATCTTCACGGCGGAGCTGATGGGCAGCGTGGCGTTCCAGGGGGACAACGACGAGTTCCTGATTCCGAGCGCGGAGGGTGGCTCGAAGGTGGTGATGAGCCAGGCGCCGTCGTTCGGCGGCATCCTCCACCTGGGCATGGACCTGTCGTCCACGTTCTTCACGGGCGCGGGCTACATCGTCGAGGCGTCCGGCAAGCGCACCATCGACACGCCGGCGGGTGAGCTGGAGATCGCCAAGAGCACCACGGTGCAGTCGCTGCGGCTGACGATGGGCATCCGGCTGGAGAAGGCCTCCACGCTGATGCTCCAGTTCCAGCCGGACGTCGCCGCGTCCGAGGGCGTGACGAAGAGCCAGTTCATCGGCGCTCGGTTCACGCACGTGTTCTTCTAGAGCTGGCGTGAGTCAGTGCGGCACCAGTGGGCTCGATGCCTTGCCCCTGGTGCCCATGCCACCGGACGTCATAGCGTCGGTCGTGAGCCCCTATGACGACCCAGCACCAGGAACTTCTCGACGAGCTCGGGCGACGTCTCGAAGCCAGGGGGTTCAGCTTCTCCAGGCGCGCCTTCTTCGCTCCCTCGGGCATCTTCGTCACCACACCGCCACGACGCTCGGCACCTGAGACCGAGACTCGCGACGGTGAGTACACACTCGCCGACGTCTGGCTCTTCGACAGGTCGGTCCACCTGCTTCCCTGTGGAGACGCCTGGGAAGCTCGCGTCACACCTCACGGAGGCCCTCACTGGGTGCGCCGCACGGCGACCCTCGATGAGCTGGAATCCGTCGCGGTCGAAGCATTGGGGACCTCCAGGGTCCCCCCAAGTCCGGAGTGGCGCGTCGCCGAGGACTGGCTCGACTGAGCGTGGCCTCAGAACAGGACCACGCCCCGTGCATTCACTCCGTTCTTCATGTCAGTAAAGGCCTGGTCGAGCTGGTCCAGCTTGTACGTCGTCGTCACCAGCTCATCCAGCTTGAGCTTCTTCTGTTTGTAGAGGTCCAGCAGCCGAGGCATGTCGCGGTGCACATCCGCGGTGCCGAACCAGGAGCCGAGCAGCCGCTTCTCGAACAACGGCAGCACGAAGACGTTGAGGGAGATCTGCTCCTTCACGCTCCCCACGCCGACGACGACGCACGTGCCCGCCTTTCGCGTGCACTGGTAGGCCTGCTCGATGGTCTCCTTGCGGCCCACCGCTTCGTACGCATAGTCCGCGCCCCGCCCTCGCGTCAGCTCGCGGATGCCCACCACCGGGTCCACGCTCGTCGCGTCGATGACGTCCGTCGCGCCGAACACCTTCGCGAACTCCAGCTTCTTCGGGTGCACGTCCACCGCGATGATTCGCTCGGCGCCGGCAATCACCGCGCCCTGGATGATGTTCAATCCCACGCCGCCCGTGCCGAACACCGCCACCGTCGCCCCTGGCGGCATCTGCGCCGTGTTGAACACCGCCCCCACGCCCGTCGTCACCGCGCAGCCCACCAGCGCCGCCTTGTCGAGCGGCGCGTCCTCGGGGAGCTTCACCGCCGCCCGCGCCGGCACCACCGCGTACTCCGACAGCGCCCCCAGCGCGGAGAACACGTTCAGCTCGCGCGAGTCCTTGCGCAGTCGCGTGCTCCCGTCCGGCATCCGGTTGCCCGCGTTGATGCGCTCGCCGAGCTCGCACAGGTTCGGCCGTTGGATGCGACAGAAGTAGCACTCGCCACACTGCGCCACCCACGAGAGGACGACCTTGTCCCCCTTCCGCAGATGGGAGACCTCCTCCCCGACTTCCTCGACGATGCCCGCGCCCTCGTGCCCCAGCACACAGGGCAGCTTCATCTTCACCGTGCCGTTCACCACCGACAGGTCCGTGTGACAGACACCACAGGCCACCATGCGAACGAGCACCTCGCGCGCCTTCGGCGGCTCGAAGCTCACGTCGGTGATGGTCAGCACGTCCTTCTCGAAACACACCGCGGCCTTCATGGGGACTCCTGACTCGGATGAGGGGGGACTGATTCAGAGCTGCATCGCCTTGAGTTCCTGGAACTCCTCCAGCCCGTAGCGGCCGAGCTCTCGGCCGTTGCCGGACTGTCGATACCCACCGAACGGAGCCAGCGGGTTGAAGCGTCCGCCGTTGATGTCCACCTGTCCGGTGCGCATCCGGCGCGCGACTCGCTTCGCGTGCTCCACGTCCTCCGACCAGACACCGCCGGCCAGGCCGTAGATGGTGCTGTTCGCGATGCGGACCGCGTCGTCCTCATCGTCGTACGGCAGGATGGCGAGCACGGGACCGAAGATCTCCTCCCTCGCGATGGTCATCTCCGGCGTCACGCCCGCGAAGACCGTGGGCTTCACGTAGTAGCCCTTCGGCAGGCCCTCGGGCTGCTCGGGCCCACCGGCGACGAGCTTCGCGCCCTCGCGAATGCCTTGCTGGATGTACTCACGAACGCGCGCACGCTGCGCCTCGGAGATGACGGGACCGAGCTTCGCCTCTCCCTGGAACGGGTCGCCCACGGTGAAGCTCGTGGCCACCTCCACGGCGAGGCGCGCCGCCTCATCGTGCAAGGCCCGCGGCACCAGCATGCGCGTGTGCGCCGTGCACGTCTGACCCGAGTTGAGGAAGCAGTTGCCCACCGTCCGCTTCACCGCGTTCTTGAGGTTCGCGTCCGCGAGGACGATGGACGCGGACTTGCCACCCAGCTCCAGCGACACGCGCTTCACCGTCGCCGCCGCCAGCTCCGACACCCGGCGTCCCGCTCGCGTCGAGCCCGTGAAGGACACCATGTCCACCTCGGGATGACGCACGAGCGCCTCGCCCACCACCGCTCCCGTTCCGGACACGAGGTTGAAGACCCCAGGTGGCAGCCCCGCCTCGTGGAGGATCTCCGCGAGCATGAACGCGTTGAGCGGAGCGACCTCGCTGGGCTTGAGGACCACGGTGCAGCCCGCCGCCAGTGCCGGCGCCACCTTCGCGACAATCTGATGCAGCGGATAGTTCCACGGTGTGATGCAGGCGACGACGCCCACCGGCTCGCGCACCACCAGCGAGTTGCCCACCTGCTCCTCGAAGGCGTGCTCCTGGAGGAGCTGCACGTAGGTCCCCGTCACGGTGATGGGCGTGCCCACCTGGATGGCCTTCGACAGCGCCAGGGGCATGCCCACCTCGCCCGTCATCGTCCGCGCGAGCGCATCCTGTCGCTCCGTCAGCCCCGCCTGGAGCCTCCGCAAGAACGCCGCCCGCTCCGGGACGGTCAAAGAGGCCCAGGCCTCGAAGGCACCACGCGCCGCGCGCACCGCGCGGTCCACGTCCTCCGCCGTGCCCTCGGGAACACGTCCCATCACCTCTTCTGTGGATGCGCTGAGCACGTCGATGTGCCCACCGCCTCGCGACGCCACCCACTCACCCTGGATGTAGAGCTTGTCGTAGACCTGCATTCGGTTCTCCCAACGTCAGAAGAGGAAGCCACTCACACGCGCTCGAGGACGGCGGCGATGCCCTGCCCCACCCCGATGCACATGCTGACGAGCGCGTAGCGCCCACCGGAGACCTGGAGCTGTCGCGCCGCTGTCAGGGCCAGTCGCGCACCCGAGGCTCCCAGTGGATGTCCCACGGCGATGGCTCCACCGTTCGGGTTCACCCGGCTGTCGTCCTCGCCCAGCTCCAGCAGCTTGAGGCAGCCGAGCACCTGCACAGCGAAGGCCTCGTTGATTTCGATGATGTCCATGTCCGACAGCGCCAACTGCGCCCGCTCCAGCGCCTTGCGCGCGGCCGGCACGGGCCCCAGTCCCATGGTGCGTGGCGGGACTCCCGCGATGGCGGCCGAGACGATGCGTGCCAGCGGCTTGCATCCCACGGACTCGCCGACACAAATCGAGCCGACGAGCAGCGCCGCCGCGCCGTCATTGATGCCCGAGGCGTTGCCCGCCGTGACGACCCCCTCCGCGGCCAGCGGCTTGAGTGTGGATAACTTGTCGAGCGTCGTGTCCGGGCGGGGATGCTCGTCGACCGTCACCGTGGTGACCGCCCCCTTGCGTCCCGGCAGCTCCACGGGGACCAGCTCTCCCGCGAAGAACCCCCGGGCCTGCGCCGTCGCGAACTTCTGCTGCGAAGCCAGCGCGAACCGGTCCGAGGCCGCGCGGCCGATGCCCAGGTCGCGCGCGATGTTGTCCGCCGTCTCCGGCATCGTGTCACCACCGAAGCGAGCCACCACGCGGGGGTTCGGGAACCTGGCACCCATCGTCGTGTCGAACACCTGGGTGTCGCGACTGAACGCCGACTCGGCCTTGGGCAGCACGAAGGGCGCACGGCTCATGCTCTCCACGCCCCCGGCGACGAAGAGCTCTCCCTGCCCCGTCATGACCGCGCGCGCCGCGTCCAGCACCGCCGCGAGCCCGCTGCCGCACAACCGGTTCACCGTCACACCGCCCACCTCGATGGGCAGCCCCGCGAGCAGCGCGGCGTGGCGCGCCACGTTGCGGCTGTCCTCCCCCGCCTGGTTGGTGCAACCGATGACGACATCCTCGATGTCCCCCAGCTCGAACGGGCCGCGCGTGAGCAGCGCGCGGATGACTCCGGAGAGCAGGTCATCGGGGCGAACAGGCGCCAGCGCTCCCGCGTGACGACCGAACGGCGTGCGCAACCCATCGTAGATATAGGCGCTCATGCGAATCACCTCTCCGGCGTGAGGAGGGAGACACCGAGCCGGGCTCGGCGGGACAACCATGGGCTCGCGCGATAGCGCGGGTCTCCGGAGGCGGCGTGGATGGCGTCCAGCACCTTCAACACGCGTCGCGGACCGAGCGCGTCACCCCAGGCCAGCGGTCCGAGCGGATAACCCAGCCCGAGCGTCACCGCGGCATCGATGTCCTCCGGGCTCGCGATGCGCTGCTGCGCGATGTCGCACGCGATGTTCACCACGGTGGCGAGCACCCGCTGCGCGACGAAGCCCGTGCTGTCGTGGATGCGCGCCACCAGCGTTCCATCCGCCCCGAGCAGCGCGAGCGCCGAGTCCAGGAACGCGGGCCGCGTCACCGGCGTCGTCATCACCGTGCGCCGACGCTCCGGACCGAACAACAGGTCCACCGCCACCGTGCGCTCGGGGTCCAGCTCCAGCGCCAGTGCCGTGGTCGTGGCGTCCCGCCCCAGCGGCGCGAGCAGGCACAGCGACTCCGGCGCGGGATGCTCTCCATCATCTGGGAACCAACCCGCCGCGCGCACCACGGCCAGCAGCGCCTCGCGCCAGCCGGGCTCATCGGCGGCCACCCACACCGGCCGCTGCTCTCCCTTCGGAAGCGCGGGCTCCGGCACGGAGTGAGGCCGTCCTCCCTCGTGGGAGTAGAAGCCCTGCCCGCTCTTGCGCCCGAGCAGTCCCGCCGTGAGCCGCTGACGCAGCACGTACGACGGACGGAAGCGCGGCTCCTGGTAGAACTGCTCGTACACGGACTCCATCACCGGGTGCGAGACATCAAGCCCCGTGAGGTCCAGCAGCTCGAACGGCCCCATCCGGAAGCCCGCCGCGTCCCGCAGCACGCGGTCAATCACCTCGAACGAGGCCACGCCCTCCTGGAGGATGCGCAGCGCCTCCGTGCCGAAGCCGCGCCCCGCGTGGTTCACGATGAAGCCCGGGGTGTCCGCCGCGCGCACCGGCCGGTGACCCAGTCGCCTCGCGAGCAGCACGAGCGCCTCGCCCACCCAGGGCTCCGTTCGCGCGCCCTCGATGACCTCCACCACCTTCATCAACGGCACCGGGTTGAAGAAGTGGAAGCCGCCGACGCGGCCTGGTCGCTCGCACACCGAGGCGATGGCCGTCACCGAGAGCGACGAGGTGTTCGTGGCCAGCAGGCACTCCGGCCCGACGATGCCCTCCAGGCGGGTGAACAGCGCCTGCTTCACACCGAGGTCCTCGACGATGGCCTCCACCACCACGTCACAGCCCGCGAGCGACGCTTCGTAGGGAACAGGCTCGAGCCGAGCCGTCGCCGCGCGCGCCTCCTCGGGCGACAGGCGACCCTTCGTCACCAGCATCTCGAGCGTCGACGCGACAGACGCGCGGGCCTCCTCCGCGGCCTGGGGACGCGCATCGAACAGGCGGACGGTGATTCCCGCCTGCGCGGCGAGCTGGGCGATGCCTCGACCCATGACGCCCGTTCCGACCAGTCCCAACGTGAGCGAGGGTGCTTGGACGTCGACCATGTCAGCGTCCCTCGAAGGCGGGCTTGCGCTTGTCCAGGAAGGCCCGCATGCCCTCCTTCTGGTCGCGCGTGGCGAAGAGGAGCTGGAAGGCCTTGCGCTCCAGGAGCAGCGCCTCCGCGAGGGACGCGTCCTGTCCCGCGAGGACCACCTCCTTGATTTGTCGCACGGCCAGGGGCGGCATGTTCGCCACCTTCCGCGCGAGCGTGAGCGCCCGCTCCAACACCTCCGCGTCGGGGACCACCTCGGTGACCAGGCCCATGGCCTCCGCCTCCCGCGCCGTCATCGGCTCGCCGGTGAGCAGCAGCTTCATCGCCTTGAACTTCCCCACCGCGCGCGTCAGCCTTTGCGTGCCTCCCGCCCCCGGCATGATGCCCACCCGAATCTCCGGCTGACCGAAGCTGGCGCTCTCTCCCGCGACAATCATGTCCGCGTGCATCGCCAGCTCGCAGCCACCTCCGAGCGCGAAGCCATTCACCGCGGCGATGACCGGCGCGGGGCACTCCGCCAGGGACTGCCAGAGCCACTGGGTGTCCCGCAGCAGCAGGTCCACCGGCGTCGCGTCCACCAGGGCCCGCAGGTCCGCACCCGCCGCGAAGAACTCCGGTCCGCCCGTCAGCACGATGCAACGCACCGCCGCGTCCGCGCCCAGCTCCCGGAAGGCCACGGACAATTCCTGGCGCAGCTCCAATCCCAATGCATTGCGGACCTCGGGACGATGCAGTCGCACCAAGGCGATGCCTTCCTCGGGCCTCTCGACGAGCACGTGGGACATGGTTGGATATTCCTTGTTTCGCTATGCGAAACTGAATTTCGCAGACCTTGACCCATTTGTACTGTCTGTTTATCGTGATGGCAATCCCGCTCTTGTCAGGACTGTCATGAGACGCTTCGCAGCCCCCTCATCTCCGCCCAGTGACGCCGGTGCCCCGTTCGTGGAGTCGCTGGAGCAGGTGAGCGAAGAGGAAGTGAAGGACCGTCAATTCGTGACGGCGCTCGCGCGTGGGTTGGAGATTCTGCGGGCCTTCACCCCGCAGCGCCCCATGCTCGGCAACCAGGAGCTCGCGGCGAGCACGGGGCTGCCCAAGCCCACCATCTCGCGGCTGACCCATACGCTGACGCGGCTGGGCTACCTCACGTACTCGGAGCGGCTGGGCAAGTATCAGCTCGGCACGCGGGTGCTCGCGCTCGGCTTCGCGGCGCTCTCCAACATGGGCGTGCGCGACGTGGCCCGGCCGCTGATGCAGGACCTGGCGGACTACGCGAACGTCCCGGTGTCGCTGGGCAGTCGGGACCGGCTCAACGTGGTGTACGTGGAGCACTGTCGCTCCACCGCGGCGGTGACGCTGCGGCTGGACATCGGCTCCAGGCTGCCGCTCGCCACCACGGCGATGGGACGGGCGCTGCTCGCCGCGCTCCCCGAGGGCGAGCGTCGCTACCTGATGGGACACATGGCCAAGCGCGAGCCGGAGAAGTGGCCGCGCCTCCAGGCGAGCATCGAGCAGGCGCTGGAGGAGTACCGCACGCACGGCTTCACGCTCTCCGTCGGAGACTGGGACCGGGACGTCAACGCGGTGGGCGTGCCGTTCATCGCGCCGGATGGCAGCGGGCTGTTGGCCTTCAACTGTGGCGGGCCGTCGTTCCTGTTGCCGCGTCAGCGACTGCTGTTGGACATCGGTCCCCGGCTGGTGAACCTGGTGCGCAACGTCGAGGCGGCACTGCAGCACCGCTGACAAGGACCACCATGCTCACCGCCCGCGAGGACGAGACCCTGGAGCAGCTGCTCTCCATGCTGGAGCGCTTCGTGAAGGAGCGCCTGATTCCCAACGAGCACCGCGTGGCGGACGAGGATGCCATCCCCCGGGACATCATCGAGGAGATGCGCGCCCTTGGCCTGTTCGGCCTGTCCACACCCGTGGAGTTCGGCGGCGTCGGGCTGAACATGAGCCAGGAGGTGCAGGTGGCCTTCGTGCTCGGACAGACGTCGCCCGCCTTCCGCTCGCTCATCGGCACCAACAACGGCATCGGCTCGCAGGGAATCATCCTGGATGGCACGGAGGAACAGCGGCGCAAGTACCTTCCTCGACTGGCCTCGGGAGAGATTGTCGGTGCGTTCGCGCTGACGGAGCCCAACGCGGGTTCGGATGCTTCCTCGTTGAGGACCACGGCCCGGCGCGAGGGCGACGTGTACGTGCTCAACGGCACCAAGCGCTTCATCACCAATGCGCCCGAGGCGGGTCTGTTCACGGTGATGGCGCGCACCAACCCGGACGAGAAGGGGGCCGCGGGCATCTCCGCGTTCCTCGTCGAGGCGGGCACCCCGGGGCTCATCATCGGTCCGTCGGACCGGAAGATGGGACAGAAGGGGACGCACACCGCGGACGTGCTCTTCGAGGACTGTCGTGTCCCCGCGACGCAGCTGTTGGGCGGCGTGGAGGGACAGGGCTTCAAGACGGCGATGAAGGTGCTGGACCGGGGCCGGCTCCACATCGCGGCGGTGTGCGTGGGTGTGGCCGAGCGGCTCATCCGGGAGAGCCTGCGCTACGCCATGGAGCGCGAGCAGTTCGGCAAGCCCATCGCGGAGTTCCAGCTCATCCAGGCCATGCTGGCGGACAGCCGCATGGAGGCCTACGCGGCGCGCTGCATGGTGCTGGACGCGGCCCGGCGCAGGGACGCGGGCCAGAACATCAGCACCGAGGCGTCCTGCTGCAAGCTGTTCGCGAGCGAGATGGTGGGGCGCGTCGCGGACCGCGCGGTGCAGATTTTCGGAGGGGCGGGGTACATCGCGGACTACGGCATCGAGCGCTTCTACCGCGACGTGCGCCTTTTCCGCCTGTATGAGGGCACCAGCCAGATTCAGCAGCTGGTCATCGCGCGAAATATGATGCGCGAGGCGACCTGAGCCGTCCGTTCGAGGCCTGGCCCCCTGGGAGTCTGCATGTCCGTGGCCATCGCAGTCCTCGTCGGCATCGTCGTTCTCGTGCTCGCCCTGCGGCAGTGGCTGCTCGTCCGCGAGTGCACGCCCTGTCCGAGCGAGGCCTTCGACGGGCACATCCACCGGGTGGGCAAGGCGGTCATCGCGGAGCGGCGCTGTGAGAACCCGCGTGCCACGGTGCTGTGCATGCACGGCTTCGTGGCGGACATGCGCTACTTCACGCGCCACTACGAGGACCCGGGGCTCCAGCTCATCCTGGTGACGAGCTGCGACTACCACCTGCCGATTACAGGTCCTCGCGAGGTGCCAGCGCCCTGGGCGAAGGTGCCGAGCGCTCCGGAGGGCACGATTGCCCACGACGCCGCCGTGCTGGTGCAGGCGCTGGAGCATCTGCCGAGGACGGACCAGGTGCGCGTCCATGGGCATTCGCGCGGAGGCGCGGTGGTGCTGGAGGCGGCGAAGCTGCGGCCGGACCTGTTCGAGAAGGTAGAGGTGGTGCTGGAGGCGCCCGTGCTTCCGCGTGCTCGTGCGTACACGCGCCTGACGCGGGCGCAGCTGTGGCTGCTGCCGTTCTTCATCCCGCTGTGGCGCCTGGCGCCCATCTCCCGGCACAACCGGGGGGCGTGGGGGCCGCTGGAGGATGCGCGCAAGCGCGAGCTCATCATGGCGTTCCCGTTCAATCCGAAGCGGGTGTCGACCATGCTGACCAACCTGGTGGACCTGGCTCGCTGGTTCGAGGAGCGCGACGAGTCGCTGTTCCGCAACGTGCGGCGCGGCACCGTGCTCGTCCCGGGGAAGGACCGGGTGCTGGAGTCCAGGTCGATGCTGGAGAGCGCGCAGAAGGGCCGTCCGGAGCTCGAGGTGGTGACGCTCGACGGGTGCAGCCACTTCGTGTTGTGGGACCGGCCCGATGCGCTGCCCGCGCTGGAGCGGCTGCCGGAGCGACCGTCCGCGACCGCGTGAGGTTTCGGGAGTGCACGCCCCGGGAGTCGAACCCGGCCAAGTCGGTATGTCGAACCGATGCCGTCGCCCGCTGGCTCGGCGTGCATGAAACAGATGAAACAGTGGTCCTGGCAGGAATCGAACCTGCGGCCTCTCGGTTCGCACCCGAGCGCTCTGAATCCGCTGAGCTACAGGACCTGAAGATGTCGCGAAGAGTGCCCCGTACGGGAGTCGAACCCGTCTTCCCGCATCGAGAGTGCGGTGTCCTGCGCCGATAGACGAACGGGGCGGCAGGTACTGCGAGAGAGGGAACCCGGAAACGAGAAGAGGCCGGGTCCCCTCTGGGAGCCCGGCCTCTGAAACCGCCCGGCCACGTCATCGAGACGTGGCCAGGAAGCTCAACGGCCGGGTGGAGCGCTACGGAAGGAAGCGATTCCCTCCCACAGCTCGTCCTCGGAGACGGTGTCCTGCTCGGTGTTCGCGAACAGCACGGCGATGCCGCGGACAGTGTCGTTCTTGCGCTTGAGATTCATCGGGCTCATCGGATTCACCATCGGCAGATTCACCGCTCCTTTCGCCAACGACAGACGCGCTCGACTTCTCGCCCTGACAAAGACATGTGTCTTCAATGCGAGCACACCGTGCACAGCGGCCCGCGAGCCCTCTGGCGCCATCCCCCTCGCCCGGCTCGAAGCCCGCGCGGAATGAGCCGCCCGGTACTATCCTCTCCCCAGGAGGAGACCGAGGGATGCTCGAGGGTGGATACACGGAGCTGGCGCCGCCGGCCTTCATGGCCGACCGGGTGGACGCGCTCTGGCGCTACGTCACGCCCTCCACCGCCGCGCCAGGCCTCCACCGCATCCTCCCCGACGGCTGCACGGACCTCATCGTGCGCTTCTCGGACATGCGCACCCTGGGACGTGGCGACGAACCCCGCGTGACGGTGGTCGGCCCCATGGAGTCCTTCGCGCTCGTGAAGGAGGCCCCCGGCTCGGTGAGCCTCGGAATCCGGCTCAAGCCCGGATGGGCGCTCGCGCTGCTCGGCGTGAGCCCTCGCGAGCTGTGCAACCTCAACGTCCCCGTGAAGGACTGCGCGCCAGCCCTCGTTGCCCTCCAGCAACGCCTGTCCGCCTGCCGCTCCCTCGAGCACGCCCAGGCCCTGCTCCAACAAGAGCTCCTGCGCCGCAATGCCTCGCCGCGACACCTGCCGAAGGCCCGGACCGCCCATGCGCTCCAGTGCATCCAGTCGTCCTCGGGACAGGTGCGCATGTCCACGCTGGCGCGCGAACTGGGCATCAGCGAGCGGACCCTGCATCGCGACATCCTCGAGGAAGCAGGCACCGCGCCCAAGCTGCTCGCCCGGGTGCTGCGCTTCCAGCGAGCACTGGGGCAGCTTCGCGCGGGGAACTCCGCGCTGAGCACCGTGGCGCTCGACTGCGGCTACTCGGACCAGGCCCACTTCACCCGGGAGGTCCGAGAGCTGGCGGGAGTGTCTCCCACCGGCCTGCTGGAATGAGCCGCGTCCGATTTCTTCAAGACACCCCAGCGGGCCCATGAGAGACCGCCTCCATCGGCGTCCTCACTCCCACCTCGGAGCCCTCTCATGAAGCTCGGCTATGTCATCCTCTACGTCCCGGACGTCCCCGCCACCCTCGCGTTCTACGAGAAGGCCTTCGGCCTGAAGCGGCGCTTCCTCCACGAGAGCAACACGTACGGAGAGCTGGACACGGGCACCACCGCCCTGGCCTTCGCATCGGAGGACATGGCCGGACACAACGGACTCACCGTGCGCTTCCATCGGCCGAAGGAGACTCCCGCCGCGGTGGAGGTGGCGCTCGTCACGCCCGATGTCGCCGGCGCCTACGAGCACTCGGTGAAGGCAGGCGCAAGCCCCGTCCAACCACCCAAGCAGAAGCCCTGGGGACAGTCGGTGGCCTACGTGCAGGACCTCAACGGCGTGCTGGTGGAGATCTGCTCCCCCATCTCCGCCTGAGGTGAATGGAACCGCCGGGAATCGAACCCGGACCGCTCGGATGCCGTCCGAGCATTCTCCCGTTGAACCACGGTCCCTGAAGGGGTGCTTCCAGCGCTCCGACAGGGAATCGAACCCTGTTCACACGGTAGACGGCCGTGCTGCGATCCAATCGCATCCCGGAGCATGAAACACTTCACATCTGGATGACAGGATTTGAACCTGCGACCTCACGGATCCGAACCGTGCGCTCTGGCCAGACTGAGCTACATCCAGGAAACCACCACTGCCTGCAACGAGTCGGGACGACTGGATTCGAACCAGCGACCTCGCGCACCCCAAGCGCGCGCTCTTGTCCAAGCTGAGCTACGTCCCGTGAAGCACCATGCCGCGGGCGGGAGTCGAACCCGCAACCTCTGCGTTCTGAGCGCAGCACCTCTACCAATTGGGCTACCGCGGCGTTTGAAACAGACGACAACGACTGTGATGGAATGGAGCCGCCGGGGATTGAACCCGGGACCTCTCGGATGCGAACCGAGCGCTCTCCCGCTGAGCTACGACCCCACATGTGTCTCGTGAAGCAGCCTGCGGGAGTCGAACCCGCGCGGTCCTGAGTGGCTCTCAGGTGCCTTTCCCCTCGGCCAAGGCTGCGATGCGTCCCTGCGGTGTGCTCGTGAAGCAGCCTGCGGGAGTCGAACCCGCGTGGTCCTGAGTGGCGCTCAGGTGCCTCGCCTCTCGGCCAAGGCTGCGTGTGCTGGGGGGCGGGAGGCCCGGAACATGAGAAGGGCCGGGTTCCCTCGAGGGGAGCCCGGCCCTGGTACCTTCGGCCACGTCCTTGAGGGGACGGGCCTGGGGTCTCAGGTTCCGGGCGGTCGACCGCCGGCGGCATCGCCCAGCAGGGCGGGAAGAGGAGCGGGACGTAGCGCGGCGGGCGCGAGCGCATCGATGCCGCTGACAGTGTCGTTCAGGATCTCGGGGTTCATCGGGCTCGTCAGGTTCGCCGTCGTCATGGTCACCGCTCCTTTCAGCGAAAAGAGACGCGCGGATATTTCATCCCTGACATGCGAGTGATTCCCATCCCGTCACGCGCCAGAGCCCCGGGCATCCACGAGGTGACACCCACCCCGGAAGCAGGGCTGACCGCGTCCCCCGTTCGCGCTATGAGGTTCGTGGAAGCCCGCGTCGCAGCGCTCCCTGGCCGGGGGAGGCTCGGACGTCGGGTGAGATGGCCGCTGGATGAAGACCTCCCTCCCCCTCACCCTGGCCGCGGTGCTCGCCAGCGTCGGTTGCTCGGCGGACGACCAGGCGCCCCTGTGCACCGTGAGCCCCGCGACGGGGCTGTTCACCCGCGACCCGGTGGTGGTCCCCCTGGGCACCGCCGCCTCGCTGCGGATGGACGTCGCCACCCTGATGCTGGCCTGCGACAACGGCAGTCCCGCCCAGGCCCCCGACACCGCCACCGCCGAGGTGCTGGACCCGGAGAACCACCGCGTCCCCGCGGAGGTCTCCCTGGGCGACATGGGCGGCGAGGCCACGGTGAGCTTCACTCCCACCTCCGTGGGACGACACCACGTCCTGCTCTCCTTCGCGCCCGTGGGCGGCGTGCGCCAGCTCGGCGTCCATGTGGCCGGCGCGTGGCGTGGAAGCCCCACGCCCGTCACCCTGCCGCTGCCCAGGTGCGGTCAGCTGGACCGCACCGCGCGAGGCCTGTGGCTGTGTGATGGCGTGGCCGTGCGCGGCGCCGAGGACCGCCCGCTGCGCCTGGGCACCGCCACCACCCCCGCCGACGTCTCCGTCTCCGGCAACGTCGTCTGGGTGGTGGGAGACGGGCGCGTGCGCCGCTACGTGGACACCGGCACCGAGCTGGAGCTCACGGACTCGCTGCTCACGGACGCGCTGGGCACCCGGCCCCTCCAGGCGCGACTGGCCTCGGAGAACGAGCTGGTGGTGCTCGACAGCGAACGGCTCCACCGCTTCGTGCTCACCGACGCCGGGGTGCTCACCGCGCCACCGTCCACGCCCTGGTGGGGGACGGCGACTCCGGGGCGCTTCGGGAGGGACCAGTCGACGGGGCTGCTCGTGCGCGCGTCGGCGCGGCGCGTCCTCGTCCTGTCGATGCTCCGTGGCGCACAGGACAGCCAGGCCTGCCCCTTCGAGCCCTCCGTCGAGGGCAGCCTCCTGCCGGTGACGGACGAGCCCTGCGCGCCGCTGCGAGGCCGCCCCGTGGGCCTGGAAGACGGCGCCCTGTGGACCCTGCTCGGCTCCGCCCAGCCCCTGTTCCCCGAGCGGACGCTCTACCGATGGACACTCGAGAGAGGCCGACTGGAGCAGGACGGCGCGCTCGGCCTGGAGCTGTCGCTGGGGGTCACCGAGGCGTTCCTCCACCTGGGCCCCACCGTGCCCACCCTCTACTCCACCACCGGGGAGCCCCGCCTGTCCCAGCCCCGTCGGCTGAGCGGACAGCCCGTGCTCGGGCTGGAGCTGCTGCCCACCCACTTCCCCCTCTCCGAGGGCTCTCGCGACACCTCCCCCCGCTTCCACTGGAGTGGCGATTCGCGTCCCCTCGGAGGTTTCACCACCGTCTACGAGCAGGCCTGGCCCTGAGAGGCCTCGCCCGAGGCCCTCCCTTGGAGCCCACACGGGCGAGCTTTCCGCTCGGGGCCGGTGACGTCCGTGGAAAAAGCGCGCGGGGATGGTTGCCTGCCTCTCGCCGCGCTCGCCGTGCGGGTGTAGAGAGGCCGGCGCGTCGCGACTGGCCGCGCGCGTACACCAGCCGAGGCGAGCCCCATGATGGACAGCCCTCAGAGCGCTTCCCTCTCCGTGGAGGAGCTCCATGAGGTGTGGCCGGTGCTCTCCATCGACGAGCGCCTGGAGGGCTTCCGGCTCCTGCCGACGTCGGTGGCGGACGACTTCTTCCTCGACCTGTCCGCGCGCGAACAGGCGGAGCTCATCACCCACCTGCCCGCCAGCGAGCGGCGCACCTGGGTGCGTCTGTTGCCGCCGGACGACCTGGCGGACCTGGTGCAGGCGGTGGCGGTGGAGCCGGGGCAGGCGGACGCCATCCTCGCGCAGCTGGACGACGCCAGCCGTCGGGAGGTCAACGTCCTGCTCGCGTACGCGGAGGACGACGCCGGTGGTCTGATGAACCCGCGCTTCGCGCGCGTGCGGCCGGAGATGACCATCGACGAGGCCATCGGCTACCTGCGCAAGCAGGCGCGCGAGAAGGTGGAGACCGTCTACTACGCGTACGCGCTGGACGCCGAGCAGCGCCTGCAGGGCGTGCTGTCCTTGCGCCAGCTCTTCCAGGCCGCCAGCGACAAGAAGGTCGCGGACGTCATGCAGCACGACGTCGTCACGGTGTCGGAGAACACGGACCAGGAAGTGGTGAGCCAGCTGTTCACCGAGCACGGCTTCATGGCGCTGCCCGTGCTCGACGAGCAGAACCGGATGAAGGGCATCGTCACGGTGGACGACATCGTCGACGTCGTCCAGGAAGAGGCCACCGAGGACATCCAGAAGGTCGGCGGCATGGAGGCCCTCGAGGCCCCCTACTTCGAGGTCGGCTTCTTCGGGATGCTCAAGAAGCGCATCGGCTGGCTGCTGGTGCTCTTCCTCGGGCAGATGCTCACCGCCACCGCCATGAGCAGCTTCGAGGGTGCGATTGAGCGCGCGGTGGTGCTCAGCCTCTTCGTGCCGCTCATCATCTCCTCCGGCGGCAACTCCGGCAGCCAGGCCTCCACGCTCATCATCCGCGCGCTCGCCCTGGGCGAGATGCGGCTGAAGGACTGGTGGCGCGTGGCGCGGCGCGAGGTGCTGTCCGGCCTGGTGCTGGGCTTCGTGCTGGGCGCGGTGGGCCTGGCGCGCATCGTCGTGTGGCAGGAGGTGTCCGGCGCGTATGGCGAGCACGCGTTCCTGCTGGGCTGCGCGGTGGCGCTGTCCGTGCTGGGCGTGGTGACGTTCGGAACGCTCGCGGGCTCCATGCTGCCCCTGGTGCTGCGCCGCTTCGGCTTCGACCCCGCGAGCGCCTCGGCGCCCTTCGTCGCCACACTGGTGGACGTCAGCGGCGTCGTCATCTACTTCACCGTCGCCAGCCTCCTGCTGCGCGGTACGCTGCTCTGAACGCGCCTGCCGCGACGGGAGCCCGGCCATGATTCGCACCACCCCACGGCGCACCCTCACCCTGGAGGCCCCCGAGTCCCCGGGCCTCCCCGCGCATGTCAGCGCCGCCAGCGGCCTGGTGCGCGTCGGAGACTGGCTGCACGTCGTCGCGGATGACTCGCTGCACCTGGCGACGTTCCCCGCGCGCGGGGATGCACCGGGGCGGCTGTCGCGACTGTTCGAAGGTGAGCTGCCCGAGGAGCCCGCCGCGCGCAAGGCGGCCAAGCCGGACCTGGAGGCGCTCTGTCTGCTGGGTCCCCTGGCGGGTGCGCCTCATGGGGCCCTGCTGGCGCTGCCCTCGGGCTCCACCTTGGCGCGCATGCGCGGGGCGCTGGTGACGCTGGGCGCGGATGGCTCGCTCACGGGCGAGGTCCGGACGGTGGACTGCGCGACGATGTACCAGCAGCTCTCGCGAGAGCTGGGCTCGCTCAACATCGAGGGCGCGGCGGTGGTGGGTGGACGGCTGCGGCTGCTCCAGCGGGGCAACGGCGACGCGGGCGTGGATGCGCTGGTGGACCTGGACCGGGAGCGCGCGATGCGCGCCATCGAGGTGGGCGCGCTGGGGCCGGAGGTGGTGCGCACCACGCTGCGCTGGGAGCTGGGCCGCACGGGCGGCGTGCGGCTGTCCTTCACGGACGCCTCGCCCCTGCCCGATGGGCGGATGATCTTCACGGCGACGGCGGAGGCCTCGCCGGATACCTATTCGGACGGCGCGGTGGCGGGCTCCGCGGTGGGCCTGCTGGCGCCGGATGGGACGCCGCTGTTCCTGGACGTCGTCGACGCGAAGGTGAAGCTGGAGGGCGTGGACGCGCGCGTGGAGGGTGGACGCGTGCACCTGCTGCTGGTGGCGGACGCGGATGACCCGTCCGTGGCGGCGCCCCTCTTGGAAGCGGTGCTGGACGTCCCGGCGTAGCGGCGCCGGTCAGTCGTGCTCGTGCGCGGCTTCTTCGGGCCTGCCGCCCACGGCCTCGAGCGAGGAACGCGCGGGACGGGCGCGGTCGAACGCCACCTCGCGCTGGCCCACACCCTCGGCGGTGGTGTTGGCGATGCGCTTGCGGGCGCGCGCGATGTAGTCCTGCACCAGCGTGGGGTCGGGATGCGTCTTCAGCGTCTCCACCCACGTCTCGATGGCCTTCTCGTGCTCGCCGGCGTCCGAGCGCAGCTTGCCCATCTCGAAGAGCGCGTGCGGGGACAGCTCCGAGTCCGGGAAGCGCGTGCGCAGGTCCGCGAAGGCGCGCGAGGCCTCCTGCCGACGGCCCTCCATCATCGCGATGGCCTGGGCCTGGAGGAACAGCGTGTCGTCCACGAAGACGCTGGTGGCGAAGCGCTCGACGAGGCGGCGCGTCTCCAGCTCGCACTGCTGATAGTCACCCAGCTCGAAGTAGAGCTTGGCCACCTGGTAGTGCAGCTCCGCGCCCTGCGGCGGGTTGCGCTGCAGCGCCGCGGTGAGCTGGTCGATGGCGCCGCGCAGGTCGCGGTAGTGCACGCGCAACAGCTCCGCCAGGATGATGCGGGCCTCGAGCGCCTCGGGGGACTCGGGGCACTGCTGGATGAGCTCGCGGTAGACGCCCACGGCCTCCTTCACCTTGCGCTGCTCCAGCCAGTAGACGTCCGCGGCGCCCTTGAGCGAGCGGGCGCGCAGCACGAGCGCCTCCGGCGTGCTGTCGTGGCGCAACATGTCGAAGGCCTTGCGGTACTCGACGAGCGCCTCGTCCGGTCGCTTCTCGAAGGTGGCGTCGCGAGCGCGCTGCAGGTGGTCCACCGGCTTGTCGCGACACCCGGCACCCGCCAGGGCCAGCACCACGAGCGACAGTCGCAGCGTCCGCACTAGCACTTCTCCGGGATGATGGTGACGCAGCGCGACTCCACGCAGCTCACGCACTCGGCGATGGGCGAGACGTCGGTGACGCACACATCGACACGGGAGGTCCGCGGACAGTCCTCGGAGGTGACACACCGATAGACGCTCCCGTCATCACGGGTGACGTCCTGGGACGTCGAGCCACAGACCTCCAGGTCGTTGCATCCCAGCAACCCCGCCCCGAGGGCGGCGAGGACCGTGTGCGCGGTGCGTGTCACGGCGGCGGTTCTACCTGGATTCGACCACGTCGTCACGGACCGGTGTGCCCGCTCGCCTGCCCAGCGGAATCCCTTGCGACCCGGCTCCACAGGGGGTGAAGTCTGGAAAGCGAGCGTGTCATGAAGTACCCGCCATGACGCGGGGCATGACGCCTGTTGGCACACCCAAAAGAGCGACACATGGGCGGATTCGAGACGGCCTTGCATGTGGAACCGGCGAGCAAAGGCAAACCGGGTGAAGTCCTGGCACGCTTGGGACACCCATGAGCGAGGTCATCCGTTTCTACAGCGTCACCGACGCACATGGCTGGTGCTCGAACTTCGCGCCCTACCCCATCAAGCTCGGCGGCAGGACGTGGCCCACCAGCGAGCACTACTTCCAGGCTCGCAAGTTCGAGGCTCCCGAGGACCAGGAGTCCCTCCGTCAGGCGCGCACGCCCATGCTCGCCGCGCGCATGGGGCGCGACCGCAAGCGCAAGCTCCGTCGGGACTGGGAGTCCATCAAGGTCTCCGTCATGCGCGAGGCCGTGCGCGCCAAGTTCACCCAGCACGAGGACCTGAGCCAACTGCTCCTGGACACGGGCGACGCGCGGCTCATCGAGCACACGGACCAGGATGACTACTGGGGCGACGGCGGAGACGGCAGTGGCAAGAACATGCTCGGCCGCATCCTCATGGAGATTCGTGAGGAGCTCCGCGCGCGGTAGCACGTCCCCGCTGCGCGCCACTCATCCCCGGGACGGACCGCTCATGGAGTATCCGGAGCGTGCGCGATTCCGGGGCGTACCTTCCTCCTCGTCCGACACCGCGCCTCCCGCGGCGTCCTCCACCCGAGGAAGGTCCACATGCGTCCCACGCCACTCCTGACCGCGCTCTGCACCCTCTGCCTGCTCGTCGGCTGCGCCACCACCTCCAGCCCCACCACCACCGCCGCGCCCACCAGCGCCCCCGCCGCCCCGGCCGCCTTCCAGGTGAAGCGCTCCGGCAAGGGACGCCCCGTCCTGTTCATCCCCGGCCTCGCCTCGTCCGGCGCGGTGTGGGACGAGACCGTGGCCCACCTGAAGGGCGGCTACGACAGCCACGTCTTCACGCTCGCCGGGTTCGCCGGTCAGCCCGCCGTCCCCGCGCCCTTCTTCCCCACCATGCGCACGGCGCTCATCGCGTACATCCGTGAGCACAAGCTCGACAAGCCCATCATCGTCGGACACAGCCTGGGCGGCGTGCTGGCACTCTCGCTGGCCGCCGAGGCGCCCGACCTGGTGGGCGGCCTCTTCATCGTGGACAGCGTGCCCTTCCTGCCCGCCCTGATGTACCCGGGCGCCACCGTCGAGACCGCTCGACCGTTCGCCGAGCAGGGCCTCGCCCTCATGCGCCAGCAGACGCTGGAGCAGCGCACCCAGGCCTCACGACAGGCGATGCGCATCTACGCCACCGATGAGGCCCGGCAAGAGGTCGGCGTCCGCTGGGGCGTCGACTCCGACGTGGAGACCGTCGCGCAGGCCGTGTACGAGATGTCCACCACCGACCTGCGCCCGGAGCTGCCTCGCATCACCGCGCCCACCTTCGTGTTCGGCACCTGGGCCGCGCTCAAGGACCGCGTCCCTCGCGAGAACATCGAGGCGCTCTATCGCGGCCAGTACCAGGGCCTGTCCACCGCGCGTCTCGTCATGCACGACACCGCTCGGCACTTCATCATGTGGGATGACCCCGAGGGCTTCTTCACCACGCTCGACGGCTTCCTGAACGAGCACGCCCGCTGACGTGCGTGGAGTCCCACCGCTGAAGCGTGATGGACTCGAGGTCCTCATGACGGCAGGAGCACGCATGTCATCCCGACGCGCCCGGGTCTACGCCGCCTGCCAGGTGGGCGGCTGGGGACTGTACGCCATCATCAATGGCCTGCTGTCCGTGCTGTCCATCGTGATGATGCAGCGGCCCGACGAGCAGTTCGCGCGCAGGATGCTCTGGCTCGTCGCGATGAGCCTCTCGGGCGTGCTCATCACCCACGTCGCCCGGGTCCGGCTCGGCTTCCGGGAGTGGGCCCGGCTGTCCCTGTCCCGCCTCGCGCCGCGCGTGCTGCTCGTCTGTCTGGCGATGGGGGCCACCCAGTCCGTGGTGGCCCACGTCCTGTCCCGCTTCGTGTTCCGCATCCAGGGGTTCGAGGACTTCTCGCTCACCAACATCATCTTCGGCGGCGCCTTCTGGTCCGTGGTCATGATGATGTGGCTCCTGACGTACTTCGCGGTCCACTTCATCGAGCGCGCGCGTACCGCCGAGCACGAGCGCCTGCAGCAACACATCGCCTCGCAGACCTCGGAGCTGCGCTTCCTCAAGGCCCAGCTCCAGCCGCACTTCCTCTTCAACTGTCTCAACAGCGTCCGGGCCCTCATCGTCGAGGACCCCGCCCGCGCCCAGCAGGCGGTGACCCACCTGTCCTCGCTGCTGCGCTACGCACTCGCCTCGAAGGACGCGGAGACGGTGCCGCTCGGGCGGGAACTCCAGGTGGTGCGTGACTACCTGAGCCTGGAAGCCATCCGCCTCGAGGAGCGGCTCCGCGTGCGCGAGGACGTGTCTCCCGAGGCGCTCGCCGTACCCGTGCCCGCGATGCTGGTGCAGACGCTGGTGGAGAACGCCATCAAGCACGGCATCGCCCCCTCGCCCGAGGGCGGCGCGGTGACGGTGCAGGCCCACGTGCGCGAGGGCTCACTCCTCCTCGAGGTCGCCAACACCCCCGCGCCCGTCGGCACACCTCCCGCGCCCCACTCCGGCGGCGTGGGACTCCACAACGCGAGCGAGCGGCTGCGGCTGCTGTGCGGCACCACCGCGTCGCTCCAGCTCGACCAGACCGGCTCCGCCCTCACCACCGCGCGCGTCCGCATCCCCCTGCCCTCATGAGAGTCCTCATCGTCGACGACGAACGCCTGGCCCGCGCGGAGCTGCGCCGACTGCTCGCCGCGTTCCCCGATGTCGAAGTCGTGGGCGAGGCCACCCACGTGGACGACGCCTGTCGTCAGGTGGAGTCGCTGGAGCCAGACCTGCTCCTGCTCGACATCCAGATGCCGGGAGGCAGCGGCTTCGACGTGCTCGCCCGACTCGACGAACCTCCCGACGTCATCTTCACCACCGCGTTCGATGCGCACGCCGTGCGCGCCTTCTCCGTCAACGCGCTCGACTACCTGCTCAAGCCCATCGAAGCGGAGCGACTCACCGAGGCGCTGGAGCGGGTCCGGCAGCGCAGCCGACAGACGGAGCGCGCGTCCGAGCCGACGCGGGCCCCGGGAGCGCCGCTGGAGCGCGTGTTCGTGAAGGAGGGCGAGCGCTGCTGGCTCGTGCAGCTCTCGCAGGTCCCGCTCATCACGTCCGAGGGCAACTACTCACGGCTGCACCTGGCGGGACATCAGCCGCTGCTCTTGCGCTCGTTGAGCTACCTGGAGGAGAAGCTGGACCCCGCGCGGTTCTTCCGCGCGAGTCGACAGCACCTCATCAACCTGGACTTCGTCGACACCCTGGAGCCGGGCCCCGGCGGCACGCTGGTGGCGCGCCTTCGCGGAGGCCCGGAGATAGAGATGTCACGCCGTCAGTCCCAACGCTTCCGCGAGCGCATGAGCCTGTGAGCGCGCGTCAGTTGGCGCCGTGCTGCGACTTGGACGACTTGCCGGAGGTGAGCACCGGGTCCACCGCCGCCACGCTGTTGCGGCGGCGCGTCTGGCGTCCGCGCTCCTCCATCTTCTCGTAGTGCTTCATGCGCGCCAGGATGTGCGGCTCCGACGTCTGGCAGTGCAGCTGCGTCACCTCCTGATGACGACGCCCCAGTTCCTGCCACGTCTGGAGCATGGCCTGGTTGCCGAGCAGTCGCTCCTCGACATTGTCCAGCACCGCGTCCAGCTCCTCGGCCTCCGCCTCCAGCACCGCGAGCCGCTCCCGAGATTCTTCAGACGGCGTCGAGCACCCCGTCGTCATCACGAGGCCCACCACCACCGACAGCCCGAGCCACCTCTGCATCCCCACATCGCCTCCCACGTGTCTCGCGCCGGCCAGCGGCCTCATGTGCGAAGCCCAAGGTAGGGAGGGCCCCATGACGCGACAACCCGTGCGGGCAAGCGACCCCGTCGACTTTTCAGGAGCCGACGATTCGCCGCACCCAGGCGTGGATTGGAGGAATTCGAGGGACGGACAGGTGCTACGAGCGGTGCCGCAGGATGAACTCGCACACCTCGCGCGCGGCGCCGAAGCCCGCGGGCTTCTGTGCGACGTAGTGCACCTGGGCGCGGACCTCGTCAGGGGCCTCGGGCGGCGCGGAGGAGAAGCCCACCGCCTTGAGCAGCGGCAGGTCCACCACCTCGTCCCCCATGTAGCCACACCGGTCCGCGGAGACGTTCAGCAGCGCGAGCAGCTTCTCGAAGTGCGCGACCTTGTCCTGGCTGCCGAAGTGCACGTGCTTGAGGCCCAGCGACTGCATCCGCATCTGCGCGGACAGGCTGTCGCCCCCGGAGATGGCGGCCACCTCGATGCCCACCTCCTGCAGGCGCTTGATGCCCATGCCGTCGCGCACGCTGTACATCTGCGTCCAGCCGGAGTTGGGCACCCAGAAGATGCGCCCGTCCGTGAGCGTCCCGTCGATGTCGAAAATCATCACCGACAGACGCGACACGCGCGCCTTGAGCGATTCCAGGTCCTGATTCATCGCGAAGGCGCCTACTTCGGCACGGCCTTGAGCGAGGCCTTGCCGTCCTTGATGACGACCTTGAACTCCACCGCCTTGGCGTTGTGCTGCTTGAGCAGCTCCGGCACCTGCTTGCGCAGCGTGGCGGCCACCGACTCGTAGGACATCTTCGAGGTGTCCTCCTGGCAGCGCCGCTTCGCGGTGACGTACGCGTCGTACACGGCGCGCAGCTTGTCGTCCGACATGCCGCCGCCTCCCGCCGCCGCGGGCTTGGGCGCCGCCGAGGCCACGGGCGCCGCGGGCCTGGACGCCGCGACCGGCGCCGCCGAGGGACGTGCCACGGGCACGGGGGTCCCCGCGGGCTTCGCGGCCATGCCCGGAGGAACCGCGGCCGAGCCTCGCGCCGGCGTGCCCGCGAGCGGCGACGTCACCGTGGGCAGTCCGCGCGCGGGCGTCCCCGTCACCGGCGCCACGGCGGGCGTCAGCGGGGCGATTCCCGGGATGCCTCCGCGCGACCCGGCGGGGGCCGCCACCGGCGCCACGCTCGGCGCCGCCGAGGCGCTGGCCACCGCGGGCGTGCCACGGAAGGGCGTGCCCCCGGCGGAAGGCGTGGAGGCGGCGACCGCCGCGGCGGCGATGGCCGCGGCCAGGGGTGGCTCGTTGACGGGGCGGGGGCGGAGCACCTCCTCCACCTCCTCGAAGTCCATGTCGGAGATGTCCTCCGGCAGCTCGACGACGCCCTTCTTCGCGTCCTTGTTCGCCGAGCCTCCGCGCACCTCCGCGCGACGCCGGGCCTTGAACAGGTCGCGCTTGTACGTGCCCGCTTCGATTTCCTGCAGCGTGCGCACCCACAGCCGCTCGTACGTGAGGAACTTGCTGTGGATGCTGCCCACGCGGAACTTGGCCGCGGTGCTGCGGATGAACGACGTCTTCAGCTTGTTCACCCGCTTCTTGAAGTCCTCGTGGGCGCGCGTGGGCGGGTTGCGCTCGTTGCCCAGGAAGTACTGCTCGAAGAGGTTGCGCAGCGCGGCCAGCTCCGCCTCCAGCGCCTCGCACTCATGAAGGACGGCCTCGCTGGAGCTGGTGTCCGCCGGGGCCTTCGTGGCGGGGGACTTCGCGGCGGACTGTCGGGCGTCGGGGGGCGGCATGACGTCTCAGAGTGTCCCCAACCGGCGTCCGGGGATCAACCTCACGCCGCCGACGGTGTCGGTCCGGCCTCGCCCGCCACCTCGCCCGCCCCTCGCCGCCCCTTCTGGTAGAGCAGCGTCGCCCCGAGGGCGAACATGCACAGGGAGATGGACTGGCTGGTGGAAATGTTGAACCAGGCCTCCAACGGCACCGCGTCCGCCAGCCCCTGGGCCCCCAGGGACTCGAGCAGGCCGTGCAGCGTCCCGCGCTCCACGTCCCCGCGGAACAGCTCCACGGTGGTGCGCAGCACCGCGTAGGCCATCAGCCACAGCGCGAAGATGTGCCCGTGGAAGCGGCGCAAGCGGCGGACGTACAGCAGCGCCACGAAGAGGACGAGCTGCCCCAGGGACTCGAAGAGCTGGGTGGGGTAGACGCCCAGGGTGTGTCCGTGCTGGGCCACCCAGTCGGAGATGCGCACCGCGTCCGGCGTAGCCTGGTGCAGAATCTGGCCTGTCGCCTCCACGACGAAGCGCGTGTCGTCGAGCTGGGAGGTGTACGCGAGGCTGGAGGCATTGCCCACCTGGCCGAACAGGTCCTGCGCCAGCCCCGAGCCCGGGAAGTGCACCGCCGTCGCGGAGTGGGCCGGCGCCACGTCGCCCCAGCAGCAGCCCGCGCTGAAGCAGCCCAGCCGCCCCAGGCACTGCCCCAGCGACACGGTGGGGATGCACACGTCCGCCAGCCGCAGGAAGTCCATGCCGTGGGCGCGCGCGAAGAACCACGCCGCCACCGCCGCGCCGATGAGCCCTCCGTAGAAGACGAGCCCGCCCCCCAGCGACAACGCCTGCGTCCAGTCGCGCGAGTAGTCCTTCCAGTTGACCAGCACGAAGAGCAGCCGGCTGCCGCCGATGCCGCCGATGAGCACCCAGAAGGCCAGGTCCATCACCTGCTCGCGCTTTTTGGGCCCCTCCACGTCCACCCACTGGCCATCGACGAGCTCGACCCTGCGCCACTCGTCCCGCGCCAGCCGCCCGGCCACCGTCACCGCCGTCATGAAGCCCGTGGCGAGCAGCACGCCGTAGGTGTGCAGGGGGATGCCCTCGCCCTTGCCGCCGGGGAAGGCGCCCTCCGGCAGCGCGTACTTGAGGCCGAACCACGCCAGCCCCGCACCCGCGAGCCCGAAGCCCGCCGCGCGCAGGAGCCGGTCCGCGAGCACCACCGCCTTGCGCGTGCCCGTCTTCGGGTCCACCTCCCCCACCGCGCCGCGCCACCCGTTGAAGGCGATGTAGCCCACCGTGCCCACGGCGAGGGCGTACAGCAGCAACTGCGCCCACAGGCTGGTGAAGGTGAGGCGGAAGAGGACGGGGAGCATGGAGACCTGCCGGCGGACGAGAGGGGCGGCGTGAGCGCTCGGGAGGCTACCCGCGCCACGCGTCGGAGCAAGGCGGGGAGCACGCCGGCCCGCTCGGGCGGCCCTCCGGCGAGGTGACGCTCAGGCGGCCTTGGTGGGCGCCGGCGCGGGCTTCTCCTTGCGCACGAACGCGTCCACCAGCAGCAGGCCCACGCCCACGCAGATGGCCGCGTCCGCGATGTTGAAGGACGGCCACGCCGCCTTGTCGAACCAGTGGGCCTCCAGGAAGTCGATGACGAAGCCCCGGGCCAGCCGGTCGATGTAGTTGCCCAGCGCTCCCCCCAGGACGAGCGGCAGGCCCCACAGCGCCCACTTCTCCTCCGGGTCCGAGCCGGACAGCTTGCGGAAGTAGAAGACGATGAGGACCACCGCGCCCAGGCTCACCACGTGGAAGAGCGGGCCGCGCTGCTCGGGCGGGAGGTTCCTGAACAGACCCCACGCCGCGCCCGGGTTCTCCGCGTAGCGCAGGCGGAAGAAGGACTCCGACACCTCGATGCTGCGGCGGGAGCGGTAGTGCAGCCCATCGAAGCCGCGCTCGGGCGGCGCGCTGAACATGGCGCCCAGCCGGCCGCCCAGCGTCTGCTGCCCCTGCATCTGGGAGGTCAGCTCACGGACGACGAGATACTTCGTCCACTGGTCCAGGGCGATGACGCCCAGGGTGACGGCGAGGAGGATGACGTATTTGCGAGGCACGGGCCTGGGCTTACACCACCCGGCCCCCACCCGTCACGGATTGGGGCTCTGGGCGAGCGGCGCCGCAACGGCCTCCGGGCGGCGCACCTTCAGCGAGTCCAGCAGCATGAAGGCCACGCCCACGCAGATGGCCGCGTCCGCGACGTTGAAGGTGGGCCAGCGCATGCCCGGCTGGTTGCGCCAATGCCAGTCGACGAAGTCGATGACGTAGCCGCGAATCAGCCGGTCCAGGAAGTTGCCCAGCGCGCCGCCGGTGATGAGCGCCAGCGCCAGGCGCGCCAGCTGCTGGTCCAGCGGGGTGCGGCGGTACATCAGGAAGATGAAGGCCAGCGCCGCCACGCTCACCACGTGGAAGAACGTGCGCCGCACGCTGTCGGGCAGGTCGGCGAACATGCCCCACGCCGCGCCCGGGTTCTCCACGTAGCGGAAGTGCCAGTAGTCCTCCACGAAGCGGTGGGGCCGCAGCACGTTGCGCTCGCCGTCCTCGCGAGGCGGGTCGTTGTCGAGGTTGTGGAGGGTGAAGTAGCCCGTCACCCGGGCCATCCCTTCACGCCCGTCCAGGGCATCCGTCAACCGGGACACAGCCAGATACTTGGTCACCTGGTCCGCGACGAGGACCGTGGTGGCCACGAGAATGAGGAGGCGGAGGGAGGCTTTCATGACGCGTCCCAATCCCTTAACCCGCCCCCCAAGCCCTGACAACCCGGAGGGCCGACCGGCCCCCGGCGGGCAGCATGCTCTGTTTCCCGGACATCGCTCGTTTGGGGCATGGTGTGGACATGCCGCCTGTTGAGCCCGACGTGAATCCTTCAGTCTCCGACACGCCCCCACCCACAACGACTCCCGAGGCGAAGGCCGGGAAGCCGTCGTTGATGGCCCGCTTCAAGACGCTGATGCTGGAGTACGGCCCGCTGGCGTTGGTGACGAACTACGTCATCTTCGGCCTGGTGCTGGTGGGCTTCTACGCGGCCATCCGGCTGGGCTTCCAGCCGTCCGGTGCGGGCGAGCAGGCGGGCACGTGGGCGGCGGCCTACGCGGCGTCGCAGGTGGTGAAGCCCCTGCGGCTGGCGGCGGTGTTCGTGCTCACGCCGCTCATCGCGCGAATCCCGCCGGTGGCGCGCTTCATCGAGCGCAACAAGCACAAGTGGAACTTCTGAGCGGAGCACGCGGCGGCCTGTCTCGGCGCCGCCGCGCGCCCGCCGCGTCAGGCTAGGGGGCAGGGACGCGGAAGTCCTTGATGACGCCCATGTGCTGCATGCTGGGGGCGCCGCTGTCGTTGGACTGCACAGGTGCGATGTCCGACAGCGGGGTGTAGACGCGGCTGTCGAGCACGAGGCCGTTGGGGAACGAGTTGGAGCCGATGACCGTGGGCGTGCGGTACTGGTTCAGGTCCTGGTCGACCAGGACGTGGTCATAGGGCTTCGCACGGCTGGCGTTGGTGCCCGTCTTGCCGTTCTTGTCCGCGGGGTACGGGGCGCTGGTGACGACCACGTTCTTGAAGGTGGTGAAGCAGCTCTCGCTGAAGCTGTCCGTATTGAGGTCACCGCCGATGACCAGGTAGTCGCTCTCCGGGACCTTCTCCCTGACCTTGGCGACGATTTCAGCTGCCTCGGCGTTGCGCGCTCCGGCGCTGCGGGTCAGCAAGTGCACGCTGACGGCCCACAAATCCTTGGGCCCCGGGATGTCGATGCGCGCCCAGGCGAAGTCGCGGTTGTCGACTTCCGGGTCCTTCCACTCGCCGGACTCGATGATGGGCCAGCGGCTGATGACGCCGTTGGGGATCTGCGCGCCGCCCTCCCGGTAGTAGTGGAAGCCCGGGCCCACCTGGTTCACCAGCGAGGTGATGTCCGCCACCGAGTCACTCTTGTAGTTGAACTCCTGGATGAGCACGACGTCGGGGTCCACGCCCTGCATCAGGCGGATGCCGTGGCCCGGGTCGTAGTCCTGGCCGTTCCCGCTCGACAGGTTCGCCGCCATGATACGGATGTTGGTGTAGCCGCCCGGCGCGGGACCACCGTCCGTCGACGAGCCCGCGTCCGGCGTGCCCGCGTCCACGGGGGAACCCGCGTCCGTGCCCGCGTCGATGGGGGAACCCGCGTCCGTGCCCGCGTCGATGGGGGAGCCCGCGTCAATCGTCGTGCCCGCGTCGTCCGTCGTGCCAGGACCCGCGTCGACCGGAGACCCTGCGTCAATCGTCGTGCCCGCATCGTCCACGATGACAGGGCCACCCGCGTCCGTCGTGCCGGCGTCCGTCGTCGTACCCGCGTCATCCACGATGACAGGGCCACCCGCGTCCGTCGTCGTGCCCGCGTCGTCCACGATGACGGGGCCGCCCGCGTCCGTCGTGCCCGCGTCGGTCTCGGTGCCCGGTCCCGCGTCCTCGAGCGTCCCGCCGTCGTCCGTCAGCGAGCCGCCATCCGCGTCCTCGCCCGCATCGCCCGCGCCCGCGTCCGGCGTGGCCTCGCACACCTCGGTCGGCAGACAGAAGGTGGCGTCGCCTCCGTCACGCGCCTCGCCGGTGGGACAGCACGCCGCCTCGGCCTGACCACAGGCGCCCTGCTCATCACACGGCCGGACACAGATGGACCGGTCGTAGAACGGGACGAAGCGGCACTCCTCACCCGCACCACAGCCGCCGCCATCCTGCTGGGGATTGCACTCGGCCCACATCACGCCGCCATCCGGCAACGGAAGCGGTGTCTTCGGCTCCGAAGAATCCCCACACGCCAGAGCGAAAACCGTGAGCGAGACCACCGCGCACGCCAGATAGGAAAGGGTCTTCTTCATTCGCTCTGCCTGCTTCCGTGGAGACGATTCGAGAGATGGTCCGGGCCGACGACGACGGCCCGACGGGGCGCGGAGTATAGAAGTGCGCCAAGCCCGCAGTCCCGCTACGTACCGCCAAATCGTACATTTACAGCGGTGAAAATCGCGAGCGGGGGCGTCCCACGGGCCAGGGTCCGAGTCCTCCTCGTCACGCAATCGGGAGCAACCCACCGTGGTGACCGTCCGACTTCATGGAAGGCTGAACGACTTCGTCGCGCCGGAGAAGCGGGGCACGCGGCTGCAGGTGGCGCCCCAGGGCTCGCCGTCGCTCAAAGACCTCATCGAGTCACTCGGCCCGCCGCATCCCGAGCTGGACAAGGTGCTCGTCGACGGTGCCCCGGTGGCGCTCGCGCATCGGGTGACGCCCGGAGCCCACATCGAGGCCTTCCCGGCGCTCGGGCACGTCGAGGGCATGCCGCGCTTCGTGCTCGACGTGGGACTGGGGCGGCTGTCGGGCTTCCTGCGGATGCTCGGCTTCGACACCCTGTGGCGCAACGACTTCAACGACCCCGAGCTGGCGCGAATCTCGAGCACCGAGGAGCGCGTCCTGCTGACCCGGGACCTCGGCGTGCTCAAGCGGAGCGAGGTCGTCCTCGGCTACTTCCCTCGCGCCACGGACCCCGCCGAGCAGCTGGTCGAGGTGGTGCGGCGCTATGGGCTCGGCTCCCGGATGAAGCCGTTTTCCCGGTGCATCGCCTGCAACGCGCTCCTGAGTCCCGCCCAACCCCACGAGGTGACCCATCGCGTCCCCCCGGACGTGGCGCGCAGGTACACCCACTTCCAGCAGTGCAACGACTGTCGCCGCGTGTTCTGGCCCGGCACACACCAGGAGCGCATGCAGGCGTTGATCGACCGGCTGCGCGCTCTGGAGCTCGAGAGCTGAAGCCCGCACCTCGCAAAGAGTCGCACCTCGCACTTTTTGCGAGGTCACCAATGACCCGCGACGCCAGGGTGAAAGCCCGCACCGAAACGATTTCAGAGGGTTGCGGGGATGCCCCAGCGGGCACGTGAGTTGCTGAGTTCGCGACACTTCCAGCATTCCCCGCACGGGGGGAGCGCAGAGGAGCCGCGACGATGACGCACCGAGACCTGGCCCGAACCCGAGCGAATGGAGGCTTCACGCTGCTCGTCGCGCTGGGCGTCGTGCTCGTGGTGACGATGGCGGTGATGCTGAGCTACCGGGTGGTGGGCCGCGAGGCGGACACCCAGGCGGACGCGCGCCGGCAGAAGGAGGCGTTCTTCGCCGCGGAGGCGGGGCTGGCCGAGGGTCGCGAGGCCATCCGGCTGCGCACGGCGCTCGACGCCACCACCTACGAGAACACGCTGACGACGATCATCAACTCGGGCGCCGAGGTGACGGAGCTGGGGCTCGCGGGCGCCAATCCCCCCTGGTACGAGCTGCTGCCCGCCAGCCCCGGCGACCCGTGGAACTACCTGCGGCTGACGCCGAACGACATGCCCGCCCATGAGAAGCAGGGGGCGGACAACGTCGCCTACGCGGACTACCCGGAGCAGAACAACGTGCGCTACCGCGTGTTCGTTCGCGACGACATCGACTCGAACCCCACGTCCGACGGCAACGGCCTCATCTGGGTGGCCGCGGTGGGCGAGGTGCTGAGCCGCGACGGCCGCCCCACGCGCTCCGTCGTCCAGGCCCTCATCGCCAACCAGAGCGGCGCGGTGGCCTACGGCCCCGGCTGCAACATGGCCGGCTGCGGCTCTGACAACAACTACAACAATTCGCGGGAGCAGAACGCGCCCGACACCACGCAGATCGAAACGCTCCCCAACAACACGCCTCCCTGACGAACTCCTCGCCGTCCCGCGAGTCATCCATGAAACGCCCTTTGCTTCTCGCGTTGTTGCTCCTGCCAGGATTCGCCACGGCGACTCCTGAAGGAGAGCGCATCTTCCAGAAGGCCTGTGTCGGCTGCCACACCCTCACGCCACAGCCCTCGGCCGCGACCCTCAAGAAGTCGGGGGGCGCGCACATGAAGCAGCAGCAACGTCCCGCGGGTGAGAAGCGGGTGGAGCTCACCAGCAAGGTGCGCCAGACGCCCAGCGCGGAGCTGCGCACCTGGATTGCCAACCCCCATCGCGTCAAGGACGACACCCGCTGCGACACGCGGGGGATGTCCCCGACGGAGATGGACGCGCTGCTGGCCTACCTCAAGACCAGCTCCCGCCCGCCGTCGCCGCCTCAGGACGTACGGCTGCGTGAGCAGCTCCAGAAAGACCTCGAGACCCGCCGCGCGCAACAGCGGACCGACGGCATCCAGACCTACAAGCCGGCCCAGGGGAAGTCCCGATGAAAGCCCTCCACCGAGCACTCTCGACGCTCCTCCTGCTGGCCACGCCCGCCGCGCTCGCCGATGACGGCTTGGCCCAGCTCTGCAAGGACAACCTGGCGCAGGACAAGCAGCCCGGCTTCGGCAACGCCGAGAACGACCTGGGCCAGATGACCTTCCCCAAGGAGCTGAAGCTCGTCCCCACCGGACGCAGCGGCGACGCCGACATCCAGTTGCTGCCGCCCGAGAAGCTCAACCCCGAGAAGATCGTCTTCCCGTACGACCAGCGCGTCACCATCAGCTACGTGTTCGAGTCCGCAGGCGCCTCGCACGCGCTGGGCTACATGTACCTGGACCAGGCCGCGAAGTACCTGAACGCGGACGGAGACCTGATCGACTCGAACGGCAACGGAGTCCTCGACCTGCACGAGGACCTCTTCAACATCGCGCCCCAGTCGGGCCCCAAGAAGCGGGACTTCATCGGAGACCCGGCCGACCGCCGCTGCGCGAGCTCTGTCTTCACCTCCGACGGGGAGTCGTACTCTCAGCCTGCCATCGCGATGAAGGCGAGCTGCGCGAACACCTGGCGGCGCGTCACCGGCGGCGCTGGACTCGCGGATGCCCGCCCAGGCGGCGGCTCCACGCACATCGACACGGACATCGTCGGCACGTCCCAGAGCAGCGGCACCGCCGCCACCGATGACTATTCCGACAAGGGTCTTTTCCCGCGCATCCCCAACCTGCTCGAGCCCGCGGACGACAAGAACGGCGGCAAGGGCATCGGGCAGATGGTGTTCCTGCTCGCGGACGACGACAGCGACAAGACGACCTTCCTCAGCATGACCCCCGTCAAGGACATGTCGGACGACTACGACGCGGTCCCCGACTACAACGTCAGCACGTATGACAACCGGGGCGTTCCGCTGCCCGCGCCGGACCCCGCGGACAAGATCGACCTCGGCGACCGCACGGTGGACCTGGGCACCATCCAGGGCAACCGGGAGATCGTGTTCTTCCTCATCGTCTACTACAGCTCCAACCACGGCCCGAACGAGGGCACCGTCTATCCGTGCTTGAAGCAGGACAGCGCGGGCAAGTGCCTGCTGCACCTGCAGACCCCCATCAACGTGTTCTTCTCCAAGTCCGCCTGGAACCTGGACCAGAACTCGAGCTCCGCCGCGCTCGTGGCTGAGCGCAACATCGGCTGCCCGTACCAGGACAACTGCAGCGCCGACAATCCCCAGGGGACGGCCTCCAACCAGTGCGTGGTGGCCGGCACCAGCAACACGAAGCTGTGCGGCTGGCTCGACGACGACACGCTCTTCCGGCTGAAGAACGAGGCGACGTACGGCAACCTGGTCATGCCCAAGGAGGCCGCGACGATCAACCGGCCCGGCGGCGTGCGCAATGCCATGCCCCACGTCATCGTGGGCGCGCCGTCCACGGACCCCTTCCGCTGGATTCTCGGCTTCGAGGACCTCCCGGGTGGCGGTGACCGCGACTTCAACGACGTGGTGTTCGTCATCAACAAGGTGAACGGCGGCACCTTCCGCTCCGCCAGCCTGTCCAACGACATCGACCTGAGCGACGCGGAGGACTTCGTCATCACCAAGGTGCGCTTCACGCGCTACGACGACGTCGCGCCCGCCGCCGCCCACATGTGCTCGTCCCCGCCCTGCTGGACCGAGGAGACGCCGGGGGCCTGCTCGGTTCCGGGTCGCGCGCCGCCGACCATCACCTACTCGGTGGCGGTGGACTGCCACACCTTCGAGTTCCAGGGTGGCGTTTACGTGAAGAAGCCCAACCCCAACCGCACCTGGATTCCGGTGCAGTTCGACACGGGCAACCCGAACGTGAAGGAGCTGGACCTGCTGGAGATGGGCTTCACCGGCTCGCAGCTGTGCTGGAAGGTGGACATCACCAGCCCGGACGACCGCTGCGTCCCCGTGGTCGACAACGTCAACGTGGGCTACCAGGCCGTGCGCTCGGGCAGCTACTCCCGCTCGTCGCCCTCCACGGTGGGCAACGCCATCCTCTGGGGTGTGAACGAGACGCCCGGCAGCGCCTGGGGCAAGAACTGGCCCGGCGTGGGCATGCCCGAGGCCTCCACCCGGCTGTACGACGGGCGCAAGGACTACTCGCTGCGAGGCCGGCTGTACTTCCGCTCGCTCTATGACCCCGAGAACACGAACCTGACCAATGTCGTCGAGCGCTGGGACGGTGGCCGGGTGATGGCCATGACCCTGCGCAACGAGGATCCGCTCAACCGCACCATCTACACGATGAAGCCGGACCAGAGCCGCATCACGCTCAAAGATGACATGGACAACGCGAACAGCGTCGCGTTCCCCGACTCGCTCTGCAACCAGCTCGATGCCGGCAAGAAGATCTTCGACATGAACAGCGACGGCAAGTGCGGCACGCCCACCATGGCCCCCGCCGCGCGAATCACCGAGGGCTTCAACGACCGGAACGTCTTCCGCGAGTGGCTCTACGGCTGGGAGGACCATCAGCTGCCCGGGGCGACGAACGTGAAGCGCCCGTGGGCCATGGGCGGCATCAACCTGTCCACCGTGGCCGTGGCCGTGCCCCCGTACCTCGACAACTGGGCGATGAACGCCCTGCCGGCCGAGCGCGACGTCTACCGCCGCAACTTCATGTCCAAGCTCTCCGAGCGTCCGACGGTGGCCTACGTGGGCACGATGACGGGCGTGCTGCACGCCTTCGACTCGGGCGCCTTCCGGCTCAACGGGAAGGACGAGTGCTCCGACGACATCATGCTGCGCGGCTACTTCCTGCACTCGGGCTCCACCTGCGCCAAGCCCATCGCGCCGCGGCAGTACGGCACGGGCAAGGAGCTGTTCGCGTACATGCCCGGCGGGCTGCTGAAGGACTACGTCTACCACTACGTGAAGTACGCGGGCTCGGGGACCAAGCCCAAGCCGACGATGGATGCCTCGCCCACGCTGGCCAATGTGGACTTCGGCGGGCTCGGCGAGGCGTGGACGCCCGCCACGGCCACCACGGCCCTGCAGCGGCCCCTGAAGGGCGCCCGCACGACGCTCGTGTCGGCCACGGGCAAGGGCAGCCCCATCATCTTCGCGCTCGACGTCACCCACCCCAGCACGGACCCGGCCGCGACGCGCGCCGACTACCCGATGCCGCTGTGGGAGTACAACCTGAAGAACGACGCCCTGCTGGACGCGTTCACGGACGAGGCCGACGACGACGATGACGTGCTGCTGCCGGACCAGACCGGCTCACGTCACCCGGCGTCCGTCACGCGCATCCAGTGGGGCTCCGGCGACACGACCGGCACCTGGGCGGCCATCATCGGCACGGACTTCAAGCCCACGGCCGGGCGCGCCGGCACGCTCTACCTGCTGGACATGAAGACGGGCAAGCCGCTGCAGCGGGGCACCGGCAAGGGCGCCCACGCGGGCGTCATCACGCTCGACGAGGGCTCCGGCATCGCGGGTGCGACCGCCATGCTGGACCTCAACCGCGATGGTCACTACGACGTCATGTACGTGCCCACCACGGCCGGCAGCGTCTACCGCATCAACCTGGACTCGGTGGACTCCACCCGGACGTATGGCCGGCAGGTGCGGACCTGCCGCGTGGCGAGCGCGCCGGTCGCGGCCTCGACCCACACGGACGCGGCCTCGAACCCGGCGGGGACGGCCCACTTCCAGCAGATCCACTCCAACCTCGCGGTGAAGGTGCTGCGCGACACGGCCAAGCCCGTGGTGCGCATCTACTTCGGCACGGGTGACAACCCGGACGAGATTGGCGACGGCCCTCCGAACAAGGAGGACTACCGCTACCACCTGATGGCCTTCGAGGACCCGAACCCGGACGGCTCCAAGCCCTGCGCGCTGCTCGACCCCTTGTGGGTGCAGCCGCTCGACCCGGGCCAGGCGGTGTGGGGCGGCGTGTCGCTCAGCGGAGACAAGGTGTTCACGACCACCGCCGTGGGCGCGGCCGCGGACGTCTGCAACCTGAGCGAGACCACGAGCGGCCGGTTCTACACCGCGAACCAGGCGCCGGATGGGGCGGGCAAGACGACGCTGACGAGCTCCACCCTGGTGGGCCATGGCACCAGCGCGCCGGTGGTGCACGACGAGCACGTCTTCATCCTGCCGGCCACGGGACAGCCCCTGCTGGTGGGTGAGAAGAACAAGTGGAACAATGGGGCGGCGAACTCGGGAGAGACCCGCTCGCGAGTGCTCATCTACGACCCGATTCCGGACGGGAGACTGCCTCGATGAAGTCGTCGCGGTTGCAGGCCTCCAGGGGCGTCACGCTCCTGGAGGTGTTGGCCACCATGGCCGTGATGCTCGTGGGCATCGCGGCGGTGATGATGCTGGTGACGCAGATCAGCGCGTCCAACCGGCGCACCCTCACCGCCACGCAGGCCCAGCTCATCGCCGAGCGCACGCTCGAGAGCATCATGTCCGAGGGCTGCGCGGCCACCCCGCCCTGCGCCAACCTGGCACCGTGGGACAACCGGCGCACCACGGTGTGGCAGACGGCGGCAGGAGAGCTGCGGACCGTCGCGCCCGCCGCGGGCGTGGTCGCGCGTGAGTACGAGGTGGCGGTGGACATCGACAGTCCCAGTGTGGGCCTTCCGGGCTCCATCGAGAACGGCGCGGCGGGGCTGCCGGCCGTCACCCGGCAGTTGGGCGGGGGACTTGCCGGGAACGTGGCCAACGTCCGCGTCTCGGTGAGCTGGTTGGAGCGGGGCCGGCAGGGCCGCCAGGTGGTGGTGATGCAGACCCGGATGGCGCCATGAGGAAGACCCTTCGTCGCATGGGCGGCTTCACGCTGCTGGAGGTGATGATCGCCAGCGCGCTGGGCGTCATCGTGCTCGGCATCGGGTTGGTCGCGGGCATGCAGGTGCAGCGGCGTGCCCTCACCGAGGAACAGACGATGGTGGCGCAGGTGACGGGGCGGGCGGTGAAGGACCTGCTCACCCTGGACGTGCAGCGCGCGGGAATCGGCATGGGCAACTCCCCCATCCAGTTCTCGGAAGGCGACCAGCGCTATGCCATCCAGAGCTGGACCGCACTGGACATGGCGACGGCCACCCCGCCGTTCGCCGCGGACGCGACCTTCGCGCTGCCTCCCGCGGGCACGCCCTACGCCGACATGACGTCCGATGTGTTGCAGCTCTACTGGGGTGACCCGCGGACGATGGTGACGATGGAGCGATGTGACGCATTCGCGGCCCCCGGCAGACCCAACATTACATCCGTCAAGTCGGGGAACATCCTGTGCACCGCCCCGGCCCCCCACACGCGCCTGCAGCCCACCTCGGGCCAGCCGACCCCCGCGCTCGTCGCGAACCCGACGGCTGGTGCGCTCGCCTGCCACTTCCGGGTGACCAACGTCCGCACCGGTGACTCCGTCATCGAGGCCTCTCCAGGCCATGGCGCCGCCGCGACCACCAGTGGGCCCTGCACGAGTGATGTGGGCATGTTCACCGATTCCGGGTGGAACATCATGCGCACCGTCAGCGCGGCGTATCGCGTGAACTGGAGGGGCGGACACCCGGCGCTGGAGTACCTGGCTCCGGGCGCGGCCAACTGGGCCGTGGTGAGCCGGGACGTGGAGCGGATGCAGGTTCGATTCGCGGTCATCGACCTGACCCAGCCGGCCCTCGCCTACCGGTGGTACCCCGAGGAAGGGGTTCGCCCGCCCATCGACCAGTGCACGACTGGCAATGCGGAATGCGCGGTGAACGTGGTGGCGCCCATCGAGGCTGCGCCCACCAACGAAGCCGACCTTCGCAACCTGCTTCGCCGACGGATTCGCGAGGTGGAGATCGACCTGGTCATCCGGACGCCGCGCTCGGACCGCACGGTGGTGGACCCGGCGAAGATCAACATCCCGGATGAGGACGGCTTCCCCCAGGACGGCTTCAGGCGCCGGACCTATACCCTCCGGGTGTCTCCCCGGAACTTCGTGTCGGCGGGCCTGCAGCCCGCTCCGGGGCCTTGAGGATGATGCGCACGCGAGGAATGACGCTGTTGGAGTTGATGATCGCCATCGCCGTCGTCGGGATGATGGTGACCCTGGCGGTGGTGGGCATCAGCAAGCCGCTGGATGGCCAGCGAGAGGCGACGGCGACCCGCGAGCTGTGGTCGTCGGCGCTGCGCGCGCGTCAGCGGGCCATCGCCACCAACCAGCCGGTCCGCATCGTGGTGGAGAACAACGTGCTGCTGCCCGATGGAACCCGCAAGCGGGTGGCCCGTTGGGAGCGGCTGACGTGTGACAACGACTTCGACAACAACACCTGCCCCAGGGATGCCTGCACCGGCACCACGTGCCGCGCCAGCCCGGAGTGCTGTTCCGAGACGGGCCCGGACGTCGTCATCCCGGACTCCATGAACGCCACGCCAGTCCATGGGCTCTGCTACCTGCCGGGCTCGGGCCGGGCCGTCAGCAACCTGACCTGTATGCGCGGTCAGCTCGACAACACCGCGGCGCTCACCGCAGCGGCGCCGGGCAACCTCCAGCTCAACTTCTCGGCGAAGTCGGGCCGCCCGCGCAGCCTGCTGATGGTGGAGCCGCTCACGGGCCTCGCCTCCCTGCTGGACTGTGACTCGGTCCGGGCAACCCAGGCTCCCGTCGCCGAGTGCACGACCACGCCTCCGCCTCCGTAGGCGTTCGACACACCACCTGAAACATCCGGGCCCGCGTCTCCTCACGGAAGCGCGGGCCCGTTTCATCTCAGCGCGCCCCAGAGCCCGCGCCGTCCGCTTGGGACTGGCGCGAGCCCACCGGGCATCCGGCGCTCACGCCGCCAGCGCCTCGCGGCACTTGAGGCACACGTCGCCGCCCTGCCCCACCGCCTCCGAGTACGTCCAGCAGCGCGGGCACTTGTGGCCCGCGGCGGGCTTCACCTCGGCCAGGAGCTTCGCGCCGTCGCCGAACACCCGCGTCACGTCCAGCACCGCCGCATCGATGCCCTCCGCGTCCACCACCTCCACCTGGCTGGTGATGAAGAGCCCGGGCAGCTCGTCCAGGTGCTGCATCAGGAAGTCACGCACGGACGCGGACGCCATCAGCAACACGCGCGCCTCCAGCGACGCGCCGATGCGCTTCTCGCGCCGCGCCGCCTCCAGCACGCCCTGCACCGCCTCGCGCACCGCGAACAGCTTCGCGTAGCGCTCCGCCAGCTCCGGCGACAGCTTCGTCCCCGGCTCCGGGAAGCCCGCCAGGAACACGCTCTCCGTCGACTTGCCCGGCAGGAAACCCCAGGCCTCCTCGGCCGTGAAGCTCATCACCGGCGCGAGCAGCCGCAGCAGCACGGACGCCACCTCATGCAACACCGTCTGCGCGCCCCGCCGGGGCGTCCCGTCCTTGCGCCACGTGTAGAGCCGGTCCTTCAGGATGTCGAAGTACACCGCCGACAAGTCACCGGCGCAGAAGTCCACCACCGTCGCGTAGACGAGGTGGAACTCGTAGTCCTCGTACGCCTGCTTCACCCGGGCCACGACCTCGGCCAGCCGCCCCAGCGCCCACTGGTCCAGGGGCGACAGCCGCTCGTACGGCACCGCGTCCTTCGCCGGGTCGAAGTCGTACAGGTTGCTCAGCGCGTAGCGGACCGTGTTGCGAATCTTCCGGTAGCCCTCCGACAGGCCCTTGAGAATCTGGTCCGACAGGCGCACGTCGTTGCGGTAGTCGCTCGCCGCCACCCACAGGCGCAGCACCTCCGCGCCGTACTGGTTGATGATCTTCTCCGGGGCCACCACGTTGCCCAGGCTCTTCGACATCTTCTCGCCCTTGCCGTCCACCACGAAGCCGTGCGTGAGACAGGCCTTGTAGGGCGAGCGGTCCCGCGTCCCCACCGACACCAGCATGGACGAGTGGAACCAGCCGCGGTGCTGGTCACTCCCCTCGAGGAACAGGTCCGCGGGCAGCCGCTGCCTGCGCTCCAGCACCGCGGAGAACATGCACGCCGAGTCGAACCACACGTCGAGGATGTCCGTCTCGCGGCGGAACTCGCCCTTGCCGCAGCGCGGACACGCGAAGCCCTCCGGCAGGAAGTCCTTCACCGGCGTGCGGTACCACACGCCCGCGCCCTCCTTCTCCACCGCCTGGGCCACCTTCTCCATCAGCTCCGGCGACACGAGCGCCTCGTCACAGCCCTCGCAGTACGCGATGCAGATGGGCACGCCCCACGTGCGCTGACGGCTGATGGTCCAGTCCGGCCGCGTCTCCAGCATGCCCCGGATGCGGCTGTGCCCCCACGAGGGCACCCACCTCACCTTGTCCACCTCCGCCAGCACCTCCTGGCGGAACGTCTTCTCCCCGTGGAAGGGCGCGTCCATCGGGATGAACCACTGATACGTGGCGCTCAGGATGATGGGGTTGTGGCAGCGCCAGCAGTGCGGATAGCTGTGCGCCACCGTGTCCTTCGCGTCGTTGAGCAGCGCGCCCTTCTCCACCAGCACCGCGATGACCAGCGGGTTCGCCTCGAACACGCGCTTGCCCGCGAGCGCCGGGCCCACCGTGTCGTCGTAGCGGCCGTCCGGACGCACCGGGTTGTAGATGTCCAGGCCGTAGCGCAGGCCGACCTCGTAGTCCTCCTGGCCATGCCCCGGCGCCGTGTGCACCAGGCCCGTGCCCGCGTCCAGCGTGACGTGCTCGCCCAGCAGGATGCGCCCGCGCCGCTCGTAGAACGGGTGCTGGTACGTCAGGTGCTCCAGCTCCTCGCCGCGCGCGTACGCGAGGATGCGCGCGGGGTCCACCAGCGCCGCCGCGGAGACCTCACCGCCCGGCAGCTCCACGTGCTTCACCGCCAGCTCGTCCGACTTCACCTCCGCCAGCACCTTGGGCAGCAGGTCCTTGGCCACGCAGATGACGCGCGCGCCCAGCTGGTAGAACACGTACTCCAGCTCCGGGTTGACGGCGATGGCCAGGTTGGCCGGCAGCGTCCACGGCGTCGTCGTCCAGATGGCGAAGTCGACCGCCTTGCCCTTCAGCGAGGGCACCCGCTCCGCCAGCTCGGGGCCGGCGGGGAAGGCCACGTAGACGGACGGGGACTCGTGCTCCTCGTACTCCACCTCCGCCTCGGCCAGCGCGGTCTGGTCCTGGAGGCACCAGTACACCGGCTTCTTGCGGCGATAGAGCATGCCCCGGCGCGCGAAGCCGGCCAGCTCCCGGATTTCCTGCGCCTCGTAAGAGAAGTCGAGCGTCTTGTACGGCGCCTCCCACGAGCCGAACACGCCAAGCCGCTGGAACTCCGTCTTCTGGATGTCGATGAACTCCAGCGCGTACGCGCGGCACAGCTCCAGGAAGGCGTCGCGCGACAGGGTGCGCTTGTCCACCTTCTTGTCCTTCAGCCGCTTCTCCACCGCCTGCTCAATCGGCAGACCGTGCGTGTCCCAACCCGGGATGAAGTCGCAGTGGCGACCCACCAGGTTGCGGTACTTCACGACAATGTCCTTGAGGACCTTGTTGAGCGCGTGGCCCGCGTGCAGGTGGCCGTTGGCGTACGGCGGACCGTCCGGGAGCACGAAGGGCTCACCGGCCGCGTTCTTCTCCAGGAGCTTCCCCCAGATGCCCCGCTCCGCCCACCAGCCGAGCATCCTCGGCTCGAGCTGCGCCAGGTTCCCCTTCATCGGGAAGTCCGTGCGCGGCAGGTTGACGGTGTCCTTGAAGTCCTTGTCCTGGGAGGGCGCGTCGCTCATGTCGACAGCGCCCGTAACACGCTCGGTGCGGCGCTTTCAATCACCGGCCGGCTTCGGCGCCTCCTCGGGCGCGACGCCCCGTCGCACGACGACGACGGACACCTTGCCCTCCTTGGCCGGCGTCACCCGGACGTGGAGCTCGTCCTGCGAGGAGCGGAAGAGCATCGGCTCCACCTCCTCGAAGCCCGCCTGCGAAAGCTCGTTGCGGTAGTAGACCTCCACGTCCAACGCCCTGGCGCTCGCCGAGTACACGAGCGTGCGCGCTCCCTCCATCTCCGACTGCAACAGCCCCGAGCCGCCCGGGTACACCGGGGCCACGCTGGACTGGACGCGCGGCGCCTTGGACAGGTCCGCCTGTCCCAGGAACACCGTCGTCGTGCCGTCCGGGTTGGGCTGGACGATGGCCGTGTACGAGATGAACTCGCGCGTATCGAGCGCGGTGATCATCGGCTCACGCAGCAGCTGCGGCTGGCGCGAGGCCGCGGGCACGTGCAGCCCCCAGACGAGGAAGCGGTCCACGAGCGAGCGCAGGATGACCTCCGGCCGCTCCTTGCTGCGCACCGCCGTCATCTTCACCGGGATGCCGCTGGCGATGACCGGCGCGGAGACGTCCACCACGCCCACCACGCCGGGCACCTCCCACTTGAACGGCGCGCGCTGCGCGGCCGCGACACCGGACACGAGCACCCCTGCCATCACCGCGCATCGCAGCCAGCTCTTCGCGTGGGTCATCACTCGCTCCGCTAGCGCACGCGCCCGCTCTTGCCCTTGCGCGGTGTCTCGATTCCCTCCGGGTCCACGCAGCGCTCCGAGCACTCCGCGAACTTCTTCTCCTGCTTTTCCTGGCAGCGCGCCATGCAGGACTGGAAGGGCCCGGGCCGGGTCGGGTCATCCGGGGGCGGAGGACACTTGTCGATGCACGAGCGCATCATCGCGTCCGACTTGGTGATGCAATCGGCGCTGCACTGACTGCCATCCGCCCGCGCCAGGCCGGCCGTCAGCACGGCGACGAGGAGGAAGGCACCCCGGGTCCACGAGAGGAGTCCTCGCGTCATCTCAATCACAATCCCTTCCGAGGAAGCAGGCGCCGTTGCCGAAGCGCTGCGCGTGCGCCAGGCTGTACGGGAACGTGGTGAGCCCGATGTAGGAGCCGGGCGTGGTGGGGTAGAAGCGGGAGATGGGGTCCATCAGCGGGGGCGTCTGGACGAAGTTGACGACGTCCTCACCCGCGGCGCTCATCCAGAAGGTGTGCTCCTTCATGCCCAGGCCCACCATGGCGAGCGCCGTCGGCGGCAGCGGGTTCCAGAACAGCGTGGCCTCCGCCAGGTTGCTCGCGGACGCCTGGATGGGCAGCGTCGTGGGCGCGTAGGTGGACCACGCCGCCGCGTGGAAGGGCACGTTGGTGCAGGGGATGAGCTGGTCCTGCATGAGGATGTTGCACGTGGCGGACTCCAGCGCCCCCGCGAGCCCCCAGTCGTCCACGAGCATGGAGAAGCGGCCCTGGCATGCGCCGCCCACCGCGCGGCCCACCGCGCACACCTGCAGGTTGGCGAGCGAGTCGTCCAGGTTCTGCTTCTGGTAGAGCGCGCCGTCATCGGGCCCGTCCAGGAACGAGCGGGGGAAGCGCCACGCGCTCAACGTGGCCGAGGCACCACACGCGGTGCCGCCGTTGTCCCGGTAGACCAGGCGCGTGGCGATGGCGCCCGCCCAGCCCACGCCCGCGTCCATGCCGCAGCTCACCTGCATGCCGGTGCCGCGGGTGAAGGCCATGGTGACGCGGCCCCCGCCCGGCGTGGAGGACAGGCCCTTGAAGTCCGCGTAGCGCTCCTGCGCGCTCGCGGCGGCGTCCCGCATGGAGCTGCCCGCCTGCGTGTACGTGACGGGGATGTGGTGCATCTGCCCGTGCGTGCCGTCCCACAGCGCGGAGACCGCGGCCTCCTGCACCTTCAGCGACAGGAAGCCCACCTCCGCGAAGTGGATGCCGAAGGCGACGATGGTGACGAAGAGCGTGACGCCGATGGCGGCCTCCAGCAAGGCCTGTCCACGGGCCACGCGGGACTTCGAGCGACGTGCGTGACGAGCGTTCATCTCTGGAGCCCCTTGAAGCCCGCGTTGCGCAGCTCGCGGAAGGTCTGTGCCGCGACGGGAGCGCTCAGCCCCAGCGTGTCGATGGCGTCCCCCACCCCGTCCTCATCCACGTCCACGCCCACCAGCGTGGCGCGCCAGTAGGGGTTGAGCAGGTTGGGCGGCTCGCTCCAGTGGTGGAAGCCCAGGCTCTGCCCGCGGTGGTAGTAGGCGATGCCCGTGGACAGCGCCGTCTGCGTGTTGTTGGGCGTGCCGTCCGCCAGGTTGAAGCTGCGGGCGTCATACACGTTGCCCCCACCGCCCGACTCGAAGCGGTAGCGGAAGGACAGGTCCCACGGGTCCAGCCTGCGTGCCATCAGGTCGCGCTGCACGACGGCGAAGTTCTTCGGCTGCCCGTAGTTGTTGTCGTCATTGTTGATGCGCACGACGTTGTAGTCGAGGAACGGCGGCCAGATGCCCGGGCACGACGAGGGCCCGCCCAGACACGGTACCAGCATGTGGTTGAACGGACCGCCGGGGTCCCTGCCTCCCGTCCAGGTGTGCTCGGGGCGGGGCATGATACCGCCGGACGTCACCAGCGAGGCCTTGGTGGACTGCACCCCCGCGACGCTCGCCGGACAGGCCACCGGGTCTCCGCCGTGCAGCAGGTGGTCGTACATCCAGCCGATGCGGCCCGTGTCGTCGCCCGTGAGCGCAGGCGCGTACGGAGGGAGCATCGGCATCTTCCGGCCCGGCTTGCCGAAGTACGTGGTGCCGTTGGTGTCCGGCAGCACCACCACCTCGTCGGGGAACCAGATGACGAAGTCCAGGTTGGCCTGGTGCGCGCTGTAGTCACCCAGCCGCCACTGCCGGTGGGTGACGAAGTGGAAGCCACGGCTGCCCATGGCCGCGTTGACGGCGTGCGCGACGGTGAGCGGCAAGTCACAGACGGCGCCATCACCCGCGCAGGCGATGCCGCCGGTGAGCTCGTCCTCGTTGACGTTGCCCACGTCCGGCACGCGCCAGGCGGCGTCCTGGGGGTTGCGTCCGCGCCCCACCACGTTGCCGAGGATGCGGTTGGCGAAGGCCTGGTCGTCCACCGCGTCGCGCAGCTCCTGGTAGTTCTGCTGCTGGGCCGCGTAGAAGACGCCCTGGGCAATCTGGTGCGAGAGCATCTGCAGGTTGACCATGGGCTCCATGGACTGGAACACGGCCTCCACGCGGGCCTGCTCGATGCGCAGCTGCGTCTGCAGCATGTTCAGGTCCGCCACGCCCTTCTTGCCGCAGCGGCACCGCTGGCGACACCAGGACTTCTTGGGCGCGCAGGGACAGCCGCTGGCGATGGCCGCCTGATACGGCTTCTTGCCGATGCCGAAGCCCGTGTTCGCGGCGTTGAGCTGCGCGCGGTAGAGGCTGGCCCAGCTCACCAGGCTGGTGGCGCCCGCCTGCGCCACCGCGTGGCCAATCTGCGCGCGGTTGATGACCGCGATGTTGTTGAAGGTGCGCGCGGTGGCCACGGCGTTGGAGTACGCGGCCGCGTCCGTCACCGTCTGCAATTCGATGCGCTCGCGCACCTTCATGGAGAAGGAGAGCGTCAGGCTCACCATCAGCACCATGAGCAGCGTGCCCAGCACGAACAGCACCATCGTCTGACCACGGGAATGGGCGCGTGTCATCGGGGGCAATCCATGGTGGCGAAGTGGCGCCGCTTGGCGGGCGTCAGCATCCGCATGGTGAAGCTGGTCTCGATGGGAAACACGTACTGCTGGCGGGCCACGCGCGCGGCGAGCTCCGAGCGGACGTCCGAGGCCAGCTGGATGGGCGAGGTGAACTCCCCCTGGTTCCAGTTCGCGTTCGCCTCCGCGGGCATCAGCGGGTTGGCCGCCGTGTAGTCCTCGATGCCCGCCTGCGCCATGAACATGCGCGACATCACCCAGTTCGCGAACGGGATGCGCATCGGGTACCAGTAGACCAGCTGGACCTCCAGGCGCCTCAAGTGGCCTGGATCATCGAACGCGCGGTCCTGCGGCCCGTCGATGCCGCCGCCCACCAGCGCGCGGTTGATCCACACGATGCTGCCCGTGTGCACGCCGTCCAGGCCGCCGCGGTAGCGGTTGTCCCGCCGCGCCGCGAACGCCGCCGCGAGCTTCGCCGGCGCGCCGCCGCCGCCGCCATGCCGCACCTCGTCCGTCGCGCTCGACAGACCCAGGAACGAATGGAACGAAGGTATCAACGCGAGGATGGCCGCATGCGTCATCCGCTCGCATTCGCCATGCGCGATGCTGCCCGCACGGGTGGCCTGGAACGCCGCGTAGTGCGCCAACACGCGCGCCTGCAGCATCAGGAACAACTGCAGCGTGCCCAGCAACAAGAACACGACCAATGGAAGCGTGAGGGCCGCCTCCACCATCGCCTGTCCTGACTGGCCACCATTCCCTCGGGGGTAGGAATTCATGGCAGCACGCAGTTTCCCGGGAGTTCTCCCCGGGAGGACATACGTCAACTTGCCCGTGGGGGCGGGATGTCTGTCAGTGGGCGCTACAGACCGAGCGCGTCATGTCTCATGTCTGTCACATGCGCCGGGGGCGGGGTGGAAACACCCCCAGGGTCAGCGCGGCTTCATGCCCTTGGTGTCGAGCTGATACTTCTTCACCAGCCGCTCGATGGACTTCCGGTGCAGGCCGCTCTCGCGCGCGGCCCGGGAGAGGTTCCCCTCGCAGCGGGTGAGCACGCTGGTGACGTACTCGCGCTCGAAGTTCTCCAGCAGCTGCTCCTTGGCGTCCTTGAAGGAGAGGTGCTCGTTGAACGGCAGCGGGCCCTCCCGCGCCTGACCCCGCACGCGCGGAGGAAGGCTCGACGGCTGGATTTCTTCACCCTCGCTGAACGTCAAGACATGCGACAGGACGTTCATGAGCTCGCGGACGTTGCCGGGCCAGGGGTAGGCCATGAGCAGGCCCATGGCCTCGGCGGAGAAGCGCTTCTTGCCGTGCTTCTGGACGACGTCGGGGGCGGCGAGGGCCCCCTTGAGGATGAGGGGGATGTCGTCGCGGCGCTGGCGCAGCGGGGGCAGCTGGATGGTGATGACGGAGAGGCGGAAGTAGAGGTCCTCGCGGAAGTTGCCGGCCTGTATCTCCTTCATGAGGTCGCGGTTGGTGGCGGCGATGACGCGGCAGCTGACCTCGATGACGTCGTTGCCGCCCACGCGGCGCACCTCGTGGTTCTCCAGCACGCGCAACAGCTTGGGCTGAAGGTCCAGGCGCAATTCGCCCAGCTCGTCCAGGAAGATGGTGCCGCCGTGCGCGCGCTCGAAGGCGCCGGGCCGTCCGCTCACCGCGCCGGTGAAGGCGCCCTTCTCGTGACCGAACAGCTCGCTCTCGATGAGGTTGGGCGGAATGGCGCCGCAGTCGAGCACCTCCATGGGGGACTTGTTGCGGCCCGACAGCTCGTGGATGGCGCGGGCGACGAGCTCCTTGCCGGTGCCCGTCTCGCCCTGGATGATGACGGACACGTCGAGCGGGGCGATCTTCTTGATGAGCCCGAATATCTGGCGCATCTTCATGCTCTGGCCAACCATGCCGCACAGCTCGCCGTCGCGGTCCGGCTCGACGGTGACCTCCTCGTCGAGCGGCGCGAAGGTGAGCACCGACGAGCCCGCGCGAATCTGCGAGCCCGGTGACAGGTAGGCGCGCTCAATCCTGCGCCCGTCCAGGAACGTGCCGTTGGTGGAGCCCAGGTCCACGAGCAGGTAGCCGCGCTCGGTGAACTGGATTTCGAAGTGGTGACGGCTGGCGGTGCGGTCCTCCACCAGAATCAGGTCGTTGCCCGGGTGCGCGCCGCAGCGCAGGCGCTCCTTGTCGCTCACCACGGAGCGGCCCGTGTCCGGCCCGGACGTCACGGCCAGCCGGCACTTGTGGAGCTTCACCGTGGTGCGCGGGTCCACCACGAGCGTCTCTCCCAACAACGGGGAGTGGGCGAGGTCTAACCCGGCGGCATCTCCGGGGCTGGTGTGGATGTCGTCGGGATGCGGATCTGTCGCGCTCATCTGTCACGGGAGGATAGCAAACGCGCCCCCCGCAGCCGCCTGTGTCCGCGGGTACGTGCTACGCTCGATTGCTCCGCCCATGTCTCCCCGAAAAATCCAGCAGAAGAAGGCCCCGGCCATGCCTGGGTCCAAGGCACCCGAGCATCCCGCGCCGCGTCGTGGCCGCGTGAAGAAGACGGTGGCCATCCTGTCCCGGAAGCGCTCGTTGTACTCCACCCGACGCCTGGTGGCGGCCATCCGGGAGCGGGGACACCGCCCGCTGGTGCTGGACACGCTGCGTTGCTGCCTGCTGCTCGCGCAGGGGACGCCGCGCATGACTTACCGCGGTGTGGAGATGCGCGGCGTGGACGTGGTGGTGCCGCGCATCGGCGCGTCCATCACCGCGTACGGGCTGGCGGTGGTGAACCACTTCGAGATGATGGGGGTGCCGGTGCTCAACCCGCAGACCTCCATCGCGCGCAGCCGGGACAAGCTGCGCGCGCTGCAGTTCCTGTCGCGTTCCGGACTGGACATCCCGCGCACGGTGATGGCGCACGACCGCAGCAACGTGAAGAAGCTGGTGCAGGAGGTGGGCGGGCTGCCCGTCATCATCAAGCTCATCAAGGGCACCCAGGGCGTGGGCGTGATGATTGCGCACACGCTGCCGGAGGTGCAGACCATCCTGGATACGTTCTGGGACCTGGGTCAGGAAATCGTGCTCCAGGAGTTCGTCGCGGAGAGCGAGGGCCGGGACGTGCGGGCGCTGGTGGTGGGCCAGCGCGTGGTGGGGGCGATGCGGCGGCGCGCGAAGAAGGGCGAGTTCCGCTCCAACATCCACCGCGGCGGCGAGGGGCAGGCAATCGAGCTTCCGGCGGCATACACGGAGGCGGCCGTGCGGGCCGCGAGCATCATCGGCCTGGAGGTGGCGGGCGTGGACATGCTGGAGGGCCACGCGGGTCCCCGGCTGATGGAGATCAACTCCAGCCCCGGCTTCGAGGGGTTGGAGAGGGCGACGGGGCGCGACATCGCGGGAGAAATCGTCGAGCACGCGCTGGCTTACGCGGCGGCGAAGTCCGGTGGCACGCGGGTGTCCGGCGGGTAGCAGGCGCGGTGTCCAAGACTGCTCGCATGCCCTGGAGCAGGCGAGCAGCCAGGGCCGCAGGTACCTTGGATGCTCCACAGGAACACAGGAATGCCTTCACGGGCCGGTTGTCATGGGGAGTTGGCAGCGGCGCGGCGTGGCCTCTAATCTGGCGGCCCCCCATGAAAACGCTGCACAAGCCGCTGCAGGTTACCGTCTACCAGGACGTGCTCTGTGCCTGGTGCTATCTCGCCGACCTGCGCCTGGACGTACTGCGCCAGGAGTTTGGCGACGCCGTCCGCTGGAGCGTGAGGCCCTACCCTCTGCGCGTTCACGACGTGCTTCCCACGGAGCGCGAGAAGCGCGGGCTCGTGGAAGAAGTGCAGCGTGCGCAGCGCGAGTCGGACCTCACCGCGCCACTGCTCTCCACGGACCTGTGGCTGGGCGGAGACCCGCCGCGCAGCAGCGTGCCGGCGCTGGCGGCGCTGGAGGCCGCGCGACTGCAGGGTCCGAATGCGCGGATGTTCCTCGCGCGGGCGATGCAGCGCGCGGCGCTGGAGCAGGGCGTCAACGTGTCGCGGCCGGACGTGGTGTTCGAGCTGGCGTCGCGCGTGGGCCTGGCGATGAACGAGTTCTCCGCCGCCTTCCGCTCCGAGGAGACGCGCCGGCTCATCCTGGATGAGCACCGCGACGCGGCCGGGCGCGGCGTGCGCGGCGTGCCCACGCTGGTCATCGGTGGGCGCTGGATGTTGTGCGGCCTGCGCGAGCTGTCCGAGTACCGCGAGCACATCCTGGCCTGCATGGGCCGGGTGGCCGTGCCGCGCTCGGGTTCTTCAGAGCGGCTGGTGCACTGAAGCACCGAAGCCGTCACCGGGGCCCGCCCTGCCGCGCGGGCCCCGTGGGCTGCAGGTCCTCCGGCTTCAGCCGAAGCGCTCCTGGCGTCCGCCGCGGCTGATGGCCAGGTAGAGGCCCGCGAGCAGCAGCTGGAAGAGGCCCATGGCGGGCAGCGCGGGCAGGCAGCACAGGATGAAGCCCAACGCCACGATGAAGCCGCCCAGCGCCAGGACGCCGAGGATGGAGAGCCGGAAGCCCTTGGCGTGGGTGTAGGCCAGGCGCAGGGTCTCCAGCGCGGTGGGGTTCTCCTGGTCCGCCAGCGCGGGCTGCACGAGGACCAGCGGGAGCATCAGCCACATGCCCGGGCCCAGGTAGAGCACCGCGGACACGAGCACCATCAAGCCGATGAGACCGGGTGACACGCCGCGCATCGCGCCGTCGAACTCGGAGAGGGAGTTCAGCTCGGCCAGGGAGATACCCGCGCCGGCGACGAAGATGGCCACCAGGATGCCCAGGCCGACGAACACGAGCGGCAGCACCAGCGCGAACGTCAGCAGCATCGTGAGCAGGTAGGTGCCCAGCTTGGAGAACTGGGAGAACACGCGCGCCAGGTCCGCGCGCTGGCCCTGAAGCACGTCCATGGCCATGCGCAGGAAGCCCAGCGTCACCGCGCCCTGAATCACCCACGTGAGCGCGACGCCCACCAGCGTCGTCATCACCATGGCGACCACGCTGTCGGTGGCGGCGCCGATGAACGAGAACATCTGGGACAGGAGGTTTCCGCCGATGGACGCGGCGAAGACGAGCAGCGCGCCGACGCTGAGCATCACCCACTCGCGCTTGAACGCGTCCAGGCACACGTCGAACAGGCGGCTGAAGGACCAGTTGTCCCGGTCCAACGGGAAGTCCCGGCCCAGGCCCTCGCGGGCGCGACAGGGGGGACAGTGCGACTGCGTGCCGCGCTCGCTGCACGTGTCACACATGAAGTTGCCGCAGCGCGTACAGGTCCGCTGCGCGAGGTCATCCGGGTGCAGCGGGCACGTCGCGCCCCTCGCCCTTCCGAAATCCGAATCCGACATGAGTGCCCTGCTCCTCGCGCGACGGGTCCGGTTCACCCCGGCTGCCTCGACTCGCGCCGTCCTTCCATGAAGGACCTACACCAGCCAGCCCTGTGTTCACCAGGGCACAGGGGCGCTTAAGCAGGTGGCGGGCGGGCGGGAAGCGTGGGGGCGTGAATTTTCTCGGGGCCTGCGCGTCTGGAATTCCGTGGTCGCGAAGGGGGACTGGCTGCAGAGGCCCTTCGCGCGGGAGACTCGTCACATGCGCCGATTGCTCGCACTCGCCATCCCCCTGGCCCTGATGATGGGAACGGGTTGCTACGCCCACTATCACGGCCCCGCCGCTCGCCGCGCCGTGGTGGTCGAGTACAGCTACTCGGGCTACCACCCCATTCCGGATGACGACGGCGGTGGCTGGTGCCCGTATGACCACGTGCACTCGCACGGCTACCAGCCGTCGACGACGTATTACACGTACACCGACGACGTGTACTACTACCGGGGTCCGGCGGTGGTCTGGTACTGGGACTTCCACCTGGATCCGCTGGGCGTCGCGTGCCACCACCACGGGCGGCACTCGCACGACTACTACCCCTCGTCGGGTCGGGCGTACCGCTGGGAGCGCAACCGCGGCTACGTGTACGACCGGACCCACGCGGCCTCCGCGGTCTACAGCTACACGCGGCCCGGCTCGCGGCCGACGACGACGCGCAACTACACGCCTCGCGACAATGACCGTCCGCCTCCGGGTGGCACGGGCTGGGGCACGCAGCCTCCTCGCGGCGGCTCGCGCTACAACGACAACAACAACGGCGGCGGCTGGGGCAGCAGCGGGGGCAACAACAACGGCGGTGGCTACGGGCGGGACAACAACGGTGGCTCGCGTCCGGGACGCGGCCACGGTCGGGACCGCGACGATGACGACCGTGGCAACAACGGCGGCGGCTGGGGCAACAGCGGCGGCGGCTACGGCAACAACGGCGGCGGCACGCCTCCGAGCGGTGGTGGCAACTCCGGCGGTGGCTACGGGAACAACGGCGGTGGCACGCCTCCGAGCGGTGGTGGTAGCTCCGGCGGTGGGTACGGCAACAGCGGTGGCGGCACGCCTCCGAGCGGCGGCGGCAACTCCGGCGGTGGTTACGGCCGCGGCAACCGCGACGATGACCGCGATAACGACCGTGGCAATGACCGTGGGAACAGCGGCGGACGTGGGAGCAGCGGCGGCGGCTGGAACACTGGTGGCGGACGCGGCAGCAGCGGCTCGAGCAGCGGCAGCAGCGGCTCGAGCAGCGGCAGCAGCGGCTCGAGCAGCGGCAGCAGCGGTGGTGGCTGGAGCAACGGTGGCGGGCGCGGCAGCAGCGGCAGCAGCAGCGGCGGGAGCAGTGGCGGCGGCTGGAGCAACGGTGGCGGGCGTGGCAGCAGCGGCTCAAGCAGCGGTGGCGGTCGGAGTTCTGGCGGTGGTTCCTCGGCGCCGAGTGGCCGCTCCGGTTCCTCCGGCTCCAAGAGCAGCGGCGGCGGCTGGCGCTGATTCATCGGGCACAGGCGCCCCGGAGTCGATGGACCTGGCGGCGGGACTCACTGACCGCGAGCGTCTCGGAGTCGATGGGCCTGGCGGCGGGTGCTGACTCACCGGCCGCGAGCACCTCGGAGTCGAGGGACCTGGCGGCGGGTGCTGACTCACCAGCCGCGAGCACCTCGGAGTCGAGGGACCTGGCGGCGGGTGCTGACTCACCGGCCGCGAGCACCTCGGAGTCGATGGACCTGGCGGCGGGACTCACTGACCGCGAGCGTCTCGGAGTCGATGGGCCTGGCGGCGGGTGCTGACTCACCGGCCGCGAGCACCTCGGAGTCGATGGACCTGGCGGCGGGACACACCGGCCGCGAGCACCTCGGAGTCGATGGACCTGGCGGCGGGACACACCGGCCGCGAGCGTCTCGGAGTCGATGGACCTGGCGGCGGGTGCTGACTCACCAGGCGCACCTCGGAGGTTGTTGGATTCGCTTCCGAGGCGGGGCTGGCCCTGAAACACATGGCGCGAGCGCGCCTCGGAGTTGATGGATTCAAGACACCGGGCCACGTCCCACGTCCCTCTCGGACGGGTGGGCGGCCCGGTGTCTGCTTTCCGGGGTGGGGGCGAGTCGTCGAACAGGGGACGGAGAGCTCGGCGGTGGATTGCCGTGCGAAGAGGGCATGGAAATGTTGGCGAGCGATGAAGCGCCCTTTTCTTCTGACTTCTTGTGTACTGCTCGGGCTCGCGTCGTCCGCTTGTGGCTCCGGGGGCCCTGCCCCCGACCCTGGCTTCCAGACCGAGGATGCCGAGTCGGTGGACCTGGACAACCTCCGCATCCGCGTCAGCGGACGCGCGCGCGTGCTCCCCGAGGCCGAGCGATGGCTCGCCGCCCAGGGACAACCCACGCCCACGTTGGACGGAGTCCCCATCGCCATCCAGGAGCCGCTCCGCGTGGCGGTGAATGACGACAACCCCACGTTCGGCACCGGCACCGTGGAAGCCGATGGCGCCTTCGCCGTGGAGGACGTCCCCGTCCGCGAGGTCCACCAGGGGCTGGCGACGAGCCTGGAAGGCGCGGGACTGGTGCGCACGCTCACGCCCGTCTACGACAGCGTCTTCACCGGAGCACGCCCCCGCACGGACGTCATCGAGGCGAGCGTGTGGGCCCTGCCCGAACAGTTCCATGACGCGCTGAGCACGACCTTCGGTGAGCCCCTCCTTCGCGGGCTGACGAGTGATCGCGCCCGCACGTTGCGCGACGCGGGCTTCGTGCTGGGACGCGTCGTCGATGCGAGCGGACAGCCTCGCGCGGGCGTGCGCGTGGTGCCGGACCGGAGCGAGCTGGCCGAGCGCATCTTCTACCCGTCCGCGGACTTCAACGGCGTCGACCAGGTCGGCACGTCCTCGGATGGATTGTTCATCTACGTCCACACCGGCCTGGACGCGGAGACGTTCCGACTCGGCGTCGAGGGTGACGACACGTACGTGGCTCGCAACGCCTCCGTCGCGCCCGGGTGGGGCTTCGTGCTCACTGTCTACCCCGGCATCTACGCGCCCGCCGCGCCCTGACTGGGCGCACGAGCCCCGCGCGCGGCGGCCTGGGCAGCCGAGCGTCCACCCTGCCCCGCCGTGCGACGCGGGGCTCGGACGCGATGTGCATCCATCTCCCGGACAGGTGCGTGAGGAGCGAGTCGGAGGACCGACGCGTGTGACGACATCGTCCGCGCGCGACCGCCACCTCCGCGCGGCCCAGGGGGGCGCCGATGCAGCCGAATGGCGGGGGCCAGACCCGCAACCAGAGCGTGGCCCGCGCACTCGCCTGGGTCGCGGCGCTGGTCGTCCTCCTGCTGGGACTGGCCACCCTCACCGGCTGGCTGCTCTCGGCGCGCCCCCTCTTTCCCGAGGGCGATAGCAGACCCGCCACCGCGCCTCGCACCAGCCTGGCCCTCGTGCTCGGCGGCCTGGCCCTGGCCCTGAGGTCGTCTGCCCGCTCCTCCCGCGCGCGCCGGAGACTGTCCGCCCTCTGCGCCGCCGGCATGTGGCTCATCGGCTTCGTCAGCGCCGCACAGGACGTCATGCCTCCCATGGGCCCCCTGGACGCGCTCTTCACCCAGGCGTCCGGCGTGCTCGACCTGCGCATCCGCCCCTCGCCGCTCACCGCCCTGTGCCTGCTCCTGCTCGGCACCGCGATGCTCCTCCCCGAGCGCAAGGGGCCTCGACTGTCGTGGAACGACGCGCTCGTGATGGCCGCGGCGCTGGTGGCGCTCCTGGGCTTCAATGGCCTGCTGCTCGGCCCGCTCGTCGGCGCGGCGGGAGAGACCTTCCCAGCCCGGCGCAGCATGGGCCTCTACACCGCCATCGCCGTGCTGCTGCTGGGCGTGGGCGTGCCCTGCTCGCGGCCCGAGCGAGGGCTGGCGGAGCGGCTCACCCGGGACTCGCTGGGCGGATTCCTCGCGCGGAGGATGGTGCCCCTCGCCCTGCTGGGACCCACCCTGCTGGGCGCGTGCCTGGCCCTGCTCCATCTGGCGGGACTGCTCGGACACGAGGCGAAGCTGCCCCTCTTCGCCACCCTCCTCAGCGCGGGCGGCGCGGTGCTCGTGCTGCTGGTGGCACGCGCGCTGGAGTTGCTCGAGGCGGGACAGCGCCGCGCCACGGCCGCGCTCGCCGCCTCCGAGGCCCGCTACCGGGGCCTGCTGGAGACCACCCCCGAGCCCCTGCTCATGGTCGACGCGAGCGGACGGATGCGCTTCGTCAACACGGAGGCGGAGCGCGTGTTCGGCCACCCCCGCGAGGCCCTCCTCGGACACGAGGTCGAGGTGCTCGTGCCCGAGGGGCTCTTCGGAGGCCAGCGCCTGGACGGGGACTCCACCGCGCGCGCCCTGCGCGGACGACGGGCGGACGGCACTTCTGTTGCTTTGGAAGCACGGTTGCGAAACGTGCATGGCCCCGAGGGCCCCAGCCTGCTCGTCGTCCTGCGCGACGTCACCGAGCGCGAGCAGGCCCTTGCCCGGCTCCAGGCGGCGCACGAAGAGGCCGAGGTGCAACGCGGGCTCGTGCAGGCGGTGCTCAACCACGCCCCCGTGGGCGTGCTCTTCACGGACCCGACGCGGGACTCGCTGCTGATGGCCAATCCCTTCGCACAGACGATGCTCGGCCCGATGCCGGAGCACCCCAGGCGCGGCGCCTACCTGGACCGGCTGAGACACCCCGACGGGCGTCCGTTGACGATGGAGGACCTGCCTTCCACCCGAGCGGTGCGGACCGGCGAGGTCGTGGGCCCCGAGGAGCTGCTCATCACGCGGCCCGATGGCGGGACGACGCCCGTGCTCATCACCGCCGCGCCGGTGTTCGGCCCCCAGGGAGAGCCGCGCGGCGTGGTCGTCACCGGCCAGGACCTGACGACCCGCCACGAGCTGGAGCGCCTGCGCGAGGAGTACGTGAGCCTCATCTCGCATGACCTGCGCAATCCCCTGCAGGGCATCACCCTGCGCGCCAGCCTGCTCACCCACGCGCTGAAGGAGCGCGGCATGGCACGCGAGGAGGCCCTCACCGAGGCCATCCTCCGCAACGTCGAGTGGATGAAGTCCATGATTGAAGAGCTGCTCGAGGGCTCGCGCCTGGAGTCTCGCCGCGTGGAGCTGCGCCGCGAGCCGACGGACGTGGTGCGCTTCCTGGAAGGCGTGCTCGAACGCGACGTCCCGCCGGACCTGCGCGAGCGCTTCCTGCTGGAGGTCGCCACACCCGTGCCCCTGGCGTGGGTGGACACCGCGCGACTGGAGCGGGTGCTCACCAACCTGCTGGGCAACGCGGCCAAGTACAGCCCCGCCGGGCGCCCCATCCACGTGCGCGTGTCCGCCTCGCCGGAGGACCACGTCGTGGTGGCGGTGCGCGACGAGGGCCCGGGCCTGGCGCGCGAGGACGCGGAGCACGTCTTCGACAAGTACTTCCGCACCCGTCAGGGCAGCGCGTCCGACACGCAGGGCCTGGGGCTGGGCCTCTACATCAGCCGGCTCATCATCGAGGCCCACGGCGGACGCATCTGGGTGGAGAGCGAGCCGGGTCAGGGCTCCACCTTCTGTTTCAGCCTGCCCGCCACGCCCCAGGGCCCCGAGCCCCACCCTCCCGAGGAAGAGATGGGACCCAAGGGCCTGGAGGAGTGAGCCCTACCGTCGCGCCACCCAGCGCGGCAGCCAGTCCGGCGCCTGGGCGGTGGTGAGGCGCGTCTGGCCGCTGCCATCGGCGCGCATCAGGTACACGTCCGCGTTCCCCTCGCGCTCCGACACGAAGGCCAGGTACTTCCCATCCGGGCTCCACGCCGGCATGTCGTCGCGCCGCTGGCCGTCCGTCAGCGCCACCGGCACGCCGCCCGCCACGGGCACGCGCCACATGCGGCTTCTGCCATCCGACGCCCGGCTCACGTACACCAGCGTCTGGCCGTCCGGGCTGAACGCCGGCTCGCGCTCGTCACCGGAGAAGTGCTCGCCCGACACCGCGCGCAGCTCCGAGCCATCCGGCCGCACCAGGTACAGCCGCTCCCGGTTCTCCCGGTCGCTGATGAAGACGAGCCACTTCCCGTCCGGACTCCATCCCGGGGAGCGGTCCTCGCGATGGAACGCGGTGAGGCGCCGCTCGGCCGTCCCGTCGGCCTTCGTCACGTAGATTTCCGGGTCGCCCTCGCGGCTGCACACGAAGGCCACCTCCTGACCGTCCGGGGAGATGGCGGGCTCGAAGCAGCCTTCCTTCACCTGCGTCAGCCGCACCTCTTGCACCCCCTCGCGCGGCTCCAGTCGCACCAGGTCGCTGAAGCCCTGCGCGTCCGACTCGGCCACCAGCCACGTGCCGTCCGGCGCCCAGCTCGCGTTGCGCGAGCGCGCCCGGGGCGCATGCAGCGGCAAAGCGTCTCCACCGGCGAGCGGCTGGACGCGCAGCTGCTGGAACTGCATCCCGCCCTGCTCCCGCACCGCCACCACGAGCAGGGACTTCCCATCCGGCGCCACGGGACCTGGGTACTCGTCCTCGGGGCCCTTGGTGATTCGCGTCTCCGTCCCGTCAGGGCTCACCTGCCACACGTCCTTCTGACCCGCCCGCTCCGACAGGAAGACCACCGCGCCGGGGATGGCGCGCGCCTCCTCCTTCGACAGCGGCCCGGCGCCCGACGTCCCGCCACACCGGCCGGAACATCCGACGCCGAGCACGGCGAGCGCGGTGAGACTCCACCGCGCCCACCACGGCCAGGAACGCGGCATCCGTTCGAGGCCTCGCATCCTCACGTCACCGCACCCGGATGGCGTCCGCCATGACGACGTAGCCCTCGGTGGCCCAGCGGCTCAGCTGCACCGTGTTCCAGCCCGCGTTGAAGGAGTACGTGCCCAGCGTGTTCCACGCGCTGCCGCCGGTCTGCTGGTTCTTCGTCACCGTCGCATTGCCGCCCGCGTGGTTGATGATGAAGGGCGCCGCGGGGGAGCGGTTGGTGCCCGCCACCCACCACGCGTCGATGGTCTTCGTGCCGGCCGAGGCCAGGTAGAAGTTGAACACCACCGGCTCCGAGATGGGCTGCGTGGAGGCGTAGTAGTAGCCGCTGCCGTAGTAGCCCGCGCTGGTGCCGGCCGCCCACGAGGCAGGCACGTCCGCGCGCGCCTTGCTCGTGTCGTTGTTGGCGTTGTGGCTGTCCACGACGATGGTGCCCGTGGGCGTGCCGCCGTCACCGCAGTAGCTCTTGATCTTGCTGATGTAGCTGCTCCACGGCCAGTTCGGACCCGGGTCCGTGCGGGACGCGGGCTGGAGCCGGCCGTGCGCGACGATGTGGTAGCTGTCGCGGACGATGCCCTGCCCCTTGGTGATGTCGCAGGACAGCTTCGCGGACGCGTCGATCTGCCCGGCCGGGAAGGACGACTGGCTGGCGAAGCCGCCGTGCTCGATGCCCACCGAGAAGTGGTTCACCGACGTGCCCTGGAGGCCGCAGTCCACCTTGCCGTTGAGGTTGCAGTCGTAGGACGCGCCCACGTGCCATGCGCGGTTGGACTCACGCACCAGCTGCGAAATCTCGCTGCCGCTCTCGTTGACCACGTAGTGCGCGGACACGCCCGCCGCGGAGTTCGTCAGCCAGCCCCAGCACCCGGAGTAGCCGCCCTCACAGGTGTGGATGATGATCATCGACACGTTGGTGCCGGACGGACGCGCGTTGTAGTTGGGCGACGCGCGCCAGATGGAGGCCGCGTAGTCCGGGCCCGCCGCCATCGCCTGCATCCTCGGCAGCGCGAACTTCGCCTCCACCGCCGCGCCCTCGAGCGACACGGCCACCTTGCCCTCGGGCGTGAAGGCGCCCGCGCCGTCGCGCAGCGTGGCGTAGACCTCGTTGTGGACGTAGTACGCCTGCACGTCCGGGTCGGTGATGTCCGTCAGCGCCACCGCCACCGGAGCCCACGCGCCCAAATCCTTCCGGTCGATGCCGGCCTCGGCCGCGTGCCTGGACAACAGCGCCGCGCCCGCGCGCAGGTTGGCCAGCGGCTCGCCGCGCACCTGGTCCTCCGTCACACCGGCCAGCGCCGCGCCCTGGGTGATCTTCTCACCGCGCAGGGCCAACAGACCGAACGCCGCGGGGCGGCCCTCGAACTCCTCCTCGCCCTTCACGTGCTCCCAGCGCGTCTCCGTGTAGGAGATGGCCTTGAGCAGGCTCACCGGGACGTCGAACTCCTTCGCCGCCTGGGCGAACAGCGCGTCCAGCTCGCTGGGGGTGCGGCGCGCCTGGTCCGCGATGGCGCGGGCCGCGTCGTCCGCAGCGCCCGAGGGCACCTCCGTGGAAGGCGGGGCCTCCGGCGGCGGCGCCTCTTGCTGCGGACCACACGCAGACAGGGCCAGGGCCGCGGCGGTGGCCGCGAACGTCTTACTCAACACGTGCATGGGAGCTCCTTGAGAGGGGATCAGCAGCTCTGCGCTCCGCACCCGTCCTCGGGAGCGGCGGTGCGGCGTGCCCTGAGCACCATGCGTGCCAACCCCGACTTCCCCGCTTTCAGCCTCCCAACCCACGAGAACTGGAGCGTCGATGCTCCAGCCCCTACCTCCTCCCACTCGGGAACCGGAGCCCGAGTCAACATTTCAAGCCCATGAATTCACGAGGTCGCCCACAGAGGGCTACCCACCCGGCGTGTCCGGAATGGCCGCCGGTGTCGCAGTGGCGTGTTTCGGGACAGGGGTCATGTAAACACGTTTTACTCATTTTCTGATGTCCCTCGTCTTTTCCCACGGGGGCGGATGGGGCCTCGTCCGGCCAGGTGGGAGGCGGCCTCGGTGGCGGGCCGGGTTCCAGGCGCGGGAGGTCGAATCATCCGCTATGAGGGGGCCATGCGGCTTTTCGGTATCGGCGACACGCACCTGCCCTCCACGCGGAACAAGGACATGGAGCGCTTCGGGTGGATGGAGCACCCGCGGCCCCTGCAGCGCGCGTGGGACGAGAAGGTGCGGCCGGAGGACATCGTCATCGTCGCGGGGGACATCTCCTGGGCGACGCGGCCTCACGAGGTGATGGACGACCTGAAGTGGCTGGACGAGCGGCCGGGGCGCAAGCTCCTGGTGCGCGGCAACCACGACTACTGGTGGGGCGACTCGGCGTCGAAGCTGCGCAAGCTGCTCGAGCCGTTCAAGACGCTGGAGGCGTTCCTCCACAACAGCGCGGCGGTGATGGGGCCGTGGGTGATTGCCGGCACGCGGCTGTGGACGGCGCCCGAGGCCCCGCCGATGCCGGGCGGAGAGATGGGCGACGAGCCCATCGACCAGGGCTACGTGGAGCGCGAGACGCGCAGGCTCGCGACGTCCATCGAGGACGCGAAGAAGAAGGAGGCGGCCAGTCCCACGCCGCTGGTGCGCGTGGCCGCCGTGCACTTCCCGCCGCTGTACGCCAACGAGAAGGCCACCGCGTTCAGCGACCCCATCGAGGCGTTCAAGCCGAAGGTGTGCGTGTACGGCCACCTGCACTCGACGGGCATCCCCGCGGGCTTCACCGGCGAGCGGGCCGGCGTGCGCTACGTGCTGGCGTCGTGCGACGCGGCGGGCTTCTCGCCCGTGCTGCTCGACGAGGTGTGAGGATAAGCTCCACCGCTCATCGTCCATACACCCAGGGCCGGTCACCGAGGCAGGAGTGGAGAGATGCCGTCCAACAAGTCGGAGCTCGCCGCGCGACTGGCGGCCACGCAGCCCGGCGACGCGGTGCGAGGGCTGTTCTTCAAGGCGGTGTTCAGCCTGGTCCAACAGCGTGCCGGACTGGCCGCGATGGAGCAGGTGCGCGTGGGGGCGCTGGCCAAGGACTACTCGGACCTGCGCACCTACCCCGTGCAGGAGTTCCTGAACCTGCTGTACCTGGCGGCGGACGCGCTCGAGGAGCCGCTGGGCTCCGAGGAGGCCGTGTACCACGCGTGTGGTGAGTCCAACGTCACGCGCTACTCCACGGGCCCGGGGATGCTCATCTTCGGCATCATCTCCCGAGGAGACCCGCAGAAGCTCTTCTCCGGGGCGCAGATGGGCTACAGCGCGGCCGTCACGTACGGCACCCGCGAGTACGTCACCACGGGGCCCAAGTCCGGCACCCTGCGCGTGCGTCGGGACATGCTGCCCCCCGCGTACCACGAGGGCATCCTCACCGGCGCATTGAAGGTGTTGGGCTTGAAGGGCACGGCGAAGGCCCATCCGCAGGGCATCGACCGCGTCGACTACGACATCACCTGGGAGTGACTACTCCACGCGCTCGTAGGTGACGTCCAGCTCCGCCACCACGCGCTCGCCCACCGAGGCCTGGCAGGAGAAGACGTGGTTGGCGCCATCGCGCGAGCGGCGGTGCGCGCCGAACACCACCGTCTGGCCCGCGTACGCCAGGCTGTCCGCCTTCAGGCGCACGTCCTTGGCCAGCACCCGCGCCCACGGCGCGCCCTCGAGCTTGCGCAACAGCGTCGTCGCCACGCGGGTCATGCCGCTCGCCACAATCGCCACCGGCATCACCGGGTGCAGGGCGAAGTGGCCCTTGCACATCTCCGGGGTGACGGGGCCCAGGGACGCGGTGAGGCTCTCATCGTCCGGGCGCCAGTCGCGCAGGGCCAGCGCCTTGCCGTACGGGTTGGAGCGCAGGCGGGCCCACTCCTCGGGGGTGCGCTGGATGCCGTCGTCGCGGCGCGGCTCGCGGCGCATGTCCTGGCGCGCCTCGCCGAACAGGCGGGTGAAGGCGGCGGCGGACAGCACGTTGTAGTCCACCTCCAGGCGGAACACCGGGGTGCCGTCCGGCGCGGACAGCAGCGTGCGCGCGGTGGCGGTGCGCTTGCCGGTGAGGCTGGCCTGCGCCAGGCCCCAGAGCAGGTCCGTGGAGCGCGCCATCGGCTCGCGGCGCAGCCACTCACCGCGCGCGCCGCACGCCAGGTAGAAGTGCTGCCCGTCCTTGGGCGCCACCAGCGCGGACGCGCACGAGCCCAGGATGGCCAGGTGACGGCCCGCCTCCGCGATGCCGATGAGCCCCGCCTCCGCGTCCGGGTCCTGCTGCACCGGGATGCGCGCCACCACCTCGCCCTTGCCCATCACCGTCACGTCCTTCAGCGCGAAGTACGGATCACGCACGCAGATGCGCGGGTACAGCTCCTGCGCGCTCAGCACCGTGTGCGGGGCCAGGTTCGACCAGTCGCGCTGCGGGACGTCGTTCCACGGCGTCGCGGAGGGGGCGCCGGAGGAGAGAGCGGAGGAGAGGAGCGAGGCGGGGGCGACGTCGAGCATGGGGGATGACCTCAGTTCGGACACGGGGTTCTGCGCGACACCTGAAAGCACTGTAAACGAGCTGCCTTCCGTCAGTACAGGATTATTTCTGCCTGATGAAAATATTCTCGCCACAGCGTGCCGAATGTTGCTGGTGAGCGGTAATTTTCTACCGTGGAAGGAAAGAAATCACCGTTTCACTGCACCAGGAGTGCGCCGAAGAGCCCCCCACACCCACACCCAACGCGTAGCGTCAACGCGCTGACTGGGGTGAGCAGCACCCCATTATCGGGACGAGTCGGCCCGTGTTTCCGGAGAGTTACACCGTCACTGGGTGCCCAGACGCAGCGCGTCTTTTCTGACCCCCAAGCGGAAGTGATGCCAACGGCGGAGGATTACAGCCCTGGCGGTGATTCCGGGAACGTAAACGCGGATTCCAGGGACGCCGCCACGCGGGTTTCACGTGGCCGGACGCAACCGGACAGGGGACTCCCGCATCGGGGCGGAATTTCGGGGGGGATTTCATCGGGGGTTTTCCACCGGGCGGGAGGGGCCACACCGGGGCGCGCGGGTGGAGGGCGCGCCCCGGGGCCAGCCTCGGGCCAGGGGGCTACAGCTCGACCTGGCTTCCCAGCTCCACCACGCGGTTGGGCGGAATCCGGAAGTAGGCGGTGGCGCTGCGGGCGTTGCGGCTCATCCAGGAGAAGAGCGCCTCGCGCCACATGGCCATGCCCGGCTTCTTGGAGGGAATCAGCGTCTCGCGGCCCAGGAAGAAGCTGGTGCCCATGAGCTGGAACTGGAGCCCCTTCTCCCGGCAGCGCTTGAGCACGTCGGGGATGCTGGGGTTCTCGGTGAAGCCGTAGGTGGCCACCACGCGGACGAAGCCCTGCTCAAGGGGCTCCACCTCCACGCGCTCCTCGGCGGGGACGTGAGGCACGTCCTGGGTCTGCATCGTCAGGAGCACCACCTGCTCGTGCAGCACCTTGTTGTGCTTGAGGTTGTGCAGCAGCGCGGGGGGCGTGCCCTCGGCGTTGCCCGTCATGAAGATGGCGGTGCCCGGCACACGCACGGGCGGGTGGTCGCCGAAGCTGCCGAGCAGCTCCTTCAGGGGGATGCTCGCGGCGCGCAGCTTGGCGGCGAGGATGTCGCGGCCGCGCTTCCACGTGGTCATCAGGGTGAAGATGACGACGGCCAGCAGCAGCGGGAACCAGCCGCCGTCCGCCACCTTCATCGCGTTGGCGCTGAAGAAGGCCAGCTCGACCGTGAGGAACAGGCCCGCCACGGGCAGGGCCAGCGCGCGGCTGACGCCCCAGCGCTCGCGGGCGACGACATAGGCCATGACGGAGGTGATGAGCATCGTCGTGGACACGGCGATGCCGTACGCGGACGCCAGCGCGCTCGAGGAGCGGAACGTCAGCACCAGCGTGAAGACGCCCACCATCAGCGCCCAGTTGATGCCCGGCAGGTAGATCTGCCCCATCTCCTCGGCGGAGGTGTGCACCACCTCCATGCGCGGGCTGTAGCCCAGCTGCATCGCCTGGCGCGTCAGCGAGAAGGCGCCGGAGATGAGCGCCTGGGAGGCGATGACACCCGCCACCGCCGACAGGAGCACCAGCGGATAGAGCATCCACGAGGGGGCCAGCAGGTAGAACGGATTGCGCGCCGCGCTCGCGTCGCGCAGGAGCAGCGCGCCCTGGCCCAGGTAGTTGAGCATCAGGGCCGGCAGCACCGCGCCGAACCACGCCCAGCGGATGGGCTTCCAGCCGAAGTGGCCCATGTCCGCGTAGAGCGCCTCGCAGCCCGTGACGACCAGGAACACGCCGCCCATGACCAGGAAGCCGTGCCAACCGTTGTGCACGAAGAGCATCACCCCGTGCACGGGGGACAGCGCGCCCAGCACCGCGGGGTTGTGCACCAGCTCCTTCACGCCCAGCGCCGCGAGCGTGAAGAACCACACGCACATCACCGGGCCGAACACCGCGCCGATGCCCGCCGTGCCGTGACGCTGGACCATGAAGACGACGAAGAGGATGGCCAGGGTGATGGGCACGACGAAGGGCTCGAACACGGGGGTGGCCACGCTCAGGCCCTCCACCGCGCTGAGCACCGTGATGGCCGGGGTGATGAGGCCGTCGCCGTAGAGGAGCGCCGCGCCGAAGATGCCCAGGGTGATGAGCACCGGGCGGTTCAGGTGGGTCTGTCCCTTCTGCCGCTGCATCACCAGCGCCATCAGCGCCAGGATGCCGCCCTCGCCCCGGTTGTCCGCCCGCATCACGAAGATGAGGTACTTCACCGAGACGATGATGAGCAGGGACCAGAAGATGAGCGACAGCACCCCGAGGACGTTCTCCGGCGTGGGGTGGATGCCGTGCGGGCCGGTGAAGCACTCGCGCAGCGCGTAGAGCGGGCTCGTCCCGATGTCGCCATAGACGATGCCCAGGGCCCCGAGGGCCAGGAGCGCCGTGCGCTTGAAGGTATCGGGGCCTTCCCGAATCTCCTCGCCGCCCGGTACTCCGGTGGTGGTGGCTTTCACGCGCCCCCCTTTAGCCGAACCCACATGAGTAGCAACCCACCCGGAGACGGGCCCCGTGGATTCCAACGTCCAGGTGCGCCCATGTGCGAGCAGGTAGCCCCAGGCCGGCTCCTTCCGTCGGTTCGCGACGGAGCAGGCGTCCGGAACGAACAGTCAGAGGGGGGCGTATGTTGATTGGCCATGAAGGAAGGCCGGGGGGCCACGGGGGACATGCCCCTGCCTGCTTTCACGTGCTCCCATGCCACCTCGCGGGGGCGCGATGACGATGGCGGTATCCCGGTACGCGGACGCACGACAGTTCGGGGCGCATGCCCCGGAGGTGGAGGAGCGCCTGGCGCTGCTGGCGGAGGCGTCGCGGGTGCTGGCCGACGCCAGCCTGGAGCCTCCCGCCGTGATGGAGCGGCTGTGCGCCCTGGTGGTGCCCTTCCTGGGCGCCGCGTGCACGCTGCGCCTGCTGTCCGAGGATGGCCTGTGGCTGCGCACCATGGCCTCGGCCGCCGCCTCGCCCGAGGCCCGGCTCCTGTTCCAGACGCTCAGCCCTCCGGCGCTGCGCGCGGACGAGGGCCCCTCGCGCGAGGTGCTGCGCACGGGCGAGGCGCAGTGGGCGCCGGACTCGAGCCCGGAGGAGCTGCGCCAATTGGTGCCGCCGCAGCAGCACGGGCTGCTGGAGGACTTCCCCTTCACGCGGTGGATGGTGCTGCCGCTGCGCGCCCGGGGGAAGGCGCTGGGCACGCTCACGGTGTGGAAGGCCCCCACGCCCGAGCGCACCGTCGAGGCCGCGGAGCAGCTGCTCCTGCAGGAGCTGGCGGACCGGGCCGCGATGGCGCTGGACGTGGCGCGCGCGTACGCGGCGGAGAAGCAGGCGAGGCAGGCGGCGGAGGTGGCGGCGGGGCGGCTTGCGCGGCTGCAGCGGGTGACGGCGGAGCTGTCCCAGGTGCTGTCGGCGTCGCGCGTGGCGGAGGTCATCGTCGAGCAGGGCGTGGAGGCGGTGGGCGCGGCGCGCGGCGGGCTGTGGGTGGAGGAGGACGGACACGCGCGGCTCCTGAGGTGCTCGGGCTATGACGACGCCGACTCGGTGGAGGAGGCGTTCGGCCTGCTGCCGCTGGAGAGCCGGGGGCCGGTGACGGAGGCGCTGCGGGAGGGGCGGGCCGTGTGGCTGGAGTCCCCCGAGGCGCTGACGGCGCGCTATCCGGAGGTGGACCAGAAGCGCCACCACGCCATCCGCGCGCCGTCCCCCGCGTCGGCGTGTCTGCCGTTGACGGTGGAGGGCCGGGCGCTGGGCACGCTCCTGTTCGCCTTCTCCGCGCCGCGCGTGTTCGACGCGGACGAGCGCGCGTTCCTGGAGCTGTTGGCCCACCACGCGGGACAGGCGCTGGCGCGGGCGCGGCTCTTGGAGCAGGAGGAGCGGGCGCGCGCGCAGCTGGCCGAGGTCAACGAGCGGCTGGCGGCCATCATCCAGGCCTCGCCGGCCTCCATCATCCTGGTGGACGCGGATGGCACGGTGCGGATGTGGAACCCGGCCGCGGAGCGCATCTTCGGGTGGACGGCCCAGGAGGCGATGGGGCAGGTGCTGCCGGTGGTGCCGCCCGGCAAGCAGGAGGAGTTCCGCCGCAACCTGGCCCGCGCGGGCCGGGGTGAGTCGCTGGGCGGCGCGGTGATGCAGCGCATGCGCAAGGACGGCACGCCCCTGCAGGTGGCGCTGTGGACGGCGGTGGTGCAGCCGGCGAGCGGCGGCTCCGAGCAGGTGCTGAGCATGGCGGTGGACGTCACCGAGCGGCAGCGCAGCGAGAGCGCGCAGCACTTCCTGGCGGAGGCGGGCGGCGTGCTGGCCACCAGCCTGGAGCAGGAGGAGACGCTGGAGCGCGTGGCGCACCTGGCGGTGCCGTCGTACGCGGACTGCTGCGGCGTCTTCCTGGCGGACGAGGACGGACAGGTGCGGTGCGTGGCCTCGGCGCACGCGGACGCGGGCTTGCGCGCGTCGGACGGGCAGCCCGCGCCGGGGCTCGCCGTCGTCGCGCGAGTGGTGGCCTCCGGCGAGGCGGAGCTGCGCACCGGGCTGAGCGCGGACGCGCCCGAGTGCGTGCGCCCGCCCGGCGGGGAGGGCTGCTGGGCGTGGCTGTGCGTGCCGCTCCAGGTGCGCGGACAGACGCTGGGGGCGCTGTCCTTCGTCACCTCGCGGCGCGACTACGACGCGCAGGACCTGGCGCTGGCGCAGGAGCTGGCGCGGCGCGCGGCCCTGGCCATCGACAACGCGCGGCTGTACCGCGAGGCCCGGCACGCCATCCGCCTGCGCGAGGAGTTCCTCTCCATCGCCAGCCACGAGCTGAAGACGCCCATCAGCGCGCTGCAGCTCCAGGTGCAGAGCCTGCTGGCGGGGCTCAAGCGCGGGCCGTCAGCCCTCACGCCGGAGCGGCTGGGGCGGGCGCTGGAGGTGGTGGACCGGCAGGTGAAGCGCCAGACGCAGCTCATCCACGACCTGCTGGACGTGTCGCGCATCAGCGCGGGGCGGCTGGAGCTCAGCCCGGAGCCGCTGGATTTGTCGGCGCTGGTGCGCGAGGTGGTGGAGCGCTTCGAGCCGGAGCTGGAGCGCACGGGCACGCGGCTGGAGCTGACGCTCGCGCCGGAGTCGTTCGGGCTCTGGGACAAGCTGAGAATCGACCAGGTGCTGACGAACCTGGTGAGCAACGCGGTGAAGTACGGGCGCGGCAACCCGGTGCACGTGGTGATGACGGTGGGCCCGGCGTCGGTGCGCGTGGAGGTGCAGGACGGCGGCATCGGCATCAGCGAGGAGAACCTGGCGCGGCTGTTCCACCGCTTCCAGCGCGCCGTGTCCGAGCGGAACTACGGCGGCTTCGGCCTGGGGCTGTGGATTTCGCGCCAGATTGTGGAGGCCATGGGGGGCCTCATCACCGTGAAGAGCGAGCTGGGCGTGGGCTCCACCTTCAGCGTGGAGCTGCCACGCACCCGCCCCTGAGCCAGCGGCTCACAGCGCCAGCAGCAGCAGGGCGGCCTTCTCCTCGGGGCTGGCGGCGAGGAACTCATCCGGCAGCCAGACCTCCGACTCCGGCACCGTGACGGAGTCGCAGCTGCGGCGGCCCGCGTAGGAGCGCCCCGGCTCGCGCGCCTTCAGCCGGTACGTGCAGTCCCGGATGTAGATCTTCAGCTCGTCCTTGGTGAACTTCACGGTGGCGGGCCGGCCGCCGAAGCCGCCCTCGGCCTCCACCGTGTCGCCGTCGCGCTTCACCTTCAGGTTCACCGCGGCGGGGCCCAGCGAGCCCTTCACCTCGCCGTCCTTGAACTTCACGTCCACCACGCCCAGGTACGTCCGGCCCCGGAGCCCATCCTTGGTGCGGGTCACCTGGAAGTCCTGGCCGGTGACTTCATCGGACGTCATCACCAGGTTGTACTGCTGCCGGGCGATTCGCAGGTTGATGGCGTCCTGCTTCGGCGCGGACACCGCCACCCCCGCCCCCAGGACCACCGCCAGAGCCAATACCCCCCGCCGCAGCGGGCTCAGAAAGCGCTTCATCGGAATGCTCCTCGTCGTGGAATACCTTCCCTGAAACGTCCTTCTTCCCATCGCATACCGCGATGCCCCCAACTCCCCGGATTCGCATCCGGGGCACGACACTCGCCCGGGTCGGCCGCCTGCTCGCCCCACCCCCGGGACGGTCCGTGAGGCCCTGGGGCGGACAACGTCAAACCGCCAGCAGCAGCAGGGTCACCTGCTCCTCGGGGCTGGCCTCGAGGAAAGCGTCCGGCAGCCAGAGCTCCGCCTCCCCCCCGGAGCCGCCCGCGCTGCAGTTGCTCTGCCCCGCGTAGGAGCGCCCCGCCTCGCTCGCGCTCAGCCGGTGCGTGCAGTCCCGGACGTAGATCTCCAACGCGTCCTTGGTGAACTTCACGGTGGCGGGCCGGCCGCCGAAGCCGCCCTCGGCCTTCACCGTGTCGCCGTCGCGCTTCACCTTCAGGTTCACCAGCGCGGGGCCCAATGAGCCCTTCACCGCGCCGTCCTCGAACTTCACGTCCACCAGGCCCACGGCGGTCCTCCCCCGCAGGCCCTTGTCCTTCCGGCTCACCTGGAAGTGCTGGCCCGTCACGTCCTCGGCCCGCATGGTGAGGTTGACCTGCCGCAGACCGAACCGGAGGTTGATGGCGTCCTGCTTGGGCGCGGACATCGCCACCCCCGCGCCCAGGACCACCGCCAGCGCCAGAACACCCCGCCGGAGCGGGCTCGGAGAACGCATCATCGGGAAGCTCCTCGTCAGGAAACGCCGTGGAACAACCTTCAGGGAACGCGCGGCCGCCCGGGACATACCGGGATGTCCCGGGGGGGGGGGCGCACGCTGTGTCCGGGGCGCCTACTTCTGCGCGGGCACCTGGGGCGCGCCCAGGTGCTTCTCGAAGAACATCATCGTCGTCATCTGCGCGTAGTCGCGGGTGGGCTTCTTCTGGAAGCCGTGGCCCTCGTCGGTGGCCAGCATGTACCAGACGTCCGGCGAGCGCTGACGCACGGCCTGGACGATCTGCTCCGCCTCCGACTGCGGCACACGCGGGTCATTGGCCCCCTGCTGCACGAAGAGCGCCGCGCGAATCTTGTCCACCGAGCCCAGCGGGGAGATGCGCTCCTGCACGCGGCGCACCTCGGGGATGCGCTCGTCGCCGTACTCCGCGCGCCGCAGGTCCCTGCGGTACGCCTGCGTGTTCTCCAGGAAGCTGGGCAGCGAGGAGATGCCCACCACGTCCACCGCGGCCTTGAAGCGGTCGGGATAGAAGGCCACCGACGCCAGCGTCATGTAGCCGCCGTACGAACCGCCCGAGACACCCACTCGCGTGGCGTCCAGCTCCGGCCGAGAGGCGATGAAGTCCAGCGTCGCGCCGATGTCCTTCAGGCTCTGCTCGCGCTTCACGCCGTCATCCATCGCGCGGTACGCCTTGCCGTACCCGTCCGAGCCGCGCACGTTGGGCACCAGCACCGCCATGCCCAGCTCGCTGGCGATGAACTGGGTGAAGTTGCTGAACATCGGCCGGCTCTGTCCCTCCGGTCCGCCGTGGAAGCTGACGACGACAGGCACCTTCTTGCCGCCCGTGTTCCTGGGCACGTAGAGGAGCGCGGGCACCTGCACGCCGTCGGTGGACGGGTAGCGCACGAGCGTGGGCTCCACGAACGCTTCCGTGTCCAGACCGCCCACCTCCGAGCGCGTCCAGCGCGTCGGCTTGCGCGACTTCAAGTCCACCGTCCACACGTCCATGGGGCTGCGCGCGCTGCCCAGCGAGAGCGCCAGCACGTCCGAGCGCTTGCGCGGGAACTTCAGCCCGCCGCCCACGCCCTTGGGCAGGACCGTCAGCGCGGACAGGGCGCGCGTGCGCGTGTCGAGCAGCGACACCGTGGTGTAGCCGTCCTCGTTGAAGGCCACCGCCAGCTTGCGCCCGTCCGGGGACAGCGCCAGGTCCGTCACGCTCCACCGCACCGCCTTCGTCAGCGACGCGGGCGGCTGGGCCGTGGGCGCGGTGCGCGTGTCGAGCAGGTACAGCTCGGAGAAGTCGCTGTAGCGGTCCGTCACCAGGTACACACCCTGGCCGTCCTTCGTGAAGGTGGCGCCGTCGACGCTGCCCTTGCCCTCGGAGGGCGTGAGCTGACGGCGCTCCCCGGACGCCACGTCCACCAGGAACAGGTCCGAGTCATCCGCGGCCCGGAAGCGCTGCACCAGCAGCTTCGAGCCATCCGCGGAGAACTCCTGCGGTGAGTACGTGCCCTCCAGCTCCGTGAGGCGGCGCGCCTTCGTGGGCTCCGACGTGGGGGCCACGTACACGTCTGTGTCCTTGCCGTTGCGGCCCGTGCCCGCGTACGCCAGCCAGCGGCCATCCGCGGAGACGCGCAGCGCCTCGTGGCGGCTCTTGCCATCCGTCAGGAGCTCCGAGCGGCCCGTGCGCCGGTCCAGCTTGAACACCTGGAAGAACTCACCGCCGCCCTTGTCCTGCAGGTAGTAGACGACGTTCGCGTCGCCCGGCTGGAAGACAGCCCGGTTGATGGGCTCCTTCGCGAAGGTGATTTGCGTGCGCGCGCCCATGGGCATCTCCACCACGTGGAGCTGGTTGGTGTCCGCGAAGCGCGTGGTGATGAGCAGCTGCTTGCCGTCATCACTGGCGTCCGAGAGCGCCGCGGTGCGGGACTCCAGGTACTGCTCCATCCGGCGACGCAGCGCGTCCGGCACCGGGGGCACGTTGCTCACCCACACGTTTGGCTGACCGGGCAGCGGCGCGATTCCGGGCACCTGCGACGGTTTCGCGGCGGCGCCCTGGGCGGCGGCGGGGGTCGCGGCGGGCGCGGGCGCCTGGGTCCAGAGCAAGGACACGACGAGGGGAATCAGGCCTGGGTTCATGGGGCGGGCACGGTAGCAGCGCTCGCGCGGACACGTCCCATCAACCAGGTCCACCGCCTCATTTCGTAAGGGCCCTCCAACAACGAACAGGCCCTGGCTCCCCCGAGCCCGAAGGCCGCTTCAATGGAGGCGCACATGAAGAGGAACGCCTGGAATCGCCGTGGCATCACCCTGGCGCTGGCCGCCACGCTGTCCGCGCTCGTCGGCTGCGGAGACGACGACGAGACGCCGCCCGACCCGACGCCGTCCACCCAGGCGAAGCTGCGCGTCGTGCACGCGTCGCCGGACGCGCCCGCCGTGGATATCTACGCGGAGGGCAACTCCACGCCACTGTTCACCAACGTGCGTTACGGCGACACCACGTCCTACGCCACGGTGCCGACGGGGACGTACAACATGCAGGTGCGCGCGGCGGGCTCGGCGGCCACGTCCGCGCCCGTCTATTCCACCGGTCCCCTGACGCTGACGAAGGACCAGAGCGTGAGCGCGGTGGCCGCGGGCCTGCTCACCGCCACCGACAGCGCGAGCGGCTTCCGCGTGCTGCCCCTCACCGAGGGCTTCGGCGCGCCCGCGGAGGGCCGTGCGCGCGTGCGAATCGTCCACGCGGGCGCGGACGCGCCCACGGTCGCGCTGGACGTGGGCGACGACGGCAGCTCTGAAATCACCAGCCTGGCGCGCTTCCAGGACACGGGGGCCGCGGGCGTGGAGCTGCCCTCCGGACAGTCGCTCCAGGTGGGCGTGCGCACGACCGACAACCAGAAGGTGACGTCCTTCACCGTGCCCGCCCTGCCCTCGCGCGGCGAGGTGTTCGTCATCGCCACGGGCAGGCTGTCCGAGAAGGCGCACGCGCCCGCGGGCTTCGGGCTGCTCGCCGCGGGCGTCGGGCTGGTCCGCCAGAACCCCGTCGTCTACGCGCTGCACGCCTCGCCGGACGCGCCCTCCGTGGACGTCTTCGTCGGCAACGCGGAGCTGGTGGATGACCTGAACTTCGGCGAGCTGTCCGCGCCCATCCAGGTGCCGCCGGGCAGCTACACCCTGGACTTCTTCGCCAGCGCCTCCGGGAGCACGCGCCCCTCGGGCGCCCCCGCCGCCAGCCGGCCCACGCCCGCGCTGGTCGCCGGTGAGAGCTACCTGGTCCTCGCCTCCGGCTTCCTGAGCCCCGCGGCGGACGACCCGGCGGACTCCACCTTCGAGCTGCTCGCCTTCACGGAGGGCTTCACGCCCGACACCGACAGCCTGCGGCTGCGCGTGGTGCACGCCTCGCCGGACGCGCCCGTGGTGGACGTGTCACCGGTGGAGAACGGCGTCGTCCCGGCCAGCGCCGCCTTCGATGACCTCCCCTACCGGCTGGCCACCTCGGTGGAGGGCCGGGAGCTGCCCGGCGCCCAGCTGCTGGTGGGCGTGGCGGCGGCCAACTCCGCCGACCGCTCGCCGGTGGCGCGGTTCCAGTTGGACACCAGCGCCTTCCTGGGCCGGGGCGTCTTCGCGGTGGCCGCGGGCGCGCTGTCGCCCTCGACGGAGAGCGAGGCGGCCTTCCGGTTGGTGCTGGTGGACACGAGCACCTCGCCCTGGAGCGCGCTCAACGTGCATCCGCAGCCGTAACGCATTTTCCCGCCGTCCGTCTGCGAGGACATCCAGGCCAGCAAGCTGGCGCCGCGCAAGCCTCGTGCCCGCGGCGCCAGTCGTTCGTTCTGCCGTCGGGAGGGAGGCTCCATGAAGCGCCGCGTCGCGCCCATCCTGCTGCTCCTCACCGCGCTGACGGGCGCGTGCCTGGACCCCATCCGGAGCGCTCCGACGGATGCGTGCGAGGAGGACACCGAGGAGTGTCCGGAACCGGACTCCGAGCCGAGGGGCGTGGCGGAAAAAGTCACGGTGGGACGGCAGCACGCGTGCGCGCTGTTGGAGAGCGGCGGCGTGCGGTGCTGGGGCGGCACGGGACTGGTGGGCGACGGCACACGCGCGCTGCGGGCCTCCGCCGTGGCGGTGAAGGGCCTGTCCACCGGCGTGCTCGGTATCTCCGCGGGCGCGGACCACACCTGCGCGGTGCTGGAGGGCGGCACCGTGCGCTGCTGGGGAGACAACACGTCGGGGCAGCTGGGTCAGGCCTCGCTGTCGTCGTCGCTGGAGCCCCTGGATGTCGGCGGCGTGGGCTCCAACGTGCTGACGGTCGCCTCGGGTGAAGCGCACACCTGCGCGCTGCACGCGGGGGGACAGGTGACGTGCTGGGGCGACAACTCACGACTCCAATTGGGCGCGTCGGAGGTGAGCGAGCGGAGCTATACGCCCGTCGAGGTGCGGGGCCTGCCCGCGAACCTCACGGTGCTCGCGGCGGGCGCGTACCACACCTGCGCGGCCACCACGGCGGGCGAGGCGTGGTGCTGGGGCGACAACGCCTACGGCGAGCTGGGAGATGGGCTCGCGGGCGTGGGACTGAAGTCGCCGCCCGTCCGGGCGCGGAGCCTGGCCCTGCCCGTGAGGGCGCTGACGGCGGGCAAGGGACACACCTGCGCGCGCGTGGGCGACGGGGCGGTGGAGTGCTGGGGCTTCAATGCCTCGGGAGCGCTGGGGGATGACACCGCGCTCGACAGCACGGTGCCGGTGCGCCCGGTGGGGCTGACGGCGGACATGCGCCAGGTGCGCGCGGGCACGGGCTTCACCTGCGCGCTGAGCGCCGAGGGACGGGTGCGCTGCTGGGGCCTGAACGAGGCCGGGCAGCTCGGCGACGGGACGCGGGTGCATCGCGCGGCGCCGGTGGACGTGTCGGGCCTGGCGAACGAGGTGGTGGACCTGGGCACGGGTGTGACGAGCACGTGCACGGTGCTGAGGGATGGGCGCGTGCAGTGCTGGGGCGCCAACGCCGCCGGGCAGCTGGGTGACGGGACACAGACGGAGCGCGCCGGGCCCGTCGAGGTCCAGGGGCTCGAGGCCCCTTGAGGGGAGGACGGCATGTCACTGTTGAGGGACGACCCGCGGTTGCTGCAGGCCTTCCGCCGAGGAGAACCGGAGGCGCTCGCGCGCGTCTATCGGGCCTACTCCGCGCACGTGGCGCGGTTCCTGTCGCGCACGTACGTGTCCCACGGGCCTGGGGGCCTGGGACGCGTGGGTCCGTTGGATTTGGAGGCCGCGCACCAGGAGACCTTCGTGCGCGCCTTCCGTGAGCAGGCGCGGCTGGCGTACGACGGCGTGCGTCCGTATTCGACGTGGCTCAACGCGGTGGCGAAGCAGGCGGCGGTGGACGTGCTGCGCTCGGCGGGCCGCATCGCGCGCGAGGCGGTGGCGCTGGATGACACGCCGATGGCGGAGCGGCTGGCGAGCACGTCGCCCTCTCCCGAGGACCGGGCGCTCGAGGGGGAGCTGCGGGAGCTGGTGAGGCGCTTCCTCGCGGGGCTGGACGAGGGGACGCGGAGGTTGGCGGACCTGCGCTTCGTGCAGGGGTTGTCCCAGGAGCGCGCGGGGCTGCTGTTGGGGTGGTCCCGACAGGAGCTGAGGACGCGCGAGATGAAGCTGCGGCGCGCGATGACGGCGTTCCTCGTGGAGGAGGGATGGCTGGTGGCGGAGTCGCCCGATGGGCTGCCTTCCGCCGCGGCCACGGCCGCGATGGTGGCCCTGCTCTTCCCCCTCTTCGTGCCCTGACGAGAGTGAGTTGCCCATGGCCTTGTTCACTCCCCACGTGGACCGACAGCTCGTCCACCTCGCCAACGACGGCACCCTGCCTCCGCGACAGTGGAGCCGGGTGCTGAGTCATGCGCGAGGCTGCGAGCGCTGTGGCGCCCGCTATGCACAGGTGATGAACCTGCGTCGCGTGTTCGCGCGGGACACCGTCACCGAGCCGACCCCGGGAGAGCTGGAGCGGCTGTCCACACACGGCCTGCAGGCGGTGCTGGGGGCGCTGGAGCGGCGTGAGGCCTCGGAGTCCTTCGACGGGACGAAGGGGCCGTGGGCGCGCGTGGTCGAGTGGGTGCGCGGAGCGTGGGACATGCCGACGCTCGGGCACGTGGGCACGGCGTGGGTGCTGGCGCTGATGGTGTCCGCCGGGGTGCTGTGGATGGGCGTGCCTGAAGACACGGGAGAGTGGGCGGCGCGCGGCGAGGGCCCCGGCACCGCGGTGCTGCGGCTGTTCTGCGTGCCGTCGGACGCGGAGCTGCGTGAAGTGCGCGGACAGGGCACGTGTCCTTCGGGAGCGTCCCTCGCGTTCGCGGCGGGCGTGCGGGCGCCGTACACGCATGTCGCGGTGGTGGTGCGCACGCAGCAGGGCTCGCGCGTGGAGGGGCCGTTCGAGGTGAAGGCGGCTCCGGGCGCGGAGGCCGCGCTGGACATCACGCCACGGCTGCCCGCGTCGGGCGAGGTGGAGCTCACCGCGGTCTTCGCGTCGAGCGCGAGCGTCGCGCTCTCGGCCGCGCGCGGAGAGACGGTGCAAGGCGAAGTGGTCCAGGTGCGGCACAGGGTTCGAGTGGGGGGCGGCAAGCCATGACGCACTGGATGGAAGGGGAGCGTGGAGGCGCGCACGAAGGGCCCGGGAGGGAGTCGCCGTGCGCGAGGCGGCTCGGGGCATCGCGGCGCATGCGGGAGTCTCGGCGCGGGAGATGGCGCGAAGCATCGCGCCCCCTCCATGAGTGCACCGTCACATCGCAGCGCGTGACGCGCACCTCAGGCCGCATCGAGGTGTGGCAACTCGAAGCCTCATCCATCCAAGAGCGCATCGACACGGAACGAATCGGCGCGTCGAGCTGCGTGACGCGCACTCCATGCAGCATGGTGATTCGCTCCCTCTCCAGGTCCCGGGGGCTGCGATGAGTCGAGAGCGCTACGCACTCCTCGGGCGGTCATGGGCGCTGCTGCTCCTGTGCACGGCGACGATGAGCGCCGCGCAGGCCGAGAATCCGGCCTCGCCGGAGCCGTCTCCCGTGCGACGCGCCTTGGTGGTCGCATACAACGGCAGCGACACCCCGGGCATGCCGCCGCTGCGCTACGCGGATGACGACGGCGTGCGCTGGGCCGAGACGCTGCGCCGGCTCGGCGTGGACGTGGTCCTGCTCACCGTCCCCGACGCCGAGACCGCCCAGGCCGAGCGCGAGCGGCTGACCGACGCCCGCCTCCCCACGCTCACGGTGCTCGATGAGACCGTGGACCAGCTCGCGCGTCGCAACGCCGAGGACCGCGCCGCCGGGCGCGCCGTGGACTTCCTCTTCATCTACGTGGGCCATGGCCGCACCGGCGAGTCGGGCCGCGCCTACCTCACGCTCGCCGACGGACAGCTGGACCAGGAGGGCCTCTACTCGCGCGTGGTGGAGAAGCTCGACGCGGACTACGTGCACCTGCTCGTCGACGCGTGCCACGCGGCGGGCGTCGTCGGCAGCCGCGGCGGAGACCCGCTCGTGCTGCGCAGGCTGCGACGCGCGCTGGAACAGGAGCAGCTCGCCGGCCACCCCCGCGTGGGCGCCATCTTCGCGGAGAGCACCGAGGGCGAGACTCACGAATGGTCCCGCATCCGCGCGGGCGTCTTCAGTCACGCGGCGCGCTCGGCGCTGCTCGGCGGCGCGGACGTCAACGGCGATGGTCGCGTCGAGTACAGCGAACTGGACGCCTTCGTCGCCGCCGCCATCCGCGGCGTGAAGTCCCCCCAGGCCCGGCTCGCGGTGCGCACCTTCCCTCCCGCCCTCAGCCCCTCGCGCGCGCTCGTCGGCCCCGCCCCGGACGGCCCTCGCCTCGACCTCCCCCCAGCCCCCCGAGGCGCACGCATCTCCGTGGAGGACACCTCCGGCGTGCGTCTCGTGGACGCGCACCAGGCGGCGGGAGAGCCCCTGACGCTCGCGTTGCCGGAGCGCGCGGCGTACTGGCTGCGCACCCCCGGCGGCGAGGCGCGCGTGCGTCGCTCGGACCTCAGGTCCGGAGAGCTCCCGCCCTCCTCGCCACCCGAGGTCGCCTCTCGCGGCGCCGCCGAGGAGAGCCTCCTCCAGGGACTCTTCGCCCTGCCCTTCGGCCGCGACTTCTACGAGGGCTATGTCGCCTCCACCGGCGTGCCCGCCGTCGACTTCTCCACCGCCCTCTCTCCCGGCGAACCCTCCGGCGTCCCGCGCTCACTGGGCCTCGAGGTCGGACTCACCCTGGGCACGCCACCCCTGGGAGGACGCGGCGTCGCTCGCGGCCTCGCCCTGTCCTGGCGCGCCCCCGGCCCGGGCCTCACCCGATTCGGCGCGCGCGCCACCTACGCGCTGGCACCCGACGCCTGGGCGGACGACGCCACGCTCCAGCGCATGTCCGTGCTCGCGATGGCGGGCCTGGGAGGACGCGGCACCCTGGCCCCCTTCGCCGAGGTGGGCGCTGGCTGGCTGATGACCGTGGTGGACCGACCAGGCCGCCGCGAAGGTGACGCCCTGGGCCTCTCCGCGCGCGCCGCCGCGGGCCTGCGCTGGAAGACGGGTGACTTCGCGCTGAGGGGCACCCTGGGGCTGGACTGGGACTCGGTCCGCGTGGACGGACAACGGCGGGGACGGTGGATACCCGGCGTCGAGTTGGGCCTGGAGCGCTGAGCCACCGCCGTCCACCCGGTGCACGGCCGCTGTGAACGGCGTTGACAGTCCTGCCCGCTCGGCCGCCCAAGCCCCTGGAATCAGGCCCGCCCCGCGCTGGCAGGGCGCTTGCGATGGCCCCCTCCCGAAAGGGACGGGCCATGGACACGAGCGACACACGGTGGGGCGAGGCGCGGTGGGACACGGGGAAGCTCGTCCGGTGGAGCGTCCTCCACGTGGCGGCCCTGCTCGGCGGCGCGCGGTACCTGGAGTGGAGCGCCGTGGCGGTGTGGGCCGCACTCACGGGCCTGACGATGTGCCTGGGCGTCTCGGTGGGCATCCACCGCGGCCTCATCCACCGGGCCTTCCGCGCGCCGCTCGCGGTGGAGCGCGCGCTCGGACTGCTGGGCACCCTGGCGGGCCTGGGCGGCGTCATCGCGATGAGCCGCATGCACCACCTGCGCGACTTCCATCAGAACCAGCCGGAGGCGGACTGCCCCGAGTACTTCGGCTACCGCGACGGCTTCCTGAGCGCGATGAGCCACGCCCTCTTCCGCACGTGGCACCCGAAGAGGCCCACCGCCGCGGCCCCGGTGGAGCCCGCGGTGGCGGACGACGCCTTCTTCCTCGCGCTGGAGCGCTGGGGCCTGTGGCTCCAGGTGCCGCTGGCGCTCGGGCTGTACGCGCTCGGCGGCCCCGCGTGGGTGGCGTGGGGCGTGTTCGTGCGACTGGCGCTCACGCAGGACGGCTTCTGGTTCGTCCACTACGTGAGCCACGTCGAGGGCGAGCAGCCCTACGAGCTGCCCGGCTGCGCGGAGCAGGGCCGCAACGCGGGCTGGCTCGCCTTCGTCAGCATGGGGGAGTCGTGGCACAACAACCACCACGCGTGGCCGCGCTCGGCGCGGATGGGCCTCGGCTGGCGCCAGCCGGACCCGGGATGGTGGATGGTGCGAGGGCTCGCCGCGCTGGGGCTGGTGCACGACGTCAAGACGCCCGCCAACCTCCCGCCGCGCCCCGGCGTGAAGGAGCACCCCGCGCCCCCACGCGGACAGGGCCCCTGCCCCCGAGGCGCGCACGGCGCCGCGCTGTAGCGCCACCGTGTCAGAAGGCCCAGCCCAGGGACACTTGCAGTCGCTCATCGAAGGTCCAGCTCCGCCCCTTCGTGGTGCTGCTCACCTCGCCGCTTGGCAGCACCGGCTGACGGCTCTCATACCGGTCCGAGGAATGACGTGCACCCACGCCGACCCCCGCCTGCACCGCGAGCCCCTGTCCCAGGATGGCGGTGTAGCCCACCAGGGCCGCGCCCCCGAGCTGCAGGGAGCGGATGCTGCTCTCATTGCCCTCGTCCTCGACGACGAACTGCTCGTACTCGCGCCACTGGTGGATGACCTCCAGCTGCGGTGACACCCAGAGCCCCTCGGGCGCCGTCCCGGACAGGAAGAACCGGGCGCGCGGCACGACGCCCAGCTGGAAGAGGGAGTCCCTCGTCTCCAGTCGCTGCTCCGTCCGCTCCAGGTCCCTGCTGCCATTCGAGACATGGAATCCGACGAGCAGCCCCAACCCCACGCTGACGCGCGGGGCCACCACCCGCTCCCCCTCCAACACCAGCTGTCCCCAGTCCGTGGGATTGACGGCGAGCCCCAGCACCGTCTTGCGAGGCACGGCCTCGGTCGACCCGGTGCTCGACGAATCGGCATGGGCGACGGCGGACGACAGCAACACCAGACACAGCGACGACATGACGCTCATGTGCGGAACTCCCCCTGTGCATGCAACACCCCGGGAGGGTCCTCCCTGGGCATCACGCGCCCACTGCAACGCGCGTGCACAACCCATTTCGAGAGGGAGCCGCGCTCGACGAGGACCGACGCCGAGGACAACCTGTCAGCACTCCGCGTTCCAGGGCCGGACATGCTGACAGCGATTCCGGGATTCGACGCAAGGCATTGCGCAGGAAACCCGCGGCCAGGGTTCTTCCCCGCGTTGACTCTCTCGTATGGGAATGGAGCCCTTCGATGTCGCGTTCGCGTGTGCTGTGGGTGGTGGGGTTGTTGGCGCTTGGCGCGTGTGGGGGTGAGGACCGCGAGCCCCAGGAGGAGCCGGGGAACAGGCCGCCGCCGGGCGGGTCCAATCCTCCCGTCACATATCAGCGCTCCAACGTGACGGGCACCTACGCCGTCACGGGCACGCTGCAGAGCAACGCTCCGGACGGGAGCGGGCACAACATCGCCAACCTCCGGGACTCCATCACCGTCTCGGAGAACACGAGTGGTCTCAACCTGCTGAGCATCAACATCGCCAGCATGAGCTGCGGCGGCGGCATCCGCGCGGCGATGAACGGGGAGCGCACGTTCGACGTCAGCGGGGGCACGTGCCCGGTGGACGTGGAGTCGGGCTGCACCGCGAGCATGAAGGTCAACAACGGGAGCGGCAGCCGTGACGCGGGCGGCGCCTTCCAGCTCGAACTGCGCGGCGAAGTCTCGATGACGTGCGGGCCGGTCTCCAGCCGCCGGATGTTCGTCATGAGACTGGCGGGCACGTCCTCCGGGCTGTCCGCCCCGGACACGACGTTCGAGAAGCTGTCGCTCGGGACGAGCATCTCCGACACGTTGGAGCTGCTGTCGACGGAAACCGGACACACGCCGTGACACGGACGGACGACGCGCCGTCGCCGTGAATTGCGTGACCGAGACGTCGTAAGAATACTCCGGCCCCAGGATTCCAGTCGGGAGCGGAGGATGTCGATGATGCGGATGCGCGTGGTGACGGCGGCGCTGTTGCTGGGGCTCGGAGCGTGTGGCGGAGGTGACGACGGCGGCGACGACGGCGGGACGGTGGACCATCGCCCCAACGTGACGGGCGCCTACGCCAGCACGGGGACGATGACCCTGGTCATCTTCGGCCAGTCGCAGACCAATGACTTCTCGGACACGATTCGCATCGCCGCGAGCGCGGGCTCCAACAAGTCGGCCCTGAACCTGCGCTCGGATGCCTTCGAGTGCGGAGACGGCTTCCCGGGCACCATGACCGGGGAGCGCGCGTTCTCCGTCCAGCAGACCGAGTGCCAGGTCCACCTGGACGAGCAGAACTGCGACGGGACGTTGACGGTGCGCTCGGGCACCGGCAACCGGGACGAGGCGGGCATGCTCCACCTCTCCATGAAGGGCGACTTCTCCTCGCGCAACTGCGCCCCCATCCCCGTCACCGGCCAGTTCACCATGGAGCTGACCGGCAACCGCACCGGCGAGTAGCCCTTGTGCCACCGCGCGCCCCGACGAGCTTCCGGGGCGCGCGTGGAGCCACGTGGCCAGGTTGCGCTGCCAGGAGTCCTTGGCGCGCTCCTCCGCCGCGTCCCCTGCCAGCCCTCGCCCACCCGCACCGCCGCCGCCACCACGGGCACCAACGCCCACGGCGCCAGCCGCCACGCCTCGCGCACGAGCCCCCTGGGGCGCAGCTTCTCCAGCAGGCTCACCGAGTCCGCCGCGCGTCGTCCGCTCAGCCGCACCGCGAGCGCCTGGGCGATGCCCAGCCGCTGCCGCATGCCTCCTGAACACTCCTTCACCTCGCGCTTCGCCGCGAACGTGAGGTCCAACCGCTCGAGCAGCTCCGCGCACACCTTGGCGGACGATGTCCACGCCCTCCAGCGTCACCTCACCCGACGTGGGCTCCAGCAGGCCGAACATCCCGAGCGGAATCTCCAGGTCCACGCCACGCAGCGCGGACACCGGCCCCGGATACACCTTCACCCGCATGCGAGGGAGAGCATCGCTCCCTCCACGCAGACGACCTCCCGCCATTTCCCCGCCCTGAGGCGAACCGCGACGACGAAGGTCTTCATCTGAAAGGCAATCGGCTGGCGTTGAATCCCCGCTCGGCCCGAAAGCCAGACATCACCTCACGGCGCCGAGCGCACCAGCCGCAATGGCACTCGCGCGCCCGTGGCCGCCGAGGCCGCCAGCATGGGCACCTCCGGCGACAGCGTCTCCGGCTTGCCGTGCGTGAGGAACTCCACCGCCGGCGCCACCACCTCCGGCGCGTACAGGATGCGGTGGTGCCCCAGCCCCTGAGTGCGCGTCAGCCTCGCGCCCGGCCACGCCCGCGCCACCGCCTCCCCCGCGACGAGCGGCACCTCCCGGTCCCCCACGTCGTGGAACACGTGCAGCGGCACCTGCCCCAGCAGCGGCACGAAGTTCGGCAGCGCCAGGTCCTTGAGCCGCACGTGGAAGCGCCGCTCGATGCGCTCCTCCATCCGCATCCACACCCCGTCCGTCAGCCCGAAGGCGCGCGCGAAGGCCTGGATGCCCCCACGCGGGTCCGCCGGCGGCGACACGAACACCGCGCGCCCCACCTTCAGCCCGTCCCGCATCGCCACCGCCGTGGCCGCCGCCCCCAGCGAGTGCGCCACCACCGCGTACGGCCCCCCCGTCGCCCTCGCCACGTCCGCCACCACCTCCGCCATCTCCGGCAGCGAGCTGGTCCGCCCCGACGAGCGCCCATGCCCCGGCGCGTCGTACGTCACCACCGAGAACCCCGCCGCCACCAACGGGTCCACGAACGCCGTGAGCTGCCCGCCGTACCCACTCCACCCATGCACCAGCAGCACCCGCGGCCCCTCGCCCCAGCTCCACACCGCCACCTCCTCGCCACCGAGCGTCAGCATCCTCGGCTGCCCCCGCGCCAGCACCGCCTCCGCCGTCCGGGAGCGGTGCGGCCGCCACGGCGTGCGGAACCGCTCGTCCGCCCACGCCGCCGTCAGGCCGGGCGCCACCGTCCCCGCCCCCAACGCCGCCGCACGCATTCCCCACTTCGCCAGTTTAACGCGAACGTTCGTGCTATTTTCCGCCATGACGAGGTCCTCCTCGGAGGGACACAGAGCCTTTGAAGAAGTCAGGAGCCCGTGGGACGGGCGGCGCGCAGCAGGGCCTCGAAGCCGCGGCGGGCCCAGGTCTCCGCGCGGGGCTCCTTCAGGAGCCGGGCGGCGTGGTGGAAGCCCAACAGCAGGGCGTTCTCGTCGTGGGCGAACTGCTCCACGTCCACGTCCTTGTGGAAGTGCCCCTCGGCCACGGCGATGCGCGCGGCCTGGGCCAGGCAGTCCATCCAGTCGCGCTGCGTCTGCACCAGCCTGTCGCGCGCGGGGCCCGGGGCGTCATCCAGCTCCGTCGCCGCCGCCACGAAGATGCACCCGCCCTCCGGCACCAGCTCCCGCTCCCACGTCAGCCAGTTCTCGAAGAGCGCCCGCACCCGGGGCTCGCCGCGCGGCTGCATCAGCGCCGGACGGATGACCCGCTCGGTGAACAGCGCCGTGGCCGCCTCGAGGATCTCCACCTGGAGCGACGTCTTGGAACGGAAGTGCGCGAACAGGCCGCTCTTGGAGAGCTGCAGCTCCTCCGCCAGCCCGCCGATGCTCAGCCCCTGCAGGCCCACCCGGCTGGCGAGCTGGATGGCCCGCTCGAGAATCGCCTGATGGGTGAGCTCGCCCTTGCGCATGGCGCCTTTCTAAACGCCCGTGCTTTTTTCCGCAAGTCGACGGCGATGCGGAGGCTCAGCCCTCGGTGTTGCGCAGGAAGTCGGCCACCTGGGCGAAGCGCTCGTCCAGGAAGCGGCGCAGGCCGCCCGTCACGCCCCGGGCATCCATGGCGCGCTGCATGGCCCGAAGCCAGGCATCCCGCATGGACAAATCCACCGGCACATGGCCATGGCGCATGCGCAGCCGCGGATGCCCATGGCGCTCCGCGTAATGCTGGGGTCCTCCCAGCCAACCCATGAGGAACAGGCCGAAGCGCTCACGCGTGCCAGGGTTCACCCGGCCTTCGGCATCCAGTTCGTGCAGCTTCGCCAGGGCGGGCTCGTGGGCATCCATCGCGTCATAGAACGCGCCCGCCAGCGCCATCGCCGCGTCCGCGCCGCCCAGGCGCTGGTACGGCGTGTCCTCCAGCGAGGGAACCCAGTCATCCGAGGCAGGAGCGTTGAGCTCCAAGGGCTTCAAATCAACAGACATGACTTCCTTCAACGGCACGCGGGGCCCGGCGGCTTCCCTCTCGTACTGCTCGTCACGAGCGCTCGCACCGCCGCCATCAGAGGTGTCGAGCGGGCGACAGGTTGGCAGTCCCGCCGTGCGTTGCCCATCGAAGAATTGACCGAGGCGAGAATCGATTGCTAGAGCCTCGCTCCACCCGTGCCCCCCACCGACCCCCGCCTGCCGGACCCGATGCAGGCCGCGCCCCTGGTGTGGGTGCTCGACGACAGCGCCGGAGAGACGGAGGCCATCCTCCGCGCGCTCACGCCCATCTGCCAGGTGGTGACCTTCACGGATGGCGCCGCGCTGCTGGAGGCGCTGGGTCAGGGCCGCACGCCGGACGTGCTCGTGCTGGACTGGTACCTGCCAGGGATGACGGGCCTGGAGGTGTGCCGCTTCGTGCGCCAGGGCTCCACCACCGCGCTGCTGCCGGTGTTGCTGCTCACCGTCAACACCCGCGCGGCCGACGTGGTGGAGGCGATGGCCGCGGGCGCCAATGACTATGTCTTCAAGCCCTTCCGCCCGCTGGAGCTCCAGGCGCGCGTCACGGCCCTGGCCAGCCACGAGCGCAAGCGGCGCCAGCAATTGGAGGACGAGCGCGCGCGGCGGCTGCTCGCGGAGGGCACGCTGACGGAGATGCAGGCGGCCGAGGAGCGCGCGTGGCGCAGCGAGCTGCGCTTCCGGCTGGCCGCCCGGGCCACGCGGGACGCCGTCTGGGAATGGGACCCGCGCACGGGCGCGGTGGATTGGACGAGCGGCCTGCACGAGCAGTTCGGCTATGCCTCCTCCCTCATCCGGGACACGCGTGCCTGGTGGGAGGAGCGGCTGCACCCCGAGGACCGCGAGCGCGTGGTGCGAGGCCTGCGCCTGGCGGTGTCCAGCCAGAGCCACGAGTGGCAGGAGAACTACCGCTTCCAGCGCGGCGACGGCACCTGGGCGCACGTGGTGGACCGCTGCCACATCGTCCGCGACACCGAGGGCATCGCGGTGCAGGTCGTCGGCGCCATGCAGGACGTCACCGAGATGCAGCAGACGGAGTCGGAGCGCCTGCGCCTGCTCGCGGAGGTGCACGCCCAGGCGGACTTCGAGCGGCAGCTCATCGGCATCGTCAGCCACGACTTGCGCAACCCCCTGGGGGCCATCACGCTGGCGGCGTCGCTGCTGGCGCAGACGCCGGACGCGGACGAGCGGCAGCAGCGCAACGTGCAGCGCATCCAGCGCGCGGCGGACCGGGCCACGCGGATGATTCGCGACCTGCTCGACTTCACGCGCGCGCGCCAGGGCCGGGGCCTGCCGGTGTACCCGAGGCTGATGGACCTGCACGAGGTGGTGCACGCGGCGCTGGACGAGTTGCAGGTGGCGTGGCCGGACCGGCGCATCCTCTCCGAGTACACGGGCAACGGCGTGGGCCAGTGGGACCCGGACCGCGTGGCGCAGGTGCTCGGCAACCTGGTGGGCAACGCCATGCAGTACAGCGCGCCGGACACGGTGGTGCGCGTCGTCGCGCGGGGCGAGGACTCGGGCGGCGTGGTGCTGGAGGTCCACAACCAGGGCCTGCCCATCCCCCTGGAGCTCAAGTCGCGCATCTTCGAGCCGCTCGAGCGCGGCCTGGAGCGGCCCGAGGACCGGGGCATGCGCAGCATCGGCCTGGGGCTCTACATCGTGCGCAGCATCGTCGTGGCGCACGGCGGGACGGTGGACGTGCGCTCCACGCAGGACGACGGCACCACCTTCACCGTGCGCCTGCCGCGACAGGCGCCCGTCGCCCTCGTGCCCCAGGACGACCAGGGCGACAAGGCCGCGGGCTAGTCCACCCAGCGCTTCGGTCGGCGCTTGAGCGTGGTGACGCCCAGCCTGTCGCAGAGCGCCTCGAACCGCTGGCGAGGCACGCCCGCCCAGGCCACGTCCGCGAGCGTCTTCGTCCCGGGCAGCGGCGCGTCCTCCACCAGCGTGGCGAGCTTGCGGTACAACAGCGCGTCCTCACGGTGGGCGCGCAGCGTGGCGGCCAGCTTGTCCGCGCCGCGCGGCCGCACGGACCAGGTGGAGGCGTCGTCCGGAATCGCCTCCAGCCGGCCATACGCGGACACGAGCGCGGACGCGCCCTTCTCCCCGAAGCCGTCCAGCCCGGGGATTCCGTCGGCGACATCGCCCATCAGCGCCAGGAGGTCCGGCACGCTCGTGGGCGGCACGCCCAGCTTCGCGCGCACCGCGTCCTCGTCCAGCACCTTCTCCTGTCGCCGGTCCACCTGCACCACGCGCTGGCCGCGCACGCACTGGCCCAGGTCCTTGTCCGGCGTGCAGATGCGCACCTGCTCCACCTCGCCGCCAAAGCGCGCCGCCGCCGTGGCCAGCGCGTCGTCCGCCTCGTGCTCCTTCATGGACCACACGCGCACGCCCAGCGACGCCACCGCCTCCTCGGCCAGGTCGAACTGCGCGCGCAGCTCCGGCGGCACGCCCTCGTCCCCCTTGTAGTCGGCGAACAGCCTGTTGCGGAACGAGCGGATGGGGTTGTCGAACGCCACCGCCACGTGCGTCACCGCCTCGTCCGCGTCGTGCAGCAGCATGAGCAGCGACGACATCAACCCCACCGTCGCCTTCACGTCCTGGCCATCCGGCGCGGCGTGGCCCGGCCGGGGCGAGAAGTGGGCGCGGTACAGCTCATACGTGCCATCCACCAGGTGCAGACGCATAGGCCCCACGTCCTATCGCTTGCGACGACGGGCGGCCAGCGCGCGCTGCGGCACCGTCACGCGGCTTGGCGAGCGCAACCCCTGCCCGCCCCACCCCGGGGATGCCCGGTCCCTCCCCATGCGGCCTGTGCCCTCGTGGATTGCCGCGCTGTCGGCCCGAGCACACTTCTGGACCTGGGGCGCGACACCCGCGCTCCGTGGACCGACGGCTGGAGGTAGACCGTGCGCCCGAAGCTGCTTGCCGCGATGCTGTGCGCCACCCTGTTGGGGTGCGCCAGTCAGAGCGTGAAACCCACCTCGAACACCCGACGGACGGAGGCGGTGGCCTCCATGCGCGCCGCGGAAGGAGCCGGCGCAGCGCGCATCCCGGAAGCCGCGCGCCATCTGGAGTTCGCCCGCCAGCAAGTCAACCATGGCGAGCAGCTGCTGATGGACGATGACGCGGAAGGCGCGGAGCTGAGCTTCATGCAGGCGGACGCGGACGCGGACCTCGCGCTGGCGCTCGCACGCGCGCTGCCCATGGAGCAGCAGGCGAAGAGAACCACCCAGCAGGCCGAAGCGCTGCGGCGCGGCCTGCAGTGAGCCCCAGTCCGGGAGGAGACCGTCATGGCAGGCAGCAAACATGGTTGGAAGGCCCTCGTCGGAGCCTCGGCGCTCCTCGTGGCGGGGAGCGCGAGCGCGGCCGCGCCGAAGGAGCTGGTGGAGGCCCGCGCCGCCTATCAACAGCTCGCGGCGAGTCCGCAGGGGCGTGAGCGTCCCCGCGACGTGGCCGAGGCCCGCGACGCCCTGCGCGCCGCCGAGCGCGAGTACCAGCGCGACGAGAAGTCCCAGCGCACGCGGGTGCTCTCCTACGTGGCCCTGCGCAAGGCGGAGACGGCGGGCGCCTGGGGCATGGCGGACATCGCCGCGCGCCAGCAGGCCCAGGCGGAGGTCGCGCTGAACCAGGCCCAGGCGCTCCAGGAGCAGCAGCGCCTGGCGCAGGCCCGTCAGCAGGAGGGCGAGCTGCGGCTGTCCGAGGAGGCCGCGCGGCGTCAGCAGGTGGAGCAGGAGGCGCAGCAACTGCGCGCCCAGAACGAGGAGCTGCAGCGACAGGCGCAGCTGCTCCAGGGCCAGCAGCAGACGCAGAGCCAGGCGGACCAGCAGGCCGCGCAGCAATTGGAGGCGGAGCGTCAGGCGCGCGTGGAGGCCGAGCGACAGGCGGCCGAGGCCATCTCCAAGCTGGACCGGGCCAACAAGGACCTGAAGGTCCGCGAGGAGGCGCGAGGCACGGTGCTGACGTTGTCGGGCAGCGTGCTCTTCGCGTCCGGTGCCTCGGACCTGCTGCCGGTGGCGCGTGACAGGCTGGCGGACGTGGCCCAGGTGCTGAAGGAAGGGGACCGGCCGCTGCTCATCGAGGGACACACGGACTCGCAGGGCTCCGACGCCCTCAACGAGCGGCTGTCCTATCAGCGCGCCGAGCGGGTGAAGGAGTTCCTCATCAACCAGGGCGTGCCCGCCAACCGCATCGAGGCGCGCGGCATGGGTGAGTACCGGCCGGTGGCCTCCAACTCCACCGCCGAGGGCCGCGCGAACAACCGCCGCGTGGAGATCATCCTGGAGCGCGGAGGCTCGCGCGCCGTCGGCGGCAGCGGCCAGGAGCAGCCCGGCACGGGCGGCTCCTCGAGCGGCGGCGAACAACAGCAGCCTGGCACCGGCGGCTCCTCGAGCGGCGACGAGCAGCAGCAGGCGCCGGAGTCGGGCGCGGTGCATGACGAGGATTTGGGGGACGTCCAGCAGCCCGGCACGGGCGGCTCGGGCGACACCTCGGAGAGTGGCGGCCAGCAGGACACGTCCGACGACCACCACCAGTTCCATGGCTCGGGCGACGGTGCGAGTCAGGACGTGCGGCAGTAACGCCTCACCGCTCCCGCTCGGAGAAGACGCTCCGGGCGGGAGCTTTCTTTTCCGGGGGCGTGCGGGACAGCGCGTGGCGCGTTAGCTTCCGCGGCCGCCGACACGCCATGGACTCCGACAAGCCCATCGTCCTGCTCACCACCGAGCGCCTGCGCATCACCCAGCTCCCTCCGGACGGGGCCGCGCGCGTCGTCGCCTACCACGAGGCCAACCGCGAACACCTGGGCCTGGTGTCCCCCTCGCGGCCCGGCAACTTCTACACGCTGACGTACTGGCGCACGCGGCTGGCACAGGACCTGGAGGACGCGCGCTTCGACCGCTCCCTGCGCCTCGTCGTGCTGCCTCGCGACGCGCCGCCCTCCTCCGCGCCCGTCATCGGCAACATCTCGCTCGCGCACATCCGCCGAGGGCCCTTGCAGGCCACGGACCTGGGCTACGGGCTGGACCATCGCCACGAGGGCAAGGGCTTGATGACGGAGGCCCTGCGCGCCGTCTGCGCCCACGCGTTCCACGGCATGGGCCTGCACCGCATCCAGGCCAACCACCTGCCGGAGAACCTGCGCAGCGCGGCGGTGCTGCGCCGGCTGGGCTTCGTGGTGGAGGGCTACGCCCGCGACTTCCTGGAGATCAACGGCCGCTGGAGGGACCACGTGCTCACCTCCCTCGTCGCCCCCGAGGACAGGCCCGCCGCCCGCTAGCCCCCCCTCGCGAGACATTCGTCCGCGTCCACCGACCCACGGTCCCAGCCGGAGCGAGGACCCGCTGGCGACGTGGCCCCGGAGCGGCTACGGACAGCAGGGATTGGAGGTCGGCACATGGCGTATCTCTTCCTGCTCGGGGCCATCGCCTTCGAGGTGGCCGCGACGAGCCTGATGAAGTCCACCGAGGGCTTCACCCGGCCGTGGCCCACCGTGGCGTGTCTCACCGGCTACGGCGTGGCCTTCGCGCTGCTCTCGCAGGCGGTGAAGCAGGTGCCCATCGGCGTCGCGTACGCGATGTGGTCCGGGCTGGGCACCGCGGCCATCGTCGTCATCGGCGTCACCTTCCTCGGCGAGGCCATCAACCTCACCAAGGTGGCCGGCATCCTGCTCATCATCGGCGGCGTCGTGCTGCTCAACCTGCGCGGCGCCCACTGAAGCACCGTCTCAGCGGGGCAGGAGCGACGTCCTCGCCGCGCCACCGGCCGAGCCGGAGGGCAGGTGCGCGTCCATCCACTCCACCGTGCGCCGCATCCGGTCCACCACGTGCTCGGGTTTGCGCAGGGTGTGGCCCTCGTCCGCGTAGACCACGAGCTGCGTCTTCACGCCCAGCTCCTTCAGCGCGCGGTGGAACTCGTGCCCTTGCGTCACGGGCACCTCCAGGTCCCGCTCGCCGTGCAGCACCAGCGTGGGCGTGCGCGCCAGCTTCACGGAGTTGATGGGGGAGCTGCGCGTGTAGATTTCCGGCTCGTCGTACAGGGACGCGCCGAAGTACGGCTTCATCCACGCGTCGATGCGGTTGGTGCCGTAGTAGCTCTGCCAGTTGGAGATGCCCGCGCCCGCCACCGCCGCGCGGAAGCGCTGCGTCTGCGTCACCGCCCACATCGCCATGAAGCCGCCGTAGCTCCACCCCGTCACGCCCAGCCGTGCGGGGTCCACCGGCGCGCGCGCCAGCACCGCGTCCACGCCGGACAGGATGTCGCGCAAGTCTCCAAAGCCGAAGTCGCGCCGGTTGGCCTGCGCGAACTGCGCCCCCTGGCCGAAGCTGCCCCGGTAGTTGGGCAGGAACACGTAGTAGCCGCGCGCGGTGAACATCAGCACGTCCGGACGGAAGCCCGGCACGACGCCCGCCGCGGGCCCGCCGTGCACCATCGTCACCATGGGCGCCCGCACACCGGGGGGCGGCATCATCGACGGAGGCGGCGCCACCAGCCAGCCCTGCACCTCCGCCCCGTCGCTCTTCCACGTCAAATCCCTCGCCTCGCCCACCAGCGCGCGCAGGTCCTCCTCGCGCCGCGTGACGCGCTCCCACTCCCCCACCGGCCCCACCCAGAGGTTCTGCGCCCTGGAGAACGACTCGCGCACCACCGCGCTCACCTTGCCGTCGCGCGACAGCGACAGCCCCACCTGACCGCGCGCGCTGATGCGCTCGGCCCCCTTCCACAGCACGCGCGGCTCACCCTGCTGCGTCGGGTCCACCGTGGCCACCGCCGACTCGCCCCGCACCTGCGCGCCGAACACCAGCGAGCGCGACGACACCCACTCGAGCGACATCGCCGTCGCCTTCATCCCCGCCGTGAGGTTGCGCGCCTTGCCACCGTCCAGCGGCACCAGCATCACGTCCCCGCCGTTGGAGCCGTGGTCGCTCATCAGCCCCTCGATGACGGCCACCTGCTTGCCGTCGGGGCTCCAGGTCGGCTCGGTGAGCTGCCACTTCGGCGCGTACAGCACACGCGAGCGCGCGCTCGCCGTCTCCACCACGTGCAGCTTCGCCAGCCACCAGCTCGCGTCCCCCGGCGGCGGCGCGCCGGTGTACGCCAGCCGCGCCGCGTCCGGGCTCCACGCGAACTCGTAGACGAAGGTCTGCTCCGGCGTGACGAAGCGGTGCGAGCCCTCCGCCACCGACACCACCGCCACCCGCTGCACCGGATGCGACTCGCGCACCACGCCCGTCTCTCGCGCGCCGGGACCGCGGGGCCCCAGGGCCTGCGCCGCGCCCTCGCCCTGCATCACCAGCACCCCCACCGACGCGCCGTCCGGCGACCACCGGGGCGAGGCGATGGGGCTCTCGAAGGACGTCAGCTTCGTCGCGACGCCCTCCTTCAAATCCGCCACGTACACCTGCGTCCTGCCGCGCTGGTGCCCGTCCGACAGGAACAGCAGCCGCCGCCCCGCCGGGCTCCACTGGATGGAGGACTCGTCGCACGTCTTGCCCTCGGGACAGGCGCTCACCAGCAGCGCCTTCGGCTCGCGCGCGCCCAGCTCCATCGCCTGGATGAGCGTGCCGCCCGTCGCCGCCACCTCCACCCACGCCAGCCACTCGCCGTCCGGAGACACTGCCACCTGCTTGAAGCGCGTGGTGCGTCCCATCACACCCAGCAGGCTCTCCACCGACGGCTTGCTCGACTTCGCCGCGCCCCCTCGCGGGACGCTCACCGCCAGGTCGAACGCGGACGGCGCGGGCGCCGACTCCTGCGCGCCGACGGGCGCCGCGAATCCCAGCACGGCGGCCAGGGCCAGCATTCTCGCCACCATCCGAATCAACACGTCCCCCCACGGGTCAGGAAGAGGGCACCAGACTACATGAGTGGGACGGCGCTTCGCGCCCATTCCCAGCCCCGCCGCATTCGTTGGACCTCGGAAATTTGGGCGTGCGAGCACAATCCCTCACGTCCATCCCCCAACGAAGCACCGGACATCTTCCGCGTCGCGCCGGCGCGGGCGTGGACACTGCCGGCCATGGCACGGACCGAGATGGAGAAGATGCTGGCCGGCGAGCTGTACAACGGCTGGGACGCGCAGCTCACGGCGGCGCGCTCACGGGCGCGGCGGCTCTTGCGCGCCTACAACGACACGCTCATGGAGGACGAGGACCTGCGCAAGCAGCTGCTCGGACAGCTGCTGGGACAGGTGGGCGAGGGCGTCTACCTGGAGCCGCCGTTCCACTGCGACTACGGCACCTTCATCCAGCTGGGCAAGCGCGTGTACATGAACTTCCAGTGCGTCATCCTGGATTGCAACCGGGTGACGATTGGAGACGACGTGTCCTTCGGCCCCAACGTGCACATCTACGCGGCCACGCACCCGCTCGACGCGGACGAGCGCATCAAGGGCCCGGAGCTGTCCAAGCCCGTCACCATCGGCGCGAAGACGTGGGTGGGCGGCGGCACCATCATCCTCCCCGGCATCACCGTCGGGGAGGGCGTCACGCTGGGCGCCGGCAGCGTGGTGACGAAGGACGTGCCGCCCCATGTCCTCGCCGCGGGCAACCCCGCCCGCGTCATCCGCGCGCTGCGCTGACGGACTTCAGCGCTTCGTCATGTCGAACAGCGCGCGCGCCTGCGGACCCAGGAAGCCGTCGAAGTCCGGCGCGCGCTGCGCAATCTCGAAGTACGCGTAGGGCCAGGGGCGACGGCCTCCCTCGCGCAGGGCCACCGACAGCGGGGCCGCCTGGGTGGCCGTCTGCCTCAGCGACGTGCCCGGCGCGCCCTCGATGTCCGCCTTCATGGGCACGCCCGCCTCCCGCATGCGGTGCTGCCACGCCTCCACGTCATCCACGGAGCCGGTGAAGTGGTTCACCTTGCGGCCGAAGGCGAGCAGCCAGGCGCCGTACTGCGACTCCTTCTCCAGCTCCAGCAGCGCGGCCTCCGACGGCGGCGGCGGCGAGCAGAACCACGACGCCAGCGCGTCCACGTCCTCGGGCGGGGGCGGGTCGTCCGGCAGCGTGGCGAGCAGCTCCCGGGCGCGCGGCGACAGCTCCTCCGACTTCAGCTCGGAGATGAAGACGCGCGGCAGCCCCTCCGGGTGCGACAGGTAGATGGCGGACAGGTGCGCGTCGGGGAACGTGTACGCCCCCGCCGGCTTCCAGCCCAGCCGCTCGAAGGGACGCGAGAACAGCGCGATGCCTCCGCCGGGCCGGGCCAGCGAGCGCAGCGCGACGTGGTCATTGCGGAAGCTGCCCCCGGAGAGCTGCACGAAGGTGCGCGCGTACGGCACCTCCGAGGCATAACGCTCCCAGAGGAGGTCCAACAGTCGGGTGGCCTGTGAGGTCGACATGGCGGAACAGTCTAATCCGCCAGGAAAAGTGCGGCGGCGCGCGGCCCCGAGCCCTTGGAGGGGATTTCGTTCGGAGACGCGCGCCGCGCGCTAGAGACTCGCCTTGGAGTTTCGAGTCTCTGTGTCCTTGTCCTTGGTATGCATTGACTTCCGTACCGGCCCGCTCCGCACCACTTGAAGTCGTGCGGCCAAATAGGGTGTGACGTTGGAAAACGCCAGCGCGACGCAAGAGTGAGCATCAAAGTCCCATTGCGCCAGCCTGTAGCCCCACTAATTGACACAATTGTGAACGTAAAGTTTCGTCCCCGCTGTGCCCGCACCGCCGGATTGAAACGAAAACCCCCGAGCGAGCCCGCGTGCGCACCACCTTCCGAGAAGGAGAGCGGCGCGGATGACCTCGTCCCCTCTCGATTTCTCGCCGCTCGGAAGGCACATGGCGGCCTGCCCTCGGGGTTGACGCGCCGCTCCATGCGGCGTGGAGCAGGTCAGTGGAGGTGCTCGGGGTACATGGGCAGGCCGTGGAAGAAGCGGCGGCCGGACTCGAAGCGGCGGTGGAAAGAGACGCGGTCCTCCACGTAGAGGCGGGCCATGTCCTCCTCGCCGTAGGCGCGGAAGAAGGCGGCGCGAGCCTCGTCGCAGGCGCCCTCGTACTCGGCGAGCAGGGCCTCCCAGTCCTCGGGGGGCGGCTCGTCGGCGTCGTGCCACACGCCGTCCTCCATGCCGTACTCGCGCTCCATCAGGTCCAGCTCCAGCGCGAGCCGCTGGACGCGCGGCACCTCCGTCAGCGCCTCGTCCGCCATGGCGGTGAGGATGTGGGCCACCAGGAAGAAGCCGGCGTCCGGCGGTACGACGCCCTCCTCGCGCGCGGCGCGAAAGGCCACCAGCAGCTGCGCGTCCATCGCGTCGTCCCCGAGCTCCAGGAGCCGGGCGGCGAGTCCACGCCACTTCTCCTCTGTCTCGCGGGCCTCCTGGAGGGCCCGGCTCAGCTCGGGGTCTCGGGTCTTCTTCATCGCGTACTCCTATCGGGAATGCACCGAAGCTCTCATCCAGGTCTGACGTCCGGCCCCTCGCCTCGCGGACGTGGGGGGCCGGGGGTTGCTTCAATCCGCGTCGTCGGTTGGACGCGGGCGCCTGGCGGCGTGTCGGGTGGTGGACGCCCGGGTGTCCGCGCGTCCATGCTGCCCGGCACCGTGCCGCTCACCTCGCGTCCCCGCGCTCCCTCCGACGACGGCTTCCTCTTCGACCTGTACGCCAGCACGCGTGCGGGCGAGCTGGCGACGTGGGGTTGGACACCCGCGCAGCGCGAGGCGTTCCTGCGCATGCAGTGGTTGGCGCGCGGGCGCGACTGGGCCGTGCGCCATCCGACGGCCGAGGACCGGGTGGTGTTGGTGGCGGGTCAGCCCGCCGGCAGGCTGCTGGTGGACCGAGGTGCGCGGGAGTGGCGATTGGTGGAGATCGCCCTGCTTCCCTCCCACCAGGGCGGTGGACTGGGGACACGGCTCTTGCGTGAGCTGTTGGACGCGGCCACCGAGGCCCGGGTGCCCGTGCGGCTGCACGTGCTGCACGACAGTCCCGCGCGCGAGCTGTACGCCCGGCTGGGCTTCCAGGAGGAGCCGTCCTCACAGCCCCCGGACGCGGGGCCGCCGTATGTCGCCATGCAGTGGAGTCCCGCGCCGCGCGCGGGGTGAGGGCCAGGAGGGCCGTCTCGGGGGAAACGCGCCATGCCTCGAAGGACGAACGGGCCTCGCGCCGATTGCGCGCGAGGCAGCCCGTGTCCTTGAGGCAACGGACCGCCTCGCCTTCGTGGCCCGCGTGATTACCGCGGCCCCCTCCGACACGAAGGCGAGTCGTTCCGCCCGGCTTCAGACCGCATCCACCGCGACGCCGCGTCATGGGCTCCGTGAGGAGCCGCGCGGCGCGCGCCGGGATGCACCGCCGCCCGGAGGTGGGCCGACCTTCCGGGGTGCAACCTCCGCGGGCGACACGAGGCACCCGCACACGAGGGCCGGGCGTCCTGTCGCTTCCGCGAAGTCCTGCCGAGGCGAAGCCCGCTCGGGCCGCCTCACCGTCAGCATGAACCGCGTGGCTCCGCGCGCCGCCGCGCGGTCCTCGTTTCCCCGATGAGACCTCGGAGGATGCCGCGCGCCACCGCCGGTCCGGAGGGACCGACGATGGCCGCGACCCACGACCCTCGATGAGACCTCGCGGGAGGAGGCCGCGCACCACCGCCGGTCCGGAGGGACCGACGATGGCCGCAATCGACTCCCTCGAATCAGAGGAAGAGGTTCTCCGGGGTCGGCACCACCGTCTGGATGACGTAGCCATCCGCGCCCGCGCCGGGCTGGGTGGGGGCCGTGATGTTTCCGACACCACCCGAGCCGCCCGCGCCGCCCATGGCGCCACCACCACCGCCCGCCTGGATGACCTGGCTGGTGCCAGTGGGAAGCGCCGTCGTCCCAGCCGCGCCGCCGGTGACGACGAGGCCGCCAGTGATGGTGGGCGCAACGGAGGAGACGACCTGGATGATGCCGCCGCCACCACCGCCGCCGCCGCCCTTGCCCGCGCCGCCCAGGTTGTTGCCGTTCACGCCGGGGCCGCCCTGCGCGCGGACGAAGCCCTGCACGACCACGCCGGCCTTGCCGAGGATGACCACCACGCCACCCGCCCCGCCACCGGCGCCGGGGGTGTTGTCGAGCACATTGCCACCCGACGCGCCCGAGGCATTGATGACGCCCGAGCCCTGGATGCGCACGGTGCCCTGGGACAGGATGACCAGCGAGCCACCGCCGCCGCCGAACGGACCCGCCACGGTGCGCGCGCCCGAGCCGCCGCCCTTGTTGCCGGGTCGCAACAGCTGCGCCGCGTGGACGGGCGACACGCCGAGCCCACCCGAGGGCTCACCCGCCGGAGCGCGGGACAGGCCCGAATCCGCCCCGCCCGGGCCCGTGTCCAACGAGCCTGGGTCGACGATGATGGTGCCGCTGATGGTGACGTCGCCCGTGGCCCGGATGACGGTGCCGCTCGGGACGATGAGCGTGCCGGAGACGTTCACGGTGGTGAACTGCATGTGGTGCCGTCCCGCGAGGGTGGAGAACCCGCTCACCGTGGTCAGGTCGACCGTGTTCGAGACGGTGTACGCACCGGCCGAGCCATCACCGAACACCCCCGTCGAGCCCGCCGGCCCCTGAGGACCCGTGGCGCCCGTGGCACCCGTCGCGCCCGTGGCTCCCACGGGGCCCTGCGCGCCCGTGGCGCCGGTGGCACCCGTCGCGCCCGTCGCGCCAGGCACCCCCTGCGGCCCCTGGGCTCCGTTGCACACGTAGCGCGTCAGCGCCGCGTTGACCTCGCCCGCGTCCAGCACGCCGTTGCCGTTGGCGTCCTGGCCGAACTGCAGCCGCACGCCGCCCGTCGCGCAGTTGGCTCCAGCAGCCTCCGCGGCCGTGGCCGCGACCGAGTGGATGCCCGCGGCGCCCTGCGGCCCCGTCTCGCCGCGCAGGCCCTGCGGCCCCTGCTCGCCGCGCAGGCCCTGCTCGCCGCGCGGGCCCTGCTCGCCCTGGGGACCCGTCTCACCTCGCGGGCCCACCGGGCCCACCGCGCCGGTGTCACCGCGAGGCCCCTGCTCCCCCCGGGGACCCACCTCGCCTTGAGGACCCACGGGGCCCTGCGCGCCCGTCTCACCCCGCGCGCCCTGCGGACCCTGGGGGCCGTTGCACACGTAGCTGGTGGCATCCACCTCGGCTTCGTCCAGCGTCCCATCGCTGTCGTCGTCGACGCCGGTGTCGATTCTCACGCCGCCCGTCGCGCAGTTGGCGCCAGCGTCCTCCACGGACGTGCGGGCCAGGGAGCGCTTGCCCTCGGGCCCTTGAGGACCGGCGGGACCACCCGCGGGGCCCTCTGGCCCCTGCGGACCCTGCGGACCCACGGGGCCGACAGCGCCCGTGTCACCCTTCGGTCCAACGTCCCCCTGCGCGCCCGCGGGACCCTGTGCCCCCGCGGGTCCCTGCTCACCGGCAGGCCCCGCGGGTCCTTGCGGTCCCTGCGGCCCCTGGGGCCCCTGCTGACCTTCGTCACAGCCGGTCAGCGACAGCAGCGCCACCACGGGTAGAGCCGTCAGCCACCGCGACCAGGTCGCGGCGCCTTGCCATTTCATCTGAGCCATTGATGCGTCTCCCCTCTTGTCGAACCTCGGCGCGCGAGCCAGAGCAAGTCACGAGCCAGGATGGATTATCGAGCCGTTCGCCACCGACCCACCAGGGCAGGCGTGCTTGTGATTCGAATCCCGTCCGTCAAAGAACGACCGTTCGCGTTCCCTCGGGACGCGGCGCCGTCACACCGGAACGCATGACGCACGCGGACGGGAAATCCCTTCGTGGGCGCCCCTCCTCGTGAAGCAGGGACCGACACACGGCCCTGATTCGTTCCCGACCCAGGAGGAAGGGCTGGCCGATGCTTTGCTCTGGTGTGTGTGACGCGTACTCATTGGCGCGTGAAACACACACACGAAAGGTGTACCCATGTCCGAGCCATACATTGGTGAGATCCGCATGTTCGCGGGCAACTTCGCGCCGCGCGGTTGGGCCTTCTGCCAGGGGCAGATCCTCGCCATCGCGCAGAACACCGCGCTGTTCTCGATTCTGGGCACGACGTATGGCGGCAACGGGCAGACGACGTTCGCGCTGCCGGACCTGCGCGGTCGCTATCCGATGCAGCCGGGCCAGGGGCCGGGGCTGTCGCCGCGGACGCTCGGCGAGCAGGGCGGCAGCGAGACGGTGACGCTGATTTCGAACCAGATGCCGCAGCACACCCACAGCCTCAACGTCAGCTCGCAGCAGGGTGACACGGAGACGCCGGTGGGCACGGTGCTCGCGGCGGACAACAACGGCACCATCTTCAACTACCGCGCGGCGCCCATCGACGGGACCATGAACCCGGCGGCCATCGGCATCGCGGGCGGCAGCCAGCCCCACAACAACATGTCGCCGTTCCTCTGCCTCAACTTCATCATCGCGCTGGAAGGCATCTTCCCCTCGCGCAACTGACGCATCCCGCGTCACGGCCAGGCGCGTTCCCCTCACGCGCCAGCTGTCGACCCGTGGACAGGCCTCGTGATGGCCGGGCGTCGGGCTGGAGCCCACTCCACAGCCGGGCCGCTCCGGGCATGCGGGCACTGGCGCTCCGGCCCCATCGTGCTTACCGCGACACGGTGAACGGTGAGCCGGGGCCCGGGGGTACGGTGGCGGAGCAGGATGGAGCCAGACAGCGCTCTCAGGTGACACCGAAGACGGTGTTCACCGTGTGTTTCGCGGTGCTGGCGGTGGTAGCGCTCGTGGTGCTCGTGGTGCGCACGCGCGTGGCGCTCACGTTGACGGGCATCGCGGCGCTGATAGCGCTCGCGCTGGAGCACGGCGTGTCGCGGCTGGAGCGCTGGCGGGTGCCGCGCGCGCTGGCCATCGCGTTGATGCTGGCCGGCGCCCTGACGGTGCTGGCGACGCTGGCGCTGCTGGTGATTCCGGCGACGGCGGCGCAGGTGGACGCGCTCGTGGTGCAGTGGCCGCAGCTCTGGCAGGAGGTGCGCGACTCGCGCCCGTTCCGAGGGCTGAACCAGCGGCTCCACAACCTGGGCTGGATTCGCCCGCTCGAGGACGCGACGCCGGAGCTGGCGACGGGGACCTTGCCCTCGCTGCTCATGTACGCGCTGGGCAGCATGGTGGGGCTCGTCGGCGGCGCGCTGAGCGTCTTCTTCCTGGTCGTGTTCATGCTCGTCTTCGGCGGCGGCCTGCTCAAGCGGCTGCTCGACCTGCCCAAGCCCGAGCACCGGCTCCGCTACGTGCGCGTGATGCGCAACGTGTATCGGGCCACGGGCGGCTACCTGACGGGGCTCACGCTCATCTGCACGTTCAACGCGCTGCTCACCTCCGCGGTGCTCGCGGCCATGGGCGTGCCGTACTTCCTGCCGCTGGGCATCATGAGCGGCTTCTCCAGCATGGTGCCCTACGCGGGCCCCGTGGTGGCCGGCGGCTTCATCACCCTGCTGACGTGGGCCACGGGCGGCATGTGGATGGCGCTGGGCGTGCTCGCGTACTTCGTGCTGTACGGACAGCTGGAGGGCAACGTGCTGGCGCCGCTCGTCTTCCGGCGCACGGTGCACGTCAACCCGCTGCTCATCCTGCTCGCGGTGCTCTTCTGCGCGGAGCTGGGCGGCATCGTCGGCGCGGTGGTGGCGGTGCCCGTCGCGGCCACGGTGCAGATCATCTTCCGGGAGATCCTCCTCTTCCGGCAGGAGCGCCGCATCGCCAGGCCCGAGTCTCCACCACCACCCTCCGTGCTGACCTGAGTCACCCAGGCTGACGCGAGACGGTGGCCGCTCCACGCGGCGGACCTCCGCATGCACGGCCGCGAGCGACACGCGTCCCGGTGAGACCCGAAGCGGCGAGCGCCTCAGCCGCCCGCCACCTCGCGCAGCGACTCCTCCATGCCGCCCAGCAGCTCGTCGAGCGCTGTGTCCGGGATGTTCAGCGCGGGGGCGATGTACACGGTGTCGCCGAGCGGGCGCAGGTACAGCCCCCGCTTGCGCGCGGCCTCGTACACACGCCATCCACCGCTGGCGAGATAGCCACCGCCGCCCAGGTCCACCGCGCCCACCATGCCCACGGCGCGCGGGCGCACCAGGCCCGGAATCGTCGCGGCCATCCGCTCGAACGCGGCCTTCACCTTCGGCGCCTTGCGCGCCACCTGCCCCAGCACGTCCTCGTCCCGGTACACCGCGAGCACCTCGCGCGCGATGGCCGCGCCCAGCGGGTTGCCGCAGTACGAGTGCCCGTAATACAGCGCCCGCGACGACGCGCCGAGGAAGCCCGAGAAGATGCGCTCCGACGCGAGCGTCACCGCGAAGGGCATCAGCCCGCCCGACAGCGCCTTCGCGAGGCAGAGCAAATCGGGCACCACGCCCGCCAGGTCCACCGCGAAGCGCGCGCCCGTGCGCCCCAGGCCGGTGAAGACCTCGTCCGCGATGAGGAACGTGTCCACCCGACGGGTGGCCTCGCGCACCGCGCGCAGGAAGTCCGGCGAGTACATCTGCATGCCAGAGGCGCCCTGGATGACGGGCTCAACGATGACACCCGCGATGTCCTCCGGGTGCTCGCGCAGCGCGGCCTGCACCTGGGCGAAGGCGCGCTCCCAGCCGCCCTCCTCCGCCGGCGACGGCACGTGCACCACGTCGAACAGCAGCGGGCCGAAGATGTCGCGAAACTCGCGCACGCCGCCCACGCTGGTGGAGCCCAGCGTCTCGCCGTGGAACGCGCCCGTCAGCGTGATGAAGCGCGTGCGCTTGGGCTGCCCGTTCTGCGCCCAGTACTGCGCGGCCATCTTGATGGCCACCTCCACCGCGGTGCTCCCGTTGTCCGAGTAGAAGACGCGCGACAGGCGCTCCCCCGAGGGGAGGTCCGCGCGCTGTGCGCCCGGGGCGATGGCGACCAGCTCCGCGGCGAGCGCGGCGGCGGGCTCGTGCGTGATTCCGGCGAGCGAGACATGGGGCAGCCGGCCCGCCTGCTCGACGAGGGTGCGCACCAGCCGAGGGTGACGGTGGCCCAGGGTGGACACCCACCAGGAGCCGTTGGCGTCCAGGTAGCGCCGCCCGTCGACGTCGAAGAGGTAGGGCCCCTCCGAGCGCGCGATGACCAGCGGGTTCGTCCCCGCGATGTACGCCTCCATGGCGGTGTACGGGTGCCAGACGTGCTGCTTGTCCAGCTTGACGATGTCGGCCCGCTCCATGGGTGTTCCCCTTCCCTGCGTGTGACGTGTAGGCGAAGTGCTCCGTACCGGAAACCGGGCCCCTTGCGCCCCGCGTCAACGCGGCGGGCCACACGTTGGACTGATGGGGGCCTGAAGCCGGGGGCCATCCGAGGGTCCACGGGAGGCATCTTCCGGCCCGGGATGACGTGGCCATGACATGGGCGGTGTTGGCTCTCCTGGACACCGAACCGGGAAAAGCGCCATGGCCGTCCTCATCTTCTTCGTCTCGCACTGGCTGCTCTGCGTGTTCTTCCAGAGCTTCTTCCAGCACCGGTACGCCGCGCACCGCATGTACACCATGGGTCCGCGCACGGAGCGGGTGATGCACCTGCTCACCTACCTGGTGCAGGGCTCGTCGTACCTGTCGCCCAAGGCCTACGCGATTCTTCACCGCGAGCACCACGCCTTCTCGGACACGGAGAAGGACCCGCACTCGCCGCACTTCTTCACGGACGTGTTCCGGATGATGCTGCACACGAAGACGCGCTACGACGACTTCGCGTCGGGCAAGGGTGAGACGGAGAAGCGCTTCCTCGGGGGCTATCCCGAGTGGCCGCTGGTGGACGACACGCTGCGCAACTCGTGGGTGGCGACGCTGGGCTGGGTGGCGTTCTATTCCTCGTTCTACGTGCTGTTCGCCACGTCGCCCTGGCAGTTCCTGCTGTTGCCGGTGCACTTCCTGATGGGGCCGGTGCACGGGGCCATCGTGAACTGGTGCGGCCACAAGTACGGCTACCGGAACTTCGACAGCAGCGACAAGTCGCGCAACACGCTGCCGGTGGAGGTGCTGTGCATGGGTGAGCTGTTCCAGAACAACCACCACAAGTACGGCAGCAGCCCGAACTTCGCGGCGCGCAGGTTCGAGGTGGACCCCACGTGGCAGGTGATGCGCGTGCTGGCGAAGCTGGGCGTCATCCGCATCGCCACGCCCCAGCGCGCGGTGTGGCCGGAGCCCCGCGAGGCGGCGCGTGAGGCAGGCGCCGCCCGGGCGGCCTGAGGCCTCTTCCAGATTTCGAAGGACACGTCGCGCCGAGGGGATGACCGTCCCCCCGGCGCGAGTCGTTTCCGGCCGTTACCTCCACCGGAGGCCGGGCGAGCGGGCGGGTGGGCGGCGCGAACGCGGGGCACGCGTTAGAACTGCTCCCCGTGCCTACAGAGACCCCGCTCCGCCTCCGTATCCTCGACGCAGTGACAGACGTCCCGGCCGCTGACTGGGACGCGCTGACCGGCCTGGACGCACCGCCCTTCATCAAGCACGCGTGGCTGGCGGCGATGGAGGAGAGCGGCAGCGCCACCGAGGAGACCGGGTGGGCGCCGCATCACCTGACGCTGTGGCGGGGCGAGACGCTGGTGGCCGCGGCGCCCGCGTATCGCAAGTTCCACAGCATGGGCGAGTACATCTACGACTTCGGGTGGGCGGACGCGGCGGCCCGGCTCGGCGTGGAGTACTACCCGAAGCTCGTCGTCGGCGGGCCGTTGTCCCCGGCCACGGTGCCGCGCCTGCTGGTGGCCTCGGGAGAGGACGTGCCCGCGATGCGCAAGGCGCTGCTCGCCGCGGCGGTGGAGAGCGCCGAGGAGGCGGGGTGCTCGTCGGTGCACTTCCTCTACCCGACGGACGACGAGGCGGACTTCCTGGAGGAGCAGGGGCTGGCGCGCCGGGTGACGCTCCAGTTCCATTGGAAGAACCCGGGGTACGGCGGGTACGACGACTACCTCGCGCGCTTCGACTCCAAGCGGCGAAACCAGCTCAAGCGCGAGCGGGCGGCGGCGGCCACGCAGGGAATCCTGCTGCGCACGGTGCGGACCACGGAGCTGACCCCGGCGCACGCGAAGCGCGCGTATGAGTTCTACACGGCCACGTGCGAGCGGCACGCGTGGGGGCAGATACAGCTCACGCCGGGGTTCTTCTCGCGGGTGTTCAAGGCGATGCCGGACCAGGTGGAGATGGTGGAGGCGGTGCGCGAGGGCCGGGTCATCGCGGGGGCCTTCAACCTGGCGACGAAGGAGCGGCTCTATGGCCGCTATTGGGGCAGCACGGAGGAGCACCCGTTCCTGCACTTCCACGTGTGCCTGTATCACTCGGTGGACGACTGCATCCGCGCGGGGCGCAAGGTGTTCGAGCCGGGCGCGGGCGGTGAGCACAAGGTGTCACGAGGCTTCGAGCCCACGGCGGTGCACAGCGCGCACGTCATCTTCGACCGCAGGCTGGACGGCGCGGTGCGCGACTACGTGCGGCGCGAGCGGGCGCGGCTGAACATGGCGGTGGAGGAGGCCGAGCAGATCTGCGGCCTCAAGCCCTGGCCCCTGAAGCAGGCCAGCGGCACCTGACCCTCGTCGGCTGAGACTTTCCGCCGGATTCGCGGGGCTCCAAGGGTGCCGAGCCGCCGTTCAGGCACCTCCAGGCCCCCCGCTGGGCCCGCGCCGAGGCCTTGCCCCGAGGACGAGCCCCTCCCGGGCCCCCTCCGGGGGGGCCGCCCGCTGTCTCCCACCAGCCAGGCGCGCGCCCAGCCCCTCACGGGGAAGTTGAGAAACCGGGGTGACCCTCTAGAGTAGACGCGTCATGAAAGCCCCGGAGAAGGACGAAGACTTCATCCAGTGGTACGAGGACTGCTGGGCGGACCGCGATGAAGTCGAGTACCCCAAGCTGTTCGGCGCCATCGACGAAGGCGTCTTCACGCTCGACCAGACGGACGCCATCCAGGCCTGGATGGAGAGCGAAATCGCGCAGGTAGAAGGTGAACCGGACCCCAACTGGGGCCCCATGGGCGTGCGGGTGGCCAAGCCCAGCCCCGACTACCCCTACTGGACCTACGTCACCAGTGGCCTGTCCAACCCCTTCACCATCGCCCCCGGTGAGGAGATCGCCCCCGACGCCGCCAGCGGCATCGGCTACGAGATGGTCATCCACACGCCGGAGGAGGCCAAGTGGCCCGTGTTCCGGCTGCTGGACATGATGGCCTACAACCTCGTGTGCATGCGCGCGTTCGCGCTCAACCACCGCTACCCCGTCGAGGGCACGCTGGACGGCGGAGACTCCAAGCTCAGCGGCTTCGTCTTCGTCCGGGACCCGTCGCGCCCCGACCACTTCGCCCTGGAGAGCGGCAAGGTGCAGCTGCTCACGCTCGTCGGCGTCACCAAGAACGAGATGGCCTTCGCGCGCTCCAACGGCATGGACAAGCTGATGGAGAAGCTGGTCGCCGCGGGCTCGGGCTACATCACCCGGCCCGAGCGCGACGAAGTGAAGCTGTAGTCACCCTCTTCGCGCCACGCGCGGCAGCGGCTCCAGGGCCCTGTCGCGCGGGGGCGCGCCCTCCACCAGCGCCCTGAGCGTCCCCGGGTCGAACGGCTTCTCGATTCGCGGCAGCGGCACCGACTGGAGGAACGCCCGCGCCCGCTCGGTGAAGGCGCCGCCCGTCATGAAGACGAAGCGCGACAGCAGCTCCGGCCCCCGCGCCGTCAGCTCCGCGTGCAGGTCCATCCCCGTCAGGTCCGCCATCATCAAGTCACAGAAGACGCGGTCGAAGTCCGCGTCGCGCTCGAGCAGCGCCAGCGCCTCGCGGCCGCTGTGCGTCACCACCACCTCGTGGTGCCGCCCCAACAACCGCCGCAGGAGCGACGCGAGCTGAGGCTCGTCGTCCACCACCAGCACCCGCTTGCGCTCCGGCACGTCCCTGGGCGCGCCCTGGGCCACCGCGTCCGCCACCACCGCCGTCACCGGCAGGCGCACGCGGAACATGCTCCCCGCGCCGGGCGTGGTGTCCACGCTCAGCTCGCCGCGCATGCTGCGCACCATGCCCAGGCTGGTGGACAAGCCCAGTCCGCTGCCCTCGCCCACCGCGCGCGTGGTGAAGAACGGCTCGAAGACGCGCTCGGCGACCTCGGGCGTCATGCCGTGGCCCGTGTCCGCCACCTCCACCACCACCCACGGGCCCTCCAGCCACGTGGACAGCGTGACGCGGTGCCGGGTGAAGTCGCCCTCGGGAATCGCGTGCGCGGCGTTGACCAGCAGGTGCAGGAACACCTGCCCCAGCCGCGCCTCGTGCGCCATCACCGTGGGCACCTGCGAGTACCTCCGCACCACCTCCGCCCGGTAGCGCAGGTGCGGCATCGCCATGGCCAGCCCGAACTCCAGCGCCGCGTGCACGTCCACCGGGGACAGGTGCGGCTCGTCCGCGCGGGCGAACGTCTGCAAATCACGCACGATGACGCGGATGCGCTCGGCGCCCTCGCGGGCCTCGCGCAGCGCATCCAGCGCCTCGGCCAGCGGACCGCCCTGCACCTGGCCCTGCAGCACCGTCTCCATCTGCTCCAGCGCGAACTGGAGGTTGCCGCTGACGTAGGAGAGCGGGTTGTTGATTTCGTGCCCCACGCCCTCGGCGAGCTGACCCGCCATGGCCAGCTTCTCCGACTGCACCAGTCGCTCGCGCGCGGCCACCAGCTCCTGCGTGCGCTCGCGCACCAGGGCCTCGGCCTCCAGGCGCCCCGAGTGCTCACGCGTCAGGAGCGCGTCCCGCTCCGCCTCCGCGCGCTTCTTGCCGGTGATGTCTCGCGAGAAGACGGAGACGTTCTGCCCCGAGCACCACGCGTGCACCTCGTGCCAGCGCTCCGGCGAGGTGCGCACCTCGAAGATGGTGGACGAGCCCTCGGCCGCCACTCGCCGCAGCTCACGCTCGAACAGCGTGCCCACCAGCTCCGGGCACGCCTGCCACAGAATCCTGCGGAAGACCTGCTCCTGCGTGCGCCCGGTGATTTCAGCGGCCTGGCGGTTCACGTAGGTGATGCGCCACTCGGCGTCCACGGTGAAGAACGCCTCGGGGGTGCTCTCCAGCACGTCGCGCACCCAATCCAGCGTGTCGCGAAGGCCCTCCTCCATCCGCAGCGCGCTGGTGACGTCGCGCAGGCGCAACAGCACACCGTCGCGCAGCGGCACCGCGGTGCCGAGCAGCCACGCATCACCTTCCGGGAAGCTGTCCGCGGCGGGTCGCCCTGACTCCACCACCTGCTTGAGGATGGCGAGCCGACCGCCGAGGCCCGCCACCGGCGAGACGTCGCCCAATCGCTTGCCGCGCAGCGAATCGGTGCCGTGCCCGAGCGCGCGTGAGGCGGCGGGGTTGGCCCACAGCCACTCGAAGTCGACGATGGCGCCGGACGCGTCGCGCACGGCGCTCAGCACCATGCACCCTTCCGAGTCATGGCGCTCCGCCTCTTCCAGCGCCTCCAAGAGCGTGTCCGCGCCCAGGGCCGGGACTGTCTGTCTCGTGTCCTTCGCCGACATGCCCCGCTCACTCCGGGCATCCGCGCCACCCGGAGGCCAAATCTCCGGAACCCTTCAGCAGGGCCGCAATTCCTGGAAACGTCCGGAGTCCCCGCATGTCGCCATGAAAGGCTCGCAGGCACAAGCCGAGGATGTGAGACCCACATCCGCCTCCCTGACACCTCGGAGCACCGGGTTGAATACGATGAGCCGACCTCTCGCGTGTCCCCTTCTATCCAGGGAGCGGACCAGGATGCCTTCCCGGACATGACGCCCACCCTCATCACCGCCGTCCACTTCGAGCCGTTGGACCTGCCGTTGACGGAGCCGTTCGGCATCGCGACGGGCGCGCAGCACGCGGCCGAGAACGTGTTGGTGAAGCTGACGCTCGCGGACGGCACGGTGGGCCTGGGCGAGGCGGCGCCATTCCCCGCGGTGAGTGGGGAGACGCAGGCGAGCACGCTCGCGGCGCTGGAGGGGGTGCGTGCGGGACTCATGGGTCGGGACGTGCGCGCGTGGCGGCCGTTGTCCGAGTGGCTCGGGGATGGACTGGCGCTGGCGCCGGCGGGGCGGGCAGGCGTGGAGATGGCGGTGCTGGACGCGCTGGCGCGGCATCACCGGGTGCCGCTGTACGTGATGCTGGGGGGCGCGGGGACGGTGCTGGACATCGACATGACGGTGACGGTGGGGGACGTCACGCACGCGGCCGAGTCGGCGCGGTCCATCCTGAAGCGCGGCATCACCACGTTGAAGGTGAAGGTCGGCGCGCTCTCTCCGGACCAGGACGCGGCGCGGATGGTGGCCATCCACGAGGTGGCGCCGCGGGCGCGGCTGTTCGCGGATGCGAACGGGGGTTACGACGTGGCGGAGGCGCTCGCGTTCGTGAAGGAGCTGGAGCGGGCGGGGGTGCCGCTGGCGTTGCTGGAGCAGCCGGTGCCGGCGTCCGACGTGGCGGGGATGGCGGAGGTGGCGAGGCGCTCGAAGGTGCGGGTGTGCGCGGACGAGTCGGCGCGCTCGGCGAAGGACGTGCTGCGGCTCATCCGCGAGGGGGCGGCGCACGGCATCAACATCAAGACGATGAAGTGCGGGGTGGTGGAGGCGCTGACGATGTGGAGCCTGGCGCGGGCGGCGGGGTTGGAGTTGATGGTGGGAGGGATGGTGGAGAGCGTGCTGGCGATGAGCGCGTCGGCGCACCTGGCGGCGGGGCTGGGGGGCTTCACGTACGCGGATCTGGACACGCCGTTGTTCATCGCGCGGCATCCGTTCCGAAGCGGGATTCGGTACGAGGGCTCGCGGTTGCACCTGGATGAAGGGGCGATGGGGCACGGTGTCACATTGAGCTGACCCAAGAGGTGGCGCGCGCGCGTTAGGATGGGCGCATGGGTCTGGCCGTCTGTGTGGGTTGCGGCGAAACGAAGGAGGGCGCGTTCGACGTCTGCGACGGGTGCGGTCTGGACCCGGCGCGCGGCGGCACGGACCGGATGCTCCAGGCGCGCAGCCTGTGGTTGTCGGAGCGGTTCTTCTCGGAGCGGGAGCTGGTGGAGCTCGGGCGCAAGCTGAGCACGGGCGAGCCGGTGGCCTATGACACGGGGCAGCTGTCGCAGCTGGTGGACGAGCTGAAGACGCAGAAGCTGCCGGTCATCTCCCAGGCGTCACCGGGGTGCTCCATCGTGACGTGGAGCCTGTTGGGCATGTTGCTGGCATTGGCCGCGGGGCTCGCGTACCTGTATGGCACGTGGAGACACTGAGACTGTTGCATCAGGGTGACGGCGCTGCCGTGGCGGCGACGTCGAGGGCCTTGTCGAGCTGCGGGTCCTTGCCGGAGGCGTAGGGCAGAGTGTCGGGGACCTCGACGTCCACGGGGACGCCGACGCCCTCGAGCAGGACGCCCTCGACTTCGACGGCCTCGACGGCGAGGTAGAGCAGGTCACCGGTGGACAGGCGCAGTGGGGTGCCGGCGAGCACGGCGCCCGCGGTGTGCTGGCCCACGAGGGTGGCGAGCCCGAGTCGCTTCATGGTGAAGGCGACGACTTCCTTCCCGCTGCGGGAGTTGCCGTTGACGAGGAGGACGGCGGGCTTGCGCCAGGTGGCGGACCACGGGTTGCGGCGGCCGTCTCGGCCGATGCCGACGAAGCGAGGGACGGCGCGGTCGAAGAGGTTGAGGAAGGTGGGACTGCAGCCGCCCCAGCCGTCGCGGAAGTCGATGACGACGGCGTCCGCCTGGGCGAAGTCGTCGGAGAGGGCGTCCTGGAGCTTCTGTTGATGCTCGGGGCCGGCGCACGAGTAGAGCTGCTGGTAGGCGACGCGGCGGCCCTGGTGGTCGATGACGCGGGTGCTGGCGTGCTGGGCGTCGAGCCACTCGGCCTTGGGGTTCACGAGGCGCGGGGTGATGGTGAGGACGGTGGGCTCGGCGCCGAGGGTGCGCTCGATGGTGAAGCGCGTGGGCTTGTTGACGCGTTGGGTGAGTGAGGCGACGGAGGTGAAGGGTTTGCCTTCGACGGAGAGGAGGCGGTCTCCGCGCAGCAGGCCGGCCTTGGCGGCGGGGCCGTGGGCGAAGACGTGGCGGGCGAAGAAGCCTTGTGGGGTCTCCTGGATGTCGGCGCCGATGCTGGGGACCTCGACCTTGGGGAGCTTGAGGTGGCGCTGGAAGATGGCGGAGAGGTCGGCGTGACCGGTGGTACCTCGCGGGTAGAAGGCGGTGTGCGAGGCGTTGAGTTCGGAGAGGGCGGCCTGGGTGCGCCGGGCGAAGTCGTCCGCGCTCGTGGCCGCGGCGCCGTAGCCCTGATGCTTCGTGGCCCAGGCCTCGCCGCGCTTCGCGTCGTAGAAGCGCGTACGGACGTGGTCGACGACTTCGTCACCGGGCTTGAGGAACGGGCTGGCGGCGTGGGCGCTCGTGGCAAGCAGGGCGGCGGCCAGCAGGATGCGGGGATAGAGACGCTTCGACATGGCCGCGGGCTCCTCCTGGTGGACAGTATCAGGCGCGTCATTCCTGGGACGACACGTGGAGGTGGAGTAGAACCGAACACCGAACGCGCCATTTGCGTTCTGCTGGGCTGGAAGAGTTCCCGGCACCCGACGTGAAGCGCCCGAGCGAGCACCCATGATTCACGAGCTGACCCTTCAGAACTTCAAAGGCATCGAGTCGGCAAAGCTCGCCATGGAGCGCCTCACCGTCATCGTGGGTCCGAACGCCTCTGGCAAGACCAGCGTACTTCAGTCCCTGGATGTATTGATGGGATGCGCTCATCCATCAACTCGTCGTGGCGACCTTATGAAGACCCATGGCGGGCCTCCCGGATTGCGCAAACGGGGTTCAGAGGCAGAACCAACATCCATCCAAGCATCCGGACATTGGCGAGGCGAACCTGGGCACGTCGAGCTTTATCTCATGCCGACAGAACCGGCGCAGAACGGCTCTCGGGGCTTCAGGCCCGAAGTCAGAGGCAGGTGGGGCGGGATGCGATTCGATGTCCCTCCGCCTACCAGTCCCATTCAGAGCAGTGCACCGCTCGATTTGCTTGGACTGCCCCCAGTTCTCGACGATTGGAATGCACGGGCGCTCTTGCGGCTTGAGGGGCGCAAGCTCGCAGAAGCGTCATACACGGAGTCCCTTGAGCCACGAGTCGAGTCGGATGGGACGGGGCTTGCTTCAGTCCTCGCACAAATGGCCCTGAATCGCCCTGACACATTCACCGAACTTCTCGAAGCACTCCGCAACGTCATTCCGCAGGTGAAGCGCGTACGACTCTCTCTGGCGGAAGTGAAGAGACAGGAGGTCGAGACGCTCCGCATCGACGAAGATGCCATCGCGAGAACCATTCATCGCACCTACTCTGGGCATCGACTCCTTTTTGATCTGAACGGAGCCGCGAACATCTCCAGTCAAGGCGCAAGTGAAGGCACGCTGCTCGTCCTCGGGCTACTGACCGTCCTCTTCAGCAACCCACGCCCCAAGCTCATCCTCCTGGACGACCTCGACCGAGGGCTTCACCCCAAGGCCCAGAAGGACCTCGTGGCGCAGCTCCGCAAATTGCAGGAGCAAGACCCGGAGCTGCAAATCATCGCGACCAGCCATTCACCCTACCTGGTCGACCACCTCGACCCCAAAGAAGTCCGCCTCTCCACGGTCCTGCCTGATGGTGGCATCCGATTCGCAGAGCTGACTCAGCATCCGGAGTTCGAGCGCTGGAAGGAAGTCATGCGCCCAGGAGAGTTCTGGAGCACCGTGGGGGAGGGATGGGTGGCGGACGTGCAGGAGAAGAAGGAAGGATGAGCAGCAGCCCGACGTCCATCGTGCTCATCTGCGAGGGGCCGGGGGACCATCGAACGGTGCCCACTCTCGTGGACCGGATGCTGCGGGAGTCCATCGATTGGATGGAGCCGGAAGTACTCGCGGAACTTCGCGAGTGGCGAGGGCAGACGCGTGGAGAGAGCTACCTCCCCTGGAAGGAGGTCCACACGCGAGCGAAGGCCGCCAACATCCGCATCAACGGCCACTTCAACGGTGAACCCGGCGCTCACGATGCCTTCGTTGCCCGCAGGGCACTCGCGTTGCTGCGGGGACACGGGGACGCCCCCATCCACGCGGTCGTACTGGTACGAGACAGCGACAACGACGAGGCACAGCGGCGTAAGGGGCTGGAGCAGGCCCGCGCGGAAGTCAGCAGTCTGGGTCCCATCCTCATCGGCATCGCGCACACCAAGCGGGAGTGCTGGGTTCTCGCGGGCTTCACTCCCGAAACCGATGACGAGAAAGCTCGTCATCAGGAACTGCGCCAAGAGCTTGGCTTCGACCCATGCCTCCGTGCGGAGGAGTTGACCGCGCAGCAGGATGGCGCGAAGCGCGACGCCAAGCGTGTGCTCAAGCTGCTGACCCATGGAGTCGTCGATCGCGAACACCTCAGCATGATGCAGGCGACGATTCAGCAACTCGAGGAGCGAGGACGCGGCACGGGCCTGTCCACGTTCCTCTCGGAGGTCCGCGAGAAGCTGGTGCCACTCTGGACGGGGGCACCTCCTCCTCGGCCCAAGCACAAGTAGCCCGAGTCTCTTCAAACTTCTTCATGGTCGGGACGGGCTTCGCTCGCGACCTCTTCCAGCTTTGTGAATCCACTGCCTTCGCGTTCAGCCGTGAGCACTCACGGTTCCGACGCGAGCGGCGCGTGGGGCACCTCGTTATGGAAGAGGCTCCGTGTTGGATGCATCCCTCTCACCCTTGCGTCTCGCGTTGGTCGCGGAGGACCCGCTCGCTCGAGGTGCGCTCTCACGAGTGCTCGGGGACCAGGGGAGCGAGCTGCAACTGTTGGCCTCGGGCACGCAGGTGGAGCTGGAGACCACGCGGGGCGAAGCGCCTGACGTGGTCCTCTGGGACACCGGTCTGCGCCTCGCCGAGACAGAGGCGCGATTGGACGCGCCAGACCTGGGCGCGCCGGTGCTCGCGCTGGTCGCGGACGACGCAGCGGGCGAGCTGGCACTCGGCGCGGGAGCCAAGGGACTGTTGTTCCGCGACGTAAGCCCAGGCCCGCTCACAGCGGCGCTGTACGCAGTGGCGCGAGGGCTCGCGGTGTTCGACCCGGGGCTCTCCGAGCTGCGGGCCAGCGCGAAGACCACGGCCTCCGTGAGCACGAGCGCTCAAGGACCGGATGCCCTCACGCCAAGAGAGCGCGAGGTGCTCGCGTTGCTGGCGGAGGGCCTGTCGAACAAGGCCATCGCGGACCGACTCGGCATCAGCGAGCACACAGCCAAGTTCCACGTGAACGCGGTGCTCGCCAAGCTGGGTGTCCAGCGACGCACCGAGGCCGTCGTCCGCGCCGCGCGCATGGGCCTCGTCACGCTGTGAGCCAATCGCCTCGTCGATGCTAGGCTCCCCGCCGCATGGCGAACCAGGATTGGGTGTCGCGCCTGCTCTCCGGGCGCGCGTCGGTGGACAAGGGGCTCAACGTCCACCTCTCCGAGCGTGACGGCGGCAGCCTCCACGACAAGATGCGGCAGGCGTACTGGTGGATCACCAACAACGCCGTCATCTGCCCCTACTACGACATCGAGTTCGGCGGCTCCGCCTCTCTCAAGAGCAGCGCCGGGGACGAGCTCCACCTCCCCGAGGACATGAGCTACAGCTCCTTCGTCCTCATCCCCCTGCTCACCCTCTTCACCTGCCGCCGAGCCCTCCTCATCGGCGGACCCGGCCGCGGCAAGACCACCTCCGCCGTCCTCATGGCCCTGCTCTCCGGCATGTCTCGCGAGGACATCCACCGCTCCATCCAACGCGGCCACCCTCAACTCTCCATCGCCGACCTGCTCGGCGCCCCCCTCCCCTCCGACATGCTCAAGGCGGAGGACCTCTCCGCCGTCAAGGTCAGCTGGCGCAAGTGGATCACCCAACGCGTCAAGATCATCGACGAGTACAACCGCATCCCCACCAAGACCCAGTCCGCCCTGCTCTCCCTCATGGCCGAGGGCTACGCGGAGATGATGGACCAGTACGTCTACGCGGGCCGCTCGTCCTGGTTCCTCACCGCCAATGACGACCAGGGCGGCGGCACCTTCCAGGTCATCGAGGCCCTCAAGGACCGCCTCGACGTCGTCGTGCGCGCCGTCCCCTTCAACTCGAACTTCATCGACACCCTCCTCCAGCGCATCGAAGCCGACAAGTCCCCCGAGGAGCTGCTCCCCAAGGACATCGTCTTCACCCCCGGCGAGCTGGAGCGCGCCTACACCTCCATCCTCGAGGTCGAGGTCCCCCGCGACGTCCTCGAGCGCGTGGCCTTCTTCCTCGGCCAGCTCGACTTCTGCCGCATGGCGTCCCCCCGCTTCGAGTTCAAGCACAAGGACACCCTCAAGCTCGCCGGGCAGACCGTGTCCGCCGTGTGCAACGAGCAGTGCCCGCTCGACAAGAAGGTACACCTCTGCACGCAGACCGAGAACGGCGTCAGCGTGCGCGCCTACCAGACCATCCTCCACTACGCGAAGGCGCTCGCCTTCTTCCGCGGCCACTCCGTCGTGGAGCTGGAGGACTTCCGTCAAATCGCCCCGTGGGTGCTGCACGAGAAGCTGGTCCCCAACACCCGCAGCGCCTTCTTCGAGGCGAAGGGCCACAAGCTCCTCCTCCAGGACCGCGTCGCGTGGATTCGCCACATGTTCGACATGGCCATGGGGCACCACGAGAAACACGAGCCCATCCGCCGCAAGGTGGGCGTGCTGCGCGAGGAGCTGGACAAGGGCCTGTCCGGCATCGACCTGCGCACCACCGAGAAGCGCCTCACCGCCGTCACCGCGCTGATGAACGAGCTGCTCACCAAGCAGGAGCTCTCCGGCCCCATCTACGAGGACCTCATCCACTTGAAGTCCATGTACAGCCGCTACCGGAACTACGCGACGTGGCTCAAGGAGAACCCGGGCGGCGGAGGTCGGCCGTGAGCAGCTACACCGACGAGCTTGAGTCCAGCGCCCGCGCCCGCTACGTCCGCTGGGACGCGGACCTGTGGCGCGAGCTGGTTCAAGGCCCCGCCAGAAAGCTCGGTGACGCCCTCACCCAGTCCGGCACCGCGCCGGAAGAAGCCGAGGAGCTGCTGCGCGCCTACCTGCGCCTGGGCGCCGAGGCCATCGGCCTGGGCTACCTCTACCCCGCCACCGCGGGACGCCAGAACTTCTTCACCCTCGCGTGGTCCGACCTGGTGCCCCGCCTGCTCACCGGCGTCCCCGCCCCCGAGCGCGCCGGCGTGCTCGCGCAGCTCTGGAACGTGGGCGAGAACCTGGAGTCCACGCCGCCGTGGGTGCAGCGCATCTTCTACCGCGTGAGCCAGCGGCTCGGCTCGCTCGCGGGCATCGAGGAGCGCCTGCGCGAGACGGCCGCGCTCGCGATGGAGCCTCCCGCCTCGAAGCTGGGCGACAAGGCCCAGCCCTTCCTCGTCGACCTGTCCCGCGAGGACAGCCGCTTCCTCCCCGGCGCGATGCACTTCCTCGCGCCCACCGTACTGTGCGTGCACGACCGGCACCGTCACGCGGTGGCCGGACGCGAGGCCGCGACGCAGGGCCTGCTGCTCGCGGACACGCCGATTCCGCTCGGCGCCATGGGCTGCCGCGAGACGCCCGAGGTGACGCACCAGCACACGCCCCACCTGGGCGCCGTGTCGTGGAACGACCCGCGCGTGGACGCGTGGTACGCCACCCTCACCAACGACTGGCGCGCCGCCGGCACGCTGGACACGTCGCAGCACGTGCTGGTGCTCGTGCCCGCATGAGCCCGTCGCGCTTCACGCCCGAGCACATCGAGCAGTGCTGGCGTCAGGCGCTGGCGCTGTGGGACGTGCAGGTGCGGCTGAGCCCGCCGGAGCCCCACGTCCCCTTCCAGCCGGACGCGGACCATGCGAACGAGCCGCTCGCGTACATCGACCTCGCCAGGCGACAGGTCTTCGTGCACTTCCAGCTGCTCCAATCCATGGGCGCGGCGGACAGTCTGTTGGCGGTGCTCGCGCATGAAATCGGCCACCACGCGAGGTTCCCCCACACGCTCGGCTGGGACGCGGAGCTGCGCGTCGTGGAGCAGCGGCTGGTCCCCGGGCTGAAGCAGTCGCTCACCAACCTCTTCTATGATTTGCAGGTGAACGAGGTGGTGGGCCGCACCCACGCGGAGGACCTGTGCCGCGTGTACCGGGGCTTCCAGCGCACGCGCGGCGACACGCCGACGTCTCCGCTGTTCTTCTTCTACCTCGCCATCTACGAGGAGCTGTGGGGCCGCGCGCCCGGGGACCTGGTGCCCTCCGCGGCGATGGCGCCGATGGAGGCGCAGTTCCCCGGCCTGCGCGCGGAGGCGCGGATGTTCGCACAGACGTTCTACGCGCTGCCGAACCCACGGCTGCAGTTCCTGTACTTCTGCGCCGCCTTCATCCGCTACCTCGGCAAGCCCGACGAGCTGTCCTACGTCCTGCCGCTCGGCGATGACGTGTCACAGCCGGACGTGGACGACTGGGACGCCGCGCTCCAGAGCGGAGGCCGCTGGGAGGACGTGCTCGACGAGGCGCGGGAGCGCGGGTGGCTCGACGCGGTGCCCGACACGACGGAGTCGGACCTGCTGGACCAGATTCGCCGCATCACCCACCACCTGCCGGGCGTGGGGGATGGGAAGCTGCGCCAGGCGCTCGTCGCGCGGCACTACCGGCGGCTCGTCGACCAGCACCTGGTGAAGCTGCCGTCCGCGCCGTCCCGCCCGGAGCCGTACCTGCGCACCACACCCCAGGCCTGGGAGCATGGCGACGACCCGTCCGCCATCGACTGGACGTTGACGGTGCTCACGCAGGGACACCTGGCCGCGGTGTCGCCACTGCGCCGCGAGCTGGAGGCCGACGTGCCGCCTCCGTCCGAGCTCGGCGTGCCCTCGGTGGAGCTCTACCTGGACACCAGCGGCTCCATGCCCGACCCCGCGCAGCAGCTCAACTCGATGACGCTGGCCGCGCAGGTGCTGTCCGCCTCCGCGCTGCGCAAGAAGGCGAAGGTGCGCGGCATCATCTACTCGCACCACGCGCCCGTCGTCTCGCCGTGGATGTACGACGAGGAGCGGGCGCGTGACTTCCTCCTGGGCTACATCGGCGGGGGGACGCAGTACCCCTTCGACATCCTGGGCGCGCTGTCCGAGGAGGACCCGGACGCGCTGCGGGTCATCATCTCCGACAGCGACTTCCTGGCGAACGTGACGGCGAAGGGGGCGATGGAGGCGCTGGTGCGCGCGACGAGGCGCTCGCGGCTGCTCGTGGCGTTCCTCGCGTTGGGGGAGGACCTGCGCGCGCGGCAGGTGCTCGGGCCGGTGTTGAAGGAGCGCAACTTCCGCCTGGTGGTGGTGAAATGGCTGTCGGACTTCGGCCAGGCCGCCGCGGCCCTGTCCCAGGCCCTGCTGGAGAAGTGATGGTCTTCGACGTCAAGGACATCCAGAAGCAGCTCACCGCGGCGCCCATCGTGTCGCCGTATCCGCACGACCTGGCGATGGCCATCGTCTGCGACACGTTCCGGCTCGCGGGCCTGAGGCCGCCGTCGCGTACGGACTGGGAGGACCTGGAGCGGCGCTCGAAGCAGGGGGCGCTCTTCCGGGAGCAGGTGGTGATGCTCGCGTACGCGCTGACGTCGTCCTCGCTGCGGGCGGACACGGTGGCGTCGCTGCGCAAGAACGTCGACACGCCGAGGCTCCTGCGCGGGTTCTTCCTGGAGGTGGAGCCGCTGACGGCGGAGATGATTCGCTCGAACGCGTTCCGCCAGGAGGAGTTCCTGCGCAAGTGGGTGCACGCGGTGGACGGGCAGGTGAAGGACGAGTCGCCGAAGGAGTCCGCCGCGCGGCGCAACCAGCTCGACTACCGCACCGCGCTCCGGGAGATGGAGCGGGCGGAGCAGGCGAGGAAGAAGGAAGCGGACCGGCGCGCGAAGGAACTCCAGGAGGCGGCCCAGCGGGCGACGGACGCGCGAGGGTGGCGCGAGTGACGTTGGGTCTCCCGTCGGACGCGCGCGTGGCGCCTCGCGCGAACATCCGTCGGGACACCGCCTCTCAGCGGCCCCATGTGCCCTGGGCGAAGGCAATCGCCCGCGAGCTGTCGCACTTCGCGTCGCTCGAGGATGAAGCCGAGGCGCGCGCGGCATTGGAGTCGCGCCTGGGTGCGCTGCGGGACACGCTGCTCGCCTCGCCGTACTACACGCGACGACTGCGGGAGGCCGGGTTGCATCCGGGGGATTTGCAGACGCTCGCGGACCTGGAGCACTTCCCCCTGCTGGAGCGCGAGGTGCTCGCCAGGCACTGGGACGAGGTGCCGCGACCGCTGGAGCCAGCGGACGAGGGCGTGGTGGTGCGCAGCTCCGGCTCCACGGGGGAGCCGGTGAAGGTGGTGCGGGACAGGCTGGACTGCCTGCACATGTGGGCGGTGCTGCGCTTCTGGCTGGAGCGAGCGGGCGCGGTGTTGCCGCCGCGTCCGCGGGTGGTGTTGCTGGACGCGCTGCCAGGAGGGCTGGAGTACTCGGTGCGGCTGCGCATCCTCGAGGAGGGGGCGCTGCATCGAATCTCGGTGTTGCGGGAGGATGCGAGAGCGCGGCTGTGCAGGGTGCGGCCGACGGTCCTCTTCTCGGACCCGGAGGGCCTGCGCTGGTTGGCGGAGCAGCGCGAGGTGCCCACGCCCGCGCTGGTGCTCACGTCGGCGCAGCACCTGCCCGAGGACACGCGCGAGGCGCTGGCGCGCGGGGTGCCGGCGCCGGTGCTCAACTACTACGCCTCCACGGAGACAGGCCCGCTGGCGTGGGAGTGCCTGCGGGGCGTGGGGCGCTTCCACGTCCTCGCGCCGGACGTGTGGCTGGAGCCGGGCAAGGACGAGGTCGTGGTGACGCGGCTGCGGCCCAGCGTGTTGCCGCTGTTGCGCTATCGCCCCGGGGACTCGGGCTCGGTGCGGCGCGACGCGTGTGCCTGCGGCTTCCATGGCTGGACGCTGGAGGGCTTCGGAGGACGGGGTGCCTGTCACTTCACGACGCCCACGGGTCGGCGGGTGGACGCGTGGGCGCTGGCGTGGGTGTTCAAGCACCACGCGCTGCGCGCCTTCCGGCTGACGCAGGTGGAGGGCACGCGCTTCGAGCTGGAGCTGGCCGACGCGCGAGAGCAGGACGTGCCCGCGCTGTGCGAGCGCCTCGCCGCGGCCCTGCGCAACCTCGGCTGGCGCGAGGCTCCGAGGCTTGAAGTGCGTGCCGTGAGCGCCGAGTCCCTGGTCACCGGCCTCAAGCCCCTGCCCTTCCGCGTCTTGTGAGCAGCCTCCGAAGCGCTGTCCGAGCGCCTCGCGCCGACCGTCAGGATTTGCGCCCCGTGTCAGGGCCGCAGGCCCCGCGAGCCGCCAACGCCCCAAGTGAAGTAACCGTGTGCGCAGGTCCGCCGTAATGAGGACACACCGCCCACTTGGAGGTACACGCCATGCTCCAGAAGCTCTCGTCGGCCCTTGCGTCGACGTCCTCGCGCGCCCTCGCGCCGTCCGGTCCGGAGAAGAGCGGCGACTGCTGCCCCTCGAAGAAGGACTTGAAGGAGCGCCAACAGGGCGCCGCCCTGCCCCAGGACTCCTTCCAGCGCATGGACAGGACAGACGACCTGGACCTTCGTCGGATGCGCGCCATGCTGGATGCCCCCATGAATCCTCTCTGACTCATGCGCCGCCGCGCCATACACAAACAACACACCTGAAAGTCTTCATCGCCAGCGTCAGACAACTCCGGGTCAACGGCGCCCCGTCCGACTGGAATGCCGCCGTCCATTGAACACGTTCGTACGGGAGGCACCTCGGCGGAGCACCGAGCGTGTTCATTCAATCACTTGCATCATCTAGGGGAGCGGACACCCCGCCAGTCGTACCATCATGCGAGCCCTGCCTCTCACCGCGAGCGCTTCCCCATCGAGCGCCCACGGTGTCACCCCGTCGTGAGGAGGCCTCTCGCCTTGCCCACGCCCGTCTCGCATCTGGAACCCACGCGTCCGTCCGGCGCCATGCGCGCCCTGGCCCCGCTGTCTCCCGACCCCAGGAAGGCCTGGAGCTGGCTGCAGCGCTCCTGGCTCGGCCGCTACGGCGTCGCGCTGCTCTTCTTCTGCTTCGCGCTGCTGCTCCAACGGGAGCTGTGGCCGCTGATGTCCAACAGCCCCTTCCTCTTCTTCTACGGCGCCGTCATGGTCGCCGGCTGGTGGGGCGGCTGGGGCCCCTCCCTCCTGGTGACGACGCTGTCGCTCATCGCCGTGGACCACTTCTTCCTGCCGCCACGGCTCACCCTCCAGATGCGCTCCGCGGACGTGCTCGCCCTGGGCATCTTCGCCCTGCTCGCCATCTTCATCACCAAGCTCAACGTGTCGCTCAGCCGCGCGCTGGAGGAGCGCGCCAGCCTGCTCGAGCGCGAGCACCAGGCCCGCGCCGCGTCCGAGGCCGCCAGGACACGCCTGCACACCATCTTCATGCAGGCCCCCGCGCAGATCTTCTTCCTGCGCGGCGCCTCGCACGACTTCGACTTCTCCAACGCCCGCAACAGCTCGATGCTCAAGAACCGCGACACCCTGGGCAAGCCCTTCCAGGAGGGCGTGGTGAAGGTGGGCGAGGAGGACGCGCGCGACGTGCTGGACCGCGTCTACGCCACGGGGGAGCCCTTCGTGAGCGGCGCCGTCCCGCTGCGCTTCCTCCAGGCCGACGGCATGGAGAAGGAGACCTTCCACAACCTCGTCTACCAGCCCACGCGCGATGCCCAGGGCCAGGTGGACGGCATCGCCGGCTTCGGCTTCGACGTCACCGACCTGGTGCACGCCCGCCAGCGCGCCGAGGCCCTGGCCACCGAGCTGCGCCAGGCCGAGTTCCGCACCCGCGTGCTCGCCGAGGTCAGCACCGTGCTCGCCTCGTCGCTCGACTACGAGGGCACCATGCGCAACCTGGCGCGGCTGGTGGTGCCCGCGCTCGCGGACTGGTGCTTCGTGGACCTGGCCCAGCCCGACGGCACCTTCCGCCGCCTGGAGGTCGCCCACGCCCGGCCCGAGGACGCCCCCGTCGCCGCGGAGGTCCTCCACTTCAACCTCATGCCCGAGGGCAACCCGCGCCACCCGCCCACCGCCGCGCTGCTGCGAGGCGAGGCCATCCTCCTGGAGGAGATGACGCCCGCGCACATCAAGCGCAGCGCGCACAACGAGAACCACGCCCGGGTGATGCTGGCCACGGGGCTGCGCTCGTTCATCGCCGTGCCGCTGGTGGTGCGTGGCCACACCATGGGCGTGTTCAGCTTCTTCACCTCGTTCTCCAACCGTCGCTACACGCAGGCGGACCTCGCCTTCGGGCTGGAGCTGGCCTACCGCGCCGCGCTCTCCATGGAGAACGCGCGACTGTACCGCGAGGCCCAGGAGGCCATCCGCCTGCGCGACGAGTTCCTCTCCATCGCGAGCCACGAGCTGAAGACGCCGCTGACGCCGCTGAGCCTCAAGCTCCAGGCGCTCTCGCGCGAGCTGGAGCGACACCCGGACAACATCCCCTACGCCGTGGTGAAGGGCTACGTGGACACCGGGGCCCGGCAGGTGAAGAAGCTGGCGGAGCTGGTGGGCGACTTGCTCGACGTGTCGCGCATCGCCGCGGGCAGGCTGGCGCTGGAGCTGGAGGACGTGGACCTGGGCGCGCTCATCCACGAGGTGGCGTCACGGTACGAGGCCCATGCGGCCAGGTCCGGCTCCTCGCTCCAGGTGGAGGGCGGCGAGGCGGGGCTCGTGGGCCGCTGGGACCGGCTGCGGCTGGAGCAGGTGGTCACCAACCTCATCGACAACGCGGTGAAGTACGGCGCGGGCAAGCCCATCGTGTTGAGTCTGGAACAAGGCCCCAGCCGCGCGCGCCTCAAGGTGCGCGACCAGGGCATCGGCATCGCGCCCGAGCACCTGCCCCGGCTGTTCGGCCGCTTCGAGCGCGCCGTGTCGGAGCGGCACTACGGCGGCCTGGGCCTGGGGCTCTACATCACGCGGACGCTGGTGGAGGCCATGGGGGGACGGGTGCGCGTGGAGAGCGAGCAGGGCCGAGGCTCCATCTTCACCGTGGACCTGCCACGGGAGCGTGTCGTTCCTGTTGACGTGTCGGCGTCCCAGCCGCAGTAAAGGCCCCCTTGGACTCACGGGACGCCGCGCTGGCGGGAGGGATGTCGACATGGAGACACGGACACTCGGCAAGCAGGGCCTGAAGGTGTCGGCCCTGGGCCTGGGCTGCATGGGGATGTCGGACTTCTACGCGGGCCGGGACGACGCGGAGTCGGAGGCCACGCTGCTGCACGCGCTGGACAGGGGCGTCACCTTCTTCGACACCGCGGACATGTACGGCTCCGGCAGCAACGAGGAGCTGGTGGGCCGGGTGCTCAAGCCCCACCGCGCGAAGGTGGTGCTGGCGACCAAGTTCGGAATCGTCCGCGACCCGAACAATCCGCAGGCCCGCGGCATCAACGGCAAGCCCGAGTACGTGAAGCAGGCGTGCGAGGCCAGCCTGCGCCGGCTGGGCGTGGAGGTCATCGACCTGTACTACCTGCACCGCCTGGACGCGACGACGCCCATCGAGGACACGGTGGGCGCGATGGCGCAGTTGGTGCGCGAGGGCAAGGTGCGGCACCTGGGCCTGTCGGAGGTGGACGCGGACACGCTGCGGCGCGCGTCGAAGGTGCACCCCATCACCGCGCTGCAGAGCGAGTACTCGCTGTGGAGCCGCGAGCCGGAGGACGGCGTGCTGCAGGCGTGCCGCGAGCTGGGCATCGGCTTCGTGCCGTACAGCCCGCTGGGGCGCGGCTTCCTCACGGGGCAGCTCAAGCGCTTCGAGGACCTGGCCGCGGATGACTACCGCCGCAACTCGCCGCGCTTCCAGGGGGAGAACTTCACGCGCAACCTGGAGCTGGTGACGAAGGTGGAGGCGCTGGCGAAGCAGAAGGGGTGCTCACCGGCGCAGCTCGCGCTCGCGTGGGTGCTGGCCCAGGGGCAGGACCTGGTCCCCATCCCGGGCACCAAGCGCCGCAAGTACCTGGACGAGAACCTGGGGGCGCTCGCGGTGAAGCTCTCGGAGAAGGACTTGAAGGACATCGACGCCGTCGCGCCTCCGGGGGTCGCCGTGGGCGCGCGCTACCCGACGACGATGCAGAGCACGCTGCCGAAGTCGGGCAAGTAGCTCTCAGGCCGGGGCGCCCGTGGGCCTCGCGCGAGGAAGCTGCGCGTGGGGCATCCACGGGCCGCTGGCGCCCAGGCAGTAGCGACAGGTGGCCAGGGGCGTGTCCCGCTCCAGCAGGCCGAGCATGCGCTCCAGCAGGTCCGGGGAGTCCAGGCGCACGCCGTCCACCTCGCCGAGCGCGGGCATCTGCGGATACGCGGGGCCGAGCACGGTGGCCACGTGGGGCGGACGGGTGCACGAGTAGAAGCGGCCCTGGTGGACCAGGTGGCAGCGGACCTTGAGCCAGCAGCGCGCGTGGACCTCGCGGACCTCGGCGTCGGTCGCGAGGGGTGCGTCCGGGGTGATTTGCTGGAAGGCGTCGATGCGCTTCACGGTGAGGTGGACGCGGTGACGCTCGCAGCGCTCGGTGATGCGGGCCAGGGACGCGTCCGTGAGCGGGGCCGAGGAGTAGACGGACAGGGTCATCCGGTCCAGGCGCTCGTAGACGGCGTCCGGTGCGCTCTGGGCGAGCAAGCCGTTGGTGGTGACGGAGAGCTGCTCGGAGATGCCGGAGGCGCGCGCGGCGTCGAGGACGCCTGCGAGGTCGGGGTGGAGGAAGGGCTCGCCGCCGGTGAGCTTGAAGACGCTGGGCTTGAGCACTCGCGCGAGGCGGGTGAGGTCGGCGCCGAGGGTGGCCGGGTCCACCGCCCACGCGGGCAGGTGCGGAGACATGGGGCAGCACTGCACGCAGCGCAGGTTGCAGTGGGTGACGACGTGCGTCTCCAGGGACCAGGTGAGGATTCGACCGTCGTGCAGCTCGTAACGCACGGAGGGGACTATAGCGGGGTTGCCGGCCAGCCCCGCGGCTTGCGACAGTCCCAGCGTGTCCGCGTCCCCCGGCGACCCGAGCGGCCCGCTCGCCATCCTGCCCTCCTACCAGGCCACGTCCGAGAGCACGGAGGCGTCCGTGTGGAGGTTGCTCGCACGGCGGCGTGCGGACGCCACGGGTCAGCCTCGTGACGAGCTCGGAGGGCAGGAATCCGAGGTGGGCACCCAAGATGCGCCTCGGCGCGATGAAGGAGGGCTGGACCCCGACGCCGTCGCTGCGTTCCTGAACCACGCGCTCATGCCGCACCAGAGCCTGTTCGAGGGGGTCCACCGTGTGGCTCCGCCGCTGCCACGCGTTCATCGGGTTCTTCTCCGACGGGATGACGATGAACGCGCGACAAGGGAGGGGCCACCCCGGTTCACCACGCATCGCGAGGCCCACCCTGAGGACGGACAGGCTCGCGTCGCCACGCATCATGAGGCCCACCAGCCTGAGGAAGGGCTCGCGAGCATCGCCACGCATCGCGAGGCCCAGCGACAGAATGACGGACAGGCCCGCATCGCCACGCATCACGCGGCCCACCGACCTGAGGAGGGACACGCGCGCATCGCCACGCATCACGCGGCCCACCGACCTGAGGAGGGACACGCGCGCATCGCCACGCATCACGCGGCCCACCGACCTGAGGAGGGACACGCGCGCATCGCCACGCATCGCGAGGCCCACCGGCAGGATGACGGACAGGCCCGCATCGCCACGCATCACGCGGCCCACCGACCTGAGGAGGGACACGCGCGCATCGCCACGCATCGCGAGGCCCACCGGCAGGATGACGGACAGGCCCGCGCGCATCGCACGGCCCACCAACAAGAGGACGGACCGGCCCCTCCCGTTGCTCACGGTGACGACGAGCTCGCCGGGACGCTCCTTTCGGCATGCTCCGACGCCGTCGCAGTGAGACTGCGTGAAGGGGCACGGGACGTCAGCCTGAGCGGCGGCGTGGACAGCGCGGTGCTGTGCATGCTCGCGGCACGTCTCGCGCCGGGCCAGGTTCGCGCCTGGAGCATGGACGTCCACTTCGCCGATGAGACGGAGCGCCGCAACGCGCGCACGGTGGCCCGGCTCGCGGGAGTGGAGCATGTGGACGTGCCCATCCCGGACGCCGTGCTGCCCGAGTTGTTCGAGCAAGCCGTCCTCGCCACTGAGAGCCCCATCCTCAACGCCCGAGCCATCGCGAGCTTCGCGTTCTACGCGGAGGCGCGACGACACGGCGCCTCGGTGATGCTGAGCGGCGCCGGCGCGGACGAGGTGCTGATGGGCAATCCCAGCGCGCTCGCGGCGGCCATGGCGCGCATCGAGGAGGACCGACGACTCGTTCAAACGGTGCTTCGCCCCTCTGTGGACAACTTGCGGACGGGCACCTCGCGCGCGCCCGCGCCCGGTGCGGCCAGCGTAGCGGAGGACCGACGGCTCGTTCGCGCCTCTGTGGATAAGTCACAGATGAGCAGCCTTGGCGCGGCCCCGCCTGGCGGAGTGGAAGAACATCGCCACCCCCGAACCGACGACGAATCACAGAAGGACAGTCCCCGCGTGTTCTCCCCGCCTCCGGCGCGTGCCCAGGAAGACGGTCGACACACGGGAACGAGGCGTCGCGGCGCTGTGGACAACTTGGGGACGGCACCCTGGTCCGTCACGGAAACCTCCGCCTCCGAAGAGGTCCGTTACGCGGCCTGGGTCCTCCGTGAGCTGGTGTTGCCCCCCGAGCTGCGCGGTGCCCGGGCCCACGGCATCACCGTGCACACGCCCTATCTCGACACGCGATGCGCGGACGTGGCGCTCGCGCTCCCCGAGTCCTCACTCCGGCGAGAGGGTGTGGGCAAGTGGCTCTTCCGTCACGCGGTCCGTGGGCTCGTCCCCGATGAAGTCCGCCTCGCTCGCAAGACGCCCCGCTACGGACACACCGCGCTCTCCAGCCCCGTGCGAGCCCGCTGGCTCGAGCTCTATCGTGAGTGGCTGTCCCCCGCGCACATGGAGCCCCTCGGAGTCATCCTCCCGGGGGCTCCGCTCTCGCTCCTGGAGCGCTACATCCGCCTGGAACCCGAGGCGCCGGAGGCGAGCGTCGTGGACCGCCTGTTGATGCGCCTGTGCTCCCTCGCCATGCTCCACGCGCACGCCGTGCGACTCCGCCCATGTCCCGAATCCTGATCGCCACCTCCCCCGAGAAGGGCCACATCAACCCGATGATGGGCGTCGCGCAGTGGCTGCGCCGCCTGGGACACACCGTGGGATGGCTCTGCATCCCCGAGCCGTCACCCCAGCTCTCCACGCTCGGCGTGGAGGTGCTCCACCTTCCCGCCGCCGCGCACGAAGCCCCCGGCATCGAGACCGGAGGCGAGGCCCTGGCGCGACTGGTACGCGACGAAGCCACGCTCGGGAGGTGGATTCGCGGACTGCTGCTGGACGCGGTGCCCACGCTGCTCGAGCCCGTGAGCGCCGTCGTCCGGGCCTTCCGTCCGGACGTCATGGCCCTCGATGGAATGCAGTACGCGGCGGTGCTCGCCGCGCATCGCGAAGGCATTCCCTGGGCCGGAGTCTCCTCCGCGCTCTCCCTGCTCGAACCCATGGAGGACTACGGGCTGCGCCGCAACGTGCGAGCCCTCGCGTCCGAGCGCGCCGCGCTCTTCGCCCAGCACGGCTTCGACGCGCGCTTCCGCAACTGCGAGTGCCTCTCGCCGCGCCTCAACATCATCTTCGCCACCGAGGACTTCCTGGGACCCGACGCGGGCCTGCCCCCAGCCACACAGCTGGTCGGTCCGTCGACTCCACCCGAGCCCCGAGGCGACGAGGTGGACTTCCCCTGGGAGCGATTGGGCACGAGGCCCGTGGTGTACGTGTCCTTCGGCAGCCAGATTTCGTGGCAGCCCACGTTGTTCCGCACCATCGCCGAGGCCGCCGCGCCCCTCGGCGTCACCCTGGTCCTCAGCGCCGGAGAGCTGGCCGACACGGACTTCGCACGCTCGCTGCCCGGTGACGTGGTGGCGGTGCCCTACACACCTCAACGTCAGCTCCTCCCACGCGCCTCCGCCTTCGTCTCGCACGGCGGCGCGAACTCCGTGATGGAAGCGCTCACCGCGGGCGTGCCCCTGTTGCTGCTGCCTGTCTGCAATGACCAGCCCATCCAGGCCCACTTCCTCCAGAAGTCTGGCGCGGGCCTCGCGCTGTCGCCCGACACCTTGAGCGTGGAGGAGTGCCGCGCCGCGCTCCGTCAGCTCCTCGATGCGGGGACGCCCCTGCGCGCGAAGGTGTCCGCCATCTCCAAGGCCTACCAGGCGCGCGACGGCGCGAAGGAAGCCGCCGAGCGCATCGCCGCCCTCGTCGCATGAGCGCACCGAAGCAAGGCTGGCGCCCACGCCGATATCACGCCCCCGGAGTGACTCCGCTGGAGGTGTGGAACCTCCCGGTGCTCGGCCACGAACTGTGGGAGCTGCTCAGCACGCCGCGTGTCGAGGCGGACCGGAACGCCGGAGTCCCCGAGCACGCGCTGGCGACACGCCTGATGCCCGCGCTCGCGAGCGCGCTGGAGTCCCTGGTCCATCAGCACACAGTGGACGCGGTGTGGCTCAGTGGCGGACTCGCGTGTCTCCAGGGTTTCGAGCTGGCCCTCACGGCCGCGACGACGAAGCTCGGCCGTCCCGTGGTCCTCGCCGAGTCCCCGCGCTTCGCACCCGTGCATGCGGGCCTCGGGTTGCTGACGTCCTCAGGCTCCGCACACGAAGCGCTGTGCCTCGACGTGGGCCAGACGAGCCTCAAGTGCGCGAGCCCCCAGACCCTCCAGGTCTTCGAGCGGGACACCACGCTGCTCCCTCGACTCTTCATCGGCATGCCTCGCCCCGAGGATGGGCACCACATCATCGCGGCGGTGCGCTTCCTCGCGGGAGCGCTGCGCGCCCTGACCCCAGACGCCTCGCTGGACGCACTGTGCCTCGCGCTCCCGTGTCCTCTCGATGAGGGACTCGTTCCGGGCGGCTGCACCTACGGCTGGGAGGGACACGCCACGCTCGTGGCCGACATCCTGGCGGAGGCGCGACTGCCAGGAAGCGGAGAGGTGCTCGTACTCAACGACGCGGAGCTCGCGGCGGAGGCCGCGCGCGGCGATGCCCGTCTCGCGAGTCATCGTCGCATCCTGTGCCTCACCCTCGGCTTCGGTCCAGGAGGCGCGCTGCTCGTGCGCGACTGACACATCACCGTCGACCACGCGCTGTTCCTCGGCCCACGGGGACGACCCGCACCTCGCGAACGGTCCGTGGTCCTCATCATGCTACCGTCCCTCACACCGTGCGCTCCGAGCACGGCGCATGAGTCCCCGAGCAGGCGTCGGCGCTGCCCTTCCCCGGTCTTCGCCATCCATCCCGCCGCCTGCGTCCCGACATGAACCTCCCCTCCCCGCTCCGAGTCCTCACGCTGGCGGTCCTCGTCACCGCCTGCGCCACGTCGCCCAAGCCCCTCCCCGCGTCCAAGCCGAGCGAGCCTCGCTACGTCGTCGGCTTCCTCTCCCTGCGCCCCACCACCCCCGAGGCGGCCGAGGAGGCCCGAGCCCAGGAAGCACGACTCCTCACCGCGCTGACCGAGCTGAGCCGGAACACGCCCATCGACGTGGTGCGCCCCACCGTGGCGGTGCCGGCCTCGCTCGAACAGGCGCCCGGGCTCGCCCGCGAGGCGAAGGTGAACCTGCTGCTCTGGGGTGACGCCACGGTGGACGCGGGCAAGCTCACGGTGAAGCTGAGCGCCTTCGAGACACTGCTGTCCCTGCCCTCGTCGTTCTGGCCCATGGAGTACGCCGCCGGCGACGCGAAGCGACCCGAGGCCCTGTCACTGGACGCCCTGCGCCTCTCGCAGGCCGTGCTCCAGGAGACCCTGCTGCCGATGATGATGCTCGACCAGCCGGCGAACACGCGCGCCGTGCTGGACGCGCTCGTCGTGAAGCAGACCAAGGACTGGGTCGACTGGAACATGGACATCATCCAGCGGCGCTGGGGCATGCTGGGTCGGCTCCTGCGTGACGGCGCGCTGACGGAGAAGGGCTACCGGGCCGCGCTCGACAGCGTCCTCGCCTGGCGCGAGGACCACGCGGCCACGCCGAGCTCCGACATCAAGGAAGCCTTCTACAGCGTCGGGCTCGCCCGGGGACTGTTGCTGCAAGGCAAGCCCCAGCCGGTGGTGGACCTGCTCGCGCCCATCGTCGAGCGCATGCCGAGAGACCTCGAGTCCCGCCTGCTGCTCGGCCGCGCCCTGCTCGCCCTGGGCCGCGCGAAGGACGCGGCGGACACCCTGGAGCCGCTCGCCCGCGAGGGCACGTCCATCGGCGCCACCCGCATCTACGTCGCGGCAGTCACTGAATTGCCCGATGGCCCATCACGCGCGACCACGGCGCTCGACACGTTGGTGGAGAAGAACCCGGAGGACGCCATGGCCCATCTGCTCCGCCACCTCACGGCGCCGGGCACCCGGGACGCCTCCGCGCTGAAGTCCTTCACCGCCACGCACCCCGGCGAGGACTGGCCGCTCCCCCTGGCGCGCCACCTCACGGGCGAGGCCCCGACCTTCGGCGCCAACCCGGACGAGGAGGAGGCGACAGACCACGGCGTACGCCTGCGTCGCATCCAGCTCCACTACTACCTGGGCGAGGCCGCGCTCGCGGGTCGACTCCCAGGCAAGGCAGGCGTCGTCGACCCCACGCTGGCCCGACAGCACTTCGAGGCCGCCCTGGCCACGCACGCCTTCCACCATCCCACGTACGACGTGGCGGACTTCCACCTCGAGCAGCTCGCCCGGGCACCGTCGGCCGAGACGCCCTGAGCGCCGTTGCGCAAGAAGCACGGCTCCGGGGTGATGCCGTGACGCGGGCTGCGAAGGGAGCACGGATGCGGCTGGGAACGATGGCGACACTCACCGGGCTGCTCTGTGCTTGCGGTACGGGCCTCCAGAGCGCTCCTCCGGACGCAGGGGCAGCTCCGAAGGAGGAGACCCTCCCGCCCATCACGCTGGAAGAAATCGCGGTGACGGACCATGAGGACGGCACCCTCACCGTTCGCGTGCGTGGCGAGGACTTCAGCACGGGCAGCCTCCTGGTGATGACGCGTCGGACACTCGCCACCCAGGTGACGAGCAGCACCGAGCTGCGGGCGACCCTCCCTCCCTCCTTCCTCGAGGAGCGCGAGGGCCTCTATCTCGAAGCGCTGACCGCCTCGCCCCAGTACCCGCATGGCGCCAGGTCCCCGCGGCTCGGGTTCAACCTCCCCGCCCCCGAGCTGACCACCGTGGAGCCCCCAAGCGTCCCCGCGGGCTCGTCCGAGCCCACCACCGTCCTCCTCTACGGAAAGAACTTCGTGAGGAACAGCGTGGTCACCTTTCGTGGGTTGACGTACCCGCTCCACGTGGTCAGCCCCACCAGCGGCGTGGTGAACCTGCCCCCCATGCTCACCCCCGGCGAAGAGGAGTTCGAGCCCATCCACATCGGCGTCCCCGCGCCGATCTCCGCGAAGACGAACTCCGGATGGCTGACGGTGTCGGCTCCCTCTCCCTGAGGTGAGGGCGCCGGGTCTCACTCCTCCGAAAGGAGGGGTGACCTCCCCGAACAGGCAGGTCCCCTCCCTGCCCGGTCCGCCGATGTGGCGCGCCTTCGAGGCTTTTACCTTCCGCCTCGAAAGGAACACGCCATGTCCACCGACCTCTCCTCCCTCTCCCAATCCCTCGCCTCCGTGGTGGAGCGCACCGCGCGGAGCGTCGTCCGCGTGGACGCCCGCCGTCGTCGCTGCGCCACCGGCATCGTCTGGAGCGCCGACGGGCTCATCCTCACCACCAGCCAGGTCGCCGAGCACGGCAGCCACCTCCAGGTCGGCCTGGGCGACGGGCGCACCCTCCCCGCCGAGCTCATCGGCCGGGACGCCAGCACCGACGTCGCGCTGCTGAAGGTCGACGCCACCGGACTCAATCCGCTCACCCCCACGCCGCTGGACGGCGTGAAGGTGGGGCACCTCGTCGTCACCGTGGCGCGGCCGGGGCGCACGGCGAGGGCCACGCTCGGCATGGTGAGCGCGCACGGCGAGGGCTGGCGCACGCACGCGGGCGGACGCGTGGACCGCTACCTCGAGACGGACGCGGACCTGCCTCCCGGCTTCTCCGGGGGCGCGCTGGTGGATGCGACGGGACAGTTCATCGGAGTGCTCTCCGCGGCCTTCTCTCGCACGTCCGCGGTGGTCATCCCGCACGAGACACTGACGCGGGTGACGTCGTCGCTGCGAGAGCACGGCGGCATCCGCCGGAGCTACCTGGGCGTGGGCGCGTATCCCGTGAAGCTGCCGCAGCACCAGTGGGCGGCGGCCGGAACGGAGGCAGGGCTCATCTTCCTCTCCGTGGACCCTGAGGGCCCCGCGCAGAAGGCCGGGCTGCTGATTGGCGACGTGCTGGTGAGCCTGGATGGACAGTCACTGCACCGCGTGGAGGACCTGCTCGGCTATCTGGGCGACGCGAAGACGGACACCACCATCCAGGCGCGCGTGCTGCGAGCCGGCGAGGTGAAGGAAGTGCCCATCACCCTGGGCCGGCGCTCGTGAGGACGAGGAGCACACGATGAAACTCCTGCAACAGTTCTCGGACGACCTGGAGACGCTCGTCGCGCGCGCCTCGCCCGCGGTGGTGGGCGTGGAGCACGCGCGGGGCCATGGCACGGGGCTCTTCCTCACGCCGGATGGCTACGTGCTCACCAACCGCCACGTCGTCATGCGCGGCTCGCGGAAGCTGACGGTGCAGTTGTCGAACGGAGAGGAGCTGCGCGGCTCGCTGGTGGGAGGCGACGCGCCCACGGACCTGGCGGTGGTGCGAGCGGAGGGGACGGACTTCCCGACACTGCCGCTCGCCGCGCCGGAGACGGTGCGCGTGGGCCAGCTGGTGATGGCCATCGGAAATCCGTTCCGGTTGGAGCAGTCGGTGGCGCTCGGCGTGGTGAGCGCGGTGAACCGGAGCGTCACCCTGCCGGACGGCGTCATCCTGGAGGGCATGCTCCAGACGGACGCGGCCATCAACCCGGGCAACTCCGGCGGGCCGCTCATCAACACGCGGGGCGAGGTGGTCGGGCTCAACACGCTGGTGCTGCCGTACGCACAGGGCATCGGCTTCGCGGTGAGCGCCACCACGGCGGCGTGGGTGGCCAGTCTGCTCATCCAGCGTGGCAAGGTGGAGCGGCGCTTCCTGGGCATCGCGGCGGCGGCGGTGAACCTGGGCGCGGAGCACGTGAGAGACCTGGGGCAGCCCCGGGCCGTGCGGGTCATCAAGGTGCAGGGTGGAACACCGGCGGATGACGCGGGGCTCCAGCCGGAGGACCTGCTGCTCGCCATCAACCGACGACCGGTGAGCAGCGTGGACGACCTCCAGCGACTGATGGCCCTGGCGACCGATGACGAAGTCTCACTGGACGTGCTGCGCAAGGGACGGCGAAGGACGGTCGCGGCGCGCACGCGTCCACGCATCGAGCCGGTGGCCGCGTGAGCACAGTGTGGCTCCGGGGCCCTGTGCGCCTCGGAGCCACGGCTGTCATTCCGGCCGGTGCGGACCCGTGGCCTTGACGGGATGACAGACACCGAAGGACGCGAGTCGGTCGGAGCGAGGGGAGGGCCACCTCGGCACGTGGCTTGAAACGCGGGCGGCGATGACCGAATCCATCCCTCGTCGCCCGTTGTCACGAGCACTCCGCCAGGCGGGCCTCGCGCTGCTATGGGTCGCGGGGCTCGGCGTGCTGGTGTTGTTCGCGATGCTCGTGGTCGCATCGGAGGTCTGCGCCGAGGCCTCACGGCGCGACCGTGCGGCCATCGACCTGAGCGCCATCCAGGGGGCACTCCTCATCCACCAGGAGCAGCACCGTCGACTGCCCACGGAGACCGAAGGGCTCAGGCTGCTCGTCGAGCACCAGTCGCTCCAGGCCCTGCCGATGGACCCGTGGCACAACGCCTACGAGTACACGGTGCGCGACGGACAGGTGCGGCTGCGCAGCCTCGGCGCCGATGGAGACCTCGGCGGCGACGGCGGCGACGCGGACATCGAGCTGACCTTCCCCGTGGCGACAGCCCCCGAAGGCGGGCCGACACCATGAGCCCCTCTCCGCATCAGCTCATCACCGGCCTCTGGCTCCACCTCTCGGGCGTCCTGGCGGCGCTGCTGCTGGCGATGCTGCTGGTGGGCTGCTTCGCCAGCCTCTTCCGCGAGGACCGCGACACGCCCTAGACGCGAGAGCCCTCTTCCTGCTCGGGCCTGTCGTCCAGGAAGAGCCGGTCCTCGAAGCACCACACCCACGTCTCACCCGGCTCGAACGACTGCACCACCGGGTGCTTCGTCTGATGGAAGTGCTTCGTCGCGTGCTTGTTCGGCGACGAGTCGCAGCACCCCACGTGCCCGCACTCCAGGCAGCGGCGGAGGTGGACCCACTGGGCATTCATCTTCAGGCACTCCTCGCAGCCGTTGGTCCGCGGCTCGGGGTTGCCCGCCTGCTCGATGTGCTTGCACTCGGTCGCCATCGCTCGTCTCCATTCGAAACACGTTGTCCGCGGACAGGGTGTGCACGGGGCCTTCGCTCCACCATGTGCTGGGCATCCGGGCAGCCAGGCTCACGGCTCCTCGAAGCCCGCCGTGGCACGATGACGATGCACGTCCCACGCTGAAGCGTATGCCTTCCGACACCACGTCCGTGGCCTACGCCAGTCCGCGCGGGCGCGGGGTGCTGCTGGCCAGCGTGCTCGGCAGTGGCATGGCCTTCCTCGACTCCACGGCGGTCAATGTCGCGCTGCCCGCGCTCGGACGCGAGCTGAACACGGGCCTCGCGGGCCTCCAGTGGGCCGTGGATGCCTACCTGCTCACGCTCGGCTCGCTCGTGCTCACGGGCGGCGCGCTCGGTGACGCGTGGGGACAGCGGCGCGTCTTCGTGCTCGGCCTCATGGCCTTCACGCTCACATCCGTCCTGTGCGGCCTGGCCCCCAACGCCTGGATGCTCGCCCTCTTCCGCGCGGCGCAGGGCCTGGGCGCGGCGCTGTTGGTGCCCGCGAGCCTCGCGCTTCTGCGCACCTCCTTTCCCGAGGCGGACCGACAGCGCGCGGTGGCCGCGTGGGCGGGGCTCTCGGGTGTCACCACGGCCCTGGGTCCGCTGCTCGGTGGCTGGTTGGTGGATGCCGCGTCCTGGCGCTGGGTGTTCTTCCTCAACATCCCCATCGCCGTGCTCGCCGTCTGGGCGGCCCTCCGCTACGTGCCGGATGACCGGCCCACGCGAGACACCCGAAGACTGGACCTCGCCGGCTCCATCACCGCCGCGCTCGGACTGGGCGGCGTCATCTACGCGCTCATCGAAGGTCCCTCGCGAGGCTGGTCCCTCGCGCCCGTGCTCGCCGCCGTGGCTGGCGTGGCGCTCCTGGCCGCGTTCCTCGTCATCGAGGCACGCGCGAGACATCCGATGCTCCCACTCGGGCTGTTCCGCTCGCGGACGTTCTCCGGCGCCAACCTCACCACGCTCGCGGTGTACTTCGCGCTGGGCGGCGTGAGCTTCCTGCTCATCCTCGCGCTGCAGCAACAACTGGGCTACTCGGCGCTCGCCGCGGGCGCATCCCTGCTGCCCATCACCGTGCTGTTGCTCACGCTGTCTCCGCTGGTGGGAAGGCTCGCGGGACGCATCGGCGCGCGTCCGTTGATGACGGCGGGGCCGCTGCTCGCGGGCCTCGGCATGGCGCTGCTCACGCGGCTGCACCGTGGCGGTGGCTACGTGGACACGGTGCTGCCAGGGGTCCTCGTGCTGGGCCTGGGATTGAGCCTCACCGTGGGGCCCCTGACGGCGGTGGTGCTCGGCGCGGTGGAGGACCGACACGCGGGCATCGCCTCGGGCGTGAACAACGCGGTGGCGCGCATCGCGGGCCTGCTCGCGGTGGCGCTGTTGCCGTTGCTCGGTGGGCTCGCGAGCAAGACAGGGGACGCGTTCCTCCAGGGAACACGCGAGGCGCTCTGGGTCTCCGCGGGCCTGTGTGGAGCGGGAGCGCTGTGCTCCCTGCTCCTGTTGCCTCGTGACGTGGGCCGGGTGGAGCCACCTCAGCGGAAGTAGGGCGAGTTCGCCGCCTCGATGCGCCCCAACAGCTCCAGCGTCCCCCATCGCGCCTCACCGCTGAGCGTCGGCAACCGCGCGGTCAGCTCGGCGTGCAGTTCCAGCAGCAGCCCATAGGCCGCGAGCGTCTGGTGCGCCTTGAGCACCGCCACCATCTCCCGACGCAGCGAGAAGGGCCTGTGCCCATCGACGTCGAGGAGGATGCCACGCACATCCGAGAACAGGGCCTCGGTATAGGCGGGCGTGCTGGGCGGCGGGTTCGGGAACGGCGAGTAGTAGGGGTCCAGTTCCAGGAGGTAGAGGTCCCTCAGGATGCGCAGGGCCATCGCATTGGCTCGCGCCACATACGCGGCGCCCTGCCCGGAGGGCACCTGGAGCGGCGGCCGGACCTGTTCCATGAGGAGGTCATAGCCCCGGACCTGCTCCTGCTCCGTGCCTCCCCGCACGTAGTCCTCGACCGTCTGGCGGGAGATGATGAACGGGAACGATTGAGGCGTGCCCGCGAGCACGTCCGCCATCAGCTCGCGCATCACCGGCGTGTGGTAGCGCGTCAGCGGGTCGTCGAAGCGGTCCAGGCTCGCGCACGCCGGCTCCGCGAGGGCGCGTCCCCTCAGCCCCGACGTGCAGAACAGGTCCGTGGGCAGCGCCGAGGACAACCCATACAGATGACGCACGGCCGCCACGTCGAACGAGCCGGGCTTCACCATGTGAAGGGTGTCGAGCTCGTGCAGGTGGTCCATGACCGAGCTCGAGCGAGGCGTGGCCGGCGTCCCGTCGTACGTCCGCGAGCCGTTGAGGTTGTGCCGCAGCCCCAGCGTGTGCCCCACCTCATGCACCACGATGTGCGTGAAGTGGCGCTCCATCTTCTCCTTCTTCGTCATCGAGGCCAGCGCGGCGCGGTCCGGGTCCGTCAGCGCGGCGAGCGAGCCGCGCGCGCCCATCCGGGACGTATCGAGCTCACAGAGGCGCTCCTGCGCCTCCCCTCCCCAGGACAGCCTGGGACGAGGCGGACGCTCCACGGGCGTGTTGGAGGAGAGGAGCGCCGGGTCATCCGAGAAGAAGAGGTCGGCGTCACGGAACAGGCCCGCGTTGAACACGAAGTGCGCCCGGCGAAGCTCGCCCGTGTTCGGATTGGGCGCGACGTCGGCCCAGGCCCCGGCCGGCTCGAGGACGGGGTGGAAGATGGCGAAGTTCTTGTCGTCCTCGCCGAAGTCCACGGACGCGTCCGCCAGGACCGCCTCGAAGACGGGGAAGCCGAACACCTCGTTCCACGCCTCGATGCCCCGCTTCAGCGCGCCCACCAGGTCCAGGTCGCGGTAGCGTGGGTCCTTCTTCAGCTCCAGCAGGTTGGGCGTCATGTACCAGCGGATGGGCTTCATCCCGGGGTGGATGTTCCACTTGAGGGCCTCCTGCTCCACCTCGCCCGAGGCGGGCAGCAGTCGCCCCGAGTTGAGGAAGTAGTACGGGAGCTCCGGCGGAGGCGTCCGCGTGTAGCCGGGCCCCTCACGGTACTTGCGCAGCGCGAGCGACAGCGTCCCCACCCAACGCGTGTCGTTGTACTCGAGGTACGCGGTCCGGTCCTCGGGGATGGACAGGTGCCCGAGGAAGACCTGCTCGAACATCGCGCCGCCGTCCGATGCCCGTCGGAAGCGCTGGGCGAAGCTCATCTCCATCCGGAACGTCGCGCCCCCGAACCACCGGTCTCCGACGATGCCGATGCTGTCGCCTCCCGCCGCCGGGTCGATGAGCACGTACTGCTCCGAGCCCGACAGCCGGTTGAACGGCGCATGGTCCGTGACGATGGGATACGACTCCAACGGGAAGTCGAGCTTCTCGTTGCCCCCGAACAGCAGGCCGTCCTTGGCATTCATGAAGAACAGCCGCCCGTTCTTCTCCCGCATCGTCACCACGTACGTCCGCAGGTTGTGGGGAACGCCCCAGTAGGCGCCGTCCGGGAAGAAGTGTCTCAGCATCCCCGACCAGAACCAGCGCTGGGACAGCTCGCTGCGGCGGATGGCCAGGTAGAACGTCCGCTCGCCATTCCCCACCACGCCATCGACCTCGCCGCGCAGCTTCGACTGCGCCTCGGACAGCGCGCCTCGGGGCACCTCCACCACGTCGCCCTCCAGCACCACGTCCGACTCCGGAGGCTCCGCCACCCGCACGGTCTCCGGGGGCTCTGAACATCCCGAGCCTGGCACCCCGCACAGGATGAACATCACCGCCACGAGGCATCGCTTCGACAGGCGTCCGCGTCTCACCATGGGTTCGCTCCCTCCGGACGGAAGAGACGCGCGAGTCCGCTTGCAGGGGACATCGACGGCATGGCCCAGAAAAAACGAAGGTCCTCCTCCCGCGAAGGGAAGAGGACCCTGGGGACCACAGGTGGCCAGCGTCTTCAGCTCTTGTACTTCACCGAGCAGCCGTAGGGCGTGGTGGTGGCCGCGGGCACGGGCTTGCCATTGAGCACCGCGTCCACGGCGGTCTGCACGTGGTTGACCTTCTTGTCGTTCTTGCCGCGCGGGTCATCATCGATGGCGCCCGCGTAGCGGACCACGCCCTCGGTGTCGATGATGTACATGTGCGGCGTTGTCTTGGCGCCGTACGCCTTGCCCGTGGCGCCGCTCGCGTCCTGGAGCACCGGGTAGGCGAAGCCCTCCGTCTTCTTCCAGGCCGCGGACTTCTCCGGCGTGTTGTGCGCCGTGGAGTCCACCGCCAGCCACACGACCTTCTGGGCGTCGAAGCCCTTGAGCGTCTTGGTCATCGTGTCCGCCTCGTAGTGGCGCTTCACGAAGGGGCACTCGGGGTTGGTCCACTCCAGCACCACCACCTTGCCCTTGTACTTCGACAGCGAGTGCTCCTTGCCGGCCTCGTCCTTCAGCGTGAAGGCGGGAGCGGGCTTGCCGACCTCGGCATCCGCGAGGGCGGGCATGCCCACGAACAGCGAGCCGAGCGCGAGCGCGGTGAAGACCTGCTTCATGGCGTTCCTCCAGGTTGGGGACTGCATCACATGACTGCGGATGACTTCGGATGCCTCAAGGCCGCGGGAGCTGCGCGGCGCACAACACCTTCGAGCCGTCCGGACGCGGCGAGCACGCCGACGCGCGCTTCACCGAGTCCACCACCGAGTCCACCGTGAGCAGCTCCGGCAGCACCTCCGGCTTGTCCGGCGCGCTCGGGCTCAGCACCAGGTACATGGGGACACCGGCGCGCCCATGGTCCGCCAGCCGCGCCGTGATTCGCGCGTCGCGCCGCGTCCAGTCCGCCACGAAGAAGGCCACCTGGTGCTCGGTGAACGCGGCGCGGACCTCCTCGCGCGACAGCACCGTGCGCTCGTTGAACTTGCAGGTGAGACACCAGTCCGCGGTGAAGTCGATGAACACCGGCTGCCCCGCCGCCAGTGCGGAGGCCACCGCCTCATCGCTCCACGGCTGCGCCATCGCCACGGTGGAGGACGCCTTCGCCGCCGGAGCCGCCGCCTCGTCGAAGCGCAGCGCCGCCACGCCCGAGCCCACCAGCACCACCGCCGCGATGCCCAGCGACGCCCAGCGCTTGCCGCCCTCCTGCAGCTGCGACTGGCCATACACCCACGTGCCCAGGCCCACCGCCACGAGGAACGCGAGCAGCCGCGCCATGCCGTCCACACCAGCCAGCCCGCCCATCACCCACACCAGCCACACCGTGGTGCCCAGCAGCGCGAAGCCCAGCACCTGCTTGAAGCGCTCCATCCACGCGCCCGGCTTCGGCAGCTTCTGCGCGAGCCCCGGCACCAGCACCAGCAGGCAGAACGGCAGCGCGAGCCCCAGGCCCAGCGCGGTGAACACCGCGAGCACCGTCAGCGGCCCCGCCGCGAAGGCGAAGCCCACCGCCGTGCCCAGCAGCGGCGCCGAGCAGGGCGTGGCCAGCACCACCGCGAGCACACCCTCGCCCGCGCTGTGCATCAGCCCGTGGCTCCGGTCCACCTTGCCCGCGAGCGCCGTGCCGTCCAGGCCCACGTTGAAGACTCCGAAGAGGTTGAGCGCGAACGCCACCAGCACCGCGCTCACCGCCGCGACGAAGAGCGGCTCCTGGAACTGGAAGCCCCAGCCCACGCCCGCGCCGCCCGCGCGCACCGCCAGCACCGCGCCCGCGAGCACCAGCATGCTGGCGATGATTCCGCCCGCGTACGCCGCCGCGTGCGCGCCCACCCGGCCCTGCTCCTGGCGCACCATGCGCGTGAAGCCGTAGGCCTTGAGCGCCAGCACCGGGAACACACACGGCATCAGGTTGAGCAGCGCGCCGCCGAGGAACGCGAACAACAGCGCCATGCCCAGCCCCATGGACGCCTCCTGGGGCGCGGCCGGCGCGGCGCTCGTCACCGGCTTCACCGCCGCGAGCGAGTCCTTGATGGAGGGCGCCTTCGCCACCGCCGTCGGCGCGGAGCCCGGCGCCGCCGCCACGAAGGGCGCCAGGGCCAGGTCCACCTCGAGCGCCTGATAGCCCGTGGCCTTCGTCCCCAGCCGCAGCACGCCCTTGAGGCGCGGCTCGACCTCGGGCGCGTCCGGCTCCGCCTTGCCCTTCAACGCATAGCGGCCCGGGGCCGTCTGCGTGAGGGTGACCTTGTCCACGCCGGGGTTGCGCTCGGGGACGAAGAAGTCCTTCTCCGTCGCGGCTACGCCAGCGCCGCCCGTCAGCGTGACGGTGCCGGTGAACTCCTTGCCCGCGGTGAGCTCCTTCGCGTCCAGCGCGAGCACCGCGCTGTGCCCCGTGTCCTTCGTCGGGCGGGGGACCTGCGCCTTCGCCGCGTCGAACGTGGGCGCGGCCTCGGTGTCCGCCACCGTCGCGGGCCCCACCGGGATGGAGCGCGTGAGCATCAGGTCCGCGGGGATGCAGTGCACCTCGCACACCAGCGCGTTCACCGCGGCCGACAGGTTGAGCGAGCCGGTGGCCTGCTCGGAGGCGCGCGCCTGCGCGAACAGGAGCACCTCCCCCTCGTAGCCGTGCGTGGTGATGAAGCCGTCGGGGGTACGGAAGGTGCTCGGGAACGGCCACTGGAGCGCGCCCACGGTGGAGCCGGGCGTGTCCCACGCGATGTCCGTCTCCAGACCGGAGTCGCCCGGGTTCTTCCAGTAGACATGCCAGCCCGGGTCCAGCCGGAAGCGCACGCCCACGCGGAAGGTGTCGCCCGGCTTCACCTGGGTGGAGTCCACCAGCAGCGCCGCCTCGATGCGCGGGTCGCCCTCGTCGGGCGCGCCCGTGGCCACCGCGGACGGAGGCAGCGCCGCGTGCGCCACCGCCGCCGTCAGCCACAGACCGATACCGCCCACCAGGGCGAACCTCTTGGACACCGAGTGCTTCATGCGCCTCCCGTTAACCCAGCCGAGACGGGCCCGCCAGCATCGGCGCGGGGACCACGTCCGTGCCAGAACCTCCCAGGCGGGCGGACATTCCCCGCGCCCGGCTGTGGTCCAGGGAGGTAACGAGGCACACATTCCAGCGCCAACACGGGGGCGGCCCACCCGGGAGGGGCAGGCGGCCGAGCCTCAATCCTCCGACTTCCAGGGCGCCAGGGCGGGCAGGGGCAGCGCCGGACCGATGCGGCTCAGGGTGATGCGGGACGCCTCCGAGTGCGCGCGGCGCATCACCAGCGCCTGGGGCTGGGCCGCGCGACGCTCGACGATGCGGCGCAGGTCCGCCAGCCGCTCCAGGTGGCGCTGCGGGGGCACCTCGGGCGCGCCCAGCCGCGCGAGCTTGTAGAGGGCCAGGTCCGCGGACTCCAGCGCCTGCTCCGCGGCGGACTGCTGCTTGCGTCCCAGCGACTTCCAGGCGGCGGCCTCGGCGGCGACCAGCTCCAGCTCCGCGGACACCGCGCGCACGAAGCGGCCCGGGTCGCTGTCGGTATCCACGCGCGTGACGGACACGGGCCCCCGGCGCGTGTCGCTGCCCTCCACGAAGGACGTCGTCACACCCAGGCTCCAGTCGGTGGACACCGGACGTCCCGCGAAGAGCACGCGGCGCGGGAAGGACTGGGACACCGCGCCCAAGGACGCGCTCATCGCGTCCCCCTCCACCCGCGCGGGATAGCGGTGCCGGCAGCGCAGCTCCAGGAAGCCCGAGGGCAGCACGTACACGCGCGCGTCCGAGCCCACCTCGCCGAACAGCTCCGCGGACAACGAGCCCACCGCGTCGGGCAGGCCCTCCGGGTCGTCCACGTGCACGAAGCCCGTGCCGGACGGACTGGTGAGCGCCTCCAGGATGTCGGGCAGGTAGTGGCGCCCCAGGCCCAGCGCGTGGAGGACGACGCCGGACTCGACGACGCGGGCGCCCAGCGTCTTGAACTCGGCGAGGTTCGACACGCCGACGGACGGCTCACCGTCGGTGAGCATCAGCACCTGGGGCCGCGCGCCGGGGACGAGCACGCGGCGCACGGCGTCCGCGCCCCGCTCCACGGCCTCGTGCAGCGCGGTGCCCTCGCCGGACTCCAGGCGGGAGAGCGCCTTGAGCAGCGCCGCCTTCGCGGGCGCGTCCATCGCGCGCACGGGCAGCACCTGCTCCGGCTCCGCGTCGAAGGTGAGCAGGCCCAGGTAGTCACGGGGGCTGGCGCGCTCCACCAGCGCCTGCGCCGCCTGCACCGCCGCGAGCAGGGGGATGCCGCGCATGGAGGCGCTGCGATCCAACACCAGGTTCACCGCCACGGGGGCGCGAGGCGCGTCGACGTCCGCCTCCAGCGTGACGAGCAGCAGCACTTCCCGGCCGTGCTCCGCGTCCCGCTCCACTGCCAAGGCCGTCTGCTTCATCCGCGCTCCCGTGCGAGCCCACGACCCGTCCCGCCCGCGAACCGTCCCAGGCAGACGGCGCCCGCCAAGGCCGGAAGTCTCATGGACCTTCAGGGGGCGCCTCGCGGGGGTGAGGCCAGCCCGTCGAGGATGTCGGCAGTCACACCCCGGACGCAAGAGGGGCCGTCCGCACCCCACGCGGAGCACGACACACGCCGTCGCGATTCGAGTCTTGTCCGGGAAATCCCACCGGCCCGGGAGCCACCAGCAAGGGGCCACCGCGCGAGCCGACCGACGTCTCAGCAATGCCCCCGCGCGTCCACGAGCCGCGGGGGCCGCGTGTCACTCCGCCGCGTTCCAGCCACCCCACGACTCCTCGGCGTAGCCCCACCTGCGGCCACCTGCGGAGCCATCCACGGGCGTCACGCTCTCGCACTCGCCATCTTCCGCGAGGTCCACATACGGCAGCCCCTCATCGTCCATGTACGTGGTGTCATCGTGAACCATGTCCGGCTCCTCCACGGGCGCTCCGCTCGACGAGGGTGAACGGCCTTCCGGCTCGCCTCCCCACGGACGCCCTCTTTTCGGTCCTCGTGGGCCCGCCCCATGCGGTACCCGGCTACGACTCGTTGACCGATTTACTAACCATGGTGACCATGTCGCTTCGCGTTGTAAAGCCCTTGGGACGTCAAAGTTTCGGGCCCTGCCTCGCTCCGCTGCTCCCCTGCCTGCCCTCCAGCCACGAACCCAACAAATCCAGCGGGTTGGGGCAAAATCCGGTGGCGGACAGTCTAGGGAGCCATCGTACAAGGTAGGGCCGACCCTGGCCGGATGGAAGCACACACCTGTCAACACTCGGCCGTTTTCAAGCGGGTGAGCGCTGAGTGCGGGTGTTGGTAAATCGGTGTAGCGAGCCAGCTTGCTCGCCCAGGGCACCGCGCCGTGCTTCAGTCCCGGACACGGCGCCCGCTCGATGCTTGATTCGAGAATCACCCCTGTTAGGGTTGACGGGCACTCAAGTTTTGCCGCATCGCGGCAACGGGCCTACCGCAACATCCCCTGAGAGGTCCCCCGAGTCCCAATGAGCCCCATCATCACCGGCCTTTTGCTCGCCATTGCCATCCCCATCTTCGTGATGACCATGTCCGGTCGCGTGGGCGTGCTGCTCGCGATGAAGAAGGAGGGGCGGCTCGACAACATCCCGTTGCGCATCAAGCGGCTCGTGTTCTTCGGACTCGGGCAGCGGCGCATGGTGGACCCGGAGGAGTTCACGCCCGGGTTGATGCACGTGCTCATCTTCGCGGCGTTCCTGGTGCTGCAGGTGCGCACCCTGATGATGTTCGCGATGGGCTTCTCCACGGGCGCGCTGGAGCTGTTCACCGACTTGAGCCACCCGTTCTGGCTGGAGAACGCCGGGCTGGGGATGCTCTACCGCGTCTACCTGCTGGTGAAGGACGTGGTGGCGGCGCTCGCGCTGGTGGGCTGCGGCTACTACGTGTGGACGCGCTGGAAGGTGAAGCCGGACCGCATGTCCCAGTCCTGGGAGGCGTACCTCATCCTGGGCTTCATCTCCGGGCTGATGGTGTCCGAGTTCCTGTTCGGCGGCAGCCACATGGTGGCCGCGAACGCCGCGGCGCAGGTGCCGGTGGGCGCCACGCAGGTGCCCGCGGCCCCGTCCGCGCTGGTGTGGTGGGAGCCGTTCACCAGCCTGACGGGCCTCTTGATGATGCCGCTGGGCGCCACCGCGGCGCACGTGCTGGGCGTGGCGGGGTTCTGGATCCACCTGGTCATCGTCCTGGCGTTCCTGAACTTCCTGCCCATCGGCAAGCACTTCCACATCATCACCGGCCTGCCCAACGTCTTCTTCCAGCGCACGCACTCCACCGGGAAGCTGTCCACGCCCAACCTCGAGAAGGAGGAGTTCGGCGCGGCGACGGTGACGGACCTGACGTGGAAGCAGGGCCTGGACCTGTACTCCTGCACCGAGTGCGGCCGCTGCCAGACGCACTGCCCCACGTACATCACGGGCAAGCCGCTCACGCACAAGGCCGTCAACCAGGACCTGAAGCACTGGCTCTGGGACCACGAGCAGTGGGTGGAGGAGGGCTACGGCCCCAACCACGTGAAGGAGGCCCTGCCGGAGATCGTCGGCAGCGCGCTCAAGTCGGAGACGGTGTGGGCCTGTACCAGCTGCGGCTGGTGCGAGCAGGCGTGTCCGGTCTTCATCGAGAACGTGCCGCGCCTCATCGACATGCGCCGCTACCAGGTGCAGGTGAAGGCGGACTTCCCGCCCGAAATCCAGCGCGTGTTCGAGGGCATCGAGCGCCAGGGCAACCCCTGGGGCCTGGGCCAGGACCGGCGCGACGAGTGGGCCGAGGATTTGGCGCTGCCCACGTGGGGTGACGACGGCGGCCCGTACGAGTACCTGTTCTTCGTGGGCTGCGCGGGCAGCTACGATGACAAGCAGAAGAAGGTCAGCCGCTCGCTGGTCAAAATCATGCGGGAGGCGGGCGTGAGCTTCGCCACGCTGTCCAAGCAGGAGATGTGCAACGGCGACTCCGCGCGCCGCATGGGCAACGAGTACCTGTACCAGACGATGGCGAAGACGAACGTCGAGTCGTGGAACTCGATGGGCGTCAAGGCGGTCATCACCCAGTGCCCGCACTGCTTCAACACCATCAAGAACGAGTACCCGGAGTTCGGCGGCGAGTACCGCGTCATCAACCACACGGAGCTCATCAACGAGCTGTTGCGTGAGAAGCGCATCAAGCTCTCCGCGGTGATGAACACGAAGCTCACCTACCACGACCCCTGCTACCTGGGCCGGCACAACGGCGTGTACGACGCGCCCCGCGAAGTGCTCAAGGCCATCCCCGGCCTGGAAGTGGTGGAGATGCAGCGCAGCAAGCGCGAGGGCTTCTGCTGCGGCGCCGGTGGCGGCCGCATGTGGATGGAGGAGCACATCGGCACGCGCATCAACCACAACCGGTTGAACGAGGCGGCGCTGACGCTTAAGCACGCGGAGGACCCCACGACGCCGTTCCCGGACGCCGCGGACAAGAAGAAGCCCGGCCAGGTGGGTGACTACAAGGAGAAGGGCGGCACGGGCATCGTCGCCGTCGCGTGTCCCTTCTGCTCCACCATGCTCGGCGACGCGGTCAACGACACCGGCCGCGAGGAGAACATCAAGGTCAAGGACATCACCGAGCTGGTCGCCGACGCCATGGAGACGCGCGGTGGCCCGGCCGGCGGTGTCACCCCTGGCGCCACGCTGAGCGCCAAGCCGGAGTAGCGCCGCAACCGCTTCGAGCGAGGGCCCGGAGGCTTCCTTCAAGGAGCCCCGGGCCTTCGTCGTTTCAAGCGCCCCACGGACGGCTCAGGGCTCCCACTCCAGCAGGTACGTGCAGGAGGGGCCCTCGCGGTGGAGGATGGCGACGCGGGGACCTCGCGCGCCGGAGAGCGTGAGCACCGACTCCAGCACGCCCGCGTAGTAGGTGGGCCGCTCGTTGATGTCGCTGAGCCACAGCTCCACGCGCCCCGGTGCGCTCGCCTTCACCTGGGACGTCACGTAGTTGTCCGCGCCGCGAAAGCCGCGGTTGAGCTGGAACAGCACGAACTGGGGCCCCAGCGCGCGCACCCCCACGCCGAGCATCCGCCCCAACACCGTGCCCAGCAGCCCCTGCATCACGGTGTGGCCCAGCTGGCGCCACGCCTCGCCCTCCGGGAGGTCCGGCCACACATCCGCGAGCACGATGCGCTGCCAGCGCAGCCACTGCGACAGCGGATAGGTGGGCAGCAGGGGCTTGGACAGGTCCAGGCCCGCCTCGCGCAGCGCCTCCCAGCCGGCGGCGGAGAGGCGGTCCTTCAGCGCAATCTGGAACAGTCCGTGGACCGTCCCGCCCTGGACGAGCTTCGGTTCAGGGGTCTCCATGTGGCCGCTCCATAGAGGACCCGACGCGCGGGGTCTCGCTTCACACTTCCAGACCACCGTATGTCCCGCGGGCGGGGTCGGTGACAGCGTCCGGGCGCGCGTGGCCTCTGGTGAACGGCGCGACTGTCGCCGCGCCGACGCGCGCTCAGGGCTTGCGTTGCTTTTGCGAACGCAGCGCCCGCTCCAGCCGCGCGGTGGGGCCGTCATCGCCCAGCTTGCCGGCCACGTACGCGCTGGCCGACGCGAGCTTGTGACGAAACCCCTCGGGTTGGGTGGGCGCCGTGGTGCCCGTCCGCCCGGTGGCCAGGTGCGCGCGGGCCATGTCCTGGTCGGCCTGGGAGCCGGAGTCCCACAGCAGGCGGACGCTGTCCGTGTTGCCGTAGGTGGCGGCCAGCACGAGGGCCGTCTCGCCCAGGGCGTTGGTGAGGATGGGGTCCCCGCCCGCCTCCAGCAGCAGCGCCACCAGCTCCGAGTGGCCCTCGCGCGCCGCGACCATCAGCGGCGTGAGCCCCTCGTCATCGAAGGGGTTGGGGTCGGCGCCCGCGGCGAGCTGGGCGCTCAGGGACCTGCTGTCGTTGGCGAGCACGGCGTCGAAGAGGGACATCTGGAAGCCTCCGTGCTCGCGAGCATCGCGCCTTTGGGGGCGCGGATGCCACCCGCCCTGGGGACTACAGGGGGCCGTACGAGGGCTCGGCGGCGCTGGGCACCGCGAGCGTGACGGAGTTGGACGGCGCCGCGGCCACCGTGGCGCGGTAGATGCCCGGGTCGCTGCCCGCCGAGTCGGCGAAGAGGAAGCCCACCTGGCTTACGCCCGTCCACATGGGCCACGTCTCCTGGGCGCTCGCGCCGCCGTAGCTCGTCACGCGCCGCAGCGCGCCCAGCCGCCCGTTCGACAGCGACGTCACGTAGGTGCGCACGCTGCCCGAGCCCCCGCGTCCATCCAGCGCCACCTGCGTGCCGTCCGGCGACACCACGACGCGGTTGGCCACCGCGACGACGTCCCCCAGGGACGAGGTGTAGATGATGGAGCCGCCCGTCAGCGGCACGTACGCCACCTGGTTGAGCTGCTGCAGGCCGCTGCCCGCGGGCGCCACCAGCGCACTGCCGTTGGGCACGAACGACGGCGCCCCGTAGGCGATGGTGGTGTTGGGGGTGAGCTCCTGGAAGCCGCTGCCGTCGGTGTTCACCCGGCCCAGCGACGTCAGCGAGCTGTTGCCCGGGGAGAAGACGAAGACGACGCTGCGGCCGTCCGGGCTGAAGGTGGGCGTGCGGAAGTTGGAGCAGCCGCGCGCGCACGCCGGGTCGTTGGCGCCGAACAGCGTGGCCACCGTGCCGCCCGTGGTGGGCACCGTCTGCAGGGCGGTGGCGCCGTTGGTGGCGCGCGTCACGAAGACGACGCTGCGGCCATCCCGCGACACGGAGGGCCAGTACGCCCCGCCCGCGCTCGTCAGCCGCTGCGGACTGTTGGGGTCCCCCGCGTCATCCACCACGTAGACGTTGCGGTCGTCCTCCCGCACGAAGGCGAAGCCCCGGCGGAAGTCGACGTCGCCGATGCCACCACCGCCACCCGCGTCGTCGAGCGCCTCGCACCCGCCCAACAACCCCACCGCCAACACGCCCCCGACGAAAACCCGCATGCCCGTCATCACAGTCGTCGCTCCACGTCAGCCGGCCCGGTCCCGCAGCCCCGCACTACAGGGCGCACGGGGTCGGACGTCAACGCATCCGACGGCATTCACGGGCAGGCGGGCGCAGGGCGCCGCGCTCTCACCGGTTGAGCTTGTTGAGCTCGTTGCGACACTGGTTGCAGAGCGACAGCTGCTTGCGGTCGCAGTCCTGCGGCGTCTGCGCGAAGAACATCACGCACCGGGGGTCCTCACAGTAGGACAGCCCGAGCAGGTGACCAGCCTGGTGGATGGCCTCCACCTGGATGCGCCGTCGCAGGTGCTCCCCGTCCGCGCCCTGGCGCAGCCGGAACACGCTCACCACCGCCGTGCGCGACTCCCGGTCCGCCTCACCGAAGACGAACGGCGAGTCCGGCACGAACAGGTCCACGTCCGTCACCCCCAGCACCAGCTGCTGCCCCGGCTCCATCATCGGCGTGAGCCGCTTCATGATGGCGTTGCAGTGGTACTGCGACCGGTCCTTGTTGAAGGCGTAGGCGGGCGTGGTCAGGACGACCTTCGACACCACCGAGGCGGTCCCCATCTGGGTCGCCAACGGGTCCTGGAGGTCTTTCAACAGGGAAGCGGTCTGGCTTCCCACGGAGACCAGCAGGAGTGTCTTCTGCGGCATCGGGCCACCGTCCTTCATGCACGCGGACGGACGCGCTGGCTACCGCGTCCCCCCGGAGCGGATTGACTGGGGCGCAAGGATTCGAACCTTGATACTCAGAGTCAAAGTCTGATGTCCTGCCATTAGACGACGCCCCAGCAGGTTCGCACGTGTACTTCTGGCGGCCGATTCTACGGCATCTGGACGGCCTCGGGAACCCACTCTGACGTCAGGTTCGACGCGGAGGTGGATCAACCCCGGAAAGAGCCGTCCTCGGACGCCGAATTCCACCTGGAGTGAATACATCGCTCCGGGTGTATCGGCGGAGCCCGGCGCTGGCCTGCCACCGGGCCCCGTTCCGGGGTGTTTCAGCCCTTGAGGACGGCGATGGGCGTCAGCCGGCGCACGGGGGTGACGAGGTCGGCCTCGTCCTCGAGCACCTCGGCGATGTCCCGGTAGGCGGCGGGGGCCTCCTCCACCAGGGAGTCGGCCTTCCCGGCGTCATGCACCACGCGGCGCAGGGCGTGCTCCAGGGCGGCGGGACGGATTCGGGCCCGCGCCTCCGTCCGGGAGAGGACACGTCCGGCGCCGTGGGAGCAGGAGCGGAACGAGCGGGGCTCGCCCAGGCCCTCCACCACATAGGAGGCGGTGCCCATGGAGCCGGGGATGAGGCCTCGCTGTCCGGCCTCCAGGCCCACCGCGCCCTTGCGGTGGACCCAGAGCGTGCGGCCGAAGTGCTCCTCCGGGGCCACGTGGTTGTGGTGGACGTCCACGGTGGCGTCGGCGTCGGGGGTGATGCCGAGCACGTCGGACAGCACCTCCAGCGCGCGGGCGGCGAGCACGTCGCGGTTGGCACGGGCGAAGCGGCACGCCCATTGGGTGTCCGCGAGGCACGCGGCGCCCTCGGGGGTGTGCAGGCTCAGGCCCGGCAGCGTGCCCTCCCCGAGCGCCGTGGCGACGCGGAGGTGGTGGTCGGCGATGGTGGCGCCCACGCCCCGCGAGCCGGAGTGCAGGAGCAACCACAGGTCGCCGCCCGCGTCCCGGTCCAGCTCGACGAAGTGGTTGCCTCCGCCGAGCGTGCCCAGGTGCCGGGGCGCCAGTCGCGCCCACTCGCGGCCCAGTCGCTGGGTGGAGAGCGGGGGTGACTCCAGCTCGACGGGCAGCGCGAGCCCCCTGCCCCGGTGCGTGGCGTCTCCCACCGGGATGACCCGGGACAGACGCGTGAGCAGCGACTCCAGCAGGTCTCGACCGAGCAGCGCGGCGGGATACGCGAAGCGGTACGCGCGCACGCCGCAGCCCAGGTCTCCTCCGAGCGCGCCGGGCACGATGTGATGCCCGGTGGCGAACACGGAGCCCACCGCGATGCGCCGCGCGACGTGGAGGTCCGGCATCGCGGCCACGTGCTCGACGACATAGGGCTGGGACGCGATGAGGCGCAGCTGCTCCTCCGCGCCCGGTGGCAGACGGCGCGTCCACGCGAGGATGGGCACGCCCCCGGGCTCGGCGGGGAGGACGCGCGGGCTCATCGCGCACCTCCCTGCTCCGTGACACCGATGAACGTGAAGCGCAGCCGTGGGATGCGCTTGAGATTCAGGTGCTCGGCGAGCAGCGAGCGCAGATAGCCGTGGGTCCTGGCCAGCGCGTCCTGCACTTCACGAGGACTGGCCTCGGATTCGGGCGTGAGGGTGTAGCCGATGTGGATGAGGCGACCGTCCGGTGTCAGCTCGAACGACGCGAGCTGGAGTCCCTCGAAGCAAGGGTCCGACAGCTCCGAGCGGAAGAGGTGCGCCACCTCATGGGACAGCGAGGACTGCACGCGCAGGTGATGCGCGGAGAGGATTTCGGAGGACGACGATGAAGCACCCTCACGCCGACGCGGCGCGCGGGAACGACGGTTCCTGGAAGAAGACATGAGTGGACGAAAGGATTCCCAGCCGGGCCACGCGCGACGAGGTGTCGGGGCTCACGCTCCCGAGCACACCCGTGTCACGTCGCCGGATTGCACGGTGACAATGGCTTCACGCCCTGCCGTCCCGTCCGGGAACCGGCCTGCTTCGTCCCACCTGGCCGCGAGGGCCGACGAGGAAGCGGGGCTCAGTCTCCGAGGGAGGCGCACGACGCGAAGCGACCCGAGACACCGTTGAGCGCAGTCCCCATGGCACACCTCCCGCCGCGCACGGACGCATCCGCCACGGACCTGACTGGGTTCACGTCTCACGCGAGGAGGCGCTCATCGCCGGCCCGCGTTCCACGGCGGACGCGGACGAGGACGTGGCCGCCGTCCTGACAGCGGTGCTCGACATCCTCGCGGGGCGGGGCCGTCGTCTCCTGGCGGACAGCGCACGGCGCGGGACTCCCAAGGGCGCCGCGCGGATGTCCGGTGGTGGCCATCGCCTCTTTCCACCATCCGACGAGGAGCCCCCGGTGGGATTGGCCCACCCGCACCTTGCTGCCTACGCAGCAGGAGCGCGAGGGCGAACACATGGCGGAAGTCTTCGATGTGGTGGTGATTGGTGGTGGGCCCACGGGCGAGAACGCGGGAGCGCGAGCCGCCGCGGCCGGGTTGTCGGTGGCCCTGGTGGAGCACGAGCTGCTCGGCGGTGAGTGCTCGTACTGGGCCTGCATCCCGAGCAAGGCGCTGCTGCGTCCGGCAGACGCGCTGTGGCTGGCGAAGCAGGTGCCCGGCGTGCGGGAGACCCTCAAGGGTCCGCTGGTGGCCAGCGCGGTGCTCGAGCACCGCGACGCGATGGTCGGCTACTACAAGGACGACTCGCAGGTGAAGTGGGCGGAGGGCGCGAAGCTGAAGGTGGTGCGTGGCCACGGCAAGCTCGCGGGCCCACGCAAGGTGCGCGTGGAAGCGAAGGACGGCGGCGTGCGCGAGCTGGAGGCGAAGCGCGCGGTGGTGCTGGCCACCGGCAGCCGGCCTCGCATCCCGGACATCCCGGGGCTGAAGGAGGCGCGGCCCTGGGACAACCGCGAGGGCACGGCGGCGAAGCAGGTGCCCCAGCGACTGTTGGTGCTGGGCGGCGGCGTGGTCGCGGCGGAGCTGGCGCAGGCATGGCGCTCGCTCGGCGCGGAGGTGACGCTGGTGGAGCGTGGCAAGGCGCTCCTGTCCCGCTTCGAGCCCTTCGTGGGCGAGCAGGTGGAGCATGCGCTGCGCGAGGACGGCGTGAAGGTGGTGAAGGGGGCCACCGTCACGAACGTGAGCCGGCCTGGGGGACAGGGCGAGGTGACGGTGAAGCTGTCGACGGGCGAGGAGCTCCGCGCGGACGCGCTCCTGGTGGGCATGGGCCGCGTGCCCCGCACGGACGAGCTGGGGCTGGAGACGGTGGGGCTGAAGCCCGGCGAGACGGTGCAGGTGGACGACCAGCTTCGCGCGAAGGGCGTGGAGGGAGGGTGGCTCTATGCCTGCGGAGACGTGAACGGGCGAAATCTGCTGACACACATGGGCAAGTACCAGGCGCGCCTGGTGGGCGACGTCATCGCGGGGAAGAAGGCGAGCGCGTGGGCCGACACGAAGGCCACGCCGCAGGTCATCTTCACGCACCCGCAGGTGGCCAGCGTGGGGCTCACCGAGGTGAAGGCCCGCGAGAAGGGGCTGCCCGTGCGCACGGTGCAGTACGATTTGGGCAAGGTGTCGGGCACGTCGCTGCTCGGCGAGAAGCTGGGCGGCACCGCGAAGCTGGTGGTGGACGAGAAGCGGCGCGTCGTCCTGGGCGCGACCTTCACCGGCCCGGAGGTGGGCGAGATGCTGCACGCGGCCACCATCGCCGTCGCGGGTGAGGTGTCGCTCGACACGCTCTGGCACGCGGTGCCGTCGTTCCCCACCATGAGCGAGGTGTGGCTGCGGCTGCTCGAGGAGTACGGGCTGTAGCGTGTCGACGGCGGTCGTCGCCCGCACGCATGTCTGACTTTGCGTCCGGGCGACCCATCCCAGACAACACCCCCGCGCGCCCTCCGCGCGGGCGGGCCGTCATCGCCCGTGAGACATGACGTCGAGCGCCCGCACGCTCCCTGGCCAGGCTCATGTGCCGCCAGGTCAGTGAAACACCTCCCTCCACGCCAGGCCCACACCGCCGGACACCGCGTGCCGGAGATGGCCCCCTGCCCGTGGAGCCCGCCCCCTCCTCCACGCACAGGCCGTTGCCGGGCAGGGCCCCGGCGTGAAATGGTGAACACCTCCCCCGCCCTTCATTCCCGCGATGAACGTCGATGCCCTGGGGCCGTGCCGACACCACGGCCTTCCCCGCCCATGGCCCTCACCTCGCGTGAATGGGCCCGTCCACCCGACCCGGAGCCTGGCCCCGTGACGACCTCGTCCCAGTCCGCGAGTGCGCTCAGCGAGCCCTCCAGCCAGACGACCTACACCACCACCCGGTGGGCCCGCTGGCTGTGGTGGCTGGTGCTCGCCGTGCTCCTCGTCGCCGCCGTCGCCGTGGGCCAGCACCCCCGCCGGGGCGTGGACTTCCGCGTCTACCTCACCGCGGCCGAGCGCTTCATCGAGGGCACTGACCTCTACCGCGTCTCCGACGGCACCATGCCGTTCAAGTACGCGCCCATCACCGCGCCCCTCTTCATCCCCTTCTCCCTGCTGCCCTCGCGCATGGCCGTGGCGCTGTGGAACGTGGGCTCCATCCTCGCGCTCATCGCCGTGGCCCGGCTCACCCGCCGCGCCCCCCATGGCGCAGGCGAAGCGCCCCCCTGGTCCTGGGGGCCCCCGCTCGCCACCATCGCCCTGCTCCCCGCCTTCACCTTCGAGCTGTTCTACGGCCAGGTCGACGTCGTCATGCTCCTGCTCGTCGTCGTCTCGGCCCTGGGCGCCGAGCGCGGACAGGTGTGGCGCCCCGGCGCGGCCTTCGCCGTGGCCTTCCTGCTCAAGCCCCCCGCGGCCCTCATCGGCCTGTTCTTCCTGTGGCGCCGGCACTGGAAGGTCATCGGCGCCACCGCCGTGTTCGGCGCGCTCCTCTGCCTGCCCACCCTGGCGCGCTATGGCTGGGACGGCACGCTCGCCCAGTTCCAGCTGTGGAGCGAGACGCTCGCGCGCACCACGCCGCCCTGGGTGCTCAGCACCAACGCGCAGGGCCTGCCCACGCTGTTCATCTCCCTGTTCTACCCGGGCTCGCTCGAGACGCCCCCCGGCGCCACCATCACCCTGGCGCAGCTGGTCGCCCTCACCGTGTTCCTGGTGGGCGTGGCGTGGGCCCGGCCCGGTCCCGCGGACCTGTTGGCCCTGTGCTGCCTGGGCGTGACGCTCCTGTCACCTTTGGCGTGGCGGGCCAACTACGTGCTCGCGTGGCCCCTGGTGCGCGCGGCCACCGAGGGGCGCGCGCGCGGCAACCTCACCCTGGTCGCGGTGATCGCCTTCATCGGCACCGTGTTCTCCGACAAGGGCCTGGGGTTCGACTGGTCGCATCATGTGATGCTGATGCGCCCCTTCGCCCTCATCTACACCGCGTTGCTGATCGCCACGCTGTGGCAGGTGCGCAAGCAGGGCTCGCTGTCGGCCATGACGCCCGGTGACACTCTCGCCCGTCTGCCGCGCACCCTGCGTGGCATGCGGGCGTCGTGACGCTTCCGTCATCTTCCTGGCCTGAAAGTGTCACGGGGTCCGGACACCCCTGAAACATGGCGTCGCTATATGCGCGTCAGCCATGTTCGAAACGTTCGACAGCGCCTCCGATGTCGCCTCGGCGCGAAGGTTCGCGCTCTCCACTTCGGCGTCCGTCGCCGTCTTCGTGCTCATCGGCGTCGTGGTGGTCTCCGCCGCCGACAAGGTCCGTGAGGTCATCCAGGAGAAGAAGGGCACGGACGTCGTCTTCCGTCCGCCCCCGCCTCCCGTCGTCGAGGTGAAGCCGCCTCCGCCCCCGCCTCCCGCGCCGCCGCCCAAGGCCAAGCTGCCGCCCAAGGCCGCGCCGCCCGCCGTGGCCAAGGCGCCCCCTCCCGCCGCCCCGCTCGTCGCGCCCGCCGCCATCGTCGCGCCGCAGGCGGTGCCGCTCGAGAAGCCGCCCGAGGCCGCCACGGAGACCGTGGCCGCCGCGCCCATCGCCGTCGGAGGCACGGGCGCGCTGGTGCCCGGCGGCGTGGTGGGTGGCACGGGCACGGGCACGGGACTCGCGGGAGGTGGCGGCCGCGCGGCCCCCATCAACCTGCCCGAGTCGGCCACGCCGCCCGAGCCGCTCGAGTCCAACCTCATCCCCGAATACCCCTCCGACGCGCGCTCACGCGGTCAGGAGGGCATGGTCATCCTCAAGGGCGTCGTCGAGGTGGATGGCCGCGTCACCCAGCTCAAGGTCATGCGCGGTGACGAGCCGTTCGCCAGCGCGGCGATGTCCGCGGTGCGCACGTGGCGCTTCAAGCCCGCCGTCGTCGAGGGCCGCCCCACGGCGGTCTTCCGCATCTTCAAGGTTCCTTTCCGTCTCAAGTCGTAGGTCGTCTGTCTCACCCCGCACCTGCCCCCCAGGAGCACCTCGTCATGAACTTCAATCTTCGGGACATCTACAACCACATGGGCGTGTTCGCCCTGGGCATCGCCTGGACGCTGATGCTCTTCGCCGTCGCGTCCCTGGCGGTGTTCTTCGAGCGTCTGTTCGTGTTCTTCCGCTCGCGCAGCAGGTCGCGCGTCTTCGCCGCCCGCGCCGGCCAGCTCCTCCTGCAGCAGCAGCACGAGGCGCTGGTGAAGGAGGCGGAGGGCACCAAGGGCAGCCACCTGGCCATGCTGCTCGGCGGTGGCATGAAGACCTTCCTCGCCAAGTCCAAGCTGCCCGCGGGCAAGCTGGGCCCGGTGGAGCTCACCCGCCGCGAGCTGGTGCGCATCAACGAGCGCGTCAGCGCGGACGTGCGGCGCGGGATGTCCGTGCTCGCCACGGTGGGCTCGGTGGCGCCGTTCGTCGGGCTGCTCGGCACGGTGGTCGGCATCATCGAGGCCTTCTCCGGCATCGCCAAGGAGGGCTCCGGCGGCCTGGGCGCGGTGTCCGCGGGTATCGCCGAGGCGCTCGTCGTCACGGCGCTGGGCCTGCTCGTCGCCATCCCCGCGGTGCTGATGTTCAACTTCCTGTCGACGCGCGCGGACTCGCTCCAGCTGTCGCTGGATGCGGCGCGCAGCGAGCTGATGGACCACCTGGAGGACATGTCCACGGACAAGCGCCCGGGCGCCAACAACGGCGCCGTGGCCACGGGCCCGGAGACGGTGGCGCGCCGGGAGGGGCTCGATGTCCGCCCGGCGTAGCAGCCTCACCCCGGAGATGAACGTCACGCCGCTGGTCGACGTGGTGCTCGTCCTCCTCATCATCTTCATGGTGGTGACGCCGCAGATCGAGTCGGGCGCGTCCGTGGAGCTGCCCGCCGCCACGAACCCGGACAAGGAGAACAAGGAGCTGGAGCCCACCACGGTGAGCCTGGCCACCAACGGGTTCTTCTACCTGGACCGCAAGGAGCTCAAGAAGGACGCGCTCATGGTGGAGCTCAAGGCGCTGCGCGAAGAGAAGCCGGACTCGCCCGTGGTGCTCAAGGCGGACCGCGGCGTGCGCTACTCCGAGGTGCGCGGGCTCTTCAAGAGCATGCAGGAGATGGGCTTTCCGGGCATCAACCTCCAGGTCGTCGAGAAGAAGGGCCCGTAGGAGCACGCCATGGCATTCGACCTCGGTGGAGCCAAGGGCGGCCTTCGCCCCTCGATGAACGTGACGCCGCTGGTGGACGTGGTGCTCGTCCTCCTCATCATCTTCATGGTCGTCACGCCGCTGATGACCAAGCAGATGTGGATGACGGTGCCGGCCAAGCCGGACAAGGAGGACACCACGCCTCCGCCTCCGGACGCGCTGCCGCCGGTGGTGCTCACGGTGGACCGCGCGGGCGTGCTGCGCATCAACCGGGAAGAGGTGCCGAGGGACCAGGTGGTCACCCGGCTCCAGCGCATGCTCAACGCGCGCCCGGACAAAATCGTGTTCTTCGACGCGGGCGACGACGTGCCCTACGGCGCCGCCATGGAAGTGCTGGACCTCGCCCGGGGAGGCAATCTCACCGTGGGCGTGCTGCCTGACAAGCTCGCGGACTGAGTCTTCCGCGCGGCGGCGGGTCGTGACCTCGAGTTTGCGATCCGCCGCCTGAATCGTCACAAGCCATCCATTCCAATGCCATCCGTATCGCGTTGTTTACGGCGCGACCGTTGGCAAGGAGAGTCGTGTTGTCTCCCGCAAGCTTTTCGCGCGCCCTCGTGGCGGCGCTCACCCTCATCACCACCCCCGCGTTCTCGCGGATGAACGGCCAGGAGCCCGTCGCTCCCGCCGTGGCGGCCCTCGGTCAAACCCCTTCCACCCCCGGCGGGGAAAGCACGCCGTCCGGGACGGAGACGCAGGTCGTCCCGCCCGTGACGGACCCCAACGCGCCCCCGTCGGAGGAGCTGCGCCCCTCGGCGCCCGGCATGGCGCTCGCGCCCGACGGAACGAAGCAATCACAGACACCTCCGCCCTCACCCGCGCCGAACACGCCGCAGTCTGGTGCCACGCAGGCTCCCGCCACCGCGCAGCCGGGCGCCACACAGGCTCCCGCCGCCGTGCAGCCGAATGGCTCGCAGCAGGGCTCCACCGCACAGCCGGACGGCTCGCAGCCGGGCGCCATGCAAGCTCCCGGCACGGTGAGGCCGAATGGCTCGCAGCCGGGCGCCACGCAGGCTCCCGCCACCGTGCAGCCTGATGGCGCGCAGGCTCCCGCCACCGTGCAGACGCCGGGTGCCACGCAGCCCGATGGCGCGCAGACTCCGAGCGCCGCGCAGCCGGACGGCTCGCAGCCTCCCGCCACCGTGCAGACGCCGGGCGCCGAGGAAGTCCCGACCGAGGGCATCGCGACCGACGAAGCCGTGACGGCCGAGGACGAGGCGATGATGGCCGAAGCCTCCGAGCCTCCCGCGGGCTTCACGGGCGTCTACGGCAAGGTCGTCGACGAGACGAACCAGGAGGGCCTCATCGAGGCCACCGTGAAGGTCGTCACGGGCGCGCAGAAGCAGGCGCTCACGGACCTGGACGGCAACTACCGGCTCGCGCTCCCCCCCGGCAAGTACGACCTGCGCGTCTTCTACGACGTGTACCAGGGCCGCCGAATCACGGGCGTCATCGTCACCCAGGGCAAGGCGACCAAGCTGGACGTCGCGCTCAGCGCCGACGTGGGCGCCGTGCAGGAGGTCGTCGTCGAGGCCCGCGCGGACCGCCGCGCCGAGGGCGCCCTGCTCCAGGAGCGCAAGAAGGCCGCCGCCGTCTCCGACGCCATCAGCGCCCAGGAGATCTCCCGCACCCCCGACTCCAGCGCCTCCGACGCCGTCAAGCGCGTGGTCAGCGCCACCGTCGTCGATGGCCGCTACGTCCTCCTGCGCGGCCTGGGCGGCCGCTATACCACCACCCTGCTCAACGGCGCGCTCCTGCCCAGCCCCGAGCCCGACGAGCCCAGCGTCCCGCTGGACCTCTTCCCCACGTCCCTGCTCGCCAACCTCAACGTGGTCAAGAGCTACACCGCCGACCTGCCCGGCTCCTTCGGCGGCGGCACGCTGCTCATCGAGACCAACACCTACCCCAGCCAGTTCGAGTTCAAGCCGCGCATCACCTTCGGCGGCGACACCGAGTCCACCTTCCAGGGTCGCAACGCCCAGCGCGGCGGCGGCGCCATGGAGTTCCTCGGCTTCCCCGGCGACACCCGCCGCCTGCCCGCAGCCATCCCCACCGACCACGCCCTGGGCAACGGCGGCGAGTCGCGCGAGGAGCTGACCCGCCAGTGGAACAGCTTCAACAACGTGTGGAACGCGCGCCGCACCACCGCGCTGCCGAACATGGGCCTGAGCGCGTCGCTCGGCGACACGCTGCGCTTCGAGAACAAGCGCCTGGGCTACCTGGCCACCGTCAACTACGGCCACCGCGAGAACACCCAGCGCACCCAGTACACCAAGGCCGCGTATGACCTGCGCGGCGACTTCGTCAGCTACGACGACGCCCAGACGCAGCTGGGCACCGAGGTCGCCAACCTGAGCGGCCTGGCCAGCGTGGGCTACCAGTTGGACCGCGACAACGAGCTGACCCTCTTCAGCCTCTACACCCGCGGCACCGAGACGCGCACCACCACCAGCGACGGCGTGGATTCGCTCAAGGGCGACCTCTACCAGGGCAGCCGCCTGCAGTTCATCGTCCGGCAGCTGTCCTTCAACCAGCTGCGCGGCTTCCACCGCATCGGCCTGTTCGGCGACTCGGAGGTGGACTGGCAGGCCAACTTCTCCCGCGTGGACCGCGACGAGCCGGACACCCGCGACTCGCTCTACAGCGACAACCTGGGCAACCCCTCCGGCGGCATGTCCTTCCCCAACCAGGCCAACAGCGGCGAGCGCTTCTTCGCCGACCTGGGCGAGACGTCCTTCGGCGGCAGCCTCAACGTCACCGTGCCCTTCAGCGACGTGCGCGTGAAGGTGGGCGGCCTCACCCAGCTGTCCTTCCGCGACTTCCGCGCCCGCCGCTTCCGCTACAGCCTCAGCCCCAACTCGGACGTGGACCGCTTCCTGCCGCCCGAGGTGCTCTTCAGCAGCGACTACCTGGGCAACGGCATGCGCATCCAGGAGAGCACCCGTCCGGACTCGGACGCGTATGACGCGTCGCTGGGCATCTTCGCCGGCTACGTCACCGCGGACGTCACCCCCACCGAGTCCCTGCGCCTGGTGGGCGGCGTGCGCCTGGAGAGCTCGCGCCAGGAGCTGGTCGCGCTCAACCAGTTCACCGACGTGGAGGCGTCCCGCAACGACGTCAACTACCTGGACTGGCTGCCGTCGCTCAACGCCATCTACGCGCTCACCCCCACGGTGAACCTGCGCGCCGGCTACAGCTACACGCTGGCGCGGCCGTCCTTCCGGGAGCTGGCGCCCTTCTCGTTCTACGACTTCGTGCGCCGCCGCAACATCTCCGGCAACCCGGACCTGGTGCAGACGCGCATCCACAACGTGGACGCCCGCGTCGAGTGGTTCGCCGGGGAGAACGAGGTCCTCGCCGCCAGCGCCTTCTACAAGCGCTTCCAGAACCCCATCGAGCGCGTCATCAACTCCGTGGGCTCCGGCGACATGAACTTCGAGAACACGCCGGCCGCCAACACCTACGGCCTGGAGCTGGAGGCGCGCGCGTCGCTGGGGCGCCTCACCCCCACCCTGCAGCCGGTGAAGGTGGGCGCCAACCTCACGCTCATCCAGTCCGAAATCGACCTGGGCAACGTGCAGGGCCTGCAGACCAATTCCAAGCGCCCGCTGCAGGGCCAGTCGCCCTACGTCATCAACGTCAACCTCGGGTACGAGCGGCAGCAGAGCGGCACGGAAGTGGCGCTGCTCTACAACGTGTACGGCCGCCGCATCGCCGAGGTGGGCACGGACAACCTGCCGGACGTCTACGAGCAGCCCTTCCACCGCGTGGACCTGGCCGTCACGCAGAAGCTCACCGAGGCGACGCAGCTGAAGCTGACCGCGTCCAACCTCCTCAACTCCCGCATCAAGTTGCAGCAGGGCGACATCGCCCTCGTCGAGTTCCGCCCGGGCCTCGCGTTCTCCGCGTCGCTGGGCCTCTCCCTGTAGTTCCCCTCCCGAAAGGAAGTCTCGTCATGAAGCGCTTGTTCGCCTCCCTCTTCATCATGTCCAGCCTGGTGGTTGGTGCCGCCGGCTGCGGCGACGACGACAAGAAGGACCCGCCTCCCACCAACCCTGAGCCCACCAACCCGGAGACGGTGGAGGTCTCCCAGGACATCACCGCGGACACCACCTGGAAGGCGGGCAACACCTACGTGCTGAAGAAGTACGTCTTCGTCAACAGCGGCACGCTCACCATCGAGGCGGGCGCCACGGTGAAGGGTGAGACGGGCAGCGCGCTCATCATCACCCGCAACGCGCGCATCAACGCGGTGGGCACGGCGGACAAGCCCATCGTCTTCACGTCCTCCAAGGCGGAAGGACAGCGCGAGGCGGGCGACTGGGGCGGCGTGGTGCTGCTGGGCAAGGCGCGGCTGAACGTCTCCGGCGGTGAGACCACCGTCGAGGGCTTCTTCGCCACCAGCGGCAACGAGCAGACGAAGTACGGCGGCCAGGACGACGCGCACAGCTGCGGCACGCTGAAGTACGCGCGCATCGAGTTCGCCGGCTTCGAGCTGGCGCCGAACAACGAGCTCAACGGCCTCACCGTGGGCGGCTGCGGCTCCGCGACGGACATCGACTACGTGCAGGTCCACCTGGGCCTGGACGACGGCATCGAGATGTTCGGTGGCACCGCGCCCCTCAAGCACATCGTCATCACGCAGGCGGACGACGACGCGCTGGACTACGACCTGGGCTACACGGGCAAGGTGCAGTTCCTGGTGGTGCAGCAGAGCCCGCGCGTGGGCGACCGCGGCATCGAGGCGTCCAGCCACAAGACGACGCCGACGCAGGAGCCCATCAGCGCGCCGGAGATCTGGAACGCGACGTTCATCGGCTCCAACGCGGACCCGGGTGGCAACCCCTCGCAGGAGGGCCTGGTGTTCAACACCGGCGCCGGCATCCGCCTGCGCAACGCGGTGGTCGCGTACTTCAAGGACCAGGCGGTGGACGTGGACGGCGAGGCCTCCGCGGCGCTGTTCAACGAGGCCGGTGACTCGCGGCTGTCCATCCGCAACACCTTCTTCTGGGACAACGCGAACCTGACGGACACCATCCCGTTCGCGCCGAACCCGAAGGTGGAGGGCGGCGTGACGGTGGACCCGGACGTGAGCCGCTTCAACGAGGCGGAGAAGATCCTGGTCGCCGCCAACGGCGTGAAGGTGCAGGACCCGCAGCTGACGGACGCGACGAACCTGACGGCGCCGAACTTCCTGCCGAAGACGGGCTCGCCGCTGCTCAACCCGGACAACGCGGCCACGCCGGGCGCGGGCTTCGACACCAGCGCTCGCTTCGTGGGCGCGTTCGGTACGACCAACTGGATGGCTGGCTGGACGGCGTTCCCGCAGAACTGAGTCGTCTCGGGTGTACCCGCCCGGCGTCCGTGCGTTGAGCGCGGAGGTCGGGCGGTCTCGTGGCCCGGCGCGGGTCTCTTCCGGAGGGGGGCTCCGGGAAGGCCTCGCGTCCGGGCCGCGGTTTTTCAAGGCAGTGGGTGCTGCCCTCCTCCGTGTGACGCGACTTCCCTCGCGCTACGCGGAGGGCAGCACGCCGTTGCCCTCGTGGGCGATGGCCAGGGACTCGGCGGTGGCGCCCTCGGAGAAGAGGGACGCGCCCTGCGCGGGACGCGCCTTGGGGGGGCGGCCCCGGCGCTTCGGCGCGTTCTCCTCGTTGCCGTTCGCCGCGGCCACCGGCTCCGAGGTGGCGCCCTCCGACTTCGGCCCCTTGCGCACCGGACGCGGCAGGTGGATGGCGTCCAGCTTCGTGGCCAGCTCCGGGTTCTCCTCGGAGAACACCCGCGCGTAGGCCAGCGCGCGCTGGCCCTTCTGCAGCAGCGCGTCCTGGCTCTCCTGCAGCCCCTGGCGCGCCGCCTCCAGCGCCGCCTGCGCCTGGGCCACCGCCTCCGCCTTCGCTCGCACCTGCGCCGCGGCGTCGTCCAGCACGTCCCCGCTCATGTCCGGGAAGCGCACCTCCGCCAGCTCCGTGGTGAACAGCTCGAGCAGCGCACGCAGCGCCGGGGAAATGGGGTCGTTCTCGTTCGAATCGAACATGGCGGGCCTCCTGGCTCCTCGCGGTAGGGCCGCCATCTGCTCACGTGTTCAGTGTCAGATCAAGAGGGTACGCTGCGAGGCCGGATTGTCGGCCCCGCGCGCGTTTCCTCCCACACACCGCCGGCTGACGCTTCGTTCAGTGCCGACGTTCCGGCGTCAGTCCACGCGCACCAGGGCCGCCTCGCGCAGCCCCTCGTTCGCGCCGACGTCCACCGCGAGGTAGTGACGGCCCACCCCATCGAAGGTCTCCGGAATCGCGCCGCCTCCTCCGGAGATGAAGGCCGGGATGCCCGCGTTGGTGAACGAGTAGTACGAGTGGATGTGGCCATAGAGCGTGAGGTCCACGCCCTCGCGCGCGAGCTTGCCGACCAGGCTCGCGGACTCGCCGCGGTTCGCGAAGCCGCCGCCGCGCAGGCCCACCGGGTCCTGGGGCGGCACGTGCATCGACACCACGTGCGTGCCGTGTCGCGACGACGCGAGCCACCCGTCGAGCTGCTCCTCCACGATGGGGTCCAGCGTGCCGTTGCTCGAGTCCACCACGGTGAAGCGCACGCCCTGGAAGACGAAGCTCTGGTTGCCCCGGCCCACGAGCGCCGTGTACTCCTCCGCGTCCTTCGAGAAGGTCTCGTGGTTGCCGAGCGTCGCGTACAGCGGGATGGGCGAGCCCGCCTCCAGGCGCTCCTGGAACTCCAGCAGCTGCTCGCGCGTGCCGTTCTCGGTCAGGTCTCCGGAGAAGAGGATGAAGCGCAGCGTGGGGTCCTTCGACAGGCGCGCGTAGATGTCTCCCACCCGAGGCAGCGCCTCCTGTACGTCCGCCAGCGCCGCGAAGCGGAACGGCTCCGCGGAGTCCCAGCCCGGCGGCGCGACGTGCAGCTTCGCCACGGCGCCGGCGCGCAAGCCCACGCGCCAGGCCTTCACGGTGCGAATCGACTGGGGCACGGGCTCCACCGCGAGCAGCTCGCCGTCCTCCAGCTCCGCGACGAGCCGCGCGTCCGGCATCGCGTTGCGGACCGTGATGAGCCAGTTCGTCGTCGCGCTCGCGTCCAGCGTGGCGCGCGCGGTGAAGACCGGGGCGTTGCCCCACAACGTCACGCCTCCGGACTCCACGCCGCGCACCGCCGCGAGCCCGTCCTCCACCACGAGCGAGAGTCCACCGCCCTCCGCCTGCCCGACCTTCAGGTCGCGCATCGCGCGGTTCTCCGCAGGACGCAGACACCCCGCCAGCAACAGCGCCGACACCACGCCCACGCTTCCGAGCCGCATCACAGCGCTCCTCCCTGACCCGACACGCCGACACCACGCGTCCTCGCGCCCTGCTTCGCGGCGCGACTCCCATGCAGCGTCAGCGCGGACATGAGAGACCGAGGCCTCGCCACTTCGGTCCTCTCCCGCGTCCGCTCACGACGTCCCGACGCGGAGTCGGTACACATGCGCTCGTGCATCACAGGTCACCTCCGAACGCGTAGATGAGCGACAGGCGTCCGACGAGCGCTCCACCCGCCTGCGCCTCCGCGGCCACGCCCCACGCGTCCGTCAGCAGCACGCGCCCGCGCAGACCGAAGTTGCCCACCACGCCTCCGCCCAACGAGCGCACTCCGCCCGCGAAGTCATCCTTGCGATGGTCGTAGTACAGCATCGCCTCACCCCTGAACGGCCCGCCTCCGCGCCCCAGCCACACGCCGTAGCCAAAGGTGAAGAGCAACTGCGTGTGCAGGTTCCCGTCGTCCACCGGGCCGAAGTACGTGTAGCCCTGCATCGACATGCCCAGGCTCACCTCGGCGAACGAGCCCGCCAGGGACGGGCTCACCCGCGCCATCGCGTAGCGGCCTCGCAGCCCCACGTCTCCGCCGATGACGGCGAAGCCCTCCGTGGGGAAGCGGTGGAACAACCCCACCAGCTCCGCGTCCAGCGAGGACCCGTCCGAGCCTTCGAGCCTGCGCTCCGACACCCCGAGCAACCGATACGCCCCGCCCACCCGCACCTGCGTGTTGCCCTCGTCCGGCGCCAACCTCGCGGTGGCCCGGAGCTGCACCTCGTCGAAGCGCGCCACCGCGCCCAACGACACGAAGTGGTCGTAGTCGAACGACGTGTCGCTCACGTACTGGTAGCCCATCTCCAGCTCCAGCGGCGGCAACGACGGTGGAGGCACCCCCGGGTCGAACGCCGGCGACGCCACCGAGTACAGGTTCGCGAGCGCCGAGATGCCGAACACGCTGAAGCCCGCCAGCGTCACCGCGTACAGCGGCGCGATGGTCTTCCGCGACGCACCCGTGAGCGCGATGGGCACGCCGCCCAACGCGATGAGCCCCAGCCCCGTGCCCTCCAACGCGAACAGCCGCTTCGCCGTGTGCCCATCCCCCGCCACCGCCGGCGCCAACCCGTGGAACAAGAGCCCCGGCACCACCGACACCACCGCGGGCAGCACCTTGAACTCGCGCGGCTCGGCCGTCGACGGCGCGGGCATCAGCGTCAACGCGCCCTCGCTCGGCGCCACCGGGGATCCGCTCTCCAGGTCCCTGTCGGTCAAGACCCTGAGCGGGAAGTCCGACTCGCCTTCGAGGTGCTCGTCCGGGGAGGACGTCTGCGCCTCGGGAGGCTCCACCCCCGGCCGCATCGCGGGCCCCACCGTGACGCGACCTGGCAGGTCCCTCGGGATGTCCGACCCGCCCAGCTCCGGACTCCGGGCGAGCAGATCGAACGCGGAGGGTCTCACCGCCTCCAGCTCCTGCGCCCGCCCACGCATCGGCAACGCGAGCAATGCGCCCATCACCACCAGGGCAAGGGGCCTCGAGCGGGAGGACAGCTCGGACAACATCGGCGTCGCCTCGTTTCTCCGGAAGAAGGCCGACCGCCCTCCACCACCGGCCCGCGCGGCCGTGCCGGCCTACATAACCGCCCTTCCCCCGCGCGCGCCGGACACGTCCGTGAAGAAATGTGAAGCGACCCGACAGACTCGGGCGCGGCTCCCACAACCCTCTGGAATCACGGCGACTCTTCGCCACAATCCCCCGGACCCCGGATTATCCCCCGACCGCGACGAATCATTCTGAGACCCCCAGCCCCCTCAGTCCGAGAGCTGTCACACCCCCGCGACAGGCCACCCGGGCGAGGTGAGGGATGACTCAGGTCTCGGTTTTCCACCAGGCCCCGAGGCACGGAACACCCTGGTGACGCGTTCGCATGCGACTGGAGCCCGTTCCGGGACTTTCAATGGAACAAGAGTATGCTTGGTGTTTCACGACGACCTGACCTGGCCTTGTAAACGTGGCGGAATCCCCCCCTCAGCAGTTCGGCAAGTACGTCCTTCTTTCGAAGATTGCCGCGGGCGGCATGGCCGTCACCTACCGCGCCCGGATGACGGGGGCCGCGGGCGTCACGAAGCCTTGCGTCATCAAGCAGATCCTCCCCCACTTCGTGGACGAGGCGGACTTCGTCGAGATGTTCATCGGCGAGGCGCGGCTGGTGGCCAGCATGAGCCACAGCAACATCGCGCAGGTCTTCGACTTCGGCGAGGTGGGCGGCCAGTACTTCATCGCCATGGAGCTGGTGCAGGGCCAGCCCTTGTCCAAGGTGCTGCGCCGCGCGCAGCGCGCGGGCATGGGGTTCTTCCCGGAGCCGCTCGCGCTGCATGTGGCCAGCAAGCTGTGTGACGGCCTGGACTACGCGCACCGCCACGTGGGCGAGGACGGCGTGGAGATGGGCCTGGTGCACCGGGACGTCTCGCCCGACAACGTCCTCATCTCCTACGAGGGCGAGGTCAAGGTCATCGACTTCGGCATCGCCAAGGCCACCAGCGCCGTGGAGGCGAAGACGTCTCCGGGCACGCTCAAGGGCAAGTACCCGTACTTCTCCCCGGAGCAGGCGCAGGGCCGGCAGGACCTGGACGCCCGCACGGACGTGTACGCGGCGGGCGTGGTGCTCTACGAGATGGTGTGCGGCAAGCGCCCCTACGAGGGCGAGTTCGTCACCGTCCTGCCGCGCATCCTCACGGGGGACTGTCTGCCGCCGTCGGCGAACAACCCGACGGTGAGCCCGGACTTGGAGACGGTCATCGGCAACGCGATGGCCATCGACCGGGAGGCGCGCTACCAGACGGCGAAGGAGCTGAGCGAGTCGCTGGTGGAGCTGCTCTACCGCGACAACCCGCGCTTCACGCCGACGATGCTGTCGCAGCTCATGGCGTACCTCTTCGCCGAGGAGCTGATGGCGGAGGGGCGCAAGGCGGAGGTGACGCCCGCCTTCAAGGAGCAGGTCGCGCTGTGGCAGGCGGGCATCGTGGAGCCGTCGCAGGGCCGGGCCCGGCCCCTGTCGTCGGGGAGCGTGTCGCGGCCCTCGAGCCCCGGCATGCGCTCCAGGCCCGGCAGCGAGGGAGGCGCGCGGCCCCCGAGTGACGGCGCGCGACGCTCCGCGCCGGGCAGCAACCCCGACATGCGCAAGGTGTCGAGCGCGGGTGGACGCCGTGCGACGAACACCGGCATCCCGCGCGCGGAGACCACCGGCGCGGGCCGCAAGTCCGGCTCCTACGAGCGCCCCGGTCCGCCCGTCCCGGAGCTTCCGGACGAGCCCGCCACGGACGCGGGCATCGACATCCTCAAGACGTACGTGCCCACGGTGGTCCCCGCCGCCGTGGCCGCGATGGGCGACGACCCCCGGGACACGCCGGTGGAAATTCCCGTCGTCACCGCGCAGGCGGTGGCGCCGCAGCCCTCGGGTTCGGCGCGCACGTATACGGGGACGGGGTTCCGCACCGCGGCGGACGAGGCTCGCGAGAAGCTGGCCCGCGAGGAGGCCGAGCGCGGGGCGAAGCGGCAGAAGGACATGCGGACGATGACCCTCTACATGTTCGGGTCCGCCATCGTCCTGCTGTTCGTCGCGCTCTTCTACCACTTCGTCATCAAGTCCGACCCGCCCCCGGAGGCGGTGGCGGTCCACACCACCACGCTGCGAATCACGTCCACGCCCGCGGGCGCCAGCGTGAACCTCAACGGCAAGGACGTGCCGGGCAAGACGCCCGTGACGCTGGACGGCGTGCGCGTGGGCGAGGCCAACACCCTGGCGCTCACGATGCCCGGGTATTCGACGTGGATCCGCCGCTTCACCCCGGCGTCGGTGTTGCTGGAGCCGATGAACGCGGAGCTGGAGGCGCTCAAGCCTCCGGAGCCCGCGCCCGTCGCGGTGGCGCCCGTGGACGACAAGGCGGATGACGACGTCGTGTCCCTCGTCGGGGCCGAGCAGGATGGCGGCGGCGCGGCGACGGACGACGCGGGCACGGTGGCCGTGGCGGCGGAGGGCAAGCCCGCCGAGCAGCCGCAGGCCGCGGTCGAGAAGATGACCGCGTCGCAGCGGGCACTTCATGAGGTGGACTACCCCACGCGGCTGTTGGTGCTGCGGCCCCAGTACAACGCGGCGCCCATCCCCGAGTACTCGACGGCCTCCATCGACCTGAACCCCTCGCTGTCCTACTCGGTGTGGACGCAGGGCAGCGCGTCGCTGGCCGAGGGCCGGGGGACCGCGTCGGGGACGCTGGTGTACTTCATCGAGGGCGAGGGCCCGGCGGACTCGAGCTTCGGGTTGTTGAGCGCGTCCACGCGGACCATCAAGAACGCGCGCAGGCTGCATGTGTTCGCGGTGGATGACAATGGGCCGGAGGACAACAGCGGCACGGTGCGCGTGAACCTCCGGCAGTCCGCGTATGTGCCGCCGCGCTCGCTCACGTTCGACGCGAAGGAGCACGCCGTGCAGCTCAAGCCCGAGCACCAGGTGGTGCTGCGCGGCCTGAATCCGCGCGCGACGTACCTGTTCACGGTGCGCGACGACTTCGCGGAGGTGCGCCCGGGGGCGAATGGGCGCATCCAGCAGATGCTGTGCGTCGAGCGGGGCACGGAGCCGGCCTCGGTGCGCGCCACCCATCGCATCCTCGAGACGGGCAAGCGCTACCAGATCACCGACACCGAGGACCTGCGCTGCTTCTTCCCGGACGTGAAGCGCGAGGACAACCAGGGCGCGCTCGAGGTGGACATCGTCGATGCCACGGCGATGACGCGCAAGGAGCGCGCCGCCGCGCTCAAGGGCTCGCGCCGCTCGGAGCGGTAGTCAGGCCCAGTCGGAACGGACGCTTCTCGCGAGCGGCGTCCTCCTCGTGGCGCCGCCATCCAGGGAGGTCGGCCGCGCGGAGAGGCGGTGGACTCGGACGACAGACACGCGGGCCCCGGCTTCGCTCGCTCACGCGCCCAGGTGCTGGGTCGACCTGCCCCCTCCGCTCTGGGGTAGCAGGCGACGGGGCGAGCCCTCCATGCGCCTCCCGGTCGGCGAGCATGAGCCGGAGCCGTTCATCGGGGGCTCGGCGACATGCGTTCCCGGAACTGGGCGGGGTGCCTAACCTGTCCCTGTCGCACCCCGCATTCAGACGGGGCGCGATGCGAGCTGACAGCTTCCCGCCGTAAGGGCTATCGGGGCCCGTGTCGCACTCGTGGCCCGGCTCGACAAGACGGGAAAGGCACGTGGGCGCGGAGCCGAGGAGGGCACCGGGCCCACGAGTCTATCCAGGCTCCTCGCGTGAGCGCATCAGCGCCGCCAGCTCGCCGTCCCCCGGGAACGGGCTGTGCTCCAGCGCCGAGATGACGGCCTTGCGGTCCGCCTCGCCCTTGTTCTGGCTGAGCTTGAACTTGCCCTCCAGCCGCGTCACCCGGAGCTCGAACGCGACGATGCCGCCGAGCAGCCGGTTCACGTACTCCTGGGACTGCTCCATCGTCCACGGGGGAGCGTTGCCGGCCTCGTAGCGCGCCGCCGTGTCTCGCAGGATGCGCAGCACCTCGTCGCGAGACTCGATGACGCTGGGCCTGCCGTACGCGTGCACCGTGGCGTAGTTCCACGTGGGCACCTGGGAGCCCGTCGTGTACCAGGTGGGTGACACGTAGGCGTGGGGCCCCTGGAAGATGACCAGCGCGTCGCGCTCGGCGGGGAACGTGCGCCACTGCGGATTCGGCAACGCCATGTGCGCGAGCAGTCGCAGCGCGCCCGCCGCGTCCCGCTCGACGAGGAACGGCAGGTGCGTGGCGAAGGGCGCGCCGTCCTGGTCCATCGTCACCAGCACGGCGAAGGCGTGCCGCGTCATCAGCGACATGAGACGCTCCGCGTCCCGTTCCTCGAAGTGGCGGGGGATGTACATGCCCCCTTGCGTCCCCCGGGTGGGGCCACCGCGTCAACCGGGGCTTAAGAACCGCGCAAGGTTTGTCCCCTACCTTGGTTCTCGTGCGCGGGGCCGGCGCGCGCTTCGACGTGTGTTGCGGGGAGACACCATGAAGCTCAAGGCAGGCATGTTGGCGGCCGCGCTGGTTGGCGCGGGCTGTGGCGCCCAGAAGACGCAGGACACCACCGAGCAGCAAGCCGTGGTCGCCGTCGCGGGAGCCATCAACGAGGCGCAGTCCGCGGACGTGCCTCTCGGCTCCCGGTTCCTGGAGGGGTTGCCGCTCGAGGTGCGTCGCTGGGAGCACGAGGGCTTCCAGTGCGACGCCGAGCCGGAGACCGCCGAGGTGGAGGTCTGCGGACAGCGCTTCCCCTCCGAGCTCCATCTGTCCTGGACAGACTGCCAGGCGCGCGCCCGTGGGCCCCGTGGCGGAGGTTGTGGATGGGAGCGGCCGCCCGCGCCGGGTGGCGGCCCCCGGCCCGAGGACTCCGAGCGCGGTGAGGCCACGGGTGTGGTCTCCTCGGGCACGGTGGAGGTGGTGACGGCCATCGCCCCGGTCGAGGCGTGCGGTGAGGACTCGCCGCTGCGCTTCGAGCAGCAGTCCACGCACGACATCACCCACACCCTGGAGGATGGGCGGAGCGCGAAGATGGCGGGCAGCATCGCCTCCACTTCGGTGCGAGTGCCCGGCGCTCGCCAGACGCTCAGCCGCGCTGTCACCGTCGACACGACGCGCACGCACCTCGACGCGGCAGGGACGGTGCTCGACAGCCTGCACCTCACGGGCTCGCTGGAGGAGAACTTCGACGCGGAGGCGGACACGCCCACGCGCACCAGCAACGGCACGCTCACCGCGACGCTCGCGGATGGCAGCGCGTCCTCGGTGACGCTCACGGGCATCGTCCGGGTGCCGCCGTCCGTCTGCGCGTGGCCGCTCGCTGGCACGCAGGTGCGGACGGGTGCGGAGGGAACCACGAACACGCTGGTGTTCGGACCCGAGTGCGGACAGGCCACGCTCGATGGCGAGGCCATCACCCTGCCCGCGCGTCCGCTCGGGCCCCGTGACGGAGGGTTCGGTGGCAAGCCACCTCGGGGCGGTGGTCCCGGGGGTGGCGCGGGCGGTGGCGGGCGCTGAGGCCTCGGCATACTCCACCCCAGGCCCCTGAAACGACACGGGGCGCGGCGCCTGCTTCCGGCACCGCGCCCCATGAGTCCGCGCATCCCCGGCCTCAGGCCGGGAGACGGCGCCTCAGATGTCGAGGTTCTGCACGTCCAGCGCGTTGCGCTCGATGAACTCGCGCCGCGGCTCCACCGCCTCGCCCATCAGCAGCGAGAAGATTTCGTCGCTCTCCACCGCGTCCTCCACCCGCACCTGCAGCAGCGTGCGCGTGAGCGGATTCATCGTCGTGTCCCAGAGCTGCTCCGGGTTCATCTCGCCCAGACCCTTGTAGCGCTGCAGGCCCAGGCCCTTCTGCGCGTCCTTGCGCAGCGCCGCGTGGACCTCCTGCACCGAGTACGCCGTCACCGTCCCGGCATCCACCTTCACCTTGTACGGCGCGTCCCCCAGGGACTTGAACGCATCCCGCAGGGCCACCAGCTCCACGTACTCCGGCGACGACAGGAACGCGTGGTCGAACACCGTCGGCCGCATCGCGCCGTTCACGTCCGTGCGGAACACCAGCTTCTTCGTCCCGTTCTCCGTGTCCGTCTCCACCTCGTGCGACACCCGGCCCAGCACGTCCGGCATGCGCCGCTCGAACTCCGCGTACGCGCCCTTCACCGCCGCCGCCAGCGCCGCCTCGTCGCCCAGCACCTCCGACGTCAGCCGCGCGCCCTGCACCACCGCGTCCACCACCCGCGCGTCGCGCCGCTTCGCCTGCTTCTCCAGCCGCTCCTCGTACGTAATCACCTTCTCGAGCAGCGCCTTCAGGTCCGCCCCACCCACCTCGCCCGAGGGCGTCAGCACCCGCCCGTGCTCCGTGGCGATGCCCAGCAGGTACTCGTCCAGCGCGCGCTGGTCCTTGACGTACTTGTCCTTCTTGTTGCGCGTGACTTTGTAGAGCGGCGGCTGCGCGATGTAGAGGTAGCCCTTCTGCAGGAGCTCCGGCATCTGCCGGAAGAAGAACGTCAGCAGCAGCGTGCGGATGTGGCTGCCGTCCACGTCGGCGTCCGTCATCAGGATGATGCGGTGGTAGCGCGACTTCTCCGGGTTGTAGTCCTCCGGCCCGATGCCCGTGCCCAGCGCCGTGATGAGCGTGACGATTTCGGCGCTCGTCAGCATCTTCTCGAAGCGCGCCTTCTCCACGTTCAGAATCTTGCCGCGCAACGGGAGGATGGCCTGGTTGCGCCTGTCCCGCCCCTGCTTCGCGGAGCCACCTGCGGAGTCACCCTCGACGATGTACAGCTCGCTCTCGTGCGGGTCGCGGCTCTGGCAGTCCGCCAGCTTCCCGGGGAGGCCGCCGCCGTCCAGCACGCCCTTGCGGCGCACCGTCTCACGCGCCTTGCGCGCCGCGATGCGCGCCCGGCACGCATCGCCAATCTTGGCGACGATCTTCTTGCCCACCATGGGCGTCTCTTCCAGGAAGGTGGCGAGCTGGTCGTTGACCATCTGCTCGACCAGGCCCTTCACCTCGCTGTTGCCCAGCTTCGTCTTCGTCTGCCCCTCGAACTGGGGGTTGGGCAGCTTCACGGAGATGACCGCGGACAGGCCCTCGCGCGCGTCCTCGCCCGCGGGCGCCTCCTTCAGGTCCTTCCAGAGGCCACCCTTCTCCGCGTAGCTGTTGAGCGTGCGCGTCAGCGCGGCCTTGAAGCCGGACAGGTGGCTGCCACCCTCGTGGGTGTTGATGTTGTTGGCGAAGGTGTAGATGCGCTCGTCGTAGCCGTCGTTCCACTGCATGGCCAGCTCGAGCGACACGCCGTCCTTCTCCACCTGGAAGGAGATGGGCTTGTCGTGCAGCACCTGCTTCGACTTGTTGAGGAACTCCACGAACGAGGAGATGCCTCCGTCGAACTTGAAGTCGTGCTCCTTGTTCGTGCGCTCGTCGCGGATGCTGATGTGCAGCCCCGCGTTGAGGAACGCCAGCTCACGCAGCCGCTGGCTGAGCGTCTCGAAGTTGAAGTCCACCGTCTCCATCACGGTGCTGTCCGGCTTGAACGCGATGAGCGTGCCGCGCTTGTCGGTGGTGCCCACCTCCTGCGGCGCCCCCTGCGAGACGCCTCGGGAGTAGGCCTGCTCGAACACCTTGCCGGCGCGCTGGACGCGGACCTTGAACCACTCCGAGAGGAAGTTCACGCACGTGACGCCCACGCCGTGCAGTCCGCCGGAGACCTTGTAGGCCCCGTTGCCGAACTTGCTGCCGGCGTGCAGCTCCGTGAGGACGACCTCCAGCGTGTCCTTGCCCTTGAACTTGGGGTCGGGGTGAGGACCCACGGGGATGCCGCGCCCGTTGTCCTGGACGCTCAGCGAGCCGTCCACGTGGATGACGACCTCGATGTCCGTGCAGTGGCCCGCGAGCGCCTCGTCCACGGCGTTGTCGACGACCTCGTACACGAGCTTGTGGAGCCCGTAGGTCATCGTGTCGCCGATGTACATGCCAGGGCGCTTGCGAACGGCCTCCAGGCCCTCGAGCTTGGTGATGCTATCGGTCCCATACTCCACGGGCGGCAAAGCGACCTCGGCGCCAGTAGCGGGGGTCTTTTCCATGTGATGCTGTCCTTGGGAAAAGGAGCCTTGCAGAAGGCCTGTGCCTACCATTTAGAGGCACACTGAACAAGAGTAACGAGCCCGCGCAAAGCTGCGTAAATATTCGTGAAAATCGCTTGGCCGCCCCCTCGGGCGGCGGCGCCCCGGGAGCGGGGGTTCAGGCGTCGAACCGCGGCGGCGGCAGGCGCTCCTCCAGCGCGGAGATCAACTCCTCGAAAACAGCTTTGCGGGCGAAGAGATGCCGGGTGACGAGCACCCGTCCCTCTTCCTTGAGGAACAGACCGAGCACGTTCCCCCGCCGACCGAGCCGGCGCACCGAATCAATCTGGCCCCAGTGCAAATCCAGCTCGCTGGCGCTGAAGGGGCGGGCCACGCGCACGCCGCGCGCGTCCAGGGTGACGCCCCAGCCGGTGCGCGGGCGCAGCCGGTGGAGGGCCACGAGGAAGGCGAGCATCAGCCCCGCGCTCACCCCGGCGCGAGCCAGCTCCTGCACGCCGCCGCCGTCCTGGGCGTTGGCCAGGGCCCAGGCCGTCAATACCGCCAGCACGCAGGCGCCCAGGAAGAGCGCGATACGGGGGACGCGAGGGTCGAAGGCGTAGAAGCGCTGGCTCGTCATGAGTGCGGGCGCACCCTACCCGTCCTGGAGGACGGGTGCGCGCTTTTGCGCGGTGCGATGTTCGCCGCCCGGCGCGGGCACCCTAGGCTGGGGGCGTCCCATGACCGATGCCGAACTGAACGACCGCCTCCTCACCAACGTCATCGCCTTCAAGCACCTGCAACGGGAGCGGGGCATGCTGCGCCACTTCGGCGCCCCGGGCCTGGATGCCTTCAGCCTGCCGACCCATCCCGCCGAGTCCCACTTCCAGCAGGCCTGCTTCCGGACGACCCAGGCGCTCGCCGAGGGACTGCCCGCGCTGGAGGACTTCTACCGGCGCCAGGGCATCCCCGCCTGGCGCGTGGCGGTGCTGCCCGGCCAGGACGAAGGGGCCAGGCTGCTGGGCGCGCACGGCTATCGCCCCGACAACCGGCTGCCCGCCATGGGGCTGGCGCTGGCGGACATCCCGGACGAGCGCCCCACCTTCCCCCTCGTGGAGACCGAATCCCAGGAGGAGATGGTGGCGCTCAACGTCCGCGTCTGGGGCAAGTGGGACGACCTCCTCTGCGTGTGGAACCAGCCGCCCCGGCTGCCCGTGCACACGCTGGTCGCGCGCGAGCAGGGCCGCGCGCTGGCGTGCGGCTTCAGCCTGGACGTGGACGACACCGCGGGCGTGTACATGGTCGTCACGCTGCCGGAGGCGCGGGGCCGGGGGCTGGCCGCGGAGGTGATGAAGGGCCTGCTCTCCGGGGCCCGCGCCCGGGGCCTCGCCGCCTCCGTGCTCCAGGCCACCGAGCAGGGCCGGAGCGTGTACCGCAAGCTCGGCTACCGCGAGCTGGGGGACTGGGTGAACTGGGCGCGCGTCGCTTGAGGAGAAAGCCTCAGCGCAGCGCCTCCAGCTCCTCCAGGATGGCGAACACCTGCGAGGGCTGGCGCGCCTCGCCGAGCCGCGCGGACAGCCCTCGCGCGGCGAGCCGGGCCACGTGCGCCATGCGCACCAGCCGCACGCGCCCCAGCTCCCCGTCCACCGCCGCCACCACCAGCCGCAGCGGACGGCCGTCGGGCGTGTCCACCGCCAGCCCCTTGGCCAGCGTCACCAGGGCCGCCACGGGGGATGCGCCCGGCACGAAGACGTGGGGCACGGCCACCTCGCCGCCCACCGCGCACGAGGACGTGATGTCGCGCCGGCGCAGGCTCTCCGCCAGGCGCGGCGCGTCCACGCCGGGCAGCTCCACCGCCAGCCGCCCCGCCACCACGTCCAGCACGTCCTCCCAGCCCTCGCAGGACAGCTGGAGCACCATCCGCTCGGGCGCCAGGAGCGGCGCCAGCGCCGGCACCGGCGCGTCCGAGGGCCCCCTGCGCACGGGGAACTCCGCGTCCAGGAAGTCGCGCACCCGGGCCAGCTGCGCCCCCGACAGCCGACGCCGCGCCAGCTCCAGGAAGAGCGTCCCGGAGCCCGGCACGTCCTCCAGGTACTCGGACACGTAGGGGCTGACCCGGTTCGCCACATCCATCAACAGGCTGGGAGGCACGTCCAGCTCCCGGGCAATCGCCGTGAGCCGCTCCACCGTGGGCGGCGCGTCCACGCCGTTCTCCACCCGGCTGAGGTACGCGCTCGACACACCGATGCGCCTTGCCAGGTCCCTCAGGGACAGGCCCGCGTCCACCCGCAACAGTCGCAGCGTCGCACCCAGGTGCATGGTGGTGTGCTCAGCTCCTCGAGGCCGCCGTCCGAGGGGAGACCGGGTCCGCGGCGGCGACGGCCTGGGTCACCGGCTCCGACTCGTGCACCACGAGCAGCGAGCCCGGCGCGTCCCGGATGATGCGCTCGCGGTGCAGCCCGAAGACGCGGTCCTCCAGGCCCCACTGCGCGCCCATGCCCACCACCAGCAGGTCGTAGCCTCCCTGGCGGATCTCCTCGAGCACCGCGTCCTCCGGGGACTCGTGCCGCACCACCTTCAGCCGCACGGCCGAGCCCTCCGCCGCGGGGAACAGCTCCTCCACCTGCGCGCGCGCGTGGGTGTTCTCGTGGGACGTCACGTGCAGCACGGTGACGTCCGCGCCCGCCTGCTTCATCAGCCGCCGCGCCAGCTTCAGCGCCGCGCGGTCATGCCGGCTGCCGATGAAGGGCACCAGCACCCGCTTCACGTCGGACAGGCCCCGGTCCACCAGCACCGCCACCGTGCCGCCGGCCGCGTCCTTCATCACCTCGTGCACCGTGCCGCCCAGCACCGTCTGGCTGAACAGCGGCTTGTGCCAGCCCAGCAGCACCAGGTCCGCGCGCCGGGCCTCGGCCGTGCGGCGGATGTCCTGCGCGGGCTCCGTGGACACGAACGACAGCGGCCGCACCGACAGCCCCAGGCTCCGCGCCCGGCCGAGCAGCGGCGCCAGCGCGCCCTCGCCCTCGGCGGACTCCTCGGACGCCCCGGCGCGCGGCTCGGCCTCGCGCAGGGACACGCGCTCCGGGTGCACCAGGTGCAGGGCGTGCAGTTGCGTGGCCTCCGTGCCGGAGAGCGCCTTGGCCAGCGTGGCCATGCCCGGCCCGGCCTGCTGATGGGAGACGCACATCAGCATCGTGTAGGGCGTCAGGCCCGGGGCCGTGGCCGGCGCCAGCTCCAGCTTGTCGCGCGCCATCTCCTCCAGCGGGTAGATGAGGCGCAGCAGCGGCGTGGTCATGAACGTGGTCACCAGCGCCATGATGACCATCATGGTGAAGAGCGTGGGCGAGATGACGCCCAGGTCCAGGCCCAGGTTGAGGACGATGAGCTCCATCAACCCGCGCGTGTTCATCAGGATGCCGACGGCGCCCGCCTCGCGCCAGCGCATGCCCGTCAGCCGCGCCGCCACCGCGCTGCCGCCGAACTTGCCCAGACAGGCCAGCAGGATGATGACCCCGCAGGTCATCCAGGCCTCCGGCGTGTTGAGCAGGCCAATCTGCGTGCGCAGGCCGCTGAAGGCGAAGAACAGGGGCAGGAGCAGCACCACCGCCGTGTCCTCCAGCTTCTCCACCAGCGCCTCGGCCAGCCCCCCCTCCTTGGGGATGACGGCGCCGAAGAGGAACGCGCCGAAGAGCGCGTGGATGCCGATGAGCTCCGTGGCGAGCGCGCTCGCGAGCAGCAACAGCAGCGTGCCCGCCACCACGTTCTGCGTCAGGCCCTCGCGGCTGGCCACGCGCGCGCCCAGCCGGGCGAGGAACGGCCGCACCGCCAGCAGCATGAACGCGATGTAGCCCACCGCGAACGCCGTGGTGAGCGCCGCCTCCGCCAGGCTCGCCGCGCGGACGATGGACACCACGAAGGCCAGCAGGCACCACGCCGTGACGTCATCCACCGCGGCGCACGTAATCGCGATGGCGCCGATGCGCGACTGCAGCAGCCCGCGCTCGGCGAGGATGCGCGCGAGCACCGGGAAGGCCGTGATGCTCATCGCCACGCCCATGAAGAGCACGAACGAGGAGAACGGCACGCTCGGGTCCGACAGCGACTTGTAGAGCCACAGCGCGCCCGCCACCGCGCCCAGGATGAAGGGCACCACGATGCTCGTGTGGCTGATGGCCACCGACGCATGGCCCCGGCCCTTGAGCATCTTCGGGTCCAGCTCCAGGCCGATGAGGAACATGAACAGCACCAGGCCCACCTGGCTCAACATCTTGAGCACGGGCATGGAGCTGGCCGGGAACAGCGCGTCCATCAGGTCCGGCGCCAGCCACCCCAACAGCGACGGCCCCAGCACGATGCCCGCCACCACCTCCGCGATGACCAGCGGCTGGCCCAACCAGCGCGCGCCCCGGCCAATCAACCTCGACACGCCGATGATGACGATGAGCTGCGTGATGAGCAGCGTGAGCGGGTTGAAATGCATCCGGCCTCCGTCGGCGAGCGCGCCTGTTAAGTGAGCACTTACCAGCCCACCTCGCGCAGCGTCAAACGCGCATTGCGCGCGGGGAGGGGGAGGGACGTCAGGCCGCCTGGTGTCTGCGCACGGCGTCCAGCAGCGTGTCCACGTCCACGGGCTTGCGCAGGTGTCCACACGCGCCAATCTCCTCCGCCACCTGGCGGGCGTTGGCGGACGCGGAGAAGACGAGCACGGGGATGTCACGCCACGCGGGCACCTGGCGCATGGCCCGCGCGAAGCCGGCGCCATCCAGCACGGGCATCATCATGTCGAGCAGCACGAGCACGGGCAGCGACGACATGTCCCCGAGGACGTCGAGCGCGTGCTTGCCATTGATGGCCCCCGTCACCGAATAGCCCGCGTCGCGCAGCACCTCCTCCAGTGCCTCGCGCAGGTCCGCGTCGTCGTCCACCACCAGCAACGGCCCAGTCACGCACTCGCCTCCTTCTCTCGACCCGACCACCCGACGGCCTCGAGACTATCTCGCGCCACCGACGCATACGTCACATGTCTCGACGGGAGGCGGGCGCTCCGCCCCAGGCTCGTGTCGTGTTGTCGGCGCGGTGTTGAGCATTGGCCAATACGAGCCAACGGCGGCGTGTGCATCTGGGGATTCCTCGTGAAGCAGTGAAGCGCGCTGGGTGACGAGCGACCGCGCGGACTCTCGGGTGCTGGGAGTCGATACGCGTTCGGGGGCGAACGGGGCCTCACCCCCGAGACCTAAGGGTGCGACCTCCTCTGTCTCGGAGACACCGTCCCCGTGTTTCAGGACGTGCGCGCGAGAGGGCCCGCCCCCATCTCCTTGCCTCGCCCGCGCGAGGACCGAAGGGGGTCATGGAGGCCCGCCAGCGCGCGCGGACGGAAGCCGGGGGGCACCATGACCGAAGCACTCTCTCGCCGTGCCGCGCTGGGGCACGCCGCCGCCGTCGCGGGGCTGGGCCTGCTCACGGCCACCTCGCGCGCCCACGCCCAGCGAAGCATCAAGGAGGACCTGCCGGTGGTGCGCGCGCTGCTCGCCGCCGAGCGTGACGCCGTCGCGACGCATGACGCCCTGGCCGGCGTGCTCGCGGCCGCGCCCGCCACCGACGCGCTGTTCGCCTTCCGGGGGCTGCTCGAGGCGCTCCTCTCGCGCTTCCGCCAGCAGCACGCGGAGCACGCCGAACGGCTGGTGGACGCGCTCGTCCAGCAGCGAGGCACCGACGACGTGGGCGCGGGCACGGCGAGGCTCCCCGAGGACTTCGCGCCCTGCCTCCAGAACGCGCTCGACCTGCTGACCAACCTGGAGAAGGCGTGCGCGCTCACCTGCACCCAGGCGCAGACCGCCCTGAGGCTCGACGCCAACGGAGGGCTCGCCGCGAGCCTCGGCGCGGTCGCCTCCCAGCGCTTCGTCGTGCTGAACCTGCTCGCGCGCGGCCTCGCCACCCCGCCCGCGGCCACCGCGAACCAGCCCGCGGACGCGCTCGCGAGCCTCGTCGCCGCGTGGGTTCCGCGCTCGCTGGCCATCAGCCTGGACGACGGCGCGGGCCTCGACGACGAGACCGGGCTGCCCTTCTACGACGTGACCCGCTGAAGGAGCCCCCCATGACTGCGAACCCGCGCCTCGCCCGCCGCCGCGTCCTCCAATGCCTGGGCCTCGCCACGGGCGCCCACGCGCTCGGGGCCTGTGATGCCCCCATGGAGTACCGGCCGAACCAGGAGGTGAACCCCATCGAGCGCGCCCGGGAGGTGGGCGCCCTCAACACGCTGCTCGCCGCCGAGTACTCGCTCGTCGCGGCCTACGCCCAGGCCACCTCGCGCCTCGTGGCCGCGCGCGATGACCCGGCGCGCCCCCAGGCGGAGCGGGAGCTGGCCGTGCTCGCGCTCGGGCTGGCGCAGGCCTTCCAGCAGCATCACGCCGCGCACGCGGCGCTGCTCGCCCGGACGATGACGGACCTGGGCGCCATCCCCGTGCGCGAGGACACGGTCTCCTACGCGCCGCCCGCGGGCTTCAAGCCCTCCGTCGGCAACGTCCTGAAGCTGTCGGCCAACGAGGAGCGCCGCTCCATCATCGCCTTCACCCGCGTGCTCGCCTCCATCCAGACGCCGAACACGCGCTTCGTGCTCGCCTCCATCCAGGGCATCCACGCGCAGCACTTCGCGGTGCTCACGGCCCTCGTCGAATCGCGCCTGGAGATGGCGCCCGCGCTCGACGCCTCGCGCGTGGTGCCCCGCCCCTTCGTCGCCTCCACCGAGGAGCTGGGCGGCGGCGAGGGGCTGGGCGCGGAGCCCGACCTCGCCGTCGGAGACGCGGGCTGACGAAGAAGCCCTACCGCCAGGACAGCTCGAACTCGCTGTCCAGCAGCGCCACCTGCCGCCCGCTCACGCGCACGTCGCGGGCGCCCACCGCCTCCAGCGCGCCGCGCAGCACGCCCTCGTGGTACGCGGCGGGCATGAAGTCGCGGCGCATGATGAAGCGCGCGCTGCGCTCGCCCGTCCACACCGGGTAGCGCTCCCCGTAGCTCACCGCCATGCGGTACGCGTCACCCAGGGACTCGAGCAGCAGCCGGGGACTGCCCGCCGACTCCGCCAGGAGCTCCCGACCGAACAGCGACGCCAGGAAGTCCACCGTGGCCTGCGCGCCCATGCGCTCGAGCACCTCGTCGAAGCCGCCCTGCCGGGGCGCCAGCAGCCGCGCCGCCGTGGACACCATGCGCAGGTAGCGCGACACCGAGTAGAGCTGGAACGGGTTGATTTCCCACACGCCCGCCACGCCCTTGCACCGCGCGACGGAGCCCTCTCCGCCCAGGAACGCGATGACGTGCAGCGCGCCGCGGAAGAACATCCCGCGCGCCTGGTCGTCCTCGGTCGCGGCCAGCCGACGCTGCTCCAGCTCCCACGCCGCGCCACCACCGCTCACATCCATGCTCACGTACATGGTCGTCTCCCCCGAGGGGCTCGCACTGCCTCGGCTCAGGGGACACGTCCGGCGCTGCTCAGGTCTTTCTGTGTTCGCCGGATTCCCCCCACTTCCTAGGTACCAACCCTCTCATATTTTTCTACCCCTGTCGAATGGTTCGAGATGGCCCCGGGGTCCGGACCAGGTTCCGCCAGCGTACGAAACGCCCGGATTCCAGGCACATGGACGTCTCGGAGGCCACGAGCCTGGAGGTCCCTCGGGGTGCGGGGGACCTGGGAGGTGCGGGGAAGGGCCCTTCCCGGGCGGCGCCCGGGTCAGCGGGCGGCGAGCACGGACTCGGCGGCGCGCAGGCCCGCGCCGGCCTCCGCCCGGTGACCGGCGGCGAGCAGGGCGCGCTCCACGGCGCCCACGGTGACGAGCACGTCGCCGGGGCCCACGCGGTTCATGTGGCCCACGCGGAAGTAGCGCGTCTTGAGGTCCGGGTGGAGCCCGCCGGCAATCACCACGCCCTCGGCCTTCACGCGCCCGACGAGCGAGGCGTCCACGCCCTCCGGGTAGTAGACGGCGCTGAGCGTGTTCGCCGTCACCGCCTCCGACACGGGCAAGAGGCGCAGGCCCAGCGCGCTCCACGCGGCGCGGAAGGCGCGGGCCAGGCGCTGGTGACGGGCGAAGCGCGCCTCCATGCCCTCGGCCAGAATCTGCCCCAGGCTCACGTCCAGCGCGCTGACGAGGTTGACGGGCGGCGTGGCGAAGTACGAGGGCTTGCCGCCCGCGTACGCCTCCATGATGGGCAGCCACTCCGCCCAGTCCGAGTACACGCTGGCCACCGGCGCCTTGCGGCCCTTCCACGCCGCCATCGCCTGGGGGCTCGCGGTGACGAGCGCGAGGCCGGGCGGCACGCCCACCGCCTTCTGGCTCGCCGTCAGGTACACGTCCGCGCCCCACGCGTCCTGGTGGAACACCTCGCCCGCGGTGGCGCAGACGCCGTCCACCACCGACAGCACGCCGAGCGCGCGCGCGGCCTTCACCAGTCCCTCCACCGGCGCGAGCACGCCCGTGGACGTGTCCACGTGCGTGACGGTCATCACCTTGAAGCCGCCGCGCTCCAGCTGGGACTTCACCTCCGCCACCGAGGGCGCGTCGCCCGGGGAGGCGCGCACGTGCGTCACCTTCGCGCCGTGCCGCTCGAGAATCTTCGCCATCCGGTCACTGAAGTAACCGGTGTTCACCACGAGGGCCGCGTCGCCGGGCTCCACCAGATTGGCCACGGCCATCTCCATGGCCAGGGTGCCGGAGCCGGAGACGACGAAGGGCTGCGCGGAAGGGGCGAGGCACACCTCGCGCAGCCGCTGCAGCGCCCGGCCGAAGGTGACGATGAAGGCCGGGTCCGTGTGGCTGAGCGAGGGGGCGCCCAGCGCGCGCAGCACCTCTTCCTCGAACTCCACGGGCCCCGGAATCATCAGCAGTTCTCTCACGGCGTCACCACTCCTCAGGGGGCTCGGGGGCTCCGAGCGGTTGGGCGTCACGGTATAGGCACGGGGGACGACGGGCGGGAGCGTGGGCCCCGCCAGGGCGCACTCACAGTCTTTCGAGCAGCTCCCACAGGATGGAGAACCCCTGCCGGAAGTCCTGCAGGTGCGCCTGCTCGTTCGGCGCGTGGTAGTACTTCATGTCCCCGAAGCCTGTTATCTGCACGTCGCAGCCCTGGCGCTGCAGGTCCCTCACCAGGGGCAGCGAGCCGGTGAGCGAGAAGGGCTGCGCGTCCACGCCGCGCACGGCCTTCATCGCGTCCTTCAGCGCCTGGAGGCCGGGCGAGTCCAGCCGGCACGCGATGCCCTCGGTGCCGCCGCCCTGGAAGCGCAGGGCCAGCCGGCCGCGCCGCCCGTCCTCGGTGCGCGTGCGAGGCCAGCCGGCGGGGACCTCACCGCGCTCCAGCCGCGCGTCCAGCTCCCGCACGAAGTCCTCGGTGGCGCGCCGCACCTCGGCCATGTCGTGGAAGGGCGTCAGGCGGACGTCGCCCTTCACCACCACGTCGCCGGGAATCTTGTTCTCCTTGGTGTTGGCCGCCTCCATCACGGTGGCCTTGAGGCTGGAGGTCGCGAGGAAGCCCCAGCGCTTCTCGTCCTCGTTGGGCGGGTAGCGCGCGTGGAACCAGCGGCCCAGCTCCAGCGACGCGGCCATCGCCAGCTCCAGCGCGTTCACGCAGTTCTGCGGCATGCCCGAGTGGCCGCCCACGCCCGTCACCTTCAGCTCCCACACGCTGTTGCCCGCGGTGCCCACGGTGGGGCCGAAGTTGGCGCTGTCCAGCCAGTACACCGGCTGGCCCACCAGGTCCTTGAGCCGGCCCTGCTCGGCCACGTAGCTCAGGCCCAGGCCGGGCAAATCCCCCGCCTCCTCGTTGGCGATGAGCACCACCTTGAGCGTGCGGCGCGGGCGCACGTTGGCCTCCGCCAGCTGCGCGAGCAGGTCCGTGGCCACCGCGACGTGGCCCAGGCAGTCGGTGACGCCGCGCCCGTAGAGCACGCCGTCCGGGCCCTCCCACAGCTCGAAGGGGCTGCGCTCCCAGCCCTCGGCGACCTGGTCCGCGGGGACCACGTCGAAGTGCGCGCCCACGAAGCCCACCGCGCCCTCGCCCGTGCCCTTCACGGTGAGCACCAGGCTGACGCGCGACTCGTTGCCCTGGGACGCGAGGGCCTCCGCGTGGATGAAGCCGCTGGCGATGTGCGGGGCCAGCGTGTCCAGCACCACCTGCGCGGCCAGCCGCTCCTGGGGCACCAGCCCCGCCTCCAGGTTGTTCTGCAACCGGGGCGTCAGGGCGATGAGACGGCGGAGCACATCCAGGAAGCGGTCTTCCTTCAACATGAGCGCGGACATGGGCGCGGATTGGAGCCCAGGTGCCGACAGGATGTCACTGAAAACGACGACGCCGGAGCCCCATGCAGAGCCCCGGCGTCGAGACTTCAGCGGGCCGCGCTCAGCGGTAGGTCAGCGCCTGCGAGTCCATGCGGGCCGCCTGGCCCGTGGTGAACGTGTTCATGCAGGAGTCGTCCGTGTAGTCCATGAAGTTGGTGATGGGGTCGTTGCCCGCGGCGGAGCAGGTGTTGCGACCCGTGGGGCAGCCGTACGCGGGCGAGGCCTCCGCCGGCGTGTCGCTGACGGAGTCGTTCGTGGTGGAGCAGCCGCCCTGGAACGTGTGGTACAGGCCCAGCCAGTGGCCGACCTCGTGCGTGCCCGTGTCACCCAGGTTGTACGGCGACGCGCTGCCGCCCGGCACGCTGGAGTACAGAATCACCACGCCGTCCATCGTCGGGTTGCTGGCGTAGCTGGAGGGGAACGTCGCCCAGCCGAGCAGGCCGCCGCTCAGGTTCGCCGAGTAGATGTTGAGCGCGTTCTTGCCGCCCTTGCGCAGCGCCGTCTTCATCGCGCGCTCCGCGGACGAGCCCGAGCCCAGGTTGTACCAGGTGCTGTTCGTCGTGCGGTCCGTCGCCGTCAGCGTGAACTTGAACGGCGTGTTCGCGTACGCGGCGTTCAGCACCGCAATCTGGTTGGTAATCATGGCCGTGGTGATGTCGCCGTTCGCCACGCCCGTGCCCTTGTTGATGACGTGGAAGTAGACGGGGATGTTCACCGAGCCGTTCGGACGCGCGAAGGCAGACACCGCGCGCTCCGACTGGAAGCGGCGCTCCATGTCCGCCATCTCCTCGTGCGTCGGGTTCACGCCGCAGCCGCGACCCTCGATGGCCTGCTGACCGGGCTGCTCCTCGGCCGCCGGAGGCGTGGGCTCCGGCTGCTGGGACTCCGGAGCGCTCGAACAGCCGGACAGCAACGCCAGGACACCGATGACCACGGAGAAACGGCCACTGCGACGCGCAACGAAGCTGGACATTCCCGACTCCTCGGAAAATGCGTGGAATACGTATTTTCCACGAAAAGCTGTCTCATAGTCAAACCGTCCCCTGGTGCGACGGCGGGGGTGGGATTGGAATGTCCGTGGAGGACACACCATGACGCGCAAATCCATTCATCGTCGGCGGGAGCTGTTCATCACGGAGCTGGGGGAGACGCCGAAGCCGCCCGGGACGGGGAAGCCCGGCGGCCCCAAGCCGATGACGACGATGGCGGTGGGCGAGGAGTCGAAGCCGCCGGACAGCGGCCCGCGCGATTGACGCGGTGCGCGTCCCTGGAGCTCCCACCGAGCATCTGCTTCGCTTCGCGTCCATGACGACTGGCGTGGTGGCACTGGTGGGCTCCCGGGAGGACATCCACATCCAGGAGGTGGGCCGGAGGCTGGAGGCCCTGGGTGTGGCGAGCGTCGTGGTGGACACGCTGACGTTCCCCGACGAGACGCGGATGTCGCTGACCGAGGACCTGGCTGGCATCCGCGTGGACGGGCGCGAGCTGGGGCGCCCCGCCGCGGCGTACCTGCGCGGGCTGCACACGCATCCGTTGGCGCACGGGGTCGACGCCTCGGAGGCGATGGCGGAGGACTGGCGCACCACGCTCACCGTGTTCCGCGAGAAGGCCACGTTCCTGTTGGGGGTGCTGGGCCGGTGGGAGCGGTTGGGGGTGCCGCTGTACAACCCGCCCTCGGCGGACTGGGGGCTGCACAAGCCCGTGCAGCTGAGCGCGCTCGGGGCCGCGGGGCTGCCGGTGCCTCGCACGCTGTGGACGAACGAGCCGGAGGCGGTGCGCCGCTTCGCCTCGGGCGGACGCGTGGCCTACAAGCCCGTCATGGGCGGGGCCGCGACGCAGGAGCTCCTGCCGGAGGACCTCACGGACGCGCGGCTCGCGGCGCTGGCCGCGTCTCCCGTCACCTTCCAGGAGCTGCTGCCCGGCGAGGACATCCGCGTCTTCGTGCTGGATGGCGAGGTCATCGCGAGCCTGCACATCGTCACCTCCGCGCTGGACTTCCGGCAGAACGAGGAGCGCATCGAGCAGGTGGTGCTCCCGGACGCGGTGGCGCGGCAGTGCGTGAGGGCGTGCGAGGTGCTCGGCCTGCGCTGGACGGGGCTGGACCTCAAGCGGGGCGTGGACGGTGAGCTGAAGTTCCTGGAGCTCAACGGCTCGCCCATGTTCCTCGGCTTCGACGCGGGCGGAGGCACGGACGTGGCCGGGCACTTCACGCGGGCGCTGGCGAAGCACGCGCGGGGCGGCTGAGGCGCGCTATCGCCACAGCGCGGCGAGCACGGTGCGCGAGGCCCCCCACGCCAGCGCGCCGAGGACGAGCACCAGCGCGGCGGTGAACAGCAGCGGGCGATGGGGACGCGGGTGCATCACCGCGCGCAGCTCCTCCGTCATCGCCGGGTCCGCGTCCAGGTCCTCGTCGTCACGGGGGGACGTCATCGCTGCTCCATCTGGTTCTCGACGAGCGCGCGGTAGCGGCCGCCGGGGATGAGCACCAGCTCGTCGTGGGTGCCTTCCTCGACGACGCGCCCCTGGTCGAGCACGACAATCTTGTCCGCGCGGCGCACGGTGGACAGGCGGTGGGCCACGACGACGAGCGTGCGTCCGGCGGCCTCACGCTGGAGGGCCTCGGTGATCGCCCGCTCCAGGGATGCGTCCAGGTGGCTGGTGGCCTCGTCGAGGAAGAGCACGCGCGGATTGCGATAGATGGCGCGCGCGAGCTGGAGCCGCTGCTCCTCGCCACCGGACAGCCGCACGCCCGCTTCGCCGATGCGCGTCTTGAGGCCGTTGGGCAGCGCGAGCAGCTCATCCAGGCACGCGGTGCGCGCGGCGTGCAGCAGTCGCTCCGCGTCCGGCGTGTCATCGCCCAGGGCGATGTTCTCCGCGAGGGTGCCGTCGAAGATATCGGTTTTCTGGAAGACGAAGGCCACCGAGCGGCGCAGCGCCACCGGGTCGAAGGTCTCCAGCGGCTGGCCGTCGTAGAGCACCCGGCCCTGCTCGGGGCGATACAGGCCGTAGAGCACCTGGGTGAGCGTCGTCTTGCCCGCGCCGGAGCGGCCGACGATGGCGGTCATCTTCCCCGCGGGCAGCGTGAAGCTCACGTCGTCCAGCACGGGCGGCTCGTTGGGAGAGCCGTAGCGGAAGGTGACGTGGTCCAGGCGCAGCTCGGGGGCGCGGGTGAGGGCGCCGGTGCCTTGCGCGGTGTCGTCGCGCAGCTCGGGCGTGGACTCGTAGACGATGTCCACGCGGCGCAGGGAGATGACCACGTCCTGGAGCTGGTGGATGAACATCACCAGGTTCTGCATGGGCGCGAGCGCGAGGCCGAGAATCGCGAGCGTCGCCACCATCTGCCCCAGCGTGAGCCGGCCCTCGAGGACCAGGTGCGCCTCGTAGACGAGGATGCCCATGGACACGGCCTGATTGACCAGCTGCGCGCCGGAGGTGTGCACGGTGTCGTGCAGCCAGATGCGGCGCGCGGCCTCGGCCTCGCGGGCCTGGAGCTTCTCCCAGCGCGTGCGGGCCTGTCGCTCGGCGCCGCAGGCCTTGAGCGTCTGGATGCCGCCGAGCATCTGCAGCTCCAGCCGGCTGGCCTCGGCCGCGACGCGGAAGCGCTGGTGGTCCAGCACCGTGCGGCGCGGCATCAGCAAGAGCGTCCACACCGCGTACACCGCGGCCCCGCCCGCGAAGAGGCCGAAGACGGCGCGGTCGTAGAGGAACAGCACGGCGCCGTAGCCCACGAGCATCACCAGGTCCAACAGCACGGACACGGACGCGCCCTGGAGGATGCGGCGGATGCGCTGGTGGTCCTCGATGCGCTTGAGCAGGTCTCCCCGGTGACGCCGCGCGAAGAACGCCACCGGCAGGGACAACAGGCGCCGCCAGAACTGCGCGAGCAGCAGCGCGGAGAAGCCTCGCGACAACAGGAAGAGGCCCGCGCCGCGCGCAATCGACACGGCGACCTGCGCGACGAGCAGCACCGCCAGCCCCACGCCCACGGCGGTGAGCAGGGAGACGTCCCGGCCGCCCACGGCCTTGTCCACGAGCCCCTGGATGAGCAGCGGCTGTGCGAGCGCGAGCGCCTGGAGCAGCAGCGTGGTGACGAACACCTGGAACAGCAGCAGGCGGTAGCGCAAGAGGCCCCGTCCGAAGCGTCGCAGCGCGCCGAAGCGGCGGGACGTGACGGGCGCGGTGGGGAGGGGACGGAAGAGGGCCTCGGTGGCCTCCAGCGAGAGGAGGATTCCATCCCAGTGCTCGCCGAGCTTCGCGCGCGGGATGCGCCGCAGGCCCTGCTCCGGGTCCCCGACGACGGCCTCCTTCGGGGTGACGGCGTAGAGGACGACGAAGTGGTGGTCGTCCCAGTGCGCGATGCCGGGGAGGAGCGCCCGGCCCTCCTCGTCCTCGAGGTCCGTGGGGTCGTCGACGTGGAAGGCGCGGACCTTGAAGCCGACCTTCTCCGCGGCGCTGGCGAGGTCCGGCAACGAGGTGCCCACCGCCTGGACGTGGGAGAGGTCCTTGAGCGCGGCGAGCGAGTGCGTGGCGCCGTGATACGCCGCAACCATCTCCAGACACGCCGGCCCGCAGTCCGCCTCCTCGAGCTGGTGGCGCAGTGGATACGGTTCCAGGGCGACGGCGAGCCGGGAGCGGGGCACGGCGCAATCGCTATCACGGAGCGCCGGGGGCAACCAGCCACCACCCGACACGACGCACAGCGGCTTGAACCCGGGGCCGCGAGCGTCAACGCGAGGCCCGGACCACGGGGCGCATCAGGTCGCTGGCGTACGCGGCCTCTCCCCTGGGAATCACCCCGGCGTAGCGCCGGGTGGCCCGATACCAGTCCGGGTGACCACCGATGTTCTCCTCCAGTCCCTGGACGAGACGAAGCAGGTTGTCCGTCTCCGCGCGGGACAGCTGCTGCCGGGCGCAGGCCTCCGGGAGGCCGGCGGCAAGCTGGATGAACTCCTCACACCAGCGCCGCATGCTGTCATGGGTCTCCGCCAGGGCCCCCTCAAAGGCCCCGCCATGCTCGGCCTGCAGGACCAGCACGAGGTTGTGCACGTCACCGCGTGCGCGCTCCTTCTCGAAGGAGCAGACGTCGTTCATGGTGTCGATGAGGTCCACGGTCAGGTCCAGCAACCGTGGCACCCCAGGGACCTGTCGCGCCCGCTCGGTGGTCTCGAAGCCGTTCGCCTTCTCCGTCAGGTCCGTCATCATGTAGACGAGACCGGACTTGCGCCGCAGCTGGAGATAGCTGTCCCGGGTCAGGCGCACGGAGCCCTGCCGCCACCGGGCCTCCTCGGGAAACGCCTCGAGGAACCATCGCCAATGCCGTGCCGCGCGCCGCCGCCACTCGAGCGAAGCGCCCTGGCAGGTGCGCGCCCACACGTCGGCCAGCGCGGTGGCGAGGACGCCGACGGGAGACGGGGGCCGCCCCTCCACCTGGAGGACGGCGAGCAGGGTCTCGCAGTCCGCGCGGACCTGCTCGGGGGGAATGTCCCGGGCGCCGTCGAACTGCTCGTCGATGAGGGTTCCGACGACGATGGCATCGACCGCGAGGTCGAGCCCGGCGCCCGAGGCCTGGGGAAGCCACCGGGCGGCCAGGTCGGCGATGTCCCACGAGACATAGCGGCGCTCGTCGATTTCGTTGGTCACCAGTCCGGACGCACGGGCCCAGTCGAGGTTGCGCTGGCGAGCGGCGTCCCGGTCCGGACTGCAGCGGGACGCGAAGGGCATGGGAAAGTTCACGGCCACGTTCATCGCTTCCTCCGGACGTCACGTGTCCTCGTTGTGTGGCGACACGAACGGCAGCACGCCTCCCTTCAGCTCCCCGAGCACGCGCCGGGCGCGGTCCACCTTCACCTCGCCCTGCTGGACGAGCCGCGCGGCGACGGTCTCCACCCACTCGGGCGGCGTGCCCGCGCTCACCGCCACCGAGCGCGCGTGCAACGCCATGTGGCCCTTCTGGATGCCCACCGAGCCCAGGGCCCGCACCGCCGCCAGGTTCTGCGCCAGGCCCACCGAGGCGAACAGGCACGCCAGCTCCCGGACTCCGGGATGCCCCAGCACCTTGAACGCGGCCTTCACCCCGGGGTGCACCAGCAGCGGCCCGCCCACCGTGCCCAGCGCGAGCGGCAGCTCGATTTCGCCCACCAGGTTCCCGTCCTCCCGCCTCCACGTGGACAGCGGCAGGTACCGGCCCGTGCGAGCCGCGTACGCATGCGCCCCCGCCTCGATGGCGCGCCAGTCCTGGCCCGTGGCGAGCGCGATGGCGTCGATGCCGTTCATGATGCCCTTGTTGTGCGTCGCCGCGCGGTAGGGGTCCGCCTGGGCGAAGCGGCTCGCCTGGACGATGCCCTCCGCGATGTCCGCTCCCGGCAGGCCGTAGTCGGCGAGCAGCTCCTCGGGGATGACACACCGCGAGCGCGCCAGCCGCCGGTCCGCGAGGTTGGAGAGGATGCGCAGGAAGACGCGGCCTCCGGTGAGCGCCTCGATGCGCGGCGCCACGCCCTCCATCATGGTGTTGATGAGGTTGGCGCCCATGGCCTCCTGGGTGTCGATGTGGAAGTGCATCACCAGGAGCGGCTCGCCCAGGGGGCCCTCGGGCGCGTCGATGAGACGGACCTCCAGGTCCTTCGCGCCGCCGCCTCGGCGCACCAGCTGGGGCTGCAGCGCGTTGGCCAGGTCCAGCAGCTCCGAGCGCGCGGCGAGGATGCTCGCGCGCGCGGACTCCGGGTCGCCATAGCGGGTGAGCTGTATCTGTCCCACCATCAGCGACGGCTCCGCCTCCGCGATGAAACCTCCCGCCGAGCCGACGAGCTTCGCGGCGAACGAGACGGCCGCGATGACGGAGGCCTCCTCGATGACCATCGGCGCCACGTACGCGCGCCCGTTCACCCGGAGGTGGAGCCCCAGCCCCAGCGGCAGGCTGAAGAAGCCCAGCGCGTTCTCCACCATCGAGTACGCCTTCTCCGCGCCCAGCCCCTCCTCTCCGGTGAGCGCGGCCAGCTCCGCGTCGCTCAGGCCCAGCTCGGCCGCGACCCGCGCGCACCGCTCCTCCAGCGAGAGACGGTGGAAACCCGAAAAGATGCTACGGCTGATATCGATGCCCATGGGGTTTCATCCTCGGTGTATTTCTTTGCCAGGGACCCACTCGCAAGCCGCCGCGACATGGTTTCAAAACAATAACCAGTCAGACAACGTCTCGCAGGCAATTTCTTGGACATCACTTCGACACGAGACGTCGGCGTTTGATGTCTCAAGGCCCGCACCTGAACCCAGACATCGCCCGCACGCGGGACAGCAGGTTCCCCGCACCGGGAGGCGGATGCGGTGTCAGGGATGCGCGGGTGTCACCGGGAGGGGGCGCATCGGGCTCGTGGTGCCGACGGCCACGGCCCTGGGGTTCGAGGAGTTCTCGTAGCGTCCACAGGTCCTGTACCAGTCCGGTTGTCCGCCGATGCCCTCCTGCAGGGCGCGGATGAAGTGGAGCAGGTTGTCTGTCTCCTCCTGGGAGAGCCCATGCCGGACACAGTCCTGGGGGATGAGGGCCTGGAGCTGGATGATGTCGTCGCACCAGCGCCGCATCATCGCGTAGGACTCCGCGATGGCGGCCTCCTGGGACCAGCCGCGCTCGTGTTGGAGGACGAGGATGGTGTTGTGCACATCGCCGAGCGCGAGCTCCTTCTCGAGCGAGCAGACGTCGTTCATGACGTCGACGATGTCCACCGTCAGGGTGATGATTCGCGCCACGTTGGGGAGGTCCCGGACCCTGTCGGGGAGCGTGAAGCCATTGGCTCGCTCGGACATGTCGACCATCACGTGGGTGAAGCCGGACGCACGGCGCAGCTCCAGGTAACCGTCCAGCGTCTGGGGGACGCGGCTCCGCCGCCAGCGCGCCTCCTCGACGTACGCGTCGATGAACCACCGCCAATGCAGCGCGACGCGTCGCCTCCATTCGAGAGGCGCCCCTTCGCACAGGCGCGCCCACAGGTTGACGAACGCCGCGGAGAGGACCGTGGACGGAGCCTGGAGTCCACCCGGCTCGATGACGGCGAACATCTCCGCGCAAGCATCCCGGACGAACTCGGGCGGCTTGTCGATGGCGGCTTCCATGTGCTCTTCGAGGAAGACTCCGACGGTGATGGTATCGATGGCCAGGTCGAGCCCTTCGCTTGAGGCCCGGGGAAGCCAGTAGGCGAAGATTCCGGCCATGTCCCAGAGGAGGAGACGGCGGGCGTCCGCCTCGTTGACCACCAGACCGACCTCGCGGGCCCACTCGAGGTTGCGCTGTCGGGCGGCCTCCAGGTCTGGATGGCAGCGCGAGACAAAAGGCATCGGGAAATTCACGGCGGGCAGCACGTCTTCCTCCTGGCGCTCGGATGCCAACTCACACGGCGGAGGGACGTCGGGACAAGGCCCGCTCCGCCGTGAACACAGTCACGAGCACCAAGATAAAGACATCGAGAACCCAGACAACCGCGACTCCGGTCCAGAGCCCGTCGAACCGCGGACTGCGGGTTGCCTGTCTCGGAGGATGCGGGGCTGCGGCCCGCAGCGACAGCGAGGCCGCCTGGCTCGCATGGCATCGTTTGACAGGTACGCCCCACCTGACCACGCTCCACGAAAACCCTGGAACAGAGGACTTCAAGAGAACACCATGCACAGGAGCTTGCGATACGTCGGGGGGCTCCTCGGGCTCCTGTTGATGGCGTGTGCGTCCTCTCCCGAGTCGTCCTCCGGGAGCCAGCGGCACCTGGCCCACATCGAGGGTGAGGATTGTGGAGAGACAGACCGGTGCGTCACGCTGGTCTGCGACGCGGGCGCTCACTGTGGGCTCTACTCATGTGAGGACGCTGGGCGCCTGCTGGCGCGAGGCGGGGGCCCCATCGCCCCGCCCTCGGCCCCTGGTTCCGGACCTCGCCGCCATTGGGGCAACGTCCAGAAACTCCCCGGTGGGAATGGGCCCATCTTCGTCTTCGACTGGTACAACACGCCTCAGCCCCAGCATCGTCCGCCCGAGCTCCCCTCGGGCCCCGGATGGGTGCGGCACCATCTGTTTCCTCAAGCAGAGTCCCTCGCACGGTGGTTCACCCGAGCGCCACGAGGGCTGAACGTGCATGACTTCACGATGGTGGTTCCCGCGAACATCCATCAGCGCATCCACAGCGGGCCTCGCGGCGGAGACTGGAACCGGGAGTGGTCGGACTTCGCGAGGCAGTACCCTGAGGTCTGGGAGCATCTCGGAAAGCTCATCCAGAAGTACGACCTCGTGGGCCCCATCGTGCCGTACTACTACCTTCGCTGATGGCCGAGCCTCGCATGACCTTCTTCGAAGTGCTGCCCTCCGACGCACCGACCTTCAACGCCACTCTCGACGGCGTCAGTCGATGGACCCTCCCCAGCATCGACTGCTCGGTGTGCGGAGGCCATGGCGGGATGGGCGAGCACTACCCCACGGTCGATCTCTCGGACTGGTCCGAGCGGGAGCATCTGGAGGAGCCACGAAGTCTCCAGGCTGTTTCCCTGGAGGAGTATCAGCGCCTGCACGCGCTGCTGCGTCCACGAGTCCCAGCAGGTGCGCCCCTGGAGCCCGGCACCCAGTTGGGGCCCATCGATGCCCGCTCGTCAGGGCGCTTCGGCGACATCTACTTTCAGGAGCCGTGGCAGCCCTGGATGACACGCTCGGCGCTGGAGCGACTCCAGTCCCGGAAGCTCCTGGGCCTCCAAGGGGCCCGGGGAAACCTGCGACACCGCGGTGCCTCCACTCCGCTCGAGTTGCTCACGTTGGAGATTCAGGTGCGAGGCGAGCTCCATCCCAGCTGTCGCCCTCCAGACTGGCGGCCCCCATGTCCTCGCTGCGGGAGCCATCGCAACGGCTATCCCATGGAGGCTTCAGTCCTCGACGCGAACACGCTGCCCAAGGACGTGGACCTCTTCCGGCTGCGGGAGTTCAAGACGGTCATCATCGCGAGCGCGCGGTTCGTCGAGGCCGTGAACGACCTCGCGCTCCGTGACATCCAGTTCCGTGAGCTCCCCTCTCGCTGAGAGGCGGAACACGCTCACTCCGCGGCGGTCGTCGGCGCGGGCGTCTGCGTCGTCCCGGGCGCGGGCGGCGTCACCGGCGCCCCCACCGTGACGGAGGCGGCCGGCCGTGCCTCTCCCGCGGGCGAGGCGGGCGCCTCGGCCTTGGGCTCCACGCGCTTCACCTTGCCCATCTGCTCCAGGTCCTCGCGGTTGTTCAGCGAGAAGCGCACCAGCGCGCGCAAGATGCGGTTGCGCTTCACGTTGCCCAGCACCTCGCGCAGGTCCTCGTACACCGTGGGGTCGCTGATGAGCCCGCCCACCGTGCCCTCGCCCTTCGCCACCGTGGCGGTGATCTGCTTCAGGTCCGCCGCCGCGCTGCCCAGGTCCGCGAACATCCCGCTCGCGTCCCCGTACACCAGCTGGTGCACCGCCCCGTTCGGGCTCTTCTTCGCGTCTTCAATCAGCCCCGCCAGCTGCCCCGCCGCCTCGCCCAGCTCGCGCAGCGCCGTGGCGCCCTCGTTGCCGTAGATGAGCGCGTGCGCCGTGCCGTCACCCGTGCGCACCTCGCGCAAGAGCGCCTCCACGTGCCCCACCGCGCCATCCACCCGCCTCGCCGCGCTCGACGCGTTCGCCATCAGCGCGCGCACCTCGCGCCCCGCCTCCTTGTCGTAGATGAGCGCGTGCAACACCCCGTCCCCGTTCTGCACCTGCTCCAGGATCGCCCGGAGCGACGCCATGCCCCGCTGCACGTCACCCGCGAGCTTCGGGTCCCCGTACGCCTCCACCGTCTTCAGGAGCGACTTGCTGATGGCCACCGAGTTGTCCATCACCTCGCTCGCGCTGCTCAAGAGCTTGGACAAGTCCCCGCTCGTCGACGACGTCAGCACCCCGCCCGGCTCAATCGGCGGCGCCGTGGGCGTGCCCAGCGAGATGTCCACCGCCTTGTCCCCGAGCACCCCCATGCTGCTCAGCTGCGCCAGCGAGTCCGTCTTCACGCGGTCCGCATACCGGGCGGAGACTTGAAGCTGCACCTCCAGCTTCGGGTCGTTGGGGTCCTGGGAGAAGAAGATGCCCGTCACCTTCCCCACCTCCAGGCCCCCCAGCCACACCGGGGACTGGTCGCTCAGGCCCTGCACGTTGGTGAAGTACGCGCGGTACATCACCTGCCGCTGGAACAGCCGCGACTCCTGGCCGATGAAGAACACCACCACACCCGCCACCGCCAGGCCGATGGCCACGAACAGCCCCGCCCTCAGCGCCAGCCGCTTCTCGCCCGACGTCGAAGTGAAGAGGCTCATGACGCCGCCTCCGGCTCCAGCTCCACCCGCCGCGCGTCCAGGAACGCCCGCACCTCCGGCACCGTCGAGCGCCGGAACTCGCCCGGCGTCCCCACCTGGACGATGCGCCTGTTGGCCAGCATCGCCATCCGGTCCCCCACCGCGAACGCGCTCACCAGGTCGTGCGTCACGACGATGGAGGTGCTGCCGAGCTTGGTCTTCATCGAGTTGATCATCGCGTTGATGGACTGCGTGGTCACCGGGTCCAACCCCGTGGTGGGCTCGTCCCAGAGGATGACTTCCGGATTGGTGGCGATGGCCCGCGCCAACCCCACCCGCTTCTTCATGCCGCCCGACAGGTCCGCCGGCATCAGCCGCTCCGTGCCCGGCAGGTTCACCAGCTCCAGCTTCTCCGCCACCCGGTCGCGCACCTCGGACAACGGCATGTCCGGGTAGTGCTCCCGCAGGGGATACGCCACGTTCTCCCCCACGCTCAGCGAGTCGAACAGCGCCGCGCCCTGGAACACCATCGCCACGTGCCGCCGCACCGGGATGAACTGCCCTTCCGAGAACCCCGTCACGTCCCGGCCCTGGAAGAGGATGCGGCCCGCGTCCGGCCGCTGCAGCCCGATGAGGCACTTGAGCAGCACGCTCTTGCCCGTGCCCGAGCCCCCCAGCACCACCAGCGTCTCCCCTGCCCGCACGTCCAGCTCCAGGTCGTCATAGACGCGCTTGGCGCCGAAGGACTTCTGGAGGTGCTGGAAGTGGATGAGCTGCTCGCCCGGCGTGGGCTGCTGGAACTCGAACGTGGGCGCTTCCTGGTGGCGAGAGGCGAAGGGCATGGCACGTCACAGGTACAGCGTCACCTTGGTGATGAAGAAGTCGGCCAGACACACCGCCACGGAAGTAATCGCCACCGTCTGCGTGGTGGCGCGGCCCACGCCCTCCGTGCCGCCCTCCACCGTCAGCCCCTTGAAGCACCCCACCAGGCCGATGATGAAGCCGAACACCGCGCCCTTGAACACGCCGGACACGAAGTCCTGCATGAACACCGCGTCCAGCGCGCCCTGGAAGAACAGGTCGAAGGAGATGGCGTACTGCGTGTTCACCACCACCGCGCCCGCCACCAGCCCCACCACGTCCGCGAACACCGTGAGCACCGGCATCACCAGCAGGCACGCCAGCACGCGCGGCACCACCAGCTTGCGCAGCGGGTCCGCCCCCAGCGCGCGGATGGCGTCCACCTGCTCCGTCACCGTCATGGCGCCCAGCTCCGCCGCCATGCCGCTGCCCAGCCTGGCGCCCACCGTCAGCGCCGTCAGCACCGGGGCCAGCTCGCGGAACAGCGTGAGGATGACCACGCGCCCCACCGTGTACTGCACCCCGAAGCGCGCCAGGAAGTAGCCGAACTGCAGTGAGATGACGAGCCCGGCGAACATCGCCGTCAGCAGCGCGATGGGCAGCGAGCGCACGCCCAAGGACTCGATGTGGAAGATGAGCGTCTTGCCGTCGAACGGCGGCCGCACCACGCGCTGGAGCACCTGCCCCGTCATCACCGTCATCGCGCCCAGCGACTCCAGCCGCTCCTTCGCCTTGTCCCAGAGCCCGGGGCGCGGGGCCGACACCTGCTCGCCCGCGTCCGCTTCCGTCGAGGCGTTCATCCGACGTGCTCCGACTCGAAGCCCGCCAGCAGCGCGTCGAAGTCCGCCATGCGCTCCATCGCCAGCCCCGGCGGCGCCACGTAGGAGAAGTCGAACACGCAGTTGTCCTTCTTGAGCACCACCAGCTCCAGCTCCACCGGCACGCCGTCCATCTTCGCCAGGTAGCGGCTGCGCAAGGCCTCGCGCCCGTCCATGGCGACCACGCTCTGGGCCACCTCCTGGCGCTCGGTGAAGCCCATCAGCAGGTGCCGGGTGAGCACCGGGAGCGGCGGGTCGTCGTGCCCCTCGCACGTGGCGTTGATGGAGAGCGCGCGGCCGGTGCCCTCCTCGGCGAAGGCCAGGTCGTTGCCGTCCAGCCACACGCGGCGCCAGTGCTTGGGCAGCTCGCCCACGCGGTAGCGCACGTCGGGCTTGGACAACACGGAGTCCTCGAAGCTCACGCGGCGGCAGCCCACGCAGGAGGCAAGAAGCAACACGAGCAGCAGCGTCATCCTCGGCATGGCACCGTTCTTCGCGGCATCTACGTCCGGCCCTTGCGGGCAAGTCATGCGACAGCCCAGCCGCCGCCGCAAGAAATTCCGTGTACTGGAACGTCCACTACCGCGCCCTTCCTCCCACCCCTGGATGGTGGGTACCGGACACTGAACCTCGCGGGTTGCACGCCCAAGGTGCGTGATACCGGAACACTGCCGTGGCATTCCCCCTGGGAGAAGGGGTGGCCCGTCCGCCCCGTCCCCGGTCGGATTCAGCCCGCCCGGGCCCCGGGGAGTGACGACCTGGCGCGAGCGTTCGCAGGTTCTCCTCATCACCCCTCGACAGGAGGCTCCATGGACGGCGGACTCGCGATATTCGGCTTCGGCCTCTTCCTGCTGTCCATCGCCGGCCTGTACGCCCGCACGGCGTACGGCCTGGTGGTCGCCCTGCTGGTGCTCGCGGTCGCCTCCATGGGGATGGCCTTCAGCGAGTCGAAGAAGCTGCGCGAGCTGTCGCTGGGGGTGAGCATCGCGCTGCTGCTGCTCGCCACGGTGTCACTCGCCACGGGCACGGTGTGGTGGCTCACCCTGGGGACGTTCCTGTTCGCCGTGGCCTTCGGCGTGCTGTGGGCGGAGTTCCGCTTCAGCGCCTTCGGCAACGTGCGGCGGGAGGACCTGCCGGTGCACCAGCACCACCCCGCGCGGCGGATGAACGTGCACTGGCCCTGGCACCGGCGTCGCTCGGTGCACTGAAGCGCCGTCAGCCGACCGGGGGCGCGTCCTCTTCGCGGAGCGTCACCTGCCCTGAGTGCACGGAGAGCCACAGCGTGTCCTCGGCCGCGGCGCCCCTCACCAGCGAGCCATCCGTGGTGGACAGGAAGACCTGCGCGCCGCTCCTCGCCAGGTAGTCCATCAGGTAGGCGTTGCGCTCCGGGTCCAGCTCGCTCGACACGTCGTCCAGCATCAACAGCGGCAGGAAGCCCGTGCAGGACTCCAGGTTCTCGATTTCGGCGATCTTCCAGCCGAGCACCAGCGCGCGCTGCTGCCCCTGGCTCGCGTAGGCCCGGGCGCTGCGGCCTCCCAGCGTCACCGACACATCATCCGAGTGCGGCCCCACCGAGGTGAAGCCCCGGTCCAGGTCCCGCCGCATCCGGGCCGTCAATGACTCGCGCAGGGAGGAGGCCAGGACCGCCTCGTCCGCCGCGGCGAAGTCACAGGCCAGGTGCGCCGGGTGATAGCCATACACGGCCGGGTCCACCGTGCGGCCAATCGAGGCGAAGGTCGCCTGCGCGCGTGGCGCCAGCTCCGCCATCAGCGCGCGCCTTCGCGAGTAGATGCGCGCGCCGGCCTTGGCCAGGGTCTCGTCGTAGGCGTCCAGGTAGGCGGGGTCCACCGCGCCGCCCTCGCGCAAGAGGCGGTTGCGGTTCTTCAGCGCGCGCGCGTACTCGCGGCTCTCGCGCAGGTACGCGGGGAAGCGGTTGAACACGGCGCGGTCCAGGAAGGCGCGCCGTGAGTCCGGCCCGCCCTTGACGACCTCCAGGTCGTCCGGAGTGAAGGCCACCACGGAGACGCCGCCGAAGTACTCCTCCAGGCTCGCGGCCTTCTTGCCGTCCACGAAGGCCTGCCGGGTGCCGCCGCCCACCTCCACCGCGATTTCACGCTCGGCCCCCTTGAGCAGGAAGCGGCCGGACACGCGGGCCGTCTGGGTGCCCCAGCGCACCAGCTCCGACAGGCGCCCGGCGCGCAGCGGCTTGAGCGTGGCGAGGAAGTACAGCGCCTCCAGCAGGTTCGTCTTGCCCTGCCCGTTCTGCCCCACCGCGATGGTGGCGTGGGCACTCGGGGTGAGCGACACCTGGGCGAGATTGCGGAAGTCCTGGACGTGGAGTGCGAGGAGGCGCACGGCGCCCCCCGTATACCCGCCTTGGGGCCGACAGGGGAGGTTATCTCGCGGTCCCGAGGCAGGGCCGCGCGGCCTCCCCGCTCCCGCCCCCGCAAAGGCCCTCCACACCAGCGGGCCAGCCCGTGCCCCGCCGGGTCCTCCCGCTCATCCCACAACCAAAGACAAACATTCTACCGGGACATGGAACCAAAGGACACCTTGAAGGCATACCCAAATCATAGCAATTCAATCTCCACATCCGTGCAGGGCCACCGGGAACCCAACCCCAAACAAGACAGCGCTGACGGCCGGGAGGAACGCTCCCGACCGCCGCGCCTCCTCGCGCGCCCCCGCGCCCGAAGGGAACGACACACATGGTGAAGAACAAGCGAGTCGTCATCACTGGCGGAGGCCGGGGTCTGGGCCTCGCCTTCGCCCGGAGCTTCCTCGAGCAGGGCGCGAAGGTCACCATCACCGGCCGCGACGCCACGACGCTGGCCAAGGCCGCCCAGACGCTGGGAGGCCAGGTGCAGACCCAGGCCTTCGACATCTCCAACGCGATGGCCACCAAGGCCGCGTTCGACGACATCCACCAGAGGCAGGGTGCCATCGACGTGCTGGTGAACAACGCGGGCAGCTGGGGCCCCGTCGACTACTTCTGGAACACGTCGCTCGAGGAGTGGCAGGAGGCCATGGACATCAACGTGAAGGGGCCCGTCTACTGCACCCACGCCGTGCTCAGGCACCGGGTCGACCACCAGGTCGACTCCACGACCACCATCATCAACATCACCAGCCACGCGGGGGCCTACCGCTGGCCCACCGCGTCCTCCTACTCCATCAGCCGGGCCGCCATCATCAAGCTGACGGAGAACCTGGCGTTCGAGACGCGCCACAAGGGTGTCGCCCTCTTCGCCTACCATCCGGGCCTGGTGGTCGGCACGGGGCTCGTCGCCGATGGCCTCGCCATCTCCGAGGAGGAGGGGACACCCAGGCGCGCCATCCAGCAGTGGGTGCTGGCGGAGCAGGAGGCCGGCAGGACGGTGTCGGCCGAGCAGGGCGCGAAGAACCTGCTCCGGCTCGCCAGCGGTGGGTACTCGGCGCTGAGCGGCTGCTACCTCACCGTCCAGGATGATTTGGACGCGCTGCTCGCCGACCAGCAGGCCATCCGCGCCGACGGCCTGCTCACGCTCCGGGTCAAGTCGCGCTCCGCCTGACTCAGGACGCCAGGTCCGTGGCGGCCGCTTCGGGGGACGCCTCGGGGACGAGCGGGAGCTCCACGGTGAAGGTGGAGCCCTCGCCTGGGTGGCTGTCCACGCGGATGACGCCCCGCATGGCCTCCACCAGCGTGCGCGCGACGTACAGCCCCAGGCCCAGGCCGCCGTAGTTGCGCTCGGACACCGCGCGCTCGAACTTGTGGAAGATGCGCGCCTGGGCATCCCGGCTGATGCCGATGCCCTCGTCGCGCACGCTCAGGCGCGCCAGCCCCGCGTCCGCCTCCACGCGCAGCCGCACGGGCCGCCCCGCGCCGTACTTCAGCGCGTTGGACACCAGGTTGGTGACCACCTGCTCCAGCCGCATCCGGTCCCACGTCCCCACCGCGGGCGGCCCGCCCTCCAGCTCCACCTGACACTCCGCGCGCTCGGCCTCCGGCTGGAAGCGCGCCACCACCTCCTGCACCAGCGCGCGCAGGTCCACCTGCTCCAGCTCCAATCGCAGCCGCCCCGTGCCGATGCGCGACACGTCCAGGAGGCCATTGACCAGGTCCGCCAGCCGCATCACCTGCCGAAGCATCCCCTGCACCTCGCGGCCGTGGCGCAGCGCCCAGGGGGACTCCGGGTCCGACAGCGTCGCGCGCGCGAAGGCCTGCAGCCGGAGGCTCAGCACCGTCAGCGGCGTCTTCAGCTCGTGGCTCGCCACGGAGAGGAACTCGTCGCGCGCGCGGATGGCCTCCTGCAGCCGCTGCTCCACCGTCTTCAGCCGGGTGATGTCCAGGAAGGGCAGGAGCGTCACCGCGGGGTGGCCATGCATCGCGGGCAGCATCTCCGAGGAGATGCTCAACACGACCTCCCCCGCGCTCGTGTGCCACACCGCCTCCATGCCCTCCAGCTTCTCCCCCCGGGCCGCGCGCGAGGACGGCAGCTCGTCGCCCGTGAGCCTGCGCCCCTGCAGGTCCGTGACGTGGAACAGCGCGCCGTACTCCGACGCGGGCACGCGCGTGGGGATGTGCTGGCCATGCAGCCGGTCCGCCGCCGCGTTGGAGAAGACGAGGTTGCCCGTGCCCGGCTCCGCCATCACCACCGGCAGGGGCATGGAGTCCAGCACCGCCTCCAACCAGCGCTGCTGGTTCTCCACCGCGTGCCGGGCGAGCACCTGCTCGGTCACCTCGAAGGCGAACGTCACCAGCCCGTCCACCCGCCCCCGCTCGTCGCGCAAGGGCTCGTAGAGCATGTTCCAGTAGCGCGTCTCCACCTGGCCCTGGCCCGCGTAGTCGATGGCCAGCGGGTACTCGTGCGCCGCCACCGGCTCGCCCGTCTCCAGCACGCCCAGGTACAGGCTCACCAGCTCCGGGGAGATGTCTGGAATCGCCTCCAGGAGCGCGCGGCCCACCAGCGCGCGGCCGCCCATCAGCTTCTGCAGCAGCGGGTTGGCGAACTCGAACCGCAGCTCCGGGCCGCGCAGGAGGTTGATGGCCACGGGCGACTGCGTGAGCAGCTGGTAGAGCCGGCTCCTCTCCAGTTGCTCCGCCTCGCGCGCGGCCAGCTCCGCCGTCACGTCCTTGTAGGCCAGGGCGATGTGGCGCACCTCGCCTCCGGACGCGGACAGCGGGAAGCACGTACACGCGATGGCGATGCGGTGCGCGTCCTTCACGTCGATGTGCCGCAGCTCCTTCACGTCGTACCAGATGACCGGCGTCTGCACCGTCTCGCCCGCGAAGGCCCGGCGCAGGAGGACATCCAGCCCCAGCTTCGCCACCAGCTCGTCGCGAAAGAGGCTGTACTCGGGCGGCGGCACCGAGCCGAACATCGCCCGGTACGCCGGGTTGCTCAGCCGGCAGTGCCCCTCCACGTCGAAGATGGCGTAGGGCACGGGCGAGTGGAGGAACAAGCCCTCCAGGAGCGCCAGCGGGTCCGTCACGAAGGAGAGCTGTTCGCGAAGCGCGGGCTGGGGCGGGCGCACGACGTCGTCCACACCGGCCATGCGGCCCGTCTGCTTGCGCTGCTTCCCACCCCGAGAGCCGCGGCCTTTGCGTGTCGGCACGGAGCGTACGACTAGCAGAAGACTGTCATTCCTGGCAGCGCCGAAAGGTAGGACACGTCTTGTGGACCACGTCCTGACAGGGTTTGGTGGACCCATCATGGCGGAGCCTCTCAAGACCTTCTTCGACGCGCGGCTGGTGGAGCGGCTGGGCACCTCGCTGCACCGCGCGCACCCCGCGTTCCCAATCGACACGTTCCTGCGCGAGGCCCGAGAGGGCCTGGAGGCGCACGAGCTGGTGGGCCGGGCCCGGCACCTGTGTCTGGCCATGCGGCGCTCGCTGCCGGACGACTATCCCCAGGCGGTGCAGGTGCTGCTGCGCTCCCTGGGGCCGGTGCGGGAGGTGGACCGGGTGGGCGGCATGGAGGTCTTCTTCTACCTGCCCCACACCACCTTCGTGGCGGAGTACGGGTTGGGGCACTTCGAGGAGTCCATGCGGGCGCAGCACGCGCTCACCCAGCGCTTCACCGCGGAGTTCTCCATCCGGCCGTTCCTGGAGAAGCACCCGGAGAAGACGCTGGCGCGGCTCTCCGAGTGGGCCACGGACGAGAACGTGCATGTGCGGCGGCTCGTCTCCGAGGGCACGCGGCCGAGGCTGCCGTGGGGCTCCCGGCTGCGCGCGTTCCAGGAGGACCCGACGCCGGTGCTGGGGTTGTTGGAGCTGCTCAAGGACGACCCGGAGCTGTACGTGCGCCGCTCGGTGGCCAACAACCTCAACGACATCGGCAAGGACCACCCGGACGTGCTGGTGAAGGTGGCGAAGCGGTGGATGAAGGACGCCACGCCGGAGCGCGAGTGGCTGGTGCGCCACGCGCTGCGCTTCGCCATCAAGCGCGGCGAGCCCTCCGCGCTGGAGGTGGTGGGCGCGGGCAAGCCCTCCGGCATCGAGGTGCGCCCCACGCAGCTGCCCCGGCGCGCGAAGCTGGGCGGCGCCATGGACGTGCGCTTCGTGGTGGCCAACCGCTCCCGGAAGGAACAGTCGCTGGTGGTGGACCTGGCGGTGCACTTCTTCAAGTCGCGGGGCGAGGCGCCGCAGCCCAAGGTCTTCAAGGTGCGCGAGCTGGTGCTGGGCGCGGGCCAGGAGGAGGAGGTGGGCAAGCGCGTGTCGCTGGCGCAGCTGTCCACGCGCCGCCACTACGCGGGGCCGCATCGGCTGGAGGTGCGCGTCAACGGCGTGGACCTGCCGCTGGGCACGGTGGACGTCGTGGAGTGACCTGGCCGGGCCGTCAGCGCGAGCCGAGCAGCTTCACCAGCTTGTTGTAGACGCCCATCACCAGCAGGGGTGACACCCAGGAGCCGACGAAGCGCGCGGGCTGGGTGCGCCCCGTCAGCTCGAAGCCCAGGGACACGCCCATCGAGCAGAGGCTGGCGAACAGGAAGACGTGGGAGGGTATCTTGGCCGTCTGCTGCTCGAGCAGGCGGGTGAACGAGCTGTCGGCGTGCTCGGCGCGAACGACGGGCGGTGCCTCGTAGTCGTGCTTCGAGGCTTCGCTCGCGGGGTTGACGTCCAGGCTCATGCTCCCTCCCCTGGCGGCCGGTCAGGCCCGCCCATGCCCCGCACGGGCGGGCAGGCCCCATGCCTCCCGTCGTGGCGGTCCCCATCATGGTGGGACCGGACCTGGCAAAGGGCGAGAGGGTGCACCACACACCACACACGACAGACGGTGAGGCGGGCGACCTGCAGCTGCCGAAGGCGGGCGCGGGGCCGCTGTTGCAGCGCGACTACTGGGCCGTCATCCGCCAATGCCATCACCGGCCGTCGGACCTGGTGGACTGGGTGGCCCGGCGCTTCCCGGAGCTGGCGCCGGACGAGCTGTGTGTCTTCGAGCGGGAGGACCGCTCGCGCGAGGGGCAGCCGCTGGAGCCAGGTGAGGGGCTCACGGTGCACATCCAGGGCGCGGGGACGTTCGGCGTGCGCGTCATCCACAAGGACCGGCAGAGCCTGACGCTCGCCACGCTGCCGGGGCACCCGGAGGCCGGGCGCATCACCTTCGGCGCGTACCGCAACGAGTACGGGGACGTGCTCTTCCACATCCGCAGCCGCGCGCGCTCGGGCTCGCCCGTCCACTACTGGGGGTTCGTGGCGGGGGGTGAGGCGATGCAGACGAACACCTGGACGGAGTTCGTGCTGCGCGTGGCGGTGTCCACGGGTGAGGGCGTGGTGGGGGCCATCCACGCGGAGACGGTGGAGCTGGAGGATGAGCCCGAGGGGGGCGACGTGACGGCGGGTCCCACGTTCCTCGCGCGAGGAGACGAAGCGGATGATTGAGTGGCGATGGCTCTCCGGGTGGACGGACGAGGAGCTGGCTCCGCGGCTGGCGGCGGCGCGGGCGCTGTCTCGCAACTTCGAGGCCGCGTCGGGGGAGATGACGCTGGAGGGGGGATGGAACCAGGTGCACTCGGTGGCCTCGCTGGGCCATGAGGCGCCGGGGCCGCCCGTGGCGGATGGACTCTTCGCGCGCGCGAAGGGGGTGCTGGAGACGTTCGACTTCTCGGACCCGCGCATCGTGCGGTGGCACTTCAACGCGGACTCGCCGCTGCATGGGCGCACGGTGGTGTTGGAGCTGAAGTCGCTGGCGCAGCGGCTGCGCTTCCTGTGCGCCGTGCGGGTGGGGGACACTCGCGAGGAGCAGGGCGGGACGTGCAGCGTGTTCGGCTTCAGCTTCGAGACGCTGGACGGGCACATCGAGGAGGGGCGCGAGTGGTTCCTGCTGCGCAAGAGCCACGAGACGGGCGAGGTGCGCTTCCACATCGAGGCGGCGTGGCGGCCCGGGAGGTTCCCCAACTGGTGGAGCCGTGTGGGCTTCACGGTGGTGGGGCGGCGTTATCAGCGCGCGTGGCATCGGCTCACGCATGCGCGCCTGCGCGCCTTGACGTTGCATCACCCAGAGCTGGCGGGGCGGCCCGCGGAGCAGGGCAAGGTGGACCACTCCGGCCATGAGCTGGAGGAGCTGGGGCCGGTGCGCTTCTTCGCGCAGCGGGCGCCTGGGCGACTGAAGTCACAACTCGAGGAGGAGGTGGAAGCCGTGCAACGAGGACACTGGTTGACGCCCGTCGGGCTGGGAGTGATGGCGGGGATGCGGAGCATGAGCGCGCCGGCGCTGGTGAGCCATCGGCTGGCGGAGTCTCCGGAGCCGAGGACGGACCCGCTGTCGGTCGCGCTGTCGAAGCCCTGGGTGCCTCGGGTGCTGGAGGTGCTGACGCTGGGTGAGCTGGTGGGGGACAAGCTGCCGACGACGCCCGCGCGCGTGAAGCTGGTGCCGATGACGGGGCGCATCTTCATGGGGGCGGTGGCCGCGGCGACGTCGGTGGCGGGGCAGCCGCGAAAGCGCAGGGTGCTCGCGGCGGCGCTGGGTGGGCTCGCGGCGGCGGCTTCGACGTGGACGTTCTATTCGCTGCGCAAGCTGGCCACGACCCGGTTCCGGGTGCCGAGCATGGCGGCGGCGTTCGCGGAGGACGCGCTGGTGGCGGCGCTCGCCTCGCGGTTGATGCCGCTGGTCTCGAATCGCTCCGCGGAGGCGTGAGGGTACGGGCCTCTCGCGCTCGCCGCGCGGGAGGCCCATGCGCAGGTGGAATCGCGCAACGACACGCGCATCGCGGCGTGGCGCGCGCATCGACGAGCACATCGCGGCGGCGTGCGCGCATCGTGGCACGGCGCGCGCATCGACGAGCACATCGCGGCGTGGCGCGCGCATCGACGAGCACATCGCGGCGGGGCACGCGCACCGACGTGCACATCGCGACTTGGCGCGCACCGACGAGAACATCGCGACGTGGCGCGCACCGACGAGAACATCGCGACGTGGCGCGCACCGACGAGAACATCGCGACGTGGCGCGCACCGACGAGAACATCGCGGCGTGGCGCGCGCATCGACGAGCACATCGCGGCGGGGCGCGCGCATCGACGAGCACATCGCGGCGGGGCACGCGCACCGACGTGCACATCGCGACGTGGCGCGCACCGACGAGAACATCGCGACGTGGCGCGCGCATCGACGAGCACCACGGCGCACGCTCGTCCTCATCCAGGCTCGACACTCAGCCGCGCCGAGTGGCTGCGTGCCTCGCGGCCTGGACGAGCGCGGGCAGGTCCTTCATGTCCCGCACATCGCGCCCCGGCTCCTCCGAGGCACGCGGTGACGCGCGGGACGGAGAGAACAGTCGGGCCGGTGTCTGCTCCGTGCCGCGCAGGATGACGAACAGGCGCAGGGCATCGCGCAGTCGCTCCACGTCCGCGCCGCCCTCGTCACGTGCTCGCTGCGCCGCGCTCCACAGCCGCGTCCACGCGGCCTCCTCGTTCCACGCGCCCGTGGGGCGCTCGTGCGACAGCGACGCCAGCTCCGCGGCCAGCTCGAACAGGCCCGCGCGTCCCTCGTCGAAGGATTCACCGGCGCTGAGCTTCGCCTCGCCGCCCGACGCGGCCTCGCGCGCTGCAATCCACGGCAGCAGCGCGGGCACCTCCGTCTCCAGCGGGGACACTGGCGCCAGTCGCTCCTCCAGCAACGCGCGCAACCTCGCTCGCGCCACGCCGTGCCAGAACGCCGCATGCAGCACCAGCTCCGGCCCGCTCCGAGGCGCATGCAGCGGCGTGCGCGAGGCCCGGCGCGACAGGAACTCCTTCACCCGCCCGCTCGTGTCGAAGTGCTCCAGCCGCGCCCACAGCGCCCCCAGCGCGGACTCCGCGAGCGGCAGGGCACGGCGCAGCTCATCCGCCTCCGCCTCACTGAACGGCAGGGCCCCCGGCCGCGTGGGCCGCTTGAACACACGCTCGAACACCTCGGCCGCGGCACACGCGGCGCGCAGCTCCGGGAGGTTCCGGGGCAACAACTCGATGGCCCGCGCCCACGTGCGTCGGCCCAGCAGCGGCCCCGCCTCCAGCACCACCTCCTCGAGCCGCAGCAACATCTCGCCCAGGGACGACGAGCGCTCCGCCTCCGGCAGCCGCTTCCGGGCCACCTGCCGCACGGCGTCCCGCAGCCGTGTCACCTCCGCCATCAACTTCATGGGCGCGGCGTCGCGCGGCCAGCTCTCGGCGGCGGCGCGACGCTGGAGCGCGGCGAGCGTGGCGTCCACCTCGGGCTGCACCTGCGCCACCTCGCGCAGCAGCTCGAAGTGCGCGCGCACCCGGTCCTTCCAGAAGAAGGCATCCAACATGCCGCGCAGGGCGACGTAGCGCAGGCGCGTGGCCTCCAGGAGGTCCGCGCGGTCCTCCAGTCGTGCGCGCAGGTCGTCCGGGTGCGTGGCCACGGCCTCACTATAAAAGCGCGGCCCTCATCTCGCAGGCCCCCCGGCCCCTCTCTCCTCGGAAGAGCGTGCACGATGTGTCACCCGGGACCGCGCCCCGCCCTCCCGAGTGCGCGCCCCGCGCGTTCCCCGTCCAGAATGAGGCATCCGGCGCGCCGCGCTCGGGCGAGGCCTCCCGCCCAAGTGCGCGTGTGGAGCACGCCCTCTCGTCGCGCACCACGCCGGACGAGCCGCTCTCAATCTCGGACTCCTCGCCCAAGCAAGCGCGGAGCAGTCCGCGTCCTCTCACGCCGGACGAGCGCGGCTCGAACCCGCACGCACCTCCGCGCGAGCACCCCGCCCTCGCGCCCACGAAAAAGCCCATGCGACCCCACCCCGAAGGCGGAGCACGCATGGGCTCGCACGGCGAGACGCCGGCCGTGGCCGACTCAGACGCGCATCGGCATGACCACCGCGGTGAACGTGCGGTCCCCCGGCGCGTGCAGCACGCCCGGGCTGTGCTCGTCACCCAGCTCGAAGCTCACCTCGTCCGTGTCCGTCACCGCGAGCACGTCCATCAGGTAGCGCGCGTTGAAGCCCACCGTGATGTCCTTGCCCTGGTACGCCAGCTCCACCTCGTCGCGCGCCTCGCCCAGGTCCGGGTTGCTCGCGGTGATGATGAGCTTGTTCTCCGCCAGCCCGATTCGCACCGCGTTGCTCTTGTCCGCGGACAACAGCGCGATGCGCTTGAGCCCCTCCAGGAGCCGCACCTTGGGAACGAGGACGACCTTCTCCCCCTCCTTCGGAATCACCCGCTGGTACTCCGGGAACTGCCCGTCGATGAGCCGCATCACCATCGTCAGGCCCGGCTTCTTGAAGAGCGCCGAGTTCTCCGCGAACCCCAGGTGGCACTCCGCGTCCGGCGCCTCGTCCAACAGGCGCTTCAACTCCATCAACCCCTTGCGCGGGATGATGACGCCGCTCTTGAGCTTGAAGTCCCCCGTCAGCTCCCGCTCGATGAGCGACAGCCGGTGACCGTCCGTGGCCACCATGCGGACCTTGCCGCTGGCCTGCGGCTCGAAGAAGACGCCGTTCAGGATGTAGCGCGTCTCGTCGCTGGAGATGGCGAACTGGGTCTTCTTGATCATCTCCAGGAGGGTGTTGCCGCCCACCTGAACCAGCGGGGCATTCTCCTCCTTGGGCAGCTTCGGGTACTCCTCCGCCGCCATGCCGACAATCTTGAAGTGGGCGGAGCCGCTGGCGATGTCCACGTAGTTGTTCGCCAGCTTCTTGAGCGTCACCTGCGCGTCCGGCAGGTTCTGCACGATGTCGAAGACGTACTTGGCGCTCAGCGTGACGGCGCCCGTCTTGATGACCTCGGCGGGGTGCTCGGACACGATGCCGATGTCCAGGTCGAACGCGGTGACGGTGATGCCGCCCTTCGTCGCGTTGACGAGCACGTTGGCCAGGATGGGCATCGTCGTCTTGCGCTCCACGATGCCCTGGGCGCGGTAGAGGGCCTTCTTCAGCTCGTCGGCGGCGATGCGGAATTCCATCGGAGGTCGTCCTTGAATCCCGGCCCCCCAGAGGGAGCCGATCAGGCGGTCGATGTAGCCCGTGAGTCCAGGCGGGTCAACGCGCCAGAAGCACTCTGGACACGAGCGCCAGGACGTCAACTGAAGCACATCAGCCACCCTACCCGCCCTGTACGGGCATTCAGCCACGGGCAGTCCAATTGACCGCCAGTCAGCCGGGTGAACGGGAGACTGGCCCAATCGCCGGGGGCGATGGACACTGGGTGCCTTCCCGCCTTCCGGAGCCTTCCCATGAACGTCCGCCCGCTGTTGCTCGCCGCCCTCGCGCTGGGCTTCGCCGCCGGCTGCAGCAAGCCGTCCGCCTCCTCGTCGTCGGCCACGGGCGAGCCGGGTACGCCCCCCCCGGGCGACACCCGCCCGGCCGCGGAGAACGCCGCCCCCGACAATGACCGCAGCGGCACCCCTGTCGCCCCGCCCCCCTCCAACGCCAACGGCGGCGAGGCCAAGCCGGGTGAGAGCGCCGTCTACATCGTCACGGACAGCGGCATCCGGTGCATCGCGCCGCCGTGCCCCTCGTACAACGCGGTGCTGGCGGACAAGCCGGGCATGGACGCGATTCCCGTCCACGAGCTGGACCTGACGGCGGTGACGGGCGGCAACGAGCAGCAGATGGAGTCGCTCATGCAGCAGACCACCAGCGGCGGGCTGCGCATCCGCGCCACGCTGGAGACGCGCGCCAAGGCGGGCCCCGCGGGCGACGCCACGGTGCTGCGCGCCAGCAAGGTGGAGTAGCCCGACTAGAAGTGCAGTCCCAGCTGGAGGCCGGGCCAGTGCTGCAAGCGCTTGTCGGCCTTCGGGTGGCTCTCGCGCACGGACATGCGCGTCACCGACGCGAAGTCCGGCTGTCCCCACACGAGCCACGCGTTGTACGTGGGGCCGACGAACACCGCGAAGCGCGGCATCACCTGGACGCCCAGCATCAGGCGCAGCTGGCCCAGCACGTTGCCGCCGTCGCCCTCGAGCGGCTTCTGCACCGGCTGCACCGCGCCGCCCGTCACGTCCAGGTCCAGCCAGAAGCGGTGCGACAGCACGATGTGCCCGCCCACGCCCAGGCCGAAGTTGAAGCGGGCCTCGTCGCGGCTGCCCGGCTCGATGCCCGCCAGCAGCGTCAGGTAGAAGGGGCCACCGCCCAGCTTCACCGCGAGGTTGGCGAGCTGGATGTCGCTCGACCACAGCTCCATGTGGACGTTGCCCTTGCGCAGCCCGCGACGCTCGGGCTCGGGGCCCGGGTCCGCCGACTGCGCGAACGCACCTTCACCCTCCTCCATCGCGAGGGGGCGCGCCGCCCTGACATCGGCGACCGCCGCCCCCGCCCACAGCCACAGTGCGAGAAGGGCTCGGGGTTTCATCACTCCTTCTTTTGAAGGGTGAAGGACACCTGCGTCAAGCCCTCGGGCAACATGAGCGACGCGGTGTCGGCCCCGGCCGACGCCGCCAGTCGCCGGGCCGCCTCCACCACGGGTTCCACCTCGAAGGGCGCGTCGGACGTCACCAGGAAGAAGCGCTCGAAGCCTGGCGCGTCATCCAGCTCGTAGGCCCCCGGCAGCCGCTGTGTGCCGGAGGGGGACAACGCCGCGGCCCGGGCCCCGTGCTCCGGCGCGTGCAGCGTGACGGCGCCCCGCCCGTCCACGGAGAGGATGACGCCGTGCGCCCGACCCGCCGCCACGTACGCCAGCTGCACCACGTCTCCCGGCGCCGCGCGCGCGCCGTCCTGGAGCGCCTCGTCCGCCTGCCCCCGCTGGCGGTGCACCTCCAGCTTCGGCTTCAGGCCCTTGGAGCGCGTGGTCTCCGTGTCCCACCCCGCCACCGGCGCCTCCACGCCATCCGAGGGCCGGGACGCGGGCTTCACCACCATGAACAGCGCGAGCGCCGCCAGCACCGGCACCAGCCCCATCGCGGGCGTCAGCCACGCGGGACGAGTCGCACGACGCCCGGCGCCCCGGCGAAATCGCGCATCCACCTCGCGGGTCACGCGCTCGGCGGGCAGCCGCTCCAAAGTGGCGCGCGTGTCGGCCTCCAGCGCGGCCAGGCGCGCCAGGCCCTCCGGCTCCGACTCCAGCCGCGCGCGCGCGGCGGCCAGCTCCTCCGGGGGGAGCTCGCCCAGCAGGATTCGCTCCAGCAGCCAGTCCGGGGTGCGTTGGGGGGAAGTCATGCGGCCTCCAGCTCGAGCTCCTGCAACACGGACGTCAGCGCGCGCAGGCGCTTGCGCACACCGGACACGGACAGGCCCACCTCGCGCGCCGTCTCCTCCAGTGTCATCCCATCCACCAGGTGCAGCACCGCGATGTCGCGGCTGGACGCGGGCACCCGTCCGAACAGCCGGTCCAGCATGCCCCGCGCGCTCGCGCGCGACTCGGTGTCGTCCGCGGAGGCGATCTGCAGCACCAGCTCGTCCTCGCGGTCCTCCGGGCGGCGCCGGGCGCCGCGCAGGCGGTTGAGGCACACGGTGGTGGAGATGCGGTGCAGCAGGCTGGAGGGAGCGGCGTCCTTCAGCGCCCCCTGGTAGCGCAAGAGCTGCACGAACACGTCGTGCATGGCGTCCACGGCCTTCTCCTCGTCACGCAGGAGGAAGCGGCAGCGCCGGAGCACCTGGGGGCCGTAGCGGCGGTAGTAGGCCTCCACATCGATAGACACCGGCGTCGCGCCTCCCTCGTTCCGCGAAAGGGAACACCAGTGCCTTGCGAAAGTGTCACCGGCCTCTTCGCGCTCCGGTTTCCCTATCCCGATTCCCCCCGCCGGCGAAGCCCGATGGGCCCGCGCCACCTGCAAAATCTACAGGGCGGGCGGCTTCACGAGCGCTCGTCTTCCCGAGCGTTCAGTGTCAGGTTGTCGATGAAAACACCCCCGCCCGCGTGTACTCGACTGTATCGAGGCAGGTTCCCGTCACTACTTTCCGAAACTCGACGCCCCCGGCAGCTCGCGCCCCCTGTGACCGAAGACGCCCTCACCCAGCTCAGGACGCGCTACCTGGCGGCGCAGCTCGCGGGCAACCGACAGGAAGCCCTGCGCCTGCTGGTGGATGACGGTCTGCTGCGGGGCATCCCCCTGCAGCTCATCCACCTGGAGGTCATCCAGCAGGCCCAGTACGAGATTGGCCGGATGTGGCAGGAGAACGTCATCTCCGTGGCCCAGGAGCACCTGGCCACCGCCGTCTCGCAGCTCGCCCTGGCCCACCTCTACCGCCACCTGCCCCGCGACCCGCCCAACGGCAAGGTCGTCATGGTGTCGTGCGTGGAGGGGGAGCTGCACGAAGTCGGCGCGCGCATGGCCAGTGACTTCCTGGAGATGGCGGGCTTCGACGTGCGCTTCCTGGGCGCCAACGTCCCCCCCGAGCACCTGGCGCGCATGCTGCGCGAGCAGACGCCGCACCTGCTCGCCTTGTCCGTCACGATGTCGTACCACCTGCCCGCGCTGCGCCGCGCGGTGGAAGCCGCCAGAGAAGTCGCCCCCCACCTTCCCATCGCCGTCGGCGGACACGCCTTCCGATGGGCCCCCGGCCTGGAGAAGGAGCTCGACGTGACCTTCCACGGCAAGGACGCGCGCGAGCTCGTCTCGTCCGCGTGCCGCACGCTGGGAGTTTGAGGAAAACGCATGGAGAAACCCAGTCGCCAGTTGGCTGCGCGCGCTGACGCCATCGCCCAGGCCTCCGTCGAACCGATGTATCAAGACCCCTTCTGGGAAGCGCGCTACGGCCCCGAGCGCGCGCGCCGCTTCGGCGACGAGGATGCGCGCTTCCATGTGCGCTACCTTGTGCAATCCCTCGACGAGCAGCGCCCCTCGGTGATGGAGGGCTATGCGCGCTGGCTGCGCACCTTGCTGGTGTCGCGGGGAATGTCCACCTTCCATCTCGACGCGAACTTCGCCGGGCTGGCCTCCGCGCTGGAGGCCGAGGGGTGGGGCCCCGGCACCGAGCCGTACGAGCATGTGCGCGCCGCCCGGGAAGCCTTGCGCTACCCGGAAGGTCCCTCACGCACCCTGCAAGACGACGCGGCGGAGCTGTCCCGTGCCGCCACTGCCCGGCTGGCCCTCTACCTCACCCAGGAGGACCGCCCCCGATTGGAGGAAGAGCTGAGACTCCAGCTTTCATATCTGGCGGACGCGCTGGACGCGGACAAGCCCGAGCTGATGGCGGACCACGTGCGCTGGTACGTGGGCTTCTGGCCCCGGCGGGGCTTCGGCCTGCTCGCCTTCCCCACCGTGCTGGGGATGTTGAAGGCGGTGCTGGGAGGCCGGCATCCGCAGGCGCGCGCGCTGCTCGCCACCGCGGGTGTTTCGTGGGAGGAGACCCGCTCATGAGACTCTCCGCTCCCGACAAGAGCCCCCCCGTGGACGAGCTGAGCCGCGAGGTCGCGATGATGTGCGACGCGGAGGGCGTGCTCACCTGGGTGGACGCGCGCGCCCAGGGCGTGCTGGAGGCCGTCCCGGGCAAGACGCTGCGGGCCCTGGCGGCCCAGGGCACCGAGGACAAGGTGGACCGGCTGTTGATCCAAGCGCGCGACGAGCGCGTGGACGGCTGGGAGCTCATCCTGTGCCGCGGCCAGACGCCCACCACGTTCGCCTTCCGCGCGCGCCCGCACGAGGGCGGCGTGCTGCTGGTGGGCAGCCTGGTGCCGGAGGACTACGGCAACGCGCTGGAGCAGGTGAGCACGACGATGAGCGAGCTGTCCGCGCTGCATCGCGAGGCGGAGACCCAGCGCCGCGAGCTCAAGCGCCGCGCGGACGAACTGATGCGGCTCAACCGCGAGCTGGAGGAGTCCAACCGCGGCGTGAGGAGCCTGCACGCGGCCCTGGACGAGAAGGCGGAGGGCCTGCACCGCGCCGCCGAAATCAAGAGCCGCGTCGTCGCCAACGTCAGCCACGAGTTCCGCACGCCGCTGCACTCCATCCTCGGCCTGTCCAAGGTGCTGCTCAACCCCATCAACGGGCCGCTGTCCTCCGAGCAGGAGAAGCAGGTCCAGTTCATCCGCAACTCCGCCGAGTCGCTCTTCGAGCTGGTCAACGACCTGCTCGATTTGTCCAAGGTGGAGGCGGGCAAGACGACGCTGCGCCACAGCCGCTTCGTGGTGCACGACCTGCTCAGCGCGCTGCGCGGCATGATGAAGCCCATGCTGCCGCCGGGCTCGCCCGTGGACCTGCGCCTGGTGGAGCCGGAGGCGCCGCTGGAGCTGGAGACGGACGAGACGCGGCTGAGCCAGGTCCTGCGCAACCTGGTGTCCAACGCGCTGAAGTTCACCGAGGCCGGCCACGTCACGGTGAGCGCGGCGCCGGGCCCGCGCGACACGGTGGTCTTCACCGTGAAGGACACGGGAATCGGCATCGCGCCGGAGGACCACGAGCGCATCTTCGAGGAGTTCACCCAGCTCGACAGCCACCTGCAGCGCAAGGTGAAGGGCACGGGCCTGGGCCTGCCGCTGGCGCGCCGGCTGGTGGAGCTCTTGGGCGGCACGCTCACGCTGCAGAGCGCGCCCGGCGAGGGCTCCACCTTCACCATCACCCTGCCGCGCGTGCACATGGAAGTGTCGGAGATGGCGGGGCTGTCCGAGCGCAGCCAGCACCTGGACACCAGCCGCGCGCCGGTGCTGGTGCTGGAGGACGACCGGCAGACCCTGTTCCTCTACGAGAAGTACCTGGCCCGCTCGGGCTTCCAGGTGCTGCCGGTGCGCAGCACGGACGACGCGCGCCGGGTGCTCCAGCGCGTGCGGCCCGCCGCCATGGTGCTGGACGTGATGCTGGAGGGCGAGACGAGCTGGAACTTCCTGGCGGAGATGAAGAACGGCGAGGCCACGCGCGACATCCCCATCCTCGTGGTGACGGTGACGGACCGCGAGCAGAAGGCGCGCGCCCTGGGCGCGGACGAGTTCTGGCTCAAGCCGGTGGACGAGGTCCGCCTGCAGAAGAAGCTCCAGGAGCTGGCGCGCAACGGCCCCGTGGAGCGGCTGCTCATCATCGACGACGACGACGTGCACCGCTACCTGCTCAAGCAGCTGCTCAAGGACATGCCCTACGTGCTGCTGGAGGCCGCCGGTGGCAAGGACGGCGTGCGGCTGGCGCGCGAGCAGGTGCCACAGCTCATCTTCCTGGACTTCGTGCTGCCGGACATCACCGCCTTCGACGTGCTGGACGAGCTGAAGGCGGACCCGCGCACGCGGGAGATTCCCGTCATCCTCCACACCTCGCACGAGCTGCGCGAGGACGAGCGGGCACGACTGGCGAACGAGACGGCGGCCATCCTCGCCAAGCACACCCTGAGCCGCGAGGTGGCCATCAGTCGCATCCGCGACGCGCTGGCCAAGGCGGGCCTGGGCTCGCACACCCCACAGGAGGGGCGCCGTGGTTGAACCTCGACTGGCCACCGTCCTCAACGTCAACGACGACGACGCCAACCGATACCTGGTCAACCGCATCCTCGAGATGGCGGGCTACCACGTCATCGAGGCGGCCACCGGCATGTCCGCGCTGCTCATGGCCGAGCAGCACCGCCCGGACGTCGTCGTCCTCGACGTGAAGCTGCCGGACATCAGCGGCTACGAGGTCTGCGCGCGGCTGCGCGCCAACCCGGACACCGCCGCCATCGCGGTGATGCACACGTCCGCCACCTTCGTCACGTCCGACAAGAAGGCCCGCGGCCTGGACGGCGGCGCGGACGCGTACCTCACCCAGCCCTTCGAGTCCTCGGAGCTCATCGCCACGGTGCGCTCGCTCTTGCGGCTGCGGCACGCGGAGCAGGCGGCGCGCCGGCGCGCGGACGAGCTGGCGGAGATGGACCGGCGCAAGGACGAGTTCCTGGCCATGCTCGCGCACGAGCTGCGCAACCCGCTCGCCGCCATCATGACGGCCATCGGCATCCTGGAGCGCAAGCCGACGGACGACACGAAGGAAGCGCGGATGCGCGGCATCATCCACCGCCAGACGAACCACCTGGCGCGGCTGGTGGATGACCTCCTGGACGTGAGCCGGATCACCCGAGGCAAGGTGGAGCTGCGCTCGGGCCGGCTGGATTTGCGCGCGGTGCTCTTGCAGGTGGTGCAGGTCATCCGCCCCATCACCGAGGCGCGCGGGCTGGGGCTGGAGGTGTCGCTGCCGGAGGGGCCGCTGCTCATCAGCGGCGACGCCACGCGTCTGGAGCAGGTCTTCACCAACCTGCTCGACAACGCGGCCAAGTACACCGACAGCGGGCACATCTCGCTGCGCGTGGAGAAGGAGGGCGTGGACGGCACGGCGCAGGCGGTGGTGCGCGTGCGCGACACGGGCATCGGCATCCCTCCGGACGTGCTGCCGCGCATCTTCGATTTGTTCGCGCAGGCGGACACCTCGCTGGAGCGCACGCGCGGGGGCCTGGGCATCGGCCTCACGCTGGTGCGCCAGCTGGTGCACCTGCACGGCGGACAGGTGCAGGCGGTGAGCCCCGGCCCCGGCCTGGGCGCCGAGTTCGTGGTGCGGCTGCCGCTCCTGCACGTGCACGAGGTGTCGCTGGCGCCGCCCGTCAACACGGTGTCGCGCGGGGGCCGGCGCATCCTGCTGGTGGAGGACAACCCGGACGCGCGCCAGGCCATGCGCGAGCTGTTGGAGCTGTGGGGCCACGACGTCGAGGTGGCGCCGGACGGCCTGCAGGGCGTGGAGCTGGCGGTGAGGAAGCCGCCGGAGCTGGCGCTGGTGGACATCGGCCTGCCGGGGCTGGACGGCTACCGGGTGGCGCGGGAGCTGCGCATGCGCATCGGCCGCGACATCCGCCTGGTGGCGATTACCGGCTACGGCGGGCCGGAGGGACATGACCGCGCGCTCGAGGCGGGGTTCGACCTGCACATCGTCAAGCCGGTGAAGCCCGACGAGCTGGATCGCCTGCTGTCCAATCTGTGAGGGAGGCGGGGGTGGGCGCGGGCCGGCGCCCTTCACTGCTTCGGGCGGGGCGCTTCAGCGCCGGCCCAGGGCGTTGGCCACCAGCCCCAGGAGCTTCACGTGGGGGGCCTCGAGCTGACGCACGGTGCGAAGCAGGCGGCGCACCTCGGGCCGCTCGGGTGGGGACGACGACGACTCGCTGACGCGCGAGGGCTGCACGCCCTGCGACGCGAGCCCCAACAGCTCGTCCGCGGAGACATGCAGCTCGTGACACAGCTTCAGCAGCGTCTGCACGCTGGGAAGCATGCCGCCGCGCTCCAGTCGCCCATACACCTCCGTGGCCACGTCGATGCGCTCGGCCACGTCAGCCTGGGTGAGCTCCAGCCGGGACCGCGCGGCTCTTGCTCCCGCTCCGATGGTGGTTGCCAGTTTCTTGTCCATGCCTTACCGACCCGAAACGTTTGGCCGCTGGCATAGGACGTATAGAGGCAGACAGACAGAACTTGTCGGGTCAGCCTCAGGTTGTTCACCCAGCGGGTCACCGCTGTAGAGGGAGACTTTCGGGGTTCCGAGTACCTCGCTACCCGCCCCTTTCTCTCGACGGAAGAGCTGTCTTCCACGCTCAACCCGGCACCCCGAAGTCGGGGGGAGAGCCCCTGGGAGGGGACGACCTGAGACGTCGGGCGTCGATTTTCCTACGGTGCCTGGGAGTCCTGCCGCCAGGGCCACCCCGCAAGGTTGTATCCCCTGTCGGACGCGTCGCCCCGTCATCGCCCGCGTGTGGCGGCGGACCGGGGCAGGCAGGCGGGCCGCGACGCTCGCCCTGCCACACACGGCGTGCGCCGGGGACGATGAGACCTGGGACCACCGGTGGCAATCGACGGGGGGACGACCGTGGGAGTCGCGCGCGCCGAGGGCGGGAGGACTAGTCTTGCGCGCCGATGGCGCTCGGACGGCGCAACCTGCTGGTGAAGCTCTGTGTGGCGATGGGCGTGGTCGCCCTGCCGCTGCTCGTCGCCATCCTGGGCTACGTGTTGCCCCAGCTGCGCGCGCAGCTGCACGCGGACCGGGTGCGCGGCCTGCGGCAGGCGGTGGAGACGGCGTACGGAATCCTCCGGGTGTACGAGGCGCGCGAGCGCGAGGGCACGCTGACGCGCGACGAGGCCCAGCGGCAGGCGTCCGTGCTGCTGTCGACGCTGCGCTACTCGCAGGTGGAGTACTTCTGGGTCAACGACCTGGACACGCGGCTGGTCATGCACCCGCACCTGCCGAAGATGGTGGGGCAGGACATGAAGGGCTACCGCGACGTGCGCGGGCGGGCGGTGTTCTCGGACATCGTCGCGCTGGTGCGCGCGCGGGGCGAGGGCGCGCTGGGCTACGAGGCGACGCGGCCGGGCTCGCCGGACCCCATCCCGAAGGAGAGCTATGTGAAGCTCTTCGAGCCGTGGGGCTGGGTGCTGGGCACGGGCGTGTACGTGGAGGACATCGACCGGGAGGTGGCGGCGGTGCGCCAGCGCATCCTCATCGCCGTGGGCGGGGCGCTGGTGCTGGCGGCGCTGGCGGGGGTGTACGTCTCGCGGCGCGTGGTGAGGCCCGTGCGCGCGCTCGCGCTGGCGGCGCACCAGGTGGCGCGCGGAGACCTGTCCGTGCGCGTGGAGGCGCGGACGGAGGACGAGGTGGGCCAGCTCACCGGCGCGTTCAACACCATGGTGACGGGGCTGGGCGAGGTGGTGGGCGCGCTGACGCGGGCGGCGGGTGACACGGCGGCGGACGCGGAGCGCATCCGTGTCTCGGCGGACGGGCTGTCGCGCACGACGCGCGAGCAGGCGGAGTCCCTGGAGCGCGCGGCCAGCGCCGTCCAGGAGATGAGCCGTCATGTCTCGCTGGGCGCGGCGGACGCGCGGGTGGCGGCGCGCTCGGCGTCGAGCCACGGGCAGGTGGCGCGCGAGGGCGGCGCCGCGGTGGACCAGGCGTCGCGGAAGATGGTGGAGATTGTCGACGTGGTGGAGCGCTCGGCGCGCACGGTGGAGGAGCTGCAGGCCTCCGGCCGCGCGACGTCGCGGATGCTCCAGCTCATCCAGGCGGTGGCGGACGAGACGCGCATGCTCGCGGTGAACACCGCCATCGAGGCGGTGCGCGCGGGCCAGCACGGCAAGGGCTTCTCGGTGGTCGCCGGCGAGGTGCGCAAGCTGGCGGAGCGCACGCACGAGGCGGCGGACCAGGTGCAGGTGCTCCTGACGAAGCACGAGGCGGACACCACCGCGGCGGTGGAGCTGATGCGCCGGGGCACGTCGAAGGTGGACGAGGGCATGGGCCTGTCGTCCGCCGCGGCGCTGGCGCTGGCGCGGCTGTTGTCCGGCGTGAAGGAGCTGGGCGAGCGCGTGGAGGCGCTGGCGGAGCAGAACGCGCGTCAGTCCTCCTCCGGTGAGGCCATCGCCGAGCGCATCCAGGCGCTGTCGGAGCGCTCGGCCGAGTCCGTGTCGGGGGTGGAGCGCATCGCCCGCTCGGTGGAGGACCTGCGGGCCCGGGCGGGACGGCTCCAGGAGTTGGCCTCCCGATTCACCCTGGGCGGGCCCCCGGGCTCCGGGCGTTAACCTTTCTTCACACCCGCGCAACGCCCGGGACAGCCGGGCCGGGCAGTCTGCTGCTCCAACCTGGATGGACGTCCTTCATCCGCACATGGAGGTAGCAGACATGGCGCTGGCATTGACGCGGGCCCCCGGGCGCGAGCCCGTGGTGTTCGGATATGCGCTGGAGACGCTGCTGTCGGCGGCGGCCCCGTTGACGGAGCTCACGCAGAAGGCGCTGGAGCGGCAGGGCATCTTCGCGCTGCGGCCCCTGCACACGGCCTACCCCTGCGCGGTGTGGCCGCAGAGCATCCAGTTGCTGGCCGCCACCACCCTGCCCCACCTGGAGCGCGAGGAGGCCGAGTACGAGCTGGGCCTGCGCTTCGGGCAGGCGTTCATCCAGGCGCGGCTGGGCACGGCGCTGCAGGACTTCGCCCAGGTGGTGGGCCCGGAGAAGATGTTGCTGCGGCTCGCGCGCTCGCTGCGCTCCATCAACAACTTCCTCGACGCGTCGGTGACGCCGACGGGTGACGACGGGGGCTGGGAGCTGAGCCTGTACCCGGTGCGGGAGTTCCTCGACCACCCCCGCCGCCGGGCGGACCCGCCGCACTTCATGCGGGGCCTGCTCACGTTCGCCTTCCAGCACAGCGGCGCGCCCACGGCCCGGGTGACGCTCACGCGCCACGACGATGCGCGGGCGGTGACGACGTTTCACGTCGGCCTGTAGTCAGCTCCGACGGAGGCAGGGGCAACAGGATGCGCGCCGTGGTGCCCACGCCCGGCTGGCTCTCCAGCGTCAGCGTGCCGCCGTGTGCATCGACGATGCGTCGGGCCAGCGCCAGGCCCATGCCGATGCCACCGGTGCGCCGGGCGCGGCTGCGGTCCGTGCGGAAGAAGGGGGTGCCCACGCGCAGCAGGTCCTCCGACTCGATGCCGATGCCCTCGTCCGCCACCTCCAGCGAGAGCGTGTCCGGCGTCCCCGCGGCCTGGGCTCGCAGCCGCACCGGGCTCTTCGGCTCCGAGTACTTGCCCGCGTTGTCGAGCAGGTTGTCCAGCGCGCGGCGCAGCAGCACCGGGTCCACCTCCACGGGCGGCAGCGAGCCCTCCACGCTCACATCCAGCACCCGGCCCGGCCGCGCGGTGCGGAAGCGTGAGGCGGCCTTGTCCACCAGGCTCTGGACCTCCACCTGCTCCTGGCGCAGCGGCGGCGCGCCCACGCCCGCGTTCCCCGTGGCCAGGTCCAGCCGCGCCGCGGTGAGCACGTCATCCACCAGCTGCTCCAGCTCGGCCAGGTCACTGGTGATGTCGGAGAGCATCTCGCGCGCGGTCTCCGCGTTGCCCTCCTCCGCCAGGTCCAGGGCCACGCGGATGCGCGCCAGCGGCGTGCGCAGCTCGTGCGACACGTTGGCCAGCAGCTCCTTCTGCGAGCGCAAGAGGTGGGTGAGCCGACAGGCCATCTCGTCGAAGGCCTCCGCCACCTGCCCCAGCTCGTCGCGACGCCGGATGCCGGTGCGCGTGTCCAGCTTCCCCTCGCCCAGCGCGCGCGCCACCTCGGCGAGCCGCTGGAGCGGACGGGCCAGCGTGCGCGCGAAGGCCAGCGAGGTGATGGCCGTGGACAACAGCACCGCGCACACCACCAGCGCGGTGTTCCCCGGCGGCGGCTCGGGGGGACGGGTGATGATGGTGGCGTACGCCTCCAGCGGCCCCTCCTCCGGAATCGGCAGCGTGAGCGAGTGAGGCGGACGGCCGCGCGACAGCCGCTCGCCGTGCAGGGTCAGTTCGTCCAGCTCCACGGGGGTGAGCTCGGGCGAGGGCGCGGAGGTGTTGGTGGCGATGAGCCGCCCCGAGGCGTCTCGCAGCGTCACCTTCGCCTCGAGCAGCCGCGCGGCGCGGTCCAGCGAGGCCTGGAGCGCCACCGGGTCTTCGAGCAGCTCCTCCCACTCGCGGATGTTGTACGCGGCGTGACGGATGAAGCCGTGCCGCAGCGGCTTGTCGACGACGAACGAGCGCGCCGCGAACAGCGTGGCGACGACGAGCACGAGCTGGGCGATTCCCACCAGGTAGATGCGGAACAGCAGGCGGCCGGGAGTGCGCGGACGACGACTCACGACTCCTCTCCGGTCGCGAGCATGTAGCCGGCGCCGCGCACCGTCTTCAGCAACAGGGGGTTGCGAGGGTCCACCTCCAGCTTCTGGCGCAGGCGGAAGATGTGCACGTCCACCGAGCGGTCGAACACCTCGTCCGCGCTGCCCTTCACCAGATCCAGCAGCTGCTCGCGGCTGAGCACGCGACCGGCGCGCTCGGCCAGCACGCGCAGCAGGCTGAACTCGTAGGTGGTGAGGTGCAGCGCGCGGCCGTCGAGCGTGGCGCGCAGGCTGCGCGGGTCCATCATCAGCCGTCCGGCCTGCACGGGCTGGGAGGAAGGCCCCACCTTGCCCCGGGCGCGGCGCACCTGGGCGCGGATGCGGGCGAGCAGCTCGCGCGAGGAGTAGGGCTTGGCCAGGTAGTCGTCCGCGCCCGTCTCCAGGCCGAGCACGCGGTCGGCCTCCTCGCCGCGCGCGGTGACCATGATGATGGGGACGTCGGTGCGGCCTCGCAAATCCCGGCACACCTCCAGGCCATCGCGGCCGGGGAGCATCAGGTCCAGGAGGATGACGTCGAACACGTGGCGGTTGGACTCGACGAGCGCGTCGGAGCCGCTGTGTGCCAGCGTCACCACGAGGCCGTGCTCCTGCAGGTAGCGGGCGGTGAGCCGCGCCAGCCGCTCGTCATCCTCGACGAGCAGGACCTGGATGGTGCCCTCCTCCAGCGAGGGACGGCTGAGCTGTTCCATGGGTTCCAAGCCTCCTGCCTTTCCGCGGACCTTCCCACCGGGAGGGTAACAGCGGAGCGGTGGCCCGGGAGCAGGCGGGAGGAGTCTGTCCGCCGCTCGCCGGGCTCCAGCCGGGTCCAGCGAGGGCAGTCGAGCTCCCGGGCCACGCTTCGAACGGTGGCACCGGGATGTGTCCGGGGTGCGTCCCCCGGATGACGATTTGTTACAGGACGACTCCGCCCGCCCAGGAGCCGGACGGGCATCCGCCGTCCCGTCCGGCCCGGCGCTCCGGGGAGGCGCAGGTCAGCGCAGGTACCACTTCTGGTTCGCGGTTCCGGCGCACTCCCAGATTTGCAGCCGCGTGCCGTTGTTGGTGTTCCACTCCGACACGTCCACGCACTTGTTGGCCTGCGGGTTGACCAGGTCCCCGGCGCCGCTCAAGACGAACTGCTGCGCGGGGTTGCCCGTGCAGTCGTGGAGCTGGATGAGCGCGCCGTTGGCCGTGGAGCCCCACGTCACGTCCATGCACTTGCCGAAGGCGCGCAGCGTCCCGTCGCCGTGGAAGGTCCACTTCTGCGCGTTGGAGCCGTTGCAGTCCCACAGCTGGATGGCCGTGCCGTTGGCCGTGTTGGAGTGGTCCACGTCGATGCACTTGCCCGCGAGCCCGACGATTTCACGGCCCCCGCCGCCGTTGGTGGTGAGCGACAGGCCGTAGACGGAGAGGATCTCGTTCACCGGCTGGAAGTACGTGGTGCCGCCGGTGGAGCAGTCGCCCGAGCCGCCCGACGTCACGCCCTGCGCCTGGTTGCCGGAGATGAACGAGCCGCCCGAGTCGCCGCCCGCCGCGCACGCGTTGCTGCGCGTGAGCCCGTACACGGGGCCGACGTCGTAGTTGACGGTGACGTTCTTCGCCTGGATGACGCCGCAGCGCCAGCCGGTGGTGGAGCCGGAGCGACACACGGACGCGTTGATGCCCGCCTCCGCGGAGCCCGCGACGATGACGTTGCCGCCCGCGTAGTTGTAGACCCACGGCTGCGAGGCCCAGTTGCCGTTGACCTGCACCCAGGCGTAGTCGTTGTTCGGGAAGGAGGAGCCGCGCACCGTGCCCTGGCCCGCGCCGTTGTGGCCCTGGGTGGAGGAGTTCACCCCGCCGCAGTGGCCCGCGGTGACGAAGCCTCCGGCCACGGGGAAGCCGATGGAGCAGCGCGTGTTGCCGTTGATGTAATACGCGTCACCGCCGCGCAGGTCGTAGAAGGGGCGGGGCTTCTCCTGGGAGATGACCACACGCACGGCGCTGTCGGCCGCGCCGCTCTCCGCGACGAAGCGCTCCGCGTTCACCACCGCCGCGTCCCGGGCGAGCACCACCACGCTGTTGGTGGGCAGGTCCACGTACCAGCCATGGATGTCCTTGCTGGCCACGTCGGCGCCCCGGTCCAGCGCCTCCTTGAGCGCGTCCAGCTCCCTCTCCGTGCGCGTCACCCAGCGAGGCTCCGCGCCCGCGCGCCGCGCCGCCTGCTCTCCCGCGGCGGTGGTGACGCCGACGACGAGCCGGTCTCCCGCCTCGTTCAGCCACGCGCCGCCGAAGGACGCACCCAGCTCGCTCCTCAGCGTCTGCTCCGCGCGCGCCGTGAGCGCCTCCGTCTCCAGTCGTTGACGTGCCTGCTCGGCGGTGAGCCCCAGGTCCCGCTGCATCGCGGTGAGCACCTCGGGAGAGACGTCCTCGCTCGCGGCGAGCGCGGCGCCAGGGAGGGTCAGGGTGGTGAACAACGCCGTCGCGGTCCGGAGCGCATGCAGTCTTCGGTTCATCGGGGGCTTCCTTTCTGAACGGGGGACCGGCGCACGCGGACACCAGCGTCCACGACGCCTCGCGGACCATCGGAAGCGGGATTTGTGACCCGAGTCAATCAATTCAAGTATTCACAGAAAATCACGACACTTTTGACGGACGAAGAATAAAGTCCCGGACACCACGCAGGTTGGACGGAACTGCCGAGCGGCCATGTTTCTCCACTCAGTGGAATAATTCAGAGGGTCGGCGCCCCGTTGAGACGTCTGCCCACACATCCAGCGCGCGACTCGGGAGCAGGCCCGCGGTCCGGATGCATCGGGCAAAACGCGTCATGGAGTGGGCGCCCGCACGAAGCGGGCGCAGGACGCGTCAGACGATGGGTGCTCGCCCGAGACGGAGGCAAGACGCGTCAGAGGTCGGGCGCCTGCACGAGGCGGAGGCAGGACGCGTCAGACGATGGGTGCTCGCACGAGGCGGAGGCAAGACGCGTCAGACGATGGGTGCTCGCCCGAGACGGAGGCAAGACGCGTCAGACGATGGGCGCTCGCTCAGGGCTGACCATGCGAGGCGGACAGCGCGCGACGGTCCACCTTGCCAGCGGAGGTGCGCGGCAGCGCATCGACGAAGCGCACGGAGCGCGGTGTCTTGTAGCGCGCCAGTCGTCCCTCGCAGAACGACAGCAGGGACTCGGCGGTGGGTGTCGTCCCGGCGCGAGGCACGACGAGCGCGCGCGGTGTCTCGCCCCACTTCGCGTCAGGCACGCCAATGACGGCGACCTCGGCGACGTCGGGGTGTCCGGCGAGCACGCTCTCCACCTCGGCGGGGTAGATGTTCTCGCCGCCGGAGATGATGAGGTCCTTGTGGCGGCCGACGATTCTGAAGCAGCCCTCCGCGTCGCGCAGGGCCAGGTCGCCGGTGTGCAGCCAGCCATCGACGATGGTGCGCGCGGTCTCCTCGGGACGCCGCCAGTAACCGGCGCACACGTGAGGCCCGCGCAGCAGCAACTCTCCCACGTCCCCGGGCTGACGCTCGCCGTCGATGCGGGCCTCCACCTGGAACAGCGGCACGCCGACGAAGCCCGGCTTGCGGCGCACGTCCGCGGGCGGGAGCCAGAAGTTGTTGGGCCCCGCCTCCGTGAGGCCATAGCCCGTCTTGAAGGCCACGCCCTTGGCGAAGAAGCGCTCGAACACGGGCGGCGGACACGGCGCGCCGCCGCTGACGACGAGCTTGAGGCGGGAGAAGTCCATCGCCTCGAAGCGCGCGTGACGCTGCAGCTCGATGAACATGGTGGGCACGCCGAAGAAGAGGCTCACCTCGCGGCGCTCGATGAGGTCGAACACCTGCTCCACCTCGAAGCCCTTGCACACCACGGACGCGCCGCCCACGTACACCAGGGGCAGCGTGAAGACATTGAGTCCTCCCGTGTGGAACAGCGGCGCGTTGAGCACGGCCACGTCGTCGGACGTGAGCCCCCAGCTCACCACCGTGTTGACGGCGTTCGCGGCGATGGAGCCATGGGTGAGCACCGCGGCCTTGGGCACACCGGTGCTGCCGCCCGTGTAGCAGAGCACCCACGGCGCCTCGGCCTCCAACTCCAGCGAGGGCAGCGGAGACTCGGGGGCCGCGTCCCGCTCGGGAACGAAGTGCCGCTCGTCCGCGCCCGGCGCGTCGAAGGTGAGCCAGTGGCGCACGAAGGGCGCATCCTCGCGCACGGCGAGGGCCTGGGCCCGCAGCTCCGAGCCATACACGAGCACTGCCGGCTCCCCGTCGATGAGGATGCCAGAGAGCTCCGGCGCGCTGAGACGCCAGTTGAGCGGCTGGAGGATGGCGCCCAGCTTCGCGCAGGCGAAGAGCAGGTCCAGCGTCTCGACGCGGTTGTGGGCGAGCACCGCGACGCGCTCGCCTCTCCGGACACCGAGCACGTGGTGCAGGTACGCAGCGGTGCGCGAGGCACGGGCGTCCCACTCACGATACGAGGTGCGACGTCCGCCCTGGGTGGCGTCGACGAGGGCGAGGTGGTCGGGGTCCAGGGCCGCGCGTCGGGCCAGCCAGTCATGGACGATGGGCATGGGCGCACGGTAGCCGAGCGCCGCCAGTTCCGCGCAGCCGACGCGAGTGAGCGTCCCTTGGGACTTGCCGTTCCCCCATTGCGGAGCAGCATGATGACCTCGGCGCACCCTTGGATTCCAGTTTTCGGGCTGCGATCGCGGGCCCCTCACGCACCGCATTGAAGCATCTCTTTTGACTGCTTCCGCTCGATACCGTCAGATGCCCTGCCCTGCAGACCGACAGGGAACGTCCAGCCTCAGCGTGCCATGAACGGAGAAGTCCTGATGTCATCCCCCCAGAGTTCCTGGCAGACCTCCTTCCACCTCCCAGGAAGTCGCACCCCATTTCTGACCCGAGTTCGGCTGCGCAACTACCGCAGCATCGAAGTGTGCGACGTCAACCTGGGACCGTTGACGTTCCTCGTCGGTCCAAACGGCTCTGGCAAGAGCAACTTCCTCGATGCACTTCGCCTCATCACGGACGCACTCCGGACGTCTCTGGACCATGCGCTCAGAGACCGAGGAGGAGTACAGGAGGTGCGACGCCGGTCGAGTGGCCACCCCACCCACTTTGGCATTCACATCGACTTTCAGCTTCCCAGTGGAGAGACGGGTTACCTTTCGTTCAGAGTCGGCGCGCGCTCACACGGCGATTATGTCGTTCAGCGCGAAGAATGCGCGGTAGGAGACACGCGCTATCGGGTGAAGGAGGGCGACGTCGTGCAGAAGCCCGCCCAAGTCGCACCACCAGCATCTGCGGACCGACTCTACCTGGTCAACGCAGCAGGACTCCCTGAGTTCCGTCCCGTCTTCGACATGTTGTCGAACATGGGATTCTACAACTTGAACCCGGACCAACTCCGGGCACTGCAGCCACCCGACAAGGGTGAATTGCTGGCCCGGGACGGCTTCAACCTTTCTAGTGTTCTCGAGCGCCTCGAGAAGCAGAACAATGGAACCACGAAGCAGCGCATCGAGGAGTATCTCGGCCGCATCGTCCCGTCGCTCCAAGGAGTCGACCCCAAACGAGTGGGACACATGGAGACGCTTGAGTTCCGTCAGAGCGTCGAGGGCGCCAAGGAACCTTTGCGCTTTCCCGCCATCAACATGTCCGACGGCACGCTGCGTGCGTTAGGCATCCTTGTTGCCCTCTTCCAAGCTCGGACCGAGCATCGCATTCCCGTCGTAGGTATCGAGGAGCCGGAGAGTGCTCTTCACCCCGCCGCAGCCGGTATCCTGCGGGATGCGCTTCGCGATGGGTCGCAGCATGCACAAGTCATCGTGACCAGCCACAGCCCTGAGTTGCTGGATGACCCCAGTATCGTCCCGGAGGAACTCGTCTCTGTCGTCGCCAGCCAGGGCAAGACGAAGATCGCCCGAGTGGACGAGGCGACCCGCTCCGTCCTGCGCGACAAGCTGTACACCGCAGGAGAGCTCTTGAAGGCCAACCAGTTGGTTCCTGACCTGGATGCCGTCCCCGAAGCCAAGCAGATGCAGCTCTGGGAGCGGGACCTCTGATGAAGCTCGGTCTCATCGTTGAAGGGCATGGTGAAGTCCAGGCCCTGCCGCTTCTCATCCGTCGAATCCTTCAACACTTGGCGCCCTCGGTTCAGGCGCAGATTCTGCCCCCCTATCGGGTCTCCCGAGGACAACTCGTCAAGGAGCTCGAACTGCAACGCGCCATCGAACTCATGGCTCGCAGGGTCGGGGATGGTGGGCGACTGCTCGTACTGCTCGACTCCGACGACGACAAACCCTGTGTCCTGGGCCCTAGGCTCCTGGACTGGGCCCAGAAACAACGAGCGGACCGGTCCATCTCCGTGGTCGTAGCGCATCGGGAGTATGAGGCCTGGTTCATCGCGGCAGCTGAGTCACTCCAGGGCAAGCGAGGACTGCCTGCGAGCCTCCAGGCTCCTCCAGAGCCCGAAAAGATACGCAACTGCAAAGGGTGGCTGAGTGAGCGGATGGGCGAGGGCTATAGCGAAACGCTGGACCAGCCAGCCTTCACCAGTGTCTTTGATTTGACAATGGCACGAAGGGCGGATTCCTTCGACAAGCTGTTCCGCGACGTTGGCCGGATCTTCGACGTGGCCGTTCCACCACGAACGCCGTAAACCGCATGCACCGCCTCCAAACGGTGGCGCATCCAGCCAGCCCAGCGCAGCCCCCGGCGCGGCGCCTCAACCCCTCCGCGAACAGCCCCCCGTGCAGCACGAAGTGACGAAGCCGCGCTGACCCGACTCACCCGACATCTACCTTGACGCTCACCGCATTCACGCGCATGGGCGGCACGGGCGTCATCCAATTCGCCCGGTACGAACTGCTGGAGCGACCAGGCAGCGGAGGGATGGCGGAGGTCTACAGGGCCCGCTACCCCGCCGCGTCCGGCGTTTCCAAGTTCGTGGCCATCAAGCGCGTGCTGAGCCATTTCGGCGCGAATCCGGCCTTCACGGAGATGTTCCTCGTCGAGGCCCGCCTCTGCGTGGGCCTGAGCCACGGCAACGTCGTGCAAGTGTTCGGCTTCGGCCAAGCGGAGGACGCGTACTTCCTGGCCGTGGAGTGGGTGGACGGACAGTCCCTGCCCCAGGTGCTCGAGCGCTCCAAGGAAAAGGGCATGTCCTTGCTCCCGGCCCCCATCGCCATCGAGCTGTGCTGCGGGCTTCACTACGCGCACGCGCTGCGCGACGAGCCGCTCGGCTTGGTGCACCGCGACGTCTCTTCGGACAACATCCTGATCAGCTATGAAGGGAAGACGAAGCTCTCCGACTTCGGCATCGCCAAGGCGCGGATGGCCGGCCGGGTGCATACCGAGGCGGGCGTGGTGAAGGCCAGTTCCAGCACTTCTCCCCCGAGCAGGACCGGGGCGAGGCGGTAGATGCGGGCTCGGATGTCCATGCCGTGGGCGTGGTGCTCCTCCAGATGCTGTGCAGGCAGCGGCCCACCTCGGGGACCGAGCTGGGCACCGGCGACTGAAGCCCACCGCTCACGGCACCAGCACCAGCTTGCCCACCGTCGTGCCGGACTCCAGCGCCTGGTGCGCCTGGGCCACGTCATCCAGCTTGAAGGTCGTCACCTTCGGCGACACCACCTTCCCCTCCTCCACCCACGCGAGCAGCCGCGCCATGCTGTCCTCCAGCACGAGGCGCTGCTCGAACAGGTACGACAGGTTGAACGCGAGCACGCTCGTGTTGTCGTTCGTCAGCGTCAGCGGGTCGAAGCGCGGCGTGCGCAGCCAATCCCACGCGAGCTTCGCGTAGTTCGGCTTGCCGCCCGTGCGCGGCAGCATCGAGTGGAACCCGTAGATGACCAGCTTCCCCGGCGACGCCAGGTGCCGGTAGCTGTCCTTCAGCGTCGACGGCCCGTTCGCGTCCAGCACCACCTCGTAGCCCTTGGGTGACGCCGCCTCCGCGGCCTTCCACAAATCCTCACGGCTCTTGTCGATGACCACGTCCGCGCCCAGCGCCCTCGCCGCCTCCACCTTGTGCGTGCCGCCCACCACGCCCACCATCCGGCACCCGGCGATGCGCCCCAGCTGCAACAACGCGCTGCCCACCCCGCCCGCCGCCGAGTGCACCAGCACATTCATTCCCGGCCTCGGGTGCGCCAGCTCGAACAGCGCGTAGTACGCCGTCAGGAACACCGCGGGAAACCCCGCCGCCTGCTCCATCGTCAGCTTCGACGGCAGCGAGAACACCTGGTGCCGGGGCACCACCACGTGCGTGGCGTACCCGCCGAACCGCGTCACGCCGAAGACGCGGTCGCCGGGTGCCAGGTCCGTCACGCCCTCGCCCACCGCGTCCACCGTGCCGGCGAACTCGAAGCCGGGGGTAATCGGCCACCCCACATACTCCTTCGCGGAGGCGTACAGGCCCATGCGGATGACGCAGTCCGCATAGTTCACCCCGATGGCCTGGGTGGCCACCCTCACCTCCCCGCTCCCAGGTGAAACCTGATTCAGGTTTTCGACGCGGAGCTGCTCGTAACCACCGGCCTTCGGGATGACCACCTTGCGTGCGCGCATGTCCCGATGACTATCACGCGACGCAGCGCGACAACGTGCGCGCGCGTCCACTCGGATGACGACGCTCGCGTGAGATGTCTCTACACTGCGTCTCGCGCTCGAAGACATGTCTCGGTCCGAGCGCGTTTGCATCCCCCACAACCGAAGGAGTCCACCATGCGATTGCGGCATTCGCTGTTCCTCATGGCCCCCCTCTTCGTCGGAGCCCTCACCGGCTGCGGCGAGGGGCACGAGGAGCCCGTCACGCCCGAAGCGCCCATCACCGAGCAGCTCGGCTCCACCGCGTCCGCGGCCTCCACCGCGGGCATCACGCCGCACTTCCAGCAGTGGCTCCTGGCCAACGGCTACAAGGACGACAACTTCGCGCGGTACGAGCTCGCCGGCGGCAGCTACGGCGGCAGGGCCAGCAGCACCGACACCGTGGTGAACACGCCCGTCATCTTCATCCACGGCAACTCCGACAAGGCGGTGGGCACCGGCACCGCGGGCCAGTCGGGGTGGAGCGCGTCGCTCGATTACTTCCTGGCCAATGGCTACAAGACGAGCGAGCTGTACGCGCTGACGTGGGGCCCGGCGGACATCATGCAGACCGCCGTGCAGTACCACTCGAAGCCGAACATCATGCGGGTGCGCCGCTTCATCGAGGCGGTGAAGGCGTACACCGGCGCGTCGAAGGTGGACATCATCTCCCACTCGATGGGCGTGACGCTCGCACGCAAGGCCATCCTCGGCGGCACCGCGAACGACTCCGCCAACGGGGGCGCGTACAACGTCGGCGCGCCGCTGACGAACTCCGTCGACACGTTCGTCGGCATCGCCGGCGCGAACCTGGGCCTGACGTCCTGCTACCAGACGGGCCCCACCACGCCGACGTGCGGCTCCACCAACGGCCTGTACCCGGGCTACCTGTACTTCGGCGTGGTGTACGGGCGCTCCACGTTCCTGGACAACCTGCGCGCCACGAGCGGCTACGAGGGCGCGTACCGCTACAGCATCTACTCCACGGCCGACGAAATCATCGGCTACGGCGGCATCGTGTACGGCGACTACACCTCGCGCATCCCCGGGCAGCAGGGTGAGAAGGTGTACTCGGCCTATCCCTACGGGCACTACAACTCGAAGGACCTGACCGGCGCGGTGCAGTACAGCATGGTGCGCAACCACGTCGTCCCGTAGCCACACCCCGCTCTCGTCTCCCGGCGCGTCGTCACCTGAGACGTCGCCGGGAGCACGGGCCCGACGTGGGAGTCACTTGAAGTCAGGACATCGCGCGCGGACCTGCGCGCAACGCGCGCCCGCCGCAGAGGTGTGAGTCGACAGTCGTCCACGCCGTGGGGGAGTGGACACGGGCCGGCTCGCCGCCTCGCGAAGGCGCGCGAAGTCCCGGGCGGCCTCATCCAGGTTTCAGGATGAGGCCGCCCCACCCGCTTCCAGCGCGAGCGCGACACCTCGTCGCGGGGGACCTCCTCCCAGTCGGAGGTCACCTCTCCACTTCGAGCCTTGCCGCGCGCTCACGACCTGGGTGCCCTATGCCCACCCGGTCGCGTGCGCTGCTTGTCTTCACTCCCTCCGAGCTTCAGGAGATGGGGGCCTCCCGCCGCGCGTCTCCACGGCGGGCGTCGTCTCATCCTCCGGAGGGCGCCATGCGCGCCCCTCGCGCCGAGGCCGGTCTTCCTCTCGGCGCGAGGCCATGTCTCACCCTACGGCCTCGGCCCGTCCGACGGCGCCGGCGTATCGTCCTGCGCGGGCGTCGGCGAAGGCTGCGTCTCCGGCGCGCCGGGCACGGGCGCGGGCTCGCTCGGCTTGGGCGCCTTGTCCTCGGGCTTCGTCTGCGCCACGAACGGCTTCGCCGCCGCGGGGTCCGCCAGGAACGCGAGCAACACCTCGTTGACGGGCTCCGGGCAGTCCAGCTGCACCGTGTGCCCGCAGCCCTTCATCGGCGCCAGCGCTGCGCCGGGGATGCGGGACGCGCCGTACTCCATGATTTCGCGCGCCTCGCCGCCGTGCAGGAACGGGTTGGGAATCAGCCGGTCATCCGTGCCGTAGACGATGAGCGTGGGCACCGAGACGCGGTGCAGGTTGTCGCGCACGAAGTCGTTGTTCGCCAGGCCCCGCACCGTGCGGACGTTGGCGTACGCGTACGCGTCGAACTCCGGCGACTTCGCCAGCCGCACGCGGTCCTGGATGAGCCATTCGAGCTCCGGCCGCCAGTGCATGAAGTTGCCCTGACGCACGCTGCCCCAGATGCCCGCCTCCGGCGCCGCCTTGATGAAGTCCGAGCTCATCACCCGGCGGAACCACTGCTTCTCCTTCCAGGAGAACTTCTCGAACCCGGCCGGAGACACCAGCACCAGCGCCTCCAGCGCGTCCGGGTAGCGCAGCGCGTACGACAGCGACGTCTGCCCGCCCATGGAGTGCCCCGCGAGGATGGGCTTCTCCACGCCCAGCACCCGCGCCAGCTCCGCCACCGCGTCCGCCATGGCCTCGGTGGTGTACGGGAACGTGGCGGGCTTGTCGGACTTGCCGTACCCCGGCAGGTCCACCGCGACGACGCGGTAGCCCTTCGCGTGGAACACGTCCAGCTGCGCCTGCCAGAACTTCAGATACGAGCCCAGGCCGTGCACGAAGATGACCGTCTTCGCCTCGGGCGAGGGCGCGGGCAAATCCACGTACGAGACGTGGAGGGGGCTGGCCAGGCCATACCGGGCGGTGACGTCCGGCAGGGCCACGCGGTGCACGGGCCAGGCCTGCTTGGTGCCGGCCGTGGAGTAGTCGAGGTCCTGGAAGGACAGCGCGGACTCGCCAGCATACGAGCGCACGCAACCGGCGGAGGACAACCCCGCCGCGAGGAGCAACGCGGTGAAAGCGCGGGAGGTGCTCATGGTCAGAACGCGTACCAGGTGAAGGTGGTGAAGGCCGCCCACGGGTCGCTGCGCACGGTGGCCGAGCCGTCGTAGAAGCTGCCGCGGAAGAGGTAGCCGCCGTGGAGGCCCACGGTCATCAGGTAGCGGATGTGGTAGCGCAGCTCCGCGTTGACCTCCGCGCCGATGAACCGGCCGCGCCGCACCTCGGCCACCCAGGGCGTCGGGTCCGCGCCCGAGTTCGCCAGGCCCGTGGCCACCTTGAGGTTGAGCTTGTTGGGCACGATGTCCCACGACGCCGAGGCGATGCCCGCGCGCAGGCCGTAGCCCTGGTTGGAGATGTCCGTCACCGCGCCCGTGTAGTTGTTCACCGTGCTGGTGAACGGGAACAGGATGAGCATCTTGTGGTTGAACCACACCGCGCCCGGCAGGCCGTACTGGTTCAGCGTGAAGGCGCCCGTGTACTTGTCGTCCTCCAGGTTGGAGTCACCGGTGGAGAACATGCCCTCCAGCGTGACGACGTCGCCGGGGCCGCGGCCCCACTGGTACATGACCTCCAGGTTGGCGGACACGCCGGAGATGCTCAGCTCGTCGATGGGCGAGTTCTCCGGGTCGTCGCTCTTGTACTTGCCGCCGTTGTACATCACGAAGCCGGAGGCCCCGAGCCGACCGTTGCGGAAGTCGATGTTGTGGTTGAAGTGCGCGCCCGCCCAGAAGACGGTGCCGGTGGGGCGGTTGATGTTGAAGCGCGCCGTGCCGGTGAAGCCCGGCAGGCCCGTGGACGACGGGCCGCTCTTCACCAGTCCCTCGAAGGCGTACGCGTCACCCTTGGTGTCGTCGTTCAGCGCCCACGCGGACACGCCCACGTTGGTGTTGGGGCGCACCGGGTAGACGTAGTCCGCCATCGCCAGCCAGATGTACTTCAGGCGCGGGTCGTTGCGCGTGGCGCGGTCCGCCTGCGCGCTGCCCAGCGGGAACAGGCTCAGGCGCGCGTTGCCCTTCAGGCCGCTGAAGATGGACAGGCCCGTCGCGTCGCTGCCCAGGAAGGTCAGCTTGTAGCCGGTGCGCGTGAGGTCCGACAGCGGCGTGCGCGTCGGGTCATGGGCGCTGTCGTAGACGGGCTGGGTGCCCACCAGCAGCGTGAGCTGGCTGGGGTTGCGCGTCGGGTAGATGGCGACGTTGACGTTCTTGGTCTGGATGTTCACCTGGTCGGCGTTGAAGCCGCCGCCCTCGTTCTGGCCAATGGTGTTGGCCGAGCGCCCCCAGAGGAAGTCCACCTCGAACTGCGCGCGGAAGGACGCCAGCCCGTCGACGAAGAACGGGCTGTACTCGATGACCGGAATCCAGCGCTGCTCGATGAAGTACGCCGAGCGGCTCGGCTCGGTGCTCACCGCGCTGCCCACGCGCGAGCCGATGGGCCCCAGCGCCACGCCACGCAGGCCGGCCGGGTCACCAATCTGGTTCGTCATGGAGACGCGGGTGAAGAAGTAGTTGATGAGGCTGAACTCACGAGGCTCGGCGTCCTCCTCGCGGCTCTTCTCCTCCTGCCATTCGGCGTACAGCCCCGGCACCGGGGTGCTCTGCGCGGCGGCCGGCGTCGCCAGTCCCACGAGGCCCAGCGCCGCGAGCATCCTCGCGTTGCGCCGCAGCGTCTCGCGTGCCTCGAACCCACTTCCCGTCATATCCACCTCGGCCCCGCACGGCGGGGCGCTCCCGGTACACCGGGCTCGGATGTCACCACTGTCGATGACTGTCGATGGCTCAAGTACGGCCAGGCTCCCCGAGGACGCGGGCGAAGAGCACCCGCGTCCGGACCTCCGTCCGGAAGGGAGGGCGGGAGCGCACCCTCCCTCCGGCACGAGGTGAAGCGGGCTAGCGGATGGAGTACGTCTGCACGGCGTTGCCCGTGAAGGGCTGGCCGTTGAGCGTCACGGAGCTGGACGTGCCCACCGCGCCGTTGGCGCAGCGGCTGCCCGTCGCCTGGTTCTTGAAGAACAGCTCCAGCTTGAGCGTCTTCTGGTCCGCGGTGAAGCCGCCGCGGCCCTCCTGCACCAGGCCGCCCGGGAAGGAGAACGTCACGTCGAAGCAGCTCCCGTCGGCCGCCACGTTCTCGATGAGGACGGTGTTGGACGTGAAGGAGAGCGGGTTCTTCGGCGCGTCGTGATTGCAGGCGCCGTCGGCGATGGTGCCCGGGATGCTGTCGACCTTGAAGTTGCCACCGGCCACCGACATGGTGACGCTCTGGTAACACTGGGACGCCGCGCCGTAGTCGACATCTTCGCTGAAGCCGTTGGGGTGGCTGGGGATGTTGGCCCCCTCCATGATCATCGACTTGCCCTCGAGGAACGCGAGGATGTTGGCGGAGCTGTCGAGCTTGGGGGCCTGGGGAGTCGGGGTGGGGTCGCCGTCGTCATCTCCGCAGCCGACGAAGCCCAGCGCGCAAACCATGACCGCGGACAGCAGCTTCTTCTTCATGTGGTGCTCCCTTCGTTCCGGCGTCACCGCCGGGGTGTCACGACAGACGACAGGCATGCAGGGCCAACCCCAGACATGCCCGCCCAGACAGTGTTTCAGCGCGGTGCGTCGGAGCCGGTGGGCGTCATCGCCCCTCGGCGTCGGCGGCGATGGCCGCCTCGCGAAGCTCGCGCTTGAGAATCTTCCCCGCCGCGGACACCGGCAGGCGCTCCACCAGCACCACCCGCTTGGGCACCTTGAAGCGCGCCACCTTGCCGCGCAGGTGCTCGAGCAGCGCATCACCCGTGCAGTCCACGCCGGGCTTGAGCACCACGAAGGCGCGCCCCACCTCGCCCCACTTCGCGTCCGGCACGCCGATGACCGAGCACTGCTGCACGGCCGCGTGCTCGTACAGCACGGACTCCAGCTCCAGCGGGTACACGTTCTCCCCGCCGGAGATGAACATGTCCTTCTTGCGGCCGGCGATGGTGAAGAAGCCGTCCGCGTCCTGGCGCGCGAGGTCGCCGGTGTGGAACCAGCCATCGGCGTCGATGGCCTCGCGCGTGGCGGCCTCGTCCTCGAAGTAGCCCGAGCACATGGAGGGGCCCTTCAGGACCAGCTCGCCCACGTCGCCCGTCGGCACCTCGCGGCCGTCGTCGTCCACCAGCTTCGCGGCGATGAAGTAGTTGGGGCGGCCGATGGAGCCCGCCTTGGACACCGCGAACTCGGGCCCCATGCTGAAGATTCCCGGGCCGAACTCGGTCATCCCGAAGCCCTGCTTGAAGGGCACCGCGTGCACCGCCTGCCACGCCTGGATGAGCGGCACCGGCAGCGCCGCCCCGCCGCTGGTCATGAAGCGCACCGACGAGAAGTCCGTCGACTGGAAGCGCGGCGAGTCGAGGAGCTGCTGGTACTGCGTGGGCACCGCGAAGAACAGCGACACCTTCTCGCGGGGAATCAGCGCGAGCAGCTCCTCCGGCTCCCAGCGGCGCATGATGACCACGGTGCCGCCCGCGGTGAGCAAAGGCAGCGTGTACACGAGCAGCCCGCCCGTGTGGAACATGGGCGTGTGCGTCACCGTGACGTCGCCGGGGCGCACCTCGTGCACCAGCGTGTTGAGCGTGTTCCACGCCACCATGCGGTAGCTGACGCACGCGCCCTTGGAGCGCCCCGTCGTCCCGCCGGTGAACAGCAGGCACAGCGTGTCCTCCTCGGACACGGCGTCGTTGCGCACGGGCGCGGTGGGGCGGTGCGCGAGCACCTGCGCATACGGGGCGGCGCCGGGCAGGCCCTGGGCCTCCAGCGCCACGAGGCAGAGCGAGTCCCCCACGCTCTCGCGCACCTGGGCCACGGCGTCGCGGAAGTCGTCGCCGAAGAGCAGCACGCGCGGGCGGATGGAGCGGACCAGGTCGGTCAGCTCGGCGGCGTGCAGACGCCAGTTGTAGGGGACGAAGATGGCGCCCAGCTTGCCGCAGGCGAAGAGGGCATCCAGGTACTCGACGCCGTTGTGGGCGACCAGGCCCACGCGGTCCCCGGGCTTCACCCCGGCGACGTCGCGCAGCCAGCCGCCGAGCGCCTCGGCGCGCGCGTTCAGGGTGCGGTAGGTGAAGCGGCCGGCGTCGCCCTTGGCCGTGTCCACCACCGCGACGTGCTCGGGCCAGTACAGGGCGCCCCGCCCCATCCAGTCTCCGATGAACATGCGCGCCTCCAAGGTTCAGGCCGTCCAGCGGTAGAGGGCGGAGGCCATGGCGAGCCCACCGCCGCTGGCACAGAAGGCCACCAGGTCCCCCGTCTTCACCTTCCCCTGCACCACCGCGTCATCCAGCGTCATGGGGATGCAGGCCGAGCCCGTGTAGCCCCACTTGTCCATCGTGTAGTGCGCCTTGGCCATGGGCTGGTTGAGCACCTTCATGGTGGCTTCGATGGTGCGCAGGTTGAGCTGGGTGAAGACGAAGAGCTTCACGTCGTCCAGCGTCTGGTCCTGCCGCTTGAGCAGCTGGTCCAGCAGCATGGGCCAGCGCTCGGTGTTGAAGGTGGAGGGGAACTTGCGCACGAACTGCACGGCGGGCTTGCCGCCGGTGAGGGGCAGGGTCTCCGCGGTGGCGGGGCGGTTCGTGCCGCCGGTGTAGATGCCGAGCGCGTCGTGGTACTCGCCGTTGGCGAGCAGCTTCGCGCCCATGAAGCCGGGCTTGTCGCCCGCGCCCAGCACCACCGCGCCCGCGCCGTCCGCGAACAGGGTGCAGGTCTTCTTGTCCTTCCAGTTCACGTAGCGCGTCATGCCGTACGCGCCGACGACGAGGATGCGCCGGTAGCTGTCATCCGCCGCAATCGTCTTCGAGCCCACGTCCAGCGCCGTCACCCAGCCCGCGCACGCGCAGTTGAGGTCGTAGGTGCCGGCGTTGGGGGCGCCCAGCTTGGCCTGCACCACGGAGGACGTGGCGGGGCTCAGGTAGTCGGGCGTGTCGGTGGCGACGATGATGAGGTCCAGCTCCTCGGGCTTCGTCCCGGAGCGCTCCAGGGCCTGCCGGGCGGCGGCGACGCACAAATCACTGGTGGCCTGGGAGTCCGCCATGACGTGGCGCTGCTTGATGCCCACGTTCTGCTGGAGCCACTCGTCCACGGGCTCGCCGAGAATCTTCTCGACGTCCGCGTTGGTGAGGACCTTCTCGGGGACGTAACGGCCGGTGGAGAGGATCTGCGCGTATCGCATGTGCTTTCGTCAGCTCCGGGCGCTCCGCGCCGGACGGCGCGCGGGACGCAGGGTGTTCTTCTTCGCGGTCTTGGTGGGGGCGGCGCGGGAGGGCGCGGCCTTGGCGGCGGGCTTGGAGGGCTTGAGCGTGTTGCGGCCCGGGGGCGGCGCGGGGCGGGAGTCCAGGCCGTGGCGGATGAGGCCCATGGCGGTGTCGAGCACGCGCTCCAGGCCCGGGTCCTCCTCCCACAGCACCCAGCGCATGCCCAGGAAGTCACCGATGCCCATCAGGCAGTAGGCGAGCGCCTCCGGGTCCATGCGGCGCACCTCGCCCTCCTCCATGGCGCGCGACAGCCCGGTGACGTAGCCCTTGGCGAAGCGGTCGTAGTAGCGGCGGTAGCAGTCGGCGTCGACGAACTCGGCCTGGCGCACCACGCGGTAGAGGTTGGGGTGCTGGCGCACGAACTGGAAGAAGGTGCGCAGGCCCTCGCGCTCCACGTCGATGCGGTTGTCGCACTTGGAGGTGGAGTCCGCGATGAGCCGGCGCAGGCGCGTGCCCAGGTCGTCCACCACCTCGACGAAGATGGACTGCTTGTCCGGGAAGTAGACGTAGAACGTGCCGAGCGCCACGCCGCCCTTGCGCGTGATGTCCGCGATGGAGGCGCGCTCGTAGCCCTTCTCCCCGAAGACCGACTCGGCGGCCTTCAGCAGCTTCGCACGCGTCCGCTGACCTCGCGGTGTCACGGGTCCGGAGCGGTCTGGAGAAGTTGAAGGCCGATTCATGTTTCACCTAGCGGTAGCACCCGCTCAATGGGGTTGTCAAAGCGCGGAGAATGGCTCCGCGCGTCATGGACTGTGGGCGACGCAGGGCGTCACCGGAAGACCTCGTGTCTTCTGTGAGGAAGCGTACTCCGGAAGCCGTTCGAGGCAGCGCGGGCGTCCCCAGGCCCCGGGGACGTTGTTCCTCGACGCAGTGCGTGCCCGGGTGGTTCGATGGGTGGACCATCTGGGGGAAGCCCACACCATGAAGCGCGCGTCGTCCCTGCCGTGGTCCTTGCTGTTGGTCGTGCTGCTCGGCGCGGGCTGCGCGTCGACTCCCGCCGCGCGGAAGTACACCCCGGTGGACACGGGGAAGGCGTTCCTCTGGGAGGTGAAGGGGACAGGGGGAGGCACTGCGTACCTGGTGGGGTCCATCCACATGGGGAAGCCGGGGGCGCTCGCGTTGCCGGCGTCGATGGACGCGGCGTTCGGCAAGGCGGAGGTGCTCGCGGTGGAGGTGGACACGACGAGGACGGACGCGGCCTCGATGGGGAAGCTGGTGCGCGAGCTGGGGATGTTGCCGGAGGGGCAGAGCCTGACGCAGCGGCTGGACCCGGCGACGCGGGAGCTGTTGGGGAGAGCGGCGACGCGGCTGGGGGTGGAGGTGAAGGGGTTGGAGCGGCTGCGGCCGTGGCTTGCGGGGCTGGTGCTCAACAACCTGGAGTTCGAGGCGGCGGGCTACAAGCAGGGGCACGGCGTGGACCGGGCGTTCCTGGACAAGGCGCACGGGGTGAAGAAGCAGGTGGTGGAGCTGGAGACGGCGGACGGGCAGCTGCGGATGCTCGCGGGCACGCCGGAGTCGTTGCAGGACTTGATGTTGAGGGACCAGCTGCGGCGGGAGCAGGGGCCGGGGGAGATTGTTGAGGCGCTCACGTCGGCGTGGCAGGCGGGTGACGCGGAGGGGATGGCGGGGCTGCTGCTGGAGGGGGCGAAGGATGAGACCTACCGGCCGGTGTACGAGCGCGTGTTCTTCGAGCGCAACGTGCAGATGGCGGACCGGCTGGAGGGACTCCTGGGTGAGCCGCGCGTGCACCTGGTGGTGGTGGGCGCGGGGCACGTGGTGGGCGCGGAGGGCATCGTGGCGCTCTTGCAGAAGAAGGGGCACACGGTGCGGCAGCTGCCTCGGGATGCGGCGGTGGAGTGAGGGGCGGGGCTACACGGGGGTGAACTTCGCGCCATTGGGCTTCAGGCGCTCCAGGGCCTGCTTGAGGTCCTGGGAGACGATGAGGGCGGTGCGCCAACCCTTGGTGCGGAAGACCTTGGCGTCGCCCACCTTCGATGTGTCGATGCGCATGTCGTCCACCGCGAAGTACTTCCCTTCCTTCCCGGGCGGCGCGTGCTTGGGGTCCCAGAACTGCACCTTGGACGCCTGCTCGTCGATGCAGTGGATGACCTTCGTGGCCACCAGGATGACGTACTGGTCCGGCTGGCCCTTGATGCTCACGGGGAAGGTCTGCACGTCGTCGGGAGCCATCTCCATGAAGAGGGTCGCCAGCCTCACGTGGAGGATGGGGACAACCCCCACGCCCGCGAGGCAGAAGTCCAGCGGCTTTCCTGGCGCATCGATGGACACCCAGAGAGGCCCCTGGACCTGGATGGGTTGCCCCGCCATGAACATCCAGGGGTCGTCCACCTCCTGGCCCGGGGCGCTTTCGATGTCGCCCAGGTACCAGTATCCAGCTCGGACGTCCTCATCCAGCCTGAAATAGCGACTTGGCATGACGTCGTTTCTAGCGGCTATCCGCCCCGAGTGACGAGGATGTTGAGCTCCGTCCCCTTCGTCGCCACTTCGTCGCCCAGTTGCTTGAGCGAGCGCGTCAGCACTGCGCGACACTCATCCACCCGGCGGCAGTCACCGAGCGCCTCGCGCAAACGATCCAGGATGCGTTGGTGGTATGCCTCTGGATGAGGCCCCTTGTGCCCATCGACGCGCACGATGTTCTCGGGGTCCTTCAGCTTCATCCCAGCCCGCTTGAAGAGTCTCTCGAACCTCGGGGTCCAAGGCCCTCCGCGCGCGGCGGACTTGCTGTTCTTGTTCGTCGCGAGGTGGTGCTTCTCGGTGCGCCCGCTCGCCATGGCGACCGCATGAGGCGCCAGCGCCACCGTGAAGCCCTCGGCCGACATCGCCACCGAGCGCACGCTTCCCACCGCCATGTACCGATAGCCCGCCTGCGACTCCACCGCGACCGCCGCCTGCGCCGAGCCCGGCAGCCCTGACGCCTTCGCCGCCAACCCCGCCGTGCTCCCAATCGCCGCCGTCGCGAGCATCACGAAGACGCGCGCCGCGTTCTCCCCGAGCACCTCGCCGTAGGCCTCGCCCGCGGCCTCGAGTTCCTCGAACGTTCGCGCCTCATCCACCCGCCGCACCAGCACCACCCACCCATCCAGCACCCGCCACACCGTGTCCACGCCCAAGTACGCAATCGCTGTCGCCGTCAACAACGAAGCCAGACCCTTGGACACGGGCTCGGGCAGTGCCCACAACAGCAAGTACATGCTCACGGACGCCGTCACTGTCGCCAGCAACGCCTGGGGGTCCGTCGCATCCTCCAGCGCCTCCGCCGTCTCCTCCCACACCGCGTCCATCGCGATGGCCAGCGCCAACGAATACCGGCCGTCACTCCCCAGCAACGGTCCCTCTTCCAGCAGGCGCAGACAGTCTCCAGGCTGCGACTTGCGCTCGCACCAGCGCCCGTAGTCCCGTGTCAGCGCGTCATCGGCGTACGTCTCCAGCAACCGGAGTCCTCCGACGTCCCCGTCCCCGCTCGGGATGAGCTTGAGGCCCTGAGGCTGGTACTCGTACACACCACTTCGCTCCGGCACGCCGAAGCGCTCGCGGGCCTCTCTCAACGGGTGCTCGAAGGGCTTCACGTCCCGGGCGAGCACCACCAGGGCCTCTTCGAACTCATCGTCGTCCAACTCCACCGGCCCCGCGTCCTCTTCCTCGAAGGGCACATGGACCTCTGGCACGCCCTGGCCTGAGTCCAGTCGGACGACCCGCGTGCTCGAACAGCCCATCAAGGTCAGCGCCAACACCCACACGATGAAGCGATGCGCGCTCATCCAGCCCCCGTGCACATGACTTCGCGAGATTCGGGACGCAATAGCAAAGCAGTCCGACGTTCCACGGCGGTGTCCATCCAAAAGCCGAGGCGATGCGAGCGGCGCTCGTGGAGCAGACGCCGACACGGCCCGAAGTCCGGCCAAGACACCTCCGACAGAGACCTCCGCGCAGGCGCTCGCCGCCCTCCAGGAGGGTCACAAGGTCATCGACAACGCCATCGCCTCCCGACGCTGGACAGACGAGGACGCCAGCGCCCTGCGCCGCACGCTGAACCGCCTGACCGCATCACAGCAAGACGAGGTCGTCCGCAGACTCGTCACCACCCTCAACTCCAACACCCTCGAGCTGCGCACCCATGGCGCTCCGTCCTGAGCCTCGCGCGCCTCATCTTCTCGAAACGGAAGAGCCGTGAGTCCTCGGCGATACACCCGACACGGCTTCGCTCTCAATCCCTGGCAATCCCGCGGTGAGCCGCGGGCGACGCAATCCAGACCCGGGGTGTCTCACGAACCCCGCGTCTCGCGATGTTTGCCTTCACGGACCGTGAACGCCATCCTGCCGCCCGGAGAGACATCCCGTTTCCTCCAGGAGAGACATCCATGACGAAGTACACCGCGAAGCTCGTGGGAATCGGCATCACGGCCCTCATCGGGACGGCGGCCTGGGCAGGCGCCAAGAGCACCAACACCGTCCTCGTCAACCTGTCCGCGATGAACGCCTCGGGCTCGATGGGCGACGCGCGAAACAGCGCGGACACCCGGCAGTTCATCGGCTGCTCCATCACCACGTACGTGGGGAGCGCGCCCACCCTCGGCTGCTTCGCGATGGATTCGGCCGGCAACTACGGCGGCTGTTCGTCGACCAACGCGGACCTGGTGGCGACCGCGCGCTCCATCACGACCGACTCCTACCTCGTCTTCAACTGGGACGCGTGGACCTCCTGTACGTCCCTCCACGTGACGAACGCGTCGCATGGCGCGCCCAAGCAGCCGTAAGCCCGAAGGCCCGTGGGGATGCGCGCCCCCTTCGCGTGCATCCTCATGGGCCGCCCTCCGCGATGACACCTCTGTCGAAGCCCCTCCTCCTGCTGGGCGCTTGCGCCACCGCGTTCCTCGCCGGACGCCAGACCGCCCCGGATACGAACGAGCAGGTCCTCCACGAGCTCGCGAACCAACGCGCGGTGCTCGACACGCTCCTGGCGCGAGCCTCCTCACCCTCTCCGGACGTGAATGAGCGGGTCCTCCGTGAACTCGCGAGCCAGCGCGCGGTGCTCGACACGCTGCTGGCTCGGACCGCCCCTTCACCCGACTCGCGCCAGGCCCTCACCCCCGAGGCCAGCGTCCCGGCCTCCGCCGAGAACCTCGCTGCCGCGCAGGAAGGCGAACGGCTCGTCGACGCCGCGCTCCGCGTCCGGCGCTGGACGAGCGACGATGCCCAGGCCTTCCGCGCCGCGCTCGCCGACATGACGCCGGACCAGCGCACCGAGGCCCTGCGTCGGCTCCTCACCGCCATCAACAGCCAGGCACTGCAGGTGCAGACCGGCGGCGCACCATTCTGAGACGGCGCAGGCCCTCCGCTTCGCCCGCGCGGGTCACGCCCGCGCCCACCGTGGCGACCGCGCTTCCCTTTCCCCCGCGCCGCACACCTGTCCGCTCCCCGGCACCACGCGTGCAATCGAGCCCGTGGGGCCCCGACTGCCCGTGAGCGAACGGACAGCCGGACGACCTCCCACGTCGTTCACCCTTGCACTTCCACACCACTTGCTTATTTTGCACGCCAAATTTAATTTAGCTGTCGAAACCTCGAAGCACTTATAAAAATAAGGTCAGACCCGCCGATGCCCATGGATGAGCTCGACTTCCGCCTAGTGGACCTGCTGCAGCGCGATGGCCGCGCGACGCAGCTGGAGCTGTCGCGCGCGGTGGGGCTGTCGCAGCCCGCGGTGGCCGAGCGCATCCGCAAGCTGGAGGAGCGGGGCGTCATCACCGGCTACGCGGCGCGCGTGGACGCGACGAAGCTGGGCAAGGACATCACCGCCTTCATCGGTGTGAGCATCGAACATCCGAAGTACTTCGAGGGCTTCGCCAAGAAGGTCCTCGCGCTGCCCGACGTGCTGGAGTGCCACCGCGTCGCCGGGCAGGACTCGTATCTGTTGAAGGTCAAGTCGGCCAACACGCGGACGCTCGATTCGCTCCTCGTGGAGACGCTGCGCACCATCGCCGGCGTCACCCGCACGCAGACCGTCATCGTCCTGTCGTCCATCAAGGAGGACACGCACGTCCGCGTGCCTCCCGAGCTCGCCAAAGGAGAGTGAAAGATGAGCGCCGATGCCATGAGCGCACCCCTTCCCCCGCCGCCGGTCTGGCGACTCGCCCAACGCATGTCGCGCATCAAGACGTCCGCGGTGCGCGAAATCCTCAAGGTGGCCGAGCGGCCGGACATCCTGTCCTTCGCCGGCGGCCTGCCCGCCCCGGAGCTGTTCCCCGTCCAGGCCATCGCCCAGGCGCACGCCCAGGTCATGGCCGACGAGGGCCCCGCCGCCCTCCAGTACAGCACCACCGAGGGCTTCGGCCCCCTGCGTGAGTGGATTGCCGGCCACCTGGGCAGGAAGGGCCGCGTCTGCGAGGCCAACCAGGTCCTCATCACCAACGGCTCGCAGCAGGGCATCGACCTGGTCGCCAAGGTGCTGCTGGACCCGGGCGATTTGGTCATCGTGGAGAACCCCAGCTACCTGGCCGCGCTGCAGACCTTCGGCGGCTACGAGGCGAAGTTCGCCACCGTGGAGAGCGACGACCAGGGCATGCGCATGGATGACCTGGAGCGGGTGCTGGCCACGTGCAAGCCCAAGCTGCTCTACATCGTCGCCAACTTCCAGAACCCCAAGGGCACCACCCTGGCGCTGGAGCGCCGCAAGAAGCTGGTGGAGTTGGCCCAGCAGCACCGCTTCCTCATCCTCGAGGACGACCCGTACGGCGAGCTGCGCTTCCGCGGCGAGCACCTGCCGTCCCTGGCCGCGTTCGATGACCAGGGCGTCGTCGTCTCGCTGGGCACGTTCTCCAAGACGCTGGCCCCCGGCCTGCGCATCGGCTGGGTGGCGGGCCCGCGCGACTTCGTGCGCAGCCTCACCATCGCCAAGCAGTCCACGGACCTGCACACCGCCACCCTCGCCCAGCGCGCGGTGTCCCGGCTGCTCAAGGACTTCGACTACTACGCGCACCTGGACGCGCTCACGCCCGTGTACGGCCAGCGCGCCAACGCCATGCTGGACGCGCTCAAGGCCTACATGCCCCAGGGCACCAGCTGGACGCACCCGGAGGGCGGCATGTTCCTGTGGGCCCGGCTGCCGCCCGGCCTGAGCGGGGACACGCTCCTGCCGCGCGCCATCGACCAGAAGGTGGCCTTCGTGCCGGGCAGCCCGTTCTTCGCCAGCGACCCGCGCTCGGAGTTCATCCGCCTCAACTACTCCAACCGCCCGCCCGAGCTCATCACCGAGGGCATGAAGCGGCTGGGTGGCGTCATCTCCGGCGCGCTCTAAGCCGCGCCCCTGACACCTCAAGACCGTGCCGCGCCGCGTCGGACACCCGACGCGGCGCTTTCGTTTCCGCCCAAGTTGAATGTCGATTCAGGTTTCAACTCCATCGGTGCTGGCCAGGGCGGGCCGGGTTGCGTAGCCTTGGCGGCGGGTTTCCCGGCGGCACGGGCCCACAGGTGGGTTTCGACAGGCCGCCCCAACACACCGGAGAGAGACAGACATGCAGCTCAAGGACCTGAAGGTGATTGTGACGGGCGGCGCCCAGGGCATGGGTGCGCACTTCGCGCAGCGGCTGATGGAGGCGGGCGCGCAGGTGGCGGTGGGCGACGTGGCCGAGGACAAGCTGGCGGCGCTGCCCGCGGGCATCCACCGGCGCAAGCTGGATGTGTCGTCGGAGGCGGACATCACGTCGTTCGTGGCCTGGGCGCACGGGGCGATGGGCGGGCTCAACGGCCTCATCAACAACGCGGGCATCCTCCGCGACGCGCTGCTGGTGAAGAAGGACCGGACGACGGGCGAGGTGAAGAAGCTGTCCACCGCGGACTGGAACGCCGTCGTCGGCGTCAACCTCACGGGCGCCACGCTGATGGTGCGCGAGGTGGTGGCGAAGATGGTGGAGACGGACCAGAAGCCCGGCGTCGTGGTGAACATGTCGTCCATCGCCCGGCACGGCAACCGTGGTCAGTCCAACTATGTGTCCGCGAAGGCGGCGCTGGCGGCGAACACCGTGACGTGGTCGCGCGAGTTCGGCCCGTTCGGCGTGCGCGTGGGCGCGGTGGCGCCGGGCATGATTGAGACACCGATGACGCAGGGCATGAACCAGAAGGCCCGCGACGCGCTGGTCTCCGCCATCCCCGTGGGCCGCATCGGCCTGCCCGAGGACATCTGGCTGGCCGTGAAGTTCATCCTCGAGTGTGACTACTTCAACGGCCGCACCATCGACGTCGACGGCGGCCTTAGCTTCTAAGGCCGTCGCAGTGCGGGCGCGTCTCCGTCACCCCGAGGAGACGCGCCGCACACGCCGCTATCGCCGGCTGGCGGCCTCGACCTTCGTCGGGTGCAACATCACCGGCTGCCCCGTGTAGAGCAGCTTGTAGGCGCCGTAGCTGCCGAGCACGTGCTTCACGTACTCGCGCGTCTCGTCGAACGCGATGTGCTCCACCCACTCGTCGAGCTCCGCCTGCGGCAGCGCCTGACGCCAGCGGTCCACCGCGTGCGGCCCCGCGTTGTACGCCGCCACCGCGTACGCGACGTTGCCACCGAAGCGGTGCAACAGCTGCCCCAGGTACGCCGAGCCCAGTCGCACGTTCTGCGCCGGCTGCAGCAGGTTCGACTCACCCACGTCCCCCAGCTTCAGCGCCTGCGCCACCTGCTTCGCCGTCGCCGGCATCAGCTGCGCCAGCCCCAGCGCCCCCGTGGACGAGCGCGCCGTGGGACGGAAGCGGCTCTCCTCGCGGATGAGCCCCTGCATCAAATCCGGGTCCACCTTGGACGCCTTCGAGTACCGCTGGATGACGTTGCGGAACGCCAACGGCCACGTCGCCTCCCACACCGGACGTGACTCGGGGCTGAGCGGCCCCTGCACCTCGCGCCGCAGCGACTCGCGCGCCACCTGCCGCGCAGCCCGCTTGCGCCCCGTGCGCACCATCGTCTGGTAGAGCAGCCGCGCCGGCGCCTCCGACAGCCCTCGCGAGTTCACCGCGAGCAGCTCGTCCGCCGCGCCCGGATGCCCCAAGCGCAACAGCTCCACGCCCGCCGCGAAGCGCACGTCGTGACGCAGCGGCCCCGGCGGCAGCGGCCACACCTCGTCCGCGGGCTCCTCCGCGGCCCCGCTCGCCCCAGGCACCGGCGACAGCCGCCCCAGCCGCTCCGGCGCCAGCATCGCCAACCGCGAGCGCGCCAGCATCCCGTACCAGGTCGCGGGCCGCTCGGTGGCCAGCTGCTCGTAGTCATCGAGCGCGGTCGCGCTCGTCAGGGGCACGGGCTCGCGCACCCGCGCGCGCCAGTACCGCGCCCGCCACAGCGCCTCGTCCGTGCGCGACGCCGCGGGCAGCCGCTCCACCGCCTCGAGCGCCGACAGCGCCTCCGCCTTCGCCTCGCGCCGCGTGTGCAGCCAGAAGGCCCGGAAGAGCGCCTCCGACGCGAAGTTGCCCGCCGGGTAGCGCTCCGCCGTCTCCTGGTAGCGCGCGAGCGCCTCATCCAGCTGCCCCGTGCGCTGCAGCAGCCACGCCTCGAAGAAGAGCGCGTCATCCGCGTACCCATGCTCGGGATAGTCGCGCGCGAGCGTGGCGTACGTGGTGATGGCCGACCTCGGGTCCACCACCGACTGCGAATAGCCCAGCACGTAGAGCGCCTGCGGCCGGTACTCCGCCGACGTGCACTTCTCCACCACCGGCGTCAGCATCTGGATGGCGCGGCGGTGCTGGCGCTCCTTGCGCAGCGCGCGCCCGAAGGCCAGGTGAGCCCGACACGACAGCTCATCCGGCGGGTCCACCTGGGACATCACCCCCGCGAGCAGCTCCGTCGCGGGCCCGTGCCGGTGCAGCTCCACCAGCGCCTCCCCACGGCGCACCTTCCACTTGAGCGGCAAGGGCAGCCCCTTGAGCCGCTCCTTCGCGCGCTGCGCCTCGCGCGACAGGGGGCTCGTGGCCCACACCTCCAGCAGCGCGCGGTGCTCGACGTTGTACAGCCCCTGCGCCCGCGCCAGGTCACAGATGGCCAGCAGCGCCTTCATCCGCAGCGCATCCGGTCCCCGCGCCTGTCGGCTGTCGATGAGCTCCTGCAGCGCCTGCAGCGCCCCCGGGATGTCCCGCTGCCGCTGCAGCACGCGCGACAGGCTGAAGCGCGCCTCCGCGTACAGCGGCGAGCCCGAGCTCACCTCGCGGTACTGCGAGGCGGCCAGCTCCAACCTGCGCAGCTTCTCGTTCGCCTGCGCCGCCCACAGCAGGCAGTGGTCCTTCAACGGCACATAGTCCACCGCCAGCGCCGACAGCTCTTCCGCGGCAGTTGAGTAGTCGCGGCCGAGCAGCGCGCTCTGCGCCCGCAGGAAGCGCACCGGCAACGTGGGCTCCTGGTCCGCGAGCAGCGCGCGCGCCTTCGCGAAGCGTCCCCTCCGCACCTCCGAATGCGCCCGCGCGAGAACCCCTTCCGCGAAGTAGGGCGCGAGCTGCTCCGGGCCGAACGACGCCACGGACAGCTCCGCGCCCGAGGGCTGCTCGGCGGGAGTGTCGAGGAGCTGTTCGAGCTGCTCCTCCGACAGCACCTCACCCGGCTCGCCCTCCTCGGGAGCCTGCGCCCACGCGGAGCCCGCGCCGCCCACCAGGCCCGCGCACGCCACGCACACCGCCATGGCACTCGCGCGCAGCCGACGTCGTCCATCCATGCATGCCCTCGTCGCGTTTCGGGCCGCTGAGGATTTGCACGCCGGGCGGAGTTGGGACCGGGCTGCGCGCACGCCACACGCGCACCCGTCGTCCAGGCGATACACGCGCGCGACGTGTCCGCGCGTCACTGCCAGAAAGCCAACGGAAGCCCCCTCGCGCGCACGTGGGTGCGCCTGCGCCAGGGTGCCTCCGGAGACGACGTCACGCGGGGGTGGAGAGTGCCCTCACCCGCTCCGCGAGCGCGCGGTTCATCCCCTCATAGGCGGCCCGGAACGCGTCCCGCCGGGGCTTGCCCATGAACCACGTCACCACGCCGCTGAAGTCCTCGCCGTGCACCAGCCGCGTCCCGGAGCCCTCGGGGCGCAGCTCGAACCCGTGCCGGCCGAACATCAGCCCCGGCACGCCGCCCGTCCACTCCAACCTCATGGGTGGCTCCACCCGCGTCAGCGTGGCGCGAAAGCCGAACACCCGCCCCGAGCCATCCGGCGAGCGCGCCTTCATCGCCACCCGCGCGCCCACCTCCACCCTCCCGTGCGCCTCCAACATCAACGGGTTCCACAGGGGATAGGCCTTGAAGTCACACAGCACGGCCCACACGGCGTCAGGTGACGCGTCGATGAAGGCCTCGGTCCTCAACTGGAACATCCACCCCCCTCGCGCCCTTCGCTTCTGGCCACTGCAAAGTCACACCCACGCCGTCACCGGTGTGAAGCCAACGCTCACATGCCTCCCGGGACGATTGCGGGATGACAGGCGAATCGCGAGTTTCTAAGTTAATCAGGAACAAGCGGAGATACCGTGAGTTCCCCGGATTGGAAGCCGGGACTCGCTCTCCGCGCCGCCAGGTGGAACGAGCCACCACGGGCCGCCCTCCGGGACATCGGATGGGGAGCCCAGACCAGGGGTGCACGGCGAGGGGCACCCACCGCTAGTAGAGGTCGACGGGCATCATCGCGCCCGCCTCGAACTCCGGAGCGCGCCGCAGCTGGTCCAGCACGCGAGGCGCGCAGCGCAGGTGGAGCATGGGCATGGAGCCCGGCTCGCTCACCGAACGCACGGAGCCCAGGAGGTGGTGCGCCTCGAGCCAGCGCATGAAGCTCTCGTGGAAGCGAGCGCTCTCCGCCAGCCCGGCCCGTTGGACCTCCGCCCGTGACAGGGGCGGGGGCCGTGCGGGCGCGCGCGCGCGGGGAGGCGCGGGCGTCTCCCGGGGCATCACGGTGATGTCGATCCACTCGGGCTGCGTGCGCGCGCTGGCCATGCCTGGCAAGGCTCGCACACCCGAGGAGACGCGGGGAACCCCCGCCGCGAAGCCGTCTCCGGGTTCGCCATTCTTTCTGCTCATGGCCTCATCCTCCCCCGGGCCCGGCGCTCGACTGGCGCCGACCCCGGTTTCGACCCACCACCGTCACCTGAAGACAGCCAGGCCCTTGCCCGTTCGGTGACCACCAGAGCGAGGAAGCTTGACCGCATTGGCCAAAATCAAATCCCGCACCTCGAGCGCCGTCAAGTCAGGGGCGCGGCACCGATAGAGCGCCGCGATACCGGCTACATAAGGCGCCGCCATGCTGGTGCCACTCATTCGTTCGTAGAACGCCTGGTTGTTACAACGCCGCTCGGTGCTCGAGTACACATTGACTCCGTAACCCATGACGTCGGGTACGACGCGGCGCTCCACGACACCGCTGGCGGAGAAATGAGCCACGTTGCGCTCGAAGTCGACTGCACCGACGGCCAGGGACTCGTCAAAGGCGGCTGGATAACCAACCGTGTCGGGTCCACTGTTACCTGCCGCGACAACAGGCAGCACGTTGCTGTCGAGCAGCCGACGGATCATGGTCTGCAGCGCGCGCTGGTTGAGGCGGTAGTCGGCCTCCGAGATGCCCGGCGGCGGCTTGAGCGGGAAGCCCAGGGACAGGTTCACCACCGCGGGGCGGGTGACGTTCTGCGGGCTGCTGAACTGGTGCAGCAGCCACTCCATGCCGGCGGCCACGCGGCCCAGGCTGGTGCGGATGGTCTCCGATTCGATGACGGACGCGACGTAGAGGTCCACCTCCGGGGCGACGCCGTGGTGCGTGCCCGCGGCGATGCCGCACACGTGGGTGCCGTGGCCGTCCGGGTCGAAGCCGCGGATGTCCCGCGCCGGATTGTGCGGCGAGTTGGGGAACAGCGACACGTAGCGGAACTGGATGACCCTGGCGGCGTGCTCGGGGTGGTCGGCGTCCACGCCGGTGTCGAGCACGCCGAGCAGCACGCCGGCGCCGCGGATGCCCTGGGCGTGGGCCAGGGGGACACCGCTCTCCTCGGGCCACTCGCGCTCGGCCAGGGAGCTCATGCCCCGGTTGCGCGGGCCGGACTGTCCGGCGGACACCGGTCCGGGGAACGACAGGGGCACCACGTCGGGGATGAACTCGAAGTCGGCGGCGAGCTCGCCGCGCGCCTCGGCCTCCGTGGCGTCCGAGTAGAAGTGGGCCATGGTGGCGCCGATGAGCGGCATGAAGCGGAAGCTGCCCGCCTCGCTCCCCGTCTGCTCCGAGACAGGAGCGCCGGGCAAGGGCGGGGTGGTCGCGTCCGCGCCACGGGTGGTGGGGCGCTTCACCTTCGAGCCCTTCGCGACGCGCTTGCGCGCCTCCTGCCCGCTGACGGGAGGACGGGGACCGGGCAGCGTCGCCGAGCGCAGGCCCAGGAGCGACAGCGTGTCCGGCGCGCGGTTGGCGACGGTGAAGCGAAGCGCCGTGGTGCGCGGCAACACGCGCTCACCCTGCTGCGTGCCGCGAGGCCCGACGCGGGCCTGTGTTTCGATGGACTCCTTGGGGACCAACAGGTAGGACTTCATGGGTTGTCGACTCCTTGAACCACCGTGCAACGCGGAGGGCGACGGACAAGGGCCACCCGCATCCAGACCGCGTCCGCCATGCCCGGAGCCTCGCGAGCCCGGCGGATGTGAAGGCGCGCTGGCTGGGCGCGCGGCTGCCGGGACCTCCCGCCCGGCGTGATGAGACCTCCCGGAATCCCTGAAGCCATTGTGAGATTGGACAGGACCGGCCTGACAATTAAAGCAGGGTTTCCAAGCTGTAGACGCCTGAGCCCCCCTGTTTCGGTCCTGGCGGGACTTTCTGGAGCGTCGGGAAGTATGAAGGAGGCCCTCTGACTGCTCGGAGCGGCACAGGAGGGGTGTCCGCCAGCCGACCCGGGCCGTCCGGGCGACAGGGCGGAGCGAGGGGGAAGTTCGGGTCCCCACAATTGTTCGCCTACGTCGCCCCCGACGGATTAAGTGGGGCGGACGGTCCGTCCTCTGGAGCCATCGACGTGATTCCCTACTGGCATGCCCCCTCGCTGAAGCTGGGGCCCCTCACCATCGAGCCCTTCGGCATCTTCGTGGCCGCGGGCATCCTGCTGGCCGCCAACCTGCTTGGCCGCCAGGCGAAGCGCCAGGGGTTGGACCCCACGCCGCTCGCCGACTACGCCCCCTGGGGCGTGGGCGTGGGCGTGCTGGTGGGACACTGGGTGCACCTGTTCTTCTACCACCCGGAGGAGCTGTCCAAGAGCCCGTTCCAGATTCTGAAGGTCTGGGATGGGCTGTCGTCCTTCGGCGGCCTCGTCGGCGGCATCATCGCGGCCATCTTCTTCTTCCGGCACCGCAAGCTGCGCTTCAACGACTACGCGGATGCGTTCGCGCTGGGCGTGGCGCCGGGCTGGGCGGTGGCGCGGCTGGGGTGCTTCGCGGTGCATGACCACCCGGGCGTGCGCACCGACTTCTTCCTGGCGGTGGCGTTCCCCAACGGTCCCCGCCACGACCTGGGCATGTACGACGCCATCGCGCTCTTCGCCATCTCCGGCCTGCTGTACGCGCTGCGGGACGTGGAGAAGATGAAGGGGCGGCTGTTGCCGCTGCTGGCGATTCTGTACGCGGCGTGCCGCTTCGGCTTCGACTTCCTGCGCGCCACGGACATGAGCTACGTGGACGCGCGCTACTTCGGGATGACGCCGGCGCAGTACGGCTGCTTCGCGCTGGTGGCCTACGGCCTGTGGGGCCTCTTGCGCCGCCGCGAGCCGAGCGCCCAGGCCGCCGCGCCGGGCGAGGGCTCCCACACGAGCCACCCCACGCACCGACGCGCGGGCTGAGCCACCCCACGCCCGGGCCCCTTCACGCGGGCTCGGGCATCCGGATGTTCGCGAGCTTGCGCTCGGCGAGCACCGAGTGGATGTGGGCGATGCGGCCATCCGCGCCCAGGTCCACGCGCACCACCGCCCGCGTCGCGAGCATCGGGTCCTTCGCGGGCGCGAGAATCATCACCAGCGCGGGCAGGCCGTTGAGCCACTGCAGCTCCACCGCTCGCGGCGAGCCGCGCAGCTCCATCAGCTTCGTCAGGAACGTCAGCACGCGGCGCGCGCCCACCACGGGCACCAGCGCGGCGCGCACCTCGCCCCGGCCGTCCGAGAGCGCCTTCACGTCGACGGACAGGAGCGCCTCGGCCGCGGCCACGTCCCGCTCGAGCAGCGCCGCCATGAAGCCCTCCAGCGCCGCGAGCGTGCGCTGCTGGAGGTCCCTGGTCGGCACGCAGCGCTCGCCCTCGTACGCGGCCATGGCCGCCCGGGCACGGTGGTGCACCACCTTCACGTGCGCCTCGCTCATGCCCAGCGCCTGGGCCACCTCGCGCACGGAGGAGTCGAACACGTCGCGCAGCAGCAGCACCGCGCGCTGCTTGGGCGTCAGCGCCTCCAGCGCCAGCAGGAAGGCGAAGGAGACGCTCTCCAGCAGCTCGTAGCGCCCCTCGGTGGAGCCGCCTCCGGGCAGCCTCGCCTCCACCGCGGGCGGCACCTCCTCGTCCCCCGTCTCCAGGGGTGAGGGCAGCCACGTGCCGACGTAGCCCTCGCGGCGGCGACGGCGCAGCGAGTCCCGGGCCAGGTTCACCGCCACCCGCGTCAGCCAGGGGCGCAGCTCCTCGTGCCGCGCGGGCGGTGAGGCGAGGGCGCGGGCGAAGGTCTCCTGCACCAGCTCGTCCGCGTCCGCCGCCACGCCCGTCATCCGGTAGCACAGGCCCCAGAGGTAGCGCTCATGCTCGCGCGCCGCCTCCTCCAACACCCCTCGCGACAGGTCCGACATGGCCTCAGGCTCCCACCGCCAGGCGACGCGGCGCCACCTCCGCGTGATGGAGCAGCGCGCGCTCCACGGACTCCGCGCTGGCGAAGGACGCGTCCGAGAGCATCCCCTCCCCGCCGACCCAGTCTCCCACGCGGAACAGGCCCGCGACGTGCGGCACCGCGGGCGCGGGCCTCCCCGACAGGCCGCCCGTGCTCGCCGTCGGGAGCCAGTGGCTCACCACCAGCGCGGGCCGGAAGCGGCGGGCGACGAGCACCTCGCGCCAGCCCGGCTGCAGCGCGTCCATCACCGCCTCCAGCTCCGCCTCGGTCGCCTCGGGGGCGGACGGCGACAGGTACTTCATCACGTGCACCATGGCGCCGCCCTCCGGCCCCAGCCGGGCATAGGCCGAGTGCACCGAGGCGTACCATGGGCCATCGACGCCGAGCGCGAAGAGGGACTCGCTCCTGGGCAGCCGCGACAGGCCCAGCTCCAGCGTGGCGGCCCGGATGGGCGTGGCGCCTTCCGCCTCCTTCGCGAGCACCGCGTCCTCGGGCAGCAGCGACGCCACGTCCCTGGGGCTCCCCGCGAGCACCACCGCGTCCGCCGCGCGCACCGAGCCATCCGACAGCCGGAGGCCGCGCACCTGGCCCTGCTCGACGACCACGCCCTCGACGCGCGCGGACAGCTCCAGCGTCGCGCCGGACGCCTTCGCCACGGCGGCCACCGCGTCCACCAGCGCGGCCCAGCCGTCATCGAGGTAGAGCACGCCGGCCTCGATGGCGAGCTGCACCTGCGTCACCGCGGCCTCCGCGCTCAGCGCGTCCAGGTCCGAGGCATAGGTGGCCACGCGCACGAGCGCGGCGACGAGGGCGCGCCCGTCCTCCCGGGACATGCGCGTGTCGAGCCACTGGCGCATCGGCACGTGCGTCAGCGGCTCCGTGTCCACGCGGCGCAGGCTCGCGAGCAGCCGCGCCATCTCCAGCTTGCTGCTCAACTGCAACACATCCGTCGTCAAGAGTGACACGGGCCCGCGCGGCAGCGTGTGCAGTCTGCCGGCGCGCAGCGCGTAGGAGCCGCCCGACTCTCCGGCGACGCGGCCCCGCGGCTTCACGCCCAGGCGCCCGAGCACCCGCATGCCGGCCCCCGCCCGGTACAGCGCATGCGGCCCCAGGTTGAAGCGGAAGCCCTCCACGTCCGTCGTCTGCGCGCGACCGCCCAGGTGCTTGGAGCGCTCGTACAGCGTCACCGCGCAGCCGCCGCGCGCCAGCAGCGCCGCCGTCGCCAGGCCGCCCAGCCCTCCTCCCACCACCGCCACCTTCTTCGCCTCCATGTCCGTCCTCCGTCGCACCGCCGGGGGAAATCCCGGCGTTCGACGACTCCACGAAAATGGGCGGCGAAAGGTTACAGCGGGCCGCGCCGCCCCTCGACGAACAGCCCGCATGCGGGCCTTGGGGCCAGGCGCGAAACGCCGCGGCTCGCGCACGCGTCCACGAAACGCCAACAGTCGAGGACGGCCACCCGAGCCGCGTCCTGGTCGGGCGCGCGCGGGTCGGTGATAGGGTGGCTCCCGCTTCGCGAAGGGGGACGACATGCGCCGCACCATCTCTTACATCGTCATCATCACCGGGCTGCTGCTCACTGGCTGCAACCACGTGAACGGCATCCAGGTCAACGGCGGCAATCGCACCGCCGCGAAGCGCGCGAAGCCGTTCAAGCTGCCGGACCCCAACCCGAGCGATGAGCCCGTCTACGGCCCCGCCCCTTCGCCGTCGGGCTCCGACGCCCGGACCTCCAACGATGCCTCCTGAACGTCCGGTCGGTCGCCTCGACGAAGCGACGGTGCCCGCCTGAGCCCTGGGACGCGACGCGTCGCGGCCCGACGACAGGGGCGGGTTGCGCAGCTTCCGCCGCTCGGGTGTCAGGCCCTCGTGAGCCCTTCCCGCCGGCGATTCCATCCCGCGCCGGTTGCGACGAACCCGGTTACGGTGCGGGATTCAGCGCCGCTGGAGCATGCCATGCGAAACATCGCCGTCGCCGTCATCGCCAGTCTCTTCTTCACGGGCTGCAGCAACTACTGGTGGCTCGCCCGCGCGCTCTTCCCCGGACACGAGGTCGGCCACCCGAGCGACCGCGGCGGCAGCCGGACCTTCCAGGAGCCACCGCCGAATCCCTCCAGCGAGCCCGTGTACGGACCGGACCGCTCCTCGGATGCTCCGGACGCGAAGCAAGAAGAGTCCAAGACCGCCAGCGACAAGCCCTGAAGCGCTTCGCGCCAGCGCGGCCCATCGCTGAAAACCGTGGCCCCGCCCTACGTCGCGGCACGTCATGGGCGTGCGGACCTGGCCCTTCGAGACGTCGTCTTCGCGCATCGTCAAGCCAGGTTCGCGACACGGACTTGATACAGATTTCGCCGCGACAAGAACCTTCCGCTCCGAGTGGCGTGAGACATCTCGACCGGGTCTGTTTCACCTCGGACCTGGAGCGAAGACGACCCCACACGTCGTGACAACCGAGGCAATGTCAGAGGTAGTCGTAGGATGATGCGTGCACGGCGGATTCCCCGCCGGGACTGGACAAGGCACGCATCCATGAAGACGCTCCTCGCCGCCCTGCTCACGCTTCCCCTGCTCGCCTGCGGCCCCGCGCCCGAGGCGGAGCCCGCCGCGGCTCCCGCGGACACCGAGAGCCTGACGCAGTCGAGCGAGCTGTCCTCCGCGCCCCGCGAGCGCTCCATCCGCCTGCGCACCGGCGTGACGCTCCGCTATGTGGAGCAGGGCTCGCGGCGTGGCCCCGCCGTCGTCTTCCTGCACGGCTACACGGACTCGCACCACACCTGGGACCTGAACCTGTCGCGCTTCTCACGCGACCTGCACATCTACGCGCTGGACCAGCGCGGCCACGGCGACTCGTCCCGCCCCGCGTGCTGCTACACGCAGCAGCACTTCGCGGCGGATGTGGCGGCCTTCCTCGACGCCGTGGGTGAGCCTCGCGCCATCCTCGTCGGCCACTCAATGGGCAGCTTCATCGCGCAGCAGGTGGCGCTGGACCACCCGCGCCGCGTGGAGGCGCTGGTGCTGGTGGGCTCGGCCCCCACCGTCGCGGGCAACGAGGTGGCCCTGGGCCTGAAGTCCGTCGTCGACGAGCAGGTGGGCACCGTCGACCCCGACTTCGTGCGCGAGTTCCAGTCGAGCACCTTCGTGCGCCCCGTGCCCGCCTCCTACCTGGACACGCTCGTGTCGGAGAGCCTGAAGGTCCCCGCGCGCGTGTGGCAGGACTCGCTCGACGGGCTCATCGCGGAGGACCACTCCCAGCGCCTTGGCTCCATCCGCGTGCCCGTGCTCGTGGTGGGCGGAGACCAGGACGGCTTCTTCCCCGTCGCGCAGCAGCAGGCGCTCGTCAATGCGCTGCCCGACGCGCGCTTCATCCTCTACCCCGACACCGGCCACGCGCCCCACGCGGAGCTGCCGCGGACCTTCGTGCGCGACGTGAGTCAGTTCATCAAGCGCGTGACGCGGTAGTCCCTCGACGGCCCGCGTGAGGCACTCCCGGCGGGTGTGCCTCACGCGGTGGTATCCGCGCCCTCGGGCTTCAGGCTCTGCCCCGGGACATCCGAGCGCGCGAGCAGCACGGCGGCCGTGAGGATGAGCACCCCGCCCAGGCCCTGGCGCAGGCTGAGCCGCTCGTTCAGGAAGAGCGCGCTCAGCACCACCGCCGTCAGCGGCTCCATGTTGGACACCAGCGACGTGTTCACCGGGCCGATGCGCGCCATGCCCAGGAAGAAGAGGAACACGGCGGCCACGGTGGAGATGAGCGACAGGCCCACCACCGCGGCCCAGCCCAGCGTCGTCGTGGGGAAGGACGGCCCCTTCACCAGCGTCGCCAGTCCGAAGGTGAGCCCCGCGGACATCAGGATGACGGTGCTGGAGACCAGCGGCCCCGCGCGGCCCGCCACGCGCGCGCTGGTGACGACGTACACGGCATACAGCAGCGCGGACAACAGCCCCAGCGTCACCCCCAGCGGCGTCACCCCACCCTGGCTCAGGTCCGCCGTGAGCCCCGTGCCGCACAGGGCCAGCACCACCGCCACCCACTTGATGCGCCCCAGCTTCTCGCGGAAGACGAACACCTGGAGCAGGGCCACCAGCGCCGGGAACGAGTACAAGAGCAGCGCCACCAGCCCCGCGGGCGCGTGCTGGAGCGCGGCGAAGTACACGCCCGCCTCGCTCACGTAGCCCACCGCGCCCAGCAGGATGAGCGACACCAGCAGGCGCCCCTTGGGCAGCGGTTGGCGCATCGCCACCATCACCGCGCCGAGCACCGAGCCCGCCAGCGTGAAGCGCAGGAACAGCAGCGTGGAGACGTCCGCGCCGGCCGCGTAGGCCAGGCGCCCGAAGAGCCCGAGCGCGCCGAAGCACGCACCGGACAGGGCCACGATGAGGAAACCAGCGGTGCGGTTCATGACGGGAGCGACGGCACGCTGCTCCATGCCGCCCGCCTTGTCACGCGTCGCGCGGGGCCCAGGCCTCGCACGGCCCCGCGGTCACCAGTTGTTCACCGAGCGCAGGTCGAAGACGTCCGGGAAACCATTGGCGCGCAAAATTTGTGTGGCCACCGCGCTGCGGCCTCCGGCGGCGCAGTACACCACCACGGGGGTGCCGGGCGGGCCGACCTCCTTGACGCGCTGGGGCAGCTCCTGCACGGGGATGTTGCGAGCGGCCTCGGGGTGTCCCTGCTGGAACTCCTGAGGGGTGCGCACGTCCAGCAGCACCGCGCCATCGGCGACGAGCTGCCGGGCCTTCTGTGACAGTTCCTGGGGCGTCATGGGCGACAGCATGCCCTACTTGCCCGGGGCAGGGCTCGCTCGTCGCGCGGGTCCTGTTCCCTTCAAGGCACATCCCCCGGCTCAGACTCGACTTTCGCCATTTTAGAGCGAGGGAGAGAGCGCGGCGGTCTACTCCGCGCTCTCCAGAGATGGCGGGGCGCGAGAGGCAGCACGTAAGTTGGCGCGAAGTCGACGCGGCGAATGCCAGCGGGCCCGGGCCAGGGAGGATTGAGCCAGGCGGAGGACATCCGCGAAGCTGACCGTGGTCTTGGTGGTGTACCAGGGGCGCAGAGGCCACCTCATCTGTTGCCAGCTGGCGGTGAGCTCCAGGTACCAGAGGACGAGAAGGGTGTAGCTCAAGCCAGCGAAGGGAGCGGTGCGAAGCACGGCCAGGCGACGGCGGGCCCGCGAGTCGGCGAAGCCAAGCAGTTGCTTCAAGTCCCGGAAGAGCACTTCGATGCTCCACCTGAAGGCATACCGTTCCACCACTTCGAGGGCAGACAGGGAGGGGGCGGTGCAGAAGAAGACTCGCAGGGGGCGGCTTCCACTTGTCATCCGCACGACGACCACCTTGAGCATCCGCTCGCCGGCAGCACTCCTCCACCGGGCCACTACCTCCTTGTAGTCCACCTGCTGCGAGCGGCCGTAGAGCTGGGCTGTCAGCCGCATCCAGGGGAGTGCTGAATCTCTGGCAAGGGCCTCGGGCTTGGGCACCGGCACGTCACGCGTCAGCCAGCGGCCCGTTTTCCGCGAGCGGCAGCGGTGCACGCGCGGGCGCGTCAGCACTGCATCTGGACGCATGGCTCCGACGAAGACGAGCCGCTGCGGCAACCCCTTGAGCAGGGTGCTGCATGAGTACGCTTCGTCCGCGGCCAGTTCCAAAGGGCCCGTTGGCAGCCAGCTGAGGACACGCTCAACCAACTCTCGGCCCAACTGCGTTTTCTTCCGGTGCCGGATGTCCCTCCTCTGGCACTCGGCTTGGGTGCGGTAGAGCCGGAAGAGAACGGGCAGTGCCCAGGGGCGCGCAGCAAAGGGCACGTGCACCAGCACCGCGAGCGTCACCCAGACGTGGCCGAAGCAGAAGACGCGCATGGCCCGGGTGGAGCGAACCGCATCCAGGTGACTGCCCAGGCCGAAAACCTTCGGCCCCTTGTGACTGCAAAGGGTGTCATCGAGTACCAACCGCACGGGTCCCAATGCCGCCAGCTTCAACAGGAGCAGTCGGCCTACCTCGTCCGTACTCCACCGCGTCCGGGAGAAGAAGCGATGGAAGGCCGCATGGTGCTGCACGCCCGACACTCCTGCGGCCACCAGCGCCTCGGTAACGGCGTGCGTGCCTCCACTGCACACCCAGCCGGCGAACAGCACCAGGAAGCGGAGGAACGAGGGCTCGGTGAACGCCGGCCGAACCAGCTGCAGGACTCGAAGCAGTGCATACAAATGGGAAGCGGCCATCGCAGACCTCGAAGGTGCTGGAAGAGGCGTGTCTTGCCGGACACCTCTCTCAGCTGGTCTCGATGGCCGCTCTTTACCAACCCTCAGCCCTCTCTCCTCTCGGCCCCCTGCTTGGGCATCCCACCCCAAAAGGGCGAAAGTCGAGTCAGAGCTCCACCGTCTCTTCGAAGCCGCCCGCCCTCACCGTGAGCGACTGGAGCGCGGGGAAGCGCTCGCGCGCCTGGGCCACCACCGTGGCGAGAGCGTCCTTCGCAGCCTCCTCCCGGTCGTAGCAAAGGGTGAGCTCGCGCAGGCTGTCCGAGCGCAGCTCGTGCACCCCCACGCCGTCCCCGGGGAAGAACTCGAACGCGCGCAGCCTGGGCAGGAACTCCACCAGCAGCGCCAGGATTCGGTTGCCTTCACCCAAGGACCACGTCTCGGCGGTGTCCACCCGCGCGCGCCGACGCCGCCAGACGAAGGCCGGCTTCAGGGTGATTCGGCTGCTGGCGTCGCCGCTCCACTCCGGCGTGAAGCCGTGCTCGCGCAGCACCTCGACGATGGTGCGCCCCACCGCCGCCGCGTCCTCGCTCACCTTCGCGTCCTCCGCCTCGGTGCGCTCGTCCTCGCGCGCGTCGTCCTCCGCGTCGTTGACGAGCCCATAGGCCAGGTGCAGCGGGTGGCCCTCCATCGCGGAGGCCGCGTCCTGATGGTCGAAGAACACCGTGCCGACAATCGTCTCGCCCTGCTCCCGGCGCAGGTCCGCCAGCTCGCGCGACACCTCCCACCCGCCGCTCATCGTGGTGGACGCGGACATCTCCGCCACGAAGCCCCGCGCGCGCAGCACGTCGAACGCCGCCTCCAGCCGGTCCGCGGGGATGACGTCCGGCCAGGTCTTCTCCTCCTCGGCGCGCGCCCGCACGTGCGCGCAGACCTGCTCCAGCACCCGACGCCGCAGCCGGTCGTCGTCAATTTCATCCCAGTCCGGCATGCCCAGGTAGTCGAAGAGGCTGTTCAACGGGTGGTGGCCGTACTCGAACTGCTCGAGCACCGCCTCCACCACGCCCGGCACCCGCGCGGCCTCGTCCTCGGGCTCCGGGTCCCTCATCGCCTGGAATCCCAGCGCCCCCAGCTTCGCCGCCAGCGCCAGGGCCTGGGCCTCCAGCCCCAATCGCCGCGCGCATCCCGGCTCCGGGACATCCCCGCGCGTGGTCGCCAGCGTCTCGAGCTGGAAGCGCCACTCGCGCCTGTCGAAGGTGTGCACGCCCACCTCCAGATGGCCGTCCCCCCGCCACTCGACCACGGCGTCGTGCCCCGCGGGCTCCAGGACCTCCTGCGCCAGCGCGAGCACCCGCAGCTCCCACTGCTCCTGCTCCGACGGAGGACGCGGGGCGAGCGCCCTGAGCCGCTTCGCCAGCGCCTCGACCTCCTCGAGCAGGCCTTGCTGCTTCGCCCACAGCCGCAGGTGCACCTCGCCCAGCGTCGACGTCAGGGTGCGGAAGGCGACCTGTCCCGTGTCCGGGTCGACTTCGTCGACGTTGACGTAGCCCCGAGGCGGCGCGTGCCAGGTGGTGACGCCCAGCGAGAGCGCCTCGCCCAGCACCTCCCGAGCGACTTCGCGGATGTGCCCCCGCAGCTCCTCGTTCTCCATCTGTCGCGTCCTTCCCGGTGGGTGTGGGCACGGGCCGTGTACGGGCTTGCCACGAGGAAGAACGCCCAGGTGCACGGGATGTCGCATCGGCCCACACGGCGCGAGGCCGCGAGCAGGTACCCGGTGGCGACGGAAAACTGGAGCCGGTGCCCAGGCGCGCTACAGTTCTGTGCCATCATGTCACTCGACAAGCAGGCACTGCTCCTCCAGCTCGCCGAGCGCCTCCAGCAGAGCGACCGGCTGGCCCACAGGGCCGAGGCCGAGGCTCGCGAGGCGGCCCGCAGCCTGGCCACCGAGTCGGAGAAGAAGGAGGACGGCCGCGCGGCGTTGGAGTTCGGCAGCCTGGCCACGGGGCAGGCCAACCGCGCCCGCCGGGTGCAGGAGGAGCTCCAGGCGCTGACGCACTTCGGCCAGGCCCCCATGCCGCGCTTCTCGCGCCAGGGCCCGGTGGGACTGGGCGCGCTGGTGGACGTCAGCACCGAGGACGAGGAGGGCTTCGCGGAGCGGACCTTCTTCGTGCTGCCCGTGGGCGCGGGCACGGAGCTGACGGGCCCCGGCGGCGACGGCTTCCTGTCCGTCATCACCCCCGCATCCCCGGTGGGCCGCGCGCTCATGGGCCGCAAGGCGGGAGACACCATCGAAGTGACGCTGGCGGGCGAGGTGCGCGAGTGGACGGTGCTCGAGGTCGCCTGACGCCGGGTGTCCCGCCCTGGTCGTCCGGGGTGTCAGGCCCCCGACGCTCGGCGAGGGAGCACTAGAACCATGGGCCCGGCCACGCCTGAATCCGGGAAGATGTCCCCACTCCCCACAGCGCGCGCCTCCGAGGCGCCCGACTCCGCCACCCTGCTGCCGCTGACCTGGCCCGCGGCGCTCATCGGCCTGCTGTTCGGCGTGCTGATGACGTACGTGCCCTACGAGTTCCGGGTGGCCGCGTTCCGGCCCCTGTACCCGTACGTGCGGCTGCTGGGCGTCGTGTACCTCACCGGCAGCATCGCCCTGATGGGCGCCCTGCTGTATCCGCGCGCGCCGCGCTGGCTGGACGTGGGCGGACGCCTGCTCCTGGGCGTGGCCATCGCGCTGTACTGGTGGGTGCTCAACGTGCTGCCCGGCAGCCTCACGGGCATCGTGCTGTACCCGCTGCTGTTCGTCGGGCTGCTCCTGGAGGGGATTCCCGCCCTGCGCCAGCGCGCCATGCTGCGGGGGCTCGCCGCCCTCACCGGCACCGCGTTCGGCGTGGCGCTGCTGTCCGTGCCGGAGCGCTTCCCGCTGTCCGTCTACGCGCACCTGGCCCCGCTGCGGCCGCTGGTGGGCCTGCTCTTCGCGGCGGGCGGCGTGGGGCTGCTCCTGCCCGCGCGCTGGCTGCACCCGCGCGTGCCCGCGCTGCTGATGGGCGTGCTCGCGGTGCCCTTCTCGCTGCTGGCGTACGCGCTGGCGCGGGGCGCGTCGTGGCTGGGCGCCAGCGTCTACACCGTGCTGGCGCTCGCGTGTGTCGCGCAGGCGGTGAGCTGGCGGCCGCGCGCGCCGCGCACAGTGGGCTGGAAGCTCTTGCGCGGGCTGGCCTTCGCGGGCCTGGTGCCGCTGCTCGCGCTGGGGGGCCTGGCCGCGTACCTGGCGCAGAAGGCCATCGAGAAGCAGGTGCGCGACGACACGCGCTACGCGGCGGCGGGCGAGGCGGACTTCACCCGGCGCTACCTGGATGACTCGCGCGAATCGCTGTACCTGTTGCTGGAGTCACCGGGTTTCCGCGCCGCGCTCATGAGCGGGGAGCGCGAGTCCCTGCGGCCGTACCTCTCCAACCTCGCCGCGCGCGAGCGCACCTTCCACGCCGCGCTGGTGCTCGACGAGCGCGCGACGGTGCTGGCCACCTCCGAGGGACTGGAGGGCTGGGGCTTCCAGATGCGGGAGCTGTTCCCCCAGGCCCCCGCGCCCGGGGAGCTGCCGCTGTCGCTGCCCTTCACCCGCCCGCCCGACAAGCCGCTCGTGGCCGTGGCCCTGCCCTTCCAGCTCGACCTCCACGGCGCGCGCCGGGGCCTGCTCGTGGGGCTGCTCTCGCTGGAGCGGCTGAGCGAGGCCGCCACGCCCGCGTCGCGCCGCTTCCGCGTGCAGGTGCTGGACCGGCGCGGACAGAAGATCCTCCGGGACACCGCGCCGGGCGCCCAGCTCTTGGGCTCCGCGCACCTGCCGGAGGCGCTGCAGGAGGAGCTGGCGCGGCCCGGTGGCGGCGTGCTGGAGGCGTTCGACGCGGCGGACCGGCGCGTGCTCGCGGCCGAGGCGCCCGTGGAGGGCTCGCCCTGGAGCGTCGTGGTGACGCAGGAGCTGGGCGTGGCGTACGCGGCGATTACGCGCATGAGCGCGGCCGTGGTGGGGCTGGTGCTGATGGGCGTGTTGCTGGCCCTGGCGCTCTCGCAGCTCGTCGCGCGCGACGTCATCCGCCGGCTGGGCACGCTGCGCGAGGCCACCGCCGCCCTGGCCGCGGGCGACCTCACCCGCCGCGTGGAGGTGGAGGAGGACGACGAGCTGGGAGAGCTGGCGCGCGGCTTCAACGAGATGGCGGACCGCACCGGCGCCACGCAGGCGGAGCTGAAGGAAGCGGTGCGCGCGCGCGAGGAGTTCCTCAGCGTGGCGAGCCACGAGCTGCGCACGCCCCTCACGCCGCTCAAGGGCTTCGCGGCCCTGACGCTCCAGCGGCTGGAGAAGAGCGGCGACTTCCCGGAGCGCGAGCGGCTGCTCAAGGCGCTGCGCTCCATGGCGCGGCAGACGGAGCGGCTGGCCCGGCTGGTGGATGACCTGCTCGACACCGCGCGCATCCAGGGCGGACGCTTCGAGCTGGAGCGCCAGCGCGTGGACCTGCGGCCCGTGCTGCGCGAGGTGATGGAGCGCTTCGAGCTGCGCGGCGAGGGCGGCGTCACCTTCGAGCTGCGCGTGCCCGAGCACCCCGTGGAGGGCGACTGGGACGCGCCCCGGCTGGACCAGGTGCTCACCAACCTGGTGAGCAACGCCGTGCGCTACTCGCCCCAGGGGGGCCTGGTCCGCGTGACGCTGGAGGAGGCGCCCGACAGCATCCACGTGCACGTGAAGGACGAGGGCATCGGCATCCCCCCGGAGAGCCTGGCGGGGCTGTTCCGTCCCTTCGCGCGCGCTTCCAACGCCACCGCGCGCCACTACGGCGGCCTGGGCCTGGGCCTGTTCATCTGCCGCGAAATCGTGGAGCGCCACGGCGGCACCATCTGGGCGGAGAGCCCGGGGCCACAGCAGGGCAGCGCGTTCCACGTCCGGCTGCCGCGCAACGTCGCGCCGCCCGCCGTGTCCGACGCGGCCGCGTGACTCAGGGCCCAGGCTCGGGCGCGCCCGGCACGGACAGCCACTCGTCCGGGATGTCGCCCCGGGGCAGCTCCAGCACGAAGGTGGAGCCCTGCCCCAGCGCGCTCGTGGCCCTCACCGTGCCGCCGAACGCCTCCACAATCTGCCGGGTGATGTAGAGGCCCAGCCCCAGGCCGCCGTAGTGCCGGTCACTCACCGCGCGCTCGAAGCGCTCGAAGATGCGCGGCAGGTCCTGCGCGGAGATGCCGATGCCGCCATCCTCCACGGTGAGGCGCGCGGTGCGCCCGTCCGCCTCCACCGTGAGGCGCACGGGCTGGCCCGCGCCGTACTTCAGCGCGTTGGACAGCAGGTTCGTGACGACCTGCTCCAGCCGCAGCCGGTCCCACCGCCCCAGCACCGGCACCGGCGCGTGCATCTCCAGCGAGCAGTGGAGCTGGGCCGCGGACGGCGCGAAGCGGTAGAGGATTTCCGCCGCCACGCTCGCCAGGTCCATCTCCTCCAGCTCCAGCTTCAGCCGGCCGGCGGTGATGCGCGACACGTCCAACAAGTTGTCGACCAGGCTGGTCAGCTTGCGCACCTGGCGCTGCACCACGTCCAGCGTCTCGGAGACGCGCTCGGCGGACACGGGCTTGCCGTGGGCGGCCAGCACGTCCACCTGCTTCTGGAGCAGCTGAACCTTGAGGTGCAGCGGCGTCAGCGGCGTCTTCAGCTCGTGGCTGGCGATGCCCAGGAACTCGTCGCGAAGCCGCACCGCCTCGCGCGCCTCGCGCAACAGCCGCGCGTTGTCCAGGGACAGCGCCGCCCGGCGCGCCAGCTCCTCCGCCACCCGCTCCTCCTCGTCACCGAAGGCGGGCGCCCCCTCCGAGCGGAACAGCGCCAGGGCGCCGATGACGCGTCCGCGCGCCACCAACGGCACGCCCAGGTAGCGCGTCACCCCGAGGAGCGCGAACAGCCGCGCGTGCTCGGAGTCCCGGGTGAGGGCCTCCACGTGCGCGTCCGACAGCTCGGCCACCCGCTCGGTGCGCCCGGTGAGGAACAGGGCCGGCAGCCCGCGCGGGTCCAGCGGGTCCGGCGGGTAGCGCCGCAGCATGTCCACCAGCAGGACGTGGCGCTCCGGCTCCGCGTGCACCGCCGCCGCCGCGCGCACCGCCTCGCCGCCGGCCCCCAGGAAGAACACCCCCGCGTCCGCCAACGTGGGCACGAGCAGCCGCAAGAGCGGCTCCACCCGCTCCTCGTTCTCCAGCTCCGCGGCCAGGAGCGCGCCCGCCTCCGCGAGCAGCCGCGCCGCGCGCATCGCGTCCAGCCGCGGCTCCTCCATCACCTCCCGCGCGCGCAGCAGCACGCCGGCCGGCTTCGCGCCGGGCTCCTGCCCCACCGGGAACACGCTCCCCTCGAGCACCACCCGCGTGCCGTCCGGACGGCGCAGGCCCCAGCGCTCGTCGCGCACCCCCTCGCCCGCGAGCGCCCGGGACAGCGGTGACACCGCGGGCACCCCACCGCCCTGGTCCAACCGAACCCAGACGCAGCCTGGAAGATTGCCGTGAGGCTCGATTCTCTCGGGCGGGGGAATACGAAAGCGCGACCCGGCTTCGGAGTTGAAGGCGAGCACGCGGCCCGTCGCATCCATCAGCAGCACGGCCTCGCCCGTCTGCTCCACGAGCAGGCGCAGCGCCGCATCGCTCAACCGGGCTTCCGCCCGTTCCGCGAGCGCCTGATGAATCAAAGAAAGCTGGGCGCGGCCAGAGGACATGAGTTCAGGGACTTTCCGCTCGTGGCATGGTGGCATCCCCACCCGCCTGAAGGAAGACAACTCCCCGCCCTCGCACAACATCCAACGGCACGCGGTCCGAATCCCTGCCCCGGGGTCAGGCCAGCCCCCTTGCTTGGACTGCAGGAAATCCTGAATCGTTGGATAGTTGCACATCGTCCGGACTCCTCGTCCGGATGAGCGCCGTCCACTTCCTCGAGCCTCAACATGCAGACGCCGCCCCCCAGGCCAGACTGGACTCCACACGAGCGACGCTACCGGCTCGTCATCGACAGCCTGAAGGAGGTGGTGTTCCAGACGGACGTGCAGGGCCGGTGGACGTTCCTCAACCGCGCGTGGACGGAAATCACCGGCCACGCGGTGGACGTGTCGCTGGGCAAGTCGTTCCTCGACTTCGTGGACCCGGAGGACCACGCGCCCTGTCGGGAGAACCTGCGCCGGCTGATGACGCGCGAGGTGGAGCACGTGCGCATCGAGGTGCGCTACCTGACGCGCGATGGAGGCTTCCGCTGGGTGGAGGTCTTCGGCCGGGTGATGGTGGGCGAGGACGGCGAGCTGGTGGGCACGTCCGGCACGCTCAACGACATCACCGAGCGCAAGGCGTCGGACGGGGCGCTGGCGCGGCGTGAGCGCTACCTCACGGCGCTGGTGGAGATGCAGCAGCGGCTGCTCGCGGTGCGCGATGGCGGAGACCTGTACGGCTCCGTGCTGTCGTCGCTGGGGCTCGCCGCGGGGGCCAGCCGCGTCTACGTCTTCGACCTGCACCCGGGCCCATCCGGTGAGCGGATGTGCAGCCAGCGCGCGGAGTGGTGCGCGCCGGGCGTGCACGCGGAAATCGACAACCCGGACCTGCAGAACGTGCCCATGGTGCCCGTGCTGGAGCGCTGGGAGACGACGCTGTCGCGGGGCGATGTCATCGAGGGCCTGGTGGCGAGCTTCCCCGAGGTGGAGCGGGCGCTGCTGGACCCGCAGGGCATCCTCTCCATCCTGGTGCTGCCCCTGCGCGTGCAGGGGGCGCTGACGGGCTTCGTGGGCTTCGACAACTGCTCGGAGGCGCGGCGGTGGGACCGGCTGGAGGTGGACCTGCTGTCCGCCGCGGCGGGCGCCATCTCCGTCGCGCTGGAGCGGCGCGAGTCGGAGCGCGCGCTGCGCGAGCGTGAGCGACGGTTCCGGCAGCTCGCGGAGAACGCGTCGGACGTGCTGTACCTGTACCGCCGCGAGGCGCCCCGGGGCTTCGTCTACGTCAGCCGGGTGGCGCACGCGAAGCTGGGCTACGGGCCGGTGGCGCACTACGGCGACGCGGACCTGTGGTACCGGCGCGTGCACCCGGAGGACCGCGCCGCGCTGGAGCAGCTGCTCGAGGCGCCGCGCGCGTCGGCGGGGGCGCCGGTGACGGTGCGCTACCTGCACCCGGACGGCCGCATGCTGTGGCTGGAGCACGTGGTGGTGCCGGTAACGGACGCCATGGGCCGCATGGTGGCGGTGGAGGGCCTGGCGCGCGACATCACCGAGCGCCGGCAGGCGGAGGAGGCGCTGCGGCTGTCCGAGGCGAGCTTCCGCGCGCTGTTGGAGGGCGTGCCGGACGCGGCGGCCATCGAGCGGGACGGGCACATCGTCTACGCGAACGCGGCGCTGGTGGGCACGCTGGGCTTCGAGCGGGCCGAGCAGCTCGTGGGCCGTCAGCTCTCCGAGTTCGTCAAGGACATGCGCGGCGTGGAGGCGGTGCGCGCGGGCGCGCTCACGGGCGAGCGGCGGCTGGTGCGGCGCGACGGGCGCACGCGCGTGGCGGAGGTCGTCTCGCTGCCCCTGCGCTTCGACGGACAGCCCGCGGTGGTGTCCATCGCGCGCGACGTGACGGAGCAGCGGCAGCTGCAGGCGCGGCTGACGCTCGCGGACCGGCTGGCCTCGGTGGGCACGCTGGCGGCGGGCATCGCGCACGAAATCAACAACCCGCTGGCCTTCGTGCTGTCCAACCTGAGCTTCCTGTCGGACGAGTTCCGCCGAAACCTGCCCCCGGGCGACGGCGCCGCGGCGCTGCAGGCCCGGCTGCGCGGCGAGCCGGACCTGGCCGAGTGGGGCGAGGTGCTGCACGAGGCCTGCGAGGGCGCGGAGCGGGTGCGGCAGATTGTGCGCCAGCTGAAGACGTTCTCCCGTCCGGACGAGGAGCGCGTGTCGCCGCTGGACGTGCACACGGTGCTGGAGTCGGTGGCGATGATGGCGGCGAATGAAATCCGCCACCGCGCGCAGCTGAAGCGGGAGTACGGCGACATCCCCTCGGTGATGGCGAACGAGGGCAAGCTGAGCCAGGTGTTCCTCAACCTGGTGGTGAACGCCGCGCAGGCCATCCCCGAGGGCTCCGCGCACCGGCACGAAATCCGGCTGGCGACGCGGCGGGACGGGCTGTCGCGCGTGGTGGTGGAGGTGCAGGACACGGGCGTGGGAATCGCCCGCGAGGTCATCGACCGCATCTTCGACCCGTTCTTCACCACCAAGCCCGTGGGCGTGGGCACGGGGCTGGGCCTGTCCATCTGTCACAGCATCGTCCACGGGCTGGGCGGTGAAATCACCGTGGAGAGCGAGCCGGGCCGGGGCACCACCTTCCGCGTCGTGCTGCCCACCACGGAGCCGGAGGCGCGCGCGGTGGCCACGTCGCCGGAGCCCTCGGGCGCGCCGGTGGGTCCGCCGAGGGGACGCGTGCTGGTGGTGGACGACGAGCCCGCCGTGGGCCGCGTGCTTCAGCGCATCCTGCGCGGCCACGAGGTGGAGGTGGCGTGCAGCGGGCGACAGGCGCTGGAGCTGCTCGAGCAGGGGCTGAAGCCGGACGCGGTGCTGTGCGACGTGATGATGCCGGACCTGACGGGGCGCGACGTGTACGAGCTGGTGCGGCGCGCGCACGCGGGCCTGGAGGGGCGCTTCGTCTTCGTGTCCGGCGGCGCCTTCACCACGGGCGCCCGCGAGTTCCTGGCGAGCATCCCCAATCTCCTCCTGGAGAAGCCCTTCGACGAGGGGCGCGTGCGGCGCGTGGTGGATGACCTGGTCCGCCTGCGACCTCCGGAGGCCTGACGCCGCGTGTGGACCGATGAGGAGCTGCGAGAGCTGGAGACATGCGCCGCGCGGCTGCTCGCACAGGTGCGCGAGTCGGACGGGTTCGAGCAGGTGAGCGCGCAGGTGGCCGAGGCCCAGGCCGTGGACGCGGGGCTCGTCGCGGTGATGACGGCGGGGCTGGTGAAGAGCTTCGGGATGTACCGCGAGCCTCGCTACCTGCGGCAGGAGGCGTACGTCTGGGAGGAGCTGGACGGCGTGCGCCGCGCCCGCGTCCGGCCGCTGTCGGGCCTGTTGCTTTACTGGGCGGGCGGCGACGTGAGCCCCTACGTGCCCCAGGAGGTGTGGGGCCAGGGGCTCGTCGAGCACCACTACGAGGAGACCGCGGAGGAGAACGTGCTGGACTCCAGCGCGACCAACTTCGACACCTGCGGCGGCTTCGGGCTGGGCTCGGTGGGCGATGCGCTGCTGGAGCTGGCCGAGGACCGCGGGCTTCGCGCGCTGGAGGTGTTCGCTCCGCTCGAGAAGCTGCTGGTGGTGCGCTCACTCCAGTGCGCGCGTGAGGCGGTGCGGAAGGCCGTGGAGTCGGAGGCCTTCCGCGCGCTGCCTCGTGAGGCGTCGTTCCAGGTGCTGGCCATGCCGGGACACGACGCGCCGGCGTGCCTGCTATGGCGCACGCCCTGACGGACTACTTCACGCCGTCGAGCGACAGCGGCCCGCTGTCCAGCAGGCGCTGACGCGTCACCACCTGGCCATACTCGGCGGTGCGGAAGGTGCGCCCGCCCGCTTCCGTCGTGCCGTGCAGCCGCACCTCGGAGGCGTCCGGCAGGTAGCCCACGCGCAGGCGCAGCTCGCGCACGGCGGACAGCTCCAGCGTGGTCTCCGTGCCCTGGGGATAGGGCAGCGACGTGCGCAGCGGCAGGGGCACCACCAGACGCGAGGACACGGTGGCGCCGGGCGCCAGGGCGCTGACGGTGGGGACCTCGGGCGCCTCCACGTCGAGGTTCTCCGGCACGGGCACCAGCGCGCGCAGCAGCACGGCGCCGTCACCGGAGAGCTCCACGTACGCGCGCTCGGGGGCGAGGCCGACGTAGCCCGTGGGCCCCCACTCCGGCAGGCCGTCCACGAGCAGCACCTCGCGCGGCGAGCCGTTGTGCACCGCGTACGAGACGGCGAGCCCCTCGGGCCCGCTCGACACCGACTCCACCTTCAGCTCCACCACGTCCGCCTGGGCCACGCTTCCTCCCGCATTCACCGGGCGCTCCGCCCGCGTGCAGCCGACGATTATGGCCAGCGCCATGCCGAGGGCGCCAGCCTGGAGCAGGGTCCGCATGGACTAGTAGCGCGGGCGGGTGGGCAGGTTCAGCTCGTCGCGCAGGACGTTCTCACCCGGGCGGCCCGGCTGCACCACGTCCGGCGTGGCCGGGTTCTGGTCCAGGTCGATGGGCAGGCCCACCGCGGACGTCTCGCGGTTGTTGACGCCGTTCTTCTCGCCGCGCGCCAGCGTGCCATTGGCGTAGTCGGACGCGTGCACCAGCTCGTGGAACAGGGCCACGATGGGAGGACGGGTCATCCACTCCTCGCCGCCGAGCGAGGTGCGCGTGGTGTTGTAGTTCACCGTGCCGTCGGTGCCCTTGCCCGGCGTGCCGTCCGTGTTGAACCAGGCATCATCGCGGTTGGCGGGAGACGCGGAGTTGCCGCTGGTGGTCTCCTTGATGGTCGTCGAGTGGCCGCTGTCGTCCAGCGTGCGCAGCAGGTCCTGGCCCGACGGCAGCGAGCGCATCGCGTCCAGGTCCGACTGCGTGCGCGCCTGGAAGTCCGCGCTGCCTTCCACCGTCACGGAGCGGCCGCGCTGGCTCGCGTTGGTCATGTCGACGATGGTCCGCTCGCTCGCGGCGCCGTCGGTGGTCTCGTTCTCCTCGACGTAGAGCTTGTCGTCGCCGGCATCGCCGCTGACGGTGTCCGCGCCCTCGCCGCCGGCCACCGCGTCGTTGCCTTCACCGCCGCTCAGCCGGTCATTGCCACGGCCGCCGATGACCTGGTCATCGCCCGCGCCGCCCGTGGCCGTGTCGTCACCCGCGCCACCGTCGATGTAGTCGCGGCCCTCGCCGCCGTTGAGCAAGTCGTTGCCGTCCAGGCCGTAGAGCACATCGCGGCCCGCGCCACCCTGCACCAGGTCGTCGCCCGCGCCACCCTCGACGTAGTCGTCGCCGTCGTCACCGGACACCGAGTCGTTGCCCGTGCCGCCGATGATGGTGTCGTTGCCCGCGCCGCCGCGGATGGTGTCGTGACCCGCGCCGCCCTTCAGCGTGTCGTTGCCGTCGCCGCCGTCCAGGGTGACGTCGACGGTGACGTTCTTGTCCACGGTGATGGAGTCGTTGCCCGCGCCGCCGTTGATGATGGCGTTCCGCGACTGCTCCGGCGACAGCGTCACCGTGTCCGAGCCGGACTTGATGACCAGCCCGCCGCTCTTGTTCATCGTCACCGTCGCGGTGTTGTTCCCCGCGCCCAGGTCCACCACCGTCTGGCCGTTCGCGTTCGTGCTCACCTGCGGCGCCGTCGCGGACCCCGCGGCCTGCTTCACCTTCTCGGCGATCTTCGCGATGGCCTTGCCCAGTCCACCACCAGGGCCAGGAGGAGGCGCGCCCTCGAAGTCGCTGCCACCGGTGCGGGACGGGGCGCTCGCGCGCGTCGGAGCCGCGTCGAAGCCGTCCTTCATCCGCTGGTCCACCGCCGTCTTCACCACGTTGGGGCGCTGGGCCGGCTGCTTCGCCGTCTCCTGCTTCGGCTCGGGCTTCACGTACGAGGTGCTGCGCGAACCGGTCTTCCCAATCGTGGACATGCGGCTTCTCCCTGAGGCGGCCCGTGCCTGTGAGGCGGACCAACGCCGAACTCCTTGATTATCGGGACCTCAGGACGCCAGTTGCTTCGAGGCCCGGGGCAGGGCGCGGATCACTCGTTCCATGGGGGCGCGGGACCGAGTCGCTGGCGCGCGACGCGTCCGCGTCGCACAAAGAGCCTGTTGTTCCAGGGGGTTGGCGGAGAGGAGTGCGAATCAACCCAGCACATGGTGCCCTGCATCACGTCGACGCGGCGCCAGAGGCGAGTGCCCGGGCAGAGCCCCCATGTGGAACATGCACATCCCTGCGTGGCCCTGAATTGGCGTCGACGCAGCCCCAGAGGCGAGTGCTCGAACGGAGCGCGCCCCCAACGTGGGGCAGGCACGTCCCTGCGCGCGGCCCTGAATCCACGTTGAGGCCACGCTGGAGGCGCGTGCCTGAGCAGCCCCCCGCCGTGGGGCAGGCACATCCCTGCGCGCGGCCCTGAATCCACGTTGAGGCCACGCTGGAGGCGCGTGCCTGAGCAGCCCCCCGCCGTGGGGCAGGCACATCCCTGCGCGCGGCCCTGAATCCACATCGACGCCACGCCGGAGGCGCGTGCCCGGGCAGAGCCCCCCACGTGGAGCAGGCACCTCCCCTCGCGGCCCAGAATCCACGTCGAAGCCGTGCCGGAGGCGCGTGCCCAGGCAGAGCCCCACGTAGAGCAGGCACCTCCCCTCGCGGCCCTGAGTCCACATCGACGCCGCGCCGGAGGCGCATACCCGAGCAGAGAACGCCCCTGCGTGGAGCCGGCACAGCCCTGCGCGGCCCTGAATCCACGTCGAAGCCATGCCGGAGGCACATGCCTGAGCGAAGCACGCCCCCACGTGGAGCAGGCACAGCCCTGCGCGGCCCTGAATCCACGTCGAAGCCGTGCCAGAGGCGGGGCGCCCGGGGAGGGCCCCCCGCCATCATCGGCGGCTCACATCGATGCGCGGCTTAGTAGTGCGGACGGGTGGGCAGGTTCAGCTCGTCGCGCAGGACGTTCTCACCCGGGCGGCCCGGCTGCACCACGTCCGGCGTGGCCGGGTTCTGGTCCAGGTCGATGGGCAGACCCACCGCCGAGGTCTCCAGGTTGCGCACGCCGTCCTTCGAGCCGTTCGCCAGCGTGCCGTTCGCGATGTCGGACGCGTGCACCAGCTCGTGGAACAGACCGACGATCGGGGGACGGTTCATCCACTCGTCGCCACCGAGCGAGATGCGCGTGGTGTTGTAGTTCACCGACGCATCCGAGCCCTTGCCCGGCGTGCCGTCCGCGTTGAAGAAGCCATCGTTGAAGTTGGTACCCGACGCCGTGTTGCCACCGGACGTCTCGCGAATCGTCGTCGAGCGGCCGCTCTTGTCCAGCGTGCCCAGCAGCTCCTGGCCCGACGGCAGCGAGCGCATCGCGTCCAGGTCCGACTGCACGCGCGCCTGGAACTCCGGCGAGCCCTCCACCTTCACCGAGCTGCCGCGCTGGTCCGCGTCCGTCATGTCGACGATGGTCCGCTCGCCCTCGGCCGCGTCCGCCGTCTCCTCGCCCTCCTCGACGTAGAGCTTGTCGTCGCCGGCGTTGCCGCTGACCGTGTCCTTGCCCGCGCCGCCCGCCACCGCGTCGTTGCCCTCGCCACCCGACAGGGTGTCGTCGCCGCGGCCGCCGATGACCTGGTCATCGCCCGCGCCACCCGTGGCCGTGTCGTCACCCGCGCCACCGTCGATGTAGTCGCGGCCCTCGCCGCCGTTGAGCAAGTCGTTGCCGTCCAGGCCGTAGAGCACGTCGCGGCCCGCGCCACCCTGCACCAGGTCGTCGCCCGCGCCACCCTCCACGTAGTCGTCGCCGTCGTCACCGGACACCGAGTCGTTGCCCGTGCCGCCGATGATGGTGTCGTTGCCAGCGCCACCGCGGATGGTGTCGTGACCCGCGCCACCCGTCAGCTTGTCGTTGCCCTCGCCACCGTCCAGCGTCACGTCCACCGTGACGTTCTTGTCCACGGTGATGGAGTCGTTACCCGCGCCGCCGTTGATGATGGCGTTCCGCGACTGCTCCGGCGACAGCGTCACCGTGTCCGAGCCGGACTTGATGACCAGCCCGCCGCTCTTGTTCATCGTCACCGTCGCGGTGTTGTTCCCCGCGCCCAGGTCCACCACCGTCTGACCGTTCGCGTTCGTGCTCACCTGCGGCGCCGTGGCCGAACCCGCGGCCTGCTTCACCTTCTCCGCGATCTTCGCGATGGCCTTGCCCAGCCCACCACCAGGGCTCGGCGGAGCATTCTCCGTGGTGCGCGTCTCGGTGAGCACCTGCGGCCGGGACGCCGAGCCCGCGCGAGCCGGGGCCGCGTCGAAGCCGTCCTTCATCCGCTGGTCCACCGCCGTCTTCACCGCGTTGCGCTGCGCCTGGGCCGGCTGCTTCGCCGTCTCCGCCTTCGGCTCGGGCTTCACATAGGTGGGGGTGCGCGAACCCGTCTTGCCAATCGTGGACATGTCTTCCTCTCCTGGCGGGCGCGCTCCCAGTGCGGTCCCGACCCTCTGAAGTCGCGGTCGGAGAAGCTCCGACCTTCCCGATTATCGGAATCCCCGGAGAGCAGTTGCTTCGATTCTTGGTTCTCGGGAAGAAATGATGATCCGCCCCATCCTCCCCGAGCGACACCTCGGGGTCCGGATCCGCCGACTCCGGGAACCCAGCGGGACGGTGAGGTGTCCAGCGACCCGGAATGCCTCGCGCCGCAATGTCTGACGTCTGGGTTATCGGTCATCGGGGGGACCCTCCTCCCGGTGACCGATGCGGTCCGGGGGGCGGACGGGCGAGTGTCCCTCCCGCCAAAGCCACACACCCCGAGGAACCGCATGAACCGCACCCTGCTGCTGCTGTCCGCCGCCGGATTGCTCGCCCTGGGCGCGCTCTCGCTGGGCAAGCCTCCGCCGCCGCCCGCGCCTCCTGCCCCGCCCGTCACCGACACCAGCCACACCGTGGCCCAGCCCGACGAGCCCCCCGCCACCACCCTGCTGCCGCACGTCATGTCCCTGCCGGATGACGGCGCCCTCGTCCTCTCCGGCAAGCTGTCCGGCAGCTACATCCAGACGGGCCCCAGCGAGGCCTTCGCGTGGCTGGAGGTCAAGGCCCGCCCCAACCCCACCGCCGCCCGCCGCGTCCCCGTCAACCTGGCCCTCGTCGTGGACCGCTCCGGCTCCATGAGCGGCCAGAAGCTCGCCGACGCCAGGAGCGCCGCCGTGGAGCTGGTGCGTCGCCTCACCGCCGAGGACCGGCTGGCCCTCATCCACTACGGCACCGACGTGAAGGTCCTCCCCAGCCGCCCCGTCACCGAGGCCGTCCGCCAGGAGCTGCTCTCCGCCATCGCCAACATCCGCGATGACGGCTCCACCAACATCAGCGGCGGTCTCACCGAGGCCGCCGTCGCCCTGCGCCCCCACCTGCGCGAGTACCGCGTCAGCCGCGCCATCCTCCTGAGCGACGGCCAGCCCACCACCGGCATCGTCACCGAGCCGGAGCTGTTCCACCTGACGCGCCAGCTGCGCGATGAGGGCATCACCGTCAGCGCGCTCGGCGTGGGCGAGGACTACCAGGCCTCCCTCATGCGCGGCATGGCCGAGCAGGGCGGCGGCTTCTCCGGCTTCATCGAGGACTCGGCCCGGCTGGCGGAGGTCTTCTCCCGCGAGCTGGACCAGGCCACCAGCACCGTCGCCCGTCAGGTGGAGCTGCGCCTGGAGCTGCCCCCCGTCGCCCGCGACGCGCAGGTGCTCGGCCTGCCCTCCACCCGCGAGGGCACCACCCTCAAGGTGCCGCTGTACGACCTGGCTGGCGAGCAGTCCATCCGCGTCGTCGTGAAGCTGACGCTCAACACCCAGGTCACGTCCGACGCGCTCCCGCTGCTCCAGGCCAGCGTGCGCTACATGGACGTCCCCCGCGACATGCGCGCCGAGACGAAGCTGGCCCTGTCCGCCGTCGTCACCCAGGACGCCTCGCTGGTGCGCGCCAACCTGGACCGGGAGGTGCGCGTGCACGCCGTGCGAGCGTTGGGAACCCAGCAGATGCGCGCCGCCGCGGAGGAGATGAAGCGCGGCAACCGCGGCGCCGCCATGGGTCTGTTGGGCAACGCCCGGAAGCTTTTCGGCTCGTCCGCGGACGCGCTCTCGGGGGAGCTTGCGGAGCTGGACCAGACCCAGGCAGCCTATGAGGGGGCATCGAGTGACGACGAGGTCCGCCGCGAGTCGCTGAAGCTCTACAAGAAGACCATGAAGAACTTCGGCGAGAACAACGCCTACTAGTCAGGACGGTGCAGCCCCATGGCCCTCTCCCTGCAGATCCTCCACCGCGAGGAGTTCGAGTCCCGCACCCTGCGCGCGCTGGGGGGTGGAGCGTGCATGGGCATCTTCGCCGCGCTGGCGCTGCGCCTGTGGGCCCCCTTCGAGCCCGTCGTCCGGCTCACCCTGGAGCCGGGCTACTTCGCGGTGCTGGGCGCGGCGCTCGCCGCCGCCCGGACGGCCAAGGGTGGCGGCTGGGGGCTGCGCGCGGCCCTCACCGTGCTGCCCGTCTTCCCCTTCCTCTTCTCCGCTCCGTGGCCCCTGGCCCAGAGCGTGGCGGGCTGCATCGCCGCCGCGCTGGTGACGTGGCTGGGCCATGGCCGCGAACAGCCCGGCGCGCCCGTCCCCGTCGCCCTGAGCGCCGCCGCCGCGGGTGTGCTCACCCCGGTGGGCCTGTACGTGCAGCAGGTGCTGGATGCCCACTTTCTCGGGAACACCGCGCTCGTCTCGCTGGTGGTGGGCTACGCCTGCGTGGCGCTCTTCTGGAGCACCGGCACGCTGATGTCGCACCTGGTGCTGCACACCGACGCCGTCGAGGCGCGGGGCAAGACGCTGCAGGGCACGCTCTCGGGTGAAGCCAAGGAGCTGACCACGCGCGCGCTCGGGCTGTATCAGCAGTGCAAGAGCTCCGCGCTGCGCCTGCCCGCGAGCCCCGGCCGCCAGGAGCTGCTCGGCGTGGTGGAGAAGATGGCCGCGGAGAGCTTCTCGCTCGCGGAGGCCCACGCGGGCCTCACCGCGCAGCTCGACTCCGTGGTGGCCCATGACGTGGACGCGCAGGTGAAGGAGCTTCGCGCCCGCGCCGCCGCCACCCAGGACACCGTGGCGCGACGCCAGCTGGAGCTCGCCGCGTCCTCGCTGGGCGAGGAGCTCAACCACCTGGATGCCCTGGGCCGCAAGCAGGAGCGGCTGCTCGCCCAGCTCCACGCCCAGGTGGCCCTCCTGGAGCGCGCCCGCGTGTCCTTCGTCGGCGCGCAGGGCCACGAGCTGGGCACCAAGGGAGAGCAGGCCGCGCAGCTGGCGCGCAGGCTCAAGGGCCTGGGCGAGGAGTCCGCCACGCCGCCCGCCCCCGTGGACGACGCCGCGCGCCCCGCCACCAGCGCGGCCACGCGGCTCAACAGCTAGGCGCCGCCTTCAGGAGGCCTGGCTCTTCTTCTTGCGCGCCGCCGTCCGGCGCTGCTTGGGCTTCTGCTGCTGCGCCCGCGCCCGGAAGCTGCCGGGCGGCGCGTGCAGTTCGTCCGCGATGCGACGTTCGATGGCCTCGCGAGTGTCGCGTGCCACCAGGAGCGCCGCCTCGATTTCCTCGCGCACCCGCGCCGCCTGCTCCTCGGCCGCCGCGCGGTACTCCGAGGTGGGCCGACGTAGGGCGAGCGAGCCCCGGTCCTCCCCTTCCATCGGCTGGGTGCGCCGCGTCGTCACCGCGGCCTGTCCCCGAGCCCTGCTCCCTCGCGCCTTGTCTTCCCCAGCCTTTTCCGCCATGAGGGCCTCCCCGCGCTGATCTCTTGCGTCGAACATGGGCTCCGCGCTTCCCGCCGGGAAGTCCACCGGCCGACTCGGCCCCCACCCGGGCGGGAGGGCAGGCGTCCCACCGGGGGGACGCACAGCAGCGGTGCTTCTCTTGGGCCGCAGAAAAACGTAAAAGCCGGCCGGATGATTGTGGCGCGAGCGCGCCCGGGCCCTGCTACTCACAGCGGCGCCGCATGCCCCAGGCCGGCGGGCATGGCGCGGCCCACCTGCTCCACTGCCCCCAAGGGCAGCGTCCACCTGCGAGGCATACCGTGGCGGTCAGCGCACCCTTTTCGTTCTTGAAGAACCGGAAGCACAACCTCGACCGGATGACGCTGGGCGACCTGGTCTATTCGTTCTTCACCTACTACGCCGTGCTGGCCTACATCACCGTGGGCATCGTCAGCCTGGTGTACGCGGTGAAGTGGTTCGAGAGCCCCGTGCGCACGCTGCTCTCCATGGCGGCCGCGAGCGTGGTGTTCCCGCTCGGCTGGTTCCTGGTGCACAAGCACATCCTGCACAGCCGCTTCCTCTACAAGTCGCCCCTCACCGCGGCCACGTGGAAGCGCATCCACTTCGACCACCACCAGGACCCCAATGACTTGCGCGTGCTGTTCGGCGCGCTGGCCAACGTGCTGCCCACGGTGGGCGGGGTGATGGCGCCCTTGGGCTACCTCATCGGCGGCAAGGCGGGCGCGGCGGCGGCGCTGGGCTGGGGCATGGTGATTACGTGCTTCTATGAGTTCTGCCACTGCATCCAGCACCTGAACTACACGCCGAAGCTGGGCTTCCTGAAGGACATCAAGCGCCTGCACCTGTCGCATCACTTCCACAACGAGCAGGGCAACTACGGCATCACCAACTACTTCTGGGACCGGCTCTTCGGCACCTACTACGCCAAGGCGGGGGATTTGCCCAAGAGCCCCACCGTCTTCAACCTGGGCTACACCGCCGAGGAGGCCCAGCGCTATCCGTGGGTGGACCGGCTGTCCAACGGCACGCGCGGGGACGGACACCCCAAGCGCTTCTGGCAGGGCAAGGACGGCCAGGGCACCCAGCCCGAGTAGTCCCCGAGCGCGGCGACGGGCGGGACCCCACGAGGAGGACCCGCCCGTTGTCAGGGCTCACCGAAGGGCGCCGCGCTGCCGCCCTCCGGGAGCCTCACCCCTACCGTGTCGGCTAGAACTTCACCGCGCCGGAGGGCAGCAGCAGCGTGCTGGTCTCCACCAGGCCGTTGGAGCCCGACACGGAGGTGTCCACGATGGAGCGCGACACATCCAGGTGGAGCACCGCGCGGCCACGCGTCCTCAGGTCGGACACCTTCGCCTCGAAGGTGATGGGCGCCACGCGGGCGTCGAGCTGCGAGGCCTGCACGGAGTGACGGGCGAAGTCACCCATGGCGTTGAAGAACACGGTGACCTGCACCTTGTCGACGCCGGGAGGCACCGTGAAGCGCGCGGCCAGCGGCGCGTGGATGGGGTCGGCGATCTCCAGCAGGTTCGACACCACCTGCACGTTCACCGGCTTGCCCTCGGCGGTGATGGTGACGTCGGAGATGGGCACCTTCAGCGAGGTGAAGTCCATCAGGCTCTCGCCCTTCAGGCGCAGCTCGAAGCTCTGCGTGGAGGGCGTGCCGGGGTCCTCGCCACCGGGCGTGGGGCCCGGGTCCTCGCCACCGGGCGTGGGGCCCGGGTCCTCGCCACCGGGCGTGGGGCCCGGGTCCTCGCCACCGGGCGTGGGGCCGGGGTCCTCGCCGCCGGGGACGGGCGTCTCCACGCCGGGGTCTTCATTGCCAGGAACCTGGCGGGAATCATCCCCGCCGCAGGCGGAGAACAGCAGGGCCGAGGCCCACAGGGTCGACATCAGGAACTTCTTCATGACTTGATACCTCAAAGACTTTCAGTGATTCGGATGTGTCTGGAATGGATTGGGACGCCGACGCTCACGGCAGGGGCGGGATGCAGAACAGCCCCGTGGGAATGGTCGGGTCGATGCCCAGCGCCTCCGCGGCCTCCGGCGTCGAGGGACCGGGGTCGAACCCGCCCGGGAACGGCGCCGTGGTGCAGGAGTTGTTGTAGGTGCTCAGCTGCGTGGTGAGGCTGGTCAGGTCCGCGCAGTTGACCGTACCCAGCGCGGTGAGGATGAGCTCGAGCAGGTTGGCTGGGACGGTGACGCCACCGAACACACGCTGGTTGCACGTGGCGACGAACAGCTCACGCCCGGCCAGGAAGCGGATGCGGTCCAGCTGGCTGCGCGGCAGGTTGGTGATGGGGTAGCGGTCCGGGTTGCCCCAGAGGATGCCCTCGGCGCCCGCCAGGCCGATGACGATGCCGATGCTGCCCAGCGGAATGGGCCCGCCAGCGAGGCACTGCTGCACCGCGGGGATGTGGTTGCGCCAGAAGTCCAGCCCACGCGTCGCGTTCTCGCACACCTCGCCCGAGGGGTCTCCACAGGTCACGCGCGCGGTGCACAGCGAGCTGCCCAGGTCGAAGCCCGCGGTGAACGTGTTGTCGATGTTGTTGTCCGGCAGGCCGTCCAGCAGCGCCAGCGCCCGGCACTCCTCGACAGTGTCCAGGGTGACGCTGAAGTTCGACGTCACCGACGCGCCCACCGGAATCACCACCGGCGGCGGCGGATTGAAGACGAACCCCTCACCCGCCAGCAACGGGTCCGTGGCCGTCAACAGGATGGACGGCAACGTCGGATGCACGTTGTTGACCTGGAAGCTGTAGTTCGCGGTGAACGGATACGTCGTCGCCTGCACCGACGCCTGACCATTCACCAGCTTGGTGCACGTCAAATCGTGCGCCTGGGCCACTCCAGAGAACCCCACCACCGCGGCACAAGCCGCCCCCATCCAACTGCTCAACGCCTTCATGTGTCTGCCTCGTCTTTGCTTCGCGGCTCGAGCCCCGATGACCCGCGCCGGGCAGACCCTTTTTCACCGGATGTGCCACGCGCCCGACCTGTCAGGTCGCATCCGCGGCAACGCACCCACCTCCCCCCAGGACGACCTGCCTGGACCCGGGGGAAGCTTGCGTGGCCCTCGCGCTTCCCTCCGTGGGAAGAAATCTTCCCACTCGGAAAAACGGATTCTTCTCCTCGTGGGTAAAACCTGGGAGCAGGCAGGCGTCCCGCTGGGGAAGCTACGGCCCTTGCGCTGACGTCACCCACACCTCGGGAGTGAATCCCACCCCACGGGCGGCATCTACGAAGACCTTCGTTGACATCTACGAATCCGTTCGTATGATGGCCTCGTGGATGTTCGAAGCGAGGGAGTCATGAGCGAGGCGGTGCTGCCGCGCCCCACGGATGGCGAGCTGGCCATCCTGCGGGTGCTGTGGGAGCGAGGAGACAGCACGGTGCGGGAGGTCCATGAGGTCCTCACGCGGCGCGAGCCAGGGGACGCGGGCCCGGGCTACACGACGGTGCTGAAGCTGATGCAGATCATGACGGACAAGGGCCTGGTGGAGCGCGACGAGACGCAGCGCGCGCACGTCTACCGGGCGAAGGCGACCGAGCAGCGCACGCAGCGGCAGCTGGTGACGGACCTGGTGGAGCGCGCCTTCGGTGGCTCTCCGGCGCGGCTGGCCATGCAGGCGTTGTCCTCGCGCAAGACGAGCCCCCAGGAGCTGGCGCAGCTCCGTCAGTTGCTCGATTCCCTGGAAGGAGCGGACGAATGAGCAGCCTGGTGATGGAGTCGCTGGGGTGGGCGCTGGTGCACTCGCTCTGGCAGGGCGCGCTGGTGGCGGTGGGGCTGGCGGCGGCGCTGTTGATGGTGGGCCGTCACGCGGCGAACGCGCGTTATGCCCTGGCGTGCGGCGCGCTGGTGCTGGCCGTGGCGCTGCCGGTGGCCACGGGCGTGCGGCACGCCACGCGGGCCCGGGCCGAGCAGTCCGCGTCCTGGCGAGGCGAAGCGGCCCCGGCGTTCCAGGCGGCGCGGGCGCAGGTGATGGAGCGCGTGTCGCGGGCGCTCCGGGCCGACAGCCGGCCCGCGCTCGAGGCCGCGCGCGACCGGGGCTTCGACTGGCGTGAGGCGACGCCGGCCACGGCGCTGGCGTGGCTCTGGGAGCGCGCGAGCAAGGCCGCCCCCACGCTCTTGCGCTGGCTGGTGTTCGCGTGGGTGGCGGGCGTGGGGCTCAGCTCCGGACGGCTGACGGCGGAGTGGGTGCGGCTGCACCAGCTGGCGCGCCGCGCGCTGCCCGCGCCCCGGGAGTGGCAGGAGCGGCTGGACGCGCTGTCGGGCCGGCTGGGCCTGAAGCGCGCGGTGCGGCTGCTCCAGTCGGTGGAGGTGGACGTGCCCTCCACGGTGGGCTGGCTGTCGCCGGTGGTGCTGCTGCCCGTGTCCACGCTGTCCGGACTGCCCGCGCGGCAGCTGGAGATGGTGCTGGCGCATGAGCTGGCCCACATCCGCCGGCATGACTTCGCGGTGAACCTGGCGCAGGTGGTGGTGGAGACGCTGTTCTTCTACCACCCGGCCGTGCGGTGGATGTCCAACGTCATCCGCGTGGAGCGCGAGCACTGCTGCGACGACGTGGCCGTGGGCGCGAGCCCCAACCCGGTCTCCTACGCCCGCGCCCTCACCGCGCTGGAGACGCTGCGCGTGATGCCCGCCGTCGAAAGCCACGCCATGTCCGCCCTGGGCGGCTCGCTGCCCGAGCGCGTTCGCCGCCTCGTGTCCCCGCCCGCGTCGCGCTGCTCCTCTCGCTGGGTGGCGGGGGCCTCCGTGCTCACGCTCATCAGCGGCCTCGCCGTCGCCGCGCCGCTGGCGTCGCTGGTGATGGCCCAGACGCCTCCGCGCACCCTCGCCATGCTCCCCGCGCCTCCCGCGCCTCCCGCTCCCGCCGCGCCTCCCGCGCCCCCCTTCCCCGCGATGGACGTGAAGGTGGACTTCGCGCCGAAGGTGAAGCTCGCGGCCGCGCCGCAGGTGAAGGTGGACTTCGAGCGTGAGGACGACGTCGACGGGAGCACCCGGGTGGGCGCGGGGCAGCCGCTCTCCGTGGACCAGCTGGTGGCGCTGAAGGTCGCCGGCGTCACGCCGGAGCGGGTGAAGGAGCTGCGCGGGATGGGCCTCGAGCCCACCGTGTCCAACCTGGTGGGCATGGGCCACGCGGGCGTCACCCCCGAGTTCGTGAAGCGGATGAACGAGGTCTTCGGCCGCAAGCTGGAGGCGGGCATGTTGGTGGAGCTGCGCCACCTTGGCGTCACGCCGGAGTACGTCGCGGCGCTCTCGGGCGCGGGCTTCGAGACGAAGAACCCGCGCGACGTGATGGACGCGCGCGCCGTGGGCGTGAGCGAGCAGTACGTCCAGGGCTTGAAGGAGGCGGGCTACTCGGGCCTGCCGCTCCAGCAGGTCATCGAGCTGCGCGCGGTGGGCGTGGACCCGGGCTTCATCAGCGCGCTGGGCAAGTCGGGGCTGACGAAGCTGACGGCGGACCAGCTCCAGGAGCTGCGCGCGGTGGGCGTCAACCCGGCGTGGCTGGAGCAGATGCGCTCGGCGGGCGTGGACACGAAGGACCCGCGGGTCCTCACCGAGCTGCGCGCGGTGGGCGTCAACCCGGACTTCCTGCGCGAGCTGAACGCCGCGGGACTGAAGAACCTCACGCCCGAGGAGCTGGTGCGCCTGCGCACCGGCGGCGTGGACGCCGAGTTCATCCGGCGCATGCGCGACACGAAGTAACACCTGTCACACCGTCACGCCGAGGTCGGAGGGCTTTCTCCCTCCGGCCTCCGGACACCCCTCCTCCCATCACCGCCTTCCCACGGCGGCGTGCCCCACTCGGAGGGGCGCGCCGGACGGGAGGGCTCCATCCTCGAATCGAAGGAGCCTCACCATGCGCCGAGCGTCGTCCTCGTGGTTGTTGTGTGTCCTCATGCTGGTGGCCAGCGCCGCGTCCGCCGCGAGCGAGCTGCGCGGGACGTGGAGCGCGTCCACGCACGAGAAGTCCCCCGACAAGCTCCACCTCAACCTGAGCCACCCCGAGGACGAGCGGAAGGGACGGGGGCGGCTGGGCTTCACCGAGTCCCGCGCCTCCTTCCAGGGCCTGTCCACCGGTGACGGCCCGGCCACCTTCACCCTGCCGCGCGAGGCGGGCACGTTCGCCTTCACCGGCAGCTTCCAGGACGGCGAGGGCGCGGGCCACTACCGCTTCACCCCCAGCGACGCCTATCTCAAGGCCATGGCCTCGCTCGGTTACGCCTCGCTGACGCCGAACCAGCAGTTCCAGCTCGCCGCCACGGGCGTCACCACCCAGCGCATCAAGGACCTGGGGGCCGCGGGCTACAAGGACATCCCCGTCGAGAAGCTGCTGATGGTGGGCATCTTCGACATCACGCCCGAGTACGTGAAGGAGCTGTCGAGGCTGGGCTACGACAAGCTGGACCTGGATGAGCTGGTGCAGGGCCGCATCCACGGCGTCACGCCCCAGCGCGTGAAGGAGCTGGCGGACGCGGGCTACGCGAAGCTCGCGTGGGACGACCTCATCGCCATGAACATCCACGGCGTCACGCCCGCCTTCGTGAAGGAGATGAAGGAGCTGGGCTTCAAGGACGTGGGTCCCGAGAACATCGTCTCGCTGCGCATCCACGGCGTCAGCGCGGACTTCGCCCGGCAGATGCGCGAGCTGGGCTTCCAGGACCTCGCGGCCGACACGCTGGTCAACTTCCGCATCCACGGCGTCACGCCGGACTTCGTGAAGGAGATGCGCGGGATGGGCTTCCAGGATTTGGGCCCGGACGAGCTGGTCAACTTCCGCGTCCACGGCGTGAAGCCCGCCTTCGTGAAGGAGATGCGCGAACTGGGCTTCGCGAAGCTCACGTCGGACGAGCTGGTCAACTTCCGCATCCACGGCGTCACGGCGGACTTCGTGAAGAAGCTGCGCGACGCGGGCTACACGAACATCACGCCGGAGGAGCTGGTGCGCCTGCGCATCCACGGCATCGACGAGACGTTCATGCGCGCCATGTCCAAGGGCGACAAGGCGAAGGGCGGGAAGTAGACGGCGCCCGGTTCTGGAAGGACCAGGGGGCGCCGGGGCCGGGGCGCTCGGGCGGGCGGGGGCCCGCCGCCAGGGCGTGGGAGCGTCGACTGGACGACGGAACGCGGGGGGAAGGCCGTGCACGCGCCGGACACCGGCCACACCTTCGCCGCGGGTGGCGTGGAGGAGGTGGGTGCAATGGTGTCACTGCGAATCGCGTGTGTCGGGTTGCTGGCGCTTTCGGCGTGTTCCTCGTCGAGGCCCTCGGTGGTGAGGGCCCCCCGGCAGGAGGCCGCGCCCGTCGCGACCTTCCCGGACGAGGGAGGCACCTACGGCTACCGCGCGGAGGACCCGGTGCGGGTGGGCTGGGGCAACCCGGGCATCCTGGCCTTCTTCGAGCTGCTGCGCGGCCCCCAGGGACAGCGCGTGGCCTGGAAGCGGCTGGGGCCGTGTGACGAGGGCCCCTCGCGGGAGTACGCGGACCTGGTGATGTTCGAGGTGAGCTACGACGGGCTGGGGCTCCCGGTGCGCATGTACCTGGACCCCAACCACGGGGCGTCCATCCGCGCGCCCCGGGGCTTCACCATCGAGGGCCTGTCCTCGCGCGACACGCCCCAGACGCCCGAGGACGTCATCGAGCTGTAGTCGCGCGAGGCGTCGGGCGCGGGTGCTCGGCTACTCCAGCGACGGCGCCTCGTCGCCGGGGATGAGCACCTTGCGCGCGAGCGACACGGGCAGGCCCAGCTGCAGGAAGCGGTCGTGGAAGTCCTTCAGCACGAACTTCTTGCCGCTCGCCTCCAGGTGCTTCTTGTAGTCCTCGCGCAGCTTCAGAATCTGCATGCGGCCCAGCGCGTAGTACAGGTACGTGGGGTTGGAGGTGCCGCGCTCCACCTCGCGCAGCGCGGGGAAGGGCTCGAAGTAGGCAATCTCCGCGTAGCGCTTCGCCACGGCCTCCACCGGCTCGTTGTACACGTGCAGCGCGAGCGCCGCGTACCAGCGCGCGTGACGCTGGAGCGCGCGGCGCAGCTGGCCCAGGCGCACCGCCGGGTCACCCTGCCCCAGGCCCTCGTCCACCATCATCTGCTCGGCGTAGTGGGCCCAGCCCTCCACCACGGAGGCGGGGGTGAAGACCTTGCGCACGTCGGTGGGAATCTTCGCCCCGTAGAGCAGCTGCACGAAGTGGCCGGGCATGGCCTCGTGCACGGTGATGCCCAGCAGGCCCGCGCGGTTGAAGTACGTCAGGTGCTGCGCCTTCTCCTCGGTGGACCACTCCGCCTCCACGTTGGTGATGTTGTAGTAGGCCTCCTGGGCCTTGCTCTCGAAGGGGCCCGGCGTGTCCATGGACGCGAAGCCCAGCCGCTCGTACGGGGGCGTCTCGCGCACGGACGGCAGCGAGTCCGAGGGCAGCGTGAGGATGTCCTTCTCCCGCACGAAGCGCTGCAGCTCCACCAGCTGCTGGCGCGCCAGGGGGATGAGCTCCTCGGCCTGCGGGTGGTCCTTCACCAGGGCGGCCATCACCTCCGCGGGGGACTTCGTCGGGTCCACCTTGGCCGTCTCGCGCGCCACCCAGGCCTGGTACTCGCGGATGGCCCGCTCGTTGATGTCGCGCAGCTGGTCCGCGTTCAGCGTGATGTGCTCCTCCAGGGCCAGCTTCTTCTCGAACCGCTCGCGGCCCAGGCGGAAGTCACCGGTGGCGCGGGGGAGCAAATCCCGCTCCAGCCACGCGGTGAAGGCCTCCATCTGCTCGAGCGCCTTGGCGCGCGCGGCGTCGAACTCCTGGCGCTCGGCGGGGGGCAGCTTGTCGGCGCCCTGGGCCTCGAGCGCGCGAGGCAGGTCCACGCGCAGGTACACCTGGGTGCCGCGCGCGTCGCGGATGGCCTGCTCGGCCCACAGGCGGGGCACGTCCTGGAGGTTCGCCTTGGCGGCCTCGAGCACGCGGGGGATGTCGTTCATGCGCGAGCGCATGTCCATCATCCGCTCGGACAGGGGCGCGAAGTCGCGCGAGGACAGGCTGGACAGTCCACCGGAGACGAGCCCCACGTAGGCGCCCGGGTTGCGGCGCCAGACGCGCTCCTCCTCCAGCTCCAGCAGCTCCGCGCGGATGGCGTTCTCCAGCACCACGCCGTCGACGGCGTCGTCACCGGTGAGGGCCGAGCAGTTCACCTGCTCCAGCCGGGTGAGCCAGCCGCGCAGCGCCTCCGCCTTCCGGTCGAGCGCGACCTGCGAGACGTCCTGCAGGTGGGCGTCGTGCTTGTGGAAGCCCAGGCGCGTGGCGCGCACGGGGTTGGCGGCGGAGAACCAGTCGAGGTACTCGCGGATGAAGTGGGAGTAGGCGGTGGTGGCCGCGTGCGAGGGCGTGGGGAGGGAGGACGCATCCCTTCCTTCCTTCGGGCGCGAGGCACACGCGCAGACACTGGCCAGCAGGACGACGGCGACACGGATACGCATGAGGGCTCTCATCGAGATTGACGGGCCCCAGTGTCCGCACTGTGCGCCGGAAGGGGTAGGCGGAAACAAGGGCAGACGTCGGAGGCCGTCCTGCGCTCAACCCGCCACGTCGCCCCCGAGGTCACGGTTGACCGTGTGGTGAATCACCCTTGCGTGTCCGCGCCCGTGGGTCCGTCGTGCGGCGGACGCTCGCGTGTCAGGATGCGTTCTCGTCGTGACGACGAAGTGAGCCCCTCACGAGGCGCGAGCCTCCTGGCCCCTCGCGGTCCGCGCGAGCGCGAGCACGTCCTCCACCTCCCAGTGGTCATCCGCGTGGCGTCCCCGATGGAGGGCGAGCACCCGCCCCGTGGCATCCAGGAGGAAGTCCGCGGGCAGCCCCTGGGCCCCGCCTTCCCCCGCGAAGGGATTCGAGGGGACGGAGGCCAGCCCCTTCACGGCCGCCAGCATGGCCCGCGGATGGAGCGCCGAGACCCGGGACTGCTCCACCCCGAAGTGTCGGTACCAACGACGCCCCGGGTCCGGCACCACGGGGAAGGGCAGGTCCCCCTGATAGGGGCGCATGGACGCCTCGGTGGAGTGGAAGAACGCCACCGGGTGGACCCCCTCCGCCTCCAGCCGCTCCCGGGCGGCGGCGAACCTGCGCACGTGCAGGTTGCAGATGGGGCAGCCCGCGAACCGCCGGAACTGCAGGTGCGTGAGCGCGCCGGCGCTCCGCAGCGGGAGCTCCAGCGAGCCCTGGGTGAGCGTGGTGACGAGGAAGGGGGCGATGACCTCGCCGACCTGGAGACGGGAGCGCTTGTTGGAGTCCATTCGCGCAACCTAGCGACGCGGGGCTCCATCGCGCTGCTTCATCTCCGACATGAGCATCATGGCATCATTCGATGATGCGCTTCGACCGCCTCGACCCCTCGCACCTCCACGCGCTGCAGGTCCTGCTGGAGGAGCGGCACGTCACGCGCGCCGCCCGGCGCCTCGGCATCAGCCAGTCCTCCCTGAGCCATCGGCTGCGGCGCCTGCGCGAGTCGCTGGGTGACCCCTTGCTGGTGCGCTCGGGCCCGGGGCTCGTGCCCACGCCGCGCGCGGAGGCCATCGCCCCCCGGCTCACCGAGGCCCTCCGGGCGCTCGAGGCCGCCGTGAGCCTCCCGGCGGCGTTCGACCCGGCGACGTACACCGGGGCGCTGACGCTGGTGATGCCGGACCTGTTCGTCCCCGTGCTCTCGAACCTCCTCGCCGCCCTCCAGCGGACGGCCCCAGGGCTGAGCCTGCGCGCGCGGCCCCTGTCTCCGGAGCTGCCGCGACTGCTCGCCGAGGGCCCGCTGTGCCTCGCGCTCGCGCCCTCGCACTTCGCGGACGCCACCACCCACGCGCGACTGCTGGCCGAGCCACGGTTCGCCGTCGTCGGACGCCGAGGCCACCCGGCGCTGCGCCAGCGCCTGACGCTCTCGCGCTGGCTGGCCCACGGGCACGTCGTCGTCCATGTCGGCGGCGAGCGGGTCAACCCCCTGGCGGAGCTGCTCGCGCGCCAGGGGCTGCGGCGGCACGTCGCCCTGGAGGCGCCGTCGTTCCTCTCCGGACTCCAGGCGCTGGCCCACTCGGACCTGCTGATGAACGTCCCCATGCCGCTCTTCGCTGACGCCATCCGCGCGCTGGACCTGGAGACCTGCCCACCTCCCATCGCCCTGCCGCGCGTCCGCTTCGCCATGCAGTGGCACGAGCGCTTCCAGCACGACGCCGCGCACCGGTGGGTGCGGGACCAGGTCTTCTCGGCGGTCCGCCCGCTGCTCCACAAGCCCGGCGCATCCCCGGGCGCGCGCGCCACCTGAGCGCTCGCGCCCACCCGGCTCCCTGGCCGCCCCGTCCCATCGGGCGATGCCCGCGAGGGGTGCGCTCTCCAATGTGCGGGGACCCGATGGGCCGGAGGGCCGCCGCATGTCCACGCATCCTCAGCGACACACCTCCCACGCGCGCCCTCTCGCCCGCCACCTGCCCTTCCTCACCTGGCTCCCCGCGTGGCGCCCCAGCTCGCTCAAGCGCGACCTGGTGGCGGCGCTCACCATCACCGCGCTGCAGATACCGGAGGCCATGGCCTACGCGGAGCTGGCGGGCGTCCCACCGCAAGCCGCCTTCTACGCCGGCCCGGTGGCGCTGGTGCTCTACGCCCTGCTGGGCACGTCGCGCCAGCTCGTCGTCGCCATCTCCGCCACGGTGGCCGTGCTCTCCGCGTCCACGGTGGCGAGCCTCGCCGAGAGCGGCACCCCGCGCTTCATCGCGCTGACGGCCGCGCTCGCGATGCTCGCCGGGGTCATCTCCATCCTGGCCGGCGTGCTCAAGCTGGGCCGCATCGCCCAGTTCTTCTCCGACTCACTCCTCACGGGCTTCGTCTTCGGGCTCGCGCTCGTCATCGCCATCAAGCAGGTGCCCAAGCTGCTCGGCATCCAGGCCGGGAGCGGCAACTTCTTCGAGCGGCTCTGGGACCTCGTCACCCACCTGCCGCAGACACACCCGCTCACGCTCGTCGTCGGCGCGGTGAGCCTGGGGCTGTTGCTCGTGCTGGGCCGCTGGGTGCCGAAGCTGCCCGCGTCCCTCGTGGTGCTCGTGCTGGGCACCGCGTGCATCGGCCTGCTGGGACTCCAAAGCCACGGCGTGAAGGTGGTGGGCGACATCCCCTCGGGCCTCTCCGGTCCCGCGATTCCCGACGTCGGCTTGAAGGACCTGCTGGGCCTGCTGCCGGGCGCGTGCGGCATCGCGCTGGTCACCTTCGCGGAGGCCATCGGCCCCGCGCGCGTGCTCGCGTCGAAGCACCGCTACGAGGTGGACGCGAACCAGGAGCTCATCGGCCTGGGCGCGGCCAACCTGGGCGCCGGGCTCTTCCGCGGGCTCTCGGTGGGCTGCAGCCTCTCGAAGTCCGCGGCCAACGACGCGGCCGGCGCGCGCACGCAGATGCCCAGCCTGCTCGCCGCGGCCCTGCTCGCGCTGGTGGCGCTCTTCTTCACGCCCCTGTTCCGCACGCTGCCGGAGGCCACCCTGGCCGCCATCGTGGTCCTGGCCACCGCGGGGATGATGGACGTGAAGCAGATGCGCCGCCTCTTCGCGCTGCGCCGCACCGACTTCCTGCTGGCCATGGGCGCGCTGCTGAGCGTCCTCGTGCTCGACGTGCTCCCCGGGTTGATGGTGTCGGTGGGGCTCTCGGTGGCCTTCCTCGTGTGGCGGGCGAGCCAGCCCCGGCTGAGCGAGCTGGGCCGCGTCCCGGGCACCCTGGACTTCGCCGACATCCACCGCCGCCCGGCGCCCTTGCGCGTCCCGGGCCTGCTGATACTCCGGCCGAACGAGGGCATCTTCTTCGCCAACGCCACCGCGCTGCGCGACGCCGTCATCGCGCACGTGGACCAGTCGAGCGCGCCCGTGCACACGGTGCTGCTGGACCTGGAGGTGACGGCGGACCTGGACGTGCCCGGCGCGGACATGCTCGGTGAGCTGAAGGAGTCGCTCGACCAGCGCGACATCACGCTGATGTTGTCCCGCGTGCTCGCGCCCACCCAGGCCCTGCTGGACAGGACCGGGGTGACGGACCGCCTGGGCGACGGGGACCTCCAGCCGCAGACGCTCAACGGCGTCATCGAGTACCTCACCCGCAGGGCCCACCACTCGGAGGAGGAGTGGGCCCTCATCCGGGATGGGCTCCACCGCCTGGGCGAGCTCGTCGATGAGGCACACGACTCCTCGGAGGATGAGGCGGAGCGCCGACGGCTGGAGCAGCTGCGTCGCACCCTCGCGCGGCTCGACACGTCCCACGGCCCTCCGAAGTGACGGCGGCTCAGCGCGGCGGGTCCTCCTTCTGCTCCCCACGCAGCTCGCGCATGATTCTGCGGCGGTGGAAGACGCGAATCTCCAGCAGCCCCACCAGCCAGCTCGTCACGGAGATGCCGGGCGCCACGCAAGCGGCGAGCAACGGGTTGCCCAGCGCGGCCTCACAGCCCACCGCCGCGGCAATCCAGATGGAGGCGGCCGTCGTGATGCCGAAGATGGCGCTCCCCCGCTTGAGCACGCTCGCCGCGCCCACGAACCCGATGCCGGAGGCCACGCCCTGGATGATGCGCAGCGCCTCCCCGGGGGTCGCCATCAGGTTCGCCCCGGAGGTGCAGAAGAGGGCGGCGCCCAACGTCACCAGGTAGTGCGTCCGGACCCCGCCCGGCCGCTTGCGGTACGGCAGCCCCAGGACGATGCCGGCCCCCCCGGCCACGAGCAGCCGGACCAGAATCTCTCCACTCCCGAACTCGGCCGCCATCCCTGACTCCTCGCGCGCCCGCTCAGAAACCGATGGCCGGAAGCGGTGGCATGGGCCCTCCGTCGAGCGCCCGCTCCAGCGCCTCGGCGTGACGCTGAAGCAGCGGGCCCACCCCGATGCCCTGTCCCGCCGCCCGCTCCGCGACGGTCGGGATGGAGCGCAGCAGCTCACGCGCCGCGGACCGGTCCTCCGCGTCCCGCGCGCGCTGCCCCACGGCCGCGGCCAGGCGCATGAGCCGCAGCGCCACGGTGGGCTCCGAGGCGCCATAACGCAGGAGCGGCTCCGCGACCGACGCCAGGTAGTCCCGCAGCGTGGGGCCGTGCAGGAACACGCGCGGCGTCCCGGCGTCGTCCGCCAGCACCCGGGGCCCCAGGCGCATCGGGCTCAGCTCGCACAGGAGGAACGTGAGCTGGTCCAGCGCCTCGACGGCGGTGTACGGGTCATTGACGCCAGGGGACAAGGCCTTGAGGGCCACGTCCACCAGCTGCCGCACGCCCAGGGCAATGTCCCGGTCCTCGTCCCGCCAGTGGTCCAGGCGGATGGCGCGGCCCATCGCCTCCACCAGCTCCCGCCGCGAGGGGGGCCCTCGGGCAGGCTCCACCTCGACCTGGCCGACCTGCTCCCCCCGAATCACCGGCTCGCCGATGGCGCGCTCCAGATGGATGACCCAGCGCTTCGTCGTCGCCACCTCCAGCAGGGCCTTCGCATCGACGGCGGCGATGAAGCCGTCACCAGGGCTTCGCAGCGGCATCGCCACCGCCGCGCGAACACGCGCGGGAGGTGGCGCCTCCAGGTCCCCCTCGCGGAACCGCTCGAGCTCGCGCGCGACCGTCAGCGTCTCCTGACGCACCCGCCGGACCAGGTTCTCCACGCGCATGAGCTGGAAGGTCTGGAGCACCTGGAAGACGAGCGCCCCCTCGCAGGCGATGAGCAGCAGCATGGCCAGGGCGAGCGCCGGTCGCGGCATGCGCTCCAGCCCCGAGACGAACCCGAACTCATGCGCCGCCACGAGGCAGAAGACGCTCGTGGCCACGAACACCGGGATGACCACGCGGATGCCAGTGCCATGCAGATACAGACGCAATAGACGTGGCGAATACTGCCCCGCGGCGTTCTGCACCACGAGCATGGACAAGGACAGCACGATGCTCAGCGAGGTCAGCGCGATGCCCAGCACCGCGGAGAGCATGCCGCGCGCCTCGGCGGCCGTGGCCCGCCAGGCCGCGCCACTCAGCAGGCGGGGCAGGAGGGTCGGGGAGGGCTCCACCAGGAGCACGGCCAGACAGGCGCCGAGAGCGGCTCCCACGACGGGCGGAATCCAGGACTGGTGACGCACCCGTCCGCGCAGGGGCAAGGCCTCTCGCGGCCGGGCCCGCATCCCTTGCCCCGGCCGTGCCTCCGCCCGCGCAAACGCCTGTGCGCCCGCCATGTGCGTCACCTCCGTGCCATGCGCCCCGCCCCTGCCCGACCCCAGCCCCTCTTCGTCGAAGCTGGGCCCCCACGGAGGCGGGCACAACGCGGGCCCGGCCCGCGAGACGAGCGTCCGCACCGCCCGTGAGCGCTCCGCACCTGCCTCGACGAGCTCCACCACCTGGGAGGCGGCCTCGCGGTAACACCTCTGCCCACCTCGAAAGCGGGAGCACACCCCTTCCCTCGCGGCGCGCCCGTGGATACCTGGAGCGTGTTGGGTGGCAAGGAGGCGCCAGAGGGCCGGCTGGCGCCTCCGCTCTCGCCCCCGGGACGACCGGACGGGCCCCGCGCCCTGGCGGCGTGCATTTCCAGCCCCCTCCACCGTCCCGGGATGAGATGAGGCCCCCGCCGAGCCACCCCGATACGTGGCCGCGCCAGACGCGTGCGGCACGCCCCGGGCTGGGCTAAGCGTCCCGACGTGAGCCCAGGCTCCGCGCCGGGCCGAGACCCGGGGCCGCTCACCTGAGGAGGAACCAAGCGATGTCCGACGTCGTGAAGAAGAAGCGCCGCTGGCCGTACGTGCTCGGGGGAGTCTTCGCGCTCCTCGTCGTCGCCGTGCTCGTGGTGCTCTGGCGGCTCGACGCCATCCTGCTGAAGACGGCCAGGGAGCAGGCCGCCACGTATTCGCAGAAGCTGGGCCGCCCGATTGAAATCGGCGACATCTCCACCCAGCTCTTCCCCAGCGTGGGCGCGGTGGTGGAGGACGTCTCCATCGGCGCCGCGGAGGGCGAGGACCTGCCGCTCGCGACGCTCGCCAAGGTGGACGTCAGCGTGGCCGTGGGCCCGCTGCTCTCCTCGAGCGGCAAGGACATCCAGGTGAAGAACGCCGAGGTGTCCGGCCTCACCGTCAACGTGGTGCGCCTGGCCGACGGCACCACCAACGTGCAGCGCCTGCTCCAGCGCCTGGAGGAGCAGTCCCCTCCCGAGGAGCCGAAGCCCGAGGAGGAGTCGAAGCCCACGGACCTGTCCGGCGTGCACGTGGAGCGCGCGGCGCTCACCGACGGCACCATCCGCTTCGTCGACCGCGCCGGGGGACAGGGCGCGCGCGAGCTGGCGGTGAAGGACCTGGACATCGAGGTGAAGGACCTGCGCGCCGGCAAGCCGCTGGTGGTGGACCTGGCCGCGGCGGTGCTCGCGCAGAAGCAGAACCTGAAGCTCTCGCTGCACGCGGCCCCGCTGCCGCCCACGCTGATTCCCACGCCGGAGCGCGTGACGCTCAAGGCGGAGAAGATTGACCTGTCCCCGCTGGGTCCCTTCCTGCCGCCCGACGTGGGCCTGCAGGCGGGCACGCTGGACGCGGACTGGAAGGCGGAGCTCGGCGGCGCGGTGCCCGGTGGCAAGGGCCCCACGCGGCTGGTCGGCGCCATCTCCGCGCTGGGCCTGCGCTTCGCGGGCGCCGAGGGTGGCAAGGCGCTGGACGTGGTGCTCGACACGGACGTCGCCGGAGACCTGGCCACGGGGGACTTGTCGCTCGACAAGCTGAAGCTGGACCTGGGCCCGGCGAACATCACCGGCAAGGGCCGCGTGAAGGGCATGCTGTCGGACACGCCGTCGGTGGAGGGCTTCGAGCTGGTGGGGCGCAACCTGGACCCGGCCGTGCTCGCCGAGTACTACCCGCCGCTGAAGAAGCAACTCCAGGGGATGATTGCCGGTCCCATCGGCCTGGACGTGCGCGCCAGCGGGACGCAGGCCGCGCAGGCCATCAACGTGTCGGTGGACCTGACGCCGGTGCGCCTGCGGGTGCCCGCGCAGCTCACCAAGGACGCGGGCGGCGCCATGAAGCTCACCGCGAACCTCACGGGCGCGGCGGCGAGCGGCGGCGCGCTGAAGTTCGACGCGAAGGCGGACCTGTCCGGCGTGGACCTGCGCCCGGGCCTGCTGGTGGACAAGGCCCCGGGCCAGCGGATGGAGCTGGCCGCGGCGGGCACGTACGCGCCCGGCAAGGGCGGCGTGGGCATGAAGGTGGACGTGCCGAAGATGACGGCGAACATCCTCCAAGACACGGTGACGGGCAGCGCGTCGTTCGCGACGGCGGGCACGGGCAAGAAGCAGACGACGACGTTCTCCGCGGACGTGAAGGCGAACAAGCTGGACGCGGACGCGCTGCTGTTCGACGAGCAGGAGCTGGCGGCGCGCAACGGCGGCACGGTGCCCGCGCCCGAGTCCGCGGAGCTGCCTCCCGAGGACCCCGCGCGCTTCAACGGCTACCGGGGCGACCTCCGCTTCGCGGTGGGCACGCTGCGCTACACGCAGATGGACCTCACCAACGTCACCGGCGTGGTGAAGATGACGGACGACCTCATCACCGTGGAGAAGTTCTCCTCGGGGGTGTTCGGCGGGAAGGTGGTCGCGGACGGGACGAGCATCCGCCTGGGCCCCGCGGCGCCGCAGCGCCCGTTCGAGGCGAAGGTGAAGGTGGAGGGCGTGCAGGTGGCGGACGCCATCGCGCAGGCCACGCCGCGCAAGGTGATGACGGGCACGTTCAACGGGAACGTGGACGTGAAGGGCATCGGCTACACGCCGGAGAAGCTCAAGGAGACGCTGCTGGGCGGCATCAGCGGCAACATCCTGGGCGGCACGCTCCTGGGCAAGGACCTGGTGTCGTCCGTCTCCGAGCCGCTCGCCAAGGCGCTCCCCTTCGCCTCCAAGGCGCTCAAGAGCAACGAGGTGACGTCGCTCAGCGAGAACCTGCCCTTCGGCGTGCAGATCAAGAACGGCGTCGCGCAGCTGTCCAAGCCCATCACGTGGACGCGGCCGGAGGCGGCGATGAGCTTCGACGGTGGCATCAAGCTGGACGGCACGCTGGACCTCACGGGCGCGGTGGCGCTGACGCCGTCGACGGTGAAGACGCTGACCTTGGGCAAGGTGACGCCGCCGTCGGACATCCCGGTGGGCCTGAAGTTGACGGGTCCGGCGTGGAAGCCCGAGGTGACGGGCGTGGACGTGAAGCCGGCGGTGACGACGTTGGCGAAGCTGGCGGCGTCCTCGCTCGCGGGCAACCTCATCGGCGGTGAGCGCGGCAAGCAGGTGCAGCAGGCCATCGAGGGCGGCGAGGAGAAGCTGCGCGCCGACGCCGAGGCGAAGCGCAAGGAGATGGAGGCCAAGGCCGAGGAGGAGAAGAAGCGCCTGGAGGCCGAGGCGAAGAAGCGCGCGGAAGAGGAAGCCAAGAAGCGCCTGCGCGGCATCTTCGGGAAGTAGCGCTCCGAGCGCACGCAACGACGGGAGCCCCCACGGCCCGGTCGAGCGGACGTCCTCTCCAGGGCGCTCGCTCCTCCGGGCCGTGTTGCATGAAACACCCTGAAACAGTGTGAAACAGCGCCGCGCGCCAGCGCACACACGGGCCGCACTCGGGGACGATGGTGGCATGCGCCCTGCTAAGGCCCCCTGCCGACTTCACCCAGGCAGGGAGCGAGCACGATGGACGCGAGCGAGGACTGCGGCTGCACCGACCCGGCGACGACGCCCATGCCTTACGTGGCACCCGTGAGCGAGCGTCACCGGGTGCTCATCATCGGCGGAGGCACGGCGGGCATCTGCGTGGCGGCGCGGCTCGCGAGGCTGGGGCAGAAGGGCGTGGCCATCCTGGAGCCCTCCGAGCGTCACTACTACCAGCCGCTCTGGACGTTGGTGGGCGCGGGCGAGGCGCGCGTCGAGGACACCGTGCGCGACGAGGCCGACCTCATCCCCCGGGGCGTGAAGTGGCTGAAGGACGCCGCGGAGGAGGTGGACCCCGTCCGGCAGGAGGTGCGGACGCGCGGCGGCCTGCGCGTGGGCTACGACTTCCTGGTGGTGGCGCCGGGCATCCAGCTGGACTGGGACAAGGTGCGGGGTCTGCGCGACGCGCTGGAGACCGAGCACGTCAGCAGCAACTACGACGTGAGGCTCGCGCCCAAGACGTGGCGGATGCTCCAGGCGTTCAAGGGCGGCACGGCGCTCTTCACGCATCCGGCCACGCCGGTGAAGTGCGCGGGGGCGCCGCAGAAGATCATGTACCTGGCCGCCGACCACTTCCGACGCACGGGCATCCTGGAGCGCTCGCGGGTGGTGTTCGGCTCGGGGGCGAAGGCCATCTTCGGGGTGCAGCCCTTCGCGCGGGTGCTGGAGGACGTGGTGAAGCGCTACGGCATCCAGACGCACTTCGGACATGACCTGGTCGCGGTGGATGGAGCGCGGCGAGAGGCGACGTTCGAGACGATGCGGGACGGGCAGAAGACACGCGTCACGCTGGGCTACGACCTGCTCCACGTCACGCCGCCGCAGAGCGCGCCGGACTTCATCCGGAACAGTCCGCTCACCTCGCGCGAGGGGGCGTGCAGTGGCTGGGTGCGCGCGGACAAGCACACGCTCCAGCACCCGGTGTTCCCGAACGTCTTCGCGCTCGGGGATGCGTCGGACCTGCCCACGAGTCGCACGGGGGCCGCCATCCGCAAGCAGGCGCCGGTGCTCGTGCGCAACCTGCGCGACGTCATGGCGGGCCGTGCGCCCACCGCGAGGTACGATGGGTATGCCTCGTGTCCGCTGACCACGGGCTACGGGAAGCTGCTGCTCGCGGAGTTCGACTACGACGGCAAGCCCACGCCCAGCTTCCCGCTCATCGACACGATGCAGGAGCGACGGGACATGTGGCTGATGAAGAAGTACGGCCTGCCGCAGCTCTACTGGAAGGGCATGCTGCGCGGGCGGGCGTGAGACACCGCGGGCGTGCACCCCGTGCGCGTCGGCGCGACAGCGGCGGCACGCCACCAGGCATGAGCGGCCACGCGCACCGCGCACGTCGCCAGCACCTGCGCCATGGCAACGGCATGCCTCGCCGCCAGGCATGAGCCTGCGCATGGCCGCCCCTCCTCCACGGCAGCGGCAGGCCGCGCCGCCGAGCATGAACCGCCACGTGCGCCATCCTGCGCCACGGCGACGGCATGCCGCGCATGCGGCGAACGGACCGTCGCGGGCGTGCCCGCGAACCCGCTCCGCGCTATGCACCCCGGAGCATGCCCACGTCCCGCCCTCCGCAGCGTCCGCCTCGGCTCGCCCTGTCCGCGCTCGACGCGCTCGCGGGCGCCGTCCTCCTCGTGGACGCGGAGCGCCGCGTCGTGGGCGCGACCTCCGCGCTGGAGTCCCAGCTCGTCGCCCCCGTGCGCGAGGGCACCCCGCTCACGGAGCTGCTCTCCCTCCAGGGTGGCGCCGAGCGCCTGGACGCACTCCTCACCACCGGACGCGAGACGACCGCGAGGCTACGCGCCGGAGGCACCATCCGGGTCCGCGCGACGGCGCTCGGCAAGGACGGCTGGGCGCTCACCGTCCGCCAGGACACCTCCCCTCCCGCCCTGGAGGGCGCCGAGGTGTTCCACGGCCTGTGGACCCAGGACGCGGAGCTGCGCCGCGTCTTCCGCATCGTCGAGAAGGTCGCGCGCACCGAATCGAGCGTGCTCGTGCGAGGCGAGTCCGGCACGGGCAAGGAGCACATCGCGCACGCGCTGCACGAACTGTCCCCTCGCGGCAAGGGCCCCTTCCGAGCCATCAACTGCGCGGCCCTCCCCCCCAACCTCCTGGAGAGCGAACTCTTCGGCCACGTGCGCGGCGCCTTCACTGGCGCGGTGCGAGACAGCCCGGGACACTTCCGGCTCGCGCACGGCGGCTCGCTCTTCCTCGATGAAGTCGCGGAGCTCCCCCTCGACCTCCAGGCGAAGATGCTGCGAGTCCTCGAGACGCGCACCGTCATCCCCGTGGGTGGCCGCGCCCCCGTCCCCGTGGACGTGCGCATCATCGCCGCCACCCACCGCGCGCTGCGTCGCGAGGTCGAGGCCGGCCGCTTCCGCGCGGACCTCATGTACCGCCTGCGTGTCGTCCCCATCTTTCTCCCCAACTTGAGAGAACGTCGGGGCGACATTCTTCCGCTCGCACTGCGCTTCCTCGACGAGCTGCACCAGCGGGGGACGCGGCGTGTGGAGCGAATCGCGCCTGGTGCGCGCAAGCTGCTCGAGTCCCACGGGTGGCCCGGCAACGTGCGCGAGCTGCGCAACGTCATGGAGTACGCCTACGTCATCGGCGAGGGCGCGGTGCTGCGCGAGGTGGACCTGCCCCCCGAGTTCTCCGAGGCGAAGGCGCTCACCCACCTCCCCGTGGCGACGACCGGCGCCACGCTCGACGAGGAGCAGGTACGCGCGGCCCTCACCCGGGCGGGCGGCAATCGCTCCGAGGCCGCGCGCCTGCTCGGCGTCAGTCGCGTGACACTCTGGCGCCGCCTGCGGACCTTGGGCGAAGCTGCGCGCTGAGCGAGCGACCGTCCTCGAATCCAGGGCGGCCGTTTCACCCAGGTGTTTCACCTGTTTCCTCGAAGTGGGTGCAACGACCGGCGCGCTCGGGCCGTCACTCGGAGCCGCATCGCTGGCATGGGGCTCGCAGTACCGCTGGACATGCGCTGCGACCAACCCAGGAGGGAAGTGGACATGCTCTTCCGGCAGCTCTTCGACTCGGAGTCCTCGACCTATACCTACCTGTTGGCGGACCCGGCGACGCGGGAGGCGGTGCTCATCGACCCCGTGTTGGAGCAGGTGGAGCGGGATACCCGGCTGCTGGAGGAGCTGGGGTTGAAGCTGGTGGTGGTGTTGGAGACGCACGTGCACGCGGACCACGTCACCGGCGCCGGGCAGCTGCGCGAGCGCCTGGGCGCCCGGGTGATGGCGTCAGCGAAGGGCGCGCCCTGTGTCGACCGGCAGCTCCAGCATGGCGACGTGGTGCGGGTGGGCCAGCTGGAGCTGCGCGTCCTGGAGACGCCGGGTCACACCGACGACAGCCTGAGCTTCCTGTGCGACGGCCGACTGTTCACGGGGGACGCGCTGCTGGTGCGCGGCACGGGCCGCACGGACTTCCAGAATGGAGACCCGGGGCAGCTCTACGACTCCATCACCCGCGAGCTGTTCGTCCTGCCCGACGCGACGGAGGTGTTCCCCGCCCATGACTACGCGGGCTTCACGTCGTCCTCGGTGGGCGAGGAGAAGCGACACAACCCACGCCTCGCGGGCAGGACGCGGGACGACTTCGTGCACTTCATGAAGTCGCGACAGATTCCGCCGCCGCGCAAGCTGGACGTGGCCGTGCCGGCCAATCGCGCCTGCGGTCTCACCGCCCCGGCGGATTCCCAGTCACCGTCCGCGTGATGTGACCCGTGCCCGCTGGGGCACGTCGCCAGTCCCGCACCTCCAGAGCCCCAGCCGCCTCCCCCGAGGGACGCGGAGCGGGGACCCTTTTGCTCGAATCGAAGGAGCCGCAGCTTGAGTCACCTCTACGACAACGCCCCTCCCCGGCCGGAGGGCTATCGCGACGTGGACGTCCAGCAGCTCGCGACCGGGCGGCCCCCGGGGCTGCACCTGGTGGACGTGCGCGAGCCCGTCGAGCTGGATGGGATTCTGGGTCACCTCGAGGGCGTGCATCCGGCGCCGCTCGCCACCCTGCGCGAGGCGGCGACGTTGTGGCCGAGGGACACGGAGGTGCTGCTCATCTGTCGCTCGGGTGCGAGGTCCGCGAAGGCGGCCACGCAGTTGGTGGCGATGGGCTTCACTCGGGTGATGAACCTGGCGGGCGGGATGCTCGCGTGGAACGCGCATGCGCTGCCGGTGGTGCGACTGACGACGGAGCCGCTCCCGAGCCTCGGACAGGTGCGAGACACCCTGCGCGCGAGGCTCACGGGGATGCGCGTGCCCGCGGTGGAGTCGCTGCCACCGGAGCCCTCTCGCGAGGAACTGGGTGCGGTGCTGGATGCGCTCCAGGCAGAGCCGCCGAAGGAGCGAGGAGACGCGGCGGCGTTCGAGAAGACGCTGCGAGAGGTCCGGGACCTGCTCGCGGTCGCGAAGCCTGGAGGAGGCAGTCGTCCATGATGTGGGCCGTGGGGATGGCGGGCGCGTTGCTCGTGGGAGTGTTGCTGGGGTTGCTGGGAGGCGGGGGCTCCATCCTCACGGTGCCGCTCCTGGTGTACGTGCTGGGAGTGGAGCCGCGCACGGCCATCGCCATGTCCCTGGTGGTGGTGGGCGTCACGAGCGCGAGCGGCGCGCTGCTGCATGCGCGAGCGGGCCGGGTGCGGTGGCGCACGGCGCTCCTGTTCGGAGCGGGAGGGATGGCGGGGGCGTTCCTGGGAGGAAAGCTCAACCCGCTCCTGTCGCCCACGATGTTGCTGCTGTGCTTCGCGGGGGTGATGGTCGCGGCCTCGGTCGCCATGCTGCTGCGCTCGGATGCACCTACGCCGGTGACGAGCGGCCACGTCACGACCGGCATCTCGGACGCACGAGCTACGTCCGTACAGAATGCAGTGAAGGTTACGGAAGCCGAGCCAGGCATCTCGACCGCTGTCGACCAGCACACGCGGCCCACGGAGAAGCGACGTCCCGAGAGCATCGAGAGCAACTCCTCCGTCTCCATGGGGCCCACCGAGAAGCCACATCCCACGAGCATCAAGAGCGATTCCTCCGTGTCCCTGGGGCGCACCGAGGAGCCACGTCCCGCGAGCATCGCGAGCGGTTCCTCCGTCTCCGTGGTGCGCGTGGTGGTGCAGGGAGTGGGCGTAGGAACGCTCTCGGGGCTCGTGGGCGCGGGAGGCGGCTTCCTCATCGTCCCCGCGCTCACGTTGGTCGGCCTGTCCACGCCGATGGCCACCGCCACCTCGCTGGTGGTCATCGCGCTCCAGTGCGCCGCGGGGCTCATCGGCCATCTGGGCCATGCGGAGCTCCCCTGGCGCCTCACGAGCGAGGTGCTCGCCATCGCCCTCGTGGGGAGCATGCTCGGAGGAAGATTCGCCGGACGCGTGGCCCCCGGAGTCCTGCGCCGAGGCTTCGCCCTCTTCGTGCTCGCCACCGCGACGTTCCTGCTCCTGGCCCAACTCCCGCGCACCGCGCTCGGCGACCTGACACGACGACTGGCCAGCGCGGGAGCCTGGCCCTGGCTCATCCTGGCGACAGGCGTGGGGCTCTCCACCCTCATGGTGCGAAAGCACCTGCGCACGGCCCGTCAGCGAACCACGGCGCGAGGGCTCTGACACCAAGACACTTCCGTGCGGACACCCCGGCGTCACGGTGCTCGCCTATCAGCACCAGGCGCCTCACGAGCAAGTGCCACACCGCACCTCCCAACCAGCGGCGCACACCCCGCCCTGTCACCGCATCGCCATCACGTCCCGCCCAGCGCGCCCCCACATCCGTCCGCCGCGCGGCACCGCACCCCGCGCCCATATCCGTCCCGCCCCGGACGGGCCCACACCACATCGGTTGACCCGTGCCCCGCGCGCGTCGAGAGTCCCCTGCATGAAGCTGAGACCCATCGCAGAAGTGGGCGCCGAACTGGGCCTGTCCCCCGACGACGTGCACCCGTGGGGCACGAACCGCGCCAAGGTTTCCCTCGGTGCACTCGGCAAGCAGGGCGGAAGACAAGGCCGCCTCGTGCTCGTCTCCGCCATCAACCCCACGCCTCCGGGCGAGGGCAAGACGACCATGTCCGTGGCGCTGGCCATGGGCCTGCGTCGCCGAGGACGCCGCGCCGTGGCCGCGCTGCGCGAGCCGTCCCTCGGCCCCGTCTTCGGCGTGAAGGGCGGAGGCACCGGCGGCGGGCAGGCCAGCCTGGAGCCCGCGGCGGACATCAACCTGCACTTCACGGGTGATTTGCACGCCATCACCAGCGCCAACAACCTGCTCGCCGCGCTGGTGGACAACGCCGTGTACTACGGCCAGCCGGTGGCCATCGACTCGACGCGGGTGCGCTGGCGGCGCGCGCTGGACATGAACGACCGCTTCCTGCGCAACGTCATCGTGGGCCTGGGCGGCAAGGCGCACGGCGTGCCGCGCGAGGGCGCGTTCGACATCACCGCCGCCAGCGAGGTCATGGCCATCCTCGCCCTGGCCGAGGACCTCAAGGACCTGGAGGAGCGCCTGGGCCGCGTCGTCGTGGGCCACGCACCGGACGGCAAGCCCGTGCGCGCCAGGGACGTGGACGCGGCGGCGGCCATGGTCGCCCTGCTCAAGGACGCGCTGATGCCCAACCTCGTCCAGACGCGCGAGGGCGGCCCCGCGCTCGTGCACGCGGGCCCGTTCGGCAACATCGCCCACGGGTGCAGCTCCGTGGTGGGCACGCGCATGGGCCTCGCGTACGCGGACGAAGTCGTCACGGAGGCGGGCTTCGGCTTCGACCTGGGCGCCGAGAAGTTCCTCGACATCAAGTGCCGGAGCACGGGCCTGTGGCCGCGCGGCGTCGTCCTCGTCGCCACGCTGCGCGCGCTCAAGTACCACGGCGGCACCCCGCTCGCCCGCGTCGCGGAGCCGGACGGCGCGGCGCTCGCGCGAGGCTTCGACCACCTGGACAAGCACCTCGAATCGGTGCGCGCCTTCGGCCTGCCCGCGGTCATCTGCGTCAACCGCTTCCCCCAGGACACGCAGGAGGAACTGGATGCCCTGCGCGCCTTCGGCCGGGAGCGCGGCGTGGAGATGGCGGTGTGTGACGGCTTCACCCGCGGCGGCGAGGGCTCGCTGGAGCTGGCGGACCGGGTGCTCGCGATGCTCGACGGCACGGACGCGTCTCCACCCACCCCGCGCTTCCTCTACGACGTGAAGCAGTCCCCCGAGGAGAAGGTCCGCGCGATTGCCCGCACCGTGTACGGCGCGGACGACGTGGCCTTCACCGCCTCCGCGCGCAAGGACCTCGAAACCGTGCGCGAGCTGGGCGGCGCGGAGCTGCCGGTGTGCATGGCCAAGACGCACCTGTCGCTCTCCGATGACGCGACGAAGCAGGGCCGGCCGCGCGGCTTCACGCTCACCGTGCGCGAGGTGCGCCTGTCCGCGGGCGCGGGCTTCATGGTCGCGCTCACCGGCGACATCCTCACCATGCCGGGCCTGCCTCGCGAGCCCGCCGCCCGCCGCATCACCGTCCACGAGGACGGGCGCATCACCGGGCTCATGCAGGGCGAGTGACGCGGCTTCGACGGGCGGCCCTCACCTCGCTCTCGTCGAGGGGGCCGCCCGGAGCGCCAGGGGCTACGCGCGGAACGACGTGGACAGCGACTCGAGCCGTCCCAGGGTGGCGTTGATTTGGGTCACGGCCTCCTCGGCCGTCATGGTGGAGGTCACCACGTCCGCCATCATCGAGGACAGCTGCGTCATCACCTCGGTCATCTGCGCGATGCCCGCGTTCTGCTGGGTGACGGAGGCGACAATCTGGCGCGCGGCCTGACTGCTCTCCTGCACCACGGTGGTGATCTCCTTCAGCGAGTTCGCCGAGGCCAGCACCTGCTCGATGTTCTGCTCCATCTTCTCGCTGTCGCCCTCCGCGATGGAGGTCGTCTGGCGGATGGCCTGGTTGATCTCGAGCAGGATCTTCCCGATGCGCTGCGTGCTCTGGAGCGACTGCCCGCTGAGCGCGCGCATCTCCCGCGCCACCACCGCGAAGCCCCGGCCCTCCTCGCCCGCGCGCGCGGCCTCGATGGCGGCGTTGAGCGCGAGCACGTTGGACTGGTCCGCCAAATCCTTCACGCTGCTGATGATTTCGCCGGCGTGCACGGCCTGGTCGCTCAGGTGCGCGATGCTGCCCACCAGCGCGCCCACGCGCTCGCGAATCTGCTGCATGCCCTCCGCGCTCTGCTCGATGGAGTGCTGCCCGGAGGAGCTGAACTGGTCCGCCTGCGCGGCCACCTTGAGCACCATCTCCGCGCGGCTCGCGGCCATGCTGGAGGTCTGCGCGATTTCGGCGATGGTGGTGCTCGCCTCGGTGAGGCTGCGCGACTGGTTCGTCAGGAAGTTCACCTGGTCCTGGCTCGCCTGCGTCAGCCGCGTGGCCGCCGAGGACAGCTCCTCCACCACGGACTTCAGCGTCGCCGGCACGTCGCGCAGCCGGTCCGCCATCACCTGCAGGCTCCGGCTCAGCTCGCCCACCTCGTCCTGCCGCCCCAGCTCCAGCGGCTGCGACAAATCACCGTCATGCGCGATGCGCCGCGCCACCTCGGACAATCGCGTCAGCGGCTCGGCCAGGTCACGGTGCAGCCACCACGCGAGCCCCGCCGTCGTCCCCATCGCCAGGAGCGCCAGCACGACCACCAGCCACGTCGGACCGCCCGCCAGCGCCACCACGACGAGGACCACGAGGAGCACCGCCGCGGCCACCGGGGACAGCATCACCTTCTGCTTCAGCTTCAAGCGCACCGAACGGCCTCCGTCCCACCCGAGTCTCCACGCACCCCGTCCGCCCCGGCCAGGTTCCGGCAGTTGAAGCGCGACTCCCCGAGGAGCCTGCAGCGCCCGTCCATGTCGCCATCCTTCCGAGGAGCCCCGTGGACTCCCTGAAGCTCGGACGGACCGGTGATCCGCCGAAGTGCAGGATAGCCAACTGAGACCCGGCTGCTAAGGGACCCCCGCTCATTGACACACACCGGCCCCGCGCGGTTTTCCACCAGTCTGGGGTCAAACGGACCCGGGACTTGGGTGGATCATCATAGGGCGTCGAAGCGGCGGGAGCCCTCGACGCGGAGGACGAAGTCGGCGCCGAAGGCACCCGCGGGGGTGAGGGCGCCGGGGGTGGGCTGGGCGAGCAGCTCCTCCACGGCGAGGACGGAGGAACGGGCGGTGAAGAGGTAGCCCTCGGCGACCTCCAGCCAGGCCTGGGCGGAGCGGCCATCCGGGGCGCGGGCCTGGGCCCAGACGTACGAGCGGCTGGACGTGCGCAGGTCCGCCCCGGGGCCCTTCACGCGGGCGTCGACGAGCTTCATCAGGCCATCGCGGACGGGGGCGAGCTTCAGGGCGCGGCGGAGGATGGGGTGGGTCCACCGCAGGACGCGGGCGCTGTTGGCGGGGAAGGCCATGTACGTCGTGATGTTGGGGATGCCGGTGGTGTGGAACGCGGTGGAGAGGTCACCCCAGGGGATGGGCATGACGGAGCGCTCGCGGTCGCTGAAGCGCACGCGGCGGGTGCCGTGGCCCATGGGGTAGGGCTCGAGCCGGCCGTTGCGGCGGACCTTGCCGCCCTCGGGGATTTGGATGAGGGCGGACTTGGTGGTGCCGGCGCTGGCCTGGGAGACGGCGGCGATGGCGATGTCGAGCTCGGTGGCGCCGGGGACCTGCTCGCCGACGTAGCGGGCCAGACAGTCGGTGGGGACGACGTCGAAGCCGACGCCGGACATGAACGAGACGCCGCGGGCCTTGGCGTCGGCGTCGTGGCGGAAGGAGTCCTCGAAGACGGGAATCTCGCCGGTGATGTCCAGGTAGTGGGCGCCGGCGGCGAGACACGCCAGGCGCATGGGCTCGCTGGTGTGGACGAAGGGGCCGGCGGCGTGGAGCACGAGCGGCAGGCCGTCCATGGCGGCGGCCAGCTGGCGTGGGTCGTCGAGCGACGCGGGGCGGACCTCCAGGCCGAGCAGCTCCGCCAGGGGCGCGAGCTTCTCGCGGGAGCGGCCGGACAGCACAGGGCGGTGGCCGCGGCGCACGGCCTCCTCCGCGATGAGGCGGCCGGTGTAGCCGGAGGCGCCATACAACAGCCAGCGAGGCGAGGTGGTCGAGGTCGTCGTCACGGCTGGCGACGCTACCAGGACGCGCCGCGTCGGGAGGCCCGGCGTATCGGCCGGCCCGTCACCATCTGTTCGCTATCTCGACAAGTCCGCGCGAGGACTGAGCGCCTCACCACCGCGCCACGGCGGCCTCGGAGCGCTGGCTCACGTGCGCGTCCTCCACGCAGACCAGCAGCGCGCGCAAGGCCGCCGGAGACGGCGCGGTGAGCAGCGCCTCACGCAGCCTCGCGTTGCGCAAGAGCGCGCCGATGCGCGCGAGCACGTTGAGGTGCAGGCCCGCAGGGTCCGGCGGAGACACCATCCCCACGAAGACGCGCACGCGCCCGCCGTTGGCCTCGCCGAAGTCCAGGCCCTCCGGATGAATCCCCACGCACGTGACGATGCGCGGCACACCGACCAGCCGGCAGTGCGGCACCGCCACGCCCCCCGCCATCGCCGTCGAGCCCAGTCGCTCGCGCGCCAGCAGGTGCTCCGCCAGCTCCTTCGCGGGCACCCGGGCGCGGGCCGCCATCAGCCCCGCCAGCTCGTGCACCACGCCCACCCGCTCTCGCGCCTCCAACGACAGGCGGACAGCGTCGACCTCCAGGAAATCCGTCCACCGCAACATGCCGCACCTCCTCGGGCAAGCCGCCACCGCCCGAGTCGGCGCAGAGATGCATCCGCGCTCGCGAATCCGCATCCCTCCCCGCGAATTCTTCGAGCCCACTACACACTTCTCTCGCGTTTTTCCGGACCAGGTCCGAGCCACCCCGCTCCTCTCAGGCTCTCGGACTCCCCCAAACCAGGACCCGCGACGCCCGAACCCGCGCCGCGCTGCCACGCGAGCAACAACAGCCTCGCCTCCGAGGGCACGACTCAGCGCGCCACGGCCACTTCACCGCGAAGCGGGAGCACCTCCTCCTCCGCGCGAACCAGCAGCGCGCGAACCGCCGCCGGAGAGGCCGCCGCCATCAGCGCGTCACGAACACGCGCGTCATGCAGCAACGTGGCGATGCGGGAGAGCACGTTGAGGTGCAGGCCCCCGGTATCCGGCGGCGACACCAGGCCCACGTAGATGCGCACCAGTCCATCCTCGGGCTCACCGAAGGCCAGCCCGCCCCGATGGATGCCCAGACACGTCACGATGCGTCCAGCGCGAGCATGTCGACAGTGCGGCACCGCCACGCCGCCCTCCATCGCCGTCGAGCCGAGCTGCTCGCGCGCCAGCAGGTGCACGGCGAGCTCGCGAGCGGGCACTCCCGCCTCATCCGCCATCATCCCCGCCAGCTCGTGCAGCACGCCCACCCGCTCCCGCGCCCGCAGCGACGGACGGATGGCCTCGACCTCCAGGAACTCAGTCCACCTCAACATGACGACCTCCCACGGCCCGAGCAGTCCCGGGCCCACCACCGTGAACCTCAGAGCGCCGGAGCCGCCACCCGCTCGCGACCCGACAGGACGATGCACGCCGCCAGCACGCGAGCCGTGAACCCATCGCGCTCCTCCGCGTCGAACGCCCGCGCGAGCTGCTCCGGGTCATCATCCAGGAACAACGTGGAGCCGAGCCGGTCATGCAGATGCTCCAGCAACCCTCGGCAGCACGAGCACCGCCGAGCCCCCTTCAAGGCATGCTCCGCACGCCCACGCGCCTCGGCCAGCCGCTCCGCGCCCAGCAGACGCACCGCCTTGAGCGGCGCCTCCCCGAGCAACAGGCCAGGCTCACGCCGAGCCTCCCGACGAACCATCGACCTCACGAATCGACGCAGCACCATGAAGTCCTCCCAAGGACCGGGCCGCACATCGCCCGGCACGAGGCACCTCCATCGCATCCACCGTGCCGACCACCCCCACCACCAGACGCCCGGAATCCGGCCACTTTTCCCCGAGCGAGCTCGGCCCCACCGTGCAGACCGCAACCTCAAGGGCCACCGAGCCTCGCGACACGCGAGGTCTCCCCCCGAGCGCCGTGTCATTCCGCTCCGACCGCGATGACTGCAAACCGCGCCCGGCGCCCACGAGGGACGTGACACTCCAGGGCGCTCGCGACGTCGGGGACGCATGCCAGCCCCGGCACGAGGGCGGAATTCCGTGGGAGGAGCTCACCGGAGCGTCGAGCCACCGCAGCGCGGACGCGGCGCTCCGGAGTCGCGGACTGGAAGCGTGTTCGAGCCGCGCTGGCGGACCGCGGTCAGCGAAGGGCCCGACCGTGCAGCCGGGCCTGCTCCTGACAGGTCCCCTGGCACTCGGGGAACAGCAGGAGGAAGCGGGCCTGCTCCCGGCAGCGAGGAATCAGGCCGGGCGGAGAAGGCGCCGAGCACAGCTGCTGGAAGCCGTCCCACGACTCCTGGAACACGAGGGCACGCTCATCGGGCTCCAGGGACAGCACGGCGCGGCGCTCCGAGCCCAACCAGCCCACGACGAGCGCCAGGGAGGCCCCCAGCGCGAGGATGCAGAGCAGGTCCCTCCACCAGGGGCTCGCCAGGGAGGGCGGCGCCGAGGGGGCCTGGGGAGTGGAGTCAGGGACCAGACGGAGCTCGGGACGCATGGGCTCCCCAGGGGCAAACCCCGTGCCGCCAGGGCACGAGGCCACCTCCGAGCAGGGCTCCCATCACCGAGGTCCAGGACCCTTGCATTCGGCAAGCAGGCGCGCGCGAAGCCATGCATCGCGCAAGGGCCCACCCGCTCGACGTCAGCGCACGGCCTGCTGCAACAGGGGCGCGAGCTCCTGTCGGCACGCCTCGTCGCACTCGGAGAAGCGCGTGAGGAACTCTGCCTGCTTCTGGCAGCGCTTGAGGAGCTTGGGCCCGGCGTCGCCCATGCACAGCAGGCGGATGTCGTCGCGGGTCTCCTGGAAGAGCGCCTCGCGCTGCGCGGGGGACAAGGCGTTCAGCGCGCGATTCTCTCCGCCCTGGAGGTAGGCCCACACCCCGGCGAGCACCAGCACGACGAGGCCCAGCGTCACCGTCTGGCGGACGCGCTTCTGGCTGCGGGTGGGCGCCCTGTCCCGGGTGAAGATGTTCTCCGCTTCCCCCTCGTTCCCGTTCGGACCCATGGCCCCATGTTCCACCGGAATGAGGGGAGACGCGCCAGGATTCGTTGTCGCGGGTGTGAAGAAGTGGCGGCCCGGGTTGCAGCCTGCACGACGGGAGCGGCCCCGGGGTTGCGCATCGCACGGTGCGGTGCGCGGAAGTCCCCGACACGACGCACGAGCCCCAACGAGACACGGCCGGGCGCGGCCGATGCACTTAGAATCAACGCATGGATGCACGGATGGAGCCGACCCCGGTTTCCGGCGAGCGGCCGATGCGGGTGTTGGTGGTGGACGACGAGCGCAACATCCGCCACACGCTGCGGGTCTGCCTGGAGGGCTTCGGCTGCGAGGTGCGAGAGGCGGCCACGCCGGAGGCGGCGCTGGCGGCGCTCGCCCAGGGGCCCGCGGACCTGGCGTTCGTCGACCTGAAGCTGGGGACCGCGAGTGGCCTGGACCTGCTGCCCCGCCTGCTCGCGGAGTCACCGAACCTGGACGTGGTGCTCATCACCGCGTACGCGACGTTCGACACGGCGGTGGAGGCGGTGCGCCGGGGCGCGCGCGACTATCTGCCCAAGCCCTTCACGCCCGCGCAGATAAGACACGTGCTGGACCGCTCACGGGAGCACCGGGCGCTGTCCTCGCAGCTGGAGAGCCTCGAGGGACAGCTCGCGCAGGCGGTGCCGGAGGCCACGCTGGACACCTCCTCTCCCGTGATGCACGCGGCGATAGGGCTGGTGTCGCGAGCGGCGACCTCCGACGCGGCGGTGCTGCTGCGAGGAGAGAGCGGCACGGGCAAGGGCGTGCTCGCGCGAGCCCTGCACTCGATGAGCGTGCGCAGGCGCAGACCCTTCGTCACGGTGAACTGTCCGACGTTGTCGGAGCAGCTCCTGGCGAGCGAGCTGTTCGGCCACGTGCGAGGCGCGTTCACGGGAGCGGTGAAGGACCAGCCCGGCCGCGTGGAGCAGGCGGAGGGCGGCACGCTGTTCCTGGATGAAATCGCGGAGATGAGCCCGTCGCTCCAGGCGCAGCTCTTGCGCTTCCTCCAGGAGAAGCAGTTCGAGCGGCTGGGAGAAGGCCGCACGCGCAAGGCGGACGTGCGGGTGGTGGCGGCGACGAACCGGGACCTGGAGAAGGACGTGGCGGAGGGACGGTTCCGCGAGGACCTGTTCTACCGGCTCAACGTCATCGAGGTGAAGCTGCCCTCGCTGCGTGAGCGGCCCGAGGACCTGCTCGCGTTGGCGAGACGCTTCGTGGCGTTCTTCGCGAGGACAGGACAGCGGCCGGTGACGCCGGAGCTGTCGCCCGCGACGGAGCAGATGCTGCTCGCGTACCCATGGCCGGGCAACGTGCGTGAGCTGAGAAACGCCATCGAGCGGGCGCTCATCGTGTGGCCCGCGGGAGTCCTGGAGCCGCAGGCGTTCCCGGACCGCATCGCCGCTGCGGCGGGCACGGTGGTGGCGTTGGGCGGGCCGCACACGCTGGAGGAGGTGGAGCGCGAGCACACGCTGCGGGTCATGGCCTCCGCGCCCACGCTGGACGAGGCCGCGAAGGTGCTCGGCATCGACGCGTCCACGCTGTGGCGCAAGCGCAAGAAGTACGAATCCGGAGGCAAGGCAGACAGCTGAGCCCACGGGCAGCCCGTGTCTTGCGGAAGGTGGACAGGTCGCGCACGGGACGGGGACCAGGGGCATGAGTCCCCGTCACATGAGGCGCCCGAGCACGAGCCGACGCCAGGCCGAGCATGAGCCAACGCCACACCGGGCGCGACCGTGCGCCTCCAGCCTTCCGTGAGACGGGACACCGGGCGCGCGCACCCCACGCGCCCGGCGTTGCGCGTCAGCCCGGGATGCCCGCGGACCAGCGCTGCGTGAGGTACAGCTCCGCGAGCTGCGCGGCGTTGAGCTCGCGCTCCTCGCCCACGTGGGTGCGCTCGGTGGTGAGCCCCACCTCGCCACCGCCCACGCCCGCGTGCACGCCGACGCCGATGTCACCGTTCACCGTGGTCTTGTCCTGCACGGTGGCCTTGATGTCGACCTTGTCGCGGAGCTGCGTCACCGCCTGGCCCACGTCGCCGTTCGCGATGCTGCTGAACGCACCGCTGCGCGCGATGTCCTGGAGGTTGCCGCTGATCTCCGCCTTCACCTCGCGACCCGCGCTCCCGCCCAGACCGAGCGCCTGCGCGGAACCCTGGCGCGAGTCGGTGAGCGTCAGCTTCGCCTCATGCGTCTGGAGGGCCGTCTGGCCCACCTCGCGCGCGGTGCCCTTCGGGTCCTTGAGGAAGTCGGCCGGGTTGAAGTTCTCGGGCAGGTCGATGCTCTGCTCCAGCTCCACCTTCAGCGAGCCCTGGACTCCTGCGGAGGCATTCGTCGGCAGTGACGCGCTGGTGCCACCCTCGCCCTGGCTCGGAATCCCCAGGCCCGCGCTCGCGCCCGCGTTGCCCGAAATCTCCAGCGACTGCGTGAGCTTCAGCGACTTCGGCTGGCCGTTCTCCATCTCGATGCGCGCCGTGGTGCCCTGATTGGCGCTCACGCCCGCGCTCGCGCCCGCGCTGAGCACCTCCGGCAGGCCCTTCATGCCCAGCTCACCCGAGACGCTCGCCTCCGCGCCCAGCTGGAGCTCCACCGCGCTCACCTTGTCGCCCAGGCCCGCGAGGTCCGACAGCGGATCTCCCAGCACCTGGTTCACCCCCTGGCCGAGCAGCGGGTTGCTCGCCGAGGCCCCCGCCGTGGCGGCCGAGGCCGCGATGATCTTCGTGGCGCGCTTGGCCTCCTCCGCGGTGTCGAACTGGAACTCCACCTTGGCGCCGGCCGTGGCGAAGGCACTGGCGCTCGCGTCCGCCGCGCCCTTCGCGCCCAGCTTCGCGATGACGCCCGCGCCCACCTCTCCGCTCACGGAGACGGTGTAGCCACCGCCCTCCTCGGCGCTGCGGCTGACGGCCAGGTCGCCCTTGGCGGTGACGCCGACACCGGAGACATCCGCCTCACCGTTGAGCCCCACGGAGACGCTCTCGCCCGGCTTGAGCTGGTCGACCTGGTGGTTGAGGCTGAGCGCCTGCTTGATTTCGCCCGCGGTCTCCACCGGGTCCCGGACCACGTCCGCAGCGCCCTGGAGGACGCCACCGGCGATGTCCTGGGTGATGCCCTGCAGCGGGTTGGGCGCCGGCGCGTCCTGGATGGCCTGCCCCAGCTTGTCGAGCCCGCCCGCCGCGATGTCCGTCGCCGTGTCGAGCACGGGGCCCGCCTTCTGCACGGTGTCGCGCAGGGCGCTGCCCGCCGTGGACTTCACGCCCTCGAAGACGTCGCCCGCGGTCTCGCGCACCTGCTGCTTCACGTCGCGAGCGCCCTCGACCAGCCCCTCGCCCCGCTCGAAGACGTCCTGCGTGCGCTGCTTGGCGACCGACTCGATCTGCTCCTTCGCCTGCTTCGCCTTCGCCGCCGCCTCCGCGGCCTTCTTCGCCGCCGCCTCCGCGGCCTTCTTCGCCGCCGCCTCCGCCGCGCGCTTCGCCGCTTCCGCTGCTCGCCGGGCGGCCTCCGCCGCGCCACCGATGATGCTGCCGATTCCCATGGGGGGTCCTGGTTGGGGTCCGGCGTCCGCACACGCCTCACGGAGCGGCGCGGACCCTGCCGGGTTCACTGGGTTGGGGTGGGGAAATGCGTCCTGGTCCCCCATTCTCCCGGGCTGGCGGCGGAAGTTTCGTCAGTTTTCAAGAATTCGGGCATCCCTCGTGAGTTCCAGTCCTGCCCAGACTCGGAGTGCGGCCGCCAGGCCCTCTGCTCCGAGTGGAGCGCTCCCCTGCCCTCCTCCGCGCGAAGGCTGGGACGAGGGAGCGTGCACGGCGTGGCGAGTGATTGCCGGGGTCCGGAGCGGTGCGGACCGTTGAGGAGCGACCCCACTGAAAGGACTGCACCCGTGGACGTCATCGACCTGTTGATTCAGCAGCACCGCGAAGTCGACGCGCTGTTCCTCGCGTTCCGCAACGCCTCGGACGACACGAGCCGCAAGGAGCTCTGCATCCAGCTCGCGGAGGCGCTGATGCTGCACAGCACCATCGAGGAGCGCTGGGTCTATCCGAAGGCCACGCGCGTGGTGGGCGACGAGAAGATCCAGCACGCGGAGGAGGAGCACCAGGAGATGACGCAACTGCTGGGCGACATCGTGCGGATGCGCGACGACATGAACGCGGTGAAGCTGAAGGTGGACGCGCTGGAGAAGGTCGTCAAACGGCACGTCGCGGACGAGGAGAAGAACATCCTTCCGCAGGTGGCGAAGAACGTCACCGAGAAGGAGCTCGGCATGTCGTGCAAGGACCTGGTCCGCGAGGCCTCGAGGATTCGTCGCGAGGAGATGAAGGACTGGGGCGGCGCCACGGTGTAGCGGCGGACGCGCACTCCCCCACGGAGCCGCCGAGGCCCCCGCTTCGCTCTCGAGGCAGGCCAGACACACCCGTGTCGTTCCCTCCTGCCTCGGGAGCTGGACCTGGCAAGACCGCGCGTCACCTCACGAGGCCTGCCCCGGCAGGGTGAACCAGAACGTACTTCCCCGCCCAGGCGCGCTGATGACGCCCACCTCTCCGCCATGGGCCTGGACGATCTCCTTCACGATGGACAGCCCGAGCCCCGCGCCGCCCGCGGGAGCCCCTGGCGCGCGATAGAACTTCTCGAAGATGCGCGCCTGTTGCTCCAGGGCGATGCCCTCCCCGGTGTCGCGCACCTCGAAGCGGACGCGCGCGCCATCGCGAGCCACCCGCACCTCCACCTCGCCCCCCGCGGGAGTGTGCTTCACGCCATTGCCCACCAGGTTGCCGAGCACGAGCCCCATCCGCTCCGGGTCCACGTCCACGGTCTCCACCTCCAGCCCCACGAGCCGGGACAGCCGCACCCCACGCTCCTCCGCCGCCGAGCGCTGCGAGTCGAGCGCCGCCTGCACCAACTCCTCGGCGGACACGCGGCGGACTTCGAGCCGGAGCTGTCCCGCCTGGATGCGAGACAAATCGAGCAGGTCATCGACGATGCCCTGCAGCCGCTCACAGTCCTCGCGCGCCGCGAAGAGCAGGTCCGCCTGTTTCTCCGTCACGGGCCCCACCATGCCCTCGGCCACCAGGTGCACGGCCATGCGCAGGGATGTGAGGGGCGTGCGGAACTCATGGGCCACGGTGGCCACCAGGTCGTTCTTCAGCTCATCGAACCGTCGCAGCCGCGTCACGTCCTGGAGAATCACCGTGGCGCCCACCACCTCGCCCGTCTCACCGTACACGGGGCTGGCGCGAGGCAGGAGCCACCGGTCGCCCTCGGTGAGCGGCACACGCACCGCCTCTTCGTAGCCCCGAGGCTGATAGGCGCCCTTGCCTCCGAGCACGTGTCCCCGCACGCGCTCCAGCACGTCGCGCGCCTCCGGCACCACGCGCCCGAGCACATCCCCGCCGCCTTCGAGCCCCAGCTTGAGCACGTCCTCGGCCGAGCGGTTGACGTTGAGCAGCCCGCCATCCGCGCCGAACACCACCACCGGATCGGGGAGGCTATCGATGGCGGCCTGGGACGCGGCCTGGGCCTGGAGCAACTCCCCCAGGCTGCTCTGTCGGTACTGCTGGAGCGCCTCGGCCATGGAGTTGAAGTCCTCGCCCAGCCGCGCGATTTCATCCGAGCCCTCCACCGTGGCGCGCACGGCGTAATCCCCGCGCCCCAGCCGCTGCACGGCCTGGGACAGCACGGACACGGGCCGCAGCGCGCGATGTGTGAGGGACGTGGAGGCGAACAATCCGACTGCGAACGCGACCAGCACCGCGAGCACCATGAGCGTGTTCACCCGGTCGCTCTGCCGACGCAGGTCCTCGCTCTTGTGCACCATCGCGTCCTGATTGAGCGCCAGGACGGAGGAGGCCGCGTCCCTCACCTCGCGGAACGCGGGCTCGATGCTCCGGAAGTAAGCCGCCTTCTGCTCCTCGGGAGACGACAGCGAGAGGAACGCGTCATAAGCGGCCACATAGCGCTCCCAGCCCGCGCGCAGCCGGCGGGTGGACTCGGCTTCACCGGGCTCGGTGATGTTGCCCTCCTGCAGCCGCAGCTCGGCCTCCAGGACCTGACGCTGCGAAGCCTGCTGGGACTGCCCCCGTTCGCGTTCACCGGCGACGATGAAGAGGGCGGCGCTGTCCATGCGCTCCAACTGCTCGGTCATCCGCTGGGCGGCCAGGACGCTGCGGTAGTTGTCCTGGAGGATGCGCTGACCGGAGCGCCCCAAGCGGGCCAGGGTGATGACGGCGACCAGGCCCACCAGCGCGAGCGCGAGCGCGAGGGGCGCCTGCGCCAGCAGCAATCGCATCCGCAGGGTCATGGACGTTTCTCCTCGGAGGAGGGCTCGAAGGCGACGACATGGATGTCGAAGCCCTCGCCTTCACGGAGCAGCCGCACATCCGCGGCGCGGCCCAGCGCGCGCTTCCACCAGGGCTGGTGCGAGCGGCCCACCATGATGTGGCCGACGCCATGGGAGCGGGCGAAGTCGAGGATGGCCTCGACGGGGTCCTTCGAGCGAAGACGAACCACCTCGGCGCCCAGCTCGCGAGCCTTCTCGATGTTGGCCAGCAGGTGGCGTTGCGCCTCGGCGTCGATGAGGTGGGGCGCCTCGCGAGGCGTCTCGACATAGACGACGAACCAGTCCGTGTTCAGCCGACCGGCCATGCGCGAGCCCCGGCGCAGGAGGGTGGCCGCGCGAGGAGGATGGCTGGACATGGCGACCAGCACCCGGCCCCAGGACGCGCCCTTGCGAGGTTCGTCTTCGCCGGAGCGGGAGGACAGTCCGGAGGTGGCGCGGTCCAGGCTCTCGGCGACCTCGCGGAGGGCGAGCTCGCGAAGGGTGGACAGGTTCTCGCCGGTGAAGAAGCGCTCCAGGGCATGGGGCACCTTGTCCTCGGCGTAGATCTTCCCGGCCTTGAGTCGTTCGTGGAGGTCTTCCACGGCGAGGTCCAGGTTCACGACCTGGTCAGCGCCCTTGAGGAAGCTGTCGGGCAGCGTCTCCCGGACGACGACGCCGGTGGTGCGTTCCACCAGGTCATTGAGGCTCTCGAGGTGTTGCACGTTGAAGGCGCCGATGACGTTGATGCCCGCGTCGAGGAGCGCCTGGACATCCTGGTAGCGTTTGCGATGTCGGCACAGGGGGAGGTTGGTGTGAGCCAGCTCGTCGACGACAGCGACCTGGGGCTTGCGAGCGAGGACCGCCTCCAGGTCCATCTCCTCGACGAGGACGTCGCGATAGGAGTACGTCTTGCGAGGCACGGCCTCGAGTCCAGCGACCAGGGCCTCGGTCTCCTTGCGTCCGTGGGTCTCCACGAAGCCGAGCACCACGTCCACGCCGCGCCGCTTCAGCGCATGGGCCTCTTCGAGCATGCGGTACGTCTTGCCGACGCCGGCCGCGAAGCCGATGTAGAGCTTGAGCCGACCGCGCCGGCCGCGCTCGACCAGCTCCAGGAAGTCCTCCGCACGCGAGCGACGGGGGGTCATCCGAGAACCTCGGAGCGCGACAAACGAATCACATGCCGAGTCAGCTCAGCGCTCATCGACCCGGCCCATGATGAAGGTCGAAGGACCTCGATTCGACAAGGAGACACGACGCCCTTCGAATGCCATGACGGCGAACGTCCTCGACTCTCGACGACGAAGCAACTCCCGTCGACGGCTCCAGCGCCATGATGTCGACCGTCCTCGACGCTGCGGACGACAACCCAGCCCTCACGGGCTGGCCGCGCCCCGGGCAGGCGTGGCGGACGGAGCCACCGCGCCACCCATCGGGACCCCGGGCTCGACGGCCGGACGACCGAACTGTCGGTCCAGCGCGAGGTTCAGCAACAGCACATTCACCCGAGGCTCGCCGAGCACGCCGAAGGTGCGCCCCTCCACATGCGAGCCCACCACGGCCAGCACGCGCTCCGGAGCCACGCCGCGAGCCTTCGCGACACGAGGCACCTGCCACCGCACCGCCTCCGGCGACAGGTGCGGGTCCAGCCCGGACGCGGACGTGGTGACCAACTCCGCGGGAACAGCGCCCTGCGCATCCGGATTCTCACGACGCAGCCGCGAGGCCTCGGCCAAGACACGGTCCCGGAGCTTCTGCGAAGTGGGCCCCAGGTTGCTCCCCGAGGACGCGGCCGCGTCGTAGCCACTCCCGGCGGCCGAGGGGCGCGGCTGGAAGTAGTCCGCGCGAGTGAACCCCTGACCGATGAGGGCGCTCCCCACGACACGGCCCTGCTCGTCCTTCACGAGGGAGCCATGGGCCTCGGAGGGGAAGAGCAGCGAGGCCACGCCGGTGACAGCAAGGGGATACAGCAAGCCCGTGAGCACCAGGGTGACGACACCAACACGAAGCGCGGTTACGAGAGTGGAGACCATGATGACCAGTCCTCAAGCGAGACCGACGGCCGTGAGCAGCACGTCGAGGGCCTTGATGCCGACGAAGGGAACGATGACGCCGCCAAGCCCGTAGATGAGCAGGCTGCGCCGCAGGAGCGCCGCCGCGCCGAGCGGCCGGTAGCGCACACCGCGCAGCGCCAGGGGAATGAGCGCGATGATGATGAGCGCGTTGAAGATGACGGCGGCGAGGATGGCGCTGAAGGGCGACGTCAGCCCCATGACGTTGAGCGGAGCAATCTGGGGGAACACACCCATGAACAGCGCCGGCAGGATGGCGAAGTACTTCGCCACGTCATTGGCGATGGAGAACGTGGTCAACGTGCCCCGAGTCATCAGGAGCTGCTTGCCCACCTCCACGACCTCCAGCAGCTTGGTCGGATTGGAGTCGAGGTCGACCATGTTCCCCGCCTCCTTCGCCGCCTGGGTGCCGGTGTTCATCGCCACGCCGACATCGGCCTGAGCGAGCGCGGGAGCGTCGTTGGTGCCATCGCCCGTCATCGCCACCAGCTTGCCCTTGGCCTGCTCGGTACGGATGAGCGCGAGCTTGGCCTCGGGAGTCGCCTCCGCGAGGAAGTCATCCACGCCGGCCTCACGAGCAATCGCCGCGGCGGTGCGAGGGTTGTCGCCCGTAATCATCACCGTGCGGATGCCCATGGCGCGGAAGCGGTCGAAGCGCTCGCGGATGCCGCCCTTCACCACGTCCTTCAAGTGGATGATGCCGAGCAGTCGCGAGCCCTCCGCGACAGCAAGCGGCGTCCCGCCCGCGTCTCCGATACGTCCCGCGGCCAGCGCCAACTCGGAAGGCACCGGGCCGCCCTGCCCCTGCACATGCTTGACGATGGCATCCACCGCGCCCTTGCGGATGCTGCGCGCGTGAGGCTCCACCAGGTCACACCCGCTCATCCGCGTCTGCGCGGTGAAGGGAACGAACGTCGCCTGGTGCGCCAGGAGCTCGCGAGGACGCAGCTTGTAGGTGTCCTTGACCAGCGTGACGATGGAGCGTCCCTCGGGGGTCTCATCGGCCAGGCTCGCGAGCTGAGCGGCCTCGGCCAGCTCCTCCAGGCGCACGCCGGGCATGGGCAGCAGCTCCGTGGCCATGCGGTTGCCGAGTGTAATCGTGCCCGTCTTGTCGAGCAGCAGCGTGTCGACATCACCCGCCGCCTCGACGGCTCGGCCGCTCATGGCGAGGACGTTCTTGCGCAACAGCCGGTCCATCCCGGCGATGCCGATGGCGCTCAGGAGTCCGCCAATCGTGGTGGGGATGAGGCACACGAGGAGCGCCACCACGGCGGTGCCCGACAGCGGCACACCCGAGTAGAGCGCGAGCGGCACCAGCGACACGCACGCCAGCAGGAACACCACCGTGAGCCCGACGAGGAGGATGTGCAGCGCGACTTCATTGGGCGTCTTCTGCCGGGCCGCGCCCTCCACCAGACCAATCATGCGGTCGAGGAAGGACTCGCCCGGGTTGACGGCGATGCGCACGACGATGCGGTCCGACAGCACCTTGGTGCCGCCGGTCACCGCGGAGCGGTCACCGCCGGACTCACGGATGACGGGCGCGGACTCGCCGGTGATGGCGGACTCATCCACGCTGGCGATGCCCTCCACCACCTCGCCGTCGCCCGGGATGAGGTCTCCAGCCTCGCAGACGACCAGGTCGCCCTTGCGCAAGTCAGGCGCGGGCACCCGCTCCTCGCGCCCCTCGGAAAGACGGCGCGCGGTGGTGTCCTTGCGCATCTTGCGCAGGGCCCCCGCCTGAGCCTTGCCGCGCCCCTCGGCGACCGCTTCGGCGAAGTTGGCGAAGAGGACGGTGAACCACAGCCACAGGGCCACGGACACGGTGAACCAGAGGGGCGCGCCGTCGGTGCGCGGCGACACGAGGTCCTTCACCACCAGCACGGTGGTGAGCAGGCTACCGGCCCACACCACGAACATGACGGGGTTTCGAGCCACATCCCGGGGGTGGAGCTTCTTGAGGCTGTCGAGCAGCGCGGGCTTGAGCAGTGACGCGTCGAAGAGTGACGCGGGCTTCGAGGACGAGGAGCTCATGGCTCAGTAGACCTTTCCGGCCCCGGCGAGGAAGTGCTCGACGATGGGGCCCAGGGAGAGGGCGGGGAAGAAGGTGAGCGCGCCGACGATGACGACGATGCTCACCAGGAGGCCGGTGAAGAGGACGCCGTTCGTCGGGAAGGTGCCGGGCCCCGCGGGCACCACCTTCTTGCCCACCATGGAGCCGGCGATGGCGAGCGCGGGGACAATCATCAGGAAGCGCCCGCCGAGCATGGCCAGCCCCAGTGAGATGTTCCAGAACGGGGTGTTCGCGTTGAGGCCCGCGAACGCGCTGCCGTTGTTGGCCGTGCCACTGGTGAACGCATAGAGGATTTCAGACAGGCCATGCGGTCCCGCGTTGTTGAGCGAGGACACGCCCTGGGGGAGCACGGCCGCGACGGCGGACAGCCCGAGGATGAACAGCGGGAAGATGAGCACGTAGAGCATCGCGAGCTTCATCTCCCGGGCCTCGATTTTCTTGCCCAGGTACTCGGGGGTGCGGCCCACCATCAGTCCGGCGATGAAGACAGAGAGCACGACCATGATGAGGATGCCGTAGAGGCCCGCGCCCACGCCGCCGAAGATGACCTCGCCCAGCTGCATGTTGACGAGCGGCACGAGCCCGCCCAGTGGATTGAAGCTGTCATGCATGGCATTGACGGCGCCGCACGATGCATCGGTGGTGACGACGGCGAAGAGCGTGGACGCGGCGGTGCCGAAGCGCGCCTCCTTGCCCTCCATGTTGCCGACGTGGGCCACCTGCGCGGCGGACACGGCGGCGTTGGGCTGGACCTCGGCGGAGTAGGCGGCGAGCACTCCCACGAAGAACAGCAACGACATGGCGGCGAAGAGGGCCCAGCCCTGCTTGGTGTCACCGGTCATCTTCCCGTAGGTGTAGGTGAGCGCCGAGGGGATGGCGAAGATGAGCAGCATCTGCACCAGGTTGGTGAGCGGCGTCGGGTTCTCGAACGGGTGGGCGCTGTTGGCGTTGAAGAAGCCACCGCCGTTGGTGCCGAGCATCTTGATGGCCTCCTGCGAGGCCACCGGTCCCATCGCGAGCGTCTGCGTCCCACCCTCGAGCGTCGTCAGCGAGTGATGGGGAGCGAGGTTCTGCAGCATCCCCTGCGAGACGAAGAACAGGGCGGCGACGAAGCACAGGGGCAGCAGCACGTAGAGCGTGCCGCGCACCAGGTCGACCCAGAAGTTGCCGAGCGTCTTCGAGCCCTCGGGCCCCGGTCGTCGGGTGAAGCCGCGAGCGAGCGCCAGCGCCACTCCGAGCCCCGCGGCGGCGGAGACGAAGTTCTGCCACGCCAGGCCCGCCATCTGCGTGAGGTAGCTCAGGGTGGACTCACCGGCGTACGACTGCCAGTTGGTATTGGTGACGAAGCTGGCGGCGGTGTTGAAGGCGAGGTCGGGCCCCACGGCGCCGAGCTTCTGGGGATTGAAGGGCAGCAGGTGTTGCGCCCGCTGGAGGGTGTAGAGGATGAGCAGGCTCACCAGGCTGAAGGCCAGCAGGGCCCCGCAGTACTCCACCCAGGTCTGCTCACGCCGCTCGCTCGCGCCACTCAGGCGCAACAACCCCCGCTCCACGGGGCCGAGCAGCCGGGGCAACGGCCGCGCCTCGGACTCGAAGACACGGAAGAGATAGACACCCAGCGGCTTCGTCAGCGCGAGCAGGAGGGCGAAGAACAACAGGACTTGCAGCCAGCCGATGAGAGTCATTGGAGAGGGCCCTCAGAAGCGCTCGGGGCGGAGCAGGGCATAGACGAGGTAGACGGTGAGCAGGACGGCGAGCACGGCGCCGGCGGCGTATTCGAAGGTCATGAGTGGGGACTCCGGGTGAGGCGTGGAGTGGAGCTGCGCATGAGCGAAGTGCACGGCGCGAGGGAGCATCCGGCGGGGTGCACGAAAGCGGGCAGGGTGCGCTCAGAGCCGTTCACAGCCATGGGTGTAGCCAAGCGCGAGGGTGAAGAATCCGACGGTGACGAGGACGAGGACGAAATCCATGGAAGGTCTCCGGGGGCACATCAGAAGAAGGCGGTGGCGCCGAGCACGACGAGCGTCTCGGTGTCCTTCGGCACGGGCGAGCCGTCATCGGCCGTGGCGCGGCCCGCGAACACCGCCTCCGTCGAGCGGTCATGCCGTGCCTCCAGCTTGAGGGTGAGCTGCTCCGCGGGCTTCACCTCGAGCGTGACGGTCCCGCTCGACAAGGTCTGCGCGACGCCGGTCATCAAGCCATCGGCATCCCGGTAGGCCTCGACACGCGCGGCGAGCGCCACGGGCTCCGCGAGCAGCACCCGGGCATTGAGCCCCGCCGCGTACCAGTTCGCGCGAGTTCCCGAGGGAAGACGCTGTGTCCCCACATCCGCGGTCGCGGCGAGCCACAGCGAGGGCAGGACACGAAACGTCGCCACCGCGTCCGCGAAGAGGCGCAGCCCCTCGTCGCCCGTGGCGCCCTCCTCGCCGATGAAGGTGTTGAGGGCCGCGGAGAGGCGCTCGCCCGCGTAGGCCACTTGAGTGCCCACGGCGAGCCCGCGGTTGTTGTCACCCACGGTCTGCCAGCCATTGAGGACTTGAAGCTGCGCGCTCCACGCCGGGTCGAAGGCCCAGGTCCCCTTGATGCCCGTCTGGTAATAGGGCGAGTACTCGCCCATCCACGAGCGGGTGTACGTCCAGTTGAGCTGGGATTGGAACGACTCGAGCCCGATGTGGCTGGGATACAGCCCCGCCTCCAGGGTCAGCGGCCCCGTGGCGAAGGACACGGACGCCTGTTGGACGTAGCGCCACGCAGCAGGTCCAGAGGCGACACCCTCGGGCTCCGCCGAGTGCACCACCTCCGCCCCCGTTCCAAAGCCCAGGAGCACCTTGAAGCCCACGGGAGCGGGCTCGGCGCTCAGCCCCAGCGAGGCCAGGTTGATGGACACCTCGCCATCGCGCTTGGCGGACGTGCCGGTGCCGGGGAGGAAGCTGGCCTTGTTCGCGGGGCGGTTGAAGTTGTGGGCGAAGTACACATCGACGCCGCCCTCGGGCTGGACCCGGGAGAGGAAGCGGGTCGCCGCCGAGTCGTTGGCCGTGGTGTCGGCAGCAGGCAGGGGCGCATCGGCCTGCCGGAGGAGCAGGGAGAGAAGCAGCTGAGTGGAGTCGATGGACAACATGGGTGCCCATCCAATGAGCACCGCGCGTACCACCCACCCTCTGACGAATCCGTAGGACTATCGCGGGGTTGGGCAGCGCTGGCCGCCGCGCGCATTGCAGCCTGCACGATGACTCCACAGTCGCCGTGCAGCTTGAAGCCCGCACCGAACACTTAAGCCACGGCTTGACAGTCAGGGCGCACAGCGCATACTTAAGCCCATGCTAAACCATGGCGCCGTAGACCGGGTGTTCCAGGCGCTGGGTGACTCCACGCGGAGAGCCATTGTCGAGCGCCTGAGTCAGGGCTCGTTGTCGGTCAGCGACCTGGCGAAGCCGCTCGACATCACCCTCGCGGCGGTCGTTCAGCACCTCCATGTGCTCGAGGAGAGCGGCCTGGTGCGCACGGAGAAGGTCGGGCGTGTGCGCTCCTGTCACATCCAGCCAGAGGGGCTGCGCGTGGCCGAGGACTGGATTTCCGCGCGGCGCGGCCTGTGGGAGCGCCGCTTCGACCGCTTGGGCGAGTTGCTGGATGGCCCCGAATCCCCCACGCCTTCCCCCCGAAAGAAGGGCAGCTCATGAAGGCACGTCCCGCCGTTCACGGCACATTCAGCATCGAGCGCACGTACAAAGCCTCTCCTGCCCGGGTCTTCGCGGCCTGGGCCGACGTGGAGATGAAGGCCCAGTGGTTCATCGGTCCGCCTGAGCGGTGGCGCCTCGTGAAGCGTGAGCTCGACTTCCGCGTGGGCGGAACGGAGCTGCTCCACGGACAGTTCGAGGGGCGCCACGCGAGTGTCTTCACCGCGCGCTACCACTCCATCATCCCCGACGAGCGACTGGTCTACGTCTACGACATGCACGTGGGCGACAAGCACCTGTCCGTGTCACTGGCCACGGTGGAGTTGCACGCGACGAAGACAGGCGGGACGAGGATGGTGTTCACCGAGCAAGCCACCTTCCTCGACGGTGAGGATGGGATGCGCTCACGTGAGGGAGGCACGGCGGAACACTTCGACAGGCTGGGGCGGGTGCTCGAGGAGTCCCGAGACATCGTCTCCTCTCGGCGCTTCGACACCTCCCGAGACCGGCTGTACCAGGCATTCAGCGACCCGGAGCAGCTGTCGCGGTGGTGGGGACCGAAGGGCTCGACGAACACCTTCGAGGTATTTGAGCTCCGCCCAGGAGGTCAGTGGCGCTTCGTGATGCAGGGACCGGATGGAGCCCGATACACCATGCACAAGGAGTTCACGCAGGTGGTCCCCATGGAGCGGGTCGTCTTCCGACACCTCCAGGAGTCACATCACTTCGAGATGCGCCTCGATTTCGCGGACGAGGGACTCAAGACGCGCCTCACCTGGCGAATGCGCTTCGAGTCGAAGGAGGAGGTCGAGAAGGTCCGCGGCTTCGTCGAGGAAGCCAATGAGCAGAACTTCGATCGACTCGCCGAGCTCCTCGCCACGCGGTAAAGCGCGTCGAGGGCCGTGAGGAAAAAAGAAAAGCCCCCGTCGCACGAGGCGACGAGGGCTTCTCAAAAAGAATCCGGCAGCGACCTACTCTCCCACGCGGTTTCCCGCGGAGTACCATCGGCTCTGGAGGGCTTAACTTCCGTGTTCGGGATGGGAACGGGTGTGACCCCTCCGACATTGCCACCGGAAAACATAGAGACAGTGCATACGAAGGGTAAGTTGCAGCATTCTGCGAGTATCAAGCCTCGCTGTGCTTTTAGAAGTTTCTTCCGGGTGAATGCGCATGCATTCAAGCCTCGGCCTTGGCCCCGAGTCCCTTACTCCCCTTGAGGGGGCGCGCAAGAGATAGGGGGAAGTAAGCCGCTCGACCAATTAGTACTGGTTAGCTCAACGCGTTACCGCGCTTACACACCCAGCCTATCAACGTCGTAGTCTTCGACGGGTCTTCAGGGGCTTGCGCCCGGGATACCTGGTCTTGAGGTCGGTTTCCCGCTTAGATGCTTTCAGCGGTTATCCAATCGGCACATGGCTACCCAGCGATGCCTCTGGCGAGACAACTGGTACACCAGCGGTGCCTCCAACCCGGTCCTCTCGTACTAAGGTCAGAGCCTCTCAAGTATCCTACGCCCACAGCAGATAGGGACCAAACTGTCTCACGACGTTTTGAACCCAGCTCGCGTACCGCTTTAATTGGCGAACAGCCAAACCCTTGGGACCTGCTCCAGCCCCAGGATGCGATGAGCCGACATCGAGGTGCCAAACCTCCCCGTCGATGTGAACTCTTGGGGGAGATAAGCCTGTTATCCCCGGAGTACCTTTTATCCGTTGAGCGATGGCCCTTCCATTCAGGACCACCGGATCACTATGACCTGCTTTCGCACCTGCTCGACGTGTCCGTCTCGCAGTCAAGCTCCCTTATGCCATTGCACTCGCCGCCCGGTTTCCAATCGGGCTGAGGGAACCATCGCGCGCCTCCGTTACTCTTTGGGAGGCGACCGCCCCAGTCAAACTACCCACCAGACAGTGTCCCAATCCCGGCTAACGGGACATGGTTAGACACCAGAAATCAACAGGGTGGTATTTCACCGTTGCCTCCACCGAACCTAGCGGCCCGGCTTCAAAGGCTCCCACCTATCCTACACAGTCAATCCCTAGTGTCACTGTCAAGTTATAGTAAAGGTTCACGGGGTCTTTCCGTCTTGCTGCGGGTAAACTGCATCGGCACAGCTATTTCAATTTCGCTGAGTCCCTCTCCGAGACAGCGCGGAAGTCGTTACTCCATTCGTGCAGGTCGGAACTTACCCGACAAGGAATTTCGCTACCTTAGGACCGTTATAGTTACGGCCGCCGTTTACTGGGGCTTCGGATCATCGCTTCGCCTTGCGGCTGACGAATCCCCTTAACCTTCCAGCACCGGGCAGGAGTCAGACCCTATACGTCGGCTTGTCGCCTTCGCAGAGTCCTGTGTTTTTGGTAAACAGTCGCTACCGCCATTTCTCTGCAACCTCTCTCGGCTCCAGCTGTACGCCTTCACCTACCAGAGGCCCACCTTCTTCCGAAGTTACGGTGGAAATTTGCCTAGTTCCTTGGAGGAGAGTTCTCTCAAGCGCCTTAGGATTTTCTCCTCACCCACCTGTGTCGGTTTACGGTACGGACACCCTGCAAGCTCCCTACGGGACTTTTCTTGGAAGCAGAGCATCGACGACTTACCCCTTACGGGGCGCCATAAGGTCTCGAGGATAGCTGCCGCGCCTTTATTCGTACGCGACACCCCTACGCCTTTAGACTGACACAACCGCCGGTCAGCTCGTCTAGCTTTCTCCGTCCTCCCTTAGTTCAACGCTTGCAAGATGGCGCGGGAATATTAACCCGCTTTCCATCATCTACGCCTTTCGGCCTCGACTTAGGTTCCGGCTAACCCTGGGAAGATTAACTTGACCCAGGAAACCTTGGGTTTACGGCGAGGGGGTTTCTCACCCCCTTTATCGCTACTCATTTCGGCATCAGCACTCCCAACCGCTCCAGTCGCCCTTTCGGTCGGCCTTCGCTGCAGTTGGAACGCTCCCCTACCGCCATACGCTTTACGTATGACCCGAAGCTTCGGCACTAGTCTTGAGCCCCGTTACATTTTCGGCGCGGCCTGTCTTGACCAGTGAGCTATTACGCTTTCTTTAAAGGATGGCTGCTTCTAAGCCAACCTCCTGGTTGTCAATGACCTGCCACATCCTTTCTAGTGTTCACTTAGACTAGATTTGGGGGCCTTAGCTGTCGGTCTGGGTTATTCCCCTCTTGCCAATGGACGTTATCACCCACTGACTGCGTCCCGGGCTAACAATTACTGGCATTCGGAGTTTGGTACGGTTTGGTAATCTGGTGAGACCCCTAGCCGTTCCAGTGCTCTACCTCCAGTATTGAATTGCCCGAGCCGATACCTAAATATCTTTCGGGGAGAACCAGCTATCACGGAGTTTGATTGGCCTTTCACCCCTACACACAGCTCATCCCAGAAATTTTCAACTTTCATGAGTTCGGTCCTCCATGCGGTGTTACCCGCACTTCAACCTGGCCATGTGTAGATCACCCCGCTTCGGGTTATAATACACGCAACTAATTCGCCCTTTTAGGACTCGCTTTCGCTCCGGCTCCACC